>JAAMEZ010000032.1 GCA_013322215.1 Martinezella rhizogenes
AGGTTACACAGATCCACGCAGGGCAGATCGCCAAGGTCGGCGGGCTCACCAATGCCCGTATCGGCGATTGGGTCGGCACCGAACGCCCATCCGGCACGCTTCGCCACTTCGCGCCGCCCACTCTGGAAACCCGCATCCGCTCGATGCACCCTTCGGAAAGCGCAGCGCTCTGGCTGGCTCTGACCCAACTCGCGGAGCAGGATCCGCTCATCAACCTGCGCACCAATGAGGAGACGGGCGACATATATGTCTCGCTCTACGGCGAAGTGCAGAAGGAGGTCATCCAGGCAACCCTTTCAACCGAGTTCGGCCTCGACATCGTCTTCGAAGAAAGCACTGTCATCCATGTAGAGAGGCTGGCTCAGACGGGAAGCGCGGTCGAACTGATATTCAAGGAGCCCAATCCGTTTCTCGCAACGGTCGGCTTGCGTGTCGAGCCGCGGTCGGAAGGCACCGGCAACAGCTTTACCCTGGAGGTGGATATCGGCCAGATGCCGGCAAGTTTCTATCGCGCGGTCGAGGAAGCAGTTTTCGAAACGCTCAAGGAAGGTCTCTTCGGCTGGCAGGTCATCGATTGCCATGTCGCCATGACGGCGGCGCGGCAGAGCTCGCCGGCGAGCACGGCGGTGGATTTCCGCAAGCTGACGCCGCTGGTACTCGCATCCGCGCTTTCGTCCGCACAGACGATCCTATGCGAGCCTATCGAGCATTTTCACATCGAGATACCGGCAACAGCTTTGGCTGGCGTGCACAGCTTGCTGGCCAAAGCCGGCGCATCGATGAGAAAAACGCAGATCGACGAAGGATTGGCCCGGCTGGAAGGCACAGTGGCATCATCGATGATCCAGACCATCCAAAGGCAATTGCTGGGATTGTCGGCTGGAGCGGGAGTCCTGGATCACGCCTTCGATCATCACGCGCCGCTGTCGGGTCCACACCATGTGCGGGAGCGCGCAGCAGCAAATCCGTTCGACCGTGCCGATTACCTGCGACGCATGCGATGATCTGCCAAGTTGCGCTTCGAACGCAAAAAAGCCCGGCGAAACCGGGCTCTTTTCAAACAGCAAATCGCAATGCGATTAGATGCCGAGACCGCCGAAGCGCTTGTTGAACTTCGAAACGCGGCCGGCACGGTCCATCAGCTGCTGGTTGCCGCCGGTCCAAGCCGGATGGGACTTGGAGTCGATTTCGAGGTTCATGACAGCGCCTTCAGAACCCCAGGTCGAGCGGGTTTCATATTCGGTGCCGTCGGTCATGACTACCTTGATCGTGTGGTAGTCGGGATGAATGTTGGCCTTCATAACAATCTTCCTGTCATGCCAGGGTCCATTTGTCGCAAGCCATTGCGGCAACCGAACCGATTGAATAAATGAAGCCGCAGTCCGTTAAAGGCCACGGCTTCCAATTAAGATGGCGTGCCTATACATGAAGGCAGCGGCGATAACAAGGGGCGAAACGCCAAGTCCCTTGCTGATATGGGGATTGGAGACGACTTGTCAGAGACTGGCCAGGCTGAGGAAAAGAAAAACCGTTCAATCCGTCCTCTCGGACGACTGGCACCCTACCTCAGGCGATATCGGGGCATGGTGGCCGGTGCGATCATATCACTCGTCATCGCTGCCGTGACTTCGCTTGCTCTGCCGGTCGCCGTCCGTCGCATGATTGATCACGGCTTCGATCAGGCCGACCGCGCTCTGATCGACAGCTATTTCGTCGCGATCATGATCATGGCCCTGCTGCTCGCCGCTGCGAGCGCGCTGCGCTATTACTTCGTCATCTCCATCGGCGAGCGCATCGTCTCCGACATGCGCCGCGAGGTCTTCGACCACGTGACGCGGCTGTCGCCCTCCTTCTTCGATGTCAACCAGTCGGGCGAGATCGTTTCGCGGCTGACGGCCGACACGACTCAGATCAAGTCCGCGGTCGGCGCCACCGCGTCCGTCGCGCTGCGCAACCTCATCCTCTGTCTCGGCGCCGTGATCATGATGATCGTCACCAGCCCGAAGCTGTCGAGCATCGTGCTGATCGCGATCCCGATCATCGTCCTGCCGCTCGTCAGTTTTGGCCGTTCGGTGCGCAAGCGCTCGCGGGCCGCGCAGGAAACGCTGGCGCAGGCATCGGCCTATGCCAACGAGACCATCGCGGCCAACCGCACCATTCAGGCCTATAATGGCGAAGATGCCGCCGCGCGGCGCTATGGCAGCGCGGTCGAGGATGCCTATCAGGCGGCGCGCGCGGCAATCAGATCCCGCTCGCTGCTGACGGGCTTCGCAATCGCCATGGTCTTTGGCAGTATCGTCGCGGTTCTCTGGGTCGGCGCGCAGAATGTTCTTGCCGGTACCATGTCAGCCGGCACGCTCGGCCAGTTCCTGCTCTATTCCGTCATCGCCGGCTCCTCGCTCGGCTCACTGTCCGAAGTATGGGGCGAGCTGTCCCAGGCTGCGGGTGCTGCCGACCGCCTGGGCGAGCTGCTTGCCGAAGTATCGCCGATCACCGCTCCCGCCAATCCCCTGCCCTTGCCGCAGCCGCCGCAGGGCCGCGTGGAATTCTCCGATGTCCACTTCTTCTACCCGTCGCGACCAAGCAGATCGGCACTGCATGGCCTCTCCTTCTCGGTAAAGCCAGGCGAAACCGTCGCGATCGTCGGGGCGTCGGGCGCCGGCAAGAGCACGATCTTTTCGCTGCTGCTGCGCTTCTATGATCCGCAGAAGGGCCGCGTCACCTTGGATGGCGTCGATGCCCGCGACGTGATGCCGGACGCCTTGCGCGAGCGCATCGCCATCGTGCCACAAGACACCACGATTTTTGCCGCCTCGATCCATGACAACATCGCCTTCGGCCGCCCCGGCGCCTCCCGTGAAGAAGTGCGCGCCGCCGCGATGGCCGCACAGGCGGACGAATTCATTTCGCGCCTGGAAGAAGGGTACGACACCCAGGTCGGCGAGCGTGGCGTCACCCTTTCCGGCGGCCAGCGCCAACGCATCGCCATTGCCCGCGCCATCCTGAAGAATGCGCCGATCCTCCTGCTTGACGAGGCAACATCGGCCCTCGATGCCGAGAGCGAGACCCTGGTGCAAAAGGCGTTGGAGGGCTTGATGGAGGCACGCACGACCCTCGTCATCGCTCATCGTTTGGCAACCGTGCTCAAGGCCGACCGCATTCTGGTGCTGGATCAGGGCCGCATCATCGAGGAAGGCACGCATCAAACCCTGATCCGCCACGGCGGCATCTACGCCAAGCTTGCGCGTCTGCAGTTCGACGCCGGCATCGAGGAACATATGCTCATCGCGAAATAGCGATAACCGGGCAAGTCGTGCCGAATACAACCTTGTGGAAATAGTTTCAAAGTTGAGCTAGATTTTCAGCGTTATCCCGCGCTGACGCGATTCTAGGAGACGAGAACCATGTATAAATTTGAAGTCTACAAGGACAAGGCCGGCGAGTTTCGCTTCCGCTTCAAGGCCTCGAACGGCGAAACCATGTTCGGTTCGGAAGGCTATAAGGCGAAGGCCTCGGCCCTGCATGCCATCGAGTCGATCAAGGCTCACGTCGGCGGTGCCGTCATCGACGACCAGACCATCGCCACCGCATAATACTTCGCGTCACGTATTGGCTGCAAAGCCACTCACGGCCGGCTGCCCATCGGGCACGCCGGCCGTTTTGTCTTCTCGACAATAAATTTCAGAAAATACGATTACCTCTGTCGAAATCATCTCTGGCCAAGGCTCATTGTATCGAAGCGGCAGGACGTCGTTTCGCGGACGGCGTTGCTCATTCTGGAATCAGGTCCACAATGATGCGTCGACCGGCCTCCAGCCAACACAGCGAGTGGGAGTAGCTCCATGCAATACGCTTTGATCATTCGAGAAGCACCCGAGGATTTCAAACGCCGTGAAGATCCCGCCTACAGGAACGGCTGGGTCGCTTACACCCAGGCCCTTGTGCAGGCCGGCATCATGACCGGCGGCGCCGGGCTGACCCCGCCCGAGACGGCAACCGTCATCCGCCGCCGCGGCGAAGACCATGACGTGCAGGACGGTCCCTTCCCCGAGGGCAAGGAACAGCTTGGCGGCTTCTATCTGATCGACGTGCCGGATCTCGATGCGGCGCTGGAATGGGCCGTGCGGGTCCCGATCTCGCAGCACGGCTCGGTCGAAGTCCGGCCGCGCCTGCAGATGTAGGCCTCGATGCTGTCCGATGCCGAACGCGCCACCGAACAGGTGGCGCGCCAATCCTACGGCAAGCTGATCGCCTTTCTCGCCACGCGCTCGCATGATGTGCCGGCGGCGGAAGACGCCTTGTCCGAGGCGATTGCGGCAGCGCTGCGCAGCTGGCCGGAGCGCGGTATTCCCGATAGCCCTGAAGCCTGGCTGCTCGTCGCCGCTCGGCGAAATCTGCTTCGCGGCGTCAGACATGAAGCCGTCAAAGCCGCAGGCCGCGCCAGGATAGCAATGGCGATGGAAGAGGCTGAAGAGCGCATGAATGCGGATCATTCGACCTTTCCGGACGAACGCCTGAAGCTGCTCTTTGCCTGCACCCATCCTGCCATCGACGTCTCTGTTCACGCGGCATTGATGCTGCAAACCGTGCTCGCCATCGACGCGGCGACGATAGCAAAGGCTTTCATCCTGTCACCGGAGGCGATGAGCCAGCGGCTTGTACGGGCAAAGATCAAAATTCGCGAAGCGCGCATTCCGTTCAGCGTGCCGGAGAAGCCAATGCTACCGGAGCGGCTGTCAGGCGTGCTCGCTGCCATCTACGCCGCCTATGGTCTCGGCTGGGAGGGGCTCGGAGAAAACGAAAAGCAAGGTTCTCTTGCGGACGAAGCCATCTGGCTCGGGCGTGCGCTGCATGCGACCCTGCCCGAGGAGCCGGAGGCAATAGGCCTGCTGTCGCTTATGCTCTATAGCCATTCCCGCCACGGCGCGCGCCGGAATGCGAGCGGAGACTATGTACCTCTCGACGAGCAGCAGACTGGCCTCTGGAATGCCGAAATGATCATCGAGGCCGACAGGCTGCTGCGAAAAGCCGGTGCATTCGGCCGCTTCGGGCCGTTCCAGTGCCAGGCCGCAATTCAATCCGTGCACGCCGAACGACGTCGTTCCGGCGCGACAGACTGGCCGGCGCTTGCCAAGCTTTACGAGGCGCTCCTGATGATGAAGCCGACGACCGGCGCGCGCATCAGCCATGCCGCTGTCATTGCCAAGGTAAAAGGCGCTGCTGCGGGGCTGGATCTCCTCAATGGGATGGCCGAACGTGATATCGGCAGCTACCAACCCTATTGGGCCGTTCGTGCGCATCTACTCGTCGAAGCCGGCAATACGGAGCAAGCGAGCAGCGCCTATCGTTCCGCGGTCGGATTGAGCAGCAGCGAGGCCGTGCGGCAATTTCTGCTCCGGCGCCTCGACTCCATTTCACCAGGGAATGGCTGACCGATTATTTTTCGGTCAGCTTCAGCTCGATACGGCGGTTGGTAGCGCGGGCGTCTGGCGTATCGCCGGGCGCGATCGGCTGGAATTCGCCGAAGCCGGCGGCAACGAGCCTGTCGGCAGGAACGCCCTGTGAGATCAGGAACTTGACGACGGCGATGGCGCGCGCGGACGAGAGTGCCCAGTTATCCGGATAACGGCCACTGCCTGAGAGCGGTACATTATCCGTATGACCGTCGACGCGCAGTACCCAATTGATCTCGGGCGGAATTTCCTTGGCGAGATCGATGAGAGCTGCCGCGAGCTTCGTCATCTCCGCCTGCCCTGCCGGATTGAGATCGGCAGCGCCGGACGGGAACAACACTTCGGACTGGAACACGAAGCGGTCACCGACGATGCGGATATTGTCACGGTCCGAGAGGATTTCACGCAAGCGGCCGAAGAAGTCGGAACGATAGCGGTTCAGCTCCTGCACGCGCTGCGCCAGCGCCACGTTCAGCCGGCGGCCGAGATCGGCGATCTTGACCTGAGACGACTGGTCCTTGGATTCCGATGCTTGCAGTGCGGCTTCGACGGCTGCGATCTGGCTGCGCAAGGCGGCAATCTGCTGATTGAGGAGTTCGACCTGGCTCAGCGCCCGCGCGCTCACCTGCTTCTGCTCGTCGAGTTCCTGCGAAAGCGAGCCGGCGCGCTGCTCTGCGGCCTGGCTGTTGCCGGAACCGGCAGCCAGCAGAGCCTGCAGCCGCGAGCGTTCGCTTTCCGCCGATGACAGCGATGCCTGCAGATTGGCGACGGCATCTTCCAGATCCTGCTTGCCGCTCTTTTCCAGCGCCAGCTGCTGCACGAGATCGTTGATGCGGCTGTTGAGACGATTGAGCACCTCGTCACGCCCGGAAATCTCACGGCTGAGGATGAACTGCCCGACGACGAATACCGTCAGCAGGAACATGATCGCCATGAGCAGCGTGGACAGCGCATCGACGAAGCCGGGCCAATAGTCGACGCTTCTCTGGTGCCGTCGGTTTCGGGCGAGCGCCATGGCTTACTTGCTCCCGGTCTTCTCGGTGTGGCTGATCCGGTCGGCGAGACGATCGAGCGTGCGCCGCATCGATTTGGCCTCCTCCTGCTGCGCCTCGATCCAGTCGCGCAGCATCTGCTGCTCGTTGCGCATGTTCTTGACCAGCCCCTGAATGCCTTCGGCAAGGTTCGCCATGGCCGTCACCGAGCGCTGGCCGCCGCCCTCGTCGGCAATCTTGCGCAGATAGTCCGACAATGCCCGCACGTCTTCCGAGGAGGCGCCCACCGTGCCTTCAATGACCGGGGCGATGTCGGAACCGACATCCGTCACCGAGGATAGCCAGTTTTCAAGCTCGGTATAGAAGCGATTCTGCGCACGGCCGGCCTGCAGATCGAGGAAGCCGAGGATCAGCGAGCCGGACAGACCGAGCAGCGAGGACGAGAAGGCCGTGCCCATACCGACCAGCGGCCCTGAGAGGCCTGATTTCAGGGCGCTCAGAATATCGCCGCTGTCACCGGTGCCGGCATCGAGGCCCTGGATGACGTCATTGATCGAGCCGATCGTGCCGATCAGGCCCCAGAAGGTGCCGAGCAGGCCGAGAAAGACGAGGAGGCCGATAAGATAGCGCGAGGTATCGCGCGATTCGTCGAGACGCGTGGCAATCGAGTCGAGGATCGAGCGCAGCGTCGCCGTGGAAAGCTGCATGGCACGGCGGTTGCCGAGCAGCGCCCGCATCGGCGCCAGCAGCCGCGGATTGCGGCCAACCTTGTCGGCATTGCCGACTGCACGGAAATGATTGAACCAGCGAACCTCCGGCCTCAGCATCAGCACATGGTTAAAGACGAGCAGGATACCGACGACCAGAACACCGACGATCAGGCCATTGAGACCGGGATTGTGCAGGAAGGCGACCTGAGCCTGCCGAAAAAGGATCGCCACGATGAAGCCGACGATGACCAGGAAAAGAATCATCGTCCAGAAGAAGGCCATCGGACTTGAAAGCTTGTAGGCGTAATTTCCCGATACGTTGTCGGTCGATCCGAGATCCGACAGATTCACATTTTCCATCACACGCTCCGACACCGCATCTTCCGCAGGCGGAGACTAGAGCAACATTGTGCCGAATTGAAGAGACGGAAAGCACAAAACAGTCCGTTGGCAACAGACTGTTTTGTCATTCGAAAAAGCGAACGGAGGAATGGCTTACTTCGTCGGGATCGGTCGCTTAACCACTTCGGCGAGTGCCTTCTGGATATGCTCGTTGCCGCAGATGATCGAATTGGTGCCAAGCATGTCGGTGCCGCCGTGGAAATCGGAGACGAAACCGCCGGCTTCGCGGATCAGCAGAATGCCGGCTGCGATGTCCCAGGGAGACAGGCCCGTTTCCCAGAAGCCATCGAAGCGGCCCGCAGCAACATAGGCAAGATCGAGCGATGCGGAGCCGAGCCGACGGACACCGGCAACCTCGCCCATGACATGGCGCAGCTCAACGAGGAACTTGCCGTGATTGCCGCGGCCGAGATGCGGAACGCCGCAGCCAATGACGCTGTCCGACAGCACGCGGCGCGAGGCAACGCGCAGGCGGCGATCGTTGAGGAATGCACCGCCGCCGCGTTCGGTCGTATAGAGTTCATCAGTCGCCGGATTGAAGATGACACCGGCAACGATCTCGTCGTTGCGCTCGAGCGCGATCGAGACGGAAAACAGCGGAATGCCGTGCAGGAAGTTGGTGGTGCCATCAAGCGGATCGACGATCCAGCGATGAGCGCCGTCCGTGCCCTTGACCTCTTCGCCTTCCTCACCGAGGAAACCGTAAGTCGGGCGTGCCTTCAACAGCTCGTCGCGGATGATCTTCTGCGCCTTCAGATCCGCCTGGCTGACGAAATCGCCCGGTCCCTTCACCGAAACCTGCAGGTTCTGCACTTCGCCGAAATCGCGGCTGAGCGACTTGCCTGCCTTGAGGGCAGCCTGAACCATGACATTGAGAAGAGCAGAACGGGCCATCGGGTTTCCTTGGGTAATGCAGAAAGCGCTGATCGGGCCTGAAAGCAGGCCCCGACGGAGCGGGAGCGTCAGCGGAAATAAAAGATTGGCGGCCTCAAGACCATAAAATCGGGGGAATTTCAAGTGGTGAGACTATGGCGCATACAAACTGGTGTCACATCAGGCCCGATAAGGCCGAATTCGACACCTCTTATTACTGCGCGCGCCGATACTTGTTGGCAGCGTCGATGGCCGCCTTCTGCTGATAGTCCTCGATGCCCTGATAGAAATCCTCAAGCTCGGGATCCTTCAGGCCGGCGCGACGGGAAATGACGTACCAGGTGGCGGCGGCCACCGGATCCTGCTTCGTACCGATGGCATTGATATAAAGGTGCGCCAGCTTGTTTTGCGCGACGACATTGCCGCGATAGGCGGCAACCCGCATCCAGTTGAAGCCGTTTTCGAGATCCTGCGTGCCGCCGGTGCCGTTGATCAGCCAGATGCCCATGTCGAGCTGCGCGGTGTCGAAGCCGGCATTGGCGGCACGCGACAGCCATTCGCGCGCGCGAGCTTTCTTTTCCGGCGGCAGGTCGGGAAGGTTCAGATAGAGCTGCGACACGGCGTACTGCGCGTCGGCGATGCCCTGCGCGGCGGATTTCTCATAATAAGGAAGCGCCATCTGCAGGCCCTTAGGACCGGGATTTTCGGCCGTCAGCATCTGGGCTACGTTGAATTCTGCGGAAGGCTGCCCGGCTTCGGCCGCCTTCTTCATCCATTCATCGGCCTTCTTCTGGTCGCGGGGCACATCGCGCCCTTCCATCAGGATCAGCGCGTATTTGAACATCGAAGTCGGATCGCCGCCCTCGGCCGCCTTGCTGTACCAGAAGGCTGCATCCTTGGTGTCGCGCTTGACCCCCAGCCCTTGCGCCATCAGCTCGGCAATCAGGGTCTGCGCGGCCGGATCGCCAAGCTGCGCCCGCGGCAATGCCCTCTGAAAAGCGGTCAGGTAATAGCCGCGTTGGAAAGCGCCATAGGCATCGTCCACCTTGCCGGTGAAGGGCTTTTCCGGCGGCAAGTCAGGCAAGTTCGCCCCCATGCGCTCGAAAACGCCGACACCCTGGGACGGCTTGATGTCACTATCGGCTTTCGGCTCGGCGCCCGGCTGGATCTTTTCGGTCTTGAAGGTGCCGACATCGGCCCCCAGAGGCCGCGTCATCACATTGTCGTTGTGCTGCGGTGCATCCGGCACGGTTGTGTCGTCATCGGACTGTGCGTTGTCATCAGGTCGCGCACCCTTGTCCACCGGCTGCGAAACACCCGGCAACGACGTATCGCCATTGCCCGATTGCGCTGCAGCCAGCAATGGAAATGCCACAAACCCGGCTGCGAGCGCGGCAAGGAAAGATCGATGGCGGAATCGAGGCGTTGACGACATGAATCGCTATCAATCCTCAAACCGTGGCGCTTTTTCGTCCAGAAGCGCATTCACTTCCGCAACGATCGAAGGGGCTGCCGCAGGATCGGCAAAGACCGCCTTATGCAACGCGACGAACTCGGCACCCGTCAGGGCCACGTCCAGCGCCGACTTCGGATCGGAGCCACCCATGACGATGCAGGGAATTTCGATCATCGAAGCCCACCATTCGCCGAGCGCCAGGTTTTTCGGATGCGCCTCCGGCTTGATATCGCCATCGAGCTTGCCGAAGAATATATAGTCTGGCCGCAGCTCGCCGACCTCCAGCGCGCTATGCCTGTCGGCTGCGCTACCGCCGCCGACGATCAGCTTCGGCACGAATTTTTCCACGGCTTCGGTAAGCTCGGCGATATTGCCGGCAATATGCAACCCGTCGGCCTTGGCGCGGCCCGCCACGCGGCTGTCGCCGGCAATGAGCGCCGCTGCACCTGCGGCCTGAATAGCCGGCACCAGCTTTTCCGCATGTTTCTGGAAGGTAGCGTCATCGAGCCCATATTGCGGAAGGATCACCGAGGCGACGTCTCCGCCCCTCAAGGCATCGGCAACCGCCTTCGCCCGCTGCTCGATATCGGCAATGTCGGGAACGATGAGAACGAGGCGGCAACGATCTTCGGGCACGGTCATGCGGGCTTCCATATTTGCGTTCATTTATCAGGGATGGCGCACCCATTCGATGCTTGTGAGTAAATCCGTTAGAACTCGCTGACAAGAGGAAACAGACGCCGAGCCGCGTACGGCCCGTCCAAAAGTTGAAAGCTGGCCCCGACGCAACCCTGAAGATGGCATTTACGCTCGAACCCAAATAAAGCTGGGGGACTGTCTGATGGCTCGCGAGGAAAAATCCGATGAACCCAATGAAATCAGGGCGCATGATAGCGGCATTGATGATGAGCGTCGTGCTTTGCACCGTTAACACCGCGGCCTGGGCCGATCCAGATGAAGCATTCGCCGCATATCTGAAAGCTGACTACGCAACAGCTTTCAAACTCTACCATGACAGGGCGCTCAATGGCGACGTGGCGGCGCAAGGCATGCTCGGAAGCCTCTATGCTTATGGACGTGGAGTCAAACAGGACGACGCACAGGCGGTCTACTGGTTTCGGAAGCTGGCAGACCGGGGCATTGCGAAAGGGCAATTCGCCCTTGGGGAAATGTATCTCGCAGGCCGCGGCGTGCCCCAGGATTACACGAGAGCTGCTGAATTGCTCCGCAGCGCTGCGACGCAAGGTGAGCCGCTTTCTGCTTTTTGGCTCAGCAAGCTATATGAACAGGGACAAGGAGTGCCCAAGGACCCGCTGCAAGCTGCCTATTGGAAGAAGAAATCCGACGCGAACATGTCCGATTTTTCCAATGTTTTGCCCCCGCAGCTACAAAAATAGGATGTAAAGGGTGCTAGTTATCATGCAGCGCACAATTAACTTGCCGCCCTTTGGCGTTTGACGTAGCTTTCCGCCATGTCGACCATGGACCCTTTCGCAGCCATCGCGGACCCGAACCGGCGTCATCTGCTGGAGGAATTGCGCCGCGCACCCAAGACGGTCAACGAACTGGCGCAGGGCCTGCCGATCAGCCGCCCGGCCGTCTCGCAGCATCTCAAGGCGCTGCTCGACAGCAACCTCGTTTCCGTCACCAACGAAGGCACGAAGCGCATCTACGCGGTCAACAGCCGCGGCTTTGACAAGCTGAATTTATGGCTGGATCAGTTCTGGTCCTGAAGACGTTATTTCAGGAAAATTGCGCCAACCTCTACTTTCGACGCTATGACGCTGGCGCATCCGTTTTGACGGAAATGCTCATCGATCCTGGCTGGAAAATTGCCTTGAGACCTTTCGATCCGCCTCTCTTGCCCCCAAGATCGATGGCTTTTTGAACTTTGGAAGCGTTGCCTCAGTGAACGGAGGAACGCAGACGCTGGATTTCGTCCTTGACACGCAGTTTCCTGCGTTTGATGTCGGCTATTTCCGTATCATTGCTAGAGGGAGATGACATTGCCAGATGCAGCGCCTCCTCGAGCGCGACATGTTTCTTTTCGAGCGATTCAAGATGAGCTTGAACAGTCATATGACCCTTCCTTCCTCTTTAAGGGCCCTGACCATCCATTCGCCAAGGCCCTAGGTGTCAACCCTCCCACTGTGCCATAATATCCGGCCGTTGTCGAAGGCGAAAACGTGGCCTATAGGCGGCAAATTCGTGATGAAGGATAACTTCCCGTTACCGTCATTTGGTGATAGGAGCTTGCGGGATTCAGGAGGCGGAACGAATACGATTCCGCGATATGCTGGGGAAATGAACATGGCCGATCAGGAACAGGCGGAAATCAGGCTGATCGTGGCGCGGCTGCGCCAGGAACACGAGGATTATGATGCCGCAATCAATGCCATGATCCAGACGGGCTGCGACGCCCTCCGTATCCAGCGCATGAAGAAGAAGAAGCTCGTCATCAAGGACAAGCTGACCAAGCTGGAAGATCAGATCATCCCCGATATCATAGCCTGAGGAGTACAAAGCAACGATGATGACCGAAAGACCGCCTGTCGCCATCATCATGGGAAGCCAGTCCGACTGGGAAACCATGAAGAATGCCGCGGACACCTTGGAAGCGCTGGAAATCACCTATGATGCGCGCATCATTTCCGCTCATCGTACGCCGGACAGGCTGGTGAACTTCGCCAAGGGCGCGAGGGACGAGGGCTTCAAGGTCATCATCGCCGGCGCCGGCGGCGCGGCACACCTGCCGGGCATGGCAGCGTCCATGACGCCGCTGCCGGTCTTCGGCGTGCCAGTGCAATCCCGCGCGCTCTCCGGGCAGGACAGTCTTCTCTCGATCGTGCAGATGCCGGCCGGCATTCCTGTCGGCACGCTCGCGATCGGCAAGGCCGGCGCGGTCAATGCCGCCCTTCTTGCCGCTGCCGTCCTCGCCCTCGGCGACGAAGAGATCGCCGACCGGCTCGACGAATGGCGAGCGCGCCAGAGCGCGGCGGTCGCCGAATATCCAATGGACGACCTATGAACGTGAAGACGATCGGCATTATCGGCGGCGGCCAGCTCGGCCGCATGCTGGCCATGGCGGCTGCACGCCTGAATTTCCGCACCATCATCCTCGAACCGCAGGCCGATTGCCCGGCCGCCCATGTCGCCAACGCGCAGATTGCCGCTGCCTATGACGATGCGGCCGCGCTTGCCGAACTGGCGAAGCGCTGCGATGTCGTGACCTATGAATTCGAAAACGTCCCCGTGACCGCCGCCGAGGATCTTGCCTTGCAGGTAACGGTCTATCCGCCGCCCAAGGCACTTGAGATGGCGCAGGACCGGCTGACCGAAAAGAGCTTCATCAATGGCTGCGGCATTCCGACGGCCCGCTTCCATGCCGTCGACAGCCAGGCCGATCTCGAAAAGGCGCTTGCCGATTTCGGTGGGCAAGGCGTGCTGAAGACCCGCCGTCTCGGCTATGACGGCAAGGGACAGCGCGTCTATCGCTCCGTCGCCGACAGCGCCGAAGGCGGCTATGCAGCCTTGGGCAACGTGCCCCTTATTCTCGAAAGCTTCGTATCCTTCGAGCGCGAAATCTCGATCATCGCTGCTCGCGGAAGCGACGGAAAAGTCGCCTGCTACGATCCGGCGGAGAACGTCCATCGCAACGGCATTCTTCACACATCGACACTGCCGGCGAGCATTTCGGAAGAGACGGCCGCGGCTGCCCGCGAGGCTGCGGAGAAGATACTGACGGCGCTCGGCTATGTCGGTGTCATCGGCATCGAGTTCTTCGTACTGGCCGATGGCAGCCTGATTGCCAATGAAATGGCGCCGCGCGTCCACAATTCCGGTCACTGGACGGAGGCTGCCTGCGTCATCTCGCAATTCGAGCAGCATATCCGCGCCGTCGCCGGCCTGCCGCTCGGAAATCCTGATCGCCATTCGGACTGCGTCATGACGAATCTGATCGGCGACGACATCCTGGCGCTGCCGGGATGGCTGCGGCTTGACGACACGCTGGTGCATCTTTACGGCAAGACAGAAGCACGGCCGGGCCGCAAGATGGGCCATGTCACACAGCTTCTCCGCTAAGAGGAGCGGGAAAAAGCCCTGACATGGTTGACAGCGCACGGTCGACAGGGTATTTGCTCCCCACCCTAAAGAGCGCGCCCTGAGCGCGCTTTTGATTGTTAAAGACCCGGGCGAATGTGACATTCCCCCTCAGAGATCGCGGATCAGAAAAATGAAGATCAAGAATTCGCTCAAGTCGCTCAAGGCGCGCCACCGTGACAACCGTCTCGTCCGCCGCAAGGGCCGCATCTACATCATCAACAAGCTGAACCCGCGCTACAAGGCTCGTCAGGGCTGATATAGCGCGCGGCTCAGGTCCTATGGATCGGGCCTCAGTTTTAGTTGATCGCATCAAATTTGTTTTGATCTTCGACATTGGCGGGCTACTATGCCCGCCATGCGCGTTTTTGCTTTGACATATTTTGCCCTGCCGATTCTGCTTGCTCTGACTGCCTCTGCACCCCATGCGGCGCTGGCTGATGAACCGAACCCTGTGGAAAAGCAGAATCCCGGCGATTCCTCCGGCACCCTGTCGCCCAAGCAGCAGCTCGACAATCTGTTCACAGCGCTGAAGCGGCAACGCGATCCCGATCAGGCAAGCTTGATTGCGGACCAGATCAATGCCGAGCTCGGCGATTCCGGCAGCGCTACCATCAATCTCCTGATGCAATGGGCCGATAAGGCCATTCAGGACAAGCGCAATGGCGCTGCCATGGACTATCTCGATCAGGTGATCTCGCTGAAGCCCGATTATGTCGAAGGCTGGAACCGGCGCGCCACACTCAATTTTGCGATCGGCGACTATCGCAAGTCGATGGAAGACATCAATCAGGTCCTGCGCATCGAGCCGCGCCATTTCGGCGCGCTGGCCGGTATGGCGGCGATCCTGAGCGAAGGCGGCAACGACGCACAGGCTCTCAGGGTCTGGGACCGCTTTCTGGAAGTCTACCCGGCGAATCGATCGGCCCAGGAAGAAGCGAATAAGCTTTCGGAAAAACTTGCCGGCAGCCGCACCTGATTTTATGCCGCAGTCTTCCCCGCGGAAATCGCATTCGAAGGGATGAAAAGCCGCAATATCGCGCTAGATTAGCGTCTTAAGATATTTAATCCGTGCCGCAATGATCGATTCTCTGTTCGCCGTCATCATTCTCCTTGTCGTTCTCGCCGCAGGTTTTTCCGCCTACAAGACTCATGCCATCGAACAGGCCTATCCCAATGTTGGCGAGCTTACCGACATCGGCGGCTATCGCCTCAACGCTGTGCATCTGCCGCGCCCCACGACCGCGGACCTACCTGCGCTGGTTTTCATCCATGGTGCCAGCGGCAATCTGCGCGATCAGCTCGCAGCCTTCGCAGCGCCTTTAAGCGGCCGCGCCGAAATGCTGTTCGTCGATCGTCCCGGTCACGGCTATTCCGAACGTGGCTCTGCCGAAAATGCCCTGCCCTCCGGTCAGGCCGACGCGATCGCACGACTGATGGACAAGCGTGGCATCAAGAGCGCCATCATCATCGGCCACTCCTTCGGCGGCGCGATAGCCGCCGCCTTCGGCATGCGCCATCCCGAGAAGACCAAGGGCCTGCTTTTCCTTGCTCCGGCGACTCACCCCTGGCCCGGCGGCGTCGACTGGTACTATACGCTCGCCGCCATGCCGGTCTTCGGCTGGCTCTTCACCCAGCTCTTCGTCATCCCGCTCGGCTTGCGCCGGGTCGAGACCGGCACGCTCAGCATCTTCCGCCCGAATGCGCGACCGGCCGACTATATCATGAAGACAGCACCGGAACTGGTGCTGCGGCCGCAGACTTTCCGCAACAACGCGATCGATGTGGTCAATCTCTTTGCCTATGTCTCCGCCCATGCACCGCGCTACAGCGAGATCAAGGCACCCACCGTCATCATCACCGGCGACAGCGACGAGGTCGTGCTGGAGGAATTGCATTCACGCGGGCTTGCGCGGGATATTGCAGACGCAGAACTCGTCACCATCCGCAATCTCGGCCACAAGCCGGATTATGTGACGACGGATGTGGCGATCGCCGCCATGGAGCGGCTGGCAGGCCAGCCGCGTGACCTTTATGAGTTGGCTGCGCAGGCCGAAATCCGCATCGCCAGGCCGGCGGAAGACCCTGCCGAAACCAAGGCCGTCATTCAGGCTGTCACGACATCGTAGTCAGGCACATCCTCGAAGACCCGACTCTGCGGCACAGCCTCGATCGTCTGTTGCACCGCCTGCAGCATGATCGAAGCCAAGCGCTCCGTCGCCGGGCTTGCCACCGCCTCGGCACGATGCAGCACGAGATCGAGCTTCGGCAAAGCCGGCAGACCGGCATCGCCCGACGTCAATTGCCGTACCTTTGGCGGTAGGCCGAGCGGCGTTCGCAGCGCCAGGCCGAGGCCAGCGGCCGTCGCCGCCCAAAGCCCTCCGAGACTCGGGCTGACAAAAGATATCCGCCAGCCGATGCCAGCGCGATCGAGCGTTTTCGTGGCGATGTTGCGCAGCAGACATGGTGCCTCCAGCGAGGCAAGCGGCATGATCTCTCCGCCATCGGCGTGCCATTGCACCGCGCCATTCGCCGGACCGACCCAGCAGAGCGGCACTTCGGCGATACGGTCCGTATGTTCAGTGCGAAAGCCGTCGCTCCAGGCAAGCACAAGATCGAGTTTGCCTGACGTCACCCGCTCCACAAGCTCCACATTGCGCACCACGCGCGCCTCGATACGCACCTTGGGATGCGCGCGGGCGAAGCGGCCCAATACTTCCGGCAGCAGCGTTTCGCCGAAATCTTCCTGCAAGCCGAGCCGCACCCAACCTTCCAGCTCAGTCCCATGCAGCGCCGTGGCCGCCTCGTCGTTGAGGTCCAGCAGCCGCCTGGCATAGCCAAGCATCGTCTCGCCGGCCTCCGTCAGTGCCAGCCCCCGCCCCGCCTTGCGGAAAATCGGCGTACCCGCCTGCTCCTCAAGCTTCTTCAGCTGGGCGCTGATAGCAGAAGTAGAACGCCCGAGCCTGTCGGCCGCCTTGGCATAGCTGCCAAGATCCATGCCGGTGACGAAGCTGCGCAGCACATCGAGATCGAAGATGACCTTTCGCATGGATAACAGTCCATATTTTTGGGATTATTTATCCTGAATTATCTGATTTTCAGGATGATTATCTGCTGGCATTCTATGATCGTCAAGAGACACGGAAACAGGAGCAATCCCATGCCATTCACCCGTATCACCCTTCTGCGCGGCAAGTCGCCGGAATATCTGCAGACACTGTCCGACAATTTCCATCGCGCCCTGGTCGAAGCCTTCGAGGTGCCGCCGACCGATCGCTTCCAGTCCATTCATCAGCTGGAGCCGCATGAACTCATCTTCGATCGCACCTATTTCGCCAGCAAGCCGCGTTCGGACGATTACGTCTTCTTCGATGTCACGATCGGCAAGCCACGCAGCACGGAGGTCAAGAAGGCCTTCTATCGCCGCGTTGCCGAGCTTCTTGCAGACGCCCCCGGTATCCGCCCCGAAGACATCATGATCACCATCACAACGGCAACGCGCGAAGATTGGTCCTTTGCCGACGGCCGCGCGCAGATGATCGAGCAGGTCTGAGAGCGATGCCGCAGACCACATCGACCCAAACGCCGGCCATTCATCGCGCCGGCACGAATATGCGGCCATCGCCCGAGGGCATCGCGACGGCCTCCTTCCTGGTGGAGTCGCTCGTGGAGAACGCTGAAAACGGCGGCCTGACAGCCATGCGCTGTGCCCTTGAGCCCGGCGTTATGACGCGCTGGCATAGGCATCCGCATGGACAGATCCTCTATGTTCTGTCCGGTGTCGGACTTGCCGAACGCTTCGGCGGCCCGGCCGAGGAACTACGTGCCGGCGACTGCATCAGTTTCGCACCGAACGAGCGCCATCGGCACGGTGCGGCGCCGGAAAATGCCTTTTCCTATATCAGCATCCAGGCGGCGCAGGATGGAAGCGCCGTAACCTGGCTGGAGGAATGACCGATGATCGCTATGCAGTATAATTTCTCCCTCCCCGCGGATTACGACATGGCAATCATCGATCGCCGCATCCGCGAAAAAGGCCCGCTGCTCGACAATCTCCCGGGCCTGAAGTTCAAGGCGTACCTGACGGCAAGAAAGGGCGACGCCGTCACAGGGAGCCGGCAGAATTTCTACTCCCCCTTCTACGTCTGGCAGCAGGAGGAGGGCTTGAGCGACTTCCTCTGCGGCCCTGGCTTCCTCGCCCTGACCGAGAATTTCGGCCGCCCTCAGATCAATACGTGGATCGCCTGGCACGCGGAGACATCAGCCGACATTCGCCGCGCCGAATTCGCCACGCGCGAGGTGGTCGCAATCGATACCGAAACATCGCTTGCCGAACTCCGCGCAAAGGAGATCGAGGCAGCGGCGCAGGCAATTTCGAACAGCGAAGCGCTCGCCTCCGTTGTCGCCTTCGAGCCGACCCACTGGACGCTGGTGCGCTTCCGTCTACTGGCCGAGCCGCCGAAAGATCCGGCCCGATCCGGTCTGCAAACCTACAATGTCGGGCACCTCTCGCTGCCAGGCGTCGCCTGAAGTGTCACAGAGACAATCTCCTTGTTTTAAAGGACGGGCGGGCGCCTTATGGATGGAAGGTCTTTCTAAATCCGAAGAGTGATCCCCCCAATGGTCGATATCGCAATGATCGAAGCCGCCCGCACTCGCCTCGGCGGCCGGGCGCGACGCACACCGCTGCTCTCCTCGCCCTTTCTCGATGAGATCGCCGGGCGCCGCCTGTTCGTGAAGGCCGAATGCCTGCAGCATTCCGGCTCCTTCAAGTTTCGCGGCGGCTGGTCTGCGGTCTCGGCGCTGGAGCCGACCGTGCGCTCCAGAGGCGTCATCGCCTTTTCGTCCGGCAATCACGCGCAGGGCGTGGCATTAGCGGCAAAGCTGCACGGCGTCCCCTCAGTCATCATCATGCCGACGGACGCGCCGAAGCTGAAGATCGCCAATACCCGCGCCTTCGGCGCCGAAGTCGTGCTCTATGACCGCATCAAGGAAGATCGCGACGAGATTGGTGCCCGTATTTCCAACGAGCGGGGCCTGACGCTCATCAAGCCCTTCGATGAGCCGCAAGTCATCGCCGGCCAGGGAACGACCGGGCTGGAAATCACCGAACAGGCGGCCGAAGAAGGCATTACGGCCGCAAGCGTCCTCGTCCCCTGCGGCGGCGGCGGCCTGACCTCGGGGATCGCTCTCGCGCTCGAATCCCGCGCTCCTGGTCTCAAGGCGCGCCCGTGCGAGCCGGAAAATTTCGACGACACCACCCGCTCGCTGGCCTCTGGCAAGATCGAGCGCAATGCCGCACTGCAAGGCTCGATCTGCGACGCCATCATCACGCCGCAGCCGGGCAACATTACCTTCCCGATCCTGAAGCGCCTCTGCGGCCCAGGCCTCGTCGTGACCGATGAGGAGGCACAAAAGGCCATGGCGCTCGCCTTCACCCGGCTGAAGATCGTCGTGGAGCCCGGCGGTGCCGTCGCGCTGGCGGCCGCACTCTTCCACGGCAAGGATATCGATGGCGATACCGTGATCGCCGTCACCTCAGGCGGCAATGTCGACAGGGAAGTTTTCGAGGCGGCACTGAGCCGGCAATAAAGCAATTCCAGGAAAAGTGTGACGCAGTTTTCCGTCCGGAATTGCGCGAAAACAGATGAGCGGAGCGGATTGTCCGCTTCGCCTCAATTCACGGCGCGACGATAGAGCGCCAGCGACCCGGCAAGAGCCAAAAGCGCGCCGCCACAGGCGCGCTCGAGCCATTTTGCCCCTTCCGACTTCAAGACACGGACGGCCTGCGAGCCGAAGACCGCATAGCCGAACATGATCATGAAATCGAGCCCGGCGAAGATCGCGCCGAGCACGATATATTGCTGCATCTGCGGCACCGAGGGATCGATGAACTGCGGCAGGAAGGCCGAGAAGAAGAGATAGCCCTTGGGATTGGTGACAGCCACCATGAAGCTCTTCAGGCCGATGGCAAAGGCTGTTCCCTTCGGCTGGCCCGCGCTCGCCTGCAGGGCACCATCAATCGTTCCCTTCGACCGCAGCATCATGATGCCGAGAAAGGCAAGATAAGCCGCACCCACCCACTTCAGGGCCGAGAACCAGAACTCGGAGGCGGCCAACAGAGCGCCAAGACCGATGGCGACGGCGCTGATCAGAACCGCATCGGAAAGAACGGCACCGACCATGCCCGGCAAGGCGCGCCTGACGCCGAAGCGCGAACCGTTGGTGAGCGCCAGAAGCACGGTTGGCCCCGGCGTCGCGATACCGATGAAGGAAACGGCGGCGAAGGCGAGCAACGTGGTGAGATGCATGGGGTCCCTCCTCTGGAAGGGAGGAAGGTTGCATGTGGGGCGGTGGTTAGCAAGGGGGCTTTCTTCCAGTCTGCCGCACCTCTGATACCCCCCTCTGTCGCTGTCGCGACAGAGGGGGGCGCACTCTCCATCAGCTTGATCGGCGATAATTACACCACAGCCCCGCGCTACCCCTCCAGCCCCGCATCCTTGGCCGCCAGCGCGCCAATCGCCGACCAGTCCAGCTCTTCGCCGCCATGCGCCAGCAGGTTGAGGAACCTATCCCGCAGCAGGCTCGCCAGCGGCAACGGCACATTCAGCGCCTCGCCGGCAGCCAGCGCGAGCCGAATGTCCTTCTGGCCGAGCGGCGCGGTAAAGCCCGCCGGCTGGAACTTGCGGCCCGCGATCAACCCACCATAGGTCTTGTAGACAGGCGCGTTGAACAGCGTCGAGGTCAAGAGATCGAGATAGGCATGGCGGTCGACACCACCCTTCTCGACCAGCGCCATCGCCTCGCCAAGCGACTCGATCACCGAAGCAATAAGAAAATTGCCGCTGAGCTTGACGAGATTGGCGGACTTCGGCTCCTCCCCGAGCACGAAGGTTCGCTGACCGATGGCGTCGAAGAGCGGCGTGACCAACCGGATGGCATCGGGCGCACCGGCCGCAGCAACGAAGAGCTTCGCCGCAGCCGCAGCTTCCGGACGGCCAAAGACGGGTGCGGCAACGAAAAGCTGACCTGACGCGGCATGTTCCCGCGTCAACCTTTCGGACATGGCGACGCTGATCGTGCTTGCCGAGATATGAACCGCACCCTTGCCGAGGCTGTCGAGAACGCCGCCATCGCCATGCACGACCGCCGACAGCGCATCGTCATGGGCGAGCATGGTGAAGACGGCCTCGCCGCCGCAAGCGTCCGCCACCGTTGCGGCAACCTTCGCGCCCTCGCCGGCCAAGGCTTCCGCCTTGTCACGCGAGCGATTGTAGACGGTCACTTCATGTCCTGCCTTGATGAGATTGACGGCCATGGCGCTGCCCATCTGGCCCAATCCGATAAATCCGACTTTCATTGGCATATCTCCTTCTCAATCCGCCTGCTTGGGGGATCGCAGGCGCTTCGCTTCAAGAAAAAACCCGCCGTCTTTCGACAGCGGGTTTCGGATATTTCAGGGTGCTGCCGCAGTCAGATGTCGGCAATCACACGCCGGATTGGCCGTCCGAACCGATATAGGCAATGCGCAGCATATTGGTGGCGCCCGGCGTACCGAGCGGAACGCCTGCCGAAATGATGATGCGATCGCCCGGCTTGCCGAAGCCTTCCTCGGCAACGATGCGGCAGGCATTGTTGACCATATCGTCGAGGTCAGTCGCATCGTGCGTGACGACACAGTGCATGCCCCAGACGACGGACAGACGGCGCGCCGTCTGGATGATCGGCGACAGCGCCAGGATCGGGACCTGCGGACGCTCGCGCGAGGCGCGCAGACCGGTGGTGCCGGAAGAGGTGTAGCAGACGATGGCGGCAAGCTTCAGCGTCTCAGCGATCTGGCGGGCGGCGAGCGAAATCGCATCGGCGCCAGTTGCCTCAGGCAAAGCGCGCTGAGCATAGATGATGCCCGGATAGTGCGGCTCGCGCTCGATCGTGCCGGCGATCGAGGCCATCATGGAAACGGCCTCGACCGGATAGTCGCCGGATGCGGATTCTGCGGAGAGCATGACGGCATCGGCGCCTTCGAAGACGGCGGTCGCGACGTCGGAGACTTCTGCGCGGGTCGGAACCGGCGCGGAGATCATCGATTCCAGCATCTGCGTGGCGACGACCACCGGCTTACCGGAACGGCGGCAGGCACGGATCAGCTGCTTCTGGATGCCGGGAACCGCTTCCAGCGGCATTTCCACGCCGAGGTCGCCACGAGCCACCATCAGCGCGTCGGAAAGCTCGATGATTTCCTCGATGCGCTCGACAGCCTGCGGCTTTTCGATCTTCGACATCAGGCCGACGCGGCCGTGCGAAATCTTGCGAACTTCCGTCAGGTCTTCCGGGCGCTGGATAAAGGAGAGCGCGACCCAGTCGACTTCGTTGGTGGCGAGAACGGCATCGAGGTCGACGCGATCCTTGTCGGTCAGCGCACCGACGCCGAGCAGCGTATCGGGCAGGCTGACACCCTTGCGGTCGGAAATCTTCGTGCCGGAAATGACTGTTGTGACGATGCTCTTGCCGTCGCACTTTTCGGCACGCAGCGCCAGCTTACCATCATCGATCAGCAGGCGATGGCCAGGCTGAACCGATTCCAGGATCTCCGGATGCGGCAGGAAAACGCGCGTGTTGTCGCCGGGGATATCCTGATTGTCGAGCGTGAAAGTCTGGCCGGGCTTCAAATCGACCTTGGTTTCAGCAAACTTGCCGACACGCAGCTTGGGACCCTGCAAGTCGGCGAGAATGCCGATCGGACGACCACAGCGAGCTTCGACGGCGCGAATGCGCTGGATCAGCGTGCGCATCACGTCATGGCTGGCATGGCTCATATTGATGCGGAACAGGTCCGCCCCGGCCTCATGGAGCTTCTGGATCATTTCCTCCGAAGAGGAAGCGGGACCGAGCGTTGCGAGGATTTTGACTTTTCTGTTGCGTCTCATCAATTCTGGCTTTCTTGGCTGCCCGAGGGCTCGGAAAGCTGAACCATCCAGCTCGCCTGGCGCCCGGTGTCGTATTCCTTGAATCCCATCTTCTGATAGCCACGAGCGTAGCAGTCTTTGACACCTGGGATTTTGAATTCATTTTCCGCCACGCACATTTCGACGTCGCCCGTCCAGCGGCCGCCGCGGGCCGCATCTTCTGCGTAGAGGTAATAATAGCGGGATTGAAGCGGTCCCTCGATCAAAGTGGCGCAGGTATTGGCCGGAATCTGCCACCAGCCCTCCGTCACCCAGCCGTCCTTTCCGCGATAACCGACCGCCACACCGACGAGATTCTGCGTGCCGTTGCACGTTCGGAAATCGGCATGAGCCGCATTCGGCATGAAGAAGAACGGCGCTGCTGCAGCGAGGATGAGGAAGGCGATTCGGGCGAGCGGGCCTGACCGCTTAACGAAACGTGGCGCGACTTGGCTGGACACGGCTTCCAATTGGCTCCCGGTTATTCGTTGTTGCGTCTTCTTGCGCCGCCATCCCATGAATGTCAACGCAACTCTAATCGATTATATTTTCTTCACGGGATGCTGACGGCACCATGCGCCGCTCGTCATCCGATCGAAGTTGCGAACCTTGCACCTTCCATCCGCACATGCAATCAAACAAAGAGTTGAAAATTTCAATAACCGACAATCCGCATGATCGATTTCAGACCGTTTGAATTCATACCCGGCAATCGTGACAAAGGCATGGTCATTCTCGGCGACCACGCCATGCGGCACCTGCCCGCACGCTATGGCAGCTTAGGTCTGCCGGAGGCCGCGTTTTCCCGCCATATCGCCTATGACATCGGCATCGAAAGTCTCTGCCGCCATCTCTGCGCCCGGCTGGGCGTACCGGGCGTACTCGGCGGCTTCTCCCGCCTGCTGATCGACCCGAACCGCGGCGAAGACGACCCGACGCTCATCATGAAGATCTCGGACGGCGCGATCATACCGGGCAATCACCCGATCACGGATGAAGAATGGAACCGCCGTATCGAAGCCTTCCACCGGCCCTATCATAGGGCAGTCGACGAGACGATTTCCGCGGTCGCCGCGGCGACGGGCAAGGCACCGCTGATCTTCTCGATGCACTCCTTCACGCCGGCGTGGAAGGGTGTACCCCGCCCCTGGCACGCGAGCGTGCTCTGGGACAGCGACGAACGTGCCGTCGTGCCGCTTCTTGCAAAACTCGGCGCCGATCCCGATCTGATTATCGGAGACAACGAGCCCTATGACGGCGCCCTGCGCAACGATACGATGTTCCGCCATTGCATGATGAAGGGCATCCCGCACGCGCTGCTGGAGGTCCGGCAGGATCTGATCGGCGATGAGGCCGGCATTGTCGAATGGGCCGACCGGCTGGCACCGATCTTCGCCGAGATCAATGCCGATCCGGCGCTGCATGAATATAAGCGATATCCTTCGCGCACCGGCCCTTATGAGGCGTGAGCCGAAAAGCGAATTAAGGAGAAAGAGATGACCACGCTCACCCGGGAACAAGAGACCGAACTTGAAGCCGCCGCGTTCCGACGCCTCGTTGCGCATCTGCGCGAACACAGCGACGTTCAGAACATCGACCTGATGAATCTCGCCGGCTTCTGTCGCAACTGCCTCTCCAACTGGTATCGCGAAGCGGCCGAAGAGGCTGGCCTGCCTGTCAGCAAGGACGAGTCCCGCGAAATGATCTACGGCATGCCCTACGAGGATTGGAAAAACCTGCATCAGAAAGAAGCCTCGCCTGTGCAAAAAGCCGCTTTCGAGCAGAACAAGCCGAAAGATTAACGCTCCCTTCACCAATTCGGCTTGACCTTGCGCGCCATTCGCGGCACGTCAACTGCCCGATCGAATTCGAAATACCGCGCAAGCCAGGAAGCGATGTGCCGTATCGGTGACTGGCCGATCTCATCTGCGACGGGCTGCAAGCGACCCCTTTAAGACCCTTTAGGAGAAGTGCATGGAAGAGAACAGCGTCGAGAACGTGGCCGCGGCGGAACTCCGTCAATTCATCGAGCGCATCGAGCGCCTCGAAGAAGAAAAGGCCGCGATTGGAAGCGACATCAAGGACGTCATGGGCGAGGCCAAGGGCCGTGGCTACGACACCAAGGCGATCCGCACCATCATCCGCCTTCGCAAGAAGGACGCGAACGAACGCCTGGAAGAAGAATCCATCCTGCAGACCTATATGGCCGCACTCGGCATGGAATAATCAAGGCTCTCATCGGCCTTGCGAGATGATCGGGAGCCGGCTTGCCGGCTCCTTTCTTTTTGAGCGCATGATCAGGCGAAAAGGCGAGCGATCAATTCGGCAGCACTGCCCTGCCAGAGCTCGCCCTTGCCGGTTCCCGACCAGAGAGACAGGAAATCCGGCGACCCCTTCGCCGTCGATGCGCCGCGCATGTCCCGGGTGAACTTGTTCTGCGCCGGAAAGGGAAGAATGGCGTCGGGCTTTCCATCCATCTCATCCATGAAACGGTTCTCGATGCCACGTGCGAAGCGGCCCGAAAAGGCGCGCGTCGTCCGCGTCTTGCGGTCCGGCGTCTCAAGCAGCTTTTTGCGATAAGGCGCCGATGTCCCGGCTTCAGAGCAAGCAAGGAAAGCCGTGCCCATCTGGACGACCTGTGCGCCGGCCTGAAGTGCCGCCCGGATATCGCCTGTGGTCATGATGCCGCCAGCCGCGATCAGCGGCACCCGAATGATACCGACACATTGATCAAGCAAATCGCGGAGGCCGATTTCCGGATCGGCCGCCCTGGCATCGAAAATGCCGCGATGACCGCCCGCTTCGAAGCCTTGCAGCACGATCGCATCGACGCCACTCCCTTCCAGCGCCCTCGCCTCCTCGAGCGTCGTCGCCGTGCCGATCAGCGGAATGCCGGCCTTTTTCGCCTCTTGTACATGATCGGCTGGCAACAGGCCGAAGACGAAGCTGAGGCAGGCCGGCTTGAGGCGCAGAGCGGCCTCGAACTGCGTATCGAAATCCTCTTCATAGGGAGGAGCAAGCCGCGGCGAAGCCAGTTCCAATTCCTGGCGGTACCGCGCGGTCGCCTCCGCCGCTCGCTCAACCCGACCGGCGGCAACCTCCGGGATCGAATGCGGAATGAAGAGATTGATCGAAAACGGCTTGTCGGTTCGCTGCCGCACCTGAGCTGCAAAGGCTTCGATGGCCGCGGCGTTGTAATAGGCGCCGCCCATTGCGCCGAGCGCGCCCGCCGCCGATGCCGCCGCCACGAGTTCTGCCGACGAGGGGCCGCCGGCCATCGGCGCGACGATCAAGGGATGCCTCAGACCAAGCTGCTGAAAAAGATTGCTGTCCGTAGGGGCAGACATGTCCGTTTTCCTTTCAGGAAAGTCTGTTCAGGTCTTCATGCAACATAGGTGCCGCACGGCTGCTTCCCAAGCATAAGCTTGGGGAAATTTATACTTCCATCAGTTCCGTCTGAGCGCCGCGGTGCGAACCTCGATCGCCTTGACGACCGACACCATGTCTAGCCGGCCATTGCCGAGTTCGACGCTTTCCCCATAGAGAGCGCTGCAGAGATCGAGAACCGGCGACGCCATATTCGCGGCGCGGGCCGCCTCGGCAATCAGTTTCGTGCTGTTGAAGGCATCAGCCGTTGCCGCCTGCACTGAAAAATCCTGTGCGATAAGCTTCGGAATTTTCACGCGCGTCAGATCGCTGGCCATGGGACCGGAATCGATCGCAGCCTGGAACGTCTTGAGATCGAGCCCATTGCTCTCGGCAAAATGCGCCGCTTCGGCAAGCCCCGCCAGCATCGTGCAAAGATAGAGATTGACGGTCAGCTTCATCAATAGCGCATTGCCGACCGGGCCGCACAGGATCGTTTCGCGGCACATGGGCGCAAGCAGCGACCGCACCTCGGAAACCGCCTCCGTGTCGCCGCCAAGCAAGGCCACGAGCTGCCCCATCTCGGCAGGCTTCCGCGAGCCAGAAACCGGGGCTTCCACATAGCGTCCACCGGCAGCGAGAATATCGGCGGCAAGCCCGCGCGAATAGTTAGGCGGATTGGAGCCCATCGACACGACGATGTGGCCGGAGACCAGCTTGGCAAAGTCCGCTGTCCCGCGCCGAAGCACCTCGTCCAAAACCATTTCGTTGACAAGCATGAGGATGACGATGCGGGCGCGCTCGAACACGTCCTCGACGCTTACCGCAACAATCGCGCCTGCCTCGCGCAGCGGGTCGCCGGCGCCGGGCGAGCGGTTCCAGACCACGAGCCTCGTGCCGGCCTTCGCCAGATTGAGGGCCATCGGCTGGCCCATGACGCCGAGACCGACAAAGCCGATCTCCTCGCCCGGCGCGGCGCCGGGACGTTCGCTGACGTTGGTCATCATAACAACTCCGATGGTTCGGGTGACTATGCGATCTCTCGTGTCAGAGCCGGCGGGAGAGCTCACATGCCTCTCTCGCCGGATATCGGGTCATGGTCCGTTTAGAACAGGCGGTCAAGCCAATCATTCTTGTCCGGCGCACGGCCGAACTGGATGTCGGTCAGCGCGGCCTTCAAGCGAAGGGTCGTAGGACCAGCTTCACCATTACCGATGGTGAAGCCGTGCTTGTGGCCCTTCAGCTTACCGATCGGCGTCACGACAGCTGCCGTGCCGCAAGCAAAGGCTTCGCTAAGGCGCCCGCTCTCGGCATCGGTCTGCCATTGCTCGATCGAATAGGGCTCTTCGCGAACGGTCAGCCCCATGTCGCGTCCGAGCTTGATGAGGGAGTCGCGGGTGATGCCCGGCAGGATCGTGCCCGTCAGCGGCGGTGTCTGGAGTGAGCCATCCTTGAAGACGAAGAAGATGTTCATGCCGCCAAGCTCTTCGATCCAGCGCTTTTCGACCGCATCGAGGAAGACGACCTGATCGCAACCTTCACGCTGGCCTTCGGCAAGCGCGGAAAGGCTTGCGGCATAATTACCGCCGCACTTGGCAGCACCAGTGCCACCGGGAGCCGCACGCGTGTAGTTCTCGGAAAGCCAAAGCGTAACGGCCGACCCACCGCCCTTGAAGAAGGAAGCAACGGGAGAGGCGATGACACAGAAGACGTAATCGGTCGCAGGCCTCGTGCCGAGTGCGACTTCCGTACCGATCATGAATGGCCGCAGATAGAGCGATGAACCCTCGGCGGTCGGAATCCATTCGCGATCGATCTTGACCAGCTCGCGAACCGACTCGACGAACATATTCTCAGGCAGGGTCGGCATCGCCAGCCGCTCGGCCGAATTGTGGAAACGGCGCGCATTGGCGCTGGGGCGGAAAAGGGCCGCCCCGCCGTCGGGCAGATGATAGGCCTTCATGCCCTCGAAGATTTCCTGGGCATAGTGAAGCACGACAGTCGCCGGATCGAGAGCAAGCGCCTTGCGCGGCTCGATCTTGGGGCTGTGCCAACCGCGATCCTGCGAATAGCGGATCGTCACCATGTGGTCGGTGAAGATGCGGCCGAAGCCCGGGTTCTGCAGCAGCGCTTCCCGCTCGCTTGCCGTCGCGGGATTGGGGTTTTTCTGGATGTCGAAGGTTAATGTTTCGCCGTTGCTCATGGCTCCTCCAATGCTTCTTTTGTCACGGCTTTCGCCGCCCATCTCCCGAAGGATGGTGTAAATCAAATCGGGTGGTATTTGATTGCGTTTACGCCTGTTCTCACGCAAGTTTAAGAGCGATTTGCATAAAATTATGAGGCGAATCGCTATTTCCCGCCTGGAAGCCGACTATCGGTCTCATCGGGCTGCCATCAGAGCACTTTCGCAATGGCTTCGGCGGCCGCAGCGCCGGTTTCATAGGCGCCGTGCGCGGTAGAATAGCGCGCCCTCGAGCAGGCTTCTCCGGCAAAGAACAAGCGCCCGTCGCGGGGAGCGGCCAGGACGCCGCGGAGATCGGAAGCACCGAGCGTCGCATAGGAATAGGAGCCGCCGAAGAAAGGCTCGCCCGCCCAGGCTGACGCAGCCAAGGGCGACAGTTTCCTGCCCACATCGGCGCCGAAGGTGCGCTTCAGCTGCTCCACCGAAAAATCAAACATCGCATCGATGCCCTGCCGCTCCAGATCGAGCGCAAGATCGGCGGCGAAATAGGCTTCGATGACCGGCATGCCGAATGGCTTCAACTGATAGGCACCCGTACGCCGGCTGTGCTGCGATCCCATCACATGCGTATCGTCCGGAAACATCGCCGGTTCGGCAACGCGAAGGAAAAGCTTGTTTGCCAGGCCGAGCGGCAGGCGCGCCGCCGCGTCGATCTTCTCCGGCAAGGGCGGCCAGAAGGCGATGCGTTCGGCCGCAAGCACATTGGTGGAAACTGTGACAATGACGGCCTTTGCCCGCAGCTCACCCTTGCTCGTCGAAACAACGATATGATCGGCGCCGCTGTGGTCGATGCGGCTGACCTCGGCTCCGAGAACGGTCGGCACCGGCAAGCCGTAGGTCGCAACCAAAGTGCCGTAGCCCTGTCGCACGCGCCAGTCGGGACCGGGGCCGGGATCGTAGCGGCCGAGATCGATCACCGAGGACTTGTCGAGCTCTCCTCCGGTCATGAAGGCGCCGACGGCGTAAATCCTTTCACTCCACGGATCGTGGGGAGACAGCATGGTCGAAAGATCCGCGTCTTCAGCGCCCTCGTAGTCATCGACACGCTCGAAGAAGTCGTTGATGGCAGCGCCTGCGGCCATTGCGCCCGGATCGTTTTGCTCCAGCCGATGGCCACCGTCGCTCCAGGGGGCGGGCGTGCGATCGACGATCAGGCCCACTTCCCCGGCAATCCCGGTCCAGGCGTTAGTACGCGCGCCATGCAGCCAGCCACAGCCGAGATCGAGCGCAGCCGCATCGGTCCCGAACGGATGGATCGAGCGGGCGCGCCCGCCGACCCGATCGGACGCTTCGAGCAGGACGATCGAGAGATCCGGCCGAAGCGATTGCAGCTGCCGGGCAGCGCTCACTCCTGCCGCTCCAGCACCGATCACGGCAACGTCGACCTCGCCGCCTCTCCAGGATTCGATGGGCATTCCAATTCCTTTTCGCGCAAACGCCGGAGAATAATCCAGCCGCACGACTTGGTGATATGAGGCTCGCCAATCCGCCGACGCGAACCCCTGCGACCATCTGTAGCCGACCTCGGCGCGGCCTGTAAACGGGCGCAGCGGCCGGGATACCAAATTGCCGCATTGAGCTGAAACGGCGAATGTCGTACGTGCTTCAGCCAGGCAGATAGTGAGGAAAGATCGTGCAGAAGCGGATCTTCGCAACAACGCAAGGACTGATGCGCATTTTATGCGCGGTCGCGTTGATGTCGATCGGTTTTGCGCATCATCCGGCTGTTGCCAGCGCCGCCGAACTACCTCCGCTGGAACTTGCGCAGTACCGCTTGCCGGATGGAAGCCTGCCCATCATCTGCACCACCGAAAAGACGGCTGACGGCAAGCAGCACGGCAAGACCCATATGGTGGGCTGCGAGGCCTGCCGGATTTCTGCCGCAGCGCTCCTGCCCCATCCACCGGCTGAAGTGTGCGACCATCTTGCGCTTGTGCGCCAGGATATGGTCGAACCCGAAACCGCGACATACCGTCGGCAGCTCCATCCGCCTAATTGCGGACCACGCGCCCCGCCAGCCTTCCAAACGCTTGCCTGAGCCTGTGCTGCGGCCGATGCCGCAGTCGCCTGGCCGGCAGCCTTCCTGTCGACGGCGGTTTCCCCTCCCCGTCACGCGGGCAAGCACCTTGCCATAAAATGCCTCGCGGGCAGCATCTGCCACGAGGCGCAGGACTCTCCCAAGGAAACTGATCATGATCCGATTGATATGCCATCGCGCAGCCTTCGGCCCCCACCCCGCCGAGACGATCGATGTCCACACCCTTGTTCCGACAGAGACGCACAGCCTTGGAGGCGACCATGCCGACGCAGCTCAATAAGACGGCGGCCGGACGCCGCGCCTCTTTCAAGTCTCGTCGGCAAACGCCGATGTTTACAAAGGAGTGGTCGATTCCGGCGATTCTCACCGTCTTCCTGCTGGGTGTCTGCGGTCTGATCGCCTATTTTACCTGGACGCTCATGCCGTCGGCGGCGACGGTACAGAATCACGTCGGTGGCCCCTTCACACTCAGCGACGGCAATGGTCACCCGGCTGCCGATCCCGCGTCGAAAAAGCAGCCATAACTGCAGTCGCAGCCGACAAAGCAGAAAGGGAAACGAAAATGCCTCGGATGAAGACGCTGCTTCTTGCCACAGCCACGATGACTATCGCTCTTGCAGGTCAGGCCGTTGCACACGCTCACCTGAAAACTTCCACGCCTGCCGCCGATAGCACCGTCAAGCAGGCACCTTCGGTGCTCGATCTCAGCTTCACCGAAAGCCTCAATCTGAAATTCAGCGGCGCGACGGTCATCGGACCGGAGAAGAAGACGATCAAGACTGGTAGCGCCACACTGGCGGACAGCGACAAAACGCTGACAATACCTGTGAGCGACAATCTCGCGCCTGGCAAATACACCGTCAAATGGCGGGTGCTTTCCAACGACGGCCACAAGACCAACGGCAGCTACAGCTTTACGGTCGCACCCTGATCACAAGGGCTGGCCGGCTATCCGACGACGCACTTCTTGACGAAATGCAGCCAGCTGTCGTTGCGCCGGATGGTCGCACGCGGCAGGCCGAACGGATCGTCGCCCGGCCGTGCCCGACCGCGGCGTGTCGTCGTCGCGGCGCTGTAACCGGCTTCATAGGCAAGCACGCGATCGAGTGGCGTTTCGTCGCCATAGGGAAAGCAGAAGGACGAAACGCCCTCATCAAGCAAATCTTCGAGCAGCTCGCGCGAATGCGTGATCTGACGGCGCGCCTCTTCCATGGGCAATTGCGGCAGGCGAACGTGGTCAAGCGTATGCGACCCCACCTCATGCCCCAGGCTGTGCCAAACCTTCAGCTGTTCGACCGACATGCAAGACGCATGCGCCACGCCAAGGGGGGCATCCCAGACATTGCCGCCGCCGATCTGGTTTGCCACAACGAAATTCGTGGCGGTGAAGCCGAATTCCTGCAGCACGGGCAAGGCGTTCTCATAAACATTGGCGTAGCTGTCATCAAAGGTGATGGCAGCGACTTTACCGGTCTTCTCGCCCCGGATGTAAGGCATTGCCTCACGCAGCGATACGCCCTGAATTCCAAGCTTCTTCAGCCATTCCATCTGACGACGGAACGCTTCGGGATGGACGACCATGCTTCTGAACGGCGCCTTGCGCGACGGCGGCGCCGCAATCTGATGATATGCGAGGATGGGAACAGCCACGATGGATCGTCTCAGATGATGCGGCGCGAGCGAAGTGCGATCTTCGCACGATAGAGCGGCCGCAACACCTCTCTGGAGAGCCTCTCAACCAGCGTCTTGTGGCTTTTGATCGTGCTGCCGCCGAGCTGGGGAGAAATCTCACGCACGCCGCCCGGCAGGACCGAGAGCGGAGATACGCGGGTAAACCAGCTCATCTGCACAGTGGTATCGACAGGCCTGTCGAAGACGGAGGTCGCTTCCAGCAGACGGATGGCGGCATCGCGGCTGACGAGCTGGGCTACCATGCCGAGACCGATCCGTGTCGGCTGAATGACATTAGTCTCTCCCTGGGAAAGAACACATCTGCCATGCTCCTTGCCCATACGAAATGGAAAGCGAATGAAAGAGCCCGGCTTCAGACAGGCCTTCGCGGCAGCAAAAGCTGCATGGAACGCATCGTCGATCTCGACATCGTCCTCGAAGATGAGACCTGCGTCGATATCCTGCTCGACGATGGCAGCCCAAGCCTTGCGATGCGACAGAAAGCAGGCGATCTCGCCCATGCTCATGGCAAACGGATAATACGGCTTCTGCAGCCGAGGACGGTAGACGCTGTCGATCTCGGCGGCACTCAGAGTGCGGCCATCGACCGCGTCGATAATCTCGCTTTGCACCGGAAGCTTCGCAGCAAGCCTTTCGACCTGCGGCATCCGATCACGGGCGCGAGCCAGATGGATGATGAAGCCGCGAATGACGGGCTGATCCGGCGTGTCCCGAACAACACCGACCGGATTGGACGCAGGAGCGAACTCGAATCCCGTATGAGATCTTTCGAGCGGCATCGCCGAAGACGGGTTGAATTCGTGGGCTTGCATGAATGGATACCTCGAGGTCATATTTCGCGAGGCTCTAGCAATCCTGAATGAAAGCGAGCTTAGGCAAACCTGAGGCGAAACTGAAAATGGTTGTTTTCAACTGGTCTGAACAACTGAAAGAAGGCTAAACGAGCACGCTGATGCGGCCGCTTGCCATTTTGTCTTCAACCCAACGGCGTTCATCCAGCCAGGCATGGCGTTTCCACCCTTCCCAGCTGAAACCGCACAGCTTCACGTTCCATTCGTCGGCGGGCAATCGTGACAGCACATATCGGATGCCGAAGAAGCCGGTACTCGGGAAGAGCTGGTGCATCCGGCATTGGGTTACGCCGAGTTCCCTGCAGCCCTCGATGTAGAACTGCGGCGGCATGATGCGGATTTCCTTGCCGGCAGCACCGACCAATTCGATCGTCCGCATGGTCCAATCGCTTCGTCTGCCTTTCAGGCGCGAGAGAAGATTGGGCTTGGGGTGATATTTGCGGATAATGTCGGGATGATAGGCAAGCACGACCTCTTTGGCTGCCGTGAACGTCGCACTGGTCAGGAAGGTCGGGTCCGTCAATCGGCGCTGCATCGGCTTGCTGGAAGCTGCAAGCATAAGAATATCGGTGCGTGAACCGCTTATGCCGATCGAGGCCTTCGGCTCGTTGAAACGCATTGCAAATTCTGCATTGTCCACGACCTCCGAGAGGTCGCGCTGCAGCTCGCCATTGCCAATGATGATTGCCGTCTTACGGGTCAAATATGAATATCCATCAGGTCTGAAATCGCCGACCTAATGGAGCCAAATGAAGCCAAACTGAATGACGGATCAGGGAAGGATGCATAAATCCTGACACGAACCTGAAAGCCGTCACAATGTCACTTGCAAGCAACAGCAGTGCCTGAAAACCGCGCTTCAGCTCAAATTTGCACGCAGCCCCTAGGCCGCGCAAACCCGATTTCGATCGCAAACGAGTAGAACTTGCCGAATCAAAAAAGGAGCCCAAACGGGCTCCCCGAAGCTATACTGATGTTTATATCTGGCCTATTCGACCGAATTGAACTTCTTCACCTGAAGGAAATTCACTGCCGAACCGCTGAAGCGTTCGGGATCGATCGATGCCGTCTGCACCTTGAAACCATCCGTGTAAACGGCAGTCGGCTGGGCACGGAGCGTCGGGCTCACGAAGCGCGGCGCCTTGACCGGGCGGTTCACAATCTCGACCCGGGCCTTCGCGATCGCCCATTGCGAGATCATCTTCTCCGTCAGCGTCGGCGCAGTCGTCACAGTTGCCCGGCCTGAATCGGCATCGACGGCATCCTGTTTGTTTGGCCGGCCGCCCTTGGTCGCAATACCAGCGGCAATCGGACGTTCCTGCGGCGTTGTCGGCTCGAAGCCGTCGTTGAAGCGACGGCTACTGGCTTTAACTTCGCTGCGGATCGGCGCGAGCGCGGCCACTTGCATCGGCATTTGCTGAGCCGGCCTCTGCTGCGGCAGAACGGCGGCGATTGCCTGCGCCGCGTCATTACCGTTGCTTGCGGGCGCCAGCTGATCCTTCGACGCGACGTTGTTTGACGGCTGTGCCACCGGAACCGCACTATTGGCATCCGATCGATCGGGACGGCTTTGCTCCAGAGCCGCAATGACCGAAGGCGAAAGTGCGCCTGCGTCAGCCTGGTCGTCGGCGGCCTCCTGATCGGCGTCGGCTGATGCCAGGAGGCTTTCCGCCAGTTCCGGACGCTGCGCCGGCACCGGAACGGCTGCCAGCTGGCCTTTCATGTCAGCTTCGGCCGATGCCACTTCCGCATCACCAGGCGAACGCCGATCAAGCAAGGATGGTACGGGCACATGATAGGAGCGAAGATCGGCATATTGCGGCTGATCGCCCGTATCCGGCATGGCGGCGGCAAGCGCATCCTGAGCAGCGTTACGAGACGGCGAGACGAGAGCGGAAGCCACATCGCTGCCGGCAGGCTGATTGCCAAATGCCGGGCGAACCTGCGGAACAGGCGCGTTTACGCTGGCGACCTGAACCTGGGCCGGGGCTGGGGCCGGAGCGGCGCCATCGTCACCATCATCACTGGCAACCGGAGCCGGCTGACCCTTGCGGGCAGCCGAGGCGACAGCCACCGGTGCCGCCGTCGTTCCGGTATCCGCATTGTCCTCTTCCTCATCCGCACCGCCGCCGCCACCAAACAGGCGAGCGAAGAAACCGCGGCGCGGCGAAGAGGAACTGGCGATCTGGATATCGTCGGACGACATGCGGCGCTTATAATCGGCAACCGCCTGCTGGTAGCCAGGCAACGGCTTGCCGTCGGCCGGAATATGCATCGTCTTGCCATCCGGGAAGAGGCGGACGAGGTCCTGGCGATCCATGCGCGGCCATGCGCGCACACCACCGACGTCCATATGCACGAAGGGCGATCCCGAGGTCGGATAATAGCCGACGCCGCCGACCTGCAGCTTCATGCCGATTTCGCGCAGCTTGGTGAGCTTGACGTCGGGAATATAGAAGTCCATCGCGTTGCCGAGCATATGCTGGCTCTTCTTGGCAACGCCGGTATGGGCGTTGCGCGTGCGCAGCATCTCGTTGGTGCCTGGCGAACGGAAACCGCAGATCACGTAGATGAATTCATGTGAACCGCTTTCGCGGTAAACTTCCCAGATCAGGTCGAACAGGCGCGGATTCATCTTGGTCGGCTGATTCTTGCGCCAGTCGCGCAGGATGCGATTCAGCTTCTCCAGGCCGTCCGGATCGAACTTGCCATTGCGCTTGTAAGTGATGACGGCCTTTTCGCCGGTGTGGACATAATAGATCTTCAGGCTGCGGGTTTCACCGCCAGCCTGCGAGGGAGTGCCAACGAAAACAGGGGTAGAAACGGCCAAAGCAAGGAGGCCAACGGCTACGACCTTGGCCACCTTGCTAAATAGGTTAGAGCACGCAGAATGCCAGCTCAAGCTATTAGGCTTGGTATTTGCACTCAAATTCGGCAATTCGATCCCCGTCCGACAGACAATGTCGCATCGTGTTCCAAATGGCTGTCAATTGCGGTGACACGATGGCAAAAATGCCACACATGATCGACCCCTTCATACATGGTGAACGATGCACTAACAAGTGCTTTACGACGGGTAACAAAATATGCTTGCCTAAACGTTAAGCTTTCCTTCATGCAGCGCTTTTTTGCGGATCATCCGGGTCTATGCCGTAGTCTTTCAACTTCCGATAGAGGGTTGAACGGCCGATACCGAGCTTTCTCGCGACCTGACTCATCTGCCCGCGATAGAATTTGAGGGCAAATCGGATCAATTCTTCCTCGACATCCGCCAGTTTCCTCACATCGCCTGACGTGTTCGTGCTGACGATGACGTTGTCGGACGCACCCGCCGACGCATCGACTGAAGCAAGCGGAGTGGTTGCAGCCGATCCGTGCGAAACCCCGTAAGCGACCCGTTCGCTTCTTTCAGCTGCGAGAACTTCGGCCGAAGAGGCATGCGAATTATCCACAACCAAGGTCGGATGCTCGGCAGCGAAATAGCCGGGCAGTTGCGCGGCGATCTGCGGGAAATCCGTGTCGAGCAGTTCGGACCCTTCGGAGAGAACAACCGCGCGGAAAACAGCGTTTTCGAGCTGGCGGATATTGCCCGGCCAGTCGTAGGCGGTCAGCAGCGCAAGGGCATCGTTGCTGATCCCGAGCGGGTGATCGAGCTTCTGCTCCAGCGCGAACCGGTCGGCAAAAGCGCGTGCCAGATGCGGGATGTCTTCCTTGCGGCGACGAAGCGCCGGCATGGTGATCGGGAAAACGTTAAGGCGATAGTAGAGATCCTCGCGGAACCGCCCTGCCTTGACCTCTTCGATCAGATCCTTGTTCGTGGCCGAAATCAGCCGGACATTGACCTTCTGTGCGACGCGCGCACCGACGGTCTCGATCTCGCCCTGCTGCACGGCGCGCAGCAGCTTGACCTGGACTTCCAGCGGCAGATCGCCGATCTCGTCGAGGAACAGCGTGCCGCCATCGGCCTCCATGAATTTGCCGACATGACGCTCGGCCGCACCGGTGAACGCGCCCTTCTCATGACCGAAAAGGATGCTTTCGACGAGATTGTGCGGGATCGCACCACAGTTGACGGTGACGAACGGCTTGCCGGCGCGGTCGCTGGCGGCCTGGATGGCGCGGGCCACCAGTTCCTTGCCGACGCCCGACTCGCCTTCCAGCACCACCGGAATGTTCGATTGCGCGGCACGATGGGCGAGATCGATCACGCGCATCATTGCCGGGCTTGCCGAGACGATGTCGTCGAAGGTGATGCTGCTCGAGCGCGACTTGCGTCCGGCGCGGGCCTTTGCCTCGCGCTGGTCGAGCTTCAGAGCATTGGCGATCGATGCCGCGATACGCTCCGGCGATACGGGCTTGACGACAAAATCGAAGGCGCCGGCGCGCATCGCCTGCACCACGGTATCGATACCGCCCTGCCCCGTCTGCACGATGACGGGCAGGTCGATGCCCATATCGTTCAGCGCGCCCAGGAACTCGATGCCGTTCATTTCCGGCATCATGAGATCGAGTACGATCACGTTGATCTGATCGTTGCCACGCTTCAGGAACTCAAGGCCGAGACGGCCATTTTCTGCCAAATGGGCAACGTGTCCGTGCCGCTCGATGGCATTCTTAAGCAGACGGCGTTGAATCGGATCATCCTCAACAACGAGAATCTGCGCGCCCCCCTTGGCGCTATTGTAAACGGTCATTGGTGCCTCACTTCATGCGAAACCTGACACGGACATTCGCAGAAAGGCTTGAACATGAAGTTTTGCCAAAACCTCGCATTTTAATCATTGTGACGAATGTAACGCCGTCCATGATTCAACCTTCGGTGCAGGAAAATCAGGCCTTGCAGCAGGCTTTCCAGCCGAATAGACACGAACGGATCGGACGATCCGAAAAATAAAAGCAGAGGAAATTTCGCCCATGAGCCCGACCTCGCTCCACTCCCTCATTAATTTCTCGGCCATTAAATTCTCAGTGGGCCAGGCGACCGGCCAGGCGCTTGGAGACCTGCCCGCCTGGAAGCTCAGCGATCTCTATCCTTCCTCCACGTCCCCCGAATTCATCGGCGATATGGAAAAGGCCGGCAAGATGGCCATTGCCTTCGAGGAAAAGTGGAAGGGCAAGCTTACCGATGCAGCGGCCAAAACGGGCGACGCCGGCATCGGCGCAGCCATCAAGGAGTATGAGGCGCTTGACGATATCATGGGGCGCCTCGGCTCGTATGCCGGGCTCACCTATTTTTCCAACACCATCGATCCGGCCAACGGCAAGCTCTATGGCGACGTTCAGGCAAAGCTGACCGACTATGCCGCACATCTGCTGTTTTTCCCGCTGGAACTGAACCGCATCGACGACGCTGTGATGGATGCCTGCATGGCGAACGACGCCACCGCCGGCCACTATCGCCCCTGGATCGTCGACCTGCGCAAGGACAAGCCGCATCAGCTCGACGACAAGCTCGAGCAGCTGTTCCTGGAGAAGTCGATGACCAGCGCCGCTGCCTTCAACCGGCTGTTCGACGAGACGATGGCGGAGCTGCGCTTCGAGATCGACGGCGAGAAGCAGCCGCTGGAAGTCGCCTTGAACATGCTGCAGGAACAGGATCCGGAAGCACGCCGCAAGGCGGCCATGGCACTTGCCGAAACCTTCAAGGCCAATCTGCGCACCTTCACGCTGATCACCAATACGCTCGCCAAGGACAAGGAAATCGCCGACCGCTGGCGCGGCTTCGAGGACATCGCCGATTCGAGGCATCTGGCCAACCGCGTTGAGCGCGAGGTGGTGGATGCACTCGCGGCCGCTGTACGCGACGCCTATCCGCGCCTGTCGCATCGCTATTATAAGATGAAGGCCAAGTGGCTCGGCATGGACCAGATGAACTTCTGGGACCGCAACGCGCCGCTGCCGGAAACGCCCAATGCGCTGATCCCCTGGATCGATGCGAAAGACACGGTGCTTTCGGCCTACGGCAATTTCGCGCCGGAGATGGCTGCGATCGCCAAGCGCTTCTTCGACGAGGAATGGATCGACGCGCCGGTGCGCCCCGGCAAGGCGCCGGGCGCTTTCGCGCATCCGACCGTCCCTTCGGCTCATCCTTACGTGCTGGTCAATTACATGGGCAAGCCGCGCGACGTGATGACGCTCGCGCACGAGCTTGGCCATGGCGTGCATCAGGTGCTGGCCGGCGGCCAGGGCGCGCTGATGTGCCAGACGCCGCTGACATTGGCCGAAACGGCTTCCGTCTTCGGCGAGATGCTGACCTTCCGCGCGCTCCTCGACAAGACCACCGACAAGCGCGAGCGCAAGGCGATGCTCGCCCAGAAGGTCGAGGACATGATCAACACGGTCGTGCGCCAGATCGCTTTCTACGAATTCGAGCGCAAGGTGCATACCGCCCGCAAGAATGGCGAGCTGACATCGGACGATATCGGCGAGCTGTGGCTCTCCGTACAGGAGGAAAGTTTAGGCCCGGCGATCAAGATCTCCGAGGGCTATGAGACTTACTGGGCCTATATCCCCCATTTCATCCACTCGCCCTTCTATGTCTATGCCTATGCCTTCGGCGACTGCCTGGTGAACTCGCTCTATGCCGTCTATCGCAACGCCGAAAAGGGCTTCCAAGAGAAGTATTTCGAGCTCTTAAAGGCCGGCGGCACGAAACACCACTCCGAACTTCTGAAGCCTTTTGGCCTCGACGCGACCGATCCGTCGTTCTGGAGCAAGGGTCTGTCGATGATCGAAGGGCTGATCGACGAGCTGGAAGCGTTAGATAAGAACTGAACTGACGAGAAGCAGGACAGGCACCTCCGCCATTGCTGCAGCTTTGTGCATGGCCCCTCACCCTAGCCCTCTCCCCGCTTGCGGGGAGAGGGGATTGGCTCAGCATTCACCGCATCGGTCTTTGCAAACGACGGTGTAGCGGCTGTGGTAACTCCCTCTCCCCGCATTGGCGGGGAGAGGGTTGGGGTGAGGGGCCATGCACAAAGCTGCGGCAATGGCGGACATGCCTGACAATCGACATAACAACGACCCGATAGATACTTGCGCATGGCCGACGCCATACCTTACGTCCTCTTCAGGGACGACAGCACAGGACAGGTGATGCTCTTTGCCGAACCGGCCGAGATCATCGTTGCCCATACGCGCGAACAATTCTTCGATGCGCTCGATCGCATGGAAGAAGCCAGGCGGCGGGGACAGTGGCTTGCCGGCTACATCGCCTATGAGGCCGGCCATCTCTTCGAGGAAAAACTCGTGCCCTTCGCCGAGGAAAACAGGGAAACGCCCTTGCTTTGCTTCGGCGTTTTCGACGCCCCGGCGGCGGATGACCATCCGCTTGCTCAGCCCGCACAGCGGCAGGAAAACCAGGAGTTCCTGACGGAGCCGAAAGCTGCCTGGGATTTCGAGACCTATCGGGAGCGCTTCGACAGGCTGCATCAGCATCTGCGCCTGGGCGATTGCTATCAGGCAAATCTCACCATGCCGATCCATGCGCGCTGGAACGGCGATCCCCGCGCCGCCTTCTGGTCGCTGATCGAGCGGCAACCCGTCAAATATGGCGCGCTCGTCGATCTCGGCAGTCCTATCATCCTGTCACGCTCGCCGGAGCTTTTCTTCCGCACGGACAAGAACGGCTGGATCGAGACGCATCCGATGAAGGGCACGGCCAAGCGCGGCGCAAATGCCGCGGAGGACGACGCGATCGTCGCCGCCATGCTCGCCGACGAGAAGACGCAGGCCGAAAACCGCATGATCGTCGACCTGCTGCGCAACGATATCTCGCGCATCACGCAAGTCGGCACGCTGGACGTCCCCAAGCTCTTCGAAATCGAGACCTACCCTACCCTGCACCAGATGGTCAGCCATGTGCAGGCCAAGCTGCTGCCTGATATATCGATCCGCGGCATCCTTGCCGCGCTCTTCCCCTGCGGCTCGATCACCGGCGCGCCGAAAATGCGGGCGATGGAAATCCTGCATGACCTCGAAGACGGCCCCCGCGATGCCTATTGCGGCGCGATCGGCATGATCTCGCCCACAGGCGCCATGCGTTTTTCGGTGGCGATCCGCACGATCTCGCTTTTCGAAGACGGCCGCGCAGTGTTCAATGTCGGCGGAGGCATCGTCTTCGATTCGACGGCGGAAGCGGAATATGAGGAATGCCTCCTCAAGGCGCGCTTCGCCGTGGGGGACCGATGGATCGACCGGTAGAGGATTTTTCCCTGATCGAGACGCTGCGCTACGAGCCGGAAACCGGCTTCATCCGCCTGCGCCTGCACCTCGCCCGGCTGCAGCGCTCCGCCCGCCGCCTCGGCTTTTCTGCTCCCAGGAACGTGCTCGGAAACCTGGAGCACGCCGTCGCCGGCGCCGCCGCGCCGTTAAGGGTCCGGCTGACACTGGATCGCGACGGGCAGACCGAAGTGACGACGGCACCGTTTGTCCCGCTGCTGCCCGACACCGTCTGGCGCGTGCGCATTGCCACAACCCGGCTCGATTCCGCCGACAAGCTGCTGCGCGTCAAGACCACGCGTCGCGCGGTCTATGAAGCGGCCCGCGCGGAGTATCGGCCCGATGAAGCGGATGAAGTGCTGCTGCTCAATGAGAAGAATGAGGTGTGCGAGGGGACGATCACCTCAATCTTCCTTGAGGATGATCCAGACACCTTACGCACCCCGCCGATATCCTCCGGTCTCCTCGCCGGCGTCCTGCGCACCGAACTCATCTGTCAGCGCAAGGCCCGTGTCGGTCGCATTCAGCTCGACGACCTGAAAGATCGCACCCTTTACGTTGGAAACTCCCTGCGTGGCCTGATCCGCGCACAACTTCTATGGAATTGATTGATGTTCATTCTCTCGCTCACCTACCTCAAGGGCAATGACGAAGCCGACAAGCACATGGAGCCGCATATGGCCTGGGTGAAAGAGGGCTATGCGAAGGGCTGGTTCCTTGCCTCCGGCCGCAAGGTGCCACGCACCGGCGGCGTCATCTTCGCCCGCGGCGAGAAGACCGAACTGGAGGCCTACGTCGCCGCCGACCCCTTCACCATCCATGGCGTCGCCGCCTACGAGGTCCAGGAAATTGCACTCACCACGGTCACCGATGGCCTGGAAACCTTGAAGGGGTGATGATCGGCGGGAGATCGCGGCCAACACGCAACATTCCGCTTATGTCAGCGAAAACCAACCTTGAAGGCAACAAACCCGTCGCATAAGGCGTGTATGTTGGCCGTCACTTGACTTTGCCCGGCTAACCCTGAACAGCTCTTTATTGTGACATCAAATTATGATTAGAGCCGCTCACCCAGCGTTTTCGCGCAAACTCTGCCAGCGCTTTCGCGCAAACTCTAACTAGATTTCGTGAACCGAACGGCGTCCTGCCTTTCGAAGGAGAAAAGAATGACGAAACACAACTATCCGGTATATGCCGAAATTACCGGTCCGATCGTGATGATCGGCTTTGGCTCTATCGGCCGTGGCACCCTGCCCCTGATCGAGCGCCATTTCAAATTCGACAAGAGCCGGATGGTCGTCATCGACCCGCGTGAAGAGCCAGCCGATATGGAAATCCTGGCAAAGCACGGCGTCCGCCATATCAAGGCATATGTCACCAAGGACAATTACAAGGAACTCCTGAAGCCGCTCCTGACGGAAGGCGGCGGCCAGGGCTTCTGCGTCAACCTCTCGGTCGACACCGGCTCGCTCGATCTGGTCAAGCTGTGCCGCAAGCTCGACGTGCTCTACATCGACACCGTCGTCGAACCCTGGCTCGGCTTCTATTTCGACAAGAACCTGAAGAATTCCGACCGCACCAACTATGCGCTGCGCGAAACCATGCGCAAGGAGAAGGAAAAGAACCCGGGCGGCACGACGGCCGTTTCCACCTGCGGCGCCAATCCGGGCATGGTCTCGTGGTTCGTCAAGCAGGCGCTCGTCAACCTCGCCAAGGATATCGGCCTGAAGTTCGAAGAGCCGGATCAGCATGACCGCGAAGGCTGGGCCAAGCTGATGAAGAAGGTCGGCGTCAAGGGCGTCCACATCGCCGAGCGCGACACGCAGCGCACCAAGCATCCGAAGCCGCTCAACGTCTTCTGGAACACTTGGTCGGTCGAAGGTTTCATCTCCGAAGGTCTGCAGCCGGCCGAGCTTGGCTGGGGCACCCATGAAGAGTGGATGCCGAAGAACGCCAAGAAGCACAAGAAGGGCTGCAAGGCTGCCATCTATCTGGAACAGCCGGGCGCGAACACTCGCGTCCGCACCTGGTGCCCGACCCCCGGCCCGCAATACGGTTTCCTGGTGACCCACAACGAGTCGATCTCGATCGCCGACTATTTCACCGTGCGCGACAAGGACGGCGAAGTGACCTTCCGCCCGACCTGCCACTACGCCTATCATCCGGCCAACGACGCCGTGCTCTCGCTGCACGAAATGTTCGGCAACGGCGGCACCCCGCAGCCGGTTCACCACGTTCTTGACGAGCATGAACTGGAAGACGGCGTCGACGAACTCGGCGTGCTGCTTTACGGCCATGCCAAGAACGCTTACTGGTACGGCTCGCGCCTGTCTCTCGAAGAGACCCGCCGCATCGCCCCCTACCAGAACGCCACCGGTCTGCAGGTAACGTCTGCCGTTCTCGCCGGCATGGTCTGGGCGCTGGAAAATCCGAAGGCCGGCATCGTCGAAGCCGACGAAGTCGACTACAAGCGCTGCCTCGAAGTGCAGCTGCCCTATCTCGGTCCGGTTGAAGGTCACTACACTGACTGGACCCCGCTCGATGGCCGCCCGGGCCTCTTCCCGGAAGACATCGACACCAAGGATCCGTGGCAGTTCCGGAACATTCTGGTTCGCTAAGAGTATAGCGTTAACCCGATGCAAGGCTCGAATGCCCGCACAGGTCGTGCGGGCATTTTTGTTACGCAAGCCAGATAAATCAAGCAGATCGCCTGTGACATCTTGCTTTAGCTCGATGGTCGCGCCATCTTCCTTGCAACCGATACGCCGTTAGACCGCCCCTATTCGCGGGAGATATTTATGAAGATGAGAACCGCTCTTGCCCTCCTCGCTGCTGCGGCAGCTTTATCTGCCTGCGTCGATTTCGGCGGCTCCAGACCGCCGCCGATGGCAATGAACCCTGGCGGCTCCCAGCCGCGCATGAATTCAGTGGAAGGAAGCTGGGCAGATTCGAACGGCCTGAATTCGACCTTCAACGCCGGCCGATTCGAAACGCACACGACGGATGGCACGAACCAGCAGATGGCTTCGGGAACCTATACGACCGATCCGTCGGGCGTCATTCAGATCAATCTCTATTCGAATATCAAGCGCACCTCTTCGAAGGTCAATTGCTTCCTGGCCAATCCGGGCCAGCTCAACTGCACGTCCGAAACCGGCGGGCATTTCTCGCTTAATCGCCAGGGCTGATAGAAGCTGGATGAACGGATAGGCCGCGATGCGCGCGATGATGATCCTCTACCTGGCTCTCATCGCCGCGCTTCCGCTGGCCATCCTGGCGACCATTACCCCCGTCAACACTTATCGCGCTCAAGGCTTCGAAGCCCTTGATTGTGACGGCCCGGCAAGCGTCCTCCTTTTTGCCGTACCGGCTTTGCTCATCTATGGCGCCGGCACTATCCTGCTCTACCGAAAGCGGAATCGGCGCCTTCATCTTGTCGCCTTCCTCTGTTGTGCGCTCGTCTTCTGCTCTGTCGGCTGGAATGCCGCAGCAGCGCTACGCGAATCCTATGGCGCTGCCTCCGTCGAGGCCTGTGCCTGATCCGGCGCTCCAATCCGCCGCTTTGTAAAATCCTAATGAAGCCAACAGCTTTTGCTTGCGCTCGCTCCGCCGTGATGAAAACATCGGCGTGGGGGACCGCCTCGGGGCATTGGCGGGCCGGATTGCAATGACCAACAGGAGAGACAGATGAAGCAGCCCTTCGGAGTGGGTCTTTTGGCCGCCACGCTGCTGGCGCTGAGCACCAGCGCCGCCTTCGCGGACTATCAACTCAACATCCTGCACTTCAACGATTTCCATTCGCGCGTTGAATCGATCAACAAGTTCGACGCCACCTGCTCTGCAGCCGAAGAAGCCAAGAACGAGTGCTTCGGCGGTGCAGCACGGCTGAAAGCCGCCATCGACCAGAGACGTGCCGCCCTTGCCGGCCAGAACGTAGTCGTCCTCGATGCCGGCGACAATTTCCAGGGCTCCCTGTTCTATACGACCTACAAGGGTGCGGCCGAAGTCGAATTCCTCAACGACATGAAGATCGACGCCATGACGGTCGGCAACCACGAATTCGACGATGGCGAAGGCCCGCTTGCAGCCTTCCTCGACAAGGCGCAATTCCCGGTCGTGACGGCCAATCTGGTGGTCGACGACCAATCGAAGCTCGGCAACCGCATCAAGAAGTCGATCGTGCTCGATATCGGCGGTCAGAAGATCGGCATCGTCGGCGCGGTGACGACCGAAACGCCTGAGCTTGCCTCTCCCGGCCCCCATGTGAAGATCACCGATGATGCCGCCGCCATCAGTGCCGAAGTCGATGCGCTGAAATCGCAAGGCGTCAACAAGATCATCGCGCTCACCCATGTCGGCTATCCGCGCGATGTCGAGAAGATCGCCAAGATCGCCGGCGTCAGCGTCGTCGTCGGCGGTCACTCGCATACGCTCCTGTCGAATACCGACCCGAAGGCAGCCGGCCCCTACCCGACCATGGTCGACAATCCGGCCGGCTATAAGGTCCCCGTCGTCCAGGCCGCGTCCTACAGCAAATATCTCGGCGATCTCGTCGTCACCTTCGACGACAATGGTGCCGTCAAGGACGCCAAGGGTGATCCGATCCTGCTCGATTCCTCCATCAAGCCCGATCCGGCGATCCTCGCACGTGTGCAGGAGATGGCCAGGCCGATAGAGGAGCTGCGCAAGAAGGTCATCGGCAATTCGCAAGGACCGATCGAAGGTGCGCGGGAAGTCTGCCGCGTTCAGGAATGCTCGATGGGCAATCTTGTCGCCGACGCGATGCTCGATCGCACCAAGGCGCAGGGCATTTCCATCGCCATCCAGAACGGCGGCGGTCTGCGTGCCTCCATCGGTGCAGGCGATGTCAGCATGGGCGACGTGCTGACAGTGCTGCCATTCCAGAACACGGTTGCGACCTTTCAGCTGACCGGCGCCGACGTCAAGGCGGCGCTCGAAAACGGGCTCAGCCAGATCGATGACGGCGCCGGCCGCTTCCCGCAGGTTGCCGGCCTCAAATACAGCTTCGATAAATCGAAGCCGGCAGGCAGCCGACTTGTCTCCGTCGACGTGCAGGAAGGCACGGAATTCAAGCCGATCGACCCCGAAAAGACCTATGGCGTCGTCAGCAACAACTATATGCGCGCCGGCGGCGACGGCTACACCGTCTTCGCCAAGGATGGCAAGAACGCCTATGACTTCGGCCCCAATCTGGAATCGGTGGTCGCGGACTATCTTGGCGCGCACAATCCCTACAAGCCTTATACGGACGGCCGCATAACCCAGGTTGCCGCCGCTGCGGCAACTACCCAGCCGGAACCGACAAAGCCCGCAGATGCCGCGCAGCAGACGGCGCCCGCGCAGAAGCCGGCGGCAACCGCGGCCGACAACGGTGCCGCCTCGTCGACGACGACACCGCCAGCCTCTTCCGCCCCGGCGGTGACGGTACCAAGCACGACCATGCCGGCAAGCCCGTCCGCAACACCCTCCGATCCGGCAAAGTCCGACCCGGCAGCCTCGACACCCGCCACCTCGGCTTCCGCAGCGCAAACCCCGGCTGCCTCCGCACCGGTGGCCACGGCTCCGGCAACAGCGGCGCCAGAAGCCAAGAGCAGCGAACCGGCGAAAACACCCACGACGCATGTCGTCGTCGCCGGCGACACGCTCTGGGATCTCGCCAAGACCTACTATGGCAACGCCAAGCAATGGCGCAAACTCGTGGCCGCCAACCGCAACATCAAGCCGCATCATCTCTCGGTCGGTGAAAAGTTGAGGATTCCGGCCAAGTAAGGACGATTTGTCTCGCTTGTCCCAGCCGGTCCGGGCTTCCCCGGACCGGCTTTTGTTCTTATGTGAAGTGCTTCGTATCTTGAGAGGAATTCAATCGATGACAGCAGACCTGACCGCGCTTCCGCCCGATCACCCAAGCGTGAACTACGGCAAGGTCGGCGTGCTGCTCATCAATCTCGGCACACCCGATGGCACCGACTATTCCTCGATGCGCCGCTACCTGCGCGAATTCCTGACAGACCGCCGCGTCATCGAGTGGTCGCGCTGGAAATGGTATCCGATCCTGTTCGGCATCGTGCTCAACACTCGCCCGGGAAAAGTCGGCAAGGCCTACGCAACGATCTGGAACAAGGAAAAGGACGAGAGCTACCTGCGCACCTATACGCGCAATCAGGCCGACCTGATGGCAGAACGCCTGCGCGACCTGTCCAACGTCCAAGTCGATTGGGCGATGCGCTATGGCCAGCCCTCGATCGCGGACCGCATCCAGGCGCTGAAGGACGATGGCTGCGAGCGTATCGTGCTCTTTCCGCTCTATCCGCAATATGCGGCGGCAACGACGGCAACCGTCAACGACAAGGCATTCGAGAAGCTGGCGAAGATGCGCTGGCAGCCGGCCATCCGCACCGTCCCGCAATATCACGACGACGAGACCTATATCGAGGCGCTCGCCAATTCGGTCACCCGGCACCTGTCGACGCTGGACTGGCAGCCGGAAAAGATCATCGCGTCCTTCCACGGCATTCCCATGTCTTACTTCAAGCTCGGCGACCCCTATTACTGCTTCTGTCAGAAGACCGGCCGGCTGCTGCGCGAGAAGCTTGGCCTATCCGAAGATCAGTTCATGGTCACCTTCCAGTCCCGCTTCGGACCGGAGGAATGGCTGCAGCCCTATACCGACAAGACGGTGGAAGAGCTTGCAAAGAATGGCACCAAGCGGATCGCCGTGCTCAATCCCGGCTTCGTCTCCGATTGCCTGGAGACGCTGGAAGAGATCGCCGAGCAGGCCGCCGAATCCTTCCATCACAATGGCGGTGACAAATTCACCCATATCCCCTGTCTCAACGACAGCGAAGACGGCATGAACGTGCTGGAAAAGGTCGTGCGGCGGGAACTGCTCGGCTGGGCCTGACGGGATCGCCGGGCTTAATCCCGGCGACAGGAGTCTACTGAAGCTGCGGCTTTCTGAGGAAGCTGCCGCGATCGGCGGATTTGACACGCAGCCAGGCTTCGCGGCCATCGCGCAGCACGCGCATGGGGATCTCGGAGCCAGCCGGACCGCTCTGCCAGATCTTGCGATAGAAATCGGCGAGCCCGTCGACCTCGCCATCGCGGATTTCAGAAATGACATCGCCCCGGCGCAAGCCCGCCTTGGCAGCCGGGCCGCCCTCGGTGACGCTCATGACGACGACTTCGCCATTGCTTTCGGCAGAGAAGGCGCCAAGCCAGGGTCGCGGCGGCTTGTTGACATGGCCGCGCTTGATGAGATCGTCCAGGATCGGCATCAAAAGATTGATCGGCACGATCATGTTGATATCAGCGCTGTCACCATTCTGGGTTGCCATCTGCAGGTGCAGCGAACCGATGCCGAGAAGCTTGCCTTTTTCGTCGACAAGTGCCGCTCCGCCCCAAGAGGGATGGGCCGGTGCCGTGAAGATCGCTTCGTCGAGCAGATATTCCCAATAGCCGGCGAACTCCTGCTTGGCGACGATCTTCGCCTCGACGAACTGGCCGATCCCGTCGGCGATGACAACTTCATCGCCGATCTCGGCCTTGTTGGTATCGCCGAATTCGAGGGCGGGCACATCGAGAGGCCCGAGCGCCTGCACGAGGCCGAATCCCGTTTCCTGATCGTAGGCGAGCGCATGGCCGGGCACGACGCGGCCACTATTGGTCGTGAGCCAGACCTCGTCGGCTTCGGTGATGAGATAACCGATCGTCAATACCAGGCCGTTTCCGCGGATGACGACGCCACTCCCTTCTCTGCGGGTGCCGAGCGTTGCCGCCGTGAAGGCGTCTTCCGGAATTGAAGCGTGCACGGCCACAACCGACCGCAAGGTCCTATCTAAGTTCATGGCTTCACCCTGATGATGCGCGATGGCTTGCCCCGAAAGGCTGCTTGGCAGCGGAGCTGGAAGTTCAAATAATAAAGTATGAACATCAATCGCCGGGCGCAAGACCCAGACGGCGATTGGTTGATCGGCCGCGTAGCGAAACGCCTGTTGCGGCCCCATTCCTCACTTGCCGAGAACATGCTAACCCACCACATCTGATTGAGCTGCCGCCTCATGAGCTCGACCGAGCATAGGAGGCCGAACGGTAGCGGTTTACGCGACGCGAGCCTGTTCAGGCAGGCGCGTCCATGGAGGAGTTCGATGGTCGTCGGTGGTTTCAGCATCGTTGTGATTGCCCTGGTTGTCTTGGTCATTCTGGTGCTGTTTGCAGGCATCAAGACCGTGCCGCAGGGCTATCGGTACACGGTCCAGCGCTTCGGCCGCTACATCCGCACGCTGGAGCCGGGGCTCAATCTGATCGTGCCCTTCATCGAAACGGTCGGCGCTCGCATGAATGTGATGGAACAGGTCCTCGCCGTGCCGACCCAGGAGGTCATCACCAAGGACAATGCCAGCATCTCGGCCGATGCGGTCGCCTTTTTCCAGGTGCTGAATGCTGCCCAGGCCGCCTATCAGATCACCAATCTCGAAAGCGCGATCCTCAATCTCACCAAGACCAACATCCGCTCCGTCATGGGCTCGATGGATCTCGATGAGCTGCTGTCGAACCGCGACGCCATCAACGAGCGGCTGCTACGCGTCGTCGACGAGGCGGCCGAGCCCTGGGGCATCAAGGTAACGCGCGTCGAAATCAAGGACATCCAGCCGCCGAAGGATCTCGTCGACGCCATGGCGCGGCAGATGAAGGCGGAGCGCGAAAAGCGCGCTCAGGTTCTGGAGGCGGAAGGCATGCGCAACGCGCAGATTCTGCGCGCTGAAGGCGCCAAGCAGGCCGCTGTGCTCCAGGCAGAAGGTCAGCGTGAGGCAGCCTTCCGCAATGCCGAGGCTCGCGAGCGCCTGGCCGAGGCCGAGGCGAAGGCGACCCGTGTGGTGTCCGAGGCGATTGCCGAAGGCAATGTCCAGGCGATCAACTACTTCATCGCGCAGAAGTATACCGAAGCCCTGACCGCGATCGGCTCTGCCGGCAATTCGAAGATCGTGCTGATGCCGATGGAGGCAAGCTCGATCATCGGTTCGCTCGGTGGCATCGGTGCGATCGCCCGCGAGGTCTTCGGCGACAATGGCGACGGCAATGGCGCGCCACAGCAGCCTCGCCCGCGTCCCGGCCCCGCCCGCACGACGCCAGCTATCAATCCGCTGACACCGAAGGAGAGCTGACATGTTCGACAACCTCATCGTCGAACTCGGCCCCTGGAGCTGGTGGCTCGTCGGTCTGGTCTTGCTTGCCGCCGAGCTGATCCTGCCGGGCTTCTTCCTGGTGTGGATCGGGCTCGCCGGCATCATCGTCGGCGCCCTGTCGCTCCTCTTCTGGGAGCACAGCTTCTGGGTCTGGCAGGTGCAGGGATTGGTCTTTGCGGCAACGGCTGTGATCGTCACCGTCATCGGCCGCCGCTATCTCTACAACAACAACCAGGTGACCGATGAGCCTTTCCTGAACCAGCGCAGCGCCAGCCTGGTCGGGCGCACGGCAACCCTCGACCAACCGATCGCCGAAGGCCGCGGGCGCATTCGCCTGAACGATACCTATTGGACGGTCAACGGGCCGGACCTGCCTGTTGGCACCCGCGTCAAAGTGGTCGCCAGCAATGGTCGCGAGCTCACGGTCGAGCCGGTCTGATCAGGCGACGCCGATCCGCAGCAGATCGTGGAAATGCACGACGCCGATCGGCCGGCGCGCTTCGTCGATGACCATCAGAGCCGAGATATTGTGACGGTTGAGCACGGCCATTGCGCTCGTCGCCAGCGTCGTTTCCTTCACCGTCTTCGGGTTGCGGGTCATCACCTCGTCAACGCTCATCTCGGCCAGGCTGGTGCCGAGATTGCGGGCGATATCGCCATCGGTGACGATGCCGCACAGGCAGCCATCGTCGTCAATCACGCCGACGCAGCCGAAACGCATCTTCGATAGCGTCATCGCCGCTTCCGGCATACCGGTTCCGAGCTTCACCAGCGGCACGCGGTCGCCCTTGTGCATGATGTCGGCGACATGCGAGAGGCTGGCGCCGAGCTTGCCGCCTGGATGAAAGGTGCGGAAATCCTCGGCCGTAAAACCCCGCGCTTCCAGCAAGGCGACGGTCAGCGCATCGCCGATCGCAAGCTGCAGCAGCGTCGATGTCGTCGGCGCGAGCCCGTGCGGGCAGGCCTCCTGCTCCTTGGGGAGCAACAGCACTACGTCCGATTCGCGAGCAAGCGTAGAAGTTTCGCCTGATGTAATGGCGATCATCGGGATCGAGAAGCGGCGGGAATAGCTGATGATCCCGCGCAGTTCAGCACTCTCGCCGCCCCAAGAGATGGCGATGATGACGTCAGCCTGCGTGATCATGCCGAGATCGCCATGATTGGCTTCGACCGGATGGACGAAGAAAGCCGGCGTACCCGTGGAAGCCAGGCTTGCGGCGAGCTTGTTGCCGATATGGCCGCTCTTGCCAACACCGGTGATGACGACGCGCCCACTGATATCGCCGATGAGTTCCACCGCGCGGCTGAAGGGCTCGGCCAGACCATTGGTCAGTGCGCGTTCCAGCGCCTCCATGCCCCGTCTCTCGGTCTCAATCGTCCTTATTGCGGATTCGATCGCACCGTTCTCGATGAGTCTTACAGCTCTCTTATTCATGAGCGAGGCCTAACGCTTTTCTGCAAATCTGTCCACTAAAGATCGACTTATAGTGATGGCGGCAGCCTGCAACGCCCTCCCGACAAATATTATCGAACCCTTTCTTGTCGCCATCACTTGGCAACCAAGCGTTAACCACGCGGCTTTACACTTGGGTAAGAATTTAGGTCATTTCCAGCAGGGTCAGATATAAACAACATGGGCATCGGCAAGGACAAGGCGGGTCATGGTGCCTTCCGGCTGGCGGCATGGGCGACCTCCGCCGTGCTCGGCTGGGGCATCGCATTCGCCGTAGCGGCGCCGGCCAATGCGCAATCGCTGTCACCCGATCAGAACCTCGACGACACGTTGCCTGCTTCGACATCGGCATCCCCGACCGATCCGAATGCCGCGACCGCGGCCGATAGCCAGACAGCTGCACCGGCAAACCAGGCATCGGCCTCCAGTGACACGCCGTTGAACGCGCCGCTGCGCCTCACCGGCATCGACCCCACAACCACCGGCTCGACGCTGGATAACGATCTGCGCCGTGTGAACCAGCGGGAGTCCGCCGTCGACGGCCTGAAGGCCCGCCAGTATCCGGATCGAGCAGATGTCCAGGGCATACCGCTCGGCACCTTCACCCTGCGCCCTTCGGTCAACCAGTCGATCAACATCGAGCGGGATCGCACCGGCGACGTCAAGGACAACCGCACCTTCCTGCAGACCGATCTGCGCAGCACCCTGACATCGGATTGGGATCGGCACGCCCTGACCATCACCGGCGAAGGCGTCTGGCAGAAAAACGTCAGCGGCGCGGGCGAAGAGAAGCCAACCGTCAATCTGAATGCCGACCTGCGTCTGGATCTTCCCGCCGATACCACCGCGCATGTCACCGCCGGCTATCAATTCTACCGCGAAGACACGAGCGACCCGAATGCGATCGCCGGCGCCTCGAAGCAATCCGCCGTCAACCAGTACACGGCCGGGCTCTCGCTGGAACGCGATTTCGGCCTGCTACGCGGCACGACGGCCGTGGCGCTGACACGCAGCGTCTATTCCGATGCCGTGCTCTCCGATGGGACGACGGTCACCCTCAGCGACCGTAACCAGACGGCCGGAACCTGGCGCGGACGCATCGGCTACGAGCTGTCGCCGGCCATCATCCCCTTCGTCGAAGTCACCCTCGGCCGCGCCGTCTACGATGAGACGCGCGACAGCAACGGTTATGCCCGCTCGAACCAGAGCTATGGCGGCAAGGGCGGCGTCGAGTTCGACCTCGGCGAAAAATTCAAGGGTGAACTCGGCTTCGGCTATCAGCACACGCAATTCGACGATTCGCGCCTCGCCTCGGTCGATTCGCCGACGATCGACGGCAGTCTCGCCTGGTCGCCGCAGCGCGGCACCGATATCAGCGTCGGCCTTTCCACCACGGTCCAGCCCTCAACCACGGCCGGCCTTAGCGGCTACACCGCCTACCAGCTCACGAGCACCATAAGCCATCAGCTGCGTGACGACCTCATCGCCAAGCTGACTGGGGGGCCGACCTGGCGCAATTACCCCTCCAATGGCAGTGCCGCCGACGAAATCGAATACGACGCTGCTTTCGGGCTAACCTGGGGGATCAACCGCTACCTCGATCTCACCAGCAATGTCGGCTATCAGCTGACGACGAGAGATGTGGGCGACAGCACCCGGCAGTTCCAGGCCGGCCTGGGCCTGACCGTAAAACGCTGAACACCGCCTTCGCTTAGATCCAATCCACCCGCTCAAATGAATTGAGGCCCGGCATATGCCAGGCCCCAAGATTTTTCTTCAAAAAGGTCGAACCCTTATTTCAGGGCCGAAATCAATGCCTTGAACTCGTCCTCGATGGTCGGGCGAATATCGTCGCGCGCCAGGGCGAAGGCGACGTTGGCGAGGATGAAGCCATCCTTTGCACCGCAGTCGAACGTCTGACCCTGGAAGTGATAGCCGGCGAAATCCTGCGTCTTGGCAAGCTTCAACATACCGTCCGTCAGCTGGATCTCGTTGCCGGCACCACGCTCCTGGCTTTCCAGGATACGGAAGATTTCCGGCTGCAGGATGTAGCGGCCGTTGATGAAGAAATTGGACGGAGCCGTGCCCTTGGCGGGCTTTTCGACCATTTCCGTGATGCGGAAGCCGCTGCCGATCGTCTCGCCGACGCCGACGATGCCGTATTTATGGGTCTGATCCGGCGCACATTCCTCGACGGCGATGACGTTGCCGCCGCTATGCTCGTAAAGTTCGATCATGCCCTTCATGCAGCCCTTTTCGGCGCGCATGACCATGTCGGGCAGCAAAAGCGCGAAGGGCTCGTCGCCGACGATCTCGCGGGCGCACCAGACGGCGTGACCGAGGCCGAGTGGCTCCTGCTGGCGCGTGAAGCTCGCCGTGCCCGCCTTCGGCAGCAGGCCGTTCAGCAGCGACAGCTCGACGTTCTTGTTGCGCTGGCGCAGCGTCTGCTCAAGCTCGAACTGAATATCGAAATAGTCTTCGATGACGTGCTTGCTACGGCCCGTGACGAACACGAAATGCTCGATGCCCGCTTCCATCGCCTCGTCGACGACATACTGGATCACCGGCTTGTCCACGACGGTCAGCATCTCCTTCGGCACCGCCTTGGTCGCCGGCAAGAACCGCGTCCCTAGTCCGGCAACCGGAAATACTGCCTTACGAACCTTCTTATGCTGTCCCACTCATACCTCCTGGGCATTAAATCAGTTGGCACCAAGCCATTCTAAAGGTCAGTAGATTAAATTTGCTACTGTTTTGCAAATAATGACTGACCGGAACTTCCATGGTAAAGAATTTGTTGACTTCGTTCGTTTAGCGTCACGCATGGGCCGATGCTGTGTGCATCGCCGCACCGAAATCCAACGATTGATGGACAAGGCTGTAGATGACCGTAAACCGCAAACACTCCCTTCGTGGTCTCGCTTTGGCGCTCGCGCTCGGCGCCTTGGCGGGATTCCTTCCCGTTAACGCCAATGCTGACCCTGGGTTCCAAAAATGGATCGCGGGCTTCTATACGACCGCCGCAAAGAGCGGCATTACGCAATCGACCTACCGCAATGCATTTGCCGGTGTGACGGACCCAGACCCCACGGTCCTCGAAAAGGCGCAGTACCAACCGGAATTCAAGTCCCAAGTCTGGGATTACCTCGACTCCCGTGTCAATCCCTATACGGTCGATATTGGCCGCAAGATGGCGGTCAAGTACGGGTCCACACTGCGCACGCTCGAACAGCACTTCGGCGTCGACCGCAATATCATGCTGGCCATCTGGTCGATGGAATCGAATTACGGCGAGGTTCTGGCCAAGAACGATCGGCTGCACTACGTGCCCCGCGCGCTGGCGACGCTTGCCTATGCCGATCCGAAGCGGGCGAATTATGCCAAGAAGCAGCTCATCGCCGCGCTGAAGATCCTGCAGAAGGGCGATATCTCGCGCAAGGATCTGAACGGCTCCTGGGCCGGTGCCATGGGCCACACGCAGTTCATCCCGACCAGCTACCTGCTCTATGCTGTCGATGCCGATGGCAGCGGCCATGCCGATATCTGGAATTCCGTTCCGGACGCATTGGCGACGACAGCCAATCTTCTCGCCAAGAACGGCTGGGATACCGGCCGTACCTGGGGTTATGAAGTCACCGTGCCGCCCGGTGGCGGCGCCCAGGCTGGCAAGACGCACACAATTGCGCAATGGGCGGCTCTCGGCTTCGTGCGCCCCAACGGCAAGGGCTTCCGCACGACCTCCGACCGCGCACAGCTGAAGATGCCCGGCGGTCCGAACGGCCCAGGCTTCCTGATGACCGGCAACTTCTTCACCATCAAGCGCTACAACGCCTCCGACAGCTATGCGCTCGCCGTCGGTCTACTCGCGGACCAGATCGCCGGCTATGGCGGCATGCAGCAATCCTGGCCCCGCCCGAGCGGCGCGCTCGACGTCAAGCAGAAATTCGAGCTGCAGACGCGCCTGAAGGAACTCGGCTATTATGACGGCGTCGTCGACGGCAATTTCGGCTCGGGCTCCAAGGCTGCCATCAGCGCCGTCCAGGAACGCATGGGCATGGATGCGGATGGCGAGCCCTCGATGAGCCTGCTGAAGGCATTGCGCAAGTAAGCCGCCTCGAGCGAATCCGGGATCGCCGGACGATGAAATCGTCCTTATGCGACCACGGAGTCGTGAGCGGAAGAGAAGCTATGATGAAACACTCTGCCCGCGCGACCATGATGACCTTGAAGGTGGTCCTGACAGCGTTCCTCTCCGCCGTCATCGCCTTTGGTTGCCTGCCTAACATCGCCGAGGCGCAGGAGCGGCCGCGGCGAAACCTGCTCGACATGCTGTTCGGCACCCGCGAGCCCGATTACCCGGACCAGCCGGCTGAGCAACCACCGCCGCGGCGCAAGGTGCAGCCGAAAAAGCGGCCAACCCCGCCACCACGCCAGCAGGTCGCGCAGCCGGAAACGCCGCCACCGGCGGAAAAGCTCCCCGATGCCAAGACCATCCTCGTCGTCGGCGACTTTCTGGCGAGCGGCTTGGCCACCGGGCTGGAAGATGCCTTCTCCACTTCCCCTGGTGTCGTCGTCCAGTCACGCGGCAATGTCGCCTCCGGTCTCGTGCGGCAGGATTATTACAACTGGCCGCAGCAATTGCCCGGGATGATCGACCAGCTGAAACCGGCCATGGTCGTTGTCATGATCGGCGCCAATGATCGCCAGCAGATGATCGGCGACGGGCTGAACGAGAAATACGGTACCGACCCCTGGTTCCTTGCCTATGAAGAGCGTGTGCAGCAATTCGGCAAGCTGGTGACGAGCCGCCACATCCCGCTGCTCTGGGTCGGCCTGCCCTCCTTCGGCTCGGATCAGCTGACCGCCAGCGCGGTCAAGCTCAATCAGATCTATCAAAGCCAGGTGACCAGCGTCGGCGGCGAGTTCATCGACATCTGGGACGGATTTACCGACCAGAACGGTGAGTTCATCGTCACCGGTTCCGATGTCAACGGCCAGCAGGTCCGGTTAAGGACGGCGGATGGCGTCAACCTGACGGCTGCCGGCAAGCGCAAGGTCGCCTTCTATCTCGAGAAATCCGCACGCCGGATCTTGGGCGATCAGGCAAGCCCCGACATCACGCGCCTGGACACGGGCAATCCGCTGCCGGCGCAACAGGCCAATCTTCCCGGCGCGGAACCGGAGAAGATCACCCGCACGCAGCCGATGAGCCTCTCGGATCCCGATCTCGACGGCGGCTCTCAGCTTCTGGGCAGCAGCCCTGCGCCAGCCGTAGCGACCTCATCACCACGCGATCTTCTGGTCGAGAAGGGTCTGATGGACCCGGCGCCGGTCGGCCGCGTCGACGACTACAGATTGCCGGGATCGGTCGCACGCTAGGCGGCACGGATGCGGTTTGACAAGGCCCTGCCCCGCCAATAAAAGAACCGCATGAGCACCAAAAGCGCAGATCAATTCGATCGTTACCGCACCTGCCCGCAGGCTGCGATTGTGCGCGCTTTCTCCGGCCGAGGTCTCCGCGTCCAGTCGTGACAGCCGGGGGCATTGATGCGTCCGGCGGCTGCTGGACGTAAAGCCCTCACCTCAGAACATCAACGTTGCCCATGGAGAATGGCACGTGCTCAATATCTATAACGTCAATTCGCTCGTTCATTGGGAAGAGCGGGACATCCGGCTACGCGACGACTTCATCCGCTTCTTTTCCGACGAAGTCGCAAACTTCCTGCGATCGGCAAATCCCGCCTGGGATATGCGTAGGGTCGAGGCCCCGACCCTGGTGCCGCGAAACCTCGTCTCGGACGCCTATTCCAACACGGACATATGGGTACAGGAGCGAATGTCGGACACCGAGGCCGAACTCGCGCTGCGCCCCGAAACGACACCGTCTACCTATGTCTACATGCAGCATCTTCTCGGAAATCATTCGAAAACAAGGTTGCCCTTATGCGTCTGGCAGGCCGGGAAATCCTATCGCCGCGAACAGGATCAACCGAGCAAGCATGTGCGGCTCAAGGAATTCTGGCAGCTCGAATTCCAATGCGCTTTCACCGCAGACAGCGGTAACGACTACCATGCCGCCTCGCTGGAACCGGTTCGCCGGATGATCGCCTCGGTCATCCATCTGCCAACGCGGATCGTGCCGTCCGATCGCCTTCCGGCCTATTCTGAGATCACCATGGATATCGAGGTCGACAACGGCGACAAATGGATGGAGGTCTGCTCGATTTCAAAACGCACGGACTTCCCTCAGCGCTACCGCAGCCAGCCGAAGAAAGGGCCTGCGATAGACCACGAGGTTGCAGTGCTGGAAATCGCCATCGGCCTCGACCGCTGCATCTACAACTGGAACGTCGCCGCAAGCCGATAACGACACAAGCCGATAACGACAAAGGCCGGGTTCATTACGAACCCGGCCTTCGATCATTGCAGGAAAATAGCGGTAAAGCTCAGTTCGGCAGAACCGTCGAACCCATCAGAGCCTCATCGATGGCGCGGGCGGCCTGGCGGCCCTCGCGGATCGCCCAAACCACCAGCGACTGGCCGCGGCGAATGTCGCCGGCGGTCCAGAGCTTGTCGACCGAGGTCTTGTAATCCTTGTCGTTGGCAACGACGTTGGTCGAGCCGCGGCGGTCGGTATTCACAGTCAGCTTGCCGTCGAGTTCCTTGAGCACGCTGTCGGTGAACGGGCCGCGGAAGCCGATGGCGATGAAGGCGAGATCGGCGCGGATGACGAATTCCGTGCCGGCAATCGGCTTGCGGCGCTCATCCACTTCGCAGCACTTCACGCCGGTCAACACGCCGTCTTCGCCGATGAATTCAAGTGTCGCAACCTGGAATTCGCGGACGGCACCTTCGGCCTGCGAGGAAGAGGTGCGCATCTTCGTCGCCCAGAACGGCCATACGGCGAGCTTGTCTTCCTTTTCCGGCGGCTGCGGACGAATGTCGAGCTGCGTCACCTTCACCGCACCCTGGCGGAATGCCGTGCCGACGCAGTCGGATGCCGTATCGCCACCGCCGACGACGACAATGTGCTTGCCACCGGCAAGGATCGGATCCGCAGGCCAGCCGACGCTGTCAATGCTTTCGCGGCCGACGCGGCGATTCTGCTGCACGAGATAAGGCATGGCATCATGGACGCCTGCGAGCGTCGTGCCGGGAATGCCGGCTTCGCGCGGGGTTTCCGAGCCGCCGCAATAGAGCACGGCATCATAGTCTGCCAGAAGCTGCTCCATCTTCACGTCAACGCCGACATTGACGCCGCAATGGAAGGTGACGCCCTCGCCCTTCATCTGCTCGACGCGGCGGTCGATGAAGTTCTTCTCCATCTTGAAGTCCGGGATGCCGTAGCGCAGCAGGCCGCCGGCCTTGCTTTCGCGCTCATAGAGATGGACGTCGTGACCTGCGCGGCCGAGCTGTTGGGCGGCTGCCATGCCGGCAGGGCCGGAGCCGATGATCGCGACCTTCTTGCCCGTATGCACGGTTGCCGGCTGCGGCCGGATGAAGCCGAGCTCATACGCCTTGTCGGCGATCGCCTGCTCCACGGTCTTGATGGCGACCGGTGCATCTTCCAAGTTCAGCGTGCAGGCTTCCTCGCAAGGGGCGGGGCAAACACGGCCGGTGAATTCCGGGAAGTTGTTGGTCGAATGCAGGTTGTGGATCGCCTGTTCCCAATTGTTGTTGTAGACGAGGTCGTTCCAATCGGGGATCTGATTGTGCACCGGGCAGCCGGTCGGGCCGTGGCAATAGGGAATGCCACAGTCCATGCAGCGGGCTGCCTGTTTCTGCACTTCCGGGTCCGACATGGGGATCGTGAATTCACGGAAATGCCGGATGCGATCCGACGCCGGCTGATACTTCGCCACCTGCCGATCGATTTCCAAGAAGCCTGTTACCTTGCCCATGCTTTCGTTTCCTCACTCTAAAAGAGGAGCTCATGGCTCCCGTGCCTGAGGGTCATCTCGGTTTCCCTGTCCGGCACTTTAATTCAAATCCGATTCCGCTGTTCGACAGTCGCGATCGCTATGACGGCGATCGCAATGCGAGGCGAAACCCTCGACTGGTTTGAGAACCGGGGCGGATTACTCCGCCGCCACGCTCATCCGGCTGCGCTCCATTTCCTCAAGGGCGCGGCGGTATTCGACCGGCATGACCTTGCGGAATTTCGGGCGATAGTCGGCCCAGTGATCGAGGATCTCCTTGGCTCGCGTCGAGCCCGTGTAGTGGAAGTGGTTCGAAATCAGCTGGAAGAGACGCTCTTCGTCATGGCGCGTCATGTCATCGGAGACGTCGACACGTCCCTTGTGCATGATGTCACCACCGTGATGATGCAGCTTCTCCAGCAGCTCGTCCTCTTCGGGAACCGGCTCCAGCTCGACCATCGCCATGTTGCAGCGGCGAGCGAAATCGCCCTTCTCGTCGAGAACATAGGCAACGCCGCCCGACATGCCGGCCGCGAAGTTGCGGCCGGTTTCGCCGAGCACAACGACGACGCCGCCGGTCATGTATTCGCAGCCATGATCGCCGACGCCTTCGACGACAGCGATCGCGCCGGAGTTTCTGACCGCGAAGCGCTCACCCGCGACACCGCGGAAGTAGCACTCGCCCTCGGTTGCGCCGTAGAGCACGGTATTGCCGACGATGATCGAGTTTTCAGCAACGATCTTCGAATTTTCCGGCGGACGGATGATGATGCGGCCGCCCGAAAGGCCCTTGCCGACATAGTCGTTGCCGTCGCCGATGAGGTTGAAGGTGACGCCTCGGGCCAGGAACGCAGCGAAGGACTGACCGGCCGTGCCCTTCAGGGTGACGTTGATCGTGTCGTCCTTCAGGCCGCGATGGCCATAGCGCTTGGCAACCGCGCCCGACAGCATGGCGCCAGCCGAACGGTCGACGTTCTTGATGTCGACTTCGAAGGCGACAGGCGTCTTGGAAGAGAGCGCCGGCTCCGCCTTCTCGATCATCTTGCGGTCGAGAATGTCGTCGATCGGGTGCTTCTGCACCGTGGTCCAGTAGGTCTCTTCCTTCGGCGCATCGACCTTGTGGAAGATGCGGCTGAAATCGAGGCCCCTCGCCTTCCAGTGGGCGAGCATGTCGTCCTTTTCCAGAAGCTCGGAAGCGCCGATGATGTCATCCAGCTTGGCAACGCCAAGCGAGGCGAGGATCTCGCGCACTTCTTCAGCCACGAAGAAGAAGTAGTTGATGACATGCTCCGGCGCGCCCTTGAAGCGCTTGCGCAGGACCGGATCCTGGGTGGCGACGCCAACCGGACAGGTGTTGAGGTGGCACTTGCGCATCATGATGCAGCCGGCCGCAATCAGCGGTGCGGTGGCAAAGCCGAATTCGTCGGCACCGAGCAGCGCTCCGATGATGACATCGCGGCCGGTCTTCAGACCGCCATCCACCTGCAGGGCGATGCGCGAGCGCAGCCCGTTCAGCACCAGCGTCTGCTGGGTCTCCGCAAGACCGATTTCCCAAGGCGAACCCGCATGCTTCAGCGAAGTCAGCGGCGAAGCGCCGGTACCACCGTCATAACCCGAAACCGTGATGTGATCGGCGCGCGCCTTGGCAACGCCGGCGGCAACCGTGCCGACGCCGACTTCCGAGACGAGCTTGACCGACACATCCGAGGTCGGGTTGACGTTCTTCAGGTCGTAGATCAGCTGTGCCAGATCTTCGATCGAATAGATGTCATGGTGCGGCGGCGGCGAGATGAGGCCGACGCCCGGCGTAGAATGCCGGGTCTTGGCGACCGTGGCATCGACCTTGTGACCGGGCAGCTGGCCGCCTTCGCCGGGCTTGGCACCCTGCGCGACCTTGATCTGCAGCACATCGGCATTGACCAGATATTCGGTCGTCACGCCGAAGCGGCCGGAGGCGATCTGCTTGATGGCGGAGCGTTCCGGGTTCGGCGAGCCGTCGAAGAGCGGCATGTAACGGTCGGCTTCCTCGCCGCCCTCGCCGGTGTTCGACTTGCCGCCGATGCGGTTCATGGCGATTGCCAGCGTCGTATGTGCCTCACGGCTGATCGAGCCGAAGGACATGGCGCCCGTCGAGAAGCGCTTGACGATATCGGCAGCCGGCTCGACCTCGTCGACCGAGATCGGCTTGCGGCCGAGCGCATCCGCGCCCTTGATCTTGAAGAGGCCGCGGATCGTGTTCATCCGAAGCGCCGATTCATTGACCATTTCGGAGAATTCGCGATAACGGTCCTCGGCATTCCCTCGAACGGCATGCTGAAGCGCTGCCACCGCATCCGGCGTCCAGGCGTGGCTTTCGCCGCGCATGCGGTAGGCATATTCGCCGCCGATGTCGAGCGTGCTTGCCAGCAGCGGATCGCGGCCGAAAGCGGACTTGTGACGGGCAACGGTTTCCTCGGCGATCGTCTCGAGGCCGATGCCTTCGATCATGGTCGCCGTGCCGAAGAAGTATTGGTCGACCAGCTCCTGCTGCAAGCCCACAGCATCGAAGATCTGCGCGCCGCAATAGGATTGATAGGTCGAGATGCCCATCTTCGACATGACCTTGAGGATGCCTTTGCCGACAGCCTTGATGTAGCGGTAGACGACTTCGGTCGCGTCCACTTCCTTCGGGAATTCGCCACGCTGATGCATGTCGAGCAGCGTGTCGAAGGCGAGGTAGGGGTTGATCGCTTCCGCACCATAACCGGCCAGCAGGCAGAAATGATGCACTTCGCGCGGCTCGCCGGTTTCGACGACGATGCCGACCGAGGTACGCAGACCCTTGCGGATCAGGTGATGGTGCACGGCAGCCGTTGCCAGCAGCGCCGGGATCGCGATGCGGTCCGGTCCGATCTGGCGGTCGGAAAGCACGATGATGTTGTAGCCACCGCGAACGGCCGCTTCCGCCCGCTCGCAGAGACGATCGAGCATCTCGGGCATGCCTTCGGCGCCGCGTTCCACATCATAGGTGAAATCGAGCGTCTTGGTGTCGAAGCGATCCTCGGTGTGGCCGATCGAGCGGATCTTTTCGAGATCGCCATTGGTCAGGATCGGCTGGCGCACTTCCAGACGCTTGGCGTTGGCCATGCCGGTATGGTCGAGCAGGTTCGGGCGCGGGCCGATGAACGACACGAGGCTCATGACCAGCTCCTCGCGGATCGGATCGATCGGCGGGTTCGTCACCTGCGCGAAGTTCTGCTTGAAGTAGGTGTAGAGCAGCTTCGGCTTGTCGGACATGGCCGAGATCGGCGTATCCGTGCCCATCGAGCCGACAGCTTCCTGACCGGTCGTCGCCATCGGCGACATCAGCAGCTTGGTGTCTTCCGTCGTGTAGCCGAAAGCCTGCTGGCGGTCGAGCAGCGACACGTCGCGGCGCAGCGCGCGCGGCTCCACCGGCTTCAGGTCTTCCAAGATCAGCTGCGTGCGGTTGAGCCAGCTGCGATAGGGATGCTTGCTCGACAGTTCCGACTTCACCTCGTCGTCGGAGATGATGCGGCCCTTTTCCATGTCGATCAGCAGCATCTTGCCCGGCTGCAGGCGCCACTTCTGGATGATTTTCTCTTCCTCAACCGGCAGAACGCCGGCTTCGGATGCCATGATGATGCGATCGTCACTGGTGACGAGATAGCGGGCCGGACGCAGGCCGTTACGGTCGAGCGTCGCGCCGATCTGCTTGCCATCGGTGAAGGCGACGGCGGCGGGACCATCCCACGGCTCCATCAGGGCGGCATGATACTCGTAGAATGCCTTGCGCTCGGCAGCCATCAGCTGGTTGCCGGCCCATGCCTCGGGGATGAGCATCATCATGGCGTGCGCCATGGAATAGCCGCCACGCACGAGGAATTCGAGCGCGTTGTCGAAACAGGCCGTGTCCGACTGCCCCTCATAGGAGATCGGCCAGAGCTTGGAGATATCTTCGCCGAACAGCGGCGAGGAGACCGACGCTTGGCGGGCAGCCATCCAGTTGACGTTGCCGCGCAGCGTGTTGATTTCACCGTTATGGGCGACCATGCGATAGGGATGCGCAAGCTTCCACGACGGGAAGGTATTGGTCGAGAAACGCTGGTGCACAAGCGCAACCGCCGTCTCAAAACGCGGATCGGAGAGGTCCTTATAATAGGCGCCGACCTGATAGGCGAGGAACATGCCCTTGTAGACGATGGTCGAGCTCGACAGCGAGACCGGGTAGAAGCTGCTCTCCTCGCCCTCATATTCCGCATAGATGCGGTTGGAGATCACCTTGCGCAGGGTGAAGAGGCGGCGCTCGAACTCCTCGTTCGTGCCCGCGTCGCGGCCAGCGCCGATGAAGACCTGCACATGATGCGGCTCGGTGGCGGCAATATCAGGCGCCTTCGACAGCGAGGAATTGTCGACCGGCACGTCGCGGAAGCCGAGCAGAACCTGGCCTTCCTCGGCAACGACCTGCGTGATGGCGGTCTTGAAATGCTCGATCAGCGCTTCGTCGCGCGGCAGGAAGAAATGGCCGACGCCATACTCGCCGGCCTTCGGAAGGATAACGCCCTGCTTGGCCATTTCCTCGCGGAAGAAGCGGTCGGGGATCTGCACGAGAATGCCCGCGCCGTCGCCCATCAGCGGATCGGCACCGACGGCACCGCGATGCGTCAGGTTCTCAAGGATGAACAGGCCGTCGCGCACGATCTGGTGCGACTTCTGGCCCTTCATGTGCGCGACGAAGCCGACACCGCAGGCGTCATGCTCGTTGCGCGGATCGTAAAGGCCCTGTTTCGGTGGGATGCCAACAGCGCGTTTCGACGTCTTGGCCGTCGCGGCAGCATTGGCTGCAGCGGTCTGGTCAAAACTCGTAAACGTCGTCCTGTTCGTCATGGTCTTCCCTCCGGTAAGGCCCGCGTCGCGGGCGCTCCTTCGTCCCGCGCGGTCCGTTTCCGGGGCCGACGCGCGACAGCGCTGTTGCATTGTGAAGATCCGGCCGCGAACCGTGGCCCCATTGAGTGGAACCCGTCGTCAGCGTTTCGCGCCCTGCTATTCCACCGCCGCATTGCCCGCCGCCTCGAAAGACTGGAAAGGGCATGCTCCCGGTAACTATAGCTCGAAATCCCGACATCGTCAGGACCCTCTAGCGCATCTTCGGCCTTGGCGGCCAAAATAGGACAGCAACCCTGTCCTAATTCATCAGCTCTATGCCAGAAAGCTTAAGCCTTCGCAAGAGCAAAACGGCAAAATTTCGTCAACGAAAGACGGAAGATTGCCTTTGTTGCATAAATCGAGCAATAAAGTTTCGCTGCGGCGCATCATTTTATTTGTTGATTGCGCCAATCAATTTCTGTGATGCATTCTTCAAACTCACGCTCTTGATAGGTTTTTGCATTGGCGTAATGTCCGGCCAACCCTATCTAATCTAGCCGCAATTCAATCCTTCATCTGGTGCATTTCCATGTTCTTTGCTTCCGATAACTGGGCCGGCGCCCATTCCAAAGTCGCCGAACGTCTGCTCGCTGAGTCCAGTGGCTTTGCCTCCGCTTACGGCACAAGCGAGCTCGACCAGCGTGTCGAAGCCAAGTTCGCTGACATTTTCGAGCGCGAGGTCGCCGTCTTCTTCGTTGCAACGGGTACGGCCGCCAATTCGCTGTCGCTTGCCAGCGTCCAGAAGCCTGGTGGCATCAGCTTCTGCCATACCGAGGCGCATGTCGCCGAAGACGAGTGCGGTGCGCCCGATTTCTTCAGCGGCGCGCGTCTTGCGACCGTCGACGGTGCTCTCGGCAAGATCGATCCCAAGGCGCTCGCCACCAAGATCGCCCGCTTCCCGCAGGATGCCGTGCATCATGGCCGCGCCGCCGCGGTGACGATCACGCAGGCAACGGAAATCGGCACGGTCTATTCGCTGGATGAGATCGACGCCATCGCCTCCATCACCAAGGCGAACGATCTGCCGCTGCATATGGATGGCGCGCGTTTCGCCAACGCGCTGGTCGCACTTGGCGCAAGCCCGGCCGAGATGACGTGGAAGCGCGGCGTCGACATCCTCTCTTTCGGCGGCACCAAGAACGGCTGCTGGTGCGCCGAGGCGATCGTCTTCTTCGATCCGGAGAAGGCCAAGGAGATGCACTTCATCCGCAAGCGCGCCGCCCAGCTTTTCTCCAAATCGCGCTTTATCGCCGCCCAGTTCGACGGCTATTTCCAGGACGGCCTTTGGCTCGACCTTGCCCGCCATTCCAACAGCATGGCCGGTCGGCTGCGCGCCGGCCTTGAAAAGACCCGCGGCGCTCGCCTCGCCTGGCCGACGGTTTCGAACGAGATCTTCGCGATCATACCGAAATCTTCCGCCAAGACAGCCGAGGACAAGGGTGCGAAGTTCTACGAATGGCCGATCCCGGAATCGCAGCCGGATCTCGTCGGCAACGATGAGGCGCTGATCCGCCTTGTCACCAGCTTCGCCACGACCGAGGCCGATGTGGCAAATTTCCTCGCCTGCCTGGCTTAACCCGAATGAAAAAGCGAGCGCCGGAGCCGGTTGCAGCCGGACGGCGCTCTCAATAGCGGCAAGGGGTCAGTTTTAATTCCGATGGGCGATTATTGCGAAGTTTGATAGATCGTCGCGATCGGACGCTGGTGCATGATGTACGATCATCGTCATTGCCACGACGCAGGCGACAAGTCCGGAAATGAAGATGGCACCATATGTCATCGGAACGACTATCCCCCCGCAATTCACCCATCGCCACCGGAGATAGCAGAACAAGCTGACTTCCGCCTGAAATCGAGTGCAGCGGAAAAAGAGAAATGGCAGCCGGCAAAATAAATTCCGATCTCATCCACATGATCGGAAAAGAATTTTAACGATGCCTGATAGACGACTTCGTCGTTAACTTGATCGCGGCCCCCTGACCTTCGCGAGTATATCGTCCGAGAGCGCCTTGACCAAAAGCTGGTCCGCACCTTTGCGCGGCACAAGGACGAATTCCACATCTTCGAGGATAGGCAGCCAACCCGGCGCGATCTCCATCAGTCCGGCTGGCGCTGTACTCTTCGGTTGCACAAGGACGCCCATGCCGGCACGCGCCGCCGCCGTCAAACCGCTGAGGCTGCCGCAGGTGCAGACAATCCGCCACGGCATCTGCTGCCGGCGGAGCGCCTCCAGCGCCACCGCGCGGGTAACGCTCGGCGTGGGAAAGGCGATCAGCGGCAGCGGCCCTGCCAGCTTGCGAATGCGCTCCGGATCGCGCACCAGCCAGACCAGCGGCTCGCGGTAGACGAGCTTGCCCCTGACATCCCCGAGCCGGCGCTTGGCAAGCACGAGATCCAGATCACCATTGTCCTGCATTTCATAAAGCACGCCGCTGAGCGCGACCGTCAGCTCGAGATCGACGGACGGATGCGAGCGAACGAATTCCTCAAGAACGTCCGGAAGCTGGCTGGTGACGAAATCCTCGGAAACGCCGAGACGAAGGCTGCCGCGCAGGCTGTTGCCGGCAAAGAGCTGCCGCACCTCCCCCTCGATCGACAGCATCTGGCGCGCATGACCGAGCAATGCCTCGCCGTCGCCGGTCAGGACGACGCGATGCGTATCGCGCGCCAAGAGCTTGCGCCCGAGTTCGGCTTCCAGCCGCTGTATATGCTGGCTGACGGTCGATTGCCCAAGTCCGAGACGCTCCGCCGCCAGCGTGAAGCTACCCATCTGCTCGACGGCGACGAAGCTGCGCAACTGCGTGAGATCCAGCACGGCTTATCCCATATTGTGATAACTGTTATTCCTTGCATCGTGGATCACAATAGGTCTATCTGCAAGGAGTAATCATCAAGACTTGCAAATGCGATTGGGGTAGGCACGATGCGCCGCTTTCTTCCAGACACCTTCACCATGCTGCTGGTGCTCACCGTTCTGACGGCATCCTTCTTTCCGGTGCAGGGGGCAAGCGCTCACTATTTCGGCATTGCCACCAACTTCGCCATTGGCCTTTTGTTCTTCCTGCATGGCGCGCGCCTCTCGCGCGATGTCGTCATCGCCGGCATGCTGCACTGGCGGCTGCATCTCGTCATCCTGTTGACGACCTTCGGCATCTTTCCGCTCCTGGTGCTGGCCATGGGCCATATCGTCCCGAACAGCATCCTGCCCGTATCGCTCTATACCGGCATGCTGTTTTTGAGCGTGCTGCCCTCGACCGTGCAGTCCTCGATCGCCTTCACCTCAATCGCCGGCGGCAATGTGCCGGCCGCGATCTGCTCCGCGTCGGCCTCTAATATCTTCGGCATGTTCCTGACGCCGCTGCTCGTCGGCATCCTTTTTTCGGTCGGCGGCCAGGGCGGTGGCTTTTCCTGGGATGTTCTGTGGCAGATCATGCTGCAGCTGCTCGCCCCCTTCATCGCCGGCCAGCTGCTGCAGCCGTGGATCGGCGACTGGATTCGCTCGAAGAAGAAGATCCTGATGCCGGTCGATCGCGGCTCGATCCTCATGGTCGTCTATTCCGCCTTCAGCGAAGCCGTGGTCGAAGGGCTGTGGCACACATTTTCGGTACTCGACATCGCCACCGTGATCGTCGCCAACATGGTGCTTCTGGCGATGGTAATCTGCATCACCATGTTCGGCAGCCGTGCTCTCGGTTTCGAAAAAGCCGATGAGATCACCATCACCTTCTGCGGCTCGAAGAAATCGCTGGCAAGCGGCGTGCCGATGGCCAATGTCATCTTCGCCGGCCAGGGTATCGGCGCCATCGTGCTGCCGCTCATGCTGTTCCATCAGATCCAGCTGATGACATGCGCCGTGCTTGCCCAGAAATATGCCGATGCCGCCAAGCGGCGCGAGGCTGCGAAGGCACAGGCGGGGACGAAAACGGGCGAAGCGACAAACGCAGCCTAAGCTCCGTTGACATCGGGTTAAAACAAAAGCGGCGCCTGGATAGGCGCCGCTTCTTTTTGATCTTGGGAGGATCAAAGGCATGACGGCCCAAGGCCGTCAGCCTGGACATGACGGCCAAGGACCGTCAGTCCGGATTAGTTTATATGTGCCTCGATGGCCTTCGGGGTTTCCACGGGCTCGGCCGCAATGGAGATGCGACGAGGCTTCATGGCTTCCGGAATGTTGCGCAGCAGATCGATGTGCAGCAAACCATTCTTCAGCGATGCAGCCTGGACCTCGACATGATCGGCGAGCTGGAAACGGCGCTCGAAAGCACGCTTGGCGATACCGCGATAGAGATATTCGCTGGTCTCAGCCGGCTCTTCGCTCTTTTCGCCCTTGACCTGGAGGACATGGGCGTGGGCCTCGATGCTCAGTTCCTTTTCATCGAAACCGGCAACGGCCATGGTGATGCGATAGGTGTTTTCACCCGTGCGCTCGATATTGTAGGGCGGATAGGTCTGCGCCTGATCCGGCTGGCCAAGGCTGTCGAGCATGGTGAAAAGGCGGTCGAAACCAACGGTGGAACGGTAAAGGGGAGAGAAGTCTACGTGACGCATGGAGTCCTCCTGTGAGCGACAATTGCGATTTCAATTTTTGTCCCATGACCCCACTCCTGGCGGCCTCGGGACGGTTCCGCGAGCCCGTTTGGCACCCGCAGAGTTGAGATGGGGATCGCTTTTCCGGAGTTCAAGCCCCCTGCGCCGCAACCTTATTTTGCAGAAAATCACTGCGTGAACCGCAGATGAACGGATGGTTCGGAACCCGTTCAGGCTGGCGGGCCTATCGTCCAAACCATCGGAACACCATCGTCCGATGACTGAAGTGTATCGTCCCTTCTTCTTCAGTCCTTGCTCGGCCGGCGAAGCGGATCTCTCTATCTCCGCACGCCGGCCTTTTTTCTTTTGGATCGCCCAAGCAATTCAGGAAAAGTGTGAAGCGGCTTCCGTCCGGAATGGCGTCAAAATCGCTACCGCAACAGCTTCAGTGAACCGGTGAGCGACTTCACCCATTTCGAAGGTCCCGCCAGCCCGAGACCGTCGATCGCTTCGCCGGCAAGATCGCGATTTGGAAACGTCGCCTCATACTCCCTGTAATCGTGGAGCGAGCGAGCGAAAGCGGGAAAGGGAACGATCGCGCGGTCGTCCTGCTGCGGCAAGGCCTTCAGCAGAAGAGATCTGATAATCTCGCCATCCGCCTGCAGCACCGGAACGGGCATGTTCGAACTGATGTCGATGGCGCGCCCCTCCCTATCGGTCAATTGCCGCGCCGCAAGCGCGGGAAACTTCGCACCTAGCCCGATTGAGATGGCGCCGGCGGTGTTGGCGACCAGTCCAAGCGGCAGTGCCGGATTGACGACGATGGCAAGACGGATATCGGGAAGCATGGAGACCTGCTGCTGTTAATAGAATTGGATCGCAGGATATCTCCGGCATTCGGGATAATCTTACCTTTTATTGCTGTCCTATCGATATAAGTGGTAGGATTTACCATATTGCTACAGATAAGAGGTCAGACATGCCCGATACCCTCGAACCCATCGATTTGCGAATTCTTGGAGCACTCCAGAAGGACGGGCGCCTGACCAACCAGGCACTGTCGTCCGAAGTCGGGCTCTCGACCTCGCCATGCTGGCGGCGCGTGCGCCAGCTGGAAGAAACCGGCGTGATCCAGGGCTATACGGCGGCTCTCGACCGGCGTCAGATCGGCCTCGGCGTCCTTGCCTTCATCAGGGTCAAGATCGACAGCCACAGCGAGGCGGAGGCCGAGGAATTCTCGCGCGATGTGCTGAAGCTCAGCGAGGTCGTCGCCTGCTACAGCATCGCCGGCGACGCGGATTTCCTGCTGCAAGTCGTGGCCGCCGATCTCGACAGCTATGCCGATTTCGCCATGGCGGTGGTGCGTCGCCTGCCGCGCATCAAGGAGATGCAGACGACATTCGTGCTCAAGGAGATCAAGCCTTTCAAGGGCTTTCCGCTTGAGGTCGGCCAGCGATAACATCGCAAGGCGCTGGATATCGGCTGTTGGACATGTCCGGCCAGCCCTTTACGTTTGGACAGAAGGCATCCTATTCTCAGATAGATGGCAGCCCACCCGGGGTAATGAATGTCAGTGCTTCCTTTCTCGAAGATTCTCACATCGCTGAACGCGGTGCTCGCTGCAGTCGGCCTGTTGACGGTGGCGGCGCTGACGACGCCTGACATCACCGGACAGACCAGGCTCGCCTTGCAGATCGTGCTCATCTGCGTATGGGCGGCCTATGTCTTCCAATTGATCGAGACGCTGGTCATGCAGCGGGCGAAAGATGTTCGCGGCACGGGAGTGGAAATCGCCGTCGACGTGCTTGCCGTTCTCATCCCTCTGCTGGCTTTCCTGTTCATCCGCGGACGCGACCAGAGCCTCTATTGCGCCATCTGGCTCTTGAAGCCGCTGCGCGGCTCCACATTCTTCCGGCTGCTGGGCCGGGTGCTGACGAAAGAGGCGCGCAACCTGATCGGCGTCACCTCGATCTTCGGCATCGTGTTGTTCGTGGCCGCTCTTGCGGCCTATATCATCGAACGCGACGTCCAGCCTGACAAGTTCGGCAGCATCCCGCTTGCGATGTGGTGGGCCGTGACGACGCTCTCGACCACAGGCTATGGCGACGAGATTCCGCAGAGCTTCGCCGGCCGCATCCTAGCCGGGTTGGTCATGATGAGCGGAATCGGCATCTTCGCGCTCTGGGCCGGCATTCTCGCGACCGGGTTCTACGAAGAAGTCCGTCGTCAGGACTTCGTGCGCAATTGGCAGCTGGTGGCCGCCGTGCCGCTGTTCCAGAAGCTCGGATCGGCCGCACTCATAGAGATCGTCAGGGCGCTGAGACCTCGCGTGGTGCCGGCCGGCGGCATCATCTGCCGCAAGGGCGAGGCCGGCGACCAGATGTACTTCATCGTCGAGGGCCGTGTCAGCGTCGCCACGCCGAATCCTGTTGAGCTCGGCTCCGGCAGCTTCTTCGGCGAGATGGCGCTGATCACCGGCGAGCCTCGCTCGGCAACCGTCAGCGCCGCAACGGAAGTCTCGCTGCTGTCCCTCTATTCGTCGGATTTCCAGATGCTGTCGAGCAGCAGCCCCGAGATCGCCGACATCATCCGCAAAACCGCGCTCGAACGGCGCGGTGCGGCACCGAAGAGCTGATTCGGACAATCTCTCGCTCAACCCTTCCCGACCGTTTGTCATGCCGAGAAAAGCCACAAACTATTTGCAATTCTTCCAACCTGCGCTATCCCCTTGAGATAAGCCATTGGTCAGCGAGGCGCGACACCGTCATGGATTCGATCCTCTATTCCACAGCAGATAATCCCGTACCGGAAAACCGCACCGAGGGGTTCTTCGAAAGTTTCGACGGCCGCAAGCTGCGCTATGCCGTCTTCCGTTGCGAGCAGCCAGTTGCGACGGGAACGGTGGTCCTGCTGCAGGGCCGCAACGAATTCATGGAAAAGTATTTTGAGACGATTCGCGATCTGACGGCCAAGGGCCTCTGGGTTGCGACCTTCGACCTGCGCGGCCAGGGTGGATCGGAGCGACTGCTGAAGGATCCCTTGCGCGGACATATCGGCCGCTTTTCCGACTATGAACGGGATCTGACTGCTTTCCTCGACAAGATCGTCCTGCCGGATACCCGCCTGCCCTTCTTTCTCCTCGCCCACTCGACGGGCGGGCTGATTGCCCTGTCCGCCGCCCCGAGGCTTGCGACCCGTATCGACCGCATGGTGCTGTCTGCACCCTTCATCGGCCTCACCGGTCACGGCGCCTCCCCCGGCCTGATCCGCTTTATCTCCGGCACGGTCAGCGGCATCGGTCTCGGCCGCATGCAGTTTAGCAAGAAGTTCAAGGAAAAATCCTTCGCCGACAATCCGTTGACGACGGACGAGCAGCGCTACCGGCGCAACATGGGCATCGGCACCACCCATCCGCAGCTTTGTCTGGGACCGCCGACAGCGCGCTGGCTATCACAGGCCTTACGGGCGATCGAGCGGGTCAACATGCCGGAGCATCTGTTTTCGATTCAGATCCCGACTGTGCTGGTCGCCCCGACCCGCGACGGCGTGGTGCCTTACGCCGATCAGGAGCGGCTGTCGCGCTATTTCCGCGCTGCCCAGCTGATCCCGGTTCACGGCGCCAAGCATGAAATCCTGCAGGAGCGGGATATCTACCGCAACCAGGCTCTCGCCGCGATCCACGCCTTTATCCCAGGCAGCGACGCCAAGACCAATGCCTACGAGATCGAAGCGGAGGCCTGAGCGGCTTAGCGAGATAGTATCGCCAGGGCCTGCTCGTAAACCGCGCGGCTGCCGGCTGCGATGATCGTACCGCCCATTTCCGGCCGGCCGCTATCCCAGGTGGTCATGATACCGCCGGCCTGCTCGACCACCGGAATGATGCCGCCGACATCGTAGGGTTTCAGCGAATTCTCGATGACGAGATCGATATGCCCCGCGGCGAGCAGCGCATAGGCATAGCAATCGCAGCCATAGCGGAAGAGCCGGACCTGGCTTTCGATCTCGCGATATTTGGCGAGCTCCTCGCCGAGGAAAAGATGCGGCGAAGTGGTGAAGAGGATGGCATTCGAGAGACTGCCGCAATCGCGGACCTTGAGCCGCCTTTCGCCGTCGGGACCGGAATAGGTGGCGCCATTGCCGTCGGCAAAATAGCGCTCGCCGGTGAAGGGCTGGTCGATCAGGCCCATGACGGCGCGGCCGTTCTTCTGCAGGCCGATCAGCGTTCCCCAGACGGGGACGCCCGAGATGAAGGCGCGCGTACCGTCGATCGGGTCGATCACCCAGATATGCTCTCGATCGAGCCCGATATTGCCATGCTCTTCGCCGAGAATACCATGATCGGGAAATTCGGCCTCGATCAGCGCACGAATCGCCTCTTCGGCAGCGCGGTCGCCTTCAGTCACCGGATCGAAGCCCTTGGCTTCCTTGTTGACCACATCGATGCCGGCGCGAAAGCGCGGCAGGGTTTCGGCCTTGGCCGCTTCGGCCAGACGATAGAAGAACGAGCGATCGGGAAGCATGGTCAATCCGGATAAGTGACGGGATGGCGATGTCATAACGCATATAGGCCTTGAAGCAAACGGGATGATGACGCGGCAGGCGCAATGCCTGCAGATCAGGCACAATTTTCAAATTTGCCTAAATATTTTGCACCGCAATAAAATGCTTGACATTTGTGCAGTGCAGTAGCAACATCCCTCTGCAGTCTTCCGACTGTAAATACCCTCCTTGGGTGTTTCCTCCCTAGACTTAGCCGCGCCACAAGCGCGGTTCTTTTTTGGTCGGAAGCTCTTTGCCGATAGACGCGCCCACGAACGCGCGCTGCCGGCTGACGGCTCTACCATCATCACTTCAATGGAAGTCGCTGCGCGAAAGCGTGCCTGAAGGCCAGGCGCAGAGCAGGTCTTACTCCGCTGCCAGTGCGGGATCGCCCGTATAGGATTCCACATGCTCGGCCATGCGCTTCATGAAAAGCGTGATGGCAGCGGCGACCTCGTCGAAATCCGGGCGCTTCTCCAGCGTCGTTTCGTCGACATAGAGCGAACGGTTGACCTCGATCTGCAGGGCATGCAGCCCGCGGGAGGGTCGGCCGTAATGTTCGGTGATGAAACCGCCCGCATAGGGCTTGTTGCGCACGGCGTTGAAGCCGAGTTCCTCGAGGATCTGCATGGCGGCACGCGACAGCTCGGCCGAGGCGCTGGTGCCGTAGCGATCCCCAAGAATGAAATCCGGGCGGGCATTGCTGCCGGCGATACGGATATTGCCCGGCATCGAATGACAATCGACCAGCACGCCGAAACCGAATTTGACATGGGTCCGCGCGATCAGGCGGCGCAGCGTGGCATGGTAGGGCTTGTAGATGGTGTCGATTCGCTTCAACGCATCCTCGACCGGGACGCGGCGTGCATAGATCTCCATATTCTCGGCGACGATTCGCGGGATCGTGCCGAGACCACCGGCGACCCGCAGCGAATTGATGTTCGCATAGGATGGCAAGGCGCCGTCGAACATGCGCGGATCGAGCTCGTAAGGTTCGCGATTCACGTCGATATAGGCGCGCGGAAAATTGGCAAACAGCAGCGGCGCACCGAGAGAGCTCGCCGCCGAAAAAAGCTCGTCGACATAATGATCCTCGGAGCGGCGGATAGCGATACCCTGCAGGCGGGATTGGGCGACGAAATCGGGGGGATAAATGCGACCACTATGCGGCGAGCTGTAGACAAACGGTATCGTCTGGGAGGCGGGCTCCAATACCTCGAAAATCTCGAAACTGCGCATTTCCGCGGACATCAACGTCTTTACCATGTCAACAACTTGTCGCAGTAATCATGTTGCCAGTTGCATGACCGCAAGTCCATAGTAACTTGAGCGAAATGGCCTTAATCCAAAACACCGTAATCGGAATCTCGGATGCCCGGTCAGCGAAAACGCAAGACGTTTTCGTGGAATCTACCTATGCTTCGAACAAATGCTGGAATGGCGCGTTTTGGCTGACCATTCACGGCTTGTTTACGGCGCCGCGGTACCCTAAACGCTGGACGAGTCCAACAAGACAAAGTTGATTAGCGATAGAGATGATGACCCAGAAGATACTTCTTGCCGAAGACGACAACGACATGCGTCGCTTTCTCGTGAAGGCACTCGAAAAAGCCGGCTACAAGGTCTTGTCCTTTGACAATGGAGCCAGCGCCTACGACCGGCTGCGCGAAGAGCCGTTCTCGCTGCTTTTGACTGACATCGTCATGCCGGAGATGGACGGTATCGAGCTGGCGCGGCGCGCCACCGAACTCGATCCGGACCTGAAGGTGATGTTCATCACCGGTTTTGCCGCCGTCGCTTTGAACCCCGATTCGAAGGCTCCGAAGGATGCGAAGGTCCTTTCCAAGCCTTTTCACCTTCGCGAACTCGTCGACGAAGTCAACAAACTCCTTGCTGCGTAAGGCTTTCGGCGGCCACGTCACAAAACCGAAAAAAAGCCTATTGACGGCTACCGAGGTTTTGTGATCTATGCGCCGCCATCGGATGGGCGTGTAGCTCAGCGGGAGAGCACTACGTTGACATCGTAGGGGTCACAGGTTCAATCCCTGTCACGCCCACCATCCTAATTCGCTGAAAAGCAAGGCCTTTCGAGAAATCGAAAGGCCTTTTTAGTTTCATACCGATCCGCAAAACTTCAGCGTTTGCTTTGGCCCAGACTGGTCCTAAAGGTTCGCCGAAAGCCGAAGCTGGTCGACGTCTGTCACCGATCCAGAAAATGCCGGAACACCGCTGTCGTCGGATAGGCATAAACGCCACGATCGACAAAGCCCTGGCGGTAGAGGCAATCCCTGAGAGCCAGCCAATAGAGCGTGCTGTTTGCATCCGGCGATCCGCGTCGCCAGGAATAGGCTTCAGGCTCGCAACGATTGAGAGCCCTGTCGTATCTTGCCAGCACCACCGGATCGCTGTCGGCGCGAATGCCGCCGTGGTAGGTCTGGTAATTCGAAGGCGCCTCACCGGCAGAGACGCATGCCAGGCTCAAAATCGCTCCCAGCGCTAACATCATTCTCATGTGCTTCGATCTCCAACTAGCCGCGTCCCGAAAAATTCGAGCGCAGGTCGAGAATAATCGCCTTTTGAAAGATAGCCAATCACATGCTGCTGTTCGCTGCGATTGCGAGTTGAACGGAGCCTGCGACACAAGTTCCTGCCACAAGTCGCTTGACTTCCGGCCACGCCGTCATCCTACTGTCATATCAGCGCATCGATCATACGGGAGGACGAGATGACGGTGGTGAAGCGGCAGTTCTACAAGAACCACAAGTCCAATGGCGACGAATATATGTTTCACCTCGCCCGCGATACCGAAAGCGGTGAGGTCTACGTCATCCGCCAGGCGGATTATGTCGTCGACGGCGGCAGCGAAAAGAGCATGACCCTCTATGAATTCCTCGCCGGGGGCGGCAATCGCCAGAATGCCCTGCTGCAGTTGATCGGCTCGCTTGTCCCGGAAGCGGCACAACAACAACATTAATGCATATCGCGCAAGGACTGCGGATGGCCTTGCGACAGCGAGACGTGTGACGTCAGACGTTGAAGCGCCCGGAGTGAATCCGGGCGATTTTAGCGGGCGTTGGGTTTGCGCTCCGCTTCGGGTTGACTGCCACATTTGGATCGGCGAATCTGCCCGGGCTTGAAAGGAGCCCCTCTTATGCGATTCGCAGGCATTGCTTTTGGATTGACCGTCTTGGCCGCAACCTCGGCCGGCGCCGTGGATGATTTCCCATCGAAAGGCGTTACCGTCATTGGTGGGAAATGCTCCAAGCTCGTGGTCGGCAAGCTCGATGCCTCCAAGGGGTGCAAGGCCGAAATTGCCAGCGTAACCGGCCCCGATGGATCCGTGACATTCATCTTCACATCCGGCGGCAAGATGCTTGGCTTCCAGGGCAACGGCAAGGGTATCAAGGCGGGCGGCCAGAAAGGGACGGCGCAGTTGCCGATCGACGTCATCTCGACGGGTGCGGGCAACAAGATTTCTGGCAAAGTGGAAGCGAAGGGCACCTGCACCTTCGCCAACCCCTATGCCGGCAAGCCGGTCGCCATCGAATGCTCGGCGAAATCGACAGAAATGAGCTTCAACGGCAGCTTCACATCCGACGGCAAAGCGCCTCGGCACAAGTAGCGGTCGTTCACCGCACGGCTGGCATCCGAGTTCCAACACCCCCATTAATGGCGTGGCGTGTTCTTTTGCTTCCGGCCATGATTGGCATCGGCCGGCGCTTCCCGTGACAGGTCAGCTCCGTTGACATGAGCGGGAACGTGCACATCCTCATGTGTTACGGGGTGCAGGGTGAGATCCACCTGATGCGGCGGCAGTACCTGAGCTTGGCGTAGCGTATTCGGCCGCGCCTTCTTCTGCCGTTCCGTCAGTTCCGGTTTTTGCGCTTGCGACTTGCGGTGAATGGGTGTCGGGCTCATCGGAGCTTCTCCTGTCTGTCGCTGTTGTCGGGGTGATGATCCGCTGCAGTATTCGAGCGGCGGGTGGCGCAAGATCGCCTGAAGGCTAAACGCAGCCCTTTCCGTTTGGTTCCTCGAATTCTCAATTATCAAGGGCAGTTGTTGTCACCACGATTTCAACTCTTGACCTGTGTCGCAACTTCACTAACTATGGCGTATCTCCGCGCCTCTCTGACATCGGCGACGGATTGAACTTTGGTGCCGGGCCCCTCTGGCGAGAGTTTTCACGGCGCTCTCGCGATGTCGGTACCGCCTGCAGATGAGCCGGCGGACTTCGCTTCCATGATCAGCTTGACCATGCCTCACCCGCATGCCGTCTTCGGTATGCGGCTATGCGCGCAATCCGGATGGATTCACTTTCTTTGCGGCGAGGCGCGCCCATGAGCTCGCCCATCGCTTCAAAATCCGTGCTCGGCTATTTCGGCTGGGCTTTTGCCGTTACCGTCGGCGGCCTTTCCCTCGGTGCTCTGCTAGGCTGGAACACCACCGGCACCTTCAGCGGCCTTGCCACGGCCTTCTTCATCTGTGCCGTCCTGGCCGTGCTCGAAATCTCGCTTTCCTTCGACAATGCCATCGTCAATGCCAACAAGCTGAAGGAAATGACGCCGGTCTGGCAGCATCGCTTCCTGACCTGGGGCATCATCATCGCCGTCTTCGGCATGCGGATCGTCTTTCCACTGGCGATCGTCGCTATCGCGGCCTGGATCAATCCGTGGGAAGCGTTGAAGCTTGCCGCCACCAGGCCCGAGCAATATGCCGAGATCATGCGGGCGGCGCATCTGCCGATCGCCGCCTTTGGCGGCACGTTCCTGATGATGGTCGGCCTGACCTATTTCTTCAATCACGAAAAGGACGTGCACTGGATCAGCTTCATTGAGAAGCGGATGGCGCACTTCGCCACCGTCAAGGGCGTTGAGATCGCCTTCGTGCTGGTCATGGTTCTCATTTTCACCTCGGTGCTCGATGGCGATGACGCCACGACCTTCCTGCACGCCTCGATCTATGGCCTGCTGACCTTCCTGCTCGTGGAGGTTCTGGCCGGCTTTCTGGATGCCTCGCAAAAGACGATGAGCGCGGCGGCAAAGGGCGGTTTCGGCGCTTTCCTCTATCTGGAAATCCTCGATGCCAGCTTCTCCTTTGACGGCGTCATCGGGGCTTTCGCCCTCACCCAGAACCTTTTCATCATCGCGATCGGCCTCGGCATCGGCGCCATGTATGTCCGTTCCATGACGATCATGCTGGTGGAAAAGGGCACGCTCGCTCACTATCGCTACCTCGAACATGGTGCCTTCTACGCCATCCTGATTCTTTCGATAATCATGTACGTGCAGACGCTGACGCATATCCCGGAAGTCATCACCGGCCTTGGCGGCGCGGCCCTGATCGGCATCTCGCTCTGGTCCTCGATCCGCTACAACAGGCGCAATGGCCCCAACCATGCGCCGGTGCACGATGAACGGCACGACAGGGCAGAAGCTTAATCTCCGACTGCTGATGATCATCGCCACGGCCTTGGTGGCCACGGCGGATCGTGAGGGGCAGGGTTGTGTCTATCGATTCTGCCTCTCTCCCGCGGAAAGACGCCCGCATCGGACTTTCATCAGGATTTCCGCGCCAAGATCGCCGAATGTTTACGTTGTCGGCATATTAGCGCTAGCGTTTTGCCAAAAAATATCGCAATGGCGATTAACGTTGTCGAAGGAGCATGGCGGAAAGCGCAACGGTTGCGCTCTCGACGGTCGGCTCTCGGTTGAAGTGTCTAGGAGAGGCAGAGTATGGCAGCAAAGATCGTTCCGGTGATCATGGCCGGGGGCAAGGGTACGCGGCTGTGGCCGCTGTCGCGCGCTTCCGCCCCGAAGCAATTCATCCAGTTCATCGGCGACAGAACGCTGTTTCAGAACACGTTGGAGCGTGTAGCCGATCCGGAGCTCTACGAAGCGCCGATCGTGCTGACCAATGAGGAATTCCGCTTCCTCGTCGCGGAGCAAGCCCGCGAACTCGACTTGAAGCTCGCCGCCGTGCTGCTGGAACCGATCGCCCGCAATACCGCCGCTGCCGTCGCCGCCGCCGCCGCGCTCGTCACCGAACTCTTCGGCAAGGACGCGATCATGCATGTGCTCGGCTCCGACTACGAGATCGACGCCAATACGACCTATTATGATTGCGTGCGCCTGGCGCGCGACACGGCGCTCCAGGGTAAGCTCGTCACCTTCGGCATCAAGCCGACAGAGCCGGCAACCGGCTACGGCTATATCGAAAGCGGCAAGGCACTCTCGACCGGCGCCCATGCGGTCAAGCGCTTCGTCGAGAAGCCTGCCTTGGACAAGGCCAAGGAGATGGTTGCCAGCGGCCATTTCTACTGGAACTCCGGCATGTTCATGTTCTCGGCCGCCCAGCTTCTCGCCGAGATGAAGGAATTTGCGCCCGAAGTTGAAAAGGCTGCCAGCAAGGCCGTCTCCAAGTCGACGCGCGACCTCGATTTTACCCGCCTCGACGCCGACAATTTCTCCAAGAGCCCGGACATTTCCATCGACTACGCGCTGATGGAAAAGACGGCCAATGCCGCAGTCGTCCCCTCGCCCTTCACCTGGTCCGATCTCGGCAGCTGGGATGCGGTCTGGAAAGTCGGCAGCCGCGACGAAAGCGGCAACGTGTCGGCCGGGGCCACGACGCTGGTCAACACGAAGAATTCCCTCGTCATGTCGCACAGCCTTCATGTCGCCGTGCAGGGCCTTGAGGACGTCGCTGTCATCGCCAGCGAAGACGCCGTCTATGTCGGCCATCTCAAGGACAGCCAGGAAGTCGGCAAGCTCGTGAAGCTGCTCGCAAGCGAGAAGAAGACCGCCAAGCTCACCGAGACGCATCCGACCTCCTACCGCCCCTGGGGTGGCTATACCTCCGTGCTGAACGGTGAGCGCTTCCAGGTGAAGCGCATCTTCGTGCTGCCGGGCAAGAAGCTGTCGCTGCAGAAGCATCACCACCGCTCCGAGCACTGGATCGTCGTCAAGGGCACAGCCGAAGTGACGGTCGGCGAAAACGTACAGATGCTGCGCGAAAACGAGTCGGTCTATATCCCGCTCGGCGAAGTGCACCGTCTGTCGAACCCCGGCAAGATCCTGCTGGAGCTGATCGAAGTGCAGACCGGCTCCTATCTCGGCGAAGACGACATCATCCGCCTCGTCGACGAATTCGGCAGAAGCTGATTGCAAGCAACCAGATCAGAATTTCAGAACGGCGGGCGAAAGCTCGCCGTTTTTGTTTTGGTGTTACCCGCTAGGACTTTTTGAAGCGCAGGGGAACACCTTGCTTTCTTTCGCTGCATTGCACACACTGCCTGTGGGAACAGTAATCACCGCACAACGATGCGGACTAGGCGAAGAGACATATGGCGATCAAGGCGAGCATCTATCATCTCACCCATTATATCTACGACAATCCGGTCCGCCTCGGCCCCCAGATCATCCGCCTGAAACCCGCCTCGCATTCCAAGACCCGCGTGCTGAGCCACGCACTGAAGGTCACGCCGTCAAATCACTTCGTGAACCTTCAGCAGGATCCTTACGGCAATTATCTCGCCCGCTTCGTCTTTCCCGATCCGGTGACCGAACTGAAGATCGAGGTCGATCTCGTCGCCGATATGACGGTCTACAACCCCTTCGACTTCTTCGTCGAAGAGGAAGCCACCAAATGGCCCTTCGATTATCCCGAGACGATCCGCGAGGATCTATCGATCTATATGAAGCCGGAGGAGCCCGGCCCCAGGCTCAAAGCCTTCCTCGCAACGCTCGACCGCTCCGAACAAAAGACCGTCGACATGATCGTCGGCCTCAATGCTCGCTTGCAGCAGGAGATCGGCTACGTCATCCGCATGGAAGCCGGCGTGCAGACGCCCGAAGAGACTCTGGAAAAAGCCAAGGGCTCCTGCCGTGACACGAGCTGGCTGCTCGTTCAGATACTGCGCCATCTCGGCCTCGCCGCCCGTTTCGTCTCCGGTTACCTTATCCAGCTCACGCCCGACCTGAAGGCGCTTGACGGCCCCTCTGGCACCGAAGTCGATTTCACCGATCTGCATGCCTGGGCGGAAGTCTATCTTCCCGGCGCCGGCTGGGTCGGCCTCGATCCGACCTCCGGCCTGCTCACCGGCGAGAGCCATATTCCGCTTGCCGCGACGCCGCACTATCGCAACGCCGCACCGATCTCCGGCGGCTACTTCGGCGAGGCAAAGACCGAATTCGATTTCGACATGAAGGTCGCCCGCGTCGCCGAGCATCCGCGCATCACCAAACCCTTCTCCGACGAAAGCTGGGATGCCTTGAATGCGCTCGGCGAAAAGGTCGACGCGATCCTGAAAGAAGACGACGTGCGCCTGACCATGGGTGGCGAGCCGACTTTCGTTTCGATCGACGACTTCCAGTCCGACGAATGGAACACGGCCGCTGTCGGCCCGACCAAGCGCGAGAAGGCCGATACGCTGATCCGCCGCCTGCGTGAGCGCTTCGCGCCGAACGGTTTCCTGCATTACGGCCAGGGCAAGTGGTATCCGGGCGAAAGCCTGCCGCGCTGGACCTTCTCGCTCTACTGGCGCCGCGACGGCCTGCCGATCTGGTCGAACCCGGATCTGATCGCCAATGAGGGCCGCAATTACAGCGTCACGGAAGATGATGCCGGCCGCCTGCTGACGGCCATCGCCGGCGAGCTCGACATCGAACCGGATTATGTAACCCCGGCCTTCGAAGATCCGGCCGAATGGCTGGTCAAGGAAGCGAACCTTCCCGACAATGTCGACCCCTCCAACTCGAAGCTGAAGGACCCGGAGGAACGCTCGCGCATGGCCCGCGTCTTCGAGCGCGGCCTGACGCGGCCGACGGGCTATATCCTGCCGGTGCAGACATGGAATGCGCGCGCCAGCGGCCGCCGCTGGACGAGCGAGAAATGGCACACGCGCCGCGGCCGCGTCTTCCTGACGCCGGGCGACAGCCCGGTCGGCTATCGCCTGCCGTTGAATTCGCTCGACTGGATACCCGCATCGCAATATCCCTACATCAATCCGATGGACCCGACGATCCCGCGCGAAGCGCTGCCGGACTACGATGAGGACAAGGGCCGGCCGTTGCAGGCTGCCCATTTCCAGCCTTTCACCGGCCAGCAGCCGATCGCGCCGCAATCCCTCGATGAGATCGGCGGCTATGTGCGCACGGCAATCAGCGTCGAACCGCGCGACGGTCGCCTCTGCATCTTCATGCCGCCGACGGTCAGCGTCGAGGATTACCTCGATCTCGTCGCTTCCGCCGAACGCGCGGCGGCAGCCCTGAACCTACCTGTGCATATCGAAGGCTATCCGCCGCCGCAGGATGAGCGCATCAATGTGATCCGCGTCGCTCCCGACCCAGGCGTCATCGAGGTCAACATCCATCCGGCATCGAGCTGGAAGGAAGCCGTCGATATCACCACGGCGATTTATGACGAGGCGCGCGAAAGCCGGCTTGGCACCGACAAGTTCATGATCGACGGCCGCCACACCGGCACCGGCGGCGGCAACCATGTCGTCGTCGGCGGCCGCAACACGATGGACAGCCCGTTCCTGCGCCGTCCCGACCTGTTGAAGAGCCTGGTGCTGCACTGGCAGCGCCACCCCTCGCTCTCCTACCTGTTCTCCGGCATGTTTATCGGGCCAACCAGCCAGGCGCCGCGCATCGACGAGGCCCGTCACGACAGCCTCTATGAGCTGGAAATCGCACTGGCCCACGTGCCGGCACCCGGCCGTGGGCTGCAACCGCTTCCATGGCTGGTGGACCGGCTCTTCCGCAATCTTCTGACCGATGTCACAGGCAACACCCACCGCTCGGAAATCTGCATCGACAAGCTGTTCTCGCCGGATGGACCGGCGGGACGCCTCGGCCTCGTCGAATTCCGCGGCTTCGAAATGCCGCCGAATGCCCGCATGAGCCTTGCCCAGCAATTGCTGGTGCGCGCGCTGATCGCCCGCTTCTGGCGCAACCCCATCGACGGCCGCTTCGTGCGCTGGGGCACGACGCTGCATGATCGCTTCATGCTGCCGCATTACATCTGGCAGGATTTCCTCGACGTTCTCGCCGATCTCCGCGAAAACGGCTTCGACCTGCGGCCGGAATGGTTCCAGGCACAGCTCGAGTTCCGCTTCCCTTTCTGTGGCGAAGTCGAATATGAGGGGAGCAAGCTGGAACTGCGCCAGGCGCTGGAGCCGTGGCATGTCATGGGTGAGGAAGGTGCTATCGGAGGCACCGTCCGCTACGTCGATTCGTCGGTCGAGCGCCTGCAGGTTCGGTTGGAGACATCCAATCCCTCTCGCTATACCGTGACCTGCAACGGCCGCCCCGTGCCGCTGACGCCGACGGGGATGGCGGGCGTTTCGGTCGCCGGCGTGCGCTACAAGGCATGGCACCCGGCCTCGGGTCTGCACCCGGTTCTGCCCATCGACACGCCGCTGACCTTCGACATCTATGACACCTGGTCGCAGCGCTCGATCGGCGGCTGCATCTACCATGTTGCCCATCCGGGCGGCCGGAACTACGACACTTTCCCCGTCAACGGCAACGAGGCGGAAGCGCGACGTCTTGCGCGTTTCGAGCCTTGGGGGCATACAGCAGGTGGCTACGCCGTAAGACCGGAGATTGCGTCGGTGGAATTCCCGCTGACACTCGACCTCAGACGGCCGGCGGGAATTTGAGACGGAACTGTGAATGGCTAGAAAACCGGCGACGGAACGGCGGGACGAGGTAAAGACCGGCATCGGCAAGGAGCCGGCCTTTGCCTATCGTCCCCTGCGTGGCGTCGCCGATGAAATGGTCGACAATAGAGGCGCCGTCCGTCCCGTTTGGCAAAATCTGCTATCGGCGCTGTCGCGCATGTCAGAAGAAGAGCTGACCGAGCGCTTCGCCCGCGCCGACCGCTATCTGCGCGATGCCGGCGTCTTCTATCGGGCCTATGGAACGACGGGCGTCAGCGAGCGCGGCTGGCCGATCTCGCATATCCCGGTGCTCATCGACGAACGCGAATGGCAGGCTCTTTCCGAAGGCCTGCAGCAGCGCGCCGATCTGTTGGAATCCATCATTGCCGACATCTACGGCGACAGCCGGCTGGTGAGCGAAGGGCTGCTGCCGCCGGCCTTGATCGCCGCCAATCCGGAGTTCCTGCGCCCACTCGTCGGCATCAAGCCGGCGAGCGGCCACTATCTGCATTTCCTGGCCTTCGAAGTCGGCCGCGGTCCGGATGGCAACTGGTGGGTGCTGGCCGATCGCGCGCAGGCACCGTCAGGAGCCGGCTTCGCATTGGAAACCCGCGTCGCCACCACCCGCGCCTTCTCGGATATCTACGCCGAAACCAAGGTTCATCGCCTCGCCTCCTTCTTCGGTGCTTTCCGCGATGCGCTGCTCGGCGGCAAGCGCAGCGGCGAGGGCCGCGTCGCCGTCCTGACGCCCGGCCCCGCCAACGAAACCTATTACGAGCACGCCTATATCGCCCGCTATCTCGGCTTCATGCTGCTCGAAGGCGAGGACATCACCGTCGTCAACGATCAGCTGATGGTGCGCACCGTTGCGGGCTTGCGGCCGATCAGCGTGCTCTGGCGCCGCCTCGATGCGGCCTATGCCGATCCGCTGGAGCTCGATCAGCAATCCCATATCGGCACGCCGGGCCTGGTCGAGGCGCTGCGGGCGCAGACGGTAACGATCGTCAATGCGCTCGGCTCGGGCATTCTCGAAACGCGCGCCCTGCTTTCCTTCATGCCGACCATCTGTCGGCACCTGCGCGGCGAGGAACTGAAGCTGCCGTCAATCGCGACCTGGTGGTGCGGCCAGAAGAGCGAGCGCGAGCATGTCGCCGCCAATATAGAAAAGATGGTCATCGGCCCGGCCTATTCCCGCATGCCATTCTTCGATGATAACGGCCAGTCCGTGCTGGGCTCGACCTTGCGCAGCACCGCCCGCGATTCGATCGCGGACTGGCTGGCGACCGAGGGCCAGAAGCTGGTGGGCCAGGAGGTGGTGACGCTTTCGACCACGCCGGCCTGGGTCAACGGCAAGCTGACCCCGCGGCCGATGAGCCTGCGCGTCTTTGCCGCCCGCACGGAAAACGGCTGGCAGATCATGCCCGGCGGCTTCGCCCGCATCGGCAGCGGCGACGATGTCGCGGCGATTGCAATGCAGGCGGGCGGCTCGGCCGCCGATGTCTGGATCGTGTCGGACAAGCCGGTCGAAGCCCATACACTGCTGCCGGCCGAAGAGACCTTCACCCGCAACATGCCGGGCAGCCTGCCGAGCCGGGCGGCCGACAATCTCTTCTGGCTTGGCCGCTATATCGAACGTGCGGAAGGCGCCTTGCGCATCCTGCGCGCCTGGCATGGGCGTTTTGCCGAGGCGGCCGATCCGAACCAGCCGCTGCTTGCCGATGTCAGCGCCTATCTCGCCGCCATCGACATCGATACCAAACAGGCAGTGCCGGAAAACCTGCTGCGCAACATCGAGAGCGCCGTCTATTCCGCCAGCAATATCCGCGACCGCTTCTCCCCAGACGGCTGGCTGGCGCTGAATGACCTCGCCAAGACGGCACGCCGCTTCAAGGAAGGCGTGAAGCACGGCGACGACGCCAGCCATGCCATGACGATCCTGTTGCGCAAGCTCGCCGGCTTTGCCGGTCTTGTGCACGAAAACATGTACCGCTTCACCGGCTGGCGCTTCCTGTCGCTCGGCCGCTATATCGAACGCGGCCTGCATATGACGCGATTGCTCGGCCATATGTCCGGTCCCGATGCGCCCGACGGCGCGCTCGACATGCTGCTGGAAATCGGCGACAGCGTCATGACCCATCGCCGCCGCTACAACGTCAATACCGCCCGCCTGACGGTGACCGACCTGCTGGCACTCGACCCCTTGAACCCGCGCTCGATCCTCTTCCAGATGAACGAGATACACCGCGAGGTGGAGCAATTGCCGAACGCCTTCGTCAACGGCCAGATGTCGCCCTTCTACCGCGAGGCCATGCGGCTGCATTCCGGGCTGGCTGTCATGACGCCCGAGACAATGACGGTCGAGGTCTACCAGCAGCTGGCGCGCGAACTCGAGCGGCTTTCCGACCTGCTGGCACGCACCTACCTCGGATGACGTGATGCTCTACGACCTCTCGCTTCACATGGGCTATATCTACGACGTGCCGGCAAGCGGCGCGCGGCATATCCTGCGCGTCATGCCGCTCTCCCTGCCCAATAGGCAGAGGTTGATTGCCGGCTCGGTGAAGATAACCCCAGGACCGGACGAGCAATCGAACTTCACGGATTTCTTCCAGCATCCGGCAACCTCGATACTGGTGCGCGATCCGCATGAAAGACTTGACATCCGCATGCAGGCGCGCGTTCAGGTGGAAAACCAGCCCGTCGGGGCCGATTTCTCCCCGCTGCTCGCCAAATTGCCTGAGGAGATCGATGACTGTTGGTCGATCGATCCTTCCTCCCCTCACCATTTCCTCGGCCGCAGCCCGCGTCTGCCCGAAACAAGCGAGATCGCGGATTACAGCAGGCAGTGGAAATCAATCAATCTGACGACCCTGCAGATCGCGCATGCGGTCTGCGCGCAGATCCACAAGGATTTCACCTACGATCCCGAGGCGACGACGGTCGACACCACGCCCAAGGAGGCATTTCATCTAAAGCGCGGGGTCTGTCAGGATTTTTCGCATGTGATGATCATCGCGCTCCGCAGTCTCGGTATCCCCGCCGGCTATGTCAGCGGCTTCCTGCGCACCATCCCGCCGCCGGGCAAGGAACGACTGGAAGGCGCCGACGCCATGCATGCGTGGGTGCGCGTCTGGTGCGGCGAAACGGCCGGCTGGATCGAGCTCGACCCGACAAACAATATCCCGGCCGGAACGGATCACATCGTCGTTGCCTATGGTCGCGACTATTCGGACGTTGCCCCCGTTATCGGCGTACTGAAGAGCTACGGCAATCAGAAAGCCGTTCAGGCAGTAGATGTCATTCCACTAAAATAGAATATACTTAAGGTAGTAAAAGCCTGAAGGAAATCGCGTCAGATTAGGCAGTTCGCTAAAAATCAACTGGTCGTTTAAACCTTCAACTAATATTTATAATCAATAGTCCCGCCGTTCTTGAGAATCTAACTCTTTCCAACAGGCGGACATGATGATTGCCGGCTCCAATTTACTTTGCGCATTAAAACAACTTCTACGCGATAGAGCCGGAAACTTTGGCATCCTGACCGCGATTTCAGTCCCCGTGCTGGCCATGGCGGGTGGTGTCGCGGTCGATGTCACGAACATGTCGCTAACGCGCAGCCAGCTGCAGGAATCAACGGATGCGGCTGCGCTCGCAACTGCAACAGCGCTTGCGGACGGAAGTGCGACCACAACGACCGCGAAGGATCTCGCCAACAACTTTGTGCTCGGCCAGATGTCAAATTATCTCGCCGGCGATACGGATGCTACGAATTCGCTGAAAGCGGGCACCAACACGACGGTAACAAAAACGACCGATTCCTCCGGGAATTCGGGGTACACGGTCGTCGTAAATTCATCCTATTCGATGCCTGTGAACAGCATGACCCGTCTGACCGGGCAGAGCTCCCTGAACATTTCTGCGTCCAGCACATCAATCAGCGGAAAGACTTCCGAAACCCAGAAGAATGCGCTTTCGATGTATTTCGTTCTGGACCGCTCCGGATCCATGGATGAAGCCACCGATACGGTAAATGCCGAACAGCCGACGGTATGCACGCAAACGAATCGCAAAGGCAAGTGCACCGCTACCGCAACCAATTACTACACCAAAATGGAATCGCTGAAGATTGCGACTTCCAATCTGGCCGCACAATTGAACAGTGCCGATCCGAACATGATGTATGTCCGCACGGGCGCAGATTCCTATAATAACGTCGCTCAGACACCCGTGGCGCTGGCCTGGGGCACGAGCGGCGTCACAACCTATGTCAACAACCTGACCTCAAGCGGCTCCACGAACTCGGCCCCTGCCTTTACGGCCGCTGTCGACGCATTGACGAAATCGTCCACGACGTCGGGGCTGACGTATGAACAGCTCCAACACAAGGACAAGAGCGGCGTTACAAACCCGACCATGTACATCGTGTTCATGACTGACGGTGACAACAACGTGTCAAATGCCGATACGAAGACCAAGGAGCAATGCGACAAGGCGCGCAGCAACGGCATCCACGTGTACACGATTGCCTTCATGGCGCCTCAAAACGGTCAGGCGTTGCTGCAGTACTGTGCAACCTCTTCCTCTGACTATTTCACTCCGCAGAGTGCCGCAGATCTCTTCAAGGCGTTTACGACGATTGCCACAGAGACATCCAAGCAGATGACGCTCCTGACGAAGTGATCCTGCTTGGCAAGCGCGCCAGGCAACCATAGATGGATTACAAAGAAAAAAGCCGCGCGATGCGAGTATCGCGTGGCTTTTCGTTTGATCGATGCGCGAATAAGAGCCCGAAATATCATCGGAATCAAGTCTTTTCCCACTCACGGGAAACCTTTGGCGGCATTTTTCGCATCCGCCCAACTCGCTTGTTGCAACTGCTTTACATCAGTGCGTAAACTGATAGTGAAACGGAAAGGCAAATCGATTTAATTGAGCGTAACACGCTGAATATAAATCATAAATGGCGAGAGTTGATAGTATGAATAACTTGACGAAGGCCGATCTCCCCGTTCCAGCCCCGCGCAGTTCCCGCCCCGAAATCCTTGCCGAAGAAATCATCGAGCGCCTGACATACCGCATCGGCAAGGATGCGAAGGTAGCCAAGCCGCACGACTGGCTAACGGCAACGATCCTTGTCATCCGCGACCGCGTCATCGACAAATGGATTGAATCGACCCGAAAAACCTATCAGACGGGTGCCAAGCGCGTTTACTATCTGTCTCTCGAATTCCTGATCGGTCGCCTGATGCGCGACGCCATCTCCAATCTCGGCCTGATGGAGGAGATCACCAACGCTCTCGCCTCGCTGGGCGTCGATATTCGTGTCATCGCCGGTCTCGAGCCCGATGCCGCTCTGGGCAACGGCGGCCTCGGCCGTCTCGCCGCCTGTTTCATGGAATCCATGGCAACCGTCGATGTGCCGGCCTATGGCTATGGCATTCGCTACGTCCACGGCCTGTTTCGCCAGCAGATGGCCGATGGCTGGCAGGTAGAACTGCCCGAAACCTGGCTGGCGCACGGAAACCCCTGGGAATTCGAACGCCAGGAAAGCTCCTATGAAATCGGTTTTGGCGGTGCTGTCGAGACCATCAGCAGCCATGACGATCAGCCACGCTACGTCTGGAAGCCGGCAGAGCGCGTCATCGCCACCGCATTCGACACGCCCGTCGTCGGCTGGCGTGGCCAGCGCGTCAACACGCTGCGTCTCTGGTCGGCACAGCCGATCGACCCGATCCTGCTCGATGCTTTCAACGCCGGTGACCACATCGGCGCGCTGCGCGAAAGCAACAAGGCCGAAAGCCTGACGCGCGTCCTCTATCCCGCCGATGCGACGCCTGCCGGCCAGGAGCTGCGCCTGCGCCAGGAATTCTTCTTCTCATCGGCCTCGCTGCAGGACATCCTGCGCCGCCACCTGCAGCAATATGACGATCTGACCAATCTCGCCGACAAGGTCGCGATCCAGCTGAACGACACGCATCCGGCCGTCTCCGTCACGGAAATGATGCGCCTGCTGGTCGATGTTCACGGCTTCGATTTCGACAAGGCCTGGGATATCACCAGAAACACCTTCGGCTACACCAACCACACCCTGCTGCCGGAAGCACTGGAAAGCTGGCCGGTGCCGCTGTTCGAGCGGCTTTTGCCGCGCCACATGCAGATCATCTACGCCATCAACGCCAAGGTTCTGGTTGAGGCGCGCAAGCTGCGCAATTTCAGCGACACCGAAATCCGTTCGATCTCTTTGATTGACGAGAATGGCGATCGCCGCGTGCGCATGGGCAATCTCGCCTTCGTCGGCTCGCATTCGATCAACGGCGTTTCCGCACTTCATACCGATCTGATGAAGGTCACGGTCTTTGCCGACCTGCACAAGCTCTATCCGGACCGCATCAACAACAAGACGAACGGCATCACGCCGCGGCGCTGGCTGATGCAGTGCAACCCCGGCCTGACGAACCTCGTGCGCGAAACCATCGGCGACGCCTTCCTCGATGATGCCGAGCAGCTGAAGCCGCTCGATCAGTTTGCCCGCGACAGCGCCTTCCAGGAGAAGTTCGCCGCGGTCAAGCGTGCCAACAAGGTACAGCTCTCCAATCTCGTCGCCAGCCGCATGGGCATCAAGCTCGATCCGAATGCGATGTTCGACATCCAGATCAAGCGCATCCACGAATACAAGCGCCAGCTTCTGAACGTCATCGAGGCTGTGGCACTTTACGACCAGATCCGCTCGCATCCGGAGCTCGACTGGCAGCCGCGCGTCAAGCTCTTCGCCGGCAAGGCCGCGCCGAGCTATCACAACGCCAAGCTGATCATCAAATTGATCAACGACGTCGCCCGCGTCATCAACAACGACCCCTCGGTACGCGGCTTGCTGAAGGTCGTCTTCGTGCCGAACTACAACGTCTCGCTGGCGGAAGTCATGGTTCCGGCCGCCGATCTTTCCGAGCAGATTTCGACAGCCGGCATGGAAGCCTCCGGCACCGGCAACATGAAATTCGGCCTCAACGGCGCGCTGACGATCGGCACGCTCGATGGCGCCAATGTCGAAATGCGCGACAATGTCGGCGAGGACAATATCGTCATTTTCGGATTGCGGGCCGATGAGGTCGCCAACCTGCGCAGCGACGGTCACAATCCGCGCGCCATTATCGAGCGTTCGCGCGAATTGGCTCAAGCACTTTCGGCCATTGCCTCTGGCGTCTTTTCTCCCGACGACCGCAATCGCTACGCCGGCCTGATCGACGGCATCTATAGCCACGACTGGTTCATGGTTGCCGCCGATTTCGACGCCTATGCCTCGGCACAGCGCGAAGTCGATATTCTCTGGGCCAATCCGTCGGAGTGGTACACCAAGACGATCAACAATACCGCCCGCATGGGCTGGTTCTCCTCCGACCGGACGATCCGTCAATATGCCAAGGAAATCTGGAGAGCCGGATGAAAAAGCCGAAAAAACCCGCTGACGGCACGAGCTTGAGCGATATTTCGGCAGAGGGTATTGCTGCAATTCTCGCAGGCACCCATTCCGATCCGTTCGCCGTTCTCGGCGTTCACAAGACAGACGAAGGCTATGTTGCCCGCTGTTTCATCCTTGGCGCGGAAGCCGTCACCGCCACGGCGCTCGACGGTTCCGTCATCGGCGAGCTCGAATGCCTCGATCCGGCAGGCTTTTTTTCGGGCGACGTCAAGCTCGCCAAGCAGCAGCCGGTCCGCTATCGCGCCCGGCGCGGCGATGCCGAATGGGCGGTCACCGATCCCTATAGCTTCGGTCCGGTTCTCGGACCGATGGACGATTACTTCGCCCGTCAGGGTACGCATCTGCGCCTGTTCGACAAGATGGGCGCCCACCCGCTGAAACATGAAGGCGTCCAGGGCTTTCATTTTGCCGTCTGGGCACCGAATGCACAGCGCGTTTCGGTCGTCGGTGATTTCAACAATTGGGACGGCCGCCGGCACGTCATGCGCTTCCGCTCGGACAGCGGCATCTGGGAGATATTCGCCCCGGATGTGCCTGCAGGAGTTGCCTATAAGTTTGAGATCCGTGGCCAGGATGGCGTGCTGCTGCCGCTGAAGGCCGATCCCTTTGCAAGGCGCAGCGAGCTGCGCCCGAAGACGGCTTCGGTCACCGCCAACGAACTGCTTCAGGTCTGGGACGATTCCGCGCACCGCGAACATTGGGCAAGCGTCGACCAGCGCCGCCAGCCGATCTCCATCTACGAGGTTCATGCCGGCTCCTGGCAGCGCCGCGACGATGGCTCGATGCTGTCATGGGACGAGCTCGCCTCGCGCCTCATCCCCTATTGCGTCGACATGGGCTTCACCCACATCGAATTCCTGCCGATCACCGAACACCCCTACGATCCGTCCTGGGGCTATCAGACCACAGGTCTTTATGCCCCGACCGCCCGCTTCGGCGAGCCGGAAGGCTTTGCCCGCTTCGTCAACGGCTGCCACAAGGTCGGCATCGGCGTTATCCTCGATTGGGTGCCGGCACATTTCCCGACAGACGAACATGGCCTGCGCTGGTTCGATGGCACCGCCCTTTACGAACATGAAGACCCGCGCAAGGGTTTTCATCCCGACTGGAATACGGCGATCTACAATTTCGGTCGCACCGAAGTCCTCGCTTATCTGCTGAACAATGCGCTTTACTGGGCAGAAAAATACCACCTGGACGGTTTGCGCGTCGATGCCGTCGCCTCCATGCTCTACCTCGACTATTCCCGCAAGCATGGCGAATGGATCCCGAACGAATATGGCGGCAACGAAAATCTCGAAGCCGTCCGTTTCCTGCAGTCGATGAATACGCGAATCTACGGCGCGCATCCCGGCGTCATGACCATCGCCGAGGAATCGACCTCCTGGCCGAAGGTGTCGCAGCCGGTCCATGAAGGCGGCCTCGGCTTCGGCTTCAAATGGAACATGGGCTTCATGCACGACACGCTGAGCTACCTCGCCCGCGAGCCCGTGCACCGCAAATATCACCACAACGAGCTGACCTTCGGCCTGATCTACGCCTTCTCGGAAAACTTCGTCCTGCCGCTCTCTCACGATGAAGTCGTCCACGGCAAGGGATCGCTGATCGCCAAGATGGCGGGTGACGACTGGCAGAAATTCGCCAATCTGCGTGCCTACTATGCCTTCATGTGGGGCTATCCCGGCAAGAAGCTGCTCTTCATGGGCCAGGAATTCGCCCAGTGGAGCGAGTGGAGCGAAGAGCGCGCGCTGGACTGGAACCTGCTACAATACCGCATGCATGAAGGCATGCGCCGCCTCGTTCGCGATCTCAATTTCACCTATCGCAGCAAGCCGGCGCTCCATGCCCGCGACTGCGAGGGCGACGGCTTCGAATGGCTTGTCGTCGACGATTTCGAAAACTCGGTCTTTGCCTGGCTGCGTAAGGCGCCTGGCGAAAAGCCGGTTGCCGTCATCACCAATTTCACGCCAGTCTATCGTGAGAATTACACCTTGCGCCTGCCAGCTGAGGGGCGGTGGCGCGAGATATTGAACACCGATGCCGATATCTACGGCGGCAGCGGCAAGGGCAACGGCGGGCGTGTACAGGCCGTTAATGCAGGCGGAGGCGTACAAGCGATCATAACGCTGCCTCCACTGGCGACGATCATGCTCGAACCGGAATTTTGAGATCACTACGGACAGGGAGGAATAAAATGGTAGAAAAACGTTTCCAGCCGCTGGCACGCGATGCCATGGCTTACGTTCTTGCCGGGGGGCGCGGCAGCCGCCTGAAAGAACTGACCGACCGCCGTGCCAAGCCAGCCGTCTATTTCGGCGGCAAGACCCGGATCATCGATTTTGCGCTATCCAATGCCCTAAATTCCGGCATCCGCCGCATCGGCGTCGCGACGCAGTACAAGGCGCATTCACTAATCCGCCATATGCAGCGTGGCTGGAATTTCTTCCGCCCGGAGCGAAACGAAAGCTTCGATATCCTGCCAGCCTCGCAGCGCGTCTCGGAAACGCAATGGTACGAAGGCACGGCCGATGCCGTTTATCAGAACATCGATATCATCGAGCCCTATGGCCCGGAATACATGGTCATCCTCGCCGGCGACCACATCTACAAGATGGACTATGAATGGATGCTGCAGCAGCACGTCGATTCCGGCGCGCAGGTGACGATCGGCTGCCTTGAAGTGCCGCGCATGGAAGCCGTCGGCTTCGGCGTCATGCATGTCGACGAAAAAGACCAGATCATCGATTTCGTCGAGAAGCCGGCCGATCCGCCCGGCATTCCCGGCAACCCGGATTTCGCGCTCGCCTCGATGGGCATCTACGTCTTCCACACGAAGTTCCTGATCGAATGCCTGAAGCGCGACGCTGCCGATCCGAATTCCAGCCGCGACTTCGGCAAGGACATCATCCCCTACATCGTCAAGAACGGTAAGGCCGTCGCCCATCGCTTCACCCAATCCTGCGTTCGCTCGGATTTCGAGCGCGAAGCCTATTGGCGCGACGTCGGCACGATCGATGCCTACTGGCAGGCCAACATCGACCTGACCGCCGTGGTGCCGGAACTCGACATCTACGACAAGTCCTGGCCGATCTGGACCTATGCGGAAATCAGCCCGCCGGCCAAGTTCGTCCATGACGACGAGGATCGCCGCGGCTCGGCAGTCTCCTCCGTCGTCGCCGGCGATTGCATCATTTCCGGCGCCAGCCTCTACAACAGCCTGCTCTTTACCGGCGTACGCGCCAATTCCTACTCCAAGCTGGAGGGCGCAGTCGTGCTGCCGAGCGTCAAGATCGGCCGTCGGGCACAGCTGAAGAATGTCGTCATTGACCACGGCGTCACCATTCCCGAGGGTCTGGTAGTCGGTGAAGATCCGGAACTGGATGCCAAACGCTGGCGCCGCACCGAGAGCGGCATCTGCCTCATCACCCAATCCATGATCGACAAGCTGGATCTGTAACTTATGAAGGTTCTATCGGTTTCGTCCGAAGTCTTCCCCCTGATCAAGACAGGGGGCCTGGCCGATGTCGCCGGCGCCCTGCCTATCGCGCTGAAGCCCTATGGTGTCGAAACCAAGACCCTCATCCCGGGCTATCCCGCCGTCATGAAGGCAATCCGCGATCCGGTTGCCCGTTTGGAGCTTCCGGATCTGCTCGGCGAGCCGGCAACCGTTCTGGAGGTCGAGCACACAGGCATTTCTTTCCTGGTGCTCGATGCCCCCGCTTATTACAGCCGCACGGGCGGCCCTTATGTCGATGCGACTGGCAAGGATTATCCTGACAATTGGCGTCGCTTCGCCGCACTGTCGTTGGCCGGTGCCGAAATTGCCGCCGGTCTCCTGCCCGGCTGGCGGCCAGACCTCGTGCATGCGCATGACTGGCAGTCGGCCATGGTGCCGGTCTACATGCGCTACTATCCGACGCCGGAGCTTCCGAGCGTGCTGACCATCCACAATATCGCATTCCAGGGTCAGTTCGGCGCCGGCATCTTTCCCGGCTTGCGCCTGCCGGCCCATGCCTTTTCCATGGAAGGCATCGAATATTACGGTGATGTCGGTTTCCTCAAGGGCGGGTTGCAGACGGCCCATGCCTTGACCACCGTCAGTCCATCCTATGCTGAGGAAATCCTGACGCCGGAATTCGGCATGGGTCTCGAAGGCGTGATCGCCAGCAAGGCCTACAATCTCTACGGCATCGTCAACGGCATCGACGACGACATCTGGAATCCCGCGACCGATCCGATGATCGCCAAGACCTATAATGCAACGACGCTGAAGGATCGCTCTTTGAACCGCCAGCGCGTCATCGAGCATTTCGGCCTCGACGACGATGATGGTCCGATCTTCTGTGTCGTCAGCCGCCTTACCTGGCAGAAGGGCATGGATCTCCTGGCTGAAGTTGCCAGCGAGATCGTCCACATGGGTGGCAAGCTCGCCATTCTGGGAGCTGGCGATCCGGCGCTGGAGGGCGCACTGTTTGCCGCAGCCGGCCGCCATCGCGGCCGTGTCGGCGTTTCAGCCGGCTATAACGAACCCATGTCGCATCTGATGCAGGCCGGCTGTGACGCTATTATCATTCCCTCGCGGTTCGAACCCTGTGGCCTCACGCAGCTTTATGGCTTACGTTACGGCTGCCTGCCCATCGTTGCACGAACGGGCGGGCTGAACGATACGATTATCGACGCCAACCATGCCGCGCTGCAGGCAAAAGTCGCGACCGGCATTCAATTTTCGCCCGTCACCGCGGAGGGGCTGTTACAGGCCGTGCGCCGTGCCATGCATCTTTTCCAGGATCGAAAGGTCTGGACGCAGATGCAAAAGCAGGGCATGAAATCCGACGTATCCTGGGGCAGGAGCGCAGAACGCTATGTCGCTCTCTACTCCAGTCTAGTCTCGAGAGGCGCTTAACCCGATGATTAAAACCGTACCCACCACCCCCTTCGCGGACCAGAAACCAGGTACTTCGGGCCTGCGAAAGAAGGTTCCCGTATTCCAGCAGCCGAACTACGCGGAAAACTTCATCCAGTCGATTTTTGATTCGCTCGAAGGCTATCAGGGCAAGTGCCTGGTCATCGGCGGTGACGGCCGCTACTACAATCGCGAAGTCATCCAGAAGGCCATCAAGATGGCCGCCGCGAACGGCTTCGGCAAGGTGATGGTCGGCAAGGGCGGCATCCTCTCGACGCCCGCAGCCTCCAACATCATCCGCAAGTACAAGGCCTTCGGCGGCATCATCCTGTCGGCCAGCCACAACCCCGGTGGCCCGACGGAAGATTTCGGCATCAAGTACAACATCGGCAATGGCGGCCCCGCGCCTGAAAAGATCACCGACGCCATCTACGAGCGCTCCAAGGTGATCGACAGCTACAAAATTGCCGACTTCCCCGACATCAACCTCGACCGCATCGCTCGCGAGGATGTGGGTGGCATGATCGTCTCGGTCATCGATCCGGTCGAAGACTATGCGGCCCTCATGGAAGAGCTGTTCGATTTCGGCGCGATCCGCAATCTGATCAGTCTCGGCTTCCGCCTCAACTTCGATGCGATGAGCGCCGTCACTGGCCCCTACGCCAAGGAAATCTTCGAGATCCGTCTCGGCGCCCCCGATGGATCGGTCCGCAATTTCCTGCCGCTGCCGGATTTCGGCGGTCATCATCCCGACCCGAACCTCGTCTATTGCAAAGAGCTCTACGACGACATGATGAGCGAGGATGCGCCTGATTTCGGCGCGGCATCGGACGGTGATGGCGACCGTAACCTCATCATCGGCAGGGGCATCTATGTTACCCCGTCCGACAGCCTGGCGATCCTCGCGGCCAACGCCAACCTCGCCCCCGGTTACTCGCATGGCATCGCCGGCATCGCCCGTTCGATGCCGACCAGCGGTGCCGCCGACCGCGTTGCCGAAAAGCGTGGCGTTGGCATCTACGAAACGCCGACCGGCTGGAAATTCTTCGGCAACCTGCTCGATGCCGGCATGGCGACAATCTGCGGCGAAGAAAGCTCCGGCACCGGCTCCAACCATGTTCGCGAAAAGGATGGCCTTTGGGCCGTGCTGCTCTGGCTGAACATTCTGGCCGTGCGCGGTGAGAGCGTCATCGATATCGTGACGCAGCATTGGGCCGCCTATGGCCGCAACTATTATTCCCGCCACGATTATGAAGGCGTTGATACCGATGCTGCCAACGGCCTGATTGCAGCGCTACGCGAAAAGCTGCCGACGCTGCCGGGCACGAAATTCGGCGACCTCACCGTTTCTGCCGCCGACGACTTCGCCTATCACGATCCGGTCGACAAGTCGGTCAGCCAGCATCAGGGCATCCGCATCATGTTCGAAGGCGGCTCCCGCGTGGTTTTCCGCCTCTCCGGCACCGGCACCACCGGCGCGACGCTGCGCGTCTATATCGAGCGCTACGAGGCTGACCCGACCCGCCACAATATCGAGACCCAGGAAGCGCTCGCCGATCTCATCACGGCCGCTCAGGATATCGCCGATATCAAGGGCCGCACCGGCCGCGACGCACCGACGGTCATTACCTGAGTTTTAGGTTTTAAGCCCCTTCGCCCCGCAAATGCGGGGCGAAGGTGGCCAGGAGCGGCTGAACGAAGTGAAGCAGCGACTGGTCGGATGAGGGGCCATCTCGAAATTCACCGCGACCGCACAATCTGCCGGACGCACCGCCCCTCACCCTAGCCCTCTCCCCGCATGCGAGGAGAGGGGGCGACCTTTAGCTATCCAGCCAGAAAGCCCGCGAGACATGTCAGAACCGACACCCCGTTCCCTCGGCGCGACCCTTACCGATACCGGCGTTGAATTTGCCGTCTGGTCCAGGAATGCCGAGCGGATCGAATTCTGCGTGTTCGACGCGGAGGGAAAAAAGGAAGTCCTGCGCCTGCCGATGACGCGCGACGGCGACGAGCACCGTCTTTTCGTCAAGAACGCCAAGCAGGGCATGCGCTATGGCCTGCGCGCCCATGGTACCTATGATCCTGACAAGGGCCTGTGGTTCGATCCGTCCAAGTTGCTCGTCGATCCCTATGCGGTCGAAATCGACAGGCCGTTCCGATATGACCAACGCCTTGGAGTCTTCGGCGAAGACACGCAGGACCTCATGCCGAAGGCGATCGTCTCGAGCGATGTCGCCGTCAAACCGGCCAAGCCTCTGTTTCAGCCTGGCGGCCTGATCTACGAAGTCGCCGTAAAGCCCTTCACCATACTGCATCCGGATGTGCCGGCTGAGAAACGGGGCACGCTCGGCGCCCTCGCCCATCCCTCGATCATCGCGCATCTCAAGCGCCTGCAGGTGAACGCCGTCGAGCTCATGCCGATCACCGCATGGATCGACGAACGGCATCTGCCGCCGCTCGGCCTCACCAACGGCTGGGGCTACAATCCCGTCGCCTTCATGGCGCTCGACCCACGTCTCGCGCCCGGCGGCATGAAGGAACTGCGCGAGACCGTCGCCGCCCTCCACGCCGAGGGCATCGCCGTCATCCTCGATCTTGTCTTCAACCATACCGGCGAAAGCGATCGCCAAGGCCCGACGCTGTCCCTGCGCGGCCTCGACAATCCCACCTATTTCCGCAGCTTGCCGGATCAGCCCGGCACGCTGGTCAACGATACCGGCACCGGCAACACCGTCGCCTGCGATCAGCCGGCTGTACGCAAGCTCATCGTCGACAGCCTCAACCATTTCGTCCGCAATGCCGGCATCGACGGTTTCCGCTTCGATCTCGCGACCGTGATCGGCCGCAATGGCAAGGGTTTCGATCCAGACAGCATGACGCTGCGCACCATGCTGGCGGATGACGTACTCGGGGATCGGATCATGATCGCTGAGCCCTGGGACATCGGTCCCGGCGGCTATCAGCTCGGGAATTTTCCCGCGCCGTTCCTCGAATGGAACGACCGCGCCCGCGACGACCTGCGCCGCTTCTGGCGAGGTGACGCCGGCGTCGGCGACCTTGCGACCGTACTTGCCGGCTCCTCCTCCATCTTCGGCCGCAGCGGCCGCTCGCAGACGCGCAGCGTCAACTTCCTTGCCGCTCACGATGGCTTCACGCTGATGGACCTCGTTTCCTACGAGAACAAGCACAACGAGGCCAATGGCGAGAGCAATCGCGACGGTCACAACGAGAACTTCTCCTGGAACAACGGCGTCGAAGGCAGAACGGACGATCTGGTCATCCGAGACAAGCGCCGCAACGACATAGAAGCCATGCTGTCGACGCTCTTTGCCACGCGCGGCACGATCATGCTGACGGCAGGCGACGAAGGCGGGCGCAGCCAGCAGGGCAACAACAACGCCTATTGCCAGGACAATGCCATCACCTGGATGGACTGGACGGCGCTGGACGAGGAGCTGATCGGCCACACTGCCTGGCTTGCCGGCCTGCGCCGCCGCTTCGCCGCCTTTGACACTATGGACTTCTTCCGCGCCGACGGCGACGTGCTCTGGTTCTCGGGCGCGGGAACGCCGATGACCGTGCCGGATTGGGAAGCGCCAAGGGCGGCCGTGCTTGGCATGGCGCTGCGAACGCAGGATCGCGCAACAGGCCGATCGACGCAGCTCGCAATGGTGTTCAATCGCGCCGCGGACGAACGCTCCGTCACATTGCCGGCCTCGGAGAGCGGCGACTGGTCTCAGCTGACGACGGCAGGCGAAACACCAGCCGGAGAGCAGATCACCGTAGCCGCCCGCTCCGTCGCCTTCCTTCTTGAAAACTGATCGCGGTTGCACTTTCAGTCTCGATTCGCCAGAAAGGATTCTGACGACACAGACTGACGAGGATGGGATGCCCAGCGAAATTTCGCTTGTTGAGATCATGAAACTTGCGGGAACGGAGATCGGCGTTTCCGACTGGATCATCGTCGACCAGACGATGATCGACACCTTTGCCGATTCGACGCTCGATCATCAGTTCATCCACGTCGACCCCGAGCGTGCCAGGGCGGAAACGCCCTATGGCGGCACGATTGCCCACGGCTTCCTCACGCTCTCGCTACTCTCGGCGATGAACTACAGCGGCCTGCCGAAAATCCGCGAGCAGACCATGGGCATCAACTATGGCTTCGAGAAGATCCGCTTTATGTCGCCGGTCAAGTGCGGCGCGCGGGTGCGCGGGCGTTTCGCCCTCGCCGAAACGCGACTGCGCGGCGCCAACATGCTGATGCTCACCTATAATGTGACCGTCGAGATCGAAAACGAGCGCAAGCCGGCACTGACTGCGACATGGACGACCATATCGCAATTCGATCCGAAGGATCGGCCGGAAGAGGCTTAGTGCTTTTCTGAATTGCGAGACATTTTTCTCAAAGACAGAATAACAAACGCAATCGCTGCGAATGAAATATAAAATATATAGAATCCAAAGTCCGCCCTTATATACTTAAGGCTCAGAGAAAATTGCCCAGATGCGATCTTCTCTATTATGCGAAAAACCACCTGTGCTAAACTCCACCATAAGGCAAAGCGGCATATATAATCTGTATTGAAATATTCACTTCGCACGGAAGCTTGTGAGCTTTCTGACTGAGTCCCAATTCCGGTCCATGATTTGGAATCGACTTCAAGGCTTTTCCTATCAGAGCCCACGGGTATGGCCTTTGTATCGCGCATCAAAATGCGCTGATTGAAGGCGAGTGTTGCGAGCTCGCCGATACAACCAATATGCGACCAAAATTGACGGCAAACAAGATCGATTGCCATCAACTCTCGGCATCATGCGCCGAGCCAATCTTTATCTTAGCTTTGCCCGCAAAAGCCTGCCGAGCCTAAAGACCTGCATCCTCCGCGCCTTCGGCCAGAAGACCGAAAGCGAAGTCGGAGAAGGAGCGCCAGACTTCGACGCGGAATGTCTCTTCATCGAACCGCAAGATCACGACTTCCGCCTTGCCAAGGAGCGTGCGCGAGCAGGCGCCAACGGGAAATGCTCCCATAGAAACGTCCTGCGGGCAGCCGGCGGCAAGCGTTGCTTCTGCGCTGGCGCCGGACACGATAATAGCGGTATTGCGATGCGAGACATCCGTCGCAGAGTGCAGAGCACCGGACGATGCGGCCACGCCGACCAGATCGGCGCCGTTTTCATCGATGACAAGCCATTCGTCCGGGCCGAGCCACAGGGCATGACGTCCGTTATTGCTGGCCGAGGTCTTCGGCCGGGTCGGCAGCTGCAGGCCGAGCGCCTGCGAAAGACTGCCCAGGGATTCGCCAGGCGCACGCAGCGAAATGCGGCTTGCGGGGGCCGCGGGCGTCAGCCGGACGGTCGAGGAACCGCCATGGCGGCCAGCGAGCGGCAGTTTGCGGGTAGCGAGATCAACCATTGATCCGGCCTCCTTCCTTGTCAAAGAACACCAGATCCGTCACCTCGACTGATATCGTCTTGTCGGGCATCGGCACATAGAGTGTCTTACCCATGCGCTCGCGACCGCCGGCAACCAGTGCAAAGGCGATAGAGCGGCCGAGATTTTCCGACCAGTAGGCCGAGGTGACATGGCCGAGCATGGTCATCGGCTTCTGCTCGTTCGGATCGGCGACGATCTGCGCGCCCTCCTCCAGCACCACCTTCGGATCGCGGGTGACGAGACCGACGAGCTGCTTGCGGCCTTCCTTGACGAGATCCGGTCGCTTCAGGCCGCGGATGCCGACGAAATCAGTCTTCTTCTTGGAAACGGCCCAGGCAAGGCCGGCATCATCAGGCGTGACGGTGCCGTCGGTGTCCTGGCCGACGATGATGTAGCCCTTCTCGGCGCGCAGCACGTGCATGGTCTCGGTGCCGTAGGCGCAAGCGCCCAGCGGCTCGGCGCGCGCCCAGACGGCTTCCCAAACGGACTGGCCGTAATCGGCCGGCACGTTGATTTCGTAGCCGACTTCACCGGTGAAGGAGACACGGAACAGCCGCGCCGGCACGCCGCAGACCTTGCACTCGGCGACACTCATATGCGGGAAGGCCTCGTTGGACAGATCCTGGCCCTCAACGAGCGGCTCAATGATCTCGCGCGCCTTCGGACCCTGCACGGCGATAACGGCCCATTGCTCGGTGGTCGACGTCAGCCACACCTTCAGATGCGGGAATTCGGTCTGCAGATAGTCTTCCATATGATGCAGCACGCGCGGCGCACCGCCGGTCGTCGTCGTCACATGGAAGCGATCGTCGGCCAAGCGACCGACGACGCCGTCGTCATAAACGAAGCCGTCCTCGCGGGTCATGATGCCGTAACGGCAACGGCCGGGCTTCAGCGTATCCCAGGCATTGGTGTAGATCAGGTTCAGGAACTCGGCCGCATCAGGCCCGACCACTTCGATCTTGCCGAGCGTCGAGGCATCGAACACGCCGGCCACGTCGCGCGCCGTGCGGCACTCGCGATTGACGGCCTGATGCATGGTCTCGCCGGCACGCGGATAGAACCAGGCGCGCTTCCAGTTGCCGACATCTTCGAAGATGGCGCCATGCGCCTCTTCCCAGGCATGCATCGGCGTCTTGCGGGTGGGATCGAAGAGCGATCCACGCGAATGGCTGATCAGCGTGCCGTAGGTGACGGGCGTATAGGGTGCACGGAAGGTGGTGAGACCGACCTGTGGGATATCCTTGCCGAGCATTTCGGCAGCAATCGCCAGCCCATGCATGTTGGAAAGCTTGCCCTGGTCGGACGCCATACCGTTGGTGGTAAAGCGCTTGATATGCTCGATGGAATGCATGCCCTCGCGCACGGCAAGACGGATATCCTTGGCGCAGACATCGTGCTGGAAATCGACGAAAGCCTTGGCATTCGTGTCCGGTCCGGCGCCTTCGGCCGCACCGATCATGCCGCCGGTCCATTCGAATGCCTGCTCGGCGTGAAGCTGGATCTTCTCCCCGCCATTGGTAGCACCGGTGGCGCGCGCCATCAGCTCGCCGGCGGCAAGTGATTCCTCGATCGCGGCCTGCAGCCCGTCCGTGCCGTTGCAGGCGCCGACGGAAAGGCAGTCCTGGACATAGGTGCCCGGCAGGAAGCGCTGCTTCTCGGCGTCGAATTTCAGCTTGCCGCGCGATTGCGAGAAGAGATGAACGGAGGGCGTCCAACCGGCCGAAATCAACAGGGCATCCACGGGGATCTTGCGGGTGGCGGAGCTGCCGTTGCGCGAAACCGTCATGGAGGAAACGCGCAGCTTACCGGCCGTATCGACAACGGCATAGTCGGTCATCACTTCGATGCCCAGCCGCTTTGCCTCTGCCAGCACGGCCTCGCCGGGACGAGCGCGGCTGTCGACGATGGCGGCGACGGAAACGCCGGCGCGCTTCAGATCGAAGGCAGCCTCATAGGCGGAATCATGCGCCGTATAGACGCCGATCTTGGCGCCGACAGCGACGCCATAATGGTTGAGATAGGCACGCGCAGCCGAGGCCAACATGATGCCCGGGCGATCGTTGTTCGGAAACACCATGTGGCGTTCGATGGCGCCTGTCGCGAGGATGGCGCGCTTGGCGCGGACCTGCCAAAGGCGTTCGCGCGGCAGGTCACGGCCGGGCTTTGCCAGATGATCGGTCACGCGTTCGGCAAGGCCGAAGAAATTGTGGTTGTAATAGCCGAAGGCGGTCGTGCGGGTCAGCACCTGAACATTCGGCATTGCCTTGAGCTTGGCGACGACACCCTGCGCCCAGTCATAGCCCTCGACGCCGTCGATCTTGACGCCGGTGTCGAAGCGCAGCGCGCCGCCGACTTCCGGCTGCTCATCGCAGAGGATGACCTTGGCGCCGGTTTCGGCAGCGGCGAGCGCCGCCGAAAGACCGGCAATGCCGGCGCCGACGACGAGCACGTCGCAATGGGCATAGCGGCTCGCGTAATGATCCGGATCCTCCTCCGTCGGAGCAACGCCGAGACCGGCGGCGCGACGGATGAAGGGCTCGTAGATGTGCTTCCAGGCCGACTTCGGCCACATGAAGGTCTTGTAGTAGAAGCCGGCAGCAAAGAAGGGCGACATCAGATTGTTGACGCCGCCGATGTCAAAGGCGAGCGACGGCCAGCGGTTCTGCGACTGCGCCTTCATGCCGTCGAAGACTTCCTGGACGCTGGCGCGCACGTTCGGCTGTCGCCGCGCCGCATCGCGGGAGATATCGAGCAGCGCGTTTGGCTCTTCCGCCCCGGCTGACAGGATGCCGCGCGGACGATGATACTTGAAGGACCGGCCGACGAGATGGACGCCATTGGCAAGCAGCGCCGAGGCAACGCTATCGCCCTCCAGCGCGGTATAGCTCTTGCCGTCAAAAGTGAAGCGAGCGGTTCTGGCCGGCGTCAGACGTCCCTTGCCCGCGATACGATTGGCGCCGCTCATTCAGCAAATCCCTCTGTTTGTGCCGTCTGTTCTTGTTCGTTCTGTTGCTGCGCCGCCGGCTCGGAAGCACCTGGCCGCAGCGTCGCCGGATCGGGCTTCGGCTCGCCAGCCTTGTAAGTGCGGTAGAAATGATCGCTCACCGTGTCGCGCGCCGCATTGAAGAAGCGGCCGCAGCCATGGATGTGCCGCCAGCGCTCGAAGATCAGGCCCTTCGGATTGTCGCGCAGGAAGAAATATTCCTCGAACTCCTCGTCCGAGATCCCGGCAATATTGGCCGGCCGCACGATGTGCGCGTCACCGGCGTTGCGGAATTCGAGTTCCGAGCGCTCTTCCTCGCAATAGGGGCAGTAAATCAGCAGCATCGTTTTCTACCTGTGTTAAAGCTCGGAGCCAGTAAGGCTTGTGCCGGGAGGCTGTGCGCAAAGCCGCCGTCCCATGGTGACGAAAGGTGTTATGCGCTTCAGCAGCACCTCCAGCGATCCATAGGGTTTCAGCACGTTGGTCATCCCTATATTGACCAGACTCATGCCCAAAAGATCCGTATCGAGCACGAAAGCCCGTGTTGCCTCGGGTTTCTGGTCCGGCACGAAATAAACGGCCGGCTTGTTCAGCACCTTGGCGCAGGCAAGCACGCCGCTTTCGGCAACGAAGGGCCAGTCGGCCTCATCCTTTGCCTTGTGGATCACCTGCATGCGAAAATCCTCCGCCCCCGGAATAAGATCGCTGACTTCGGTCGCGGTCGTTCCGATCGGCAGGGAAAGCCCTGCCGCAAGAACGATCCCGACCGCCGCCGGCATCAGTGCGCCACAGCGGCTGCTGCCGCCTCATCGATCAGGCGACCGGTGCGGAAGCGATCCAGCGTCAGGCCGGCGTTGAACTTATGCGGCTCGTCACGGGCGATGAGATGGGCAAAGAGATTGGCCGAACCCGGCGTCGCCTTGAAGCCGCCCGTGCCCCAGCCGCAATTGACATAGAGGCCCGGTACCGGCGTCTTCGACTGGATCGCCGAACGGTCCGGCGTGTTGTCGACGATGCCGCCCCAGGAGCGCATCATCTTCACGCGGCGGAACATCGGGAAGAGCTCGCAGATCGCATCCAGCGTATGAGTGATGATCTGCAGACCGCCGGTCTGGCTATAGGAATTATACTGGTCGGTGCCCGCGCCGATGACGAGCTCGCCCTTGTCGGACTGCGAGATATAGGCATGCACTGTGTTCGACATGACGACGCAGGGGAAGATCGGCTTCAGCGGCTCGGAGACCAGCGCCTGCAGCGGGCTCGATTGCAGCGGCACGCGCACGCCGGCCATCTGCATGACGACCGTCGTGTGGCCGGCGGCGGAAACGCCGACCTTCTTGGCGCCGATGAAGCCCTTGCTTGTTTCGACGCCGGTGACGCGGCCATCCGGGCCGCGGCGAATGCCGGTCACTTCGCAATTCTGGATGATGTGGACGCCGCGATCGGAAGCAGCGCGGGCAAAGCCCCAGGCAACCGCGTCGTGTCGCGCGGTGCCGCCGCGACGCTGCAGGGCAGCGCCGTTGATCGGGTAGCGCGCCGTCTTCGAAATATCGAGCGGCGGACAATAAGCTTTCGCCTGTTCCGGCGTCAGCCATTCATTGTCGATACCGTAGAGACGGTTGGCATGGATATGCCGCTTGAAGGACTGCTGGTCATGCACATTGTGCGACAGCATCATCACGCCACGCGGCGAATACATGACATTGTAATTGAGATCCTGAGACAGCCCCTCCCAGAGCTTCATCGAATGCTCGTAGATGTGCATGCTCTCTTCATAGAGATAGTTCGAGCGGATGATGGTGGTGTTGCGGCCGGTATTGCCGCCGCCGAGCCAGCCCTTTTCGATGACGGCGACATTGGTGATGCCATGCTCCTTGGCGAGGTAGTAGGCCGCACCAAGGCCATGACCGCCGGCGCCGACGATGATGACGTCATACTCCTTGCGCGGCTCCGGTGAGGTCCATTGAGCCTCCCAGCCCTTGTGAGCCCGCATCGCTTCCCGTGCCACGGCAAAAACCGAGTATTTACGCATTCGCCCTCAACTCCTTCAGGCAAGACGCCATTTTTATGGGCCATACAAATCGCAAATCAAAAACCGACACAACGGCTCTTTTGCGACGCATTCAGGACCGTCTTTCGACACGGTTAAAATTGCCAATCAGCCGAGTGGCCTGCCCATGACTGCTTAGCAGATCTATTTGCGCTGCAAATGGCAGACCTTCACGCGCCCGCCGTGGCCATCCTTGCGCCATACGCAGCCCTCTTTCCGCGGCTTTCCATTGTAAAGATAGATCCTCGCACGGTGCTTGCTGTCGAAAGTCTGGTTCGAAAAATCGTGGCCGCCGACTCGGACATTCTTGCCGAAGCGCACCTCGCCGGCTGTGGCAGGTCCAAGCATCGTCGCAAGAATGACAAGGGCAAGCATGGGCGCTGCAAGCAGCCTCCCTACGACGGCGAAGTCGAGCGATCCCATATAAAGCGATTCCCCCTTTGCTCGAACAACTGCTGAGATGGCGCAATCGCCACGGCCCACGAATGACTGTGATCCGAAATACTCACACAAGCATGTCAATGTCGCAAAGATCAGGATCTGCCAATCCCCTTATTCAACAGCCTCGATGAAGCGCCGCAGGCACCGCCGGCTGAATTCAGTGCTCGACAAACCGCTTTTTCCTCTGCAAACTCACGATCTGGCTAGACTTTGACAAACCGATCTGCTATCTCGCCTAACCAATCGCAAGGCTGCGGCTGCGCGAACGTTATATTTTTGCCTCCTGGCGCTGCCGTCGCCGTTGGCATCAACCAAACCAAAGGAACGTGATTCTCGTGCAGGTACTTGTCCGCGATAACAATGTCGACCAGGCTCTCCGCGCTCTCAAGAAGAAGATGCAGCGCGAAGGTATTTTCCGCGAAATGAAGATGCGCGACTACTACGAAAAGCCGTCGCAGAAGCGTGCTCGCGAAAAGGCTGAAGCTGTTCGTCGCGTTCGCAAGCTTGCTCGCAAGCGCGCTCAGCGCGAAGGCCTTGTTGCCAAGTAATCGCCGTTTTTTCGACGTTTTCAGATGCATGTGTGGCGGGGGCGAGTCGTTCGCCGCCGCCTTTTTGATTTATTCTCTACGCAAATCGGATTAAATCAGAACAGCCTGATATGACGCATGGGGAAAGCGAACCCGATAATGGCAATGACGACTTCCGTAAAGTTCCGCACTTCGAACCTCTCCTTACTCGTTTCGAAGCGCGCCGCGGCCCTGCCTGCCTTGGCGATACTTGCCGCAATCAGCCTTTCCGGCTGCCAGACCGCCACCACCGATAACGTGATCCAGATCGACAAGGCGCAAGGCTCTTCGGAAAATATCTCCTCGCTGACGTCTGTCATCAATGCCAATCCGCAGGATCCGGAAGGCTACAATGTGCGTGGCACGGCCTATGGCCGCGGCGGTGATTTCAACCGCGCGCTTGCCGACTTCAATCAGGCGATCCAGCTCAATCCGAAGTTCTATCAGGCCTACGCCAACCGCGCGCTCATCTACCGCAACATGGGCAAGCTGCCTGAAGCCGTCGCGGACTACAATGCCGCGCTGCAGATCAACGGCAATTACGACGTCGCCTATATCGGCCGCGGCAATCTTTACCGCCAGGCCGGCCGCGACAACGATGCCTTCAACGATTATTCCAAGGCCATCAGCCTGGGCACGACGGACGGCCGCGCCTATAACGGTCGTGGCGTGATCTTCCAGAAGCGCAATCAGCAGGATAAGGCGATCGACGATTTCTCGAAGGCGATCTCGCTCTCGCCGAATTCGCCGGAGCCTTACAACAGCCGCGGCATTTCCTATCTCGCGCAGAATGACGACGACAACGCCTTCGCCGATTTCAACCATGCCATCGACCTGAACAACAAGGTCGCCGAATCCTGGGCGAACCAGGCCTTCGTCTATGAGCGCAAGGGTGACAAGGCGAAAGCGCGCCGTTCCTATCAGCACGCGGTCAATCTCGATCCAAACTACCAGCCGGCCAGAGATGGCCTGGCACGTGTCGGCGCCGGCTCCTGATATAGGAGCATAGCGAAACAAGACATTCAGCCGCCGGCAATTCCTGCCCGGCGGCTTTTCTTTGCCTATGCAAAGACCCAGGGCGCACCGCGATCCTTCAAATTCGCTTCTTGCGCTTTAGGTCCTTGATTTTGTGCACGTCGTTATCGCAAAACCGCTGCACACTTTTGTGCGACATGCTGTAGTCTCGACTCATCCGTTCAAGCGAGACAAAGACATGCCCTCCCCCCAAAAAGTCATCGTCGTCGGCGCCGGAATCATCGGTGCGTCCATCGCCTGGCATCTCAGTCGCAAGGGCGCATCCGTGATGGTGGTCGCTCAGCAGACCGGCGGCGTTGCGACCCCGAACTCCTTCGCCTGGATCAATGCGAGCTGGGGCAATCCGGAATTCTATTTCCGGGTCCGTCGTCGCTCGATGGCTGAATGGTCGAGGCTTCAGGACGATCTGCCGGATATTCCCTTGTCCTGGTGCGGTGGCCTGTGCTGGGACCTGCCCGAGGCAGAACTCGACGCCTATGCGGCACAACATCATGGCTGGGGCTATGGCATACAGCCGGTCAACCGGGCGACGAGCGCGATGATCGAACCAAGCCTCGCCAATCCACCGGATTATGCCCTGCATGTTGCCGAGGAAGGCGCTGTCGAACCTGTTGCGGCCGCCAAGCTGCTGCTGGAAGACGCCTGCCGTCAGAGCGCGATCCTGTCGTCCGGCATCGAGGTCAAGGGCCTGCTTAGAGAGGGCGGGCGAATTACCGGCATCGAAACGAGCGAAGGACCGATGCGCGCCGATCATGTCGTTCTAGCAGCCGGCGCGGGCACGTCAGCACTTGCGGCCTCGGCGGATATTCTCGTGCCACTGGAAACGCCTCCGGGGCTCATCGTTCATTCCCGCCCCGTGCGGAAAATGTTGAATGGTCTGGTAATGGCGCCGGAACTGCATTTGCGCCAGACGGCGGAGGGGCGAATCATCGCCGGCAGTGACTTCGGCGGCACCGATCCCGGCAGCGATCCACAAGCCGCAGCCGACGATCTTTTCGCCAGGGTCAAAACGACATTGAAGGGCGGCGAGGCGCTGGAGCTTGATTTCTACACCATCGGTTATCGCCCGACGCCGAAAGACGGCCTTCCAATTCTGGGCGGTGTCAGTGCGGCACCTGGCCTTTACCTCGCAGTCCTTCACTCCGGCATTACGCTGGCGCCGCTCGTCGGCCTGCTCGCAGCACAAGAGATCGTTGATGGTGGCGAAGCTCACGAACTTGCTCCTTTCCGCCTCTCACGCTTTGCCTAGCTCGAACACGAGGTTTGTCAGCGCAACTTCAGGGATGCATTGCCACAGTCGTAAATACCCGAGATCGCTTATGATTTCGCAATAATGACTTTTCAGATGTTGCAAGGAAAATTACCGGGCCCTAACATGGCGCTTCGGGAGCATGTAGCTCGGATCTGGGCACGGGGGCGCTTGGCATGATGACCAATACCATTCTCTTCGCGTTTGCCAGCGCATCGGACCCTCATGGAGGCACGATCGGTTGATCGCCCCATGAGGAAGCCGCATTTTCCGAAAGCGTCGATTGGTGCCTATCTGATCGCCATAGCCCTGGCGATTGCCTTGCCTATTCTCGCCTTCGTCGCGCTGCTTCTGGTCCAGCTCGAGGATAATGAACGCGATGCCCTGAAAGGCGACACGGTTCAGGATGCGCAGGCGCTTTCGCGCGTCATCGATCGCCAATTACAGGACATGGCGACGACGTTGCGCCTCCTGTCTTCCTCACCGGAACTTGAGCGCAACGACATCGCCACCTTCTTCGCCCGCACGGAAACGGTATTGCGCACCGATTCGCTTTTCGTGCTGCTTATGGAAAAGGATGGCCAGCTCCGGCTGAATACCCGCTGGCCGCTCGGCAAGCCACTCGGCAAAACCGGCAACATCGCCGCACTTCAATCGGCACTGGACTCCGGCCGCATCGAGGCATCCGATGTCTTCGTCGGCTCGACCGCCCGCCGCTGGGTCTATAACGTCACCCTGCCCCTCGAACATTCGCCGGCCGGCGCCGCCTTGGCGGTAACGCAGGATGCCGACGAACTCGCCAAGCTCGTGACGACGGAAGCCCTGCCACCCGGCTGGTCTGCTGCCGTTCTGGACAAATCCGGCCATGTCGTTGCTGCTGGTGGCCCGACGACCCTCGCCCCCGGCGACGCATTCAATAAGAATATTCTGCCGAAATTGATCGCATCCAGCGGCGTCTATCAGGATGACAAGGTCCTGCCGAACGCGGTGCTCGGTTATGCGCAAATCTCAGGCTGGTCCTGGAAGGCCGTCGTCTGGGGCCCGATCGCCTCCGCGCAAGCGTCGCTGATGAGCACCTGGCGCTTTCTGATCTATGGCGGCGTGACGCTGCTGCTGATCGCGCTGATCGCCGTCTACGCGCTGGCGCGTCAGGTGCGCACCACCATACAGGACATTGCCGACATGGCGGACCGCATGGGCCGCGGCGAGATCGTGGCGCCGATCGACACCAGCGTTGTCGAGGCAAACCAGGTGGCCGTTGCGCTTTCCAATGCATCCTTCGACCGCAGCGTTACGGAGGATCGGCTGCATTTCGTCATGCACGAGCTCGTCCACCGCACCAAGAATCTGCTGGCGCTCGCCCAGGCAATGACACGTCAGCTCGCGCGACAGACGGACAGCGTCGATACGTTCCAACGGGCCGTCGCCGACCGGCTGGAGGGGCTGGCACGCTCGATCGAGGTATTGACCAGCGAACAATGGTCCGGCGTGTCGCTGCGCCGCGTGATCGACATCCATCTCGCGACTTTCCTGCAAGGACCTCAGCAACTCGACGTTCTCGGCAATGATTTCCTGCTAAAGCCGGAAGCGGTGCAGAATCTCGGCCTGGTCCTGCACGAGCTTGCCACCAATTCGGTGAAATATGGCGCGCTTTCCGCGCCGGAGGGTAAGATCACCATCGAATGGACGAACGAAGCCGCTGAAACCGGCACAATGATCCGCTTCGTCTGGACCGAAAGTGGCGGTCCGCCGGTCAAACCACCGAGCGATACCGGCTTTGGCACTACCGTCACGAAAACCCATGCCGCGGCATCCTTCAGCGGCCATGTCGAAGTCGATTTCCGCCCGGCTGGCCTCGTCTGGATACTGACCGCACCGCGCAGCATGATGGAACGGCAGCGAAGCTGATGCTTATGTCCGAATGACGGATGTCTCGGCGCGGGCCAAAAGCAGCACGCGCTCCCGCTCGTTACCAGTCAATTCGGCGGCGCGGTAAAATTCCACCCGAGCCTCCTCCATTCGCCCAAGCTTCGCCAGAAGATCGCCCCGCACCGTCGGCAGCAGATGCGATTCCTTCAGGCGCGGCTCGTCCTTGACCGCGTCGACGATGGCAAGACCCTGTGGAGCGCCAAATGCCATGCCGACGGCGACCGCTCGATTGATTTCGACGATCGGCGACGGTGCTGCGAGCGCCAATGCCTGATAGTAAGCGGCGATGGCGATCCAGTCGGTATCGGCCGCGGTCGCCGCGCGGGAGTGGCAGGCAGCGATCATCGCCTGCAGCAGATAAGGGCCGGGCATCGTGGTCAGAACCATCGCGCGGCCGAGCTGATCGAGACCACTGCGGATCAACGACCAATTCCACCGGCTACGGTCCTGATTAAGCAGCAGGATCGGATTGCCCGATCCGTCGACCCGGGCAGCAAAGCGAGACGCCTGCAGCTCCATGAGCACAACCAGCCCCAACACCTCCGGCTCGTGCGGCATCAGCGCCGCCAGAGAGCGTCCCAGGCGCAAGGCCTCGCCGCACAGATCGGCGCGCAGCCACTGCGGCCCTTCCGTCGCGACATATCCTTCATTGAAGATCAGATAGACCACTTCCAGCACTGCAGCGAGACGCTCCCACCGCTCCTCGCCGCGCGGCGTCTCGAAAGCAATGCCGGCCTCGCGCAGCGTCCGCTTGGCGCGCACGATGCGCTGGGCAATCGTCGGTTCAGGCAACAGGAACGCGCGGCCAATCTCCTGCGTGGACAGCCCGCCCAGCAGCCGCAAGGCAAGCGCCGCGCGTTGCTCGGCCGGCAGCACCGGGTGACAGGCGGTGAAAATCAGCCGCAGCAGATCGTCGTCGATATCTTCATCCAACAGGGACTCGATATCCGGTGTCTCACGTTCAAGTGCGGCAAAATCGATGGCGAATTCGCGATTCTTGCCGTCGATCAGCGTGGTGCGTCGCAGCCGGTCAAGCGCACGATTCTTGGCGACCTGCATCAGCCAGGCAGCCGGGTTGCGCGGCATGCCGTCGCGCGGCCAGCGTTCGAGGGCCAGCACGAAGGTATCCTGCGCGATCTCCTCGGCAAGGCCGATATCCCGCAGCAAGCGGTTCAGCCTGGCGGCGAGCTTTGGCTGCTCGATCCGCCAGACCGCTTCTATGGTACCCGACGTGGTCACCCCTTCAGCTCATCGAAGCCTTCAGCCACCTTCTGCACATCCTCTGGAAATTCGCTGATCTCGAAGATACGGCGAACCTCGATGACGTCATCTTCCCCTGCCGGGCAGCGGCGCGCCCACTCGATGGCCTCGTCGCGCGAACGGACGTCAATGACCCAATAGCCGCCCAGCACTTCCTTGACCTCGGCGAACGGACCATCGACGACGGCAGGCTTTCCGCCCTTGAAGCTCACGCGAGCCCCGGAGGACGGCGGATGCAGCCCGTCGAGCGCCAAAAGCACACCGGCCTTCTTCAGCGCCTCATTGTATTTCATCATGGACTCGACGGCTTCCGCACCGGGCATGGTGTCGGGAGCAGCGGAAGCATAGCCGCCGGGGATCATCAGCATCATGAATCGCATAGGTTCTGTCTCCTTGGTTGGTTAGAACATACCACACGACGAACGAGCCCCGGCAGAATCGACGGAGGCTCGAAAAAAGATTCGATTTTTGCAGAGCGTTGAAGCGGCTGGGTGCTTACTCGTTCATCGCCTTGACGATTTCCTCGGTCACTTTCTTGGCGTCGCCCAAAAGCATCATCGTGCCATCCTTGTAGAACAGCGTGTTGTCGATGCCGGCATAGCCGGAGCCGAGCGAGCGTTTGACGAAGAGGCAGGTCTTGGCCTTGTCGACATCGAGGATCGGCATACCGTAGATCGGCGATGTCTTGTCGTCGCGCGCCGCCGGATTGGTGACGTCGTTGGCGCCGATGACATAGGCGACATCGGCCTGTGCGAATTCCGAATTGATATCCTCGAGTTCGAAGACCTCGTCATAGGGCACGTTGGCTTCGGCGAGCAGCACGTTCATATGGCCTGGCATACGACCGGCAACGGGGTGGATCGCGTATTTCACCTCGACGCCATGCGCCTTCAGCCTGTCGGCCATTTCGCGCAGCGCATGCTGGGCCTGCGCAACTGCCATGCCGTAACCGGGCACGATGATGACCTTGGAGGCGTTCGCCATCAGATAGGCGGCATCCTCAGCCGAGCCGAGCTTTACAGTCTTGTCGGAATTGTCCGCTCCGCCCGAAGCCGTCTCGCCGCCGAAGCCGCCGAGGATGACCGAGATGAAGGAGCGGTTCATGCCCTTGCACATGATGTAGGACAGGATCGCACCGGAGGACCCGACAAGCGCGCCGGTGATGATGAGCGCGAGATTGCCAAGCGTGAAGCCGATGCCGGCAGCTGCCCAGCCAGAATAGGAATTGAGCATCGACACGACGACGGGCATGTCGGCGCCGCCGATCGGCACGATCAGCAACACGCCGAGGACCAGCGACAGAGCAACGATCGCCCAGAAGGCGAAATGGCTTTCATTCGCCGCCAGGCTGATAATGGAGACCACGATCAGCACAAGCAGGGCAGCATTGATGATGTGCCGGTTCGGCAGCAGGATCGGCTTTCCGGACATGCGCCCGTCGAGCTTCAGGAACGCGATGATCGAGCCGGTGAACGTTAGCGCGCCGATCGCGACGCCGATCGCCATTTCGATGCGGGCTTCGGTGTGGATCTGACCGATCTCGCCGATACCGAAGGAGGACGGCGTATAGAGCGCCGAAGCAGCCACGAGAACGGCTGCGAGACCGACCAGCGAGTGGAAACCCGCCACGAGCTGCGGCATCGACGTCATCGGGATGACGCGGGCGATATAGGCGCCTGCCCCGCCGCCGATCGCGAGGCCGAGAACGATCAGCACGAAGCCGCCGAAGGACGGGGTTGCCAGCACCAGCGTGGTGGCGATGGCAATGCCCATGCCGATCATGCCGTAGAGATTGCCGCGCCGGCTGGTGGCTGGATGAGAGAGCCCGCGCAGTGCCAGGATGAATAGCACGCCGGAGACGAGATAGAGGAAAGCCGCGATATTGCTCAGCATGCCGCCCTCACTTGTCCTTCTTCTTGTACATCGCCAGCATGCGCTGGGTAACAAGGAAGCCGCCGACGATATTGACCGAAACGAGCACCAGCGCCACGAAGCCGAAGCCGGTGGCAAGACCGCTCGCCGAAATGCCCACAGCCAGCAACGCACCGACGACGATGACCGAGGAAATGGCGTTCGTGACCGCCATCAGCGGCGTATGCAAGGCCGGTGTCACCGACCAGACGACGTAATAGCCGACGAAGATCGCCAGCACGAAGATTGCAAGCTGGAAGACGAAGGGATCGATCGCTCCACCGGTTGCAGCACTGGCAACTTCGGGCGCCTGTGCCGCGGCGGTCCTGACGGCGGTGACGGCATCATTCAGTTGCTGGAGTGCCTGGTCCATTGTTTGGCTGGCCATCTCAGAGATCTCCCTTGTTGACAGTCGCCTGGTCGGGATCGACGAAATTCGGGTTCACGACCTCGCCGCCGTCGGTCAGCATCGTCGCCTTGATCAGCTCATCGGTGCGGTTGAGGCCGAGGCTCTTCGTATCCTTGTCGACCATCGTCTCCAGAAAGGTGACAAGGTTCTTGGCATAGAGGGCCGAGGCGCTGGCCGCGATCCGCCCGGCCATGTTGGGATAGCCGACCACTCTGACACCTTCGACCTCGGCGACCCTGCCATATTCGGCACCTTCGATATTGCCGCCGCGCTCCACCGCCAGATCGACGGCGACAGCGCCGGGGCGCATCGCTTTCAGCATGTCGCGACTGACGAGGCGCGGCGCCGGCCGACCGGGGATGAGCGCCGTGGTGATGACAATATCCTGTTTGGCGATGTGATCGGCGACAAGTGCCGCCTGCTTCGCCTGATACTCTTTCGACATTTCCTTGGCATAACCACCGGCGGTCTCCGCCGCCTTGAACTCTTCGTCCTCGACAGCGACGAATTTCGCGCCGAGCGAGGCGACCTGTTCCTTTGCCGCCGGCCTTACGTCCGTCGCTGAAACGAGCGCACCCAAACGCCGTGCGGTCGCGATCGCCTGCAGCCCGGCAACACCGGCGCCCATGACGAACACCTTTGCCGCCGGCACCGTGCCCGCTGCCGTCATCATCATCGGCAGAGCCCGGTCATAGACGGCGGCAGCCTCGATCACGGCCTGATATCCTGCGAGATTGGCCTGCGACGACAGCACGTCCATCGACTGCGCGCGGGTGATACGCGGCATCAGTTCCATGGCGAAGCTCGTCAGCCCTGCACGCGCCATCTCGGCGAGCGCAGCCTCGTTGCCATAGGGATCCATGATGGCGATGACGATGGCACCGCTCTTGTAGCCGGAAATCTCCTTGCTCGTCGGACGCCTGACCTTGAGGACGACATCCGCCGCCTTCGCATCCTTGATGGAGCCGATCCGGGCGCCGACGGCTTCATATTCGGCATCCGGAATACGCGAGGAACTCCCTGCACCGGCTTCGATCACCACGTCGAAACCGAGGTTCTTCATTTTCTTTACAGTCTCGACGGAAGCCGCAACACGCGTCTCCTCCGCCACGCTTTCCTTGGCCACGAAAACCAGATTGCTCAACGACGACACCTCGCATCAGACGGCGCCGCTCCTGAATGCAGCGGCGCTGTAGCCTGCAGAATCATGGGAAAGCGCGGGCGATTGGCCCGGCATCGGTCAGCGCTGCAATATCAGCGCAACAGGACGACGCTGGCGATGGTCAGAACGATGAATATCAGGACGCCGCCGAGGAAACCGGCATGACCGAAGAAACCGGCCGCCATGGCGATCAACAACGCGGCAACGATCGCAGATCCGACCTTGGCGCCCGAAATGAAAAGATTATAGGTCTTCTCATGCTCCTTGTAGTCCATGGGAGCACCCAGTTCAGCGGGTCCAGTGTGATGTTCGGCCATTCAGAATTCTCCCCTCGATCCTCTCCCCCGACAGACGATATGAACCGGCGGCTGGAGTTCGTCCTCAAAAGCTGTGGTAACCCGCAAGGAGATACCGCAACCAATTTCCTCCACCGAGGGGTTACACAAAGCAAGGAAAAATGCAATGCACGAGAAGGTCGCAGTCGGGCATGAGCTGACGGAATCGCCAGCGGATTTCGAATACGCCCGCATCGAAACGACGACGCCGGCTAGGTCGTGGCATCAGACGGCAGGTTTCTGCCGGCGCCCTGCTGCCGCCGGCTGAGACTGGCCACCTTCTCGGCGACCTGCTCCTGCGGCACCGGCGGCGAAAATACATAGCCTTGGATGATATCCGCCAGGTTCCGCTCGACGACCAGTGCCAGCTGCTCCAGCGTCTCGACACCTTCGATCACGATATGAAGGCTGAGCGCGCGCGAAAGATCGACGATGCCGCGTAGCAGCTTGAAGCGGCGGCTGTCGGTCGTGATGTCACGAACGAAAGACCGGTCGATCTTCACGACATCCACCGGCAGGGTATCGAGATAGCTGAGGCTCGAAAATCCCGTTCCGAAATCGTCGATCGCAATCGTGATGCCTTTGGCCCGCAGATCGGCGAGGATGGAGCGAACGGTCGCCACCTCATCCATCAGGCAGCTTTCAGTAACCTCGAGATGCAGGCGGGATGGCTCCAATCCCGAGGCATCAAGCGCCGCCATGACGATTTTGACAATCTCGCCATTGCGCAGATCCTGTGCCGAGAGATTGACGGAAACCGCAAGCGGCGCAGGCCATGAAGCACAATCCTTGCAGGCCTGGTTGACCATGAAGCGAGTGATGCCGGCAACGATGCCCATTTCCTCGGCAACCTGCACGAAAAGATCGGGCGGGATCGAGCCCTTTTCCGGATGAATCCAGCGCGCAAGCGCCTCGCAGCATTCGATGCGCGAGCCATCCGGCGTGAACATCGGCTGATAGACGGCCTGAAGCCTGCCGGTCTCCACCGCCTCGCGCAAATCGTCCTGCAGCTTCTGCCGCTCGACATAGCGCGCGTCCATCTCCTGCTCGAAAGCACTACAGCCGCCCTTCAGCCGCGATTTGGCGTCGAAGAGCGCGAGATCGACCTTGATCTGCCACTCCTCGGGGCGGAATTCCCGGCTGGACATGGTCATGTATCCGCCGCTGACGGAAATCCGGAAACTGCTGTCTTCCACGCTGTAGGTGCCGGCCATTGCCGCATGCACGGTGCGGATGCGGGCATCGATATCCGGGGCATCATCTTCATTCGGAAAGAACAGCACGAATTGATCGCCGGCAAGACGAGCGGCAATCGCTGCGGTGCCGGCAAGCTGCTTCAGGCGCTCGGCTATGGCGACCAGCAGGCGGTCCCCGGCAACATGCCCCTTGGTATCGTTGACGTGTTTGAAGTCATCGATATCGAGAACCAGAATTCCGATGCGGCTTTCCCGCTTGCGCGCAGCCAGCCTTTCCTTGACCAGGTCCATGAAATATTCGCGATTCGGCAACCCGGTCAAAGGGTCATAGCGCACCATATGCAGGATCTTGCGCTCCGCCCGAATACGCACTGTCACGTCTTCGAAAATCAGGATCACGATTCCGTCGGCGCGGCGACTGGCCGAAAATTCCAGGAACTGATCCTCGTTGAATTGAATGAGCGTTCGCGACAGCGTGCCGCTGACGAGCTGTGCCAGCTGCCGCTGGATAAGTCCGGGCAACGATCCATCGATGAAGGCGTGACGCGCGCCATAGCGCAGAACGACATCGAATTCGCAGTCCTTGAGCCGCTCCGGATGGGCAAAATTGAGGAGCTCACATGCCTTGCGATTGACGACCAGAATGCGGTTCTCGGCGTCCAGCATGAACAGCCCGTGCGTCATGTTGTTCAGCGCAGTATCAAATCTGTCGGCGATCAGCGATATCTCGCGTGAAGCGATGATGTTCCGGTAGAGAAATTCGCGCATGCCATTCGCCATGGCGCGCGTCGTCAGCCCGAACGGAATGAGCATGAGGGAAGCGATTGCCTTGTAAGGCTGCTGCGCCAGCAGACAGGCAAGGACGATCGGCACGCAGCAGGCCAGAATCTGAAGATCGACCGCCCGAGGTGAACCATAATTACGGCCGACGATCGACACCATCGACGCCATCGTGACGGCAATGCAGATGAATTCGGCCAGCGGATTCTGCAGGATGAGGATGGCATAGCCGCTGCCTATGCCGAGGATGGCCGCCGTCGCCGCCGCGCCGATCACATAGCGTGTTTCCCAGCCGGCAATATCGGCACGCGTAAAATTACTCTTGTCTGCTGCGTCGAACAGCCGGAACAAATGGATGCGTAAGCCAAAGACAACCGCAAACGCCACGCAAAAGGCCAGATAAATGCCGGCATGCGTGCCCAGGAAAACGAGGAGATATGTCAGGATGTGAACGAACGCGCCCGTGATGAGCGTTTTGCGGTTTCCGAAAAGCGAACTGACGAACGACAGATAAATATCCGTCGGCACGGTGTCCGGGCTTGGAGGCTTCATTCAGACTTCCCCTGATGCGGCGGACACCCTAGTGGAAACCCTTTAAAATTTACTTGCCCGAACAGAGCCCATTTTGACAGATTTTCCAATCAAAGCGGCAGCTTAAGTTGAAGCTGGATTATGATCATCCCTGCGCTGGCGCAATGATTCCCGGCCTCCCTTGCCGCCGATATAATATTTAAATCACTAATAAAGAAAACAATATATCGGCAAAGACTTATGAAATACGATCACAGCTTGCCCGCACGCTGCTGGATCATCATGAAAGTATCGAAAGTATACTCGGAAAGCTGCATCCAAAGATAGGCATCCTTCTTATAGGCGACCTGGTCCTCATAGATGCGCTTGAAGTAATCGTTTGATTTGGAGAGATCGGCATAGAGCGCGCTGGCTGCCTGGAAGCAGGCCTCCATGATCTCCTGACTGAAAGGTCTGAGCGTCACACCCTGCTGCACGATATCCTTCAGCGCCTGGGGATTTTTGACATCATATTTCGCCAGCATGTTGGTGTTGGCGAAGGCACAGGCATCGCCGAGGATTGCCTGATAGTTCTTCGGCAAGGCATTCCATTTTTCGAGATTGAAGAAGGCATGCACCACGGCGCCGCCTTCCCACCAGCCGGGATAATAATAGTATTTGGCGATCTTCTGCAGGCCGAGTTTCAGGTCGTCGTAGGGGCCGACCCATTCGGCTGCGTCGACCGTACCCTTGTTCAGCGCATCATAGACACCATTGACCGGGATATCCTGCTGTGGCGCGACGCCGATCTTTTCGATCACCTTGCCGGCCAGGCCGGCGATGCGCATCTTCAAACCCTTGAGATCGTCGAGCGTGTTGATTTCCTTGCGAAACCAGCCACCCATCTGGGCGCCGGTATTCCCCGCCGGCAGACCCAAAATGCCCTGCGTGGCATAGAACTCGTTCATCAGCTTGTTGCCGTTACCCTGGTAGAACCAGGCGTTCGTCAGCCGGGCATTGAGGCCGAACGGCAACGCCGTACCTATCGCGTAGGTCGGATCCTTGTTCCAGAAATAGTAGGAGCAGGTATGCGCCGCATCGACGGCGCCGGCGCTGACCGCATCGGCGGCTTGAGCGCCAGGCACGATTTCGCCGGCTTCATAGGTCTGGATGACGAAATTGCCGTTCGTCGCATCCGAAACATGCGCGGCAATATCTTCCGCGCCGCCGTAGATCGTATCCAGGCTCTTGGGAAAGGAAGAGGTCATCTTCCAGGTGATCTTCGGAGATTCCTGTGCCAGGGCCGGGCTTGCAAGTGCGGAGGCTGCAGCACCTACGCCAACGGTCCCTGCCCGCCTGATGAAGGAACGGCGATCCATCGAATTCTCCCATACGGACGGCATTGCTGGGAAGCGGCACGCTCCCCGTCACGGCGCAAGCGATGGAACTAACCATGCCGCACACGGTCTTTCAAGTTTGCTCTCGCACCGCATTATGGCGATTCCTGTACATCGGCGTAACGAGCCGAAACCAAGCCTTGTGAAAACCACTGCGCGTTGCCGGCCGAGCCGTATTCGCGTAAGTTCGTAAGGCGTAAATCCGCCCTCGGATCGACATCGTAATCGTCCAGAGGTTCAACGAGCGAATATTTGCAGCTTCCGGAGCCTTGCATGTCCAGACCGATCGTCGCCATTCCCGCCGATATCCGTGAGTTCGACGGCACGAGCTGGCATGCGGTGCAGTTGCAATATGTGCGCGCCGCCGTGAAGGCTGCGGGATTGATGACGCTGATCGTCCCCGCACTAGAGGATGACAATGATGCCGACGCCATTCTCGACCGTGTCGACGGGCTGCTCGTCTCCGGTTCGGCGACCAATGTGCATCCGTCCCTCTACGGCAAGGAAGCAAAAGACAGCGACGGCCCCTTCGACCCGGCGCGTGATGCGACCTCGCTGCCGCTCATCCGCCGCGCCATCGACCGCGCCATTCCGATGCTCGCCATCTGCCGCGGCATTCAGGAGCTGAACGTTGCGCTTGGCGGCACGCTCGCCAGCGAGATCCAGGACCAGCCCGGCATCTGGGACCACCGCAAGCCGCCGAATGTCGATCGCGATACGATGTATTCGATCCGGCAGAGCGTTTTCGTCAAGGAAGGCTCCTGCGTCGCGCGCGTTGTCGGGCCTGGTGAGGTGCGCGTCAACTCGCTGCATCGCCAGGCAATCGCCGATACGGCGCCGAGACTGCAGGTGGAGGCACTCGCCGAAGACGGCACGATCGAGGCCGTCTCCGTCATCGGCGCCAAGGCCTTTGCCGTCGGCGTGCAATGGCATCCGGAATATTGGGCGGAAACGGATTCCCCGTCGCTGAAGCTCTTCACCGCCTTCGGCGATGCCGTGCGCGACTATGCTGCGAGCAAGGAGCGGCTCGCAACCGCACAATAGAGCGTTTTAGCTTTCCTTCAAAAGGCAAAACGCTCTATCTTCTTGTTTCGCAATGCATTCCGGACGGAAAACCGCGACGCACTTTTCCTGGAAATGCTCTATCAGCAAAAGGCTGTCTGATCAGCCGCGCGGCTTGACTGGTGTTTCCGGTACTGGTGTGAGCGGCTGGCCCTTCGCGAACCACTCGATGACGTTATCGACGACGAGATCGGCCATGGCGTCGCGCGTCGGCACGGAGGCGGAGGCCACGTGCGGCAGCAGCGAAACGTTGGGCAACGAGAGATAGCCGGCCGGGACATTGGGCTCGTCGTAGAAGACGTCGAGGCCCGCGGCACCAAGCGTTCCATTCCCCAGGGCGGCGATCAGCGCGTCGTCATCGACAGACCAGCCGCGGCCGACATTGATGAACACGCCCTGCGGCCCGAGCGCAGACAGGATCTCGGCGTTGACGACCTTGTGCGTCTCGGGCGTCTTCGGCACGATGGAGATCAGCGTATCCACCGATTGCGCCATTTCCTTCAGCGTCGGGTAGTAGTCGTAAGGCAAGGAGTCGCGCGGCGAGCGCGTGTGATAGCCGATCTTTACCTTGAACGGCTCCAGCCTTCTCGCGATTTCCAGGCCGATGCGGCCAAGGCCGTTGATACCGATGCGGCGTCCCTTCATCGAAAAGGGCGAGAGCGGGAAGGCTCCTTCCTTGGCCCAGCGCCCCTCGCGCAGCCAGCTTTCCGCCTTCGGAAACTGCCGCAGCGTGTTCAGCAGCAGGGCGATTGCGGTATCAGCGACCTCGTCATTCAGGACATCAGGCGTGTTGGTGACGACGATGCCCTTCGAGGCGGCATGCTTGACGTCGATGCCGTCATAGCCGACGCCGAAATTGGCGATGACTTCAAGATTCGGAAAGGCATCGATCCACCCGGCATTGAAGCCGCCCGCAACGGCAACGCCGCGGATGCGAGCTGCGGTTCCCACCTCGACCTTCGGACCGCCATCGCGTTCGACCGAAACGATATCGAACTGCTTTCCGAGCCTTTCGAGGACACGCGGGTGTATCTTCCCCGGAACGAGGACGGCGATGCGGTTATCGGACATGGATCTTTCCTCTTGAGATACGGTTCGTCGCGACGAAAACAATTCCGGAAATGTGCGCGGCGGCTTTCCGTCCGGAATCGCGTTAAATCAATGAGAAGAGCGGCTCAGTGAAACGCTGAAACGCTCTAGCGAGCTTTGTAGGGCGCCGTGGACTGGCGGATGCGCATTTCCGGCTTGATAAGATGGATACCATCCGGCTCATGGCTTCCTGCCAACCTATCCAAAAGCGCGCGCGCCGCAAGCCTTCCGACTTCGGCCTGACCGTTCCAGACGGTCGTCAGGGCCGGCGTTGCGATCGCAGCCTCCTCCAGATCGTCATAGCCGGTGACGGAAATATCCCGCCCGGGGACAAGGCCAGCGCGTGAAATGCCGTTCATGAGACCGATGGCGACCAGATCGTTCCAGCAGACCGCCGCCGTCGGCTTTTGCGGCAGTGACAGGAAGTGCACCGCCGCCTCGAAACCGCCCTGCTTGGAGCGCGCGCCGGGAATGCGCAGATTGGGATCGACCTCGATGCCCGCCTTGCGCAGCGCATTGACATAGCCCTGATAACGGTCGCGCCCCGTCGAGGTCTGGTCCGTGCCGCCGATCATCGCAATGGTGCGGTGGCCAAGGCTGATCAAATGGTTGGTCGCAAGCGAAATCCCATAGCTGTCGTCGCCGCGATAGGTCGGCAGGTCCAGCGCATCGATCTGGCGTGCCACCAGGATGGCCGGCATGCCGTTTTCTTCGGCCAGCTCGAAATCCTCCGGCGGCGTCCCGATCGCCGGCGACATGATGACGCCGTCGCCGCCCAGCTGCAGCAGCGTCTCGACGAAAGTGCGCTGCTTCTCAACGGAATCATAGTGGTTGGAAAGGATGAAGGTGTGGCGGCTGCGGTCGAGCTCGCTTTCGATCGCCTTCAGGATTTCTCCATAGAAGGGGTTCATGATGTCATGAACGACGACACCGATGATGCCCGATCGCGATGTCCTGAGACTGGCCGCACGGCGATTGTAGATATAGCCCAGCGCGCGGGCCTGGTCCTTGATCTTCTCGCGTGTATTGACCGCGACCAACGGGCTATCGCGTAAGGCCAGAGATACTGTTGCCGTTGAAATACCCAGCGTTTCCGCAATCGTAGAAAGCTTTATCTTTTGCGCCACGCGCTCCCTCCCCGTGAAACGCAGCCGTAACATATTCCGTTCGTTTTACGATTCCGGAATTTAAAATCTTTAATTAAAAGCTTTAATCACGCCGCGCAACACGAATTCTCGGAGATTCTCAGAATTCGTCTTCATCCTCGTCATCATCGCCGGCCTGGAGATTATGCTCGATCGTTTTGAGCAGACGCACGAGCGAGCGGATATCTTTTTCCGAGAAGCCGCGCGTCGCAAGCTCATCGCAGCTCGCCGCCGAACTTTCGATCTCGCTGACACTGTTTCGCCCTGCTTCGGTCAGATAGACCTTGGTCAGGCGGGCATCGTCGGCATCCGGCCGTCGTTCGACGAAGCCTTGCGCCTCCATGCGGCCGATCGTGCGCGTCATCGTCGGCGCCTTGACGCCGAGCTTCTGCGCCAGCGTACCGGCCGGAAGACCATCGCTTGCCGCCAGGGCCAGAATGACACCGTCCTGCCCGGCATAAAGGCCGCTCGCCGTCAGGCTGCGCGTCATCACCGTCCGCATGGACCGCGCCGCCTGCGTCAACGCCGGCGACAGATCGGCAAGCGTGTAGTCACGGTGATCCTTCTTCTTACCTGACTTACTTTTCTTCCCGACCTTGTTCTTTTTGCCCATCGTGATTCCGTTGACCTTTTCGCCGCTAAGTCATCACGCTATGACATTGCGCAGGTTACTGACATAAACAAGAGGCACACCCTCAGATGGCGCATCCTTTGCCATGTTTCGATGACAATGATGAAACATTGACACCCGAAGAGCGAAGAAAATGGATCGCCGTGCTACCACTTGGCGCCTATGAGCAACACGGCCCGCATCTGCCGTTCGAAACCGACGCGCTCATCGCCGAGGGAATCGCCTCACGCCTCAAGGTTGCCGTGCCGGCAAATCTACCCGTCACCTTCCTTTCCGTCGAGCCTGTCGGCTATTCCGTCGAACATATGGATGTTGCCGGCACGAAGACATTGACCTTCAACGAAGCGATCGAGCGCTGGCTTGCCATAGCTGAGCGGCTAAATGGCCTCGGCATCCGTAAATTCGTCATGCTGAACGCTCACGGCGGCAATTCTCCGCTGATGACCATCGTCGTAACGGAAGCGCGCATGCGCTTCAACATGCTCGCGGTCGCAACCAGCTGGACGCGCTTCGGCGTGCCGGACGGGCTGATCACCCCGGAGGCAAAAGCCATCGACATTCATGGCGGCGATATCGAGACATCGGTGATGCTCGCCCTGCATCCTGAAAAGGTCGACATGTCGAAGGCGGAAAACTTCCCATCCCGGCAATCGGAGTTCATCAGGGGCTTCAAGCACCTGCGCGCCTACGGCCCTCACGCCTTCGGCTGGAAGATGTCCGATCTGAGCACTCAAGGCGTCGCCGGCAATGCCGGCGCGGCGACGGCTGAAAAGGGCGAGCTGCTCATCGCGCATGCGGTCAAGGGGCTTGTCGAGCTGCTGGAGGATGTCGACAGCTTCGATATGTCGACGCTGTCGTGACCGTGCGGCCAAACCGCCTCTCCGCAACCCAATGTGATCTTATAACATATAAAAGCCTTTGAACTGGCGTCTCCAACTCCTTATATGAAACCCGACCAATGTCTGCTCCCCGGGGCAACCTTCCATATTTCGAGGCTCCCATGACCGAAACAGCCACGCAAAAGCCCGTTCCCGTCACCGTTCTGACCGGCTATCTCGGCGCCGGCAAGACGACGCTGCTGAACCGCATCCTGTCTGAAAATCACGGCAAGAAATACGCCGTCATCGTCAACGAGTTCGGCGAGATCGGCATCGACAACGACCTCATCGTCGAATCCGACGAAGAAATCTACGAAATGAACAATGGCTGCGTCTGCTGCACCGTTCGCGGCGACCTGATCCGCGTCGTCGAAGGCCTTATGCGCCGCCCCGGCCGCTTTGACGGCATCATCGTCGAAACGACAGGCCTTGCCGATCCGGTTCCGGTCGCCCAGACCTTCTTCATGGACGACGATGTCCGCGCCAAGACCGAACTCGACGCCGTCGTCGCGCTCGTCGACGCCAAGCACCTGCCGCTGCGCCTGAAGGACAGCCGCGAGGCCGAAGACCAGATCGCTTTTGCCGACGTCGTCGTCATCAACAAATCCGATCTCGTTTCTCCGGAAGAGCTGGCCCAGATCGAGGACGTCGTTCGCGCCATCAACCCGGCAGCCCGCGTCTACAAGACGACCCGCTCCGGCGTTGAGCTCGCCCGCGTGCTGAACCAGGGCGCCTTCAATCTGGAACGTGCCCTCGAAAACGATCCGCATTTCCTCGACCAGGGCCATGACGATCATGTCTGCGGTCCGGATTGCGATCACGACCATCACGGCCATGATCACCACCATCACGACCACGACCACGACCACGATCATCATCACCACCATGATCATGACCACGGTCACGACCATCACCACCACGCCCCGTCGCCGATCCATGACGTCACCGTACAGTCGGTTTCGCTGCGGGGCGGCGAGATGAACCCGGAGCGCTTCTTTCCTTGGGTCCAGAAGGTTACGCAGACGCAAGGGCCGAACATCCTGCGCCTCAAGGGCATCATCGCCTTCAAGGACGATCCGGAGCGCTACGTCGTCCAGGGCGTGCACATGATCATCGAAGGCGATCATCAGCGCCCCTGGAAGGATGGCGAAAAGCATGAGAGCCGCCTCGTCTTCATCGGCCGCGAGCTCGACCGCGAAAAGCTGGAAGCCAGCTTCAAGGCGTGCGAGGCGTCCGCCTGATGCCGACTGTCGCTCCGCTTGATATCGACGGCCACGTTCTGGCCGTCGAATTTTTAGGTGACACCCCCTTCTTCGCCAGCGCCGCCGGCGCGATCCACCGCCTCGAAGGCGGCGATAAGGTCACCGAAGCCCATCATGGGATGCTGACGTGCATCCGCGATCCCCACAGCGAGAGCCTGATTTCGGGCGGCGAAGACGGCAAGGTGCTGCGGATCGCATCCGACGGCAGCACGACGGTGCTTGCCGAAGCGCCACGCAAATGGATCAGCCAGCTTGCCGCCGGTCCGCAGGGAGCTGTCGCCTATTCCTATGGCAAGAGCACCTTCGTGCGCCTCGCCGACGGCACGACGAAAGAATTTGCCGAGGAGCGCACCGCCGAAGGCATCGCCTTCGCGCCCAAGGGCCTGCGCATCGCGGTTGCCCGTTATAATGGCGTGTCGCTGCATTGGGTCGGCATGAGCGCCCCGCCGGTCAATCTCGAATGGAAGGGCGCCCATACCAGCGTCACTTTCTCGCCGGATGGCCAGTTCGTCGTTACCACCATGCAGGAAAACGCCCTGCACGGCTGGAAGATGGATACCAAACCGGGCGCTGAAGCCCGACACATGCGCATGACCGGCTATCCCGCCAAGGTGAAGTCGCTTTCCTGGTCCAATAAGGGCAAATGGCTTGCCTCTTCCGGCGCGCCGGCAGCGATCGTCTGGCCCTTCCAGGGCAAGGACGGCCCGATGGGCAAGGCCCCGCTCGAACTTGGCACGCGCGCCAACATCATGGCGACCTCGGTAAAATTCCATCCCGCCGAGGATATCCTCGCCATAGGCTTCATCGACGGCATGATCCTTGCGGTGCGCCTCGGCGATGCCAAGGAAGCGCTCTTGCGCCGACCCGGCAAGGGTGCGATCACATCGATGAGCTGGAGCAAGTCCGGCAAACTGCTCGCCTTCGCCTCCGAAGCGGGCGATTGTGGCGTCGTCGATGTCTCCGGTTAAATAGAAAGACAGGATCATGTCTCAGTCAGGATCGGCCGTTGCCGGAAATTCTCCTGCCCTAGCCGAAAATGTCTGGGATGTGATCCGTTGCGAAGCCGCGGAGCTGGCGACGCGCGAGCTGACGCTCGCCCCGCTGCTAAAGGCGCAATTGCTTGCCGGCAGCTCCGATGCCGAAAGCCTTGCCAATATACTGGCTGCCCGGCTTTGCGTCGTCAGGATCGAGCATGGCAACATGCTCTCGCTACTGTCAGACGTGCTGGCGCGATATCCTGCTATCCTGCGGGCGACCGAAGCGGATCTCGTTGCCGTGCGAACCCGCGACCCCGCCTGCACCACCTATCTGCATGCGCTTCTGAACCTGAAGGGTTTCCATGCCCTGCAGACGCACCGCATCGCCCATGCGCTCTGGACCGAAGGCCGCAAGGAAATCGCCAGCTGGCTTTCCAACCTCGTCTCGCTCGTCTTCGGCCCGGATATCCACCCGGCAGCGAAGATCGGCACCTCGATCATGCTCGATCACGGCTCCGGCATCGTCATCGGCGAAACTGCCGTCATCGAGGATGAGGTCTCCATCCTGCAGAATGTCACGCTTGGCGGTACCGGCAAGGAAAGCGGCGACCGTCACCCGAAGATCCGCCACGGCGTGATGATCGGCGCCGGCGCCAAGATCCTCGGCAATATCGAGGTCGGTGCCTTCAGTAAGGTTGCCGCCGGCAGCGTCGTTGTGAAGCCCGTTCCCCCACATTGCACCGTCGCCGGCGTGCCCGCCGTAGTCGTCCGCATCCACCGCGCCGACGAGATACCGGCCGAGACGATGGATCAGAATATTTAGTCTTCGTCTTTAGGTGACAGAGGCCGCCTCGAATCACGGGGGCGGATGAGGGAACTCTCTTTCCTGTTTAGCCCGTGACATAAGGTAGCATAGCGACTTTTCCCGACAGGCGCTCTCCGTCGGTTATCGGCCGCCACTGCAGAATCAGCCTTTTGTCGCCCCCATGTTCGACAAAAGCGGAAGCCCTTCACCGCACCCTTCATGGAACTGTCATACTCCGTTGATAGCTCGAAGAGGTTCTCTATGCCCGGCGTGGCGCAAATGCGCCGGAGCAATGCCCCCACTCGAAGAGGATATGACGATGACCAGTTTTTCACGTCGCGCCGCCCTTGCAACCGGCAGCGCGCTTAGTCTTGTTTTGCTCTGTTCCACCGCCGGTGCCGCCGATGTAGCGCCGGCCCCGAATACCGCGACCCCCATCAAGCATCTTGTCGTTATCTTTCAGGAAAACGTCTCCTTCGACCATTATTTCGCGACCTACCCCAAGGCCGCAAATGTCGATGGCGAACCGGCATTCAAGGCCGCCGACAATACGCCGACCGATATCAACACGCTCGCCAATGCCGGTCTTCTCGACAACAATCCGAACAAGACCAACGCGGCAAACGGCGCCGATGCGGCGGCCCCCTTCCGGCTCGACCGCACGCAGGCCGCAACCCAGTCGCAGAACCACGGCTATACCGCCGAGCAGGCCGCCTACAACAACTTCGCCATGGACCTTTTCCCCGCCAATACCGGCAAGGGCACCAAGGGTGCGGCCGGTGCTTTCGGCACGAAGGGCCAAGTCATGGGCTATTATGACGGCAACACCGTCACAGCCTATTGGAACTACGCTCAGCACTACGCGCTGAGCGACAATTCCTTCTCCACCAATTTCGGCCCCTCGACCCCCGGTGCGCTGAACCTGATCTCCGGCCAGACCAACGGCGTCATCCTGCCGCCCGGTTACACGCTGGAAAGCGACGGCACCTATTCAAAGGGCCGTATCGTGCCTGACGGCAACGGCGGCTGGACTGCGATCAGCGACTTCGATCCGACGGGCGACGCCTGCTCGGTCGGCCAGACGGCCCTGATGTACGGCAAGAACATCGGCGACATGCTGAACGAGCACAAGATCACCTGGGGCTTCTTCGAAGGTGGCTTCGATCTGACCCAGACCAATCCGGACGGCACGACGGCCTGCAAGCGCGCAACCACCTCGACCGTGACCAAGGTCAACAGCGCCGACTACATCCCGCATCACCAGCCGTTCCAATACTACGCCTCGACCGCCAATCCGACGCACGCACGCCCGTCTTCCGTGGAGGCGATCGGCACCACGGATGCGGCCAATCACCAGTATGACATGACCGACTTCTATGCGGCGCTGAAGAACGGCAACATGCCGACGGTCAGCTTCCTCAAGGCACCGGCCTATCAGGACGGCCATGCCGGCTATTCCGATCCGCTCGACGAGCAGGAATTCGTGACGCAGGTGGTCAACACGGTGCAGAATTCGCCGGATTGGAAGGATACCGCCGTCATCCTCCTCTACGACGACTCCGACGGCTGGTATGACCATGCCCATGCGGTCGTTAATCCGTCGAAACTCCCGGTCAAGGGCTACGACGTGCTGAGCGGCGACAGCTGCTCGACCGGCACGGCGCTGCCGGGCGTCAACGGCCAGCCGGCACAGGGACGTTGCGGCTATGGCACGCGCCAGCCGCTGCTCGTCATCTCGCCCTACGCCAAGGTCAACTTCGTCGACCATACGCTCACCGACCAGACCTCCGTCATGCGTTTCATCGAGGACAACTGGATGGCCGGTGCCCGCCTTGGCGGCGGCTCCTTCGATGTGCTTTCGGGCTCGCTGAACAACATGTTCGACTGGTCCAAGGGTGACGCGCCGAAGCTGATCCTCGATTCGAAGACCGGCAATCAGGCATCCTAACATCACAAGGGAGACGGAAATGCCCCTGACCTACCGCCGTCTCCTGCCGCTCCTCGCACTCGCGGGCCTCTCGCTCGCGGGTGCGGCTGTCGGCATGGCAAGCGAACCGGCCACCGATGCTTCGGCGACGGATGGCTATGACGATCAAGCCCCGCTAAGTGCCATGGCCCAGCTTGGCAAGAAACTGTTTTTCGACCCTTCGCTTTCCGGCGGCGGCCAGATGTCCTGCGCCACTTGCCACGACCCGGCCAACCACTATGCACCCGCCAACGGCCTCGCCGTCCAGCTCGGTGGGCCACATCTCGACCAGCCCGGCATCCGCGCGGTTCCGAGCCTCGCCTACAAGATGTCGACGCCGTCCTTCTCCATCGGAGAAGAAAGCCCCGCCGACGAGGCGGCGGAAGCCTCGCCGATGACCGAGGCATCGGGCGTGGCGTTGGCCAATGCTCCCGCTACCGTTGCTGGTCCGCTGACGGCGCAGGCCGTCGTCAAGGCCGATGCGGCCGCTGCGGCAAACCTCGTGCCGCAAGGCGGCATGTTCTGGGATGGACGCGTCGATTCGCTGGAAGAACAGGCCCTGCAGCCGATGATCTCGCCTTTCGAAATGGCGAATGCCGATGCTGCGACCGTCTATGCCAAATTGAAGAAGGGCTACGGCAAGGAAATTTCCACGCTCTTCGGCGACAACGTCGCCAACGATCAGGACATGATGATTTCCGAGATCGGTTTCGCGCTCGCCCGCTACCAGATCGAGGAGTTCTCCTTCCATCCCTATACGAGCAAGTATGATTACTACCTGCGCGGCAAGGCGGTCCTGACGGATGCGGAAGCGAGGGGCTTGAAGCTGTTCGACGATGCGAACAAGGGCAATTGCGCCTCGTGCCATCTCGACAAGATGACCGGCGACGGGCAGATGCCGAACTTCACCGATTTCGAATTCGAAGCCCTCGGCGCGCCGCGCAACCCGACCATTCCGGCCAATGCCGATGCCCATTACTACGATACCGGCATTTGCGGCCCGCTGCGCAACGATACCTATTCCGCCCAACAGCAGAATTGCGGGCTGTTCAAAACGCCGACGCTGCGCAATGTCGCGACCCGCCACGTCTTCTTCCACAATGGCGTCTACCGCACGTTGGAGGATGTCACCCGCTTCTACGTCAAGCGCGACACCAATCCGGAGGAGATCTATCCGAAGGATGCAAGCGGCAAGGTGCTGAAATACGATGACCTGCCGGCACAGTATCAGGCCAATATCGATGTCATCGACGTGCCGATGAACCGCAAGCTCGGCGATGCCCCAGCGCTTAACGATGCCGAGATCGCCGACGTCGTCGCCTTCCTGAAAACGCTGACGGATGGCTACGATCCAGCCAAGGACAACGTGAAGGCAGCCAAATAAAAAGGCCTCCGCCCGAATGAGCGAAGGCCTTTTGATACTTCAGGACTGTTCTCGCGCTTTACGCGGCCTTTGCTATCGGCGGCTGGGCAAGCTTACGGCCGCTGGCAACGATGATGCCGACAGCACCATCAAGCCAGCCGTCCTTCAGCTCGAGCGCGAGGAAACGATCGCGCTGGAACGGACCCGGCATGACGAGATGGCGGGCCTTGGAAGCAAAGAAGCCAAAGCGCTCGTAATAGGGCGCATCGCCGACGAGCAGGATCGCGCCATGGCCGCGCTTCTTGGCTTCCATGATGGCAGCGCGCATCAGCGCCGAGCCGATGCCCTTGCCTTCATAGGCAGGATCGATCGCCAGCGGACCGAGCAGCAATGCCTCGACCGGGCGCGTCTCGCGATCGACGCCGGCTTCGACGTTCCAGAGGCGAACGGTGCCGATGACATGGCCGGCGCGATCGCGCGCGACCAGCGCCAGGCCGTCGGCCGGCACACGGCCCTGGCGCAGCTTTTCGGACGACTTCTTGCGGCGGTCAGGCCCCATGGCGCGATCCAGCAGGTTTTCGCGCGCAACGACATCGCCTGCATTTTCCAGGTCGAGAGTGAATGTGGACGGCGCAAAGAATGCGCGGACAGAATCAAGAACAGCGGCCATCTCGGCCTCCCGTGCCCAATACCGTTATCAGCGGTGGTGACAAACTATTGTGAGGGTGCCGCCCCGGCTGGCTACGGGGGCAGCTTTGTCGAACTTCAGATCCAGACCGGACCTTAGATGATGTAGGCCTTCAACGGGTCGAAACCATTGAACGCCACAGCCGAGTAGGTCGTGGTGTAGGCGCCGGTGCCTTCGATCAGGACCTCGTCGCCGATGGTGAGCGACACCGGCAGCGGATAGAGGTTCTTCTCATAGAGCACGTCGGCCGAATCGCAGGTCGGGCCGGCAATGACGCAGGGCTCCATCTCGTCGCCGTCGCGCGTGGTGCGGATCGGGTAACGGATCGCCTCGTCCATGGTCTCGGCGAGACCGCCGAACTTGCCAATGTCGAGGAAGACCCAGCGGGCGGCATCGTTGTCCGACTTCTTTGAAATCAGGACGACTTCAGCCTTGATCACACCGGCATTACCGACCATGCCGCGACCTGGCTCGATGATCGTGTGCGGGATCTGGTTGCCGAAATGGGCACGCAGAGACGCAAAGATCGCCTTGCCATAGGCTTCGGCCGACGGAACGTCGCGCAGGTACTTGGTCGGGAAACCGCCGCCCATGTTGACCATCTGCAGGTGAATGCCCTGCTTGGCGAGCGAAACGAAGACGCGCTTGGCATCGGCAAGAGCATCGTCCCAGGCATCGACCTTGGTCATCTGCGAGCCGACGTGGAAAGACACGCCGTAGGATTCCAGACCGAGCTGGTGAGCGTAGACGAGAACGTCGACGGCCATCTGCGGAACGCAGCCGAACTTGCGCGACAGCGGCCATTCGGCACCTTCGCCATCCGTCAGAACGCGGCAGAACACGCGGGCGCCCGGAGCGGCACGCGAAATCTTCTCGACTTCCTCATGGCTGTCGACGGCGAAGAGGTTGATACCGAGTGCATGCGCACGGGCGATATCGCGCTCCTTCTTGATGGTGTTGCCGAAGGAGATGCGGGCAGCGGTCGCGCCGGCATCGAGCGCCATTTCGATTTCAGCGACGGACGCGCAATCGAAGTTGGAACCGAGGCTTGCGAGCAGGCGCAGCACTTCCGGAGCCGGGTTGGCCTTGACAGCATAATAGATGGCGCTGTCTGGCATGGCATGACGGAAGGCGTGAAAATTGTCGCGGACGACGTCGAGATCGACCACCAGGCAAGGACCGTCCGGACGTCGGGTAGCGAGGAAATCGCGAATACGTTGCGTGGTCATGTCAATTCCCTTTCAATTCCAAAGGCTCCGGGGAAAACCCAGAGGACAAAGGGCAACGCTCATTCGCTTAGGAACCAGCCGGTGGAGACCCCGGTACCGTGCAAATGCGCGAAGCGCGGATAATGAACCAGTGCCGCAAGCGGCGCTAATTCGCTTTGTCTGCCATGGATTGGAGGGAAGATCCCAACCGCACTTCCGGCAATGAAGGTGTGCCTCTTCAGTAACCCCGGCTGATGGAAAGCCGGGAGAGAACAAAAAGGCCCGCACCGTCGTTGCTTCAGATGTCCTCGCATTTTCCGGTTGGCCGGAATAGCGACTGGAGGGGTTAATTCCAGGTACCTTACCGATGACCTCACCTAATCGAGGGTCGGCGGACACCCACGGGCACGTGCGACTTTGGGCTGTTCGGGAAATAGGAATATTCGCCGTAATAATCAAGAAAATTTTTCAGCCATGCCCGAAAAAAATAATTGAACAAATCAAAGCATTTTGTTCAACATCCGGAAACAGTTAGCGGGAGGCTTCGCCATGGATACTTTGACCCGGATTCGCGCCTTTATCGACGTGGTCGAGGCCGAGGGATTTTCGGCTGCCGCGCGCAGGACCGGCCGTTCCAAGGCGCTGCTGTCGAAATATGTCCGCGAGCTGGAGGATGAGCTTGGTGCGCTTCTGCTCAACCGCACGACCCGCCAGTTTTCGATGACAGAGGCCGGCCATACCTATTATCGCACCGCCTCCGACATCCTGAAGGAGATCGACAACCTTGCCGACCTCGTGCGCGAGAACAACCAACAGCTGAAGGGCCGGCTGCGCGTTTCGGTGCCGCGCACCTTCGTCGACGCCGATGTCGGGCAGTCGCTGATCGACTTCGCTAGAGAGAACCCCGATCTCGCGCTGGAAATCTCCGCCGACGACCGTTTCGTGGATCTGATCGAGGAAGGCTTCGATGTCGCCGTGCGCATCACCAAGCTCGAGGATTCCGGCATGATCGCCCGCAAGATCTCCGACTTCCGCATCCATCTCTGCGCAACCCCGACGTTCCTCGAGCGCTATCCGACGCTGGAGCACCCGACAGATCTGGCGCATGTGCCCTTCATCATAGACACAAACACCCGCTCGCAAGGCAATGTTCGTTTCGTCGATGCCGACAGCACGACCTTCAACGTCGCGATCAACGGCACGCTCGAGGTCAACAGCCCACATGCGACGCTACGCGCAGCACTTGCCGATCTCGGCGTTGCCATCGTCCCGGATTTCATCGGCCGCAAGGCGATCGAAAGCGGGCAGCTGCTGACACTGTTCAACGACTACCTGCCGACCGACCGCGGCATCTATGCCGTTTATCCGCACCGGCGCTATCTCCCCGCGAAAGTGCGTATCTTTGTGGACTACCTGCACAACTGGTTCCGCAAGAACGGGTGAATGCCCGAGGTTGACCGACCGGTCCCAATTCCGTCTCATTTCCTGACCAGAAAACGAAGTGAATCAATGCTCACGAAACACATCGGACGCATGAGAAAATCCACGATCGCCCATGCTGTTGCCCTGACCGGTGGCCTGTTGCTCGTGCCGGCCGTGGCATCCGCGCATCCGCATATTTTCGTGGAAGCCCGTCTGGAGGTACTGGCCGGCCCGGATGGCAATGTGCAGGAACTGCGCAACGTCTGGCGGTTCGATGAGGTCTTCTCCTCCTCGGTGCTCATGGATTTCGACAAGAACACCAATCTGAAGCTCGATCCTGATGAGCTGAAGGAAGTCGGCAAGACCGTGCGCGAGTCGCTGGCCGATTACGATTATTATGCGAACCTGACGCTCAATGGCAAAACCATTAAGGTCGAGAAGCCCGACGTCATCAATGTCGACTTTCGCGATGGCCAGCTCCTGATGTTCTTCGCCGTCAAACCGGCCGAGCCGATGCCGCTTGCCAAGGGCAACAAGCTGAGCTTCGGCATCTACGACCCGACGCTCTACACCTCGATCGATTTCCCGAGCGACAACGAGCTGGTGACGGAGGGCGACGCCTTCAAAAGCTGTACACAGAAGGTCGTCCGGCCCAATCCGGATGAGGTCATTGCCGAGAACAGGTCGACATTGACGGATGCCTTCTTCAACGATCCGACGGGGACGACCATGTCGAAACTCTTCGCAACGCGGATAGATGTCCAATGCTGATTTCGGGAATGAGGAAGCTCGTGCCGGCTGCAGCTATCGCCCTTCTGGCGGCAGCCGGTCTTGCCCATGCTGCCGGCTCGCCACTTGGCATCGGCACGGCGGAGCCGAGCTTCCAGCCGATGGGCGGGCCGCTCGCACCGATCTTCCTCTATGTAAACTACGAACAGCAGGCCTTCTATCGCGCGCTCACCAAATCCATCGAAGCCATGCGCCAGGACCCCTGGCAGCTCTGGACTCTGATCGGCCTTTCTTTCGCCTATGGCATTTTCCATGCCGCCGGCCCCGGCCACGGCAAGGCCGTCATTTCCTCCTACATGGTCGCCAACGAGATCGAGCTGAAGCGCGGCATTGGCATCTCGTTCGTCTCCGCACTTATTCAGGGGCTGGTTGCCGTTCTCGTCGTCGGTGTCGCCTATTTCATTCTGCGCGGCTCTGGCATCACCATGACGATGGCCACCAATGCCATGGAGATCACAAGCTTCGTCATGGTCATCCTGTTCGGCAGCTGGCTTTTGTTCCGCAAGCTGCGGGCGATGATGCAAAGCCGGGCGCAACGTCAGGAAATGCAGCTCGCGACATCGGCGGGGCCAATCAGCCTCTCACTGTTCGAGGGGGCAGCGACGGGCACAGATTCAGCGAGAAGTTTTGCGCGCAGCAGCGCCGCGATACCCGCTGCCGGCGGCTATCAATGCTACGATCCCGCCCATGCGACCGGCGACGGCGCCTACTGCGAGGCTTGCGGCCACGCCCATCTTCCCGATCCGAAGATGCTGTCGAACGAAAAGTTCAGCGCCCGCGAGGCCTGGTCTGCCATTGCCGCGGTCGGATTGCGTCCGTGCTCGGGCGCATTGCTTGTCATGACTTTTTCGATGCTGAACGGGCTCTATCTTGGCGGCCTGTTATCGGTCCTCGCCATGTCGATCGGCACGGCACTGACCGTGTCGCTGCTTGCCACCATTGCAGTCTTCGCAAAAGGCACTGCCGTCCGTTTCACCGGCAAGGGCTCCAGACTTTCGGTTTGGGTAGGCAACAGCATCGAGATCCTCGGCGCACTGCTTGTCATTTGCACGGGCATCATCCTGCTCGGCGCCTCGCTGCAAAACTAGACAAAGTAGCAACGAGACGATCGGCCCCGTGCTGGAGCCTACTGCCCCTTACGCCTTTGATAGCGGGCGCGCAGCCAGAACACGAAGAAGAAGGCCAGGATGACAAGCACGCCGAAACCGGTGCCGAGCCATGGCGAGATATTTCCGAGCCAGACGATGACGTTCGGCATCAGGTAGAGCACGGCGGTTGCGACCAGCAAGATAATACCGGCCGCGATTGCCGCCGAGCGGGTTTCGCTTTTTTTATCCATCAATGTAGCCATCCCTGACGCCCCGACACGAGTTCCGGCGAAGGCTTAACGCGCGTCGGGATCCTTCAGATCCGCTCCTTGCGCCTTAAGCTCTTGATTTTACGCAATGTCATTGTCGCAAAACCGCTGCGCACTTTTGCGCGACATGCTTAGGCCAGCTGCCAAGGAAAGGCAACCGGCCCTATCGTCACACGCGTCACAGCTGAACTTTGGCGCCCGCAACCGTCGCTTCGATATGATCGACCAGAGCGTCGGCCAGACCGAGCCGTCCGGCCAGCAAATCGAGATAACCGCGCTCGGCGCGCGAATCCGGTTCGATCGCCAGCCGCGACGCGGTGTAGATCTGCACGCGTTGCTCCTCGGTCTTTGCCGAGGCGACGATGGCATCGAGATCGACGGGATTGGCAAGTTCGCGCTGGAAGAAACCTTCCGCCTCCGATCCGACGCCGGCCTCCTGCACCTTGCCGAGAATGCGCTGACGTTCCGTATCATCGATATGGCCGTCGGCGCGAGCGGCCGCGATCATGGCCCGCACCAGGGAAAGCGTAAAATCATTGCTGGCAACTGCCGGCGCCGTGCTGAAGCCGGAATCCGTCGGCGGCGGCAGGAACTGCGGCTCGGCCTGTGGGGTGGATTGCGGCGCCGGCTGCGGCTGATTGCCATCGCGATAATTCTTGTAGGCCTGATAGCCGAGGCCTGCGATGGCGGCGAGGCCGCCGAGCGCCAGCGCATTGCCGGCGACCTGACGCCCGGTCTTCGTACCGAGCAGCACGCCGGCAATCGCGCTGGTCGCCATCGGATTGTCCCTGGCGAGATTGATGGCCTGGGTGGCCCTGTCTTTCACGGTTCCTTGCACCCCCGGAACCTGCGATCCCAGGAATTGGTCAAGAAGCTTGCGGGCGTCGATCATATGGATGGTCCTCCGTCCTTGTGATGGTGAAGGGGAGATAGGAAGCGCAACCGCAAATACCAATCCACATCATGCAAAAAGGCGCGCGGAAAGCTCCACGCGCCTTTGAAATCGAATTCGATAGGCTCGGGTCTCAGCCCTTGAGCGCAGCTGCCTCTGCAGCAAGCTTGGTAATGCCAGCCCAGTCGCCGGCAGCGACCAGCTCCTTCGGCGCAACCCAGGAGCCACCGACACAGATGACGTTCGGCAGCGACAGATAATCATGAGCGTTCTTCAGCGAGATACCGCCGGTCGGGCAGAAGATCGTGCCTGCCAGCGGCGAGGACAGGGCCTTGAGATAAGAGGCACCGCCTGCCTGCTCGGCCGGGAAGAACTTGAGCACCGTATAGCCCTCCTCGCGCAGCGCCATGACTTCGCTGGCCGTGGCGGCACCCGGCAGCAGCGGCACATGCGAGGAGCGTGCAACATCCAGCAGTTCCTGCGTCGTGCCGGGGCTGACGATGAACTTGGAGCCGGCTTCGACCGCTGCATCCCACTGGCTGACATTGAGGATGGTGCCGGCGCCGACCTCAGCCCCTTCCACCTCTTCGGCCACGGCGCGGATCGCGTCGAGCGCACCGGCGGTACGCAGCGTGATCTCGATGGCCTTCAGACCGCCGGCAACAAGCGCGCGGGCGAGCGGCACGGCCGATTTCGCATCGTCGACGATCAGCACCGGAACGACGGGCTGCAGTTTCAGGATGGAAAGAAGCTTCTCGGTTTTCTCGCCCATGGTCGGTGCACTCCCTTTAAAACGATTGAAATCCGGCTTTCGAATAGCCTTCCCGAAGGTGCTTGTCGAGACAAAAGCTCGCTTTAAATACGACGGGTAGGAAATCGCGGCAACTTGCTATAGTCTGCTTCAATCTGTGCCGGTGGAGCATGTCAAACGCATGGCAAAAGAGATCGAGCGAAAGTTTCTGGTGCGCGGCGATCATTGGCGTGATTCCGTTTCGGAGAGGCTGATCCTGCGACAGGGATATATTGCCTCCATGGAAGGTCGTTCCGTGCGCATACGGCTGACGAACGACAAGAAGGCGACCCTGACGATCAAGATCGGCAAGGCAATGACCAGAGACGAATTCGAGTATGAGATCCCCGTCGATGAAGCGGAGGAACTGCTGGGAACAGCGATCGGCCTCGTCATCGAAAAGACCCGCCATAAGGTGCCTTTCAAGGGATTTACCTGGGAAGTGGATGTCTTCCGCGGCGCTCATCGCGGCCTCGTGATTGCCGAGGTTGAGATGGGGAAGGAAAGCGACAATCCGGAACTGCCGGACTGGATCGGACGTGAGGTAACTGGCGAATACCGCTATTCCAATCAGGCCCTCGCGACGCAGTTCGAGCAGGAGTACGATGAGCTATCGCATACGGCCTGACCGGGCTCTTGATGACGAGGTGCACAAAGCCGCCGCGCATCAACTCGGCAGGGCGATGGCCGAACTGACCGACAGACCGCAGGGCTTGCACGAAGCGGTTCACGCCGCCCGCAAGAATATCAAGCGCGTGCGGGCGCTCTACCGATTGATAGCGCCGATCGCACGCGAATTTCAGCAGCGGGAAAATGACCGGCTTCGGGATATAGCGCGCACGCTTTCCAGCGTTCGCGACGCAACCGCGCTGATCGAGATCAGCCACTACCTGCAGGCAACCGCTGCATCCGCCGAAGAACTGCATGCGCTGACCCGCGTCAGCGATCTGCTGACCGCCAGGCGCGACCGTCTCGCGGCGGCGGAAACCGACCTCGAAGACAAGGCGCAGGCGGCAGTCGCCACATGTGCCGAAGCGCGCGAGGCATTAAAGGATGCATCCTTCGGCTGTGGCCGGCGCGACACGGCCCGTCTTTTTCAGAAGGGCTGGCGCAAGAATGCCCGCAAGGCGATACGGGCATTGTCCGAATGCCATGCAGAAGCGGCTCATGCCGAGAGCTTTCACGACCTGCGCAAGCGCAGCCAGGACTACTGGATGCATCACATGCTGCTGCGGGACGTCTGGCCGGCGGCGATGCATGCCAAGCAGCTGGAGGCCAAGGGCTTGGTCGACGTACTCGGCCGCTATCTCGACATGTCGATACTGGCCGATGTCGCGGACCGCGAGCCGCATCTCTTCGACAGAAGCGACGATCACGCCCGCCTGCTGGAGGCGATCATTGCCCGGCAGCAGACCGCCCGCGAGGAGGCGCTAAGCCGAGCGCGCTGGGTCTTTGCCGACAAGCCGGAGAACGAGGCGCGAACCATAAAGCACCTATGGCTGGAAGCGGCGGGCTGACGCCAATCCTACGCCCGCTCAGGCAGTGCAATCGGCTTGTCCCGCTATTGCCTCAAGCGCGCGGCGCATCCGTCAAACCAAGTCCCACTCGCGCGAAATAGCGCTCCAGCATCGCAACGTCACGGGCTGCGACGATGGCACCGATATAACCGTCCGGACGCACCAGCACCCATTCGCCCGAGGATAGGGCGTAGATGTCCCGAAGATGGCTCTCGGGATCGGCCATGTCGCCTGACGGGCCGAAGGTATGAATATGCAAGCCTCGGCGCGGCTGCACCGATCCGGGCTCCACGCCATAACCGAGCAATGTCCAATGTGCTCCTCGGAAGAGGTCGAACAGCCGTGTCGGCTGGCCGGCGGCACCACGGATCGGCGCATCCGGCGCTCGATCGCCGGCTGACAGGCGATCGCTGCGCCCAAGCGCTTCGAGCGCGAGCGAGGATCCGGGATAGCCGATATCGAGTTGATGCACCTCACGCCCGCGACGCGTGTCGCCCTGCTTTTGGGCATTGAGAAGCTTCGTTGCCAGACCGAGCATCGCTGCTGCGATCGGCTGACGCTCCTCTTCATAGCTGTCCAGCAGTGCGTCAGCGGCTCCATTGGCGACCGCAGCCAGCTTCCAGCCGAGATTATAGGCATCTTGCACGCTGGTATTGAGGCCCTGGCCACCCGTCGGCGGATGAATGTGGGCGGCATCACCGATGAGGAAAACGCGGCCAACGCTGTATCGATCGGCCAGTCGCGCGTTCATGCTGTAAGCCGACGACCATGACACGGATTGGATATGGATATCGCCGCGCCTGGTGCGCTCCGCCACCATCGCCTCCAGCCCTTCGGCCGAAAGATCGATGTCGCTGTCGAGAGGGATCGGCCCCTGTATCTGGAACATCTCGGTCCCGGCGAGCGGGCAAAACATGATCTGCCGCGACATGTCGCCTTCGTTGAAGCGGTGCCAGGCATCGCGCTTGAGACCGGTCAAGATAACATCGGCCACGATGGCGCGAACGCCGAGGGTCTTGCCCGGAAAGTCGATGCCAAGGGCGTGACGAACGAAGCTGCGGCCGCCATCGGCACCGACGAGCCAACGCACCCGGAGAGTTTCCTCCCCCGCCCTGCCTTTGAGACGCGCCGTCACGCCGCCCGGATCCTGCTCAAAACCAACCAGCTCGCAGCCGAATTGCGGCCTATGGCCAAGCTCGAGCAGCCTTTCGCGCATCACCTTTTCGGTCAGGAATTGCGGTATCATCAGCGGCAGATGGTACGGTTCGGCCGGTGTCGGGTCCCGATGCTCGGTAATGTCGGACTCGGTAAAACTGCCGTCATCGCGATATCGCCGCTCAGGCGGATAGAGGCCGCCGGTCGCGACGATCCGGTCGAGAATGCCGAGATCCTCGAAAATCTCCTGGGTCCGCGGCTGGATGCCCTTGCCGCGCGATCCATGGAACGGCTCGTCCATCTTCTCGATCAGACGGAAGGAGATCCCTCGCCTTGCCAAATCGATCGCCAATGCCAGGCCGGCCGCGCCCGCACCGCAAATCAGCACATCGGCTGCAAATTGCTCTGTCATTTCTGTCTCCATATGTGTAATATGCACATATTATGAGGAGGGTGGTCCTGTGTCAACAAAAAGCTTGCAAAATACACATATAAGCGGCCGACTGCGCGAACTCCATAGTGCGCTGGTCGAAATCGTCGGCGTCATGAACCGGCCACAGCGCGACGAAGCAATGATCCGGGAGGCAGGCATCTCCCTCGACCGCGCTTTGTTTTCCCTGTTGGTTCTGGTGGAACGGCTCGGCCCCATCGGCGTTGTCGAACTAGCCGATCGCGTCGGGCGCGACTACACCACCGTCAGCCGTCAGGTTGCGAAGATGGAAGGGCTCGGGTTGGTCAGCCGGCAGGAGAATGCGGTCGACCGCCGCCTTCGCGAGGCCGTCATCACCGAGACGGGCAAGGCGATGACCGATCGCATCGATGAGGCGCGCGAGAGGATCGCACAGTCTATTTTCGCCAAATGGGACGAGCAGGACATCGAGAACCTTGTGCGGCTCATGCGCAGGTTCGCCGACGACATCAAGGATGATGCGCCGGTTACCCGATGAACATCGGATGGCCAGCATGCCCGGAACTTGTGGGACAATGCCCGCTCGGGAAGGCACCGGCCGAGCAGCGTTTCGGCTTGTCGGCAATGGTATTTCGACGCCTTTCGCCGCTTCCGCCGACATAGGATAGGGCTGCGGCGTAAATCCCGATTGCCTGAAAGCCCACAAAATTGTATTTCCCCGGCATGACCGACATGCTTTCAGATTCACGGCGCGACGCGACCGGCGCATTCCTCGTTGCCGCGCTCTATCATTTCGTTTCCTTCCCGCGCTTCGAAAGCCTGCGCGAGCCGCTGCTTGCGCTCTGCGAGGAAAAGGGCGTGAAGGGCACGCTGCTGCTCGCGCATGAGGGGATCAACGGGACCATCGCCGGCACGGATGCCGCCATCGGCGCAGTGCTTGCCTTCCTTCGCGCGCAGCCGGAATTTGCCGGCCTTGAACACAAGGAAAGCCGCGCGTCGAAAATGCCGTTCGTGCGCATGAAGGTGAAGCTCAAGAAGGAGATCGTCACCATGGGCGTCGAGGATATCGACCCCACCAGGGTGGTCGGCACCTATGTCGCGCCGAAGGACTGGAACGCGCTGATCTCCGATCCGGACACCATCGTCATCGATACCCGCAACGATTACGAGACCGCCATCGGCGTCTTCAAGGGCGCGGTCGATCCGAAGACCAAGACCTTCCGCGAGTTTCCAGAATGGGTACGCGACAATACCGGTCTGCACAACAAGCCGAAGATCGCCATGTATTGCACCGGCGGCATCCGCTGCGAGAAGGCGACCGCCTTCATGAAGCAGCAGGGCTTCGACGAGGTCTATCATCTCAAGGGCGGCATCCTGAAATATCTGGAGGAAGTGCCGGCTGAAGAAAGCCTCTGGGAAGGCGCCTGCTTCGTCTTCGACGAGCGCGTCTCCGTCGAGCATGGTCTGAAAGAGGGCAATCACAGGCTCTGCCACGCCTGCCGCAATCCCATCACCGCCGAGGAAGTGACTTCACCCTTCTACGAGGCCGGCGTTTCCTGCAGCCACTGCTACCACGAACGCACTGAAGAAGACCGCGAGCGCTATCGCGAAAGGCAGCGGCAGATCGTGCTTGCCCGCAAGCGTGGCCACGAGCATATCGGCTAAAGCATTTTCGGAAAACTGCGCTGCAGTCTTCCCCAGGAATGCGCGAGTGCTCCGCGCGTATCAGGCGGCGGCGTGCTCTTCGTCCAGCGCGGTTGCCATCTGCACCGCAAGCCGCTTGCTGATCTCGGCGTCCGGCATCGGCTTGCCGTAGAAGTAGCCCTGCAGCTCGTCGCAGCCGAAGTCTTCCAGTGCCCTTCCCTGCGCCTCGGATTCGATGCCTTCGGCCGTAACGGGAATATCGAGCGAGCGGGCCAGCGCCACGGTCGCCTTCACCATTTCGCGGGCGCGGTTGTCTTCCAGCACATTCATGGTCAGCGAGCGATCGATCTTGATGCGATCGAAACCGAACTGACGCAGATAGCCGATGGAAGAGAAACCGGAGCCGAAATCGTCGAGCGCCACCTTGACGCCGAGCCTCTTCAGCCGCTCGATCGACTGCCGGGTACGCTCGGGATTTTGAATGATATAGCCTTCGGTGATTTCCAGCGTCACCCGATCCGCTTCGATCTCGGTGCTGTTCAGGACGCTGCGGACATAATCGGCGAAGGCGGGATTGCGGAATTGACCTGGTGAAACGTTGACCGCAATTCGCAGATCCGGCCATTGCCGTGCCGCCTCGCAAGCCTTGCGCAGCACGAGCAGGCCTAGCGCTTCGATCAGGCCGCTGGTTTCGGCGATCGGAATGAACACTTCCGGCGAAATCGGCCCGTGACCGGGGCGGTTCCATCGCACCAGCGCTTCGACGCCGATCATCTCGCAGCTCGATGCGTCGACCAGCGGCTGATAGGCGAGCGTCAGTTCTTCCATCTCGATCGCGCGACGCAGATCGAGTTCCAGCGCATTGCGTTCCTCGCGATGCGCATCCATGGCAGTTTCGTAGCAGGTCATCCGGGCGCGGCCGGCTTCCTTGGCCTTGTACATAGCCAGATCGGCGCGGCGCACCAGTTCCTCCCGGTCGATGCGGCCTTCTGGCGAGCTCGCGATGCCGATGCTGGCTCCGACCACGACCACCCGGCGGCCGATTTCCAGAGGCTCGGCAAGGAAATCAAGGATCTGCTCGGCCAGGCGCAAAGCCGGGGCGTCATTGAGTTCCCTTGTCGGGAAAGCGATGGCGAATTCATCGCCTCCAAGGCGCGCCAAAGCCGCCTGTGGCGGCACAAGCACCTTGAGCCCGGCGGCAACCGCGCGGATGAGCTGATCGCCGGTGCCATGCCCATAGGCGTCATTGATTTCCTTGAAGCCATCGAGATCAAGATAGAGAAGCAGGACGTTGGTGCCGTCGGAGCGCGCCCGGTCAACCAGACGATCCACATCGAGCCGCAATCCCTCGCGATTAAGGAGCCCGCTCAGTCGGTCGCGAAGCGAAACCTGACGTGCCTGGACTTCCTCCGCCCGCAACCGGCGCCCTGCCAGCGATCCCAGGATCAAAAGCACTACGAAAAACAGACCCACAAGACCAAGCGCGCCGAGCACCAACGGCCGGACCTGCTGATAGCTCATGTCCCCAGGCTGACGCGAGCCCCAGACCAGTCGTCCCAGCGACTTGCCGAGCGGATCGACAATGGAGACGGCGTATCGAGCGACCGTATCCGGCGGCACCAGCGTCAAGCCGCTGATGACATAGGTATTGGAGAGCATCTTGATCCGGCCGGTGTCAAGGTAGCGGACGAGGATCAGATAGCGCCGATGACCTTCCGGCACCGGAATACGGCCGGATCTTTCGCGGATCGTCGCAGCCCCGGCAGCAGCGATACCATCCCTGGTCATGATATAGCCCGAGGCCTCCGGCACCCCCGTCACACGCGTTGTTCGCGCCTGATCGACAAGCGCCCATATGGCGGCACCGAGGACATCCTCGATATTCCCGGTCAATGGCTGACCATCGTGGTAAGCAACAATCGGCTTGTTGTTGTCGTCGACAATGACGGCAGTGTCGAACAGCGCACCGTTGGAGGAAATGTCGCCATAATTGCCGACGATCCAACCTTGATTATCAGTCCCATAGACGCTTCGTGCCGCGTCGTTGCGGGCGGAATGGTCATGCAGGGTCGCTTCCAGCTGCCCCTGAAAGGTTTTCAACGCCCCGACGGTCGTTTCCCAGGAGCGCTCGTCATCCAGCTTGTTGGAGTAATCGGCAACACGCCCGATTGCGGTAAGCACCATCAAGGTCACGATGGCAACGATCAGTGCAAAGCAAATCAAAACGGCCGTCACGATGGAATGACGACCGAGCTGCGCATTCTTCCGCAGTGACTTGAAAATTGCTCCCAACACCTTTTTCTCCTTGACGGAGAAGTCTGACGTCAGGTCTTCAACAAACGGTTAAGGCGAATCGGAGATTCCTACAGGAAGGAGTTGTAAATTTGCCAAAATGGGAAGAATTCATGCACTAGCGGCAATCGCCTGTCTAAAACGATTAAGACTGGCAGATAAAAGGCCGCTTTCGCGCGCTTCCAGCAGCATTGCCGCCTGTGTCTCATCGCTCTTGCCCGCAACCGGCAGACGCAAGAAAGCGTCCTCCACGATATGCAGCGACATGGTCTGCAAGACATCGGTGAGTTGTGCCAATACGAGATCGCCGCGATGTGAGGCATGAGCAAACATCAACGGCTTGAACGGCACCTCGTCACGCGACACCAGCCAGTCGAGCGCATTCTTGAAGCCGCCGGGTATGCCATGGGCATATTCCGGGCAGGACACGATCAAACCGTCTGCCTTATGGATCTCGGCCGCAAATCTCTCGACGACGGCTGGTGTTCGCTCACCCTCATTGTCCGGATTGAAGATCGGCAAATCGCCGATCAGATCGCAAATCGCAATGGTAATGCCTTCCGGGCAGGCGAATTGCAGAGCCTCCAGCAGCCTCCGGCTGGTCGAAGCCTGCCGCTGGCTGCCGCAAAGCGCATAAAGGGAAATCGGCCGCTGGGTCATACATGATGTCTATCAGGCCCTGCCGATTCGGGCGACAAATACCCTCTCCTCAAGGGGAGGGTCGGACCGAAGGTCCGAGGCGGGTGACCATTGCAGACATCGAAGGTCACCCCCCAAGCGTTTCGTGCGACCTCCCCCAATGGGGGCTGGAACCGCATCAATCCGCCTTGTGATTGCCCTTCGGGAACTGCGCAGCAAGTTCCTTATACCATTTGCCGCTCTTTTTGATGGTGCGCACCTGGGTCTCGTAATCGACATGGACGAGGCCGAAGCGCATGCGATAGCCTTCCGCCCATTCGAAATTGTCCATCAGGCTCCAGGCAAAGTAGCCACGCATCGGATAGCCGTCCTTGATGAGATCGGCGACGACGCCAAGATGCTCGATGTAGTAGTCGAGACGCGGCTGGTCATCGACCTCGCCGCTGACGACGCCCATATTGTAGCAGGCGCCGTTTTCGGTGATGTAGCACTCCGGCAGTTCGTAGCGCTTGTTGAGGTCCTCGACGACGTGCTTCAGGCCCGGCGCATAGATTTCCCAGCCGATATCGGTCTTCACGTCGCTGACCGGCGGCGCTTCCTTCGTCCAGGGAAAATCGCCGCTCTTGGAGGCGTCATCGAAAACACGCATCGGCATGTAGTAGTTCAAACCCCACCAATCGAGCTTCTGGTTGATGGTCTTCAGATCGCCATCCTCGATGACAGGCATGCGGTCGCCAAGCGCCTGGACGAATTCCTTCGGATACTCACCCTTGAAGATCGGATCGAAGAAGGCGCCGTTATGGAACTGATGGGCACGCTCGACGGCAGCCAGATCTTCGGCACGGTCGGAGCCCGGCAGGACGGACGCGGCATTGAGCACGATGCCGACAGGCACCTTCGGCGCGACGGAGCGGATCGCCTCGACACCAAGACCATGAGCAAGGTTCATGTAATGCATAGCATAAAGGGCAGCCTGCATGTTGCGCTCGCCCGGCGCGTGGACGCCGTAGAGATGGCTCAACCAGACGATGCACCAGGGCTCGTTGAAAGTCGCGACCGAATCCAGACGATCGCCGAGGCGGGCCATGACGGTCTTGGCATAGCGCTGGAAGGCATGTGCCGTCGAGCGTGCCGTCCAGCCACCATCACCGGCAAGCGCCAGCGGCAGATCCCAATGGTAGAGCGTGGCAAAGGTCTTGATCCCACGCGCCTTGCAGCCGTCGACGAGACGATCGTAGAAATCGAGGCCGGCTTCGTTTACCGGGCCGGTGCCCTCGGGGATGATGCGCGGCCATGCGATCGAGAAGCGATAGGCTTCGACGCCCATCTCCTTGATCAGATCGAGATCCTGCTCCAGCCGGTTATAGTGGTCGCAGGCGACATCGCCATTGTTGCGCTGATAGACACGACCGGGCATGTTGGCGAAAGCATCCCATATGGACGGCTTGCGGCCGTCTGCCTTGGTGGCGCCTTCGATCTGAAATGCAGCGGTGGCAACGCCGAATGTGAAATCGCCGGGGAAGCGATCGGCAAGAAGCTTCGGATCGATCATGGTGAAAATCCCGTCTGTTATGGCTTCATTGGCTGCGGTTTAACCAAGCTGCCCCTCAAAGTACAGGGGCCACAGTGGAAAACTGCAACGTTGCAGGTACCTGTAAACCAAGCCGGCTAAGGGCATCCCAGAATTTTCGCCGGCGGCAGCAACAATCTTCGCACGGCTGGATAACATCAATGTCAACGGTCGTGACTTGTCTTTCCCGCGCGGATCAATTGAGGGTAGCGCTCAAACTTGACAACGGAAGGACACAAATGCTCCCTGCAATCCACGCTCTCCATCCTCATCTGCTGAGCCTCCTGCGCATCGTCGCCTCGCTCGTGCTGTTCAGCTACGGAACGCAGAAAGTGCTGCATTTCCCGGCAGCTGAAACGGTGCCGCCCGTAGGGTCGCTATCCTGGATCGCCGGTCTGCTGGAGCTGACCCTTGGTTTCCTCGTGCTGATCGGCTTTCAGACGCGGATTGCTTCGTTCATCCTGTCAGGTCTGATGGCCTTCGCTTATTTCCTGGCTCACGCGCCGAAGAGCTTTTATCCCGCGCAGAACGGCGGCGTCTCCGCCATCCTCTTCTGCTTCATCTTCCTGTTTCTCGCCAGCGCCGGCGGTGGCCCGCTGAGCGTCGATGCGCTGACGAAGCGCAAGCAGCAAGCTGCGGCCTGAACAAGCAGGTCCGAGGCGGGTTCACCGCCTCGGACCTCATCTAAAGCCTAGAGCTTGACCCAGGCGCCGTTGCGCTTGGACGAGGCAACGCAGGCCTCGACAAAAGCCACACCCTTCACGCCGTCATCGACAGTCGGATAGATCACGGCCGGGTCGACCGCCACGCCCTTCTTGCGGGCATTGATGGCACGCGCGGCTTCGGTGTAGATCGTGGCAAAGGCTTCCAGATAACCTTCCGGATGGCCCGACGGGATTCGCGAGACGCGCGCCGCGGCAGCACCCGAGCCGGCACCATTGCGGGTAATCAGCCGCTTCTGATCGCCGAACGGCGTGTACCACAGATAGTTCGGATCGGCCTGCGTCCACTCGATGCCACCCTTGGTGCCATAGACGCGGAGCTTCAGGCCATTCTCATGACCGGGCGCCACCTGGCTGCACCAGAGCATGCCCTTCGCCGGCTTTTCCTTACCCTTTGCCTTGAAGCGCAGCAGCACATGGCCGTTATCATCCAGACGGCGTCCTTCGACAAAGCTGTCGAGATCGGCGGCGAGGCTGTCGAGCTCGAGGCCGGTGACGAAGGAAGCGAGGTTATAGGCATGCGTGCCGATATCGCCCGTAGAGCCGCCAGCGCCGGACTGGGCCGGATCGGTGCGCCATGCCGCCTGCTTCTGGCCGGATTGCTCGATATTCTCGGTCAGCCAGTCCTGCGGATATTCCACCTGCACGATACGGATATCGCCGAGCTCGCCATTCTCGACCATCTCGCGCGCCTGACGGACCATCGGATAACCGGTATAGTTATGCGTGAGGATGAAAAGCGCGCCGCTCTCGTCAGCCACCTTCTTCAGCTTCTTGGCGTCGGCAAGGTTGGAGGTCAGCGGCTTGTCGCAGATGACGTGGATACCGCGGCGCAGGAATTCCTTGGCGGCGTCATAGTGGACATGGTTCGGCGTGACGATCGACACCGCCTCGATGCCGTTCTTCAGCTTTGCTTCCCGGATCGCCATGTCGCGATAGCTCGAATAGGTGCGCGAGGGATCGAGACCGAGATCACGACCAGATGCCACTGCCTTATCCGGCGAAGACGAAAGCGCACCCGCAATAAGATCGAACTGATCGTCAATGCGTGCAGCAATACGATGCACTGCGCCGATGAATGCGCCGGCACCTCCGCCGACCATGCCAAGCCGAATGCGCGGCTCGCGCGTCTGTTCCGATGATCCTTCGATTGCCATTTTGTCCTCCTGAATAAAATTGAACTCGCATTCTTGGTGACTGTCGCCCAAGCCACCCGCCTCGCCCTTCGAGGGCCCTGCGGGCCACCTCAGGGTGAGGCTGATCTACCGCGCCAGCACCACATCCTTCCACCTAGCGATGCCGAAGATGGCTCTTATAAAGTTTCGCGAGAGCCCGCTCCGCCCTCATCCTGAGGTGCGGAGCCTCCTGAGCTCTGCGAAGGAGTGAAGCCTCGAAGGACGAGGGCGGCCTGGCCGGCATTCTCTCCCCGCTGGGGAGAAGAGGAAATTACGACAGCCCCAGCATGCGGCGGTTCGCCGCCTGGTCCGTGCCGCTGCCGGCAAAGTCGTCAAAGGCCTTTTCCGTGACGCGGATGATGTGTGCCTTGACGAATTCGGAGCCTTCGCGGGCGCCGTCTTCGGGATGCTTCAGCGCGCATTCCCATTCGACCACGGCCCAGCCGTCGAAATTATTGGCGGTCATCTTCGAGAAGACGGCACCGAAATCGACCTGGCCGTCGCCGAGCGAACGGAAGCGGCCAGCACGCTCGACCCAGCCCTGATAACCGCCATAGACGCCCTGACGCCCGGTCGGATTGAACTCCGCATCCTTGACGTGGAACATCTTGATGCGGTCCTTGTAGATGTCGATGTTGTCGAGATAGTCGAGGCACTGCAGAACATAGTGCGAGGGATCGTAGAGCATGTTGGCGCGCGGATGGTTCTTCACGCGTTCAAGGAACATCTCGAAGGTGATGCCGTCATGCAGGTCTTCGCCCGGATGGATCTCATAGCAGATGTCGACGCCGTTTTCGTCGGCATGGTTGAGGATCGGCGTCCAGCGGCGGGCAAGTTCTTCAAAGGCGGTTTCCACGAGGCCGGCCGGGCGCTGCGGCCAGGGATAGATGAAAGGCCAGGCAAGCGCACCGGAGAAGGTCGCATGCGCCTTGATGCCGAGATGCTTGGAAGCGGTCAACGCCATCTTCACCTGCTCGACCGCCCATTCCTGGCGCGCCTTCGGATTGCCGCGCACTTCCGGCGCAGCAAAGCCGTCAAAGGCTTCGTCATAGGCAGGATGCACGGCAACGAGCTGGCCCTGAAGATGGGTGGAAAGCTCGGTGACCTCGACGCCGTTGGCGCGGGCGACACCGGCGAATTCATCGCAATAATCCTTGGAGGAAGCCGCCTTCTTCAAGTCGATGAGCTGGCTTGCCCAGGTCGGAACCTGCACGCCGATATAGCCGGCATCGGCCGCCCATTTCGTGATCGAATCCCACGAGTTGAACGGTGCCGCATCGCCGGCGAACTGGCCAAGAAACAGGCCTGGACCCTTGATCGTCTTCATCTGTAATTCCTCCCTAATCGCGTTCTGTAAACGTTTCCGATGCCTTTCGGACCCATATCCGAGGCGGCTTTGGTGCCGTAGCCTCAAAAAACTATAGGGTCGTCAGGATGAAAGTCGAATGCCTTGCGACCTAATCACGGCACGCCGCAGACGGCAAGAGGTACGTGCCGCAAAATTTCCATCCGTATTGAGACGAGCCGATGGAGTACTTAAAAAACGCCCGCCGAAACCGGCGGGCGCCTTGCAAAATCAACCGAATGACCGATCAGAACGGTGAATCGGGGAAGTAGAAGTCCTTGGCATTGTCCTTGGTGACGAGCGTCGCATCGAGGATGTAATTGCCGCGAACCGGAACCTGGTCGTAGAAGTTGGCAGCCGTCAGCTCCATGGCGGTGCCGACCATTGCCGGCGGATAGAGCACGTCGACGGGGATCAGCTTGTCGCCGTCCATGACCTTCTTGATCATGTCCTTCGAGCCGGCACCGGCGATGACATATTTGATGTCGGTGCGCTTGGCCTGCTCGATCGCTTGCAGCACGCCGACGGCCATATCATCATCCTGGCACCAGACGACGTCGATCTTCGGGAACTTGGTCAGGTAGTCCTGCATGACCTTGAAGGCATCGTCGCGGTTCCAGTTGCCATACTGGCGGTCGAGAACCTTGACGTTCGAGCCGGCAATGCCCTTGTCGAAGCCGTCCTGACGCTGCTGGTCGATCGGGATCGGCAGGCCGCGGATGATGACGACCTGAGCGTCCGGAGTGTTCTTCTTGATGTATTCGCCGGCGGTCTGGCCAAGCGCCGGATTGTTGCCGGCGACATAGAGGTCGCGGACGGAATTGTCGTTGTTGCTCGGCGCGCGGTCGACGAGCGTCACGAACTTGCCCTTGTCCTTGACTTCCTTGATAGCGTTGACCAGCGGATCTGGGTCAGACGGCAGGATCACGAGCGCGTCGATGCCCTGCGTCTCGAGATCCTGCACGGCGTTTGCCTGGCTTGCCGCGTCCGGCGAGGTCTTGACGATGACGTTCAGCCCCGGATGCTCCGCCATCAACAGCTTGGCGACGCGCTCGGCATGGAACACCACGCCCGAGGTCCAGCCGTGGTCGGCGGCCGGAATGGAAACGCCGATCGTCACCTTCTTGTCTGCGGCATGCACGGTACCGGCCAGAGCCGCCATCACGACAGCCACGCCCAATAGTCTTTTTCGCATGTTATCCTCCCACAAAGAAACAGGGCCTTGTCCTGATGACCGGGCGCCCCCTTACCCGGTTATTCGCTATTTGCGAGCCAGCGAGCGCTGAACCAGCATGGCGATGATGATGATCGCACCCTGGATGGCGCTGAGCAGATACTCGCTGATGAAATTGGAAAGCAGCATGATGTTGCCGACCAGCTCGAGAATGAAGGCACCGCAGATCGTGCCCCATACCCTGCCCGCGCCGCCTTTCAGCGCCGTGCCGCCGACGACGACGGCGGTGATTGCCTGCAACTCCCACAGGCTGCCCGTGGTCGCTGACGTCGAGCCGAGCCGCGGCACATAGAGAAGCACCGCGATGGCAACGCAAAATCCCTGGATGACGAATGCAATAGTGCGCACGCCATTGACCGCCACGCCGGAATAACGGGCAACGTCACGGTTGGAGCCGACCGCAATCACATGCCGCCCATAGCGGGTGCGGTAGAGAATGAAGGCAGCGATGCATGTGACGACGAGAATGACCACGATCGGCACCGGAACGCCGAGCACAGTGCCGTAATAGGTGGGCTTGTAGAGCGCCTGAATATCCGCCGGCCGCAGGGTGATTGCACCGCCCTGTGACAGCCAGGTCGTCAAGCCACGATAGACGCCCATGGTGCCGAGTGTCGCGATGAATGGCTCGATCTTGCCCATGGTCGTAATCAGCCCGTTGGCGAGGCCGCACAGGAGGCCGGCAACAATCGAGAACAACACGGCTGCCGCCAGCATCATGGTGGGGTCGGCGATGACGCCCGAGTTCATGAACAGGATCATCAGACTCGCGACAAAGGCGACCATCGCGCCGACGGACAAATCGAGATCGCCGGCGGAAATGACGAAGGTCGCGCCGACCGCGATGATGGCGATGAAAGCGCATCGCGTTGCGACATTGGTAAGATTGGTAATGCCGATGAAATTCGGATTGACCAGTGCGCCCACGATCAGAAGCAGCACCAGGGCTGCAAACGGCGCAACTGCCCTAAGATCGACATCCCGCCAGGAACGCCCTCGCCGACCGGCCTTGCCGCTGCTGTCTTCGCCCACGCTCATAACCAAAACCAACCTCCCGTCCCATGATTGCAGGGAATTCGCCCTGCTCTCCGCCGCCCTTTCAGGCAGCCGTCTTTTTCTTCAGGCCCGCCGCATAACGCATGATTTCCTGCTCGGAGATTTCCTCGCCTTCGAGCACACCAACAATCCGCCCCTCACGCATGACAGCGATCCGCGTGCACAGTCCGATGACTTCAGGCATCTCCGAAGAGACGACGATGATCGAATGACCGTCGCGCGCCAGCGCCGAAATGAAATGATAGATCTGCTGCTTCGTGCCGACATCGATGCCGCGTGTGGGCTCGTCGATGATGATGATCTGCGGCTCGGTCTCCATGACCTTGGCCAGCAGCAGCTTCTGCTGATTGCCGCCGGACATGCGGCCGGCAACGATATTGCCGTCACGCACCCGGATGTCGAAACGACGGCGCGCCCGCGTCAGTGCATTGGCCTCGCTGGAGGCGCTGAGATAACCGAACTTGCCATGCCGATCGAGCGATTGCAGCGTCAGGTTGACGGCCATGCCCGAATTCAGCAGCAGACCCTTGGATTTCCGATCCTTCGTCATATAGGCAAGACCGGCACCAATGGCCGCATGCACATCATGCGGCGGCACGGTCTGGCCGTTGGCGATGACTTCCCCGGATGCGCGCGAGCGCAGCCCGACGATCGCCTCCATCAGCTCCGTCCGGCCCGAGCCGATCATGCCGGAAAAGCCAAGAATCTCACCCTTGCGCAGCTCGAAACTCGCATCATGGACATAGCCGGTCGAAAGCGAGCTGACGCTGAGCACGACGTTCTCGTCAACATCGGGCTCGTTCTTAGCGGGATAGAGGCTGGAAAGTTCGCGCCCGACCATCAGCTGGGCGATCGATTCGCCGTCGAGCAATGAGGTCGGCGATGTTTTCACCCACTGGCCATCGCGCAAGACCGTAACGCGATCGGTCAACTCCATGACCTCATCGAGCTTGTGGGAAACGAAGACGAAACTCGTTCCTTGATCGCGCAGCTTGCGCACCTGCTTGAAGAGGAAATTGGTTTCCTCGCGCGAGAGAACCGCAGTCGGCTCGTCCATGAAGACGATGCGTGCATCGCGACTGATCGCCTTGGCGATCTCGACCATCTGCTTGTCGGCGATCGAGAGTGAGCTGATCATCGCATTCTCGTCAACATGCGAGCCAAGCAGATCGAGCACGCGCCGCGTTTCCGCCCGCATGTACTTGCGATCGAGCACGCCGAAGCGCGTGACTTCACGGCCGAGAAACAGGCTTTCGGTGACGGTCAGATGCTCAGCGAGATTGAATTCCTGGTGGATGATGACGATCCCGAGCGCTTCCGCAGCACCATTCGGCGGCAGCTTCACCGGCTTGCCGTCAAGGAGAATTTCGCCTGATGTCGGCTGCTCGAAACCGGACAGGACCTTGACGAGCGTCGACTTGCCGGCGCCGTTTTCGCCCATCAGCGCATGGATTTCGCCGGCCCGAAGATCGAAGTTGACGCTGAACAGCACCTGCACGCCGCTGAAGGATTTGGATACCCCTCTCGCAGACAGCACGACAGCACCGTCGACGGCTTCCGAACTCATTGAATCCTCCCTGCGGTCCCACCCGCTTTTCATGCTGTGTAAACCTTTACATAACCTGTGTAAAGGTTTACATCATTGGATATCGCACATTTTCTCGCCGTCACCTTTGACCTCCACGTAAGTCTGTGTAGTCTCCAACCCGAGACGAGACCCCAAGGCAGAGCGCAGTGTCGAATTCCACGCCCGCAACTATCGAAGACGTCGCCCGCATTGCCAATGTTTCGATAGCAACGGTTTCGCGGGCCATCCACACACCGGAGAAAGTCGCCAATTCAACGCGGCTGAAGGTCAATCAGGCCATCGCTGTGACCGGTTATACCACCAATGCCATGGCGCGCAGCCTGAGGCTCGGCCGTTCGAACATGATTCTGGTCGTCGCCCCCGATATCGGCGACCCCAATTTCTCCAATATTCTCATCGGCCTGGAGAACGAGGCACGTTCGCACGGCTATGGCATCCTCATCGGCCACACCCAGAACGATGCGCAGCGCGGGCTGGAATATCTGAAATTCCTGAACTCCAACCAGGCGGCGGGGCTGATCCTCTTCACCGGCATCCTGCCCTTCGGGCACCAGACGATGACGGCACGGCTGCCGCCGAGCGTCGGCGTCTTCGAACCGGTCTTCAATGGCGGCATTCCCTATGTCGGCGTCGACGATATCGCCGGCGCGCGCAAGGCCGTCGACCTGCTGATTACGGAAGGCCATCGCAAGATTGCCTTCATCGGCGATTCCCGCACCCGCCTCGCCTACAGCCGCCGGCGCATGGGCTATGAAGCCGGACTGGATGCCGCCGGCATCGGCCACGATCTACGCATCGTGCTGGAAGGCGACGGCACCATCGAAAGCGGGCGGCTTGCCGTCGAGCAGCTGTTCATGCGCGACACGCTGCCGACAGCCTTCATGTGCGTCAACGACCAGACCGCGATCGGCGTGATGATCGGCCTGAAGACACGCGGCTACGACATCCCCGAGGATTTTTCGGTGACCGGCTTCGACGACGTGCCGCAGGCCGTCTTCATGACGCCGTCGCTGACGACGATCCGGCAGCCGCGTACCGCCATCGGCAAGCATGCGATGGCGCTGCTGCTGGAACTGCTTTCGGATGGCGAACCACCCGAGACGGAGATCCTGCTGCGGCCGGATCTGGTCGTGCGAAACTCGGTTGCGGCTCCGGCACGCCTCCGGCGATAGGCAGGCGCCGCGATGCCGCTCGGCAGAATCACCCTCTACGTCCGCGATGTCGAAGCAACGCTGAGTTTTTACGAGAGATATTTCGGCTTCAAGCCACTGCGTCTGGAGGGCGATCGGATCGTCGAGCTGCTGACGCAGGATGGCGGTGCCAATCTGCTGATCCATCCGGCAGGCAAAGCGCAGAAAATGGGCCAGGTACTGGTAAAACTGGTCTTCGACGTCGAGCACGTCGAAGTTTTCCACGCGAGATGCGCCGATGACGGGCTCGTATTCGGCCCCTTGCACCAGACTGACGGTTATGTCTTCGCCAATGCCAAGGACCCCTCAGGGAATCCCATAGCCATTTCCAGCCGTGCCTTCAGACTGAAATCGGGAGACGATGAAGCACCGCCTCCCGAACCTGTCGATCAAACGTAGCGATTGACGATGTTTTCGAGCAGTTCCTGCTTGCCGGACTTCGGCTGCGGGTTGACGTCCTTGGTTTCGACCCACTGGGCGATCTGATCGAGCGAATATTCGCCGCGCAGAAGCTTCTGGCCTTCGGCCGAATCCCAGCCGGCGTAACGGTCGGCGAGCGGCTTGGAGAGCGCCTTGTCCTCGATCATCTTGGCAGCAGCCTTCAGGCCGCGAGCGCAGCAATCCATGCCGCCGATGTGGCCGATGAGCAGATCTTCCGGGTCGAGCGACTGACGGCGCAGCTTGGCGTCGAAGTTCGTACCGCCCGACCTGAAACCGCCGCCTGCCAGAACCTGGTAATAGGCCAGCGTCATTTCCGGAACGTTGTTCGGGAACTGGTCGGTATCCCAGCCGGACTGGTAGTCGTTGCGGTTCATGTCGATCGAACCGAAGATGCCGAGTGCATTGGCAAGCGCCAGCTCGTGCTCGAAGGAATGGCCGGCGAGGATCGCGTGACCCTGCTCGATGTTGACCTTCACTTCGTTTTCGAGGCCGTTCTTTTTCAGGAAGCCGTAAACCGTGGCGACATCGTAGTCATACTGGTGCTTGGTCGGCTCCTGCGGCTTCGGCTCGATCAGGATCGTACCCTTGAAGCCGATCTTGTGCTTGTACTCGACGACGAGATTGAGGAAGCGGCCCATCTGGTCCAGCTCGCGCGACAGATCGGTATTGAGCAGCGTCTCATAGCCTTCGCGGCCACCCCAGAGGACGTAGTTTTCGCCGCCGAGCTTGTGCGTGGCGTCCATGCAGGTCTTCACGGTCGCCGCTGAGAAGGCGAAGACGTCCGGATCGGGATTGGTCGCAGCGCCCGACATGAAGCGGCGGTTGGAGAAAAGGTTCGCCGTGCCCCAGAGAAGCTTGACGCCGGTATCGGCCTGCTTCTGCGCGAAGTAGTCGACGATCTCGTTGAGGTTCTTGGTGTTCTCGGCAAAATTCTTGCCTTCCGGACGCACGTCGGCATCGTGGAAGCAATAGTAGGGCGAACCAAGCAGGCTGAAGAATTCGAAGGCGACGTCAGCCTTCAGCTTGGCGGCTTCCATCGTCTCGTTGAACCAGGGACGAAGGAAGGTCTGGCCGCCGAAAGGATCGCCGCCCGGCCAGGTGAAGGTGTGCCAATAGGCAACGGCGAAACGCAAATGGTCTTCCATGCGCTTGCCGGCAACGACCTCGTCCTTGTTGTAGTAACGGAAGGCCAGCGGATTGGTGCTGTCGGGGCCTTCGTATTCGATCTTGCTGATATCGCCGAAAAATCCGGTGCTCATAGTGTGTCTCCTTGGGTTTTGGTATTCGTATGTTGTTGTTCGTACCGTGCGGCGTTGCCCCTCTCCCCGCTCGTGGGGAGAGGAGACGACCTCCATACCCTCGCGTGCTTCAGAGGCGAGAGGGACGGTGGAGGTACCCCATCCCCTTCTCCCCGTACCAACGGGGAGAAGGTGGCCGACAGGCCGATGAGGGGCTCACCCACACGCTATTTCAATGCGCCGACAGCGGCTTGATCGCCGGGTAAACCGCCCGATAGCGCTTGTAGGCATCCGCATAGGCATCCGTCAGCGGCGCCACGGGATCGATGGTGCCGGCCGTCTGTGGCGGGGTGCAGACTGCAACGGGGTCAGCCCCGGTAGCCGCAATCAGGCCGAGACGCGCAGCGCCGAAGGCCGCACCGAAATCGCCGTCCGCCGGCAGGTCGACAGGCACGCCGAGCGCGGTTGCGATCGAGGCAAGCCAGTAGCGCGAGCGCGAGCCGCCGCCGATCGCCGTCACGCGCGCAATATCGGTGCCGGCCGAGCGCAGCGCTTCCAGATTGTCGCGAATAGCGAAGGACACGCCTTCGAGCACGGCTTGCGTCAGCACGGCACGGCCGCTTTCATGGCCGAGGCCAATGAAGGCGCCGCGAATCGTCGCGTCATTGTGTGGCGTGCGCTCGCCCGAGAGATAGGGAAGGAAGGTGACGCTCGTCGGCGCTTTCAGCGTTTCGCCAAGCTCGGTGGTGAGTTCAGCCGCCGACTTGCCCGTGACATGCGAATGCCAGTTGAGCGCATCGGTCGCCGACAGGATAACGCCCATCTGGTGCCAGGTGCTCGGCAGCGCGTGGCAGAATGCATGGACAGCACTTTCCGGCTTCGGCAGATAGGAACCATTGGCCGCAAAGAGCACGCCAGACGTGCCGAGCGAAACAAAGGCGGCTCCGTGGCTGACCGTGCCCATGCCGCAAGCCGAGGCTGCATTGTCCCCTGCCCCGCCGGCAACGACGACATCGCCGCCGATACCCCATTTCGAGGCCAGCTCGCCACGCAGCTTGCCGGCAACTTCGGTACCTTCGACGAGTGTCGGCATCTGCTTCTCATCGAGATTGGTCGCCGCCAAAAGCTCGGCAGACCATTTGCGCTTGCCGGTATCGAGCCAGGAAGTGCCGGCGGAATCGGACATTTCAGACATATGCTCGCCGGTCAGCCAGAGACGCAGATAATCCTTCGGCAGCAGCACCCAGCGCACCTTGGCGAAGACATCCGGCTCGTTCTTGGCGACCCATGCAAGCTTCGGCGCGGTGAAGCCGGGGAAGACGATGTTACCGGTCAGAGCCCGAAAGCGTGGATCGGCGTCAAGCGCTGCCGCCTCGTGATAGCTGCGGGTATCGTTCCAGAGGATGCAGGGACGCAGCACCTTGTCGTCGGCATCGAGCAGCGTCGCGCCATGCATCTGACCGGAAAGGCCTATGCCGCGCACGGCCGCCAGCTCCTTCGGATGCGCGGCTTTCAGCCCGGCAACAGCCTCTTCGGTCGCACGGATCCAATGGGCAGGATCCTGCTCCGACCAGCCCGGATGCGGGCGCGAGACATCGAGGTCGCCATGGGCGGAACCGATGATCTTCTGATTGCCATCGATCAGCATGGCTTTGACGCCGGAGGTTCCGAGATCGAGACCCAAATACATCAGATGTTACTCCCTATGCTCTGCCGCGTTCGAATGTTCAAGGCAGATTGTCCTTCAAGAAAATGTCGAGACGTATGCGCTCCTGATCGGCAATGACGGCCTGGCCGTCGGCGGTTGCCTTCATGACGCGGATGGCGCTGCGGACCTCGTGGCCGGCATCCTGATTGAGGACGGCATCGATCGTACCATCCATCAGCGCTGCCCGCGTATGCTGCGTCAGCTCATGCACGACAACAGTCAGTTCGCGCGCAGGCCGGACGGTCTTCAAGGCTGTGATCAGACCCCTGTTGCCGGCGCCCAAACTGTAGATGCCGATGATATCCTTGCTTTCTGAGAGCGCCTTGGAAACGAGCGCTTTCGTCCGCTCGGGATCGTCACGCCCTTCCAGCACAGGCAGCAGCCGCAGCTTGGGAAACTCTTCCGCCATCACGGCGGAAAAGCCCTGCAGGCGCTCGCGATGGTCCCGCACCAGCATGGAACCGGCAAGAACAGTGAGATCGCCCTCACGGCCGCCGAGGAACCGCCCAAGCAGCCTGGCAGCGGTGCGGCCCGCGGCGATGTTGTCGATGCCGGCATAGTGATGCCTGGTGGAATCGGTGAGGTCAGAGACCAGCGTAACGACGGGAATGCGTTCCGACACGAGGCGGTCGACGGCAACCCTGACCTCAGGCGCATCCGTCGCCACCAGGGCGATGCCCGCAATATCCTGCCCCTGCAAGGCATCCAGTGCAGCAACCAGCACCGGCACATCGAAAGGCGGCACTTCGACAATGCGGATGTCGGTGCGCTCTATGCTGGCCCGCAAGGTTGCCTGATGCACCTCGAACCGCAGCCCGTGCATGAAGGAATTATCGCCTGTCGGCACGATGAAAACGAGAGGATAGATGCGGCCCTTGGCCAGATTGGCGGCAGCGACATCGCGGATATAGCCGATCTGACGAATGGCGGCTTCGACCTTTTCCCGCGTCACCAGCCGCACGCCCGGCCGCTGGTTCAAAACGCGGTCCACGGTAGCGAGGCTGACGCCCGCAGCGGCGGCAATATCATGCACGGTCGGTCTCATCGGCTCCTCCTGCAGAAACCCTTACCGCCATTTCTGATGTACGTAAATCAAAAATTTCCAACTACCGGATTTTCCAGCCGCGACCACAAATAAAAAAGGCCCCTCACGAGGAGGGGCCATGCCTTGGGAGCATTCTTGTTAAGAGCCGGCTCAGTGGCCTCCGCCACCGCCGCCGCCTGCGGCACCCGGCTTGCTAAGCATCAGAACACCGAGGATCATCGCCAGGAACAATACGGTCAGCATCAGGAAAATATCCCCGAAGGACATGACGACCGCCTGTTGCGTCGCCATGTTGACCATCTGCCGGAGCGCAGCCTGATCGCCGTTCAGGCCGGCGGCATTGAAGCTGGCGGCCATGTTGTTCAGCTGGTCGACAGCCACCTGATTGCCCCAATGGATATGGTCGCGCAGGTTGAAATAATGCTGGTCCTGCCTGTTCGTCAGCAGCGTGTTGATGATCGCAAGACCGACGGCGCCGCCAAGGTTACGCGTCAGGTTAAACAGGCCGGATGCACCACGCATGCGGGCGGGCGGCATGGTTCCAAGCGCGATATTGTTGATCGGCACCATGCAGAGCATCAGGCCGAAGCCGCGCAGGATCTGCGGGATCATCAACTCCCAGAAATCCCAGTCCACCGTCAGATGCATCATGATGTAGGTGCCGGCCGAGAAGCTGGTGAAACCGATGATCATTAGGATACGCAGGTCGACCTTGCTCGACAGGAAGCCGGCAAGCGGCGCCGTGAAGAACATGGTGAGGCCGGATACGAACATCGTCTCGCCGATCTGCAGCGAATCGTAGCCGCGAATGCGCGCGAGATAGAGCGGGTATATATAGGTCAGGCCATAGAGGCCGATACCCATGACGAAGGAGAACATCGACCCGAAGGAGAAGTTCTTGTTCGTGAACGCCCTCAAATCGACGACGGGGAATTCGACCGTAAAGGCACGGTAGAAGAAGATCACGGCAGCGATGGCGGAGGCGATCGCGCCGGCGACGATGTAATTGTCGTTGAACCAGTCGTTGGTATTGCCTTCCTCGAGCACATATTCGAGCGCGCCGAGGAAAACGCCCATCGAGATCAGGCCCCACCAGTCGAATTTCTTAAACAGCGATAATTCGGGCTTGTCGAAATCGATGAAGTTCCAGGTGACGATGGCAACGACAATGCCAGGCGGAATGTTGACCAGGAACAGCCAGTGCCAGGAGAAGGCGTTGGACAGATAGCCGCCGACGGTCGGGCCGATGGTCGGCGCGAGCGTGGCGATCAGGCCGATGATCGGCGAGACGACGTTGCGCTTAGACGGCGGGAAGATCGTGAAGGCAGCCGCAAAGACCGAGGGGATCATGCCGCCGCCAATGAAGCCCTGCAGGGCGCGGTAGATGATCATCTGGTCGATGTTGGTGGCGGTCGCGGCAAGCGCGCTCGATATGGTAAAGCCGGCGGCCGAGATCGCGAACAGGTAGCGCGTCGAAATGATGCGCGCCAGCGTTCCCGACAGCGGGATCATGATGACTTCGGCAATCAGATAGGCCGTCTGCACCCAGCCGATTTCGTCGGAGCCGGCGCTGAGGCCGGCCTGGATTTCGCTGAGCGAAGCGGAAACAATCTGAATATCGAGAATCGACATGAACATGCCGAGCACCATCGCCAGAAAGGCGATGAGCTTCTTCGTATCGATATGATCAGCCGCAGGCGCGGCGGGACCGGCCGCGCGTGGTGGCGACCCGGCTGTAGTGCTGGCGGACGACATTTCGTCTCTCCCGAGCTTGATCGCTTACTTGTCCGGCGCCGTGCGGGTATCGACGTCGACGACGACGCTGAGGCCTGCGCGCAGACGGCCGGTATTGAGCGCATCCTGCGGCAGTGCGATGCGGACAGGCACGCGCTGGATGATCTTGGTGAAGTTACCCGTCGCGTTTTCCGGCGGCAGCAGCGAGAAGACCGAGCCGGAAGCCGGCGAGATCGACTCGACGGTGCCGACGATCGGATGGTCGCTATAGGCATCGACGTGTACATTGACCTTGGAACCTGGAACCAGGTGCTGGATCTGCGTTTCCTTGAAGTTCGCGTCGATATAGAGCTGACGGATCGGCACGATCGCCATCAGCTTCTGGCCGGGAGAGACGAGATCGCCTTCCTGCACCGAGCGATTGCCGACAATGCCGTCATAGGGTGCCTTCAGCACGGTGAAGGACAGGTCGCGGGCAGCCTTGTCGCGAGCGGCTTCGAGGCCCTTGATCGTGCTTTCGGCCTGGCGGCGCTGGGCCTGCAGCAGGTTGATATTGGCCTGTGCGGATGCGATGGCGGCGTCGCCGCCGACCAGATTGGCCTTAGCCTGATCAAGCGCGATATTGGCGCTGTCCAAAGCGGCCGTGGTGCCGACCGACTTCGATTGCAGTTCGGCAGCGCGCGTCTGGGTGATCTGGGCGCCGCGGACCGTGGCTTCCAAGGCAACCTTCTGCGCCTGCGACTGGGCAAGGGCCGCCTGGCCGGCAGCGATCTGTGCATCGATGGTATGGAGCGAGAGCTGTTCGGTATCGAGTGACGCCTGAGCCTGCCCCAGCGCAAGCTTATAGTCGCCGTCATCGAGGGTTGCGAGCACGTCGCCGGCCTTAACCTGCTGGTTGGCCACGACGTTCACCTTGGCGACGTAGCCCGTCACCTTCGGCTGAATAGTCGCGATATCGCCGCCGATATAGGCGTCGTCGGTGGAGACCATGAAGCGGCCGTTCGTCCACCAGTCATAGCCATACCAGCCGCCGGCTGCGAGAGCTGCGACAATGATGATCGGAAAAACCAGGCTGCGCCGCTTCTTTTCCGGCGGCGGTGGGGCCGCGGGGGCCGGAGCAGCAGGCGCAGCCTGGGCGGGAGCGGGATTGCCGCGCGTTTCGGCAGCAGGGGCATCCGCAGGTGCACCGGTTTCCCGAGCTTCCGCCTCTGCATCAGCGGGCTCGCTCACGATACGCGCTACATTGTTTCCATGACTTGACGACATTTCCCTACCACCGAAAATCTGGGTAAAATAATCGAACCGAACGGTTCGGTTCAATTGACATAGAGCCTTTTTCATTCCATATCAAGAGATATCGAACTGAGCGGTTCGATTTATTTGGCGAATCTGTTTAAGATTCAGAAAAAATGATCGAGTGAAGGAGACGATGAAACACGAATCGCAAAATGCCGCTGTGTTGAACGCGCCCGCGCCAGGTTCCGGTGGACGTTGGGCGGCGGGCGAAGATCCGGTCAAACGCCAGCAGATTCTCGAAGGCGCTAAACGCGTCTTTATGAAAATGGGCTTCGACGCGGCGAGCATGAACGACGTCACCCGCGAAGCGGGCGTCTCCAAAGGCACTCTCTACGTCTATTTCGCCAACAAGGAAGACCTGTTCGCCGCCATCGTAAACAGCGAACGCGCGCATTTCGTCGAAATCGTGCGTGCCGCTCTTGCCGATGACGCCGACATTGCATCCAGTCTCCTTGAATTCGGCAAGGTATTTGCGACGCACATCACATCCGATAAGACCATCAGCGCCATGCGGACGGTGATCGGTGTGCGCGAACGCATGCCATCGCTCTGTCAACGCTTCTTCACCGGCCCCGACAACCTGCGCACGGTGCTGCGCGGCTTTCTGGAGCGCAAGGCCGAGGCAGGCAGCGTGGAGATACAGGATTTCGACCTGGCCGCGCGCCAATTCCTTGAGATGGCGAGTGGCGGCTATTTCAAATTGCGACTGTTCGGCGACATGGATGCGCCTCCTTTGATAGAGGAAATCGATTATGTCGTGCGCGGCGCCGTGCGCGTTTTTCTAGCGGCCTATGGTACCGATCACCGGAAGCGAGGCTGACGATCCTCCCAGACTGCCGGCAAGCGGAGGCACCCCAACTCCGCAATGGCGATCAAGCATCGCTTCCGCCGGCAGCCTATGACTGATCCGGCAACCAGGGGAGTTGATGATGAGCGCGATCGGACGAGCGATATGGTTTATCGAAAGCCATTTTTCATCCGACATCTCGCTCGATGAGATCGCCGAAACGGCCGGGCTATCGCGCTATCACCTGTCGCGCGTCTTCGGCATGACGACAGGCCATTCGATCAGCAGCTATATCCGCAGCCGTCGCCTCAGCGGGGCGGCTCTCGCACTGACCGACGGCTCCTCCTCCATTCTCCAGGTTGCCCTCGATGCCGGCTACGGCTCGCACGAGGCCTTCACCCGTGCATTCCGCGAGCAGTTCGGCATGACGCCGGAAAGCCTGCGCAAGCAAGGGCACGTTCGCAACCTCGCTCTACAGGAGCCGATCAGAATGGACGACACCCGCCTTCCCAAGCTCGACGCACCGCGTTTCGAGACCCACCCCGCAATGCTGCTTGCCGGCCTTGCGGAAACCTATGCCTATGAAGCGACACAGGCGATCCCCTCGCTCTGGCAGAAATTCAATCAGCATTTCGGCCATATTCCCGGCCAGATCGGGAATGTCGCCTATGGCGTCTGCACCCAGGCCGACGAAGGCAGCGAAGGCTTCCGCTATATGTCATCAGCCGAAGTCTCCGCCGCAGACGACCTGCCCGAAGGGTTCGTGACGACGAAACTGCCGCAGCAGCGCTATGCGATCTTCACGCATCGCGGTCATATCTCCGGCATCTCCGCCACAGTGCATCAGATCTTCGGCGAATGGCTGCCGCAATCCGGGCAGCATCATGCCGGCACCCCCGACATGATGGAACGCTATGACGACCGTTTCGATCCGCGCACCGGCATGGGCGTGACGGAAATCTGGATACCCCTGAAAGCCTGAACATGCACCCGCCGCCATGAAAATGGCGGCGGCGCTTGTACGAACCACGGCGCTCCTTACATTACGGCCATTCTGGAGAGGCCGGGCTGGGGGTCAGCATCGGCGAATGCTGATCAAAGGGGGCATCGTCAATGGATATTATGGGGCTGATACAGGACCCGGGCGCGTGGGTGGCGCTCATCACGCTTGTCGTCATGGAGGTGGTCCTCGGCATCGACAACCTCATCTTTATCTCGATCCTCACCAACAAGCTGCCGCCGGAACATCGCGACGGGGCTCGCAAGATCGGCATCGGTCTCGCCCTCGTCATGCGTCTTGCCTTGCTCGGCACCGTCGCCTGGATCGTGCAGCTCACCCAACCCGTCTTCGAACTTTTCGGCCAAGGCTTCTCCTGGAAGGACATGATCCTGATCGGCGGCGGCCTCTTCCTCGTCTGGAAGGCGACGAAGGAAATCCATCACAATGTCGATCCGCAGGAACAGGGCGAGGATTTCATCGCCAAGTCGACGACCTCTACGTTCGCCTCGGCCATCGGCCAGATCCTGCTGCTCGATCTGGTCTTCTCGATCGACAGCATCATCACCGCCGTCGGCATGACGCCGCACCTGCCGATCATGTTCGTCGCGGTCATCGCCGCGGTCACGGTCATGCTGGTCGCAGCAAACCCGCTCGCCAATTTCATCGAGAAGAACCCGAGCATCGTCATGCTGGCGCTGGCCTTCCTGCTGATGATCGGCACGACGCTGATCGCCGAAGGCATGGGCGTGCATGTTCCCAAGGGCTATATCTACGCCGCCATGGCCTTCTCCGCCCTCGTCGAAGTGCTCAACATGATGGCGCGCAACCGTCGGAAAAAGGCATCCGGCGGCCATTGATGGCGAAAGCCGCACCTTTGATGAGATGCGGCTTTCATCACACTGATCAATCCTGGACGTGGATGTCGACCCACTGACCGACGTCGCCATGTCCGTAAATATCGACTTTGATCCAGACATTACCGCGAACGATGAGGTTCCCGGCACCGTTGACGATATTGCCGTTGGCCAGCATGGTTTCCAGATTCTGGCGATTGGAAGCCTGCGAGAAGAAGCTGTCCCCCTGGTCGCCACGGTCTCGGCGGCGATAGACGTGATAATTGGCGCGGTCCTGGCGGATGATCTGCCAGGGCGCCGTCAGGCGCTCGCCCTTGGAATTATAGAGATCGTCGTTGCCGATATAGGCGCGGTAGGACTCGATCAGACGGGCGGAACTGTCGCGCGTGATGGTCGATTGGGCTGCGGCGGCGTCGACCATCGAGACCGTCAATAACAAGCTCAAAATCAATTTCTTCATAGTATCCTCGCGGTGAACGATTGAAGACCTATTTCGCCACTGCCGCGAAAATTGCAAATCAAATTCGGCAAGCTTAAGGCTTTTGTCCCCAAACCCTTACGGAGAGTAAAGATGCTTCGTGAATTTGAAAGGTCGGCTCTTTTCGATGCAGCACGGCGTCTCGGTGTCTCGGCCGGCTCTCGCGGCGCAGTTTCCCTTGACGTCACCCGTTGAATATGGCCTAAGGCCAGCCATACGGAAAACGCTGACAGAAGCGGCAAGACGCCCTTTTCCGGCCGGTTTCCTGATCCAGATAGACATTTTCGGCTGGACGGCGCTTATCCAGAGCGCGGCCCGGCCTTTTATGACGGGCAAACAAAATGACCACTTCAGGCGTTCGCGTCCGCATCGCACCCTCCCCCACCGGCGAGCCGCATGTCGGCACTGCTTACATCGCGCTGTTCAACTATCTCTTCGCCAAGAAGCACGGCGGCGAGTTCATCCTGCGCATCGAGGATACCGACGCGACCCGCTCCACTCCGGAATTCGAGACGAAGGTTCTCGACGCTCTGAAATGGTGCGGCCTGAAATGGTCCGAAGGTCCGGATATCGGCGGCCCCTACGGCCCCTATCGCCAGAGCGACCGCAAGGACATGTACAAGCCCTACGTCGAGCAGATCGTCACGGCTGGTCACGGCTTCCGCTGCTTCTGCACGCCGGAGCGCCTGGAAAAGATGCGCGAGGCGCAGCGTGCCGCCGGCCTGCCGCCGAAGTATGACGGCCACTGTCTGAACCTGTCGGCCGAGGAAGTGACCTCGCGCGTTGCCGCCGGCGAGCCGCATGTCGTGCGCATGAAGATCCCGACCGAAGGCTCCTGCAAGTTCCATGACGGCGTTTACGGCGATGTCGAAATCCCGTGGGATGCCGTGGACATGCAGGTTCTGCTCAAGGCCGATGGCATGCCGACCTATCACATGGCAAACGTCGTTGACGATCATCTGATGAAGATCACCCATGTCGCGCGCGGCGAAGAGTGGCTTGCCTCGGTGCCGAAGCATATCCTGATCTATCAGTATCTCGGCTGGGAACCGCCTGTTTTCATGCACCTGTCGCTGATGCGCAATGCCGACAAGTCGAAACTGTCGAAGCGCAAGAACCCGACCTCGATCTCCTATTATACGGCACTCGGCTATATCCCCGAGGCGCTGATGAACTTCCTCGGCCTGTTCTTCATCCAGATCGCCGAAGGCGAAGAACTTTTGAGCATGGACGAGCTCGCCGAAAAGTTCGACCCGGAAAACCTCTCCAAGGCCGGCGCGATCTTCGACATCCAGAAGCTGGACTGGCTGAACGGCCGCTGGATTCGCGAAAAGCTTTCGGAAGAGGAATTCCAGCACCGCGTCCTCACTTGGGCCATGGAAAACAGTCGCCTGCAGGAAGGCCTGAAGCTGTCGCAGTCGCGCATCACCAAGCTCGGTGAACTGCCAGATCTCACCGGCTTCCTGTTCAAGTCCGATCTCAACCTCGATCCTTCGGCTTTCGCCAGGATCAAGTCGACGCCTGAGGAACTGCTTGAGATCCTGAATACGGTACAGCCCGATCTCGAAAAGATCCTCGAATGGAATGTCGAGACGATCGAAGCCGAGCTGCGCGCCATCGCCGACCGCATGGGCAAGAAGCTGAAGGTCATCGTTGCCCCGCTTTTCGTCGCCGTATCGGGCTCCTCGCGCTCCCTGCCGCTTTTCGATAGCATGGCGATCCTCGGCCGCTCGGTCGTGCGCCAGCGGCTGAAACTGGCGGCCCAGACCGTTGCGACCCTCGTCGGCCCGAAGAATTGAACCGGACGTAGAACCATGAACGACAAGACCGAAACCGCCACCCTCTCCTCCGACGCAACGGAAGTTCGCGCGCAGAAGCTGAAGCTGCTGCGCGAGCAGATCGGCGACGTCTATCCGGCGCATTTCCACCGGACCATGACCAATGCCGAACTGGCCGCGAAATACGAGGGCCTGGAGCCGGATACGGAGACCGCCGACGTCGTCACCGTTGCTGGCCGCGTCTACTCCTCGCGCAATTCCGGCATGTTCATGGATCTCCACGACGCCTCGGCCAAGATCCAGATCTTCAGCCACAAGGATGTGACCGGCGAAGAGGCCCGCGCCCTGCTGCCCATGATCGACATCGGCGATATCATCGGCGTCACCGGCGTCGTTCGCCGCACCAAGCGTGGCGAACTGACCATCAACGCACAGCAGATCACCATGCTGACCAAGTCTCTGCTGCCGATGCCGGAAAAGTGGCACGGCCTGTCCGACATCGAGCTGCGCTACCGCAAGCGCCATCTCGACATCATGACCAACGAGGAATCGAAGCTCCGCTTTCAGCAGCGCAGCCGCATCGTCTCCGGTATCCGCCGCTTCATGGAAAATGACGGCTTCATGGAAGTCGAGACGCCGATGCTGCATTCGGTCTATGGCGGCGCCACCGCCGAGCCGTTCAAGACGCATCACAACACGCTGAAGCTCGACATGTACCTGCGCATCGCGCCGGAACTGTTCCTGAAGCGCACGCTGGTATCCGGTCTCACCGACAAGGTGTTCGAGATCAACCGCAACTTCCGCAACGAAGGCGTCTCCACCCGGCACAATCCCGAATTCACCATGATGGAGTGTTATTGGGCCTATGCCGACTACGAGGACATCATGGACCTCGTCGAGCGGCTGTTCTCGACGCTCGCCATGTCGATCCACGGCAGCACCGAATTCGCCTTCGGCGACAAGCAGATCTCTTTCAAGGGTCCGTTCCGCCGCGTGCCGATGCCCGACGCCGTCAAGGACGCGACCGGCATCGATTTCCTGGCGATCAAGACCGACGAAGAAGCCCGTGCTGCCTCCAAGGCGGCCGGCTTCGCCGTCGAGAAGGATGCGACCTGGGGCGAATGCCTCGCTTTCATCTTCGAAGAGAAGGTCGAGGGCACGCTGATCCAGCCGGCGCATGTCACGCATTTCCCGAAGGACATCTCGCCCTTCGCCAAGGAAGTGCCGGGCGAGCCGCGCCTCGTCGAGCGTTTCGAGACCTATTGCAACGCCTGGGAACTCGGCAACGCCTTCTCGGAACTCAACGATCCGGAAGAGCAGCGCGCCCGCATGGTCGAGCAGCTCGAGCAGGCGCATGCGCGCGGCGAAAAGCAGAAGGAACTCGACGAGGAATTCCTCGACGCGATCGATCAGGGCATGCCGCCGGCGGGCGGTCTCGGCATCGGTGTGGACCGCCTCATCATGCTGTTGACCAATTCGCCGTCCATTCGCGACATCATCCTCTTCCCGGCACGCCGCAACAAGGCGGATTGAGACCGGTCCGGTCCTTCGAACACCAAAGGTGCGTATCATGACGGATAAAGAGATATTGGCCGCAGACGCCGACAGCGAACATCAGCGGCTGGCCGATCTTGCCGAGCTCGGCGACATCGATCTCTCGCAATATGCGCCGGGAACGTTCGGTTGCCACGAGGCGATGCACACGGCGTCGATCATGCTCGACATGACCGACGACCAGCTGCTGCAGCACCCCGCAATCCTGGCGAACCCCGACTTCTACCGCCTTGCGGGCGAAGTTCATGAGGCGCTCTTCGCGCTTTATCAAGCTATCGGCGAGAAGCATCTGGCGGAATGAGGCCTTGCCTTCCCGCCCGATAATGCAAAGCCGGTCCTGATCAGTTGGTGACGGGCGAGCGGCGGTCGGCAGCGCCCGTCATGGTCGGATCCAATCCCGGTGAAGGGCTTTTTCCCTTGGTCCCCGCATCGGCTCCGATGAAATCACCGTTTGCATCATAGCCCGGCTGCACATTGCCGGTCGATTTCGGTTCCGGCAACTGCGGCTTGGCATCGTGGACCTCCGCCTGATTTGCGGCAGCCTTCTCTTCCGCGGCGATCGCCGCCTTCATCTTGTCCTTCTTGGCGTCGCCGCCATTGTCTGCCGCCAGCGCATTGTCGCAGTCGGTTAGATTCTTCAACCCGGCGATCGCCGCATCGATATCCTGCGGCATCATGTTGATCTGCTCGCCATAAAACAGGCCGGCATTGCTCGCACCGCCATCGTAGTAGCGTGCCGTCAGCGGTGCCTCGGAGCTACCATCGACAAGCCTGTCGGGATGAGCCACATAGACGACGTCGGCGCCAAGCGCCCGGCCGCGCAGATCGGAACGCAGCGTCGGCCCATTCTTGTCGAGAACCACAACCTGAACGAGATCCGGTTTCTGTTCCTGATAGACAGCCTTGGCAACGCGGAGCGCAGTCCTGACCCGCGTCAGCCCGTCAGTCGGCTCGGTACGAATATATTTGCGAACCCAGAAACGGTTGTCCTTGCGGATCGTGACGAGATTGACGTCGGTGCATTGAAGCCCGTTAGGAGATGCGGAGGCGAGACCGAGCAGCCTGTCCTTACCGATATAAAGCGCCAATACGCCGGAGCAGCCTATGAGAAAGGCCACTCCGCCGATCATGACGACAAACTTCCGGGGTATCCGGAAAATGTGCAGTAAGGCGCTCACGCCAACTGCTCCAGCATAGACCACTCCAAGCCGACAAAAATGATCAACCCTCACGTTAGGGAATTGGCGTTTCGGAATACTTAAAACTGAGGTGAAACTTGTGCTGTCCTAGACATCGTTACCAAAAAAGGTCCAAACTTTCACACCTATGACGGGCGCTTGCCTTCCCCGCCGCGAACATGCTCTAACCTTGGCATGGCCTTCACCTTGAGACAGCTGCAATACTTCGTCGCCGTGGCGGAACAGGGCTCGGTGACGCGCGCTGCGCAGAACCTGTCCATCTCGCAATCCTCTGTGACCGAAGCCCTCAAGGAACTTGAAAGCGACCTTGGTGTCGAGCTGTTCGACCGCCATCCGCGCGGGCTGTCCATCACCCATAACGGCCACCAGTTCCTGCGCCACGCAACGAAGATCCTGGCAACCGTTTCCGACGCCCGCACCAGCTTTTCCGGCAAACAAAATGAGTCTGGCGGCACGCTGAATATCGGCGTGACATCGCTCGTCGCCGGCTATGTGCTGTCCGATCTTCTGGCACGTTACCGCCGCGCCTGCCCCGGCGTCGAAGTCAGCGCCATAGAGGACAATGGCGGCTATCTGGAACATCTTCTGGTTGGTGGTGAGCTCGACGTCGCCGTCATGGTCATTTCCAATCTGCGCGACCGCATGGCCTTGCAGGCCGAGATTCTCGAGACCTCGCCCTACCGCCTCTGGCTGCCGATGGGCCACCCGCTCGTCTCGGCCGATATCATCAGCGTCGCCGACATCAGCCGCGAACCGCTGATCATGCTGACCATCGACGAAATCGAGGAAAACACCGGCAAGCTTTTGACCGCCCTTGGCGCCCGCCCGCACGTCGCCTTCCGCACGCGATCGGTGGAAGCGGTGCGCAGCCTGGTTGCGACCGGTGCCGGCGTCGCGCTACTGCCGGATCTCGTCTATCGTCCCTGGTCGCTGGAAGGCGACCGCATCGAAAGCCGCGACGTCTCCGGCTCGCTGCCGGTCGTGCAGGTCGGCATGGTCTGGCGCAAGGGCTCCAGCCTGCCGCAGGCGGCCCGGGACTTCGTCGGCGTCGCCGAAAGCATGCGTTCGGGGCGGCAGCGATAGCAGAAAGCGCCCTTCCGCCCCAATCGAGTCGAATGCAATCGAGGATTGCCGCAAATGGAGAGCGAAGCATGAAGACCGCAATCATATTCGACTGCGAATTCCTTTGTCTCGAAGGATCGCAGCGCCGCCTCTGGTGTGCCGCCCATGATCCCGATCCGGTCGTCGCGCAAATCGGGGCTGTCAAACTCAGCCTCGAAGGCGATTTCGCGATCCTGGACAGCTACAAGGCCTATGTTCGCCCGATCGACAGGTTCGGCGATCAATATAAGCTCGACCCATTCTTCACCACCCTCACCGGCATCACCGAGGAAAGCATAAGATCTGAGGGTGTTTCCTTGCAGGATGCGCTCACCGGGCTGGATCGTTTTTCGGATGGTGCCCGCCTCTGGTCGTGGGGCAAGGACGAGCTAAACATGATGGCGATCAGCTGCTATGTCGCCGGTATCCAGCCCCCAATTCCGGCGCACCGCTTCGACAATGCCGTCAAGCTTCTGCTGGCAGCGGGAATGCCTGTCGAGGATCTGGCGAAGACGCCAAGCAACGAGCTTTCCCTCTACTATGGCGTGCAGCATCCACCCCTTAAGGGCCATGATGCGCTTGATGATGCCCTTTCCATTTCCTACACGCTGCAACACCTCATGCTGGCTGGAAATCTGCGGCCAGAGGTTTTCGATCTCGCCCGCACATAAGGTTAGGAATCGGAATTTCCGATATCGTCTTTCTGATAAATGAATTTGCGAATACGGCGAAATCGCGTCACCTTTTCTTCCGGGAACAAGAAGCCAGCCACTGGCTCCACACGATCAAGGCTCAAAAACCGGGAGAGTCCGATGAAGCATCTGCTGAAATCATGCACGGCCGCACTCGCATGCTTAAGTTTCGCCACGCAGATCATTGCCGCCGAGCCGTTGAAGACGCTCGGTAAGGGTGAAGGTGCCGTCAGCATTGTCGCATGGGCCGGCTATATCGAGCGCGGCGAAAGCGACAAGAATTACGATTGGGTCACGGGCTTCGAAAAGGAGACCGGCTGCAAGGTCAGCGTCAAGACCGCGGCAACATCGGACGAGATGGTCGCCCTGATGAACGAAGGCGGCTTCGATCTCGTCACCGCTTCCGGTGACGCATCGCTGCGTCTCGTGGCCGGCAAGCGCGTCCAGCCGATCAATACCGATCTGATCCCGAGCTGGAAGAACCTTGACGAACGCCTGAAGAATGCCCCTTGGCACACGGTCAACGGCGTCCACTATGGCGTGCCCTATCTCTGGGGGCCGAACGTGCTGATGTACAATACCGACGCCTTCAAGGGTCAGGCGCCAAAGAGCTGGAACGTCGTCTTCGAAGAGATGACGCTGCCCGACGGCAAATCCAACAAGGGCCGCGTCCAGGCCTATGACGGCCCGATTTATATTGCCGATGCCGCCCTTTACCTGATGGCGCACAAGCCGGAACTCGGCATCAAGGACCCATACGAACTCAATGAAGATCAGTACAAGGCCGCACTGGAGCTGCTGCGTGGCCAGCGCAAGCTCGTCAGCCGCTATTGGCACGATGCGATGATCCAGACCGACGATTTCAAGAACGAAGGCGTGGTTGCCTCCGGTTCCTGGCCGTTCCAGGTCAACCTCTTGCAATCGGACAAGCAGAAGATCGCCTCCACCTTCCCGGATGAGGGAACGACGGGCTGGGCCGATACCACCATGCTGCATGCCGACAGCGAGCATCCGAACTGCGCCTATATGTGGATGGAACATTCACTGCAGGCAAAGGTCCAGGGCGATGCCGCCGCCTGGTTCGGTGCCGTGCCCTCGGTTCCCGCAGCCTGCAAGGGCAATGAGCTGCTGACTGACAGCGGTTGCGCGACTAACGGCTACGACCACTTCGACAAAATCCGCTTCTGGAAGACGCCTGTCGCGAAATGCAGCACCCAGAGCGAATGCGTGCCCTATCATCGCTGGGTCTCAGACTATATCGGCGTGATCGGCGGCAGATAACGAACCGCATCGGCCTTCGCCGCTCCGAATGCGGAGCGGCGATCCCGCCGGCCCCTTGAGGGTTGGTTCCGCCGCAAACTTGCCCTGGTCGGTTTGGCTGGCATGATATCAAACACCACTGCATATCCCTGGAGAAACCAATGAACGCCGTTCGTTTCCAGCAGGTGTCGCGCCATTTCGGCCAGGTCCGCGCTGTGGACCGCGTCGATCTGGAAATCGCGCCCGGCGAATTCTTCGCCATGCTCGGCCCTTCCGGTTCCGGCAAGACCACCTGCCTCAGGCTGATCGCCGGCTTCGAGCAGCCCACCGGCGGCCATATCGAGATCTTCGGCGAGACTGCCGAAGGCGTCCCGCCCTATAGGCGCAACGTCAACACCGTCTTCCAGGATTACGCCCTGTTTCCGCATCTCAATATCCTCGACAACGTCGCCTATGGTCTGATGGTCAAAGGCGTCGGCAAGGTCGAGCGCCTGCGCGCCGCCGAACAGGCGCTGGAGTTGGTGAAGCTGCCGGGCTACGGCGCCCGCCGCCCCGGCCAGCTCTCCGGCGGCCAGCGCCAGCGCGTGGCGTTGGCCCGAGCGCTGGTCAACAAGCCGAAGGTGCTGCTGCTTGATGAGCCACTCGGCGCTCTCGACCTCAAACTGCGCGAGCAGATGCAGGAGGAATTGAAGAGCCTGCAGCGCGCGCTCGGCATCACCTTCGTCTTCGTTACCCACGATCAGGGCGAGGCTCTGTCCATGGCCGATCGCGTCGCCGTCTTCAACGATGGCCGCATCGTCCAGCAGGGCACACCACACGATATCTATCAGCGGCCAAAGACACGCTTCGTCGCCGACTTCGTCGGCTCCTCCAACGTCATCGCCCCGGAAACCATGTCGTCGCTTGGCGGCGAACGGCGCTGGGCAAGCCTGCGCCCTGAGGCCATCCGCCTGACCGAAGAGAGCGGCGTCGCGGCGACGGTCAAGGCAACGAGCTTCCTCGGCGCGGCCACCCGCCTCTCGGTGGAGACAAATGGCACCCGCCTGCATGTGACGGTACCCGCCGGGCAGTTAGCTCCGGTTTCAGGCACATCCGTCCGCCTCGCATGGCTGCCGGCAGATGTCCACTATATGGACGACGCCGCATGAACGCCGCCGCCTTCCCCGCCTCGTCGAGCCAGGCGCCGGCCTCGATCCTGCCGCGCCGCGGCGGTTTCTTCGGCCGCCTCTCCGATCTCTTCTGGCGCCGCCCGAAGCTGCTGCTGTTCCTGATGTTGACGCCGCCGCTGCTCTGGCTCGGCATCATCTATATTGGCTCGCTGATCGCGTTGCTGCTGCAGAGCTTCTTCTCGATCGACGATTTCTCGGGAATGGTGAACTACCAGTTCACCCTCTCGACTTATGCGCAGCTGCTGAACACAGCCAATTTCGATATCATCGTGCGCACGGTCGTCATGGCCGCTCTCGTCACCTTCGCCTCCGCCTTCGTCGCCTTCCCCATCGCCTATTACGCGGCGCGCTATGCGCAGGGCAAATGGAAGGCGCTGTTCTATCTCGGCATCATGCTGCCGCTCTGGTCGAGCTATCTGGTGAAGGTCTATGCCTGGAAGCTGATCCTCGCCAAGGAGGGCATCCTCACCTGGATCTTCGACAAGCTGCATCTCGGCTGGCTGCTCGACGGCGTGCTTGCCCTGCCCATCATCGGCGGCAACTCGCTGTCGGTGAGCTACATCGGCACCTTCCTCGTCTTCGTCTATATCTGGCTGCCCTATATGATCCTGCCGACCCAGGCCGCACTCGAGCGCGTGCCGTCAAACCTGCTCGAAGCCTCCTCCGATCTCGGCGCGACGCCGAACCAGACCTTCCGCACGGTGCTGCTGCCGCTCGCTTTGCCGGGTGTCGTCGCCGGCTCCATCTTCACCTTCTCGCTGACCTTAGGCGATTACATCATCCCGCAGATCATCGGCTCCTCGCGCCTCTTCATCGGCCAGGCGGTCTATACGCAGCAGGGAACCGCCGGCAATGTGCCGCTGGCCGCCGCCTTCTCGGTCGTGCCGATCGTCATCATGGCCATCTATCTCTGGATCGCCAAGAAACAGGGAGCTTTCGATGCGCTCTGATCGTGGCCAACGCGCCTCCTTCCCCTTGAAGATCGCGGCCGGCGGCGGCCTGCTCTTCCTGCATCTGCCGATCCTCTTGATCTTCGTCTATGCCTTCACGACAGAGGAAAAGAGCTATCAGTGGCCGCCGCCGGGGCTCACTCTGCAATGGTTCGGCATCGCCTGGAACAGGCCGGATGTCTGGTCGGCGCTGGCGCTGTCCGTCCAGGTAGCAACCGTCGCAACCGCGATCGCATTGATCCTCGGCACGCTTTGCGCCGCCGCCGTCAGTCAGACGAAGTTCTTCGGCCGCGAGGCAATCTCGCTGCTCGTCATCCTGCCGATCGCGCTTCCCGGCATCATCACCGGCATTGCGCTGCGCTCGGCCTTCAGCCTGTTCGATATCCCCTTCTCGGTCTGGACCATCGTTCTCGGCCATGCCACCTTCTGCGTCGTCGTGGTCTACAACAATGCCGTCGCCCGCTTTCGCCGCACCTCCGGCTCGCTGATCGAGGCGTCGATGGATCTTGGTGCCGATGGCTTCCAGACCTTCCGGCACATCATCCTGCCGAATATCGGCACGGCGCTGCTTGCCGGCGGCATGCTTGCCTTCGCGCTGTCCTTCGATGAAGTCATCGTCACCACCTTCACCGGCGGCCAGCAGATGACGCTGCCGATCTGGATGCTGGAGGAACTTATCCGCCCGCGTCAGCGACCCGTCACCAACGTCGTCGCCATGGTCGTCGTGCTTGTCACCTTCCTGCCGATCCTGGCAGCCTACTATCTTACCCGCGACGGCGATCAGATCGCCGGCGGCGGCAAATGAAAGGGAGAGAATAATGGATACTCAAATGCTGATCGGCTCCCGCTTCGAAGCCGGCACGGAGACGGAGGAACGCGTCCTCAACCCGAAGACGGGCGAGACCGTGCTGGCCCTGCCGGAGGCCTCGCTCGGCCAGATCGATGCCGCCGTCGATGCCGCCGAAAAGGCCTTCACAAGCTGGTCGCAGACGACGCCAAGCCAGCGTTCGGTCTATCTCCTCAAGATCGCCGACGCCATCGAGCGCGATGCCGAAGGTTTCGCAGCGCTGGAAGCACTGAACTGCGGCAAACCGATCAACGCCGTGCTCAACGATGAAATCCCGGCGATCGTCGACTGCTATCGTTTCTTTGCCGGCGCGGTGCGCAACCTGCACGGCCCGGTCGCCGGTGAGTATCTGCCCGGCCATACCTCGATGATCCGCCGCGATCCGATCGGCATCGTCGGCTCGATCGCGCCCTGGAACTATCCGCTGATGATGATGGCCTGGAAACTGGCGCCGGCGATTGCCGGCGGTAACACCGTGGTCTTCAAGCCCTCGGAACAGACGCCGCTGACGGCGCTGAAGATGGCAAAGCTGCTGGCGGATATCCTGCCTGAAGGCGTCGTCAACGTCATTCTTGGCCGTGGCGAAAGCGTCGGCAACGCGCTGATCAACCACCCGAAGATCAGCATGGTCTCCATCACCGGCGATGTCGCGACCGGCAAGAAGGTGCTGGCCGCCGCCGCCAAGACGGTCAAGCGCACGCACCTCGAACTCGGAGGCAAGGCCCCCGTCATCGTCTTCGACGATGCCGATATCGACGCCGTCGTGTCAGGCATCCGCACCTTCGGCTACTACAATGCCGGCCAGGACTGCACCGCCGCCTGCCGCATCTATGCCGACGCCAAGGTCTACGACAATTTCGTCGCCGATCTCACCTCGGCCGTGTCCAGCATCAAGTTCAATCTCGCCGACGATACCGAGAACGAGATCGGCCCGCTGATCTCGAAGCGCCAGCGCGACCGCGTCGAAAGTTTCGTCACCCGTGCCGCCGAACACAAGCACATGGAAATCACGACAGGTGGCAAGATTTCCGGCGAGCGCGGCTTCTTCTACGCTCCAACCGTCGTCGCCGGCGCGACGCAGGATGACGAGATCGTCCGCCGCGAGGTCTTCGGCCCCGTCGTCTCCGTAACACGCTTCACCAATCCCGACGATGCCGTCACCTGGGCTAACGACAGCGACTACGGCCTTGCCTCCTCGGTGTGGACCAAGGACATCAGTCGCGGCATGCAGACGGCAGCCCGCCTGCAATATGGCTGCACCTGGATCAACACCCACTTCATGCTGGTCAACGAAATGCCTCATGGCGGCCTGAAACAATCCGGCTACGGCAAGGATATGTCAGTCTACGCTATCGAAGATTATACCGCCGTGCGGCATGTGATGATCAATCACGGGTGAGAGGGGTTGGGGTAAACCAGCTCTCTTGAGTTTGCCGCACCGCTGTACCCCCCTCTGTCCCTATCGGGACATCTCCCCCACATGGGGGAGATCGTTGGGGGTATGCCGCCTAGCCTGCAAAAGACAATCAGCCTTAACTTCAGCAGGTGCAATGCCAGTTTAGATGTGAGAGGTCACAGCGGGTTACCAATCTCCCCCCTTGTGGGGGAGATGTCACGAAGTGACAGAGGGGGGTATCCTCGCTCTCCCCACCCGCCACAGCATCCACCAAAGACCGGCAACTCGCCAAAACCGAAACGCCTTCGGAACAATTCGCCCTCCTCCCGCGTCTTTATGAAGTACAACGCAGAGGAGATTGCTAATGCTGAAATGGGCTCTCATTTTCTTTGTGATTTCGCTGATCAGCGGCTTTTTCGGCTTTTCAGGCGTGTCCGCGGCGACCGCAACCATTGCGCGCGTTCTCTTCGCCATCTTCCTGATCATCTTCCTGGTGTTCCTGATCCTGGCCGTCATGGCCGGCAATGCGGTCATGTGACGGTATAAGCCACGACTGTCGAAGGGGCGGGCCTAGATCAGGCTCGCCCCGACGTTTATGGCGAGCGCCAGGATCGTCGTATTGAACAGGAACGACAGGATCGCGTGCAGAAGCGCGAGCTTACGCATCGATACCGTGGAAATGCCGATATCGGCCGTCTGCGCCGCCACACCGATGGTGAAGGAGAAGTAGAGGAAGTCCCAGTAGATCGGCTCCTCCAGAGGCTCGGCAAATTTCAGTCCCTGCCCCTTGCCTGGAATGCTGTAGAACCGGTGCGCATAGTGGATGGTGAACAGCGTGTGCAGGAAGGTCCAGGATATCAGGATCGTCACGATCGCCATCATCACGCGGTAGAACGCGACTTCGGGTGAGGCATCCTTGACGCCAAGCAGATCCAGCGCAATGCCGCCGATGCTGGCAAGAGCGGCAGCAATCGATAGAAACAGCAGGAATCCATCCGAAAAATCGAGATCGGCGGAGCGCTTGCGGATGCGCTGCGGGTCGGCCGTCAGCATCCTGAAGAGGCTGTAGACGATATAGACGACCGCAGTCGTATCCCAGGCGACCAACAGATTGCCGGTATTGAAATCCCTGGATGTCAGCAGCAAAAAGACGGCGACGCCGGCCAGCACCGAAATCACGATGACATGGTGCTTGCGCCACAATACGAGCCATCTGGAATGATGCAAATGTCCCTGCGCATCCATGCCGCTCTCCCGATCGCAAATCGTCTTACAAAACAACGCTTCGCCGACGAGAGTGGCAAATAAAAGGAGGTCCCGCAATACGGAGCCTCCGATCGAGAAAATGAACCCTTAGCCCGTCCAGCCACCGTCGATGACGTGGGTCTGGCCGGTTGTGAAACCCGCTTCGTCGCCGGCAAGATAAGTCACCAACGCGGCAATCTCTTCGGCGGTCGCAATGCGGCCCATCGGCTGGCGGGCGATGAAGTCTTTCATCGCCTTGTCGTAGTCGCCGGTCGCCCGCAGCCGCTCATGCAGCGAGGGGCTGTCGACAGTGCCGGGGCAAATGGCATTGGCGCGGATGCCCTTGGCCACGAAATCGGCGGCGATCGACTTGGTAAGCCCGATGACGGCGGCCTTGGAGGCGCAATAGGCGAAACGATTGGGCACGCCCTTCACGCTGGAAGCGACCGAGGCCATGTTGACGATCGAGCCCTTGCCCTTCTCCAGCATGCCCGGCAGGAAGGTGCGGCAGGTCGTGTACATCGCCTTGGCATTGAGGTTGAAGGAAAAGTCCCAATCCTTCTCTTCGCAGTCGAGGATGGTGCCCGAATGCACAAAGCCGGCGCAATTGAAGAGCACGTCGATCGGGCCAATCTCTTCGGCGTAGGCCTTGACCGCAGCGCTGTCGAGCACGTTCAATACATGCTTGGTGGCGCCATCCAGCGTCGAGAGCGTCTGCTCGTTAATGTCGGTGGCGTAGACATGCGCGCCAAGCGAGATGAAGCGCTCCGCCGATGCCCGGCCGATGCCCTGCCCCGCCGCCGTGATGACGACCTTCCTGCCTTCCAACCCGTGACCCATAATCCTGATCCTTTCCTCGGGACTATGATCCCATCCATCCGGCCGGTTGCATAGCCGGCGCTTCGGACAAGATCATGCAATAACAACCAGTTGGCCCAACCTCTCCTAAGCCTCAAAGGACTGCGCGAAGCGGCGGTTGAGCTTGTCGATAAGGACTGTATGCCGCTCGCCGGTTCGCAGTCCATCGCTAATCACCTCGGATGCGTCGCTTTGAAATACCATGTAGCCGTCGTGGCGCGGCCGCACATAGGCGCCTTCGAGCGTCGCGCGCGTGTTGCGGTAGAAATCGAGCGCCGGCTTATTGACCGCATCGCTGACCCAGGCGTCGGCATGGCCAGGCTGACCGTTTCCGCTTGCATAAATGCCTGCCTGCACCGGCCCGCCCGCGATCCAACGGGCAAAGGCTTTCGCCTCTTCCGGGGCCTGTGTGCGGGCCGAGACGGCAATGCCGGTGCCGCCAAGCGCCGAACCGGTCGGGGCGCGGCCGCCGATGACGGGCATGTCAGCAAAGGCGATACGCGCCGGTCTGAATCCGGCAAAGGAATAATTCACGTAGCCATAGAGGAACGGGGACGCCACATAGGGGCTGTCCTTTTGCCCCAGCAGATCGAGCACGGCGATCGGGTCCATCTCGTAACAGCTGGCATCCATTCCCGAGACGAGCCGCGCCATCCAGTCGAGCACCGCTTCGCTATCGGCTTTGGCGATGAAATCCGGGCCTTCGACGCTGCAGGGGGTGCCGAGATGCGCCGCCAGCGAGATGAAGGTCATCAGCGAATGCGGCGGCCGCATCGGCAGGATCGCCTTGCCTTCCAGAGCGAGCGCAACGAACTCGGCAAGATCTGTGACCGGCGCGCTCAGGCGGTCGGGCCGATAGGCCTGCACCTGCGTCGCCGCGTCGAGCGGAAAGGCCCATTGACGGCCCTGCCAATTGTAGCTCGGATAGGACTGACCGACGGTTCCGGCTGCGATCGCTGCGATTTCCTGCGCATGCGAGGGATCATCGAGCGGCAACAGGCAGTCTTCACGCGTAATCTGGCCGACATGCGGGTGATCGATGACGATGAGGTCGTATTGCGCGGCGAGCTCTTCCACCGGAAAGGTCTCGAAATCCTGCAGCGAGCGCTTTTCCCAGCTGATCTCGACGCCGGTCTGTTCCTGCCATTGCTTCGAGCAGGCAATCATCGGATCGTAGCCGCGCGGATGCGACCAGGTCATTCCCTTAAGCTTTATCATTATGCCTTCTCCGCAGCCGGTTTGCGCTCGACGACCAGGATGTGATCCGCAGCAAGCACGACCTCGTCTCGCTGGTTCAGCACCTCACAGCGCTCGACAACGCGACCGGCTGTCGGTCGCTTCGGATCATCCTCTTTCGCCGAAACGGTGACGCGCGTGCGGATCGTATCGCCGATATGCACCGGGCGGACGAAACGAAGCCGATCGTAACCATAGGAAAAAGCGACGGGATTGATCAGCGAGGCCGTGAGCCCGACGCCGAGCGCAAAGATCATCGTGCCATGCGCGATGCGCTGGCCGCCGGGCAAGGTCTTGGCGAATTCCGCGTCCATATGATGCGGGAAGAAATCACCGGTGTGACCCGCATGGACAACGAAATCGGTCTCGGTAATCGTCCGTCCCGTGGTCACCCTGACATGACCGAGTTCGTAGTCTTCGAAATAGATCGTTTGCTCTGCCATTCCTCAAGCCTTTGGAAGTTCTGCGATCGGCGTCGCCGGTGCGGCGCTCGACTGATAAGCGGCCTCGACAAGCGCCATCGTCTGCCAGGCATCCTCAACGGAGCCGATCAACTCGTGATCCTCGCCGGATGCGAAGCGCTGCAGGTTGGCCATACGGTTGACGAAGGCGTCCGGGAACCAGGCACCCTCGAGCTTCACCTCGACCCAATCGCTGCCACCCTCGGGACGTATCCAAAGCTGGTCCGGCTCGCCACTGGGATAGTCGAGATTGACGCCGAGCTTGACATAGGCCGCGCCCTTGGTGCCGGCGATGCGAAACTCGCAGGCCTGAAACTTGCGGCCGAAATCATGGTCGTGATTGACCGAGAGCACACAACGAACCTTGTCGCCATAGTCGAGGATCGCCGCCGTTCGGGTCTGCGCGACATCATGATTGGGATGGCCGATGGTCTTGGCATGGACCCCTTGCGGATTGCCGAGCAGTCCGCGAATGAAATCGAGATAGTGGATCGAGTGCATGGCGATCTCGATCCGCGGCAGACCTTTCAGGAAGGGCCAGAGCCCCCATGGCGTGGCGAGCGCCAGCCAGGCATCAAAATCGACGACATCGCCGAGATAGCCCTTGTTCACGGCATCATAGAGCGCCAGCATCATCGGCGCGAAGCGGAGCTGAAAATTGACGGCCGCCTTGATGTCACGCTCACGGCAGACCCGCAGAATTTCGGAGGCGCCGGTAAGATCGCTGCCCATCGGCTTCTGGATCAGCGCGAAGGAGCCGCGCGGCAATTTCGACAGGATCGCAGCATGTACAGCCGGCGGCGTCGCAAGATCGAAGATTGCGTCTTCGACGGCAAGTGCCTCTGCCTCGGAGGCGAAGGCGCGAATGCCCCATTGAGTGGCAAGCGCCGCCGCTTTCTCGGCATTCGGATCGTAGAGACCAGCGACTGGAAAACCGCCTTGCCTGTAAGCCGGCAGATGCGCGTCACCGACGATGCTGCCGGCGCCGAAGATCACGATCGGACGCGGCTTCGACGGCTTCGGCCACCATTGGCGAAGGGATTTGGGGTCGAAAGCCTCACCCATGATGAAAAACCTCTTCCATCATGGCCCACCACTCGCCCTCCTTGCGGGTTTCGAGCGGCTTCTGGCAAGGCATGCAGACGGACCACCATTCCTGGTTCTTCGGGCTCGCGGCCATCTTGCGCATGTCGGCCTCGAAGTCCGTGCCGACATATTCCCAATAGCCGAAGAGCAGGTTTTCCGGCTCCTTCAGGAAGATCGAATAGTTGGTGACGTTGCATTCGGAGATCAGTGCGAGGATCTCGGGCCAGACGGCCGCGTGAAGCGCCTTGTATTCCGCGATCTTGGCCGGCTCCAGGCCGATCACCATTCCCATCCGCTGCATGGTCCGTTCCTCCTCAGCCGTGGATTTCCCGGGTAAATTCGCCGATCGAGCGCGCCTTCACCGCTTCCCAGTCCCAGGCGATGCCGATGCCGGGCTCCGAAGGCGCCAATGCCTTGCCTTCGACGATTTCCATGCCCTTCGTCGTGAGGTCGTCGAGCTGTGGAATGTATTCAACGTATTTGCCGTTCGGCACGGCGCAGGTGAGGCTGACATGCAGCTCCATCAGGAAGTGCGGGCAGACCGGAATATCGAAGGCCTCGGCGGCATGCGCCACCTTCAGCCAGGGGGTGATGCCGCCGATGCGGGCAACATCCACCTGCACGATCGAGCAGGCACCCTTCTGCATATATTCGCGGAAATGCCGGATCGAATACATGGATTCTCCAACCGCGATCGGCGTCGGCGTCGATCGTGTCAACCGGATATGGCCATCGAGATCATCAGCCGGCAGCGGCTCCTCGATCCAGGCGAGATCCAGCTCCTTCAGCCGTGCGGCCCGGCGGATCGCCTCGTCGACGGTAAAGCCCTGATTGCAGTCGGTCATGATCTCGAAGCCGGACCCGAGCGCCAGACGCATCGCGGCCAATCGGTCGTAATCCTCCGAGCCATGCGGCTTGCCGATCTTCACCTTCGAGCCGGAAAAACCCTTGGCCTTCGCCTGCAGCGCGTCCTCGACCAGGGCTTCCTTCTCAATATGCAACCAGCCGCCCTCGGTCGTGTAGAGCGGGCAACGATCCCTAGCGCCGCCGGCAAGCTTCCAGAGCGGCAGGTTCTGCTTCTTGGCCCGCAGGTCCCAAAGTGCGGTGTCGACCGCCGCAAGGGCCAGCGCCGTAATGGGACCGATGGTCGTCGCATGCGTGGCGAATTCCAGTTTATGCCAGATCGCCTCGATGCGATCGGCATCCTCGCCGATCAAAAGCGGCACCAGATGGTCGGAGAGCAGCCGCATGACGGAGGAGCCGCCGGTGCCGATCGTATAGCTATAGCCGGTGCCGACAGCGCCGTCGCTGTCGGTGATGGTGACGATCGGCGTCTCCTGGCTAACGAAGCTCTGGATCGCATCCGTCCGCTTCACCTTCGGCGGCAGATCGACCATCCGCAATTCAATTTTCTCGATACGGGCCACGGAGCGATTCCTTAGTTTGCGAGGCTCTTGCCGGTTTCGACGGAGAAGAGATGCGCCTGACTAAGGTCGAAGCTCATCTTCAGCTGTTCGCCGCTCTTCAGCGCGCGCGGATTGAGCATGCGCGTCACCCATTCGCGCCCGGCAAATTCGACGAAGACGAGCGTTTCATTGCCGAGCGGTTCGGTGATGGCGACGGGCAGTGTCAGTTCGTAGACGGCGGATTCCGCGCCCGAACGCAGGCCGTGACCGGTGGGGAAGATGTCGTCGGGCCGGAGACCGAAAGCGACCGTCTCGCCTTCCCTGACCTTGCCGGCAAATTGGCCCGGCAGCGGCAGACGGTCGCCATTCTTGAAGATGAGTTCGCCTGATTTCAGCGTCGCCTCCTCGATGTTCATCGGCGGCGAACCGATGAAGCCGGCGACAAAGCGCGTGGCGGGCCGCTTGAACACTTCGTCCGGTGTGCCGACCTGTTCGATATAACCATCGCGCATGATGACGATGCGGTCGGCAAGCGTCATGGCCTCGACCTGGTCGTGCGTGACGTAAACCACCGTCGACTGCACCTTGGCATGCAGCTTCTTGATCTCGGTGCGCATCTGTGTGCGCAGCTTGGCGTCGAGGTTCGACAGCGGCTCGTCGAAGAGGAAGACCTCCGGCTGGCGCACGATGGCGCGGCCCATGGCGACGCGCTGACGCTGACCGCCGGAAAGCTGCGCCGGGCGCCGATCCATCAGGGCTTCGAGGCTAAGAATGGCGGCAGCCTCGTTCACCCGCTTGTCGATCTCCGCCTGCGGCTGCTTGGCGATCTTCAGCGAGAAGCCCATGTTCTCGCGCACCGTCATATGCGGATAGAGCGCATAGGACTGGAACACCATCGAGATGTTGCGATCGCGCGGCGGCAGGTCGTTGACGACGGTATTGCCGATCTCGATCGTGCCGCCGGAGACTTCCTCCAGGCCGGCGATCATACGCAGCGTCGTCGACTTGCCGCAGCCGGACGGGCCAACGAGCGCGATGAACTCCTTGTCCGCGATGTCGAGATTGATCCCGTGGACGATTTCCAGCGCACCATAGCGCTTGACGAGTTTTTTAAGGGAAACCTGAGCCATTGAGATCAACCTTTGACCGCACCGAATGTCAGACCCGACACCAGATGCTTCTGAATGATGAAAGTGAGAGCGAGTGCCGGAATGATCATCACGACCGCGAGTGCGCACATGCCGCGCCAGTCGATGGTGAACTCGGCCGTATAATCGAGCAGGCCGACGGGCAGCGTCTTGGAATCGACGGAACGCGTCAGCTGCGAGGCCAGTGCATATTCATTCCAGCAGGTGAGGAAGGCGAAGATGCCGGCGGATGCGATGCCGGGTCCGGCAAGCGGGAATTCCACCTGCCAGAAGGCCTGCCAGCGTGTGCAGCCGTCGATCTGCGCGGCTTCGGCAAGATCCTTCGGCACCTGCCGGAAGAAGCCGTCGATCAGCCAGATGGTGAAGGGCACGTTCAGCGCGACATAGGTGAGGATCAGGCCGAAATGCGTGTCGATGATCCCGAGCCGCGCATAGACCATGAACAGCGGCAATGAGAGCGCCACGCCGGGCACGGAGCGCGTCAGCATCAGCCCGAGGAACACGGCCGACTTACCTGCGAAACGGAAGCGGGCGAAGGCATAGCCCCCGGACATGCCGATGACGAGCGCAATGGCCGTCGAGGTGATGGAGATGATCAGCGAATTGCGGAAATAGTCCCAAACGGGAATGCCGCCCTGCCCCACGCCGCTGAACATGGCGCGATAAGCTTCCAGTGACAGCTCCTGCGGGATCCAGACCGCCGGCTTTGCCATGATCTCCACGGTCGGGCGCAGCGAGCTGATAACGATCCAGAAGCCGGGCAGGCAGATGATGAGCATCGCGAGGAAAAGGCCGATAAGATAGGCGACTTTCCACAGGCGGCGCTGCAGGCGTTGTTGAGCGTTGCGATCCATGATTACCACTCCGCTCCGATCTGGGTGCGGGCAAGCGCCAGCTTACGGAAGAAATAGACTGTGAAAGCGATCGACAGGATGATCGAGACATAGGCCATGGCGTTGGCGAGACCCATCTGCGCATCGGCATAGGCGGTGCGCCCGACCAGCGTCCAGATCAGCTCCGTGCGCCGTGCCGGCCCGCCATCCGTCATGATCTTGACGATGTCGTAGGCGCGGGCGACGTCGAGCGAACGGATCGTCATGGCGATGAAGGCAAAGGGCATCAGGAACGGCCAAGTGACGTAGCGGAAGGTCTGCCAGCTGGTGCAGCCATCGACCTTGGCGGCCTCGACCGGCTCCTGCGGCATGGCGAGCAGGCCTGCGAGAATGAGGATGGCAAAGACCGAAGTCGAAGACCAGACTTCGGCGATCACGATGGAGAACAGCGCCAGATTGCCGTCGATCAGCCAGGGTATGGCCGTTTCCGTAATGCCGAGGGATTGCAGGGCATTGTTGATGATGCCGACATTGTCGTTGAACATGAATTTGAACTGGAAGCCGACGAGGACAGGCGAGAACATCATCGGAAACATCATCAGCGTGCGCAGCACGCGCTTGCCATGCGTCGCCTTGTTGACCAGCAAAGCCAGTCCGAGACCAAGCAGCATTTCCAGATTGAGCGCGATCGTCAGCAGCACCACGGTGCGGACGAAAGCGGCCAGAAACACCGGATCCGTCAGGATGCGCATGTAGTTGCGCAGGCCGATGAAGGTAAAGAGTGTGGCCGGCCTAGTCAGGCGAAATGGCGTGAAGCTGGAATAGAAGGAGAGAAGCAGCGGAAACAGAACCACCGCCACAAGGACGATGATCGCCGGAAGAAGAAGCAGGACCGGTGGAGATATTCTCTTGAGCATGGTTTGCACCTGTCGGCATTCCTCGGCAGCGTGGCCCGGACTGCGTGGAATGGATTGCTTGGGACGAGACCCGGCACAAAGCCGGCAGCGCCGATGACGCCTCGCGGTGCCGATCAAAAGCGATTCTCGAAGTCAATTTTGGAAAGTCCCGCGCTCCTCGAAGCGCGGGACTTCGATTGCATCGCTTAGAGCGCGCCGGCATCCTTCAGGACATCGGTTGCCTTCTGGGCAGCAGCATCAAGCGCCTGTTTGGAAGTCTTGTCGCCGAGAATGGCGGCCTGAAGTTCAGGATAGACGACGTTGGAAATCTCGATCCATTGCGGCGTGCGCGGAACCGGGAAGGCGTACTTCATCGATTCCTGGAAGGTGCTCAGCACTTCCTTCTTGTAAGGGTCGGAAGCAGCCTGCTGGATATCCCAATCCCAGACCGCCTTGCGGGTCGGCAGCGTGCCGTTGGCGGCTTCGAGCTTCTGTGAATCGTCGTTGGTCAAGAACCAGACGAGCGAAGCGGCCGCATCCTTGTGGGCGCAGGATTCGGTGACCGAGAAGCCGTGATGGCCGGACCAGCCGGTGTGCTTGCCGGAGGAACCGACAGGCTGCACGACGACGCCGACATTGCCGGCGATCTTAGAGGATTTCGGATCGTTGAAATAGGTCGCCCAGCCCGGCCAGTCGAGATCGAGCGCGATCGAGCCGGAAGCAAAACCAGCGCCGAGATCGTCCCACAGGTAGTTGGTCGTGCCGGCCGGAACGGCCTTGGCCTTGTACATGTTGACGAACCAATCGAGCGCACGCACGCCGGCTTCGGAATTGAAGGCAGGCTTGCCGTCCTTGTCGAGATATTCGCCGCCTTCGGCAACCAGCATTTCATAGAAGCGGCCGTTGATGGCCTCTTCCTTGCCGGGGAACTGCGTGCCGAAGAAATTCGGCGGGTTCGAGAAGAAGATCGCCTGGTCGGAGACTTCCTTCCAGGTCTTCGGCGGCGCCAGATCGTAGCCATATTTCGCCTTGAACGCCGTCTTCTTGGCCTCATCATTATAGAGGCTCTTCTGATAGTAGAGCGCCGAAACGTCGAACTGAGCGCGCGGCAGCATGATCAGACGGCCATCGATGGTCGAGGCCTGAATTGTGGAATCGACGAACTGGGCGATTTCTTCCTTGGGCAGCAGCTTCGAAAGATCGGTGTAGAGGTCAGGATATTGCGGCGCGAAGGACGAATGGTTCGAACCGACGCACCAGGAGATGCTACCCGAGGCCATGTCCGACTTGATTTCCTTGTCGAGCTCGAAGTGGTTCTTCTTCGACAGAATGTTGACCTTGGCGCCGGTTTCCTTCTCCCACTCGGCAATGCGCGCGTAAAGCGGCTCATATTGCTGACCGCCGATGAGCTTGGCGTCGATCGTCACACCCGGAAATTTGCCCGGCAGATCGGCGGCGAAAACCGCTGTGCCGGCAAGCAATGCCATCGTGCCGGCAACAAGACCGGCCCTCCAATTCCTCATCGAACTTCCTCCCTTAAGCTCGGACCCCTTGTCCGATTGCCCTCTAGACCCAAATATGGATCAATGATTTATAAGTAAACATCTTATTCATTGGCCGTCAAGCCGTGATCGCGCGCTTGTAAAATGCCTTCATTCATATATGAATGATGATTCATATTTCTTCGCACGGGGACTTGTTGATGAGCATAGAAGACGACAGTGATCGCTACCGCGCACCGGCGCTGGACAAGGGGCTCGACATTTTGGAGCTGCTGGCGACGATCGATGGCGGCCTGACGCAGGCCGAAATCGCCAAGGCGCTCAACAAGAGCCCCAACGAATTCTATCGCATGCTCGATCGCCTGGTGCGACGCGGCTATGTGCAGCGACAGGACGGCGACCGCTTCTATCTGACGCTGAAGCTCTTCGGCCTCGCGCATTATCATGCGCCGGTTCGCCGCCTCGTCTCCTTCGCCACGCCGCTGATGCGCGAATTCTCCAACCGCGCCGAGCAGGCGTGCCATCTGGCGATCTACGACCGCGGCTCGGTCGTCGTCATCGCCCAGCAGGATTCACCGACCTATTGGGGCATTTCCATCCGCGTCGGCGCGCAGATCAATCTCTACAATACCGGCTCCGGCCACATTCTCCTGGCATTCAAGGATGCCAAGCAGCGCCAGATGATGATCAACGAGCAGAGACGTCAGGAGCAAGACCCGGAAGAACCGCCCGCCGATCTCGAAGAGAAGCTCTCGGCCATCCGCGAAAAGGGCTTCGAAACCATGAGCAGCCTGCAGACGAGCGGCGTCCACAATATCTCCGCGCCCGTGCTGGCGATGGACGGCAATGCGCTGGCGGCGCTGACCTGCCCCTATATCGAGCCTGTGAACTCGAAGGCACCGACGCGCGAACAGGTGGTCGAATATGTAAGGGAAGCGGCCAAGGAGATCTCCGAAACGGTGGCCGGCACGGTCGATAAAGCCGAGCTATAATTTTTATTTGAATAAACTATTCTTATGTGAGTATATGTTGGGCAAGCAGGTATGGGAGGAACACCATGCTTTTCGACAGCCATCTGCACATCGTCGACCGGAAAAAGCTCGCCTATCCCTGGCTGGCCGACGCCGGCGCACTCAATCGCGACAGCCTCTACGAAGACTATGCACGCGAAGCCAAGCGTCTTGGGATCACCGATACGCTTCACATGGAAGTCGATGTCACCGAAGACGATATCGAGCGGGAAACCGAATACGTCAAAGGCTTGAGCCACGAACCCGGCAACCTGCTGAGAGGTGCCATCGCCGCCTGCCGTCCTGAAAGCACAAGTTTTCCCGCCTATCTCGAGCGCGTGCTTGCCGATCCCTTCGTTAAAGGTTTCCGACGGGTGCTGCATGTCGTGCCTGACGATGTCTCTGAAGGCGCGCTGTTTCGCGAGAACCTGAAGCGGCTCGCCGATACCCGCCTCACCTTCGATCTCTGCGTCCTGCCGCACCAAATATCCAAGGCAATCGCACTCGCCGACCTCAATCCCAACGTCCGCTTCATCCTTGACCATTGCGGCGTGCCGGCCGTGAAGGACGGCTTGAGCGAAAGCTGGTCGGCGGGGATCAAGGAGGTTGCGAAGCGGCCCAATGTCATCGTGAAGATTTCTGGCGTCGTCGCCTATGCGGACCCGGACAGCTGGTCGCCGGAAACGCTGCGTCCCTTCGTCGAACATTGCATCGCAAGCTTCGGCTGGGATCGCGTCATCTGGGGCAGCGACTGGCCGGTCTGCACGCTCGGCGGCAATCTCTCCACCTGGGTCGCCGCCACTCATGCGCTGATGCAGGGCGTAAGCGCTGACGAACGCAACAGCTTCTATCACCTCAATGCCAAGCGCCTCTGGTCTCTCTGAAACCGGAGGTTTTCCATCGAAAGTGAATGCCATGACCGCCACCGTCGGCGTATCCAGCACCCATCCGAAAACCATGCCGGCCGATCACGCCGAGATCCCGGTCTGGAACGCCGAAAACTGGTTCTATGAGGACTTCGAAGTCGGCCACAAGATCCGCTCGCTGCGTCGCACGATTTCCGAAGGTGAATCCCAGCAGTTCAACGCGCTGGTGCTCGACATGCATCCTTATGTCAGCGACCAGATCTTTGCCGAAACCGAAGGGCTGTTCGGCAAGCGGCTGGTTGCCGGCGCCTTCGTCTTTTCCGCCGGCCTCGGGCTTGTCGCCACCAATTGCGTCAACGCCTTCTCCTATGGCTACGACAAGCTGCGCTTCATCAAGCCGACCTTTATCGGCGACACCATCTACACCATCCGCACCAATCTGGATAAGCAGCCGAAATATGCCGAGCTTGGCCTGATCCGCTCGTCTTATGAAGTCTTCAAGGGCGACGGCGAATTGGTGCTCTATTGCGAGCATATCCAGACGGTGCGCTACAAGAACGGCCGGCCGGCGGATGCGCCGCCGCTGAAAGTCTGACATGACCAAAGATAACGAAGAGGGCCTGCTCTCCGGCATTATCGTGCTGGATATGAGCCAGTTTCTTGCCGGCCCGATGGCCGCCCTGCGCCTCGGCGACCTTGGCGCGCGCGTCATCAAGATCGAGCGGCCTGACGGCGGCGATCTCTGCCGCCGGCTCTATCTCAGCGATACCGAGATCGGTGGCGATTCCACGCTCTTTCACGCCATCAATCGCGGCAAGGAGAGCTTTGCCCTCAACATGAAGGATGCGAGCGATCTACAGGAACTGCGCACGCTGATCGCCAAGGCCGACGTCATCATCCAGAATTTTCGCCCCGGCGTCATCGAACGGCTTGGCCTCGACTACACCTCCGTTGCCGCGATCAACCCGCGCATCGTCTATGGCAGCATTACCGGATACGGCCCCGATAACGAATGGCGCCAATTCCCCGGGCAGGATCTGCTGGCCCAGGCCCGCTCCGGCGTCATGTGGCTGAACGGCGAGGCCGATGACGGGCCTGTGCCCTTCGGGCTTGCCGTCGCCGACATGCTGGCCGGCAATCTCCTCGTCCAGGCAATCCTGGCCGGGCTCGTACGGCGCAGCGTGACCGGGCACGGCGTGCATGTGGAAACGAGCCTGCTGGAAGCGATGGTCGATTTCCAGTTCGAGGTGCTGACCACGCACCTGAATGACGGCGGCCGCCTGCCGCAGAAATCCGCCGTGCGCAATGCCCACGCCTATCTCGCCGCCCCCTACGGCGTCTATCGCTGCGCCGATGGCTGGCTGGCGCTGGCGATGATGCCGTTGGAAAAACTCGCACCGCTGCTCGACCTGCCGGCACTCGTCAACTACACGCCTGATGACGCCTTCCAGCGTCGCGACGAAATCAAGACCATGATCGCGAGCCGGCTGCGGGAGAAAACCGTTCGCGAATGGCTCGCCATCCTCGAGCCCGCCGATATCTGGGCGGCCGAGGTACTGGATTGGCCGAAACTGCTACAGAGTGCTGCCTTCCGTAAGCTCGACATGCTGCAGACGGTGACACGCGACGACGGCACCTCCGTGCGCACGACGGCAAGCCCGATCCGAGTGAATGGCATCCGTGCGAGGAATGGGATAGCGGCGCCGACCATCGGTGGGCAGTCGGAGAAGGTCAGGGCGGAGTTTCTGACGTAGGTTTCCCCCTCTGGCGGCAAACTCAAAGTCTCCACCTATCACCCAAAACAAAAAGGGCGCCGCATCCCTGCGACACCCCTCTCAAATCATAACTCCCCAAAGAGAGAGCCAATCTCACCTTCAAGCAGCAGCGAGCTGCAGTTCCTTGCTGACCATGGCGCGCAGCGTGCCGAGGTCCTTGGCGAAGGCGCGGATGCCTTCGGAAAGCTTCTCGGTTGCCATTGCGTCTTCGTTCATCATCCAGCGGAAGGTCTTCTCGTCGACGGCGATCTTTTCGACGGAACCCTTGGACTCCGGCGAGAGCTTGCGCTCCAGCTTGCCTTCGTCCTTGGAAAGATCGTCGAGCAGGTTCGGGCTGATCGTCAGGCGGTCGCAGCCGGCCAGCGCTTCGATTTCGCCAGTGTTACGGAAGGAGGCGCCCATGACGATCGTCTTGATGTCGTTGGCCTTGTAGTAGTGGTAGATGTCGCGAACGGAGATGACGCCCGGATCTTCCTCGGCCGTGTAGTCCTTGCCGGTCGACTTCTTGTACCAGTCGAGGATACGGCCGACGAAGGGCGAGATCAGGAATGCCTTGGCGTCAGCGCAGGCGATCGCCTGGGCCTTGCTGAAGAGCAGCGTCAGATTACAGTCGATGCCTTCCTTCTGCAACACTTCGGCGGCACGGATGCCTTCCCAGGTGGAAGCAAGCTTGATGAGGATACGGTCGCGCTCGATGCCGCGTTCCTTATAGGAGGCGATGATGGCGCGGGCCTTGGCGAGCGAGGCTTCGGTGTTGAACGAGAGGTCGGCGTCGACTTCGGTCGAGACACGGCCCGGAACGAGACCGGAAAGCGCTGCGCCGACGGAGATTGCCAGACGGTCGGCAACGGCAGCAACGATGGCTTCGGAGGCACCGCCCTGCTTCTTGCCCCAGGCGACGGCTTCCTTGATCGCGTCGGCGAACATCGGCGTACCGAGCGCCTTCAACACGATCGTCGGGTTGGTGGTGCAATCCACCGGCTTCAGGCGAGCGACTGCCTCGATATCGCCGGTATCGGCCACGACCGTCGTCATGGCGCGGAGTTGATCAAGCTTGGAAGTCATAACAGGTATCCTTGTTGAATGAGGCCCATCTGGGTGGGAGATATCGGGCGGCAGATCCGGTCTTTTCGTCGGACGGGACCGAAGGCGTCAGGGGGAGCGCAGCCTTCCTTCTCCTATGTTTCGGTAACGGGATAAAAAGAGCGAAAGTTCCATTTCCGGTGAACGGCCGAGCGATGAGGAGACAACCTTCCGAAAACAAGCTTTCCACCGGCATCGGGCGCCCTATATGGCTCCCTGTCCGGCCTGGCACTTGCTCTCAGCAGCACTCGCACATTGTCCTCCTCGACTGGACAAGACCGAATTCCTCAGCACCGACTATCAGCAATCTCGCACCGAAAAGTCAAGGACATTTGTGCAATTCGATTGACATAAGTTTCATGTCATAGAATATCGGCAGCAGAAGAGCCGATCTCGCCTGCTCCTGTCATCCGCCATAGCCACATTTCGCTCTGAGGCGGATCATGACGTTAAATGACGCGTGCGACAATCTTGCCGGAGGACCTGTGGCCAAACTGAGACGCGGAACACATACCGCCTATTCGGAGACCTCGTCCCTGAGGCTTCGCGCCGCCTGGCTCTATTACAACCAGGGCCTGACGCAGAAGGATGTCGCCGAGCAGCTCGGCATCAGCCGCACCACTGTCATCCGCCTGCTGGATGAGGCGATGCGTCGTGCCGAGGTGCAGATCTGGATTACCGAAGGCATAGACGACTGCGTGGAACTGGCGATCAAGCTCGAGCGCACCTATGGACTCGATGAAGCGATCGTCGTTCCCGAGCCGGCCGGCGGCAATGTGAACGCCCAGGCAAAGAGCGTCGGCCTGGCGCTCGGCCAGTTCCTGACGGAAGCCATCCCCGACAACTATACGATCGGCGTCGGTTGGGGCCGGACGATGACCGCTTCGCTCGCAAGCTTCCGCCCGACCCGCCGCGACAATTGCAAGGTGGTCTCCCTGCTCGGCGGCATCGTTGCCGTCCACCAGACCAACCCGATCGACTACACGTGGCGTCTGGCAAGCCAGCTCGGCGCGGAATGCTATATGTTCCTCGCACCGCTGCTCGTCGACTCCGTCGAGACCAAGCGCAATCTCATCGAAAAATGCGGGCTGGAAGCCATCTACCGGCTGGCGGAAAACCTCGACCTCGCCATCGTCAGCTGCGGCGACATCGGCCCGCAATCGACCTCACTGTCGGAAGGCTTCATCTCGAAGCGCGAGCTGGAAGAGCTGATCGAAATGGGCTGCGTCTGCGACACCATGTTCAACTTCCTCGACGCCGAGGGCAATTCCGTCGATCACCCCATCAACAAGCGGGTCATGTCCGTCGATCTCGATACGCTGAAGAAAGCCAAGCACATCGTGATCTCCTCCGGCGGCGCCCACCGCGCCCAGGCAATCAGCGCCACCATCAAGCGCATCGGCTGCAATACTTTGATCACCGATGAAAGTGCTGCCAAGGCGCTGCTGCAGATGGCTTTGGCGAAGGCGGCTTGAAGGCACCCCATCGTCGGCGTCGAATCCGCTGAACGTGTGCACCCCCCAAAGACTCAAAGCCTATTGCAGCAATCCCTCAAGCATCCCCCGCTTCCCAACCCAGCATCGCCCGTTTGCGCGTCAGCCCCCAGTGATAGCCGGTGAGCTGTCCATTCTTTCCAAGCGCACGATGGCACGGCACGACGAAAGAGATCGGATTGCGGCCGACCGCTGCGCCGACTGCCCGCATCGCCGTCGGCTGGCCGATATCCTTGGCGATGTCGGAATAGGTTACCGCGCGGCCCATGGGGATCTTCAAGAGGCTTTCCCAGACACGCAGCTGGAAATCCGAGCCGATCAGCACGACGCGCAACGGCTGGTCGCTCGACCAGTTGGATCGCTCGAAGATACGCGCCGCGTAAGGCGCCGTCGCATGCGGGTCCTCGATGAACTCGGCATTCGGCCAGCGGCAGGTCATATCCGCCAGGCAGGCCTTTTCATTGCCGGTATCGCTGAAGGCGAGACCCGCAAGACCGCGATCCGTGACCATGATCAAGGCAAGACCGAACGGCGAGATATGAAACGCATAGCGCATGACAAGGCCGCTGCCCCTCGCCTTCCACTCGCCCGGAGACATCGCCTCATGCGTCACGAAGAGATCGTGCAGCCGGCTCGGGCCGGAAAGGCCGACCTCGAAGGACGTCTCCAGGAGCGGCAGATCTTCCTTGCGCAAGAGCCGCTTGGCATGATCGAGCGTGACGGCCTGCAGAAACGCCTTGGGCGACAGACCAGCCCAGCGCGTAAACGTCTTCTGCAATTGGGTCGGCGACTGGCCGAGCCGATCGGCAAGCATCTCCAGCGACGGCTGGTCGCGATATTCCTCGGTGATGAGTTCGATGACCTCCCGCACGGTCTCGTAGTCCTGACCGTCCGGGGTGATGTCTTTCTTCAGCTGTGCAATCGCATTCATGAACTTTCTCCTTGGAAAGGAGAAAACCACGGCAAGAGGGCTAAAACCACCCGTTTCTTGCGCATGTGGTCTCTCTGCGAAAATGTGATGTCGCCGATCTGGGCAAGCGGCTCATATCCGCTGCGTCACACTCGCCAATGCCCGCTTGAAGGCCTTGGCAAAGCTCTCGCGATCCTCCGGATTGAGGAAGGAACCGACGTCGGTATCGTGGCTTCTGTCGCGGACATGCATGGAGACGACGCCAATCTCGCGGTGGCGGCGAACCAGGAACCGCGTCCAGAACGGATTGAAATCATGTTCCACCATCCGCCCCGTCGGCGAAAACTTGCGGATGGAAACGTTGGTGCGCGATACCGTCACCTCTTCCCGCACTCGGCCTGACCGGTAATTCAGCCAGAAAGCGCCATAGAGCAGGAAGAAATCGGCGCCAAAGAAGATACCGATCGGCCAAGCGCCCCGCGTGACGAAAAAAATGCTGTAGAAGAGGCAGAAGGTGCCGGCCAGAGCCAGCATGATCTTGAACCCCTTTCGCGGCAGCGAGCGATGGGGAAACAATTCGGCGGCAAAAACCGGCCTGTTGCCGTCTGCAGCCGTATCGGCGTTGCGTTCCGTCATAGGACTTGAGTATAGGTCGTTTATGGCAAATCCAAAGATCAAATCCAGCGCCCAAACCGCGAAAAAGTCAAATGCGACCGCAGGCCGCAAGCCGGCCGCCAAGAGCCTCTATTCCAAGGCGGATCTGGAAGAGATCTTCCGGCGCTTCTCCATCCAGCGGCCGGAGCCGAAGGGTGAGCTGGAGCATGTCAATCCCTTCACGCTCGTCGTTGCGGTGGCACTTTCAGCGCAGGCGACCGATGCCGGCGTCAACAAGGCGACGCGCGCCCTCTTTGCCGTTGCCGACACGCCGCAGAAGATGCTCGACCTCGGCGAGGAGCGCATCCGCGAATATATCAAGACGATCGGCCTTTACCGCAACAAGGCGAAGAACGTCGTGGCGCTATCGGAAAAGCTGATCACCGATTTCGGCGGCGAAGTGCCGCGGACGCGCGAGGAGCTGATAACCCTGCCCGGCGTCGGCCGAAAGACCGCCAATGTGGTGCTTTCCATGGCCTTCGGCCAGGCGACGATGGCCGTCGACACGCACATCTTCCGCATCGCCAACCGGCTGCTGCTCGCCCCCGGCAAGACGCCGGACGAAGTCGAGCAGCGGCTGATGCAGATCATCCCCGACCAATATCTCTACCATGCCCACCATTGGCTGATCCTGCACGGGCGCTACTGCTGCAAGGCGCGCAAGCCCGAATGTGAGCGCTGCGTGATCGCCGACCTCTGTCGCTCGCCGGAAAAGACGTGGGACATCCCCGCTCCCCTGGTCGAACTGCCAGCACAGATCATCGGGGCGGAAGCGGCAGGCTAAGCTTGTCGCAGCCGCAGACTCGCTTCCTTGTGCGAGATCAGCTTGTGCAGATGCACCATCATGCCGGCAGCGAACAGCGGCGTCAGCAGGTTTAGCAGCGGGATTGCCAGAAACGCAGCAATCACCAGGCCGGCCAGAAAGACCGTGAAAGCGTGCTTGACGCGGAACTCCCGCGCCTCGTCCGGTGAGCGGAAACGCATGGCGGCGAATTCGAAGAATTCCCGGCCGAGCAGATAGCCGTTCACCAGAAAGAAGGCGATCAGATTGACGCCCGGAATGAACAGCAGAAACAACGCCACGATATTGCCGACGATGACGACGCTGAGAAACCGCACGGAGCTTTTCATCGCCGCGGCGATCGGCATCGCCGTCCCGGGCGCATCGCCTGGATAGTCGCGCTTTTCTACAACTTCAGCGACATCATCGAGAAAGAGCCCGGCGATCAGCGCCGTGACCGGTGAAATCAGCAGCGCCATCGCCAGCGCCAATGCGATGCCGGCGAAGATGGCAAGGAAGAGCGTAAGCCAGCTAGTCCAATCCGAGGTGGACGGCATGAAGCCCTGCAGCCAAGGCAATACGAAGGAATTGAAGGCGCCTCGCAGGACGAACCAGAGCACGAGAAGCGCCAGCAATGTGAGACCCAGAACCTTCCAGAAAACCTTGCGCGTCTCCGGCGCAAAGAGATTTTCTAGGGAGAGGCGAGCAGCAAGGCCAATCATTCGGTCTACCTCTTTTGGTGGTAACCGGACACTTAAGAAGCAGTTGCATCGATATCAATATCCCGTGCAGATATATGAATGTGTCAATTAAAAATTTGAATTATTGTAATACAGTTTGCACTAATATATTCTGTACGCCACATTAAGAACAACAACCGCAACAAGATCGGCGACCCGATCAAAATTGAATGACCAATTGACATAGAAATTGGTGCGATAGAACATCGAAAAGACCATCAAAGAGGCGCAAAATTTGGAAGACCTTAGTCAGAAACTTAGACAATATATAAAGATCGGCACTCCGGCCGAACGAAGAATTGCTAAGTATTTCTCCGAGCATCTGAATGAACTACCGTTCGAGACGGCTTCCTCCGTTGCCGACAGGCTCGAACTGAGCCCAATGACGGTAGGACGGTTTCTGCGGTCGCTCGGCTACCACGGTCTGGATGGGATAAAGGTGCACCTCAAGGAAAATGCGCCCAGCCTCTCGTCGCAATTGCCCAATATCCTCGAGCAGCTTCAGAAAGACGCGAGCGAAGGCCGTCCGCTTGCAACGCAGATTGCCGAACAGGTCGAGATGCTGCAGCATATCTACAACCTCGCCGGCCAGCCGCAATGGCACGACGCGGTTGCGACAATTCTGTCCTGTGGAAATGTCTTCATCACCTCCCACCCCAGTCTCGCGGGGATCGGCCGCTATTTCCGCGACCGCCTGACCTTTGCCCGTGATCAGGTCCTTTTCCTCGACGGCGCCAATGGCAGCTATATCGAGCTGTTCGGTGAACCGTCCGAGGATGGACTGCTCGTTGTCATCGACTCCCCTAGCTTCGTCGCATCGCGCCTTCTGGCTCGCTCGGCTCGTCGCGCGGGCTGCAAGGTATTGCTGGTAACCGGCCAATTCACGGAATGGGCACATGAATTCGCAAACATCACGCTGTCCCTGCCGCCGCAACGCGCCAATAGCCGCGAAAACCTTTCAGCCATAATGGCACTGCTGGAATATCTGGCGATTTCAGTCGCTCACGCCGCGGGTGAAACGGCGGAAATGAGGACGCGCCGCATAGAAGAGCTTCAAGGCATGTTCGCGCAGGCGCCGCTCCGGTAAGCCGCCTATTCCATGGCGTCCAGTTCCGCTCGATGGCGATACATGGCGAGGAAGCGCCGGTAATCGCGATCGTAGATTTCTTTCTTTTCGGCATTCGGCAGCCGCTCGTGACCGCCCGGGTACATCGCGGCGCCGGCAGCACCCAGGCTTTCATGGAGACCGCAGGAGACGGAGGCGGCAATCGCCGTGCCGAGCAGCACCGTCTCGTTCATCTTCGGGATCACGACCTTACAGCCGGTCACGTCGGAATAGAGCTCCATCAGCACCGAATTCTTCACATGGCCGCCGGCGACATGCAGCGTGTCAGGGACGTAGCCGTAATCCCGCATCCGCTCGAGGATATGGCGAATGCCGAGTGCAATGCCGACGCTGGTGCGCCAATATAGCCGGCAAAGACCATCGAAAGACGCATCCAGCGTCATGCCGCTGATGACACCCAACGCGTGCGGATCAGCAAGCGGCGAACGATTGCCGTGAAAATCGGGCAGCACATGGATACGCCCGCCAAGGGAATCACCTTCCGCAAGCCTCAGCTCCGCGATCCGCCGCACGATACGGTCGTGCAACGCCGCCGTCGGCGGCCCGCCGGCCGCATGCATGCTGACGATATGGTCGAGAAGCGCGCCTGTGGCCGACTGTCCAGCTTCGGCAAGCCACATGTCCGGAAAGACGGCCTCGTAATAAGGACCCCACATCCCGGTGCTGCGTTTGCGCTCGCGCGCAAAGGAAACCACACAGCTCGAGGTTCCAGCAATCAGTGCCAGTTGATGCTCCAGCATGTCGGCATCGCCGGCATGGGCACCAAGCGCGCCGAGCGCGCCCGCATAGGCGTCGATCATGCCCGCCCCTACGTGGCAAGCGCGGTCCAGCCCCAAGGCATCGGCGGCCTCGGCCGTCAAGGTGCCGATACTCCTGCCGACCGCAACGCTCTCCTCAGGCAGGCTGCCGCGTTCGCGCAGATCGCCAAGGCCGATCACGTTGAGGAAATCGGCCTGCCAGCCCGGCTCGCGATGCGCGAGGTAATTCCATTTCGCCACCAGCGTCGAGCGCGACCGCGCGAGCGAACCGGTCGCCTTCCAGGTCATGAAATCGGCGAGGTCGAAAAAGTAGCCGGCCTCGGCCCAGCTTTCCGGCAGGTTCTCCTTCAGCCACATCAGCTTCGGCATTTCCATTTCCGGCGACATGAACTCACCGGAATATTGAAGAACGGCATGACGCGTCGCGGTGCAGTAATCCGCCTCGGCCAGCGCCCGATGATCGAGCCAGACGATGGTGTCGAACCTCTTCTCGCCGCCGGTGGAAACGGTGAGCTGCCCGCCATCGCGATCGCGCACGACAAGCGAACAGGTGGCGTCGAAGCCGATGGCACCGATGACGGATGAATTGACGCCAGACGCTTTCACAGCGGCGCGAACGGCGATGCAGACAGCGGCCCAAATATCTTCGGAATCATGCTCGGCGTGGTTTTCACGCGGGCGATTCATCAAGATCGGATGTTCGCTTTTCCCCAGCAGTGAGCCGCTCGCCGTGAAGACACCGGCGCGCGCGCTGCCTGTGCCGATATCGACCGCAACCACGTGATCACGCATGCAAAAGAGGTCCCGACCACTTATCTCATGTTGCGGACAAGTTGTATCAATTCGGGCATCGCGTCAAACACGACTTCCGGAGAAAGCTGCTCCAATTCTGCCCGGTAGCTCGGCGAATGCGCATGCGAACCGCCGGTGAAGGCGAAGACCGTCATACCGGCCGCGCGCGCCGCGGTGATGCCCGCCGGACTGTCTTCGACGACGATGCAATCCTTCGGCGGCACACCCATTTTTTCAGCGGCATAGAGGAAGAGATCCGGCGCCGGCTTGCCGCGTTTCACCATGCTGGCGCTGAAGATATTCGGCTCCAGCCTGTCCAGCAGTCCGGTCACGCCGAGCGAGAGGCGGATGCGCTCCAGCTGGCTCGACGAGGCGACGCAGCGCGGCAGCGAAAGCGCATCCAGCGTCGCGCCAATGCCGTCGATCGGCTTCAATTCATGCTTGAAGCGTTCGTAGAGATCGTTACGGATGCGATCGAGAAATGCCTGATCGATGAAGACATCGAATTCCGTCTGCATCGTATCGACAAGCGTCGCAAGGCTCTTGCCGAGGAAGCGGCTGTAGACGTCCTCCTCGCTCATCTCGACGCCGACATCGTGCATCGCCTGGATGAGCACGCTGACCGACAGCGGCTCGCTGTCGACAAGCACACCATCGCAATCGAAGATTACGAGCCCTGTTTCCGCACCCGTCATCACAGATCCAACCTGAATTCCGTTGTTGTCCCGCCGCCCGATTGATCGGCGCAGCAATGGAAAACGGCCGGAACAGGAGAAGTCCGGCCGTTTGAAAATTATTCCGCGAGTTTGTTGTCCAAGTATAGCTGCAGGGTGACGCGGGTACCCTTTTCCCACAGCGTTTTCAGTGCATGCGCGAAGCGCTTGCGGAAAAGATCCGACTTGGCGACATCGCCGAAGATGTCGTCGAAGACGAGGAAGGCATTCGGATCGTCCTTCGCCTTGAGGGCAGCGTCATGCAGCCGGTCGGCGCTGGCATCGTTGAAGACGATATCCTTGCCGCTATCGCTCTTGCCGGCGAAGTAGCGGCACCACAGCGCCGAAACCAGCGCGAGGCCGACAATATCCTCGCCGCGGCGAAGACGATCGGCCGTCGACGGCAGGATGAACTTCGGCTGACGGTTCGAGCCGTCCTGCGCAAGGCGCGGGATGGTGTCGGCGATCTTCGGATTGGAGAAACGCCGCTCGATCAGCTTGAAGTAATCGGCAAGCACCGTGTTCGGCACCGGCGGGATGACGGGGATGATCTCCTCGTTTTCGAGTTTGGCAAGGAAGGCGCGGATCAGCGGCTCTTCCATGGCTTCATGCACAAAATGAATGTCCATCAGTGCCGCCGGATAGGCGATCGCCGCATGGCCGCCATTGAGGATGCGGATCTTCATGTGCTCATAGGGCGTGACGTCGGGCACGAAGGTCACGCCGACCTTTTCCAATGCCGGACGGCCTGCGGGGAAATTGTCTTCCAGCACCCACTGCTTGAATTCTTCACAATAGACCGGCCAGTTGTCTTCGATATCGAAAACTTCCTTCAGCAGATCGATTTCACGCGCGCCCGTTGCCGGCGTGATGCGGTCGACCATGCCGTTCGGGAAGGCGACGTTCGTGGCGATCCAGTCGGCAAAGGCCGGGTCGGACAGCTTTGCCGTGCCGACGACGGCAGCTTTGGTGACGCCGCCATTGTGGGGAATGTTGTCGCAGGACATGACGGTGAAAGGCTGCAGGCCGGCGGCGCGTCGTGCCTTGAGACCGGCGACGATCAGGCCGAACACGGTCTTCGGCGCATCCGGGTTCTGCCCGTCTGCTGATATCGCCGGGTGAGCGGGATTGAATTTGCCCGAAGCATCGATGAAATAACCACCCTCGGTGATCGTCATCGAAACGATGCGGATCGTCGGGTCGGCGAGCTTGGCGATGATGGCCTTGGCATCGCCAACAGGCAGGATGTCGACCATGGGCGCGGTCACGCGCGCTGCCGTGCGATTGTTGTCCTGCTCGACGACGGTCGTCAGAAAATCCTGAGAGGCAAGTTTTTCCCGCATGGCGGCATCGGACGGCAGCACGCCCGCACCGATGATTGCCCAATCATGGTTCTGACCGGCATTGAAGAGATCGTCGAGATAAACAGCCTGATGGGCGCGATGGAAATTGCCGACACCGAAATGCACGATGCCCGCCGAAAGCGACTTCGGATCGTAAGCAGGAATAGCCGCGTTTGCAGCCGCCTGCTGGAGAGTTGCGAGCGATAATTTGCACGTCATGTCTCTGGTCCTTCTGAAAGGTCTTTAGCTCCGGGCGGCTGGGGAAACCCGCACCGGCGGGTATGCTCGGCCGGTCCACGCAGATCGATGGATACGAACCGGAAGAGATGCGTTGGCCGTGCCCGCTCAAGCGCGCACGACCTTGGCTTTTAGGCTGAGATCGCCAGCCCCTCGGCGTTGAACCGGTGAATATGCGTCTTGTCCGGCGTCAGATACACGGTCTCTCCGGCTCGGGCCGGGAAATCGCCCGAGCCGCGCGCCGTCACCGTGCCGATGCCGTCGACATCGATATGCAGGAAGGTGTCGGAACCGAGATGTTCGGCGACAGTCACCTTGCCCTGCCAGTCGCCCGACGTGGTCGACAGCAGCACATGCTCGGGCCGCACGCCGATTGTGTCGGCGCCGAGGGTCTGAGCATAGGCGCCCTTGACGAAATTCATCTTCGGCGAGCCGATAAAGCCGGCGACGAAGAGGTTGCGCGGGCTGCGATAGAGCTCCAGAGGCGAGCCGACCTGCTCGATATTGCCGCGATTGAGCACAACGATCTTGTCGGCCATGGTCATGGCCTCGACCTGATCGTGCGTCACATAGACCATCGTCGTCTTCAACTGCTGGTGCAGTTCGCTGATCTCGAGACGCATGTTGACGCGCAGCGCCGCATCGAGGTTCGACAAAGGCTCGTCGAAGAGGAAGGCTGCAGGCTGGCGCACGATGGCGCGGCCGATGGCGACACGCTGGCGCTGACCGCCCGAAAGCTGACGCGGCTTACGCTCCAGATAATCAGTCAGATTGAGGACACGCGCGGCATCCGCCACCTTCTTGTCGATCTCCGCCTGCGGCATGTTCGCCATCTTCAGCGGAAAGGCGATGTTCTTGCGCACGCTCATATGCGGATAGAGCGCATAGGACTGGAACACCATGGCAAGGCCACGCTCGGACGGCTTCAGATTGGTGCCGTCCTTGCCGTCGATCATGATCTGGCCGCCGGAGACGTCTTCGAGGCCGGCGATCAGGCGCAGCAGCGTGGACTTGCCACAGCCGGACGGGCCGACGAAGACGACGAACTCGCCATTATCGATCTCAAGATCGATGGAAGGGATGACCTTGGCTTCGCCGAAGACCTTGGAGACTTGTTTGAGAACAATGCTACCCATGTTTCTCTTCCTTACTTAACCGCGCCGAAGGTCAGGCCGCGAACGAGTTGCTTCTGGCTGAACCAGCCGAGGATCAGGATCGGAGCGATCGCCATGGTCGATGCCGCCGAAAGCTTGGCATAGAACAGGCCCTCCGGGCTGGAATAGGAGGCGATGAAGGTGCTCAGCGGCGCCGCGTCTACCGCGGAGAGATTGAGCGTCCAGAAAGCCTCGTTCCAGGCGAGGATGATGTTGAGCAGCATCGTCGAGGCAAGGCCGGGGATCGCCATCGGCGTCAGCACGTAGATGATCTCCTTGGCAAGCGTCGCACCGTCCATACGGGCTGCTTCGAGGATCTCGCCGGGAATTTCCTTGAAGTAGGTGTAGAGCATCCAGACGATGATCGGCAGGTTGATGAGCATCAGCACGACGACCATGCCCACCCGGCTGGCGAACTGGTTGTTCAGAAGGCCGAAACTCTGGAACAGCAGGTAGATCGGGATGAAGGCGCCGACCGGCGGCATCATCTTCGTCGACAGCATCCACATCAGGACGTCCTTGGTCCGCTTGGTCGGCGAGAATGCCATGGCCCAGGCGGCAGGCACCGCTACGAGCAGACCGAGAATGGTCGAACCGAACGCGATGATGACCGAGTTGCCGAAGTGGAGGAAGTAATCCGAGCGCGACTGCACCTCGAAGTAATTCTCCAGCGTCCAGTGGAAGAAGAGGAACTGCGGCGGCGAGGCGATGGCATCGCCTTCCGTCTTGAAGCTCGTCAGGATCGTCCACAGGATCGGGAAGAAGATGAGGATTGCCACGATCCAGGCGGCGATCGATACGACGATCTTGCGTTGCGTGGTGACTTTGCGTGCCATCTCAAGCCTCCAGATTCTTGCCGACTGCGCGCATCAGGAAGATAGCGACGATATTGGCGAGGATGACGGCGATGATGCCGCCTGCGGATGCGCCGCCGACGTCCTGTGACAGAACGATCTGCGAATAGACGAGATAAGTGAGGTTGGTCGTCGCCGTGCCCGGTCCGCCGTTGGTGGTGACGAGGATCTCGGCGAAGGCCGACAGCATGAAGATCGTCTCGATCAGGATCACGACCGTAATGGCGCGCGCCAGATGCGGCAGGATGATGTGGATGAACTTCGAAACCGGTCCGGCGCCATCCATCTCGGCAGCTTCCTTCTGCTCCTCATCCAGCGACTGCAGGGCCGTCAGCAGGATGAGGGTCGCGAAAGGCAGCCACTGCCAGGCGATGATGATGATGATCGACAGAAGCGGAACCGTCTCCAGCCAGGTCAGCGGATCAAGCCCGAAGAAGCGGAAGAGATGTGCCAGAAGCCCGTTCACCGGGTTCATGAACATATGCTTCCAGATGAGGGCTGCGACCGTCGGCATCACGAAGAAGGGCGCAAGCACCAGCATGCGCACGATGCCCTGGCCGAAGATCGGCTGATCAAGAAGGAGAGCGAGTGCAATGCCGCCGACTACGGTAATCAGCAACGCCCCGCCGACAAGCAGCAGCGTCACGATCAGCGAGCTCAGGAAGGCCGGGTCGCTGATGAAGTATTCGTAGTTGAGAAACCCGATGAAATCATGCGTGCCGGGATTCAGCAGATTGTAGTTCAGCGTCGAGAAATAGATCGTCATCACGAGCGGGACGATCATCCACGCGAAGAGGAGCAGAACCGAAGGCGCCATCATGACGCGTGCGGTGGAACGGGTGTGCAACGTTGCCATGGCAAGTACCAACCTATCTTTCAAGCGGGAGAGGTGGCCGTGGACCGGCTGAAACGAAAAGGGCCGCCAAGGGCAGTTCGGCGCTCGGCGGCCTAGGGGAAAGCAGTGCTCGAGAGGGGGCGCTGCTTTCCTTAGCTTCGAAGGCCCTTACTTCGGATAGCCGGCCTTCGTCATTTCGCGGGTGGTCAGCTGCTGTGCGGCCTTGAGCGCCTGATCGACCGAGATCTGGCCGGCAAGAGCAGCCGAGAACTGCTGGCCGACAGCCGTACCGATACCCTGGAATTCAGGGATAGCAACGAACTGCACGCCGACATAGGGAACCGGCTTTACAGTCGGATGCGTCGGATCGGCCGAGTTGATCGAGTCGAGCGTCATCTTGGCGAAAGGCGCTGCCTTCTGGTAGTCCGCATTCGCATAGAGCGAGGTGCGGGTGCCGGGAGGTGCGTTCAGCCAGCCTTCCTTTTGTGCGACAAGGTTGGTGTATTCCTTGCTGGTTGCCCAAGAGATGAACTTCTCCGCGGCTTCGGTCTTCTTCGAGGAAGCCGGGATCGCGAGGTTCCATGCCCAGAGCCAGTTGCCGCGCTTGCCGAGGCCCTTATCCGGCGCCAGGGCGAAGCCGACCTTGTCGGCGACCTTCGATTCCTTCGGATCGGAGACGAAGGAGGCTGCAACCGTCGCATCGATCCACATGCCGCACTTGCCGGACTGGAACAGGGCCAGATTCTCGTTGAAGCCGTTGGAGGAGGCACCCGGAGGGCCGGCATCCTTCATCAGCTTGACGTAGAAGTCGAGCGTGTCCTTCCATTCCGGCTGGTCGAACTGTGCCTTCCACTTTTCATCGAACCAGCGGGCGCCGAACGAATTCGACATCGCCGTCAGGAACGCCATGTTCTCGCCCCAGCCTGCCTTGCCGCGAAGGCAGATGCCGTAGACTTCATGGTCCTTGTCGGTGATCTTGCGGGCAGCATCGGCGATGAAGTCCCAGGTCGGCGCATCCGGCATCTTCAGGCCGGCCTTGTCGAACAGGTCCTTGCGGTACATCACCATCGAGCTTTCGCCATAGAACGGCGCTGCATAGAGCTTGCCGTCGGTCGTCAGACCGCTGCGAATGGCCGGGAGAAGGTCATTCACGTCATAGTCCTTGTCGGCGGAAAGCTTGTCGAGCGACGCAAGCCAGCCGAGCTTGCTCCAGATCGGCACTTCATAGGTGCCGATGGTCAGCACGTCGTACTGGCCGGCCTTGGTAGCGATGTCGGTCGTAACCTTCTGGCGCAATACGTTTTCTTCAAGCGTGACCCATTGCAGATCGATACCGGGGTTCTTGGCTTTGAAATCGTCCGTAAGCTTCTGCATACGGACCATGTCGCCGTTGTTGACCGTAGCAATCGTGAGGGTTTCGGCGGACGCCAGGCCGGCAAACATCAGAGCCGAGCAGGCGCCCAGCAGTAAAGTTTTCAATTTCATATCTTCCTCCCAGAAGATTAAAAATGAGCATTCGCTTTGCTCGTGGGCAATTACTCACTTCTTGCGACAAAATGTCAATGCAGATTCGTTGCTGCATTGCCGAGCAAGTAACCTATCCTTTTGTTTCTATGGGTTAAATTTTTTGCTCAAGCCTTGAGCAAAAATTCGGCAACTGCCTCGTCGGTGATCAAACCATTGATCTGCCGTCCGACGATGGCTGCCTTGATCGCCTGGAATTTGCGTCGTCCCTTGGCGATTCCGATGACGGTGCAGGTGTCCCGCGACGGCAGGGGCGCACTGGCGACGCGCTCATTGACATCATCGGGCATAAGCTTGCCATTGCCGTCGAAAACCCAGCCGCAGATCTCGCCGGCAGCCCCTCGATCCATCAATGCCAGCATCTCGTCTCTTTCGAGGAAGCCGTCGAGGCAGAGCGGCGCCTCGACGCCCATCTCGCCGATGCCGACGAAAGTCACATCGGCCTGCGCGCTGATATCGAGTGTCGAGCGCACCAATGCCTGCGCATGCAGCAGCTCGCGTTCCTCCGCGGAAGACACCAGCACCGGCAGCGGCATGGGAAAATGCCGCGCCTTGACCACATCGGCCATGCTGAAGATGACGTTGTAATAGGCGGCCGAACCGTCGGGGCCGATATTGCCCGTCAGCGACACCACCCGATGCTGCAGACATTCGATCGCCGGCAACTGATCGACCGCGGCCTTCAGCGTGCGCCCCGTACCGATCGCCAGCACGATGGGGTCGGCCCGTCGCAGCCAGCGCTCGATTTCCGCGGCGCCCGCTTCGGCGATGCCAATGGTGGAGGAGGTGCTGTCGGGATCGCTCGGCACGATATCGACATGGCGCAAGTTGAACTTCTTCTTGAGCTCTGCCGCATATTCCAGACAGGCGGCGATCGGGTGATCCAGCCGGACCTTGATCAGCCGCTCGGCAACGGCCAGCGACACCAGACGCTGAGCCGATTGCCGGGATATTCCCATGGCGACGGCGATTTCGTCCTGCGTCCGGCCGGCGACGTAGTAGAGCCATCCGGCCCGCGCCGCATCATCAAGCCGCCCTTGGGAATCCAGCTTCTTCGCCATCGCCTTCCTTTACCGAAACAGCGCCCTTGCCCGGGAGATCCGGACTATCCGTGCCGGATCATTCAGTCCGGATCACTCAGCTTCTGGCGGGATGACGCCCTTGGTCAAGGTGAAACAGCCGTAGAAGCGGCGCTCGCCGGTCTGAACAACGCAAAAGGCATCCTTGGCGCGCTCGTAGAAGGCAAAACGCTCGACCGGCGTCAATGGCCAATGCTTGCCCTCGGCCTTGTCGATCACGGCCTGAACTTCCTGCTGGACCTGCGGCACCTCTTCCGGCGAGCCAACCACTTCCATGCGCGTCGCCGCATCGTCGATGAAGGTATCGAGCGGCATCAGCGACAATATCGCCGCGACCGCGTCGGCGGCGGACACATTGTCGATGCGCAGCACTTCGCCCAGGACGGTCTGGCTCGCAATGGCCTCCGCCGGGAAATTCGTGTCGACGACGACAAGCATGTCGCCATGCCCCATCGATTTCAGCGCATAGAGCACGTCCGCATTCAACAGCGGCGAAATTCCCTTCAGCATGACCGAGATCCTCCGATAGCCTGTGGCGGCCATCCCGGGCCGCTTCGTTCTCCGCGCAAACAAGTAACCATCGCGTTCCTGTCTGTCCATAGGCGCCGGGAACGTTTTCGGCGGGCAGACTGACGATGAACTGTGCATCCAGCCGCGGCTTATTTCAGCCGTTATTGACCCGATAGGTTCGTCGGCATTAACTGAGGTACGTTCAACGGTTGAGAGGTGCAGGTGCGCATTCTTGTGGTGGAGGACGACGACACGATCGGCAGCGCGGTTCGCGACCATATCGCGGCGGGGCCTCATGCCGTGGATTGGGTCAAGAACCTGACCGATGCCGAGGAGGTCACCAGCGCCGTGCAATACGGCCTCATCCTGCTGGATCTGCAACTTCCGGATGGCAGCGGCATCGATTTTCTCAAGCGGCTGCGCCGCAAGCCCGACGAAACGCCCGTCATCATCCTGACGGCTCGCGACCAGATCTCCGACCGTATCGAAGGCCTGAACAGCGGCGCCGACGACTATCTCGTCAAACCGTTCAACCTCGGCGAACTTACGGCTCGTATTCTGGCGGTCGCTCGGCGCTATGCCGGCAGTCCACAGCCGACGCTCCGCTTTGACGACCTCGAAATCGACCAGCCGCAGCGCCGCGTCAAGCTGGCGGGCAAGGACGTGATTTTGACGGGACGAGAATGGGCCGTGCTCGACCTGCTGATTACAAGGCCCGGCGCCATCGTATCAAAGGACAAGATAGAAGAGGCACTCTACGCCTTCGGCTCCGAAATCGAGAGCAACACGGTGGAGGTCTATGTCAGCCGCCTGCGCAAGAAGATCGGCAAGGATCGCATAAAGACGGCACGCGGCGTCGGCTATTGCCTGGGTGAGCGATGACCGAACACCAGGAGCCCAGCCGCGCCAGCATCACCCGGCGCCTGATCACTGCGCTCACCGGCACCGTCGTCGTCTTCTGGCTGATCGCGGTCGGCATCGGTGTCTATGTCGTCAACAAGGAACTCTCGGAAACCTTCGACGGCGCATTGCAGGAAACCGCCGAGCGTCTGCTGCCGCTGGTGCTCGACGATCTCGCCAACCGCGACCATTCCGGCGATCCACAGAGCCTGGAAGAGCTCAACAAGGGGCTGAACCGCGAGTATCTGACCTACCAGGTGCTCGATGCGAACGGTAAGGTCATCCTGCATTCCCACGACGCCCCGGCAACCGCCTATGACGTGCCGCTGAAGATCGGCTTTCATAACACGTCAAGATACCGGATCTATACCGAGTCCTCGGCCGACGGCACGATCTTCCTGCACGTCGCCGATGCCTTCAAGAACCGCCGCGAGGCATCGCGCGAAAGCGGCGTTGCCCTGCTCTGGCCGCTGCTGGCGCTCATTCCCGCCAGCATCATTGCCATCGGCGTCATCGTTGGCCGATCGCTGCGGCCGATCGACCGACTGCGCTCGCAGATCGCCACCAAGGATGGCGGCAACATGGCGCCGCTCGTGAGCGAGACGCTGCCGCTCGAACTGCAGCCGATCGCCCGCTCCGTCAATCTGCTGCTGGAGCGCCTGCGCCTGGCGCTGGAAGCCGAACGCGAATTCACCGCCAACAGCGCCCATGAGCTGCGCACCCCGATTGCGGGCGCTCTTGCACAGACCCAGAGGCTGATCGCCGAACTGCCGCAGGGGCAATTGACGGAACGCGCCGGCCGTATCGAGACGTCGCTCTCCAATCTCGGCCGGCTGGCGGAAAAGCTGCTGCAGCTTTCCCGTGCGCAGGCCGGGATCGGCGCGGGCGACAAACCCGCCGACCTCGTGGCCGTCATCGAAACGGTCATCGGAGACTACGACCGAGATACCGGCACGGCGGGTCGAGTTTTTCTGGAGAACGAAACGGCAGAGAAACTGATCCGCAACGTCGATATCGACGCTTTTGCGATCGTCATGCGCAATCTCATCGAAAACGCCTTGATCCACGGCCCGGCCGATGACGAGGTGACCGTCAGCATCGACGACCGCACCGTCCGCGTCATCAATGGCGGCACCGTGCTTTCCGCAAATGACCTTGCCGGCCTGAAGAAGCGCTTCTGGCGCGGCAAGACGAAAGCGGCGGGCTCCGGTCTCGGACTTTCGATCGTCGAGCGCATCGTCGGCCAGATCGGCGGGCATCTCGATCTACTGTCGCCGGCGACCGGCAGGACCGATGGCTTTGAGGCCAGGATCACCCTGCCATCCGGGTGACGAGGCGCTGCCTGTCAGGGATTGGCCTCGCAGAGGATTGATCTTGCAAAGACCGGCAAAGGGTGCGAGCAAGTGCGCCATGTTTGCAGCAGGTCGGTATCCATGATCGTTTCCTTCGACATTGGCGGCAGCGCCATCAAAGGCGGTATTGCCCGCTCCATGACGGATATCGTGCCGCTGGCGCGGCGCCCGACGCCCAGGCATGATTTCGCCGACTTCGTCGTTGCCTTGCGCGAGGTGATTGCCGAAGCAGGCGAAAAGCCGGATTGCCTCTCCTTCTCCATCGCCGGCGTCGTCGACCCCGATACGCAGGCGCTGACTTGCGCCAATATTCCCTGCATTCACGGCCGGCATCTCGCGGCCGACCTGGAAGCGGAACTCGGCTACCCCGTGCTGATCGCCAACGATGCCGATTGCTTCGCCATGGCCGAGGCCATGTCCGGCGCGGGCCGCGGCCATCGCATCGTCTTCGGTGCCATTCTCGGCACCGGCGTCGGCGGCGGCCTGGTCGCGGATGGCCGGCTGGTCAACGCAGCCGGCGGTTTTGCGGGGGAATGGGGCCACGGTCCCATCATCGCTTCCTTTGCCGGCAATCCGCCGGTCGCCATTCCCGCCTACGCCTGCGGCTGCGGCCAGAAGGGCTGCGTCGATACCGTCGGCGGCGCGCGCGGCATCGAACGCCTGCACAAGACGCTTCATGGATTGGAGCTCTCCAGCGAAGAGATCATCAGCCAATGGCTGAAAGGCGAAGACCGCGCCGAGCGCACGATCGAGGTCATGGTGGATCTAGTCGCCTCGCCACTTGCCCTCACCGTCAACATAACCGGCGCAACGATCGTGCCGGTCGGCGGTGGCCTTTCCAACGTCGAGCCGCTCCTGGCGCGGCTGGACGAGGCGGTGCGCACCCGCATCCTGCGCAAATTCGGCCGGCCGCTCGTCGTCCCCAGCCAGTGCAAACTGGAACCGGGCCTCATCGGCGCCGCCCTGCTCGGCCTGCAATATGCCGGAGAGCGCACCCATGCTGCTTGAGGTCTGCGTCGAGGACATTGCCGGCCTCAAGGCCGCCTTCGAGGGCGGCGGCGACCGCATCGAGCTTTGCAGCGCGCTTCCTCTTGGCGGATTGACGCCGAGCGCCGGATTGATGGCCGCCGCGGCGAAGATGCCTCTCCCAGCCTATGCCATCATCCGCCCGCGCGCTGGCAGCTTCGTCTATTCAGCCGATGAGCTCGATATCATGAAGCGCGACATCGATGTGGCACGAGCCGCCGGATTGCCGGGTGTCGTGCTCGGCGCTTCCCTGCCGGACGGCCGACTGGACGTCGACGCACTCGCCGCCCTCACCGCCCATGCGAAAGATCTCGGCAAGACGCTGCACCGCGCCTTCGATCTCGTGCCCGACGTCGAGGAAGCCGTCGATGCCGCTATCTCCCTCGGCTTCGAGCGCATCCTGACGTCCGGCGGTGCAAGGACTGCGGCCGAAGGCGTTGCCATGCTCGAACAGGCCATTACAGCCGCCGCCGGTCGCATCTCCATCATGCCCGGCTCCGGCGTGACGCTGGCGACGGTCGGCCAGCTATGGCCGCGCCTGCAGATCAGCGAGATCCATGCCTCCTGCTCCGCGTCCGCCTCCGAGACGGATGCGCGCGTCATTGCCCTCGGCTTCTCGCCGCCATCGGTCCGTCGCACGGATGCCGCCACCGTCAGGGCGCTAAAGGCATATTTCGCCTAGAGCAGACTGCGACAAGGACATGCAAAAAGCCGGAAGTCCGGAACGCGGCAACCGGATGCCGAAGATCGCAATGCGTTTTGGGCAACATCATGAATTGACAAAGAAACATTAGAATGATCAATCGTTCATAAACGCATATGCTGTAGCCATGAACGGGCTGCGCAACATACAGTTATTGCAGCAAGCGTGTTTCCTCGGGAGTAGCTGTGATCTGAACCATGTCGGTGGCGCCACCTCGCAAGAAAAGCAGGGCTGTCTTTTGGATTGCAGCTGTTGTCATCGGTTCGATCATCCTGGCAACCGCGCTCCTTGCCAACGATATGCGCAATCTGCGGGCGCTGGATAGCCGCTATCATCTCAATCTGTTTCCGAAGCCGGAACAGCAGGCAGCAGCACCCGCTGCGCCGCTACAGGAACAACAGTCAGCTCATACGGCCGCGCCTCCGGCAGCGGCGACCTCATCAGCCCCCGCAGCCAGGAACGTCCGCGTCAGGCCGGCGAGTGTCACTGCCAAACCGTCCATCAAGAAAAGATCCCATCTGCTCGACGAGCCCGTCGATGCGCTTCTGAGCGCCTTCGTGCGCAGCTGGCGTATATCCGGCGAGACGCTTTGTGCCGACCTTGCGAAGTTCGGCCTGCCTGTCGGGGAGTGGCGGCAAAGCGAATTGGGCGCAGGCACATCGGAATGCAGCTATGCCATCCAGAAGGGCGCCTATGGCGATGCGAAGGCGGCCTCCTTCTTCATCATCGCCCGCGGCAAACCATCTGGCGAAATCGAGACAATCCGCATCAAGGTCATCATGCCGGACAACGATGATGGCAAAGCGATCGCCGCCACGTTCGTCGACACCGTCGTCCTGTTGCTGAACGAGACACACTGGCTGGACTTTCAGGCAGCGCTGGATGCCATCGGCAGATTGCAGGACGTGACGCTGCAGGCTTTCGGCGCCAAGCTCAGCTTCTTCAAGGAATTCCAGGCCAACAACAATTTCAACCTTCAGCTGGAACTACGGAGAACGGCGCCGGAGCAGATCCGCACCGCGATCGTCTTCGACAAGGCGCGCTGGACGCTGCCTTCGCCGCCCTCGACCAATTAGCAACACCAATCCACCGAGAGTGTCGACGGGTTGGTTTTTGTTGCACTGCGCCATCGATGGTGCGCATATAGGTGACGATTCCGAGGGTCGGCGGATCACCGGCCGGCAGCACCATGTTTCCCGAGAGCACGAGGCGGTTTCCGAAGGGATTCATGCAAATCGTCAAACGCGCCGGTCCCCAGCCGGGCGTTGGAAAGTCATTGCATTTCATGGATTCGACAGATCCCAATCCGCGGGACCAGACTTTCGCGGTCGAACGTAACCCCCGCCTGCGCTACATCATCCCCGCCGTGGTCGCCGTCGCCTTCCTGATGGAACAGCTGGATTCGACCATCCTCATCACCGCTGTTCCCGATATCGCCAAGAGCCTCGGCACGACGCCGGTGCGTATGAACCTGGCCGTCACGACCTATATTCTCACGCTGGCAATGTTCATTCCGGTGAGCGGCTGGTTCGCGGATCGCTTCGGTGCCCGGCGTATCTTCGCGCTTTCCCTCTTCATCTTCACGATCGGCTCGATCCTCTGCGGCCTGGCGACCAGCCTGCCGATGCTCATCGCCACGCGCGCGCTGCAGGGCTTCGGCGGCGCGATGATGACGCCGGTCGGACGCCTCATCCTCATCCGCAGCTTCCCACGAAGCCAGCTCGTGACTGCCATGACCTACATGACCCTGCCCGCCGTCATCGGACCGGTGATCGGACCGGTGCTCGGCGGCTTCCTGACGACCTATCTTTCCTGGCGCTGGATCTTCTGGGTGAACCTGCCCTTCGGCCTGATCGGCATGGCCATGGCACTGCGCTATGTCGAAGATACCGAACGCGACGAGACCATCAAATTCGATTTTCCCGGCTTCGTCATGGTCGGCCTCGGTTGCGTGTTGCTGCAATACGGCATCGAGAATATCGGCCGCCCGACAATTCCGATCTGGGCGATCGTTCTCACGCTTTCCGCCGCCGGCCTGCTGCTGGTCGGCTTCATCCGCTATGCGAAAACGGCGGAATCGCCGGCCGTCGATCTCACACTGTTCAGGCTGCGCACCTTCCGCATCGGCACACTTGCCGGCGGCATCTGTCGCGTCGGGTTGAACGGCGTGCCCTTCCTGCTGCCGCTGATGCTGCAGGTCGGCTTCGGCTTGAGCCCGATCGTCTCGGGCACGCTGACCTTCGTCAGTGCTCTCAGCGCACTCGCGGTACGCCCGGTCTCGGCAAAGCTGCTGAAGCTCTACGGCTTCGACCGGTTGCTGACCTGGAGCGCCGTGTTCGGCGCCGCCGTCGTCGCCGGCTTCGCGCTGATCACACCCGACACCCCGCACTGGTTCATCATCGTCTACGTCTTCATCTTCGGGCTGGCGCGGGCCGGACAGTTCATGACGTCAAACACCCTGTCCTATTCCGATACCCCGGCCGCCCAGCTCAGCCGCGCGACCAGTCTCGGCGGCGTCCTGCAGCAACTGAGCGTCAGCTTTGGCATCTCGGTCGCCGCCATGCTGCTTGGTCTGGTCACGCTGGATGGCTCGCCGCTGACGCCAGACAAGTTCCATCTGGCCTTCCTGCTGATGGCGGTGATCCCACTGCTCGGCATACCCGGCTTCCTGAAGCTGCAGCCGGAGGACGGCGCACAAGTGAGCCGTCATCAGCGACAGCCGAAAAAGCAGTTATAAGGGCTAAGCCGCAAGCGCCGAGGCGCGTGGATGGACAAGATGATCGCGCAGCACCGTGCCGGAGCGGTCGACTTCCTGCATCAGCACATCGTAGCTCCAGAGATCGGCCAGGTGCTGCAGCACGCGCTTGGCATCCATGTCATCGAGCATCGCGCCGTTCAGCACCGTATGCTTCAGCAGAAGCCGCCTGTCGCCGGCAAGGTCGACATCGACGATCTCGATATGCGGATCGATCCAGCTGACGTCATATTGCCGCGACAATTCCCGGCGGATACGCCGATAGCCGCGCTCGTCATGAATGGCGGCCACCCTTAGCCCCTCTTCCTCCTCCGGATCGTCAGTCAGCTGGAACATGCGCATCTTGCGCATCAGGTGTGGGCTCAGGAATTGCGAGACGAAACTCTCGTCACGATAATTCGCCCAGAGATCACGCAGCACCGCCATGGCATCGCCGGTGCCGGCAATATCCGGGAACCACTGGCGATCCTCCTCTTCCGGCTTCGTCACGATGCGCTCGATATCCTGCATCATGGCAAAACCGATCGCATAAGGGTTGAGGCCGGAATAGCGCGGATCGTTGAAGGTCGGCTGGAACACCACGTTGGTATGCGATTTCAGGAACTCCAGGAAATCGCCATCGCCGATACCACCAAGCTCGTGCAGCCGCGTCATGATGCGGTAGTGCACATAGGTCGCCGTGCCCTCGTTCATCACCTTGGTCTGGCTCTGCGGATAGAAATACTGTGCCACATGCCGAACGATGCGGATGATCTCGCGCTGCCAGGGCTTCAGGCGCGGCGCCATCTTTTCCAGGAAATACAGGATGTTCTCCTGCGGCAGACCGGCCAGCGCGCGCCGGCGCTCCAGATCGAGGTCGTGGGTCTTCTTGCCGTGCCCTGTGGGAACCGTGCGCCAGAGATCGTTGAAGATCTTCTCGTCATATTCGCGCCGCTCACGTTCGCGCTTCTCCTCATCGCGCAGATCCGGCGTCTTCTTGCCGGCATAGCGGTGAACCCCATGCGACATCAGCGCATGCGCGGCATCCAGCGTGCGCTCGACAGCGGCGTGGCCATAGCGCTCCTCGCAGCGCGCAATGTAGCTCTTGGCGAAATTGAGGTAGTCGAGAATGCCTTCGGCATCGGTCCAGAGCTTGAAGAGATAGTTGTTTTTGAAGAAGTGATTGTGGCCGAAGGCGGCATGCGCGATGACCAGCGCCTGCATCGTCGCGCTATTCTCCTCCATCAGATAGGAGATACAGGGCGAGCTGTTGATGACGATCTCATAGGCGAGCCCGCGCAGGCCCTTGCGATAGAAGGCCTCGTGATGGGCGAAATGCTTACCGAAGGACCAGTGCTTGTAAAAGAGCGGCATGCCGATCGAGGAATAGACGTCGAGCATCTGCTCGGCTGTAATGATCTCGATCTGGTTCGGATAGACATCGAGACCAAGCTCGTTGATGGCGATCTTCTCGCAGGCATCGTGAATTCGCTGGATGGTGGCGAAATCCCAGTCCGCGCCTTCGAAAAGCCGCTCCATCGATGCCTTCTTTGCCATCATCCGCTCCTTGTTTCCGCCGTCCGGCGCTGGAAGAGATCGTGGAAGACCGGATAGATCTGGCTGCGATCGCTGACACGCCGCATGGAAAGCACTGGCCAGCCCGCCTGCAGCCGCTCGTAGAGCGACCAGATCGCCGAGCCGGACGAGATCGCGACGCTGCGCGATTCCCCCACTTCGAGATAGGCGAAATACTGGCAGACGGGCAGGATCTCGCTCGTCATCAGCGCGGCCGTCGTCGCATTGTCGGAATAGGCGTTGTCGCCGTCCGACGCCTGCGCCGCATAGATATTCCAGTCGGACGCCGGAAAACGGTCGCGCACGATCCGCCGCATGGCCTCGAGCGCGCTCGAAACCTGGGTACCGCCGGTCGCCGGGCTGCGGAAGAAGGTCTCCTCGTCCACCTCTTCCGCCACGTCGGTATGCCGGATGAAGACGATCTCGACGCGGCGGTACTGCCGGGTCAGGAAGATGTAGAGCAGCATGTAGAAGCGCTTGGCGAGATCCTTCATGTGCTCCGTCATGGAGCCGGAGACATCCATCAGGCAGAACATGACGGCCTGCGCCACCGGCTTCGGCTCGTTTTCGAAACGCCGATAGCGAATGTCGATCGGGTCGATATAGGGAATGCGCCGAACCTTCGATTCCAGCCTCTTGATCTCATCTTCGAGCTGCGCCCGGCGCTTCTCGTCCGTGCACTCCTCGGCCTCCTCGATGAGCTTTTCGACCGTTTCCGGTTTCGGGCGATGCAGCGCGACACGGCGCATCATCGCAAGCCGCATCGTGCGGTTGATGGCGAGATTGGCGGGCGATCCCGTGACCGAATAGCCTGAGCGCACCGGGTTGATCTGGTCTGCCGAAATCAGACGGCGCTTGGCGAGATCGGGCAATTCGAGATCGTCGAGGAAGAGATCGAGGAATTCGTCCCGCGTCAGGATGAAGCGGAAGGCATCCTCGCCGGTGCCGTCGCCGCCGGCCTTTGGCTTGCCGCCGCCGCCCTCGGGACGGGGAAGCACATCGCCTTCGATGAAGTCCTTGTTACCGGGAAGAATATGCTCCTTCAGCCCCTCGGGGCCGCGATGGAACCGAGGCTCCTCGGTTCCATCTAGGGGAATGCTGATTTCGCCACCCTTCAGAATGTCCTGAATGTCGCGACTTTGAGAGGATTCATAGACCGCTCTCTGCACCAGCGCTTTTGCTCTTCGCAAAAATCGTTGACGATTTTCCAGACTTTTTCCGCCTGGGTTCAGGCGTCTGTCAACAATGTGCATTCCTTCTTCCTTGGTGGCTCATCCCGCCTGTTTCACACGCATGTACCATTCCACAAGCCGCCGAACCTGACGCTCGGTATAGCCTCGCGCAACCATTCGCTCGACGAATTCGCCATGTTTCTTTTCGGACTCGCCGTCCTTCTTCGACCCGAAGGAAATGACCGGCAAAAGATCCTCGACCTGGGAGAACATCCGCTTCTCGATGACTTCGCGGATTTTCTCGTAGCTGGTCCAAGACGGGTTCTTGCCGCCGTGGCTTGCACGCGCCCTCAAGCAGAACTTGACGATCTCGTTGCGGAAATCCTTCGGATTGGCGATGCCGGCCGGCTTTTCGATCTTGGTGAGCTCCTGGTTCAGAAGCTCGCGGTCGAGAAGCTGGCCCGTATCCGGGTCCTTGAAGTCCACATCCTCGATCCAGGCGTCGGCATAGTCGACATAGCGATCGAAAAGGTTCTGGCCGTAATCCGCATAGGATTCCAGATAGGCCTTCTGGATCTCGTTGCCGATGAACTCCGCATAACGCGGCGCCAGCTCGCTCTTAATAAACTCGATATAGAGCTTTTCGGTTTCAAGCGGCAGCTGTTCCCGACGGATCGACTGCTCCAGCATGTACATCAGATGCACCGGGTCGGCGCCGACCTCGGTCGTGTCGTAGTTGAAGGTCGCCGCCAGCACCTTGAAGGCGAAACGGGTGGAAGCCCCATCCATGCCTTCGTCGACACCGGCTGAATCGCGATATTCCTGCACGCTGCGCGCTCTCGGATCGGTCTCCTTCAGGCTCTCGCCGTCATAGACGCGAAGCTTGGAGAAAGCGGTCGAATTCTCGTGCTTGGAAAGCCGCGTCAGAACCGTGAAGCGGGCGAGCGTCTCCAGGGTCGACGGCGCGCAGGGCGCGTCGCTGAGCTCGGATTCCTCGATCAGCTTCTCATAGATCTTCTGCTCTTCGGTGACCCTGAGGCAATAAGGCACCTTCACGACGCAGATGCGGTCGATGAATGCCTCGTTGTTCTTGTTCGCCTTGAATGTCTGCCATTCCGACTCGTTGGAGTGAGCCAGGATGATACCGGAGAAGGGTATCGCACCGATGTTTTCCGTACCGATGTAATTGCCTTCCTGCGTCGCCGTCAGCAGCGGATGCAGCATCTTGATCGGCGCCTTGAACATTTCGACGAATTCGAGAATGCCCTGGTTGGCGCGATTGAGGGCACCGGAATAGCTGTAGGCGTCCGGATCGTTCTGCGCGAGACTTTCGAGCTTGCGGATATCCACCTTGCCGACCAGCGAGGAGATGTCCTGATTGTTCTCGTCACCGGGTTCCGTCTTGGCGACGGCGATCTGCCGCAGCCTGGAAGGCTGAATCCGCACGACGCGGAAGCGGGAAATATCGCCTTCGAACTCTTCCAGCCGCTTCAGGCACCAGGGGCTCATGAGCCCCGTCAGGCGTCGGCGGGGAATGCCGTAGCGTTCCTCGATCATCGGCCCCATGGTGACGGGATCAAACAGGCTGAGCGGACTTTCGAAGACCGGGCTCAGCTCGTTGCCGGCCTTGAGCACATGAATCGGATGGACTTCCATCAACGATTTCAACCGTTCAGCGAGCGACGACTTGCCGCCACCGACCGGCCCGAGCAGATAGAGGATCTGCTTGCGTTCCTCCAGCCCCTGGGCCGCATGGCGGAAAAAGGCGACGATACGCTCGATCGTCTCTTCCATGCCGAAAAAGCCCGCAAAAGCCGGATAAGTCCGGATGGTCCGGTTCATGAAGATGCGCCCAAGTCTGGTGTCCTTGGCCGTATCGATCAGCAGGGGTTCACCCATCGCTGCAAGCAGCCGCTCCGCTGCATTGGCGTACATGAGCGGGTCATCCCGGCACCCTTCCAGGTATTCGGAAAATGACATCTCGACTTCGCGCCGTGCTTCGAAAGAACGGGCGAATGTGTTGAATAGAACATCGTTGTTTAACATGGCGCCCCGTTAGCTTGCTATTGCAATTAAACGCTGGACTTAACGAGATCACTTGATCCCGCTATATCTAAGGTGCGGTATGACTCGCTTCGAATCAATAGGTGATCTGTCAATAATTCGTACGCTTGATTCCAAATGTCATCAATATCTTGATGGGGTCGTGCACCGAATTAATGAAACACAACCATAAGATTGTTGTGCATAAGTATCGCACGCACAGATGCGTGCAACTTGGATAAGCATATTAACCGCGCATTCCTGCGAATGCCCGATCTCGACGGAGTATCGATCGAAGCTGGCGTTAAGCTTCATTGTCCGCATGATTGGGGAGAAAAGATGGTGCCCAGAGCCGGAATCGAACCAGCGACACGCGGATTTTCAATCCGCTGCTCTACCAACTGAGCTATCTGGGCATCCGAGCTTCGCGTCGAGGGAAGAGCCTTAAGAGGCGCTGGGCGGTTGGTTCGCCCCGGAAGCGAGCGGGGTTATAGCATCTTGTTCGGCCATGTCCAGCCGCAAATGACTCTTTTTTGACAGGAAATCGAATTTTGCCAATTCGCGAACAAAATTAAGGGGTTCGTAAGAGCGAGCCCCTTTGGAAAACCACTGTCAGTCCTGATCGGAACTGTCGGCCTTCGTCTCGTCCTCGGTGACGGGGATCGCGTAGGAGCCGTTGAGCCACCGCGAGAGATCGACGGAGCGGCAGCGATCCGAGCAGAAGGGATAGTGTTCACGCAATGAAGGACGGCCGCATTCCGGACAGGGACGTGTCTTGCGCAGCGGCTCGACCTTCGAACCGACCTTGATCTCTTCAGCCTTCGTCATGACGACTATCCTTCCTGCCATCCGGCGTGGACATCGAATCCCTCGCCCGTAAGCAGCAGCATGGTTTCATAAAGCGGCAATCCGACGACATTGGTATAGGAACCGACAAGCTTCTGCACGAAGGAGCCGGCAAGCCCCTGAATACCATAGGCTCCGGCCTTGCCGCGCCACTGGCCGGAGGCGAGGTACATTTCGATGTCGCGGCTCGACAGGCGCTTGAAGCGCACCTTGGTCTCGACGACCTTCTGGCGCAACTTGCGATCCGGCGTGATCAGGCAGATGCCGGTATAGACGACATGGCCGCGGCCGGAGAGCAGATGCAACGCCGCCGCGGCTTCATCGACGAACTCCGCCTTCGGCAGGATGCGCCGCCCGACGGCGACGACCGTATCGGCCGAGAGAATATAGCTGCCCTGCCAGGCAGCATCGCTCTTGATGGCCGCAAAGGCCGCTTCGCCCTTCTCAGCCGAAAGCCGCCGCGCCAGCGAGCGCGGGTGCTCCGACTTCTTCGGCGTCTCGTCGATATCCATCGGCATGAGACGCGCCGGTTCGATGCCTGACTGATGCAGGAGCTCGACACGACGCGGCGATCCGGAGGCCAGTATCAGCTTGTGTTTCAACGCCATCAGACCTCGACCTGTCATGCGGAAATAAGAACCGGCTCTAGAGCATGACCTAAGATCAACAGCTCTAGCGAGCGGCTGATTACTTGAAACGGTAGGTGATGCGGCCCTTCGTCAGGTCGTAGGGGGTCATTTCCACCAGCACCTTGTCGCCCGCCAGAACGCGGATGCGGTTCTTACGCATGCGGCCCGCGGTGTGGGCGATGATCTCGTGCTCGTTTTCCAGCTTCACGCGAAAGGTCGCGTTCGGCAGGAGTTCGGTGACGACACCGGGAAATTCGAGGACTTCTTCTTTCGGCATTAAAGCTTCTTTTCCTGTCGGTTGGGGTCGGCGCCCATGCCAAAAAAGCGGGGGTCGCCGGAAATTTGCGCGGAAACTACACAATCATCGCGGTTTTGTGAACCTCGTTGATAAGGGTTTCTGCATTTGTTTCATTCGCAGCCTTAAAGCGAGCCACGATGTTCCACCAGCCTGCTCTCGATCAGGCCCAAAAGATAGTCTCGCACCCCGCGATAGGCATCCAGAACCTGCTCGCGCGTTCCATCCGTCGCGGAGGGGTCCATCGTCGGCCAATAGATGACGTCGACAGCATTTGCGCGCGTCAATTCAAGGGCGGCGTGATGCGCCTCGGGAGACAGCGTGATGATGACATCGAAGAAATCATCCTCCAGCTCCTCCAGGGTCTGTGGCTGGCGACGGCCGAGCGACAAACCGATTTCCGCGAGCACCACATCGACGAAGGGATTGCGCTCGCCGGCCCGCACGCCCGCTGACGCGATATAGGTGCCCTGCGGCAACATGCTGCGCGCCATCGCCTCGGCCATGGGCGAACGGATGGCATTGAGGCCGCACATGAAAAGAATGGCGCCGGGGGATTTGCCGTTGTGCTCGATCGCCTGCGGCTCTTCCATGGCAGTCACCCGCGCCAGTAGAGCACGCAGACGAGCGTGAAGAGCCGGCGCGCCGTATCGAAATCCACGCTGATCTTGCCGTTCAGCCGATCCATCAGCGTCTGGGAGCCTTCGTTGTGGATGCCGCGCCGGCCCATGTCGATCGCTTCGATGCGGCTGGGTGTGGCCGAACGGATCGCCTCGTAATAGCTCTCGCAGATCATGAAATAGTCCTTCACGATCCGGCGGAACGGGGTCAGCGACAGAATATGGGTGGCGACGACGGCGCCATCTTCCATGCGGATGTCGAAGACCAGCTTCTGCTCGACCAGCGAGAGATTGAGCAGATAAGGCCCGCCCTGATGCCCGACGGGAGTGAAACTGTTTTCCTCGATGAGGTCGAAGATGGCGACGGCGCGCTCATGTTCGACATCCGGCGTCGAACGGCCGATCGTGTCGTCGAGGACCACATCGCTCAGCCGGAAGACGCCCTTCACCATGCCTTACCCCTCGAGATTGAGGCGGATCGCGACCGACCGCGCATGTGCATCCAGCCCTTCGGAATTGGCAAGCGCGATCGCCGCCGGCCCGAGGGCGCGAAGCTGCTCCGACCCCAGCCGGAGAATAGACGTGCGCTTGACGAAATCCAGCACGGAAAGGCCGGAAGAGAAGCGCGCGGAGCGCGCCGTCGGCAGCACATGGTTCGAGCCACCGACATAATCGCCGATCACTTCTGGCGTATGACGGCCGACGAAAATAGCCCCCGCATTGCGTACGCCTGACAGCAGCGGCTCGGGATCGTCGACCGCAAGCTCCAGATGCTCGGCCGCTATGCGGTTGGCCAGCGGAATGGCCTTCTTCAAGTCCGAAACCAGGATGACCGCCCCGAAATCCCGCCAGCTCGCTGCCGCCGTCTGCGAGCGGCTGAGCTGCTTCAGCTGCCGCTCGACCGCCGCGTCCACGGCCCTGCCGAATTCGGCATCGTCGGTGATGAGGATCGATTGCGCGCTTTCGTCATGTTCGGCCTGCGCCAAGAGGTCGGCGGCGATCCAGTCCGGATCGTTGTTCTTGTCGGCGATGACGAGCACTTCCGACGGGCCGGCGATCATGTCGATGCCGACGGTGCCGAAGACCTGGCGCTTGGCGGCGGCCACATAGGCATTGCCGGGACCAGTGATCTTGTAGACCGGCTCGATCGTCTCGGTGCCGTAGGCGAGCGCCGCAATGGCCTGCGCGCCACCGATGCGGTAGATCTCCTCGACGCCGGCCATGCGGGCCGCCGCAAGAACGGCCGGATTGACGGCACCGCCCGTCGCCGGCACAGCGATGACGATGCGCTCGACGCCGGCGACCTTGGCCGGCACGGCATTCATCAGCACCGAGCTCGGATAGCTCGCCGTACCGCCGGGCACATAGAGGCCGACAGCCTCGATCGCCGTCCAGCGCGAGCCGAGACCGACGCCGAGATCGTCCTCATAGATATCGTCCTTCGGCAGCTGCCGGCGGTGATGCGATTCGATGCGGGTGGCGGCGACCTTCAGCGCGCCAAGCACTTCGGCCGGAACGGCCTCGATCGCCGCATCGATCTCGGCTTCGCTGACCCGCATCGGCGTTGCGGCAAAATCGACGCCATCGAACTTCCTGGAATAGTCCGCAAGGGCCGCGTCACCGCGCGCCCGCACATCATCGATGATGCCGCGCACCACGGCATTCACGTCCTCGGACACTTCCCGCTTGGTCGTCAGGAATGCGGCGAACTGCTGCTCGAACCCTTCCGACGCCTGATCCAGCCAGATAGCCAAACTGATATTTCCTTCCATCGCGGCCGCCTTCAGCGGCCGTATCCAACCGTTACAAGCCTATACGCCAGCGTCGGGATGTCGAGGCTTATGGGCCGTTTCCCATGCACCGCCGATATCCGCAAGCTGGGCCTCGATGCATTCGACATCGAGCGCGATCGTGGCGTTGGCGGCAAGGGCAAGCTCGATCGTGCCGTCCGGCCCCTCGCCCTTCTGGTCGAAGCGGATGGCAAGCAGCGACAGCACTTCATCGCGGTTGCGCCTGTCGAAGCCGTTGGAGCGAACCGCCTGCACGCGCTTGAACACCAGCGCGGAACGATGGCGTTCATAAGGCTTGCTGCGCTGATCCGACTGCTCCCAGACGAAGCGGTTGGCCGCGAGCGAGAACTGCTCTTGCTTCGGCGCGAAGGACATGTCGCCGACCTTGAAGACGCTATCCTGCATGTAAGCAGAAATGACATCCAGGTCATCGGTGTCGAGTGCCATTAGCTTGAGATCGCTCATTCGTCCTTTATCCCCGATCGCGCCAGTCAAACGCCCGGCAAACCTTATTGCCGACGTTTCTCCATTCTGGACATAGGATGCGAGCGCAAAAGACGCAACCGAAGAAAGCGGGCTTGCCCGCTCTCTTGGCGTCATCCGACGGAATTGAGACATGCCCGACAAAATTCTGTCGCAGCTTTGCGACAACGGCATGCGCAAAACTTCGGAGTAATTCCGCAATATCGCGACCGGTTTTAGTCGCTGATGCGCTCGACCACGGCGCCGCAGCGCGTCAGCTTGTCTTCCAGTCGCTCGAAGCCGCGATCCAAGTGATAGATGCGCGACACCAGCGTCTCGCCTTCGGCGGCAAGGCCGGCAATGACGAGCGAGACGGAGGCGCGAAGGTCGGTCGCCATGACAGGCGCGCCCTTCAGCTTCTGCACGCCCTCGATGCGGGCCGTCTGGCCTGACAGAGAGATCTTGGCGCCGAGACGGGCGAGCTCCTGCACATGCATGAAGCGGTTTTCGAAGATGGTCTCGGTGATATGCGAGATGCCCGAGGAGCGGGTCATCAGCGCCATGAACTGCGCCTGCAGGTCGGTCGGGAAGCCGGGGAACGGATCGGTGACGACGTCGACCGGCTGGATGCCGCCGCCATTGCGCATGACGCGGATGCCGTTGTTGGTCGGCGAAACCGTGGCGCCGGCGCGGCGCAGGCTTTCGAGCGCGGTGTCGAGCAGCGCGACATCGGTATTTTCAAGCGTGACGTCGCCGCCGGCCATGGCGACGGCCATGGCGTAGGTGCCGGTCTCGATCCGGTCGGGCAGCACGCGATGGCGAGCGCCGGACAGTGAGGTGACGCCCTCGATGGTGATCGTGCTGGTGCCGGCGCCGGAAATCTTGGCGCCCATGGCGATCAGGCAATTGGCGAGATCGACGATTTCAGGCTCGCGAGCGGCATTGCCGATGACGGTCGTGCCGCGGGCAAGCGTCGCGGCCATCATCATTACATGCGTCGCGCCGACGGAAACCTTCGGGAAGTCATAACGCGCGCCGATGAGGCCGCCCTTCGGCGCGGTGGCGTTGATATAGCCGGCGTCGATTTCCATGGTGGCGCCGAGCGCCTGCAAGCCCTCGATGAAGAGATCGACCGGACGCGTGCCGATGGCGCAGCCGCCCGGCAGCGACACGCGCGCCTGACCTTCGCGGGCGAGCAACGGCCCGATGACCCAGAAGCTCGCGCGCATCTTGGCGACCAGCTCGTAAGGCGCTGTGGTATCGACGATGGTGCGACAGGTGAAATGGATCGTGCGGGAATAGCCGTCTTCCTGACGCTCGCGCCGACCGTTGACGGCGACATCGACGCCGTGATTGCCGAGGATGCGCATCAGAAGCTCGACATCGGCCAGATGCGGCACGTTTTCGAGCGTCAGGGTATCGCTGGTCAGAAGCGAGGCGATCATCAGCGGCAGGGCGGCATTCTTGGCGCCGGAGATCGGAATGATACCGTTGAGCTCATTGCCGCCGACAATCCTGATACGATCCATATAAGCAATACGGGCGAGGCCCGCCTTTCCTGATAGTTCCGGGCGCCTTGAAGTCGCGGGCGCCAGGTTTCGTGCACCTGGTAAAACGCGCTCTTTAGACGAAATAGATTAACGCATCAATTCGTTTGATGATGGGCGACATCAATCATTGCGATTCGTCCCTTTTTGCGGCGGCATCCGCACTATCCCCAGCCTTTGCCGCCGGCAAACCATCGGTCTCGTCGGCCTGGCCGGCGCGGCGCGCGCGCACCTGCTGCTTGCGGCGCGAGAGATTTTCGCGCAGCTTCTGCGCCGCGCGCTCCCGCCGCCTGTCCGCTTCGGTGATCTGCCTGCCGCCCGTGGGCTCGCCCGCTTCACCGGCGCTCGGAGCACCCTGCAAAGCCTGCCCATCATCGATTTTCGTCTTGTCCGCACCCATGTCTTCCTCATAGCGGAAAACACCGCCTGTCAAAAGACCGACACATTTTTTCCAACGATCTTTCAAAGAACTTGCAATTTGCGGCTTGCACTCGGCCTCCACCTATGGCAATAGCCGCCTCGCCCAATACGGCGCACCACACCGCGCCACGGAATGCTGCTATAGCTCAGGGGTAGAGCACTCCCTTGGTAAGGGAGAGGCCGAGAGTTCAAATCTCTCTAGCAGCACCAGTTTTCCTTCGTAGCGAAATCCAAATACCTAATATTAGCATTACGCTAAATCCACGATTGGCTAAGGCATTGGTGCTAACGTTATCAAATCGTCCCTATTAGCGTGGCCAACATTCGATGAATTCCGCTCGGCGACAACCAGCAGAAAGTACGCTACAATATACCCCATGTTGAAAGTGCCTCACGCAAGTCCGACTCGAACTTTAGGTACGACGCAGATCCGCGAAGATTCTTAAAATCCTGTTGTAGTGCTATCGATCCAAAATTCACGTCGCGCTTCGCCGTTACACGATTTCCATAAACGACATCTACGACCGACCTTAAGGTTGCCTTGGGATCAGGCAGTTTTTCTGCCTGGTCCGCGTTGGTAGGTAAACCGAGTGCATTCTGATTGTCACGATAACCTAGCGTTGCTAATAAAGCGTTCCGATCTGCCAACAACCACGCCTCCGTCTCATGTTTTGGTGCAATGATGACGGCTCGATCTTTGCGAATTCCACAAATATCGCTCATTCTGTCAATATAAGCCTGAGCACGATCGTCTATCCCTTCCGCTAGCGCCCTCCCGCCTGTATCGGCATGGATAAACAACAATTCAAATGCCCCTTTTGCTGCGCAAGCTTCGACAGCTACTTCTTCAATAGCACGGCCAGATTTTCCTAAATGCACCGCGCAACTATTTGGAACATCGACAGAAAATTTGCCATCAGCAAGAATCAGCTCTTCAAGGACACGAGGTAGGAATGCTTCAAAGTAATCCCGATCAGAGTTACCTTCTGCATACAAGGCCCAACTCAGATACACTATACGCCCTCCGATGGCTGCTTAAGCAAACGATCGGCCTCGAAACGAGTCAAGCGAGTAGGATCGACTCCATCTAGCTCGGTCACAATCCCTGTGCGCATACGTGTCTTTAATGACTTTCCTGCCTTCGGCACTACATGTGAAACAACATCGGCAAGGACAATTTCATTGTCCATAAGGTTATGCATCACGGTTGGTGAATGAGTATTAATAACAATCTGAAAAAGAGGCCGTTTAGGTTCAAGAGACCCGAGATCAGTGGAAGTGCGTAATAACTTCACTAACTGCGCAATTCGGCCCTCATGGACACCGTTTTCAGGCTCCTCAAAACAGAGAACACCTCGCCGCTTAGGATCATTAAGAATGGTTAGCAGAGCGAGAAGTCGGAGCGTTCCGTCCGAGATAACTCGTGAACTAAAATTCAGGTCGTCAGCCAATCGAAGGCTAAAAGAGTAGTCCTTCGCCTCAGTATCATTATTCACACGGATTCCACGGACACTTGTTATAAGAGAACTTAAGTCGCTGGCGATGTCAGCCAAGGCTCCGTCAGGTTCGCTATCGCTTCTCGTTTCCTGTTGAAGTCTTGCGAGGACAGCGGAAAGATTGGATGCATCCGGCTTGAGAGTTCTGCTCTCATACCGATCGCTTGGTTTGCGCGCAGCTGTTGGGTTGATCTCTAAAAAATTCGTCGAACTTAAAAGTTCTCTTAGGGCGTACAAATGGGGGAATTCAGCGGTTGAGACTGTCGAAAGAGCGGTACGGGAGGCTTCGTTTGCTGGAAGAGTAACAGGTTTTCCGCGTTTCATTTCTCCGTCTTGACGAATTTCGATACCGTTTCGACTGGCTTCCCCACCTTCCTCTTTCATCCGAATAAACGGGGCTAAACCGCCGCTATACTTCACCCACTTCAGCGCCTTAATAAAATCAGATGAATCATCTTTTTTCTTAATGGCTGTGCACGTCTCATGCTGCACGAATATTCCTACCGGAAAACCTCGATCATCTTTCTTTAGATGAAGCTCTAATTCGTATCGAATGCGCTGGGATTTCAATGAATAAGCTGTTCCAAACGGATCCTTACCGTCGCGGTTGAGTAGCACCTCTACTACAAAGCGCATTCTGTCAAATGTCTTCGTAGGCGTTACCCGGAAGAGCTCTTGAGGCTCTCCCCTTAGTTCCATCATCGAGGTTCGAATGTCTTGCTGGGAAAGCAGAGAGATAAACCTGATTGCATCGAAGAGATTCGATTTCCCACTTGCATTGGGGCCAACAACTGCCGTGAATGGTCGAAGATTTAACTCAAAATTTTCAAAGGTCTTGAAGCCATCAATTTCTATTCGTGTCAGCATGTTGAAACCCGTGATCCTCTAGGCTACCTTGGCTTAACTCAAAGGTGCTTACAAGCGTTTGCAGACTTCGGCGCTTACCATACCCTATTCGAGCTCTCTTAATTTCTGAATCACTCTCTTGGAATCGATTGGCTTGTAAGTCCTTGTCGGGTCTATGGATAAGAATGTTGCTCGTGAGCACATAACCAATGTGAGCGTCGACACCATTCTTCTCCCTCCCCAATTCCGCTGCAATCCCCCGTATAACCCCTTCTCCCATCACATCCATCCATGCCCGGGAGAAAAGCCTCAATGTCGAAACTACGCGTCGCCGTTCTGTTTGGCGGTCAGTCCAGCGAGCATGAGGTTTCCGTCATGTCGGCCCGCAATGTCGTCAGGGCGATCGATAGCGCAAGATATGAGATCGTGCCGATCCTGATCGATCGTGCCGGGCGCTGGCTGCTGGTGGAGGAAAAGGGCGGCGTGCTGCCGGAGCCGGTTGCCTATGAGGGCACGGAGGTCTGCCTCGTGCCGGGCGGCAAGGGCCGGCTGATGGCGCTGGAAGGGTCGAGCGCACGCGCGCTGCCTGCGGTCGATGTACTGTTTCCGGTGCTGCATGGGCTGAACGGCGAGGATGGCTCAATCCAGGGCCTTGCCCAGATCGTCGGCCTGCCCCTCGTCGGCTGCGGCATTCTGGGCTCGGCCAATGCGATCGACAAGGACATGGCAAAGCGCCTGCTGCGCGAGGCCGGCCTGCCGGTGGCCCGCTCCGTGACGCTGACGCGTGGTGACAAGCCTGATTTCGATGAGATCGCGGGCGCGCTCGGCTCGCCCGTCTTCGTCAAGCCCACCCGCCAGGGCTCGTCGGTAGGCGTCAGCAAGGTGCAGAATGCCGCGGCCTTCGAGACAGCGCTTGCCGAAGCTTTCCGGCATGACCGCAAGGTGCTGGTGGAAGAATTCGTGCGCGCCCGCGAGATCGAATATGCCGTGCTGGAAGAGCCGGACGGTACGCTCATCGTCTCCGTGCCGGGCGAGATCGCGACGGCGGCGACCCACGGCTTCTATTCCTACGAGGCGAAATATCTCGATCAGCATGGCGCCGTCGTCACCGTGCCGGCGGATATTCCGACGGACACGGCTAAGGTGCTGAAGCGGATGGCGGCGGATGGCTTTCGCGCGCTCGGATGCGAGGGGCTGGCGCGCGTCGATTTCTTTGTGCGACCGGATCAGAGTGTCGTCATCAACGAGATCAACACCATGCCCGGCTTCACCAATATCAGCATGTACCCCAAGGCCATGGATGCCTCGGGCATTTCCTATCCGGACCTCATCAGTCGGCTGATCGAGCACGGGCTGGCGCGGGCGCGGCAGGGCTGATCCCGAAGGGCGGCAGGCTTCGATGCCGCCTGCCCTCAGACCTCTTCCTTTTTCTTCGTCTTCACCTTCGGCTCGACAGGCGCATCCGGCGTCGGTGCCAAGAGCTTTCTGAGCGAAGCGATCTTGTCCTTGACCAGAGGACGGAAGCGGCTGGCGCGATAGGGCATGTCGGCGGCGCCATAGCCTTCCGGGCCGTCATCATTGCCGCGATGGATCTCCTCCAGCTTGACGCCGATGAAGGTGCCGTCGACATAATGCGTGTATTCGCCGACCCAGCGGATGGTGTAGATCGTCCCCTTGCGGATCAGCTGATCGATGCTGACATGCTTGAATTTGTCGTCGATGCAGACGACCTTCTGGCCCACATGGAAATCGTAGCTCACCCTGCCCTCCTTGAAGCGACCGAAGCGATCCGCCGCACCGTTCACTTACAAGCATATCCGCATATGCGCCAGTGGGTAAACGCGGACAGACGTCGCAGCCGCGATCAATGCCTCGGTGACAAAGCAACCCGTTGACATCCTTCATGGAAGGCTGAAGATTGCGCCTCGTTCAAGCAGCACTGAGGCTTGGCTTTCATATCCATATTCCATACCCGTAAGGCCCGCTGAAGGCTCCCGAAGTCCATGCCCACCCTCCGCCTCATTGCCGATGACCTGACCGGCGCGCTCGATACCGCAGTCGAATTCGTCGGTGTCTACGGGCCGATCGACGTGGAGCGCAGCGACGCGCTTTCCAAGAGCCTGCCGGATTGCCTGGCGATCGATAGCGGCACCCGCGAGAAGACGGCGGCTGAGGCAGAGGCAATCGTCGCCGGGATCGCGCCGTTGCTGGAGGATGCCGATCTCGCCTTCAAGAAGGTGGACAGCCTGTTTCGCGGCCCCTGGGCGGTGGAGCTCGCGGCCTGCTTCCGGCTGGGTCACTGGCGGCACTGCATCCTCGCACCGGCCTTTCCGCATCACGGGCGGCACACACGGGGCGGACGGCAGGTGCTTTATGCTGGCAAGGATGCCTGGCGCGATGTCAGCGGCGATCTCGTGACACATCTGCGCGCCGAGGGATTGCCGGCCTTCAACACGGCGCTCGACCATAGCTCCGTCGACGGCGCTGAAAAGCTGGCCATTCCGGATGGTATCCATGTTTTCGATGCGCATACGGATGACGATCTGGATGCGATCATCGCATGGGTATCTTCGCAGCTCGAAGGACCGGTGTTGTGGAGCGGCACTGGCGGCCTCGCCCGTGCTCTGGCGCGCAATATAGACCGGGCAACGCACCATCTGCCCCGCGCCAAAAGAGACAAGGGCGAACGGAGGCCGACGCCATCAGTCCCGATCTCGCGCAAACTACAAAGGCCGGTGCTTGGTCTGTTCGGCTCGGACCAGCCAATCACTTTGGCGCAACTCCAGGCCTGTGGCCCCAATTGGCTGAAGCTTGCGGAAGGTGCCAGCGCCGATGCCGTCGACCATCAAATCCGGCAAAGCGGCGTCGCCATGGTCAGCCTCGACCTGCCGACAGGGCTTGATCACGACGATGCAGCAAGGCGGATCGCGGCGACCTTCGGCGGCATGGCCAAGGCACTCCCGGCCCCAGGCACGCTGATCGTCGCTGGCGGCGAGACGCTGCGCAATCTCTGCTCGGCGCTCGATGTGGCAGCTCTCAGCATCACCGGCCAGGCAGCACCCGGCCTGCCGCGCTCGACGATCGTCGGCGGCCCCTGGGAAGGTACCACGGTCATCTCCAAGTCAGGCGCGTTCGGCGGCCCGACGCTATGGCGCGATCTCTTGAGTGAAAACGGGCTGATTGCCGGAGGAGAAGAACCATGACACGGCATCTCGCAATCACCATGGGCGACCCCGCCGGCATCGGCCCGGAAATCATCGTCAAGGCTGCAGCCCGCCTCAAGGACCGGCTTGATGAAGGTAAGTTGAAGCTAACTATTATCGGCAGCGGCCCCGCCCTGCGGCTCGCCGAAAAGCAGCTCGGCTTCGATATCGAAATCCCCGACGCGCAGATGGAGGGCGACTGGCCGAACCTCTGCTTCATTCAGGCCGATGCCGAGGGCGAGCCGATCCTGCCGGGCCGGCTTTCCGCCGATGGCGGCCGCATGGCCTTCAAGGCGATCGAAAAGGGTGTCGAGCTCGCGCAATCGGGAAAGGTCGGCGGCATCGTCACCGCCCCGCTCAACAAGGAAGCGCTGAACAAGGCCGGCTTCCATTATGCCGGCCATACCGAGCTGCTGGCCGAGCTGACCGGCGCCCGCGGCTCTGTCATGATGCTCGCCCATGGCAACATGCGCGTCAGCCATGTCACCACCCATGTCGCACTGGAGGATGTGCCGAAGCGCCTGACGCCGGAGCGGCTGCGGCTCGTCATCGACCTCACCGACAAGGCGCTGAAGAATCTCGGCATCGCCAGCCCGAAGATTGCGGTGGCGGCGCTCAACCCGCATGCCGGCGAAGGCGGCCTCTTCGGCCGGCAGGATATCGATATCTCCGCGCCGACCATCGCCAAGGCAGTCTCCGATGGGTTCGATGTCGTCGGCCCCGTTCCCGGCGACACCGTCTTCGTCAAGCTGCGCGCCGGCCAGTATGACGCCGTCATCGCCATGTATCACGATCAGGGACATATCCCGGTCAAGCTGCTCGGCTTCGAGATCGATCCGGCGACGGGCAAATGGATGGATCTCTCCGGCGTCAACATCACCCTCGGCCTGCCGATCGTGCGCACCTCCGTCGATCACGGCACCGCCTTCGACATCGCCGGCAAGGGCATTGCCAATGAGCGCAGCCTGATCGAGGCGATCGAATTCGCCGAGAGGCTCGCCGCCGGCCGCTAAGGAACCGCGAGTGTCTCGCCAAAAAGCAGATCGGTGCGCCCGGCGAGCAGCGCAAGGAAAGCCTTCGTCCTGGCAGCCGGTCGCGGTCCCGGCGGATAGATGGCATGGACGTCCACGCGCCTGAACTCATGGGAAGGCAGTACGGGAACGAGCCTGCCTTCGGCGATTTCCCGACCGCAGACGGCAACGAACAAGGAGCCTATTCCCCTTTCCGCCAGCACCGCTTCCATGAGCGGCCTCCAGTGATTGACCCGCCATGCGGTGCGGATGGGCACGTCCACCGGCGCACCGTCGGGACCGATCAGATGCAGCCGCTCATCCGCCGCGAAACCGGCAACCCTGATGAAGGGGTGTGTCGCCAACTCCGTCGGTTCACGCAGCAACCCCTGCCGCTCGATATAGCCGGGAGCGGCGAGCAGGAGCCGCCGCATCGCCCCCAGCCGGCGGGCGATGAAATTGCCACTGCCGATCTCACCGATGCGGATGGATAGATCCACACCTTCAGTCATCGGATCGACGAACCGGTCATTCAGGGTCACATCGATGGCCAGAGCCGGATGCAGTCTCTGAAATTCGATGAGCAGCCGCGGCAAGGTCATCTCTCCAAGCCCGTGCGGCGCCGCGATCCGAAAGGTTCCGGTCAGCGATGTCTCAGCCGAGGCGACGGAAGCCTCCGCTTCCTCGGCGGCTTCGATGGCACGCTTGGCATAGTCATAGAAGCGCGCCCCGGCGTCGGTCGCCTGCACCGATCGGGTCGTCCGGTAAAGGAGACGCGCGTTCAAATGCTTTTCCAGTTTCTCGACGCGTTCGCTGACGGTGGGCTGGCCGAGACCGAGATCGCGCGCCGCGGCAGAAAGGCTGCCACGTTCGACGACGCGGGTGAAAATACGCATGGCAGAAAGCATGTCCATGGCCACATTCTATCGTCTTTTACGATAAATGACATCGCCATTCGCTTCCTTCCAAAGCATACGCCGATCGAAGACGTTGAGACCGGTCAACAATCCAATCGGAGAACCAGTCTTGCAGACCAGCACCATTCAAAAGGGCAATACAGAGCCCCAATCGTTTCACGGTCAGAACGTCGTCATCATCGGCGGCTCTTCGGGGATCGGCCTGGCGACCGCCAAACAGGCCAAGGAAGCCGGCGCGAACCTTTTTCTGATATCCCGCAACGCCGAGCGTCTTCGCGACGCCGCCGAAACGATCGGCGGTGCGACCCAGATCGTCTCGGATATCGCCGCGCCGCAGCCGTCGATATTCGCCGGGATCGACAGGATCGACCATCTGCTGATCACGGCGGGGACTGTGCATCTGCAGCCGCTCAAGGATCAGTCGGCGGCAGATCTCTCGAAGGTCTTGAGCGAACGCCTGATCGGGCCGTTGCTCGCCATCAAGGCTGCTCTTCCGCTTCTGCATCCCGCAAGCTCGATTACCATGACCTCCGGGCAATTCGCCTCCCGCCCAGCCGCCATCGGTGCCGTCGTCGCAGCCGCCGTCGCCGCGGTCGAGAGCGCGGTTCGCGCCCTTGCCATTGAATTGTCGCCGATGCGCGTCAACGCGGTTTCGCCAGGATGGGTCGATACCCCGCTTCTCGATGGCCTGATGGGCGACGCCAAACGGCAGGTGCTGGCACAGACCGCCTCGACGCTCCCCAGCCGCAACATCGGCCGGCCGGAGGATATCGCTGAGGCCATTCTCTTCCTGATGGCGAACCGCTTCGTGACCGGAGAGATCCTGCATATCGATGGCGGCGGCCGCCTGGTGTAGCTGCTCGGCGGCCGGCAGGAATTCGAAAAAATTTTCGCAGCCCTGTCGGCCCTACCGCTCCTCTTTCGTCCTTCGGGCTTCCAACGAGAGAGGAGCACCAAATGTCCAAGATTGCCCCATGCCTGTGGTTTGCGCGAGAAGCCGAGGAAGCAGCGAATTTCTATGTCTCGCTTTTCCCGGATTCCCGGATCGATCATGTGCAGAAGAATATTATCGACACGCCCGCCGGTAAACCGGATGAGGTTCTGGTCGTCAATTTCACGCTTGCCGGCCAGCGCTTCATGGCGCTGAACGGCGGCAGCCGCATCGAGTTCAACCATGCAATTTCGCTGGAGATTGACTGTGCCGATCAGGCCGAAGTCGATCGCTTATGGGACGGGCTTTGCAATGGCGGAGCGCCGGTGGAGTGCGGTTGGGTGACCGACCGTTACGGCGTCTCCTGGCAGGTCGTGCCGACCGTGCTCAGCAAATATATTGCCGATCCGGACCCGGCGAAGGCCGCCCGTGTCATGCGAGCCCTGATGCAGATGGTCAAACTCGACATTGCCGGGCTCGAAGCAGCCTATCGCGGCTGAGCATCATAGCCATTCGGGAGGTTGCATAATGCGCGACCTCCCGAAGACTACGCTGAATCTTTCTGAAATTTCAACGGTTCAGACCAATGCCTACGCCCGTAAGACTTGCGGCGGATCGATGCTTGGAATACCGTCCCGTATAGGCTCGCCAAAGGCGGGTTTCTCGACACCATGTCAAGCAATTGGACTGCCGCGGCCGTTCAGGCACGACCCGGCAGAAAACGGTCGATTTCATGCAGCATCAGCGAGACCGTATCGATCTCACCGGACGTGATTACACAGCGATCTATGCCCTAAGCGACATCCATGGCTGCTACGATGAGATGGCGGAGGCCGAAAGGCGTATCATCGCGGATGCTCGCAGCCTTCCCGGCCGAAAGCTGCTGATGTATCTCGGCGATTATGTCGATCGTGGCCCCCGTTCCAGCGATGTCCTGGCGCATCTTAGCGCACCGCCGCCCGAAGGCTTCGACCGCTATGCGCTTTGCGGCAATCACGACGATGTCTTTCTGCGCTTTCTGGACGATCCCGATGCCAACATCCATTGGCTGGAGTTCGGTGCCTTGCCGACGCTCGCATCCTACGGCATCGATGCCCGGCACATGCTTTTCGACCTGGGCTATAGCGTCGAGGAGTTGCGCGACATGACGCTCAAGGCGATGCCGGCAGCGCATATCGACCTGCTGCGCTCGCTGGCCGCGGCCGTCACTTTCGGCTCGACACTCTTCGTCCATGCCGGCATCACGCCCGGTCTCCCTTTAAGTGAGCAGACGGATGAAGATCTGATGTGGATTCGCGAGCCGTTCCTGTCGGGCGGACCGCAATTGCCGCTGCTGGTAGTCCATGGCCACACGCCGGGCTCGCATCCCGTTTTTGGTCTAAGCCGCATCGGTATCGATACGGCCGTTTCCATGGGCGGAACGCTGACGATCCTGAAGATCGCCGAAGGTAAACAGACGATCCTGCCGTCGATCTAGAGCATTTCCAGGAAAAGTGCGTAGCGGTTTTCCGTCCGGAATGCGTTGGGAAATAAGAAGAAACGGCGTTTTCGCGATTCGAAGAAAAGCGGAAATGTTCTAACGGCTCAAAAGAAAACCCCGGCCAGAGGCCGGGGTTTGTTTCTTTCGGACGTCTCACTCTGCCGCCACGGCCGGCGGCAGCAGAACCGTATTCCGCTCTTCCTCGTCAGCCTGCTCCTTGACGAGCGGTTCGACGGACTTGTTCTTGGGTTCACGACCGAAGAACAAGGCGTAGCCGGCGGGGAGGACGAAGATCGTCAGTACGGTCGCGACCAGAATACCGCCCATCATCGCATAGGCGAGCGGCCCCCAGAAGACGCCGCGCGAGATCGGGATCAGCGCCAGCACGGCCGTCAGCGCGGTCAGCGTGATCGGCCGGAAACGACGCACGGCCGAGCCGATGATCGCTTCCTTCCGGTCCATGCCCGCCGCGATATCCTGGTCGATCTGGTCGACGAGAATGATCGAATTGCGGATGATGATGCCGAGCAGTGCGATGACGCCGAGGATCGCGACGAAGCCGAAGGGCGCACCGCTGATGAGCAGAGCCGCGGCTGCACCGATGATGCCGAGCGGCCCGGTAGCGAGCACCAGCATCGCCTTGCCGAAGTGCTGCAGCTGCGCCATCAGCAGCACGACGATGATGACGAGCATGATCGGCGCCTTGGCGGCGATCGAGGCCTGACTTTCGGCGCTGTCTTCGGCGCCGCCCTGGATCTCGATCTTGTAGCCGGCCGGCAGGCTGTTCCTCAGATCAGCCATGTCATTGTATAGCTTGGCGGTCACGTCGTTCGACTGCACATTGTCGGGCAGGGTCGCCCGCACGCTGATGGTCGGCAGACGGTCACGGCGCCATTCGATGCTCTGCTCCATGACAGGCACGATCTTGGCGACCTGCGATAGCGGCACGAACCCGCCGGAGTCCGTGGGAATATAGACCGAATTGACCGAGGTCAGCAGATGACGGCTTGCCTCCGGCTCGCGGGCAACGATTCCGACGGTTTCCTCGCCCTCGCGATAATTGTCGAGAGTGACGCCGGACATCGAAGCCTGCAGCATCTGGCGGATGCGCTGCGAGGTGACGCCGAGAGCGCGGGCGCGATCCTGATCGATCACCAGCTTCATAGCCGGCACCGGCTCAAGCCAGTCGTCATGGATGGCACCGAGCAACGGATTCTGGACAAAGCGTTGCTTCACCTCGTCGGCAATATGGCGAACCTCCTGACGATCCGGCCCCATGACGCGTAGCTGTACCGGCCAGCCCGTCGGCGGACCGAGGAACAGGCGATCGACCTTGCCGCGAACGGATGGGAAATCGTTGGCCAGTATGCCGCGCATCTTGGTGATCAGGCGCTCGCGGGCCGGCTCGTCCTTGGCCATGACCAGCATCTGGGCATAGTTCGGATTGGTGAGCTGCTGATCGAGCGGCAGGAAGAAGCGTGGAGCACCCTGCCCGATATAGGTGGCGATGAAACGCTTGTCCGGATCATCGGCCATACGGGCTTCCAGTGCCTGCGCTTGGCGTTCGACTTCCTTGATGCTGGTGCCTTCGGGCAGCCAGAGATCGACCAGGATTTCCGGGCGCGACGACTGCGGGAAGAAGTTCTGCGGAATGAACTGGAAGGACCAGAGGCTGCCGACGAAGGCGGCGAGCGTCAGAAGCAGAACGATGACACGGTGGCGCACGGCCCAGGCGACCGAGGAGTGCAGGCGGCGGTAGAAGCGCGTGTCGAATACGTCATGATGCTCGCCGGCATGGTGCCGTTGCTTGAGGATCATGTAGCCGAGCCATGGCGTGAAATAGACGGCCACGAACCAGGAAACCACGAGCGCGATGCCGACGACGTAGAAGAGCGAGCGGACATACTCGCCGGCCGTCGATGCCGCAAATCCCACGGGAATGAAGCCGGCGGTGGTGATCAGCGTGCCCGTCAGCATCGGGAAGGCAGTCGAGGAATAGGCGAAGCTGGCGGCATCGAGCTTCACCAGCCCCTCTTCCAGCTTTCGCTCCATGAGCTCGACCACGATCATGGCGTCATCGACCAGCAGACCGAGCGCGATGATAAGCGCGCCGAGCGAGATACGCTGCAGGTCGATGCCGAGCTCGTACATGATGGCAAATGTGGCAGCCAGCACCAGCGGAATGGCGATCGCGATCACGAGGCCGGAGCGCCAGCCGATCGACAGGAACGAGACGATCAGCACGATGACGAGGGCCTCGCCGAGCGCATGCATGAATTCGCTGATCGCATCCGTGACGACGTCGGGCTGGTTGGCGATCTGATCGACCTGAACGCCGACCGGCAGCGAGGCTTCGAAGCGCTTGTAGGTTTCCTCAACCGACTTGCCGACATCAGTCACCTTGAAGCCTGGAGCCATGACGACGCCGAGCTGCACGCTCGGATGGCCGTTATAAAGGAACTTGGCGGTATAGGGGTCCTGCAGCCCGGCGGAGACGGTCGCGATATCGCCAAGGCGCGTCACCTGGCCGCCGGCGGTCAGCCGCAGGTTCTTGATATCCTCGATCTTGTTGACATCGCCCTCGACCGAGATGCGCACCGAGCGGGTGCTGGTATCGACGTTGCCAGCCGGGTCGACGTTGTTCTGCCCAACGATGGCGTTCTTCAGGTCGGTGAGCGTCAGTCCGCGCTCGGCCAGAACCTTGGAGGAGACATCGATATAGATCTGCTCCGCCTGATCGCCGATGATGGTCGCCTTCTCGACGCCGGGCGTCGAAAGCAGCATGTCGCGGGCTTGGATGGCGAATTTCTTCAGCTCCGGATAGGTGTAGCCATCGCCGCTGATCGAATGCAGCGTGATGAATGTATCGCCGAATTCATCGTTGAAATAGGGACCGAGCAGGCCGGACGGCAGCTCGTTGCCGATATCGCCGACCTTCTTGCGGATCTGGTAGAAGGCGTCCTTCACCTCGGCGGTGTTGGTATCGCCCTTGATCTGGATGGTGGTGATGGCAAAGCCGGCGCGGGTATAGGATTTGACCCAATCGAGATGCGGCGTTTCCTGCAGCTTGCGCTCGATCTTGTTGACCACCTGGTCTTCCATGTCCTGCAGGGAGGCGCCGGGCCAGACGGTCTGCACGACCATGACGCGGAAGGTGAAATCCGGGTCTTCCTTCTGGCCCATATGGGTCAGGCCGAGTGCACCGGCGATAATGATGAGCCCGAACAGAAAGCGCGCAATGCTGGGATGGGCGATTGCCCAACGCGACAGGTTGAAACGCTTCCTCTCGTCGGAGGTATTATTGATGGACATGACGTCGTCCCCTCGATCCGGATCAGCGTACGATATCCGCCGAGGCGGCTTTGGTTTCTGCGGAAGCCTGCTGGGCTGCGGCACCAGAAAGCTTGACCTTCATGTTTTCGCTCATGAACTGAGTGCCGGCTGCAACGACGACATCGCCGGTCTTGAGGCCATCGGCCACGCGCACGCCGTCATCGGAGAAATCTGCGACCTTAATCGTGCGGGAATGCACGGTACCGGCACTGCGGTCGACGAGCCAGACGATCTGCTGCCCGTCTTTCTGGGCAAGGGCGCTCAGGGGAATGGAAACATAGGGCTGGGTATTGTCGGCAAGCGCCTCGATCGTCGCGGTCATGCCAAGCAGAACGCGCGGATCGTTCGGCACGCTCACACGCACGGCGAAGGTGCGCGACTGATCGGCGCTACCCGACACTTCCCGCACCTTTCCATCCAGCACGAGGGCCGCGTCGGACCAGAAGCGCGCCTTGACATCCTTGCCAACCTTGAACTGGGCGATGTCCATTTCCGGGACAGCGACCTGCACTTCCTTCTCGCCATCGACGGCAACGGTGATGACGGCTGTACCGGAACTGACCACCTGGCCGACATCGGCGTTGATTGCAGTCACGATACCATTCATGTCGGAGGTCAGGTCGGCATAGGCGACCTGGTTCTTGGCTTCGGTCAATGCCGACGCTGCGGAATCGCGCGTCGAAACGGCCTGCTCATAGGAAAGCTCGGCCTGCTCGAGCTGCGACTTCGAGGTGACGTTCTTGTCAAAGAGCGTCTGCGCGCGATTGCGGGCAAGCTCGGTCGTCTGCACCTGCTTTTCGGCGGCATCCAGATCGGCCTGCGAACGGCGCACGGCGAGAACATAATCGGTTGCATCCATGCGGGCTACCACATCGCCTGGCTTTACCCTTTGGCCGATATCCACCTTGCGCTCGACGATCTTGCCGTTGACGCGAAAGCCAAGATTCATTTCCGTCCGCGCACGCACGGCACCGGAATAGTCGAGCTTGCGCGTCGTATCAGCCTGGGCGATTTCGACGACCTTGACCGGTCGGATCACCTCCGCCGCCTCTTCCTTCTTCTCATTGCAGCCCGAGAGCCCAAGCCCCAAGGCAGCAAGGAGAACCGCGCCGGCAGCGGCCCGTAGAGTGTTGGTCGTCAGCGAAACCATGTCGCTCTCTCCTAAAGTCGAACAAAGAGTGGAAACACGCCGGCTATCCGGAGCGCGCATTGCTATTTCTTCAAGGCCCTGATGGCGAACTCGACTAAATCCTCGGGCTCGGCCCGGTTTGTCTTGGCAAGGCACTGGGCCACCATCTGCGGATGACAGAGATTGATGGTCGCCGCGCCGAAGCATTTGGACGCGACGTAAGGGTCCTGCTCGAAGAACTCACCGGCGGCAATTCCCTCCGCAATGATCTCGGCGATCAGATCGTGGATACGATCGATATGCTTTTCGATGACGTGCCAATCACGCTCGATGGCGACAACGACCATTTCGTGAACCTTCTGCTCGTCGAGCATGGCCTCCATCGTCATCTTGTACTGGGCCATGGTATAGGCCCGCAGCCGATCGGTCGCACTGATCGGCTGATTGCGGATGGCGAGCGCCATCTGGTAGCTCTGGCCGAGCATGCGCCCACAAAGAGCCTGGTGGATTTCAACCTTGGAACCGAAGAAGCGGTAGATATTCGCCGTCGACATGCCGAGATCGCGTGCAATGTCGGCCACATTCGTCTTGCTGTAGCCATAGTGGCGAAACAGCTTTTCGGCGGCATCGAGAATGCGCGTGATGTTTTCCTGGCGGGCAGGATCGGCGCTAACGTCGGAAAGATCGAGCATGAGCAGGCCTGATGGTTTACGAGTGACGATTTTCAATTTTCGTCACTCGTAAACCATCAGAGCGCCGATGTCAATGAAACCACCCACAACTTGGGCGGCTTTTAGATGCTATTGAATAAACCGAGGATGCGCCGAACAACTTGAAACAACAGTTAAACGATCAACAACGCGCCTTGCGGAGCGCGCTGAAAGTGTCCGACATTTTGTCGCAGGCCCGATCGGCGCGCGATCAGGCGCTCAAGAGCGTCGGATGGAAGCGGCGAATGCTGAAATACCCGACGAGCAGGCAGGCCACCAAAAGCGCTACCTGCGCGGCGAGGATCGGCGGCTCGTTACCGGTAGGTGCCAGCGCATTGAGCGCCTGTATCTTCTGGAAGGATTGAATGATCAGCACCAGACAGTTGAAGAAAAGCAGCACCAGTGCGCCGACCACGAAAACCGACCGCCAGATGCCGGCGAGATGAAACCTGTAGCGCGCCAGTGCCGTCGGAATGAAGACGAGAAGGCAGAGAATGCCGACAATGATCGCCGGCGTGATTCCGTGAAACGGGAACAAGAAACCCGTAAGGCTGGTGAGCGCGGTCGTAAGCATATAGACGAGCGTCGATCGGTCGTGAAGGTTGGCCGTGAGAAATCCCTGGGCCACAACGATGCCGCTGATGATGGCAATCAAGCTGATGATGACATGAATCAAAAGAATCCCAGACATTCGCCCCTCCCCTTGAGCACTGCATTTCAGTGAAAATGACAGCCCAATGCCCGAATACGAACTATATACCAAACGCGCTCCACGCGCAGGATATTTTGTAGCAGGCCTGGATCGAGGCAGCCGCGAGGGATTGCGGACGCATGCGCGAAAACATACCTTCGCATGGCAAGATTGATTGATGGCGCCAAGTCGCAATTTTACGACGCCGCAATATAGCCAATACTTATCAAACCGCCGACCATTTGAATTGGCGTTGCGACGGCATCCTCTTTATTTGTCCGATGAATAGTCGGACTGCGAGACGAAATGTCGAGAGCGCCGTCAGTTATGCGATGGTGAGTAGCCGGCCGTCATGATCGGCCCTGTCAGGCTCGCGACAAATTTTCCCGCCCCGTTGGAAAACCTCCGAAAGAGGACCTTATGCCCATCCGCAAATTGGGTGGTCAGGCATGAATTTGAGAGTGGAGCAATCAGGGAGGAAAATCGAACATGAGCAGCAATTATGACGAGATCCGTCGAGATATGAACGTGGGAGCAGGCCTCACGGATACACCGGCCCTGTGGGCGACCATAAAAGCCGGTGTGATCGGGGGCCTCGCGGGCGGCGTCCTGATCTGGATATATGAGGCGATCGTCTGGGTTGGCATCCAGCAACTCATGCCGCTGGCGGGCATTCCCCGCAATGCCACGGGCCTCGTATTCGGCAAGCCGGTGCAGGAATCTTTGGGGCTGACGGCGTATTTTCTCGGCACGGCAATCCACTTTTCCTTCGTTTTTGCCTGGGGCATCGCCTTTGCCTATATCTGGCCGTACTTCCGGCGGCGCGGCTTCGAGGCGACATTCGTGGCATTGTTCTACGCCGTAGTGATCTGGATCGTGATGCATGCTGCCATCATGGTGGCCACCACGGATCATCCGAACTATTTCGATCCGATGGTCGTTATCGGTGGCTTCATGTCGCACTTTTTCTACACGGTGCCGCTGGCTTTGATCGTGAAGCGACGCCTTGCGGCAGTAGCCGGCGCGTAAGGCCCATTGGCCAACGAAACGCACTGCTTTGAGCATCGCGCGCAGCATTCTACGGGCACTTCGCGCCGCGAAGTGCCCGTAGAATCATGAGATCCTGAGCTTAGGCGGCGTGAACTTCCAAAGAGATCGGAACGGAAGCAAGTGCCTTGGAAACCGGGCAACCGGCCTTTGCCTTGTTGGCAAGTTCGGTGAACGTGGCTTCGTCGGCGCCGGGAACCTTGCCCGTGAGCGTCAGGTGGATCGCCGTGATGGCAAAGCCTCCTTCGACGCTTTCAAGCGTCACCTTGGCCATTGTCTCCATGCTTTCGGCGGTGAAACCGGCTTCATTGAGGATCAGCGACAAGGCCATGGTGAAGCAACCCGCATGCGCCGCACCGATCAGCTCTTCCGGATTGGTGCCGGCAACACCTTCGAAGCGGCTGGCAAAGCCGTAAGGATAGTGACTGAGCGCGCCGCTCTGCGTCGAAATCTGACCCTTGCCGTCCTTCAGACCGCCGGACCATTGAGCCGAACCTGTGCGATTGATCTGCATGTCGTCCTCCTTGTCGTTGAATGAGCCTCGGGGGCGGAACCGCCTTTCCCGTGATGATCGACGGCAAACGGCATGGCCGCCCGCATCGTCACCATAGTCTTTCTATCCGTCGAAGACGACGCCGCGGTAACAGACGCGGCGTCGATCCGGAAAACGGCTGCGCAGGCGCATTGTTCCTGAAAACGCCATTGCGCCAGTTTTTTCAAATCATCATACAAGAATATTGCCAATGTATGATGATTATCGTATGATGATTTCAATGTTTGGTCACCAACCGTGACCGGCCATCATCTGCATGAAAATCCTGCCCCTCTCCGGTCGAGAAAGAAATTCGGGCAGAACATGCGAAATGGTGCGGAGGAGATAGGGTGGAATCGCTCGAAAGACAGGGGCACGACTCCATGGCTCAGCCGGCGCGTCGTCCGCGCGTGCGCAAGAATGTGACGGCGGCGATCGCCGAAGACATATGCGCCGAACGCTATCCTTCCGGCTCGACCCTGCCGCGCGAAAACGATCTCTGCGAAATGTACGGCGTCAGCCGCACGGTTATCCGCGAATCCCTCAAGGTGCTGGAGTCCAAGGGCCTCGTGCGCGGCAAGCCGCGCATCGGCACCACGGTCTGCGACAAGGACGACTGGAACATTCTCGACCAGGATGTGCTGGAATGGATGGGGCCTTATATTGCCGATTTCGATATTCTCGGCTCCATCCTCGAAGCGCGCCGCACCATAGAACCCGCAGCAGCAGAATATGCGGCCGAGCGCGCTACGGCCCGCGAAATCGCCGATCTCGAGAGCGCATGGCAGCAGATGCGCGACAGTGGCGATGATCCGGAGGGCTTTACCGAGGCCGACGTGACGTTCCACAAGCTGCTGCTCAGCGCCAGCCACAACCAGGTGTTTCGCCGTCTTTCCAGCGCCATGCATGCCGGCCTGAAATATGCGCTCCACGCCTCGAACGTCGCGGCCCATAGCCGCGACGAGGCAATAGCGGTTCACGGCGAGCTCGTGGAAGCGCTGCGCCTGCGCGATCGCGATGCCGCCCGCGCTTGCGCCCATCGCATGCTCGATCTTGCCGCCCGCGATCTTGCCGTCGAACGACAGCTGGACGAGGGCCGGAAAACAAGTCCCGTAACCCAGAGATCCGCGGCATCGCGCCGCTGACGCAACCCAGGCCCAAACGGAATCATTCCCATGAAAATCACCAAGCTGACGACCTACATCGTTCCCCCGCGCTGGCTGTTCCTGAAGATCGAAACCGACGAAGGCATTGTCGGCTGGGGAGAGCCCGTCGTCGAGGGTCGCGCGCTCACCGTGCAGGCAGCCGTGCACGAGCTGGAAGACTATCTGATCGGCAAGGACCCCTTCCTGATCGAAGATCACTGGAACGTCATGTACCGCGCCGGCTTCTATCGCGGCGGCGCTGTTCACATGTCGGCGCTTGCCGGCATCGACCAGGCATTGTGGGACATCAAGGGCAAGGCGCTGGGTCAGCCGATCCATTCCCTGCTCGGCGGCCAGGTGCGCGACAAGATCAAGGTCTATTCCTGGATCGGCGGCGACCGCCCCTCCGACGTCGCCAACAACGCCAAGGACGTCGTTGCCCGCGGCTTCAAGGCAATCAAGCTCAACGGCTGCGAGGAAATGCAGATCGTCGACACCTACGACAAGGTGGAAAAGGCGGTCGAGACCATCGCCACCATCCGCGAGGCGATCGGCCCCTATATCGGCATCGGCGTCGACTTCCACGGCCGCGTCCATCGTCCGATGGCCAAGGTGCTCGCCAAGGAATTGGAGCCCTACAAGCTGCTCTTCATCGAAGAGCCGGTGCTTTCGGAAAACCGCGAAGCCTTGAAGGAAATCGCCAATCATTGCTCGACGCCGATCGCGCTCGGCGAACGCCTGTACTCGCGCTGGGACTTCAAGTCGGTCCTGTCGGACGGCTATGTCGACATTCTCCAGCCCGACCTCTCCCATGCCGGCGGCATCACCGAATGCCGCAAGATCGCGGCCATGGCCGAAGCCTATGACGTGGCGCTGGCGCCGCATTGCCCGCTTGGCCCGATCGCGCTTGCCGCCTGCCTGCAGGTCGATGCCGTCAGCTACAACGCCTTCATCCAGGAACAGAGCCTCGGCATCCACTACAACAAGGGCAATGACATCCTCGACTACATCTCCAACAAGGAGGTGTTCCACTATGCCGATGGTTTCGTGAGCATTCCGCAAGGCCCCGGCCTCGGCATCGAAGTCGACGAAGCCTATGTCATCGAGCGTGCCAAGGAAGGCCATCGCTGGCGCAACCCGGTCTGGCGCCACGAGGACGGCAGCGTCGCCGAATGGTAAGAATTTGGCCCTCATCTAAGGGGCCGAAGATGTAACATCCCGAATGATTAAAGGCCCGGCAGCAGCAGACCTGCGCTGTCGGGCCTTTTCTTTAAATCAGTGCTCTCTTGATCCGGCACCTTTCCCCTTTGCCGCCCCGCGGCGAAGATGATTTTACAGGCGGCTCAGCCAAGCTCGCTCGCCCCCCAAAAAAGTTGCACCTGCAGTATCGGCGCAGATACTGCAGGCGCGTCATGCGTCTCAACAAGCCCCCAGGGAGACGCATTACCGGAGCATGATCACCAAAGGCGTGGAGTGCCCTTTAGCTCAGACCATGCTCAAGCAGGCAATTTCAAACTACTCCCGCTCGCCGGTGAAGTTCAGCAGCAGCTGGAAGATGTTGACGAAGTTCAGGTAGAGCGACAGGGCACCGAAGACGGCGAGTTTCTGCTGCGATTCCTGATCGTAGTTTTCGGCATACTGTTCCTTGATGTTCTGCGTATCCCAGGCGGTCAGGCCGACGAAGACGACGATACCGATGACCGAGATGGCGAACTGCAGAGCGCTCGAGCCCAGGAAGATATTGACGATGCTGGCGATGATGACGCCGAACAGACCCATCATCAGGAACGAGCCGATGTTGGAAAGGTCACGCTTCGTCGTGTAGCCGTAAAGGCTGGTCGCGCCGAACATGGTCGCGGCGATGAAGAAAGTACGTGCGATGCTCGTCCCGGTGAAGACCAGGAAGACCGAGGCCAGCGACAGACCCATGACCGCACAGAACGCCCAGAACATCATCTGCGCCGTGCTTGCCGACATCGACTGGATGCGGAACGAGAAGAAGAACACGAAGGCGAGCGGCGCCAGCATGACGACCCACTTCAGCGGGCTCTGGAAGATCGGTACGTAAAGCGCCGGCGTCGTGCCGACGATCAGCGCGACGATGCCCGTCACGACAAGGCCGATACCCATGTAATTGTAGACGCGCAGCATATGCTTGCGCAGTCCCTCGTCGAAGAGCGCCTGAGAGCCGGCGGCGGCTCCGTAGCCGTATCGCGGATTGGTCGGGTTCATGGTCGTTCTCCTTTAATCCAAACTAGTAGAGGCTGCGGGCAAGCTTTTCGGCATCGCCGTCCAGCTGGCCCGCCTTGCCATTGCCGATCAGCGCATAGGCAACTTCGCCGATCTGCCAATAGGCAGCCTGGACATCGTCACGCTTGATGTGACTGACGTCCTGGACGGCGAAATTGCCCGGGCGGACGGCGAAAAGTGACAAATGTCCATCTTCTCCGGCATCGACCATCATTTCGATGCTTGGGCCGAACTCGGACGGATAGATCTGCGCATCGGTGACGCGCCAGTCGCCCGGCAGTTCCGGCAATACGATTGCCGTCGAAGCACGGATTTCTTCCGGATTGTAACTCGCAGCCGCCGCTTGCGGCTTGATCTCCTCGCGCACGGCAGTCGTCTTATAGGCGCGCACCGCATCGTCGACAAAGGCCGGCGGCCGCGTGGACGCACTGACCTCGCTCGCCGTAAAGGCGCCGAAGGACGTATGCGCGACCCAGCCGGTCGTCACCAGCACGGCGATGGCAGCAACCCGCTGGAAGGACCCCAGCATGCGGCCATAAACCAGCCCGCGCTCCAGCCGCCGCGCGGCCTCACGCGTTTCTGCCCGGACCACATGGCCTTCTCCAGCCAGCGCCATGCGCAGCTCGCCGCGGATGCTCATATCGGCCATCACCTTGGCGGCGATCTCCGGATGCTCCGAGAGATAGGATTCCACCTCGACACGGCGCGCGAGAGTGAGCTCGCCATCGACGTAGGCGTCGAGATCAGTATCGATGATCGGATCAACGATTTTCATTGCCGCCTCCCTCGATAAGCCTGAGATGTGAAACCTTGGAGGTAGCCTCCTCGAAACTACGCAGCGTCGCCCGTGCCCGCGCAATGCGGGACATCAGCGTGCCGACAGGAATGCCAAGTGCAGATGCCGCCTCCTGATAAGAGAGATCTTCGATCGCCACGAGATGCAGCGCCTCGCGCTGCTCCTCGGGCAGATTGAAGAATGCCTCGCGGACCTGGCTCAAACGCACCGTATGGTCCTGCGATGCCGGCAATGCCGTTTCGAGGTCAGCCGCGGCTTCCTCGTGACGACGGTTCAACGACTTCTTCTGACGCAGGCGGTCGATATGCACATTGTGCAGGATCGACAGCAGCCAGGTGCGCAGATTGCCGCCGTGGCGGAAAGATGCCTTGCGCTCATATGCCTTGACCAGCGCGTCATGCACCAGATCTTCGGCTTCGTCCGCGTTGCGCACGAGCGAGCGGGCGTAACGTCTCAGCGAACCGAGCTGCCCCAAAACATCGAATGTGCGTCCTTTGCGTTCCATACTCCTATATACGGAAGCACTCTGGATTCTATTCCATCGCCCGACGAATATTTTTGCAGATTTTTACATCAGCAGGAAATCCTTGGGCTGCGGCAACGGCGGCAGGTCGGTTTCGCCGAGCGCTTCGCGCAGATTGATCTCGATCGTATCGGCAAGGGCGCCGATGGCGAGCGCATTGGGACGATGGCCGAAAGGGTCCTCCAGTTCGTCGCCCAGCGCATCGAGACCGAAGAAGGTATAGGCGATCAGGGCCGTGACGAAGGGCGAACCCCAGCCGAGCGTATCGACATAGCCGAAGGGTAGCAGGAAGCAGAAGAGATAGGCGGTGCGATGCAAAAGCAGCGTATAGCCGAAAGGCAGCGGCGTATTGCGCAGCCGCTCGCAAGCCGCCTGGGCCGCACCCATCTGGCCAATCGTGATATCCAGCATCTGATATTGAATATCCGAAATCGCACCCGATGCCTTCAGCCGCGCGAGATCGGCGGACATCAAGCGCAGGATAAGGTCGGGCCGGTTCTGAGCCGCATGGTAGAATTCCGCCTCGCTTGGGGTCAGCAGGCGCAGCACCTTGCCCTCGTCGCTGCCTTCACGCAGAAGACAGACCAGCGCCTGTGTAAAGGCCATGGTCAGGCACAGCAGGTTTTTGCGCGCCTCTATACCAGCCTCGCCCGCACCCTCCAGCACCAGCGTCTGGCGGGCGAAGCTGCGCGCGAGATGGACGAGTTGCCCCCAGTCGCGCCGCCCCTCCCACCACCGGTCGTAACAGGCATTGTTACGGAAACCGAGGAAGATCGAAAGCGCGATACCGAGCAGCGATAGCGCCGAGCCGTTGAAGGAGACGATGAGGTGCGGCTTCTCCTCATGCCCCCAGACGATCAGCGTGGACAGGAGGAAGATGGCGATGATCTGCGGCAGGATGCGCCGGATGATCGACCCTCGAACGATGAAAAAAAGCTGGAAGAGATTCGGCCGGTCGCGGACGATCATGACGAAGCGCACTCTCGATGAATGTTTGGTGAGGGAGCAATACACCAGACAAGCCGGGAGTAACGAGCATTTCTTGCAAGGCGGCTCCGACCAGCGGGCATCGCTCGCTGGTCAGGCGGACCATCATTTCGCGCTGGCGCTTGCCGTCACCAGAACCGGGTCGGCGCGATAATCCCCAGGGAAGAGATGCTGCAGGTTCTTCACCTTCGGCAGGTCGTTGATGACGATATAGGGATAGCTCGGATGCGTCGTCAGGAAATCCTGATGGTAATCCTCGGCGGCATAGAATTGCCGCGCCGGCTCGATCTTGGTGACGATCGCGGCATCGAAGGCCTTGGCGTGGTTGAGCTGATCGATATAAGCCTTGGCGATATCGGCCTGCGACTGGCTCGTCGGGAAGATCGCCGAGCGATATTGCGTACCCGTATCCGGCCCCTGATAGTTCAGCTCCGTCGGATCATGGGCAACGGAGAAATAGATCTGCAGCAGATGGCCATAGCTGATCTTGCGCGGATCGAAGACGATGCGCACGGATTCGGCATGGCCGGTATCGCCCGAGCTCACCATTTCATAATGAGCTGCATCCTTGCTGCCGCCCGTATAGCCCGATGTGGCACTGATGACACCGTTGACGTGTTGGAAGACGCCCTGCACACCCCAAAAGCAGCCGCCGGCAAGCACCGCTGTTTCCGTGCTGGCGCTAATCGCTTTTTCATCCATGCTCGGCGCGGGAATGACCCGCGCATCCTCGGCCGATGCGCGACCGACAAATTGCAGTGCGATGGCGCCGACCAGCACTGCGGACGCCGTGAGTCCGGCAAGGCGCGTAACCCGCGCCGAGCCAATACGGATCATATCTGTCGATAAAGTCTTCATGACACTCTCCTCTCGACCGCCATTCTAAACGCTTCGGTCACAAGGAGATACGGAAAGGCGAGGCTCAATGTTACATACGGTCGCGTGTAACACCGAAACGTGAACGAGGCGGCGGCCTTATTCAGAAATGATGTTCAGTAATGGGGCGGCTTGGTAATCGCCGGCGCGTCGAGCGATTGCTCCTCCAGCGTCAGAAACCGCTCGGTCAGCCGGTCGAGCTTCTGCCTGGTCTGCTCGACCACCTTCCATTGCTCGGCAATCTGGTCGGAAAGCTCCTCGATCGTCTTCGCCTGATGGGCGACCGTCTCTTCGAGTTTGGTGATGCGGCTTTGTTCGTCTGACATATCTGATCCCTTTCGCAACGATCTATAGCAGCCTGGCAATCGCGTACAGTGCTTCCGTTCGACATGATGCGGGCAGCACCCTCGTTTGACGGCGATGTGACAAAACTGAAAAACAGATGAAAAGACCCGTTACCTAACTGACATGGGGGCCTTCTAAAGAGAGCGCAGAGACGCGCCGGTTTGAAGGCCATTCCTTCCGCAGGCGCACCCTTTCTAGAGACTGCGGAGAAGCGCCTTGAAGATCATCCAGATTACCGACACCCATTTGAGCCCCAACAAGCCGCATTTCAACGGCAATTGGGAGCCGCTGGCGAAATGGATCGAGGCAAGCGGCGCCGATCTCGTCGTTCACACTGGCGATCTCAGCGTCGACGGCGCCGACAAGGACGAAGATCTTATCTTCTCCATGGATCTGATGCGGCAAGTCTCCGTGCCGATGCTGATCGTGCCCGGAAACCACGACGTCGGCCACCTGCCCGGCTCTTATCAGCCAGTCAATCCGGAACGGCTGGAGCGCTGGCGTCGCCTCGTCGGTCCCGATTATTGGGCGAAGGACGTCGACAACTGGCGGCTGATCGGCCTCAACAGCCTGCTGATGGGCTTCGAGGATGCCGAAGAGCAGAAGCAGTTCGACTGGCTGCAGCAGATGCTCGAAAGCCGTGGCGAGCGCCGTGTTGCCCTCTTTGCCCACAAGCCGCTCTTCGTCGATGCGCCGGATGAGGGCGACACCGGTTACTGGAGCGTGCGCCCGACCCAGCGCCGCCGTCTTTACGATCTGATCGCGGCCCATGACGTCGCCCTTTTCGGCAGCGGCCACCTGCACTGGACCTGGGAAGGCCGCTTCAACCGTACCAACCTCGTCTGGGCACCGCCCGGCGCCTTCATCCTCGACAAGATGGAACGCGAAATGCCGGGCGAACGGCTGATCGGCGCCGCGATCCATGAGCTTGGCGAGACGGTGTCGACCGAGCTCGTCGCCGTACCCGGCATGACCGCCTACTTCCTCGATGACGTCGTCATGGAAGTCTATCCGCAGGCAGCACCGAAGGCACAGAAGGAGCCGACCGAATGAGCGCACTCTCGCTTCGCGGCATCGCCAAATCCTTCGGCGGCAACGCCATCCTCAAGGGCGTCGATCTCGAAGTCCAGCCGGGCGAGTTCATTGCCCTCGTCGGCCCGTCCGGCTGCGGCAAGAGCACGCTGCTGCGCATCCTCGCGGGCCTTGACCATGCCGATAGCGGTGAAATCATCCTTGGCGGCAGCGACGTGTCAGGCGTTGCGGCCGCCGACCGTAACATCGCCATGGTGTTCCAGTCCTACGCGCTCTATCCGCACCTGACGGCCTCGGAAAACATCGCCGTGCCGCTCGCCATGCGCCGCCTGTCGCGCATCCAGCGCCTGCCCTTCATCGGTGCGCTGATCCCCGGCCAGCGCGCCACCCGCTCCGCCATCATCCGCGACGTCCGCGAAATGGCGACGTCGCTGAAGATCGACCACCTGCTCGATCGCAAGCCCGGCCAGATGTCGGGCGGCCAGCGTCAGCGCGTGGCACTCGCCCGCGCCATGGTGCGCCGCCCCGCCGTCTTCCTGATGGACGAGCCGCTTTCCAATCTCGATGCCAACCTGCGCGTTCATGCCCGCGGCGAGATCGTCGACCTGCATCGCCGCGCCGGCGTGCCGACAGTCTATGTCACGCACGACCAGGCCGAGGCGCTGTCGATGGCCGATCGCGTCGCCGTGATGATCGGCGGCCAATTGTTGCAGCTCGCCTCGCCGCAGGTGATCTATGACGATCCCTCGCATATCGAAGTGGCCCGTTTCGTCGGCCAGCCGCGCATCAACCTTTTGCCGGCGCGGGCTGAAAGCGGCATCGTCGCCTTCGGCGGCATCCGGCTTGCGCTGGAAGACGGCAGCATCGCCGGCAACAACGTCACGCTCGGTATCCGTCCGGAATTCGTGAGCCTCACGCAAAACCGGCAGGACGCGCTGGCAGCGCATATCGAGCGCATGGAGTTCCTCGGCTCCGAAGTCATTCTCTATGCCAAGCTCGACGCCATCGGCGAAACCATGGTCGTCAAGCTCGCTCCGGCCGAAGTTGCCGGCCTTTCAGCCGGCATGCCCGTTGCGCTGACCTTGGAGCCAGAACAGGCGATGGTCTTCGCCGAGGATGGCCGCCGCCTGCGCGCGAGCCCCACCACCGTCGACGCCACGCGGGAGAAGGCGCATGGCTAGTATTGCCGCCACATCCCTGCCGATGCGGACGGCCGCGGCCCGCGAACGCAGCGAAGCCCGCACGGCTCTGCTCTTCGCCCTGCCCGCCATCATCCTGATCGTGCTCTTCATCATCGTGCCGATCGTCGCCGTCGTCGTGCTCGGCTTCACGGACTTCCAGCTCGGCGACAAGAGCCTGCGTTTCGTCGCCTTCGAGAACTATGCGCATCTGTTGCGTGATCGCGCCTTTCAGAAATCGCTCTGGAACACCACGGTCTATACCGCAATCGTCGCGCCCGTCTCGATCGTGCTCGGCCTCGGCGTCGCATTGCTGATCGAGAGCGAAGGCATCGGCCGCAGCTTCTTCCGCACGGCCTATTTCCTGCCCGTCGCCTCGCTAATCGTGGCGATGGCGACCGTCTGGCAATATCTCTTCCATCCGACGATCGGCCCGATCAATGCGCTGCTCGCTGAAATCGGCCTGCCCGGTCCGAACTGGCTCGGCTCGTCGGCAACGGCGCTCTACAGCCTGTCGATCATCGGCGTCTGGCAATCCGTCGGCTTCAACATGGTGCTGTTTCTGGCCGGCCTCACAGCCATCCCGCGCGAACTCTATGCCGCCGCCGAAGTCGATGGCGCGAAATCCGCATGGGACCGCTTCTGGCTCGTCACCTGGCCGATGCTCGGCCCGACCACGCTGTTCGTCACGACCATCAGCATCATCAATGCCGTGAAGGTGTTCGACACCGTGAAGGCCCTGACCGACGGCGGCCCGAACCATGCCTCGGAAGTCCTGCTCTTCAGCATCTATCAGGAAGGCTTCGTCTATCTCCGGGTCGGCTATGCCTCGGCGATGACCACGGTCTTCCTCGCCATCCTCGTGGTGCTGACCTTCCTGCAATATCGCGTCCAAGACCGGCAGGTGCATTACACATGACATCGACAGGCTTCACTCCCGGCCGCATCCTGCGCCTCTCTCTGCTGATCCTAGGCTCGCTCATCTTCCTGGCGCCCTACATCTTCATGATCTCGACCGCCGGCAAGGCGCAGGACGATATCTTCACCTCGGCGCTAAAGCTGATCCCGACGCATTTCTATTACGTCGAGAACATCGCCAAGGCGCTGAGCAAGGTCGACATGGGCACGCTGCTGATGAACGGCGTCCTCGTCTGCGGCTTGATCTTCTTCTTCCAGGTGCTGATCGCCATCCCCTGCGCTTACGCCATGGCGAAGCTGAAGTTTCCGGCGGCACGCACCATGATGGTGCTGATCATGCTCGGCCTGCTGATCCCGATCCACGCGACGGCGCTGCCGCTCTATGTCGGCTTCAACAGCCTGTCGCTCTTGAACAGCTACACGGCTCTCGTGGCACCCTTCTCGATCTCGGTCTTCGCGATCTTCATGTTCCTGCAGTTCTTCCGCGCCATGCCTGATGATCTGATCCATGCGGCCCGCCTCGACGGCATGTCGGAACTCGGCATCGTCGCTCGCGTCATTGTGCCGAATGCCTGGCCTGCGGTGACCGCTTTCGCGATCTTCTCGGTCGTCGCGCACTGGAACGACCTCTACTGGCCGCTGATCGTCATCAGCAAGCAGGATTATTTCACGCCGCCGCTGGGCCTCATGTATTTCCGCGCCGCCGAAGCCGGCGACGATTACGGCGCGCTCATGGCGGCGACCCTCATCATTACCCTTCCCCTCGTCGCGGCATTCCTTCTGGCACAGAAGCGCTTCGTCGAGGGCATCACCATGACCGGTCTCAAGGGCTGACCGGTTCCCTGGAGCGGATGATTTTAGATCGCATCGGTCTGAAATCTGAATCCGCTCTAGAATCAAAGAAGTAGAGCATGATGTCGTCCGAAAACCGCATGCACTTTCGGCATCATGCTCGACAGGAGAACGAGCGATGAAGCATATCACCCAGATTCTCGCCGCCGCAGCCATTTCGATGGTCGTGACGGTCCCGGCCTACGCCGAAACCACCCTGACGGTTCACTATCCCATGCCCGGCTTTTTCAAGAACGTGATGGACACGATCTCGAAGAAGTTCATGGAAGAAAATCCCGACATCAAGATCCAGTTCGCCGCTCCTTCGGCCACCTATGAGGAAGGCATCCAGACCATCCTGCGCCAGGCCGGCACCAGCGAAATGCCCGATGTCACCTTCATCGGCCTCAATCGCCTGCGCATGATGGACGAGCGCAACGTCGCCGTCGACCTCGGCCCCCTCGTCAAGAAAGAGGGCAACATGGCCGAGCAGGGCTTCTCGGACACGATCCTGAAGCTCGCCCAGGTCAAGGGCAAGCAGGTCGGCCTCGCCTTTGCGACCTCGAACCCGATCATGTACTACAACGCCGATCTGGTGAAGGCTGCCGGCGGCAACCCGGACAACCCGCCGAAGACCTGGGATGAGGTCATCACGCTCGCCGGCAAGATCAAGGCGCTCGGCAACGGCGTCGACGGCATGGACTTCCGCTGGCAGGGCGACGACTGGATGTTCTCCGCCCTCCTTTTCGGCGCTGGCGGCAAGATGCTGAGCGACGACGAAAGCAAGGTTGCCTTCAACGGTCCCGAAGGCCAGAAGGCCGTCGAGATGATCCAGCGCTTCGTCAAGGAAGGCGGCATGCCGGTCTTCACCAAGGCCGCTGGCGAACAGGCCTTCGCTGCCGGCAAGGTCGGCTTCGAATTCCAGACCACCGGCGCCCTCGTCAACACCATCAAGAATGTAGGCACCAAATTCGACCTGCGCACTGCCAAGCTGCCGCTGATCGACCCGGTCAATGGCCGCCTGCCGACGGGCGGCAACGCCGTCGTCATCCTGACTCATGATCCGGTCAAGGAAGAAGCCGCCTGGAAGTTCGCCAAGTTCGCCGCCGGCCCGTACGGCGCCTCGGTCGTCGTTCCCGGCACCGGCTATGTTCCGAACAACGAGCTTGCCGCCAAGTCTGCCGAATATCTCGGCGACTTCTATAAGAAGAACCCGCTCTTCCAGGCCGGCCTCAGCCAGATGTCGATCATGGTTCCCTGGTATGCCTTCCCGGGCGCTAACGGCGTCAAGGTCACGCAGACCATCGTCGACAACCTCTCGCGCATCGTCGACGGCTCGGCCACGCCGAAGGAAGCGCTCGACGACGCCGCTTCCGACGTCGAAGGCCTGCTGCCGCGCAGCTGATCTCTCGATCCGGTCTGAACAATCCGCGCCGCCTCTCCTCGAGAGGCGGCGTTTCCGTTCGCAGACGGGCGTCAGGGTTGAAGGGTGAGATTGCGCACCGTGCCGCCCGCGCGCATCCGATAGGGCACGGTCAGATGACGCGGCGGCGCGGCATTTTCGGCCATATCGAGCAGCAGCGAGGCCGCTGCCGCCCCCATCGTCCCATCCGGAATTTCCACCGTCGTCAGTGGAACCTCACCCAGAAAACCGAGAGAAATTCCGTCGAAACCTGCGACCGAAATATCGCGTGGAATCGAAAGCCCCTGCCGTCGAAGCGCTCCCATCACTCCAAGCGCGAGAAGATCGTTGGAACCGATGATCGCCGTCGGAGCAAACCGCGAAACCGCATCCGAAAGATCGAGCTGCTCCAGGCTGTTTACGAAGGAGATCTCCAGAGCGTCGAGGGGTTGTTGCCCTGCCGCTTCCATGGCCCTGATATAGCCGAGATAGCGCAGCTTCGCCCGATCCGATGCCGAAAAATGGCCCGATATGAACAGGATGCGGCGATGCCCCTTGCAGAGGAAATGATCGGTCAGATCCCTCCCCGCGCCGAAATTATCGGTCGCGACTGCCGCGGTGAAGCGGCTGGTCGGCAGGTTGCCAAGCAATACGGTCGGCGGCAGGGCGGATGACAGGAGCAGGCTGCGTTCGGGATCGCAGAGCGTGAGGATCAGCCCCGTCGGCTGCTGCTGGAGCAGTGAGGCGACGGCATCGGCCTCCTGCGCCGGATCATAATTCGATTGCGCGATGAGCACGCTGTGGCCGGCATGGAGCGCCCTGTTCTGAATGCTGGAAAGCGAAGCCGCGAAGACCGGATTGGTAATGCTGGGAATAAGCACCCCGATCGCCGGCCGGCCGTTGCCGGTGCGCCCACCCGCTCGATAACCGAGCTCTGCCGCCGCCCGCCGCACGCGCCGCACCATTTCGTCGCTGACCGGGCCATTGCGATTGAGCACCCGGCTGGCAGTCGCGACCGAACAACCGGCCCGAAAGGCGACTTGCTGGAGCGTCGACATGATATCAAGCACCTCCGGCTTCGGATTTTCGGCCCAGACTGATAGAGCCCTGAGAATTACGGGGATTTATATCAGATCGATGACAGTTATTTGACGCCCGCTCGCCGCTTCTGCGACATCGGCGCCCTTGACTTTGCTGCAACGCAGCAGATGTTCGTCGTGATCGCTGCGGCGAATGATGCTGTCATCAACCGATGCCATGATCGCTGCGCTGTGATCCGCAGATCCGACCCCTTGAAAGGATGCTCTCATGTCAGAAGCAGAAGCACGGACGCCTGCCACCTCCGCCGACAAGATCCAAAGATTGTTCTTTCTCGACATCAACGACGGACGAATTCTCTCTTCCGCCATCGACGGCACCGATCTCAAGCTCATCGTCCAACGGGCCGGCCGCAGCCCGGACGGCATTCTCGTCGACAGCGAGAACGGCTGGATATATTGGACAGAAATGGGCAACGACTACAATGCCCATGACGGCTCCATCGAGCGCATGGACCTCGATGGCAGCAACCACATCACGCTGATCCCGCCGGGCAGCACACTGGTTACGCCGAAGCAGATCCAGATCGACCGCGACAACGGCAAGCTCTATTGGTGCGACCGCGAAGGCATGCGCGTCATGCGCGCCAATATCGACGGCAGCGACATCGAAACCCTGGTGCAGAACGGCGAAGGCCTCGAAGACAGCGCCGATATCGAACGCTGGTGCGTCGGCATCGCCCTCGACCTGCCGCTCGGACAGATCTACTGGACCCAGAAGGGACCGCCGGATGCCGGTCTCGGCCGCATCTTCCGCGCCGGCGTCAATATCCCTGCGGGCGAAACCGCAACGAGCCGCAGCGACATCGAAACTCTGCTGGATAAACTGCCGGAACCGATCGACCTCGAGCTGGATCTCGCCACCCGCACGATCTACTGGACCGACCGCGGCAATCTCCCACGCGGAAACACCGTCAACCGCGCACAGATGGACGATATCGCAGCAACATCGGAAGTCGTCCTCGAAGGCCTGGACGAAGGCATCGGCCTGTCGCTCGATCTGCCAAATAACCGCATGTTCTTCACCGATATCGGCGGCAATCTCTATTCCGCAAGCCTCGACGGCGCGGGCGAACGCGAACTGCTGCACCATGCCGGCTCGTTCACCGGCATCGTCTACGCCGAAATCTGAATGCCGACCATTGTAGGTGCGCGAACTACAGTGCGCCTACGCCCCATCCTCCTCGGCCACAATCCGATCCAGATTCTGATTCAGCCGGCGCATCAGTTGAACCAGCGTCTGAACTTCATCGGCACTGAAGCCCGACAGAACCTGCTCCCGCCCCTCCTCTAGAGCCTGACGCGCAGCCGGGAGCTTGGCAACCGCCGCATCCGTCAGTGATATGAGGCTGCTGCGGCCATCGGTCGGATCGGGCGTGCGCCGGATCAATCCGTCCCGCTCCATGCGCGCCAGCATCTGCGCCATCGACGGCTGCTCGATCTTCGCGAATTTCGCCAAATCCTTCTGCGACATCTGCGCCCCATTCCGAAGCAGATACAGCACCGGCAGCTGGCCGATGTTGAAACCCAGCGCCTTCACCCGCCGCTCGCCGAGCCGCGAAAAAGCGCGCGACGCCATGTTGATCAGCGGCACCGGCGTATCGAACAAATCCCAATCACTCATCGCCATCCCTTGCATAGGTACCTATGTTAATTTATATAGGCACCTATCTACAACGATATGAGAATCTTGTCCATGAAGTCCTATCCCCGCATCGCCATCATCGGCGCCGGCCCCGGTGGCCTGACGCTGGCGCGCATCCTTCATCAGAAAGGCATCGCGACCACTATCTTCGAACGCGAGGAACATGCCCTTGCCCGGCCGCAAGGCGGCACGCTCGACCTGCATGTCGAATCCGGCCAGCTGGCACTGCGCCGCGCCGGCCTTTACGAAGAATTCCTGACGATCGCCCGCTACGAGGACCAGGGAAGCCGGCTCTACGACAAGGACGGCACACTCATCTTTGCCGATGACGATGCCGATGATTCCGACAGGCCGGAGGTGGATCGCACGGCGCTGCGGCAGACACTGCTCGCCTCCCTGCCGAAAGAAATCATCCGCTGGAACCATAGCTTGCGCAAAGTGCGCCCGCGCGACGACGGCACCTATGATCTGGTCTTTGAAAACGAGACGATCGGCCCTTTCGATCTCGTTATCGGTGCCGATGGCGGCTGGTCGAAGGTCAGGCCGCTGGTATCTTCCTACCGCCCGCAATATAGCGGCATTACCTTCATCGAATTCAGCATCGACGATGTCGATGCGAGCCATCCCGATCTCGCAGCCCTGGTCGGCCGCGGCAAGATCGGCGTCGAGGCCGATGGACGAGGCCTGATCGTCCAGCGCAACGGCAATTCCCATCTGCGCGGCTACGCGATCTTCCGCGTACCGACCGAATGGGCCGAGAAGACATTCGACTTTACCTCACCGGCAAAAGCCCGGGTGCGGCTGGCCGCGGAATTCGAAGGCTGGGCGCCGCGCATTCTTGGCCTTATCAAGGCCGGCAACGATCATATCGTTTCGAGGCCGATCTATGCATTACCGGTCGGCCACCATTGGCAGAACCGTATCGGCATCACGCTCCTCGGCGATGCCGCGCATGTGATGTCGCCCTTTGGCGGCGAAGGCGTGAATATGGCAATGCTGGATGCCACGGAGCTTGGCCGCCAGCTTCTCGAAAACGACGATTGGAAAAACGCCGTCAAAGCCTATGAAACAGATATGTTCGAACGCGTCGTCGAGCCGGCCGAACACGCCGCTGAGGCCGTCGCCACAGAGCTCTCCCATCTCGGAGCGGAGCTTTCTCTCCAGCATTACAAGGCACATCTCGAAGCCCGCCTTCAAGATTCGGCGGCATAGCATCGCGCAAAAGGAAAGCGGGCCAGTGCGGCCCGCTCCGAAGACGTTACTTGGGGTGTCGGCTTAATTGCCCTTGCGCACACCGTCGAGAAGATGCGGCAGCGACCTGACGCCCTCGTTGCGCAGCTCAGCCGGAAGCAGGCCTTCCGGCAGATCCTGATAGGAGACCGGGCGCAGGAAGCGGCGGATGGCCAGCGTGCCGACCGAGGTCGTGCGGCTGTCCGAAGTCGCCGGGAAAGGCCCGCCATGCACCATGGCATGTGAAACTTCGACGCCGGTCGGCCAGCCATTGGCGAGAATGCGCCCGGCCTTGCGTTCGAGCACCGGCACCAGCTTGGCGACCGTCGCATAATCATCCGCTTCGATCTGCAGCGTCGCCGTCAGCTGGCCTTCGAGCTTTTCCGCAACCGCGATCATCTGCTCGATGTCCTTGCAGCGCACGAGAAGGCTCGCCGCGCCGAAGACCTCGTGGCCTAGACGTTCATCCGCCAGAAACTGTTCGACGTCGGTCTCGAAGAAGATGCCGGGGCTGCGGTTGACGCCTTCGGCCGGCGCACCGTGGGCGACGGTCTTCACCGCCTCATGCTCGGCCAATGCGGCAACCCCCTTGTCGAAGGCGGCGTGAATGCCAGGTGTCAGCATCGGTGCTGGCGCGCTGCCGGTCAACGCATCGCTGGCAGCCTGGACGAAGCGGTCGAGATCGGGGCTTTCGATAGCAAAAAGCAGACCCGGATTGGTACAGAACTGACCGGCGCCGAGCGTCAGCGAATCGATAAAGCCTGTTCCGATCGCCTCGGCACGTGCCGCAAGTGCTGCTGGGAAAAGGAAGACGGGGTTGACGCTGCTCATCTCGGCATAGACCGGGATCGGCTCGGGTCGGGCCGCAGCGATAGCGCCAAGCGCCAGGCCACCGCCGCGCGAGCCGGTAAAGCCGACCGCCTTGATGCGGGGATCGCGCACCAGGGCGGCACCCGTTTCGTTGGCACCGGTCAGCAGCGAGAACGTACCTTCCGGAAGACCGGATGCAGCAACGGCGGCGCGGATGGCGCGGCCGACAAGCTCGCCCGTGCCCGGATGGGCCAGATGCCCCTTGACGACGACCGGGCAGCCGGCCGCAAGTGCCGACGCCGTGTCACCGCCGGCAACCGAGAAGGCGAGCGGGAAATTGCTGGCGCCAAAGACGGCAACCGGGCCAAGCGGGATCTGGCGCAGGCGCAGATCGGCGCGCGGCAGCGGCTTGCGCTCCGGCAATGCCGGATCGATACGCAGATCGAGCCACTCACCGGCACGGACCACCTGTGCGAACAGCCGCAGCTGGCCGATCGTGCGGGCACGCTCGCCCTGCAGGCGCGCCACCGGCAGGCCGGTCTCTTCCGTCGCCCGCTCGATCAGCACATCGCCGATCTCCATGATGTTGTCGGCAATCTTTTCGAGGAATGCTGCGCGCTGCTCCGGGCTGGTGGCGCGGTAGGTGTCAAACGCCCGGGCCGCCAGTTCACACGCCTTGGCAACGTCGCTTTCGCTGGCGATCGCAAAGGCCGGTTCCAGGTTTGCGCCGGTTGCCGGGTTGATGGCACGCGCGGTTCTGTTGTCGCCGGTGGAATCTGAGCCGATCAGCAGATCGCCGCGAATCTCGAAAGACTGTGTCATGGGTATTCCTTGATGATGTCGGAGCGCTAGGGGATGGCGCTGCGAGAGCAGATAGCAGGATGGGATGACAGATATAAGATGATAATCGTCATCTAATTATCAAGGTACAAGTCCTGAGATCAAGGCGTCAGCGTCAATTAATCATACTTTATCTGCATATGGCGTTGCAGCCTCTTTCGTGCCAATTTAGCGCCCATCCGAAAGACTGAGTGCGGCCAAGTCCCCATGTCCATTGCACTTCTTGGTGATCCGATCGTCCAGTTCTGTATCCTGGTCGTCATTGGCACATTCGTCAGCCGCATCATGCTGCGCCATCAGCGCGCGGGGCGTCTGATTGGCCAGATCGTCTTCTTCGTCAGCCTGACGGCCCTTTTGCTTTATCACGGCATCGTCCCCTATGAGCCGAGCCCGCCGCAGGACTCGGTAACGCTGCGCACCTTCACGGGCTTTGCCAAGATCATCTGGTGGATCAACGGCGCCTGGGTGCTGATCGCCTGCGTGCGGCTGTTCCTGATTTTCGAGCGCAAGCCCCGCGAGGGCCGGCTGCTGCAGGATCTGATCGTCGGCGTCATCTATCTCGGCGCCATTCTCTCCATCGTCGGCGATGTCTTCAGCGTCCCGATCGGCACGCTGATCGCGACATCAGGCGTCTTTGCGATCATTCTCGGTCTCGCCTTGCAGAGCACCTTGAGCGACGTCTTCTCCGGCATCGCCCTCAATCTCGGCCGACCCTATTCCGTCGGCGATTGGATCGTCCTCGACAATGACATCCAGGGCCGTGTCGTCGAAACCAACTGGCGCGCCACGCAATTGCTGAGCGGCACCAACGATCTGGTCGTCATTCCGAACAGCATCCTTGCCAAGACGCGGCTGACCAATCTTTCCTCGCCCGATGAGAGCCATGGCGCCACCGTCACCGTGCGGATCCAGCCGACCGCTGTGCCGCCCGTCATCATCGACGTGATGCAAAACGTATTGATCAGCTGCAACTCGATCCAGAAAAACCCGGAACCCAGCGTCGCCATCAATTCCATCGATGGGCAGGCGATCGAATTGCAACTGTCCTTCCGTGTGCGCGACATGTCGCTGACGATGGCCGCAAAGAACGAAATCTATGATCTGCTATTCCGTCATACCAAGGCGGCAGGCCTGAAATTTGCCGATCCTCCCGGCACGATCATGCTTCCGATGGAGAAAAAGGCTGAGACATCCGACGAGAAGCAACATGCTCCGGGAACGCCCTGGCGATTGGTCAGCAATATCCCGCTATTCTCATCACTGACCGAAGATGAGAAGGAACATCTCGCGTCGCATATGCAACGCCGAACCTATCGCAAGGATGCCGTGATCGCCGAACAGGATGCCCGCCTTCGGGCGCTGACGATCGTCCGCTCCGGTGTTGTCAGCATCACCCGCCGCGAAGGACATCGGCAGATCGAGCTGACCCGCCTCGCCCCGGGAGATTATTTCGGTGAAAACGGCCTGCTGATGGGATCGGGAGAAGTCGGGACGGTTCGCGCCCTGACCTTCGTCGTCACTTATGAAATCGGCGAGGACTGCCTGGCGCCGCTGCTACGTGACCGACCGACGCTTGCCGAGGAGCTTGGCGCGATCATGGCAAAGCGCATCGAGGCCGAACAACATCTCTTCGCCAATGCCGACATGCTGGTCCATGGCGCTCCCGTAAGCTCGCTAAGCTCGCGCATCAAGCATCTCTTTCAGCTGCAGCAGCACGACTAGAGCAATTCCAGGAAAAGTGCGCAGCGGTTTTTCGTTCGGAATTTCATGAAAACAAAGAGATAGAGCGGTTCAGAGATTCCGTGAAAAGCTGAACCGCTCTAGGCCGCATCGGCCGTCTTTTGCGATAGTGAGGCCGCAAAGAGATTTTGTCCGATGGTACGGGCGGTATCGAGGTGAGAGGTCATGTCCCGCGTTTCCGTCAGGAGCAATTCGGAGGACATGACAGGAGCGCCGCAATATCCAAAAATTCCGTGGTCGATCTGCGTCCTCATGGCACCGAAATAGCCGTGGCGCGCATAGGTGCGCATTGTCGCCCCGCCGATGGCAATCAGGTGGATGCGAAGATGTCGCAATCTTTTGACCGGCCTGTCGCCGGGCATCTCGTCATAGGCCCAGCCATTGCTGAACACCCGATCGATCCATCCCTTGAGAAGCCCCGGCATCGACCACCAATAAACGGGATAGACCAGCACCAGTGCGTCGGCACGATCGATACGCGCCTGCTCGGCAACAACATCTTCAGGCGACGGCCCTTCCCTGAGATGTGCGGCGATATCGGCCGCGGTGAACCTCGGATCAAAGCCTTCCGCCGCAAGATCGGCGATTTCGAACGCAGCTCCTGAAGCCGTTACGCCTTCGGCGACTTCGGCTGCGATACGATGGCTGAAAGAATCGGGATTCGGATGGGCGACGACGATAAGCGCATGCATGTGAAAAACCCCTGCTGACACATTGTAGACGACGGTTCAGTCTTATATACTTTTAGTAAGTTACTTTTGGTATATAACGATGTCAAGCAAGCAGACAAAGAAACCGGAGACCCGCAGCCGGCTGACGCGGGAGGAGCGTTACCGGCAGCTCATCGAGATCGCCTGGCAGATCGTCGGCGAAGAAGGCACGGAAGCCTTAACGCTTGGCCGACTGTCCGAGCGTGCCGGCGTGACGAAACCCGTCGTCTACGACCATTTTATCACCCGTTCCGGGCTGCTGGCCGCACTTTATCGCGAATTCGACATCAGGCAGACGAAGGTGATGGATGCAGCGCTTCAAGCGAGCACCCCGACACTGGCGGGCCGAGCCGAGGTGATAGCGGCCTCCTATGTTGATTGCGTGCTGCTTCAGGGCCGCGAAATACCAGGCATTATCGCCGCGCTTGCAGGCTCGCCGGAGCTTGAAAAGATCAAGCGCGAATATGAGACGGCCTTCATCGAGAAGTGCCGTGCGCTGCTTGCCCCCTTCGCCAATGCCGGCTCCATCGCATCGGCCGGTCTCTGGGCGATGCTGGGTGCCGCAGAGGCCTTATCCTATGCTGCAACGATGGGCGACATCAGCCCGCAGCAGGCAAAGGACGAACTCTTTGAAACCATCAAGGCCATGGTCGCAAGAAGCGCGTGAGGCCAATCTCGCGGCGCTGTCAGCTCTCGGGCCGGGCCTGACAGGCCGGCCCCGTCAGTTCGATTGCGTTGCCGGCGTTGCCTTGACCTGCCCGGCATAAAACACCTTGGCATCGCTCGTGAACTGCTCGCGCGACATCGGCCGCGTGTAGAACATATGGCCACCGCGATAGAGTTTCAGCGCCACCCGATCGGCAAAGGCGGGCGGCATATGGTCGAGCACATATTTGTTGACGCCGAAGGGAATGACGAGATCGCTGTAACCCTGCCCGATCATCACCCGAAATGATGGCGTCAGCGACAGCAGCTCCTTGAGATCGTCGCTGGCGCCCGCGGTCCCGCGCGAGCCGCCATTGCGCCCACCCCATTTCCACTCCCTGTTCACCGATGACGACAGCAATGCGTAGGTCATGTCGGTGTGGAAGCCCAGCTCATCGCGAGCATAGCCGGAAAAGGCGCCGCCATAGGCGCGGACGAACCCGTCCAGAACGGGATCGCCGCCATGCTCGGCCTCCGACTGCGGATAGGGGTCCGGCGCCAGGAACGAGGCGTCATAGGCACTCGCCACATCCGCACCGCCGCCATCGGAATGCTTGCGATAGGCCCCGCTGAGAAAGCCCTGGTTCTTGGCGACGACATCTTGCGGAATGCCGGTCAGTTTCGCCACGCGCCCATAGAAGGCTTGGCCGGCATCGCCCGATGGCGGCGGCCCGGCAAGTGCCGGTAGATATTCGTTCAAGGCGAAAGCCTGGGCATCCTGGACCGCCTTCTCGCTGAAGGCATTTTGACGTTCCAGCTCGGCGGCCGCCAGCGACGGCAGCTGCAAGGCAGCGCCAAGCGCATCCTCACCACCGCCGAAGACAAACCGGCCCTCCAGCAGGGGCGACAGCATGACGATGCCGGAAATCAGAATGCCCTGGTCCTCGCGCAGGCTGTTGGCAACCTTGACCGAACGAAAACCGCCATAGCTCTCCCCGAGAATATATTTCGGCGACGCCGCCCGGCTGTTGTGGGTGACATAAAGAGCGATCGCCTTGGCAAGGCTTTCGGCGTCGCTGTCGACGCTATAGAAATCGTTTTGGTCGTCCGGCTTGGCGCTGCGGCTCCAGCCAGTGCCGACCGGATCGATCAGCACGAGATCGGTGAATTCGAGCCAGCTTTGCGGGTTGTCGACCAGCTTGGCATTGGCGCCATCGCGCCCGTCTGCGCCAAAATCGACGATGCGTGGACCAACGAGCCCGAGGTTGAGGAAGGCGGAGGCAGCACCCGGCCCGCCATTGAACACGAAGGTCACGGGCCGGTTCGCATCCCGGTTCTTGGCGACATAGGCAGTGTAGAAGATTGCAGCACTACGCTGACCATCCTGACCGAAGAGATCGAGCGTTCCAGCCGTCGCCGTATAGGGAATGGTCTTGCCGTCAGCATTGAGAACATGGTCGCTGACCGCATCGGGCGGCAGGAGCGCGAGCACGCCGCTCGCGCTGGCAGGCGCGCCATGGCCTTGCTCGGGCGGAGCGGCGGATGCCGTTGCCGATATCAGCGAAAGAGCCAGCGCCAGGCCGGGAACCATCTGGCGAAAAGACATGAAATCGCATCCTCCAAAGGGATCATCGCATAGACGTCGTTGCCGGCGATACTATGTCACAGACAACGAGCGCCGAAACTCAAGAGATGTTGATCGATGAGTTCGGCGGTTTTGAAGGAAGATGCTCTTGAGGGCCTTTGGTCCGTTTGCCAAAGTGGCAGCGGGTACGGCGGCGCGAGCCGATCAAAGAGATCGCAAGGGAAATGACGATGAAACAGGATATCGAAATCAACACGACCGACGGCACCGCCAAAGCCGCCATCTTCCGCCCCGATAGTGGCGCATCCGCCGAGCATGGCGTGATCCTCTACATGGATGCCATGGGGCCGCGTTCGTCGCTCAATGGCATGGCGCAGCGACTGGCCGATGCCGGCTATATCGTGCTGCTTCCCGATCTCTTCTATCGCTTCGGCGCCTACGGTCCTTTCGATGGCAATGCCTTTAACAACCCGGCATCGCGCGAGACGATCATGACGATGCTGCGCGGCACGACGCAGCAGATGACGAAGAACGACAGCGCCGCATTTCTTGACGCCCTATCTGCCGCCGGCGCCAAAGGCCCGGCCGGCGTGGTCGGCTATTGCATGGGCGGCGGCCGCGCGCTGACCGCCGCTGCCGCCTATCCCGACCGCATCGCGGTGGCCGCAAGCTTCCATGGCGGCAATCTGGCGAGCGACGCGGAAGATAGCCCGCACCGTCTTGCCGCCGATATCAAGGCCCGCGTCTATGTCGGTGTCGCAGGCGTCGACAACAGCTTTCCGCCGGAGCAATCGGCCCGTCTTGCCGAAGCGTTCCGCACCGGCGATGTCGATCACGCCATCGAAAACTATGTCGGCATGGCGCATGGATGGACCGTGCCGGACCATGGCGTTTATGACGCCGCCGGCGCCGAGCGACACTGGAAGCGGCTGCTGAACCTGTTCGAAGAGGCCTTCGCCTAGTCCAGCACGAACGTCCCGTTACCGCCCGGGACAACGGGCCAGGACAACGGGATGTCCCCTCTCCAGTTCGCGATGGGCTAGAACTTGATCTGATCGATGCTGGTCAGCGTCGTCTTCTGCGAGACGCCGGGCGCATTGACCATGTGCCAGGCCACATATTGCTCGCCATAAAGCTCTGTCGACGACATGCCGTCGACCGGCAGCACGATGTTCATGCCGTTGAGTGCTGCATCCGTGGCGGTATCGAGCACCGCGCCCTCGGAGGCCGTGCCCGTCACGATCACGGTCTTGATGCCCTTGTCGGAGAGGATGCTGCGCAGATTGGTGCCGATGAATTTGTCCGGCCCGGATTTGACGATCGGCTCACTTGCCAAAGGCGCCAGCGCCGTTGCGATATCCTGCGCCTCGCCAACGCCGGCAAGGCTGAACACGACAAGCATCTCCTTGGCACGCGCCTGATCGAGCAGGGTTTTCACCTTGGGAACGGAGGCGAGGCAGCGCGGCTTGGTCTTCGCGTTGCACGGCCCCTTGGTCGGGTCCTGCGCACCGTTGAAGTCGAGGATCAGCAACGCCGTCGTCTTCGGATCGACCGTGACGGATTTCAGCGCGGGCGGCGCCGGCGGCTTCACCTTATCCCACTCGTCGATGATCGTCTGGGCTGCCGCCGGCGATGTCAGCGCAGGGCTGAAGGCTGCAGCAAGGGCCGCAAAACCCGCGCAGAAAGCAAAAGCCGCTTTCCGCCTCACGTCACTTGTCTTGCTGATGAAGTTCCTCTCCTGCATCGACGTTCCCTTCGGTTGACCATGGTGCAAAAGAGATAGGCTAGAAACCGTGACGGGGTAACGAAACTCTTCGTGATAACGATGCGCGGCGCGCGGCACCTTCGCCATGTGCCCGGTAAATCCAGCCGCCTATGTCGCCGCGTCATCCGTCGACTCTTCGGCGGTTCCATCGCCACGAAGCTTGCCAAGCACCGCCTGCAAAGCCTGCTTGAGCCCTTCGATCTCCTGCGCACCGGCAATACCGGACCACCGCTCATCCACAAGGCGACCGGTTGAAACAGCGACCGGCCGCACACCTCTGCCGCGTTCGGTCAGAAAAACCAACCTTGCCCGCCGGTCGTTGGGGTCCGGCCGGCGCTCGACATAGCCGAGGCGCTCCAGCTCCTCCACGGCCTGCGTCATCGTCTGTTTGCGAACATGGGCAAGACGGGTGAGCTCGCTCACCTGGATTCCCTCCGGACGCATGAAGGTGAACACGTTGGCATGCGGCGGCCGGATATCGCCGTAACCGGCCTCTTCCAGCGCGGTTTCGACATCCTGTGTCCAATGTTGATGCACGAGCCGCAACAGCAGCCCCAGGGACAGACGGGTGGGAGTACAATTTTCCATGGATATAGACAGGCACCTGACCATTGTGATAGATGGACAGGTACCTTACCACTTCATCCCACGAGAGGATACCCACATGCCTTCGCTCGATGTGCTGGACTCGACGCTCTTCTACGAGGATGCCGGAACGGGAACGCCCTTCGTCTTCCTGCACGGCAATCCGACCTCATCCTACTTGTGGCGGCATATCACCCCAGCCATCACTACACCGGCTCGCCGTCTTGCTCCCGATCTCATCGGCATGGGCCAGTCCGGCAAGCCCGATATCGCCTATTCATTTGCCGACCACGCGCGCTATCTCGACGCCTGGTTCGACGAACTCGCGCTCGATGATGTCGTATTGATCGGCCATGATTGGGGCGGCGCGCTCGCCTTCGATTGGGCCGCCCGCCATCCGGAACGCGTGCGCGGCATTGCCTTCATGGAAACGATCATCAGGCCGTTGACCTGGAACGACATGCCGAATGCACGCGCCCGCTACGAAGTGCTGCGTTCGCCGGGCACAGGCGAAGCGAAGGTTCTGGACGAGAATTTCTTCATCGAGCAGGCACTGAAAGCCACGGTTCTGAATGAATTGAGCGTCGAGGATCACTCCGTCTACCGCGCCCCCTACCCCACACGCGAAAGCCGCCGGCCGCTGCTTGCCTGGCCGCGCGCGATGCCGATCGAAGGTGAACCGGCCGATGTCGTTGCGCGCATCGAGACCTATGATGCCTGGCTTGCCCGCAGCGAAGATATCCCGAAGCTGCTGCTGACCTTCGATGGTCCAGCGGAGACGCTGCTGGTCGGCGAGACGATGACGGAGTGGTGCCGCGAGAATATTGCCGGATTGGAGATCGAAAACTGCGGGCCGGCAAGGCACATCGCACCGGAAGATCAGCCCGAAGCGATTGCAGCGGCAATCTCCAGCTGGGCCGCGCGTCACATATTGTCCCGTTGAAGCATCAACCTCCAAGACAAGAGGGATTTCGCCACCCCTGCTCGATGGCAGGCAATTAAGGACAATCGATCGTTGACAAAAACCTCTCAGGCCATAATCTGCGCCTAAGCCTTTGCGATTGCCCAATTTTCTTTTGGAGATCAGGATCATGCCGGCAAATTGCATGAGACGACTGGTTCTGGCAGGCATCATCCTCGGCATGTCTGCCTATATGGCCGCCGCCGCGCAGACGCTCGACAGCATCGCCCAGAAAGGCGCGATCCGGATCGGCTACATCAATGACGAAGCCCCCTTCTCCTTCAAGAAGAAGGACGGTAACCCAACGGGATATGCTATCGATCTCTGCGGCAAGATAGCCGATGCGGTCGGGCGCAAGGTCACCAATCTCAAGCGCGATTTTGTCGAAACCACGCTTGCCGATGGCTTCGATGCAGTGAGGAGCAGCCAGATCGACCTTCTCTGCGGCGCGCTGACCATCAGCCTTGGCCGGCGCCAAAGCGTCGATTTCTCTCAGCCGATCTTCATCACGGGTGCCAGCGCCCTGTTGCGCAAGGATTCCCCCGATTATCTGATGGCGCTGTTCCTCGACAAGCGGCTGGCGCAAGTCTCGGCCAAGTCGGCACCCGCGACGAGCACGATCGGCGTTCGCGCCGATACGACGACGGGCGCGACACTGCGCGAGGCGTTGGGTTCCGACGTGCCTAAAACGCGCATCGCCGAATTCGCCACGCATCAGGACGGCTTGATTGCGCTCGAAAACCGCAAGATCGATGCCTATTTCGCCGATCGCGCCCTGCTCTTCGATCTCGCATCCCATGCCCATAATCCTTCCACGCTTGCGATCGGCAATCGCCTCTTCACGCACGAGCCCTATGGCGTCGCACTCAGGCAGGACGATTCCGCTTTCCGCCTGCTTGTCGACCAAACGCTGACCGAGACCTACCAGTCTGATGATTTCGCCAAGCTGCTGACGACCTATTTCGGCCAGGAAGGCCCGATCTTGCGCCGCGAGATTATGATGCAGTCGATCCCGCAATAGGCTGGCGCGAGCTTCCCGAGAGCGAAACCGTCGCCTTTGCGACATGACGGTTTGCGATCATCGGCGCGAACTTCACCCATTTCTCCATGGGGAAGGCCCTGCGGTCGTCGTGCAAGCATCTTGAATATGTCGTAGACAGGCTCTGGTCGTCGCCGCACACATCATAAAATCCGTTTTCAGTATCAATCAGGGTCGCACGCAATGGCAGTATTTCCTCAAAAGGCGAAGGTCGTCATCATCGGGCTTGGCGGTATCGTCGGCGCATCGATCGCCCACCATCTGATCGAGCGCGGCTGGGACGATATTGTCGGCATCGACAAATCAGGCATCCCGACGGATATCGGCTCGACTGCCCACGCATCCGACTTCTGCTACACGACCAGCCATGACTTCCTCTCCTGCTGGACGACCCTCTACTCCATCGATTTCTACGAGAAGCTCGGTCACTATGCCCGCGTTGGCGGCCTGGAAGTCGCCCGCGTCGGCGATGACGACCGCATGGCGGAAATCAGGCGCAAGGTCACGTCGGGCAAGGCTTTCGGCACGCGCGTGAGTCTCGTCGAACCCTCCGAGATCAAGGAGAAATTCCCGCTGATCGAGGAAAGCATGGTGCAGGGCGGCATGTGGGATCCGGATGCCGGCCTCGTCATCCCCCGTTCGCAGACCGTTGCCGGCAAGCTGATCGACCAGGGCGAAAAGAGCGGCAAGCTGCAGTCCTTCGCCAATACGCCGGCCCAGTCGCTGATCGTCAAGGACGGTCGCATCACCGGCGTCGTCACCCATCGCGGCACGATCGAAGCCGAATATGTCATCGTCTGTGCCGGCCTCTGGGGCCGCCTGATTGCCGAAATGGTCGGCGAAGACCTGCCGGTCATGCCGGTCGACCACCCGCTGACCTTCTTCGGCCCCTACAATGAGTTTGCCAATACGGGCAAGGAAATCGGCTTCCCACTGATGCGCGACCAGGGCAATTCAGCCTATATGCGCGACACCGGCGACCCGAAGACCGCCGAAGGCGGCCAGATCGAATGGGGCTACTACGAAGAGAAGAACCCGCGCCTCTGCCATCCCCGCGATCTCCTCGAAAAGCATGAGGCCCGCCTTTCGCCTTCGCAGCGCGATCTCGACATGGAGCAGATCATCGAGCCACTCGAGCGCGCCATGGAGCTGACGCCGATCCTCGGCGAACTCGGCTACAATGAAGGTCATTCCTTCAACGGCCTGCTGCAGGTGACGACCGATGGCGGCCCATCCGTTGGCGAAAGCCAGAAGGTCCGCGGTCTCTGGTATTGCGTGGCCATCTGGGTGAAGGACGGTCCCGGCTTCGGCAAGCTCGTCGCCGACTGGATGACGGACGGCCGCACGCCGATCGACCACAACAGGATCGATTACTCCCGCTTCTACCCACATATGCTGGAAGAGAAGTTCATCGAAGGCCGCTGCACCGAGGCTGCCCAGAAGATCTACAATCCCGCCGTCCATCCGCGAGAGCCCTATGCGACCGGCCGCAATGTCCGCCGCTCGCCGTTCTATGAGCGTGAAAAGGAGCTCGGCGGCTACTTCATGGAGCTTGGCGGCTGGGAGCGCGCGCATGGCTATGCCGCCAACGAGCACCTGCTCGAGAAATACGGCGATCGCATTCCAGTACGCGCAAACGAGTGGGACAACCGCCATTTCTGGCGTGTCTCCAATGCCGAGCACCTGGCGCTGAGCGAAGATTGCGGCATCATCAACCTATCGCATTTCGCCATGTACGACATCGAAGGCCCTGACCATGTCGAGCTGCTGGAATGGCTCTGCGCCGCCAAGATCGGCGGCGACGCCAATATCGGCAAGGGTATCTACACCCACTTCCTCGATGACGAGGGCATGGTGCGCGCCGACTTCACCGTCATCCGCATGGCCGACCGTTGCCGCCTGATCGACGGCGCCGATGCCGGACCGCGCGATTTCCACTACATGCGCCGTGTTGCGGAAGATAAGGGCTTTGACGTCACCATCACCGACGTCACCGAACGCTATGTGACGATCGGTATCTGGGGACCGAATGCCCGCACCAACCTGCAGAAGGTGGTCGACAGCCCGGAAAGCCTCACGCACGAAAACTTCCCCTTCGCCGCGATCAGGCAGATCCGCATTGCCGGCAAGAACGTCACGGCATTCCGCATTTCCTATGTCGGCGAACAGGGCTGGGAGCTGCACATGGCCTATGGCGATGCTCTGGCCGTCTGGGATGCGCTGCGTTCGACGGGTGCGATCGCCGTCGGCGTCGAAACCTATGCCAACAGCCGCCGCATGGAGAAGAGCCTCCGCCTGCAGAATGCCGACCTCTTGACGGAATATAATCTGCTCGAAGCCGATCTCTCGCGCCCGAAGGTCAAAGAGGCAGATTTCCGCGGCAAAGCCAAGCATCTGGAATATCGCGCCCGCGAGCACCAGCCAGCCATGCTCTGCACCCTCGTGGTCACCGATAATGTCGACTCCAACGGTGTGGCCCGCTACCCCGTCGGTATCCTGCCGGTCATGGACCCCGAAACCGGCGAAACCCTGGTCGACGAACTCGGCCGCCGCTCCTTCACCACCTCGATCGCCTACGGCCCGACCATCGGCAAGAACATCGCACTGGCCTACCTCCCCTGGTCCTATGCCCAGGAAGGCCGCAAGCTCAATGTGGAGTATTTCGGCGAGACATACCCGGTGGAAGTGGTCGGCGTTGGCTACAAGCCGCTTTACGATGCAGAGAATTTGAAGCCGAGAAGCTGATCTCTTCGTCTGTAAAGCAATCAACGACATCCCCTGCCCGCTGGCTAGCCAGCGGGCAGTTTTATTTAGTGCTTATAATGGTTTGCGAACGACATTGCCCACGTCCGAAGGAGTGCTAGGGCACCCGCTCCATCGTGATCCTTCATGAACTGACGGCTTAGGTGTAAGGCTTGAAAGCATACGCCTGGAAACATGAAAACCACCTCAAATAGCGGCTTTTCCGATATGAATCATTGCCCGGCTAGGCTGAGGTCTTGGCGACACTATGAGCTTTGTCTTTTCGCAAGACGCGGCTTGAATCGCAGGAGTTCAAGATTGGCAGGCCTTTGCCCTTACGTATTGGGGGAGTTTTGTTTTTTGAGGGGTGCTGCGGGGGGAATTGATTGGTTTTGGGGGCATGATTTGAACC
>JAAMEZ010000059.1 GCA_013322215.1 Martinezella rhizogenes
CGGTCCCGGTAGGGACGATGGTTGCCCATCGCCCCCCGGCCAGATCCGTACGTGCGGCACTACCGCATACGGCTCCTATCGGATGTTGTGACAGTGAACCGAGCATCTGGATGCGGATGCAACAGACGACATGGCGGAAGGTATTTGCGAAGCAGTCTTTGGAAACGATCCCAAGACAGCCGGTTTCGCTGGCTTCGACGCATCAAAGCGTGTCGCCAAGCGCGACCAACTTCCCAGCGGAACCCTCCCAATCTTCTTAGATTGTCTGGCACCGCATGGTAGTTAAAATACCCCTGTAACACTTGCCGTAGCCACCGACCTACTACTGCTATTGGTTCATGGCGTCGTCGCATGAGCGTTTCGCGAATAGCCGCAAGTGTCGTGCGCATGCGCTTCTTGACCGTCAGACGGACGATTTTGAAGCCCCCATCATTGCGCCGCCTGCCGCAGCAGTGCGTGAATCCCAGAAAGTCGAAAGTCTCCGGCTTGCGGATACCACGTTCCCGGCATTGTCGCGCAGCATACCGCCCAAAGCGTATTAGCCGCGTCTTTTCCGGGTGTAGTTGCAAGCCAAAATGAGCGAGACGCTCCCGCAATGCTTGCAGGAAG
>JAAMEZ010000033.1 GCA_013322215.1 Martinezella rhizogenes
CACATGGCCGGATCGATCGTGAGCTTTGTTACCTCCCCCCTCGAGGGGGAGGTAACAAAGCTCACGATCGATCCGGCCATGTGAGGCCGAATACGCGAAGCCAGTTGTCATAGGCGAACTTTCGCAGGGCCGGTTCATCGAACCCGCTTTTGCGCATGGCGTCCAGGAGACGCGGCAAGCCGCTTACATCCTTGATTTCACGCGGCATGACGGCACCATCAAAATCCGATCCAAGAGCAACCCTATCCGCTCCAAGGCGAGTAACGAGATAGTCAATCTGACGAACGACGGCCTCGAGCGGAGTATCTTCCTCGAGGTGAGCATCGGCGCGAATGTCATTGACGGCCAGATTTAGACCGACGACCCCGCCGGTGTCGCGGATAGCGTCCAATTGCCGATCGGTGAGGTTTCGGGTCGATGGACATATGGCATGGGCGCAGGCGTGTGTGGCCACGAGCGGGGCTGTGCTCAACGCCGCGACGTCCCAAAATCCGCGCTCGTTCAGATGGGAAACGTCGATCATGATTCCGAGTTCATTGCATCTTCTGACCAGATTCTTTCCCAAATCCGTCAGCCCGGGTCCTGTATCGGGCGATCTCGGATAAGCGAACGGAACGCCATAGCCAAAGATGTTCGGGCGGCTCCACACGATCCCCAAGGATCGAAGGCCGGCATTGTAAAGGCTATCCAAATAGCCGAGATCGGGGCCGATGGCGTCGGCGCCTTCCATGTGGAGCACGATTGCAAAGGCGCCATCATATCGCGCCGTCTCGATCTCGCTGACGCTCGTTGCGAGATGTATTTTATCGCCGGAGCGCTCAATCAGCTTCTTTATGGCTGAAAGCTGTCCATCGATCTGCAACCTTGCATGGTCCGGATGCACCGCGTCGGCATAGCGAACCTCATACCCGTCATGGGTGATCGTCAGATCGTCAACCGGTTCGTGCTCCGGTGCCGCAAACATCGCAAACAATCCGCCAGCCAAGCCGCCTTCGAGCGCTCGTGGAAGATCGAGATGTCCGGCCTCCGATCGAGCCAGAAAATCGCGGCCGTCGGATTTATAGTCCAGCATGAACTGGACCGCATCATTATGCCCATCGAAAATTCGAACAGTATCCATGCGATCGCAGTCCCCAAAATCAGAGGCAATTTTACTTACGCCACAACGCCATTCGCTGCCGATTTCCCGAAAAACGAATGTTGGTCATCCCCGCCACCCTTCGAGAAACACCACCTTCTCGACGCCGGTGAAACGGGCGACGCGCTCCAGCTCCGCTTCCAATTTCTCCAGCCGGCCGGTAGATGCCCTGACGCCCGGTTCCAGCCACAGGCGCTTGATGTCGAGAGTGCCAGCCTTGCGGTCGGCCTTCATGTCGATCCGGCCGATCAGACGGTCTCCCTCCAACAACGGGAAGACGTAATAACCGTATTCGCGCTTCGGTTCGGGCACGAAGATCTCGATGCGGTAGAAGAAGCCGAACAGGCGTTCGGTACGGTTGCGATCCCGCAAGGTCGGATCGAAGGGGCTGAGGACACGGATGCGCGCTGGCGCTTCGGCATGACTGTCGAGTGTGTCATGGAAATCTTGGAATGCGAAGGAAGGGCGAGGCTTGCCGCCGCCGGCGGGCTCGATCAACACTTCGGTCAGTTCGTCACGATGCGTTTCGACCCAGCTCTTGGCCTCCTGCGGCGTCACCAGATCCCAGAAGGCCGCGATCTCGCCCGACGTCGCAAAGCCGAGACGCTGCAGCGCGCTGCGGCAGGCCCAGTCGACGAATTCGTCGTGCTCGACTTCCGGCTCATGGAAATGGCTCGGCAGGACGCGTTCGACAAGGTCATAGACCTTCTGGAAATTGGTGCGGCCGGCAATGGCGAACTTGCCGGTGCGCCAGAAATATTCGAGCGCCGTCTTGTTCGGGTGCCAGTTCCACCAGCCGCCGGAGACATGATCCTCCGCCTTGACCTCGCGGGCGGTGATGGCGCCATTCTTCAGCACGCGCTCGTAAGTTTCCTCGAATGCGGCCTCGAACCCCTCCCCGCGCCATTTGCGCCAGCGTGCGATGATCGCCTCGTCCTCGCGGCGGAAGCGATGCTTCCAGTAGACGAAGAAGGCGCTCGGCAGGATGGAGGCGTCATGCGTCCAGTTCTCGAACAGCGCGCCGTCTTTTTCCAGAAGTTCCGTCAAATGCTCGCGCCGATAGGTCTGATTGCGCGAAAACAGGATCTGGTGATGGGCGCGCTCGACCGTCGCGATACTGTCCACCTGCACGAAACCGATGTCGTGGATGAGCTGCAGCAGGCCCGCCTTGGTCAAGGCGCGGTTCGGCGGATTGGCGAGCCCCTGCTTGGCAAGGAACACACGGCGGGCGTCACGATTCGAAAGCAGATTCGTCATGGGTAGATCATAGGCATAAATTCCCATGCTTTCAAAGAGGCCCTGATTTGATAAATCCGGACGATGCGCTATAGGTCCGCGATCACATTATTATTGAACAGGGAAAGCGCTTGGATATCCGCTTCGACAATGCCGGCGTCGATTACGGCAAGCGCACTGCGCTGTCTCCGCTGAATCTCACGCTGCGGGAGCGCCGCATCGGGGTGATCGGCCTCAATGGTTCCGGCAAGACGACCTTTGCGCGGTTGATCAATGGGCTCATCAAGCCGACGAGCGGACGCGTCGTGGTCGATGGGCTCGATACGGTCGGCGATGCCGGCAAAGTGCTCGGAAAGGTCGGCTATATCTTCCAGTCGCCGCAGAACCAGATCATTTTGCCTATCGTGCGTGATGACATCGCCTTCGGGCTCAAGGCGCGCGGATATGATAAGGCTGAGATCGAGGTTGCGGTAGAGGGCATTCTCGAGCGATTCGGCGTCAGCCATCTTGGAGGCCGACGCGCGCATGAGCTTTCCGGCGGGGAATTGCAGATGGCGGCGCTCTGCTCGGTGCTCGTGACCGGGCCTGACATTCTCATTCTGGACGAGCCGACGAACCAGCTCGACCTCAAGAACCGGGCGCTTGTGCAGAAGACCATCATGGGGCTACCGGAAAGCGTCATCGTCATCAGCCATGACCTGCCGCTGCTCGAGGATTTCGAGCGGGTGCTGCTGTTCGATCAGGGCCGGCTCGTCGCCGACGCTCCGGCAGCGGAAGCGATCGCGCGCTATAGGGAGATGGCAGGCTGATGCAGACGCTGCATGTCGACGTCGATACCTGGCTGCACCGGCTCTCGCCGCGCATAAAGCTTTTGGCGCTGACCGCATTCGGCGTGTTGCTGTTTCTGACGCAGTCCATCACGCTGCTTGCCTGCGCAAATCTTGTCGGTGCCGCCCTATATCTTCGCAGCGGCCTGCCGGTCGGAGAGGCGCTGAAGCGGCTGCGTCCTATCCTGATCTCGATTGCCGTGCTCGCTGTTTTCGCCGCCCTCGTCGGCCCGCTTCACGCGGCAATCGTCACGGCACTCAGGCTGACGGCGCTGGCGCTGTTTGCCGCCACGGTGACGGCGACGACCTCAATGGCCGCTTTCATCGACGAAATCACTGTTCTTGCCATGCCGCTCGAAAAGCTCGGCCTGCTCAAGGCCGCCGATATCGGGCTGGCGATTGGGCTGGTGATCCGTTTCGTCCCCGAGATCCTCGATCGTTACCGCGCGATCCGCGATGCGCATCAAGCGCGCGGGATCAAGGTTCGTCTGACAACCACGCTCGCGCCGCTCATCATCCTGACACTGCGCGATGCGGACAATATTGCGGCTGCGATTGACGCGCGCGGCATTCGGCGGCAATGAACAAAGAGCTTTTTCGGAAGGAACCGCCATGAATACCCGCGATCTCGTGCTTTCGGCTCTTTTTGCCGCCATCATCGTGGCGCTCGGACTGTTGCCGCCGATCCCGATCGGCATCATTGCCGTGCCGATCACCGCCCAATCGCTGGGCGTCATGCTTGCCGGCGTCGTGCTTGGCGCCAAGCGCGGCACCATCGCGGTGCTGTTGGTGGTGGTGCTTGTGACGATCGGTCTACCTGTCCTGTCGGGTGGCCGTGGCGGCCTTGCGGTGTTTGCTGGCCCGACGGCCGGCTTCTTCGTCGGCTGGATTTTCGCAGCCTTCGTCACCGGCTATCTCTCGGAACGGCTGGTGAAACCGGAACAGAGCAGCCTTTCTCAAGGCGTCGGCTTCTTCATCGCCGCCGTCGCTGGCGGTGTCGTGGTGCTCTATGCTTTCGGTATTGCCTGGCTGACAATCAATGTCGGCTTCAACAAGGCATTCGTCGGCTCCATGGGCTTCGTGCCGGGAGACCTCATTAAGGCATTTGTCGCAGCTCTCGTCGGCCGCGCCGTCATGGCCGGCTACCCGCTTCTGCCGCAGCGGAGCTAAAGCTCGGCTCAAGCCAGATATTTGTAGAGCCAGTCGCGCGTGTCTTCCGGCAGCGGCACGGGATCATGCTCGTCGCCGCGCACCGCGAGCCAGAGGATTTCCACCTCCGCCGCCAGTTCATTGCCGGTTTCGACCGCGACGACAAAGCCGATCGACTTGCCGCCGATCTTGTTGACGCTGATCGAGTAGCGGGCAAGGTCGTCATAGTGCAAGGCCCGGTGCAGCGAGCAGGACGCCTTCCTGGCGATGTAGATGGGCTCGTCATCGACCAGCGGCCGCGTGCGCCAAAAGTTCGAGAGTGCGGTCTCCGCCTGCGAGATGTAAGAGGCGATAAACATCTGGCCGTGCCGATCGACATCGCGCGGCGGCACCCTTACCTCAATGACATCGGATCGTTCCACTCTCGCCATCACGCAACAACCCTGGCCGGCGCCATACTGACCTTAATGAAAGCTTAACACTGCGCCTCGATAAGTAAACGGACGCCATCCCAAAGTGGTTAAGATGGATTGTTGACATTGTAGTGACATGGTCCATGTCCTGTAATAGGCGTCACGCCTCATTTATAGATTGGTCCCATGAGCACACGTCTTTACGAACACCCGATCTTTCTTGAACACATCGGTCCGCCCGGCCATCCGGAGCGGCCCGACCGGCTGCGCTCGCTGAACATTGCGCTGGAGCATCCGAATTTCGAACGGCTGGACCGGCGAAAGGCTCCAGCCGCCCACGAGGATGCGATTCTTCTTGCGCATCCCGAAGAGCATCTGGATTTCGTACTGCGCTCGATGCCGGACAGAGGCGACGACGGCGAAATCAACCAGCTCGAAGCCGATACCTATGCCAGCCCGAAGACGCTGCAGGCGATCATGCATGGCGTCGGCGGCGCGATGGCGGCGGTCGACGATGTCTTTTCAGGTGCAGCCGACAATGTCTTCGTCGCGGCCCGTCCGCCCGGCCACCATGCCGAGAAGACCAAGGCCATGGGCTTCTGTTTCTTCAACAATGCCGCGATTGCCGCCCGCCATGCGCAAAAGGCCCATGGCGCCGAGCGTGTCGCTATTGTCGACTGGGACGTGCATCACGGCAACGGCACGCAGGACATCTTCTGGGACGATCCCTCCGTGCTCTTCTGCTCCACCCACCAGATGCCGCTTTACCCGGGCACCGGCAAGAAGGATGAAAGCGGTACGCACAACACCATCGTCAATGCGCCGCTCTCGCCCAATACCGGCGGCGACCATTTTCGCGAGGCCTTCAAGTCACGCGTGCTGCCGGCGCTCAATGACTTCCGTCCGGATCTCATCATCATCTCGGCCGGTTTCGACGCCCATCACCGCGATCCGCTGGCGCAGCTGAACCTGACCGGAGAGGATTTCGACTGGGCGACGGGGCGACTGCTCGAGGTCGCCGACCGAAGTGCCAAGAACCGGGTCGTCAGCCTGCTCGAAGGTGGCTATGATCTGGAAGGCCTCGCCGAGTCGGCGGGGATGCATATTCTGCGCATGATGAGAGGTTGACGATGAGCGAGAACGCCAAGACAGATGTTTCGAGCTATTCCTTCGAGAAGGCCGTGGCGGAGCTTGAAAGCATCGTTGCCCGTCTAGAACGCGGCGATGTGGCGCTGGACGAATCCATCGCCATCTACGAGCGCGGCGAAGCGCTGAAGAAACATTGCGAGGCGCTGCTGTCGGCTGCGGAAAACCGCATCGAGAAGATCCGGCTCGACCGGGCCGGCAAGCCGCAGGGCACGGAAGCGCTGGACGGCGCCTGAGATCGGATGGGAAGATTTGAGTTTGCTCGATATTCCCGGTAGGTTGAGTCCCAACCGAAAGGAGAGCCGATATGTCCTTCTTCCCAGGAAACGATCCCCAGGCCGGCGACGCCTTCGCCTGTGACGCGATCGAGAACCTTATCATCCCGCGCACCAGCGATCTCGGCGGCTTTTCCGTGCGGCGTGCGCTTCCGAGCAGCCGGCGGCGGCTGGTGGGGCCGTTCATCTTCTTCGACCGCATGGGTCCCGCAATCTTGCGGCCGGGCCAGGCGCTCGATGTCCGCCCGCATCCGCATATCGGGCTTTCCACCGTCACCTATCTGTTCGACGGTGAAATCCGCCACATGGACAGCCTCGGCACGGCCAAGGTGATCCGTCCCGGCGACATCAACCTGATGACGGCGGGGCGCGGCATCGTGCATTCCGAGCGTACGCCGGAGAACCTGCGAGACCATCCATTCTCCATGTCCGGCCTGCAGACGTGGCTGGCACTTCCCGACGACAAGGAGGAGATCGATCCGTCCTTCGCCCATACGGAGAAGGACGAGCTACCCGCCATCGCCGATGGTGGCGTGACCGGGCGCGTGGTGATCGGCGATTTTGAAGGCCTGAAATCACCGGTGAAGTCCTTCACCGACACGCTTTATGTCGATCTGCAGCTACAGCCGCATAAGACGTTTCCTTTTGGGGCAGCGCATGAGGAGCGTGCGGTCTACATTCTCTCCGGCTCGCTCATCGTTGCCGGCGACCGTTTCGAACAGGATCAGCTTCTCGTTTTCCGCCCCGGCGACGCGATAACGCTGGAAGCCGGCGAAAAAGGCTGTCATCTCATGCTTTTTGGCGGTGCGGCGCTCAATTCGAAGCGCTATATCTGGTGGAATTTCGTCTCGTCCTCAAAGGAGCGTATCGAAAAGGCCAAGGAAGAATGGCGCACGGGCCGCTTCGATATCGTGCCGGGCGACGAGGAAGAGTTCATTCCCCTGCCGGAGGGCTAACGGGTTCATAACACTCCCACATGTTTCTTGTTCGGGAACACCTTGAATTCGGCGTCTTTTGTCGCAATCTGTTTTGACGTAAAGGCGGACAACCGCCCAAGAATAGCAAGAAAGAGGCATCCGCCTTGACACAAATGCCACAGACGCCCCTGCTCGACCGGGTCCAATATCCTTCCGACCTGCGAAAGCTGGAAGACCGGGAATTGCCACAGCTCGCCCGCGAAGTCCGCGACGAGATGATCGATGCGGTGTCGCGTACCGGTGGACATCTCGGCGCCGGCCTCGGCGTCGTCGAATTGACCATCGCCATACACAGCGTCTTCAATACGCCGAGCGACCGCCTGATCTTCGACGTCGGGCATCAGTGTTATCCGCACAAGATCCTGACCGGACGTCGCGACCGCATCCGCACGCTGCGCCAGGAAGGCGGTCTTTCCGGCTTCACGCGGCGGGCCGAAAGCGAATATGATCCCTTCGGCGCCGCGCATTCCTCCACATCCATTTCCGCCGGTCTCGGCATGGCGGTTGCCGCCGAGCTTGACAATACCGACCGCCGCGTCATCGCCGTCATCGGCGACGGCGCCATGTCGGCCGGCATGGCTTATGAAGCCCTGAACAATGCCGGCGCGCTCGATGCGCGGCTGATCGTCATCCTCAACGACAACGACATGTCGATCGCCCCGCCGACCGGGGCGATGAGCGCCTATCTCGCGCGCCTTGCCTCCGGCCGCACCTATATGGGCTTTAGGGATTTCGGCAAGAAACTTACCGCCTATCTCGGCAAGAAGGTCGACCGCGCCATCACACGGGCAGTCGAGCACGCACGGGGCTATGTGACCGGCGGCACCATGTTCGAGGAGATGGGCTTCTATCATATCGGCCCGATCGACGGCCATTCCTTCGAGCATCTGCTGCCCGTGCTGCGCAATGTCCGTGACAATGCGCAAGGGCCGGTGCTGATTCATGTGGTGACGCAGAAGGGCAAGGGCTATGCGCCCGCCGAGGCGGCAGCCGACAAATATCATGGCGTCAACAAGTTCGACGTCATTACCGGCGCGCAGACCAAGGTGAAGCCGAATGCGCCGAGCTACACAAGCGTCTTTGCGGACGCTTTGGTGCAGGAAGCGACGCTCGACGACAAGATCGTCGGCATCACCGCCGCCATGCCGAACGGCACCGGCCTCGACAAGCTAAAGGAATTCTTCCCCAAGCGCTGTTTCGACGTCGGCATCGCCGAGCAGCATGCCGTGACCTTCGCCGCCGGCCTTGCCGCCGAAGGCTACAAGCCGTTTGCCGCCCTCTACTCCACCTTCCTGCAGCGCGCTTACGACCAGGTGGTGCACGATGTGGCGATCCAAGGCCTTCCCGTCCGCTTCCCAATCGATCGTGCCGGCTTCGTCGGCGCCGATGGCCCGACGCATGCAGGGTCCTTCGACACCGCTTTCCTGGCAACACTGCCCGGTTTCGTGGTCATGGCCGCGGCCGACGAGGCGGAACTCAAGCATATGGTGCGCACTGCCGCCGCCTATGATCTCGGTCCGATCTCCTTCCGCTATCCGCGTGGGGAAGGCGTCGGCATCGAAATGCCGGAACGCGGCCAGATCCTCGAAATCGGCAAGGGTCGCGTGATCAAGCAGGGCTCGAAGGTCGCGCTACTGTCCTTCGGAACGCGGCTGGCGGATAGCCTGTCCGCCGCCGAGGATCTCGACGCTGCCGGGCTTTCGACGACGGTTGCGGACGCACGCTTTGCCAAGCCGCTCGACCACGACCTTATCCGCCAGCTTGCCGCCCACCACGAGATACTGATCACCATCGAAGAAGGCTCGGTCGGCGGCTTCGGCAGTCAGGTCATGCAGTTCCTTGCCAACGAGGGCCTGCTCGACAGCGGCCTGAAGGTCCGCTCGCTGGTCATGCCCGATATCTGGATGGAACAGGCCAAGCCTGAGGCCATGAACGCCATGGCTGGCCTTGATCGCGCTGGCATCGTGCAGACGGTATTCCGTGCACTTGGCCGCGGCCGCATCGTCGAAGCAGCTGGATAACGCGTAAAAATCAGGCGGTCTTCAAAATCAGGCAGTCTTGGGGCTGCCTGATACCATCAGGCATCGAGCGCATTGAAGACCACTACGCGATCGCGGCCTGCTGCCTTTGCCTGATAGAGCGCAGAGTCGACATTCCTCAACAGCAAGACGCGCGTCGCACCATCACGCGGCGCGAGAGCGGCGCCGATGCTGAGTCTTGCGAAAATCGACACGCCATCCACCGCAAAAGGCGCCCTGAAGGCGGCAAGCAGCCGTTCGGACAGGGACACGAGCGCATTCTTGTCGGGCGAATCCGGGATGAATATCGCGAACTCGTCGCCCCCCATGCGCACGACGATATCGTCTGTTCGGACGACCGAGCGAATGCGTGCCGACGCCTCGCACAGAACTTCGTCGCCGACATTGTGACCAAAGCGATCATTGATCGATTTGAAACCGTCCATGTCGAGATAGAGGACGCCGAAATTGCTGCCGGTTGCGATCGCCGTGCTCAACGCGCCATCGACGATGGCTTCGAGCGCCGACCGATTGAAGAAACGGGTCAGCGGATCGGTCATGGCAGCCGCGCGCAGGCCATTCTCGGCTATTCCCATCAGCAAATTGGTTTTCTGCAGCCGCAGGAGCGCACTTGCGATCTGGGCGAACCGCATGAGGCTCTGTTCTTCACTCGAGGAAAATCGCCTTGGCCTCTGATCGAGAATGCAGAAGGCGCCCACGGGCAAACCGTTCTCCAATCGCACCGGCGCACCGGCGTAAAAACGAAAATGGGGATCGTCGAGCACGAAGGGAGCAGCCTTCAGTTCCGGTTCCTCCATAAGATCCGGAAGGACCAGCAGTTCGTCATCGAAAACGACCCGCGTGCAGATCGACATATCGCGCGAGCATTCGGCGATCTTCAGCCCCGCCTGCCCTGCTATGCGCTGCCAGTCCTCATCGATAATGTTGATTGCCGCATAGGGCGTCTCGAACACGCCTCTAGCCAGTTCCGCAAGGGTCGCGAGCTCCGGCGTCGGACTGCTGTGAATCGCATTCAGGGAGCGTACGGCCAAAAGTCTCTGTGTTTCATTGGCCGGAACTCGGACGAGCTGTCCCATTCGAATCTCCCTCGGCGATCACCATGCGGTTTATAGAAATGGCGGTTCGCCGCTCAGGGCAACCCTGCCGCCGATCAAATATTTAACAAATCTTGACCAAAGGATGGTCGGCAGAAAACAGGCAGGGACCCGAAGAGCCTGTCTCTCAAGGGAAAAAGCGTTCAGGCCATGACGGTGCTGCCCCAAAGCCGGACAAGCGGCGGCGAACAATGCCCTTACATAAACTGTGAAAAAACGAAGCGGCCCGCCGAAAAGCGACGGGCCGACACGATTCATGAAGGTGATTCGCCGTGCGCTGCCTTGCGGGAATATCCCGGCAGAGCCGCGATCGGCTGGAGTCAGAACTCTTCCCAGTCGTCCCGCGCGGTGGCGGCCGCAGCAGCGGTTGCCTTGCCGGCGAAAGCCTTGGCAACGGTGCGGCCCAGGGCGCGGGCCGGCGACGCGGCCGGCTTCGAGCGTGCGGTCGCAACGGACGGCCGGACAGGTGCAGCCTGTGCGGCATCGCCGAGACGGAACTGCTGGAGCAGTTCGTTAAGGGCTGCGGCCTCGCGGGCGAGCGCATGGCTTGCCGCCGTCTGCTCCTCGACCATGGCGGCGTTCTTCTGCGTGCCCTGATCCATATTGTTGACCGCCGTGTTGATCTCCTGAAGGCCGGTCGACTGTTCGCGGGTCGCAGTCACGATCGCGCCGACATGGCGGTTGATCTCCTGCACTTCCGAAACGATCAGTTCCAGCGCCTTGCCGGTCTCGCCGACCAGCGACACACCTGTATTGACCTGATCGCTCGACGTCGTGATGAGCGACTTGATTTCCTTGGCGGCGTTGGCGGAGCGCTGGGCAAGCTCGCGCACTTCCTGGGCGACGACGGCAAAGCCCTTGCCGGCATCTCCGGCACGCGCGGCTTCGACACCGGCATTCAGCGCCAACAGGTTGGTCTGGAAGGCGATATCATCGATGACGCTGATGATATTGCTGATCTCGCCCGAGGATTTCTCGATCTGCTGCATAGCCGAGACGGCTTTGCGAACCACTTCGCCAGACCGTTCCGCACCGAGGCGTGCGCGCTCGACGAGGTGGCCGACGTCTTCGGCCCGCTTGGCAGAGTCGCGAACCGTGGTCGTGACCTCTTCCAGTGCTGCGGCCGTTTCTTCGACCGCGGCAGCCTGCTGTTCGGTGCGGTGCGCCAGATCGTCGGCAGCCGACCGGATTTCGTCAGCGCCCGCATTGATGGCGCGGGCATTGGAGCCGACGGACTGCAGGGCGGCTTCCAGCTTCTCGACTGCATTGTTGAAATCGGCGCGAACGCTGTCGAATTGCGGTGCAAAGCTGTTGTGGAGGCGGGTTGCGACATTGCCCGACGATAGAGCCGAGAGGCCGCCGGCGAGCGCTTCCATGGCGAAACGGATTTCACCCTCTTCACGCGCCTTCTGTTCATCATTCATCAGGCGCTGGTGTTCGGCATCGCCACGCATACGCTCGGTCTCACCGGCAAGACGCAGCTTCTCGATGCCGGCTTGCTTGAAGACGAGGACGGCATCCGCCATGCGGCCGATTTCGTCGCCGCGGCCAACTGCCGGGACTTCGACGTCATGCTCGCCATTTGCCAGACGCCCCATTGCAGCCGTCATGCCGACGATCGGGCGCACGATGATCCGCGACAACAGCCATGCCAGCACGGCGGCGGCGAGCGAGGCGAAGATACCGCCCAAGATGAGGGTCAGACGCAGATCGCCATTGGCGCCGTCCTGCATGGCGGCGAGATTGGCAGCCTTGGTACGTGCGGCCTGCTTGATCTTCGCGGCAGCTTCGCGGAAGCCATCAAGCTGACCTTTGGTTTCGTTCTGACCGATCTTGACGATCTGGTCGAGCGGCATCTCGGTTTCCTTGCGCGCCTTGGCCTGCGGCTCCGCCAGCTGATGGAAATAGAGATCGGCAGCCTTCTGCATGTTGTCGATCGCCTGCAGCAGATCCGGAGAATCGGCAGCCGCCTGCTTGGCAGCAGCTATGCTCTTCAGCATCCGCTCGCGATTGTTGAAGATATCGCCATAGGTGCTGTCGCTGCGCAGAAGCAGGAAGCCGCGCAGATTGACGGCCTGCTCCAGCATGGCCTGCAGGGAGTCGTCGATCAGGCTGACGAGCTGCTGCGACTTTGCCTGCTCGACGGCGGCTCCGGCCGACACGTCCTGCTTTGCGTAGACGAAAGCGGAAACACAGGCAAAAATGGCGATCAGGGCCGTAAATGTAATGGCAAGCTTGCCATTCAAAGAAAGTTTTTTCGCAAACATGAGCGAGCGCCTCCTGAGCGCCGGTCCTGGCGAGCATCATTGAGCCGCGCTTGGGAGGGAGCACGGCCGATGCTCGAAGAATTCAGGGAGGGCATGATTGGACGCGGAAGCGCAAAGCCTTCATGGCAGGCGGCGACCTGGAAACGGATCACCGCAATCCCCGGCATGAGTAGAGGCTTCGGCTTTAAATTTATTTAATTTGCGCAGGCAGCTCAGCTCGCCTCTAGTTCACCGTTGCCGCGGCCAGGATCAGGATATCCAGATCGTGCTCCGGATAGAAATCCTGCGCCGTCATCTGGAACGTCGTCGCGCCGATCTTTTTTACATTGGTTCCGCAGAAGCTGATGTAGTTTTCGGGACTGCCCTTATCGACCGTCAGCTCGAAATGCTTGATCGGGCCGGACCAGTTGGCACCCGTCGTCAGCACATAGGAGATCCAGTTTTCGGTATAGCCCCGGCCGCCCTTGTCAGCCACGGCGGCGAGCTTGGTCGCCGTCTTCAGGAAGGTCTCGTCGAGGCAATATTTGGCACGATAGTTCTGCAGCTGCTGCTTCTGATAATCTTCGTCGCCGGCGAAGGTGATGGCGACAGTGCCGCCGATGCTCGGCTTGTAGCGATGCTCCACGGCAATCTTCGCCTTGGCCGGGAACTTGGTGCGCCACCAATAGGTCGTATGCAGCGTCCACATCGGCGTCGGATGATGTTTCATGCCCTGGCCGTCATTGTCGTATTCGTCATCGGCGATCAGGCCACGGGCGGTCCAATCCTCGAGCACGTCGACGGGCAGCTTGGCAACGGCATCTGTCGCTGCCTTGCTGAGCGGCAGCAGCGGCACGCCATGCGCCTTCAGCTCCTCCGTCATGTCGACATCGGCCACCGATACGCGCTGCTGCAGGGTCGGGGTGATGGCCTTGCCGTCCTGTGTCACGGTGAAGCCAAGGAAATTGTCGGATTCGACATTTCCGGCATCGACCATACTGTCTATGTCGCCCTTGATATCGGGCATAGGAAAGGCGACGACACTTTCGACATCCTTATCGGAGGTATTTTCGAAGACGTAGTCGACGCGCACTTCGGCCTGCGAAACGAACAGCTTCTCCTCAGCCATGCTGATATCGCCGGTGCGGACATAGGCGAGCCCGCCTGTCCTCAGCTCGGCCATGGTGTCATTCGCAAGAGCCGGAGCGGCGAACATCGCCACTAACGCCGCATAGCCACCGATCTTTCGCATGATGCCCTCGCCCGTTGATGTCGGCGATTATCGCTGGCCGCGATCCGTCGTCAACGCCGATTCCAGCATAAAAGGCTTGCAACATAATGCATTGCCCGGCATGGACAGCCTATGTCCGAACCGCAACGCCTCGACCAGCTCCTCGTTACCCTCTCGCTCTTTGCCAGCCGATCACGGGCGCGCGATGCGATCCAGCGTGGCACGGTGACAGTGAACGGCAAAGTCGTGACCAAACCCGGTGCGCTCTTTGCCGAAGAGGCCGATATCAGCATCGATGATCCCGCGCAGGACTACGTTTCGCGCGCGGCTTTGAAGCTGGTGGCGGCGCTCGATCATTTCGGCCTCGACCCACGGGGGCAGAGCTGCCTCGACGTCGGCGCATCGACGGGCGGCTTCACCGAAGTGCTGCTGGAGCGCGGAGCCGCCCATGTGACGGCGATCGACGTCGGCCACGACCAGATGCATCCGCGCATAGCGGCCGATCCACGCGTGACCAATATCGAGGGGCTGAACGCGCGCAACCTGACCGCCGATGATATCGGCGAGCGTTTCACTTTCATCGTCTCCGATGTCTCCTTCATTTCGCTGAAGCTCGCCCTCGCGCCGACGCTCGCGCTTGCCGAACATGGCGCACGGGCAGCCCTGCTCGTGAAACCGCAATTCGAGGCGGGGCGCGATGCGATCGGCAAGGCCGGCCTCTTGAAGGACCCCTCCTCCGCTCCGGCGGTAGCGGCCGAACTCGAACGCTGGTTCACCGAAGACATGGGCTGGCAGAGCCTCGGCCTCATCGCCTCGCCCATCGCCGGCGGCGACGGCAACCAGGAATTTCTTCTCGCAGGGATCAAGCCATGAGCACTGAAACCGTCACCATCCAGAAGCTCGGCGCCCAGGGCGACGGCATCGCGCAGGGTACCGATGGCCCGATCTACGTGCCCTTCACGCTGCCGGGCGAAAGCGTCGCCATCGCGCGGGTGAAAAGCCAGGGCACGCTGATGTCGATCGCGTCTGCCTCGCCGGACCGGCAGGAGCCGCACTGTCGACACTTCGGTCCGCACGGGCTCAACGGCGCCTGCGGCGGCTGTACCTTGCAGCATTATGCCGATGCACCCTATCGCGCCTTCAAGCGCCAGCTGGTCATCGATGCCTTGCGCTCCAAGGGCCTGACGCCCGAGGTTGACGATATCGTCGCCGCGCATCCGGGCGAGCGGCGCAGGGTGGTCTTCGCCGCGCGCAAGACCGAAAAGGATATGCTGATCGGCTTCAACCAGGCCGAAAGCCATCATATCGTCGCCATCGAGGAATGTCCCATCGCCTCGGCCGGCATCATGGCGCGTTTGCCGGCAATCAAGACGATTGCCGCGGCAATGGCCATCAATGCCGAAGCGTTCCGCATCTCGGTGCTGGAGACACAGACCGGCCTCGATCTTGCCGTCGACGGCATCAAGTCGCTTTCGGACAAGCAGCGCCGCAGCACGATCGAAACCGTGCTGTCGCTTCGCGGCATCGCCCGCGTCTCGCTGAACGGCGAGATCCTGGTGGAACCCGCAAAGCCGATCATCGATTTCGGCGGCGTTCAGGTCGCACCGCCGCCGGGCGCCTTCACGCAGGCGACCAAACAGGCTGAAGATGCCATGGCGGAGCTAGTGGCCGGCCATGTCGGCAAGGCGAAGCGCATTGCAGATCTCTTTGCCGGCAGCGGCACCTTCTCGCTTCGCCTGGCGCGGATCGGGCGCGTGCATGCGGTCGAAAGCGAAGACAAGCCGCTCGCGGCATTGGATCACGCCGCTCGCAACACGCAGGGACTGAAACCTGTCAGCATCGAGCGCCGCGATCTCTTCCGCCGGCCGCTGATGATGCAGGAACTGAAGGTCTACGACGCCGTCGTCTTCGACCCGCCGCGCGCCGGTGCGGAATTCCAGAGCAAGGAACTGGCCCGATCCCAGGTCAAGAAGATCGTCGCCGTCTCGTGCAACCCGCTGACGCTCGCCCGCGATCTCGCTACTCTGGTCGAGGGTGGCTATCGCATTACGCGGGTGACGCCGATCGACCAGTTCCTGTGGACCTCGCATGTCGAGGTGGTCGCGGCGCTGGAGAAGTAGTTCTTCTGACCGCTGGTTCCGTGGCCGACCCTCGTGGTTCGAGGATGTGCCCTTCGGGCTTCGCACCTCACCATGAGGGCGGAGTGGCTCACGATCGAGATACGCCAGAGGTTAGCCCTCATGGTGAGGAGGCCTGCAAGGCCGTCTCGAACCACGAGGGCGGGTTGGGGTTTTACCGCTTCATAAAGGCTTCGAAGGCGGCTCGAGCCTCGGCGCTTTTCAGCTGGGCGGCGAAATGCTCGGCTTCTTTGTGGATGCGGTCGAGGACGGCATCCGGGGAGCCGCGCATCAGATCGCGTGCAATGCGAAGGGCCTCGGGCGGCTTGGCGGCGAGCTTCGCAGCCAGCGACAGTGTTTCAGCCTCTACGGCTTCCGGCGCAACCACTTTCCAGATCAGGCCGGTTTCCTTGGCTTCGGCAGCGGAAAGGCCTTCGCCGAGGGCAAGCAGGGCGAAGGCGCGTTGATGGCCCATCACGCGTGGGGCAAGCAGGCTTGAGGCAGCCTCGGGAACAAGGGCAAGATCGACGAAGGGTGTCTTGAACAGGCTGCGATCGGAAGCAATCGTCAGATCGCAATGCAGATGGATCGTGGTGCCGATGCCGATCGCCAGGCCATCGACGCCGGAGACGACGGGCTTCTTCGTACTCGCCAGCGCGACGAGGAAATCAATGACTTCGCGCCCCATATTGCCGCTCATGGCGAAGGCGAGGAAATCGGCGAGGTCGTTGCCAGCCGAGAAGCAGCCCTCCGTGCCAAGGAACACATGAACGCGGATATCCGGCGAAGCTTCCGCCGCCTTCACTGCATCAGTCATGGTCTGATACATGGCGCGCGTGATGGCATTCTTCTTTTCCGGCCGGTTGAAGCGGATGATCTGGACCTGCGGCGCAGTCTCGGGGCGTTCGATCAGGATGTGGTCGGTCATGGCTTTTCCTTAGGCTAATGCGGCGCGGGCGGCTTCGAGGCTGGATGCGCCGGCGATGACCCGATCAGAGAGAGCGGCGGTCTCGGCCAGAAGATTTTCGGCAGCAAAGCGGCAGAGTGCGATGCGCTTGGCCCCCTCGCCGTCTCCTGCATCGGCAAGACCACCCTTGGCTAGATAAGAACCGGCCAGCACAAGACCGAACAGCCGCTGGTAAGGGGTGGCGCCGGCCAGCGCTTCGGCAACGGCGCCCTCCGCCTGCTTCGACAAGAGCCATTCGCTCGTCTTTTCCAGATCGGCAATGGCTGCCTCAAGCCGCGGCGCCGTTTCGCCGAAACCTTCGAGGTTGGATTTAGCGACGCCATCGGCAATCTCACGCAATTCGGCGATGAAGCCGCGCATGTGATCGCCGTTGGCGATCGTCAGCTTGCGCGTCACCAGATCGATGGCCTGGATGCCGTTGGTGCCTTCGTAGATCGGTGCGATGCGCACATCGCGCAGCAGTCGCGCCGCCCCCGTTTCTTCGATGAAACCCATGCCGCCATGAACCTGGACGCCAAGCGAGGCGGTATCAACGCCGGCATCGGTGGAGAAGGACTTGGCGATCGGCGTCAACAGCGCTGCACGCTCCTGCCAGAAGCGAGCCTGCTGCGGATCGCGATGCGACATGTCGATCGCCTGTGCGCAGGCATAGCAGATCGCGCGCGAGCCTTGCGTCAAAGCCTTCATCGTCAGCAGCATGCGGGCGACGTCGGGATGCTCGATGATCGGGCTCATGCCCGATACGGCCGTACCCGGCGCGCGGCCCTGCGTGCGCTCCCGGGCATAGGCGATGGCTTTCTGCGTTGCGGCCTCGGCGATCGCTACGCCCTGAATGCCGACGGCCAGCCGGGCATTGTTCATCATCGTGAACATGCAGGCGAGGCCCTTGTTCTCCTCACCCACTAGCCAGCCGACGGCGCCCTTTTCCGCACCATATTTGCCGTCGCCGAAGATGAGCGTGCAGGTGGGTGAGCCGTGAATGCCGAGCTTGTGCTCCAGCGAATGGGCGAAATAATCGTTGCGGGCGCCAAGGGAGCCATCCTCATTGACGAGGAATTTCGGCACGAGAAAGAGCGAAATGCCGCGCGTGCCGGCGGGCGCATCCGGAAGGCGGGCGAGAACGAGATGGATGATGTTCTCGGTCGCCTCGTGATCGCCCCAGGTGATGAAAATCTTCTGGCCGAAGATGCGATAGGTGCCGTCATCGCGGCGCTCGGCGCGCGAGCGCAAGGCGCCGACATCGGAGCCGGCATGCGGCTCCGTGAGGTTCATGGTTCCCGTCCACTCGCCCGAGACGAGCCTTGCCAGATATGTCTTCTTGAGGTCTGCGCTGCCGTGAGCCCGCAGCGCCTCGACTGCCCCCATGGTCAAGGTCGGCGCAAGGCCAAAGGCCATCGAGGCGGAATTCCACATTTCCAGCGTCGCGATATTCAGCATGTGCGGCAGGCCCTGCCCGCCGAACTCCTCCGGTGCGGTCAGGCCGTTCCAGCCGCCGGCGATCCAGTCGCGATAGAGCTTCTCCCAGCCATCGGGAAGGACCACCTTGCCGTCCACCAGCCTTGCGCCTTGCTTGTCGCCGTTCTCGGCAAGCGGCTCCACCTCATCGCCGGCGAAACGCCCCGCTTCCGACAGGATGGCATCGACAAGATCGGTGCTGAGATCGCCGAGAACACCCTCTTCCATCGCGCGCTCCATGCCGGCGACATGTTTCAGCGTGAACGCGATTTCTTCGACAGGCGCCTTGTACATGATGATTTCCTCCGGATCGCTGCTGGCAATGACCCGCCTCACCCGGACCATCGGCCATTTGTGGCTATAGCTAGTTTATTTTTACGTAAACGTCAATTTTTGAAGATCGCAAAGGTGTTGATTTCCACCCTCTCGCGAACCCGCATGGCCGATACGTCCTGCGCGCGCTGCGCGGCTGTGACATCGCCGCCTATATCCGCGATTATTCCGCGAAAGCACGGACTTGCATAAACAATCGTCATGAACGAAGACTAAGGCAACTGTTCAGACAAAGCGAACGATGCCCCCAATGAACACGCTCACGTCCGCCAATACCATACCAGGCTTTATCTGGGCATATCGTCTCCGTCCCGGCGCAACCAAGCCGGAGCGCCTGCCTGACGATACCGACCGTTCGACGCTCTTCAGCGGCGACGGCTTTCTCTGGCTGCATCTCAATCTCGTGGATGCGCGGGTACCGGCCTTCCTCGAGGATGCGCCTGGACTGAACGAAGCCGCCCGCACAGCGCTGACCACGCATGAGACCCATGCGACGATTACGGTCGACGAGCAGATGCTTTTCGGGACCTTGGTCGACTTCCAGCGTGACTTCGCCCACAACACGCACGACATCGGCTGGCTGCATTTCGCGTTCACAGATCGCATGCTCATCACCAGCCGGCTGCAACCGCTTCGCAGCCTGGACAGGACCCGCGTGCTGATCGAGAAGAATGCCGCGCGGTTTATAGGCCCGGTGGATATTTTCGAGCTGATCGTCGTCGAATTCCAACGGACCCTGATCTCCGTCGTCATCGAGATCAGTGAAGAGCTGAATGGCATCGAGGATTTCGTCCACGGCAATACGTCGCGCGACGAGCGCGCCAAGCTTCCGCCGATCCGCAGGACGATCGTGCGCCTGCATCGTCATCTGCGGACCGTTCTCTCGCTGATGCGCCATGCCGCCGCCTCCGACGACGAGGAAATGCCGCTCGGCTTCGAGGATGTCGCGGGCCGGCTGACGGGGCGCCTCGAAGCGGTCGAGCACGACGTCTATGCCCTGCAGGAACGGGCCAGACTGCTGCACGAAGAGATCGATTCGAAGCTCGCCTCCGAGATCAATCGGCATCTCTACATCCTGTCGATCATGACCGCCTTCCTGCTGCCGCCGACGCTGGTGACCGGCTTCTTCGGCATGAACACATCGGGCCTGCCGCTGGCGGGCGGTGCAAGCGGCACCGGATATGCGGTGGCCTTCATCATCGCCTCCATGCTGCTGGCATGGTGGCTGCTCAGGCGGGTCAACATTCTCTGACAACGGATCATAGAAAAAGCCGCCCGGCGTAAACCGGACGGCTGGCATTTGTCATTCTGGCACCGCTGCTTAGAAATACGGTGAATAGCACTGGCGGCGCGGGCCGGAGTTCGGCTGGAACGTATTGTCGTAGGCGCGGTAGGAACGATAGCGTCCCTCGCACCATTCGACATGGCGCGGATTGATGCCGGCGCTCGGGGCCGGAGCGGGCTCGTAATAACGCGGCTGGCTGGCGATTGCGCCGCCGATCAGCGCACCGGCGCCGAAGGCTGCCAGCGGGAACCAATAGCCGTCGTGATAGCGATAACCATGACGATAGCCGCCGCGATAACCGCGGTAGCCGCCATACCAGCCACGACGATAGTAGCCGTCGTGACGCCATTGAACCTGTTCGACATTGCCGGGCGCGGCCTGGGCGGGCACGGACCGGTTCATGATCGGTGCGGCGGGCATCTGCATGGCAAAAGACGGTGTGAAGCTCGTCAGGGCGACGGCGGCCGTTACGGCGACTGTCGCGATTTTTGCACGGAAACCAAGCATTTTTATCTCCATTCCCTGGTTCGACTTGGTACTCAAGCCTGTAGGCATTTCATGTCGGGAATGCTTCCCGAGCAAGGTTTCACCGCCTGCTTCGTCGCATATGCGAGTAGACGACAAGAAACGCGGCAGCGCGTTATTTAGTTCCTCAAATCCCTACCGAATTAAGGAGTTATGCGGGGCTCCACGATGAATTTATAGTGATTTCATTCTTAACCCAAGATTAACCAGCAATCCTTACTATTATTTCATGAAAGGATACCGAAAGAGTAACCTCCTCATTTACAGCTTGCTGACGATCCTGACCCTCATGGGGCCGGTCTCCAAGCCTTCGGCCGGTGAAAGCCAGCCCTGGGGCGATCCGAAAAACGCCCTGATTGTCGATGCTTACGAGTTGAATACCATCGACTGGACCGCATTTCTGCAGGACAAGCGCATCGCCGGTTTCATCTCCAAGGCGTCCGACGGACTGCCTGAAAGCTTCAGTTGCACCGGCGACCATGGCGGCGATACGGTGGCCCATTGCAGGACGATGTGGCGCAAATACGCGGTCAGCCGCGAACTGTTTCAAACGCGCCGGATGCTGGCAAAGACGAATGGCCTGCTGTGGGGCGCCTATCATCTGGGCCGGCCCGGCAATCCGATCGACCAGGCAAACCATTTTCTCGATTATGCCGATCCGCAGCCGGATGAGCTGATGGTGCTCGATATCGACGGCATGGATGCGACGCAATTCATGTCGCTCGACGATGCGCAGATCTTCGTCGCCCACATCAAAGTCAGGACCGGGCGCTATCCCATGCTCTACGTCAACCACAACACGGCGCGCTATATCGCCGATCACCGCGGCACCTATCCGCTGCTGTCGCGGCTGCCCTTGTGGTATGCGCGCTACAAGCCCGACGTGAAAGGCACCTTTCCGCTCGGCAACTGGGACAATTATGCTATCTGGCAGTTTGTTTCGTCGGACAATTGTTCGGAGAAAAGCTGCCCCTATCGGGTGCCGGGGACACTCACCGATATCGACGTCAATGTCGTGCCGATGACGAAGGTCCAGCTCGCGAAGATCTGGCCGCAGGGCGATCTCCTGCCCGCCAAACCCCTGCCCGCACCTGACCTGACGATCGCGCTTGCGCCGATGTGCAGCGGACCGCGACAGACGCTCGTTTCTCTCATGCCCGATGTCGACCCGGTCGTTACGGCCTCGACCCCGCAAACGAAGCCGGTCGAGATCAACGAGCTGAACTACCAGGATTTCTAGGCAAACCAGCATTCTCGCCGTACGGCTTCAGGCCTCGATCTGAACGTCCGTCTTCGGGCGCGAGCAGCAGGCGAGGATATAGCCCTCGTCGATCTCGTCATCGAGGATGCCGCCATTGTGGCTCATCTCGACTTCGCCCGAGAGTTTCATCACCCGGCATGTGCCGCAGAGGCCGGATTCGCAGGCCGCGCCGATGCGCACGCCGGCACCGCGCGCCGCCTGCAGCACGGTCTGCCCCGCCGCACAGACGACATCCTTGCCGGCCATGGTGAAGCGGATCGTGGTGGCAGCCTCGCCGGAGGCATCGTCGGAAACTTCGGCAAGCGGCGTTGCCGCATTGGCCGGCTGGAAGCTTTCCTGATGGTAGCGCGACATGTCGAAGCCATGAGCTTCCAACATGGAGCGCACGGCATCCATGAAGACCTCAGGGCCGCAGCAGAAGATCGTCCGATCCATGAAATCGGGCGCCAGCAGGCCGATCTTTGCTTTATCGATGCGGCCCTTCAAGCCGGACCAGAGATCGGTACGGCCACAGCCTTCGACGATGAAGCCGAGATTGAGGTTCGGCATAAAGCGCGCGAGATATTCGAGCTCGGAGCGGAAGATGATATCGGCCGGGCTGCGAGAACAGTTGACGAAGGTGATATCCGACAGCGGTGCGATATCGGACATGTAGCGCGTCATCGACATCATCGGCGTGATGCCGGAGCCGGCGGAAACGAAGAGATATTTCTCGCCTGGATGGCGGATATGGCTGAAATCGCCGAGCGGGCCGAAAGCCTTGATGCGCATGCCGGGCTTCAGGTTCTCGAACATCCAGCGCGTGCCGACGCTGTCCTTCTGCGCCTTCACCGTCACCGCGACAGAGAAGGGCCGCGACGGCGTCGATGATAGCGTATAGGTGCGCATGACGGGCTCCGGAGCCGTCGGCAGCTCCAGCGTCACGAACTGGCCCGGCAGATAGCGGAACCAGTTGTCCTTGTCGGACCCGAATGTGAAGGTCATCACATCGGGTGCTTCGGGTGTCACCGAGAGACATTCGAGCACATGCTGCCTGTCATTCCAGGGCTGCATCTGGTCGAGGTGGCGATGCGAAAAAGAGACGGCCATGTTCATGCTCAGGCAACCGCCGACAGCTTGGCCTGGTCGCCCTGCAGCCGGTTGATCATGAAAGTCGTGTACCATTCGACGAACTGCATGACGCCACCTTCATGGATTTCCGAATAGGGACCTGGCTCATAGGCCGGCGAGCGGATGCCGAAGGCATTTTCCTCGACGATACGGCGGTCCTGATCGTTGGTTTCGGTCCAGACGTGGGTCAGCTCTTCGAGATTGTAGTCGACGCCTTCCACGGCATCCTTATGAACAAGCCACTTCGTGGTGACGGCTGTTTCCTCGGCGCTGATCGGCAGGACGCGGAAGGAGATCGCGTGGTCGCCGAGGATGTGGTTCCACGTCGTCGGGTAATGGAACAATAGCATGGTGCCGATGCCGTTGATCGTCACGTCGGGCGAGAGCGGCCGCCTGACGGCATTCTGGCCAGACATGGTATAGCTTTCCGCACCTTCGATCAGCGGCATGCGGGCCGTGCGGAACTGTCCGTCCGGCGAGAGCTTGAATTCGCTCGGCAGGCCTGCGGCTTCGCAGCGTTGCCAGTGCTCGGCGATGACGGGATCGTTCAGCGCACCCTGTACGCCGGTCACGGTCGGCGCTTCCGGGAAAGTGCGGCAAAGCTCGGGGTGATTGGCCGCGCAATGATAGCATTCGCGGTTGTTTTCCCAGACGAGCTTCCAGTTGCCCTTCTCGATGATGGTGCTCTGGAAGGCGACCTTGGCTTCGCTGATGCGGTGCGGCGCCATGTAGGGCTCGATCGAGGCGCGGACCGAGGCGAAATCCGGAGCGTTCTGTGCCAGGCAGATGAAGATGTAGCCGCCGACGCTTTCGCAATGAACGGGCTTTAGAGAGTGCTGGCTCTTGTCGAAATCCTCGGCCATCTGACGGGCGAAAAGCAGCGAGCCATCGAGCTCATAGGTCCACTGGTGATAGGGGCAGACGAGTTTTGCCGAGGAGCCGCGCTCGGTCGTGCAGACCCGCGAGCCGCGATGGCGACAGCTATTGTGGAAGGCGCGGATGACCTGATCGCGGCCGCGGACGATGACGACGGGATAGTCGCCGATCTGGACGGTGAAGTAGTTGCCCGCGCGCGGCACTTCGCAATCATGGCCGATGAACAGCCAGTCACGATAGTAGATCGTCTCCATGTCGAGCTTGAAGTAGTCCGGATCGGTGTAGAAGGGTTGCTCCAGGCTCAAGCCTGTCCGGTGGTTCTTCAATTGCCGCAGAACTTTGCTGCCGATGTCCATTTGCCTATCCTTAGCAGTACCAGGAGGCGGGCAAAGGACATGCGTGGCCGGTTGGGAGCGGCCAAAAGCAATGTCCCGACCACCCGCCGCGGTCAGTAAACCTTATGCGCCCAAGGCTGGTTTCCGGGCTCTGGAGCGGCCCTGTTTCCAGAGCCCCATGGCACCTTCCCAGGCCGATCGACCCAGTGGCTTTATTCGCCATGCCTCACTCCACCACCGTTGCGGGGGCAGCGCCGGATTTTGACCGGCTTCCCAATTCTCCGTCTCCCTAGCAGACGGCACCTTGAGATTGATGGCATCATAGCTCTCGGCTCCGCCAGCCGCTGCGCTGCAATGCGACATCGGCTCCGAAATTGACGACAGGCGAAACGGAACGCCAAGATGGCTCCGCGAAGAGGCATTATCGAAAGACAATTCAATCGCTTATGCGGCTACATCAAAATGCGGACATTCAGCCCATCCGCACCCGAATGATGACGCTTTATCCTGAATGCGACAGAGCCGTTATCAACGGGGCGCTTGGGTGGCGGAAAGCGCCAGCAGCGCAGCCATGGCGCGCTCCGCATCGGCAGCCGGAACGAAGATGTGATCATGATAATAGCCGGCGACAACATTGGCGCTTATGCCCTCATTTCCAAGGGTCGTTGCGAAGGCCGCAGTAAGCCCGACCGCCTCCAGGGACGAGTGAACTTCAAGCGTGATCATGCGCATGGCGGGAGTGGCCGGAAATCCCGCTTTGCGGGCCGCCTCCAGCGAAAGGATCAGCGTCACTCCCTCCTTTTCTCTGAACAGCCCGATCGGGTCCAAACGCAAATGATCAGCCAGTGCCGACGGCGACACACTGCAATAGACGAATTCGCCCTCGACGAGATTTGGTTTCATGCCGGACAGAAGCTGCTTGAGATCGATAACTCCAGGCATGTTTGTCTGTCTCCCAAAAGGTGCGGCGTCTCAAAATGATTAAGCCCGGCTCAAGCTATTCCATCTACCATGCCGTCCAGAGACGTCTAAAGCGAGATCCGGCATGGCCAAACTCAGGTATTTCGACGCTGGGAAGCCCGCCGAGCCCGAACCGGCGCCACCGGTATCGACAACGGGCTACAGCGAATTCCTGCGCACGGGCCGCATCAACCGCAACAGGCCACACTGGCTTGCGGAAGAACGGGACTATATCAGCCATGAGCAGGTGGCGGTGCGCACGGCGCAGAAGCTTAGGGATGCCGGCGAGAAGACCCATGACCGGCTCAACAGCTTCCACAAGTCAATCCGTTTTCCCAAGCTCATCTTTCATCACACGCTGAAGGACACGCCGCATCTCGGCTATTGCCATGTCACGGCGGCGCGGACGCAGTTCGCGCATTATGAGGACGTGAACTGGGCTTTCTATATCGCCAATTTCTTTGCGCGGATCGGCCAGGAAGAAAACTTCTTCGAAGACATCAGCCTCAAATATTCGCGGATGTATTTCGCCGTCGCCATCCATCCGGACAAGGAAGCGGAAGACAAGAAGCTGACGATCAATCGCGATATCAGAGGCAACGGCGTACTGTTCCACACCCACGATCCGCAGATCGCCATCCGCAACGTTCTCCTGCTCGGCGCCCGCAACGAGCAGCTTCGCGACATCATTCGCCAGCTTTGACGATTGATCCGAAAACTCGAAGAGCATAAGAAACGGCCTGAACTGCAAGCAGGCAGGCCATGGCACGACACATAGACATTCTCGAACATCCGCAAACGGCAATAGAGGTCGCGACGGCAACCCTTGCCGAAGGCCTGCCGATCGGGCTACCGACTGAGACGGTCTACGGCCTCGCCGCCGACGCCACCAATCCCGCCGCCATTACCCGGATCTATGAGACCAAGGGGCGGCCGCGCTTCAATCCGCTGATCTGCCATATGAGCGATCTCGCCATGGCCGAGCGCTATGCGATCTTCGATCCGATCTCCAGAAAGCTGGCGGAAGCTTTCTGGCCCGGCCCGTTGACGCTGGTGCTGCCGCTCAAGACCGATAGCGGCATCCATCCGCTGGCAACTGCCGGTCTCGACACGGTCGGCATCCGGGTGCCCAAGGGCTTTGCCGGCGATCTGATCCGCGCCTTCAACCGGCCGCTTGCAGCACCGAGCGCCAATACGTCAGGCAAAATCAGCGCCACCAACGCCGATCATGTCCATGATGATCTCGGTGAGCGCATCACACTCATACTCGATGCCGGGGCTTCGGTCGTCGGCGTTGAGTCGACCATCGTCAAGGTCGACGATGGCGAGATGCGCCTTTTGCGGCCGGGCGGCCTGGCTGCAAGCGATATCGAGCGCGTGGCCGGCAAGAAGCTGAAGCGCAAGAAGAAGGCTTCCGCGGCCATCGAGGCGCCAGGCATGATGGCCTCGCATTACGCGCCGGGAGCGGCCGTGCGGCTTGACGCGACCGAGGTTTCCGAGAACGAGACGCTGATCCGCTTCGGAACACCCGACATTACCGGCATCGAAAAGGCCGTCGCCGTGCTCGATCTCAGCGCCGGCGGCGATCTCTCCGAAGCCGCCGCAAATCTTTTCGACTTCATGAAGCGCGCCGATGCCACCGGTGCTGCGACCATTGCCTTTTCGCATATTCCAGACGAGGGCCTCGGCGAGGCCATCAACGACCGGCTGCGCCGCGCGGCCGCGCCCAGAGAATAAATCAGCCCGACACCATCAGGCAAAGGACACGCCATGAGCAGCTCCGCCCCCTCCTCCGACCTTCTCGATCGCTTCGCCGCCATCGTCGGCGAAAAACATGCCGTGCAGGACCCGGCCGAAATCGCGCCGCATCTCGTGGAAAATCGCGGCCTCTATCACGGTGCTTCGCCCATGCTGCTGAAGCCCGGCTCGGTGGAAGAGGTGTCCGCGATCCTGAAGCTCGCCAGCGAGACCGGTACGGCCATCGTTCCGCAGACCGGCAATACCGGACTTGTCGGCGGCCAGACGCCGCGCGAGGGCGGCTCCGATATCATCCTGTCGCTGGAGCGCATGAACCGCGTCCGCGATATCGATCCCGTCGGCAACACCATGATCGTCGACGGCGGCTGCATTCTCGCCGATGTCCATAAGGCAGCGGCGGAGCATGGCCGCATGTTTCCGCTTTCGCTCGGCTCCGAAGGCTCCTGCCGCATCGCCGGCAATCTGTCCACCAATGCCGGCGGCACTGCCGTTCTTGCCTATGGCAATATGCGTCAGCTCTGCCTTGGCCTGGAAGTCGTGTTGCCCACGGGCGAGATCTGGAATGGCCTGCGCCGCCTGAAGAAGGACAATACCGGCTACGATCTGCGCGATCTCTTCATCGGCGCGGAAGGCACGCTCGGCGTCATCACCGGCGCAGTCTTAAAACTCTTTCCGCAACCGCTCGGCCATCAGGTCGCTTTTGCCGGCCTGCAATCGGTCGACGATGCGCTGACCCTGTTCAAGAATGCCTCGAGCCTCTGCGGCCCGGCGCTGACCGGCTTCGAGCTGATGCCGCGCATCGGCGTCGAGTTCACGACACGGCATATTCCGGACGTGCGCGATCCGCTGGAGACGGCGCATCCCTGGTATGTGCTGATCGACATATCCACCTCCGATTCGGCTGAGACGGCCGAGCGGATGATGACGGCGCTGCTCGAACAAGGTTATGGGGACGGCCTGATCCAGGATGCGACCATCGCCAGCTCGGAAGCCCAGCAGAAGGCCATCTGGCATATGCGCGAGAGCATGTCGGATGCGCAGAAGCCGGAAGGCGGCTCAATCAAGCACGATGTTTCCGTGCCGGTGGCGCAGATCCCGCAATTCATGGCCGAGGCCGAGAAGGCCGTCGTTGCCGCCATGCCGGGCGCGCGTGTCTGCGCCTTCGGCCATATGGGCGATGGGAATATCCACTACAACATCTCGCAGCCCGTCGGCGCCGACAAGGCAGAGTTCATCGGCCGCTGGCGCGAAATCAACAAGATCGTGCACGGACTGGTGCTGCAGCATGGCGGCTCGATCTCCGCCGAGCACGGCATCGGCCAGCTGAAGCGCGACGAGCTGGCGACGATCCGCTCCGATATCGAGATGGACCTGATGCGCCGGATCAAGACGGCCTTCGATCCGGCAGGCATCATGAATCCGGGGAAGGTCCTCAAGGTCTGAGATATCAGACGGTCACGACCACCCGCTCCGAGGCGAAGCAGCCGATCTGGCACGAGATGACCGTGCCACCGGCATCGATATCTTCGCCGACATAGGCAAGGACGGGCGTGAGGCGCGATTGCTGCAGAAGTCGTGCCTCGACTTCCGTGGGCATGCGCGCCGTGATGTCAGTCGAACGGCGCCAATAGTCCGTCACGCCGTAGTCCTTCAGCACCGCCGTGAACGAGCCCATTGCGGCAAACTTCTCCGCCAAGCCGGGAAAGCGCTTTGCCGAGCAGCTGCGCATGACGACCGAGACGGGAAGCGCGTCGGCATAGGCAACTACGCACATATCCAGCACCATTTCGCCCGGCTGCAAATTCAGCCTTGCAGCGATATCGGCGGTTGCCGGGACTTCCCTTGCCGAGGCAACCTTGCGCGTGAGGTTAGCGTCCGTCGCAGTCAGATCCTTGCTGAACCGCACCTTGTCGCCCAACTGGAAACGAACGGGCATGTCGGCGCGGACATAGGCACCGCTGCCCCGCGCGACACGCAGCAGTCCCTCCCCCTCCAGTTCGGCGATCGCCCGCCGCATCGTCACCCTGGAGACGCCGAATTGTTCGGACAAGGCGCGTTCGCTTGGCAGGCGGCTACCCGGAGCATGCCGACCCTCATCGATGGCATTTCGCAGTTGCGCGGCAACGGTCGCCCAGCCTCCCGCAGTTTTTACGCCTTCATCCTGTCGATTATTTTCTACCATCACAAATCTGTCGCCTTGAAATTGGTATATACCAATTTATAAAGATCTCGATCGTTTATGGAAGGGTTCGGCATGGGCGACAAGCGCATATATGTGACGGCGGTCAGTAGCAGCGGCGTGCACGGGTTCAGCAAGCAGACCAAGGATCATATTCAGCTGCTGACCGGGCTCGGTGTGGAGGGCGATGCGCATATGGGGGTAACGGTGAAGCACCGGTCCCGTGTCGCGGTCGATCCGACACAGCCCAATCTACGCCAGGTGCATATCATCCATGAAGAGCTGTTCGAGGAGCTGACCGAAAAGGGATTTTCCGTCGCGCCTGGTGATATGGGCGAAAATATCGCGACCAGAGGGATCGACCTGCTTTCCCTGCCTCAAGGCACGCGCCTGCATATCGGCGCGGATGCGATCGTCGAGGTGACGGGCTTGCGCAATCCCTGCAGGCAGATTGACAATTTCCAGAAGGGCCTGCTGCATGCCGTGCTCGACAAGGATGCCGATGGCGGCCTGATTCGCAAGGCGGGCATCATGGGCATTGTCTCGCAGGGCGGCCGTGTGCAGCGCGATGACACCATCCATGTCGAGCTGCCGCCACTGCCGCACATCAAGCTCGAGCGTGTCTGACAAAAAAGAAGCGGCCTTCCATTGGAAAGCCGCTTTCTATCTTGTCACGATGTCGTTCCGATCTGGCTGCCGATCAGATCAATCGAAATCTTCCTGGCTGGAGTTGCCGCCGCCATTGCGGTTGCCGGTGATGATTTCGCGCTTGCCGACGTGGTTGGCCGGGCCGACCAGACCGTCCTTTTCCATGCGCTCGACGAGCGAGGCGGCGCGGTTGTAGCCAATGCCAAGGCGGCGCTGGATGTAGGAGGTCGAGCACTTCTTGTCGCGCATGACCACCTTGATCGCCTGTTCGTAGAGATCGTCGCCATCTTCCGAGGCAATGGCGCCCTTGTCGAACACGGCCGTATCTTCTTCCTCGTCTTCCTCTTCCTCGTCGGCAGTGACCGTGTCGAGATATTCCGGACGGCCCTGCAGCTTCAGATGAGCCACGACCTTTTCGACCTCCTCGTCGGAGACGAAGGGGCCGTGAACGCGGGAGATGCGGCCGCCGCCGGCCATATGCAGCATGTCGCCCTGGCCGAGGAGCTGTTCGGCACCCTGTTCGCCAAGGATGGTGCGGCTGTCGATCTTCGACGTGACCTGGAAGGAGATGCGCGTCGGGAAGTTCGCCTTGATCGTGCCGGTGATGACGTCGACCGATGGACGCTGCGTTGCCATGATCAGGTGGATACCGGCGGCACGCGCCATCTGCGCCAGACGCTGGATCGCACCTTCGATCTCCTTGCCGGCGACCATCATCAAGTCGGCCATTTCGTCGACGATGACGACGATATAGGGCATCGGCGTCAGGTCCATTTCCTGCTGCTCTTCGATCGGAGCACCGGTGCCCTTGTCGAAGCCGGTCTGGACTATGACGTGGATCGTCTCGCCTTTTTCCTTGGCGGAGGCAACGCGGCTATTGTAGCCGTCGATATTGCGCACGCCGAGGCGCGACATCTTCTTGTAGCGATCCTCCATTTCGCGAACCGCCCACTTCAGCGCCATCACGGCCTTCTTCGGGTCGGTAACGACGGGGGTCAGAAGATGCGGAATGCCGTCATAGACGGAGAGTTCGAGCATCTTCGGATCGACCATGATCAGGCGGCACTGTTCCGGCGTCATCCGGTAGAGCAGCGACAGGATCATCGTGTTGATGGCGACGGACTTGCCCGAACCGGTGGTGCCGGCAACGAGCAGATGCGGCATCTTCGCAAGCTCGGCGATGACGGGCTCGCCGCCGATGGTCTTGCCGAGGCCGAGCGCCAGCTTATAGCCGCTCTTCTCGAAATCGGGCGAATCGATCATCTCGCGGAAGTAAACGGTCTCGCGGTTGACGTTCGGCAGTTCGATACCGATGACGTTGCGGCCGGGCACGACGGCAACACGAGCCGAGAGCGCCGACATCGAGCGAGCGATATCGTCCGCAAGGTTGATGACGCGCGAGGATTTGACACCGGGCGCCGGCTCGAATTCATAAAGCGTGACGACCGGGCCGGGACGAACATGGATGATCTCGCCCTTGACGCCGAAGTCCTCGAGCACGCTTTCCAGCAGGCCGGCATTCTGCTCCAGCGTTTCCTGGGTCATGATGACGCCGGAACGGATGGCGGGCTCCTGCAGCAGTTCGCGCGGCGGCAGTTCGTATTCGCCATCGACGCTGGGAGCGATCGGGCGCCACTCGGGCGGTGTCAGGGACGCAGGACGGCGCGGCGAGATCCGCGACGGCGGCGCGTCGATGAGGCGCTGCGCTGCAGCTTCGACGGCCGGAATGGTCGATGCAGCCTTGGCAACCGGTTCGGCAGGCGCAGGCGCTGCAACCTTCTTCGGCATTGGTGCCAAGACCATGACGGGAGCCGGACGAGTTTCGACAGCAGGAGCAGCTTCAGCGCCGTAAACTGCCGTGACGAAAGCGGGCGGTACGAATGTTTCGGCCGGCTCTGCCACGGTCGGCTGCTCGGCAGTGGCAGCTTCAACAGCGGCGGGCGTCGTCTCGATGACGGGAGCCAGAATGGCCGCCTCCAGTGCAGCAAGCTCGTCCATGGCCGGCGTGCTGAGATCTGCCGCCGGCTGGCTGGAGACAGTTTCGACTGGCGTTGCAATTTCGACCGCCGGAGATAGCGCGACGACGGGCAGCACCTCGACAGCAGCAGCCGGACGGCGGCACTCGACGACACGGAACTTCGCAATAATCGATTCGGCATCGACTTCCGGCCTCTGCGGCGTCGCCAGCTGCTTCGGCTCACCCTTGAGGGCAGAGACGAATTCGCCGTCGAACGGCATCGCATCCCAGAAGGCGAAATCGGAAAGATGGACAAGACGCGACTCGACCACAGGCGCGGCTAGGGACTCGGGAACATTTGACTGAACAGGGGAAGCATCCAGCGCGATCGCGGGAGCCTTCGAAAATGCGGTAGCGATAACGGTCATCTCCAATGCGTCCGGCTCGGTCGCCGGGGAATTCTGAATCACTGTCGGAATGTAGCTTTGCACCACCAGCGGCATGTCTTCGAGCGGCGGCAGATGGAACTCGTCCTGCCGCACGGACGGGACGACAATAGTTGCAGCCGGTGCCGCAGGTGTTTCGACCGCAACAGGCGGCTCCATCACCCGCATCGCGGCGTGCGCGGCGGCAGGTGGTCGAATCTCGGCCTTCGGCTCGACGGGCGGGCGGCGGCTGATGATTTCGTTTTCGCGCGTGCGGGTAAACCGTACGTTCGGCCCCATCAGGAAGGCATTCTGCCAGCCGGGCGATGCGAGATCTTCCGCGGAGATTCCCTGCGGCAGAACAGGCATTTCCTGCTCGCTCGTAACGGCGGACGACTGCAGCGCCTCCACGACCGGCGGCGGTGCGGCGGCGGTGCGCTTCCTCACCTCTTCGGCAAGGCGCTTTTCGTCGGCGTGGCGCTGCTCTTCAGCCTTACGCTTGGCTTCGCGGGCATTGCGAATCTTCTCTTCCAGGAATGCGCGGCGAGCGGCAATCTGCTCGGCACGACGTGCCTCTTCGGCTGCCTGCTCCGGGTCGAGATCGCCCTCCGGCTGGACGCCTTGAGACGCATTGGAAAGTGTCGTTCGGGAAAGACGCATGAGACCTGCAACCCAGTCATTGATATTGCCGTTGGCTTCTCAAATCGAATAGGGCAAGGATGGTTAATAAGTTCCTTCCTGCCGTTGTGGAAAGCAGCCATCCCACACCTGAAAAACACGTCCGAATATGTTCGGAAACCCTGCAGAAACAGGTGCATGGCAAGCCCCTGCCGCACGAGAACGCGGCAGGGAGACAGGGTTAAATTTTTTGCGGAACTTCTTACCGCGACGAGGACAGCTGTGCGATGGAAAGCAGCGTGTCGGCGCTGATGCCGGAGCTCGACGACGAGCCTGTGAGAATCGAAAGTGCTGGCGACGTCGAAGTGGTCGTATTGTTCTCCATGTCGTACATCGCGGAGAATCGCTGCAGCAGCTGGTTGACCTTGTCCGGGTCCTGCAGGTCGCTCACATTGACGAACTTTTTCAGCATGCTGGCCTGGGTATCGACATCCATGTTGGAGATCGAGCTCGGCAGATTGTAGGTCGTGGTGATGACCTCATAGAGAGCGGAATCGCCCATGATGTCATAGATCGAGTTGATATCGGGCGCCTTGCGCTGGAAGTAGAGCGCCAGACGCACGCCCGGATTGGTCTCGCCTTGCTGATCTTCCAGTGTCTGATGCAGAAAGAGATCATTGGTCGCGGCGAGCGCGCCCTGGTTTTGCGCCGTACCGAGCTTCGTGTCGGTCAGGTTTCCGTCGGTGCCGAAATTGAATGCCTCGACGATGCTCTTGAACTTCGCGCCATCGGTCGTGTTGATGAAGCTTGTCGAGCTGGACGGATCGGAAGCAAAAGCCTTCTTCAGCGTTGCCGTATCGACGGTCTTCGGATCGATGCCGTTGGCCGTCAGGATGAAATTCGTAAGCTTGCTGTCGGCCAGCAGATCCGTAACGCTGGTCACGTTGACGATGTTGGTGGCGAAATAGGTGCCAGCGGTCTTGGCGTCGCTGGTGGCTTTGGTCAGCTCGGCTCCCGACAGTCCCGCCGTGCTGCGGCTGGAATATTCCGAGATATAGCTGTTGATCTGCGTCTGCGACAAAGACTGCACCGGCGCCTTCAGATTGCCTTTGCTGTCGAAATTGAACGCCTTGGCAAGCGCGGTAAAACGAGAGTCCTTGAGCGAATTGACGTAGCTCTTCGGATCGTAGGGATCGCTTTCGAGAATCTTGGTCAGCTGGGACTTCGTGACTTCGTTCTCGCCGATGCCATAGGCGCGCAACGCCATCTGATAAAGCTCCGGCGCGCTGTCGTTTGAGGTGCTGCTGTCGGTCGTGTTGCTTGCGAAGAAATCCTTGATGGTCTTCACGCTGGCGATGCGGTTCTTGTAGTTGTTGACCGCATCCGTGGTCAGAGTCGACTGCGATGATTGATAGTTGCTCATATAGGCCGTGGAGGCCGCGTCGATCTCGTCCTGGGACTGTGCGGTCTGGCCGGAAGCAAGCGTGCCGTCCGACTGGAAATTGAATTGGGAGACGACGTCGGTCAGGCCAAAGATGGCGGCGGTCGTCGCATCGCCGAACGCATTCTTGAAGACGACGGCTGGCGTCGTCGGATCGATGCCGTAAGCCGTCTTGACGTAATCGAAAAGACGCGTGTCCGACGTCAACTGATCGACTGACGTGATGGAGCCGATATGATTCTTATAATAAAGATCATTGTCGGTTGCGCCGACGCTTGTCGTGAACGAGGGCACGGTGGAATTGTAGGCGCTCATCACATCGGCCTGCTGGCTGAGGGTCTGCGGGCCGCCCGGATAGTTCGTGGTATAGCCGGCCGTGGTTGCGCTTATCTGATCGGACGTCTGGGCCTGCGAGCCGGATGCGACCGTGCCGTCGCTCTGGAAGTTGAATTCCGCCATGACGGCGGTCAGCCCGTTCGAACTTGCGGTGCTGGCATCCTTGGCAGAAGCATTGAACTGGTCTGCCGTGATGTAGGACGGGATATTGAAAGCCGTCTTGACGTATTGGAACAGCTGCGGATTGGACGTCAGCTGATCGACCGAGGTAACGTTGCCGATATTGGCCTCGTAATAGGCCGTGTCGCCGTCCGGCGTCGATGTCTTGATGGTGCCGTCGGCATTGAAATTGAATTCCGCCACCAGGGCCTTGTCGGCGGTGCCGCCATTCAGATTGACGTAGCTGTTGGGGTCGCTGAGATCGCTCGTCAGCATCTGCTTCAGAGACGAATTCGACACATAGGTCGGGTCAATGCCGTAGGCTTGCAGCACATAATTACGCAGGCGGGTGTTGCCGAGGAGGTCATCGACCGTCTTAACCGAGCTGATGTTCTGGCTGTAATAGGTCGTTTCGGTTGCCGCCGACGTCTCCTCATTTGTAAATGATTGCTGGTAAAGCCCGATGAGGTCGTCTTCCTGCGTGCTCGTTTGTGCCGTATTCGTCGTTCCCGTCGAGCTCGTACCGAAATTGAACGCCGCAGCGAACTCCTTGTAGCGCGGATCGGTGAGCTTATTGGCGAAACTGCTGGAGTCGCTGAGGTCGCTGGTGAGGACCTGTTTCATAAAGGCCTTGGCGTAGGTCATGTCCGAAAGCCCGTAGGCTTCCATTGCGTAACTGTATAGCTGATAGTCATTCAGGAAGTCATCGACGTTCGTTACTTTGCCGATATTGGCGTTGTAATAGTCGATCAAGCGCTTGTTTTGCGACTGTTGCGCCACCTGATTGAGTGAGGTCGCCATATCTCTGGTTGCGATCGTATAACCAAGATAAGTGGAAATCATCAGCAGAATCCCAATAGATCTCTAATAAAGGGGACGAATCTGGCTGTGATTATTGCATACAAACCTTACCCGAGACTTACACGCACTCACCTTATGCGTGTACTATATTGACGCACCGCCCTGCCGTGTGTTCACCTTATGGAAACCCTGATGCATTCGACTTTGCTAACCATTTGAGGACGCAAAGTTTTCTTAACCTCGATTTTTAAGCTGTCTGGAAGGGACGCCGCCTAATCTGCCCAACAACGAGAGGACAAAAGTTCTCCGAGAGAAGACCGGAACAACCGGCTCTCAGGTAAAGCAAGGGTAGAAAAATCGATGACTAATACCGTCCTGAAGCCCGACTGGGCTGGAACCACACTGCGGCTTGATCCGGCGCGCTTCCCGCAACAGGTCAGCTATGCCATGCGAGGTGCCGAGGGTGACGTCACCATTACGATCGATGAGCGCGGCGCAGTGCTGCGCAAGATCCTGCCGTCCAGCGGCCTGCCGCTGTCCGTCGCCTTGCCCAAGCGTGCATTCCAGGGTGTAGCCGCCCGCGCCATCGATCACGGCGACGGCGAAGTTACCGTCACGCTGGAACTGCATCACTCCGATCCGGATCTCTGCATCCCCCTTCTCGTCGCTCACGATTTGAGCGACATCGCTGCCGACTGGCGCTCCTGGTCGGAAGCCTTCCGCATTCCCATGCTGATGATCGAAGCCGACGGTGTTGCCCGTCCGCTGGAAGAACATCTCGGCGGCGTCCGCTCGCAGGACAGTCAGCCGCGTCGCCGCCATTCCTACTTTGCAAACCGCCGTCCCCGCTTCCTCGTGCGCCGCACGACCGGCAAGCTCGGCGTCAAGATGAAGATCCAGGGCCGCGAGATCATCGCCAGACATTAAGCCGATATGGCTCGAAAACCGAATATCGCCGGAAACCGGCCGTGGGAGAACCGATCCCGCGGCCGAAATCTTATGGCGTCAGCGAGCGCTCCATGACGATCGTTCGTTCATCGCCGTGGAAACTCTCGCCGACAGCATTGAAGCCGAGCTTTTCGTAGAAACCCTGCGCGGTAATCGACGAGGGGACGGACAGGGTGGCGATGCCGCCTGCCCTCGCCGCCCGTTCGATTGCAGCCATCAGGTTGGCGCCAATGCCGCGTCGTTGCGCAAAAGGAGAGACGAACACCGTGCGCACAACGGCACGGTCAAGGCTCGCGGTCCCGACAAGGCTTTCACCATCAATTGCCACGAAGACCATTCTGCTGCTCATGAGCTTGCGCACGCCAGCGGGACTAAAGCTCTCTGCAACGCGCGCGATGATATCCGGGGAATAATCCTGTGCGTTGCTCTCACGAAGTGCGGTAAGGATGACGCCGCTGATCGCCTCGGCGTCCGCCTCCGAGGCCAGACGGATTTCACATGCCATGGCACCCCCTTTAAATCGGACGCGGCGAATCCCTTCCCTCAGGGAACGAGAAACAGGAACGACAGGAAGAGGCCGGCGAAGATGATCAGCCCGACCCGATTGTTCGATTTGAACAAGGCCAGGCATTGTTCGCCGTCGTTGATGTCAAGCACGGCGATCTGATAGGCGAACATGCCGCCGGCGACGATCAGGCCGAGATAGGCCAGCCAGCTTGTACCCGCAAGCGCAAAGGACAGCAGCATCAGAAGCAGCGTCGCGCCGTAAAGCCCGACCAGCCAGAGACGCGTCCGGTCACCGAAAAGCCGGGCGGTCGACCGGACACCGATCAGCTCGTCATCCTCCTTGTCCTGATGCGCATAGATCGTGTCGTAGCCGATGGTCCAGAGGATGGCTGCGAGATAGAGCACGATCGAGGCAAAGGACAGGCTGCCGAAAAGGCCCGCCCAGCCCATCAGGGCGCCCCAGGAAAAGGCAAGCCCAAGGAAGAACTGCGGCCAGTCCGTGAAGCGCTTGGCAAAGGGATAGAGCGCGACGATGCCGAGCGACAGCACGCCGAGGATGACGGCAAACCAATTGAACTGCAGCAGCACCAGCAGGCCGACCAGAGCCTGCAATGCGATGAACACCTTGGCCTGGAAACGTGTTACGCGGCCCGATGGCAGCGGGCGCGAGCGCGTGCGGGCCACGGACATGTCGATCTCGTGGTCGACCAGATCATTATAGGTGCAGCCAGCGCCGCGCATGGCGACGGCGCCGATGAAGTAAAGAATAAGGTGGTAGATCACCACGAAGCCGGGCGAGCCGTGCCCCATGGCGACAGAGGCATTGGCCGCAAGCGCTACGGACCAGAAGCATGGCCACATCAGGAGCTGCCAGCCGATCGGCCGGTCCCAGCGCGCAAGCTGGGCGTAAGGCCAGAGCGTCGGGGGCAGAACCCGGTAGACCCAGTTGCCGGAAGGCGCGTCGGCGACGCGCCCGTTGATGTCGCCTGTGTTTTGCATAGGCGAGTAGTATTGATATCCGGCCCCCGAGGTCAAGCTGCGGGCATTAGAGTCGGATGATTTCAGGTCGAAACGACCTAAGATCTGAATCCGCTCTAAAATCAAAGAATTAGAGCATGATGTCGTCCGAAAGCCGCTCAAGCACTTTTCGGCATCATGCTCTGGCCTCGCTCGTTACTCAGTTCATCGTGAAATTGAACTTGTAGCTGGCGGAAACACCGATCAACAGCTGGTTGCGGTCGCCGCGCTCGCGCACGAGGCTGCTGTCGGCGGCCGGGCCGGTGAGCCGGGTATATTCGAGGAAGGTGCTCGTGGTCCAGTTCTGCGTGGCCTTCCAGGTCAGGGCGCCACCGAAGCCGACGGATTTGACGCCACCGCCGGGCTTGTAGCCGCTGAGGCCGGAGGCAGCCGATTCCCGCGCATTGACGCCGTAATAGGCGTCGAAATAGTCGGTGCTGGCGAGCGTCATGCGCGGACCGGCCGAAGCGCGGAGTTCCGGGGTGATGTCGGTAAAGGCATCGACCGCGGCATCGGCGACGACGCCGCTATGGGCGCGAATACCCTGGCGGACTTCGACGCGGGCGCGCAACCAGTCTGTGGGATAGGCTTCGGCAAAACCGCCGGCCTCGAGACCCCACTTAACCTTCTTCAGCCCCCTCAGCTCGTGGCCATCGCTGCTGTCGCGGCTCGGCACGAATTTGCCGACGATACCGATGCGGAATGCGTCGCTCTCGATGAGGGCAAAGGAGGGATTGTCGTTGCGCGAGGAAAAACGCGGACCTGGACCCTGCCGGCCGATCGAGACCAGCGGCGACCACTGCAGCTTGTTGTGCTTGCCGCCTTCGAACTTCGGCGCGGAGAAACCGGCCGCGCCGACGCTTAGGTACCAATCACCCGACCAGAGATGCTGGCCATCACCCGCCTCGGCAGCGCCGGCATAGGCGAGGACTGAGAGGCCGCTAATGAAAAGGAACCTTAACTTTGCTAACACAACGAAACTCCATGATACGCAATACAAAGGGCCATATGGCCCGAGAGTTGCCTCAAATTATGCGGATCGCGTTACCGCTCTCTTAACCACAAGACGCCGAATCCATTGAGAACATCAAATTCAGGTTGCTCCCACCGGATATCATTCGACATGCGCCGATCTATCGCGTTGATTTAATTCCTGTATAGAATATTCAATCGTGGGTAATGGCCGAAGCCTGCCAGACACTCACGATCTCGCAGCCCCCAATTTCAAAAATGAGAAACGAATGAAGACCATATCCCTGATCTCCTTAGGTCTGATCCTCAGTGCCGGCATGGCGCTTTCCGGCTGCGTCGGCACTCCGATCGGCGGGGCGAAGCAAAGCCAGTTTTCGGGAAGAGTTGCGCCCGGCAAGAAAACGAAGATTACGAGTGCTTCCCTCGTGAAGCAGGACTGCACGTTTGCAGGGTTTCCCTATACCGGCGTTGTCAAGGCGCCAGCGCACGGCAAGGTTGACGTCGAGCACGGCCCGGTCGCAGCAAAATTTTCGAAAGACAGCAATGCCTATCTATGCTCGGGCAAGACGGTTCAGGGGAACATTGTCTACTACACGCCGAACCCTGGCTTCTCGGGCACCGATCAATTCACCATGCGCCTTACGGGACTGAACACCGACGGTACGGTGCAGGACGGCACATTCACTGTTCACGTCGGCAAATGACAATCTTGCCTGCAGGTGGAGTATGAACAGAAAGGCCGGATCGTAGGTTTCCACGGTCCGGCCCTGTCAAACGGTGCGATGATAGAGGCTCAGAACGTCACCTTCTCCAAAGGTGCGCGCACTGCCTCGAATTCCTTCAGCTTCGCTTCGCGCTCCGCGATGTAATTGCGATTGTCCGGCACGGCGAACTGGTTCTTGGTGATCTGGAGCTGCATGATGAAGAGCTCATCCCAGCGGAAGCCCATTTCGGAGCCAGCCAGATAGAACTCCCACATGCGGAAGAACTTCTCGTCGTAAAGCGCGACGGCATCGGCCTTGCGCGCCACGAAGCGGTTGCGCCAGTGCCTCAGCGTATAAGCATAGTGCATCGGCAGGGTCTCGACGTCCCTGGTGAGCAAACCGGCCTTTTCCAGCGGCGGCGTGGTCTCGCCGATCGACGGGATGTATCCGCCCGGGAAAATATACTTCTCGATGAAGGCGTTGGTGGCAAAGCTCGGCTTCGGGCGGGCGATGGAGTGCAGCAGCATGACGCCATTATCGTCAAGCAGCTCCGAAACCTTGCGGAAGAACTTGCCGTAATCGCCGATGCCGACATGCTCGAACATGCCGACCGAGACGATACGGTCGAACTTCTTGCCCGTCAGGTAGCGATAGTCCTGCAGCTCGAAGCGGACGCGATCGGAGAGGCCGCGCTTGGCCGCCCGTTCACGCGATACTTTGAGCTGCTCTTCGCTAAGCGTGATGCCGGTCACATCGAGACCTGGATAGGCTTCGGCGAGATACATGGCCATGCCGCCCCAACCGGAGCCGATCTCCAGCACCTTCTGACCGGGCTCGACCAGCAGCTTGGCGGCGATGTGGCGCTTCTTGGCCAGTTGCGCTTCATAGAGGCTGATGCCGGGCGGATTGAAATAGGCGCAGGAATACTGCCAATCCTCATCGAGGAAGAGATCGAACAGCTTCGCCGACAGATCGTAGTGATGCGCAACATTGTACTTGTTGCGGTTGATCGGCGAGCGGCTCTTGATCTGCTGCCAGGCGATGCGGCCAATCAGCAGCACCGCCATCCGGAGATCGAAAACTTCATTGGTTGTGTTCTGCTTCACCAGCGACAGGAATTCGTAGATATCCCCCTGCTCGAGGATGAAGCGGCCCTCCATATACATTTCGCCGAGCTTAAGCGTCGGATCGCGGGCGATAGCATCTTCTGCCTGCTGATCGGCAAACCGGACGGCAACCGTCTCTCCGGTTCCATCGCCGACCAGATGGGTCTCGCCGGATGCGAGTGTAAGCTGGAGCGAACCTTTACGGATGATTTTCTTGATGAGAGAAAAAAGTGTGGACGCCATGGACGCCTCGAATGTTATGACATGACATTAAGGCAGACTTTAACGCCTCACAGCATTGTGGCAAGCTTACCTTTGGACAGTCATTGGCACTCTGGCAACAACGCTGCCAGAGTGTGACATTCTTGCACGAAGTTCCGCTAAGCCCTTATTTTCGTTTGAGTGCGTCGGCCAATGCCGCCCCGAAACTACCCTGCTGTTCGGCCTTCGGACGGGCATTTGCCTTAACCCCAGCGTTGCGCGCACCACTCTGCTCGCGTGTGTCCCGCCCGGATGGGGCTGCCACAGTGCTGCCATCTTTGCGCATGGACAGGCCGATTCGCTTACGTTTCGCGTCGACTTCGACGACCCTGACCTTGACGACGTCGCCGGCCTTCACGACCTCATGCGGATCCTTGACGAAGCGGTCCGCCAGCTGCGAGACATGCACCAAACCGTCCTGATGGACGCCTATGTCAACGAAGGCACCAAAGGCGGCGACGTTGGTGACGGTTCCTTCCAGCAGCATTCCGGGCTTCAGGTCGCTGATCTCGTTGACGCCTTCCGCAAAGGTTGCGGTCTTGAAGCTCGGACGCGGATCGCGGCCCGGCTTTTCCAATTCGGCGATGATGTCGCGCACGGTCGGCAGGCCGAACTTGTCGTCGATGAACTGCCTGGGATCGACCGCCTTCAGCGTTGCTGTATCGCCCATCAGCGTGCGCAGGTCGCGGCCACAGGCAGCGACGATCTTCTTGGCGACACCGTAGGCTTCGGGGTGCACGGAGGAAGCGTCGAGCGGCTCCTTGCCGTTCGGAATTCGCAGGAAGCCGGCGCATTGCTCGAAGGTGCGCTGACCGAGACGGGCGACCTTCAGGAGATCACGCCGCGTCTCGAACGCACCTTCGCCATCGCGATGCCTAACGATCGCTTCGGCGATCGACGGCCCGAGGCCGGAGACGCGGGCAAGCAACGGTGCCGAGGCCGTGTTCAGATCGACGCCGACGGCATTCACCGCGTCTTCGACCACCGCATCCAGCGAGCGCGACAGCTTCTGCTGATCGACATCGTGCTGGTACTGGCCGACGCCGATCGACTTCGGCTCGATCTTCACGAGTTCTGCGAGCGGATCCTGCAGGCGGCGGGCGATCGAGACGGCGCCGCGCAGCGAGACGTCGAGGCCGGGGAATTCGAGCGCCGCCGTTTCCGAGGCGGAATAGACCGAGGCGCCGGCTTCGGAAACGATGACCTTGGTCGGCTTAGGCGCTGGCAGTTCGCTGAGCATATCAGCCACCAGCTTTTCGGTCTCGCGGCTGCCCGTGCCGTTGCCGATCGCGATCAGCTCGACCTTGTGCTTGCGGATGAGTGCCGCCAGCGTCGCCTGCGTACCGCGCACGTCGTTCTTCGGCGGGAAGGGATAGACCGTGGTGGTTTCCAGGAGCTTGCCGGTGCCATCAACCACGGCAACCTTGACGCCGGTGCGGATGCCCGGGTCGAGACCCATGGTGGCGCGCGAACCGGCGGGCGCTGCGAGCAGCAGATCCTTCAGATTGCGGGCGAAGACATGAATCGCTTCTTCTTCGGCACGTTCGCGCAATTCGCGCATCAAATCGAGCGACAACGACATCGAAAGCTTCACACGCCAGGTCCAGCTCGCGACTTCCGTCAGCCAGCGGTCACCCGGTCGGCTTGCGCCGATGTCGTAGGCCGTGGTGACCATGCGCTCGACCGGCTTGTTCGGCGAGACGGCATCGGTATCGACTTCGATATTCAGCGTCAGCACTTCTTCGTTCCAGCCGCGCAGCATGGCGAGCGCGCGATGGCCGGGAGCCGTCGCCCAGCGTTCCTGATGCTCGAAATAGTCCGAGAACTTGGCGCCGGCCTCCTGCTTGCCGTCGACGACGGCGGCCTTGAGCGTCGCATTGGTCTTCATGTAATTGCGCAGCTTGCCGAGCAGATCGGCGTTTTCGGCAATACCTTCGGCGATGATATCGCGCGCGCCTTCCAGCGCCGTCTTCACGTCGGCAACATCGGCGGTGATGAAGCCTTCGGCAAGCACGGCGGGCTCCTTCGAACGATCGGCAAGAATGGTATCGGCCAAGGGTCCGAGGCCACGCTCCCTGGCGATCTCGGCACGCGTGCGGCGCTTCGGCTTGAAGGGCAGATAAAGGTCTTCCAGCTCGGACTTGGTGGCGACCGTTGCGACCTTGCCCATCAGCTCGTCGGTCATCTTGCCCTGGTTGGTGATGGACTCGATGATGGCGGCGCGGCGCGCTTCCAGTTCGCGCAGATAGACGAGGCGTTCCGATAGCGTGCGAAGCTGGGTATCGTCGAGGCCGCCGGTCACTTCCTTGCGGTAGCGGGCGATGAACGGCACGGTCGCGCCTTCGTCCAAGAGGTCGATGGCGGCCTTGGCCTGATCCGGGCGGGAGTTGATCTCGGCAGCAATGGTAGCAGCAAGGGAACGGATATCGGCGGACATGTGTCTCTCTGAACTGGACAATCGTAAAGGGGACCATAAGCACGATCCCATGGACATAAGAAGCGGTTTCGACGCGGATCATACCGATCCGGCAAGTGAGAGGCGATCTCGCGTCCAAACCGCATTCCGCTTTAGCGATAGAAAAAGGCGTGGCAATGTTACCAGGCAAACCTCCACAGGATTTGACGCTTGACCTTTGGCCCAACCCCGCTTAACCGCGCAAAGGGACGCAACGAAAGGGCAAGCCATGAGAGTTCTGTTGATCGGATCGGGCGGACGCGAGCACGCGCTGGCCTGGAAACTGGCACAATCGCCTCTCATGACGGAGTTCTATGCGGCGCCGGGCAATCCCGGCATCGCCGAGCACGCGACGCTTGCGGCGATCGATATCGACAACCATGACGCCGTCGTCACCTTCTGCAAGGACAAGGCCATCGACTTCGTCGTGGTCGGCCCGGAGGCACCCCTCGTTGCCGGCATTGCCGACAGGCTGCGCGCCGCCGGCATCGCCGTCTTCGGCCCTTCTGCAGCGGCCGCCCAGCTCGAGGGGTCCAAGGGTTTCACCAAGGATATTTGCGCCCGCTACGATATTCCCACCGGCGCCTACCAGCGCTTCAACAATGCGCCGAAGGCAAAAGCCTATGTTCGCGCTCAGGGCGCGCCGATCGTCGTCAAGGCGGACGGCCTTGCGGCGGGCAAAGGCGTCACCGTCGCCATGACGGTCGACGAGGCACTGGCTGCGATCGACGATTGCTTCGAAGGCGCATTCGGCGAGGCCGGCGCGGAGGTGGTGATCGAAGCCTATCTAGACGGCGAAGAAGCAAGCTTCTTCTGCCTTAGCGACGGCAAGCATGCGCTGGCGCTGGCAACCGCGCAGGATCACAAGCGCGTCGGCGACGGCGACACCGGCCCGAACACCGGCGGCATGGGCGCCTATTCGCCTGCCCCCGTCATGACCGCTAACATGGTCGAACGCACCATGAAGGAGATCATCGAGCCGACGATGCGCGGCATGGCGGAGAGCGGCCATGCCTTCAGCGGCGTCTTCTTTGCCGGACTGATGATCACCGCCAAGGGGCCTGAGCTGATCGAATACAACGTACGTTTCGGCGATCCGGAATGCCAGGTGCTGATGATGCGGCTGAAGAGCGACCTGCTGCCGTTGCTCCTTGCCTGCGCCAACGGCACGCTGGATCAGGTGACGGCCGAATGGAGCGACGATCCGGCGCTAACCGTCGTCATGGCCTCGAAAGGCTATCCCGGCTCCTACGCCAAGAACACGCCGATCGCGGCACTGCCGATAGGCGGCGAAGGCGAAAAGGTGTTCCATGCCGGTACAGGCCGGAAGGACGGCACGCTGGTTGCGACCGGCGGCCGCGTGTTGAACATCACGGCAACAGGCAAGACGGTGGGCGAAGCAAAAGAACGGGCCTATGCGCTGGCCGATAAGGTGAAGTGGGATAACGGCTTCTATCGCAATGATATCGGCTGGCGTGCAGTGGAGCGCGAAAAGTAAACATTACTGTGGCTCTACAATCGCAAGTCCATTAAATTTTTACCTAATCTCCTGACGGGATGGAAATAAAGCTACACTAATGTCTTCGTCACTATAGGCGGAGTTCCTGGTTATGCGTTCCTTCTTTCTGACCTTGGCATGCGTGCTGGCAGGCGGCTCCGCCATGGCCTCGTCGATCCAGCCGATCGACGGCACGATGATCGGTGGCAGAGGCAGCATTATCGACAAGAGCTGCGCCGACTGCCCTGCGCTCAAGCCGCCGGTCACGGAAAGGGAATATAACGTGCCGACGCTGGAGCCCGGCACGCAGTCCGTCGTCGTGCGCAATGTCGATGGTCAGAAAAGGGTCGTGCGCACCGAAGCGTGGATGGGCGGTTCGCCTGTTACCTTCGTCAGCAAACCCACGCCCGAGGCGCTCGCGGCCGCCGGTGAAGCCGTCGACGGCATCGACATGACGGCTCAGACGGCAGCCTTGCCGAACTCCTCCATAGCTCGCGAACCTGCACCGCTCGATATCTCCGGTTTCCAGCTTCGCCAATAGTTCCGCAATCCATTCCAAGCCGCGTTTGTTTGCTTGCGGAATGCCGGCACCATTCACTTTTTCGAAATATATCTTCCTAATATTCGAGTGATCTAAATAAATTATCAGGAAATGCTTGGTTCAGCCGCAGTCATTCTCAAGTCAAAATAAGTATTACTTATGACCCAAGCGCATATCTCCGGTTTAAATCAAGAGACAATGCAACCAAACGCCTGCAATTAAAGCTTTTTTAGACATAAACAGCGATTTTACTGTTCACCGGACAGCAGCATGTCATTCGAGCGGCGGCAAGCGTATTGGGATTCTCTCAGGCGATCGCACAGGCGGTAGGATACCGCACCGGTATTCGTTTACCTGTGGGAGATGTTATGAAGAATCTCAAGATCGCACATCAATTATTCGCCCTGCTTGGCGTCCTCATGGCCGCCTTCGCAGTGGCCACCTATTTCCAGATCCGGTCGCAAGCCGATTCCATTTATGACGACCGCTTCGACATGCTGCGCACGCAGGTCGAATCCGGTATTTCGGTTTTGAACCAATATTACCAGCGCGAGAAATCCGGCGAGATGACGCATGAGGCCGCTCAGGCTGAGGCCTTCAAGGTCCTGTCGCATGTCAGCTTCGCGCCATCAGGCTATCTCTTCGGTTTCGATTACAATGTGATCCAGCGCATTCATCCGAGCCCGGTCAATATCGGCAAGGACATGTCCTCGCAGGTCGACAAGAACGGCACCCATTTCAGCAAGGAAATGGTGGAGAAGGGCATCAAGGGCGGCGGCCGCACCATCTATTACTGGAACAAGCCCGGCCACCCCGATAGCGACTTTTTCCTGAAGGGCAGCTATTCGGCTGCCTTCGCACCCTGGCAGCTCGTTCTCGGATGTGGCGTCTATATGGATGACCTGGAAGAACAGATCAACGCTACCATGTGGCGTGCCTTGCTCATCTGCGGCATTGTCTTCCTTGTCGGTATCGGTGCCGCCGTCTACTTCATTCGTGGCATCACAAAACCGCTTGCGGATGTCCACTCCGCCCTCAAGGCGGTCGCCGACGAAAACGTGACGATGGCCATTCCGCATGCCGAGATGCGCAACGAAATCGGCCTGATGGCCAAGGCGACTCAGGCGCTGCAGGAAAAAGTCCGTGAGCGGCACGCACTGTCCGACCGCCAGGCCGCGCAGGAACTCGAAATCAGCAATGAGCGTGAGCAGAACCTGCGCCAGCAGCAGGATGAGGCCCGCGAACAGGCTCGCGTCGTCTCTGTCATCGGCAAATCGCTCGAGGATCTCGCCAGCGGCGACCTGACGGTGCGTTGCGGCGATCTCGGCGCCAGCTATGCCGGCCTTCGCAACAACTTCAACGAGGCGCTATCGCATCTCGAAGCCGCCATGGGACGCGTCAACGCCAAGGGCAACGACATCGGCCTCAGCAAGGAAGAGATCCGCCGCGCTTCCAACGAACTCTCGCAGCGCACCGAGCGCCAGGCCGCAAGCCTGGAAGAAACCTCGGCAGCGCTCGACGAGCTCACCGTCGCCGTCCGCCAGACCGCGGAAGGCGCAGACGAAGCCAGCAAGCGCGTTCATGCCGTCAGCGCCGAAGCGTCGCGCAGCGATGCCGTGGTTGCCCAGGCGATTGAGGCGATGAGCGGCATCGAGAAGTCTTCGTCGGAGATCGGCAAGATCATCGGCGTCATCGACGAAATCGCCTTCCAGACCAACCTGCTGGCGCTCAACGCCGGCGTCGAAGCCGCCCGCGCTGGCGAATCCGGCAAGGGTTTTGCCGTCGTCGCCCAGGAAGTGCGTGAACTCGCCCAGCGCTCCGCGGCAGCCGCCAAGGAGATCAAGGACCAGATCGCCCGCTCCTCCGGCCAGGTCGACCAGGGCGTGCGTCTTGTCGGCGAGGCAGGCGAAGCGCTGAAGCGCATCTCCGATCAGATCAAGGCTGCCAACGAAATCGTCTCGAAGATCGCTCACAGCGCCTCCGAGCAGGATACGACGCTGCGCTCGATCTCCTCTTCGATGAACCAGCTCGACGCCGCCACGCAGCAGAACGCCGCGATGGCCGAAGAGACCACCGCATCGGCCGAGACGCTCGCCGCCGACACGGAAGATCTCCTCGCGCTCATCCGCGGCTTCCGCGTCAACGATGGCCACCCGGCCATGGATCACCGCCGCCGGGCCGCCTGAGCGACATAGGATAGAAACAGGAAACCGCCGGGCTCGCGTCCGGCGGTTTTCTTATGGGCTGCGATTGACTGCTTCAGTCTGCGGTTTTCAGACGCTCGACCAGTCTGTCGATATCGCGATCGGAATAAACCTCAATGCCGGCCTGCTTGAGCAGCGCCGCCGTGACGCCATGGCCATTCTGCCTGCCGCCGGAAAATGTGCCGTCATAGATGAAGCCCGAGCCGCAGGATGGGCTGCCGTCGATCAGGAGCGCATAGCGGCAGCCGGTTTCCTCTGCGAGCGCCCGAGCGTTTTCCGCTGCCCGACGAAATTCCGCCGTGACGTCGCCGCCGGTGATCTCCATGACCTTTGCGGTGCCGGCAAGCACGTCTTCGCCGATGGCGCCGCCAGCAATCTCCGCCGGCGGTCTTGGAACCGCCATGCCTGCAGACATTTCCGGACAGATCGTCACCAGCAACCCCTGCTCGCGCCAGCGATCGATCGCCGGATGGACAAGCGGTTTGGAACGGCCGTCGTAGCGGACGGCATGGCCCATGAGGCAGGCACTGACGAGGATCTTTCCGGTCATCGCGCCCCCATGCCTTATCCCGCAATCTTCGAGAAGTCAGCGACCGTACCGGTTGCTTCGCGGATCAGGCGCAGCAGCGCAAGGCGGTTGGCGCGGATGGCGGCGTCTTCATCATTGACGAGCACATCTTCGAAGAAGCGGTCGACAGGCGCGCGCAGCTTGGAGAGGGCTGCCATGGCCGAGCGGAAGTCTTCCTTGGTGATCGCTTCGGAGGCTTCGGCGGAGGCGGCCTTGACGGCGGCGAACAGATCCTTTTCCGCATCGAGCTTCAGCAGCGCTTCCGAAACGCTGTCGGCAACAACCGTGCCCTTTTTCTCTTCCGCGGCCAGAAGCTGGGTGGCGCGCTTGGTGCCGGCGAGCAGGTTCTTGCCGTCCTCGGAGGTGATGAAGGCCGTCAGCGCCTCGACGCGGCGGGCGATCATCAGCAGATCGTCGGTCTCTGGCGTCAGCACCGCGTCGATCAGGTCATGGCGGGCGCCGAGATCACGCAGATAGACCTTGAGGCGATCGTGGAAGAAGGCGAGCAGATCGGCATCCTTGGTGGTCGCCAGCAGCGGCAGGCGCACGCCGCGCTCCAGGAGGATGCGGACGACGCCCAGCGCGGCGCGACGCAGCGCATAGGGATCCTTCGAGCCTGTCGGCTTTTCGTCGATGGCCCAGAAGCCGACGAGCGTATCCAGCTTGTCGGCGAGCGCGACCGTGATCGCAACCTTGTCCTCGGGGACGCGGTCGGACGGACCTTGCGGCTTGTAGTGATCTTCGATCGCCGTTGCGACGGAGGCGTTCTCGCCCTGCAGCGATGCATATTTGCGGCCCATGACGCCCTGCAGCTCGGGGAATTCACCGACCGCTTCGGTGCGCAGATCGGCCTTGGCGAGCACGACGGCGCGGTTGACCAGGGCAGCATCGGCGCCGGTGATCTTGGCGAGGTCAGCGGCCAGCGCCCGGATGCGGGCAACACGTTCGCCCTGGCTGCCGAGCTTGGCATGGAAGGTGACGTTCAGCGCGTCGAGCTTGGCCATGCGCTGATCGAGCGGCTTCTTCAGATCGAGGCCGAACTTTTTAGCCGAGGCTTCCAGCGTTTCGAGATCGGGCAGATCGCCCTGGTCGCGCTTCCAGAAGTGCAGCGCGTCGGACAGGCGGGCGCGCACGACCTTGCCGTTGCCGTGGATGATTTCCTTGCCGCCGTCCGTCGCCTGGATATTCGCGACGAGAATAAAGCGGTTGGACAGCGTCTCGCCGGCCTGCGGACGCGTGACAAAACACTTCTGATTGGTCTTGATGGTCAGGCGGATGATTTCCGACGGGATCGAGAGATAATCTTCCTCGAAGGAGCCCATCAGCACCTGCGGCCACTCGACGAGGCCGGAGACCTCTTCCAGCAGGCCCTCGTCCTCGACCAGTTCAAGGCCGTTCGCAAAAGCGACATCGCGGGCGTCGTGCAGAATGATGTCCTTGCGGCGCTCCGCGTCCAGAACGACATAAGCCTTTTCCAGGCTCGAGGCATAATCCTCGAAGCGCTTGACCGTGATCGGACCAGGCGCATGGAAGCGATGGCCGTAAGTGACGTTGGAAGCGACGATGCCGTCGATCTCGAAGGGGATGACGGCGGTCTCTTCATGTTCGGTGCCGAAGGTGCAGACGATCGATTGCAGCGGGCGCACCCAGCGCAGCGAGCCGGGCTTCACCGAGGCCTTGCCCCAGCGCATGGATTTCGCCCAGGGGAAGTTCCGGATGATATCAGGCATGACGGCGGCAACGATTTCCTCTGCCGCGCGACCGGGCTTGGAAATGACAGCAACGTAGAAATCGCCCTTCTTCGGGTCGCTCTGCACCTGCGCCTCGGAAATGGAGGAGAGGCCTGCGCCGCGCAGGAAGCCTTCGATCGCCTTCTCGTTGGCATCGGTGCGCGGACCCTTGCGTTCCTCGCGCACATCGGCCGAGCGCGCGGTCAGGCCGCGAATATCGAGCGTGAGGCGCCGCGGCGTCCAATATTCCCTCGCCCCCTCATAGGAAAGACCCGCTTCGACCAGGGCATCGGTCACCAGCTTCTTCAGGTCGCCGGCAGCCTTGCGCTGCATACGGGCGGGAATTTCCTCGGAGCGGAGTTCGAGAAGGAGATCGGGCATGGGAGCTGTCTTTACCTTGAGGCAGAAATGATCCGGGCGGACTTAGCAAGCCCGGCGGCAAAAGTCACCAAGACAAAAGGCGAATTTACCATCCGCCTCCGCCGCCACCGCCTCCACCACCGCCGGAGGAGCCGCCGCCTCCTCCGCCTCCGCCAAAGGCGGAGGAGGAGCTCGATGCCGGGGCGGGAATGGTCGAGGCTATAGTCGACGCCATCGAAGAGGAGAAATCGCCGATCGTGCCGCCGATATTGCCCGGACGGAAATCGCCGGAATACCAGATCGGCGCGTAAGCCGCGGCGGCGGCACCCGCGGCCGTGGCGAGCCAGGTCTCGAAGGCGCTCGACCATGGCTTTTCAACGCCAAGAGCGACCGCATAGGGCAGCAGCGTTTCGAAGTGCTGCGGCGACATTTGCGGCGCGCCCTGCATGTTCATGCGGTCGCGTTCGGCGAGCGTCAGATATTGCCTGAGGCCGGCGATGCCATCCATCATCTTGCGCCCGAGCGGCGTCGGCGCACCCATCAGGAAATAGAAGACGACGTTGAGCGCGAAAATGCCGACGATGCCCGCCACCAGCGGCAGCAAGCCCGCCTCCCATAGCGGTACGACCGCGGCAGCAAAACCGTTGACGATAGCGGATACCAGGATGAAGCCGAAGAAGGCGCAGATCAGAACGGAAATAATTCGCTGGCCGAGACCGGCATTATGGCGCCGGAATCTCCGACCGATGATGCTGGTAAAGATCGTCACGAAGATCGACAGGAAGCCGGGCATGAGGATCAGCGGCACCACATTTTCATGCAGTCGCCCGAAGATGATGATCGAGGCCAGGACGAGGATCGACAGCGCGATACCGGCGATGACATAGAGCGAATTGGCCTTGTAGTATTCGCCGCGATGATCGCGCTCGATCGCGCTGCGGAACTTCGCACCCAGCCGCTGCACCGCCTCGCCGTTTTCCTTGTCGATGACGAGCGGAGAGAATGGTCCGACGGCCTGCATGAGCACCTTGTCGCCGCCGCCGAGATCGCCGCCCGCCTTGCCCGAGGGACGGATGACCACCTTTCCCTTCAGGTCATCCAGAATGACATAGCCGCGCACGGCAAGATCGATCGCCGTGGCCGAGAATGCCGTCCAGCCGGAGCTGCCGAAACCCTTGTTGTCGATATAGTTGACCAGCGCCGGCGAAATGCCGTCGGGCGCATCCCAACGCGGCACCATCACGCCGGCCGGCGGATCGCGGCCGACGGCGATCCAGCTGCGCATGTAATAGACGAACAGCAGGATCAGCCCACCAATGGCGATGGCGGTGTCGAGATGATCGCGCAGGAACCAGCCCCATTGCTGGCTTGAGCTGGGCGGCGTGATCGCTCCCTTTGCAAGCTTGATGGCGATCGTCAGACCTTCGGCGTTCGCCAGCGGCTGGGTAGTTACAAATGTAACGATGTTGCCCTGGGCATTGGCGCTTGCATTCTTTCCACTAGCGCCGAGCGGCCCGGTGAAGAAAGCAAGCTGCTGCGGCTGCACGCCATCCGGCAAGGTGACGGTTGCCTTCGCATTGATGATCGGGAACAGCCAGCCATTGCCTGTCACGTTCCAGTAAAGCTCGTCATGATCGCCGAAATAGCGCATCTGACGATTGGTGTCGTAGGTGAGGCGGAATGTGTGCGGACCTGGGTTGAGGCTTCTGTCGGCGTTGCCGATATAGATGCGCTCGCCGCCGCTGATGCGCTCGCTGTGCCAATCCTCGCGCTGCCCGTCGCGCTCAACGGAGACGACCTTGAAATCCACCTCGATCTCGCGGCCGTTGGCATCGGTCATCGTCAGCGGGAAATCCCGGAAGATGCCGCGGCGGATGTTTTGGCCCTCGGCATTGACGGAGATCGTCTCGACGACGCGCATGGAACCGTCGCGATGGAGGGCGATTGCCTGATCGAAGTTGGTGATGAGCTCGGCTGCCGTCACTGCCGTTGCGCAAAGCAGCAGGCACAGAGCCAGGAAGAACCCGCAAAGCCGTGTCATCACTCCCCCAAAGGATGGCCGCGACGCCGTTGCCGGCGCCGCTTCACGTCAGGAACATGCCTGCGCTCAGCCTCCCTTGAGATGGCGGAGCGTCAGTCTTCGTAAGCGACTCCGAGCGAAGCCAGCACGTTCCAATAGGACGGGAAGGTCTTGGCGACGCAATCGGGGTCGAGAATGGTAATGCCGCCGATCTTCAGGCCGGCGAGCGCAAAGCTCATGGCGATGCGGTGATCGGCGAAGCTGTCGATCTCCGCCGGCAGCACTTTGCCGGCAAGACCCGGATCGGATGCCACGATCAGATCGTCACCCTCTTCCGTGCCGAGGTTCGGAACGATGCGCGACAGGCCGCTCGACAGCGCGCGGATACGGTCGCACTCCTTGACGCGGAGGTTTTCGATGCCGACGAAGCGTACCGGCGTCTCGTTGAAGGCGGCGAGGACGGCAAGCGTCGGGATGGCGTCCTGCATTTGCGAACCGTCGATGACGGCGGGCAGGTGCGGGAACTTCGAAATCAGGTCATAGGCTTTCGCATCCGGCTGCGAGAACTGCTCTGCCGGCGTGCCGAGATCGATCTTGCCGCCACCAAGCACTTCGGCAGCCCAGAGATAGGTCGCCGCAGAGGCATCCGGCTCGATCAGGAAGTCGGCGGCATGGTAGCCGGTGGGCTCGACACGCCAGGCGACGGGGCTCACGCGCTCAACCCTCGCTCCGAAAGCGCGCATGGCGGCAACGGTCAGGTCGATATAGCCGAGAGCGCCGATATGTTCGCCGAGCAGCTCGACATCGACAGCGCGATCGCCGCCGGCGGCCATCATCAACAGCGCCGAGACATATTGGCTCGAAAGGCCGCCATCGATCTGCACGCGGCTTGCCTCGAAACGGCCGGTGCCGTTGACCGTTATCGGCGGGCAGCCAGTTTCGGCCGAAGCATCGACGCCGAGCGAGCGGAGCGCGTCGACCAGCGGGCCGATCGGCCGCTTGCGCATATGGGCATCGCCGTCGACGATGACCTTGCCGTCGACCAGTGCTGCGGCAGCCGTCAGGAAGCGCGTCGCCGTGCCGGCATTGCCGAGGAAAAGTGGGGCAGCCGGCGCCTGCAGCTTGCCGCTGCCGGTTACGATGAAAGTGGTGTCGTCGGGTTCGTCGATGACAACGCCCATGGCACGCAGCGCCTCGGCCATATAGCGGGTGTCGTCGCTCTTCAGCGCGCCTGTCAGCCGGCTCGTGCCCTTGGCAAGGCCTGCGAGCAGCAGCGCGCGGTTGGTGATCGACTTCGATCCCGGCGGCATGGCGCGTCCGGTCAAAGGCTTGCCCGGCGGGATAATCGTGAGTTTGGCTCTACCCATCATCATTCTCTTTGATCAGTCAGGAAGGCGGCCGATGGCCGGCGGTCGGCTTCCTTTACCGCCTCGCATGAAAAACCGATAGCGGAAATCTCAGAACTTTACCGTGGGAACGGCACGATCCGCTTCGTTTGATATCTCGAAATAGGCCTTCTTCACGAAACCGAAGGGGCCGGCGATGAGGTTGTTCGGGAAAGTCTCGACCTTGACGTTCAGATCGCGTGCGGCACCGTTGTAGTAGCGGCGCGACATCTGGATCTCGTTTTCCGTCGTTTCCAGCGATTGCTGCAGCTCGACGAAGCCGGTGTTGGCCTTCAGGTCGGGATAGGATTCGGACACGACCATCAAGCGGCCGAGCGCTTGGCTGAGAACGCCTTCGGCGGCGGCACGGCCGGCGACATCGCCAGCAGGCACGGCCTGCGCTGCGGCACGCGCCTGGGTCACCTCGACCAGCGTTTTGTTTTCGTGGCCTGCATAGCCTTTGACCGTCTCGACCAGATTGGGGATGAGATCGGCGCGGCGCTTCAACTGCACGTCAATGCCGGACCACGCCTCTTCCGCGATCTGGCGGGCACGAACGAGCCCGTTATAGATGAAGACGACATAGAGCGCGGCCAGAACTATGATCGCGAGAAGAATATACATCTGGAATCCCCTGGGCGACTGCAACCACAGGGACAGTAGGCAGATTTGCTGGCAATGTCACCCGGCTTAACGATCATGCGAGAGCGAGATCAGGTCAGCGTGGCCCGATCTGGGGGAAATCCGCATTGGGATCGCTCGGAAAGCATATCCCGTTATCGCAGCTCTTGGGAGCGCAAGCATCCTGCGCTCTCCGGCCGCGATTCAAGCTTATGCGGCCTGCTGGTTCCAGTTGATGCCACCGGCATCGGTCAGCAGGAAGGCCTCGCCGCAGGCCTTGGCCAGCGTGCGCACGCGCAGGATGTAGCTCTGGCGCTCCGTCACCGAGATGACGCCACGGGCATCGAGCAGGTTGAAGACGTGGCTTGCCTTGATGCACTGGTCGTAGGCCGGGAAAACGCACTTGTGCAGGCGCTGGTTTTCGCTGTCGCCGGGAGCGCCGGCTGCGAGCAATGCCTGGCATTCCTTTTCGGCATCGATGAAATGGCGATGCAGCATCTCGGTATTGGCATATTCGAAATTATGCCGCGAATATTCCTGCTCAGCCTGCAGGAAGACGTCGCCATAGGTGATCTTGTCTTCGCCTTCGAGGCCGTTGAAATTCAGGTCATAGACGCTGTCGACGCCCTGAACGTAGGTCGCAAGGCGCTCCAGACCATAGGTCAGCTCGCCGGCAACCGGCGCGCATTCGATGCCGCAGACCTGCTGGAAATAGGTGAATTGCGAGACTTCCATGCCGTCGCACCAGCATTCCCAGCCGAGACCCCATGCGCCGAGCGTCGGGCTTTCCCAGTCGTCCTCGACGAAGCGGATATCATGCAGCAGCGGATCGAGGCCGATCGCTTTCAGCGAGCCGAGATAGAGCTCCTGCAGGTTCGGCGGATTGGGCTTCAGGATGACCTGATACTGATAATAATGCTGCAGGCGGTTCGGGTTTTCACCATAGCGGCCGTCGGACGGACGGCGCGACGGCTGGACATAGGCAGCCCGCCAGGGCTTCGGGCCGAGCGAACGCAGCGTGGTCGCCGGATGGAACGTGCCGGCGCCCACTTCCATGTCGTAGGGCTGCAGAACCGCGCAACCCTTATCGGCCCAATAATTGTGCAGCGTCAGGATTAGCGCTTGGAAGGAGCGCTTCGGGTTCATGTGGTCGGGCACGTTGGCAGTCATGGGAGCTAATTTCTTCTGCTAGCGAATGGTTGGGCGGACAGGTGCCACGGCGGGGCGAAAGGGTCAAGGCTTTGAAGCACAAACGGCAATGCAGCCAGCCTCACCGGGGCATATGAGTTTTATTCATCCTCGCGCTTCACATGATACTCGCCGGTCTTCGGATCCTTGACCAGCGTTCCCATGGCGCCCGTGCGGCGTTCCGTTTCGGCACGGCGGGATTTTTCGGCAAGCTTCCGGGCATCGCGCACGAAGCGTCGATAGAGCAACCAGATGCCGCCGACAGCGATGATGAAGAAGATAGTCTGGGGCATTACCCAGCGCTCCCGATTACAATCCGTACCGGCTCCACAATGCCCTCTCCTCTGCCGCTTCCGCAAGCCCGGAAGCAAGCCCGGCGCCGAGGCCATTCATGCCGCCAAGCGAAATGCCCGGAGCCTTGCGGCCGAAAAGGCTGCGCGGCGTGGTAATCAACATCGGCTTGACCTTGTCGCCGAAACGCTTCCTCAATTCCTGACGCATGTCGCCGAGGCCATCGATCAAGCCAAGCTCGAGCCCGCGACTGCCGGTCCAGAAGAGGCCTGAGAACACTGTTTCGTCCGCCGAGAGCTTCCCAGTCCGCCGCTCGAGCACCATGTCGATGAAGACCTTGTGGATCTCGAGCTGCAGGCTTTTCAGATATTCGATGTCCTTTTCCTTCTCCGGTTTGAAGGGATCGAGGATCACCTTGTTGTCGCCGGCGGTATAGACGCGGCGCTCGACGCCAATCTTCTTCAAAAGCTCGGGAAAACCGAAACCGCCGGAAACGACGCCGATCGAGCCCACGATGGAAGTCGCATCGGCAATGATCTCATCACCCGCCAGCGCAATCATATAGCCGCCGGATGCTGCGACATCCTCGACGAAGACCAGCACCTTCTTGTTTTTCTCGGCGGCAAGATCGCGAATGCGATTGTAGATCATGCGCGATTGCACCGGAGAACCGCCCGGCGAATTGACGACGATGGCAACGGCCGGCGCCGTCTTCATGCTGAAGGCCTTTTCGAGCGCCTGCGACACGCCTGCAAGATTGAGCGATTGCCGCAGCGGGCCGCCACCGGACGAGATGACGCCGCTCAAACGGACGACGGGCACGATCACCTCCTCCTTGCGGAAGCGCTTCGGAAGCATGCGTCTCAAGAACCCAACCATTCGTCATCCCTGAATCATGATGTTTGCTGCCCCGTGATGTATGCACGGAAACGGCAAACGCAACATTGCGGATCGTATTTCATGCCCTGATCCTTGGGCGACCGAGTGGCTATCGGCGCGGATACGGAGCGCGGCCGTTGTTCATATCATCGACGAAATCGGTGAATTTATGTGTCCCTTCGCCGTGCATGATCAGAGGCGCACGCAGTGCCAGCCTCGCCCTCGATCCCTTGATCGCCGTCACCAGAATGCGCACCGCACTCTCGCCTTCGCGGGGATGGATCGGCGTGATTTCTATACCGCCAAAGCGGCGGCCGCAGGCGACGATGATCTCACCGATCGATTCCGGCCGCGCAATCAGCGATAGCTGACCGCCAGGGATCATGATCGCGCCGGCCGTGCGGATCCATTTCTCAAACAGCCCCTCGGTCATGGCATGCGCCTCGGCCTTCAGCGCATCGGGCGTCAGCCGGTCGCTGGCATCGTTGAAGGGCGGGTTCATGATGACGTGGTGGAAGCTGTCGTCGACAAGGCCTGCCTCGTTGCGATCCTTGCCGGTCAGCGTCACATCGGCTTCGATGACGGAGACACGATCGGCAAATTGGGCATTTTCCGGCAACACAAGGCTCTTGCGGGCGAACTCGGCCATGTCGGACGAGCGCTCGAACAGCACGACTTCCGCCAGGTCGAGTCTCGACGCCACAGCCATCCCGGCTGCTCCCGCACCTGCACCGAGATCCGCCACCCGTATGGAGCGCTCATCTGCGACGAGCGCCGCCAATAGCATGGCATCCATGCCCGAACGGTGCCCCCTACCCTTCGGCTGGACGACATGAAAGGCGCCGCGATGGAAGGCGTCGATGGTTTCGGAGGGCTTACCGGTCATGGCCGACCTCAGGTCCGCACCGGGCGCAGCTCGTCGCCGAGGCCGGCATCGATGAGGATGCGACGGGCCAGATCGGCCCGCTCTTCCTCGACCAGGAAACGGCGCGGCAACATGCCGAGCGAGCCCTCCAGAATGCTCATGGCCTGATCCGCAACGAAGCAATGAATTCCTGCATCCTTCATCAGGCTCTCGGCAAATGAGAGTAGGACGGGGTCGTTGGTGCGGATCAGCTCGTGCATAAGCCTTAGAATTCCTGTCAAATTTACGCGACGAGACAATTCGCCTCTTGCCGCCTCTTTCGCCCCTTCTTATTGTGCTTTGCAGAAAATGAACAGGAGTCCGGATCGTTGGGCGTCGTGATACCGCTGGAAGAAAGCAAGAATAAACTGGCATCCATCAAGCCCTTGGTGGATCTGACCAAGGCGGATATGGAACGCGTCAATCAGCTCATCCTGTCCAAGGCCGGCTCCGATGTGCAGATGATCCCAGAGGTCGCAGAGCATCTCATCTCGTCGGGCGGCAAGCGCCTGCGGCCGATGCTGACCATCGCCTCCGCCGCTCTTTACAACTACCAGGGCGACAATCACATCAAGCTCGCGACATCAGTCGAATTCCTGCATACGGCCACGCTGCTGCACGACGACGTGGTCGATGAAAGCGATCTGCGTCGCGGCAAGTCCACGGCCCGCATGATCTGGGGCAACCAGGCGAGCGTTCTCGTCGGCGACTTCCTGCTCGGCCAGGCTTTCCGCATGATGGTGGAAGTCGGCTCGCTCGACGCGCTCGACGTGCTCTCCTCGGCCGCCTGCGTCATCGCCGAGGGCGAAGTGCTGCAGCTTTCGGTCTCCAAGAACATGGAAACGACCGAGGACGATTATCTTTCTGTCATCCGCGCCAAGACCGCCGCCCTGTTTGCAGCCGCGGCCGAAGTCGGACCGATCGTCGCCAATGCCGGCAAGGCGGAGCGCAATGCGCTGAAATCCTACGGCACCAATCTCGGCCTTGCCTTCCAGCTCGTCGACGATGCGCTCGATTACGGTGGCAAGGCTGCCGATCTCGGCAAGAATGTCGGCGACGATTTCCGCGAAGGCAAGATCACGCTGCCGGTGATCCTCGCCTATCGCCGCGGCACCGAAAAGGAACGCGCCTTCTGGCGTGACGCCATCGAAACCGGCAACAACAGCGACGAAAATCTCGAGAAGGCGCTTGGCCTGATCACGAAATACGGCGCGCTGGCTGACACAATTGCCCGTGCCGTGCATTACGGCACCATCGCGCGTGATGCTCTGGCGCCATTGCCGGAAACGCCCTGGAAGTCGGCACTTCTCGAAGTGATCGATTTCTGCATCGAACGCGTTAATTGATAGCGGCGACCCGAATTTGTTGCAGGGCCGCTTCAAAAAAGCCATCCTGTTGTGAATCAGTTGACACGAATGCGTTGTGCCGCCGGCGATTTCGCCGGCCATTCCCTTGATGAAAGGCTTTCTAATGCGGCAGAGACTTGCCATCCGTTTCCTTTCGGGCGTAGCCTTGGCGGCAATCCTTTCGGTGTCCGCCCTGACTGGCGCGCGCGCGGAGGATAAACCGGCAGCGCCGGAGGCCAGTGCTCCGGTTACTTCTTTCGATCCGGATAGCGTCGATACTTTCGCAGGCGCTTTCCTGGCCGCCCGTACCGCCGATGTCGATCACGACTACGACACCGCCGTCGCGCTCTACAAAAAGGCGCTGATGATCGACCCGAGCAATCCGGAGATACGCCAGCGGCTGATGATCTCGCTGCTGCTGAACGGTAACCTGGAAGAAGGCGTCAAATACGCCAACGAGCTGAAGAGCGACCCTTCCGTCGAACGCGTCACGACAATCGTGCGCGGCATGGACGCCATTCGCCGCCACGAATACCGCACCGCGCAGGAAATCCTCAAATATAACGGTCCGAACGATCTGGACCGGATGATGACCAACCTGCTCGCCGCCTGGGCACGCGCCGGATCCGGCCGTGGCAAGGAAGCGATCGCGATGATCGACAAGATGAAGGGACCGGACTGGTTCAACATCTTCAAGAACTATCATGCCGGTGCCATCGCGCTGACGATGGGTGACCTGAAGTCGGCACGCTCTCACCTCAATGACGCGATCCTCGACAAGACGGGCGGCGCGACGGCTCCGGATACGTTCATGCGCGCTGTGATGGCGCTCGCTCGTCTCGAAGCCAAGGCCGGCGACAAGCAGAAGGCCCTGGACGCGATCTCCGTCGGTGACAATCTCGTCAGCAATTACGCGCCACTGAATGCGCTGCGCGACAGCATCAGCAAGGGCGATACGCCGGACCAGCAGGTGACCAACGCCAGCGAAGGCGCGGCCGCCGTGCTCTTCACCATTGGCGCTGCGCTGAACCGTGATGGCGCCGAGGATGTCGTCTCGCTCTACCTGCAGATCGCCAACTCCCTCGACCCGAAGGCAGCCGATACGCTGGTCCTGCTCGGCGGTCTGGCCGAAAAGCAGGAGCAGACCGATCGTGCGATCGCTTTCTACAAGAAGGTGCCCGATAACTCGCCGATGGCCCGCATCTCCGAGCTGCAGCTCGGCCTTGCGCTCGCCCAGTCCGGCAAGGTCGACGACGCACGCAAGCATCTGAAGGCGCTGATCGATTCCGATCCCAATGATGTCCGCAGCTATCTCGCCTATGGCAGCGTCCTTTCGGACGCCAAGGACTTCCAGGCCATGGCCGACAACTACGACAAGGCCGTGCAGATCATCGGCCCTGTGCCGAAGCGCAGCGATTGGGCCGTGTTCTTCCAGCGCGGCATTGCCTATGAGCGGCTGAAGAAGTGGCCGGATGCCGAGCCGAACTTCAAGAAGGCCCTGGAGCTCAATCCGGATCAGCCGCAGGTTCTGAACTATCTCGGCTATTCCTGGGTCGACATGAACATGAACCTCGACCAGGGTCTGGACATGATCAAGAAGGCCGTCGATCTGAGGCCGGATGACGGTTACATCGTCGATTCCCTCGGCTGGGCCTATTTCCGCCTCAACCGTTTCGACGACGCCGTGAGCGAACTGGAGCGGGCCGCACAGCTCAAGGCCGGCGATCCGACGATCAACGACCATCTCGGCGATGCCTACTGGCGCGTCAATCGCAAGCTCGAAGCCGTCTATCAATGGAACCGGGCGCTCGCCTCCAAGCCGGAAGAGGCCGATATTCCGAAGATCAAGGAGAAAGTCGAGAAGGGCTTGCCGCCACTCGATAACGATCCGAAGACCGTCGACAAGAGCAAGCAGCCCGACCCAGCACCTGCGCCCTCGCCCGACACGAACGCTCCGGCGCCGGTCGACAAGAAGTCCTAAGATTTCCATGAGCACGATCTTGGCAGCGGGCGCTTTCGACCTTACGGAAGAAGCGCCCGCAAAGATCAATCTTGCACTGCATGTCACCGGCCGCCGTGCCGATGGCTATCATCTGCTCGACATGCTTGTCAGTTTTGCCCGCCATGGCGATCGTCTCGGCTTTCGTGCCGGCGAGCATGACGATTTCAGCCTTTCCGGGCGCTTCGGGCCTCTTCTCTCCGCCGATGCCGAGGCTGGCGACAATCTCGTGCTCAAGGCGCGTGATCTCTTGCGGCAGGCAGCCAACGCGGCCGGCTTCGACGCCCCCTCTGCTCATATCCATCTGGAAAAGAACCTGCCGATCGCATCGGGAATCGGTGGCGGCTCGGCGGATGCAGCCGCGACGTTGCGCGGGCTGATGCGGCTGTGGCGCCTTAAGCTGCCGGAAGACACGATCAAGATGATCGCCTTGAAGCTCGGTGCCGACGTGCCGATGTGCCTCGCGAGCCAACCGCTGGTGGCGCGCGGGATCGGCGAGGCAATAGACCTACTGCCCGGATTTCCGGCCTTTGCCATGGTCCTCGGCAATCCGCTTGTCGGCGTCTCGACGTCGGATGTGTTCCGCCAGCTGTCCCGCAAGGACAATTCGCCGCTGCTGTTTCCGTCGCAGATGCCGCAAGGGCAAGGCGAATGGATCGACACGATCAAGACCCTGCGCAACGACCTCGAACCACCGGCGCGCTTGATCTGCGGCGAGATTTCGATGCTCTCCGGCCTGATCGAAAGCCAGTCCCCGATCCTGACGCGCATGTCCGGCTCCGGCGCGACGTGCTTCGGCATCTTCAACGATCTCGAACAGGCGACGGCCGCCGCCGCTTCGCTTCACAGACAGAGGCCGGACTGGTATTTCCAGATAACCGAAACGATCGCGGGAGAGGCATGATGGCAGCGTCAGGCAACGAAAGATCCTTCATTCCCGTCGGTATCGCCGTATTGACCGTTTCCGATACCCGTACGCTCACCGATGACAAATCCGGCGATACGCTGGTTGCGCGGATCGCTGATGCCGGCCACAGGCTCGCTGCCCGCACCATCGTTCCCGACGACAAGGAGCGCATCCGCGCGCAGGTGGAAGTCTGGACGAAAGACGATGCCATCGACGTCGTCATCACCACCGGTGGGACAGGCTTTACCGGCCGCGACGTCACGCCGGAAGCGCTGGAGCCTCTGTTCGAAAAGCGGATGGATGGTTTTTCCGAAGTCTTTCATCGGATCTCCTACGACAAGATCGGTACGGCGACGATCCAGTCACGGGCGACCGGCGGTGTTGCCAACGCCACCTTCATCTTCGTGTTGCCGGGGTCTCCCGGTGCCTGCAAGGATGCCTGGGACGGCATCTTGAAGGCACAGCTCGACTACCGGCACATGCCCTGCAATTTCGTGGAGATCATGCCGCGCCTCGACGAGCATCTGAAGCGCGGCGCCGGCTCCAAGTAGATCTTGCGCGCCTGCAGGGCGGCAGGTGGTCGCTATGCCTTCGGCCCCGGCAAGACAGGAATTGATTCCCATTTATCGCCGCTGAGAATGATGCAGCTGCGGCCGGACGCGTCGCTCATCAGCAGCGTCCAGTTGCCGCTCTCGGCCGCGTAGATCTCCATGATCGTATTGGAATCGAGCTTGCCGATGGCGGAAAGCTTTTCCGAAAGATGATCGCCGAGAAAGGCGACGATATCGACGCGCTGAGCGCAGGCGAGCGTTACCTGGGAGGCGGCGACGCGAGGATAGAGGATCGATGTTGCCACGAGGGCCGTTGCCATGAGGCGGGTGAGCATCGTGCGTTTCATAACGCACCTCCTTTCGCCGAAGTCTCGGCGAAAAAGGAGAGTTCCGCTGACCAGTTCCGCCTGATATCGGCATCTTCATGGTCGGCCGCCTGACGCGACACGCGTAAGGTGCCGCCACATGCAAATTATCGCAGCTATTTGCGGGTTTTCAAATGGAATCTCGGACCAGAGCCTATCGCGCCGCCCGCGCCACCCAGGACGGAATAAGCTCGCTTGAAAGCCGCCGACCCTTCTGCCCCTTGGCGAATTCGGCCAGCGGCATGCCCGATCTCGCGACGGCAATGGCCTGGTGCTTGGAAAGCAGCAAACCCAGCTCCAGTGGAGCCGTGCGACGGCCGATTCGCTTCAGAAACGGGCGGCGATAGCCACGCGATGCGGTAAAGCGCGCCGGCACTTTGTTCAGCGAAACATATTCGGCAATCTCATCGATCCAGCCTGCCTGCGGCCGCGCGCCGGGCTCGACCAGCAACAGCCATTCCCCCCTCGCCGACCGCAATATATCCTTGATGTCCCATTGCGAATAAAAGCGGCAGCCGGCAGCATCCGCCACCTTGGATGTGCCGTCCCTGGAACCGTGATCGAGCACGACCACATCGCTGACGAGCCCTTCGACCGCGCCTGCCACCAATGCCGCCAATGTCTGCGCCAGCTCGGGTTCGTGATCCTGGCATTCGATTATGACCGTCAACATTGCCCATTTATAGAGCGGCGCACAATTTATTGCCAGCACCTAACCTTCAGGTCCGAACGTTTAAGAAAAGCATCATACGCCGCCTGAAATTCCCGCAGCCGGCATCGCCAAACACCTCCCGTGAATGAGGTGGAAAGTGGCGTTTCCGGATTTTTGTTCTTGCAATGTTCTCATTTGTCGGATAGGAATTTAATCATCTTAGACGCGGCATGCGATGGCATGAGCCGCCCTGGAGCTACCGATGAACGAGCAGTCCCTTGCAGGGCAGGCCGCTTTCGCGCCTGCCAATACGGCAGATGTTGCCAATGCTTTGATCGCCGATGCCGGTCTCAGGGTCGACGCCGAGCGCCGGCGTGGACGCGGCGCGGGGTTGAACCCGAGCGGTCGGTTCGAGCCGCAGCAGCGCGAAACCTTCGACGATGGCTGGCAGAGCTTCGAAGAGCTGCCGCCCTTCAAGACCGAGGTGCAGGTGGAGAAGCCTCGCACGGCCATTACCCGCAACGAATCTCCCGATATTCCCTTCGATCGCTCCATCAATCCATACCGCGGTTGCGAACATGGCTGCATTTACTGCTTTGCGCGGCCCACGCATGCCTATATGGGCCTGTCGGCGGGGCTGGATTTCGAATCGAAGCTGTTTGCCAAGCCGGATGCGGCCAAGCTTCTGGAGCGCGAGCTGGCAAAGCCCGGCTACAAGCCGCGCGTGATTGCTATCGGCACCAATACCGACCCCTATCAGCCAATCGAGAAGGAATGGCGGATCATGCGCCAGATTCTCGAGGTACTGAACCGGGCGAACCATCCGGTCGCCATAGTCACCAAGTCAGCGCTGATCATGCGCGATATCGACATTCTGAAAGAGATGGCGACCAAGAACCTCGTGCGGGTAGGCCTGTCGGTGACGACGCTCGACCGCAAGCTGGCGCGCACGATGGAGCCGCGTGCTGCGACGCCGCCGCGACGGCTGGAGGCGATCCAGGCCTTGAGCGAAGCGGGCATCCGCACCTCGATCATGGTGGCGCCGATCATCCCCGCACTCAACGATCACGAGATCGAGCGCATTCTCGATGCCGGCAAGGCGGCCGGCGCGCAGGAGGCAAGCTATGTCATTTTGCGGCTGCCGCTGGAGGTGAGCCCGCTGTTCCGCGACTGGCTGCTGCAACATTATCCGGATCGCTATCGCCACGTCATGTCGCTGATCCGCTCGATGCGCGGCGGCAAGGATTACGATGCCGAGTTCGGCAAGCGCATGAAGGGTGCCGGACCGTACGCCTGGCAGATCAGCCGTCGCTTCGAAATGGCGACCCGCCGGCTCGCGCTCACACGCCGTAACATCGCACTGCGCGACGATCTGTTCGTGCCGCCCGATGGCAGCGGCGTGCAGCTGTCGCTGCTCTGATTTTCGATTTTGACCTTCCTTGCGGGGTTTCCCTGAGCCCGCTGGAAAAGCCCCCCGGTTCGCCGCCATGATCCACCGGGGGCTTGCAGGAGATCGGGTGGTGTGCGAGCTTCGCCGCATGTCACGCCGTGCACCACCCGATTCTCCAATGCTCTTCGAGGACGTCCCACTCGTTCCGAGTTTCGAGCTGGAACTGATTGCGCGCCGTGCCGGCCATTGGCCGGTTGCCGGAGCCGATGAGGCAGGCCGAGGCCCGCTCGCAGGACCGGTCGTGGCTGCCGCTGTCATTCTCGACCCCGAACGCATTCCGAATGGTCTGAACGATTCCAAGCAGTTGAGCGCCGCCAAGCGCGAGGAATTGTTCGTCGAAATCCTGGCAACAGCAACAGTCTCCATCGCCTCGTCGAGCGCCGGTCGCATCGACACGACCGATATCCGCAAGGCAAGCCTCGATGCCATGCGGCGCGCGATTTGCGGACTGGCACTGCCGGCAAGCTATGTGCTGACCGACGGGCTCGATGTGCCAACCGGTCTTGCCTGCCCGGGCAAGGCCGTGGTCAAGGGCGATGCGCGCTCCTTCTCCATCGCCGCCGCTTCGATCGTCGCGAAAGTGACCCGAGACCGGATGATGGCACGCGCGGGTGTCGTTTTCCCCGCCTATGGGTTTGCTGCCCATGCCGGCTATGGCACGGCACAGCACCGCGCCGGCATCGAGGAGCATGGCCCCTGCTCCCTGCATCGCATGAGCTTCCGCCCCTTGCGCAAAGATGCCGTCTGAACACTCAGAGCATTTCCGCTTTTCTTCGAATCGCGAAAACGCTCTATCCCTTGTTTTGCGCAATTCCAGACGGAAAGCCGCTATACGTTTTTCCGGAAATTGCTTTAGCGCGTCAGTCCAGTGACAAGCTCCGCCGACCATTTTCTGATATAGGCGATGTCTTCCCTATAGATGCGATCGTGCCCATCCTGCAGATTGCGTCGGTACCTCTCGATCCCACGCTCGGCCTCTCGCTCCATGAAGGACAGCAAGGCCTCCAGCCGTTCGACAATGATGTCCGGTAGGCAGGCACGCTCCGCGGCGGGCAGCCCATAGGCATCGACAAAGATGCGGGCGCGACGGATCTGGTCGGCTGGCCTCTCCAGTCCCTCCGCTGCAACGCTTGAGGACAAGGGCGCCCACCGATAGACCGCATAGGCCAGATCCCAGCAACGCGAACCGGGATGCGCCACCTCGAAATCGATGATGCCAGTCACCTCGCCGTTGTTCAGAACGACGTTGTAGGGCGCGAAATCGCCATGGCAGATGATCTCGCAGGGCGGCCGAGCCGGCAGTTGCCATATATAGCCGGCCTCAAGGCTCTTTGCGAACAAGGCGGAACAATCATGATAGCGACGCAGCAGCGATGCCGCCGACTGCAGCGCCTTTTCACTGCGCATATCAGTGCGGTCATCGAGATCGCCGGTATCTCCGGGCAGATAGGTTACCCGCTCCCAGGCCTCGTCATATCCAGCCGAAATCGGAGCTGCATCGAAACCATGCCGATGCAGCACAGCCAGCAAGGCGTGCACGCCCGCTGTCCAGGCCGCTGCCGGCCTCACGATAAGATCGCCCTGACGAAAAGGTTCGCCGCCTATCACTATCTGCATCCGCCCCTCCCTAATCTCATGACTTTGCTGCTGGTTGCGGTAATGATCAACCCGGCGGGGCGGAAAACAAAAAAGCCCCGCCGAAGCGGGGCTCTTTTGAATTTCGATCATCCGCAGGCTTAATTCAGCCGCGTCTTCACTTCCTTGACCGCATCGCTGAAGAGACCCGACTGGACGTTGCCATCGGCCTTCTTCGCCAGAACCGATTCAGCAGCAGCAATTGCCAGGTCGACGGCGGCGGAACGGACCGCCTTCATCGCATCGGCTTCGGCCTGCTTGATCTTCTGCTCGGACAGAGCCGTGCGGTTGGCGACGAATTCCTCGGTCTTCTTGCGAGCTTCGTTCGTCAGCATTTCAGCTTCGCGCTCGGCTGCGGCAACGATGTGCGCTGCTTCAGCCTCGGCTTCCTTACGCTTGCGCTGATACTCGGCCAGCAGGTGCTGGGCCTCTTCGCGCAGGCGCTTGGCTTCCGCCAGCTCGTTACGGATCTGATCAGCACGGTCGTCCAGCGACTTTGCCATCATGCCCGGAACCTTCAGGTAAACGATCAGGCCGAGGAAGATGAGAAGGCTGACAAACGCGAAGAAGGTGTTGTCTAAAGCGAATTCCATGGATCACCCCTCCTGCTTGGCGGCAGCTGCTGCAACCGCAGAGGCGACATCGGCCTTGCCGGCGACATTGCCAACCAGCTGCTCGACGACGGCACCAGCCGTCTCCTCTGCAATCGCGCCGACATCGCCGAAGGCTTTCGCCTTGATTTCAGCGATCCGACCTTCTGCGGCCTTGAGCTTCTCAGCCAGGCTTGCCTCGATCGCCTTGCGATCTTCCTCGGCCTTGACCTTGGCGGCATCGCGGGCACTGGCGCCGATGGAATTCGCCTTGGCGCGCGCAGCGGCCAATTCGCTTTCATAGGTCGCGACGGCGGCGTCGGCTTCAGCCTTCAGACGCGAGGCTTCTTGGATATCCTGGGCGATCCGGTCGTGCCGGCTTTCCAGAATGCTGCCGACGCGCGGAATAACGATCTTCTGCATGGCCACGTAGAAGATGACGAAGGTGATCACCAGCCAAAGCAGCTGTGACGGATACGTCGTATGGTCAAACGGCGGGAATACGCCGCCGTGATGGCCTTCATTCGGCGCACCCGTTTCCGTGTGCACCGCTCCGGCGGCCGGCGGTGCTTCTTCAGCATATGCCGGGGTCACAAACATGCTCACCTCCAGGTGGTCTGCAAATACAAAGAATCACGGCTCGCTGCTCGCGAACCGTGATCTATGACGCCGCTGAGATCAGACGGCGAAGAGCAGGAGGAGAGCGACGAGCAGCGAGAAGATGCCCAGAGCTTCCGTAACGGCGAAGCCGAATACCAGACGGCCGAACTGGCTGTCAGCAGCCGACGGGTTGCGCAGTGCGCCGGACAGGTAGCTGCCGAAGATATTGCCGAGGCCGAGAGCCGTGCCGGCCATACCAAAGCAAGCCAAACCTGCGCCGATGAACTTTGCTGCTTCCGCGTCCATGTTGAACTCCTTTGAAATGGTTGTGCGGTGAATGACTGACGCCGTTAGACGCCAATGTCTTTATCCTTAGTGGCCACCCGGGTGGATTGCGTCGTTGAGGTACATGCAAGTCAGCACCGCAAAAACGTAAGCCTGGAGGAAGGCGACAAGGAACTCGAGACCGGTGAGGGCGACGGTCATGATAAGGGGAAGAACAGCCCCGCCGATGCCAAGCGCGCCGAGTGCTCCGAGCGAGGCGACGAAGCCTGCGAACACCTTAAGCGTGATATGACCGGCCAGCATGTTGGCGAAAAGACGAACGGAGAGAGAAACCGGGCGGGACAGGAAGGAGATGATTTCGATCGCCACCACCAGCGGCAGAAGAACGCCCGGAACACCCTGCGGGACGAAGATCTTGAAGAAGCCGAAGCCATGCTTGATCAAGCCGTAGAAAATAACGGTAAAGATGACGAGCAGTGCAAGCGCCAGCGTCACGATGATCTGGCTGGTGACGGTGTAGAAGTAAGGAACGAGGCCGAGCAGGTTCGCCGTCAGGACGAACATGAAGAGAGAGAAGACAAGCGGGAAGAACTTCATTCCCTTCGTCCCCGCCCCCTCTTTCAGCATCGAGGCAATGAACTCATAGGCCATTTCCGCCACCGACTGCGAGCGCGTCGGGATGACGCCGCGCGGCGCGCTGGCAAAATAAAGGAAGCCTGCGGAAATCACTGCGGAGGCAACCATGAACAGCGAGGCGTTGGTGAACGAAAAATCAATTCCGCCGATATCGATCGGGATAATCTTGAAGATCAGGAACTGATGGGTAGGATCGTTTGCCACCGCTTGTTCTCTTTCATTTTTCCGCTCCACCGAGCGGATGCTTCTCATCTGGAAACAGCGCCGCAGCGTTGCTTCCGCTCATTTCTTGTCAGGCCCACGCCCTTCCGGCATCGGTGTCGCCACCTTGCCTGCGGAGCGCAGCACGTTCAGCACGCCGGCACAAAATCCGAGAAGCAGCAAGATAATCATGCCCCACGGCGTCGTACCGAGAAAACGGTCCAAGACATAGCCCAGAACAGCGCCAACGATGATTGCGGCTATGAACTCACTGGAAAGCTTCATCGCCTGAGCATAGCCCTTACGGCTCTCCTCGGCGCGAACCTCCCCGCGTTCATCCTCTCTCACCGCAGCGCGCTTGTTCGCCAACTCGGCTCCCAGCTGCGCCCGCCGCTGTTCCAGACCTTCGTCGCGGTCATCCGTCATGGTGGCATCCTCCCCATTTTCGTTGCGCGTAATCCCATTACCCCGGTCAACGCGTAAACGAACAGCAGGTTTCGCCACCTTTCGGCCCGTTTTGAAGTCGCGCGCAACATAGTTTTAGGAAAAAGCATAGTCAAGGCGTAGACGTCATCTGTCCAGCCATAAATTAGCCTAATTAAATCATGATCTTAGGCTGAAAGAGCCATATTGATTGAAAACTGAGCCGAAGAATCCTCTTCAGCCCCTGCTTTCCTGTGGCTTTTTTGCCAGGGGAAGCGACCCTGTCCGCGGCGTCAATCAGCCGGAACCGGTCGCCTCAGCTCCAGCCGCCGCCATAGGTCCTATAGAAGATATGCATGCCTATGCGGCCAACCTTCACCATTTCAGCCGCCCATTTCGGCCGGACGTAGACAGCATGATAATGGGTGGCGGAACCGACTTCCGGCAGCCAGATCTTACCGGCAGTGACGGCCATAGCGACCTGGCGGGCGATGCGCCAGTGTTCGGGAGAATTGACGCGCTCCTTGACGTTGTCGCAGGCAAAGGAGAACTGGCAGGCATTGTGCCAATCCTCGTTCTGATAGACGACACCGCAGATGGTCTTCGGATAGGCGGGATTGCGGACACGGTTAAGGATGACCTGGGCGACGGCGGCCTGCCCTTTCACGGATTCGCCGCGCGCCTCGAAATAGATGCCGGTCGCAAGGCATTGCTGCTCGTCGGATGAGAAGACCGATGGCGGCAGGACATTGGCGGCCCAGGCATGATCCTTCGGGCCAATCTGCGGCACGAAGCGGCCCTCGCCGTCCTGATCCTTGGCGAGAATGGAATCGAAGGGCGAGACACGGGCATAGTCCGGCGCCGGCGAGGCATAGGCCGCTGCCAGAACATCGGCATTCTGATTGGTGACCAGATTGGCGAGATCGGCCGGCACGCTATCGTCCAGCTTCGGCGGCTCTTTCTTGTAGAAGGCCGTGGCGATCTGGATTTCCTTGCCGCCGAGCTTCGGCTTCAGGAATGCGGTGCGCTCGCCGGTCGCGGATTCCGGCCGAAACAACATGCTCTGGCGCTGCAGCACAGAGCCTGCGGAAAAATCCTTCGGCGGCTGCATCGGTTCGACGGCCACCACTCTGCCCTTCTTATCCTGCCGATTGATGCGATCCTCATCCGGCCGGGGATCGCTGCCCTTCTGTTCGGACTGGAACGCGACCCGCCGCCCGTCCGGCAACACGAGGCCACCATCTCCAATGGCGGCGGAGGCCTTGACGTCACCGAAGGCCAGTTCCGCCTGATGGGTGGAGCCGGCTGGCGAGTCAGTCATCACCATGCGCCAATTGGCGCCTTCCCTATCGATCCCAGCAAGCAGGCCGGCAAGATCGCCATAGGCTGCTGTCGATGGAAAAATAAGCCAGGCGCAAAGCCCGAAGACAGCTGGAGAGGTCCAGTTTTGTGGCAGGAACCGCAATTTGCGGCTGGCATAACGCGAGCGAGACAACACCGGACTCCAAACGGCACTCGAAACTAGGAGCCGGAATAATCTCCCATTAACCTTGATGGATGGTTAATTCGGGCGATTCTATGGTTACGAATGCGATGATCCGCAAAACATGAAAGGCCCGGCGGATATCCGCCAGGCCTTTTTGAAGAAGCAGCAAGAATATCCGCGTCAGATGATGACGTGCGAGCCGAGTTCCACAACGCGGTTGGCCGGCAGGCGGAAATAGTCCGACGGATCGGTCGCGGCGTTGGCGAGCGCGATATAGAGCCTGTCCTGCCAGTGCGGCATACCGGATTTCGCATCCGGCACCAGCTTGCGCCGGCCGAGATAGAAGGAGGTCGACATGATGTCGAACTTCAGGCCCGTCTTGCGCAGCGTCGCCAATGCCTGGGAAACGTTTTGCGATTCCATGAAGCCGAAGCGCAGCTCGACGCGCGAAAAGCGGTCGGAGACCTTTTCGACGGTATAGCGATCCTCCTGGGCGACGCGCGGCTTGTTGACGGTGCGGATCGTCAGGATGACGTTCTTGTCGTGCAGGACGTGATTGTGCTTCAGATTGTGCAGCAGCGCGGCAGGTGCAGATTCCGGATCGCTGGTCAGGAAGATCGCCGTACCGGGCACATGCGCGGGCGAATGATCGCTCTTGCGCTCGATGGAGCTGACGAAGGAGGACAGCGGGATATCGGTGTGCCGCGTCTTTTCCATCAGGATCGAGGTGCCGCGGCGCCAGGTCCACATGATGACGGTGAAGGCCGTCGCGATCATGACCGGAACATAGCCGCCGTCATGGATCTTCAAGAGGTTGGCGCCGAGGAAGACGAATTCCAGCAGCAAGAGCGGCGTGAGCACGGCAACCGCCATCGGCAGCGTCCAGTTCCAGCGGACACGGACGAATTCAAACGCCATGATCGAGGTGACGACCATCGCGCCGGTCACCGAAATACCATAGGCCGTTGCCAGCGCGTCCGAGGTCTTGAAGGCCAGGACGAGGAAGATGACGCCGAAGAACAAGACTGTGTTTACCGATGGCAGGAAGATCTGCCCGGTATTGGTCTCGGAGGTAAAGAGAATTTCCATGCGCGGCAGGAAGCCGAGGTGAATCGCCTGACGCGTGAGCGAGAAAGCACCCGTGATGACGGCCTGGCTGGCGATGATCGTCGCCATGGTGGCGAGAATGACCACCGGCAGGATCGCCCAGTGCGGATACATCAGGAAGAACGGGTCCGACATGGCCATGGGATCGCGCAGCACCAGAGCGCCCTGGCCGAAATAGTTCAAGGTCAGCGACGGAAACACCAGCACGAACCAGGCCCACTGGATCGGACGGCGGCCGAAATGGCCAAGGTCGGCATAGAGCGCTTCCGCGCCCGTCACGGTCAGGAATACCGCGCCGAGAACCACGACGCCAAGAAAGCCTTCCCGCAGGAGGAAGCTCACCGCATACCAGGGATTGAGCGCCGCCAGAATGCTGTAGTCATCGGAAATGTGCATGATGCCGGCAACGCCCATGACGATGAACCAAAGCGCCGTGATCGGGCCGAAGAAGCGGGCGACCGCGCCGGTGCCATGTGACTGGATGGCAAAAAGCAGCGCCAGGATCGCGACCGATATGGGCACGATATAATCCGACAGTTGCGGCGTGACGAGCTTCAGACCTTCGACAGCTGAAAGGACCGAAAGCGCTGGTGTAATCATCGCGTCGCCGAGGAAAAGGGCCGCACCCAAAAGGCCCAGCAGCATCAGGATGGCGGTGTGGCCGTTCGCCGTCTTCATCAACAGCGCGAGAAGCGACAAGGTGCCGCCTTCGCCGTCGTTGTCTGCGCGGAGCAGAAAAAGGACATATTTGATCGTGACGATGATCGTCAGCGTCCAGAACATCAGCGAGACAACGCTGATGACTTCGCCGCGCGTCAGACCGTCAGCGGCCACCGGCTTCAGTGCTTCGCGAAAGGCATAGAGCGGGCTCGTACCGATATCGCCATAAACCACGCCAATCGAACCGAGCGCGAGGTATGCGAGCTTACGAGCGTTCATTTTCCCGTCGGGAGAATGATGGGTTTCGTTAGACATTCAGGATCACTAGACTCTCAGAGCCAGCCTTTCCAGCGAAAAAAGAAAAACGGAACGATGGCGGAAACCACCATCAACAACAACGATGTCGGGTAACCGTAGGCAAAATGCAGTTCGGGCATGTGCTCGAAATTCATGCCATAGACGGACGCCACGAGTGTCGGCGGCAGGAACACCACGGAAGCGATCGAGAAGATCTTGATGATGGCGTTCTGCTCAATATTGATCAGCCCGAGCGATGCATCCAGCAGGAAGGTGATGTTTCCCGCGACGAAGGAGGCGTGCTCCGACAGTGACTGTACATCCCGCGAGACATTGCGACACAGTTCCCTGGCCTCCTGGTCCTGCTGCATGGCGGGTATGGCATGAAGAAAGGTCAAGAGCCGGGACAGCGAACTCAGGCTGTCACGTACCTTGCTGAGCGTACGGTGATAGCCTGCGATGTCCTTGAGCTTTTCTTCGAGATAGTTGCCCGGGCGGCGGATCTTCTTTACGCGATCGCCGAACACGTGCACCGACAATATATCGATACCCGCAACGGTCTGTTCAAGGACCTCGGCGGTACGGTCGACGATGGTTTCGAGAAGCTTGGCAAGAAGCGCGATACCCGTACGGCGCTCCTGCGGAATGCGCTGCAGCGCCGCGATGAAGAGTGCGAAGGACTTCGGCTGCGCATAGCGGATGGTGACCAGCCGATGCCCCGTCAGGATGAAGGCGACATCGGTGAGCATCGGCAGATTGGTGTCGGCCTTCCACAACAGCGACGCCGTGAGAAAGACGGAGCCGTTTTCGACATAGAGGCGGCTCGACGGCTCGATGTCCTTCATGTCCTCGCGCGTGGGAACCTCGAGCCCAAGCAGGCGCTCGATATTGGCTTCTTCCTCACGCGTGGGATCGACCATATCGATCCAGATGGCATTGTCAGGCAAGCGGTCGGCGGCCGAGAGATCGGGGAGCTGAAGCGGCTTGGAATCTGAGCAATAGGCAGTTATCAACTGCTCGCTCCCGCAGCAGCGGAGACGACGCTAAGGTCGAGGCACGTTGCGCGCACTCGCTGCGATCCCACCAATGGCCAATGAAAAAAGCTCATAAAACCCCGGTCGTATCCCGCCGGTCTGGCCGGGAATCCGTGTCCATGTTCCATTGCGCTGCTGTACCAATCCTTCGCCCGTCCTGGCGAAGCCGCCTGCTCGGACGAAATAAAACCACCATGCGGCGGAGGGCGGTCATCGGAAATGCTCGACCAGTTCCACGCCGGCGGCGCATATGCAGCAAAGCTCGCAAAGAATCAAGTCACAACCTCTTCATTGCGCGATTTCACCGCAGTTTGGCTAAACTTGCGAAGTCATAGCACAGGATGCCGACAAGACAATCCGTCACTATACGGAAAGCCCGGATGTCTTTGTGAATTATTCAAATACGATCGATGGCGCCGCGCGATGTGGTGCGCCTGCCACTTGCTTCCAGACCTTGGCAGCGATCTCGCGATATATGCCGGCTACCACCCCGTTCGGCTCGGCGGCGACAAGCGGCGTGCCAGCATCCGAAGTCTCGCGGATGCCCATGGTCAGCGGCACTTCACCGAGGAAAGGCACGCCGATGCGCTCGGCTTCCTTGCGCGCGCCACCATGGCCGAAAATATCATAGCGTGCACCGGTATCCGGCGCGATGAAATAGCTCATGTTCTCGACGATGCCGAGGACGGGAACCTCGACCTTGCGGAACATGTTGAGGCCCTTGCGCGCATCGATCAGCGCCAGGTCCTGCGGCGTCGAGACGATGACGGCGCCGGCAAGCGGCACTTGCTGCGCCATGGTCAGCTGCACGTCGCCAGTGCCGGGCGGCATGTCCACCACGAGCACGTCGAGGTCGCCCCAGGCAACCTCACGCAGCATCTGCAGCAGCGCCGATTGCACCATCGGCCCGCGCCAGATCATCGCGGTCTCCTCTTCGACGAGGAAGCCCATCGACATGACCTTGAGGCCGTAATTCTCCATGGGATTGATGATGCGCCCGTCGATCTGCGTCGGGCGTCCGGAAATCTTCAGGAGGCGCGGCATCGAGGGGCCGTAGATATCGGCATCCAGAATGCCGACGCGCAGGCCGTTGGCCAAGAGGCCTAGCGCGAGATTAACTGCGGTGGTCGATTTGCCGACGCCACCCTTGCCGGAGGCGACCGCGATTATGGCCTTGACGCCCGGAACGCCGATCTTGGCGGCGCGAGGCGGCTGTTGCGGCGCGTGCTGATGAGGATGTGAATGGCCGTGCGAGGCAGCTTGTGCGGGCGCAGGCCGGGGCGCCGGAGCACCGGCCTTTTTGTCGGCCGTCAGGGCGACGAGGGCGCCCTTGACACCGGGCATATCCTTGATGACCCGCTCGGCCGCAAGACGCATCGGCTCCAGATCCTTGGCACGTTCGGCTGGAACGGTGATGGAGAAATAGACCTTGCCATCGGAAATGAAGACATCCGACACCATGCCGAGCTCGACGATATTGTGCTCCAGGTCGGGGCCGCGAACCGTCTTCAACGTTTCCAGCACCTGTTCCTTGGTGATGTCAGCCATTTCATCCTCACTGCAGAATCCTTTTCGGCAGCGCTGCATCGGGCGGGCGCTTTCCGAAATCATTCTGGTTTAGATAGTAGAGAGGCGGGACTTCGCCAAACGAAATTCGGGACGCCGTCGATAAAATGCGTCTTCGTTGCGGCCGGCAGGTCCGCCGGGTCCATGAAGAACCCTTACCAGCCGCAACGCTCTCCCAGTTCGGGAAGACATGATCGTCGGCCGACATAGAACACCCGTCTGAAAGGAATAGGGCGAAGGCGCGAAAATCGTCCCACGAGCGCGCCCGAACTTGCTAAGCGTGTTAAATAAGCAACAACCGCCGCCGATCCCTTCGCCGGGAGAAGCTAGGGCGATGGGCATCGGCGACGGTCGTTTGATCCGCGCACGTTTCATCGGCGCTGTTATCAAAGTCCCCTCTGGACCTCTGCCCTTTTAGAAGCAGGAAGCGTGCCAGTTTTCAACAAATCCGTAAAACTAAAATATTTCAATCACTTATTCCAAACCACACCTGAATCGGCATGGTAGATCATCGCTATTGGCTTCGTCATATTTTATTCGCAGCGCACAAAATTCATTCACACGCTGCTCGAATCTCGATCATCGCATCGAGACGACGATGTCATTATTTGATCAAGCCGACGCGCAAGGCCTTGGCGACGGCCTGCGTACGGTTGACGGTATCGAGCTTCTTGGTGGCACGATTGAGGTAATGATTGACCGTATGTTCGGACAGAGACAGGATTTCGGCGATTTCGGCGCTGGTCTTTCCGGCTGCCGTCCAGTTCAGGCAATCGATCTCCCGGTCGGTCAGGGCATCGACAACGCGAACATCAAGATTGCGGATTTCGGCAAGCCGGTCGAAAACGTGAACTGCGATATAGAAAAGGTCCTTGATCTCTTCCACCGAAAATAGCTCGCGGTCACCGGCCAGACAAATAGCGCCGCGAAGACCGGAGGCATCGTGGGTCGGGAAATAAACGAAGCGCGTCATGCGGAAACGTTCAAACAGAGCCACCACGAGCTGCGACTTGCTCTCTTCGCGGTTGGGGCTTGTCGCCACCTCATAAACAAAGGGTAGCGTGGAACGGCGCAGACGTTGCAGCGCGGGGCTGGTCGACAACAGATTTTCCTGATCGTAGATCGACAACAATTCCGCCGGCCAGTTGTTGATGACTGAATTGCTTTGCAAGTCCGAGGACGTAATAGGCGGCAGATTGAGAACCATGAAGGCGCGGCAACGATAGGCCTCCGTCAGCCCCTTCATGAAACGGAACACATCGAACTGCGTCTTAAGCCTGCTGATTTCCTCGATAAAGTCCTCGCCACGAGGGGACATGCCCGCCTGTATCAATGCCGCCATCATCAGTCTTCTTTATGTAAAAGAGGGAAAAAATACGAAACTTCCGTCTCTTGCCCCTCACGATTATCATACGGCAGCCGATATCAGCCGCTCGGCAAAATATAGTTTTTCAAAACCGTGACTGCATCAACGCCCGTTACTATTATGTCCGCTCAACACCTCACCAAATCCTGTATGATTCCAATAATCACTTGGGGATAATGGCAGTTCTTCCGCATATCTCAACAGTAAAATTCAAGATAAACGGGCAATTTCGCTAAGGTCAGGCGCGAACAGCATTAAATCCGTAAGTTTCGGACAGCCTTTGCGCGAAATTTATGGAGTCAGCGCTTAGGCCCCATCCGGTTGCGCATGTCCGTCCTAATCGAATCAGCAGTGGCAACCACCAAAGGCGCCCATGCCTGCAACTTTTCCAGTGTGACACGATAGGCCGGGCCGGTCACCGAGACGCCGGCCAGCATATGACCGTCATCGGAACGGATCGGGGCAGCAACGCAGCAAATGCCGCTTTCATGCTCCTCCAGATCGAAGGCATAGCCTCGCGCCCTGATTTCCGAAACATCGGAGAGCAGCTCTAAGGCATTGCGAAACGTATGCTCTGTATAGGGGCGATATTCGAGGCTTGAGATTCTCGCTTCAAGCTCGGCATCATCGAGCGCGGAGAGTGCTGCCTTGCCAACACCGGTACAATAGGCCGGAGATGCATTGCCGACCTGCGAATACATGCGTATGGATTGCCGACCCTCGACCTTGTCGAGATAGATGACCTCCGTGCCGCGCAGGACGCCAAGATGGACGGTTTCACCGGTCACCTCCTGCAACCCATGCAGATGTGGCTCGGCAACCGCGCGAAACTCGTTGCGCGCCCAGCTGCGCGAGGCAAGCGTCAAGAGCCGCAACCCGATCAGATAGCGACCGTCGCGGTCGACCTCCAGAAGCCCTTCCTCGACAAGATGCGACAATTGACGGTGCAATGTGCCGCGCGGCTGATCGGAGAGCGAGAGGATGTCGGTAAAGCGCATCGGTCCATCGGCGAGCGCGACAAGATCGAGCAGGGAGACGAGCTTTCCCAGCGTTCCGGTTTCCCGGTCGCGACGCGTTTTATTTTTGCTGTCCCCTGAACCCAGATCGACGCTCATTCATTTATCTCTGGCAGAGCCGCACTATCCTTGACAGCGTGAGAGGGTAGATCAATAATTCCATATAGTCAAATTATGTTCCGAATAATGGAACTTTCGATTGATCCGGGAGGAAACCACTTGACAGATACTCAGGCGCAATTTCCCGATCTGAAAGATCGCATCGTCCTCGTTACCGGCGGCGGCTCAGGCATCGGCGCAAGCCTCGTGGAAGCCTTCGCAAAACAGGGTGCAAAGGTCGCCTTCATCGATATCGCCGAGGAACCCAGCAAGGCATTGGCGGCCAAGCTTTCGGGCCAATCGGCGCATCCCGTTTCCTTCTACCACGCCGACCTGCGCGATGTCGGCGCGATCAAAAGCACGGTTGCAGCGGTCGAGTCCGATCTCGGCGCGATCCGCGTCCTCGTCAACAATGCGGCCTGGGACGACCGGCACGACATCGACACCATGACCGAGGACTATTGGGACAACAGCCAGGCGATCAACCTGAAACAGGTATTCTTCGTCTCGCAGTCGGCGGCACCCGGGATGCGGGCTGCCGGCGGCGGGGCGATCATCAACTTCTCCTCGATCGTCTTCAAGATGAATCCGCCGCAGCTCGCCTCCTACGCAACCGCGAAGTCCGGCATCATCGGGCTGACCAAGAGCTTTGCCGGTCGCTTCGGCCCCGAGAATATCCGCGTCAACGCCGTTCTGCCGGGCATGATCGTCACCCAGCGACAGCTCGACCTCTGGCTGACCGAGGACGGCATGGCCAAGACGATAGACCGGCAATGCCTGAAGCGCGTGCTGAGCGCTGACGATCTCGTCGGGCCGGTGCTCTTTCTGGCCTCGGACTGCTCCGGTGCCATGACCGGACAAGCCATCACCGTCGATGGCGGTATTTTCTAACCTTAAGATTTCTGACGTAAGACTTGGAGCATTTCTCATGACTAAGCCCGCATATGTCGCAGTGGACTGGGGTACCAGCAGTTTCCGGCTGTGGCTGATCGGCGAAGACGGCAGCATTCTCGCAGAGCGCCGCAGCAGCGAAGGCATGACCACGGCGGCCCAGACCGGCTTTGCCAAGGTTTTGCAGTCGCATCTCGACGCCGTATCCGCGCCGGCCGCCATTCCCGTCATCGTCTGCGGCATGGCCGGAGCACGCCAGGGCTGGGTGGAAGCCGGCTATATCGACACGCCGACCTCGCTTGCCGCAATCCTCACCGGCGCCGTTTCCGTGCCCGGACAATTCCGCGACGTGCGCATCCTGCCGGGTCTGGCACAGCGCAGCCAGCAGGTGCCCGACGTCATGCGTGGCGAGGAGACGCAATTGCTCGGCGCGATTGCTGCCGATGCCAAGGGCGAACAGCTCGTCTGCATGCCGGGAACGCATTCGAAATGGGTGCGTGTTCTCGACGGCCAGGTGACGGGCTTCTCAACCTTCATGACCGGCGAACTTTTCGACGTCATCACCAAGCACAGCATCCTGTCGCATGCCGTCGCCGGCGCTGCCGACATGCCGGCCGATACGAAAGCATTCGAAGCCGCCCTCAAGATGGCAGCGGACAAGCCGGCGCTCGTCACCAACCTGCTGTTCACCGCCCGCTCCGGTCAGCTCCTGAACGGGCTTACGGCCGCCGGCGCGCAGGCGCTGATCTCCGGCACCTTGATCGGTACGGAAATCGCCGGTGCACTCGCTTCGGCAGGGCAGAATGCGGCCATCACGCTCGTCGCCTCCGGCCGCCTCCAGGCTCTCTATGAAGACGCATTCCGCGCCCTATCCCTCACCTACAAGACCATCGATGCCGATGCCGCCGTCCGTCGCGGACTTTCCGCTGCGGCCGAAGCGATCTGGTTCAATAAAGAAAGCAAAAGCTGATGACGACCCGCATCCCCTTCCCGCCCATGAAGCGCCCGCTCATCGCCATTCTTCGCGGCATCAAGCCGGAGGAAACGGCCGATATCGTCGGCGCGCTGATCGAGACAGGTTTCACGGCGATCGAAATCCCGCTGAATTCGCCGGAACCGTTCCGCTCCATCGAAATCGCCGCCAAGATGGCACCGGCCGATTGCCTGATCGGCGCCGGTACGGTGCTGACGGTGGAAGACGTCGACAGACTGGATGGCGCCGGCGGCAAGCTGCTGGTGACGCCGAATGTCGAGCCTGCGGTCATCAGCCGTGCTCGTGACAAGGGCATGGTGACGATGCCGGGCGTCTTCACCGCCACGGAAGCGCTTTCTGCCGCGCGCGCCGGCGCCACCGGTCTCAAATTCTTCCCCGCCGGCGTGCTCGGCGCATCCGGCATTACCGCCATTCGCGCTGTTCTGCCGCCCGAGCTGGTCATTGCCGCAGTCGGCGGCGTTTCGGACAAGAATTTCGCTGACTACACCAAGGCCGGTATCCTGGCATTCGGTCTCGGCACCAGTCTTTACAAGCCGGGAATGACCGCCGCAGAGGTTGTCGAACGCGCCAAGACCACCATTTATGCCTATGATGCAGCCATAGGAGCCTGATCTATGACCGATATTCATGATTTCCAGGGCAATATTCTCTGCAACACCTCCTCCGTCCTGGGAGAAGGCCCGACCTACGACCCCGATACGGACACCGTCTGGTGGTTCAACATCCTCGGCAAGGAACTGCACGAACTGCACCTGCCGACCGGCAAGAAACAGGTTCACGAGCTGCCGATGATGGCGAGCGTGCTGGCCCGCGTCGATGCAGAACGACAGATGATCGCCACCGAACAAGGTCTGTTCCTACGCGATATCGCGACCGGCGAGCTGAGCTTCTATGCGGCCATCGAGGCCGATAAGCCGGAAAACCGATCCAATGACGGCCGCACACATGTTTCCGGATCGCTCTGGATCGGCACCATGGGCAAGCGCGCGGAAATGCAGGCGGGCGCGATCTATCATGTCGCCGGCGGCAAGGTCACCAAGATCTTCGACCAGATCAGTATCCCGAATTCCATCTGCTTCTCGCCAGATGGTACGATCGGCTATTTCACCGATACCCGCGTCAGCCAGCTCATGCGTGTGCTCGTCGATCCCGAGACGGGACTTCCGACGGGAGAACCGATCGTCATGGTCGACAGCATGGAAGATCCGGGCGGCCTAGACGGTTCGGTCTGCGATGCGGACGGCTATATCTGGAATGCGCGCTGGGGCTCCGGCTTCGTTGACAAATACAGCCCGGACGGACTGCGCATCGAGCGCTATCGCGTGCCCGCGATGCAGCCCTCCTGCCCGGCCTTTATCGGCAAGAATGCAGACCGGCTGGCCGTGACGACCGCCTGGGAAGGGCTGGACGAGGAAGCCCGCTCCATGCAGCCTCAGGCCGGCGCGCTTCTGGAACTCGGCCCGACCGTCAGAGGCGTTTTCGACCCGCCATACAAGCTTTGATTGAGGCCCGCCTTCAGCCGCTCGGCGCTGAAGGCGGTATTGTTTCGACCGACAATGCAGGACCGAAAGATGGCTCGACCGGGCGCAAAATTGAAACCTGCATTGAACCGCCCTGTCATCCCATCAATCTTTCTGGTTGTCCTTTGAAGCGGTAATTTGCTGATTTTACAGCATATTCCTTTTGTTTCCGAGCTGCGCGAGGCGATTTTCTACAACTTTTGACGGAACCAAAACCTACCTGAGCCATTGCCTTTAAGACCGGTACGATAACGGTCGGCACCACAAAGGTTCCACTCGCGCTGGTAAGCATGCGCGTTGATTAAGCATGCCCATCAGAATGAAAGGTAGGTTCACGATGACTGGGAAACTCTTCACTTCTGTCGCCGCAGGCGCAATCTTTGCTACGGCATCCGTACTTTCACCCATGGCTTTTGCCCAAGCGCAACAGCCATCGAATGGGGGTAGCGGCAATAATGCACCGGTGACGCAGTCCGCGCCGGCAACGCCGGATGCCACCAAGCCGGACAGCTCGTCGACACAGAAAAGCGCTCAGGCCCCTGCCCCGGCAACGGGGACAGACCAAGCCGGTGGCTATCTGACCGTGCAGTCCGCTGACCAGATCAGCGCGAGGACCTATATGGGCCAGTCGGTCTATAACGGTCAGAACGAAAGCATCGGTAGCATCAACGACCTGATCCTGCAAAAGCAGGGCGGTGTCGTCGCCGCAGTCGTCGGCGTCGGCGGTTTCCTTGGCATGGGCCAGAAAAACGTCGCCGTTCCGTTCGATAAGATCAACGCCACCCAGAATGCCCAGGATGGCACCATCAAGCTGACGACCACCGAAACGGCCGATGCCCTGAAGTCCGCACCGGAATTCAAGACGCTTTCGATGCAGGCCTCCGAAAAGGCGGCCAGCTCGTCAGGCTCGTCAACCATGCCGGGAACGGACAGCACGACCACTTCGTCGACCAACAAGTAAATATTGGCGACAAGAAAACATCGGCCAGATGAAATGCGGAAGCGGCGGCCCTCATCGGCCGCCGCTTTCTTCGAATGTCTGGCTCAGGCGATTTCGCGTTCGTTGGCGAGATCGAAATAATGGGTCTGCAGGTAACGAAGCGTCGCAGTGCTGTCGACCGGTTTTCCGAAATAATAGCCTTGGCCCATGGCGCAGCCGAGCGCCTTCAGCTTCGCGGCTTCGGCATGTTCTTCTATGCCCTCCGCGACCACCCGCAGTTCAAGCCCCTCGCACATGGCAAGAACAGCCTTGATGATATGTTCGGACGCCCTGTCCGAATTCATGCGTGAGACGAAAGCCCGATCGATCTTGACCTTGTCGAAGATGAATTCGCGCAGGCGTCCCAGACTGGATTGGCCGGTGCCGAAATCGTCGAGAGAGATGCGCACGCCAACCGCGCGAAGATCGGCGATGATGCGATGGGCCGTATCGGCCGAGCTCATGACCGCGGTTTCAGTGATCTCAAGTTCGAGGCGATGCGGGTCCAGGCCGGCGCGCGTCAGGATGGCGAGGATGCTGCTGCTGGTGCCGGGGTCCATCAGCTGTGCGGAGGACAGGTTGAAGGACAGAAACAGCTCGCGCGGCCACGAGAGTGCTGCCTCCGCCGCCTTTCGTAGCAGCGTTTCGGACAACGCATCGATGAAGCCTCGTTCCTCGGCAAGCGGCACGAAGACAGCCGGTGAGACGAAGCCGAGATCCGGATCGTTCCAGCGCGCCAGGGCCTCGAAACCGAGAACCATGTTGTTGGCAAGCGAGACGATCGGCTGGAAATGCACGTCGATGGAGTCGGAAATGATGGCATTGCGCAGCGCTTGCTCGAGCTGCGTCGCCCGTTTCATTTCCTGCGCGATCTCTCTGGAATAGACCGTGATCTGACCGCGACCGCGACGCTTGGAGCGATAGAGTGCCGTATCGGCATTTTTCAGGAGATCGTCGAATTCTTCTCCGGCGAAAGGGTGGATGGCAAAGCCGAAGGAGGCGGAAAGGCGGACATTGCGGTCGCCGAGATCATAGGGCGCCGACAGCACTTCACGGATCATCTGCCCGAATTTCTCGGCACCGACGCGTTCGAAGACAAGCGGCAGTACAAAAGCGAATTCATCACCGTCATGACGCGTCACCATCGCGCCGTCGGGTATGCAGGCCTTGAGGCGATGGGCAACCTGGCAGAGGATTTCATCGCCAGCTTCGACGCCGAACAGGTCGTTGATCGGCTTGAAGGCATCGAGATTGACAATCCCGATCGTAAAGGGTGCGGGATCGCCGGCACGCTCGAGCGAAAGCGCGCGCGCACGCTCGCGCATGCGATAGCGATTACCCAATCCAGTGAGCGGATCGGTATAAGCGATTGCCTGCGGCTCCTGACTGACTGGTCCCGGCAGCATCTCAGTCGATTTCATATTTGGTTCCGACCTTTTCTCCACCCGGGGGAAAAGCATGCCGAGGAAGTCTTAACAAAGGATGCCAAGACGACAGTCATTCGGCGCCGGCGATAAGTTGCCGTCGGAGGTGATATCATTGTAACATTTATCTATTTTGCGCCTTCAGGGCACCGCGCATATGCTTCTGGAATACCGTCTCGATGATATCGGGACTAACCGGCTTCAGGATGACGTCATCCATGCCGACCTCCGCGCATTCCTTGCGGTCACGCTCGAAAGCCTGTGTCAGCACGCCGATGATCGGCGTATGGGAGCCGCTGCCCTTTTCCGCTCCACGGATCAGCCGGGTGGATTCAAAGCCATTCAGCCCCGGCAACGAAATGTCCATCAGGATCAATTCCGGACGATGCTCCTGCCACAGGCGTACCGCCTCGTCGCCGCTTGCGGCGATCACATAGCTGTATCCCAATCCCTCGAGGATCTGCGAGAAGACGATCTGGTTGATGTCATTGTCCTCGGCGACCAGGATCTGCGCGCGGCCTTCCTCGCCGTTCACACGCCGCCATTCGGGCGTAAGCCCTGACTCCGTGATCTCGCCAAGCTCGCCGCGGATGTTGCGATTGAAATGACGCGCAATCAGGAAGGCAAGCTCGGCTGCAAGCTGCGATCCGTTCAACGACAGCGCGGCGAGGTTCTGCCGCTCGGCCAGCTCGATCCCGCGCTTGCCGAGCTGATTGTCGACGATGACGAGGTCGATCTTGACGCCGTGCTCGCTTGCCACGTCCAGAAATGCCGCCTCTTCATTCTCGTTGTGAACGACACACGCTTCGAAGCCGTATTTCTCGAGCATCTTCAGGGCCGCGGTTTCAGCAGCGAAATCAGGCGTGACCACGAGCACCTTGCGGCCGCTGAAATTCTCCGGAACGAAGGTTTCCATGGCGGCCGGACGGCGCGAAATAGTCTGCAGCGCGACCATCGGAACATAGGCGCGGCGATAGGAGCGATCGCTGTTTTCCCGGATGCTCGATGCCAGCGCGAATTCGTCGAAATCGGCGCCATCCTTGGGCAGGTCCTGCATGGTGCAGACCAGGAAATAGCGCCCCGGCTTGCCGATACGCTGCTTGCGGGTGACGATGTCGCGTTCGACGCCGTCGCGGGCGATTTGGCGCTGCCGCGAGATCGACATCTCGCCGGTTTCGATCACATGCCGGTCGCTCTCATGGAAGCGGTTGGCAAGGTCGGTGGAGAAGATATCGATGCTCTTGCGACCGCGCACTTCATCTGCCGCCGTCTGGTACTTGTCGCAAAACGCCCGGTTGACGGCGACGTAGACGAGGTTCTGGTCCTTGACGAAAACCGGAAAGGGCAGATTGTCGAGAATATCCTCGGTCAGCTGCACACGTTCCATGTCGATGCGCCACTGCTCCTCGCGTTTCTTGACTTCCGAAACGTCGGAGATGATGCAGAAGCCGATACCCGACGACAGCCGCCGATTGAGGATGCGCACCCAGCGGTCGCCGGTGAAATGCTCGGTCGTCTCGAAGCGCTCGCGCCAATGGGTGGCTATGCGCTGCGATATCCAATCGTCGCGATTGGCAGCCGTTTTGGTCTGGTGGCGCTGATAGCGCACGCCCGTATCGAAGACGGCGCTCAGAAAGTCGCGCAGCCGCGTGGAGGGTTGCAGGAATTCCGGCTCAATCGGGAAAAAATTCAGAACCTGACGGCTAGCGAACAGCAGGAGGTCGTTCTTGTCATAGGCGAAAAAGGCGCTGGAGAGACCATCGCAAAAGGCGTCGAAGAACATCGTCTGCAGACTGCCGCCGAAAGGCGCATCAGCCGTCATCATTGCCAAAGCTGCCTTTTCAATCTCGGCAGTCATTCGTCGGATTCCTACGCTCAACCAGTTTCACAACACGGCAAATCGACAGGGCGGCATTCGCTCTGCAAGACGGATTCATGGAAATTGCATGCTGGCCTTGGTACTTGAAGCAGATGGCGCCTGGCTCCATTTTGACTGATGGCCACCAACCTGCCATCAAGAGCCGTCAGCATGCACGAAACGCGCCACTTGCGGTCATTTCAAGTTCTGTCTCGCAACCTGTCATCATTCCCTTAAACATTGATTAAATTTCTTAACAAAGCACGGGTGGGAAACGGGTGGGTAAGCGCGTGCCGAGCGCCTTTCCTCTTCCCACACCGCCGCGAATCCACGAGAATGCAAGCATGGCCATCAAGCAACTTTCCGAGACCCTGATCAATCAGATCGCCGCCGGCGAAGTCATCGAGCGCCCGGCGAGCGCCGCCAAGGAGTTGATCGAAAACGCGCTCGATGCCGGTGCGACCCGTATCGAGATCGCGACCGCCGGCGGCGGCAAGGCACTGCTGAGGGTGAGCGATAACGGCTCCGGCATGGAAGAGGCGGATCTGGAGCTTGCAGTCCGGCGCCACTGCACCTCGAAGATCTCCGAGACACTGGAGGATATCCGCACCCTCGGCTTCCGCGGCGAGGCCCTGCCCTCCATCGGCTCGGTGGCGAAGCTTTCGATTGCCAGCCGCAGGGTGGGTGCGGCCGGCGGCGCCGAGATCGCGGTTGCCGGCGGCAAGGTTCTGCATCTGCGCCCAGCGGCCGCCAATCCCGGCACGATCGTCGAGGTGCGCGACCTGTTCTTTGCGACACCCGCCCGCCTGAAGTTCCTGAAAACCGAGAAGGCCGAGGCAGCCGCGATTACCGAAATCGTCAAGCGCATGGCGATCGCCTTTCCGCGCGTGCGTTTCGTGCTCTCGGGCAGCGACCGCTCGACGCTCGAATTTCCCGCGACCGGCGATGATCATCTCGCCCGCATGGCGCAGATCCTCGGTGCCGATTTCAAGGACAATGCCATCGCGCTCGATGCCGTGCGCGAGGACGTCAGCCTCACGGGCTTTGCCGGCGTGCCGACCTTCAATCGCGGCAACTCCGCGCATCAATACGCCTTCGTCAACGGCCGGCCGGTGCAGGACAAGCTGATCCTGTCGGCGATCCGCGGCGCCTATGCCGAGACCATCCCCTCCGGACGCTATCCTATTGCCGTCCTTTCGTTGACGCTCGATCCGGCGCTGGTCGACGTCAATGTGCATCCAGCGAAATCCGATGTGCGCTTCCGCGATCCCGGCCTCGTACGCGGCCTGATCGTCGGCGCCGTCCGCGAAGCTCTGGCACGCGAGGGCGATCGAGCCGCTACGACCGGCGCGGACGGCATGCTGCGGGCATTTACCGCCGGCCGTTCCGGCTTTCAGCCGGGTTGGCGGCCCTCACCGGCTCCAACCTCATGGACGGCGGAAACATCGCCGTCTCGCCCCTACGAGCGAAGTGCGGCAGCGGCAAGCTACGGCTTTGCCGAGAGGCCGCAAGCCGCCTTCGAGGGACTTGCCATGCCCACCGCTCGTGCCGAGCCGGCACCATCAGCGGAGCCGATGCGGGCCGAGGAGCCGGCCCGCTTTCCCCTAGGCGCCGCCCGCGCGCAACTGCACGAGAACTATATCGTCGCCCAGACGGAGAACGGGCTCGTCATCGTCGATCAGCACGCCGCACACGAACGGCTGGTGTTCGAGGCCATGCGCAAGGCCCTGCATTCGAAGCGCTTGCCCTCGCAGGTCCTGCTCATCCCGGAGATCATCGACCTGCCGGAAGAGGATTGCGACCGGCTGATGGTGTTTGCCGAAGAACTCGGCGAACTCGGGCTTGCGATCGAACGGTTCGGGCCTGGCGCTGTCGCCGTAAGGGAAACGCCGGCGATGCTCGGCGAGGTCGATGCACAGGGCCTCGTCCGGCAGCTCGCCGACGAGATCGCCGAATGGGATACGGCCTCTGGCCTTGCCGCCAAGCTGGAATATGTCGCGGCAACCATGGCCTGCCACGGCTCGGTGCGCTCAGGCCGGCGCCTGCGGCCGGAAGAGATGAATGCGCTTTTGCGGCAGATGGAGGCAACGCCCGGCTCCGGACAGTGCAATCACGGCAGACCGACCTATATAGAGCTGAAGCTTACGGACATCGAACGGCTCTTCGGGCGCAGCTGACGCCTACCGTCTTCGACAAGGAACTTTTCCGGGAAATAGTCTGGAAAAGTCGCGTCTGCTGCATAATTTTGTCCTTAGGTCGAAATCGATTTAAGGATAAAATTGTGCAGCAGCTTTAAGGTGCTGTAGCGGCCTTTGCGCGTCGTATTTGACGCGCGGCGCTGTAGTGCGGTATGGCAAACGGATGACACAGATCAAGGACGGCGTCAGATGAATCTTTTCGAAGGACATGGAAACCGCGAGGCGAAGATTCGCTATCTCGACGGCGATTTCCAGATCCTGATGCCGGGCTCCTATGTCGTTTGCGCGATGACCGGCAAGCATATCGCGCTTGATGAGCTGCGCTACTGGAGCGTCGCCCGCCAGGAGCCCTATGCCGACGTCATCACTTCGCTCGAAGCTGAAAAGCGCGCCGGCGCTCTTCCCAATCAGAAGCGCTGATTTTCCACGCTGAATAACCGGACCTGGCTTTAAGCTGCTTTGCTGTCGCGCTTTTCCCGCAAGCGGCGCTCACGCGCGGCTGCAATGGCCCTGTCGATAATCAGGGCCGGAGCCTGCGGATCGTCAAAGACCATATCGATCTCGATCACCCTGCAGCGCTGCAGCAATTCGTCGGCGCGCCCGTGATGGCCGATGAGGCGGACATAGTCCTTCGATGTGGTGACGATCTCCAACCCCTCGCGCGAGGCGATGTCGAGCATGTCGGCAACTTCGTCGTCGCCCGGATGCTCATGGTCTCCGAAGCTGTGTCTGACGACGATTTCGGCCCCAAGCGTCTCGACAGTGCGGAAGAACTTGGTCGGATCGGCGATGCCGGCGAAGGCAAGCACCTTGCGGCTGTGCAGATCCTCCTGCCCGCGCACCCTGACGCCAGCAGAAAAGAAGGGCTTCCCCGCCCTTGCCGCAAGGCGAACGACGCGATCGGCGGCGGTGCCCTCACCGACCTTCAATAGCCCGGAGGCATAGAGAAGCTGCGTGCGCAACGGTGCACGCACCGGGCCGCCCGGAACGAGATGACCGTTGCCGATACCCCTGCCGGCATCGATCACCACGAGAGCGTAGTCGATGGCGAGTTGCGCGCTCTGGAACCCGTCATCCATGATGATGAGGTCGGCGCCCTCGCGCACGAGCCTTTCGGCACCGTCGGCCCGGCGACGGGCAATGACCGTCAGTGCCTCGCGGGCCAGCAATAGCGGCTCATCGCCGACGGCCGTGGCATGGTGATGGGCGGGATCGACAACCGTCGTGACATCGAGCGAGCCGCCATAACCCCGGCTCAGGAAACCTGGCTTCAGCCCCTTGGCCTTGGCAGCCTGGGCGAGCGCCAACGCGGTCGGCGTCTTGCCCGCACCACCGACCGTGAAATTGCCGACGCAGATGACCGGCACCCGTACGGAAGCGCGTTTGCCATGCACCATGCGATGTCCGGAGATACGGCCATACAGGAAGGAAAAGGGTGAGAGCCCCCAGGCACGCCAATCCGGCTTTCGCCACCAGAAAGGTGGGGCTTCCGATACCATGCGTCTAATCCAGCCCTATTCTCGTGCCTGCGACAAACCGGCAAGAAAGGCCAGATTGCGTGAAAAAGCAAGCCATTGCCAGGATCAGGCCGATTGCGCCACAGGCATGAGCAGGTCTTCGAGCTCGGTAATGTCGTTGAGGCAATAATCGGATGCCGCCGTCAGCGTCTCGCGCGAGCCGGTGCCCGTCAGCACGCCGACGGTAAGGCCGACGCCGGCGTTGCGGCCCATATGGAGGTCGTGATTGTTGTCTCCGACGACGGCGACCTGTGCCGGCGAAAGGCCTGTCGCGGCGTAAAAGCCAAGCACCATGCCCGGCTCCGGCTTGGTGCCGAAGCCGCTGTCATAGCCGGCGATATAATCGAGATAGTCGATGAAGCCGAAGCGGCGGGCCGTCTGGCGGATGGAACGCTCATTGTCGCTGGAGGCGACGCCGAGCTTGTAACCGCGCTCATGCAGGCGCTGGAAGAAGGCGGCGAGATCGGTGACCGGCGAGGAAAAATCGGCAGCATGCGCGAAGAGTGCGTCGAGCTTTTCCACCAGTTCCACAACGCTCACTTTCGAGCCGGCGGCCACCAGCCCCTCGGAAATCTGCCTGGTATTGCCGGCGGCAAGCAGGCTGTCGGGCACGATATGGCCGGTGATCGGGTCCATGCCGCAGGCGGACAGAAGGTGATCGGCGAGAATCGGATCGTCCTGGGCGGCGATCCTGGCAAGCTCACGATTAACCGGCAGCCAGCTTTGGTCATAGTCGAGCAGCGTGCCGTCCTTGTCGAAGAGAATGCCCGCAATCGCTCCCAGCTTGGCCGCCGTCATGCCCTTCCCTTCTTATCCGTTCGCCATCGTCTTCGGCATCAGCCGCGCCTTGACCGACAGCGGATTGATATAGGGCTCCAGCCCCTTGACCGTCGCGGCAAGCGCGCCGCGCATTTCATGCACGGCAGCAAAACCGGCATCGATCATGCCGCGCCGTGCCGTGTCGTTGGTCAGCAGATAATGGACGCCGCGCGCCAGCATTTCCGTGTCACGCACCATGCGCGCGCTGCCGCGGCGGGCGAGCAATTGATAGGAATCGCGGAAATTCTGGACATGGCCGCCGGTCAAGATCGCGCAACCGAGCATGGCCGGCTCAAGCGGATTCTGGCCGCCCTCGTTGAACAGCGATTTGCCCATGAAGGCAACTTCGGTCATCCGCAGATAAAGCCCCATCTCGCCGATCGTATCGCCGAGGAAGACATCGACATCGGGCGAAAGGATGTCGTTGCGGGTGCGGCGCGCCACTTTCAGGCCTTGCTCGACGAGCATCGCTTCGATCGCGTCGCTGCGTTCAGGGTGGCGCGGCACGATGATGGTGAGCTGGCCGTTATGCTGCTTGAGCATCGAATGGACGGAAGCCGCAGCACCCTCCTCGCCCTCGAACGTGGAAACGGCGGCCCAAGTCCTGCGGTCGCCGATCTGCTTCATGTAACCGGCAAGCGTCGGCGCATCGTAGGATGGCGCGTCCGTATCCACCTTGAGATTGCCTGATTTCAGAACCTGCAAGGCGCCAAGATCGCGAAAGCGTTCGGCGTCAAGATCGGACTGAGCCACGACCAGCGCCAGATTTTCAAACAGCGCCTCGGCGAGCGAGGGATGTTGGCTCCAGCGCGCAAAGGAGCGGTCCGACATGCGGGCATTGACGAGAATCTGCGGGATTCGCTTGCGGCCAAGCTCCATGATCGTCGTCGGCCAGATCTCGGATTCGGCAAAAATGGCGCAATCGGGCTGCCAATATTCGAGGAAGCGCTTGATGGCGGGCTTGAGATCGAGCGGCACATATTGATGGATGACCTCTTCGCCAAGGCGCTGATGCGCGACCTTGGCCGAGGTCATCGTGCCCGTCGTCAGAATGACGTGAATATCGCGGCGACGGATTTCGCGGATCAACGGAATGACGGCCGATGTTTCGCCAACGCTTGCGGCGTGGAACCAGACCAGCGGTCCCTGCGGACGGTTGGCGCTCGCATAACCCGAGCGCTCCAGCTTACGGGAACTGTCTTCCTTGCCCTTCGCCGCGCGAACGGCGAGATAAGGCCCGATGAACGGATAGACGGCGATGCCACCAAAACGATAGGCGCTCAAGGCAAGACGCGCCCTGAGGCTACTCATTTCGATCGCCTCCTATCCCAGCTGATCACCATCAATGCCAAACCCTGATTATCAACCGGCCGAATAAACAGCCGAATTTTCGTTCTTATTGTGTCAAAGATACTGCTTCATGGCCGGATTTAAAGCGGTAACGCCTCACCGGACGGAGATATCAAATGCAAATTTCGGTGCGAAGCGGCCTCAGGATGCCGCTTTTTCCTGCGGATCGAGCAGGCGATGCAGATGGACGATGAAATAACGCATATGGGCGTTGTCGACGGTCTGCTGCGCCTTGGACTTCCACGCCGTCAGCGCGCTCGCATAATCGGGATACATGCCGACGATATCGAGTTCGTTGAGATTGCGGAACTGGACCTCTTCGAGGTTTTCCAATTCACCGCCGAAGACAAGGTGCAGGAGCTGCTTTTTGCCGCTGGTATCAGTCATTTTCGTCTCTTTCTGCTGTCGTCCCCCTCCGCCCTTCATCTGCGGGATTTTGACCGAAAGGTCAACCGTCTCGTCGATGCGAAAGCTGGCGGAGAAACTCCGGTAATTGCGATGCCGATGCACCGCAAAGTTCATCATGGGATACTTCGGCGCGATTGTAGCGCAGCGCATTGCCCGAGAGGTCCACGAGGGCGCCGCCGGCGCGCTCCAGAATGAGATCGGCGGCGGCCAGATCCCAGTCGTGGGAGTTGCGCTTGACGATGGTTCCTTCGAGGCGCCCGTCCGCCACCATGGCGAGACGATAGGCAAGCGACGGCACATGCTTGACCCGCTCGACCGTCTTGCGGAAATCCGGATCGAAGCTCTTCAGCATGTCCTCGCCGGTCGCCAGCCGATGGATATCGCCGCCGACCCTCTGGGAAACGCTGATGGGCTTGCCGTTCTTCAAGGCCTGTCCGCCAGCCGTCGCCACGAAAAGCTCGTCCAGCGCCGGCGCGTAAAGAACGCCCGCCACAGGCCGACCGTCGGTAACGATGGCGACGCTGACGCACCATAGATCCAGCCCCGAGAGAAACCCTCTGGTGCCGTCGATCGGGTCGACGACGAAGACGGTCGCGTGCTTTAGCCGCTCGGCATCGTCGTCAGTTTCCTCGGAGAGCCAGCCATAGTCAGGTCTGGCCGAACGTAGGGCGGCGGCAAGGCTTTCATTGGCGGCAAAATCGGCGGCGCTGACCGGGGACTGGCCGTTGTTCTTCCACCAGACCTCCGGCGATTGCCGGAAGAAACCGAGAGCGATCTTGCCGGCCTCGAGCGCGGCACCCACGATCAGGTCCACATCACTCAAGCGGCCGGCCTTCTGGCTATCGATCATTCCATAGTTCCAATCTCCGCCCGTTCTCAGCGGCCAGCCAATGTCATGCCTTCGATCGCAAGCGTCGGAGCGGCGATGCCGAAATCGCGATCGATATCGTTTGCCGGCGTGACGCGCATGAACATGTCCTTCAGATTGGAGGCGATGGTCACCTCCGAAACCGGGAAGGTCAACTCGCCGTTTTCGATCCAGAAGCCGGTGGCACCGCGGCTGTATTCACCGGTGATCATATTGACGCCCTGGCCGATCAACTCGGTGACATAGAAGCCGGTTCCGACATTGCGGATCAGTTCCTCGGGCGAGATATCGCCCGGCTCCAGCGCCAGATTGGTGGATGCGGGCGATACGGACGTGCCGCCGCGCACGCCGCGGCCGTTGGTCTTGAGGCCACCGCCGATTTCCCGCGCCGTCGCGGTCGACAGGAACCAGGATTTCAGCACGCCGTCCTCGATCATAACCAGCCGCTTGCCGGACACGCCTTCGCCGTCGAAGGGGCGCGAGGACGGGCCGCGCACGATCAGCGGATCGTCCGTGATCGAAAGGCCGGCCTTCAGCACCTGCTGACCCATCTTGTCGCGCAGGAAGCTCGTCTTGCGGGCGACGGAAGCGCCGTTGATGGCGCCGGCGATGTGGCCGACGAAGCCGCGCGCCACGCGCGGATCGAAGACGACTGTAACGTTCTTGTTCGTCGGAACCTGGCGCGGATTGACGCGCTTGACCACGCGCTCGCCAGCACGGCGGCCGATCTCCTCTGCCGCATCGAGATCAGCAAAATAGAGGCGGCTGTCGAAATCATAGTCGCGCTCCATGCCGGTGCCTTCTCCGGCGATGACGCTGACGGAGCGCCCGAAGCGCGAACCCATATAGTGGCCGGCAAAACCATGCGAGGTGACGAGCACGAGGCCACCCATGCCGGCCGAGGCGCCGGCGCCTGAGGAATTGGTGACGCCGGGAACGGCAAGCGCTGCCGCTTCGGTCGCAAGAGCTGCTTCACGAAGCTCCTCTGTGGAAACCTCGGTCGGGTCGAACAGTTCGAGATCCGGATAGCTCTTGGCGAGATCGGCCTCATCGGCAAGACAGGCAAAGGGATCTTCGGGCGACACCTTGGCCATGGCCACGGCACGCTCGGCAAGCGCGCTGAGATCGAAGCCGGGATTGGCCGAAACGCTGGCGACGCGATTTCCGACGAAGACTCGCAAGGAGAAGTCGTCGCTCTCGGAGGATTCCGTGCCTTCGACCTTGCCGAGACGCACGCTGACGGAATGAGCTCGCGACCGCACCACGACCGCATCGGCCGCATCCGCACCGGCTTTCCGGGCGAGGTCGATCAGTTGGCTGGCACGGGAAAGCAGAGTGGCGGAATCGATTTCTGAGGTCATGACTTGGCCTTTCCTTCGCGTTCCATTTATTGTGCACTACATGAAGCATCAAGGGGCGGCAAAGCCGATTCTTGTTCTAATCCCTTCACGCATGGTTGTTTATCATGACCGCGCGTCGCAACACCGCCTGCCCCACGGAAAGAAACAGACGATGTCCGCCCCCAATACGCTTTTCACCGAAACCCTGCTGCTGCTCGGAGGTGCCGTCGTCACGGCGCCGATTTTCAAGAAACTGGGTCTCGGCACGGTGCTCGGCTATCTCGCCGCCGGCGTGGTGATCGGCCCGATCCTGCACAGCATCGGCGACAGCGAGGCCGTGCTGGCCGTTGCCGAACTCGGCGTCGTCTTCCTACTCTTCATCATTGGCCTGGAGCTGAAGCCGTCCCGTCTATGGCAGGTGCGGCGCGATATTTTCGGCCTCGGCACGGCACAGGTGGTCCTCAGCGGACTGGCGCTGATGGTCGCCTCCTATCTCGGCGGCATTGCAGGCTGGAAAGGTAGCATCATCATGGGCTTCGGCCTGGCGCTCTCCTCGACCGCCTTTGCCATGCAGATCCTCGAACAGCAGGGCGACGTCAACACGAAATACGGCCAGCGCTCCTTCTCGGTGCTGCTGCTGCAGGATCTCGCCATCGTACCGTTGCTGGCGCTGATCACCGTTCTCGACGGTGCCAAGGAAACCGCCAATCCCCTGCCGAGCCTGGCAATTGCCGTCGGTGCAGTGGCAGCGATGATCATCGCCGGCCGCTATCTGCTGACGCCGCTGTTCCAAGTAATTGCGCGCACCGGCGCCCGCGAAGCGATGATTGCCGCCGCCCTCTTCGTCGTCATGGGATCGGCAACGCTGATGCAGCTTGCCGGCCTCTCCATGGCGATGGGTGCCTTCCTTTCCGGCGTGATGCTGGCGGAGTCCTCCTATCGTCATGAGCTGGAAGCGGATATCGAGCCCTTCCGCGGCGTGCTGCTCGCCATTTTCTTCATCGCCGTCGGCCTGTCGCTGAAACTCGACGTGATCCTCGACAATTGGGTGCTGATCGTGCTCGCCGTGCCTGTCATGATGGTTATCAAGGCGATCGTGATCTATGTGCTCTGCCGCATAGCAGGCTCGCCGCACAATGATGCTGTCCGCATCGCCGGCCTGCTGCCGCAGGGTGGCGAATTCGGCTTCGTGCTCTTCAGCGCCGCGAGCGCCAGTGGAGGACTTTTCTCCGCCAACACGGCATCGACGCTGATCGCCATCGTAACCCTGTCCATGGCGCTGACGCCGCTGAGTTCAGCGCTGGCGAAGCGGCTGGTCAAAGGTGACACCCAGGAAGAGCTGGACGAGGATTTCGAGGGCGCCGGCTCCGATGTGCTGATGATCGGCTTTTCGCGTTTCGGCCAGATCGCCGCGCAGATCCTGCTCGCCAGCGGCCGCGACGTGACCGTCATCGATTTCTCCGCCGACCGCATCCGCCAGGCATCAAGCTTCGGTTTCCGCATCTACTTCGGCGACGGCACCCGCAAGGACGTGCTGCGCTCCGCCGGCATCGACCGCGCCAAGATCGTCGTCGTCAGCACGCATCTGCGCGATGTGACCGACAAGATCGTCGAGCTCGTGCAGACGGATTATCCGCATGCACGCATCTTCGTCCGCTCCTATGATCGCGTTCACTCGATCGAATTGCGCCACAAGGGTGTGGATTACGAGCTGCGCGAAACGCTGGAATCCGGTCTGCTCTTCGGCCGCCGCACCCTGGAAGCACTGGGGGTCAGCGAGGCCGAAGCCTATGAGATCGGCGAGGATATCCGCAAACGCGACGAGCAACGGCTCGTGCTGCAGGTGAGCGAGGGCCTGCAGGCCGGCCGCGACATGCTCTATTCGCGCCCGGTCAAGCCGGAACCGCTGGTCAAACCGAAGCGGGCGGCCGACACCTACAGCGACGCCGACGATCTCGTTGCCCTGCCGCAGGAAGAGCCGGAGCGGGTTTAGATCAGAGCTCGACTGCCGCATATCGGCAGAAAGTAATCCTCCTGGGCCGGCGGAGATTCCCGTAGCGCAAAGGCTGATGTATCGTCCGGCCGTTCAACGGGAGGGATCCGATGGGCAGGATCGACAGCCAGATCGACGCCGTCTTCACCGATATCGACGCGCTGCGGGAGCCAGGAGCCGCAGTAGCCGTCATCGATCACGGCGAAATCCTTTACAGCCGAGGCTACGGGCTTGCGGATCTGGAAACAGGGCGGCCGATAACGACGGACACATCATTTTATCTGGCCTCGCTCTCCAAGCAGTTTACGGCCATGGCCATCATGCTGCTGGCCCAGCAAGGCAAACTGACTTTCGAAGATCGCATGCTCTCCTACTTCCCACAATTTCCCGCCTGGGGTGCGGACATTACCCTTCGCCATATGCTGCACCACACCTCGGGCCTGCCGCAGTACACCCAGCTATTCAGCTCCAGCCAAGAGGTTGCCCAGTTCACCCGCGACGTTACCGGAATTACTAATGACGCGGTGCTCGCGCGGACTTTGGATTTGGCCGGACTGGAATTTCCGGCCGGCACCCAATATGCCTATGGCGGCATCGGTTATATCTTGCTGGCGATGATCGTAGGGATTGTTTCCGGACAATCCTTTGCAGAGTTCCTGAAGGCAAATGTCTTCGACCCGCTCGGCATGAAGCATACCGTCGTCTACGATGAATCCCGACCGATCCGTCACAAGCTGGCGCACGGCTACTGGAAAGAGCACGATCGGTTCCAGCGCCTGGACTATCCCATGCTAACAGCCGGCGATGGTGGCCTTTTCTCGACGCTCGATGATCTGTTTCTCTGGGACCAAGCCTTGAACACAGAGCGCCTCGTTTCGAAGGCCATGCTGGCGCGTGCCTTTACCTCAGGTGCGACCAATGACGGTACTCAGGTCGGCTATGGCTTCGGATGGATCACAAATGTCTTCTCGTACTTGAGTGCCGTCGAACGCAAGCAGCTGGACGCACTTGGCAGCTCCGATTTGTGCCATGTCGCACATGGCGACAGCTGGCCACCTATTACAACTACATCATCCGCCTTCTCGACAGCCAGCGCACGATTATCGTCCTTAGCAATCGCGGACCCATCGCCCCTGCAAAAGCCCCGATTGGTCATACGGGTTTTGATGGTCCGCGCGTGCGGGCGCATCGGGTCGCCGAGATCGTCTTCGGCGGTTGAGCGTCGACGCGACCTTGCATTTCTAGAGCACTACTTAATTCTTCGCCGTGATAACCCGATCAAGGGCGAATTTCAGTTCATCCTTGACGCCGGCCGACATGGCGAGAATGTCGCGCGCCTTCAGGAAATCGAGGACGCCAGTGCGGCCGACGGCAGGACGCAGGAAGATTTGCGGCGCCTGCAGGCGCAGCTTCAAGGCAATGTTGGACTGCATGGTGAGCTGGCCAGCGCCGAACAGGCTTTCGATGCGGTTCGGAATATGCCTGCCGCCGCCTTCCGGACCGCCGACGACGTCGATGCCGATGATGATATCGGCAAGCCCGGCCAGATGCTCGTAGGGAACCGGGTTCATGATGCCGCCATCGATCATCACGCGGTCCCCAAGTCTCACCGGCATGAAGACGGCGGGAATGGCGGCCGAGGCGGCGAGCACCGGAAAAAGCTCCCCCTTCTCAATCACCACTTCAGCCTGCTGATAGTAATCGGTCGCCACCACCTTCAGCGGTACGTGCAATTCCGAAAAATTTTCGGGGAAGGCGGCTGGCAGGAAGGTGCGGAGAATGCGTTCGAGATTGAATTGACCGAAGCGGATGCTGCGCATGCTGACCGGCCGCAGGCTCCAGATCTTGTTGAGAACGGCCGGACGGTTGCCGACCGTTGCAAGCGTATGGTCGCGGATTTCAGCGCCGCTCATGCCGACCGCCATGGCCGCACCCATAATGGAGCCGATGGAGGCACCGGCGATAGCAACCGGGCGGATGCCGAGCTCGTCCAGCGCCTCTATGATATGAATATGGGCGAGACCACGCGCACCGCCGCAGCCGAAGGCGACTGCGACGCTCGGCGTGCCGGAAGCGGCGAGCGGATAGTCGCTGCCGACGAAATCAGCATAATCGCCCATATCCTTCTCCTTCCTCCGTTATGCCGCCTGCGGCTGATAACGGAAGAAATGCATCTTGCTGTCGCCGAAGGTTCGCTCCTCCAGAAACAGAAAATCCGACGGCGCGGCGACGATCACGTCGGCACGCTCCTCAAGGATCGCCAAAGCGCCCGGCACCAGCCAGCCACCGGCGGCAGCGGCCGCAAAAGCCTTCTCGCCCAGCCCCTTGCCATAGGGCGGGTCGGCGAAGAGAAAATCGAAGGGTTCGAGATTGCCGACGCTGCCGAGATCCGTCGCGTCGCGCCGCAGCATGCGCGTGCGGCCATGCAGGCCGAGCGCATCGATGTTTTCCCAGAGAAGACCCCTGCCCTCGACGCTGCTTTCGACGAAGAGCACGTGACGGCAGCCGCGCGAGGTGGCCTCCAGCCCAACCGCGCCGGTGCCGGCAAACACATCCATCATCCGAGTGCCGTCGATAGCTTCCGGATAGGCGTGGCTCAGGATGTTGAACAGGCTTTCGCGCGTGCGATCCGCCGTCGGACGAATATCGCTCGACTTCGGCGTTGCAAGCGAGCGACCGCGAAACTCACCGCCGACGATCCTCACCGCGCGTCAGCCCCTGCCGCCCTTGGGGCCGCCCCTGCCGGGACCACCCCGACCGGAGCCGCCGCGAGGACCGCCCGAGGGACGACCCGCGCCACCCGGCTTGCCGCCAAAACCACGCGAGCCACCAGGCTTCCCGCCCGGCTTGCCACCAAAGGATTTGCCGCCGCCCGGCTTCTTGCCGAAAGGCTTGCCGGCCGGCCGGTCGCCGAAGGAACGTTCGCCCTGAGGCCGATCACCGAAGGGCCGGTCGCCACGGGGCGGACGATCCCCAAACGAGCGCTCGCCGCGGGGGCGTTCCGAGCGCTGCTCGCCGCCGAAAGACTTGCCGCGCGGACGCTCGTCTCCCTCGGCACGCGGACGCCGGTCACCACGGGGCTTGTCGCCGAAGGGACGATCGCTGCGGGGTCTGTCGCTGAACGTGCGCTCGCCACGCGGCGGGCGATCTCCGAAAGCACGTTCGGAGCGGGCTTCCCCCTGGAACGACTTCGTGCGCGGACGATCTCCGCCCTCGGAGCGCGAGCCACGCTCTCCGCGAGGACGGTCGCCAAACGGACGATCCCCACGAGCGGGACGGTCACCCTGCGGGCGGTCGCCGCGCGTGCGCTTGCGATCGAAACCTTCGTCATCGCCACGCGACCGGCGCGGAGCTTCCTCGCTCGAACGAATCCACTCACCATCGCCCTCGTCGACGCGATTGATGCGAACGCGCGGGCCTTCGTCCGGACGGTCGAAGCCGCCACGCTGCGGGCGTTCAGGCTCGCCGCGCCGGGAGGCGGTCTTTGCATTCTTTGCGGCCTTTGCGGCTGCCTTTTCGCCAAGCGGGCGGGCGCCGGGCGCCATCCAAACATTGGCGCTGCGGCGCGGGCCGAGCGGCTGGCGCTTCTGACGGTCATCGTCCTTGTGACCACTATCGCGGCCGCCTTCGCGACGATCGTCGCGCTTGGCATCGCGTTTGGTGTCAAGGCGGCTGAGCGCACGCTCGCGCTTGTCCTCGGGACGCTCGCGACGCGGGCGCTCTTCCTTGCCCGCGCGAACCGGGGCCGTCCGAGCCGGCTTGGCGTCCGCCTCTTCGGGCTCGGCAACGGCCGGGGCGTTATAAAGCGGCGCATCGAAATTCGCCTTGGCATCCTCGACCAGGCGCGGACCGAGCTGGTCGCGCAGCGTGCGACCGCGCACCTCAAGCACATGGCCTTCCGGCAGCTCGCCGAGCTGGAACGGGCCATAGGAGATGCGGATCAGGCGGTTGACCTCAAGGCCGAGTGCGCCGAGAACGTTTTTGATTTCGCGGTTCTTGCCTTCGCGCAGGCCCATGGTGATCCAGACGTTGGACCCCTGGGTGCGATCGAGCGTCGCGTCGATAGAGCCGTAAAGCACGCCGTCGACGGCAATGCCTTCCTTCAGCTTGTCCAACGCTTCCTGATCGATCTCGCCGTGGGCGCGTACGCGATAGCGGCGCAGCCAGCCGGTGGTCGGAAGTTCCAGAACGCGAGCAAGGCCGCCGTCATTGGTCAGCAGCAGCAAACCTTCGGTGTTGATATCGAGACGGCCGATCGACATGACACGCGGCAGCTCTTCCGGCAGATTGTCGAAAACCGTCGGGCGCCCCTCAGGATCGGCATTGGTGGTCACCAGACCCGCCGGCTTGTGATAGAGCCACAGGCGTGTACGCTCGATCCCACGGATCGGCACGCCGTCAACCTCAATCTTGTCGGTAAGGGTCACGTTGACCACGGGCGTGTCGAGCAAAACGCCGTTCAGCTTGACGCGACCATCCAGGATCATGCGCTCGATATCGCGGCGCGAGGCCACGCCGGCGCGCGCCATCACCTTGGAAATGCGCTCGGCCTTTCCATCCTCGACTGCGCTCTCATCCGCAGCTTTGACAGCCGCGGCCTTCGCAGGCTTCGCGCCATCGCGTTTCATCGTCTTCTTGTCGCCAGCAAAGGGTTTAGACCCAGGCCGCTTGGGCTTGTCATTCATCGTCATTTGTTGTTTGCCTGAATTTTTAACGCGTGTTCCTATCAGGTCACGCCCTTGCGGTTAAGTGGAAAAACTTGAATGGCGGCTACAAATCGATACATGGAGCTTGCTTTGGCCGAAGCGCGCCGTGCCGGAGAGCGCGGCGAAGTGCCGATCGGTGCCGTTGTCGTGCTCGACAACAAGGTTATCGCCACGGCCGGCAACCGGACACGTGAGCTCAGCGACGTCACCGCACACGCCGAAATCGTCGCCATCCGCCTGGCCTGCGAGGAGCTGGGCCAAGAGCGTCTTGCAGGCGCCGATCTCTACGTTACGCTGGAACCCTGTACCATGTGCGCCGCGGCCATTTCGTTCGCGCGCATCCGTCGCCTCTACTATGGCGCCGAAGATCCGAAGGGCGGCGGTATCGACAATGGCGTGCGCTTCTATCGCCAGCCGACCTGCCATCATGCGCCGGAAGTCTATTCCGGCCTCGGCGAAACAGTCTCCGCCGAGATCCTCAGAGGTTTCTTTCAAGCGAAACGTTCCGAAGACTGAAAAGCGGCGGTTTGGGGCCGCCGCTTTGAAAACTTCTTACTGGAAGGGCTTCCACCAGCTGCTATTGCTGGTCTGCTGCGCAGCCTCGGCATCCTTCTTGCGCTTCTTTTCCTTCTTCGACTCGGGCTCGCCGAGGTCGTTGAGGGCAGCCTGGTCGGCAACCTGACGATATCCCTGCGGCGGATCGATCAGATAGCGGCGCTGGTCATACGTGCCGGCCTGATCCTGGCGCGCTGCGCGATAGGCGGCCGTCTGCTGGGCTTCGCTCATGTGATTCTTGCTGCTGTCGGCCTGAGCCAGCGGCGAGCGATAGTTGACGTCGTTCTTCTTCTCGTCGGCTTCCGCGGCGAGACGCTTGCGGGCATCTTCGGGCGATTCCAGCCAGGCCGGATTGTCCTTGCTAGCCAGCGACTGCTGCGGCGCGGTCAAAGTGTCCTTGTCGCCACCAACAACCAGGCCGGGGCGGTTCGGATATTTCACACCCTTGTCCTTCGGCGTTGCGGCCGAAACGGAGGCGATATCGCCGAGATCGTCCAGGAGCTGCACGCCGGCCGTCTTGTCGGTGCCGTAAGTCGGGCTGCTCAGGCAACCGGACATGGCGCCGCAGCCAACCACAAGTGCCGCCAAGCTGACGCCGACACGAACCTTATGCATCGCTCTCATGAAAACCCTTCCCAGCCATGCCGGAATAAACGTAACGGAACCCCATTTTACGGCAACTGCCGTAAAAATCGGGCCATTTTCAGGCAGCTTTTACCGGATGAACGCCGCAAAGGCAATTCACCCGGCAATTTTCTTCAGTTGACAGCGGCGAGTTCGCGCAGCGCCGCAGCGTCACGTGCCGAGACATCCGGGTATTCCGGATCGGAGCCGACATCCGTGGTGATGCGCCAGGAACGGGCGCACTTTTGGCCTTCGGCGAGCTTCGGTACGACGCTGACCTTGGCATCGTCATCCAGGCGGAAAGCATTCGCAGGCCCTTGTTCACCCAGAATGGTGATATCAGACGTGATGCAGATTTCCGAGAAATCCTGTCCTTCGAGCACCTTCAGCAACTCCGGATCGGCGACGTAGACGACCGGAGCAGCCTCGAGCGAAGAACCGATGCGCTTGTCCTTGCGTTCGATTTCGAGTGCGCCGGTGACGACGCTACGCACGGCACGGATCTTCTTCCACTTCTCGGCCAAGGCATCGTTCTTCCATTCAGGGGGAATGGTGACGAACTGCTCGAGATGAACCGAGACCGCCGACGGGTTGCGCGACAGCCATGCCTCTTCCGTGGTGAAGGGCAGCATCGGCGCCAGCCACGTCACCATGCAGTCGAAGATCGTGCGGATGACGGCGAGCGAGGCACGGCGGCGCAGGCTCGACGGCGCATCGCAGTAGAGCGCATCCTTGCGGACATCGAAATAGAAGGCCGAAAGCTCGACATTGGCGAAATCGATCAGGGCGCGGGCAATACGCTTGAAGTCGAAGGCGTCGTAGCTTTCACGCACCAGCTCGTCGAGTTCGGCGAGACGGTGCAGCATCAGCTGCTCGAGCTCCGGCATGTCGGCATAGGCGATCACTTCGCCCTTGTCATGCGCCAGCGTGCCCAGCATCCAGCGGATGGTGTTGCGCAGCTTGCGATAGGCATCGACATTGGTCTGGATGATGGCCTTGCCGACGCGCAGGTCTTCCGAATAGTCCGACGTCATGACCCAGAGGCGGAGGATGTCGGCGCCGGCATCTTTCATCACCTCCTGCGGCGAGGTAACGTTGCCCTTGGACTTCGACATCTTCTCGCCCTTCTCGTCCATGGTGAAGCCATGGGTGAGGACGGCATCGTAAGGAGCGCGGCCGCGCGTCGCAGCACTTTCGAGCAGCGACGAATGGAACCAGCCGCGATGCTGGTCGGAGCCTTCCAGATAGAGGTCGGCCGGCCACTTGAGATCCGGACGATCTTCGAGCGTGAAGGTGTGGGTCGAACCGGAATCGAACCAGACATCGAGGATGTCCATGACCTGCGTCCAGGGCTCATTCGCCTTCTCGCCGAGGAAGCGCTCACGCGCTCCTTCCGCGAACCAGGCATCGGCACCTTCCTGCTCGAAAGCCTCGAGGATGCGGGCGTTCACGCGATCGTCCTGCAGGATATTGCCCTGCTCGTCGACGAAGATCGCGATCGGCACACCCCAGGCGCGCTGACGCGATAGAACCCAATCCGGGCGCTGCTCGATCATGGCGCGCAAGCGGTTCTGGCCGGCAGCCGGCACGAAGCGGGTATCGTCGATGGCCTTCAGCGCACGCGAACGCAGCGTCGAACCATCCGCGAAGTCCTTGTCCATATAGACGAACCACTGCGGCGTGTTGCGGAAGATGACCGGCTTCTTCGAGCGCCAGGAATGCGGATAGGAATGCTTCAGCCTGCCGCGTGCAAACAGCGTGTTCGTCTCGATCAGCGCCTTGATGACGAGATCGTTGGCGTTGCCCTTCTTGCCGTTGTCGTCCATGACGCGACCACCTTCGAAGCCGGGGGCATCGGCGGTATAGAAGCCGGCGTCATCGACCGGGAACGGGATGGTGGAGGAGATGCCGCGCTTTTCGAGGTCGCGCGCATGCGATATCCAGGCGTCAAAGTCCTCGCGACCGTGGCTGGGTGCGGTATGCACGAAGCCCGTACCGGCATCGTCGGTGACGTGATCGCCATCGAGCAGCGGCACCTTGAAGCCATAGCCGAGAGAGGCCAGCGGATGGGCGCAGGTGAGAGCAGCCAGATCGGCGGCAGACACGTCGCCCAGGCGCTTGTACTGCAGCTTTGCCTTGGCGAAGGATTCCTCGGCGAGCTTGTCGGCGAAAACAAGCTTTTCGCCCGGGCGCGGGCCGAAATCATTGGCGGCTTCCGTGACTTCATAGAGGCCATAGGATACGCGCGAGGAATAGGCGATCGCACGGTTGCCGGGGATCGTCCAGGGCGTGGTCGTCCAGATGACGACGAAGGCACCGGCGAGATGCGCTGGGCCTTCGGTGACCGGGAACTTCACCCAGATCATGTCGCTTTCGACATCGGCATATTCGACTTCGGCTTCGGCGAGCGCCGTACGCTCGACCACCGACCACATGACCGGCTTGGAGCCACGGTACAGCTGACCTGTGCGGGCGATCTTCAACAGCTCGCCGGCGATGCGGGATTCCGCATGGAAATTCATGGTCAGATAGGGATTGTCGAAATCGCCCGTGATGCCCAAGCGCTTGAACTCCTCGGACTGGATCTTGATCCAGCCGGCGGCAAAGTCGCGGCATTCCTGGCGAAACTCGTTCACCGGAACCTCGTCCTTGTTCTTGCCTTTCTCGCGATACTTTTCCTCGATCTTCCACTCGATCGGCAAGCCGTGGCAATCCCAGCCGGGAACATAGTTGCTGTCATAGCCGCGCATCTGGAACGAGCGGGTGATGACGTCCTTGAGGATCTTGTTCAGCGCGTGGCCGATATGGATGTGGCCATTGGCATAGGGAGGGCCATCATGGAGAACAAACTTCTCGCGGCCGGCGGCGGAGGCGCGCAGCGTCTTGTAGAGGTTCATCTCCTCCCAGCGCTTCACCAGCTCCGGCTCCTTCTGCGGCAGCCCGGCGCGCATCGGAAAATCTGTTTCCGGCAGGTAAAGGGTCTTGGAGTAATCCATCTTTTCAGCGGTATCGGTCATAGTCGTGACAATTGCCTCGGTGTCTCGGGCGTCTTGCGCCTCAACTGGCGCAGCCATATGGGGATTTTTCGGCGGCGGAAAGCGTCTCTTGAGCGAAACGCCAGGAACCCGGACCTTCCGGCTGCTTACAGCGCGCGGAAGGCCGGGCCAATAATTCGTATCGATAGGCTCAGCCGAAAATAGGTCATGATCGCCGGTTCATAGGCGTTTTTTCCAAGGAAAGGAAGAGGAAACAGTTGCAGCGATCCATAGAAAAGCCGCGGACGTTTCCGCCCGCGGCTGACAGGACATTGCTTCGATCAGGCGCGTGCCGTCGCCCGCGCCGGCATGACGGCGTTGAGGATCACCGAGACGACGATGTTTGCAGCGAGCGCCAGCAGGCCCGTATAGACGGTGAAGCTCGTATCCCCGAGAGCAACCGCATGCAGCGGCTTCCAGCCGGCATCCCAGACGAGATAGGTTCCGCCAAAGAAGCCGACGGCCCAACCGGCAAGCAGAGCCGGCGCGCGGAACCACTTGGTGTAGAGGCCGAAGACCAGGGCCGGCAGCGTCTGCAATATCCAGATGCCGCCCAAAAGCTGCAGATCGAGCGCGAACTGCGTCGGCAGGAAAATGATAACCAGCAGCGCGCCGACCTTGACGACGAGTGAGGTCATCTTGGCAACCTTCGCCTCGCCGGCATCGGAAACCTGCGGATCGACATAGGCCTTCCAGAAGTTACGTGTGAAGAGGTTGGCAGCGCCAATGCTCATCACGGCCGCGGGAACCAGCGCGCCGATGGCGATGGCCGCGAAGGCGAAGCCCGCAAACCAGCTCGAGAACAGGGTCTGGAAGAGAGCCGGCACCACGTCATTGGCGCTGTCCAGCTTCAGATTTGCCGCGTGGCCCATATAGCCGAGGAGTGCCAGCAGGCCGAGCAGCAGCGTATAGGCCGGCAGCAGCACCGCATTCTTGCGGATGGTATTGCCGCTATTGGACGCGAAGATGCCGGTCAGCGTATGCGGATACATGAAGGCCGCGAGTGCCGAACCGAGCGCCAGCGTGGCATAGGCGACATACTGGTTGCCGCCGAGCAGAAGACTGCCTGCCCCCTTGGCCTTGAAATCCGCATCGGCCGCCGCAAAGACATTGGCATAGCCGCCAAGCTTGGCAGGGATGAGAGCGATGGCCGCGATCACCACGATATAGATCATAATGTCCTTGACGAAGGCAATCAGCGCCGGGGCGCGAAGGCCGGCCGAATAGGTATAGAGCGCCAGAATGATGAAGGCGACAGCGAGCGGCAATTCGCCGTGGAGCCCCAGGGCCTTGAACACCGCTGTCATACCGACGAGCTGCAGGGCGATATAGGGCATCGTCGCGATGACGCCTGTCAGAGCGACCGCCAGTTCCAGCGCCCGCGAGCCATATTGACCGTGGACGATATCGCCAGCCGTGACGTAGCCGTGATCCTTCGCCCGCCTCCAAAGAAGCGGCATCACCATGAAAACGAAGGGATAGACGACGATCGTATAGGGCAGCGCAAAGAAGCCATAGGCGCCGACGGTGTAGACCAGCGCCGGGACGGCGATGACAGTATAGGCCGTATAAAAGTCGCCGCCGACGAGGAACCAGGTGATCCAGGTGCCGAAGGTACGGCCGCCGAGGCCCCATTCGTCGATATGAGCAAGGGTCTTCGGCCGGCGCCAACGGGCAGCGACGAAACCCATGACCGTGACGAGCGCCAGGAAGAAGATGAAGACGGAGAGTGCGGTCGGATCGATATCAGTCATCATGGCGCATGCTCCGATAGGCGATCCATGTCAGGACAGCAGTGATCGGCACCCAGGCCAGCTGATACCAGTAGAAGAAAGGGAAACCCAACAGCACCGGATCGTGGCTGTTGTAGAAGGGAACCCAAAGCAAGCCTATGTAGGGAATGACGAGCAACCAGCAGGCCGCCGTCCCAAAGCGTTTGTCCATGTCCGATACCTCTCACGCGGTGTCTGCGCGCCACCTTGTTGTAGTTGTCAGAGTGGAAGGGGTGCATCGGTCCACGATTGCAATGTGCGCCCAAGGGCCTAAGCCGATGAGCTTTGGCTATGCAGAGCCAGACCAACGAATATGAATTCCTCCCAACGGCCCGCCTGCGGGCAGCCGCTGATAAAGTCCTACGGCGAGTCTGCCGGCCGAACAAGATATTAGCCGATGCGAAATCGCCGAACCTACCCAGAAGTGGGTAGACGGGCGTTACAATGCCGTGGTTGCGATGCCGTGGTCGAGGGCGTAGCGGATCAGGCCGGCCGTCGTTGCGATACCGAGCTTCTTCTTCAAATTCTTGCGATGCGTTTCCGCCGTCGCAGGGGTGATTTCAAGCTCCTCGGCAATCTCGCGATTGCTCTTGCCTGTAACGATCAAGCCCAGAATGTGACGCTCACGCGGCGTCAGAGGGTCGGCCTCCTTTTGTATCGTGTCCTCCACCAATATGTCGCGAACGCCGGACGAAAAATAAGTTCCACCGGCCGCTACGGTTTCGATAGCGCAGACGACTTCGTCGGTCGAAACGTCCTTGAGAATATATCCGACTGCACCGCGCATGATCGACGAAGAGATGTATTCGCGGCTGTCATGCATGGAAAGCATCACGATGCGCGTCTCCGGAAGTTCCCGGCGAAAGAGCTCGATCGCATCAATGCCGCTAAGCTTCGGCATATTGATATCCATCAGGGTCACTTGTGGCAGCGTCCGCCGACCGACCTCCAGGCCGATCTGTGCAAGGCTTGCCGTCCCAACCACCTCTATGTGGTCGAAAGTCTCCAGCACGGCTTTCAGTCCGTCCAGCACCACGGGGTGATTGTCGATCAGCAGAACGCTGATCCTGTTTCTTTTCATGCCGCATCCACCTTTGCTCTTGGCGAGGCATTGGCCGATTTCGGCAGCATCGCGATAAGCGTCGTGCCACCGGCCGTACTTTGAACGAGAAGCAGACCACGGAAATGCGCCATCCGTTCCTGCATGTTTCTCAGCCCAAGCCCACCCTTGCCGTCGCCGGCGCCCTCAAAACCAATACCATTGTCCGAAATTCTCAAGCGCGCACGCCCCCGATCGCTCCAAAGTTTGATCGTAAGACGCGTCGCACCGGAATGACGTTCGACGTTGTTCAAGGCCTCCTGAGCAACACGATAGAGCGCTGTGCTGGCTTCAGGCTGTAGCAGGCTGGTGAAGTCGGAAGCCTCGATCTCGGTTACGATCCCGGTCCGCTCACCGAAATTGTTCGCGAGTGCGGTCAGTGCGGCCGTCAAGCCGAGATCATCGAGAACGCGGGGGCGCAGATCATGCGAAAGTCGCCTGATGTCCTTGATCGCGCTGTTAAGGGTATCGATACCCTTCTCGATCGTCGTGGCGGCATCATCGACCTGGTTTCGCACCTTGCGGTTGGCGAGGTCCATGACGTAGCGCACGCCGAGGAGATTCTGCGATACGCCGTCGTGCAATTCGCGGGCAAGACGGGCGCGTTCCTCCTCCTGCGTATCGATCACTCTTTGCGTCAGCTCCTTGAGCCGGCCATCGGCCATGCGTCGCTCACGGAAGGTCAGCAGCATGCAGGTCGTGAAAACGACCAGAACGGCGGGAACAGCTATCAACGTAACAACGATGAAGGTTCCTTTTATGTTTGCCCGCATGGCGGCATTGGCGGCCGCAGTCTGAGTGAAAATATCGTCCAGATAGACACCAGTTCCGACGACCCAGTGCCATTTATCAAGGCCGACCACGAATGAGAGCTTATCGGCCACGCGGCCGGTAGAGGGCTTCTCCCATTTGTACTGGTGCAGGCCCCCGCCGGCTTTTGCCGTCTTGATGAGCTCCGCGATGACCCTGTCCCCATCCGGATCGGTCAAATCGAGCCAATTGCGCCCGTTTCGAAACCCCTCGCGCGGATGAACGATGTTGTTCCCATCGTAATCGTAGACAAAAAAGTATCCGTCCGGACCATAGTCAAGGGACGTCAGGATCTCGGCTACCTTATCCTTCGCAGCCTGATCGTCCGGCGCGGCGTCCCGATAGATCGCCTGAATGGCCGAAACGGCGAGGTCTGTCAGGTTAACGATTTCCGTTTCCTTTGCCCTCAGCATGTTCTGTTCGAAGGTCTCGATATTGTTCTTGGTAAGGTTGGTCGACTGCCAGGTAATGAAGGCCGTGATTGCCAGGATCGAGATAACGAGAGGCGCGAGCGCGAGCGCAATAATCTGGTTGCGTAATGTCAACGATTGCTCCTCCCAAGAACCGGCGCGGAACAATGGCTCTTGTCGGACACGAATTCAACAGCTTGTCGGCGGTGCCGATGCACACCCGCAATCGGAGAGCTTCCCTCGAAACGGCAAGGCGCCGTGTTCGAACAGCAGCCACTTGGGAAATATCAATCGAAGGCGATGATGCGATCCAGGTCGCTGAACGGCTGGACGCCGGCAAGCAGGGCGCGCGCCTCGTCTTCATCCTTGCGGATCTGTGCGACCAGCGGGTCGAGACCGTCGAACTTCAGTTCGGGGCGGAGATAGCCGAAGAAGGACACCGAACAGACCTGACCGTATAGATCGCCGCTGAAATCGAAGACGAAAGTCTCGAGCAGCGGCGCACCATTATCGGTCACCGTCGGACGCCGGCCGTAACTGGCAACGCCATCGCGGATGATGCCATCGGCCGTTCGGAAACGAACTGCATAAATGCCCGCTCTCAGCGATATCTCGGCCGGGAGCTGCATGTTTGCCGTCGGGAAGCCAAGCGTGCGACCGAGCTTCTCACCGCCAATGACAGGCGCCTGAACGGTATAGCGATAGCCAAGCAGTCCGGCGGCCTGAGCGACATCTCCCTCGGCCAGCAGCGTGCGAATGCGGCTCGACGAGATGACTTCGGTGTTTTCGTCGCGGAAGGCATCGATCAGCGTCACGCCGAAGCCGTTATGGCTGCCGGCATTCATCAGGAAGGCCGGACCGCCCTGGCGATCATGGCCGAAATGGAAATCAAAGCCGGTGACGACCTCGGAGGCATGCAGCCAGTCGATCAGGATCGAATGGACGAATTCATCCGCCGAACGCTGCGAGAAGGTGCGATCGAAAGGATATTCGATGACGGCGTTGAAGCCGAGCGCTTCCAGGAGACGTGCTCTAAGCGGTGCCGGTGTCAGGCGGAAGACCGGCTGATCGGGCTTGAACACGGTGCGCGGATGCGGCTCGAAGGTCAGCACCAGAGCCGGCACGCCGCGCTCCCTGGCGATCTCCAACGCACGCGTCAGCACAGACTGATGGCCGCGATGCACGCCGTCGAAATTGCCGATGGCGACCACGCCGCCTTTCAGGGCATCGGGAAGCGGCTCGCGGGTTTCGTTGCGATGGAAAACGGTCATCGATTGCCACTCTCCTCAGACAAGCCGCGGCATCCACCACTTTGGCGAAGCCTGCTCGCGCGCCAGGAAGGCGCCGAGAGCGGCCTCATCCGTATGCCCTTCGACGACATATTCGCGGGCGTGGATGCCATGGCTGATATAAAGAAGATCGAGACCGTAATCGAGTGCCCCGCGCACGTCGGTCGGCATGCCGTCGCCGATCGCCACCACGCGGGACAGCGGAAACTCGCTCTTGACTTCGCGGGCGGCGGCAATCGCCGCGTCATAGATCGGCTGGTGCGGCTTGCCGGCGATGCGCGTCCGGCCACCGAGACGCTCGTAATAGGCAGCCATGGCGCCGGCGCAGGGGATCATGCGATGGCCGCGCTCGACGACGAGATCGGGGTTGGCGCAGATGAGCGGCACGTTACGGGCGGACCAGTCCGTCAGCATATCGGTGTAGTCATCAGGCGTTTCGGTCTCGTCGTCGAAGAAGCCGGTGCAGACGATGCTTTCAGCCTCGCCGGCGTCGACACGCTGAACGTCAAGGCCTTCGAGGATGCCGGTGTCGCGCTCCGGACCGAGCAGGAACACCTTCTTCGGTCCCTCCGCGATCAGCTTGCGGGTGACATCGCCCGAGGTGATGATACGATCATAGACGCTATCGGGAACACCGATTGCCCTGAGCTGCTCGACGACCTTTGGAGCGACGCGCGGAGAATTGGTGATGAGGACGACCGCAAGGCCTTCGCCTCGGGCGGCTTCGAGCGCGACTGAGGCTTCCTTATAGGCGGTGACGCCGTTATGGAGCACGCCCCAGACATCGCAGAGCGCAACATCATAAAGTCCGCCGATGTCGCGAAAGCTCTCGATCCGTTTGCCCATGCCGTCCTCACATCAAATAAATCACGGGCTGACATCGCAAACCGGCCGGCAAATTACAAGAGCGGTGCATAAGGTTTTTGCGGCGCACAAGGCCCCGGAAGCCGGAATAGGCAAGGTCTGCAAGCGGCAAAATGAACCTGGCGAAGGCAGAGAGGTGATGACCCAGAAACGGCGTTATCGTGCCCTCCTCACGAGATCAAAATGAAGGAGTCTTTGCAACGATATGCTATGCTGCGACGCCATGGGCGTTAATCATCCCCCAAACAAGCCGATGCCCGCCGCAAAAAATTCACAGTGCTGTTCTTGACTCGTCTGGAAGCCATCCCTAAATCACCGTCGCTAGCACTCGCAGAGGATGAGTGCTAACAAAGTCCATACGGATCCCCCGCTGATCCGTGAATGTCATTTGATCGAGGGATTAGACAATGGCAAGCACCAATTTCCGCCCCCTTCATGACCGCGTCGTCGTTCGTCGCGTCGAGTCGGAAGAAAAGACCAAGGGTGGCATCATCATTCCCGATACCGCCAAGGAAAAGCCGCAGGAAGGCGAAATCGTCGCCGTCGGTTCCGGCGCTCGTGACGAGTCCGGCAAGGTCGTAGCACTCGACGTCAAGGTTGGCGATCGCGTTCTGTTCGGCAAGTGGTCGGGCACCGAAGTCAAGCTCAACGGCGAAGACCTTCTCATCATGAAGGAAGCCGACATCATGGGCATCATCGGCTAATTTAGCCGGTTCCCTTTTCCGATAAAGCTGACGGGCGACAAGCCCGGAAAACGCGAATTCAGGAGTTTCAAACATGGCAGCTAAAGAAGTAAAATTCGGCCGCAGCGCCCGCGAAAAGATGCTTCGTGGCGTCGATATCCTCGCTGACGCAGTAAAGGTCACGCTCGGCCCGAAGGGTCGTAACGTCGTTATCGACAAGTCCTTCGGCGCTCCGCGCATCACCAAGGACGGCGTTTCCGTCGCCAAGGAAATCGAACTCGAAGACAAGTTCGAAAACATGGGCGCCCAGATGGTCCGCGAAGTTGCTTCGAAGACCAACGACGTCGCCGGTGACGGCACCACCACTGCAACCGTTCTCGCCCAAGCCATCGTTCGCGAAGGCGCCAAGGCTGTTGCAGCCGGCATGAACCCGATGGACCTGAAGCGCGGCATCGACCTCGCCGTTGCAGAAGTCGTCAAGGATCTCCAGGCCAAGGCCAAGAAGATCAACACCTCGGAAGAAGTTGCCCAGGTCGGCACGATCTCCGCAAACGGCGAAAAGCAGATCGGTCTCGATATTGCTGAAGCCATGCAGAAGGTCGGCAACGAAGGCGTCATCACGGTTGAAGAAGCCAAGACCGCCGAAACCGAACTCGAAGTCGTCGAAGGCATGCAGTTCGACCGCGGCTACCTCAGCCCCTACTTCGTAACCAACCCGGAAAAGATGATCGCCGACCTCGAAGACGCGTTCATCCTGCTCCACGAGAAGAAGCTCTCGAACCTGCAGGCAATGCTTCCGGTTCTCGAAGCCGTCGTTCAGACCGGCAAGCCGCTCCTCATCATCGCTGAAGACGTCGAAGGCGAAGCTCTTGCGACCCTCGTCGTCAACAAGCTGCGCGGCGGCCTGAAGATCGCTGCTGTCAAGGCTCCTGGCTTCGGCGACCGCCGCAAGGCCATGCTGGAAGACATCGCCATCCTGACGGGCGGCACTGTCATCTCCGAAGACCTCGGCATCAAGCTCGAGTCCGTCACCCTCGACATGCTCGGCCGTTCCAAGAAGGTTTCGATCTCCAAGGAAAACACCACGATCGTCGACGGCGCTGGCGCCAAGTCCGACATCGAAGGCCGCGTTGCCCAGATCAAGGCTCAGATCGAAGAAACCACCTCCGACTACGACCGCGAAAAGCTGCAGGAACGTCTTGCCAAGCTCGCTGGCGGTGTTGCCGTGATCCGCGTTGGCGGCTCGACGGAAGTCGAAGTGAAGGAAAAGAAGGACCGCATCGACGACGCTCTCAACGCGACGCGCGCTGCTGTTCAGGAAGGCATCGTACCGGGCGGCGGTATCGCTCTCCTGCGTTCTTCCACGAAGATCACTGCCAAGGGTGAAAACCAGGATCAGGAAGCTGGCGTCAACATCGTTCGCCGCGCCCTGCAGTCGCTGGTTCGCCAGATCGCTGAAAACGCTGGTGACGAAGCTTCGATCGTTGTCGGCAAGGTTCTCGAAAAGAACGAAGACAACTACGGCTACAACGCCCAGACGTCTGAATTCGGCGACATGATCGCCATGGGCATCGTCGACCCGGTCAAGGTTGTTCGTACGGCTCTGCAGAACGCAGCTTCGGTTGCTTCGCTGCTGATCACCACCGAAGCCATGATCGCTGAACTGCCGAAGAAGGATGCCCCTGCTGGCATGCCGGGCGGCATGGGCGGCATGGGTGGAATGGACATGATGTGATAGGCCAACGGCCTGTCGCGATTGTTTAATCCGACCTCCGGAATTGATGAAGGGCGGCCCTCGGGTCGCCCTTTTTAATTGCGCCGGAATTGTACAAATACAATTCCGACAAGGTTCTATCGTGTTGCAAATTTTGCAACTTGCCCATTGCTGTTTTCGAAAAAGCCCCTATAACTCGCAGCGCAGTGATTTTGGAGAGTTAGCTGCAATACACGCAATTTTTACTTCTTTTGGACAGGCTTAACCTGCGGCTTGGTATGTTCATGACCTTGGGCGCTGGCGCTGTCCGGATTTATTACTTGAAATGACTTCATAGACTGGAGCGCCATCCCGAAGAGCATTGTCGACAGCGGATCAGCGGAGGCAGTCTCCGCCATGAGCAGCGACGCAAAATGCGGGGAGACCTTCCATCCGGAGAGATATGGAATTGAAGTGAAGCGCGCGGGGGGACCATGCGCTCATGTGGGGATCATCTTGTTCAAGATTGCCAAGGCCAATTTTTCCGCACCATTTGCTCCCGGCTCGCTGGAGTTCGAAGGCCATGACCCCGATCTTCTGGCGCAGTTCTGTGTTTCCGAGGGATGGACGGGCGATCTTTCAAGCGGAATCATCAAACTTGGGCAGTGGAGCACGATGCTGCACGGGCTGAGCTCTTCAGAATGCGGCCTGCTAAGCCTCATGCATTGCTATGATCCGCACGATCGAGCGCGTATCCTCGATCTCTTCGAGCAGGCGGCAACGGCCAACTCCTCCTTCTGTTATTCCACGACGACCCTCGGCACCGGCAGTCATCGCCAGCCGGTCTTCTGCGTCGGCGAATCCGTTGCTGCCGACAAGCAACATGCCGGCAGCATGGTCGGCGTCTTCCTGTTTCCACGCTTCAAGCTGGAACCGGGCAGCCAACTCGCCACCCGGCAGTAAACGGCTGTCGGCTATGGTCAGGCGAGTCCGCCTGGCCAGCACCGGGTTCAACCTAATCAATCCCGCTTGGGAATACTCAGGCCACGCTGGCTTGCCGGGCGCGCAAGGGCGCGGTCCAGCCAGGCCATGACCGAGGGAAAGCTTTCGAATTCCAGAACTTCGCGGCCGCCATAGAAGACGTCGACGCCGCGAACCCAGGGGAACGTGGTGATGTCGGCAATGGTGTATTCGTCGCCCATGATCCACTCACGGTCTTTCAGGCGCTCTTCCAGCACACCGAGGAGACGCTTGGCCTCGTCGCGATAGCGCTCGACCGGATAGGAGTTATTGGCCACCTTCTCAGCGGCGAATTTGAAGAAGTGGCCGAACTGACCGAACATCGGGCCGACGCCGGCCATCTGGAAGAAGACCCACTCCAGCGTCTCGTAGCGCCTGGCCGCATCACTCGGCATGAGCTTGCCGGTCTTCTCCGCCAGATAGACCAGGATAGCGCCGGATTCGAACAGACCGATCGGCTTGCCGTCGGGACCATTGGGATCGATGATCGCAGGAATGCGGCCGTTCGGATTCAGCGACAGGAATTCCGGGGATTTCTGGTCATTCGTGCCGAAGGAGATGAGATGCGGCTCATAGGCCAGACCGAGCTCCTCCAGCGCGATCGAGACTTTGACGCCATTCGGCGTCGGCAGGGAATAGAGCTGGATGATGTCCGGATTGCTGGCAGGCCAGCGCTTCGTGATCGGGAAGGGCGACAGATCGGCCATGGGCTAGCTCCTGAAAACCATGATTTGACAACTGATTTGGCGCCACCATAGCCGATATGACTGGTATGGGAAGAGCGATCTAGGCGGATCATTGTTCAATGATTGTGAACTAATTGTGCGCAGTTGTTTATCTTTTCAACCAATTAAAAATCGCGAATATCTCACTCCAGAAATTCTCGCCACCCGGCCCGAACCGAATTGACTGGAGATCGTCATGTCCAATACCAACAACATCATCATTCTTGTGGCGCGCATTCTGCTCGCCTTCATGTTCATCTTTGCCGGCTTTGGCAAGCTGACCGATCCAGCTGGCACAGCTGGCATGATCGCCGGCGCCGGCATGCCGGCTGCAACGCTGCTCACCTATCTTGCCGGCACGTTTGAATTCGTCACCGGCGTCTGCGTGCTGATCGGCTTCCAGGTCCGCATCGTCGGCTGGCTGCTCGCCGCCTTCTGCGTCTTCACCGGCATCGTGTTTCATCTGCCGACCGTCAATGTTCCGGACTTCCCGGCTGCCGCCAACGGCTGGATCAACGGCCTGAACTTCGTGAACTTCCTGAAGAACGTCACGCTGGCCGGCGCCTACATCATGCTCGCCACCAACGGCGCAGGCGTCTACTCGGTCGACGCACGCCGTGGTGCCTACGCAGCCGCCTAAGCGTTACATATCTCCCAAGACAAAAGGCCCGCCGGAATTCCGGCGGGCCTTTTTACGTCAAATCGTCGGGAAATCAGAGTGCGCTGCGCACTGCCGATATGATGCGCTCAACCATCGGGTCGCCTTCATGGCTCGGCTTGCGGGCGCGCACCAGACAAGCCTCCGAACGCAGGATGATCCCGTCCGACAGAACCTTCAGATGGTTTGCTCTAAGAGTCGAACCGGTGGAGGTGATGTCGACGATGATGTCGGCAGAGCCGGCAGCAGGCGCGCCTTCCGTAGCACCGAGACTTTCGACGATGCGGTAGAGCTGGATGCCGTGCTGGCTGGAGAAGAACTGCTGCGTCAGCCGCCAATATTTCGTCGCAACCGTCAGCCTGTGGCCATGACGCGCACGGAAATCGGCGGCGACATCGCCAAGGTCAGCCATGGTATCGACATCGAGCCAGATCTCCGGCACGGCAACGACCACATCGGCGTGGCCGAAGCCAAGTCTTGCGCAGAACTCGACGCGGCGATCGGCCTCTGCCATGCCTTCGCGCACGAGGTCTTCGCCGGTAATGCCGAAATCGACGCTGCCATTGCCGATCTCTCGCGAGATTTCCGAGGCAGACAGGAAGGCGATCTCGACTCCATCCCAACCTTCGACACGGCCGCGATAGGAGCGATCGTTCCCGACGGCGACGATCGGCATGCCGGCGCGCTCGAAAACGGCCGAGCAATCGTCCTTCATTCGGCCCTTGGAGGGAAGCGCTATCGTGATGGTCATCAGGCTGCCCTCGCGGTTTCGATGCGGTCGAGCCAGAGCGCGAAGCCGACGGCCGGGATATGATCCTTGGCGCCGAGCAGGGTCATCAGCCGGTCGAAGCGGCCGCCACCGGCAAGCACCGCGCTCGATCCTGCCACCATCACTTCAAAGACAAGGCCGGTATAGTAGTCGAGAGGACGGCCGAAGGCAGCGCGATAGTCGATCTTCGAGACATCGACACCGGCATCGGCCAATGCCGCGACACGCGCCTCGAAATTCTTCAGAGCCGCGCCAAGCTTCAAGCCTGCTGTATCGGCAAAACCGGCCAGCGCCGCGGAAGCATCCGCCAGCGGCACGCTCAGAGACAGAAACTCTTCCAGCACCCGAAAGGCAGCATCGTCGAGCCGTGTTTCCGACAGCACCAGCTTCTCGCGAAGACGGCGGGCGATTTCCTGCGGCGAGCGGCTGGCATTGGTGGAATAGCCGGTTGCCTGCATGGTGGCATCGATATGCTTGACCAGCCCCTGCTCGTCGCCGCGATTGAGGAAATCCAGCACATGGACATCGAGGCCTGTGACAGGTTGCGGGCTTGCAAGATGCGCCAGCAGGGTTTCGAGCTGCATCATGTTGCCGAAGGCGTGGACCAGCCGCTTCTGCCAGCCGGACGGCAGCCCGAGCGCCTGCACCACGGCCTCGAACACGGCCTGATCGCCAAGCGTCACCGAGAGCGGTTTGCCGGGGACCAAACGGTTCAGGATGCCGATGGCATCGCCGATGGCGCGGGCGTCGGCACTGGCCGTATCGCGATCACCCAGATCCTCGATACCGGCCTGATAAAATTCATGGCCGCCTTCGCGGCGCTGGCGAAAGATCTCGCCGAGATAGGAATAACGCTTCGGCGTGCCGGTGGCAGTTTCGATATGGCGCAGGCAGACCGGAATGGTGAATTCCGGACGCAGGCAAAGGCTGGCGCCGGTCTCGCTTTCGGTCATAAAGATGCGCCGGCGAAGATCCTCGCCGGCCATATCGAGAAAGGGTTCGGCCGGCTGGATGATGGGTGTGTCCACCCTCTCCGTCCGGCGACCGGCAAACTCATCCAGCAGATCGCCGGCAAAATCCGGAAGATTGATCAGGGGCATCAGCCCGCCCTCTTCCGGTCTTCCGCCTGTGCCGCGAGCATCGCCTTGACCTTCTCGATCAGCTCGGCTTCCGGCACGGTTTCCTGCGCCACGCGGGCTTCGCGCCAGCTGGCATTGTCCTCGATCTCGCCGGAGAGGCGCTTGCCCTCGATCAGATCCTTGAGCTGGACGACACCCTGGGCACGCTCGTCGCCGCCCTGGATGATGGCGATCGGGCAGCCACGGCGGTCAGCATATTTCAGCTGGTTGCCGAACTTCTTCCAGTTGCCCTGGAACATTTCGGCGCGGATGCCGGCAGCGCGAAGCTGCTGCGTGAAGCGCTGGTAACGCCCCATGGCCTCGACATCGCCATCCATGACGGTGACGAGCACTGGCTCGATCACCTCGTCCATGCCGAGCTTGCCGAGATTCTTCAGCGCCGTCATCAGACGAGACACGCCGATGGAGAAGCCGGTGGCCGGCACCGGCTGGCCCATGAAGCGCGAGACGAGACCGTCATAACGACCGCCGCCGCCGACCGAGCCGAAGACGACTTTTTCGCCCTTCTCGTTGGTGACGTCGAAGGTAAGCTCGGCCTCGTAGACCGGACCGGTATAATATTCGAGGCCGCGCACGACGGACGGATCGATCTTGATACGATCCGATTGATAGCCGGCGCTGGTGACGAGGCTGCCGATGAAATTCAGCTCTTCGACACCTTCGCCGCCATTGGACGTGCCGGCGACGAGTTCGGCAAGCTGAGCCGCACTTTCGGCATAGTCCTTGATGCCGACGAAGAAGAGCACCTTCTCGATCTGATCGGCATTGAGACCAGCACCCTTGGTGAAGTCGCCGGACTCGTCCTTGCGGCCGGTGCCGAGCAGCAGCGCCACGCCTTCGGGGCCGAACTTGTCGAGCTTGTCGATGGCACGCAGCACGTTCAGTCGCTGGGCAGCCTTGTCATCACCGCCGAGGCCAATGGCTTCCAGCACGCCGTCGAGAACCTTGCGGTTGTTGATGCGCACGACATAGTCACCGCGCTTGATACCCAGCGCCTCCAGCGTGTCGGCCATCATCATGCACATTTCGGCATCCGCCTGCACGCCCGGCGCGCCGACGGTATCGGCATCGAACTGCATGAACTGGCGGAAGCGGCCCGGGCCTGGCTTTTCGTTGCGGAACACATAGCCGGCGCGATAGGTGCGGTAGGGAAGCTGGATCTCGTTGAAATTCTCGGCGACATGACGGGCAAGCGGCGCCGTCAGGTCGTAGCGCAGCGACATCCACTGCTCGTCGTCATCCTGAAGCGAGAACACGCCCTCGTTCGGCCGGTCGCTATCGGGCAGGAACTTGCCGAGCGCATCGGTATATTCGAACAGCGGCGTTTCGAGAGGATCGAAACCATAATGCTCGTAGACTGCCCGTATCTTGGAGGTCATCTCGTTGACGGCGCGAATGTCGGTGGCCGAACGATCGACAAAGCCACGCGGCAGGCGGGCCTTGAGCTTCTGCGGTTTCTTTTGTTTGTCGCTCATCTCTAGGGTAATCCGGTATGGGAACAGTCGCGGTTAACTAGCGGATTGGGCTGAATGCGGCAAGGATTGTTGTATGTTGTCGGCCGACAAAACGGACAAAACCAGACAAGGTGACATAGATACCATGCCACGCGCGATCGTTTTGAAATGCACGGATGATACCGCCGCGCCGGTTCTGGATCTCTGGCGGGAGGCAAGCAGGTTCGAAACCACTCCGTCGATGCAGGCGCTGAACTATCCGCCGCACCTGACGTTTGCTGTCTATGAGAACGTCGCTGTTTCCTCGCTTGCCGCCGCCGCTCAAAAAACCTTCGCAAACGTACCGCCACTATCGATCGAGTTTTCGGGGATCGACCACTTTCCGAACGAGATGCTGGTGCTTTGGGCACGTCCTTCAGACGATCGTGTTCTGAGGCAGATACACCGGGCCATTCACGACGAGATCGATCCTGCGCTTTGCCACGAGCACTCCCGCCCGGATCGCTGGCAGCCGCATTGCACCATTGCGATGAAGATCCCCGCAAGCGCGGCAGAACAGGCTCTGACATGGGCGGCGGCAACGCCCGCCCAATTTACGCTCACTTTCGATGCGGTGGATTGCGTAAGCTTCCCGCCCGTCGAAATCTTGAGAGAAGTCAAACTGCTGCCTTGATCGGCTTTCAGTGTCCAGACGATGCAATTTGCGCTTGCCTTCGCGGTCGGCGCGGCTAGGTTCGTGTTCATGCGCTTCTTTGCGATCCTGACGATGGTAGTTGCCTGGCTGTTCTACGGTGCCATGCCGGCGCTGGCGAACTGTCCCATCTGCGATTCCGGATCTGCAATGCCTGTCGTATCAAGCGTGAGCATGCATGAAGGCATGGCCGGTATGCCTGGCATGGCGGGCAATGGTGACATGGCGCAGCATCAGGAAAAGAAGCCGGAGAACCCTTGCGCCGGCGGCATGGCGCATGTTGCATCCTGCGCCGCCTGCCTTGCCTTGACGCCGGCTCTTGTGGCGGAAGGCGGCAAGCATGCCGTCTCCTATCCGGCACCCGCGCCCGGCCAGCGTCTTGCCGACTCTCGGCCACAGCCGACGCCGCCCCCTCCCCGTTTTGCCTGACGATCATCTGCTTTCATTCAACGAGCGGCTGTCCGCTCAAAATCACATACCGTCCGAAAACGGAGAGAATACCTATGTCTACGTCTAAATCGCTGATCCTCGCCGGCGCATTCGCCTTTGCCATCGCCCTTCCTGCCCTTGCCGACGACATGCAGGGCATGGATATGAGCAAGCCGATGGGCGACCAGGGCGCCTCCAGCAAGGCTTACAACGATGCCATGGGCAAGATGCACAAGGACATGATGATCCACTACAGCGGCGACGCCGATGCCGATTTTGTCCGCGGCATGATCCCGCATCATCAAGGCGCGATCGACATGGCGAAGATCGAACTGAAATACGGAAAAGATCCCGAACTGCGCAAACTGGCGCAAGGCGTCATCACCGCGCAGGAAGCCGAGATCAAGGAAATGAACGCCTGGCTGAAAAAGCACGGCAAATAAGTCAACTCATCACGGGAGGCGGCATCCGTGCCGCCTCTTTACTGTCCGGGAAGCGGACGACGGAATACGCCATCCAGCCAATCGGAAACTGTACGGATGCGCACAAGCTGACGAAGCTCGGCATGGATGAGCAGCCATATTTCCCGCTGCGGCGGATTACTGTCGCTGCTATCGACGCGACAAAGACCGCCGGCATTTCCCGCCAGGATATTCGGCAAGAGTGCGCGTCCTAGTCCCGCAGCGGCAGCCTGAAGCAACGCTTCGGCGTCGTTGACGGCAAGCGGGCTGGAACGGCCTGACTTTTCCGCCTGCGCGGCGATCCAGCGCGCATGCGGCAGATGCGCCATGGCCTCCTCATAGACGATCCAGGGTAAATCCTCCGCCTGCCTTTCCTGCCCGACGGCAACGTAGACGGCATAGTCCAGCGTCGCTATCCGCCTGGCGACGACCCTTCCATTGGCCAGATCGGCGGGTCTGGCAAGGCGCAGCGCCATGTCCGCCTCGCGCCTGGTCAGGTTGAAATTTCTGGAATCGCCGATGAGTTCCAATTGCAGGCCGGAATGCTGAGCCAGCAGGCTGGGCAGCGAGGGAATCAACAGCCGACTGATGAAGGATGGCGCCGCGGTAAGCCGTACCTTACCGAATGCCATCGGATCTGCCGCATCCAACGCGCCCGACAGCGCCATGATTTCGGCCTCGATCGTCTCGGCCTTCGCCACCGCGATCTCGCCCGTCGGCGTCGGCGACAGGGCGCCGCCTTTATCGCGCGAGAACAGTATCGTGCCGAGGCGGCTCTCCAGGATGCGCAGGCGGCGCCCGACCGTTGTCGCATCCGTCCCGAGCGCCCTGCCCGCTGCAGCAAAGGACCCACCCCGCGCAAGCGCCAGAACGTGACGCAGATCGTTCCAATCGATATCCTGCAATTTTGCAGCTCCTGACGGCAAACTTACCGCGTGTATCGGCATTATTGCAGCTTTAGACTGGGAATATCCAGCAAGGAGATGACAATGACCCTGTTCGCAGTTCTGTTCGAGGACGATCAGCAAAACGCCGCCGCGATCCGCAAGGAATATCTGCCGCGCCACTTCGCCTTTCTAGAGGCGAATGCCGTGTCCATCCGAACGGCCGGACCGCTCAGCCGGGAGGGTGATGCCTTTGCCGGCGGCCTATGGCTCGTCGAGGCGGAGAACGCCGCCGACGTTGATCGGCTGGTGAAGGAAGACCCATTCTGGGCGGCGGGCCTGCGCCAGTACGTGCGGGTCTTCAGATGGAACCAGGTATTTGCCGAGGGCACCCTCCTCTAACCGGAGGCACCGTCATGCACTCAGTCCATGATTCCGGGCAGGCGCGCGGCAAGCAGGTCGATGATCACGCGCATCTTCAGCGAAAGCTGCGGCACCTGCGGCCAGACGGCATAGACGTTGACGGGCCGGCTGGAGACATTGAGCACCGGCATGAGTTTGCCCACGTGTACATAGTTCCGTACCAGCCAGCAGGGTAGCCAGGTAATGCCCATTCCGGCGGCGGCGGCATCCGCAATGACCTCCAGATCATCGAACCGCAACCGCGTTTGCGGAAAATAGTCGAGGGCCGCGCCGTCATCCCGCAGGAAGGTCCATCTCTTCGCCTCGCCCGATCTCGCATAGACGACGAGATCATGGTCGGCGAGATCGGCAATCGTCTGCGGCGCCCCTCTTGCGGCCAGATAGGCTGGCGAAGCGCATAGCGTCATGTGATGGAAGGCGATCTTGCGCGCGGCAAGTCCGGCCTCGTCTCGCAGCACGCCGTTGCGAATGGCAAGATCGAATCCCTCGTCGAAAAGATCGACCACACGATCGCTGAAGGAGAGATCCAGTTCGAGCTTCGGGTGCATGCGGGCCAGTTCCAGCAGCAGCGGCGTAAGGCAGCGGCGGCCGAAGAGAACCGGCATGGAGATGCGCAGGCGTCCGGTGACCTCGCGCTTGCCCGATTCCAGCATGGCCTCGCCGGATTGTATCTCGTCCAGCGCCCGGCGGCAGCGCTCGTAAAAGGCTTGGCCCTCATCCGTCAGGCTCTGCATGCGGGTGGTGCGGTGGAACAGGCGCACATTCAGCCGCCGCTCCAATTTGGCGATGGTTTTGCCGATCGCCGAGCGGGACAGGTTCATGCGCGCTGCCGCTGCCGAAAAGCCGCCGGCCTCGACTGCTTCCACGAATTCCGGAATGCCGTTGAGCATGTCATTCATAACGATTGCTTCCTAAAAGGAACCAGTTAGCAGAAATAATATCGCCACTGGCGACTGAAAAGCAACGATATGCTCCGTCCATTGCTTCCAATTCCTCTCAGGAGATCATGATGACCAAGACCATGAAGCGCTGGACTCTCGATACGGTCGCCATCGGCGCTCCCTTGAACCTCACGGAGACGGCGGTACCTAAGCCCGCGCGCGGCGAAGTGCTTGTGCGGGTCAAAGCCGTTTCGCTGAACTACCGCGACAAGCTCGTGCGCGAGACCGGCATGGGCCTGCCGCTGCAATTTCCCTTCGTGCCGGCGTCCGATATGGCAGGCGTGATCGAAGCGGTGGGAGACGACGTGACCAGATTTGCCGTGGGCGATCGGGTCATTTCCACCTTCCATCCCGGCTGGATCGACGGCAAGCCGCTCGGCGATGCCCGCACACCTCCCTACAAGACGCTCGGCGGCTTCTATCCCGGCGTGCTCTCGGAATATATCGCCATGCCGGAAGGCTGGTTCGTCTCGGCACCGACGAGCCTCGATTATGCCGAGGCAAGCACTTTGCCCTGCGCCGGCCTGACGGCATGGTTCGCGCTGGTGGAACGCGGCAAGATCAAGCCCGGCGACAGTGTGCTGGTGCAGGGAACGGGTGGCGTGGCGCTGTTCGGCCTGCAGATCGCCGCCGCTCAGGGCGCCGAGGTCTTCGTGACCTCATCGGGGCCGGAGAAGCTCGCACGGGCAAAGGCTCTCGGCGCCCACCACGGGATCGATCGAAACAAAAGCGATTGGGTGGAAAAAGTCTATCGCCTCACCAACGATCAGGGCGTCGACCATATCATCGAAATCGCCGGCGGGCCGAACTTCGGCCAATCGCTGAAGGCGGTGGCGCCGCACGGCCGGATTTCCGTCATCGGCGTCCTCGAGGGTTTTGACATCTCCGGTCCGGCGGCACCGTTGCTGCTGAAGTCCCCCACCGTGCAGGGCATCGGCGTCGGCCATCGCCGCTCGCTCGAAGACTTCGTGCGTGCGGTCGACAGCATCGGCCTGAAGCCCGTCATCGATCATCGCTATGCGCTCGGCGAGGTACCGGCCGCCTTCGATCATCTCGATCGCGGCCCCTTCGGCAAGATCGTCATCGAGCTGTGACAGCCACCGGGCCGCCGCGAAAAGCTGCGGCCCGGCTTTGCATGATATCAGGCCTTCGGCTCGAACGGCTGCGGCACGCGCTGGGCGCCCTGGCGTGCAAGCATCCAGCCGGGATATTCGGGCGCAAGCGCGCTGACTTCGTCGAGCTTTGCGATATCGCCGGCATCGAGCTCCAGCTTGACGGCGGCCAGATTCTGATCGAGCTGATCGAGACGCTTGGCACCGATGATGATGCTGGTGACAAAGGGCTTCGCCAATATCCAGGCAAGCGCCACCGTGGCGACGCTGGAGCCATGCTTCTCCGCCACTTCGCGCATGGCGGCGACGCAGGCCCAGGCGCGGTCCTTGTCAACGGGCGGAAAATCGAAGCTCGCACGTCGTCCCTCGCCATTGCCGGGAGCACCCGGACCATATTTGCCCGAAAGCAGACCACCCGCCAGCGGCGACCAGACCATCAGCCCAAGCTTTTCTTCCGACATCAGCGGCACGATCTCGCGCTCCAGATCGCGGCCGGCGATGGAATAATAGGCCTGCACCGTCTCGAAGCGGGCAAAACCGCGGCGTTCGGAAATGCCGAGCGCCTTGGCGATGCGCCAGGCCTGCCAGTTGGATACGCCAACATAGCGGACCAGGCCACGCGAAACGAGATCGTCCAACGCCCGCAACGTCTCATCGATCGGGGTCACCGTATCCGTGGCATGGATCTGATAGAGATCGATGTGATCGGTCTGCAGACGGTCAAGGCTTGCCTGCACCGAGTCCATGATGTGGCCGCGCGAAGCGCCGCGGTCGTTCGGCTTGTCGCCCATGACGCCGTAGACCTTGGTGGCGATGACGACGTCCTTGCGGGGAACCTCGAGGTTTTTCAGGGCCTGACCGAGCAGCTTTTCGGAGTTGCCGAAGGAATACACATCGGCGGTGTCGATGAAGTTGACGCCGGCGGCCAGCGAGCCTTCGACGATCTTGTCTGCCAATGCCTGATCGACGTCGGCGATCGAACCCCAGAGGCTGTTGCCGGGATTGGCTTCACCGAAGGTCATCGTGCCCAGGCAAAGCTCTGACACGAACAGACCGGTATTGCCGAGTTGGTTGTAACGCATAGGAGAAAATTCCCTTGTGGTCAGCCGGAAGACACTTCCGGCCGGTGAATGCTTATCTTTTAGCTATAGATTGGCCTCGGCATGGCAGCCGTTATCGGCGCTGCCCTGGGGAGGTCATAAGACAGTCGTCGAGGCCGGGCTCTGGCACCGCAGCGATCGAGACAACAAGCACATAATGTACCGGAAACCGATTTCAACGCGAGACCTCGGATCGATCACGATGCGGTTACCAGCACTTGCTCTTGCGTCCGACCGGGCGCGGATTAGACTCCAGCCTTCATATCATGCGCAGAACGGACATACCGATGACGCAACGCCCTTTGACCACGATCGGCTTCGATGCCGATGACACGCTCTGGCAGAACGAACAGTTCTACCGGCTGACGGAGCTGCAGTTTACCGACCTTCTCGCCGATCATGCCGCAAGCGACGTCATCTCTGCACGTCTATTGGAGGCAGAGAAGCGCAATCTTCGCCACTACGGCTTCGGCATAAAAGGCTTTACCCTCTCGATGATCGAGACGGCCATCGAGATCACCGAGGGTGAAGTGCCATCGAATGTCATTGCGCAGATTCTCGATATCGGCCGCGATCTTCTCGCCCATCCCGTCGAAACCCTGCCGCATGTGCGCCAGACGCTGGAGGCCCTGTCGGGAAAATATCTGCTGGTGCTGATTACCAAGGGCGATCTTTTCGATCAGGAACGCAAGCTTGCGCAATCCGGGCTCGGCGACCTTTTCGATGCCGTCGAAATCGTCTCGGACAAGAACGCGTCGACCTATCGCCGCATCTTTTCCAAGGTGGGCGACGGGCCTGAGCGGGCGATGATGATCGGCAATTCGCTGAAATCGGACATCGTGCCGGCGCTTGCCGCCGGCAGCTACGGTGTCTTCGTGCCGCACGAGCTTACATGGTCGTTCGAGCATGTGGAGGAGCCGACCGAAGCGCCACGCTTCCGCAAGATCGGCCATCTCGGCGAGCTGCATGGCGTGATCGAAGCGTTGCTGTAACCCTTACTGTCCCTGTTTCGAACGTGGCGGAAACAGCATCGGGCCTTGATCCTTCTGCTGGTCGGCAGGCTGCTGCGTGGCCGGCGGATTGGGATCGATGAGGATTTCGTAAGGTGCCCCGAGGCCGCGCCGACGGGTGACGCGCGAATAATAAGGCTTTATCAGCCAGGTCGTATCCTCATTGACGGTGACGTCGGCGGTATTGCCATCTTCGTCCGTGCCGAAGAAGGATTCATCCTCGCTCGACGAGAGGTCGAAGATCGCCATATAGGCGTATTTGCTCTTTGAGCTAAAGGTGATCCGCACATGCTGGCCCTTCTTCAGTGGCAGCATATAGACCTTGCCCTTGCCGAATTTCGTCCAGCCAGTCAGCTTCTCGAGGACGGCCGGCAAGGCGATTTTTTCAAGCTTTTCGCCGCGATCGAGCTGCGGCAGCTGCTGTTGCTGGGTGTCGCTTTGAGCATGGGCGGCTGCGGCACCTAACAGCGCAAATATCGTCAGCGAAAGACCGAAAAGCGGAGCTCTCACGGCCGCACCAATGCGCATCGCATCGCCTCCACCTCTTTCCGGCAATAGCAGCCTTCGATGTGATCGTTGACGAGACCCATAGCCTGCATGAAGGCATAAACTGTGGTTGGACCGACAAAGGTCCAGCCACGTTTCTTCAAATCCTTCGAGATCCGCACGGAAGCGGGCGTCGTCGGATTGGCCCGGAGATGGGCAAGGTCGAAAAGCTCGGGGCGCTCGGCAGCACCCGGCTCATGGCTCCAGAAATAGCGGGCGAGCGAGCCGAATTCGTCACGCAACTCGATGGCGCGGCGGGCATTGTTGATGGTGGAGACGATCTTGCCGCGGTGACGGATGATGCCGGCATCGGCAAGGCAGCGCTCGATATCGGCATCATCGAACCTGGCGACCTTCTCGAAATCGAAGCCGGCAAAAGCGGCACGGAAGTTCTCGCGCTTGCGCAGGATCGTCAGCCAGGAAAGGCCCGACTGGAAGCCTTCCAGACAGATCTTCTCGAAGAGCCTGATGTCGTTGACGACCGGGCGGCCCCATTCCTCGTCGTGATAGCGCTGATATTCCGGCAGATTGCCATGCCAGAAGCAGCGGTCCTTGCCGTCTTCGCCGGTGATGATGCCCGTTTCGGTCATTTTCGCGATTCGTCCCCTATTTCAGCGCGCGCTACCGGAAACCGGTATGCAACTATCGGATAAATTGAGATCAATCAAATGCTTAAATTCATAGGCTGACTTCGACGACCGCGCATTCCGATTCATGATTTACCACTTGCAAACCATCTTTCCAAACCAGGCGGTAACCCTGACAAAGCTTTATCGGCTTCGCGGCATTTTGATGAATAGATGTTTACCATTCGCTCGCGTGCAAGTGGCACCATGATTTCGACCGGGTGCTTTCGCGCCCATCTTCGGCCCATGTGTAGAGAGTTTGTCCGATGATGAAACATGCCGTTCTGTGTGCCGCCGGCGCCCTGAGCCTGCTTGCCTCCACCGCCTTTGCCGACGATCGTTATCAGTCGCGCCCGCCCGTCATCGTCAGTCCCGATCTGACCGCCCCCTGGGTGATGCAGCTTGGCGGCGGCAACGTGCAGCCGGTGGTCTATCCCCGTCCGATGGCCCGCCGCGCCGCCGATCCCACGATGCAGCAGCAGGCCAATCCGCAGGTACGCCAGGTCGTGCAGCCGCGCGGGCTGTTTGCGCGCCCGGCCGTGCAGCAGGTCGCCATGACCCGCCCGCAATATCCGGCGGTCCGCGGCCAGATCGATCCGCAGTTCCTGCCGCAGATCGTCGACTACCAGACCAAGGAAAAGCCCGGCAGCATCATCATCGATACCAATAACCGCTTTCTCTACCTGGTGATGGATGGTGGCAAGGCCCGGCGCTACGGCGTCGGCGTCGGCAAGCCCGGCTTCGAATGGGCCGGCGCCCATACCGTGACCCGCAAGCAGGAATGGCCGGACTGGACGCCGCCCGCCGAAATGATCTCCCGCGAAGCGGCCAAGGGCCACTATCTGCCGGCACATATGGAAGGCGGCGAAGGCAATCCGCTCGGCGCACGCGCCATGTATCTCGGCTCCACGCTCTATCGCATCCACGGCACCAACGCGCCCTGGACAATCGGCAATGCCGTCTCCTCAGGCTGCATCCGCCTTCGCAACGAAGACGTCATCGATCTTTACAACCGCGTGAAAGTCGGCACCCGCGTCACCGTCATGTAGTCTCGAACGACCTCTGGACCCATGCGACGATACTGCTCCATCGAAGGGGCAGTCTTCGCCGTACCGGAAAGCCCCCACTATAGTTCAGACTATAGTCTGATCCTCGATAGAAGAGAGGGGTGTTCTTCCAGGCCAGCCTCCTCATCTGGCATTTTGATCTTGATCCCTTCGTCGGTTCCGGTAGTTTCCTACCGAATTCAACGAGGGGAATGCCATTATGAAAGCAGCATTGTCGATCGTGACGACAGGTGTCGTTGCGGCGTGTCTTCTTGCAGCATCGAACGCAGCGGCCTTTACCGCCTCCGCACCCTATGCGGCGCCTGCTAGCCGCGCCGATGTTGTCCAGGTCGCGATGGAGCCGCAGGGCCAGGTGAAGCCGCAATTCCAGCGGCGCATGGTGCGGCTGGCGACGAACGAGGAGCCAGGCACCATCATTATCGACACCAACAACAAGTATCTCTACCTCGTCGAAGGCGATAATCGCGCAAGACGCTATGGTATCGGCGTCGGCCGCGACGGCTTTGGCTGGTCGGGTGTCGTCAAGGTCGGCCGCAAGGCGGAGTGGCCGGGCTGGACGCCGCCGCCGGAAATGATCGTTCGTGAAGCCAAGAAGGGCCACAAGCTGCCTGCCTACCAGGAGGGCGGCGAGGACAATCCGCTCGGCGCGCGCGCCATGTATCTCTATCGCAACGGCAACGATACCGCCTTCCGCATCCACGGCACCAACCAGCCCTGGAGCATCGGCCTCAACATGTCGTCGGGCTGCATTCGCATGATGAACAAGGACGTGATCGATCTCTATGATCGTGTTCCCGTCGGCACCAAGGTCATCGTCGTCGGCCCCGGCAACAAGCAGGGCGAAGTCAGCTATCAGGATCGCGGCGTCGATGTACTGAGAACCCTGTTCGGCGGCTGATCGGGGGGTAGTTCCTACCCCTGATTCGAACACCGACTCAGGGGCGTTCCAGACCATGGCATGACACCGATCATGCAGGTCAGGGGCGCCCGTTTCGCTTGCGAGGTGTCATCTTTCTCCAGGCCTGGCTGAGCTACTGTTGCGCCAGTGTTACAGCCTGAAACTTATCGCGCCGGCGTGCCGCAAAACGGCCCATTCCCTTCAGTTTAGCGTCAGTTTTCCCGCCTAAGCCGTGCTTGTTCACCCATGACTGCAATAGAAGTGTCATGGAAGCACGCTTAGATGGCAGCACTTTCGCATCCGGGGATTTCATATGCATCGTGCATTTCGCATCAAGCAGCCGGCGCTCGCCGCGCTTGCGACTTCCGCATTCATATTTGCCGCAAGCTCTGCCTCCGCAGAGATGCAATTTTCCGCTTACGGCGGCATACAGGCTGCAACAGGCAGCAATGTGACCACATCGGATGGCGCTGATTTCGACCCCAACTGGTCCGGCAAATCCTTCAAGATGCCGCCCTATTTCGGCTTCCGCGGCATCTGGTGGCTTGACCAGTTCGACAAGCCGAACTGGGGCGTGTCGCTCGATTATACCCATGCGAAGGTCTACGGCGATCTCGGCAACACGCCCGGCTGGTCGCATTTCGAGTTCACCGACGGCCTGAACATGCTGACGCTGAATGCGCTCTATCGTTTCCAGGACCCCAGCCGCAACTGGACGCCCTATGTCGGTCTCGGCGCCGGCATCAACGTGCCGCACGTCGAAGTCACGCGCGCCTCAGGCACGACTTTCGACTACCAGTTCGGCGGTGCTTCGCTACAGGCGCAGGCCGGCGTCAGCTATCAGTTCGCCAAGCACTGGTCGACCTTCGTCGAATACAAGGGCAACTACAACTTCATCGACAATGTCTCGATCGACAGCGGCGACACCTTGAAGACCAGGGTCTTCACGCACGCGCTCAACTTCGGCGTCTCGTTCAACTTCTGAAGATCATTCGCCCGGTATTCGCAATCGATCCCCCAAACCGGTACAGGCTTGGGGGATTGTGTGCTATCATCAGACACATGAGCTTCTTCTACTATCGTTGCGACTGGATTCATCCGGAAAGCGAGGAGCCGGTCATCGTCTATTATGAAGTCGATGTCGGTGGCGATGTTCCACGGCTCATCGACGTATTTGCCGATGGCCGCCGACATTGTATGTCGGTTGCCGATATTTCCCTGCGCGGACGTGAGATTCAACACCTGACCAGCCTGGTGGAAGGCTCGTTTTACGACGGTATCGCCGGACTGGTGGACGGCATCTTCTTCGAAGAAGGCCAGGAGCGCATCAGCATGACGCGCATTGCGGCCGACAAATTCGAGGTCGAATGGCAGGCGCACCGCCTGCCCGCCCCGGACAGGCTGCATTAGGACTGCCGAGTCTTTTTTCGAATCGCGAAAACGCTCTATCTTTTTGTTTTTACGCAATTCCAGGCGGAAAACCGCTATGCATTTTCCCGGAATTGCTTTAGGCCGCCGCTGGCTGCAGGCCCTTCAGCTTGGCCGGCATATCCCCGCCATAGGCCCAATCCAGCAATTCCACCGTATGAAGGATGGGAATGCCCGTTCCCGTCGCGATCTGCGTGATGCAGCCGATATTGCCTGTGGCGATGATATCGGCCCTCGTCGCTTCGAGATTCCGCACCTTGCGCGCCTTCAGCTCGGCCGAAATCTCCGGCTGCATGATGTTGTAGGTGCCAGCAGAGCCGCAGCACAAATGCCCTTCCGCCGGCTCCCGCACGGTGAAGCCGGCCGCCTTCAACAAGAGCTTCGGCGCCATGGTGATCTTCTGCCCATGCTGCATGGAGCAGGCGGAATGATAGGCGACAGCAATGCCGCGCGGCATATGCGAGGGAAGGTCGAGGCTTGCGAGATACTCGGTGATGTCCCTTGCGAGTGCTGAAACCCTCGCCGCCTTTTCGGCATAGGCCGGATCGAGGCGTAGCATATGCCCGTAATCCTTGATCGTCGTGCCGCAGCCCGACGCCGTGATGATAATGGCATCGAGCCCACCTGCTTCGATCTCACGCATCCAGACATCGACATTGGCGCGGGCGGCGGCAAGCGCCTGCTCCTCGCGGCCCATATGGTGGACCAGCGAGCCGCAGCAAACCTCGCCTTCCGGCGCCACGACCTCGACGCCGAGGCGGGTCAAAAGGCGGATGGTCGCCGCATTGATTTCCGGATCGAGCACCGGCTGGGCGCAGCCAGTCAAGATCGCGACGCGACCGCGCCGCTCCGCCTGCGGTGCGTGCACCCCCGGCTTGGCAAAGGGCGACGGCGCGGGAATGCTGCGCGGCGCAAGATCGAGCATGGCGGCGAAAGCCTTCAAGGCCGGAACGCGTCTCAACAGACCCTTGAACGGCCGGCCGAGGTTTGCAAGCCGTAAGACAAACCGGAAGCGGCCGGGATAGGGCAGCACGGCAGCGAGCACATTGCGGGTGAGCCGGTCCATCAGCGGGCGCTTGTAGGTGTTCTCAACATGGACGCGCGCATGGTCGATCAGATGCATGTAATCGACGCCGGACGGACAGGTCGTCGTGCAGGCAAGACAGGACAGACAGCGGTCGATATGCGTCACCACCTCGGCATCGGCAGGCCGTCCGTTTTCCAGCATATCCTTGATGAGGTAGATGCGGCCGCGCGGGCTGTCGAGCTCATTGCCGAGCGTCACATAGGTCGGACAGGTGGCGGTGCAGAAGCCGCAATGCACGCATTTGCGCAGGATCGCCTCGGACTCGGCCACATGCGGATCGGCAAGCTGTTCGGGAGTGAAATTGGTTTGCATCGGGCAGCCCCCGTCACGCCATTTTGCCGGGGTTGAAAATCCCGGCCGGATCGAATTTTTCCTTCACGCGCGCCGAAAGCAACGCTACGGCCTCCGGCTGCGGCTGGAAAGCAGCCGTCATCGCGCGGTGAGCCGGTGTGGCGCGCATCAAGGTCGCGTGTCCGCCGCCGAGCGCGTGGATGTAGCGTCGCAACATGTCGCCTTCCGGCTCGGCTTCCATGCGCATCCAGACAAGCCCGCCTTGCCAATCGTAATAGGCGTCCACGCCCTCCTCCAGGCGAAGGGCGGCAACGAGCTGGTGGCCCGTACCGGGCGCGACCGAGACCCGCCAGACGGGACGCGAAGTGCCATCCGCATAGGGCTTCACATTGCGGATGTCGCGCCAGAGCCTGCGGGCATCTTCCTCTTCGAGGCGTTTCACCGACCCGAGCCGGCCCATCGCGGCAGCGAGCTTCTCCCCCCTGGCTGCGACGGAGCCCGGAAGACCCTCGATGCGCAGCACCGTCGCCTCCCCTTGCGGCAGCTTGCCATCGAGAAAGGACCAGGCGACGGTGAGCGGCAAATGGGCAGCACCCGATACTTCGAGCGGCAGAGCCATGGCTGCGGCCATTGCATTGGCAGCTTCCGCATCGTTCAGGCCGGAAACGACGATCGTCTCCTCCGTCTTGGGTTTCGGCGGCACGCGGAACGTCACCTCGGTCAGGAGGCCGAGCGTTCCGTGCGAACCGGCCATCAGCTTGACCAGATCGAGGCCGGTGACGTTCTTCATCACCCGCCCGCCGGCTTTGACGATCTCCCCCCGGCCATTGACGAAGCGAACGCCAAGCAGGCTGTCGCGCGCCGCACCGCTGACGAAACGGCGCGGACCGGAGACATTGGCTGCGAAAATGCCACCGATCGTCGGCTCGCCTTCCGCTGCCATCAGCGGCCGGTGGTCCATCGGCTCGAAGGCCATCATCTGACCGCTCTCGGCAAGGGCCGCTTCGATCTCGGCAACCGGCGTCCCAGCGCGGGCGGTCATCACCATCTCGCCCGGATTGTAGGCGACGATGCCGGCAAGGCCGCGCGATGACAGAACGGCATCGGACACGACCGCATTGCCGAAGCCGGACCGCGTGTTGCCGCCGACGATCGCAAGAGCTGCACCGCGTACCGTATGATCACTGATGATGGAGGCCGCTTCCTCCTCAGTCCTTGGATGAAACTCGGTCATGCGGCGTTGCGTCCATCGAGCGGGAAGACCTTGGAGGGGTTGAGTATCCAGCCGGGATCGAAGGCTGATCGAACCGACATCATCTGGGCGAGATCGACATCGGCATATTGATGGCGCATCAGGTCGCGTTTCTCGATGCCGACGCCGTGCTCGCCGGTGAGACAGCCGCCGGCGTCGACGCAGAGCCGCAGGATATCATTGCCGGCCGCTTCCGCCTTGGCGGCATCCTCGGGGTCGTTGGCGTTGAAGAGGATCAGCGGGTGCATATTGCCATCGCCGGCGTGGAAGACATTGGCGACGCGCAGACCATAACTATCGATGATCTCAGCGGTCTTCTTCAGCACATGGGAGAGCTGGCTGAGCGGTACGGTACCGTCCATGCAGATGTAATCGGCGATGCGGCCGGTGGCGCCGAAAGCGGATTTCCGGCCTTTCCAGATCAGGGCTGCCTCGGTTGCCGACTGGCATTCGCGCACGGTCTTGACCTTGTGATTGCGGGCGATTGCGACGATGCTCGCAAGCATATCATCCATTTCCGCCTCGGACCCTTCCACCTCGACGATCAGCAAAGCCTCGACATCAAGAGGATAACCGGCCTTGGCGAAAGCCTCGCAGATCTCGATCGCCGGCTTGTCCATGAATTCGATGGCGACCGGCACGATGCCGGCTGCAATGACATCGGCGACGCAGGCGCCTGCTTCCTCCGAACTGTCGAAACCGAAGAGCACCGGCCGGGCGCCCTCCGGCTTGGCAAGCAACCGCACCGTCGCCTCGGTGACGATGCCGAGCTGGCCTTCCGAGCCGCAGACGAGGCCGAGAAGATCATAGCCTGCCGCATCCAGCGCCTTGCCGCCCAGATCGATAACGGTGCCGTCGGTCAGGACAAGCTTGACGCCGAGCAGATTGTTGGTCGTGACGCCGTATTTCAGACAGTGCGCGCCGCCGGAATTCATGCCGATATTGCCGCCGATGGTGCAGGCAAGCTGCGAGCTCGGGTCCGGCGCATAGAAGAAGCCGTCAGCCGAGACGCTTTCGGAAACATGCAGGTTCGTCACCCCCGCCTGCACGGTCGCGGTGCGGTTGGCATAATCGATATCGAGGATGCGGTTCATCTTCGAGAGGCCGAGAACGACGGCATCCTCCTGCGGGATGGCACCGCCGGACAGCGATGTGCCGGCGCCGCGCGGAACGACGGGAATGCCGTAGCGATGGCAGTATTTCATCACGGCCGCAACTTCCGCCGTCGAGCGCGGCAGGGCGACGGCAAGCGGCAGGCGGCGATAGGACACGAAGGCGTCGGTTTCGAAGGGCACGAGCTCACGCTGCTCGTGGATCAGACATTCCGGCGGCAAAAGGTCGGTCAGATCGGCAACGATCGCACTGCGGCGGGCCAGAACATCCGCACGCGGCTCCAGAAATGAAATGGCCTCGGCCATGCCGTCCTCCCCCTGCATCCCCTCGCGGATACAGCCTCCTTTTAACCCATTACAGGCTTAGCGCTTTCCCAAGTTTGGAGCAAATGATAAGCACTTATTCCAAAATAGGAAATAATTCTGCATGACCAATTTAGGAGATCTCGAAATCTTCGCCAGCGTCGTCGCGACCGGCAGCATGTCTCTGACCGGCCGCGCGCTCGGTTTCTCGCCCGCCGTCATTTCCAAGCGCATCAAGCGCCTGGAAGACCGGCTCGGCACTCGGCTCCTGCAGCGTACCACGCGACAGATTTCGCTGACGGAGGCAGGACAAGGGTTTTATGACCGCGTGCTTGCCATCCTCGCCGGGCTGGAAGAAGCGGAAGCCTACATTGCCGGGCGCTCCTCGCAGATGCACGGCACGCTGAAGATTTCCGCGCCGACCTCCTTCGGCCGGCTGCATATCGCGCCGCATCTGAACTCCTTCATGCAGGCCCATCCAGAACTCGCGCTCAATCTTGTGCTCAGCGACGAATTCGTCGATATCGTCGGCGGCGGCTTCGATCTTGCCATCCGCATTGCCGAACTGACCGATTCAAGCCTTGTCGCGCGCAGGCTCGCGCCGGTGCGCCGCGTGCTCTGCGCCTCGCCTGCCTATATCGACACCCATGGCCTGCCGCAGGATATCGACGATCTACGCCGGCATATCTGCCTGCCGGCGCACAATCTCGATCCGTGGCGGTTGGAAGGACCGAAAGGCAGCCTGATCTTCCGGCCCGAGGGCAGGCTCATTACCAATTCCAGCGAGGTCGTGCGCGAAGCCGTCATCGCCGGTCTCGGAATCGCGCTGCGCTCCACCTGGGATATCGGTGGGGAATTGCGCGACGGCCGTCTCGTGCAGGTGCTGCCAGCCTATGAAGGCTCGCACAATGTCACTCTGTCGGCCGTTTACCCCAGCCGGCAGTTCCTGCCGGCGAAAGTTCGCGTCTTCATCGACTTTCTGGCGGAACTTTACGGCCCCGTTCCCTATTGGGAGCGATGAGCGCTCTTTCGAGGCCCGAGGAGACTATCATGTCCGCGCCTGAAACCATCCGTTCCGATCTTGCCCCCAACTCGAAGACGCGCTTCACCGTGACGCTCGGCGATATCACCAAGCTCTCGGTCGATGCCATCGTCAACGCCGCCAACAGCAGCCTGCTCGGCGGCGGTGGCGTGGATGGCGCGATCCATCGCGCCGCCGGGCCGGACCTCGTCGCGGAATGCAGGCTGTTGAACGGCTGCAAGACCGGGCAGGCAAAGATGACGGGCGGATATCGCCTGCTGGCAAAGCATGTGATCCATACGGTCGGCCCGGTTTGGAATGGCGGCGACCATGGCGAGGAGGAGCTGCTTGCCGGCTGCTATCGCAACAGCCTTGGCCTTGCCCGGCAGCACGGCCTGAAGACCATCGCCTTTCCCGCCATTTCGACAGGCATCTACCGCTTTCCCGCCGAGCCGGCGGCAGGGATCGCGATTCGTACCACCCTTACCGAAAGCAAGGATGGCGCCTTTGACGAGATCATGTTCTGCTGCTTCGGCGACGAGATGGCAGCGCTCTATGATCGATTGCTGCCGCAGGCGTTAGCCGAAACCTGACGCTTAGCGCGGTTCAGCTTCTCACGGAATCTCTGAACCGCTATCTCTTTGTTTTCACGCAATTCCGGACGGAAAACCGCTACGCACTTTTCCTGGAACTGCTCTAGCGCGCCAGGTCGAGATAGGCGGAGGCGACCAAAGCGTCGATATCAGAGGGAACCGGGATGACGCAGGCTTCCTTCCCAAGGTCGCCCTTGGCGACCCGTTCCAGGCATCGCGCCTGCAAGGCAAAGCCGAGATCCATGGATTCGACGGTATTTCCCAGCGGACGCGGACCGGCCAGATTGGCCATGTGCCCGCCGCCCAGAATGTGAAAGACGCGGCCATCGCGCATGCGGAGAGTCTCGATCTGCTCTGCCTCATAACGGTCGACGCCGATAACATCGGGGCTGCTGCGGAAGCCCTCGACATCGATTTCATGTGGAAAATGGCCACCATTCATCAGGATCGCGCCGTCCTTGATCAAAGGCAGATCGGCAATGGTGATGATGCCTGGATAGCCTGTCACGGTGACCAGGACATCAGCGGAACGGATTGCCGCGTCACGCAACGGCGTTGAAAAGCCGTCGAGATGCGCTTCAAGCGTGGTGACCGGATTGATGTCGACAACGCTGACGGCCGAAAAGGCGTTGCGGAAACACGCCGCCGTACCCTTACCGCAAGCGCCGTAACCGAAGACGGTGACGCGCTTGCCGTTGGTGGAGCGGTTGGTGAAGCGCAGATAGCTCTCGAACATGCTCTGCCCGACGGCATGCCGGTTTTCGGCGAATTGCTTGATCGGACTGTCGTTGATGACGAGGATCGGCATGTTGAGCTTGTCGCGCATCGGCATGAGACGGGTTCGGCCAGACGTGGTTTCCTCGGTGCCGCCGAGCAGGTTGGCATAGGGCTTGTCGGCCGCGCGGGCAAAGAGATCGCCGCCATTGTCAAGCAGCAGGTCCGGCTTTTCCGCCAGGATCGCATCGAGGCTCGTGCCATGCTCCTCGGCATTCCGCGTCTGTGTCGCAAAGACCTTGATCCCTTGACCGCGCAGATAGTCCACCGTCTCAGGCTGGGTGCTGTTGAGATTGCCGGTGCAGACGAGATCGGCGCCGCCGGCCCGCAGCGTCATCAGCAGCGCGATCGTTTTCGGCTCGAGATGAATGCCCGTGCCGATGATGAGACCAGCAAAGGGCCTCGTGTCGCGGAATTCCGCGGCCGTTGCAGCGAGGAGCCGGCAGCTGCGCGCCACCCAGTCGATACGGGAAAGAGAGGAAGACTGGTCCATAATGCACTCCTGGCTGCTTGTTCGATGCAAGGATCTGGCATGATGGCAAAGGGCGTGTCGATGGACATTGCAATGCGTTGCATGGCAGAAAATCTGCCATGTGCATCCTATCGAGCGGGCACTTCGCTAAGCCTGCTCGGCGCCGGCTCCACTCAGCCAATCCGCCAGACGGACAAGCGCCGGGTCCTTCACATCGCTGCTGCGAATGCTGAGGCTGTAGCCTGCCGGCCTGCGGATGAAGCCGAAGGGGGCGACCAGAGTACCGCGATCGATATCCTCGCCGATGGCGGTGCGTGGCGCGATGGCGACCCCGAGGCCAGAGCGGGCGGCACCGATCGCAAGCAGCAGGTCCTCGAATTCGCGATTGCCGGCAAAGCCGACGGGCGCATAGCCACTTTCGGCAAACCAATCCTCCCACAGGCTGGGAGCGGAGCGGCTCGCAAGGGCAACGGCTCCGGCAAGCGTGGAAACGCCATTGGCAAGCCCGAGACGATCGACAACATCGGAGGTGGCAACCGGCCCGAACTCATCCTCCATGAAGCGGATAGCCGTGATATCGCGCATCGGCCTATATTCACCGCCCATGATGACCGCTTCCAGATCGGCACGCTTGGCAAGCGGCTCCACCGTCGCCATCGGCACGATGTCGATATCGATATCCTGAAGGGCCGCCTGCAGTGCGGCGACACGCGGCATCAGCCACCAGACGGCAAAGGCCGAGGGAACACCGAGCCGGATCGACCGCCGGCCGCCAACGGAAAGTTCGACGGAGGCCCGCGTCAGGATGCCGAAGGCAACGCCGACCGAATCGGCAAATGCCCTGCCCTTCACCGTCAGCACCAGCCTGCCGTTCTGCCGATCGAACAGAGGTACGCCAAAATGAGCCTCCAGCAGATTAAGCTGCTGCCTGACTGCCCCGCGCACGACGCCAAGCTCATCGGCTGCCTTCAGGATGCTGCCGCAGCGCGCGACCGCGTCGAAGGCACGCAGCGCGTTCAAGGGCGGCAGGCGTCGAGGCGGGATGCGTCCGGACATAATAAGTTTTTTCTTTCTTTCCAAAACGATAGCGGCCACATCCAAGCAATTGCGCCATCTGCGGCACGAAAATGCTGTTGAATGTCGTTTTCAACACAATCGCTGGCGAATATCAGAAGGCAAATCTTTGCATTTTTATCTACGCAACACTCAATAATTTTGTGGGGAAATACCATATAGCCTTATATGGCGCGCAAATTTTTTCCACACCATGATAATATAGATTCCAGCCTTCACTCCAACTCTCAAAGGTGAACCGACAATTGGCCTTTCTCAGCCGCATAGCAAATGATGTGCAACTCATGTTTCGGCGTCCGCCGCGACAACAATATGCTGCGCTTTGTTATCGGGTTAAAAAGAAGACCGGTCATCTTGAGATGTTGTTGCTGACCAGCCGCGACACCGGCCGCTGGGTCATTCCAAAGGGATGGCCGATGCCCGGCAAGCTCTCCCATGAAGTCGCTGCCCGCGAAGCGTATGAAGAAGCGGGCGTGCGCGGCGTGGTGGAAACCGAGCCGCTCGGCTCGTTCGGCTACGACAAGGTGCTGAAGGACGGCATTCAGGTGCCATGCCGGGTGCAGGTCTACGCCCTCGAAGTCAGCGAACTCGTCAAGAACTTCAAGGAAAAGGGCGAGCGCTCCATGGAGTGGGTCTCCTGCGAGGAAGCCGCCGAACGCGTTCGCGAACCGGAGCTGCACGATCTCATTCTCGCCTTCGCGCGACGGATGACGGCCGTTCCGGCGGTTTCGCAGGCAAAGTAAGCCACATTACTCACAAAAAACTGTGCCAGTATGCGTGGTGGATATTGCGTGCCTTATCGGGCAGCGCAATACGAGAGTTTTGATCCAGAGAATTGCATGCCCGACCGACCGGCCACACCTGTAAAAAGGACGCTCGACAAGGACCTCGACAAATTCACCTATGTCGAGGACGCGACCCATCATGTCACGAGGCGTCTGGTGGCGCCGGGCATCGGGCTGATCTTCCTCGGTCTCGCCATGGTCTTCGCCGGCATCTACGTGCTGGACCAGCCAAGCGCAACGCTGATCTTCGCCGCCGTCGCACTTGCCGGTTATATGGCCATGAACATCGGCGCCAAGGACGTCGCCAACAATGTCGGTGCCGCCGTCGGCGCACGTGCGATCACCATGACGCAGGCCCTCGTCATGGCTGCCATCTTCGAGATCCTCGGCGCGACGATCGCCGGCGGCCCAGTCATCAACACGATTTCGACGCATATCGTCGATACCAACCGCATCATCAGCATCGGCAAGCTTGCCTGGCTGATGATGGCGGCCCTGCTTGCCGCAGCGCTCTGGATCAATTTCGCCACCTGGCGGAAGGCTCCCGTTTCGACGACGCATACGATCGTTGGAGCCGTCGTTGGCGCAGGTGCAGCCGCCGTCGGCCCGGAACTCGTGAACTGGAATGTACTGGCGGCCATCTCCGCAGGCTGGGTAATAACGCCGTTTCTCGGCGGCACAATCGCCGCCGGCATCCTCTACTTCATCGAGACATGCATCATTTATCGCGATGACAAGATCGCCGCCGCCAAATACTGGATTCCCATCCTGATCGGGCTCATGGCCGGTGCTTTCTCAGGTTATCTCGTGGTTCAGCTCGAACCCAAAGGCGTGATACCCAATATCCTCAATCTTGCGATCGGCATGGGAGTCGGCATCATCGCCTGGCTCGGCGCGCGGCCGCTGGTAGCGGCGCAATCGGTCGGGCTGGAAAACAAGAACAGCTCGTTACGCAAACTTTTCCGATTGCCGCTGATCTGTTCCGCAGCCCTGATGTCCTTCGCACATGGCGCTAACGACGTCGCCAACGCCATCGGGCCGCTGGCCGCGATCGTGCGCGATATCGGGCTTGGCGGCTCGCTTAACGTGCTGGCCGAGACGACCACTCAGAAAGCCCCGTTCTGGGTCGTCATGATCGGCGGCTGCGGGATTTCCGTCGGCGTTCTGCTCTACGGACCGCGCCTGATCCGCCTGCTTGGCGAACAGATCACCAAGCTCAATCCGATGCGAGCCTATTGCGTGGCGGTCTCTGCTGCACTCACCGTCATCGTCGCCGCCTGGTTCGGCTTTCCGGTGAGCTCGACCCATATCGCCGTCGGCGCGGTTTTCGGGGTCGGCTTCTTCCGCGAGTGGTCAACCAGCCGCTCCAGGCGGCGTTTCGCCTATATGCGCAAGCGGGCTGAAGCGGCCGGTATTCCCTGGCACGAGCCGGAGGCCACGGATGAGCGCAATCCCGACGAGGTTCATCGTCGCCGACTCGTGCGCCGCTCGCATTTCATGACCATCATCGCCGCATGGGCGATCACCGTGCCGGTCGCTGCCCTGCTTGCCGCCGTCGTATATTGGGTTATGGTCGCGCTCTTCATTTAGGGCGGTTCGGCTTCTCGCCGGATCTTCGAGCCGCTCCATCTTATTGTTCCAAATAATTCCGGGGGTAATCCATGCGCGCCAATTTCCGCATGCAACGGCTGTACGTGACGTCAGACATCAAGGCCGGTATCGCCATCGAGGTCGACCAGGATCAGTTCAACTATCTCGCCAACGTGCTGCGCATGGAGGATGGTGCCGAGCTTCTTGTCTTCAACGGCCGTGACGGCGAGTGGAAAGTCGGCGTCTCCTTCCCTTCCCGCAAGCGCATTCTGTTGACACCGATCGAGGAAACGCGGCCCCAGCCTGCCCCGTCCGATCTGCATTATCTCTTCGCGCCCTTAAAGGTTGGGCGCCTCGACTACCTCGTGCAGAAGGCCGTCGAAATGGGCGCAGGTCTATTGCAGCCGGTCATGACCCAGCATGTGCAGGGCAAGATCACCAACCTCGACAAGGTCAAGGCCAATGTCATCGAGGCGGCGGAGCAATGCGGCATTCTCGGCATTCCCGATGTCGCCGAACCCGTGAAGCTCGCCGAGCTGCTCGCCCGCTGGCCGCGCGAGCGGCGCATCATCTATTGCGACGAGGGCGATGCCGGCCAGAATCCGCTGCCGCTGCTGACACAGGTGAAGGAGAAACATCTGGCGCTGCTCGTCGGCCCCGAGGGCGGCTTTTCCGAGGAGGAGCGCGCGCTGCTGCGCAGCCTCGATTTCGTCACCGCCATTCCGCTCGGCCCACGCATCCTGCGTGCCGACACGGCGGCCGTGGCCGCCATGGCGGTGATCCAGGCTGCGATCGGCGACTGGAACTGAGCCTTCACTCCAATACGGCGACGACGGTTGCCACGATCAGGAGGATCGCCAGCGAGATGTTGACGATCCGCGAGATCTTCGGATCTTGAAGGAAACGGGATAGGGAAGCACCAACGAGAAGCCAGACCATATGGATGGCGACGATCATCGCCGTGAGCAGCACGACCTTCACGGTAGCGTCGAGCAGTCTCTGGTCCTGAAACAGGCTGACGCCGGCAAAGACGGCTGCAATCGCCAGATAGGCCTTGGGATTGGCGACGGCGAGCAGGAAACCGCCGGAGAAAGCCGGAGCCGCAAGCTGATCGTCACGACGAGATAGCGGCGGCGCCGTGGCGATCTTGAAGGCGAGATAGAGGATATAGACGGCAGAGACCACAGTCAGCACCAAGGCGCCGTGCGGCACTGACAGCAGGATTGCAACGATGCCAGCCGCCACCGCCAGCAGGACCGCCACGGTGCCTGCGATGAGGCCGGAGACATAGGCAAGGGATCGCCGGAAGCCATAGGCCGCGCCCATTGCCGTCGCACTGATCGTGGACGGACCTGGGCTTCCCATGATGACCAGCGAAGCCAGCAGCAGCGTCAGTATGGAATAGTAAAGGGCATTCGGACCGTTCATCGATATGCTCCGCTTGATATCAGTGGAAGCAAACTATCGGCGTGAATAGCGAGACGTCTTGAACGCTTGTGCAAATATGGCGGTGACTTGCACGGCTGTGATGCACTTGCGAGACATAAAATCCTATTTTTTTGAACGACCCTTGAAAGAAATTCACTTGCACCGTACCTCAATCCGCGTCAATCACCCTCCTATTGACCTGCGGCTGGCGTGGGTTCTCCTCCGAGATCTAAGGTAATACCATGGCGCGCGATACCACCGACCAGACTCCGCTCTCCTCGGTCTCGGAAATGACGGCCTATCTGGCGGCCGGCAACAAGCCGAAGGAGAAATTCCGCATCGGCACCGAGCACGAGAAATTCGTGTTCTTCCGCGCCGACAACAGCCCGGTCCCCTATTTCGGCGAGGCCAGCATTTCCGCGCTCCTCACGGGGCTGCAGAAGAAGAGCGGCTGGGACCCGATCATGGATGGCGACAACATCATCGGCCTCGGCGAACCCTCCGGCATGGGCGCGATCTCGATCGAGCCGGGCGGCCAGTTCGAACTCTCCGGTGCGCCACTCGAAACCATCCACCAGACCTGCAAGGAATCGAACAACCACCTGGCAACGGTGCGCGAGATCGCCGAGCCGATGGGTATCCGCTTCCTCGGTGTCGGCGGCAGCCCGAAGTGGACGCTTGCCGAGACGCCGCGCATGCCGAAATCGCGCTACGAGATCATGACCCGCTACATGCCGAAGGTCGGCACCAAGGGTCTCGACATGATGTACCGCACCTGCACGATCCAGGTGAACCTCGACTTCTCTTCGGAAGCGGACATGCGCCGCAAGATGCGCGTGTCGATGAAGCTGCAGTCGCTGGCAACGGCGCTCTTCGCCTCCTCGCCCTTCACCGAAGGCAAGCCGAACGGGCTTTCCTCCTGGCGCGGCGAGATCTGGAAGGACACCGACAACCGCCGCGGCGGCCTGCTCGACTTTACCTTCCGCGACGATTTCGGCTTTGAAGACTATGTGAAGTGGGCGCTCGACGTTCCCATGTATTTCGTCGTCCGCGACGGGCGTTATCACGACTGTACGCATGTCACCTTCCGCCAGTTCATGGACGGCGCGCTGAAGGGCGAAATCGCCGATTGGGAGCCGACGATGGGTGACTGGACGAACCATCTCTCGACGCTATTCCCCGATGTCCGCCTCAAGCGCTTCCTCGAAATGCGCGGCGCGGACGGCGGCCCCTGGCGCCGCATCTGTGCGCTGCCGGCCTTTTGGGTCGGCCTGCTCTATGACGATGAGGCGCTGACGGCGGCCGACGAGCTGACCAAGAACTGGAGCTTCGACGAGGTCAATGCTCTGCGTGACGTCGTGCCGGTTGAGGGCCTAAAGGCATCGATCAAGGGCCACGGCCTCATGGATGTGGCGCGCGAAGTGATCGGCATTTCCCGGCTTGGCCTGAAGAACCGAGGTCGCCTGAATGGCGACGGGCAGGACGAAACCGTCTTCCTCGCGCCGCTCGACGAGGTGCTCGCCAAGAAGGGCACGCTCGCAGATGATCTGCTGATGCTCTATAACGGCCGCTGGAACCAGTCTGTCGAGCCGATCTTCGAGGAATATCAATACTGATAGCGAACGGCCTGCCGCCGAAACCTGATGCTGCGGCGGCAGAAACCGGTATGCGCTCTCTTTTTTCGGCTATAGTATCAACACAAAGCGCCGCCTGATTCCGAAGCGGCCTCATAGCGGGGAAAGGGACTTCGATGCTGCCACTCTTCGACATGATGATGCAGGCACAGAATGGCGCCGCCACGGAGGCCATGGCCAGGCAGTTCAATCTTGCGCAGGAGCAGGCGACGAAGGCGATGGCCGCGCTGATGCCGGCCTTCTCTTCCGGCTTCAAGCGCAGCGCGACCGATCCCTATAATTTCGTCGGGGTGATGCAGGACATCTCGTCCGGCAATTACGCCAAATATTTCGAGGATATGACCAAGGCTTTCACGCCCGAAGGCATTGCCGACGGTAACGCGGTGCTCGGACGGCTGTTCGGCTCCAAGGACGTCTCGCGCGCGATCGCGGCGCAGGCGGCGCAAATGACCGGCATCGGCCAGGAAATCTACAAGCGCATGCTGCCCGCCATGGCCGATACGCTGATGGGCGGCCTGTTCAAGGAAACCAGCGGCCAGATCCCACAGATGGCCAATCCTTTCCTCAACACCGATATGGGCGAAATGATGCAGGGCTGGCTGCAGAGTATCGGCTTTGCCCCGAAGCAGCAGCCGACGCCGCAGGCGAGCATCTTCGACAATCCCTTCACCCAGGCGATGGAGCTGATGTTCGGCGCCGATGCCATCAAACGCGAGAAGCCGGCGCCAACGAACCCGTTCCTCGACAATCCCTTCACAAAGGCTTTTCAGGACATGATGCGCAACTTCCCGATGCCGGCCGAACCGCCGAAGGAAGAGCCGAAGACGAAGCCCGCCGCCGGCGTCGATATGGCTGCCTATACCGAGATGTTCAACGCCATGTTCGACAGCGGTCTCGAAGTGCAGAAGACCTATCAGAAGAACATGGAAGCGATCTTCGACAGTTATTTGAAGAGCGGCAACGCGGCCAAGACGCCCGAAGGTAAGTCCTGACCACATTGCCTGCTCGCATTGGATCCGCTCGTCCGTAGCTAAGTGCAGGCCACGAGCAAATCGAGCGCTTAACCGACAAGCGTCGGATAGTCAGTGTAGCCCTTGGCTCCAGGCGTGTAGAAAGTCGAGCGATCCGGCTCATTCAAAGGCGCGTTGCGGCGAAACCGCTCTAGCAGATCCGGGTTGGCAAGAAACGCGCTGCCAAAAACTGCGGCCTCGGCTTTGCCGTCAGTCAAAAGCTCCTCCGCGCTTGCCTGGGTCAGTCCTCCGCCGATAATGTACGGTCCTGCGAAACGCGGGCGCAGCAGGCTGTGATAGTCAACCGTCGTGCCGAACAATGCGACATGAAGATAGGCCATGTCCGAGGCGACGAGATGATCGACCAGATATGAATAGGTTTCCCGCGGATTGGCATCCGATATGTCGTTGAAGTTCATCTCCGGTGAGATTTTCAGTCCAATCCGGCCAGGCCCGGCTTCGTCGATCATGGCCGCCAGGACGTCGAGCGTGAAACGGGTGCGGTTGGCGACAGAGCCGCCATAGTCGTCCGTACGCTGGTTGCTACCCGAAGAGATGAATTGCTCCGGCAGATAGCCGGTGGCGCCATGCAGCTCGACCCCGTCGAAACCGACGGCGAGCGCATTGCGCGTTGCAATGCGGTAGCTCTGAATAATACCCTTGATCTCGGCAAGTGAAAGCGCGCGAGGTGTGACGAAATCCTTCTGTCCCTCATTTGTCCAGGCTTGGCCGTTCGGACGGATCGCGGAGGGCGCCACCGGCAGCTCGCCGTTCGGCAGCAGCAAGGGGTGGGAAATCCTGCCCGTATGCATCAGCTGCATGAAAATCCGGCCGCCCGCTTTATGCACGGCATCAACCACCACTTTCCATGCCTTGAGCTGCTCTTCCGTCTCGACCCCAGGCGTGCGCACATAGCCCTTGCCTCCGGCCGTTGGGAAAACGCCTTCCGTGATGACGAGACCGGCCCCAGCGCGTTGCGCGTAGTAAGTGGCGACCAGATCTCCCGGTACGCCTTCATCATCGGCGCGGGAACGGGTCATCGGCGCCATCACGAGGCGATTGGTAATTTCGATGCGACCCAGGCGAGTGGAGGTGAATATCTTGCTCATGGAACGTCCTTTCTGTCTGTTCGAAAAAGACATGGGACTTTTTCCTGGTGGCATAAACAGGCTATGATGGAAATGATTATTCCAAAAATGGCGCAATCTTCATGGAATACCTGAACGACATGGCTCTCTTCGTCGAAGTGGTGAAAGCGCGCAGCTTTCGCCGCGCCGCCGAGACCCTTGGCATGCCGAACTCGACGCTTTCCCGTCGCATCGGTCTTCTTGAAAAATCAATCGGATTGCGCCTTCTTCATCGCACGACGCGGCGCATCGAGCTGACAGAGGCAGGACAGCTCTACTACGAAAGCAGCAAACGCATTGTCGAAGAGGCCAGGATAGCGCACGAGCAATTGGGCGAGATGGTCGCTCTGCCCAGCGGCATCCTGAAGGTTTCCCTGCCGGTGGACTTCGCAACGACATATCTGGCGCCATTGCTGCCGGAATTCGCTGCGCTTTATGCCGGTATGAACTTCGATTTCGATCTGACGCCCCGCAATGTTGATCTGGTTGCCGAGCCTTTCGATTTGGCAATCCGAATGGCGGCGCCTCAAACCCCCAACCTCATCGCGCGGGTGATCGCACGGCTTACGCCCCGGCTCTATGCTGCTCCCGGCTATCTCGCACAAAACGGCGAGCCGCGTCATCCCTCCGAGTTGGAGCATCACGAATGTCTGACGATGCAGAATATCGGCAGCTGGATGCTTTATCGCGAAGCAGAAACGTTTGAGACCAAAGTAGGAAGCCGGTTTCGCGGCAACAGCGTCGCCATGATCCGCAAGCTAGCAGCACTGGATATGGGCATCACCGCCCTTTCCGAGAAAGTCGTCACGGAAGAGCTTGCCAATGGCCAGCTGCGGCAGATTCTCCCGGAATGGCGGTTGGCACCGTCCTCAGTCTATGCCGTCACTGAAACCCGGCTGCTCCCCGCCAAGACGCAACGCTTCATTGAATTCCTGCGCGAGCGACTTCGCGAGGTGTAGGGTGATATGCGTGGAAATGTCCCGCCGACGCGATGTACCGCGTACAATCAGGCCTCGACGAAGTTCTCCAGCAAATTCGACACTTACTGTTCGTAATTCCGCACAACCCGTGCGCATTGAACCCAGTTATCATACACTGGGTCTGAGCCTATTTCTGCTTTCATCTTGAAAAGGAGATAGCCATGTCCAGCATCGATCAATCCGGAAGCTTCACCCTTGGGGACCGCAAGGTCAAACGGCTCGGCTACGGCGCCATGCAGCTCGCAGGCCCCGGCGTGTTCGGCCCGCCGAAGGACCGCGGCACTGCTCTCGCAGTCCTGCGCGAAGCCATCGCCTTGGGCGTCGACCACATCGACACCAGCGATTTCTACGGTCCGCATGTCACCAACCAGCTGATCCGGGAAGCGCTCCATCCCTATCGCGACGATCTCGTCATCGTCACCAAGATCGGTGCGCGGCGCGGCGCGGATGCCTCCTGGCTGCCGGCCTTTTCACGCGAAGAGCTGACGCAGGCGGTTCATGACAATCTGCGTAATCTGGGGCTGGATTTGCTCGACGTCGTCAACCTCCGTATCATGCTCGACGTGCACGGTCCGGCCGAAGGGTCGATCGAAGCACCGCTGACAATCCTCGCCGATCTCCAGCGGCAAGGCCTGGTGCGTCACATCGGGCTCAGCAACGTCACCGCCAATCAAATTGCCGAGGGTCGCAAGATCACAGAGATCGTCTGCGTGCAGAACCAATATAATCTTGCCCATCGCGCAGACGACGCCCTGATCGACGCACTTGTCCGCGATGGCATTGCCTATGTACCCTTCTTCCCGCTCGGCGGCTTCTCGCCGCTGCAATCCTCGGCGCTCTCCGATGTCGCTACGCGTCTGGAAGCCACGCCGATGCAGGTGGCGCTCGCCTGGCTGCTGCATCGTGCGCCGAATATCCTGCTCATCCCGGGCACCTCGTCGCTTGCCCACCTCAAGCAGAATATCGCCGCAGCCGAGCTGAAACTGCCGGAAGATGCCATCGCCGAACTCGATCGTATCGCCAGCGCCAGCGACGCCTAACGCGCCCTTACCTATCCGAGGCGGCTCGAGCAGGCAGCTCGAGCCGCCTCTTTATTCCGACATTCTCCAGAAACACCTCATCGTGGCTGACGACCAGGAGTGCCCCGTCGTAAGCCCGCAGCCCGGCTTCGACGGCGGAAATGGAATCGAGATCCAGGTGGTTGGTGGGTTCGTCGAGGATCAGCAGCGATGGCGGTACCGAGCCGCCGAGCACGCAGGCTAGTCCGGCGCGCAGAAGCTGGCCGCCGCTGAGGCTAGAGACGATCTGCAGCGCGGCATCGGCCCTGAACATGAAGCGGGCCAGGGCGGCCCGGCAGGCATTCTCGTCCGCAGCCGGGTTGATCCTGCGAAAATTATCTCGGATCGATAGCGACGGGTCGAGAAGACTGACCCTTTGGTCCAGCAGGGCGGAATGGACGACCCGCACCGTTCCGTTCCACGGTTTCAGCGCACCGGAAATCAAAGCCAGCAGCGTTGTCTTTCCTGAACCGTTCGGCCCAGTGACGGCAACACGCTCTGGCCCGGTCATGACGAAATCGAAGTCATGAAAGATCGGCCGCTCGGGATCATAGCCGGCGCTGATACCTTCCATTCTCAGGACGATCCTGTTTGCCGGCAATCCCGATGTCGGCAGCTTCACGGTCAGGGGCTGCAGGATTTCGATCTTTTCACGGGCGGCGGCGGCATCCTGCAGGGCCTGGCCACGACGCCGTTCGGCAAGTCGCGTATTCTCGGCGCTCGTCATCTCGGCCCGCTCCTTCAAGCCGCCGAGCATGATGCGCGGGATACCGCCCTTGGCCGTCATCTTCCGGCCTGCCTTGTCCCGCCTCGCCTGCCGCTCGACGGCTGCCTGGGCGCTTCTTTCCACTTCGGCGACACGCTTCTCCGCCTCGGCAAAATCATGCTCGGCTGCGGTAAGCTCCAGCGCCTTGCGCTCGCGATATTGGCTCCAGTTGCCGCCATAGCGCGAGGCGCCGAGCGATGTCAGCTCGACGATCGCGTCCATGGTGTCGAGAAGCTCGCGGTCGTGGCTGATGACGATGGCGCCTGCCCTCCAGCCCGCAAGCAGATCGATGACAGCTGCGCGACCGTCGCGATCGAGATTGTTGGTGGGCTCGTCGAGGATCAGGAAATCGGGATCGTCGACGATGAGGGCGGCAAGGCCACAGCGGGTGCGCTGTCCGCCGGAAAGAGTTACCAAAAGCGTTTCCGGGGTGACATCGAGCCCGACGCGATCAAGGGCTGCGGCGATGCGTGCCTCGAGCGTCCAGTCGGCCGAGGCGAGTTCGTCATTGGTCGCCTCGCCGGCTTCCGCACGCTTCAACACCGCAAGGGCCTCGGCCGCGCCGAAGAGATCGGCAACGGTTTCGTCCGCCTCCACCTGCACGCTCTGGCGCAAGATCCCCAACCGGCCATTGAAGGAGATGCTGCCGGAGTGCGGCTGCATCTCACCGGAAACGAGCTTGATCAGCGTCGTCTTGCCGACGCCGTTTCGTCCGACAAGGCCGGTGCGCTCGGCGCCGAAGCTCAGATCGAGATTGGAAAGAAGCGGCCGGCCGTCAGGCGTGGACCACGAAAGATTGGAGAGAACGATGGATATGGGCATGAGCAAGAATTTCCCCGATGGCAAGGCTGAACGGCATTGCGGTCGAGGTGGAATCCATTGCTGCACACATCCTGTTGGTATCAACGATCCCCATAAACTAGACGGGCAGCGTCCTCAGTTCAAGTCCTGCGAGTGGAGATGCAGGCATTTCACGCACCGGCATCGATAGCATCAAGGAAGCTGAGCACCCGCTTCCAGGTGAGATCGGCGGCCTTCGCATCATAATCGGGCAGGCTGGCATCGGTATAGAGATGGCCGCCACCGCCCGGATATCGGAAGATCTCTGCCGCAATGCCGGACTTGGTGACGGCCTGCCGCCAGCTTGCAACATCTTCCTCCGGTTCAAACTGATCGGGATCGGCCAGATGAAGCTGCAAGGGCAGGCCCTTGCGCGCATTATCGGCGATGGAGGCGATGCCATGCAGGAACAGGATGCCGGCGGTCTTTTCCCGTTTGGGCCAAAGGCTTGCAGCCACTGCGGCGCCCATCGAGAAACCGGCAAGGACGGTCGAGGCGGGCAGACCGGCCAGCGCCCATTCCGCGCGCTCGCAGATCGTCGGCCAGCCGATTTCGTCCTTGAATTCGAAGCCCTCCTCGATCGACCGGGCGATCAGTCCGTCATAGAGATCCGGCGCGAAGGCCTTGTGTCCGGCCGCCTGCACGCGCTCGACCGCTTCATGCTCAAGTGAGCGCAGACCATAGACGGAGTGGAAGAAGATTACCGTTGCCATCGTCGAATCCCCATTATTCGCGTCAGATCATAAGATAAGGCCATGGCGGCTGGAGGCAACTTGCCCGCGCATGTTTCATCGCCGAAACAGCGCCCAGAAAGAAAAAACCCGGTGTTGGCCCTTGGGCCGAACACCGGGAAAGAGGCAGGGCTTATTGGCTATCACCCTGCGGGGAAACTATTGTCCGTCATCAGCCTCTGATGCTGCTGCAGGCGGAGAGGCGCGTGCGGCGACGCGCGGAATTGGTCAGATGGCTGGACGGATCCTCGAAGAAGGTCGAGGTGGTCAGCGCGGAGCTCACATCCTGCCGGGTGAGGCCGATGTCGCGCAGCTGGCTGTCGTCAAGCTCATTGAGATAGTTGATCTCCTGGCGATTTCGGAGTGCGCGCCAGACGGAAGCGAGATTGGCGAGAGCAAGCATCATGCGTGCCGTCAGCGACAGCGATGGCGTTGCAAGGCCGAGGTCAAGGGTCCGATCTGTCGTGCGCATTTCCGTATTCCTTTCATTGGGCACACGCGAGCCGAGCCCCTTTCCGATGATCCGGAAAAGGGGCGTAGGCCGGGAGGAGTTCGACAGGTGTCTCTGTTCGATTGGTATGCTGAATTGCATTCAGAAGATGCCAAAGCCCTATTGATCAGTCCAACGAATGTTTCTAATGATAACTATCAAACTCCTTTATAGGTGAACCCATGTCCGCGCCGCTTGATATCGATCAGTTGCAGACCTTCATCGCAATCGTGGATTCCGGCAGCTTCACCAAGGCGGCCGACCGGGTGTTCAAGACGCAATCGGCCGTCTCCATGCAGATGCGACGGCTGGAAGAGCGCGTCGGCAAGCAGCTCTTCATCAAGGATGGCCGCGGCAATCGTCTGACGGCCGAAGGCGACAAGCTGCTGAACTATGCCCGCCGGATCATTCGCCTGAATAACGAGGCCATCGCCGCTTTCGACGACAACCGTCTCGAAGGCACGCTGCGCATCGGCACGCCGGATGATTATGCCGACCGCTATATGCCCGAGATCATCGGCCGTTTCGCCAAGACGCATCCGAATGTCGAGCTCTATATCGTTTGCGAACCCTCGGTCGATCTGGCCGAACGCATGCATCGCGGCGAACTCGATATCGCGCTCGTCACCCACAATCCGCGCGAACGCATGTCGGATGTGGTGCGGACGGAGCCGCTTTGCTGGGTCGGCTCGGCCAACCATCCGCTGCGCGACGATGCGCCCATTCCGCTTGCCGTCGGTCGTCGCGACTGTCAGTGGCGCCAGCTCGCTTGCTCGGCGCTCGATGCCGGTGGCCGCGACTATCAGATCCTGTTCACCAGCTGGTCCTGCACCGTCGTCGCCGCTGCCGTGCTTGCCGGCATGGCAGTCTCGGTCATGCCGGAATCGGCATTACGCACCGGCATGAAAGTGCTGACCCAGGCAGACGGCTTCCCGCCGCTGCCGCCCGTGCAGATCGGCATCATGAAGCGGGCTGGCCTTTCGGTGTCGCTGATGAACGCCATCACCGCGCATATCTCGGCCTGCCTCGACAACATCACGCCGGCCGCGGTGGATGACGATCTCGACGGTGAGGTGAAAACCTATACGCGCTTCTATCCGCGGCTGCGCGCCGGGCACATTCTGCCGGGCTGGTGAGCCCGAAGCTCACCAGTCGGTCACCCCTTCGGCGATCTTTACGGCGCCGGCTCCGCCAGCAAGGTGGCGCGGATCACCTGCTTCCATTCATGCAGCATGCGCTTTGCCATCTCGTCGTCGCTCATGATGGCAAAGCGGACGGATGCGCCGATCAGATGGCTGAACAGCTGGGTGCGCGCCTCAAGGTCGATGCGGCTTTCCGCCGGCAGGAAAGGCCGAATGCTCTCCAGGAAAATTTCGGCGACTCGATTGCTGTGCTGTATGTTGAGCTGAAGGATATCCCTATCGATATCCGTGCCGAGCCAGACGCCGAGATAGGCGGGATCGCTGCGAAACTCGCGATAGTACCAATCGATCATGCCGCAGGCCAACTCGATGGCGTGATCGAGCGACGTCACGGTGGCAAAGGCCTCGCCGACCTTTTGCTGGATGCGGCTGGAATGCCGGTCGAGCAAGGCCCTGACGATCGCCGCCTTGTCCGGGAAATACTGGTAAACGGAACCGATCGGGATAGTCGCAACCGCAGCCAGTTCCGTCATCTTCATGGCGCTGACGCCCTTCTGGGCAATCAGCGCGGCCGCAACCGACAGGATGGCGTCGACGCGCTGGATACTTCGTTCCTGCTGGGGTCTTTTGCGGAACGTGACGCGGTCAGGCTTATTCGGCTTCATTCTTTACCCGTTTCATTATCATACTGAACGGCGCTCAAGCGCGCAGACGCTATGACATCAGACGCGTTCAATGCGCGTAAACGGGAAAAGTTCAATTTTAATCATCACTTAGGAGCTGTGGATGCGCTCCGGGAAACGAGGCCGAAACATGGTTTCAGCCTCGTAATCAACCTATGGCCGACACGCCCGCGTCGGCAATTTGTATCGTTCTAGGACACGTATTTCTTCAGAAATTCAACCGTTCTGCCCCAGGCGAGATCAGCCGCCTTCTTGTCGTATCGGGCAGCCGATGTGTCGTTGTTGAAGGCATGGTTGACGCCGTCATAGACGAAGATCTCGAAGGTCTTGCCGCCCGCCTGCAGCTCCTTGCGATAGGCATCGACACCGGCATTGATGCGGTCGTCCAGACCGGCATAGTGCAGCAGCAGGGCCGCCTTGATATCAGGCACGTCGCTTGCCGGCGGTTGCGCGCCGTAATAGGCGACACCCGCCTTCAGTTCCGGCGAGATGGTCGCGAAACGATTGACGAGGCCGCCACCCCAGCAAAAGCCGACCGCTCCGACCTTGCCGTTTGCACCATCCGCCTTCGCAAGATAGGTCAGGCTGGCCTCGGCATTGGCAGCAGTCAGTGCCGGATCGAGATTGGTGAACATGTCGCGCGCCTTGTCTTCATCCTCGGGCGTGCCACCGAGCGGCGACAGGAAATCCGGCGCCAGCGCCACGAAACCCTCGAGTGCCATGCGGCGGGCGATATCGCGGATATGAGGATTGAGGCCGCGATTTTCATGGATGACGATGACGCCGCCGAGCTTGCCGGCCGCATCCTTAGGCCGAGCGAGATAGCCCTTCATCTCACCCTTGCTGCCAGCGAACGTTACATCCCTTGTGTCCAGCCGGCTGTCATCGGCGGCAATGACCTCAGCACTTGCCTTGTTGGCGGCAAGCAGAGGCGCGATGGCAGCGGCAGCCCCGGCCGAGCCTGCGAGTTTGGTCAGCTTTTCCATGAAACTCCGACGATCAAGCGTCAGATGCGTATATTCGTCATAGGCGTTGATCATCGCCTGCGTCACAACGGGCTTTTCCGTGCTCATCGTCCTGTTCTCCCTGTTTCCCCGGCAGCAGGCAACAAACGACCAGCCACCCGCTGACAAGATAGGTCAGCAGGCCTCGGCGTAACGGTAAAGGAAAAACACAAACGCGTTACCGCAGGTTGCTCCTGGCGATAGCACACGCGTCTTCAGGAAAAGGTGAGCCAGATGCCGAGCCAACCCCACATGCAGACCAGAGCTACAAAGCCGAGAGCAAAGAGCGGGCTGCGGTAGCGCAGATTATTGCTGGTGACATGTACGAAGGCGTGTGCATAGCGCGTGGCAACGAAGATCCAGGCGAGGATCACCGCCGGCAGATTATCCGCCTGCGTGGTGTAGAGCAGGATGCAGCAGACATGAAAGAGCAAGGGGATTTCGAACTGATTGGCGATGCTGTTTCGCACCACCAAGCTTTCGGCAGGCTCGTTGGCCGCATGGTTCTCGCGAAACTGCGCCGGCTGAATGCGGCCGGCCTTCACCAGCACGCGGCGACGCCATCCGAGGAGCGCATAGAGGATGAAGACCAGCACCGCATGCGCCACCATGGGCCAGAACATTTCATAGCCTGTCACGTCGCCAACTCCTTTGGAATTCCGAAAGCTATACAGTAGATCAAAAATGCTACAGCGACCTTTGCGCGTTACGTATGACGCGCGGCGCTGTTGACGATCAGGACGGTTTGGAGCCGTCCGGCGAGAGGTAGCGAAAAATCGCGAAGCGGGCCAGCAGAATAACCGTTACAACCAGCGTCAGGAATTTCAGCCGCACGATGATGGGCAGCAGGCTCGCAAGCAGCGACACAGTGGCATCTGAGGGCGTTGCCGGCGGGTAGAGCATCAGCCCGGCGATATTCTCGGCATAGTCGACAAGCGTATAGAAGATCGGCAGACAGAAAATGACTGCGGTCGCGCCGGGCGGGATCGGCCGCCCGAAGAAAAAGCCGCCGGGACCGACCAGCCGCATCAGGCAAAACAGCAACCCACCCAACACCAGCGGGAAGATCAGTTCCGGCCCGAGATACATGGAATGCAGGATCCTGGCCGGATCGGGATGATCCTTGAGATAGCGCAGCATGGCGATGACATCTTCGCTCTCATAGCCGCCGATGCGCACATCGAGCATCGACTGGCCAGCCGCGGCATCGCTGAATGCCCGGACGAAACCAGCCTCAATCCAGGCAAACAATGCGAGCGAAAGAGCCGCGAGGATCGCCGTCAGGCCCTCTACAGCGCCGCGCGTCATATGTGACGCGCCAAGGTCGCTGCAGCACTTTTAATTTGCTGCATAATTTTATCCTTAAATCGATTCCGATTTAAGGAATTATGCAGCAAGGACCTGACGTTGCCCGACGCGCGATCAGTCATCGATCAGCCGCCTGCGCCCGGATAGTTCGGGCTTTCGCGGGTGATGGTGACGTCATGGGCGTGGCTTTCGCGCAGGCCCGCGCCGGAGATGCGCACGAAAGTCGCGCGCTCCTGGAAATCCTTGAGATCGGCGCCGCCGACATAGCCCATCGCAGCCTTGAGGCCGCCTGCAAGCTGATGCAGGACACCCGCAACCGGACCCTTGTAAGGGACCTGACCCTCGATGCCTTCCGGAACGAGCTTCAGCGTGTCGCGAACCTCGGCCTGGAAGTAGCGATCGGCCGAGCCGCGTGCCATGGCGCCGACGGAGCCCATGCCGCGATAGGCCTTGAAGGAGCGGCCTTGATACAGATAGACTTCGCCCGGGCTTTCGTCCGTGCCGGCAAGCAGCGAACCGATCATCGCGGCGGATGCGCCGGCGGCGATCGCCTTTGCCAGGTCGCCGGAGAACTTGATGCCGCCGTCGGCAATGATCGGGATGTTCTGATCCTGCGCTGCCTGCACCGCCGACATGATGGCGGCAAGTTGCGGCACGCCGACACCGGCGACGATACGGGTCGTGCAGATGGAACCAGGGCCGATACCGACCTTGACGGCGTCAGCGCCAGCATCGATCAGCGCTCTCGTGCCGTCATAGGTCGCGACATTGCCGGCCATGATGCGGACCGAGTTGGACAGCTTCTTGACGCGGGTGACGGCGTCGAGAACGCGCTGCGAGTGACCGTGGGCGGTATCGACGACCAGAAGATCAACGCCGGCATCGATCAGGCGCTCGGCGCGCTCGAAGCCGTCATCGCCGACGCTGATAGCGGCGGCGGCGCGCAGGCGGCCCTGCGCATCCTTGGAAGCGTTCGGGTTGAGCTGCGACTTCTCGATATCCTTGACGGTGATCAAACCGACCAGACGGCTGTCGCCATCGACAACCAGGAGCTTTTCGATGCGATGCTTGTGGAGCAGGCGCTTGGCTTCCTGCTGCTGGACGCTTTCCGTGACCGTGACCAGATTTTCGCGGGTCATCAGCTCATAGATTTTCTGGGAGGGGTCGGACGCGAAGCGGACGTCGCGATTGGTAAGGATGCCGACGAGGCGATGCGACTTTTCGACGACCGGGATGCCGGAAATGCCATGCGCCTTCATCAGCGAGAGCGCTTCGGCAAGCGTGGCGTCCGGGCCGATGGTGACCGGATTGACAACCATGCCGCTTTCGAACTTCTTGACCTGGCGGACCTCTTCGGCCTGCTGCACCGGCGTCAGATTGCGGTGGATAACGCCCATGCCGCCGGCCTGCGCCATGGCGATCGCAAGGCGGCTTTCCGTAACCGTATCCATGGCGGCGGAGAGGATCGGCAGATTGAGCTCGATGTCCTGGGCGATGCGGGTGGCGATATTCGTCTGGCCCGGCATGACCTCGGAGTGTCCCGGCTGCAGGAGCACGTCGTCGAATGTCAGAGCATCCAACCCGGTTGACGTTTCAATGATGCGTGCCATGGCCAATTCCTTCGTCTGTGAAAAACAGGAAAGCCCGGAACGAATCGTCTACCGGGCGATCTTGCAAGTGTTGCTTGGAAGTTGGCGAGGGCTGGTAACACGTTCATGACAGGAAGGGAATAGCAAAAAGCGACGGGCAGATATGCCGACCGTGGGCTTCAATGCGGGATTCGGCTGCAATGTTCAGAGACTTTTATGCGGGATGTTGTCAAACACATGTGAAAGTTCGGCCTTCCGATGTCCTTCGCCCCACCCGCACGAAGCCGGCGATATTGAGATCTAGGCCATCGACAAATGCCTTATGCCTTGATGAAGCGGACCGGATCGTCCGGTCCCCCGTATTCGTCGGCCGCTTCCGGCAGGGTCAGCAATTGCGAGCGGTCTATTCCAGAAAGGTGCGCCATGGCATAAGGTGTCACGGTCGATTGAACGCAGGAATCCTAGTGCCTGCGTGACCTACAGAAATGACCTTTCAATGCTCAAAAGCCCGGTTACGTGCGAAGTTCGCTACCGCATCGATCGCCGCAGAATTTCGGAATTCGAAGCTTACAGTCGGATTTGGATTCAGCTCATCGAACGTCATGGCGGAACACATCACGGCTATTTCATACCCAGAGACAAGCCGGCAGAGGCCGGAGTGAGCTTTCCGGGCATGGGTGAGGAGGGACCCGGCGACGTGGCGGTCGCACTATTCACATTTCCAGATGAGACAAGCTATTTGCAATACCGCAAGCGTGTTGCAGCCGATCCGGACGGAATTGCCGCAAACGAGCGCTTCGGCAAAAATCCGCCATTCATCAGCTACGAGCGCACTTTCCTGCGGCCGGTGCTACGAGCAAACTGACACCAGCATAGGACCGCTTCTGCTCGCGATCGATGGTGGGCAAAGACTTAGACAGAGGTGACACTCATGGGTTTCTGGATAGCAAGTGTCGCTGGATTGGCGATTGCCTATCTCTTCGGCTCCATACCCACGGGCTACCTGGCGGGGAGACTGCTGAAGGGCGTTGATATTCGGAAGCTTGGCTCCAAATCCACCGGCGCTACGAACGTATTGCGGACCCTTGGGAAATGGCCGGCATTGATGGTGCTCCTGGTCGATGTGCTGAAAGGTGCCGCGGCAATTGTCTTCGCCCGTTGGTTCTATGCCTGGCTACAAGCACTGCCGACCGCACTTGATCTGCAGAATCCGCAAAATTTGGTTCCCTGGGCTGTTTGTTTGGCCGGACTTGCCGCGTTGCTGGGGCATAGCCGCCCGATTTGGTTGAATTTTAGAGGCGGCAAGTCCGTTGCGACCGGACTTGGCCTGTTGCTGGCGATATCTTGGCCGGTGGGACTAGGCGCCTTAACGGTTTTTGGCGTTGCCCTGGCTATTTTTCGAATTGTTTCTCTGGGATCAATCCTGGCAGCCGTGACTGCGATTGTCCTCATCTGCGGCCTGGAGCAGCCGTTGCCCTATCGATTGCTGGTGATTGCCGGCAGCCTTTACGTGATCATACGCCATCGTGCGAATATTCAGCGGCTGCTGGCGGGGACAGAACCTCGCCTCGGGCGAAGTGCCGTCGTCCAGAGCTGAAACGGGATCGCACCTCCAGCATGTGCGATCCGCATTGCCATGGTTAGCTTATCTCAAACGTCGAGCTGATAGGTTTTCGGGATATAGCGGAAGCCTTCCGGCTGCTTTTCGACGAAGCCGACGGCGGGGAAAGGCATGTGGAAGCCAAGGAAAGGGATGCGGTCGGCAGCGATCATGTCGAAGATGCGACGACGGGTCTTGGCGGCCTGCGCCTTGTCCGCATCGAAGCGGACTTCCCAATCGGGACGACCGAGCGACAGGACATAATGGTTGGCGGTGTCGCCGGTCATGACGAGTTGCCTGCCGTCGGATTCCAGGTGAAAAACGAGATGACCGGGGCTGTGGCCTGGCGCCAGCATTGCGGTCATGCCGCCGACGATCTGGTCGCCATCCTTGAGGAAGGTCATCTTCTCGGCGAAGGGCACGACATTGGCGAGCACGGCCTTGTGGCCGCCTTCCGTCGGCGTGCCCTCACGCGCCTTGTCGGTCCAGAAAGCATACTCGATCTCGCCGGCGACATAACGGGCGTTTGGAAAGGCGGGAGCGCCCTCCTCCATCATTCCGCCGATGTGATCGCCATGCAGATGCGTCAGAGCGACGATGGTGACTTGCTCCGGCGTATAGCCGGCAGCCTTCAGCCCCTCGCGAAAACGGCCGAGACCCCGCGCACGGCCGGCTGCACCAAAGCCCGTATCGACGACGATCACGTCGGAGCCGGTATCGATGATGGCCGGCGCATAGCTGTTGACGAACTTTTCCGTCGGCAGGAAATTTTGCTCCAGCAATTTGCGAACGGTGTCCGGCGTCTGGTTCGAGCCGAAGGTCTCCCAGGGATTGTCCATGATGTTGGCGCCGTCCTTGACGACGGTGATGGTGCAGGATCCCAATTTGAACTGGTGCGTATCCGGGGGCAGGACGGCAGTCATGAACTCACTCCTTGTGGTGATGCGCAGCGTAAGCTGCGCCTATCGGCATCGCTGGCGGCAACGGCCCGGAAGATCATCGCTTACGACCGGAATTTTGGTCATGACAAGACAATCCAAATCCGCTAATAGACCGGACGATGTTTTATGCGTTTAGCATTTCCATGCTCTTAGCATATGTCAAATCCTGCATTCCACCCCTTGTGGCAGTGGATATCACGAAGACGTGATCCCCAAGCCTTGATGGAGCAAAATCCGGGATTGGCAGCTGCCTCGCATAGGACTACAGAGCGGCTGATCGCCCTACAGCGCCGCGCGTCACATGTGACGCACAGAGGTCGCTGTAGCACTTTCAGTCTGCCGCATAATTCCTTAAATCGATTCCGATTTAAGGAATTATGCGGCGGGCGGCAGCCTTCCCGAAGACAGACCTATCAAGGCAGATGCCTATGAATCGCATCGTTCCATTGATCCTCGCCGTTGCTCTCTTCATGGAACAGATGGATTCCACCGTCATCGCGACAGCGCTGCCGGCCATCGCCAATGATCTCCATGTCGGCCCGATCACGCTCAAGCTGGCGCTGACTTCCTACATGGTATCTCTGGCGGTGTTCATCCCGATCAGCGGCTGGATGGCCGATCGCTTCGGAGCGAAGAACATCTTCCGCGTCGCCATCTGCGTCTTCGTCATCGGCTCCATCATGTGCGCGGCCTCCGGCGGCCTCCTGGAATTCGTCTTTGCCCGCTTCCTGCAGGGCGTCGGCGGTTCGATGATGACGCCGGTCGGACGTCTCGTGCTGGTGCGCACCACGCAGAAGAGCGATCTGGTTTCGGCCATGGCGCTGCTTTCCATCCCCGCGCTCGTCGGCCCGCTTGCCGGCCCGCCGCTCGGCGGCTTCATCACCACCTATGCCTCCTGGCACTGGATCTTCCTGATCAATGTTCCCGTCGGCATTCTCGGCGTCATCCTGTCGTCGATCTTCCTGCCCGACGTTGAAGCAACCATGCCGCCCAAGCTCGATTTCATCGGCTTCCTGCTGACGTCATTCGCAGCATCGGGCGTCGTCTTCGGCATGTCCGTCATCAGCCTGCCGGCGCTGCCGCCCTACATCGGCATCTCGGCCGTCGTCATCGGTTTTGTCTGTGGCTTCCTGTATGTCGGCCATGCGCGCCGTCACCCGGCCCCGATCCTCGATCTGTCGCTGTTGAGAAATGCCACCTTCCGCGCCTCGGTGACCGGCGGCACGCTGTTCCGCATCTGCATCGGCGCCATGCCCTTCCTGACGCCGTTGATGCTGCAGCTCGGCTTCGGCCTCAATCCGTTCCAATCCGGCCTCATTACCTTTGCCGGCGCGATCGGCGCGATCTCGACGAAGTTCATCGCCCGGCGCGTCTTTACCGCCGTCGGCTTCAAGACGGCACTGCTTTCGGCCGCTGCTGTTACGACCATGACCACGATCTCCACCGGCTTTTTCCAGCCCTGGACGCCGCATATCGTCATCGTCGCCATATTGCTGATCGGTGGCTTCTCGCGCTCGTTCTTCTTCACCGGCATCAATGCGCTTGCCTTCGCCGACATCAGCGACAAGCAGGCGAGCCAGGCGACGTCGATGAGCTCGGTCATGCAGCAGATCAGCCTGGCGCTCGGCGTTGCCGTCGCCGCCATGATCCTGGAAGCCTCGACCTTCTTCAGCGGTACGGAGCTGCAGGTGCGCGATTTCCACATCGCCTTCTTCTGCATCTCGATCCTGACCGTCGTTGCAACCATCCCCTTCATCCGGATGGATCGCAGCGCCGGCGCCATGGTCTCCGGCCACAAGGCCGGCCTGAAGCGCGTCGCTGCACTGCAGCCGCAGGTGCAGCAGCCAGCCGCAAAGTGATGACACGACCCTCGTTACGCTTCGACCAAGCCGAGGCATAACGAAGGTTTCATCGATTTATTGATTAAGGCCCGCCGGGTTCAGCGCTCGGCGGCGACTTGCTCTTCTTCCGTCTCGCCTTCCGGCTTCCGGCCCTTGAAGCCTTTTGCCAGCAGGAACATTTCCACCGACTCGGCTCTGGATGCGCCGGGCTTCACATGGATGACCTGGCGGAAATTCTGCTTCAGGAAGGTCAGCAGATCGCGTTCCGTGCCGCCCTGGAAGGTCTTGGCAAGGAAGTGCCCGCCTTCGGCCAGAACCTCCACGGCGAAATGCGCGGCGACTTCGCAGAGGTGCATCGTGCGCAGGTGGTCTGTGCGGTGATGGCCCGTCGTCGGTGCCGCCATATCGGATACAACGAGATCCGGCGTGCCGCCGACGGCATCGATCAGCCGCTGCGGCGCTTCCGGATCAAGGAAATCGAGCTGCAGGATGCTGACGCCGGGAATCGGGGCCATTTCGAGAAAATCGATGGCTGCGACGCGGATATCGTCTTCGGTCGAGTCGGTCACCTTGGCGGCGATCTGCGACCAGCTGCCAGGTGCCGCACCCAGGTCAATGATGCGGCGCGCACCCTTCAGGATGTGATGCTTCTTGTCGATCTCCAGCAGCTTGAAGGCGGCGCGGGCGCGATAGCCCTCGAGCTGGGCGCGCTGCACATAGGGATCGTTGATATGCCGCTGCAGCCATTGGCGCGAGGAAGCTTTCAGCTTCTTTTTCTTGACGCGCTGGCCGAGCTTGCGGCCCGTGCGGTTGCCGGCGATGGTTGGCTTGGTCACGTCTGCGGCCCCTTCATATCCCTCGGTCGATGACCCCGGCGCGAGCGACCCCGCCGCCAGACACCGTCATCTGCCATCATGTCGGTCAGCAATCCCTCACGCAGGCCGCGATCGGCAACGCGCATGCGCGGGCTCGGCCAGCGGCGGCGGATCGCCTCGAGAATGGCACAGCCCGCCAGCACGAGATCGGCGCGATCCGGCCCGATGCAGGGATTGGCGGCACGGCCGGCAAAATCCCAGGACAACAGTTTGGCCTGCATCGCGCTCACTTCGTCATCCGACAGCCAGACGCCGTCGACCCTGCGTCGATCATAGCGCGGCAGGTCGAGATGGACGCCGGCAAGTGTCGTCACCGTGCCGGAAGTGCCGATCAGATGGAAATCGCCGCTTTCGCGCGCCGCACCATGGACCGGCGGGCAATCGAAACGCTCGAGCATGCGCTGGACTTCGCAGACCATCGTCTCGAACAGCTCCGGCGTCACATCGCGACCACCATGCCGTTCCGAGAGCGTCACGACGCCGACGGGCAGCGATGTCCAGTGGGTGATATGATTGGCAAGCCGGCTCGATCGATTGTCGCCGATGCGGATAACGGCAATTTCTGAGGAGCCGCCGCCAATATCGAAGAGCACGACCGAGCGCGCCTCCGGTCCCACGAGCGACGAGCAGCCGGAAACGGCAAGCCGCGCCTCGGTCTCGCGATCGATGATCTCAAGCCGCAGCCCCGTCTCTTCGGTCACCCGCGAAAGAAACGCTTCGCCGTTGTCAGCGGCGCGGCAGGCCTCGGTCGCGATCAGCCGCATGCGGCGGATTTCGCGCGTCTTCAGCTTGGCCGCGCAGATGCGCAGCGCCTCCACGGCACGGTCCATCGCGTCGCTCGACAGGCGACCACTGGCTCCAAGTCCTTCGCCGAGGCGCACGATGCGCGAAAAGGCATCGACGACCCGGAACTGACCCGGACGCGTCGGCTGCGCGATCAGCAGGCGGCAATTGTTGGTGCCGAGGTCGAGGGCGGCATAAAGGTCGAGCGGACGGGAATCGGCCTCGGCATGATGATGCTGCCCCTGGCCCTCGCGTCGCGGTTGCGATTGCCGGTTCTGACGGTGATCGTCATGGGTCGGTGCATGCGCGTTCGCAGGCGCATTAGCGGGCGCGACGATCTGCGCCGTTTTCTCATGCGCCAGCGGCCGGCCCTGCAGGCCGCGCTTGCTGCGGTGCTTGCGCCGGCTCTTGCCGCTCTTGTGCGAAGACGGATGACCGTGATCCGGCGAAGCGCGGTGCTCAGCCGGTGACGAAAGCTGCTGTGTTGGGGAAGCAGGCTGCGCGCCACCCTGGGCTGCGCCACGCGCACGACGCCGGCGCTTACGCTTCTTAGCCGGTGAGCCGGTTTCATCCTCTACTGGGCGTTGCGCCGCCTGGCTGGACTTGCCTGCCTGGCTGGCCTCCGCAGAATGAGCGTTCGGGCGGCCGTGACCGCGCTTACGCTTCGCGCGCCGGGAGGATTTACCCTTCCTGCGCTCTGCTGACGACGCCCCGTCTGCCTGCGGCGCTGAGCCGCTGTCGGGGTCACTCACGTATCTTTTCCACCGCACCGCGCAAGGCCTTGGGGGCATGCTGCTGGCGCTCGTTCGATTTTCGTTGGGCAAAGAATACCAGCAGGATGGGTTTTCGCCAAATTCTTTTTGAATCACGCCATTTTAGCCGCGCCCGAAACAGCCCTCAAGCGATCACGTGCGCCCTGACATCAGCCGCAAGTTGCTGCATCCGGTCGATCGGCGCATGGCCGATCAGCATGAAGGCATGGGTGGCGCTCGACCAATAAACGACATTCATACCCCGGCGATTTTCCATGTCCGGCGCGGCGGCACCCTTGGTGGATTGGACGATGCAAAGCGCCATGGGGCCGCTTTCCGGGTCGAGATAGGTGATCTGAGCAAGCGGCCTGCTGTCATAATTCAGGATCAAGGCGCGCTTAAACTCGACGCCGGGCATGGCGACCTCTTCCGGTTTCAGCGGCAGCCCCAGCCTGGCGCCGACGCCGTTCAACTGCGCCACCTGCTGCGCATGGTCACCGGCCGGCGCGCTCAACGTATCCGCCGTATAGAGCGAGAGATATTCGGCAACCGCGGCACGCCATTCGCTATCCTCATCGGGCTTCGAAAGCCGATGACCGATGCCGATCACGGCACGATCGATAGCGATGGCGGCCACGAAGCTTGCGGCCATTGCGGCGAGGAAACCACGGCGACCGATGCCAGCAGCGCGGACCTTGCTCTTCCTGGACGAGGGAATGGCGGCAAGCATGGCGTCCAGCTTTGCGGCCGGCGCCTCGGCCAGCATCGGCTGGAATGCCTCCGCAAAGGGCAGCGTGCTGCGAGACAGGACATCAAAACGCTCCGCCACGCGCTCATCGCTGGCGATCAGCCCCTTGATCCTGTCGCGGTCGACGGCATTCAGCTCGCCATCGATGAAGGCGGTGAGCTGCTCGTCCGTAACCATCTGTCCTTTGTTCAATTCAGTCATTTCCATTCCCCAGTCGCCCACCTCCGGGTGATTTTCCGTCAGCCGCCACCCCCATGCCTTCAGCGAGTTTCGCCCGCGCCGCCGCTAGCCGGCTCATGACGGTTCCGATCGGCACATCCAGAACTTCGGCCACCTCGCGATAGGAAAGCCCTTCGACATAGGCCAGAAATACGGCGGTGCGCTGCGCCTCCGGCAAGGCCTGCACTCGCTGCAATACCTGTCCGGCGAGAACATGCGTTTCGGTTTCCTGCGCGCCATCAAAAACCAAGGTCTCGTCGGCATCGACAAAGCCCTGCCCCATGCGTACCCGGCGCGAACGGACTTCGTTCAGCCATATCGAATGGAGGATGGCAAACAGCCAGCGGTCGAGCCTCGTGCCGGCAGTAAACTGCGCCGCCCGCTCCAAAGCTCTGACGCAGGTCGCCTGCACAAGATCGTCCGCCACGTCACGCTGGCGCGACAGCACCACGCCATAGCGCCATAGCCGCGTCAGGTGCTGGGACAGGCCTGCCCTGATATCCTCTTCGCTCGCTATGGCATCCTCCGCGGCATTCGCAGGTCCGGGAGCCGCCGACCTTTTCGGCGACTCCGTTGCTGTCAGACTATAAGCAGAAATAGCACCACGAGCGACCGGCATCACTCCCATATCCCTCGCAAAGCTCCCTGCTTATCGTCTTTATCACTGCCCCGGACCTGCGGTTACAAGCTGGACGGGTTGATGATCGCGGCGTGAAGATCGCGGTATTCCTCGCAGCTCGTATTGCCGCAGAGCGTCTTGATCGTATTCAGCTGATCCTTGGCGAGATCCATCCGGCCCTTGATGACATAGGCTTCGCCGAGATATTCGCGGACCAGCGTGTACTTCGGGTCCATGGCGACGGACTTCTGGTAATAGGAGATGCCTTCATCCGTACGGCCGAGCTTGCGGGTGACATAGCCGCGATAATTCAGCGCTTCCGCCGTATTCGGGTTCTTCATCGTGTCGAGAACGGCCAGAGCCTCCTCATAACGATGATCCTTCTTGGCGAGCGAATAGGCATAGTCGGCGCGGTTTTCGTCTGTGACGTTGGCGCTCTGCTGCTTCACGCACTTCTTCGCCTTCTGATCGTAGATCTCACCCTTCTTGCAGGTCGGCGTCGTGCTCGAATCGTCGCCGGCAGCGAAGACGGGAACGGCGAAAGCGCCGAGGGTCAGGCTTGCGCCGAGAGCGATGGAAGCCAGGCGAAATGCTTTGGTCGTCATGGGATATCTCCTTGGCAAAATGAACGTTGCGAGGGGAGAACACACCGCCGGCACCTTTTATTCGGACGGTGCGCAGAATTTTTTCGGTGCGTCCCATGCCGGGGTGCCGTCACTCTTTCGTGACTGCTCCGGTATCGAATAGACCGCCTCTATCGCGTGTTTCAGCCGACATGCCCCTCAAGGGCGCAGGAGAAACTCGTGACCGATACCGTCAAACTTCTAAGCCTTGCCGTTGCGACGCCCGATAACATCATCCTCCAGACCGACGCCGCCGAGACAGCGGGCCGCCTGTTCTCGGACCGCTTTCAGGACTTCAAATATCTGGCGCGCGTGTTTGAAAGCACCGGCATTCGCAAGCGCCATGTGGCGCGGCCGCTTTCCTGGTTCGAAGAGCCGCATGGCTGGCAGGATCGCATGGCTGCCTATACCGAGGTGGCCTCCGAGCTTTTTCGCCGTTCCGCAACGGCGGCGCTGCAACGCGCCGGTCTCGAAGCCGGCCAGATCGATTGCATCGTCACGGCCTCATCCACCGGGCTTGCGACGCCGAGCCTCGAGGCACGGCTCGCCGGCGAGATGGGCTTCCGCTCTGATATCGAGCGCGTGCCGATTTTCGGGCTTGGCTGCGCTGCCGGCGTGTCCGGTCTCGCCGTTGCGACGAAGATGGCAAGAAGCCGGCCGGGTGCCATCGTGCTCTTCGTCGCGATCGAACTCTGCTCGCTCGCCTTCCGCCTGGACGAACTGACCCGGCCCAATATCATCGCGACGGCCCTGTTCGGCGATGGCGCGGCGGCCTGCGTGCTCAAAACCGGCGAGAGCGGTATTGCGGAGATCGAATCGACGGGCGAGCATCTTTTCCCCGACAGCCTTGGCATCATGGGCTGGAAGATCGACGATACCGGTTTTGGTATCATCCTCGAACAATCGCTGCCGGTCTTTGCCGAGACCCATCTGAGGAGCGCCGTCGCGGGCATTCTCGAGCGATCCCGGCTGTTGATCTCGGATATCGACCGCTTCATCTGTCATCCCGGCGGCGCCAAGGTTCTAACCGCACTTGAGACCGCACTTGACCTTGAAGAAGGCTCGCTCGATATCGAGCGCGAGGTGATCGGCGACTATGGCAACATGTCCTCTCCCACCGTGCTGTTCGTGCTGGAGCGCGCCATTGCGGCCGGCTTGCCCGAACGCTCCGCCCTGCTCGCCATGGGGCCGGGATTTTCGGCAAGCTGCATCACTCTGAGGAGGGTCGCCTGATGCTGTGGCCTTCGATCGCGCTTCTCACCTTCGTGACGCTGCAGCGGCTGGCGGAGCTCATTTATTCCAGGCACAATACCGCTTCGCTGCTTGCCCGCGGCGCCCGGGAATATGCGAGGGAACACTATCCCCTGATGGTGGCGATGCACGCGGCATGGCTGATCGGATTGTGGCTCTTCGCTATCGGCCGGCCGGTCGATCCCGTCTGGTTCCTGCTGTTCATGGTGCTGCAGGCATTGCGCCTCTGGGTGCTAGCGACGCTTGGGGAACGCTGGACGACGCGCATCATCATCCTGCCGGGTGCCGCTCTTGTGACCAAAGGCCCCTATCGCTTCCTCAGTCATCCCAACTATGCCGTTGTCGTCGGCGAGATCGCTGTCTTGCCGCTCGCCTTCGGCCTGCCGCTTTACGCCGCGATCTTTTCTCTTCTCAACGGCATCATTCTTGCGATCCGCATCCGTGCCGAAAGCGCCTACCTGAGGCAGAGTGCGTCCTAAGCACATTTTTCAATTGCACGCTCGAAATTTGGCAGGCATTTTCGATGCTTAGAGCGCGGTCCGGGCTATGCGGAAGGACCGGGCGATAAGGCAATGAGCATGCGGATAGCAGGATAAGATGACAAAGGACGCAATCGTTCTCGGCGCAGGCATCGTCGGTGTTTCGACGGCAATCCATCTGCAGCGGCGGGGACGGCAAGTCGTCCTCGTCGACCGGCAGCCACCCGGCCAGGGAACATCCTTCGGCAATGCCGGCCTCATCCAGCGCGAGGGCGTGGTGCCTTATGGCTTCCCGCAGCAATTCGGCCTGCTGCTGCGCTATGCCTTCAACAACCGCATCGACGCCCATTACCATCTGCGCGCCCTGCCGGCGCAGCTCGCCTTCCTCGCCCGCTATTGGTGGAATTCCAATACCAAGCGCCACGAGATGATCTCGCGCGCCTATGCGCCGCTGATCGAACATTCCGTCAGCGAACATAACGATCTCATCGAGGCCTCCCATGCCGAGGAACTCATTCGCAAGAACGGCTGGGTCGAGCTGTTCCGTTCGAACGAGAAGCGCGACGCGGAGTTTGCCGAAGCAGAGCGGCTCAACCGCGAATTCGGGATCGGTTACGATGCGCTGAGCAGTATGGAGATCGCGGCCATGGAGCCGCATCTCAGGGGCAGCTTTTCCGGTGCCTTGCGCTGGCGCGACCCCTGGTCGGTGCTGGACCCGCACGGGCTGACGGCGGCCTATCGGCGATATTTCGAAAGCATCGGCGGCCGCGTGACGACGGGGGATGCGGTCTCTCTCGGCATGGCCGGCTCCGCCTGGAGAATGGTGACGGCTGAAGGCTCGATCGAGGCGGAGGATGTCGTCGTGGCACTCGGCCCCTGGGCCGACCTCGTCACGAAGCGTTTCGGCTATGCCTTCCCGCTCGGCGTCAAGCGCGGCTATCACATGCATTATGCGGCTGAAGGCAATGCCGTCCTCAACAACTGGACGCTGGATGCCGAGCGCGGCTACCTGCTGGCACCGATGAGCCGCGGTATCCGGCTGACGACCGGCGCCGAATTCGCCCTACGCGATGCGCCGAAAACACCGGTGCAGCTCGACCGTGCCGAGGCTGTCGCGCGTGCCGCCTTCCCGCTCGGCGAACGGCTTGACCCGGAGCCCTGGATGGGTGCGCGCCCCTGCACGCCCGATATGATGCCGATCATCGGCAAGGCTCCGCGCCATAACGGGTTGTGGTTCGCCTTCGGACACGCTCATCACGGCCTCACGCTCGGGCCGGTGACCGGCCGGGTACTCGCCGAACTCATCACCGGCGAGACGCCGTTCATCGATATTTCGGCTTATGCGCCGGGCCGGTTTGCGCCCTGAATATTTGATTTAGAGGATTGCCTTGAGGCTTTTGACGGAGGCGTCGACGATCTCCTCGATCGTGGCGTCGATGTCGACGGTAACGACACCCGGCTCGCCCGTCGGCACTTCCAGCGTCTGCAACTGACTTTCGAGCAGCGAGGCCGGCATGAAATGCCCCTTGCGCTCGCCCATGCGCTTGGTCAGCAGCTCTTTCGAGCCGTGGAGATAGACGAAATAGAGATGGCCGCCGGCGGATGCCCGCAGGCGTTCGCGATAGACGCGCTTCAGCGCCGAGCAGGAAACGGCGATCCCTTCGCCCTTGGCAAGGCTCGTGGTGATCACCGCGCCGATCTTTTCCAGCCAGGGCCAGCGATCCTCATCCGTCAGCGGAATGCCCTTGCTCATCTTCTCGACATTGGCGGCCGGATGCAGTGCATCGCCTTCGATGAAATGAACGCCCAGTTTAGCCGCCACGCCCTCACCGATTGAGGATTTACCGCTGCCGCTCACACCCATGACGATGATGGCAAGGGGAGTGTCTTGGTTATCGCGCATAGGGCCTGTCCGGAATAATTGATTTCAAATCGGGCATGACCGCTCTTCAGCCATGCCCGATTCGCAACTTGGATCAATCCAGCGGAAAGAAACAGGAAAATTTATGCGTTCCCTCGCCCGCCAGTTCCGGTTCGACCTGGCGACACTTGTCTTGGGCACGCCAGCAGCGCGGATTGAAGTGACATCCCTTCGGCGGGTTGAGCGGCGAAGGCAGCTCACCCTGCAGGCGGATACGGTTCTTCTCGCGCTCAGGGTCGGCGATCGGCGTCGCCGAAAGAAGTGCCGCGGTATAGGGGTGACGCGGCCGGCTGAAGACCTCTTCGGCCGTGCCTGTTTCGACCGGGCGACCGAGATACATCACCATCACGTCGTCAGCGATATGGCGGACGACGGAGAGGCCGTGCGAGATGAAGAGATAGGCAAGCCCCATCTCCTTCTGCAGGTCCATCAAGAGGTTCAGCACCTGGGCCTGGATCGACAGATCGAGCGCGGACACCGGCTCGTCAAGCACCAGCACCTTCGGCCTGAGCATCAGGGCGCGCGCAATGGCGATACGCTGGCGCTGACCGCCGGAGAACATGTGCGGATAGCGATCGTAATGCTCGGGGCGCAGGCCGACACGCGCCATCATCTCCTCCGCCTTGCGGCGGCGGGTGGCGGCATCGTCATCCGTGTTGATCTTCAGCGGCTCTTCCAGGATGGAGCCGACCTTCTGGCGCGGGTTGAGCGAGCCATAGGGGTTCTGGAACACGATCTGCACGGCGCTGCGCAGGCTGCGGTCGCCGAGCTTGGCGGGCTTGCCGTCGATCAGCAGTTCGCCGGCTGTGGGGTTTTCGATCATCGTCACCAGACGGGCGAGCGTCGACTTGCCGCAGCCGGATTCGCCGACGACCGCGAGCGTGCGGCCGGACTGCAGGCTGAAGCTGACGCCGTTCAGCGCCTTGACGGTCGCTTCCGGTTTGAAGCTGCCGCGCTTGACGGTGTAGAAGCGGGCGAGATCGCGCCCTTCGAGAACAGCGCCGGTCATGCGGCACCTCCTGCTTGTTGCGCGGCGGCAATGCCGGGGTGACCGAGCGGCTTGCCATGTTCCAGCGGATAGTTGCAAAGGGTCAGGCCGAGTTCGCTACCCTGACGCTTGACGCCCTTGTCGCATTCCGGCGTGGCAAAGGAACAGCGCGGCGCAAAAAGACAGCCCGTCGGACGATCGTGCTGACCGGGAACGACGCCGGCAATCGACGGCAGACGCTCTCCAACAATGGCACGCTCCGGCAGGGCCGAGAGAAGTGCCGCCGTATAGGGGTGATGCGGATCACGGAACAGTTCCCTGACCGGCTGCTCCTCGACCTTCTGGCCGGCATATTGCACCTGCACGCGCTCCGCCGTTTCGGCGACGACGCCCATGTCGTGGGTGATGAGCACGAGCGCCATCCCCTGCTCCTGCTGCAGGCGCACGAGCAGATCGAGGATCTGCGCCTGGATCGTCACGTCGAGCGCGGTCGTGGGCTCGTCGGCGATCAAAAGCTTCGGATTGCAGGCGAGCGCCATGGCGATCATGACGCGCTGGCTCATGCCACCGGACATCTGGTGCGGGAAGTTCGACAGGCGATCTTCCGGTGCGGGAATGCCGACGAGCTTTAGAAGCTCGATCGAGCGTTCACGGCGCGCCTTGCGGTCAAGCCCCATGTGGATGCGCAGCGTTTCACCGAGCTGGAAGCCGACCGTGAAGCACGGGTTGAGGCTCGACATCGGCTCCTGGAAGATCATCGCCATGTCCTTGCCGATGATCTTGCGGCGCTGACGCGAAGAGAGGCCGCGCAGGTCCTTGCCATCGAACAACATACGATCGGCGGTGATCTTCGCCGTCCAGGGCAGAAGGCCCATCATGGCGAGCATCGAGACCGATTTGCCGGAGCCGGACTCGCCGACGATCGACAGGATTTCGCCCTTGTCGCATGTCAGCGAGACACCATCGACGGCTCGGAACAGGCCGGACGAGGTCTGGAATTCGACGGATAGATTAGAGATATCGAGGAGTGCCATTACGACCTCTTCAGCTTCGGGTCGAAGGCATCGCGCAGGCCATCGCCCATCAGATTGATGGCGAGAACCGTAATCAGGATACAGAGACCGGGGAAAGTGACGAGCCAAGGGTTGCTCAGGAAGAATTCACGCGAGTCCGCGAGCATCGTTCCCCATTCAGCCGTCGGCGGCTGGGCGCCCTGGCCGAGGAAGCCGAGAGCGGCGGCATCGAGAATTGCGGATGAGAAGGCCAGCGTCGCCTGCACGATCAGCGGCCCAAGACAGTTGGGCAGGATCGTCTTGAACATCAGCCGCAGCGAACCGGCGCCGGCGACGCGCGAGGCGATGACATATTCCTTGTCGCGCTCGGCCATGACGGAGGCGCGGGTCAGGCGAACGAAATGCGGCTGATAGGTGATGGCGATGGCGATCATCGCATTCGTCAAACCGGCCCCGAGGATCGCCACCAGCACCAGGGCGAGCAGCAGCGAGGGAACGGCGAGGATAATGTCCATGACACGCATGATGATCGTGTCCGTGTAACCACGAACATAGCCGGCGACAAGGCCGATCAAAACGCCGACGGCCGCCGAGACCGAAGCGACCACGAGACCGATGAACAGCGAATACCGTGTGCCGTAGATGAGGCGCGACAGCAAATCGCGGCCAATGGCATCCGTGCCGAGCAGGAAGCTGCTGTTGCCGCCCTCCGCCCAGAACGGCGGCAAGCGCTGCATGTCGCTGCCGTAAGCAGCGTCAGGATTATGAGGCGCGACGACACTGGCGAAAATCGCCAGCAGCAGAACGAAGACGAAGATCGCAAGTCCGATGACGGCGCCCTTGTTGCGGGAAAAATAATACCAGAACTCCGCCAGAGCGGAAGGACGGTCGGTTTTGACGCTTACCGTGCTCATGGACCGCTCCTAGTGACGAATGCGTGGATTGATAAAGCCGTAGAGCAGGTCGACGGCGAGATTGACCGACATGACGATGCCGGCGATCAGCAGCAGACCGCCCTGCACCACCGGATAATCGCGCTTGGTAACCGCATCGATCATCCATTTGCCGATACCCGGCCATGAGAAAATGCTTTCCGTCAGGATGGCGCCGCCAAGCAGCACACCGGTCTGCAGGCCTATCGTGGTGATGACGGGGATCATGGCGTTGCGCAGCGCATGCACGGAAACGACGCGCACCGGCGACAGACCCTTGGAGCGGGCGGTGCGGACATAATCCTCGCCGAGCACTTCGAGCATGGCGGAGCGTGTCTGACGGGCGATGACTGCAAGCGGGATGGTGCCGAGCACAATGGTCGGCAGGATCAGCGAATTGAGCGCGGACCAGAAGGCACCCTTCTGACCGGAGAGCAGGCTGTCGATCAGCATGAAGCCGGTAATGGGCTTGAAGAAATAGACGAGGCCGATGCGGCCGGAAACTGGCGTCCAGTGCAGATAGCCGCTGAAGAAGATGATCAACAGCAGGCCCCACCAGAAGATCGGCATTGAAAAGCCGACGAGGGCCACGCCCATAACACTCTGGTCGAACCATGTACCTCGCTTGACGGCGGCGAAAACGCCAGCCGGGATGCCAAGACAGGCAGCCAAGATCATGGCGCAGAGCGACAGCTCGAGCGTTGCCGGAAAGAAGGTGAAGAAGTCGGTCAATACGTCACGTTTTGTCGTGATCGAGGCGCCGAAATCGCCGTGCACGACGTTCCAGAGATATTTGCCGTACTGGACCACCATCGGCTGGTCGTATCCGAGATCGTGCGAGATCTGCGCGTGGCGTTCCGGCGACATGACGCGCTCGCCCGACATCAACATGACGGGATCGCCGGGAAGCAGGCGAATGAGCGAGAAGGCGACGATCGATACGCCGAGGAATGTCGGGATCAGCACCGCAAGGCGGCTGAAAAAAAATCGCAACATGACAGTTGTCCAAATTTTTCCGGCGGTCAGACAGGGTGTCTGACCGCCGGGTCGCCCGATCCTAGCCGGGCATTCTTACAGATTTTTCGTTATTCGGCGATATCGACGCCGTCGAAGCGGTGAACGCCAACCGGGTCCTGATGGTAACCGGTAACATTCTTCGTCATCGGGACGAACTCTTCCGAATGGTCGATGGTCATCCACGGTGCTTCGCGCTTGAAAATGACCTGGGCCTGTTCGTAGAGCTTGGTGCGCTCCTTGACGTCAGCCGTCTGCTTGGCCTTTTTCACCAGATCGTCGAATTCCTTGTTGCACCACTGTGCACGGTTGTTGCCGCCAACAGCATCGCAGCCGAGCAGCGTGTCAAGGAAGTTGTCCGGGTCGCCGTTGTCGCCGGTCCAGCCGAGGATGGCCGCACCATCACGGTCCTTGGCGGAGGAGAGCTTCAGGTACTGAGCCCAGTCATAGGTGACGATCTCGACCTTGACGCCGATCTTGGCAAGGTCCGCCTGCATCAGCTCGGCAGCGCGACGTGCGTTCAGCATGTATGGACGCGACACCGGCATAGCCCAGATCTTCATGCTGAGATCCTTGACGCCAGCCTTTTCAAGCAGCTTCTTGGCTTCTTCCGGGTTGTAGGCGTCGTCCTTGATGTCCTTGTTGTAGGACCACATGGTCGGCGGGATCGGGTTCGTCGCAACCTTGGCAGAGCCCTGGAAGACGGCGTCGACGATGGCCTGCTTGTTGACGGCCATGTTGATCGCCTTGCGCACTTCGACCTTGTCGAACGGAGCAACCAACGTGTTGTAGGCAAGGTAGGAAACGTTCAGGCCGGCCTGCTCGAGAACCTTGAGGTTCTTGTCGGCCTTGAGGTCCTTGATATCAGCCGCATTCGGGTACGGCATGATGTTGCATTCGCCGGACTTCAGCTTCTGCGCACGAACGGAAGCGTCCGGCGTGATGGCGAAGACGAGATCGTCGATCTTTTCCTTGCCCTTGAAGTAGCTCTCGTTTGCCTTGTAGCGGATGACGGCATCCGGCTGATAGGCGACGAAGGTGAATGCGCCAGTGCCGAGCGGCTGCTGGTTCATCTGCTCCATCTTCTTGTCGGCCTGCAGCTTGTCTGCATATTCCTTCGAGAGAATCGAAGCGAAGTCCATGGCCAGATCGGCGAGGAAGGGAGCTTCCGGGCGGTTGAGGACGAACTTGACGGTGAGATCGTCGACCTTGTCGATCGACTTGATCAGCTTGGGGAAGCCCATGCCATCGGCATATTCATAGGAACCACCGGCGACGTATTTTGCCCACGGATTGTCCGTACCGAGCTGGCGGCCGATCGAGAAGATCACATCGTCGGCGTTGAGATCGCGCGTCGGTGTAAAGAAATCGGTGGTCTGGAACTTCACGCCCTTGCGGAGCTTGAAGGTGTATTCCTTGCCGTCGGGGGAAACGGTCCAGCTTTCGGCGAGGCCCGGTTCAATCTCGGTGCTGCCGTGTTTGAATTCGACCAGGCGGCTATAGACCGTACGCGACGACGCGTCGAAGGTGTTACCACCGGTGTAGATTCCCGGATCAAAACCTTCCGGCGAGCTCTCCGAGCAATAGACAAGCGTTTTTGACCAGGCGGACGTCGCCATGACCGAAGCCAGGGCTGTCACTGCCAGCAGGACAGAAATCTTTTTCATGATATCGTTTCCCAGATTTGTTATTCTTTTGAAGCCGTGGACACCACCAGAGGTTCCTATCCGGATCGCGCCGATGGAACTTTATTTTAAGTTTGAAAGCAACAAGCGCCGCCTAAAATTTTTCCAATTTATGGAGTTTGGAAATTTTTGGACGAAAAAACCTCTGAATTGATAATATTCTGGCAAAAAATTGCATGCTTTTAGCAGATTCAGAACGATTTGACGTTTTCCTTCCCCAATTTGCGAACCGCTTATTGCCCGGATAGGAGGCAATACAAACGAAAATCCGCAGCTACCGGAGGTAACCGCGGACCAAAACATGATCGAATTCTGGACGGCTGATCAGGCAGCCGGCGCTGCGACCGTGGGCTTCTTCGCAATCGCCTTGCGATCCTGGTCGGTGAGGCCGAGCAGGAAGTTGATCTGCGGCCGCGCCTTGACCAGATCGTCGATGGAATATTCGGTCAGCACGTCGAAGAAGGCGTTCAGTGCCTTGCGCAGCGCCGAATTGAGGCCGCAGCTGTCGACCAACGGGCATTCCACCACGCCATCCTCGAAGCATTCCGCCATAGCGAAGCTGTCCTCGGTGACGCGGACGACGTCGAAAAGGCTGATATCGGTTGCCGGCTTTGCAAGGCGCACGCCGCCATTGCGGCCACGCACGGTTTCGACAAGACCTGCCTTGGTCAACGGCTGTAGGATCTTAAAGAGGAACAGCTCGGACACACTGTATGCTCTTGCGATTTCCGGGATGCGGCTCAGATAGCCATCATTGGCGGCGCAATACATCAGCATGCGCACTGCGTAATTGGTCTGCTTGGTCAAGCGCATGCCGATCTCCTGGAATCAAGGCTGCTGAGGGGGGCTGGACCCGTATATAGTGGCTTTCTCAGTTTTGAACAATTCCAAAATATGAAATTCATATTCACGTTATTTCGAAGACCCGAGGCTTCTCACCCGTTCGGCATCGTCTTCTTCTCTTGCAGCTCCCTTGCGTAATCGAGGATCGCCTGCTTGCGCTCAGGCGTCCCCGGATGGGTTGAGAGCATGCTGGTGCTGCCATGATCGCCAAGTTTCGTTTCGAGGATATCGAAGAACCGCGATAACGCCGTCGGATCCATGCCCGCCGCCTGCATCAGCTCCACGGAGCGGCGATCGGCCTGGGCCTCAGCCTCGCGAGAATAGGAAAGCGCAAGCAGGCCGCCGCCTTGCGTCAATAAATCCTGGATGCCGGAACCTACGTCGCCGGCGATCAGCAGAACAAGACCAGCGACGCCTGCGGCGCGATAGAGCTGGCGCAGGCTGTGCTTATATTCGACGTGACCGATCTCATGGCCGAGCACGGCGGTAATCATTTCCTTGTCACCGCTGGCAAGTTCGACCAGTTGATCAGTCAGAACGAGATTTCCGTCCGGCAGCGCGAAGGCATTCGGACCGATGAGGCCGCCATCACGGAAGTTCAGGTGGTAACGGCTCGTACCACCTTCCGCATTTGCGGCTATCGCGGCGAAATCATCGCGAATTTCCGTCTGCTGTGCAGCCGGCAGCTTGCTGGGGCCGAAGGTCACCTGGTCCAATGTCTTCAGCGTCCCTGCCGACATCATCTCCGGCACCACCGGCGGCGTCACCAAGACGGCAACCTCCACCAGGACAGGCAGGGCATAGCGATAAATGACCGAAGCAAGGACGATCGTCACGAGAGCAAAGGCGATCAGCCGGGGACGAACGATCTCAAGCCCATGAATGAAACCACTGCGCCCCTCGCCGCGGCTTCGCAGGTAGGTATCGACGGCATCATTATCATGGGTTTCAAAAACCGATTCATTCCCGAACACAATGCGACGCGGGATGGAGCCGACGCGCTGACTGACCTCGATATCCGAGCGAAGACCCCAGGCAAGCCGCTTGTCTTCCGCACCCTCTTCGGACGAGATCACGATGAGCGACCCGCCGATATCCAGCAGCCGGGACGGAACCTCCCGGCTGGAATGCGGCGGATGCCAGATGCCGGTCGCGATCGTCTGCGGATCAGAAGCCAAAGTCGAATCCGTCGACATCGAGATATTCTGCGCTGATCGCACTGCCGGTCGAGCGGATCTGGTCAAAGACGACACCGATTTCGCCATCGACATGAACAGCGGTATGCCCGGTCAGGAAGCGCTGCATGCGCACCGCCGCCCAGGGGCGCATCAATCCGAGAGTTATCAGGGCGACAACGACATTGGAAATCGCGATCCAGGCATAGCGCCGGCGACCGAGATCGCTTCTGAATTGATGGCGATGATCGACCATTGCTGCCGACCAGATGATGTTGCGCACCGTCGCGCGATAGTAGAGGCCAGCGAATATGTAAATCGGGAAAATAAGCACAATCATCCAATGCCACAGACTGAGGCTGCCCATTCCCCGCCCCATCGAGTTGCCGCTGAAACCGATCGCGGCAGCGCCGACAACTCCCAAGATCACGATGCTTGCGATCATAATCGCGATTACTGTTACGAACGCCTCATAGAGCGCGCCCAATCTCGGCTCGGTCGAGAACGGACGATCACCATAGCGCAGATTGTCGAAGATATATTTATAGAACCAACGGCTTGCGATTGGAGAGAGCAGCCCGACCGATATCACCGTCACCAAGGCCCCGAGAAAGATCGCCTTGAACGCACCGCCATAGGTCCCGACGAAATCGAAGCGCACATTGCGATAGCTTGTTACCCGCGCGTTGAAGCGAAGGCCGCGCATGAGGAACCATGGAAATACCACCAGCATGACAGGCCAGATCGCCAGGGCTGCCAACGGCGCCACATGTGAAAGTATGTTCAGGACGATCAGAAGGCCGAACACGATCAACCTGCCGATGAGGATCTGCTTGCCCTTGGCGTGATATTCGAAACTATGCCCCAGTAGGACCGTATTCCCATAGAAATACCGGTTCCGGCGTACCTTTGCCCAGGCCGAATAAATGCCCAGCGTAACGATCGTCAGCAGAATATTGACGATCCAGATGCCGAAATATTCAGAGGCATTGCCCGTGAACGACGCCCTTTGGAAAAAGGGCTTTCCGTCCAATGGGTAACTTTGCTCGACAGTTGCCATGTTGTAACCCCCTACCCCACAAGAGGGCGAGCGTTTCGCCGACGTATTTCCATGGATACGATCCGCCACGAGACGTGCTGCGCGACACACCACTCGCCTTACCGTTGCACTTGAGAGCAGGAAATCGAGTATCGATCAACGGAAAAAGCACTTTTGAGATGCATTCGCCGCAGGGGCGCGCAAATAGCCTATCCGACTGCAACTTTAATGCCACACCGAAGCCTGTGGCTTCACGATACGGCGACCCAGACTGCCATTTCACAGCCACCCGGCTCACGGAAATGGAAGCGGCGGCCACCAGGAAAATCAAAGGCGGGCCGGGTGATGACGCCGCCGGCGAATTCGACGGCGCGCTGGGCGGCTTCCAGATCGGTGGTGCGCACGACGGGCAACGGTGTGCCGGCTGCCTCTCCCGCATCGCCGTCTATGCCGGCATCTATTCCGGCTGCCTCGATGACATGGTAGGTTGGCCCGTAGCTGACAAAGCTCCAGTCGAAGGCCTCTTCGAAGAAGCGGCGGGTCTTCAGGCCGTCTTTAGACGGAAATTCGAGATAGTCGATCTGATAGGTCATGGCCATCGCTCGGCCCTCCCGTTGTTCTTGTTTTGTTCTAAATGAAAACGGCAGCCCTGACAAGATGACTCCATCGAAAACAAACGCAATAAAAAAGCCGCCGCCCGAAACGTGCCGGACGGCGGCCAATAGTAGCCAAGGTGGCGATGCTTACTTCATCGTCGGCATGACGAATTCGGCGCCGTCCTTGATGCCGGACGGCCAGCGGGCCGTGATCGTCTTGGTGCGCGTCCAGAACTTGATCGAGTCCGTGCCATGCTGGTTGAGATCGCCGAAGCTGGAAGCCTTCCAGCCGCCGAAGGAGTGGTAGGCGAGCGGAACCGGGATCGGAACGTTGACGCCGATCATGCCGATGTTGATACGCGAGGCGAAATCGCGGGCCGCATCGCCGTCACGGGTGTAGATGGCGACGCCGTTGCCGTATTCGTGCTTCATGGGCAGTTCGAGGGCTTCTTCATAGTTCTTGGCGCGGACGACCGAGAGAACCGGTCCGAAGATTTCGGTCTTGTAGATGTCCATGTCCGGCTTGACGTGGTCGAACAGCGTGCCGCCGACAAAGTAGCCATCCTCATAGCCCTGAAGCTTGAAGCCGCGGCCGTCGACGACCAGCTTGGCGCCTTCCTCGACGCCGCGGTCGATCAGGCCGTTGACGCGGTTATAGGCATCCTTGGTGACGAGCGGACCCATGTCGGCCTTGTCGTCGGTATAGGGGCCGATGCGCAGGGATTCGATCTTCGGCACCAGCTTCTCGACGAGACGGTTGGCGGTCTCTTCGCCGACCGGAACTGCGACCGATACGGCCATGCAGCGCTCGCCGGCGGAGCCATAGCCGGCGCCCATCAGGGCGTTGACGGCCTGGTCCATATCGGCGTCGGGCATGATGATCATATGGTTCTTGGCGCCGCCGAAGCACTGGGCGCGCTTGCCGTTCATGGCGGCCGTGCCATAGACGTAGCGGGCGATCGGCGTCGAGCCGACGAAGGAAACGGCAGCGATATCCGGATCGGTCAGGATAGCGTCGACGGCGGTCTTGTCACCGTTGACAACGTTGAGGATGCCTGCTGGCAGGCCGGCTTCGATCATCAATTCCGCGAGGCGGATCGGCAAGGATGGATCGCGCTCGGACGGCTTCAGGATGAAGGCGTTGCCGCAGGCGATTGCCGGGGCGAACATCCACATCGGGATCATGGCCGGGAAGTTGAACGGCGTGATGCCGGCGCCGACGCCAACCGGCTGGCGGATGGAGTACATGTCGATCGCCGGGCCGGCGCCTTCGGTGAACTCGCCCTTCTGCAGGTGCGGAATGCCGCAGACGAATTCGCAGACTTCGAGGCCGCGGATGACATCACCCTTAGAATCTTCGACGGTCTTGCCATGCTCAGTGGAGAGCAGCGTTGCCAGCTCATCCATATTCTTGTTCAGAAGCTCGACGAACTTGAAGAAGACGCGGGCGCGGCGCTGCGGATTGGTTGCGGCCCATTTCGGCTGTGCAGTCTTGGCATTTGCGACGGCCGCGCGCAGTTCATCGACGCTGGCGAGCGCGACGGTCGCCTGTACTTCGCCGGTTGCCGGATTATAGACGTTGCTTGTGCGTCCGCTCGTGCCGGCGACGTGCTTGCCGCCGATGAAATGACCAATCTCACGCATGGGTGTGCCTCCTCGTTTTCTTCGATGATGACAGGATGGCACTTCAATTTGCACAAATCAATGAGCTGTTATAAGCAACCGTTGTGCAAAAATTAAAGCCCGTCATGTGCAAAAACGGCCCGTGCGAAAGGGGATGTGCAAATGGATTGGGACGACGTCCGCATGTTTCTCGCCGTGGCGCGCACCGGGCAGATCCTTGCCGCCTCCAAACGGCTCGGCGTCAACCACGCTACTCTCTCCCGTCGCGTGACGACGCTGGAGGAGCGGTTGAAGACGCGGTTGCTCGTGCGCCGCACCAATGGCTGCGACCTGACGGCGGAAGGCGAGATCTTCCTTCATGCGGCAGAGCGCATGGAAACAGAGATGCTGCGCGCGCAGGCCAGCGTCGGCCATCTCGACAGCGCCATCACCGGCACGGTGCGGATCGGCGCACCCGACGGATTCGGCGTCTCCTTCCTCGCGCCGCGGCTCGGGCGGTTGATTGCTCGCTATCCGGAGCTGCGCATCCAGCTCGTGCCCGTTCCCCGCTCCTTCTCGCTGTCGCAGCGAGAGGCCGATATCGCGATTACGCTCGAACGCCCGGAACAGGGGCGCCTGATCTCATCGAAACTGACGGACTACACGCTCGGGCTCTATGCCTCAAAAGCCTATCTCGAGCAGGCCGGGCTGCCCGACAGCGTCGAGGCGTTGAAGCTGCATCCGCGCGTCGGCTATGTCGAAGACCTGATCTTTACCGCCTCGCTCAATTTCTCCGGCGAGATCATGCGCAGCTGGGATGCCTCCTTCGAGATCTCCACCTCCATCGGCCAGACGGAAGCCGTGCGCTCCGGCGCCGGCATCGGCATTCTGCATGATTACATCGCCAGGCAGTTTCCGGAGCTCACCCGCATCCTGCCCGACGTCTCCATCAAGCGTGCCTATTGGACCACCTATCATGAAAGCGCCCGCGACCTCGTGCGCGTGCGCACCGTCGCGGATTTCCTGCAGGAACTGGTCAGCGAAGAGCGGCGGACTTTCCTGTGAGGTGACGCTGACCTGTGAGGTAACGCCGGCAGACGCGCCGACCGCTTACAGGCAAAGATCACGGCATCAAGCTGCACCACCATGATGGTGCATGCGGCAGCGGCTCGGCCTCCGCATGCTTCGGCGGCTCCTCGTTCTCGTCGGGATTGGGAACTGGAATTTCATCCGGCAGCCTGTCAGGCTCCGGCTCCTCGACTGGCGACTTCGGCGTCCAGCCCGGTTCCGGCATCGGAGGCGTCTCGGGGATCGGCTCGTTCGGTACAGACATGCCCGCTCCTTTCGTCTGGTTGCCGATATGGAGACAACGACGAACGATACGGACGGTTCCAAGATAATTTCGGCGGGCGGCCCGCATTTGCGAGATGGGTGCGATTTGCCATTCCCTGCCCGTTCGTCCCTCGCTGCTGGACAAAGGCCAGACGAAGCCTAGTATTTCAAACAGAGATCAGGGAGCCAGGATGATGAGCGACAAGAAGCAGCAGAAACTGGACGAGAAAGAGCACAAGGAACAGGACGATTATCTGGAAGAAGCGCTGGAAGAGACGTTTCCGGCAAGCGATCCGATATCGCCCGGCCATGTTTCGAAGAAGCCTGAAGACAAGAAATAGGCGCGCGAGGCCAAAGGCGTCGGCATCTTCTACGAACGGATCGGGGAGAAAATGGTACGGTTGGGGGGTCTCGAACCTCCGACCTCAGGTGCCACAAACCTGCGCTCTAACCAACTGAGCTACAACCGCACATGCTCGCGTCGCCGCGAACGGGGGTGACATACGAGGACTTTGAAATTATTTCAAGTCCTATCTCCCTGCAATATAAAAAAGCTTTGCAGATATCCAACGATGATGTGCGACCGGGTCCGCTCGTGCCGCAAATGAAAAGTCCCGCCCCAGGCTTTCACCTGGGAACGGGACATTCGTGCCTTGGGAGACTTATTCGAAGTAATTAGGCCTTGAAGGAGGACATTGCCTTTTCAGCGGCGTCCTTGGCGGGCTTTGCCAGCTTTTCGGCAACCTTCTTGGTGGTGTCCTGAATGGACTTGGCCTGCTCGACGGTGACTTCGGCCTGCTTGCGGATGAAAGCGGTCTGAAGTTCGAAGAGTTCTGCAACGGACTTGACGCGAAGCAGGGCTTCCATGTGAGCCAGCGAGCTCTCGGCATTGGTGCGCAGAACGTCGATGGCCTTGAGGCCGATTTCTACGGAACCAGCCTGTGCGGTCTGCACGGTTGCTTCAACCGTCTTGCCGGCTTCTTCAGTGGCGGCCTTCAGCTTTGCGAAGGCTTCCTTGGACTGGGCAGCGCCCTTTTCAGCGAAGTCGCGGAAGGATTCGGAGAACTTGGACGGATCGAATGCAGCCGTTGAAAAAACGTCGTCTTTCTTTACAGTAGCCATGATTACGCTCCTAAAAGGGCCCTCCCTGAGGCGCCCATCGTGAACCTGTGTGAGGGGTATATAATATAAAGATTTGTGCAGTGCAACATATTTTTGCATCGCACAACGCGTTAACCTTTCCGGCCGAAAAATGGACCCTTCGCTGGACCGAAAAGCAGGGCGCCGTTATTAATAAACCGTTAAATCACGAGAGGCGATCACGCCCGCAAAACAGGTTGGAAAATGCCCGCAATTCAATATCCGTTCATTGACATTGCCGTGCATCCGCGCGTTCGGGAGCGTTTCGCGCGCGGTGAAGCCATGGTCATGTTCTCGACCGGCATGGATCGCGTGCTCTGGGCCAATGGCGCAGGCGCCAACCTCTTCGGCTATGACGTCATTTACGATTTCGTCGAACAGGGACCGAAGCCCGGCGACGTCTCGTTCCGCCAGATCGATGCAACGGCGCGGGGTCTCGGCACGGTCGGTGACCAGCGCACCTTCCTGATCCGCATGGCCTCGGGCTTCCAGCGGGCTGTTGTCAATGCGGCCGTCGAACTCATTCGCATCCAGGCCGGCGAAGAGGCAGTCTTGTTTTCCTCTCCGGTCTCTTCGAAGCCACTCGCATCAGCCGAATGCGCCAAGCGCATGATTGACGGGTTCGACGATCCCGATACCCACATTGCCGTCATCGGTCGCGACGGCGAAATCGTTACCGCCTCTCCCGGCTTCAGGACGCTCGGCGTGACGTCGCAGACCGCACGGATGCTGACGACCATGGCCGGTGCACAGCCTGACCGGCTGATCAAACGGCCGATCTCGACCGGACATGGTTATCTGCCAGCCGCCATCGGCAAGCTCTCCGAAATTCCGGCCCTGCATTTGCTCTTCGTCGTCGAAACGGCAGTTGGCCATCTCGACCCGACGGCAAGCCTTGCCGAGGCGGTTCGCCCTGTCACAGCCGTGGAGCCGCAGGCGGAAGAAGCCCGCAAAGAACTCGAAGCAGCGGCAGCGGACGAGGAGCCGAAAGCCGTTCCAACCGCGCCCTTCGGCGATGTCATCGATGCGGTAGCCGGTATTGAAGAGCTGGACGAGACGCCGGAATATCAGGCGGATGAGCAGGAAGAGGTAGCCCCGCTCGCCGGAAACTCAAACCAAGCCGCAACAGAAGCGGTTGATGTGGATGGTGTGCCCGAGGCAATTGCCGAGACTGTGGCTCACACCAGCGCGCATCAGCCGGATGCTGTAACGGACAGCGAAGACAACACCGCCGTAGAAATGACGGGGGCAGAGCCGCCTTCGCCGGAAAGCCACGCCGATATTGAAAACACCCCTGCGGAAGGTTTCAACTTCAAACGCAACGGGCGCGCCACCCGCTTCGTCTGGAAGATCGATGCGGCCGGCCATTTCAGCGAGGTTTCCCGCGAATTTGCCGAGGCCGTAGGACCGCATGCCGCCCAGATTGCGGGTATTGCCTTTGCGGATGTCGCCCGCCGTTACAGTCTCGATCCGGATGGCAAGATTGCCGAATTGCTGGCGCGACGCGACACGTGGTCCGGCCGCACGATCTATTGGCCGGTGGAAGGCACGAGCCTGACCGTGCCGGTCGATCTTGCCGCATTGCCGACCTACACGCGCAGCCGCGAATTCGATGGCTTCCGGGGCTTCGGCGTCGTTCGCCTGGCGGATGCCATCGAAGATCCGATGAAGCGCGGCATGGCGCTCGGCACACAGGCGGCCGACGATACCGCAACCGTTGCCGAACCAGCCCCGGAAGTGAAGGCGACATCGAACGAGCAGCCAGCTCCCCAAGCAGAATCTCCGCCGGCGACGGAAGAGGAAGAGATTGAAAGCCCCGCCCAGGACAGCGCAGAAACTGCCCCGGTCTCGCATTACGAACCGCCGGCGCTGCGGATTTCCGAAACGCCGAACCGTCGCGAGTCGGACAAGGTCGTTCGCCTGCACGAGCGCCGGACCTTGACCCAGACTGCCCTTTCGCTGAGCGAACAGGCCGCCTTCCGCGAGATCGCCCGCCAGCTCGAACCCTTCGGCAAGCGCACGGAACCGCCGGCGGAGCAGCCTCACGACGGGCAGCATGAGGAAGGCGCCGATACCCCTCCGCAACCGAATGCGGCCGACGAAATCCTCTCCGAAGCGCCCGAAACCGCGGACGGACACGACCACCCCGATAACCAGCTACCGGCAGCAACAATTACCGAAGAGAACGTAGCCACGCCCGCCGTGAAGTTCGTCGAGACCAAGGATGATAACGGCCCCAAAAGGGACGACGAGACTGTTGCCGAAGCTCCGCCGGCATCGGCCGAGCCGGAAGAGGATTTCGACCCTCTCGATGTTCTGAGCAACGCCATTCCACCACGCGTGAAGATGCGCATGGGCCTGTCGTCCGACATCGTCGATCAGCTGCCGCTCGCGATCCTCGTCCACGCCGGCGATCGCCTGATCCACGGCAATCCGGAATTCCTGCGGCTCACCGGCTATGAGAGCCTCGACGAGCTCGAACAGATCGGCGGCTTGGATGCGCTGTTGCAGCGCAACGATCTCGAAGGCAAGACCGAGCAGCCCGGCACGATGATGGTCGTACGCGCCGACGATGCGCTGGTGCCGGTGACGGCCCGCCTGCAGTCGATCCGCTGGGAAGACGACGGTACGGCCTTGATGCTGGCGCTGATGCCGGTGGAAAGAAGCGAGCAGCCGGCACCGCCGCCGCAGCCGATCCCAGAAGAAGCGCGCCCCGAGCGCATCCTCGAAAAGGTCGCGAAGCTGCAGGTCGAAATCGAAGAGCTGCGCTCGACGTTGGAAACGGCGACCGACGGCGTGATCATCATCGGTCAGGACGGCGAGATCCGCTCGATGAACCGTTCGGCAAGCGCCCTCTTCAATTATGACGATCAGGAAACGCGCGGCAAACCCTTCGTCATGCTGTTTGCCCATGAAAGCCAGAAGGCGGTGCTCGATTATCTCGGCGGCCTTTCGGGCCATGGCGTCGCCAGCGTGCTCAACGACGGCCGCGAAGTGATCGGCCGCGAGGCATCCGGCGGTTTCGTGCCGCTGTTCATGACCATGGGCCGGCTGAATTCCTCGAACGGTTATTGCGCCGTCATCCGCGACATCACGCAATGGAAGCGCACGGAAGAGGAGCTGCGCAACGCCAAGCGCGCCGCCGAAACCGCCAATGCCCACAAGACGGACTTCCTGGCTCGCGTCAGCCATGAAATCCGCACGCCGCTCAACGCCATCATCGGCTTTTCCGATATGATGGCCGGCGAGCGCTTCGGGCCGATCGGCCATTCCCGCTACGTCGAATATGCGACCGATATCGGCCGCTCCGGCCGGCATGTGCTCGACATCGTCAACGATCTCCTCGACATCTCGAAGATCGAAGCCGGCGAGATGGATCTGGATTTCGCCTCCGTCGGCCTCAACGAAGCGATCACCGAAGCCGTGTCGCTGGTGCAGCCGCAGGCCAACAGCCAGCGCGTCATCATCCGCACGGCACTGTCGCAAGCCGTACCGAATGTCGTCGCCGACCTGCGCTCGATCAAGCAGATCGCGCTGAACATCCTCTCCAACGCCATCCGCTTCACCCCGTCGGGCGGCCAGATCGTCGTATCGACGGCCTATGAGGGTAATGGCAGCGTCGTGATGCGCATCCGGGATACCGGCGTCGGCATGACGCGCTCGGAGCTGGAACAGGCGATGAAACCTTTCCGGCAGGTCTCCACCAATTCCCGCAAGCGTGGTGACGGCACGGGCCTCGGCCTGCCGCTGACCAAGGCGATGGTCGATGCCAACAGGGCGACCTTCTCGATCAACTCGGCCCCGAACGAGGGCACGCTGGTCGAGATCACCTTTCCGTCTCAGAGGGTGCTGGCGAACTGAGAGAAGCCCGGTTCGCCGTCAAAACCAGAGATCGCGCGCACATCGCCCGTCGGAAGGCAGATCTTCGAATGTGTCCAGGCCATCGAAATGATCGATCGGCAGGTCGGCGACGAGATCCGGCGGCGCCAGCCGCAGGTTGACGGCCATGCGCCGGCGGCCATCTTTCTGGAGCCGCAGGCCACGCCAGCTCAAGACGTTGGCGCAGGATGGGCAAAACAATATTTCGAGGGAGGGCTGCTTTTCCGCGCGGGCATAGGAGGCCGTCGCTCCGGTCACGGAAATCCGCTCCCCTTCATAATCATAGGCCCACAGCGCACCATAGCGCCGGCAGAGGGTGCAATTGCAGGCCGTAATCGAGCCCGGATCGCCTTCGAGCGTCCAGCCTGATTTACCGCAGTGACATGAACCGATCAGCATAGGTAAGCCGCTCCATCCCGCAATCTGGTCGCAGACGATATTCTGCCTCAGTCGCGCAAGGCCTGCAAACCTCCGCAGCGGCTTTCGCTACCGAACAGCAGTGGGCATTCGAAGGATGCCGCCTGGATGGAGGCTTCGATTGTCCGATCGACAATGGCCTCGCCGGCTCAACTCGCCAGAGCCAGGCCTCCGTAACGGCTGATTTCGCTTTCGATCTCGGCCACAAGCGTATCGAGCGCGGGATTTCTCACCTTGCGGCCGCGGCGCACCACATAGGCCAAGGCAGGCGGCGCCGGCAGGCCCTGGGTGAGAATTTCCATATCAGGCTGCAGATGGCGACCATTCAGAAGCGCCACGCCGAGGCCCGAGGTCACGGCCGCGATGATCCCTGCCGCGCTCGCACATTCGAAGACGGTTTCCAGAACCACACCACCATCCTGCCCGATATCAAGCGCCCACCGACGATAGAAGCATTCATCGTCGAAAGAGAGGAAGGGGACCGGGCCGCTAGATGATAGAGACAGATCCGGATGCTTGACCCAATGCAGCTGCTCGCGAAAGAGAACGACATCGGTCGGGCGGACCTCATGAGCGAAAACCTGGATAATGGCGGCGTCGAGCTCCCCTCGCTCCAGCATTCCCCGAAGGATCAGGCTCATGCGGACCTTGGTGCGCACGGAGACATTCGGGTGCAGGCGGCGAAAACGCCCCAGGATACGCGCAAGGTCGGTGCAGGTCGTATCCTCGGTGAGGCCGAGGGCGACGCGGCCGGCGAGCGATGTCTTCGAGAGGCTCAGCAGGGCCTCGTCATGCAGACCGAGAATGCGCCCGGCATAATCGAGCAGATCCTCGCCGGCTGCCGTGAACATCGATGCTCCAGGCTTGCGGCTCAAGAGATCGCAATCGAGGCTCGTCTCGAGCCGCTTGATCTTGTGGCTGACGGCGGATTGCGACAGGCCCAGGGCTTCCGCCGCGCGGGTGATGCCGCCGTGATGGCGGATCGCCCACAGCGCGCGCAGGGCATCGATTTCCAAACGTCGGCTTGTCAATTCGGTCATGGCAGACTCGGCTTAAGTCACGGTCGTGCGGAGAGAATGCATATTCTAGCCGCGTTAGGCAAACATTCATGAGTCTTTAGACTGAAATGTCATGCCGTGATCGATATTTGTCATGTGTCATCAGGCCGGCACTCGCCTATGGCTCAGCTGAGACGGACATTCGATCGAGAACCCGATGACAGACCACAGCCTATCGCAGCCCGCGCCAAAAGAACGCCGTTTCCTCTGGCCCTTGATGGCGGCTCTCCTGATCGTCAGCTGGAGTTCCGGCTTCATCGGCATTCGTTATGCCAGCCAGGAGGCCAGTGTCATGCTGGTCCTGTTCTGGCGCACACTTCTATCCGGTTTGATCCTGCTGCCTTTCGCGCTTTCGATCGGGCCGCGGATGCGGATGCACGCGGTAGGGCAGCAGATGCTGTTCGGCGTAATGTCGGTCTTCCTCTATCTCGGTGGCTTTGCGCTGGCGATCGAACAACGCGTGCCGACCGGACTGGTGGCACTGATTTCGGATCTGCTGCCTCTGGCGATCGCGGCTCTGTCGCAACCCGTGCTGGGAGAGCGGCTAAGCCGGCGTCAGTGGCTGGGGACGGCGATCGCGGTTACAGGCGTACTGATCGTATCGCTGGACAGCCTCAGCTTCGGCATGGCTCCGATCTGGGCCTACGGCGTAACGGTCGGCTCCATGCTCGTCTTTGCTTTCGCCTCTGTCCTGCACAAGCGACAGCGGACCGGGCGTATGCCGGTTCACCAAAGCTTGTGTATCCACACACTGACGGCTTCGGTGTTGTTCGGCATCTGCGCCAGGATGCAGGGCGATCTTGCCCCGCCGATGACCCTGGGCTTCGCGGTCGGCATCATATGGCTGGTGCTGATCGCAACCTTTGTCGCCTATTCGGTCTATTATGTCAGCCTGCGTCTTTTCCCGGTGGCACAGGTCAGCGCGGTCATCTATCTCAGCCCGCCGGTGACCATGCTGTGGGCCTGGGCTCTGTTTTCCGAACCGCTGACAACGGCAATGTTCGCGGTGCTGGCGGTGACGCTGGTGGGGGTGTGGCTGACGTCTAGCAGATGAGGCGGCAAATGCCTCTTCCGTCAGGAAACGAAGACTGTCCAGCCAACGCCCAAAGCGGCAGATGCCAATAGGGTCGAGATCACCGACATTTTCAGGCGAAAGATGGCGATGGCGGCCAACAGGGTCAGGACCAGCGAAGGCAATGAAAGCGAAGTCGGGACGGGGAGGTCCATCGTCAAGGAGCCATAGGTGAAGCTTGTGGTCTCGCGGAACAGCACATGGAGCCCGAACCAAATCGCGAGATTGAGGATGACGCCCACCACCGCCGCCGTTATCGCCGACATGGCTCCGGTCAGAGCAACATTCCCGCGCATCTTCTCGATGAATGGCGCGCCCGCGAAAATCCAAAGGAAGCTCGGCAGGAACGTGACCCATGTTGTCAGCACGGCAGCGAACGTTGCCGCCGCGAGAGGGCTGAGGCTGCCGGGATTGCGATAGCCCGCCAGGAACCCGACGAACTGCGTTACCATGATCAGCGGTCCAGGGGTCGTTTCTGCCATTCCCAGACCGTCCAGCATCTCGCCCGGCCGCAGCCAGCCCAATTGCTGCACGGCCTCCTGCGCGACATATGCCAGCACCGCATAGGCGCCGCCAAAGGTCACGACTGCCATCTCGCTGAAGAATATGCCGATTTTGGAAAAGACATTGTCGGGGCCGAACGTAATCAGGAGGGCCGCAACCGGAATGAGCCACGCGGTCGCTAACGCACCCGACGTCTTCAAAGACCAAGCGAGATTTGGTCGAGCGTGCAAAGGGATCTCCTCGCCAAGAACGGAGTCCTTGTCTTCCAGAATTGTCCCGGAGCCCGACTTATGGCCGCCGCCGACCTTGCAGGCCGCAATCCCACCGCGAGAAGCAAGATAGCCGATAAGCCCCGCCCCAACGACGATGAGCGGAAACGGAACATGCAGGAAGAAGATCGCGACGAAAGCAGTGGCGGCCAATGCAACCATAGCCCTGTTCTTGAGGGCTCGGCTTCCGATGCGGAAGACGGCCTGGATGACGACCGCCAGTACGGCGCATTTGAGCCCGAAGAACATCCCTTCGATAAAGGTCAGGTTCCCGAACAGGACATAGATGTAACTGAGCGCGAGGATTGCCAGGAAGCCTGGCAGGACGAACAGAATGCCCGCGATCATGCCGCCCAAGGTCCTGTTCAGCAGCCAGCCGATATAGATCGCAAGCTGATGCGCTTCCGGACCCGGGAGCAACATGCAGTAGTTCAGAGCATGAAGGAACCTGTGTTCCCCCACCCATTTCTTTTCATCGACGACGATGCGGTGCATGACGGCGATCTGCCCAGCCGGTCCGCCGAAGCTCAGGGCGGCAACGCGGGTCCAGACCTTGATCGCCTCACGGAGGGGGACGATATCCCGATCAGCCGCGCCTGATCGCGCAGCCGCGTTTTTGACGAGGTCGGTCATGGTCTCTCATACCTTCCTCGGGTTCGGCCAGTTGTGCGTCTCGTCCGTCGCGTCACGACACCAGCGATAGAAGGCGTCATAGAGCGTCATGCCGGCTTCCAGCTGCTCCAGGTCGTCGTTGAACATCCGCGAAAGCCCAAGCGACGCCGCGAGCAGCCCGGAAACTTCGGGCGCCAGGTCGGGCCTGGCGGTATCGGCGCCCCGAACGATGGTTGCAAGACGAAGGAGAGGCTCGATGCCGAGGCCGAACTCCTCGATCATGACATCGAAGGTACACAACTCGCCGCGATGGCTCCAGAAGACATCCTCAATATCGAATGGCGTCGCCTTGAAGCGATCGGCGACAGCCGAGACTTCGGTTGCCGGAACGAACAAGAAGATCGCTGACGGATCGATGAAGCGCCGGATCAGCCATGGGCAAGCGATGCGATCGATCTTCGGCCGCGCCCTTGTTACCCATACGGTCCGCCCCCTGGCATCTCTGAAAGGCAGCTTTTCCTCGGCGACCAGCATGTACTTCGCGCTTCGCCATGCTTCGAATCCGCCTTCAAGGACCTCCGCCTCCTTTCCCAAGACACGCAGATGGGCAGCAACTCCGTGACCGAGTTTCTGTCCCTTCTGACAGAGAACGATGGCTGGCCCCGCCAGTTCGTTCGCCCAGTCGGTTACCGTTCGATAGTCACGACGGATCGAGCCGGGAATAAGACGAGGATCGGCAGCGAAATCCTCGTCGTTGCGGACGTCGATAATCGCAGGCAAATTGGGCGTACCGATAATGCGATTGAGCTTGTCGGGTGTGATTTCCAGAAATGACGGCATGGCGCGTCCTCCGTTGGCTCGGGTTCAAGGACGCGATTCTTCAGCCGTAGCCTCGTGGGGTGATCGCAACCCCATGAGTAATTTTCTGCTCGACATTATCCAAATGTCAAGCCGAATAACCGCTTGCCGCCCGAGGCAGATATTTTCTCAATTTCCGCGGCCCACTCGCGAATTGCCCGCAACGAAAACGCCGCGCTGACCCGAGCGCGGCGATAGCGTTACTCGCCGCGCACCTTCGCAGCCTTGCGCGCAGCCCTGGAATTCGGCTTTCCGCCTTTCGGGGGACCGCCGTCATTCTTGGCGAAGCTTGGCTTGCCGGCCTTTTTCGCCCAGGGCTTCTTATCCGAACGTTCGGAAACGCTGCCCTCGCCTGCCTGCGCCCGTTCCGGTTTGCGATCGGACTTCCATTTCGGCTTCGGGCCATCGTTCGCGCGAGCGCCCTTGTCAGCGAAGGGCTTCTTCTTTGCGAAGCCGCCTTCCCGCTTGGCCTGAAAATCCGGCATGCCGGCCAGCGGCTTGACCCGGATGCCACGCTCCAAGGTCTTGTCCGGGCCGATGGCCGAAAGGAAGCGCTCAAAGCTCTCCTGCGAGAGTTCGACGAAGGTTTCCTCGGGCTGCATCTTGATCGCGCCGATGTCGCGCTTGGTCAGATTGCCGTTGCGGCAGAGCATGGGGATCAGCCAGCGCGGTTCGGCATTCTGCTTGCGTCCCACGGACAGCGATACCCAGAGACCATCGGTAAAGTCATTCCGTCCGCCAGATGGGCCGTCATCGCGAGGCGTGACCGGGAAATCATCCCGGCGCGGCTTTTTGCGCTCGCCCTCGGCCGGCACATCCTGCAACTCTTCCGGCGCGGAATGGCCGGCGCGATACTGCCGCAGGAAAGCGGCTGCGACCTGTTCGGCGCCGTGACGCTCCAGCAATTGCTGCACGATCGATTGCTCGTCTTCGCCGAGCGCTCCGGTGAAGACCGGATCGGCAAGAAGACGCTCGTCGTCGCGCTGGCTGACTTCATCGGCCGATGGCGGCTTTGCCCAGGTGGCGCGGATGCGGGCGGCTTCCAACAGGCGCTCGGTGCGGCGACGGGCGCTGAGCGGCACGATGAGCGCGCTGACGCCCTTGTTGCCGGCGCGGCCGGTACGACCACTGCGATGCAGCAGCGTGTCCGGATTGGTCGGCAGATCGGCATGGATAACCAGTTCCAGACCCGGCAGGTCGATGCCGCGAGCGGCGACGTCGGTGGCGATGCAGACGCGGGCGCGGCCGTCACGCATGGCCTGCAGCGCGTGCGTACGTTCATTCTGACTAAGTTCGCCCGAGAGAGCGACGACCGAAAAGCCGCGATTGTTGAACCGAGCGGTCAGATGATTGACGGCCGCGCGCGTCGAGCAGAAGACGATGGCGTTGCGCGCCTCATAGTAGCGCAGCACGTTGATGATGGCGTTTTCCCGGTCGCTCGGCACCACGGTCAGGGCGCGATAGTCGATATCGACATGCTGCTTTGCTTCGGAAGCCGTGGCGATACGGACGGCGTCGCGCTGGTAATTCTCCGCAAGCTTGGCGATCGAGCGCGGCACGGTCGCCGAGAACATCAGGGTGCGGCGTTCGGACGGCGCGGATTCCAGAATGAATTCGAGATCCTCACGGAAGCCGAGATCGAGCATTTCGTCGGCCTCGTCGAGCACGACGGCGCGCAGCTCGGAAATATCGAGCGAGTTGCGGCGAATGTGATCGCAGAGACGGCCGGGCGTGCCGACGACGATATGGGCGCCGCGTTCCAGCGTGCGTCGCTCGGTGCGCATGTCCATGCCGCCGACGCAGGAGGCAATCGTCGCGCCCGTCAGCGCATAAAGCCACTCCAGCTCGCGCTGAACCTGCAGCGCCAGTTCACGGGTCGGGGCGATCGCTAGAGCCAGCGGCGCACCGGCAGGGCCGAAACGCTCGGAGCCGTCAAGCAGGCCGGGCGCTAGCGCCAGGCCGAAGGCAACCGTCTTGCCCGAACCGGTCTGGGCCGAGACAAGCGCATCCTTGCCGGCGAGGCCCGGATCGAGCATGGCCTTCTGCACCGGCGTCAGCGTTTCGTAACCGCGCTTCGCCAAAGCCTGGGCAATCGCAGGAGCGATGCCTTCGAATTCAGTCATCATCTGTCTTTCGGAATTCTTCGCGCGCCAGCAGGCGGCGATCATCGTGGCTCGCACGTCGCGAACCTCTTCTTCAAGCGTGCACATACTTGCTCAATGCGCCAATGTACAGAGGAGACGCATCTTCGTGCGAAACGAAACGAAAAAAAGGCAGCGAACCGCGCTGCCTTTGAAGTTTATGCTGTCGAAAGCAAGCTCGAGTCGGTGAACTTCATGTCTCGGGAGCCAAGAGCTGCTCCAATCCGCTCCCAGCTCATGCGAACGGTCTCAAGTTAGCCTTTACCTTTGACCAAGCTTTCTTAACGCCGAGTTACCATACGAGGGTCATCGTTTGCCCCTCAGTTTTAAGGCTCACCTTAACTTTTGAGTTCTTCCAGCCCGGCGAAGAGATCGAGCGCCTCCGGATTGGCGAGCGCTTCCTTGTTCTTGACCGGGCGGCCATGCACCACCTCGCGCACCGCAAGCTCGACGATCTTGCCGGATTTCGTGCGTGGGATATCGGCAACGGCGATGATCTTGGCCGGCACATGGCGCGGCGAGGCGCCGGTGCGGATGCGGGTCTTCATCGCCTTAACCAGATCTTCGGTCAGGGAAACGCCGGCGGCGAGGCGAACGAAGAGCACGACGCGCACGTCATCATCCCAATCCTGACCGATGCAGAGCGCCTCCAGAACTTCCGGGATCTGTTCGACCTGATTGTAGATCTCGGCCGTGCCGATACGCACGCCGCCGGGATTGAGCGTGGCGTCGGAGCGGCCATGAATGACGAGGCCGCCATGCTCTGTCCATTCGGCGAAATCGCCGTGGCACCAGATATTGTCGAAGCGCTCGAAATAGGCGGCGCGATATTTGGCTTGCTCCGGGTCGTTCCAGAACATGACCGGCATGGAGGGGAAAGCCTTAGTGCAGACGAGCTCACCCTTTTCGCCCCGCACCGACTTGCCTTCGTCATTCCAGACATCGACGGCAAGGCCGAGGCCCGGTCCCTGGATCTCGCCGCGCCAGACCGCCTGCAGCGGATTGCCGAGCACGAAGCAGGAAACGATATCCGTGCCGCCGGAAATGGAAGCCAGCTGGATATCGTCCTTAATGCCCTCATAGACGAAGGAGAAGCCTTCCGGCGACAGCGGCGAACCGGTGGAGGTCATCAACCGCAGGCTTGAAAGGTCGTGCGAGGTCTTCGGCGTGAGGCCGCTCTTGTGAACGGCGTCGATATATTTCGCCGAGGTACCGAACAGGGCGAATTTCTCTTCCTGGGCATAGTCGAACAGGATGTTGCCGTCGGGGGCAAAGGGCGATCCGTCATAGAGGCAGAGCGTCGCACCGGCAGCAAGGCCCGTCACCAGCCAGTTCCACATCATCCAGCCGCAGGTGGTGAAATAGAAGACCTTTTCGCCCGGCACGACGCCGCAATGCAGGCGGTGTTCCTTGATGAGCTGCAACAGCGCGCCGCCAGTGGAGTGCACGATGCATTTCGGGACGCCTGTGGTGCCCGAGGAAAACAGGATGAACAGCGGATGGGAGAAGGAGACAGGCTCGAACTCGACCGCCTTCGGCGCGAAGGGCGCAACAAAATCATCGAGCGTTTGCGCGCCAGGCGTCGCGGCCACGACAGCTTCGGCACTGCCGGCATAAGGCACGATGACCGCAGGCGCCTTCAGGCGCTGCGCGATGGCGCTGACCTTCGCGGTGACATCCTGCAGCTTGCCGCCATACCAATAGCCGCTGCAGGCGATGAAGAGCTTCGGCTCGATCTGGCCGAAACGGTCCATGACACCCTGTTCGCCGAAATCCGGAGAACAGGAGGACCAGATCGCGCCGATCGATGCGGCCGCCAGCATGCAGGCAATGGTTTCGGGCATATTCGGCATCATAGCCGCCACACGGTCGCCCTTGCCGATACCCTTGGCACGATAGGCCTGCTGAAGCCGAGATACCAACGTGGCCAGCCGATCCCAGGACCAGCGATCGCGCACCTTGTCCTCGCCCCAGAACACCAAAGCATCGCCCTCGCCGCTCCGCGAGAGCAGGTTTTCGGCGAAGTTCAGCTCGGCATCGGGAAAGAAGCGGGCATCCAGCATGACATCGCCATGGATCAGCGCCCGCTCACCGCGCTTGCCCTTCACATCGCAGAAATCCCAGACCGTCGACCAGAAATTCTCACGATCGGCGATGGACCAGGCATGAAGGCCGGCAAAGTCGGATAGCGGGAGGCCGAAACGGCGGTTGCATTCCTGCATGAAAGCGAACATCGGACTCTGGCGGCGAAATGCTTCCGATGGTGTCCAGAGCGGCTGCTGATCCTGCATATTTCTCTCCCCGCTTTTCGCACTATATAGCAATGCTGCAGCGCATTAATAAAATCACGGTGTTGTGGGTATTGCCAGTGCGTGATGTTTGCATCCGACAAACATTTCCTATATCCGGCAAACTCAGGCAGATTATCCCTATCAGTTCAAGAGTCTCCACGGGATCATGAGAGCTTCGAAAAACAATAAGTGGCGGTTGACGATGCGTTCGGCCTCGCGCTGGCTGCCTGCCTTTGCTCGCACGACCGGCATCATTCTTCTCACGATCCTCATCGTGTTCGCTGTCTTCAGAGCGACCGCGCCTTTCCTGATTTCAAGCGGTCTGGTGCGCTCCGGCATCGAGAAGGCATTATCGGACTGGACTGGGTATCGAGCCCAGATCGAAGGCGACCCGACGCTCGAATTCTGGCCGACACCCCGCGTCACGCTCAATCAGGTCACCATCCGTGAACCGTCGAGAAACGGCAAGGTCCTTGGCCATGTCGACAGCCTCTCCGCTGATTTCTCCCTGTGGTCGGCCATCCGCGGGCACGCCCATTTTCACGAATTCCATTTCCTGCGCCCGATCCTCTATATCCGCCGCGATGAGAACGGCCTGATCGACTGGACGAACGAAGGCCGTCTTTCCAAAGCGATCGAGCAGGCGGAGGCCTCTTCCGGCCAGGGTTTGGCGATGCGGAAGGATCAGGACGCCGCCATCGGCATGCTGACCATCGAGGATGGCAGCATCGAGATGACCGACGAGCGCACCGGCAACATCTATAAGCTCAACGCCGTCAACGCCGACATTGCCTGGCCGCGACTTTCCCAATCGCTGAGCGCCGTCATCCTTGCCCGCTTCAACGACCAGGACATCAAGCTGAATTTCGACTCGGCGCAGCCGCTGCTCTTCTTCGCCGGCAAGAATGTGAACACCACGACCAGCTTCGTTTCGCCGCTGATCAGCTGGACCTATGCGGGCATCACCAGCATATCGGATTTTTCGGCGCTTTCGGGCAATCTGGATCTGAGCGTGCCGAACGTGCCCTCCTTCATCGCCTGGAGCGGGCAGCGCCTGCCGGCGGCCGGCGCCCTTAAGAACATCTCGCTGAGCGCCAATATCGCAGCAATCGACAACGGCCTGCGCTTCAACAATCTCAACTTCAAGATCAATGATTCCGCAGCCTCCGGCATCATGGATCTGAACTATACGAAAGCGGGCAAACCGAAGATTTCCGGTACGCTTGCCTTCGACCAGATGAACCTCAATCCATTCCTGGCCGCTTTCTCCATGCGCCTGGCCGCCGAAACCGCCATCGATGCACTGCTGAACGGCAATCCGCTGCAGCGGCTCGACCTCGATATGCGCCTCTCGTCGAACAAGGCGGCTCTCGGTCCCTTCCAGTTCGAGAATATCGGCGCCAGCCTGCTGGTGGCAGGCGGCAAGGCGAAGTTCGATATAGGCGACAGCAACTTCGAGAACGGTTCGCTGACCGCGCATCTGGAGGTCGCACCGGGCGACTTCGACGGCGGCGGCAAATTGCAGATATCGATCCGCAACGCCGATTTCGGCGGCCTCTTCACCCGCCTGAAGCTGATTGGCCCACTGCCGATGCCATCATCGGCGTCGCTGGATCTTTCGCTCAGCACCTCGAAGCCGATCTGGGTTGCCACGCTCAGCGACGTTGCCGGCACGCTGCACTTCACCTCGTCGGCAGGATCGTTTCGCCAATTCGATATCTCGACCTTCCGGACACTCGCCGCCGAGAAGGCTTTCTTCCGGATGAGCGATATCGCCGATTCTTCTTTCGACTTCGACAGCATCAACGTAGATGCAAGTTTTGCCAAAGGCTCAGCCGAGGTACAGAACGCGGCCATTGCAGGCCGCAACGAAACGATCAGCTTCAACGGGGTTGTTCCGTTCCGCACCAACGGGCTGGCACTCTCCGGCGCGATCGAGGCGACCTCGCCCTCCGACGCCGATGAACTGCCGATGCTGCCCTTCTTCATCGGTGGCAGCTGGCCCAATCCGGTGATTTCGCCGGTCGCAACGCTTCTGCAAAAGCCGATACAGCAGCCATAGTTCTTCCGGGAACCACCTGTTCAACCGCAGCACCTCAAGCTGCGGCTGCGGCCTGCTCGTCCCTCTGCCGCTGCACTTCGCGACGCTTCGTCACGATGGACGCGCAGATGACGCCGACGGCGACCACGCCGATGAGGATGGTGCAGATGGCGTTGATCTCCGGCGTAACGCCGAGCTTCACCTGGCTGTAGATCAGCATCGGCAGCGTCTTGGCGCCGGCACCCGAGGCGAAAGTCGCTATCACCAGATCATCGAGCGACAAGGTGAGTGCCAGCACCCAGCCGGAGAAGACGGCCGGCGCGATGATCGGCAGCGTCACCTCGAAGAAGGTGCGCACCGGTGGGGCGCCGAGATCCAGTGCCGCCTCCTCGATCGAGCGATCGAAGGTCAGCAGGCGGGACTGCACGACGACCGCGACGAAGCACATGGTAAGGGTCGTATGCGCCATGACGATCGTCCAGAAGCCGCGATCGACGCCCGAGGTAACGAAGAGCAGCAGCAGCGACAGGCCGGTGATGACGTCTGGCATGACCAGCGGCGCATAGATCATGCCCGAAAACAGAATGCGGCCGCGGAAGCGCGTATAGCGAACGAGCGTGATGGCAGCGAAGGTGCCTAGCACGGTGGCGATTGTCGCCGAGAGCAGCGCGATGCGCACCGTCAGCCATGCGGCACTCAGCATCGTATCGTTGCTGAAGAGGTGCACATACCACTGCGTCGAGAAACCGCCCCAGACGGTGACGAGGCGCGAGCTGTTGAAGGAGTAGATCACCAGCAGCAGGATCGGCAGATAAAGGAAAGCCAGGCCGAGCGTGACGGAGACGATGTTGAAGCGGGACCAGCGGATCATTTGTTATCTCCCCTTCTCGTCGGCCTTGGCCTGGAAATGCTGGAAGAAGACGATGGGCACCACCAGCACCAGAAGCAGGATGGTCGCGACCGCCGAGGCCAGCGGCCAGTCGGTATTGCTGTAGAATTCCGTCCAGAGCACCTTGCCGATCATCAGCGTCTGCGAGCCGCCGAGCAGGTCGGGGATGACGAACTCGCCGACGGCCGGGATGAAGACCAGCATGCAGCCGGCGACGATGCCGGGAATGGAGAGCGGAAAGGTGACACGCCAGAAGGCGCCGATCGGCGTGCAGCCGAGATCCTGCGCCGCCTCGATCAGCGTGCCGTCCATCTTTTCCAACGCGGAATAGAGCGGCAGCACCATGAAGGGCAGGTAGGAATAGACCATGCCGATATAGACGGCGGTATTGGTGTTGAGGATGACGAGCGGCTGATGGATGATGCCGAGGGCCATCAGAAGCTGGTTCAAGAGGCCCGTGGTGCTCAGAATAGACATCCAGGAATAGACGCGGATCAGGAAGCTCGTCCAGAAGGGCAGGATCACCAGCATCAGCAAGGTGGGCCGGATCGTGCGTGGAGCCTGCGCCATGCCGTAAGCAATGGGATAGGCGATGATGAGAGTCAGAAGCGTCGAGATGCCGGCGATCTGCAGGCTCTCAATATAGGCGTTCATATAGAGCGGGTCGCCGGCCAGCCATGTGTAATTGTCGAACGACATGGTCTGCAGCTTGTCCCACCAGTCGCCGAAGCTGTCGCTCCAGGCAAAGGACGGATCATAGGGCGGCACCGACAGTGCTTTCGTCGACAGCGAAATGCGGAAGACGATGAGGAAAGGCGCGAGAAAGAAGATCACCAACCAGGCATAGGGGACGATGATCACGAGGCGCTGATAGATTAGGGAACCGAGCGCTCTCATGGTCAATCCTTCAGCAAGACGCCGGCGTTTTCGTCGAAGGAGACCCAGACGTTCTGGTCATAGGTGAAGGGTTCTTCCACGGCGCGGACAGCGTTCAGCGACGAAGCCTTGACCACCTGCCCGCTCTTCAGCTTGACGTGGAAAACGGTCATGTCGCCGAGATAGGCGATGTCCCAGATCTCGCCTTCGGCGGCGTTGAGGGAGGCGTTGGCCGGCGGGCGTGGTGATACCCGAAGCTTTTCCGGGCGGATGGCAAGGCTGGCGCGGCTTCCTGCCGATGGCGTATCGCCGGCAGCCGTGCGCACGGTGAAGCCCGAATCGACAGATATTTCGACGATGCCCGATTGCGCCGACGTGACGTTGCCGTCGAGGATATTAACATCGCCGATGAAGTCAGCGACGAAGCGGCAATTGGGCGCCTCGTAAATTTCGGCCGGCGTTGCCACCTGCACCACCTTGCCGTGGCTCATGACCGCGATACGGTCGGCCATGGTCATCGCCTCTTCCTGGTCATGGGTCACGACGACGAAGGTGAGGCCCAGGCTCTGCTGCAGATCCATGAGCTCGAACTGCGTCTCTTCGCGCAGCTTCTTGTCGAGGGCGCCAAGGGGTTCGTCGAGCAGCAGCACCTTCGGGCGCTTTGCAAGCGAGCGCGCCAGGGCCACGCGCTGGCGCTGGCCGCCCGAAAGCTGGTTGGGCTTGCGCTTGGCGAACTGTTCGAGCTTGACGAGCTTCAGCATCTGCCCGACGCGATCGTCGATCTCGGCTTTCGGCATACCGTCCTGGCGCAGGCCGAAGGCGATGTTCTTCTCGACCGACATATGCGGAAAGAGCGCGTAGGACTGGAACATCATGTTGACGGGACGGCGATAGGGTGGCGTGCCGGCAAGATCTTGCCCATCCAGCACGATCTCGCCCGTCGTCGGCTGCTCGAAGCCCGCGAGCATACGCAGCAGCGTGGACTTGCCGCAGCCCGATGCGCCCAAAAGGGCGAAGAATTCACGATTGTAGATATTCAGGGAGAGGTCATCGACAGCGGTAAAATCACCGAACTTCTTCGTCACGTTCCTGAAGGAGATGTAAGGCTTGGCCGAAGGATCGGTCCAAGGAGCAAAGGAACGCCGGATATTACCGAGTGACTTCATTATCTATCCCCAAATGGATGCCCCGTTGGGCTTTCCTAAAGCATTCCCGCATTTCCCACGAAAACCGCTGCGCACTTTTCCCGGGAATGCGTTGGCGCCCGGCTCTTCCCCATCCGGCGCGCTCGTGATTCCTAACCTTATCCCCATAAGGAAAGGCCCGGACGTTGCCGTCCGGGCCGCTTCGAATTATTGGCCTGTCGTGACCTTTGTCCACAGGCGCGTTGCCACGCGCTGCGTTTTCGAGTCCCATGGGGTCAACGTGTACAGCTTCTCGCGGACCGCATCGGTCGGGTAGACGGCCGGATCCTCCAGCACGTCTTTGCTCACGAACTGCTGCGATGCCTTGTTGCCATTGGCATAGGCGGTGAAGTTGCTCGCCTTGGCGATGACTTCCGGCCTCATGATGTAGTTGAGGAAGATATGCGCCTCCTCGACATGCGGCGCATCGGCCGGGATCGCCATGACGTCGAACCACATCTGCGCGCCCTTCGTCGGGATCGAATAGCTGATGTTGACGCCGTTCTTGGCTTCGGTCGCACGATTGCGGGCCTGCAGCACATCGCCGGAATAGCCGAAGGCGATGCAGATATCGCCGTTTGCGAGCGCATTGATATATTCCGAGGAGTGGAACTTGCGAACGAAGGGGCGGATCGCGGTCAGGAGATCCTCGGCCTTCTTGAAGTCTTCCTGCTTGGTCGAATTCGGGTCGAGACCCAGATAACGCAGGGCAGCGGGAATGACGTCCGTCGGCGAATCCAGCACGTAGATACCGCAATCCTTGAATTTGGCCGCCAGCGCGGGATCGAAGATCACGTTGATATCAGGTGCCGCATCGGTGCCGAGGATCTGCTTCACCTTGTCGACATTGTAGCCGACGCCGCTGGTACCCCACATATAGTCGATGGCGTACTGGTTGCCGGGATCGTAGGTGGCGATGCGCTGCTGCACCGTATCCCACATGTTGGAGATGTTCGGCAGCTTGGACTTGTCCAGCTTCTGGAAGACGCCGGCCTTGATCTGGCGTTGCAGAAAATAGGCCGTCGGGACGACAATGTCATAGCCGGTCTTGCCAGCCAGCAGCTTGGTTTCCAGCGTTTCGTTCTGGTCGAAGGTGTCGTAGACGACCTTGATGCCGGTTTCCTTGGTGAAATCCGCCAGGATCGAATTATCGATATAATCCGACCAGTTATAGATGTTGACGACCTTGTCTTCCGCCTGAGCGACCGTCGCCAGCGAAACGACCGCGAAAGCCGTTGCTGCAAGCCGTGCGAACATGGACTTCATAGTCTCTCCTGTTTTGTTCAAGGGCATCCAGGCGATACCCAACCCTCTGTTTTTCCCGTTAGACTAGAAAGGAAATCGGAAGGCGACAAGGGAAAAAGCAAGTCTGCGCGAGCTTTAGCGGTTTTACCCGAAAACGATCGATCGCCCCCGCAAAATGGCGCCCGACAAGAGACAATGCCGTCCGCACGCAATTGTGAACTAAAGGCCCGCTTCGCGCGTGAATGCGGAAACCGGCTTTGCTAACATCGAGCAGTTCTCTTCCGCGAACATTTTCAAACCTGTTTCGCCATCCTGCCCAGCGGGCAAACTCAAACCCATCATCGGGGGTTCATCATGCAGTATCAGAAATTCGGCAATACCGGTCTCAGCGTCTCGCGCCTGTGCCTGGGCACGATGACGTTCGGCCTGCAGATCGAGCAGGAAGACATCGCCCATGCCATCCTCGACAAGGCGGCCGATGCCGGCGTCAACTTCATCGACACGGCCGACGTCTATCCGCTCGGCGGCGGCGAGCAGCTTGCAGGCCGCACCGAGGAGATCGTCGGTGGCTGGCTGAAGGGCAAGCGCGACCGCTTTATCGTCGCAACCAAGGCCGTCGGAAAAGTCGGCCCGTCTCCCTGGGATCAAGGGGCATCGCGCAAGCACCTTCTCGATGCGATCGACGCTTCGCTGCGGCGTCTCGGCACGGATTATGTCGACCTTTACCAGCTGCATTCGGACGATCGCGAAACGCCAATCGACGAGACATTGGAGGCACTCGATGTCATCGTGCGCTCAGGCAAGGCCCGCTATGTCGGCGTGTCAAACTTCCTCGCCTACCGTCTGGCATTAGCGCTCGGCCGGGCCGATTTTCTGCGGACCGCCCGCTTCGTCTCCGTGCAGCCGCGCTACAATCTGCTGTTCCGCCAGATCGAGCGCGAACTGCTTCCCTTGGCCGAAGAGCAGCGCATCGCCGTCATCCCCTACAACCCGATCGCCGGCGGCCTTCTCACCGGCAAGCACAAACATGACCAGGCCCCGACCGAAGGCCGCTTCAGCACGCAGCTGCGCAGCGCCGGCACCAACTATCTGCAGCGTTATTGGCACGAACGCGAATTCGCGACGATCGAAAAGCTGCGCGGCATTGCCGAAGAGGCCGGGCAGTCGCTCACCAAGCTTGCCGTCGCCTGGGTGGCCGCCAATCCGGTCATCACCTCAGCCATCATAGGCGCCAGCCGCCCCGATCAGCTGACGGATACGCTGGCCGCCATCGACCTGAAGCTCGATCCAGAGCTGAAGGCGAAGCTTGACGAAGCCACAGTCGAATATCGCTGGGGCGACGCGGCTCGGTGAAGAAGCACGAACCGGCGGTCGATTGCCGCCGGTTCTTTCACAGATAAGTCGGACGCTTGCCGGCAAAGAGCTCGGCATGGCTCTTCAACAGTTTGGTCATGCGGTCGACCACGGTGCGGATTTCCCGGCGATGGCGGTCGGCATTGTTCATGACGATCCATTGCCGGTGGCGCAGCTCCGGAATTTCCTCGCCGACCCGCTCCAGCCGCGGCTCCTGATCTCCGACGAAGCAGGGCAGAACGGCAATGCCGGATCCGGCGAGCACCAGATCGTGCAGCGAGCGCGGGCGACTGACCGTGAAGGCGATTTCCTCGCGCTTGTTCTGGTGCGGCCAGCGCAGATAGGCCGAGATCGCTTCTTCCTCCGCGACTGCGATCCAGCGCTGCGGGCCTGAAAAGCGCATGTTGCGGGCCTGATAGGCAGCATAGGCGACATCGCCGGTCTTGATGGCGGCGAGATTGGTTTCCTCCGGCTCGAAGGCGCGGATGCCGATATCGCTTTCACGATGGGCAAGGCTGGCACGGCGCTCGCCGAGCTGCAGGTCGATGCGGAACCCGTCACGCTCAGAACAGATTGTCGGCATGTTCTGACTGAGCAGCCAGCCGACCCAGGTGCCGGCGGCGATGCGGACGACGGACATGCCCCGGGTATCCCGCTGCCAGCTATCAACCTTGCGGGCAGCAGCTTCCATCTCCAGCAACTGGTCGAACAAGGCCTGGCCGTCATCCGTCAGCGCATAGCCCGCCTGGCTGCGCTCGAACAGCGGGCGTCCGATCTGCCCTTCCAGCTCCAGCATGCGACGGCCGATCGTCGCCGGACTGAGGCCGCTGGAAGCGACGGCGCCGGTCAAGCCGCCGCCACGGGCGACATCGAGAAAAAGCTGATAGGAATCCCAGGTCGTGTTTTTCATAATTGAAAAACATAAGCCGATAATGGCTATTTATAAAGCAAATTCCGATGTGTAGTTGAAGGGATGCCTCACAGGAAGGAGACATCTCATGATGGACAGCATGGCCCTGGCGAAAGCCATGGAAATACAGAGCCTGGCGCGCGAAGAACAATGGCGCCGTAGCGAGGATCTGTTTTATCTCGACAATGCGCGGGACCCCTCACCCTTCTTTCAATGGCTCGGGCGAATGTTTGCCGCGACACGCAGCCGCTACCGGGCAATGAAAAAGGCGGATCGGCCGAAAATCGGCCGATCCGCCTGCGGTAGCAACAACAGCTGCGGTCAGGCCGCCTGCTCGCGCATGTAATTCGCGCTGTAGCCGGCCTCAATCTTGAACTGCAGGATAAGATGCAGCAGGGCATCCGCCTCGGTTGAGAGTTCGCGGCTGGCTGCCGTGGTTTCCTCTACCATGCCGGCATTCTGCTGTGTCATCTGGTCCATGTGATTGACCGAGGAGTTGACCTCCTGCAGCGCGCTGGCCTGATCGTGGCTGGCGCGGGCGATCATTTCCACATGGTGGCTGATCGTCACGATCTGGCTGCTGATCCGTGCGAGCACCGAACCGGCCTCCTGCACGAACTGAGAACCGGAATTGACTTCCTCGGTCGACTTGTTGATGAGCCCCTTGATTTCCTTGGCCGCAGCGGCCGAACGCTGTGCGAGTTCGCGCACTTCCATGGCGACGACCGCAAAGCCCTTGCCGGCGTCGCCGGCGCGAGCGGCTTCGATACCGGCATTGAGCGCGAGAAGGTTGGTCTGGAAAGCGATCTCGTCGATGACGCCAATGATCTGCTCGATCTGGCGGGAGGCGTCTTCGATGCGTCCCATCGCGTCAATGGCATTGCCGACGACGACGGAACTGTCATCGGCGCTGCGCTTGGCTTCGCGCACGATCGCATCCGCGTCCTTGGCGCGCTCGGCGGACGAGCGAACGGTGACGGTGATCTCGTCGACGGCGGCGGCGGTCTGCTCCAGCGATGCGGCCTGCTGCTCCGTGCGCTTCGACAGATCCTCGGCTGACGCCGCCATCTGCGCGCCGTTGCTCTGGATCATCTCGACATTGCTGCGGACCTGGCTCAGCGTCTCCTGCAGGCGCGACAGCGAACTGTTGAAGTCCTGCCGCAGCTGTTCGAGGCGGCCGATGAAAGGCGTGTCGATCGTCGCGGAGATATCACCCTGGGCCAAGCGCTCGAGACCGGCGGCAAGCTCGCTGACGGCATAGTCGATCTGACGGTCGAGTTCGCGCTTTTCGTCGTCGTTGCGCTGGCGCTCATGCTCTGCGGCAGCACGCTCCTCGTCGCTCTGCTCCTCGATACGGATCTTCGAAATGGCGTTTTCCTTGAAGATGCCGAGGGCACGGGCCATGTCGCCGATTTCGTCCCGGCGCTGCTCGCCGGAGATCGAGGTCTCCAGCATGCCATCGGCGATGCGTCGCATGGCGGCGGTGATCTGGCCGATCGGGCGCTGGAGGGTCAGCACGAGGGCGATGCCGCCGGCGACCGAGAGGATGATGCCGAGGGCGGTTGCCAGGATGGATATGGAATTTGCCTGGTTGCGCTCGCTGCCGGCGCTCTGCTTCTGCGTTTCGGCGAAGGCGGTCAGCTGACCCCAGACCTGATCGAGCTGCTGGCGGGCGCTGGCATATTCGCCGATTCGCTGGTTGATAGTATCGACCAGCTTGCCGCCGGCGTCATCCATGGATTTGATGGCCGGACGAATGGCCGTGTCGATGTCGCCGGCAAAATCCATGCTCTTGGCACTCTGGTTCAGCGTGTCGATATCGCCGCCGAGCTTGGAGACTTCCTGGCGCAGGCGGACGAGATTGTCCTTATTCGTATTGGCGTTGAAATCGGCCAGCACGAGCTGCAGCGAATAGATCGAGTCTTCAAGGCGGCGCGTGTCCTGCAGGACCGAATTGGTCTGTGCGACGCGGGCATCGAGCGACACGAAGGTCGTGGTCGCCTGGCGCATCATCTGCGTCGCCGCCAGCTGCGTATAGGTCGAGGTCTGACGGAAGCGCGACAGCAGCCGGCTGATATTGGTAATCGTGTCGTCGGTCGGGACATCTGTACTTTCGGTGAAGGCGGCGAGATCCTTGATCGTGCCTACCAGCGATTGGACGACGCTCTTCTGGTTCTGCGGCAGGGCAAGGTCGATGGAGCGTTGCGCCTTGTTCAGATCCGTCAAACGATCCTTCAGAAGCTTGACCTTGTCAGCCGGCGTCGCGGCCTTGTTGAAGTCTTCGGCAACAGAGGCCAGCATATCGCCGCCCTTCAGCAGGCGGTCGGCGGAGCGGAGCGTGGAGGTTGCATCCGCCTGATCCTGGCGCATCCGGTCTTCCAGCTGCTGGCTATTGAAATTGACGTTGAAACGGGCACTGATCAATACCCGCTGCGCGTCGTCTATCGTCTTGCGGAGCGAGAGTTCCTGTTCATGCAGTGACCAAAGCCTGCCGACGAGATTGGACATGTCAGCGGTCTTTGCTATCGCGTCAGTCAAATTGTCGCGACCGTCCGCATCTGCGCCGAGCTGGCCGAGAGTCGCGTTCAGCACCCCCTGCTGCGACTTGATGTCCTCATAGAGCTTGTCGCGCTGCTGTGTGTTGGTGATGCGCAGGAAGTCATCCATGGAACCGTAGAGGTTCTTGAACCCGGTCAGGGACTGCAGGACGCTGTTGGAAATCTCCATGCGGCCCTGAAGCAGGCCCGACGCATAAAGCCCGGTGAGACCTACGGCGGAAATGCTGATGACGAACGGCAGGACGAATATCAGAACCTTCGTCTTGATGTTGAAACGCGACAATATCTTGTCAATGAACATTTTGGCCCAGACCTCTCACACACCGCTCCCCCGTCGACGCAGCCTCAGCGCTGACCGGATGTATAACCATCGTTCTTGAAATATCTGCAGGCGGGGTTCCCGAGTATAAGTCAGGAAGCAATCATTGCTTCGGCTCTAGCTTGCAGTAGAGCACCCCAAGAAATCGATTGGGATTGTCGGTGTGATTAATTAATTTTCAGATAAGGGTGTTGTGCCACCCACAACATACAACCAAACGCTGAAAAACGTATGAGGATACCTATTCCATTGCGCGAGCCAAGGCGGCCGCTTAGCCACGGCGAAGAACGATGAAAGCGGCCGAAATCAGAAGCCGCGTACAGTAAGGTAGGCGATGCAAGCGGCTGTAACGCCGGTCGCCAACATCAACAGTCTGGCCGCCAAAAGCTTGGCATTGTCACGGGTCTGAGCAATTGCAATGGCGCGAGCGCGACGCTGTGTTCTGTTCATGAGTATATTCCCATTTTCGCACTGACACGATAACCGGCAAATGGTGCTTTCGGCAACTGCCAATGTATTCACTAATAATGTAGGAAAGGAAAACGCGAGAAACAGAGGCGGGTTCCATTTTCCCGGGGCGCCGGCAAGCCGCTGAAATGGCAGCTCAAGCAGCTTCGCCCGCCACATGGCCCGAGGCCCATGCCCATTGAAAATTGTAACCGCCGAGCCAACCGGTCACGTCGACGCATTCGCCGATAAAGAAAAGACCGGGAACGGTTTTCACCTGCATCGTCTTCGAATCGAGACAGGACGTGTCGATGCCGCCCAGCGTCACCTCGGCGGTGCGATAACCTTCCGAGCCAGAGGGCTTGACCGGCCAGGACTGGATGGCTGCCGCGAGCTGCTGCAGGCGCTTGTCGGATAGATCGGCCATATTGCCGGAGATGCCCTCACTCTCGACAATATGCTGCGCCAGCCGCTTCGGCAGGCTTTCCGCAAGCGCCGTCTGCGCCGATTGCCGGCCATTCACTTGCTTGGCTTTCTTCAGAAGTGCGAAAATGTCGATATCGGGCTCGATCACGACGGTAATGTCGTCCCCTTCCCGCCAATAGGAGGAAATCTGCAGAATGGCGGGGCCGCTGAGGCCGCGATGGGTAAAGAGCAGGGCTTCGCGGAAAGCCGTCTTGCCGTGCCGGATCTCGGCGGGTGCGGCAATGCCCGACAAGGGCGCCAGCCGCTGGAGCGATTGCGGATCGAGCGTCAGCGGCACGAGACCCGGCCGGGTTTCGACCAAGGGCAAGCCGAATTGCTCGGCGATGCGGTAGGCAAAGCCTGTGGCCCCCATCTTGGGGATCGACTTGCCGCCCGTGGCAACAACCAGCGAGGATGCTTCGAAGGCGCCTTCGGATGTGCTGACACGATAGCCGTCCGCCCTCGGCTCAACGCCGCTGATCTCCGTTCGCAGTCGCAGTTGCGCACCGGCTGCGCGCATCTCGTCCGTCAGCATGCGGATGATATCCTTGGCGCTATCATCGCAGAAGAGCTGGCCGAGCGTCTTCTCATGCCACGCAATGCCATGGCGCTCGACCATGGCGATAAAATCCTGGGGCGTGAAGCGCGCGAGCGCCGATTTGGCGAAATGCGGATTGGCGGAAAGGAAGTTCTTCGGGCCGGCGTTGATGTTGGTGAAATTGCAGCGGCCGCCGCCGGAAATGCGGATCTTCTCGCCTGGTGCAGCGGCATGATCGAGCATAAGGACGGACCGTCCACGCTGGCCGGCGCGGATGGCGCACATCATGCCTGCCGCACCCGCACCGAGGACGATCACATCATATCTGCCGGTCACGCTTCAGCCCTTTATTCTTCACCGCGCTCTGTCGTCATTTTTCCATCATACGGCGAAAGTCCGAGCGGTTTTCCCCCTCGCCAATTGGCAAACTGCAGTTATGATGCACTCACCGATCAACCCAAATACGGTGTTTTATGCCCGCGAGAAAGACCCCGCTGAAAGCTTCCATACCCGTCTCGAAAGCCCCTACGGTACCTCCTGGTCTGAGATCGGCACGCGGCGTGGCAAACTGGAAGGAAGCGGCTCAATGGCTCCGCGCACGCGGGATCGAGGACATAGAATGCATCACGCCGGACCTTGCCGGCGTTCCGCGCGGCAAGATGATGCCGACCTCGAAATTCACGTCCAACACGTCGCTGGCGCTGCCCTCGGCGATTTATCGCCATACGATCTCCGGCGAGTACCCGGAGGAGACGGAGAGCTTCCGCTACGAGCCGCGCGACAGCGACCTCAAGCTCGTGCCGGATCTTTCGACACTCTCGGTTGTACCCTGGGAGAGCGACCCGACTGCACAGGTGATCTGCGATATCGTCAATTCCGAAGGCGAGGAAGTGTCCTATACGCCGCGCAACGTGCTGAAGCGCATCATGGGACTCTATCGAGAGCGCGGCTGGAAGCCCGTTGTGGCACCTGAAATCGAATTCTATCTCGTCGCCAAGAATGACGACCCCGACTATCCGCTGCATCCGCCGAAAGGCCGCTCCGGCCGCTCCATCCTTGGCGGACAAGGCTATTCGATCGCCGGCATCAATGAATTCGACGAACTGATCGATGATATCTATCATTTCTCGGAGAAGCAGGGCCTGGAGATCGATACACTGATCCATGAAGAGGGACCGGCGCAGCTGGAAATCAACCTGCGCCACGGCGACCCGATCGAGCTTGCGGATCAGGTGTTCATGTTCAAGCGCACCATCCGCGAGGCAGCGCTGAAGCACGGCATCTACGCCACCTTCATGGCCAAACCAATGCAAAGCCAGGCCGGATCGGCGATGCACATCCATCAATCGGTCGTCCACATCGAGACCGGCAAGAACGTCTTCACCAATCCAGACGGAAGTCCGTCGCAGGAATTCTTCCATTTCATCGGCGGCATGCAGCGCTACGTGCCGAACGCACTCGCCATGATGGCGCCCTATGTGAATTCTTACCGCCGGCTGGCACCCAACATGTCCTGCCCGGTCAACAATGCCTGGGGCTACGACAACCGCACCACCGCCTTCCGCGTTCCGGTTTCGGATCCGCAGGCGCGCCGTGTCGAGAACCGGCTGCCGAGCTCCGATGCCAACCCCTATCTTGCGCTTGCCGCTTCACTCGCCTCTGGTCTGCTCGGCATCATGAAGAAAGTCGAGCCGACAGCTCCGACCGAGGATTCGGCCAATGAAGGCTCGATCGACCTGCCGCGCGGCCTCCTCGAGGCTATTGCGCTGATGGAGGACGAGCCCGCTTTCGAAGAGGTTCTCGGCAAGGACTTCATCGACATCTATGCCGGCGTCAAGCGCGGCGAATTCGAGACCTTCATGCAGGTGATCAGCCCGTGGGAGCGGGAATTCCTTCTGCTCAACGTGTGAGGGAGATCGCCCATGACATTGCAGGAAACATGGCAAAGCCCGATCGCGCCGGGTCTTTCCTTCTATCAGGCGACCGTCGGCGATCGCGCCAGCTATCCAAAACTCGATGGCTCGCGCCGGGCTGACGTCGCGATCGTCGGCGGCGGCTATACCGGCCTTCAGGCCGCCTACAATCTCGCCAAGAGTGGTGTCGACGTCGTCCTGATCGACGCCAACCGCTTCGGCGACGGCGCCTCCGGCCGCAATGGCGGACAGCTCGGCACCGGCCAGCGCTGGTGGCCCGAAGAACTCGAAGAGAAAATCGGCTATGAGCGCTCGAAGGCCCTCTTCGATCTGGCCGAGGACGCCAAGCGCCACCTTCTCGACTTCGCATCGGAGCATGGCATCGACATCGATTTCCTGCCCGGCCAGATGAATGTCACGCACAAGCGCAGCTACAAGCGCGACTATATGGACAGTGCGGAAATCGCGGCGACCCGCTACGGCTATCCGCACATGACGTTCATGGATGAGGCCGAAACCCAGGAGCGGCTGGGTTCGCAATTCTATCTCTATGGCGTTCGGGATACGGGCACGGGCCATATCCATCCGCTAAAGCTGCTCATCGGCCTTGCCCGTGTCGCAGCCGAAACCGGTGCGTCGCTTTTTGAAATGACCAAGGCGAAGGGCTTTCGCCAAGCAAGTGGCAAGACCATAATCGAAACGGATGGCGGAGAGATCACCGCCGACCGCGTGCTGATCGCCTGCAACGGCTACATCGGCAATCTGGAGCCTGTCACGGCAAGCCATGTCATGCCGATCCGCTCCTTCATCGGTGCCACTCAACCGCTCGATCGCTTCCCGCAGGTTCTTCCCGGCAACGAGGCCGTCGCCGATGCGCGATTCGTCGTGCGCTATTTCCGCAAATCGAAGGATGGGCGCCTGCTGTTCGGCGGGCGCGAGGCCTATACGGCTGACAATCCGCGCGACATAACGCAGCATATCCGCCGACAGATCACCGAAATCTACCCGGCTCTCAGCGATATCAACATCGATTACGCCTGGGGCGGCTCGGTCGGCATCACCATGCCGCGGCAGCCTTTCGTGCGCGAGGTCATGCCGGGCGTCACCTCAATCGGCGGCTATTCCGGCCATGGGGTGATGCTGTCAAACTATTGCGGTAAACTCTATGCGAAAACGGTTCTCGGGAATGCGGACGAGCTTCATCTCTTCAGGGAGCTGAATATCCCGCCCTTCCCCGGCGGTGCGCGCATGCGGGCGCCTCTGCTGTTCCTGGCGCTCTCGTGGTTTGCGTTGCGCGACAGGTTTTAAAAACCGGAAGAGGATTTCTTCCGCCGGCGATCCGCTCTAAAAGCCGAGTCTGAATTTTGCGATGCACACTGGCCTTTTTAAATCGATTAGATTAAAAGGGGCCTCAACCAAGACCGATTGAGAGATAGCTCATGAGCAGCCAAATCATTCCCGTTGAACCATTTGATTATGTCGTTTTCGGCGGCAGCGGCGACCTTGCCGAACGCAAGCTCCTGCCCGCTCTTTACCATCGTCAGGTCGAAGGCCAATTTTCCGAGCCGACCCGCGTCATCGGCGCTTCGCGCAGCGCGCTTTCCAATGAAGAATACCGCAAGTTTGCCGACGCCGCTCTCAAGGAACACCTGAAGAAGGGCGAATATGACGACGCCGAAGTCAAGAAGTTCCTCGCTCGCCTGTTCTACGTTCCGGTCGATGCCCGCAGCGATGCCGGCTGGGATCAGCTGAAGAAGCTTCTGGATGAAGGCAAGGAACGCGTGCGCGCCTTTTATCTGGCCGTCGCTCCGGGCATCTTCGGCGACATCTCGCAGAAGATCCACGATCACAAGCTGATCACCAAGCAGACCCGCATCGTCGTCGAAAAGCCGATCGGCCGCGACCTCGCCTCGGCGCTGCAGCTCAACGACACCATCGGCAAGGTCTTCAAGGAAGAGCAGATCTTCCGCATCGACCATTATCTCGGCAAGGAAACCGTGCAGAACCTGATGGCGCTGCGCTTTGCCAACGCGCTCTATGAGCCGCTCTGGAATGCCAACCATATCGACCACGTGCAGATCACGGTGGCGGAATCGGTCGGTCTCGAAGGCCGTGCCGGTTACTACGACACCGCCGGCGCCCTGCGCGACATGGTGCAGAACCATATCCTGCAGCTGCTTTGCCTGACCGCGATGGAAATTCCCTCCTCCATGGATTCGGAAGCCGTTCGCGACGAGAAGCTGAAGGTTCTGCGCGCGCTGAAGCCGATCGACGCCTCCAATGTCGAGCAGGCGACCGTTCGTGGCCAGTACCGCGCCGGCGCTTCGGCAGGCGGCCCGGTCAAGGGTTACCTCGACGAACTGGAAGGCGGCGTTTCGAACACGGAGACCTTCGTCGCAATCAAGGCCGAGATCGGCAACTGGCGCTGGGCCGGCGTTCCCTTCTACATCCGCACCGGCAAGCGTCTTGCCGGCCGCGTGTCGGAGATCGTCATCACCTTCAAGCCGATCCCGCACAACATCTTCGACCAGGCCGCCGGCCGCATCGTCGCCAACCAGCTCATCATCCGCCTGCAGCCGGATGAAGGCGTCAAGCAGTCGCTGATGATCAAGGACCCGGGTCCGGGCGGCATGCGCCTGCGCAACGTCTCGCTCGACATGAGCTTCGCGTCCGCCTTCAACGTCCGCAATCCGGATGCCTACGAGCGCTTGCTGATGGACGTCATCCGCTCCAACCAGACGCTGTTCATGCGCCGCGACGAGGTGGAAGCCGCATGGGAATGGGTCGACCCGATCCTCAAGGGTTGGGAAGCAACCGGGCAGCAGGTACAGGGCTACACCGCCGGCACCTGGGGTCCGAGCCAGGCTATCGCGCTCATCGAGCGTGACGGCCGCACCTGGCACGACGATATCTAATCTGGGACGATAACGATGACAGCGAACATGCATGCTTTCGCCAATGGTGCCGAACTCGCCGGCAAGCTCGCGGACAAGGTAGCCGAGACCCTCTCGGCCGCCGTCGCAACGCGCGGTTCCGCAAGCATCGCGGTCTCCGGCGGCTCGACGCCGAAGGCGTTCTTTCAAGCGCTGTCATCGCGCTCGATCGACTGGGGCAAGGTAACGATCACCCTCGTCGACGAACGGTTCGTGCCGGCTGACAATCCGCGCTCAAACCATCTGCTCGTTCAGGAAAACCTGCTGAAGGACAAGGCGGCGGCCGCCAAGTTCCTTCCGCTTTATCAGCCTGCTGCCTCCGTCGAGGAGGCCGCAGTCATCGCCACGGAAGAAACCAAGGCTGTCGGCCATCCCTTCGATGTCGCCATCCTCGGCATGGGCAATGACGGCCATACGGCGTCGTTCTTTCCGGGCGGCAGCAACCTCAAAACCGCACTTGATCCGAATACCCCGCGCGGCATCATCACGATGGAAGCGGAAGGTGCCGGCGAGCCGCGGCTGACATTCACCTTCTCCAGTCTTCAGGATGCCCGATTGCTGGTGCTCCATATCGAGGGAGAAGGAAAGAAGGACGTTTTGGCCAAGGCCGAAGCGTCGGGCGAAGAAACCGAGATGCCGATCCGCGCCATGCTGCGCCGGGCGGCTTCCCCGGTTGAAATTTATTGGGCTCCGTGACACGGCCGTCAGGCCTCGTCATCGAACCCTGAATGACACAGCAACATGTGCTGCGCCATGTGCCCTTGCGGGCGCAACGGCAGAGCATTGACTTTTGGACCCCGCGCCACGCCCTCTACCGAGACAGATTTTCGGGCATTGCGCAGAACAGACGGAGGCAGATCGACCATGGCCGCTGACGCCCGCATTTCCAAGATTACCGCACGTATCGTCGAGCGCTCGAAGCCGACGCGCGAACGCTATCTGGACCGCCTGCGCAATGCAGCAACCAGAGGGGCGCAACGCTCCGTGCTTGGCTGCGCCAATCTTGCGCACGGCTTCGCCATCTGTTCCCCCTCCGAGAAAGACGCACTGGCGGGAGACCAGGTGCCCAATCTCGGAATCATCACCTCCTATAACGACATGCTTTCGGCACATCAGCCCTTTGAGACCTATCCGGCCATCATCCGTGAGGCAGCGGCCCAGGCGGGCGGCATCGCCCAGGTGGCGGGCGGCGTGCCGGCCATGTGCGATGGTGTTACGCAAGGGCAGCCGGGCATGGAACTCTCGCTCTTTTCGCGCGACCTGATCGCCATGTCGGCAGCCGTCGGCCTGTCGCACAACATGTTCGATGCCGCTGTCTTCCTCGGCGTCTGCGACAAGATCGTGCCCGGTCTCGTCATCGCCGCCCTCTCCTTCGGCCATCTGCCTGCGGTCTTCATTCCGGCCGGACCGATGACCTCGGGCCTGCCGAACGACGAGAAGTCTCGCGTGCGGCAGCTCTATGCCGAAGGCAAGGTCGGCCGCGCCGAACTGCTTGAGGCGGAATCGAAGTCCTATCACGGCCCCGGCACCTGCACTTTCTACGGCACGGCGAATTCGAACCAGATGCTGATGGAAATCATGGGCTTCCACATGCCGGGCGCCTCCTTCGTCAATCCCGGCACGCCGCTGCGCGAGGCCCTAACGCGCGAAGCAACCAAGCGTGCGCTTGCGATTACCGCCATGGGCAATGAATTCACGCCCGCCGGCGAGATGATCGACGAACGCTCGATCGTCAACGGCGTCGTCGGCCTGCACGCGACAGGCGGCTCGACGAACCACACGATGCACATCGTCGCCATGGCGCGCGCGGCCGGCATCGTGCTCACCTGGCAGGATATTTCCGAGCTTTCCGACATCATCCCGCTGCTTGCCCGCGTCTATCCGAACGGACTTGCCGACGTGAACCATTTCCATGCCGCCGGCGGCATGGGCTTCCTCATCAAGGAACTCCTGAAGAAGGGCCTGCTGCACGACGACGTGCGCACCGTCTACGGCCAGGGCCTCAGCGGCTACTCCATCGATGTCAAGCTCGGCGCTGATGGCAATGTCGTGCGCGAGCCGGCACCGGATAAGAGCCACGACCCGAAGGTGCTGGCAAGCATCGACTCGCCGTTCCAGAGCAGCGGCGGCCTGAAGATGCTGCGCGGCAATATCGGCAAGGCGGTCATCAAGATCTCCGCCGTCAAGCCGGAGCGCCACATCATCGAAGCGCCGGCCGTGATCTTCCACGACCAGCTGGAGATGCAGCAAGCCTTCAAAGACGGCAAGCTCAACCGCGATTTCGTCGCCGTCGTCCGCTTCCAGGGACCGAAGGCCAACGGCATGCCGGAGCTGCACAAGCTGACGCCGGCGCTCGGCGTGCTGCAGGACCGCGGCTTCCGCGTGGCTCTATTGACGGACGGTCGGATGTCCGGCGCATCGGGCAAGGTTCCCGCCGCCATCCATGTGACACCGGAAGCCGTCGATGGCGGCCCGATCGCCCGCATCAGGGAAGGCGACATCATCCGCATCGACGCGATCGCCGGCACGCTTGAGGTGCTGGTCGACGCCGCCGACATGGCCGAGCGCGAGCCCGTGGTCGTCGATCTCTCGGAAAACGAGTTCGGCATGGGCCGCGAGCTCTTCGCTCCCTTTCGCCACACCGCAGGGCCGGCGGATCAGGGTGCGAGCGTCCTGTTCCGCCACTGAGGCTGTACCGCCGGATATCGGCAAGGCGGCATCGAAGGCTGATTATGGGGCCTTCGATGCCGCCTTTTCGACATTCGCCGGAGCCTTGTCCGTCCAAGCCGGCGGAAGGCCGAGGCGTTCTCCCACGAAGCCCATCACGCCCGGCGACTTCCCGAATACCTTGCAGGCCTCATACTTGGGTGCGCGGCCTACGAGCGCCGCCAATTTCGCCCGGGAGGGGAAAGAAGGCGTCGCGCCGAACGGCGTCTTGCCCTTGACCAGCATCTTGCTGAAATCACCGCCGAATTTGGCGGCGAGGCTATAGGCATCCCCTTCCTTGGCAACGGTGCCCGAATCAAGAAATGCGTTTGCACCGCGCCCCCAAATCATGACAGCCCTCTGCACACCCTGGGAATTAAGAGCTTCCGCCTCAAGCGAGAGGCTGCCCATGCCGATCGGAATGCGGGGAATGGGCACAGGCACATTCGGCAGCAATATGCTCGTGCCCACGGATGCGACTTTCGAGACGCCGACAACAGTCGCATTCGTCGTCTTGACCTGTGTCACGACGGCGCGAACCGTCAAATCCGCGGACTCAGACAGACCGACAACGACGAAGCGTTCACTCAATCCGGAACAAAGTGCCCTGTCGACGGCATTGGTGACGAGACTGCGCTGCTCAGGCGTGAAAGCAGCACTTTCAGCCCGCATCGAAAAGGCGGTCGGAATGATCTTGATGGTCTTGGCCGCAAGAACATCATCCCTGCTCACCCGAAGAAGCGAATGCGCGACCAGGCCGTCCGATCGGGTCAGGCCGTCATAGGACCGCAGGGATCCTGCGCGATCCAGCGGCGCGGCGGCGCAGCCCGCCAGCAGGCTCAAGAGAAGGGCCATCGACCAGATATCAGGCCTTAAGGCACGTGGACCATAAGTTCCAGTTTCATCATGATTTGAGATTGCATTGGCTGGCATTGATGTTTGCGCTCCTGCACCGGGTTATGAACATTCGGCATTAACATTAAATATCGCACTTGGTGTAAAAATTAATGTTGGCCACTTTGCGGCAACCGACAGGCGAAGCGAACGAATTATTTCACCGGAAACCGAGGTCTCCGAGGAAGGCGCGGCAAGATGTGCTGATGATTTGAGTGGCGTTGCGACTCATGCCAAAATGGCTGGATGCACGATGCACCCCCAAAACCGGAAGGCTTGCGCGAACAGAAGCGCCGCCTGACCTTTCAACGCATAGCGGAAGTCGGAATGAAATCCTTTCTGGCGAAAGGCTATCAGGAAACGACGATCGACGAGATTGCGGCCGCGGCCGGCATTTCCCGCCGGACTTTCTTTTATTACTTCAAAAGCAAGGATGATATTCTTCTGGCGCATCAAAGCGGATACATGGACGCGCTTCGGGCGAGCATCATGGAGAATGCATCAGCCGGGCGACCGATCGAGGTCGTTCATCAAGCGACCCTAAGACTTGTGATCCGCCTGCAGGCTGAGGCACCTCAGCTTTTTGAAACGGCCACGCTGCTGCGTCAAAGCGAATCCCTACGTGCCCGCACGCGAGGCAACTACCTGCAACTCGAGCAAGTCGCCTATCAGGCCTTGTGCCAACTGTTTCCGACGAAGGATCGCGACGGGCTGCGGCTCGCTTCGATGATCGCGGTCAGCCCCCTGCGCCTCTCGGTCGACAAATGGCTGCAGGAAAATGGCAGACTGCCGCTGATCGAGTATCTGGAGGATGCGCTCGGAAAATGGCGGACGGAAATCTGATCCGTCAGCCGCATGGACCGCTCCAACCTGTTTCCTGTGGCCGCTGATCAGGCCCTGATGTCAAGCACGCGGTTCTTATGAGCCGGATGCGTGCTGTAGACGAAGATCTTGTTCATTTCCTTCTCCGTGAGGAGACGCAGGAAACGGACTTCGACGGTGTTGTTGGAAAAGACCTTCATCAGCACGCAGCCGACCTTGGTGATACGCGCGTCAGGGATATCCAGATAGAATTGCTTGGGCAGATTATACTGGGTGAGGATCGCGAGAACCGCGCTGCTTTGCGAAATGCGGATAATATCGCAGCGGCGGGACGCAAGGTTCATCACGCCCTTTTCGGTGTATTCGAGGCGCGCCGCGTTCATCGTATCTTCCATGCGGAACCGCACCTCACGGTCATACATGAAAGATTCTTCTTTATTGAGGAAATGCTGACCTGAATTAGCTCTGCCGAACGCGGCCATCTTAGTAAACCCCTGGGGTATATTATGATGGGAGACTAGCAGCGGGTCTTTAACAGAAGGTTTGAACGCGCCGGCCCAAGATGAATTTTATTGTTCATTTTTACTTGGGCCGGCGCATCCCGTAAGCGGCTACTTGCGGTAGGAATGGCCACTGGCGTCGAAAAGATGCAGCTTCTGGCGGTCGGCGGCAAAACGCATCTTCTGGCCGCGATGAATATCGGCAATGCCGGGGATCTTGACGATGATCGGCTCGCCATCGACCAGGCCTTCGATATAGAGCTGCGTGACTTCGCCGAGCGCCTCGACGATGGAGACCTCGCCTTCGAAGAGATAATCGTCGCCGGTCGCAAGACGCAGATCTTCGGGACGCACGCCGAAGCTCGCCGTCTTACCCTTTTCGGAGACGTCTGTCGGGACATCCAGCGTTACCGACTTGCCACCAGTCAGCGTGACGGTCGTCGTCGCGCCGGTCTCGGTGACCGTCGCCGGGATGATGTTCATGGCCGGGGAGCCGATGAACTTCGCAACGAAGAGATTGGCCGGGCGCTCGTAGAGCTCGAGCGGCGCACCGACCTGCTCGACGCGACCGGCCGACAGCACGACGATGCGGTCAGCCAGAGTCATGGCTTCCACCTGATCGTGGGTGACGTAGATCATCGTCGTCTCGGGCATGGAGTCGCTGAGCTTGGCGATCTCGATGCGGGTCGCGACGCGCAGGGCTGCATCGAGGTTCGAGAGCGGCTCGTCGAACAGGAAGACCTTCGGATTGCGGCAAATGGCGCGGCCGATGGCGACGCGCTGGCGCTGACCGCCCGAAAGCGCCTTCGGCAGACGCTCAAGATACTGGCCGAGCTGCAGACTTGCCGCCGCCGCGCGGACGCGACGGTCGATCTCCTGCTTGCTTTCGCCGGCAATGCGCATGCCGAAGGCCATGTTGTCGTAGACGGTCATATGCGGATAGAGCGCGTAGGACTGGAAGACCATGGCGATGCCGCGCCGCGATGGCGGCACCTCATTCACCTTCTGGCCGGCAATCATCATATCGCCCGCAGTAATGCTCTCCAGCCCTGCGATCATCCTGAGCAAGGTGGACTTGCCGCAGCCGGAGGGGCCGACAAAGACGATGAATTCGCCCTCGTTGATCTCCAGATCGATGCCGTGCAGCACATGCACGCTGCCGTAGGATTTCTTGATATCCTTCAGAACAAGTCCCGTCATTATGCTCCCTCCTCCCAAAGGTCAGGCAAGACGCGCGAAATAAGCGCCCCAGGCCGGAATATCGATCTTGTTGCCGTAGTTGTTGCTGGTAAAGCCGTGTCCCGTCAATGCCTGCCAATTACCATCAGGCAGTGCCGCCAGCGTTTCGACCGGGCTCATGTTGAAGGCGCAGAGAATGGTTTCGCCTGCATATGCGCGGGCATAGATCAACACGTCGCCCTGCGGTTCCGAAAACGCGATCTCGCCCTTGGCGAAGGCCGGGTGCTGCTTGCGGAAGGCGAGGAAGCGGCGATACTGCTCCAACACCGAATTTTCATCGCCCTGCTGGACGCTGACGGCGCGCAGAATGTGTTCGACCGGCACCGGCAGCCACGGCTTGACGGTGGAAAAGCCACCCTGCGCAACCTGGCTGTCCCAGACCATCGGCGTGCGGCAACCGTCGCGGCCCTTGAACTCCGGCCAGAACTGAATGCCGTAGGGGTCCTGCAGATCCTGATAGGCGAGATCGGCTTCCGTCAGTGCCAGTTCTTCGCCTTGATAGATGCATACGGAGCCGCGCAGGGTGAGCAGCAGTGCCGCATAGAGCTTGGCGAAGGCATCGCGATCGGCGACCAGATTGCCCCAGCGGCTGACATGGCGCACGACGTCGTGGTTGGAGAAGGCCCAGCAGGCCCAGCCTTCCGGCGCTGCCGCATCGAAATCATTCATCACCTCTTCTACCCGATCCGGCGAAAGCGCGTCCGGCGCCAGGAATTCGAAGGCGTAGCACATGTGCATCTTGTCGCCGCCGGACGTGTATTCGCCGACGATTTCGAGGCCGCGCTGGCTGTCGCCAACTTCGCCGACGGCGGCAATGGCCGGATATTCGTCGAGCACGGCGCGGAAGCGCTTCAGGAACGCCAGGTTTTCCGGGCGGTTCTTGTCGTAGAGGTGTTCCTGGAAGTTATAAGGATTGACTGCCGGCGCGGTGGACGCATTGCGGCGCGACGGGTCCAGGGCGGGATTATCGCGCAGTTCCTTGTCGTGGAAATAGAAGTTGATGGTGTCGAGGCGGAAGCCGTCGACGCCGCGGTCGAGCCAGAAACGGACGACATCCAGCAGCCGGTCCTGCACCTCCGGATTATGAAGGTTCATATCCGGCTGCGAGGTCAGGAAGTTATGCAGGTAATATTGCATGCGGGTCGGATCCCACGCCCAGGCAGAGCCGCCGAAGATCGACAGCCAGTTGTTGGGTGGCGTGCCATCCGGCTTGGCATCGGTCCAGACGTACCAGTCAGCCTTGGGATTGTCCTTGCTCGAGCGGCTTTCGACGAACCAGGGATGGCGATCGGAACTGTGCGACAGCACGAGATCGATCATCACCTTGATGCCGAGGCGATGGGCTTCCGTCATCATCGCATCGAAATCGGCGAGCGACCCAAAGATCGGGTCGACGTCTTCGTAATTAGAGACGTCGTAGCCGAAATCGCGCATCGGCGAGGTGAAGAACGGCGAAATCCAGATCGCATCGACACCGAGTGCGGCCACATGCGGCAGGCGGGCGGCGATCCCCTTGAGATCGCCGATGCCGTCGCCGTTGGAGTCCTGATAGGAGCGCGGATAGATCTGATAGATCACGGCGCCGCGCCACCAGTCCTTGTCAACTTCTAAAGCCGATTGAGGGGCAATGCTCATGCTGAATGGGTCCTGTATAAGTGCGTGTTCTTGAATCAGCCCCCCTTCACCGACCCGGCGAGCAGACCGCGCACGAGATAGCGCTGCAGACCGAAGAAGACGAGGAGCGGAATAATGATGGTGACGAAAGCCGATGCCGTCAGGATTTCCCAATTGCCGCCGCGCGAACCGAGCAGTGCATTCAAGGCAGCCGTCAGGACCAGGTGATCCTTGTCGGTGCCGAGGAACACCATCGCAATCAACAGATCGTTCCACACCCAGAGGAACTGGAAGATCGCGAAGGAGGCCAGCGCCGGGAAGGACAGCGGCAGGATGATCTTGACGAAGATGTCGAAATCGCTGGCGCCATCGACGCGGGCGGATTCGATGATCTCCTTGGGCAGGCCGGCAATATAATTGCGCAGGAGATATATGGCGAGCGGCAGACCAAAGGCCGTGTGCGCCATCCAGATGCCCGGATAGGTTTTCGATGGCACACCGAAGATCTGGCCGATTTCATTGTAGATGCGCAAAAGCGGGATCAACGACATCTGCAGCGGCACGACGATCAGGCCGACGACGAGCGCGATCAGTATCGCGCGGCCGGGGAACTCCATCCAGGCGAGCGCGTAAGCGGCAAAGGCGGCAATCAGGATCGGGATGACGGTCGCGGGGATCGTCACCGTCAGCGAGTTGATGAAGGACTGGCCGATGCCCTCGCCGCCGAGCACGCTGCGATAGTTGTCGAACGTGAATTGCGGCGGCGTCGCGACGGTGAGGTAGACGCGCTTGGCGCGTGCATCGGCTTCGAACGCACCGTTCTTCTGATAGCGATAGCTGCCATCGGAATTGATCGTCAGCGTTTCGCCGTTCTCCAGCGCGGCGGGAGAACCGGCCTTGTAGGCGGCCGGTTCTTGCACGCGCAGGCCGAAAGACTGGATCTTGCCGCCGCCTTCGACGGCAAGCGTGCCCGAAATCACGAAATTCGCGCCATCGGGCTTGGCCTTGTCCGGGCCATCGAGGCGGGCGGCTGTCGTGCGCGAGGAGCCGGCAAACGCCGTCCACCAGCCGGAAACGACAATCTGATCCTTGTCACGAAGCGCGGTGACGAAAATGCCGAGCGTCGGCAGCAGCCAGATGAGGACGATGAGCAGCACCGCGGCGTGAACGAAGATGCGAGCGGGACCGATGCGACCGAGATTTCCAATCATGTCAGCGTCCCTTCGTCTCAGCGTTTGCACGACGGATGTTCCAGATCATGATCGGCGTCACCGCGACCATGATGACGAGCGCGATAACAGCGCTTCGGCCGCTGTCGCCGCCGCCACGGAACATCCAGTTGAACATCAGGTTGGCAAGCACCATCGTGTTCCACTGGCCGTTGGTCATGGTGAGCACGATGTCGAAGACCTTGAGGACGAGGATGGTGATGGTGGTCCAGACGGTGGCGATCGTGCCCCAGACCTGCGGGACCATGATCTTCCAGAAAATCTGCCAGCCATTGGCGCCATCGATGACGGCGGCTTCGATGGTTTCTTCCGGAATACCGCGCAAGGCGGCCGAGAGGATGACCATGGCAAAGCCAGTCTGGATCCAGATCAGCATGACCATCAGGAAGAAATTGTTCCAGAAGGGAATGGTGATCCAGACTTCCGGCGTGCCGCCGAACAGCTGGACGACGGCGTTCAGAAGGCCGATCTGCGCATCCGTGCCGCCGCGATATTCGTAGATGAACTTCCAGATGACCGAAGCGCCGACAAAGGAGATCGCCATCGGCATGAAGATGACGGCCTTGGCGATATTGCCCCACCAGATGCGGTCGGTCATGACGGCGATCACCAGGCCGAAGAACGTGCAGGCGGCCGGAACCACAGCCAGCCAGAGAATGTTGTTGAAGATCGACTGGCGGAATTCGGTGTCGTTGAAGGCCCAGACGTAGTTGGCACCACCGACGAACTGGCTGCCATCAGGTCCATAGAAAGACAGGATGAGCGTCGCGACTACCGGATAGACGAGATAGACGACGAGCAGGAAAAGAGCAGGCCCGAGGAACAGCCAGGGGCGGATCAAGCCGCGGCGACGAAGATTGACGGCCGCCTGATGGACGTCGTCGCCTTCCCGCGCCGGGAAAATCAAGTCCAAGAGCTTGTTGGAGAACCAGAAATAAGCGGCGCAAATGGCAACGCCAAATATCATGGCGCCAATCGCCGACACGATCTGCGAAATCATTCATTCCCTCCCCGAATTTACCTGCTTTGGTCCACCAGTCCGACATCGGCCACGCATGAGGGCGGGCCGTCATATGCTGTATGGCGCCGCCGGCGAGCTGCCGGCGGCGCTCAGGCTATGATGTCTTACTTGATGGCGTCCCAGGACTTCTGGATCCCGTCGGCAACATCCTGTGCGGACTTGCCGCCGACGAAGTCCACCATGCCGGTCCAGAACGAGCCTGCGCCGATCTTGCCGGGCATCAGGTCCGAACCGTCGAAGCGGAAGGTGGTGGCCGTGGTCAGGATCTCGCCTTCCTTGCGCAGCGTGTCATTGGCGTAGGCTGCGGTATTGACACCCTTGTACGGCGTCAGGAAGCCGGACTGCGCCATCCAGATTTCCTGGGCGATCGGAGTCTGCAGGAACTGGACGAAAGCGCGGGCAGCCTTCGAATCCTTGGTGATGGCGGCCAGCGTGCCAGCACCTTCGACCGGCTTGCCGAGTTCAGGATGCGCGGCATAGGGCGGGAAGTAGAAGAAGTCCGCATCCTGACCGAGCTTGGTGCCTTCCGGGAAGAAGGACGGGATGAAGGAGGCCTGCTTGTGCATGTAGCACTTCGGCGGAACCGAGAAGAGGCCCTTCGGGCTGTCGCGGAAGTCCGTCGAAGCAACGGCCGCAACACCACCGGCGACATATTTCGGGTTCTTCGCGAATTTGCCGAATTCCTCGATGGCGGCGACGACCTTCGGGTCGTTGAACTTCAGCGAGTTATCGACCCAGTGATCGTAATCCTGCGGCGTGTTCAGGCGCAGCATCAGATCTTCGACCCAGTCAGTCGCCGGCCAACCGGTGGCGCCACCCGAACCGAGGCCGATGCACCATGGGGTGCCGCCGTCCTTGACGATCTGATCCGAAAGCTTGATCAGGTCCTCCATGGTCGTCGGAACCTTGTAGCCGGCTTCCTCGAAATTCTCAGGCACGTACCAAACGAGAGACTTCAGATCGGCCTTGTAGGGGAAGGCATAGAAGGCGTCCTTGCCGTCCTTGCCCTTGTAGGTGCCGTAGCCGACCCAGCTGTCGCCGGCGCCGTAATTGCTCTTGACCCAGCTTGCGAGATCATCGCCGAGCGGTGTCAGGTAGCCCTTGCTGGCGAGGTTGGCGAACAGACCCGGCTGCGGCAAAATGGCGACGTTCGGCGGCGAGCCAGCCTGCGTGTCGATGACGATCTGCTGCTCGTAGTTTTCCGAGGACGAATATTTGGCGTTCACGCCGGTCGCTTCGGTGAAGTAGTTGAGGACGCTGGTGAAGAGAGCCTCGTCCTCACCGCGCCAGGGGCCGAAGATGGTCAGCGTCTCACCCTTCAGGTCGGCATGTGCCGCCTTGAAGTCGTCATAGCTCTTCCAGTTGAACTTGGAGTCCTGACCGGGCTGGAACTTCAGATCGGCAGCCATCGCCGTACCGGCCATCAAAGCAGCGGCAGCGACGGTCATCAAAAACATTTTTTTCATGCGGTTGTCCTCCCAAATAACGAAACCCATGAGCCCAGGCACTGTTTTGTGCTGCGCGCCCCATTCCTCAAAGCGCTTTGGCTACCTCTCTCATCCATTGAGCGCGGGATAAAGTCAAGTGATTTTCAGATTCGGGCCGGTATGCACAGCAATTCTCGCACTGCAGCATAGAATGCATGTCGATTTTTTGCTAATTATCTTGTCTCCCGCACTTCTCCTGCTACATAATTGAAAGCGCTTTGAAAGCCTGAGACTTTTCGGGAGGTTGTCTCGGCATCGTAGCGGCAGGCAGTTGGAGGAGCCGAAATACCGTGAATCTGAAACAGCTATCGCAAATGCTCGGGCTGTCGCAGACGACAGTCAGCCGGGCTTTGAACGGATATCCGGAGGTCAATCGCGAGACCCGCGAGCGCGTTCTCAAAGCGGTTCGGGAAACCGGCTATCGACCGAACAAGGCAGCCCAAAGACTTGCGACCGGCAAGGCCGGCTCGATCGGGCTCGTCATGCCGACATCCCCCGGAAATTCATCGGACGTGCATTTCTCGGAGTTCCTGACGGGGCTGGGAGAAGAAGCCCTGCGGCACGATTTCCATTTCGTCCTGACGCCCGCCGATCCGAACGATGAGGTCGGTGCCTTGCGACGGCTCGCAGCCAGCGGCAATGTCGATGCGCTGTTCGTCAACTATATGCGCGGCCACGACCCACGGCTGGAGATGCTGAAGACGCTATCCATGCCTTTTCTCGTCCACGGGCGTTCGATCGGCTCGGAGCCGGACTATCCCTTCCTCGACCTCGACAATGAAGCCGCTTTCTACGACGCCACGAAGCTGCTGCTGCAACTCGGACATCGGCGTTTCGCTCTTCTGAACGGCCCGATCTACCTCGATTTCGCCATTCGCCGGAAGAACGGCGTGGATGCAGCCCTTGCCGAACGTGGTCTGGCGCTCGACGAAGCTTGCACCAGCCATACGCCGATGACGGACGAACAGGGCCTGCTCGTCATGGAACGCATCCTGCAGATGGAGAAGGATAAGCGGCCGACAGCAGTGCTCTGCTCCAGTACCGTGCTGGCGCTCGGCGCCGTTCGCGCCATCAACCAGGCAAAGCTCAGGCTTGGCGAGGACATCTCGATGATCGCCCATGACGACGTGCTGACCTTGCTCAAGCCGGAAAACTTCACCGTGCCGCTGACGACAACCCGCTCGTCGCTGCGGGCGGCGGGCGTGCGCATCGCCGAACGGCTGATCGGCGAAATCAAGCATACGGAGACATTTCCGGCTCAGGAATTATGGAAGGCCGAGTTGATCGTGCGCGCCTCGACCGGCGTCGCACCGGCTTAAAACTTCGGCGACTTTCTGCCGGCTGAGCGATGGGCAGCGATGACGGTATTGGCCATCAGCATGGCGATCGTCATCGGTCCGACACCGCCCGGAACCGGCGTGATGGCGGCGGCGACTTCGGAAGCTTCGCCATAGGCGACATCACCCACCAGCCGGCTCTTGCCCTCGCCCCGCTCC
>JAAMEZ010000041.1 GCA_013322215.1 Martinezella rhizogenes
CCCTTCCCCTTCCCCTCCTTCCTTCCCCTCCTTGCTATTTCATTCAGATGAAATCAGCTTACAGGCTGGTTCAATCGCTTGTCCTATCATACTTTGGGCTGATCAAACGGAATTGATTATCAGGTTGTAACCTGATAGATTGAGCGCAGCAATCAGCCTGTTGTCTGATGACGAGCGGCGGAGGAAAGATAAACGATGAAGGACGATGCAAGGAAACGAGCACGCAAGAGGCTTGACGAGCGTCTTTGCGGACTGCAGCCGGCGGAAGGCTTCAGGGCACCTCCGAAAGGATGGGTCCGGGCGTTGCGCGACGCGCTTGGCATGACGGGGTCGCAGCTCGGCTCGCGGATGGGAATCCGGCCCCAGACCGTCGAAGCGATCGAGAAGTCGGAGGCATCCGGAACGATCCAGCTCAACACCTTGCGGCGTGCGGCAGAGGCGCTCGACTGCACGCTGGTCTACGCATTGGTCCCGAATACGTCGCTCGAGGCCACCGTCGATGAGCGAGCGCGCAAGATCGCAATGCGCGAACTCCAGCGGGTCGCGCATACGATGCGTCTGGAGGCACAGGGAACGGACGATGGCGATCTCGAGGCCCGCGTCCAGACCTATATTCGCGACCAGCTTTCCGAGCGCGATCTCTGGTCAGAAAAATGACTGACCTTTTCCAGGAACCAGAGGACGCAACACCTCTCGAGCCGCAGGAGCGCGAGGGCCTGCTTCAAAGCTGGATCACCCACAGGCAGGATCTCAACGAGGCAGAACAGGAAAACATCGTCGAGGGCGCAGCCTGGGCTCGCGGACGACGGCGCATGCCGGTCGGCAGGATGCTGACCGAAGACTTCATGCGTACATTGCACCGACGCATGTTCGGCGAGGTCTGGCAATGGGCAGGCAGCTTCCGAACGACGGAGCGCAATATCGGCATCCAGGCCTACCGAATTCCGGTCGAACTCACGGCGCTGCTCGATGACGTTCGGTATTGGGTCGAGCATGAGACATTCGCGCCGGACGAGATCGCAATACGTTTCCACCATCGCCTGGTCGCCATCCATCCGTTTCCGAACGGCAACGGACGTCACGCGCGGCTGGCCGCCGATCTGCTCGTGGAAAAACTGGGCGCCGAGCCCTTCAGCTGGGGTAGCGGGAGCCTGGGCGACGTGGGAGATCTGCGCACGCGGTACGTCGCGGCACTGCAGGCCGCGGATAATCACGACATCGCGCCTCTCCTCGAATTCGCGCGCAGCTGAGCGCAAAGGTCCTCGTTCCAGTCTTCGTGGTGGGGACGAAGGCGCTCAAAGCCGCAGTCAGCGTCCCGGGTAATTGCTTCCAACCGATCAGCGTAGATATCGCCCTGCGCGTTATTGTCAGTGGCGGCGACCACCGACATACCCGTCCGCGCCGCCAACAAACGGATCGCCGCATCGGTGGCGGGAGCCCAGCCGCCGCCGGTACTGACATAGAGGCTATCGCGACGATTACTCTCCAGCGCGGCAAGGCTCATGGCGTCGATCGCAGCTTCCGTCACGCAAACGCGCGGCGCAAGGATCGCGCCGAACCTGAACAACACTTTCGCGCCTCCGGTCGAAAAGCCGCGCCATTCCGGCCCGCGTTCCTCCCAGCCGGTGACGGCGCCCTCGCTGTCACGGTGCGCGGCCCACATACTGCCGCGCGGACCTTCGCGCACGAGATCATGCCGGATCGCTGCGCGGATGGTTGCTTCAGGAACGCAGCGTTCTTCGCAGAGATAGCGCCAGGTCATCGAACCCGGCCACGGCTTGCGGCGCTTCGTCCATCGTTCTGAAACTCCGGCCGGCAGATCGATCTCGCGCGCAGCGTGGGTCCAGACCGGCTCCTTCGGGACGAAGTCGACCAGCGATGCGACATGGTCGAGGGCTTCGACAAAGGGCACTCGGTCGAGATGCTCGACAAGACCGAACACGTCACCCTTGGCATCGGACAGCGGATCGAACCAGCCCCTGCCCTCGTGAATCACGATGATTATGGCCCCGCCGCCGCGGAATTTGACCGCCCTGCGGGTGCTCTCCTTCAGGTCGATGGCAAACCCTGCCTGCTCCAGCACCGCGGCGCATTGCACGCGGTCCCGCAGTTTTTCCAGTTCGTTCTTTTCCATTTTTCTTCCCGACGCACCCTTGCGCCCGCCTTTCCTTCTGTTTCTTTTCCCCACACCTTGCGGGGCCTGCTCCGGACGCCGCGAAGAGCAAAGGAGGCAAGGGCGCGGCTGGCAAGATGACAATCTGCACCTTGCGCCGCCGCCGGGGTGCCAGCAGCGGCGCAGCTTCCCTTGCCGCCTGCGGCTCGCAAGCGGCACCAAAAAGGCGAGAAGGGTCTCAATGAGACCCGCCCGGAACGTATTCATGCACGATCTCCAGATCGTCTTCGTCGTCGAGTTCGTCGCTCGGCAGAACGCCGAACTCGTTACCGGACCTAAAGAGCGTGACCGGAACCATCAGGGTGCGGGAAAGCTGGAAGGCATGGTTCTGCGCAAGGGAAAGATCGGTGTTCATCTGAAGGCTCCATCTTTGGAGCGGGCCATTCCCGCTCGATGGCTCCCGTCAGTGTCCGGAACCGGTCGCGATCACCGCGAGGGCGTAGCCGAGCGGCGGCAGCTTGCTAGCCGACCCCGCAGCGGGTTGATCGTCGGAGATCCGGGGCCGGACCAGGAAGCCATCCATCAAGAGCGGTGGGACGTCTCCTATGGACCTCGTTCAACCGACAATGATCATGCGGGAGCAAACCTTATAGCGAATGCGGATCTCGCCGAGATCTGCTCTCCTCAGAGGCCGGTTTTGGTATCAATTCAGAGGCGCGGTAAGATTGAGCTGGTGAGAACAGCGTGCGCGCGTTGGGGTGTTGGTAACAGGGCCATCGCACGCACTGGTGTTCTTGGTCCCAGGACAGAGGAAGAAATTGGAACGCGTGATGAAAAGCGAGGACATTGCCGTACTGCCTCAACAGCTAAAGGGGCAGGAGCGAAAGCATGGGTTCGAACGCTTGCGTCTAGAGGCCCGGGGCGAGGACCCGTATTAGTCATGCATCACTCGCGCAGATCGCCATGACCTTAGTCTGAAATAATCGTCAGCTTTACCGTTCAGCAGGTCAGCCTCGATATCAAAGGCTGACTGCACAATTGAGTCCATTTCCTTTTCGCGATCTACTGTGAAATAGCGCTCCTCAAGTCTGCGCTGCTGTATTTCGATGGAATCCCGCCAGTAGCGGGTTCCCTTTACGTCAGTATGTGTCTCGACATATCTAGCCAAGGGACCGCCACGTTCCCGACCCATGTAGCCCGGGCAGGCGCAGCAAAACTCGTAGAGCTTATCGTCGCTCGTTGCGATCCAGACATCATGCTCGATGATCCCGAAGTTGAACTGCTCGCGCGAATTGTTCACGATATCTGCAGCAGCAATCAGCTTCAGGTCGTTGGCTCCATTCAAAGCGATGCGCTCCAGTACTTTGACGGGTGTCAAGCCTTTGCCGCCACCCTTTTTCAGTTTCACGAAGTTGTTTGTGATAGCTACTTTCCGCGTCCTGAGTTGGTCAGTTAAGCCATTTTCGGGGGCGAAGACATATCGAGCGATCGTCAGTTCCTTGAGACTGATGAGATCCAGTACCTCGGCGCAATAATCGATGTAGAGGGCGAATTTTTCCAGGCCATTCAACGCCTCTAATCGATGTATGACGTTCATAGCGAGCAGCGAAGCATATGAGCACGAGATTGCCTTCTGACGCTCCAGCGACAGCGCGCTAAAATGCTCAGGGTCCATCTTTGCACCAGCATACGGAACCTTTATCGAGTTTGGGTCCTCACGGAAATTTGGCAGATAGTCTGCAAGAAACCTGTCGAACGCTGCTTCAACGTCGCCTCGACGCGCTGGGGGCAGTTCTTGGTAAGCCGCTGCAGGCGAGATGAATACGCCATACCTGGAGGTTTTCTCGATGAGTCTCGCCAGTTCCAGAACACCAGCATTCTTAAGTTCCTGGTGTCGCTGGCCAGTCTTATAGGCGCTTTCGATTGCAATCAGGATATTGGTGTCGAACATAATATTGGTTTGTCGACCATTCCGATGGTTTTCTCGGATGGCATCCCTGTCGAGGTTGATAATTTCGGTTGAGTTCGACGACGATTTGAAAGCGCGTATCATGAGGTTCTCTGTTTTATGCTCTGCGTGAATTCTCGGTCCCGAAATCTGGGTCTTCTTGTCGATACCAAGCTTCCACTGGCCTCTCCTGTATAATAATCTGATGCTCTAAACTTAACCTCGGGCGCAGACAGCGATTTTGTTCTGGAAATTGCGCTCAAGCTTTATTTTGCTTTAAAATTGCTGCGAGCGGACTGACAACTCCCTGGGCGCCACCGCGCCTCAGGATGGGGAAAATCAATGGAAGTTCCGGCTTTTGATTTTCAGCGTATCAATGTGAAGATCGGGCGTGAAAATGTCGCGCGGGGCTACAACAGGCTTCGACTTGTCCCGCGTATCCGAACTTCCCGGCGATCCGTGGGCGAACTCATCACCCCTGCCGGCCGGCAGCTTGAACTCTTCATCGCGATCAGCCAGACCGGTCAGATCGCCTGACAGGTCGAACAGCTGCTGGGCGACAAGATGCACGACCTCCCCTTCCCGCTGGATCCGACCATTGATGGCCATCATCGAGGATCCGAGCACGACCCGCCGGCGTTTTTCAAACAGCGTCGGCCAGACAACGAGATTGGCCGGCCCGGTCTCGTCCTCAATGGTGATGAACATCACGCCATTGGCCGATCCGGGCTTTTGCCGCACCAGGACAAGTCCGGCGGTATAAACCCAACGCCCGTCCCGCGAATTCATCGCCTCGGCACAGGTGATGATGTTGCGCACTGATAAATCCTTGCGCAGGAAGGCGATTGGATGCTGCCGCAATGTCAGTCCGGTATGGCTGTAATCCTCGATGACGTTATGCCCGTCCGTCATCTGCCGAAGTGCCACCTCCGGCTCCTGCTGCTCGGCGATCGCAGCCATCTCCCGCTCGGCGGCGGCCGCAAATAGTGGCAAGGGTTGGTCGCGCAGCGCCTTGATCGCCCACAGCGCGTCGCGGCGCGCAAGCTTCAGGGACGGCAGAAAGGCATCGGCCTTGGCAAGCTGGACAAGCGCCTCCGATGGCACGCCGGTTCGACGCCACATGTCGTCGACCGAGACAAAGGCATTGTTCATGCGTGCCGCGACGACGCGCGCCGCATCAGCGACCGCCAGTCCTTTCACCTGCCGGAAACCGAGCCGGACAGCATGCCGATCGGAATTGCCGATCCGCTCCAGCGTACAGTCCCACCGCGACCGGTTGATGCAAACCGGCCGCACCTCGACGCCGTGGGCTCTCGCGTCGCCGACAATCTGCGCCGGCGCGTAAAAACCCATCGGCTGCGAATTGATGAGCGCCGCGCAAAAGGCTTCCGGATAATGGCATTTGATGTAGCTCGAGGCATAGGCGATCAGCGCGAACGAAGCCGCGTGGCTCTCCGGAAAACCATAGGAGCCAAAGCCTTCGAGCTGGGAGAAGGTCTTTTCGGCGAATTCCGGCGCGTAGCCGTTCCTCACCATGCCGGAGACGAGTTTGTCCTTGAACTGCGAGACGCCGCCGGTGAACTTGAAAGTCGCCATCGACTTGCGCAGCTGGTCGGCTTCGCCACCGGTAAAGCCGGCGCAGACCATCGCGACGCGCATCGCCGACTCCTGAAACAGCGGCACGCCGAGCGTCTTGCCGAGCACCGCTTCCAGCTCCGGCGTCGGATATTCGACTGCCTCCTTGCCTTCTCGCCGGCGCAGATAGGGATGCACCATGTCCCCCTGGATCGGACCGGGCCGGACAATTGCGACTTGTACCACAAGGTCGTAGAAGGTCCGGGGTTTCAACCGCGGCAGCATCGCCATCTGCGCGCGGCTTTCTATCTGGAACGTGCCGAGCGTATCGGCCTTGCGGATCATCGCATAGGTCGCAGAATCCTCCTGCTCGATTTTCGAGAGATTAAGATCGCGGTCCTTGTGCTCGCGGATCAGATCGAAGGCCTTGGCCATGCAGGTCAGCATTCCAAGCGCCAGGATGTCCACCTTCATGAATTTGAGGGCTTCGACGTCGTCCTTGTCCCACTCGATGATCTGGCGGTCCTTCATCGTCGCCGGTTCGATCGGCACGAGATCGTCGAGCCGATCATGAGTGAGGACAAAACCGCCGGGGTGTTGGCCGAGATGGCGCGGGGCGCCCATCAGTTGCTGTGCGAGCTTCAAAGTCAGCACAAGACGCCGGTCGTCTGGATTGAGATTGAGCTCGCGGACATTGCGATCGCAGACCTCTTCCGACCAGGACCACATGCCGGATGACAGCGCCTTGATCACGTCCTCCGGCAGGCCGAGCGCCTTGCCGACATCGCGGATCGCGCCGCGCGCCCGGTAGCGCGTCACGGTGGCGCAGAGCGCTGCCTTTTCTCTGGTATAGGTTCGATAGATCCACTGGATCACCTCCTCGCGCCGCTCGTGCTCGAAATCGACATCGATGTCCGGCGGCTCGTCGCGCTCCTGGGATACAAAACGCTCGAACAGAAGGTCGTTGGTCGAGGGATCGATGCTGGTAATGCCGAGGATGTAGCAGACGGCACTGTTGGCGGCGGAGCCCCTCCCCTGGCAGAGAATGCCTTGAGACCGAGCATAACGCACGATCGAAAAGACGGTCAGAAAATACGGGGCGTATTTCATGGTACGGATGAGATCGAGCTCGTGCCGCACGACCTTCAACACGTCGGGCGGTAGTCCCTCCGGATAGCGGTCGGGCACGCATTGCCAGACATAATGTTCCAGTGAGGCCTGAGCATCCTTGCCCGGCACGATCGCCTCCTCCGGATATTGGTAGGTGAGTTCCTCGAGCGAGAACGTGCAGCGACGGACGATCTCCATGGTTCGCGCGAGGGCTTGCCGGTATCGCGGAAACAACCGCTGCATTTCTTCGGGCGGCTTCAGGTAGCGATCGGCGTGGCGCTCGCGTTCGAAGCCGACTTCGTCGATCGTCGTGCGGGTTCGGATGCAGGTGACAATGTCCTGCAACTGCCGGCGGCCCGGCTCATGGAAGAGGACATCATTGGTGACGACCGGCCGCACCTTGAACCGCGCCGCAAGATTGGAAATCTCATGCAGGCGCAACTGGTCGTTCTGCCGACGGCGCAGACAAAGCGACACATAGGCGCGATCACCAAACACCTCGGCCATCTTGCGCAGCTGGATCCCGCAGGTGTCATCCGGTAGGTCCGGCACAAGAATGCCGATCATGCCGTCATTGTATGCGACGACGTCGTCCCAGTGCAGGATACAGTTGTTCTTGCCGCCGCGCGACTTGCCGAGCGTGATGAGGCGGGTCAGCCGGGAATAGGCAGCCCGGTCGGTCGGGTAGACCAGCACCGACATGCCGTCGGCCAGATCAAGCCGGCAACCGACAACGAGGCGTAAGCCGGTGGCGCGCGATGCTTCAAGCGCCCGGACGATTCCGGCAAGCGAATTGCGATCGACAACGCCGAGGACTTCGATGCCGAGAGCCTTCGCGGTCTCGAACAGTTCCTGCGCCGAGCTTGCACCGCGCAAGAACGAAAAATGGGTCGTGACCTGCAGCTCGGCATAGCTCATGCGAAGATCCCGTGCACGAACCAGCGGTGACTTCCGGTTTCAGGATCGATGCCATCACCGGAGCGAAACACCCAGAGGCGCTCGCCGGCCTCGTCTTCGATGACGAAATAGTCCCGCACCGCCTCCATCTCCGCGTCGCGCTGCCACCACTCGCCAAAGATCCGCTCGGGCCCGTCGGCCCGCTTGACCTTCCGCCGCTTGCCGCGCCAGGTGATCGAAACCGGCGGGCGGTCCGGTAGCAAGGCGATTGCCTCGATCAGCTCCGGACGGGCCAGCAGCCGGACCGGCCGGCGCCAATGGCTGACCCAGGTAACCTCGACCGGATCGGCAGCAGGACTGATGCGCTGGACGGAGCGCTCTGGAACGTCGGAGGCAACCGGTGCCACCCGATAGACGCGCTGCCCGCGGTTGCCGTAGATATCGATCAGCGGCGTCACGTCCTTCACTTCCTCCTCGACCAGCGAGGAGGATTTCTGGCGCTCCTCCAGGGGCTCAGCCATCACCGCGACCAGAGTGAGCTTTTCGATCCCGAAGCCCGGCTCGATCTTCTCCGTCCGGTCGCGAAACAGCTTCGTCAGCCAGGCGACGTCGCGCACCGGCTTCACGGTGCCAGCGCGGATCGCCTGCCGTGTGCCATCGACCTTGTCGACGATCAGGTCGGCGCGCCGGACACCAAGGCCGCGCCTTTGCAGCTCCTCGATCAGTTGCACGACCAGCCGGCCGACATATTTGTTGATGGTTTCGGCAGCACCGATCGGTTCGGCGAAGGCGCGGCTCACCTCGATCAGCTCGGCGGTGCGGATCGGATCGATCGGTTCGCAGGCGCGGCCAAACATCTGGTCCAGCCGCCGGCCAATCTCGGGGCCGAAACGAAGGGTCAGCGGCGCGCGCGGCGTGTTGGCCAATTCGCCGACGGTCTGGAAGCCAAGCGTGCGCAGATCGCTGATGACTTTCCCGGGAAGGCGCAGCAACGATATCGGCAGCTTCTCGACGGCGCGGACGGTCTCACCTGAAGGCACTATGACCGTTTCGCGGCTGATGGCACGGGCGCAGGCGTGTGCTGCACCCCAGGTGTCGGCGATCGCGACCCGGGGAGTGAGTTTCCTTGCTAGGAACTGATTGGCGATCTTCGTCACCATCGGCAGCTCTCCGCCCTGCAAGTGATCGGCACCCTCTGTGTCCATGACGATCCCATCGATCCCATCGACCGCGACGATCGGGGAATAAAGCGTCAGCGCCCAGAGGGTGATGCGTTCGAGCGCTGCGGCATCCATAGCAGGATCCGCATCGACCAGCATCAGGCCGCGAAACAGCGCCTGTGCTTTCGCAGCCGGCATGCCGACATGAACGCCGGCTTGTCTGGCGGCTGCGTCGGCCGCCGATACCCAGCGTTTCGAGCCGCTCCTGGCGATCACCGCGATCGCCTGTTCAGGCGGAATGGATGGATCGGCGCGACGAATGCGATCCGTCGGCAGATCCGGAAGATAGATCGAGACAACCCTTGTCATCGCACGCCCTCACGAGAAACTCAGCACATTCACCCGCTTTCACGCGCATCAATTCCAGCAACCATTGGGCCCTCCCCACACCCGGCACTGGCAAATCCTCCGATGGCATCACGCTCACCCGCCACCGCGTGGTCGACGCCGTCGGCTGCCCGAAATCATTGGCCTCTGTCTGCCGCCTCCAACGACGCACAGCCAATGCCATTGTCCCCGTGCGCTCGGCCGCCAGCTGCAGGCGGCGCGAGCTGACCATCGGCAGGCGAACGAGTTCACCGACGACGGCGCCGAGCCCACCAAAGGACAGCCCCTCCTCCATATTGGCGAGCACGTCTTCCTCCTTGTCGGACTCGACGAAGATTATCCGGTCGTGATGCAGTCCGACCTGCGCAAGCGCGGGGAAAAACAGATCTGGTCGCGTCAGACACCACACGATCGGCCCCTTCGTCCGTGCCGCTATGCCGGCTGCAAAAAGAGCAGCGGCCGCACCATCGACGGTGCCCGATCCACCACCGGCAAATTCGTGAAGCGCGCCATGAGCAAGGCCGCCGCCAGGCAGAACCCCATCCATCTCCGGCACGCCAAATGGCAACCAACCGGCTTTTTTCGCCGTGCTGGTTTCGAGCAATGCAATACGCTCCCGCAGATCGCAGATTACCCTTTCGCGGGCAGCAGTCATTGTTCACGGCTCCCTTCAAGGTCGTGTTGGCAGGGCGACTTCATGTCGTGCAAATGTCAATGTTCTGTTTTTGTTCCCATATGAGAAAGGAGTCAAGGCGGCAAAAACGTACGAGTATTGTTCCGAACATTAGAAGTTCGAGATTCTTCATGAGAATCAGGTGAATAGCTGCGACCAAGAAATTTCGCTGGCTTCTGCAGTCTTATCTCCTGATCGGTGAATAGCGGGGACAATATAGGGATAGTCACAGTATTATTAAGGTTTTTCTGATGAACTGGCCGGATGACGAGGCCTCCGAGATCAAAACCCCTCCTTCGCGACACCGAGCCGCCGATCCGCTCAAAGCCGCGCAGGAAGCGTAATCCAGCTCAACCACAGCTCCTCTTCGATCCCATACCTGATCGCGTCGAGCCGGCGCTGGCCCTATTGAAGGCTAAGCCTCCCACCGGAAACGAATGGAGTTGGGAGCTGAAATGGGATGGCTATCGCCTTGCGGTCCATATCGAGCCCCAGCGGATCCGGATCCTTACTCGCGGCGGCCACGACTGGACACATCGGTTTCCGGCCATAGAGCAGGCCGCCCGAGCGCTGGGGCCGGCGACGATGATTATCGATGGGGAAGCCGTCGTGCTCGACGATGAGGGGCGGCCGGATTTCGGGCTGCTGCAGCAATCGCTGGGTGCATTCGGCAAACAAGCTGGCAGGCGCGCCTCCCACGCCGTTCTTTACGCTTTCGATCTTGTTTATCTGGATGGGCACGATCTGCGCGGTGTTGAATACCGTTCGCGCCGACACCTTCTCGAGGACACGATAAACGGCCCAACGAATGAAGCCAGCGCCATTCGGATATCAGAAACATTCGATGCCGAGCCAGCTGTCCTGCTTGAGCATGTCTGCCGCCTCGGCCTGGAAGGCATCGTCGGCAAGCGCCTCGATCAGCCCTATCGTTCGGGCCGGACCGGGGATTGGGTAAAAGTCAAATGCATCCAGAGCGAGGCTTTCTTCATCGTCGGCTATGAGAGGTCCGCATCGTACCCAGCCGGCTTCGGCTCGTTAGCGCTCGCCGCCTACCGCGATGGCGATCTCGTCCACGTCGGAAGCGTCGGCACGGGCTTCAAGGGAGCCGAGATCATCCGGTTGCGGAAGATACTGGACACGCTGCGATGGAAGCGAAAGCAGCCGCCCCTGCCCCATTCCGGAACTGCCGACATTGTCTGGGTCCAGCCTACCCTGATCGCCGAGATCGAGTTTCGCGCCTGGACATCGGACGGGAAACTCCGTCATCCGTCGTACAAGGGCCTGCGGGAACGGCAAGACAATGCCGACGTTTACCAGCTCGACTAGCGAAACAAGCGACATGCGCTAGAGTAGCCGTATTTGGTCGAGCGGAGGGGGTCGCATGTGTAATCTCTATCGGATGGAGGACAAGGACTGGGTTTCAAAATGGGCTCAGGACGCCGAGAGCCTCATCAACCTCATGCCAGCCTATCAAATGAACCCCGATCAGATGGGACCGATTGTCCGCAACACCGCTGATGGGAGGAAACAATTGGCACATGCGCGATGGGGTCTTCCCTCGCCGCGGTTCACCTTGGAAAAGGCCGCCAAAGCCAAGGCCGAAAAACTGAAAGCCAAAGGGAAGCCCGCCGATCTTGAAGAGCTCATCCGCATGGAGGCGGACCGCGGCACGACCAACGTCCGCAAGCTCACCTTCCCACACTGGAAACGATGGTTTGGTGTTGAGCACCGATGCCTCGTCCCGGTCACCAGCTTCGCCGAACCCGATCCCGCCAGCCAGCAATCCGGGGGGAACGTGCCGAACGCCTGGTTTGCACGGGACGAGGAAAAGTCGCTGATGTTCTTCGCCGGCATCCATGTCCCGCAATGGCAGAGCGTCCGCAAGGTGAAGGATGGGCCGACGACCGACGACCTCTATGGGTTTTTGACCACTGATCCCAACAATCTCGTGAAGCCTATCCATGAGAAGGCGATGCCTGTTCTTCTCCTGACCGAAGAGGAGACCGAGGTGTGGATGCAGGCGCCATGGGACGAAGCCAAAGATCTGGCACGGCCTTTGCCAGATGATGCGTTGATCATTTCGTCGCGCGAACCATACGGATCTTCGATCGTCTCGAAATCGGGCGACCCACTAGAGCACAAACTGCTGCTTTAGCTGGGCCGACCCATCGCTGAAGCAGACGGGGTGCCCTCGCAAGCACAAGAGCGGCTGAAGCGAAATTTTACACCCGCCGCCACGACTCTCAAACGCACCCGCGAAAGGCTGTCTGGCAGTACGTATCCGTCCGGTTCTCACACGTCGGACGTAGCGTTGTGACTGAGCGCCAATATCTTCTGTATTCCGCCGATTGGATTGGCCTGGTGGATGACCAGCATGACCGGATCGGTACCGACTTCGATCCGGTCGTGACCTCACTCCGACTTCTGACACACGGCCTCGACGTTGACCCCGTCCGGATCGATCACGAACGCCGCATAATAGGCTGGATGATAGTGGGGCCTGATGCCGGGCGCACCATTGTCACGGCCGCCTTGCGCCATCACCGCCGCGTAAAAGGCATCGACCGTTGCTCTACTTTCGGCTTCGAACGCGATGTGGATGCCCGTCCCGCGCGGACCATCCGGGACGGCATGGCGGCTGTCGCTGGACAGCCAGAAGAAAGGCTTTCGACCAGTTCCATAGCCTATGCCGTGATAGCCGCCGGTCTGTCCGGGCTTCACTTCCATCACGGTCGTAATGCCGAGCGGCTTGAGTGCAGCATCGTAAAATTGCCGTGCGCTTTCGATGTCCGGGGGGCTGATGCCCATATGGTCAATCATAACTATGCCCTCTATGGCTATGTTCTTCCTGGCTTGTATCAGGTCTGGCTGAAGATCGGGTTGCGTTATATCAAGGCGTCGAGGCGACGACGGCAATGCTTCGCTCCGCCCGCCGGACGTCGGCCGCGGCGCGATAATTGAGCCCCTAGTTCCACGGCAGCAGTTCGCCGAGTCGGTTTGCCGGATGGACGGTATCCAACAAAATCAAACGAATTTCTGACACCAACCGTCGCCCGCAGCCGGAGTCTCGTAGAGTTAGAATGATCGCGACGCATCTGGAAAAATTGAACGGAGAGTCAACGCGCCGCAGTCCAACATGGGGGCGGACTGCCCGATGGAGCAATCGGCGGTCCGCTTTTGATCATCGCCGGCCGGTTTACGGCCAAGGAAACCTTCCCTGTCGACTTGTTCACGGCCGTCAACACCGAAGCGTCGCTGGACGAGGTCCGGCATGCGAGCAGCCCATGGTGGGCCGGTTTCTCTCTGTCAATCCGGATGGCGGTGTATTGGATCAACCCAATAAACCTCTTCCGGCTTCTCTACAGGATCGACATCCGTGATGTTGACGACGACTGCCTCGTTGTCCGATCGCACCAGGACGCACTCGAGCACGTTGTCAGGATCGGCATTGATTTCCTGGTGCGGTACGTAAGGCGGCACGAAGATGAAGTCGCCTGGTCCCGCCTCCGCGACATATTCCAAATGATCCCCCCAGCGCATACGGGCCTTGCCACGGATCACGAAAATAACGCTTTCGAGCGCACCGTGGTGGTGGACCCCGGTCTTGGCGTTCGGCTCGATTGCGACGGTGCCTGCCCAGATTTTCTGTGCGCCGACGCGGGCATGATTGACGGCTGCCTGCCGGAACATGCCAGGCGTCTGGGCCGTGTTGGAATCGAGCTGGTCGCCCTTGATGACACGGATCCCGTTGTGCTTCCAATGGTCCGAGTGATGGTGGTCGTGGTGATGGTCGTCGCTCATGGTGCGGTCCTGCTCAGATGACGTTGAAGAAGTGCGTGCCGTCGCGATCGAGCTGCGCGACCAGTCCGTATTCCCAGTCGAGATAGGCCTGCATAGCCTCCACGGGGGCGTCCGTGCCTTCGTAGGGCCGACGATAGCGATCGATGCGGGGTGATGCGAGGTGGGACTCATCGGTTTCCAGGATTCGACCGGCAGCCTTCCAGGCAGCGTTGCCGCCCTCAAAAACGAGGACTGGAACATCGACCAGTTTCTTAAGGTCGACGGCGGCATAAATGGCGAGCGCGCTTGTGCCGCATGTGACGACGTAGGTTTTTGCGGGAGGCGCGCGCTTGATCGCTTCCGGGAGCTGGGAGCGTAGCGCGAACCACGCACCCGGGATGTGCCCCTTTAGGTAGTTCGCGCTGGTCGTGAAATCGAGCACGACGATATCGGAATTCGGATTGGAGATCGCGGAAGAAAGATCGCGGACGCAGATCGTCGGGGTCGGCTCGACTTCGGGCGATATGCTCTTGAAGGATCCTTGTTCGCTGATGGCATCACTCGGAGCCTGTTCTACGACATAGACTTCCCAACCCATCTGCGCGAGCCACGACGCTGCCATATTGGCACGCGTTGTCTCGTCGTCGCTTAGTACGATACGCGCACCACGGACAGGCGCGTAGTGATCAGTCTCCTGTACAAGCTGTCCGCCTGGCACGTGCATGAAGCCCGGCAGGTGGCCTTCGAGGTATTCTGGTTCGGTGCGGACGTCGATCAGATAAGTCGTTCGGTCCGGGGTTTGAAGGCTGCCGATGTCCGACAGAGCAATGCTCCGAACACCCGCGCGCGCGGCGACGGCTGCAGCGGATTTTTGCGCCTCCGAGCGGTCCCTGGCTTCGACGTCAGCGAAGCTCCTGCTCGCTCCATGTTCCAGTGTCTGACCTGCCAAAGTCCATCCAATTGTTCCGTTGCGAAGACCGACGACCTTGTTCGGTATCCCGGCATTGATGAGAGACTGCGTTCCGATGATGCTGCGTGTGCGGCCAGCACAGTTGACGATCACAAGGGTCTCGGGATCGGGAGCAAGGTCCCGTGCGCGCAGGACGAGTTCACCACCGGGAACGTTGATACCCTTTGGAATGCTCATCGTTTGATATTCGTCAAAACGGCGTGCATCGAAAACGACCGCGTTGGCTCCTTCATCTAGAAGCGCCTTTACCTTGGTCGCGTCCCAGAGCGGCGTGTGCCTTTTCGCTTCGACCAGTTCACCGAATGACTTGCTCGGCACGTTGACGTCAATGAACAGTTCGCCGCCGTCGGCCTTCCACGCTTCCAATCCCCCTTCGAGGATATGGACATTCGTGTAGCCGAGCGATTTCAGTTTCTCGACGGCGATGGGAGCGAGGTCTCGTATGCCATCGTGACCATACAGAACGATCAGCGTATCGCGTTGTGGGATCCTGCGCCATGCATCCAGTTCAAGCCGGGCAATGGGAAAGTTGGCTGCCCAGAGGGGATGCCCTTGCGCGAAAGGATCTTCTTCGCGGACGTCGGCGAGAAGGATTTCCGAGCGGGCCAGAAGATGCTGCCGCACTTCGTCGTACCTGAGGCTGTGCTTCGTTGTCGGGGCTGACATATTTTCTCCTGCTATCGATCTCGTGAGCTATTCACGAGGTGATGGTCTGGTTGGCAGCTTCAAAGTCGACCAGCCTGCTCGGAGCTGCCGCCCCCTGAAACAGCGTTGCGGCTCTCGCTCCAAAAGCGCTGATGGGTGGTTCGAGAGCACCGAGAGTCGGCGCGTGACAGAGCCAGAGTTCTGCGCGCAACGAAAAGTCGCTGACCGTGATGATCTCCAGTTTGGTACGGTGGGGGCTCATCTCCAGAAGGGGCACGGGAACGAGTCCAAGTCCGAGACCTGCGGCAACCATCTCCAACTGCGTCTCTCGAGCAAAGGTGTCGAGATTGACTTTGAACGGAAGATTGAGCGCCGCATGCGCCCGCTGCAGTTCCGCCCGGAAACCGCATCCGTCGGGGTTCAGAATCCACCCGGATTTGTGAAGGGTGCCAAGGCGTTGGGCACGGTCTCCGCCCGATCCGAGCGGCCCCACGATCGCCATCTCGACCTGCGCCAGCGAAACGGCGGTCACTTTGTGCGGAAAGATTTTCCGTGTGGGCATCAATACGATCGCAGCATCGATCTGGCCGTCGACGAGCTTTTCAACAATCTGGTTCGCCCAGCCTGTGGTGGCACGTATAGACAGTTCCGGCCATCGCTCCCGTTGCAGATGGACTATGTCGGCAAGAATCACATCGCAGACCGCCTGGGTCAGTCCCAAGCGCGCACCACCCGTCAGGTTCGAGCGGGCACTCAACGTCAAGCGGAGCTTGTCGACTTCCTTGAGGATATTGAGGCACTGCTCGTGGACGCCGAGACCTACGGTGGTTGGAACGGGTGGCTTGACGCTTCTGTCGAGCAGGGTAACACCGAGGTCCTTCTCGAGGTTCTGGATGCGCTTCGAGATCGCCGACTGGGTCAACGAAAGAATAGCCGCCGCTTGGCTGAGCGACCTGGCTCCGACCACGGCGATGAAAGCTTCGATGTCGTCGAGGTTCATTTGCAATCGTCTCCGCTTGGTGCATTTCTGGAGTTCAGTACCCTGGAAAGAACCTTCTCCTCAATTGACGTGAACGCCTGCGAACTGCGCACACGAGGATGCGCAAGCTCGATATCCAGCTCGAGAACGATCTCGCCTTTCTCCATCAAGATGACGCGATCGCCAAGAGCAATGGCCTCCTCGACGTCGTGTGTGACGAGAAGGACAGTGAATCCGTGGCGCGCACGGATGCTTTCGATGAGGTTCTGCATTTCAAGTCTCGTCAGTGCATCCAGTGCGCCGAGCGGTTCGTCAAGCAGCAGGAGACGCGGCCGGTGTATAAGGGCACGGGCAAGGGCAACGCGCTGCCTCTGTCCACCTGATAATTGGGACGGCCATTTGTCAGCGTGTTCGGAAAGACCAACCTCGGCAAGCGCCTTGCGTGCGCGGTTCTGCCATGGATTGGGCAGGCCGATCCCGATGTTTTGGAGAACGGTTCTCCAGGGCAAGAGGCGCGCGTCCTGGAACATCATCCGCACCTCACCGGAGATTTCGGACAGGGGATTTCCGTCGATCTGGATTGTCCCGCCATCGATAGTTTCGAGGTCCGCGATCAGCCGCAGTAGAGTGGACTTCCCACAGCCCGAGCGGCCGACAATCGAAAGAAACTGACCGGCGGGTACGTTGAGCGAAAGGCCCTTGAGAACCTCCGTCCCGTCAAAGCCCTTCCACAGGCCGAGGATGTCCAGCGCGGCTCCGCCCGCGGAGGTGTTGCTTAACGAAACCTCTTTTGCCACGTTCGGCCGCGTCGATTTCAAGGAGACTAAAGTCACCAGAGACCTCTCTTACTTCTGATAGGATGGATGCCAGCGTAGCCAACGGTTCTCCGCGAGCCGCGCCAGCCAGTCTGTCAGCTTGCCGAGAAGCGCGTACAGGATGATCGAGAGCACCACGACATCGGCCTGAAGGAATTCGCGCGCGTTCGTAGCGAGAAGGCCGATACCCGAACTCGCTGCGATCGTCTCGGCGACGATCAGCACGATCCAGGCCACCCCGAGCGCGTACCGCACACCAACGAGAATAGACGACATGGCTCCAGGCAGTATGATGTCACGTAGAAGACCGGTTCGTGTCAGTCCGTAGTTCCGCCCCATCTCGATCAGACCCTGATCGACTGATTTGATGCCGTGGAAGGTGTTGAGGTAGATCGGAAACATGGTGGCGAACGCTACGAGGAAAATCTTGGCTTCCTCGCCGATTCCGAACCACATGATGACGAGCGGCACCATGGCGAGCGATGGAATGTTGCGGAGCATCTGAAGCGAGCTGTCGAAGAGCGTTTCCCCGGTTCGCCAAAGGCCGTTCACAAAACCGAAGAACAGCCCCAGAGCCGCACCTATACCGAAGCCGACGGCCGCTCGCCAAAAACTGGCTGCCATATGCTGCACAAGCTCGCCGCTTGCCGCCAGAGACCAGGCGGCCTCCAGGACGGCGAGCGGCGAGGGTAGAATGCCTTGGGAGAGCAGTCCTCCCGATGAGGCGATCTGCCAGAGAATGACGACGATTACAGGAAACGCCCACGGAGCAAATGCCTGGGCCAGATACCGTCCTGCTGTGATTGGAGTCTTCGCGCTGGTCGTCATCATCGTCAGCCTCTGCGTTCGTCAGTCCGTCTGCTTGGGAGAGAAGGAGTCGTCCAACAGGTCGCTGGCGTTCAGCTTCTTGTCGATGATCCCGGCTCCATAATAGAGATCGATCGTGCTTTGCTGGAGCTTCTCGACGTCTGCGTTGATCAGCTGGGGAGCGTGCCTTTCGCGGGTCTGCTTGCCGAGCGCCACGTCATCGGGAATTTTGACGAGCTGGGCGATAATCTTCGAGTATTCCCGCGGATGCTCGAGCCCCCAGGCGCGAGCCTTGGCGCTGCGGGCGACGAAGTCCTTGAGGATATCGCGCTTGCCTTCGATAGCAGCCTCGGAGGCGATGAAATAGGAAAGGCTGGGGTAGTTCTTGCCATCGACGATGATGCGAGCCCCGGACTTGAGCGTCGTGAAGGAGATGTAGGGTTCCCAGAGCGAGACGGCATCGACCGATCCGTTCGTCAAGGCGAGCGTCGCCTCCGCAGGCGGCAGGAAGACCGGCGTGATGGCGTCTTCCTTGAGACCAGCCTCTTTGAGCGACTGAAGGATAAGGGCGTGGCCCGCCGAACCCTTCACGAAAGCGACCTTCTTGCCGACGAGATCCTTGATGCCCTGATAAGGTGCGTCGTTCTTTACGATGATGGCGTTTCCTTCGTACTTTGTGGCGAAGATGGCCTTTGCCTTGACACCACGCGCAGCGGCAAAGGTCAGTGGCGCGTCGCCGACCGAACCAGCGTCAAGAGCTCCGGCAGCGAGAGCTTCGAGCAGAGGGGCGGCGTTGGCGAATTCGCTCCACTCGACTTGATAGGGGACGTCCTTAAGCACGCCGGAAGCGTCCATGACAGCGCGCGCGTTGCCGCGCTGGTCGCCAACGCGAAGAACCTCCTGGGCGGAGGCGACAGTCGCGGCGACGGAGATCGCCACTGACAGTGCGAGGCGAATGATTGACTTGGTCTTCATCACAATACTCCTTGATGCGAGGTCAGAGCGCAGCGCGCCGCTTCTCGGTTGTCTCGCGTGTTTCGAATTGATTGGCTGGCCGTTCGAGACCCAGGGTCTCGCGCAGGGTGGTTCCCGGATACTCCCGACGGAAAAGTCCGCGCTCCTGGAGAACCGGGACGACGCCTTCGAGGAAGAGGTCCTCGTCGCGACGGATGTAGGGAGGCAGGATGACGAAGCCGTCACACGCACGCTGGGAGTACCAATGGGCCAACTGACTGGCGACTTCCTCCGGCGTACCGACGGGCGCGAAGAATGACAGGCTTTCCGCATACCATTTTCCGACCTCGGCAACTGTCATTTTCTGTTCAATGGCGCGCTTGATGACGTACTGGAAGCGGCCGACGCTGCCGGTGATCTTGTCGGTGATATCGGGGAAGGGTGCATTCTGGGGGAACTGGGCGAGGTCGAAGTTCATGCTCGCCGACATGAAGCTGAGGCCTGCCTCGGGCAGAATGAGTTCCTTGAGCTCTCGTTCCTTGTCCAGTGCTTCCTTACGGGTGCGGCCGACCACGGGGACGATGCCGGGGAGGACCTTTACGGCGTTCTCCGAGCGGCCGCCTTCGACTACCTTTTCCTTGAAGTTCTTGTAGAAGCTTCGTGCGCGCTCCAGTTCAGCATGGACGACGAAGATCACCTCGGCATTCTGCGCCGCGATCCCCTGGAACCGGTCCGAAACGCCAGCCTGAATGAGGACCGGACGACCCTGCGGTGGGCGGGGTACGTTGATAGGGCCGCGGATTTTGAAGAAGTCGCCTTCATGGTCAATGTAATGGAATTTGGTGGGATCCGCGAAGACGCCGGACTTCTTGTCGAGGACGAGCGCATCGGCTTCCCAGCTATCCCATAGCTTGCCCATGACGTCCGCAAATTCGATGGCGCGGAGGTAGCGCTCCTCGTGTCCGAAATGTTGCTCCCGGCCGAAATTGCGCGCCTCGCCATCGCTGACGGAGGTGACGAGGTTCCAGGCGGCGCGACCGCCGCTGATATGGTCGATGTTCGCCAACATACGGGCGGCGGCATAAGGCGAGGCATATGATGATGAGATCGTGCCGCCTATGCCGATATGATCGGTGACGGCTCCGAGCGCCGCCAGTGTGGTCAACGGCTCGGGCCTGGTGACGAGACGATACTTCACAGTGTCGGCAAAGTGCTGGCCATAGTTGTCGTCGATCGAAAGCTTGTCGGCGACGAAAAGCATGTCCAGCTTCGCGGCTTCTGCGCGGCGGGCGACGGTCTTGTAGAGCGCCCAGTCGACGCCGCCTGAGGTGGCCGACTCCGGGAGCCGCCAACCGCCGAGATGTGTGCCGGCCTCGAGATAAAGAGCGAGATGCATCCGTACGCCTTCCTGAGATAATCATTCTCAGAAAGACTATTTATATAAAATCTACCGTCAATATAGAAATAATGGAATAATGCTTGGTATCGAAAGAAAGCCTCAGGGGTCTAATTGTCTGAGGTTTGCGGAAACAGTTTCCTCGTAGGCAACAGTTTTCGCGAATAGCTGCCTACCACGATGACGTCGAAATTGTCGCACGCGTGTCCTGATCTGTTGGGGAAAGCCACACATCCCTCCTTCAAGGCGGTGGGGCGGGAACCCGCCAATATGAGCTGCCGAGTCGGATGACTGACTGGGAGGCCCCCTCGTCTGGCACGTACACGGTCCAATGCCCCACGCGGGAGGGTTTAAGTCTCAATCAGAATTTCGGGCGCCACCTCTGGAAGGATGGGGGTGCTGATCGGGGTGTAGAGATCGACATCAGCCGCAGTTCGCAACGTTGCGACAAGTGCATAACGAACTGCTGTATCACCCCTTCTCTGACCCGTATTCTCCCGCCACCATCCGCCAGTCGGATAGATGGCGATAGCGTCACGCTGGGAGAGCTCGACGGCGTTTCCCTCCCAGATATCCCCATGCAGCGATCCTCGATTGCGAAGAACGGGACCAAGCGTCCAGCCTGTGTCTCCCGCCGCCCTTGCCGGCGGCCTTGCCCCGGCCGCGGCATTGATGCGACGCAAGAAGACATCGGGGCGCTCGTCGCCCGGTTTCAACGCAAACCGCAATCCATGCGAAGCGTAGCTGTGACGGCGTGTTTGGCCACGCTCCCCAGGATTGGGCTCAATGAAATAGCTGAGCGTGATCCGCAACTGGACCTGGGTTTCTCCAAGAGCCTCGAGCTCCTCCGTCGGCCAGGGAAGCGCGTGCAGGACCATGTCCTTGGTCTCGATCCTGCTGCCCACGGTCTTGAATGGTTGCATCTCGTTCTCAATGACCATGGTGACATCGTTATCGAGACTTCCAAGGGCGCGCACCAGTGATGGAACCCCGAAACCGTAACGCCGCATCAAGGCATTCTTGTTGATCCCGCCAAGATGGGCTTTCATCGTCGGTGTCCATTCCGCCGAATGGACGATCAGCGCCCTGACCGTCTCGGACCACAGATCAGGACGCTGCCCCAGGATCTGCGCGCCCATCCTTGCCGCGAGCGCAGTTGCTGCACTGGTCTCGCCGGTCGTCGTGAACGCCCGGTTCTCAGGCGTCCGATAGGTCGTCAGCAGCGCGAGATCGTCAAGGTGATCACCAATGAGCGTCGCCGGATCTACGCCCAGATTGCCACCCTCGAAGACGACATCGGGTTTGAGGGGCCAATCGTAGTTCCAAGTGACGGAGGTGCGGCTACGTGGCATAAGATCGCCGACCTGGGCCATGACACCCCACCCGTTGAAGACAGGGTCGGTGATTGTCGTCTTCTCGGTAAATGCTCCGACCGTCAGCACATTCCACGCCTGAGCAGGGCTTTCGATCGGCATGATATCGTTGCGGACGAGATAATCGTTCTGATGGATATCCTCACGAATATTGCCGGCGGAAACCGCAATCAGGCGCGGCGCATTGTCGGCGCCATAGGCAAGTGCGTCGAGAGCCGCAGACCATGACGACGGACGGCCGCGCCAGTGATCGCCGTCACTGGTCAGGGCAAGGCAGATCGCGCGAGGCCGGTTCGGCGCAACGATCTCGGCACGGGCGATTGATTGGGCGGTGATGGCGCCGAAGAGATCGGGGTCATTCGCGCCATGGTCGGGCAGAATCTTTACCGACTCCAGTCGGTGCGTCAGGATGATCTGCCCGGCTCCGGCGAGAACATCGGTCAGGTCACCGTATAGGGCGACGCCGGAAAGCTGGGTGCCATGTCCGCCGTGCCCCTGATTACTGGTGTCTTCGACGTTCCAGCCGGGATCGAATGCCTGCTGATCCACTGCTGCGAGCGCCGGGAGGATCAAAGGGTGACGTCGGGTAGAGCCTGAATCGAGAAGGCAGACGGCGGGACGGTCACCATCGGGGGCCACAATGCGGCCCGCCGTCTCCGCAGCCCAGGCGCGTTGCTCGGCGCCGTCCATCTCCATAAAGAAGGCCGGTGTATCGCGGGCGGTTCGTAGCTCTGCGATCGTGTCGGTGTGCGCAATGATCCGCCCGAGGGTTTCGGCGCTCGCGTGGACGATCAACACCTCGCGCTCCGGAAACTGAAGGGCATGTTCACGCACCGGAAGCTCCAGTCGCTCAGCCGCCGTCGCAAAGGTATCTCTGGTCCCGAGACGCAGCCAGACCTCCCACCAGATGGCCGTACCGGGCACCGGAAAGAACGCCTCGTCATCCGTATAGAGGGATCTGGCCACCGCAAGACGCGCGGTCTCAAGTGAGGCCACGAGCACTTCATTCTTGGGTCCGTTGTTTCTTTCGACGATCTCACCGTCCACCTCGACCCGTTGGATCCGGTCCTGGTCGCGATATTCGGCCACCTTCTTGAGGTAATAGTCGCGCTGGCGCTCGGGGACGAAGACGGTGGCGGCAATCGCGTTCCCTCCCTCCCCTATCGGGCGAACGCTAACAAGTTCGATCGGAAACCTGCCCTGGCGGTTTTCGAGCTTATCGACGATCTCGCTCTGGGATGAAGGGAGTTCGAACTCAAGATAGAAACCTGGCGTTCCACCCGCAAGGTCGGGCTCGCGGGCTCTCAATTGCGCTTCCGCGTCTGCCACTGCCCGGGTAAGGGCTTCTGTCAGCTTTACAGCATGCTGAGCCCTATCGCGCACCGGCACGGTTGTGCCGCCACCTCCGCCTCTGGCGGTGTAGTCCTGGATGTTCCCGTGACCGGGCAAATAAACGTGTGGGAGTGGACGCGGTGGTTCTTCTGCCATCGATTATTGCGACGCCGCTCCTTTGCGTTCGGCTATCGCGAGGGACAGATCGTTCTGGGTGATGCGGTCCCGGTCGGACAGGACGACGAGTTTCGCGGCGTCGGCCGCAGCGCGAGCAATCTCGGCCTGGCTCAAACCGGCAGCATCTGTAACCGCTTTTGTCCAGTTGATATCCCGGGTGTCGAAGCTGGAAAGGCGCGCTTGCAAAATGCCGGTCGCGACTTCAACGCTCGGCAATGCATACTCGATGACGTCATCGAACCGCCGAAAGAGCGCTGGATCGAGCAATTCCGGGTGATTAGTCGCCGCCACCACCAGACCGTCACTCTCATCCTCCTCGAGGAATTGAAGGAACGAATTGAGGACACGCCGGATCTCGCCCACGTCATTGCGTTCCGCGCGCTTCGCGCCGATCGCATCGAACTCGTCGAAGAAGTAGACGCCTTTGGTTTCAGCCATCGCCGAGAACACCAGCCGCAACTTTGAGGCGGTCTCCCCCATGAACTTCGTCATCAAGCCATCGAGCTGCACGGTGAACAACGGCGTATGGAGTTCACCGGCGAGCGCAGCCGCGGTCATTGTCTTTCCGGATCCGGGGGGACCGATGAGCAACAGTTTGCGCCGTGGGGCCAGCCCATGGCTGCGAAGCTTATGCTGTTGTCGCTGCTCGAGAATGACTCGTTTCAAACGAGCTTCGAGCTCCGCAGGAAGGATCATGCTCGACAACCGAACGTCAGTGTAGCGCACCGCAACCAGGTTCGCGAGATCACCGCGTGGCTGCGCAATAGGAACAGGGGCTTTCTTGCGCCCGGAGGTACGATCCTTGTTGGCGCGCGCTGCATCGACAAGCTCGCGGAGTTGCACAGCCACCTTTCCATGACCCCTGCGGGCCTCACTTGCTGCAGCCTGCAATGCAATCGTCAGGAACTGCTCGTCGTCGCCTTCGACGTGGCTCTTCAGCAGCGAGATCAACTGCTGCGCCGTGGTCATGACGACTGAGCTCGGTTCATAGATCGAGCTCCTTCTGATTGAATGGTCCACATTTGCGTCATCGTGTCCCTCTCGCGGTGACTTTTTGGCACTTTCGAGAGATAGACGCCTCTCCCAAAGAACTGGTTAAAATCCAGTTTAATGATCGCCATAGCGAAAAGCAATTTGAACGGAGCAACAGTTCCCAACATTTGAGACTGCAACGAGAGCAAATTCTTTCCTATCAGCTTGATGGATACATTCGCATGGTTATCCATCTATCTCACTCGGCATTGCGTTAGCGATCGAGACCAGCGTCGAACGCATCCAAGCGGGAGCCCGGACCGCATTGGATGCTAGCGTCTTCTTGTCGCTGGCCGACAGTCGACGCGAGGCGATCTGCGCAACGTCGGCGGCACGCACCGCCCCGACGTGACGAAGGGCCTGAACAACTGTGCCGGCAGCACTGTCCGGAGCAATAAGGTGCTTGGGCGAAGCGTGGCGCAGATCAACGACGCGCTTATCGAGCACAACACGGCGCGACGGGCCATCAGTCAGATAGATGCTATGTGCGGGGACCTGTGTTGACAGGCCAAGGGCATTCGCCGCGCGCGCACCGGCGATCTGCACCTGAGATCCGGTCTCCCGCGCCAACGCTTTCGCCACATCGTCAGGCCTAGGCGAAAGGGCCCCAAGTTGCGGATGAACCTTTGGGAAGTCGTACAGGCCTCGCGTCAGGCGCCGAAGCTTTCCATTCCTGGCCAACCGAGAAAGCGCTTGGTCGACGGCCGCGCGCGCGGCCACGTCCAGGAAATCACTGGGCGTGAAGACACTGCCGCGCCCGCCGGCACGGGCACGCTTCATAATTAGGTCTGGAACTGATGTCGCGAGGGGTTTCATGCGTCAGAAATTAGGCTATATTTTTCTGACATTCAAGAGCGCGCTTCATGTTCGAACAATATGAGTAGATCCAAGGCGACCATTCACACGGTCGTCGTTCAGTCTACTGCCGGCACGGCTCTGCTTTCTTACATACGAAAGCAATGCCTTGAGTGCGGCGGAGATATTCCGGTTCTTTGGATAACACAGCATGAACCCCGGATGGGGGGCGACCCAGCCTTCCAGGAGTGAAATCAGACTGCCGTCGTCCAGAAAAGGCTTCGAAATTGGCTCTATGCCATAGCCTATGCCCTTGCCGCTGAGAGCGGCTGAAAGTGTGTAGGTCGAATCCGACACGATGAGCGAACCGCTGACAGCAACCTCGAAGCGTTCTTGACCGCGCTGAAACTCCCAGGGGTAGATTGCTCCGGTGTGGGGGCCTCGAAAGTTGATGCAATTATGATGAACGAGGTCTCCCGGTTCAGAGGGCGCCCCGAAACGGGCGAGATATCTTGGTGAGGCGTAGACAATGCGCTTTAATTCCGGTCCTAACCGAATAGAGACCAGATCGTCCTGGATGCTCCGGTTAGGGATGACCGCAGCATCAAACCCGGACACCGCGATGTCGACGAGCACATCTCCAATCGTGAGATCGATGGTAATGTCCGTGTAAGCGGCTTCGAAGCCATTAAGAAGCGGTTCCATATAAAGCCGCATCGGCATACGCGGGACGCAAAGCTTCAGCGTCCCGGAGGGCTTTTCCCGAGGCTCCGTCAGGTCCTCCATCAAGGTGTCGAATTCGGACATCATTGGCCCGAGGCGCCGGGCCAATCGACTTCCAGCTTCGGTCAATCTGACCGTTCTCGTCGTACGCTGCAGCAGTTTCGTCCCAAGCCGCCCTTCCAGAACCTGGATTGTGTAGCTGAGAGTGGAAGGCGCGATTTTCAGGGCTGCTGCGGCCCGAACGAAACTGCCGGAATCCACGATCATCATAAAAGCACGCAGATTGCCAAAGTCGGTGCCCCGCATTCTTCGAACCTCTCGAATAGTGAAATCGAAAACAAACATATAATCGACAGGAATATGCACCAACGTCTATAGAATTAGTAGACTTTTGCTTCCTAAATAGGCCCGCCGCCCGCAATTTGAAACCGTCTGTCATGGGCGCGGCACCTCCTTATTCCTGAAGCAAAGAACGATATGCAACGAGAACTTCATTTCACCGCAAATTACAATCTTGGCCTCGGCTTGCACCCAGCGCGATGGCGCCTCATCGACAACCCCGCGCAGTTTCTCGATGTGAACGCTCACATCGAGGTCGCGCAGATCGCGGAGAAGGCAGGTTTCGACGCTGTTTTTCTATCGGACTTCCAAAGCCTTCCGATGGAGCCGCCAGTCGAACCGTGGCACGCACTCGATCCATTGCTGGCACTTTCGGCGATAGCGGCGAGAACTGAATCCGTGGGACTGATCGCCACTGTTTCCACGACATTTTCCGAGCCCTACGAACTCGCCCGCAAGCTCTCTTCGCTCGATCATATCAGCGGTGGCCGTGCTGCCTGGAATATTGTGACAAGCTATCTTCCGGAAGCAGGCTGGAATTTCGGCATGGACCTGCCGACGCATGACGAGCGTTACGACCGTGCGGAGGAGTTCGTGAGCGTTGCAAAGGCTCTCTGGGCAAGCTGGGGAGACGGTGCGCTATTACTCGACCAGGCTGGCGGCACGTTCGTCGACTGGAAGAAGGTCAGCCATCTCAACCATGTTGGAATGCATTTTAAAGTCCGTGGGCCCTTGCAGGTGCCGACCAGCCCGCAAGGAAAGCCCATCCTGGTACAAGCCGGATCCTCCGAGGTCGGCCTTAGCTTCGGCGCAAGGCACGCCGACCTGATCTATAGCCTCCAGACCAACCTCGAGGCGGCCCAGGCGGGTTACAGAAGGACGAAGGATGCGGTGCGCAAGGCGGGGCGCGATCCCGACCGGACGCTGTTCATGCCTGGAATCTATCCGGTCGTTGGCTCAACCGAAGAAGAGGCGCTCAGAAAAGTTGAACGACTCGACGCGCTTCGCGACCTCGCCGCCGATGCGCGCTGGTTCGGGATTCGTCTTGGTGTCCCTCTTGGTGGCGAGGACCTCGACAAACCGGCTCCGACCCGCGCTCAGGCTGACTTCACACCTGCGGTTTCAACCGGGATTTCGGAATCCACCTGGCAGATGATCGAGCGGCGGCCCGGCGCGACGCTGCGGGAAATCCTGCTCAGTTCGCAGGGACGCAACCGCTTTATTGCCGGGACGCCAGAGAAGGTCGCCGATGAGATTGAGTTGTGGTTCCGCAGCGGTGCGGCTGACGGCTTCAATGTCAGCGCCACGCATTTTCCCGATGGCTTCAGTTCGTTTACGGAAAGCGTCATCCCCATCCTGCAGCGACGTGGCATCTTCCGGTCGGAATATCGGCACAGCACATTGCGCGGAAACCTGGGGCTCGGTGAATGACGCGCGACCCTCACCACACGCTCACATCCACGGAACTAACGCAGAACGATCCGGTCCCGTCACCCGCTGATTTTGACGAAAGCCCAGTCGCGCGCATCTTCCGGCAGCCGACGATGCTCGGCCTCTTTCTGCCACTCAATGCCGGTGGCTGGAGTGCGTCGCATCTGCCACGCACGACGTCATGGGATTTCGGCTACAACCGCAACCTCGTACGAATCGCTGACGAACTCGGCTTCGACATCGTCTTTGGACTGTCGCAATGGCTTCCGAAAGGCGGGTTCGGCGAAGTACTGAACGGCACCTCTCTCGACCCCTTCGTCACCATGGCTGCGCTGGCGACAGAGACGAAGAATATCCTGCTCGCATCGACCGTGCATATCCTGTATGGACCTTGGCACCCGCTTCATCTGGCGCGCGCCGGCGCCACCCTCGATCACATCACAAATGGCCGCTGGGGCCTCAATGTCGTGACCGGTCATCGCCGGATTGAACACGAGATGTTCGGCGGCTCGCAGATCGAGCACGATCAGCGGTACAGGCTCGCCGACGAATTCGTCAATGCGCTGAAGGCATTGTGGCGCTCGGACGAGCCCGTCACCTTTTCCGGTAAATCGCCATGGCGGATCAAAGAGGGCTTCATCACGCCGAAGCCGCGTTTCGGCCGACCCCTTCTGATCAGCGCGACAGGCTCGCCCGCCGGCATAGACTTCGCTGCGCGGCAATCGGATATCGTCTTTGTCACTAGCCCCGGCGGGGGCAGTTTCGAGGCAGCGCGGGCGTCGCTCGGCGCCCATACCGCCACCGTCAAGGCAGCTGCGGCTCGAAACGGGCGCACAATCCGCGTCATCCTCAATCCAATCATCGTCTGTCGCGACACGGATCAGGAAGCTCAGGAATACTATGGCGCGATTGTTGCCGCCGTCGAGCAGAGGAATGTCGGCGGGCTGCATAACATTGCTGACACGAAGGATTTCGACAAACGGCTGGTCAGCGACGCGCAGGCGTGGGCGAAGAGCAACGATGTAAACTCGGTCGATGCGATCGCTGTCGGGGGGAATGTCCGGCTCGTCGGCTCGCCTCAACGGATCGTCGAACAGCTTGCCGCTTTGCATGCCGAAGGAGTGGACGGTTTCCACATCTCCTTCTTCGACTACCTGCCCGACCTCACCCATTTCGGACGAACCGTTCTCCCGCTGATGCGGGCAGCCGGTTTGCGGCTCTAGGGGTGATGAGATGACAGTTCAACAAAAAATCGCGTCGGGCCGATCAAGCGGGAGAACGGTGTCGCAAGAGCGTCTCAACCAGCTCAGTGAACAGACGCGTCGCGCAATCGCGCAGCTCGAACCGGTCACTCTGGATTGGGTTGCTCCGGTCGCCACAGATATGGACGTTGCCGTCATCGGCGGTGGTCAGAGTGGTGTTGCCATTGCGTTTGGACTGCGCCGTGCCGGCATCCGACGGGTGCAGGTTTTCGATGCCGCCACGCCGGAAACAGCGGGCGTCTGGAATACCATAGCCAGGATGCACACGCTTCGCGCGGGCAAGGGATTTACCGGTCTCGAACAGGGCATCCCTGAACTGACATTCGAGCACTGGTACGTTGCGCTTCATGGTGACGCCGCATTTGCCGCAATGGCGGAAATACCCCGCACCGTCTGGCTCGACTATCTCAACTGGTATCGCGAAACGGCGGGGATCGACGTGCGATGGCAGCATCGCCTGATTTCGATCGATCCGCGTTCGGACGCCGAAAACGCACCGCTCAATCTGCGCTTTGAACTGCAGGACAAGGGCGTGATAGATCTGTCAACACAGACGATCGTACTGGCAACTGGCCTGGACGGCTTGGGCGAACCCTATATACCGTCGGTTCTTTCCCACACTCTTCCTCCCGACCGCCTTGTCCACACGAACGACCTCATTAATTTCGCTAGCCTTCGCGGCTTGAGCGTGGGTGTGGTCGGAGCGGCCGCATCCGCGTTCGACGCAGCGGCTGTCGCGCTGGAACATGGTGCAGCGAGTGTGCATCAATTCGTCCGACACGGCGATCTCGTAGAGGCCAACGATCAGGCTGCCGCCAGACCCTCGGCTGACAAGCTGTTCTTTCCGGAATTCGATGATGCAATGCGATGGCGTTTGATTTTGGAGCGCCGGCGACGCAGCTCCGCGCCGGATGCGGCCATCGCCCGGGCCTGCCAGCATCCGAACCACTATCTCCATTTCAACGTTGCGGCAGAACAGATTGTAGCTCTTGGCGACGATATCGTAGCGAGAACGACGACGGGCGATATAATGCTGGACACGGTCATTGCCGCGACCGGCTATAGGCAAAACGTTTATGCCCGGCCGGAACTGACCGCCGCGGCTCCCCACATTCTCCTCTGGCAAGACCGCGTTGCGGCGGCGGAGAGGGAAAGCGGCTGGTCTTCGCATCCCTATCTTGGGAAAGGTTTTGAATTGCAGGAGATAGAGCCTGGTTCGGCGCCATGGCTTAAGCGTATCCATGTCTATACCTTCGCGGCGATCATCAGTCACGGCATCCATGCTGGCGATATCGGCAGCGCCGCGATCGCACTGCCCCGCCTGATCGCGGCAGTCGCTCGCTCACTCTTTATCCATGCTCGCGCGGACTACGAGCGGCTTGCGAGCCTCGGGCCGTCCATCGCGGTCGACCGCGTCGCTCCCTCACCCGTCTCCGGACCTTGGGAGGCAGCTCCATGAAGAGGCTTACGCGGGTTGGCCGCAGTCTGCTACGCAACCTCATTCAGGCGGTCCCGACGATGTTCGTCATCGTCACGCTCGGTTTCTTCGTGCTGCAGCTCGCGCCTGGGGATGCCGCCGATTACATGGCGGCCGAATCCGGTGCCGCCACGCAGGAAACGGTGGCCGACATTCGCCGGGCTTTCGGGCTCGATCTGCCGCTGCTCGATCAGCTTGCGAACTACTATACAAGTCTGGCGCATTTCAGTCTCGGCATATCTCCCCGCTACGGTGTCCCCGTCGCCGATCTCATCATGGAGCGTCTGCCGGGTACCCTGACGCTCATGGTTCTTGCGATCGTCATCGCCCTGCTGGTGGGGATCGCAGCTGGCACGATCATGGCACTGAACGCAACGCGCGCGGCCGATCGCATTCTTTCGGTGGCATCGCTGCTGTTCTACTCAGTCCCGACATTCTGGATCGGATTGATCTTCATCATCGTCTTCTCGGTGAAGCTCGGCTGGCTACCGGCTGGCGGCATGAAAACCATCGGCGCTTCCTCGGGGGGCTTTGGCTGGCTTATCGACCGCGCCTCTTATGCATTGCTCCCCGCGACGTCACTGGCGCTCTATTACATGGCGATCTACGCACGTCTCACCCGATCTTCTATCCTTGAGGTCATCGGGCAGGATCATGTCCGCACCGCAAAGGCGAAGGGTCTGGCGCCACGACAGGTTGTCCTTCGCCACGTGCTGCGCAACGCGCTCATCCCGATCACCACGGTGGCCGGTATCCACGTGGCCGGCATTCTTGGCGGCGCCATCGTCATCGAAACGGTCTTCAGTTGGCCAGGCATGGGTCGGCTTGCCTTTGATGCCGTCATGGCGCGTGAATATACGCTGTTGCTCGGCATCATGCTGGTCTCGTCTGTCCTGGTGATTTGCGTCAACGCTATCGTCGACATCATCCAGGCTGCCCTCGATCCCAGAATCGAGGTGCGCTGATGAGCGGCTTCGATATCGAATCCTCAACCGCACGCATGGCAGCCGGTGAAGCCCCCTGGAGCAACATCGGCAATCCTGTCATTGCGCGCTCGGTCCTGCGCGACTTTCTCTCGAACCCGGGCGCGACAGCCGGTCTCATGACACTCAGCATTATAATGCTCCTGGCGCTGTTGGCCCCGTGGCTGGCTCCGGGCGATCCGCAGTCGATTGTCGGCCCTGAGCGTCTTTGGCCCGGAGAAAATCCGGACTTTCTACTCGGCACGGATTCACTCGGTCGAAGCGTCTGGGCGGGACTGGTACATGGCGCCCGTGTCTCGCTGCTGGTGGGGATTTCCGCAACAATTCTCGGTCTGGTGTTCGGTGGACTTATTGGAGCCATCGCCGGCTATTGCGGCGGCTGGATCGACGATCTCATCGTCCGGTTCATCGAGATATTCCAGACCATTCCTAGCTTCGTCCTGCTGGTCGTTCTCGTCGCCTTCGCGACACCGACAATCGGTACGGTCATCGTCGGCATCGCACTTGTGTCCTGGGCGATGATCGCGCGTCTCACCCGCGCCGAGTTCCGCTCGATCCGGGAGAAGGATTTCGTCATGGCTGCCAGGGCGTCTGGCATTTCGGCGCCACGGATCATTCTGCAGGAAATCCTGCCCAACGCCCTGCCCTCGCTCATCGTGGTCTCATCGATCATGGTTGCCTCGGCGATCCTGATGGAATCTGCGCTGTCCTTCATGGGGCTTAGCGATCCGAATACCGTCACCTGGGGATCAATGATCGGCGCCAGCCGCGAGGTGATCCGCAGCCACTGGTACCTCACGCTCATGCCCGGTGGGTGCATCGTCCTCACCGTGCTGGCGCTCAACCTCATCGGGGATGGCCTCAACGACGCGCTCAACCCGCGGATCAGGCGCAAAGTCCGCTCGCGGAAAGCAGTGGAATGATGGCGATACCTTTGCTTGGTGTCCGCGACCTCTCAGTCCGATATCACAGCCGGAGCGGTGAAGCGGTTGCCGTCGAGAACCTTTCCTTCGACATCGCCGCCGGCGAGGCTGTCGCTCTGGTCGGCGAATCCGGTTGCGGGAAAAGCACGACTGCCCTTGCGCTGTCCAACCTCCTGCCGGACGAAGCGTCCAGCAGCGGCGAGGTGACCTTCGATGGCCTGGATCTCTTCCGCCTCCCACCCAAGGCATGGCGGCCCATTCTCGGACCCCGGATCGGCATGATCTTCCAGGAGCCGATGAGCGCTCTCAATCCGGTCTATACGGTCGGAGACCAGATCGCCGAGGTACTGCACGCCCATGAACGGCTGTCCCGGAAGGCTGCACGTTCGCGGGTTCTGGAATTACTCGATCTGGTGTCAATGCCGGAACCACACCGTCGTATCGCGTCCTATCCACACGAACTGTCCGGGGGCCAGAGACAGCGTGCCATGATCGCCCAGGCGATCGCGCTCACGCCGCTCCTGCTGATCGCAGACGAACCGACCACGGCTCTCGACTCGACGATCCAGAGCCAGATCCTCGAATTGATCGATCGTCTTCGGCGCGATCTGTCCATGGGCCTGCTTCTCATCTCCCACGATCTGACACTGGTGTCGCGCTGGACCGACCGCGTGGTCGTCATGCACAACGGCAAAAGGATGGAAGAGCTCAAGGCAGAGCATCTGTTTCAGGAGAGCCAGCATCCCTACACGAAAGGGCTGATCGGCGCATCGATCCGTCTCGGCGATGGGCGCCACGCTTCATCGGAGCGGCTGAACGAGATCCGGACCCACAGGAACAGCAACGGCACAACCAGCTTCGAGATCCGTAGCCCGCCGGTTGCAGCGGAACCGCGCACCAATGCAACGGCAGATGCGCTTCTGGAAGTCGAGGATCTCACGGTTCGCTATGACCCCGCTAGCAAGACACCGCCTGCCGTCGATCGTGTGACCTTCGAACTCCTGCGCGGCGAAACGCTCGGGCTGGTCGGAGAATCCGGTAGCGGCAAGTCTTCGCTTTCAAAGGCGCTCAGCCGTCTGATACCCGTTGCCGGCGGACAGATCCTGTTCGAAGGTCAGGACATCACCCACGCAGGTGGAGCCGACCTGCGCGCCTTCCGCGGGCGCGTGCAGATGATCTTCCAGGATCCTTATTCTTCCCTAAACCCGCGCCGGACCGTTGGAGATATTCTCGATAGCGTGCTGCATGCACACAAGTATCGCAATTCCGCCGACAGGCAATCGCGCATAAGCGAAGCTCTCGACCAGGTCCGCCTGCCACGTTCGGCGGTGGAGCGCTTTCCCCATGAATTCTCCGGTGGGCAGCGTCAACGGATCGCGATTGCCAGAGCCCTGATCGTGCGGCCCTCGCTCGTCATCTGCGACGAACCGGTATCGGCACTCGACGTGTCCGTTCAGGCGCAAATTCTCAACTTGCTTGCCGATCTCAAGGAGGAAGCCGGTCTTTCCTATCTCTTCATCTCCCACGATCTGGCTGTCGTGAAATACATCTCGGACAGGATCATGGTCATGAAGGATGGACACATCATCGAGCGCGGCAACCACCAAAATCTATGGAGCAATCCCTCCCATGAATACACGAGGAAGCTGATCGCAGCAGCTTCGTAACGGCAACGGACTCCCTAAAACAACAGAACCCGAAACTTCACGAGCCAGGAGAATTTCATGATCAAACTGTCGCGCCGGACGTTCAACGCCGCCCTCGGAATCGGCGCATTGGGTACCGCCATACCCGGTATTTCGTTCGCTCAAACTACGCCGGTGCGTGGCGGTACCGCCCGCATCGTCGCCGCCAGCGAACCCGCCATGCTCATCGAATTGTTCCAGAACACCGGCAACGCCGGCGTCGGTTCCCGTGTCATCGAAGGGTTGTTGAAGGTCAGTTTCGACCGGACCTTCAAACCACATCTTGCGGAGAGCTGGGATATCAGCGCGGATGGAAAGACCTACACTTTTCACCTGCGCCCGGGCATCAAGTGGCATGACGGTCAACCGTTCACCTCCGCGGACGTTGCATTCTCGCTGCTGACGTTGAAGGAAACCCATCCGCGCCGGCGTGTGACGTTTGCATCGCTCGAAAAGATCGACACGCCCGATCCACTGACGGTCGTCGCCCAGTTCAAGACACCGGTTCCATTCCTGTTGCCGGCCCTTTCCGGCATCGCTTCGCCCATCATCCCGAAACACCTCTACGAAGAGACGGATATTCGGGCGAACCCCTATAACGCAAAACCGATAGGCACGGGCCCCTACGTGTTCAAGGAGTGGGAACGCGGCAGCCATATCCTGCTCGAACGCAATCCCGATTACTGGATCAAGGATCTGCCCCTGCTCGATGCTGTGGTGACACGGTTTATCGTTGATGTCAGCGCCCGCGGGGCGGCTTTCGAGGCGGGAGACGTCGATGTAGGCTATCACACACCCGTGCCGCTCGACGAGATCAAGCGCCTTGGCGACGATCCGCGCTTCGGCGTCGAGACTCGCGGTTACGAGCTTGAAGGCAGTCTGAACCAGTTGTTTTTCCGTCTGGATCATCCGATTCTCAGCGATCTGCGTGTTCGCCAGGCTTTCGCTCACGCCATCAATATCGACGACTACATCCGTCTCGTCTGGAAGGGATATGCTGTGCCGTCCCCGACCGCGATTGCACCGTCGATGGCAGAATATCACGATCCAAGTATCGGCTTCTATGCCTTCGACAAGGCCAAGGCGGAAGCGCTTCTTGATGAGGCCGGCCACAAGCGTGGTGGTGATGGGAAACGGTTCGCGCTGCGCCTTACCTACAATCCTGTCTACGGGCCAACCCGTGTCGGCGCAGAATTCCTCCGATCCGCCTTCGGCGACATCGGCGTCGACGTGGCGATCCAGAGCTACGACTACGCGACCTACATCAAGAGCGTCTATACCGACGCGGCCTTCGATATCGACCTCCAGCATCTTGCCAACGGTTATGATCCGACGGACGGCATCCAGCGCGGCTACTGGTCGAAGAACATCAAGAAGGGCGTGCCGTGGTCCAATCACTCCGGCTACAGCAATGCCGAGGTCGATGAGATCTTCGAGAAAGGATCGATCGAAATCGATCCGGCGAAGCGCAAAGAATACTTCGTCAGGTTCCAACACATCCTTCACCGCGATCTGCCGGCGGTAAACCTCGTTCAGTTCCAGAACCTGACGCTCTATCGCAAGACGCTGCACAACCACACCGAGGATTCGTCCGGGCATTCGGTCGACTTCGCCGCTGCGTGGCTGGGAAGCTGAGCTTTATCCGGCAGGCGGGCTCCACAGGCGCCGCCTGCCACGTAGCGCGACAACACCGTCATTATTTCCAAATTGTAAGTGAACGCCCTTGACCCATCATCCTCATACCTGGCCGACAATCGACACACCCGCATTCCGCACACTCGTGGCAATTTTCCGGCCGGTGTTCGCCGAAATCGCCGAAGGCTCGCGCCAAAGAGATGCGACACGCACACTCCCGCGCGATGAAGTCGCAAGGCTGAAAGCGCTCAAATTCGGTGCGCTGCTTCTCCCCAAAGATAAAGGCGGTTTGGGAGCGACACCGCTGGAACTCCTTGCATTGCTCGTCGAGCTTGCAGAGGCAGACTCGAATGTCGCGCAGATCTTCCGCGCCCATTTCGGATTGCTCGGACAGCTTCTCGACGAACCATCCAACGCCTGGACGAGGCGTTGCATCGACATCATCGGATCCGGGGAGATCATCTCCGCTGCAGCGACGGAGGTTGGAAATGCCACGCTTGGCAAATTTTCGACTTCCATCATAAAAACCAATGAGGGCCATCGTCTCAACGGCCAGAAATTCTATACGACCGGCGCTCTGTTCTCGGAATGGATGACTGTCAGCGGCTTGAACAATGCTGACGAGCTGATCATAGCGCTTATAAAAACGACGGCGCCAGGAACGTCCATTGTCGATGACTGGAACGGTTTCGGACAGAGACTGACCGCCAGTGGGACCGCCGTATTCGATCAGGTCCTTCTGCACGATGACGATATTGCGCCATCGGCATCGCGGTGGCCGTTCCTGACGGCCTTCGCTCAATTGGCCCATCTGGCAACGCTTGTCGGAATCGGGCGGGGGGCGTCCACTGCCGTTGCGGACTATGTGCGGTCACGCAAACGGACATATTCCCACGCGGCTGCCAGCACCGCGAGCGACGATCCGCAGGTGCTCCAGCTCGTCGGTAAGGTGTTTGCCAATGCGCACGGGGCAAACTCGATCGTACTTTCAGCCGCCGACGCCTATCACCGCGCTGTTGCTAAAGGCTGCAGGGAAAGAACGGAGATCGGCAAACTCGAGGTGCAGATTTACCAGGCACAGGTCGTCGTCCACCAACTCATCCTCGATGCGACGACCGTCCTCTTCGACGGACTGGGAGCGTCTGCGCTCAGCAACGAGTTGGGGCTGGATCGCTATTGGCGAAACGCCCGCGCCATCTCCTCCCACAATCCGGTCATCTACAAGGAGCGTCAGATCGGTGATTTCGCGGTTAACCGCAGCCTGCCGCCGGATCTTTGGACCACCGGCATTGGAAAGGCCTAGCGGATGTTTCGCGTCGAGGCTGGTCAACCTCACCTCAGCCGGCGCTGAACCAGATCGCGTGACTTAATTAGGAGATCTTATGGGAAATAAGCTGTTCGTTCTCGACCTGGGTGAAATTCGTGTCGACGAAAACTTCATCATCGCCAACTCCACTTTTGTCACGCCGCAGAAGCCGACGGTGAGTAGTCGTCTGATCGACATTCCGGTCTCCGCCTACCTCATCCAATGCACCGATGCCACGGTCCTCTACGACACAGGATGTCACCCGGAATGCATGGGAACGAATGGCCGGTGGCCCGCGCAATCGCAACTGAACGCGCCCTATATCGGGGCGTCGGAATGCAATCTGCCGGAACGGCTGAGGCAGCTCGGCCTTTCACCGGACGATATTTCGACGGTGGTCCTGTCGCATCTTCACAATGATCACGCCGGTTGCGTCGAGTATTTCGGAAAGTCGAGGCTGATTGCACATGAAGATGAATTCGCAACCGCAGTCCGGTATTTCGCGACGGGGGATCATTCGTCGCCTTACATCGTCAAGGATATCGAGGCGTGGTTTGCGGCCCCACGAAACTGGGATCTTGTCAGTCGCGATGAGAGAGAAAGAGAACTCGCGCCTGGAGTGACCCTGCTCAACTTCGGAAGCGGCCATGCTGCCGGGATGTTGGGTATTGCCGTGGAGCTTGAGAAGCGGCCCGGGTTTCTGCTCGTTTCAGACGCTTGTTACACCGCCACAAATTATGGTCCTCCGGCCCGCCGAGCCGGCGTTCTCCACGATACGATCGGTTACGATCGGACGGTCAGCTATATCAGGAAATACGCCGAATCCCGTTCTCTCAAAGTCCTCTTCGGTCACGACCGGGAGCAGTTTGCGAGCCTGATCAAATCCACGGACGGATTTTATGAATAAGGAGCTCGCCAGGACTTCAACTGGCGGCGGCCGCGGCTGTGAAAACGCCAAGGCAACTACCCCAGTAGAACTGCCCAATTGCCTCTACCTCAAACCGCATAAGCCAATTCACCCTATGAAAGGATCCTTCAAATGACTTCATCTAAAGTAACTTCTTCACCCTTATCAAGCTCGCTTTCTCGCCGCCGTCTGCTCCAGGCAGGGGCGGGTCTTGCCGTGGCGGGAAGTGGATTTCTGCCCAGCTGGGAAGCACGCGCTCAGAGTTTTAAATCCGCTCCGCTGCATCAGCTTTTGCTGCTGAGCAATGAATGGAACACCATCATCAACGATGCGGCAAAGCGGGCCGCAGCTGTTCTCGGCCTTCCCTATAGTTCGACGACGTTCAACCTCAACGATGGCACGGCCGTTACGCAGGCGCAGTCCGCCGCTGCGGCAGGTGCAAAACTCTTCCTCATCGTCAGCGCCGACGGGAGCAGTCTGAAGCGGATTGCCCGGACAGCGCAAGAGGGCGGCGGCTATGTGGTCAATGTCGGCAACAACATTCCCTGGACATCTCCGATTGACGCCGGAACCGGCTTTGCGCAGGCAATCGTTGCGCGTGAGGACGGAAATCGCGGCGGTAATATGTATGAAGCCGTCAAATACACCATTGGCCTGGCGGTGAAGAAGTTCGGGCCGGACGCCAAATTCCTGCATATCACCGGTTCGAAGGGTTCATCCTACGACAATCTGCGCACGGCGGCCGTGAAGCGTGCGCTTGCCGAATTTCCCGGTGTAACGATCGCCGGAAGTCTGCCAGGCAATTGGAGCGCCGAGGAAGGGCAGAAAGCGACCGAGGACCTCATCGCCCGCCACGGCGTGCCCAACGGCATTATCGCCCAGAATGATGGATCGCTGACCGGGGTTCTGGCAGCGCTGCGCGGTCTCAAGATCGAGGCCGGTGAGGAAGTGCTCACGGTTGGAGCGGATGGCGCAACCGATATCTTCAGGGCAATCAAGGCCGGAAAAGTCGCGGCCACCGCGTTCCAGTCTCCGGCCTATTACGGTGTCCAGGCTGTCGCCCGGCTCTTCGATGCTCTGAACGGCTATGAGGCGTCCGCCCCGGAAAGGTTCGTGGGGTTCAATGGGCTTCTCGTCACCAAAGACAATGTTGATGGTGTTCTGGCGCGCTACGTGGACAATCCGAACCTGCCCTTCGATCCGAAGCTGCTGTCGCATGTCATCAGCGGCGACAAATGGGACCCTCAGGCGCCGCTCGCCCCGATCAGGTACGACGACTACTTCACTGCCACCGGCATCGAGAAGCCTGCAGATTACCGACCTCAGGCAGACTATGCCAAGTCTATCGAAACGGGCGAGTTCGACGCTGTCACGAAGCGCTACGAGAGCGCCTACAAACTCAAGCTGGACGACTTCAGCTTCAAGGGCATCAAGGCCTGAGAATGTCCATTCTGAGCGTCGAGAGCCTCACCCATTCCTTTGGTCCTTCGCCCGCCCTTCGCGATATAAACCTCGCGATCCGGTCGGGAGAGGTTGTCGGTATCGTTGGGGAAAATGGAGCTGGCAAGTCGACGCTTCTTAACGTGCTTTCCGGTACATTGAAACCATCCAGAGGAACCGTAGCGATCGGCGGCACGCCGGTCGCCCTGGAAAATTATTACGAGGCCAATCAGCGCGGGATCTGGCGGATCTTTCAGGATCCCGCGCTGATCGGGGCCCTGCCTGTCTATGAGAGCCTTTTCCTCGGCCATGAAAAGCGTTTCACGCGCTTTGGGGTGCTGAATAAGGCGAAGATGATTGATATTGCCCGCGACCTCGTGCGTTCCATGGGTATCGCGGTCGACGTCAAGCACCTGATGCTGAACTACGACTTCGCCACCCGGCAATCGCTGGAGGTCTGTCGGGCAATTCTGTTACCGAAAGTGCTGGGGTTGCCCTCCGGTTTCGTACTCTTCGACGAGCCGACAACCGGGCTTAGCCGTGCCGAGGTGGTCCGGCTTCTGGAAAGCATGGGCAGGCTTCGCAGGCAAGGCGCGGGCGTGGCCTTCGTTTCGCATCGCCTGCAGGAAGTTTTCGACGTCTGCGATCGGCTGATCGTCCTGAAGGATGGTGCGATCGTCGGAGAAGGGCCGATTTCTCAGTTCGATGAGGCCGGATTGCACCGGTTGATGGTCGGCCGGGCTTTCGAAAGCACGACGCCGGGCAAGAGGTCGACGCTCAATGAAGAGCCCTTTCTTGTCGTCAAGGGGCTTTCACGTTCCAGCCGACCGTCGGCAGGGCAACGCTTAACGCACCTCACCGACATTTCCTTCAACGTCGGAAAGGGCGAGATCGTCGGTATCGGCGGTCTTCTGGGATCGGGCAAGGGGCAACTTCTGCGCGTTCTGGCGGGCGTAACCTCCCATCGGGACGGCACGGTCGAGCTTGGGGGCATGCCGCTTGCAGGATCTATCGCCCAGCGGAAACAAAGGGGCATCGCATTCATTCCCGGTGATCGGTCGAACGAAGCGGTAGTCGTGACCGCGGATGTCGCATCGAACATTTCTCTGCCGAGCGGTCATGCCGGCGCTCGCGGTTTTTCCAACGCATTCGGCATCTGGCGTTCTGCTCGTGAGCAAAATGTCGCCAGACAGATGATCGTGTCCCTGCGGATCAAGGCCGTTTCAGGTCAACCCCTGCGTACACTGAGCGGTGGCAATCAGCAGAAGGTATCATTGGCGCGCTGGATCCATCGCGAGCCGGTGCTGCTTCTGATAGAGAATCCAACCGCTGGCGTGGATGTGGGAGCCAAGCGTGAAATCTACGCGCTTTTGCGAGATCTTACCGCTCATGGCACCTCGATCCTTTACGTTACAGATGATCTCCCGGAGCTGATCTCGCTCAGCGACCGGATACTGATCATGCGAGATGGTCGGATCGTCAGCGATATCGACAACCGCCAAACGCTCACGACCGAGCACGCCCTTGTCGCCGATATGATTGGTCCCGCCTCGAACGAGAAGACGCCGATTGTTGCGCCTTGAAGAGATTCCTATGATCCCGAAGCAGATTAGTGAAATTGAAGTTCCGCAGGCAACCGGCAAAATAGAAACCTGGAAGGCGCGTGTTGCAACGGCCATCGTTTCGCGCGAACACCGGGCGACCTGGCTGCCAGCATCGGCGCTTCTCATTCTTATTGGCTACTTCGCTTTCCAGCAGCCCGCATTCTTGTCGCCGCTCAACCTGACGGTCATGGGAGCCCAGGCCGGGCCACTGCTCTTGATCTCGCTCGGCGCGACCTTCATCGTGCTAATGGGCAGCATCGACCTCTCCGTTGCTGCTGTCGCAGCGCTCGCCTCCGCGATCAGCGCCGTTCTCCTGCAGAAATTTGGCACGGGTTACACAACGGCCCTCCTCGCCGTGCTCGGTTTCGGCATCGCTGCCGGCCTGCTCAATTCCGTTCTTTCGACAGTCCTGCGGCTGCCGTCGTTCATTGCAACTCTTGCGTCCAGTTCCATCTTTACGGGCATCATGCTGCACGTGCTTGATGGCACTGCCCTGTTCGTCAACGACGACGACTTTTCGATGCTCGCCAACGGGCAGATAATCCCGCGGGTGCCCAACGTCCTTCTCCTTTCGCTGCTGCTTTGGCTCGTGCTGAGCCTGACAACGTCCCATACCCGGTTCGGCCGGTACATCGTCGCGATAGGGGCTGGCGAGCGTGTCGCGAAACTGAGCGGCATCGCTATCAACCGCTACAAGACCTATGCGTTTGTGCTTTCAAGCACACTCGCTGCGATCGGTGGGTTCTTTCTGTTGTCGCGTTTGGGTTCCGCTACCCCCTCAATCGGGGACGGGTATCTTCTCGACACAGTCGCTGCAATCGTCGTTGGCGGCACGGCACTTACAGGCGGGGTCGGCGGCGCACAGCGCACCCTGCTCGGGGTCGCGCTTATCACTATCCTGAGCAACGGCCTGAACGTTTCTGGCGTCAGCACGTTCACCCAGGAAATCGTCAAGGGCGTTGTTATTGTGATTGCCGTGCTCACGACGATCGACCGCGTCAGCCTTCAAGACATCGTGAAATGACGACACAGTGCCCCAAGCAACGGCGATGAGAAAGTTTTTCTCCCCACGCGTGCGAAATTAGATTCGTCTAGTTCGTCTATATTTTTAATAGACAATATTAATAGAGAACTGACTTCCGTTTATTCAGTCGCCCCCTCAATATCGACGGAGAATGGCATGACAACGATCGACGGGCTGGCTCGGAGCCAGCGGATTTCCCGTTTGCGCATTCCGGACGAATCCGAACTGCCTGAAGATATTCAGGCTTTAGTTGATCGTCACCACCATGAGAACTGGGTTCGGGCGCTTTCGCTCAATCCTGACACAGCTCGCCGCTTCACCGGTCATTTCGAGCATCTGTTCGCGGCGACGGGCAGGCGGTTGCCGCTACAGGATCGCGAGTTAATCGCCGTGGTTGTCTCAGCGACGAACGGATGTGGCGTTTGCGAGATTCATCACACGCGCGCCTTTGGCGACCTGCTCAATGATCCGGGTTTTGCTCGTCGGGTCGCGCTCGACTACCATCTCGCCGACTTGTCAAAGCGACAGCGGGCTTTAGCTGATTTGGCGGTCAAGGTGACTCTAAGCCCCAAAACTATCTCGCAAGCCGACTTCGAGAAGCTCAGGGATCTTGAGCTTTCCGATGAAGAATTATTGGAGGCTGTTGAAACAGCTTCCTGGTTCAATCACACCAACAGGGTCACTATATCTTTGGGGATCCTTCCGGATGATAAATTCTTCTCATAATAACCGATTTTCCAATAGTCCGTTTAAGACTCAAGGAGGACTAAAGGATCAGTATGGGCACTTATTCCCTTGATACAAAATTGGAGGCAGGCCAACATCTCCTTGATGAAGTCTTGCTTCACACTTTTCAAAGTCGCGCTGCGGATTATGACCGGGAAAACCGCTTCTTTTTTGAGGATCTCGCCGATCTCAAAGCAGTCGGGTACCTACAGGCAGCACTGCCGGTGGAATTCGGGGGCCGGGGGCTGACCCTGTCACAGGTACTGGCCGAACAGGCGCGGCTTTCTTATCATGCACCCGCCACGGCACTGGCAATCAACATGCACCTCTATTGGATCGGTACTGCTGCTTATCTCTGGCGCCGTGGCGATCACTCAACCGACTGGATCCTCGAAGAGGCGGCAGCGGGTCGGATCTTTGCAGCCGGCCATGGCGAGCCAGGCAACGATCTTGGCCTCGCAGGCTCCAACGTGGTGGCCGAACCACTCGCCGACGGTGGCTACCGCTTTCACGGACGGAAGATTTTTACCTCTCTTTCACCCGTCTGGGACTGGCTCGGAATCCATGCACTCGATGCAAGCGATCCAGCCACACCAAAAATTGTCCATGCTTTTATTCGCCGGCAGGATCCCGGGCACCACACACGAGAAACCTGGGATTCGCATGGCGTGCGCGCGACGCGGAGTGATGATACAATCCTGGAGGGAGTGATCGCGGCAAAACCTTATGTAACGCGCGTGCTTCCAGCCGGCCCGCCGAACGATCCTTTTGTTGACGGCATCATTGCTTCGGCTGTTCTTCCGATCGGTGCTGTGTACTACGGCATTGCCAATCGCGCGTTCGACATCGCGGTGGAAACGGCTAAATCCCGCGTTTCTCCGGCACTCTCCGGTCGGACCTATGCCCATCATCCGCAAACACAGGTCGAAATCGCCAAGGCTTCTATAGAACTCGATAGTATTTGGGCTTTTCTCAGCCGCGTAGCGGCGGAATGGACCGAGGGCGTGGATCACGGGCTACTCTGGCCAACCAAATTGCTTGGCGCCAAACAGCACGCTGTCGATGGGGCACTCCGGATCGTTGATCGCGCCAGCAAGGTTGCCGGCGCTAGCTCGTTGCTCCGTCGAAACGAACTGGAGCGGCTGACGCGCGACGTCCGTTCCGGCCCCTTCCATCCGCCGAACAGCGACGCGACCCACGACCTCATTGGCCAGATCCATCTCGGCGTCTTTCCTCCGGCAGCGCAAGCCGCCGAATGACATGGCGATCTTTGCAAGATTCGTTGGCGTGGCGGACTCATTGCTACTCGACGCATCGTGGCGATCGGGGACGTAGTCGCCGCAAAGGGATTTTAACAGCGATCTCGACTTCAACCCCACAATCGGGAGACTTTCCATTATGAGCCAGGCAACAGCGCCCCATTCCGTCACTTCATCTCCCGTATCGACCGGGCAGTTGGAAGAGCCCATTTCGCGTCTTCGCGTTCCGACAGAGGACGAACTGCCCCAGAAATTGCGCGACATCCATATGAGGATTCGAAAGAAGTTCGGTTTTGTCCCGAATTTCCTGACGGCGCTGTCTGCCAATCCGGGTACCGCTCTGCGTATTATGGCCTTCTATGAGCACCTGTTCGACCAGAGCAACAGCCATCTCAGCGCATCCGAGCGTGAGTTGATCGCAGTCGTGACGTCTGTAGCGACAGGCTGCAGCTATTGCGTGTTCAACCACCGCCCGGCGTTGGCAGCCGCCCTTGGAGATCGTGTGTTGGCGGACCGGATTGCTCGAAACCATAATGATGTGACGTTGGCACCACGCGAGCGAGCGCTGGCCGATTTGGCGCAGAAGCTGGCCACTACGCCCCATAGTGTGGGCAGTGACGACTTCGCCCGGCTCCGAGCAATTGGCTTCAGCGAACCCGCGATTCTGGAGGTGCTGGAAGTCTCTGCTTTCTTCTCCTACGGCAATCGTTTGACCATAGCATTGAACGTGCTTCCCGACCCTCAGTTCTTCGTTTCGGCTTGAAGGAACACCGTCACATGACTGAGAAATCACCACATTCCGCCTTTGGTGACGGCGCGAAAGCGTATGATGTGCCGGCATTCGGCCTGCAAATCCACACGGTTGAACATGGTTCAGGTGCGCCAATCGTCTTTCTCCACGGCAATCCCACGAGTTCCTATCTGTGGCGCCACATATTCCGCCGTCTCCATGGACACGGTCGGCTATTGGCCGTCGATCTGATCGGGTACGGCCAATCTAGCAAGCCTGATATCGAATACACATTGGAGAATCAGCAGCGTTACGTTGACGCTTGGTTCGACGCCCTCGACCTAAGGAATGTGACGCTGGTTCTGCAGGATTATGGCGCAGCGTTTGGACTAAACTGGGCCAGCCGGAATCCAGACCGCGTCCGAGCCGTGGCCTTTTTCGAGCCAGTGTTACGGAACATTGATTCGGTGGATCTGTCACCGGAATTCGTCACCCGCCGGGCGAAGCTGCGCCAACCGGGCGAAGGTGAAATCTTCGTTCAGCAGGAAAACCGCTTCCTGACTGAGCTTTTCCCCTGGTTTTTCCTTACCCCTTTGGCGCCGGAGGACCTAAGGCAATACCAAACGCCGTTTCCGACGCCGCACTCGCGCAAGGCGATACTCGCAGGACCACGCAATCTTCCTGTGGATGGCGAGCCAGCAAGCACTGTGGCATTCCTGGAACAGGCGGTAAACTGGCTCAATACGAGCGATACTCCCAAGCTACTGCTGACATTCAAACCTGGTTTTCTACTCACCGATGCCATATTGAAGTGGAGTCAGGTTACCATCCGTAATTTGGAAATAGAAGCAGCAGGCGCTGGGATCCATTTCGTACAAGAAGAGCAACCCGAGACGATCGCACGCCTCCTGGATGCATGGCTAACACGCATTGCAGGAAATTAGGCAGAACGTTACCAATCATCCCTAATCAAACAGAAAAGTCATTGCGAACCAGGTCCAGGTCTCGGATCAAAATATTCTCCTTCTGAATTTGGGCGGCACCCACAGACGCTGAACCTGTCAATGTCGAACGACTATCACGACAAACTATCCTCCAGGATCATTGCCGCCCCCTTCTCCCCAATCATGACGGTGGGTCCGTGCGTGTTGGAGGATGGCATTGTCGGCATGACGGACGCATCAACGACTCTCAGTCCGTCAACACCGATCACTCTCAGTCTCGGATCGACGACGCTTGCGGAATCCGTACCCATCTTGCACGTTCCGATGGGATGGTAGGACGTCAGACCGGTTGTTTTTGCCCATTCCAGGATGTCCTGATCGCTCTGCAGACCCGCGAGGTCGTTGTCCCGTGAGACCATAAGATCATCAAAGACCGAATCCGAGGCAATTCTGTTGATGAATCGAAAGGCACCGAGCATCGAGCGGAGATCCTCCTCGTGTGAAAGGTAGTTCGCAACGATCGCCGGCGGCTCCGCGGCGGCGCCCGACCGGATGTGGCTGGAACCCGTCGAATTCGGCCTCAGGACGAACGTCGAGATGCTGAAGCCGGGAAACTCATCCAGACGTCCGCTGATATTTCCGGTATTGTGGGGTGCACTGAAATGCAGCATCTGGATTTTCACGTCCGCCCGTTCGAGGTCCGACCGGGTTCTCACAAATGCATGGGCTGTCGCCCCTATGGTAGATAGGGGACCGCCGCCTCGCGCAAGCCAGCAAAGCATGGCGCGTACCTTCCAGACGTAGCTGTGTTGGACATCATTCAGGGTGCCGCGGAAACGGGTACGAAATCCGACGCGCACATTAAGGTGATCGCGCAGATTTTCTCCGACGCCCGGGAGGTGCACCAGTGGCACGATACCTGCCCGGCCAAGCACCTCACCGTCCCCTATACCCGAAAGCTCAAGCAGCTTCGGGGATTGGACGGTGCCGCAGGATAGAACGACCTCCCGCCGTGCGATGGCACATCTCAGGCCATCAGCCGCGCGATACTCCACCCCGATCGCTCTCTTCCCTTCGAAGAGGATGCGGTTTGCAACAGCGCCTTCGCGAATGGTCAGGTTAGCACACCTGCTGGCGGGCGAGAGATAGGCACGGTCTGTGCCATGACGCAATCCCCGGCGCTGGTTGAACTGGAGATAGCCTGCGCCTTCCGAAATACCCGCATTGTAATCATCCTGCTGTGATACCTGCATGTTACCGCAAGCCTTCAGGAAGGCATCAGAGAGAGGATCTGCTGGACGGTGCCTGGTAACCGTCACAGCCCCGCGCTGCCCTCTGCTCGCCGGATCACCGGGAATGTATGTTTCGCTGCGCTTGAAGAAATCCAGCAGATCGCCATAAGACCAGCCGGTACAGCCTGAGGCAGCCCAGAGGTCATACTCCACCGGGTCTCCCCGTACCCAGAGCATGCCATTGATGAGAGAGGAACCCCCAAGTCCCCTGCCGCGCGGCCAGACAAGTTCCCTGCCATTGAGGCCGGGTTCAGGCAATGTCGTGAAGTTCCAGACTGCATCCTCTTTCGCAAGCGCGAACGGAGTCAATATCGGCAGCCGGAACCGGATGCCGGACTGCTGTCGACCAGCTTCCAGGAGCAGAACCCGCAAGTCCGCACGCTCAGCCAATCTTGCAGCGACGGCAGCGCCAGCGGATCCTCCTCCGACGACGATGAAATCGAATTCATCAGCTTCTACTTGCTTCAAGATTTTCTTCCCACGTGTTGAGAATGAAACTTTACCGGCGTTCCTGTTGAACCGTTTCGCCTCGAACGAGCCAGCGCTGCGTGGATTGAGACCACTTCATCAGTTCCTGTTTTCCTTTGGTCCGGTCTCTGCTTTTCCAGAAAAACGTGTTTCGCTCGATTAACCGGCAAGGAACCCCCCGTCGCAGGGGATGATTGCACCAGTGACATAATCGGAGGCGTCGCTGGCCAGGAAGATCGCCAGGCCCGCCACATCGGCGGGCGATCCCCATCTTCTGGCAGGGATGCGCTCGATGAAGCGGGTGACCACTTCAGGATCGTGGCGCAGCTTTTCAGTCAGGGCGGTGACCATAGCGCCGGGCGCTATGGCATTGACCCTTAGTCCTGAAGGTGCCCATTCATTCGACAAGGTCTGAGTGAGCAAGGCGATCCCTCCCTTGCTGGCTGCATAGGCAGCCGCATTGTGGCCTCCCCTCAGACTGCGGATGGAGCCAATGTTTATTATTCGTCCGCGGCCTCGGGGAAGCATCAGCCTGGCTGCATGCCTGCTCAGCGCGAAGGCCGCAGTCAGATTGACCTCGATGATCCTGTCCCACATCTCAAGCTCCATATCGAGCGACGGCGTGTCGTCCCAGATGCCTGCGTTGTTGACAAGGACATCGATCTGGCCCCCCAGTCGCTCCACAGCTTCATCGAATCCGCGCTTCAGGTCGCTACGGTCGCTAAGATCGGCCGTGACAATCTGCCGGTTATCGGCCGGGAGGTCAGAGCTTTCCCATCCACGGTCGATGCAGACGACATCAGCTCCCACTTCTAAGAAGCCGTCAGCGATAGCGCGCCCGATCCCCCGAGCGCCGCCCGTGATGACGGCCCTCCGACCGGAAAGGTCAAACAGCGTCGAGATGTTGGGGATTTGCGAAGGATATGTCATGACAGGCCCACCATCATGGGATGCGAACGCGAGCCCTGCACGCCGCTTGCAAGTCCGTAATCGACTGACAGGTCTTTAAAGACGTGCGTATCCCGAACATGCTCGGAATTGTGCCGCCGCTGTCCGGTGGAACCCTGTTCGATATTCATGTCTGGAATGCCCATGACGGCGCGGGCGGGCTGATGGGCAGCCCAAGGTTCTCGCGAAGCGTATGTCCACGATAATCGCGATCCACGAGGCCTCGACGACGCAGGATCGGGATGACCTCGTCCACAAACAACTCGAATTCCGCAGGCAATTCATGGGGCATCACCATAAATCCGTCCGTCGCCCCTCCCACAAACCAGGTTTCTGCCGCATCAGCGATTTGTTCCGGCGTGCCGATAACAAGATGATGGCCGCGGCTTCCGGCCAAGGCGCTGGCCAGTTGCCGGATGGTTAGTGGCGATGTGCTGTCAACCAGGGATGAAATGACCGAAAAGCGGCTCTTGATGCCCTCATACAGATCGATGTTCCCGAGTGTCCGCGGCAGGGGCTCGTCGAAATCGAACGCGGTCAGGTCGATACCGAAACTCTGTAACCAGCCATGTGAGGCGTGGGGCAGGATCAAGTCGTCAAGCGCCTTCTTCTTGCTGCGGGCCTCTGCCTCGGTGGAGCCGATGACAAAGCTGAGGCCCAGGATAAGACGCACATCATCGGGGTTTCGGCCATGCGTCACGGCGCGGCGCCTAAGGTCATTTCTGAAGTCCCTGCCAGCTTCGAAATTCCATTGGGCGCTAAACACCAGTTCGGCGAAACGGGCCGCGAAATCTCGCCCCGTGGCGGAAGACCCGGCCTGCACCAGAACCGGGCGGCCCTGGACCGGACGGGCAATCGGTGCAACATCGTCGGGGACCGGTGCGCCGTCCCAGTATGCGAGCACCTGTTCTGTGTTGCGCGCGCCCAATTCATAGCGCTCGGCATGGGGGATCGGCTTATCGAGGCCGTAGTTGGCACCGGCCGCCGGCTCGCCCGAGGTCACGATGTTCCAGGCAGCGCGGCCTCCAGTGGCATGGTCGAAGGTCGAAAAGACCCGGGCGACCTCAACCGGATCGGAGAAGATCGCCGAGCCCGTGGCGATGAAACCGAGATTCTCGGTTGCTTGAGCGACCGCAGACAAGAGCGTGACGGGTTCGACTTCCCAACGCGGGCTGTACATGACCGCAGGATTGAAGATGAAAAAGTCGGCCATGAACACGGCGTCGAATCGTCCACGTTCGGCAGTCCGGGCGAGTTGCTGGAAGTAATCGAGACTGTGAATCCGCTCGGGCTGTGCGCGTTCCGTCCGCCAGGCTGCCTCGTGGTGGCCGCACAGCAGGGGATTGACCAGAAGAGCGAGAGGACGGCTGGTCATGCGGAAACTCCATTTCTTCTAAGGGCAAACAGGCTTTCCGGACGGGATAACCCAAGCGTGTCACGCAAATTGCTTCCGCGCGGCTTTGACCATAACCCAATATCTCTCGCCGCCCGCGCGACGGCATCGATCCGTGGCGCTACACGGACAGTCGCTCCATCAACGTCCCCATCGTTGAGCAGTGCATGCATCGACGCGAGATCGCCAGTGTCTGCAACGATACTTAGGAGGGTGGTATTTCCCTCGGCACGAGGTGCGAGGGGCTTGTTCGTGCTCTGACCGGGGACCGGAACGATTTCAATGATGTCCGCCGTGGGCCATGCGCCTTCGGCAAGATCGGCAGCGAGGACCTCTCGAACCAGGACCGGTCGACCTTGAGGGGCGCGTGGTATATCGAGCGGGCCAGCTACCCTATAATATTCCCCGATGTGATCGAGCCGATGAACCTTGCTGATGTCGACATAAATTCCACTCTCCTTGTCGTAAACGGCGGCATCGTCATCCCAGCTATCCAGGAGGTGGCTGACGGCATGCACGAACTCCGCGATCCGGGCTTCGTCAGGCTCATCGGCAGTCGAATATGGCTTCCAGCCTGCCCGTCCACTCGAGAGGTGATCAAGAGACGCCAGACGGCGTGCAAAATCATAAGGCAGAGCCGTATCGACGTTCACCGCCGCAACCAGCCCGATCTGCTCGGTCCTGGCCGCCAGCGCGGCCAGGATTGTTGTTGGATCCAGGATGGTTTCCCTGCCCCCGATAGTCAGTGTCGTGAACCCAGCCTTTTCAGCCGTTCGGGCGACCGTAACAAGATCTGCCGTAGTGATTGGGTCTGATATCATCAGCCCAAGACCGAATACTTGGCGAACGCCCATCAACATACCCTTCTCATTTCGCTGAACGCGTGTTCGTATTGCTGACCAGACCCAAGTCGCGTGAACGTGCGTTTTTGGTCGAAAAATCAAGATCGCAATAGTTCCGGGTCTGATCCTCCGGATGCCGCCAAAGCCTCGGAACGAGGTGACCGGTGGTATTCATAAGAAACGCATTTGACCTGATTTTCTCGGGCATCCTCTGCCTCGCGTTAGAAATTGAAAAAGGCCTGATCCGCGAAGTTGGATACTTCGAAGGTTTGCCTGATGAAGTGGTTGTCCAGGAGGAACTTCACGGAATCCGCCAGCTCTGCCTGATCCGCCTCGGTTACGGTCGGTTTCCACTCGAAACGGGAGAAGGCGAGCTCAGTCTGCTTTGGCGTCAGGCCCACTACCGGCGCGAGGACCTGGGCTGAACCGGCCGGATCAGAGCGCAATGCCTCGGCCCCGCGCTTTACCGCCTGCAAATATGCCTTCAGCACATCCGGATGCTTGGCGGCGAAGCTGCCTAAGGCGACTATCGGGTTGAGGTTACTCTTCAGGCCGGCGCCGTCTCGCAGGGTACGCGAGACACCCTCGCTGTCCAATTTGGTAAGTAGCGGTTCCCACACCAGGACGGCATCGACGTCGCCCTTGGTAAGGGCGATGCCCATGTCCTGCAGGCCAAGATTGAGAAACTCCACGTCGGAAATCTTCAGGCCGGCCTCGGCCAGCACCAGCACCAGCAGCTCATGTACATTGCCGCCGCGCAGGGTGGCGACCTTCTTGCCCTTCAAGTCTTTCACTGTCTTCACCGAACTGTCCTTGAGCACTACCAGCGCCTCAGCCTTGGCCCCCTTGCAGGCGAGGCCTACAAAGCGAGTATCGATGCCATTGGCGAAGGCGATGAGGGAGGGCGTGTCGCCCAGCGCGGCAATGTCGAGAGCGCCCGAGGCGAAGGCCTCGTTCACCGGCGGACCGCCCGCGAACTGGTGCCACTTTACCTCCACGTCCTTCAAGCCGGCCTTGGTAAACTCCTCATCTACCCAACCTTTTTGTTTGGCCAGCAGGATGGCGGAATAAGGCACGAACGGCATGAATCCAATGTTTACGGTCTCCGCTGCAGCGGAACCGGACCAGAGAAGTGCGGCGGCGACCAAGGCAGTGGCAGTTTTGGCAATGTTTTTTAGCATCTTGGACGACTTTCTTTCAAAATGAGCTAATTGCGGTGGTGGAAAAACTGGGCATGCAACTCATGGCGCAGACGGGCGAAGGCGGGATCGCCGCGGTCGCGCGGATGGGGCAGCTCCACGGTAAACCGCGCACGTACACGGCCGGGACGATCAGAGAACACCACGATCTCGTCTGCGAGATAGATGGCCTCCTCGATGTCATGTGTGATGAGCACGGTGGTCAGATTGTCAGTATGGCGGATGCGCAGCACCTCGTCCTGCATCTGGAGGCGGGTCAGCGCATCGAGCGCACCGAAGGGCTCGTCCAGCAGCAGCAACTCCGGCTGGTGCGCAAGCGCGCGCGCGATGGCGACGCGCTGCGCCATACCACCGGACAGTTGGTGCGGATAGGACCGCCCAAATCCTTCAAGGCCCACCAGCTTCAACTTCTCAGTCACGACTCGCCGCTGCTCCGCCTTGGGCAAACGGTGGAGACTGAAGGCGATGTTCGCCTCCACCGTCATCCAGGGAACGAGGCGGTGGTCCTGGAACACGATGCCTCGGTCGAGGCCCGGTCCCTTCAGCGGCCGACCGCCCAGCAGCACCGTCCCGCCGAACTGTGGTTCCAAGCCAGCGACGATGCGCAACAGGGTACTCTTGCCGCAGCCGCTTGCACCGATGATGCAGGTGACGCTGCCGTCCCGTACAACGAGATCCACATGGTCCAGAGCACGCACTTCCGACCCGTCAGGCCGACTGAAGCTTTTGGAGACGCCCTGGACCAGCAGCGTATGATCGGTAGCGGCGGGGGGTGTTGTAGGGAATGCGGCAGCGGTCATATCACCCCTCATAACCCGCTGAAGCCGGCGCGCCAGCGCACCAGACGTCGCTCAGCGAAGCGTAAGGCATCGTCGGTCAGCTTGCCAAGGACGCCGAGGGTAATCATTCCCGCAAGCACAACGCTGGCATTCGACATTACGCGGCCGTCCATGATGAGGAATCCGATGCCACTCGATGCTGCGATCAGCTCGGCTGCCACAACACACATCCAAGACATGGTGATGCCGAGCCTGAGCCCCGACATGATCTGCGGCAGGGCGCCGGGGATCATCACCTGACGGATGAAGTTGAGCCGTGGCACTTCCAGCACCCGAGCTAGTTCCACATAGCGGACATCAGTCTGATGGACAGCGTCAAGAGTGCTTACTAAAATGGGAAAAAAGGCGCCGAGGACGATGATGAAAATTTTGGCCTCCTCCCCAATACCGAACCACAGGATGGACAGCGGGATCCAGGCAATAGGCGGGATGGGTTTTAACACCTGCACCATTAGATCAGCCAGCCGGTTCAACGGCCCGATGAGCCCCATAACGATGCCAAGCGCGAGGGCGAGCACAGCGGCGATGCCGAATCCTTGGAGCACACGGGCGCTGCTTACCGCCACATGCTCGGCAAGCTCCCCACTCAATGTCATGTTCCATATGGTGCGAACGATGGTTGATGGGGCCGGCAGCAACACGGGTCGCACGGCTCCAAAATCACATGCCACCTGCCAAACGGTGACGAGCACCACAAGCGGCCCCACTCGAACGGCGAACGCGGAGAGGAGCGCGAACGGGCGATACGACGGAACTGAATGACCAATGGTGGTAGAGACAGCTTGCTTACTCACGATCCCTCCGCCCTCCCGGCTGCCACGACGTTGCGTTTGGCGTCCAGGAAATGAGAGCCGAGGAGAAGGGCGTCTCTCGAATTGAACGCACCAGAATGGACAGACCGTTGGCTGTCATCCAACCTCCTCGTCGCAATTGTAGGGTGAACCTCGTTTTCCGCGTGCCTTACGGTATGGACTTAAAACGAGCCTGAGCCTGCCAGTCTATAAAATCTATGTATAAAGTCATGAAATGTTGTTCTCTTTTATGGGCACGAGGAAGCAAAGTGAGTTTTCTAAGTTGTTCAAATGCAGATTTTTTGCTGCGGGCCATCACGTACTGGCTTTGGGGAGCGGCAGGGCAAAAGTCTCGCGTCGGCGCCGCCGGTACAGTCGTTATGGAAAATGCCGCGATCCTAAAGAATTGGCATCACGTGTTCGAGGAAGAGAGCGCCGTTGGCTCGCATAAAGGGCGGCAGCACGATAAAGTCGTCGCCCCAGAACCAGGAGACGTCACAGCGCCGGCTTGCTGGAGTTTGAAGGATCGGTACGGGCGCTAGGACCGGGTGCAAGCATTAAAGCCGGATCACGCCTCTCAACACGACAATGCCTGTCCCGGAGAGTTCCGGTTCGGGCTTCAGCCGGATATGCAGAATGCTGCGGCGGCCCATCTTGGTACCTTGTTCGATCACCAATTCGTTGTTCCTGAGGTTTCCCGTGGCTGCAAGATACGCCGCCAGAGGGCCAGCGGCGGTTCCGGTCGCAGAATCTTCCCACAGGCCAACGGTTGGATTGAAGAACCGGGCGTAGGCAGTGTTCGGTGCTTCGGCATCGAACGCATAGACATAGCAGCCTTCCGCCGCCGTCTTTCTCAGAACGGCGAGGAGCTTGCCGGCATCGGGTCGCGCCTCGTCAACCGTGCCGGCATTGCGAACGCGCACCATCAGATGAGCCGCGCCGGTGTCAGCGGGACGTGGCGGCGGTTCTGACAGAATGTCGCCCAGACCGAGGCCAAGGGCGTCGGCGAGAGGCGCGACATCACTGAGCGGGTCCGACAAGCGCAGCGGCGCCTGGCGCATGCGGCCGTGGACGCGACCGCCGATCAATTCGAGCTCGATCGGCAGAACATCCTGACCGATCTCCTGCTGAAAGGTCCGGGCGGTCGTCAGCGAACCGAGATTCCCATGTTCTCCTAGCCAGAGCCACGCACCGAGTGCGTTGTGGCCCGCACCGAACACTTCCGCACCGCTTGCGGTGAACGACCGCAGTTTCCAATCGGCACGTGCGCTCCGAAGTATGAAGGTGGTCTCGGCCTGATTGAATTCACCGGCGATCCGCCGCATCACATCATCGGTAAGGTCGTCGGCGTCCTGCACCACCGCGAGCGGATTGCCGGTCAATGGCGCGTCTGCGAAGACATCAATGAGACCTGCGACCAGTTCGACCATTTTCCCTGCTGCCTTGAATGAGTTTATTTTGATAGGGTTTGACGATCAGCACTGTACAGCCGCTTATACAAATAGAAAAAGTCAAATTACTCAGCTTCAAGGTGAACTGGATTCAGCATGAGTCGCTCTCGCTTGCCGCCATTGTCCGCCCTTCGCGCTTTCGAAGCCGCTGCACGGCGGGCGAGTTTCAAGGCGGCGGCTGAAGAACTCTCGGTGACGCCGACGGCCATCAGCCATCAGATCAAGCAACTCGAAGCCCATATGGGCCTGCGCGTCCTGGACCGGTCGCCGAGAGCGGTGACGTTAACGCCGCAGGGCAAGACCCTGTACGAGGCGACGGCCTCTGGTTTCGGCGAAATCGAAAGAGCAGTCACGCGACTGCTGGCAGATACGACCCCGACGACAGTCACCCTCTCATCCACCACTGCTTTTCTCAGCCACTGGCTGGTGCCGCGGATGGACACGCTCCGCCAGGCTGTTCCGATGATCGATCTCCGGCTGCATACGTCGAACTCCGTCGAGGACTTGCGGGCGGGTGGTGTCGAGACTGCAATACGTTACGGGCGTGGTCCCTTCCCCGGCGTGGTCAGTACCTACCTTTGCCGTGACGTGATGACACCCGTTTGTAGCGCACGGCTCGGTCTGTCCCACCCTGATGATCTGCGGCGCGCTATACTGATTCATATCGACGGACGAAACCGGCCCTCGCCGGAACCAGACTGGTTGCGCTGGTGCGCGCAGGCCGGTGTGGCCGACGTCGACACCAGTGTCGGACCCCGCTTTCCCGATAGCATGCTAGCCGTCCAGGCGGCTATCGCGGGACAAGGCGTGGTCATAGCCAGCCGGGTTCTGGTAGCGGATGCGCTTGCTGCGGGCTTGCTGATAGCGCCTTTTTCCGGGGAGCTTGCCGGAGATGCCTATCACTTTGCCTGCGCTATTGGGTTAGAAACAAGAGCTGACATCGTCGCACTTAGGGAGTGGTTTCAGGCATCGCTCGGGCCAATGTGTCATTAACGGACCTCTTTCGGCAGACGTGTCCATGGTCGATATGATGATCGAACTTGGTCCGGATTCTTTTGCGCCAACTCAACGCAATCTGAACGCCGGCAGTGGCGGCAATCTCAATCCGCGGCGCGCCATCATGAGAAAACCGCATATGGCGCTCACGTCACAGGCAGATAAATGGATATTCGATCGGCTCGAGAAGCCTCTGATGCGGTCTGGCGCGCTCGATCTCACTGATCCGCGTTTCGACCTACCGGCGGTGCAAGACAGCTCCCCGGGTGTGTTTGCGACCGTCCCACAGGTGCCAACGCAGTCTCCAGAGGAGTAGAAAATGGATATACCGCACGTCTCTCGTCAGCCACCTGAGATCGGCAGCCGAGTGAAAATCTACTTTGACCGCACGTCTGGTGATCTCATCATTGAGACCCCTAAAGGCCAGCGCAGCAGGGATTTCATGGGCGTTTGCATCAGCGACGCCGTCTTCGACACCGAGGCCACTGTAAGGGGCAGCACCCGTTGCATCGTGACGGGAACTTTTCTTGCTGTCCCGGGTTCACGTGAGAGCCGCGATATCGAGTCGGAAATCCGCGCGCAGGGCAGATCGCATCTGGAGTTTTACTGGTGGCGAGATAAGACGTGGCCACTCCGCAAAGCGCGCCTAGCGTTCATTGCGAAGCCTCATGGTGGCTTCCCGACTTCGATGGTCGTCGACGGAGGAGTCTGACAGGGGGCGCCTCGGCGCCGTCTGTAGTCTACAGATCAAAGATTTCGAGGCCTGGAATTATCATTTGCGCCGTTCCCAGCATTGGTCTGGGAAGTCTCGCTGCAAAGGCCTGCCGACCGCTATCGACAATTGCCATTATGCGATGTCGGCCGTCCATGACTGAGATCCAGCCCTCCTCTTTTGAGGTCGATGTCAGCACCGGAAAACCTATTGGTTGGTTGGAACCGACCCGGCGCACCCAATAGTCATATTTCCCTTGCTTGAAATCCACGCCGCCGCCTCTCCTATCGATCGACCAAAACCATGGTGAATGATTTCCGAGGTGCTGATCAAACCCAGCACTCGGCACGTGGACGGTTACATAGTCGTCCAGGTCCGCGAGCGGCACTTTTTCATTTGAGATATAGGTGAGGCCGAGAAGGGTCGTCATGGAGCGAGCATCTCTGATGGAATTATAGGGTTGTCGTAAATCACATGAAATTGCTGGTCAGGAGGTGAAACCAACACCCCGACATAAAGTCGGCCATTTAACCCTGCGTCCGGAAGCGTCGAAGGGCGCGCGGCGAACGGCGGTCAAGAAGCAGGACCCCGTCAAGGCCGGACGAAACACTTCTATCCTGCCGACCCGCATAGTTCTGCGACCGATCTTCAAGGGCAGAGAAGACCTGGGCGACACGCCTGCGACGCGTTGCTTCAGTCGGGGGCCGCTCTTGTACCAAGGCAAGGATTTCCTTGTCGATACCCAAGAACACACCATCATCGATCTCGCGGCCGACATAACCCGCACCAACCTGATCGGATAGATCAAGTACCGGCTGATCGAGGATAAAGGAGTAGGCTCGTGTAATCGCTTCGAAGAGATCAAACGTCACGGTGATGCCGTCACCCTTTGCCGGCGGATCCAGCACTCTGCCCTCTGCACCACCGGCCTTGAACATGAAGAAGCTTGCACAGCGCGTGGTCGGCGCCCGTCCGTTGACCGTGTGAAGCGCCGAAACCTGCCCCAGTGCCTTCGCAACGGTGCTTGCGGCTGGCGCTCGGATGCGACCCTTACTCTCGAACACGTGGCGTTCCCTTCGCTTGATGCCGATAAAGTCGGGACGCGATTTTGGAGGAGGAGGCGCTGCGCCAGCCTTCGGCACGACCGGAGCCGATGGGGATCCCCATCGGCAGGAGGCAAGACCGGCGACATGCACGAGATACTGGACGCTCATCTGACTCTGAGCATACCAGTGCGTGAATGCCTCGCCGAAAAGGAACGAAACCCCCACCTTCTCCGACTGCTCCAAACTCCGAAAATAGGCCGTCGTGTTCAAGGAGGCATCCAGATAGCCCGTCGCCATCGCGACCAGCATTTTCTCCCGCCAGGGGCCAACGGTACGGACAGCGGCTCGACGGCTGGGATAGCCGACGGTCAGCAACGAGCGGATGATGTCGGCATGTGTCGCTGGCAACGTTTTCGTGCCATTCAACGCCGTAAATCGCCCCGAGAAGTTTGCGGAAGTGACTGTAACGGGCATGCCTAACGCCCAGCCCGGATCGACACCCCGATAGACCGCAGGGCGGGTATCAGGTCGGCTTGACGAACCAACTCGACCGCCGGAGAGGCGACAAGTTTCTCACCGACAGCTCGATCGTAGACCGCCACGCAATCTGCCGCCGTGAGGCGTGAGGAATAGAGCAATCCATCGACAGCATAGGATCGAAAGATCGACTCGCTCAGTCTCTGCCCTTCCTGATGTTCCTTGCCCCGGGCTGCGTCCGTGCTGACGCCCAACCTCAGGAGGCCGGTCGTGCGCAGGTCGAGAAGAATGAGAGCATCCGTGGCCGTCACCTCAGTGACCGACCAGTCCTCGATTTCGCTCTCATCCAGCACTCGCTCCTGGGTCCCCTCGAAGCGGTCGCGCACAATCGTCTCCGCAATCGCGGTCGCGAGATCATATGCGGCATAAAGCAGTCGGAACATCTGGTTGGGGCTCGAGAATCGCGATTGGCCGAAACCCATGCCAAGCGGGGTCGACATGTGGGCTACAGGTATAATGCGGACATAAGATTGCGGGAGAAAGGCAAGCGCGAGCTCCCGAACCGTTTGGGGATCAAGTTTCACGATTCAGCTCAACCAAAATCGCGCTCAGCTGCATCCAGAACCTCGTCCAGATTGCCCATCTTGAGATTGTCGAGCGGCGTTCCGCCTATGCTTGGCTTCGGCTGGATCAACCATTGCCACGCTACACGCGGATTGCGGATGATTTTGGTGACCTGAGGCATGCCCTCGACCGGCCGACCATCCACAAACTGAGCCAGGGGAAAGACATGCTTTCGCTCGCCCCTGAGCAGACCGACGACAGCTCCGCGCTTGTGCCAGTCGTGCAGGGTCGATCGCTTCGTGCCGAACTTCTTCTCGATATCGCCCGGACCGGCGACCGGACCGGCCCAGTCTTCGATGCGGGTTGGCGTCGCAAATTCGTCGAGCCTGCGGCGCCCTTCCTCAATGTCTACCGATTGCCCCAGACCACCACCTCGGCTGACCTCCACAGGTTTTTCGACCGATACCTCCGCGAGCACATGACCTGGCTTCGCAGCCAGTTCGGCGACGGCGGCTTCCACAATATGGGCGAGTTCCGTTTCGTCGTCGGCAATCCGACGCTGTTGCTCGACAGAAAGGCGCGCTGCTACCGCAGAGACCACGGCCATGACCCTGCCAGTCGCTGCAAGAGCCGGCTTTGAAAGGCCTGGATTGTGTCGGGCCAGAACCTTGAGAACATCGGCTACCGCAGCTGGATTGACTTCTAGCTTTGCGCCCATCTGCGTTTTACGGGTGACAGCAACCATCTTCGTCTTCCTTCTTGACTACAGCCAAGATAATGCGGATTGTCCGATTTGTCCAGATTGTTGCCCTCAGATTCGGGAGCGGCCAGCACTGAGGCCCTTAGAGATTTGATGGCAAACTTACCCTCTTTTTATCGACCTGATTTACAGACGGGCAGTTAGGCTTATTCGCGTATTACTATCGGACTTTTTAGTTTGCGTATTTTTCTACTTGGCACGAGGGTTGTCGTTTCGCAATGGAAGAGCACGAAATACGGAAATGGCTGAAGGAATTTCCCGGAGCGCGCCGCGCCGCGAATGGTTTCATCATCGGCGATGAACGTGGCGAGTTCTACGTCACAGGGATCGAACCACGCGATCCAGATCTCAGCAACGAAGAACTGGTTTATGCGCCCTTCTGCTCTAAGAATGAGATTCTCCGGCTGAGGTCGTTGAGAAGCGCGCATGACTACTTGCTGCGAATTCGGGCTAACTCCGTTGCCGATTCTCCTCGAGTTACGAGGGTGCTTGCCCACCGGAAGCGTGCATTCCAGCAGAACGGTCGCCCTTGGACTCTGACGTCCTATTACGAAACCGTCAATTTGGCTCCGAGACGCTATCTTGAGCGACTGCCGAAGGCCTTACGAAAATCCGCTCGCTCAATCCCATATGGCTACGTCCCAACCCTGGAAGTGAACGCGGCTTGCTTAAAATCCCTGGTAGGCGAGGTGATCATCGTCTCCGAAGCGTTGCGCTACTTCCTCTATTTCATGACTGTATGTTTTCATGGCGCACACTATGAATTTCCGATGGGCGACCGGATTGATGCAGCCTTAATCGCCCTGCGGACGATGATAGGGTCAGAAGCCCAGGACTTTGACATCGATCCGCGAGCTAAACTTCCAGCGAGTGTGGACGCTGCTATCAAGCGCGATGTAGACGACATGCTCGAATTCACATTCGGGCATGAGTTTAGTCATTTGCTTCTAGGTCATATGGAAGAAGCATCTTCGACCGAAAATCTGGAGGATCTAAAAACCTATAACCACGATCTAGAATTCAGTGCTGACCTCCACGCGATTACAGCCATCGGGTCGGATAAAGATGCAAAACTCCGCCTTTCCAACGGCGCCTATCACATATTTCTCTTCCTCCACTTAATTGAACTTTTGGGCTCCCGATTTCTCGACATACCTCGGTTTTCGGTATCCGAGACCCATCCAGCGCCGCTTGAACGGCTGTATGCGCTGAAGGCAGCGCTTGGAGATAGGAACCAACCAACAAAGCAACATCTGGACGCACTCGTAAAGCACGTCGGCGTGGTGGCCGAGGCGCTAACACAACGAATCGACGGTGCGCCGCGGAGCGATCTGTTGTCATTTTATGGCTCCATGTATTTATTTGGCCTTGGTGGTGAAATGCGAGAGGACAGAATTGATTTCTGACTTTCAACCTTGGACGTCTGTGAATTAGTGGATGCAGAAAACATGGTTTGTCATCCTGCTCCTGCCATATCGTTAGGCGTCAGTAACGCCCGCCGAAAAAATAACCTGCAACACGTCTTTCTAAGTAGTAGGTATTTTCAATGCCTCTCTCTTGGGCATACATCTGTTAAAGCAGAACTGTCGGTAAAATGGGGGGCAAGAGGTGGTCGATTTCAAAAAGCTTCGCGAGGACAAGGCAAAGCCGAAGCCCGTCGCCCCACGAGATATCTTTCATTCCCTGCCGAAAGCCGTCGGGATCAATGACCTTTATGTTAGCCAAGCCGAAGCTCTCGATGCTTGGTATCCATCCCGGAGAAACGACAAGGATGTCGTTGTAAAACTGCATACGGGGGGAGGAAAGACCCTGGTTGCGCTTCTCATGGCACAATCAACCATGAATGAACTCGGTGAACCCGTTCTTTATCTCGCACCAACTACCCAGCTCGTCGAACAGGTTATTGCCAAAGCGACTGAATATGGAATCCGCGCGGTGCCCTACACGAGGGGGCAGCCTTTAGCCTCCGAGTTTCTTGATGGTAACGCCGTTCTCGTGGGGGCCTACGAGAGCCTTTTCAGTGGTCGCAGCAAATTTGGTGTTCGAGGTTCCGCCAAACCGGCAGTGAAAGTCGGAGGCATCATCTTAGACGACGCGCACGTCGCGCTTTCCTCTGTTCGTAAAGCATTCAGCCTGACGATCACATCGAAAGACCACCTCGAGGTCTATCAGGAGATGGCGGATCGTTTCAGGGGCGCGTTCGACGAGGTCGGACGAGGCGGCGCCTTTGCTGACATCACGAGGGGGAAGGACTTCGGCGTGATCGAGGTCCCCAGCTGGGCTTGGCTGTCCAAGGTCCCCGAAGTTCGGGAATTTCTTTCACAGCATGTCGAGGGCGTCGATCCCTACATATGGCCTCTCCTACGTGACAATCTGGCCATGTGCCACTGCCTCTTCAGCCGCAAATCGGTGACGATCACCCCCACCTTTCCGCCGGTTGATCTTCTTCCGACGTTCGATGACGCTAAACGCCGGATCTACATGTCTGCTACGATTTCGGACGACAGCGAGATTGTTCGCACATTCGGTGCCTCCCCTGCTGCAGTTGGCAGACCGATTCAGTCTTCATCGCTCGCGGGTGTAGGCGAGCGCATGATCTTGGTGCCCGAGCTGATGCCGCTCGGCAATGTCGCTATCACACCGATGGTTAAACAGATCGCGAAATGGATTGCCGGTTACGCCGGCGTCGCGATTTTGGCGCCGTCCGGGACCGTTGCCAAAGGATGGTTGGATACTGCGGAATATCCAGAGACAAGTGAAGCGGTTAGCCACCGTATAAAAGATATGCAGGCCGGATCGTTCAAGGGTCCGATCGTTCTTGCTAACCGGTACGACGGCATTGATTTGGCTGGTCAGTCTTGCCGCCTGCTGATTATGGATGGCCTGCCACAGGGTACGACCGACTACGATATGTTTCGGACGAGTGTTCTTGCAGATTCCGCGGTCAACTCGTTGTTGGCCCAGCGGATCGAGCAGGGCCTAGGGCGCGGCTCTAGGGGGGGCGGCGATTTCTGCGTGGTCGTCCTGACGGGAAGCGATTTGGTTGCATGGATCGGACGCAAGAAGAACCTTGAGCATCTGACCGCGAGCAGCCGGGTACAACTCAACGTGGGACAGGAAGTGAGTGAGGCTGTCGCCAGCTATCAGGAAATTGGCGAAACGATGCTCAAGTGTTTGAACAGGGATCCGGATTGGGTTGCCTACCATGCGTCAGAGTTGGCAGCCGCCACCCGGCCCCCGGGGATCGACGAACTGTCGCTGAAGGTCGCCGGTGCTGAGCGCAGGGCTTTCCGGCTGGAAAGAGTGGGACAGTATGAAAGCGCCATTCAAGAACTCGAACACCTGATTTCCTCACCAGACCTTGCCCAGGATGGTCAGAGAAGGGCATGGCTTTCCTCGTTGGCAGCTCGCATCGCTTTCCATATGAATGATGATCACAAAGGTCAGCGACTTCAGACGTCAGCTTTCGCAACCAACAACAACCATATCCCACCTCGCATCCGACCGGCCTACATTCCGCGACCAATGGCTGGTCCACAATCCATGGCGATTGTTAGCCGAATCCTCGAATATCAACGTCGTGGATCGCTCATTCCTGCTTATAACGAAGCGGTCTCGGCTTTAGTGCCCGACGCCTCCCCTTTCCAATATGAGGAAGCGTTAAAGAACCTTGGAGCATATCTTGGTTTTGACGCCGAGCGGCCGGAAGCAGTGCACAAAACAGGGCCTGATGTTTTGTGGCGAACGAGCGGTTTGTTCGATTTCGTCATAGAAGCCAAAAGCGACAAGGAGAAGGACAACCCGCTCTACAAGAACGACCATGCTCAACTCCTAGAAGCCGAGCAATGGTTCAGGCGATGCTATCCCGGAAGGCAGTCTTTGCGGGTTTCGGCGCTTCCGGAGCCCATCGCCGATCGGAAAGCAAGCACCCAGGGAACGTACGCCCTCAAATTGGAGGAAGTGACAAAGCTCGTCGGAGCGGTCCGCAATCTCTATGTCTATCTAATTGGGCAACCCGGAGACAGGGAGGCTCTTCAAGAGCGCTGTGAGGCTGAATTGCGTCGTACTGGCCTAACGCCGGACGGCATCAAGACGATCTATTTAACTGAGTTCAAATGAACGTTGCCGCCCTCTCCTGCGGATTTTTACGGCGGCGAATGCGTGTCGTTTGCGACATGCGTCGCCACGAATGAGCCGCGAAACAAAAGGAATTCTATGACCAGAAACATCTAAACGCGCGAGGACGCGACCGCCTCAATTCGTTCAATTCTCGCACCGACCATGTTTGCCGCCTTCACATCAAATCACACCCCATGCACGGAAGCTTCCTCTCCCCGTCACTTCCCGAACGCCGAGTTCGGCGACGAGATCGAGCGCCGCACGATGGCTAACCTTCAATTCCTTGACTATCATCGACGAGGACACGATCGGTCGCGTCATCAGCAAGTCCACAACGCGCGGCAAACTGCTGGACGAGCGCTTTCCCTTCAGTTTTCGCTCGAGGTGCTCCCTCGCCTGTCCCAGCCGAATGACTTCCTTCATGGCCAGTTCAGCGCTGCTCGCCATTGCATCCAGCCCGGCAAGCACTCGTGATACGCGATTGTGTGATCGCCGCCGTTCCCGCGGCACAGCTTTAAGACCGGAGCAGATGCCAAACAGGTGCGAGGACACCTTTCCGCGCACCCGGAAATATGAATTCACGAGTTGGGTACCAAGCCAATGCTGCCGCTGCAATGGCTCCATGCTTTCCCATGCGTCCCATATCACTGCGGCCGCCAAGGTAGTCGGCAAGGCGTCAGCCTGAGCCAGAACCGCTCTCCAAGCCGAAAGGCGCCCTTCCTCGTCCCATCCCGGATCCCGGACAACGAGCTCACCGACCATCAGAGGATCCGCCTTGCTGCCCTCCACCGTTACCACCGCTTCGAGTGCGCGGGTCGACCGATCAAGAACTGCATCGATTTCGGCCATCTCCGCGGCGAAACAGTTGTCCTCTTCGTTCAGCGTCAGTTCGGCGGGCAAGGGCGATCTCCCCTTCCCTACCGACTCTCGTTCCGCAGAGCCCTCTGACCGCCCCACCAGGTTTACGATCCCAGCCCTGCTCGTCGCCCAGTCAGGGTCAGCTTTTTCGATGCGCCGCCGCGCTCTCAGGATCGAATGTGCGATGGTGATTTCGTGGGTCGGGGTACGCACATCCCGATTTGCGTCGTGGAGAACGAGATCCTCGATGTGGACAAGCTCGCCTGCGATCCACATGCTTGCGGCCGCCTCGGTGAAGTGAGACCTTTCGGTAAAGCCCTGCCTGACGGGGCTGCGACGAACAATTTCGTCCAGACGCGCGATTTGATCTTCTGCCCTTGCGATAGCCGGAAGCAGCACTGTCAAAGGCAAATCGCCAATTTCATATCTCATTGTTTTAACGTATCTATTTAGACCATCTTGAAGCTATAATAGCATACACTTCAATCATAGCAGATACTTTTTCTCGCGCGCGTACTATTTAGAGCTGCCAAGGCGTTCGAACTGTACAGGATTAGCGCCGATGGACGTGACATCGATGAAAACCACTGTTTTCCAGCCACTTGCGACGTGTTTACTTTGACTCCAAAGGACCAAGAGACGTTTACAAACGATCGTTTATCCTTATCCTCTACGTTTGGAAAAATGCTCTTTAACACTCCTCAGGCACTGCAAATGGCTGCTAACACCAAGAATAAGGCTTCCCGTCGACCACAGGGCCGGCTGATCGGCTATGCACGCGTGTCTACGGACGAGCAAGCGACGGAAGCCCAGGAAATCGATTTGCGATCGGCGGGGTGCGATATGATCGTCCAAGAACACGGATCCGGCGCCTCCCGTGCCCGGCCTGCCCTTTCCAAACTCGTTCGCGAGATCGTCGCCGGCGACACGCTTGTTGTGGTACGGCTTGATCGTTTGGCGCGCTCGGTCAGCCATCTGCTTGAGGTTATCGAGGATCTGACGGTGAAGGGCGCGCATTTCCGGTCGTTGCGCGATCCCATCGACACGTCGACGCCGCAGGGAATGTTTTCCCTTCAGGTTCTCGGCGCCGTGGCGCAGCTCGAACGCGCGCTCATTTCCGAACGAACGAAGGCGGGTATCCGGGCAGCCAAGTCCAAGGGAAAGCTTTCCGGCAACCCCGGCATCCGGGAAAAACGCCCCGAGGTGTTGGCCAGGATGACCGCGGCCCAGAAAGCGGCATATGGCGATCGCATCCAGGCCTCGGCGAACCAATGGCTTCCGACCGTTCGGCGCATGCGGCCGGATCACACATGGGACGACATCGCACGAGTGCTCAAGCAGCGCGGCCTCGAATGGACGCCAGAACGTCTTCGCCGAGCTGTGAAGTGGATGGTGTCTGAACGCATGGCGGATCCGGCGCTGCTGAAAAAATCTCTGCCCCGTCTTCCCGAAGACCGCCTGATGACGCTTGTGGCTGGCATTCATTCTTCGAACCCGGACCTCAAGCTTCGTGAGATCGCTGTCCAGCTTGAAAGATTGCACGAACGTACGCCGCGCGGTGGATCCAAATGGTCGCCCTCGTCCGTCAAGAACCTGATCGATCGCGCCCGACGTTCCGGGTTGATCACCGAGGTCGACATCGCGGCGGCTGAATAGCGAGGGGATCACCATGATCTCGGCTTTCGCAGGTTTTTCAGCAGCGATTCCGATACGTGGAGGCGGCTGTCATCCTCGACCTCCTCATCAGTTCGCGGCTTTCCAGCGCCGGCTGCATTCTTCTGCTCGTCCAGCTTCGCCCGGAGCAACGCCATAACCATCGGCCAAGTCGAAAACTTCCCGTCCTTGGCCCGGTCGGTCAGGCTTCGGAGATAACCGCCGGCGTTGTTGATCTGACCGGCCCGCTGATAGATTGACGCCAGCGTGATCGCAGCGTGTTGCTCGCCCATGGTTTCGCGGGCCTCCCGCCAGGCGCTCGGACTAATCCCCAGCATCGGCCGGGCAAGCTCAGCCGCCGCCAGCAAGTCCCGCCAATGCCGGATTGTCCCTCCCTGGGCCAGTTCCTGAATTTCGGGGCAGGCATCCATCACTATCCCCAAAGGCAGCTCGCGTTTCGGCAAGCTCCGCACCTTGTCGGTTTCCGCAACGCTGCCGCCCGCTTCTACATTTTTTCCAGAGCCGTATTCAGATTCAGATTTAGAGTCTGGTTTTGAATTCTGTTTGTGGCGACCGAAATGGGACTCATTGCCGTCCAGTTTCATTGTTTTTGCAAATGATTCCAATACGTCACGTATCTCGGTGCAGAGATCCTGAAGTTCGTGACCAATACTCTCGACAAGCTGACGGGGTGCAGAGCGCGGCAAGCGGCCGATGATCCCCTGATAGGTCTGTGTAACTCTTCCCCAGTCTCCGGGAACGCCTTCTTCGACGCCAGTCTCGATCATTTTGACGATGTCGCGGCGAAGCAGAGTCAGCCGTTCCTTGGAGACCCGGAAGGCCTTCTTTTCAGCTTGCACCGCCTGGGCCAAATCTCGGAACTCTTCGGCCCGCGCTACGATCGGCGACAGATCGAAGCCGTAGGCCTGCTCGATCTCCCCTCCCCTTCCCTTGCGAGCGAATCGCTTGCCGTTGGGACTGTCGCGGCGAATGATGAGCCCGCAATCAACCAGTACGGCAAGATGCCGGCGCAGTGTCGTGGCGGGCATGCCGTTGGCGCGAGCCATCAGCTGCTCGTTAGAAGGCCATACGACCAGTTCGGCGCCACCAGTCAAGGTGGTCTCCGGGTAAAACGTCAACAGCGCGTTCAGGATCGAGAGCGAGCGGTCCGTGGCTCCGATCAGTTCCCGGGATTCACGGATGTGCTGGAAGACCTGCCATTTGTTGGCGACAGCGTCTGATGCGACCGCTTTTGCGACCATCTGGCTTGCAAGATGGCCGAGTGTCATCGGCCGCCGCCCAAAGGACGTCGTTGAGATATGCGTCTGCATTTCCTTTTACCTTTTGTTAGGCAATAGAAATCCGCCCGTCGAAATGACGCTTTCCCTTACGGGACCCTTGACTACGATTTCTGGAAATGCGATTCTCTTAGCTGCGAGACTACAGAGAAGGTCTTCCGGAACGCCGTTTCGGGGGCCTTTTTCTTTTGCGGTGAGAGCCAGTCCATCTCAATCGAGCGAAGCTTTGAATTGGATGAAACCCTGGCTATTGGTCGAGCTTGCCTCCTCCGGTTGTTTCAATAAATTGGGCGTACAGACTATCCAACTGGTCAGCGACATATTCGCCAAAAGTTGGCACCAGTCTCTCGTCGAAAACCAGAGCTGTTCGTCCGGTTTCTTGTCGGATCGTCGCAGCCTTTTTCCCCTTTGGCGTGCTCCAGGCCCTTACCTTTTTTGGAGCCTTAGCGGGCGGCTTTGAAACGGCGTTAAAAATGAGGGCAAAGCGGGCATCGCTATCGGAGTGCTTGAACTGCTCTGACTCAAGCACCGCTTCGATTGCGTCCGTTGCCTTGGCCTTCCCAAGCCCCTCGGCAAGTGCGACCCAACGCGATCGACCCGCTTTCGACGCTGGACCAATTTGCGTGGCAAGGTTCAGCGGTATGCCCCTGGCTACCGTTATGTAGCGGCTGAGGTCGGCCTTGTCAGTGGAAAGCGCGGCAATGATGGTGGCCCGATCAAAACCCGCATCTTCGAGGCGCAGGGCGAAGAGAGCCTTCTCAATGAACGAGAGGTCAGCACGGTCAAGATTTTCGCGGCCCTGGGCCACGACCAGTTCACGGTCCGTGAGATTTCGGACAATTGCAGAAACCTCTCTGCGCAGATTTACTGCCGCGCGCAGTCGCCGCCTTCCATATACGATTTGATATCGACCGGCAGCCTCAGGATGCGGTCTGACAAGAATCGGCACCTGCTGCCCCTCCTGCGAAATGCTCGCCTCAAGCTGCTCGAACTTCGGATCGACGTCCGCGGGCAGCCGATCCGCGATCGGCGACCCGTCGATCATGGATGGATCCAGGAACACGACGGCTTCGCCCGCAGCCAGTTGATCCTGCAGCCGAGCTGCAGCTTTTGCTCCCTCGGCCATCTCTTGCAATGACGAACCCATGGCCGAAATCGCTCCGGTACGAACACGAACGGCTGACTTGTCGACTGCTGTTCTATCGGTCGCAGGTTGCTTCTTGAGAAACAAGGAGTCGATTGCGTCTTTACGGCTCATAATGTCGGCCTCTTGGTTTTGGGTGCGTGCCGTCGGATTTTTGATTGCACACGCGCCTGGTTGGGAGCTCCCAACAGGAAAAGGCGACTGAGCCCTGGCCAACTAGCTAGGGGCATACGTCGGTGTCTCAAACCAACGCGATATTTCCAGCTCCCGTTTCCCAGTGGGCGATTCAACACATCACGGTTGGGAGCTCCCAACAGCCCCACGGGAAGCGCGCCACCCATCATCATGCTCGCCCCCACGCAGTCTTGATCAAAGCCTCGATCTCGGAGTTCACGGCATCCAAAGATTCCATCGCCCGGTCGTATGTCGAGCGCGTAAGGTTCTCTCGCCCTATCTCATAGAGGGTCTGCTTGGTTAAACCGGCATCAGACACCGCTGCCGACTTGACCATAGGATTTGTAAGGACGTGATCCTCGAACATGTTGCGCAGCAGTGCCGCCACTTTCGTCTGCGGCGCGTCCTGGGGTTCATAGCGCGTCAAGAGATAGCGTATGAAATCGTACTGGAGATTGCCCCCCGCCTCTTTCACGACACCCAGAAGGTCGCGTGTCATGAGGAGAAACTGGCTCATGGAAGCGATATCCAGCATCTGAGGATGTACGGTGATTACCATTGATGTTGCAGCACACAACCCGCTGAGAGTCAGAAACCCAAGCTGAGGAGGGCAGTCGATGACCACGACATCGTAATCGTCGGCGACCTCATCAAAGGCTTGGGCCACGCGAGTGAAGAACAATCCGTCGCGCGTACCTTTGTCAGTCAATGCTTTCGGGGTGGTATGCTCGAACTCCATAAGCTCGAGATTTCCAGGAACAAGGTGAAGACCATCAAAATACGTCGGTCGGATCACATCTCGCAACGGACGACGTGTCTCGTCATACCGAATAGCCGCATAGAGCGTTTCGTTTGCACCGACATCAGTTTCTGGCAGAACGCCGAGGAGTGCTGAAAGACTAGCCTGCGGATCGAGATCGACTGCGAGAACCCTGTAACCTTGCAACGCCAGATACTGTGCAAGATGAGCGGACGTCGTCGTCTTCCCAGAGCCACCTTTGAAGTTGGTTACGGCAATGACTTGCAAATGCTCAGAACCTCGGCGATGAGGCACAAAATCAATGCTTTCACGTCCTCGAGTCGAGCCGGCAAGCATCTGCCGGATTTCATTTATCTGACCGAGGGTGTAAAAGCGCCGCCCGTTGCTGGCGAGTTCAGGTTGCGGCCCTTCGCCAGCCAGTGTCATCTTGCGAAGCGTCGAGTCAGATATTTTCATCAAACGTGCGGCTTCACCCGAGGTAAATTTGCGCAAGCTCTTGTGTGATGTCGGAGGAAACAAAGCCTCGCTCATCGCTTGAAGCTGAGAGCTGAGCTGCTCAGCATGCTCACCAATGGTGACATCTACCGACGGGCGATCATTTCGGGATATGGCAGCGGCTTTGCTCACGGTGTAATCTCTTGTCACGGTTAATTGGCGCGTATTGCCATTTATCCGTGACGATTACCTAATGCGGGTGAGGTTGCAAGACGTTTTTGGTTAATGAAAGGTTACGCCCGTTTCAATCGAAATCACACTAAATGCCGATTCTTCAAATGCTATCTGTGAGTTAGACCGATTCTCTTCTTCTGTGCGACGTGGCACCAAGTGCAGATTCGCACAACCTTGATGGTGTCTGGCCGGCCTCACCCGCTCGCATTTCGCGCCCTGGAACGCCGACTCGGTAGAATCACCTGAGGTGCAAATCTGCACGTAGGCAAACGCGCCGTGAGATGATTTCTGTCCGCATGACCTGTTCATGCGGAGATCATGATGCGGATACTGACAGTCTCGCCGGACCAATACGAACGTAATCGAAGCTTCCTCAAACAAATGCACCGTCTTCGCGCGACGGTGTTCGGCGGCCGCCTGGAATGGGAAGTCTCCATTACAGAAGGGGAAGAGCGCGACCAGTACGATGGTTACAAGCCAACCTACCTTCTGGCGATTACCGATAGTGGACTTGTCGCAGGCTGCGCCCGTCTTCTTCCGGCTTTCGGCCCTACGATGCTGGAGCAGACTTTCCCCCAGCTCCTCGAAACGGGTTCGCTCGTCGCGCATTCCGGGATGGTCGAGAGCTCGCGCTTCTGTGTCGATACCGCGCTTGTCTCGCGGAGGGATGCAAGCCAGTTGCATGTCGCTACGCTCACCCTGTTCGCCGGCATCATCGAATGGTCTATGGCCAATGGCTACAACGAGATCGTCACGGCGACCGATCTTCGCTTCGAGCGTATCCTGAAGCGGGCGGGCTGGCCTATGCAACGGCTCGGCCAACCGGCCGCAATCAGCAACACCATCGCCATTGCGGGAAGCCTGCGGGCCGATCGTGCCAGCTTCGAGCAGGTTTGCCCTCCAGGCTATTATTCCATCCCCCGGATCGACGTGGCAGCGATCAGGAGTGCCGCGTGACCCAGCTGCGCTCCCATTCGCGTCTGGTACGCAAACTCCAGGACGCCCTCGGCGACCAGCTCTGCGTCGCCCTCGATGATGCGACAGTGGTCGAGATCATGCTGAACCCCGATGGCAAGCTCTTCATCGAGCGCCTGGGTCATGGGGTTGCCCCCGCAGGCCACCTCAGCCCCGCCGCGGCGGAAGTGATCATTGGCAGCGTCGCCCACGCACTGCAATCCGAAGCCGACGACGAGCAGCCGATCATCTCCGGCGAATTGCCAATCGGCGGCCACCGCTTCGAGGGCTTGCTGCCGCCGATCGTTTCCGGACCGAGCTTCACGATCCGGCGTCGCGCGTCGCGCCTGATCCCGCTCGACGATTATGTGAAGCACAAGATCATGACGGAGGCGCAGGCCTCGGTTCTGCGCAGCGCGATTGCGTCTCGCATGAACATCGTGATTTCCGGTGGCACGGGCTCGGGAAAGACGACGCTCGCCAATGCAGTCATTGCCGAAATCGTCGCCAATGCGCCGGACGACAGGATCGTCATTCTGGAGGACACCGCCGAGATCCAGTGCGCGGCTGAGAACGCCGTTGCGCTCCACACAAGCGACACAATCGATATGGCTCGGCTTCTCAAGAGTACGATGCGCTTGCGACCCGATCGCATCATCGTCGGCGAGGTCCGCGACGGCGCGGCGCTTACGCTGCTCAAGGCATGGAACACCGGGCACCCGGGCGGGGTCACCACCATCCATTCGAATACGGCGATGTCGGCTCTTCGCCGGCTCGAGCAACTGACCGCGGAAGCGAGCCAGCAGCCCATGCAGGAGGTGATTGGCGAGGCTGTCGATCTGATCGTCTCGATCGAACGAACGGGGAAGGGGAGGCGGGTCCGCGAAGTCATCCACATCGAGGGTTTCGCAAACTCCCGTTACCAGACCGAACACTACGCCCAAATCGATGAGGATAGCCATGTCGCGTAAGACCCAAATCACCCTTGCGCTTGCAGCGCTAGCCGCCTTCTCCTGGATCAGCATTGTCAATCCGGCGTTCGCCTCTTCGGGCGGGGGTGGGTTGCCGTGGGAATCTCCGCTGCAACAGATCCAACAGTCGATCACGGGACCGGTGGCTGGATTCATCGCACTCGCAGCGGTGGCGATCGCCGGTGCCATGCTGATCTTCGGGGGAGAACTGAACGACTTCGCCAGGAGGCTTTGTTACGTCGCCCTTGTTGGCGGCGTGTTACTCGGCGCGACCCAGATCGTCGCTCTCTTCGGTGCGACGGGCGCTTCGATCGGCGAGTTTGAGGGGCGAGCCGGATCTTGGAATGTCGAACTGTCTTCGGAGCTTCGAACGGAAGGGGAGGGGGCTCATGGCTGAACCCGGCTCCAATCTTGCCCGCTCTCGAATACATCGGGCGCTATCACGCCCGAACCTGCTAATGGGCGCCGACCGCGAGCTGGTTCTGCTCACCGGCCTTGCCGCCGTGATCCTGATCTTCGTGGTGCTGACCTGGTACGCCGCGCTGTTCGGCTTGGCTATCTGGCTGGTTGCGGTTGCTGCTCTCCGCATGATGGCGAAGGCCGATCCGCTGATGCGCCGCGTCTATCTGCGGCACGTGTCCTATCGATCCATCTACAGGACGACCTCGACGCCGTGGCGCAAGTTCTGAAGAGGCGGACATGGTGGCACTGAAACTCTTCCGACACTCCGGACCGTCATTCGCCGATCTGGTTCCTTATGCGGGCCTGGTCGACAATGGCGTGATCCTTCTGAAGGACGGCTCACTGACGGCCGGCTGGTATTTTGCCGGCCCGGACAGCGAAAGCTCGACAGACTCAGAGCGCAACGAGGTGTCGCGGCAGATCAATATGATCCTCTCACGTCTGGGCTCGGGCTGGATGATCCAGGTCGAGGCTTTGCGGGTCCCGACGATCGACTATCCGGCAGAGGGCGCCTGCCACTTTCCCGATCCCGTCACCCGCGCCATCGATAAGGAGCGCAGGTCGCATTTCGAGAGGGAGAGCGGGCATTTCGAGAGCCGACACGCGCTGATCCTGACCTGGCGGCCGCCCGAGCCTCGGCGCTCCGGCTTGGCGCGCTACGTCTATTCCGACACTGCCAGCCGTTCGGCCACCTATGCCGACACGGCGCTAGAGTCTTTCCGGACCTCGATCCGCGAGGTTGAGCAGTACCTTGCCAATGTCGTCTCCATCCGCCGCATGGTGACGCGCGAAACCGAAGAGCGCGGGGGTTTCCGGATAGCCCGCTATGACGAGCTGTTCCAGTTCATCCGCTTCTGCATCACCGGTGAGAACCATCCAGTCCGGCTCCCGGATATCCCGATGTATCTTGACTGGCTGGTCACGGCCGAGCTGCAGCACGGTCTGACGCCGACGGTCGAGAACCGCTTCCTCGGCGTCGTCGCCATTGACGGCTTAGCCGCGGAGAGCTGGCCGGGGATCCTCAACAGCCTCGACCTGATGCCGCTCACCTATCGGTGGTCGTCGCGCTTCGTTTTTCTCGACGAGCAGGAGGCACGCCAGAAGCTGGAGCGCACCCGCAAGAAATGGCAGCAGAAGGTGCGGCCGTTCTTCGATCAGCTTTTCCAGACCCAGAGCCGTTCGGTGGATCAGGACGCCATGATGATGGTGGCCGAGACGGAGGACGCAATCGCCGAGGCATCGTCGCAGCTCGTCGCTTATGGATATTACACGCCGGTCATCGTGTTGTTCGATGAACAGCAAGAACGGCTTCAGGAAAAGTGCGAGGCGATCCGTCGATTGATCCAGGCCGAAGGATTCGGCGCCCGGATCGAGACGCTGAACGCGACTGACGCCTTTCTGGGCAGTCTGCCGGGTGTCTCCTATGCCAATATCCGCGAGCCGCTCGTCAATACGCGCAATCTCGCTGACCTCATTCCGCTGAACTCGGTCTGGTCCGGAAGCCCCATCGCACCGTGCCCGTTCTATCCGCCGGGATCGCCGCCGCTCATGCAGGTCGCCAGCGGCTCGACGCCGTTCCGCCTGAACCTGCATGTCGATGATGTCGGGCATGCGCTGGTCTTCGGCCCGACCGGCTCGGGCAAATCGACTTTGCTGTCGCTGATCGCCGCGCAGTTTCGGCGCTATGCGGATGCGCAGATATTCGCTTTCGACAAGGGGCGGTCGATGTTGCCGCTGACACTCGCCATCGGCGGCGATCACTACGAAATCGGCGGGGACGCGTCCGGAGAAGGGGAGGGGGCTTCGCCGCGACTGGCCTTCTGCCCGCTCGCCGAACTCGCGTCGGACGGCGACCGCGCCTGGGCGGCGGAGTGGATCGAGACGCTCGTCGCCCTGCAGGGCGTCACGGTTACGCCTGACTATCGCAACGCCATTTCCAGGCAGTTGGGCCTGATGGCGGAATCGCGCGGCCGCTCGCTCTCGGACTTCGTCTCCGGTGTGCAGATGCGCGAGATCAAGGATGCGCTGCACCACTACACGGTCGATGGACCGATGGGCCAGTTGCTTGATGCCGAACAGGACGGACTGGCGCTCGGCGCTTTCCAGTGCTTCGAGGTCGAGGAGCTGATGAATATGGGTGAGCGCAATCTCGTCCCGGTCCTGCTCTATATGTTCCGGCGGGTCGAGAAGCGGCTGACGGGGGCGCCCAGCCTCATTATTCTCGATGAGGCCTGGCTGATGCTCGGTCATCCGACGTTCCGCGACAAGATACGTGAATGGCTGAAGGTTCTGCGCAAGGCCAACTGCGCAGTCGTGCTCGCCACGCAGTCGATCTCCGACGCCGAGCGCTCCGGTATCATCGACGTGCTGAAGGAATCCTGCCCGACCAAGATATGTCTGCCCAACGGCGCGGCACGCGAGCCAGGGACGCGCGAGTTCTATGAGCGCATCGGTTTCAATGAGCGACAGATCGAGATCGTCGCCACCGCACTGCCGAAACGCGAATATTACGTCGCCTCGCCGGAGGGCCGCCGGCTGTTCGATATGTCGCTCGGTCCCGTAGCGCTTTCCTTCGTCGGTGCGTCCGGCAAGGAGGACCTGAAGCGCATCCGCGCCCTTCACTTCCAACACGGGGCGGATTGGCCCAAGCACTGGCTCCAGCAAAGGGGGATCGCCCATGCCGAAACACTTTTCCAGGCCGCTTGAAGCGGCGCGCGCCGCCATGATCACGGCCATCATCGTCCCGGTCGCTCTGCCGTTTACCGCATATGCCGGCGGCGTTACCGGACAGGCCACCGAATGGACCCAACTCGCCAACAATGCGGAGCTCATTAGTCTCGTCGGCAAGTCCGCCGAGCAGGTGAACAATCAGATTACCCAGATCAGCCAGCTTGCCGAGCAGATTCAGAACCAGATCAACATCTACAAGAATCTGCTGCAGAACACCGCGCAACTGCCGGCCCATATCTGGGGCCAGGTCGAGAACGACCTCAACAAGCTCCAGAACATCGTCGCGCAGGGGCAGGGCGTCGCCTTTTCGATGGGCAACATCGACGACGTCGTGAAGCAGCGCTTCCAGAGTTTTGCCGACATGAAGAGCAACCTGCCGGGCGGCCAGAGCTTCTCAACGACCTATCAGAACTGGTCCGACACCAATCGCGACACCATCGCGGGCACACTGAAGGCGGCTAACCTCACGGCCGAGCAGTTTTCTAGCGAGGAATCCACCATGTCCTCGCTGCGCTCGATGTCGGAGAGCGCCGACGGCCAGATGAAGGCCCTGCAGGTGGGGCACCAAATCGCCACCCAGCAGGTGGCACAGATGCAGAAGCTGCGTGGGTTGGTGTCGCAGCAGACCACGATGATGGGAACATGGTTTCAGTCGGAACAGGCGAGACAAGACCTCGCCCAGGCCCGACGCGAAAAATTCTTCAACGCGCCGACCAATGACATTCGCGGCGGCCAGACGATGGAGCCGCGCTGGTGAGCCCGCGCATCCTCATCGTCCTCGCAGTCGCGGGTCTGGTCGCCTTCGGAGCCGGCATGATCGTCTGGGTGGTGGTCCAACCGGATGCTGCGACTGAAACACCGGCCGGGACGTCCGGTTCTGGCGCAGCGCAGCGCGACCACCGGGAGCGCTTCCTCGGCGGCGACCCGGATCGCGACGTGCGCGGCGGGCAGGAAATGAAGCCGCGATGGTAGTCGTCCGCCCGTCCCGCAAGCTCGAAACCGCTTTCATCGTCATCGCGATCCTGGCTCTTGCGACAGCGCCGACGCTCGCACAGCAAGGTTCCGTGCTCACCACGTTGGAGAACCAGGTCGTCACCGCCGCCAAGGGCTGGGAGACGACGATCATGAACGCGGCACGGTCCCTGTTCTGGATCCTCGCGGGGATCGAGATCGGTATTGCTGCCGTGTGGCTGGCTATCAATGCGGCAAGCCTCGACGCGTGGTTCGCCGAGCTCGTGCGTCGGATCATGTTCATCGGTCTCTTCGCCTTCATCCTCGATCGCGGCCCGGCGCTCGCGAAGGCGGTGGTGGACAGCCTGTTCCAGATCGGCGCCGGCGGGGGCTCCGCGTCGCCGGCCAACATCTTCGATGCGGGTATCCGCGTAGCCTCCAAAATGTCGGAACAGGCGAAGTTCGGGCTGTGGGAGGACAACGCACTGGCGATCGCCGCGGTCTTCGCGATGATCGTTGTCGTCGTCGCTTTCAGCCTCGTCGCCGCGATCTTTGTCGCCGTCATGGTCGAGATGTATGTGGGCCTCCTCGCCGGCATGATCATGCTCGGCTTGGGTGGCAGCTCCTATACCAAGGATTTCGCGGTCCGTTACCTTGTCTATGCCTTCTCGGTCGGCATGAAGCTGATGGCGTTGGTGATGATCGCGAAGATCGGATCCGACATTCTGATAGGGCTGGCCGAGGCGCCGACGGCGACCTCCGACCAGTTCATCACCACGATCGGCATCGCCGGCATCTCCGTTGTGGTTTTCATCATCGCTATGTATGTGCCGCCGATCATCCAGGGCGTCGTGCAGGGCGCATCGGTCTCAGGCGGCATGGAGGCGATCCGCCATGGTGGTCAGACGGCCGCCTTCGCCGCCGGTGGCGCCTTCCTTGGCGCGGGCGCCGCGATGAAGGGGGCAGAATCAGCGAGCTCGGCGAGGGCAGGGGGATCGTCGATGGCGGGAGCAGCCCTTCGCGGCATGGCGTCCGGCATCGGCAACGCCGGATGGGCGGCAAGCTCTGCGGCACGAGAAAAGGCGATCGCTTCGCCCGGCGCCTATGCCGGCTCTCTGCTCGGCCTCGCCAATGCCAAGCTTGATCAGACCCGGCAATCCGGCAGGCCCTCGGCGCCTCCTCCGCCTCCACCCGTCAACGAAAACAAGTAAGAGGCTGACCGCGCATGGCCGGACGCACCCCGCCCGACAATCCCTATATCGCAGCGAGAACGGAATGGAACGAGCGCTACGGCTCCTATGTGAAGGCCGCCGCGGCCTGGCGTCTGGTCGGCGTCACCGGGATGACCATGGCGGTGGTCGGCTTCAGCTACGCTCTCTACCAGAGCACTCAGGTCAAGCTGGTGCCCTATATCGTCGAGGTCGACAAGCTCGGCACGGCCTCAAGCGCCGGTTTCCCGCAGCAGATCGAGTATGCCGATCCGCGTGTGGTGCGCGCCACGCTTGGCAGTTTTGTTTCGAACTTCCGGTCGGTGTCGCCGGATGCTGTCGTGCAGAAACAATATATCGACCGCACCTATGCGCTGCTTCGGACCTCGGACCCTGCGACAGAAAAAATCAATGCCTGGTTCCGCTCCTCCTCACCCTTCGAGAAGGCGAAGAACGCCACCGTCGCCGTCGAGGTCAACAACATTGTCGCGCTGTCGAACCAGTCCTACCAGATCGACTGGACCGAGTTCGAGCGCGATCGCCGCGGCAAGGAGACCGCCACGCGCCGGTTCCGCGGGATCGCCACCGTGACGCTTACACCGCCGCAGGACGAGGGCGTCATCCGGCTTAACCCGATCGGACTCTATCTTAGGGATCTCGACTGGACCGCGCAGCTTTGAAAGGCATGGCCCCGAACATGAACATTCGACTGAGACGTTTTCCGGCCAGGCTGGCTGCCGCCGCGATCGTTGCCGCAATCGTGCCGTTGCCGACTTCTCTTTCCTCCCGCGCGCTCGCAGCTGATGGCGTCACCGCCAATGAAGCGAAGGGGATGGGGATTTCCACCCAGTGGCGCGACTCACGCGGGCTTGTCACGAAAGGACCGGACGGGAAGGTGATCTTCCTCTATGGCGAAGTGCAGCCCTCCGTCGTCTGCTCACCTTTGCAGGTCTGCGACATCGAGCTCCAGGGCGGCGAGGTCGTTCGCGACGTACTCGTCGGCGACACCGTTAGGTGGAAGGTTGAGCCCGCAACATCGGGAGCGGCAGGAGGGCAGGCGATCCACCTGATCGTCAAGCCATCGGAGTCCAACCTTGTCACCTCGATGGTGGTGACCACCTCGCGTCGCACCTACCATATCCAGCTCAAGTCGCACCAGACACAATACATGGCACGTGTTGGCTTCGAATATCCGGAAGACGTGTCCATCAAGCTCGCTGACATCAACGCGCGGATGGAAGCCAGCACCATTCCCGGCGCCGGCGTTCCCGCCGAGCAACTGAATTTTGCCTATTCTGTATCGGGCAATGCAGGGTGGCGGCCGACGCGCGTCTATTCGGACGGGGAGAAGACTTACGTCCAGTTCCCGCGCACGATCTCCGGCCAGGATGCGCCCGTGCTGTTTGTCGTCTCCGGTGGTCAGAACCGCATCGTCAACTATCGGATGAAGGGCGACATGATGGTGGTCGACTACCACGTCGACCGCGCGGTCCTGGTCTCCGGCGTCGGCTGGAGACAGGAGAAGGTGACGATCCGGCGGGGAGGGCGGTGATGCGAAGCTTCCCCTTTCTCGCGCGCGCCTTGCACACCCTCCGCGGCCCTGCCGCCGCCTGCGCCCTCGCCCTTCTCCTTTCCGGATGCCAGTCGCGCGGAACGGAAGAATTGACCTCCAGCAATGCCCCTGCCGAGATCTCAGGCCAGGCGGCGAGCGCGATCGCCGGCGATATGGTGAGCAGGCTCGCCGAGCAGATCGGCCCCGGGACCACGACTGTCTCGCTAAAGCAGGACAGCTCGCCTTTCGGGCAGGCGCTCGAGGCAGCCCTGAAGGGCTGGGGTTATGCGGTGGTGACCGACCAGAAGACGGATGGTGCTGCGCGCACCGTGCCGCTCGCCTATGTCGTCATTCCGTTCGAGGGGCAGCTCCTGGCCCGCCTTTCTACGAACAGCGTCGAGCTTGGCCGCGCCTACACCGTCACAACGACGGGTGCGCAGCCGGCGAGCGCACTCTCAGTCATGAAGCGCGGTTAGGGGAGGGCGGTCATGGTTCAATCGCTCAAGCTCGGCGGCACTGCCAACGACGAGACAGGCTCTGGCATGCGCCGGATTAACCGTCTGCCGATCATCGTCGTGGTCGTGCTGGTCGTCGCCTTCCTTGGTGTCATCTTCTACGGTCTGACATCGAGAGGGCTATATTTCCGCGACACCGGACCGGACACAAGCTCCGGCAATCCGGCGTCAACCTTCGCCGACCAGATCAAACGTGGGGTCTCGGACGGCATCATCGGCGAACCGCAGCAGGTGACGACGCTGCAGCCGACGCCGGTCGAGACGCAGGAAGAGAAGCGCTCCGTCAATCCATTCACGCCGCAGCCCGGTCAACGGGAAGACGCGCGGCCGGAACCGCAACTGGAATCGGAACAGGTCTGGCGCGCCCGCTTGCAGCGCGAGCAGGAAGAGCAATATCTTCGTGAGCGGCAGCGCCAGAGAATGGCCCGGCTGCAGGCCAATGACGCCGCCTATGATTCGCCGATCGCGGTCGACCGCGGCAAGTTCGCTGGGCGAGGAGCGGACACAAACGACACGGCAGCAGCGACAACGAACGGGGTTTCCACTGCGGTGACACCCGGAGCGCCCGACCTCTACGCGGCCGCTCTTCGTGCCGGTCTCGGCGGGCAAAATGTTGATCCGAACGGCCAGAAGTCGAAGGAGGATTTCTTCAATGCCGACCTCAAGGAACTTGGCTACCTGCCGAACCGTGTCGTCCCCCAACAGTCGCTCTACGAACTCAAGCGCGGCTCAGTCATTCCCGCGACATTGATCACCGGGATCAATTCCGACCTTCCCGGGCGCATCACCGCCCAGGTGAGCCAGAACGTCTACGATTCAGCGACGGGACACCGCCTCCTGATCCCGCAGGGTACGAAACTGTTCGGCCGTTACGACAGCAAAGTGTCGTTCGGCCAGAGCCGGGTGCTGGTCGTCTGGACCGACATCATCTTCCCGAATGGCTCGACGCTGCAGATCGGCGGCATGTCCGGGACGGACGCGCAGGGCTACAGCGGTTTCCGCGATAAGGTGGATCGGAAGTGGCTCCAGACGTTTGGTTCGGCCATCCTCATTGCCGTGATCGGCACGGGGATTGACATGGCGGTTCCGCAGAGTTCGACACTGGCGACGCAGGATACGGCCTCCGATGCGGCGCGTCGGAACTTTGCCGAAACCTTCGGTCGTGTCGCTGACCGGACCATCGAGAGAAACATGGACGTACAGCCGACGATCGAGATCCGGCCTGGTTACAAATTCAATGTCCTTGTCGATCAGGACATTGTTTTCCCCGGAACATATCGATGAGACGCGTGCCCAGTCTCAACGACCCTGCCGCGTTCGGGGAAATAACACCGTGACAAAAGTGCCCAACCGATCGCATCACACCCCGGGAGCCAGAGATGTGCCAAGTCCAAACAATTTCGTTGCTTTCGGGAAAGCGATACCATCCACGGCCATCGCGATCATCGCCAGCCTTTCCGGCCACGACACCGGGCTGAACCCGATTTCTTTGACAACTTGCGGCGAACCTGACGATCAAATGGTTTCATAGGGTAAGGCTTTCAAAGCATCGAGCAACGCTGCCCGGAATTCGCTAACCAAGCGCGGCGGCGGGCTGTCAGTCGGAAGAACTATAGCAAAATGGTAGGGGACAACCGGATCAAAGGAGCGCTGAATAACCTGATTTGCACTGTAGTAGTCGGCAGTGAAGGGGTCGACAATGCCAACCCCCATTCCCCTGCTTACCAGATCGCAGAGATTCAGTGCCAGACTACTTTCTATCCTGCGGTTACAGTGGACGCCGCAGCTGTCCAGTGCGGCGTCTGTCTGCATCCGTAGAAGGCTCACCGGAGAGAGGCAAATCAATGACTCTCCTTCAAGGTCCGTCGCATGAACAGTTTCCTTGTCTTCGAGACGATGCCCCGGCGGCAGCAGGCAGACGGCACGAAACGAAGGGACAGGTTCAATGGTGAGACCAGGATAGTCGCCAGCCAATATCGATATTCCGAGATCGTAGTGCTGGAGCGAGACCAATTCGAGGACCGTCTGGGAGGGAACCGTGTCGAGGTAGACCGACACGTCGGGCCGATCGGCGATGAACGTCTGGATGACGCCGGACATAAAACTCAGAGCCGGCGCCGTATAACAGGCGACCCTTAGAGACCCCATGTGAGACTTCTTCAGTTCAGCCGCGACTTTGTCGATGTGCTGAATCCCGTTGAAATGTCGCGACACTTCCTTGAACAGAATACCGGCCTCCCGCGTAGGACGTAACCGGTTGCCCGTTCTTTCGAAGAGGCTGATCCCAATTTCCTCTTCGAGATCCCTGATCAGCCGGCTGATCGCGGGCTGCGTGATCCTCACCAGATTCGCTGCTGACGTCATACCTCCTGTCAGCATGACTGCCCGGAACGCTTCTAACTGACGCGATTGAATCATTGCTTTCTCCATAACAAATACACATGGGCGCATGCCTATTACTGCCCTTGCGATATGGAAGGCAAGCTTTTAGTAACAATAGAAAACTGGGTCCTACTCTCGAAGAATGTACCGCGGTGGCCACGTGAACACGTGTTTCACCTTTGAGAATGAAAGCCGGACAGGTGCCGGCTGCGCCATTCTCGGCCGTGCTAACGGCACGGTTTTTCGCTGCATCGCAAGGGATAGGGAATGATAGAACAAGGGAACGCGAATGGACGGTACGCAGCCCACCCTGGTGGCAGAAGATATCCATAAGAACTTCGGAACGCTTGAAGTTCTGAAGGGCATTTCACTCACGGCCAATAAAGGCGATGTGGTTTCGATTATCGGCAGCTCCGGGTCCGGTAAGAGTACTTTCCTGCGCTGTATGAATTTCCTCGAAACCCCGAACAAGGGCCGTATCGCTGTCGGGCAGGAAGAGGTCGTCGTCAAAACGGATGCGGCTGGCCGATTGATCGGCGTCGATCGCAAAAAGATCGAACGCATGCGGATGCAACTCGGCATGGTGTTTCAGAGCTTCAATCTGTGGGGACATATGACTGTCCTGCAGAACGTCATGGAAGGCCCCGTACACGTTCTCAAGCAGCCCAAGGGCGACGTGCGCGACCGTGCAATGGATTTCCTGGACAAGGTCGGTATTGCCGACAAGCACGACGCCTACCCGTCTCAATTGTCAGGTGGGCAACAACAGCGCGTCAGCATCGCACGCGCACTGGCTATGCAGCCGAGCGCGCTTCTCTTCGACGAACCAACCTCTGCCCTCGATCCGGAATTGGTGGGTGAAGTCCTGAAGGTGATCAGGAAGCTCGCCGAGGAGGGGCGGACGATGGTCGTGGTGACGCACGAAATGGGTTTTGCTCGCGACGTATCGAGCAAGGTTCTCTTTCTCGAAAAGGGGCAAATCGAAGAGCAGGGAACGCCGCAAGAAGTGTTCCAGAACCCGACGTCACCAAGGTGTCGGGCCTTTCTCTCCAGCGTTCTGTGAGCGCGCAAGCGCGCAGAAGAGTCAACACTCGAAATAAAAAAATAACAGCAACAGAGGTGAACGTTATGAAATTCTTCAACTTAAATGCGCTTGCGGCAGTTGTGACCGGCGTCCTCGTCGCGGCAGGCCCCTCACAGGCCAAGGACTACAAGAGCATTACGATTGCAACCGAAGGATCCTATGCGCCGTACAACTTCAAGGATGCGGGCGGAAAACTGATCGGCTTCGACATCGATCTCGGAAACGACCTTTGCAAGCGCATGAACATCGAATGTAAATTCGTCGAGCAGGCTTGGGACGGGATCATTCCTTCTCTCACGGCGGGTCGTTACGATGCCATTATGGCGGCGATGGGAATTCAGCCGGCGCGCGAAAAGGTCATTTCGTTCTCCCGCCCGTATCTCCTCACGCCGATGACGTTCCTGACGACAGCGGACAGTCCACTTCTGAAGACCCCGGTGGCACTCGAGAACCTTCCGCTCGACAATATCACCCCCGAGCAGAAAACCGAGTTGGATAAGTTCACCAAGGTTTTCGAAGGCATGAAGTTTGGCGTTCAAGCCGGTACATCTCATGAAGCGTTCATGAAACAAATGATGCCGAGCGTGCAGATTTCCACCTATGACACCATCGACAATGTCGTAATGGATCTGAAGGCCGGCCGTATCGACGCGAGCCTGGCTTCGGTCAGCTTCCTGAAGCCGCTAACGGACAAGCCTGACAACAAGGACCTGAAGATGTTTGGTCCGAGGATGACGGGGGGAGTGTTCGGCAAGGGTGTCGGCGTTGGCATCCGCAAAGAGGATACCGATCTCAAAGCCTTGTTCGACAAAGCAATTGATTCCGCGATTGCCGATGGGACCGTTCAGAAGCTGTCTCAACAGTGGTTCGGTTACGACGCGTCTCCCAAGCAGTAATTACTTTCAATAGGAGCGTCGGCACTCGTGTGGCCGGCGCTCTATCTGTTTAGCAAGCTTGAGGCGTGGTCGATGGACTTGACACTATTGCAATGGGGAGATGCCGGCTGGGGCGATGAATTGGTGCGCGGGGCGATGATGACTGTTGTCGTCGCAGCCTGTTCGTACCTTTTCGGAATCATCTTTGGTTCGATTTTCGCTGCGGCAAAACTATCCCGTTTCTGGTCACTACGCCTGCTCGGTGACGTCTATACGACGGTCGTTCGCGGCGTCCCTGAACTGCTCATCATCTTTTTGGTATTCTTCGGTGGCGGCACACTCCTGCGCACCATCGCCAATGGACTGTTCGGATACGAGGGGTACATCGAGCCTCAAATCTTCGTGATCGGCGTACTCTGCATCAGTGTGAGTGCCGGAGCATATGCCACCGAGGTCATTCGCGCTGCCGTTCTCGCTGTTCCCCCCGGCCAGATCGAAGCGGCGAAGTCCATTGGGATGGGTCCGTGGCTGCGGCTGCGGCGGGTGCTGATCCCACAAGCGGCTAGGTTCGCCCTCCCAGGCCTTGGAAATGTCTGGCAGTTCACGCTCAAGGACACGTCGCTAATTTCCGTTGTCGGCCTGGTCGAAATCATGCGGACAGCGGCGATGGGGGCAGGTTCGACGAAGCAGCCCTTTACCTTCTATATCACCGCCTTCGTGATCTTCCTTGTTCTTTCCTCCGTGTCAAATCGGGGCTTTCTTAAAGCTGAAAAGTGGGCGAACCGCGGTGTGAGGAGCCAATAATATGGATATTCAACTCATCATCGAGTCGTTCCCCAAACTCATTGCTGCCGTCCCCACGACGCTGGCGCTCGCGTTCATATCGCTCCTCATCGGATTTGTTGTTTCGGTACCTGTCGCGCTTATGCGGCTTTCGAAAAACCGCATCGTTTCTTCGGTAGCATACGGCTACGTCTACCTGATCCGATCGACCCCACTTCTGGTGCAGATGTTCCTGATTTACTACGGGTCGGCTCAGTTCAGAGGGTTTCTCACGGAAATTGGTCTGTGGTCGTCGTTCCGCGAACCGTGGTTTTGTGCGATCCTCGCTCTGGCCCTCAATACCGCGGCCTATACCAGCGAAATCATCCGGGGCGGCATACAGGCGGTTCCTCTCGGGCAGATCGAAGCGGCGCGCGCTGTCGGCATGTCCACAGTTCTCCAGTTTAGGAGAATCGTGTTCCCGATCGCCATCCGGCAAGCGTTGCCGGCCTATGGCAACGAAGTCATGCTCATCATCAAATCGACGTCGCTTGCTTCGACAATCACTATCGTCGAAGTGACCGGTCTGGCGAAGCAGATCATCTCGGCCACCTACAGCCCGGTCGAAGTGTTCATCGTCGCCGGTGCGATCTACCTGTTCATCACGTTCATTGTCAGCCGCCTGGTCATTCTGGCGGAGTGGTGGCTCAATCCGCACATGCGCGCCCGGGTGGGCGGAACGGCTCCGAAGGCCGTGGAGACGCATTAGAACTTGGAAATCCCCGTTGGATTACCGATCGAAAGAGTGCGCTCGGGCGAATGTCGACGTAACATTCAAATCTTAGGGTTTGAATGTTACGTCGCTTTGTATTGGTGAGCGGAGATGTCGTATCAAATAGAAATTGGAAGCATCCGCTGTTTTGTCGTTGCCGCTGAAGAACTACATTTCCGCAGAGCCGCGATCCGACTGAACATGTCGCAGCCAACGCTCAGCCAGCAGATCAAGCGGCTTGAAGAGCTTATGGGGGTGCAACTGTTCATCCGCTCTACGCGGCGCGTGGAGCTGACGCGTGCGGGAGCATCATTCCTTGATCACGCGCGCGAGATCCTTTTGAAAATCGACGAGGCGATCCTCAATGCCAAGCTGGAAGCCGGCGGTCTCAGTCCCGGCGGAGAAGAGCTGATCATCGGAGCGATCAGCCCGGCCACCAGTCAATTGCTCCCCTTGATCTTGAGCCGTTTCCGGCAAAGGTTTCCCAGGACTAGGCTTGTCATCAAAGAGGTCGATTCCATAGAGCTTCTGCGAGGGATCGAGCGCGGTGACTTCCATGTCGGGTTGATGCGACCGCCATCCAACAGCAATCTGGTACGGTTTCAGCACCTGTTGTCGGAACGATTTGTTGCCGTCATGCCCCGCCAATCGGTACTTGCGAGAAAAACCGCGTTGAAATTATCAGATTTCGCCGGACACGGTGTTTTCGCGCTCAAGCGCTTCGAGCTATCGTGTTTTGAGACTGTATACGAACAACTTGTCGGCGCCGGCCTGCTGATCGAGAACGACATAGCGGTCTCCGACACCAATACAGCTCTGGCCCTGGTGACTGCCGGCGTCGGGATCACGTTCCTGCCGGAGTGGGTGTCTGCGATGGCCCCCGACGGCGTTGTTACCCGAGTTGTGGACGATATGTCCGTCGAGATTTCGATGGCCGTGGGCTGGAATCCAGATTGCCCGGTTCCAGGGATACTGCCTTTCGTCGAGTTTGCGACGTTGGCTGCGCAAAACCTGATTTCAGCACGAAAATAGCGGCGCTTGTGAAATTCTGAATGAACAAAGGGAGCCCCTGGAGGAGGCATCCCTTCCAATAGCCGCACTTTCAGACGACCGTTCATACTAACTGATTACCATCACAGGACCATTGCCGCTACAACCGGCCGGCTTCTTCGGCGATGACTTGATCCAGTTTCCCGGCATCAACCCGTTCACCTTTCGCCAACAGGCGGTGATGAACGCGATCGACGAGCTGGCTGCGGATGCGCTGTTCATAGGTCAATGCCCGCGATGCCAGTTCCCTGCGTGTCTGCTGCGACCACACCTGGTCCTGACGCTGGCGTTCGATGCAGAAATTGAAGTCGTCTGACTTTCGGTTCCCGCGTTCGCGGCGTTGTTCCGCGGTCGCCGCCTCGTCGATCTTACCGTCCCGGTCGAAGACGACAGCATAGACGTCGGCGGCCCGCTCCGGGGAAATCATGCCGTTTTCGATCTCGCGCGCGATCGCCGCCACATCCCGCTCAAGAGGTTCGCCGAACGCCCCGCCTGTGGAACTGGTGATCCTGAGAATATCGCCCTGTCCGAGCTCCAGCACCGAGATCTTGCCGACCGATCGCTCATCGGGTCGGCCAGGATTGACGATTGCCTTACCCAGAAGACCGATCTCTCCCCCCTTGAAGCCCCACGGCGCGAACACAAACCGGTTCAGGTTTCTGACCGTTATGACCGCGCGATTTGACGTGTTTTCCATTTCGATTTCGAGCGCGGCGCCGCTGGCGAATCTTCCCGCGCGGCGACTGTCCGGCACGAGGCGGAGCGCCCGCATGACCAGCACCGTTTCGATCTCGATGACTTCGACTGGCACGCTGCGCTGTGAGTAGCGTACTTCCGATCCGTCCAGGCCGTCAACGCCACGGCGGGCACCGCCGCCGCCGTCGATCGTACCCACCACGTTGACACGGTCACGGCCTGTACGAGGATCGGGAGCCGAAACGACGATAACCCCGCTCATACCGCCACCGGCTGCGGCAAGGCCCTCCGGTAGTGCCTGATTGAGGCACCCCAGGATAACGTCGTAGGCGCGTGTCGCTGATGCAGCACGAGACCCGCCGGATGCGGGATAGACCGCGTTGAGAACCGTGCCGCGCGGAGCATGGCCGTGGATCGCCCGCAAGATACCGGAGTTGCGCGGCGTCAGCGGATCAACGGTCAGGATGTAGGCGTAAAGGCACTGGATAATGTAGGGGTGGGTGGTTGCCCCCGTTACCAGGTTGTAGGCGGCCGCCAATTGCGGATCCGTGCCGGTAAAATCAACCTCGATCTCGCTGTCCTTCACCGTCATGGTCACGCTGAAATAGGCCAGCTGACCATCATGGATCCCTTCAAGATAGTCCGAGAAGGTATATACACCGTCCCGAATCGTCCTGATCACCGCGCGGGCCTTGGTCTCCGCGTAGTTGATGACGTCCTGCATCCCCTCCTCGACACTCTCACGATCATATCGCTCGCAAAGCTCGCTGACGCGCCGGTCCATGCTCTTCAGGCCCGAGATCATGGCCTGAATGTCGCCCCACAACTCGGTCGGAATTCGGCTGTTGTCCTGGAAGATCGACTTGATCGCTTCGTTCAACACCCCTCCTTCGTAGAGCTTCATTGGCCTGACACGGAGGCCCTCCTGGAATACTTCCGTGAAGGCTGGCGAGATACTTCCTGGAACGGCGCCGCCGATATCGGACGCATGGACAAATGCCCAGCCGATCGCGATCAGCTTCTCGTCGTAGAAGATCGGATAAAGCAGCGTAACGTCCATCAGGTGCGTCACCAGACCGTCCGTGGCAAAGGGATCGTTGGTGATGATGATATCGCCTTGCTTCAGGTTCTCCCGGCCGATGGCATCCAGCGTCGGCTTCAACGGGGAGCCGACGAAGACATTGACGCCAGACAACATCGGATAAGCGAACATTTCGCCTTCGGCAGTCGCAATCGCACACTGATAATCCTGCACGATCTTAACGAAAGTCGTGTGGGCGGTGCGGTAGATCGCGGCAGAGGCTTCTTCGACAATCGCGTTGAATCGATTGTTCATGACGGCAGTACGAACGGCATCCATTGATCAGCTCCGGGTCATGAGAATTGCGCCAAAGGCTCCAACGCGGGCAACGAACTCTGGCGGAACGACGATCGTCGCATCACGCTGCTCGATGACGGCCGGCCCCTGGATCGCATCGTTGGGGGTGAGAGATGCGCGATCGAAGACGCGTACCTCGGGAATGAGTTTGTTGTGGAAGCGCATCGAACGAACCGTTTTGAGCGCACCGCCAGCCCCGAACGTTTCAGGTGTTGTGGGCTGAGGTATCGACATCGATCCACGCACGCGCATGCGCAGGTCGACGAATTCGACTGGCGCCGCTTTGTCGGCATGGCTGTAGATCCGTTCGTGCTCTTGGTGGAAGGCGGCATGCATTGCGGCAATGTCGTGCGCTTCGATCGCCGTATCCGGCAGCCGCACGTCAACCTGGAAGGACTGCCCGACGTAGCGCATCTCAGCCCAGCACTCGAACGTTTTCGACACGAGACGCTCCGGCGGTGCCTGCCGCGATAACCATTCGGCTCCCTGCTCGCGAAGGACCTGAAACTTCTTCGCGATGAGAGAACCATCGATATCAAGGCCGTGGACGGTTTCGAGCGCGTCATTGCTCAAATCAGAGACAAGGCCCCCGAGGGCACAGAATACGGAAGGTGTCGCCGGCACAAGAACGCGGTTCACGCCGATCTCGGCCGCAAGGAGCGGCCCCTGGATCGCGCCAGCTCCGCCGTAAACGAGCACCGTCAGATCTTCGGGATCGACGCCCTGGCGTGCGAGATAAGGCAAGACACCGGCCACCATGTTGGAGCTTGCGACGGTGACGCACATTTCCGCGGCGCTGAGCACGTCCGTCTTGAGAGTCTCCGCAATCGGCGCCATAGCGCGTTCGGCGGCATGACGATCGAGCTGCATATCGCCGCCAAGAAGGGCTTCAGGCAAATAGCCCGCAAGTAAAAAGGCATCGGTCAGCGTGGGTTCCGTGCCGCCTCGGCTGAAGCAGGCAGGGCCAGGATAGGACCCAGCACTGCGCGGGCCGATACGCAACACCCCGCCATCAATCGTGACGACCGAACCGCCGCCTGCGCCGATCGCCTCGATGCTGGTAACTGGCATGACAACCGGAAACTCACCCACCTCGGCCGAAGTCGAGGTGAGAGCTTCGCCATCGCGCACGAGCGAGATGTCAGTGCTGGTGCCACCCATGTCCATGGTGAGGATGTTGTGTTCGCGCAAGGCGCGGCCGAGATATTGCACAGCCGTCACGCCAGACGCCGGACCCGACAGAAGTGTATGGATGGGGAAGTTGCGCGCCTCACTGGCGGCCATCGCACCACCGTTCGAGCGTGTGACGAAAAGTTGCGACCCTGGCAACCGTTCAGCCACATAAGTTTCGACCGCGCCGATATACTCGTTCATCCGGCGCTTCACGAAAGCGTTGAGCACACTGACGATCGCTCTTTCGTATTCTCCGATCCGCGGCCAGATCTCGCTGGACAGGCTGACCTCGGCATCTTCGCCGACCGCTTTACGGATAGCCCGCGCGACCGCTTGTTCATGCTGCGGGTTGGCGTAGCTGTGAAGCAGCGCGACCGCATAGCCGGCAGCACCTGCGTCGGCTACACGACGGGCAAGTGCCTCGACTGCTGCCTCGTCGATCGAGGTTCGAACCAAGCCGCCGCGCAGCAGTCGTTCCTCAACCTCGAAAACCATCTCGCGATCGATCAGCGGCCTGGTTCGGGTCTCGAACAGGTTCAGAGGGTTGCGGACGCCGATCCGCTGCAGTTCGAGCAGATCCCTATATCCCTTCGTTACGAAGAACGCGATCTTCGGGCCTTTTCGCTCGATTACGGCATTCGTGCTGACCGTGGTGCCGTGCATGACGAAGGCCGCCTCGCCCGGCTCGGGCGCGAGCCGTTCCAGTAGTTTTTCAAATCCCTCGCGGAAACCGTTTTCGAAAGCGGGAGGAGTCGAAGGAACCTTCAGAGTGACGATCCTGTCCTCTCCTTCACGCCACCCGCAAAAATCTGTGAACGTCCCACCGATATCAACGCCGATTCTAAGCATCTGCCGCTCACCCTCGCTTCTTCAGTTGGTCGGCCTGCGGGGTATTTCGATCTATTCTGATCTGCATGAAACCTGTCTCCGTTCTGGAATGATCATCGCGATATTTCAGCGATGAATACGCTGCTCACTCCGCTTGGAGAATTTGCATATCCCACCGATTGATTGGCAACGGCAATCAATCGGAACGGATGAGACTCGCCTGCTTTATAGAAACTGAGGGCGACGAAGGTGACTGAGATCGCGTCCTGTCGCTCGCGACGGCCCTAGGACCATGCCGCCTTCATAACATTTGAACATCGCCGTATGCCTATTACTACCCTTGTAGCATGGACGGCAACGCCTTATCCCTAAGCTGGAAGGCAAGAATTCCAAGATAGCCAGATCTGCAATCGACCCGCTTCACATGGTGATCATCTGTTCAAGACTGATGAAACCGAAGCAAAGAAGGTCCTCAAAACTTGGCCGTCAAACGGCGACAGCTGGACACACTGTATAGCCGACCGCACGAGGATTGAAGGATGCGTCTGGCTCACTGGGGGCTAATGGCCACGGATCGAACGTTTCGCCCGGGCACGGAAGCCTTCGTATTGTGAGAAGGTTAAATGGATCACGAGTTCGAGACGGCCATTGTTGGCGGCGGCGTAGTGGGCGCCGCAATTGGATACGGGTTAGCCAAGTTGGGGCGCCGGGTGATCATCATCGATGGCGCGGACGATGCGCTGCGTGCGTCCCGAACAAATTTCGGCCTGATCTGGGTTCAAGGCAAGGGCGACGAATATCCTGAATATCATCGCATCACGCGGCAAAGCGCTGAGCTGTGGCCAGGTTTTGCCTCCGAGTTGAAAGAGCTGACCGGTGTCGACGTAGAGTACCGCCGCAACGGTGGTTTGCTCTTTTGTGTGTCGGAAGCTCAGGCGGAAGAAGAAAAAGCCATCGGCGAAAAGATGGCTGCCATTCATCCTGACTATCGTTTCGAGATGCTGGAGCGCTCGCGCCTTGAGCGCATGCTTCCCGACATCCGTCTCGGGCCGAAGGTGTGTTCAGCGTCGTTCAGTCATATGGACGGTGACGTCAATCCTCTCCTGGTCCTTCGCGCTTTGCTGGAGGGATTTGTGCGCCTCGGTGGAACCTTGGTGACGGGCGAACACGTCGACAGCATCGCGCCCACGCTTGGTGGCTTCCGACTGGCAACGGATGGCCTCACGATAGAAGCGGAGCGGGTGATTATTGCAGCGGGAAATGACTCCATGGCTTTTGCCAAGAGCCTGGACCTTCCACTTCTGCTCGTTCCGGAAAAGGGGCAGCTTCTCATCACGGAACGGGTCGCCCCGGTATTTCCTTACGCCGCCAGCGGTATTCGTCAGACTATGACGGGCACGTTTCAGCTCGGCGTTACGAATGAACGTGTGGGCCGGTCTACCGATGTGACAGCTGGCGGCGCACGTCATATCGCCAATCGCGCGATCAGTGTGATGCCTGACGTCGGCGCGTTGCGTGTCATAAGGCAATGGGCGGGACTCCGCGTGCTGACCCCGGATGGGGTGCCGGTCTACGATCGGTCGCGGCGATACCCCGGCATCCATGTCGTCGCATGCCATTCCGGCGTCACCCTTGCCGCTCTGCATGCGGGTCCTTTTGCCGATTGGTTGGCAGCCGATGGAAGGGAGCCATCCTACGACGCTTTCCGCGGCAGCAGATTCAAGATGGGGATCGCGGCGTGACGAGTGAAGTTCTCTTTCCCTCCGGCCCAAGCGTGGAAATCACCATCGACGGTCGAACTGTGACCGCTCGTGATGGGGAGCCTCTGGCCGCCGTCTTTCTGCGTCTGGACGACATCCATACGCGGACCTCCTTTCCTTCCGCCCAGCCCAGGGCGCCCTACTGCATGATGGGCGTCTGTTTCGAATGTATCGTGTACATCGAAGACATCGGCACGATCCGAAGCTGTCAGCAAACGGTTCAAGCCGGCATGAGGGTCGAACGCCATGACCATCCGAAGAGGCTGAAATGAACCCGAATTCGAGCGCCGACCTGTTAATCGTCGGAGCTGGCCCCGCTGGCATGGCCGCCGCGAGGCGAGCTGTGCGCGGCGGCCTATCCGTCGTCTTGCTGGATTCGCAATCACAGCCCGGAGGTCAGATCTGGCGTAATGCCGGCAGCAACGCGACGAGCCCGGTCATAAACGTTCTGGGGGCGGAATATCGACGCGGCATCCGGCAAATCGAAGCATTCCTGGCCAGCGGCGCCGACTACATTCCGGAGGCTCAGGTAAGCAGGCTCAGCCAGGGTTGGACGGTGGAATATGTAAAGGGTGGAGAAATTCGTTCTGTCATGGGACGGCATCTCTTGCTCGCTATGGGCGCACAGGAACGCCCGGTTCCGTTCACCGGCTGGACGCTACCCGGCATCATGACGGTCGGCGCCGCACAGATTCTCCTTAAGACGGCGGGCCAACTGCCACGGGGGCCAGTTGCCGTGGTCGGGAGCGGACCTCTTCCCCTACTATACATGCAGCAGATGCGGCTCGCCGGGACAAAGCCCGTCGCTTATCTCGATACGACCCCTCGGGGTCTCATCAGCCGTTCGCTGCGCGGTTTTCGCGGGGCGCTAAAGGAGCCCGGCCAAATCCTGAAAGGGATTGCCTGGTTACCGCAGTTCAGTGGCGTTCGGCACGTACGCAACGTGGTCAAAATCAGCGCCGAAGGAAGCGGACGACTGGAAACTGTACGGTTCGAAACTTCAAACGGCAGGTCCGACCGATTGGAGGTCAAATCCCTTCTTGTACACGAGGGGCTGGTGCCAAGCCATCAGTTGGCCGTGTCGGTCGGCGCGCAACTGATGTGGGATGTCGGCCAGTCAGCGTTCCGGCTTGAGCGCGACGAGTGGATGAACGCAGGTCCGGACGGACTGTACATAGCCGGGGACGGTGCTCGGATCGGCGGCGCCGTCAATGCCGAGATCGAAGGAGAGATCGCCGCGACCGGTATCCTTCTTCGTGACGGCGCCCTGACGGCCGCTCAGGCGAATACCGAGACAAAACCGCTGAGAGCACAGCATGGCCGGCAAAAGTCGTTCCGGCGATTTCTGGATGGGGCCTACCCGCCGAATATTGCGCGGACCCAGCCGGACGACGAAACGATCGTCTGCCGGTGCGAGGAGTTGAGCGCGGGCGTGTTGAGGGAAGCTGCTGTCCGTGGCGCTTGCCGAGGCCCTAACCAGCTGAAGAGTTTTACACGCGCGGGCATGGGTCCCTGTCAGGGAAGGCAGTGCGGCTACCCGGTGCACGAACTGGTGAAGTCCGTCGCCGGTCTGACCGCTGGCGAGGTCGGCCTGTTCAATCCGCGGCCTCCCTTCGTTCCCTTAACGGTATCGATGCTTGCAGCTCAGCAGGCCGAGGAAGTCGTTTCAGCGTCGATACATGAGTGATCGTTCTGACATCGCCACAGCGTGGTGACCAGATTTGCAGTCAAGAAATGAACGCCTCACGGCGTCGCAAGGAGAATGAGTTGAAGACGTGCCAAATCCCGGGAGCCCCCGTTCAAAGCGGCGCATCCCAACCCGGATGCCTGATGGGGCCTGATGCGTTTCGGACTGCCGGCTTGTCGCGAGCTTTGACGGAACTGGGCTGGGCCGTCACTGATCTCGGAGATGCGACGCCGACGGCGGAGCCCGAAATCAGTCACACCAATTCCGCGGTGAAGAACCTCGATGCTCTGGTGGGATGGACGCGCAGTCTCTCCAAAAAGGCGCTGGAGATGGCCCGCAGCTGCGATCTTCCGGTTTTTCTCGGCGGCGATCACTCAATGTCTGCCGGTACCGTTTCCGGGGAGGCCGAACGAGCGGCCGAACTCGGCAGGGAGCAATTCGTCCTCTGGCTGGACGCGCACCCAGACCTGCATACCCTACACACGACTGCAAGCGGCAATCTTCATGGCACGCCGGTCGCCTACTATACGGGCCAGCCTGGCTTCGAAGGACTACCGCCGCTGGCCGCGCGTGTGGATCCCCGCAACGTATCCATGATGGGAATTCGCTCGGTCGACCCGGAAGAAAGGCGCCGGGTTGCCGAGATCGGTATCGAAGTCTCCGACACGCGGGTTCTGGACGAGCAAGGGGTCATACGCCCGCTGGGCGTCTTTCTTGACCGCGTGAGCAAGGCCAAGGGCAGATTGCACGTCAGCCTCGACGTCGACTTCCTCGATCCCGGGATTGCGCCGGCGGTGGGCACCACGGTTCCGGGCGGGGCGACTTTCCGAGAGGCACACCTCATCATGGAGATGCTCCATGACAGCGGTCTCGTCACCTCGCTCGACCTTGCGGAGCTCAATCCGTTTCTGGACGAGCGAGGGCGCACGGCCCGACTGATGACCGATCTTGCCGCGAGCCTGTTCGGCCGGCGCGTGTTCGACAGGGTGACAACAGCATTTTGACCACCGGGTGTGGCCCGGTGCGATCGAGGTTTGCCTCTCGCATTGAGACAACCCTTCGAAACCAGGAGGAAGAAGATGAAGGTTGGAATCGCCGGAGCAGGATCGATCGGCATTGGGTATGCGGCGTTCCTCTTGCAGAATGGACATGAGCCATTGATCTGGTCGCGTTCACGCGAAAGAACTGCTGCTTTCTCTGCCGGCGCACCGGTGAAGATCACGGGTGCGATCATCACGGAGTTCCACCCGCATATCTGCACGAACGCCCAGGAATTGGCCGAAGCCGATGTGATCGTGCTGGCGCTGCCCGCCTATGGTCACCGCTTTGTTCTCGACGCTCTTCTGCCGCACCTCAGCGCACGTCATTCGGTGATCATCAGCGCCCATCTTTCCTTTGCGGCGCTCTACCTCGCCAAAGGGTTGGCCGAGCGTGGAATCGAGATCCCAATCACGGCATGGAGCACAACTGTGCTGACATGCAAGCTGCGGGAGGCGGATACGTTCAACATCGGCGCCATCCGGGCAAAGGTCGATATGGCGACCGTGCCGGCACGTTTCGCAGGACGGGCGCACGAAACCTGTGTCGCTCTGTTCGGTGATCGCTTCGACGTGAAGGACGATATCCTCACGATCGCATTGAGCAATCTCAATCCCCAGGACCATATGGGCATCGCGCTGTGCAATCTGTCACGTATCGAGCGAGCTGAGGAATGGGGTCAGAACACCAACGTCACGCCTGCCGTCGGCCGCTTCCTTGAGGCGCTCGATCTGGAGAGGCTGGCAATCGCTTCCGCCTTCGGCAAGACGGTCCGATCCACCTTCGATCACTTCCGATTGTCGTTCGACATATCCGGCCAATCCGTTTCGGAAATATCGTCGATCCTGGTCGAGCGCGGAAGCGACCCGGCAGGCCCAAAGAGCGTTGATACTCGCTACGTGCTCGAGGACGTTCCCTTCGGTCTGATCCCGACCCTGCATCTGGCAAAAGCAGCCGGCCTGTCTGCACCCTTGCATGAAAGCGGCGTGCAGATCTTAAGCGCCTGCTACGGACGCGACTTCTCCGAAGAAAACGACCTGCTTCCAGACCTCGGCCCGCTCGATCTGCCCACGCTCAGGAAACGGGTAATCGCCGGGTACGCGATCACGGACGAACCCGTGTGATCCGGGCTCGTCCGACAGTCTATCAAACCAATGAAGGGGGCCAAAAGATGCCCGCAATTGCCAACCTCAACATCGTTCCGTTCATCAGTGTTGAGAACATGATGGACCTGGTGGTCAGCACCGGGGTCGAGAACTTCCTTGTTCAACTGGCCGGCTACATTGAAGAAGATTTCCGGCGCTGGGAAAGCTTCGACAAGATTCCACGCATCGCCTCGCATTCGCGGGACGGCGTGATTGAACTCATGCCGACGAGCGACGGCACCCTCTACGGCTTTAAATACGTCAACGGCCACCCGAAAAACACGAAGTCGGGACGCCAGACGGTGACCGCGTTCGGCGTGCTCTCCGATGTCGATAGCGGCTATCCGCTGCTGCTGTCGGAAATGACAATCCTGACGGCCTTGCGAACGGCCGCAACCTCCGCGATCGCGGCAAAATATCTGGCGCGTAAAGATGCGCGCACGATGGCGCTGATCGGCAACGGTGCCCAGAGCGAGTTCCAGGCGCTCGCCTTCAAGGCGCTGCTCCATATCGATCGGATACGGCTTTACGATATCGACCCGGAGGCAACAGCTCGCTGCAGCCGCAATCTCCAGCGGTTCGGGTTTCAGATCGAGGCGTGCACCTCTGCGGAACAGGCGGTCGAAGGTGCCGATATCATTACGACAGCGACGGCCGACAAGCACAACGCCACGATCCTGAGCGACAATATGATCGGGCCCGGCGTCCACATCAACGGCGTCGGCGGCGACTGCCCAGGCAAGACCGAGATGCACCGCGATATCTTGCTGCGTTCGGATATTTTCGTGGAGTTTCCGCCACAGACCCGGATTGAAGGCGAGATCCAGCAACTCGCGCCAGATCATCCTGTGACGGAACTTTGGCGCGTAATGACTGGCCAGGACGTCGGCCGAAAGAGCGACAAGCAAATCACGCTTTTCGACAGCGTCGGATTTGCGATCGAGGATTTTTCGGCGCTGCGCTACGTCCGCGACCGCGTTGAGGGATCAAGCCACAGCAGCCCACTCGACCTAATAGCCGATCCGGACGAGCCTCGAGATCTCTTTGGAATGTTGCTGCGTCGTCAGGCTTTCCGAACTTTGGGAAGTTGAAGAGATGCCAATAGCGCGTGGACCGTCGAGCATCTAGAACGGGCTCTATGGGGCTTGCACATACAAACGAACGATCGAATGAGTCTTTCACGCTCTTACAAACATACAAATATTCTAATAAATGCTCTTTTCTCTTAGGTTTACCCGCCAATATATCCTGTCAAACACTGGATATTTACAATTGATTACGGAAAATGACAAACCGATCAGGAGCGCAAAATTTAAGGCAGCCACGCTATTGACCGGGGCGATGACGTTGGACAAGCCGTTTTAATTTTGGGATGGATTGAACTTTAAAGTTGAAGGAGCCACTCAGCCGCCGGCTGCTAGAGTTTTAATGAGCTAAGCACGTACGTCAGAAACCACTGTTGGGCGTACAAAAGTCGCCTCAGGTCACTGTCAGCCAGCAAGAGTTTCTTGCCACAACGCAACTGACGTTTGACATAAATTCCTTTCGGAACTCAATCAGATATCTCATATTCTCTCTCAACCAAAATATTCGATAATGGCTCTCGCTTCATCCTCAACTTCTCTACCTGTCCCAGCCGCAGGTCATCATCCGCTTCCCTTGACTGTAGGTGTCCTCGGTTCTGGTCACGCTGGGACTGCATTAGCGGCTTGGTTCGCCTCTCGGCACGTTTCCACGGCTCTGTGGGCACCAGCGGATCATCCAGGATCGATCTCAGCAATCAAAGCCAACGAAGGAGTCGTCACCACCGAGGGAGTGATCAACGGTTCATTTACGGTCTCAGCCTCTGATGATCTGCTCGCAGTTATTCGCTCCAGCCATCTACTGATTATTGTCACCCGTGCGGACGTTCACGACAGCTTCGTCAGTGAACTAGCCAACTTCAACGGTGAACTCGCAGAAAAGGATATTCTCGTCGTCTGCGGCCATGGGTTTTCCATGAAGTACGAGAGGCAGCTGCAATGCAAGCGAATACTCGAGACGGATAATTCGCCCACAACGTCTAAGCTATCGGATAAAAAAAAATGTAAGGTCAACATCAAGGAAATGAAAGCTTCTTTCGGACTGTCGTGTTTCCCAATTCATCGAAATGATGTTGGCGTCATCGATTTACCCGAAGATATCAAGATCATCTTCGCCCAGCTATTTACGGCTAGGATCATCCCCATCCCACCATTGCAGGTGCTGTTCTTTTCCAACTATATCACTCATGCGATTGCCGCTGTTATGAACATCGGAAGATTGCGCGACCCTGTCAATTCCCTTACCAAAAGAGCTGAGCAGTGGCTTCTTGAACTAGACGAGCGAACCCCACGAGCCGAGACGGACTTTTTCTTTTATGGTGAAGGATCCAACACTTACGTTTGCAATGTTCAAGAGCAGGTAGACCAAGAGCGCCGGAAGGTTGCCAAAGCGTGTGGGTTGCATCTCAATTCTCTCTTGCAGGAATGCAATGATGAATATGGCACTAATTATGCGACCCTAAGGGAATATTGCCTCGCACCATCACCTCATAACGTGCATTATGCATGCCCTGACAACATGGAACATCGTTATTTTTCTGAGGAATTATGCTCATTGGAGGATATCGCGGCAATTGCAACTATTACCAAAATCGAGATGCCCCTCACCCGCGCGTTCATCAATATTATTCATGCGGGAAAGGCAAACTTTCCGCCAACTGACAAAACATCCAGCGTGATTGGTAACTTCAGGTCAGGAGACTTGATCCGCTTTGGTGCCACCATACTTGTTAAGGATGAGATGATGAAGTAAAGAAGACGTGCGCCACGCAGTTCGTTCCAACCTCTTGTAATAAAGTTCATAAGTCCGCACCCCTATCACCGTATTGCGATGCATCTAATATAATTTCTGTTGAATTATCATATTTATGTAAAATGTAACGCGTATTTTTCTTATCAAGTGTGTTTTTTGTGCTTTCGACTTTTTTATTTTTATGTTTTCTATATTAATCTAGCAACAAAATAAAGGATGTTAATTTCGTATAAAATCAAATTTTTCCTAGAGGAAATCCCCTCACACAGACATTCTTAACTACTAATTATCACAATCCGGAATTACTTTATATTACAATACAAAAACCCCATGATATAATATAACGTTAAAAACACACTCAAGATTCAGTTAACATTAATATTTGAAAAGCAATACACATCCACAATCAACACTCTGCGCTAATCTAACACCGGAAACAACTACCGTAGGACCACTTAGAAAGCCTCTCAACGCTGACAATCTTCGCATCTGGTACGAGCTTAGGCGACGGCGGAAAGGCCTCACCAAACGCGACAACTTCGCATCTAAACCGTGAACTTGGGATTGGGGCAAGAAACTTGCGCTGATGCATGCCATGGATTTCGAGAAGTGAATAGTTCGTCTTGAAAAACGATACATTCGGCAGGAAAGCGAAAAACGCCTCCACATCCTTCAGGGAAAGCCGAGAGCCAGGTGAGATCTGGTTGTGCCATTTCCATATCGTCTGGGATGTCACTCCGTCGGTGTAAGGCGATTCAGTACAGGCGACAAATCTGGAAGCCGTAGTGCACAAAAATTTTCCGCACTCCACAAACCGATGAATTTCGTCGGAACTACCGTAGACGTACCACAAATCAGTGCCGGGAAGCACTGAATACAAGGTGTCAAAAGAAGGACCCCGCAGACACGGCGCTTCAGAAAAATGCGCTAACCTCCCGTCGGCTGCGCAAACCTTAGTTTTTAGAATTGATTCCTCCAACACTTTCTGAGCACTAGCTAATGTACTATTGATAAACCCTACATATGCGTCCCTAGATTCCCTAAGACGGAAATCTCCCAACGATGAATCAGATACAAATTTGACGTATCTCGGTCGGAACATTGGACGATTGTATTCCATTTCCAACTTGTAATTGAGAAGTAGAAACTTGCCTCAGACGGAACAGATATCTTCTCTGAAATCTGAAATTTGCACCAAGCGCTCTTTAAAAAAGACAAAAATTCGTGCCGACGGTGGCCCACCGAAGAAAAAGTTGGGGCGTAAATGTCAAAAAGCAGTTCGGCGCAGAATTGCCACATTCTGCGATCTAATTACCCAATCCACGACTTTTGGGACAAAAAAGACAAAAAATATGACACATTTAGCGAAAAATGCTCCTGATTGGAGAAATATTTCCACATGCGGCGACTGTTGCGCGCTGATTGCCTGACGAGGCTACCAAGTGCACTCACGAAAATGCTATCGAGTCGGCCACAATCGCTTGCCCATTCACTATAAGAACACGAACCATCACTCCATTTCTGTCACAGCCCCTCGGCAAATCGGCAATATACGAAATGACGGTTCCTACTTGGCAGGTTCGCGATCTTAGACGCATCCTACGAGTTAGTGAGTTGAGGCAACACTTGCGCCAGGCTCGTACCGATTTCAGATCCACCCTGTCACAATTCGTATACTTTAACCGCTCCGTTGTTAACCCAAATGCGTACGATGACGAGTATCTCCTTTCAGACCAGAGGCTCACCTATGTTTACGTCGATGAAGTAACAGCGCAATTGTGTGGTCTCAATCGCCTATTACCGTCCAACTCTCCGGCCTTCGGGACAGTAGCTACCGCAATGCCCCCATGGCTATTGGATCCACAAGAAATGAACGCAATCTTGCAACAGAGTTGCGGTCAAGGAGGCTTCGTTAATTACCACCACGGTCCGAGTACAAACAGCTTTTTTTTGGCGATCCTGATGAGCCAGTTGTTCATACGGATCAGGACTGATGTAATCCGCGGTCAAGGTTATGGTTGGTACGCCAGGCTAGGTAATTATGTTGAGGAAGGAGAGGATAACGAAGGTATCGAAAACGAGGAAGAGGAAGAGGAAGAGGAAGAGGAAACGAGAGAGTTCCAATTATCCGATCTCATTCATTATCCCATTGTCGCATTGGGATCGTGCCATCTCACACGTTAGGTGTCGCGGTTACCAGAAAACTTGATCTATCAACGCGTGCTTTGAATCTTGTTATTTTTCATGTTTCTAATATCATCCAGTACCGAAATAAAATTCGTCATTTTCGTCTCTCGCAATGCAATTAATATGGTCTAAATACAGCAATTGTGGCCCAAACACATATTATTATTACTATTATTAGTCGTGCGTAATTTTATTTATGAAACGTCTCGTTTCAAAACTATGAAAATACAATACAAAATGAAACACGCCCATGAAAAATAAAACATCTACAAATACCAATCGAACATTCCATAATATACTTAATCGTATTTTATTATGCAAAGATAGATCTATCTTTGGCATTGCGTAGCGGCGATGCTGCAGGCGAGCATAGCTGAGATACTCCTGGGCTATACCTTCCACCAACTCGTCCTGCGATTTTTGTCTTCATCGGATAGGGCTGTTCGTCGTTGCCAATCGCAAACATAGCGAATCCCCAGGGCGCCAGGAGATCCTATTACATTCCGAACGGATGACCCTCGAATCCTTCGAAAGCGACTGCGTTAATTGAAGGGAATTCCTGTTCCTGTCGGCGCGCATGGATGAGATACTCCTGAGCGATCCCATGAGCCAACTTATCCTCCATGTCTGCGCCAAGCTGCAATAGCATATCGGGTGTGATCTGGTTTTGGCTAGCAAACAACATGGCGTATCGATACCCATCAATCCCTTCCAGTATGGGCCTCAGCTGAGGCTGATTCCAAAGATGAACCAACTCTTCGATGATAGAAAGGCCTGCAGCGGGGTGCAACATCTGCTTAACTCTGGCCTTGGCCGCTTTCATGAAGGTCTCCTCGTCTGCTAACTTGTGGCGAATAATACGCCAACGAAAATCGTTGCTCCAATAACTGCTCTGCACCATGCACTTGAGCAACGAGATAGATCCTCCCTCAAGAATAAGCCCACCGTGAGCCTCATTATTATAAACCTCCGCGATCAGCCTCTCGTGAGCTTGCTTGGCTGAGATGATACCCTTCACAAGAGGCTGTTCATCAAGGTATAGACGGGTCGTGCCCTTCAGTTCTTCCACTGTTGGTCGTCCGCTTCCGGTTGACAGTTGAGGACAGCATTGGACCCGGTCGAGAGAAAGGACTGGCTGCCCGGTTTGCTGGGCAAGAGCTATCGCGGTCGATGTCTTTCCTGTACAAGTTGGACCGAAAATTAGACGGAGATCCATAAGTGTTTTGCGATATCTTGAATACAAATTGATATTTTTTGGGTTCGAGAAGTGTATCATCACAGGCTGTTATATTGTCTTCCTCGAGATTCCTTATTGAAGAGCAAATGGCTTTAGCGTCTCTCCAAAGGGCAACTTGTTTTTCAACAAAGTGTGGGGCACGGCTGTTTCCTTGAAAGCAATTTGTCACCAACGAAGGCGCCTTTAAGTCAAAATAAGGCTGACTAAATCAGCACTATAGAGGCAGCTATTCATGCCACTTGAGGACGTTTTTCCGCGCTTTACTGCCACTTGTCTGCGCTGATTATCATCATTGCTGGCGAGAGAGTGAAATCGTTTGTAATAGTTGATTAGGTGAGACGTCAAAATAAGGGCGACTATTTCATATTTGACTTAAATATGTCCATATTGTTAGGCACATGTGATAGCAATTCCTTAACAACGGTGTCTATTATTTACTTCTTGCAGTCGTTGTCATTGTGACAAAATCAAAGATATTCTACCGTTGGAATAATATTACCATTCAATAAACGCGACAGTTGATATTTTAACTATACCTCAACATATTACTGCGCACCTCAACATAATGGAGGTTAATAGAATTACAGAAATTTTATTTACACCATCATATTCGTTGTTAAACATCAATATTCATTAATAGCAATTTATAAAACGTGCAATACTTGTAACAGGATACGCAGATTAATTTCTATTGCGGTAGTTATATCTCCTCCAAGAGTGTTCGAGAGGATTGTCCTTTGCTAAAACACCTCCACAATTGTGGATAATTGCACAGACGGCATTACACGCGGTCTGAATAGCGCCCTCCACCCATCCACCGGTAAAGGAACAACTGCAACCCGCCAAGTAAACTCCAGTATCATTAGTCATGTCCAGCGCTTGAAAGAAAAGTTCTTCAGAATAAAAATCCTCGCCACGCCGGTTGAGTTTGAAAGCTCCGCCGGCATTCTCGTCTGTAAGCCAATCATGTTGAACAACATTTTGGTCGTAATCAGCGCAAGCGGGAACTAAATGCCGGGCAAACGCCGGGAACGATTTCGAAATTGCGTCCCGTAGCAGACATAATCGCTCTTTTTTGTCGGGGATCGCCAATAGCTTGTGGGAGTCGTCCTCCCATGTATAACTGATGAGCACCACACCTTTACCGTTCGGATCCTGCGGCTCATAGTCCAGACAATACACTGCTTTTGCGACCCCGTCCATGAGGACACAGGACGGGAGCATATGGTCAAACCAAAATTTACGTTCAGTCAGCAGGAACAATTTTGAAGAGCCCGTCATGTGGCTGTTATCAACGGCTTGGTTCACTGGTGCACGAAAAATGGTGGTATCGGATGTCAGACGATGCCTGAGTTGGATATTTGCGAGTCCAGATGTAACCACCACCTTATCATAAAGTTCAGATATCCCGCTCTTAAGCCTTATCTTTATTTTTGTCTTTTCCTTCTCAACCGCCCTGACTTGAACATGGCGTATACGCTGGCTTACAGACACGCCATTAACCACTTGAGAGGCGATCCGACGTGGAAGTTCTGAGATTCCTTCAGAGCACATCCGCTGATTTTCTTCATATCCGTTTATGACCAAGCGAAGGATCTCAATAAACCCGCTTTCAAAAACTGGACCAAACCCGCCAGATCCTATTCCCATTAGCTTGAATAGGTCCCAATCATGAGGGAAACTCCATGTTTCACCACCGGGAGGATGCGTGCCCAGAAAGATCCTCTCTATCGCTGAAGAGAACGACTCCCTCCCGAAACGGTTCAGCCAAATTTGCCAGGCGTCATGAGCCCGCCTAATGTCCCCTAATTTCAAGGCCTCAGTGATAGCATCAGGCGAAGCCAACACAATATCTCCCTCAAGGAAACCGTCCTTCAAGAACGCATGCCACCCGCTATAAACGCGATGGAACAACTTCGGTGGCTGCTGCCCGGCTTTCCACATGTATCGGCAACCCTCGTAGACCAAGTCAGTGTCGACTGTGCCGGGATTTGGGAACGGCCTCATCGAAGACAGACCGTACCGCTCGAGGAAGAAAAACAAGCACGATGCAGCAGGAGGAAATCGCATCGCCCCCATTTCGGCCACGACGCTCGGAGCGTCCTTGAAAGCATGTGACCAAAGCTTGCCTCCAACCCGATCACCTGCTTCATATATTGTAACATCGTCTACGCCAGCATGAAGCAGTTCGCTTGCCACCACGAGCCCGGAAATGCCAGCCCCAATGACCGCTACTTTTGGCCTGGGAACATCTTCTGGAAAGAAGCCGATCCGCCCACTATCTGAACATTTGTCGAGAAACAATCTGTAGTCGTAGAGCAAGTCGATCGTTGGAAAGGACCCTGCCGAAGCCTTCAGCATCAGGTTTCGACCATAAGCTACCATGTCAAATGGTACTGCCTCTTCAATGATTACGGTAAACCCGGTAACGCTTTTCAACGAGCCTTCTTCGTACGGCGCCATTTGCAGGGTTTGGGAGCGGGCAGTCTCAGAGATTGAAATGGCCACGAAATGACTAAGGTCGCTGGGTGCACATCTTTTACCACTCAGCAAATTCATGGTTTGGAGAAGTTGAGCTCTGGAGATATCCATGCAAGATGGTGCAAGGTCGATGGCAACGAGACCACTCACTCTTGTTCGCACCGAAGCTTCTGGTTCGAGTATCCACCTCAGAATTTCCTCGCCAACATAGATGTAAGCGGAGAGGACTGCGACCCTCTGACCGGCTGAGATCTCCGGAAAGCGACCGTCGGCCAGCCTTTTGCAAGCTAACCCAGCGCGGCACTCGCCGGAAATTTGAGTAATTCTTCTTTCCCTCGAAGCTTCTCGTTCTGAGAAGGCTGCGGCAACGCGGCGGTCCAATTCATCAGGCTTGTCGACCATTATCAGATCCACAATTTTGGTAGAGAAATGATCGCATTGTTTATCAAAAAGAGATGAGGCTGACATTGCTAGGGAAGATTGGTCTTTGTGTAGATAACTAAAGACATCAACCGTTTCTATTTAAGTTGAAAATCGGGGAACATACTGTGCATTGACATCCCAATGGAAAGCGACAATTTTGGCGTTTTTCAATAGAATATTCACGCGGGTCCAACTCGCCGCTCAATCAGGTTGAATATTGATTGATACAATACTGTTTCCGTTTGAAAAAGTGCCCTTAATACCTCCAATAATTCGGATCATACGCCGTGATTGGGAAATTCCCTCCAATAATCGCGCAATTTGGGCCCAAGCGCGGTATATTTATTTGATCTGAAATGGGCTTAAAATCCCCAATCCAGAAAGATGGTGCCCATTACCTCGTTAGCACAAACCCTAGAACGCCTAAGACGGAAAGACTACTCATGCTTAGAACTAGTAGAAACTCTAATCGCGCGTTGTGAAGCTGCAAAAGCATTGAATGCCCTTCTGGCTACAGACTGGGATGGCTTGCGGCGAAGCGCCAAAAAAATTGATCGCCATGGAAACGCCGGAGTAGGTCTTTGCGGCATTCCACTCTGTTTTAAGGCGAACATCGCGACCGGCATATTTCCTACCAGCGCTGCTACGCCGGCACTGATAAACCACTTGCCAAAGATACCATCCCGCGTCGCAGAAAGACTTTTTTCAGCTGGAGCCCTGCCGGGTGCTTCGGGAAACATGCATGAGTTATCGTTTGGAATTACGAGCAACAACTATGCCACCGGGGCGGTGCGGAACCCGTGGAATCCAGGTCTGATACCAGGAGGCTCAAGCGGTGGTGTGGCTGCTGCGGTGGCAAGCCGATTGATGTTGGGCGGCATAGGCACCGATACCGGTGCATCTGTTCGCCTACCCGCAGCCCTGTGTGGCGTAGTAGGATTTCGACCGACACTTGGTCGATATCCGGGAGATCGGATAATACCGGTTAGTCCGACCCGAGACACCGCCGGAATCATAGCGCAGTGCGTAGCCGATGTTGTAATTCTCGACCAGGTGATATCCCGAAGGCCGGCGAGAATTCCGCCCGTGCCACTGAAGGGGCTTCGGATCGGCCTCCCCACTACCTACTTTTACGGTGACCTTGATGCTGATGTGGCCTTGGCAGCTGAAACGACGATTCGCTTGCTAGCCAACAGAGGCGTAACCTTCGTTGAAGCCAATATTCCCCACCTGGAGGATCTGAACAACGGGGCCAGCTTGCCAATTGCACTTTATGAATTTCCACACGCTCTAAAACAGTATCTCGACGAGTTTGTGGGAACAGTTTCTTTTTCTGACGTTATCAAAGAAATTCGTAGTCCCGATGTAGCGGACATTGTCAACGCACAAATTGAGGGACATCAAATTTCCAACGCTGAATATGAACTGGCGCGTCACTCCTTCAGGCCAAGGCTCCAAGCCGCTTATCGCAACTACTTCAGACTCTATCGGTTAGATGCAATTCTCTTCCCAACTGCACCCTTGGCGGCCAAAGCCATAGGTCAGGATTCCTCAGTCATCCACAATGGCTCAATGGTGAACACTTTCAAGATCTACGTGCGAAACGTGGATCCAAGCAGCAACGCAGGCCTACCTGGGTTGAGCCTTCCTGTTGGCCTTACACCTGATCGCTTGCCTGTTGGAATGGAAATTGATGGATTAGCGGGTTCAGACCACCGTCTGTTAGCAATCGGGGCAGCATTAGAAAAAGCCATAAATTTTCGTTCTTTCTCAGATGTGCCGAACTAGCTGTTTACCACGCCAATTATTGTCTAATAAATCTGCGCTTCATTTATAATTATTCTTGAAATTCATAGAATACTCAGCGCGTCTGTGTCGCCACCAAGATCGAAACATCTGCTTGATATAATAAAAATCGATATATAAAATTTTTAGTTAATCCTTCTCACAGCTTAGAATAAGCATTATATTATAATTCAGTGGTAAATTAGATTCTAAAGCAAAATTAAATTAGCAATTTACATAGGCTGCACCTTTAATTTGCTTTGATTGATAGAACGGCTCAAAAGTTATACTGCGACTCGAGACCAAAATATTAATCAGATACATCTATGGTAAATAATTTATTATTCATAAAGCACACAACGATACGACATCGGTAATTAAAGTACATATTGGAAATACACTGATTATCTGCATGCAGGCTACATCATCTTATTATCATTACATAGACTTGACACATTTCGTTACGATCGGACACTGTTGCTTCATTCCCGCTCACACACAGATGTGCGTATTAGACCAAGCGCTTCAACAAGGAGGTGAGAGCCATTGTCCACCCCGCCTTGGGTGCCTTTTTCAGCCCGTTATCCTGAAAGAGAGCTTTGCCGACCGCGACTATTTCAACACAGAAAGGGTCAGCCCGGGATGGCGCCAGGAAGGTATCGCCGCCGATCTTCACGTGCGAGAAACTTGTGTTCTGAAGCGAAGTATTCGGAAGGAAAGCAATATAAGCATCCAAGTCATTTTTTTCATTGTTTGTAATTTGACAGACCTCGTTCTGCCACCACCTCATAGTTTCTTTTGTTAATCCTTGGGCATAGGGTGGAACGGTGGAGATGACCACGCCTTTGCCGGAAAAGCCCTCATAAAATCGCTCGCATGCATACCTTCGCATTTCTTGAAACGAACAATAAACGTACATTAGAGAATCTTTTAGTATAATATTCAGGGGTATACCTGCTGGGCCTGGCAAGCAAGCAACTTCGCAAAAGCGCTTGACCACTTCATCTATAGCTGGATCAATGGGAACATCAGTATTAATGATGGAATTCATCCAGGAACGTCGAACAGGTATGAGATCCTCTTGTGCAAAGCTGCGATAAGCAATCTCTGTGTGACGTAGGACGAGTTTAAGTTGACGCCGATCTTGTATATTCGAGCTACCGATAATGTTGAATATCGGTCGACTGTGATACATATCGAACTAGTTACTTATTTTTGAATGTAAATTTCAGTCACAGTCAATAATTAAACGCGCTTCAGTGCCCCTTATATTGGGTGACTCTATAGCATCAATCACGGGATTGGTTTGAAATTAATTGAGTCGAATCTCAACACCGAAGTATTTCGTCCTTTTACCCTATTAAACTATTTATCTTGATGGAGGATTTTTCAAAAATGGGACCTGCCTTTCGCTGAAAACACCGACAAAGGTGTGATGTGAGGTCGAAAATTTGAAGATTTGCGCAACTAATCGGATAGTGGCCGACAAATTGACGCCGAAAATAACAATGACTGATTATCCGTGGAGTGATTCCAGCTAAGTTATGCCCCACAATAAAATATTAGCTAAAACTGTCAGCATTTGTGCATTATTTAAGTACTCCATTTGGCAATATCTATATACTCCACGACAAATTTTGCTTGTCACTTTTAGATCGAAATCGCTGCAATTCCCGCCGTGCACCCGGCAATTCGCTTTAGCTCGCAAATGGCTGTGAATGTAAGAGTACTTTATATTTTACTCACCATGTCGTTTCGTAACCTCCCGTTTTTTTTGCGCAGGTCCTTTGTCAACGTAAGCCACTCAAGGTGGAAGGAACCGTTTGGCCGGCTTGGACACTCCATTGGGATCTACCAGAAAACGTTACTCCCCCCGAGGTTCTCGCACGCCATTCTGTCCCAAGGCTTCTAGAACGGCTCGAGGAAGACCTGCCCTTACAGGTCATTGAGCACAGAGGAATGTTCAATTTAGGGAAACGAATTCAAGAATGCACCGCGAGCTCATTGTTGGCCGCGCTCGGGCAAGGAGGACGCAATCTGAGCGAGTTGGACGTCTGTTTAACTTCAGATAATGTAGCTATCGTTTCTCATGATCTTAACACTTGGCGAGTGTCTGAAAAGTTGGGAGATAAGCTTTTCAATGAAATTCACTCGTCAAAAATCAAGGATGTACCTGTTATTATCCGAGAGGTATCAAATGGGATAATACAAGACAAGTATCTTGAAACCATTGATCATATTCCTTTGTTAACTGAAATATTCAGCAAGGTATTTTTGGCTAATCCAGATGCCACCATTTTCCTAGACGGTAGGAACTACGATGCTCACGTGATTGTGGCTTGGCTTAGCCACCGGCCGGAATACCATCAAAGAGTTGTTGTACTTTTCTATACATTTGAATACCCACACGGCGGTGCCTTCGTTGATGCAGTTTTAAATGCCCAGCCCGCATCTGCTTGGAGGAAATCAATCTCCCTGATGCCCGCTCTTTTTCCTGAAGAACTGTGCCGACTGGCCCGTCTGCGTCAAGTTACTGAACCCACAGTCGATGATTTGTATTTGGCAGGCAAAGCCTGGTTTGATTCCATGCTAATGCAAGACATGAGGATCGTGGCGGCACATGTTGTTTTCTCCGGGGTGACCAGAAATTTGCTGGGCCAAGTTGTCGATAAAGATGTCTTGTTGGCTTTCGATTCAGATCAAGCCGCAGTGAGACTCGCGTATTACCTCAAGGAGGATACGATGATTAGAGCTAAACGCCCTCACCTGAAGTTTGCTGCGGTCACTAGATGCTATGACTTCGCAGCCCTCCTGGATTCCGGCGAGCGGGGTGAGTTCTCCATCGACATTAAAACAGGCAGGGCCCGACGTCATGAGACAGACGAGCGGAAACACATACGTTGGAGAAAAGGAACACCAGGAAATTCGGCAACAATTGCGGACTGGGTAATCTCAGATCGACCTGAAGATGAAATGGCTATCTGGGAATGGCGAAATCAAGGAATCGATCGTGAAGTTTCTCATCTAAGTCCACACTTGGATCTTAATATAGAAACGTCAAAATAAAAGTCTCGTAATTGAAACAATATGTTTATTAATTTCGATATATCAATGTGTTCACGCGTATTCTATCTTTTTATTCGAGATGTATGTTGTCCATTATAATGAATATGTAATTTTCTACATTTCGAAGATAACTTTAGACGTGTTAAATCTCTGTTATTTCGCGCCAGATTTACAATAATTCTCATTGGTGGCGAGCGCCACTTTGGCATGCATGAGGGTGGTCTCGGTCCACGGAAAATGTTTGTTGAAAATTACCCTGATTGTGAAAAAACTGAACTCTTTTCCGCTCGAGAGGCGGGAGCACTGACTCATGCCCGCCGGTCGAATATTCTTTTCGTTTCTCATGGCGGTGTACTCTCAGTAGTTGCTACACTGCTCGGGGTTGAGCTGACCGCGATGCAAAGATGTAACGCGTGTGTTCTCCACTTCAAATTCGATGGTTCATCTTGGAACGTCCACACTAGAGACAGCGGGGTGTTTCTGGTCACTGGTGCATCTGGAGGCATAGGCAAGGCCATCGTCGACAACCTGATGCGGCGTGGTTTTCGTTTGAGCTTAGGAGCGCGTAGCGTGGAAAAACTGGAAGCCACTTTTGGGTTTCAGAATGAATCTCTTCACTTCGCACGTTTTGAAGCTGAGGACCTCCAAACGATGGAGGAGTGGGTATCGACGGCCATGATAAAATTTGGGAGGATAGATGGCCTTGTTAACAATGCTGGGGATGGAACACGGGTAGCGCTTGCGGAGGGAATTGACTATGAGCAGCTTGAGAGACAGTGGAAGATCAACGCTGGGGCTCCGCTGAGGATGATCATGCTGTGCCTGCCTCAGCTCGCGAAAAGTGGATCTGGCCGGATCGTCAATATCAACTCCATGTCAGGCCAGCGGGTTCTGAACTCGTTCGTTGGTTACAACATGACAAAACACGCCCTCTCAGGTCTCACGAAAACAGCCCAGCATGTTGGGTGGGAGTCCGGCGTTAGAACAATGGAAATATGCCCAGGCTATGTGGCGACAAAAATGAGTGCTTGGACTGATGAGATTGAGGATGATGGTAAGATCCAGCCCGAGCACATAGCTGAACTTGTTCGACAGGCTATCGAGCGTCCTAACAACGCTTTTGTCCCAAAGATTGAGGTGCTGTGTATGAAAGAAGCCACGCGTTAAACGAAATCGGAGGAGATATAGGTTGCGCGGGTCGCGTGCTCTGTTTGATTAACTCTTGATGTTTTCTTTATGTCTGTTCCCGTGTAATTTTAAATATTATGATGAATAAAACCTTTACTCCTCAGTGTTTTTATTGATTTAATCATTTTCCTTTTGTATTGAGACAGTACGGATTTTAGTTAATTAAAATGAAGGCCTCTGGGAAAATCAAAACCCTGATGACCTAAGTTTTGTCTACAGCTTTAACGACTAGAACCTTATGGAAATAATTATTCCGAGGGCCTTTCATAGAAAATCAAACAAGCTAAAATAATGATTGAACAGAGTCACCATCTGCCAAGATGAAAAAGTCAATGGGATTGATCACCAACTATGGGGTACTCGATTGATAATTTCCCCTAGCAGGGTGCCGAATGAAAATTGCAGTGGCATAATTGGAGACCAGATTTCTATTTTTGCGGCACGCCGCACTCGGTGACCCTTGGCCACGTCCATTTGTCTTTACGATTTTTTCAAAAATGCGATAATTTCGGGAAATCACTTCAAACTTAGTCGCTCGGATTCTCGATATTCAATAATTGAACTGCGAAATTATCGGGTTTGTGTTCGACAAATAATACCTGTTAAATACCTATCTGATTACCTGTAGCAAACAACCATGTTCTATCAATATAGCATGATCGCTATTTTAAAATTTTTATTGGTGGCCATATCAGCCAATAAAACATTTGTTTCAACAACATCACAAGGACCGCACTCGAACATAGATAATTATTTAAGCGAAAGCACAACCAGACAGCAAATTAATACAGATTCAGCGATTAAAGTAGAAATGCTTTGAAACAGATCGGAGCTTCTTGAAGAAGCGCTTCCAAGGTCTATGACGTTCATTCGGCACTCGATTTCCCGAAAGCAAGGGTTTGCAAGGATGATCTTGCGTCGGGGTCAGATTTGGAGGCCGCACGGGGTACACGGCGTCGGCTCCTAAAGCCGCTTCGGCCCAATTATCAGTTGTCTCCGCCGTTGGAACGTTGCGTGACAATTCGACACTGGCCCGAACATGATTCAAACGAGAACTCTCCCCGACGCTTTTCCAGTCCCAGGACGAGCCATCAGCTAGTATTTCGCTGAACAACGCTCTACCGAACGCGATGATGTGGCAAGGGAGTTCCAACCCTCCTTCTCGTAGAAAGAATTGGACACTTTCGCCACCCAGGTAAAACCGCGGCCCTCGCCGGAAAGCCGTGGTGGGAAGGAAGGCCACAAAATGACTCAAGTCTTCTTCGCCGGTTCCAGCTTCGACGCGATTTCCATCGTGTAAACGCTTGAACAAACATCGCACCATTTCGATTGTAACTCCGGTTCGGTAAGGAGCTAACGTGCATGCGAGAAGGTTCGCCCTTCCGAATTGGCAAAGATCCTTAGACTGCACATGACTCAGCATAGCTTCCCGGGAACAATAAACATAGATTGGCGCCGCGTCTTTACAGATCACCTCCTGCTCTGCGATGGACTGAAGCGTCGGCGGACGAGGAAATGGGAGACGAAGAAATAACGCGGAAATTTCGTTTTTTAGCGCGCTCTCTGCCAATCGTCCCCGCCAGTATTTCGTCCAAATCTCCTGATAAATCAGGAGATTATCGCGGATATAGATATGATATAGGATGCATGCACTGGTCAAAAATAGATGCATTTCCATTCTGTCATTAATAGATTCAAGAGTAAGCGGAGCGAAGCCTGGACGTGGTGGAACCATCATATCTATTTGCAGAAATGGTCTTCACCTCATCCGCTCAAAAGGCTTTAAATAGACCCTGCATCCAATTACACAGTTCGTCACACACAAGATAACTTTCGCTTACGACTATTTCCCGCTATTCATTGACTTTGTGTGGCATCAAAACGTATATGTCGTTATATGTATTGTATTCTTTTAAAACTATAGGTATCCGAGGCAATTGCCTGGGGATAAGAACTTTGAACAGCATGTTTACTATTTTACGACATATCGCACTGTTCTGTATGAATATTTGTTTCAAAAACACAAACAAACGAGATAATTTATTTCGCTTAGAAAGATGCTACAGTGCTTGAAAACAGAACGTAGTACATACTGGCAATAGCCCACGATCTGCTGCCGATGTGCAACAGCAGATTATCATAACTTAAAAGATATTTCACAATAAACCGGTAAACGGCGATGCGGACCTTCTGGCTTCATTCCAACGCTTAGTTTCTTACAGGCAGGTGTTTGTCTTTCCGGTGAAGCAACAACGCAGAATTCCAAGACCAGAAGGCCTTTTTTTAGCAGCGGGATAGGCCAAACCAACCGCTACGACTTCAAAATGAAAGCGGGATCCTGGGAGCAGCGCAAAGAACTTATGAACATAACGATCATTGTGAACCTCATAAACGCTATATGGCAATTTCAGAAACGACTTGCTCGGGAGAAAGGCGACATAGGCTTCCAAAGCATCCGGAAGGAGGCAAGACCCTGGGGATATCAGGTTATGCCCATAGCGGACCTTCTCACGCGTCACGCCTGCATCGAAGGGTGACATGGAGCACACGACCGAGCCGATCTCTGAATGAAAAGACACAATACGTTCTTTTGCATATTCCTCAAGCTTCCTGCGAGGACAGTAAATGTAGAGCGGATTATCATTCACGGCGATTGTGTCCAACGGCCCCAACCTCGGTCCGTGCAAGCATGCATACCTGCTGAACCATGTCAGGATTCCGGTCACAGCATCACCCGGATCGTCGTAGAGTACGAGTGACTTGACCCAATTTTTTTGGGCATCAGCCAAGGTTTGTTCCACAAAATTGCGATAAACCACGACTGCTCCGATCAGCACGAGCTTGGCCTCTTCGCGGTTCCGGATCCGCAGCAGGCTAATCACCGTGAAAACAGGACGCTGATATACCATCATTAAGCTTTATGCGGGGTGTAAGCATCCGGAGCTCTTTGGAGCCCCAGAGATTGAATCTTGCTTTATAGCTGAAAAACGCATGTGCAGGGAAGGTGATCATGGTAATTTTACGGATTTCTACTGTTGAAATACCTTTTGGAAACAGAATTTCTGTCTGTTAAACTACAAACAGGACCCGTTACTTAACTATTGGATGAGCGTAGGGCCGTTTTTTCGATAATTGACATGTGAATGACATAAAGCAGGTTTCGAGCTTATCGAGGTGATCCTTATCGCCACATTGTCAAAAAGCATCCACCATAGTCCTATAATTGCTGACAGACACGTAGCGTGCCTCCCTGGCTCATCGCAAAATTGAGGCTTGTGCCTTCGCTTGGCTCGTGACGAAGCCAGCTTTCGATGCCCGAAAACGATGGCCCACATTGTCTCACGAATCATTACGATTCTGTCAAAAAAATACGCTGTTTCACCAGGATGAATTTTCAATTTGTGTAAAATCTGTTCAATAAATAATACTTCCTCAAAGATGTTTCAGAAAAGCATCACGGACTTATTTTTATCAAATTATTTTTATCGCATTCTTATCCTTGCATGAAACATGCATCCATATCATTACATGTCTCATCGGGAGATACACAGTGGCACTAGCATGGTTATATTGATCCCATACACTAGGGTTGTTTTCTATCCATGAATAGAAAACAGATTAAGTGCTGATAAGGTTCTGTAGTTCATCGAAGCTGAGATTTGGCAAACCAAATTCCTCGTCCGACTGGGAGAACAGCGTCTTCCCCACTGCGACGATGTCGTATGGGATTATGTCGTTCTCTTCTCTACTGAAAACGACAAAATGCTCCTCCGCGCCACCACGGGTGGTGATTTTGGACATGCTGATCGTGAATTTCTTACTGGGCAAAATGGCCACGAAGCAGCTTACGGCATGCGGCATGCTATAGGCGCCTGGCAAGATACTGTTGAGTACGTTCTTGAGCTCCTCTGCTGGAATATCCGTTCGGTATGGTGGGAGTGATGAAGCCAGCACAAATTTGCGATAGCACCGCAATAGGGTTTTTCCTTCGACGTATTGCGATAATAAATTCAGGGAGGTGTAGATGTAGATTGGTGAGTCATGTTGGCAAATTCTATCTGGCTGGACGGCGCCAGGAATGCTGCAACACGGCGTGAAGACACAGCTTTTGATTGCGCGCAGAGTCTCTTCGTCTAGGCCGGATTCGGAAAGGACTCGGACAACCCACGATTGCTGGAAGGGGAGAATCTTTCGAGTGAGGAAATCCCTATAATTTGCGACCGCCGCGCATAGGCTCTGCTGAAGTTCTTCCAGGGAGGTGTTTGCGAACAAATCAATTGTCGGAAAAACGGGGCGATCATCCCCTGAGGGTATCATATTTTGATTGTAAGACATTAGTGAGGTGTGCATGGCCGAAGGCTAATGGCCCTCTATTATAACACTCACCTGCCCAGTGATTGTCAAACATCGCAATAATGAAAGATTAGGTTACTATTTCGCTCGTGCCGCACTTGTCAAAGTGGGAAGGAGCATATCAACATTTTCAAACGCTTGTTCCCAGAACACCGACGAATTCATTTGACCGTCACCAGAGCTTTGATGCTACTCAGATATTTGGGCACCGCGATGGGACCCGTGAAACAGCCTGGGTCCACTTTTGAATTGCGTTGCTCCTGAACATCATACCAACTGCCACGATAAGGACTTGTTTTTCACACTTTCGTGTAAATCAATAGTCAGCAATCGAACCTGCCGACAAATTTGAAAATCTCTCAACAAGTCTCCCAATGAGGTGAAACTGCTGTGTTCGAAACACGGAAGCAACCATGTTTCGGTTGGGTTGGAGAGGTTTATCTTAGCGACTCTCTTTCAAGAACGCGTCCCATGCCATACAGCCAGTCATTCAGGCAACGTCGCGCAGTTTGTCATTTCGCCCTACAATCACAGCGGCGCTAGAGGAAGCGACAGATTTTCGAATGATAGCTGGCTTTCCGAGAGTCGAGTTAAACTGTTGATGTGGGTTCTGCGTGCCAGATTGAATATTTCAATTTCATTGATACAGTTAAATATTCCGCGTATATGCCTCCCCTTTCCTTTAACGTTATGAACGTGCTGTTATACCATTCCAAATGGAAAAATACAAATTCGCTGAAATACCAACAATTGAAATTCATTGAATCGCACTTGGCTCTATAATATTACACGATCCGTCGTACAGATTAAGTCATTGGCATCATTATTAGGCGAACGGCACATTTTCTTTTCGAATAGAAAACTCGTTTTCCTTTAAAAAAACAACTGACTATCGTCTAGTCGACGCCGCTGCTTTGACTTATAGGCCAAAACAGGACCGAGACCCACGCGGTGCATTTTTATTCGGTGGATCCGAGCACAATTAATAAAGGAGCTTTTGCATTCCCTGGATGCCTCAAGCTGTGCCAAGTTATCAATGGAGAACCAGAACACTCCGGTTGAGGCGATAGAAAGAAAGCTCAAAAGCAGCTGGCTTCACTCCCTCCATGTCAGAAAAATCCTCCCTTCACCCTTCTTGGGAGGACCTTACTCTTACATCACTGAGGAAACCGATGTCGGCCAAGAAGCAGACTGCATTCGAGGCCATTCCGTCACTCCACTGCCAGAAGATGAAGGCATGGTATCACATCATATGCAGCAGGTCTTTTGTTCAACGCACCAGCCAGCGGCCCATGACCATGTAGATGCGTTTGCTTTAAGAGCAGCACCGGAACCGGCCGTCATTCCTGATGAAGATATTGCCGACAAATCTTATCGTCCATTCGCCAGTTCGGAGAACAGCTTGACGGATATCCTCATGCGCATGCCCCTATCCACGCGAAACGCTTGGGCCACTCAAGCGCGCAAGGAAAGAGACGACGCCTTTCGAGTTATTCTTGAACTCCCCAGCCTGCCCAAAGAAGTTAAAAAGTACCTGCGTCGCAGCGCGCAATCCATTCAAACGCAAGAAATGAGGTGGCAACTAAAATGCCACCTACCCCTTTCGGAGAGGGGTCTGTTCTGGCTTTGGTTGGTCATAATGCAGTTGGCGGTTGTCCTGCCCGACATAGTATCTGCCTCACTTGGAGCGGAAGTTGCCGTCTTGCGCTCTGGGCCTATTACTCTGCAAACACAGCTTATGGTGCTTGCGATTTTTGATTATCCTTGGGCGGACACGAGGCTCGCCGCTCACCTGGCTTGCGAAGTCTTCCTCGGAGGATTGCCAGTTTTAATTTTTGGCTTATTCGCCATTGCTATGCCCCAACATGAGGGAACCACATTTCACACCGCCAAAGATGTAGCATGGAAGGCGTCACTATGCATTCTGTGGCAAATGCTGATGCAGAACAGGAAGAACATCCGGGATTTATTAAAATACTCTTTCTTGCGGATGAAAAGGATTTCTACAGCTCAGAGTTCCGATTTCACTTCTGAATACACAAGATTGAGGAATTCCAGCACCATCATCTATTCCTGGCTCGACACCTTTGAGGTGAGTAACCGTCTCCGTATTCAGATCGGTTACCACAAACAAGACCATGAAGATGCCCTGAGGGTTCTCCGGTGGGTCGGCCATATTGCCGACGATAAAGACCGCAATCCTCGGGGAGGCAAAGCAGGCATACTAGTAGCAATCCTGACGATGGCTGGCCTGATATGCCTCTCTACGTTTCCAACCGATGCCTATTCAGGCCTTATTGCGGCGGCCAATCTTGTGCCGTTAGCTGCGCGGGCCGCTGTTGACGTTATGGATAATTCGCAAAGCTCGCACGATCTGTTGCGCCTTTTCACCGCAACCGCCGGCGTAAGTTTTCCAAGCACTTTATTCGTGCTGGGCAATTCGAGTTACTGGCTTCTGACGAAAAAATCTTTTCTTGCTGGGTTCGCCAACATTCATTTCTGGATAGCCTTCGTACTGATCTTTTTCCTGAGCCTTTTTCCCAAACTTTGGGGGAGACTATTCATGCACGTTGGCTCGAGACTCCTCAATGATCGTTCAGGAGCTTAATATTTTGTTGGTCCACTTCACCTGGAGGGAGAAAAACGCGTGATCCAAAAAAACCACCGCACAATGTATCTTCACACAAAAGCATCACGGCAGTCATTCACGTTTTAAAAAGATTCTATTATTACTTTACATATACGGAGCTCATTACATCTTCCTCTAAGAGAAACTGTCATTGCATCAGCATAAAAGCGTCTTGTTTATGGGCCGTTGCTCATCTCATTATGATTACATAACGTTATACGCAATACAAAAATCCATATGCAAAAGACATACAATAAAATAAACACCCAGCGTACAGATCATAATACGCAGATTGAAAATCTGACATTACAATTTATTTATAGTGAATCCGCGGGCAAAAAGCCGACCAAGCGTAAGCGCCATTAGATATATTCGGACCTTTTAACTTCACTCCCTTTCAGCCCCAGATATTGGGCCAGTAAACTCATTTGCCATCAAAATAACAGCTTGAGACGGTAATTGAGAAGCTTCAACAAACAATTTCTGAGTTTCTCTTTACGGCTCCTATCTTCAAAAAGAGCCCGCCCCACACAAAGTATTTCGCAGCAAAAGGCATCCGTTTGCGACGGTGCCAAGAAACTATAGATACCATTCTTCGTGTGCCAATAGCTCGACTCCTGAAGCGAACTGGTTGGCAAGAATGCGATGTATGCATCCAAATCGTTCTTCCCGCTGCAGGTATTCACACAGGCCTGATTTTGCCAGACACTCATATCATCTCTCGTTACCCCCTCAGCATAGGGTGGAACTGTGCAAATCACCACGCCGCGATTCGAAATGCCCTCATAGAATCGTTTGGTTGCACAACTTCTCATCTCTTCGAACGAGCAATAAACATACATCGGAGAACCTTTGAGTATCAGGTTCATCGGCTCGAGTGTCGGCCCATGCAAGCAGGGCGCGTCTGCAAAGCGATTCAGCGCGTCATCAATGTCAGAATCTGGAGAGTTAAAAAGATTGGCGACTAAATCAACCCAGGAGCGCTGCGCGGAGGCAACCGTGTTCTGCACGAAATAGCAGTAATCTTCTTCAGCTACGCTCAGGACGGGTTTAAGTACCTCCCGTTCTCTTATCTCCCAGGTATCGACTATGTCGAACACGGGTCGTTCGTAGTACATTCTGCACTTTGGAGGTGCTTCCCAGGTCCCCCTGCCAATCTAGCGACTTTAACTGCAGAGCGCGCGTCCGTAAAGTATGAGGCTTCTATACACTGCCGCAGATAATAAAAATTAGTAATGTCGGCAAAAATACAGGGCCTCTAGAATAATAATTCAACCATAACGCAATAATTTCAAGAAATTTCCTTAGTCATAATAGCCGATATTATAATATTAGTCTCTTCTTTATAGGCATCATCCTTTTATAATTATGCACCTCCATCTGCCGACAGCGAAAACGTGTTTGTACTAACATCAAATGATAAACGTGCTCCTATATAAGAAATACTTTCGGCGGCCTAGATTGAAAGAAGTCAGACCCGTCGAACAGTACGATTTGAAAATTCTGGTATCCACTGCCATTGCGGCCGACACTGACCTTAGCTTTCAAAAAAGGAGCGGGATTCCCGCGCATGCTTATATCATGATGAATTTAAGACGCTATTCCTCAACTTCCAGCTGGCAGTCTTGTCTTATACATTTAAACTGGGCAAACGACCTGTGTAGCGCTTGCTATAACAAACTAAACCGCGCTCTTTCTGTGCGGCTGCGATCATTCGGTACCCTCCTGCTCTAGCCCGAACCGACGTTTCGAACACACGCTTTTCTCGAAATATGGATGTAGGTTCATCTTTTTCTTTCTTTTGATTTCCGGTTCATTCCGAGTTTTTAACCGGTTTTTTTCAGGTACTCTGTCAGCGCAAACCCTTCCCAGTGAAGGATACAGGATGGCCCAGGTGGGAAATCCAGTGGGATCTCCCAGCAGGCGTAACTTCAGACGAGGTGCTTGCTCGTCATTCGGTACCACACCTTCTTGAACGCCTTGAAGAGCAACTGCCCCTTCAAGTCATAGAACACCGGGGCATGTACAACTTGGGGAAGGGCGTACAGGAGTGTACCGAAACCTCATTACTGACTGCCCTCGGAGGGATGGAACGGCGAAATCTTTCTGAATTGGATACGACACTAACTTCTGACAATTTGCCCGTTGTGTCTCACGACTTCAATACCTGGCGGATTTCCACGTTACCGGATAGACTGATCCGAGAACTCCATTCAGCAGATGTTAAGAATATACCGGTGATCATTCGAGAGGTTTCAAATGGTGAGATCACAGAATCATACACCGTAACAAACGACATCATCCCTTTTCTTGAGCCTCTTTTGGATAAGGTTTTCGACGTCAATCCAGGCGCAACCTTCTTTTTAGATGGTCGCGACTTTGAAGCCCACATTATCACTGCTTGGCTAAGCCGCCGTCCGAAATACCGTCAACGTGTGGTCCTTCTCTTTTACACCTTCGAGTACTCCAGCGGCGAAGCGTTCTTTGACGCGGTCAAACAGGTTAGCCCTGAGCCTGATTGGAGGGAAACCGTCGCGCTCATGCCGGTGATTTTTCCTCAAGAACTTCCGAGGTTGGCAAAACTGATCGATCTTAGCGACATCGCCGTCGAGGACCTTTATGAAGGCGGCAAAATCTGGATCGATTCGATGCTCAGGCAGCCGATGAGAGTGGTCGCAGTTCACATTGTGATGGCCAGGGTAAAACCTGAGCAGCTGGGCCTCTGTGACAAACCGGAAATCGTTAGAGCCTTCAACGCAGATTACGCCGCAGTACGCCTTGCCTATTATGTGAAGGACAATCCAGAAGTGCGAAAGATGCGTCCACACCTTAAGCTGGCAACTGCAACAAGATGCTACGATTTCTCCGCTCAACTGGAAAATGGCGAGAAAGCAGAATTTTCAATTAACATCAGGACAGGGAGACCGATGCCACGCGAGACAGATGAACGAAAGTACATTCGCCGTGGCTATGGAATACCCGGCAATGCAGCAGCGATTGCCGACTGGGTTATATCAGACCGATCTGAGGATGAGATGTCATTCTGGGAATGGCGTAACAAAGGCGTTCCCCGCAGGGTTGATCACCACTGCCCCCATCTCGACGTTATAGAGCAAGATGGAAAATCTGTACCGTGATATTATTATAGAATCCCGTATATCAGACATAGGAAGTAAATTATGTTATCTATCTATTCTCTGTAATATTGAATTACTTATATAATTTTCATATTTTATAATAGTCTATATATCTTGGTATATAAATGTATTTATAACTTTAAATAACTCGTAAAATAATTATAACTGTAATGACTCCGCGCAATATTTACACATAGACACACACATCATCTCATTGATGCTTGGTAATAATTGTCATTAGATTGTTTTTATGCATAGATGCACTCGAAATCAGCCAATTTTAGACAAGTATCAAACGGATGTGAATTCAGTACATTAAAAACGTCCGCAATGTGTTATTAAGTTGTCTAAGCGTCAATTTGTTTACACCACAATATATCCTGCCACCAGCCAGCCAACAGCTCCCCGACCGGCAGCTCGGCACAAAATCACCACTCGATACAGGCAGCCCATCAGTCCGGGACGGCGTCAGCGGGAGAGCCGTTGTAAGGCGGCAGACTTTGCTCATGTTACCGATGCTATTCGGAAGAACGGCAACCAAGCTGCCGGGTTTGAAACACGGATGATCTCGCGGAGGGTAGCATGTTGATTGTAACGATGACAGAGCGTTGCTGCCTGTGATCAAATATCATCTCCCTCGCAGAGATCCGAATTATCAGCCTTCTTATTCATTTCTCGCTTAACCGTGACAGGCTGTCGATCTTGAGAACTATGCCGACATAATAGGAAATCGCTGGATAAAGCCGCTGAGGAAGCTGAGTGGCGCTATTTCTTTAGAAGTGAACGGTTGACGATATCAACTCCCCTATCCATTGCTCACCGAATGGTACAGGTCGGGGACCCGAAGTTCCGACTGTCGGCCTGATGCATTCCCGGCTGATCGACCCTGCCGCTATTGCCCGCCAGGCCGACCTCGATGCGATGAACATCGAGATATACCACTTCGCCAGCGGCGAGGCGCGCCAGCTTCGAGACAAGGGCTTCGCGGCATTCTGCTACCTGCCAGCCGGACATCATGAAAAGCTGATGCAGTACGGCATCAATGTCGAAGCTCAGGTTATCCAGGGAATCCGCGACGGGGAGCTCGACCAGTTTCTCGGAGACGATGTCGCACAGGTTGCAAGGCTGAAAGAAGAAGCAAATGGCTGATCAGAATATGCCAAAGTCTGCCGAGCAGGATACCGCTGCCATTGTCGAGAAGATCGCCCGCAAAGCCGGCGAGCGTGCCCTCGATCACTTTCGTTCCCTGTCGAGCCTTCCCGTCGAGACAAAGGGACACCTCGACCTCGTTACCGAGGCCGACAAGGACGTTGAGGCATTCCTGATTGGCAGCTTGCGGGAGGCGTTCCCCGATGATGGCATCATGGGTGAAGAAAGTGGCGAGATTCCTGGCGCCTCCGGGCGCGTGTGGGTCATCGATCCGATCGACGGAACATTCAACTTCGTCCGCGGCGGCCAGAATTGGGCGATCTCGATTGGTCTGTACGGGAACCGTCGTCCGTCATTCGGCGTGATTTATGCACCTGTTCGAGATCTGATTCTGGTCGGCGGCAAGACCGTTCCAACACGGTTGAACGGTCACCCGCGCCAGGGATGACCGCTACGCTTTCTCAATTCGAGGGTGGATCACGCCATGCCCGGTGAACCTGCAGGACAAACAGCTTTAGCACGACTGGCAATGGTAGCTGACAAGCTCTGGACCGGCGAAATCAGGACCCAGTACGCCGCTATTTGCTATCGGCGAACCGATGACAGTTCAGGCCCAATCGAGGTTCTCCTTATTACCAGCCGGGGTACCGGGCGCTGGGTCATACCCAAAGGTTGGCCAATGGCGAAAAAGAAGCCGCATGAGGTCGCAAGCCAGGAAGCCTGGGAGGAGGCTGGTGTCCGGGGACGCGTCCGAAAAAAGGCTTGGGGTCATTACACCTACGTGAAGAGGCTTGGTGACGGCGAGTTCATTCCGGCAATGGTCCAGGTCCATCTTCTCGATGTCCAGCGGATGGAAGACGACTTTCCGGAACGCCATCAACGCGACCTTCAATGGTTCAGTCCCCGTCTGGCGGCATCGGCGGTCGGCGAGCCGGAGCTACGCGGCCTCTTTGCGAGGCTCGAAGAACGAGAAATCCAACGGGCCGCCGCCGTCGCCTCCAAAGCGGGTTAAGCGCCTCAGAACTGGAAATCATTATGAACAATATTATCGCAACGGGCTTCAATACGGCATCGACGGACGGCGAGCTTGACAGCCTCGAGAGAGAGCTGCGCCGCCTTGAGGCAATCGGCGTCGACACGGTCGAACTCGCCCTTTCCAGCCTCGATCTGATCGCGGGTGGCCGCATCGTCAAAGAGCGTGCCGATCGGCTCAGAACCCTTCTTGAGACGTTTTCCTTCCGCTATACCGTGCACGGCCTCGTGTCCTCGAACTTCATGGACCCGGCAACGCGCCGGCACCAGGTCGATGCTGCAAAGGCACTGGTCGAGATTTGCGACAGCATCGACGCCCGCGTTCTCGTCCAGCACGCGGGCTTTCTGCGCGCCGATCAGATCGCTCAACGCGCCGGCGCTGACGAGCGTCAATGCGAAGCGCTGCTCGAATTGGGCGAGCATGCCAAAGCGTACGGTATTCGCATCGCCTTTGAGAATATTTTCACAACGGAGCCGGGCCAGTATCGTCAGACTCCGGCCGAAGTTGCCGCAACGGTGAAAGCCGTCAATCATCCGGATGTCGTAGCCCTGATCGACTTCAGCCACGCCTACCTGGAATCCAACTATCGCGGCCTCGATTTCCGCGATCAGTTGCGCGCCATGGCCCCGGTCCTTGGGGCTCCCGGTCGCCGACTGTCGAGGCGGACCGCGACGACAAGGATAGTTGTAATCACAGATGGGGGTATGGAATGCAGCACTGGCTGGACAAGTTGACCGATCTTGCCGCAATCGAGGGCGATGAATGCATCCTGAAGACCGGGCTCGCGGACTTCGCCGAGCATTTCGGCTTCACCGGTTTTGCCTACCTTCACATCCAGCACAAGCATATCATCGCGGTGACCAACTATCACCGCGAGTGGCAATCAACCTATTTCGACAAGAAATTCGACGCCCTCGATCCGGTCGTCAAACGCGCAAGATCCAGGAAGCATGTCTTCGCATGGTCGGGGGAGCAGGAACGGCCGGGGCTGTCGAAGGAAGAGCGCGCCTTCTATGCGCATGCGGCCGATTACGGCATCTTTGCGCAGCTCATTCTTGACCAATGCCGCCAATCCATCATGACCTTTACGGAAGTCGACCGGCTTGGTCGCGACCATGATCCGTACGCGGTTCGACGGAAAGATCATGCCGGAACCGCGCAGGCACGCGCAATAGCGGCAATGCGGGCGGCAGACGCACCTTCTTCCAGGCGGATGGTGACAGCGCCGACGATGATCTCAGGGCGGCTAGTTTTATTGATCAGCGGCTCCGCAACGGGTGGATCGATGACTACCGCTGCGAACTCCACTGGGTCATCGGGTGCAGGTAGAACAAGCTTGCCCTGCCGCGCCATCGTTCGCCAAGTCGAAAGGCGGTTCGCCCGCAATCCATAGCGCTCGGCGCCCTCATTCACCATCGCGCGCCAGGTCTCAAGCTTTCCGAAACGATCTGCGCCTTGACCTCGTCCGGCCAATGCCGGTGAATCTCACGTCCAGACTTCCTGGTTGTGAGAAACTCCAATGTACTCTCCATGGAGAAACTCCCGTTGCTCGTCCATGGAAAGCCGATCACAGATTAGGGCGGCGAGAACAACGGGGGGGGTAGGACATCGGTTACGCTGAAGCCCTGTTTTCCGGCATAGGTATCGCGGGGCCGCACGACACGGCAGGTGGGCTTTGATGAGACACTCACGGCATTGCTCCTATGGGCTGGCGGTTCAACATAGCTACATTGCAAGCTACACAAACGTTCTCGCAGAGTCATCTAATATGCGTAGAGGCTGCGCAGCGGGATGTCACAACTCTGAACTATTCCTCGAGCATCACCTCGAAGTGGTGTGTTCCGCACATCTTGGCCTGTTTCAATCAAGCCACTGGGTGGACACTTGAATCGGTAATTTCATTCTAAAGTGAAAGCCCTCCTGACATGGAGCGCTCTCGGCTCCGTGAGCTTTCCAAAACCCTCGGTCGCTCATGATCCGCCTTCGGCAAAGGACCCGGTAATGGCACACTAAGCAGTTCATTCAGTAACGCTTGCTGTTCCGAATTTGTCAAATGGTCGCCTTGCATCGAGAGTTCTGGTCGTGTTTCTGAGACGCGCGACAAGCCCGGTTCGCCAAACAAAGCCTGCGGATCAAAGCGCTCACTTGTCGCATTGGTCGAGTGATCGCGTTCCAAAGGCCCTTGCGAATGTTCATCGAACACACTCTCCGACACTGAACTCGTTCGCACCAGGCTGTCTCCGGAAGCTCCACGGAGGCTGTCCTCAACACGCCCGCCTGGTGCGCCATGTACTTCCAAAGGCGGCGGGACTGGCACGCTATGCAGGAAACTCAAGAGCTCTTGCTCGTTTGGATCCGACTGATGATTATTGATCGGAAATAAGGACATCGGCGGCGCTTGGGAATCCGTTCTGCCGACCGGCGATTGCGGATCGGCGGATGGGTTTATCGAGGCCCGCCGCAAACCTAACATCGTTATTCTTTCCGGCGATCCGGGAAACGACATCTCTGTTATTGACCGGCTTGACCGGAAGAGATTTCCCCGCCTCTCACTGAGGTTTTTTTCCTCTTGCTTTTCCCTTTCATTATCACGCTGGAGATTGACCGCCACTGGCCCTTTTTCCGACTTAGCGCCTTCCCTTGGAAAAACTGGATCTAAGGCACGCACATTTGACGATGGAGGTAGTGTTTGGGAACCGACCCGTCGCTCGGAGTTCGGTTGCCGAAACAAGGGTGAATTTTGTATAACGCCATCAAATCGTCGGTCTTTTGCAGGCACAACCCTAGGCTCAGCCTCATCACGACGGCCGTCTCTAAGAGAGTTGACCAGATGCGACTGCGGCGCCGAATCCACATTTGCCGTCTCCCGTGGAGGCGATCTAGGGATAACTGCGCGCTCTTGCCAAGCCTTCCTATGCTCAATGGATTCCGAATTTCGCAGCTTCTGAGCGTCGTGTTCTTGTTCACTTAGCGTCGTCAGTTTCCGACGAACCGTCACGCCGAGTATCTTTTTTGAGACTTTTTTGATATCAGCGTTCAAATACGCTGTTTCACTCTTGTAGATCTTACCGAACGTATGCTTGGTGCTCGTCAATTGCCCGCTAGCCTCATCGTAGACAGCCGATCGCTTGTTGAAGAGCCGTCGATGACTCGATATATCTCGGCCAAGTTCGTTGCCCTCTGTGTCTAGCAGGGATCTATAAGATTTGCTGAATGCGCCACCAAGTTTTCGAATCGTCGTCTGAGAGGTCTGACGATCCACGGCTTTCGTCGAATTCTTGGAAAAGCCGAGACGTTTGCTGCCGATGAGCTCGAGGTTGCCTTTTTCGTCCCGCTCAAAAGTTTCCTGCTTGGAACCTTTTCGACGGGTTAGTTCACGAAAAAGCCGGTTTTCCGGTCCGCTCCGGTAGGGTGTGCTGACCTTCTCGGAAATAGGTTGAAATAGCCGATTTCGGTTGACAAACTGCGTGCGGAACAGCAGGCCATTTTCGTCTCGTTCCCATTTTTCTTCAAAGCGTCCGTCTTTGTATTTCACATGCTTCGCGCGAAGTGTACCGTCCTCGGCATAAAGATGGCTGCTAACGCTCCTCCAGGTCTTCTTTTCGTGGAGACCCAAGTAAACATTGCCAGTCTCTGCGTTACGCTTCAGAACCTTTCTTGTTTTTCTTATTATACCATGCTCGCGCGTTAATTCTTTTGGGCTGTCGACCCGAAGCTGTTTATTTCCAAGCATTTTATAGCTTATTTCGCCTCGAAAGCCGTCTTCCAGCTTGTCGATTATCTGCATATCGGCGACATATTTTCGCTTCTGGTCCGGCGTTTCGAGCCGGGCTAGATTCCTTGTTGCCTCCTCTTCAGTAAGCGAGGTTTTACGCATTTGCTTAGAAAGCCGCTTAGCAGAACGGCGCATGTCAGCCGTAAGCGACTTCGCGACACTCTTCTTCGTCGTGTCGACCATTGTTGAATCCTTTCAAATGCATATTTTGAACTAAAGGGCTTCGTCACTGACGCGGTATCAGGAAATCTACAGACTGTTTACGGTTGGGCCGCGCGGTCGGCTTTCATAAGTCCGCCGGCTGTCACTGATGGGGGGCAATGCTGGCTCCGGCCGGACAAAAGCACGTGAATATCTATCGGACGGTTCAGCGAGAAGCTGCGCTGCGTCGCTCGGTAATTTCATCATCAGGCGCTCATATTCCACAACATTAGTGTAAGTGCCGGTTCTTTGCCCCTTTTCATTGCGATCCGCTATCAGGACATCTTTTTGAGACAGTTGTTGCAACTTTTCCGGGGACAAATCTGGAACCTCACGTAAGTTCGGGCCATCCGCAACAATAACCGCTGCCTGTCTGTCAAACTGCTCAAACTTGACACTATTCGCATGACTTTGCCGACCCATCGACACGGGCAGACCAACTTGATCCATCAGTTGGGTAAAGTGTTCGGGGTCGGAATATTCCAGTCTTGAAGGTGACATGTAACGGTTTCCGTCGCGAGCAAGGACCTGAACTCGATCCCACAACTTTCCCTCTTTCAAGGCTTGCGTCCAAGGGGAGTTGGGTAGGTTTTGCAATAGGTAGTCAACGCTTACATGGCGATCGCGAGTCATCCCTCCCTGGCCATCTGGCTGCCTTCCCATATTCACAGTCGCAGCCGGAAACTGCTTGTTGTGAGCTCGATTCTCGCCGGCGAACTCTGCGAAACGGATATCCGCACTGCCCCGCTCCCATGATTCCAAATATTTGGAGTCATGCATAATCCCAGATTTGGATTTGAGCTTGATCTCGGTATCGCTACCGTATTTAGTTTTGATTGCGCGTTCGAATTCCTCAAATCGCTTGTTAGCGTAAGCGTCGCCCGCAAACCTGTACGAGAAATGTATATCATTTTGCGGGGTCTTGATTAAGATATCCGGCAGCAGTGAACCAGCTTGAAACTGGTGCTCATAGCGTTTTTGAATTTCTCTGCGCCCGTATTTCTCTGTTTGTATATATCTATCCTCAGGCCTCAATTTATAATTTCGGTCGAGCTTAATATTCTTGTCTGTTTGATAGAAGATGTCGGTGCCAGTGATGCCCATCTCTGCGTGAGCGCGATTCCAGACTTCCAACTTGTACTGAAAACACTGTTTACTCTGTTCTCTTGGCTCCAGGTTATGCAATTGTGCAGCCAATTGCTCCGGGATATCGATCCTCTCGAATGCGAGGGGCGGGGGATAGTAGTTGCCGACTCCATCCCTATAGAGCCGGCAGCTCGCATTGAATTCCGCCTTGGTGGGCAGATGATCGAGGTTACCTTTAGTAGTACCTGCGAACTTGTCTTGTCCGGTTTGCCGCACAAGAATATACTCGTCGGTACGCCGATCATGGCCTGGTAAAGCCATCTTCGCGAATAAGTTGGATAGCTCATTTTCAACCTCAGACCGATTGCCTTGAGCGCTGCTAGAAACATGACTTGACTGAGAATCGAGCATGTCCGCATCCAACCGCGGGCCGAGATCATCCGTGTGAGTCGGGCTTCCGTGCATGTTGTGTTCGGGAGTTTCTTGGCTACCCGTCATATCAATTTCGGACATCCCGGTGGAATTTACGCCCTCCCTCTTCTGGCGCTTCAAATTCACGAAATCAGAAGTTTCGACATTGCCTGCTGCGGTCTCAGTGATATTTTCACCATTGCCTTCGGCCTTTGGATCCATCGTCTAACTCCTTTTAGCCGGCTAGGTTTTCTTCGGGGAGCGGGCAGTGAAGGACAAAATTCTCCAGTTCAATCATTTCGAGATCCAAACTCGTAAAGCCATTTGACTGGTGATGGTCGCTCAACTCCTCTTTGTGAATTTCTTGCGGCTTCTCAACCGCCAAGACAGGCATGTTTTTATTCGCATTTAGCTTGATGATCACCATATCATTGTTTCTCCTACAGAAATTACGATTTTCCTAGTGCCTTCCGCTCCGATCCTGCCCAGCCCAAATCCATCGAACGGAAAATTATCGGTGCAAATTAAGGTTTGCTCCATCTTCATGGCCCCGAATGGCCCGGTGCGAGTGTAGGGCCTCCTGCACAACTCTCTTCAGACGTGGCGCATGCTTTGCCGGAAGCCCACAATCGTCGACGGTTTTCATCTTTCTCTTGAACCAAAAGTCGCTCAAAACAAGTCACACAGTGAGGTTGTCGGTTTGCCGCCAGGTCAACTTGACTATCGACGTAAGCGGCTTCAGCCGGTAGCCTGCGCGGGACGAAAGCCGTCCGATCAACATCATCACCGTGCATTGCTTTCTAGGCTGCTGCAGCGGCAGTCACTCTTCGGACACAATCAAGACTCCTAATAGAATTGAGCCTTCGGTGAATCTACCATCCGAGCCTCCGTCATTAAACGAATATCGCGTTTCATATGTAATTCTTGCCAAGTCACGGAGTTAGCACGACTTTATCGAATAAGGCCGCAGGAGATAGTGATCGAGTAACCGGTGCCGTGTGAATGTAATTCTTTCGGAATGCCACAATGACTGGTCGTTCGGGATCCCGCCGTTAGCGTTTACGGTGTTCTGCACGGCCTCGACCCTACGGATCAGACTCTTCGCTTGTCGAGGGGGATAGTATTCCTCGACGCGCCTCGACAATCTCAAAGCGCCCAGCAAATCCCTCATCATCCGCCATGCCAAATCTCCAGCTCTTGCCGGAGACGTATTGGCACGGACCTCAATGCTCAGGAATATCCGTATTCAATGGGATGGAGACGGCGGATACGTTGTACGGTCGCAAATTTCGGCTCTCGGCGAACTCAAGTTTGCCCTATCATCCGACGATGGCGAATTGTGCAGTTCATTCAAGGTCGATCGAGCGGCATCAAGAGCTTGGCGATCCTCGCCAACGGAGACGGAAGCGGCTTGATGCGCGATCGTCATCTCCGACTCTAGCCGCTCATCGCGTTCGTTTCGAAGATGACTATTGGCATCTCCTCGTTGCGACCGGGAGGGGTTAACGGGAGGATTCTGCCAGACTTGTTTATCGAGGGCGCGTTCCGCGGCGCGTAATCTTTGAGTGTCAAGTTCGCGTTCGCTCAACCGATACCCCGGGCTTCATTGCAGCGTCGATCAGCCGGTCTTTCTCGACCGGATCGAAACGCCGCTTCCCGTTGGGAAGAACCTTCACAGCCCGAAGACCCCCTGAACCATTCAAGATATCCAATGTCATTGTGTCCACAGTCTCCCTTGTGGACACAGACTCCTTCATTCGCTGTTCTGTGAATAGGTGCGGTGAATTGTGCGCTTACGATCGATCGCACGGGGCTTGGCAATAGAAGCTGTCGAGCGTTTCTCCGCCGATTATTTTCCAGGGACGAGACAAGCAGATGGTGGATCAAAAGTTGAATGGCACTGCTGTCAAGAAATCGATTGCGAAGGCCGTAACAATCATTGTCTAGGCGACTTTGTCAGCGATTGAACGCTTTGTCTCTGCCTCGATCGCGCGGATCATAAACCCGTCGTTCATCGGGCTCGTCGGTAGTATATTCAACCTCAGCGGTCGACGATTGAGCTTCCAAAGGTGACGCGCCAATTAAGCCGGCGGTCCGGTTCAACGCCGCAACGAGTGCCTGCTTTTTCTGCCGTACACCAAGTTGTTTGGCGTCCAGATCCTTCTTTACGTCGTACAGGGCCAAAAACCGCTGATACACTTGACACTCACGCTCGAGAGTTGGCCATTTTCCGGTCAATGCGGTCTCGCGGGCAAGCACAGCTTCCGTTTGCCCACGAGGCCCAAGGTGTAGCAATGGGGGCGCTTGTTCTTTGCTGGGTGGTGAAAGGACCGGATCACGGCTCACTGTATAGTTGTAGCTAATTGTCGCAACTTGAATTGGCATGGTAACCCCATCGGGCGTTTCACTTTGGAGACCATGGGTGGCGAGCTGGTGCGCGTAGCCCAGCTGGTTCAACTGGTACCCATTTGAAGCTGTTGCACCTTCCGCGGACGCAACAGGGTCCGACAGGGTTGCCCTTTGATCTGCGCGATAGCTCGCATCATCCGGCCATCCGCGCCCGACCAGTCCAGTCCGTCCTCTTCCTGTCCCTACGTGTTGCCGATGAAGCTCCTTGTATTCGAGGTATGCCGGCATTGGCCTTTCGAGACGACGGCCTTCTTTGGTCGCCCGCAAAGTATCGTGGACGACCTTAAATCCGAAAATGTGCTCCGATTCGTATTTCCCGGTCTCTGTAGCCAGCCGAGCTCGTTCGTTTTTCCGGCTTGCATAGGTACCAATATTATCGGTTCGCGGCCGAGTAGTTTGTTCCGACGGAGAGGGCTCAGCCGCTTGTCCGCAATCTTCGGACAACAGTCCTTGCGCACCGAACTTGCCGCCGTGAATAGTCGCGTTTACTGCCCGGCGGCCTTTGGTGCCTAATCGCTTAATTTTACTGACGCCATCCAAACGATTACATTTGGCGATGCTTTCCGTTGGATTTGCATCCGGTCCAGGCGACCCGAAATTTAATGCACGCCTCGTTTCCAATTGTGAGCATGCCGGTGATTGCAGGTGACTCGCCTCTTGTGCTGCCAGATATGCGAAGGCGGGCCGGCCTGAATCTGATTGATTACCCAAAGCGCGGTTGGACTTGTTGGCGCCACTCGATTGCGAAGTGGGGCTAAGCGCCTCGGCTTCCGCAAACGGATCATGTTCATCGGGAATCCAGGCCAACGGATCAAGATCCGCAAGGCGCGCGTTCACCACAAGATTTTGCCATCGCGGTTGGGCAGGCTGCCTCCACCTTCCATACGCTTGACGTTCCGCATCCCCTAGCGACATTCCCTCGTATAGAAAGACTGGCGAGGATGTCTTTGCAAGTAACGAATTCGAAACCGAAGAGCTTGCTATGGAAGCCTGGCGCGCATCTAGGATGAGGGCTTCCCATGACGGTCGTTCCGGTTTGCTCCAGTTCTCGTATGCAGCATGCTCGGGTTCCCCGAGCTTCATTCCATCATAGATAAATGACGCGGAAGAACTCTTCCGCTGGTCGGTCGAGTCCTTCAGGCTGGCCTGTCTTGCATCGGGCCCAAACTCTAAGTTTTCTTCAAGGGAATTGTGCTCGTCTGTAATCCAAGAAGAATGGTCGAGTTCTGCCATGCGTGCATTAACGACGAGGTCCTCCCACGTGGGCTGAGCGTCCTCTTGCCATTCTTTGTAGGCTTGCCGTTCCCCCTCACCCAGTGGAATTCCCTCATACTCAAAAGTCGAGGAAGACCCTTCTGAAGCAAAGAGCCAGGCGGAGCTGTCAATTGCATCAAGGCGCGCCTTAAGTACCAGGTCTTTCCACGTGGGCGGCTCCGCGTTGCCCCAGTTATCATATGCCTCGCGCTCGGGTTCTCCGAGCCTCATCCCGTCATGGTAAAACGATGTAGAAGAATTCTCGTCCTGGTCGATCGGTTTTTTCCGCTTGCGTTTCGACGCTTCAGACCGAAACTCCTCGCCTTCTTTGAGGGGATTGTGCTCGTCTGCGATGTCAGCACAAGGATCAGGTTCCGCCATTCGTGCGTTGACAACGAGGTCTTCCCATGTGGGCTGAGCGTCCTCTTGCCATTCTTTGTAGGCTTGCCGTTCCCCCTCACCCAGCGGAATCCCTTCATATCTGAAGATCAAAGGCGACTCCTCGCCCAAATCGGGGAGCCAAGCGGAACTGTCGATTGCATCAAGGCGCGCCCTGAGTACCAGATCTTTCCATGTAGGCCGGTTCGATGGACACCAGTTCTCGTATGCTTCACGCTCCGCGGCGCCAAGCTTCATGCCATCATAGTCAAATGATGCAGATGGATGCTCGCCGCGATCGGTTTGGCCCTCAAGCGAGTCGTCAGCCGGACGGTTCCTGGGCTCGATTAGATTAAGGACAGGGGTAGCTCCGGCGGGAACTTCGGCAAGCGATGCAGTCGAACCGCTAAGATCGACGTTTGGGTTTCCTGACGGTCTCATGGCGATATCTGCTTAATCGGCAACCTCGGGGTCTAGCTCCGCATTCGATACAACCGGAATATCTGACGACGCCCCGCATCGAATGATTCCAATGTGAAAGGCAGCTTGAAGTCATTTCACCGAGTGCGAGGACGCGGGTCCATATCGTTGCTGAAGCGCAATGATCTGCTCCAGCAGCTGCTGTTGTGCAATCATAGCTGGAGCCATTTCAGCTGAAACACCGAAATCTGGCACCACGCCACCGGCGTCTTCTTTCACCTCATCGCTTTCAATAAGGCCCTGGGGGACGTCAATTCCAGTTGGGAGGCTGTCCTGCTCGTCATCCATTTCACTGTTTTGCGGTGTAGCGGCTTCCATATTATTAGGTATCGAATCGATGTCACCTAAGCCCTGCGCCTCCGTGACGGCGGCATGTTGACTGAGGTCTTGCCCATCCCGATGGACACCTTCCGAAAGCATCAAAGATGCGGGCTCAGGGAGGGCGCCAATTTGGCATTCGAAAAGGCGCCTCAGCATACGATCGGAATAATATCGCACCTTTCGTAGTTTGAGAGGCGGATGCCCTTTAATAAGGACGATTTCATTGTTATCGTCAAGCAAGCGCACTTGTTCGGGGCGCAAAAGCGGTGCCCCCTGATCGGAAATCTGGATGTTATGATCGAACATTCGGGCTTGACTGTATGAGGTCGAACGCGCCTTGAACGTATAGTCGCCGATAGCTTTTGAGATATAGGTCGGTGTTTCGTCGTCGGCCGTGGCCATAAATACTTGCACGCCAGTGTTACTGAGAAAGTTTTGTTTGCCCGCGTCATCGTAGGTGCCCGTCAAGGCCGAGAGACTCTGAATAATAAACATGAAGCGGCCTTTGTAACCGGCGATGGTTGTAATCGCGGTCTCGATTGCCTCAAGCTTCCCCAGGTGTTTAAATTCGTCAAGGAGAAACAAAACTTCATGCCGCTCATCTTTACCTGGCAGTGATCGCTGCAGAATTGACACGACCTGCTGAAAAAGGAGGCGCATCAATGGCGCCACGACCTCGAGGTCGTTGGGACTGACGCAAAGATAGACGCAGGTCCTCTTCCGACGCAGATCATAGACGGAAAAATCTGATCGACTTGTCGCTGCTTTAACCAATGGATCAGCCCACAGGTTAAGTCCGCCGTCGCCGAGCACTGATGTATAAGAAGTCAAAATTTTCGTGTCGTTACCCGCCATATTGTCGAAAATACGCTGAGCCTCTTTATTTCGGCTTTCTTCCGCGAGGTGCGCAAAAAGTTTGTACTTCTCTCCAGGTTGAGCAAATAAGTCGTAGACCGCACCAATTGTTGGCGTACCGCGCTCAATACAGGTAAGGATGCCCGCAACGAAAAGGTCCCGCGCGCCGTCGATAAAGCCTTCCGCTCCCTTGCCTTTGGCCGTGATGAGGTTTGCGGCGAGGCGGCGCGTCTCGGTAAACTGCCGCTCGAGCGGTAAAGCTGCAATATCGAGGACGGGATTGTAACAATGAGTCCGTCGCTCTGGATCCAGAGGTGAGAACTTGAAAACGGCGTCGCCGCCCGCTTTGCGTGCTCTGGAAGTCAGCTCAAAAAGCTCGCCTTTGACGTCGAGGGCTATCACCGAACCCTTGAAGGTTAGGAGCGTCGGAATAACGACGCCAACGCCTTTGCCGGCGCGCGTTGGCGCGACAACAAGACTGTGAGGCTGTTCGCCATTGGTCAGATAACTGCCGAACCAACGAGGGCCACACGTCTTTCCAAAGATCGGCCCCTTGATACGATTATAGCGCTGCAGGTAACCGGCGTGCCGCATTTCGCCAAATCCCGCCCAACGAGCCGTGCCATGATGCTCGTGATTGCGAAACGATATGATAAGTTGGCTTAACAGCACAACAATAGACGTCGAGACGACAATGGCTAAACCGCAATAGAAGACGGGGGTCGCATGACCCATATAGAGCGGGGTCTCGTACCAAAAGGCGAAGACGCTAAACGTCATCATCGCTTCGCCATTGAAACCATGGCGAAATGTTACATAGAGACTTGCCGCGCAAAAACCGGCTGCCAGCGAACATACGATGCTGACAGCTAAACGCTGGGGCGTAGTCTTGCTCGAATTCATCACTTCACCGAGATTCTTCGATCGATCGCAAATTGGGCTTTTGATTTGGGTGTTGCTGCGAACAACACAGCCTTTACCGCCCGTAACCTTCACGTGAACGCGAATCCAATCCTCTATAAGGGTGTGTCCTGCGATCACGGTCATCCCGTTTCCAAATGTCGTCTATTGCCGAATGTTCTGCCGCATGACTAGCCAGTTGTCGGTCCGCGCTGGGTCTAGACATCACGTCGCGAACGGGCGTAAACGCGTGAGTTCTACCAAGATTGTCATGCCCCAAAGCAGGAGCAGGGTCACCAAGCCTGGCAGCGGTGTTTTCGACGTCATTTCGCGCCCTAGAACTGTCAACGGCCGGCTTCACGTAAGTGTTCTCTACCAATTTGTCACAAGTCTTTTGTGCCTCGTAGAACCACGATGTAATCGGCTGATTGGCATTGGGAACCAACGGGGTAACCGATCGAGGGCTAACCCGGGGTGCAGAAGAGTTGCCCAAATCAAACCGCGTATCGGCTTCGGTCGAGATTTTTTGCTTCCCCTTTTCAACAGCAGTTCTTGCGATCCGCTCCGACTCTTCGATATGGGCCAGATCGGCATCGGTTAGATCGGGGAAATCCTCAAGGCTTGCTTGCGATGTCTTCAGTGAACGTGAACGCTCGCCATTCAGTCTGGTAAGACTCACACTATCGATCGGCATCTTCTCCGCGCGTTCGACAACGCCTTCTTTCCGGAAGACGTTGTCTGCTCCCGCTCCGCGCAAATCTGGTACTATATTTCGCACTGATAAAGATCTGTTGGAGTGAGATTCGACTAGTGCGTCGATTTTTGCCAGTTCGGCCTCGGTGAAATCAGGGAAGTCATCGAGCTCCACTCCTGAGGACCTCAGCGCTTGCGGTGAATGCCCGCCACCGCGACCAAAAGGTACCTCCCAGTTAGTGGGCACCCCGTTCGCCCTGTCGGACACGCCTTCTTTCTGGAAAGCGCCGCCTGGTCCGCGCTCACGAAAGTCCGGTGCGGCGCACTCCCCGGCCGGGGGCCCCTTGGAGAGAGATTCGAACACCGCATCGACTTTTGCCAGTTCGGCGTCGGTCAGTTCAGGGGAATCGCGGTTTGTTTGTGATAACTTCTGTGCACGCGGTGAAAGGTCATGATGGGATCCAAGGATTGCGGCGCCAAGGGGACCCCTCCCCTGTTCGCTCGAGTGGTCACTGCTGACATCGTCGAGAGTTTCAGTGTGTGCGCTATGAGAACTTGCCTCAGCATTCGAATTAGGCGTTGTTACGGTAACTGAAAGACTCTGAGCTTCGCGCCCAAGATACCGGCTGTCCGCGGAATCGCCGAACTCCTCCAGCCCTCGGAGCGGTGACGAAATGGTGTTGCCTGAATTCCTGGTCGTCTCGCTGCCAGTATCCCTCTCGAACCATTCTGCGAGTGGGCCTGAATAGAGAGCGGAAACAGGAGTGCCATCGGGAAACGTCGAACTTTCCTGCGCAGATTTCTGTGCTCTATCTGCCGATGGCTGAACATTGTACACGCCCTGTTCCGGCGCGCCTTGCCAGTTCGACGAATGCGCGGCCCGGTTCACGGGAGAAGATGCCGAGATAGTATTGATCTCTATGCCTAAGCCGACTTGCCTCTTTATGGTTAATCCGCTTGCATTGCCGGGATACTCAATTTCGCGCGGTCGCTTTATGCCCCTTGCACTTAAATCTGGCAACGCACTGGCTTCCCTGTCTTGTTTATCAAGATTTTCCCGTTCAAGCTCACGCAGATACTGCATACCGGTGCGGAAAGAACCGCTTTTTTTCCGCAAAATTGCGGATAGGTCCGTGCGGGCTTCGGATATTCCTGGCGGGATTACGGGATCCCGCAGACGGGCCGCTCCCAGTCGTCCGCCACTCGCCGATGTTTCTTGGACGCCGTGCGGCATATCTTCAATTGGCGGTCGCGACAAAGCCGTTGGGACCGAAGTGTCCCGACCGTCTTCTCCAGCAACGATTGATTGTGCCTGGATGGGGATCCGCGCGGTCCCACGCCCTTCATCATTCGAAGCCACAGGAGCGGGCCACGCATAGTGTCTGGTGAACTCTTCATTTGCCATCACTCGGTCCTTCTCTATCTCCTATTTCCCCCACGCCCGTCCTTGCTGCGCTCATCTCTCTCGCGTTTGCGTTCACTCGGTTCTCCATCATCATCTTCACGCGGACGCTTTGAAGAGACACCTCTCCGTTGCTGGAGGTGGGCTGTAGCAGACAATGAATCGGTTGCGGTGCTGGCCCGCGTCGTGGCCGTCGGTGGAGATGGCCGAGACGTTCCAGCTTGCCGTACTAAGGGGCCACTACTGCCATCCTGTTCGCCGGCGTTCGCCTGGGGCCCAACCGCGATGCCTTCCAATGTCACACGTTTTGCTCCACTCGGCCCTCCGTCGTCATCATGAGGACGCTTTGCACGCCGCTGCCGGTCGTGTGTCGTGTGCGTGGCAGCTCCAGTTGCTGCGCGAGGAATATCGGGAGTGCGGTTTGCGCTCTCCACACGGCCCTCGGCAACACGCGAAGAGCCGCTCCCTATGTCGTCCGCGAGAATGGTTTCGGAAACGAATGGTTGAGCAAGGCGCTCCGTCTCCAATGCAACCCGCACAAGGACACCGGCTTCGTTGCTGACACCAGCTGGCTCCTGGAGATGAACTTGCGACTCATTCTGCCGATTGTTGGGCCGAGGCATGTCCTCCGGTCCGCCCGCGGATGCTTCAAATGGGGATGTATCGAAAGGTTGGCTGAATTCTGGATGATCTCCTTGCGGCGACGACTGTTCCAAATCCGCGTCTTCGAAACGGATTTGGCGAGCCTGCTCCCGCTCAAGGCGCCGATATTGGGCATAAGTGATCGGCCGCTCGGTGATGCCACGTTCTGCTCGTCGGCTCGCATCGAGGGCAATGCCATGACGAAGTGAAATCTCGGCCATCTTTATGCGCAGGGCGTCGTAATTCAGTTGGGGATGGCGCCGAGATATCTTCAGCCAGCCGTGTCCTAAAAGTTCGCGCCGATTGACGACGACATGCAGATGTGGGTGGTCGCGATCGATGTGGAAGGCCGTAAGATAGTTGTATCGGCCCCCCCCTGCGCCTGACCCAAACATCTCGGCTGCCCACTCCCGGCTCGCCGCATAAGCCGCTACCTGGCTTGTACCCGCGGGGAAGCTTACAATAATATGGGTGGTCAACTCCTGTTGCCTTTCCTCGTCTGGCTGACTTTCGTCATAAGTTCCAGTCTCTTGAACCCAGCTTCGGGCAAGTTCGTGGATTTGATCCGGTGGCAGGGGAATATCGAGATGTCGGGCTGAACGCTGCAGCTCCAGCCTGCCCTTCCGGGATAGATACTCCAACTGATTGATAATTTGTTGAAGGGTCTTGGTGCCACCTCCCGGCACAATGCGAATGATAACTTGAGCTCGATCGGGCATCGAATATGTTCCCCGCCAAGTGCTACGTCAGTGCTACAAGGCGTCTTTCAGCAGCGAGCAACCGTCGATCCGCCGCCGTGATACGGACAAAATGGAACGGAGCAAGCCGTCGAGGTCAGCGAAAGATTTACCGAAGGCGATACGTTCAGCTCGCAAAGCCTCCAAATCCATTGTCGGATTTTCGGCATAGGCAGATAGCAGCGCGGCAATGTTGCTTGAGAGTGTTCCTATGGATTGTAGTATGGCCTCCATCCTATGACGAGTCTCTGCGTCGATTTCAAGAAAGCCACCAATGCGGCGCACCGCAACCCGTATGGCCATGCTGTCGGAGAGGCCCAGCAAGCGTGCCTGATGAGAAAAACTCTCATATTCGGCCGATCTTAATCGGGTACTGACGACCTTGAAGCCTTCAACCTTCACGCATTCGCGCTGGTTGACGGCAATGTCACTTGAGGTGGGCCTACTGCCTTGCGACATAGCTTCCTCCATAGAAGACGGAAAGATCTGAACTTGCCCCGCCGTAGCATTTCCTCGTCGTGGCAGATGGGAATCTAGCCATATACAAAACGAAATCAAGAACACATAAGGGATATTTATTTTTATATTATTACAATTGAAATTATTTTACAATAAAATTGAAATATAAAATCAGGTAATTACTACATTACTCATGAATGATCGCAAAATCATACACACAAATAAAAGTACAGACGCACTTCCGCTTCACAAAATCGACAGGATAAGGACATGAAACTTCTGACATTTTGCTCCTTCAAGGGAGGAGCCGGCAAAACCACGGCACTCATGGGTCTTTGCGCCGCCTTTGCAAGTGACGGCAAACGATTGGCTCTCTTCGACGCTGATGAAAACCGACCACTAACGCGATGGAAAGAAAACGCCCTTCGCAGCAATACCTGGGGCTCCTTCTGCGAAGTCTACGCCGCCGAGGAAATGGCACTCCTTGAGGCGGCCTATGAGGACGCCGAACTCCAGGGATTTGATTATGCGCTGGCCGATACGCATGGTGGTTCGAGCGAACTCAACAACACGATCATTGCCAGCTCAAACCTGCTTCTGATCCCGACCATGTTAACTCCGCTCGATATCGATGAAGCATTGTCGACCTACCGCTATGTCATTGAACTGCTGCTGAGCGAGAACTTGGCAATTCCGACAGCCGTATTGCGCCAACGCGTGCCGGTTGGTCGATTGACCACATCGCAGCGCGCGATGTCGGACATGCTCGCAAGCCTTCCAGTTGTACAGTCTCCCATGCACGAGAGAGACGCATTTGCCGCGATGAAGGAACGTGGCATGTTGCATCTCACATTGCTGAATATGAGAACCGATCCGACAATGCGCCTCCTCGAACGGAATCTCAGAATCGCCATGGAGGAACTCGTCACTATCTCCAAATTGGTTAGCGAAGCCTTGGAGGGGTGAAGATGGGAATTCGCAAACCCGCTTTGTCTGTCGGGGAGGCCAGGCGGCTTGCCGCCGCTCGACCCGAAATCGTCCATCCTTCTTTGCCTGTTGCCACCCAAAACTCGACCCTGCCGCAGCCGCCTGAAAATCTCGACGAGGAAGATCGACGACCTGCCCCAGCCACCGCCAAGCGTTGTCACAGCTCTGATCAGCAATCGATGCTGACCGTGGATGCTTTGAGTTCGACGACAGCGCCAGGAAAGATCCAGGTCTTCCTTTCAGCGCGCCCGCCCGCGCCTGAAGTATCGAAGATATATGACAACCTGATCCTGCAATACAGTCCTTCCAAGTCGCTACAAATGATCTTGCGCCGTGCGCTTGGCGATTTTGAAAACATGCTGGCGGATGGATCGTTTCGTGCGGCTCCGAAGAGTTATCCGATCCCTCACACAGCTTTCGAAAAATCAATCATCGTTCAGACCTCCCGCATGTTCCCGGTCTCGCTAATAGAAGTCGCTCGCAATCACTTTGATCCATTGGGATTGGAGACCGCCCGGGCTTTTGGCCACAAGCTGGCTACCGCAGCGCTTGCATGTTTCTTTGCTCGGGAGAAGGCAACGAACAGCTGATCTCTCAAAAGATAGGACCCATCCAATCACTCCGCAGTGCTGAGTTTTTCGGATAGTACCGAGGAAAGGCAGCTTTGCCAAGCCGCATAGCAATCTGCTCACGTTGGGAACAGATTGCTAAAGGCGAAATGCACCTCTACCTCAGGCCGCCATCACACCCCCGTACGAAACATCCACGTCAGCGTCAAAGAAATAGCCAGCACCTCTTGCAGTCTTGATCAACTGAGGGGTCGTCGGATCCCCCTCAAGCTTCCGGCGCAGCCGCAAAATGAGGACATCAATACTTCTGTCATACACCTCCTCCTCGCGTACCCGACTGGCGATCAGAAGCTGCTCCCGGGATAGGACGTCGCGCGGCTTCTCCAGGAAAGCAACCAGGAGATTAAACTCACCTGCCGTGAGTTTCACCTCACTGCCCTCTTCCGAAATCAAGCGGCGTCGCCTGAGATTAAGTGTCCAGTCAGCGAAACTAAATGAGCGTCGATCTTTGGTTCGCGCGACACTGGGCCGCACGCGTAACGCAACACGGATGCGCGCCAGAAATTCCCGCGTCCCAAAAGGCTTGGCAATAAAATCGGTTGCTCCCAACTCGAGCGCAATAACTTTGTCCGCCTCTTCGAGGCGAGCGCCGCTAATAATTATGATTGGAACATCGGACTTCGTGGCCAGACTACGAACAATTTCAAGCCCATCTTCGCGACCCAAATTAAGATCGACGACCACGACATCGACCGTCTCGGAGCAGAGTACACGATTGAACTGCTTGCTGTCGGCTACCGCAGTCACCTTAAAGGCATGGATCGTAAGATACTCGACTATAAGATGCCGCATAGCGACATCGTCATCGATGACAAGAACGTGTTTCAACGGTTCACCTCTCAATCTAGGATCCTGGCCAGCCATTTGCAGCTCAACAGAATTTATACACGTAAAGGTTGTATTCGTTAGACTCCACTCGTCAATTTTCTCTCACTACACGGGCATTTCGGCAAGATTTCGACCAAACCGCGCACGACAGAAATGCAAACTAGATGTCTCCGTTTTATGACAAAGATTGCTGAGCATTGCTACAAACGTAATTCTACAACGCGCCATGCGGCATTTAGAAACATGGATCACAACTACTGCTGGTTAAGAAGATCGCCTATTGTCTCACCGCGCCGACGCGCATCGGCAGCGAGCCAGATTTCGCCCACCTCGTAAATGTCACCGTGGGCACGGAAGGGTACGATGACATCAACTGCGGTTGCGAGCATGTCAATCAGGGTGCGATCTTCCAAGCTAGCCCCCTGAGCGCTGCTTTTCACGAGCGAAAATAGCTTTTTGAAACCTTGGACGGGATTGGCACCATGTATTGTGGAAATCGATCCCGGATGCCCTGAGACGACTTCACTCAGATAAGCCCACGCGGCATCGTCGCGTATCTCGCCGAGCAGTATTCGGTCCGGTCGCATGCGCAGGCTAGCCTGTAGCAGGTGCTCAGCGGTCACTGCGCCCAGCCCAGCCCCATTCTTAGAATAAAGCAGCCTTACGTGGTTCTCGTGTGGAATGACGAGTTCGAGCGTATCTTCGATGGTAATCAGCCTTTCCTGCGGCGGGATAGCGTTGATCAAGGTCTTGCTCATCGTTGTCTTGCCACTCCCGGTGGGTCCGCAAAGCAGCATCGTCAACCGACCAACGACACATGCGTGCAGAAACGCCTCCAGATCCCCGTTGTCATAGTACCGAAGGATAGCTTCATCATGCTGATCATGCCGTTTTTTTCGTCCCTTCCACTGATTCCACCTCGGAGCATCGTAACGGGACGAGACTTCTTTGAGACTAGAAACACGGGAACTTGGCCGTCGAATCGTCAAGCTGACGGTGCCCGACGGTACCGTCGGCGGCAAACAGATTTGCAGCCGCTCGCCGTCTGGAAGTTCAGTTGCGCAAAGTGGGTTGCGTGGTCCAACGTCCTGTTTTCTCAGCGCGCCTGCTAAAATAGCGATATCTTCGAGATCGTCATAGGAGACAGGCAAAGGGAACTTGAGGAAGGCGCCGGCCTGGCGCACAAATGCCTCCCCAGGTCGATTTATCGCAACTTCTTCGGTCCGCGGGTCATCGAGCCATTCCAAAATTGGCTTGAGAAGGATTCGTAATTGCGGATCCACCTCCATTTGTATCGTATCTCCATCTGTAAGTGATAAGTTGAATTCGTTATGGACGGCGATCCCGCCCCCGCGCCGCGCGACCAGCCATACGAAGCTGGTATATGCCTGAGAAATCGAGATCCCGTGCGACAAAAATGGAGACCGTGTCGCCCTGATTCTTCTTCAGGGTTGGCGGTATGTTGATCGTGGCCTTGAGGGCTGTGTCTGCCGTTTGTTCACCGTTATTCTGGACGCTGTTGAAGCTCGTCCCTCCACCCGAGCTGCCAGCGTAGGTGCTCGCTGCCTGGAAGGCACCTTGGACGACACTCAAGAGCATGGCCCCGCTAAAGCGCTGCCAGAAGTGATTGTCGACGGTGCCCGGCAATCCCGAGCGACCGAGTTCGTCAGCGCTTGGTGACGCAAGCGAAATCATGGCATGGTCGGGTGTCTCCGCCCGATCCCAGAGCACAAAAACACGCGTATCTCCCTGTTGCAAACCGCGCTGGATCTCGCCAACAACGGTGGTGCCGCGATCAAGAAGCACAACGTTGTTCGTTGTTCCACGAACATCCCAGGGTAACACGCATTTTACATAGCCTGCCAGACTGGTGTCGATTGCCGTTTGCAAGATACATGGAATAATCGTCCCCTCCGTCACCATGAAGTCGGGATGAGGCAAGAGCGTAGCCCTGGTGGGCTGCAGCTCGGTGGGCTTCATGCGTATCGAGAGATCATTCTCGGCGGACACTTCGACCTTCGGCAAAGGACTGTCTTCCCCATTGCCTTCGCGTCTTCGGTCCGTTTCGCCTTGTTGAACGCGCTTGCTGGTCCCTTGATCACCACTGGTGTACGCAAAAATCGGTGTTTCTTCCGGCCGCGGCTCATGCCGTTCCGGCTCACTTCGTGCTGGCGGAGGAGCAGTCGGCTGAACAGCTTCCTGGGCAGCCGGAGGATCAAGTGTAACGTCAATCGGAGCCGGATGAAATGGCTTGGTGTTCGTGGCGATCATGGTTGACGGGGGTGCGTCCCCGTTTTCCTTCTTTTCACGCCCGCCAAGCCAAATGAGGCTAAGTGATAGCGCGAGAACTACACCTCCTACGATCAACTTTTGAGCCCCCGAAAGGCGCCGGTGATGTGTGTCGGAGACCAGGGACCCCGACGCATCGACATCATGCGCCGATTGCTGATTGTCGTCGTTCACCCTCTCACCTCCTTTAGGACGCGCTTCACATCGGGCCTCACAGTGCCCGTCTCCGGCCTGCGGCCGACGGGATCGTAGGCGGTATTCCAAATGCATAATACCGTGTGGCCATCCCTCAGACGCCAACCACGGGAAACCGAAGAAATCTCGACATAGCTCCCTTTGACTGAATAGTTAGCGACAGCTTCCTTTCCATCCGGATTTATCGTGTAGATGGAGGGTATGCGTACATTACCTGGGAAGTGAAATACCGTCGTAAATCCATCATCGAAGACTTCGAGCGGCAACAGCGAACGATCGCCCTGAGCGACATAGTGCCAATTCTTGTCCTCGGCACCAACGGTCGTGGCAGGCTGCTCCAATAAACCCTCTGCTCTCTGTTGATATTGCGCTTCCGCACGTATACGGTCTGCAACAGCCTTCTCTTGTGCCGCCTTCTGGCGAGCCGCTGCGTCATCGGCAGGGTAAGCGAATTGTACGCTATAGTAGAGATCGGCCTGCTCTTTATCGAGGTGCGGCAGCGTCTTGGAAGAGATGCTGAAAACGTAGCGTCGCATACCGGCGTCACTCGCAGTTAGCACGACCACTGGCTGGGGTGGGAGAACCTTGCTAGCCTTGAAGAAAAGATAATTTCCGCGTGGAAGGGCCGCGAGATCTTTGCTATTGGAAACGGCAACAGCTGTCACCGTTTCGTTAGCCCCGAAAGTAACAACCAAAGTGGCTCCAACCGCCGTTGAAAGGCGCACCACTTGATCGGGATTGTAAGCGAGATAACGCATGCGCGGATCAAGTCTGCCCGCCGTTGGCGTGTCTTCAGCCCTCGCGCCAATCGCCGCAAAAAGTAAACATGCCAGAGTGAGAAATGCTTTTTTCGTCATGGTTCGCTGTGGCCTGCGTTCGAAACGGTATCTTCCGATGTCTGGTAGGAGGTGACAACCAAGCCTCCCGGGTTGGTCAGTCTCAATCTGCCGGGCAAGCTGGTCACCTTTTCATAACGAACCGTAGCAGTCCAAGTGCTCGCCATCGGCATTTTGCCGTCAACGATGAGGGTTCGCTTATAGCGAATTTGCTGCACACCCGGAGTAACATCATTCGAAGCGATGTGTTCGACCTCTAGCCTGCCGTGTTTGCCGAGGATGACTTGAGGCGAAGTTGGATTGGGATAATTGAAGAATTGCTGATAATTTTGGCGCACCATTGGGGCGCTGAAGTTCGAGACCAGGTCATAGGCGTACTGGGCGGTATCGGCATCATAGCTCTCGCGCAGCCGAACATACTCCCACAGTGAGGCGTTAACGACGGCCTCCTCTTGAGTTGCAGGCAATCGGGAGACGGACACCTCGCTGTCAACGGTGCCATCCGGCCGTATCCATAGATATACCGGCACAAGCCTGATCAGCGGCACCATGGTGGCAATTGTGAAGGCTTGCGCAACATTCCCCAAAACCGCGATGGTTGCGACAGCTGCAATGACCTTGGAGAGGCGCCGCGCTGATTTCGCACGCGCAGTTTGGAAAGCTTCCACTTCCTTGTAGTGCTCAGCCAGGGTTTCCCGCGCTACTAGCAAGGCGTATTCAGACCCCTTCATGGCGACCACCTACGTTGCTGAGCTGAAGATCTGACGGCGTAGGCTGCCATCGCCCCACATTCAGCGGGAATATTGGGCCTTTGCAGCTCGCCAATTTATCGTTTGTCTGGCAGCCGCCTAAAGCGAGAGCCAGGCACAGCAGGCAATATTTCATAGAGTTCTCCACCGACGTGAATTTTTTGCGGGACCTAACGACGCTCGACCTGAGCGAAGCGACGGTACAAGCTGTTGGCAGATTGGGTCGCGCCGCTCCAATAACTGCCTCCGATGTTGCCGGCGATTGCCGGCAAAGCGACAATGAGTGCGTCACCAGTCAGAAAGAACATGTCGAGTTCGTAAAGACCAATGATCTTGGCCGCGGTCGTACCGGCAAGGGTGATTACACCAAGCATAAGCGTGAGTGCAGTCGCTTCGGTTAGGATGACTATTGTCGCCACGAGGTTTAGCAGGAGAAGTAGGAGACCATAGGTGATAAGTTGCCCGATCCACTTTGCCGCGATGTCGCGCGTGCGATCAAAGATATATCCCGTGAGGATCAAAGGGCCGATCGCCAGAAGCACTTTCGTGAGAATTCCGACGGCGTCGTAGATTCCGAAGGCAGACCAGAGCGTGCCATAAAAGACCCACTGAGCCCCCTGGAAAGCAAGGATGTCCTGGTCATTCATCGGGCCGATTTCAGATGCAATTCTCTGAAATGCAGCCTGGGTTAGGGCGAACATTGTATCGAGCTGAGCGGGAATGGTCTGCAGAGGCAGGCCGCTGCCACTAAACTGCTGAATAAAGTTTGGAATCGTCTCTTCAAAGACTGAAACCACATAGTCGTGGTAGTTGGCCTGCCCGACGACAAGGGCAACAACGACGGTGACCGTGATCACCCGAGTGATACCGCCGCGCGTGTCGATTTCGCCACGCATGACCAGAATACCCTGAACGATAATCCAAAGAGTGACGCAGGCGACCAATGGCGCGCTCACCGCCTCTTGGATCGTCCCAAGCATTGTGTCCAGGCTTGTCGTAAAGGCTAGATCGAAGATCGTATGAATGGCCGTAAACGGCGCCGGGATCGTGAAATTCATCGTTTGGACCTGACCTTGACTGGCTTGTCGCAGAATGTCGGATACAATGAACTCGCATCCTGAAATGTGCAGATGGGCGGCACGAATAAGTCGCCCAGTCTCAGGGGACGGCCCCAAAGATGACCGCAGTCTTTTGATGCTCCTTACGTTGAGCGGCCGCCTCTTCCGCCTCATGAAGGCCAGCCTGCGCGGTGGTCATCGTTAACAAGCTGGTCGCCTGTACATTTTGAATCATTGCGTCATGGATCTGCTTGAGAAGCAAACCGTTGGTAACGGTTGCCTGCATGATATTGCGAGAGCGAGAAAGCTGTGTCGAGGTCTCGGCATTCGCTGTTAAGCGTTTGTCCATCGTCTCCAGGTTGTCAGCCGCAATGCCCGCGCTATTTGCGGAACCGGTGATCTGCGATCGCAACAGATCCGCTTCAGCGTCGCCACCAACTACGGCGCGATCTGTATCGGTGGTGATCGCACGTGCCGTGGTCGACATTGGCATTCGCGGCGAAAACATTTCCGTGTCCAAGTCCCTGGTCGAGGGATACTGATTTTTTTGGTTGAGCGAAGTTAGTAGGCCGGTGACGCCATAAGCCGAGGTTAACATCGCCACCATCGTTATGGTCTGTTCGAGATTTGCCGCAGTCTCGAGCGCCGTCGCCAGCGTCTCAGCTTCCGTCGCCGGATCGCTGACAACGAACTGCGCCCGCGCGGGCCCGACCGAAAGAAGGCTGACGGCCATGGCCGCAGCAACAAGTTGCATGATCTTCATAGTTCCCCACCTTTGATCAATCTTTTGCCTCGTGGTAACGAGCCATAAATTCGCTGAGCCAGGCTGATGGGTTGTCCCCCTGTACTTTGCGAAGCTGATCCGCGAAGCGCACCGTGTTGGCGCGCCCCGAAAGTACGGCGACATATTCGCGCATTTCCCGCAGATCGAATTCGCAGACGACGCTTCCGCTTTCTCGTTTAAGCAGAAACTTCCGGCTACCTACTGCCATGTCTTCACGGATCGCCTGAAATTCCTTTTCAGTACATTTCAGTCCATCGATGTAAGCCGATCGATCTGCCGTGGGTGAAGGATAGAAAATCTTCGTCATACATTGCGCGACGAGACTGGCGCCTAGCTGCGATTCCAGGACATGCTCAGGTTGCTGCGTTGCCAGTATCAGCATCCCATTGTTTTTGCGGACAGTAAGCAGGAACTTGTCGACGACCGCCGCAAATTTAGGATTTAGCAAATAGGCGCGAAACTCATCGCAACTCATCACAAACCGACGGCCGTCAACCATGGCTCCAATGCGGTGCAGAAGATATGCTGCGGCGGCAGCGCATACTTCCTCATATTCGAGAAGATGCGTCATGTCGAAACCAGTAATCGAAGGATCCAACTTTACTTCGTCGAGCTCGCCGTCGAACGCCCAGCCTAGTGCATTGCCACGGCACCAGCGTTGGAGTCTCGCTCCCGCCCCTTCGGCGGGTCCATGCAACAAAAATTCGCGTAACCCCGCGATTGAGCGCATGTGGGGATCAAACGAGAGCTGCCGATGGATACCCCGCACCAGACGGCGATTTTCCTCGGGGGATATTCCTCCACGGCCATCGCTCTCAATGAGCGCCACGATCCATTCGCGCAGAAAATCATGTGAAGCCGCTGTATTTTCCAGGCCACGCAATGGCGCCAATCCGCTCGGCGCTCCTCTACGGAGCGCCAAATATGTTCCCCCGGTGGCGCGAACCAGCAGCTCACTGCCGCGGTCCTTGTCGAAGAGGACAACCGCACCCGCGCGGTCGACCATGCTCTGCTCGAGCATCGCGAGGATAAAGGTCATGAGCGTCGTTTTACCCCTCCCGATGGGACCGAATATCGCCGTCATGCCGACATCGTGCTCGTGCGGGATGTAGTCGAAAGGGGTTCCACCATTGGTACGAAAGCGCGCAATCGCGTTGCCCCAGTGACCTGAGCCGGATCCCTCGGGAAAATTCTCGAATGAGACTAAACCAGCGAAGTTGCGCGATGTGATCGCTCCCGGACGCGTGCGCCACTTATAGTTGCCTGGCAGCTGCGACCAATAAGCCGCCTCCATGCCGATGCCCTCTTGGACAACAACAGCTCCCGCATCCGCCAATCGCGTCCGGGCGCGGGCACCTCTATCTGCAAGACTATTGAGATCATTTGCATATATGCAAAGACTCAAATGATGCGCCCCCATAACGAATTCGTTGCTCGCTAGTGCGTCCTCCGCCTCGGATAATCTGCTGATTTGGGTGACGGCTTTGTCGCCAGAACTCAACATTTGGCTGGACTTGAGGCTGAGCTTCGAGTGGGCTTGCGAGCGAGTCAGAAACGAGAAGCTCTGCGTCAGAACAAGCGGAAAATCGAGAGACAGTAGCACGTTGAGCATACCCGGTCGCGTCGTTGCGGGGTATTCGCGAAACGAGTAAATAGATCCCACATAACTATCTTTTGGTGTTCGGATCTCGAGTCCCCGCTTGCCGCAAATAACTCGGTCGGTATAGATCGAGGCGCCGAGCGAACCGCTAACGACGGGAACCGGCGTGAATCGACCAGTCATTATCAGCCGCAGAGCTTCTCCAACCTCCGTAAAAAGCACATCTTGCTTCTCACGAATACCAAGACGACGCAGGCCGTACGCTTCGAGAGCGCCAGCGACAAGATGCCAGAGATCTTCCAGGTTCCTGGTTTGAGCTGTGAGATCGTTTTCTTTTTGTCTGTAGCGTTTGGTGAACCTTCTCCTCACTTTGCCAAGCGCGGCCCGGGGAGACACGATCAGCGTAAGGAAGTGGTCATTGCGAAGGAGTTTGCCGGAGAGAACGCGCTCCTCAAAAGCTTCGCTCAGACTGGCGGAAAAAGCGCTGCGGAAATGTCGCGCGGGTGACGGCGGCACATCGTCATGACGTACGAGGTGAGCATATATTGACACATGATCATCAGCGATATTGCGCAAGAGCGTATTAAATGCACGGCAACGTGCATTGCGCATTTCGGCATCTTCGAGTTCGAAGGCCATGCCACTTACGTGCGCCATCGTCATGATCGATCCATCTTCTAGAAGGACAATCTGGTCGCTGAGGTGCCCGACGTAGGGTAGATAGACCTCGCCAGACCTTTCGGTTGTGCCACTTGCTCCGAGCATTACGCCATTCCTCTCCCTCGCGCGGGAACCTTGATTGGATTTGGGCTAACGCTTGCGCCGCCCCAAATCAGACCATCAACGCTCCTTCCCGCCGTCTGCAAAAAAAGAAGAACGACGCTGGCCGCGTTATAGTCTCGTTCCACCACAAGCCGCGCTCCGAACCACAAGGGCACGAGAACGACTTCGTACAGCGGGTTCTGAACGATGACGATGACAAAGCCGGCAAACATCACGAGTAGCCCCGCCAACGTCAGCGGCACGCCAAGAAACAATGCGGGCCGTGTCGCCGCCAAGTAAAGGGTTGCTTCTTCCAGACGATCATTCATTAGCCACCTCCAGTCAGCGTTTTGCCCAGGAAGCTGGCTCCAAACATGATGACAATGCCGCCGACGACGCCGGCAACGAGACCGAGTGAAGCGCGACCGAACATCCAGGAGATTCCGATGGCCACGATGCCAAGAACAGCGAGTGACTGGCCGAACGGACCAAGGATAAACGTGCATATGTTGTTAACCATTGTGGCTGGGTCAGTGCCGCCACCTGCAGATTGGGCCGCGGCCGGCCCAGAGGAGAAAATGCTCCACCCCATTGCACCGACCACGCTCGGCGCATAGCCGGATACCATGCGCATCACCGCGTTCGAGAGCGAGAGGCGATTCAGATGTACACGGTATCTTTCAAAGCATCGCATTATTGCGGACCTCCTTGATTTAAGTCGAACAAGAGTTGATCGTCGTCTTCGGATTTGCGGTTGTCCTCGTCTGGCGGCGGAGGCGGACCGGATGATCCGCCAGATCCGCCCTCCGGGGAACGACGCTTATATGCCCCCCAAACATCCCATGTTTCCTCGGATCCCGGCTTCTCACGATCATCTTTTGGACGCGCGGTTAACGGGGGGACGAGCTGTTGAGCGGCCGTTTCAACTTTTCGCACGTAGCCGTTCGCGAAGCCGTGCGTAAAATCACCGGTGTTATAGGCGGAGATTGCCCGACGAAGCGACAATTGCTCGTCGTCAGCCGTGTTGCCGCCAGCGTAGCGGCTCCCAAGCAAGTTTGCGGCGACAGATAATGACGTGCAAGGTTGAAGGGCTCCGTCAGGTGTCAGACCGAGCACGGAAAAATTCCGGGAATTGATCTGCATGAGCCCAACATCCAGCGAATGCCGTGCTTCGAGACGGTCCATCACGACTTGCGTTGCTTGAGCCTGGTTCTGCCAGTGAAGCGTTTCGCCGGTGGTATTGTCATGCACAGCAAGCGGATCAAAGCGACTTTCGACCTGAGCGATCGCTGCAAGCGTAGATGGAGCAACGGATGGAGCGCATTCGCGTGCAAAATTATTGAACTCAGCAAATGAAAGTGGGGCAGCACCGCTCGACGGGCACGTGGAGGCCAGTAAGATAATCGACAGCGGCCCTGTTGCCTTCAACATTCCCCATCTCCCCAAGCTCATAACCAACACAGCCACTTCGGTCGGAAGAAATGCTGTCATCTGATGTTCACGATTATCGGGAGGGTCGGTTACTCTAGGATTTTTGTTTTCTTCTTTTCGATTTCATTTGAAGCGAAAACGGCTTTCCATGCACTTAAGGGTGCGGCGACGAAAGATGGCTCTCTAAGACAACGGCGAGGATCTAGAATGCCGTCGAAGTGAAATTCCAGGGCGGAATGAACGGGGGATGGTTTCAATAAACTGTGGCACTTCGCAGGCTCCGATCAGGGTGTCGATCGCGCCATTTGCGTGGCGAGGGTATCCGCCTATGCCGACTATCCTATGTCCGAGCTCAGCGAACATATGTCTTGTTCTTCGAAGACGGTATCGAAGACCTCCAGCAGATAATCGCCAACCTTCGGGTCTCAGAAGACGCACCGCCACAACCGACTGCCCAAAGCGATTGCGAGAAACCATAGCTATAGGCGCGCCGAACAGACGTGCTGATTACCCTGGTCGAGTCTCCTGAAAAACATCCTCAACTCTAGGCTTTGATCTTGGTACGAATCGCGTAGGCCATCGTCCTGGAGGATATAGGTTTGGGCAGAAAAAGCGCGGACGTCATGTCATCGCTGGAAAGTGACATTTTAAGATCACTTCCTCCAATGATGATGGACGCCGTCTTGAAGGCTGCGTGCAAAGCAGTAGCACTCTGATTCTCGGGAAGAGACGATTGGTCAACTAGAACCAGATCGGCTTGCTTGCCTTTTGATATCCAATTGCAAAGGTCTGCACATGTCTTAAAGCCCACCGGCTCATAGCCCAGAGCGGCGATCTTGTCTTCGTACACCTCCCGCAAGACAGGATCTGGCTCAATCAATGCCACAATTTCTCCGTTGCCTCGCGGTGTTTTACAGGGCCCAAAAAACGCGTCCGGGCTGACGGGCTTCTTCGAGGAAGGAGGTAGATAAATGTCGAAGCGCGTCCCTCGCCCTACGGCTGAAGTAACGTCAATATATCCTGCAAGCGCGCTGACATGACCGTGCACGGCAGCAAGACCTAGACCCGTGCCGCCGCTGCAAGAGCGTGTTGTAAAGAAAGGCTCAAAAATGTGGGGGAGCACAGTTTCGGCAATGCCTTCACCGTCGTCGCTGACAGAAAGAAGAACATAGTCGCCAGCTGGCATAACACCATGCGCCAGTACTTTCTGTCGAGATACAAAAATTCGGCTAACGATGATGTCGATTTGACCATCGGCGGTAAACGCCTGGGAAGCGTTCTTGCAAAGATTCATCAGCATCTGCTGAACCTCTAGCGGGCTTCCTTCGACTACGCTCTTCTTGTCGTCAAACTTGAACTTCAGCTCGATGTTGCGCTGCAATGCAACACGCAATAAGGGAGCAATTTCCATTACGAGTTCGGAGACACTGAACGGCTTTGTCACGCGTTCTAGTTTTCGACTTAGAGTCAAGATCTGATCGATAATGAGCCTGGCTCTGTCACCCGACGAAATAATTTGGTCAATGTGTCTTCGGGTGACAGATGACCGACGCAGCATGTTTTGCGCCATTTCAGCGTACCCGAGGATTGCTCCCAAAATGTTGTTGAACTCATGCGCTATTCCACCAGCAAGTGTACCAACTGCCTGAAGACGTTCCGCATGCTCTAATCGCCTCTCCAGAATATCGCATTCGGTCTGCTTACGCCGAACATCGATATAGTGGCAGAGGCAGGCGGTGGCGAGTTCAAGAAGCTGAACTTCGCCTGGACAAGATTTCAGACGATAGCCCTGGTAACCGAGGGAACAAATCGCTATCAGTTGATCCGTAGATTTGTGTGCCAGCAGCATAGAAACGCCCGGAGTCTCCGGAGGAAGGCAGCTGACCTTTCGCGTCGACATGATGCGGAATACTGACGCACGCTCATCCGCTCTGGCAAGAGAAACCATCTCGCGTAGCGCGAGGTCCTCCCAGACGGGCTCAGGCAGCTTCGCAGCGAAACTTTCGACAGCCCACCTGTCACCATGGTCCACCAATGCTAGTGCACACGATTCCGCATTAAAGAAGCGTTGAATAATTCCAAGCGCAGCTTGCGCGGACGAATTGAGGGACGACGCTGTGGCCCCTCGCCCCTCGAAACAAACCCCAATCTCTTTGATTACCTCTTCGTAATCCAAACGCCGCGTTAACCAAGCCGTTTTCCGACGCAGCCTATAGACCAGTGAGATGATGTAGATGCAAAGGCCCACCGAAACGGAACCCAAGAAGATCCGTGCCCGCTGCTCCCTCACGCTTTGCAAGCTATAGGCCTCCAAACACTTGCGCTCCAATCTTTCGGCAATTTCAGCGGTGTCGGAGGTCTGAATCATGTTTACGGCATCGTTCACACGGGGCAAAAGCGACAAGATGACGCGACCCTCGCGTGCAAGTATACGGATAGGAACTTCAGCCCCACCGCTAGCTTTTTGGAGCATGTCGAGTTCGTGACTGATCTCCAACGAGAGTGTTGGGCTTGGCTGACGCACAAACTGCAGCATCAGGCTGCCCAATTCGTTCGAATTTTCGACCGTCTGATCCGTCGACGACATTTTGGGAAGAATACTAAGCGCGCGAGTGAAGCTGGCAAGCGAATCTTGCAGGAGCACGTTTTGCGCTCCGAAGGCTGCAACGGCCGCGTCGGTCGTATCCACGGACACCTTTAGCTTGTCGAGCAGTTGAGAGAAATCATTGCCGATCACAAGATGAGATTGTTTAAATAGTCGCTTCAAATTTTCCAGGTTCTTCCGCAAAGCTCCCAACCTGGAGATAATGGGCCGGTAGTTCGCCACCACACCCGCTTCCGCGCGGAGTACATCCCGCTGCAGCGAAGCACTGTCGATGTTAATAGCTCGCAATTGGGTCAGGATCGCCCGATTGGTTTCATTGTCCTGCCAAGACGTAATCGCCATCAAGGCAAAAATCATTGCAGCAACTACCAAGGCCAGGATAGACCAAGGCTTGGCGCCTGTCTTGAAATCTTGCCGAGACGGTGAATACCTTCCATTCATCCGCACTTACGTCCTCGTACCAGCGCTCAGTCCCACCCCGGTGGCCCTTAGGCCGCACAGTAGGGTTTGTAAATGGGTTTGAAGCAACAAACGTCGACTCAGTGTGTTTCAAATGAAACACAGCCTCGGCATTCCAATGGATGTTTCCGGTTGCCGAGGTGTTCTTTGACTCCGCGCGGTGGCTGGTAGGATCGATATGGTCGGGATGTCGCCGTTTGCACCGAGAAAAATGAAATCATCGACATTAACAATATGGCTGATCATGCGTCGACAGGGCAAGTTGCTATGCTATGCGCAGCGAGAACTGCCGTGGCGGCTGCCGCGGACACTAGCGGATATTAGGTCTGTGTTCGTACCACCTTAGAGGCTGTCGGCTTCGAAACGAAGCCAGGACGTCAGCGCATATGAGACCCAACCGGCTTTTTCGTGTGCATATCCGTTAAATATTCTTCAGCGGCATTTTTCGTTTCAGTGACCAAGCAAAGCTGCAACACGAACTGTCAGGTGCTGACGGAGCATACCGCGCGGCCGATGTGGCTTCCCTACTCAAATCGCCTATCCGCTTTTCGACGTTGCGTTAACGGGGTCCGCTGCATTCACCATAAGCAGGTGTCGGGGCCAAACTCCTCAATTGTTCAGGAGGACAACGGGATGGAAACTCTCATGGCCGAATGAGCCGGCAACGTCAAAAATGTACGATTACAAATGTAGCGCGATATTAGTTCAGCAGATTGCGTAAAGCTGGTAAAAATCATGCAGTAAAACATCATAATCCGAATTGAAAAATCTGGTTTGGAACAGATGGGATATCCCATTAAATTTATATGAGGCGCACATGTTACTCCATCTCATCTACGGACCGACTTGCAGCGGCAAAACGGACATGGCGATCCAAATCGCACAAGAAACCGGGTGGCCGGTGGTTGCCCTTGATCGTGTGCAATGCTGTCCTCAAATCGCGACAGGTAGCGGAAGACCTTTGGAATCGGAATTGCAATCAACGCGGAGAATATATTTGGATTCCCGCCCCCTCACCGAGGGCATCCTTGACGCTGAGAGTGCCCATCGTCGACTCATATTCGAAGTGGATTGGCGGAAGTCCGAAGAGGGTCTTATTCTCGAGGGCGGGTCGATTTCGCTTCTCAATTGCATGGCTAAAAGTCCGTTTTGGAGATCGGGTTTTCAATGGCATGTCAAGCGGCTACGTCTTGGGGATTCGGACGCCTTTCTCACCCGAGCCAAGCAACGCGTTGCGGAAATGTTTGCCATCCGGGAAGATCGCCCCTCGTTGTTGGAGGAGTTGGCGGAACTCTGGAACTACCCTGCCGCTCGACCGATTTTGGAAGATATCGACGGATATCGCTGCGCAATTCGTTTTGCGCGCAAACACGATCTCGCAATCAGCCAGTTGCCAAATATTGATGCAGGGCGGCACGTAGAGCTCATAGAGGCCATAGCTAATGAATATCTTGAACATGCGCTCTCGCAGGAGCGCGATTTTCCTCAGTGGCCAGAAGATGGCGCAGGACAGCCTGTTTGCCCGGTCACGCTGACGCGAATTCGGTGATTCGCCGCTTCATCATTTGACCTGCGCGTTGGATGGCCATCGGCGGCGCAGCATCGGTCGGCGTCACCTCCAAGCGCGACATGCGGCGCGCCAAAGCTATTCGCACATCTTATTTGAATAAGTGATTTCTTTCGAAGCACCTCGGCCGGCGCTCGGTCCTCGAGGGATTTGGCCGCTTCCGAGTTCCAGCAGTTGCAGATTTCGATTAGCCGGCGTCGGTCAGGCTTCAAAGTCGACTTCCATCAAAGTCATTTTGGTTACACGTCGACATTGCATCTCAGCAAGACGAGTGGCTGTGCCGACTGATATCGACCGATTGCCATTACGTACAGCAGGCTTATTCGGTTACATTTGAAACCAATCTTTGGTCTCCTGTAATCATTATACTGCTGATGGACTGCACATATCGTCGGTAAGCTTACATAAGGAGTACGATGACATGGGGCACCAAAAGAAATCAGATAAGCGCCTGGGCTACTCGCATCTGCGATTGGCAACTATCGACGGCGTATCCCTGCCTGATCTACAACTATCGCCCGACCGGCAGCAGCGCCCGACTTCGACGAAGAGGTCCTTTTTCGAGCAACTGCTCTTGGATTTTGCGTTCGGTTGCGAACTATTTTATCCGATCCAGCTATACGAGCATCTTGCAACGCGCGAGGGGGAAGACCAAGAGCGCTGACTCGCAAGTGAGAATAACGATTCGATAGATTTGGGAGAAATCCAACCAGCCGCCGCGCTCCTGGTTTGAAACCCAAGTCCATTGGATTTCCAAGTGCCATGATGAAAATTGTCGCCACGCTGGACGAAAACCAACGTGGTATCTCACTCGTCAACACCTGCAAATTCCAACTATAGGTCGGCGAGTGGACGGAGGATATCATGGACAACATCGATGTGACGCAAGCAAAGAACGGCTCGGGCACCTAGGCTTCAACAGGTGCGAACCTGCGCGGCAGGAACATCAAAAGATGGTAAGAAAGTCAATCGGGAACCTGACCGGTATACGGTGCGCCCAAGGCGCAGGCCAGATCTTGCTGCCGGTATCATATATGCTGACAACGCGCGCTCGCCTCCCAAAATCAACGCAATTTGACCGCAGGGTTCGCCCATCAAATTTGCTCCACAAAGGATTTCATTCTCCGTGTCATTATGCCCTTCGAAATGCTTTCGAATCGCCGCACTTGCAGCGGCCTCCATCGTGCTGGGCACCCAGATCGCAATTGCGCAAGAACCGTCTATAGGGTCTCAGTGGTTGAACACGCCGGCATCTCAAGTGGAAGCGCTTGCGGTTCTCCAGACCTTGAATGCCAATCTCCTGAGTAACGCCAGTGCTACGTTGACCCTTGACCGCTGGTGCGCCGGGCACAAGCTCGCACCGGAAGGTTCCAAGATCCTAGCTCAGCGTGTGCGCGGGCAAGCCAAGCCGGCCGATGATCATATCCGTGAACTACTGACCGTCGGACCCGACGAGCCGATCGCTTATCGCCGCGTTCGCCTAGTCTGCGGCGACCGCGTCTTGTCCGAGGCCGACAATTGGTATGTGCCGGCAAGATTAACGGCCGAGATGAATCAGGCATTGAATACCAGCGATATCGCGTTTGGCAGAGCCGTTCTGGCTCTCAATTTCACACGCACCAATCTATCTGCCAAGTTACTCTGGTCTCCTCTATCAGAAGGCTGGGACATGGACGGCTTGATTGCGTCTGGAAGGGGATCTCCTACCCTGCCGCCATTCCTGCTCGAACATCGTGCTGTGCTGAAACTTCCTGACGGCACGCCGTTTAGTACCTTGGTAGAAAGTTACACAAGCAAAGTATTAGACTTTCCGGTTCCACGCTCGCTTGCTCAGTAGTGTTTTGCGACGGCTACCGGATTCACTGCTCGAAAGAGAACGGATCGATACGAGTCATCCAGATCGCTTTTCAAGCTCAGGAGCTCGCTATAAAGGCGTGCTGCACAGGATCGGTTCGTCGTAACCGTGTTGAACAGCTGGCTGAAAACATCTTTGAGCGGGGCTGGCCATTCTGCCGCGCTCGCCCCTCGCATCATTCATGAACGGGCTGTCTTGGACGGCTGGCACTCATGTTCCCACGATACGTCAATAGGTCCCCAGTCGGATTGCAGAAACTGTTCGCGCCGCTATCGGCCAGCGGCTCCATCTCCTTACAAGAAACGCGAACGCAATTAGCAACGAAGAGGAACCCTATTTTTACAATGGCAGGTTGGTGCATCTGATATTGTTTGATCTAAAGCTAGATGAGGTCGGTTGTGCGTCGCGGACCGGTGCCTTCGCTGAAAGCAGCAAGGTGTGGAACTGGTGCTGCGTGATCTTAGAGCAATAGCGTTACCCGGCATGCAGCGGACGACGCGCTGCGCCTTAACTGCTTGTTTTTCTTCCCGTCCTAGAAATGCGGAGGCAACACGGATAGTTGTGGTTATCGGGAAAAACGATCAGGTTCAAAAACCTTTATGGAATGGGCGATTAATCGGGCCGAGGAGATTGTGTCGGCCAGGGACTGGATTTGCTGCGCTCGACATCCGAAGGTCATCGATGGAGCACCGATTATTGTACCATGCGCCTGACTATTGCGATTATTGAAGCGCTGATCGAAGCTCGCAATTTTGAGCAGGCGCCGTTCGAAAACGTTCAAAAGAACTGATGGCCAGCCGCCAAGCGCAGCTTGTGCTCTATTTAGCCAAACTAATTGAGGGTCGGGGGATCTATTGAATATTAGCCCTGTCACCAAAGGTTAAGTTGGTGACAGGGCGTATCGCTGACACGGGGTGGCGATAGTGTCAACGACCAGGGCAAAATGCCAATACCCCAAAAGAAGTCCGATGAACATCCGCTCTGATCGCAAGATTCATGCGAAATATGCGACCTGCTATCCAAGAAACCTTGGCGTCCGGATCATGAGTACAACCTTGGCGACATTTTTTGCGCATTTAAACCGGACGTTCGGTGCTCAAGCGCTTAGCTTCCTCGGTCCGAAGCGCATTGGGCCGGTCAGTACTCACTTGCCTATCCATTTCCAAAGGAGGTTGGCATTGACCCCATGTTCGAGCGCAAGTCTCGATACCGATGCCCCCGGCTCAAGGCAGGCTGCGACAAGCCGCTCCTTCGATACCGGATCAAAACGACGTCGCCCGTTCCGGCCTATAAGCCTCACACGCAGTTTCTGATCATCTTCCATGATTTGGCGTCCACCTCATTTTAGGTGGACACCAAATGCCTCAGCTCATTCAACGGAAAAAGGTGCGGGGTATTGCGCGCTTACCCTAAACCGCACCCGCACTTGGCGACTTGCGAGCTGAAAAATTCGTGAGATTATCTGCCGTTTCCAATGGATTGCCGAATGGCAAGTGCGTCGCGAATTCGGCGAGCAATTCAGGCGGAAAATGAGTTTTTCGTTCGGCATTGCATCCAACGCCGAGAGAGCCTTGTGGGATGCCAGTCTGCTGCTTTTCTCCCTTCGTAGATCAGCCTCCAATATGGCTCCGGCTCTACCACTTGGGCCTGGTCGGCCGAACCGCTTTCACGATACATTTGAGATTGCACCCTCGTCGAGGCAGGGATTCGTTGAAGGATGCGGAAAGAAACCTCATGAATTGAGCTTTCATTGCTATCACCCGCAATTATGCCGCTAAGATGAAGGCCTGCAGCTCATCTTTGCCCCAGGCTCCTCCCTTGGCGATGCCTGCCCGAAGGCCTCGGTCATCGACCAACATGGTCGACTCTCAATCGCGAAATTCCCGAAGGAGACCAACGACTACAGCATGGAGAGCTGGGAAGAGATCGCGCTGCGGCTGGCCGGCCAGGCAGGTATCGCCACTCCTCGGCACGAGTTGATCGACCTCGCCGGCAAGGCCGTCATGTTGTCGCGACGCTTCGATCGCGAAGGGGCGATCCGCACCCCGTTCCTGTCGACGATGGCGACGATGGGCGGCGAGCGCGGCAGCTCTCCGGAGATCGTCGATGCCCTTGCTAAACACGGCGCCCAAGGTAAGACGGACGCCCATGTCCTCTATCGGCGTGTCGTCTTCCATGTGCTGATTTCCAATGTCGACGATCACCTGCGCAATCACGGTTTCCTGTGACTGGGAAAGGCGGACTGGTCGCTCTCGCCGGCATACGACCTCAAACCCGTTCCGACCGATCTGAAGGCTCGGGAGCTGACGGCGAACATCCATCTCGACGAGGGCACCTGCTCGCTCGATCTGCTGGAAGCCGCGTCGGAGTTTTTCGCGCTCTCACGCTGCCGCAGGCCCGCGCGATAATCAAAGAGGTCGCGACCATGACCGCAACCTGGCGCGATACCGCCAAGGCGATCGGCGCCCGCTCAGCCAAGATCAATCGCATGGCCAGCGCCTTTATTTTAAAACGAGCGCTTGCGCTATGACGAGTACCTTTTTCATAACTCGAACCACCACCTGCAAATTGCCTCGCCGGGCAGATTAAGCCAACTCTGATTGGCGTCACACAGGAGTCAGAGATCACTATGGAGCGAAGAAACTCAACCCGTGACTGATCGCGCACTTGTAGGCCAAGCTGGTACCTTTTCTCTCGTAGCTTGGCATGTTGAATACGACCATAGTCAGTTCGGCGTCACCGTCCAACCGGATTTGGTAGCGAAGAAACTGAAGAATAGGCTTACCGTCACGATCAATCGTAAAGTGCTGATCCGCAAAAGCGAGGGTGCCGTCAGAAGTGATTCTATACCCATCTATGCGAATGCCTCCGCGCGTCTTCGTCGGCGGTGTATCGTCGGTCCCCGGAGTACACAAACTTAAATCGACCATAACGTCCACTGGCTTGCCGGTAGTCAGTGCAAGCGCAATCTCGGGAAAGGTTGCTAGTACATGACTATCATTGGCAGCGTTTGCAGCCGTAGCCAAAAGTATCCCAAACAGGGTCGGTAGCATAAGTTTCATAGGTGATCCTATTTAGATTGACTAAAAGAAGGTAAGCCATTCCGATACTATGGAATTGCTGTTACGTTGAGCTTTGAGATGAGGAGTCAGTCGCCTAGCAAGCCCTGCCTTGCAGTCGCCCCGTCTGCTTGATGAGAAGCAATCTCTCAGCGCGGACGATGATTCCACTAGGATGGCGTTTTCGGCATCTCCATGTTTCTGTTTGGTATGAAGTGTTGAGGGCGGCGGATTCCCCTGAAGCTCCGAGCGCCATGAGGTGATCCACGCGCTCATTCGCACGCGCTCCGGTGCTTCGAGACATTGCAGTTCACGGACAGCAAAACGCAACCCCGGAGGCGGGCCGCGCCGTTGCACTATCGCCACTTTGAGAATTTTCAGGCCCCGTATTCGCCTGTTTATTTCCGCGCATGGACAAGGCTCCGAAACCGTCCTCTTTTCCAAAGGCTGCACTCAGGGAAGATCGGCTCAATTGATATCCCTTTGCATTTTTTAGTTCAGTGCAGTCGACGTTGCATCACCGTGTTGCACCAGATCGCAACCAGAGGGGTGGGGCCGGATAGGTAATGCTTTCTAACCTAGGCGTTTTAGGCCGCAGCGTGAAACCGGAAAAACCGCTGCGTCTACCATCCCTATCACGTCCGGTTGACACGGCCCCTACAGACGAACGTAGGGTCGGACGTTTTCAGAAGGATTTCAGAAACGCCGGCGAAAGCTTCATTTGAAACAAATGGGGCCGTACATTCGAGACCTGATGTCCCTTCAGAATTTGTGAGGGAAGTGATACGGGATCAAACAGCATTCGCGTCATGGGGCGGTTCAACTAAAGACGTCCCCAAAAGTCCCGTCAGCGGCAAGACGATGCGATGTGTCAACTTACAACAGCGCGGTGGATCCAGGAAATTATCGCGATAGTCCAGAGCGACTTCTGTCACGTGAAGAAGCGTCTAGCTCGGCTCGCGTACGGTTGTAGACCTCATTGATATTTTTCTCAAAGCTTTCGTTCGTCGTTAGGAGTCCCACTGCATTTGGACCGCCTCTTGCTAACGACGCACTATATCTCTCAATTGTCTCAATTACTGTGTCTACAGCTCTGACCTCAGGCCCCGCCGCGTCCCTATATCGTCTAGGATTTGCGTCCATGGTTTTTTGAACCTCGAAATCGGCTATGGCTCGGCCAAACAGGGGAGACAGTCGCGGACGGCTGCTCCTCTCTTGTTGTATGCGAGCCAGTTGATCCGCATTTAGGTACTTTTCGCCTTGGACCAGCACGTCGACCGCAGGGCATTTCTGGCCCATATTCCAGGTCAAAGGGGGTTCTAGCCGCAAAATTTCGATAGAGCGTTCGATAAGTCGCGTCTTGTTTGCTTCACCAAGATCATTCAAGTGTTTTATGACACTAAGAATTGCGTCGCACTGAGCAGATTCAGGCAAATTGAGTATATTGGTGACAAATCTCGATTTTCCCGCTTCAGACTGGAACTTAAGAATTGGGCCAACGGCTCGCGTTCTGGCCGTCGGAGAGGGTCGGTTCGTCTCCCACTCAGGTAATTGATTTCCGGGAATGACCGTATCGAACACGGTTTTGGCGGAGGCGCCAATTCGTTTCATTCGCGCGTGATATTTTCCGACGGGATCACTTGTAACGGCTTCACGACCTGCACGCCCTGTACGTTCCAGGCTTCCAAGATTTCGTGCCGTTTCTACCGGGTCCTGGGTAGGAATATAAGTTGCCACCTTAGCCAAAAGCTCGGGAGGCATATCCCTATTTGTCGATGTAGAATGGACTTCCGTACGGGACGCTTCGGATTCATCACTTAAGCTTCGTTGGCTGGGCTCCATCGTGCATGCTCCTTCTTTCTCTCAATCGGTCGGAACCTACTGTGATAAAGAGAGAGCCTCAATTTTTATTGTATTACTTTTGCAATTAACAACCTGTGATTCAATTGACCTGGTGAAAATGCACGATGTTGAAGTAGTCATTTTCCGAAACCAAAGCTGGAGTAGTGTCTTAGCGCCGTAGATGGTCACCCTCACGTTTAAGCGCCAAGCGATTCCGATTGCCACAGGCGGAATGATATAAGAAAATAGCTTATGGTCGATCTTATAGAGTAATATTAATCAGACTATAGCATGATTTTTCTCCTAACGCACATGCTGCAGGCTGACTGATTATAAAGAGAATCTTTACATTTCGATTCTCGAATAAGATACCGAACCACGTCGAAACGGTCGCATTCCTGGGGGCAGAACAAGATTAGTGCGAAATCGTACGCTCTCATAAGCGATTTAGGTTTTCCGGGCGCATTTAAACTACCCCGTTTTCGCGAGGTCAGTCAATTGATGCAGCCTGTGCACGGTGCTGGAGATGGCGATCCGAACCGATGGTTATCATACTCTCATCCGCGGATTTTCACCGCCTGACCATATTCGATGCGGGCTTGCCTCTCTCTAAGGACGGATATCTATCCCAACGTAAGTCGAGGGTTCCCTGTTCTTTGGCCGTCATCTCCAGCATGCTGCACAGGCAGAAAGGTGCGGTACGTCTCGGGCTATGCTGGGATCGGCACGTGCCGGGCAATATCCCAGATAAAGCCAGCAAGTTCGCGCGCAATAGCGGTCAGAACACGAGGTTGTGGTTTCCCGGTTTTTGAAAGGTCCCGGTACCGCTTGCACAATCGCGTCTGCGCTTTCCAGCCAATATCTTTAATCTCTTGAGGCTGATGCTGACTGCGCTTCAAAAAAGGATGTCTTTCTCGAGGTGGGTGTCGATACGACAACTAGCTTCAACCATCATGGTTCGGGCCAGGGCATTACCTGTCTTTGTAATGCGCCCCCGTCTGACTGTCCTGCCGCTGGAATGCTCACTTGGCACCAGCCCCAACCAGGCCATGAGCTGGCGTGGATTGTCGAAGCGGTTGATGTCGCCGATCTCTGCGGCCAGTGTCGCAGCGATGATCGTGTTGACGCCGCGCAATGATCGCAGGGCATCGACCAGTGCATCAAAACGCCAATCCTTTACAGCATCTTTAATGGCCTGATCCAACGTGGCGATGCGCTCTTCGATCTGGCGGATGGTTCGCTTCAGTTCCTCAAAAGCCAGTTGCTGATGTGGAAAGCGGAATTTGCGCAGCTCATTGACCCAGCGCCAATGGATTTTGGTCCAGTAAGTAGGTCGATTGTAGCGAAGGCCATGCCGCAGCAGAAAGCTCTGGAGCTGCTGTTTTGCAATCTTCAGCGCATCCAGGGACTGTTTGCGGGTTCGGATCAGATCCCGCATAGCTTCCTGTTCTTCATCCGGTGTCCAGACCGGGGTCAATTCGCCTGCTCGCCACAGCCGCGCCAGCATTTCCGCATCGCGTCGATCGGTTTTGATCCGGTCGCCTGCACGACGAGGGATCATGGCCGGAGAGACGACAGCACAATCAAATCCAAGCTTCGTGAGCAAGCGATGCAGACCGTATCCGCATGGGCCTGCTTCATAGCAGAAGATGGGTTGGGTGTTTGCGGCAACAAGCCGCTTGGTGAGACCTAGAACACTATCTGCAGTATTTTCAATCACACCGTGAAATCGGATCTCTCGATTCCGACCGTCGTCAGCAATGGCGACAGCTATCGTGTCAGCATGAACGTCGAGGCCTACATAAACTATTTTCTCCATGGCTTTTCCCTTCGAAACCAATATTGGCTCAGCAAGGAAAACCTAGCGGCTTTACCGCCAAAAATCGCTCATCTGGTCTAACCGAATTCGTGCATATTTCCCGTAGTTTGCGGCCTGTGCTGAATAAGAAGTTTTAGGGTGAAATGCTATTTAAGACTCAGTTTTGGGAACGGATATCCATCTCGATCATCACTTTCCCGGCCAAACGTACGATTTCGCACTAATCTTGTTCTGATCCCTTTCTACGGCTTAATGCCAAGCGACAGTGGTTACGATTATATAAGCGTAACCGGTAGACTAATCGGTCCGCGGAAGCCGAAGCCGCGCCATTGCACCGCGTCCGGGTTAGTCAGCGTCATGTTCGGAAAACGTTCAAACAGCGTAGGCAACATGATCGCCCCGACGGTTTGACGCGAGATTTGCGCACCGGCACAGTGATGCGGCCCCGAGCCGAAGGACTGGTGCGCATTATTCTGGCGGAAGACATTGAAGCGCTCTCCGTCGTCAAAGACATCTTCATCACGATTGGCAGAGGCTTGGATGGTCATCACGGTATCGCCCTTCGGGACAAGAAAACCGCGAATTTCCGTGTCCTCCAGGACGAGGCGCGAACTCGCCTGGATCGGAGCAACCCAGCGCACGCCCTCCTCGAAGACTTGCCCCCAGCACTGCTGCCTCTTAACCTCCTCGAACTGCTCCGGATTGGTCAGCAATCCATAGATGATCGTGCCAAGAGCGTCGCGAGGCTCGTTGATGCCTCCGCCGACGGCGATTTTGATGTTGGCGTAAATCTGGCTCATGGGTATGGGATCAGACGCGGTCACCATGATCGCGAAAGCCGAGGGGTTCGGTTCCGCCCGGTGCTTTTCGACCAAGTTGTCGAAGAGCCGGTTCATCTCCGCATTGGCTTCGTTTGCCCGCTCGAAAGGCTCAGGCCGCCATCCGAAGTTGCCCGCCCCTTCAATTAGCCGCTGCGACCAACGTATCATTTCTGCGTCGGATGCTTCGCTAATTCCAAGGATATGAGCCAGGATACGGGCAGCCACCGGGCCGCAGATCTCCGCGAACAGATCTACTGTGCTGCCGCGGGATAGGCGATCAAGATACTCGTTTACAATGTCCCGATAGATCGCCGCCCAATGCTCCGCGGTCGTTTTGGGAGCAAAGGCCTTAGCCATGGCCATTCTTTCGCGGGCGTGTTCCGCGCCGTCCTTGCGCATTAGAGTATGGGCCTGGAAGGCCGGCTTCATTGGCGTGTTGGGGTCATCCGAACTGAAGCGCCTGGGCTGATCCTTCACCATCTTCGTATCGGAGGCCTTGGTCAGAAACGTTCGCATCACTGAGGCGACCCGCACCACCGGGGTCTGCGCGCGCATTCGGCGATAAATCGGATAGGGATCAAGTGTAAGGTCGTCGATTGTGGTTACGCGATCCACTGGTGCCAATTGCATTGGGAGTTCTCCCGGTTCATTTAATCCTGGCTGTGATACTCAACGTCATCTCCGTCAACCGAACGGAACGGTGACCTCACCGATCGACGCCCAGATTGACTGTCATCCCCGTGGCGCGCCGTGCACCCCCGTGACCTATCATCCGTGGCCAGTCGCCTGTCACCCTAAGGCTCGGCGCGCGGCGCAGAAGTGTTCTAAGTCCTTCTTGCAATTCAATCCGCGCCAGAGCTTCGCCGAGGCACCGATGCACACCCGCGCCAAATCCGAGGTGCCTGCGCATTTGTTTGCGTTTTATGTCAAAAAGCTGAGGATGCTCGTAGTGTCTCTCGTCCCGCAGGCCGGACATGATGCTTAGGGCTAGGAAACTTCCCTTTGGCAATACGTACCCATCCAGATCAATATCTTCGAGCGCCAACCGCGGGAAAGACCCAACTGATGGCTCGAAGCGAAGCCCTTCCTCCACTGCGGCCGCGACGCCGGATTGATCGTGGCATAGAGAGGACCAGACAACAGGATTTTGCAGCAAAAGAGTCGGCAGCATCACCATCGCGTTACGAGTTGCATCGCTTCCGGCGAGTATGAGAAACACCAATTGCATGATCTCCTCGATGGGTGAAAGCGTTCCTTCTTCCCGCACCGCTTTCAAGTAGCAAGAGAGGAAGTCATCGCTTATACGTCGGCTGCGATCCGCTACCACTGCCCGGACATAATCCTGGAGCTCGACGGCAGAAGCCTCAATCTCCGGAAAATCGTCTTCTCCCCACGAAGGACTTAAGCAGCGCGAAACGTTGTAAACAAGTCGTGTGAAGAAAGGTGCATCCCCAAATGGCAAACCAAGTACACTGGCAATCGTTAGCGCAGGCAATTTCGACGCGTACATTTCAGCAAAGTCAAAATCGTCAACTCTCGGTACATCGTCCCACAAATGCTCCGTTAACTTCGTGATCTCCGGGCGTAGCGCGTCGATCATCCGGAATGCAAAGGTCTTCGCAAAGGCTGAGCGCCGTTTCACATGGACCTCGCCGTTTGAAAAGAGCATGCTGTAGCGGATTAAGTCGAAAACGGCGCCGCGGGTTACGCCTCGATTTAACATGAGTTCTGTTTCTATTTGCCTCGTACGAGGATCGGTGCCCAGCAGAAAGATATCATCCGCGCGGAGAACCAAAAAGACGCCGTCCTCCCTCCGAAGGAACGGGCGCTTAGGTCGCCATTCAGCAAAAATTTCATGGCCTTCAGAATCAAGCCTGCTTACAGGAACAGCATCAGGATCGAGCTCTTTTGGCTGCGTGGCGTTTTGAAACTGCTGGTCGGTCCCAGAAATGCTGCTCGTGATCATTTTTACATACTTTCATCGAAGTCGATACCAGAATCGACGTAAACCGTATGGGAATTCAAAGCCTTAGCTTCAATAATAAGCCTTCGGTTTAACGTAGCAACAAAAGATATGTCGACAAATTTGAATCTCGTTTCATCTGTAATATGGTCGAAATTATATTTCCGGCTTTGGTGCTTGAGGCGCTCGTCGCACAGGCCGCAGGCTACCGTCGACCAACTTTGTCCGTCGCGGAATTGGTGGAAAGCTGTAGGGATTGCGCCTAAGTTTGCCGCAAAGGCATTGTCCATTTTAAGCACAAAAGTTAGATGTGCGAATTCCACTCTGAACCCGGCCGCCATTCCAATCATTGACCGGCCACCATTCCTATCAATAACCGGTCAGTTTCCGGCACTCAAGTTCCCCTGGGTCAGCAACATTGGCATGTGTCCCCTCGATATCCACGAGGGGAATTTAATGCCTGCAAAAAGAAAGCTGACCATGCGACACATACGACAAATGCTGCGGCTTGCGGGTAGCGGAACGAGTAGCCGCGAGATCGCTGTAATGCTTGGCATTGCTCGCAGCACCGTGCAGGACAACTTGAAGCGGGCTGCGATGGCAGGGCTGAGTTGGGCCCTCGCCAGCGGCCTGACAGACGATGTTCTCGAGGCCAAGCTCTTCGTTCACCCCGGCGTCAAGCGGGGCCAGCGACTGCGCCAAGAGCCCGACTGGGGACCGCTTTCAATCGAGCTGAAGAAGCCAGGCGTGACGCTGCTGATTCTTTGGGAGGAATACCGCAGCGCCCATCCGGATGGGTATGGATATAGCCGTTTTTGCCAGCTGTTCCGCGGCTTTGAGAAGCGCCTGTCACCGACGATGCGCCAGGAACACATCGCCGGCGACAAAGTCTTCGTTGATTATTCCGGCAAGAAGGTGCCGATTGTCGATCGCAAGACCGGTGAGATCCGCGAGGCGGAACTGTTCCTCGGCGTGCTCGGCGCGTCGAGCTACTGTACGAGAGGAAGATCGGTGATCTTGGCGAGTTGCTTCGCAAGCGTGGATTTTCCAGCACCTGGGCAACCGACGATCAAGACGCGTTTCATTTCCTGTCCCCCGTTTGAGGCCCTACCAGCTCCTTTAGTTGGAACAACAGCAATCGGTCAGTTCAACTTGCAACGAGTTCTTGCAGCTTTCGCCAGGCAGAAGCAAAGGTCTGTCCTGTGCCAGGTCGGTGCGGGGTTCGACGCCGAGCGCAAACACTCCAGACTGATAAGCTCTCCAGATAGCAAGCTTGTTCAGTTGGTCGCGAGTGAACGTCAGGCCGACGGATATGTCGAGTTCACGGTTGCTGACAACGATCGGATCCGCTTCCGGAATCTCTAGGCTATCGACCGAGTCGACGTATTCGCCGTAATCGTCACTTGGCCGAGGTGGATCCACGACCAATTTTGCCGCAAGGAGCTCAGGAAGACCCGTGATCTCGAGGTTCTGATCCAGAAACGGATAGCCGTAGTTCAGGTGATAGATTATTGCATGTCCAGACGGGCGAAACCCCCGGTTTGTCACTGTGTCGTCAATCCGCAGCACCTGACCAAAGACTGGTAAAGTGATCCTCCGTCTCAGCTCCAGGTTTTCGCCGAAGACACTTGCCTGCCTGACGATCCCCTCACAGAAGATCTCACCGGATTCTGGGTCGACGTCATATCCGACCAATCTTGCTTTTTCGGTCGAGATTCTGCCATGCTGAGGCATGCTTTTCGTCTTCAGGTGCGGATGATTATAGTGGGCCATATCAACTTCCAGAGGACGGCTGATGTGGTCGAGCCCGCATGTCACAAGGAAGCCATCGAAGTTGCGCATGAAAGCCCAGCCGCCTTCGGAGCCTGGATCAACCATTGGAAAACGCATCTGAATCGGCGAGTTCCAACCAATATTGGTCCCCCTAAACGAAAGGCTGGAAATATCGAAGCCGCGATCCAACGCCACTTCGAACGCAATTCCTGTTGCATTTCGAGCGATCAACAGCCGTTGGCCACGCGCCGGACCGTCCTCGAGGGTCGCCAGCCGGATATCTGCTATGGCTCTTAGGTCGGGTGTTTTCTTGAGAAGTTCGATGTCCATGTCGTCCTCAATTGTGTGGGTCACTGCTGTCGCAGCTTTAAAAGCAGTTGTTTGAGCTCCGGCTCGATAACCAATCCAGAAGCTTCCTCCGGAGAAAACCACCTGATCTGGCGTTGTCCTTTCTCGGGGAAATCATCCTTCAGGGTCGATACGGTCAGCAGGTGAACCTGAACCAGACAAGGGATGAATTCGTCATGTGATACCTTCTTGTCATAGCGGTAGTGACCATACGGGTTTTTGCAGACTCTTCCCCGCACGCCGGCTTCTTCCCAAGCTTCCTCCCGTGCGACTCGATGAAGCTTTTTCCTGCCCTCCGACCAGCCCTTGGGGATTACCCAGCGGCCAGTTTCGCGGCTGGTGATCAGAAGCGCTTCCATCTCGCTGTTAACAAGGCTTGTCGAGCGTACGCAAATCGCGCCGCATTGGTCCGCGTCGACCAGTGGCGATCTGTGACCGTTATTGTCAGAGGCGCGCCGCATTATGCGGCCAGCGCCACTTTATCGAGCAACGGCTTCACCTTCTCCAGGAAGTCGTGGCTGCCACAAGCAAACCGGAGTTTGGCCGACAAGTCGGTCCTGTCCCAGTCGATCGTATCCGCAACACCCAGATTGCTCAAAATAGGCAACGCTGCCATAACGTCCCACGTCGAGTCTCCCAATGAAACGTAGCCATCTGTCTCGCCCATGGCCACCTCGACCATCGAGAGTGTCGCAGCGCCGCAGAAACGGAAGCTGATATTGAGATCATCCGAGATATAACGGATGACTTCGAGCCTGTCCGCTGTCGAAGCCGAAGGATGGTAGCTGAACCCGGTCGATGCACGCGACATATCGAGCGGCGGAAGTGGCTTGACCGCCATGCCGTTGAGCTTCGTCTCCACCGTTTTCCCTCCAACAAACATCAGGTTTCGGACTGGAGCGAAGATAACCCCGAATGTAGGACGCTTGTTTTCATAGAGACCGATGGAAATTGCCCAGTTCTGACCGCCGCGGACGAAATTGAATGTCCCATCAATCGGATCGATCACCCAGATACGACCTGAACGCCCTTTGATTTCGCCCCCTTCTTCTCCAAATATGCCGTCTGCGGGAAACGCCTCCCGCAACTGCGCGATAAGAAATGTTTCGACCTCCTTGTCCGCCTTCGTCACAAGATCGAGATGTCCCTTGGTCTCGACCGACAGGCTCGATAGGGAGCGGAAATGAGCGAGGGCAAGGTCGCCTGCCTTGCGCGCGATCTCTTCCACAATCGAAGCTGTTTCTCCTGCGTGAGATGTCGATGTGTCCCGATCAGCCATTTGCACGGTCCTTGAGCCTGGCGACCTGTGCGACGTCGTCTCCGAGCAACTGATCCAACTGACCTTCACGAACCCACTGAACGACCTGCGTTTCCACGTCCACGCCGTACTGCGCGAGTTTTTCATGGTACCCCGTCGGTAGGTAGCAAAAAGCGGCAAATCCCTCGTTGTGGAGTTGGCGGGCTTCACCGCTGGCGAAATGGTAGATCTCGATGTTCATGGCATCGAGATTGGCCTGACGGGCAAGGGCGGCTGGATCGATGAGGCGCGAATGCATCAGGCCAACGGTCGGTACCTCGGGAATTGCTTCCTTGACGGCCTTCAGCTGAACGTAGTCGAAGGAAGAGAACTGGAGGAGATCCGCACAGCCCAATTCATCGATGAGCGTCCTCAACTTTGGGAAGAAGACGTCGTTCGCGTCGTAGATCTTCAGTTCAAGCTGATAGATAATGCCAAGCTCACGGGCGAGCTGAAGCGCGTCCTTAAGTAGCGGCACACGCTCTCCGACAAACTCCGAACTGAACCAACTCCCTGCGTCGAGTTTCGACAACTCCGAATAGGTCATGTCGTGAACGATGCCGTGACCGTCTGTTGTGCGGTCGACGGTCTTGTCGTGAATCAGCACAAGTTCTCCATCGCGGGTAATTCCGAGATCGGTTTCGCATGTGACGTTACGTCCGCCGAATTCAAACGCCTTCCGAAACGCCGCGAGCGTGTTTTCGGGGGCGCCGGCGCTGTGGCCGCGATGGCCGCCCAGGCGGATCGTCTCCGGTGTCATTCTGAGAGGGTTCATTTTCATTCCTTTCGTTTATCGCAGGCGCGCGTCGAAGCGATCGCGCAAGTAGTCGCCGAGCAGGCTGATGGACAGGGTGGTGAGAACAATAACAACGCCGGGCAACGCGATGAGCCACCAGGCAATCGCGATATAGTTTCTGCCGTCTGCGACCATCAGCCCAAGGCTCGTTTCCGGCGGTTGGATCCCAAGCCCAAGGAAGCTCAATCCGCTTTCGAGCAGGATGATATCCGGGAAATTCAGGGTGATTTGAACGATGAGCGGTCCAGCAATGTTTGGAAGGACGTGGCGCACATAGATCCGAAGCGATGGCACGCCGACGATGCGCGCCGCCTCCGCATATCCCTCCTGGTTCGCACTCAAGACGAGGCCACGCGTCAGCCGCGCATAACGCTCGAATGATGCGACACCAACGAGCATAAGAAGTATCAGCGGGCTTGACCCGAGAAACGCCAGGACACCAAGCGCGAAGATTATAAAGGGCACGGAAGCCTTCGCGTCTGCGAAGCCCATAATGAGATTGTCGACCCAGCCACCGAAATGTGCCGCAAGAAATCCGAGGGTCGTACCGATGAACGCGCAGATGAGAGAACCGACAAGAGCGATCATCAAAGACGTCTGGGTAGCGACCAGAATGTTGCTGAGCACGTCACGACCGAGATAATCAGTTCCCAGCAAATGTCCCGGCGCACCCGGCGGCGCAAATCGCGCCAGAGGTGACTGCTGCAGATAGTCGAACGGTGCCAACCATTGCGCCGTGATGCCCACGAAGACGACAACCGCAATCCAGATCAGGCATAGCCAGATACTGATCGGAATGCGGCGGGCAGATTTCAGGAATTGCCGCTTTGGTAATGAGAGTGTCGTATTAGCCATTTTTTTGAAGCCTGATTTTCGGGTTCAGCACCGCATAGAGAACATCGACGATCAAGTTGATCGTGACCATGAACGCCGTGAAGAGAAGGATCATTGCCTGAACGACATTGAGATCGCTGAGCGTGATTGCTCGAACAAAACCGCTACCAAGCCCGGGCCAGGCGAATACGGTCTCTACGATAGCCGACCCCCCCAGCAAGCCAGCTGCAACGAAACCCAGCATGGTCACCATCGGGATCGCCGCGTTCGGGAGCGCGTGGCGGATAACCACTTCCCACTTGGGAATACCATCGGCGCGAGCCGCTGCGATATAGGGCTGTTCCAGAACTTCGATCAGCGCGGAACGTGCGAAGCGCGCAATCGCAGCCGCATTGACAAGACCGAATGTCGCAACGGGCAGGATCGCATGCTGCCAGGTGGAACTTCCCGAGCTCGGCAGCACACGAAACCAGACGGCAAACACGAAGATGAGCGTCAGTCCGAGCAAGAAATTTGGTACGCTATAGCCGAGAACAGCGCCTGCCATGACGGATTTGTCGGCGGCACTGTCGCGGCGGACTGCTGCAATGATTCCCGCGGGGATACCGACGAGTACGCTTAGCACGAACGCTGAAATCGTCAGCGTCAATGTCTTGGGTATACGTTCGGCGATGACGGTGAATACCTCACGACCGTCGGCTGCCGATACCCCGAAGTCGCCTCTGAGCGCGCTGGCGAGATAGATCAGGAACTGTTCAGGAATGGATCTGTCCAGGCCCCATGCTGTTCGGAATGCTGCCAGCGCCTCTGGCGTCGCGTTCTCGCCCAACATGGCCCGAGCTGGATCTCCACCCAACCTGAGAATGATGAAGACAAACGTCACGGTCAGCATCATGACAATGATCGCTCGAACGAGGCGTGCAAGGATGAAACTAATCATCGCGCCACCTCCATCATCTGCGCCGGATCAGTCTGCGCGACTATAGATCTCGGAAACTCTTCCGCTCTATGACACGCTGCCAGTTGCCCGCCCGCAGGCCGAAGCAGCGGCGTTTCTTTCGCACATCTTTCGATTGCAAAAGGACAGCGTGACCGGAAGGCACAGCCAGTCATTACCTTGCCAGCGTCGAGTTCCCCCTTGATCGGTGGTTCAATATTGCGGACCGTCGGGTCCATAGTGGGGACGGAGGCAAGCAATGCGCGGGTATAGGGATGGCGTGGCCACGCATACACAGATTTGATATCGCCGGTTTCGACGACGCGGCCAAGATACATCACGACAATACGATCAACGAGATGGCGAACGATGCGCAGGTCGTGGGTGATGAACACATACGCCAGATCAAGCTCCTGCCAGAGCTGCCGAAGCAACGCAACGACCTGGGCTTGCACAGAGACGTCGAGCGCAGATACCGCCTCATCGAATACGACCAATTTGGGGTCGAGGATCAAAGCTCGGGCAATAACAACTCTTTGTCGCTGCCCTCCCGACATCTGATGTGGATAGCGGTTCATCATCGCGCTCGAGAGGCCGACCCGGTCCAGCATGGTTGCCGCCCGATCACGCGCGCCCGCGCGGTTGGCAACCCGGTGAACCCAGACGGCTTCAGCGATTTGCTCGCCGATCGTCATTTGTGGATTAAGGGCGGACAGCGGGTTTTGCTGGACCAGGGAGGTCTCCTTTCGGAACGTCGACCAGTCTCGCGCGCTACGATCTGTGTGCGCGAGTCCTTCGAACAAGACCTCTCCCTCGGTGGTGGAGGTCAAGCCGAGCAGAAGTCTACCGAGTGTCGATTTCCCGCTCCCAGATTCACCGACCACACCTACCCGCTCACGCGGCGCAAGTTCGAGATCAATTGAATTAACCGCCACATGTACCGATGGCTTTACGAAAAGCCCGGATTTCAGGCGAAAGACCTTGGTGACCCCGCGGGCCTGAAGAAGAGGCGCACTCATGGGCTCACCGGATGGTAACACGCCGCGTCATGGAACGCGCCGACGTTGACAGGCCCGGGAAAGCTCACGGAACATTGTTCGCTCGCGCGGGGACAGCGTGGGTGATAATAACATCCGGCAGGCAGGTTATCGAGAAGAGGAACAGAACCCGGGATTGGTACTGGCGGCTCCAGGTCGTCCGCATCGATCGTTGGCATGCAGCCGATCAGGGCGCGAGCGTAAGGATGCGCTGCACGCTCCAACAATTCCGCAACCGGCGCCGTTTCGACGATCTTTCCGCAATACATGACCGCCGCACGATCCGCGAGGCGGGCGATCACGCCGAGATCGTGCGACACGATCAAAAGCGCCATGCCTGTTTCAGATCTGAGTTCCTCCAGAAGATGAAGGATCTGCGCCTGCGTCGTGACATCGAGCGCTGTCGTGGGCTCGTCGGCGATCATCAGCTTGGGCTTCGCAGCGAGCGCGTGGGCAATCATGACGCGCTGGTTCATACCGCCCGAGAACTCATGAGGATAGGATCGCAGCCGACTTTTGGCGCGGTCGATACCGACACGTTCGAGAAGACGCATGGCCTCGAGCCGTGCATCGTTGCCCTCCAGACCCTGATGGCGATAAAGGCTGCTCTCGAGATAATAACCGATCGAATGAACCGGATTGAGGCTGCTGGTCGGGTCCTGATAGATCATGGCAATAGCCGGCTTGCCATCAGCCTTTGGTCCACTGTTCAGCTCAATAGTTCCGCCCGTCTGCGAAATCCCTCGCGGCAATGCCTTGGCTATTGCGTAACATGTCATGCTCTTTCCGCAGCCCGACTCCCCGACGAGTCCAAGCGTCTGCCCTGCATCCAGTGAAAAACTGACACCGTTGATGATTGTGATATCGCGCGCCGGCACCTGAACGACCAGGTCGCGAACTGTTAGTAGATTTGACAACTTAGGCTCCTCCAGGGCGACGCGCACACCTCGCGCGCGCCGCCTTCTCGATTAACGAGTTCAGCCGAAGCTGAGATTGTTGCGGAATTCCATCATCTCGAAGCTCACGGGCTTCCAGTGGACATCCTTGCGCGCGGCATAAACGTCATACGGCTGATAGAGAATGACGGCTGGCGCCTCCTCTTCGAAAATATCCCGCATGCGATTGTAGGCGTCGAAGCGCTCCTTGCCATTCGGCAGAACCGTGACCTTCTGACATAATTCGTTGAACTCGGCCGGCGCCTTCCAACCCCAACGCTTTTGAACCTGACCATTCGGCCCGAATTCGGGGACGATCGTGGCGTAGGCATCGGTCATCCATTGGCCGTTGGACCAGTTTCTGATCCAGGTCTGGTTGTCCGGGGGGAAGCTACCCGGTGCGTAGGTTTTCATGACCACGTTCACACCGATCTGCTTCCACATTTCGATCATCATCATCAACGCAGGCATGGCGTTGGCATAATAGTTGCCCATCGTGTGATAGGTGATCGGCGTTCCATCGTAGCCGCTCTCCTTGACGAGACGCTTGGCCTCCTCGACATTATATTCCATGGCCTTACGCTTTGGATCGAAGGTTTCCCCATAGTTCGGGAAATTGAAGCCGGCCGGGATAGATGCTTGTTTCTTCCAGAGCGCTTCAACCATGATTGGCCGGTTGACAGCCAGAGCAAGAGCGCGCCGAAGCTTCTTATCCTTGAAAACTTCTTGGTTCATATTGAAGGTGAACATGTGGAAGTTTTCGATGAGCGTCCCGCGCGTTTCGAGGTCCGGATAGCTATTTATCAGCTGAATGTCGTCCGGCGTCAGGGTAGTGATGATATCGTATTCACCGCTGATCAGACCCGCGACGCGTGTGGCTGGCTCTGCGACGATCTGGTAGGTGATCTTCGATGCAGTCGGCTTTGGACCCCAGTAGGCGTCGTTGGCTTCCAGCACCACACGGTCACCGGCAACAAAGTCCACGAACTTGTACGGGCCTGTTCCAACGGGCTTGTTACCGAAATCTACTGCTCCCAGTTTCTTGTAGTATTCTTTGGGAACAATGCGGCTCATCCAGGATGCGACGAAGGTCTCGATGAGATAGCTCGGGGTCTTTGTGCGAAGTGTGACTATGTATTTGTCCTCGACCACGGGCTCATCGAAATCGAGCGAATAGGATTTCCCAAGCGGGATTTTCTTGATCGCTTCGGGACCCCAAAGGCGTTCGGAAGAAAAGGTGTATGCGACATCGTCCGCGGTCAGTTCAACACCATCGTGGAACATGACCTTCTGCCGCAGCTTGAAGCGAACCGATTTCTCATCGATGCGCTCCCAGCTCTCGGCAAGTGCCGGAACGAGGTCGATGGCATTGCCGGGAGCTCCCTTCGCGAAAAAATCGCGCGCTATCAGCGTGTCGAATATCTGGTTGACGATACGCGGGCCGACATTGCTGATTGCATTGACCGGCTCCAGCGAGTTCGGCAATCCGTTCACACCCAGGCGAAGCGCCCGGCGTTCTTGCGCGAAGGTGAACTTCGCACCGGCAGTTGAAGCGACCGCTATCGCCGCGGTGCCCATCATAAAATTCCTGCGATTGGTCTTAAGCATGTGGTTTTCCTCCCAGCTCTGTTGAATGAGGGTTTAATTCGCCCGCGGCCGTCGAACCTAGTTCGCAACAACGAACTTCTTCCGCAGCTTTTCCGGTATTGTCTCAATGATGGTTCGGGTTCCAGAGTCGGTGACGATCACGCCGACATCCTCGATCCTGGCCGTCACCGAGAGGCTCGATTTTGTGAATTTCGAATGATCCGCGACGACGATCACGCGGCTCGAAACTTCGATCATGGCGCGAGCGACACTCGCGTTCACGGGCGACGACGTACAGATCAATCCGCGATCAACATCGATCGACGCCGCGTTGAGAATGAGTTTGTCGACATTGAATTGGCGGATAAACTGCTCCGCCAAAGGGCCGCGGAAGGAGCGGTTCGTTTCGGTATACTCGCCCCCGACCGAATAGATGCTTTTGCCCTCCCCTCTCGTCAATTCCTCGACAATGTCGAGACCATTCGAGATGAAGGTGAGGTTTCTGCGGTCAGCGAGCTTCTTGGCAACTTCCAGCGCAGTTGTACCGGCGTCCAGAAGAACCGTGTCACCCTCGACGATCATACCGGCAACGACTCCGGCTATGGCCGCCTTCTCCGCCCGATTCCAGACGGCGCGGGCAGCGTTCGGCTTGTCCTGTGTAACCTGCGTGACGCTGACCGCACCGCCGTGAGTTCGACGCAAGAGTCCGGCCTCGTGGAGTTCGCTCAAGTCGCGCCTCGCAGTGGCCACCGAAATCTGGAAGTGCTCCGTCAATCTGCCGATAGCCAAAAACTGCTCATCGCGCAAAAGCTCAACGATTTTCGCCTGGCGGTCCTGAGTCGAGTTGAACACCAACGCTTCCCTTCCAACAAGAAATGGTCTATATCGCTCACACTATGAGCGTAATCGTTCTTCGTCAAATGAAAGTTTGGTGACAGTTTTGTTGCATCGCAACGATACATTACAAGTGATTACGCATTGTTGGGGATCAAGAAGCTTCGGGTAGCTAAGCGGAAGCCTTTGTTAGTGTGATCGAAATCGCTCACTTTCGCACCGCACCAAGATCGTAAGCTTCTAGGAGGAGTGATGACTCATTCGATGTCGAACTGCCGTCAACAAAACCGGCGCGGATCAGCGCTACTCCGCACGACAACAATACGAAACCAGTTGGAATTCATCTTGCCTGCGATACGGCGCGGGCAAGATGCCGGTGGGCAGCTCTCCTCCCTGCTCGCCCACCGGCACCCTCATCAACCGCAAGCTGGACAAGGTCTGCGACGAGAACCGCTTCCCTCTCGAGACAAATCAAGACGGCACCCGTCTGGCCGATCTCTGTTGCGAGCAGCCGCTTCGCTGATCAAGGCTTACTTCCAACAGAATTAGCGAGAGGCGCGACTTGGAATCGATAATCGTTCTCATAAATCTCTGCGGCGCCGTCGCGTTGCTGCTGTTCGGCCTGGCCCAGGTGAAGGACGGAGCCTCCCGTGCGCTTGGGGCCAGATTGCGAACGGGCCTCGCCTCCGGCACGAAAAGCAGCGCCCGGTCGTTTCTATCAGGGTTCGTCGCCACAGTCGCGCTTCAGAGTTCTACAGCGACGGCGCTGATGGTCTCCTCGTTTGTGGAACGAGAGCTTATCAAGCCTCGCATGGCGCAGGTCGTCCTCCTCGGCGCCAATGTCGGAACGGCGGTCACCGCCTGGATCGTCGCAACGGGCATCGAATGGGTGTCCCCTGCCCTACTCTTCATCGGCATCATTCTCTATCGAGGCGGTTCGACCTCCAGGCAGGGCGCCGGAACAGCGTTGCTCGGTATCGCGCTGATGCTGCTGTCACTACACCTACTCAGCAACGCGACCGAGCCGCTTCGCCATTCGCCGGCGCTCGCAGCGTTTATCGGCCTGCTTGAAAACGCCTGGCCGGTCGCGATGATCTTTTCCGCGGCCATCGCATTCGCTTCATCTTCAAGCTTGGCTGCGGTCGTTCTGATTTTGTCGTTGACCTCCACCGGAATCCTCTCTGGCGGGCTTGTCGTAGCGCTGGTTCTTGGAGCCAATTTCGGTGGCGCAATACCTCCGGTGATCGCGTCGTTATCAGCATCGGCGGCGGCCAGGCGGGTCACACTAGGCAATCTGATTGTCCGGGCAATCGGCTGCCTGCTGATCCTGCCAGTGGCCGATATTTTGGCCAGCTGGCTTTCGATGTTGCCGGTCCCAGCGTCCAAACTTCCCGTGGACGCGCATCTCGCGTTAAATATCGGCCTGGCTCTCCTGGCCATGCCGTTTTCCCGCCTTCTTGCACGGTGGATGGGGGTCCTCATCCCCGCGTCCGAACAGGCTGACAACACACCGAAATTCCTCGATCCGGATGAGCTATCAACACCAGTCGTAGCACTGACGAGTGCTGCACGCGAAGTGCTTGGCGTTGGAGACCTGATCGAAAGAATGCTCTTGAGAGTGTCGGACGCGTTCCAGCAGAACAATGCCGCGAGATTGAAGGATATTGCGCAGCTTGAGCGCCAGGTCGACCGGTTACAGCAGGAGGTCAAGGTCTACTTATCGAAACTCGGCCGTACTGGACTGTCGGAAGACGAAGGCCGCCGCTCGATCGTCATCATCGACTACGCCATCAACCTCGAACATATCGGGGATATTGTCGAGAAAGGTCTGCTGCCCGAGGTCACGAAGAAGATCGCCCACGGTTTGAAATTCTCTGATGACGGCTTCTCCGAACTAACACAACTCTTCCAGCTCACCGTCGATAATCTCCGGATCGCACAAACAATCCTTATCACCCGGGACATCAATCTCGCGCGTCAGCTCATGGAGCGGAAAGTCGAAGTCCGGCACATGGAAAAACAGTCTTCCGAGCGCCACCTGGAACGTCTGCGCGACGGGCGCACCGACAGCCTTCAAACCAGCTCGCTTCACCTCGACATCTTGCGTGATCTCAAGCGGATCAACGCGCATATCGTCTCGGTTGCTCACCCGATCATGGACGAGCAAGGATTACTGGGCGAGAGCCGTCTCATCGCGGGCGGCTCTGCAGACTGAGTGAAAGAAAATCAACTCGTCCTCGTAAGACGACACATACTGGAAATTGAAATGCAAAACAAAGTGCAGTTTATCACCTATGTTGACCGCCTGACCAGAGGTGGTTTCAGGCAATTGAAGGAACTGGTCGATGGCAAGTTCGCTGGCCTGTTCGGCGGCGTCCATGTCTTGCCTTTCTTCAATCCGATCGATGGCGCTGATGCCGGATTCGATCCAACAGATCACACGATCGTCGATCCGCGCCTCGGCGACTGGGAGGATGTGCGGGCTTTGTCGGGATCCGTGGAAATCATGGCCGATCTTATCGTCAACCATGTCTCATCGCAATCCGGCGCATTCACGGACTTCATTGCCAAGGGTTCGGCGTCCGAATTTGCCGACATGTTCATGACGTTCGATAAGGTATTTCCCGATGGCGCCACCGAAGAAGACCTTCTGAGGATCTATCGACCGCGCCCCGGTTTACCGTTTTCGAAGGTGACCCTGGCTGATGGTACTCAGCGGATGCTCTGGACAACCTTCACACCGGAGCAGATCGACATCGATGTCCACAGCGCCAAAGGCACAACCTATCTCGAAACGATCCTCGATCGCTTTTCGGAGGCGAATGTGACGGCGATCCGCCTCGACGCCGCGGGATACGCGATCAAGAAAGCGGGCAGCAGTTGCTTCATGATCGACGATACCTACGCATTCCTCGAAGAAGTGGCTGGAAAGGCCCGCAACCGCGGCATGGAGGTTCTGGTTGAGATTCATAGTTATCATCGTGACCAAATCGAGATCGCGAAGAAGGTCGACCGGGTCTATGATTTCGCACTACCACCGCTCATCTTGCATGCATTGTTTACGGGAGACGCCACGCCGCTGGCAAAGTGGCTGGCAATAAGCCCCCGTAACGCGATCACCGTTCTCGACACCCATGACGGGATCGGCGTTATAGATGTCGGTGCCCATAGCGACGGCCGGGCGGGCCTCCTCGAACCCCAGGCGATCGACAATCTTGTGGAAGAGATCCATAGGCGATCGGATGGCCAGAGCCGCCAGGCGACGGGGGCCGCTGCATCGAATCTGGACCTTTATCAGGTAAACTGCACCTACTATGACGCGCTTGGTCGCAACGATAATGATTATCTCATCGCTCGGGCAATTCAGTTTTTTGCTCCAGGAATTCCGCAAGTCTATTATGTCGGTTTATTGGGCGGTGTAAACGATATGGACCTGCTCGCCAAAACGGGCGTGGGGCGTGACATTAACCGGCACTATTACGGCAACGACGAAATCGGTACGGCCCTTGAGACGCCGCTCTTCCATCGCCTTTCAAATCTGATCCGTTTCAGGAACACCCATCCCGCCTTCGGTGGAGCGCTCAAGGCCACCATTGCTGATGCCGGAGCGTTGGTGCTTTCATGGCAACACGGCGATGCTTTTGCTGAATTGAAGATCTCATTTGCCGACCGCAAGGCGAGCATTGCCGCATCTGGTCAGAGCGAGATGCAGATCGTCGAGTGAACTGCACGCAAGTGCCGCTTCCCCGGCTCGATAGCATGTACAGGGGGATAGTACGGATATTCGTGAAGCGTTGGAGCATGTATGCCTCGTGGAAAAATGCTTCGGCTCAGCCTGAGTTGTCTGGGTAAAAGAGGATGAAAGCAGATTCAGCCCGGCGGTCGGCTGCTGGGAGCAAACGTTAGAGTAGGCATCGCACACCAGCATATGGGGGTATGGAATGCAGCACTGGCTGGACAAGTTGACCGATCTTGCCGCAATTCAGGGCGACGAGTGCATCCTGAAGGATGGCCTTGCCGACCTTGCCGAACATTTCGGCTTCACCGGCTATGCCTATCTCCATATCCAGCACAAACACACCATCGCGGTCACCAATTATCATCGTGACTGGCGATCGGCTTACTTCGAGAACAACTTCGACAAGCTCGATCCGGTCGTCAAGCGCGCGAAATCCAGGAAGCACGTCTTTGCCTGGTCCGGCGAACAGGAACGATCGCGGCTATCGAAGGAAGAGCGTGCCTTCTACGCGCATGCGGCCGATTTCGGCATCCGCTCCGGCATCACCATTCCGATCAAGACCGCCAACGGATCGATGTCGATGTTCACGCTGGCGTCGGAAAGGCCGGCGATCGACCTCGACCGTGAGATCGACGCGGTCGCAGCCGCGGGCGCCGTCGGGCAGCTCCACGCCCGCATCTCTTTCCTTCAGACCACTCCGACAGTGGAAGATGCCGCCTGGCTCGATCCGAAAGAGGCGACCTATCTCAGATGGATCGCCGTCGGCATGACGATGGAGGAAGTCGCAGACGTGGAGGGCGTCAAGTACAACAGCGTCCGTGTCAAGCTCCGCGAGGCCATGAAGCGCTTCGACGTTCGCAGTAAGGCCCATCTCACCGCCCTCGCAATCAGAAGAAAGCTGATCTGAAAACGTGACAGACAAACCAGGGGAGAGGAATGATGTCAGTAACTTCCTATACGTTCTACACCTATTCTCAGGCGACTGCCGATGACCAGGCGCACTGGCTGCACGGGCACACCACCGTTCAGTTTTTCGATAGCCTGGAAGCGGCCCGGCAGGAGATAGTCAAGTTGCACGAAGACCTAAGCCAGGATCTCGACCTCACGTGGCGTCCGCTCTATCTCGAAAAAGCGAGACCCGGGCCGTCACAAAAGACCTGCTGCTGTCTTTGCTCAATCGCAACATGGAAGCCCTTATCGAGCGGCACATGATTGTTGATACAATCTCCTCCTTCTCTTCGAGCGCTTTAAGCGGGCATAATTGATGGATGCCAGTTCCATGTTTAAATGAAGATTAAACATCGTATGCAACTATTCGCGCTCTGCCGCGACCTTCGGTCCGGTAAGTATCCTTGGGAGGTCGCCTAGTGAATATTCTCAATCGTGGTGCCAATGCATGCGCGGTACTTGCTGCCCTCTCTAAGTCTCAGGCCATGATCGAATTCGATCTGTCCGGCAGGATACTCACTGCCAACGACAATTTCTGCCGGGCGCTTGGCTATGAGCTATCAGAAATTATCGGCAAACATCACAGCATGTTCGTTGAACCGGCATTTGTGAAATCGGCAGACTATAAGGCGTTCTGGGCGAAACTCGCCGCCGGCAACTTCGACCAGCAGCAATATAAGCGCATCGGCAAGGGCGGCAAGGAAGTCTGGATCGAGGCGTCCTATAACCCTGTCATGCGCCGTGGCAAGCCGGTCAAGGTTGTCAAGATCGCCACCGACATCACCGCCCAGAAGCTGAAAGTTGCAGAAGATGCCGGCAAGATCGAGGCTTTGTCGCGGGCGCAGGCGATTATCGAGTTCACGCCGACCGGCGACGTCCTGACCGCCAACGAGAATTTCCTGTCCGCCCTCGGATATTCTCTGAGCGAGATCCAGGGCAAACACCATTCGATGTTCTGCGAACCATCCTATACCGCGTCGCCCGACTATCGGAATTTCTGGAAGATGCTTGCAGGCGGGGATTTGATGGCGGACGAGTTCATGCGGCTCGGCAAGGGTGGTCGCAAGGTCTTTATCCAGGCCTCATACAATCCGATTTTCGATATGAACGGCAGAGTCTTCAAAGTCGTGAAATTCGCGACCGACGTGACGGCCCGGGTCGAAAACGTCGAACAGCTCGCGGGCTGCCTGAACAGTCTGGCGGACGGTGACCTGGCGCAGCAAATCGAAAAACCGTTCATCCCCTCGCTCGAACGTTTGCGCACCGATTTCAACGCCGCCTCCGACAAGCTGAAGCGCGCGATGGCGACTGTCGCCGACAACGCCAGGGCGATCTCCGCGGGATCCAGCGAGATTCGGACCGCCGCCGACGAGCTGGCAAAACGCACCGAGCAACAAGCCGCCTCGGTCGAGGAGACCGCCGCTGCGCTCGAGGAAATCACCACAACGGTCAAGGATTCCAGTCGTCGGGCGGAGGAGGCTGGCCAACTCGTTGCACGCACCCGCGAACATGCAGAGCATTCCGGGCAGGTGGTGCGCGACGCGATCGGCGCCATGGATCAGATCGAAACGTCCTCTCGCGAGATCTCCAACATCATCGGTGTCATCGATGAGATCGCGTTCCAGACCAACCTCCTGGCGCTGAATGCCGGTGTCGAAGCGGCCCGTGCCGGCGAAGCGGGCAAGGGATTCGCGGTCGTCGCGCAGGAAGTCCGCGAGCTCGCGCAGCGATCGGCCAAGGCCGCCAAGGAAATCAAGACGCTGATCACCGCGTCGGGTAGCCAGGTCCAGAGCGGGGTATCGCTTGTCACGAAAGCCGGTTCCGCGCTGCAGGAAATCGCGACCCAGGTCCACGACATCAACACGAATGTCGTCGCGATTGTCGAAGCGGCACGCGAGCAGTCGAACGCTCTCGGTGAGATCAACAAGGCCGTGAACAGCGTCGATCAGGGAACGCAACAAAACGCCGCGATGGTCGAGGAGCAGACGGCGGCCAGCCACAGCCTTGCTCGCGAGGCCGCCGCGCTATTCGAGCTGCTGGAGCATTTCAGGTTCGATGACACCGGCCGAACGCAAGCGTTTGCTGGCCAGGTTCATCGGCCATCCGTCGCGCCAGTCGCCAAACCGTCGAGCCGCGCTGCCCAGGTCTTCGCTGCGTAGGGTTCCACCGCGGTCGGTATCAAAGAGACCGAACGGAGGAGCTCGTGTCACGCCGCCTTGCCTCCGATGAAGATAGCGGGTCTGAGCTGCCGCAATAGTTCAGGACCGATATGACATCATAGCCCGCTATAAAAATTCGCCATGAGACAAACGGAAGCCGGTTCAGTTCACGGAGGCGTTCGGGATATAGCCAAGAATGCTGATTAGCGTGCTGACAGCGCTCATCTGCGCGTGCATCTCGATACTGGCCTCGATGTAACACAGATGCTGTGGGCCTCCGACTTCCTTTCCCGACTTATAGCTTTCCGGCAGGGCCTGGAAAAGTTCGTCGGCCTTTTCGACAAGTCGCCGATGTGCACGGATTGCGTCTATGGTCAGTTTCTCGAGGTCAGCCGGGTGTAGTCCACGAGTTAAGCCGACCAGTGGCCGGAGCTCAACTTTTTTCGTCAATGTTGCATCTTCCGATTCCATTCCTGACCTAACCCTGGTTTTGTCTGCGGTGCGCCCCCGCCGACGTTGAACCCTTTGAACCCTAGCCGGGGGTTAGAATCCGAGATGAATCGGCCCTGAGACCTTTAGCACCGAGGCGCCTGGACATGAGTCACAGGCCCCCGGCCACAAGGTCAGAGGGTTCCTGGCACCGTTTCGGTCAGCGCCAACCGTTCATCTGCGGATTCTAAGCCGCAACACAGCGCGTACTGCGTCATGCCCCTTATAAGAGCCATTCCAAAGAGATGCCAGCGCCGATCGACAGAACGACGGTGCAAATCTTCACATGCCCATCTCGATGCAAGGCACAAAATACCTCAAGGCCTATGCTTTCGAAGAAGAAATCAACGCGACTTGCGACCAGGGATAGAATGCATTGTTGAAGCGTGACGACACTTAGTTGTTTTCCGCCATGGTCTCATTAAGTGCGATTCGCTTGGCCCACGGACCGAGCGATTTTTCCCTCCTGGCCCGCGTTCATCCACGCAGACGCGAGGAACCTGTTCCTCACTTCCCGCGCGCGCCGATGCCGGAAAGGTCGATCCGAATACCGGCCTTGTTCGGGTCAGCTGGTTCCGCCTCGAGTGCAGTATCGACGTTGCCGCCCTTCATCTTGTCACTACCGGCTTCGGACGTTTCCGCTTCCACCCCTGGATCCGGCTCTGGCAGCTTCACGTCGCCCGGATCGGCTGCCCGGAACACCGCTGTCCCCTCGAAATACCCCGTTTGCCATGCGATGATCGCGTCTTCAAAAACCTGCGGAAGGACCTCGCTTTCGGGAGGGTTACCGTACCATTTGGTGACGATACGATAGACTTTGGCGAACAGGGCCGTGCCCATCTTGATGTTTTCGCAAGGCTCGATCAGGTCCGGCTTCAACTGGCCCGCCTCGACGATACCGAGGCCGGCGGGATACTGCGTCAAGCCGACGCGAACGATATTGCGGCCGAGGTTCTGGCGTATCAATGCGAGCGCTTCGTCCGGCGTTGTCGGCTTCGGCACCAGAACGATGCGGTTGCCGGAGCGGACAGTGACCGCGAGCGGGTCCGGCGCCCCTGCCCGTTCGATGAACTCTTCGACGATCGCGGGCTTCAGGCCGGGATCGCTGCATTCCTTGATGAGGGCGGAATCGACCATCGCGAAAGTCTCCTTATGTGTTGAAAGCCGTGACGACGGGTCGCCCGAAGAGTTTCGCCCAGGCGATCACGCCTGCTTGTTGGATGGCGACGATCGACGTTCCCTCGGTCCACCATCCGTTGCCCGTGGCGACGATGGCGGCGGGGGAAAACAGCATCGAGTGCAGTATGGGCCAGACGATGAGCTGCTCGTAGCAGATCAGCGGCGCGATCCTCGTGCCAGCGAGATCCACGGCCGGGTTGGCGAAGAAATGCGCTTGAGCGCCACCGCCCTGCCCGGTCCATTGCAACCATGGCTGCCACATCGATACCGGGATCGGCATGCGCTCGCGATAGAGGATCCGTGCTTCACCCTCCGAGACCGTCACCATGACGTTGTCGTAGCCGCCCGGATCGATGACGGCCGCGCCGGCGATCACGGTGACGTCCGCCCCTCGCAAGCCCGCCTGCCAAAGCCGTGCGACAGTCGGGGTCCATAAGCCGAGGGCGCTTTCGGGAAGAACGATGACACGGGTTTCCGCTCCTGCCGCCGCGCGCACCGTTGCGATCAGGTCACGGTGATGGTCAAGCGAACCATCACGTCCAAGCGTTTGACCCTGTTCGAGGTCGACGCCTTTCCATCCATCCGGTAGGACAGGTTGCGTCCACGTAGCGGCGGACCAGAACCAGAAGCCTCCCAGGGCAATGGCAGCAGCCGGCCAGTATCGCGATGTCATCATCGCGAGGCCGGCTGTGGTCGCACCCAGCCCCCACCATCCAAAGCCGGGAAACAGAATGCCCGCTGCGGTCAGTGGATGCGCCCACCCGGTGATGCCGAAGGGCGGCAGCCCCATCAGCACCGCGGCCGCAAGGTAGCGCACCGGCTTTCCCCAACCCAGAGCGCCCCTTCCCGGGAGCCTCTTTTGCAAGCGCGCGGGCCAGAACGCCGCATGCACGGCGACAAAGCCGGCCGAGGCCGCCAGCCATAGCAGGAGGCCGGGCCAGAAATCGGCGGCGTAGAAGTTCGCCACACCCTGCGGCAGGCCGCGCGAGGCGGTGAGGAAGTACCCGGCAGACACCGCGCCCGCAACCAGTCGTGATGGAGATTGCGCCCATAGCAACGGAAAGAGCATGGCTGTCGGAAGAAGGAGGGCCTCGCCGCTCCAGCCGACCGCTCCGACGGCGATCGAAAGCAGGATCAGGAGCGCCACACGCCAGCGGTCACGGGTCAAACGTGAACACCGGCCGCGCCTGACCGAGAAGGCCGGATGCCGGGATCGGCCCAAAATATCGTGAATCATAGGAGCTCGCAAAGGATGAGTGAAGAAAGAGATGGCCGGGTGGCACGACGCCGCCGGGATAGGGATGGATCGCCCTGCCGGCACCATCCGTCGCCCGCACAGCGGATGCGGGTACCGGGCGGCCGTCGATGATGACCTCGCCGGCGATCTCGACCCGGTCGCCGGGAAGAGCGACAATGGTCTTGATCAGCGGCGCAAAACCGCCCCTGCAAAGCCCGCGGTGGAGATATCCGCGCTCTAGCGCCTCGATGAACGGCGCGTTCGACGGCGGGCAGATGAACACCAGATCCCCGACCTCAGGGGAGCGGTTCAATGCCTCGATGCGCCAGAGCCCGAGCGGCTCGCTTGGTGTTAGGTTCAGGCGATAGCCGCCGACCGCGGCGACGACCGATTCGCAGAGAATGACGGTCACAGAGGCACGGATCAGGATGATCGCCCGGCGCGGCGTCATTGCTTGATCACCGGTGTCTGGCGCTGCGATAGCCGCAGGTCCTCGACCTGCCTCAAGGTCGCGGCGGTGCGCTCGTGGGCAGCGAGTTGCTGGGCGGTGCGCATCACCGGCCATGCCTCGGCCAGGTGCTCCTTCTCTTGGGGCTGGAGCCCCTTGGCGAGCTGCTCGAACAGCCGCCCGGACGGTTCGCGCGCGGCGTTCGGCAGCAGGCTGCGTTCACCGAAGCGTTCCGATACAGCCTTGTTGAATCCGTCGATTTCGAGCTTGGCCTCCTTGTCGCTGACCGCATATCCGAGTGCTGCGGGAAGGTCGTTGCGGTCGATCGCATCGCGCACCCGTTCGAGCACCGTGCGGGCGGACGGCGACAGTGCCGGAATGTCGATCGAGACGCGATGCCGGATTGCCCTCTCCTCCGTTTCAAGGCGCTGCATGGCGTTCGTTCGCATCTGAAGATAACGTTCGAGGTCACGCGAAAGCGCCGGCGCATTGACGTGTGCAATATCGCGGTCCTCCTTCTCCACGCGGCTGGCGAACAGGCCGGTCTTGCCTTTGAGCGCTCCAAAACTCTCCGGCTCGTTCGCGATCTTCGCGAGCGTGGATTTCGCAGTCGCCGGATCCTTCAACGCCGCGTCGACATCGACCGCGCGGAAGGCGGCTTCGGGCTGGGCGTAGATCAGATGAAAACGGGAGGAGACTTCCTCCCATTGCTTCTTCAGACCGGGATCGGCGGCGAGCTTGTCCTCGACCGCCTGGTCGAGGGATTTCGGATGAATGGTGATGCCGGCAACCATCGGCCTGACCTCCTTCATGTTGCTGGAAAGCGATTGTTGCTGCTGAGTGCTGGAAACGAGACCGAGCTTGCCGCCGATGGCGAGCAGCCGGCTTCCGAGACGGGCAAGCCGCTGTTTCTGCCGGACCGTCCAGTCGAGCCGGTCGCGCATCATGGTCCGGGCGACGTTCATGAGGCGCAGGCCATGCGTGTCGGCGAAGCGGAGTGCCGCGCGATAGAAGCTGGCGTTCTCGTAGTCGAGCGTCGTTTCCTTCGCTGCGTCGCGCGACATGCGTTCCGTCATCCGCGACAGCGCCAGCTCGCGGATGTCGACGACCTTCCAGGTATGGCGCTTGACCTTCTTGCCGTCGGGAAGACGGACCATTTCGGAACCCTTGTGGTCGAGGCCGATGCGGTCGCCGATCTGAGGCGCCGCCTCTGCCATCGCGCGCTTCAGGTCGACGCCCCAGATGGTGTTCTGCTTCCCCTCGCCGGTTTCGAGCGTGACGAAATAGCTGTCGTGGTTCTCGGGCTTGTTCTCGTAGGGAGCCTCTCCGTGATCGACGAGAACGCCGCCGCGGTTGGTGAACTCGTTCATGCCGACATAGAGCCGGGCTGCATCACGATGACGGGTGAGCGCGACATAGGTCAGATGGCGGTCCATCGTGCCGGAGGCGAGCACCCTGACGACGTCGACCGTCGCGCCCTGCGATTTGTGGATGGTGGTCGCATAGCCATGATCGACATTGGCGTAGAGATGCTGATCGACCGTCACCTGGCGGCGATCCTCCCCTTCGCCAATCTCGGCGACAAACCTGCCGGGTGCGGCTTCGACCACCTTCGCCAGCATGCCGTTCTTGACGCCGAGCGATCCCTCGTTCTTCAGGAAGACGATCCGGTCGCCGGCGTCGAAGCGACGCTCGCCCTCTTCTGTCCGGAAGGCGAAGCCCTCGCCGACGAGACCGCGCCCGACCAGCCTTTCGCGGGCGAGTTCGTTGAGTGCGCGCACGTCGAGTCGTCGATGGGCGAGAATGAGAGAAGACCTCGCCGGATCGTAGTCGCGGTTCCAGTCTTCGATCAGCGAGGCTATGGCCTCGTCCTTCGACCAGTGCGAATGGATCAGGTTCGCGCGGTCATAGGCTGCGAGCGCCGACCCGACTTGACGGTGGGCAAGATCGACCGAGGCGCGACGCATCCACGCCTCGCGCTGACGATAGATCGTGCCAAGTTCGGCATAGCCGATGCGGTCGGTGATCGCGCGGAATGCGGCGCCCGCTTCGATCGGCTGGAGCTGATCGGGATCACCGACCAGCACCAGCTTGGCCCCGGCCTCGGTCGCTGCCTGGACAAGCATCGCCATCTGCCGCGACGACACCATGCCCGCCTCATCCAGCACCATGACGGTCCTGTCGTCGAGGCGGTCACGCTCCTGCTGCCAGCGTAGTTCCCACGACGACAGCGTGCGCGCGATGATGCCGGCCTCTTTCTCCAGACCCTCCGCCGCCTTGCCAGCAAGCGCTGCGCCCACGACGCGATATCCGGCGGCTTCCCATGTCTCGCGGGCCGCTTTCATCATTGTGGTCTTGCCCGCTCCGGCACGGCCAACGACGGCGGCTATGCGATTGGCGCCGGCGATATGCGCAAGCGCTGTCCGCTGTTCCTGCGACAGCCGGTCGTGGCGCGCGAAGGTCGCGTCGAGAACGGCCTTGCCGATACCATGCGAGGAGCGTCGGTCAAGCCACATCGCGCTCCGGGCCATCGTCGCTTCGAGGCGGATCAGCTCGTGCGTCGTGAACTTCGACGGCTCGCGCTTGCCGGTTGCCAACGAGATCCGCTCGCGCTCCAGCCGCAGCACTTGCCCACTCTGCATGATGCGCGCCATCATGTTGCGGAACAGGCCCGCATCGTCGATATAGCGATGCAGGATTTTGGCGACATCGCGCTCGTCGAAGACGCTCTTCTCGCGGGTGATGAGATCCAGCACGAGTTCGGGATTCTCCCGGATGCGGCGGGCATTTTCCTCGCGCCGCTCCTCGTTGAGCTCAAGGCGTTCGAGCTCGGCTTTGCGTCCCTCCCCTTCGGCCTTACGCTCGATCGCCTTGGCGCCGACGCCGAGATGAATGGTCGGCACCAGATCGATACCCTGCTTCTCGTAGGATCGCCCGTCGACGCGCAAATTGATGCCGTTGAGCGCCAGGTGATGGTTCATCCGTTCGAACCAGGCGTCGCGAAACGCGTTGAAGTCGTCCGTTCCGCCGGCCCATAGCTCATAGACGATCTTCCCGGCTTTCGTCCGCAGAGGTTCGCCCTCCTCGCCGATCACCGCGACCTTCTTCGCGCCAAAACCGTATTCGGTCAGCGGCCGCAGTGTCGTCATCAGGTGGATGTGCGGATTGCCGGGATTGTCGTGATAAACCCAGTCGGCAACCATCCCTCTGGAGAGAATGTGCTTTTCCACGAAGTCACGGACGAGCGCGATATTCTGCTCGGCTGTGAGCTCCAGCGGCAGCGCCACCGTCAGGTCCTTGGCGAGCTGGGCGTCGATCCGCTTCTCGAAAGCCTCGACCCTGTTCCAGAAGGCCTCCGAAGCGCCGGCGACAGAGCGGTCGGCGATCAGCATCCGGACCCATTTCGGCGCATGGTCCGGCAAAAGGAACTCTTCGTGAAGGAGCCCAACCTTGCGGGTGTAGTCGATGGTGCGCGCCTCACGCTCGTAGTGCATCTTCGCACAGTGCCGGTAGGCCGCCGACAGCACCGCGCTGCGGCCGTCGCCGCGGCTGACGATGCTGGCTGAGAAGTGGGCGATGGCCACGGCGGCGAATACTCCCGGTCAATCGGTCGAAACAAGCTGCTCGTCGCGAATAGCGGCCCCGCCAGGGTCATTGAGCAACGCGTCGCGCCAGCGACGTATAATTGCGCCCTTGGATCCGCTCCTTCGGAACGGCGGGATCATCTTCCAAAGTGTCGGCTTTGCCGACGTGCAAATCTGCACGTTCCTTCGGACGTGCTTTTGAGGAAGTCTGGCGGCGAGAACATCACCGCGAGACTTCCAGGGAGATCCGACCGGAATGAAGAAACCGTCATCGAAGATACGTGAAGAAATCGCCCGCCTTCAGGACCAGCTCAGACAGGCGGAGACGCGGGAGGCCGAGCGCATCGGCCGCGTCGCGCTGAAGGCCGGTCTTGGCGAGATCGAGATCGAGGAGGCCGAACTCCAGGCAGCGTTCGAGGACATCGCCGGGCGCTTTCGCGGAGGTAAGGCAGGGACATCCGGAAGGAAAAATGCCGATGACGGCCGGACCGCCGGCGAGCCGGGCGCGACGCTCGCATCTGGCTCGGATGCGGGCAGCCGTGGCGAGGCTTGAGCGGATGCACCGGACCTCATCGACCGACGCCCGAAAGAAGGACACCCGCGAGAAGATCGAGCTGGGTGGCCTGATCGTCAAGGCCGGGCTGCGCTACGAGAAACGGGCACTGCTGCTCGGCATGCTGATCGATGCAGGTCGCCGCATCAAGGGCGACGATGCCGAGCGATCGCGCCTCACCACGATAGGGGCGGAGGCCTTTGGTCGTGACGGCGAATAGAATTCTCCTCGCCGTCGTCCCCGCCACGACGATGATCGCCGCGGTGATCCTGATGCCGGGGATCGAGCACTGGCTGGCGGCGTTCGGAAGGACGGCGCAGGCGAAGCTGATGCTCGGGCGGTTCGGCATCGCCCTGCCCTACATCGCAGCGGCTGCGATAGGTACGATGTTCCTGTTCGCGGCCAACGGTGCCGCCAACATAAAGACGGCTGGATGGAGCGTCGTCAGCGGAAACGTCGCGGCGATTATCATCGCGATGATCCGCGAGGCGGCTCGTCTTTCCGGCATCGCCGGAAGCGTCCCCACGGACCAGTCCGTCCTCGCCTACACGGACCCGGCGACAGCGCTCGGTGCGGCCGGCCCATTCCTCGCCGGCGTCTTCGCACTTCGCGTCGTCATCAAGGGCAAGGCTGCATTTGCCAGTCCGGCGCCGCGCCGTGTCCGCGGCAAGCGGGCCGTGCATGGCGAGGCGGACTGGATGGGCGTGGTCGAAGCGGGAAGACTGTTTCCCGATGCGGGCGGCATCGTCATCGGAGAACGCTATCGCGTCGATCGCGACAGTGTGGCGGGCATGTCGTTCCGCGCCGATCAGCGCGAGACATGGGGCGCGGGCGGCAAGTCCCCGCTGCTCTGCTTCGACGGCTCGTTCGGCTCGTCGCACGGCATCGTCTTTGCCGGCTCCGGCGGTTTCAAGACGACATCGTTGACGATCCCGACGGCGCTCAAATGGGGTGGCGGGCTTGTGGTTCTGGACCCGTCGAGCGAGGTGGCGCCGATGGTCTCGGAACACCGGCGCAAGGCCGGCCGAAAAGTGATCGTGCTCGATCCCGCCACGCCCGCCATCGGCTTCAACGCGCTCGACTGGATCGGGCGGTTTGGCGGAACGAAGGAGGAGGATATCGTGTCGGTCGCGACCTGGATCATGACCGACAACGCGCGGACTGCGTCCGCCCGCGACGACTTCTTCCGGGCTTCCGCCATGCAGCTGTTGACCGCGTTGATCGCAGACGTGTGCCTGTCAGGGCATACGGACGAACAGGACCAGACGCTGCGCCGGGTGCGCGCCAATCTCTCGGAGCCTGAACCGAAACTGCGCGAGCGGCTGACGCGGATTTACGAGCAGTCCGAATCCGAATTCGTCCGGGAGAACGTCGCGGTGTTCGTCAACATGACGCCGGAGACGTTCTCCGGCGTCTATGCCAACGCCGTCAAGGAAACGCACTGGCTCTCCTATCCGAACTATGCCGCCCTGGTGTCCGGCGACAGCTTCTCGACGGACGATCTCGCCAAGGGCGAGACGGACATCTTCATCGCACTCGACCTGAAAGTGCTGGAGGCACATCCGGGCCTTGCCCGCGTCGTGATCGGCGCGTTCCTGAACGCGATCTATAATCGCAACGGCGAGGTCGAGGGCAGGACGCTGTTCCTGCTCGACGAGGTGGCCCGTCTCGGCTATCTGCGCATCCTCGAGACAGCGCGCGATGCCGGTCGCAAATACGGCATCACGCTGACGCTGATCTTCCAGAGCCTCGGGCAGATGCGCGAGGCCTATGGCGGTCGGGACGCCACGAGCAAATGGTTCGAGTCGGCGTCATGGATCTCGTTCGCGGCGATCAACGATCCCGACACGGCCGACTACATCTCGAAGCGATGCGGCGACACGACGATCGAGGTCGACCAGACGAACCGGTCGACCGGAATGAAGGGATCGTCGCGCTCGCGGTCGAAGCAGCTTTCGAACCGGCGGCTGATCCTGCCGCATGAGGTGATGCGCATGCGGACCGACGAGCAGATCGTGTTCACGGCTGGCAACGCGCCGCTCAGATGCGGCCGCGCCATCTGGTTCCGCCGCGACGAGATGACGAGGATCGTCGGCAAGAACAGGTTCCATCAAGGCGATGCGCCGGCCAAGGGGCCGGAACCTTCCACACCCTGACAGAACGAAAGGAAGCGCGCATGATGCATTGGAGAAAAGACTGGTACTCGTTGATGGGGCCGTTGATGACCTGGGTGGCGTTCATCATCGCCATTCCGTTTCTCGGCGCCGGGGCGATCGTCAGCATGGCCATTCTGCCAGCGATCGGCGATACGATCGTGAAGACGGTTGGCCTTTTCTGCGCTCTGGTGCTTGGGCCACTGGCGGCGTTCACGGAGATCGCGCCGCCATTTGTGACGAGAGAAGAGGTGGCCTGGCGCAACAGAAACAGAGAGATGCTCTTCGAAGGCGATGTCGCCTGGGAAGATGTTCCGTTTCTGCCACCGGTGCTGAACCGGATTCGGTCCACAACCGGAAAACGAAAGCGGGAGGAAGAGAAGGAGGGGGCCGCTGCCAGCGATGCGAAGCCGTCCATCGCATGACGTCCGAAAGCGCGTCCCCGGATGCCGTACGGGACCTGTATCCGGCACACTGCGACAAGCTGCTGAATTCAGGGGGAGAGGCTATCACCGGTGCATAAAATCACCAATGAGCGACGCCGATCTCCCGGAGCTTTAAGCCGGCCGCAGGCCGCACCCGGGAGAGGGATAGGGGTTTGGGGAAAGGGTGGAGGGAACCGTCCCCTTTCCCCATGGGAGGGTGTTTGAGGGAGGGGCTTGCCCTTCCCTCATGGGGTGAGCGGCGAGAGGGGCGGCGCAGCCCCCCTTTCGTTAGCCATGCCGGCCGGTCGATCCGGCTGACGAGGCTCGCAGACAGGGATACGGACGAAAGGTGGCACCACCACCTTTCGTCCTCGACATTAATCGGGGCTAACGTTGAGTTCACGGATCACCGTGTCGATGCGCCAGTCGCCAATCTCGGTTCGTCGCTGGGCAACCAGAATATCGACGGCCGTTTCGTTCGCCTCGATAGCACTGATCGCCGCGTCCATCGCATCCCATGGACCGAGGTTTTCGACAGGGATGACGTCGCCGTCATCGTCATAGGCGCCTGAGATGTACATTGGCGCGCGCGTGACGCGGTCATGTGCACGCTCGGCTTCTCGAATCAACCGAAAACCCTCTTCCCGCTGACGCCAGTATTCCGGGCTGCCACCATCGATGTATTTGATTTTCTGCTCTGTCATGACAATCTCCTTTCGTCTTTCTGACGCAAGGAGGCTGCGCCGTAGACGCGAGGGGTCAGGGATCGCATTGCGACCGCCGGAGGCGGCGAGTGGAGGAGCCGATTTGCAAGAGCCGTCGCGGACGGCGGCTGCAAATTGGAGGTGCTACGACGTCCTTGACGCCGGAGTGGCGGGTGCAAAATACAAAGTCAGAGAGAAGAGAGACCCGCGCCTGCAGGGCGCGTCCGTCTGCCGGTAGAACCGGCCGCGAGAGGATCGCAACCGGATGGCCGAAACCGCTTGCGGGTTCGGTGCGCTTGCGCATAGAGCCATGCGTTGAAGCCGCCTCGCCCAGTTCCCTGTCTGAAATCATCACGGCGATGAATCGGTGACACCGGATCGATTCAGATAACTCGTTGGACGCTGCTTGCCGAGATAGCGACAATGAGGGCATGGAAGACAAGGAGACATGCCCGGTTCATCTTCACCGCATCGAGACGGCGCAGAACATGCGACGCTTCTACATTCTGGCGATCCAGCCGACACTGTTCGGCGGGGCTTCGGTCATCCGCAACTGGGGCCGGATCGGATCGGGCGGCCAGACGATGATGCAGACCTTCGATCATCCGGATGATGCGAACACAGCACTCTCCTGTCTCGAACGAACGAAGAGACGACGTGGCTATCGGGACGCGGGCAACACCGAATAGCCGGTTTCAATCGACCGCATTGCTGCATTTCCTGTGGCTTACGCGCTCCTTCCGGGGATTCCTGCCTTTCTGCCCCTTTCTTCGCCACATCTTCATTGCCAAAGCTGAGGGACCGAAACAACATGAGGAATGTCCAATATGACCACGACCAACGAAATCGCCGACAAGATCGCAGCCGAACAGAGCCTGACCAAGGCGCAGGCCAAGACGATCGTCGAGAGCGTCTTCAAGCAGATCACCGACGCGGCGCTTGCTGGCGCAGAAACGTCGATCCCATCATTTGGAAAGTTCAAGCTGAAGGACACTCCGGAGCGCGAGGGACGCAATCCGGCGACGGGTGCTACGATCAAGATCGCGGCATCGAAGAAGCTGACCTTTACGCCCGGCAAAGCGGTCAAGGACGCACTGAACGGCTGAAGCGACCACGCCGCCGGAAACGGCAGCATGATGGAAGCCTCCTAGAAAGGAGGCTCCGCGCTGATGCGTCCGTCCTGTTCGGCCTCGATCGTTGCAAGCTCCGCCTGTACCATCTCCAGCTCCGCCGCAATCCGGCGGCGCTCGGCCGGATCGCAGGCATTCCTGAATTCGGCCCGAAGCTCTTCGCGCTGAATTTCGAGAGAAATCGTCATCGTCGTCTCCTTGACGTTTGTGAAAGACGACGCCGCGCGTCATGGCGGAGCGGAGGGGTCCAGCATCGCGGGACGCGACCGCCGGAGGCGGCGAGGGGAGGAACCGATTTGCGGGAGCCGCCATAGGCGGAAGGAGCAAATTGGAGGCGCCGCTCGTGCTGGACGCCTTCGTTTCGCCATGGCACCCTTGGACGAACTGAGCAGCCCACAACTCCTCGTATGGCACCGGAAAAGCCGGAAGCAGGCTCGATGCCTGCGCCCGGCTCTCCCTCGCGACACGAAAAGAGCCCCGCCTTTCGGCGGAGCTCGTTGCGGTGATCAGGCCTCCCGCTTCGGGCGGTTCCAGATGAGGGCGTATTCGCCTTCCTTCTCGCCCGGCCAAAGGGCTGCTGTGATCGGGGCATTGAAGCTGGGGTCGTCGAGCTTGACGGAGATGAAGGGCTCGCCATCGTTGGAGACCTTGTTCCAACCCGCGCCGACCTCGACGCCGTTGCCGGCGGTGATGCGGAAGTCCGGAGCGTCGCGCGAGACGCGCTCGATGGGGTTCAGGCGGGCCTTCATGCTGACTGTGAGCGTGCGCACGTTGCCGATGATGGAGTTGTTGCCGTTGGTGTTGAATTCGCCGATGACTGCCATTGTCGTGCTCCTTTTCCGGTTTGCTCGGGCCGCGCCCATCGCGTCCTCGATGACGGTGTTAAGACCGACGGCGATCGACGTCGCACCGCTGGCGGCCGGAACGAAGTGGAGGACGGCCGGGAGCGGCTTTCTTGGCCCGCGAGGAATGCAAACCTGTTTGCAGGGGAAGAAAGTCGCGTATGGCCGTTGCGGCCAAGGCGATCGAGACGAAGGCGTCCTTCGGTCACACCAGATCCATCGAGGTCTGCGTGGGTGTGGCCAGCCAGAACCGGATTGCGCACGACATGCCGAGAAACCAATCGTTGAACTCACTACCAGCACGCCGCTGGCACAATCGTTTTCGGCACCCTGCTCACACCACGTCACGGCTGCGGACCTGCCGTTCCTTCGACGCCATCGCCGATGGGTGCGTCTGAACTACCTGTCGTTCGACAGTCGAGCGATGCCGAGACGGCTCTGACTCGACGTCATGAACATCGCATTGCTCCACGCGTCGAATAGATAAGGAGGTGTCGAACCGGCTGTCGCTGTACGAACTCGGCCTGCACATGCTTCAGCACATGGCGTTGACCCGCAAAAGGCACCATCCCCAAGGCCGTTTCGAACGGCACCCATCGAAATTCGCTATGTTCGTGATTGATGACAACAGTTGCCCCAGCATCCACGAAACCAACGAAGACCGGCAGCATGCTGATTGCGTCGCGATCCGCCTCATAGAACTGCTCACATATGTCTGCCGAATAGAGCTGACCACAAGTCAGGCCGGTTTCTTCACGAACTTCGCGCAGCGCTGCTTCCCATGCTTTCTCCCCCTCTTCAATTCCACCGGCAATCTGGCACCACTCGCCGATCAGCGTGCGATTCCGGCGTAAAAGCAGTACCTCGGGTCCAGCGGCGACGCTGCGAAGAAGTACGACGGATACGGCAAAAATCGGATCGGAATTTCAGCCATCTGCTGCGCTTCCCTTCACTCACATAGTTTCCGGCAGACCTAAGCGACATCAATCCATCAGGGGTAAACATTCGCATTTCGATGGTCTATAGCAGTTTGCAACTTCCAGTCATTTGTCTCCCGGAATAACAATGATCCTTTTTCATCATACTTCTGTTTCCCTTGCCGAGGGAATTTTGGCATCTCAGCTCAACCAGGGTCACGTCACCAGGCGGTCCGAAGAGCCATTGCGCGACGTCGTATGGCTGACGACCGATGAAAGGCACGAGGGGCACGGACTGACGACGGGAGAACAACTCGATCCAGTGCACCGTTCTTATGTTGAAAAAGTCGAGCAAACGAAGCTTCGCCAGGGGCGTGTGTGGACGGCCGATAAGACGCGCATCAGAATTAAGGTCAAAATTCCGACGCGGGACCGCAAGCTTTTCAACTATTCTGCCTGGTCCCGGAAAAACGACGGTCCGAGGTTCGCGAAGTTCATGGGCCTTTCCTGCGTCGAGTCCGTGGCGGGTCTGAACGCTTCGGAGCTGGAAAGAGTGATGTTGATGACAGCGACGAAAGAAGAGACCTGGTATCTCTCGTTCCGGCCCATCGATCCTAAGGAATTTGAAGAAGTATTATACCGGACGGAGGACGGCTACATCCCGTATGACTTCGAACTTCACGGCCGCCACGAGCTTGAGAACGTGGGAATTTATTCGGCAGGGAAAGCGGCCTTGGAGGAATTGCGCGAGGTTGTCGCGTCGCGACACGGGTATGACCGTGCAAGTGCTGTCGTAACCTGTGCTGATCTCGCGATGCCGGCAAACGTTGTCGTTCGTGGCGGAGGAATCAACGTGGCTTTCAACCTCGACACCCTCCGGCGACTTGAAGGTAGCGCCGGCCCGTACGAGGAGGAGATTGTAGCCTGGATTGAACGGCATCGTTTGGATCTCAACGAGGCCTGGCAGAAAAGCCGGACGCAGCTCATCAGCTACTCGTAAAATTCGGCGATTTTTGCCGCTTCGATTAACCTTCTCTGTCCAAACTCCATCATGGTGAGCAGTTGCGCCATCCCTCAATCGCCACGGTCGTCACTCCGCAGTCAAAGTCGGTCAACCAGTCCGACGCCTTCCTTGCCAGCAAACACAATCAGCTCAATCTGTTCAACTCGATCGATCATCTGGTTACGGATGAGAAGAAACTCAGCGACAGTGAACGGGGCGCAATCGAACACCATATCGTAAATATTCGCGCGGCTATCGCCCGATCGCTGTGGTCAAAGGAAATTTATGTCGGTACGTCTCTCTTGGATGAGCATGTTCTCGCATGCGCTAAGCAAGGTGGGGGTGGCGTTCCCGGAAAAATGCTGAGTGATCTCGCTTCGGCCGGAGTCGAGCGTCCCGGGTTCGTCCTTTATCCGCTAACCAGCTTCGGCATGAAGATGGAGATGCTGCCCTGGAGGAATTCGGGACTGAAAAGCCACATCCTGTTTCGTGCGGCCGGGTTTGCCGTCAGCGCCCAGACCAATTCAGTCGCGCGGGCACATGACCGCCTGATCGAAATGGCACGCGGGTTGGGCATACGGCAACGTATAGAGCGAGGCGACATCGAACATTTCTCGCATGCTGCGCAATGGCTTAAAACTAACCCGTTGCTGCTCGTCAAGCTGACATCGCACACGGGAGACATGTATGAAAACCAGTTTGTCTACACTCTCAAGATCCGGTCGGCTGCGTCCGCGCTACTGATGCTTCACGCGCTGTCGGTCGAGCGGGACGGCTCGATCGACAAATTCAGCTCGTCCGCTCACGTCAACAACTGGGAAACACTCGACATCCGCCACTATCTGATCGGGGAAGGTCGACGCTCTGGAAAGATTGCCACCCGGCGCGTCCCCATGAACGTGTCGGCGCTGGATCTCGCGAGACTGTCGGATGTCGCCGCCGTAGTCTCGACAGAGGCGATGGAGACGAACACGATGAAGCGTTTCGAAAGACAAATCGTGGCTGCGCTCAAGACTGTCGAGCAGGGATATTTCCGGCACGTCCATCTCACGGCCGGCTCAAAGATGGAGGCGAGGTTCTACAAGCGCATCGTCACCGCGCTCGACTGGTTCCGACAGTCATTCGGTTCACATGCCAACGAGTCGGAGGCGATTGTCGCTCTTGCGGTGGCGTTCGAAACGTTGCTCACCGACCACTATCAGCCAGGCGTGGCGGAACGCATCAAGCGCCGGGCTGGAATTTGCATGAAAGGCGTTCCCCGCGTTTCCTCCTATCAGCAAAGTATCATTGAACTCTACCACGCCCGCGGCAGCATCGTTCACACGGGGGAACTTGGCCAAGCCGCGAACGTAGAACGTGCTCAGGCAGCGTTTGCGCGATGCTTCTGCAGTCTCGTCTCTCGCCTCCCAAGCGGTCGGCTACCGAACAGCGATCCTGTTCGCAACCTGCTCGGCGACACCGGATGAATCGAGAGTACGCATTAGGAGGACTGGTCTTTTCGTGCTCTATGATGCTTGCTATATTAAGGTGAAAAATTGGAGCAGACATGGCAAAAGTCGTCGTCAAAAAGCTTAATGGCCCTAAGTCCGGAGTGCGTGGCAAAGCGGTTACGGAGAAACGGGTTCGGGATTCGAGCAGCGGGCAGTTCGTCACTGTGCGGACGATCGACGCAAAAAGCCAAACTTTCGGGCAAGATCTTACCTATGTCTTCAGCAGGAATGTCGCCAAGGCCCGCCGTGATAATAAGGCCGTGACTGGCGTTGTCGATCGTGCGCCTGAAAAAGCTTGAGCAGCCCGTCTTTCTGATTGTTGCTGGCCCGAACGGATCCGGTAAGAGCAGCGTCTACGCAAATGCGGATCTCGAGTTGGAAGGGCGCTCCGTATGGATCGTCAACCCCGATCTTCTCGCCGGCCGGATCAGTGAGGTAGAAAACAAACCACTTCCGGAAGCCAACTTGGTTGCTGTTCAGCGCATTGAGGCCTGGATTCAGTCATCGATATCCGTTCATAAGACGATCGGGGTAGAGACCGTTTTATCGACGGATAAGTACCGCCGTCTGGTTGAGGCGGCTGAAGCCGTGGGATTTGCCATCTGGCTTTTCTACACCGTTTTGGACAGCCCGGAGCGGTCGATCGAACGTATCAAACTTCGCGTTGCGAAGGGTGGACACGACGTTCCGGCTGATAAAGTGCGTGCCCGTTACGCAAGATCGCTCGATCAACTTCCGTGGTTTCTCGAACGAGCTGACAGAGCCTGGATTTGGGACAATAGCGGTGCGACGCCCAAGCTGATCGGCGAAAAACAGGATGGTGTGATCGGCCTTGATGAGAATGCTCTCGCCGTCGTCGCTTCAGCTGTGAAATCCATCGCGACCGAGTGATGAAATGGGCTCGATGCCCACCTCCGGCTTCACCATGTGAGAAAAAGACGAAAAAGAGCCCCGCCTTGTCGAGCGGAGCTCCTCTGGGTGCTCAGGCCTCCCGCTTCGGGCGGTTCCAGATGAGGGCGTATTCGCCTTCCTTCTCGCCCGGCCAAAGGGCTGCTGTGATCGGGGCATTGAAGCTGGGGTCGTCGAGCTTGACGGAGATGAAGGGCTCGCCATCGTTGGAGACCTTGTTCCAACCCGCGCCGACCTCGACGCCGTTGCCGGCGGTGATGCGGAAGTCCGGAGCGTCGCGCGAGACGCGCTCGATGGGGTTCAGGCGGGCCTTCATGCTGACTGTGAGCGTGCGCACGTTGCCGATGATGGAGTTGTTGCCGTTGGTGTTGAATTCGCCGATGACTGCCATTGTCGTGCTCCTTTTCCGGTTTGCTCGGGCCGCGCCCATCGCGTCCTCGATGACGGTGTTAAGACCGACGGCGATCGACGTCGCACCGCTGGCGGCCGGAACGAAGTGGAGGACGGCCGGGAGCGGCTTTCTTGGCCCGCGAGGAATGCAAACCTGTTTGCAGGGGAAGAAAGTCGCGTATGGCCGTTGCGGCCAAGGCGATCGAGACGAAGGCGTCCTTCGGTCACACCAGATCCATCGAGGTCTGCGTGGGTGTGGCCAGCCAGAACCGGATTGCGCACGACATGCCGAGAAACCAATCGTTGAACTCACTACCAGCACGCCGCTGGCACAATCGTTTTCGGGACCATGCTCACACCACGTCACGGCTGCGGACCTGCCGTTCCCTTCGACGCCATCGCCGATGGGTGCGTCTGCATTACCGACCGTTCGACATCAGAGCCATCTTCGACTGGATGGTGTCTCCTCCCAACCGGCAAGGGCCTCCGCTATGCTGCGATCCCCCTTGCCCTCAGCGCCCCACACCGCAACGGCTGGTCGGCATGGAACGTGTCCCCCACTTCAGAAACTGACTGGGCCGGCGTCTTTCACGGCAGAGTTCCACCATATGGCGGTGCCTCTTCCGCTCCAAATGGAGCGGTCAGCCGTTACCGCAGCGCCGGAAGGCTGCCCTAGACGCCACACATGCCTTCGCATTCGATGGGCCAGAGATCGAGTTGGCCATGATCGGCGGCCGTCGACAGGTCGGCTTCGTCAAGAGGAACACATGAGCGATGAAGATAAACTTCGCCACGGATGCGTCGAATGCCGGTCCGCAGCGCTCGATCGACTTTCACCGCGTCTGCCCAGGCTTCCGGATCATGATCACGCATGTGGCGCCAGCGTCCGTTATCGTGAAACGGGCATCCGATGCAGGCCGATTTCGGGGGCGTCGGATAATCATGACGGCGCAACCAGGCCAGGCAATCGCGCCTGCTCATGCGTTGTTCGATCAACGGCCAACGATTGATCTGCCAGTCCTCGAACGAGGGTTTGATCCGGCTGGCCTCGTCTGTCGAAATGCCAATCCACTGCTCCGCGACGGGATGATCAGGTGATCGCTTGCGCGTGAGGCCCAACAATTCCCGGACCTTCCTCCGGATCGGCACGATCTTGTAATCCGCAGTGCAGGCCCTGCGCATCATGCCGATCGATACGGTCTCGCGCGATGTCGCGCGGGAACCGATCTGGACGAGTTCGCCGTCGTCGTCCTCATCGAGAACCGGTCGTGCGCTCCCGGCTGGCGTCACGGTTTTTGCAAAAGCCGGAATCGAAGCCCACCGTTTGCCGGCAGCGGCGTCCATGAGATTGTCGCGAATATTGCCGGCCGAGACGACATGGATCGGGAACGGAACGACATTCGGCGACATCAACCATTCAAGATGATCGTAGACGGCTTTTGGCTCCCAACCAGTATCGGCGAAGATCGCGCAATCGGGCATCGGCCCGATCTCACCATGCGCTGCCATCAACGCCATGGTGGTGGACTGGACGCCGGCGCCGAGCGAAAGCGCCCGCAGCCGGATCGGGGAGGACGCGCCATCCCCGGTAAAGTTCGACACCTGGAGCATCAGGCCGCCTCCTTTCCGGAAGCTGCCTGCGGCTGAAGGTCGTGCAGATAGGCGACAGCGCGCTGCGCATGCGCCGCCGCATTGAAGATCGCCCGCTTGTCGGATCCGAGGATTTCGGCCCAACTCTGGATATAGGCGGCATGATCCGGCCGAGGCTCCAACTCTGGCACGATACCCAGATCGGCGCAGATCATCGCTGCCCCAAGCTCCACCAGCATCTCTTCGAACGCCCTCTCACGGCGATCCTTGTGGTAGCGGCTCAGGTCCCTGTTCAGTCGGGCGGGACCGCCCGCCCAATGCAAGGTTTCGTGCGCTCTCGTCGCAACGAAAGAGGCCATGTCCCGGAACTGTTCGGGCCGCGGCAGCTGGATGTGGTCGGAGGCAGGAGAATAATAGGCCTTGTCGCCGCCGTAACGGACGACAGCGCCCGTGTTATCGAAGAAGCGATCGGCATGCTCGATACGCTCGAGCGGTTTCGCGATCGGTTCGGGGCGACTGTAATAATGATCTGCAAGGCCATCGATTTGATCGCAATTGAAAACTGTATAGGCCTTCAGGAAGGGAATATTGCGCTCGACCTCTCCGCCGCCCGCGTCCGTCTCGGTTTTGGTGAAGCGGCTGGCATAGACGACGGTCGCGCCGCTCTCGCCCTTGCGCACGTGAGCGCCGAGTTCGTTTGCCTGGCGCAGCGTCATCCATGTTGACGACATGAAACCACTGGCGACGCTCTCCGACCACAGAAGCAGAACATTGAGGCCGGTGTAAGCTTGTCCGTTGTGACGAAGCGGCCGGCTCACCCGGCCCGATAGATTGGCCGCACTCCACGGCTGCACCCATGGGCGCACGCCCTTTTCCAGATCGGCGACGATCCTGTCGGTGATGCGTGCATAGATATCGGTCCGCGTGTTTGCTGTTTTCCTGCTCATTTCCAAACCTCCGTTTCAGGAGGCCGCGCCCATCGCGGCCCCGTCGCGGAGGGCCGAAAGCAGGAGCGATCAGGGGGAAGGCGCACCGGAACGGCCGGAACGCCAGTGGAGGACGGCGCAGCCGTTGCGGCTTGCCGCCGGATCCTGCAGGACCGACGAACGGGACGGGGCAGCGATGTCGCCCCGCGTCTCTTCGTCTTTCCTCTGTTTCCCCATTGAGCTTTACTCCAACGGCGACACAAAAAATGGCCGCCTCGGAGTGAGACGGCCTCGTCCCGACGAAGGCGGAGCTGGATGCTCCGCCGGAGACGTCTCAGCCAAGAGCGTCCATCTGCGCTGCGGCCGCCTTGCGGTCGAGCGTCTGGCCGGGATTGTCGACCGGCCGATCGAAAGGCTTCCACGCTTCGCCGACAATCTGTTCGTAGGCTGCGACGGCGCCTTCAGCTGCCAGGCGGAGCGCGTGGGCCTGAATACCCATGTCGGCTGCGAACTCGCGCTTGCGCTGGGCGGCGCTGTCGTAACCGACCGGGCCATCGATATCCTCGTCGCGAGCGTCCGACGCACCCTTGGCGGTCGCATCGCGTGCTTCGGTGACGGCCTTGCTGTAGAACTGGCCAGCGCCATGGGCCGATCCGACATAGGCGCCGACGATGCGCTGGAGATGGATCTGCATCGCCCGTTCGCCGAGGCCCTCGGAGAGGCCAGTCGCGGTTTCGACGATAAGGCGCTCGTGCATGTCGCGGATGCCGTCGCTGTCGAGGATGGCCGTTCCGAAGCTTTCGGCGATCCGGAGCGCCTGCGCTTCATCGGGGCATGTTAGGCGGACCATTTCGATCGTGGCGCCCTTGCGGAGCTGCACGACACGGGCGGCAGGGCGAGAAGCTTGACGTGAAGAGGTTGCGGGCTTTGCCATGATGGTTTCCTTTTCGGTTTGCCCGAAGCGATCGGCCCCTTGGCCGTTCTGTCCTTCGGTGCGGTCGAAAAGAACCGGCGCAAGCCGGGCGGTTCAGGGTCCGGGCAGGCCTGATCGAGCGAAGCAGGTGGGCGGGCAAGCGGAACCCACGGTTCTGCGAAGCCCGCGTTCCTGTTTTGTCGAGAGCGGCATGACCGGCCGTCCCGCGGCGCGACAGCGGCCTTGAACCGGACGGGCGCTGGTTCAGACCGCCACGAAACCGAAGGACAGAACGGCCAAGGGGCTGATCCCGGATGCCGAAGCCGGAAAGGAGGTCATGCAAAATGCGCGCCAGGCCCGCACCTGCAAGCTGGTCTTTCCATGCTGACGTCACTGGTGCTCCACGTCGCCAGAATGGATCGCCGATATGCCCGATGTGCCTGTCAGATCACTCTGATTTGCTTGCCCCGCCTTTCCCCGATAGACGCGCATCTGGCGTTACGACCGACCAACAGTATTCGCGAAAGGAACACCGCAGATGAGCGATCATAGCGGCGACGATTATGTCTATGACGAAGCAACCGGAGAATGGCGTCCGGCATCCGAGATTTCCGCCGAAAAAGCAAAAGCCGCAGAAGTGCGCGACGCCTCCGGCAACGTGCTGGCCGATGGCGACTCCGTCGTGCTGCTCAAGGACCTGAAGGTCAAAGGCGCCGGCCAGACCTTGAAGCAGGGCACGGTCATCCGCTCGATCCGGCTGACAGACGATCCGGAAGAGATTGACTGCCGGCATGATGCAATCAAAGGCCTGGTCCTGCGCACCGAGTTCGTGCGCAAGCGTTGATCAGGGCTGTGCCGATTGCTCAAGGTTTCGGCAGCCGATAGCGGTCCAGCCAGGTCGGGCCGTGCGTGTTGCGCAGCTTGCGAAGGATCTGGCCGTCATCGCAGCGCGCTTCGCCCATCCAGACGGTGTTGAGGATGCGCTTCCATGATCGGCCGTGCCTCGCTGCGTAATGCTGAAGCGCCTTTACCTCCTGATCCGTGAGGGACGGAAGCGGTTCATGGCGCTTCATGGTATCGTCTCCTGCAATGCCGCAATCGCGGACTGCTGCCGCATAAGCTTGCGCGCCAGAGCATCGATCTCTGGCTGGCGCTGCGCGGTGATCGCCGCAAGATTGGAGCGGTAGCGGGTGAGGAAGGCTTCGGGTTCAGGAGGCCTGACGCGGCGATATCCGTATTTGCGCCGTCCAAGCGATGGGATCAGCGCGGTCATCCTGCGAATGATCTGGCGGTCGATCATGTCGAGCTGATGCCGCGTCTGCCGGCACGCTTCTTCCATGCGCCGCAATTCCGCCTGTCGATCGATGGACCGGTTCATGCCGCCGTCCTCCTCGTCCATGAGGCAAAGCTTGATGGACCGTCGTAGGCTGCGTGGCGCGCTTCATCGATGATGAAGCCGAAACGGCCCGCTTCGTATTCGGGTGACGGCACGAGAAATCGCCGTTCCTCGCCGCCATGATCGCGCCTGCCTGCGCGCGTGGCGATTACCTCGGTCATGCCTGGATGATGATCCGATCGAAGTGCCGAGATCACGATCCAGTCGCTGGCGTGCTCGAGCTCGAACGCGCGGCGATCCTTCACATGAGATTCGCCGTGAGCAAGCACAGTCGCAAAAATCGCCTCCCACGCATCGGGCTCCCAATCCTTTAGCGTCTCGCTGGCGCAACGCTTCTCGAAGCTGGTGAACAGTTCAGGGAAGGTGTGCGCCACGGCAGCCCAAGCGCAATCCTCCTCGTAGAACCCGTCGTCCGCCCGGAGCAGCGGATGGACCGCGCGGTTTCGGTCGGCCGAGAGCCTGAAGCCGCCGTGGCTTGCAGTGGAGTGGAATTCGATCCCCTCGGCATAGGTTGTCGAGTGCTGGGCCGAACCCCATGGCGTATGCACATGGGGGGCGGTATTCCGACGTCCGAGCGCCTGTATTTCGCGCTGATGTTCGGCCTGTTCGAGGACGTGTGCACTAAAAGCCGCCTCATCGGCGAGTTCGCCGCAATGACCGTAGAAGTCTCCCCGTCGCCACTCGGGAAGCGGACGTCCAATCTTCCAGCCGGTGGCCAGATAATGCCGCCCGGCCTGACCTGGCAGCATGGCAAAGGCGTGATCGCCGACGCGGGCGACGGGGAACCCTTCGCAGGACAGACCAAAGAAAACCCCCGGAAATCCGGGGGTGCAGTCGGGCATGTTCGTGTTGGGAAGATCGATCATGCGGCAGCCCTCCCTTCCACAACATCGGCGGCGATCTCATCCGCCGTGACGTCCTCGAGAACGGCGAACGGATAGCCATGGGTGGTCAGCCATTCCTCGGCAGCCTGCCGGCTCGCCGCGAGATGGACGAGCTCGGCGCTGTCGCCAGGGCGGTCGAAGACACGGTAACTGCCGACCGCCGGACGTTCGACGATGGTGAACATCAGGCTGGTTTCCAGCGAAAATGTGCGGTGGACGCGGATCGCAATAACACCGCCGCTGCCATAGTCGCCTTCGTGGAGCGTGAAGCTGGGCGGCAGGCTGATGTTGCCGGCGCCGCGCTCGTCCTGCTTGCGTATCAGCCGGCCTCTGCTGTTGTTGGTCTTCCACGCGGAGAGCTTTTTGCGATGGCGCTCCGGCGGGCGCGGCTGGCCGTTGGACCACGCCAGAACGGTGCCGATCGGCGCCAGGAATGCGAGATGTGCGGACATGTTGATCTCCTTGATCTTTAGAGTTGGAAACGAAGCCGCCGCCAGTGGAAATCACCGGCGGCGCACAATCATTCGGAAGGAGAAGGAGGGACGCGGCTACTCCGCGGCGATCCCGTAAGCATCCTGCTCTTCGTCAGGATCGACGGCTTCGGGAGCATCGTCGGCGCTGTCTGGAAGGTCGGCCTCGTCTTCGGGGGTGGCGAGGCCCTCTTCTCTATCAAGGTCGGACTCATCGACGTCTGCTTCTTCCGCGCTGTCGTCGGCATCGAGAACCTCGCCACTCTTGATGAGATCCACGATGTCCTGCGGATCGGGCGCGAAGAGTGCGGTCGTGTGAACGAAGCGCTCTTGCCTGAAATGATCAACGAGAGCCGCACGAGTCTCCCGCACCTTCTGGCGCGCAAGCACGTTCGCCTCCTTCGCCGCTGCTTCCATCGCCTGGCGAGACAGGCACAGCAGAAAGTCCTCCGCGCCCATGTTCGGCAGGAAGTTGTCGGCGCCGATCGCGTGACCTGCGATCCTGGAGATCACCCCGCTGTTGGACATACCCCGCCGGCACGACAGCACATCGATCAGCATCGAACGCGCGGCCACGCGCAGTGTCTCCACGTCGAAGGCGAGCCTGCCGTCTTCGCCGATCAGCCGGGCGGCGTGGCGCTTGAAGCGCTTCGACCCGAACACGGTATCGGTCGCGCCGGAATCCACGCGGACGTTCAGGCCGGCGAATGCAAGCACGAGCAGGGCCATCAGCATGTCGTCCTCGATCGGGGCGCGTCCAAGCGCCTCATGCAGGGCGTCGGTGCGGAAGTCGCCGATCATGTCCTGCCCCTTCTGGGTCACATCCGGGCGCGGCTTTGGCGTGTCGACGATTGCATCATCGGCTTCGGCTAGACCGCCCGCGGTCGCCGCGCCGCCTTTGCCCTTCTTCTTGTCCTCGGGCATGCGGAAGGCGACCGACTGCACCTTGCCGTCACGGTCGAGATACATGGCGACGTGGTCGGATTTCGAAGGCTTGCCGTAGACGCGTTCCGCCTTTTTGGGCAGCTCCGGCTGGCCCCAGTTGTTGACCTCGACGATCGACCCCTGCTTCGGAAGCGTCGTCGTCATCCATTCCTGCTGGGCGCCGAGAAACGCTTCCACGTTAGTGGTGTATCGGCTGTCCTGGTCAGCTGGTGCAAACAGATCCTCGACCCATTCGATTCCGTAGGCGCTGGCAAGATCGTCGCCGAAGCTCGCATCCTTGGCAAACATGCGCGTCTTTGAAAGAGACCGGGAGATGTTGTACCAGTCCGCCCGCTCGGTCTTCTTGGCCTTGTTCGCCTTCCACACCTCCCTCTGCTCGTCGAGCGAAGCGGCCGCGATGGTGCGCAGCTGCTGCTCGTTGGGGATATCGCCGAGCGCCATATGGTCGAGCATGGCCGGCAGCACGTTGGCCAGAAGCCGAAGCTTCCTGATTTGCCGGACCGGCAGGGCGAGCGCGATACCGATCGCTTCCTCGGTCCAGCCGAGAGCGACGAGACGTTCGATGCCACGCCATTGGTCGACGGCGCCAAGAGGCTCTCTCGCGATATTTTCGACCATTGAGCGCATGGCGCCATTGTCGTTGGCAGCCTCGCGGACGATCACCTCGATTTCCTCAAGGCCAGCGGCGATGGCCTGCCGGACACGGCGATGGCCTGCTTGGATGATATAGCCGTTGCCGCCATCGGTTTCGGGTGAGACCACTGGAGGTTGGATAATGCCGACAGCCTTCACCGTAGCCAGCAGCAGTGCATCGGCTTGTGGGGACGATTTCGAGCGGCGCGCATCGTCGGGATTGTCCTTCAGCCCGCGGGGGTCGAGTTTAAGGATTTGCATGAGATTGGCTCCTTCGGGGATTGCTGAGCCGGCGCCTTGCCAGCCCCTTTTTCGTCTTCAGTTCTTTCCGAAGACACTTCCCAGACCGCGGAGCGGACGGGCCGGTGCAACTGCGGCTGAGCATCCCTGCCCGGCTGGTCAAGCAGGGCTGACAGCCCTGCGCAGGGCGACGGGCCGGGATCGCGAGTGGCGCGGTTGAGCGCAAGCGTCAGCGGCCTGCCCGATCTGCGAGCAAGCTTCCCCCTTTCCCTATTTTCTCATTTCAGGAGAGCGATTATATAAATTCAAAATAATCGGTCGCGATTTGCGAAGACCGGATACAGAAAATCGACCTGAGATATGCGGTAGGCGCTTTGAGCCTTCTGCGGGTGCTGGTGTTTTTACGCGATGTTCACGACCAGTTTGCCGAAGTGTCCTGCATCACGAAGTGCATTATAGGCAGCTTCGGCTTCGGCGAACGGGAAGACCTGATCGACTTGCGGCTTGATGCCGGTTCTCACCAAGGCGGCGAGTGTCGCGACCGGACCGACATAGATCCCTTGCAGCGTGATCCTCTTTTCCAGAATCGCCCCTGTATCGATATGACCGTCAAAGCCGGTCAGCACGCCCATGAGTGAAATACGCCCATCGAACCGGGTGGCCTTGAGCGTTTGACTGAGCGTCGCGGGGCCTGCCACATCCACCGCCAGGTCAGCACCGACACCGTCCGTCAGACGCAGCACTTCGTCCTCCCAGGCCGTTGTGCGGCGATAGTTGATCATTTCATCCGCCCCGAGCGCGCGGGCACGCTCAAGCTTTTCGTCGGAACTGGAGGTGATGATGACACGGGCGCCCGCCAGTTTTGCGAGTTGAAGGGCGAAGATCGAAACGCCACCAGTTCCGAGCAGGAGGACCGTTTCACCTGGCTGCAAGGGCCGACGCTCGAACAGGGCCGAAAATGCGGTCACCCCGGCGCATGGTAAGGTCGCGGCCTCCTCGAACGTCATGGCATCGGGAATGCGCACGATACTGTTCGATGGAACAACGATACGTTCCGTCAGCACGCCGTCCATCGTCTGGCCGCCGAGACTTGTGGCCTTCTTCGCGGGGGTGATCGGGCCTTCCACCCATCCGGGCATGAAGCCGATTACGACGCGATCGCCGACCTTCCAGTCTTCCACGCCTTCGCCAACAGCTGCTACGACGCCCGCGCCGTCCGAGAGCGGAACAACGTCCTTGAAGTTCCTGGCAATAACCAGGTCCCGGTAGTTCAGCGAAGCAGATCGCACGTCTACGGCAACCTCGCCTTTTTCGGGCTGGCGCACGTCGCCTTGCGTGAGCTTGAGACGGCGGGTTTCGTTTCCGGTCAGAATGTATCGGTGCATGTGAGATATCTCCTTTTGAGAGATCCACCATAGGGATACAAGTCATATCTATGAAGTACACACAAATTACGCATGTAGTATCATGAATGATAGTATCCCCATTAAGCGCACACGCCGCCGCGCCGACAAGACGGGGTGCGCGGTCGAGGCAACCCTGTCGGTCATCGGCGGCATCTGGAAGCCGGTTATCCTGTTTCACCTCCTGGAAGGAAAGCTGCGCTTCAATGCGCTTTGTCGCCTCGTACCGGCCGCTACCCCCCGCATGATGACCTTACAATTGCGCGAGCTGGAAGCGGATGGGGTCATCAACCGGATTGTTTACCCGGAGGTGCCGCCGAAGGTGGAATATGAACTCACCGCGTCGGGCATTTCCCTTGCTCCCGTCCTGATAGCGATGCGGGATTGGGGAGAGCGACTTCAAAGAAACGAGGAAAACGCATAGGGCGATCAAGGTCGGACTGTCGCGAGACTTTCACTTGCGCGATAGAAACTCCCATGAAAATTCAACGCCGGCGATTTTGTCTCACTGTTAAAATTTTACGCCGCCATTGGCGGTGCCGCGCCCTCAACATCCGCGGCCAGTGAAGCCTCCACCTCCGCAAGCTGCAAGCGTTTCTCGGCCAGCTCGCCGGCGAAGGCAAAGTCGCCGCCATCGTCGCGCGTCTGGTATGACGCGAGCCTGCGGCGGGCGTCAGCAAGGCGCTGGCGATTGCGCTCGCGTTCACCCTCGAAATCATCAAGCGCGTGCTCGAGGCGGGAGACGGCACCGAGCGGCGTGACCGTCACGGGCAGATCGATCTCGAAATCCGCGCCGGTGCGCATCAGCATGGTGGTGTAGCGATAATTGTCATGGCCGAAGCGTTCGCCGCGATATTCCAAATCGAAGCCGCCGATCGACGCGATCACCGTCTCGTCGTCCTGCTGGAGTTGTACCTGGGTCAGGATCTCCTTCATCAAGGCACGACCGGCCTCCTTGCGCTCGGCATAGACCTTGCCCATGACCGTCATCGAGAAGGCGGCGCCAGCGGTCGAAAGCAGACGCTCGATATCCTGGCCAACCTCTGCGATCCGCCGCGTGGCATACTCGATATCGCGTTCGGCGTCGCGAAGCTGGCGGCGAACGGCGTGCTGGTCGTCAATGTGTGCCGCGCGCAGGCGTTCCAGCCGCGCGATGTCGGCCTCCAACCCCGCCTTCTGCATCAGGCGCTGGTCGCCCGAGGCGATCGCCTTGGCCATGGCGAACTGGTTCGCCTGCCCCTCGCCGAGATCTTCGAGACGCCGGATGGAGGTATCACCGGAAAGGGCCGCCGCGATGAACCGGGCCTTGCGCTCATTATTCTGCCACATCGTGGCATCGAGGCTGCCTTCGGTGGCGTAGGCGAAGATATCGACCTCGTCATGCTGGTTACCCTGGCGCACGATGCGGCCCTCGCGCTGCTCGATCTGGGAAGGGAGCCAGGGCACGTCGAGATGATGGAGTGCCTTTAGCCGCAGTTGCGCATTGACGCCGGTCCCCATCGTCTCCGACGAGCCGATCAGGAACCGGACCCTGCCTGCCCGGACGTCGCCAAACAGCCGCTGCTTCGCCTCCGATTTCTTGAAGTCCTGCATGAAGGCGATCTCCGATGCCGGCACGCCTAAGCGGATCAGTTCGTCACGAATCCAGCGATAGGCGGAAAAGCCTCTGGTCTTCTCGACGCTGATGGTGCCCAGATCGGAAAAGATCATCTGCGCAGCACCTGGCAGTTCGAACGGCTTGCCATCATGGCGGAGATAGGTGCTGCCCTCGGTCGCCTTCCAGATATTGAAGGCATTCGAGATGAGACTGTTGAGCTTGTTGTCCGCCTCATTGTCATTGTCGGCATCCACGAGGCGCAGGTCGATCGCCGCATGCCGGCCATCGGTGATGACGGAAAGCAGGATGTCGTCGCCGGGTTCGGGCGGCCGGTCGCGCTCCTCGATCGCCTTGATGCGCTCGGCCAGCACCATCTGGTAGTGCTTGAACGCCTGTGTTGGCTTCGACGTGACGATCTGGCGCCTGCCGGTCGAGACCGCCGGCACCTTTACATACTCGCGCAAGTCCGCCGGCATCACGACATCCGCGAAGCTGCGGAACATCGCGATCAGTTCTGGCACGTTGACGAAGCTCGCGAAGCGGGAGACCGGCTTGTACTTGCCGGAAGGCTGAAGCTCCAGCTCGGTGGTGGTGTCGCCGAAGGTTGACGCCCAGGCGTCGAACTCGTGCAGGCCGCGCTCCATCAGCGCCGGGTGGCCCATCAACCGCTGGACAGAGAACATTTCGCCGAGCGTATTTGTGATCGGCGTGCCCGAAGCGAGGACAAGCGCCCGGCCGGGATTGATCGTCTCGATGAAACGGGATTTCACATAGAGATCCCAGGCCCGCTGCGAGCCGTTCGGATCGACGCCCTTCAACGTCGACATATTGGTTGCGAAGCTGAGCTTTCTGAACTCCTGCGCCTCGTCGACGATGATCTGGTCGACGCCGATCTCGGCGATGGTGAGGAGATCGTCCTTGCGGGTGGAAAGCGCTTCGAGCCGCTCCTGCAGCCCTTCCTTCAGGCGCTCGAGGCGCTTGCGAGAGACGCGGTCCTCATCCTCGACCTTTAGGAGTAGGGTTTCGTAGAGCTCCAGTTCGTCGTGGATCATCTGTTGTTCAAACACCGCCGGCACACCGATGAACCTGAAGGCGGAATGCGTGATGATGATCGCATCCCAGGTTGCCGTCGCCGCGCGCGACAGGAACCGGGCGCGCTTGTCCTTCGAAAAATTTGTCTCGTCCGCAACGAGGATGCGAGCCGTGGGATAGAGCGCCAGGAACTCGCGCGCGGCCTGCGCAAGGCAATGCCCCGGCACGACCTGCATCGCCTTGGCGACCAGGCCGAGACGCCGCTGCTCCATGATGCTTGCTGCCATCGTCATGGTCTTGCCGGCGCCGACGGCATGGGCGAGATAGGTCGAGCCGGCCGAGATGATCCTCCAGATCCCGCGTTTCTGATGCCCGTAGAGAACAAAGGCGCCTGAGGCGCCTGGAAGTTTGAGATGATCGCCGTTGAACTTTCGCGGCGCGATGTTGTTGAAGCGGTCGTTATAGACGCGTGCCAGCCGGTCGGTGCGATCGGGATCGGACCATATCCAGCGCTGGAAGGCCTGCTTGATCTTGTGAAGCTTTTCCTTGGCCGCTTCGGTATCGACGACGTTGAGAACCCGCTTTTCGCTGTCGCCGTCCCTGATCGTATCGAAGATCTGCGGCACCCGGCTGTTCAGGGCATCGGACAGCAGTTCGCCGGCATGGCGGCGGTCCGTTCCCCATTCGGATGTTCCGGCGGCGAGGTAGGAAAGCTGGCGGGCCTCGACGGTCCATGACGCCAGTTCGGGCATGTGATGGATCCGGATATCGGTTCCCATCGTCTCCTTGACGAAGGCGACGACATCTCCAGCCGGTATCCACGGAGCGCCGAGGCGCGCGGTGATGTCCGACGGGCGCAGATCGACCGGCTGGACGGCAGTGAGCGCCGAGACGTTGCGCTCATAGGCGGGCTCGAGCGCGGCCGCAGCTTCCGCGACCTTGAGCTTCTCGCGGACATGACCGGACAGATAGGCGTCGGCCATCTGCCAGGACCCGTCGGCGGGGTCGCGGAAGATCGCGCTGCCAAGCTCAGTGACGACGTCTTCGGGATTACGGTGCAGAAGTTCCGCGATATGGTCGAGATCGACGTGCCCACGTTCGTTGAGCACCACGGCGAGCGCATCCGCCGCACTGGTGATCACCGGCGGCGCGGGCGGCGAGATGACACGGTCGGTGAAGATCGGCCCGGGCCTTGCCGTATCGTTTTCGAGGTCATAGTCCTCGATCGAGGCGACCAGCCAGCAATCGGGATCGTCTGCGAACGGCTGGAGATTAGGCCGGCGATGGCTCTCGCGCGTCTCGCCTGTCTCCGGATCCTCGTTGATCGAGACCGTGGTGTGGTTGATCGGGCCGAAGTCGCGCACGAAGCTCGACCAGGCAATGCGCAGCTTGACCTGCAGATCCTTCCAGGGTTGGTCCAGCTCCTGGGCCTTCAGCACCTGACGTACCGCGTCACGGACCGGGATCAGCTTCCTGATGATCCGGACGTGCTTCTCCGGGATACCGTCCGCGCTGCGGCCCTTTCGGACCGTAATAGTGACCGGCTGGCCATCGATCACCTGCATGAGGCCTCGGGCGTTGTGGAAGAAGAAGCTGCCTTCGCGGACATGCTGGCCGGACGGAAGATCGGCAGGAATATCTTCGGTCGCGCCCTCAAGATCGAGATCGATCGCGGTGGGCTCGCCGTCATAGCGGCCTTCCGGAAGAAGATGGACGGCGGCCGACAGCGCCGCGGCGAGATCCTCGCTGTCACGCGGAAGGCATGTATAGGTCTCGCCGAAAGGACCGGCGGTCAACGCGTGGGTACCGAGCACGAATTCCGGATGCTGGGCGAACCACCTGTTGACACGTATGGCGCCCTCATCCTCCGTGGCGGGCCGGATTTCGTCCGTGTCGAGCCAAGAAAGATCGCCCTCGGGCTCGGCGACCTTGCGTTTACGGAAGAAGAGGATGTCCACGACGACGTCGGTTCCCGCGTCGGCCCGGAAGCTGCCTTCCGGCAGGCGGATGGCGGCAATCAGGTCCGCCGTCTTGGCAATATGCTCGCGCGCCGAGGAATCCGCCTTGTCCATCGTGCCGGAGCTGGTAACAAAGGCTGCGAAAGCCCCGGGCTTCAACAGGTCGATCGACCGGGCAATGAAATAGTCGTGCAATCGCAGCCCGAGCGAGCGATAGGCGCGGTCGGAACGGACGGTCCGGTCCGAGAAAGGCGGATTGCCGATGGCAAGGTCAAAGCTCGCCGGCAACTCCGTGCGCGCAAAATCTCCGGTGAGGATCCGCGCTCGCGGCTGCAAAAGCCGTACGATGCGTGCCGTTACGGGATCGAGCTCGACGCCGGTGACGTGCGACAGATCACGAAGCGCTTCCGGCATCAGCGCCGGAAACAGGCCCGTGCCGATCCCCGGCTCCAGCACCCGGCCGCCGCGCCATCCGAGACGCTGAAGGCCAGACCAGATCGCCCGGACGATGAACTCCGGGGTGAAATGGGCATACTGGGTGCAGCGGGCAAGCGAGGCATAGTCGGTCTCGCCGACCGCATCCTCGAGATCGGAACCGATGTCGTCCCAGCCCTTGCGGAATTCGAGCTCGCCGGGACGGCGGAAGACGCCGTTGGCAAGATCGGACGCGCCGAAGCCGGTGAAGCGGATCAGCATCTCCTGTTCCTCGCGCGTCGCAGGACGTTCGTCCGCCTCGATCTCGGCCGCGAGCCGGATCGCGGCAATATTGTCGCGCGCACGGTCCTTCCAGCTGCGGGCGAGACCACGGTCATCGGCGAGATGGAAGTTCAGACCACGGGCACGGCCCGCCGGGGACGACGGCCGCACGACCGCGGCGATCGGCAAGGCCGGCGCTGGAGTTGTAGGATCGGGATCATCGTCGGGCTCGAAGTTGCTGGCGAAGGCCGTCACGCCAAGGCCAAGGCCCGACGAAAGCCCGGTGTTGCCGAAAAGATCGATGGTGAAGGGATCGTCATGTGACATGCTGGAATCTCCTTGGGTGAAGGCGCGCGTCGCCACCCCCCTGGAAGGTTCCAGTCGGCTGACGACGTGCGGGGATGAAGAGAACTGGGTGGGCTGGACGGCCGCGGGACGGCGAGCGTCTGCGGATCGCTAGTCTCGCGCGATCACGGTGAGTTGCATCGAATCCCCGTGGAAGGCGATCCTCAGATGCGTGCAGGCGGGGCTGGCAGCGATTAGCTTCACGAGCATGGCACCGTCGAGAAACTCGATCCCGTCATCGCCGCCGAAATGCTGGCGCTTGTAGTGCCAGTAGTCGGGGTTCGACTTCGGATCGCACTCTTCGGCATAGACGACAAACGGACGTTGCCCCTCTGCGAGCTTGCCGTTGGACATGAGGTACACGCTCTCGTCGCCGACCAGCCAAAGACCGGGCTTCTCATCGCGGCCCGGAAACATGCCGTAGTGGGGATTGCGGAAGCCGCCATTGAGGTGCGCGTCTAGGCGTCCGCGCATCATGACGACGTGGATGTCCGTCACGGAAAAGGTGAACATCGCCGCCTCCCGTTACGCCGCGATCGCGTCAGGGAGGTAGCGCAGGTGCACCGGCAGCTTCGATGCGATCTGCGCATCCGTGAGGTCGTCGAGCAGCTTCAGGACGGTGCCCTGGCGTCCGCCGTAGAACAGCACGGTCCGCTTGCCGTGGTCGTGTTCCGGCCAGCGCTCGCCGGCATAGCCGCGATAGTCATCATGGGTGCTCGACCAGATGTGGTCCAGGCGTTCCTCGCGCGTCATTGCCCGAACGGGCCGGGTTTCGCGCTCGATGATCGCATCGCGCATCCGTTCGGGCGAACCCTTGCCAGCGAGGTCGCAATAGGCATGGAAATACCGCATCCGGTCGTCGATCTTCAGCGTGAAAAAGATGCTGGTGATGCTGTCGGTAAGGAACTCGCGCATGGCGAACATGTCGCCCCGCATGAACAGCGGTGGCAGGATCTCGAACATGTAATCGTGTTGCGCCTGGGCAACTTCGAACCATTCGCCTCGATAAAGTGCGCTGTCGTCACCCTCCCAACGGTTCGGGCGTTGCGCGTGGCGGTCGAACATGCGGAACATCTGCCGGCGATCGGCAATGCCTTCAAGGACTTTTCGGATCGGAGAGACAGTCATGGGCGGGCTCCTTTCAGCCTCGTCGGGAAAGACACGCGGCTCATCCTCGCGATGTCGCCATCCTCTTCAGCCCTTCCTGACCCCTCCTTGGCGCCGCCTCTCCGTCCGGACGGGTCAAGGGCCGCGCAGCGGGCGAAGCTTTACCCTTGACGCGGCTGGCGGGCATGCGGCAACCGGCGTTCCCCTTCCCCTTCCCCTTCCA
>JAAMEZ010000043.1 GCA_013322215.1 Martinezella rhizogenes
TTGAAGATACGGCGGACGGAGACGAAGAGCAGCGGGATGAAGAAGACGCCGAGGACGGTCGCCGAGATCATACCGCCCATGACGCCGATGCCGATCGAGTTCTGACTGCCGGAGCCGGCCCCATTGGCGATCGCCAGCGGCAGCACGCCGAGGATGAAGGCGAACGACGTCATCAGGATCGGTCGCAGGCGTTGTCTTGCCGCCACCAGCGTCGCGTCGATCAGGTTCTTACCCTGGTTCTGCTGTTCGATGGCGAATTCGACGATCAGGATGGCGTTCTTGGCCGCCAGGCCGATGGTCGTCAGCAGACCGACCTTGAAATAGACGTCGTTCGACTGGCCAAACAGGGTCGCGGCCAAGAGCGCGCCGAAGATGCCGATCGGCACCGACAGCATGACGGCGAGTGGGATCGACCAGCTTTCATAAAGGGCGGCGAGCGCCAGGAAGACGACGAGGATCGAGATCGCATAGAGCTGGCTTGCCTGATTGCCGGAGAGCTTTTCCTGGGCCGACAGGCTGGTCCACTCATGGCTGAAGCCGGGCGGCAGGGTCGCCATGATC
>JAAMEZ010000050.1 GCA_013322215.1 Martinezella rhizogenes
ATCTAGGAAACACTAGAGCGAAGGACTTCGTCGCCAGCAGCGCCGCCGCCCTCGTCAGTGATCGGGCTTATAGACCCTACCTCCGAACCAAGTCAACAGCTCAACTGTAAAAATTCTGACATTTTTGTAACTAACTGATTTTAAAGACACTTTTGTAATGTCGAGAGGAATTGCGGTCGTTTTTATCTGATTGCGGGCGATTTCCGGATTCATTTTGCGGTCTCGGTCGGAATCGCCCGGATTAGCGTTCGCAAAGTGGTTCTCTCGGCTCTATGGGCACGCGCCCTCGACCTCTCATTGCCAGCCAGCCACCCAGGACCTAATAGACATCGGACACATAAGGGAAGCGGAGCATGGTGCTTCTTACTATAGGCCGGGCGCGGGCGCTGATGCCGCGACCGGCCTTGATCGATACGGGAGCCCGGTCTTTGCCGACGATTGCGCAATGCGGATCCGGCACCATCCCACATAGCGCGATACGGAGCCGACTGGCGTGACATATAGAGTGCCTTCATTGCCGGAGCTGCCGGTCTCGCATGTGCTTGCCGATATCGGCGCGGCACTCGCCAGCGAGCGGCGTGCCGTGCTTTCCGCACCGCCCGGCGCCGGCAAGACGACGCTGGTGCCGCTCTATCTATTGGGTCAAGGCTGGCGCGGCGATGACAGGATCATTCTTCTGGAACCACGGCGGCTGGCGGCAAGGGCCGCTGCTGCCCGCATGGCCTCGCTGCTTGGCGAACAGGTCGGCGATACCGTCGGCTATCGCATGCGGCTCGACAATCGCATCTCTGCCAAGACCCGCATCGAGGTGGTGACCGAGGGCGTGTTCGCCCGCATGACCCTCGACGACCCGGAACTCACCGGCATCTCCACCGTCATCTTTGACGAATTCCACGAGCGCTCCCTGGATGCCGATTTCGGCCTGGCGCTGGCGCTCGACGTGCAATCGGCGCTGCGGGAGGGCCTGCGCATCCTCGTGATGTCGGCAACGCTGGACGTCGAGCGTGTCGCGGCCCTGCTTGACCATCCGCCCGTGATCGAGAGCATGGGTCGCAGCTTTCCGATCGAGATCCGCCATCAGGACAGGCCGGCAGGAGAGCGGGTCGAGGATACGGTGACGCGGGCGATCCTCGACGCACATATCAAGGAACAGGGCTCGATCCTCGCCTTCCTGCCGGGACAGGCAGAAATCACCCGCACGGCGGAACGGCTCGACGGCCGGTTCGGGCCGGGGACGGTGATTGCGCCGCTCTACGGCAATCTCAGCCAGAAAGAACAGGATGCGGCGATCCGGCCCGCGCCGCAAGGCACCCGCAAGATCGTGCTGGCGACGTCGATCGCTGAAACCTCCATCACCATCGACGGCGTGCGGATCGTTATCGACAGCGGCCTGCAGCGCCTGCCCGTCTTCGAGGCCTCGACCGGCATTACGCGGCTGGAGACCGTGCGCGTATCGCGCGCCTCGGCCGATCAGCGCGCCGGCCGCGCCGGGCGAACCGAGCCGGGTATCGCCATTCGACTGTGGCATCAGGGGCAGACGGCGGCACTCCCGGCCTTTACGCCGCCACAGATCCTTTCGAGCGACCTTTCCGGTCTCGCGCTCGATCTCGCTCACTGGGGCGTACAGGATCCCGCAACGCTTTCTTTCGTCGACCAACCACCGGCAACCACGCTTGCCGAGGCGCGGACCCTGCTCCGGCAGCTGGGCGCGCTCGATGCGGAAAACGGGCTGACGGCACGCGGCCGGCTGATGCGGGAGCTCGCCTTGCCGCCACGGCTGGCAGCCATGGTGATTTCAGCTGGCGAATTCGGCCAGGCGCGCGAGGCGGCGTTGCTTTCCGTGCTGCTGACGGAACAGGGGCTTGGGGGGCAGAGCATCGATCTGGAAGATCGGCTGCGACGCTTCAAGACGGAAAAGGGTGAGCGGGCGGAAGCCGCGCGTCGCCTTGCCGGGCGTCTCGCCCAGGCAGCCGGCGGCAACACCAGCCCCACCGCCTCGTCTATTCCACCCTTTGCCGGTGCATTGCTGCTGCATGCTTTTCCCGACCGCATCGCCCTGCAGCGCGGCGGACGAGGACGCTTCGTCATGGCCAATGGGCGCGGCGCGGAACTGCCGGAGACCGAGCGGCTGGCAGGATCGCAGATGCTCGTCATCGCCGACCTGACGGGACGTGCGGCGCAGGCGCGCATTCTCGCGGCGGCGGAGATTTCCCGCGCCGATGTCGAAGAGCATTTGCCGGGCGAGGTCCGCACCGAGGATCAGAGCTTTTTCGATAAAGCGAGCCGGCAGGTGCGGGCGCGACGAGCAACGCGGCTCGGCGCCATCATCTTCGAGGAAACGCCTCTGCCGCGCCCCTCCGGCGAGCAGGCAGCCAAGGCGCTGGCCGAGGGCATCCGCGAACTGGGGATCGACGTCCTGCCCTTTTCCAAGGAGGCGGCGCAGCTGCGCGACAGGATCGGCTTCTTATATAGGACGATCGGCGAGCCGTGGCCGGATATGAGCGACGAAGCCTTGGCCGCACGGCTCGACGAATGGTTCACGCCGTTTCAGACTGACGCGCGCGGCCTTTCCGACATCTCGGCCGGCGGCCTTTCCAATGGGCTGATGTCACTGGTGCCGCATGAGCTGCAGCGCGATCTCTCCCGGATGGCGCCGACGCATTTCGAAGCGCCGACCGGCCAGCGCCATCCCATTCAATATGATGGCGAGGAGCCGCTGCTCACCATTCGCGTTCAGGAGCTCTTCGGGCTGAAACAGCATCCGGCGATCGGCGGCGGCAGATTGCCGCTGGTGCTGGAGTTGACATCGCCGGCGCATCGCCCGATCCAGACGACGCGCGACCTGCCGGGCTTCTGGGCCGGATCCTGGAAGGACGTGCGCGCCGATATGCGCGGCCGCTACCCGAGGCATCCCTGGCCGGAAGATCCGGCCGAGGCCTTGCCGACAACACGCGCCAAGCCACGAGGGACCTGACAATGGCACGCTTCTTCCGGGGACTGGAAAAACTCTCCGAGGCCGAGATGAAGGCGCAGGAAGGCCATCGCACCAGCCGGCGGCTGAGATTGCAGACGCTGGTGCGCCTGCGCTGGCTTGCCGTCGGCGGCCAGACGGTGACTGTCATGATCGTCGCCTTCTGGCTGAAATTTCCGATGCCGCTCCTGCCTTGCTGCGTGCTGATCGCCTGCCTCGCCTGGATCAACTTCTTCCTGACGCTGCGCTACCCGCCGACGCACCGGCTGGAGGCGCCGGCGGCCTTCGCGCTGCTCAGCCTCGACCTTCTGCAGCTCTGTGGACTGCTGCTGATTACCGGCGGATTGGCCAATCCCTTCTCGGCGCTGGTCTGCGTGCCCGTCATCATTTCCTTCGCCTCACAGCCGATCCGCTACAGCATGCCGCTGATAGGTCTGGCGATGATCTGCATTACCGGCCTTGCCTTCTCTCCCTTCCCCTTGCCCTGGTATGAGGGCGTTTCGGTGAGTGTGCACAGCGTGATGCAGTTGGGCGTTTGGTGCTCTATCGCTTCCACCATGGCTTTCGCCGCCTTCTATGCCTATCGCGTCTCCATGGAAGCCTCGCAGCTTGCCGATGCGCTCTCGGCAACGGAGCTGGTGCTGCAGCGGGAAAAGCACCTGTCGCAGCTCGATGGGCTGGCGGCGGCGGCCGCACACGAGCTCGGTACGCCGCTTGCGACGATCAGTGTCGTCGCCAAGGAGATGGAACGCGAACTCAGAGAAGACGACCGGTTCCGCGAGGATGTGGCACTGCTGCGCAGCCAGAGCGAGCGCTGCCGCGATATCCTGCGGCGGCTAACGACGCTCTCCTCCGAGGATGAGGCACATATGCGGCGGCTCACTTTGTCGTCCATGATGGAGGAGATCATCGCGCCGCATCGCGAGTTCGGGATCAATCTGGAATTCATCGAAAAGAGCCCGCGCTCCGGCGAACCCGTCCTCAGCCGCAATGCCGGCATCATGTACGGCCTCGGCAATCTCATCGAAAATGCCGTCGACTATGCCCGTAAAACGGTGACCGTCACGGTGGACTATACAGCCGACGCTCTGACCATCGTCATCGAGGATGACGGCAATGGCTATTCGCCGGAAATACTGGCGCGGATCGGCGAACCCTATGTCACTTCGCGCCAGCGTGACGACACCGCGGGCGGACTCGGCCTTGGCCTCTTCATCGCCAAGACGCTGCTTGAACGCTCGGGCGCCGCGCTTTCCTTCGGCAATCGCGATCCGGAAACGCCAGGTGCGCGCATCCGCGTCGAATGGCCGCGCGTGTTAATCGACAGTAATTCGACAAAATGATTTTCGCGGCTTAAAACTGCGATCGTCAAAATCGGTAGGAATATGCAGGCGGATGATCGCCGGGATAGAAGATAGAATGACGGATAAAGAGAGCACAGCCCCGCAGGCCGGGGCGAACGATGATGCAGCCCACATAGGCCCGGATGCCACATTGCTGATCGTCGATGACGATGGTCCCTTTCTGCGCCGGCTGGCGCGCGCGATGGAAGCGCGGGGCTTCGTCGTGGAGACGGCGGAATCAGTGGCGGAAGGCGTCGCCAAATCCAAGGCGAGCCCGCCGAAACATGCCGTGGTCGACCTTCGCCTCGGCGACGGCAACGGACTGGACGTGATCGAAGCAATCCGCCAGCGACGCGACGACACGCGCATCGTGGTGCTGACAGGCTACGGAAACATCGCGACGGCGGTGACCGCCGTCAAGCTCGGCGCGGTCGATTATCTCGCCAAGCCCGCCGATGCCGACGACGTCTATGCCGCGCTGACGCAGCGTCCCGGCGAGAAGGCGGAAGTGCCCGAGAACCCGATGTCGGCGGACCGCGTCCGTTGGGAACATATCCAGCGCGTCTACGAGATGTGCGAGCGCAATGTTTCCGAAACGGCCCGGCGCCTCAACATGCATCGCCGGACGCTGCAGCGCATTCTTGCCAAGCGCGCGCCGAAATAAAGCAATTCCAGGAAAAGTGCGCAGCGGTTTTCCGTCCGGAATTGTGCCGGAGAGCGGGCTGACCTATTCGGAAGCGAAAGACTTGCCCGTCGCCCATTCGGCCAATAGCAGGCGCTGGGCGGCGGCGCGTGAGAAATTGAGCGTCACCGACTTGCGCGTCGCCGGCGGCAGGCGATGCTCCGGCGCTTCACGGATGATGTGGGCGCCATAGCCGTCGGACAGAAACAGCCCGCAATCCTCCGGAAAGATATCAAGCGGCACGTCCTTGTGCGTCGCGAAGAACATCCGGTCGCAATGCTGCCGGTATTCGGGCCATTTGCGATCGACGCGGAAATCCTCGATCGAGGTCTTGATCTCGATGATCCAGATCTCGCCCTTTTCCGAAAGGCTGATGAGATCGGCGCGACGACCGCTGGCAAGCGGCAACTCCGGCAAGACCGCATGGCGCATGTCATGCAGTAATAGTTGCACGCCCTTGCGTACAAGCATGGCCCGCTCCGACTGCCGGCCATCTATTAACGGATTGTTATTGTAAACGTTCAAAATCGTCATGAATTGTCTCGGGGACAGGCCCGGCGTTGTTGCAAAAAAACCATGTCCTTCTAATTTGCGCGCCGGCGCTATTTTTGTAGGGCCACAGCAGCTTGCAAAGCCAAGTTTAATGGAAAATAAACTTTAGACAAAGATGGTTGATAGCCATCCGTTTCCCGCCACGAAAATTCAAGAGACTTCCATGCGCATCCGTAATGCTATGACCGCACTCGGCCTTGTCGCAACGCTCGCATCGGCTGGCTATGCCACCACCGCCGCAGCAGCGCCGGCCGCAACCGCAAATTCGGCCACCGAGACCATCAAGACTTTCGATGGCGACTACGGTGTCACGAGCGACAACGGCTTCCAGCTGCCGGCAATCCCGATCCAGAAGGTGAAGCCGCAGTTCCGCCGTCAGATCGTCGAATACAAGACGGATGAGGCCGAAGGCACCATCATCGTCAACACGCGCGAGCGTCATCTCTACTACATTCTAGGCAATGGCGAAGCGATGCGCTACGGCATCGGCGTCGGCAAGCAGGGCTTCTCCTGGTCCGGCACCGCATATGTCGCCTGGAAGCAGGAATGGCCGAACTGGCATCCGCCGAAGGAAATGGCTGTTCGCCGTCCGGAAATCGCCAAATATGTCGATGGCGGCATGAACCCGGGCCTGTCGAACCCGCTCGGTGCGCGCGCCATGTATCTCTACAATGAAAAGGGCCAGGACACGTTGTTCCGCCTGCACGGCACGCCGGAATGGGCTTCGATCGGTACCGCAGCCTCCTCTGGCTGCATCCGCCTAATCAATCAGGACGTGATCGATCTCTACAGCCGCGTTCTTCCGGGCCGCAGCACCAAGGTCATCGTTATCCAGTAATCACTGGGCATTCGGATTTAAAAAAGCCGCCGGATATCGATCCGGCGGCTTTTTTTGTTTGCGTCTTTCAGCTGTGCCTCCGGCAGGCCTATCCGGCCTGCTTTGCCTTCAGCTCGATGCGGCGGCGGTGGAGGACCGGTTCGGTATAGCCGTTCGGCTGCTCGCGGCCCTTGAGGACGAGATCAAGCGCTGCCTGGAAGGCGACCGAACCGTCGAAATTGCCTGACATCGCGATGTACTGCGGATCATCGGCATTCTGCTGATCGACCACGGCGGCCATGCGCTTCATCGTTTCCAGAATCTGCGCTTCGGTGATGACCTTGTGATGCAGCCAGTTCGCCATGTGCTGCGCCGAGATGCGCAGGGTGGCGCGGTCTTCCATGAGGCCGACATCGTTGATGTCCGGAACCTTGGAGCAGCCGACGCCCTGATCGACCCAGCGCACGACATAGCCGAGGATACCCTGGCTGTTGTTGTCGATCTCGCGCTGGATTTCCTCCGGCGTCCAGTTCGGCCGCGAGGCGACCGGCACGGAGAGAATATCCGAGAGCTTGGCGCGGCCGCGGCTCTTCAGGCTCTTCTGCACCTCGGCAACGTTGACGCGGTGATAATGCGTGGCGTGCAGCGTCGCCGCCGTCGGAGACGGCACCCAGGCGGTGTTGGCGCCGGCCTTCGGATGCGCGATCTTCTGCTCGAGCATGGCGGCCATCAGATCCGGCATGGCCCACATGCCCTTGCCGATCTGCGCATGGCCGGAGAGTCCGCATTCGAGGCCGATATCGACGTTCCAGTTCTCATAGGCAGCGATCCAGGCCGCCTGCTTCATGTCGCCTTTGCGGATCATCGGGCCGGCTTCCATCGAGGTGTGGATTTCATCGCCGGTGCGATCGAGGAAGCCGGTATTGATGAAGACGACGCGCTCGCGGGCGGCACGGATCGCTTCCTTGAGGTTGACCGTGGTGCGGCGCTCTTCGTCCATGATGCCCATCTTCATGGTGTTTCTGGGCATGCCGAGCAGGTCCTCGACGCGCGTGAAGGTATCGACGGCGAAGGCGACTTCTTCCGGGCCGTGCATCTTCGGCTTGACGACATACATCGAGCCGGTGCGCGAGTTCTTGCGGCGGCCGTTCGGGCCGATGTCGTAGAGGGCGATCAGGCCGGTGATGACAGCATCCATGACGCCTTCCGGCACCTCGTTGCCATCCCGGTCGAGGATGGCGGGATTGGTCATCAGGTGACCGACATTGCGCACCAGCATCAGCGATCGGCAATGCAGATCGAAAGTGCTGCCATCCGGCGCGGTATAGGCGACATCGGGATTGAGGCGGCGCGTAAAGGTCTTGCCGCCCTTGGCAACGTCCTCGGTCAGGTCGCCCTTCATCAGGCCGAGCCAGTTGCGATAGACTTCGGCCTTGTCCTCGGCGTCGACGGCCGCGATCGAATCCTCGCAGTCCATGATCGTCGTGATGGCCGATTCCAGGCGGACGTCGGAAATGCCGGCCGGATCGGTCTTGCCGATGGCCGTACTCGTATCGATGACGATTTCGATATGGATGCCGTTCTGCTTCAGGAGGATATGCGTCGGGGTGGCGGCATCACCAAGGTAGCCGGCGAAATGGCTGCCATCGGCGAGCTTTACGGCACCGCCCTTGGTCGTGATCGCCAGGACGCCATCCTTGACCGCGAGGCCGGTAACGTCCTTCCAGCTGGCACCGTCAAGCAGCACGGTGGAATCAAGGAAATCGCGAACCCAGGCAATGACCTTCTCGCCACGCTTGGGATTATATCCCTTGCCCTTCTCGGCGCCATCGGTCTCCGGAATGGCATCGGTGCCGTAGAGGGCGTCGTAGAGCGACCCCCAGCGGGCATTGGCCGCGTTCAGCGCATAGCGGGCATTCATGACGGGAACGACGAGCTGCGGGCCGGCAATGTGGGAAATCTCGGGATCGACGTTGGCAGTCGACACGGCAAAGGCCGGGCCTTCGGGCACGATATAGCCGATGTCGCGAAGGAAGGCTTCGTAGGCGGCGAGATCGACTGGGGCGCCGTTCTTGCGATACCAGTCGTCGAGCGCTGCCTGCATGTGGTCACGCTTGGCAAGGAGCTCGCGGTTCCGCGGTGCGAGATCGTGGACGATCTTGGAAAAACCGGCAAAGAAGGCATCGGCATCCACGCCCGAACCCGGTAGTGCCTCCTTGACGAGGAAATCGTAAAGGACCTGTTCGATCTGAAGCCCGTGTTTCTCAATGCGGCTCATGCCATATACTCCTCAAGGCCGTTCTACGGCTCAGTTTTTACATGTTGCCACTTTGCTCACGCTTTCACTTCTGTCAATTTGGCAATAGTTCGAAAGATTTATGCCTTTAGGGAAATAATCAGTCCGTGGCGATGCGGGGACGGCCGCTGGCAGTGGCGATAAACCGCGCCTCGATCAGCTTACGATTGCCCTCGACCTCGGGCGCATCCACCTGCTCGTCCACCGCCACGACGAGATCCACCGCACCATTCAGCCTTGCCTGCGCCATAGCGGCTTCGACCGCGCGCGAGCGGGCATCGGCAAAACTCCGGCTCTCGTCGGTAAAACGCAGACTCTCGCCCGCTCCGTTCAAAATATAGATGCCATCCTCCGGCATGGTGACGAAGACGATGGCGCTGGCCCGCACCTGGCCAACGACAGCGCCGACGGCATTGGCAACATCCGAATCACCGGGAATGGCGCTCTCGGTCGCCAGCATCTCGGCGATCGCAGGATAATAGACCGGAGCGGAAGCGCCGAGCCCGACCAAAGGCCGATCGAGCGAGATGGCGAAACGGGCGATCCCCGGCGCGCGACGAAGGGCGCGATCGATGGAGATGGACTTGGCGGGATCGAGATCGGCCACGCCGTCCTCGGCCAAGCAGGCGGCAAGGATGACATCGGCCGACTGGCGGGTGAGGCGATCGACGATCTTCTGCGCGAGTTCCTCAACGGATGCCGCGATGGGGCGGCCGGAGCCATCCTTCAGCCGCATCGCCAGCGCCAGTCCCAGGCGGGCCGCTTCGGCATTCCACTGGCTTTGCCGGCCGAGCACATGCATGGCATCCGAAGGTGTCAGGCCGCTCAGATGCACGAGGCCGCGCGCAACAAGCCGATCCAAAGTCGCCTTCTGCGATGTCATCGTCAGAAGCTTGTCGAGCGCAACGGGAACGGCGCCAATCCGGTCGAACAACGCCTGCTCGGGTGCTGTCAGACCGCTGGCGAGATGATCGGGCACGCCAGTGCGGAGCGCAAAGCGGCCAGCATTACGGGCAAGATGCGTCGCCCGCAGCTGCTGCTCCAGCACATTCAGGACGGCATCGTCATGCATGTGAGCGGCAAGGCTGAGCGGCAACAAGCGGCGCGGACCGAGTTCGAACGCGGCGACAAGGCCACGATCGTTGATCTTCACTTCGGAATCGCCACCGAGACCATAGGTGCGCATGGCAACAGCCTCGACCATGGTACGATAGCCTCCGACCACCGCGCCATCGGCATCGAGCCGCGGCCGGCCATCCTCCATGACGGCGACATCGGTCGTGGTGCCGCCAATATCGGAAACGACCGCATTGTCGAGGCCGGTGAGATAGCGCGCACCGACAAGGCTTGCGGCCGGACCCGACAGGATCGTCTCGATCGGCCGCAGCTTCGCCTCGTCCGCCGAAATCAGCGCGCCGTCGCCGCGCACCACCATCATCGGCGCGGATATGCCGCGTGTTGCCAAAAATCCCTCGCAGGCACCGACGAGACGATCGATCATCGACACGAGGCGGGCATTGAGCAGCGTCGTCAAGGCGCGGCGCGGCCCGCCCAGCTTGGAGGAGAGCTCGTGGCTGCAGGTAACAGGCAGATGCGAGATTTCACGGATGCAATCGCGCACCCTGATTTCATGAGCCGGATTCCGCACGGCGAAATAGCCGGCGACGGCGAAGGACGACACCGATTTGGCCAGTTCCGGCAATGCGTCGCGCAGTGCCGTCAGATCGAGCGGGTTTTCATTGCCGTGAACATTATGGCCGCCGGGAAGATAGATCACCGGATCCGACCCCAGCGCATCCGCCAAACCATCGCGCCTGAGATCCTCTGGGCCGAAACCGATCATGACCAACCCGGCGCGACCGCCCTGCCCTTCCACCAAAGCATTGGTGGCAAGCGTCGTCGAGAGTGACACGAGGCCGATTGCCGCAACAGGAATGTCGGCCTTGGCGATAACGGCATCGACGGCGCCGGCAATGCCCACGGCCAGATCGTGCCGCGTGGTCAGCGATTTCGCCTTGGCTATCACGCCATCGGTTTCGTGGAAGAGAACGGCATCGGTGTAGGTTCCACCCGTATCGATGCCGAGCAGGAAATGAGACGTCACGACAATATCCAGCCCTTGAATGCACTGTGATGCCGTTATTGCACCCTTCCGGGCCGAGCCGCTAGCTGGCAAGCGGCAAAAACAGTTCTATCGCCTCGTCACCCTCATCGGCAAACCGCCACGCGGCTGGGTGGTCAGCTTCTGCACCGGCCAGGGATCGGTGTCCTCCGTCAGGTCGAAGCGGAAGCGGCGCATCATGACGGCAAGGGCAATAACTGCTTCCTGGAGCGCGAATGTCGCGCCGATGCAGACGCGGGGACCTGCCCCGAAAGGCAGATACTGGAAGCGGTTGATCTTGGCGCGATTCTCCGGAAGAAAGCGCTCCGGCATGAAGGCGCGCGGCTTTTCCCAGTAGAGTTCGTGGCGATGCAGCGTCCAGGGCATGATGAGAACGGTGATGCCCTTCTCCATCGTCACGCGCTCGCCCGTGGCGCTCGTCCATTCGTCATCGGCGATCGCGGCGCGATTGATCGACGGTGCCGGCGGATAGAGGCGCATCGCCTCCTCGAAGGCGGCGCGGACATGCGGCATCAGGTCAAGCCAGGCGACCGGCTCTGCATCGGTTGCAAGCACCCGGTCGATTTCCTCTTCCATGGCCTGGCGTATGTGCGGGCTGTTGGCGACGCAATAGAGCGTCCAGGCAAGCGCACGGGCCGTCGTCTCGTGGCCTGCGCCGATGAAGGTCAGGATATTGTCCTCGATCTCCTCCATCGTCAGTCCGTCGGGGCCGGCTTTTTCCAGAAGCAGCGTCAGAAAATCATCCGGCGCGCTGGCGCGATCCCTACGCATCTTTTCCAGGCGCTGGTCCATGGTGTTGCGAACGATGCCACGGAACTTGTCGAGCATGCGCTGGCCGCCGATGCGGGTGACGCGCGGCACCCAGGGAGGGGCGCGCAGGAGATCCATGGGATCGACACGGCCCATGCGGTGCAGCAGCTCGTTGACGTCGTCGGAAAAACTCGTGCTTTCGGTGACGATCTCGCCGGAGAACAATGTCTCGGCCAGGATGACGAAGGTCAGCTCGGTCATGTCAGCAGCGATATCGAATACCGCGCCTTCGTCGCCGATCTCCTCGTATTTCTGCAGGTAGTCCAGGCTCTGGCTCAGCATCTGGCCGGCGAAACCCTGGGCGTGGCGCGGCGTGAACACCGGTGCCACAGCCTTGCGCGAGCGCTTCCACACCGGCCCTTCCGCCGTCAGCAGGCCATCGCGCAGGATCGGCCGCAGCACGAGCTGGCGGATATCGGCCATGCGGTAATTGGCGGCGTTGTCGACCAGGACATGCTTGATCAGGCCGGGATCGTTGACGATCAGCGTGCGCTCGTTGAAGAACTTGGTCTTGATCCAGGGCAGCGTATAGGAGGGCTCGCCCCAGAGCTCGAGCGGATTGCGCAGGATGGTCTTGATGATAGTCCACCGCGACGGCGGAATGGTGCGCGGGATCGGCGCCGGCGGGGAGAAGGCTTCCGGAATCATGTCCATGGGATCAACTCTCCTCGAAAACCAGCCATTTCCCGAACGAACACGACCGGAGCGGCGCACCCGTTCGATATGGGGAACGCCGCCCGTGAAATCCAGGCGATAAAACGTCGCGCAGAACTTCTTAGAGCAACGACTTCAGATCGCTCAGCTTATCATTGATGAGCCAACCATAGTAATTCTCTTCCGGCCAGACCGGCTGCGAAGAGCCACGGTTCTTGGCCGCGAGGGCCGCGGCGCGCTTGCGAGAGTTACCGAGATTATAAAGCGTCGCGGTGATGCCGGGATTGCCTGAGATATCCATGCCGGCGATCGAGCGATAATCGTCGATCGACTTGCGGATCGAAGCGGCAACGAAGGCCAGCGACAGATCCGGATCCATGATCGCCTTGTAGACGCCGCCGGCATCCTTTTCATTGAGCTTCGGGATGCCCGAGGTACGGCTGACCAAATCCGACAGCTCAAGCGCCGTCAGCGGATTGACCTGGCCGAGGCCGAAGGTCTGTCCGGCATAGAATGGCTGGAAGAAGACCGCGCTGAAGCGATTGTCCGGATAAGATTTGCCGGCGACCGTCTTGCCGCGGAAATCGTCTTCCCAGACATCCTCGCGGCAGGTCCAGAGACTATATGAATCACCCTTGCCCTTACAGGCATCGAATTGCGGCCGGGCGACGAAATCATCGACGTTTTCACCGTTGTAGGCAAAACGAAAGCTCTGGCCGGCATAGGATGCGGCCTTGACGTAATAGGACTGCAGGCCGTCATAGGCGTCGACATTGTAGGTATGTTCGCCGACGAGCGCGCCGATGATGTGGATCGGCTCGATGCCATAGGCCCGTGCCGTCGACTTGATCTTCGACATCAGCTTCGTATCGGTCGCCAGCAGTTCGCGGACCTTCTGATACTTGCGGTCGAAGGTGGAGTTCGTACCCCGTGTACGGCGAACGGAAGCGCCGGGAACCGGTGGCTGCTCGGCATTGCGATTGCCCGGAGGCACCGAGGTCGCCGCATCCGCATAGGCGGGGACCCAGGAGAGGCTGACGACCGCCAGAAGAAGAGTGATCAGTATACGTCGCAAGATGGCTGTCCTGTCGAAGTTTCAACCGATGTTTCCGTGCGCGTCCCTGACGGATAATCTTGGCCGAATAAAGCCATCCGACACAAAGAAACGGGCCACTAGAGCGGATGATTTTAGGTCAGGTCGACCTAAAATCTGAATCCGCTCTAGAATCAAAAAAGTAGAGCGTGATGTCGTCCGAAAACCCCACACACTTTTCGGCATCACGCTCTAACTAAAAAGTTAACGGCCCGTTGTCGAGTGCTTACTGTTTTAGATCGCCTTGAGCTGTCCAGTTACAGGATGAAGCGGGACAGGTCGGTGTTGGTGGCGAGGTCGCCGACATGCTCGCGGACATAGGCGGCATCGATGGTCACCGACACGCCGGCGCGGTCAGAGGCGTTGTAGGAGATATCGTCGAGCACGCGCTCCATGACCGTCTGCAGGCGACGGGCGCCGATATTCTCGACGGTGGAGTTCAGATGTACGGCGACGTCGGCGAGAGCGTCGATCGCATCATCCGTGAAGTCGAGCTTCAGGTCTTCCGTTTCCATCAGTGCCTTGTACTGGCGGATGAGGCTGGCTTCCGGCTCGGTCAGGATGCGGCGGAAATCTTCCTTGGTCAGCGGCCGGAGCTCGACGCGGATCGGCAGACGGCCCTGCAATTCCGGCAGCAGATCCGAAGGCTTGGAGACGTGGAAGGCGCCGGAGGCAATGAAGAGGATATGGTCCGTCTTGACCGGGCCGTACTTCGTCGAAACCGTCGTGCCTTCGACCAGCGGCAGCAGGTCGCGCTGCACGCCTTCACGCGAGACGCCGGCACCCATGCCGCCGTCGCGGGCGGCGATCTTGTCGATCTCGTCGAGGAAGACGATGCCGTCATTTTCGGCGGATTGCACGGCTTCGCGCTGGATCGCTTCGTTGTCGATCAGCTTGTCGGATTCGTCGCGCACCAGTTCCTTGTAGGAATCCTTGACCGTGGTGCGAACCTTCTTCGTGCGGCCGCCCATGGCCTTGCCGAACATTTCGGAGAGGTTGAGAACGCCGATATTGGCGCCGGGCATGCCGGGGATTTCGAAACCGCCGGGCATGCCGGAGCCGGTGTCGGCCACTTCGATATCGATTTCCTTGTCGTCGAGCTGGCCGTCGCGCAGCTTCTTGCGGAAGCTGTCACGCGTCGCCGGTGACGCGGTAGCACCAACCAGCGCATCGAGGACGCGTTCTTCAGCGCTCATATGCGCCTTGGCCTGCACCTCGGCTCGCTTCTTTTCGCGCACCAGGCCGATGCCGACTTCGACGAGGTCACGGACGATCTGTTCGACGTCACGGCCGACATAGCCGACTTCAGTGAACTTCGTGGCTTCGACCTTGATGAAGGGAGCGCCGGCAAGCTTGGCAAGGCGACGGGAGATTTCCGTCTTGCCGACACCGGTCGGGCCGATCATCAGGATGTTCTTGGGCATGACTTCGTCGCGGAGCTCGGGTTCGAGCTGCTGGCGGCGCCAGCGATTGCGCAATGCGATCGCCACGGCACGCTTGGCCTCATGTTGGCCGACAATGTAACGATCGAGCTCCGAAACGATCTCGCGGGGGGAAAAAGTGGTCATTTCGTATGTTCCCTGTCAGGGCTAGAAACTATCAAGAGAGGAACTTAGGCTTCGGCATCGAGCGTTTCGACAACCACATTGTGGTTGGTGTAGACGCAGATGTCGGCAGCGATGTCGAGGGCGCGGCGGGCGACGTCTTCTGCCGATTTGTCGCTATCCATGAGGGCCCGCGCGGCGGCGAGCGCATAATTGCCGCCAGAACCGATCGCGAGCGCACCATGCTCGGGCTCAAGCACATCGCCGTTGCCGGTGATGGCGAGCGTTATGTTCTTGTCGGCAACCAGCATCATGGCTTCGAGATTGCGCAGATATTTGTCCGTGCGCCAGTCCTTAGCGAGCTCGACGGCGGCGCGCATCAACTGGCCGGGATATTGTTCGAGCTTCTTTTCAAGGCGTTCGAGCAGGGTGAAGGCATCGGCGGTCGCGCCGGCGAAACCGGCGATGACATCGCCCTTGCCGATGCGGCGAACCTTGCGCGCATTGCCCTTCATTACGGTCTGGCCAAGGCTCACCTGGCCATCACCAGCCATCACGACCTTGCCGTCCTTGCGAATAGTCACGATTGTCGTCATTTAACACCTGTTTGCCCCCGTTCCGGCGGGCTTTCTGCCGGGCCGCTTATCGGCCCCGTCAGCAACTATGTAAGAGGGGTTTTTGCGATTGCAAATGGCGGCCGCACCCGAATGATGGCGGCAAGCCGGCTAAACGCGTAAGGCCCACGCGTAACTTCTGGATATTTCCCGATACGCCTGATAAGGAACGGCCGTATTCCGATGGAGCAGCCCATGGCAGAGACCGCAGCGAGCCGCACGGCAAGCATTTCCCGCAAGACCAACGAGACCTCGGTCTCCGTTTCCGTCAATATCGACGGCAGCGGCAAATCGACGATTTCGACCGGGGTCGGCTTCTTCGACCATATGCTGGAACAGCTGTCGCGACATTCGCTGATCGACATGGACATCGACACCAAGGGCGACCTGCATGTCGACGACCATCATGCGGTTGAGGATACCGGCATCGCCATCGGCCAGGCCATTGCCAAGGCGCTGGGCGACCGGCGCGGCATCACCCGCTATGCCTCGATCGACCTCGCGATGGACGAGACGATGACGAAAGCCGCCGTCGATCTTTCCGGCCGGCCCTTTCTCGTCTGGAACGTTTCGTTCAGCGCCCCGAAGATCGGCACATTCGATACCGAGCTGGTGCGCGAGTTCTTCCAGGCCTTGGCGCAGAACGCCGGCATCACGCTGCATATCCTCAATCATTATGGCGCCAACAATCACCATATAGCCGAGACATGCTTCAAGGCCGTTGCGCGCGCATTGCGCACCGCAACCGAGATCGATCCACGGCAGGCAGGCCGGGTGCCCTCGACGAAAGGCACGCTCGCCTGAGCCCCAACCTGGGGAAGTGAAGAATGGCAAGCTATCTGATTTTGACCTCGCCCGGAGCGCCGAACCGATCCGAAGCATCGGATCGGTATCGCGACGAGACGCGGTTCATCCGTGACGGTTTTTCGTGGAAGGCGTTCCTGTTTCCGACGCTCTGGATGCTTTTCCATCGGCTTTGGCTGTATGCGATCACCGCTTTCCTGCTGCAGGGCATTGCGCTGGAACTGATGCGCCAGCCGGGCTTTTTCGCTGCCGGGGCCGCGCTGCTGCTGGGTGTGCATGTTCTTGCAGCCCTTGAAGGGCCACATGCGATCAGCGATCGCCTCATCGGCCGTGGCTGGAAGATCAAGAACCTCGTCTCGGCCCATGATCTGGCGACCGCGGAGGAAATCCATTTTTCCGGCATCGAGCAGGAAGCAAGCCCGGATATCCATCCAAAGAATTGGGATATTCCTGCCAAAAATACCAATACCAGCCGCCCGGGCCCGAGCTTCGGCCTTCCCGGCTATGACGGAGGACGCTGACCATGCGGGTCGCGATTATCGACTATGGTTCCGGCAATCTACGCTCGGCCACCAAGGCCTTCGAACGGGCCGCCCGCGAGGCGGGCATAGACGCACATATCGACCTGACCGATGACGCCGAGCGTGTCGCCACCGCAGACCGCATCGTGCTTCCCGGCGTCGGCGCCTATGCCGATTGCCGTCGGGGCCTCGATGCCGTGCCGGGCATGGCGGAAGCGGTCATCGACGTCGTGGAACACAAGGCCCGCCCCTTCCTCGGTATCTGCGTTGGCATGCAGCTGATGTCGTCGCGCGGGCTGGAAAAGACGATCACGAAAGGCTTCGGCTGGATCAGGGGCGACGTCAAGGAAATGACGCCCAGCGACCCCGGCCTGAAAATCCCGCAGATCGGCTGGAACACGCTGGAGCTGCGCCACCCGCATGCTCTGTTCGACGGGATTGCGACCGGGCCGGACGGTTTGCATGCCTATTTCGTCCATTCCTACCATCTGGCAGCGGACCACGGCGACGATGTCATCGCGACGACGAGCTATGGCGGGCCGATGACCGCCTTTGTCGGCCGCGACAATATCGCCGGCGCGCAATTCCATCCGGAAAAGAGCCAGAAGCTCGGCCTTGCCCTGATCGCCAATTTCCTGCGCTGGAAGCCGTAAGGCTCGCGCTAAAAGGACAAAAACATGATTCTCTTTCCCGCAATCGACCTCAAGGACGGGCAATGCGTGCGCCTCAAGCTCGGCGACATGGAGCAGGCGACCGTCTACAACCCCGATCCCGGCGCGCAGGCGAAAGCCTTTGAAGACCAGGGCTTCGAATGGCTGCATGTCGTCGATCTCAACGGCGCTTTCGCCGGCGAGACCGTGAACGGCGCTGCCGTCGACGCCATTCTCAAGGCAACCAAGAACCCGGTGCAGCTCGGCGGCGGTATCCGCACGCTCGAGCACATGGAAAACTGGCTGTCACGCGGCCTTGCCCGCGTCATCCTCGGCACGGTGGCGGTGCGCGATCCAGCGCTTGTCGTGGAAGCCTGCCGCCATTTCCCGGGTCATATCGCCGTCGGCATCGACGCCAAGGGTGGCAAGGTGGCGGTCGAAGGCTGGGCCGAAGCTTCCGAGCTTGGCGTCATCGAACTCGCCAGGAAATTCGAGGGCGCCGGCGTTGCGGCAATCATCTATACCGATATCGACCGCGACGGCATTCTGACAGGCATTAACTGGGACTCGACACTGGAGCTGGCCGAGGCCGTTTCCATTCCGGTCATCGCCTCCGGCGGGCTGGCCTCGATGGACGATATCCGTCGCATGACACAGCCGGATGCCCGCAAACTGGAAGGTGCGATTTCCGGCCGCGCGCTCTATGATGGCCGGATCGATCCGAAAGAGGCACTGGCCCTGATCAAGCAGGCCAAGGAGGCAGTGCAATGACCCTGAAAGCCCGCGTCATCCCCTGCCTCGACGTCAAGGACGGCCGCGTCGTCAAGGGCGTCAACTTTCTCAATCTCGTCGATGCCGGCGATCCGGTCGAGGCCGCCAAAGCCTATGACGCTGCCGGTGCAGACGAACTCTGCTTCCTCGACATCACCGCCTCCTCGGACAATCGCGACACCATCTTCGACGTGGTGGCCCGCACGGCGGAACAATGCTTCATGCCCGTTACCGTCGGCGGCGGCGTGCGCACCATCGCCGACATCCGCAAGCTGCTGCTTTGTGGCGCCGACAAGGTTTCGATCAATTCGGCGGCGGTCAACAATCCGGATTTCGTTGCCGAAGCGGCCGACAAGTTCGGCAACCAGTGCATCGTCGTTTCGATCGACGCCAAGCGCCGCCGGACCGAGGCGCTCGATGGCGACAATATGAGCGCCTGGGAGATCTACACCCACGGCGGCCGCAACGCGACCGGCATCGATGCCGTCGATTTTGCCCGCAAGATGGTCGAGCGCGGCGCCGGCGAGCTGCTCGTCACCTCCATGGATCGCGACGGCACCAAGGTCGGCTACGATCTGGAGCTGACGCGGGCGATTGCCGATGCGGTGCGCGTGCCCGTCATCGCGTCGGGCGGCGTCGGCGATCTCGACGATCTCGTTGCCGGCGTCAAGGAAGGCCATGCGACGGCGGTGCTTGCCGCTTCGATCTTCCACTTCGGCACCTACTCAGTGGGCGAGGCAAAGCGCTACATGGCTGAGCGCGGCATTCCCATGCGGCTGGATTAGGAGACAGCGAGCGATGAGCGGATTTACCCTTTCAGACCTCGAACGTATCGTCGAGGAGCGCTCCAAGGCTTCGCCGGACCAATCCTGGACGGCGAAACTTTTTGCCGGCGGGCAGCCGAAAGCCGCCAAGAAACTCGGCGAAGAAGCGATCGAAGCCGTGATGGCAGCGGTTGCCAACGATCGCGACAACCTCACTTATGAGGCCGCCGATCTGCTATATCATCTTTTAGTCGTATTGAAGATTGCCGGCATTCCGTTAGAGAATGTCATGGGTGAGCTCGAAAGGCGCACCTCACAATCCGGCCTTCAAGAAAAGGCCAGCCGGTAAGAACGCGATGACGATAGCGACCAAGAGCGAGCCAGCGCCCGAAACACTCGATATTTTTGAGGCGAAAGCCTATTCGCCCTATTATTTCTTCTCTTCGGAAGAATGGGCGAAATTCCGGGCGGACACACCGCTGACGCTGACATCAGACGAAGTGAAGCGGCTGCGCTCGATGGGCGACCCGATCGATCTCGACGAAGTCAGGCGCATCTATCTGTCGCTGTCGCGACTGCTCTCATCGCATGTGGAATCCTCGCAGATTCTGTTCGAGCAGCGCAATCGCTTCCTAAGCCTTTCCAATGTCGCCAAGACGCCTTTCGTCATCGGCATTGCCGGCTCGGTCGCGGTCGGCAAATCCACGACAGCCCGTATCCTGAAGGAGTTGTTGGGCCGCTGGCCGTCGAGCCCGAAGGTCGATCTCGTCACCACGGACGGCTTTCTCTTTCCGAATGCCGAATTGCAGCGCCGCAACCTGATGCAGCGCAAGGGCTTTCCGGAGAGCTACGATACGGCCGCACTGTTGCGCTTCCTCTCGGCGATCAAGGCCGGCCAGCCGAATGTGCAGGCGCCCTCCTATTCGCACCTCGTCTATGACGTGCTGCCGAACGAGTTCAAGACGGTCGACCGCCCCGATATCCTGATCTTCGAGGGCATCAACGTGCTGCAGTCGCGGCATCTGCCGGCCGACGGCAAGATCGTGCCGATGGTCTCGGATTTCTTCGACTTTTCGATCTATATCGATGCCGACGAGGAACTGATCCATAACTGGTACGTCGCCCGCTTCATGCGGCTGCGCGAGACGGCCTTCCGTGACCCCAATTCCTTCTTCCATCGCTACGCCTCGATCAGCGAGGAAGAGGCGCTGGCGATCGCCGAGGGGCTCTGGAAGAACATCAACCTGAAGAACCTGCGCCAGAACATCCTGCCGACGCGGCCGCGCGCCGACCTTATCCTGCAGAAGGGCAAGAATCATCTGATCGAACAGGTGGCGCTGCGGAAGCTCTGATGGTCAGGGCTGCACTCGCCTTAAAGTCAGGTTGATCCGCCCGCCATTCTTCAGCAATGTCGACGTCGCCGGATAGATGCGGTCGACACCATGGAAGCACAGCCTCCCCTCGCCGCCGAGAACGACGATATCGCCGCTCGAAAGCTTGAAGGATAGCGTGCGATCATTGCGGTTAAGGCCGCCGACGCGGAACAGGCAGGTGTTTCCGAGGGAGATCGACAGGACAGGTGCCTTGAGATCCCGCTCATCGCGATCCTGATGCAGGCCCATGCGGGCATCGTCGCCGTAGAAATTGACCAGGCAGGCCTCGGGCGGCTTTTCATAGCCTGCTATATCGCGCCAGAAATCGAGCAGTTGCGGTGGTATGACCGGCCAGGGGCGACCGGTGACCGGATGGGTCGGCTGATAACGATAGCCGCGCTGCTTGTCCGTCACCCAGCCGAGCGAGCCGCAATTGGTCATGCGCACCGACATTTCCTTGCCGGTGCCGGGCATGACGGGCGTGTACAGCGGCGCCTCCGCCACGACGGCGCGGATAGCCTCGACCAGCACTTCCTGGGCGGGGCGATCGAGATATCCGGGCAGATGGCGAATTCCATTCGGGAGCTGCATCGATATTTCCTTTGAGCATTGCTGGTCAGGTCAGCGCGCCATTGCCGCATCCTCGCGCATGGCCCCTCACCCCAGCCCTCTCCCCGCCCTCTTCGACAAGCTCAGGACGGGGCGAGGGAGCTCTTCTTGCCTCAAATTAGTCGCTTCAACGAGAGTCTGTTGTTTCACGCTGTTGTCCCTTCTCCCCGCTCAGCGGGGAGAAGATTAGGATGAGGGGCCAGGCACATAGCTGCAACGAATTCGGCCTCACCTGACGATCTGTTTTTTGACTATCTTGACCCAACCAAACCAAAACCGCAGCCCGAAAACCAAGCCTAGTCGCCACCGACCTTGCCGCGCATCTTCTTCACTTCCGATCGCCCGGATTTCTCCTTCAGTCGGCGCTCGATCGAGCCCTTTGTAGGCTTGGTCTTCCGGCGCGGCGGCGGCGGCGGGGCGGCGGCTTCGAGAATCAGCTCCTTCAGGCGCTCGCGCGCATCCTCTCGGTTGCGGTCCTGGCTGCGGAAGCGGCTGGCCTCGATCATCAGAACGCCTTCCTTGGACACGCGACGGCCGGCAAGTCTGATCGCATTCGCCTTCACGCGGTCCGTCAGCGACGGAGAATTCTGGACATTGAAGAAAAGCTGGACTGCAGTTGCGACCTTGTTGACGTTCTGGCCGCCGGGACCGCCTGCCAGAACGAATTGTTCCGTCAGCTCCCAGCCGGCGATCGTGATCCGGTCGTTGATGTAAAGCGCTTCGCTGGCCATGATCTTCTCCGCGCCTGCCGAGGTCGGCGAACATCCGGCTGAAGCCGCGTCGCCGCTCTATCGTCAGTCTACGCAATTCCAAGCGGAAAACCGCTGAGCACTTTTCCTGAAATCGCTCTATTCCACATTGCATTGCGCTTGAAAACATCCAGTGAAACGAAAAACCCGGCGGATCGGCCGCCGGGTTTCACGTGAGTCATTGCTGTTGCGAAAAATCTACTCCGCAGCGACCGGCATTCCCGGGGCCGCATCGCGGACATTGCCGTCCACATGGTCCTCGAACTTCGCGAAGTTGGTGACGAACATCTGCACCAGCTTCCTGGCCTGCGCATCATAGGCCTCGCCATCGGCCCAGGTGGAGCGCGGGTCGAGGATGGCGCTCTCGACGCCTTCGACAGCGACCGGAACCGCAAAGCCGAAATTCGCATCCGTGCGGAATTCGACATTGTCGAGGTCACCCTTCAGGGCTGCGGCGAGCAATGCGCGCGTCGCCTTGATCGGCATGCGGCTTCCCTTGCCATAGGCGCCACCGGTCCAGCCGGTGTTGACCAGCCAGCAGCGAGCGCCATGGCGGGCGATCAGTTCCTTGAGCAGGTTACCATATTCGGCCGGATGGCGCGGCATGAAGGGGGCGCCGAAGCAGGTCGAGAAGGTGGCTTCCGGCTCGACGACGCCCTTTTCCGTGCCGGCGACCTTGGCGGTGTAGCCGGACAGGAAGTGGTACATCGCCTGATCCGGCGTCAGCTTGGCGATCGGCGGCATGACGCCGAAAGCGTCTGCCGTCAGCATGATGATCGTCTCGGGATGGCCGGTGATGCCGGATTCCGAGGCATTCGGGATGAAATGCAGCGGGTAGGCACTGCGGGTGTTTTCCGTCAGCGAGCCATCGTCGAGATCCGGGCGGCCGTGCTCGTCGAGCACGACGTTTTCCAGCACGGTGCCGAAACGGCGCGTCGTGGCGTAGATTTCCGGCTCGGCTTCGGCCGACAGACGGATGGTTTTAGCGTAGCAGCCGCCTTCGAAGTTGAAGATGCCGTTCTCGCCCCAGCCATGCTCGTCGTCGCCGATGAGCGTGCGGGTCGGATCGGCCGAGAGTGTCGTCTTGCCCGTGCCGGACAGGCCGAAGAAGATCGCCGCATCGCCTTCCGGGCCGACATTGGCCGAGCAATGCATCGGCATGACGCCACGTTCCGGAAGCAGGTAGTTCAGGACGGTGAAGACCGATTTCTTCATTTCGCCGGCATAAGAGGTGCCGCCGATGAGGACGATGCCGTTGACGAGATCGCAGGCGATCACCGTTTCCGTACGGCAGCCATGGCGCTCGGGATCGGCGCGGAAGCTCGGCAGGTCGATGATCGTCAGCTGCGGTACGAAGCTTTCGAGCGCTGCGCGATCGGGGCGGATCAGCAGATTGCGGATGAACAGCGAATGCCAGGCAAATTCGGTGACGACGCGCGTCGGCAGAGCATATTCGACATCGGCGCCGCCGATCAGATCCTGCACGAACAGGTCCTTGCCGCGAGCGTGTGCCAGCATGTCTTCGTGCAGCAGCTCGAAATGCTCCGGCGACATCGGCTTGTTGTTATCCCACCAGATCTGGTCTTCGGTGGTGGCGTTACGCACCACGAACTTGTCCTTCGGGGAACGGCCGGTGTGCTGTCCGGTGATCGCTCTCAGCGCACCATCGGCGGTCAGATCGGCCTCACGACGGCGAATCGCCTCCTCGTAAAGATGGGCTGCCATCAGGTTATAGTGCACACTGGCGGCGGCTCCCAGGCCGATCGATCCCAGTTCAGTCGCGGGATTGCGGACGCCGAATTGCTCCATCACTTTTTCCTCTACAAAGGGGCTTGGCCGTTAGAATTGCCTAAAGCGTAGAGGGCTCTTTTTAAAAGCACAAGAGCCAGAAGCAAGAAATGTTTAATGATATCAGTTATTTAATCGATTTAAATAAATTTCGATAATTTTAAATCGTTTGAATAAGGGGCGGCGGGACGTTTCGTCGCACAACTAATGCGCAAGGGTTTTTCTCGGCAACAATCCTCCCCTTTATCTTTGCCACAATTTGTTCCACCTTTATCCCCATAAGCGCGCCAGGTTACCGCCGACCGAGCTGGCAGACCGCCTGGGCTGGATTCCAAATCCGGGAGACGCGCACTGATGACGGAGACGAACACCATGTTGACAATCGCGCTCGTTGACGACGACCGCAATATCCTGACTTCCGTATCGATTGCCTTGGAAGCAGAGGGATATAAGGTAGAGACCTATACGGACGGAGCCTCGGCGCTGGACGGCCTGCTGGCCCGGCCGCCGCAACTGGCGATCTTCGATATCAAGATGCCACGCATGGATGGCATGGAACTGCTGCGCCGCCTGCGCCAGAAATCCGACCTGCCCGTGATCTTCCTCACCTCGAAGGATGAAGAGATCGACGAACTCTTCGGCTTGAAGATGGGCGCCGACGACTTCATCACCAAGCCATTCTCGCAGCGTCTGCTGGTCGAACGCGTCAAGGCGGTGCTCCGCCGTGCCTCCGCACGCGAAGCCGCGAATGCTGCCGGTGGCGCAACCGCCGCCAAGCCGGGCGCTACGCAGCAAGCCCGTTCGCTGGAACGCGGACAGCTCGTCATGGACCAGGAACGCCATACCTGCACCTGGAAGGGCGAGCCGGTCACGCTGACCGTCACCGAGTTCCTCATCCTGCATTCGCTGGCGCAGCGCCCCGGCGTGGTCAAGAGCCGCGACGCCCTGATGGATGCGGCTTACGACGAGCAGGTCTATGTCGACGACCGCACGATCGACAGCCACATCAAGCGCCTGCGCAAGAAATTCAAGATGGTCGACCTCGATTTTGATATGATCGAGACGCTGTATGGCGTGGGCTATCGCTTCCGCGAAGCTGCCTGATAGTTAACTGGACCATACGGCACCCAATGGAATAAGAGCATGCGGACGGGATCGCCGATCCCGTTCTTCGAAAGGGCCGTAGGCTTGGCACAGCTGGTGCAGGACAGAGACATAGACGACTCGGAAAGCCCGAGCGGCGCTCGGCCCGCGCGCCGTCGCTGGACTCATCCGTTCGTTCTGATCCGCCGCATCTTCGGCAATGCCGTGTTCTCAAGCCTGACGCGGCGCATCCTGTTCTTCAATCTGGCCGCCCTCGTCGTGCTTGTCGGTGGCATTCTCTACCTCAACCAATTCCGCGAGGGCCTGATCGACGCCCGCGTCGAAAGCCTGCTGACGCAGGGCGAGATCATCGCCGGTGCCGTCTCGGCTTCGGCATCGGTCGACACCAACTCCATCACCATCGATCCGCAGAAGCTGCTGGAACTGCAGGCCGGCCAGAGCATCACGCCCGTTCCGAACGACGAGGATCTGGAATTCCCGATCGATCCGGAAAAGGTGGCGCCGGTGCTGACGCGGCTGATCTCGCCGACACGCACCCGCGCCCGCATCTTCGATGCCGATGCGAACCTCTTGCTCGACAGCCGCCATCTTTATTCGCGCGGCCAGGTGCTGCGCTACGATCTGCCGCCCGTCGAAGACGAGAAGCAGAGCTGGTCCGACTGGTTCAGCGGCCTGCTCAACAAGATGCTGCAGCCGGGCAACCTGCCTGTCTATAAAGAAGCGCCCGGCGGCGACGGCTCCATCTATCCGGAAGTCATGAACGCGCTCACCGGCGTGCGCGGCGCAGTGGTCCGCACCACGGAGAAAGGCGAACTGATCGTTTCGGTCGCCGTTCCGATCCAGCGTTTCCGCGCCGTTCTCGGTGTCTTGCTGCTCTCTACCCAGGCCGGCGACATCGACAAGATCGTCCATGCCGAGCGTCTCGCGATCATGCGCGTCTTCGGCGTTGCGACCCTCGTTAACGTCGTGCTGTCGCTGCTTTTATCCTCCACGATAGCCAATCCGCTGCGCCGGCTTTCTGCCGCCGCCATCCGCGTGCGCCGCGGCGGGGCGAAGGAACGTGAGGAAATCCCGGACTTTTCCGCTCGCCAGGACGAAATCGGCAATCTGTCGATTGCGCTGCGCGACATGACCTCAGCGCTCTACGACCGCATCGATGCGATCGAGAGTTTTGCCGCCGACGTCAGCCACGAGCTGAAGAACCCGCTGACCTCGCTGCGCAGCGCCGTCGAAACGCTGCCGCTTGCCAAGAGCGACGATTCCAAGAAACGGCTGATGGATGTGATCCAGCACGACGTGCGCCGCCTCGACCGCCTGATCAGCGATATCTCCGACGCATCGCGCCTCGACGCGGAGCTCGCCCGTTCGGATGCGAGATCGCTCGATATGGAAGTGCTGCTGCGCGACATGATCGAGATTTCGAGGCAGGTCGGACACAGCAAGAAGGCCGTCGAGATCGAATACGTCGTCGACCGCAAGCCAGGCAACAAGGCGAAGTTCACGATCGACGGCCACGATCTTCGCATCGGCCAGATCGTGACCAATCTCATCGAAAACGCACGTTCCTTTGTCCCGACGGAAACCGGCAAGATCACCGTCCGGCTGACGCGGACGCGGACGCGCTGCGTCATCTATATCGAGGATAACGGCCCCGGCATCCAGGCCGAGAACATCGACCGCATCTTCGAACGTTTTTATACCGACCGGCCTGAATCCGAAGGATTCGGACAGAATTCCGGCCTCGGCCTTTCGATCAGCCGGCAAATTGCCGAGGCGCATGGCGGGTCGCTGCGCGCCGAAAATATCGTCGATAGCGATGGCGCGACGCTGCTCGGAGCCCGCTTCATCCTGTCGCTGCCGGCCCAGACGACGGCATGAGCAGCCGCATGACCGGCGAAACGACCAATATCCATGCAACGGCGATCGTCATCGGCAGAACGGGGCTGCTGTTCCTCGGCCCCTCGGGCAGCGGCAAATCCGCCCTTGCCTTCTCCTGCCTTGCCGCCGCCAAACCGCTCGGACTGGCGGCAAGCCTGATTGCGGACGACCGGGTGCTGATTAGCGAACAGAACGGCTCCATTATTGCGAAATGTCCGCCCTCGATCGCGGGGCTTATGGAAATCCGCTATACCGGCATCGTTCGCGTGCCTTATATTTCCGAGGGCGAAATGCACTTCGCCATCCGCCCCGTCGACCCGGCTACGGCGGAACGGATGCCACCCGAAGGCGAGCGGATCGATATTACCGCATCTGCCCGGTTGCCGCTGATCCGATTGGCTGCAACCTCTGCGAATCCGCTCGCCATAATAATGGCGAAAATCGGCGCGAGTTTCGATGAATCGGCCATTTAGGCCCGCACAGGCGCGCAAATCCTGTATTTTAAGCTTGCACTTCGTCTTTTCATCGCCAAGATGTCCCCCCACTGGTGGACGACATTGCTGCATTGCGATATGGGCCACCTGTTTGCGTATGCGATGGGAGCAGTAATATCATGATTGGACTTGTGCTTGTCACTCATGGCAAGCTGGCTGAAGAGTTTCGGCATGCTGTCGAGCATGTCGTTGGTCCGCAGAAGTTCATAGAAACGGTATGCATTGGTCCCGAAGACGACATGGACAAGCGGCGGCAGGATATCCTGCAGGCTGTTGCCGGTGCCGACGACGGGCACGGTGTCATCATCCTCACCGACATGTTCGGCGGTACTCCTTCCAATCTCGCAATCTCCGTCATGAATAGCGGCCACACCGAGGTCATCGCCGGCGTCAACCTGCCGATGCTGATCAAGCTCGCAGGCGTGCGCGGCGACAACAATATGGAAAGGGCTTTGGTGGAAGCATCGGAGGCCGGGCGCAAATATATCAACGTGGCCAGCCGTGTGCTCAGTGGCAAATAACGAGGCAAACACCGCCCCCATGACCGAGCTTTCCCGGGAACTCCTGATTATCAACAAGCGGGGTTTGCATGCCCGTGCTTCGGCGAAATTCGTGCAGACCGTCGAAGCCTACGACGCCGCGATCACCGTTTCGAAGGATGGCACCACGGTCGGCGGCACGTCGATCATGGGCCTGATGATGCTGGCGGCCAGCCCCGGCTGCAGTGTAATGGTAACGGCAAGCGGCAACCAGGCCGCCGAAGCGCTCGAGGCGCTCGACCAGCTGGTCGCCAACAAGTTCGGCGAGGAAATTTAGGCGTTTGCCTGCGATTGCCAGCTGGATATAAAGACATAAAGACTTCTTTATATCATTATTGATTTCCACCCTGAAGCCTGCTACACGGCATCATCCACACGCTGTCAGCGTGCAATTCTTGTTGCATTCGGCCGAGGCGTCTGCCCGCGGCGCGACTGCATCGTTCAGGCTGGAGACCTTCATGAGCACTGAAAAGGACTACATCGTCGCGGATATCGGCCTTGCCGACTTCGGCCGCAAGGAAATCACGATCGCCGAAACCGAGATGCCGGGCCTGATGGCCTGCCGCGCCGAATTCGGCGAAGCACAGCCGCTGAAGGGTGCACGCATCACCGGCTCGCTGCACATGACGATCCAGACGGCCGTTCTCATCGAGACGCTGGTCGCACTCGGCGCTCAGGTGCGCTGGGCATCCTGCAACATTTTCTCGACGCAGGATCATGCCGCTGCCGCGATCGCCGCTTCCGGCGTTCCGGTCTTCGCCATCAAGGGTGAAAGCCTCGAAGACTACTGGACCTACACGGACAAGATCTTCCAGTGGACCGATGGCGGCGTTTCCAACATGATCCTCGACGATGGCGGCGACGCCACGATGTACATTCTGCTCGGCGCCCGCGCCGAAGCCGGTGAGGACGTGCTCTCCAACCCGCATTCGGAAGAAGAAGAGATCCTCTTCGCACAGATCAAGAAGCGCCTTCAGGCTTCGCCGGGCTGGTTTACCAAGCAGCGCGACGCCATCAAGGGCGTGACCGAAGAAACCACCACGGGCGTCAACCGTCTGTACCAGCTCAGCCAGAAGGGCCTGCTGCCCTTTCCGGCCATCAACGTCAACGACTCGGTCACCAAGTCGAAGTTCGACAACAAGTATGGCTGCAAGGAATCGCTGGTTGACGGTATCCGCCGCGCCACCGACGTCATGATGGCCGGCAAGGTTGCGGTCGTCTGCGGTTACGGCGACGTCGGCAAGGGTTCTGCCGCTTCGCTCTCCGGCGCCGGCGCCCGCGTCAAGGTCACGGAAGTCGACCCGATCTGCGCATTGCAGGCCGCCATGGACGGTTACGAAGTCGTTCAGCTCGAGGACGTCGTTTCCTCGGCCGACATCTTCATCACCACGACCGGCAACAAGGACGTCATCCGCATCGATCACATGCGTGCGATGAAGGACATGGCGATCGTCGGCAACATCGGCCACTTCGACAACGAGATCCAGGTTGCCGCTCTGCGGAACCTGAAGTGGACGAACATCAAGCCGCAGGTCGACATGGTCGAGTTCGCCAAGGGCAACCGCATCATTCTTCTGTCGGAAGGCCGCCTTCTCAACCTCGGCAACGCCACCGGCCATCCGTCCTTCGTGATGTCGGCTTCCTTCACCAACCAGACGCTGGCCCAGATCGAGCTTTTCACCAAGCCCGGCCACTACAAGAACGAAGTCTACGTGCTGCCGAAGCACCTCGACGAGAAGGTCGCTCGCCTGCATCTCGCCAAACTCGGCGTGAAGCTGACGGAGCTTTCCGAAGAGCAGGCTTCGTATATCGGCGTGACACCGAAGGGTCCGTTCAAGTCCGACCACTACAGATACTGATTACGAAAACAGTATCCACAACATCTTGTAGCCCTGGCATTGACAAATGCCGGGGCTTATTTTTTAGCCAGCTCCCTTCCCGCAGATTCCCTTAGGCAGTATTGTTTTTACACTTGATTCGTGACGAACCGGGCGTGCCCGGAGCCATGAAAATGGGATGTCTTGTCAGGATGCGGCACAGTAGAGCCGGATGATTTTAGGTCTGTTCGGCCTAAAATCTGAATCCGATCTACAATCAAATAAGTAGAGCATGATGTCATCCGAAAACCGCTTACACTTTTCGGCATCATGCTCTGAAAGACGGAGACAGACCTCTTATGTTTGAAGGGGAAGACAACCTGCATCGACCAGCGCTACGCCAAGCGGCGGCGCAGTTGCTGCGGGGCCGTGCAGATCGGCTTTCGGCGGGAGCGAAGCGCGGCAAAGGCCGGCTGGCCTCCTTTAGCCGCCTGCTGCGGTTCAGCGTTTTCGGCGGTCTCGTGACCGGCTTGGCGGGTCCCGTTTTCGCGCAGAGCAATGATGCCGCGCAGACGAGCATGCGCCTCTTCACCTCCTCGGAAATGGCCGTCTTCTCCGTCATCATCGGCGTCATCTCCGCTGCACTCCTCTCGACCATGTGGATGGTCCGCCAGCGCGGCAATATGGAGAATGAAAGCCGCGAGATCCGCACAGCGCTCTCCGATGCCAATCAGCGCATTTCGCAATATCAGGCGCTGATCGCTGACAAGAACCGCCGCATCGTCATCTGGGACGGCCAGAATGCGCGGCCGGAACTGCTCGGACAGCTTCCGATCGAGACTGGCGCGCCACAAGACAACGAATTCCTCGCCTTCGGCCGCTGGCTGAAATCATGGTCGGCCGGCGAACTCGACAAGGCGATCGACAAGCTGCGCGGTAGCGGCCAGAGCTTCGACATGGTGGTCGAAACCAACCGCGACGAAATTCTGGAAGCGCAGGGCCGCATTTCCGGCGGGCGCGCTTTTGTCCGCTTCATCGCGCTCAACAATCTGCGCGCGGAACTCGCCGAGCTGAAGATCGAGCGCGACCGGCTGATGACATCGATCTCCACCTTCCAGAACCTGCTTGATGCCATCGACCTGCCGGTCTGGCAGCGCGATGCGGAAGGCACGCTCACCTGGGTCAACCAGGCTTATGGCGAAGCGGTGGAAGCAGTTTCGACCGATGAGGCCGTGCGAGAAGGACGGGAATTCCTGACGACCGTGACCCGCGAGCGCATTCGCGCCGCCACCACGCCTGAATCGCCGTTCCACGACAAGATCTCGACCGTCGTCCATGGCAACCGCACCTTCTTCGACGTCGTCGACGTCAAAGCCCCGAACGGCTCGGCCGGGATCGCCATCGACGTGTCCGAAGCGGAATCCGTCCGCGCGGAACTCGCACGCACGCTGAAAAGCCATGCTGAAACGCTCGATCATCTGGCGACCCCGGTTGCGATCTTCGATGGCGACAGGCGGCTGCAATTCTACAATCAGGCCTTCGTCCAGCTCTGGGAACTCGACATCGCGTTTCTCGAGAAGCGGCCCGACAACAGCGAGCTTCTAGACAGGCTGCGCAGCGCCAAGAAACTGCCGGAACAGCTGAGCTGGAAGTCGTGGAAGGACGGCGTCCTTTCCGTCTATCGCGCGCTCGACACGCAGACCGATCTCTGGCACCTGCCGAATGGCCAGATTCTGCGGGTTTTCGCGACGGCGCATCCGCAGGGCGGCGCCACCTGGGTCTTCGAGAACCTGACCGAGCAGGTCGATCTCGAAACCCGCTACAACACGCTGGTCAAAGTCCAGGGCGAAACCATCGACCACCTTTCCGAAGGCGTTGCCGTTTTTGGTCCCGATGGCCGCATCCGGCTTTCCAACCCGGCTTTCCGCATTCTCTGGAACATCACCGAGGCGCAGGCGAAGCCCGACACGCATATCCAGGCTCTGGCCGAAGCTTGTGCTCCCTCCTACGACCGGCCCGACGGCTGGAAGCGCTTTGCCGAGCAGATCACCAGCTTTGACGACGAGCGGCCATCCTCGCAAGGGACATTGGAACTCTACTCCAATCTGGTGCTCGACTACGCCGTCATTCCGCTGCCGAACGCGCAGACCATGCTGACCTTCGTCAACAAGACTGACAGCGTCCGTGCCGAGCGCGCTCTAACCGAGAAGAACGACGCGCTGCTGAAGGCCGACGAGCTGAAGAACGATTTCGTCCAGCATGTTTCCTACGAGCTGCGTTCGCCGCTGACTAATATCATCGGCTTCACCGATCTGCTGAAGACGCCGGGCATCGGCTCGCTGAACGACCGGCAAGCCGAATATATCGACCATATCTCGACCTCCTCCTCGGTACTTCTGACGCTGGTCAACGACATTCTCGACCTCGCGACGCTCGACGCCGGCATCATGCGGCTGAACTATTCCGAGATCGTGCTTTCCGACCTGCTCGACGAAGTCTCCATGCAGATTGCCGATCGGCTGCAGGAAAGCGGTGTGACGCTGGAAATTACCGTTCCGGCGCATCTCGGCTCGATCGTTGCCGATCAGCAGCGGCTGAAGCAGATCCTGCTCAAGCTTCTGACCAACGCCGCCAATTTCGCGCCCGAGGGATCGACGATCTCGCTGAAATGCGGCCGCGAAGGCGCGGATTTCGTCTTCTCGGTCGCAGACAAGGGCCCCGGCATACCGGAAGAGCTGATCCACAGCGTCTTCAACCGCTTCGCCTCCGGCGGCAAGGGCGGCAAGCGCAGCGGCGCTGGCCTTGGCCTTTCCATCGTCGAAAGCTTTGTCAGCCTGCATGAAGGCGAGGTTTCGATCGAAAGCCAGCCAGGCAAGGGAACCACGGTCACCTGCCGGATTCCTTCGGCTGAATTGCCCCACTCCGTCGCAGCAGAATGACAGCCTCAAAGAGCAGTATTTCCCTTTTCCTCGCAGATGATGCCGCCACGGCCCAGCTTGGCGAGGACTTGGCGCTGGCATTGAAGGTTGGCGACTGTCTGGCATTGTCGGGCGATCTCGGGGCAGGCAAATCATCGCTGGCACGCGCGTTGCTGCGGGCCATGGCCGACGATGCCGAACTCGATGTGCCAAGCCCGACCTTTACGCTCGTGCAATCCTACGAGTTGCGCATTCCCATCTCGCATTTCGATCTCTACCGCCTCGGCGATCCCAGCGAATTGGTGGAACTCGGCTTCGATGAGGCCCTGCAGACGGGCATCTGCCTCGTGGAATGGCCCGAAATGGCAGAAGGCGAGCTGCCGAAAGAGCGCATCGACCTCAAGCTCACGCATGAGGGCGAAGGACGGCGGGTCGCGATCACGGCACCGGCCAAACAGATGGCACGCATCGAGCGCGTGCTTGCTATCCGCGCCTTTCTCGATGCGCACGGCTATCGTGGCGCCCGCAGACGATTCCTCACGGGCGATGCCTCGCTGCGCGCTTACGAATCCGCCTATCCGAAGGATGGGGGGCGCCGTGTGATCCTGATGGATTGGCCAGGCCTGCCGGAAGGGCCGCCTGTGCTCGATGGCAAGCCCTACCCCAAGGTCGCGCATCTTGCCTGGGACACCTATCCCTTCGTGGCGATCGCCAACATCCTGCGCGAGAACGGCTTCGCTGCCCCGGAAATCTTCGCGGCGGACTACGACCAGGGCATTCTTCTGATCGAGGATCTCGGCACCGACGGCGTGCTCGACACGCAAGGAAAACCGATTGCCGAGCGCTATCGCGCCAGCGTCGCCTGCCTCGCACATCTGCACGGTCTTTCCATTCCTCATGATATTCCGGTCACGCCGGACCACGTCCATCACATTCCGGATTTCGACCGGACCGCAATGAAGATGGAAGCGCGGCTGCTTCTCGACTGGCATCTGCCCTGGAAGCGCGGCACGCCTGCAAGCGACGAGGAACGCGCCGACTATCTGGCGATCTGGGACAAGCTCATCGATCAGCTCGAAGACGCGGAAAAGAACCTGCTGCTGCGCGACATGCATTCGCCTAACATCATCTGGCAAGCCCATCAGCAGGGCATAAAGCGCGTCGGCATCATCGATTTCCAGGATGCGATGATCGGCCCGACCTCCTACGACGTCGCCTCGCTGGTGCAGGATGCGCGGGTGACGATCGAGCGCGATTTGCATGACCAGCTGATGTCAGACTATCTCGCACTGCGCCGTGCCCAGGGCGGCTTCGACGAGGCCAAATTCCTGAAGAGCTGGGCGATCATGTCGGCGCAGCGCAATTGCAAGCTTGCCGGCCTCTGGGTGCGGCTCTTGCAGCGGGACGGCAAGCCGGGATATCTGAAGCATATGCCGCGCACGCTCGCCTATCTCGCCATCGCCTTCGAACACGAAGCGCTCGCACCCTTACGCGAATGGTGCGAGAAGACCGGGATAGGTCGGGCATAGCGGACCAAGACCCCGCGACGGCTTTCCGGCCCTGTGCTATGGAAATCAGATAGCGAATTGAGAGTTCGAGACGAAATGACCATCAAGCAAGCCATGGTATTGGCCGCGGGGCTTGGAACCCGCATGCGGCCGATCACCGATACCATCCCGAAGCCGCTGGTGAAGATCGCCGGCAAGCCGATGATCGATTATGCGCTGGATGCCCTGGCGGAAGCCGGAGTCGAGCAGGTCGTCGTCAATGTCCATCACCATGCCGACCAGATGGAAGCGCATCTGCGCGGCTACCGCAAACTGGACATCCTGATCTCGGATGAGCGGGACGCGCTTATGAATAATGGCGGTGGGTTGGCCAAGGGATTGAAGCTCCTCGGCCGTGATCCCGCTTTCGTCATGAATTCGGATCTCTTCTGGATTGGGGAAAAAGAAGGCCAACCGACGAACCTTGATCGCTTAGCCGGATTCTTCGACGTGGATCACATGGACCTTGGTATGCTCTGCGTGGCGTTAGAGAAGACGACAGGCCACAACGGCAAGAATGATTTCAGCATGGCTGAGGATGGTCGTCTCTCACGCTATAGCGATGTCACCGGCAACGGCGTCGTGTATGCCGGCACGTTGGTCATCAATCCGTCGTTTCTCGACGACGCACCAGCTGATGCCTTCAACATCAACACATACTACGACAAGGCGATCGCCAGGGGCCGGCTCTATGGCACCATGCTTGACGGCCACTGGCTGACCGTTGGCACGCCGGAGGCAGTCGGCGAGGCGGAGGAAACGATCCGGAACTTCCGGGCGTTTGCGTGAGCCTATGGCGGGCGGACACCGGCAGCGCATTCTGACGATTCCGGCAGGCCTGCCCTTCCTGAAAACCCTTGCGACGGCGCTCTGCGATGGCCGACTGACCGAGCATTTCCGTCATGATCCGGACGACCCGCTATCGCTCGCAAAGGTCAGCATCTTCCTGCCGACGCGACGCGCGGCGCGCGTGCTGCGCTCGGAATTCGTCGATCTGCTCGGCGGCCGCTCCGCCATCCTGCCGGTCATTCGCCCGCTTGGCGAAACCGACGACGACAGCGGCTATTTCGAGGAAGCCATGCCCGAAACGGCCGATCTGGCGCAGCCGCTTGCCAACACGGCGCGGCTCCTGGAACTGGCGCGGCTGATCCTTGCCTGGCGCAACAAGCTGCCGCAGATCGTGCGCGACATCCACTCGGATTCGCCGCTCGTGGCACCGGCAAGCCCGGCTGATGCCATTTGGCTCGCGCGCAATCTCGCCGAACTCATCGATTCCCTTGAAACCGAGGATCGCGAATGGAGCGAGCTTGCCAATCTCAACGCGGAGGATCATGCGCTCTGGTGGCAGCTGACGGCCGAATTCCTGGCGATTGCCAGCGCCTTCTGGCCGGCGCGCCTCGAAGAGCTCGGCAAGTCCTCACCCGCCCGCAATCGTAATGCCGTCCTGCGCGCTGAGGTGCAGCGGATATCGACCATGCGGCATCCCGGACCTGTCATCATTGCCGGTTCGACCGGCTCGGTCCCGGCAACGGCGGAGCTGATCGCCGCGGTCGCCTCGCTGCCACAAGGCGTGATCGTGCTGCCCGGCCTCGATCTTGCAATGCCCGAAGAGGATTGGCAGCTCGTGGCACCGGAGATATCGATCGGCGAAAGAGCCGATCCGACCACGCGCAGCCATCCGCAATATGGCCTCTCACTGCTGCTGAAGCGGTTGCGCGTCACCCGGCGCGATGTCGAAACTGTTACCGAAGCCGCTGATACGATGCGGATGCGGGCGCAGATCCTTTCGCGCGCGCTGGCACCGGCAAAAGCGACGAGCGGCTGGGGAAGCTGGCGCAAGACGCTTACCGACAACGCGATTGCCGATGCTTTCGCAGACGTTTCCCTGATCGAGGCATCGAACGAGCGCGAGGAAGCGACCGCAATCGCCATCGCCTTGCGGCTGGCGCTGGAAAAGCCCGGCCGCAACGGCGGCGAAAGCCAGGCGGCCTTGATCACGCCCGACCGCAATCTCGCCCGACGGGTAACAGCCGAACTTGCCCGCTTCGGCATCACCGCCGACGATTCGGCCGGCACGCCGCTGAACGCGACGCCGCAAGGCACGCTGCTGCAATTGCTGCTGGAGGCGTCCCTTCGCCCCGGCGATCCCGTTGCCGTCGTCGCATTGCTGAAACATCCGCTTGCTCTGTTCGGCCTGCCGGCGGAAACACACGGGCCGGGCGTCGATGCGCTAGAGATCCTAGCGCTCAGGGGCGGCGTCGCCGATGTCGATATCGGCAGGCTGGAAGCCCTGCTCGATGACCGCGTGGCAGAGCAGGCCAATGATCGCCATGCGCCGCAATGGCGCAAATCGCTGCCGCCTGAGGCCATCGAGCATGCGCGCGCCCTGGCCCAGCGGGTGACGGCCGCCTGCGAACCGTTGGTATCGGCGCTTTCCCTGCCAGCGACGGAGGGGCTTCTCACGCTTTCGGACTGGGCGGAACGCACCGGCCGCGCCCTTGAAGCCGCCGCCGTCGACGAGCGTAGCAGCTTGGCGGGCCTCTGGTCCGGCGAGGCCGGAGATACGCTTGCCAGCCTGCTCCGGGACGTCATCGAGACTGATGGCCAGCTCGAAGCCGACGGCGTGCAGTGGATCGACATCATGGCGGCGCTCTGTGTCGGCCAGGCGGTGAAGCCGCGTGCGCTCAGCCATCCCCGCCTCTTCATCTTCGGTACGCTGGAAGCGCGCCTGCAAAGCGTCGATACGCTGATCCTTGGCGGGTTGAACGAGGGTTCCTGGCCGGGGCAGACGGCGAACAACCCCTTTATCTCCCGCAGCATGAAGACCGAAATCGGCCTGGAACCACCGGAGCGCCGCATCGGCCAGCTCGCGCATGACTTCGAAATGGCGAACGGCACCCGCGACCTGATCTATTCCCGCGCGCTGCGCCAGGGCTCGACGCCGACGGTCGCGTCGCGCTGGCTGCAGCGGCTGATCGCACTCGGCGGCAAGGAACTGGAAGAGGACATGAAGGCCCGCGGCGACCAGTATCGCCATTGGGCCGCGATGATCGACGAGGGCGAAAACCAGGCACCGGCACTGCGCCCTGCGCCAAAGCCGCCCGTGGAATTGCAGCCGAAGAGCTACTCCTTCAGCGAAGTGGGCCGGCTGCGGCGCGATCCCTATTCGATCTATGCCCGGCGCGTGCTGCGGCTCGATCCGGTCGACCCGTTCAACCGCGATCCCGGCCCGGCCGAACGCGGCACGCTCTACCACAAGATCATCGACCGCTTCATCCGCGAGGGGCACGTGGCCGGCACGCCGGATGCGACGCTGGCCATGGATCGGATCATCGCGGATCTCTTCGATGCCGAACGGCTGCCCGTTCATATCGATAGCGTCTGGCGCCCGCGTTTCCGCGAAGTCGCACGCGCCTTTCTTGTCTGGGAAGCGGAACGACGGCCCGAAGTGCGCAAAACGGCGACGGAAGTGCCGGCTGGCGTCGAGATCGAGCCGATCGGTATTCGGCTGACGGGCGTCGCCGACCGCATCGACATCAAGAGCGACAGGGGCGCCGATCTCATCGATTACAAGACCGGCTACAATCCCTCACCGCCACAGGCACGCGCGCTGCTCGATCCGCAGCTGGCACTGGAGGCCTATGCGCTGAGGGCTGGCGCCTTCCGCAATATCGGCACGCTGGTGCCGGAAAACCTGCTTTACGTGCGGTTGCGACCCGGCGACCGCTTCAAGGTAGACCAGGTCAACAACGAAAATTCCAGCCGTGGCGGCAAGACGGAAACGAAGTCGGCTATGGATCTCGCGCAGGAGTCGATGGATCAGCTGGTGAAATTCGTCTCGCTGCTGCAGTCGGGCGAGAAGGGCTTTTCCTCGCGGCTGATCCCGGCGCAGCAGTTTGAATATGGCGGCGACTACGATCACCTCGCCCGCGTTTCGGAATGGTCGACGGCGGAAAGCGAGCAGGAAGGCGGCGGCGATGAGTGATTTTTCCGCCGACGACATCGCCACGCTGCCCGAGAGCGACGATCCCGGCGTCTGGATCGGCTGGACGACCATCCAGCAATCGATCGCCTCCGACCCCGAACGCTCGGCCTGGGTTTCGGCCAATGCCGGCTCCGGCAAGACGCATGTGCTGACGCAACGCGTCATTCGCCTGCTTCTGGCCGGCGCGCGACCTTCGGCCATCCTTTGCCTCACCTATACCAAGGCCGCGGCTTCCGAAATGTCGAACCGTGTCTTCGACAGACTCGCAGCCTGGGCGACAATGCCGGACGAGGAGCTGAAGAAACGCATCGCCGATATCGAAGGCAGGGAGCCGGATCTCTTCAAGCTCGCAGAGGCGCGCCGTCTCTTTGCCAAGGCGCTGGAAACGCCGGGTGGACTGAAGATCCAGACCATCCATGCCTTTTGCGAAGCCTTGCTGCATCAGTTCCCGCTCGAGGCGAACGTCGCCGGGCATTTCTCCGTTCTCGACGATCGCGCCGCCGAAGTGCTGCTCGACGATGCACGCCGCGCGCTGCTGACGTCGACCACGCCGCATGGCGATGCCGAACTGGCGCGGGCCTTCGATTATGTGCTCGATCTCGGCGACGAATCCGGCCTCGAAACCCTGCTCGGCGATATCGTCGCCAATCGCAATGCCATCAGGCGCTTCACGGAGGGCGCCGACCGCAAGGGCGGCATCGAAACAGCACTGCTTACCCGGCTCGGCCTTTCCCCCGGCGAGACGGAAACGAGCATTGCGGAGCAATACTGGCCGCTGCCCGGCCTCTCGGGCGCAACCCTGGAGCTTTACCTCAAACTCGCCGATGACAAGGGTGGCGCCAAGGCACAGGAAATTGCCTATGCGCTGCGGCTTGCCAAGCGCGAGGCAGATCCGCTTGCACGCACCGAGATCCTCGAAAAGGCCATGCTGACCGCCAAAGGCGAACCGAAATCGGACAGCCAATTCTTCGTCAAGGCGATGCTTGCGGATGCGCCGGCACTCGCGGAAGCCGTCGGTGAAGCACGCGCCCATGTCGTTGCCTGCCGTGACCGGCTGAAGCTGATGCGGATGTATCGCGCCACCCATGCCGCCCTCATTCTTGCCGATCGCCTGAACCGCGACTACGAGGAGCTGAAGAAGCGCCGCAGCCAGCTCGATTTCGAAGACCTCATTACCCGCACGGCCGATCTTCTGACCAAGAAAGGCGTCGGGCCATGGATTCACTACAAGCTGGATCAGGGCATCGACCACATTCTCGTGGACGAGGCGCAGGATACGAGTCCCATCCAGTGGAGCGTCATACAGTCTCTGGCAGAGGATTTCTTCTCCGGCGAAAGCGCTCGGCCGACGCTACGCACGATCTTTGCCGTGGGTGACGAGAAGCAATCGATCTATTCGTTCCAGGGTGCACGGCCCGAACGATTTTCCGAGGAGAGCGACCGCACGCGGCGGCGCGTGGCGGCGAGCGGCCAGCAATTCTCATCGATCCGCCTGCCCCTCTCCTTCCGCTCGACCGCCGATGTGCTCGGCGCTGTCGACCATGTCTTCACCAGCCCTGAGAATGCCCGGGGGCTCAGCGCCGTCAACGAGCCGGTGGTGCATCGCTCCAGCCGCATCGGCCATCCCGGCGCTGTCGACCTCTGGGAGATAATCGCACCGGAACCGGCCGCGAAGGAGGAGGACTGGACGGCACCGTTCGATTCGACTCCGGAGAGTGCGCCGGCCGCCATTCTGGCACGGCGGATGGCGCACATGATCGGCAATCTTGTCGGCCGGGAAAAGATCATCGAGAAGGGCAAGGCCCGCTTCATCGAGGCGGGCGACATTCTCGTGCTCGTGCGCAAGCGCGACAGCTTCGTCAACGCGCTGACGCGCGCTTTGAAACGGCGCGGCAACATTCCCGTCGCCGGCGCCGACCGTCTTGTCCTGACCAGCCATATCGCCATTCAGGATCTTCTGGCGCTCGGCCGCTTCCTGTTGCTGCCGGAAGACGATCTTTCGCTTTGCGCTCTGCTGAAAAGCCCCCTGTTCGACCTCAGCGAAGAGGATGTCTTTGCCGTTGCCGCCTATCGTGACGACGAGGAAAGCGTCTGGAGCCACCTGCAAAGATTTGCCGCAGACGGCCATGAACGGTTCCACCAAGTCGTCGAGCGCCTGCGAACCTTCCTTGCCTTGTCGAGGAGCCTTCCTGTCCATGATTTCTATGCGCGTGTGCTGGGCAGCTTTGGCGGCAGGCGGCAGTTTCTCGCGCGCCTCGGCACCGAAGTCAGCGATATCCTCGACGAATTCCTGACCTTCACGCTCGATCATGAAACGGGCGGCCTGTCCGGCCTGCAATCCTTCATCTCGACGCTGGAGCTGGAAGCGCCGACGGTCAAGCGCGAGCAGGACAAGGGCCGCAACGAAGTGCGGATCATGACGGTGCATGCTTCGAAGGGGTTGGAAGCGCCGATCGTCTTCCTTGTCGATGGCGGCGGCAAGGCTTTCACCCATACACACCTGCCGAAGATGCGGCTGATCGAAACTGGCAGGAACGAGATCCCGCTGCCGATCTGGGTTCCGGTCTCGGCGCTTGCCAATTCACTGACGCAGGCCGATACCGCGCGGCTGCAGGCGCTGGCGGAAGAGGAATATCGACGCCTCCTCTATGTCGGCATGACGCGCGCCGCCGACCGGCTGATCATCTGCGGCTACCGCGGCATCCGCGAAAATGCCGATACCTGGCACGCCATGATTTCCGCAGCGCTGCGCGGGGATGAGCAGCATTGCACGCAGAAGACCTTCACCGGACCTGACGGCGACTGGGAGGGATTGAGCTGGCGGGTTGCCCAGGTTCAGCTCGAATTCGAGACCGCAAGGGAGCATGAGAAGCGCTCGGAGCGCATTGGCCTGCCTGACAGTCTCAGCCGGCCGCTGCCGCCGCAAAGAAGCCTGCCGCGGCCGCTCAGCCCCTCCGGCGTCGGCACCGTCATCGATGAGGAAGCCGACGATCTGCTGGTGACTTCGGCGCTTTTCGGCGAGAAAGCCAAGTCGGATCGCGCCCTGCAAAAGGGCCGCTTCATCCATCGGATGCTGCAGACCTTGCCCGAGATCGCACCCGAGGAGCGGGCCGATGCCGCCCGGCGCTATGTCGAGCGGGCCGCGCGCTTCTGGTCGCAGGCGGAACAAGATGCACTGGTGAAGTCCGTCATGGCGCTGCTGTCGCATCCGGATCTGCAGGGCACGTTCAGCACCCATGCGCAGGCGGAAGTCTCGATCATGGGCACGCTGAAGCTCCGTAGCCAATCCTATGCCGTCTCCGGCCGTATCGACCGGCTGGCTGACCTCGACGACCGTGTCGTCATTCTCGACTACAAGACGAACCGCGTGCCGCCCGGCGAGGAAAGCAGTATTCCCTTCGCGCACAAAGCCCAGCTTGCGATCTACCGCGAGATCCTTTCGCCGCTCTATCCGGGAAAGCGTGTCGACTGCATGCTGGTCTATACCGAAAATGCTTCGATCCATACGCTGTCAGACAGGGCTCTTGCATTGGCGCTTGCAGAGCTCCAAACAAAGTGAAATACCAAATATTGAAATTTGGGCACCGCACCATCACATATCTAGCAACCCGCAAATTCTGGTAAGGAGCAGCCTATGGCTACCGTTAAAGTCGATACCTCCAACTTCGCCACCGAAGTGCTGCAGTCTGCAGAGCCTGTCGTCGTTGATTTCTGGGCCGAATGGTGCGGTCCGTGCAAGATGATCGCTCCGGCCCTCGAAGAACTTGCCGTGCAGTTCGAAGGCAAGGTTAAGGTCGCCAAGCTCAACATCGACGAGAACCCGGAACTGGCCGCCCAGTTCGGCGTTCGCTCGATCCCGACGCTTGCCATGTTCAAGGGCGGCGAAGTCGCTGACATCAAGGTCGGCGCCGCCCCCAAGACGGCCCTGCAGAACTGGATCTCCAGCGCAGCCTGATCGGTATCGATCGCATGAAACAAAAAGCCCCGCTTCGGTGGGGCTTTTTTATTGAGCGATCGTCAAGCTCGCTTCAGTTATCGCGGCGGCGTGCCGTTGTCGGCAAGGACATCGCCGACGAGATAAAGCGAACCGCCGATCAGGATGCGCGGAGCGGGTGAATTCGGCACAGCCAGAGCCTTGATCGCATCCAGCGCCTCGACAACGCTGGACATGGGCTCGGCTATGAGGCCGGCATCATAGGCGGCATTCGCCAGGATGACCGGATCGATCATGGCATCGCTGCCGCGGATCGGCACGCAATAGACCTTCTCAGCCAGGCCGACAAAGGCTTTGAAATAGCCGATCGGATCCTTGGTGTTGATCATGCCGATGATGAGAAACAGCGGCCGCGGCTGGCGTTCCTCGAAATTGGCTATGGCCTCGGCGATGACTTCGCCGGCGCCGGGATTATGGCCGCCATCGACCCAGATCTCGGCGCGCTCGGGCGCATGCGCCACCAGCTCGCCTTCCGTCAGCCGCTGCAGGCGCCCCGGCCATTCCACCGAGGTCATCGCCTTTTCCATCATCGCTTCGGTGACGACGAAACCGGCGGCCTTGACGGCGCGTATGGCGGCGGCGGCATTGCCATATTGGTGGCGACCCGGCAGACGCGGCAGCGGCAGGTCGGCAAGACCGAACTCGTCCTGATAGACCAGCTTGCCGTATTCCTCATGAGCCGAAAAATCCTGGCCGAAGACAGCGGTCGGACAACGGAGCCGCTCGGCCGTCGAGATCAGCACGTCGAGCGCGGCATCATATTCCTGATGGCCGATGACGACCGGATGGCCCGGTTTCATGATGCCGGCCTTTTCCGCCGCGATCAGCTCGACGCGATCGCCGAGATAGGGCTGATGATCGAGCGAAATCGGCATGACGACCGATACGGCCGGATCGGAAAGGACGTTGGTAGCGTCGAAACGGCCACCAAGGCCGACCTCGATGACAGCGACATCTGCCGGATGCTCGGCAAAGAGAAGGAAGGTCGCTGCCGTTAAAATTTCAAAGACGGTGATCTTCTGTCCGTCATTGGCCTTGGCGATGCGCCTCAGCACATCGGCAAACACGGCATCGTCGACAAGCTGGCCGCGACCACCCTTGACACCGATACGATAGCGCTCATGCCAGTTTACGAGGTGGGGCGAGGTGTGGACGTGTACGCTATAGCCGCCGGCTTCGAGCAACGCGCGGCTGAAAGCCGTGACGGAGCCTTTGCCATTGGTGCCGGCGACATGGATTACCGGCGGCAATTTCTGATGAGGATTGCCGAGGACGTCGAGCAGCCGGGTTATTCTCTCCAGAGAAAGATCAAAGCCCTTGGGGTGCAACGCCATGAGCTTCTCGATCTCCCGTGCTGCCTCGCTCATTGCGGACTGGTCCATAGACGTCATCCCGCACCTCCGCCTGTCGGCAATCGATGATGTCAGGCGCTCGCTGCCACCGGCAGTGCAGCGCCATTCTTGCTCTTGGCCGGCACATCGTTTGCCGGCGCCTTGGTCAGGATCTTCAGAAGCGTCGCCAGGGTGTCGGGAATGTCGTGACGCTTCACGACCATGTCCACCATGCCGTGCTCCAGCAGATATTCCGAGGTCTGGAAGCCTTCCGGCAATTTTTCACGCAGCGTCTGCTCGATCACGCGCTTGCCGGCAAAGCCGATTTCGGCACCGGGTTCGGCGAGATGAATATCGCCAAGCATGGCATAGGAGGCCGTGACGCCGCCGGTGGTCGGGTTGGTCAGAACCACGACATAGGGCTGGCCCGCTTCCTTCAGCATGTCGACGGCAACGGTCGTGCGCGGCAGCTGCATCAGCGACAGAATGCCTTCCTGCATGCGTGCGCCGCCCGAAGCCGGGAACATGACCACGGGGCATTTTTCGGCGATCGCGCGCTCGAAAGCCTTCACGATGGCTTCGCCGGCAGCCATGCCGAGCGAGCCGCCGATGAAGTTGAATTCATGCACGATGGCAACGAGCTTCAGGCCGCGCACCTTGCCGAGGCCGGAAAGGATCGTGTCTTCCTGCTCGGTCTTGATGCGGCTGTCCTTGAGACGATCGGTATATTTCTTCGAATCGCGGAACTTCAGCGGGTCCTGCGCCACCTTCGGCTGCGGCAGGGCTTCGTATTCCCCATTGTCGAAGAGATCGGCAAGGCGAGCCTTCGCCGGCATCTTCATGTGGAAACCGGAAGCGGGGATGACCCACTTGTTGTCTTCCAGATCCTTGTGGAAGACCATTTCGCCCGTTTCCGGGCACTTGATCCAGAGATTCTCCGGAACCTCGCGACGGCCCAGCATGGAATTGATCCGCGGGCGGACGTAGTTCGTGATCCAGTTCAATTCGAAACTCCTAATCGACGAATGTATCGATAACCCAGTCGTCGCCAAATGCCCATAGGCCTTTTCCCTCAATCCGCAGGGGATTGCTGAGAGGCCTATATGGGAAAACTATTCGGCGGCAACAAGGCGGGCGGAACGGGTGCCTGTCGACAGGCCGCGCACCAGGGTCGCCACGGCCTGGATGGTATCCGGTGTCGCCTTGCCGTCCTTGGAAAGGCTGGTGGCGATCTGGTTGACGATGGCGGTGCCGACGACGACGCCGTCAGCGGCAGCGCCGATCAGCTTGGCGTGCTCGGCCGTCTTGACGCCGAAGCCGACGCAGACGGGCAGTTCGGTGTGCTGCTTGATGCGCTTGACGGCGCCCGAAACCAGCGATGGGTCCGGCAGCGCCGAACCGGTGATGCCGTTCATCGAGACGTAATAGACGAAGCCGGTCGTGTTCTTCAGAACCGTCGGCAGGCGCTTTTCATCGGTGGTCGGCGTCGCGAGGCGAATGAAGTTGATGCCCTTGCGGATCGCCGGAATGCAAAGCTCGTCATCCATTTCCGGCGGCAGATCGACGACGATCAGTCCGTCGATGCCGGCGGCAATCGCATCATCGAGAAACTTCTCTACGCCGTAGATGTAGATCGGATTGTAGTAGCCCATCATCACGATCGGCGTATCGGTATCGACTTTACGGAAATCGGCGGCGAGCTGCAGCGTCTTCTTCAGCGTCTGGCCGGCCTTCAGGGCGCGCTGGCCGGCAAGCTGGATCGCCGGGCCGTCAGCCATGGGATCGGAAAAGGGCATGCCGAGCTCGATGACGTCGGCGCCGGCTTCCGGCAGTGCCTTCATGATGCCGAGCGAGGTCTCGTAGTCGGGATCGCCGCCCATGAAATAGGTGACGAGTGCCGGGCGGCCTTCAGCCTTCAGAGCGGCGAAGCGTTTGTCCATACGTGCGGTCATGGCGTCTAACTCACATTCCCAGAATCTTGCCGACGGTGAAGATGTCCTTGTCACCACGGCCGGAGAGGTTCATCAGGATGATCTCGTCCTTGCCCATCTTCGGGGCGCGCTTGATCACCTCGGCGAGCGCATGGCTCGGCTCGAGCGCCGGAATGATGCCCTCGAGACGCGTCAGCGTCTGGAAGGCTTCCAGCGCCTCATGGTCCATGATCGGAACATATTCGGCGCGGCCGATATCGTTCAGCCAGGAATGTTCCGGGCCGATGCCGGGATAGTCGAGGCCGGCCGAGATGGAATGACCTTCCTTGATCTGGCCGTCGCCATCCTGCAGCAGGTAGGTGCGGTTGCCGTGCAGCACGCCGGGCGAACCGGCGGTGATGGAGGCGCAATGCTCATCACCCTGCAGACCCTTGCCGCCAGCTTCGACGCCGACGATCTTGACGCCCTCGTCATCGAGGAAGGGATGGAAGATACCGATGGCATTCGAGCCTCCGCCAACGGCAGCAACGACGAGATCAGGCAGGCGGCCTTCGGCCTCCAGGATCTGCGCGCGGGCTTCGGTGCCGATCACGGCCTGGAAATCCCTCACCATTTCCGGATAGGGATGCGGGCCAGCAGCCGTGCCGATCAGGTAATAGGTGTCGTCGACATTGGTGACCCAGTCGCGAAGGGCCTCGTTCATTGCGTCCTTGAGCGTGCCGCTGCCGGCCGTCACCGGAATGACCTCGGCGCCCAAGAGCTTCATGCGGAAGACGTTCGGCGCCTGGCGCTCGACATCGGTCGCCCCCATGTAGACGACGCAGGGAAGGCCGAAGCGAGCAGCAACGGTCGCCGACGCCACGCCATGCTGGCCGGCGCCGGTCTCGGCGATGATGCGGGTCTTGCCCATGCGCTTGGCGAGCAGAATCTGGCCGATGCAATTGTTGATCTTGTGCGAGCCGGTGTGGTTCAGCTCTTCGCGCTTGAAATAGATCTTCGCGCCGCCGAGCTCAGCCGTCAGGCGCTCGGCGAAATAAAGCGGGCTCGGGCGGCCGATATAATGGGTGCCGAGCGACTTCAATTCCGCCTGGAAGGCCGGATCATCCTTTGCCTTCGCCCATTCCTCCTGCAGGTCCAAGATCAGCGGCATGAGCGTTTCTGCTACGAAACGACCGCCGTAAATGCCGAAACGGCCGTCCTCATCGGGGCCGGAGCGGAAGGAATTGGGTTTAAGCGTCTGGTTCACTTTCTACTCCCTGCTGCCGGTTCCGGCAGGCATGCTTCTGCAAAAGCGTCGAAAAACTGGTCGATCTTGCCCAGATCCTTCACACCCGGCGCACTTTCGACGGCGGAAGAAAGATCGATGCCGCTGGCCTTGGTGGAGGCCAGCGCCAGGGCGACGTTGTCCTTGTTGACACCGCCCGACAGCATGTAATCCACCCGATCGTCGAGCCAGCTCATCAGGCCCCAATCGAAGGACACACCGTTTCCGCCCGGCAGCTCGGAGCCGGCCGGCGGCTTGGCATCGAACAGGAAACGGTCGGCGATGCCGATATAGGATTCCACCCGCTTCAGGTCATCGGCCTCGCGCACCGACATGGCCTTCATGACGGGGACATTATAGACCGCTTTGATGGTGAGCACACGCTCCGGGCTCTCATTGCCATGGAGCTGCAGCATGTCCGGCTTCACCAGCGACATGATCTCATCGAGATCGTCATTGGTGGGATTGACCGTGACCGCAACGATCTTCGCCTTGCTGCGCACGCGCTCAGCGAGCTCGCCGGCGAGATCCGGCTCGATATAGCGCGGGCTCTTTTCAAAGAAGATAAAACCGATATGGGTGGCGCCGCGCTCAAGAGCACGATCCACCGCTTCCGGCGTCTTCAGACCACAAATTTTGACATCGGGGTTCATGGCAGCGGAGTGACACGAAATTTCGAAAGAGTCGAGCCTAAAGGCGACGTTGGCGGGATTTTTGCGTTGTCCGAACGCAACAGGAAGCATAGGCCTTTCGGCCCAAAGCGCACCCGATATCCTGAAGCAACAGCTCACCCTTACTTCACGGCGATCACGACCTTGCCCTTGGCTCGACCGGTTTCCACATAGGCCAACGCTTCGTTGATGCTCTCGAACGGAAAGACCCGATCCACGACGGGCCGCACGGCTCCTGCTTCAATCAAAGACGTGATCTGTCCCAGCTGCTCTCCGTTCGCCGTCATGAAAAGGAACGAGTAGTTGACCTCATGACGCTTTGATTTCCTCCTGATGCCGGAACTCAGCACACGCATGACCTGCTGAAGCAGCCAGCCGGAACCATTCTGCCTGGCAAATTCCGGGTCCGGCGGACCGGAGATCGAGATGAGCTTCCCGCCCGGCTTCAACACGCGGAGGGATTTCTCCAACGTATCCTTGCCGAGGCTGTTCAGCACAACGTCATAACCCTGCAAGACCTTCTCGAAATCGTCCTTCTTGTAATCGACGACAATATCTGCGCCGAGGCTCTTGACGAGATCGATATTGGTTGTGCTCGTCGTCGTCGCAACATGCGCACCGACATGCTTGGCGAGCTGGATGGCAATCGTCCCGACGCCGCCAGAACCGGCATGGATCAGAACTTTCTGTCCCTTCTTCAAGCCGGCCCGCTCTATCAGTACCTGCCAAGCCGTCAAGGCGACCAGCGGTAGCGATGCCGCCTCTTCCATCGTCAGGTTTTTAGGCTTCATCGCGACATCGGCCTCGTCAATGGCGATGAACTCCGCAAAGGTGCCGATGCGATCTTGACCCGGACGAGCATAGACTTCGTCTCCCGGCTTGAAACGACTGACCTTGGAGCCAACCCGAACCACGACTCCGGCGACATCGCTACCGAGGATCAACGGAAGACGGTACGGCAGGATGAGCTTGAACTCTCCGTCCCTGATCTTGACATCCAGAAGGTTCACGCTGGCTGCGTGAACCTCTACCATCACATCGTTATCCCGCAGCTCCGGCGCCGGACTTTCACCAGGCCGCAGAGCACCGCCTTTCGCATAACGATCGATCAGAAATGCTTTCATGAGAACTAACTTTCGTTTTTAGGGTGGCGGCTAGGCAGGCACCGAAAGCGCCATCCGGAGATAAGTGCTCTCAGGCGGGAAGCCTGCTAAACTTGCGGAGATTTTTGTCGACGAAGGTCTCGGGCAGGAAGCGGCGTATGAAACGAACCTGCCCCGCTGCCTTTCCCGCCGTGTAGCGCCTCTTCGGCGATGCGACGTTCGCGGCTTTGACCACGATGTCGGCAACCACCTCCGGCGCGTCGCCGGTCCCAACGACCTCGCGCATCAGTTTCTCTGCGTTGGCGCGAGCGGCATCGTATTCCGGAAGCGGATGATCCGGTCGGGTCAAGTTCTCCTCGAAGGATGTGCGAGTGACACCGGGTTCCACAAGCACGACGCGGATGCCGTGTGTACGGACCTCATGATCAAGGGATTCGGAATAGCCCTCTATCGCATGCTTGGTCGATGCGTACAGCGCATTGTAGGGGGCAGGGATGAGCCCGAGGATCGAACTCATATTGATGATCCTGCCCTTTCGCTGACGCCTCATCAGCGGAAGTATTGCGTTCGTCATCCGCAGGACGCCGAACAGGTTCACATCGAACAGAGCCTTCGCCTGCGCGGCAGAGGATTCCTCAGCCGCACCCAGCAATCCAATCCCGGCATTGTTGACAAGGAGATCGATCCGTCCCGCACGGGCCAGTATCTCATCGACCGTTCTTTGCACCGATTCATCGTCGGTAACGTCGCAGACGAGCATCGCAACCCCGTCCGGCGTATCCGGCATCGGTTTGCGGCTGGTTCCGAACACTTTGTATCCCGCGCGCCGCAACGCTTGCGCAGTCACCAACCCGATACCGGAGGAAGCGCCCGTAACCAGGGCGACGCGGCTTTCCGTCTTGCTCATTGAGCTCTGCCTTCACTTTGTCATGGAACATCAATGGGTATTCTGTTACTATCAATTTAATAGTAAGTCACTATCAAAAAGATATCGACATGAAAAATCTTTCAAACCAGCCATGTCTCATCGCCCGCAGCCTCGCATTGGTGGGCGATGCGTGGACCATGCTGATCATGCGAGATGCCCATGCGGGGCTCACGCGTTTCGACGAATTCCGCAAAAGCCTCGGCATCGCGCCGACAATGCTGACCAGCCGCCTATCCGCGCTCACGGAAGATGGTCTATTGGAGAAGCGGCGCTACTCGGAGCGGCCTCCGCGCGATGAGTACGTGTTGACGCCGGCCGGCCAGGACTTCCTGCCGGTGCTGTTTGCGATCGGTGCATGGGGACGGAAACATCGCCCCGCAGACGGCGTGACCAGGTTCTTCGATGCTGAAGCCGGTACTGAAATCGACCCGGTTACCATCGACCGCGCGACGGGTGCCGTGATCGGAACGCGTCCCATCCGCGTTGTCATGCCTGAATGAGTTTCAGCCGGAGAGAACTTCAATCTCTTGCGGATACGGCCGGGGACAAAATCGCGGAGTGAGGAAGTTCAGGCGCCGTCAATTCGCACAGTCTGCTCAATCAAAATCGATCGCATGCAGCTGGCTGCCGTGGCGCTTCAGCCAGGCCTTGGCCTCATCCATGTCGGGGCAGAGCTTGCGGCAGAGCGCCCAGAAGCGAGGCCCATGGTTCATTTCCCGCAAATGCGCGACTTCGTGGGCGGCGAGGTAATCGATGACCAGGGGTGGCGCCATGACGATGCGCCAGGAAAAACTCAGGTTCCCTTGCGAGGAGCAGGAGCCCCAGCGGCTGCGGGTATCCTTCATGGTGATGGAGGTGACAGTGGCGCGGATGGTCTTGGCATGCACCGCCACATATCGTTCCAGATCGGCGCGCGCCTCCTTCTTCAGGAAGGTGGCGATGCGGCGGCCGGCATGTTCCGGCATGCCGCTGACACGCAGCACCGGCATGCCCTCGACCACGATCGCTTCAGTCAGGCCGCGCAGGGTTCCGGTATGCTCGATCCGATGCCGCACGCCACGCAGGAGGATTTCGCTGCCGCCGCGCAGGCCGTTATCGGCCGAGAATTTCGCGAGCTTCGTCAGCAGCCAGCCCTGATGCCGGTCGAGAAAGGCATTGACCTCGCGGGCGGCAAGACCGCGCGGGATGGTCATCTTCAACGACCGCCCGCCCGGCTCGATTCTCAGCGTGATGCGGGTCGCGCGCTCGTGCTGGCGGATCGTCAGCGGCATCAGCCGGCCGGCGACATCAAGCGTGCGCGTTTCCGGCGCGGCCAACTTGGCTTGCGGTTTGCGGGATCTGGAGAGCAGCGGAAACATGAAGGCAGTTTTATATGATTCGCCAAAGCGCGTCGCAATCTTTCAGATTCGCTCCTTGCGCTTTGATCTTCGATTTACGCATGTCGTTGTCGCAAAACCGCCGCACACTTTTGCGCGACTTGCTTTGCGGCTTCTGGCAAGGAAAAACCGGCATCGGGTGATGCCGGCTTCGACCATATGACGCGGTTGCTCTCGCAGCCCATCACGGCGTCTGGAATTCGGTCGGCGCGCCGCCATTGTCATTGCGCTTGACGCTGTTGCGCTCACGCATGAAACGGTCGAACTCTTCCTGGTCCTTGGCGCGGCGCAACTCGCGGGCGTAAGCGTCGAACTCGGCGCGCATTTCGTCGAGCTTGCGGCGCTCCTCTTCGAGGCGCTCAAGCTCTGCCCGGCGCCAGTCGTCGAAGGCGACGTTGCCGGTGGAGGAATAGGAATGGCGATGACGATTGCGATGACGTCCGCAGCCAGCAAACATGCCGTCGGTCCTTTCGTTCACATCCCGTTTGAAATCCCGCAGACGTTCTCCGAAGAGAATATAGGCGAGCATGGCGAAGCCCAGCGGCCAGAAGACCACGAAGCCTAGTATCATGAGGGCAATGGTAGCCGGAGTCCAATCCGGGCGAAGCAATGCAGATTGGTTCATTGTCAGGTATCCTCGCACGGCGCATCGCCCCTCGACCGATACTGGTCAACGGTAAGGCTTCTGCGCGGTTTTTAAAGTTCTACCTGCATCTCAGCGCGTTCCAAGGACGCGCGGCGCGGTAAACGGCCCGATCTCTGCGGTACCGCTGGAATCGAGATGGTAACCTCTTCGTGAGGCTTCAATGGTGCCGGCAGACTGAATCGGACAAGTATTTGAATCTGCCCGAATAATTCAACAAAAGCTAATAGTTTGCGCTGGCGGCAATTTGGCTTGCGCGGGCACAATGTAGCCTTCGACCGACATCGTGCCCTTGCTTTTGGCCTTTTGAATGGCCTCAGGCCGACTTGCCGCCCTTGATGACCCGCTTGACGACCGGCCGGCCGGTGCGGGCATGTTCGCGCGTAAAAGCCAGGATGCGCGGCGCGATCTCGCGGCGGAAGCGCGAGCCATTGAAGACACCATAGTGACCGACATCGGGCTGCAGATAGTGCATGCGCATATGGTCGGGAATATTGGTGCAGATGGTCTGCGCCGCATGCGTCTGGCCGACGCCCGAGATATCATCGTTCTCGCCTTCGACGGTCAAAAGCGCGACGTTGCGGATGGCGGATGGATCGACGCGCTCACCGCGATGCATGAGCTCACCCTTGGGCAGCGCGTGCTTGATGAAGACCTGATCGACCGTCTGCAGATAGAATTCCGCCGTCAGATCCATGACGGCCAGATATTCGTCGTAGAAATCGCGGTGCTTTTCGGCAGGCTCGCCGTCATTCTTGACGAGATGCACGAAGAAATCCTTGTGCGCGATCATGTGGCGGTCGAGGTTCATCGACATGAAGCCGGACAGCTGCAGGAAACCGGGATAGACCGGACGCATGAAGCCCGGCTGCGGCCAGGGCACGTTCATGACGACATTGTCGGCAAACCATTCCAGCGGCCTGTCCTTGGCAAGCTGGTTGACCGCCGTCGGATTGATGCGCGTATCGATCGGGCCGCCCATCAGCGTCATCGACGAGGGCGCCAGACGATCGCCCGCCGCTTCCATCACGGCAGCCGCGGCCAGAACCGGCACCGAAGGCTGGCAGACGGCGACGACATGCGTATCCGGTCCGAGGTGATGCAGCATCTCGATGACGTAATCGATATAATCCTCCAGATCGAAAGTGCCTTCGGTCATCGGCACCATGCGGGCATCGATCCAGTCGGTAATGTAGACGTCGGCGCCCGGCAGCAGGGCTTCCACCGTGCCGCGCAGCAGCGTCGCATAGTGACCCGACATCGGCGCGACGATCAGGATACGCGGATCGGCGCCATGGCCAGCGGGCAGGCTGCGCTCGAAATGGATGAGATTGCAGAAGGGCTTTTTCCAGACGATCTTCTCGTGCACCGAGACCGTCTTGCCCTCGATCTGCGTCTGATGAAGGCCGAATTCCGGCTTGCCGTAACGTCTGGTCGTGCGCTCGAAAACCTCGAGGCTGGCCGTCAAGGTACGGCCGAACACCGTATGCGAGAGGGGATTGAGGGGATTGGCATAGGCCAGGCGCATCATGTCTGCCGCAGCGCGAAAGGGGGCGAGAGCGGCATGATTGAGTTCGTAAAACTGATAAAACATGGGGGCTTTACCTCTTGTGATGCGGGGTATGCGACCGCGCAAATCACCTAAATCATTGAAACGCACACGCCTTGCGTGTCGCTTGCCTTCGCTGCAACGCTCCTCCGGTCGCGCTGTGCAGCAGGATGATCGCGGCTCCTCGATGCGCCTCATCCTTTAAGTCTTACTATTCAGCCTAGCAGCTTTTGCTGCAGAGCAACATAACGACTACCGATTCTTCCTATAAAAAACGCCGGAGAATCGCTTCTCCGGCATCAACAATGATCTCAAAAAGTTAAAGTTCCTGAGCTTCGCACGCCTTACGCGTCGGCGAGGAAGGTCTGCTTCTGCGCGCCCAGGCCTTCCATGCCGAGCTCAACGACGTCGCCCGGCTTCAGATACTGCGGCGGCTTCATGCCCATGCCGACGCCCGGAGGCGTGCCGGTGGAGATGACATCGCCCGGATGCAGCGACATGAACTGGCTAAGGTAAGAGACAAGGTAGGCAACGCCATAGACCATGGTCTTGGTCGAGCCGTTCTGCATCATCTTGCCGTTGACCTTCAGCCACATGCCAAGATTCTGCGGATCGGCGATCTCGTCCTTGGTGACGAGCCAGGGGCCGATCGGGCCGAAGGTGTCACAGGACTTGCCCTTGGTCCACTGCCCCGAACGCTCGGTCTGGAAAGCGCGCTCGGAAACATCGTGCGAAACGCAGTAACCCGCCACATAGTCGAGCGCGTCGGCTTCGCTGACATATTTCGCCGTCTTGCCGATGACGACGCCGAGCTCGACTTCCCAATCGGTCTTTTCAGAGCCGCGCGGGATCAGCACGTTGTCGTTCGGGCCGACGATCGCAGAGCTTGCCTTCATGAAGATGATCGGCTCCGGCGGCACGGTGGCGCCGGTTTCGGCGGCGTGGTCGGAGAAATTCAGGCCGATGCAGATGAACTTGCCGGTGCCGGCAACGCAGGCGCCGAGGCGGCCTTTGGCGAGTTCGGGCAGGCTCTTCGGATCGAGGGCTGCGATCTTTGCCAGACCCGCGGGCGAAATCGTCTCGCCGCCGATATCGGCGACGTGGGCGGAGAGATCGCGGATCTTGCCGTCGCTATCCAGAAGCGCCGGCTTTTCCTTGCCGACTTCGCCAACACGCAACAGTTTCATGGATTTTCCTTCCCTGCATTTTCAAAGACGAGATTGGCGTCATATATGAACGAATTATTCACCAGTGTCACCAATCGATTTTAGGGAGCCTAGCACGGCTCGGTCCTCCGTGCCGGAAAAACAGCGTTTCTAACTCGGAGATAATGACCTGGCGATTTCGACGATGACATCGAAGGCCGTGTCGATATCATCGGCCGTCGCCTCGAACTGACCAGCCTGGAAGCGGATGACCAGCCGACCGCCGACGCGGGTCTGCGTCAGATAGATACGGCCATCATTGTTGATTGCATTCAGCAGGCGCTGCGTATGGCTTTCCTGATCGACACCTTCAGGCGCCATGTGATCGAAGGAAAACAGCGACAGGAACGGCTCCGTGACGATTTCGAAATCCGGCTCGGCGGCAAGGCGCTTCGCCAGATTCCGCGACCAGGAAACGTGGTTGCGGATCATCGTCCGCAGCCCTTCCAAGCCATGATAGCGCAGCAGGAACCAGAGTTTCAGCGCGCGGAAGCGGCGGCCAAGAGGCACCGACCATTCCGAATAGTTCATGATGCCGTCATGCCCATGGGTGCGCAGATATTCGGGCTGGATCGCCAGCGTGCGGACCAGCGCCTCCGGCTCGCGAACGAACTGGACGGAGCAATCGAACTGCGCGCCGAGCCATTTATGCGGATTGAAGACGACGGAATCGGCCTGCTCGACGCCTTGCCAAAGCTCACGAAATTCCGGGCAGATCATCGCCGAACCCGCCCAGGCGGCATCGACATGCACATAGAGCCCATGCGCATGGGCCACTTCGACGACAGCGGCGATATCATCGCAGGCGCCGACGCTGGTGCCGCCGACGCAAGCGATGACACCGGCAGGCAAAAGCCCGGCCGCGCGATCGCGCTCTATGGCCGCGGCAAGCGCCTTCGGGTCCATGGCCTTGTTGGGACCGCCCGAGGGGATGCGCACCAGATTTTCCGCGCCGACACCAGCAATCCAGATGGCGCGATCGATTGATGTGTGGACCTGATCGGTGGAATAGATACGCACCGCCTTGTTGGCGGCAAGCCCCTGGCTATTGCCCTGCCAGTTCAGCGCTCTCTCGCGCATGACCAGAACGGCGGCTAGGGTCGCGGTCGAGGCGGAATCCTGAATGACGCCGGTGAAGGTTTCCGGCAGGCCGAGTGCCTGTCGCAGCCAATCGACGACCTTCGTTTCAAGTTCGGTGGCTGATGGCGATGTCTGCCAGAGCATGCATTGCGCGGCGATGGCGCTGACCAAATATTCGGCCACCACCGAGACGGGGGCGGCATTCGCGGGGAAATAAGCAAAGAAGCGCGGATGCTGCCAATGCGTCATGCCTGGAACAAGGATATCCTCAAAATCCCTATAGATATCCTCCATGGCTTCGCCAGATTCCGGCGGGGAATCGGCGATATGCGCTGATATCTCGCCCGGCGCCGTCTTTGCCCGGACCGGCCTGTCGCGAAGCGACGCGCGGTAATCCGCGCCCCAATTTGCCGCTTTCTCCGACCACTGCCGAAACTCCTCCCAATTCATGACGGTCCTCCCTGATCCATCGAATGGGGCGGACCTTAGACCGCTTTTTAAAGACGGTCGAGTATCAGAACAGCTCGTCCAGTGCCGGCCCGAGCGGCACGATCCCCGCGGGATTGAGCGTCTTTATCGAATAATAGCCGCGCTTGATATGATCGAAGTTCACGGTTTCCGCAACACCGGGCCAATCGAGCATGCGACGGCAGAAGGATTGCAGATTGGCATAGTCCGACAGGCGGCGGAGATTGCATTTGAAGAGGCCATGATAAGCGACATCGAAGCGAACGAGGGTGACGAAGAGCCTGATATCGCTTTCGGTGGGATTGTTGGCAAAGAGGAAATCCTTGCCCTCCAGCTCCGTCTCGACCTGATCGAGGCAGTCGAAAACCTCATTGAAGGCCTCTTCATAGGCGATCTGCGTCGTGGCAAAGCCTGTGCGATAGACGCCGTTGTTGAGGACCGGATAGATCCGGGCATTGAAGCTGTCGATTTCTTCCCGCTTGCCGGCCGGATAAAGATCGATGTCATGCCGCGCGAGATCGCCGAAACCGTCATTCAGCATGCGCAGGATATCCGACGACTCGTTGTTGACGATCGTGCCGGTCCGCTTGTCCCAAAGGACGGGAACCGTGGCGCGGCCGGTGAAGGTCGGATCGGCTTTCGTATAGATCTCGTGCATGTAGGTGGCGCCGTTTATCGGGTCGCTCGAGGCACCGGGATATTCGCCAAACTGCCAGCCCTGCTTGGAGAGCACGGGTTCGACAACAGAAATGGAAATGGCGTCTTCCAGGCCCTTCAGCTTGCGGCCGATCAGGGTGCGCGATGCCCAGGGGCAGATCAGCGCGACGTAGAGATGATAGCGGCCGGCTTCCGCCGCAAAACCACCCTCGCCTGTCGCCCCTGGCTTCCCATCCGGCGTCACCCAGTTGCGGAAGCTTGAAATCTGGCGGACAAAACCGCCCTTCTCATCCTTGGCCTGGACCGGCTGCCACTCCTCAGTCCATTTTCCATTTACCAGCAAGGCTTTGTCTCCGCTCGCACGCGTTCCTATCGGCGCTCAGCATAGCGGAACAGAATTTCACTGGAATAACGCAAACTTGAAACAGACTGTCTACCTGGCGAATGCGGATGCCTCTATGTATGAAATCGTGCGTTTTGCGATAAGGTTTATTGGAGAAATCCCATGGCGACATCCGTTTCCAACGTCAAAACCGAACATGCCAGCCGCTATCTCCAGCAGCTCTGCAAGCACTGGAGCCATCGCTTCAGCGTGGAATTCGATGCGGCCGCCGGCCAGGTGCCGTTCAGCCCGGAAAACGTCCTCGACCTGGCGGTCGAGCCTGGCAACCTCGTCATGACGCTGACGGTCGAGAAGCCCGAAGACCTCGAGCACATGCAGAACGTCGTTGCCGAGCACCTCAAGCGCTTCGCCTTCCGCGAAGAGCTCGACGTGAGCTGGACTGTCCGAGTTTAAGTTTTCATCCTCTATTTTTAACCAGCCAACGGCCAGTTTCGATCGCCCGCGGCCGATGCTCTCCAAGGAAGAAGCCCCCATGACATCAAGCAACAGCCGCGAATCCCAATATCCGATCGACAAGCTCTTTCTCGACCGCTGGTCGCCGCGCGCCTATTCCAACGAAACCATGCCGGAACAGGACCTGCTGACCATTCTGGAAGCGGCGCATTGGGCACCTTCCGCCTCGAACCTGCAGCCCTGGCGCTTCCTCTACGCTCTGCGCGGCTCGGAGCATTGGGACAGGTTCTTGAGCGTCCTGGTCGAGTTCAATCAGGGCTGGGTGAAATCCGCTGCCGCACTGCTTTTCGTCATTTCCCGCACGCACAGTGGCGAGCTCGGCTCGGCCGAACAGAAGCCCAGCTACAGCCACTCCTTCGATGCTGGCACGGCGTGGGGTTTTCTGGCAATCCAGGCACATCTAGCCGGCTATGAAGCCCATGGGATGACCGGCTTTCATGTCGAAAAATCCTACGAAGTTCTCGGCATTCCCGATGGTTTCCGCGTCGAGGCGGCTGTCGCGATCGGCAAGATCGGCGACAAGAACCAGCTTCCGGAAAAGCTGCGCGAGCGCGAGGTTCCGAGCCAGCGCAATCCGCTTTCGGGGCTCGCCTTCAACGGCACTTTCATCGCCAAGTAATTGATAAAAAAGAAAGGCCCGCCGAAACTATCCGGCGGGCCTTTTTTGCGTCTTCGTCGAGCGATCAGATGTCGAGATTGGCGACGTTCAGCGCGTTGTCCTGAATGAACTCGCGCCGCGGCTCGACTTCATCGCCCATGAGCCGGGCAAACAAGCCGTCGGCATCGGTCGCATCCGTAACCCTCACCTGCAGCAGCGAGCGGACGTTCGGATCGAGCGTCGTTTCCCAGAGCTGCTCGGCGTTCATCTCGCCAAGACCTTTATAGCGCTGCAGCGTCAGCCCCTTGCGGCCGCCGGAGAAGATCGTGTCCAGCAGCTGGCGGGGGCCGGAAATCTCCGTCTCGCCATCGCGTCGAGCGAGCTTCGGCGGCGTGATATAGACTTCCTTCAACCGCGCGCCGAGCTGATCGATAAGGCGGGCATCCTGCGAACCGATGAGCGCCATGTCGAGGAAGACGACTTCCTTGACGCCGCGCACGGTGCGTTCAAAGCGCAGGCCGCCCTCACCCGTTACGGCTCCGCTCCAGCCGCGCTCGGTTTCCTCGGCGATGACGTCGAGCCGCTTGGCGACATCATTGGCGAGCTCTTCTGCCCGCGCCGGATTGCTGACCATTTCGGCATTGAGAGCGCCGGCGATCGCCGCCTGCTCGACGACGGAGCGATTGTAGCGGGAGTGCAGATTGTCGATCAGCGTGCGCAGGCGCAGCGCGTCATAGATTGCCTCGCGCAGATCCTGACCGGTGCGGACTTCGCCGTTGCCGAGGCGCAGGCTCGCATCCTCGGTGCCTTGACCGATCAGATATTCTTCCAGCGCCTTCTCGTCCTTGACATATTGCACCGACTTGCCGCGCGTCACCTTATAAAGCGGCGGCTGGGCGATGTAGAGGTGGCCACGCTCGATGAGATCGGGCATCTGCCGGAAGAAGAAGGTCAGAAGCAGCGTGCGAATATGCGCGCCGTCGACGTCTGCGTCCGTCATGATGATGATCTTGTGATAGCGCAGCTTTTCCGCGTTGAATTCGTCCTTGCCGATGCCAGTGCCGAGTGCAGTGATCAGCGTGCCGATTTCCTGGCTCGACAGCATCTTGTCGAAGCGGGCGCGTTCGACGTTGAGGATCTTGCCGCGCAGCGGCAGGATGGCCTGGTTTTCGCGCGAGCGGCCCTGCTTGGCCGAACCACCTGCCGAGTCACCCTCGACGAGGAAGACTTCGGACTTGGCCGGGTCGCGCTCCGAGCAGTCGGCAAGCTTGCCGGGCAGCGAGGCGATATCCAGAGCGCCCTTGCGCCGGGTCAGTTCGCGTGCCTTGCGGGCAGCTTCGCGAGCGGCTGCGGCTTCCACGACCTTGCCGACCAGAACCCTGGCTTCGGACGGATGCTCTTCGAGCCAGGTGCTGAGGGCTTCGTTGACCAGGCTTTCGACGACCGGGCGGACTTCGGAGGAAACCAGCTTGTCCTTGGTCTGTGAGGAGAACTTCGGATCGGGAACCTTGACCGACAGCACGGCCGTCAGGCCTTCACGGCAGTCGTCACCCGTCAGCGTCACCTTCTCCTTCTTGGTGATGCCAGAGCTGTCCGCATAAGAGGTGATCTGACGCGTCAGGGCGGCGCGGAAGCCAGCCATGTGCGTGCCGCCGTCGCGCTGCGGGATGTTGTTGGTGAAGCAGAGCACGTTTTCATGGTAGCTGTCGTTCCACCACATCGCCACTTCGACGGTGATGCCGTCCTTCTCGCTGCGGATCGACACCGGCTTTTGCACCAGCGGCTTCTTGGCGCGATCAAGATAGGAGACGAAGGCTTCCAGACCGCCGTCATAGAGCAATTCTTCCTGCTTGACGTCGGAATGACGCTTGTCGGTCAGGAGAATGCGAACGCCGGAATTCAGGAAGGCGAGCTCGCGGAGACGATGCTCCAGCGTACCGTAGTCAAACTCGATCATCGTGAAAGTTTCGGAACTGGGCATGAAGCTGACTTCGGTGCCAGTCGCATTGCCGGCATCGCCGGTTTCCTTCAACGGTGCGTCGGCGACACCGTGGGTGAAGCTCATTTCATGGATGCGGCCCTGGCGGCGGATCTTCAGTTTCAGCCAGACGGAAAGCGCGTTGACGACCGAAACGCCGACGCCATGCAGGCCGCCGGAAACCTTATAGGAATTCTGGTCGAACTTACCGCCGGCGTGAAGCTGGGTCATGATAACCTCAGCCGCCGAAACGCCTTCGCCGCTGTGAATATCCGTCGGGATGCCGCGGCCGTTGTCCGTGACCGTCACCGAGCCATCGGGATTGAGGGTAACAGTCACGATATCGGCATGGCCGGCCAGGGCTTCGTCGATGGCGTTGTCGACGACCTCATAGACCATGTGGTGCAGGCCCGAGCCGTCATCCGTGTCGCCGATATACATGCCGGGACGCTTGCGCACGGCATCGAGTCCTTTCAGGACCTTGATGGAATCTGCGCCATACTCGGCGTTGCCACCATTATCGGTTACGGATGTGTCGCTCATATATTGAAGTCTTTCCAGTGTTTAGAGAACACTGCCGATCCCTGGCGAATCAGCGGTTTTTCCTAGCCTGTATATAGGATGTTTCACCCTGAAGTTCCAAACGGAAGGCCCCGAAATCAGGTATAAAACAGGGGATTAAGGCGGTTTTCAGCCGGTTTTGCCGGCATTTTCCAAAACCCGGGTCAGTTCGCGGATCGTCGCGGCATCAAGGCCGCGGATCCTGCCGGCCAAGTGGTTGACGAAGGCCGTATATTCAGGCGAAAGCCCGGAGGTATCGACGACGACGCGCGGGTCGGAAAACCGAGCCAGCAGGAACAATTCCTCGGCCTCGTCCCAGATGATGTTGAAGTAGCCGGCAATGCGCTGCAAAAGATCGAAGGTCGGCAGGCCACGTTTTCCGTGTTCTAAGGCGGATAAATAAGCCGGAGTCACATTGAGCGCTGCGGCCATCTGCTTTTGCGAGACGCCCTTTCGCAACCTCAACTTTCGCACCGCTTCGCCAAACGGGGTCAAAGCCTCTCCCCTTTCAGGCGCGACAGGCGGATATAGAGCGCGCCCTCGCCGCCGTGATGCTGCGCAGCAGTCTCATAGGAGGAAATCAGAAAGCGGAATTCCGGCTTGGAAAACCAGAGCGGCACGGCGCGCTTCAGCGCTCCTTCACTGCCCATAGAGCTGCCCTTGCCTGTTATGACGAGCACATGGCGCAGACCGCGGCTATGGGCACGCAGCAGGAAATCCAGAAGCATACCGTGGGCCTCGCTCTGGATGAGGCCGTGGAGGTCGATCCGGGCTTCGAGCGCCAGATGGCCCTTGGCGATCTTGCGCTTGACGGGACGCTCGAGTGGATGATGGCGGCCGCCAGGCTGCTTTACGGGCGCTGAAACTTCCGGCGCTTCTGCGGATGCCGGCGCCGGCTTTGCCTTTGCGGCACGGGCAGTTTCCTCGCTTTCGGCTTCGGCCTGCAATGCTGCCTCAAAAGCCTCGATGTCAGCCATACGGCCCGGCATCGGGCGCGTGCTCTTGGCGACCTTACCCCAAAGGATGCGGTCCTCCGCACTGAGCTTTCGATCCTTGTTCTGCCGTTCCGGGGCCATCAGCCGAACCTCTGCGCCGCCGCCTTCGGAATGAATATATAAAAATCGGCGTCGTTGCGCACGGTACCGGCGAGCTCCCCGGCATCGTAACCGGAGCCGGTAAAGATATCGCCACGCGCCGGCCCGACGATCGCGGAGCCCGTATCGAGCGCCAGCATCAGCCGCGCGAAAGGCTTGCCGGCATCGAGATGCGTCAGACTTTCCGAACGGATGAAGAAGGGAAAACCAAAGGTATGGATCAGCCGATCGACCGCAAGGGAACGGCCCGCTACCAACGGCACCTTGGCTGCCGCGATCGGTCCGAGAGCGGGATCGCTGACATCGGCCTCGCGGAAGAAGATATAGGATCGATTGTGCGAGAGGACTTCATCGACCTGATCCGGATGGGCGTAAAGCCAATCGCGGATCGTCTGCATCGAAATCGTTGCGCGATCCAGCAGGCCACGGTCTATGAGCAGGCGCCCGACCGCCGAGAAGGGATGACCGGCCTTGGCGGCATAGGTGATACGGCCGAGACGTCCATCGGGATAGCGCAAACGTGCTGCCCCCTGCACGTGCACGAAGAAGACATCGACCTTGGATTTCGCCCAGGCGATTTCCAGGCCCTTGCCTTCGAGATAGCCACGATCGATCTCGCCACGGTCGGGATAGGCGGAAATCGAATCAGCCTGACGCCTGCCGAACATGTAGGAAGGATCGATATCGTCCGGCCGATTGCTGTCGTCGAGATCGATCAGATCATCCGGCCGACGATAAAAAGGATAGCGGTAGGTTTCGCTTGGCTCGGCCGACACTTCGATTTCCGGCTCGAAGAAGGCGGTCACGAAACCGGTCGCGCCGCCATCGCGGCGAATGAAGAAGGGCTGGCAGTGCTCCTCGAAGAAGGCTCTGGCTTCGGCTGCATCGCCAGGTTCTTTCCCTTCTGCCGCATCGAGAAGCACCAGAAGATCATCGGCTGTCAGCCCGGCAGCGCCGGTGCGATAGGGCTTCACATCGCGGATATGGGTGCGACAGTCCTTCATCGCGCGAAAAAGGCTGGAAGGATCGTCCTCCTCCCAGCCCTTCAGATCGGCGAAGGTTGCCGGCTCCAGCCTGAATTCCTGCGATGGGCTCGTCATTGTTCCGATTCGGTCGCCACAAGTTTCCAGTTCGGATCGCGCGAGCGCGTGTCGCGGGCGAAAGTCCAGAGATCGCTGACCTCAGCCACGGCTTCGGCATCGCCATCGATCAGCTTATCCGCCTTGTCGTAGGTGGCGGAAATCATCTGGCTGACGATGCGCATGGTGATAAGAACATCCGTTCCCTTCACCTCGGCAGTGACGATATCGGCCTTGTCGATGCCGACGAAGGTCGATTTGACCTTTTCGCCCTTGGCCTCGCGATCGGCGATGGCGGCATCGAAGCCTTCGTAGACCTCACGCGACAGGAGCCCCTTCAGCGATTTCCGGTCGCCGTCGGCAAAGGCCATGACGATCATCTCATAGGCCATGCGGGCACCGTTGACGAATTCCTTCGGATTGAAGGACGGGTCGGCCGCGTTCAATTCACGCAGCGAATCATTGAGTGGCGTGCCGGCCGGGGTGAAGGCATCGATGGCAGCAAAACGGTCTTCCTCTTCGGTCCCGTCACGACGCGGCAGAGTGACCACTTTGCCGGCGTCCGGCGGCGTCGGGCCATTGGCCGGATCTGCAGAACCGTAGAGATCGCGCGGCGGCTTCTCATTCCCCGTGCGGCGGCCAAGGACGCTGCGCAACTGAAAGAAAATCAGCACCGCTGCCACCAGGAAAAAGATCGTCACAAAGTCGTTTGCACCCATCTCGTATCGGAACCACCGTTAAAATTAAAAGATCAATCCCCATATAGTCCGCATCGATCTATCATTCAAATAGCGGACCAGTTTCTTTATTATATGCGAGAAACCAACGCTTACGCGAAGAAACACGCTCTCAGGACCACCGTAACATGCGCCTATCACTTCTTCCTATCTTCGTTTTTCTGATGCCTCTGGCTGAGATTGCCGGATTCATCGTGGTCGGAAAGATGATCGGCGTCTGGGCGACACTGGGGCTTGTCATCCTCAGCGTCCTGCTCGGTGCCGCTCTCTTGAGGATCCAGGGCATCGGCATTCTTCAGCGCATCTCGGCCGAAAGCCGCAATGGCGGCGATCCCGGCCGCGAGATGGTGCATGGCGCCATGATCGTCGTTGCCGCCTTCTTCCTGATGCTGCCCGGCTTCATCTCCGACATCATCGGCCTGCTGCTGTTCATCCCGGCCGTGCGCGACCTCGCCTGGCAGGTCTTGCGCAAGCGTATCGTCGTTGTCGGCAATTCGCGGGCGTTCCGCCGTGGACAAGGCCCGGGTGCCGGGCCACAAGGCCGGCCGAGCAAACCCGGAAACGTCGTCGATCTCGATGAAGGCGATTTCCATCGCGAGCCGAACCGCAACTCGCCCTGGTCTGATAAAAAGCGTCTGGAAGACTAGCGAGCGGCCGCGAGAGCGCCGGAGCCATAAGGGTTGTAAGCCCCTTTTCTAAATGCTAGATGGCGACACCCATTGAGACGTGAGAGGACACCCCCATGGCCAACGAGACCAACGGCAACGGCGCAGCCACCCCGAGCCTCAGCATCCTTGCTCAGTACACCAAGGATCTTTCCTTCGAAAATCCGGGTGCTCCGCGCTCGCTTCAGGCCCGGGAAAATGCTCCGGACATCAATATCAACGTGAACGTCAACGCCAATCCGCTATCGGATTCCGATTTCGACGTGGTGCTGACGCTGAGCGCCGAAGCCAAGGATGGCGAGCGCGTCCTCTTCCACACCGAGCTGGTCTATGGCGGCGTCTTCCGCGTCACCGGCTTCCCGCAGGAACACATGCTGCCGCTGCTCTTCATCGAGTGCCCGCGCCTGCTGTTCCCCTTCGCACGTCAGATCATTGCCGACATCACCCGCAACGGCGGCTTCCCGCCGCTGATGATCGACCCGATCGATTTCGCGCAGATGTTCACGCAGCGCATGGCCGAAGAACAGGCCCGAGCCCAGGTTTCGGCCGTTCCGAACTAAGCTTGAATTTATCCATTCTGGAAATGAAAATGCCCGGATATCGATCCGGGCATTTTCTTTTGGTGCCGCCTAAGAAAGCGTCCTATTCAGACGTGCCGTATTTAGACCAGATTCCCTTCGCGCCAAGCTTGCCGACAAGCGCGGCATGAGCCGAAAGCTCTTCCTCGCTCAACCGGCTTGGCAATGGATTGGGTCGCGCGAAGACATCCGTAACGACGCCCTCCGCATCGTCACTCTGTCGCGAACGCGACGACGAGCCGTTGCTGCTTCCGAGACCAAGCGCGGTCTGCCGGCCGCCGATCATCTCGATATAGACTTCTGCCAGCAATTCCGAGTCGAGCAGCGCGCCGTGTTGCGTGCGGTGCGAATTGTCGATGCCATAGCGGCGGCAGAGCGCATCCAGCGAGTTCGGGCCCATGGGATGCTTGCGCCGCGCCATGGCGAGCGTATCGATCACCATGTCCGGGAGGATCGGCGGGCGACCGAGCCTTGCAAATTCAGCATTGACGAAGCCCATGTCGAAGGTGGCGTTATGCGCGATCCATTTAGCATCGCCGAAGAAGTCAAGGATCCGATCGGCAACGTCCGCGAAGGGCGGCTTGTCCTTCAGGGATTCATCGGTGATGCCATGCACGGCAAGCGCATCCGGATGAACCTTGCGATCGCCGGGGTTGATGAAAAGATGCAGGGTCTTGCCGGTCGGGAAATGGTTGATGAGCTCGATGCCACCGATTTCGATGATGCGGTCGGCCTTGTTATCTAGGCCGGTGGTTTCCGTATCGAAAATGATTTCGCGCATGTCGGGACTCCGCTTTCCTATTTCTCGATCGACAGCTTGCGCCGCAAATCCGCAATGATCTCTCTGACCTGTTCGCCGGCAGCCTCGATGCTTCCGCCCGTATCGATGACATAATCGGCACGCGCCCGCTTTTCCGCATCCGGCGTCTGGCGGGAGAGAATCATATTGAATTTCTCCTCCGTCATGCCCGGCCGGGCAAGCACCCTCTCCCGCTGAATCTGTGGATCGCAGCTGACGACGACGATCTTGTCCACTCTCTTGTCGGCGCCGGTTTCAAAGAGAAGCGGAATATCCAGCACGACCATAACGGCACCGGGCTTGCGATGGCGTTCCAGAAACTGGCGTTCACGCTCGCGCACGAGAGGATGGACGATCGCTTCGAGACGCTTGAAGCCGGAGGGATCGCCCGCCAGCTTTCGGCTAAGCTCCTGCCGGTCGACCTTGCCGCCGGCCGTGGTGCCGGGGAAAGCCGCCTCGACCAGAGGAACAGCTTCACCGCTATAAAGATCATGCACGACCGCATCGGAATCATTGACCGGGATTCCGGCTTCGGCGAAGAGTTTCGCCGAGGTCGACTTTCCCATGCCGATCGATCCGGTGAGCCCGATCCTGATCATGTCAATGCTTTTCCATGTCCGCGATGATCACTGCTCTCAAGGTTTCATCGACCGCCGGACGCTTCCCAAACCATTTTTCGAAGCCCGGTACGGCCTGATGAAGAAGCATGCCGAGACCATCGACGATGGCAAAGCCCTGTTCTTCGGCCTGGGCGAGAAGCGGCGTTTTCAGCGGTACATACACAATGTCGGTAACGACAGCGCCTTGTGCAAGAGGCGAAAAATCGATCCGTGGCGCCGCCTCGCCATCCATGCCGAGTGAAGTCGTATTGATAAAGAGACCGGCGCTCCGCATGACCTCGCCGAGCGCTGCCATCGGATGGGCATGAACCCGTTCGCCGAACCGATCCGCCAGTTCCTGCGCACGCTCGACGGTGCGGTTGACGACGTGAATTTCCTTGAAGCCGCGATCGCGAACCGCCTGGATGATGGCGCGGCTGGCGCCCCCTGCCCCGAGGATCACGGCGCGGTCGCTGCGGTTCCAGCCGGGATGACGTTCGTCCAGGTTCGCCGTGAAACCGCGGCCGTCGGTATTCGTTGCGTGCAGCTCCCCATCTTGAAGCCACAAAGTGTTTGAGGCGCCAAGCTCCTCCGAAAGCTCGTCCGGCCGATCGGCGAGTTTGAAGGCTGCTTCCTTGTGAGGAATGGTGACATTGCCGCCGACGAAGCCGCTGGAGCCGTCCTTCAAGGATGAGATGAAGGCCGCAAAATCCTCCACGGGCACTTCATGGGCGCGATAGCTGCCGGCCAGACCGAGCTGCTTCAGCCAGTAACCATGGATCAGCGGTGAGCGCGAATGCTTGACCGGATAACCCGTTACGAAAGCGTTTACGCTCGGTGTTTCACGTGAATCATCCATCGATCGTCCCCAACTCTCGCAGTTTTTCCAGAAGCGGCAGCATCGGCAATCCGACGATGGTGAAATAGTCGCCGTCGATTTTCGAGAAAAGCTGGATGCCCTCACCCTCGAGCTGATAGGCTCCGACGCTCGACAACGCCTTCTCGCCGACGCGGCTCAGATGCCGATGAATGAAATCGGCCGGCAGCTCCCGCATGGTCAGATTGGCGTGGGACACATGCTCCCAGATGATGTCGCCGTTGCGCGCCAGGGCGATAGCGCTGTTTAGGCGATGGGTTTTGCCCGACAAAGTGCGCAGATGGTTTTCCGCATCCGCCATCGATTTCGGCTTGTGGAAGACTTGCTCATCGAGCGACATGGTTTGGTCCGAGCCAATGACCAGCGAACCAGGGAAGCGATCGCTCACTTCCTTTGCTTTCGCCTTTGCCAGCACCAGCGCGACAGCATCCGGGCTGGCACCGCCCTGTTCCAATGGCGCTTCGATCGCGCGCTCATCGATATCGGCGGCAATAGCCTGAAAATGCAGTCCGGCATTTTCCATCAGCGTTCGCCGGAACGGGCTGGAGGATGCAAGGATAAGGGTCGAGGTCATGACGGCTGCCTCCGTGACAATCATGTGCAGCGCTTAACGCAGCTTGGGTCGCAGGGCAACAATGGCGGCCGCGGTCTCTTCGATCGAGCGGCGGGTCACATCGATGATCGGCCAATTGTGCCTAGAGCAGAGCGAGCGGGCATATTTCAGCTCCTCGGAGATCGCTGCTCGATCCGTATAGTCGCCACGATCGAAGCCCGGCGTCGCCCCGAGAATGCGATTCTCGCGAACCTGCGAAATCCGGTCGGTCGTCGCGACCAGCCCGACGATCAGCGGCTTCGTCGCCCTGCTCAGGCTTTCGGGCAACGGTACGCCATGGACGATCGGAATGTTTGCTGTCTTGATGCCTCGGTTCGCCAGATAGATGCTCGTCGGCGTTTTAGAGGTGCGACTGATACCGATGATAACGACATCGGCATCGTCATAATCATCGGGCATCTGGCCGTCGTCATGATCCATTGTGAAGTTCAGCGCTTCGATACGGGCGAAATAATCCGCATTCATCACATGTTGCGCTCCGACGCGGCGGCGCGACGCCGTGCCGAGATAAGTCTGGAAAACGTTCATGACCGGCTCGAGAACATTGACGCAGGGCACCCCCATCTCGCGGCATCGCTCAGCGATGAAGTCGGCAAGCTCCCGATCGACGATCGTATAGAGGACAATACCAGGGCTGTGATCGATCGCCTCCAAGACGGGCAAGAGCTGCTTGCGGTTCCTGATCAGCGGATAGACGTGCTCGATCGGCTGGCTGGCATGGAATTGCACGGAAGCAGCACGGCCAGCGGAGATAAGAGTCTCTCCTGTTGAGTCAGAAATCAGGTGCAGATGAAAGAAGCTCGTTCGGTTTTCCACGCTACTTTCCATCACCTGTTGATATCTCGGGAGAAAAGAGAGGTACGGGAAGGGGGGCGTCATGGGCAAGTGGAAAACGGCCGAGTTTTCCACATTTGGAATTTTCGAGAGACGGATTTCGCGGCGGCTGTGGGCAATGTGGACAAGATCGACAGTGCCATGCTCATCCCCGACTTGTCCCCAGAAGGGGAAGAGCCAAATTTCGCGCCAAGCTCCTCAAAAGATTGAAAGATCATCTTTCTTTTCCACATATCGGCTTGCGATCTCGAAATCTCTCCAAATTCAGGCGCGAGGCGCGACAAATTGGACAGGCAAGGGATGAACTTTAATCCTTGCTACTCACCGACTCTAAGAAATAGAAACCTTTCAATATATGTTTGGTTTTATATAGGACGACGTCTGTGACCGATGAACGCCGGAAGATCATGCGGGTCTTGAGCGGAGAAACGCTCAGCCCTCCACCGCTCTGGCTAATGAGACAGGCAGGCCGTTATCTACCCGAGTATCGTGAAACGCGTGCGAAGGCAGGAAGCTTCCTCGATCTCTGTTATACGCCCGACCACGCTGTCGAAGTGACGCTGCAGCCGATCCGGCGCTATGGCTTCGATGCCGCAATCCTGTTTTCCGATATCCTGGTCATTCCCGATGCGTTGAAGCGCAACGTTCGCTATACCGAGGGTCATGGTCCGGAGATGGACCCGATCGACGAGGCGAGCATCCTGGCTTTGAAAGCTGAGGGGGTCGTAGCCTATCTGGAACCCGTCATGGAGACGGTGCGGCGGCTCCGGCGGAACTTGCCCACGGAGACAACGCTTCTTGGCTTCTGTGGGGCTCCTTGGACCGTTGCGACCTATATGATCGCCGGACACGGCACGCCCGATCAGGCCCCTGCCCGGCTGTTTGCCTATCGCTATCCGAAAGCGTTCGAACATCTGCTCATGCTGCTTGCCGAGATCTCGGCCGATTACCTCGTGGCGCAGATCGATGCGGGTGCCGATGCCGTGCAGATTTTCGATTCCTGGGCCGGCGTGCTTGGTGAAAAGGAATTTGAGGCTTTTGCAGTCAAGCCGGTTGCGAAAATAATATCATCCGTCAAGGCGCGACGACCTCAGGCAAAGATCATAGCCTTTGCCAAGGGTGCGGGCTATTTGCTGAAAACCTACCGGCAGAAGACGGGTGCCGATGCGATCGGTCTCGACTGGTCCGTACCGCTCGCCTTTGCTCAGGAGCTTCAGAAAGATGGGCCGGTGCAGGGAAATCTCGACCCCATGCGGGTCGTCGCCGGCGGCAGGGCTCTAGACGACGGGATCGACGACGTCTTGCAGCAGCTCGGGAATGGCCCGCTGATTTTCAATCTCGGCCACGGCATTACGCCGCAGGCGGACCCTGCCAATGTTGCCAGGCTTGTCGAACGCGTGCGGGCATGGAGGAACTGATGACAATGGAAAAGCAGACGGATTCCGCCCCCGGCCAAGAGGCCGGACGACGCGCCTATTTCATGATCCTGATTTTCGCGGTTTTGGCGATCGGGCTCTTCGCCTGGCATCCGGCCGATCTCTATCTCTGGATCAAGGCACTGCACATCATTGCCGTCATCTCGTGGATGGCCGGCATGTTCTACCTGCCGCGGCTTTTCGTCTATCATATCGATGCCGAACCGGGTTCCCAGCAATCCGAGACCTTCAAGGTGATGGAGCAGCGCCTGCTGCGCTACATCATCACGCCGGCGATGATTCTGACCTGGATTTTCGGGCTTTATCTTGCCTGGTCGGTCTATGATTTTCAGGGCGGTTGGCTACACGCCAAGATCGGGCTCGTCGTGCTGCTGTCGGCCGTTCACGGTCATTTCAGCAGCGCCGTGCGCGCCTTTGCCCGCGATGAAAACAAGCATTCGGCGCGGTACTGGCGGATGATGAACGAGGCGCCGACGCTGTTGATGATTGCCATCGTCATTCTCGTGGTCGTCAAGCCCTTTGCGTGAGGCGAGGCTGTATTAGGGGCGACGTTAAATTTCTTTCATTTTGCGTGCCCCCCTTGCGGTTCAGAAAGTGAGTCGCTATTTTCCCGCCATCTTCTCTTCGTGGCATGTATCCATTCTGTCGCCCGCGAGCGCCCCTATCGCGGTTCTGAATACGAGCAACATTGCCTTTCCCCTCCTAAAAATGAGTAATTCCCTTCATGGCTGAAATGAAGCTTCAGGAACTGAAAAATAAATCCCCGACCGATCTCCTGGCCTTTGCCGAATCGCTCGAGGTGGAAAACGCCAGCACGATGCGCAAACAGGAATTGATGTTTGCAATCCTCAAGGTGTTGGCGAGCCAGGACGTAGAAATCATCGGCGAGGGCGTCGTCGAGGTTCTGCAGGATGGCTTCGGTTTCTTGCGTTCCGCTAACGCAAACTATCTTCCCGGTCCGGACGATATCTATATCTCCCCCTCGCAGATCCGCCGCTTCTCGCTGAAGACCGGCGACACGGTCGAGGGACCGATCCGCGGACCGAAGGAAGGCGAACGTTATTTCGCGCTGCTCAAAGTCAACACCATCAATTTCGACGATCCGGAAAAGATCCGTCACAAGGTTCATTTCGACAACCTGACGCCGCTCTATCCGAACGAGCGTTTCCGTATGGAACTCGACGTTCCCACCTCGAAGGACCTGTCGCCGCGTGTCATCGATCTTGTGGCGCCGCTCGGCAAGGGCCAGCGCGGCCTGATCGTGGCGCCGCCGCGTACCGGTAAAACCGTTCTCCTTCAGAATATCGCCCATTCCATCACCGCCAATCATCCGGACTGCTATCTGATCGTTCTTTTGATCGACGAGCGTCCGGAAGAAGTGACCGACATGCAGCGCTCCGTGCGCGGTGAAGTCATCTCGTCGACCTTCGACGAGCCGGCGGTTCGCCACGTGCAGGTTGCCGAAATGGTCATCGAGAAGGCCAAGCGTCTTGTCGAGCATGGCCGTGATGTCGTCATCCTGCTCGATTCCATCACCCGCCTCGGCCGCGCCTACAACACCGTGGTTCCCTCTTCGGGCAAGGTTCTGACCGGCGGTGTCGACGCAAACGCCCTGCAACGCCCGAAGCGCTTCTTTGGCGCTGCGCGTAATATCGAAGAAGGCGGCTCGCTGACGATCATCGCGACGGCCCTGATCGACACGGGTAGCCGCATGGACGAAGTGATCTTTGAAGAATTCAAGGGTACCGGTAACTCGGAAATCGTGCTCGACCGCAAGGTTGCCGACAAGCGCATCTTCCCGGCAATGGATATCCTCAAGTCCGGCACGCGTAAGGAAGACCTGCTCGTGCCGCGCCAGGACTTGCAGAAGATCTTCGTTCTTCGCCGTATCCTCGCGCCGATGGGCACGACCGATGCGATCGAGTTCCTGATCGACAAGCTCAAGCAGACGAAGAACAACCCGGATTTCTTCGAGTCGATGAACACGTAGTCCTTGGCGGGATTCGTCAAATCGCCGCTTTGACGGCGCTTCTATGCTGTTATGATCGGGCTGCGCCTTGCGGCCCGATTTTGTTTTGTAGGATCGGAAGTCGACATCAGAGGTCGTTCGGCAATCGATTCGGATGCGGATCAATCCAATGTTGACCATGAACGAGACGATCTATGCTTTGTCCAGCGGCGGTCTGCCGGCTGGCGTTGCTGTCATCCGTATCAGCGGGAATCTAGCCCTCCCTATTGCCGAATCCCTTGCTGGCGCGTTGCCGCATCCTCGACAAGCCGCGCTTAAAACGATTCGGACTCGTAACGATGTAATTATCGACCGCGGCCTGGTGTTGATTTTTCCCGGTCCGGCCTCTTTTACGGGCGAAGATTGCGTAGAGATCCATGTTCACGGCGGTAAAGCCGTGGTGAATGCGCTTCTGGCAGAGCTGTCGACCTTTGAGCACTGCCGTCTAGCGGAGCATGGTGAGTTTTCGCGGCGCGCGCTTGAGAATGGAAAGATGGATTTGGTTGAGGTGGAAGGCCTTGCCGATCTCATCAGCGCTGAAACGGAGATGCAGCGGCGGCTCGCATTGGAGCACGCAGCTGGCGGGTTATCGGGCCTCTATAACGGTTGGGCCGACAGGCTGACGCGGGCACGCGCCCTGATCGAAGCGGAACTGGATTTCGCTGATGAGGACGATGTGCCTGGTTCCGTCTCGGATATGGTATGGGCCGAAATGAAGCGGCTGCGCCTTGACATTTCCGATCATCTCGCAGGCGCTGATCTCGGCGAGATCATCCGCGATGGCTTGAAGGTCGTGATTGCAGGCGCGCCCAATGCGGGCAAATCGAGCCTTATGAATGCGTTGGCAAAGCGCGAAGTGGCAATCGTTACCGATATTGCCGGCACGACGCGCGATGTTCTGCATGTCGATCTCAATATTGAAGGATATGCCGTCAAGCTCTACGATACGGCCGGATTGCGGGAAACTGATGAGATCGTCGAGCGTGAGGGCATTCGCCGCGCGCTGCGAACGGTTGCCGATGCGGATCTTGTTCTGTCTCTTGCTGAGATCGGCGGTGAAGCACAGCGGGATTTTCCGGGCTTTGCCGGAAAAGTCCTGACTGTCGGTACGAAAGCTGATATTCACTCCGGGCAGACCAATGGGTATGATTTGCTGATCTCCTCGACCACCGGTTCAGGTTTGGCTGAATTGCATGAGCTTCTTCGACAGGATCTGCAAGCGCGTTCCGGGATGCTGTCATTGGCTTTACCGAGCCGGCTGCGTCATCGCACATTGCTCGCCGAAAGCCTGCGAGCGGTTGAGGCGGCAATTGTCTCGGAGAATAGCGGTCTCGATATCAGAGCGGAATATTTAAGGCAGGCGGCAACCAGCCTTGGACGCATTACCGGGCGGGTCGACGTGGAAGATCTGCTGGGTGTGATCTTCTCTGAATTCTGCATAGGAAAATGATTCACGTGAAACAGAGCGCCGTATGCTCCTGACTGACGTTTCACGTGAAACCTTCTTGACTCCTAAAATAGGTGTGCCAAACAAGCGGCGCGACCGAGGGCATGATGATGTTCGATACAGTGTACGATGTGATTGTTGTGGGTGGCGGGCATGCAGGCAGCGAAGCCGCCGCCGCCGCCGCGCGCCTGGGTGCGCGTACAGCGCTGGTAACTCATAAGCGTGACACGATCGGCGTCATGTCCTGCAATCCCGCTATTGGCGGCCTTGGTAAAGGTCATCTGGTTCGAGAAATTGACGCTCTTGACGGCTTGATGGGCCGGGTTGCGGATGCGGCTGGCATTCAGTTTCGCATGCTCAATCGCAAGAAGGGTCCCGCCGTGCGCGGTCCGCGTACGCAGGCAGACCGCAAGCTTTATCGCTTGGCGATGCAGGCAGAGATCGGCGCGATCGACAATCTTGAGATTATCGAAGGTGACGCGTTCGATCTGGCCTTCGAGTATGGCAAGGTGTCCGCTGTGATCTTGAAAGACGGGCGCGCGCTTCGCTGCGGCGCGGTCGTTCTTACCACGGGCACTTTTCTTCGTGGTCTTATTCATATTGGCGACAAGAAGATACCGGCTGGTCGCGTTGGCGAGGAGCCCTCCCTTGGGCTTTCTGCCACATTGCTGCGACATGGCCTTGCTTTGGGGCGGTTGAAGACCGGAACCCCTGCCCGTCTCGACGGCACGACCATCGACTGGGATTCCGTTGGACGTCAGGGTGCGGACGAAGATCCGACCCCCTTCTCTTTCATGACCGATTCCATCGTGAATCCACAGATTGAATGCGGCGTAACCCGAACGACGCCCGAGACCCATAGGATCATTGCCGAAAACCTGAAACGTTCGGCGATGTATTCCGGCCAGATCGAAGGCGTGGGACCGCGTTATTGCCCATCGATCGAAGACAAGATCGTCAAATTCGGCGAACGTGACGGGCATCAGATCTTTCTTGAGCCGGAGGGTCTGGATGACAATACTGTCTATCCAAACGGCATATCGACCTCGTTGCCCGAGGATGTCCAGAACGAATTCATCAAGACCATTCCGGGTCTGGAACGAGTCCGTATTCTCCAACATGCCTATGCCATTGAATATGACCATGTCGATCCGCGCGAATTGAAATTGTCCCTTGAAGTGGAAAAGATTCCCGGACTTTTCCTGGCTGGCCAGATCAATGGCACAACTGGGTATGAGGAGGCCGGCGCCCAAGGTCTCGTTGCGGGGCTGAATGCCGCGCGTCTAGCCGGTGGCGGTAAAGCTATCGAGTTTAGCCGAACGGAATCCTATATCGGTGTCATGATCGACGATTTGACGTCGCGCGGCGTGGCTGAGCCTTATCGTATGTTTACCTCCCGCGCGGAATATCGCTTGTCGCTTCGCGCTGACAATGCGGATGTTCGCCTTACGCCGATCGGGCTTACACTGGGCTGTGTCGGTTTCAGCCGTGCAGCGCGTTTCGGCCAATATATGAAGAAGCTTGAACAGACGCGCGATCAACTGAGAAGCTTGACCGTGACGCCGAATGAAGCTGAGAAAGCCGGCATGCATCTCAATAAGGATGGTCAGCGGCGTTCTGCCTATGAGCTTCTTTCCCATCCTGGTCAGTCCGTGGAGAACCTTTCGCGGCTCTGGCCGGAATTGGGGGCCATCGAGCGCAATGTGGCCGAGGCGATCGAGATCGAGGCGGCCTATGCCGTTTATATGGATCGCCAGACAGCCGATATTGTTCAGGCCCGCAGAGAAGAAGAACGTGTTATTCCGGCGGAGTTTGATTTCTCCGTTCTTTCGGGATTGTCGAATGAGCTGAAGCAGAAGCTGGGGGTAGCTCGACCCAAGAATATCGCTCAGGCCTCGCGCATTGACGGCATGACGCCGGCGGCTATCTCTTTGCTATTGGCTTACTTGAGGAAAATGAGCGCGCCTGAAGAGCAGAAGCTCGTTTCCTGATACGACTACAAGGTTAGAGAGTCCATAGTATGGAATTGAACGGTGTACGTGTTTCACGTGAAACACAGGAGCGGCTGCAGCATTTTGCGCAGCTTTTCCAGAAATGGGCGAAGACCATCAATCTTGTCGCGCCATCTACGATCGACGATCTCTGGCGTCGTCACATCGCGGATAGCGCGCAAATTTTCCAGCTCCATCCGGCATCGGATCATTGGGTCGACTTGGGAAGCGGCGGCGGATTTCCAGGTGTGATAACGGCGATTCTATTGGCAGAAAAAGGCGCCGGACATGTCGATCTGGTCGAAAGCAATCAGAAAAAGGCTGCTTTTTTACGTGTCTGTCTGCGGGAATGCGGCGCTCGGGGTGCTGTTCATGCCATTCGCATCGAAGAGGCGCCGGTCGCGATCCAAACCTGCGATGTTATTTCGGCCCGGGCGCTGGCTGAGCTTGAGCTGCTGCTGGATTACGCAGCTCCTTGGCTTGAGCGCAATGAAAATCTGCGCCTGTTTCTGCATAAAGGCCGGGATTATGAACGCGAGCTGCAGAAAGCCCGTGGTCGTTGGGAATTCGATCTGGTAAAACATCAGAGTGTCGTTGAGCGAGATTCCGTCATTCTGGAGCTAAGTGGTCTTCGACGCCTGATTTAACCATAATTGGATGTGCGGCAGATGATCGGCGAGCGAAACCGGATTATTACCATCGCAAATCAAAAGGGCGGCGTCGGCAAGACAACGACCGCGATCAACCTGGCAACGGCCCTTGCCGCCATCGGAGAGCGCGTCCTGATCGTCGATCTCGATCCCCAGGGCAATGCGAGCACGGGTTTAGGCATCGAGCGGCGTGACCGCAAGCTGTCTTCCTACGATCTGTTGGTGGGCAGCCACGGGATCATGGATACGGTGCAGGAAACGGCCGTTCCCAATCTCTTCATCGTGCCATCGACGATGGATCTGCTCGGTGTTGAGATGGAAATCGCGCAACAATCGGACCGCGTCTTCAAACTGCGGCGTGCGCTGAACGCGTCGGACGCCCTCGCCTTTTCCTATATTCTGGTGGACTGCCCGCCGTCCTTTAACCTTCTGACGATGAATGCCATGGCGGCGGCCCATTCCGTTTTGGTACCGTTACAGTGCGAATTTTTCGCCCTGGAGGGTCTCAGTCAGCTGCTGGAGACGGTCGATCAGGTGCGGCGGACGGTCAATCCGTCCCTCGATATTCAAGGAATCGTCTTGACCATGTTCGATTCCCGCAACAATCTGGCACAGCAGGTTGTCACCGATGTTCGGACTCATCTTGGTGAGAAGGTCTACCATACGTTGATTCCGCGCAACGTTCGCGTGTCCGAGGCGCCGTCCTACGGCAAGCCCGCCATTCTTTACGATCTGAAGTGTGCAGGCAGCCAAGCCTATCTGCAGCTGGCTTCGGAAGTGATCCAAAGAGAGCGGCAGCGGAAAGCTGCCGCCTGATATGGCTTAGTATTTGTTTCAGAGTGAGTATCGGCGATGAATGATGATCTTTCGAAGCGGCGTCTCGGGCGCGGACTGGCGGCTCTCATCGGGGAGATGGATCAGCCGACTCCCGTGGATGCCGGCAGACCGGCCGTCAATCCGGATCGCTTGGTGCCGATCGAATTCATCAGCCGCAATCCCCGCAATCCGCGCCGCTATTTCGACGAGACCGAGCTGCATGATCTCGCCAGCTCCATTCGCCAGCACGGCATCGTTCAGCCGGTCGTCGTTCGCACGGTTTCCACCGATCGTTTTGAAATCATTGCCGGTGAAAGACGCTGGCGCGCTGCTCAGCTTGCCGGGCTGATCGAAATTCCTGTCATCGTCCGCGACGTCGACGACAAGACGGCGCTGGAAATCGCCATTGTCGAAAACGTCCAGCGCGCTGACCTCAATCCGCTGGAAGAGGCGCTGGGTTACGAGCAGCTGATTGCCGAGCATGGCTATACGCAGAATGATCTCGGCGAAATCATTGGCAAGAGCCGTAGCCATGTCGCCAATTCCCTGCGGCTGCTGAAGCTTCCCGATCCGGTGCGCGATATGCTCGCTGCCGGTTCTCTGTCCGCCGGCCATGCCCGCGCGCTTGTTTCGACCTCCGATCCGACGGGACTGGCGCGGACCGTCGTCTCAAAAGGCATGTCGGTTCGCGATGCCGAGCGTCTCGCACAGAACGACATCAAAGCGCAGAACGACCCCCGTCCTGCCGGTGCGCGCAGGGATGAGAAGGATTCCGATACGCTGGCGCTCGAGCGCACGCTGTCGGACACGCTCGGGCTCGATGTTGCCATCAATCACCGTGGCAATGGCGGCCAGGTGAAGATCAGCTACAAGACGCTGGAACAGCTTGAGGAAATCTGCCGGCTTCTGGAGCGCCGCTAGAACGGCTCAGCTCTTCATGGGACGTCAAATCGTTCTGGCTGTTTGCTTCTCGCAATTCCAGACGGAAAATCGCTGCGGACTTTCTCTGGAAGTACTATAGTTCTGTAAAAACAATGAGATAGTCGGTACCGGCATCCGCTATGGTCCGCCTATCGAAGACCGCTTTCCGTGACACATCAGCCCCTGCGTGCCGACTGCAATGTGGTCGCAAGCAGGGTTTGCGTGGCGATCGTGTCTTCGAGGCTCGCGCGCTGGCGTGTCTGGAGAATAGCGGATTGCAGCCTGTTCATTTCACGGGCGATAGCGGTAGCGGACCAGGTTTTGAGAGCCTGTTCTATGATCGGCTTGCGCCTGAAATGCAGATGGCGCCCGTGCGTTTGCATGACCTGTGCCGGGGCAACGCGCTTTTCATCCATTTCGGCCCGCATCGCATCGAGCATCTGGAATTGCCGCAGGCAACCCTGCAGCACGAGAAACATCGGTGTCTTGGAGGAGGCGATCTTCTGCATGGCATGCAGAAAGGCCTCGGAGTCTCCCTTCAAGATGGCGTCGACGGCATCGTCTGTGGAAATCGCACTGGCATCGCCGATGATCTCCATGACGTGGTTTTCTTCGATCGTGCCCTGTCCGCGGCAGTAAAGCGCCAGCTTGCGTACTTCATTGCGTGAGGCGATTCGGTCGCCACCCAGAAGCTCGAGCAATGCCTGACGGGCTGCAGGTGCGATGCGCAACCCCTCATTTGCCAGTTCCGTATCGATCAGAGCATTCAGTGCTCTGGCATCGTCGGCATAGCAGGGAATGGTCGCGATGGAGCGTACCGGTTCCGCCACCTTGCGCAGACCTGAGCCCTTTTTCAGATCGCCGGCTTCGATGATGACGAAACTCGCCTCCGGCGGGCTTTCAGCAATGATCTGCAGTGAATCGACCAATGCTTTTTCATTGGCGGCGCCGCGAATCCAGACGAGCTTTTCGCCGCCGAACAGACCGATGGCGTTAACTTCGTCCAGCAGGCGTCCTGCATCATTCTGCAGGTCGCTGACGTCAAGCTTGATGAGCGAGAAGGCATCGTTGAGATCGACGCCGGTTTTGGCGGCGATCTGAGCGGCACGTTCGGAAACGAGGCCGCGATCCGGGCCATAGATTACGAAGACCCGATAATTGCGCGCGGCATTTTGCAGGAATCCATCAAATTCGTAAGACTTGATTTCCGCCATGCCGCGCCCTTTATCAGCGGCTGAGGGCTGCAGCGATGTCGGCGGCGACCATCTCGGCAACTTCGCGGGCGGCACGGTCTTCCGAATCGCGGATGGCGCGCTGCTTGGCGAATTCCTGGGTCGGGAAGTCGACGAGAGACGTCACTGCGCGGCTACCCGATTTGATGACCTTGCCGGTGCTAATCTCCCTCAATGTGAAGGAGGCTGTTACAGTCGTGCGGCCTGCGCCCGACGTGCTCGAAGACGGAAGATAGAGCACGCCGCCAGTGCCGGAGCTGACGCTCAGTTCGATATTGTATTTCGGCGTCTTGGTCTCGCCTGCGCCGCGGCCGGCGATGAAGATCAGCTGGTTGCGCACCTGAAGGCCGACGCGCGAGTTGACGTCGGAGAAGGAGACTTCCGACAGCTTCTGCGTGACACCGGTGCTGACGGCATAGAGTGGCCGAACCTGGCAGGCCGACAGAAGGCCGGCAACAGCCACAAGCGACGCAACGCCGGCAATGCGGGCGAACTTGAAAAGAGTATCAGACGACAATGTTTACGATCCTCTGTGGAACGACGATGATCTTCTTTGGCGCCTGACCATTCAATGCGCTCGTAACGGCATCCAGGGCGAGCACGGCCTGCTGCACGGCATTCTGATCTGCATCGCGCGCGATTGTCAATTCAGCGCGCTTCTTACCGTTGATCTGGACGGGATAGACGATCTCATTTTCGATGACGAGCGCTTCGTCATATTCGGGCCACGGGCTGGTCGCGATCATATGCGTGTTGCCGAGGGCTGCCGAGCATTCCTCCGCTAGATGCGGCGTGATCGGTGCGACCAGCGCAATCAAGATCTCGACGGCTTCGCGAACGGCTGAGCGATAGGCTGCATCGGCCTGGCCGGCAGCTACTTTCGTCAGCGGTGCTGCCAGAGCATTGACGAATTCATAGATGCGCGCCACGGCCTTGTTGAAGGCGAGCTTGTCGTAGTCACCCTGAACGGCTTTCAGCGTGCGATGGGCGATCTGTGAAATCGCCAGTGCCTCGCCTTCCTTAGCCGGAGTCGATTCGGTCGTCTTCAGGGCATCGGCGGCTTCGGAGACCAGGCGCCACATGCGCTGCGTGAAGCGATGAGCGCCTTCGACACCGGCCTCCGACCAGATGACGTCGCGATCGGGCGGTGAATCGGAGAGCACGAAGAAGCGTGCCGTATCGGCGCCGTAGGAGGCGATGATATCATCGGGATCGACGACATTCTTCTTCGACTTCGACATCTTCTCGATCGAGCCGATGGTGATATCCTCGCCATTCGACAGCAGCGTGGCGCGGCGCTGGCCGTCCACCTCCTCGATGCGGATATCGGCCGGCGACACCCATTCGCGCGTCAGGCCATTGCCGCGGCTATAAGTTTCATGCACCACCATCCCTTGAGTGAACAGGCCCTTGAAGGGCTCCTTCACGTCGAGATGGCCGGTTTCGCGCATGGCGCGGGTGAAGAAGCGCGAATAGAGCAAATGCAGGATCGCGTGCTCGATGCCGCCGATATACTGATCGACGGGCAGCCAGCGGTTGGCGGCCTTCTGATCCGTCGGCTGGTTTTCCCAAGGGGCGGTGAAGCGCGCGAAATACCAGCTCGAATCGACGAAGGTGTCCATCGTGTCCGTTTCACGGCGCGCATCCTTGCCGCATTGCGGGCAGGCGACATGCCGCCAGGTGGCGTGCCGATCGAGCGGATTGCCGGGCTGATCGAAAGTCACGTCGTCGGGCAGTCTGACCGGCAGATCCTTTTTCGGCACCGGCAGCACGCCGCAATCGTCGCAATGGATGACCGGGATCGGGCAGCCCCAGTAGCGCTGACGGGAAATGCCCCAGTCGCGCAGGCGGAAATTCACCTTGCGCTCGGCCTGCGGCGCATTGCCGAGGCTGGTCTCGGAGAGCTTCGTTGCAACCGTCTGAAACGCTTCCTCGGTGCTCATGCCGTCGAGAAAACGGGAATTGATCATCACGCCGTCGCCGTCATAGGCGACATCGCCGACGGTAAAGCTTGCGGCATCGCCGTCAGCCGGCATGACGACGGGCACAACAGGCAGGCCGTATTTGCGGGCGAAATCCAGGTCGCGCTGGTCGCCCGATGGGCAGCCGAAGATCGCACCGGTGCCATAGTCCATCAGCACGAAATTGGCGATGTAGACGGGCAGCTCCCAGGACGGGTCGAAGGGATGGCGGACGCGGATGCCGGTGTCCATGCCCTTCTTCTCGGCGGTTTCAAGTGCAGCCAGCGAGGTGCCGGCGCGGCGGCATTCCTCGCAGAAGGCTTCGATCGCCGGATCCTTGGCGGCGGCTTCCTTGGCCAGCGGATGGTCGGCCGAAATCGCCAGGAAGGAGGCGCCGAACAGCGTATCGGGTCGGGTCGTGTAAACCGTGATCTCACGATCGCTATTGGGTGCGGTTTCGGCCACGATTTCCCAGCGAACGGTCAGGCCCTCGGAACGGCCGATCCAGTTCTTCTGCATCAGCCGCACTTTTTCTGGCCAATGATCGAGCGTATCGAGGGCATCCAGGAGATCCTGGCTGAATTCGGTGATCTTGAAGAACCATTGCGTCAGTTCGCGTTGCTCAACGAGAGCGCCGGAGCGCCAGCCGCGGCCGTCAATGACCTGCTCGTTGGCAAGAACGGTGTTGTCGACCGGGTCCCAGTTGACCTTGGACTTCTTGCGATAGACGAGGCCCTTCTCCATCATGTCGATGAAGAGTATCTGCTGGCGGTGATAGTAGTCGACATCGCAGGTTGCGAACTCGCGGCTCCAGTCGAGCGACAGGCCCATGGCCTTTAGCTGGGTGCGCATCGAGGCGATGTTCTGGTAGGTCCATTCTTTCGGATGCACCTTGTTGTCACGGGCAGCGTTTTCCGCCGGCATGCCGAAGGCGTCCCAGCCCATCGGGTGCAGCACATTGTAGCCGCGGGCGCGCTTGTAGCGGGCGACGACATCGCCCATGGCGTAGTTGCGCACATGGCCCATGTGGATGCGGCCCGATGGATAGGGAAACATCTCTAGAACGTAGTATTTCTCACGCGGATCGGCATTGTCTGTCACGAAGACCTTTTCTTCGTTCCATTTTTCCTGCCAGCGGGGCTCAGCGTCGCGCGGATTATAACGTTCGATAGTCATCTGATCTTGTATTCCGAAAATCATGGGGAGTAAGGCGTGACCTTCACCACGAAACCACCCAAGCGTCAAGTTTAGCGGGTGCAGCAAGTGCCTTATCTTGCAAAGCAAAGCCGGATTCGGGCGCATTCGCCCTTGGCAATGCCTGCAAGCCGCATTACTGCAAAGTTTGAGAAGCAAGCGAAAATATCGAGGCGAAAAGATGGAACTTCAAGAGCGCCTGAACGAAGTTCGTTCCCACATAGCGGCAGCCGAGCGTCAAGCCGGCCGGGCGGCCGGCTCCGTGCGGCTCGTCGCCGTTTCCAAGACCTTCGATGCTGATCAGATTCGCCCGGCGATTTCGGCCGGACAGCGGGTGTTCGGCGAAAACCGTGTGCAGGAAAGCCAGGGCAAGTGGCCGGAGCTGAAGGCGGAGACGCCCGGGATCGAGCTGCATCTGATCGGGCCGCTGCAATCGAACAAGGTGGCCGATGCCGTGGCGCTGTTCGACGTGATCGAAACGATCGATCGGGAAAAGATTGCGCGGGCCATCGCCGATGAAATGAAGCGGCAAGGCAAGGCCATCAGGCTCTATGTCCAGGTCAATACCGGCCTGGAGCCGCAAAAGGCTGGTATCGCGCCTGACGATACGGTTGCTTTCGTCGAGATGTGCCGGAAGGAGCTCAGGCTTTCGATCGAGGGTTTGATGTGCATTCCGCCGGCGGAGGAAAATCCCGGGCCGCATTTTGGCCTGCTTGCAAAACTTGCCAAGCAGGCCGGCGTAGAGAAGCTCTCCATGGGCATGTCGAGCGATTATGAAACCGCTGTCGCCTTTGGCGCGACCAGCGTTCGCGTCGGCTCGGCGATTTTCGGGGCGCGGTAAATCCAATCGAAAACAAAAAGCCCCGGTTTTCGGCCGGGGCTTTGCATTTTTATCCGCTATGCCGGGTCTTAGAACTGGTCGTCGTCTTCGTCGTCCGGCGTGGTCGACTTCAGCGACTTGAGCTTGGCGAAAACGGCGTCGGCGTCGATTTCCTTTTCCTTGGGCTCGTCACGCTCATAGCTGAAGCCGAGCTTCTCGGTTTCCTGGGCGGGCTGCAGGGTCGCGCCGAGTTCGGCAGCGGTCGGCAGCGGACGGCCCTTTGCGGCCTTTTCGACTTCCATGTCCAGGTCGATCTGGCTGCAGAGGCCGAGCGTTACCGGGTCCATCGGCGCCAGGTTGGCGGAGTTCCAGTGAGTGCGGTCGCGGATCTGCTCGATGGTCGACTTAGTGGTGCCGACGAGGCGCGAAATCTGCGCATCCTTCAGTTCCGGATGGTTGCGCACCAGCCAGAGGATGGCGTTCGGGCGGTCCTGGCGCTTGGAGACCGGGGTGTAACGTGGGCCGCGGCGCTTGGATTCCGGCACGCGAACCTTCGGCTCGGAAAGCTTCAGCTTGTGGTTCGGGTTGGCTTCGGCGCGGGCGATTTCGTCACGGGTCAGCTGACCGGTCGAGATCGGATCGAGGCCCTTGATGCCCTGTGCTGCTTCGCCATCGGCAATGGCCTTCACTTCGAGCGGATGCAGCTTGCAGAACTGCGCGATCTGGTCGAATGACAAGGCTGTATTGTCGACAAGCCAGATGGCAGTTGCCTTCGGCATGAGCAATTGTTGAGCCATGGATATAGTCCTTCTGTCAGTCCGCGCCGGTGTCGCGGTCCGGGGTGTAACACCACATTGTCCGGGAAATACGGCCCTATATAGCGATAGTGTCGCGTAATTGCAATTCTTTGCGCATGAAATGCACTTTGTCCAATTGCTGTCGTAGTTTGACCTGCTATTTATTGCGCGGAAAGAGCACTCGCGATTACAAATCGGAGTGCGAGGATTTGAGGAGGAAACAATGTCGGAGAAGATCCATCCCGTGACGAAACCGGTCAAGGCACGCGCCCTGATCGACAAGGCGAAGTACCAGAAATGGTATGAGCAGAGCGTCGAGGATCCCGACAAGTTCTGGGGCAAGCACGGTAAGCGCATCGACTGGTTCAAGCCCTATACGAAGGTGAAGAACACGTCGTTTACCGGTAAGGTCTCAATCAAGTGGTTCGAGGATGGCGTCACCAACGTCTCTTACAATTGCATCGACCGGCATCTGAAGAAGCACGGCGATCGTGTCGCTTTCATCTGGGAAGGCGACAATCCCTATATCGACAAGAAGGTCACCTATAACGAGCTTTACGAGCAGGTCTGCCGGTTGGCGAATGTGCTCAAGAAGCATGGCGTCAAGAAGGGCGACCGCGTCACCATCTACATGCCGATGATCCCCGAGGCAGCCTATGCGATGCTCGCCTGCGCCCGTATCGGCGCGGTGCATTCGGTCGTTTTCGGCGGCTTCTCGCCGGAAGCGCTCGCCGGCCGCATCGTCGATTGCCAGTCGACCGTCGTCATTACCTGCGATGAAGGTGTGCGCGGCGGCAAACCCATCCCGCTGAAGGAAAACACCGATACCGCGATCAAGATCGCCGGCAAGCAAAAGGTTGCAGTCAAGACCGTGATCGCCGTGCGCCGCACTGGCGCCAAGGTTGCCTGGGAGCCTGGCCGCGATGTCTGGTATCACGAGGAAACCGCCAAGGTGAAGGCGGATTGCCCGCCGGCGAAGATGAAGGCGGAAGACCCGCTGTTCATCCTCTATACCTCCGGCTCCACCGGCAAGCCGAAGGGCGTGCTGCACACGACGGCCGGTTACCTCGTCTACGCGGCGATGACGCATGAATACACGTTCGACTATCATCCCGGCGATATCTACTGGTGCACGGCCGATGTCGGCTGGGTCACCGGCCACTCCTATATCGTCTACGGGCCGCTCGCCAATGCCGCGACCTCGCTGATGTTCGAAGGCGTGCCGAACTATCCCGACCAGGGCCGCTTCTGGGACGTCATCGACAAGCACAAGGTCAATATCTTCTACACCGCGCCGACGGCGATCCGCTCGCTGATGGGAGCCGGCGATCATTTCGTCAAGCGCGCCTCGCGCTCCAGCCTGCGCATCCTCGGCACGGTCGGCGAACCCATTAATCCAGAAGCCTGGGAATGGTATTACAAGGTGGTCGGCGACAGCCGCTGCCCGATCGTCGATACCTGGTGGCAGACTGAAACCGGCGGCCACATGATCACGCCGCTTCCAGGCGCGACCGATCTTAAGGCCGGCTCGGCCACCCTGCCCTTTTTCGGCGTGCAGCCGCAGCTGGTCGACAATGAAGGCAACGTGCTGGAAGGGGCTGCCGACGGCAATCTCGTCATCGCCGACAGCTGGCCGGGCCAAATGCGCACGGTCTACGGCGACCACGAGCGCTTCATCCAGACCTACTTCTCCACTTACAAGGGCAAGTATTTCACCGGCGACGGCTGCCGCCGCGACGAAGACGGCTATTACTGGATCACCGGCCGCGTCGACGACGTCCTTAACGTCTCGGGCCATCGTCTCGGCACGGCGGAAGTGGAATCGGCGCTGGTGTCGCATAAACACGTGTCGGAAGCCGCCGTCGTCGGCTATCCGCATTCGATCAAGGGTCAGGGCATTTATTGCTACGTGACGCTGATGGTCGGCCTCGAAGGCTCGGATACACTGCGCCAAGAGCTGGTAAAGCATGTCCGCGCCGAAATCGGCCCGATCGCCTCGCCGGACAAGATCCAGTTCACGCCCGGCCTGCCGAAAACCCGCTCGGGCAAGATCATGCGCCGTATCCTGCGCAAGATCGCCGAGGACGATTTCGGCGCGCTCGGCGATACCTCGACGCTCGCCGATCCGGCTGTCGTCGATGATCTGATCGCCAACAGGCAGAACAAAGCGGATGCGGCGTAAGTCGGACGAGGGGCATTAGGCCATTCGATGTTAGGCGAGAGCTTGGCTCTCGCCTAAGTTTCTCATGTTGCAGTGCTGAAAAAAGCGATCGCCATTTGAGCAACATGGTCATGCACGTTTTCGCGCACCAAGTCTGCAGTGTCGGTAAAGACTGCTGGTGCGGCCTTCAGGCCTTGTGGTGTGGGTTCAGGCAAAAACGTATAGTGGCCCACTCCACCGCCCATGATTTCAAGAGAGCTGGAGCGCACATTTTCGTGGAGCCATGTGCAGCACTCGTGGACCGGAGCTATGAGATCGGCGGCGCCGCCAACGATCTGAACGGGTGTTGTTATTTCCTCAAGGCTTTCCTTGGCGAAGCCGAGAACCGAGCGACCCGGCGCGATCGCCAAAGCGGCTTTCAATCTGTCATCCCTGAAGCTGTTTCGTCGCCGATTCCATGATTCCAGGAACATCTCGTCCTGAAGAAGCGAAGGAATGTGATCCGCCAAATCAGGGAATTCTCTCGGGCCACGTATGGGGCTCTTTTGAGGATTATCCGGTTCGAACTGAGAGTAGGCAACCCGCGCGCCCACGAGTAGCATCGCGGTATAGGCGCCTGCGGAGAAACCCGCGACGTAGGCCTGGTCTTCGACGGCCCCTCCCAAAACCTCTCTCCAGTCATTGGCATCGAGCAAGGCGGTCAGATCAGCCGCGCGCTCCCAGAGACAGAGGAACCCCTCGGCCCTGTAGGGCTCCGAACCTGTATGGCCGTGATGGTCTATGCCCAAGGCCACGAAGCCGGCCTGCGCCAGCCGATGTCCGAGCCATTCCAGTCCGATGGCAAGGCCGCCCGACCCATGGGACAGCAACACCAGGGGGCGCGGATCGGAAGATTTCTTCAACGGCGCGTTGGGCGCGACCAGTCTTTGCTTGAACCAAGACGGCGAGGGTGCAATTTCGACTGCATCATCGTCGGCCGGATACCATGCGCACCAAGCCAGAGGGCGGTGGCCCGTACGGCTCCAGTTTGCGCGCTTCTTATCAAAGGACAGACCTTGAGAGAAACCTACGGGCATTATTCTGTCATCGAATGACGGCTAACCTAAACTCATCTCAAAAATCGATCGCCCGGCCATTGATCTCCCAGTCGCCAAATCGAGCCGGGTCTGCGCCGCCGCGGCCGCCGACTTCAGGGGCGATTTCGGCCTGTGCTTGAGCTTCCTGCATCTTGCGGCGCTCCTCGGCTTCTGCAAGCGCGCGCTTGGCAGCGGGCGAGAGCGGCTTGCGAGTGATTTCACCGGTTTCGGTGTCGAGTTTGTTGTCGTTATCGGCTGTCTGCATGATCTGATCGGCCCGGAACCGTTGAATTAAGCGGAGGAATAGCCAAATCATAGTGCGTCCGGACGCAAAGAAAAAGGTTTGGACGACAGATGTGTTGGAGACCTCTCGATGAATCTCATGCGTACTGCCATGCTGCTTGCCTTCATGACCGCCCTGTTCATGGGCGTAGGCTTTCTGATCGGCGGTCAATCGGGCATGTTGATCGCATTTGTCGTTGCTGCCGGCATGAATTTCTTTTCCTACTGGAATTCGGACCGGATGGTGCTCTCCACCTATGGTGCACAGGAGGTGGATGAGCGCAGCGCCCCGGAATTCTACCGGATCGTCCGCGATCTCGCCCGCAATGCCGGCCTGCCGATGCCGAAAGTCTATCTCTATGACAGCCCGCAGCCGAATGCCTTTGCCACCGGCCGCAATCCGGAAAATGCCGCCGTTGCCGCCTCCACCGGCCTCTTGCATGCGCTGACGCCGGAAGAAGTGGCCGGCGTGATGGCGCATGAGCTGGCGCATGTCCAGAACCGCGACACGCTGACCATGACAATTACGGCGACGCTTGCCGGCGCTATTTCCATGCTCGGCAACTTCGCCTTTTTCTTCGGCGGCCGCCGCGACAACAACAATCCTCTCGGCATGATCGGCGTTCTCGCGGCGATGATCGTTGCCCCGCTGGCCGCCATGCTGGTGCAGATGGCGATCAGCCGCACGCGCGAATATTCGGCCGATCGGCGCGGCGCGGCAATCTGCGGCAATCCGCTGTGGCTTGCCTCGGCGCTCGGCAAGATCGCCCGCGGTGCGGCGCATATTCCGAACGAGGAGGCCGAGGGCCATCCGGCGACGGCGCATATGTTCATCATCAATCCGCTCTCCGGCGAGCGCATGGACAATCTGTTTTCCACCCATCCGAACACGGAAAACCGCATCGCGGCGCTGCATGAAATGGCTCGTTACGGCGGCGGCGGTGCCTCGCCGATGGCGCCGTCTTCAGGCCCATCTTCGGGCTTTGGCTCGACGGGACCGGTTCTGACTGCTAATCCGGGGCGCAAATCGCGCTCCGTGCCGAATACGGGTCGCGGTGGTTCGCAACCGCCGAAGGGTCCCTGGTCTTGAGTTCTGACACGAAAAACAACGCTTCCAATAGAGACGGAAAACGATCGGGCAAGCGGCCTCAGCCGCCTCGTCAACCCGATTCGTCTCCGCCGAAGCCCGGCCTTACGGCTCGCGCGGCGGCGTCAAAGATCCTGGGAGCCGTGCTGGACCGCAAGACGTCGCTCGACGGCATGCTGGATGCCGAAGGTGGTAGCGCCGCCTATACGACGCTCAGCGACAGCGACCGGGCGCTGGTGCGCGCTATTTTGAACAGCGCGCTGCGCCACCTGCCGCGCATCGAGGCGGCGATATCGTCGCTGCTCGATTCGCCGTTGCCGGAGGGTGCGCGTGCGCTGCATCACGTGCTTGTCGTCGGCGCGACGCAGATCCTCTATCTCGACGTGCCGGATCATTCCGCCGTCGATCTCGCCGTCGAACAGGCGAACCGCGATCCCCGTAACCGCCGTTTCGCCAAGCTGGTCAACGCTATTCTCCGCCGCATCGGCCGTGAAAAGCAGGAAATCCTGGAGCAGGTTGCGAAGGTGCCGGCCATGCCGGACTGGTTCCTGTCGCGTCTCGAAGCCGCCTACGGCGCTCCCGCCGCGCTGAAAATTTCAGACACGCAGCTCGAGCCGGCGGCTATCGACCTTACTGTCAAATCAGATCCCGAAGGCTGGGCGAAACGGCTGAACGGCGTGGTGCTGCCGACCGGTGGCGTGCGGCTTGCCGCCTTCGAAGGGTCCATTCCCTCGCTGGAAGGTTTCGATGACGGCGAGTGGTGGGTTCAGGATGCCGCCGCCAGCATTCCGGCGAAGCTTTTTGGTTCGCTGGCCGGCAGGCGGGTCGTGGATCTCTGCGCGGCGCCCGGCGGCAAGACGGCGCAGCTCATCCTTGCCGGCGCTGAGGTTACAGCGCTCGATCAATCCGCCAATCGGCTGAAGAGACTGTCCGGCAATCTGGCGCGCCTTGGTTTCGAGGCCGAAACCGTCGTTGCCGATATGAGCAAATATCGGCCCGAAGAGCTTTTCGATGCGGCTCTCCTCGATGCCCCCTGTTCCTCGACGGGAACGACGCGCCGCCATCCGGACGTGCTGTGGACCAAGGGGCCGGAAGATATCGCCAAGCTTGCCGCCCTGCAGGAGCGCCTGCTTCGCCATGCCCTGACGCTGGTCAAGCCGGGCGGCGTGGTGGTGTTTTCCAACTGCTCGCTCGATCCCGAAGAGGGAGAGGATCTGGTTGCGCGCCTGTTTGCCGACACCGGCAATATCGAGCGTGTTCCGATCGCAGCGGGCGATTGGCCCGGCCTGGAAACGGCGATTTCGCCGCTTGGGGCCTTCCGCACCACGCCGGACATGCTGTCGCTTGGCGAAGGCTTTGCCTCCGGTCTCGATGGCTTCTTCGCCGTCGTGCTTCGACGCACGCATTGATCTCCACCTCGAATCGTTTTTACCGGGCGGTTAAAAAACCGGCAAACATGTCTTTAATTGGTATATCCGTAACCTCTTTTTAACCACGGATAATGAGAGTAAGCAGAAGCAAATATGCAGATCTGCGGCAGGGTTTAGTGAGTTCATACATGCGGGAAGCATGGCGGCGGATGTCGCGCCGCGCGGCGTTGACGCGATTGCGTCTCACCCGCCACACGATGCGTGTGCCGGAACGATTGATCGTGGCGCCGACCGACCTGCGCAGCGTCGATCCCTTTTTCGTCGAAGAGCTTCTGAACGGCCGCATCCTGCTGGCCGGGCGTGTTCTGGAAACGCAGGGCGCATCGCCCTTCTCGCTTGAATTGCCATCGCTTGCCTTTGCGGCCCGGCTGCATAATTTTCGCTGGCTGCGGCATTTGCGGGCGGAAAAGAGCGATCAGGCTTCGGCCATGGCGCGATCGATCCTCACCGATTGGATCGCGGTTCACGGTCGCCGGCTGCATGGCCTTGCCTGGTCGCCCGATATAGCGGCACAGCGGTTGATCGCGCTTCTGTCGCATTCGCCGGTGCTGTTGCAGGGCACCGATAGCGGTTTCTACCGCCGTTTCATGCGCATGCTCGTCTTCCATGTGCGCTTCTTGCGTCGGGTCGTGGCGTCGTCGCCCGACGGCATCACCCGGTTTCGCGTTCGCATCGCGCTTGCCATGGCTTCGGTCGCCATGCCGAGCAGTTCGCTCAGGCTGAAACGGGCGGGTCAGGCGCTCGACCGCGAGATCGACCGGCAGATTCTACAGGATGGCGGCCATATTTCCCGCAATCCGCGCGCATCGCTGGAACTGCTGCTCGACCTGCTGCCGCTGCGCCAGACCTACGTCAATCTCGGCCACGACGTTCCGGTGCGGTTGATCCCCGGCATTGACCGCATGTATCCGGCGCTGCGCTTCTTCCGCCACCAGGATGGCGATCTGGCGCTGTTCAACGGCGCGACCTCGACGCTTGCCAACGAGCTGATGTCGGTGCTGCGCTATGATGAGACGGCCGGCCAGGCTTTCAAGGCGCTGCCGCACACGAGATATCATCGGTTGTCGGCCGGCTCGGCCGTCGTCATCGTTGATGTAGGCAACGCCGCTTCGACCGATCTCAGCCGCACGGCCCATGCCGGCTGCCTTTCCTTCGAGATGTCGTCGGGCAAGACGCGTTTCATCATCAACTCCGGCGCGCCCGAATTTGCAGGCGATCGCTTCATGCAGGCGGCGCGGGCGACGGCAGCGCATTCGACCGTCACGCTCAACGACACCTCGTCCTGCCAGTTTTCCAAATCGAAATCGCTGGGGCCGATCATGGTCAGCGGCGTGAAGAAGGTCATCGTCGAGCGCGCCGAGACCGAAGACGGGCGCGACTATGTCCGCGCCGCGCATGACGGCTATCTCTCCGCCTTCGGCTACGTCCACGAGCGTGAGATAAGCCTCAACGCGTCAGGCACGATCGTCGCCGGCCGTGACCGGTTCTTTACGCCGGAAGGCAAGAAGAATCAGCCGAAGGGCGAAGGCATCGCCTCGGCCCGTTTCCACATCCACCCCTCCATCAGCCTCTTGCAGACCGAGACGGATGCCGCGCTGCTGATCGCGCCCGACGGAGAGACCTGGGTCTTCTCCTCGCCCGGCAACGAGGTGCTTGTGGCGGAAGATATCTTCTTTGCCGATCCCTCGGGCATGCGCTCTTCCGATCAGCTCGAGATCGTCTTCAAGATCACCGAAAAGCCGGAAATCCGCTGGTTTTTATCCCATCGGCCATAGGCTAAGTGCGCCAGCTATGCTAACGGGGCGGCATTATGCGTCCCGCGCCATTTCCGCCGGACGTCTCGTCTCCCTATGCCAGAGCGTTTCCGCTCTGTTTTTTGTTATCGCAACTCCGGACGGAAAACCGCCAGACACTTTTCCTGGAGTTGCTCTAGATCGGAGAAAGCCCATGGCCGTCGTTTCCAAGAAAATTCCTGCTCCCGACAAGGTGAAGGTGAAAACCGCGCTTCTGTCCGTTTTCGACAAGACCGGCATCGTCGAGCTGGCGCGCGCGCTTAGCGAGCAGGGCGTGCGGCTGCTGTCGACCGGCGGTACGCACAAGGCGATTGCCGCGGCCGGCCTTGCCGTGACCGATGTATCGGAAGTGACGAATTTTCCCGAGATCATGGACGGCCGCGTCAAGACGCTGCACCCGAAGGTGCATGGCGGCTTGCTCGCCATCCGTGACGATGCCGAGCATCAGGCTGCAATGAAGGAGCACGGCATCGAGGGCATCGATCTTGCCGTCATCAACCTCTATCCCTTCGAGGACGTTCGCAAGGCCGGTGGCGATTATCCGACGACGGTGGAGAACATCGACATCGGTGGTCCGGCGATGATCCGCGCTTCGGCCAAGAACCATGCCTATGTGACGACGCTCACCGATCCCGCCGATTATGCCGAGATGCTGGCGCAGCTTTCCGCCGATGCCGGCCAGACGACCTATGATTTCCGCAAGCGCATGGCCGCCAAGGCGTTTGCCCGCACTGCAGCCTATGACGCGATGATTTCGAACTGGTTTGCCGAAGCCCTCGATATCGCCACGCCACGCCACCGCGTCATCGGCGGCGTTCTGCGCGAGGAAATGCGCTACGGTGAAAACCCGCACCAGAAGGCGGCTTTCTACCTGACCGGCGAAAACCGTCCCGGCGTTTCCACGGCAACGCTCATCCAGGGCAAGCAGCTTTCCTACAACAACATCAACGACACCGATGCGGCCTATGAGCTCGTTGCCGAGTTCCTGCCGGAAAACGGCCCGGCCTGCGCGATCATCAAGCATGCCAATCCCTGCGGCGTTGCCACCGGCCCGAGCCTCGTGGAAGCCTACAAGCGCGCGCTTTCCTGCGATTCCACCTCGGCCTTTGGCGGTATCATCGCGCTGAACAGCCTGCTCGACGCTGAAACGGCGGAAGAGATCGTCAAGCTCTTCACCGAGGTCATCATCGCGCCTGACGTCACCGAGGAAGCCAAGGCGATCATCGCCCGCAAGCCGAACCTCCGTCTGCTCTCGGTCGGCGCCCTGCCCGATCCGCGTGTCGCCGGCCTGACCGCGAAGACCGTCTCCGGCGGCCTGCTGGTGCAGAACCGCGACAATGCCTTGGTCGAGGATATGGAGCTCAAGGTCGTCACCAAGCGTGCGCCGACAGCGCAGGAACTTGAGGACATGAAGTTTGCCTTCCGTGTCGCCAAGCATGTGAAATCGAACGCCGTTGTCTACGCCAAGGATGGCCGGACGGCCGGCATCGGCGCTGGCCAGATGAGCCGTGTCGATTCCGCCCGCATCGCCGCCATCAAGGCCGAGGAAGCCGCCAAGGCCATGGGGCTCGCCGAGCCGCTGACGCGCGGTTCTGCCGTTGCCTCCGAAGCCTTCCTGCCGTTTGCTGACGGCCTGCTCTCGGCAATCGCTGCCGGCGCCACCGCCGTCATCCAGCCCGGCGGCTCGATGCGCGACCAGGAAGTCATCGACGCAGCCAACGAGCACAATGTCGCGATGGTCTTTACCGGCATTCGCCATTTCCGCCATTGAGCGGCGGATATACCCAGCTCGAAAATTTTATATCCCGGTTGGTTTTCCAGCCGGGATTTTCTTTGCCTACTTTGCCGCCTTGTCGGCCGGATAGGGCGTCGGCAGCAGAAGCAGCAGGCCGCCGGCGAGGAAGACGACGAGGGTCGCCATGCCGAGGCGTGCCGAGCCGCTCCAATAGGTTACCAGCGAGAAGAACAACGTTGCCATGAAGCTGGTGGCCCGGCCGGAGAGTGCGTAGATGCCGAAATAGCGGCCGGCCTCCGAGAGACTGACGCTACGGGCAAGATAAGAGCGCGAGGAAGCCTGCACGGGGCCGAAGGCGATGCCGATCAACAGGCCGTAGCCAATATAGGCTTTTTCCGCCGCCGTGCCGAACAGGCCGCCGGTGCTGACCGTGGAAAGCGGCACGAAGCCGAAGAGCGTGAAGCCTGGCCCGGTCGAGAGGATGCCGAAGGTGGCGACGAGCAGCAGCGTCAGGCTGATCATAACGGTCGTCTTCGACCCCAGCCAGCGATCGACATAGCCGGCGGCAAAGCAGCCGAAAATGGCGATGACGTTGAGGATGATGCCGTAGATGCCGATCTCGATCGTTGCCCAACCGAACATGCCGGCTGCAAAGGTGCCGCCGAGGATCAAAAGGCCGTTGACGCCATCCTGATAAATCATCCGGGCGATGAGAAAGAGGCTGATGCCGCGCCGGCGCTTCAGCTCGCCAAGCGTGGTCGATAACTCGCGTAGGCCGGAGCGAACAGCGGCGCGAAGCGGCAGGCCGCGGGCGGCGTCCGGCGTGAAGAAGAACATCGGCAGGATGAAGATGAGATACCAGACGGCCGAAATCGGCCCGGTGATGCGGGCATCCTCGCCGAGCGTGGCATCGAGGCCGAAGAGCGGCATCAGGCCGAGAATGGTCTTGCCGGTCTGCGGATTGCCAGCGAGCAGCGCAACGACGGTGATCAGCACGATCATCCCGCCGAGATAGCCGAGCCCCCAGGCGGCGTTCGACAGCCTGCCGACATCGTCCTTGCCGACCAGTCGCGGCATCATCGAATCGTTGAAGACGATCGAGAACTCGGCTGAAATCGACGCCAGGATCATGAAGATCACGGGATAGATGACGGGCGATCCGGGTGCTGCACCCCAGAGACAGAAGAGACTTGCGATCTTGATGACGGCGAAGAAGGCGATCCACGGTTTGCGCGCGCCGGATTGATCGGCGATCGAGCCGAGGACCGGGGAGAGAATGGCGATGATCACCGAGGAGATCGTCGCCATGTTGCTCCATGTCGTCTGAGCGGAGACGGGATCAGCTGTCAGTCGCGCGACGAAATAGGGGCCGAAGATGAAGGTGGTGACGACGGTGAAAAACGGCTGCGCCGCCCAGTCGAAGAACATCCAGCCCCAGATGCCGCGTGCCGGCACTTTGGCCGGCACGTGATTGTCGATTTCGGTTGCCACCAGATCCTGCCCCTCAATCCCTCACCCGTATGCCGGGCCGGGGCGGACTGTGTCACCTTGCCCGGCCATTCGCAAGGTCGCTGAGCAGGCCGGCGGCAACGGTGATGCGGGCGAGATTGGGATCGCCGCTTTCGCTGAGGCCGCCGAGCTCTTCGGCGATGCGATTGATGCGGATACGATCCTCCGCATGCCATGCCTGAACCGGCTGCTTGTCCTTCGGATGGTTGGACAAGGCGGAGATGACGATATCGCGGCGGGCGCCGGCGATCTGGTCGAGGCTGCGCGCCAGAGCGAGGCTTTCATAGTGATCGCCAGTGACGATGCGGCTCCCGGCCAGCAGCAGGCGGCCGACGCGGAAGGTCTGCGACACCGTGAAGTAGCTTTCCGCCGCCCGGTTCAGCGTATCGCCGGTGCGCTCGGCGATCTGCATGATCTCAGGCACAAGCACGAGTGCGTAGATCGTGGCGATCTCCGAAGCGAGCTTCTCCGGCAAGCCAGCCGCCTGATATTCCGCCTCGCGAGCGGCGATTTCGGCGGCGAAATCCGCCGGGATATGGGTGAGGAAGACGGGCCGTAGCTTTTTCAGGGCTGCGCGAAGCCGGCTAACTGTCTCCTCGATATCGCCCTTGGCGGCTCCCGTCTTCAACAGCAGGCGGGTCAGCACGGTATAGACTTCGGTGATCTCGCCATAGACGCGGTTCTGCATCTGGCCGCCGACCTTGCCGTCAAGCGCATCCGTCTCGTTCCAGAGCCGGTCGAGATCGAAGCCATCGCGGGCGATGACGGCAGCCTTGACCACTTCGGCGGCCGATGCCGCTGTCGCATCCATCATGCTGACTGCAAAGCCCGGACCGCCACGGTTGATCGCTTCGTTGGCAAGCGCCGTGCCGATGATTTCGCGGCGCAGGCGGTGGCTTTCGATATCGGTTGAATTCGAACGCTGCATCTTGGCCGGGAAATAGCGGCTGAGGGTTGCGGCGAAGTAGGGATCATCAGGCAGGTCGCTGGCGACAAGAGCGTCGAAGAGGACGATCTTGGCATAGGAGAGCAGCACGCCGATTTCGGCGCGGGTCAGCGGCCTTCCGTTAGCGTAGCGCTCGGCGAAGGTCTGGTCATCGGGCAGGGTCTCGACCTTGCGGTTGAGCTGTTTTGCCGCTTCCAGCACGCTCATGAAGCGGCTGAGTTCGAGCGCGTTGCCGGTGCCCTTGCGCTCCGTCAACGAGATCGCCAGGGATTGCAGGTAGTTGTTGCGCAGGACGAGCGCGCCGACTTCGTCGGTCATCGATGCCAGCAGGATATCGCGCTTGGCGCGCGTCAGACGATCGTCATGCATGGCATTGGCGAGCGCGATCTTGATGTTGACCTCGACGTCCGAGGTGTTGACTCCGGCGGAGTTGTCGATGGCGTCGGAGTTGCAGCGCCCGCCCTTGAGGCCATAGGCGATGCGGCCCTTCTGCGTGACGCCGAGATTGGCGCCTTCGCCGATCACCTTTGCGCGGACTTCCTCGGCGGTGATGCGGATCGGATCGTTGGCGCGGTCGCCGACTTCCGAATCCGTTTCGGACGGCGCCTTGACATAGGTGCCGATGCCGCCGAACCACAGCAGATCAACGGGAGCCTTGAGGATCGCGGTCATGATCTCGAACGGCGTTGCAACCGATTTGTCGATGCCGATGGCGGCGACCGCTTCCGGCGTCAGCGTCACCGACTTTGCCGAGCGGGAAATAATCATCGCGCCCTTTGACAGGACGGACTTGTCGAAATCCTGCCAGCTGGAACGCGCGAGATTGAAAAGGCGCTGGCGCTCGGCCAACGTCTTTTCCATGTCCGGATCGGGATCGATGAAGATGTCGCGATGGTCGAAGGCGGCGAGCAGGCGGATCTTCGGAGACAGCAGCATGCCGTTGCCGAAGACGTCGCCGGACATGTCGCCGACGCCGACGACGTTGAAGGGCGTCGTCTGGATGTCGATGTCCATTTCGCGGAAGTGGCGCTTCACGGTTTCCCAGGCGCCGCGGGCGGTGATGCCCATCTTCTTGTGGTCGTAGCCGGCCGAGCCGCCCGAGGCGAAGGCATCATCCAGCCAGAAGCCGGCTTCCTGCGCCAGCGCATTGGCGGTGTCGGAGAAGGTGGCGGTGCCCTTGTCGGCAGCGACGACGAAATAGGGGTCGTCACCATCGAGCCGCACCGTATCGGCCGGGGAAATGATATCGGCGCCGGAGATATTGTCGGTGATCGACAGCAGCGTACGGATATAGGTCTTGTAGGCTTCGCGGCCGGTGTTGAAGATCTCGTCGCGGCTGCCGCCGACCGGAAGCTTCTTCGGATAGAAGCCACCCTTTGCGCCAACGGGCACGATGACGGCGTTCTTGACCTGCTGCGCCTTCACGAGGCCCAGCACTTCGGTGCGATAGTCTTCGGCGCGGTCCGACCAGCGCAGACCGCCGCGCGCCACCTTGCCGAAGCGCAGATGCACGCCTTCCACTTCGACGCCGTAGACGAAGATCTCGCGGAAGGGGCGCGGCTCGGGCAGGCCATCCAGCAGCTTCGGATCGAGCTTGAAAGCCAGCATGGCCCTCGGCGTACCGTCCGCGTTCTTCTGGAAGTAGTTGGTGCGCAGCGTAGCATCGATGGCGTTGACGTAGCGGCGAAGGATGCGGTCGTCATCAAGGCTCGGAACGTCGGCAAGCTCGGTCTCGATGGCGGCATGGAGGTCGGAAAGCTTCTTGGTGCGGTTCTTGTCGCTGAGCTTCGGGTCCAGCGTGTCATGGAACAGGCGGAAGAGCGAGGCGGCGATGCGCGGATACTTGTCCAGCGTCGCAGAGATATAATCCTGCGAATAGGCAATGCCTGCCTGACGCAGATAGCGGGAATAGGCGCGCAAGACGTTCGTCTCGCGGGCGGAGAGGTCGGCGGAAACGATCAGCCGGTTGAAGGCGTCATTGTCGATCGTGCCGCCGAAGGCGGCGAGGAAGGCTTCTTCCAGGGCAGCGCCATGACGGGTGAGATCGATCGTCAGGCCGCCGCGGGCTTCCAGCTCCATGTCGTGCAGGACAACATGGCCGGTCGACCCATCCTTGGCGGTGACGTAGATGTCGAAGGTGCGCTCGCTGATGACGTTGAAACCGAGATTTTCGAGCAGCGGCACGCGGCGCGACAGCGCGAGGTTGCCGTCTCCATGGAAAATCTTCAGCGAGAGAATGTCGCCGGCCTCGTCCTTGCGGATATAGAAGCCGATGCGGATCGGTTCTGTACCGGCCGTGGCAATGATATCAGGCAGATCGGCAAAGGCGTCTTCCGGCGAGAAGGCTTCCTGGAAGGCCTGGCTGACGGAAATGCCCGGCGCCTTCGGGCCGGCCAGCATGACGAAGCGCTCGTCCCAGCGGGCGGTGATGCCGCGGATCGCTTCTTCGAGCTTGGCCTGGGGAACATGCGGCGTCTTGCCGGCGCTGCGGCCGATGATGAAATGGACGCGGGCGACGCTTGCTTCCGGGAAGGCCGGATAATAGGCGGAGACGCGGCCGTCATAGACTGACTTCAGGTAGTTGCCGATCTTCTCGCGGACGACGGAATCATATTCCTCGCGCGGGACATAGACGATGACGGAGACGAACCGATCGAAATGGTCGATACGTGGCAGGGCGCGCACGCGCGGCCGGTCGGTCAGATCGTTGATCTGTTCGGCGAAGCTTGCGAGCAGGGTCGTATCGATCTGGAAGAGGTCGTCGCGGGGATAGGATTCCAGTGTGTTTTCGAGCATGCGACCCGAGTGGCTCGTGGGGTCGAAGCCGAAGTGATCCTTGACCTTCTGCACCTTCGAGCGCAGCAGCGGCACTTCGGCGGCAGCACTGGTATAAGCCGTCGATGTGAAGAGGCCGACGATGCGCAGCTCGCCTGTTACGTTGCCATCGGCGTCGAAACGCTTGACGCCGACATAATCCATATAGGCGCGGCGGTGGACGACCGATTTGACGTTCGCCTTGGTGACGATCAGGAAATCCGGGCCGTCGAGGAAGGCGAGGATTTCCGGCGTCGTGGTGACGGCGTCCTTGCCCTGCCGGAGAACGCGAACATCCGGATTGGAGAGGATGCCGAGGCCGGTGCCGCGATCGCGCTCCACCTTGGCATTGGCGCCCTTGCCGGAATAGACATATTCGCGCATGCCGAGGAAGGTGAAATTGCCGTCTCTTAGCCAGGCAAGGAAGGCGAGCGCTTCGTCGCGATCATTCTTGCGGCGGCCGGCGGCCTCATAGGTCGACAGTTCCGAGATCACCGTGTCGAGGCGCGACAGCATCGGCTTCCAGTCGGAAACGGCCAGATGCGTCTGGTCGAGCACGGTCTGGACACGCTTGGTCAAATCCGTCGCCTGCGCCGTCGTCAAGGGTGAGAGATGCAGCTGGATATGGCTGACGCGATGAGCCGGATCGCTCGGGTGATCGGCGGAATAGAGGCTCGGCTGCTTGCTCTTCTCGATGACCAGGATCGGATGCACCGCCATGTAGAGGTCACGGTAACTGCTGGTTACTTCGCCCATGATCGATTCATAGAGGAACGGCATGTTGTGGTCGGTGATCGAAAGGATCGACACCGCAACGCCATCTGGCTCGATATTGGCGACCTGCTCGATGCTCACGCGCGGAGAGGTGCCGCTCCAGGCTGCCAGTTCCTCGGCCGCGTGCGTCGCGGCAAGGGCGAGCATTTCCGGGCTGTAGAGCTCCATGTCGTCGTTGCTTGCCCGGCCGAACAGGATTTCGGGATCGAGATGCACCTCGCCTGTCGCCGCCGCTATCTTGCGTGCCGCTTCGATCTGCTTTTCCCGTTTCGGATTGGTCTTGGGCGCCATGGAATTCCTCCCGATTTTCGAATTTTGACGACAGTAGCAGAAGGTTTAGCGAAAAAACTGGCAAAAAGAATGCGAATTTGGTTGCTTTCGGACTGATTTTGGCCGGTTTTTTTAAAAATCTTGCCGGAATGCGCGATCTCGATGCAAAGCGGATATCGTGGGTGCGAAATTGGCGGAATCAACTCGTCAACAGAGGTTTTCATGACTCTGTGAAGTGCGGTTGACAGAGTGCCGCCAAAGGGATCATCAACGGCGCCATGGCAGTTTGAAGCTGAAGCCCTGAACTTGAAAGCTAGCATCATGTCGCAAGTGTCCGCCGGCGCCGTCATCGTCATCTCCAGCCATGTCGTCCGAGGCTCGGTCGGCAATCGCGCTGCCGTTTTCGCGCTGGAGACGCTTGGCCATCCGGTGTGGGCGCTGCCGACGATCGTTCTGCCTTGGCATCCCGGTCATGGGCGTTCGACACGGCTAACCTTCAACGAGACGGATTTCGATCATGCGATCGACGATCTCATCGCCGCACCCTGGCTTTCCGAGGTCAAGGCAGTTCTGTCAGGATATTTCGGCAATGCCGCGCAGGCGCATTCCGTCGCAAGGCTCGTGATGGCTCTGCGGGAGAAGAACCCCGATCTCCTCTATGCCTGCGATCCTGTCATCGGCGATGCCGGTGGGCTTTATGTGCCTGAGGCAACGGCGGAAGCGATCCGCGACCACCTGATCCCCTTGGCATCGCTCGCAACGCCGAACCGCTACGAGCTTGCCTGGCTTGCCGGCGCGCCACTCGAAGATAACAACGCCATCATGGAGGCAGCTCTCGCGCTTGGCCCGTCGCGCATGCTGGTGACGTCTGCCGTGCCGATGATGGCTGGCGGCATCGGCAATCTCTATCTCAGCGGCCGAAATGCGCTGCTTGCCGAGCATCGTAGCGTGGAAGGCGCGCCGAACGGGCTCGGCGATCTCCTGTCCGCGGTCTTCCTGTCGCGCCTGCTTTCCGGCATGGATGAGGAGCGGGCGCTGCAGCTGACGACGGCCAGCGTCTTTGAAGTGCTGGCGCGTGCCGTCAAACGCGGCAGCAACGAGCTGACGCTTGCCGTCGATTCCGCAAGCCTTTCGACACCGATGGCCATGGTGCAGCTGAGGCATCTCGTCCACCCCGCGCAGCGGAAGAAAAAGTAACGGCTGGAAGCGACGGGAGCTTTTTGCAGCGCAGCAGTTGCCATCGGCTGAAGCGCGCTGTAATCCAATATCATGCAAAGCTTTCCTGACTCCCTTCTGAACGGTTATCGTAACTTCATGAGCGGGCGTTACGTCGATGAGCGCGAACGCTATCGCACTCTCGCCGAGCTCGGCCAGAACCCGTCGACGCTCGTGATTGCCTGCTGTGACTCCCGTTCGGCGCCGGAGATCATCTTCGACGCCGGCCCAGGGGAGCTCTTCGTCATCCGCAACGTCGCCAATATGGTGCCGCCCTATGAGCCTGACGGTAATTTCCATTCGACCTCGTCGGCGCTGGAATTCGCGGTCCTGTCGCTCAAGGTCTCCGACATCGTCGTCATGGGGCACGGCCGCTGTGGCGGTATTCGCGCTGCGCTCGATCCTGATGCCGAGCCGCTGTCGCCGGGCGATTTCATCGGCCGCTGGATGGCGCTGCTGAAGCCGGCGGCCGAGCAGATCCAGAGCAACGACATCATGACGCAGACCGAGCGCCAGACGGCTCTAGAGCGCATTTCGATCCGCAATTCGCTCGACAATCTGCGCAGCTTTCCCGAAATCAAGGCGCGGGAAGAAGAGGGCAAACTCAGTCTGCACGGTGCATGGTTCGATATTTCGACCGGCGAGTTGTGGATCATGGACCCAGCGACGCGCGATTTCATCCGTCCTGACGTTTAAGGGGGCGGGCGCCTGGTAGGGCGGCAGGTCGATCAAACGAAAAGGCGCTGCGACCAGATGGTCCGCAGCGCCTTTTTTAATTCAGGAGATCAGGTTTACTTGCCGTCGATCTGCTGGCCGATATAGGCGATCGCCTGCTGATAGACCTTCGCGTCGTTCCAGCCGGCGATAGCGGCGAAATTCGGCTCGCCGGGCTGATAGCCGGCGCCGGGCTGCCAACCATGGCCGCGCAGGAAGTTCGCCGTCGAGGCCAGCGCATCCGCGCGTGATCCCACAAGGTCGACCCTGCCGTCGCCATCTTCGTCGACGCCGAAAGCAACGACGTTCTTCGGCATGAATTGCGTCTGGCCGATTTCGCCGTGAGCTGCGCCGCGTGCCGACGGGCTGAGATAGCCTTCGCCGACGAGCTTCAGGGCGGAGTAGAGCTGCTCGGTGAAGAATGCGGAGCGACGGCAATCATAAGCAAGGGTGGAGACCGCCGAAAGCGTATGCTGGTCGCCCATGTAGCTGCCGAAGCCGGTTTCCATGCCCCAGATTGCGATGATCGGACCTGGGGGAACGCCGAAACGCTTCTGGATCTTGGCGAAGAGCGCGGCATTGGCCTGCTTCATGCTCTTGCCGCGATTGATGATTGTCTGGCCGCCGCGCTTCTTCATGAATTCCTCGAAGGAAAGCTTGAAGCTCTTCTGGCCGCGGTCGGCGCGGATGGTGGGTTGGTTGTAATGGACGTTGGCGAAGGCCCTGTCGAGGGTGGAGGGGCTGACGCCCTGCCCCTGCGCTTCCCGTTTGAATTCCTGCACCCAGTTCTCGAATCCGGCGGAAGTGTTGCCGCAAGATGCGGCGTTTGCCGCAAGCGGCATTCCCAGCAGCAACCCGCCCGCCACGAGAGCTGCCATTCCAGACTTTGTGAAGCGCATTCAGTGTCCCCGAATTCTTACCGCGGTGCGAACGCGGCAACCGTTTTCAATGGCGCGCAAACCCCTGGAAGCCAAGGGATCACACGCGTTTAGTCGCCACCGGACCATGCCAGCATCCGACCATCGTGTCATCATATTTTAGCGACCGATGTTTTCGTTTCATGTGAAACATCGACGCCAAAATCATTCAAAAAAGCCCCGCCTTTCATCCGAAATGGCGAGGCTTTCATTCTATTCTGCTTAGCCGAGGAGGGTTGATAAACCGTAAATTGGTTTACAGACCCTTATGCAGCCTGCTTGCGCGGCTTGATGAGGCCACGATTGACGAGCAATTCGGCGATCTGAATCGCGTTGAGCGCTGCGCCCTTGCGCAGGTTGTCGGAGACGACCCACAGGTTGAGGCCGTTCTCGACGGTCGCATCTTCACGGATACGCGAAATATAGGTCGCATCTTCGCCGGCGGATTCGTAAGGCGTGATGTAGCCGCCATTCTCGTGCTTGTCGATGACGAGGCAACCCGGCGCTTCGCGAAGGATATCGCGGGCCTGATCGGCAGTGATCTCGTTTTCAAACTCGATGTTGACCGATTCCGAATGGCCGATGAAGACGGGTACGCGCACGGCCGTGCAGGTGACCTTGATCTTAGGGTCGAGCATCTTCTTGGTTTCGGCCAGCACCTTCCACTCTTCCTTGGTGTAGCCGTCTTCCATGAACACATCGATGTGCGGGATGACGTTGAAGGCGATGCGCTTGGTGAACTTCTTGTTCTCGATCGGATCGGCGACGAAGACGGCGCGGGTCTGGTTGAACAGCTCGTCCATACCGTCCTTGCCGGCGCCGGAAACCGACTGATAGGTCGAGACGACGACGCGCTTGATCTTGGCGAAGTCATGCAGCGGCTTCAGGGCCACGACGAGCTGCGCGGTCGAGCAATTCGGGTTGGCGATGATGTTGCGCTTGGTGAACTGCGTGACGGCATCCGGGTTTACTTCCGGCACGATCAGCGGCACGTCGGCGTCGTAGCGCCAGGCGGAGGAGTTGTCGATGACGACACAGCCCTGGGCGCCGATCTTCGGCGAGACCCTCTTTGAAACGTCGCCGCCGGCCGACATCAGGCAAATATCGGTGTCGGAAAAATCATAGTTTTCCAGGTTAGCGACCTTCAGTGTCCGGTCGCCGAAGGAAACCTCGGTTCCCTGCGAGCGGGCGGATGCGAGCGCTACGACCTCATCGGCAGGGAAGCCGCGTTCGGACAGGATATTGAGCATTTCGCGGCCGACATTCCCGGTCGCGCCCGCTACTGCAACTTTGAAACCCATTTCTCAAGCTCTCTTTCTCTTCTCTCCTCTTGGGCGAAGGGGGGAACCATGGTCATGACGACCGGTTCCTGTCCCCAGCCGAGCCGGGGAGAGAGCGGCAGGCCAGAGACGTCAGACGGTTTTCGTCGTCGTTTTGGCCTTGGTTTTGGAAGAAACCGGAAAATAGACATCCAGCCCGGCGCATTCGGCCAGGTGACTGAGGCTATCGAGCTGTTCGAAGCGAACCATGGAAGTCTTCCTTTTCCGTCGCCGGTTCTAAGATGTTTTCCACAGGAGTCAAGGATTTCCTCGCTTGCATCGTTGCCGGAGCGAGGAAATCGGGGGCAAAACCGGCCTTCAACTTATCGTGTTCGAAGGCATGTCGTTTCGGTGTCAGCGGTTGGACTTGCGTGTGATCTCAAACAGGAACCAGGTCCGACGTTCGGTTTCGTCCAGCCAGTTTTCGAGAAGGCTCGCGGTGGCGACATCACCATATTCGTCGCAGACGTCGTGAACGGCGCGGATTTCGGCGGACAGTTTGAGATTGTCGTCCGCCAGCTCGGCAAGCATGTCCTGCGGATCGACATATTCGGCGTCATTGTCCGGGATACGCTGCAGCTTGGCGATCTGGCCGATCGAGTGGAGGGTCGTTCCGCCGATCTTGCGGCAGCGCTCGGCCATCGGGTCAGTCATGGCGAAAATCTGATCGCCCTGATCGTCGAGAAGCAGGTGATAATCGCGGAAATGCGGGCCGCTCATGTGCCAGTGAAAATTCTTGGTCTTCAGATAGAGAGCAAAGACATCCGCCAGCAAGGCGGTCAGCGCTGCGGAAATATCGCGCGTCGCGTCTTCGCTGAGATTGGTGCGCGTACCCAGTTTCGACTTGGTATTGGCGGTGTTCATAAAGACGTCCTCCGTTTGTTGTTCACGACAGCGATCGCCGGCGGATCTTAGGGGAGTTCGATGACATCAGCTGCTGCGTGGGATCGCATTGAAGACAGGATCGTTTTGAAATCTCACAGCAGAAATACCGCTTCGCGGCACGGTCGGCTGCTCTGACATGCGGAAAACCCGAGTAGTTCTACTAAATAGGAAAATGCGGTGGTTTGGCAATCGTCTGCTAATGTATTGGCGCGGCATGCGATTATGCCGCGCCGCCGGTGCTGCCCTCTTGCTGGAGGGCAGCATCGGGTATGAGCGATTACTTCAGCCCACCACCGACATAGATGGTTTCGCCGGTCACCCAGGCGGCGTCCTGCGACGCGAGGAAGACGGCGACTGGGGCGATATCCGTCGGCTGGCCGAGGCGGCCGAGAGGCGTCTGGGAGACGAGATGCTTTTCGAAATCGCTGCCGATGAGGCCTGCCGCAACGACGCCTTCGGTTTCGACACCGCCCGGTGCCAGATTGTTGACGCGGATATTGCGTGAACCGAGTTCCTTGGCGAGAATCTTAGTGATGGAATCCACAGCGGCCTTGGTTGCCGTATAGACCGAGGCGGTCGCCAGGTTCATGCTGACGGCGTTGGAACCGATATTGATCACATTGCCGCCCTCGGGGCCGAAATGCTTCACGGCTTCCTGCGTGGTCAGCAACGTGCCCAGAACGTTGATATTGAATTGGCGATGGAATTCCTGCTCGGTGAATTCCTCGATCGGGGCGAATTGATAGACGCCGGCATTGTTGACGAGGATGTCGACGCGGCCGAAGGCCTGCTTGGTTTCGGCGAAGAGCCGTTTGACGTCTTCGGATTTGGAAACGTCGCCGTGCACGGCGAGCGCCTTGCCGCCCTTGGCGGTGATCTCGGCCACCACCCTGTCGGCGCCTTCACGGCTCGAGGCATAGTTGACGACGACGGCGGCACCCGCCTCGCTCATCGCCTTGGCGATGCCGGCGCCGATGCCCTTGGATGCTCCAGTCACGATTGCGACCTTGCCTGTCAGCTTGCTCATGTCATTTTCCTTCGGAAATTGTTAGACATTTTTATAATCATCAAATCATTTGGCGCACGCGACCCGAAAACCGTTTCGCATCGTCGATTTGATATTTAGATAATCATCTAATTGATACAAGAGCCACGGCAAGAAATGCTGATGGCATGGGATGGAATCGTCAGATCTTGGAAAGTTCCGCCATATAGGCGTTCAGCGTATCCCGACGCAGCACGAGGTTGGCGAATTTGCCTTCGCGCTGGATCTCGATGAGCCCGGCATTTTCGAGTTCCTTGATGTGGTGCGACATCGTCGCGGCGCTGACAGCGTGGCATTCGTTCAGGAGGCTGCAGGGCATGGGCTCGGTTCGCGTGCCGATCTCCTTCAGGATCTGCACGCGTCGCGGCTCGGCAAGTGCCCGGGAGATCAATCCCATCTGCCTTTCGCTTAAACGTGTCGGCCCGGCATCCATGGTGTTCATCACAAACGAAAACGAAATCGGGTTGACAGCCTTCGGTCATCCCTACCCTGCAGATATATGGGTGCGCGAGAGCCTTGGCAACCTTTGCGATGCAGCCGTGGCCAGCTCAGGAATCGGCCTGTCGCGGCTTGCCGCTTTTGAAGAGAGGCAGTCGCGGTGTCGGCCAGCCGGCGGCGTTGATGCGGAAGAGCAGGCCGTAGCGCGAATAGACGATCGCCATCATGAAGGAGAACCAGCCGCCGAGCGCCAGGCCGGCTATGACGTCGCTCGGATAATGGGCGCCGACCATGACGCGGGTGATCGCCAGCCACAGGGCGCAGGCGGCGAAGATGTAGCGATAGCGCGGAAACATAAGGGCTAGCGCCACGAACAGGGCGCCGATGGTGGTTGCGTGCCCGGATGGGAAGCTTTCGAAACTCGCCCGGCCATTGAAAGGCGAGAAGCCGAATGGCCCCCAATCGGCAAAATGCGTCGGGCGGGCACGACCGATGGCGCGCTTCAGCAGATTGGCAAGGATGCCCGAAAGCGCAATGGTCGTCAGCAGGTAGCCGCCGATCTGGCAGATGCGCAGCGCCTGGCAGCGACAGCGGTGTGAATGCAGCAGTCTGCTACCGGCCCAGCCTTCGAAGAGCAGGAAGGCGCTGATGAGGAGAATCCAGCCGGATTCGCCAAAATTGGTCAGCATTCCGCCGACGAAGCGGATGGATGGCGACAGGCTCTTGAGGGTTGCGCCGACGGGCCCATCGAACAGGAGAGCCGAAAGAAGGACGACATTGGCGGTCAGAAAAAGGCAAATTTTCCAGTGGGATGGTGCAAATGCCGCATCGCTTCGCCGCCAACGCCTATCGAGAGACGTCAAGATCGCCTGCATAATCATTGCCTATTGTCGATTTCCAATCAGATCGACAAATAACAGGCTGTTGTTACAGTTTTTCTAATTTTCTAAAAATTAATGACACGCGCCGCAGCGGCGATCGTGGCCTCAGACGAACCCATCCTGCTTGTAATGAAAAAGCCCCGTTCCGGCGAAGAACGGGGCTTTCGTGTTTCACGTGAAATATATCAGGCGACTTATGCCGGAGATTATGCCGACAGGGCCTTGAATTCTGCGAGGATGGCGTCGCCCATTTCGGCGGTGCCGACCTGGCGGCTGCCTGCCGACATGATGTCGCCGGTGCGGATGCCGCTGTCGAGCACATTAGCAATCGCCTTTTCCAGCGCATCGGCATCGGCAATCAGGCCGAAGGAGTAGCGCAGGCACATGGCGAAGGAAGCGATCATGGCGATCGGGTTGGCAATGCCCTTGCCGGCGATGTCAGGCGCCGAGCCATGCACGGGCTCATAGAGCGCCTTGCGCTTGCCGGTCTTGGCGTCGGGTGCGCCGAGCGAAGCGGACGGCAGCATGCCGAGCGAGCCGGTGAGCATGGCGGCAACGTCGGAGAGCATGTCGCCGAACAGGTTGTCCGTCACGATGACGTCGAACTGCTTCGGCTGGCGCACGAGCTGCATGCCGCCGGCGTCCGCCAGCATATGCTCGAGCTGCACGTCGGCATATTTTTCCTTGTGCGTCGCGGTGACGACCTGGTTCCAGAGCACGCCAGACTTCATGACGTTGCGCTTTTCCATCGAGCAGACACGGTTGTTGCGGGTGCGCGCCAGTTCGAAGGCGACGCCGGCAATGCGCTCGATCTCATAGGTGTCGTAGATCTGGGTGTCGATGCCGCGCTTCTGGCCGTTGCCGAGGTCGATGATTTCCTTCGGCTCGCCGAAATAGACGCCGCCGGTCAATTCGCGGATGATAAGGATATCGAGGCCGTCGACCAGCTCCGGCTTCAGCGAGGAAGCAGACGCCAGCGCCGGGTAGCAGATGGCCGGGCGCAGGTTGGCAAACAGCTGCAGATCCTTGCGCAGGCGTAGGAGGCCGGCTTCCGGGCGCACTTCATAAGGAACCGCATCCCACTTCGGACCACCGACGGCGCCGAAGAGAACCGCATCGGCGGCCATTGCCTTTGCCATATCGGCATCGGAGATCGCTGCGCCATGCGCGTCATAGGCGCTGCCGCCGACAAGGCCTTCATCCGTTACGAAGCCGGCATTCTTCGCCTCGTTCATATAGGCGATGATCTTGCGAACTTCGCCCATGGCCTCAGGGCCGATGCCGTCACCCGGCAGGAGGAAAAGATTGCGAACTGTCATGAGAAAGCCTCCGCGAAAGAAAAAGTTGCGGGGTTTTTAGACCTGCAAATGCGGCTTTTCAAGCGAGGAAGCGGCCTAAACGGTACGGTTTTCGGGCTTTTGCGGTCGACCCTCGTGGTTCGAGGCTGCACCCTTAGGGCTTCGCACCTCACCATGAGGGTGGAGTGAGTACCGAGCCATCACGGAGCACATCCCGATCCTTCGGCACCCCATCCTTCGGCAAGTTCAGGATTGAGGGCGAAGTGCGCGGAAAGGCTGACGAAGGAGGTTAGCCCTCATGGTGAGAAGGCTCGAAGGGCCGTCTCGAACCACGAGGGCGGATGGTTTGCGTTGTTTTATCTTTACTCGGCCAATCCCAGCGAAGCGAGGTAGGCTGCCGATGCCGGGATTTTCGACTTGTCCTTGATCTCGATGATCAGGCGTGGATTGCTGTTAAGCTTGCCAAGGGCAGCAAAGACGGCGCGCCAGTGGATATTGCCTTCGCCGAGGCTCCAGTGACGGTCGGCATAGCCGTCGGCATCCTGCAGATGGACATGCTGCAGGCGGTTGCCGGCGGCGTGGACGTAGTAATCGACCGGCGGTGCGCCCGTGTAGCCATGGGCATAATGGGCATGGCCGGTGTCGATCGAAACGGCGACGGCGGGCGAATTGAAGCTGTCGGCGAGGCCGACGCGGATATGGGGATCCTTGTCCTCGATGTTCTCGATGACCATGGTGAGCCCGATGTCTTCGGCGCGCTTGACGGCTTCTTTCAGCGTCAGGTGCGTGTATTCGATGATCTTTTCGCGCTCGCCCTTGTTGTTGTCGAGGTTGTTGTAGGACCACGACGTATAGGGGCTATGGATGACCATCTGCGTGGCGCCGATATTGGCGCAGACGTCGAGCGCCTGGAGCAGGCGCTTGGTGACGACGGCGCGGACGTCCGGGTCCTGCGAGGCGATGACGAAGCCCCAGAACGGGCCGTGGATACCGAGGCGACCCTGATGGCCGTCGAGCAGCTTGCGGGCGCGCTCGGCGAGCGGAGCCCAGTCGCCGCTCAGGATTTCGGCTTCGACAAAGCTCTGCAGTTCCAGATCGCGGGGCTTTTCGAGCAGCCAGTTGCGATGGATTTCGACGTCGTCAAGCGTCATGGCGGCGCCGACAATAGGAAGGGAGGTCATGAAGAGGCTCCAGTGCGTGGAGAAGAATTCGGGGTGGGAGGAGGCCCCGAAAGGCCTCGGCAGGCCTGTATGGACCCCCTTCTTGTCGATCATATTACAGCGGACGGGAAAGATGGTGTCTGACCTGTTTTCCGAGATTTGCGGTTCCCGCTCCTGGGGTGCCGTAAGTGCGGAACCGTCCCTTCTCCCCGCTTGCTGAGAGAGGGAGTCCTTTTCGGCACGAAAAAAGCCGGGCTGTAAGGCCCGGCTTTGAAACGCTGGAGATAGTGATGAACCGATCAGGCGGCCCAGGGGCGCGATGCGGCGTTCGTCTTTTCGAAGGTGTTGATCGCGGAAGACTTTTCCAGCGTCAGGCCGATATCGTCGAGGCCGTTCAGCAGGCAGTGACGCTTGAATTCGTCGAGTTCGAACTTCAGCGAGCCGCCGTCCGGGCCGGTGATTTCGAGGTTTTCCAGATCGACCGTCAGGATGGCGTTGGAGCCGCGCGAAGCGTCGTCCATCAGCTTGTCTAGATCTTCCTGGCTGACCTTGATCGGCAGGATGCCGTTCTTGAAGCAGTTGTTGTAGAAGATGTCGGCGAAGCTGGTCGAGATGACGCAACGGATGCCGAAATCAAGCAGCGCCCAGGGAGCGTGTTCGCGCGAGGAGCCGCAGCCGAAATTGTCGCCGGCGACGAGGATCTTGGCGTTCTGATAGGCCGGCTTGTTCAGCACGAACTCTTCGTTCGGCGTGCCGTCTTCGTTGTAGCGGGCTTCAGCGAAGAGCCCCTTGCCGAGACCCGTGCGCTTGATGGTCTTCAGATAATCCTTCGGGATGATCATGTCGGTATCGACATTGACGACCGGGAGGGGTGCTGCGACACCGGTCAACTTCACGAACTTGTCCATGGGGTCCTGCCTTCATTTTCGTCTAAGCACGAATTATCCTGCCAATAGAGCAAATCCGGCCCGAAATGAAGGAGAATCTTGGAAATGCTCTAAAAGGTGGCACTTTGGTCGCATTCCATCCTAAAAGCACGTGTCCGAGCTCAGGCAAATGCGTTCGGCAGCCCGCAAGGGGCGACCCTCACCTGTTCCGACCTTAGAGGTCGATAATCGTGCCGCGACCGTCGTTCCAGATGCGCATTTCGCGCTGGCCGTTCGTCTTCGCCTTGGCGCGCACCGGTGCCGGCTTCATGCGCAGCGAAATCGCGCGGGCTGCCATCAGCACGGTGAGAATAGCGCCGACGGCAAGCGTGACCGAAACGGTAAACAACGCCATGGCTGCAAACACGGTGATACCGGCAAGCGCGATGAACAGGGAACGGATATTCTGCATGGTCGAGACCTCTCTACAACAAGCAATGTGGTCCTCTTCTTTCCCCTCTGCAAGAGGAGCGTGGCTTTTTGTTGACTTGCCTGGCGCGTAAAAGCGCGGCAAAACGGCACAATGAGCCAATCTGAGAGCCAAACCTCCCCTTCCCGCCCTGCCCGGGTGCGCCGCTCGGTCTTAAGCGTTCCCGCCGTCAACCGTCGTGCGCTGGACAAGCTTTCGAGTCTCGATTGTGACGCCGTCATCTTCGATCTCGAGGATTCGGTATCGCCGGAGAAAAAGGCCGAGGCGCGGGAGAATTTGCGAGCTTTCTTTGCGGCCTCTCCGCTGCCGGGCAAGGAGCGGATCATCCGCATCAATGCGCTTTCCTCCAATTTCGGTGCCGAGGATCTGACGCTGGTCGCGGAGCTGGAGCCGGATGCGGTGCTGCTGCCGAAGGTGGACGAGCCGCAGGATGTCATGATGGTCGGCGACTGGCTCACGGAAGCTGATGCGCCGGAAGACTTGCGCATCTGGGCGATGATCGAGACGCCGCGTGGCATCCTGAATGCGGCGGCGATCGCCGAAGCGGGGCGCACCGCCGGCAGCCGGCTCGATTGTTTCGTTGTCGGCCTCAACGATCTCAGGAAGGAAACGGGTGTCCTGCCGCAGCCCGGCCGCCCCTATCTCGTGTCCTGGCTGATGCAGGTGATATTGGCCGTTAGCGCTTACGGCCTCGAGGCCATCGACAGCGTCTTCAATGATTTCAAGGATGCCGAAGCATTTGAGGCCGAATGCGGCCAGGGTGTTGCCATGGGCTTTGCCGGCAAGATGCTGATCCATCCGAGCCAGATCGAGGCTGCCAACCGGCATTTCGGTCCTGCTGAGGCTGCGATTGCCGATGCCGAAGCCATCATATCAGCCTTCGCCGAGCCGGGCGCTGAAGCTCTCAATGTCGTGAACATTGGCGGGCGGATGGTGGAGCGGCTGCACCTTGTCCAGGCGGAAAGACTCATTCATAAAGCTCGCTTGATCGAGCAGCGCTCTTTGGGCGCCGCCGCAGCGCCCCGCACCGGGGCCTGACTGTCGAATTGACCGGCCAAACACGAAAGATTCCTTGATGAAACTCTACCGCTTCCTCACCGGTCCCGATGACGCTTCCTTCTGCCACAAGGTGAGCGCGGCGCTGAACAAGGGCTGGGAGTTGTACGGCTCGCCGACCTATGGCTTCAATTCTGCGAGCGGTCGGATGGAATGCGGCCAGGCCGTTGTCAAGGACGTGGTCGGCAAGGATTACGATCCGGATATGAAGCTTTCCGAGCAGTAAGCGACGACTGAAGTTCTTCACCCCGGCTGCCTTGCGGTCGGGGCCGGTATCACCGATCCGTCGCTTCCTCGGCGCTCGCCTCGATGCGCTCCATGTCCTCGTCGCTTAGGCCGAAATGGTGGCCGATCTCGTGGATCAGGACATGGGTGATGATGTCGCCGAGGGTTTCCTCGTTCTCAGCCCAATAGTCGATGATCGGCCGGCGATAGAGGCGAATTTTGTTGGGCATGTCCCCGGTCTGGGCGGTAAAACGCTCCGAGATGCCGCGGCCTTCGAAGAGGCCGAGCAGGTCGAAAGGGGTTTCCAGCGCCATATCCTCGAACACCTCGTCATCCGGGAAATCCTCGATGAGAATGATGAGGTTGCCGGTGAGCGAGCGGAATTCGACCGGCAGGTGGCTATAGGCCTCCATTGCCAGAGATTCGAATGTGCTGATGGAGGGCGAGTGGCGGTCCCGCCAATCTTCGCTCTGGTCGACGCGAGCCATGAATATTCCTTCCTTGGCTGGTCATATAGAGACTTTGCGCTGCTTTTACGAGAGCGGATTGCGACAGAGGAATATTTTCTTATGAAATGGTGTTGACTCTTTTCTCAAGCTCTGGAATCCATAAGAACATAACAGGAACATTATCGATCTGGAGTGAACGTCATGGCCGAGGCTGCCGTGGCGCGGGAAACGCTTTTTGCCCTGCGTGAAACCATTGCCCGACTGGAAGGCAGGCCGATCCCGGCACTGGCAGCAGCGGCGCATGACATGCTGGCAGACAAGCCTGTGCTGGGGACGGTGGGCATTGCGAAGTCCCTGCCTGCGCAAGCTGTGTCTTCCCAACCCGTATATGACCAGCCGCTCCTTCAGATCGGCGTTGATGATCTCGACGCGGCGCTGCAAGGCGGCCTGCCGCTCGATGCGCTGACTGAAATCCGCTCGCTCGGCCTGCGCGATGCCGGCGCGGCGAGTGGTTTTGCCTTGGCACTCGCTGCGCGGCTGCATGCGCAAGCGTCGGATACGGCCGCGGCCAAGTCTCCGGTCCTGTGGATCGGCGATACGGTCGCGACGATGGAGGCGGGCCTGCCCTATGCCATCGGCGTTAGCGATTTCGGGCTGGAGCCTGCGGCTTTCCTGCAGGCCTCGCCGCGCAAGCTGGACGATGCGCTCTGGGTGGCGGAAGCGGCTCTTGGCAGCGCTGCCTTTGCCGTCGTCATTCTGGAAGTACGCGGCAATCCCGCCCGTTTCGGCCTGACCGAAAGCCGGCGGTTGGCGCTGAGGGCCAAGGCGGCGGGGCGGCCCTTGTTTCTGTTGCGACAGGGAGGCGAGGAGGAAGCAAGCAGCGCCCTCTTCCGCTTTTCCGTCGAACCCGCGCCGGCGCAGGCGCGGCCCCTGCCGGACGGATCGGTGCTTGGCGGCAGCATCGGTCATCCGGCCTTTCGTCTGACCTTGGAAAAGAGCCGAAATCCGGCGCCCTTTTCCATAACCCTGGAGTGGAATGCCCATGACCGCCGCTTTGCCCCTGTCCTCGACACTCAATGCCCTGCCTTTCCCGGCGAACACGCAGCGCATTCTGGCGCTGACCTTTCCGCATCTGCCGACCGACCGGATCGCGCGCAAGCGCTGGGGTCTGTCCTGGCGTTCGGCAGGCAGGCTTGAAGCGCCGCCGCTTGCCTGTGCCGGCAAGCTCAACAATGCCATGCGGCTCACCGCGCTCAACGAACGGGCTGAAATGATCGGCCTGAAACAGGGTCAGGGCGTGGCCGAAGCGAAGGCGATCTGTCCCGATCTCGATGTGGTCGAGGAAGATCTGGCAGCGGACCGCAAGCTTCTTGAAGCGATTGCCGACTGGTGCGACCGCTATACGCCGCTGGTGGCGATCGACGGCAAGGATGGGCTGTTTCTCGATATTACCGGCTGCGCCCATCTCTTCGGCGGCGAAGAGGCGTTGCTCGAGGATATTCTGATCCGGATTTCCCGGCTTGGCTTCGACGTGCGCGGCGCCATTTCTTCCGCGCCGGGCCTGTCCTGGGCCGTCGCCCGCTTTGACGATAGCCGCATCGTTCCTCCGGAGGCGATGGAGGAGGCTCTGGCGCCGCTGCCCGTGGCTTCCTTGAGGCTTGGCGACGAGACCGTTGCGGCCTTGCAGAAGATGGGCCTGAAGCAGGTGGGCGATCTTCTCGCCGCGCCACGCGCGCCGCTTGCTCGCCGCTTCGGCGCGCCGCTGCTGCTGCGGCTCGATCAGGCCGTTGGCCTTGTCGAGGAGCCGATTTCCCCGCGCCGGCCAGTTGCGCAATTGTCGGCCGAGCGCCGTCTGGCCGAGCCGGTGCAGGCGGAAGAGGATATTCTTAAGCTTGCCCGCCAGCTTGCCGAAACCTTGAAGCCGGGGCTCGAAGCCCGCGGCGTCGGTGGCCGCTCCTTCGAACTTCTGCTCTTCCGCGTGGACGGCGCGGTCTTTCGTATCGCCGCCGGCGCATCGCAGCCGCTACGGGAGCCGAGCCGGATTTCAAGCCTATTCACGGAGCGTTTCGGCGCCATTCATGACGATCTCGATGTCGGCTACGGTTTCGAAATCATCCGCCTCAATGTGCTTCAGCATGCGCCTTTCGATGCAAAGCAAGGCGATTTTGTCGGCGAAGACCGCCAGGAAGGGTCGCTTGCCGCCTTTGTCGATCGCGTGGCCGCGCGGCTGGGACCGGATTGCCTGCAAGGGTTCGAGCTGCGGCAAAGTCATATCCCCGAGCGGGCCGTGCGGCCCCTGCCGGTCATGGCTATTCTCGCCTCGAGGCGGCGCACAGGTAAGGAGGATGTCGGCCATGGCTTCTTCCGCGGCGAGCGGCCGCTGCGGCTGTTTCGCATGCCGGAACTGGTCGAAACCATTGCTGCCGAGGTGCCCGATGGCCCTCCCCGACAGTTCCGCTGGCGGCGGGTCATGCATCGGGTCAGCCGAGCCGAAGGGCCGGAGCGGCTTTCGGCGGAATGGTGGACCGAGGAAAAGGAAGAACCCGCCCGCGATTATTTCCAGATCGAAGACGAGGAGGGCCATCGTTTCTGGCTGTTCCGCAAGGGGCTTTATGGTCGCGGTGGAACGGCGCCGGACTGGTACATGCATGGGGTCTTCGCATGAACGCGCGTCCGAGCTTTCACGAACCCGCCCCTTTCTTCGAGATCGGGGTCAGAACGAACTTCTCCTTTCTCGAAGGCGCCTCGCATCCGGAAGAGATTGTGGCGCAGGCCGCCATCCTGAGACTTTCCGGATTGGGGATAGCCGACCGCAATTCGGTTGCGGGCGTCGTCAAGGCGCATGCGCATACCAAGCTTCTCCAGGCGAAATATGATGATGTCATCAAGGAAAATCTTCTGCTTCGAGCCCAGGGAGAGCCGGAAAAGCCGTTCCTGAAGCCGGTTCGCTTTCAACCTGGCGCCCGTCTGGTGTTCTCGGATGGCACGCCTGACATCCTTGCCTATCCGCAGAACCGTAAGGGCTGGGCACATCTCTGCCGGCTGCTGAGCGTCGGCAATCTGCTCGGTGAGAAAGGCACCTGCATCCTCAATGAAAGTGACCTCGTGGAATGGGGCGATGAGATGATGCTGGCGCTCGTTCCGGACGCGACAAGCGTCGAGACGCAGGAGGGGCAAGAAAAGCTGGAGCAATGCCTGAAGCGGCTATGGATGCGGTTTGGCCGGAAGTTGCATATGGTCCTGTCGCCGGCCTATGACGGGCAGGATCGGATGGTCTTTGCCACGCTCTCCATTCTGGCGCAGCGCAATGGCGTCCGGCTGATCGCCAGCAACCAGCCGCTCTATCACGCGACAGAACGCAAGCCGCTTGCCGATATCGTGATTTCGATCCGCGAGCATGTGCCGATCACTGAAGCCGGCTTCAGGCTGGCGGCCAATGCCGAGCGTTACATGAAGGACGCTGCGGAGATGGCGCGCCTTTTCAGAGATTATCCAAAAGCGATCGCCAATACGCAGAAGTTCTTTAGCCGGCTGTCTTTTTCTCTGGATGAGCTGAAACATAATTATCCCGACGAAAGCACTAAGGGGGAGACCGTTGCGGAGACGTTGAAGCGACTGACGTGGGAGGGGGCCAGGTCGCGCTTTCCTGAAGGGATCCCGTCAAAGGTCTCGATGCAGATCGAGCATGAACTCAAGCTCATTCGGGAGCGGCAATATGAGCCCTATTTCCTGACAGTGCACCGCATCATGGAGTTTGCCCGCAGTGCGAATATCCTATGCCAGGGGCGGGGATCGGCAGCCAATTCGACGGTCTGCTATTGTCTCCGGATTACCGAGGTCAATCCGGAACTAACAAGTCTGCTTTTCGAGCGCTTCATCTCGACGGAGCGCGAGGAGCCGCCAGACATCGACGTCGATTTCGAGCACGAGAAGCGGGAAGAGGTCATCCAGTTCATCTACAGGCATTACTATAAGGAGCATGCCGGGCTGACGGCGGCGGTCACCAGCTATCGGGCGCGCTCGGCCGGCCGCGAAGTGGCCAAGGCCTTTGGCCTGTCGGAGGATGTGCAGTCGGCTCTTGCGAGCGGCGTCTGGGGCTGGTCGACGGAAGAGCTGTCCGAGCGCGAGGCGAAGATTGCTGGCCTCGATCTCAAGGACAAGACGACAAAGAACGTGCTGTCCTATGCCTCGACGCTGATGGGGTTTCCACGGCATCTGACTCAGCATGTCGGCGGCTTTGTCATCACTCGGGATCGGCTGGATGAGGTCGTGCCGATCATGCATACGGCGATGGACGATCGCTACATGATCGAGTGGAACAAGGACGATCTCGACAATCTCAACATCTTGAAGATCGACGTGCTGGCGCTCGGCATGCTGACCTGCCTTGCCAAGGCTTTCGACCTGTTGCTGTTGCATTACGACGTGAAGAAGGCGCTCGCCGATCTTGGGAGCAAGGAATATCCTGATGGCGTGCCGGTCTATGACATGATCTGCCGTGCCGATACGATCGGCGTCTTCCAGATCGAAAGCCGGGCGCAGATGAGCATGCTGCCGCGTCTCCGTCCTCGCAGATTCTATGATCTGGTCATCGAGGTGGCGATCGTCCGTCCCGGCCCTATCCAGGGCAATATGGTGCATCCTTACCTCAAGCGACGAGATGACGTTCTTCATAATCGGCCGATTGATTACCACCGTCCGGAATTGAAAGCGGTCCTGGAAAGAACGTTGGGAGTGCCTCTGTTTCAGGAACAGGCGATGCAGATCGCCATCACTGCGGCTGGGTTTTCGCCCGCCAAGGCCGATCGGCTGCGCCGATCCATGGCGACGTTCAAGCGAACGGGAAAGGTGGACGAATTCAAGCAGGATATGGTTTCGGGGATGATCGCGAATGGTTATCCGCAAGACTTTGCCGAGCGCTGTTTCAGCCAGATTGAAGGCTTCGGCGAATACGGTTTCCCCGAAAGCCATGCGGCCTCCTTTGCGCTACTCGTCTATGCCTCCTCCTGGCTCAAGGCCTATTATCCCGATGTCTTCTGTGCGGCGATCCTCAATGCCCAGCCGATGGGCTTTTATGCGCCGGCGCAATTGGTGCGCGATGCGCGCGAGCATGGCGTCGAGGTGCGGCCGGTGGATATCAATTGCTCCGGCTGGGACTGCCTCCTGGAGAAGGCGTCTTTCAACCGCAATTCGGTCGAGCAGCGTCATGCGTCGATGCGCGAGATCATCAAGACGCAATGTGCCGTCCGTCTCGGCTTCCGGCAGGTCAAGGGTCTGTCCGAGGATGAGATGAAGCAGCTTGTCGGGCGCCGCGGCGATGGTTATCGGTCCGTGCGTGATCTCTGGCTACGATCCGGGCTGGCCAAGGCGCAGATCGAGCGTCTGGCGGATGCGGATGCGTTCTCCTCCATCGGCCTCAGCCGGCGCGACGCATTATGGGCAGTGCGGGCGCTCGACGCCGACAGTGCCGCCGAAAAGCTCCCTCTCTTCGACCTCGGCAACGATCATGCGGAGCTGCAGGTCGAGCCGGTGGTTTCTCTACCCGAGATGCTGCCCGGCGAGCAGGTCATCGAGGATTATCGCTATCTGTCCATGTCGCTGAAGGCGCATCCGGTTTCCTTCCTGCGTGATGATTTCGCGCGGCAAGGGATCGTGCGAAGCCGGGATCTGCCCGATGTCGCCAATGGCCTGGTGGTGACGATCGCCGGTCTGGTGCTGGTGCGCCAGCGGCCGGGCTCGGCCAAGGGGGTGATCTTCATGACGCTGGAGGACGAGACCGGCGTCGCCAATGCGATCGTCTGGCCGAAGAAGTTCGAAATGTACCGAGCCATCGTCATGGGGGCACGGCTGGTGAAGATACGCGGCCGCCTCCAGAGTGAGAGCGGCGTCATCCATGTGGTGGTCGATCACATAGAGGACATGACGCCGGCACTCGGCATTCTCCAACGCGAGGCCCGGCGCTTCGGTGTCAGCGACCGGGCGGATGAAGCGTTGCGGCCGACAATGGATCACAGGCAGAAGAAGTCCGCTCAGCCGCCGCGTGGACCCGTGACAGCGGCGGAAGGTCGCAGCAATGGCGCCGAAACGGCCAGAGTCATGCCGCAAGGCCGCAATTTCCATTGAGATTCGGAGTCTCTCATCTGGAGACCGCGCGCCAATGCTCCTGCCAGCCGATCAACCGGCGATCAAAATGAATCGTTTCTTTCTTGACAAAGGGCGTCTTCTTTAGCAGATAACAAGACAGCGAATGTCATGTTTGACGGGCTGAGCGAAGAATGCTGGTTTGCAGTTGTAATTACATCACCGACAAGGAAATCCGGGAGGTCATCACTGAACTCCTCGATCAGGACTGTTGGCAGCTCATCGTTCCCGCCAAGGTTTATCACGCCATGGAAAAGCGCGGCCGTTGCTGCGGCTGTTTCCCGAATGTCGTTGATATTATTATACAGACAACCGAAGATTATCATGCCCGTCGCCACTCGACGGAAGCCGAAATATTTGATTTCATGTCCCGCCTGAAAAAATTCCATGAAGACAACAGGAGAGCGGACATTGAAAGGCGACAAAAAAGTCATCGAGCGGCTTAACGAGGCGCTGTTCCTCGAGCTTGGCGCAGTCAACCAGTACTGGGTTCACTATCGACTCCTCGAAGACTGGGGCTACACCAAGCTCGCCAAGAAGGAGCGTGCAGAATCCATCGAGGAAATGCAGCACGCCGACCGTCTCGTCGCTCGCATCATCTTCCTTGAAGGTCATCCCAACCTGCAGACGCTGGCGCCGCTGCGCATCGGCCAGAACGTCAAGGAAGTGCTTGAGGCCGATCTCGCCGGCGAATACGACGCCCGCACGGCCTACAAGAAGTCGCGCGATATCTGTCACGATGCTGGCGACTATGTTTCCATGAAGCTGTTCGAAGAGCTGCTTACGGACGAGGAAGGCCATATCGACTTCCTCGAAACCCAGCTCGAACTGCTCGGAAAAATCGGCGAAGCCAAATACGGCCAGCTCAACGCTGATTCCGCCGATTCTGCAGAATAATCGATGCTCTAGAGCGTGTTCACTTTTCTTCGAATTGTGAACACGCTCCATCGTCTTGCTTCTTTACGCATTCCGAGCAGAAAACCGCGCTGCGCTTTTCCTGGAAATGGCTTTATGGCCGGCCGTTTTGCGGCCGGCTTTCTTTTTCAGTCCTCGGCCTTCAAGCCGGCCAGATGGCTGAATTCCGAAACGACCTGCTCGTAGACCGATCGCTTGAAGGGAACGATCAGATCGGGAAGCACTGCCATGGGCTTCCACTCCCAAGCGTCGAATTCCGGCTCGTGGCCGCCCGGCGGAGGATTGATGGCGATCTCGCTCTCGTCGCCGTCGAAGCGGAAGGCGAACCAGCGTTGCGTCTGGCCGCGGTACTTTCCCTTGAGGCCGATGCCGATCAGCTGCGGCGGCAGATCGTAGTTGATCCAGTTTTTCGCTTCCGCCATCAGGGTCACGGCTTTCATGCCCGTTTCCTCGTAAAGCTCGCGATAGGCCGCCGTCAGCGGATCTTCGCCCTCGTCTATGCCGCCTTGCGGCATCTGCCAGAGCTGCGGCGAGCCATCATATTCGGAATTGCCATCCGGAATGCGGCGGCCAGCCCAGACCAGACCCTCCCGGTTCAAGATCATGATGCCGACGCAGGGGCGGTAAGGCAGGTCTTCGGCTCTCACGGGGGCGTGGGGCGTGCTCATCGTTCTCTCCAGGGATCAGGGATGTTTCGGGTCATCGGCAAGCGCCGAGACGGCGACGATTTCGATGCCGCGCATGGCAGCCTCCTCGCTCCATTTGCTGATGGCGTCGACGCTCTCGTCGAAGGCGGAGGCAACGCCGATCGCCGAACCGTTGCGGCGGGCGATGCGTTCCAGCTCGTCGAGCTTTCTGAGGATCGCATCCTGCTGCAGCTCGCCGTCGAGCTGCACGTCGGCAAAAGCATGCGGCACTTCCAGCGTCTTGGCCAGCGTTCCGGATTTGGATTGCGCCGAAGAGCCGTCATCCAGGAACAGCAGACCACGCTTGCCGATGTCGCGCAGCACGGGTTCCATGGCGCCGGGATTGGCGAGGAAGCGGCCGCCGAGATAGTTCATGACGCCGGTATAATTGGTAATCTTGCCCATGGCCTTGTGCAGGTTGTCGATGTTTTTTGCGGCCGAAAGCGATGTGAGCAGCGTATCCGGGCCGGGATTGTTGCTGGGATAATCGAAGGGCTCGAACGGTACCTGGATGAGGATCTCATGGCCTCCGCGTCGCGCCTCCTGCATCCAACGTTGCAGGCTGTTGCCGCTGACGGCAAAGGCGAGTGTGATGTCCTCCGGCAGCTTCTCGATGGCGCGCTGCGTGCCGGTCTGGCTCAGCCCAAGGCCGCTGACGACGATGGCGACGCGGGTGCCGCGCGCACCGGACCAGGGCCGCGCATACTGATCCATCGGTCGCAGACCACTCGGCCCGATAATCGGTAATTTGCCGAAGGGCGAATCTTCCAGCAGGCTGTCATTCGGCGTTGCCGCCATGCGCGGATCCTGGCCCACCTGGTTGGCGTTGATCAAGACCGGGCCGCTGCCATCCCGATTGCTCGGGCTGAACATGGTAACGACCGAGCCGTCACCGGTAACGATGCGTGCGGTATTGGCGCCGGATTGCGGATCGACCTGGGTCAGCCCGGCCTGGCCGGTTTGCCCGGTCGCAGCCGGCTTGGCCTCGGTCGGAGGTGCCGGATCTTCTTTCTTTGCCGTCTCGACCGGCTGGGTCTTTTGCAGGTGATCGCGCAGAAGCGCCGAATAGAGAGAAAAGCCGGCGATCGCGATCAGGCAGAAGCCACCGAGAATGCGTCCAAAGGGGATGGAGCGCCGCTGGCGGCCGGGGCCGCGATTCTGTCCCAACGGTGCATGCAAATCCGTTCCCAAGTTCCAATCCACCCCAAGCGGAAAACTGTATCGGCCTCGAGCATATCGCTCACGGCGAAGCGGAAAAATGCCCGCGGCACTCAAAGCGCTAAAACATGAACAAAACTGTTTCTGAACGACGCCGGATTCATGCAGAATTAAGGCCGGCCAGAAAGAGCGGAACGATACCCGCTGTCCCGCTCCCCCATCATGAAAGCGCCGGGTCTGTTTCCAGCCCGGCGCCAATCCTTACTTGGAGGAAACCGCCTTTTCGGGGTTCGGCGGGAAGGACGGGTCGGTCTTCGCGCCACGCAGCAGGTCGAGTGCGTAGTTGAGCTGGATATCATCCTTCGGATCCGGCGGCACGTAGGCCGACGAGCCGGAGCCCTTGTCGGTCTCGCTCTGGCCCTTGATGTGGCCCGGCAGGCTGGATTCGCCTTCGCTCGTCAGCTTGCCCTTCAGATCGTCCGGCAGCGGCTGGTCGACCTTGACGTCAGGCGTGATGCCGGTGCCCTGGATCGAGCGGCCCGACGGCGTGTAATAGAGCGCGGTCGTCAGGCGCAGCGCGCCGTTGCCGTCGCCGAGCGGAATGATCGTCTGAACTGAGCCCTTGCCGAAGGACTGGGTACCGAGCACGGTGGCGCGACGCAGATCCTGCAGGGCGCCGGCAACGATTTCCGAAGCGGAAGCCGAGCCACCGTTGATGAGCACGATGATCGGCTTGCCGTCGGTCAGATCGCCGGGGGTGGCGTTGAAGCGGCGGGTCTCGTCCGGATTGCGGCCGCGGGTCGAAACGATCTCGCCGCGCTCGAGCACGTCGTCGGCGACGTTGATCGCCTGATCGAGCAGACCGCCCGGGTTGAGACGCAGGTCGAGGACATAGCCCTTCAGCTTGTCGGCCGGGATATCCTTCTTGATCTTGGCGATCGCGGCTTCGAGGTCCGGCGTCGTCTTTTCCGTGAAGGAGATGATGCGGATATAGCCGACATCGCCGCCTTCCTCGCGTGACTTGACGGCGGCAACGGCGATGACGTCACGGATGACGGTGAGCTCGATCGGTTTGTCGACGCCCTTGCGCATCAGGGTGAGCTTGATCGGCGTCTTGACCGGACCGCGCATCTTCTCAACGGCGTCTTCCAGTTTCAGGCCGCGGACGGACTGGCCATCGATGGCGGTGATGTAGTCGCCGGCAAGAACACCGGCCTTGGCGGCGGGCGTATCGTCGATCGGGGTGATGACCTTGACCAGATCGTTGTCCATCGTCACTTCGATGCCGAGACCGCCGAACTCACCCTTGGTCTGGGTGCGCATATCTTCCGCATCCTTGGCGTTCATGTAGCTCGAATGCGGGTCCAGCGAAGAAAGCATGCCATTGATGGCGGCTTCGATGAGCTTGTCTTCCTGTGGCGGCGTCACATACTGCGCGCGAACGCGTTCAAAGACGTCGCCGAAAATCGACAACTCCTTGTAGGTGGAAGTGCCAGCGGCTTCCGCTGGCGCTACCGCCGAGTAGATAACGCCCATCGCGGTCGCACCCATCAATGCGCCGACGAGAACAAGAGAAGCCCTACGTATCATTGCGTGCCTTTCCAGTGTCTTTGGAGGTCCACCAGGGCCGAGAATCGACTGGTTTTCCATCTTTTCGGAATTCAATGTAAAGCGTTGGCCGATCCGTTTCCAGCGCCAATGCGGTCGCGCTCGCGACTCTTTTTTGGCCCATTGTGGCAAGCGGTTCGCCAGCGAAGACGAATCTGCCTGGGCGCGTCTTGATCGCGTCCATGCCCGACAGCACCATATGATAGCCGTCGCCCGTATCCAGGATGATCATCTGTCCGTAGCTGCGAAACGCGCCGGCATAGACGACCGTGCCGTCGGCGGGAGCCGTGACGAGCGCATCCGGACCGGTCGCGACGGTCAGTCCCATCGCGGTGTGGCCCGTGCCATCGTCGTCGCCGAACTGGCGGAGAATATCGCCCGCCACGGGCAGCTCCAACTTTTTCTTCAGGTCTGAGAATGGATATGCGGGCGTAATGCGGTTTTTATCGGGCACGCCGTTCTCGGCAAGGGCTTTCGCCTGCTCGCGCTGCTGTTCGGTCATTTGCGCGCGGCGCGCCTCTTCCGCGCGGGCAGCAGCGGCAGCGTCGCGCACCGAGCCGATCTGGCTTTCCAGCGAGGCGACGAGGCCTTCCAGGCTGGTTGCCTGACCTGCCAGCTCTTCCGCGCGCTTGCGTTCCGTCTCGAGCTGGGCGGCATTTTCCTTGCTGTGCTTGTCGTTTTCCGCAATCAGCAGATCCATGCGCCGCTCCTCCTCCAGACTATTGGTCATGGTGGTGGTGAAGCTGGCCTTCTCAGTGGCTGCATCGGCCCGCAGCTTGCTGAGATCGGTGAGATCGGCGATGAGCTTGTCCGTCTCCTTGCGCATTCCGGGCACCACGGCGCCGAGAAGAATGGCGCTGCGCACCGAGGCGAGCGCATCGTCCGGCGTTACCAGCAGGGCCGGCGGCGGATTGCGTCCCATGCGCTCCAGCGCGCCGAGAACCTCGGCCAGCAGCGCGCGGCGATCGTGCAGGGAGGCGCGGATCTTGTCCTCCTTGACGGCGAGATTCGTCAGAGTCTTCTCGCTTTGCTGGATCTTGCGATCCAGGTCCTTGCGGCGGGCGGCACTGTCGATCAGTGCCTGGCGCAGGCTGGCGGTGCTCTTGTCGAGAGAGGCTATGCTGTCTTCCAGCTCCTTCGTCTTGTCAGAGGAAAGACTAATCGTCTTCGAGAGTTCGTCGAGCTGGGCGCGGGTCTCATCGCGCTTGTGCGCGAGATCCGCGGCGGGGTCGGGCGGCTGTTGGGCAGGCGGCACCGATGCCGTAGTCGCCCGATCGTCGGGTGCTTGCGGCGTGATGGGGGCCGCATCCTGTGCCAAGGCCACGTCTTTCCAGGAAATGGGGCCAGCCATGTAAGCACCCACGCCGAGACAGGCCGCCAAAGCTGGCAGCACGATACGCGAAAGCATGGGCGGGGCTTTTCTCATCCAGTCGGTTCGGCCTGGTCCCTTCAGATCGCGCAAAAATAAGCTGATTTGCCGCGATCAGCTAGGAAGCATCGTCATTTTCAGGGCGGGAATCAAAACACGCCTGTGTGAGCGTTTCGTTAACGCAAAAAGGCCGAAATCCAAACTGTTTTCAAAATGGATGGAACAATCACACCCGGTGGTAGGGATGGCCGGAGAGGATAGTTACGGCTCGGTAGAGCTGTTCGGCAATGAGGATGCGCACGAGCTGGTGCGGCCAGGTCAATTTGCCGAGGCATATGGTCATGTCGGCCTTGTCGTAGAGGGAGGGGTCGAGACCATCGGCGCCGCCGATCGCGATCGTCAGGTCGCGCTTGCCCTGATCGCGGTATGTCCCGAGCATGGCGGCGAAGGCTTCGCTGTCGAGCGCCTTGCCGCGTTCGTCGAGAAGAATGAGGACGCTGCCTTCCGGATGCGCCTTTTGCAAGAGGCCCGCCTCTTCGCGCTTGCGGGTTTCGCTATTGGAGGCGCGGCTTTCGGCAACCTCGGTCATACGTGCCATTTCCAGGCCAATGGCTGGTCCGGCCTTGGCGAAACGGTCGAGATAACGAGCCGCAAGATCCTTTTCCGGGCCGGCTTTCAGCCGTCCCACCGCAAAAAGACCTATCCGCATTCCCGCTCCCAACCGTATCCGCCGTCATGGCGGCACAATACAAAACTCTTGCCGGAGGCTCATCTCCGGCGATGTAAAGCTGCCAACCGGGCCGGGAAAGCGTTCCTGACGTCCGTTAGTGCAGCGTGCCTTCGTCGAGATCGGGTGCTGCCCACATCTTTTCGATGTTGTAGAACTCGCGAATCTCCGGTCGGAAGACATGAACGATAATGTCGCCGGTGTCGATCAACACCCAGTCGCCGCCATCAAGACCTTCGACGCGGGCATTGCCAAAACCCTCGTCCTTGAGATCGGTCATGAGATGGTCGGCAATCGCCAAGACATGGCGGTTCGATCGGCCGGAGACGACGACCATGTAGTCTCCAAGCGCAGACTTGCCAGCAATGTCGATGGTGACGATATTTTCGGCCTTGGAGTCCTCGAGGCTTACGAGGACGGCTTGCAGGGCGCGGGCAGCGGCATCGGCGCCACGTTCCGAGCTCTTCGGGATAACGACAGGCGTTCTTCCCTTGGCGTGTACTGTTGTCAGTGCTCTTCCTTCCTTGAGTAACAGAACATGCACGTAAGTGATCTGAGTCGACCACATGACAAAGATAGGCATCAAAGCATTAAGGTTTCAAGACGCTGGCGGCCATCTTGAGGCGTTGAAGACAAGGATTTGTGTCCGAATAGGGCGCTTTCGCACCAGATATGGGTGAATATCCGTCGCGGAGGCCAAAAATCAGCCTTCCGGGCTCACTCCGTCGACAAGGATGAGGTTGCGGCTGAGGGCCTGATCGCGGACTTCGAGAGCATGTGCGTATTCCGGCGATCGATACCAGGCTTTCGCCCGTGCCAAGTCAGGAAATTCCACGATCACGATCGCTCGCGGCGACCAATCGCCCTCCAGCTTTTCGATCGGGCCGCCGCGGACTAGATAATGCCCGCCATGATCGGCGATGGATGCTGCCGCGCGGGTCCGGTAGGTCTCGAAAGCCTCGGCATCCCTGACGGTGACGTCGGAAATGATATAGGCCGGCATCGATCTCCTCCTCTCAAAAACCGAGGCCCGCGCGTTTCTTGTTCGGCGCGCCAATGTGCTTTCATATGGAAGATCAGATAGGCCGACGCTGCGGCTTGTCCATTTCCCGCCGGCATGTACAGCCGGACGAAGGCCGCGTATACACTAGGCAGACCTCAAACTTTACAGATGCCATGACAGATGCTCCGCAGCCACCGTTGAAGCCCATCCTCCGCATCAGCTTTTCGGGGCAGGACCGGCTCGGGCGTGGCAAGATGGAGCTCCTTGAGCATATTCAGGAGACCGGCTCGATCTCGGCGGCTGGCCGCGCCATGGATATGTCCTATCGCCGGGCGTGGCTGCTCATCAGCGAATTGAACCATATGTTCCGCGAGCCGGTCGTCGAATCGCAGCGTGGCGGCCAGAAGGGCGGCGGAGCGGCACTGACGCCATTCGGCGAGGAATTACTACGGCGCTTCCGCGGCATGGAAACGACGCTGCGTGCAGCGATAGCCGATGACCTGAACTGGCTCGAGGTCAATCGCAGCTCAGCCGAGGCTTCTTCGGAAAAATCCTGATTAATGCTCGAGTGCCACGGTCTTGATGACTGCATGGATCGGCAGGCCGACCCGCAATCCCATCCGCTCGGCCGAGAATTGTGTGATGCGGGCGGTGACGATGTCGCCGCCACAATCGACCCTGACCTCTGCCGTTCCGTCGGCGGCCGTACCGATCCCCAACACTTTGCCGTCGAGAATATTCAGGGCGCTCAGGCCCTCCGGCCGCGTCGTTGCCAGCATGACGTCCCGGGCAGGAATATGGACGCGCACGGTTTTGCCGACGGCTGCCGCCTGACCCGGCACAACGAGCTTTGCCGCCTTCAGCGCGACAACGGTCAGGTGATGACGATCGTCCATCGATTCCACGCGGCCTTCGAGCAGCACGCCGGCTTCGCGGCGATCGGCGGCCAGCGGGCCGGAGAGCTGGCTGAAGATGTCGACGGCAGCACCGATCGTCTCGACCTTGCCGTCGCGCATAACGACGACGCGGTTGGCAAGCCGCGCCACCTCGGCGATGGAGTGGCTGACATAGATGATCGGGATCTTCGTCTCGTCGCGCAGCCGTTCGAGATAGGGAAGGATTTCCGCCTTGCGGGCCTCGTCGAGCGCGGCGAGCGGCTCGTCCATCAACAGCAGCCGCGGTGAGGACAGCAGGGCGCGACCGATCGCGACGCGCTGTTTCTCGCCGCCGGAGAGCTTTGCCGGCCGCCGGTCGAGCAGAGCTGAAATGCCAAGGAGATCGACGACACCGTCAAAGCTCTCGCTGCGTTCGCTCTTAGGCGCAAACCAGCGGCCGTAATTGAGGTTCTGCCGCACGGACAGGTGCGGAAACAGCCGCGCCTCCTGAAAGACATAGCCGAAGCGACGGCGGTGGCGCGGCACGAAGATCTGTCTGCCTGTATCGGCAAGCACCGTGCCGTCGAGGCTAATCCGGCCTTGATCCGGCCGGATGAGGCCGGCAATGATGCGGATGATCGACGTCTTGCCGGAGCCGGAGCGGCCGAAAAGGGCGGTTACGCCGCCTTCCGATGTGAATGAAGCCTCCAGCGAAAAGGCGCCGAGGCGATGACGAATATCGACGGAGAGCGTCATTCGAAATCCACCCTCCGACCGGCGAGATAGGCGAGGAATTCCGAGGCGAGCAGGGCCGCCATGGAAATGATGATGGCGACGATGGTGAGCCGCATGGCGCCGGCATCGCCGCCCGGAACCTGGGTGAAGGTGTAGATGGCCGACGACAGCGTCTGAGTCTCGCCGGGAATGTTGGAGACGAAGGTGACGGTGGCGCCGAACTCGCCCATGGCCTTGGCGAAGGAGAGGATCATGCCGGCGATGATGCCGGGCAGGATCAGCGGCAGGGTCACCGTTGTAAAAGTCCAGATGGGGCTGGCGCCGAGCGTGCCGGCGGCTTCCTCAAGCTTGCGGTCGACGGCTTCGATCGACAGGCGAATGCTTCGGACCATCAGCGGAAAGCCCATAACGCCACAGGCGAGCGCCGCGCCCGTCCAGCGGAAGGAGAAGACGAGGCCGAGATATTGCTCGAACAATGCACCGATCGGTCCCTTGCGACCGAAGAGAATGAGAAGGATGAAGCCCGTGACGACGGGCGGCAGGATCAGCGGCAGGTGAATGAGGCCGTTGAGGATCGACTTGCCCCAGAAGCGGCCACGCGCAAGCAGGTATGCGGCAGCGATGCCAAAGGGCAGGCTCACCAGCATGGCGACGATGGACACGCGCAGGCTCAGCTCTATGGCCGTCCATTCGTCGCTGCTCAAACTCAATGCTTCCAAGCTCTGCCCCTTAAAACATCTCAGGCCCGCCATGGTCGGCGAGCCTGATATCGAACCTCATACCTGACTAAAGCATTTCCAGGAAAAGTGCGCAGCGGTTTTCCGTCTGGAATGCGTAAGCAAGCAGGAAAATAGAGCGTTTTCGCGATTCGCAGAAAAGCGGAAATGCTCCAACGGTGATGAAGATCACTGCTTCAGGATGGTGAAGCCCTCATGCTCGAAGAAGGGAACAGCCTCAGCCGATTTCAGATAGTCGAAATAGGCTTGTACCTCCGGGTTCTTGCTGCTGGCGGTGATGGCGAAGGGGTAGACGATCGGCGGGTGGCTGTCTGCAGGGAAGGTGCCGACGACGGCAACGCCCGGATCGGCCGAGACGTCGGTCTGGTAGACGATGCCATAGGGGGCTTCGCCGCGCGAAACGAGCGCGAGTGCGGCGCGAACGCTTTCAGCACCGGCAACCTTCTTTTCGACCGACGCCCAGACGCCGAGCTTTTCGAGCGCGGACTTGCCGTATTTGCCGGCCGGCACCGATTCCGGCTGGCCGATCGCCAGACGACCGTCGCCGAGCAGGGCGGCGAGGTCAAAGCCTTGCTTGATCTCGACCGGCTTGGCCTTGTCCTTGGCGGCGACCAAAACGAGCTTGTTGCCGAGGAGGTTTACCGGGCTGTCATCCTTGATCAGCTTCTTGCCTGCGACATAGTCCATCCAGTTGGTGTCGGCTGAAATGAAGACATCGGCGGGTGCGCCGTTTTCAAGCTGCTTGGCGAGCGGTCCGCTCGCTGCATAGGAGACGGTGACTTCCTTGCCGGTTTCCTTGGTGAAGGCGGCATCGGCATTGTCGAGCGCATTCTTCATGCTGGCGGCGGCAAAAACGACGATCTTGTCGGCGGCGAGCGCCGGCGTCGGAATGACCGAAAGGCCGAGCCATGCGGCTGATACTGCGGCAGTTGCAAGCTTGATCCATTGGCGTCGGCTGGTGGTCATTTCAATTCTCCCCAAAGATGTCGACATGTTTCGAGAGATATAACGACACGCGAGGCTTGACTAGGGGATGTATCTGCAAAAATACATCGCGATATAATCGCGTAACCCCACGAATTCTATCGATTTTCCGTAGCGCGGCGCATATGAAGGACATTTGGCATTACAAAAATGCATGACTGGATTCGCCCAGCGACTTGGCGAACGCTCACGAAGCAAGACGTAACGTTACGAACCGTGCGATTGCGGGCTTTTATCGCCGTCGTTCGATTCCGGCAGCGAAAATCCGAGCGCCGCGAATCTGCAAAAGAAGCGTTTTTTGGGCAGTTATTTTTCATAGCCATGTCCACAGTGCATTGCTGCATTGCGCAATCGATCATTTATCAATCGGTAAAATCTGGTAAAACATAATCATCGAAACGGCGATCTCCTCCTCCCAATGCCGTTCGATATGGATCAGCAACTCTCCTCCTCCCAGTTGCTGATCAGGTTCAAAAGCCCGACGCATCCTCCTCCCGCGTCGGGCTTTTTATTTTCCAGATTTTCCTGAAAAAATTGGCGGAATTATTGTGCGGCGCGCAAGGCGGTCGAGCTGAGAGCCGAACGCGGTCCATGGATGAAGGTCCAGGCCGGCGCACGCTTCTTCCAAAGCACGCGGGCGTCATCCTCATCCACGCGAGCATAGTGGAAGGTCTTCGCCATCTTGGCCGAGAGATAGGAGAGCGTCGATCCTGGCCGGTCTATAACGGCGATCGGGAAGGTGCGGGCGATCTCTTCCCACTTTTGCCAGCGATGGAACGTATTCAGGCTGTCGGCGCCCATGATCCAGATGAAATGGACCTGGCGGTTGCGCGCTTTCACATGCGCCAGCGTATTGGCGGTGTAGCTCATGCCCAGCGTCTGCTCGAATGCCGTCACCTTGATGCGCGGATCGTGGAGAAGCTGCTCGCTGAGCGCGATGCGTTCGGCAAGCGGCGCCAGATGATTCCGGCTCTTCAGCGGGTTGCCCGGCGTCACCATCCACCAGAGCTGGTCAAGGCCGAGACGGCGAAGGGCGATCTCGGCGACCAGTGCATGACCGCGATGCGGCGGGTTGAAAGATCCGCCGAAAAGACCGACCACCATGCCGCGCTCGGCATGGGGCATGCGCAGATAGCGTTGATCGACCTCTTCTTTCAGCACGTCAGGGCCGTATCTGTCCGGTGCCGCGAACGCGATATTTGAAGGAGGTAAGCTGCTCGACGCCAACAGGCCCGCGCGCATGCATCTTGCCGGTGGCGATGCCGATTTCCGCGCCCATGCCGAATTCGCCGCCATCGGCAAATTGGGTCGAGGCATTGTGCAGCAGGATCGCCGAATCGATCTCGGTGAAGAAGCGTTCGACAACAGCCGGGTCCTCGGCGATCACCGCCTCGGTATGGTTCGACGAATATCTGTCGATATGGGCGATTGCGCCGGAGATGCCGTCAACCAGGGCCACCGAGATGATCGCGGCGAGATATTCCGTCGTCCAATCTTCCTCGGTTGCGGCCTTGAGGCCAGGTGCAAGCTCGAGCACGTCAGCCGAGGCGCGGATTTCGCAGCCTGCCGCGGCAAGGCCGTCGAGCAGCGGCTTCAGGTGGGTGGAAGCGACCTTCTTGTCGACCAGCAGCGTTTCGGCGGCGCCGCAAATGCCTGTGCGGCGCATCTTGGCGTTGACGACGATGGATTTCGCCATCTCCAGATCGGCCGAAGCATCGACATAGATGTGGCAGAGGCCTTCGAGGTGGGCAAAGACCGGCACGCGCGCCTCGGTCTGAACGCGGGCAACGAGGCTCTTGCCGCCGCGCGGCACGATGACGTCGATATTGCCTTCCAGCCCACGCAGCATGGCGCCGACGGCGGCCCGATCGCTGACGGGCACGAGCTGGATCGCGTGTTCCGGCAGGTCCGCCGCCTTCAACCCTTCGACGAGGCAATCGTGGATCGCCTGCGAGGAGCGGCGCGAATCGCTGCCGCAGCGCAGGATCACGGCATTGCCTGCCTTCAGGCACAGCGCGCCGGCATCGGCCGTCACGTTCGGCCGGCTTTCGAAGATGACGCCGATGACGCCGAGCGGCGTGCGCGTGCGCTCGATTTGCAGGCCGTTCGGGCGATCCCAGGCAGCGATGACTTCACCGACCGGGTCGGCGAGGGCGGCAATCGCGCGGATACCCTCGGCCATCTCGGCGACGCGCTTGTCGTTCAGCGTCAGGCGATCGACGAAGGAGGCGAGCATGTCCGTGCCTTCGACATCCTTGAGATCCTTGGCGTTTTCAGCAAGGATATGATCTTTGCGGGCCAGAATGGCGTCCGCCATGGCATTCAAGGCCTTGTTCTTGTTGTCCGTCGAAGCAAAGGCCAACGGTCGCGACGCAGCCCGGGCCTTGCGGCCGATATCGTTCATCAGCGCATCGATGTCGGGGCTTTGTGCGACAGTATCAAGCATGAGCTTCATCCTTCTTCAATTTCTCGGCCTTCGTCTTGACGGACGCGGTCATGACGAGGTCGTCGCGATGCACCATGGCGGCGCGGCCGGCATAGCCGAGGATCGCTTCGATCTCAGCTGACTTGCGGCCGGTGATTTGACGGGCCTCTTCGGCATCATAGCCGACAAGGCCACGAGCGATCTCGCGGCCAGAGGGGCCGATGACCGCGACGGTATCACCGCGGCCGAAATGGCCGACGACGCTGCGCACGCCGGCGGGCAGCAAGCTCTTGCCGGCGCCAAGTGCGGTCACGGCACCCTCGTCGACATGTAATTCGCCGGCCGGCTGCAGCTGCCCGGCAATCCAGGTCTTGCGGGCGGTGACGGGCGTGCCTGACGGCGCGAACCAGGAGGAGCGGGCGCCGCTTTCGATCGCGTTCAGCGGCCGGTCGGTCTTGCCCGATGCGATAATCATGGCACAGCCGGCGCCGGTCGCAATCTTGCCGGCATCGATCTTCGTGCGCATGCCGCCGCGCGACAGCTCCGAGGCGGCGCCGCCGGCCATGGCTTCGATCTCAGGGGTGATCTCTGGGATAGCGTCGAGAAATTTTGCCTGCGGGTCGAGATGCGGCGGCGCGGTATAGAGCCCGTCAATATCCGACAGCAGCACCAGCAGGTCGGCGCCGGTCATGGTGGCGACGCGGGCGGCGAGGCGATCATTGTCGCCATAGCGGATTTCGCTGGTCGCGACCGTATCGTTCTCGTTGATAATCGGCACGGCGCCGATCTTCAGAAGCTGGTTGATGGTGGCGCGGGCGTTGAGGTAGCGGCGGCGCTCTTCGGTATCGCCGAGCGTCAGCAGGATCTGGCCGGCAACTATATCGTCATGCGACAGGCTTTCCGACCAGGCGCGGGCCAGCGAGATCTGGCCAACGGCCGCCGCCGCCTGGCTTTCTTCGAGCTTCAGCGCGCCGGAGGGCAGGTCGAGCACGGAGCGGCCGAGCGCGATTGCGCCCGAGGAAACCACCAGAACATCGATGCCCTTGGCCTTCAGTGCGGCGATATCGGCGCACATGCCGTCGAGCCAGGATTTCTTCAAGCCGGTCTTGCGATCGACCAGGAGAGCGGAGCCGATCTTGATGACGATGCGGCGGTAGCGGTCGAGCGGCTTGCGGGCTGTCATCCCTGATGATCCCCGTCTTCACCGAGACGTTCGTCAGCGCCTTCATCGTCGGAGGCCTGCATGTCGCGATGCCGTACCTTGGGGGTCTTTGCCGGCTTGTCCGCTTCGCCGGCATTGGCCTCGACAATCACGTCGCGCAGTGCGCGCAGAACTTCAGTCATGCCGCGGCCGGTGACAGCGGAAATCTGGAACGGCGTCTTGCCGCAGGCCCGCGCCAGTTCACGCGTCTTCTTCTTCAGCGTTTCCTCGTCCACCACGTCGATTTGCGAGAGGGCGACGATTTCCGGCTTGTCGGGGATGCTGTTGCCGTAGGCTTCAAGCTCGTGCTTCACGGTCTTGTAGGCCTTGCCGACCTTTTCTTCCTGCGCCGAGACCAGATGCAGCAGCACGCGGGTGCGCTCGACATGGCCGAGGAAGCGGTCGCCGATACCGACGCCTTCATGGGCGCCCTCGATCAGGCCGGGAATGTCGGCAAGAATGAATTCCTGCCCATCGATGGTGGCAACACCAAGGTTGGGGTGCAGCGTCGTGAACGGATAGTTGGCGATCTTCGGCCGGGCGCGGCTGACGGCGGCGAGGAAGGTCGATTTGCCCGCATTCGGCAGGCCGACGAGACCGGCATCGGCGATCAGCTTCAGCCGCAGCCAGATGGTCTTTTCTTCGCCGGGCAGGCCGGGATTGGCCCAATCCGGCGCCTGATTGACCGAGGATTTGAAATAGGCGTTGCCGAAGCCACCATTGCCGCCGGCGGCAAGGCGGAAACGCTGGCCTTCCTGCGTGATGTCGCAGATCAGGGTTTCGCCATCTTCCTCGAAGATCTGCGTGCCGACAGGCACCTTCAGCGTCACATCTTCGCCCTTGGCGCCGGCGCGGTTCTTGCCCATGCCATGCGTGCCGATCGTGGCCTTGAAGTGCTGCTGGTAGCGGAAATCGATCAGCGTGTTGAGGCCGTTGACCGCCTCGACCCAGACATCGCCGCCGCGGCCGCCATCGCCGCCATCCGGGCCACCGAATTCGATGAATTTCTCGCGTCGGAAGGAGACGCTGCCCGCGCCGCCGTCGCCTGAGCGAATAAAGACCTTTGCTTCATCGAGAAATTTCATCTTACGTCCGTCACTCGGTATCGGCGCATATCCCTTCGGATCGAATGGGATTCACAAAGGCCTATGCGCTCTTTTCAATGGCTGCCGCGCCTCACGCATCCAAAAGACGCATCGAGCGGCCGTTTGCCCGTCATGTCGCCTTCGATATAGGCGCTTCGGGCTGAGGTCAAAGAATATCGTGCGGTTCCAGTGCCATAAAGGGGCGGAACTGCGCGATTGGCATGATGGTCATCGCCGGTTTGACCGGCGACGACCAATTTTCGGAGCTTCAAGCTGCCTGCGAGAGCCGCAGCGCGCCCGGCTTCAACACGGTTTCGATGTGCGGAACCATGGTGTTGCGGGCAAAGCTGTAGATCTCCGAGCAACCGATGATCTCGAAGCCGAGCCTCTGCTGCAGCTTCAAGGATGCCGGATTGTCGGCGAAGGCGCCGGAATGAACGGCGACTTCGGGCATGCGACGGGCAAAGCGCTCAAGCGCTGCCTTAACCGCTTCGGTCATGATGCCGTGCCGCCAGTAGAAGCGGTTCAGCCAGTAACCGAGGTGCCAGCGGCCGTGGCGAAGCTCAATGCCGACGCAGCCGATATGAGCGTCATCCCGCTCGGTGATGGCGAGTTCCCAATCCATACCTAGGCCGGAGGTGTGCTCGACCAGCCAGTCGAGCGCATCCTGCCGGTCATAGGGCGCGGGGACGCGGGCGAGCATGCGGGTGACGGCGAAATCCGAAAGCGATTCCGCAATCATCTCGGCGTCGCTGAGCCGGTGCGGACGCAGCGTCAGTCGTCCGGTCTGGATGACCGGCGTCGGGCCGGGCATCAGGATCCGGGCATCGCGGCGGGTGAGGGCGAGCGCGTTCATCTCATGCCTCCCCAGCTGCGCAACGATATCCAGGTCTTGCGATCAAGCCTGTACCATTCGACCGGCACGGTGCTGCCGAGCGCCAGCGAGGCGGCAAGGCCGGATCCCTGGAATTGGAAGCCGCACTTCTGCACGACGCGCCGCGATGCGACGTTCATGACCCGGCAACGTGCGTCGATCTGGGCGACGTTTTCGCGCGTGCGGAAGACCATATCGATGAGGGCATGGGCGGCTTCGGTGGTGTAGCCTTGGTTCCAGTAGGGCTCGCCCAGCCAGTAACCGATCTCGACCGTATTCGGATCGCTGGTGGGTTCGACCCCGCAGCACCCGAGAAAGGCGCCGTTGTCGGCTTTGGTAATGGCATAGACGCACTTGCCAATCTCGCCAAGCTTCGTGCGTCGCACGAAATCGGCGGCATCGGCGATCGTATACGGGTGCGGCATACGCGATACCATTGTGGCGACATTGGCGTTGTTGGCGAGATGGGCAAGGGCGTCGATGTCTTCTTCGTGGGGCGCGCGCAGAACGAGCCTTTCCGACAGTAAGACAGGGCAATCGGTCCTTAACCGTTCCGGCCTCAGCCGCTCTTCGGGAGACCGCGATTGGCCTTCCCTTAACAATTCGCCTTGCATGGTTCAGTCCTCCTTGGTTGAGGGTAAAGAAAAAGGGGAGATGGCGCCCCATCTCCCCTTTTTTCTTGACTGAACCTTGTAGCGTCAGCCGGGTCGATGAGACGCCGGCTGTTTTAGAGCGCTACCGGCTTATTCCGCTGCTTCCGCTTTCGGCATTACAGACACGTACACGCGGCCATTGGCCTTCGTACGGTAGTTCACGTTGCCCGCCGTAAGCGCAAAAATCGTGTGATCCTTGCCGAGGCCAACGTTGGAACCCGGGTGCCACTGCGTGCCGCGCTGACGCACGATAATGTTGCCTGCGATGACGGCTTCGCCGCCGAACTTCTTCACGCCAAGGCGCTTGGATTCGGAATCGCGACCGTTGCGCGAGGAACCGCCAGCTTTTTTGTGTGCCATTGGAGTTCTCCTTTAAACCCTGATCCCGTTACTTACTTGGCAGCCACGATGTCCGTGATGCGGACAACAGTGTGATGCTGGCGATGGCCGCGCGAACGCTTCGAGTTCTGACGACGGCGCTTCTTGAAGGCGATGACCTTCTTGCCGCGGTTGTGCTCGACCACTTCGGCCTTGACGGAAGCGCCCTTGACGAAGGGAGCACCAATCGCAGCGTCGGCGCCTTCGCCGATAACGAGGACTTCGGTGAATTCTACGGTGCCGCCGGCGGTGACTTCGAGCTTCTCGATGGTCAGCACGTCGTTGGCTGCCACACGGTACTGCTTACCGCCGGTCTTGATGACTGCGAACATTTTTTATCCTTTCATGTTCGTTCCGGCTCTCTCGCCTTAAAGGACGAGCGGCCGTCTTTTTATCAGTCGAAATTGAGCAGGAATTCCAAAGGCCTGAGGCCTTAAAAAGATCTGCCAGTGAAGCCCTGTGCAAAGCAGGGCAGGCAAGGCGCGGACTTATCCACACCTATTGCGTCGCACGGGATATATAAGCGTCTCTGATCTGTCAAGGCAAAAGGATGAAAAGCTTTCATATTCGCCCTTGCTATCCTCTTCGTCTCTCGCTATGTAGCCCTCCGCGCCGAACAGCGCCGACCAGCATAACCGGAGAGGTGGCAGAGTGGTCGAATGCACCGCACTCGAAATGCGGCATACCTGCAAGGGTATCGTGGGTTCAAATCCCACCCTCTCCGCCAGTCACATTGCATATGTGGCTGATTTTTAATCGACTTCGCTATTTAGCTTCGTCCGCCTTTGAATTCCCACCTTAAACTGGCCTTTCTAAGGGTCTCTCAAAGAGCGATAGATGAGTCTCGCTGAATTTATGTGCAATCGATCAAAACACACTTCCTAGCAAGCTCTTTGTAACGGGCCGCGAGCTTTAGGGAGGTTGTTGTCGGGGCCGGCGCAAACCACGACAGATTGGCTCTGAAAGACGATATGAACGTAAGGAAATCGACAGCAGAGATTGTTTTATAGAAATTCAATGGCCGACCGTAGTCAGCGTCACGGTATGCGCCATGAGTTATGCCGTGTCTGTTGGTCTTATCCGCCAGATTATAAAGCGACGAATCGGTGTAGACGTAGTCCCGCGTAAAGTTCTCGAATGCGATGAACATTGACTCGATTTCATCCATGTCGCCCATTCGTTGCCGGCGAACCTCCTCCAAGCAATTTGAGGCTAGCGTGGCAAATACTTTGCGCACCCCGAGCTTGGGTGCTCCTTCTCCTCTGACATTCAGCAGCTCTCGCCCGGCGCCCTCAATTACGGGAATTAAGCCAGCAACGGCGATATGGTGAAGTCCAGCAAAATGGGCTGCAACGGCCTCGGCAATTGTCTGTCGATACTCACTGATGACGGGAGTGATTGGGTATCGATCACACACCATAGCGGCAATACCGATGGGCTCGTAGAGATAGGCCATGCGGCACTCAAGTTCATCTTGGGTAAAGCCACCGTTTGATGCACGAATTGCAGAAGCAAGTGATGCCAAATACCCCATCTGAATGTAGGGCGGGATAAACCAGCCGACGCTATTAAAATGCCGCTCCCATTCTTCTAGCTTTCGCATCGGTAAGCCGTCCCGCTGGAACTGAGTTCATAAAACTGTACTTCCCGTGTTCAATCCTCCGGAAACCGATAAACAACATCCGCAAAAGACCCGGTCGGAAACACATAGAAAAATCTCAGATTGGCGGATGATTCGTTGCGGATGCCGTGTTCGGCGTTGCCGGGGATGAAGACTGTCGTGCCTGGTTTGACCGTGGTTTCCTCTCCGTCGATCCGGACGATGCCGGTTCCTTCGAAGATGAAGTAGATTTCCGATGGGTCGTGGCGATGCGGCTTCAATTCGCCGCCGGGGGCGAGTTCGGCGATGCCGGCGCTCAGGCTGTCGGTGGGGGTGATGTCGCTGCTGAGCAGTGTGTGCCAGGAGATGGAGCCGTGAACGGGGTCGTTCCATCCGTCGCGCGGGCGTTCTTCGGCTGTGGTGATAACGGCTTGCGATCGTGTGGTCATTTTGCCTCAAAACGGTGGGTGAGCAACCGCGTGGAACGGTGTCACAAGCGCTGAGAATGTCAATTGGATGGGTCTCTGATTTGACGTCTGCCGATTGTTGCCCTTTGCGTTCTGTCTGGGCGCGCAACGGGCAGGAAGAGGCAAGATAGGGCATGAAGGGAGCGGGAAGGTTTCCCGCTTCCTTGCTTTGGATCGCGATTGCCTTGATCTGGTGGCCTCAGCTCCGCTGCAGGAAATCCGCGATCAGGCTTGAGATGGCTTCTGGCGCATCTTCGAAGCAATAATGGCCGACACCTGAGAGGCGCTTGATAGGGGCTGACGGGAAGAGGGCGGAGAAGAGCAGCAGGAAATGCGCCGCATGCAGCGTCCTGTCCGCCTCGCCCCATATGGCGAACGCCGGTTTGCCGCGGATGATTCGCTCGGCGGCCGGATCGGGCGTTTGGAACCGGTGGGCGCCGGTCGCAAAGCCCTTGGCCCAGCCGAGTGCGCCGAGGCACTCGGCCGCGCTTGCAAAGGGCGCGCCATAGGCGTCGAGCCAGGTGTCGGTGATGACGGCGTTGTTCTCGAAGCCGTTGAGCTTGAGCGTGCTGAGGATGTTGAAGCCGAGATTGTTGAGCACCGGTTCCAGCGTGCCGTCGGCCTCGGCCTTGATGATCCATTGAAACCACGGGGATACGGCGGCGTTTGCCATCACCCGATCGACAAGATCCGGCTGGCCGAAGGGTGTCGGGCCGTTTGCCGAGATGATGCGGCGGATGCGGTTGGGGTGGCGGGCGGCAAAGCCCATGCCGGCCAGACTGCCGAAGTCATGCATGACGAGGGTGATGTCGGTGAGGTCGAGCGCGAGCACGAAGGCCTCCAGATTGGCGACGTGGTCCTGCAGCCAATAGCTGCGGTCAACCGGCGTCTCGCTCTTGCCGAAGCCCATGTGGTCGGGAACGACGACGCGGTGCGTAGGGCTCAGCGTCGAGATCAGATGGCGAAACAGATAGCCCCAGGTCGGCTCGCCATGCAGGCAGAGAATGACATCGCCGTCGCGCGGGCCTTCGTCGACGTAGTGCATCTGAAAACCCGGTGCATCTGTGAAATTCGGAGCGAAGGGGAAGGTGCCGGCGAATGTCTCATTGGCAGGAATCACGGTTGCTCTCCTTGTGTGGTTTTAATTTGAAACCAAAGTTCCAGTATCTCTTGTGGTTTTAATTTGCAACCGATATATTGGGCTGACGATGCAGTGCTTGACTGCGGTACTGACGCGGCGTCGGCAGATATGGAAACAGGTGAGGGCAGAACGGCATGGCCAAGAGAGTGAGCCACAAGAATTCGATGTGCGGGGTGGCGCGGCCGCTGGATGCGATCGGCGACTGGTGGTCGCTGCTGATCATCCGCGATGCTTTCGATGGGCTGCGCCGGTTCGGGGAGTTTCAGAAGAGCCTCGGGCTTGCCAAGAACATCCTCTCGGCCCGGCTGCGCAATCTCGTCGCGCACGGAATCATGGATACCGTGCCGGCCTCCGATGGCAGCCCCTATCAGGAGTATGTGCTCACGCGGAAGGGGCAGGGGCTGTTTCCGCTGCTGGTGGCGCTTCGCCAATGGGGCGAGGATTTCTTCTTCGCGCCGGATGAGCCGCATGTGACGCTGGTCGACAGGGCGACAAGCCTGCCGGTGCGGCGGCTGGAGCTGCGGGCGCAGGATGGTCGGATGCTGATGGCGGAGGATACGGTGATCGTGGTGCCGCCGCCCCTGGGTGAGCGCGAATAAATTCGCCGGCGTTCTTTAGCAGAGCCTATTCGGCGACGAGCCCGCTGCGGCGCAGAAGCGACAGGAAGAGAAGCGGGATCAGCGTCGTCAGGATGATCGTTACGAAGGCCATGGCCATGCCGAGGCCGATCGAGCCCTGCTCGAACTGCCGCCAGATGAAGGTGGCGATGGTCTGCATGCCGACGGGTGCCAGCACGATCGAGGCGACAAGTTCGCGCGAGGCGAGCGCAAAGACGAGCAGCATGGCGGATGCCAGGCTCGGCAGCACCAGCGGCAGCAGGATACGTCGGAAGACCGTCAGCGTTCCGGCGCCCGATACGCGGGCAGCAGCCTCTAGATTGTCGCCGATCTGCTGGAAGGCGGCCGCGGAATAGCGCGCCGTCTGCGGCAGCAGGATGCAGCAATAGGCAAGCAGCAGGATGATGCCGGTGTTGTAGGGCGTGAACGGCAGGCCGGGCATATTCCAGACAAGGATCAGGCCGACGGCGACGACGATGCCGGGGAGCGCATTCGGCAGCACGGTCATGATGTCGATCTGCATGCGGCCGCGCATCTTCGTTTTCACGACGGTATAGGCAGCCACGACGCCGATAAGGCCAGTGATGACGGCGGTGCCGACGCCGAGCGCCAGGCTGTTGCCGAGGGCGGCGAGCGCGCCGGTGCTGTTGCCGAAGACGGAAGCGAAATTGTCGAAGCCGAGATTGTCGATGACGAGGCCGCGCGAGATCGTCTTCGAGAGTGCGGTTGCGAGGATCGACAGCATGGGTACGCCGGTCGCGAGGAACGAGACGATGCCGAAGGCGAGCAGAACAGGCGCGGTCATCGTGCCGAGCGGCCGCTTGTCCTTGTTCTGCGGCTTGCCGCTGACGGTCTGGTAGGAGCGGCGCGAAAGAATCCGGCGCTGGATGAGGAATGCGATCAGCGAGATGATGACGAGGGTCAGCGACAGGACCGCCGCGCCCGGCAGGTCGATCGGCCAGTCGCCGATACGGGTGTCGATGCCGGTGACGAGAACCTGGAAGCCGGCGCGGCGCCCGAGCGCTGCCGGCGTGCCGTATTCCTCGATCGCGGCGGCGAAGACCAGCAACAGGCTGGCGGCAAGGCCGGGTGCCGAGAGCGGCAGCGTGATGCGCCAGAAGGCGCGCGCCGGCGAGGCGCCAAAGACGCGGCCGACATCGGCATAGCGGGCGCCGACGGCCTCGACCGTGCGCGAGACGGCGAAATAGACCACCGGAAAGGTATTGAAGGTCATGACAATGGTCATGCCGGCCAGTGAGAAGAGGGTCGAGGCGAGATTGAAGCCGGCGATCTGCTGGAGATAGCCGCGCGGCTGCAGCGTCATGATCCAGCCAAGCGTCGCGATATAGGGCGGGATCATGAAGGGCGTCAGCAAGAGCACGTCCCACACCGGCGCGAAGGGAATGCGGTAAAGCGCCCGCAATACGCCAAGGGGAACGGCGATGAGTGCCGAGGCGAGAACGACGGCACAACCGAGAAGGATGGTATTTGCCGTCATGCCCAACAGCGCTTCGTCGGCCAGCGTCTTGCCGATGGCCGAGAAGGGGGCTGCAAACGAGCCTTGCCCCAGCGCGGGAAAGATGGCCTGCAGCACGACGGCGACGAAGGGAAGGGCGACGATGATGGCAAGCCCGAGGGCTGCGAGCCAGGCTGCCGGCACCGGAGCGCCCGTTCCCTTCGCACTCATTCTCATCAAGCCTTACTTGCCGCCGAACAGATCGCTGATCTGCTTCAGGGTTTCCTTGCGCTTGCCGTAGACGGCGTTGACGTCGTAATCGAGCAGCTTCAGATCACTGACGAGCGGACGCGAGGCCGGGATATCGGAGCGGGCCGGCATCAGGAAGGTGCCGGCGACCAGCTTCTGGCCTTCATCGGACAGCATGTAGTCGACGAATTTCTTGGCTTCGTCCTGATGCTTTGACCAGTTGAGGATCATGACCGGGCGCGGTGCGATGACGGTGCCGGACTGCGGGAAGATCACGTCGATGCTCTCGCCCTTGGCCTTGGCGGCGAAGGTGATGTAATCGACCGCGCCGAAGACGGCGGCCTTGGCGCCCTGCAGCACCGGGTTCAGCGCTTCGGCATTGGCGCCAGCGATGATGGCGCCGTTGTCCTTCAGATCTTTGAAGAGCTTGTCATTGTCCTTGGCGCCGAGGGCGGCGGTCAGCTCGAAGGAGGAGCCGGACTGGGCGGGATCGGGAATATTGACGAGATCCTTGAACTCCGGCTTGGCGAGATCGGCCCATTCCTTTGGCTCGGACGTGCCGCTCTTGGTGTTCCAGGCGATGCCGAGGGCCGAAACGCCCTGAGCGACCGCGGTATCGGTCTTGAGGGAGGCCGGCACCTTCTCGGCATTCGGGCTGGTGTAGGAGACGAGCCAGCCGCGCTTGGCGAAATCGGTGGCCGTATCCCACGAGGCGGAGATCAGCACGTCGACGGCCGGGTTGGCGGCTTCGGCTTCGATGCGCGCCATGACCTTGCCGGTCGTTGCCTGGAAGACGTTGACCTTGATGCCGGTCTGGGCGGTGAAGCCGGCGGCAAGCTTGTCGATGAGGTTCTGCGGGCCGGCGGTGTAAACCGTGATATCGGCATGGGCGACGCCGCTGAGAAGGGCAGTCGAAAGGGCGAAAATTGCAATTGATTTTAGCGACTTAAACATGGTTTCCTCTCTAGGCTTAAGTAATCGTCCTGCTAGAACCACAGGATGTTGTCGGTATCGACGACAAGGCCGATTTGCTCGCCCGGCCGAATCTTGATCGGGCTCAGAACCTGAAGCTCGACGCCTGTGGTGCCGTGCGGCGCGGCGGTGATGAGATGGCCGTCTCCCCGGAAATGCGAGCGCAGTGCCGTTGCCGGCAGGCTCGGCCAGGCAGCTTCGCCGAGCGAGATGGCGCGCGTCGGGATGAGGATCCTGGCTTTCTCCTGCCCTGGCCGCGCGGTGTCCGACAGGACATGCGGGCTTCCCGCCAGCCGCCAGCCATTGTCGCGCCATTCGAGATCGGCCGTGCTGCCGAGCCGCAGAAATTCGGCGACTTCGGGTGATGCCGGGCTTTCGATCAGCATATCCGGCGAGGCGAGCTGGGCTATTTCACCGGAGCGCATGATCGCGACTTCGTCGGCCAGCGTCAGGGCTTCGCTGTGGTCGTGCGTGACGTAGATCGCCGTCAGACCGAGCGTGGCGATGAGCTCGGCAAGCTCGCCGACCATGTTTTCGCGCAGTTCGCGGTCGAGGTTCGACAGCGGCTCGTCGAACAGGATGAGTTGCGGTTCGGCGACGATCGCGCGGGCGATCGCAACGCGCTGCTGTTGGCCACCGGAAAGATCGCTCGGGCGGCGCTGCGCAAGGGTTGCCAATCCGACGCGCTCCAGCGCGCGCATGGTGCGCGCTTCGCGCTCAGCCTTCGAGACGCCGCGCATTTCAAGAGGAAAGGCGACGTTGCCGCCAACGGTCAGGTGCGGCCAAAGGGCGTAATCCTGAAAGACCATGCCGAGATTGCGCTTTTCCGGCGGCACGAAAATCTTCGTCGTCGCGTCGGCAACCACCTGGCCGGAAATGCTGATCCTACCCTTGGTCGGTGCAAGCAGGCCGGCGACGAGGCGCAGAAGCGTGGTCTTGCCGCAGCCGGATGGGCCGAGCAGCGCCAGCGTCTGTCCCCTGGCGAGCGAAAGATCTATGCCGCCCAGAACGATCGCCTTGTCGTAATGAAGTTCCAATCCCGTTGCCGAAACGGCAGCCTGGATGCGGCTTGCGTCACTTGTCATCTAAAAAATCAGCGTTTTGAAAAGCTACAAGCCTGAGTAGAGCCGCCGCATGACAATGGTGTGACGAATGTGACGGAAGTCGCTGTGCCTGATCGATAGGGAGCCACCCTCACGGAATGAAGGCAGGGTATTCCGGCTCTTGAACAACAGTTCGGTCACGACCGAACTATTTCGGCTGTCGCGTTGGCTACACTGAAACTCTCAAAGGAGAGTTTGCAATGTTGACGAACACAGCCGAATTCAAGGTAGCCGAGAGCGATCACGCGCATATCGAAATCAAACCCAGCGTGCTTTATATCGGCACTCCCGTCGTCCTGATTACGAGTCTCAATCCCGATGGCACGACGAATATTTCACCGATGTCCTCGGTTTGGGCTCTATATGACCGTGTCGTTCTGGGCCTGACGTCGACCAGCAAGGGCCGGGAAAATCTCCTGCGCGAGCGCCAGCTGGTGCTGAATTTTCCGTCGCCGGAGCTGTGGCCGAAGGTCGAAGCAATCGCGCCGACGACGGGCCGCGATCCCGTTCCCCCGCACAAGGAAAAGATCGGTTACCGTTTCGAGGCCGACAAATTCGATGTGGCCGGCTTCACGCCGCAGGCGGCCGACCTCGTGCGGCCTCTGCGCATCGCAGAATGTCCGATCCAGTTCGAGGCGGAGGTGGTGGCGGCGCATCCTCCCGGTGCGGAATGGCCCTTGGAGCGTCCCGAAGCCTTCTCCATCATCGAAGCGAAGGTTCTTCGCGTCCACGCACACAAGAATATCGTCATCGCCGGCACCAATCACATCGATACCAGCAGATGGAGCCCGCTGTTTTATGTGTTTCGACATTATTTCGGCACCGGGCCTGATCTCGGCCGCACTTTCAAGGCCGAGAGATGATGCATGCAATTTCAGATGACGCCCATATGAGACATTCCAGGCCGCACCTGAAGTTGTCGGCAACCGCGCGACTCATTCATGTCGTTCGGTCCGCGCGTCACAGAGCGGCGCGTAGACAACGTCCTCAATTATCACGCACGCAATGTCTGAAATTCAGCCAGCCTTTGCATGTGGTTGGCCACCCTTCTGAACGGCCCACCACAACCCCGCGAGCACAATTTTCCTCAAAGCGCCGAAGACGCTGACTGCGACGGCCTCAATCCTTCGGCGAACGGCCAACAATCATTAAGATCGATATCTTGCATAAGCAATGAACGATCCAGTTCTCCGCCCAAAAATGCTTCTTTGACTCTCAGTTTATTGTTGAAAGAGCGACTGCCGCGAGCGCCGTTAATCCACCGAAAATCAGCAGGAGCTTCATCATGATGAGTTGCGCAAGCTTTCGCTTTTCTGTTTCTGTCACGTTCTTCTCGCTTCAAAAAAATAACTGCTCAAAAACCCTACTACGCCGCAATTGGGATAACAGTGTCGCTTAGTGTGTAAAAATAGCACCAAGGACACACCTTGGCTATAGATGCGTCGCTCGGGATGATGTTGGGGAGTGTTTACTTGTCGCGCGTAGGTGCGCACTTCATAAGGAGTCGATACTCTTGCGTGCGAAAATCAATAACTGCATCATAGTTGTGTTTGGGCGCTCGCGTCTTTGCGTATATGCGCCCCGCCGGAAATGCTCTTCCGAACCACTCTCGGCTGGGCTCTTTAGGACCAAAAACCGATCCACCACGGAGCGCCTGATTGCCTCGCTGGCCGAAGTTGGGGTAGAATCTCTGGCGGCTTAATTCCTCGAAATAGCGGTTCGCTGGTATCTGCGCGGATTCTCAAATTTCCTTAAGCGTCTCGAGCGTAAAGTCTTCGATTGAAATAACTTTAACCGATAATAAGACTCCACATTTGGCGGAGACGCCCTTATAGGGAATGGCATTCGTCAAGCGTCTATATGCGCTCTAATTATATTATGCTGCTTGAGGCAATCGGCCCTAAAATTGGAAAAACATCAACGAGATGAAGTGTTTAGATGAAGGTTGACTATTCCAAAGCGACGCTAAAAGAATTAAATGAAATCATTGCTGACGCAGTCGCGGCTCGAAACAAGATCATCTCGACACGCAGGTCGCAACTTCTCGCCGAGCTGAACGAGCTTGATAAGTTGTCCAAAGCAGGCTTGGGGAAGGCCGCAAGAGAAGTGCCTAGTTCAAAGGCTATCTATAAAGACGACAAAGGGAACTCATGGCGCGGCAGAGGTCGAATGCCTCAGTGGCTGAAAGATGAAATTGATGGCGGCGCAAAGTTAGAAGATTTTGAAGTGCACGCGGACTAGGACGATTAGATTTGGTTTGAATCCTCCTTGTGTGGACACAAAAAAGCAAGTGCCTTAGGTGCGATCGTCGCCATAGGCCATTTTGTATTTCGAGAGCCACTTCCGTGGGTCGATGAACTTCGGGCCGATGATGAGAGCCGTAAGGTCCACATCGAGACCTCTCATTGAAGGAATAAGCTGGTCCCCCGACCAACTCGTTCTCTTTGAAAAACACGGTATTTGTGGCCTCTGAGTGCTCTTTTCACACGATTTACAAAGAGTCCTGCCGCGCCTCTTCGAGCTTATGCTATTTTGTGCACCATGAGTACACCGAAGGAAATCAAGCTAAAGAATGTCTTGGAAGCCGTCCCTGCGGGCTTTGTCGCGGACGCACGCTGGCTGGACAATCAAGGCATCAGCTGCTTCCTCACGCGAAAGTATGTTGAGAGCGGTTGGCTGGAGCGCCTCGACCGCGGCGTCTTCCGTCGCCCAGCGCCGCAGCCAGCGTCCCTCGACTGGCGAACTATCGCGCTCAGGGACAGGTGCTTTCGAGCGCAAACAACAATTTTACTCAATTGTTAAACGTCGGTGTTGCAGATTTTACACGCATATCTAAAAACGAGCGTGTGAATCGCCCATGTTATTGCTACTTCTTGCTGTACTTTTTTAGAAATCTGCTATTGGGCGGATCAGGCCCATGATCGGCTACGCCACCCTGTGGTGAATCTTCCTGAATTTTGACCGACATGCCGATTGAGCAAGGTACGCCTTGCGCAAGCGAATGGCTTTGACTTTGGGTAATTTGTATGTCTCCCGCCAATAAAACCCTTTCCTTCAAGACTCTGACTTCAGCAGTTTTTCTTTCCTCGACGTTGCTTGCTTTCCCAATGATGGCACAGGAACAGCCCGCTCCGGCGGCGGCCAACACGCCGCCCAGCGCCGGTTCTGCTCAGAGCGCGGCCCCTCAAACAGAAGAACAAAAGCCAGCGCCACAGGCGCGGGTGCAGAAGTTCGATGACTGGTACTATCGCTGCATCGATGGCAAGGCAGCGGATGGTTCGGCGACGACGAACTGCGAAGTCGCGCAGATTGCGACGGTCAAGCAGGGTGACCAGGATGTGAACATATTGACGCTGGCGGTTGCCAAGGTGACGGATGCACCGGCGCCCTCGAACAAGAAGACTGCAAAGCAGCCGGCAGCCGAACTGGTGCTGACCACGCTCGTGCCGCTCAACATGTATTTGCCCGCCGGTATCGGCATCGATACAAGCGACAAGCCCGTGGTGCAGCTTTCCTACCGCAACTGCAACCAGGCCGGCTGCTGGGCACAGCAGAAGCTGGACACAAAGATGGTGTCGGCCCTTTCCAAGGCTGCGGATGGCACCGGCCACGTCCAGATGATGAATGGCCAGAAGGTCAACATCAAGTTCTCGCTGAAGGGATTGGCGGGGGCGCTTGATGCGCTGCAGAAGGCCGCATCCAACTAATCGGGGCGAGCCCATGATGTCAAACGCGCGCTCGGCCGCCGCCATAGGCGGGCTTTTGGCAGCGGTTCTCGCGGCTTCGACCGCGGCGGCGCAGACGCCCAACGACGATTTCGCGCGTCGTCAGGCGCAGGAAGCCGAACAGCAGCGGCTGCAGAGCTTGGGTCAGATGACACCAAAGCCTCCCTCGGCCGAGGCTCAGCAGCCGGCAGTGTCCGGCAGCAAGAAGACCGGCCCCTGCTTCGAGATCACCCGCGTCACGGTCGAGGGGGTAAAGCAGTTTTCGGCCAGTGCGATCAACAAGGTCACAGCCTCTTATACGAACCGCTGCGTCGGCGTCGGCGAGATCAACGCGCTGCTGCGCGACCTGACGCATCTCTATCTTGACAAGGGTTTTGTGAGTTCCCGTGTCTACGTGCCGGCGCAGGATATCGCCAGCACCAAGCTGCTGCGGCTCGTTGCCGTCGAGGGGACGCTCTCTGACATCTACATCAATGGTAAACCGGCGCCTGGTTCCGGCGTGGTTGCCACGGCCTTTCCCGGCATGAAGGGCGAGATTACCAATCTGCGTGATATCGAGCAGGGTCTCGACCAGATCAATCGTCTCACCTCCAACAATGCCAAGACGGCGATGCTGCCAGGCAAGACGGACGGCACCTCGATTCTCAATATCGAGAACAAGCCCAGCCACCCCTGGCATCTGTCATTCGGCAACAGCAATCTTGGCCAAGAGCAGACGGGATATTCCAAGTCCTCGGCCTCGCTCGGCTACGACAATCTCTTCGGCGTCAATGACCAATGGAACTTCGCCTATGAGCATACCGGCCCGGATTATCCCTGGCGCAATGACGGTCTGGGCAAGAGCAACAGCTATTCCGGCAATGTCAGCGTGCCCTATGGCTACTGGACATTCTCGGCGAACGGCTCCTGGTACGAATATGATAGCTCGGTTCTGGGCAATTTCGGACCGCTCAATACGTCGGGCGACAGCAAGCAGGTCGGCATCGGCGCCGACCGGGTGATTGCCCGCGATAAGGATTCGATCACCACCTTCAACAGCGGTCTGACCTACAAGGAAACCAACAATTTCCTGCTCGGCAACCGGATCGAGGTCGGCAGCCGCAAATACACGGTCGGCGATCTCGGCCTCTCGCATTCGCGCCGCATGCTGGGTGGCCTCTGGGTCTTCGATCTCTCCTACAGCCAGGGGCTCAACCTGTTTGACGCTGTTGCCCCCGGCGATGCCGGTGCAGGCAACGCTGATCCTCGCTTTTCCAAGTTCACCGGCACCATCACTGTGACCCGGCCCTTTCAGGTGGCAGACCAGCGCTTCGAGATCAATTCGATCGTCACCGGTCAATATTCCCCCGACAATCTGTTCGGGGCGGAGCAGATCTCGGTCGGCGGTTATTCCTCCGTGCGCGGCGCGCGCGAGACCATGCTTTACGGCAATAACGGCTTCTTCATCCGCAACGATCTCGTCTGGCGGACGCAGCCATTTGCCGACAATGCCGCACTGGCGAAGATTCTCGGAGAGTTCAGGCCTTATGTCGGTCTCGACTACGGGCGGATCGCCCGCCAGGCCCGCTACCAGATCGCCGGCGGCGACATGCTCGGCTGGACAGTCGGTGCCAAGCTCGCCGGCGGCAATATCAATTTCGATATGGGTTATTCGGATGTCTTTGGCGGCACGGTCAACCGCCGCGACTCCGGGCTTCTGTTTGTCAGCACATCCGTGAGGTGGTGATCATGAGTGAGAAGATGAAGGAAAGTAGGAAAAAATTGCATCGCGGGGTGACCAGAGCTCTGCTTGCCGCTGCGCTTGTGGGTTCGATTGTCGTGGCCGGATGCACCACACAAGATCCACGCCTCACCGCGGCACTTAGCACAGCCAGTATAGCTGATGTCCGCATAGAATCGGCGCCTGATCTGAGGATGGGATCACCTTTATTAAACGGTGACACGCGGGAATCTCAGGTAGCACTCGTGTCGCGCGTCTTGCAGCAAAGACTTGCAAAAGATCTGAAGGGCTATCCAGGGGGCAATATTCCCGCCAGGTTGATTGTTACCCTTCATGATCTGGATGTGGCGTCGGCTCCCGGCAGAATTATCGCAGGCAATAACAGCTTTATCGATGGAACCGTCCGTCTGGAGGACATGCGCACAGGAAAACTGATCGCGCAGGCTCAGGAGATTCGCGCCAACGACATGACGGTCCGCGGGAATGGGTTAGCGCTCATTCCGGCGATGGTCATCAATGCGGCCGTCACCCCCAATCAGACCGCCGTGGCGACCCAACTTGCCGAGACGTTCATGAAGCAGGTGAAGACGTGGCTAACGCCACGGAAGTAGTTGATCGAAAATTCACGGCGAGCAAAAAAACGTTCAACAGGACAGGGCGATGACCATGACGTCAGCACGTGTTTCAAGTGGCGAAAATGGCAAGGTAAGTATCAGACGCCTAGGCAACGCCATGCGTCAACTGTCTGCGACGCTTCTGAGCGCTCTGCTTGTCTTTCAGCCGATGCTGGCCAATGCCCAGTCGGTATCGGCCGCTGGATCGGCTCCCGTTGCCAATCAGCCGAGTGTCGGTGCTGCCCCGAACGGCGTGCCGCTGATCGATATCGTCACGCCGAACGCCATCGGCCTCTCACATAACAAATACGACAACTTCAATGTCGGCACCCAGGGTCTGATCCTCAACAACTTCAAAGGTGAAGTCGGCACGTCGAACTTAGGCGGCGCGACACCCGGCAACCCGAACCTCAACGGCTCCGGCCCCGCTTCTGTCATCCTCAACGAAGTCACATCAGGCAATCGTTCCGCGCTGAACGGTCAGATGGAAGTGTTCGGTGGCCGCGCAGACGTTATAGTGGCGAACCCTAATGGAATAACCTGCGACGGCTGCGGCTTCATCAACACGCCGCATGCCACGCTGACGACAGGCGTCCCCAATATCGGCGCCGACGGAAGCCTAACCGGCTTCACCGTCAATGGCGGCGACGTCACTTTCGAAGGGGCAGGGACGAACCTCACTACTGCTCCCGGCGCAGTCGATCTCTTCGACGTCGTCTCGCGCCAGATCCATGTGAATGCTCCAGTGTATGGCAAGACCGTGCGCCTGACTGGTGGCGCCAGCCAGTATAATTACGCGACCGGAGAGTCTACAGCGCTGACGGCAACGTCAGGCACGCCCGAATACGCGATCGACGGTTCGGCGCTCGGCGCCATGCAGGCCGATCGCATCAAGGTCGTCGTCACCGAAAAGGGTGCTGGGGTCAAGATGAGCGGCGACATGGCCGCCAATGCCGGCGAACTGACACTGTCGGCCGACGGCAAGATCTCGATCGGCAATGCGTCTGGTCGCGATGGCGTCACGATCACCTCGAAACAGAAGGTCACGGCCGCCAAGGTTACCTCAAGGCAGAAGGTTGCGGTCCAGGCCGATCAGGGCATCACTCTGCAGTCCATCGCCGCCGACAGCGATATCGTGCTTGCGAGCGGAACCGGCCTGCTCAGCGTATCGGGTGACGTCAACAGCGGCACGACCGTGCAAATGAATTCAGGCGGCGGGATTGCTGCTGGCAGCGTCACCGCTGGCAATGGCGCAACAACCCTTGTCGCCACCTCTGGCGATATCGCGATCGCAGGTGCAGCCATTAGCTCCGGTGACCTCAGTCTGACGGCGTCAGCCGGCTCGATCTCGGCCGCCTCGCTGCAGAGCGGCCAGAACATCGCCTCGAACGCCGCTCTCGATATTGCCGTTACCGGCAATATGCAGGCACGGGGCAATGTCAATGTTACCGGCCGGTCCATATCGACCGGCAAAGTCATCTCAGGCATCAACATCGCCGCCACCAGCGCCGATCCGAATGGCAATGTGGTGCTTGGGGTAGCCGGTGATCTGAGCCTGACGGCGACCGGCGGCAATATCGCCACCGGCAATCTTTTGTCGGCCGGAAGCCTCAAGACGACCGCGACCGGCAATATGACCGCGGGCGGCGTTCAGTCGGCCAACGACCTGACGATCTCAGCGGCATCGCTGACGGTGAGCGGCGTCACCTCCCATGGAGCGCTTACGGTCAATACGGCAGGCGGCCGCGTTGACGTCAGTGGCCAGGTTTTGGTTGCAAGCAATGTCCTGATCTCGGGTTCTGCTCTTCAGGCCGGCGCCATTGCCGCCGGTGTAGACTTTGCCGCTACCGACGCGAACGGCGGCGGTATTGTTCTCGGCTCGTCGGGTACGCTCGGGCTCACCGCCACCGCAGGCAATATCGTTGCCGACAAGCTTCTGTCGGCAGGCGACCTGACGGCTCAGGCCGCCCAATTGCAGGCAAATAACATCACGAGCCATGGCGCGATCGGCATCACCGGCGGTGTCAATGTCGCCAACCAATTGCTCAGCGCTGGCAATATCACCATCAATGGCAACGCCAATGGGGTCAGCACCGGTCTACTCGCGTCCGGCGTCGACTTTGCCGCGACCAAAGTCAATGGCGGCAACATCGTGCTGGCGGGTAGCGGCGATCTGACGATCAATGACAGCGCCGGCGCTATCCAGGCAGGGACCGTGCTTGCAGCCGGCGCGGTCAATGCCAGCGGCCGGACCATCACCGCCGATACGATCACCGGCCACAAGGACATCACGCTTTCGGGCGCCACCGGTGCGACGGCCGGAAGTGGTGTCGTAGATGTGACTGGCCAGGTTCTCGGTGCAGGCAATATCGTCGTTTCCGGCTCCGACATTAAAGCCGACGCCGTTGTTTCCGGCGTCGATATAGCCGCCACCAATGCCTCTGGCGGCGGCGTCATACTCAGCCCGACCACGGCTGGGACTGGCAATCTTTCATTGACTGCGTCCGACCAGCTCAAGGTCGGTACCTTGCTGTCCGCCGGCGATTTCAATGCCAGCGGTGCGGCGATCACCGCCAGCAATATCTCGGCCCATCACGACATGACGCTGGGCGGCATTATCAGTGTCAGCGGCCAGATTCTCGGCTCCAGCAATGTCTCGATCACCGGGGAGAGCCTGTCTGCACAGACCATCATCGCCGGCCTTGATTTTGGTGGCACAAATGCGTCTGGCGGCAACATCGTGCTTGGTCAGGCCGGTGATTTGAACGTGTCCGTCAACGGCGCTGTAACGGCGCCAATCATCCAGGCCGCAGGTATCATTGATGTGAGCGGCGCGTCCGTCACAGCAGATTCGATCACCGGTCATAAGGATATAACCCTTTCCGGCGCGGGCGCCGGCGTGAATGTTACCAATCAGGTGCTGAGCGGCGGGGATGTTGCGATCTCCGGTTCCAGTATCGGTGCCGGAACCATAGTCTCAGGCGCCGACTTCACGAGGACTGCCGCCGCCAATGGCAATATCGTGCTGGCCGGGAGCGGTGACCTTACGCTTGCGGCTTCGGGCGCACTCAGCGCCGGCACGCTGCTCTCAGCTGGCAATCTCAACGCCTCAGGCTCGACCGTCACCGCTGACGGGATAACGGCCCACGGTGCCCTGACGCTCGGGGGCGCGATTAATGTCACAGACCAGATCCTCGGATCTGGCAACGTGTTGATCACCGGCCAGAGCCTGTCGGCGCAAACCCTCGTTGCCGGCATTGATTTTGCCGCGACCAATGCTTCTGGTGGCAATATCGTCCTTGGCCAGGCTGGCGATTTGACTGTGTCGGTGAACGGGACCGTAGCGGCTCCCACCATACAGGCGGCAGGGGCCATCGACATCGGCGGCGCGTCTGTCTCCGCAGGCTCGATCACCGGCCACAAGGATATTACCCTTTCCGGCGCCACCGACACGACGACCGCGGGCGGTCGCGTTGACGTCAACAGTCAGGTTCTGGGCGGCGGCGGCATCGCCATCTCGGGTGCAGGCATCAAGGTTGGAACAGTGGTTTCCGGCGTTGATTTTACCAAAACTGCCGCTGCAAATGGCAATATCGTTCAGACCGCAAGCGGCGACCTGACGCTCGTGTCGACGGGTTCGATCGATGCAGGCACATTGCTGTCCGCCGGTGCACTCTCGGCCAACGGCCTTACTGTGACCGCTGATGCGGCCACGGCGCATGGCGATATTACCCTTAAAGGCACGGGTGCAACGACCACGAGCGCGGGTGTAAGCATTGCTGGCCAGATCCTCGGATCCGGCAACGTTTCGATCACGGGCCAAAGCCTGTCCGCCCAAACGATCGTTTCCGGTATTGATTTCGATGCCATCAATGCCGACGGCGGCAATATCGCCCTTGGTCAACGCGGTGATCTGACCGTGAATGTCAATGGCGCCGTAGCTGCGTCGACCATACAGGCAGCGGGTGCCATCGATCTCAGCGGCACCTCGGTCGCAGCAGCTTCGATCACTGGCCACAAGGATGTAACGCTTTCCGGAACGGCCGTCGGAGGCGTGACCGTTGCCAATCAGCTGCTCGGTGGCGGCAACATCGGCATCTCCGGCTCGAGCATCCAAACTGGGGCTATCGTCTCAGGCGTCGATTTCGCCGCGACGGCAGCCGCCAATGGGAACATCGTCCAGACAACGAGCGGCAATCTGACGCTCGCTTCGACGGGTTCTATCAAGACTGGCACATTGCTTTCGGCTGGCAGTTTTTCGGCCAGCGGTGCGACCGTGACCGCGGATGCCGTCACAGCGCATGGCGACATGATGCTCAATGGTGCCACCAGCGTTGCCGGCCAGATCCTTGGCGCTGGCAACGTGCTGATCACAGGTCAGAGCCTGTCGGCCCAATCTGTCGTCGCCGGTATCGACTTCGACGCGACCAGTAGGGCAGGCGGCAATATCGTTCTTGGCCAGACTGGCGACCTGACAGCCCAGCTCAGCGGCGGGCTCTCCGCATCCACGATCGAGGCGGCCGGTGCCATCAATGCCAATGCTGGTATCGTTACGGCCGATACCGTCATCGGCCACAAGGATATCGCGCTCACCGGGGCGACCACCGTTAATGGTCAGATCCTTGGCGGTAGAGACATCAGCGTCTCAGGCTCGAGCATTGCAGCAGGCGCAATCGTCTCCGGTGTCGACTTTGCCGAAACGGCTGCTGCCAACGGCGATATTGTCCAGACATCAAGTGGTGATCTGTCGCTGAGCTCCGCGGGCGATATCACGGTCAGCACACTGCTCTCCGCCGGCGATCTTACCGCTCAGGCCACGAATCTGACAGCGAGCAACATCACCAGCCATGGCAACACCGGCCTTCAGGCCAGCGGTCTCGTGGACGTCAGTGATCAGGTTTTGTCGGCCGGTGATCTTACGATCGACGCAAATAGCCTCAGCGCCGGCGCCCTGATCTCCGGAGTCGATTTCGCGGGCACCAATGGGGGCGGTGGCAACATCGTGCTCGCCCAATCCGGCGCCATGAACCTTGCCGTTGCGGGCAACGCCACGGCCGGCACGATCCTGTCGGCCGGCGACGTGACCGCGAAAGCAGCGGACCTCCAGGCAAGCAGCATCACCAGCCATGGCAAGGTCGGTATTGTCGGCAACGTCGACGTCAGCAACCAGATTCTTGCCGCCGGCGACGTCACCATCAATGGTGGCAGCATCAGCGCGCCGACCCTGATCTCCGGCATCGACTTTGCCGCCACCAATGCCGCGGGCGGCACTATCGTGCTGGCATCGTCGGGAGCCACGAATCTTACGGCCTCCGGCAATATTGCCGCTGGGACGATCCTTTCGGCCGGTGACTTCACGGCGAATGCGGCGGATGTCATTGCCGACAGCATCACCGCTCATGGCAGCGCAGGCATTGTCGGCAATGTCGATGTCAGCAACCAGATCATTGCTGCTGGCAATCTCACGGTTAGCGGCGGTCACATCAATGCACCAACGCTGATCTCCGGCATCGATTTCGCGGCCACCAATGCCGCTAGCGGGAGCATCGTGCTCGGAACTGCCGCGACGATTGCAGGCAATCGCGCTGGCGATATGACCCTGACCGCCTCTGCCGGCATCGCCACGCAGACCATGCTATCGGCTGGCGCAATCGCCGCCAGCGGTACCGCGATCACCGCCAACGCTGTGACGGGGCATGGCGACATTACCCTCGCCGGCAGCCTCAGCGTCAATGTCTCGGGCCAACTCCTCGGCGCCGGCGACGTCTTGCTCTCCGGTTCGACCGTCCAACTCGGCCAGGCAGTCACCGGCGTCGATTTCGCGACCACCGCGCGGTCGTCAAACGGCGCCATCGCTCTCGGATCAAGCGGCGATCTGACTATTAACGCCGGAAGTGCGTCGGCCAGCACGCTGATCGTCGCAGGCAACCTCAATGTGACGGCGAGTGCCTTTACGGGCGGCAACATCACCGGTCACGGAGCGGTCTCGATCGGTTCGGCCACCAGTCCTGGCGCCATCAGGATCAATGGCCAGCTCCTGGGCGCCAGCAACGTCTCGATGACCGGATCTGCCGTTAGCGGCAACGTCATCGCGGCCGGTGTCGATTTTGCGGCGATGGACCAATCGGGAGCCGGTAATGTCATTCTTGGCCAGAGCGGTAATCTGACGCTCGCAGCCACGGCAGGCGACATCTCTTTCAACAGCCTCCTTGCTGCCGGGACGATTACGGCCAATGCGGCGAACAATATCGGCGCCAATGCCGTCGCCCACGGAGACCTGGCGCTGACCGCCGGCAACGCCATCACGCTCACCGGCCAATCGCTGGGGACCGGCAATATCAATCTCAATGCCCGGTCGATCTCGATCGATACGCTGGTCTCCGGCGTCGATTTTGCCGCCACCAACGCGTCAGGCAACCGCAGCCTGATGTTGCGTCGCGCCGGCACGATGACGCTTGCCGCCTCGAACGGCAGCATCAGCGCGAACTCATTGCTCTCGGGCGGCAATCTTGCCGCTACGGCGACGCAAAATATCGGCTACAACAGTCTGCAGAGCCTGGGCAACGCTGCGCTCGCAAGCCCTGGCGCCATTTCCTACACCAGCACCACCCGCGTCGGTGGCAGCCTGACCCTTAATACCGGGGCGCTGGATCTTTCGGGCAGCAGGGGCAGCGGGATTGCCGCGGGCGGCACGCTGATCGTCAACGCTTCATCCGCCAATCTCTCGGGAAGCAATCTCGTCTTCGGCGGCCTGAGCCTCAATCTCTCCGGCGGTGTTGATCTTTCCAATGCACAGGTCAGCACCGTCGCCAATGCCGGCGGTTCCGGTGACATTACCATTTCTGCTGCGGGCCTTGCCACCACCGCCGGCACTTCGCTGCTCGCCGCCCATGACCTGACGCTGAACCTGCCGTCGCTCGGCAATACCGGCCAATTGGCGGCCGGCAACAATCTGACCTTCAACCTATCAGGCGATTTCTACAACAGCCCGTCCGGTCTCGTCTTTGCTGGCAACAATGCCAACCTCTTTGTCGGCGGTACGCTCACCAACGACCAGGGCGCTATCCTGTCCGGCAACGGTCTTACCATAGCAGGGCCTGGCGGCGGTCAGCGTAACGGCGCCGTCGTCAACTCCGCCGGTCTCATTCAGTCTGGCGGCACCATGTCGATCCTGACCAACGGGTTGACCAATACCACGACCTCCGGACCGGCAATCCAACGCAACGTGCAGGTCTCCGACGACATCCTGCATGCCTATGATCTCATCGATGATGATGGCACCACTACCAGCCTTGTCCACCAGATTGTCGACCAGGATCAGTTGATCAGCGGCGCGGGCGCCTCCGCGCAAATTCGCGCCGGTGGGGATTTGACCATCAATGCCACCAACCTGTGGAACGGCTACAGTTCGATCAAGTCCGACGGCAACATGCTGCTCACCGTCGCGGGCACGCTCACCAATGACGGCGCCACGCTCAATCGCATAACCGAGGCAACCTGCAGCAGTTCGACGCCGTGCCAGTATTATCCTGACAAGACGGTTGAGACGACGACGCTGAACTGCAGCGGACCCAACAGACCCTGCATCGAAAATACCACGACAACCTATGAGCCCAACCCCAATGGCACGCGTGACCCCTCGAAGGATCTGAACCCCGGCACGACCGTTACCGGCGTTGCCGCGATTGGTGCGATCTCTGGCGTTATCCAGGCACGCGGAGGCCTCGCTATTAACGGCGGTGGCGCGGTCAACAACGTTGCGTCCAATGGTTCCATCGCCAGTCAGGTTGCGATTGACGCTCCTGCGACGACGAACAATCCGCTTGGTGCGCTGGGCAGCATGACGGCCGGCGGGGCCTTGTTCAACGTCAACGCCGCACTTTCAAACGTAACAGCCAATGGCGGCGCCAACGCGGGTAGCGGCCCGTCGCTTACAGGCAGCGGTCCGACGATCGACTCGGGGCCGGTGATCGGCAGCAGCAATCTGCGGGCCAGCGGTGGTCCTTCGATTAGTGGCGGCAACCTGGCTGTGGCGAACGGTGTTGCGGTCAGCAACAACGGCGTGACTGCATCTAACGGAACTGCGATCAGCGGCAACACCCTGACGGTTGCCGGCGCTTCGGTCAATCCGAACAGCCTGATGGGCAAGCTCACTGCCGCGATCGGCAATAGCGGTAATCTCACTCAGATCCTGCAGACGAATGGCGCTCAGCTCGCAGCACTTGCCAAGCCGCAGTCCGGCGGCGTCGGTGGCACGGTTCCAGGCCAGGTCTTCCTGTTCGAGACGCGGGCTGCCTTCCTCGATGTCTCGAAGTTTTATGGGTCGAGTTATTTCATCGATCGAGTTGGCTATACGCCGGAAACCAAGGTTCCCTTCCTCGGCGACGCCTATTTCGACAATCAGCTCGTAGACGAACAGATGCGGCAGCTGGTGGGCAATGGCCTTGGCGCGGGATCCTTTGTTCCCGGCGATAACGCCACCGACCAGATGAAGTCGTTGCTCGACAACGGCGTCGCTTATGCCGAGGCGAACGGACTTGGCCTTGGGCAGGCGTTGACGCCACAGCAGGCCGCGTCGCTGACGCAGTCGATGGTGATCTACCAGACCGAGATCGTCGATGGCGCGCCGGTGCTGGTGCCGGTCGTCTATCTCTCGGCCGCCGACCGGGCCAAAACCACGTCAGCGGCAATGATCGCCGGCAACACGGTCAGCATCGATGCCAGCTCCATCGACAATTCCGGTGCGATTGCCGCAGTCGATGGCATGACCATCAATGCGGGCAGCATCAAGGCTAATGGCGGGGCCTTCCTCGCTGGCGGCAACATGAATCTCAATGCCGAAAACGGCATCACGCTCGCCGCCCAGACCATGAATATCGGCGGACAGACCGTGGTTGCCGCCAATGGCGGCGTCACGGCCGGCGGAAACCTGAAGATGGATGCCGGCGCGGGCAGCCTGACGCTGAGCGGGACGAAGGTCGCCGCGGGCGGCAGCGCGCAGCTCTCCGGTCAGACCGTCACGATCGGTGCCGTCAAACAGGATAATGGCGGCGTCCAGACGCTTGTCGGGACCACGGTGACGACTGGCGGCAATCTGAGCATTGCCGGCACGAACGGCGTCAACATAATCGCCAGCTCCGCCAAGGTCGGCGGCGACCTATCCGTTGCCTCCGCCAGTGGTACCGTCAACATCATCTCCGCCGGCGTCCAGAACACCACCGTCGATATCAGTCGCGGCACAACCGTCAAGACCACCAGTCAGACGCAGCAGGGTTCGTCGCTCACGTCAGGTGGTACCACCCTCATATCCGGCAATCAGGGTATTCTGATTGGCGGTTCGTCTCTGACGGCCGGCGGTAATCTCACCCTGGCTTCGACGAACGGCAATATCGCGATCACGGCGTCTGAGGATCAGACGGCAAGCCAGTCAAAAACCAAACCCGGCACATCCAACGGCTACCAGGGTGGCCAGTCCTCCTCGACTGCAGTCACCAGCAACGGTTCGTCGATCACCTCGCAGAATGGCAACGTCACCGTCCAGGCCGATACGGGCAACATCAGCGTCATCGGCTCCGACATCGATGCCAAGGGTGGCGCTGCCAACCTCACCGCCAAGGGTGACATCACCATCGGCGAAGCAACCGATAGCGCTTCCTCTTCCAGCAAGTCCGGTTCGAAGAAGGCAAGTGAAGCGACGACCACTGCGAACGGTTCGTCGATCTCCGGCCAGACCGGCGTCGATATCGCCTCCAGCGGTGGTAACGTCACGATCTCGGCCTCTGATGTCACGGCTGGCGATGCAACCCATTCCGCGAACGCCACCATCCAGGCCGCCGACAACGTTGTCATCGCCTCCGGCAAGGACACAAAGGAAACGACCTCCGACAGCAAGTCCAGTGGGTTCCTCTCGTCGTCGAAGACCCATACGCACACCTACGACGAGCACACAGTCGGCTCGTCCATCGCCGCGTCTGGCAATATCACCGTCAATGCTGGCGGTGAGGCCGTCGTCTCCGGTTCCAACATGGCTGCGGGCAATGATCTCAGCCTCTCCGGCTCCACCGTCACCGTCATGGGGGCGGAAGAAGAGCACGAGAGCGACAAGCAGACCAAAAAGTCCGGCATTGGTGTCGGCTCCGGTGGCGGGTTTATCTCGATCTATGGCAGCCATGACAAGACGATCAGCGAAAGTTCGAGCGATAATATCGGCTCGACGCTGTCTGCCGCCAATGGCAACATCACCCTCAACGCCACCAAGGGCGACCTCAACATTATCGGCTCTTCGATCGCCGCGACCAATGGTAATGTCACGGGCAACGCAACCGGCGATATCAATATCTTGCCGGGTCATGAGAGCGACCAATCCTCGAAGAGCGACAAGCGTTCTGGCTTTGGTATCCAGGTCTCGACCAACGGCGGCGGCGCCTCGATCGGCATCGGCGTCGGGCGCTTTACCGATCAAGTCAACCAGAGTGCCGATACCAATGCGGTGTCCACTATCAAGGCGGGCGGAGACATCACGCTTAAGGCCGGCGACACGTTCAACGATCAGGCGGGACAGATTGTCGCCGGCGGTGGCGTCACCATCGTCGGGAAAAACGGTGTCAACATCCTCTCGGGGAATGACATCACCAACTTCGATGAGGTGGCGACAAGCTTCTTTGCTGGCGTCAGTGTCGGCGTCTCCTCAAGCTTCGTCGGCGCCGGCCAGAGCATCGAGAACCTCGCCTCCAAACTCGGCAAAGTCACGGATGGCTATTCGGCTGCCAATGTTGCCTTTGCCGGCATGAAGGCCTATCAGGCGCTTTCTGGTCTCACCGATAGCGTCGCAGCCGGCAATCTCGCCTCTGTCTCACTGACGGCCGGCTTTACCTATTCGAAGAACGAGACTTCGGTTTCGACCTCGACACCGGTCCTGCCGACAATCTCGGGCAATTCGGTCGACATCTCGACCAACGGCGATTTTGTGAGCCGTGGCCTGCAGATCTCGGCGCAAGCAAGCCCGGATCACGCCGCCGACCCGATGAACGGCAGCGTGTTGATCTCGGCCAACAATATCGACATGGCCGGCGCGCAGGCGACGACCGACGCTTCCTCGCGCAGTGAATCGGCCGGTGCCAGCATCGGGGTCTCCGTCGGTGTTGGCATGGGCGGGGCGACCGGCATCACACCGACGGCCAGCGTCTCGGCTGGCCAGTCGAAATCATCAAGTTCGTCAACCACACAGGTGATCTCGACCGTCAGCGCGACGAACAACATCACCTTCGTCTCAAAGGGCGACACGACGCTCAACAACACCGTCTTTTCCGCCGACACAATCGACGGCAATGTCGGCGGCAATCTCAATATCATCTCGACGCCGAACACCGGCAGCCAGTCCAATAGTTCGGCTTCGCTCGGTTTCTCTTTCACTGGCCCAACGATCGGCAGCGCCGCCGGACAGAGCCTGCTGACGGCAGGCAATGTCGGTACGGCGCTAGGCGGTCTAACACTGGGCGGCGTGCAGCCAGGCTTCGGTTCCGGCAAGGGTTCGACCAACTGGATCGACACGCCCGCCGGTCTTTATTCCACCGGCGACCAGAACATCACCGTCGGCGGCAACACCAATCTCGCCGCATCTGGCCTGATCTCGACCGATGGCGCGGTCAATCTCGATACCGGTACGCTGACGTGGTCCGACTTTGTCGGCACGCAGAAGTACCAGGGCTATCAGGTCAATGCCGACATCGACCTCTATTCCGGCAAGGACGCTAACGGCAAGACGACCAACAATTCGAGTGCGGAGGGCAAATATCAGCTCGATGACGTCGAGCAGTCCGTCAAGGCGACGATCAGCGCCAGCGGCGGTGCCGGCAACGTCACTGTCCGCAATCCTGGCCAGCAGGCTTCGCTCGAGCAGAGTGGGCAGGCAAGACCGGTCGATCAGATCAACACCGATCCCGCAAAGCAGAACGTAATCACTAAGGACAAACATATCGATCTAGAGCCGTATGTCTCCGTCCAGAGCCTGCAGGCGGCCTTTGACGCTGGCAAGACGGTCCTGCAGGCGATCGGCGACGCACTCGATAAGATGGTCGCCGACCAAAAACTCTCGTCCGGTGACGGCCAGACGGCACGGAATGTCTTGCTAAACCTGAAAGACGAGCAGCTTCGGGCGGCACTGATCAACTGTGCGAAGCAGGCCAACGGTAGTGCGTGCTCGGGCGTCGACCCTGCATATGGCGCGGTTTCGTCCGACCTTGCACGCACGCTCATCGGCATCGTCACCGTGACTGGTTCAGAGGACAAAATTACTGTCCGTGAAACCGGGCAAGCAGTCGAAGGGGAAGGCGAGATTCCCGAATCCTGGGAGGAGTTCGAGAAAGAAATTGAAGCTGAAAACGGCCCCGTGCTGCGTACACCACTCACGTCTCCCAGCCAGGTTACATTACCCCAAAGTCTCTCCTGGCTTAACGAGAGCGGCGGTATCGCGATCAGCGGCTCGGGTAACCTTTTCCGCAGCATCGGCACTACAGAAAACGGTGGCGAGCCCGTCTATGAGGAACTCGGCCCCAGCGGTGAAACCACAGGCAAATATGTGACGCTCGACAGCGGCGGAAATGCAATGGCTGTCGGTGGAAACACTGGTATTTCACTGTTCCAACCGATAGGTACTGGGACTACCAACCCTCCGCTGGTAACCGCCCCTACACTCGCGCTTCAGCAGATTGTGAACGACATAGGTGCCCCTGCCGACACCACATTCCCTAAGCCCGAGTCGCGAAGAGGATCACCGCAAATTGTGGTGCAGATGACGCAAGCCCAAGCCATTGAAAAGCTACAAGCTGCCGACTATCAAATATCATATGGTGGAAATGGCGCCGTTACCCTTCTGACAAAGGGTAATACACAATACACGTTTTATTCGGTCAGTACCGGCGGATCGGTGCCAGGTCCATACACAGGTTTGCCATCCGGTGATGTCAAAATTGGCGGTCAGACCGTTGGGAAAATTCGGTTCACACAATAAAATTCAAGAGGAATAGATGAATTCAATTTCCGATATAGTCGTCGCAGCCACAGCACTCCCGGAAAGAATTATATCACGAGAGTATGATGCGTTTCTTTTTTTTGAAATTGACCTTCGGAGCAATTCTGAGTTCTATGACCATCTTCAGAAGATGGTGCCGACGGGCACAGAAATATCCATTTTCTATTCGCAAAACTTAAGAAAACTTGGAGAGACCAAAGTTGGCGAAAGATGGGCCGAAAAGGTAAAGTCGATCGTACAAGCCCTTGAACTAGAAGGCGAATATTTTGGCTTAACAGTGGTAGAGGGCAACGGTGCATGGGTTGTTACCCAAGATATACCTGTTAGTTGGGGAGTTATGGGCTTTAAAAGCTCTCAACCCAATTCAATGTACATCTATGATGCAAATGCAACAGATGGCGAGTGGTTCCTCTCGCTCGATCATTTTAGAAAAGGCCTGGAAGACCCTAGTTCTTCTATGCGCGACAGTGTACCGGTATGGTTTATGAAAGCACTTATCGCCAACTATGGCGGCTAATTGATGCGAACACCGAATTGCTCCGATCGCTAGCTTATCATACAATCTGGCACCCAGTTTATTACTCCTGTCAAGATGCACTCTTCAGTGCGCCCACCTTCAGGCGCTCCGCGAAGCTTCCGATCTATACGCTGATCGTTTTCGCCGTGGCCCTGCAGTGCGGGGCGAAGAGATTCCCGCGACACTAGTGAACAGGTGCAATCACGGGAGCGGCCGCTTGCGTCGCGCCAGCGCGATCACGACAACGCCGACAATGGCGACCAGAGCTCCCCGATAAATCCAGGGGGACTGGTCGATCATGAAGCTCTCGGCCGGATATGGAAAATACCCGCTGCCCTGCCCCATCCAGACGAGACCGACTAGAACTAACAGTCCCCCTAAACCATATGCGAGCTTCACCATAGCGATCTCCTTGTTCCAGATTGGCGAGCAGAAACAATAGCGACAATTTCAATGAATGCGACGGTTGGGGATTCCGCCTGCAGCAGCAGACCCGTCCTCGCCTGCAAAAGGGTCGGGATAGCCGAAGCCGAATGGCCTGGTGCCTTAACCCGAGACACCCACTTGCTAGCAATCTACATCCCCAATCCCAGCCCCTTGTTTAGGGTCCGCTTCAACTCGTATTGACGCGATAGCTCCGCCCTCTGCGCCCGATCGGTAATACGAGCGATAGCCTCGATGCGATGGAGCTTATCGGCAACCTCTGGCCCCAGTCGCAGGTTCCCTTTCTTCAACGCGCGCGGATCGGAACTGCCGAACCGTTGCTCAAGCGCCTGGACGATCGTCTTCGACTCATCAAGGGCCCGTCGTCCTTCCGGCGTGCCGGACAGTTGTTCAAGGAACTTCGGCTTGTCGGCCTGTGAGAGGGCATCGAACTGCTTCAGCAGCTCCTCGCTGCGTTTAGTCAGTCCGGGCACTTCGACAATATCGCGCTTCTCGCGATGCCAGGTTTCTGATTGGCGCTCCGCCTCCAGCCGGCGCTCCCAGGTGAGACCCGCGGCCGCGACATGATTGCCCAGTGCGGTGGCCTGGTGCCTTGCAGCCTTGCGCTGCCTGTGCAGATTCGATGAGTTGCGTCATCAATACAGCTGGCGGCAGGGTCACAATCTCGCCGGATGGCGCGCAGAGCTGCCTGCAACTCTTTCAGAACCTGACAAAGATGGTCGTCGGAGAGGCGACGCTTGGGGCACCATTGTCGCCGGGCTTCTGACGGGCGGCTTCCTTTTGGCATCGACGAACTCAACCGGCGGGCCGATTGACGAGACAAAAACTCTGAGCGACGGCACGACCGTCCGTCTAACTGGAAATAGTGATCAATTTATACGCACCGCGACTATAACATTGCCGGATAAAAATACGATATCGCTACGAATGCAGATTACCGGCGATGGCGGATTTGAAATCTTGTCGGGGACAGCGCTTGGCGGAGCAATGCCTGCCTCGATGCTAGATGCTTTGGCCCAACAGATTTCGAACCAAAGTGGCACCGATATTGTATACAATCAGAAAAGTGGATCGGGGTCTGGAAGTGACAGTTCGGTTTCGGGAAACCCAGGCACAGCCACTGGATCGCCTGACCCCGATGACGAGGAAAAAGCAAAGCTCGTTTCAAACCCTAAACATCATCCAAATTCCGCAAGCCCGGAGCCGACAAATGTTCAAGAGCTTTATGATGAGTCAATTGTAGACAATAATGGCGTACGCTGGGCGAAAGATTCAGAGGGTAATCTGCATCGCTTTTCTAAGCCCAGTAACGGCGAAACACATTGGAATGGGTCAACAGCTGGCGATAAACCGATACGAACGCAAGACATTCCCAATTGCATAAAAAAGGCACTCGGGTTTAAAGGGTAATGGCATGATAGTCGGCAATCCAGAAGAATTTGCCATCGAGTCCGAAATCACGGAAGCGTATCCGAGACTTAGCTTGCGCGCTCTAGGTTTTTTCGTGGTTCATATAAAAGGTCGCATATATGGTGTTCATGAGCCAGACGCGACACTGTTGGCGAACTCATTTGATGCCGTCGATCGGAGGATCGAACAGCGGGGGCAGCACAACTTGCCCTCGGCAAGGACAACCAGCGCCAAAAAGATCGTAGAGGCGTTTTGTACTGCACAGCATGGGGAGTTTACCCAGAGCCAACGCTTCCTGGGAATGTCACTGTCTCAATTTGAGCAGGACATCCATAAGCGCGAGATAATATGGGCTCCAGATGGTGATGAAGCATTCGATGATGGAAGCTATATTCTCCAGTTTGATGAAGGCAGTGAAGTTCGGCTAATCGCGTTTGTTAATCAGAACTCTTTGGCCGAAACAGTCTCAACGGTTTCAGAGCATTGGCTGGATGCTGACATATATTACGAAGTGTTGAGCCGCTGGAAAACCGCCTTCGAAGAGCAATGGCGACTCGCCGTCCGAAAATTACATCCTTCGGCTTCATGATAATAGCTATGGTCTGAGTCCCGACGTTCCTCTGACCTGCATCGAAATCTGCTGGAGAAGTATGGCTGACGCGTCGTAATGATCGATCATTGCCTCTGCGTCGGCTCCGACGGCGCATTTTTCTCGATCGACCGTTAGCAAAATCATCCAATCAAACACCCAGAACGTTTGTTCCAGGGTTGGGCTTTTGAGGTGAAAATGGCACGAAGATTGATGACATCGGGGCAGGCTTTCAAAGCAATGTTCTCGCTTTTAAAGGAATATTATAGCCGAACAGGATCTGATGATGTCGGGTCTCTGTTGGGAAATCTGAGCTTATTGGCGGACGGAAAGCCTATGGACGCGGGAATTTGGCAGGATTGGATAAGGTGCGTTGACAATGCCTTGAAGGGAGAGGTCGACGCCAGCTTCGGAATTACTGACGAAAAGTGATTGGACAATCCGCTGAGCGGCGCTGCCCCTCGAATTTTAGCGAAGAATTTAAGCGGGACGCTGTGCGTCAGATCACGGAAAGAGGCTATCCTGTTAGGTTTCGCAACGCTTTGACCCCCCAGTTTTACATTTCGTAATGATCCCGGTCGGATATAGAGATCGCAGTTTCATCAAGGAGTTCCTCGTGACCGAATGGATCAGCCTCAAATGAAAATGCGGACTAAAGCGTCGTGAAACTCGACAGCTCAGGCTATTACCCCTTTAAAGAAAGCATCCGGCTACCTGAAGATCCTTCCCCCAACGTTTTTCCCGCTCCCGACCGGGAAACAGTTACGCTGCTTTAAGCCATGCGCTCTAATAGTCGGAACGTTTCATCCATTTCGAGTGTTTGCAGATGAGTGAAGGCCAACGGCAGCGAGCGCTAGAAGCGCTCCTCTATCATGAAAATGTTATTGCTCATCTCGAACGCGAAGAACAGCACGCGTGGGAATGGTCTGCCTCGAGTGTGTTGACGCAGGAGGTCAGCGAAATTCGTGACGCGATGTTGCGCGATACCTATCGGTTGGAACAGCTTGGTCACCCTCTTGTTTTTGAGGCTTGCCATACGGCGATGGCGCGATTGGGAATTGAAGCACCGTTCACGCTGTACCAAGCCAACGATGGCAGCATGAATGCGTCCCTCGTTTATGTGCCAGGCGAAATCCATCTAGTGTTTTTCGGCCCCATTCTGGAGAAGCTCGATCAGACCGAACTGCTGGCGCTGATGGGGCATGAGCTGGCGCATTATCGGCTGTGGTCGATGGGCGAGCGAGAGCATTATCGCGCAAGCCGGGTGTTTGATCACGCGCTGTCCTACCCCGGTGCCAAATCTTCGCATCGGGAAACCGCGCGCCTACTGAGCCTACATACTGAGCTGTTTGCCGATCGTGGCGCCGCGATCGCTGCAGGCGCGCCCGGGCCAGCGGTAGCGGTGTTGGTAAAGGTGATGACTGGCCTCACTAACGTCGATCCCGAAGCCTACCTGCGCCAAGCACAAGAGGTGGAAGCGGCGGGCGGCAAATCGAAGGGGCTGTCTCATCCTGAGATCTACCTTCGCGCGCGGGCTTTGCAATTGTGGTGGGAGACGAGTCCCGAGCTTGACCAATGGCTGGACAAGCACTTGCACGGGCCGTTGTCGATAGAAGCCCTGGACCTGTTGGGTCAAAGCAAGCTGACCCAGATGACACGCGCATTTCTCGCCCGCTTCATGGCCGAAATTGATGAGATAAGCGACGAAATCACAACACAGCTACGCGCCGTGTTCCCTGACTTTGGTCGACAAGAGGAGCCCCAGCTCGACCTCGCCGACATCGGTGTCGATCGCATCGACGATACCACGCGCGATTACTTCGTCGCCCTGATGTTTGACCTTGCCATGGCCGACGCCGACGCGACAGATACTCTGATGCTCGCAGCAGCGAAGATCTCAGCCGAAATCGGAGCGACCGAACGTTTGACGGGAGCGCTGCGGCGCGACCTCAAATGGACGAAGGCACGCGCCGACAAGCTGGTAACGCAGGCGGCGAAAGCGGCATGACGATGGATAGGGAAAGCAGCGCTGGTAGCCAGCACGCCCGAACCGTTCCTCCGGCACGCACGCTCAGGTCAGTTCTGCATGATGGCAAGCGCCTGCCTCCGGACGACTTGGTGCATGCCATGCTGGGTATGATGCAACAGGTCGCCGATCTCCATGCGCATGGCCGGGTGGCGCAGATTACGCTCGACACCGTGCTCGAGCTGGAGGATGGCCAGTTGGCACTCGCCAACGCGACCGGCATTGCCCCCAGCCACAATCTGATGGTGATCCAGGAGGTTCAGCCGCGGGTCTCTAGCGCACTCAAGCTGGTCGGCAACTACCGCATTACTCAGGACGAGGAACGCGGAACCAAGGTTGACGATCTTTCGGTACTCGACGGCGACGAAATAGCGGTCTCCAGCCCTGCTTACATTACCCGGTTGCGCAACTGGGAAACGGAGTTGGGGCACCATGACGAGATCACCGATGTCTTTCAGGTGGGCATGGTTATGGCATCACTTGCCTGTGGACTCGACCCGGTTGAATTTGATGATGTCGAACGCTTCTCATTCAATCGCACCAACCTGTTCTCGATTGTGCCACGGTTGCATCCGGTAATTGCCTCTCTGATCCGCGAAGCAACGGAATTGAGCCGCCACGAGCGCGCCACCAATGTTGCCGAGCTGGCGCAACGGCTGGACACTTGGCGCGATCAGCCGACCGGCATTGAGGTCGAGCGCGTGCTGGCCGAGGCGCAGGGAGTGCCTGGTCGTCGCGCTGCAGTACTCGCGCACCTTCGTGACCGACTGTTCGACCTGTCGCGTCGCAACCGGTTGATCCACTTCCGTTCTACGCAAAGTTCGATCAATTTCACGGATGCCAGCATACCGATGGTTATGCGTATCGAAAGCGTGCGAGCGGATTCGCTGTGCACCTGGAAAGGCCAATTTGCGCAGGACGTGCTCGGCGGAAAAGCTGTATCGCTCAGTCGCTGGCTGCGCTTCGAGGATCAGCCGCAAATCCCTTCGCAGCTTGACCGGATAATCCAGGAACACCGCCGCAATCGTAACGAATATGGCTTTTCCAGCCTGCGTCTGACGGTCGCCTTTCTGCACTGGCACAACCTCAAAGAAGCGCCTGGACAACGTATCAGCTCGCCGCTTCTCTGGCTGCCGGTAGAAGTGGTCAAGCGTAAGGGCGTGCGCGACCATTATGTCCTGAGTTGCGTGGATTCGGTGGCCGAATTCAATCCTGCATTGAGACACATGCTGCGTCAGCTTTACGATATCGAACTTCCAGAAACTGTCGACCTTTCGGAAATCTCAATCGAGGCGATTCACGAGGCAATCCGCACACAGATACACGAAAGCGAGCCGGGCATCCGGCTCGACCTGCAGGAACGCCCGGCGATCCGGCTGATTCTGCAGCGCGCGGTGCAGCGGGTGAACAAGTTCAACCGCCGCCGTTCCGGCGCGAGGCAGACGATCAGCGCTAAAGCCGATTTCAATTACTCGCGTGAAGATTATCGCCCATTGGGCCTTGCACTGTTCGAGAAGTTTGTGAAGCCCGATCCGCTTCCACAACGCATCGCGACCGGTGGCGGTTCTCGCCCAAAGCGTGAATTTATCGTCGCTGAGACCGAAAGTAAGACTTATGGCAAAGCCGGTGGCGAGGGGCACAAGTTTTCCTGGGAGATCGACCTCACCCAGGTCACGCTCGCCAACTTCAATTACAAGAAGATGTCGCTTGTGCGCGATTACAACGCGCTGATCGAAGCCCCCGAAACGCAACCCGCCTTCGACCAGGTATTTTCGATCGAGCCGCGCCCCTTCATCGAAGATGCTCCGCCACCGATCCCGCCCGCAGAGCAGTGGAGTGTCGTTCCTAGCGATGCGACGCAGGACAGGGCGGTGGCCTTCGCTCGCACCAGGCGCAGCTACATTATCCAAGGGCCTCCCGGCACCGGCAAGTCCCAGACGATCACCAACCTTATCGCCGATTTTGCAGGTCAGGGTAAGCGCATATTGTTTGTATGCGAGAAACGCGCCGCGCTCGATGTCGTGTTTCATCGTCTTGGACAGGCGGGTCTCGACGGGCTGGCGACCATCATCCACGATTCCCAGGACGACAAGAAGGACTTCATCACCGACCTGCGTGATCATTACGAACGTTGGGGCCGCACGGCCGACGGACTGGAAGATGCCCGCGCCGCACGCGCGCAGACGGTGGCGGCATTGAAAGAGCATTTGCAGCAGATTGCTGCGTTCGAGGCGGCGGTGGGCAGCATTGGGACAGATGACGACCCGCCCTTGCGTGACCTCGTTCGCCGCGCCACCGCACTACCTGCCGCTAACGTCGCAATCGGCCCAGCCGCCCGCGAGAGGCTGCCAGGGCTCGCGCAGTGGGATGCCAATCGCGACATGGCGACAAGGGTGTTCCGGGCGGTCCACGACATCGTCGGCGCGCCTGGTCTTGCCGCGCATCCTTTTGCCCGGCTCAAGGCCGATTTGTTGCGTCAGGAGCGCCCTTACGCTGCGGTCGAGGCAGCGCTGAACTCTGCCGAAAGGCAGTTGCAAAAGCTCGATCCGCTGCTGGAGGATGCGACGTTGCCACTGTCGGGCAATTGCTCCTTCATCGATGCACAGGATGCGATCGCGCTGGCTGAGCGGATGGTGGCAACTGGTCTCGCCAACTTGCCCGGCCTGCTCGATCCGCTTTCGCCGGACTCGCAGGCGTTGCAAAAGGACCTTGCAGCGATTGCTTCGCTCGAGGCGGCGGAACAGGCTGCCGCCAAAAATACACATGGTTGGAGTGAACCGCTCGATTCAGCCGATACCATCGCTGCCCTGGAACTGGCACAGGCCAAGGAAGGCTCGCTTTTCGCTATGTTCAGCGGCGGCTGGCGGGCGTTGAAGGCATCCATGCAGATGCGCTACGACTTCGCCTTGCACGCGGTGAAACCGAAAATCACGGCGGTACTGAAAACGCTCGCGGCGCTTCACGGGGCGCGCGAAGAGCTTGCCGTCGCCCGCTCGGCGCTCGCAGCGCGGCTGGGCACATCGGATCTTGCCGCACTGCTCGATCTGCACAGCCAGATGAGTAAGGTCGTTCAGGAAGACTCCGCCGGAAAGATGCTGAGACTGGCAAAGTCAGGCGACGGCCGAAACGTGCTTGCCCGCATCGCGCAGCACGCCCCTACCATGCGGGCGCTCGCCGAAACCCTTGATGCCGCACTCGACGACCGCGGATCGCTAACACTCGACGACATCGCTGAGCTGCTGCGCGACCTGCGCGAAAATCTCGACGATTTGCCCGATCTCCTGCCGCATTTGGCTGAAGTACATGCCGCCCATCCTGCGGTCGCCGCCGCGCTCACTCGTCTGGCGCTGCCGCTCGCGGAAATCGAGGCGTTGGTGGTGGACGAGGCGATCGCAGCTCGCGAGCGCGCCAACCCTGAAATCCGACGTTTCGATATCGACCGCATGATCGCCGTCTCGCGCCGCGCCGCTGCCGCGCGTGAATTGCTGCGCGACCAGAATTCCGCCGCGATCCGCGCCACGCTGCACCGCCAGTTCCGTGACAACGTCAAGCTTTCAGAGACCTCGGTCACGCAGCTCCACAATGCCAGGCGCGAATTCAAGAAGACTTATGCCACCGGCCGCCGCGAGCTTGAGCACGAATTCGGCAAGACGATGCGCTATAAGTCGATCCGCGAGCTCGCGAGCGGCGACAGCGGGCGCGTGATCAATGACCTGAAGCCGGTGTGGCTGATGAGCCCGCTGTCGGTCTCCGACACGCTGCCGCTCGAACCCGAACTTTTCGACGTGGTGATTTTCGACGAGGCCAGCCAGGTCCCGACGGAGGACGCCGTACCCGCACTGTGCCGAGCGCGCCAGGTGGTGATCGTGGGCGACGAGATGCAACTGCCGCCCACCAGTTTCTTCGCCACTTCGCAGACTGACGAGGGCATGGAAGTGGTCGCCGAGGAGGATGGCGAGCGTATCGCCATCGTGCTCGATGCCGACAGTCTGTTGAGCCAAGCCGCGCGCAACCTGCCCGCCACCCTGCTCGCATGGCATTATCGCAGCCGGTTCGAGGCGCTAATCAGCTTTTCCAACGCCGCTTTTTACGCCGGTGAATTAGTAACCATCCCCGACCGTACGCTGCGCGGCGGCCACGCGGATGGAGGATCTGTGACCTCAGACGACGATGAGGCGTGGGCTACCGGAGTAGATCGCCTGCTCGCTGCGCCGATCACCACCCACCGGATGGCCGATGGGGTGTACGAACGCCGCGTCAATCTGCCCGAAGCGCGCTATATTGCCGGTCTTGTACGCGAATTGCTCCTACGCGAAACCGGACAAAGCATAGGCATCGTCGCCTTTTCGGAAGCCCAGCAGGCTGAAATCGAGGACGCGCTGGAGCGGCTCGTCGCCGAGGACGAAAGCTTCGCCGCTGCACTAACCCGTGAGGTGGAGCGCGAGGAGGACGGGCAGTTCACTGGCCTGTTCGTCAAGAACCTCGAAAACGTGCAGGGTGACGAACGCGACATTATCCTGATGAGCGTGTGCTATGCGCCTGGTCCCGACGGACGGATGGCGATGAATTTCGGCCCGATTAATCAGCGTGGAGGCGAAAAGCGACTCAACGTCATCTTCAGCCGCGCCAAACGGCACATGGCCATCGTCTCCACTATCGCGCCCGAGGCGATCACCAATATCCACAATGACGGCGCGCGCGCATTACGCAGTTTTCTCGCCTTTGCCGAAGCGCAATCGGCGGGAGCTGAGGACAGTGCACAGGCGATCCTGGCCACGCTCAATCCCGACGCTGCGCGCACCTTCGACGTGCAACCGCCGTCCGATCCGGTGCGCAGCGCGATCGCCGCGGCGCTGCGGGCGAAGGGTCACGACGTGCACGAGCACGTCGGTGGGGCGAGCTTCCGCTGCGATCTCGCAATCGTCGATCCAGCGGGGGCCGGCTACGCCTTGGGCATCCTGCTAGACCGCGCGGGCACGCCGGAAACAGGTATTGAGGAACGCTTTGTTTTTCGCCCCGGCATCCTGCGCGCCTTTGGCTGGCGAGTGGTCGATGTGCCGGTAACCAGCTGGCTGCGCACGCGCGATGCAGTGATCGAGCGGATCGAAGCCGAGTTGCGGCGCTCAAGCTGGGAGCTGGCCGATTCCGATCCGATAGCGAGCACCCTCCCGCTGCAGCCGGGCGTGCTGGCAGCGCCCCTGAAGGTCGGAACGGGAACAGTACCTGCAGCAGGCATGGGCGAGGAACCGCAAGCCTCAACCGGCATGACCGAATATCGCCTCGTCGCCGGGTCTTCGAACAAGTTCTGGCGTGTGGCCGTGGATGGCAAGGATCTGATTGTCGAATTCGGTCGCGTCGGCACAAAGGGCCAACGTGTGGTCAAGAGCTATGAGGATGAGGCTCGCGCCCGCCGTGAGGCGAGCAAGCTGGCGCTCGAGAAGACCCGCAAGGGCTACGAGGAATACGGCTGAAGCCTCAGTGGTCACCGTTGAGGTATTTGAACAATGGCGGGTTGATCGTGCGGTTGTCGATCGTTTTGGAAAGGCGCAGCACAGCCGGCCCGATGTCGCTTCCGCCCATCGAGATCAACGTGGCGACGGCGGCGTTGGCGACAATCTTTGACCGCATGCCATCTTCGCCGGTCCACACATAGGTCGCCGCCGTCTTTGCTATCTTTTCCAACGCGTCGATGGCTCGCGCCCGATTGGGCATCAGCGCTACCAGCCACACCGCGCCGCGCAGAAATTCCTCGTTCTCAACACTCAGCCGCATCCAAGTGGCGAGCGATTCGTATGTGCTGCGCCCGTCCGAATGCTTGTACGACGGCTTAGCAAGGCCCAGTATGCCATCGGTGACGCGGGTGTTCTTGTAGACATGGTCATCACGCCTGATCAGCTGTGATTGCAGCGCGCCGCAGATATCTTTTCCATCATCGCTGGCGATCTTCATTGCCACTGCGCGGCCCAGTGCAGCGCTCTCTTCTGCATAGTGTGCAGGCCACCCTGGATGCGCCTCATCGAGACGATCGATAGTGGCGGCGAAGCGTTCGCCATTGCAGACATCGGTATAGACTGCCATGTCGAGCGCCGGGGTATGGAATAGTGCCAACCAATCATGCAGCTTCGTCTCGACCGTTTCAATGCCCAACGTTTGACACAGCGCCAGTATGTCCTTTTCCCACGCCTTCGTTGCTTGGGTGGCGCGGCGCTGGGTGATCAATTGTTCGACCAGTGCGGTCCATTGGGGATTCTCCAGATCGGCAAGCACGTCGAGGCCCGGAATTTGATCGCTCTTCCAGTTGTAGCGCGAATGGGCCTGAGCAAGTACGATCGTCCGCGGCAGGTCGCGATAGGCGTCGGGATCGGTAAATCCGGTACGCTTGCCATTGTGTTGGCTGAGTGAGGCGAACGGCTTGCCGCCTTCGTCCCATGCCTTAAACCGGGGGGCAACCTCTCCAACTGTCGGCCATGCTGTGGCAAAAGCCGTGATATCCCGCAGCCACCGGGGCTTGTTGCCCTTGGTGGCTGCGCGGATTTCTTCCAACGCTATAGTGATTTCGGCCAACAGGTCGGCCCAGAATTTTGCGTTGGGGCGTTCACGGTCCGCAATCGCCCAGGGGTTCTCCGCCCCTTCGCAGCGCTGCATCAAGAACTCGGTGGCGCTCACCTTGACACCCGCCAGCTTCTCTAGCTTTGCGGCGCGGGTGATCATTTTCTTCGTGTCGGCCTTGCTATAGGCCTTGTGCCCGTTGCGGACAGCTGTCGCCATCTGGGCCAAGGCTTCGCAATCACCACCTGACAGGTAGGCTCCCTGTTTAATGGCACGGTCAATCAGTTGCATCAGCTTGCCGAATTGTACTTCATAATAGCCTTTGTCGCGAAAGTTGGGGTTGCCGAGCAGGTAAGTAAGCAACGCACCCAAGTGCTCCTTGCGCACTTCGATATCGTGGCGCCAGATATTCCAGGCGGCGTTGTAGGCGGCTTTTTCACGCGGCGACTTGTCATCGCGGTTACCGTCATGGATTCCTTGCCTGTCTGCAAGGTCGGCGAGCAGTTCTCCTCGTTCCTCGGGCGAGAGGAATTCCATTGCCTTGGAGGTCGCGTAATGTTGGTGGGACGCGACCTTGGTGAGATCGCGTTCTCGTTCCAATTGCTCGAAGAATCGCTGGAACGGTGAATTGTCGCCTACCGAAGGTCTTTCGCCAAAACCACGCTCCGACGTTTGCTGATCATTCAGACCCTTGCGTCCAAAGACGCCCAGCCCAAGCATCTTGCGTCCAAACCCCAGGAAACTCACGATATGCCTCCTCCATCCCACGTCTCTGGGAACTAGCAATCTAGGTAGTTGATCTTGGTTTAGATCGCATAAATTTCGGCGCCAACGGACCTTGTTCGGGAGTTCATTTACCTTTCGCCGATGAGGTTGCAATGATCATCGGCCATCAGGAGGCGCTCTGCGCGCCAGGTTGGGCACAGTCGCAAGTGTGCAGGGACGCACCAGTTCCTTCCTTGTTAGACGCGAAGACTGTTTTCAGGCCGCACGAAAGCGATGCGGCCCCCCGTTTCGGCGTGGAAAATTGACACTGAGCCATTTGATGGTTCGGAGGTCGAACTGCCGAGATCAAGCACCGTCGCGATCAACGCGCGGATCGAAAGGGAAGGGACGTTGACCCTCATAATGAGGTGGCCGCAGTTCGGTTCCCATCGAGAGGAGCGCCAATAGCGTTTATGGTTTTCCATTATCGGATCCTCCGATCATCGTGATTTCCGACGTTCGAAGAAACAATCGCCGTCGACCAGCAATTCAATGTTCGTTCCGACTGGGTGATGATGTGGAACGATAACAGAATGCCGTTGATAGCTCGCAGTCGCATCTAGATGTCACGAAACGCGTCTGCGAACGCGGCATCTGCTTCTGCTTGCAATCCTCCCGCTAATGCATCTTGCACCTTGGTGAATCGTCCCCGAAAGATGAAAGCCTTTGAGGAAATTGCGACGCCCAGATCCTCTTTTGCTCCCGCCAGATTACCTTGCCGTGTCTTCAGCCACGCTTGGACCGCTAGCGCGTGGGGATCCTGGGGGGCCTTTGCCAACACTTCGGAAATATCCTGCTGCGCTTCGGCATGTTGTCCCAATGCCATTTCAATTTCGGCCCTCAGAATCAAGTTAATCCGCCGGGATGCTTCCGGATCCAAACCGTTATATCCCGCCGCTATGAGCCTGTTTATGTCCGCCAAAGCGAGCTCTTGCTTGCCAGCGCCGTGATAAGCTTGTGCCCTGAAGAGATAGTTGGCGCGACTTTTCGGATCTGTCTCCATTAGCTTGCTGAAATCGGCGGCCGCAAGATCATATTGTTTTGTTGCCATATAAAGTCTGGCTCGTTGATCCCTTGCCAATGTGCTCTCAGCGACATTGAGGAGATCCGTGCACGTTTCGATCGCCTTCAATTGCGATTCTTGGCTCGGGTTTACTGCAGCAAAAAGGCAATCCATATCCGATGGAACATGCTTGTTGAGGAGTGCTCCGAGTGCCTGTCGGGCTTCGTCCACGCTGGGAGCGGCGGCAACGGCCGCGACAAAATCCCCTTTGGCCCTCTCCTGATCGCCGATCTCAATATATATGCGACCGCGCAGCGTCAGGGCCTTATTAAGATCAAACTTGAATTCCTTGCCATCGGCCTCGCTCAGTTTTACCGCGCGATCGGCAAGTGCCAGAGCCTGCTCAAGCCGATGGCGTTCAAAATGAATCTCGGCCATCATTATCAGGACATCGGCGCGGGGCGCGGCGATGGCGAGAAATTTGTCGCAATCTTTTAGAGCAAGATCGTCCTTGCCGAGATCTTTGTAAGTGCTGCTTCTGTAGAGATAGACGAGGGGGTCTTCGGGATCTAGGGAAGCTGCCGTGTCAAAATCCTGCAACGCCAGATCATAGTGCTTTGTGAATGCCATATTCCTGCCTCGCAGCAAATACGAGCGGGCTTGATTGGGTGCAAGTTCGACAATTTTGTCGAGATCCGCCTCTTCCAGCCTGGCGGCCGTCTGCTTGATGGCAGGGTCAGCCGTCGTTAGGGCGATATAGCCACTGATTCGGGAGCGAATATCATAGGCGGAAACGAGCCGAGAATCGATCGCGATGGCCTTGTCGCAATCCCCGGTGGACATGCGTGAAGGAACCACGTGGAACTGCATACCGCAACGATCAGCCAGCGCCTGCGCGAGTTGAATCGGATCCCTCACGGTGGCAATCAGCTTGGTGCAATCGGCGATCGTAGGGCATATTTGCGGTGTCGGCAGGTCGTCCGAGCCCGCAAAAGCATTGGTATTTCCAAATAAGATAATAGCAATGAACATCAGAAAACGCATTTTCAATATCATTCGGTTCCCTCGTTAACACTGTATAATTGGCTTAGGACAATTGGCGCGGGATTGTGAACCTAACGGTCGACAATGCAGCGTTAGTTGAAATGCACCACGTGTTTATTTGTGTCGCGATTTCACCCAGTTCTGCATTTCGCCGAGACCCTCTAACGATATCGATATAGCAAATTCGTCGATGGGTTCGCGAAGACTGAATGGATGAACGTCAAGTGAAAATACGGGTCAGAACGTCGTGAAACTCGACAAGCCTGGAGCTGACATATCCGAGATTCTAATTACCTGCGCTCGACTGTCAGGATCATCGGCATTGCCCAGTTCGCCTGGGAGATCGGCCAGCGGAGTAATTTGACGGTGTCGTTGTCGACTTGCGCTTCCCATTTCGCATAGAATTTCTGCTGATAGCCATTCAATCGAACGCTTCGGCAGGCAATGGGGCCACCATCAAGGTTGAGGGCGACTTTCAGGTCGAGTGGCGATTGCTTGAGAAACTCCGCCAAGCGATCGAGTGAAAAGAAAGCTTCCTTCGTCGTGCCGATCACAATTTTCCCAGAGCCGTCCTTGGCGACAAAGGTGCGATTGGCAAGCCAGCGACTTTTGACGGTCACATGTGTTTGGCCATCATCGCCGATCAAAAGCGGGTAGGACACCATGGCGTTCGTTGCGGCGACAAAGGCGTTGCGCCAGTCCTCTTGGGTAAGATCGCGGATATCTGCTGCATCCGTGGTTGCGACGAATGCCCCCGCCTTCGCGTCATACTGCTGCGGCCCCATACTCACACTTTCACTGATGAAGGGCGTGTCCGGTTTGCCGTGCTTGTCATAGTAGCTGCCGTTGACGATCAGAACGGCCTTAGGCAAGAGACGTTCCCATTCATCAATTCCGACGTTCCCTGACGGAGCATTGTGTGTGGCGAAGCGAAAGCGCGTGGGATCAACTCTGCTAAGCATGATCCGATCAACTTCATGCCCGGCCACAAGGACAGGAAGTTCAGCGACCTCGAAACCTGGTTCCGGTTGTTGCCAAGTCATAGGGCCTGGCTGAGCGATTGGGGCTGGTTGAATAAGGGCCAGTCGCATCGACGGCGATAGGCGCTCGTCATCCGGCTTCATACTGGTCCAATAACTCCCACCCCGACGCCATATGGAATTGAAGCCATAGGCGCCAGTAACTTGCCAAACCCAACCGGCTCCGGCGAGGATTGCTATGGAAACGCCAAGGACGATGGCAATGAGAATTTTGCGAATGATCGACATTTAAAGTCTCTGTGGTCAAAATGGCTTGATCTGCAATCAGCGTTCTGCCTGATGCTAAGAAGATGCAAAGTGAGACTTTTCTGCGGTCAGCCCGAGCGGCTGGTGGACGAAGACATATACAATCTCCAGCCGCTGCAACGGAAGCTCAGGCAAAGGTTACTTAGATGATCCAGCCTTTGGTGCACTTTGTGTCGCCCGAAGCCCAGCGGAGGATGTCATCGATATACTTCTGCTTGGCCCAATTGTTTCCGCTCGCGATCGAGACCTTCGAGCCCGAGCCTGCCTTTTCAATTTTGACGGTTGCCAGATACTCCATGGGTATGCTGTACGTATTCAGAAAATCGACCTGACCGAATCCCTTCTCGGGGTAAAGTTGGCTCACGGTTCCGGCAGGAGAACAAACTTCGGATCGCTTGGAAATCCTTTCATAAATCAACTGATAGTCTTCCGAGAAGGTTTGAGTTTGTTTAAGGCTTGTCGGGTCCTTCTGCATATCTTCACGAGTCGAAGTTGAGGTGCAGCCGGCCAAAAGGGAGATAAAAGAGATAATAAGAAATGTGCGTTTCATGCGTTCGGATCACCACTACTGCTACAGCGAGAAATTGTAGTAAGTCGAGCATAAAAAGTGGTCAACGGGGCGAAGGCGGCATAGCCGTCGGCATCTGTCATCATGCCTAAAATCTCGTTGCTTCGACGATCGGGCCTTCGGCTGAGATGAAGCCTATTTTGCTTGTGCTACGGCACGCAAAGCTTGGCTTAACCAGACAGTTGGGCCAGTTGCCAGCCTAAGCAGAAGCTTGCGCGATGACTGCCGCAGCTCTATCAGGCACCGACGAGGGATCGAGGTGCCCGTCTCGACGGCGATATTGTTGAATGACTCTCAGCGATCTGCATCAACGATGGCATCTTGGCCGGAGTTTTTCCGCATCTGCTGCCTTGCACGTCGTCGTGGTCTTGATGATTCTAGCCTTTACGCCCAGCAGAGAGCCGCTAGAGCCAACGGAAGATAACCTCGTCTCAGTCGAAATCATCGCGCCTCAACGACTAGAAATGGTACGTACTGGAGAAACTGAAAAGCAAAGAGTACTTCCGATGGCACCGAAGGAAAGTCCAACCGCAAATAGAAACAGCGAGGTTGAATTCAAACCTGCTCCTGCCGACCAAACGATCGAAACGCCCAAAAGTGAGATGATCCGCGCGACGAAACTTTATGCGGTGACCACGTTGGCAGCACGTCGCGCCACAAAAGTGCGAGCCGCCTTAAGGAAGCTTGGAACGCAGGAGAAAGTGCTCCAACTTTGCAACATGGAGGCCATGGAGCAAATTGCTCGATGGGATCCGCGGTATCGGCCAGAGTACGTTATTGCTTATGCAATGTCGGACCCAGCGCTAATGGCTGATTCCGTTGACAAAATATTGGTATCGAGCAGAAGCCTCACAGCGGCAGGTCACGCGGTTCATCGCGTTGACGCTCAACATCAAGGTCGGCATCGCGTAGTGGCGATTCCATCAAAAACTGTGCGAGCGAGCCTCTGCGTGACGTCTTCTTCTGCCACTCTTCGGCAGAGACGACAACGACGCTTGGCTTCCCGTTTCGCGTAATTGTCTGGGGCGCGGATTGGGCTCGCTCCATGACTTCGGAAAATTTGGCCTTTGCGTTGGCGACAGTCCAGCTTTTATCGTCATGTAGTGATGGCTGCATTGGAGTTCTCTTAACTATATTGGCCATAACAACTATATGGGCCGACCTGGGACGGGTCACAAGTCGCTTGTGAGACGGGCGTCCCGGCAGCGACATTTCCCTCCTGCTTAATTACGGCAAACATGGGCGCTTGCAGGGCGTGCTGACCAGCCTGACGAGCATGGCCTCAATGATCACGCCATTGGCGATCAGCGAGATCTATTTCGCCTCAAGGCATGTCTTTCCTGGGTTGGTCTGGGTGCTCGGCACTTCGCTTTATCTCTTGTGCGTGCCGGTCCTGTTCACAAACCGGCCTCAGGCAGATCGACCGAGGGAAGGAGCAGCGCACAGGCAAGGGGAGCGCTCGTGAGCGGCAGCCGAGGGGCGGTGCGAAGGGTGCCGGCGAGCAATAGCCATCTATGCGGGGCGCCGGGTAAGAGCCGCCCGCTTGTCCACGGTCAGTTGACGGAATCGTCCGGATCGGGATCCTTGACCTTGGTGAAGAGGCTCTTCAGCGCACTGGTCTTTACCTTCGTAGCCTTGTTGGCCTTGATCGCCCGTGTCGCGGCCTTGGCCTGTTCCAGCATCATCTCGATCTGGATCTGCTGGATTTCCGTCAGGCGCTCCCATTGGCGATTGAGGAGGTGGTCGACCTTTTCGTGCAGGTGGCGGATTTCCAATTCGGCCTTCAGGTTGACCTTGTAGTCATTGAGGGCGCGCAGGCGATCCTTCTCTTCCTGTCGGCGCTGGCTCATCATGATGACGGGCGCTTGCAGTGCGGCGATGGTCGACAGGACGAGATTGAGGAGAATGAACGGATAGGCATCGAAGGCCTCCTTCTCACCCATGACGATGTTGACGGCCATCCAGACGGCGAGAAACAGACAGAAAGAGATGATGAAGGTCCAGCTGCCGCCGAAGGACGCGACGCCATCTGCCATGCGGTCGCCGATCGACCGGTGGTCTTCGTAATCCTCTTCGATGTTTTCGGCCAGCGTATCATGTGTCTTCAGGCTTTCGACGACCTCGTCCTCGAGGTTGGAAAGCTCGCCGCGCTCCACCGTCAGCAGCTCGGCAATATACTGGGCGCGGTAATCGTCCATGACTTTGCGGCTAATATAGTCGTCGGCGCGAAGTTCCGGATGCTTCAGCCGCATGAAATCCGCCAGCGAGGGGCGGAGGTCGTCGACATGGACGGCATCTTTTTTCTTCAGCACCTGGCCGGTGATGGCATCGATCAGCTTGACGGACTTGGCCTTCGCCTGGGCAAGGCTCTTGGTATAATCGTCCATCTCCACCACGGTCGGGCTCTCACCCTCGCCCGCGTCGAAATCGACAATGCCTTCCGCCGGCTCAAAGCTCTTCGTTTCTGTCATCTAAGGGGCCTTCTTTGACGTTTTCTCGCTCATTTAGCCAATAATGCGAACAGGAATATGACTGTTGGAAGACAGCGAAAAATGTGGCTGGCATAAGCCGATGTCGCCTATCCGCAACTTTACTCTTCCATCCGCTCTGATCAAATTTCTAGCGCCATTATCCTAAGCAACGGCAAACGAAATGTGCGCTTTCGGCAATCCCCACGCCGATTTTGACCATCCGGTCCGAAAGACAACCGCTCCGGGCGATTTCGCAAATGTTTTCAAAAGCGTTGCGTGTTTCTGTGGGAATTTCTACCGATTCAATCAGGTTTTGACTTTTCACCCCCTTGACCAAGATCGCCCGACTTCTATTTGCCGCGATGCAGCAGACATTCGCTGTTGCGAATAAATATTGAAGTTCAAAGGATTATATCGCATCAACAGGAGTTGGGCCTGTTGCCATGGGTTTTGCACTGTGTGGAAAGGATAGCTATGCACAATCCCCCGGCAAGAGACTTGGAGTCCGTCGCCCGGCAGGGTAGCCGCTTCAAGCGTATGGCTGTTAGGATACCGACCTACCTGACCGATCTCAAAGAGAATCCGGCCTGGTTGCCTATGTTCCTGTTGGCTCGAACCCTGCCGTTTCGACGGATGCATTGGTTTGCGACCAAGCAGGCCGTCAGGCTTCCAGTTTCCGGCCCCTCGATGTTTGCAGGCGTCGAGCGCAGCGCCGTCGTCAATGCCTTGCGGACGGATGGAATCTATCCCAACCTGATGCTTCCGGATCACATTCATCAGGAAATTGCCGAATTCGCGGGGGCGACCGGCTGCTACGGCAATTTCAACCGGCAGCTCGAATTCGTCGCAAGCGAGCATCAGCAGGCGGAGGCTCGTTTCGGCCGTCCGATTCTGAGCGGGCACTTTTTCGAGCGCTCGCTCGATTGCGAGGCCGTTATGGCGGTCCAGCGCGATCCGCTACTGATCGACGTCGCCCGCCAATATCTCGGTGGACAGGCCAAGGTCATCACCACGCGTATCTGGTGGAGCTTTCCGACCCAGGCTTCCGAAGCTGACAGAAGCCTCGCCTCGCTCGATAAATATCACTTCGATCTCGACGACTGGCGCATGTTGAAGTTCTTCTTCAATCTTGTGGATGTGGATGAGGGTACGGGACCGCACGTCTTCATCAAGGGAAGCCACAAGCGGCGCCGGGTCCGGCACCAGCTGACCATGCTTGTCGGGCATCCGGCAAACGAGGTGCTCGATTATTACGGGCAGGCGAATGCGCTGACGCTGACCGGCAAGGCCGGCTCCGGCTTCGTCGAAGACCCGTTCGGCTTCCATATGGGCACGGTGCCGACGCAGAAGCCGCGGCTGATGATGGAGGTGGGTTTCGGAGTCTCGAAGCCGTCGCGCCGCCGCTTCCACGGCGAACCCGTGCTGCGCTAGAACAGGTCGCGCAAAAGCGCGCAGCGATTTGCGACAATGACATGCGCAAAATAAAGGGCGCATTCAGCTGGTATCACGGAGCGCCAATTGCAAATGGCGCTCCCGTCTGATCGACGTCAGGCCGAGCGCGTAAAACGCTTGGCAATCAGATGGTCAAGCGCGATGCGGCCGGGTCCTCCTGCTATGACCACCAGAAAGCAGGTTGCCCATGTGCCATGCGTCGGCCAGGCATCGGGATAGACGAAGATCTCGATGACAACCGTCATGCCGAGGAGCGCTAGCGCCGAGAGCCGGCTTGCGAAACCGATCACCAGCAGAAATGGGAAGAAGTGTTCGCTGAAGGCGGCAATATGGGCGGCGATCCAGGGATCGATCAGCGGCAGCTTGTATTCCGTCTGAAAGAGATAGACGGCATTGTCGGTCACATGCCAGCCGTCCACCTTTGTCTGGCCGGACTGCCAGAAGACGGCGGCGATCGATAGCCGCGCAATGAGCGCGATCACATCATGTGGAATGCGGTCAAAAAGCTTCAGCGCGCCGTAGAGCCTTTGGGGCATGGTTTCGCGTTCGGCCGGGGCGGCCGTCATCACCTGGTTCTGCATGTCGGTTCTCCCTGGAGCATGATGCCGAAAAGTGTGAGCGGCTTTCGGACGACATCATGCTCCACTTCTTTGATTTTGGAGTGGATTCAGATTTATACCTAAAATCATCCGGCTCCAGCGTTCAGCGAATGGCCATGAAAGCGCCTGCCGTGAACGCGCCGGCGAGGTTGGCGGAAAGATCGAAATTGGCGGCGTCGGCAAGTGCCGCCTCGTAGGCCCGGCCAAGTGCTGCGCCGGCAAACAGCTGCTCCAGAAAGGTTGCGCCCCCCGGCGGCAGGCGATGCACCTCGACGATCATCTGCGGGCGGATGACGAGAGCATCCTCGGCTGTCCAATCGGCAATATCGGCAAGCTCGATTTCGCCGGTGTTCATCGCCCAGATGGTGACGGCCGGATGGGCGGAACGCATAATCGAAGCGGAAGGATGCGGCACGAAAGTCAGCTCCGCCAGGCCGGCAGGCTCGATGGTTGCCAGGAGAGCCGCATCGAGCGGCAGAGCATCCGCCGCGTGATAGGCTCGCCCCCTGAGCGCCTCCAACCGCATGACATCGGCCAGATAGGGGATTTCCCGCGCCGGTTCGAAACTCTCGACGAAATCGGGGAAATCATCGCCATAGGCAAGCAGCAGCGGCGATCGCGGCGGATGCAGCCGGATGAATTCATGGGCCATGGCGGCGAAGAATTCCTCGCCGACGATCCTTTCCGCAGCCGGAAAGCGCGAGATAAGCGCGCCGATCAGGCCGATAGCGACATTGTTACGGTAGACGCCGAAGCGCCGTGCCGGCTGTGGGCCGTTCCAGGCCGTCAGTCCCTTCGGCACGGCGCGGTCGGGATCGACGAGCGCAGCGGCAAATTCGTTTTGCGTGGCGAGAGACATCGATCTCTCCTCAGGCTGCCCGACGTTCGGCGGCGCGTTTCAAAATAGCGTCGGCGGCTTCGGCTTCTGCCCGCAAAACCGGCCATTCCGGCACGTCGTTATCCCATTCGACCAGGCTGGCGATCGGCCCGGTGCGGCCGATCAGCTCTTCATAAAGCGCCCAGACGAGGTCCTTCACCGGCGTATCGTGGCTGTCGATCAAAAGTGGCGCACCGGCATCGTCGACGGTCTCCGAATGGCCGCTTAAATGGATTTCGCTCACCCATTGCACCGGGAAGCGCTTGAGATAGGCCCGTGGGTCCATGTGGTGATTGGTGGCGGCGACGAAGACATTGTTGACGTCGAGCAGCAGGCCGCAGCCCGTGTGCCGGGCGACTTCAGCGAGAAAATCCGTTTCTTCGATCGTGCTTTCCTCGAAGAGCAGGTAGGTAGCCGGATTCTCGAGAAGCATCTGGCGGCCGAGCAATGTCTGTACCTCATCGATGTGAGCGCAGACCTGCTTGAGCGTCGCCTCGGTATAGGGCAGGGGCAAAAGATCGTTGAGAAAGGTCGTGTCGTGGGTCGACCAGGCGAGATGTTCCGAAAAACTTTCTGGCTCGTAGCGATCGCAGACGATCTTCAGGCGAGCGAGATGCGCCTTGTCCAGCGACTGCATCGAGCCGATGGAAAGGCCGACGCCATGGATGGATACGGCATAATCCTCGCGCAGCTTGCCGAGCTGTGCATGCGGCGGGCCGCCGGCGCCCATATAGTTCTCGGCATGGACTTCGAAGAAGCCGATCGGCTGCGCGCCGCCATTGATCGCGGCAAAATGTTCCGGCTTGAAGCCGACGCCAGCGCGGCGGGGAAGTTCTGACGGTTTCATTGCGGGCCTCCGGGTGAGAGTAATTCCAGCAAAGTTGCGAAGCGGTTTTGCGTTCGAAAGACGGGCGGCGCCTGAAAAAGGCTGCGCCGCCCACGCGTTTGCGCTGCCTCGTCTGATCGGGGTCAGACCGGGGCCGGACCCTGCATCAGGGTGCCGTGGCCGTTCGGTGTCTTGATCGTTTCGCACGTTCCGCCTGGGACGAGCTTCCACGAGTTCCGCTGGTAGTCGACTTTCGACGTGCCGGCGCAGGTCGTGCCGGGGCCGGCGGCGCAATCATTCTGACCCTTGAGGGCGACGCCGTAGCATTTTTCCTTGGCATCGGCGGCTGAGGCGGTCGTTGCACCGGCAACCAGCGTCACAGCGGTTGCGACCGATGCGGCCAGGGCGAGTGCGGACATCTTGTTCATGACAAACTCCTTGCGAGCGATGATTGACAATCGATCCGGTTCCGGATCAGGCCGGGGTCAGCGAGCCGTGGCCCTTCGGGGTCTTCATGGAGGTGCAGCTGCCCGTCGGAACGAGCTTGAAGGACATCTTGTCGTAGTTCATGGTCGACTTGCCGGCGCAATCGTGCTTACCGGCGGCGCAATCGTTCTGACCCTTGAGGGCGACACCATAGCATTTTTCCTTGGTATCGGCGGCCGATGCCGGGACGGCGACGGATGCAAGTGCCGATGCGATCGAGCCTGCGATGGCCAGGGTGAGGATGCTGTTCTTCATGGATCTGTCTCCTAGATGAATGCGAGCCGTCATTGGCTTGCATCGAGGTCTACGGAGCGTCTCGACCGGATGTTACAGCCGCATCGGAAATTTTTTCGAGACGACGTCATTTATATTGTGCCGGCTATCTGCCTTGGCGGCAATAGCATGGCGACGAGGCCTACCGGACGCATCGGCGGATAGCCTGTCACGGAAATGAAGGGACTTGAAAAATAAGTGCCATTGCCGGTAACGAAGGCCTGCGGTCCCGCGTAGAGGAGATGTCGGATGAATCATTCGGCGCGCGAAGAGGAATGGGCAGTCTGGATGCGCGCCGCCATTGGCGGCGATGCGCAGGCCTACCACCGTTTCCTGTCCGCAGTGACGCCGCATCTGCGCGCTATGGCGAAAAGGCGCTGCGATCAGCTGGGTGCGCCGGTGAGCGAGGCCGAGGATGTGGTTCAGGAAGTGCTGCTGGCGGTCCATCTGAAGCGCGGCACGTGGGATTCATCCCGCCCGATCGGACCCTGGCTTTCGACGATCGTGCGCAACAAGCTGATCGACAGCCTGAGGCGGCGTGGGCGACATATGAGCGTGCCGATCGACGATGTGATCGATTTTCTGGAGGCGGAAGAGCATGCCGACTCCTTGGATCGGTTCGATGTCGATCGTATGTTGGAGCAGTTGAGAGATCCGCAGAAGACGATCGTACGCTCGATTTCCGTCGAGGGAAGCAGCGTCCGGGAAACGGCGGACCGGCTGAAGATGACGGAAGGGGCGGTGCGCGTGGCACTGCACCGCGCGTTGAAGGCGCTTGCGGCCCTCTATCGGAGTGAGACCAGTGAAAACCGATGACCTCATCAATCTTCTGGCGCAGGATGCGCCGGTCCGCATGCGGATCGGCAAGGCCCTGACCATGGCGGTTATCGCGGGCATCCTGATCAGCGGCGGTATCTTCTTCGCCATGATCGGGTTTCGAGCCGATATCGATACAGCGATGGAGACCGTCCGCTTCCTGTTCAAGTTCGTCGTGACCATCGCGCTCGCCACAACGGCCTGCGCCGTCGTCTTCCGCATCGGGCGGCCGGGCGCATCGCTGCGCCTGTGGGGTTGGACGCTGCTCTTGGCGCCCATCTTGCTGGTCACCGCCGTTGCCGCCGAAATGGCTGTCATGCCGGCTGACAGCTGGAGCGCGCGGATGATCGGTCACAATGCCCGCTTCTGCCTGACACTGATCCCGCTGCTGTCGATCGGGCCGCTTGCCTGCTTCCTTTTCGCCCTGCGTCATGGAGCGCCGGAAAAGCCGGGCGCAGCCGGCGCCGTCGCCGGCCTTGCCGCCAGTGGCGTCGCCGCGACCTTCTATGCTTCCAATTGCACAGACGACAGCCCCCTTTTCGTCCTGCTCTGGTACCCGATCGCGATCGCCATGGTGACGGCTGTCGGATATGTCCTCGGCAAGCGCCTCTTGCGTTGGTGAAATAATCGATCTTGAACGTCCACCATGGGCATCGTCTGTCGCATCGACGGTGCTCCGCCAAAAAAATGCATTTGCCTGCGTTAAACTATTTGCATCTGCGACGAATTCTATTATAGAGGCCCAGCCTTCACCGCGAAGGGGCTTATCGCCTGGCGGTCGTTGGGGAATAGTTCAATGGTAGAACGACGGACTCTGACTCCGTTAATCTTGGTTCGAGTCCAGGTTCCCCAGCCAATTTTCTGTAAATCGTGTCAATTTGTTGATTTGCCAGTCGTCTCAGAGATTGATTGGCGTCAATGGTGACCTGATGCCTGTAATAAGAATGGGTTCCTGCCCTAAACATTAGGGTTAGCGGTCATATCAAACCACGATGGAAAGCGAGTAGCCGAGCTAGATGGTCGTTGCGTGATACACGACCTGCTAATGGCCCATTTGTTCGGTGGCCCAGCATCAATCACGTGCGATGTGGAGGGTTTCATCGGAAAAGTGCGGCAGTGTCGCGCTCGATCTCCAGGCTGAGGCTGAAGCAGCCGGCACCCCGTACGCGACGCGCTTTGCTTGTTCTATGAAGACATTGCAGAACTTCACGACAAACATCGCGCCCTCGCTCGGTGGCGGTGCAAGAGGCGATCTGAACCTGGTGTTCGAAGAGCTTGGACACCTGAGGGATATCGTCCAACTCGATCAACGGTCACAGAATCCAGGCTGAAAGAGATGGGGCGGCTTCGGATAAGATATTGGCGCGGGCGAAACGCTATGCCACTGCTATGAGCATCGATGGGATGACTATTCCAAGCTGAAAGATGGAGCGACGTTTTAAACGCTCTGCCTAGCTGGGCGAAATTCCAGCCAGCTTATTCTGTATCCCCTCCCGGCTGTGAGGCGAATTATTTAGTCGACTCGTGCGTGAATTTGAGGGCATACTCTTACCAACGCTCGGGCAGAGACGGATGCGATGGATGAGGATCTTTTATATATCGAACAGGAATGGAAAAGCGCCCTGGCAGTTGTTGCTGTGGTGCTTACGTGCATAATCCTGATTGTCGCTATATTTTGGCTCTGATCTCCAAAATGTGCAGTCTGCCAAATTGCTGTAGGTGAGGTGCAACTTTGAGTAATTTCTATAGTTGCCAGGAGCAATCCTTACGGTGAGTGTTGGTACGTGTGGTGAAAATTACCTCGAAAGAAGCGTCGTCTCGATTAATGCACCCGTCATCCTTCATGACCTCTGAATCATGGTGATCTATGGATTCAAGACTATCAAGAAATATGCAACTATAATGCTAAGCTACTTTTCCGGGGCGGCACAACCTCTTCCCGCATGGGCACGACAACACCCCCCCTGCCGACCCCGCTTGTATGATGGTCGGTCCGCGCCGAGCTCCTGGAGGTCACCACGTCGAATAGAGGTGGCTATCGCCCGCTAATCAAATCTTCGTGAGTTTCGCTTGAAGTTGCTCTCGCAACTAACTTGAACTACAATATAGTCTCCAATTGCGCCTATATAGGCGCATTCGAAACACAGCCGTCGTGGGATGCACCTACTTAAACAACAAGGGCAGATTGAAATGATCCTTCTTATTTTGGCCCTCGTCTTAGTGGCTGCATCGATCTTGTCGCTCTTCCTTTTGGGTGATGACTCGGAGCCGGGGCCTGTAAGGCGTGTTGTTATGAAAGCCTCCACGCGATTGCGCCTCCTCTTGACGCTGCCACTCTCCGTCTTTCGCCCAGTTTTCTCGCGTGCAAAGTTGGCCCTCACAAGCCGCTACCGTACTAGTCTCGAAGATGACTTTGAGGCTCCATTTCGCAACAAGTACGAGCGGTATGATGTCTAAGTATTGACATCCTCGGAACACCGACTGTGTCTCCGCCGAGAAATGCTTTTATCACTATGGTATTTGGGGTTGGCGGCTACTATTGCAGTTGCTGAGTTCGCCGTGATCGAACTGTGTCAGCCACAACTGGATGAGGTTGGCTGAGACACCGTAAGTGCGTTACGCATCTCGCCGTCCGATTACACCGTTTCGAATATCCTGGCAAAGCTGCAACTTGAACGGCGTCGAGTGCCGCCGATATGGTCCTCGGGATTTCATGAGCCATCTCCGATTGAGGCCCACAGAGCGTATCAGTTTTCGGTCTCCCGTGGTCCCGCCCCAGGGGTTCACTCTATAACCGGCTCAGTTCTGCGTGAAACACTCCGCATCAAAGCTATGCTCAAGCGGATCGAGTCGGCGCCGGCCCCGCGGCGGCTTGGTTTGTGACGGGAGGCGCTGCTCTTTCTCGATACGGAAAGCCGTCGCCCGGCTGATCGACGCCTTTGCGGCTGCGACCTCAACAGAATGCGTTTGTCGATACTTCATGAATAATCTCGTCTGATGATCGGTTAAATGGCGACCCGGCACAAAGGTGGTTCTCCATTCCAGAAAACCGCCACCGTAGCGGGCCGACCGCGATCATGAGACGCCGAAAATTGCGCCGCGGCGGGGTGTAACTCCAGTCGAGCTACGCCCTCCTTTCGTCACACCCCCGCCGCCGGGTCTCATCCTGATTGACGATGAGTCTCACCTTGTTTGTCGTCGCGCAGTCAGGATGACCACCGCGTTGTTGGGTCGTTTCACCTGTCACCGCCATATCCTTGAGACCGGAAGGATAGCTTTTTCTAAGAACATCACAGCGAATTAGCCCAGAACGACGAGGCAGAGGCGAAAGAACTTGACCAGGACAACCAACACGCACAATACCTAAGGACGAGTAAATTCTCGACGCCACCGCCTGGGGGCATGTTCTTAGAGCAATCAACAATCTTTAAAGTTTTGGTGCTAAATCGGAAAGTGCGGTGAAAACTGGATTCCGTTGTAGAATAACGATCAGCCGTTGATGCAGCATGAAGCAGCCGGTACAGCGTTTTATAACACGTTCATCGATCACCCCAGTGGCTCGTTTTGCTCTGAGCCGATTGGCCCGCCCTACGCTCTGCACGTCAATTGTTGAAGTAAGTTGGGCGAGGCTGAAATATATCAGTGACCGGAGAAGGCACCTATCCTTTATGTTCAAGGACGCGAATAACTCATTTTTATTAGACCGTTTGGCTGCAGCAATTTTTCGGTCGGGCGGCTTACATTCTCCCGGCAACAGCGCGCGGGGAATTTAGACGTGTTCGATAACGCTATTAAGCCGCCGCGATCATTTCTGATGGCGGTGCTATCGTCGCTGAAAATGGCTTTTCTCGGTATCGGGGCGACCAGCGCCCTGGTCAACATTCTTGCATTAACCGGCTCGTTTTTCATGCTGCAGGTCTACGACCGAGTGATCCCGGCGCGTAGTCTGCCGACTCTCGTCGGCCTTGGTATCATTGCAGCGACGCTCTATGCCTTCCAGGGATTTCTAGAAGTTGTCCGCTCAATGCTCTTGGTGCGTTTAGGACTCTCAGTCGATGAGCGTTTTGGAACAACAGTCTACGATTCTATTGTTCTATTTCCCGCGCGCATGCAAATGCACGGAGATGGTCTCCAGCCCGTACGGGATCTTGACGTCGTACGCTCTTTTCTTTCCGGGCCGGGGCCAACTGCTCTATTTGATATTCCGTGGATGCCTTTTTATCTCGGTTTGTGTTTCCTTTTTCATATCTGGATAGGAGTCACGGCTCTTGCCGGTGCGTTGATACTCGTCGGACTTACAATCCTGACCGAACGGATGTCTCGCGAACCCGCAAAAGAGGCAGCCAAGATCATTTCGGAGCGTATGGCGCTGGCGGAAGCAACGCGTAGAAACTCCGAAGCTGTGCTTGCAATGGGCTTCGGCCATATGCTTGGCACGAAGTGGGATGAGATCAATAGCCGCTATCTGGGCAATCATTTACGCTTGTCAAACGTAACCGTTACCCTCGGGACAATTTCGAAGATTTTGCGGATGATACTGCAATCAGTCGTGCTTGCCGTTGGCGCGATCCTCGTCATTCGTCAGGAAGCTTCGGGCGGCATCATGATTGCGAGTTCTATTCTCCTCAGCCGAGCCTTGGCTCCGGTCGAATTGGCAATTAGCCAGTGGAAGGGCTTTGTTGCCGCCAGAGATAGTTGGTCGCGCCTAGTGAGGTTGGCCGACTTGATGTCTGTCGATGGGCGAGAGGTCGCGTTGCCCAAGCCGGAGCAAGCCTTAAAAGTGGAAAATCTGCACCTTGCGGCGCCGGGGTCCAAGAACTCGATCGTACGAAACATATCGATCGAGCTCCAGGCGGGGGATTCAGTTGGTGTGATCGGCCCAAGCGCATCCGGCAAATCCACACTCGCGCGGGGGCTCGTCGGCCTTTGGCCACCGGTTACAGGAGCGGTTCGTTTGGATGGAGCAGCACTGTCGCAATGGGATTCGCATGCACTTGGCAAACATATCGGGTATTTGCCGCAGGATGTCGCACTGTTTGGCGGATCTATCGCCGAAAACATTGCCCGGTTTGATCCGGATGCGACATCGGACAAGATCATTGCTGCTGCGAAGACGGCGGGCGTATACGACATGATCCTGCAATTTCCCAAAGGCTTTGAAACGAAGATCGGCGAGCAAGGGTCAGCGTTGTCGGGCGGGCAGCGGCAGCGCATTGCGCTGGCCCGCGCGCTCTATGGTGAGCCATTCCTGATCATTCTCGACGAGCCGAATTCGAATCTCGACGCTGAGGGAGAGCTGGCGCTATCGCGAGCGATACTGAGCGTGAAGGCCCGTGGAGGCATTGTCGTCGTCATTGCGCATCGTCCCAGCGCGCTTGCTGCGGTCGACAAGGTTCTCGTGTTGACGAATGGCCAAATGCAGGCTTTCGGACCGAAAGATGAGGTTCTCAGGAGGACAACGCAACCCGGACCCCCGGGGCCTCAACCCGTCCGGCTGATTATCGGCGGTGAGGAGATGGCACAATGAACGGCGCTCTTACGCCGCTTGCTGAACGCGCCGTCCGCCGCCTGACGCTGGTTGCGCTCGCCGCCGTTGTCCTTCTCGTTGGCGTTTTGGGAGGGTTGGCAGCCACCATTCGTCTTCAGGGTGCCGTTATCGCCACTGGCACGTTGGTTGTTGACAGCTATGTCAAGCCCATCCAGCACCAAAAGGGCGGTACTGTTGGCCAGGTATTCGTCAAAAACGGCGATCTCGTTGCAGCTGGCCAAATACTCGTGCATCTCGACGATACGCAGGCCCGTGCCAATCGTGCCATCATTTCGAAGCGTCTGAAGGAACTTTCGGCGCGTGTAGCTCGGCTCTCGGCAGAACGAGATGCGAAAGAATCAATCACTTTTCCAGAGGACCTTCTAAACGAACAAGGTGTAGCGGAAGTAGCGGCGATACTTGATGGAGAACGGCGGCTGTTTGAAGATCGACGCTCATCCAGGACAGGCCGCAAGGCGCAATTGGCCGAACGGGTCCGTCAGCTTTCGAAGGAGGCGGATGGGCTGGGCGCTCAGCAGGAAGGCAAACGACAGGCGATCGATATCATAAATGCCGAACTCGCCAGTCTTCAGCCATTGCTTGAGCAAGGTATCATTCCCGCAACGCGGGTCTATAGCTTACGGCGTGATGCTGCGGACCTCACCGGCCAGCTTGGCAGCCTGGTCGCCTCCGCGGCTCAAACCAATGGAAAAATCGCTGAAACTCAATTGCAGATTATTCAAGTCGATGATGATCAAAGAACCGAGATATCGGACCAATTACGCCAAGCCGAAAGTGATATCGGCGAATATTCCGAGCGGCTTGTTGCCGCCGAAGATGAGTTGAAACATATCGATATTCGCGCACCTCAGGAAGGGATCGTTCATCAGCTTGTCGTTCACGCTACCGGAACGGTCGTTACGCCTGGTGAGGCGATCATGCAGATCGTGCCCGACAAGGATGCGCTGACAGCGGAACTTAAGCTATCACCACGGGATATCGACCAAGTGGCGGTCGGGCAGGAGGTGATGGTTCGGTTTTCGGCTTTCAATCAACGCACCACGCCGGGATTGACGGGCCGAATAACGAGCATCGGGGCCGACCTGACAACTGATCAACGCACGGGGCAGAGCTACTATGATATAAGGGTTACTATACCGGAGGTCGAATGGGCACGGCTCGGTAATCTGACACCGATGGCAGGGATGCCGGTGGAGGCATTCGTCCAGACGGATCAGCGAACGATGTTAGCATATTTGGCAAAACCGTTGTCCGATCAGGTGGTTCGCGCGTTTAAAGAACAGTAACGATGTGGAAATGGATGGCGTCCGGAAATCAAGGATTGTGGCAAAGATGATGCTACTCATACTTGCAGACTTTCCTTTCCTCGTTTATTCAGCTCAGTGAAAATGGGCCGTTAAAGTCGTCTTGCTCTCGGAGATCTATTGAATGCTAACAATCACCTATCCGGTGTCGGTTTTTGGAGACGATGCCGATGACTTGATCTACGGGCGGTATTGGGCGCAAACTTCACTCGATTTTTCGTTCCCGACGAGTGGCGCGCAGTATGGCAGCTATAGCACCGGGGAACAGCTGACGTTTCAGCCACTCAATGTCACCATGCAGGCTGCGGTGAATTCTGCGTTGGCACAATACGCCGCCGTCTCGAATCTTTCCTTCAACGAAAAAGCCGATGCGGGAAGTGCCACAATTCGGTTTGGTATGTCGGATGAGGCGCAAGATACCGCCTATACGTATTTTCCATCGAATTCTGATCTTGGTGGCGACGTTTGGTTTGGTACGCAGACCGGCACAAGTGCGATGACTGATCCGATTAAAGGCAATTATGCCTGGGTCTCCACTTTACACGAAATAGGACATGCGCTCGGCCTCAAGCATTCTTTTCAGCCTTCACTTTATAATTCCTCGACGATGAGTATTTGGCATGACAGCATGGAATTCACTGTCATGAGCTACCGCTCCTATTTTGCTGCATCAACGAGCTTTGGTTATACAAATGAAGATTTCGGCTTTGCTCAATCGTTAATGATGTACGATATTGCAGCCATCCAGAAGTTGTACGGGGCTAATTTCACGACGCATTCCGGAGACACGACTTACACCTTTTCACCCACGACCGGTGAAATGTTCATTGATGGTGTCGGGCAGGGAAAGCCTGGCGACAATCGCATTTTTCTCACCATTTGGGATGGTGGCGGGAACGATACCTATGATTTCTCAAACTACACAACAAATCTGTCTATAGATTTGAAACCGGGCAGCTGGTCATTGATGTCCGCTGAACAAAGCGCCTACCTCGGGGATGGCAACTTCGCACACGGCAATGTCTATAATGCCCTGCAGTATCATGGCGATAGCCGCTCATTGATCGAAAACGCAATTGGCGGATCCGGCAACGATACGATTATCGGCAATGCCGCAAACAATACACTAAAGGGTGGCACCGGTAACGACTGGCTAGACGGCGGAGCTGGTTTTGACACGGCCGTCTTTGACTTTAGCCTAGCGCAGGCGACGGTCGACTACGGTTACCGCGCAATGATAGTCAAGGGCGGCGGAGCGGTGGAAAGCTTGGTTTCAATTGAGAAACTACAGTTTTCCGATAGAGCGGTTGTTCAAAGTGACAGCCTCGTCGATGACATGTTCTATTACACCCATAATCGTGATGTTCTCAACGCAGGCGTTGATGCGGATCAGCACTATGATCAGAATGGTTGGAAGGAAGGACGTGATCCGAACAATTTCTTTAGTACATCCGAATATTTGGCGAAATATCATGATGTAGCGGCTGCCGGAATTGACCCCCTACAGCATTATGATCAATTCGGATGGAAGGAAGGGCGAGATCCCTCTGACCGGTTCCATACGAAGGAATATCTGCGGATCAATCCAGATGTCGCCGCAGCAAAGATTGATCCGCTTGAGCATTATTTGCATTTCGGAATGTATGAGGGTCGTGCTGTCACGGCGAATGATCTGCTAATTAATGGACAATTCTACTACCAGAATAACGCGGATGTAGCGGCCGCCCATCTCGATCCACAGCAGCACTATAACCAGTACGGCTGGCATGAGGGGCGAGATCCCGACGCATTTTTTGACACCTCAGCATATTTGGCCAGATACAAGGACGTAGCGGCTGCTGGAATCAATCCGTTCCAGCATTACTTGGAATTTGGCTGGCATGAGGGGCGAGATCCCTCCGCAAAGTTTGATACTGCAGGGTATTTGAAACTTTACCCGGATGTCGCGGCTTCCGGCACCAACCCTCTTGTGCATTACTTGGAGTTTGGCATCTTTGAGGGTAGGACCTATGTAAACGATGGGGTGCTCGGATAAGCTGTACACAGGGCGCGCAGTCCGGTACTTGTGCGGAGCAGTAGCAGGTGCCGTGCGCTCAGGTCGCAGTGCAACGCTGTGGCGGGTTACGGTATCTCAGCACAGATCAAAGTTCAGATCACCCGTCCAACCGTAGATGTTAAAGCGCTGCACGCCAATGTCCTTATCGCCGGGGTGCAAGGGATACAGAACTTTTTTCCGATTGAAATCGGGAAGTGAAAGCGACAACGCGGCTCAGAGACATTTTCTTCATATCAGTGCAAGCATTCGGTCGAGTCGCGCTTCCCAGCTAAAATTTAGAAGCCTGGGATCATGCAGTCCGATAGCCTTAGGTGGAGAGGCCAACAATTTTTCGGTGTTATAAATCCACTCCGTTGGATCGCTCGCTACGGCAACTTGATCCTTGATATCAGCAAGCGCGTCTATGGCTGTAGAGATGATGGGTCTCCCTGCCGCCATATATTCATATAACTTCATCGGGAAAACGCCCGACATGTAACCTGTTGTTAGATTAGGAAGAACTGCAATATCTGTCCCACGCAAATAGTTCGGTAGAGTGTCATAGGACCGGTACCCAAAAAAATAAACGTTGGGTAGTTCTTTCAAGCGGCCAACAGCTGGACTCTTTTGGCCCTCTGGCTCGTCTCCGATGAAGATCCAATTCCAGCCGGGTCGAGCAATGGCGCATTGTTCAACGAGCGAGAAATCGAGCTTGTAGTCGGACAAAACTCCTGTGTAGCAAAGCTTCGGTCCACTAATTTTGGCCAACTCGGCAGGGATCGTTCCAGCATGCCTCGCCTGCGAAAAATGCTCGATATCGGCGACGTTGCGCTCGTAGACACTGCGCTCTCCAGCCACGGCCGCACAGTGAGACTGAAGATAAGGGCTTGTCGTAAAGACACGATCCGCTCTTTTGAGAAGCGTCACTTCCGCTTTTCGAAACGCATCGGCGTCCACGCCAGGAATGGCGGCAAGGTCATCGACGCAGTGGTAAATAGTAGACCGCACCGGCAAACCATACGTGATGCCGTCGATATAGGGGTGATAGGTCCATACAATAACATCATCACCATCGCGGTTGCGTTTCAGCCATTTGCGGATCGCTGAGCCAAGCAGCCATCGATTGAAAGCTCGGACAAACCTGCTCTTATGACCGAATGGAATCGTCAGCGGCGCATAGACCCAGAGCGTTTGGTCAACTTTCTTTGGGGGAATGAACGCTCTCTTCAGGCGGTCCCATATGCGGAACAGATCGCGCGCATTGGCTCTAGGGGCACGAATTCCGGGTGACTCGATATAGAGGACTTGATGACCCCGCTTGGCCAAGCGGTCGGCGACATGCTGCTTGTTCGTCCAGTAAGGTGCTGCCCAATCAGCTGTCGAAAACATGACGAATGTCATTCGTTTATCGCTACCGGTCACGGCAACGGTTCCTTTGACAGTATGTCGACGATCCGCGCCGCGGCATTGCCTTGTCCGTAAGGATTGGGTCTTCCAGCTAGCATTGTCTTGCGACCAGACCGCAACCAGGAACCCGCCAGGGAGACAATATTTTTCCGCGCGATCGGCACTAGGCGAGAGAAGCCGGCGCGTACCCCCTCTGGCCTCTCCGTCGTCCTGCGCAACACGATGACCGGCACGCCGAATGAGGGAGCCTCTTCCTGCAAGCCTCCCGAATCCGTCATCACCAGCTCCGCAGACGAGAGACAAAATAGAATATCTGCATAGGGAACCGGATCCGCCAGCACGACATTCTCAATCTCATTCAGCCTTGGCATCACCAGTGCGCGGACATTTGGATTTAGGTGCACAGGAAAAAAGAACGTGCGATCGGGGAAGCGGTTGGCCAGCGTGGCGATCGCGTCGACAATGACATTGAGGTCATGCGCAAAGCTTTCCCGGCGGTGGCACGTCACGAGCACGAACCGTCCTTGGCTTCGCGCTACCAGCTCCCTGACGGCGGGCGAGATATCACCGGTGGTCACTTTGCCTCGAAGCTCTTCCAGCGCATCGACGACGGTGTTGCCGGTAACGAAGATCTTTGATGGAGGGACGCCTTCTTTCCGCAATTGTCGTGCCGACCGTTCTGTCGGCGCAAAATGCAGGGTAGCCAACGACGTAACGAGCTTGCGGTTCATTTCCTCCGGAAATGGGTTGTAGCGTTCATAGGTCCGCAGGCCCGCTTCCACATGAGCAATTGGAATCTGTGCGTAATGTGCAGCCAATGATGCCGAAAGAACCGTCGTCGTATCCCCCTGCACAAGGACGACGTCCGGTCTTGCAGCTTGAAAGATCTTTTCGCATGCACCGATCGCAGCTCCTGTCAACGAGGCAAGCGTTTGATCGGGCTGCATGATGTCTAGATCGACATCCACGGAAAGCCCGAAGCTGGTCAATGTTTGGCGCAACATCTCACGATGTTGTCCCGTTGAGACCACCGTACAGCGAAAAGCCTCCGGCCGCGCATAGAGCGCCTTGATGACCGGCGCCATCTTAACTGCCTCGGGGCGCGTGCCTACGATGATCATGACATGACGCATGCCGATTTCAGCCATCGACAAAATCCGCCAATGCCAGGGTGGCACCGCGCCAACGGACAGAGAATGCGAGACCTGACGGGGTTCCAACCGCAGTACCTTCCGTCAGTCCGAAGCCATTATTTGTTTCTCGCATTGTTAGGCGCATCTTGGCCGCGATCCAGTCCAAGGTATCCTCTTCATTGAGCCAAAGGATCGGACGACCCGCCATTTCTAATTCGATATGGTCGATAAACTCACGATGCCGCGACAGGCGATGTTCCTCAGACCCCCACCCGTAGTCATAGCGCGGCGAGAATGGATGATCGAGATAGCCGAACAGGTTTCCGGCAGCAACCGCCACCGTGAAAGCCTGCTTGTTGATCGCCAATGGATCCCCTTCCTTCAGAATACAATCACCATGCAACATGCACTGTTGGCTATGCGTAACAATTCCCGACCCGTCACCCGGTATCGTTCCCCCCTTGGCCATCAGCATTTCCGGATCGTTGGCGATGATACCACCAACGAAACCCTGCAGCCCCGCGCGCTTCAGCGCTGCCGGCACGTAGGCGGGATTCTGATGGAAGGGCGATACGGCATAGCGCACGGTCAAGCCCGGCAGTCGCTGCTCGAGCCATTCTGAAGAGGTTCGAGCTTCTATCTCGCAGGCTTCTCCGGAGCCTCCCCAGCGGGGTGCATGCGTCACAGAGTGCGAGAGAACAGCGCCACCGGCATCCAGAACCTCCTTCATCAACGCGACGTGTTCGTCCTTGTCTTCTTGAGCAGTCTTGACCGCCACCGAGAAAGGTAGGCCACGCGAGCGGTAGAGTTCGAACAATGGCCGCGCCGACGCAATGTCTTCATCGCAATCCAGGCGCATCGTCACTGCTGCATCATATCCGTGCGGAATTTCGCCAATGACCGGAATGCACGGCCTGTCCTCGTGCCGCCAATCCGCGAGGAACGCCTCGATTACGGCCCATTCGGCACTGTCAACCGGACCCGTTGGACGATTCCACCAAAGGATGGACGCCGTCTCATTCTCTAGCAAAGTGACGAACGGCAGATCTTCCGCAATACCCGGTGCCGAAGCGACTGCGAGCGCCGTTGCGCCGAGAGCTTCACTCGTCATCGCAATAGACCATGACCCGCCATCGGCCGTAATCCGTCCGTATCCTAAGTTGTTCCATTCGTCGGCATAGTCAAACCGCAAGAAAGGTCGCGATGAAAATGGTGATGCATTCGCCAGGGGATGCTCGTTCCAGCTGACCATCGCCGATGATCGCGTTGTCGTATAGACTGGAGTCGGCGGGCATGCTGCCGCATCTACCCATCCGGAAGCTATGGGGCCTGGTGCAGCCAGTCCTGCCAAGGACGCGACTTTGTCGGGCAAGTGACCAAATAGAAGCAACTTGGCGTTTGACCTAGAAGCCGCAGCGACAAGGGGCGCTTGATCCACCCGGGGCGAGATGAAGACATAAACATTGCCGTCCCTAATAGACGGCACGGGATCGTCGGATGCCACCGTTACCAGACCCCGGGTTACCGATCGGCGGAATGCTTCCGCGACGATCTCGGTGGTGGAATCATCGGGTTTAGCTGCAAATACGGTGATCATTGACCCGATGCCTCTTCTGATACGAAATGCCTGAATTTCTGGCGCAGGCCGACCAGCTTTAGGTCAGCTGGCGTGATGAACTCGACCTCGACATCATCGGACCACCACGAGGCAATGCGTTCCCGGATAGCATTCGTGTCGGCGGTATCCTCTGGCACAAGCCGAAAGACCGGCTTGCCATGGAGCATCTGAATCTGGAATTCGCGAATGCCACCGACGCGATCAAGCACGTCCTGGATAAAGTGGGTGGGGAGTGGCGTGCCGCCCAACATGATCACGTCGTGAACTCGGCCAACCATACGGGGAATGATAATGCCGCTCGGCTGCTGCGCTAGAATGGCGTTGTCGCCAGTGCGATAACGCAACAGTGGCATCATCCTGTTGAAAAGTGGAGTTATCACCAACTCACCACTGCGGGCACCTTCAGGGATATCCGTCAACCCTGTTTCCTCTTCCGTCCGCAACTCTGGCCATGCGAAAAACTCGTAAAATCGCATATCGGAACTCTTTGGATCGATCTGGTAGGCGATCACGCCGGCTTCCGCCAAGCCATAGCGATCAATCACCTGGCATTGCAGCACTCTTTCGATGCGCTCTCGCTGCCGCGCCTCGAGCAACTCGCCGGAAGATTCGAAGATCTGGAACCCTTTATCCTTGCCGCGGGTCACCTCGACGTGGGCTGCGAGCTGATCGGCGGTAGACGGATGGGCATGCGCCAGATGTGGCCGGATCGACTTTATTCTGCGCCATATCTGTTCGAGTTCCTCGCTTGCGAATGTTGCGAAGAAGATATTGTCGCGATTCATGGCAAAGCACTTCACATGCTCACGCATGCGGTCCCGCCACGGAAATACCTCCGGAAATTTCGAGGCAAAATGCAGCTCGCTACGCCAGTGCGTGTTCCCGACGCGACGGCGGCTTTCCTGGGTGATGGCAGAAGACCAGTCAGCCGCCTCCTGATCATAATAGATATGAGCGGACGGTCCAGTCGAGCCGCCGGTCTTGGCCACATGAATCCGCATGCCGTCCCGATCCTCGCGCAGCAGCCTTTGACCCTGTTCGCGAATGATATCCTTCGTTAGGTATGGCAAATCCTCGATATATCGGGGGTCCGCAGCCACCTTCACCGGATCGAAGCCGATCGAACTGAACAGATCACGATAGTACGGCACCTTGGCGCCGGCAAAGACGACTGTTTCGGCAAGGCGCGCCACCGCACGCGCACGTCGCTCTGCAAACGGGCGGTCAATCTCTTCTCTAACCCATCTCGTTTTGCTGCGAATATCGCGAGCTTCATAGCGCTCTGTGAGGGGGTAGACGATGATCGTTGCCAAGGCCCCGCGAATGCTGTTCCGAAGAGCGCTAAGAATCATTGTCTTCCAGCCTTTGAAATTCCGCGTGAAATGCGCCGTGGTAACGGCAAATAGGGTCGCCTGTCAACGCGCAGCCGCAAGCCTGTGGTAGAGTTCCAGCAGCGGCTCGACGGCGCGATTCCAGGTAAAATTCTTATTTACGTGTCGCTGCAGCTGCTCCGATGGCGGTGTTTCTGCTGCTTTCATCAACGCAACGGCAATTCCTTCTACATCGTCGCTGTCGACATACAGAGCATGATCTCCAAAATACTCGCGGGTGGAGCCTTCGCCGGTAACCACGAGCCGTGCACCTGCAGCCGATGCCTCCAAAGCAGCAAGGCCTGGCGTTTCCAACGTCGAAGGCAGACAGAAAACCTCGCAAGCAGCATATGCAGACCGCAGCAACGGACTATCGTGATTAAGGGCGCCCAAATGGCGGACATTCGGACCGGCTTCTGCGAGACAAGCCTTACCATATTCTGCGTCTCGGATATGACCAAAGAGTATCAATGGCTTGCCGGCTTGCTTTGCCGCGCGGATCAAAGCCAACTGGTTCTTGCGTGGCTCGATATTGCCGACATTGAGCACAAACGGCCCGTCAACCTCGAAGGCGGAGCGGAAAAGTCCAGGGTCAACCGGCTCTCCGAACCACGGATCGCAGGCGTTGCGCACCGTATGGAAGCGTTCGCGCGGTAGACCGAGTATGGTCGAGATACGGTCGCTTTCTATATCGCCATTGGCAACGATCGCATCAGCCAAGGAAAGCTGCGCGGCGATTTCGGCGATTGGGTAGAGGTGCAGGGTTTCTTCCGTCAGCCAGAGGCTGGCGGAAATGACGAGAGGAATGCCCCGCGCCTTCGCGTAGTTGCACAGATGTACGGAGCCGCCCATACACGAGAAAAAATGGAATATGTCTGCCTTGTCGAGGCCGCCACGCCAGGGATCGTACCGCACCACATCCGCGCCGGCGTTGAGCAGATATTGTTCATATTTCAGCAGCTGTATTTCGCCACCGCCCGGTGTTTCGAATGCCCAGGGATAAGTCGCATAGACAACGCGCATCAGGCCGCTCCCAACCCTTCGATGGCAGCCAGGATAAGCCTGCCGTCAGCCTCTGTCCGCAGTTCCTCAAAGCGTTTTTTCCGCAAGGAGGCGTGGCCAGCGTGGTCGCCATCTATAAGAAAAGCCGCGATCGCCGCTGCTGCCTTGTCATCTTCCCGAATTAGCAATGCCGCAGACCCCAACACTTCCAATATTGCGGGAACGGGAGTGACGAACATCGGTTTATCAAAGGCCAGCGCATCGAGGGCGGGTACGCAGAACCCTTCGTGAGACGAATGCGCGATGCAGGCCGTCGCCATTTCATAGAGCGTCTTCAGTTGGCGATCCGATATCCCATGATGGAAGGTGACAGGCACACCATGGGTTTCCTCGATCGTCTTCGCGAGCGCCTTGACAAGATCGACGTAGGGGCCGTTTGCGGGACCACCGACGATATCGAGTGCAATCGGTATCTTCAGCGCCGCTAGCTCTCCGGCGATATCGACAATGTCGAGGACGCCCTTATGTGCAACGATGCGCCCAACGTAGAGGAGATTTTGCTTATCCGACGCAGCTCGGAGACCTTCGGCCTGAACAGCATTCCACCGGTCCGCGCCGATGAGCGGCGGGCAGATGACGATCCGGTCCCTGTGATGCGCTAAAGCATCCGCATCGAACGCCTCGAGCAGACACTTCGCCGTCGCTTCCGAATTGACCATGATGACATCGAACTTAGCGAGAAGTGGACGCTGCTCGAGGCCCAGCCGGCAATTTTCGATTGTTCGCTCGTCAGCTCGATCAATCAGATCAGGCGGTGTGATATTGTGAAAATAAACAATTTTAGGATTCGGTAGAGCGATAACATCCTCAAGCGCAGGATCGAAGATCGAATGATTGAAAAAGATGACATCCTGCGGCTGGATTGCCGTCCAAAATGCCGAGCGGGTTTCAACAGGGTGAGGCTCCTGAACGTCTGTATGTTCAGCCCAAAGCCGAACATCGTGCCCTGCTTTCTCCGCTAGAATGGCGATCTGCCGCGCGAAGCTGCCGACGGCGTCGTTTAAAACGATATCCCGGGCATGAATATGCACTGTGCTCAACGCTGTTCTCTCTGTATTATAGGTCAGCTAACTGCAGTTGCAGGCATTTCCGCACCATCAATCTTCTGCGCCCGCACGACAGCTTCATCGGATTTGATATGCCCGTGCTCTAGCCGCACGATGCGTGTGCAAACACGCTCAAGCATCTTCATGTTGTGGGATGCAATGATGAGGATCTTCGAACGGGAAACCAGATCCTCCATGCGCCGCTCGGCCTTCTTGGAAAAGGTTTCATCAACGACGCTCAGCCATTCATCCAGAAGAAGGATCTCCGGTGAGAACGCCGTCGAGACTGAGAAAAGCACGCGCATCAGCATGCCCGAAGAGAACGTGCGCAAGGGCATGCGGCGCATCTTGTCCTCTAGGTCCGTGAACTCCCAGATCGAATCGACAAGCTCTTTCGTTGGTTTGATGCCGTCCACGCGGAGCAAGAGCCTGATGTTGTCCTCGGCCGAAATTTCCATATTCGCGCCGATCGCAAGCCCGAGCAAAGGTGTTATTTGACCGGCGACGGAGATGTTGCCGCCGGATATTGGAAAAATACCCGCTATCGTACGCAACAGCGTTGTCTTGCCGGAACCGTTTGGCCCGTACAGCCCGATGCGTTCCCCAGCTTTAACCTCAAAGTCGATCTCGTGGAGGGCGCGGATGACAGTTGTTTTCTCCGTAGATCCGCCCGCGGCGGACAGCAAAAGCCTCTTCAGAGACTTGTCGTTCAGGTCGTAGATCGGATAGTCAAGTGTGACTTTCTTAAGCGTGATCGTAGCCATTGTTCAGATCCAAAAAGCTGCGTTGCGCAGGCGCGTTAGCGCAAACCAGCTCAACAGGGCAAGAATTGCGAGGAGTCCCAGCGACACGATAAAACTATGCCAAGGCATGGCGCCGTTCAACAATGGCTCTCGCCAGATCGCGAGCAAATGCACCACGGGGTTATAGTGCAGCAGATAGTCGCGACCCGCGACCACATGCGGTTTCCACATGATCGGAGACGCAAGGAAGGCCAAGTTCATAAATGACTCGACCAACGGCTGCACGTCTCGATAGCGTGTGGCAAGCGTTCCTGCCACGAGCGATAGGCAAAGCGTCACCGCCATGAAGATGATCAGCCCTGGAAGAGCCATGAGGAGACCGAGGAACGTAGCCCCTCCGAGAAAGATGAAAAGAATAATCGGAACGACGATGTTATGGGCGAGAAACAGCAGATGCCGGAAAAAGCACTGGACATAGAAGACATAGGCAGGCAGGCCACGATCTTTGATGAACCCGCCCGCACCTAGCAGGGTCGTCGTCGCATTGTTGGTCGCACCGGCCAAAAAGTTCCACATGACGAAACTGACCGCAAAATACGGCAGGAAGTCGGGAACGGAGACGTTCGATATAGCGCTAAAGACAAAGCCAATGCAGCCTGCGAAAATTGCTGTCTGTAGCGTGATCCAAAAAGGGCCGATCACCGATCGGGCATAGCGGTGCCGCACATCGTACCAAGCCAGGAAATAGGCCAATTTGATGTTGTTATACACGCCAGGTGGCGACTTCTGTATCCGCAAGGACTCAGTCGGTTCAGACCGCGACGGATTCAACGGGCTCGTCGCCTGTGTCTCAACTAACATATTAATCATCCTCTTCTCGAGATTAAAAGCATCCGGGTCATCCATCCCACAAGCTCCAACTAATAAGCAAATGGGAGCAAAAGAAGGCCTAGGCTTTCCTGCCTTGATGCAGGAGCGATCAACCCCTGGTCACCGCCAACCGCTGCAGGCAGTGAGCTAAAGAGTCGCGCCAGTGTGGTGCTTCAATTTCCAGCATGTCGGCGATCCGGCTGCAATCAAAACGTGAATTGGCTGGTCGTCTCGCCGGCGTCGGATATTCGGCAGTCGAGATTGCTGTCACACGGTCGGGCACTGTCCATCCCTGCGCTGCCGCTTCGGTGAAAATTGCCTCGGCAAACCCGTGCCATGTCGTATATCCCCGACCGGCGAAATGGAATGTCCCCGCGACGTTGCGCGAGCGAGCCTTTGCTATCTCAACAATCTTCAAGCAGGCTGAGGCAATATCGCCCGCATAGGTAGGATTGCCATACTGATCGGCGACTACGCGCAGTTCCTTGCGCTCCCCGCCGAGGCGAAGCATGGTCTTGACGAAGTTGCTTCCGCTCTCGTGAAAAACCCAGGCGGTGCGCAGGATGGTGGCTGCCGAATAGACCTCACGCACTCGCTTCTCGCCTTCAGCCTTGCTCAGGCCATAAGTGCTGATTGGCGATATCGCATCGTCTTCGGTGTAGGGTGTCGTTTTATCGCCCGAAAAGACGTAATCTGTAGAGATATGCACAAAGGGGACATCGAGCTCCCTTGCGGCCTGTGCTATGATCGCTGGGGCATCCGCATTCAGACGCATCGCCGAGGCAGCGTCGCTCTCCGCTTTATCCACAGCGGTATAAGCCGCAGCGTTTACAATGGCTGACGCTCCTGACTTCATGATTGCTGTATATGTTTGGTCGATATCCGAAAGATCGAGCTCGCCCCGACCCCAGGCAACCCATTCGAGGCCGCGTTCCTCGGCCAATTCCGCAAGGGCTGTTGCAACCTGTCCATTCTTACCCAAGATCAAGAGTGTCATTTGGCTTTTGCCTTATAGAGGGCCTCGGCAGCCTCCTTGTGAGGCCGCCACCACCACTCGTTGGAAAGATACCACAAGATGGTGGCATGCAGACCGTGGTCGAAATCATATTTCGCTTTCCAGCCGAGTTCGGTTTCGATCTTCGTTGCATCTATCGCATAGCGATGATCGTGACCGAGGCGGTCGGTTACGTAGGTGATAAGGCTCTCATATCCTCCTTGCGGCGCAGGAGGCCCCAACTCGTCCAACAGGGAACAAATGGTGCGAACGACATCGACGTTGCGGCGCTCGTTGCGCCCACCGATATTGTATTTTTCACCAAGGCGCCCCTTCATCGCCACAAGCCACAGAGCGGACGCATGATCATCCACGTGCAACCAGTCGCGGACATTGTTTCCGGCGCCGTATACCGGTAACGAGCCATGCTCCAGCGCGGTCGTAATCATGCGCGGGATGAGCTTTTCCGGAAACTGGAACGGACCATAATTGTTTGAACAATTCGAAATGACAATCGGCAGGCCGTAGGTATGATGCCAAGCATTGACCAGATGGTCCGATGCAGCCTTCGATGCAGAATAAGGCGAGTTTGGCGAATAGGGCGTCGTTTCCGAGAAAAGTCCATCGTCGCCCAACGTACCATACACCTCGTCTGTCGAGACATGCAGGAAACGGAATTCCGTTTGCTCGGCGGCTGAGAGTGCCGACCAATAGCCACGGACAGCTTCTAGAAGCCGGAAGGTGCCGACGATATTGGTCTCGATGAACGGCGCCGCCCCATCGATAGAGCGGTCGACGTGAGACTCCGCCGCGAGATGCAGAATGACCGACGGGCGGTGACGTTGCAGGATTTCACCCACCAGCTCGCTATTACCAATGTCACCTTGTATGGTCGAGAAGCGCGGACTGGATTTGACGGAGTCGAGCGAGCGAAGATCACCAGCGTAGGTCAACAGATCCAGATTGACGACATCGTAATCTGTTTCGCCAATGAGATACCGACAGACTGCTGATCCTATAAAGCCCGCTCCACCAGTGACCATTGCTGTTTTGCGCATGAAAGCTCTCCGCACTACCTTGTACTTAAGGGAGTGTCCCTATATCGGATCTGTATCGACGTCAAAGCTGCTAGCGCGATCGCCATCTCCAGGAAAGGAAAAAAATGAACTTCAAGGCTATTCCTCAGGCTATCCCCGACGTCCTGCTCCTGGAACACAGGGAATTCGGAGACGATCGCGGCTCGTTTACTGAGACGTTTCGCGCTTCCGCGTTCCAGGAATTTGGGTTGCCGCAATTTGTACAGGACAATCAATCACGCTCTTCAAAAGGAGTCGTTCGCGGCCTGCATTACCAGGTCAATCCAAACGCGGTAGGAAAGCTAGTCCGCTGCGTTCACGGGCGGATATTCGACGTTGCCGTGGATCTGCGGCTGGGATCGCCGACCTATGGTAAATGGACGGGTACGGAGCTTGCTGGCACAGATAACCACATGTTTTATGTTCCAGAGGGCTTCGCACATGGCTTCATGGCGCTGGAGAATGATACCCTCGTTTCCTACCGGCAGACGGGATACTGGGATGCCGCGTCTGAGCGATCGCTCCTATGGAACGATCCTGACGTTGCTATAGATTGGCCAAAACTTACTGTGCTGCTTTCACCAAAGGATGCCATCGCCACGCGCTTTGCTGACGTCGATCACAATTTCCGCTACTAGACGGCAGACCAATCGAATTCCGTGTATATAGATAAACTATCGCGGAATCAGGTTAAGCAGGTACTTTCCATAGCCGCTCGACACAAGCGGATGAGCCAGTTGTGCGAGCTGCTCGTCATCGATGAAGCCCATGCGCCAGGCGATTTCCTCAATGCATGCGATCTTCTGACCCTGGCGTTTTTCGATCGTGTGTACGAATTGGCTCGATTCAAGAAGACTATCATGGGTTCCGGTGTCGAACCATGCATTACCGCGACCGAGCTTCTCGACGAAAAGCTTCCCGTTTTGCAGATAGACGTCGTTGACCGTTGTGATCTCAAGCTCACCGCGGGAAGAGGGCTTGATGCCTTTCGATATCTCGATGACGTCGTTGTCGTAGAAATAAAGTCCGGTAACGGCGAAGTGACTTCTCGGATTCTTCGGCTTTTCGACGATGGATATCGGGGTTATCGTATCTTCGGCAAACTCAACGATCCCGTAACGCTCTGGGTCGCTTACCGAATAGGCGAAAACGGTCGCACCGGAATCGCGCTCGCTCGCCTGCCGCACGCTCGTGCCCACGCCGGTGCCATAGAAGATATTATCTCCAAGCGCGAGGGCCGCGCACGCACCGCCGATAAAGCGCTCTCCAATGATGAAAGCCTCGGCAAGACCGCGCGCCTCCGCCTGTATCGCGTACTCGAAACGCATACCCAGCGTTTCGCCGGATCCCAACAATTCCTGATAGAGGGGCAATGCACTTGGTGTGGAGATGATCAACACCTCTGTGATTCCGGCGATCATCAGCGTACTGAGCGGATAGTAGATCATCGGCTTGTCATACACCGGCAACAACTGCTTGCTGATTGGGATCGTCGCTGGGTAAAGCCGTGTTCCCTTGCCGCCGGCGAGGATGATACCTTTGTATTTCGGCTGAAGCATTTACGTTAACCACTTTTCGACCTAAAGGCCACTGAGAATTCAGTTATAGCAAACCCGCATAGATCAACTTGCAAATCTTTTCAACATCTATGGGCTGACGATATCGTGCCGGCGGGGAAAGTTGGAAACTTGCCATTCAGTTACCAAGAGTGTAACTGGGTTCGCTTAAAATGCGGCTACCAGCAGCAGTTTTTATTTGGATCGTTCAACGCAAACGCTGGAGCAAGATCGATAGCTATGAGCGTTCTCCGAGTTTTGGTCGCGAACCGTCCTTCGAACGTCGCCTCTTCCTATGTGTCTCGATCGATATCGGCTCGACTATTGGAACCGTTGCACTATCTGCGCGATGCAGGAACAGCGGATTTTTTAGTCGATTTCCCGAGCGAACTTCGAAAGAGATACACGCCTGACTGGGTATTTTTCAATAAGGCAATTGACGACGATTCCCTTGAGTACGCGCTTGAAGCCAAGATGCAGGGCGCTCGCATTCTATACGATGTTGATGACCATGTTCTTGCCTACCCGGCCTATAGCGGCGCAAAACCCACACAGGCGAATATCGATATTATCCTCAAATTCCTTTCACTTAGCGATATCGTAAGCGTTGCAAATCCTCGACTCTTGAAAATTTACAAGCCTCTTTGCTCAAATATTCAACTTCTGCCGAACGGGATATATACCGAGAGATATGCATCGTCACCTCTCGTAGCACGCGAAGACAGGAAGCTTCGCATCGGCATGGTCAACGCCGATTTTTTGAAGATCGTAAATTTCAAACAAGAATGGCTCCAAGCAATCGATGCTATCAGGGATAGGTATCCAGATATCGAGTTCACGTACTATGGAGATTTTCCGCCAGATGAACTGGGACTACAGGACTGGCAATGGCTTGGAAGTGTTGATTTCGAGACCTATCGTCGCTCGCTCTTTAAAGGTATCTTTGATATCGGCCTAGTTCCCTTGGGGGGGAAGGAGGATGAGGGAAGTTACGAGTTCAATCTTTGCAAAAATCCCTTCAAGTTTATTGAATTCGGAGCAGCCGGCATTGCGGGTGTTTATTCAAGAGTACCGGTTTACGAAACGGTAATAGACGACGGTGTCCACGGCCGTCTGGTTGAGAACCAGCGTGATGCATGGATAAAGGCCATCGCGATGTTCGTCGATAACCCTGACGCGAGGCGGAAGCTGGTTGAAAATGCGGCTTTGCGAGTGGGGAGCGCACTCCATATCAAGTATGCGGCTTCAGCCTTAGCCTTGATGCTACGATAGAGTGACAGAAAAACTTAGAAGCTCGCCTTTTTCAACAACATGCTCCCGTCCACCAAGCAAATATCGAGCTCTACAATCGCGCAGTTTCGCAATTTGAACATTGGGAATCGGCTTAGTTCGATATCGAACAGTGTGTGCAGTATGATGTTGATGGGCCCGAGGTGTGTAAAAAGTAATACTTTTTGATTGTGCTTGGGCTTCACTTCCGAGCTGATGAAACTCAGCACTCGCTTTCCCATCTCGGAATGGCTTTCTCCGTCTGGATATGACCTTTCAAGATCGAGAGGGTTGAAAAAATCCGGAAATTCTGCGTCAAATTTTGATCGTGGCCGCCCGCCCCAGGTTCCGCCATTCGTTTCCTTCAAGAGGCTCGTAACTAGCATTACATCAAATCCAGCCAGTCGCGCCGTCTGAATTGTGCGCTCGGTGTCACTCACATAAACCGCATCGAATACACCAAACGACTTTAGTGAATCCGACAACACAATTGCTTGTCTTTCACCCTCCTCGCTAAGCTCATCCGCGTCCGTGCCAGTGAGCGAGCCAGCGATGTTGCCTTTCGATTCCGCGTGCCTGACCAGCACAAGCTTCAATGCAGCCATAACCACAATTTTCTTCAACTGCTCATTTTTTGACAGCCGATCGGCTTGTATCACGCTTTCCGTATCATTATGGTTCCCGCTTAGGAAGTGTCATCGCTGTGAATCTTTGAAGTGACCCATTTGCTATCAGTAATTATGCCAGCTTGGAATCGAGCAAGTGTGATAACTCGTGCGCTCAGTTCACTTGTCGAACAAGATATCGGCCAGCTAGAGTTGTGTTTGGTAGACGATGGAAGCACTGATGGCACCGGAGACGTAGCCAAGGCATTTTTGTCAAGCTTTGCCAACAAGATACAGTTACGATACAAGAAAACTGCGCATGGCGGCGTTAGTGCGGCTCGAAATGTAGGTCTGCAACTGTCAACTGGCGAGCTTATCGCATATCTGGACAGTGACAATACGTGGAGGCCGAACTTTGCCTCGACAGTCGTAAAAGCATTTTCGGACAATAGCGAACAGAAGACGGCCTATTCCAGGCTTCTTTTTCTAGACGAAGACGAACATCCGTCGGCAAGCTTCTTCTTTCCTTTCGAAAGAAAGTCTATTCTATATCAAAACTTCATTGATATGAATGTCTTCGTCCATCGCCGGGAGTGCGTTGAAAGATATGGGGTCTTCGATACCAAGCTTGCGAGGCTCGTCGACTGGGATCTTATTCTCCGATACACCAAAGACACGGCACCGATGGCTGTGGAGGAGACGCTGTGCGACTACTATGTTGGTAGGCCCGGATCAGGTCGCATCTCCAACACGGAAAACATGAAACGTGCGATGCACCAGGTCATCTCGAAAAACCTTGCCGAAATTGATGAGCTCGACTTGCATAAGCAGATCCTATCCGGCCACCCCCATAGGCATGTCACTCTCGTACAGCCAGCGTGGGATCGCTACTATCGGGAGATATTGCACAGCTTGATGCCAGACCTGTTGATTTGCACTGAGAACTGACCCGGGATAGCGGGAAATTATCACTGAGATTTGACCCATGTTTCAATCATCCCTCGCGAGGTTTCAGCGGGGGCTC
>JAAMEZ010000003.1 GCA_013322215.1 Martinezella rhizogenes
TCCGATGATCACCCACACCATGCCGCTCGAAGACATCAACAAGGGCTTCGAGCTCATGCACTCCGGAAAGAGCGTCCGCGGCGTCGTGATATACTGACGGCGTAAACGACCCCCGCCGGAAGTTTTTTGGCAGTCCGAGCGACGGATAAGCCAAGGATCATCGTTCAAGACGTACGCCGGCCTCGTGATGGGGTCGGCGGCATGAACATGAATGGCCTTCAGGCAAAAGGATATGCCCATGACCAGCAAGCTGCTAGGTGCGACCGCCGCCGCTCTCTTCGCCCTGTCTTCCGCAACCGTGGTCTTCGCGCAAACGACGACGACCGCAACGCCAGCTCCCGCCACGACCCCTTCCACATCGGCGCCATCGTCGACCATGCCGTCGAAGGATGAGATCAAGACGGCGCGGCAAGCCTGCCGACAGGATGCAACGGGGCAGGGCCTCAAGGGCCAGGCACGCAAAGACGCTGTCAAAAGCTGCCTGCAGCAGAAGTATCCGGTCCTGGCAAAACGCAAGACATGCCATGACGAAGGCACTGCCAAGGGTCTGGAAAAGAAAGCACTGCGCGATTACGTCACGCAGTGCATCACCGCGAGCTGAACAGCGTACAGCGCTCACGGATCCTCATTGGACCGGTTATACAATAACAGTCTGCTCTGCGGGGCGGACTACTTGCCTCGCACAATCACTGTATCCGTCACGTCCCCCTTTTCCTTCAAGGCAAGCCTCCTTATCTCCCTCGCAAGGATATAGATTTCAGGACGCGACGTGCTTTTCCATCCAGACAGACTTTCATTCGGCATTGTCCTGCCGGCGCAAACGAGAACTGCCGCCGACATACAGTTCGATACTCAGCTCGGTATCGCAGCCCAAGCCGACAAATTGGGTTTCGATGCGCTGTGGGTGAGGGATGTTCCCCTTAACAGCGAAAGCTATCCCGATCCGATCGGGCATGCCGATCCGTGGGTCTTCCTCGGAGCCTTGGCCGCGTCCACATCCAAGATAGCGCTGGCGACGGGCGCGATCGTGTTGCCTTTACGGCATCCGCTCCATATCGCCAAGGCCGCGCTGTCCGTCGCCTCCGTGTCGAAAGGTCGGTTCGTCCTCGGTCTCGGTTCGGGAGACCGGCCGAGCGAATATGACGTTTTCGGAGAGGATATTGAGAACCGCAAGGCGCTCTTTCAATCGCATTGGGAACGCCTCGCCGCTGCGCTCAGTCCGGATCAGAAGGTCGTCGATGAAAGCGATCGCGTGCGAAACGAGTTCGCCATTAGGCCTGCGCTGCAACAACCACCCATTCCCATGGTGGCGGTGGGTTCATCGTCGCAATCCCTAGAATGGATCGCCCGCCATGCGACAGCCTGGATGACCTACTACCGCCCGCTACCCGTACAGAAAGACCGGTTGGCGCTTTGGCACAATGCTCAGGCTAAGGTAACCAAGGATTTTCGCGGCTTCGGCCAGTCCATGGTCCTGGAACTGCTCGATAAGCCTCAGGCCTCCTATGAGGAGATCAATCTCGGCGGCAGAACCGGCAGGCGAGGGCTGGTCGACGCCTTGTCGGCGATGCGTGCAGCAGGCATTCATCACGTCGCCTTCAATCTTGTCGCGCAGGGGCGCCCGCCCGGGGAAACCATGGAGGAGATCGCCACGGATATTCTGCCGGCCATGCGATAGCTTCAGCGAATTGCCCTCGATGGTGGCGTCATGGAAATCATGTCCATGGGACGCTGGCTTTTGCAGCCCTTGCCACCTATCTTTCCGTTGAAACCAAAAAGGGCCGACTTTGCTTCTCGAAATTTCCATCGTCATCATTCTTACCCTCCTTAACGGCGTGCTTGCCATGTCGGAATTGGCGATCGTCTCATCCCGTCCAGCCCGCCTGAAGGTGCTTTCCGACCAAGGCAGCAGAGGTGCGACCATGGCGATGAAGTTGGCCGAGGAACCGGGCCGCTTCCTTTCAACGGTGCAGATCGGCATCACGCTCGTCGGCGTCCTGTCCGGCGCGTTCTCGGGCGCCACGCTCGGCGCTCGGCTGTCGGGCTGGCTTGCCACGCAAGGTCTTTCGGTCGCAGCCGCCGACGCCATCGGCGTCGGTTCCGTCGTGGTCGCCATTACCTATCTATCGTTGATCATCGGCGAGCTCGTTCCGAAGCAGGTCGCTCTGCGGGCGCCGGAAGCAGTCGCCAGCAAGGTCGCGCCGGCCATGGTGTTTCTTTCCCGGGCCGCAGCGCCGCTCGTCTGGTTGCTCGACATCTCGGGACGGCTGGTTCTGAGTGCGCTCGGCCAATCCGGCAAGGCCGCGGACGGCGTCAGCGACGAGGAAATCAAGACGGTTCTCGCGGAAGCGCAAAGCGCCGGCGTCATCGCAACGGAAGAGCAGGCGATGATCTCGGGCGTCATGCGATTGGCTGATCGAACCGCAAGAGCATTGATGACACCGCGCCGCGACGTGGAGGTCATCGATATCGAGGACGGTTTCGAGGAGATCCGCGAACAGTTACGCCGCACCGAAAAGGCGCGGCTGCCGCTGCGTAAGGATAGCTCCGACGAAATCGTCGGCGTGCTGACCACCAAGGATTTCTTTGATGCGCTGGCTTCTGGCGGTCAGGCCGACATCCTGAAGCTTGCCAAACAGGTGCCGATCGTTTCGGACCTTTCTAGCGCCCTTGACGTGGTAAAAGCGTTGCGTCGCTCTTCTTCGCATATGGTGCTGGTCTATGATGAATACGGCCACTTCGAAGGCGTCATCACATCAGGCGATATCCTTGAAGCTATTCTGGGAGCCGTTCAGGAGGAAACCGATGCCGGCGGCGAGCAGGCTCTCGTCCGCCGTCACGACGGCAGCTATCTCGTGTCCGGCTGGATGCCCATCGATGAGTTCGCCGATTTCATGAACCTGCAGATCGAAGACGATCGCGACTATCAGACGGTCGCAGGCTTCGTACTGCAGGAGCTGCGCCATCTTCCGGATGTGGGCGAAAGTTTCTCGAAGAACGGCTGGCGCTTCGAGGTCGTAGATCTCGATGGCCGTAGGATCGACAAGCTACTGGTGAGTGCGGATGACGCCGATCGCGAAGCCGATCACTGAAATTCATCCGAAAGACGGCTCGTCGTTTTGCTGCGGGCTTTGCGGTAGTCACCCGCCCTTATCTTTCCTGCTTGGCCCGCGCTCGTGCGCTCGCTCCAACATGGTCGACTCGATCAACGAATCCTCACGCCCGCGCTATCCGAATAAAAGCCCGCCAGCGGGGCTTCTCGCAAAAATACTCCGGCGAGAATGGCGCAAGCACCATTTCCAAGGAAGATACGGTCAGGCAATGCCCACCGACGCATCTGGTCCTTCTTTATGCCGGGCTTTAATTTGTACATGAACCGAAATCGCCTCCGTACCAGTTTTGACGCAACTTTGGTTAGCAGTAACCGAGTACGGCAAGGATCGATTCCGGAGACGTTACCGCGAAGTGTGCCGTCTCGCGGCAATGATGGCAGACTGCATGTGGATCCGTGCAATAGATTTGCCTTGCAAACTTTCCTGTCTGCCGTTCTATGGCGTCGGCAATCTGAACCGCTGCTTCAGCATATGTCAAAGGATCCATCTCTCGGCGCTGATCCTGCCATGCTCTTTCAACAAGATTCGTATCGACAGCCTGCGTCGCACGGATATGATCGTCAGCACATTTGGGCGGAACGGAATCACCTCGGCTAAAGCACATCATTTCCGAAGCAATGCGACAGGCAAGGTCTTCGACAGCAACCATCTTGATCGCCAGGTCGCCGATCAGCGCCGGCCTGGTCCGTTTCAGCGTATCACCGCGCGCGCTAAATACGTCGACACGCACACGCTGCTTGGGTTCCACAAGCTGAATAGCCAGCTTACCTGTTGGGCGATCCGGGTGCGCATGGCTAATCATGAACGCCGAGGCGAGGGTTGACGGCAATACCTCGAACGCCGAGACGACAATATCGATATCGTTGAAAGCGCGCTGACGGCCGAGATCAGAACCAAGGCCTGGCTCCAATGCTATTCCTCCGGTAACGGCATAATCCAGACCGCAGGCATTCAGCTTGTGGAGCACAGAAATGACCCGTTGGGCATCAGCGGCTTCCAGAAACGGATCAAGTCGCATTGTCATTTCCGAATCACTCCGCTCGTGGAACACGCCATTCGCTGATAGTGGAATGCAAGGCTCCCATATTTGGAAGCAAACACAATGGGCAATGCCGCGTTTTATCCCGAACAGCCGCAGTTTGACGAAATACGTTTGGTGTCAGAAGACCGTGCTCTCCAGATGGTGAGAAAGTTCCATAACATAGATTATCTGATTTCAGGTGTAGCGGGGGTACATTCTATTTCCAAGTGCGACATGCCAGTGATTTCAATGGTTTCGCTTTGGAGATTCTGGCATGGCCGGATGATATTGGTAACTGCCTCTCGCCGATCGGCTGCCCCTTCAGCATCTTTTCGAGTGCAAGGTTCCGTTCAACGAGATCGGTCCGTCAGTCGGTAAGTCTCGGCAGACCGTCGCGCGATTTAGCGACGTGCTCAATGTCCATCCCGAGCAACAGCGTCTTTCGGGACCGTGTCAACCAGATTCTTCCGATGGAAGATGAAAAGCCCGGCAAGGACGATGATGACGGAGCCGATGATGATCTGGGTATCGGGAATATCGCCGAAGAAAACGAAGCCCAGCACGATTGCCCAGACAAGCAGGCTGTATTGAAGCGGAGCCAGGAGCGACGCCGGAGCAAGCTTCAGGGATCGGGTTATCAGCATGTGGGCGCTGCCGGCAACGATGCCAAGAGCGAGCATGGCGCCAAGATCGAGCGCCGATGCCGAACGCCAGTCGCCGATGCTGATCACCAATCCGGCGATGAGCGCACCGACCGTCTGCCACGCGACGAGCGTCGCATCGGGTGTCTGCCGCAACCGCCGCCCGAGCACCAGGGTCAATGCGAATGCAAGGCTGCCGCCAAGGCCGAAAAGCGATGGCCAGGAAAACATTGCCGCCGAAGGTCTGAGAGCAATCAATACGCCGATAAAGCCGACGAAAACCGCCAGCCAGCGCCGCCAGCCGATCCTCTCATTCAGGAAGAAATGTGAGATCGCCGCCACATAGATGGGACCAGCCATATAGAAGGTCATGACATCGGCAAGCGGCAGATAGGCGACAGCGGCGTAAAAGAGAGCGACGTCGAGCGTCGTCACGACGACACGCAAAAGCTGCAACGGCGGCCGTTCGAGGCGAAAAAGCGCGTCGCTGCCCTGCCGCGCGATCATCGGCGCCAGAATAATGAACGAACCGAAAGAGCGGATCACCAGAATTTGGCCGACGGAGAAACTCGCAACGAGCCACTTGCCCATGGCGTCGTTCAGAGAAAACAGGAAGTCGCCGAAAAGCATCATCAGCATGCCGGCAAGCACAAGATTGCCGCTTGTTACGGCTTTGCCCACGCGCATACTATTTTGTCCTTGCGAATCCAGCGTTTCCACCACCTGCGCTTTAGCCGGTTTTGCCCCCTACCCGCAATGGCATTCATCGCCAACGTTTCATCCCGAAAATGCATTGACTTCCACAACGCAAGCATCTGCGCACTCATTGTGGGCAAACACGATCTTCCTGTAAAACTTGAGCGGATGTTTATAAATTCGGTTATATGATAACATTTATGTGAACAGAGAAACCAACCCTCGCCTGCGACGAAGGTCGACATGCCTATACGCTTTCATTGTTGCAGAATTGCCTGCCGATATTGTCCGCTTGCCGGGTGAGAGAACATAAATGATGCAGCCGCCGGATGGATCGCCAGAGCCTAAGCACCGAGATCAAGACGGTGAGGACGAGCAGGTCCGCGAGCCGTTTGAATCGCTTCAGGCTCGGTATCTGTCTCTCGCCGAGCGTTACGAATGGCTCGAGGCGATGATCAACTACGTGCCGGACTATATCTATGCCAAGGACAGGAGCGGCCGGTTCCTTTTTGCCAACATGGCGATCGTCCTCAACAATGGTTTCACGCATGTCGACGAACTGATCGGCCTTACCGACGCCGAAATTCACCCGATGGCCGATGCCCACAAGATCGAAGAAGTCGAACGACAGGTGATGGAAAGCGGCAAAGCCGATCTCGGCGTCGAAGAGCGGCGCCTCAAGGGTGAAGGCTGGCTCATGATGTCGCGAGTGCCGCTGCGCGATAGAAACGGCAATATCATCGGCGTCGTCGGAGCATCCCGCGATATTTCCGCTCGAAAACGGGCGGAAAAATTGATGAGCGCTCAAACGAAACTTCTGCAGGATGTGGCCCGAGGCGTCGATCTCGATGTGTTTCTCAAGGAGGCCCGGACGCTTCTTGAGGGCTTGCTCAATGGCAGACGGGTCAGTTTCGCTCTCGACGGCGAGCAAGCCGAGCCCCTTGCCGGCGCCATCCTGGAATTTCCCATTTTCTCGCGGGACGGTGGCCAGCATGGGGCCTTGGTAACGGTGCAAACCGATGGCGATGAAGCCGGACTTATGGAATTCTTCGCTGGCATAGCGCAGACCGTTGGAATAGCCATCGATCGCCATCGGGACATCGCCCATATTGCCTATCTGGCCGAACATGATGCGCTCACCGGCCTGCCCAACCGCATGTTGCTCGACCGCAAGCTCAGCGCCCTGCTCGAAAAAGCAGCACGGAAGCGAAGGTCTCTGGCCGTTGCCTTTGTCGACCTGGACAATTTCAAGCTGGTGAACGACACCCTAGGCCATGCGGCTGGCGACGAATTGCTGACGGTGGTTGCACAGCGCATATCGACCCATATCGGCGCTCGCGGCATCGTCTCGCGGATCGGCGGCGATGAATTCATCATCGTTCTAGAAGAGTCCCCTGAGCCGATATATGAAAGACTCGCGGCCGTTCTGGCAGACATATCCAAGCCAATGGTCGTACAAGGGGTCGAATTCCGCGTGGGCTGCAGCATTGGTGTGGCCTGCGCCATGGAGCATGGCAAGACGGCTTCAGAACTGTTCGCGAATGCCGACATGGCGCTCTATCGTGCCAAGGAAGCCGGGCGCAACGCCATTCGACTATTCACGCCGGCCATGGCGGAGGACGCCCGCAACAAGCTGATCCGTATCGAGGAATTGCGGCGTGCTGTGGAGCGTGACGAATTCGTGCTCCATTATCAGCCACAAAAGGAAGTTCGCAGCGGTAAGGTCATTGGTGTCGAGGCCCTTGTGCGGTGGCAGCATCCTACCCAGGGCTTGTTGCTGCCTGGCGCCTTCATTCCGCTCGCCGAGGAAACGGGGCTCATCGTCCCGCTCGGCGAAATCGTTTTGCGCAAAGCCTGCCAGCAAGCCCGGTTATGGCAAGATCGCGATCTGCCCGCACTGCGTATGGGCGTCAACGTATCGGCCCGGCAATTCTTGGAGAGTTCGCTGACAAGCCAGGTCGCGTCCGCGTTGCAATCTGCGGATCTCGATCCGCAATGGCTTGAACTCGAATTGACGGAAAGCTTGATCATGCGTGATGTCGAGGGCGCCATAGAGCGGATGCATGAGCTGAAGAAGCTGGGTGTCAGCCTTGCGATTGATGATTTCGGCACCGGATATTCAAGCCTGAGTACCCTCAGACGCTTTCCGCTTTCCCGCTTGAAGATCGATAGATCGTTCATTGCCGATATTCCGGAAAAGCCCGGCGATATGGCTATTACCTCCGCCATCGTATCGCTTGGCAGAACACTCGATCTGGAGGTCGTAGCGGAAGGCGTCGAGACCGAGGAGCAGGCCCGTTTTCTCGAAGGCGCCGGATGCGAACTGCTTCAAGGTTATCTGTTCGCCCGCCCCCTTCCCTCGTCAGAGATCGAAAGCCTGATTGCTGGAACGGCTGCGAAAGCTGGGTAGATATTTGCCCGAGAGCGGCTTGGCGCTTGCCGTACGCGGACGCGTGTCAAGGAAATGTCACGATCTCTATCCAGTTCGCGCCGGCGTTGACCGGGTATCGGCCGACCAGGCCGAGACCACCATCGGCTTGGTCGATAGCATAGACCGACAGCCTGTCGGATTTCTCGCCGGATGCGACAAGAAACTGGCCCGACGGATCGATGCGAATGCCGCGCGGCTGCTGTTCGGTTGGATAGCTTGTGACGTGGGTCAGTCTGCCGCTGCCTGCGTCGACGTGGAAAAGTGCAATCCGGCTGGTGGTTCTCTCCGTCGTATAAAGAAATTTGCCGTTCGGCGTGACGCCGATATCCGCGGCCCAGACCTTCGGTTTGCCGTCGTCTGCTAGAGCCCCGGCCGGCGCAGACGAACCGAATATCGCCGGACCAGCCGGCGCGATGCCTGGTGACAGTCCTGCGCCCTCGGGAATGGAAGCAACACTTTCGATCTCGCTCAACGTGCCCTTATCGGTATCGAGCGCATAGCGGATGACATGGCCGGTCAGTTCCGTCAGGACATATACGGCCTTATTGTCGGGCGAGACGGCAATGTGCCGCGGACCAAAACCAGCACCGGTTGTAACCTGTGTCGGATCGTTCGGCTTCAGTATCCCGGTCTCGGGGTCGAGAGTGAATTGCTGCACAGCATCAGAACCGAGATTGGTGGCAAAAACATATTTGCCCGTCCGGTCACTGACGATCGAATGGGCATTGCGTCCGGTTGCGATCACTTGCTGAGCCTGCGCGGTGACCAGCCCGTTCTTGCCGATGAGCAGCACGGCGATCTTGCTGCCGCCATAGGAAGCAGCAAATAGAAGCCCGCCCGTCGGATCGAGGGAGACGTAAGCCATGCTGTCGGGTAGAGCGGCGACGGCCTCCTGCCTTAGCCTGCCACTCTCGGGGTCGATCGCCAGCGTCAATACCCGGTAAGGCTGCGCGCGGATGACGGCATAGAGATGCCGCCGGTCCGGACTGACAGCCATCGGCATGACCATCTGGCCGACATCCACGCTGGATATTGGCGTGAGCGTGCCTGTCGCCCCGTCCATCCTGTATGCATCGATCGTTCCGGCGACTGCCGTCGAGACATAGACGAATGTGCGAGATACACTGGAAGAAGTCTGAGCCACGGATCACCCCGTCCGAACGTCACTGCCGATTTAACTGGCAATGCTTCGGATCCTCTAGCAAATATCATGCGGCTTCCATCGAATGCGCGAAAACCCGATAGTCGTCATCGCGCCTCGATTTACGTCGCCAAATACACGGAGCGTCTCTTCCGAGAGCGCGTTTAATATCATATGACATAATATGACCATAACAGCGTGTCGAGCATTATTGCGCCTGCAGCTCGGCCAGGAGGCGATAACGGCGCTGGCTCGCCAGCATATGCGCCCGCATCGCCTGGCGCGCTCGCTCCGGGTCCTGGTCTGCAATCGCAGCCAGAATTTCCGCATGCTCGGCATACACCTTCTCCAGATAGGCGCGATCATTCGCTTCAGGCAATGTCGGAAACTGTCCGCGCGGGATGGTTCGGGCGCCGAAATGCCGGAGTACATCGACATAGAAGCGGTTGTTCGTGGCCGCCGCGATCGCCATGTGGAATTCATAATCCGCTTCGACAGTCGATAGCCCCTGCTCTATCAGCAATGCCATCTTGCGGTTGGCGGCTGCAATTGCCGCCTCCTGTTCGGCCGTCCGGCGATAGGCGGCGATTGCCGCCGCCTCGCCTTCTGCAGCCATGCGGAATTCGAGCAATTCCAGTGTCTCGGGGATGCTTTTGACTTCGATGGGCGTCAATAGCAGACCGGATCGTGCCGACGTTTGGGAGACGAATACGCCCTTGCCTTGAACGGGCTGGACAAGGCCTGCAGCACGAAGGTCCGCGATCGCCTCGCGCACCACGGTCCGGCTGACATCGAAGGCCGCTTCGAGCTGCGGTTCCGTCGGAAGCTGGTCGCCCGCCTGAAGCTTGCCAGTCTCGATCTGCATGCGCAGTTCATCGATGACCCTTTGTGCCAGCCTTTGCCTCGCCCGGGCATTTGTCGTCATTCCCGATCCCCGATTCTATTCCTGCTGTTCAACCGCAGCCACTTCTTATAGTCAACGTTAAGTCATAATACGAATAGTCTTAACATGGGGCGCATCGAATGCAATTGGTGCGGACAGGGCGATTAGATTTCCCAGTCGGAGGTATATGTTCTGGATCTCAAGCCCGATGATAGCTCCAGCTTGACCTCGATCGTTTTCTGCAGCCTTGCCGCAAGAGCGTCGGAAAGGATGGCGCCGTCGATCCAGTCCCTCTCCGTGGCATAGACGACATAGGGATTGATCACGCATTTGAAATCGAGCATCAGCGACATGGCGAGGCTTCCATATGCCATATAGCTATGCGGGAGCCCACCGGAACAGACGAAAGTGACGATCTGGTCGAACCAGGCCGATTTTCGTCCACCGGCACCTGTCGCACCGGTAAGCTCGATCAGGCTCTTGGCAACACTGCCCGCCGACCAATTGTAAATGGGCACGGCGAGCAGCACGCCATCCGCATCGCGAATTGCACGATACAGCCTGTCGTATGAAGGATGCTCATAGCAGTTCAAGTTGTCGAATACAGGCAACTCGAGATCCTGAAGATCGATAAACTCAACCTCGGCCCCCTTTTCCCGCAATAGGTTTTCTGCCTCACGAGCCATCCGGCGACTCCGGCTTTCCGGGTCCATGCTGCAGGACAGAATGGTGATTTTCGGTTGATGCATCTCTGCCTTGCTCCGTCGCGAGTGGCACTACGTGAAACCGCACTACACCTTAGGATTAAGCGGATTCTTCACGTCAACAACTGACTTTTTCCGCGTAATCGCTGCATTCCATCGATGTCACCTACATCGCACACTGTCAAAACGGCATTTCCCAAGCCAGCTCATTTGCTGCCGCCGTACAGATTGCATTCTTTTCAATCCGTAATAATTACAGATCCTTACCTGTACATCTTCAAGCAGAATTTTCTCAATGGCGGCAACGCGCCATGCCGCGATCACATGATTTCCGCACAACTATATTGACATTTGTCGAAAGCACTTCGAATATTGTCAACATCGGTACTGAACGATGATCGACGATGTCGTCGGGACCTGTTCCAGCATCCGGAGTGCGGAGGGGAAAGTGGAATTCCTGCTTGAAGTAGAGGGGCTGAAGAAGTCCTTTGGCGGCGTCGCTGCATTGCGCGATGGCCGCTTTCAGCTGCGGCCCGGCTCCGTCCATGCCCTGTGCGGCGGCAACGGCGCAGGCAAGTCGACATTCCTCAAGATCCTGATGGGTATTCACAAGCGCGATGCCGGCTCCATTCGTCGTCGCGGCAGGGACGTCGATTATGCAAGCCCGGCCGAAGCGCTTGCCGCCGGCATTGCCATCATCGAGCAGGAACTCAGCCCGATCCCGCATATGACCGTCGCCGAGAACATCTATCTCGGCCGCGAGCCGTCTGCTCGCTTCGGAGGCATCGATTTCAAGACGATGAACCGCAATGCCCAGGCGCTCCTCGACCGGCTGCAGTTCAACATTCGTGCCACCCAATTCATGATGAATCTCTCGGTTGCCCAGGTTCAGCTGGTCGAGATCGCCAAGGCGCTCAGCCATGATGCCGAGGTGATCTTCATGGACGAGCCCACCTCGGCGATCGGTGAAAAAGAAGCGCAGCAGCTCTTTGCGACTATCGAGAGGTTGAAAGCGGAAGGCAAAGGCGTCGTCTACGTCTCGCATCGCCTGTCGGAAATCTTCCAGATCGCCGATTCCTACACGGCCTTTCGCGACGGGTCCTATATCGGCAGCGGCGCGCTTGCCGATATCGATCGGCCCGGCCTCATCCGCATGATCGTTGGCCGCGAGCTTGGCGAGGAATACATCAAGACCAATGTGCCAACGGCAACGCCTGGGCTTGAAGTCAGCGGCCTCAGCGCAGAAGGCAAAGTCAACGACATCTCGTTTACCGCACACAAGGGCGAGATTTTCGGCATTTACGGCCTGATGGGCTCCGGCCGCACCGAAATCTTCAACTGCATCTTCGGTGTCGATACCGTCAGCAGCGGCCAGATCAAGCTTGCAGGAGCACCCATCACCGTGCGCAAGCCGGCCGAAGCCATGCAGCACGGCATCGCCTTTGTCACGGAAGATCGCAAACTGACCGGCCTTAATCTGATCGACAGCGTCCGCAACAACATCTGCCTTGCGAGCCTGCCTGAAATGAGCCCGCGTTTTTCGATGGATCGTCAGGCCGAGGCCAGCGCCAGCCAGGACATGATCCAGCGTTTCGGCATCAAGGCGGCGCGCGACAGCATGCCGGTCTCCGGTCTTTCCGGGGGCAACCAGCAGAAAGTCGTGCTCGGCAAATGGTTCCTGCGCAAGCCGAAAGTCCTGCTGCTGGATGAGCCGACGCGCGGTGTCGATGTCGGCGCCAAGCGTGAAATCTATCGCATCATCTGCGACTTCGCCGCCGAAGGCGGCACCGTGATCATGATCTCATCTGAGATAGACGAGGTTCTCGGCATGTCCGACCGCATCCTGGTGATGCGCCAGGGACGGTCTGCCGGAATTCTCAAAAGGGAGGAGGCCGACGCGCAATCGCTCGTGCATCTGTCGACCTGAACGCGACAGCGCACGAAGACAAGAATGAAGCGCCCGGCAACAAGAGGTATTTGCAATGTCCGCCACTGACAACAATCAGCCCAATTCCTGGTTCGGTTCGGACCGTCGCAGGTTGATCATTCAGGAATATGGGATCTTTCTCGCCTTCCTGCTGCTTGCCGCCGTCCTCTCGTTGTCGAACCAGTATTTCCTGACGGCCGGCAATATCTCCAACGTCTTGCTGCAGACCTCGATCAACGGCGTGCTCGCGATCGGCATGACGTTCGTCATCCTCACGCGCGGTATCGATCTTTCCGTCGGCTCGGTGGTCGCGCTCACCGGTATCGTCAGCGCAAGCTTCGCAACGACATCCGCCACGGCCGGCATCATCGGTGCACCCTACCCGCCCTATGTCGCGCTTGCCGTCGGTCTGCTCGTAGGTGTCGCCTGCGGCGCCGTCGTCGGCCTCATCGTCTCGCGCTTTGCAGTGCCCGCCTTCGTCGCAACACTCGGCATGCTGTCTGCCGCCCGCGGCCTGACGCTGATCTATGGCGGCGGCAAGCCGGTTCCGGCGCTGACCCCGGATTTCCGCTGGATCGGCACCGGCAGCGTGCTGTCGATCCCGATGCCGGTCATCCTGCTTGCCATCGTCTTCATCGTCGCATGGTGGGTTCTGAACCGCACTCGTTTCGGCCGCTATATCTATGCCGTCGGCGGCAATCCGCATGCGGCCATTACATCAGGCATCAATGTCAGCAAGCTGCGCTTCCTCGTTTACGTGATTTCCGGCGGTCTTTCCGGGCTGGCAGGCATGATCCTTGCCGCTCGCACCGGCTCCGCCCTGCCGCAGGCCGGCATCGCCTACGAACTGGACGCGATCGCGGCTGTCGTCATCGGCGGCACCAGCCTTTCCGGCGGCGTCGGCCGCATCACTGGCACGCTGATCGGCGCACTGATCATCGGCGTCATGAACAACGGCCTCGATCTGATGGGGATCCAGTCCTACTACCAGCAGGTCCTCAAGGGCGCGCTCATCGTCGGCGCCGTCATGCTCGACCAAAAGCGAAATCTGGGCGGCTGAGCCCGAAGACATTCCAGTGTCCACACTCGGAAAACCAAACGGCGCGTCGAGGCGACGGCCGGACTTTCAACGGAGGAGACTTATAATGAAGAAATTATTGATTGCTCTTGCTGCAGCGACCGCAATTCTGGCGTCGCCTGCCCTCGCTCAGGACAAGAAACTGAAGATCGGCGCGGCGCCCTACGGCCTCAATGCCGAGTTCATGCAGATCTGGTCGGCAGCACTCAAGGAACACCCCGCCGTCAAGAACGGTGATGTTGATCTGACCATCTTCGACGGCCGCTACGACGCGCTCGTGCAGCAGGAGCAGGTCAACACGATGATCACGCAGAAGTTCGACGCGATCATCTTCGTGCCGATCGACATCGAAGCTGCGGCAACCGCCGTTCAGGCCGCTCACGACGCCGGCATCCCGGTCGTCGGCTCCAACACCCGCGTCAACTCCGATCTTTTGACCTCCTATGTCGGCTCCGACGACACAATCTCCGGCTACATGGAAGCCAAGACCGTGCTCGACAAGATCGGCTGCAAGGGCAACGTCGTGATCCTCGAAGGCCCGATCGGCCAGTCGGCGCAGATCTCGCGCCTGGAAGGCAACAAAAAGGCGCTTGCCGAGTGCCCGAATGTGAAGGTGCTGGAAGACCAGACCGCAAACTGGTCGCGTGCTGAAGCCCAGACCCTGATGGAAAACTGGCTGACCTCGCACCCGGGCCAGATAAACGGCGTCATCGGCCAGAACGACGAGATGGCGCTCGGCGCGATCGAAGCGATCAAGGCTGCCAAGCTTAACGTCAAGGACTTCGCCATTGCCGGCATCGACGGCATCACCGATGCCCTCCACGCCGTCAAGGACGGCACGATGACCTCCATCCTGCAGGACGCCAGCGCGCAGGCCCAGGGCGCCCTCGATCTCGCGATCTTTGCCGCCAAGAAGGGCAACTACAAGCCGGAATCCAAGATCTGGGAACAGTATCCAGCCATGCCGTTCAACGACGGCAAGGACAAGAACTACAATGTTCCGTGGACCCCGGTAACGGCTGAGAACGTCGACAAGCTGCTTGAAACCCGCAAGTAAGATCAATGCGGCGGGGCGAATTTCGCCCCGCTTCCCCCCAAGACAGAGGCTTGAAAGAGATGACCGAGACATCCCCAGACATCGATTTGAACTTCCCGCTCTCAGGCAAGACGGCGCTTGTGACGGGCGGCGGTTCCGGCATTGGCGCGGCCGTTGCTGCAGCATTTGCCTCCAAGGGCGCGAAAGTCGCCGTTCTCGATATTAATGTCGACATGGCGAATGCCAAGGCATCCGAAATAGGCGGCGGCGCTGAGGCATTCGTCTGTGACGTGTCCGATCCCGCTTCGGTCAACAAGGCCATTGGCGATGTCGTCTCGCATTTCGGCGGCATCGATATCGCCGTCAACAGCGCCGGTGTCGTCTTCCTTGCCCCTGCCGAGGATCTGCCGCTCGACTATTGGGACAAGACGATCAACATTAACCTCAAGGGCACGTTTCTCGTCACGCAGGCCGTCGGCCGCGCCATGATTGCCGCCGGCAAGGGCGGCAAGATCGTCAACCTCGCCTCGCAGGCCGGCACGGTCGCCATCGAAGAGCATGTTGCTTATTGCGCCTCCAAGTTCGGCGTGATCGGCATGTCCAAGACCTTTGCCGCCGAATGGGGCAAGCACGGCATCAACGTCAACACCATCTCGCCGACCATCGTGCTGACCGAGCTCGGCAAGAAGGCCTGGGCCGGCGAAAAGGGCGAGGCCGCCAAGAAGCGCATCCCCACCGGCCGCTTTGCCTTCCCGCAGGAGATCGCAGCCGCGGCTGTTTTCCTCTCTTCGTCGGGCGCGCAGATGATCAACGGCGCCGATCTGCTGATCGACGGCGGCTACACCATTCTTTGAGCGTAAACGCTCGACAATTCGACAGGAGAGACCATGCAGCGGTTCATCAACAATCCCGATGAAGTCGTTGAAGATACTGTAAAAGGCTTCATCAAGGCGCATTCGGACGTCGTCCGTCTCGCCGAAAATCCGCGCGTCGTCGTCGCCAAGGATGCACCCCATGCCGGCAAGGTGGGCGTGATCACCGGCGGTGGTTCGGGCCACGAGCCGGCCTTCATCGGCTATACCGGCAAGAACATGTTGGATGCGGTCGCGGTCGGCGAGCTCTTTTCGTCTCCGACGGCCAAGAGCTTCCACGATGCCATTCGTGAAGCCAATGGCGGCCGCGGCGTCATCTGCCTTTACGGCAACTATGCCGGCGACAACATGAACGTGAAGATGGCAACGAAGCTTGCCGCAAAAGACGGCATCGAAGTCGCGACCGTGGTCGCCAACGACGATGTCTGCTCGGCACCGCCCGAGGAGCGCGAGAAGCGCCGCGGCGTCGCCGGTGAAATCTTCATGTGGAAGGTTGGCGGCGCCAAGGCGTCCGAGGGCGCAAGCCTCGAGGAAGTCCGTGTCGCCGCGCAGAAGGCGATCGACAATTGCCGCTCCGTCGGTATCGGTCTAGGCCCCTGCACCCTGCCCGCCGTCGGGCATCCGAATTTCCAGATCGAGCCCGGCACGATGGAAGTCGGTATCGGTCATCACGGCGAGCCCGGCGTTCGCGTCGAGCCGCTGAAGACGGCTGCGGAAATTGCCGAGGACATGTGCCAGATCGTGCTCGACGACCATAATCTGGCCGCCGGAACGGAAGTGGCTGTCCTCGTGTCAGGCCTCGGCGCCACCCCGGTCAACGAGCTCTACATCTTGAACGATACGATCCAGACGAAGATCTCCGAACGGGGCCTGAAGATCTACAAGACCTATATCGGCAACTACTTCACATCGCTCGAGATGGTCGGCGCGACGCTGACCGTGATGGCGCTCGACGAAGAGCTGAAAAAGCTTCTCGACGTCGAGGTCAAGTGCACGACGCTGCTCTGAGGGGATCTACGCATGCAGACATTCAACAACGCAACGGCTGGCGATATCGTCTTGGCGATGGCCGACCGTATCGTCGAAAACCGTGCCTATCTCAGCGAGATCGACGGCAAGATCGGCGACGGCGATCACGGCGTCAACATGGCCAAAGGCTTCGGCATGGCTGCCGAGCGCCTGAAAGGCAAGGAGCAGTCGCTATCGGCTTCGCTCGACACGCTGGGCACGGTGCTGATGACAGAGATCGGCGGCTCCATGGGTCCGCTTTATGGCGTCATGTTCACTGAGGTTGCCGAAAAGCTCGAAGGGATCGATGCGATCGACAGCGCCGCTTACAGCCGGGCGCTCCATGCCGGGCTCGAAGGCATTCAGTCAATCGGATCGGCCAAGGTTGGCGACAAGACGCTGCTCGACACCCTGGTTCCGGCGATTGAGGCCTTCGACGCAACGGATGCGGCCGGCAAGTCCTTTGCTGAAGCGCTCGATGCGCTGGTCGCAGCCGCCGAAGCAGGCCGCGACTCCACGCTCAATCTTGTGGCCAAGATCGGCCGCGCCAGCCGGCTGGGCGAGCGTTCGCTCGGTGTGCTGGACGCTGGCGCGACGTCCTGCGCGATCATCCTGAAGGAACTGTCCCTCGGCGCCCGCGCGCGGCTGCAATAACAAGGTTCTCCCAAGGCTGCGCGATCCCGTGCTCCGCCACGGGGTCGCGCGCCGCTCCCTTCCAAGAAGAAGCATTTGCAAACATGAGCCATTGCTTTCATCTTCTGGCGGGAAAAGGGAAAAGTGAATCGTCATGACAGGCAAGGCATCATCGGTCGGTAAACATAGTGCAAGCAAGGCTGGCGTGCCGGATGGGGCCGACACAATGCCGCTGCGCTATGGCGACGACCCCTATGTCTGGGCCTGCTGGCTCTATTATGAAGACGGCAAGACCCAGGGCGACATCGCCGACATCATGGGTATTTCGCGGGCGACCGTGAACAGCTATCTCGCCGATGCCCGCAGCCGTGGTATCGTCAATATCTCGCTCGAACCGTCCCGCCTGAGCTCGCTCTCCATCGCCCAGGAACTCAAGCGTCATTTCGGCCTGCATGACTGTCTCGTCGTGCCCAGCGATGACGGCTCCCGGCCGCTGATCGACCGCCTTGGAACCGCCGGTGCGCAGGCGATTGCCAGGCTGCTTAAATCCGGCGACACGCTAGCCGTCGCCTGGGGCCGAACCGTTCTCGCCGTTGCCGAACAGGCCAATGTGCCAAACCTGCAGGACGTCACCATCGTTCAGGCAACCGGCGGCACGCGTGCCCGCTTTGCCTATACGCCGGAACTCTGCGCCGCAGCCTTCGCAAACGCGACGGACGGCAAGCTCATCAACATCACGGCGCCTGCCATCGTCTCGACCCCGGAGGTTCGCGAGATTCTGCTGCGCGAGCCCCTGGTCGAAGACCAATTTTCCACGCTCTCCAAAGCCAACAAGGCGATTTTCGGCGTCGCATCGCTACGACCGAATTCCACAATTCATAGCAGTGGCTTCTTCGAGTCCGTCTCGCTTCAGGATTATCTGGCCAAGAATGCCGTCGGTGTTCTCGCCGGCCGTTTCATCGATGCCAAGGGCCAGCCAGTTGCCGGGCCGCTCGATGACCGCACCATCGGCATATCTCTCGACATGCTGAAATCCATCGGCCTTCGCATCGCTGTCGCCGGCGGTTTCGACAAGGTACCGGCAATCCTCGCCGCCTTGCGCGGCGGCTATATCAACGTGCTGATTACAGATGCAGCCACAGGCCGCGGCATCCTCAATGCGGACGGCGTGACTGAATTCGACCAGAAAGCCCAGCAGCGTCCGAGAGCGGACAACAGCGTTGCCCTGCCCAGCAGCTACCGGACGCACATCAAGAAATTCCTCAACAATCCCGATGATGTCGTCGACGAGATGCTCGAGGGTATCGTCAAGGCGCATGCCTCGCATATCGTGCCGATCAAGGGATCGAACCGGGCGCTGGTGGCGCGAAATGGTCCGCGAGTCGGCAAGGTTGGGCTGGTGATCGGCGGCGGCACAGGTCACGAACCCTGCTTCCTCGGCTATGTCGGCAAGGGCCTTGCCGATGCCGTCGCCATCGGCAACATCTTTTCCTCGCCACCGCCGACGCCTATCCTCGAATGCGCCAAGGCCTCTTCCGGCGGGCAAGGCGTGCTCTTCGTCTATGGCAATTATGCCGGCGACGTCATGAACTTCGAAATGGCCGCCGAAATGGCGCAGGAGCAGCAGATCGACGTCCGCACCGTGCTGACCACGGACGATATCTCCTCCTCGCCGATCGAAGATCGCGAGGGGCGGCGCGGTGTTGCCGGCAACTTCTTCATCTTCAAGATTGCGGGTGCTGCCTGCGACAAGGGCCTGTCGCTCGATGCTTGTGAGGCAGTGACGCGCAAGGCGAATGACCGCACCTTTACCATGGGTGTCGCGCTGGAGCCCTGCTCGCTGCCGCAGACACGCCGCCACAATTTCGAGATCGGCCCCGACGATATCGAATTCGGCATGGGCATTCACGGCGAACGCGGCGTCACCCGCGAAAGGATGATGACGGCCGACGAGATCACCGACCGCGTGATGGACCGGATATTCTCCGAAATGAAGCCCGCAGCGGGCGATCGCGTCGCCGTCCTCATAAACTCCTTCGGCGCGACGCCGTTGATGGAACTCTACATCCTGTTCCGCCGCGTCGAGCAGCGCTTGAGCGCAAAAGACATCAAGATCGAGGCGAACTGGGTTGGGCATTATTGCACGTCGCTCGACATGACCGGCGCATCCATATCCATCCTGCATCTCGATCAGGAGCTGACTGATATGCTGCGCCATCCATGCGACACCTTCGCTTTGAAGATCGGATGAACCTACAAGAATGTGCCCAGCGACAATCAAAATGGCTGGGACCGGGAGGAAGACGATGTCGGAAAAAGCCGCGCGATGCCTGGGCACGATGTTCCAGCGCATATCGATCGCCATCAATGCCGAAAAGGACCGGCTCTCCGAGCTGGATGGTGCAATCGGCGACGCCGATCACGGCATCACCATGGCGCTCGGCTTCATGGCGGTGAATGCCGAGCTGGCAAAGCTCGATCTTGCCCAGGCATTGCCCTCGGAAATCTTCTCCGTCGCAGCGTCAGCCTTCCTCGATGCGGTCGGCGCCTCGACCGGTCCGCTTTATGCCACGGCCTTTCGCCGCGCTTCGCAGGCGCTGACAACGGATCAATCTCTCTCTCCGGCCTGCCAGGCGATGATCGTCGACGAAATGAGGGCTGGCATCCAGCAACGCGGCAAGGGTCAGCGCGGCGACAAGACCATGCTCGACGCATGGGTTCCCGCCGCCGAGGCAGCAATCAACGCAAGGGCGCATTCAAACGATGTCACCGCCATGTGGAACGCCATCCTCGAAGCGGCCGAAACCGGAGCAAACTCCACGAGCTCCATGATTGCCGCCCGCGGCCGCGCGGCGCGGCTGGGAGAACGGTCGCTTGGGCATATCGATCCGGGAGCGGCTTCGGCGGTGATTATTCTGCGAGCGATGCGGGATACGTTTGTGGGGGGTAATGTGGATGGTTGAGCGACTAGCAGCCTACTGACAGATGACCTGGCTAAAATGCGCTCGTCAATGCCTGCCCGATATTGGTTAACCAGCTCCCGTCCTTCTGACTTTCAAGGTTTATGGAGACAATAACTAAAGATCAGGATGCTCAATCCGCTCCCACTCGGCTCCATCGAAACGGAAAATATCCTTCTGACCGACAACCCAGAGAATATCGCCAATGCAGCCCGCATAAAAAATGTAGTCGCCGCGCAATTTCGGCAATGCGGGTGAAAATCTCTTCAGATCGGAGGTTTTCGGATCAAGCTCGAAGAGCCCACCCGGACGCGTGCTCGATGGCAAGACCAATTTGCCTCGATAGGGTGTAATCATATGAAAAAGATTATGCTGCGGTCGCAACGAAACCGGCGTAAAGCCGCGAGCATAGCTACCGTGCAGCAACACGCCTTCTCGACCACAGATCCAGATACTGTCGGAGTTTTCTATGTATATTCCGGTGAGAGCTGCCTCCGGAAGGTGGGTATTCAGCTCATGCAGTTCGGCGCCGTCCCAAAAGCATAGAATTGGCTTCGTGCCTTCCTCTCCGCAAATGTATATTGCGTCAGCACTTACACCTCTTATGCAATTGAAATAGACATTTCGCGGCTCATCCTTTTCAGAATTCATCAACCAATCGAGAAATTTGGGATCAGTTGTATCGGGAGCTTCTGCAGTGACTTTACGATGAGCTTCGGGATCATATAGAAGCTTATCCGTCAAAAGACGCCAATCATCGCGCCCGTCGCGTATGTAAATTTGGCCGCCCGCTCCGGTAGCATATAATACGTCTTCTATAGACGCGATCGACAGTAGTCGGCCATAGCCCTTAGCGTCATCGGCCCAACTTCCGGCGCCATGAATTTTCTCGCGAAAATTGCCCTTCCACCATGCATGATAGACGTCGCCTTCAGAGGACATGTAAGTTAGATAATCGGTCGTCGGATCAACATCCGGATTGCGGAACAACGTGATGTCCTGCATGTGGAAATTGAAGTTGTCATAGTACCATTGTTCGCCAACTTTACCGTCATGCTCAAAACGATAGATCCGGCAGTCAGGATCATATGTGTCCGATGTTTCCAACACGGCATTGATGATCAAGACATTCTCGGAGAAAGCGCAGGCGCGGGTAAATTCGATCTTTAGCTTCTCGCTCATTATTTTAAATTCGCTCCTGAAATGGCACCAGAAGACAGCGCATCAAGTGTCGGTTGGTATAAGCTGAATAATCCGCGCTGCGCTATGTATGGAGCAGCCTAAAGCTTTCTCACCACTTCGGCGGCAAGCCCTTGAAATCACGCTGCAGCAATTCCGAAGGGATTGCGATCTCGGCCCAGTCTTCGCCGTCAAAGCTATGCACGCCGTGTTTTGCATCGAAGTATAAAGGATGTCGTCGACGGCCTGAACTTTGATCGGCGTGGGGATATTTCGGTTGATTATCGGATCAAGAACGGGCTTGAGAGGAGACAAAAGATGCCCGTCGAACCAGTGCAAGGCATAGTCTGAGGCGACGACCATCCGGTCATTGAACGTGGTGATGGAAATCAGTTTTTCGCTATCTCCTTTGAAAGAAACGTCCTGAAACCCGCTTTCGGCGTTCCCTATCAGGATCACGCCATTGCCGCCGACGACCCAGACCTTGCCTTTCGTCTCGATGAAGATATCGGCGAGCGTCGCCGGTTCGGGATAGAACTTTCCGGATCGTGGCGTGGCAACAACCCGCCATTCTTGACCGTTCCAATGATAAAGTCGGCCTTCGTTGACGCGACTGGGACCTTCGTCCGCCTCTCTGATGGCATATGCCTCCTCATTTCCGCCTCTTCCTCTTCGGTCAACGGTCTGTTCATACTCGTGGGAGACAAAATGACGCCCATGTAAATATCATCTTCCGAACCACCAACCAGATCGCCATAGATGAGATAGTCGTAGGTTTCCGGCGCTTGCGGTAGTTTTCCCTTATGGAACCAGTCCCAGCTGCCATCGGCGATGCGGTAGAGTTGTGAGTGATGACCGGTAACGAAAAAGGCCTCGCAGATCCGCGTGATCGCATTGACATATCCGAGATCGGTAGCATCGTCGGAATAGACTCCTGCGCCGCCGATTTTCATCTTCGAAGGCTTCCGGTCGTCTGCCGGTAGGGTGTAGACCTCGCCCTCGACGCTGAGCGCGTGGATGACGGGACGTCCATCGGAATCACGGCGGCATAGAGGCGATATGGATCGAAGGGCTTCATCACGGATATTTCCCTGCTTTCGAGGGAGCTTTTTCTCGATGATCAGGATTTCTCGATAAGAAATACTTCTGCTGTCTCTATGCCGATCCTGACCCTCAAGTAGTTGCTATCCTCCATCACCGCATGGGGTATGTCGATTTTTGCCACGGGATCATCGGTCAGAAGGACAATTTTATCTCCGTAGGACATCGATATCAGAACGCTCCGCATCTCTCGTACTGGAAAGGGACAACGCAGACCGCGCGTATCCGCTATATACGCTATGCCAGCCGCAGCACAGAGAGCGTCTTTCCTCTCCCGATCTGAGCGAAGATAGGCATCGACAATAGCCTGCAGATCGGCTTCATCGATACATTCATCAGACCAGTCAAATTCGACAGGACGAATGTCGGACATCGGATTCCCTCGCTCAAGCAACTTCCAGGCGATTTATTTCGGCTCACTAGTCGAAACGCCTGAGCCAGTTCAATGTGTAGGCAAGATATGCCTCGTCATCCAAATCCTGCATGGCTCTCGGGAGTTTCAAAATGCCGTATTGATAATCTTCAAATCGGATCGGCTGGATGAAGCGGGCAACCGTTTGATAGGTTTTGGGAATACCGCCTGTCTCGGCTGTTCCGAGTATGGGAAGCTTTCCAGCTCGTAGAACGACCCCATCCGAATATCGCTTCACGTCAATATCAGGTGTCAGCCTTTCACGGATCATCGTGTCTTCGCCGCCAAGAGCGTCAACGCTAGCCGATCCGAGGATGGTCAACCAGTTTGAAGAGCGAGGCCGCTCATAGCCACCTTCACTGCACTCTGACCAATATGTTCCCATCGCATCATACTCCAGACCTGGATACTGCATCAACCATGGGTAGTAGTAGGCATCCTCCATCAGCTCGACACCGGGTCGGGACAAGGCTCCCAAACCGGAGGAGCCATGGATTGCACCAAGCCGATCGCACCACCGCGTCACGAATGCGACATAACGATCTGGATCTTCGAAAACGAAGCTGGGGGGGAAGTACACCTTCAGTCCCGAAAGAGGCCTTCTCGTCCCTTTCTCATGCCCAAACGCCATGAACAAATAGAACGAGGGATCGTCAGTTTCCGCCATATCCACATGTTTAAAGAACAGATAGGCGGTTTCGGAGCTGCCCAGATCGCCGATACTTGTAAAATCTTCAGGAATTCCTACCCCTTTGTATCGCTGCATTCGCTTACTGTTACCGTCGCCATAAGGCTGAAAGTGTGTGATCTTATCGGTGAACACGGCCAAATAGTCTTGCAGGCTATCAAGCAAAGCCTGTCGTTTCTCCTTCTTCCATCCATCGAGAAAATAGATCGACAGCAAGATACCGACGCGAGAACGAATGTTGTGCTTACTCCCTGACCGTAGAACACCACGCTCCTCGATATCTTTTGGGTCCAGTTTCAGGTCTTGCGGATATTCCATGCGCCATTCCTTTTAACAGGGAGCTTCAGGCTTTGCTTTGCCGGACTCGCAGTCGCAGTCCTCTTCGATATCGAGATTGATCAGGTCTTTTCTTGGGTTCAGCTTATTCTTCCGCGCAATCTCTTCATATGCACCATCGGCCTGCATAGGAGTCTGCCCATCTACACCACCGCCGGCCTTTGGAAATTTGAGTTCGAATATCTTCCACAGCTTGCCGTCTTTCCACCAGGAGATATCCGGTCGCGGCATCCCGCGCTTAGGATATTGGCTGGATGGCATGCCCTTGGTGTCAGGCCCCTGACTTTCCGCAGCCTCGTAACCGTTGTTAGGATCATAACTTACTTCGGGACGAGGACCATCCGCCGTCGGGCTTTTCGGATAACGTGGAGTCCCGTCCGGATAGGTGCCGTTCTTCGGATCGTAATTATTTTCTCGTATTTTTTGCGCCACACATTCGGTGTAGGTCTGCGCGCCCTGCCTGTCCTTCATGCATTCGCAGGCCATTTTACAGATATCGTCGCAGGCCTCCCGCTGGGCGGACACTCGAACGTTGGTGGCGGTTGTGGCTGCTGCCTTTGCTTTATCCCGCGCTGCGGACGAGACGACAGCCTCGACGGTCTTCTTCCTAATTGCGTCAAAGGCGTCCATATCGCCAGCTGGCAGCGCCGTCGCACGCACTTCGGCCGCGCCTTTTGCCCAAATGGCCATCTGTTCGGTAGTTAGCCCCTGGTTCGGCGTGGTAGCGTAGTAGTCGAATTCATGAAGTTGATTCTCGATGCGTTGCCGATTAACGGCTCCACCAGTTAGCTCGTTCAGCATGTTGGCCGTGGATTCAGCTCGCCCGAAGATGCTCCAGCGAAGCAACCTCGACGTCCATGACCCTGGCACGGTGGTTGTCGCACCACCGGATTGTGGGACAGTCGTAGTGTTTCTCGATGAGCCGCCTGCTCCTAACCCTCCGCCTGCATCCGTCATCGTTCCTGTCGCAGCTTGTGCAATCTGGTAAGAGCCGGGAGGCAAGGACGTCGCCGGACCGAAAGCCTCGTTAAGATCGCCAAAACCAGCCGATCGCAATGATCCCGGCACAGGATCATTGTCCGTGAGTGTCGGATAGGTCGCTGTGTCGCGGACAAAATACGCCTCACCCACCGTGTTCCTGTTGTTCATGTCGAAACGGTGCAGATGCGTGATGATCGGGGACCCCTCGGCACGCACCAAGTCAGCGCCTTCGATGGGTTGACAAATGCCTTCCACCGTTCCTGATTTCACGCCCTTCGCTTGGCCCGGCTCATCACCGTGAACGTGGCAAGTATTGGAACGCAGCACCATGACCTTCTGACTGGTAAAGCGCACGGACTCCGTATAGTTCTCATCGTGACCGCAAAAATCGACCACGGGATATGGAATGGGTGGCGTCGAGGAGCCGATCGGTGTCTTGCAGACATCCGGCGACAGCGAGACGATGCGTGCGGCATCGTTGTCACGCAATCCCTCTCGCGGTCGGCTTGTCGTCCACGGAGATGGATACTGTGGTTCGCCGGCATAATTGTCCTTGGGCGGGGTGAGACTCATGCGTCACTGGCCTCCGCTTGCTGTCTCTGCTCTTGGGAGAACACCACACGGTTGACCGTCAAGCGTGCGCCGTCCGCTTCTGGTAACGGAAAACGAGCCCGCCAAGTCAAGAAGATTGTTTCACTGTCTCGCCAGTCGAACTGCACGCCGTCGAGGTTAAAGAGAAACCATTTATCCTCGCCCTCCTGCTGGCATCGAACGCCGAGTGTGACGGCAGGCAGGCGTCCATACGCTTCTGGCAAATTGGGGTGAAGGTTATTCAGGGCATAATCTTCATCGCCTTTAAGCCAAGGCTGAGCGATGAGGTCGGGATGCGCACATTGCCAGAAACGCGGATCGAAGTCGGAGGGTAATAGTGGATGGCGACTAGCCAACCAGTCATCATCATAAGTGCCGGTATATTGCTGCCGGGGACGCCACCATGGAGGAATGGGACCGAAACCCTCGGGTCGATAAGGTGTCCGCCAATCGAGGCTCGCCTCATCGATAGCCGTGACCGAAGGGGCCTCCACTATCATGGTTTCATCGCTGCAATAAGGATCTACGATGCCACAACCGAGCGGATTGGCCGGCTCGACATCGGAAGGAATGCCCTGCTCAGCATTGCCCGTTCCCGGCACCATGCCTCCATAGGCGTGATGCCAATCGATGGCGACCTGGGTTGTCGGGATGGGCTCATCAAGCTTCCAATGTTGCAGGACGTGTTTCGGTCGATCAGCAGAAAACCCCGCCCATCCATCTCGAAATACGGGCCGCCAATGGCGCCTGCCATATACCCGCAGGGCCTTTTCCTTTACGCCAACTCGTAGTGAACAAGTCCAGCTTGGTGCGTCCCTGCCGCCCGGCGCATAGGCTTTGCCCAAGAACGTAATGTCCGTGCCCGGCTTTTCCGGCGTCAGGTCGGTCTGGCGAAGCATGATCCCCTCATGAGGATCGCCAGCATAGCTGTCGGTCCATTGGAAATCCTCCTGACTTGCGGCCAGCGCGACTGGCCGCCCCTGTCGATGGAGGAAGGTGCCTCGAACGGCAACGACACAATCGAGATCACCATTCCGATCGAACTGACGAAAAGCGAAGGCACGCAGCGGAGTACGGTTAATCAGTTCCATGGACGAAACTGACCTCAGTTATGATCGATGGGCTTGCCGCGCATCTGAAAATGCTCGGAGGCGACGAAATTGAAATTCTTACCGAGAATGATCACTTCACCATTGGATTTCATGATGAACTTGGAGTCGCCGCATTCGATAACGAACTCCTCACCAACTGCGATTTTCTTGAATTTGCCCACGCTCTCCAGCGAGGTCTGACCGACATTCGTGACCTTGCTCATACCGATCTGCTCGGCGCGTGCGATACCGATCGTGTCGGACTTAAAGGCGCCGACAACGGTGTTCATGATGCCCGGAAGCGGGAATAGGCCGCCTGCGGCATCCCCCACTCCCGTGCCTGATCCGGCAAGATCCGTGCCGGCATCCGCCCTTGGATTAAGCCCTGAAACAACGCCTTCCCGGCTGCCAAGACCACCAGCCCCTAAGAAACCCAGTGCCGAGGAAGCAACTGTCCCCGCGAAGGCGGTGAGACCTGCGCCGCCGCCACCGGCAATCTGGCCTGCCTGTGCCAGCAATCCGGCCGTATGACCGGACAATCCCTGCACCGCCCCCATCAACGCCATGGCCATCGGCCCCGTACCGCCGACCACTGTATTCACCGATCCGCCGATCTCGTGCTTCTGGTTGCCGCTCACTTCGACGGCGCGGTTGCCGCCGATGGAGGCGACTTCGTGGCGGTCGACGCGTTTGGTGCGGTCGTTGCGGATGCGCGTCGTCTGGTCCTTCTGGGCGTGGAAGAACATGTTTTCGCGGCCGGCATCGTCCTCGAAAGTCATCTCGTTGAAGCCGGTGCCCTTATGGGTATTGGAGCGCATGACCATGCGGGTCTTATTCCCAGGCAGATCGTAGGGCACGCCATTGCTCGGGTTCGGCACCACGCCGGTCACCAACGGCCGGTCCGGATCGCCGTCGATGAAGGCGACCATGACTTCCATGCCTATGCGGGGGATGACCTGGCCGCCCCATGTGCCGCCGGCCCAGCTCTGGGCGACGCGCACCCAGCAGGTATCCGATCCATCCTTCTTGGCGCGGCGATCCCAGGGATACCAGAGCTTGATGCGGCCATACTGATCGGGATGGATTTCCTCCCCCGAAGGGCCGGCGACGATCGCGACCTGCGTGCCGCGAATGCGTGGCCGCTCGGTCTTGCGATGCGGCGTCATTGTGACGCGCGACGGCACGGCTTCGAATTCGTTGCTATATTCCGGCTGATCCATGTTGGTTTCATAGGAGGGATCGACCGCAAAATGCGTGGCGCGCACGATGACATGTTCTTCATAGATATGCTCGGGATGCGCCACCTCATAGGGCGTAAACCGCCGGCCGGCTTCCAGCACGCGCGACGATGATCGCCCAACGACCCGATTATGGTCAGCCTCGCTCGCCTGCATACGCAGCTTCTGCGCCCGCTCGGCCTCAGCGACCGATGAAATGCGAGCCGGATATTCGTAAAGCTCGCTCTTCATCGCCCCCGGCATCTGCACCAGTGACGGTGTCGTGGTGCCTGGCACCATCTGCGGCGTCTCGAAATTCCAGTCAGCGCCGGCGCGTTGCCCGGGAACGTAAGCGTAATGCTTCATCCAATCGTTGATGTGGTTGCGATCCGTTGAACCTTGGGCAAGGCGGACACGGCCCTCGCCCTGCGCGGAGGGAGAAGGCCCCGCCCAGGAATTGGCGCCATCGGCAACATGCAGCCGATGGCTGCCTTCCTCATGCGAAAACCAGTAGAAGAGACCATCTTCCTCGAAGCGACGGGTCAGATAATCCAGATCCGTTTCGTTCCATTGCACGGAGTAATGCTGCGGCGGAGGCGGTGTGACGACGCCGGAAACATCCGGAGTAGGAATCCCGTGTTCAGAAAAGAGCGTCTCAACGATATCGATGCTGGTCTTGTCCATCCATATGCGGCAGTCGGAACGCTGGGACAGAAGCCACATCTGCGGCTTCAGCACCATCGAATAGGAGCGCAGGCCACGCGTGATCGGCGGCCCCTCCTGAAGTGCCGTCACGAGACCGTTGAAGGGACGGCGGACACCATCGCCCCCATCTTCGGCCTGTTGAACCTCCAGTGAGATGTCGATCAGACGGCCGATCAGCTCCTCCGGCTGAATGACCTCGCGCTTGGCGCGAACCGAGAGCCTGATGTCGAAGAGCGACGATACACCTTCCGTTATCATCACTCGTTCTGGCAGGAGCTGGTCCGTACCGAGCGGCGATGAGACCCGAAGATTTCGGGTCGCCTGGATGAAATCATTGGCCGAGGGCTGATCGTTCATCTGCGCTTATCCTACCAGTGAGCTTGCCGAGCCTATATTGCCGGCGCTGCCAATCTGTTGCTTGCGGCCGCCGACGAGATAGACCATCTGGAACAGGGTTCCGTTCGGCAGCGTCTCGTGCATGCCCGGGCCGTAAAGTACCTGCGGGGTCAGGATCTTGCCGATATCGGTGCGGTTCGGCACCGTGCCAAGCAAATAGGCGCCGCGCGCCATCAAGACCCGTGTTTCGCCGTCGCTGACGGAATAATTGAATTGCGCAACGAACACCGAATGATGGTTGATGTCCATTTCGCGAATGATGTGCGCTTCATTGTTGCGCAGCCATCTCTGGAGCCAATGCGTCAGCGACATTTCGTTGGCTTTTTCGGAGAACATCCGGAAAAGCGATGCCGCAGCGCCCATGGCTTGACCGCGTGCCGCAAATTCACGCGGTCCGCTCTGGTAGGAAAAATAATCGTAGGATGGGCCACGGCCGGCACGCCGGACGGGCGGAAGATCGGTCTGCTTCACCGGCTCCATCTGCAGCGCCGGCGACGAAACGAAAAAATCTACCATGGCGACCTCCACTGAGGGGTGTTTGCCGGAACATGACAATCGCAGCCATGGCGGCGACTTGGTACCGGACACGATTCCGGCGCGCTGATACCAACGCGCCGGAAAGCGATACTAATGTTAGGCAGCCTTGGTCGTTGCCAGGTCGTAAGACGCGATCATCGGCGACTGCGGCGTCTGCGAGTCGTCGTAAGGCGTGTACTTCACTTCCATCTTGGTGAAGTTGAGCTTGATCGTTTCGACCGGGCGGTCGCCGTTGGAATCGACCGAGTAGCTGGCGATCAGCGTGTTGGTGAGCGTGTACTCGATGTAGGTATCGCCCGGGTTGCCGGTCGTTACCAGATGGATCACGGCTTGCTTGCCGGTGCGGCCCGAGCATGCCTCCTGGAACAGCTTCGTCGACGAGGAATCGCTGACCTTGGTCAGGATAACTTCCGAAACGGTCGGCTCGGAAGCTTCGCGGTTCGCAGCCGAACCGGCTGACGTCTTCATGTTACGCGAAACATTCCAGTGGATGACTTCGATGTCCATCCACTTCTTGTGCTGCTCGTGGGTTGCATCGCCCTGAATTCCGTCGATTTGCAGATAAATCGGCATGCTCTGAACTCTCCTGTTGAGATTTGAATTCGCCCTGTCGCTGCAGGGCGGGGTTACCCTTCCGTCTAATGCCGCATCCGGGCGCTGTGTTCGTCCGGGGCTGCTTTATTCGCCGTGCCGCCTTCCTCGGGGCCAGCGAATTCATTGTCGCCCACCGTATTCTCCTCAATGAGAAAGCGGTGGTCGTGAAAGCTTATGGTGATGCCGCCAACCTTGCGCCCCGTCGCAACCGCATCGAGGAAAAAGGTTGAAAGCTCTGGCAAAAGATCGCGGCCAATCATGGTTTCGATGGCGCGCGCGCCCATTTCACTCGCCTTGGCCCGGCCGACCAGCGCCTCGCGGGCTTCGGGGGCAAGCGAAACGCTCGTGCCATACGACGCAGCGACGCGATCACGGATGCGGCCGATCTGGATGTCGACGATCCCGCTCAGCGTCTCGCCATTCAACGGCATGAAGGGCAGAACGGTCGTACGGCCGACAAAGGCCGGCTTGAAGTACTTCTGCAATTCGGGAAGCAGCAGCGCTTCCAGCGCCTCGCCCTCGGGCATGGTTTCTGGATCGGCAGCCAAGGCTGCGAGCAGTTCCGAGCCGGTATTGGCCGTCATCACGATAGTGGTGTTCTTGAAATCGATGTCGCGGCCTTCACCGTCGCGCAGCGTTCCCTTGTCAAAGACCTGGTAGAACACTTCCTGGACGCCCGGATGCGCCTTGTCGATCTCATCCAGCAGCAGGACGCCATAAGGCCGACGCCGCACGGCCTCGGTCAGCACGCCACCTTCACCGTAGCCGACGTAGCCGGGCGGCGATCCGAGCAGCAGCGAAACCTTATGCTCCTCCTTGAACTCGGACATGTTGATGGTCGTCAGATACTGGCTGCCGCCATAAAGAAGATCGGCCAGCGAAAACGCTGTCTCGGTCTTGCCGGTTCCTGACATGCCAACAAGCAGGAAGACGGCGGGCGGGCGGCGTGGATCGGAAAGGCCGGCACGTGCGGACCGCATCGCAGCCGAAATCCGCGCAATTGCGTTATCCTGTCCGAGCACACGCTCCTTCAGCCTGGCGTCGAGCGTCTTGACGGTCTCAACCTGGTCGGACAGCAGTTTGCCGACGGGAATGCCGGTCCAGCGCGCGACGATCCCGGCGATCACTTCCTTGTCGACCACGCGGGGAACCAGCGGCGTTTCGCCGGCAACGTCGGCAAGGCTGCGTTCCGCCTGCACAAGGGCTGCGCGAGCAACGTCAACGGATGAACCGTTGGGCGGGAAGAGGGCGACATTGTCGCCGTGCGAATGAACACCATCTTCGGCCTGCTGAGCATTGGGATCGGCAAGCGCGGCTTCGATGCGATCCGCCTCACCCGACAGCCTGATTTCAGCATCGAGCTTGGCCTGCAACCGCTCGATCTCGCTTGCCACTTCGTGCTTTTCGCTCTCGATGACGGCAAGGCGCTCGACAATATCCGATGTCGGCGGCTCGGCGGAAAGTGCGGTGGCCTCAACCTCCAGCATTTCCTGCTCGTTGCGCAATCCCTTCAGCGCTTCGGGAACGGTCTGACGCGCCAGAGAGACAGCCGCGGCTGCGGTATCGATGAGGCTGATCGCCTTGTCGGGCAATTGCCGCGCCGGAATATAGCGGGCCGAAAGGCGAACAGCCGCCGCCAGCGCCTCGTCTCGAATGCGCACCTTGTGATGGGCTTTGAAGCTGCCGACCACGCCGCGCAACATACGGATTGCCGTTTCTTCGTCGGGCTCAAGCACCTGAACGACCTGGAAGCGTCGGGTCAGCGCCGCATCCTTCTCGATGTAGCGCTTGTATTCGCTCCAAGTCGTCGCTGCGATCGTCCTGAGCTCGCCGCGTGCCAGCGCCGGCTTCAGAATATTGGCGGCATCGCCCTGCCCGGCCTGTCCGCCGGCACCGATCAAGCCATGCGCCTCGTCGATGAACAGGATGATCGGCTCCACCGAGGCACGTACGGCCGCGACAACGCCGTGCAAGCGGCGCTCGAATTCGCCTTTCACGCCGGCGCCAGCCTGCAGCAGGCTGAGATCGAGAAGGAGAATCCGTACCGGCTTCAGCATATCCGGCACGTTGCCGGCGGCGATCTCCAACGCCAGCGCCTCTGCAACGGCGGTCTTACCGACACCTGCCTCGCCGACCAGCATCGGATTGTTCTGACGGCGGCGCATCAGGATATCGATGACCTGGCGCAGCTCACGATCGCGACCGATGACCGGATCAACACGACCACCCCTTGCATCGGCTGTCATATCGCGCGTGTACAGGCGCAGGAATTCATTTTCGCCGGCAGCGGCAACAGCCTCGGAATTCTGTGACGGCGAAGATGTGCCGCTGGGAGTGGAAACCGCGTTCAACTTTTTTTCGAGCGCGGTGCGATCAATGCTGCGCAGCGAAGGTGCCATGCCTCGCGCCATGATTCGCAGCGACTGGTCATCGCTCAGCGCGGTCAGAAGATCAGCGAGGGTGATGCTGTTCCGCCCACATTGAAGCGACGCGACAAGCCACGCCTCGCGCATCAGAGCAAGCAGGTTTTGAGAAAGCACCAACGCGGCACCATCGCCCCTCGGCAAGTCGGCGATGGCGCTATCAAGCTCGGTGCGGAGCGTTGCAGAAGGAACGCTAAGTTCTTCAAACAAAGAGCAAACTTCAGATACATCCAGCAATGATAGTATCCAATGTGCGACATCGACATTTGCATGGCGATCACGTGCTGCATGCGACGCTGCAGCCTCGAGACCGACGCGCAATGCGGGCTCAAGCGTTCTGATCAGACGATTGAGATCGATATTCGACACCTAGAAGTTTCCTCCTTGTGGTTTCATTTCAACTACACCCTCCAAATCGCGGCAACAACTAGGGCGGTTATTCCCACACGTCCAGATGGACTACAAAAATTTTTTCATGTGGTCAAAAAATGGAATCGTCACAAATCTGTTGCAGAATAGACATGGTTGACAAAGGAATATATCGACCTAACTATCATGCCCTCAAATGAAGTAGTTCATGATACGGAGTTAATTCCCTGCTGAACGCCCGAGACATAGAAAATCCATTTGAAGAAAACGCGCCATGCGGAGAAAATATTCGCAACAATACTTCTATGCGCGAAATATACTATAGAATAAAGGATGCAAGAAACCAGGCTCGCGCTGCAGAACGAGGTATATCACCAGGCGAAAATATTAGCCTTTCCTCCCTTTGGACAGATGTTAGCAATCTCGGATTGCAGATTATTTCTTCAAAAAGTAAGGATCTCGAAGTATTAGCATGGTTGGCAGAGGCGGAATTACGTTTGCGTGGTTTCGAAGGGTTAAGGGACGTCTACCAGGCAATCGCGTCGCTTTTAGACAAGCATTGGGAGAAATTTCATTCTGTCGGTGCTGACGATATCGAAGAGCGCCTTGCGCCACTTTCGGGTCTCAATGGCATCGGTGGCGAAGGAACGATCATTCAGGCGATCAGGCTATCGCCGCTCATTCCCGGTGCAAAATTCGGTCAGTTTTCCCTCTGGGATTTCCAGCTGTCGCAACGCCCCAATGAAGTGAAACGACGTGATGAGCTCAGTCAGGCGATCGTTGAAGCCGGTACGGCTGCAATGAGCTCGCATCTCGACATGGTCAATGGCTGCCTTGCCGCCTTCGACCGGCTCGTGTCCATTCTGAACGAGCGCTGCGGGCAGATGGCGCCGCCGAGCTCCAATACGCACAATGTCCTGCAGGAGGCTGCTTTGGCGCTACGCGCTCTTGCCGGCATCGAATCACAGGCAATCGAGACCGTGGCGGAACCACAGCAGCAGGAAGGCACCGGCGAACAGACACAAGGCCGCCCCCGCCCGTTGAGCGCTGAGCAGATCGGTTCGCGCGAGGAAGCCTTCGAGCTGTTGCTTGCCGTTGCGCGCTATTTCCGTCGCACTGAGCCGCACTCCCCGATCTCGATGTCGATCGAGACGATGGTGAGGCGCGGTCGCATGGATTTTTCAGAACTACTGGCCGAATTGCTGCCGGAACAGCAGGCACGCAACGCCGTGCTGACAGCGGCCGGCATTCAGCTGAAATCGAACAAGAACGGGTGAGAAGTACAACCGATCTTCTGAACTTTTTGCAACCGGCCCTTTCCAAAGTCGAGTTGCGCCACATTTGAAGAGCGAATTTGCCGCTGGCATTGAAGGAGAAGTTTTATGGCGAGTGTTCACGAAAAGCTGGAGCGAGTGCGCAAGCCCAGGGTCCACATCAAGTACGAAGTGGAAACGGAAGGCGCCATGGTCGTCAAGGAATTGCCTTTCGTCGTTGGCGTTCTCGGCGATTTCTCCGGCAACCCGACGCAGCCGCTGAAACCGTTCGGCGAACGCAAGTTCGTTCAGATCGATCGCGACAATTTCGATGACGTGATGCGCCGCATGACGCCGGGCCTGAATATCTCGGTCGAAAACACGCTCGAGGGCAATGGCTCGCAGCTTCCTGTCTCACTGAAATTCGAAAGCATGCAGGATTTCGAGCCTGGCTCCGTGGTCAGCCAGGTCCCGGCGCTCAAGGCGCTTCTCGATGCGCGCAACCAGCTTCGCGACCTTATGAGCAAGGCGGACCGCTCGGAAGAACTGGAGCGACTGCTCGAAGACGTTCTGCAGAACAAGGCCGATCTGTCGAAGCTGATGTCCGAGCTCGGATTGGCCGAAAAGCCCGCCGCAAGCTGATCGTCGTCGGCGATCTGCGCAAGCCGGTCGCCCAATCCCGTTTCAAGCAATCGATAGCGGCCGGCTTCAAGCTTTACCACTATCGCCTGCATTTTCCGCAAGGATCGAAAAATGAGCGCTGAAAGCCAACTGAAGACCAAAGAGGCCGAGTTTGCGCCTGAGGAAAACCTGCTCTCGCAGATCGTGGCCGCAACCCGGCAAACCGAACCCGATCGTGCCCAGGATCTGCTCCGAACGCTGACCGACCAGGCGCTCAAGGGCACGGTTACCTATGATCGCAATTTGACCGTCACGCTCAACAAGGCGATTGCCGAGCTTGACCGGAAAATCTCACATCAGCTCGCCGCGATCATGCAGTCGCCTGAATTCGCCAAGCTGGAAGGCAGCTGGCGCGGCCTGCAATATCTCGTCAAGAACAGCGAGACCAGCGTCAATCTGAAGATTCGCGTGTTGAACGCCTCCAAGCGCGACGTTTCCAAGGATCTCGCAAAGGCTGTGGAGTTCGACCAGTCGCGGCTCTTCAAGTCGATCTACGAAGACGAGTTCGGCACGCCGGGCGGCGAGCCCATGGGCGCCCTGATCGGCGACTACGAATTCGACAATTCCTTCGACGACGTGCAGACGCTGCAGGCGATCTCTTCGATTGCAGCCGCAGCCTTCGCACCGTTCATTTCGGCCGCCAGCCCGCGCATGTTCGGCTTCGACGATTACCGCGAGCTTGCCCGTCCGCGCGACCTCGAAAAGATCTTCGAAACGGTCGAATACGCGAAATGGCGCAGCCTGCGCGATAGCGAGGATTCGCGCTTCGTGACACTCGCCCTTCCCCGGGTGCTGGCACGCATGCCCTATGGCCCGAAGACCAACCCGATCGACGACTTCGCTTTCGATGAAACCGATCATTCGAAGACCGGCGAGCTCGATCACAATTCCTACTGCTGGATGAATGCATCCTATGTGATGGGAACGCGGCTGACGGACGCCTTCGCCCAGAGCGGCTGGTGCACGGCGATCCGTGGCGCGGAAAACGGCGGCAAGGTCGAAAACCTGCCAATGCACATCTTCTCGAGCGACGATGGCGACCTCGACCTCAAATGCCCGACCGAAGTCGGCATCACCGATCGTCGCGACGCCGAGCTCGGCAAACTCGGCTTCCTGCCGCTCTGCCACTACAAGAACACCGACTATGCCGTGTTCTTCGGCGCCCAGACGACGCATAAGCCGAAGCTTTACGACAAGCCCGAAGCAACGGCCAACGCTGCGGTATCCGCGCGCCTGCCCTACATGATGGCGACCTCGCGCTTTGCCCATTATCTGAAGGTCATGGGCCGCGACAAGATCGGCTCCTTCATGGAAGCGCAGGATTGCGAAAACTGGCTCAACCGCTGGATTGCCAACTACGTCAACGCCAATGACGATGCCGGTGAGGAATCCCGCGCCAAATATCCGCTGCGCGACGCGAAGGTGACGGTTCAGGAAGTTCCGGGTAAGCCGGGCTCCTACAATGCCGTCGCCTGGATGCGCCCCTGGCTGCAGATGGAAGAGCTGACCACTTCGCTCCGCATGGTCGCCCGCATTCCGAGCAAGAACTAGGAGAGGTAGCGCGGCGATCGTCTCGCCGCGCACCTTCAGTCAGCGCCATGACCGCGACAACGATGGAACCGAGAGCAGCCTGGCCGCGTCAGGTGCATCGCGTGATCGCCATGATCGACGATGCGCTCAACAGGCAGGTCAACGCCATCCTGCATCACCCCGAGTTCCAGGCAATGGAAGCGCGGTGGCGCGGGCTTGCCATGCTCATGTGTCACACCGGCCGATCGGAAGAAGTGAAGGTCAAGATCCTCAGCGTCAGCTGGGCCCAATTAACACGGCATCTCGAGCGGACGACGGAATTCGACCAGAGCCATCTCTTCGAGCTGATCTACAGCCGCGAATTCGGCATGCCCGGTGGAGAGCCCTTCGGTCTGCTGGTCGGCGATTACGAGCTTTCTCCGCAGGGTCCGGCCGGCGGCGATACGGTCGGGGCGCTCACTCAGATCGGCATGGCGGCGGCGGCCGCCTTCTGCCCCTTCATAGCTGCCGCCGCCCCGCAGGCAATCGGCCTGCAGGATTTTGATGAGCTCAATCGCGTCCAGGATTTCTCCTGGCTCGCCTATGATCCCACCCGCATTCGCTGGAACGGACTTCGAGCCCGAGAGGACTCCCGTTTTTTGGGCCTGGTCGCCCCGCGGATCCTGATGCGCGCGCCCTATGAGGCGTTTTCGCGTGAGCGCGACGATCGGTTCCCGTTCCGCGAAAGCATCGCGGCCGATGGTAGCACCTTGCTTTGGGGCAATGGTGCGTTCGCCTTTGCGATGATCGTCATTCGCAATTTCATCGAATCCGGCTGGTTCGCCGATATTCGCGGCGTGACGCAGGACGCCGTCGACGGCGGCATGCTGAGCACGGAGGAGCTCGCTCCCTATGATCTCGGTATTGAAAGCAACGGGTTGTCGCAGCAGGCTCCCGTCGAAATACGGCTGACCAGCGGGCAGGAGCAGCAGCTGTGCGAGCTCGGTATCGTGCCCGTCGCGACCACCTACCTCTCTTCCTCGGCGATCTTCAATTCCAATCAATCGCTGCATGCACCGCCGCATTATTCGAGCGAGCACGCACGACAGAATGCCCGCATCGCGGCAATGCTGCAGTATGTGCTCTGCGCCTCGCGCTTCTCGCACTACCTCAAGGTCATCATGCGCGATGACATCGGCAAATTGGCCGATCGAACGTCGATCGAACGCAAATTGAATGATTGGCTGTCGACTTACACGCTTGGCAATGACGACGCCGACCTGTCGCTGCGTACACGCTTCCCGCTGCGCTCGGCCGGCATTAGTGTCGATGAAATTCCCGGCAAGCCCGGCATGTTCGCCTGCACGGTGCGGCTGCAGCCGCACTTCCAGCTCGACGACGTCTCGACAAGTTTTCATCTCATCGCGGAGACGGCGAATGCGACTTACGCGTTCTCCGGCTCCGCCAGCACACCGCAAAGGATGTCTGCATGACGCTCTCCGCCAAGATCGCCGAAGCTCTTAGCGAAAACGCGCTCGATGATGCGATTGAGCAGGCGAAGGCTCACGTCAAGGCGGCACCGACGGACAAGGACGGCAGGCACATCCTGATTGATCTCTTGATCCTTGCCGGCGACTACGCTCGTGCCGATGCGCAGTGCAACCTTGCAACGACGTTTGCGCCTGAAGATATGATGGGCTTCGCCATGCTGCGCAATCAGCTGCGCGCGATGGCAGCGCGTTCGGCTTGGTTTGACGAGGCCGCCGCACCGGATTTCCCGAACGGACCGACAACTCTCGATCAAGCGGCCCTGAAGCTGGCAATCGCTCACCGCGACCATTCCTCGGATACGGCCGCGGCATTGCAGTCTCTGGACGAGATCAGGGGCGAGCGGTCGATGAGCTGGAATGGCAAGCTCGTTTCAGATCTTCGCGATCTCGATGATCGCATTCCGCACGCTCTCGAGGTCATCATGAGCGGCGGCTCCTATTTGTGGGTCGACTTTTCCAGGATTGCAGCGCTTCGCGTTGAGCCGATCGCCCGCCCGCGCGATCTCGCCTTCCGCAGGGCCGAGCTCGAACTCGTGGATGGCGCAAGCGCGCCCGTACTCCTGCCTGCGATCTATCACGGCTCGACAGGTGCCAAGCTGTTGCTTGGCCGCGAGACCGAATGGGTCGACGAAGCGACGGGCATTACGACCGGCCGCGGCCAGAAGTGCTTCCTTGCGGGCGACGATCTGGTTTCCTTCCATGACTTGCAATCCCTCGCAGTCGCTTCGGGCGCCGGCGAGACGAGGCGCGCCGCCCATGGTTGATCCGCTGGAGCGCTACAGGCCGAGGGAAAGGATCGTCGCCAGGTCGATCATCGATCGACTGATCGACGAGAACCCCGATCGCCTGCAGGATCCGCCGCTGACACAGGCCGAACAACTGCGCGAACTGCGCGAATGCATTCGCCGCGACCTTGAGGCGCTGCTCAATACGCGCCGCCGCCCGACTGCGCCGCCCTCGATCTACGATGAACTGGGCGATGCGTTGGTATCTTTCGGCGTCGATGGCATGGTCTCGGCAAACCTGGTCACCGATGAAGCCAAGAGCCGTCTCGCTCGTTTGATCGAGCGGCGCATCGCGCTGTTCGAAACACGGCTTTCTGACGTGCAGGTGAGCATCCTCAGAGGCCGCGGGAGCGGCGAACGCGCACTGAGGCTGCGCATCCACGCGACCTTCCGTGTGCATGAGGGCATGCCGCCGATCAGTTTTGAATCGACGATCGATCCCTCGACCCAGCGCTTCCTGGTGGAGGCCAACAATGGCTGATGGCTTCCTGCAGCGGTATAATGACGAACTGGCCGCCATCCGCCGGCGTGCAGCGCGTTTTGCCGATGCCTTCCCGAAAATTGCCGGCCGTCTGCGCGTCACCGGCGAGGTTGCCGATGATCCGCATGTCGAGCGCCTCATCCAGAGCTTTGCTTATTCTGCGGCCCGCGTGCGCCAGAAGCTCGACGACGAATTTCCGGAGCTGACGGACGGGTTGCTGGAAACGCTCTATCCGCACTATCTGGCGCCGCTGCCTTCGATGAGCATCGTGCGCTTTGCGCCGAGCAGCACGCTGGCATCCGTCCAGACTGTGCCGCGTCACACCGAAATCTTCGCAGAGCCGATCGGCGGCGAGAGCTGCCGTTTCCGCACGACGCAGGATACGCAGGTTGCGCCGATCGAGATCGTTTCGGCTTCCCTGACCGGTCATCCAATCAGTGCGCCGCCATCTCCTCACGGCGGCGCCGCCGGTTGCCTGCGTCTATCGATCCGGGCGCGAGACACCAACAAGCCGTTCAGCGAGATCGGCTTGGACAGGTTGCGGCTTCACATCGGCTCGTCCTGGCAGCAGGCGGTCGCCATTCACGAACTTCTGGTCAACCATACGCTCGGCATCGCACTTGCCCACCATGCCGACGATCGTTCCCCGGTAATGCTGCCCGCCAAGGCACTGCAGGCTGTCGGTTTGGAGCCAGACGAAGCAATTCTGCCCTACCCCAGCTCAAGCTTTACCGGCTATCGGTTGCTGACGGAATTCTTCGCCCTGCCGCAGAAATTCCTCTTCGTCGATATCGTCGGCCTGAAGGCCTGGCGTGGCGAAACGCTGGAAATCTTCGTCTATCTCGATGAAACCAGTGCCAAGCTGGAACGAGCGATTTCCGCCCGCGATTTCGTCCTGAATGCCACTCCGATCGTCAACCTGTTTCGCCAGAACTGCGAACCGATCGCGCTCGACGGTACCCGTACCGAATATCGCCTACTGCCGGATGCCCGGCGACAGAAGACGCGCGAGATTTATGCGATCGAGAAGGTGGTGGTGTCCGCACGCACCGGAGACGAGGAACAGTGCCAACCCTTTTTCGGCCGCAGCTTGAAGGGCGGAGCCTCCTCGCTCTTCTGGCAGAGCGCGCGCCGTTTCGATGCCGACGACCACACCTCGGATATGGAAATCACTTTCGTGGACCGCGCTCGCCGGGCAAGCGGTCCCCTCGACAAGATCGCCAGTATCGACGCACTGTGCCTTAACCGCGAGCTGCCTGAGCAACTGCCCTTTGGCGGTGGCCATCCCTATCTGCAGCTGGCCACCGGCAGCGAGGCGGTCGGCTCGGTTGAAGCCTTGATGGCACCTACCCCTTCGGTGCGGATGAACGAGCAGCAAGGCCGCAACTGGCGGCTCATGTCACACCTTCAGCTCAATCACCTCTCCATTTTTGACAATGATGGTGCTGCGCTGAAGGATATTCTGGCGCTCTATGCCTTCCGGGACAGCCGCGAAACCAGGCTGCTTGCCGACGCTCTCGTCCGGGTCGAAACCAAGAGCTCGATGACCCGGCTTGGCGGTGGCGGAATGGTGACGGGCACGGATATCCGGTTGGAGTTCGACCCGGCTGCCATCGACAGGCCCTCGGCCTATCTTTTCGGCAGCGTTCTCGACCGGTTCTTCGGGCTTTACACCTCGATCAATAGCTTCACCCGCCTTTCCATCTCGATGAAGGGGCAATCGAAACCAATCGCCGTCTGGCCGGCCCGTGCCGCCGAGCGGCCCTTGTTGTGACGAAGGGGCGATCGGAAGCGATGGACCAGTTCCGGCCAAGTGATAGCGAAATGCTTGCTGCGCTGCTCGAACGCGACCCCGGTCGTTTCGAACCGTCGACCGCCTTTCGCGTTGCTCAGCACGCAGCCGACGATCATTTGACGGTGTCCTCACCCATCGGCGTTTCGCCGGCTCCGCTCGCCGTCAGCGACTTCAAGAGGAAGGGCGCGGCAGGATCGGTCAAGGCCAGCATGGCTGGCCTGCTCGGCCCGCTCGGCGCAATGCCCCCGAGCTACAACGAGCTGGTCATCCGCGAACAGCGCAATCGGGCTCATGGCCTCTCCAGCTTCTTCGATCTCTTCACAAGCCGCCTCGCCGAGCTCTTCGTCGATGCAAGCGAGAAATATCGTATTGCCCGACGGCTGCGATGGAGCCCGGACAGGAACGGCAATACCTTCATCAAGACGCTGTTCTCGCTGGCCGGCTTCGGTACGGCGCGGCTGAAGGAAAAGGTTCGCCCCGACGACGAGCTGATCCTCAGATTTTCCGGTTTCTTCGCGGCGCGGACCCGCAATGCGGTCAACCTCCAGGCCATGCTGCAGGAGTTCAGCGGTCTGCCGGTTGCGATCGAACTGTTCAAGGGCAGATGGCTTGCTATTCCCGAGAGCGAGCGCAGCCGCATGGGGCAGCCGCAAGGCGTGCAGCTCGGCATCAATTCAACGGCGGGTGCCGCAGTCCATGATTTCGGCGGCAGCTTCCGCGTCGTTGTCGGGCCAGTCGACTATGAGGATTACCGGTCTCTTTCCCCCGGCAGCGCCAATATCGATGCGCTGCTTGCCTTAACGCGACTTTATGTCGATCCGTCGCTCGATTTCGACATCCAAGTGGTCCTGAAGAAAGAGCATATCCCCTTCTGCCAGCTCGGCGAAAACGGTGATCCGCCAAGGCTTGGATGGAACAGCTGGGCACGCGTTGCCGCGGCGGATCGCGACAGCGGCGATGCCATCATCGCCGAGCCACACAAGGTGCAAGGCCAATCCGACCAGGGAGGCCTCGATGCGGCTTGAACTGCGGCAAACATCCGGAGAAGGCTCCAGCAAGGGATGGTTCTTCGAGCGTGGCAAGCGCACGCTTGGGCGCTCGCCGGATTGCGACTGGCAGGTTACCGATCAACAGCGGTCGATCTCAAAGGTTCATTGCGTGATCGAACGCGATCGTGCCGGCTTCCTCCTGCGCGACCAGAGCGCCAATGGGACCCGTGTAGACGGCATAACCATTCTGGAAGGCGAGACGGCAAGGCTTGCGGATAAATCCAAGATCGCATTCGGCACCATCGCCTTCAACGTCGTCATCACCGGGGAGGCCGATCGCGATATCGATGACCCGGCGGATGACCTGCGTCTCAGCGATGAAACCATGACGATCTCGTCGATCCTGGCCGACGTCGCGCCCGGCGGCAGCGCCGCAACTGGCGTGCTCGGCCAGCGCAACGGCGACGACTGGATTGGAGCGCTGCCGCAATCGTCAAAAAAGCGCAAGTCGCCAAGCAGGAACGTCGATATCGGCTGGAACGGCCCGCCCGATGTCAACGGCATCAAGCCGGTACTTCCGGACGATTGGAACTCAGAATTCGAGCTGGGCAGCCAGCTGGAACACGGCGCAGCGACACATGTTTCCGTGGCCGTTGCCCGCAGTTCCGGATCGGAGGCCACCGAGATTGCCAAAGCGATCATCCCGGCCAATGATATGCGTGCTGCCGATGATGCGGATCAAGACGCGGACGATATGAGTTTTGCGCTGCAATTCGATCCGCTGCGACAGCTTGAAGCACTCGTCTCGACGCTGGAGCAGACACTCGACGACGAAGCGTCCGTTTTCGGAATTGAAGACAACCGTGCTCACTCATCCGCTTCGCTGTTCAGCCGCGAACGGACGGAGCAACTCGCCGACCGTCTTCGATCGCTGATTTCGAGGCAATCCACGCTTAATGCCGGCCTTGAAAACCTTGTTCGCGAGGCCAACCGGATGTTCGAACCCCGCATGGTCGAGGCGCATGTCGATGCTTCCCAACGCAAGGCGCTTTGGCGCGGCAGCGGCGACTACTGGAAGGCCTACCGCGCGCAGTTCGAAAGGGGCGGCAAAAGCATTTCGGTCCGCGATCTGCTGGCCGAGGCATTCAGCGCCTCCACCGACGGCCGCGACGACGACGATACCACCAGTTTGGCAGAGAGGACGGGCAACACCCGATGAAGAACGAAAATCGCGTAGCTTGGAGCGAGGGCATGTTCCTTCGCGTGCAGCATTTTCAGCAGGCCGACCGCTGGACAGAGCGGCTGGTCAGAACGACTGCGCGGGGGCTGGCACCCTACCCCTGGGGTATTGCAGAGATCGGCATCGATCGCAGCGCGCTCGCGATCGGCCAATTCGCACTGTCGAATCTGCGCGGCATCCTGCCCGACGGCACACCGTTTGAAGCGCCGATCGATGCGGATCTGCCGCCGCCGCTGGAGCTCGACGATTCAACGAAGAACGCCATCGTCTATCTGGCACTGCCGACACGTCAGCCCGGCAGAGCCGACGTCGCCATGAACGGCAGCGCCATGCGCAACAGCGTTCGTATCACCGCCTCGCAATATGAGGCGCCGGATGCGAACTTGGAAACCGACTTCATGGCGCCGATCGATGTCGGCCGCCTGAGCCTGCGTTACCTGAAGACCGGCGACGAACTCGCCGGCTACGATCTGATCGGCCTTGCCCGTATCATCGAGGTTCGTTCCGACCGGTCGGTCATTCTCGATCCGGACTACATCGCCCCTTCGCTGAATTGTGCGGCCGAAGCGCGGCTGAACGAACTCATCACCGAATTGCTCGGCATCGTCCGCCACCGTGCCGAGGCGATCGCCGAGCGCATCGGCGATCCCACGGTGCGCGGCACGGCGGAAGTGGGCGATTATTTTCTGCTGCATATCCTCAATCGCGCCGACCCCATGCTGCGCCATGTCGCGGCAAATGCTTCGCGCATGCATCCGATGACCTTCTACGAAGAGTGCATCCAGCTTGCCGGTGAGCTTGCCACCTTCACGACCGACCGCAAGCGTGCCAGCGACTTTCCGCCTTATCGGCACGATGATCTGAAAGCAACATTTTCAGCTGTTTTCAATGATCTGCGCGCATCTCTTTCTGCAGTACTTGAGCAGGCAGCGGTTGCAATCGAACTCATCGAGCGCCGCCACGACGTACGCGTCGGTACCATCAATGACCGCTCGTTGCTCAAGGATGCCGGCTTCGTGCTTGCAGTCCGCGCCGAGATGTCGGCAGAGGATGTGAGGCGCAAGCTGCCCGCGCAGATCAAGATCGGGCCCGTGGAGCGGATTGCCGAGCTCGTCAATGTCGCCCTGCCCGGCATTCCCGTCAGGCCGCTTCCCGTATTGCCGCGGCAGCTGCCCTACCGATCCGGCACGATCTACTTCGAACTCGATACGAAGAATCCGCTTTGGAAACAGCTTGATACCTCCGGTGCGATCGCGCTGCATCTTGCGGGCGACTTCCCTGGCCTGGAGATGGAACTGTGGGCTCTTAGAGAATGAACACAACGCGCTCAACACCCTGGCACGAACTGCCGACGATCATCGAGCTGACCGAGGATGGCGCGCGCAAGAACGACGCTGCCCGCAAGATGGCCGATATTCTCGATGAGGAGCTGGATAAGCAGCCGAACGGCAAATCGGGCAATGCAGCCGGCGGCTGGTCCGTCGATGCCTTGATCCGCGGCTTTCGCTTCGGCGGCGATGATGTTCCGACCATCGTGCGCTCGGCCGCACCCTTGCTCAATCTCGCCCATAGCCTGCGCAACACCGAAGAACAGCCCGACATTGCCGAACTCAGGCGCGTGACGATCGACGCGGTCGGACGCTACGAGCGCGATCTTGCCAGCGCGCGCATCAGCCCGGAACGGGCACGCGCGGCGCACTATGTCATCTGTGCGACCATCGACGATGTGGTTTTGAGCAAGCCTTGGGGCGTGCGCGCCGGCTGGGCGCGATCTGGCCTGGTATCGACCTTCCACATGGACGTCACCGGCGGCGATCGCGTCTTCGATCTCCTGGACCATTTCCAGCAAAGCCCAGGCACCAACAAGGACCTGCTGCTTCTCATCTATCTCTGCCTGTCGCTCGCCTTCGAAGGCCGCACGCGCGTTTCGCCGCGCGGATCGCTGGAACTCGGGCGCATCCGTGACAGTCTCTACAAGACTTTGCTCGGTCAATATGGCGTCTTCGAGCGCGAGCTGTCGCCGCATTGGCGCGGCGTTTCGGCGCGCCATAAGCCGTTGCGCACGGCTGTTGCTCTTTGGACGATTCTTTCCGTACTCGCGCTTCTGTTTGCGCTCGGCTACATGTTCTTCACGCTGTCGCTCAACAACGCCTCCGATACAACCTTCGAACGTCTGGCCAACCTGCCGCCGCGCGAAACGCCGAGTGTCCTGATCGACACACCCAAGCCGAAGGAAGTCGCCGTACAGACGCCCCCGCCTGTGAAGAAGCAGCCGGAAACACCGCCGCCGGTCAAGCCGCAACCGACACCGCTCGACAATCTGCTCGCCTTCCTGCAGCCGGAAGTCGACCGCAAGCTGGTCACCCTGTCGAATTCCAATGGCAGGCTGCTGGTGCGCATCAACAATTCCGGCCTGTTCGACACCGGCAGCGCCGAAGTCAGCGCTAAATTCCGCGATCTCCTGCAGCGCATCGGTGGGGCATTGGCTTCAGAAAAATTCCGCGCCGTCGTCGTCGGCTATACCGACAATGTGCCGATCCGAACTGCTCAGTTCCCGTCGAACTGGCATCTTTCGGAGGCCCGAGCCCGCGCCGTCGGCGATATCCTTGCCGCCTATACCGGCAAGGATGCCATCCTCACGGAGGGACGCGCCGACAGCGATCCGCTGGCAGGCAACGATACACCGGAGGGACGTGAGGCAAACCGCCGGACGGAGATCCTGGTGCTGACCGACCCGACACAACGCCTCGGCGATGCCGCCCTCAATCCGCAGGCAACGCCACAAACGCAGACCGGCAATACGCCGCCGATACCCGCCACGACGACGGGAGGAGCCCGATGAATCCGCTTGGCGCGTTTTATACGCTTCGCTCCTACGTTTCGGCCTATGCCGGCCTCCTCGGCCAGCGCTTCATATCACTGATCTGGGTTGCGGCGATCTGCGTCGTTATCTGGTTCTACGGCTATATGGCCGGCTATGGCAGCTTCAAGCCGCTGGCGAGCGCCACCGCACGGATGATCGCGATCGGCATTATCATTGCCGGCTGGTTGATCTATCTGCTGGTAACAACGCTGCGCGCCCGCAGGCGCGACAAGGCGCTGATGGACGGCATTGCCGACGATGCCGCCAGCCAGCAGGCGGAAGTGGGCGAAATCCATAGCCGTCTCAAAGAAGCCTTGCTGCTTCTGCGCCGTATCAGCAAGAAGCGTTTCGGCTATATCTACGAGCTGCCCTGGTACGTCATCTTCGGCGCGCCGGGATCCGGAAAGACGACGGCCCTGACCAATTCGGGCCTGAAGTTCCCGCTTGGCGATGCGATGGGCAGCAACTCGGTGCAGGGTGCCGGCGGCACCCGCAACTGCAATTGGTGGTTCGCCGACGAAGCGATCCTGATCGATACGGCCGGCCGATACACCACGCAGGATGATTTGAACGGTGCGTCCAAAGCCGGATGGGAAGGCTTTCTCGGGCTCTTGCGCAAATATCGCCGCTCGCAACCGATCAACGGCGCGCTCGTCACCCTCTCGATCGGCGACCTTCTCGGCCGCGATCACGAAATACAGCTCGAAGAAGTGCGCTCCATTCGCAAACGCCTGTCGGAACTCGACGAGTTCCTGCATGCGCGCGTGCCCGTCTACGTCGTCCTGACAAAGGCCGATCTTTTGACCGGCTTCGTCGAGTTCTTCGATGGTCTTGCCAAAACCGACCGCGAGCAGGTCTGGGGCACCACCTTCAATCTCGACGAGAGCTATAAAGGTGAGAACCTGCCTGAGCGCTTCATGGAAGAGTTTGCGCTGCTGCAGCAGCGGGTCGATGCCATGTTGATCGAACGCCTGCAGCAGGAGCCGAATGTCGAGGTCCGCGGCCGCATCTTCCGTTTCCCGGCAGAACTTGCCTCCTTGGGAGAGCGTCTGCAGGAGCTGTTGACCGAGCTCTGTGCATCTTCCAGCCTCATCGAATCCCCCCTCGTTCGCGGCGTCTATTTCGCTTCCGGCACGCAGAGCCGGGAGACGGACACCCCGCGCACGCGGCGCAGCTATTTCCTGTCGCGCCTGTTCAAGGAGGTGATCTTCGGCGAAGCGTCGCTGGTTGCCCGTGACAGGCGCCTGTCCGGCAGGCAAGCCATGATCAGACGGATTGCCTATGGCGCAGCCGCTATCGCGCTGGCGATCGTCTTCACCGGCTGGACGGCAACCTATTTTCAGAATTCGCGCGCGATCGCTGCAGCCGAACGTCGTATCGACAATTACGAGAAGCTGGCTAGCGGCATTCAGGTTCGCGACGTGACCGATGCGGATTTTCTGCGGATCCTGCCGGCGCTCGACAATCTGCGCGCAGTCACCAGCGGTTTCGACGAGGCGCGCGTCTGGCCAACGAGTTTCGGCCTCGACCAGGGGGATAAGATCGCCAGCCGCCAGCGCGGAGCCTATCAGCGCGCCTTGAACGCGCTTCTTCTGCCTCGCATGCTCGTGGCACTTCAAAATGAGCTCAAGCAGACATCGGATGTCCAGAAGACTTTCGATGCCTTGAAACTGTACGGCATGCTCGGTGGAATGGGACCGATCGACAAGGATTTCGTCTCTCAGCAATCGGAAGACATGTTTGCAGCGCTTTATCGTGAGGAAGGACGCTCTGCTGCACGCAAGGCACTCCTGGGGCATGTCGAGGCGATGGCTGCGGGCGGTCTGCCGCAGATCGAGTTGGACAATGCCTTGATTGCCAAGGCGCGGGAGACAATCCATTCGCAAAGTCTTGCAGCCCGAGCCTATGATATCCTCATCCATTCCCGACAGGCCCGCCAGCTTGATGCCTGGCTTCCCGTGGACGCATTGGGGCCGCTTGGAGCCCAGATTTTCCAACGCAAATCCAAGGCAACGCTGCGTGAGGGCATTCCAGGAATCTTCACGGGCAAGGGCTATCGTGACGTGGTGTTGCCGATGGTTGCGACCGCAGCCTCGGAAGCGCTCAAGGAGCAATGGGTTCGCGGCGACAGCGGGGCGGCTCCTTCGGGAATGACTGCGGACGCGATTTCCCAGGCGACGCTGCAGCTTTATTTCGACGCATTCCAGCAGCAATGGTCTTCGCTGCTGACTGACCTTCAGGTACGCCCGTCGAGCAATCTTGCCGATGCGACGGAGACGGCACGCATCCTGGCGGCCAATCCAAGCCCTGTGGAGATGGCGCTGAAATCCATAGCAGCCGCCACCGACCTGCGCCCTGCTGCAGGCGCTGAAGTTGCCTCGCTTGACGATGTTCCGGACGCAGCTCTGACCGCCGCCACCACAGGTGCAGTCAGCGCGCCCGATCCTTACGGTCCGCTGCGGGCCGCGCTCGAGGCGAATGCCGCCAATGCGCAACCGGCATCACAGGACGGCAAGGCCAACGGCAGCGATAAGCCGCGCTCCCAGATCCAGAGTCTCCAGCCGATCCTGCAGAACATCTACGGCCAATTGTCGCGCGCCGCCAACTCGACGGCAGAAGTGGCACGCGTCTTCGACGCCGGCGGCCAGCTCGCCAATGCCAATCAGGATTTGCTGCAGCAGGCCCGCGGGCTGCCTGCACCCGCCGATGCATGGATGGTGGCGATTGCCGCCGATATCGGCTCGCTGGCGGTCAAAACGGCCCGTGCCCGCATCAACGACCTTTGGGCTGCGGAGGGCGCCGATCTCTGCGCCCGCATCGTCACCGGTCGCTACCCCTTCGACCGGAAATCCAGCCAAGATATCGCCATGGCGGATTTCATTCGATTGTTCGGACCGCAGGGCCTGTTCCAGTCCTTCTTCAAGAACCGGCTGGACGCATTTGTCGATACGAGCGCTCAGCCCTGGGGCTGGCGAGGCACCTTCGGTGGCGACAGCATTCCGAGCCAGGCAATCGCACAGTTCGAAAATGCCAGCAAGATCGAACATGCCTTCTTCCCAGCCGGAAGCGAAAAGCCGGCTATATCGATCAATATCAAGCCCGTTTCGCTGTCGGACAATGCCAATTCGGTGATGGTTGATATCGTCGGCGAGCACGTCGTTTACTATCATGGGCAGGTTGTGCCGAAATCCATCGCCTGGCCGCCGGCTGGCGCCGTTAACCAGTCCAATGTCAGATTTTTCCCCGGAGATTTGCAGCCGGCCATCACACAGAGCGGAGACTGGTCACCCTTCCGCCTGTTCGATGCCGCCAAAGTGACAGTTCAAGCTCCCGATCTCTTCCGGGCTCGATTTGAAGACAAGGGCCAGACGGCGGAATTCGACGTGCAGTTCGGTTCGGTGCTCAATCCCTTCCGGCTGCAGGCATTGTCCGATTTCAGCTGCCCGGCGCAATTCTGACGGTCCGCCGATGAACGAACCGCTCGCCCGCACTCAATCGCCGATGCAAGCCGATGCGATCGGCTTTTTTGGAAAGTTGCCGACGCACGGAGATTTCGTTTCCTCCGCGCTCGGCTCACGCCTGCAGAGCGAACTCGATCAATGGGTTCACAATGGCCTGGTCGCACTTGAAGCAGCATTAGGGTCGGATTGGCGCCGGCTGTTTCATGCGACGACCGCCTGGCGCTTCGTCGTCGGCAAGGGTGTCTGGGCACCATCTGCTGTTGCAGGCGTCCTTCTGCCGAGCCGTGACCGCGTCGGCCGAAGTTTCCCTTTGATTATCGCCGCTCAATTGCAGCGCTTTTCCGGACAGCTGCGTGACCTGTGCGAAGACGACAGCTGGTTTACCGCAGCCGAAGCCTTGGCGGAGACCTCCGACAAAGCCGACTTCGAGATGCAACGTTTCGTCGAGGGCATCAAGCGGCTTCGCCCGCCATTCATCGACAAGCAATCGACGACGACACAGCTCGCGACCATAGGCAATACCCCGGCGCCTGCATCTCTATGGTGGCGCATCAATCCCGGTACCCGCCACGGCAAGGGATTTCGTACCGTAACTGCCCCTACGGCACAGGATTTCGTCAGGCTTGTCACGGCGGACGTTCACAAGGCGGCTGAGACTGCGGAACCGCCGGTGCACCCGGTTGTTGCCTCCACTCCGATCGAGGCGCCGCAAACGCCGAAGGCGGAATCGCTGGAATTTGCGATAGCACACAGCCATGCCAGCCACGCCGGAACACGTCTATCAATGAATGCCGATGCACTCCTTGTAAGTGCAGCACCGCATATCTACGCTATTGCGGACGGCGTCGGCGATGGCATTGGTGCCATCGAAGCTTCACGGATCACAACGGGAATCCTCGCCAGCATTCCGCGGCGTGAAGCGCTGCAGCTTCTGGTACAGGATATCAAGAGCAAGCTCAGCCATGCCCATGCGATCCTGCGCGCCAAGGGTGCCACCGCCGAACGCGAGCCTCCCGTCGCCAGCGTCGTGACCGCAACACTGCTCGATGGCGAATTTGCTGCAATATGGGCCGGAGATACGCGCTGCTATCTCCTGCGCGACGGGATGATGCGGCTGTTGACCCACGACCATATCGATATCGGGTTGCGGCGAACACTCGGCCGAGCCCTGGGACTGAAGGATCAATTCGTCTCCGAAGTCGTTGGCGACCAGCTTCAATCGGGCGACCGGCTGCTGCTTGCAAGCGGTCCGCTTTCCCGTACGCTTACCGATCGCATTATCGCCGAGATCCTGATCGAAACGCCGCTGGAACAAGCAGCCGAAGCGCTCATCCAGGAAGCGCTCATCGCCAATTGCCGTGAGAATGTCAGCGCGATCGTCATCGGCGCGACATGAGTGGGGATGCAAGCGACGAGGATATGAAGAGAATTGCGGCCAGCTTTGCCGAGCTGCAGCATCTTCTAACCCATGATGGCGAAGTCGAGCGGCCGAAGGGGATGCGCGATCTTCTGACCGATCGATTGCGCGATGCATTGGACCGGCGCCTGCCTTCCCTGCCGGATGGTGAGCCGGCTTTCATCGGCAACACCTTTCTCGTCGAGGCGGTCATACACCGCAATGAACGGACAGAAATCAGCCGATTGCGCCACCGCGATCTCGGCACGCTCCATGCCATGAAAACCATCCGGGCGGATCGCTCAAGCGAGGCGACGGCCAAAGCCCTGCTGCTGCGTGAGGCAAGCATTGGCATGATGCTTCGCAGCAGTGACCTTGCCGCTGCCCAATGCGCGATCCGTCTGCCCGATGGGCGTCCGGCGCTCATCATGGATTGGATCGGGCCGTCCTTGTCGCAACGATTGGCGGAAGGCTCTCTTTTACCCGCGGATGTCAGCGCAGCGGCGAAATCCATGCTCGTCGGACTGAGCGTGATCCACCATGCCGGTTATGTCCACGGAGATATTTCTCCGGCTAATCTTCTACTTTCGGATGGCGACTTCAATAAGCTCAAAATCGCCGATTTCGGTACGGCGGTAAAATGTGGAACCCGATACGGCGATCTCGATATCGCCAGGGCGGTGACGCCGGGCTTCACTGCGCCAGAGGTTGCAGAGCCTGAGGTTTCAGGCGACGTCGCCATGCAGTTCAGCGCCGACCTCTTTTCGGCCGGACGCGTCATGAACCTGCTTCTGGAACATTGCGACGAGACCGAGCAATCGATCGCCGCGATCAAGGCTGCCGCCCGGCATCTGGCGGACCCCGCTCCTTCCCGGAGGCCGCCAAACGCAATGGCGGCCCTTGCCCTGATAGAGACAGTCTAGTTCGAACCCTGTCAGTTCGACGATGAACTGCCCGGCAGCGGGGCGGCAGCCGTCGGCGCGCTCTTCTGATAGACGGTCAACAACTTGGCAAAATCGACCGTGTCCGCATTGCTGGCGTAAATCGTGTCGCCATCCTGCATCTTGAACTGCTGCATCAGCACGAAATTCGAGACTTGCTTGAGATTGACACTGTAGATGACCGGCTTGACCGAAACGACAGTCGGCGCACTCACACTCTTGGCCAGACCAGACGCAACCTGCGAATAAGTCTTCTGGTTCCGGAAAAGGTAGAAGTTGCGGGAGTCCGCACGATCATCGAGCATGCCGCCGGCACGTGCAAGCGCCTGCGCCAAGGTGGTCTGGCCGGGTTCCAGCGGGAACTCGCCGACGCTCTTGAAGGCGCCAAGTGCCGTGAAGGTCTGCGACGTGCCATTGACGAAAAGCTGATCGCCCGGCAGGAGGCGCACGTTCTGCTTGTCATCCTGCAGGATGCGATCCAGCGGCGCGCTCGCCCTTTGCGATCCTCGGGTCAGCGTCACGGTCGTGTTGGCCGGTGCGGAGGATGCGCCGCCGGCAAGAGCGAGTACGTCAAGTACGCGCTCTCCGCGCGCCGTCAGCGGGAAGCGGCCGGCAGAACGGACCTTGCCATCGACCGTTACGGCGCTGGACGGCTTGTCGACGACCGTCACAACTGCCTGAGGATTGACCGAGGAGCCCTTGAGGGCCGTGACGATCTTCGACTGCAACCCTTCCGGGGTCGAATCGATGACGCGCTGTTTGCCGACATAGGGCATGGTGACGAAACCGCGCGGATCGACGGTGAAGCGGCCGAGATTGAGCGACTTGCTCTGCGTGGCGGACAGCAGTCCATCCTCGCCGGTATCCAGCACCGTTACGTCGAATACGTCGCCTGGACGAAAGCGGGCATCCGAAAAGCCGCGCGCGCGCAGGCTTGTAAGCCCCTGATCGGTCGGCGAATAGGACGGAGCAACGACCTGTGCACCCATCGGAGCCTCGGAGAGCGGCACCACCGGAATCTTCCGCTGCGTGTCGGGCATCCTTGCATTGCGAATGTTGAGGGCGTTTGGCCCATCAGACGGCCCTGCACAGGCGCTGAAGACAACCAAGGGTAAAATCGCCGCCCATTTCCGCATTCCGGAATCTCCTTCGGATGTTAGAAGCAAGGCAGAAATATCAACCACAAGGCGGGAGGCAATATGCGGGGCTAATAAATAATGAATTGTGACAGTTCGGTTGTTTACCATTGTGTCCAAATGGCAACCGATTGCGGTTTCGAGCACCAAAACGTGCCTCCTCCAACGGCTGTCGGGCAGCGGTTTTGCGCCGAAATATCCGCAGCCATGCGAATCACGAGCAACCTCAGCGATAGGCAATGCGGAAAGAAAACATAACAACCCCATTGCAATTCGAGCGTGTCGACCTAATTCCACCGATGCCACTTCTACAAGGCACGGATGATAATTTTTTCGTCGAAATCTTCCACTTTTGCGGGTTTCTGTTGGTGGATGGATTCTCTCAAAAATAGTAGGATTATCGCCCAAAAGACCCAAGGGTCTTTAGCGGCAGCAAGAAGGCAATATAACATGCTCACAAGAATAGCTTGCGCGTTGGCGCTCGGGGTTCTTTCGGCCACTCCGGCATTTGCCGACGCCTGCTCGGACCATTATGAGAGCAGCGGCGTGCCGCTCGTCACCGGCATCACCTACAAGACCTGGATGGTCTTTCCATCCGTCAATCCAACCGCCGCCTTTGACAAGATATCCCGCGCCGTTCTGGCGGAAGGCTTCGTCGACGTGAACGTCGAAAAGAAGCTCGGCACGCTGACCGCGCAGCAGGAAACGAGCGGCTCCGGCAGACCGCAAACCCTGCGGGTCGTCGTGCGCAAGAACGGCAAGGGCAGCCGCGTCGATGCGCTGTTCATCGTGCAGGCGGGACAAGTGGCGCCAGGCGTCAGCAAGAACCTCTGCCGTATCGTGAGCGCAGTCGGCGAATAAGCCTGGCTCCGGCGAGGCAATTTCCTCGCGCGAGAAGATCGTAGCGCTATCCATTCCCTCGCCGAGGCTGTCTGACGGTCTCGGACGGCATCTCGCCAAAGGATTGATAGTAAAGCGCTGCGAAGCGGCCCATGTGAGAAAATCCCCAATCGCGCGCGATGTCGGCAACCAGCCGCGAATGGCTCGAATCCATCAGCGTTCTGCGCGCGCCCTGCAGTCGTATGTTGCGCAAGTAGCCAAGAGGCGTTGTGTTCTTGAACTGCTGAAACGCGGCCTGCAAAGACCGCACGCTCGTTCCAGTTTCCCTGGCGATATCGGCCATCCTGATGTCTGCACCGGCATTGGCGTGCATATATTCCATCGCTCGCTTCAATTGCCTCGGGATGGCCGGTGATGCCGGCCGTTGCAACTGTGCCGAATAGTTGTGCGGGACGCTTTCAAGAAGAGCGATCATCATCGCCTGCAGAAGGCATTCGCTGAATGCAGCGGAGGATCGTTCTGTGCCGCCTGCCGCGAGATCCTGCCAGATCAGATTTCCAAGCGCTGCGATCTGCATCCCTCGCCCCGACATCAGATCGACTGGGCCGGTGAATTTCAAATCATCTGGAACCGGTGCGTCCAGCAACTCGCTGAGCTGCCGAACCATAGCCGACTTTTCGAATGCGATACCCATATGGCCGCGCTGTTCGAACAACGTCAGATGTTCGAAAGATGACATATCGGCCAGCAGGCCCCTGCCCGGCAGCGACTCCAGTTGCCGCCCTTTAGCGTCGATCAACATCTTCCCAGCAGTCGGTAGATAAAGGCCGTAAGCATCGGGACCACCGGACAGCTTGACACTCATGCCGGAATGACATTTCCCGCGCCAGACGCTGCAGGAACCGATCGTATAGTGACGATCCACCACTGAAATCGTGCCGCGCTTACTAAGAGGCTCGACAATGGCAGGAAACAAGGTTCTCGCATAATGCGCCGTCATCTCCTCGGCATCGGCCTTGTCGACTTTGAATACCGAGCGCGTCGCGTAGGTCAAATGATCCCCTCATGTGCTGCATCAGCGGATCATCTTTCAGACTTCAATTATTTCCCTGAAAGTAAATCCCTGCCCACATCCCTGCATGAAATAATTCTAGATGATAAACAAAATCAATGCACCAAACAATAAATATTACAATTGCAACCATATGGATATATCAGCATATCATTGCTATATGTATTTTGATTATACTTATATTATTTCATAATATGATCTCACCTTCAGGAATATATTTTATACCTAAACCAACATTTCGGTTAATACGTGAACTTTCCCACACTCCGACACCAGGTCCCTGAGTATTCCTCAGCTGCCTTCGAGCCTCTTGACGGAATGTTATCGATAACATAGCCTCTTCTCATCGAAGCTTTGGGAGGAGCAGGATGGACGACGGAAAGCTGCTCGAATTTTCCGATATCACCAAGGAATTTGGCGGAACGCGCGCGCTGTCGAATGTATCTCTTGACCTGCAGCGGGGCGAAATCCTCGCGCTTCTCGGAGAGAACGGCGCCGGCAAATCGACGCTCATCAAGACTTTGGCTGGCATCTACAAGCCGGATGGCGGTCAGATCCTGTTTCGCGGCAAGCCTTATCATCATCGCCCGCCGCAACCCAACCAGCGCCAGCCGGTCGCCTTTATCCATCAGGATCTCGGGCTGATCGAATGGATGACGGTGGGTGAGAATGTCGGGCTTGCGCAGGGCTATTCTCTGCGCGGCAAACTGATCGACTGGCGCGCGACGGAACGGCGTACCGCCGAGGCGCTGAAGCTGGTCGGCTGCGATTTCGATCCATCGACCCGCGTCCAGGAGCTGACCCGCACCGAAAAGTCGCTTGTCGCAATCGCCCGCGCGCTAGCCGTCGAGGCGGATGTGCTGGTTCTCGATGAGCCGACGGCGAGCTTGCCCGCCGACGAGGTCGAAAAGCTCTTCGCCGCCATCCGCCCGCTGAAAGAGCGCGGCGTCGCCATGATCTACGTCTCGCATCGTCTTGACGAGATTTTCCGCATTGCCGATCGCGTTGCCGTGTTGCGTGACGGTCAGCTGGTAGGTCAGAAGCCGGTTTCCGAGACGACGCCGGATGAGCTTATCCGCATGATCGTCGGACGCAAGGCGGACCAGCTGTTCGTCAAGGCGGAAAGAAGCGCAGGCCCTGCGATCGTTTCGGTGAAGGAGCTTTCGTGCCGCGGCGCCGGACCCGTATCCTTCGATATCCGCCAAGGTGAGCTGCTTGGCCTCGTTGGCTTGCGGGGCGCTGGACAGGAATTGATCGGCCGTGCGCTGTTCGGTTGCGAACCGTCGCAGGGCAGCGTTCGCTTGAATGGGGCGGTACCCAATCTTTCCAGCACCGTCGCCGCGATGGCTTCGGGAATCGGGCTGATCGCCAGGGATCGGACCGAAGAGTCCGTCGCCATGTCCCTCAGCCTGCGCGAAAATACCTTCCTCAATCCGGGCGCCTCGGGACGAAGCCTGTTTTCGTTCCTGTCCCCGCGCCGCGAAGCGGAAGCGGCCTATTCCCTCGGGAGCCGCGTCGGCCTCAGGCCCAACGATCAGAGCCTTGCCATCGAGGCGCTGTCGGGCGGCAATCAGCAGAAGGTCGTCGTGGGACGATGGCTGGCGACAGGCCGCAAATTGCTGATTGCCGAGGATCCGACTGCCGGTGTCGATGTTGGCGCCAAGGCCGACATTTATCGGCTGATCGCCGAGGCGGTCGAGGCGGGCCTTGCCGTTCTCGTCGTCTCCACGGATTTCGAGGAGATCGCTCATATCTGCCATCGTGCCCTGGTGTTTTCGCGCGGGAGAATCGTGCGCGAACTCAGCGGTGCCGACCTTACAACGCCGGCGGTCATCGCCGCCGCATCTGCATCAGAAGCGGCCTGAACCGGAGGAGAACACCATGCAATCGATCGAATCCAACGCGCTCGAGCCGACCCGCGCCGAGCTTTCGGCCATGAGCTTCGGCCAGAAGATCCAGCGCCTGCTGCCCGTCTATGGCCTCGTCATCCTGACGGTCTTGCTGATCCTGCTTTTCTCGATTCTTTTGCCGCAGACCTTCCCGACGATGCTCAATCTGCGTTCGATCATTTCGGACAAGACGATCATCGCCATCCTGTCGCTTGCGGCGATGATCCCGATGGCGGCAGGCCGCATCGACCTGACGATCGGCTATGGCATCGTACTCTGGCATGTGCTCGCGATCAGCCTGCAGACGATGTTCGGGCTGCCCTGGCCGGTTGCCGTCCTGATCGTCATCGCGCTTGGCGCGCTGACCGGCTTCCTGAACGGTCTTCTCGTGGAGATCGCCAAGATCGACAGCTTCATCGCAACACTCGGCACGGGCACGGTCCTCTATGCCATCGCGCTCTGGCATACCGGCGGACGGCAGGTGGTGGGCATGTTGCCGCAGGGGTTTTATGCGCTGAACGGTACGATGGTCTTCGGACTGCCGATCACCGGCATCTATGTCCTTGCCCTCGCCTTCATCATGTGGATCGTCCTCGAATATCTGCCGATCGGCCGTTACATCTATGCGATCGGCGCCAATCCGAAGGCGGCTGCGCTCAACGGCATTCCCGTCCGCCGCTTCGTCATCGGCGCCTTCGTCACCTCGGGCACCCTTGCCGCCATCGCGGGCGTCCTGCTGGCGTCCAAGCTGCGTATCGGTCAGGCAAGCGTCGGGCTTGAATATCTTTTGCCCGCGCTGGTCGGCGCATTCCTCGGATCAACCACCATCAAGCCGGGCCGCGTCAACGTCTGGGGCACGATGATCGGCGTCATCATCCTGGCGGTCGGCATCGCCGGTATCCAGCAATTCGGCGGCTCCTTCTATGTCGAGCCTCTGTTCAACGGCGTGACCCTGCTGGTCGCCATCGGCATTGCCGGTTACGCCCAACGCCGCCGCAGCCATGCCGGACGCATGGCGCCGGCTCAAGCAGCACAGCTCTCCGCCAAGCCGGCGGAGAAGTGAAGATCATCAGAAATTCGAATGTCCAAAGGGAGGAGAAGACATGAACCGTAGACAATTCCTGCAGGTAACAACCGCAGCACTGGTGCTTTGCGCCGGTCAGGCCTATGCCGATCCGATGGCGGATGCGAAGGCCGTCGTCGACAAATATGCAACCCCGGTCACCAAATGGGACGGCCCGACCACCGGTCCGAAGGCGCAGGCCGGCAAGACCATCGTCGTGCTCGCAGGCGACCTCAAGAACGGCGGCATTCTCGGCGTCAGCAACGGCGTCGAGGAGGCGGCAAAGGCGATCGGCTGGCAGGTGAAGGTCCTCGATGGCGCGGGCTCCATCGGCGGCCGCACGGCAGCCTTCGGTCAGGCGATAGCGCTGCAGCCTGCCGGCATCATCATCGATGGCTTCGACGCCGTCGAACAGGCCCCGGCACTGGAACAGGCGAAGGCAGCCAAGATCCCCTTGGTCGCCTGGCATGCCGGCCCGACCATCGGCCCCGACGACAAGAACGGCCTGTTCGCCAATGTCAGCACCGACGCCATGGAAGTCTCGAAGGCAGCAGCCGATTGGGCATTCGTCGATGCCAAGGGCAAGCCGGGCGTCATCATCTTCACCGACTCCACTTATGCGATCGCCATCGCCAAGGCGGACAAGATGAAGCAGGAGATCGAGCGGCTCGGCGGCAAGGTGCTCGAATATGTCGACACTCCGATCGCAGAGACGTCGCAGCGCATGCCGCAGCTCACCACCTCGCTGCTGCAGAAATACGGAGACAGCTGGACACATTCGCTGGCGATCAATGACCTTTATTTCGACTTCATGGGTCCTTCGCTTGCCTCCGCCGGCAAGAGCGGCACCGATGCGCCGATCAATGTCGCAGCTGGCGACGGTTCGCAATCGGCCTATGAGCGCATCCGTGCCGGCCAGTTCCAGAAGGTCACAGTGGCTGAGCCGCTCAATCTCCAGGGCTGGCAATTGGTCGACGAACTCAATCGCGCCTTCGCCGGCGAAAAGTGGTCCGGCTACCTCTCGCCGCTGCATGTCGTGACGGCAGACAACATCCAGTCGGACGGCGGCCCGAAGAATACCTTCGATCCGGACAACGGCTACAAGGACGAATATAAGAAGATCTGGGGCAAGTAATCACGCCCGGAATAAAGCAAGGGCCCTTCAACGGGGCCTTCATTCTGCTCTCTGGCGTCAGCAAAACCCGGCTATGGAATGTCGGGTTTTGTGGCGCACCTGTCATAAGCGCCGCTGCCTATACGGATGCATCTATGTCGTGATCCATCCGCCATCCGGCAGCCAGGATCAAAGCTGATCTGGCTTTCTATATGCATCACGGCTTTTGGAAGTCAGCCGCGATGGAGTAGATTGTTTATTCCAAGAGAGTGCCAAATGGCGCGGATTTCTCGACGTTAGAAGCATAAGGGGTTTTCCGCCACGAGATGCGCGGCGCTATTTTGATGGCCGAGCTGACGGAAATGCCTATTCGTTTCGCAGGCAACAATGGCCTCCCTCAGCATTTCAGGGCAATTCAATACTCGAAGATCGCAAAATCCCATAAACCACCGCTCGTCGGCGATGACGTTCAATGTAATGAGAACCATGGCAACGGTTCCGCCTTTGAACTCTGATACCGAAAAGGCACCCGGTCGAACGAAAATCGGAGGCCGGGTATTCAGCATATGCTCGTATTCGGCCTTGCCTATTTCAAACCACTCACCTGCGTAAGCCGTGTCGATGTAGTGCTTCTGAAAAGATTGCTGATCATAACGATTTAATAGGACCAAAATATCGGAACGACTGGCAACTCTTGGGAAAACTTTACGAAATGGCGGATGACTCAACATCGTAATCGCACTTAACAAATTCAACCAGCTGGGTGTCCCGTGCAGTGACCACCTGCTCGGACCAAAATAGTAAGAGCGATAAACTAGATCGGCAGACGAGCATTTCAAGGAAATTGAAACGGGCTGAAACGTCGATGGGCTTCGGTGCCGACGATATATGCATTCAGCCTTTCACGATCCGATGTTGTCGTCCGCACCTGCTGGAATCGGAACACAATCAACAGCGGGGTAGGTTGCAGGTTTGGCGGTTTCGCTGGCAAAGGTTAAGGCGCGCGACTGCTATCGCGGGCAATCAGCTGCGGGGAAATTTTAACATTGCCCGCCTGCTCTACTCCATCGAGGATATCGAGGATCAATTGCGCAGTCCGCTCGCCGATCTCGCGCGCAAAGGCGTTGATCGTCGTCAATGTCGGCACGCAGACCTCTCCGATCTCATAATTGCCAAAACCGCCGATGGAAAAGCGATCAGGCACAGGAATTGCGAGCCGACGACATTCGGTAAGTGCACCGTAGGCGGCAAGGTCAGAGACACAGACGATGGCGTCCGTGTCGGGATAGAGCCCGATCAGCTTCGCCATGGCGTCGGCGCCTTCCCGCATCGAGATCGGCGGCGATCCGGCTGCGATTAATCTCGACGCATCAAGGCCATGCGCCTGCATCGCCGCAATGAATCCCAGCCTGCGTTCGCTGCCGCGTGAATCTCGCTGAACATCACCCCCGATGAAGGCGATGCGACGACAGCCGAGTGCAACGAAATGATCGACCATATCGCGCATGACGGCCCTGTTCGAAAAACCGACATAGTGGCCGATCGGATCTGTCGGGATATCCCAGGTCTCGATCACGGGGATCGCAACGGTCTGCAGAAGTCTGCGAGCGCGCTCCGTATGCGTGCCGCCGGTCACGACGATCGCCTGCGGCTTGCGGCGAAGCAGCTGCTCGATCAGCCGCTCCTCCTCCTCGACATTGTAGTTCGTGTAGCCAAGCAGGATCTGCATGTCCCGCTTGGACAGGGTGTCCGAGAGGCCGCCGACCGTATCCGCGAAATTGGCATTGTTGATGGAAGGAATGGTGACGGCAACAAAGCCAGACTTTTGCGAGCGCAGATTGGAAGCCGTGCTATCGAAGACATAGCCCAGCTCCTCCGCCGCCTTCAGGATGGCTTCGCGTGTCTCCGGGCTGACCAGGCTGTCGGCCTTGAAGGCGCGCGACACCGTCATGGGAGAAACTCCCATGACGCGGGCTATGTCTGCCATGGTAGGCGTTTTGCGATCGTTACTCATCAATGGCCTATGTTATCGTTACCATCAGAGTAATATGCCTCTTCCCAGAATGGCAAGAGGCGGTTTCAGGTATCCCGCCATGCGAGCAAAACGCCACTGGCGCTGCGCATCGGAAAGCGTCGTCCGATGGGGGTCTATAGCTGGAACTCATGTGCCAGCGTCACATGATGATGGATGCGTCCTTCGAAAAAGCGCGAGAGAACCTCCTCCGTCGCCGCCCGTGCCTCGGTGCGCGCCGGGCTTGCAAGGGCCTTCTCCACGGCGGCCATGTCCGGATAGTTCACGGCCAAAATCATCGGGAACTCCGGGGCGCCTTCATCGCGCGCCTCAGCAAAGGTAACCCGCACGTCGAGGGCACCCGGAAACTGCTTCCACTTCGGCAGGATGGTTTCCATGACAGCCGTTCGAAACGCCTCTGCCTCCCCTTCCCTGACCTTGCCTTCGAATAGTGCATATCGTGTAATCATCCGGCGATCTCCTTGTTCGGCCCTTTGAAGAATTCCATCAATGCAGCCTGATCTTCACCGCCGAGCCCGGACGCCGTCAGCATGCGGTGTATCTCGGCACAGACGGCCGTCAGCGGCATGGCGGTATTGGTCCTACGGGCCAGATCCTGAGCGCCGTTCAGATCCTTGACCATATTGTCGATCCGGCCGGTGCGGCGATAATCCCTGGCGACATAGCGCGGCATATATTCCTGCAGAATGGCACTGTCGGCCCGCCCGCCCTTCAGCGCCTGCGGGATTTTCGCTGCATCGACGCCGGCATCGAGCGCCAGTTGGGTGGCTTCCGCGACGGCGAGGAAATTCAACGCGCAAAGAACCTGATTGATGAGCTTCGTCGTCTGGCCCGCACCGACAGGACCCATATGTGTATAGTTCGAGGCCACATGGCGCAGGACTTGATGCGCGTCCGCGACATCCTGCTCGCTGCCGCCGGCCATCAATGTCAACTGTCCGATCAAAGCCTTCGGCGCCCCACCGGAAAGCGGGCTATCCACCCAGCGCAATCCCTTTTCTGCCGCTTCGGCCGATAGTGCCTTCGTCGCATCGGGATCGATCGACGACATATCGATGATCAGCGTGCCTGCTCTTGCACCTGCGGCAACACCTTCGGGTCCGAATACGGCGGCATGGACGATCCTCGGGGAATTGAGGCTGAGGACGACAAAATCGGAAATGGCTGCCGCTGCGGCCGCACTGGCGGCAGCCGTAGCGCCTTTTGCCGTCAGAGCCGCAACCTTATCCTTGTCGAGATCGAAAACCGTCAGCTGATTGCCGGTCTCCGCCAGGCGAGCGCCGATCGCTCCGCCCATTGCGCCTGCGCCGATCAGCGCTACCTTGTTGCTCATAATTGCGTTTCCTCCAAGCTTGCAATGATGGCCGCAACGACGACATCCAGCGGCCGATCGATATCGACGGTGATCGCGAGTTCGTCGGCTCCGGGCGGCTCGAGCGCGGCAAATTGGCTGTCAAGCAACGCCGGCGGCATGAAATGATCGCGCCTTGCCTGCAGACGCCTCAGGATAGTTTCCCTTGAACCGGCGAGATGGATGAACGAAACCGGCGCACCGACAACCTCGCGGATCCGGTCGCGATAGATGCGCTTCAGTGCCGAACATCCGATCAGCGCCGTATCATCCGCCAAAGCCAGGCATTGACCGATCTTGTCGAGCCAGGGCCATCGATCGGCATCCGTCAAAGGAATGCCGGCACTCATCCTGGCAACATTGGCTGCGGGATGAAGATCATCCCCATCGACATAGATGCCGGCAAGGCGCTGCGCGAGCGCTAAGCCAACCGACGACTTGCCGCAGCCGCTGACGCCCATGACGACGAAGCGGCGCAGTGCCGCGCCATCAGAGTGAAGCTGTGATGCCGCCGTCGACATAGAGCACATGACCGTTGACGAAGGAGGAGGCATTGGAGGCAAGGAAGATGCAGGCGCCGACCAATTCGTCGACGCGGCCCCAGCGGCCGGCCGGCGTACGCTTTTCGAGCCATGCCGAGAAATCCGCGTCGGCAACGAGGGCTGCGTTCAATGGCGTATCGAAATAACCGGGCGCAATGGCGTTGCATTGCAGCCCATGCTTGGCCCAGTCCGTTGCCATGCCCTTGGTCAGATTGCCAACGGCACCCTTGGTTGCCGTATAGGGCGCGATCGATGGCCGCGCCAGCGCCGTCTGCACGCTGGCGATATTGATGATCTTTCCGGCGCCGCGCTTGATCATATGCCGCGCGACCGCCTGGCCGACATTGAAGACGCTCGAGATGTTCGTGCGCAGAAGCCGCTCGAACGCATCGGCGGGAAAGTCCTCCAGCGGTGTGCGAAACTGCATGCCGGCATTGTTGACGAGAATGTCGATTGCACCGATCTCAGCCTCAAAGGCATCGACAGCCTGACGCGCGGCCTCGTGATCAGTGGCGTCGAACGGCAGCACATGCACCTTGCCTGCAAAGCCTTCAGCCGCCTTGGCAAGTTTTTCCTTGTCGCGACCGTTGAGCACCAACTCAGCGCCAGCAGCCGCAAGACCCCTGGCGAGCGCAAGCCCGATACCTTGGGAAGAACCCGTCACCAGGGCGCGCCGCCCTTTCAGATCGAAAAGACCAAGAGACATCGTTTCCTCCGTTTTTTATCTCGACAATGGTCGCCTCCCTTGTTTATGTTATCGATAACATTTGATGTCAAGGGAGGACGTGTAAGATGAACAAGCCACCGATCCTGCAGATTGGCCCCTACCCACAATGGGATCAAGAGCCACTCGACGCGGCGTTTCAGGTTCATCGCTATTTCGAGGCTGCCGACAAGGAAAAATTGCTCTCCGAGGTCGGACCATCGATCAAGGGCATTGCGACGCGCGGCGAGCTTGGCGCCAATCGCGCCATGATCGAGGCCTGCCCTAAGCTGGAAGTCATTTCCGTTTATGGCGTCGGCTTCGACGCCGTCGACCTGCAAGCCTGCCGCGAGCGTGGCATTCGCGTCACCAACACGCCCGATGTCCTGACCAATGACGTCGCAGATCTGGGGATTGCGATGATGCTCTGCCTGTCGCGCGGCATGATCGGTGCGGAAACATGGGTGCGTGACGGCAGCTGGGCCGAGAAGGGGCTTTACCCGCTTAAGCGCCGCGTCTGGGGACGGCGTGCCGGCGTGCTCGGTCTTGGCCGCATCGGTTTCGAAGTTGCCAAACGCCTGAAGGGCTTCGACATGCAGATTGCCTATTCGGACATCGAGGCGAAAGCTTACGCCTCCGACATGACCTTCGTGGCAGATCCCGTCGAACTCGCGACACAATCGGATTTCCTGTTCGTTACGCTCGCCGCTTCAGCGGCGACACGGCATATTGTCGGTCAGAAGGTGATCGAGGCCCTCGGCCCGGAAGGCATGTTGATCAACATCTCCAGAGCCTCCAATATAGACGAGGAGGCACTGCTTGATGCGCTGGAGACCGGCAAGCTTGGATCGGCCGCCCTTGACGTCTTCGAAGGCGAGCCGAAGCTCAATCCGCGGTTCTTGGCGCTGAACAATGTGCTGCTACAGCCTCACCATGCCTCCGGCACGGTGGAGACACGCAAGGCCATGGGTCAGCTGGTGCGCGACAATCTCGCCGCGCATTTCGCCGGCCAGGCTCTGCCGACACCCGTTCTTTGAGGAGAAAGACATGAAGGCCATCATCGCCCACGCCGCCAAGGATGTGCGGATCGAGGACTATCCGGAGGAAGAACCGGGCGCGGGAGAAGTCAAGCTTAAGCTCGCGACCGGCGGCGTCTGCGGCAGCGACCTGCATTACTACCATCACGGCGGCTTCGGCACCGTGCGCCTGAAGGAGCCGATGATCCTTGGGCACGAGGTCAGCGCTACCGTGACCGCGCTCGGGCCTGGCGTGCAAGGCCTCGAGGTCGGCCAGCTTGTTGCCGTTTCCCCCTCCCGCCCCTGCCGGACCTGCCGCTACTGCCTGCAGGGACTGCCCAATCAATGCCTCAACATGCGCTTTTATGGCAGCGCCATGCCCTTCCCGCACATCCAGGGTGCGTTCCGCGAGACGCTTGTCGCCGATGCCATCCAATGCGTGCCGGCCGATGGCCTGACGCCGGGTGAAGCGGCCATGGCGGAACCCTTGGCCGTCACGCTCCACGCCACCCGGCGTGCGGGCGAGATGCTCGGCAAGCGCGTTCTCGTGACCGGCTGCGGCCCGATCGGCGTGCTCTCGATCCTGGCCGCACGCCGCGCAGGTGCCGTCGAGATCGTGGCGACCGATCTTTCGGATTTCACCTTGTCGCTTGCCAGGCAAGCGGGTGCCGACAGGGTCATCAATACGAAGAACGAGCCCGAAGCGCTTGCCGCCTATTCCGCGGACAAGGGCACTTTCGATGTGCTCTACGAATGCTCGGGCGCTGCTGCTGCCCTTGCCGGCGGCATTGCGGCACTGAGACCGCGAGGGATCATCGTCCAGCTTGGTATCGGCGGCGACATGAGCTTGCCGATGCTGGCGATCACGGCCAAGGAACTGGAATTGCGCGGCTCTTTCCGCTTTCACGAGGAGTTTGCCGTCGGCGTCGATCTGATGCGCAAGCGCCTCATCGATGTGCGGCCGCTCATTACCCATACGGTACCGCTTGCCGACGCGATCAGCGCCTTCGAGATCGCTTCGGATCGAAGCAAGGCCATGAAGGCACAGATCGCCTTCACCTGAACTGAAAGCGGCGCGAAATCCATCCGATCGAAAACGAAGATGGATTTCGCGCTCTCATTCGATCTAGTCGAGATCGGCGCCGATAGCATCAAGGGCAGCGCGGGCAACTTGCTCGTCCTGCTCTCCGGAACCCGAACCGACACCGATACCGCCGAGAAGCGTGCCGCCGACACGGATCGGCAAGCCTCCGCGCAAGCCCGTCATCCCGCCGTGGGTAGCGATTGCCAGCGGCACTCGCGCATGTTCCGGCAGCGAATGGCTCGGCCCGCCGATGGAAGCAGCCGTCTGCGCCTTGGCGGTGGCGCTTTTCAGCGACTGAAAACGCGAACCGCGCATGCGGAAAGAACCAAGCGTCACGCCGGATTGATCGACGATGACGATGCATTGCGGCTGCCCCGTCTGCGAAGCAGCCGAGATCGCAGCGGTCAACAACGTCATCACCCCTTCGTCGCTCAAGACACTCGACGTCAGAACATGGCTCATGCACTATCCTCCCGACTTGCGGACTCAAATGAATATGTTATCGATAACACATCGATCTCTCGATGTAACCTTATGGGAGGTATTGTTACAATGTCGTTCTTCGAGACCATGGATCCGGCCTTCGGGAAATTTGTTCTTGGCAATGCCCCCGTCAAGCAGATCGCCACCGGTTTCGACTGGGTGGAAGGGCCTGTCTGGTTCGGAGATCTGAACTGCCTGCTCTTCTCCGATATTCCCAACAACCGCATCATGCGCTGGATACCGGGACTCGGCACCAGCGTCTTTCGCGAGCCTTCGAATTTTTCGAACGGCCATACGCGTGACCGGCAGGGCCGGCTTGTGAGCTGCGAGCACGGCGGCAGGCGCGTGACGCGCACGGAACATGACGGATCGATCACGGTCATCGCGGATCGCTATCAGGGCAAGCGCCTGAATTCTCCGAACGACGTGATCGTCGCCTCGGATGGCGCCATCTGGTTCACCGATCCGCACTACGGCATCGCGACGGATTACGAAGGATACAGGAGTGAGCAGGAGCTGCCCTGCAATGTCTATCGCGTCGATCCCGCCGGCACCATGCAGGCGGTTCTGACAGATTTCAACTGCCCGAACGGGCTCGCCTTTAGCCCCGACGAGAAGAAGCTTTATGTCGCCGATACCGGCCGTATGCATGGTAACGATCCGCAGCATATCAGGGTCTTCAATGTCGGCGAAAACTGGCGGCTGTCCGGCGGCGAGGTATTTCATGTGATCTCACCGGGCTGCGCTGACGGCATGCGACTCGACAGCGATGGCAATCTCTGGTCGTCGGCAGCGGACGGTGTCCATTGCATCGCGCCAGACGGTCATCTCATGGGCAAGATCCTGGTGCCTGAAACGGTCTCCAACCTGTGCTTCGGCGGACGCGGCAAGCACAAGCTCTTCATGACGGGAACCACCAGCGTCTACGCGATCTCGCTCAATCGAAGCGGCGCACTTTAATGCCAAGCTGCGATCGCACTCGGAAACGATCCGTAGAGCGCCGCCGCAATAAGACAGCTTTATCGAGGCTCCGGAAAAGGCAGAGCTTTTGGGCTGCATGGACACCGGTAGAGAGGCCTATAAACGGAAATGCTGCAACGACAATCGCCGGGATCATCTGGCGATTGTCGCTGTCGGATGGTGGAATATCAACGCAAGTCGGCTTGCGGTACGGAACGCGCTGCCACATGTGCGATCGACGCAAGATTGGCGGACAAGGTGCGTTCTTGCCTGCGCGCAGCGTCCTGCAGCAGCTCCGCCATCCGGGTGACGGATATGCGATCTGCGCGCATGACCTGGCGGATCAGCGGATCTTTAAGAACTTCGGCGATCGTCAAGTCCCTTTGGGTCATGGTTACCTCCTGTTCGTTAGCCCAGAAGATAGACCGCTTAATTAGCACTGCGATGTCAAAAGCCGGACAAAAACAAGGCAGTTCGTTCGATTTTGTTACAGATTAATCGCAAATCGATTGCAGCGACATATTCCCAAAATACAATAGGACCCTAGTTGTCGGCTAAGGAAGGGTTGATCAATTGCGATCAGCCTAAGTGGGAGGGCCGTTTGCTCCGCGAACGCGCAACTTTTTTGCAATAATTTAGACCATAATTTTGCAACTTTTGCGTTTATAGTCTCGCGATGCTGGAGGCTCTATAGTGTAACACCAATGATTGGCCGCGCGATGTACTCAGATCAGTCCACAGAAGACGAGCGTCTCATCTATCATGCAGATCTTCTCAGCCAGCTCTCCAATCCCAAGCGCCTGGAGGTCTGTATTCATCTGTCCGGCCATGAGGAAGATGTGAACAGTCTGGCCAAGAAGCTGGGCATATCGCAATCGGCACTCAGTCAGCACCTAACCCGCCTGCATCATTCCGGCATCGTGAAAGTGCGCCGCCAGGCGCAATTCAGATATTATACCTGCGATCATCCCGGTGTCCTGCAGATTTTGAAGACACTTGCCGGGATTTTCGATGCAGAACTCAAGCCGGCGAGATCGACCACCGGCGATAACGACGATCACGACGAAAAATCATGACATAGCGTCGATGCGGCTTTGCTGGTTTCGGCCACCAAATGCAATTTCGGATGCCGATGGATGGCGTAGGCACGATATGGCCCGACCGCAATTGCTCAAACGCCGCGCCTGTTTCCCCAGATGATCACATGCAATTGCGGCAGCACCCTTGCTTCGAACCATCGGTCACTACCGACCTTTTCCACAAGCCAACGCATTCGCTCGACAATGCCGTCGATATCGACAAGGGCATCTTCCGCATCGGCTGGCGGCGGCGTGTGATTGCCGGGCTGCAGATAGACAGGCAGATGCGAATAGCGAGCGGCCGCCTCTCGCGCATATTCATAGTCGAGATCATCGAATATGACGATCTTCAGGGCGATTTGCGGCCTTTCGCCTGCCATGCGCAGACAGTCGTCGAAAGCGGCCCAATCCGTCGCCATGCCGCTTGATGGCGGCTTCGGGCTGAGCACAAGCACGTCAAGTTCGGCAAACCACTCCTTGGCCAGACTGGCTTGCGTCTCCAGCGCGAAACGATATCCCTCGGCATGACCGCGGGCAATCAGCTGGCCGAGCGGCTGGATGGCGGGATTGCCGCCGGAAAGCGAGATGGTGAGCGGTGTGCCGCCGGAAAGCCTCGTCACCTCTTGCCAGATCTCGTCGACCGACATCGGCCGCCATTGGTCGCGATAGTCGCTATCGACCGCATGCAGTGTATCGCACCAGGAGCAGCGATAATCGCAGCCGCCGGTACGAACAAAAATCGTGGGAAGGCCGATCAGGATCCCCTCGCCCTGGATCGTCGGCCCGAAGATCTCGCTGACGCGAATGCGCGCTTCGCTCATGGCCGGTATTCCGCCCAGGTCTTCGGCGTCTCGCTGACCCGCACGGCAGAAGTCTGCGGCAAGCGTCCCTTGCACCAGTCATAGAAATGCTTGGCGAGATATTCCGACGTAACCCGATCATGCCCCAAGACGTCATTCAGATGGCGATGATCGAACGTCTCGTCGATGTAGCGCTTCAGCGGCTGTAGCTCGTGATAGTCACGCACGAAGCCGTTCTGGTCGAGCTCTGCGGCCGAAAGCTCCACCACGACGATATAGTTGTGCCCGTGCATGCGCGCGCACTGATGATCGTCAGGCAGATGCGAGAGTTGATGCGAGGCGGAGAAGTGGAATTCCTTGGTGATGCGGTACATCACTTCACCTCGTCGGCCGAAAAGCCTGATGTCGCGGCAACCCAGAAATCGGCATCCTCGTATTCGGTCGGATCCGCAATGCCGGCGAGATGAAAGGCTTCGCGCCGCTCGACGCAGGTGCCGCAGCGGCCGCAATGACGTTTCCCGCCCTTATAGCAGGACCAGGTTTCGGCAAAGGGGGTTCGATGCCGGGCACCGTCGGTAACGATATCCGCCTTGGAAATCGTCACATAGGGTGCGTAAAGCGAAACGCTGGCATAGCCCTCAAGCGCATGGTTCTGCATTTGCTGAAAGGCGTCGATGAAACCCGGCCGACAGTCGGGATAGATGAAATGATCGCCGCCATGAACCGCAACGGCAACCGCATCCGCCTTTTGCGCGGCCGCAAGCCCGAAGGCGATCGCGAGCATGATCGCATTGCGGTTCGGCACGACCGTCGCCTTCATGGTTTCCTCGGCATAGTGCCCGTCCGGCACCTCGATGTCATCGGTGAGCGCCGATCCGGTCAAGTGCTTGCCGATGGCGGTGATGTCGATGATCTCATGCGATACGCCGAGGCGCCTAGCGCAGGCTGCAGCGAATTCCACTTCCTTGCGATGCCGCTGGCCGTAGTCGAAGGAGACGAGTCCGATAAGCTGATGTTCGGCTGCGACCTTATGGGCGAGCGAAACAGAGTCCAATCCGCCGGAGCAGATGACGATAGTCTTCATAATGTATGATCCCTTGTTTTGACCGGGTGGGCTGCGACCGGATTTCATGGCTTTTCGAAGCCACGGCCGGGTCTCTAGCAGCGGAACCGGGAGGAAACAAGGCACCCCACATCATTTCATGAAAGCACGCCGACACCTATCGGCGTGCTGCCCTATTCGCGAGGTCGTCAGCTGACACCCGCAAACTTCCCGGAAATATTCAGATCCGGATAGTAACCTGCCGGCTTGCCGCCGACCGTTTGACCGCCGGTCAGGCTGCCTTGAATCTCCGATCCGAAGAAGGAATAAGGGAAAATTGGCTGCAGGGCGCTGACCTCGTCCAAACGCCGTCGCAGCTCGGACGGTATTTGAAATTCCAGGGCGCCGAGATTGTCCCTCAGTTGTTCCAGTTTCGTAGCACCGATGATGATCGAGGCAAGGCCAGGCTGGGTCATCGCCCAATTGACCGCCACCTGCGCCATGCTGCGGCCAAGCTCGGCTGCCACCTTCTCCAACTCGGCGACGATCGCCCAGTTGCGCTCGTTGAATTTCTGGAAGCCAGGATTGGTGGTGCCACGCACCGTTTCGAGCCGGCCGGCGGTCTCTCCTTTGCTGCTTGGACGATATTTACCGCTGAGCAGACCGCTCGCAAGCGGGCTCCAGGCCATGATGCCGGCGCCGTAACGCGTTCCGAACGGCACGAACTCATTTTCGATGTTGCGCTCGGCCAGCGAATATTCGAGCTGAAGGGCTGAGATCGGCTCGTAGCCGCGATGTTCGGCGACTGCCTGGGCCCGGCTGGCGTACCATGCGGGAACATCGGACAAGCCAATGTGGCGCACCTTGCCCGCGCGGACGAGGTCATCGAAGGTGCGCATCACCTCCTCCGGCGGCGTCAGGCGATCCCAGCAATGCATGAGGTAGAGATCGATGTAATCCGTGTTGAGCCGCTTCAGCGACCCCTCGACGGCTCGCAGGATATTCTTGCGGCCATTGCCGGCCGCATTCGGCGTTTGTGCGGTAAGGTTCATGGTGAATTTGGTTGCGATGACGGCATCGTCACGCAAGCCCCGCTCAGCGATGAACTCACCAAGCCAAGCCTCGGACGTGCCGCCCGTATAGGCATCCGCGGTATCGAAGAAATTGCCGCCGGCATCGACATAGGCATTGAAGATCGCCCGCGCCGCCGCCTTGTCTGCCCCCCAACCCCATTCGGTGCCGAAGGTCATGGTGCCAAGGGCAAGCCGCGTTACCTTCAGCCCACTATTCCCCAGCGTATAAAATTCCATGGTCATCGCTATGCTCCTTTTTGGCTAACCGGGCTGTGTTCGGCACCCGAACAGGCCCGCAACGATGCGATGTGTTTAGGTTCGCTGTTCTCGAGCCATTCGATAAGATCATGTAATTCGCATGCATTATGCGATACTGTGCAGCAATGGATCGCGATCTACTGACACATCTGCCCATCGTCGCTGCCGTGGCCCGCCGCGGCGGGTTCGCCGCCGCCGCCAGCGAATTGGGCATGAGCGCATCGGCCGTCAGCCATGCCGTTCGGCTGGTGGAAGAACGGCTCGGCCAGCCGCTGTTTGCGCGCACGACACGCAGTGTAGCCTTGACAGAGGCCGGCAAGAGCCTGATCGCCACCATCACCCCAGCACTGCAGGACATTCACGAACGCATAGAGCGCATCAAGGCCGTCAAGGGCAGACCAAGCGGTCTGTTGCGCATCAATGCTGCCCGTATCAGCCTGCCGCTGACGCTCACCCGCGTGATCGCGGCGATGGCCGAACGCTATCCCGAAGTCGAGGTGGAGATCTTCTCCGATGAAAGGCTGACCGATATTGTCTCCGAGGGTTTTGACGCCGGCATCCGCGTCGGCGAAATGATCGCACAGGACATGGTCGCCGTTCGCCTCATCCCTCCTTTCCGATCGGTCGTCGTTGCTTCGCCAGAGTATATCGGGCGCTTCGGGCGTCCAAACACGCTTGCGGATCTCTCCGGCCATAATTGTATCGGCTATCGCCTGATCCGCTCCGGAGGCCTCTATCAATGGGAATTCGTCGAGGATGGGCGGGATGTCGCGGTGACGGTAAAGGGCCAGGCGATCGTTACTGAATCGCATTCGGCGATAGAACTGGCCGTTGCAGGCGTAGGATTGGCTTATGTCTTCGAGCCGCTGGTGAAGGCGGAGATCGCATCCGGCAGGCTTGTTCAGCTTCTAAGCGATTATGCGGTGACGGAAGCAGGCCTTTTCCTCTACTTCCCCCGTCGTGCCGAACTGGCGCCGAAGCTCAGGGCCTTCATCGACACAGTACGACAGGTCAATCGTTGAGTCGGCTTTCGGCTAGGTAAAAATGCCATTCGGTTCCTATCGATACGCTAACGAATGGTCAAATCGCGCAGGCATTGTACCAAATACGCACGAAATGCAGCACTGGATCGCGATCCAGGTGAATCGCGATTGCCGTCTCTCATGGCACTCGGCAGTCATAGTGTGAAAGCTTCGCCAATGGGGACATGCAGGAATTCCACGGCATTCGCCATCACCGCCTGCCAGTTCGATTGCCAGCTTCCCGGTCTGAATGAGGAACTCGTGCAAGATATTTCGAAAAGAAAGCCGCCTAGCCCGATCGATATCGAAGTCGGCAAACGTATCCGCGCACAACGGCGCCAGCTGGGCATGAGCCAATCGGCGCTCGCCGAAAAGCTAGGCCTCACGTTTCAGCAGGTTCAGAAGTATGAAAAAGGCACCAACCGTGTCGGTGCAAGTCGCCTGCAGCGTGTTGCCGACTGTCTCAGCGTCCCGATTTCACATTTCTTCGACAACACGGCTTTCGACAATCCTATGTCGACCGATGAGGCACGAATGATCCGCAACGACCTCGTCGGCTTCCTTTCCTCCGAAGAAGGTATCGAGCTCAACCGAGCCTTTGCAAAGATCAAGGATGCAAGGACCCGCCAGAAGATCGTGGGCCTGCTCAAGTCGCTAGCTTTGACTTAGAACAATTCCGGAATAAGCGCGGCAGCTTTCCGTCCGAATTTAAGAACACAGTGATGGAGCGATTTGGCGGTTCCGTGAAACGTCAAACCGCTCCGGCCTTCATTGCCCGGACAATTCAATACTTGGCCGTCAGCTTGTGATGCGTGGAGTGCGAATAACCTTCAAGAACAAGGCGTTCATCGCATCCGCGATCCCCTGTGTCGGGCTAACCTCGAAATAAAGGCCGGGTGAGGCGCAAGTCTGCAAATTGGTGCCGATTTGCGATTGGAACGGTGCGATCCACTGGTTGTACCAAGGGTTTGTCGGCAGGGGAAAATAGGTCGTGTAGAGGATGGCGATCTTGATGTTCTGGTTCTTCAGGGGCTGACAGAAGGCGGTTGCGAGCGGCTCCTGGCAACGCCCGCCCGTGGTCGGCTTGGTGCAGGTGTTGGGCTTATAGCTGTCGCCAACGCCGTCAGTGACTAGGAAGAGGACCTTCTGACGATCGGAACTGGTGTTTCCGCTTCCGCCGGTGCCGATGATCGGCTTGAGCTGCGTCAACATCGTATCGAAACTCGTATCCTGGTCGTTGTTGTCGCCCTGTCCATGAACAGTCATCAGGTCCACGTTCTTGCTGATGGCATCGCTGACCTGCGCCATATCGGATGACAGCGGGGATACGTTGGTCAAGCCAATTGTCGTGGTGTCAGCACCGAATGTATAGACGGCCATTCTGTACTGATCGGGTGTCACCCGGTTCGTCTTAGCAGTATTCGTAAGCGACTGTGTCGCCAGCCCGACGACAGCGATGCGGGTCTGGACGCCAAGGCTCTTTGCAAGCTCGTAGTAATTGTTTTTATTGCTGCTGTCGTGGCACGCAAACGCGCAACTATCTCGCGTATGTGCCACCATCGTGTTGATATCGTTCAGCGTAGCACCGATCCCCATGGATGGCGTGTTGTCCAGCAGCATGTAGAAATCCATGAAGTTCGCCGTCTGATACTGTGCAGATGCCGACCCGCTGACGGGAATGGATGTTTTTCCGATGACCTGGCTCAACGTCGTCGGCACGTTCGCCGAAAAATTGACCGTCGATGAGACGATATTTCCCGTGCGCGTTACCGCGGCGCTGACGCTGACCGGTATGTTCTGGAGATCGCTTGATGCCTGGCCGAGAAAGAGCTTGTTGGCGTCGCTTTGACCGATAGTGATGGTACCGTCGCTCGTCATGGCCATGGCAGCCGCAACCGCCGGAGATGAATCTGCGATTGCGCCCACCGCAGCCGCGTCGGCGGCATTTTGTAACTCCGTTCTGACAAGCATCGCATCGGTGACATCGAGCGCCAAACCACCCACCGCGATCAACGGAACGGCAACCAGTGCTGTCGTGATTGCGAAATTCCCCGACCGGTCCGCAAACAGCATCCCTGAAAGCTTGCCCAATGCGCCGAACGACTGCGGATAGATCCTGAATCTCTTCACGAGAAAGCTCTCTGTAGTATAAGTTGTATTTTCAAAACCTTCGCGAATTGAAAGTATTATCACTTTCAAATATACTTATTTGTATTATAGATCTGAAATATTTAAATTCTCATAAGAGCAAACTTCCTATTTATACTGCAGAAATTCAGGAGAAATTTACCAAGAATCCATTATATATTCGTTGACCCTGCGGATGAAGTGAATAGAAATTCGATACGATACTCTTCATGCAGCGACCCTAAATCGTGCATAAATCGCTTATTTCATGAAAAATGACATGCGCCATGCAATATAAGCGCGAGACTCGTCAGCGCGAAAATAACGCAGAAATTGTAAATCTGCCCAAGGTATCTTTACCCGATTTTTAGTGTTTACCCGCGAAAGCAATCGCCATCGGTTTCAGGTGCGGCAGCCGTCGTTGGAACAGTCCTTGCCCTGATGGCTATAGTTGGGATCTTTACGTGCGCGTTCTTTCCTGCATCTTCACGGAACACAATCTGTGGCTCGTTCTTCTCGCAGCGTTCGTCTGCATCAGCGGCGGCTGGATCACGCTCAATCTACTCAAGCGGGCCGAAAAGACGCGCGAACTTCAGCGTGGCGGCTGGATCTTCCTGACCGCTGTGGCGGCCGGATCGTCGATCTGGTGCACGCATTTCATCGGCATGCTGGCATATGAGGTCGGCGCCCCGGTCACTTTCGATCCGATCCTGACGATGGCTTCCTTTCTGCTGGCTGCCATCGGCTGCGCCGCTGGCTTTACTATCGCATTGTCGCGCTTGCCGCGTATCGCACCGGAGTTTGGAGGAGCCGTCGTCGGTCTTTCCATCACTATCATGCACTACACGGGCATGCTGGCCTACCATGTCGATGGCATCGTCGAATGGAACCAGGGCTATGTCATCGGCTCCGTGGTGCTTTCGGTAATTTTTGCCACGCTTGCGCTCAATCAGGCGGTCCGCCGGCCCTGGCGCGCTTCCTTAATCGCCAGCCTTGCCCTCTTCGTCGTCGCCGTGGTTTCGCTTCACTTTACGGCAATGACCGCCGTATCGGTCACCCCGCTTGCAACCGGCGCTGCTATCGCGGATGCCTATGCGTTGAAGGCCATGGCCGTAGCTGTTGCCGGCGGAGGATTGCTCATCATCGGCACTGGGGTTGCAAGCTATATGATCGATGAACGAGCTTCGCGCGAATCCATCGAGAAGCTTCAGCATATGGCGCTCAACGACCTATTGACGGGTCTGCCCAATCGCAGCAGCTTTGCCGACCATCTTCAGCGCGAGATGGGACATGCCAAGGAAGACGGCGTAAAACTCGCGGTTATCGGCATCGACCTCGATCGCTTCAAGGAAATCAACGACCTGCGAGGACACAAGGCCGGCGACCAGGCATTGAAGGCAATTGGACGCCGGCTGCTGCGCCTCGTCAGGGATGGCGAGTTCGTCGCCCGCGTCGGTGGTGACGAGTTCGCCGCCGTCAAGCGCTTTCGCGAACAGAGCGAGCTTCTGGATTTCGTAGCCCGGTTGGAGAAGGTCCTGTTTGAACCGATCCGGATCGACGACTTCGAGACGGTAACGGGCGCCAGCATCGGTGTCGCTGTCTATCCCGACGATGGCATCGATCAGGAGCGCCTCGTCAGCAATGCCGACCTTGCAATGTATCGCGCCAAGGCCGATATCGGCCGTGCCGTCTGCTTTTATGAATCCAAGATGGATGAAGCCGCCCGCGCCCGCCATACGCTCGCACAGGACCTGCGCCGTGCCGTCGAATTGGACCAGCTCGACCTGCACTATCAGGTACAGACCTCCGTTCGCACGGGGCAGATCTGCGGCTATGAAGTCCTCGTCCGCTGGCACCATCCCGAGCGCGGCGCTGTGCCCCCTTCGGAATTCATCCCGATTGCCGAAGAAAGCGGCACGATCCTAGTCATCGGCGAATGGGTGTTGCGCACCGCCTGCAAGCAGGCCGCCTCATGGGACCAGCCCTACAAGATCGCCGTCAATCTTTCGCCCGTACAGTTCGCTCACGCCGATCTTGCCAAACTCGTCCATACGATCCTTCTCGAAACCGGCCTGTCGCCGTCGCGATTGGAGCTGGAAATCACCGAGTCCACCATCATTGCGGACAAGAGCCGAACGCTGCATGTGCTGCGGCAAATCCGGGCTCTCGGCGTGACCGTTGCGATCGATGATTTCGGAACAGGATATTCGTCGCTCGACACTCTCCGTTCCTTCCCCTTCGACAAGATCAAGCTCGATCGCTCCTTCATGAACGAGGTGGACCACAGCATACAGGCAAAGGCGATCGTTCGCGCCGTGCTGACGCTCGGCAAGAGCCTTGAGATTCCGGTGCTGGCGGAAGGTGTGGAAACCAACCACCAGCTCGAAATCCTCCGTGTCGAAGGCTGCGATGAGGCACAAGGCTTCTTCCTCGGCCGTCCGAAGCCCGTCGGACAGATCTTTCATAAAGAGCCTATCGCCGAAGAAGACGAGGCATCTGCATTTTCCGGCCGGGTACCGCCCCAGCGCATGCGCCGCCGCTAGATGGATCCAAACACGTTGCGCGATAGATAGATGCGGCAATTCCGGGGCGCGGCTCTGCGCGCTCCTTCATCCCCGCGCGAATTTACCGGCCGCTGCTGCCCGCAACATCAGATCGAACGGTCAGACACTTCGCCAATCCATTCCGTTGTGAGCTCGATCGTCACGGCGGAGCGGATGTCGAGAGCATTGGCCGCCACCAGAAGTTCGTAGCGACCGGCGACGGCTCGAAATGCTCCCGCCTGCTCGTCGAAATAGCTCAGATCACGTGGGCGTATGACAAGCGAGGCCGTCCCTTGTTCGCCGGGTGCAAGCCGAAGCTTGGCAAAGGCGCGCAACTCCTTGTCCGGACGCTCGACCGTCGAAACAAGGGGCCGCACATAAAGCTGCACGAGTTCGCAACCGGTCCTGTCGCCGATATTGGTGACATCGATTGTCACGGTGACGCCCTCCGCGCCCATCTTTGTTGCCGATGCCCGCGCCTCGCCCCAGGAAAACCGGGTATAGCCGAGACCGAAGCCGAAGGGGAACAAGGGCTCGATGCCGCGCTTATCGTGATGGCGGTATCCGACAAAGACGCCTTCCTCGTAGCGCACATGCCCATCCTTGCCGGGATAGACGGATGCATCGCCAACCATGGCGGAATTATCCGACAGGCGCTTGGGGAAGGTCTGCGGCAGGCGTCCGCCGGGCTCGACATCGCCGAAGAGCACATCGGCAACGGCATGCCCCAGTTCCTGGCCGGGATACCACATCTGCAACACGGCCCGAACCTTGTCGAGCCACGGCATCTCGATGGGACCGCCGGTCTGCAGCACGACAATCGTATTGGCGTTTGTCGCCGCCACACGGTCTATCAGTTCCTCTTGCCGACCCGGAAGGCGCATGTCGGGCAGATCGAGGCCCTCCGTATCCCACTCGCCGTCGCGGCCGACGAAGAGTAGAACGACATCAGCATTCCTTGCCTTGTCAACAGCATCCAGCATGGCGTCTTCGCCGAGCGGCTTCTCCACGCCGAAGCGTACCGCCGTCAGATTGATCCCCTCCTCGGTCGCCGCGGAAGAGCAATATTCGACCACCATCTTGTAGCTCTGGCCTGCTTCCAGATGGACGCCCTGCCGCTGCTCGACATTGGCCGTGCCGAAATAATTGTCGCCGCGAGCCCAACCGTCATAACCATTCACGACGAGCCTGCCGTCGACATAAAGCCTGGCGAGGCCCGCATTCGTCATGCCAAATATGTGCTCGCCGCTCGCCGTCGGCATGTAGGAGGCCGTCATGCGGGCGGAGAATTCGTTGGGATCAAGCTCGGCGGACGGCAGATCGAACCAGAAGAACTCGCCCTTGTTGGCGGTTTCGGTGGCCAGGGCTGGGCCTGCAAGATCGCGTCCCTTGAAATACTCCACCCGCATCTCACCGGAGAAGACATTGATCAGGCGATTGTTGCGGCAGCCGGCAGCATGATGGATGCTGTTTGCATTTGACAGCGCCTGACGGATGCCTTCCAGCGGGCTGATCCTGTAGTGAGCGGCAATCTGGGCGCTGCCGCCGCCCATGACACGGGCGTCAGCTGCGTTCGGTCCGATAACCGCCACATGCCCGAGCCCTGCCTTCTGCAGCGGCAGAATGCCGTCATTCTTCAAGAGCACAGCACCCTCGGCCCCGAGCTTACGGATCAAAGCGCGATCCTCCGGCAGATCGAGCGCGTGCTCGCTTAAGTCGGGTGCCTTCTCGAAGGCGCCGACTCGCTCAAGCAACGTCAGAATGCGGCGGGCGGCTTCGCGCACCGTCTTCGGGTCGACCTCGCCGTTGCGAACGGCCGCCACGAGCTTTTCGCCGCGGTCGCGCGTCGGACCGGGCATTTCCAGATCGAGCCCGGCATTGACAGTCGCCGCCGTCGAATGCGAACCGAACCAGTCCGACATGACGATGCCGTCAAAACCCCACTCCTCCCGCAAGACTTTCGTCAGCAGCCAGGGATGCTCGCTCGTATAAGTGCCGTTCAGCCGGTTGTAGGAGGACATGACGGCCATGACGCCGGCCTTCTTCACGGCCTGCTCGAACGGCGGCAGATAGATTTCGCGAAGAGCACGCTCATCGATATCCGACGACATCGTCTGACGCTCAATCTCGGATTCATTGCCCGCAAAGTGCTTGATCGTGGCGACAATGCCGTGTCCCTGCACGCCCTGGATATAGGCGACGGCAAGCTCGGCCGTCAGCATCGGATCTTCCGAATAGCATTCGAAATTGCGGCCATTGAGGCCGGAGCGATGAATATTGACCGTCGGCGCCAATAGCACCGAAGCGCCCTTGCTCTTGGCCTGGCCGGCAAGCGCCACGCCCATGCGTTCGACAAGGGCCGGATTCCATGTCGCGCCAAGCGCGATGGCAACGGGAAAGCAGGCCGCATTGACGCCGGCAACCAGTGAGCCGGCGCCGCGGGCTCCATTCGGTCCATCCGTGACCTTGATCTTCGGAATACCAAGGCGCTCGACTGGCACCGTGGTCCAGAAATCGGCGCCGGACAGCAGCGAAACCTGCTCTTCAAGCGTCATCCGGTCGAGAATATCGTCGATCATTAGGCCTCCCGAGCAATTCCCTGGCTGTTCCATCGTCCATCCGCGATGAAGATTCGCATTTAAGACAAACAAATCATAAACACGCCAGATGTTCTTCCGATAGTGCGATATGTGGATGAAATCACATATCTTTTTTGTCGACATTCAGGTCTTGTCGGCTACGGAACACGCTTCGCAACCGATCGGAAATCATAAATTCGGTGCTTGGATGGATGTCTCCGATTGCCGCGCCGGCCAAAAGCACCGGTTCGATAAAATGCGAATAATCTTATTTCGAATAAATTTGACCGCGTCGGATTTCATGAGCCCAACTCATGGAGCCGAGTATGCGTTCACTTCTAGTCGCTGCAAGCTTTCTCTTCCTTGCCGGCCTGCTGTTTTCGACAGCAACAACGGCAAAACCGGTGGCGAATACTACCGCGGCACACGCGCACCAGTTTGCGCGTGAGGTGACGGATGCGAGCGTACCCGTTGGTTGGACAAGCTTCTGCAACGCGCAGCCAGCCGAATGTGTGGCCGGCGAGAAGAGCGTGGAATTCGCCAATCTCGATCATGACCAGTGGGCGCAGCTGCAGCAGATCAACAGCCTCGTCAATCACGAGATCCAGGGCATCGGCGACAACGATCATTACGGCATCTACAAGCTCGGCATCATCAACTGGTGGACCTATCCCGATGACGGTGCCGGCAACTGCAACGACTATGTTATCCTAAAGAAGAAATTGCTCGTGGAAGCAGGCTGGCCACGGTCTGCCCTGCTGCTGACGGTCGTTCTCGACACCCATAACGAGGGACATCTTGTCCTGATGGCACGCACGAACGACGGGGATCTCATCCTCGACAATCTCACCGATACGGTCAAAAACTGGAGCGGGACGGGCTACACCTTCATCAAGCGCCAGACGGCCGCCAATCCGAACAATTGGGTTCGGCTGGAATCGGGACGTACGCCAGAAGAGCTTGCCATGATCAGCAAGGCATTGGCTTCTCACTCGCAGTGATTGGCGGCCCAATAGCTATCGACCAGACCTTTGCCATCCTGGTCCAGAATGGCAAAATTGCCGGGGATGACGACAAAGAAGCGTTCTGCGCCTTGCGCACCGGCGCTGTCATTGGCAGCCGCCGTGTCGACACGACCGCAGACGACGAAACCCGGCATTCGCTCGCTCGGCTTGGCCGCCAGAATATGGATGGCTGAGGGGGGCACCTCTATACGTCGCGCGACCGCCGCCTTGGCCAGAGCCGGAACATCCGCCATCGTCGGCACGGCTTCACCCGGAGCGGCTGCAAGCAGGACGCTTCCTGCGATCACGAGATGTTTCACCGGCACCCTCTCGAAAACAAGGCCAAAGAGCTTGCAACCTTCAACGGCGGTGTCCCATATGCCTCTGCAGCCCAGAGCTGCTTTTGCCGAAGTTTATTGTGATTCGCGGGGCAGAAGAAGCATCCGCTCTTGCCTTCACGCAGTGATCGCGTATGAAGATCGTCCCCGCGCCGGGGAATATTTTGGAAAGTCACTTTGCGAATGCGAACACGCCTGTCGACAATCCCGGCACTCGGTCTTCTTCTTATTCTTGCATTGACGAATGCCGGTTCCGCGCATGAGCTCGTACGTGTGCCGCCAGGCAATCGCAACAGCGTTCAGCCGCCCGTACCGAATACATCGGCGCTGCGGGCCAAGGCTTTCAACACGACTTACGACGAAAAATACCAGAAGATTGTTGGAGTGCTTCGCGACGACAAGGACTTGATGGCCTCGATCAAGAAGGCCGGACAGGCCTACCAGATCGATCCCATCCACATCGTTGGCGCCCTTGTGGGTGAACACACCTACAATATCACGATCGTCAACAGGGTGAAGTCCTACTACGTCAAGGCGCTCGCCTATTCGCAGTCCGATTTCAAGTTCGCCTATAAGGACGTAACCGTCCAGACCTTCCTGAAGAAGCCGGAATTTGCCCATTGCAACGCCTTCACCGGCAGCGCCGAATTGTGGGAATGCCGCGACGAGACGTGGGACAAGAGTTTTCGTGGCAAGGTCATCGATGGCGTTACCTACGAAAACATGACGTTCCAGCGGGCCTTCTTCCAGCCCTTCTTTGCGGGCCAGACCTTCGGCCTCGGACAGATCAGCCCGTTGACGGCCCTTGAAGCCACCGATCTCGTGCATTCGACGAGCGGCCTGCCGAAACTTTCGGTCGACGATCCGCAGGCGATCTACCGCGACATCATGGACCCCGATCGCAGCGTGATCTATATCGCCGCGATCGTGCGCGACGCAATCGATGCCTATCGCGCCCAGGGCTTCGACATCACCGACAATCCCGGCCTGACCGCGACGCTTTACAATGTCGGCCAGCCGCGCCGCCGTGCGGCTGCCTTGCGGCAGGCGGCGGACGCTTCGGGCGGCAAGAAACTGCCGGAAGAAAATTACTACGGCTGGCTGGTGAATGACAAACTGGCCGAGCTTCGTGGGTTGCTCGGCAGCGAAAATAGCCAGTAAGCCGCCAGAACCTTATCCATGAAGGACACCGGTTTGATCAGGCGATCAGGCTGACGCGATCATTGGCAATCTTGTTTTCGACCCAGGCTCGTTCATTCTGCCAATCATGCCGCTTCCATCCCTCCCATCCAAAGCCGCATAGCTTGACGTCCCATTCGGACGCGGGAAATCTTGCGAGGGCATAACAGATGCCAAGGAAACCGGTGCTGGGAAAGACCTTGTGCATGCGAGGCCCGGAAATGCCGAGTTCGCCGCAACCGTCCATATAGGTCTGCGGCGGCATGATGCGGATCTCCTTGCCGGCCCTGCCCAGCAACTCGATTGCCTGCATCGTCCAGTCAGCCCGTCGACCCTGTAGGCGCTGGAAGATGTTGGGTCGTGGGTGATATTTGCGAATGATATCTGGGTGATAGGCCAGCATGAAGACCTTTGCGGCCTTGAGCGCGGCGTTATCCATGAAGCTCGGCTCGAGAAGCCGCCGATACAAGATCTTGCTCGATGCAGCCAGCATGATCATGTCGGTGCGCTCGCCGCTCATGCCTCCGGAAAGGAGCGGCTCATTGAAACGCATAACGAATTGCGCCTCGTCTACGATACCGGCGATATCGCGTTCCAGCTTCCCATTACCGACAATGATTGCAGTCTTGCGCGCCAATACGGTCGTCCAGAAAATACGGCTGTGCATTAGCAAGCGGTTCTGACAGCATACTGAAACATAGATGATGCGGAACTGAAATCCCCTCGACCAACTGTTCCAGCACGTCCGAACAAATGTGATCCGTCTGCCGGATATACGTATTTGACGGCCCCTCACAAGGCAACGACAATGAGAGAGGCTTCCCTGGCAGACCGAGCCAAATCGCCATAGACTGTCGGCTCTCAATACCGAAAAGCGGATCGAGTGGACGGCTTATGAAGCAAGTGGATCGCATGAACTCGACGTCGAACGATTGGGAGGCTGACCCGTGGGACGCCCTCGATAAGGTGGCGGACTTACAGTTCGCCGGATTTCAGGACAGGGCGGTAAAGACGATTACCTGGGCTTCCATATTCGATTTCGATGCCGGCCATTCGATATTCGGCATCGAGGCAAGTGACCTTCGCAGTCTTGATGTCGAATTTTATGCGACATGTGATGGCGAGGACATGCTTTTGATGCGGCAGATTTGGCATGGGTTCCCCGATCCACCGGAATGGCGGCTGGCGACGCGACCAAGCAACCGGGGCGATCTCTCCTGGGCCTCGTGGGGTTATTTTGCCGACTTGCCGGAGAGCTGGCAAATACCGGATAGTCAAGCGGCGCCATCCGGTAATCCTGCATGACAGGCGGTCGGCACGCTTACAGGAAATAGCGGAATTTCAATGGAAGCAGAGCCGCACCGATCGCGCTGGCATCACCTTTGGTTTCGCTGAGAACCAGCCGGGGGCCCGGCGGCGCCGCACCATAGCGATGCGGGCGCTGCGACGGCAGGCGGGCGCGCGCGATCATCATTCGTCCAAGCTCGGGCGGTAGCTGGCCACCGAAGACGATGGCTTGCGGATCGATCACCCCGGCAAGCGTGGCGATCAGGCGGTCAAGCGTCGGCATGGTCTCGGAGAGCCAATTCTCGACGCCCGGCCAGGTAGGGTCGAAATTTTGTTTCAGCTCCTCGATGGAACCTATGTCGACACCACTCTCCCGCAATATGCGGATGAGATATTGCAAGGCCGGCCGGCGCAGCACTTCGTCCGGATTGTAGATGACGCTGAATTCCCCAGCATTCCCATGAAAGCCCAGATAGGGCCTCCCCTCCAGAACAAGACCGCCGCCAAATCCATAATTGAAGGACAGGTATGCGAAGGTCTGGCACCAGCGCCCGACACCGCGTAGGCTCTCGCCGATTGCGCCCGTCGTTGCGTTGTTTTCCAACCAGGCCGGCAATGCGAACACATGCTCGAGTTGCGGCTGCAGATCGACCAGAGACCAGTCGCGCAGCGGCTCCGGAGCATTGAAGCGACGATCATCGCCGACGAAGAAACCCGACATGGCAAAGCCAAGCCCGATGAGATTTGCGCGCGATATTTCGCGGCGCGCCAGGATCAAGCTCAGCCTCTCGGCAAGGATTGCAAGCGTTGCCTTGCGGTCGGCGGGCACCCCCCTCAGCATTTCCTGATCGACGATGTTGCAGCCGAAATCGGCAAGCGACAGCGTCACGGCATCGGTATTGACGGAAATACCAACCGAATAGACCGTCTGCCGCTCCAGTTCCATAGTCGGGCTCGGCTGCCCTCGCGCCCCCTTGAATGGCGCACCCACACGAAGCAAGCCGCGAGCCATCAGTGCCTCGACGAGGCGATGCACCGATTGCTGCGTCAAATTGGTGTGGGTCGTAATGGTCGCGCGCGGGATCGGCTCATGCCGGCGGACAATATCGAGGATGAGACGCTCGTTCTCGCTTGCCAGTGGGGATTTTTCAAGCGCTGCCATGACTGAACCCTGATCCTGTCATTCCGACTTAGCCGCTCGTCTGGCTGCGCACAATCCGAACCCTCGCATATTCGCAGCCGCTCGTCATAAATATTACACTTTATGTGTATTATTAGCCATACAAGCGATCGGCGCCAATGTGCTGCGTCGGCCACAGCCATTGGCGTCCACATTCGACTCGAACCTCAAATCAGCTCATCCCGCCTCAAAACCGACAGCGCACGAAAGCTCTTCTCATGCATAGCCAGACCGCCACCCCTCCCTTATCCCGCAATGCCGATATCTATGACCTTCTGTCACGCGCCAATTCGGACATTCTGACGATTGCCCACCGCGGGCTTTGGTCGGCAGCTCCTGAAAATTCATTGGCGGCAATCCGCGCTGCAGCCGAGCTTGGCGTTGAATTCGTCGAAATCGACACGCAGGCGACTGCTGACGGCCATCTCGTCGTCATTCACGACAAGACGCTGGACCGCACCACTTCTGCCAAGGGTATCGTCGGAGCGAGCAGCTTTGCCACGGTCCGCGACGCACGACTGCGCGCCGGCGCTGGCGGAGAGATGGCGGCACTGACGGATGAACGCATCCCCACGCTCGAAGAAGCGCTGGAGGAAGCGCGCGGTCGCGTCTTCGTCAATATCGACACGAAATTCCCGCGTGAACTGCCACAGGTGATTGCTGCGGTGCGGCAGCTGGGTGCCGAGGATCACGTCATCATCAAGTCGGATGTCGAGCCGCAAAGCGGCTGCTTCCCCGTGCTGGACGCCGATTGGTTCGGCTCGATCCCGCATATGCCGATGTTTCCCGTCCGGCCCGGAAAATTCACCGAGGACCTCAGAATGATCGAACCCCTCAAGGCGCCGATGGTCGAGGTGAAATTTACCGACATTGCCGATCTTGCCGCCGGGCGCCAGGAACTGGAACGTCAAAATATCCGGCTCTGGATCAATACACTCGACGTCTCCCACAATTTCGACTTCAACGACAGCCGCGCACTCAACGACCCCGAAGGCGTCTGGGGAGCGCTGCTTGACGCCGGCGTCGGCGCCATCCAGACCGACACGAATGTCGAATTCAAGCGGTGGCTCGTAATCAGAAGCGGCAGCTAACAGGTTCTCCGGCTCAACGGCCAGACAGAAAAGCCCGGGCGGTCATCCGATCGTCCGGGCTTTTTGCGTTCTGGCCATCGGCATCGAAGCGCATCTTTTCCTGCAAACAGGGATGGTTTCTATGGGCGGAGCCCGCCGACATTATCCCCCTCTAGAGCGCAAATGCTGCACTGCGAATAAAATGATGCGGAAATGAATTAAAACTGACGCGAAAATGAACCGAAAATGTTGACTTCGGGATTCGCCGAACTAGTTCCCGCTGAGACGCCGGGGTCCGCCCCATCCACAGTGACCATATAATTCTGCATAATTTTGCGCAGCCGTCCCAGCTCTAAGACGTTGGTACGGCACGGAAAATCTGTGCGGTTACGAGGTCACGTCACAGCGCAGTGGGACTTCAGTATCGTATGAGCAGCATTACGGGACGGCTCGTCAAGGGAAGCATGTGGTTAAGCCTGTCTCGAACCATCGTGAACGGGCTTGCGACGCTTAGCACCTTCGTATTAGCCCGCTATCTGGCACCTGCCGATTTCGGCGTCGTTGCTCTGGGCATGACCATCCTCATGATCGTCACGACCATCACCGAGCTGTCGCTCTCCGAGGCGCTGATCCGTCATGCCGCACCGGATGAATCTCATTTCAGTGCTGCCTGGACGCTGAATGCCGCACGAGGGCTGGCGATCTGCATCCTGTTTGCGATCTTTGCCTATCCGGCGGCTGCCCTATTCAATGAGCCCAGACTGACAGGCGTCATGTTCGCTCTTGGTATCAGCATGCTGATGGGCGGTCTTACGAATCCACGGCGCATCATGCTCCAGCGCGACTTGATCTTCTGGCAGGAGTTCGTGCTGGCCGTTTCACAGAAGTTCGCGGGCTTCGTCGCCTCTGTTGCGATCGCGATCATCTATCAAAGCTATTGGGCACTGGTCGTCGGCACGCTTATCAGCCAGGCGACGAATGTCATCGTTTCCTATCTCGTGCTGCCGTTCCGTCCCAGGATCACCTTCCAGCATATGCGGGAGTTCTTCTCTTTCTCCGCCTGGCTTACCGCCGGCCAGATCGTCAGCACGCTCAACTGGCGCTTCGACTATCTGCTTGTTGGCAAGATGCTCGGCGGCATCCAGCTCGGCTACTATTCGGTGGGTAGCAACCTCGCTATGATGCCGACACGGGAGGCGACAGCGCCCCTCACCCAGACAATCTATCCGGCTTTTGCTGGCATTCACAACGATCCCGGCCGGCTCGCTGCCGCCTATCAGCGTGTACAGGCGCTGGTTGCTGCCGTGGCCCTTCCAGCCGGCATCGGCGTTGCCGTGACTGCCGATCCGCTGGTCAGGCTCGCACTTGGCGACAAATGGGCGCCGGTCATTTTCATCATCCAGTCGCTTGCCTCCGTCTTTGCGCTGCAGACGCTGGGTTCGCTCGTGCAGCCGCTCGGCATGGCAAAGGGCGAGACGCGTGTACTCTTCGTCCGCGACACGCAGATGTTCTGCCTGCGGGTGCCGATCATGATCGGCGGTCTGATCCTCTACGGACTTCCAGGCGTTATCGCCGGCCGGGTATTCACCGGCCTATTCAGCACCGCCGTCAACATGATGCTCGTGCGGCGCTTCACCGGCATCAGCGTCGCCAAGCAACTGTCGGTGAACCTTCGGGCACTCGCAAGTGTCGCCGTGATGGCGGCAGGCGTTTCGCTCGCCTCAGGCCATCTGGCCTACACGGACGACAAGCTCGTGCTCCTCACGCATCTCGCAATCCTGATCCTGCTTGGTGGCCTGCTCTACTGCGGTTCGACGCTCCTGCTGTGGACGTTGATGAAGCGGCCGGCCGGTCCTGAAACGGAGGTTCGCAACATACTCGGCAAAGTGCTGCCGAAACTTCGTCCTGCCTGAAAACGCGCGGCCGATGTTGGCCGGAGACTAACCTGTCATCTAAACGGGGGAATGGGGAAATGACATTACAATCAAATCAAGTCCTGATCGCAAAACTGGACAACATGATCCACGATTGCCTGAAAGACTACATCAGCAATGATGAGCCTCTGGCGATCCTCGATTTTCCTGACATCCGCAATTGCGGCGACTCGGCCATTTGGCTGGGCGAAATGGCCTATCTCAACAGGCGATATGGCAAGCGGCCGACCTATGTCTCGCGGATCGATGACTTTTCGCCCGAGCAACTCGAACGCACCATGCCGACCGGCCCGATCTTCATTCATGGCGGCGGCAATTTCGGCGACATATGGGATGCGCATCAGGACTTTCGCGAACGGGTACTGGAGCGTTTCCCCAATCGGCAGGTGATCCAGTTCCCGCAATCCATCCATTACAAGTCCCAGGCACGTATAGAAGAAAGTGCCCGCGTCATCGGACGCCACAAGAACTTCGTATTGCTGGTGCGCGACGAAGAATCGAAGGAGTTTGCCCATAAGCACTTCGACTGCGAAGTGCGCCTTTGCCCGGATATGGCCTTCAGCATTGGAACGATCCAGCCTGATGAACCGGAATTTCCGGTGCTTGCCATGCTTCGATCCGATCTCGAGAAGGTGGGAGATGCCAATCTTTCTGCCTATCCCGATATTCCGAAGGAGGATTGGACGACTGAATCCGCCAAGCGTGTGCGCATCTCCAAGGCGTTCGGTGCGGCAACGGCATTGCTGGCCCTCAAGCCGGCAGAAATACGCCTGCGCAAACTCGACGCGGCAGCGCATAACCGACTGCGGCGCGGCATCCGCCAGATCTCCCGTGGCCGGGCGATCGTCACGGACCGGCTGCATGTCCACATCTGCTCGATCCTGCTTGGGCGACCGCACGCAGTGCTGGACAATAGCTATGGCAAGATACGTCGGTTCATGGCCGCATTTTCCGGTGGTACCGATCTGGCCTACCGAGCGACCTCGCTCGACGACGGTATCGCTTGGGCGCGCCATCAAGCGGCCACGCAACCATTGGCACCGGCGGCCTGACCCGGCCCGGTCGCATCAGGCGACAGAAATCCCAGGCGTCGAAGGCCGGTACTGATCGATATGCAAGTACACGCGCTTGAATTCGACGCTGTGTGCGTCGCCGCGGACGATGCTGTCGCTTGAGCAAGATCGCTGGCTTGCCGTCGATCCATGATCTGGCGGCAGGATTACTATAGAATATCGGGCGGAAGCACGTTAAGCGCTCCCGCCCGATCTTTAGGGCTGATTTCAGTTGCGAGACGACCATCCACCAAGCGGTGCGACACTGCCCAGGCTCGCCACACCGCTCGATTTCACCGCGTCAGATGGAAGCTGCCCTTAACGGGCGTTGTACTTCGCATCGACCTCGTTCATGGCCTTGACGTTACCGGCCGAACGGCCGTTCTCGTCAAAGGTCTGCGCCAGGAAGGCGTCGGCGATTGCTTTGGCGAGTTCGGTGCCGATGACGCGGGCGCCCATGGTGATGATCTGGGCGTTGTTCGAGAGCGCTGCGCGCTCTGCCGAATAGGTATCATGGGTGAGTGCGGCGCGAATACCCGGCACCTTGTTGGCCGAGATGCAGACACCGATGCCCGTACCACAGACGAGGATCGCTTTGTCATAGGTGCCATCGACGACGCCGGAGGCGACGCGGTCGGCGAGATTGGCATAAAATGCATCCGGGCCTTCATCAGTGCGCGACACTTCGCTCACCTCGAAACGGTCCTTCAGATGATCGGCAAGAACCTTGGCGAGGCCTTCGCCGGCGCTGTCTCCAGCAATAGCAAGCTTCATGATATGTCTCCTAGAGTTTGGCGGCGCACTTGGCGAGAATGTCGAGGTAACCTTCGACGTTCCAGGCCGAGCGGCCGATAAAGAGCCCGTCTACGTGCGGGCAGGATATGAGTTCTTCACAATTTTGCGGATTGACTGATCCGCCGTAGAGGCATGGAATCTTTCGGCCGAGCACCTTTCGCGCGACCGCAATGATTTCGGCCTGGCGCGCATCGGCATAGGAAGGCTCGGCGGGTATCCCCTTTTCGCCGATCGCCCAGACCGGCTCATAGGCGAGCAGAATTTCGGCCTGCTTCTGCTCATCCGAGAGCTTCGATAGAGCTCCAATAACCTGCTCGCTCAGGATTTCCGTTGCGCGGCCGCTCTCGCGGTCGGCCAATGTCTCGCCGATGCAGATGAGCGGGATCAATCCGTGACGGACGGCTGCTTCGGTCTTCAGGCCGACAGTCTCATTGGTCTCGCCAAAAAACTCGCGACGCTCCGAATGACCGAGCTCGACGATGTCGAGATTGCAATCCTTCAGCATCAGCGGAGAGATTTCCCCCGTCCAGGCGCCCTGATCGGCCCAATGCATGTTCTGAGCGCCGACCTTGACTGAGCTTTCCGACAGGATCGACTTGACCTCGCGCGCGGCGGTGAACGGCGGAATGATGAAGCGCTGGATGCGGGGATCGCGCAAGGCATCGGCGGCATACAGCGCTTCAGCAAAGGCGCGCGCCTCGGCAAGCGTCTTGTTCATCTTCCAGCTCGTGCCGATCCAATAGCGAGGCTTCTCTGTCATGTCATATCCTGGTTCGAGGCGATGGTAAGGGCGATGCCGTCGCGGCGAAATTGCTCGGCAATGGCGGCATCTGGCGCGTGATCGGTAATCACGGCATCGAAATCGGTAAGATCGGCCATCACATGCAGGGCGGTATGCCCGATGCGCTGATGACTGACGAGCAGGCAGCTTTTAGCGGCCGATGCAATCATTGCCCGCTTCGTGCGCACGACATTATCATCCATGTGATAGGCAAGCTTGCCGGAAACGGCTGGCGTCGACAGGAAGGCGATATCAGCGCGCAGCCGCGACAATGCCTCTTCGGTGACGACGCCCAAAAAGGCATTGAACTTGGCGGAATAGACGCCGCCGAGCGCGATCAGCGTGATGCCGCTTTCGCTCTTCATGCGGTCTATGATTGCAGCATTGTTGGTGATCAGCGTCAGGGGCCGCTTTTGCAGCAGCATCTCGCCGAGAACGGCGGCCATGGATCCGTCATTGATCATGACGGTCATGCCGGGCTCGACCAGCTCGAGCGCCGAGCGCGCCATGGCAAGCTTTTCGTCATGGTCCTGGCGCTCGCGGAAACGGAAGTCGCTTTCGAACTGGGTGCCGGCATCGATGGTCGCGCCACCACGAACCTTGCGCAGCACGCCAGCCTGCTCGAGATCGTCGAGATCGCGGTGGATCGTCATCTTGGACACGACGAAACGGTCGGCCAGATCGTCGAGATCGACGGTCTTATGCTCGACGAGCAGATTGATGATCGATTGCTGGCGCTCTTCGCGTTTCACCTTGCACTCCGGCCATTGGCCCGAAATGGAACTCAGAAAAATATAACACTAAAATCTCACAATTCAACATTTCTATTGTTACATTGAGATGAATTCGTGTTTCCACGGACAGGATCACACCTGATCCTTCAGCAATGTCCGCGCCGTTTTCTCGTCCGTGATCAAACCATAAAGACAGCGGCTCTTGAGGACGGCGCGGATGGCCTCGACCTTCGGCAATCCGCCGGAAAGCGCCACCAGCCGCTCGCCCTTCGTGCGCGGCAAGGAGGCAGACAATGTGCGAGAGGTCAGCGTGGTCTCAAGGATATTGCCGTCGGCATCAAAGAAATGGCCGAGAATTTCGCCAACGCCGCCGGCCGCGGTAATCTCCTTGATCTCCTTCGGCTCGACCATGCCCGACAAGACAAGCTGCGCATCCGTATCGACGGTGCCGAGACCGACGAGCTTGAGATCGGCGCCGTTTGCAAGATCGAAGACTTCCTTCACGCCACGCTGGGCAAGCAGCACGTCGCGGTCTTCCCTCGTATTGGCGAAGAAGGGCACCGGCATGACATGCGATTGCATCCCGGTCTTTTCCGCAATGCGATGCATCACATCATAGGGGTTGGCCGCATAGTTTCGCGTCAAGCCGCCAAGCAGCGAGACGAAACGCAAATCCTTGGCGCTGACGCGTGCCATGTGATGGACGGCCGAAGACAATGTTCGGCCATGGCCGAGGCCGATGACCTTGTTGTTGCCACCCTCGATCTCCCGGCGCAAGAAACCGGCGCCGGCCTGTCCGAGCGCTCGAAACTCGAAGCCTTCCTCGCCGAGATCGGGCGCGACCTCGCAATATTGCAGGCCGAAGCGTGCCGAAAGCTGCGTCTCAAGCTCGACGCATTCGACGATATCGCCATCGATCGTCACCTTGACGACGCCTTCGGCGACGGCACGCGCGATCAGCCGGTGCGCCTTCACCGAGGGAACGCCGAGACGCTTTGCCACCTCAGACTGGGTCAGTCCGCCGGCATAGTGCAACCAGGCCGCCCGCACGGCAAGCGAAGCATCTGCATCCGTCATCGACCGTTCCTTTTCATTTCACTCCGCATGATCCCTCGCCTGTCTTTTTCCGGCACGTTTCCGATCCCGGCAACCTCTCCGATCGGAGAATAAGAGCTGCCCCACGGAATCGGGACTCGGCCGCTCCAGCGGCTAGATATGCAAGTCGCTGGCGCCAGTGTCGATATGAGGCGCCCAGAAGGCGATACTTTCGGCAATCTGCGAGATGACCTCGCGATCGTTGGGTTCGCGCTCCTTGAAGGAGAGTTCCAGGCAGATTTCGTTATCCCTGGCGCCGCCTTCGGCAAAAGCCTTCAGCAGCGGCTCCGGCTGGATACGGCCCTTGGCATTGAATTCCGCCGTGAAGGGGCGATGCCCACCCTTATCCATCAGGCTCTGCTTGATATGGATGATCGGCGAGACCTTGGGGACCGCACGCGCCCAGGCATAAGGATCATAATCATCGGGATTGGACGAGGTGACATCGCCATGATCGATATCGGCCATCATCCACATGGGGATGGCGAAAGGGGCCTTCGTCAATCTGCCCTGCAGCGAAACGCAAGCCTCGATGGTCTCGCCGAATTCGCGGCCGATGCTCATCGGCTCCCAGAAAATATAAGAGAGGCCGGCAGCGCGGGCATGCTCGGCCACCTCGCCCCAGCAGTCGATGGCGATCTCAATCAGCTCCTCGCGTCGGACCGGATCGTCATAGTCCTTGTAGGTGAAGATCGCGAACTGCGTGCCGACGGAATGACCACCGAGATCGGCGGTGATATCGGCAAAGGTCTTGAACCAGTCGACATAATAGCGGCGGACATCCTTGTCCGGGTGGCCGAAATGGTTGAGACGGCCGTAGGGACCGGTCATCCCCGAGGTTACGCGGACGCCGGTCCGCTTCAGGGCCGCTCGCATGTCGCGCGTCAGCCGGCTGATAATCGGCGCCTGCCAGCTCGGGTTGATGAATTCATGCGTGAGCTGCAGGTCGCGGATGCGCAGATCGCGCGCAACCGTCTCGATCAGATCGACCGGCTCGGCAAAGCGGTTCACCAGCGGGTTGGTGTTGAGTGAAAGCGTCAAGGGCATATATGGTCTCCCGGCAGGGGCTGTTGGTTCAGGCGGCGAGCGCCAGCTCGGCGTCAAACCAGGCAGCAAAAGCTGCCTTCTCTTCAGCCGTCATGCGCAAACCTTCCTTGGTGCGGCGCATCAGCACGTCTTCGGCCGCCTGCGCCCATTCGCAAGCTACGAGATAACGAACCTCAGCCTCATAGAGATTGCCGCCGAAATGCCGGCCGAGCTCGGCCTGCGACGTCGCATTGCCAACGATCTGCCTGGTGCGGGCGCCATAGAGATGGCCGTAATGATTGACGAGCGCACGCGGCATCCAGGGATAGGCGGCACGCAGCGTGTCGGAAAAGGCGACATAATCGGCATTCGGGATCTCGCCGCCCGGCAGAACCGCACCCCGCGTCCAGTCGCCGCCCATCTTCGGGAAGAATTTGGTGAGCCGCTGCATGGCGTGTTCAGAGAGCTTGCGGAATGTCGTGATTTTGCCGCCGAAGACACTCAAGAGCGGTGCGCCGCCGGTCTCGTCGAGATCGAAGACGTAGTCGCGCGTGACGGCCGAAGGATTGCCCTTGCCGTCGTCGAACAGCGGCCGGACGCCGGAGAAGCTTTCAAGCACGTCGGAGCGGCGCAGCTTCTCCTTGAAATAGCGGTTTACGGCGGTGATCAGGTAGTCGATCTCCTTCTCGTCGGCCCTCACCTCTTCCGGCTTGCCTTCATAGGGAATATCGGTCGTACCGATCAGCGCCTTATCGCCTTCATAAGGGTTGATGAAGATCACGCGCTTGTCGTGATTCTGGACGAGATAGGCCTGCTGACCGGCCCAGAATTTCGGAACGATGATGTGGCTGCCCTTGACGAGCCGGACGCTGCGCTGGCTGTTCGAGCCAACGACACGGCCGATAATGTCGTTGACCCAGGGGCCGGCAGCATTCACCAGCACGCGGGCACGAACGGTCCGCACATCGCCGGAACGTTCGTCGCGCATCTGAACGACCCAGTTCCCCTGATCGCGTCGCGCGCTGACGCAAGCCGTGCGGGTCAGGATCTGCGCACCTTTCGCCGAAGCATCGAGTGCATTGAGAACGACAAGCCGGGCGTCATCAACCCAACAGTCGGAATATTCGAAACCCTTCGAATACTGGTCGAGAATGGGGGCGCCTTCCGGATCGCGATTGAGATCCAGCGAACGCGTGCCCGGCAGCTTCTTGCGGCCGCCGAGATGATCGTAGAGGAAGAGGCCGAGCCGCACCAACCACGCAGGACGATCGGTCGGGCTGTGCGGCAGCACGAAACGCATTGGCCAGATGATGTGGCTTGCCGAATTGAGCAACACCTCGCGCTCGATCAGGGCTTCGCGCACCAGGCGGAATTCGTAATATTCAAGATAGCGCAGGCCACCATGCACCAGTTTGCCGGAGCGCGAGGACGTTCCTTCCGCCAGGTCGCCCTTCTCGCACATCATCACCGAAAGGCCACGCCCGGCCGCATCACGAGCAATGCCGGCACCATTGATGCCTCCGCCGATCACGAAAAGATCAAAGATTTCCGGTTCCATCATGTCATGCTCCTAGGGATGCCTGAGGCATCATCAATTCAATCTTTAAGAGTGGCGCTCGCTCGCCGGTTCCCGTATCGGCTAATGCTGGGCCAGCTTGTCCCAGGCCGGCGCGATCGCCTGACGCACGTCCTTGTAGGCATCGAACAAGCGATCATAGCGCTCGACATTTGCCGGATCCGGCGCCTCGGCGTCACCAAGCAACGGTGTCACCCAGTCGGCAATACAGCTGTCCATGTCCTGATAGGCGCCGATCGAGACGGCCGCCATCATCGCGACACCGGCAGCCCCCGCCTCTTCGCGATCCGAAATCCGCACCGGTGCCTTGACGGCGGCCGACAGCGAACCACGCAGTGCACGCGACCGAGCGGCTCCTCCGGTGATACGCAGTTCTGAAGGCATGTCGCCCATGGCCGCGTAGCAATCCCGCGTTGCCATGCCGAGCCCTTCGACCACGGCTCTCAGCATGTCGGCAAAACCATGCCGTGTCGAAAGTCCGGTAAAACCGGCACGCGCATGTGCATTCACGAAGGGACCGCGCTCTCCGGCCTCTGAAATATAAGGATGATAGAGAAGGTTCGTCGCACGCGTGTCGGCAAACCAGGAATCGATGCGGGGGATGAGATCCGAATAAGAAACCTGATTTCCGCCAGCAGACATCAGATCCGCAGCAATCTTGAGAATCCAGTCGATATTGATGGTCGCACCCATATTGGTCTGGACCTGCGTGACGATGCCGGGGATCGGCAAGGCAATGACATATCCCGTCCCCTCCTCGTTAAGCTGGACATCGGGCACGGCCTTGGCGCGCATATGCACGCCCGTCGATCCGATCGTCGAGCAGGCGGCGTTCTCGCCGCCAGTGCGCACGCCAGCGCCAAGCGCCGTCATGACCATATCGACATAACCCAGGCAGACCGGTGTTCCGGCAAGCAGGCCGGCGGCCTTGGCCGCAGCATCCGTCAGAGGATGACTGATCTCGGTTCCGTCGATGATCTCGGGCAGAAGCGAGCGCCGGCGGGCAAGGCCGAGCGCATCGATGACAACAGGATCATATTGGCGACTACGGAAATTGCCGAAGGTAAAGCTTGCCTCGGACGGATCGGTGGCGCGGATGCCGGTGAGATTGAGATAGAGCCAGTCCTTGCAATGGAGTGCCGTCTCCGCCCGATCGAGAAGCTCAGGCATGAAGCGATCCATATGGGCGAGCTGCGCACCCTGCTGGCAAGTATTGAGACCGGTGCCGGTCGCCTCGAAACGGGCGCGATTGCCAGCCGAAGCACCCAGACGTGTAACCGTCGCGACGGCGCGGGCGTCGAGCCAGAGCCAAGCGTCGTCGACAGGAGTATTGCCGGAACCGACAAGCCAGGTGCCGTCGCCCTGCCCCGTTACGGCGATCGCTGCCGTTCGGGCAGCAAGGTTGTCGACCTTTTCCCCAAGTCCGCGCAATGCGCTGACGCAGTCCGACCACGTCTGGCCGAGCGACTGCGTGACCGAGCCGTCTTCCCCCGTCTCGTAGCGATTGCGCGCCGAAGCGGAAGCGATCTGCCTTCCGGACAATTCGAAAGCAACCGCCTTCAAAACAGAAGTACCCGCATCGATCCCGATGATGATCCTGTCGCTCTTAGACATTGCACGCCAGCTCCGCCATGCAGCACCCTGCGACAGGCGCATCAGCATAGATCACAAACATTTTCATTCCTCCCCACGCGGCCAAGGGCATAATCTACGCCAGGTCGCATTTATCGTCGCCATCGTACTCTCCACCCCAAAGGGAGGATCGCGAACGAAGCGCCAGCGCGCACCCGACACCAGCCACGCAACGGATCCGACACATAGCCGCAACCCATCAATCAGCTTGCGGCTTTATAACATAATCATATCGTTGATACAGTAATATTTTTCTGGTGTTGTAATTTTTTTCATATAAAATAAGTGCAGTTGATAGCTAAACCGCGGCAAGGAACGGCCCTGGCAACGCTATGCAAGAACACGGACCAACAACCGAGATCTCGCGGATTGAATCTGGGAGGCTGGCGGAAAGCTACAGGCGGCATTCTTATATTTCATAATTATACCAATTAATTACAAAGATAATTTGATGTGATATCGATCAAGAAGATGGCGATCGCTGAACCTCGAGATAAGGTCCATAGAGCGAAAGCTTCGAATATGAAAAGGCAAGAAGCACGGAGATCCACAGGGGCCGATCGAATACCAGATCCATTAAATCACGGTTGACACGCTCAAAGATTTATAACATATGAAATGCAGAAATTAACATACTTATATCACAAATGTCGCATGGATGCGGCGATTGTGAACCCAAGATGGGCGACTGGAGGAGACAGCCGTCCGCACGCTGAGGAGGCTCCTGATGTTGAATTTCCTTTCCGGTGAGGGCGTAGCAGCCCAAAGCCAAGCGGAGCGCTCAACGGTGCGAACGCGCAAGCCGGGCTTCCGTTAAGCCGGATCACGGCACTTTTCTCCCTTTCTCCATCAGGCAATCCGGCTGACATGCCCAAGGTCGTTTGAACATGAATACGCAAGCTCAATACGCAACTGCCAAGCCGACGGGCTCCAAGCTGAAGATCGTCGCCAGCATCGCCGCAGCGGTGATCGTCATCGGCGCCATCGCCGCCGATACCAAGGTGATCAAGATCGGCTCGGCGCACGACGTGCGCGAGCAGGGCTTCCAGCCGGAAGCCTATGGCGCAGAGGAATTCCCGAAGGTGCAGACGGATGTCGAAAAGCGCGCCGTCGATGCGGTGACGCTCGCCACCGCCGTTCTCGCCGACAAGAAGGCGGCCGGCGCGAAATATGGCGTTGCGACTACAACAGGCCCCGTTCTTGCCGTCTCCTTGACTGGCACGTTCGGCGAACGCAAGGCCAACCTCAACGAATTCAAGGTCGACGGCATGCCTGACGGCATCACCGTTCGAGTTCAGACGGGTCCCGCAATCAACGGTACCGATCTTCGCGACGCCACAGGCAAGATCGAATTCGGCCAGTTCACCAACCAGATCGAATATCAGGACGCGGGTTCTGCCATCAACAACGAGATGAAGAAGGCGACCCTTGGCGGCCTGGACCCGGAGAAGCTGACGGGCAAGACGGCGACGGTCGTTGGCGTTTTCAAGCTCATCAATCCGAAGAACTGGCTCATCACCCCGGTAAAGGTCGATGTGAAATGAGCCAGGTCCAGCACAATGGCGTGACCACGGGCGAAGTCGTTCTCGCCGCCCGCAACGTCGCCAAATCCTATGGCAACGTCCATGCGCTGAAGGGTGTCAATTTCGATATTCGCCGCGGCGAAGTCACCACGCTCTTCGGTGAAAACGGCGCCGGGAAATCGACGCTGATGAAGATCCTGTCCGGAGTCATCCAGCCGACATCGGGCGAAATCATTCTCGATGGTGCGCCCATTTCTTTCGCCTCCTCCACACATGCACGCGCCTGCGGCATTTCCATCATCCACCAGGAACTGAGCCTGGCGCCGAACCTCAGCGTCCGCGACAACATTTTCATGGGTCGCGAGATCATGAAGGGCGGCGTGGTCGATTTTGCCGAGGAAGAGCGCCAGACCCGTGCGCTGATGGAAGAGCTGGAAGAAAATATCGATCCGCTTACACCGGTCGAAGATCTTCGCCTCGGCCAGCAGCAGATCGTCGAGATCGCCCGGGCGCTTTCCGTCAATTCCCGCATCCTGATCATGGATGAGCCGACATCGGCGCTCAGCGCCAGCGAAGTCGAAGTTCTCTTCAAGGTCATTCGCGACCTGACGAGCCGTGGCGTGTCGATCGTCTATATCTCGCATCACCTGGAAGAGGCGCTGCAGATCACCCATCATGCCGTCGTTCTCCGCGACGGCAACATGACCGCCTATGCCGAACGCAAGGACATCGATCTCGAATGGATCGTGCGCAACATGGTCGGCGATAATTTCGACCTCGGCAGCCCGCCGACCGGCCATCAAGTAGGCGACGTGGCGCTGATGATCGACAATCTCACGGTTCCCGGTCCGTCAGGTGCTGCCTATAATGCCGTCGACCGCATGTCGCTTGCGGTTCGCGCCGGCGAGATCGTCTGCATCTACGGCCTGATGGGTGCCGGGCGCACCGAGCTGCTCGAATGCGTGGCAGGTCGGCTGCGATCGAGTGGCGGTCGCGTGTTGCTCGGCAACACCGATGTCGGCGGCCTCAGCATTGCCGGTCGCATCGCGCAAGGGCTGGTTCTCGTGCCGGAAGACCGGCAACGCGATGGCCTCGTTCAGACCATGACCGTCGGCTCGAACCTGTCGCTTGCCAGCATCGGCGCCTTTACCAAGGGTCTTTTCACCTCGAGCGGTCGCGAGCGGACGCTGGTGACCGACTCCATCCGCAAGGTTCATATCAAGACCGATGGCGGCGACGCGGCAATCGGCTCGCTGTCGGGTGGTAATCAACAGAAGGTCGTCATCGGCAAGATGCTGGCAACCGATCCTCGCGTGATCCTGCTCGACGAGCCGAGCCGCGGCATCGATATCGGCGCGAAGGCGGAAGTCTTCAAGCTGCTCGCCGAGCGCGCCAAGGAGGGTCTGGCGGTGATCTATTCGACATCGGAAGTCGCCGAATGCCTCAGCATAGCCCATCGCATCATCGTCATGCACCGCGGCAAGATCTCTGCCGAATTCGGTCCGGACGTCACCAAAGAGAAGATCATGGCCGCCTCGGGCGAAGCAGTGGTCGCGCACTAGCCGCATTCATGGAGCACTGATTATGTCAGTCACGAACATCACAGATAAAAAGCCAATCGCGAACGGACAGCGGCGAAACTTCAGTCTCGTGCGGCTGATCCTCGAAGGACGCGCCTTCTTCGCGCTGATCGTCATCATCGCGGTCTTCTCCTTCCTGTCGCCCTATTACTTTTCGCTCAGCAACTTCCTGACAATGGCCTCGCATGTCGCCATCTTCGGTATCCTTGCCATCGGCATGCTGCTGGTCATCTTGAATGGCGGTATCGACCTCTCGGTCGGCTCGACGCTCGGTCTTGCCGGCTGCATTGCCGGTTTCCTGATGCAGGGCGTCACGCTGTCGAGCTTTGGCGTCATCCTCTATCCGCCGGTCTGGGCCGTCGTGGTGCTGACCTGTGTCCTCGGTGGCGTCGTTGGTGCGGTCAACGGCGTGCTCGTCGCCTACCTGCGCGTTCCGGCCTTCGTTGCCTCGCTCGGCGTTCTCTATGTTGCCCGCGGTATCGCCTTGCTGATGACCAACGGCCTCACCTACAACAATCTCGGTGGCCGCCCGGAACTCGGCAATACCGGCTTCAACTGGTTGGGCTTCAATCGCCTTGCCGGCGTCCCGATCGGCGTCATCGTCCTTGCTGTGCTTGCGATCGTCTGCGGCCTCGTACTCAGCCGCACCGCCTTTGGCCGCTGGCTCTATGCCTCAGGCGGCAACGAGCGCGCCGCCGATCTTTCCGGCGTTCCGGTCAAGCAGGTCAAAATCGCTGTCTATGTCCTGTCGGGGATTTGCGCGGCCATTGCCGGCCTCGTCCTGTCCTCGCAGCTGACCTCGGCCGGTCCAAACGCCGGCACCAGCTATGAGCTGACAGCGATCGCCGCTGTGGTCATCGGCGGCGCCGCACTGACGGGTGGCCGCGGCACAGTGCGCGGCACCATGCTTGGCGCCTTCGTCATCGGCTTCCTGGCGGACGGCCTCGTCATCATCGGTGTCTCGGCCTATTGGCAGACGGTCTTTACCGGCGCGGTCATCGTGCTCGCCGTGCTCATGAACAGCATCCAGTACGGACGTCGGACCAAATCCGGCTGACACTGCATCGAAACTTGTCACCGATCGGCGAAATGCCAATCGGAGAAAAGACCGCCGGTTCGCCGGCATCACCAGAGCTCATCAAAAGGGAGAGAGACTAATGTTTAAAAAAGGTTTGCGCATCGTCATGGCAGCAGTTGCTGTGGCACCGCTTCTGACAGGAGCTGCATGGGCCGCCGGCCAGATGACGATCATCGTCAACGATCCGTCCAACCCCTATTGGCTGACGGAAGGCAACATCGCCAAGGCAACCGCCGAAAAGCTCGGCTATACCGCCACGGTCGGTGCGCACAAGGGCGATACCAACACCGAAAGCAACCTGATCGATACGGCGATCACCAACAAGTCGGTCGCCATCATTCTCGATCCAGCCAATGCTGATGGCTCGGTCGGCGCAGTCAAGAAGGCCGTTGCGGCCGGCATCCCGGTTTTCCTCGTCAATGCCGAAATCAACCAGGAAGGCCTTGCCAAGGCTCAGCTCGTCTCCAACAACGCCCAGGGTGCGGCTATCGGCGCGCAGCAATGGGTCGAAGCTGTTGGCGACAAGGGCAATTATGCCGAACTCTTCGGCTCGCCCTCCGACAACAATGCGGCCACTCGGTCGAACGGCTATGAAACCGTTCTGACCCAGTATCCCGACCTGAAGAAGGTTGCCAAGGAAGTTGCCAACTGGGACCGCACCCAGGGCCACAACAAGATGCAGTCGATCCTGCAGGCTCACCCGGACATTATCGGCGTGATCTCCGGCAATGACGAAATGGCGCTCGGCGCGATTGCCGCTCTCAAGGAAGCCGGCAAGCTTGCCAACGTCAAGGTCGGCGGCTTCGACGGTTCTCCAGATGCTGTGGCCGCCATTAAGGCCGGTGAACTGCAATATACCGTCCTGCAGCCGGTCGCCACCTTCTCGGCGGAAGCCGTCAAGCAGGCCGACAGCTTCATCAAGACCGGCAAGACCGGTGCCACCAGCGAAAAGCAGCTTTTCGATTGCATCCTGATCACCAAGGACAATGTCGACAAGTACACGGCACCTTTCGTTCTGTCCGAGTAATGACATCGGGGGCGCCGGAACTCGGCGTCCCCATCCCTTGACCCCAGTGGGCGGCACCCTGGCTGCACATCAGACAGAACTTGCAGAAATCCTGATAGCGAACTGTTCTTTATACTTTTTTCCATAGCGTGACGTTCGCTGCAGCAAGTCAATCTCCGCAAGGCGCGACGTCAGAGGCCAAAGTGACAGACAAGACAAGCCCCGTATCATTCCTGCAAGACGAGCTGCCGAGCGACAGCCGGCATTCCCGCCAGATTGCCAGGCGCCAGATGATCGCTGAAGCGGTGATGGCGGAAGGTTCGATGCGCATCGAGGATCTGACCGAGCGCTTCGGCATCAGCCTGATGACGGCACATCGCGATGTCGACGAACTGGTCAGCCGAGGCCTGTTTCGCAAGACGCGCGGCATCGTATCGGCCGCAGCCACCAGCCTGATCGAATCGAGCGACGTCTATCGTGCCAACCGGCAAGCAAACGAAAAGAAGATGATCGCTGCGGCGGCCATGCAATTCATCGAGCCGGGTCAGGCAATCTTCCTCGACGATTCCACCACCGTTCTACAGATGGCCTCGCAGCTGCCGGCCAAGGTTCCGCTGACGGCAATCACCAATTCGCTGACGTTGATGAACGCGCTGAAGGACATGCATGACGTGTCGCTCCTGGCGCTTGGCGGGCAATACTATAATTGGTGCAATGCCTTCATGGGCCGGATGACGATCAACGAAATCAATCGCTTGCGGGCCGATGTCTCCTTCATCTCGATGTCGGCCATCATCGATGACATGGTTTTCCATCAGTCGCCCGAAATCGTCGACATCAAGCGCGCGATGTTCGAAAGCGCCGCCAAGCGCATCTTGCTGATGGACCATACGAAGTTCGAACGGCGGGCGCTGCATAGTTTTGCGAATCTGAGTGAGTTCGATGTCGTCATCGTCGATGAAAAGACGCCTGCGGCTCATCTGGAGCGGATGCGCAACAAGAATATCAATGTGGTCGTCGCCAAGGGCGACAAGGAGCGATCCTGAGGCTGAACCCGGCAACGGCCGCCTCTCGTCGTTCATGATCAGGAGTCATGGGAATGCCGAGTCTGCTCGGAATTGACAGCGGTTTAACCGTCACCAAAGCCGTCATCTTCGACATTGACGGAACACCGCTTGCCGTTGCGCGCCGTCGGGTGACCCAGTTCATGCCGAAGCCACGCCATGTCGAGCGCGACATGGACGAACTTTGGGACCGGACGGCAGATGCCATTGCCGAGGCGATCAAGCTCAGCAACCGCCCGGCAAGCGACATCCAGGCGATTGCCGCAACCGCGCACGGTGACGGCATTTATCTGCTCGACAAGGCAAAAAAGCCGCTCGGACGCGCCATTCTCTCACTCGACAGCCGCGCGGGATCGATCGTCGAACAATGGCTGAAAGCCCCCGTTGCCGACGCGTCTTTGAAGTTGACCGGCCAACTGCCACATGTCTCGGCTCCATCGGCGTTGCTTGCCTGGATCAAGGCCAATGAACCCGAACGTTTTGGGCAGATCGGCCATATTTTGAGCTGCAAGGACTGGCTACGCTTCTGCCTGACTGGCGTTGCCGGCACCGACCGCACCGAAGCAAGCACCTCCTTCACCGATGTTTCGACCCAGGATTATTCCCCCGATGCGCTGAAACTTTTCGACATTGCCGAGGTGACGGACGCCTTGCCGCCAGCCTCGCGATCCGACGAGGTCGTGGGATACGTGACCGAGGCCGTCGCGAAGCGAACCGCTCTTGCCCAAGGCACGCCCGTCGTTGCTGGATTGCACGATGTAACCGCCTCAGCCCTTGGAGCCGGCGGCTATGCGGCCGGCGTCGTCGCCGTTATCGCCGGCACCTATTCGATCAACGAGACGCTCTCGTCGGAGCCGCGCGTCGACAGCCGCTGGTTCTGCCGCAATGCCATTGCGCCGGGCCAATGGAACAACATGTCGATTTCGCCGGCATCCTCGGCGAATTACGAATGGTTCCTCGACAAACTCTGCGCCAGCGAAATTGCAAGCGCCGAGGCTGCGGGCCAGTCCATTCACGCCCTGCTCAGCCCCGAAATCGAAGCGGCGTTCAACCGGCCATCGAGCGCGCTGTTCCACCCTTATCTCTTCGGCTCACCCTATGGCGCCGAGGCAAGCGCCAGCTTCTTCGGGCTTGGCGGCTGGCATGATCGCGGTGACATGCTGCGAGCCGTCCTGGAAGGCATCGCCTTCAACCATAAGATTCACGTCGATGCCCTAAGCGACGGTTTTTCCTTCAATCAGGCAAGGCTGGCAGGCGGTGTCTCGCGCAACCCGATCGTCGTGCAGATGTTTGCCGACGTGTTCGGCATGCCCGTCACCGTCACCGAAACCGACGAAGCCGCTGCCTGGGGAGCAGCCCTTTGCGCCGGCGCCGGCATCGGTGTCTATTCCAGCCCGGAAAGCGATCCGCGCGATGTCGGCAAGATCGCCAGAACCTATCATCCGGATTCTGTCCGCAGCGCCGATTACCGCATTCGCTACAACCTCTTCCGCGACATTGCCGAAGCGATGACGCCGCTCTGGCCGCGGATCGGCAATCTCGCAACCCAGCGCTCCCAAGACTAGACCGAAAATTGCGCCGCGCAGACAGGGTCTATCGCGGCAGTTCACCAGGACAATGATGTTATGACCGATATGGCCGCCGATCTGCAGCAACGCTTCTCCAAACTTCAAGACGGAGAGGTCGACGTCGTCATCCTCGGCGCAGGGGTCAATGGTGCCGGTCTGTTTCGCGATCTGTCACTGCAGGGCGTCAACTGCCTGATCGTTGACAAGGCCGACTTCGGTTCGGGCACGAGCGCTGCACCATCCAGGCTGATCCACGGCGGCCTGAAATATCTGGAAACAGGCGAATTCGGCCTGGTCGCGCAATCGGCGCTGGAACGAAACCTTCTGCTCACGAACGCACCGCATTGCGTCGAAGCACTGCCGACCTTCGTGCCGATCTTCTCCTGGACGCGTGGCATCTGGGCAGCCCTTCGCACGCTGACGGGCTCGACTACCGCCCCGCGCAGCCGCGGCGCCCTGCTTATAAAGATCGGGCTCGCACTCTACGACTTCTTCGGTTCGCGCAATCGCGTCATGCCGCGCCACAGGTTCCTTTTGAAGCGCCGCGCGCTCAAGGAGATGCCGCATGTCACGCCTGAGATCGTCGCCGGCGGCATCTATTACGATGCCAAGATCAGCCGGCCCGAACGGCTGGTCTATGAGCTGGTCAATGACGGACTGGAGGCGAACAAGGCTTCATTGGCGGCAAATTCGACGCGGCTCGTTTCCGCTGCCGATGGCGTGCTGACCTTTCAGCGTTCGGACGGCTATGCCTTTTCGGCCAAGCCGAAGCTCGTGGTCAATGCCGCCGGCCCATGGATCGATCATGTCAACGCCGCTCTCGGCGCACCGGCCCATCTGATCGGCGGCACCAAGGGCTCGCATATCCTGCTCGATCATCCGGAACTGGTGCGCAGCCTGAACGGCCATATGATCTATTTCGAAGCCGATGACGGTCGCATCTGCCTCGTCTATGGCTATCTCGGCCAGGCGCTCGTCGGCTCGACCGATATCCCTTGTGACGATCCCGACAATGTGCGCTGCGAAGAGCTGGAGATCGACTATTTCCTCGACAGCGTAAGGTCGCTTCTGCCGAGCCTCCGCTTCGACCGCGACCAGGTGACCTATAGCTATAGTGGCATTCGCCCCCTGCCCGCCTCGGACGCCTCGTCGCCGGGCCTGATCAGCCGCGATCACTCCGCACCCGTCTTCGAGCCGCAGGCTGGGCGCCCCTTCCCTATCATCTCACTGGTCGGCGGCAAATGGACCACATTCCGCGGCTTTGCCGAGGAAGTTGCCGATACAGTGCTGGCACGCCTTCAAATCGGCCGCAAGACGTCCACGGAGCGACTTGCGATCGGCGGCGGCCGGGATTTCCCGGCGAGCGCCAACGAGCGTACAAGCTGGATCAAAGCAGTCGCCGCGAAAGCCGGCGTCGACGTCAGCAGAGCGGATGAGTTGCTCGGCCGATACGGCACGACTACAGCGGCAATCCTCACTCGCCCTTCGGACTACAACGACAGCCAGCGCATCAGCGGTGCGCCGCGCCACAGCGCGCTTGAGATCGATTGGATCGCGCGGCAGGAGATGGTCGTGCATCTGTCCGACATCGTCTTCCGGCGTACGACCATGGCGATCGAAGGCCTGCTGACGATCCAGGGCCTGCGTGAAATCGGCACCATTGCCGCAGTCGCCCGACAGTGGGACGCACAGCGACTGGCCAAGGAAATCGACGATGTCGTTGCATTGCTATCGAAGTTCCACGGCCAGACGCTGAGCGAAGAAAACGTGCGGCGGGCGGCAGCCCCGGCGGCACGCTGATCATCATCTGCTTGAGGAGAAAACCGGGGCGAGCGAACCACTCGAAGTGTTCTTTGCCGAGCTTCATCAGCACAGCTGTGGCGGGCTTCATATGTTTACGCGGATCGAACTCGCCCTCGATGGAAATGCTCTGTTATCCTCATAGAAAACATTTGATCGTCGAAGACTTCAATGTTTTCTATAGATAAAAAACAGATCCGAAAGAATCAGTTCGCATCTCCCTGCCCCGACAAATAGTCTTCCAACAGCATTCATATATAAGGGTATCGGCTTGAGCTCACGGATCATCCAGTTCGGCACCAGCCGATTCCTACAGGCGCATGCGGCGTTCTTCGTGCACGAGGCACGGCAATCCGGCCAGGATGTCGGTCCCATCACCATTGTTCAGGTTTCGGGCGCCAGCAGCCGCAGCGGACGTGTCGCCGCCTTCGGGAATTCGGAGGGCTATCCGGTCATCATCCGCGGCATGTCGGATGGCAAACCTGTCGATCGCACCGTACAGGTCACCAGCGTCGAGCGCGGTCTCTCCGCAGTAGAACATTGGAAGGAGCTGTCAAAGCTCTTTGCCGAGGATGCCGAATTCGTCATCTCCAACACCGGCGAGACCGGCTATAAGACATGGCCGGAGGAAGATCATTTCGACGCGGATGGTCAGGTTCCCCGATCTTTCCCCGCCAAGCTTGCCGCTCTCCTCGTCCAGCGCTGGCAGACATCCGGTCGTCCCTTGGTCATCCTGCCCTGCGAGCTGATGACAGGCAACGGTCATGTTCTGAAACAGACAGTCATCGATTGCGCTCGGCTCAACGATGTGCCGGCTGAATTCTATACCTGGCTCGATAACCACGCCGCCTTCGCCGAAACTCTGGTTGATCGCATCGTTTCCGAGCCGATCGAGCCGATCGGCGCCGTCGCGGAACCTTATGCCCTATGGGCGATCAAGCGCGCGCCGGGTGTACACGCGCCATGCCAGCACCCAAGCATCGTGCTGACCGACGATCTCGAACCTTACGGGCGCCTGAAGCTGCATATTCTCAACCTCGGACACACCTTCCTTGCCGAAATCTGGCAGCGCGAAGACCGGCCAGCGGATGAAACAGTGCGCGCCATACTGGCCGACAGAAATATACGCGCCAGGCTCGATACTCTCTACGAAAGTGAAGTGCTGCCCGGCTTTGTGGCAAACGGCATGGGCGATGAGGCGAAGGCCTATGTCGCAACGACACTCGACCGCTTCCTCAATCCATTTCTAGACCATCGCATCGCCGACATCAGCCAGCACCATCCCGAAAAGGTCGCCCGCCGCATCCACGCCTTCCTGGATTGGGCAGATAAGGCGGGGAGCGCATCGGACATGCCCGTGCTGCGGCAGATAGCGGCGCGCTATCCCGTGGTCAAAGCTAGATCGTGACGTCCGGTCGGAGGTTTACGTCAATTTGCCATTACAGACAGCGGGAAGATAATCCAATTTGTTGTCTTTAGAATATTTCAGCCTTAAGAAGAGTTTAGTGAAGATTCCTTGGTTATTGTAGTCGCGTTTCAAGATCATTGCTGATGGGGAGGCCAGCAACGATGGCGCGACCTCTTTCTGCGGATTTACGCGAACGCGTCACTGATGCTGGGGGTGCACAGCAGCCGATAAGGTTCACCTCCGACTGGCGGCCAAACCGATTGGACTGTGCGGACGCTTGCCGCCGAATTAAAGGCGGTTGTGATGAACGTTTCTCGTGACATCACTCGGTGTTTCCTGCACCGCAAAGGCAGGACAATGAAAAAACATTGATCGCCAGCGATCAGGCATCAAAGAGTGAGCCCCTGACATCGATCGTCACGCCGGCCTTGGGTCCCTCAGACCCAATACCAACCGCGTACTTCATCAACATATCGAGCTGGTTCTGAGTCAGGCTACTGTTCGTCATTTGCCGTTACCTACTTTGGATGTTGATAGGTGTTTTAACACTGCGTCTAGCGTCTTTTGAAAACAGTCAACGTTCTCGCCACCGCAACGTGATAATATCGATGACGCTTTGGAGATCTCATCCAGAACATTTGCGTATTGATAAGTAACACCATTCCTATCCAATGATATTTTGGATAGGTAATCGACGGTAGTTACATAGATATAATGTAAGAAAAGAACATATATATTATTTCCTGCAGGATAAAATTTAGTATTCCCGCTTATGTTTGCGTATTGAGAGATATATGCGCTGCCGTAATTGGCGCTACACCCAGCGTTATTTAGATAGGAATATTTTGTCGTCGGAGCCGATAATCTCATTAAGATGTTGTAGTTACTACCGTTCCAATTTACGGTGATCGGACCCGGTAGATGAATGCAATCGCTCTCCTCGTCACCAACCCCAAACGAGCTTAAGTCCAGCGCCGGGTCCGCTTGTGAAAGCTGCAAGTTAACCGGCTGACCATTTTGGGTACGCATAGCAAATGAATCATGCGCCGCGCGATAGAGCTGCATTGCTTGCTGATCTATCTCGACGCCTGCTTCGCAGGGAAACGGCGCCAGACCCGAATTGGTGATCGAATATAAATGCCCCTGCGCATGGCCCACGCTCACGGCAATAGTCATTCTTCGTTTGTTGGGGTCTGCCGGATCAAGTAAGTGTGCGTAGACAAGTTTCACATCGAAGATGGAACCATCGAAGCCTGCTACATTTTTGAATTAGCCCCCGAAAGGCCCGGACATGCTCCCCCACCTAGCTAAGTGGTAGGAATAATGTTGGCAATATGACTAGCAGCAATTTTAAGATGGAAGTCCTCTCCGGGCCGGAACGTCGGCGGCGCTGGAGCACGGCAGAGAAGCTGGCGATCATTCACGAGACCTATGAGGCGGACGCGACGGTGAGCATCGTCGCGCGTCGGCACGGTATCCAGCCAAACCAGTTGTTTGCGTGGCGCAAGCTGGCGTCCCAGGGGGCACTGACGGCGACGGTCGCCGAAGAGGAGGTCGTTCCGGCTTCCGAATACCGGACGCTTCAAGCTCAGGTGAAGGAGTTGCAACGCCCGTTGGGCAAAAAGACGATGGAGAGCGAAATCCTGAAGGAAGCCCTCGATATCGCAGGTGGCCCAAAAAACATCTGTTGCGCTCGCTCTCTCTTCCGAGGGGGATTTTGGAATGAAGACCGTCTGCGAAACTCTAGGTGTCGCCCGCTCGAATATCGCCGCGCGTGCCGCAGGCTTCCCTTCCAAAGCCAGAGGACGCCCGCCACTACCTGATCGTGAGCTGCTCGCTGACATCAAGGCCGTCATCGCGGATACGCCTACCTACGGCTATCGGCATGTCCATGCCATCCTGCGTCGGAATGCCCGGAAACTGGGACGTTCGTGGCCGAATGCCAAGCGCGTCTACCGGGTGATGAAGCTGCACAATCTGCTGCTGGTGCGTCATACCGGAGCGGTCGATGATCGCCTTCACGACGGCCAGGTCGCCGTCGAGCTTGCGAACATCAGATGGTGCTCCGACGGCTTCGAGATCGGCTGCGACAACAAGGAGAAGGTCCGCGTCGCCTTCGCCCTCGGTTGCTGCGACCGCAAGGCAATCGCCCATGTTGCCACCACCGAAGGCATCAAGAGCGAAGACGTGCAGGACCTCGTGATCACCGCCGTCGAGAACCGCTTCGGTCGCATCAACATGCTATCCGAGCCCATCGAATGGCTCACCGACAACGGCTCCTGCTTCATCGCTAGGGACACCGCATCCTTGCTCCGTGACATCGGCATGGAACCGCGCACGACACCGGTGCGAAGCCCACAGTCGAACGGCATGGCTTTACGTCGGAAAAACAGTCCACTGGACTGCTTTCTTATCCTCCTCACCTTCGTCAAAACGTTCAAGCGCGGTTACGTCTCGGTGAATCCAACCCCCGACGCTGAAACCGTCATCGCTCAACTTCCGTTCTGGTTCGAGCATTACAACAATCTTCACCCGCACAGTGCTTTAGGATATCAATCGCCGGGCGAGTTCATCAGCTCGCAATCTCAAACCTGAGCATGTCCGGTCTTTTGGGGGCAACTCCAAAGCCTGCTACATTTTCGAGATCGATGACATAAAGGCCAGTGACGCGATCAGACACTTCACCGTTATCTGTATGAAATGAGCTGCTTGCGTTCGAGCCATTTGGCAGATTTTCGGCCAAAGCTAAATTTCCAAGCGTTAAGCAGTGCAAAGACACAAATATGCTACATGGGTTATAGATTTGACCACATCAACATATCTGATGTTAGAACGCTTAAGGTGCTTCATATGAGAGCTACGATTATTTTGACATGGTGGGTACAAAACTAACCTTACAAGCAACCACATGCTGGAGGCAACGACTAGTAGGACAATAGCTTGCGCACGGACATGTCCGCTCACTTTCACAAAAACGAGAGTAAACGCCTTTCTTATAAGCGCCTTTCTTATAAGCGTCAGCAAACTGCTTCCGTAGAATCCCAATTGAGTATCCGGACCCCAAAAAGGCAGCAAGTGTCTGAACTACACGACTCAGGACCGCCCTGCGGGCCTTGGGTTGAGTACGAAGAGCAATTCCAACGTCTAATGCCCCTGGAGGAACCTGGAGCCGGACGGCGTTTTCTCAATTAAGTTATCGCAAGAGCGCAAACGCGATTTCAACGGATGTTACGCCACTTCTTAATCCTACTGATCGAGCCATCCAGGTTGCGCTTGATCGAGTATCCGTTTTGTCCGGAGAAATGATTTTGCCGCATGTCCCGAATGACCATTGCCGCGTCACCATGGGGCGCGACAACATCGATGAACCAAAGGTTGTCTCCTGACGCCCATTTTGATTCATGTGGCGTAAGGCCGTCTCTCATCAACTTTAGGTGAGTTTCTTCATCGACGAGCGCCCATGTCACGAAGGCCTTGGGATTGTCTGGTCCATAAAAGTAGATCTTGCACTGGCCCACCTTGAGTGCGGGGACGAAGTTCCTTTCCATGTCGGCGATCAACCAGCGTCGGTGAAGTGGAGATTGAAGCGCGAGAAATGTCATACTCCCGAGCGCATCCATCGCACCCAATCTTATGACCGATGAAGTTGTGCCCATAGTGTCATCGCTCCTTCAATCCATTTTGAATTGCCTTCGTAATAGGTTCAAAAAAGTAGGAAATGAGCCTGCGTTTTGACGTGACTACGTCGACGGTCACCGTCATGCCAGGTGAGAAGCCAATGTCTTTGCCGTCCACCCATAATCCGGACTTATCGAGCCGTAGACGCACGGCGTATACCCATTTCGATGCGCCGTTTTCCCGAGCATCAGCCCCAATGCTTGTCACATGGCCGGGAATGACACCAAAACGCTCAGATGGGAAGGCATCAAACTTTGCATACGCCTTCTGCCCACTCTGCAAAAAACCCACATCTCTATTGTCGAAAAAGGCCTCGACTTCCATGCCACCTTGCGTCGGCACAACTCCCATCAGGGTCGCGCCTGCCTCGACAAAGCCACCGACAGTGTGAACTGTCATGTTCTCAATCCGTCCAACGACCGGTGAACGAAGCGTGAGATTGTGCAGCCTCTCTTGTGCGGCGCGTAATGCGGCATTGGAGCTGTCTCTAGAGATCTCCGATTCCCTAAGACGACGACGCTGCGTCGCAAGATTGTCGGAGATCGCGGATGCCCGTTGACGTCTCGTGGCTTCCGTCGATGCCGCCAATGCGGAAAGTTCTCTTTCAGCCACCTGCGCATCGCCATCGATCGATCTCAATTCGCGGAGCCTATCTAGATGTTCGTTGCGGCTCATTACCCCCTGCTGCAACAGCGTGTCGGCCGAGGCAAGCTTCTGCGAAACGATGTCACGGTCAATCTTGGCTTTTTCTATGCGGGCAGTCTGTGCCTCCTGCTGTAGCTCTAATTGTTTCAATTGAGCATCGGTCTGCAAAATCTGATCCCGCAAGGCGACAAGTGTTGCACGGACAAGTGCCTCGCCTTCCGGTTCCTTCTCGGAATTCGCGGGCCAATCCTGACGGAACTTCTGCACGCCAACTTCGACGAAACCGGGACTTGCGGGATCTTGGGAGGCAAGTGGCGTAACGATGGCATCAGCCACATCGGCGTCGAGCGATTGTTGCTCGATATTGCCCTGTATCCGTTGAATGTCACTTTGAGCTGCCGTGGGATCGAGTTTGACCAAGATCTCGCCCTCGGCAACTGTCTGCCCCTCGTTGACGTTCAACTCGATGATCTTGCCATCGGCGAGCGGCTGAACCACCTGAACACGCGATATCGGAACCAATTTTCCCGAGCCACGCGCTACAACTTCGGTCTTGGCAACGATGCTACCGCCAAGGATGATTGCGAACAAAACAAGAAGAAGCCAGGCCGTTATTCGGACCGTGGGCGAAACTCGAGCAATGGGTGGCGACACCACAGTCATGTTCGCTCCTGCAGCTTTTCGAGATCGACTACATGCACTCCGGCACCAAAAAGTTCTGGTCGGTGACTTACAATGGCTACGGCGCGAGATCTGGCGAGGTCGTTCAGCGTGCGCGTGATGATAGATGCGGATCGCTCATCCAAGGCACTGGTAGGTTCGTCGACGATCAAGACGTTGGGATTACGCAGGAGAAGACGAGCAAGCGCCAATCGCTGTCGCTGACCGCCTGAAAGCGAAGATCCATGCTCGCCAACGTCCGTCTCCATTCCATCCGGGAATTGCTCGATCATTTCTGCGCAAGCGCTATCTCGCAATGCGGTTTGCATCTGATCGTCGCTGGCATCCTCCTTGGCGAGGAGGAGATTTTCTCTGATCGTTCCAGCAAACAATGCTGGGTCCTGTGGCAAGTAGGCTATATTGGTCCTGACACTTTCGGGGGTAAAGCTATCCATCACCTGATCGCCGATGAACACCGAACCCCTGTCTGGTGGATACAATCCGCTCAAGACCTTCGCCAAAGTCGATTTTCCAAAGCCGGAGCGCCCGACAATGATGGTTGGCTGTCCTGGAGCAATTATCAGGTTAAGGTTGTCGAGCACAAGACGCTCGGATGTGTATCCGAACGAGACCCCTTCAAGGCGCAGGGTTGCCGGACCTTTCAGGACAAGCTTCTGCTTGCCTGTTTGGCTTTCGGAAGGGGCGTTTAAGACGTCTCCAAGGCGAAGGCGGGCGATCTTTATGCCTTGCCAGTGCTCCCATAACGAAGCAAGACCAAGAATAGGTGCGGAGACATGTCCGGCCAGAAGGTGGAAAGCCACGAGTTGCCCGAGCGTGATGGAATTGTCTAAAACCAGCATCGCGCCAAAAAAGACGATGAGGATGTCAAAGGCATTGCTGAAAGCATCGCTGATGATCCCGTTCACGATGTGCAGCTTGGTGATTTTGAAACCTAAATCCAAAGATGCGGACATCGTTCCATCAAGCCGCTTAGCGTAGCGGGCCTCAGCCGCCTGCGCCTTCACAGTTTCGGCGTTTCTAAACGTCTCGATCATGCGGGATTGGTGGGCAGACTTTGCCAGAAACGACTGCTTCAGGCGGCGGCGCAGGAAAGGACCGACCAAGGCAATTGCCGCCATCTGCATCGGTAGGATCACGATAATGATCAATGTGAGCGATGGGCTGATCGAAAAAAGAGCGCCGAGATAGACAAACGAGAACACGATATCGATGACGACACCAGAAATCGTTCCAGTGAGGAATCGACGTATGGTCTCGATTTCGCCCATACGTGCGAATAGCTCGCCCACCTGCCATTTCTGCAATGTACGCAACGGCAAATGGAGGACGTGCTCGTAAATGCGCCTGCTGAACTCGCGTGTCAGTTGATTGACTAGATCGCCGCCGAGATATGTCGATACCGACTTAAAGGCGCTTTGAAAAAGTGCAACAACAACGAGCAGAGCAACAACAATATAGAGGCTGTCTTCCCGTTGAAATGGGAGAATTCTATCGATAAGCGCCTGAAATACAAAAGGCTGAACGAGCCCAAGGAGACGCAGCGCGATGGAGATGATTGAAAGCTCAACTATATAGCCGGTGTATTTCCCGGTGGTCTTTGTAAACCAAGAAAATGATGCCGGAACTTCATCCAATGGTTGTTTTTCCTATCTTAAGCCACTTTGGGGGGTTGATTGTAACAAGATTTTGCACAGATATTTCTATCAGTGATGCATCACATAATGAAATTTCAACCTAAGGCGCAAGATAGGAGAAGTTTTATGGGTGGTTCCTCAGATTCATCAGGTTCAAGCTCGTACTCACAAGGTGTAGGCGTGGGTGTGAAAGATGGATACAGTTTCGACGGTCAGGTTTCCTCGTCGAAAGATCCAAGCAATAATCCTGGATGGGGCAATTCCGCTCTTGGCTCAATGGTGGGTACCGGAGCACCAGACTACAGCCAATACACCGCGATGGGCGACTATGGTGGTGGCGGCTCGCCCTCGGACAACGGAAGGGACAGTTCGGGCGGCCGATAGCGCTTAGAACAATGTTTCTGATAAGGGGAGAGCAGCGGTGTCCATGGGCTTTGCGGTCATATTTCAGACAACGCTGCTCGCCTTCTTTGAGGAAGTAATAAAGTTTCTGATCGTCTGGTTTTTCAAACGCACACCGTATCCAGTTATCGGCCTTTTCCCGTTCGCAATATTCGAAGGTACCCTGCAATTTTCCGGAGTATCACAGCACCTCACTCATTTGGGGGTTAATTCCGCGCTTATGTCCGTCGCGTTGGCAGCATATTTCCTGCTGTTCACGAAGTTTTTTCACGCAGCAACAAGTTATGTATATCTGAAGTCGGATATGCCCGTTGCGGCTCTCATCTATTGCACGCTGTGGCATAGCGCATCCAACCTGTTGCCACTTCCGACCCTTTCTCTCAAGTATTACCTACTTCTTCCCGTGTGGGGCCTTTTGTCGAGTTTAGCTGCTGTCGCCATATTCCTGCTCTTGCAAAGATTATTGGCTCGCCCCGCCTCCCCTTACGTCGCTTCTTCGGAAGATCGCAGATAAGCTGAGAAAGCAGTGATCATTCCGAGTTCAGACCTTCATCCCAGCTCCCAATCGCCCATCATCCTGGTTGGTGAGCTCAGCTGTTGATTATGGGATGGCCCGCCCTTCCGAGGACATCGAGTATGATGATCCGTCATCGAAGGAAGAGGAGCTGATCCATGACGATTTCAATTTTGGGCATCGACATAGGAAAGAATAGCTGCAGCGTTGTCGGAGTTGATGAGAAGGGGGCGGTGATTGTCCGTCGAACGATGCGACGGCAGACGCTTATCGAGTTGCAGAAAAAGAATTAACATCGCAATACATCTTGCGAATGTTAAGGAAGTGCGTCAGTGATGCTCACTTTTGATAATCGATACTGATCCACGCTATACACGACATGCCGGTTAAGCCGATATTATTTGTGATTGACATTTTGCAACGGAACGGTCGCGTAAATGACTCAGCGATTGGCCATGTATGCCTGTCATATTAGCAGCCTTCTTCTGATCTAAAAAATTATTAACCCCCTTACTTTTCGGTCGTTTGGTGATGGCGTTTCCCTTCATATTCGATTGTCCACAAAGTACCATTGCGCCGGATATTCGCGTACGATTGGTTCGATCACGGCGTCGAGAAGCTTCATATCCTCAATAAGCTGATCTTCGGTGATGTCCATCAGTTGTAGCTTAAATGGCCCTAATGATCGGAACAGAGAAAATGCTCCCCTCTCCCGAACAATATAAACCGGATAGATCAGTGCATTCGTTTTCCGGGCCATCCGCGCGATGAGCGCGTAGTTACCCTCAAGATGCGCAGGTCTTCCGAAGAACGGCGCGCGGATATACCCGTTGAAGCCCTCGTCACAGAACATCAGCAGATTGCCGCCGTTCTCCAGGATTCTCAGGGCCGGTCGCACGAAACTGCGGCCGGGTTTCAAGATTCCGAGACCGGCGCCCTTGCGCAGTCGGTTGACGATGTAGTGGCGCGAGCGGCGTTTGGGCGGGTCATAGTTCATGGTGACCTCAAGTCCCATATCGAGAAGGCAATGCCAAAGCACCTCCCAGTTGCTGATATGCGGCGCGATGAAGATCACCGGCCCTTCACTGCAACGCTCGACCAGCCCTTCGGTACCGATCTTGCGGACGTACCGTCGTGCCAGTCTCGGCACCACGGAATATTCCGCCATCTGCCGCCCTTGAGAATCGGCATAGGCCTTCAAAAGCGTCTCAAGCTCTGCCTCACCAAGCTCGGGCCTTATCATCTTGAGATTGGCTGCCGCGCGCGCGTATGCACCCTTGTGGAAGCGCGGCGCCAGCAGGCGCCCGAGCCAGCCGCCGAGATCGGAGCAGACGCTCGCCGGCAATAGCATGAAGGCGAAATAGAAGAAGAGATCTATGGCGTTGCCGATATTCTCGTAAAGCCAATAGCGTAGAAATGCCTTACGCCGGTCGCCACCGGCTACGAAATCGGCAAGGGGCGGAGCTTTCGGAGGCTCATAGGTCCACGCCTTGCGCTTGCCGATGGCGACTTTCTTGTCGGTCTCGGTCGTCATCCCCGGCGCCTATGCAGTGTCACGGGCATGCCGTCACGCGGACGCAGTGTCAGGCGGCATTGCGGTTGGACCCTATGCCCATCCCTGATCCGAACGCGAAAACGCTGGGCGAGGATGGCCAGGCAGAGGATCGCCTCGGTAAGGCCGAATTGCAGACCGGGGCATACACGCGGTCCGGCGGCGAAGGGAATGTAGCTGTAGGGCGCCGGCCGTGCCTCGCCGAGGAAACGCTCCGGGTGAAAGCGATGCGGCTCGGGGAAGAGCGAATCCGTGCGGTGCAATATCCATGGCACGATCAGCACCAGCGCTGCTTTGCGTACCTTCACGTCGCCGATCTGGTCCGCTTCGGCGGCCTGACGTGCCAGGATCGGCACCGGGGGATAGAGGCGCAACGTCTCCTCGATGACCGCACGGCACCAGTCGAGCTTTGCAACATCATCGATCGAGGGGATCCGATCGCCGCAGACAGCGTCGATTTCCGTATGAACCGCCTCCTCTACCCAGGGCGCACCTGCGAGCAGATACCAGGCCCAGGTCAAAGTCGCCGCGGTGGTCTCGTGGCCGGCCATGAAGATGGTGGCGGCCTCGTTTCGAAGCGCCACGACATCGAGTTTCAACTCAGGATTACGTTGCTGCCGTCGGATTAGCAGCTCGACCATCGAACTGTTATCACCCTTGCCTGCGAGATGATCTTCGATCACCTGATCGATGATCCGGTGAATGCGTTTCACCGACCGGCTCAAACTCGGCGTCTTGATGATCGGCAGCCCCTCGTCGAAGCCGAGAAAATAGCCGAAATTGACGGAATCGACCAGCGACTGGTAGCTCGCAAAGCCTTCGGTGACGGCATTGGCACCTTCCTCGCCGAGATCATTGCCGAAGACGCTGCGGGAGATGATTTCCGCCGTCAGCCCCGCCATTTCGAACAGAGCGTTGACTTCGGCACCCTCCCCTAGGCTCTGCCACCGGTCGGCAAGCTCGTTTGCCGTGCTCTGCATGATCGCGCCGAAGGCCGGCACGCGGTTTTTATGCACGATATCGGAGACCAGCGGCCGGCGCTGCTTCCAGGTTTCCTTGTCGGAAATGAACAGGCCGTCGCCTAGCAAATATTCCAGCGCGCGCCGCATCTGCGGCGTCTTGCGCTCGAAATTCTCATGGCGTTTGGCCACCACATAACGGATAGCCTCAGGCGAATTAACGATGATGAGCTGCCGGCCCAGAAGCTTGAATTCCGCCACATGCTCGCGATAATCGGCGCGACGCCAGATCGACAGGAAGTCGCTGCGCGCCTGCAGCATGAGCTTCAGCGGCTGGCCGGGCTTCCCGCTATAGTAGGCGGCGTGAGCCGGCTCGAAATATTGCGACGATTGATCGGCGTGTTCGACGATTTCGGTTTTCTGATCAAGCCAGGCCAGCATAGCGGTGCAGAACTTTCGCGCCTTGCGGCCGGTAACAATGTGAAAACGACCGAGCGCCACGACGCAGGGTCGTGGTCACTATATTCATTTCGCAACTGCAGAAAAGCCCCCGCCTGATCGAAGTGGAGGCTCTTTCTTGGCTTTGAAAGCGCTGCGCCTAGATGGCTTCCAGCATGAACAGCTCGTCGAGTGTCTGGCGCCTGCGGATCAATCGATGTGTCTCACCGTCGATCAGGATCTCCGGAGCATAAAGACGGCTGTTATAGTTCGACGACATGGTTGCGCCGTAAGCGCCGGCGCCATGAAACACGAGATAGTCGCCGACATGGGTTTCGGGCAGATCGCGCGTTTCTACCGTGCCATTGTCCGTCTGCGTGAAAACATCTCCCGATTCACAAAGCGGGCCTGCGACGACGGTTGGGAAGAGTGTTCTGGCAGCATCGTGAGGCGTCTTGCCAGGAATGACGGAGATGTGATGGTAGCTACCATACATGGCCGGTCTGGCGAGATCGCTGAAACCCGCATCGACAAGGACGAAGCGGTTGCGGCCCATCATCTTGACGGCTCTGACTTCAGCAAGCAATAGGCCGGAATCGGCGGTCAGAAAGCGGCCTGGTTCGATCTCCAGCCGGATTGGATGGCCGAAATGTGCCTCGATCTCGCGCCGCGCCTTATCCCAGAGCGAAAAATAATGAGCGGGATCGATCTCTTCTTCCCCCTCCCTGTAAGGCACGGAGAGACCGCCGCCAGCCGAGATGGCCTCGATATCGACATCCAGCGCGCGGCAGAAGCCGATCATCGCACCGCAAACGCGCTGCAGATGCCCGTAATCGACGCCGGAGCCGATATGCATATGCAGCCCGACTAGCTTCAGCGAATATTTCCGCGTCAGCGCCACCGCCTCCTGCAATTGCTCGAACCAGATGCCGTGCTTGCTGGTTTCACCGCCGGTGTTGGTTTTTTTGCTATGGCCATGCCCGAAACCGGGATTGATGCGCAGCCACACCCTATGACCAGGCGAACGCTCACCCAGCTGATGCAGCATGTCGATGGAACCGATATTCACCTCGACCTTGTCGGCAATGACGCGTTCCAGTGTCGGCCGGTCGAAGACATCGGCGGTGAATACGATCTCCGCAGCTCCGGACGAATTGCCGGCAGCAAAACCCGCCCGCATCGCGCGATCGATCTCGCCGAGCGAAACGGCATCGACCCGCACACCCGCATTTCGCATCTCTTTCAGGATATGAATGTTCGAACAGGCCTTCTGCGCATAGCGAATGACATCAAAGGCGGAGAGTTGCGCGATGCGGCGGCGGATCGCGGCGGCATCATAGATCCAGAGCGGCGTTCCATATTCGGCGGCAAGCGCGCTCAGCGTTTCATTGGAAGGAATGGTCATCTTGTCTCAATCAGTCTGGGCGGGAATAGATCAACGATGAATAATAGTACGGGCGGAGCGACTGTGTCACTCCACCCCTTTCGTGATGTAACGGTGCTGCGGCCGGCTAGCGCTTGGCGGCTGCAAGTGCCTGATCGAGATCAGCAATGACCTCCTTGGCCGAATGCAGTCCGACGTTCAAACGGATCGTTCGATCGCTGACGCCGAAGCGCGCGAAGACATTGGTTTCCGGCGAGATGCTGAGCGCGGCCTTTGCCGGCACCACGAGGCTTTCAGGCCCACCCCAGCTCACCCCGATGCGGATGATGCGCAAGGCGTCGACGAAGTCAGCCACGTCGATGCGGTCCGAGACCTCGAAGGAAAACAGCCCGCCAAATCCGCTGAAAGTGCGTTTTCCCGGGTGATCGCCGAGTGCCGGATGCATGACGTTGGTCACATCCGCATGGGCATCGAGCCAGGACGCCACTTCGAGCCCGGCTTCATGGTGATGGCGCATGCGGAATGGCAGGGTCTCGAGATTACGCAGCACGAGCCATGCCTCGAATGGCGCGAGCTTCGCTCCCGTATAGGGGTAGATTTCGCTGTTGATCCGGTCGATATGCACCTTGGAGCCGGTAACAAGACCCGCCACCGTATCGCTCTGTCCGCCGAGATATTTCGAGGCGGCGTGGATGACAATATCGATGCCGACAGCGAGCGGCTTCTGGAAGAGTGGCGTTGCCCAGGAATTGTCGACCATTGTCACGACGCCATGGCGGCGAGCAGCCTCGGCGATCGCAGTCAGATCCTGCAGCTCGAAAACCATTGAGGTCGGGCTTTCGAGATAGGCAAGCTTGGCGCCGGGAAGTGCGGCAAGCATCGCCTCCGTGTCCGTGCCATCGATATAGTCGACGGTAATGCCGAAGCGCTTCAGCACTTTCTCGAAGAAGCGGAAGGCATCGCTATAGACGTGCCGCACGGTGACGATGCGGTCGCCAGGCCCGACAAAGGCGAGGACTGCGGCGGCAATCGCGCCCATGCCGCTCGAAAAAGCGCGTGCCTCTTCCGCGCCCTCCATCTCGGCAATCTTGCGCTCCAGAAGCCGTACCGTCGGATTGTCGCCGCGCGAATAGATCGGCTTCTTCGAACGGCCGGCGAAGACGTCCTCAAGCTCTCTGTAGCTATCGAACAGGAAGAGCGATGTCTGGTAGATCGGCGGCACCGCCGCATCGAACGGATCGTCGCGCGGCGGCATCAGCGCATCTGGAATGGTGTGGCGGTAGGCATCGAATCTCGGCGTCTCGTTCATGGCGTTCCTCTTGGGTCAGGAGTGAAGTGTCGATTGGCCAGCAAGGCGGCCCGGTGCATCGGTCGGCAGAATGGCGAGCCATTCCCGCCATCCAACAAAGCCTCCAAGGATGGCAGCCAGAATGGCAGCGGTGGCAGCAGCGGCGGCAACACCGGCAAAGCCCAACCAAAGCGGCAGCAGAAGCAGAAGCGGGATCAGCAGATAGCCCTGCGGCGCAAGCCCCACGAGCGCGGACAGGCCGGCCCTGCCCCGCGATTGCAGCATAACGAGCAAGACGGATTGAAAGGCCGCAAGTGGAAAGATCGGAAAGAGGGACCGCAGCCAGGCTGCTGCCTCATCCACGACGTCCTGGCTATCCGTAAACAGGCGTGCGATCGGCTCGGCAGCCAGGAACAGCAGGATAGAATAGAGCAATGCGACCGGTATCGTCACAGCAAGCATGAACCGGATAACGGCTTTCAGTCGCTCAGCATCGCCAGCGCCAAAAGCATGGCTGACGACGCTCTGGGCGCCTAGGCAAAAGCCGAACAACGGAAGCTGTCCCAAGGTCATCAACCGGATGGCAATGGCCGTCGCGGCAACACCTGTATCCCCGCCATGGACAGCGGCCTCGCGCATCAAGACCAGAAAGCCAAAGCCTGTGACAATGCTTGTTGCGGCAGCGGGAAGACCGATGCGCGCGATCGGCCAAAGCAGTTGCCAGCATATCGCGCCGCCGGTCACGCTCACCGTTCCCCATCGGCGCAGGAAATAAGCGATATAGCATGCAAGGGCAGCGATGGACGACACGATGGTCGCCAGTGCCGCGCCGGACGCACCTAGCTTGAAGATAAAGATGAAGACGGGATCGAGAACCGCGTTCAAGGCGAAGCTCGCGATCAACACGATCATCGAAAAGCGTGAATTGCCCTCGGCGATCGCGATGAAATCGCAGATAGCCTGCAAAAGCCCGAGCGTCATCCCGAAAGCAAGCAGCCGCCCGTAATCGAGCCCAGGGGCGAGGAGATTGTCGCTGGCACCGAGTGCGCCGACAAAATCCGGCAGGCCGAGATAGATCAGTATCGACAAGGCTATGCCGAGCGGGATCGTCGCCGCGAGCGCTGTCGTGGCGACCGACGAAGCGGCTTTGATATCTCCCTCGCCGAGATAGCGCGCCAGCAGCGTCGCAAGCCCGATACCCAGCCCCTGACCTGCTGCCGCAACAAGCAGAAACAGCGGCATGACCAGACTGATGCCTGCCAGCACATCCGGGCCTAGCGCCCCCAGGAAGATCGCGTTGATCGCATGATGGCCGGCGCTGGCGGCCAGCCCGGCCACCGCCGGGAGCGCGACCGCCAGAACGAGCCGCTTGATACGCGGATCGTTCATATCGACGGCTGTCTTCATCAGGCGCCCCGCGCCAGAGAGCCAAGGACAGACTGCCCATCCTCCGTGGGCAAACCGGTGAGATCCGGCAGCAGCAGCCGATCCATAAAGAAGCGCTCGCGCAGGAGCATAACCAGCAACGCCTTCTTGTGCGAGAACTGAATGTGCTTGACCTTGGCGAAGCCGGAACGGTCGAGATTGCGGATCTGCTGGACGTGATGATGGATCGGCTCCCCGACGATACGACGGGTGCGTGGATCGGCCAGGAACATGTAGTGCATCAACGATGGCAGCCAGGCGCTGACGAAGGCCTTTCCGCGAAAATCATCCTCTCCGATCGCCACATGCCAGCCTCGATCATAGCCATCAGCGTCGTAGTGCGGTCCGATCCTGTCTTCCTTGGCCCAATAGAGTTCGAAGTAACCGAAAGGCACGCCGCCGAAGGTCCCGATCAGCGGCAGGGTACGCGGATCTGCAAGGCGGCCTGCGATGAAATCGCGATGATAGGAAAGGTCGCCGCTGTCTTCCCATATGGTGGCGACCCTCGGATCATTCATCCAGCGATGGAAATGCGGAAGATCGGCCTCGATATCGGCGACATGAAAACCGAGTTGCGTGTTCAGCCAGGGAATGAAGCGGCTGTAGACGCGGCCAGCGGGCTTCGGCGGCCGCTGCGGATGAAGGGCACCATTCGTCAAGATCGGCAGTTCCGGATAGGCCTTGGGTGCACTTCCGAGCCAGGATCTCGCTTGTTGAAAAAAGGAATCCGGCCGCACGATGAGGCGGCCCCCGCTATGCTCGATCGCGCCGGATTCCAGCAGTCGCTTTGCAAGATCATCATCCGCAAGTGCGATCTCGAAGCCGGTCAGGTGCGGATTGCATGCCAGAACAGCTTCCGACATGGCGTTGACAATATCCTCGCCAGAAAGCGGCAAGGCTGCCGTGGAGATTGCTTCGAAGACCAGGAGATTGCTGGCCGGCCCCGATAGATGACCTGAGGCCACCTTCACTCCGTGATGCTCGACGCGAAAACTCCCTGGCGCAGGCCCTGCCAATATGATGAGCGGCTGGCCACAGGCAAGCGCGCTGCTCTCAAAGCCCGAAGCCGGCAGGCGCAGATCAAAGGATTTCTCCGCCGTCCTATCACCCTTCATCGCCAGGGAAGCATCCATATTTCATCTCCATATCTTCAGAACCACGCCGGCTGAGATCGACAGGCCAAGCACAGCGCTAATTCTGCGGTGACGAACGACATCGGCAAAAATTCAAAATATTTTCCGAAAATATTTTTTGAAAATCTTCTGAATTTTCCAAAACTCCGTTCGTCATGCAGCTGCATCGATGTAATTTTCGGAGTATCCGAGTTTATCGGCGCCAGAAGTCAGAGATATCAATCGATTAAACTTAATATCTATCACAGATATTGAGACGTATACGTTATTGTATTTCAATCGATTGGATATGTATTTCAGTACACTCAGGGAGAATGGCGAAGAAATGACTGTCCATGATCGGAACGCCAAGGCAGCAAACGACTCGGATCACCTCGCCAAATGCTCGCTGTCGCCGGCGCAGTCACGTATCTGGCTCTTGTCGGAGACGGGCAACGAAGTCGTTTACGGGCGACAAATACTCGCCATCGTCTTTCCTTCTGTTACTCTTGCTGCAGCGCATGAGGGCCTTTCAAGGCTTTCGCGCCAACATCCGCTCATCACCTCGGAATTCGAAGCTCGGGCGGGTGGCGCCGTCCAACAGATCCTGAAAAACGGCCGCTTCGTCGACGTCCTTGAGACGGAGTTGACTGCCGGCGAAAACCTGGACGAAGCGCTGACCGCAGCCGCCACGGCCGAACGAGCCCGCGCCATAGATCTTACCAATGGCAATCCGGCCCGCTTCATCCTTCTGACGCAAAACGGGCAAGCGCTCGGCGCTGTATTTTCCCTCCACGCAATCCTTGCCGACGCCGCCGCGCTCGACCTGCTTGCGACGGATTTCCTTCGCAACATCGACGGTCACGGCCCGGCGGATATTGCGGAGACGGTGCTGCCCGACGCCGCATCATGGATGATTGCCAATGGCGCACCACGCCATGCGGGACCGGAGTTGGTCGACTTCTGGTTCCAGCGGCTGACAGCTCAGGAGAACATTGCGTCACTCCTGCCGCAAACGTCGGCTGGAAAGACCATGGTCGACGAGGCATGGTTCGAGCATATGCTTGAAGTGCCGGTACAGTCGTCTACTGACACGTCTCGCGACATGCTTGCCGCCCTCGGGATCGCCCTGCGGCGCCATACCGGATATGGCACTCAAAGGATCGGCCTGGTCACGCGCCCGGAAAGGCAGAAAGTTGCCGCCCGCAGCGAAGATGTGTTGATCCTGACGCCGGAACTCGACGGCACCATGACGCTCAAGGGCGTTCACGACGCATTCGTCAAGGAAATCGATACGGCGACCCGGCAATTCCTGCCTTTCGAGGCTCTTGCCGATGCGCTAATACGACGGGACGAATTCTTCGACACCACCGGCCTCGTCAAGACACTCCTCGATGTGCGCCCGCCCTCGCGCCTCCCGCAAGCAACCTCGAACGAAGTTGCGGCACGCAGCCCCATCGAACCGCCGGCACGCCGCGATGCCGATCTGGTCGTCACCGTTTCACCGGCATCCGTCGGCAAGCTGCGTATCGGCATCGGCTTCGACCCACAGAAGCATGATCGAAAGCAGATCATACGCTTCGCCGACGATCTTGCCATGGCACTTGCGCAGTTGAATGCCAATCCCGGCACGCAGGTCAAACATATCGCCTTTGTGTCGTTGGAAGAGCTGGACAGGCTTTCAGCACCCTACCCCGACGCGCCGGAGCCCGACGACGGCACGCCTATCCACGAGGTCATCTCAGCACAGGCGAAGCGACGGCCGAACGCCTTTGCCGTCGCGCAGGGCGAAAAATCGGTAACACATGGCGAGCTCGAAGCTGCCGCCAACCGGCTGGCTCATCGATTGATCGCGATGGGGATCGGCCCGGAAAAGCGCGTGGCCATCGCCCTTGAAAAATCGATCGATGCCATCATTGCCATTCTTGCCGTCTTCAAGTCGGGCGGCGCGTTCACCCCAGTCGAGCCGGATCATCCGGAGGCGCGCAATCGTCACATCCTGACAGCCCCGGGCCTTTCGCTCGTCATTTCCCGAACAAAACACATCGGCAACCTGCCGAGCGATATAGCGACACCCTACCTCAATCTCGATGCCACCGACCTGTCCACGGAGAGCGTCGACGCACCGGCAACGACGATTGCCCCAAAGCAGCTTGCCTATGTGATTTACACCTCAGGCTCGACGGGCATACCGAAGGGCGTCGCGGTCGAGCACGGCCCACTGGCGCACCATTGCAAGGCGACCCTGCGCATCTACGAGATGAGCGAGGAGTCCTGCGAATATCCTGTGCTTCCCTTCACCTCCGACGGTGGTCACGAGCGCTGGATCGTGCCGCTGATGGCTGGCGGCGGCGTGGTGCTGACGCAAGACAAGCTTGCGACGCCCGAAGATGCATTCGCGATGATGAAGCGACACGGCGTCAACAATGCCAGCCTGCCCACCAGCTATGTGCGCGGCCTTGCGGAATATGCCGGCGAGAACAGCGAAATACCGCGGTTGCGGCTCTATTCCTTCGGCGGCGAAGCCCTGTCGCAGGCGGTGTTCGACATGATTACCGAAAACCTGAAGGCCCAGCTGCTCATCAACGGTTACGGTCCGACCGAAACGATCATGACGCCGATGATCTGGAAAATTCCGGCCGGAACCCGCTTCGAGGGGACGGTCGCACCGATCGGCCGTGGCGTGGGCGATCGGCGCATCTATATACTCGATACCGACCTTGCGCCGGTTCCGGTCGGTGTCATCGGCGAAATCTATATCGGCGGCAGCGGCCTGGCACGCGGCTATCTCGGCCAGCCGGAGCTGACGGCGGACCGTTTCATCCCCGATCCCTTCTCGAAAGGCGGCAGGCTTTACAAGTCGGGCGATCTCGGCCGCTGGCGGGAAGACGGCATTGTCGAATTTGCCGGCCGCGTCGACCACCAGATCAAATTGCGCGGCTTCCGCATCGAGCCGGGCGAAATCGAAGCCGTGCTGCGCTCGGATCAGCGGGTCGCCGAGGCGGTCATCCTCCTTCACAATGAAGGCGGCCGCAGTTCTCTGGTCGCCTATGTGGTGCCGCGCGAGGGCGAGAACTTGAGCGTGACCGAGTTGCGCCGCGCCGCCATGACCGCCCTGCCCGATTACATGGTGCCGCAGACCATCATGCTGATCGACAAGCTGCCGATGGGGCCGAACAGCAAGCTCGATCGTGCCGCCCTGCCCGCACCACGCATAGAGCGCGAAATGGCGCTACCTGCCAACGACAAGGAAAAAGCTATCCTGGATGTCTGGAAGGACATCCTCGACATCGGCGATATCGGCGTCACCGAGAATTTCTTCGATATTGGCGGACAGTCGCTGATGGCCGTGCGCATCGTCTCGCGCCTGAAGATGCGCCATCCCGAATGGCCGCTGTCTATCGCCGACATGTTCAATCATCCGACGGTGCGCGATCTGGCACTCGCGATCGACGGCAGCCGCGACGAGACCGGCGTCGATGTGGTCTATCTTCGCCGCAACGGCGACCGGCCGGTGCTCTACTGCTTCCCCGGTCTGCTCGTCAGCACGCGCGAATATATGCGCCTTGTCGATTATCTCGGCCCGGAACAGCCGGCGACCGGCTTCATCTGCTATTCGCTGACAGAGACCAAGACGCTGAGCACCCGCGTCGAAGATATCACGGCGCGTTACGCCGAAGCGGTGCGCAAAAACGCCAATGGCCGGCCTTGCGCCTTCCTCGGCTGGTCGTGGGGCGGGCTGCTCGCCTATGAGGCCGCCCGACAGCTCGGCAACGATATCGATCTGCGCATGATCGGCATGGTCGACGTCTGCGACATGGACGAGGAGTTCACCGTCGGCATCATGCCGCGCTTCGAAGACGGCATCCGCGATCGCACCCATGCCGCCGTACAGAGCTGGCTTGCGACCACGCCGATGCGCGAGGACTGGAAGAGGCTTTTCGCCGCCATGAACGAGGAGGTCTACGAACAGTTCCTCCACCATATCGTCAAGCATAACGTCAAACTGCCGACGGATGGTCCCGATATCGGCTCGGAAGAGCACACCTTCTGGATCCTCATCGATAATGCGATGATCTTCCGAAACTACCGCCTGGAGCAATCCGATTTCCGCATCCATGCCTTTGCGGCCGAGGATTCTCTTACGCGCGCCCTCAACGTCATCGACTGGCGACGCTATTCGCCCAATGCCACGGCATCGGAAATCGTTACCGGCACCAACCATTTGACGATCATCGGCAAGACGCCCTTCCACCAGCGTTTCGCCCGGCGGCTCGATCATGCCTTTGCGCCGGCGCCACTGTCCAAAGACACCGTCAAGTAACCCCTCTTCGACATCATTCTGGAGCTGCATCATGACATCGCACGTGCTCGACCTCGCCGGGGCTGGAATCGGTCCCTTCAACCTCAGCCTTGCCGCTCAGCTCGATTCCATACCGCAACTTTCCGTCCGCTTTTTCGAGCGGCGCCCATCTTTTGCGTGGCATCCGGGAATGATGCTGCCGGGCGCGGAAATGCAGACATCCATTCTCAAGGATCTGGTGACAGCCACCAACCCGACAAGCCGCTGGAGCTTCCTCTCCTATCTCGTTGCGCATAAACGCTTTTATCAGTTTCTCAATGCGGAATATGAAGCCGTCCCCCGCAAGGAATTCGCCGACTATCTCGGATGGGTCGCACGCGGACTGACCTCGCTTCGCTTTGGCGCCAGCGTCCGAGAGGTCCACGCCAGTGACGGCTTCTTCTCTCTCGCCACCGACAATGGTGCGATCGACGCTCGCAATCTTTCCGTTGGCGTCGGCAAGATTGCGTCTCGTCCGGCCTGGGCCGAAGAGCTGCCGAAATCCATGACCTTCCACAGCAGCGAAGCGACGCAACGTATCGGTGATGTCAAAGCGCCCCGCGTTGCCGTCATCGGCGGCGGCCAAAGCGGCGCGGAGATCGTCGATGCCCTTTTGGACCTGAACGCCGTTTCGTCCATTCATTGGATCAGCCGCCGCCCGAATTTCGAACCGCTCGATGCGACGCCATTCACCAATGAGCTCTTCACGCCGGGTTATATGGAGCGCTTCCACGGACTTCCCGAGGAGCTGCGGCTCACCCATACACGCCGGCAGGTACTGGCGAGCGACGGCGTTTCCGCCTCCACCTTGAAAAAGCTCTATCGCCGCCTCTATGAGCGAAAGCTTGATGCCGCCGGCCACCCCGATCACGGCATATCCTTGCGCCCCTTCCGCAACGTCATCGCGGCCGAGCAGGATGGTCGCGAAATTATGCTGACCATGCGCAACGGCTTCGATGACAGCATCGAAACACTGACGGTCGATATGATCGTCTTTGCCACCGGCTATCGCTTTGTGCTGCCGGAATTCCTGCATTCGCTCGAAAACCGCATCGAGCTCAGCTCGATCGGCGAGCCGGTGCTGGAAAGCGACTTCTCGCTTGCATGGGACGGGCCGCGTGAGAACCGCATCTTCGTTCTCAATGCCGGACGCCATAGCCACGGCATCGCCGAACCGCAGCTTAGCCTTGCCGCGTGGCGCAGCGCCGTGATCGCCAATGCATTGCTCGGCCGCCAGCATTTCGATCTCGATCAGCTCGATCCCATCGTACAGTGGGAGACGCATGGGCAGCCGTCGAACCTTCCCTCTCACATGGGACAGGCAGCGGAATAGGTGAAGACAGACCAACCGGGGGAAGAGACGGCGCAGGTGGAACTTCATAGCCTGCGCCTGTCTGAGGGGCTTCCCGTCCCGGACTCGATTTTGAGCGAGGCAGAAAAAAGCCGTGCTGCCGCATTTAGATCATGCGCGGCGCGGCGCCTTTTCGTTGCCGGACGGGTCCTGTGTCGACGTGTCATCGCCAATCTGCTTGGCTGTGCCCCGCAAGCGCTTTCTCTTGCGATTACCCCTTCCGGCAGACCCTACCTGCGCGATTACCCCGATATCGACTTCAATCTCTCGCACACGGGAGATCGTGTAGCGTTGGCAATCTGTCGCGGCGGCCGCATCGGCATCGACATCGAACGCATTGATGCATTTTCGGAAAAGGAAGCCTCTGAGATCATGCCGATGATCCTTTCCGAACAAGAGCTCGATCAGGTGTATCAATTGGATGAGCGACATCGCCACGATGTTTTTCTCGCCTGCTGGGTTCAGAAAGAGGCTGCGCTGAAATGCTTTGGCCAGGGTTTTTTAGCCGACCCGCAAAACGTGATATTGGCGCCCGGAAATACAACCATTGCAAGCAGATGCCAGGCGTCGGGCGAAGCGGTTTTCATCCATTCCGGCCGGATCAGCGACGGAGAAAGTGGGGATTTTCAGTGGGCTATCGCGACATCAAGGGCTGTAGCAAGGCCGCAATGGCAGCATCACAAAAGCGGGATTTTCTTCTAGATCTCACAAAAAGTTAAAATAAAATCAGGTGGATAAACCTTGATTTAGGAGATGCTTCACTTTTCGACTCCGCTATCTTGACTATCATTGTCATGTTTTATAGGTTCCCTCTCAAAAAGAGGGGCACACAGAAATGCAACTTTGGATTTCAGCGAGAGCCCGACATGATTGCCAACCATTCGCAGTCGACTTCCAATGAGCAACTCCAAACAGCACTTCACGCCTATCCGAAGCTCCTCTCCGTCGCGCGCAGGATCACGGGCTGCATGAGCTTGGCCGAGGATGTCGTGCAGGAAGTGCTCCTGCAGCTGGTCTCCAAACCGCTGAAGGAGGATATAGCGGCCCCTGCACCCTATGTGATGCGCATGGTGCGCAATCTTGCGACAGATCATATGCGGCGTCGGCAATATGAGCGCGGCCTGTTCGTCGAAGAGGAGGTCGGCGGCAATACCTCGGCCTATGGAAGCCCCGAGGAACATCTTCACGAGGCCGAAGCCTATAAGGCCTTCCGCTGCACGGTCGAATCCATGCCCGCCAGAACCCGAAAATTCTACGAGGAGCATTACTTCGACGATATCCCTCAGAACATCATTGCCAAGGAGGCTGGCGTATCCTGCGCTCTTGTTTGCGGCCTTCTGCGAGAGGCGCATTCGCGGTGCCTCGCCGCCATCTCGCTCGAGGCCGGCCATGGTTGCGTTGCCGGCAACGGCCACAAACGAAACCGAACAGCACGGGTGCGGGAGATGCGGGCATGATGGCGGTTCTCCGCCATCACCTGCGAACTGCACCGCACCGCCAGGAAAGGGAAGAATAGATGCAGGAAACCATCGAGATAACCGAATCCAAAGGCGCCATCTGTCGTGACATCATGTCGGAATTGACCGACTGGTTTACCGACCCCGATGTCATCGAAGCCTGCGCAGGCGCCGTGGAGACCCTGCCGATGTTCGGCTGCGTCGAAGCCGATACCGTTGCCGGTTTCGTCGCGTTGCGTGCCCATCCGCCGGCCGCCATGGAGATTGTCGTGATAGCAACCAGGCGCCGGCACCATCGCAGCGGCGTCGGCAAGCAGTTGCTGGCTGCAGCCGAGACCTTTGCGCGCTCTTCCGATTGCAAGCTCCTGACGGTCAAGACGCTCGCGCCGCGCGGCAAGGACGAACCGCAATATGAAAAGACCCGCGCCTTCTACGATAGAAACGGCTTCATCCGCGCCGAAATATTCCCGACTCTCTGGCGTGAAAGCGATCCGTGCCTGTTCTTCGTCAAGCCATTGACCTCGATAAACTAACCCGGCCACCAGCCGACAATCAGAATTTCAGGAAGCCGATAGGCTTCAGCAGGAATGACAATGAAAGACGAAACGATCACCGGAAACGATGAAAGTCACGCGACGGTCTTCACGACTGAGGGCCTCCGTTTCGAGGTCGACGGCAAAACCATTCTTCACCCGCTCGATATCAGCTTCAAGGCAGGCGAGATTTCCGGTTTGATTGGTCATAATGGCTCCGGCAAATCCACGCTGATCAAATTGCTGGCCCGACAGATTCAGCCGACCGGCGGGCGCATCCTGTTCGATGGCGTTGCCGCCAGTTCCTACGACATGCGCGCATTTGCCCGCGCCGTCGCCTATCTGCCGCAGGACACCAGCTCGGCTGCCGGCATGACCGTCGAGGAACTTGTCGCCTGCGGACGCTACCCCTGGCACGGCGCGCTCGGGCGCTTCACCGATCTCGACCGGGAAAAGGTGGAGACAGCGATGAAGCTGACCCATGTCGATACCCTGGCAGGCCGGATGGTGGATACACTCTCCGGCGGCGAGCGTCAGCGTGTCTGGATCGCCATGCTGGTCGCTCAGGACAGCCGCTGCCTGCTGCTCGACGAGCCGACATCGGCACTCGACATCGCCCACCAGATGGAGATCCTCGGGCTCGTGCGCGAGCTTTGCCGAACGAAGGATCTGAGCGTCATTCTCGTCCTGCACGATATCAATGTCGCGGCGCACTTCTGCGATCATCTGCATGCGCTGAAGCAGGGGCGTCTCATTGCAGCGGGCCCGTCGCCGAGCCTCATGAAGGCTGAAACGCTCAACACGATCTACGGCACCAATATGGGCGTCACCGCCCATCCAGTGCATGGAACGCCGCTTGCCTATGTCATCTGAACGCATCTTCGAGACCCTGATGCTCTCCCGCCGCGCGCTGCTGGCCACTGCTGCGCTTTTTGCCATTCCGCAAGTGGGAGTGGCCGCGGAACCGATATCCGGCCCGATCGTCTCCCTCGATTACGGCCTGGCGTCGACACTGCTGGCACTTGGTGTCACGCCAGCCGCCATCGCCTCCCTTGCCGATTGGGATACGTGGGTCGTCGAGCCGAAAATGCCCTCCGGCGTTGTCGATCTCGGCACCACCAGCGAGATCAATCTCGAGGTCCTGGCAAGCATCAAGCCGGCGCTGATCCTGACAACACCCTACCTCACTCCACTGAAGCCGCAACTGGAGGCGATTTCGCCGGTCATGGAACTGACGATCTATGCCGAGGGCGGCGAGGCCCTGCAGCGCTCGATCGCCGCTACGCGGTTGCTCGGAGATACGATCGACCGCCGTCCCCAGGCCGAAGATTTCCTTGCCCGATCCGAGCGCTTCTTTGACGACTGTGCGGGGCGGGTGAAGAGGCTCAACCCTCCGCCGTTGGCGCTCATCAATTTTGTCGACACCCGCCATGCCCGCATCTATTGCGGCGCGGGGCTTTACCAGAACGTCATGACCAGGATCGGCCTCAAGAACGCCTGGACAAGGCCCGGCGATTATTGGGGCTTCGAGACGATCGGGCTGGAGCAATTGGCAACGCTTGATCAAAACCTGCGCCTGATCGCATTCGAGCCGCTGCTTCCGCCCAACGTGCTCGATAATCTGCAGGACAGTCCGCTGTGGACCAGCCTCCCCTTCGTTCAAGCCGGACGCGTCTCCGTGCTGCCGGGCACCTTGATGTTCGGCATGGTGCAGGAAGCGGAGCGCTTTGCGCGCATACTGCTCGACCATCTGGAAAAATTCGCATGATCCGCACCGAAACAAATAGCGCCCTCGGTGCTCCAGCCGTTGCTCTGACGCTGTTCGTGCTCGCCAGCCTGCTTGCCTGGCATCAACTAAGCCCAGACCTCTCCCGCCTATTCGAACAGGAAGCCGGCTACGATCCACAGCGCCTGCTGCTCATCTATTCGACCCTGCCGCGGATCGCGACCGCGTTGCTGGCGGGTGCAGCACTTTCACTGTCGGGAAGCCTGCTGCAGCAGGTGCTGCGCAATCCGCTCGCCTCGCCCTCGACGCTTGGCATTTCCGCAGGCGCCAACCTTGCGCTCGTTGCCGTCATGCTCGCCTTTCCCGCCCTTCAGGGCCTCGGCCGCGACGCCGTTGCCCTGTTCGGCAGCGCCGCAGCGGCAGCAGTCGTTTTCCTGATCGGCGCAAGACGCGGCTTTTCGCCGTTGGCGCTGGTGCTTGCCGGCCTGATCGTCGGCGTCTGGAGCGGAGCGCTTGCCGCCATTCTCGTTCTGATGAACGATCGCTACCTCTCCGGCCTGTTCATCTGGGGAGCCGGATCGCTGGCCCAGCAAAGCTGGACTATTCCGCTTTCCCTTCTCCCAAAGATCGCCATCCTTTCTGTCGGGGCCTTGCTGATGGCGCGGCCGTTGGCACTCATGGAACTTGGCGATAGCGGCGCAAGCGGGCTTGGTCTGTCGGTCAAGCGCACGCGCATTGCTGCCGTTTGCATTGCAATTGCGCTTGCCGCAATCGTCACCAGCGCCGTCGGTGTCATCGGCTTCATCGGCCTGATCGCTCCGCGAGTCGCCCAGCTTGCCGGCGCCCGGCAGATGAAGAGCCAGCTCATCTGGTCGCCCCTCATCGGCGCAGGATTATTACTGCTGACCGATGAGGCCCTGGTGCTGCTTTCCGGAGCCTCTGCAACCTTCCTTCCGACAGGTGCCATCACCGCGTTGCTCGGCGCGCCATTGCTGCTTCTGATGTTGCCACGCTTGAAGACCGTGCAACGCAGCGCGCCATCTCCCTCCCAGAATGCAAACCGTGCCTCGCGGGCGCCGCGAGTACTTTTGCTTGCATCGATACCGGCGCTCGTCCTTCTCCTGGCCGGCGCAGTCTTCTTCGGGCGTGCACCGGATGGAACGTGGACGCTGCTTGCCTATCTCCATTGGTCCGACGTGCTGCCCTATCGCCTGCCACGCATCGCCGGTGCCTTTGCTGCGGGTGCAATGCTTGGCGTCGTCGGCGCAATCCTGCAACGGCTCAGTGGCAACGAGATGGCAAGCCCGGAGGTTCTAGGTATTTCGGCGGGCGCTACCCTTGGCGTCACCGCCGCGCTTTTCCTTCTGCCCGCTCCCGGCACGGCCGCCCAGCTGGGCTTCGGCGGTATCGGCGCTTTCGCCGTCCTCATCGCTATATTTCTGTTCGGCATCCGGTCCGGTTTCGCGCCGGAGCGGGTACTTCTGACGGGCATCGCGCTCGGGGCCATGTTGGACGCTTTCATCAGCGTGCTGGCAGCGAGCGGCGATCCGCGTGCAATGATCGTGATGCAATGGATGAGCGGATCGACTTATCTTGTTAATACACCAAGGGTAATCTCTGCAATGGCTGCAGTAGTATCAGGCCTTGCATTTGCCTTTCTGGCCCACCGTTGGCTCGATCTGCTGCCGCTTGGTACCCAGGCAGCCCAGGCGATCGGCATTCGCGTCAACTTCGCCCGCGCCTGCCTCTTTGCCCTTGCTGCAGCCATGACCGCAGCCGCCACCCTTGTCGTCGGGCCTTTGAGCTTCATCGGCCTCATGGGACCGCATCTGGCGCGCGAGCTCGGCCTGCGGCGCGCGGCTCCCCAGCTTGCCGGTGCGGCGCTTGCCGGCGGTAGCCTCATGGTGCTCGCAGACTGGTTCGGCCGGATGATCGCCTTTCCCTACCAGATGCCCGCGGGCCTGGTTTCCGCCCTCGTCGGCGCCCCGCTATTGCTGATATTGCTGATGAAGCGGCGCAGAACAGCATAATGCATAATGGTGGTAGAAGACGACCCTTCACTTCCCGAAGCGCTCTGCCGAAACGGCAAGTCAAACTGATCGAAACGCGTCGCACGTTAAAGCCAACGACTGGCTTGCGCATCGAAGCAATGCGACCGAAACAAGGATCTGATGGTTGAGTGCTCACGCTTCCACGCGGCACTTATGAAAGTCGACTTGCAGGAAGAGCAATCGAACTTGATCTGAGAGAAACTGGGCGGGAAACGCTAAGGAGAAGAGCTCGCCTCTTTACTGGCGCCAATCCGGAATAAAGACGGGCACTGCAAAAAAGCAGCGCCCGCGGGAAACTTACCAACGATACTTCAACGATGCGGTGATGTTGCGGCCCTGGCCTAGGTAGCAATAACCCTCGTTGCAGACCGTCAGGCGGCGGTTGGCGATGTTGCGGACATCGACGGATGCCGTCAGGCCCTTGTACTTTTGATCGACCGCGCCGAAGTCGTAAGAGACTGCCGCATCCAGATAAACGCTTGCATCGTTCTTGGCCGTGTTGGCCGTGCTGGTATAGGTCTCGCCCGTAAAGCGAATGCCGGCACCGACGGTCAGACCCTTTGCAGCAGAATCATCCTGGAACGTATAGTTCGACCAAATGCTGGCGATGTTTTGAGGCGTCACGGCAGGTGCGTTGCCGGCGTCGTCACCACGGGTGATTTCAGAGTGATTGTAGGCGTAGGCGGCAACCACATCCCAGCCGTCGGTGATATTGGCCCTGGCTTCCAGCTCGATCCCCCTATTCGTCACCTCGCCAAGCGAAGCATAAACGAGCGTCAGCGGGTCGACCAGAACCGGCTTGTTCTTCTCGACGAGGTTATAGGCAACTGCTGACAGCATGATATCTGTGCCTGGCGGCTGATATTTCACGCCAAGCTCATACTGCTCGCCCTTGGTCGGATCGAGGATACTACCGGAAGCAGACCGCTCCGTGACTGGATTGAAAGAAGTGGAATAGCTGGCGAAGGGCGCGATCCCGTTGTCGAAGAGATAGAGCGCGCCGACCTGATAGGAAAACGCATTCTTGTTGAGGCTGTCGTCCGCCGTCGTGTTCGAAGAGACGAGCGTGGTATCGGTCGACTGCTTGACCCAGGTCTGGCGTCCGCCAAGCGTGAAGCGCCATTTGTCGAGTTCGATCTGGTCGAGCGCGTAGGCGCCGAACTGCTCCAGTTTGGCGTTGACCCGGCTATAATTATACTCCGGCGTCGGGCCGGACACCCCGTAGGTCGGATTGTCGAGATCGAAGTCGTAAGCAGGATTGGTGGTCGAATCAAATCCATACGCGAATGAATCGTTCATATGGGTATAATCGAGGCCGAACAGCATGGTATGGGCAGCAGCGCCCGTATTGAACTTGCTTTCAAGCTGATTATCGACCTGGAAGACGTTCATCTTGTCGCCGATCGCACTTGCACCACGTTGAGCGACGTCGCCGACCCAGCTGTAGGTGCTGAGATAGCGCGCCTTCAGATCCAGATGCGAGAAGCGAAGATTCTGGCGGAAGGTGAAGCCGCCGTCGAACTCGTGTTCGAACTGATAGCCGACCTGCTGCTGCTTGGTCCTCTGATAATCATAGTCCGGGTCGCTGTCGCGATAATCGAGAACATTGCCATCGGGGCCGATCATTGCGCCGGGATTTGCGTCCGACTCCGTGGATTGCACCGATCCGTAGACAGTAAACTTCGTCGATTCGTCGGGCTTCCAGGTGAAGGATGGCTGGATGAGATAGCGGTCGTCGGCAATATCGAAATTGGTATCGCCCTTTCGCGCCAGGCCGACGATGCGGTAGAGCATGCTGTCATCGTCCTGATTGACCCGGCCGCCGAAGTCGAACATCGTCTGGGCACGGTCCGATGTTCCGTAGAGGACACCGACCTCCCTGATCGTCTCGTCTGTTGGCAGTTTCGATATCTTATTGACGATACCGCCCGGCGAACCAGCACCGTAAAGAACGGAGACAGGCCCCTTTATGATCTCGACACGGTCGAGCGCATAGGGATCAGTCCGGAACATGGCGTAGTTCATGTAGGGCTGACGCAACCCATCGCGATAGTCGCCGTCGGTGGTAATGTCATTGCCGCGAACGTAGATCTGGTCAAAGCGCGGATCGAAGCCAAAGGAACCGGTCTGGACGCCGGCCGAATAGCGCACCGCCTCGATGACGTCCTGCGCGCCGCGCTCTTCCATTTCCTTCTTGGTGATGACCGAGACGGAGCGAGGAGTTTCGACCAAGGGCGTATTGATCTTAGTAGCGCCCTGACTCTTCTTTGCCGCTACGGTCGTATTGTCGCTTGCGTCGCTCGACTGTCCACTGACGACGATCGGCGCGAGCTGGGTAGCACCTCCATTATTCGCATTGGCCGCAGCGTCCTGCGCAAAGGCATTTCCACTTAAAGCAAACACTGTTGCAAGTGCGGTGGCGCCGCTTGCAAGCTGGAATCTCTTACGTGTCAAATTACTGATATAATTATGGGATTTCTGCTTCATAAGCCCTTTGCGCCTGCCCGTTTCTGAAAAAGATGGCGCAAATTAGTTCGCAGGCGCAGCTGGCGTCAAGAATACATGAGTACAAGAGTCATATTTTTTATTGGTTTCCACTCTCATGTTGCAGAATGGCCCCGGTGATGCTGCACCGGATCGCGGAACACACCCGAAAATTAAGCCAGGCAAAGCATTTGACCTGCTTGCCAGATCACACCTCCCATAATATGAGAAATTTTATCACCTTTTTGAAAATCGGCGCTGTTGTTCCGGCGCCCCATATGATCGGTCAGCCGGAGAGGCCATGTCCCACACCTCATTACCAAATGCGGCTGCCATGCCGGCGCCGGTCACTCTTGCCGGCTGCACATTCGCTGACCTGAAGTTTGACAATGCCGATCATCCTCACAGGATCCTTCTCTACCGTCCCGACAAGCCAGCCCCGCCCGAGGGTTGGCCGATCCTATACCTGACCGACGGCAACGCCTGCTTTGCGACTGCCGTCGACGCATTGAAGGTGCAGGCAAGCTATCCGAACGGAACCAACGTTGCGGAAGGCGTGATCGTCGCCATCGGCTATCCCACCGACGAGCCCTATGATCCGCTTCGCCGCTCCTGGGATCTGAGCCCACCGCCCGGGCGGGTCTATCCGCCGTTTTTCCCCGACACGCCGGATGTGAGGACCGGCGGCGGCGAGCGCTTTCTGACGCTTATTGAAGACGAGCTCAAACCCTGGATAGAGCGGCAGGTCCCGATCGACCGCTCACGCCAGACGCTTTTCGGCCATTCGTTCGGTGGCCTGTTCGCGCTCTATGCGCTGTTTCACAAACCAGATGCCTTCAGCCGCTGGATTTCCGCAAGCCCAGCGATTTACTGGGAAGATGCCGCTATTCTTTCGATGGAGAGGGAATTCCTGGACAGGCACAAAGAGCCGCTCGATATGGAACTGCATCTTTCCGCCGGCCAATATGAAGGCGAAACCCTAGCGCCCTTCCATAAAGGCTCCGCCGAAGAGCAAAAACGACAGGAACGCGCGAAGGAAACGCGCACGATAGAACTCGCCCGCGACATGGTTGAGAGATGGGCCAAACTGGCGTCGTCCACAGAAACGATCACCTTTGAAGAATATGCCGGAGAGAACCACATGTCGGTCCTCCCGGCAGCGTTGAACCGGGCCGTACAGATCGCATTTCGCAGAAAGAAATAGATCCAAAATTCATAGGCTTACCGCCTAAAGTTGCAGCAGCTTCTTCGATTACGTATCACTCTTCGTGCATTTGGTGCGACGGAGCGCATTCGATGTGCATTTCTGGTCTTTTCCGGAGTGCCAATCGGTCAAAATTAACCCTTGGTTAACCATAATCACCTTTATTTGCTATAGTGAATACAAGGACTTGATTCCAAAGGCCGTCGCGCAATTTGCGATGAATGTGACCACACACGATTGTCGCGATCTACGAGATGCATTTTTCAAAGACGATAGCATTGATGATATTGGCCTGCCTCGGCGTTGGTTGCTCGACGACCGGCCCGGTTCGTCAATCGATCGGCGTGGAAACGGTCACCAGCGACAAAGCACTGGCCTTCCCACCGCCGGGCGGACCTGCGATCGTCAATGTCGTGGAGCGCCGGCATGCCAAGGATGTCGAGCAGACGATCGCGCTTTCCACCTCGTCCTCTGTTTCCGGCCAAAATTTCCTCAAGGTCCAGTTTCTTGGGCTGACTGGCTCCAATCCAGGACTCGGGAGCCGACCCTACAATACGATCAGCGATGGAACGATTGCCCGCGAAATGGCGGCCGCAGTGCCTGGTGTACGGCTCGCCCGCTCGGCGACCTTCGTTCAGAACAATTATGGTCCGTTCGGTTACGCCTCCGGCCAGAGCCGGGCCGGCGATACCTGCCTTTATGCCTGGCAGCAGGTAAAAGCCGGCTTTGCGCCACCGCAGGAGCAACGCAATTTCGGCATGGTGCAGGTGCGCATCCGGCTCTGCGACGCCCATGCGACGGAACGCCAGCTATTGAGCACGGTCTACGGCTATACGATCGCCGGCCACTTTGCCGGCGCAGCGCTCAACCCTTTCGGCGGCCCGCGTGGCGCTGATGCCGTTCTGGGCAAGCCCGGCGAGATCGTTTATCCCGACGCCACCCCTTATCGCACCGCGCCAATCAGCATCGGCTACCAGAACCGCCCTGCCGCACCGCGTCCCGCTGTCGTCCGCCGACCGGTCATAACGCAGCCTCAGCCACAGGCGGCGCCAGCTTTGCCGCCGATGATCGGCCCGCGCGTACCGCTGCCGGATGGGCAGACCGATCAACCGCAGACGAACGGCACAGGTGGCGCAAGCTCGATGGCCGTGCCGCCGCCTGCAAATACCGCAAGCAATATCATCGTGCCTTTACCGGACTGTAACGGAGCAACTGGCATATCTCAGGCGTGCCGCTAGCAAACGGCACTGCTTGGGGGCGCCAGGATGGCGTCTGGCAATACCTTTGAAGGGACACCGATGCAGACTGCACGCAGCATCTTGATATGGGCAGTGATAGCACTATGCGGGATCGTGCTGATCACGTTGCCGGTCAACCTTCAAACGCAGCTGATTGCCAGCACCGTGGTCGTCACCCTGATGGCGATCATCAAGATCCTCAAGCGTCAGGGAACCTGGCGGCTGGTGGCGCTTGCCTTCGGCACGGCGATCGTTTTGCGCTATGTCTATTGGCGCACGTCTTATACGCTGCCACCCGTCAACCAGCTGGAAAACTTCATTCCCGGCCTGCTGCTCTATCTCGCCGAAATGTACAACGTGGCGATGCTGATGCTCAGCCTCTTCATCGTCGCCACGCCCCTGCCGCCGCGCACCACGCGCGCCGCCGAAACCAAGCACTTTCCAAGCGTCGATGTCTTCGTGCCGTCCTATAACGAAGACACCAACCTTCTTGCCAATACGCTCGCTTCCGCCAAGGCGATGGACTATCCAGCCGACAAGCTCAAGGTGTGGCTGCTCGACGATGGCGGCACGTTGCAGAAGCGTAATTCGACCAAGATTTTGGAATCGCAGGCCGCAATTGCCCGCCACGACGAACTCAAGCGGCTCTGCGTCGATCTGGATGTCGAATATCTGACGCGCGACCGCAACGAACATGCCAAGGCTGGCAACCTCAACAACGGGCTGGAGCATTCGAACGGCGAACTGATCGCCGTTTTCGATGCCGACCATGCGCCGGCGCGCGATTTCCTGCGCGAAACCGTCGGCTATTTCGAGGATGACCCTAAGCTCTTCCTCGTCCAGACGCCGCACTTCTTCATCAACCCCGACCCGCTGGAGCGCAACCTGCGCACCTTTGACAGCATGCCGAGCGAGAACGAAATGTTCTACGGCATCATCCAACGCGGTCTCGACAAATGGAATGCCGCCTTCTTCTGCGGTTCGGCCGCCGTGCTCAGCCGCAATGCGCTGCAATCGCAAAATGGCTTTAGCGGTATCAGCATCACGGAAGACTGCGAAACCGCGCTTGCGCTTCATGGTGCAGGTTGGAACAGCATCTATGTCGACAAGCCGCTGATTGCCGGCCTGCAGCCGGCGACTTTCGCAAGCTTCATCGGCCAGCGCAGCCGCTGGGCGCAAGGCATGATGCAGATCCTGCGCTTCCGCTTCCCGCTCCTGAAGCGCGGCCTGACATTGCCGCAACGGCTCTGCTACATGTCGTCCACGCTGTTCTGGCTGTTTCCGTTTCCGCGCGTCATCTTCCTTTTCGCGCCACTCTTTTATCTCTTCTTCGATCTGGAGATTTTCACGGCATCGGGCAGCGAGTTCCTTGCCTATACGCTTGCCTATATGCTCGTGAACCTGATGATGCAGAACTACCTTTATGGGTCGTTCCGCTGGCCCTGGATTTCCGAGCTCTATGAATATGTCCAGACGGTGCACCTGTTGCCGGCCGTTGTCTCGGTCATGCTCAATCCCCGCAAACCGACCTTCAAGGTCACCGCCAAGGATGAGTCGATTGCCGTCAGCCGCCTTTCGGAAATCAGCCGTCCGTTCTTCGTCATCTTCGCCGTTCAGATCATCGCGCTGGCGGTCACCATATATCGTATCTATGCGGAGCCCTATAAGGCCGACGTCACCCTCGTCGTCGGCGGCTGGAACATCATCAACCTCGTTCTTTCCGGCTGCGCGCTCGGCGTCGTCTCCGAACGCGGCGAACGCGCCTCTTCGCGGCGCGTCCGGGTCGATCGCCGCAGCGAATTCGGCATCGACGGCCGGTGGAACTCCGCTTCCATCGAGGACGTCTCCGTCCATGGCGCCAGGTTGAACGTCTTCAACAAGGATCTGGAACCGGTCAAGATCGGCGCGGAAGCCATCATCCGCTTCCAACCCTATAGCGGCGCCGACACGGTGACCCTGTCGGTCATCGTTCGCAATATAGAGCAGATGGGTGACATTACCGCCATCGGCTGCCAATATGTTCCGAGGGGCGCTGTCGACCATCGCCTGATTGCCGACCTCGTCTTCGCCAATTCCGATCAATGGACGAAGTTCCAGCAGGCACGGCGGCGCAATCCGGGCATCATCCGCGGAACATTCTGGTTCCTGAGCATGTCGCTCTATCAGACCAGCCGCGGCCTGATCTATCTATTCAGGGGTGTTGGCTCGGATCGCAAGCAGCAGCGGCAGGATGCGAAGGCCAGAAGCTGATGAACCGCACCCTCTCCGCCCTCCTGCTTCTCCTTGGTGCCGTTGCCGCACAGGCACAGACAATGCCTTTCGACATGTCCGGCGAGCGGCCGAAGGGCGAAGCGCCGACAGTGCCTCAGATCATAACTCCGCAAGCTGGTGCGCCGCAGACAGAGCCGCCGAAGGCAGCGGTGCCTCCGGTCACAGTGCCTCAGACCGTAGCTCCTCAAGCTACTCCGCCTCTGGTCATGACGCCGCCGGCCGTTATTCCGCAAACAGCTGCGCCACAGGTCGTAACCCCTGTCGCCCCCGCCCAGACAACGCCACAAGTGGCGCCGAAGGCGAAACAGGCAACCGCGAGCGCCGACCCGTCGGCATTCCGGCGCTACGTCGTTCCCTTCGCAAAGCTGAGATTGCAAGGTGAAGCCGATCGCAGGTCCTGGTCGATCTATCTGACGCCGGAGCAGGCGGCGGCACCCGCGAAGCTCACCTTTGCCTATCAGAACGCCGTCGTCGTCGCCCCCGAGGCATCACAGCTCACGGTCCTCGTGAATGACCGCGCCGTACATCAGCAGCAGATCAGCTCCTCGGACAACGAATCCGATATCAGCTTCGATATCCCGCGCGGGCTCCTGCAGCCCGGCGCCAATCTGCTGACCTTCGAAGCGACGCAGCGGCACCGCGTCGACTGCGACATTCCGTCGACCTACGAGCTCTGGTCCGATATCGATCCCGCAAGAACTTATCTCAGCTTCGCCGGTCGCGAAGCGGAGAAACTGTCCACCACCGATGCGATCCGAGCGATCGGTGTCGACGGTACCGGCAAGACCCAGTTCAATCTTGTCGTGCCGGCCCTGGCTCAACCGGGAACGACCAAACCGATCCTGCGTCTGGCGCAGGGACTGGCGATTTTGAGCGGAATGCCGAACGAAACCTTTTCGTTCGGCACGGATGCCCTACCTGCGCCAGGCCCGGGCAAGATGACGGTCGTCGTCGGCACACCAGCGGAGCTACAGTCCGTATTTGCCGTTCCGGCGGCGGCGCAAAATGGAGCTTTGGCGACGTTTGCGACGGACCCACGCAGCGGTCAGCAGCTCCTCCTGATCAGCGGCCCTTCCTGGCAGGCGATCTCATCTGCGGTCGACATGGTGGTTTCGCCGACCGATCGCGATCCCGATACCCGCCGCGATCTGCTGGTAACGCAACGATGGTCCGCACCCGACGCACCTCTGATCTACTCAGGCACCAGCATTTCCTTCGAACAGCTGGGCGTCAGGACGACAGAATTCTCCGGGCGGCGTTTCCATACAAGCTTCAACGTGGCAATCCCGTCCGATTTTTATGCGAATGCCTATGGCGAGGCCACCATCCTGCTTGATGCGGCCTATGCCAAGGATGTGCGGCCAGGCAGTCATGTCGACGTCTATGTCAACGGCAGTATCGCCACGACCAAGCCGATCACGGTGACCGGCGGCGGCATCTTCCGGCAATTGCCCATCCGCATTACCATGCGGCATTTCAAACCGGGCTTGAACACGATCACGCTTGAAGCCATGTTGCTGGCCGACGAGGATACCGCCTGCGCGCCTGCCGCGACCTCAAGCACAACGCCACGCTTTGCCCTGTTCAACACAAGTCAGTTCACCGTTCCGGATTTTGCAAGGGTCGCGCAGCGGCCCAACCTCGCAGCCCTTGCCGGCACCGGCTATCCCTACAATCGCGAAACCGAGCCGACCGCGCTCTTCATCGACCGCGCGGACGCCGACACCTTATCTGCAACCGCGACGCTCCTCGGCCAGATGGCGCTGGTCGCCGGCCATCCCATCACGCTGGAACCCACCGCCTCGCCGAGTACGGTCGGGACCCGCAATGCGCTGTTCATTGGTTCCGTCTCGCAGCTGCCGTCGACGATCCTCACACAAATGAACATCTCCGCCTCGAGCCAGGTTGCCTGGCGCCCGCCTGCCCCGGGCCAAGGCGGCATACCAGAAGCTTCCGTGACCATTGCCGATTGGAACTCCCGCATCAGCGGCGGATTGCTGCAGGGGCAGATGCAGAGCTTCCAGCAATGGATGCACCGCAATTTCGATATCACCTTGAGCTCGCTTCGCTTCATCCCGAGTTCGGAGCAAGTGTTCACACCCTCGAATGCCAATAGCTTCCTGATTGCCCAGGAGGCAAATCCGACCAATGACGCGACCTGGACCGTTGTCACCGCGCCCAGTGCCGGAGACCTGCGTGCAGGCGCCGAGGCAATGACCACGCAAAATACCTGGTCGCAGATCGGCGGCCGCATCACGGTCTATTCCGGCAAGACGGGAAAGATCGATACCGTGCCTGTGAGTCGGTTCACCTTCGTCGTCTCCCAACCCTGGTCGCTGACGAATTATCGGCTGATTGCCGCAAATTGGCTTTCCAGCAACATATTGTCCTACGCCTTCCTGTTCGTGGTCGGTTCCTTCCTGCTCGGAGTGAGCACGGCAAGCGTTCTTTCCAAGATCGGCAGGCGCGAATGAAACTCCGGCGCCTTGTTCTTGCGATCTGCAGCGCTGCCATCCTGGCGGCAGCACAACCGGCTGCCGCTCAACACGCGGCAATCGATCCGCAGGCATGGACTGCCTATAAGGCGAAATTCCTCGATGTGAATGGACGCATCATCGATAACGGCAACGGCGGCATCAGCCACAGCGAGGGGCAAGGCTATGGTATGCTGCTCGCCTACCTCGCCAATAATCCGGCCGATTTCGAACAGATCTGGTACTTTACCCGTACGGAGCTGCTGCTGCGTGACGACGGCCTTGCCGTATGGAAATGGGATCCGGCCGTCACCCCGCATGTGACGGACACGAACAATGCTTCCGACGGCGATCTGTTGATTGCCTATGCGCTGGCCTTGGCGGGATCGGCCTGGAACAACAAGGATTATCTGCAGGCGGCTGCGAGCATGGCCAAGTCGATCCTGTCCCATGTCGTCATCAGCGCCGCAGGGCGGACGCTGCTCATTCCCGGAGTCGAGGGTTACCGGCCTCCCGGGCGCAAGGATGGACCGATCATCAATCCATCCTATTGGGTCTTCGAAGCGATTCCCGTCATGGCGCTGCTGGTGCCTTCCGATCGCTGGCAGAAGCTCAGCGACGACGGCCTCGCCCTGCTGCGCTCCTTGCAATTTGGCCCGCGCCAGCTTCCGGCCGATTGGGTAAGCCTGAAGGCGAAGCCAGAACCCGCCAGCGGCTTCGAGGCGGAATTCGGCTATAACGCCGTCAGAATCCCCCTTTACCTGGCGCGCGCCGGGATCGACGACAAGGCGCTGCTTTCACGTCTGCGGCAAGGCATGACCGTCGATGAAGATGAGCCAGCAACGATCGATCTGGCGACGGGCAAGCCGAAGGATTTGCTTCCAGACCCGGGTTATAGAATTGTTAACGATGTTGTGGCGTGTGTGGTGAGCGGAACGAAACTGCCTGCTTCGGTTCGGCAGTTCGCCCCATCGCTTTACTATCCGGCCACCTTGCAGCTGTTGAGCCTGGCTTTCGTCACGGAGAAACATCCGGAGTGTTTATAAAATCCACCTTGATCATGGCTTTCATGGCCGTCGCCGTGGCGGGGTTTACGCTCGCGACGAAGGATCACGATTCGCCGGAAGACAAGATCAAGCTGGCAAAGTCGGCACGCCTCGAACCGCAGACGATGCTTGCCGCCGATAACAGCTCGGCCGGCGGCTCCGGACAGCCCGTCGACTTGCAGGCGCTCGCCGATCATATACAAGCGGCTGCGCCGTCGGCGGTTCTCTCCGACACCCCTTCCAAGCCGGCAAATACGACTGCTGCGGATTCGATCGCCCAAGCCTCGCCACAGCCGCAATCAACGCAGCCATCGACGTCGCAACAGACCAACCCGACACAAGCTGCGGATAACCAGCCGAAGGTCGATGAAAGCGCATTGCGTTATTTTGCAAGCCGTGGCGACAAGGCGCGGCTCCAGGCGGAAATCTCCCGCCTGCAGACGCTCTATCCGAACTGGACGCCGCCGGCCGATCCGCTGGCCATTCCGCAAAACAGCGACAAGCAGCTCGAAGCTATGTGGCAGCTCTATTCCGAGGGCCGTTATGCCGAGGTGCGCAAGGCCATTGCCGACCGCCAGGCCGCCGAATCCGGATGGCAGCCGCCCGCCGATCTGCTGGAGCGCCTGGATATCGCAGAGGCACGCACGCGGCTCGTCAATGCTTCCGATCTGAAGCAATATCAGACTGTAATCGACATCGGCGCGAGGACGCCGAGCCTGCTGACCTGCAGCGATATCGACGTTCTCTGGCGCGTCGCCGAAGCCTTCATCCGCACCGATCGTGCAGCCCGCGGCCAAGATGCCTACAAATATATCCTGAAGGCCTGCACCAATCCGCAGGAGAGACTTGCGACCATCCAGAAGGCCGCCGCCCTTCTGCCCTATCAATCGATGCAGGATCTCTTGTCCATGGAAAAGCCAGACGGCAATGGCGGGCGCGAATTCGACAGCATCAGGACCGATCTGGCTCGCCGTTTCGTCGCCCAGGGCAATGACGATCCGAAACTGACGGTATCGCAGGACTATCTGTCTCAGGTCGAGCGTGTCGCCCGCAGCCAGGGCCTTGCATCCGATGATTCGCTGCTCGGCTGGTACTATCTGCGCCGCAGCGATTATCCCGACGCCGAGCAATGGTTCAAGGCCGCGCATGAGAAGGAAGATTCGGCAACGATCTCGCAAGGTCTTGCCCTGGTGCTGATTGCCGACCACAAACCGCAGGAAGCCGAAGACGCCATGTATAAGTGGCGCAATGAATCCAAGGACGCGATGGCGACCTACCTTGCGGCAACCGCCAATCTGATGGCACTGCAACCACCGGCCAACCTCAGTGAAGATGTTCTCGCTCGTATCGCCGCGGAAGTCGTAAAGCAGAAATATGTCCCAACGGCCCAGCAGCTCGGATGGTTTGCGCGTTCTATGAACCAGCCGCAAGCTGCCGCACGCTGGTTCGAGACGGCTCTGCGCTGGAAACCCGACGATGAGCCTTCCGCCTATGGCCTTGCCATTACACGCAATCAGTTGAACGACCGTGTGGGCGTCGCCGAAGTTCAGAGACTGTGGGCCGGTCGCTCCCAACGTATCGCCGTGCTCGGCGAGCCGACACCGCGCACGACGGCATCAGAACCGCTGCCGTCCCCCAATCAGACCATGCAGCCTGCGCCCCAGACCTTACCCCAAACAACGATGCAGCAAGGCGCGTTGCAGAATGTGCCGCCGATGGTCTCTCAGGTAGCGCCCCAGCTTCCGGTAACTCAGCCCTACGTCAATACGCAGCCCCCCGTGCAGCCGGTAGCTCCTGCCCGCCGTCCTCCTGCCTCGAATTATGCTGAACCGGAGACCCGTGCCCGGGTGGCCACCCGCTCGACACGGCAGCCGGCAGGATGCAATGCCACCGTCAACGCGGAGCTGTTGACGCCCGGCAATGCTCTTTCCCGCGGCTGGTGCCTGATGAACCTCAATCGGCCGATGGAGGCGGTGGAAGCCTTCGGTGCCGCCTTGAACAACACGGATCCAAAATCGCGCGAAGAGGCGGCCTATGGACAGAGCCTCGCCTATCTGCGGGCCGGTCTTGCCAATGATGCGGCCGTCGCTGCGACCAAGGCACCGATGAACCATCAGCGCGCCGCCGAATTGCAGGTCGCCATACTGGCCGACCGCGCACTCTCCGCCTTCGAGGGCAAGCGCTATCACGAGACGTTGCTCTATCTAGACCAGCGCGCGCAGCTGCAGCAGGAGCGCGTCGACCTAATGGTGCTGCGCGGATATTGCTATCTCAATCTCAAAATGTACGACGACGCCGAGCGCATCTTCACCGCTGTCGCCGCAACCGGCAGCCGCGACGGCAGCCGTGGTTTGCGCGACCTCCAGCTTACGCTACATCCCCAGCCTGGGGATTATTGATGGCGCGGAAATCGCAGGCCATTATCGGCAACAACTCCTGACATGCCACTAGGGTGCCTGTACCCCGGTCGCAGTCGTATACACTCGATAAAGCGATCGCGTGGCGGCTATGAACAGCTGGTTTCGCTTCGGACCACCAAAAGTAAGATTGGCGACCGTCTGCGGTATCTTGATTTTACCGATCAAACTGCCGTCCGGCGTGAAACAATGAACGCCGTCGCCAGCGCTTGTCCAGATATTGCCTTCGACGTCAGCTCGGAAACCGTCCGGAATGCCGGTGTCGATGTTGCAGAAGACCTGGCCGTTTGCGAGTTTCTTGCCATCCACGACGTCGAAGACGCGAATGTGCCTTGGGGCGCTGACGTCGTGGCTTGCCGCTGAATCAGCAACATAAAGTTTCGTTTCGTCCGGCGAGAAGGCCAAGCCGTTCGGCTGGCGGAAATCATCCGCCACGACATCCAGCTCCCCCGTCGACGGATCGAGCCGGTAGACATTGCGGGTCGGCTGCTCCGGCTCTGCCTTGTAACCCTCGTAATTCGAGAGAATGCCATAGGTGGGGTCGGTAAACCAAACCGTGCCATCAGAGCGAACGACCACGTCATTGGGTGAGTTCAACCGCTTGCCCTTATAGCTATCAGCAAGAACGGTGATGGAGCCGTCGATCTCCGTGCGCGTCACCCGGCGGGTGCCGTGTTCGCACGATACGAGCCGCCCTTGGCGGTCGCGCGTGTTGCCGTTGGCGAAATTCGACGGCGCGCGGAAGACGGAGACGTAGCCGCCCGACACCCAGCGCAGCATGCGCTCGTTGGGAATGTCGCTCCAGATCAGGCATCCGGCGTCGGCAAACCATACCGGCCCCTCTGCCCAGCGGCAATCCGAATAAAGCTCTTCCAAGCCAGCGCTTGGAACGACCAGATTGCGGAAGCGCGTGTCGTAGATTTCGTAAATGGACGAGACGTCGTTTGGCATCATAGTTTTCCTAGGGGTCTTGGGGAACGAGTTCAGCGCCCGCCAATGGGACGGCCGCCAGCAACGAGAATGACGGCAATAATGATCAGACCGGTGAGAACGAGCCTTGGGCCGGCGCCGAAACCATAGGTGTTGAGCATGGAGACAACCAAGAACATGAACAGCGAGGCGCCCCAGATGCCCGGCACGTTGGAATCACCGCCGGCAACCGCCGTCCCGCCGATGATGACGACGGCGATCGACATCAACAGATATTCCGCGCCCATGTTGAGCGCTGCGCCGCCGGAGAAGCTCGCGAGCAGATAGCCGCAGATCGAGGCCAGGATGGCGCAAAGCACATAGGTCGCAAGCCGCGTTCCATCGACCGGGATGCCGGCCATGCGCGCTGCAAACATGCTCTGGCCGATCGCCGATATCCAGCGGCCATAGATCGTTTTTTCCAGGAGAATCCAGGCAAGCGCCGACAGCAGCAGGGCGACGATAGCGACATTTGGTATGCCGAACACACCCGACGTGGTGAAATCGGCCAGATATTCGGGCGGCTTGATGCGCAAGCCGCGATTGCTCCAGATGGCGGTCGACTGAATGATGAAGCTCATGGAGAGCGTTGCGATGATCGGCGGAATGCGCAGCAGCTTGATCAGCGCATAGTTGCCGATGCCGATGCCAAGCCCGATCACAACCGACACCAGCAGACCCGGCACGATCATGCTGTCTTCGACATTCATGAGTTTCAGCGCGATCGTACCGGCAAGCGTCATGGTGGCAGGCACGGAAAGATCGATGTTACCCGGCCCGAGCGTGATGACGAACATCTGCCCGATGCCGACGATAACAGAGAATGCCGCAAAGGTGAGTGCGGCCTGTGAGAGACCGATAGAACTGGCGCCGCCGGTGAAGAGGACGGTGATGATCCACACCGCGATTGCCGCGATGAAAGACCAGATCCAGGGCTTGCGGCCAAGCGTGCGAAAAGCGATCATGATTGTTTCTCCCGCTTTTCGACGCGATTGAGCAAGAGCCTGAGGGCAAGCACAATAATCAGGATCGCGCCCTGTGCGCCGATCTGCCAGTCGGGCGAGATACGCAGAAATGACAGGAAGGAACCCGCCAAGGTCAACGTCAGCGCGCCGATGACGGCACCCACCGGAGAGACGCGGCCACCGGTAAATTCGCCACCACCGAGGATGACGCCGGCGATCGACAGCAATGTGTAACGCAGCGCGATGTTCGCATCCGCCGAGGTGGTGAGCCCGACCAGCGCAATACCGGAAAGTACGGCGAAGAAGCCAGCCAGCGCATAAGCCGCCGCACGCAGGCTGACGACGGACCAGCCGGCCCGCTGCAGCGATCGCTGATTGCCGCCGACGCCGCGGATAAGCACCCCGAAAGAGGAGCGCATGACGATCAGATGGGAAAACAGCGCGATGACCACGCTCGCTATGATCGCCATAGGAACAAGCGGCGGTTTCGAGGTCATCAGCCAGCGCGCCCAATCCGGCGCGGTGCCACCCGGCGCCGGCAACAATAGAACTGCAAGGCCGCCCCAGACGAAGCTCATGCCGAGCGTGACGACGATCGATGGCAGATCCCTGACATAGATGACGATGCCGATCGCGGCATAGACGGCGATTGCGGCCGCCAGAATGAGGATGCCGATGAGCGGAGAGGATTGCAGATAGGTCGCCGCCACGCAGGCCGTGAAGCTGACGAAGGTCCCCATCGACAGGTCAAGATCGTTGACCGACATGATCATCATCTGCGCGATCGTCGCCAAGGCAATCGGTACGGCGAGATTGAAGAGCAGATTGAGACCGATATAGCTCATGGCGCGCGGCTGCAGATAAAAGACCGCGGCGAGCAGCACGGCAAGCGATAGCGCCGGAATGAGCAGGCGCAGGGTAGCGGATGACGGACGGCTCATGCGCCCTCCCCCGCAAAGGAAGCCGCCAGCACATTTTCCTCCGTGATGTGCTCTCCAACCAACTCGGCGACGATGGCGCCATCGCGAAAGACATAGGCGCGGTCGCAAAGACGGATCTCGTCCATCTCCGTTGAATACCAGATGAAAGTCCGGCCGGACGAAGCCTCGTCGTTCAAGATCCTGTAGACCTCCTGTTTGGTACCGATATCGACACCGCGCATGGGATCGTCCATCAGCACGATCGACGCCGTCGTGGCCAAGGCGCGGGCAAACAGAACTTTCTGCTGATTGCCGCCGGACAAGGACAGAATGCCGTTTGCCATCGTCGGCGTACGAATTTCGATGCGACCTTTCCAGTCCGCTCCGAGGCGATCCTCCTGCCCGCTGTCGACGACAGACATTCTTGAAAAGTCGCCCAGTGAGGCAAGGCTGAGGTTTTTCAGGATGCTCCACAGCGGGAAAGTGCCGTTCAGGCTCCGGTCGCCGGCGACGAAGGCAATATTGCCCTGCCTGCCCGGCAACCAGTTGCTTGAAAGCGACCGATGGAGATCGAGCAGCATGTCGGTCTGACCGTGGCCGGCCAGTCCGGCGAGCCCTATCACCTCGCCCTTGCGGACGTTGAAGCCAAGGCCCTTGCCGCCTCGTGCCGGCAACGCAAGGAGAGAAGGCGATGCGGCGCCCTCCCCGCTCCTGCGCTTGCGGTCCTGCTCCTTGACGACACTGCCCATTGCTTGGACCAGACTATGAACAGTGAAATCCTGGGCGCTGCGATCGGCGACGACGCGGCCGTCCTTCATGACCAGAATGCGGCCCGCCGTCGAAAGGATCTCGCCGAGAATATGCGAGATCAGCATGACAGCGCCACCGGCCTGCACGAAGCCGCGCACATAGGCCATCAACTGCGCCGCAAGCCCCGCATCGAGCGAAGAGGTAGGTTCATCCAGGATGACCAGCTTCGGCTTCTCGCCGACGGCACAAAAGGTGATCGCGATCTCTACCATCTGCCGCTCGGCGATCGAGAGTTCGCCGACTGTCCGCATGACGTCGATCCTGTGACCGGCAAAAATCTCGTCGAGCTTGGCACGAACGATGATCGCTGCCTGCCGCCGCCAGTTCCAGCCGGCAAGGCCGCGATGGACAACCCGCATATTCTCGACGACGGTGAGATTGGGGGCGAGCGACAATTCCTGAAAGACGCAGCGTATGCCGTGCGCGCGCGCCGCGTTGACGCCGTGCACAGTGCTGTCCCCTTCATAGGTGACGTTGCCCTCGTGCGGGCTGAGACCACCATTGATGACGTTGACGATCGTCGACTTGCCGGCACCATTATGACCGACGAGCCCTATGCACTCGCCAGCATGAACCGTCAGATCGGCACCATCGAGCGCTTTCACAGCACCGAAATGCACCTTGATGCCCCGGGCCGAGACGACGGCTTGCGGGCCGGCATCCTGTCTCTTCAAAGCATTGTCTTTGGCTGCAATCATGGATCGTCCGGTCGGGCGTTGCATCGGCGGGCGCCGCCTTTTCATCGGCGGCGCCAGTCTTTACGGCTTGCGAAAATCGGCTACTTCGCCGCGGCGATGACCTTCTTGGCGTCGTCGAGCGTATATTCGACGTTGGCGACACCGCCCGCCTGCGTGGTGGCAAGGTTGGTTTCGAGATTGTCCTGATCGATGCGCAGGAACGGGACAACCAGATCCTTCTTTACCTCTTGACCGTCAAGGATCTGCTGGGCGACCCAGAAGGCGAGTGTTGAGACGCCGGGCGCGATCGAGACCGACATCGTCTCATAGCCATTGGCATCCTTCTCCTTCTTCCACCAGGCAAGCTCATCCTGACGGTTGCCCATCACGATCGTGGGCATCGGACGCTTGGCCGCGGCAAAGGCCTGGGCGGCACCATAGCCGTCACCGCCCTGGGTCACGACCGCAGCAATATCGGGAAGGCTCGGCAGGATACCAGCAACGGCACGCTGCGCCACATCCTGAGCCCAGTCGCCATGAACCGAACCGACAATCTTGAACTGCGGATATTTGGCGGCAGCCTCGTGGATACCGGCCGAAATCTCATCATCGACCGAGACGCCGGCAAGCCCGCGGATCTCAAGCACATTGCCACCCTTCGGCATCTTCTTGGCGAGATATTCGATCTGGCTGGCACCCATGCCCTTGAAGTCGACGGCGATGCGCCAGGCGCAGGGTTCGGTAACGATACCGTCGAAGGAGACGACGACGATCTTGGCATCGCAGGCTTCCTTGATCGCACCGTTCAGTGCTGTCGGCGATGCGGCATCGATGACGATCGCATCATAACCCTGCAGGATCATGTTCTGGATCTGGGCGGCCTGTTCGGTTGCCTGGTTTTCGGCCGTTGTGAACGGATCGGCGGCGGCAACGACTCCGGTTTTGACCGCTTCACCCGTCACCTTCTGCCAGCTGGTCAGCATGGCCTGGCGCCAGGAATTGCCAGCATAATTGTTCGACAATGCAATTTTCTTGGACGACGTATCGGCAAAGGCAGCACCCGGCGCAGCAACGCAAGCGATGACGGCGGATGCCATAAGCATCTTGGCAATATTCATTTTTTCCTCCCAAAGAGCCTGTACTTCATCTTCCAGGCCAAGATTTTCGAACGCGCTCCTCAACGAACGATCGAAAATAATATTTGCACTGAAGGTTCCCCTGTCAGTAAAAACAGGATGTCCGAGATTGTGACGCTTGTACAGGCGCTTAAAGGGCGGGACCTTGCGGGATCCCGCAGAAAAGATGCGCAAATCCGCAAGACGGATCACCCGGATCGGCGCTTAATAGCGTCGGAAATCTGCATGCTGCGAGCGGCCGGAGGAGTAAGGGTCGACGCATTGCCTGGGAGGGCGTGTCTTGCGCGATCTGGCGCCGCAATCGGTCTTCGACCATTATCTCAACATATCAAGGCTTCTTGCCGGCCAGCTCGACTTTCACTCGGTCATCCAGGCGGTCGCTGCCGAAATCAGCCATGTCATCCCGCATGACCATCTCGACGTCTGTATCATCCTGATGGATGAACAGTTTCATACCGCCTACGAGAGCGGACTGGAGACGGATTGGGGTCGCCGCTTTCCGGCGCCCGTGAGCAACAGCCCCATCCGCACGCTTCTTTGGGGCGAGACCGACTACCTCCTAACCGACGATGCCTGGAGTGATCCGCAATTCCATTTTCAGGGTGCTTTCTCGCATCCGATCTTTCATCAATCGCTACACAGCCGTCTGCACGTGCCCCTCAAGGTTCAGGGCCACGTCATCGGTGCTTTGTCCTGCTCAAGTCACCAGACCGGTCTCTACACCATGCAGGATATAGAAAGTGCCCGCGTGATTGCCGACCTCCTGGCACCGCATTTCTTTGCAATCCGTGCCGCTGACCAGGCCAAACGATCGGCGATCGTGGAAGCCGAGGCCCGTGCCCGCGAAGAGGGTCTGCGCCTCGGCGCCCTGAAACTGACCGAGGCGTTGGAGGCCGAACGTCAGCGCATCGGCATGGACCTGCATGATCAGATTCTTGCCGACCTGACGCGCCTTTCCCGGCGGCTGGAACGGCTTGCCCGCCAGCCCGATGTCACCGGCGAAGCGCTTGAGCCGCTGTTTCGTGGCTTGCAGCACAGCATGCACGATCTTCGCCAGATCATTGAGGAAGCCAAGCCCTCGGTTCTTCAACTTTTCGGCTTCGCACAGGCAGTGGAGAACCATCTTGAACGGTCAATCCAGGAGAGCGAGGCGACTTTGACCTGGATCCTGAACGATGACACCGGTGGCGCGATCGACTGCCTTGAACAATCGGTGTCCATTGCCCTTTTCCGCATCGCGCAGGAGGCCATCAATAACGCTATTCGCCACGCTCAGGCTGAGAGCATCGAGGTTCATCTGAAAGCGGCCGAGGGTGCCGTCACCATTGATGTCATGGATGACGGCGTTGGACTTGGAAATAGCCGCAGATCTTCGGGCGGCGGTATCGAAAACATGAGGACGCGCGCGCGCTTGATCTCAGCGCGCTTTACGATCAAGGCTGCGGCTGCGTCCCGTGGAACAACCGTCAGCGTCAGCCTGCCTGCCAAGGCGCAATCGGTGGGAGGAGCTGCGGCATGAAGGTTCTGATCATCGAGGACGATCCGCTTCATCGCTCCTATCTGAATGAAGCGGTCCGCGCCGCACTTCCCGAATGCGATGGCGTGCTGGAGGCGGAAAACGGCAATGCGGGCGAACGGCTGGCGCGGGATCTGAAATCCGCTCACATCGTCATGGATCTGCAGATGAGTCAGCGCAATGGCATCGAGGCGGCTCGCACCATATGGAAGGAACGGCCGGAAACGCGCATTCTGTTCTGGTCGAACTATTCGGACGAGGCCTATGTTCGCGGCGTCTCGCGCATCGTCCCTGTCGGCGCCGTCTATGGTTACGTCCTGAAATCGGCCTCTGACGACCGCCTGAAGCTGGCGCTTCGCAGCATCTTCATCGAGAGCCAATGCGTGATCGACCGCGAAGTGCGCGGCATGCAGCAAAAAAGCCTCGGCAATGTCAACGGCTTTACCGAGGCCGAATATGAGATTCTGATCGATATCGCGCTTGGACTGACCGATCGCGCCATCGCCCAAAGGCGCAATCTCTCGGTACGCAGCGTCCAGAACCGATTGCAGCAGCTATACGTCAAACTCGGCGTCTATCAGCCGCTCGGCGGCCAGGATGATGACGGGCGGTTCAATCTCAGAGCGCGCGCAGTTGCCGTGGCGTTTCTGAGAAAACTGCTCAATCACAGTGCGCTCGAACGTGCCGAAGCCGATCTCTCTGGCTGGCTCGCGCGCCAACCACACGATTGAAGAAGAAGCTAGCCACCGATGTTGATCGTGCTTGACGTCCTCCCTCGAATAATTGTCTATTGCTAGCAATAGACATTTAATCCAACCATACGGAATTTCTCATGTCCGCCGTTTCCCCGGTCATCCTGCTCAATCCCATCGATGATGTCGCTGTCGCTCGCGCGATGATCCGCGCTGGTAGCCCAACCGGCATTGACGGCTTGGCTGCTGCAGATCAGATCCCGCGCGGCCACAAGGTCGCGGTTCGCGACATCCAGACCGGCCAGGAGATCCGCAAGTTTGGCCAGCCCATCGGTGTCGCGACACAATTCATTCCGGCCGGCGGCCATGTCCATCTACAGAACCTGGCGGTGATCGAATCGGATCATCCCTACCAGTTCAGCGTCGATATCGAAGAAGCGGGCATGCTGCCGCGCGAGGACTGTCGGACCTTCATGGGCTTCGACCGCGGTGCCGGTGGGGTCGGTACGCGCAATTTCATCGGTATCATTACGACGGTCAACTGCTCGGCGACCGTTTCCAAATATATCGCCGAGCATTTCAATCGCACCGGTGGGCTTGACGGCTTCGACAATGTCGATGGCGTGGTGGCGCTTACCCATGGCGGCGGCTGCGCCATCAACACCCAGTCGGAAGGCTACCGCTATCTGGCCCGTACCCTTCAGGGCTATGCGCGGCATCCGAATTTCGGCGGTATCCTGATGATCGGCCTTGGCTGCGAAACCAATCAGATCGCGCCCATCCTGGAGCACTACAAGCTTGAGGAAGGAAACCGCCTGCGCACCATGACGATCCAGGATCTTGGTGGCACCCGCAAGACGATCGCGGCCGCTTCCGAAATGATCAAGGACATGCTGCCGGAGGTGAATTCCGCCAAACGCACGGTCCAGCCGCTCTCGGGGATCAAGCTCGCTTTGGAGTGCGGCGGCTCGGATGGCTATTCGGGAATTTCGGCCAATCCGGCGCTCGGCTATGCCTCCGACCTTCTCGTGCGCAATGGCGGCACCTCGGTTCTGGCGGAAACGCCGGAGATCTATGGCGCGGAACATCTGCTGACGCGCAGGGCGGTCACGCCCGCGGTCGCCGAAAAGCTGCTCTCCCGGATCGACTGGTGGCGCGACTATACCCGCCGCAACGGCGCGGAGCTCAACAACAATCCCTCCTACGGCAACAAGCTCGGCGGATTGACGACGATCCTGGAAAAGTCTCTCGGCGCCGTCGCCAAGGGTGGCTCCATGCCTTTGAAGGCCGTCTACGAATATTCGGAGATCGTCGACGAGCCCGGCTTCGTCTTCATGGACACGCCCGGCTACGACCCGGTCGCCGTCACCGGCCAGGTTGCCGGTGGCTGCAATGTGATCTGCTTTACGACGGGTAGAGGCTCCGTCTCCGGCTTCAAGCCGGCGCCTTGCGTCAAGATCGCCACCAACACCGAGATGTACAACCATATGCGCGAGGATATGGACATCAACTGCGGCGACATCGTCAGCGGCGACGATACGATCGAGGCAGCCGGCGAACGGATTTTCGAGGAGATCATCGCTGTCGCCTCCGGCAAGAAGACGCTGAGCGAGACCTTCGACTATGGCGATAATGAATTCGTGCCCTGGCAGGTCGGCGCGATCACCTGATACCGCTGCGCGTTAGATGATGAAACTGTATTCGTCCGGCTGATAGTGTTCACGGATATAGGTGGCACGCGCCTGCACATTGGGCTGCGAATTATGGATATGATCTCGCATCGCTTTTTGCAGCCCTTCCTCATTGCGCTTTTGCACCATCTTGAAGACACCGATATGCTCAGCGAGGAACGGCTCGTATTCCGGCATCTTGATGCGACTGCCGACGACGTGCTTGCTGAGCGTGAGGATGCAATGCGTCCGCTTCAGAATATTCAGGAACTCCTTGTTCGGGCAGGCCTGCAGGCTGCGCTGATGAAGATCGAGTTCCAGCTCGTACATGGTCGAGGCCGAGACATCGGGGTAATCCGCGAGCGCCAGCGACAGCCTTGAAAGCATCGCATCGACGTGTTCTTCGGACAGTCCGCTCAAGGCGCTTGCGAGCGCCACCGGCTCGATCTGCTCGCGCACCTCATAGAGGTCGCGAATGCGCTGGCTGTCGAGCGGTACGATCGACCAGCGGAAATTATCGTCCTTTTCCGTGATGCCGAGCGTTTCCAGCTTTAACAACACATCGCGTGCTACTCCGCGCCCGACGCCGAAATGCCGCGCCAGCTCGTTTTCATTGATGCGATAACGGCCAAAGAAGGAACGATAGACAACAATGCTCTCGACATCTTCATAAAGCGCCTGCCAGGCGAATATCGGCCTGTCGCCATCCTCAGCGAACAATTTGCCGAGATAGTCCGCAAGTTTGATCCGCTTCGGCGGCGTTCCCGACTTGCCGACAATGAAACCGCGACCGTCAAACCGTGTGATCAATCCCTCATCGAACAGGAGTTGGAGCGCGTGGCGTACCGGCGCCCGGCTGCTGTCTATCAAATCCGCAAGCGCTGCTTCCGTCAGCACTGCGCCGTCAGGCACTGTCCCATCGAGAATCTCGGCCTTCAGCCGCCCAAAGAGCTCCTCATAGAGACTGGTTTTGCGCGGACCGCCATTCCCTAACCGTGATACGCTCATGTCGTCCCATGTTTCGCGTCCGAGGCTGCAACCCCTATGGAAAGCATCTCTCTAACAATAGAAATCACAATAGAAATACTGACATAAACATCCATAACACGCTTCCGGCGCTTCCAGGAAAATCCGACGTCGACGGTCGGGCCGAAATTCACCTAACAGCGAGTGACACCTGACATATCCTGGATTCCGGCTTTAATCGCTCAGGTGCCCTCGAATCTCTTCAGCCCCGACCACCAGCTTCCGCTCATCCAGAAGCGTCATCTGTGATATTTTTTACTGAATAAGGGAAGCCAAACCGATACCAATCATGCAAATCAGCAGCCCCGCAGAGATGAAAAACAGGACCAAGGGTGTGTAACTCGACATCAGGTCCCCTTTCGAAGTTACTCTGCGTGTCGCCGTAGAATGAAAGCAAATTACCCTTCCTGGGTATTGAAGCGGTTCAAGGCACTCCGCTCCTCGCTACAACCGAACGAAGCTCCCCGCCTAAGTCTACGCAGGCGTGCGCTTTTGGTTCCGACAATCATCAGAATGTTTAGGTAAATGGATGATGCCGACCGACGGCCTGCTCGAGTCCAGAGGTCATCGAACGCTCCAGCGCCCCATGGTCCAGGCAGGTGTCGAGCTGGACATCGATGGCACGGCTGCAAGCGCCGGCCTCGCCGATTGAACGGCGGGCACGATATCCGCATATGCGGGAGACAGCTGAGCAATCCGTTTTGTCGTGTCGAAAATGAAGCTGGAGAAAGACAGATAATCGCATTCGAAGAATGCGCGAGTACCGGGATCATTGACCTCGCCCGCTCGCGCATCCGCGACTTCGAAAGTCTTCGAGCAACGGACGATGATATGCGCCACTGAAACGCCTCCTGGGGAGCGCCTGAAGGTTCTGCAGAGGCAAGTTGCCATCAGGAACCTAGTGACCCCGCAGCCTCTCGATGCCATCAAATGCTTCGCTGTCTCTGAACACATAATTTCAGGAAGGCTTCGCGCGGCATGATCTTTCATTGTGCAGCCGACGATTAAAACATCATTGCTCGATCTAATAATCTATTAAAAATATAGATTATAACAATTGATATTGCCGACGACCTATGAGGACAGATGTCTTACGCCCTGAGTTTTCTCGACAAGAGCCCGATTGATGGCGCCGAGCGTGCATCGCAGGCATTGCAGCGCAGCCTGGCGCTCGCCAGACGAGCCGAAGAATTGGGCTATCGGCGTTTCTGGGTCGCTGAGCACCATAATTCTCCAAAACTCGCAAGCTCCTCCCCCGAAATATTGATCGGCCACCTGCTGGCACATACCCGGCGCATCCGCATAGGTTCCGGTGGCGTGATGCTTCAGCATTACAGCGCCTACAAGGTTGCCGAGAATTTCAATTTGCTGGCGGCCCTGGCGCCAGGACGCGTCGACCTTGGGGTCGGCAAGGCGCCGGGCGGTCTTCCGCTTTCGACCGGCGCTCTCCAGAAAGCATATGATCCCTCGCGCAAGCCATCGTTCGAAGCGCAGTTGAGCGAACTGGATGGCTTCTTGCGGCATGAACAGGGCGAGGAAGGCAAAGCAGCGGACCTTGCAGCCTTTCCAGCACCTGACGAGCCGCCCGGCCGTTTTCTGCTCGGCGCAAGCCCCGACAGCGCAAGATTGGCCGCTCGCCTCGGCTGGGGTTTTGTCTATGCAGGTCATATCCATGGTGACGACGAAGCGATCTCGCAATCGCTGTCGACCTATCGGCAGATGGGCGGCAAGACTGCGTTGCTCGCTGTCAGCATCGTCACGGCGCAAACAGCCTCTCTTGCCGACAGTCTCCTGGGCGACACGCGCCGGTTCCACCTGCAAATCAAGGATGGACAAAGCGTCAATGTCGGCAGCCGCGAGCAGGCGCTCGAATATGTTCGCCAGGCAGGCGCGACCGACTATCGGATAGAAGAGAGAAGCCCCCGCGTCATTCGCGGAACACCGGCCGACGTCCATCTGGAGCTTCAGCGCCTGCACAAGGAATTCGGCATCGAAGAATTTGTGATCGACTGCCCGGTTTCCGAAGGTGCGCACCGCCTTGGCACCATCGAATTGCTGGCCGGCGCGCGCAAGGCCGCCGCTGCCTGATTGGAAACCAGTCCAAAATGACATGGGAAAGAATAGCGTGGTAACCAGAAGAGATTTCCTGAAGAGTTCAGCGATTGCTGCTCTGTCTCTGTCCACCGGACTGCGAGCGAGCGAAACGCTGGCGGATGACAAGCCTGCGCCCGGCGGATCCCTGAGCTGGGGTGTCGAAACGGAGCCGACGACGCTCAACCCGCATCTGAACGGCCAGGCCAAGGCGAAGCTGGTTCTGCGCAACGCCTACGAATGCCTTCTCGCCCGCTCCGCGGATGGCGGCTATGTGCCGTGGCTGGCGAAAGACTATGCGATATCCGAGGATGGCAGGACCTATACCTTCAACCTCCGTGAGGACGTGATCTTCGGCGATGGAGAGACATTCGACGCTGCAGCCGTGGTCACGAATTTCCTCAAACTGAAAGAGCCGATCTATTCCGGCAGCATCAGCGCCGGTCACGTCTCTCATATTTCCGAGGCGGTCGCACGCGATGCCCATACGGTCGTGCTGACGCTCAAGGACGTCTATGCACCTTTCCTTGATGGCGCGACCAGCATCGAGATCATCTCGCCGAAATCGTTCTCATCGCCGCAGTTGAAGGCGGGTGGGCCTGAAATCGCAGGCACCGGCCCTTTCATCCTGGATCGCTATGTCAAAGGTCAGGAAATCCGCTTCGTCAGAAACGCGGCCTATAATTGGGCTCCCGGCAATGCCGGTCACCAGGGACCGGCCTATCTCGATGAGGTGATCTATCGTTTCCTGCCTGAATCCGCCGTTCGCACCGGCGCGCTGAGCTCAGGCCAGGTGCATGTCATCGAGGGCATTTCGGGCAATGACGCCGCGCTTTTCCGGGATAATCCCGATTTCACCTATCAAAGCGCACTGAATACCGGCACGCCCTATACGCTCTACCTGAATGTCGCCAATGCGCCAACGAGCGACGTCAAGATACGCAGGGCGTTCTTGGCTGCGATCGATGTCGAACGGATCATTCAGTCCGTCTACCGTGGCGAGCGCAAGCGGGCATGGGGTGTCCTGACACCGGCCGACACCGATTTCTACGACAAGAGCATCGAGGGCAGCTACGGCTTCGACGTCGATCTTGCCAACAGATTGCTCGACGAGTCCGGCTGGACGAGCAGGGACGGCGATGGCGTCCGGACGAAGGAGGGCAAGCGACTGACAATCGAGATTGTCCAGTCGCAGGCGACCTTGCGCGATCAGCGCGACGTTCTTCTCGAGGCTGTCCAGGCCCAGGCCAGACAGAATGCGGGCATCGATGTCGCCTTGCGCTATGTCGACGCCGGAACTTATGCCAACAGGCAGAATGACGGCCAATACGGCATCATTCCAAACTCGACCACGACGCAGGAAAACGGCCTCACGCTCTATTTTCACTATCTACCGCGCGAGAAGGGTGGATCGATCAACTACAGCCGCACCGTGGCGCCTGAAATATCCGCCTGGCTTGCCGAGGCCGCCTCTACGCTCGACGTCAAGAAGCGCTTCGGGATCTATTCGGCGCTGCAGCGTTTCGCACTCCGCGAACAGGCGCTCGGCCTGCCGCTTTATGTTCCGGACGACCAAATCGCCGCGTCGGCCTCAGTCAAGGGCGTCGGCTTTCGCCCGTTCAAGCGCCTACCTGAAAACGCCTACGACGTCTGGCTCCAGCAACAGGCCTGAGTTTGGGTTCTCAAAGATTTTTCAAAAGGAGATATCGATAAATGATTATTCGCAGACATTTTCTTAGCCTCTTCGCAGCCATGCTTGCAACCTCCATGCTGTCGGGCCTTGCAATGGCGGCGGACGGCACGCCCGTCAGCGGCGGCAAGTTGACATGGGGCGTTGAGACGGAACCGGCCACGCTCAATCCGCAGCTCAACGGGCAGGATAAAACCAAGCTGCTGTTGCGAAACGCCTACGAGTCGCTGCTGGCCCGCAGCGCCGATGGCGGCTACGTTCCTTGGCTTGCGACCGAATACAAGATCTCCGACGACGGCAAGACCTACACGTTCAAGCTTCGTGAAGATGTCAGCTTCACCGATGGGCAGAAGCTCGATGCGCAGGCGGTCATCACCAATTTCACCAGGCTCAAGGATGCCGCCTATAGCGGTAGCGTGAGCGCTGGACCGGTCTCGCGCATTGTCGAAGCAAAGGCGCTGGACGACCATACCGTCTCCTTCACGTTGAACCAGGTCTATGCCCCCTTTCTCGATTATGCCACGAGCCTGGAGATCCTTTCGCCCGCAGCCTTCAATTCGACGCAGCTGAAATCCGGCGGACCGGAGATCGCAGGGACCGGCCCGTTCATCCTGAAGCGCTATGCCAAGGGGCAGGATATCCAGTTCGTCAAGAATCCGGCCTACAATTGGTCACCCAAGACATCAACTCACCAGGGGCCAGCCTATCTGGATGAGGTGACCTACCGCTTCCTGTCCGAATCCTCGGTCCGGACTGGGGCGCTCTCCTCCGGCCAGGTCGACGTGATCGAAGGGATCGCCGGCAACGACGCCAGCCTTTTCAAGGACAATCCAGACTTCAGCTATCAGACGGCTCTCAATACGGGCACACCCTATTCATTGTTCCTCAATGTCACCTGGGGGCCGACTCAGGATCTCAAGGTGCGCAAGGCCCTGATATCAGCAATCGATGTCGATGCGGTGTTGAAAGCCGTCTATCGCGGAGAACGCACGCGCGCATGGGGCATCACATCACCGATCGATCCGCAATTCTACGACAAGAGCATCGAGGCGGCATATAGGCCAGATCCCAAGGCCGCAAATACGCTTCTTGACGAGGCCGGCTGGACCGCGCGGGATGCCGACGGCTTCAGGACAAAGGATGGCAAGCGACTGACCATCGAGGTCATCCAGGCACAGGCGACGGTGCGCGATCAGCGTGACGTCTTGCTGCAGGCCCTGCAGGCGCAGGCGCGCCAGAATGCCGGCATCGATCTCAAGATCGTTTTCGTGGATGCCGGCACCTACACCGATCGGCGCAAGACCGGCCAGTTCGGCTCGATCGCCAATTCCAATACGCCGACGGATGCGATCGACATAGAGTATCACTACCTTCCCCTCGATAGGGGTGGCAGCATCAACTACAGCCGCGCCTTTGCGCCCGAGCTGTCGCAGTGGCTGAACGAGGCCGCCTCGACGCTGGACCAGAAGAAGCGCTTCGATCTCTATTCGAAGCTGCAGCGCTTCGCCATTCTCGATCAGGCCTATGCCCTGCCGCTCTACGAGCCTGAGGACCAGGTGGCAGCGGCAAGCTATGTGAAGGGCATCAGCTTCCGGCCCTTCAAGCAATTGCCGGAGAGCGCCTACGACATCTGGCGCAGCGAATGAACCGTATCGTCAACGCGTCCCCGGCAACAGCCGGGGACGGTGAAGGAGTGACCGATCATGACTGCTGACAATACGACGGCCTTCGACGAAAACCCTTCGGCTTGGCTTTCGCGCAAACGCCGGCTGAAGCGCAACAGCCTGGCATCACAGATCCTGATGCGGATTGGATCCGCCATCGCGGTCCTATGGGCCGCGATAACATTGAGTTTCATCAGCATTCATCTGGCCCCTGGCGATATCGTCAGCCTCTTGATCGGCGAGCAATTGCGCACGCCGGAGGTGGAGGCGGCCATCCGCCTTGAATGGGGATTGGACAAGCCGCTACTGGCGCAATATCTGACCTATCTTCAACGTGTTCTGCATGGCGATTTCGGGCGATCCTATATCCTGCAGACGGATGTTTCCGGCCTGGTCTTGTCGCAGATGCTGCCGACGTTGAAGCTGACTGCGGCCGCCCTCGTCGTCGCCGTGGTCTTTGCTGTTGCCAGCGCCCTGTTGACCGCCGGCAAGCGCCTGCCCCGCAGCATCGCCGGTGGCCTCGAACTTATCCTCATCTCGACGCCGTCCTTCTGGCTCGGCATCGTGCTTTTGTTCATATTCTCCTTCACCTTGAAACTCTTCCCCGTCGCAGGCGATCGGACATTTTCAGCGCTCGTCTTGCCGGCCTTGTCGCTTGGCCTGTCGCTCGGCGCCGTCATCGGACAGGTGCTGCGCGAGGGGCTCGAACGGGCCTTGGAAGAACCCTTCATGCTGACAGTCAAGAGCTGGGGCGTAAATGACTTCGTGCTAAGGCTGCGGCACGGCCTGCGGCACGCCGCACTTCCCGCCGTGACGCTTGCCGGCTGGCTGGTCGGCAATCTGCTGTCCGGCGCCGTCATCACCGAAGCGGTATTTGGCAGACCCGGGCTGGGGCGGATTACGGTCGACGCCGTGCTGGCGCACGATCTGCCCGTCGTGCTTGCGGTCGCCATCCTGTCAGCCTTCATCTATGTCGTCCTCAGCACATTGGTCGACGTGCTGTATCTGCTGCTCGATCCCCGCCTGCGCAATCAGAATACGGAGGCGGGCCATTGAGCATCTCCTCCTCTTCAGAGCGGGAAGCAGATCGGCGCCAGCTGAGGCTGCACGTCCGGTTTGCAAGTCCAGGGTTTATCCTTTCTGCGATTTTCCTGCTGCTGGTGGCGATCGCAACCATCTGGCCGCAAGTTCTCACAGCTGCCAATCCGATTGCCGCCGATCCATTGCAGGCGCAGTTGCCACCATCGACGGAACATTGGTTCGGTACGGATCATCTCGGGAGGGATGTCTTCTCGCGGGTTGTTTACGGCGCTCGTTACTCCATCCTCATCGGTGTCAGCGCGGTTGCGATCGCCGCGATCGTCGGGGCCTTTCTCGGCCTTTTGTCGGGTCTCACCCGCGGTCTCGTCGATGAGGCCATCTCGCGCTTTCTAGACGTGATTTCATCATTTCCGGACCTGCTTCTGGCGCTCGTGCTGATCTCCTTTACCGGACCTGGCACAGTCAATCTCATCTTCGCGCTTGGTGTCGCGTCCGTGCCACGCTTTGCCAGGGTCGTGCGCGCACAGACCTTTGTGATCGCCAAGAGCGGCTATGTCGAACAGGCAAGGACATTCGGACTGAGACGCAGCGTGCTGGTCGCGCGCCATATTTTGCCCCACGCCCTGGCACAGGTGCCTATCCTGGCGACGATCGGCCTCGGCACGACCATCATACAGGCTGCGGGCCTGAGCTTTCTTGGTATGGGACCGCAACCCCCTGCCCCGGAATGGGGCGCGATGCTGGCTGAGGCACGCAATTATCTCCGGGTGGCCTGGTGGATCGGTGTCTGGCCCGGCCTCGCAATCACACTGACGGTTATCTCCATAAGTGTGCTTGGAAGACGCTGGCAGCTTGCGTTTGAAGGCAGGAGGCCATCGTGACCCCGGTACTCGACATTCGTAATCTGACGATCGGATTTCCCCGGGATGGTCGCGACAACAGGGTGGTCCACGGCATCGATCTGACGATCGACAAGGGCGAAGCGGTCGCGCTTGTCGGAGAATCCGGCTCCGGCAAATCGGTGACGGCGCGCTCGATCATCGGTCTTGCCGCCCTGAATGCAGCCGTTCATACTGACCGCTTCGATATCGACGGAACCGACGTTCGCGACTTCGACGAAAGGCAATGGCGGCGTCTTCGCGGCGAAAAGATCGGCTTCGTCCTCCAGGATGCGCTCGTCTCCCTCGACCCGCTGAGGCGGATTTCTCAACAATTGTCCGACGCCTTCGGCGGACGCCGCCTCTTTCGTCGACCCGATCGGCGCGAAGACAGCCGCCTGCTGCTGCAATCGGTCGGTATCCCCGATCCGGAGCGACGACTGCCGCAATATCCGCACCAGCTTTCGGGCGGTTTGCGCCAGCGCACCCTCATCGCCACCGCCATAGCCCGGCACCCATCGCTGCTGATTGCCGACGAGCCAACGACGGCACTCGATGCAACGGTTCAAAAGCAGATCCTCGACCTGCTTCTCGAACGGCGCAAGGCCGGCCACACGCTTCTCCTGATCAGCCATGATCTGGCCGTCGTCTCCCATCTTGCCGATCGCGTGCTCGTCATGAACAACGGCAGGATTGTTGAGGAAGGTGCGACCGAACAGATACTGGGAAAACCCCGCCATCCCTATACCCAGCAATTGCTGGACGCCGTGCCTTCAGCAGCATCCAGAGGGTTTCGGCTATCACCCACATCCGTCACGAAAGCGGAGGGCGAGCAGGTGCCTGCCATTCCCAGGTCGAATACGCAGCAGCGCGTGCCCCTGCCCGCAAAAGTGATCGATCGCCACAACCACATTCTGTCGGCCCGCAATCTCGTCAAACGCTATGGCGGATCGGCCGACATCTTCGCCGTCAATGACGTATCCTTCGATCTCGTAGCCGGCGAAGCCCTCGGCATCGTCGGCGAATCCGGCTCGGGCAAGACGACGGTCGCAAAAATCGTCCTCGGCCTGGTGGAGCCGGATCATGGATCGGTCCGTCTTGACGGCGGCGGCTGGAGCAATGTGGCCGAACATGCTCGTCGCGCCAGGCGCTCCAGCATGCAGTTCATAGCTCAGGACGCACTCAGTTCGTTCGATCCCCGCTATACAGTCGAAAAGATTATCGCGGAAAGCCTCGATAGCGCCAGCATCTTCGGTGCCGCGCGCCACGAGCGCGTGCTCGAGGTCTTGGACGCGGTCCGTCTGAGCGAGACATTCCTGAAGCGCTATCCGCGAGAGCTTTCCGGGGGCCAGCGTCAACGTGTGGCGATCGCGCGCGCTTTTGCGCCCCGCCCTCGACTTCTCGTGGCCGATGAGCCGGTCAGCGCGCTCGACGTATCGGTGCAGGCGCAGGTGCTCGATCTTCTGGCGGAACTTCAGGCCGCATCCGGAACGTCCCTGCTTTTCATCTCCCACGATCTCGGCGTCGTCCATCACCTGACGGACCGTGTTCTCGTAATGAAGGAGGGACGGATCGTCGAAGCAGGCGCCGTGGAGGATGTCTTCACCAGTCCACATCACAGCTATACCCGCGCGCTCCTCGAAGCGGTGCCGGCCCTGCCCTGAAACGCATAATTCACGCTGCCGGCGCAACCCGGCCAGATTTTGAACGACCAAGGAATTCGCTATGACCCACAATCGTCCCCGACGCCTGAAGACATTGACCGGAGCAAGCAGCGTCATTTCCGCCGGAAACGACGCAAGCCCCGTCACCGGCATCAAGCGTGCCGTCGAACTCGCCCGCAGGGCGGAAGCGGAAAAGATCACCGGGCTGTTCACGGCCGACCTGCTCCACATCGACCCGGCGGGGCTTGCCGGAACCGCCGGCATCCAGGAACCGATCATCGCGCTTGCCGCCTTGAGCCAGGTGACCTCCGACATCGGCCTGATCGCCACCGTCTCCACGACCTTCCACTATCCCTACAATCTGGCCCGCCAGATCGGCACGCTGGACCATGCAAGTGGCGGACGCGCCGGGTGGAACGCCGTGACTTCCTCTGTCGGCGAGGAGAATTTCGGCGAGACATTGCCAAGTCCGGAGGAGCGCTACGAACGGGCTGCTGAATTCATCGAAATCGTCAATGCGCTCTATGATGCCAATGAACGCAATGCCGCCGAGCGCAAGGCGTCCGGGGCGATTGGCATTGATCCGGCAAAATTCCATCCGATCAACTATCGCGGCAGGCACTTCAAGGTCGACGGTCCCCTGAACGTACCGCCTTTGCCACAAGGTCGCCCCGTACAGTTTCAGGCGGGCCAGTCGGAAGCCGGCGTGACCGTCGGCGCACGATATGCCGAGGTGGTCTATACCTCTCAGCCCAAGCTCGAGGATGCAGTCGCCTTTGCGAGCGAATTGCGCCGCCGAGCCGGAAGTTTCGGACGCGCGGCAGGTCTGCCCTTCATCATGAACTCCTTCCACTCGGTGATCGGCGATTCAGATGCTGATGTCGCCAGGCGCCTGAAGGAAAAACACGAGCGGATCGACTACGAGCAGGGTCGCCTGAAGCTGGCGGACATGCTCGGCGGCGATCTCGATCTTTCCGAACTGCCGCTCGACAAGCCCTTGCCGGAGGCGCTGCTGCCTGAGGTTACCAGCATCAACAGGCGACGCGGCCGCGTCGAAATCTTCCGTCGTTACGCACGAGAGGGGCTGACCTTGCGGCAGCTCATCATTCAGGCGCAGGAGACCGGCCACTGGTCGGTGGCCGGCACGCCCGAACAGCTCGCAGATGCGATCGAGGAGCGTTTTCGGGCCGGAATCCTTGATGTTCTATCTCTGCACGGCTTCGGCAATCCGGACCAGGAGGATCGGCTGGTGAACGGGCTCCTGCCGGAATTGCGGCGGCGGTCGATCATCGACACCGATTATGTCGGGGACGATTTCCGCTCTAATCTGGAGCTCCCGCCCTATGTGGCAGCAAACGGCGCGTTGAACTCGGCAAAGCGCGCCTGATTCCCGAGCCTGATCTCAGCCTGCACACCATCCGCGCCGCCCGACGAGAATAATGCCGGACGGTCCACCTCGGTCTCCAAAACAGCGCTCGAACAAACCGGTAAAGTGGCCGCGTGATACGCCAGGAGCGGTATCATGGCGGCCCCTCCGAACGTCTCGTCAGGCATTGTCCCGCGATCTCCGCGGGACAGCGATCTCTTGGCTGCGGCAAGGGCACTCGTGGACGAGGCGAGCTCAGCCCGTCTCCTCCACCAGTGCCTTGATAACTCTCTCGACCTTTTGTGGGGCGATTGGAATGCTAGAGCCATCAAGCTAGTCCCGCCATCCTAAGCGATTGAGGAAGAAGCTCTCATTCGGCGTTGGCTGGAAGTCGAGATTTTTTGCCGCCCCATAGATTGACACCATCTGGTAAAGCGGCACGGTCGGTATTTCACTTGCAATGAAGCTGCCGACCTTTTCGTAGTCTGCAAGACGCGTCTTCTCATCCAGCGATGACGCTGCTTCATCCAGCAGAGCATCGATCTCGGGCTTGGCAGTGATGGTCCAGCTGCTGCCGGAATGAAAGAGTGAATAGAGAGCCCCGTCTGCATCCTGGCAGGCACAGGAAGATGTGCTGATGGCAAGTGTGGGACCATCCGCCGGCCCCTTCTGGATCAATTGCAGAAAGGTTGGCGTATCGACATTGGCGATCTCGACATCGAACCCGACATCCTGCAGCTCCTGCTGAATGGCTTCAGCAACCCTCTGGTCAAAAAAGGCGCCGATCGTCAGCTGAAATTTGGCCGGTTTGTCGGCAGCTGCGATCAATGATTTTGCCTTTTCGGGATCGAAAGGCAGCCCCTTGATCGTATCGCTCCAGCCGAAATGCGCCGGCGTCACCATCTCGGCGATCGGCTTGTCCAGTCCGCCGAGGATCCCCTGCGTAATGCCTTCCTTGTCGATCGCATAGGCCAATGCCTGGCGAAGCTCAAGCTTGTCGAATGGCGGCTTGTTCGGATTGATGCGAATATAGGCAAGCCGCTCGGTAAGAACAGGCAGCGCCTTGGCATTCGGGGAAGTCTGCAATTGCGCCGCCTGGTCCGAGGTCAGTGCCCTTGCCAGATCTACGGTGCCCGACTGGATGTCGGCCAGCCGCGTCGACGCATCGGGTACGGCACGGAAGACGGCCGTCGCAAATCGCCCCTTCTCTCCCCAATAGTTGTCATTGCGCGCAAGCGTTACCGAAACGCCCTTGTCCCATTTTACGAAACTATATGGACCGCTTCCGACCGGCTGAAGGTTGAAGGCTGCATTCCCGACCTTTTCGACGACGTGTTGCGGGACGATGGATAGGTTCGTCAGTGCGGCCAGAAGAGCGGGAGAGCTCGTCTTCAAGGTCAACGTCACCTCGTGATCGCCGGTCACTGCAGCCTTGAGGATCTTGCCGAATTGCGCGCGTTGCGGGCTTGCAAATTTCGGATCGATGATGCGGTTGACACTGAATGCAACATCGCCGGCCGTCAGAACGCTTCCGTCGTGAAAGTGAACGTCGTCGCGAAGCGTAAACGCGATCTCGGTATCAGAGACGTTTTTCCACGCGGTGGCGATCTGCGGGACGATCTCGCCCGCATTGTCGCGGGTGACGAGGTTGTCGAAGATGTTGCGATAGACGAAATAGCTATCGGGATTCCATTGCAATTGCGGATCGAGCGTCGACGGCTCATTGACGAGATCGACCACGATCTGCTGCTTTTCGGCCGCCTGGACCGCAGTCACGAAGGACAGCATCGAGAAGCCGATGCCCGCACCCAACACAAGAAGTTTATGCCACTTCATTTTCCGGTTCCTCAAATGATCGATCATTGATGACGATAGTCTGATCTCTGCTCCTTGCGGTGAGACCGGCGGCAATCATGTCGTGCCCTTGATCTCGACCGTAGGAGCCCGCAGGTGACAGGCGGCTTGATGATCTCGTCCCACGAGGTTCAGTGCCGGCGACAGTTCCCGGCAAATGGTCGCCGCAATCGGACACCGCGTCGAAAAGCGGCAACCGGCCGGCGGATTGGCGGGGCTCGGCAAGTCGCCTTCGAGCAGAATACGCTGCCGCTGACGCTGGGCGACGGGATCGGGCAACGGCACCGCGCTGAGCAAAGCCTCGGTGTAGGGATGCGCCGGTCGCGCAAAAACGTCGGCCGTCGCCCCGGTCTCGGCGATGCGGCCGAGATACATGACCGCTATCCGGTCGGCGAAATGACGCACGACCGACAGGTCGTGGGAGATGAACAGATAGGAAAGACCAAACTGACGCTGCAGCTCGAAGAGCAGATTGAGGATTTGCGAGCGGATCGACACGTCAAGTGCGGAGACCGGTTCATCTAGGATCAGCAGTTTCGGTTGAAGTGCAATCGCCCTTGCGATGACGATGCGCTGGCGCTGGCCGCCGGAAAATGCGTTCGGCTTGCGATCGGCATGTGCCGGATTGAGCCCGACCAGCTCCAGAAGCTCTGCGACGCGTCGACGCCGCTCCTGCGCGGTTCCGACACCATGAATGGCAAGCGGCTCGGCAATGCTGTCACCAATATCCATTCGCGGATTGAGTGCTGAGACCGGGTCCTGAAACACGATCTGAATATCCCGTAGCCGTGCAGCGGAACGATCCGTGCCTTTGGCTGGAAGATCGCTACCCTCAAAGAAAATTCGCCCCGAGCTTGCCTTCTGCATCCCGACGACAGCCGCGCCGAGCGTCGACTTGCCAGACCCCGATTCACCGACAAGCGCCAGGCTCTGTCCAGCTTCGATATCCAGATCGACACCATCGACGGCCTTCAGCAATCCTGCCGAATGCCCAAAGAAGCCGCGACGGATGGGAAAATGCACATGCAGATCGCGAATCGAGAGCAGCGGCGTCGTCATACCAGGCTCCCGACACGATCCTGGTGCCAGCAGGCAGCGCTACGGCTCGACGCCATCGGCTCAAGCCGCGGCACCTGGCGACAGTCTTCATCCGCGAGCGGGCAGCGCGTCGAGAACCGGCATCCAGCCGGCCATGCGCCTGCATCGGGCACCATCCCCTTGATCGTCGGCAAAAGCTGCCCGGCATCGCTGCCATCCAGGCGCGGAATGGTTGACAGCAGCAATCTCGTATAGGGATGCCTCTGTTCCCTGAAGATCGCATCGACATCGCCAACTTCGACAATTCGGCCGCCATACATCACGGCGACCTGGTCGGCGATATCGGCAACGACACCCATGTCATGGGTAATCATCAGGATCGCGGTTCCGGTTTCATCGCGCAGTCGTTTCATCAAATCGAGGATCTGTGCCTGAATGGTGACATCGAGTGCCGTCGTCGGCTCATCGGCGATCAACAGGCGCGGCCTTGTGATCAAGGCCATGGCAATCATGACGCGCTGGCACATGCCGCCAGACAGTTCGAACGGATATTGCCGTGCGCGCATTGCCGCCTCGGGGATGCCGACATCTGCGAGCATATCGATCGCCTGATCCCATGCCTGACGGCGGCCTAGCTTGCGATGAACGATGAGACTTTCGGCGATCTGGCGGCCGACCGGCATCAGCGGGTTGAGGGATGCGACAGGCTCTTGAAAGATCATTGCGAGCTCGCTGCCGCGCAGCCGCATCAGCTCCCTCCTGTCGAGGCGGGAAAGATTGCGTCCGTTCAGTTGCACCGAGCCGCCGACCATGGTCGCTGCGGCTGGAAGAAGCCCCATGACGGCGAAGGCCGTCATCGATTTGCCGCACCCCGACTCGCCGACGATGCTTACGATCTCGCCGGCATTGACCGACAGGCTGACGCCATCGACCACGGCCCTATCGCCGATGGACACCCGCAGCATGTCGACGCTCAAGACCGGTGCCGTCATCAGATAGTCGCCTCGCGGACGGCCGCCCATGGATTGCGCGGATGAACCATGCCGGTACTGACGCCATCGCGTCGCATCACGGCGGACGGTACGGCAAAATTGACAGGATAGAGTGTGTCATCGATCACTTGAACGTCGAAGTCGGCGGCAACCGACGCAGCCACCTCAGCCCCGGCCGTTCGGCTCACCCTGATCGTCGTGCCGCTGGCATCGATGCGCGGACTGAAGAGCGCCTTCTCCAACGACATGCCGAAAGCCAGGACGTAGGACAGGATTTGCGCGACCGCCGGTACGATCTGTCTTCCTCCCGCTGCGCCAAGAGCCAGCTCCGGCAGACCGTCACGCGTCGCAATGATCGGGCACATATTGGCAAGCGGCTGCTTGGCGGGAGCAATCGAATTCGGATGCCCCGGCCTTGGATCGAACCACATCAGGCCATTGTTGAGAGCAAATCCCAACTCCGGCACCACGACCTTCGAACCGAAGCGGGACAGAAGCGTATTGGTGAGGGAAACCATGGTTCCACTTGCATCGACTACGCTGACATGGCTGGTACAGCTTTCGCCTGCGGCATGCCCCATATGCTTGAGACGATATTCACTGGCGCGACGCAACGCCCGTGCAAAGGCAAGAGCCGTCGCTCCCGAATGCGGATCGGCATCGCGCGGAAGTTCTTCAAGTTCATTGAGCGCCGCAAGCAAGGTCGGGCCGCCGGAAAGACCCGGCACCGCATGGACACGCCGCCCCATGTAGGAGCCGGCGGCGGGCTGCAGCCACTTCGGCGCATAGGCGCGCATGTCCGCTTTCGAAAGGGCAGAGCCGCCCTTCGAAAGGTCGGCAACCAGCAACTCCGCAATCTCACCCTCGTAAAAGTCGCGCGCTCCCTCGCGCGCCAGCCTCTCCAGCGATGCGGCCTTGGCCTTCATCGGCAGGAACAGCGATCGACCGCCCTCCGGTACACGCGGCGCGCGGCCATCGCGAAGGAAGAGATCGGCGGCACCCTTGAATTGCGCGAGGTTATGGCCATCAATGGCGAGCGCGAGAGCCGCATACCAATCGACCTGCAAACCGCGATGGGCGTGCTCGATCGCCGGCGCCAGAGCATCGGCCCAGGAAATGGTGCCGAAGCGATCGAGCGCCTCGGCGAATCCAGCAACGGCTCCTGGAACGCAGATCGATCCGTAACCGAGCAGATTGCGATCGCCCTGGACAGAGGGCCATTCGAACCAATCCCCATCCTGACCGGCAACCAGGGGGTAATCATCAGGCCGGAGGGCCGCCGGCGAAATGACATTGAAATCGAGCACATCGACCACCCCGGAACCGCCGTCGGCCCGCAGCATGAAGCCACCTCCGCCTATGCCGGAAAGCCATGGTTCCACGACGCTGAGAACGAGAGCCGTGACGACCGCCGCATCGACGGCATTGCCACCTGCCGAAAGGACGCGAGCCCCCGCCTCGGCGGCCAGCCAGTTCTGGCAGGCGACCAGGCCGTGTTTGCTGCGGGTTTCCTGCTTGCCGATCGACCAGGTCTCGTTCATGGCCTTGCCCCGAAACGCCGCGCGCCTATGGCAGTGGGAATAGCTGAGGCAACGGAAAACCGGCCGGAGTTTACGGATGCCGCGTGATGGCCGGCAATTTCGGCACCGGTCGCAATCCAGGCGCCGGTTTCGACCGTCATAGCTTCCAACAGCTTTTCGAGTGTGGCAATGCGCTGTGCCCTGCCGGAAATCCAGTCATGAACCGTCAGGGTGAAGAGGCCTCCTAACCGGTGCAGCGCCCGCCATTCGGCAAGCCAGTCCTCCAGCACGGCACTACCGGAAACCGGCGCCCAGCGTTCGTTACCGCTGCCCTCGAACTTGTAAAAGATTGCGTCGTCCAGGGCCCATTGGACCGGGATCTCGACAACGCCGTCGATATCGTAGGGATGGTCAAAGCCCATCAGCGAGGAGTCATAGGCAAGACCACGCGCCTTGATCTCAGCCAGCATATGCGGGGTCATCTCCCAGGCGGGCGAGCGAAAGCCTACCGGCAATCGTCCCGTCTGCCGTTTAAACAGTTCCAGGCTGCCGTCGAGAGCCGCGCTGAACTCATCCTCCCGGATGTCACGAACCAGTTCGTGGAAATAGCCGTGCAGCCCGATCTCGTGACCGGCAGCAACAAGAGCCGGAAGCAGATCGGGATCGAATTCCGCGACCACGGCTGGCACATAAAAGCTTGCCTTCACGCGATAGCGGTCGAACAGATCGAGAAGACGACCAAGCCCCGAACGCAGCCCGAAACGGCGGATCTCAAGCCTCGCGAGACGATCCGGAACACCGTCCGGATGCTCCCAGAGATAAGGAGCGATCGCATCGACATCAACACTCAAAAGGACGGCACTCTGCTTTCCCTGCGGCCACTCGTAAGCCGGAAAAGCAGAAAAACCCTTTGTCGACCGGGCTTGATCCTCGACCATGTTCCTATCCTCCTGCCTAGCCTCAGAGCGCCTTCTTCTTTGCCTGGAAGACGGCAAGCGAGCCGATCGAATTGCCGCCATCGACGGTCAGTGTCGCACCCGTGACATAGGCGGCTGCATCCGACGCGAGATAGAGGACAGCGGTCGCGGCATCGTCCGGCGACGAAATCCGGCCGAGCGGAATGTTGCCGACGACGGTGTCGATATGTTCTTGCGTAAGGTGGCTGACGTCGCTGCCCGGCGCAAAGCCCGGCTCGACGATGTTGACGCGGATACCGAACTCGGCAAGCTCGAGCGCCAGCCCCTTGTTCAGGCGGTCGAGCGCCGTCTTCGAGGTACAATAGGGAACGACCGTGGTGCGCATCTTGCGCGAGGCGCCGGAAGAAATGTTGACGATCGAGCCCTTTACGCCCTTGTCGATCATCTGAAGGGCAACGCCCTGGGACAACAGAAATGGCGCACGAAGATTGATATCGAAGATCCGGTCCCAGTCTTCAGCAGTCAGGTCGAGCAGGAAACCCGACGGATAAATGCCGGCATTGTTGACGAGAACGTCGGCTGAGCCCCAGCGCTCGGCAATGGCGGAAAGGAGCGATTTGATATCGGCATCGGAGGTCAGATCCGCCACATGCTGCAGATGGCCCCCGCCGATCTCCTGCGCTGCAGAAGCAAGGCGCGAACCATCGGCGTCCGTCAGGAGAAGCTCGGCCCCAGCCTTGGCGAACGCCTTCGCGATCCAGCCGCCGAAAATGCCGGCAGCCCCTGTCACCACCACATGCTTGCCTTTGAACTCTTCAGAGAAATCGACCATTTTACGCACTCCTTGGGTCGAGGCGATCTCTCAGGAAATCGCCCAGAACGTTGACGGACAAAACAAGAAGGAAAAGCGCCAGCCCCGGCATGACGGAAAGCCACCAGGCATTGGCGACATAGTTGCGGCCGACCGAAAGCATCGCCCCCCAGCTTGCGGTCGGCGGCTGAACGCCAAGACCGAGGAAGGACAATCCTGCTTCGAACAGCACCATCAGACCGAATTCGAGGGTAGCGACGACGACGAGCGCCCCTGCGATATTCGGCAGGACATGGTAGCGCAGCACCCGTAGCCATCCGGCGCCCATCGCACGCGAAAGCCGGAGATAGGACATATTGGTGATAATCAGGGTCTGGGCGTAGGCGACACGCGCGTAACGCGGCCACCGCGTAAGCGCCAGAACAAGGATGACATTCTGCAGGCCCGGCCCAAGCGTTGCCACGGTGATGATGGCAAGCAGAATAGCAGGCACCGAAAGCACGATGTCGACGAGACGCATGATCACGGTTTCGACCCAACCGCGATAAAAGGCAGCAAGCATTCCGAAAATGCAGCCGGTAATGCCGGACAGCAATACCGAAGCGAATGCGACGAGCAGCGAGACGCGCGCTCCGTATATCAGACGGCTTAGCGTATCACGTCCCAGCTCATCGGAGCCGAACAGGAAATGCGTCGCGCGGATAACCGTGCCTGGCGGCTTCAGGCGTCCGAGAAGGTTCTGTGCATTTGGGTCATAAGGAGCAATCAGAGGAGCGAATATGGCCGCAAGGACAATGATCGTCAGGATCAAGACCGAGAGGACGACTGTCATCGGCGGCTTTCCGGCCAGCCTGTTTGCTTTGGCAAGGGCCGCAATCATGCCGGTCTCCCCCCAAGACGGATGCGTGGGTCGATGAGGCTGTAGAGCAGGTCAGCGGCAAGATTGAGCAGGATTGCCACCGCCGCGCCAATCAGCACGATGCCCTGGACCACCGCGAAATCGCGCGCGCTGATGGCCTGCATGGTCAACTGACCGAGGCCTGGCCACGCAAAGACCGTTTCTATGATGATAGCGCCGGTCAACAGATTGGCGATTTCAAGCGCGGAGATCGTCACGATCGGAACTGCGGCATTGCGCATGAGATGGTGGAGGACCAGGCGGGAAGTCGACAGCCCCTTGGCATGGGCCGTGCGAACATAGTCCTTGCTCAGCTCATCGAGAACGGAGGTGCGCGTCACACGCGCGAAGGTCGCCATCGACAGAAGACCAAGAGCGAAGGACGGCATCAGCAGGCTTTGAAGCCCGCTCGCTCCGGACGGCGGCAGCCAGCGCAGAAAGACCCCGAAGAACATGATGAGCAGGACCGAGGTCCAGAATGTCGGCATGGATTGCCCGACCAGCACCAGACCTATCAGGCAGCGGGCTTCCCAGCGCTTGCGCCGCACCGCCAACACAACGCCGATCGGCACGCCAAACCCGATGGCAACCAACAAGGCGCCGGCCGCAAGTTGCAACGTGTAGGGAATGCGGCTGGCGATGATCTCGACCACCGGCAGGTTCTGCACATAGGAGCGCCCGAGGTCGAATTGCACCAGACTGGACAGGAAGTGGAAATACTGGATGTAAAGCGGCCTGTCGAAGCCAAGAGCAGTCCGCATGACATCGATGTCGGCCTGCGTGGCACCTTGCGGCACCAGCAGCAGCACCGGATCGCCGGTCAGGCGCTGCAAAAAGAAGACCAGCGTTATGACACCGAACAAGGCGATGAAGGCCTGGATCAAGCGTCTGGCGATAAAGGCAGCCATCCCCTTTTCCTTTCCCCGACGATCCGGGCCTCGACAAACGAACTGGGCTGGAAAGCTGTACGAAGCGCGTCAAGAGAGCTCTAGTCGCGCCAGCTTACCCTGTTGAGGAAGAAACTCTCATTGGCCGTCGGCTTCCATTCAAGCTTGTCGGACGCACCGTAGATAACGGCTGCCTGATAAAGCGGCAGGATCGGAACATCCTTTGCAACGACCGTGGCGACATCCTTGTAGGCCTCAAGCCGCTTTTTCTCGTCGAGCGTATTTCGCGCGCTGTTGAGGAGCGCATCGATGCTCGGGTCGGAAACGGCGGAAAATGAACTGCTGCTATGCAGCAGCGGGAAGGATATGCCATCCGCATCCTGGCAGGCGCAGGACCAACGGCCGAAGGAAATGGCCGGCTGCTTGGTTTTTTCGCTCTGAACGCGCTGCAGATAGGTGGCAAAATCCACCGTCTCGACATTCACCTTGAAGCCGACGTCATTGAGTTGCTGTACGAGCGCCTGGACGATCCGCTGATCGAAGGTCGGCGAGGTCAGGAAGGCGATCGGTTGTGTCGCGACGCTGCCGGCCTTATCCACGAGTTCATGTGCCTGTTTCGGATCGAAGGGAAGGCCTTCGATACCCGGAGCATATCCCGTATAGTCCGGTGAGGCCAATTGCGGGACGGGCTTGTCATAGCCGCCAAGCAGGCCAGCGACGATCGACTGCTTGTCGATGGCATAGGCTACGGCACGCCGCAAGTTGACATCGTCGAACGGGGGGATGGATGGATTGAGCTTCAGATAGGCGATGCGTTCCGTCACCGCCGTCAGCACCTTGATCCCACCTGCTCCCTGAAGCTGGGCGGCGAGATCCGGATCGAGCGTCACGGCAAGATCAGCGCTTCCGGCCTTCAGATCGGCGACGCGAGTTGCCGCGTCCGGCACGGCACGAAATTCGGCACTTTGAAAATAGCCCTTGCTGCCCCAATAGCCATCGTTGCGCACCAGGGAAACGGCAACGCCGCGCTGCCATTTCGCGAATTTGTAGGGACCGGAGCCGACAGGTGACAAATTGAAGGCATCGTCGCCTACGGCCTCGACAACATGCTTCGGTACGATCGAAAGCTTGACGAGCTGCGCCAGCAGCACTGGATAGGGTCCGCTGGTGCGAATGGTCACCTCATGTGGGCCAGTAACCGCGGCCGACAGGATCTTGTTGAATTGGCTTAGCTGCGGGCTTGCGAACTTCTTGTCGACGATGCGGTTGACGCTGAAGGCCACATCGTCAGGCGTCAATTTCTGCCCGTCGTGGAAAGTCGCGTCATCGCGCAACGTGAAGGCAACTTCCGTGTCCGACTTATACGTCCAGGATGTCGCGATCGCCGGTACGATCTTGCCATTGTCATCGCGCGTGACCAGTTGGTCGAAGATGTTGCGATAGACGAAATAGCTGTCCGGATTCCATTGCTTCTGCGGGTCGAGCGACGACGGCTCGCTCACAAGGTCGATCACGACCTTGTCCTTTGCTGCGGCGTGGCCCGCAACAGACATCATCGTCGCAACAGAAACGGCAATCGCAAGAGTTCTTATCGCGCGCATCTAAAAATCCTTTTTCAAAAACGATCGCTCCCGGACGGGACGAGAAATATGGGCTTCATCACTTGATACCGAAGGACGCTTGGCCTTGTGCTCCACGGGCGCAGCAAGCTCCGATTTCAGCAGACTTGCCTGGGTAAATTCGGCAAAGGCATCACAGGCAGCTAGGAGCAGCTTTGCCGCGTCATCGTTGCGATGCGCCTTCTTGGCTGCAACGAAATCGGTCCAGTCGACCGCTTCGAGACGCCGAACGGAGGATGCCTCGAAAAAGTTGAGGTAGTAGTCTGCTCTGTGCCACAGGATATCCAGCCAATCGGCAATCAGCGGCGCCTTGAGACGCGCGGCGAGCAGACCCCTGATCTGCCGTTCGTATTCCCGAATGAGGGAAAGCTGCGATCCATGAGCCGAGCTGCCCAAGCGCAACGCCGCCTGCATGTCACACAAGGTTTCCAGCCGGGCAATATCGTTACCGGAGAGATCGACATCCGCCAGAAGCGGCTCCAACCGGGCTCGGCCGAGCGTAATTTCCCGCAGCCCCAGCGCCGTAATCGAGCAAACCCGCCACCCACTTCTTGGCTGGGCTGAAACGAAACCCTTGTGCGCCAGGCGACTGAGCGCAGATCGAACGACCCCGCGCCCGAACCGATAGGTGTCGCAAAGAACCTGTTCGGAGAGCCGCTCACCCGGAGAAAATTCACCGAGCTTGATCGCATTGCGAATCCTGTCCTCGGCGATCGCCACGAGATCGCTGGGGCCTTGAGCAAGAAAAGGGCTTTGATGGTCTAGCATATTATGAAACTAACATCTCAGTTTCTAAAACTGAAGTCTCAAATATCCTATTCTTCATCTTTTTTGTAGAGAATTTTTGCACACTCAGCCGCTTGCCGGGTTCGAAATTGCAAGAGACGGTCGGGAGTATGAAAGCTGATCAAGACCAAGCGAGCAAAGAATGGGGATAATCTGTGGAGCGCCGATATGTCGGCGCGACGTTTACGGGCTCATGGCGGACGATCAATTCACACACAAAGGCGTCCCCCTCAGCCAGGCCCGCCTTCTGCCGGCCGAATGACACGAGGATCATCGTGCAGCCGGAGCTGCCATTCTCAAATGGAGGAATAAGGACAAGCTGACCACAGTTTGATGGCTCTAAGCCTCATCTCGATCAAGGCTTCAGCTGAAAACCGAAATAATTCCATACGGTTGAAGCATGATCGGATAGCAAAGCTTACCCACGACCGGAAATGCCGCCTTCCCAAACAGCTCCTATGGCAATCTCACAGCCATGGTGGAGCACCGCGTCGGCCAAGCGACCCCAGTGCCATCGATGCAATCAATGAGAAGACATGGGCGACATCAGTGGATCCTTACCAACTATCTCAATCAGGAAGTCGAGAACTGTCCTGATGCGCAATGGCAGGTTCCGACGCGATGGATAGACGACGCTGATCGCGAACCGGCTCGGCGGAAATTCGGGCATGACATTCACCAGCCTGCCTTCCTCGATGTCGGACCCAACAAGAATATGGGAAAGCACGGCAATCCCATTACCAGCAAGCACGGCGCGGTGGACGGCAACCGCATTGCTGGCGACGAGGCGCGGCGCGATACGCACGCTAACGTCCTCAGCGCCATTTGAGAACGACCATGCCCGACCGTTTCCGGCACGGCTATAACAGATGCAATCATGAGCGCTGACATCATCGGGCGTTTTAGGTGCTGCCCGCCGCTGAAGGTAGGAGGGCGCGGCAACGAGAAAGGCCGTCGTCCACCCAATTCTGCGGCCCATCAGACTGCAGTCCGCAACCATTCCCAGCCGCACCTCGAGATCGATCCCCTCTTCGACCAGGTCTGACGGTTCCTCGCGAAAGAGCAAATCGACAGAAAGTCCCTGATGGCGTTCGAGCAGCATTCCGAGCAGGTCGCTGACGTAAAGCCCGAGCGGTGTCGGCAGAGCCAGTCGTACCTTGCCAGCCGCGCTCCCGCCATCCCGGCATGTGGTTTCGCTAAGAGCCTCGACTGCTTCGATGACCTTGAGTGCCATCGGGATGATCTGCTCACCTTCCGCCGTCAGGGCCAGCGCAGTCGTCGTGCGATGGAGAAGGCGGGTGTTGAGATGTGCCTCCAGCGCCGAAACCTGGCGCGAAACAGCAGGCTGCGTCAGCCTGAGATCAATCGCTGCGGCGGAAAAGGAGCCTGTTTCCACCACTCGCATGAATGTTTGCAAGGCACATACGATGTCCATCCCCACCCCATACTTTTCGGCATAGGCCTTATGTTCGAACCTTAGCCTGGAAGGGCTTTACTGTCCAGCTATTAAGGATATCTTTTATCCATAAGGACATTTTATATCCTTAATAACGGAGGCACCCATGACGCAACGCTTGAACTATGCCCAGCAATCCCCGGAACTCTTTAAGAAACTCTCGGAACTCAGCATGGCTCTGAAGGACAGTGCCATCGAACAGAAGATCCAGGATCTCGTTCACGTCCGCGCATCGCAGATCAACGGCTGCGCCTTCTGCCTGGACATGCACGTCAAGGAAGCCAAGATCCATGGCGAGAGCGAACTCCGGCTCTACCACATATCCGTCTGGCGGGAATCCAATCTCTTTATTCCTCGCGAGCGCGCCGCACTCGCCTGGACGGAAGCAGTAACGAAACTGCATGAAGGCGGCATTCCCGACGAACTCTACGAGCGCGTGCGCGGCCAGCTTTCCGAAAAGGAAATCTCCGACCTCACCTTCGCGATCATGGTCATCAATGCCTGGAACCGTGCCAGCATCGCCTTCAAGACAGTGCCGGGCTCGGCCGACAAGGCCTACGGTCTCGACAGGGCCGGCCTCAACTAAGCCTCTCGCCAAAGGCTTCAGCAAACGATGTGCGGCCCTTCAGATGGCCGCGGCAAAGACATCTCATGACAATCGTTTCAACCGTGGAGCCGGCCAAATCGGTTCCAAGATCTCGATCAACAGGAGACAAACATGGACCTGGACAACATTCCTCATCCCGTTAAATCAAGCCCTGACGAGTTGGTTCCATCGCGCTACGCGGTGCGGATCGGCGATATTGAGGTGCTGGTGATCAGCGACGGGGTCCTGCCGCTGCCAACCAAGATGCTGGGACACAATGCTGACGCAGCTGAGCGCGCGGCCTGGCTGAACGACATGTTCCTGCCGCCGGACGCTTTCGACTGGGCACTGAACGTGGTCGTGGTGCGTAGCGGCAAGCAGACCATCCTCATCGACGCCGGCCTGGGATTGGACCCTGAGTTGAACCTGCCGCGGGCCGGGCAATTGATCAAGCGGCTTGAGGCCGCCGGCATCGACCTTGGATCGGTAACCGACGTGGTACTGACCCACATGCATATGGACCACGTTGGCGGGCTACTTGTCGGCGGAGTGAAGGAGCGGCTGCGTCCGGACCTCAAGATCCATGTGGCGGCGGCCGAGGTCAAATTCTGGGAGGCGCCCGATTTCTCTCATGTGTCCATGCCTCCTGGGTTCCCGGACGCACTTCGAGCTGCTGCCAAGCAGTTCCGAAAAGAATATGAGAGCCATCTGCGATTATTCGATGATGAATACGAGGTGGCGCCGGGCGTGGTGGTCTCTCGAACCGGCGGCCACACGCCCGGGCACAGCGTGGTCCGCGTGGCATCCGGTAAGGACCGACTGATGTTCGCTGGCGATGCGGTGTTCGCGGTCGGCTTCGACCATCCCGACTGGCACAACGGTTTCGAACACGACCCGGAAGAGGCTGCACGCGTCCGCGTTCGTCTTTTGCGGGAGCTGGCCGAGACCGGCGAGCTTCTGGTCGCGACCCATATGCCATTCCCCTCCGTCGGCCATGTGGCGGTCAACGGCGACCACTTTCGTTGGGTACCGGTCTTCTGGGACTACTAACCGCCTGATGGCCGACGTGCGGCACACAGGGCCGCGCACGACTCAGCCGAACAGATGCAAGGCGTCGTCAGGACCCGCCTGACCCACGACCAATCATACAGAAACGAATGAACAATGCGGCGCATGACGCGCCCGCGAATGGAGAGATTCATGAAAATCACCATCATCGGCGGAACCGGCCTGATCGGTTCAAAGACGGCCGACCGCCTTCGCAGCCAAGGCCATGAAGTCATTGCCGCTGCCCCGAACACCGGTGTCAACACGATCACCGGCGAAGGTCTTGCCGAAGCATTGGCTGGCGCCTCCGTCGTCATCGACCTTGCGAACTCGCCGTCCTTCGAGGACAAGGCCGTGCTCGAATTCTTCGAGGCATCAGGCCGCAATCTGATGGCAGCGCAAAAAGCGGCCGGCGTGAAGCATCACATCGCCCTTTCCATCATCGGCGTCGATCGCTTGCCCGAAAGCGGCTACATGCGCGCCAAGGTCGCTCAGGAGAAGATCATCCGGGAAGCCGGCATTCCCTACACGATCGTCCACTCGACACAGTTCATGGAGTTCCTCAGCGGCATCGCCCAGTCCGGCACAGTCGGCGATACGGTGCGCCTGTCGCCGGCCTATGTGCAGCCGATTGCTTCCGACGACGTGGCCGACAACATGGCCGTCGTTGCCAACTCGGCCGCAATCAACGGTATCGTCGAGATATCCGGTCCGGAACGTGTCCGGCTGAACGAACTGGTTGCCCGTTATCTCAAGGCGATGGGCGATGCCCGCAAAGTCGTGGCGGATCCGGAAGCCCGCTATTTCGGTGCCAGACTGGAAGACGGCTCGCTCGTGTCCGACGGCAATCCGCGCCTTGGCCGCATCACCTTCGAGCAATGGTTCGCAACCTCCGCCCGCAACTGACTGGAACCGGTGTGACACCTCCGTGCCGCACCGTCCAATTCTCAAGAAAGGAATTCGACATGATCAAGTTTCTCCTCGGCCTTACCCTCGCCGCGCTGCTGACCACCACAGCCGCTGCCCGCGATACCGGCGAGAAGGATGCCAAGGTCACGCTTGTCTACGAACACGAACTGCCGAATGTTCCCGGCAAGAGTATCAGGGGCGTCTTGGTGGAATATGGTCCAGGCGGCTTTTCCTCGGCCCACACCCATCCGAACTCGGCCTTCATTTATGCAACGGTCCTGGCAGGGGCGATCCGCAGCCAGGTCAATGATGGCCCGGTCAAGGTCTTCAAGGCCGGCGAGAATTTTTCCGAAATGCCGGGCGATCGCCACGGCGTCAGCGAGAATGCCAGCAAAACCAGCCCGGCAAAGCTATTGGCCGTCTTCGTCGTTGACACCAGCCAGAAGGAACTGACCTTCCCGCTCAAGAAATAGCCCGATGGGGGACGAGTGCCAAAGGCACCCGTCCCTTCCCGATTTCAGGAAATCATCGTCGGTGAACCCTATCATGTTTGGCGAACATCATTTTCAGCCGCTCGTCCTGATCAATCTGCTCGGGCTGACCGGCATCCTCACTTGGCACATCCAGGGGCGCCGTCGCCCAACAGCCCGCCTCGTCGTGCAGATCCTGTTCTTTTCCTGCATGAGCCTCGTGCTCTGGCTTGCCGGAATTTCGCCCTATCACCTCGATGGCGGCGAGCTTCAGGATGCCGGCATCCTGCTCGCCAAATCTGCAAGAATCCTGTGGTGGCTGCATCTTGCCTGGACGATGATCGGCTTCGTCCACATCTATCTCACCCTCAACCGCCGGCCGCAGGAGGCGCATCTTCTCCAGGATCTGATTGTCGGCATCGTCTATCTCGGCGTCGCGCTGTCGGTCATCGGCTTCGTCTTCGGCGCACCGGTCGGGCCGCTGATTGCCACCTCAGGCATCGTCGTCGTCATCATCGGCCTTGCGCTGCAGAACACGCTTGCCGATGTCTTTTCCGGCATCGCGCTGGCACTCGGCCGCGCCTACGTCATCGGCGACTGGATCCAGCTCGCCGACGGCACCGAAGGGCGCGTCGTTGAGACCAACTGGCGCTCCACCAACCTGCTTTCGGGCGGGCATAACGTCGTCGTCCTGCCAAATAGCGTGCTGGCGAAGCAGGGCGTCACCAATCGCAGCCGCCCGGATGAATCGCACCAGATCTCGCTGACGATACGAATATCCGCCATTCACAAGCCGCGGCTCGTCGAAGACCTCATGCTCGCCGTTCTGCAGGGCTGCGGAAGGATCGTCATGAACCCACCGCCGGTGGTCGTGCTCAAGACGATCGACGCAATCGCCATCGAGGTCGAGCTGTTCTTCCGCGTCGCGAGTGCGGCAAGCCGCATGCCGGCACAAAACGAGATCATCGACCTCGTCTACGAACATTGCAGGACGAACGGAGTGTCATTGGCAATGCCGGCCCAAAGCCTCGTCTGCCTCCCGATAGGCGAGCAGAAGGAACAGGCCACTCTAAGGGCGATATCATCCGGCGCGCTCTAGCACCCATTCGAAGGAGCTCTTCCAAAGTTCCGGCGGTATCTCTTTCGACAGGATGCCGACGAGGTCGGACAATTTGACACTGCGCAGTTTCTCACGCCACGCTTCGTCGGCCTCCCACATGATGCGCGCCACCGCACAAGGGCTGCTTTCGCAATAACCCTTTGGGCGGCAGGGGTTGTTGGCGCGAATATTGGTGCAGACGAAGGTTCGTTGCGGCCCCTCGACGGCCTCCACGACCTCCAGAAAGGTGAGATCCGCAGGCGGTTTCGCCAACCTGTAACCGCCGGAGGGACCGAGCGCCGTATCGACAAGCCCGGCCTGAGACAGGCTCTGTAGAGCCTTGGAGAGATATTCCTTGGGAAGCCCATGGAATTCGGCAAGCGCTTTGGTGGAGAGATAACGGCCATCAGGCAAACCTGCAAGAATGGCACAACAATGGAGAGCCCATTCGACTTGGCTTTTCAAAATCATAAACTCATTCCAAAGGCCTGCGGCTGGCATACATCCATCAAGGATAAAGAATATCCTTATTTGGTCGCCATGTAAATAAATTCCGGATGCGGATTTGCCTCTCCCATACTGGACATGCACAATCGAAACGATCTTCACGGGCTTCGATGAGCCGCAAAATGACCTATGCAATTGGCTCTTTACGAGCCACCTGTATTGCAAAAGGCTACTCTATGAGAACGACAAGGGCGCTCTCGAAAGCATCAGAGCCACACATATGACGCTACTTTCAGACCTACTAGCGTCTCCACGACCGGGAGGCGTCTCGCACAAAACTACGAGTTTGTCAGGTCCGCCATATTGGAGGAGCTGGCTACGGCGAATGAGACCTTCGACCCGCAACGGCTTAGCCTAGATATTGATCGCACCCGCATCATGCCAAACTGTTCGCATCGGCCAGAAATCGTAAGCAGGTTTCACCACAGCGAACTTAAAATATCATTCTTTGCAGTCACAGCTCACCGAGCCGATCTTTGTCGCCGCTGCACCATTGCAACAGGAAGGTCGCCCAATCTCACCGGGATCTATTCAGATACCTTTTGCTTTCCAAAGACGATGCTGAGATAGGTCTCGCCCGAGCGGACAACGTGATTGCGCATCAAGCGTTCGGCCAAATCCGCATCGCCGGCAACGATCGCATCAGCGATGCCTGCGTGTTCATCCAGGGCCTTCCGCCGCTCCGCCGGATCGAGATGGATGATGCGGCGAATGCTTGCATCGTAAAATTGCTGGCGCTCGATAAGCTTCGCGAGATAGCCGCAGCGCGAACTGCGATGGATGTGGTCATGAAACGTCTCGTTGAGCGCGATCAGCTGATCGGCATCTCCGGATTTGGTTGCCGTTTTCATGACATCCACCGTGGCAAGAAGCTCAGTTCCCGATGGCTTGTCTATGCGCCTGGCGGCGAGACGCGCGATCATCGATTCCAGCGCGGCGCGGGCAAGGATCATTTCTTCGGCCCATTGCATGCTGAACCTGATCGCAATGCCGCGACGTGGCAAGGTTTCGACCAAGCCTTCCATTTCGATCTGGCGCAGTGCCTCCTTGATCGGCGTCGTGCTGACGCCGAACTGCTCTGCCAGCTGTCGTTCGTTGAGCCTTTCGCCCGCAGCAAAGGCGCCTGACAAGATCGCACTTCTGATCGCGCGATAGACATGGTCCCGCACGGTAAGCTGAAAAGCCGGATCAATTCGTTCAAAGGCCGCCACGCGACCCACGCCCTGCTTTGCTTCGATCATTTTTGAATCTCGTTGACATGACTTCAATAGCGTGACATCTGGTATATCAGATTTCAGATTTCTGTCGACATCGGAATTCGGCAGTCGAAATTACCAGAAGAGGTTGAGGAGCCTTGAGGAGGACCTGCCATGCAAAGAGATCCGGCACACCTGGCAGGCTTGATTAGCCAGTTTCTGCCGCCGACAGGCCCTGCTCTTTGAGACACTGATATCAAGTCACAAGCCTGTTTCAGGCGCCGCCCTCTTGCGATTGCCCTTCAGCCGCCAACGAGACGCCCGACTACCGGAGAGCTCCCGATGCTCCGAAAGGTTCTGAGATGAAGACACATGCTTCCGCACCACTTGGCACGCCTCGCGCCGGCTACCAACGCTTCATCGTGCTGGCGCTCATCACGGTCATCTTGGCGGTCAGTACCGGAGATAGAGCAACCCTTTCCGTCGCTGGTCCCGGGATCGCAAAAGATCTCGGCATCAATGCCGTGAATATGGGCTGGCTCTTTTCCGCATTCTCGTGGAGCTACTTCATTGCGCAGGTTCCATCGGGCTATATTGTCGATCGGACAGGCGCGAAAGCTGCCATGTTGATTTCCCTGGCCGGATGGTCGATCGCGATTACGCTTGTCAGCGGCGTCGGCTATTTTGCCTATCCTGTGGTCGCACTCTACGTTCTAAGATTTGTGCTTGGGCTCCTGGAGGGGCCGGTGACACCGGCCTCCGCGCGCATCATCGCCGCTTGGTTTCCATCAGACGAACGTGGCGTCGCCGGCGCAATCTTCAACTCGGCTCAGTATCTTTCTCTCGCAATCTTCACGCCGCTGATGGGCGCACTGTTCCATTATCTTGGCTGGGAGCACATCTTCTCGGTCATGGGGGTGATCGGATTGGTCTTGGCGCTCGTCTGGTGGAGAGCCTATTTCGCGCCGAGCCGCCATCCGTCGGTCACAAAGGAGGAAATCGCCTATATTAAGGCCGGCGGCGCGCTGACGGATGTAGGAGGAGAAAAATCCAAAGCGAGCGAGACGCAAATTCCCACGCGGCAGATCGCTCGACAAATTCTGACAAACCGCATGTTGCTCGGGATTTTCCTTGCTCAATATTGCATCGCGACGCTTTCGACCTTCTTCATTTCCTGGTTTCCGAGCTATCTGGTCCAGGAAAGACATTTCTCGATGCTTCAGGCCGGCTTCGTGGCATCCCTGCCGGCAATCTTCGGATGCATCGGCGGCGTTTCCACCGGCTTTTTCTCCGACTGGCTGCTGCGCAAGTCCGGTTCCCTCAGTCTCGCCAGGAAAATCCCGATCACCATCGGGCTCGGCCTCAGCGCCACCATCATTCTGTGCAACTATACGGATGTGAACGCCATCGTGGTGGCGATCATGTGCGCGGCCTTTTTCGGCAAAGGCTTCGGGGCGCTCGGATGGACGGTCGTTGCCGATACGGCGCCCAAGGAAGCAATCGGCCTGACCGGCGGCTTGTTCAATGCTGCCGGCAGTATCGGCGGGGTCATCACTCCGGTCGCAATCGGCTATATTATCGAGGGAACCGGCTCCTTCCATGGCGCCCTCCTCTATGTCGGGCTGCATGTCATAGGTGCGGTCGTGAGCTATTGGGTGCTGGTCGGCAGGATCGAACGGTTCGAGATTTCAAAAGCATCACTCGATCCCGTTGGCGCCGAGCTCGTACTTGCCAAAGGCGATCGCGATCACTGATCTTTTAGATTATTGCCCGGGCTCGTGCCGGGCGAAACCACCGCAAGCGACAGATACCGAGCACTGTTGAAGACGCGCTTGTCTCGCATGACGAGGCCGCCCTTATCGCAACGCCGTCGCCCGTGAGCGCGTGTCGCTCGGATTTTCTCCAAAGGTGCTGCGATAGATGATGGAAAATCTGCCCGGATGAAAAAAGCCCCATGTCGTGCAGATCTCGCGAACGGATAGCGAATTCAGCGGATCTCGCAGCTGGTCGCGAGCGGCTTTTAATCTGATGGTGCGCAGGTAGGCGCCTGGAGAGGTTCCCCTGAAGGTCTTGAAACCTATTTGCAATGCGCGAAGCGACACCCCGACGGCATCCGCAACCATCGTCATCGTAAAGGGCTCGGCGATATTCGCATGCATGTAATCTATCGCCCGCCGGACATGCCACGGCGCGATCATCGGCACCTTCTTCGCCTCCAATCGGTCGGAGAGATGATGATTGGCAAATCGGATCACAAGGTCGGCAAGGGTTTCGCTCATCGTCGACACCGCAAGGGGTGAGGACAGGAGCGGACCGTTGTTGCGCATACCCAGGACGATGGTCAGCACCAAGTTTCCGATAAGCTGCCCGGAAGGCGTTGCCAGATCGAGAACGGGCTCAAGGTTGAGCGCTCCGAGGATCGGTGTTTCAAGGAGTGACGCGAGCATTCGCGTTACGACCTTCCAGTCCAGAAAGAGTGCGTCCGAACGATGCGGATCTCCTTGGACAAAACGATTGCCTGCCTCGTGATTATTGGCCATCAGAAGCTGGCCAAACCCGCCCTCGACGCTCTTTCTGCCAACAGACAGACGAAAGGATCCCGTATGCGGGATGTAAAATGCGAGATGTTGCGGCGTCTCGTCGAGAGTGCGGATTTCCCAAGGGCTCTCGTAGGCCGAATGAAACATCGTAAGCGATCCGCTTCGTCTCAACTCCGCTGCCCAGCCGAAGGCAGGAGCGTTGCTTAGCGGCTTTGCGCCAAATACACCGTAATTGGCCGAGAAGGCCCTAACCATCGATTCGAAATCATCGCCTTCATGCGTCGGCGTAAAGCCATTTACCATATTTTCGGGAGTTCGCAGCAGATTCTCGAATCTCGATGACATCATGCAATTCGGCTCTTTCCCCTTATGTATCCCGCCTCAGAGACCGCCCTTCCCGACATTCGGACACCATCCCCTGGCCACCCGCAAACACCATCTTCGCAACTGGATTGGCCGATGCCGATGAGATAAGCAGAACGAGCAATCCGGGGCTCAAATCCCTCTGTTTGGCAGAAGCAAAGCACTTTCAATCGAGTTATACACTCATAGTGTAAATCAAAAAGATTCGGAAATGAAGTACGATCCGTTGGACCATGTTGCGGAACATTTTTTGCGGGATTCACAACCCAGAAGGGTAGCATCTCGCAATGAACGCGATCTCTTGCGCCTGATCTGGAAGTCACCGGGGATTGAACGTTCGGATCTGACCGAACCGCTGGACCTTACTCAGCAGTCCCTGCACAGGATCGCTGCACGGCTTCACGATCGGGGAATGATTGTCTTCACCTCATCGGAGGCTCGGCGCCCCGGGCCGCCCAGCCCGGAACTCAGCCTTTGCAAAGACTGGTGCCTAACGCTCGGCATTTCGGTCAATGTCGGCTCGATCGGCCTCTGCCTCATGGGCTTTGGAGAGCCTTTGGAAAAGATGGAAATTCTGCAATCCGGATCGTCGCTTTCCGACGAGATGGAGCGGATCGAAAAGGCGGCGGAAGATCTCCTTGCTCGCCGCAATGCCAGCCGGCGGGATATCCTAGGCGTCGGTCTTGCCGTCAGCGGTCATCGCATGCTGGAGACAGCTTTCAATTGCCCCTTGCCGCTCGCCCATTGGTCGTTGATCGACCTGGCGCCGCTGCTCGGAAAGCAGCTGGGCCTGCCCGTCTGGGCTGACAATGTCGCCCGGACCGCGGCTCTTGCCGAAGCGATCTTCGGTGTCGGCCGGGAGGTTGCGGATTTCGCCTATATTGCCCATCTGCACGGCTATGGCGGCGGCCTCGTTTCCGGAGGCATGCCATTTCGCGGCAGCTTCGGCAATGCCGGCGAATTTTCCGTACTCTTCGATCGGGAGGACTATGATGACCGCCCCGCACTTGGTCTGTTGCTTGAACACCTGCGCGCCAAGGGTCGCCCGGATCTGACGCTACGGGACCTCAAGAGCCAAGACCTATCGACCTTGGACGGCGTGGCAGAATGGGTCAATCGCGTAGCGCCGGCGCACAATCGCGCCATCAACGCGATCTGCGCGGTCTTTGATCCAGCCCTCATTGTTTTGGGCGGCGAACTGCCGCATTCGCTCGCAAGAATGCTGATCGAGCGGACCGAAATCAACAACCTGCCACGGCACGGCGCATTGCGCGACGTTCCCCGGCTTGCGGTAGCGGAAGTCCTGGATGCTCCCGGCGCAGTCGGCGCAGCATTGATCCCACTATTTGAAACCGTCCTATAGCGGGCGACGCGCCAGGGCGTCGCTTTGGCATCCGGACATAGCTGAAAGCTAGCTATAGGTTATTTTGTCGGCCGTGCGCGGCCGATTGAAAAAATAGCGATTGAAGCTGTAGCTGCTGATCCCGGTGAAGCTGCCGAGAAATGCGGAAAGCGGCGTTGTGAAGCTATATTGCACGCGGGTCAGGACGACCTGCACGCCCGCCTCCTGTATCTTCGCAGGAACCGAAATCGGTGTGGCTGCGCCGGAGGCAAGCGCAGAGGTATTGAAGGCGGCCGACCAATTGACCGTCGCATTTCCATTTGCCGGCACGTCCTCCACCGCGACCGTGATCGTCAATGCCGTCGTATCATAGGGCTGCAGGATGAAGCTCATTCCCGAGAGCAGTCCCGCAACATTGGATTTCGTCCATGTGCCCTGCTGCGAAATGACATCGCCTGTCGTTGCGGCAATTTCATCGATCTTGCGGCTGACGGTTAGAGCATGACCAAGATCGACGGTTGCAGCGAGCAGCAGCAGCAGGATCGGCAGAACAAGCGCAAATTCCACTCCCGATACGCCGGCACGATCCCCCGCCAAGCGGCGAAGGCAAGAGACTATGGACCGATATGCCAGATGCGTGCATTTGATTATCATGTCAGGACGGCTCGTTGCGAAACAGGACAGTGGCACCAAGGAGATAGCGCCCATCCGCCAGCTTTGCGTTGGAATAGGTGAAGTAATTGACGACAGAGCTCCAGGGCAGAAAGGCCTGCACCAGCATATAGTCGCTCGCCTTGCCCAGCGCGAAAGTCTCCGTGACGGTAAGGTTGCCTGAGCTGTCGATCGGAGTGGCGCTGGTGACGGCGGATAGGTTGGAGATAACATCGGCCTTGATCAGGAGATTGTCAGAGCAGCTGAAAGCGAGAAACATGTCGGCGCAGATTTTCGCCTTGAAGTCGGTCAGGGTCATGTTGGCGGATGCGGCCTCACCCGTCCGGATCATCCGGGAGATCTTCGCCACGGAAGCATCGAGGCTCGAAGCAACGAAGAACATCAACGAAACTTCTATGATGGCAAAGATGATCAGGGAGAGAGGCAGGATGAGCAGCGCGAACTCGACGGCAGCCGTACCCTTGCGATCTGCAAGCAGTCGAGACAGAAGTTTCGGCAACCGGAATAGATTCATTGGGTCAGCCGCACAGATGCGAGATACTGCGTAAACAGCGCCGACAGGCCTGAGACAATATCTACAGACGAGGAAGCCGAGATAAACAGGCTCTTGGATGAAGCGCAGTCGGCAAGCGCATAGGGAATATAATCGCGCCGGGTTATGCTCGAAGGCACGCCACTATCCATCGTCCCGCCCCATGTGCTGCGCCAGCTGGCGCTTGCCATGGTCGAGCCGACGGTATTGTTGTAGCCCCAGTCGGTGGTCACAGGCAGATATTCGGTATAAAGAACCGCCATAGTGTTCGACTGGTTCTTCAGATAGGCGCACCAGTCGGGATTGAATGGAGCAACCTTGTTCCACGATGGCCCTGCGGTCGTGATTGTCGAACCGCTCCATTTGACGCCATCCGTCACCCATTCGCGCTTCGATTGGACACCATCCGTCAGCAGCAGAACCAATTTAAGCGGCTTGGCAGACGAGCTGCCATCTCCACCCGTGCCGACCTTCTGCTGCAAGGCCGACAGCGCCACGTCGAAGAAAGTATAGGTCGTGGATGTCGCGCTCGTCAGCCCATAACTATCGTCGAGAAGCCGGTTACGGGCCGAGGCGGTTTCGAATGTCGGTGCAAGAACTTCGGTCGTGGTATCGCCAAGACTGTAAAGGCCGACCCTGATGCGCTCGTGAGCACTATCAGCGCTATCGATCATGTCGATGACCTCACTGACCGCATCCACTGCAACGTCTGCCCGCAGCTTTATGCCCTTGGTGACCGAGTAAGCATAGTTGTTGGCGTATTTGGTACCGCCAACGGTATGTGCATCTCCGGTATGGCAGGCAAACTGGCAGCCGATGCCATTATACATCGTTTGCTGCCCTGCGCTGGTCGCCGCAAGCAGCATTGATGGGGACTTATCGATAACGATATAGACATTCAGATAGGATGTAGATGGTCCCTTGACAGAGCTTGCGACGCTTACCGGAACATTGTTTATATCGGCGATCTTCATGAGTGTGGTCGGGACGATTCCACTCGCCGTTGCCGTTATCTTGTGATTGGTCGTATCTATCGTGATATTTCCGACGGAATAGCTGCTCTCGGATTGAGAATTGAACCAATCCGCCACCTTCTGCTTGAGAGAATCCGTATCCGCCGTATTTATCTGCTTCACGGCCGCAATCAGGGCCGCATCCAGATCACTCTGCATTTTTTGCCGGACGTTGTATGCCCTGATATAGTCGAGGCTGGCCCCGACTGCGAGCATCATCGGCACCAGAGAAATGGCCACGACGATCGCGACGTTACCGCGCTCGCTTCGAAGCAGCTTTCGGAAAGCATCGATGAGATGATCACTTAAGATAAAATGTCTTAGCTTCAACGTCGGCACCAATATTTATCATACTATTTTACAACTGACGCCGATTTAACCTTAATCAGTTCTTTACATCGCTCCTTGAGCGGTCCGTTTTCAGACGGCGCATTCAAGTTTTTTGCGCAATCTGGCCATGATGCGTTTTTTGGATATCGATACTTGCCGGATTTGGAACTCCGGAAGAGCATGCCCAAACATAGGAGCGCCCCTCCCCCATAATAGACCGGACGACCGGCACAACGAGATCGACCGCGCCAGACAACGGCGGTTGAAGCAGACTATCAACATTTTGATGAGCCGAGGCGCAGCCTACCCCTCTTGGAGCACCTTTCACTTTGGCTTAGATTGCTGGTCGATGACAAAGCCTGTTGGATCTGGCGAATAAGGCAAGATCAGGAATCCCAGGGCCTGATCAGGAATTATATGAAACGGACAAGAATTGAGGATATCGCCAAAGAGGCGAATGTAAGTAAGGCGACTGTAGATCGCGTTATTCACAAGAGAGGCTTCGTTCGCGAAGAAACGGTCCGCAAGGTCGCAGAAGCAGCCCATAAGCTGGCCTATTATGCGAGCGGTCTGATTGATCGGCAGCTGAGCGCACCGCTTGCAAGAGTGAGGTTCGGTTTTCTGCTCATAAAAGAAAGGCAGGAGTTTTATCAGTCTTTCAGTGAAGAGCTGATCCGGACGGCATTAGCCCGTCAGGATTTTCGCGGCGAAGTGACCATTCGATATTCCCCATCTCAGTCGCCGGCGGATTTCGCGGCGATCATGCAAGAACTTGCCACGCATAGCGATGCAATAGCTTGCACTGCGGTCAACCACAGCATCGTCAATGAAGCCGTCCAGGGCTTGCGGCAGAACGGAGTTCCTGTCTTCGCCTTACTGAATGATTTCGGGCATGGCGCGCGTCAAACCTATATAGGTCTCGACAATCACAAGGGCGGATGTCTGGCGGCATGGATGATCGCTACGGCAAGTCGCCAACCCGGAGAAGTTGCGATTTTTCTTGGCAGTAATCGCTGGCAGGGACACGAATTGAAGCAAGCCGGATTTCGTTCATACCTGGGCCGGTTGCGCGCAGACCTCGATATCTTGGAACCGGTCATCAATCTTGAAACAAGAAAACTCACCCACGAAACCTCGATCGCCTTGCTTGAGCGTCATCCGGATCTGAGAGGCATTTACGTCGCTGGCGGCGGGATGGAAGGCGCAATAGCGGCGCTGCGGGAAACACGCGCGCCCGGAGAGGTTGCCCTCATCGTCAATGAGCTCACCTCGGTAAGCCGCGCAGCCCTTTCCGACGGCTATGCGACAATGGTCATCGGCACGCCTTTGGAGCAGCTTTGCCGGGACACCATAGATCTGATGGCACGGAGCGTGCTTCAACCTCATGTTCAAATACCGGACACGCATTTTCTGGAGCCACAACTTTTTCTACCTCCTTCCATCTGAAAATGAGGTGAAACACCTCAAGCAGAAGGCGCGAGAAACCTCACCGATGCGCTAATCCAAATTCCACCCGATTGCGCGTGGCAAGACCTTTTGGCATTGCCTAGAGGCGCGTGACATGCTCCGTCGGAGCAGCAATATTGGGATTTTGGGAGGAAACATGTTCTGGGCACTCAATCAGATTACGACGCCAAATCTTAGCTACGCCGATTTCCTTGACCTATCGGTTGCTCTCGGCTGCCAGGGCGTAGAAGTTCGCAACGATCTCAAGCGCCAGCTATTTGACGGTCTTTCGCCGAACGAGGCAGGTAAAATGGTTCGTGACCGCGGTCTGCGACTCGTCGGCCTGTCCCAGGTCTATCCGTTCAATTTCTGGTCGGATGATATTGAGCGGAAGGTTCATGACCTGATTGCAATCGCCAAGGAGGTTGGTGCTGAAACCATCAGCCTGATTCCGCGAAACGAGGGGGTCGGCACTGAGGCGCAGGAGCGCAAAGCCAATCTCGAAACGTCCCTTGCCGCCATTTTGCCTCTTCTTGAAGAGGCGGAGCTGGTCGCACTGGTTGAACCGCTGGGGTTTCAGCGTTCCTCGCTGCGTTACAAGGCAGAGCTCGTGGACGCGATCAACGCGCTCGGCGCGGCGCACCGTTATAAACTCGTCCATGACACGTTCCATCACGCCTTGGCGGATGGCGGGCCAATTTTCGCCGGTCACACGGGTATCGTCCACATATCGGCTGTCGTTGATCCGACGTTGCAGCTGAACCAGATGGAAGACGAACACCGCGTTCTCGTGGACGGATCGGACCGACTGGACAATATAGGCCAGATCAAGGCTCTGCAGGCTGCCGGATATGTCGGACCGATTTCCTACGAGTGCTTCTCTCCGCTGGTGCACGACCTCGCCAACCCACGAGAAGCGATCCAAGCCTCGTTTGATTTCATCGAAACGGCCTTGAAGGCCGGGTGATCGCCGAACGGGCGACGCGAACGAAAAGGAGCTTGGCTGTGGCCAGGCTCGACCTATCATGTGTCGAAGAACTCCTTGTTTTATGTTCTCCAGCGTTGGTAGCGACGTTGCGGCTGCAGCCTTCGATGATCATCAGGATTGCCTCCTTCAGATATTCTCGGAGATATAGATCTCGAACGGGAAGAAGGTCTGACGCGCGGTCGTTTGTGCGCTTCCTTCGACCGAACTCACCATTTGCGTGATGAGCTCTCGGCACAGAAGAGGCAATGGGGTACAAATGGCCATGGCAACTGTGCCATCCATCAGCGCGCCCTTACTCTCGGGAACAAGCTCGTTGACGATGAGGGTAACATCGCCTGCGCGGTTTTCTTCCCGGAGTGCGGCGATCGCCCCCTCCATTCCGCCACCGGCGACATAAAGACCGATAAGGTCTGGATGTTTCTGCAGAAGATCGAGCGTCGCCTCATGCGTGACGTCGACGGCGTCGAGATTGATGAGTGTTTCCAGGACTTCGAATTCCGGCGCATTCTCGCGGAAATAGGAGCGAAAACCCATCTCCCGCAACTCGTGGCCGTGAAAGCGGTGGCTGCCGACGAAACATGCCACCTTGCCCGGCTTGCGAGCCGTGCGCGCGATCGTCCAGGCGGCAGATCTCCCGACCTTTCTGTTGTCGAGACCGAGATATCCTTCTCGAACGCCCGCCGCAAAGTCGGAAAGTACGGAAAAAACCGGAATCCTCCTTTCCTTGAGCTCGTCGACGATCGCCTCGACAGCCGGATAATCCGGGGCGACAACGGCCACGGCCTGATTACGGGCGGCCAGTGCCCGCACTTTCTCCACAATCGCGCTCGGTGTTGAGACAACTGGATAGTCGATCTGAATGTGCAGCTTCGCGGTCGTCGTTGCCGCCGCAGCCGCTTCGATCTCTTTGGCAAAGGCTTGATAAAATGATTGCGTGGGCTTCTGCAACAGGAATGCGAGTTGATAGCGTGGTACGTCTTCGAAGACGCGCTGACGCAGGAGACCGACAGCATGATAGCCGATTTCCTGCGCCGCCTCATAGACGCGCCGTGCCGTCTGTTCGCGAACCGGAAGGCGTCCGTTCAGCACGCGATCGATGGTGGCGACGCTGACGCCGGACGCCTTGGCGAGATCCGATATGGTCGGGCGACGCATGGTTGCTCCTGATGGATTTTATCATTGTTGCATTATCATGATGATAGGTTTTGATAGATTCCATCATTCCTGCATTGAGGCAAGCGAAAAGTCGATCTATCGTTTGCAACATTGAGAGCGAGGCGCTGTCGCGCATCGCGGGAGGCAGGGATGACGACGATAATCAAGCGTGACTATGATCTGCTCGGTGCAAGCGGCAGGCTGGCGGTGGAAACGGGGCTGGCTGCTGCCGAATGGTATCACACGGATGTGCCGCGCAAGGATATGAAGGTGCTGATGCAGCGCTCGGACGCGCCGGCGATCCGCGACACCATCGTCTGGCTCGGCAGCATGGTGGTCTTCGCCGCACTGGCTGTCTATTTCTGGGGATCGTGGATCTGCGTGCCTTTCTTCCTGGCCTATGGCGTGCTCTATGGCTCTGCCTCCGACAGCCGATGGCATGAATGCGGCCATGGCACCGCGTTCAAGACGCGCTGGATGAATGACGCGGTCTATCAGATCGCCTGCTTTATGATCATGCGCAATCCGGTGACCTGGCGCTGGAGCCATGCGCGCCACCACACCGATACTGTCATCGTCGGCCGCGACCCTGAGATTGCCGTCATGCGGCCGCCGGATCTCTTCCGCCTTGTCCTGAATTTCTTCGGCATCCTTGACGCCTGGTATGCGATCGTCGACATGTTGCGCAATGCGTGCGGCGTCGTCAGTGCTGCGGAAAAGACCTTCATCCCCAAGATGGAGCAGCCGAAGGCCATTCGTATCGCCCGTATCTGGCTTGCCATCTATATCGTGACCATTGCAACGGCGATCGGCATGGGCTCGATCCTGCCGCTGATGCTGATCGGCCTTCCCCGGCTTTATGGCGCCTGGCACCATGTTCTGACCGGCCTGCTGCAGCATGGCGGCCTTGCCGACAACGTCATCGATCATCGCCTGAACAGCCGCACCGTCATGATGAACCCGATCAGTCGCTTCATCTATTGGAACATGAATTATCATGTCGAACATCACATGTTCCCGATGGTGCCCTATCACGCGCTGCCGAAGCTGCATGCGATGATCAAGCACGACCTGCCGGACGCCAATCCGTCCATCTGGTCCGGCTATCGCGAGATGATCCCCGCATTCCTGCGGCAATTGCGCAATGAGGATTATTTCCTGAAGCGCGAGCTGCCGTCGACAGCGCGGCCCTATCGCGAAGAGTTCCATGGAGAACTGCCGGCCGCCGCACAATAACATCGAAATTGCAAAGGGAGGAAAACATGAGCAACTGGATCGAAGTCTGCGCCGCTGATGCAATCGACGAGGAGGATGTCATCCGTTTCGATCATGACGGGCGGACCTTCGCTGTCTATCGCAGCCCGGAGGATGATTATTTCGCGACCGACGGCCTGTGCACGCATGAAAAGATCCATCTCGCCGATGGCCTTGTCATGGACAACATCATCGAATGTCCCAAGCACAATGGCCGCTTCGACTACCGCACCGGCGAAGCCAAGGGCGCTCCGGTCTGCGTCAATCTGCAGACCTATCCGGTCAAGGTCGAAAACGGCACCGTCTTCATCGGGCTCTGAGGAGGCTATCGTGGCGCATTTCGTCATTGTCGGAGCTGGGGAATGCGGCGCCCGCGCTGCCTTCGCACTCCGTGAAAAGGGATTTGACGGCGACATCACCCTCATCGGCGCCGAGCCGCTCGCCCCATATGAACGCCCGCCGCTTTCGAAGGGCGGATCGGATGAGGTGCCCGAGCCAAAGTTCGTTGCCGCATTGGAGCGTTACCAGGAGCAATCGATCGACCTTCGGCTGGATACCGCAGTCATGACAATCGATCCCGCCGCGAAGACGATTGGGCTCTCGGACGGACAGACACTTGCCTACGACAAGCTTCTGCTTGCGACGGGGGCATCGGCGCGCAACCTCCCCGGCACCGACGGCACCTCTCATCGTATCCGCATGCTGCGGACTCATGCAGATGCGGTGGCATTGCATGCCACCCTCAACCCCGGACGGCACATTGCAATCATTGGCGGCGGCTTTATCGGTCTCGAACTCGCGGCAACAGCGCGGATACGCGGCGCCGACGTCACTGTTATCGAAGGTCTGCCGCGGGTGTTGAAACGCGGCGTGCCGGAGGAAATCGCCGGGGCAATTACCGAACGGCATCGTCGGGAGGGTGCCGATATACGCTGTAGCCAGACCATCGAGACGGTAGAGGAAAACGCCGACAAGGTGGTCGTTCGTATGGCGAACGGCGAAGTGATCTCCGCCGATCTGCTGATCGTCGGCATCGGCGCCCTGCCGAATGTCGCGCTCGCTGTCGACGCAGGTCTGGCGATCGACAACGGTATTGCCGTCAATGAGCGGCTGGAGACCTCGATTGCTGATATCTATGCTGCGGGCGATTGCTGCTCCTTTCCGCTGGCGCTCTATGGCGGACGGCGTGTTCGCCTCGAATCCTGGCGCAACGCGCAGGAACAGGCAAATCTCGCCGCCGCCAACATGCTGGGAGAAGGTGCGGAAATATCCGCCGTGCCATGGTTCTGGTCCGACCAGTATGACCTGACATTGCAGATCGCCGGCCTTGCGGATGAAGCAGTCGCCCATATACGGCGCGACCTCGATGACGGTGCCTTTATCTTATTCCATCTCGGCGCGGACGGAAGGCTACTCGCCGCCAGCGGTATCGGACGCGGCAATGCCATAGCGCGCGATATCCGCCTTGCCGAGATGCTGATCGCCGCCCGCGCGCATCCGGATCATGCCGCCCTGGCGGCAAGCGCCGTCAAGCTGAAATCGCTGCTTGCGGCGTAACCATCCATATTGAGGAACATTCAATGCAAAAGCACAATCGTCCGACGGTTGCCGACCTCTTGTCGCTTAAAGGAAAGCGACAACTGACAATGCTGCGCGTCACCTCGCTTGAAGAAGCAGAAGCCGCGCAGAGAGCCGGTATTGATATGCTTTCCGTCCCGCCAGCGCTTTTAGGCCCGGCATTCCGTGAAGCCGCACCAAGCCCCTTTGCAATACCGGGTCTGGAATATGGCGACTATGTTTCGGCGGAAGAATATATGCGAGAGGCATTTAAGGCACTGAAAGCCGGAAGCGATGCCGTTTATTGCGCCGCAAGCCTCGGGATCATTCGACGAATGCGAGACGAGGGAATTCCCGTCTGCAGCCACGTCGGTCTCATTCCTTCGAAGGCGACATGGACGGGCGGTTTCCGTGCCGTCGGAAAAACGTCGATCAGCGCTTTTGAGATTTGGCGTCAGACAAAGGCGTTGGAAGAAGCCGGAGCCTTTGCCGTCGAAATTGAGGTTGTGCCCGGCGACGTCGCGGCTGCCATCAGCCAAAGGACATCGTTGCTGATGATTTCGATGGGGGCAGGAACGGGATGTGACGCGCAATATCTGTTTGCCGATGATGTTCTTGGCAGCAATCGCGGCCATCGTCCCCGTCATGCGAAGGTCTATCGCGATTTCGCGGCGGAGTTCGACCGGCTGCAAGATGAGCGCGTTGCCGCTTTTGCCGAATTTGCCGATGACGTTCGTTCTGGCGCCTATCCGGAGAAGGGACATCAGGTCGCAATCGACAGGCAAGAGCTTGAGGCGTTCCTGCACATGCTCGCTGAGCAAACCCCTTAATTGCACCCTGGGCTTTGGGTGAAGCATCTATCACATCGAATTGGGCTGTTTCGAATGAAAACCTATGTATTGACAGTGACGTGCAAGTCGACGCGGGGGATTGTCGCGGCGATCTCGAACTATCTGGCGGGTGAGGGCTGCAACATCGTCGATTCCAGCCAGTTCGACGATCTCGATACCGGCATGTTCTTCATGCGCGTCTCCTTCATCTCCGAGGAAGGTGTCGGCGAGGCAGCCCTGGTCGAAGGCTTCAAGCCGATCGCCGAGAAGTTCGCCATGGTGTCAGAGTTCCACGATGCCAGGAAGCGCATGAAGGTGCTGCTCATGGTCTCGCGC
>JAAMEZ010000017.1 GCA_013322215.1 Martinezella rhizogenes
CTATGAGCGCGGGGTGAAGCTGATCGGGGCGACGGCGCATTATGTGACGGCCGATCTCGACGAGGGTCCGATCATCGAGCAGGACACGGCGCGCATCACGCATGCGCAGTCGGCCGAGGATTATGTCTCGATCGGCCGCGATGTGGAGAGCCAGGTGCTGGCCCGCGCCATCCATGCCCATATCCATTTCCGCACCTTCCTCAACGGCAACCGCACCGTCGTCTTCCCGGCTAGCCCGGGGTCCTATGCCTCCGAGCGCATGGGGTGAGTGATGACGCTCGCAACAGTGATCGATGGGAAACAAGCGGCGGCATCGGTGATCGAGGCCGTGAAGGCTGCAGCGGTTGGGCTTGAAGACGAGGCCGGCGTGAAGACCGGACTTGCGGTCGTCATCGTCGGCGACGATCCGGCCAGCCATACCTATGTCGGTGCCAAGGGCCGCATGGCCAGGGAATGCGGCTTCAACTCCATCCAGCACACGCTGCCGGCCGAGACGACGCAGGAAGAATTGGCAAAGCTCGTGGCCTCGCTGAATGACGAT
>JAAMEZ010000004.1 GCA_013322215.1 Martinezella rhizogenes
CTATGAGCGCGGGGTGAAGCTGATCGGGGCGACGGCGCATTATGTGACGGCCGATCTCGACGAGGGTCCGATCATCGAGCAGGACACGGCGCGCATCACGCATGCGCAGTCGGCCGAGGACTATGTCTCAATCGGCCGCGATGTGGAGAGCCAGGTTCTCGCCCGCGCCATCCATGCGCATATCCACTTCCGCACCTTCCTCAACGGCAACCGCACCGTCGTCTTCCCGGCAAGTCCGGGGTCCTATGCCTCCGAGCGCATGGGGTGAGTGATGACGCTCGCAACAGTGATCGACGGGAAGAAAGCGGCGGCATCGGTGATCGAGGCCGTGAAGGCGGCAGCGGTTGGGCTTGAAGACGGGGCCGGCGTGAAGACCGGACTTGCGGTCGTCATCGTCGGCGATGATCCGGCCAGCCACGCTTACGTGAACTCCAAGAGCAAGATGGCCAGGGAATGCGGCTTCAACTCCATCCAGCACACGCTGCCGGCCGAGACGACGCAGGAAGAATTGGCAAAGCTCGTGGCCTCGCTGAATGACGAT
>JAAMEZ010000029.1 GCA_013322215.1 Martinezella rhizogenes
CACTCACGCGATTCCATTTTCCGGCAAATCATGATTCAACATGGCGAAAGGAGATTTCGCGATGGGAACAGCGCTGACGGCACTGTAAACTTAACGGTGTGCAAACAAGATCTGGGAGTGAGGCTTAAGCGTCCGCGGCCAATGGTGTCCGGATGCACAGGCCTCAATTCCGATCAAGCAAGCAGGCAGTTTCTGGATAAAACCGCCAACCTCACTGCGGCGTAGCTTCCTACGGATAATGACGTCACCGGTTGCGTTGATCCCGTGAACCTGAAAAACACTCTTGGCTATATCAATTCCAACTGTGGTAACTTCCTTCATGGACGGATCTCCTTCTTGCGGCTTCCAACAACCGCTATATGGCATCTCGGATGCCGGCGAAGGAGACCGTCCACCTAATCAGAACCAGGCTCAAGTCATCGGGCGATGATTACGCGTCGTCTTTTCTCGCGAAGCCCGAGAACCGCTATGACAAACGCGAGCACCATACCGCTCCCCGACAGGGCGAGAGCGATATGGATGCCGGTGATAATATTGTCCACCCCGCCTGCTAGCAGCGATCCGAACACGCCGACACCGATGACCCCGCCGATTTGGCGTGCGGCATTGAATACACCTGAGGCAATTCCCGCCTTTGAACGATCCGCGCCGGACAGAAGCAGGATGCTGATCGCCGGTACCGTCAGCGCAACGCCGATGCCGATAATCATCAGCGGCACCATGACGAAAACATAAGCCGTGTCCCGATCTATGCCGGCGATTGAGAAATAGCCAATAGCCGCCATTGACAGCCCCATGAGGATGGGAAGCTTCGGCCCCATCCGCGCCGACAGAGAGCCAGAGGCGAAATTCGTCACCGAGAGCACGGCGGTCATTGGCAGAAATGCGAGGCCGGCAGACAGCGGGGAATATCCTTTGGCAATCTGGAAGAACAGGCTGATCGCAAACATCAAGCCGTAGTAGCCGAAATTAAGGAGCAGTCCGATTATCGATGTGACACTCACTGTCGGCGATCTGAACAACGACAGCGGCAGCATCGGTTCTTTGTGACGTGCTTCGACAAACAGAAAGCTGGCGCCAAGCACCAGAAAGTCCGCAAAGCCGGTCACGACGACTGGATGCGTCCATCCGAGTTTGCCGCTTTCGACAAAGCCGACAGTAAGTCCTGCGAGTGCCAGGATGGCGAGGATCTGACCTGCAAGATCGAGGCTGCGTCGGCCTGCCGCCTCGACGGCCGGCGCATAGACCGCAGCCAGCCAAATGCCCAGCGCGCCGAAAGGGAGATTGATCAGGAAAATGCTCGGCCAGCCGAACCTATCGACCATAAGGCCGCCAACAATCGGTCCGGCGCCCAGAGCGATGCTCGCTGTACCCGCCCATATCCCGATGGCCCGGGCCCGGGCCTTAGGTTCGCTGAAAGTGCTGTTCAACAATGCTAGCGAGGAGGGGACGCAGAGCGCGGCGGCCACTCCTTGAAACACCCTTGCCGTGATCAGCTGTTCAATACTATCCGAGAGCCCGCAGGCAAGCGATGCCAGCGTGAAGAGCGCCAACCCGGTGATCATGATCGGCTTCGGCCCAAACCGGTCGCCCAGTGCCCCGGTCGACAACAGCAGACTGGCAAAAGCCAGGGTATAGGCGTTCAGCACCCATTGCAGCCCCGTGATGTTGGTACTCAGCGAGGATTGGATACGCTCAAGCGCCACGTTTACCACCGTCACGTCGAGGCAGATGATGACGAAGGCGAGACTGGTCGCGAAAAGGATCAGCGACGAGGACGAAATTCTGGGTCGGGCCACGCGATTGGTTCTCTCAGGAGCGGAATTGGCACAACTGTTGCGCCATTCCAACGGATATAATTCCGGCGTATAGTTTGATAAATGGTCTAGAATTTGGATCACACCCAAGGAAATTTTGGTAATGGATCTCGTCAAGGCGATGTCGATATTTGTGCGGGTTGTAGATGCGGGCAGCATTACCGCCGCCGCCGCCGCCTTCGAGCTGTCACCGACGATGGTCGGCAATCACCTGCAGGCGCTCGAGCACCACCTCGGCGCCAAGCTGCTGCATCGGACCACTCGCCGGCAGAGCGTGACGGAATTTGGCCGAACCTATTATGATCGATGCACGGAAATACTGGGCCTCATCGACGATGCGGAGACCCTGGCTTTCGAGGCGCAAACGAGCTGCAAGGGTCAGCTCCGAATAACCGCGCCGACCATCTGGACCAATGTTCTGCTCGTTCCGGCGCTGACCGAGTATTTTCGGAGGTACCCCGAGGTTGATCTCGACGTCGTTGCCAGCGACAAGGTGCTTGACCTTGCCGACAATGGCTTTGAAGCCGCAATTCGCTTCGGCATGCCCATTCCGCCGGATCTCGTAGCGAGACCACTCCAGCCTTATCGCCATGTGCTTTGTGCGGCGCCGGCTTATCTCGACGCTCATGGCGTGCCGACAGTGCCTGAGGATCTTGCCAGGCACCAGGCCGTTAACTTCGGTTTCCCGCCGAGCTCCGAATGGTGGTCGCAAACGCCGTCATGGCGGCTATCCAGCCCGGATGGAGAGATCACCATTCCGACCCGATCTCGCTTGAAGATCGACAGCACCTACAGCATGCGAACTGCAGCCTTGGCCGGGATGGGTCTTGCGATGCTTCCCCGGATCATGGTGGCTGAGGATCTTGCGGCAGAGCGCTTGATTGCCGTGCTGCCCGATTTCGCACCGACGTCGCGGCCCGTCAACTTGCTATACCGCCAGGATCGCCGAACATCACCAAAGCTCCGCAGCTTCGTCAGCTTTGTCATCGAGAAGTTCGGGGCGGCAGACCAGGGTCCGGCGGCATAAGACGTTTATAATAGGCACATTAATCAACCTGGTCGGAGGCAAGGGTAATTCGTCAAGTTCCATAAATCGCAATCTGTTATGTTATCACATTGGCATGAGCTAACGTAGCGATCTTCCCGTGGCGACCAATTGGCATGTCGATCAAAAATATGGGTCTCCGCGCCGCCTACCCGAGCAAAATATTGCAAAAGTATTGGCTTTGCGCTATCCTTTCAGGAAGGAGATTTGCCATGGCACGTGCAAAAACATTCTCTCTCGGCGATGCGTATGACGGAATCCTGTCGGATCTTGTGCGGAACGGACGTTTCGGTACTGAAACCGAAGCCGTGCGCGCGGGCATCCGCATGCTTGCCGATCACGAACTCAAAATGCAGACTCTTCGTAGAGAAATCCGGACGGCAGATGACGAAATTGAATCGGGCCTTGGCAAGGAATATGCCAGTGGTGCTGAATTACTCAAAGACGTTATGAACGAGGGATAGGGTCATCAAACGGAAACGCCTGATTATCGCGCCGTCTGCGATCAGCGATCTACGGAGCATGAGACGTTACATCGCCGAAACAAGCCCTCACTATGCGCAAGAATTTCTGGCCGATCTAACAGCCAAAATCGCCTGGATTGCTGAGGTTGATTTCACGGGTTCGCCGCGTGACCACATCGCTCCAGGCTTACGTGGCTTCCCCTACCGAAACCGTTGCGTCTATTATCGCTCATATCCAGATAGGATCGTGATCCTCCGCGTCAAACACGGCGCCGAGGACATAAAACCTCAGGAATTTGAGTGAAGGCGCTGCGAAGACAACAGGCGGAATCTTGACGACCTGGTCGACGATTGTGAGGATGAATTCACAGCCATCAAGAACGCCGGCTATAAGGATCGGCCAGATGCTCAAAGCATGGGCGAAGCACCGGTCGGACTTCCGGGCGAGTTTTCCGATATTCTGCTTTTGTGGATCATGCCCTTAGCTCCCTTGCGGGGAGACGGATCATCCTTAGCTCACGAATCCGTATTGATGGTTGGGAGTGAGCGAGTGTGACTTATGATTGGAGCGGCGTCAGAACACGACGCGTCAAAGCACTGAAGATTGTGATTTCAGCGCAAATCACCTTGGCAGCTCTGGCCGTACCGTCGATGATCATGCTAGCTCATTTTCACTAAATCGGCCCAGCTTCAACGAAACGGCATGTTCCGAACATTGAGTGCAATGATTGGCTCCACCGCGAATTTTGGAGGTGTCCGACGAAACAACGGGGCGCGTCGCTTCGTCGGACGCTGCAATTGCCGGATCGGGGGTGGCGTCCAATCCGGTAGTAATTACACTACCGGCCACTTTAGGTTTAGAGAAGCTGCCCAAACAGGTAGTTTTTTTGGTCACTTGGCTTAAACCGGTGTCGCTTCGGTATGTCTCGAATTTGCGAGCCAAACACCCTTCCGGCCGTTCCATGTGCTGCAGTCGTTCTACGACCCGTCTGAAAGATGGTTGTCACGGACCAGCCAAGCTTTGCCCACTTTTCTCTTTCGCCGCGAAAACGCGATTGCTCCCAAGGCATCCCGCTTTGTCCACGAGAGGTTTTCGCCATGTCTTCTGTGGGTGCAGGGAACCGGCGAAACGTCGTCATGATGACATGATTGCTCTTCGTCGATCGACTTCTATGCCAACACCTCGCTGAGGTCCAGGGCTAGTTTCTCCAGCGTCAATATCGGTGCGTTAGCAAATCGCCATCACCTCCGGCAATTACCGTCCATACCACATCGTTCTCTGCCCACCAGGAAACGTCAGATCTGCTGAAGGTGCGGGTGACGCCTGACGATCCATTTCACCATCCAGACGCGGTGGAATGGTTCCTGTGACAATAGTGAAACAGGGGCAATCACGGGAGCGGCCGCTTGCGTCGCGCCAGCACGATCACCACAACGCCGACAATGGCGACCAGAGCTCCCCGATAAATCCATGGCGCCTGATCGATCATGAAGCTCTCGGCCGGATATGGAAAATACCCGCTGCCCTGACCCATCCAGACGAGACCCATCAGAACGAGCAGTCCTCCTAAAACATATGCAAACTTCACCATAGCGATTTCCTTGTTCCAGACTGGCGAGCAGAAAGAGTAAACCAAATGGCCTGGTGCCTTCACCAGGACACCCATTTGCTTGCAAACTACATCCCCAATCCCAGCCCTTTGTTCAGGGTCCGCTTCAACTCGTATTGACGCGACAGCTCGGCCCTCTGTGCCCGATCGGTTATACGAGCGATTGCCTCGATGCGATCGAGCTTATCAGCAACCTCTGGCCCAAGCCGCAGGCTCTCTTTCTTCAACGCGCGCGGATCGGAACTGCCGAACCGTTGCTCAAGCGCCTCGACGATCGTCTTCGCCTCATCGAGAGCCTGCTTTCCTTCCGGCGTGCCCGATAGCTGTTCGAGGAATTTAGACTTCTCTGCCTGGGGCAAGCCATCGAGCTGCTTGAGGAGGGCTTCGCTGCTTGGGGTAAGCCCAGGAATCTCGACGACATCGCGCTTTTCGCGGCTCCAGGTCTCGGACTGGCGCTCCGCCTCCAACCGCCGCTCCCAGACCTGACCCGCCGATGCTACATGATTGCCGAGCGCTCTGGCATAGTGACGTGCAGCGTTACGCTCCTTGTTGTCACCAAGAAGCCCGGACTTGCCACGCAGTTCCCCGAACTGCTGGGGCCGCTCGGCGACCGATTTCGCCAACACCTGAGCGTCCATGCGCTTGTCCAGGATAGCCGCGCTGAACCGCGCGGCAACACCGTCCGGATCCACATAGACATTCCGACCAACGGAGCGCACCGCGTCCATGGCACGCTCGAAGTCAGGACGCGCTTTCTCGCGAGCTATGTCCTCGACACTGCGGGAATGGTTCGTCAGAGCCGGCACAAGCGGTTCGACCGTCTCGACTGGCCTGTCGATCCGCTGCTCATCCCGATCGTGCGAGGGGCTGACGGCAATCTCGCTGCGAACGCCAAACTCTTCGGCAAGGCCCCGCCGCTCGGCAAAGGCACCGATATAATCGAGCGTCGTTTCCTTCGCGCCAGATCGGCTCAAGCTGGCGCTGAGCACCTTCATATCCTTGAGCTCATCGCGTCCGGCATAAAGCTGCACACTGTCGCGATGGCGCGTCATCGCCACGTAGGTCAGATGCCGATCCATGGTGGCCGACGCCATCACGAAAGCTCGATCGACGGTCGCACCCTGCGACTTATGAATCGTCGTCGCATAGCCATGGTCAAAGGCTTGGTAACTATTGACCGGTATGGAAATGACACGGGCACCGTTCCGCCTGTCGCCAGAGCCGTCGAGACGTATTTGTAGTGCGTCCGCCTCGACGGCCCGCACCGTTCCCAGCATGCCGTTCTTCACCCCGAGATCGCGGTTGTTCTCCAGCAACACGATCCGATCGCCTGGCGCGAATGAACGTTTGCCTTGATTGGTCTGATAGACAAATTCGCGGCCAAGCTCGCCCTGAACATCCTCTCCTTTCGCCAACCGGCCTCGCTCCTGAAGCGACACGCGGATATCTGCGTTGATCGCTCGAACATCGACGCGCCGGTGCGCCAGTGCGATCCGCGATCCCGGACGCTGTTCCAGATCGGAGAGATAATCGCGGACCAGTTCTGCTCGTACCTCGTCTCGCGTTTCGCCAAACTTGATGGTGCCGCGATCGGCATAGGCAGCAAGCCCCTCGCCCGTTCGATGTGTCGCAAACGCAATCGACGCCTCCCGCTGCCAGCCCTCGCTCTGTCTGCGGATTTCCGAAAGCTCGACCGCTCCCACACGCTCGGCGATCGCCCGGAACGGAGATCCCGCTCCGATCGCTTGCAACTGCTCGTGATCGCCAACAAGGACCAGCTTTGCACCCCGGGATTCGGCCTCGCTGACGAACCGGGCCAACTGCCGGCTTCCGACCATTCCAGCTTCATCGATGACGAGAACATCGCCTTTGCCAAGCTGCCCCCTCCCCGACTGCCAGCCATACTCCCAGGACGCCAAAGTGCGCGATGCGATACCGGAGGATCCCTCGAACCCCTCGGCCGCCTTACCGGCAAGAGCCGCACCATGAACCTGATACCCCTGGCGCTCCCACGCATCGCGTGCAGCCGCCAGCATGGTGGACTTGCCAGCACCGGCAAAGCCGATCACCACTGCAATCTGCCCAAGGTCGGTAATATGCTGAACTGCAGCGCGTTGCTCCTCGCTTAAACCTGAACGCTCGACCACCCGCTCCCGATCGGCCAGCAGCATGTCTCCGCGCTCGACCTTCCCGGAGAGGGAGGCAATGGTCCTTGCCCTGATGGCATCATCCTGCCGACCCAATGCCTGATCGACATGATGTCGGTTGACACCATGGCTGAAGGAGCCTTCCATCCGCTCAGCACTCTCGACCATGGCCTGCTCGATCTCCAACATCTCCCGCGTCGAATATCGCGCCAACTCGCCATTCTGCTCCGGCCGCAACTCGACCAATGCCGTCGACGCCATCACGGAAGCAAAGGCATTCTGGAAACCTTTGATATCATCGATATAGCGATGCAGCGCCCGCGCCACATCGTGTCGATCGAACACACTCTTCTCAGCCGTAATGATCGCCAGAACCTGCTCAGGCTTTTCGCGGATCAGTTCGGCATTGCGCCGAGCCGCCTTCTCATCGAGCCGCGCCCGTGACACCTCCAAACCACGCCGATCCATCTGCGATGCATAGACGCCCATATGCTCGGTTGGTTCGATCTCAAGCCCACGCTCCTGATGCGATCGATGATCGATCCGCACATCAAGTCCGGCCCGCACCAGATGACGATTGGCATGGCTCTCCCAAGCCTGACGGATATCGCGAAGCTGCATATGTGACGTCGGCTGATCATGGTTCAGCAGCCACTTGTTCTCTCGCTCGATCATCGTCTTTTCGCCAAGCCCATCCGGCCCGACTGTCCGGGTCGTCATTAGTACGTGGGCGTGGAAGTTGCGGATATCACTCTCGCCCTGCGGCTGATGAATGGCGAAGTCCACCGCCGCGCCATAGCGATTTGCAAGCTCACGGGCAAAGTCTCGCGTCAACGAAAGCCGCTCACCAGAACTCAGTTCATGCGGAAGTGCTATTTCGAACTCCCGCGCCACCCGCGCATCGCTGCGTTTCTCCGCATATTCGACCGCATTCCATAACGTTGAGCGATCAAGAGCCCAATCCGCCTGCACACCATCAGGCAAAACAATCTCGCTATGCTCCACACCGCGCTTGCGGGTAAAATCATGCGTCAGCCCGTCGCGCTCATTGGTCAGCTTTACCGCGGCACGATAGGCGGCGGATGCCACGGCGCTACGACCGCCACTGCGGGCTATCGGCTTTGCGCTTAAGTGATAGATTGCCAAATGCGAAATTTCCGAATTGAAACGGCCAATCGATGATATCAAGCATTGAGTTGTGCAACAACTCGTAAGTGCGCCCTTGGAATTCTGTTCGCTTCGCTCACGCCACTCCGGGATCAGGCAAGACGCACCATCCCCCATATATTCAGGCCCCCATATATTCAGGGTTGTTGCAGACGCAACGCCGTGTAGTCTCGTGAGCCGGAAAGCAACGCGTCGATGCAGCGGCAATTCCCGTTCTTCCTCAAAGCAGTGTGACAGGCACCGGACATGAAGGAATAGCAATGGCACGCAAAACCCTGGAACAACGCATCGCCGAACTGGAGGTTCGCAAGAAGACGCTGCAGGCGCGCCTCGGCAAACGGGAGCGCGCGGAAGACACGCGGCGTAAGGTACTGCTCGGCGCGCTCGTGCTCCATCGGCTGGAGAATTCCAACGATGCCGACTTCACCCGACGATTGGGCGATTGGTTGCGCCGGGAGCTTCCCGGTTTCCTCACTCGCGATGGTGACAAAGCCCTATTCGACGACATCCTCAAGCCGGCCTCCTCGCCGGAAACAGTTGGCAACGAGAAATGACGTTTGCCCGCCTGCTGAAGCTAACTGTAAAGGCGCCAGCCATGGCCGTCGCAGGTGCGATCATCGGCATTCTTTTTGCCGGACTGATCGTGCTTGCCAACGGTCTCATCCATCTGGTTGCCGGAATTGATCATGGGGCGGCGAGCCAGCTCCTCGTTGCCGTCGTCAAATATCTGCCGCTTCTATTCGGCGTCGGAGGTTTCCTCTCGGCCTTCATGACCGATGCTGCGATCCCTGCCGTGTTCGGTACTGCCCGCTGGGCCACGACGAAAGAGTTGCAGACGCTCTCCGCTACCAATAGTGGCCTGCTGATCGGCCGGGATCTGGTGACGAACAAGCTGCTGCGCTATGACGGACCTGCGCATCTGCTGACCATGGCACCGACACGAACCGGCAAGGGCGTCGGCACCATCATTCCCAATTTACTGAGCGCCGAGCGTTCGGTGATCTGCATCGATCCGAAGGGTGAGAATACCAAGGTCACCGGTCGCGCTCGAGCGCAATTCGGGCCGGTCCACATCCTCGATCCATTCGGCGTGACGGGACAACGATCCGCCGCCTTCAATCCCCTCGATACGCTCGATCCGGATGGCCTTGACGTCGCCGAAGACGCAAGCATGCTTGCCGACGCTCTCGTCTTCGATGAACCCGGCATGGCGGGGGAAGCGCATTGGAACGAGGAGGCCAAAGCGCTCATTGCCGGGTTGATCCTCGCGATCACCGTTGCGGAATCTCCGGAGCGCCGACACCTGGGAACACTGCGCGAATATCTGACGTTTCCGCCAGAACGGTTCGCCACACTGCTCGCCGTCATGCAGGAGATGGAAGAGGCGAGCGGTCTGATTGCCCGTGCCGCCAATCGGCATCTCGGCAAGTCCGATCGGGAGGCGGCCGGCGTGCTCTCGGCTGCCCAACGTCACACTCATTTCCTCGACAGTCCGCGCATGATGGTCGCGCTCGGGCGATCGGATTTCCGCTTCGCTGATCTCAAGCGTGACAAAGTGACGGTGTTCCTGGTCTTACCGCCGGATCGCCTTTCCACCTATTCGCGATGGCTGCGGTTGCTGGTCACGCAAAGCCTCACCGACATGGCGCGTGATCCAGCCTCCCCTGCCCGGCCCGTGCTCTACCTGCTCGACGAATTTGCAGCTCTCGGCCATCTCGCTCCTGTTGAACGCGCCATGGGTTTGATGGCCGGTTATGGTGTTCAGCTCTGGCCGATCCTCCAGGACATCCATCAGCTGCGCGCCACCTATGGCAAACGGGCTGGCACCTTCCTGTCGAACGCCGCTGTCCTCCAGGTGTTCGGGGTCAACGATATCGAAACCGCAGAGCTTATCACCCGGTCGATTGGCAAAACGGACGCTCAATACCTCACCCGGTCGTGGAGCGAGGGAAAGAAGTCCACATCGGAACACATCTCGGCGCGTGATCTCATCAACGCCGATGAGATCATGCGCCTACCCGACGACGGGATGATTGTGCTGAGACAGGGGCAGCGCCCAGCGTGGACCAGGAAGTTGCGGTACTACGCCGATGCGGAATTTGAGGGGACGTTCGATCCGGCGTGAGCGGTCTCTGGCAGGTCGACGGCCCGTCACGGGCAGATTCGTAAGACCTCCTGCAAGCCGCCGTCATGATCGAAGTCGCCCGTCCTAAGCTTCGCGTTGAGCAGCAACCGATCTTATGGGGAACATGTCTTCCCCATAATGGTGAAGGCGCGTGTGATGGCGTCGGCAGAGCCAACGAACTTGCAATGGGTGTTCGTACTGGTCGTGATGGGCGTCGACCGCTTCAATGCCGCAGACCTCACAGACATCTTTTTCCAACTCGCCGGTCTTTAAGGCTCTCTGGACCGCCAGATGCGCGTCGTATTTTGCCGGATTTGCCCGGCGCCAATCCGCTTGTCGTGTCTCGCTCTCGATCATGATGTTGGCCCAGTATTGCGGTTCTGGCCGCTCTCACTTTCCGCGCATCCGCCAGTCCCATCGGTTGCTGGTGGCGTACCTTCGCGTCGCACTAATTCATTTTCGACAGCCTCGCGGATGAAGGTGGCAATGCCATAATTTCCGACCAGGGCCTTGATCCGCTCTTTCGTCGCTTTCGGGAGGCGAACCTTCGTTTCTTTCAGATTTAGCGGCGGTCGTCCCATAAAGTGTATACTTCCCCGTCGCTGTTTATCGAATTAGCTCTTTATATAAACGGGCCCCTTTATTGACGGATTAAACGGGGACGTTTATCTTTCATGTTGTAGACGGCTGGATTGCGTGATGGCGCACGCCACCCAGCCTAACCACAATCTAGCTTGCTGGAGCTTGGATCATGGCTGATTCTGAGAATAGCAGAACTTTACCTGCAATTTCGCGTGGAAAAGAAAAACGTGAGCACGGCCCGTGCGAAGACCTTCCTCCAATCATCGATCGCCGAAACCTGCTTTCAGTCGCCACACGCCTCCTGCGCGCATTGATCGCGGAAACCCCGCAGCGAAAGGCGAGTGGTCCTACGCCCGTCAGAGAAATGTGGCCTCGATGGTACGAGTACCATCAGGAGCACATGAGGGTCATCCGTCTTAGAGAAAAGCTGCAGGCGGAATTGCTCGAAGAGGCCGGCGATCTTCCCGTCGTTATGCTTCCGAATGTCGGAAAGGATGCCGTCGTCGAGGTCCGCTCTTTTGCCGACCTCAATCGAATGGCCCCTCAGCTCGATGCAGATCACCTGTCTCAGGCGCGAGCCGAGCTTCGTCGGCGCCGTAAACGATGGAAGGAAGTCGATCGGCGCCTGGGATACAGTGCAATCGTCGCTCGAGAACAAGAAATGGCGGAACGGGCTGGGATATCCGGACGCGTCATGTGGATTACACGGCCCTCCTCGCTGATCGAAGTCACCGCAAAGCTCCACTGCCTGATCGTCACGCACGATGCCAGTCTGAAGCTTGTGGATGCCCCGTGGCCCGAACTACGGACAATGCTGAAGGATCTCATCCGCATTTTGGAGAAGTGCGGGCCGAAATCATGCAATGGATTTGCATACCCTGGAAAAAAAGCGGGCGTACTCGGCATTCTAAATTTGGCGATGCAGTACCAAGACGCAGCCAACAAGCTTGGCGAGGGCTCGTCCAAGCCCAACCAGGCACCACGGCGTCTTCTGGCGCTCCATGCGATGGAGCTTTATCTGAATGCATTCTTGCTCGCCAAAGGCGTGGACCCCGCAACGATCCGCGGTTTTCGGCACGACCTCGGCGAGCGGGTGCGTATAGCGTCTGAAGCTGGCCTTGTTCTACGCAAACGTACGATGGCGCATCTGGCAACGCTCTCCGCTAGTAATGAGTGTCACGTCATCAGCTATGCCCCAGAGCTCATGTCCACGCTGTCACAGGTGAACCGAGTGATGGCGACTCTCGATGAACTCTCGCGGAAGGTGCGAAAGGCGTTGCGGCCAACAGCACATCGAACTCCTCCGGATTGAAAGACACGTCGTTGAGATATTCTTAAAGCTCCTGCGAAAAAAGCGAACGGCGCCGAACTCTAATGCAAGCAATCTGCATATTTTGCCAGGGACACATCATCTATCGCGACTGTGACCCAACAGAGTGCATCCAGCCTCAACCTCGTCATCGCAGCGATCGCTTGCAGCAACCCCACCAAAATGACCGAACTGTCCAACGCACAGTGTCTGAGGTCGTTGCAGGCGCGATTCACACGATAGCTTCTGCTATTCCTCGCCCTCTCGCAAATCTGCTTCATAGTCCTGCCCGCCGTAATAGACCCCAAGAATATTCACCGTGCCGACCGCCACCTCGAACAATATCGTTACGCGTCTACGAAATCCAAGTGTCCGCAAACCCGGTCGAAGATCGTCGCGGCGCGTTCCTCTCTGTGGGAAAGTTTGCAAGCCCTCGCAATGTTCTACGATGGAATCAACATATCGTGCCGCCACAGTCGGTGACGCCACCGCCCCGATGTGGGTTTCCAGCTCATCAAGCTGTTGCAGGGCTTCCGGCGCGAAGTAAACCCTGTGCATCACGCTGAGGCGGACCGCTTGCGCTTGTTCGCAAGATGTTGACGCACCTGATCCACGCTCAGCGCCCGGGTCGGATCGGCCTTCAGTTCGTCATAGGCGGCAACTCCTTCGGTGCGCAGCCAATGCTCAAGAGCCTTATCGCGTGCCTGCAATGCACGCAGACCGTCGCGGATAACCTCGCTCTCGCTGGCATACTCGCCCGACGAAACCTTTGTCTTGACCATCTGCGCCATTTCATTCGGCAATGTGACGCTGAACTGTTGCGTGCTTCGCATGGGGCAACCTCTCTTCTTAGGTCCTATTGGATAGGATTAAACACTATCACATGTAGACATCGTGTGGAAGGAAATCGAGTTAGTTTGCACGGAACCTTGTCCCTAAGACACCCACAGAAGGTCTGAGCGCTGTCGTTGGACCGACGTAAAAAATCGAACAAGATCGCCACCGCGTTCTGACCAAGCAGGCCCAGTTGGCCCGAGGCTACGATTTCGGCCAACTCAAAGTACGTTGCTGGAACATCGCTTGCAGGATTGACCATTTAAATGCCGGTTCGTGACACTACGCTCCACATTGAGGACCGTTGCAGTGAGTACGGGTATCTCGAGTTCTGATTTCGTCGGTCAATGGAGCCTGAGCTTTGCCGACATAGATTTCATCAATTCCAAACCGGGCGCTGCGAGGCTTGGCTTGGCCACGCAGTTGAAGTTTCTCAGCGCTCGCGGTTTTTTCGCCGACGATGGCACATCCAGCGGTCGTATATCGGCTCTATCGAACGCGGCGGAAAAAATTCGACCGTGATAACGCTGGAGAAGATTGCAGTCGCGCTGCCTACGATATTTCGGAGTTCTTTGCTCCGTTGGCGGATAATATGATGGAAATCGAACCACTTAGAAGCGGACGGCGGTCCAAAAAACGAGCGGACAATTACACTTCCAATCGACACATCCATCGATGCCGGCACAATTTCGACGATACACGGTGCCGGCGATCGCCCGGAAGCAAAAACTAGCCCATCAAGGCCCATTTCACTCGCAACGGTTCGGCGCTGCGAGGCTCTTCACCAGCTTCTCGATGAGCCCACCATAGCGCTTTTGGTCGACGTTGGGATACTCAAGCGAAAAATTTCCCATTGCTCCATCGCAGAGCGCGATCTCTCGCACATAGAGGAAACGGTCACCGCGGCTGCCGGAATAGCTCGCCCAAGCGCTCGCGTGCTTCTCATAGGAAATGAGCCAGCCGTCTTCGGCATACGACTTGCGTCGGCTGCTGCTCTCCGCCTTGAAATCTCGTTCCATGATGTTGTTACCCCACACCAACAGCTTCGCCGATCCATCCGGCGACTCGAGGCTCATGCCATCATTATTGTCCGCGACTGAGACGACCTTGAACTCGGATGGGAGATCGATGGAATACCCGAACCTCGAATTCAGGTAAGGCTTGTCATCAGCTGCCAAAGCCGATGTCGACAACAAGCAAAAGATGATTACCCCGCGCGCAAACATATGTTTCCTTTCATTCGATACAAGACCACTCCGGCCGAGTTGGATCCCCGCAGTAGGCCTTGTGATACCTGGTGATACCTGCTTGCCTAACGATTCGCATATGGACTTTATATACTGATCGTTCTATCTATCTCGCCAACGGGCGCCGGCTGAGCGGTGCCTTCCAACTGCGCGAGAAACCCCATGAGCGTAATGACGAGAGTGTCGGTCCTATTGTTTGCAGCGGCCGTTATGACGAGTTGTGTGCCCGCATCACAGGCAGGAGCTCCGATTGCCAATCGATCGGCTGGCAACATTACTCCTGATGAGTGGGCCAATGTCATCGCCATGGATCAGAAGGCGGTGAACGCAGGTGTGTTGGCCCCGGAGATTATCCCGATCGACCTCACTCTTTCGAAGATGATTCCTGAAGGGCAAGTGATCGTCGCCTCGCATGACCAGGCCAAGGCACGGGATTGGTCACGACGATATCATGCTCTTATCGCGAGAAGGAATGAACTCGATCAGAAGTCTGCGGCAGCGCATCCAATCCACTTCAATGCAGTCCAGAGCGATCCATGCCTGTCCCCCATGGGAAAAGATATTTGTACGCCTCCACCGCCCGTTCAGACCCAGCAAATGTGCTCGGTGAATTATGGTGACACCGTTGGCTTGGTGCCCTGCGGTTAGAGCGCACTTCTGCCACTCTGCAGGATGAGCGTGCCGCCATTCCTTGCTGGCGCCTCATCGATAAGAAGATCTGCGACAATGCGAGTCTCTAGGCGGCCGACGCGGCCATCGGGCAAGCCTATGCCGCCCTTCTTAAAGAGACACCAGATCCCGAAATCCGGGCCATGCCGGTAAACAGCCAACGCCGCTGGATTGCAGCACGCAACGATGGGCTCGGATGGCGCTGTCATTCCCGTTGGCAAGATACATCGCGCCATGGTTGAACGCATCGACCGGCTTAATGATCGCTCGAACAAGGGGACTTGTCGCGCAGGCTCGGGCATGGTGCAATCGTGCTCGATCAACCTCGTCGAGTAAACCGCCACGACCGGCGTCAAGCTCATGCGTAACGTGCCTGATTATCCAATACGCCACATTCCAGAGCCTTCAATTGGCAATCGTTGACAGCGTTGGATCTGGACTATAGCCGAAAATGTAACTGGTCTTTTGACCTGAAAAGGCTCTCTCCGGGCCCACCAGGACGCTCACATGACGCCGAAAGAAGAGTGGTTACAGTACAGCGGGTGGATTTCAGGCGAGGAAGCCTGGTTGCGCGACAGAATCGCGTCTCTGTTCGATATTGAGAGTCCCAATGAGGCGCAACAACAGCTCCTCCATATGGCCAGCTTGCGATTGACGCTTTTAGATCTTCCGTCTGCAGCCTATCCAAATCAAGAACGGGAGCTCAGGGCCTTGGCGGAGGCTGAATTTGGATTGCCACCCGAAGAGGACTGCGCCACCTCTTGATTTCGACCTTCGTATGTATCCGTTTGCGGACCTTGGATATAATCCTTACCGATCCGGTCGTTAATCACGACCTGCGTCGGTGAGGCCTGCGCAGGATCGTCGGCGTATTAAGCTCCGCACTCGGTGCATGCTCGGTTTCAAGTCGATGCCGAGGACATTCCCTCCGGCAATCGAGATGATCCACACGACGCGAAAAACGACCCGCTTTGGCCAGGCAGATTACCCTGTAACGGCACGCAGGCCGTTGCTGAGGGGGGACGTTGAGCATGAACACCAACAGGGCAAGGAGAGCGGGGCTGATCACAATCAGCATGCCAACAAGGCGGCGCCAATTGCGCCGCGTAACCAGATAGAGCGAGGGGGCAGCTATGCACCGTGTCGTGATGGAGCAACACAACTGGCCATCGCAGTGGTTGCAAGCAGCCGGGCAAATATGCTCCTCAGTAAGGTCATAAAATCTCTCACCGTTGTTTGCTTGCGCTTCGGAGCCGGCGTCGATATAAAATAGATAGAACGATCGGTATGTAGTATTCAAGGCGGGCCGCCACCTGCAGCTGCGGGATGCATTGTTCTATGGGTAACTGAAGGACTTTGGATGAGAGGCCGATGAGTTCGAAGAAGGAGCAACTTATCAAGGTTGCCACGGACCTATTTTCAAGGCACGGCTTTCATCCGGTCGGCGTCGACCGAATTCTTGCTGAAGCCGGCGTCGCCCGCATGACGCTCTACAACCATTTCCCGGGCAAGGACGATCTGATCCGCGCGGTACTCGATCGCCGTTATCAAGATATCATGGCCAGTCTGCGCGCATCCGTTGAGCCAGCAGCCTCGGCAAAGGAACAGTTGAGAGCTATTTTTGCGTGGCACGAGGCGTGGTTTGCCGCTCCGGAATTTTCGGGCTGCCTTTTCGAGCGCGCGCTCGCTGAATTTGGAACCGACTATCCGAAGATCTCCATGATCGCCATTCAGTATAAGACAACCATGACGTCATGGATGGGCGACATACTGAAGACCCTTTTGCCAGAGCAAGCAGCGGCACGCACCGCTTCAATCCTGATGATTCTACTTGATGGCGCAACAATCGACGCTCGAGCTTTTCACGATCCGACGATTGCATCAAGAGCGTGGAATGCTGCGGAGACGATTATAAAGCAGGAAGCAGCGACGGCCGCACCGGAGCCGGTGCAACACGACTGATGAGCCGGGACGACCGCAGCCTTCATCGCGATCGTTCCCTCAGCATTTTAGGCGGTGGACAGAAGAAGCATGGCGCAAATATCCTCGACCCCCATATTCAATTTTTCCACTCTCGACTTTCCCAAAAAAGACCGATTTCACGCCTGGGTGAAGGACAATCACTGTGATTGCAGATTGCGGGATGGTGATCATCTAGCCTTCAATGCAGAAGCGACTGGCGCTTCTCTCGGCCCCCTTATTCTATCCGGCAGAAAGTGGCTCAATCAGGATGGGGCTCCCACATATGAAGTTCATCGAACCCAACGGCACATCCGAACCGACGGTCATGATTTCTTTCGGTTCACGCTGGTCCTAAGCGGCAGACTTCTCTGCCGCTGGACAAGTCCCCAATCCATCAAGACGGCTGGCGATCTGTTCGTTCTCGATGCTGCCCAAATCAACGAATCCATGGTGGAGGCTGGCGATGTAATTTCCCTGGTGGTGCCGAGGGATCTCCTGCCAAGCCAGACGGAGCTCTTGCATGGACATACGCTGGCAACGGGCATAGGTCGTCTTATCGCAGACCATCTGCTTTCGTTGCTCCAAAACCTAGCAAACCTGGGTGAGAACGAGATTCCCTATATCGTCCAATCGACCCTTCAGCTCTTGGCGGCGGCGGTTTCTTCGACGCCGCATGTGCTCGCTGAAGCAGGCAGCCCGATTCGCGATATGCTGCGTAGCCGAATCCTGCGCTATATCGATGCGCATTTGCTGGACGCCAATCTCACGCCTGACGGCATCTGCCGAGATGTTGGGCTGTCGCGCGCAAAACTCTATCAGTTGTTCGAAGGCAGTGGGGGCGTCATGCGGCAAATACAGCGCAAAAGATTACGTCGTGCTTACCAGATGCTGGCAGATCCCAACCGTCCGCAGCCGCATATTGCCGAGGTCGCCTGGCGTCACGGCTTTTCGAACGAGAAGTACTTCTTCCGCCTATTCAAAGCCGAGTTTGGCCACACGCCCGGTGAGACCCTGGAGAACATTCGCGCCTCTGTGTCGAAGCAAGCGGTTCCTCAGCACCGTCCCGAAGATGCCAATCTGCCCTCGGGCTGGACATTGCCTTTCGGCACACCCGATCATTGAGCCTATCGGAGGCCGATCGCATAGGGCCTTCCATCATCCGTTCATTTGGCGAACGGATTGCTGTTTTTGTCCCACTCAAGGGGATTCCCACCCGCCGCCGGCTGCGGGGCCGGCGCATTCTGCTGACTGGTGCCGTTTCCGCTATCACTGTCTGATTTCGGCTGGAATCTGGGCGAAAAGTGCGGCAGCAGCAATCGCGCCCAGGAACGATTGATCTTGGCGGCTTCGTCCGGACAGCGCGCTGCCCGCTCTTTGGGCAACATCCCGTTGTCGACGATTGCGCCATTATCTTGCGGGTCGAGCCCGTAGACCATGCACAGCAGATTGAAGTAGCGTTGTGCGTCGAGCGAATGCTCGTCGGCGAAGGCGGCGACATCCGGGCTGCCGGAAGACTGGCTGTTAATCTTGAACCAGACGGACGCCAGTTGCAGGACACGCGCGATGTCGTTCTTGTTCTCGCTGTCGTCCACATGCGCGAGCAGCATGACCGAGGCGAGCTGATCGACCGAATCCTCTTCGCGCCCGACGGCGGGAAGATCCAACAGATCGATCAGCGCATGTCCGGACTCGTGCAGGAGGATGAAGCGGAGATTGTCGCGCACGAACTCGATGGTCAACGCCTTGGGATCGGAGGCGCCCTTCGAGAGAGCCTGCCCCATTTGCAACAGGCTGTCGATCATCTCATAACAGAGGAAAACCGCGCCGTTCTTCTTGTCATAGAACGCGTTGATCGTGTTGCATTGCCGGGTAACGTAGTGCAGGGGACGTGGCGTCACGAAGAGACCGTCGAGGCCTTCGATTTCCGGAATGTTCAAGAAAAGGTGCGTGTCGACGGCCCACTGATAGGCATAGTTGAACTTGGAGTCTTCCGGCGGGAAATAGTGATAGACGAAACGTAGTCCCTTGCCATCCGACGTGACGAGCGAACCATCCGAAGGCGGCGGAAGCGCGCCCTCCTTCTGCTCCGTAAGACCATCTTTGCCGCCGGATTGGGAAGTCTGATTAGCAGCCTGACCATCATTCTGCTGGGGCTGAGCCTGCGTATCGGCTGGCTGACCTGCGGAACCACTGTCGCTTGCGGGGCCGTTGCTGCCTGAGGACGCGCTCTGGCCATCGGCGCTGGCGAGATTGGCAAGCTGTACCAGGGTTGGATAGCTCGGATCGCCGTCGGCCGGATTGTCGCCAAAAGGGTAGAAGCTGTTGGAGATGAGTACCGAAATATTGTCGACGACCTTGCTGGCTTCGTTCGCGGTCCAGCTCAGGTCGTAACCACGTATGTCGTTGCCCTTCTGCTCGAAGCGGGAATAGAATTTTCGATCTCCCGCCGTACCCGACAGGATAAACCAGTTCGGCCGCTTGAGCTGATAGGTGACCGTGCTGCCCTGCTCATTGGAAAGGCTCTTGAACAGCGCGTCGATGTGGCCCGGACCGGAATTTGGGAAATGCGCAGTCTTCAGGGTGAGCGCGCCGTCAGCGCTTTGAAGGGTTTCGCCGCCGAGCGTGTTGTCCTGCCGTTCCGTGAGCAGCGCTGCTGGATAAGATATGGTTACGCCGGCCTTGGAGCCGTCCAGAGGGTGCCACTGTAGTTGCTTGCGCAGGTCGAGGGCCGTGCCACCCAGTTCCAGTGCATCCCGGGCGGAAAGCTTGCCGGTCGAAGGCCGCTTGTGATCGCCCTGATAGCTCGCAATGGCATTACGGCTGCTCTGCCCGAAAGAGCCGTCTGCGAAGCCGTTGTAGTAGCCAAGCACAATCAATCCTTCCTGGCTAAGACGCTTCTCCCAGATGTTGAGCGCGCTCTCGATCGAATCCGAGCTGTTGAGATCGAGTTGAGATGTGCTTTGGTTCGAGATCTGCGCAAGCGCGGGCCGGACCGAAGCAGGGAACGGAAGAGCAAGAAGAAAAGCCAGCGCGAAGATTGCGTTCCTGGAAGAGTAGCGCTTCGGGGCGAAGTTCATTTTGCGCGAGCTCCGGTTCTTGGGATGGATTGCCAAAGGGATAGGGAGGGCGCCGACATCACTGAACCGGCACGGTTTTCAAAAGCAGCAGGTCGATATCGCGATCGGGCTTGTAGTTCTTGATATCGAGCTCGAACTGGGTCGGACTGATCTTCTTCACGCCATTGCCGCAGAAAGAGACCAGTGTCTTTGGATCGCCCTTATCGACGATCAGCTTGAAATCGCCGATCGGCCCCGCCCAGTTGCCGCCAGAGGTGATGACATAGGACAGATATTGCTCGAAAGCCTGGAACGTCGTCGCGTTGTCATCAGCGACCTTTTTGTAGAGGCCGCGCGCCGCCTTCATGAAGGCTTCGTCGGTGCAGAACCGCTCGCGATAGAACTTCAGCTGATCCTCCCCCATGTCAGGCGAGCCAAGCGACAGCGAGGATTGACTGCCGACGACCGGGACATAGGTCTGCTGGACGATCAGATCCCTCCCTCTGAGAAAGGTCTGGTTCCGCCAATATTTCGATTTCAGCGTCCAGAGCGGATAAAGGGTTGTTGCCTCTCCGGTGTAGTCGCTTCCGCCCGAATCAAGGATATTCGCGTCCACTAGGTCCTTGCGTTGCGCGTCCGTCAGGCGGCCAATCGCTGCCTCGGTCGCCTCGGAAGTCGGCACCAGGGGGATATGCAGGGCCTTGAGCTTGTCGGTGATTTCCACATCGGGCTTGCCATCGGCCGTCAGAAACGCCCGCTGCTCGAGCTGCGAGGGAGCGGGTTGGCCATCGACAATGGTCTGGAATTTCATGAAATTATCGCTCCCCGGGTCGGGAACGACCGTGGTGGAGTTGGAGCCGCCGCCCGGAAATGCCGGCATCGGGAAAGCGATGGTCGTCGAATAGTCCGCGTCTGTCAGGTTGCGGAAGCGGTAGGAGATCCGGATACCGGTTGTGGAGAGATATAGCTCCTCTGAGACGAGCGCGATCTTGTCCGTCTTCTGAAGGACGAGGCCACCGGCTCCCAAGGTCGCCGAGCTGTCATCGGCGAGAGCGGGAGTGGACAGGAGCAAGAGGGTTCCACAGGCGAACGGGGTAAAGCGCATTCTGGTTCTCTTCGGGTGGGGCAAGTGCCGGGTTGGCTTCTGTGGGGGCTTCAGGATCCGTTCTTGCGATAGGTTAGGCCGTCGAATGTGTAGATCTCGCCGGACTTGGCGTTCCTGGCATCACCATTGACGAACATATCGTGGAACTCGCCATGCAGGCCGCGCTCGGCCTTTACCGCGTGACGGAAGGCGCTAAAGACCACGCTTGCCTTGCCTGTGGGCGCAACGGATACGATCCACACCGGCCCCGTCCCTCCGCCCGCATCACAGCGGTTCGAGGTCGTCACGAACCAGGTCTTGCTGGTCGCCGACAGCGACGGCAACATCTCCCTTCCGGTCAGCTTGCAGATCGGCGGATAGTTGGAATCGTGTTTGATGGCTTCGGTGACGTCAGGAGAAGGCGGTACCATTCCGATATCGTCGATCGACCAGACGCCCGGCGAGCCGGTACCGGCAGCGGGTGGTGGCGGTGCGGCATCAGTCGCAGGTACTGGCGTCCCGTTCCTGGCAATGACATTGCCGGCAAGCTCGAAGCCGGTGATGATCTCCTCTGGCACAGTTCCAGCCTCGAGCACGAATTTACCCGCTTGCGAACGCCAGATGGCGACACTCGATTGTTCATCGCCCCCGCCGGCACTTCTCGTATAGGTGACGCGCACGCGATCGGGTTGCGGCAAGCCTGTTTCAACCCTGCTCGTTACGGTCACGGCTTTGCTGTCGTCTTCTTCCGCGCCGCTATTGCTCCAGCCGGTCGGAATCATGCCGAGGGAGACGATGCTGCCGTTGCGGAACACATAAAAGTCAGTCAAATCATTGGAATAGCCCTGCTGAGATATCCCGCCATTCACCATCATCCCATCGTCGGCTCCGAAATGCGCGGCATTGATATCGCCCACATTGCCCAATGCGCCATTGCTCTCGGCGAAATCGCGCTTGACCGTGACGAGCCGCAGCGCACTTCCCGACTCCCGAAAGAAATAGGCCGACAGACTGGAGCCCTGATCGAGTCCGCTTTCGCCCGGATCCGGCGGAATCGCGGTAATCAGAACTCGGCTGCCGGTGAACGTCATGAGAGCCGCGAGCGAAACGCATTTTTCGGAAGAGCCTTCGGCGCGAAAGCGTGCGTTTTTCCCGAAAGCAAGGGTCTCTGCCATGCGCATGTCGGTGTTGTTTGCGAGCATGTCGCGGACATCCTCGCACAACGGTGCCTGGGCTTTGCTTGGATGGTCATCACCTGATGCGCCGCGAGCCGTCGCTCCCCATAGGCCGATCATGGTGGAAAGCGCTATACCGCCGGTGATGGGCAGCAAAGCTGCAAGGCTCCATTTGCTGCAGTTCGTTTCCGTCATTGGCCCATGCATCCGTCACCAACGCACAGAACCGTCCTATTCATCACGCCCATATCGTTGGGTGCGATCTCAAGAGGTAAGCCCGTCATCCGTTCCCTCTCATTCCAACGCTGTCAGCACACTCCAGCCCGCAGGCAAATTCTCCTACCGCGCGATGGACTCCGATTGTCTGGGAGCGAGGCTCAAGTTGAGCGACTTGCCAGGATCCTCGGACAGTTGTGAGGCCTGCCCAGGCACGGCATCGCCGGCATCAAGACGCAGCACCAACAAGGCGTTTATCAGAGCGTATTCGCGGCACCGATATCTCTGCGTCTGCCATAAGTGTACATCCGTCTATATTTTCCAAAGCCGTCTTTGCGGCTGGCCGACAACTCTCGCGTGCCATAAATGAGCCGAGACGAATTGACTGTGTGAGATCAAAATCGGATCAACTCGCATTCGAGCCCTAAATGTATGAGTGGGCTTGCATTCGCGATGAGTGTGGAGGATCGGCGCTCGGAGCGAGCCCAACCCATGAACGCCTTACCTCGTTGAAAGGATGTCAGCATGAATGTTTGGCGTGGAGCCCTTTGCCGCCTGTCTTTATCCGTTCTGGCGCTATCGATTCCGACGCTTGTCTGGGCGGCCGAGCAAAAGACTGATTGCTTCGGCTTCGACGCTGTGGATGACGATCCATTCGCAGTCCAACTTTATGAGATCAAGCCTGGGGATAAGGTCGAGATTCAGTGTCCGGAGAAATCTGTGATCTGCAACAAGGGCGCCTTTCTGTTGCCGGGCGATCAGGTCGCTGTAAGCCGGATCGATGGCGACCGCGCATGCGCCGAATATCTCAATCCTGCGAAGCGACCCGAGAATGATGAAACTGCCGGCTGGTTGCCGCTGGCACGGCTTGCCCCAGTATCGCCGGTGCCCAACTGGGTCGGACGATGGGGTGACAGCGAAACGACAATCATTGCCAAGCAAAAAGGCGATAAGATCCGCATCGACGCCAAAGCCAATCTGCAATTCGGCAATGGTGAGGAAGGAGGACAGTTTGCCGCCCTCGTCGACGGAAAACAGTCTCAAGTCAAATTTGGCTACCAATCTGGCGACGACGGCAAGCCGGAAAAGCTTCTTCCCTATCAGGACAAGACCATACCTGGCCTTTGCCAGGTCAAGATGGCGCAACTCGGACGCTATCTTGTCGTCGGCGACAACCATATGTGCGGCGGTATCAACGTCAGCTTTTCTCGGGTTTATCGCCGGGTCGATGAGAAGGCGCCGGCAGATAAGACAGGGGCGTCGAAATCGTCTGCGGCGCAGAAACAGGTGGATGCTGTACGCGCCTCCTACAAGGCGTGCCTCGACAAATCCGAAGGCGTTACCGTTGCCATGCGGGACTGCGCCGGCACGGAGCATAAATATCAGGACGATCGTCTCAACCGAGCCTATCGTGCGTTACGGGCAAAGCTCGATCAGGCGAGCGCCACGCAACTGCGTGACGAGCAGCGGGGCTGGATTGCTGAACGGGACAAGCAATGTGCTGTGGACAGCACCGGCGGCACAGCCGCTTTAGTCGTGGCCGACGACTGCTCGGTGCAGACGACGGCCAAGCGCGCCGCGGAGCTTGAGAGCCGGCTTCCCCGATAAGGGAGATCGAGCTCATCCATGATGAGCCGGCCCACTACGGGGCCGGCGCAATCCCCGGCAGCGCATAGCCGCGCTCGAGCGTTCCGTCGAAGGCCGCGCCGTGGCAGGACATTGAATACCGCTCCCAGGTGTAGTTCGTGATGATGGAGCGCCGCTCGGGATCCGGGTGCCGAAACTCGTACCCTACTTCCGCCTCGTAAGTGGCCTGTTCGCCTCCGTATTGCGACACGCCCTTCGTATAGATCAGAACCTGTCGCGTCCCGCCTGCCGGGTTAGTGACAGGCTTGGGCATGGCCATAGCGCTCAGTTGTTGGTGTGTGGTTTCCAGATAGGTCCGGCACGCCGCGAAATTTGCGAAGGGGCCGGCCGAAATCGGCTCGGCTGGGAGCGATCCGCTCGCCAGGGCCGTGCCGGTCGCGAGAAGGATGCCCACAAGCGCGGAGCCGAGCATAGCGGCCAGGCGGCCGCTGACGATTGTCCGGCTTGCTTTTTCATCAGTCATCGGAATCGAGAGCCTCCGCCCAATTCTTTCGCATCTCGGCAAGGCGACTGGTGTAGGCCGACTTGAGGCATTGGGCATCCTTGCAGGCGTCCCTCACGGTCTCCCGCCAATGCTTTTGCTCCTTGCCGGCAGGATCGATCACCTGGCCCGTCTCGCCGTCGTGGCCAAAGGTTTCGCCCTCAATCTTGTCGAACAGCACCTTCATCTCATCATCGAGCTTGGATAGGGCAGGATCTGCGCAGATTAACTTCTCGACGTGGCTTTTGGCATATTTGCAATTGAAACCCGCTGCTTGCGTTTGGCTCGCGAAGGCAGACAGAATGCAAAGACCGATACTCATCGCCAGCAGGCGATTGGGAGCCGAACGTCCTGTGCCCATCGGCCTTCCCTGCGATTGGGACAGACGCCTCATTGCACGGGCGGATAGGTTGGGCTGGTCAGGCATTGCTCAAACCAGGTTGCGTCGGATTCCTCGAGCGGCCACGCGCCTTCGACGTCCAGCTTGGGAAAATCGGTCTTCAACGCTGGAAGGTGTTGGTCCGCGCCGGGGTCGCGCGTCCAGCTTGTTTTCTGGCTATTGCCGCAAATGTCGCCTGACTGGTCGTCGCAAACAGCGGAAGCCTTGGCCTGATCGCCCTCTATGGTGCTGACAGTGTAGTATTCATAGAGCGACCAGGTCGCCCATTCGGTGCTCAGGCTGCAAAGGCGGTCCTTGTTGCGGACATGCATCGCACCATAGCACTGATAGGCGTAGCTCGACTGATCTTTGCCGTTGGGAATGAACTCGCAGCGCGTATCGAAGCCGGCGAATGCGCCGCCTGTGTACTTCGCAAGAAAGCGTCTTTGCTCTTGAGCCTGCGCGACAAGCCCTTTGTCCGATCGGTCGCTCAGTCGAGCGGTGCGTGTGGCCATAGCGCGACGTATCTCGCTGACGGGTATGGCGGCGCCGTCCGAGCCACTGCCAAGACCCTCGTTGCGTGCGGCAATCCAGCGGCGTTGGCTATTGACCAGCATGGCGCGAACTTCAGGATCTGGCGCCGTCTTGAGGAGGGCGGCATAGGCCTGTCCCATCGCCGTGTCGGCCGCCTTGAGGCCCGCATTGCCGCAAATTTTCTTGTCGATAGGGTCGCTCGCCTTGGTGCAGTCGATGGCCCATGCCGGCGTTGCAATGCCCAATCCGAGGAACGTCATTAGGCCGACGATCGTGAGCCGGATTCTTGCCGTGGATTGATGGCCGGACATGGTGATGCGTGCTCCTCTGTTTCTTCCGCCACATGGTGTAGCTTGGTGGTATCGCGCTTGCGACCGATCGGACCGTTGTAGAGAGCGACATCTCGGTCTTGGCGATATTCGCAAATAGCTCGATATTGTTATTGGTTGTACGAAATTTCGGAAATCTGAACGTCCGTGCACTTGTTATGGACGATACTGCACCGCCTCGCTTATGGGGTCAGGCCGCTCGAGCATGAGTTCATGGCATCCGAACTGGCCTTGTCCTGCGCAAGCGTACGGTGACCCACCTGGCAACCCCCTCTGCAAGCAACGAGTATCACGTCTCAGGTATGCCCCAGAGCTTACGTCGACGCTGTCAGTGGTAACCGAGTTATGGCGACTGTCGCTAGACTGGGAGACGCTGGACTGCCCGGCCATGACGTTGGGATGATAATAGCAGGGCAGCCATGGCAGTCCGAACGGGCAGCAATCTGGGCCCGCGTGAACGGACGACAGATGCAACTATCATGCTCGTGACGGAGCTACCCTCATGCTTCCCGATGCGGTCGATTCTGCCGTGTCAGCATTCAGTGGCCGTCAGAGTCACCGTCGGAATCACCGCGCAACGCTAAAGCCGCAATGGCGGACGGAATGTTGGCTGCAGAGGATGAGCCGACTGTGGGAGCCGAGGTTCTGCCTGTGTCGGAATCCGCCGTCACGGGCGCGGGAGGCTTCGATGGAAGCGAGGCAGCTGCAGTAGCTGAGATGGAAGTAATGGAAGTCATTAAGAAAGCCCTTCTTCAGCGGAGCCTTCGCGTCATGCGTAAAGCGCAGCCAGTTTTCGCAGACGGTTCATCCATCCAATTCCGGATCGAGTTTGTGTCTATCGATCGCAGGCTGAAACTGGCATTTGATTCTTACAACAGACTTACAGGATGGCGCCTGCATCCAAACTTTCAAACGGAATGGAAAACTTCTCTTCGCTAGCTGGCACTCCTCGAAGGAGATGCCAGAAATCCTGTGCGACTCGCAGCAAAGAGACGATTAGTGAAATGTCGCTGACGCACTGGCTGCAGGCGCGAAGCGACCTGGCCGGCATAGAGATCGTGGAAGAAGGCGAGGTCCTGCCGCTCCACCGCCCTGTGGCCCTGCCATTGAATGGCGGCCGGCATGCCGATGCCAAGCGTATGCGAGTTCAGCGTATTGACGAGGAAAGAGCCAATCGGGATGCAGGGGAAAAGCATTAGGCCAAGGAAGATCAACAGCGTTCGGTCGTTGTGCAGGAAAGCGGCAGCACCCTGCTGCGTCACGCCGTCGACGATAACAGACAGGCCCCAAACTATGGTCAGGCTCATGACTTCAACCGCCATGGTGCAGAGCACGAGCGTGATCAGGATGCCCCGAAACATCGATATGAAGTGCAGAAGGACGGTTACGGGCCCCTTAGAGGGTAGCGGCAGGTAGGGAATATCGAGCGGGCGGATCAGGCTTTCGAAGGGGCGGTAGATCGCATCTGAAATTGACATGGTTCGCTGGAACTCTAAGGAAGGAAGATTAGGCGATATCAGTAGATGCTAGCTTTCTGCGACGGTATCATTTTAGGGCTGATTGGGCCAATCCGGAGTGCAGCGGGATCAACTTTCGGACAACCTTCAGATTGAAATAATGATTGCACTTTTATATATTGCAAGCAACGCAATCATATACGAGGATCTAAAGCATGGCCTCTATTACCATTCGCAACGTTCCCGAGGAGGTGCATCGCGCCATCCGTGTCAGAGCGGCCCTGCACGGCCGGAGCGCAGAGGCTGAAATCCGCAGCATTCTTGAGCAAGCAGCCAAACCAGAAGGCCGTTTGAAGCTCGGCACATTACTAACTTCCATTGCCCGTGAAGCCGTGGGTTTGACAGACACTGAAGCTGAGAGCTTCAACCAGCTTCGCGACAAGACGCCGGCCGAACCGATGAGCTTTGAATGATTGTCCTCGATACCAATGTGATTTCCGAACTGTGGAAGATAGAGCCGGATTCCAACGTGCTGGCCTGGATTGACGCACAAATGATCGAAACCCTCTATCTTTCTACGATCACGATTGCTGAACTACGCTTCAGCTTGGCATCAATGCCAGACGGCAAGCGAAGCAGGATCTATCAGGATCGCTTGGAACGAGAGGTCTTGCCAGCGTTCACGGGACGAATTCTGTCGTTCGACCTGGACGCTTCGCAAGCATATGCCCAGCTTATGGCCCGTGCGAAGCAGGCCGGCAAGTCCATTGGTAAGGCGGACGGATACATCGCCGCCACGGCGGCCGCCCGCGGGCTAATGGTTGCCACGCGCGATACAAGTCCATTCGAAGCTGCTGGTCTCAACGTCATCAACCCTTGGAATTCCTCGCAATGAGGCTTGCTGGGTATATGTCGATATTTCAGGTCTTTATCGACACGTCGCTGGTAAAGACATGTTGACCTTCAAGCTCGCCAGAAGAGGACGACATGAGGCCGCTTAAACGGCCTCTCATCGGCTACCCTGCCTTTTTTCCGGCAGGTGCGTTTGCGCGCATTAGCGCCATGAGCATCGGCCCCAGCGAAAACTCGCCCCTCTCGGCTTTCCGGGTAAGATCGCGCAAATAGCCACCGGCAGAATTGATGTGCCCTCCCCGCTCCAGAATGCATGCCATCACGGTCGCCGCATTCTCCGGACCCATTGCCGAGCAAGCATCCTGATAGGCTGATGGGCTGACGCCGAGCATAGATCGAATGACAACGGCGGCATTCATAAGATCGCGCCAGTTGGCAATCTGCCCGCCTGGGCCGTAGTCGGAAATTTGCTGGCAAGCCTGCAGGACCAATCCAAGCGGGAACGATTTAAGCTCGCCGCCCTCCCCCACCGACCGTCTGGCCGATCTGATGTTCCCCGCCCTCTTCTCCAATTCCGAGTCCTTCGGCAAAATCGACTGCTCAACGTGATCCGCCGATTTTGCGCCCTGCTTCGTTTCGAAAGCCGGTTCAAATTCATAAGTGGATTCGGGGTTTGAATTCTGTATGTGCCGCTCAATTTGAGACTCTTTGGCGTTCATATTTCGTGTTTTTGCGCACATTTCCAACTGGTTGATGATCTCTTGACGGAGGAGAGACATTTCATCGAGCACTGCCGTCAGGTGTTCGATCCCAGGCACGCGAGGAAGAACGGCGACGATCTCGCGGAACATGCAGATAATCTTCTCCCAATCGCCCGCAGCCCCCTCCTCTGCGGCCAAGCTGATCAGCTTGGCGACATCACGACGGCAAATGGTCAGACGCTCTCTGGTGGCCCTCAGAAGCTCTCGATCAGCAACCGCCTGGGCCGCCAGAGCTTCGATCTCGCCAGCACGCGCAAGCAAAGGTGCCAACGAGAAGCCGAATGCCTCTGAAACATCCCCTGCCCGGTCCCGGCGTGCGTAACGCTTCCCGTTCGCGCTGTCCTTCCGGATGATCAATCCGGCCTCCACCAGGCCCGCCAGATGCCGTCGCAGTGTGGCGGCAGTCATGCCCCTGGCGCGGATCGAAAGCTGTGCGTTCGACGGGAACACGATCAGGCCGCGCTCTTCGGACAGTTCGTCGGCAGGATAGAACGTCAACAACGCGTCGAGGACGGTCAAGGCGCGATCCGTCACGCCAAGGGCTGGCCGCGCTTCGCAGATTGCCCGAAAGAGCTTCCACTTGTTCCGGCTGATACTTGGTTCGATCTCTTCGGCCAGTTGCTGGCTTGCTAACATGCCAAGCGACATCGGCCGCCGCCCAAAGGGCGTCGTCACACTTCTTGTCTGCATTTTCCTTCACCTAAGTTTAGGCAAAAGAAATCTGCTCACCAAACGGTGCCAAGACTCTTGACGTTGATTCGGGGAAATGCGATTCTCGGTCTGCTAGAACTTCGAGAAGGGCTTCCACGACTTGGTCGTTTGGGGGCCTTTTTCTTTTGCGGCTACTCTCCTTGGTCCTTCCGGCTCTGATAAGCCCGGTACAGTTCACCCAGGCTCTCAGCGATGTAATCGCCAAAGCCAGCTGCGTCCTTTGCCTTGATGGCAACGGTATAGGTCTTGCCGCCGCTTTTCATTTCGGCGGAAACAGATTTGTCCTCCGAAACCCATTTCTGAGTTTGCGGACCTCTCGGCCGGACCGTCCGTCCGATGGTCTTCACATGGGCGACCAGGGCGTTAAAGCGGTCGTCACCGGCCTTCTCTTTGAATTCGTCAGTCTCGATGAAGGCTTTCGCTTCCTTAAGAGTTGAGAGTCGTTCAAGAGAATTCTTCAGGTCATACCAGCGATCCCGGCCGATGCCTTTCGCAGCCCCGACAGCGTCAAGGATTTCTTTCGGTATCGCGGATACGGCCAACATCTTCGACAACGTGGCGCTGTCGATGGAGAGCGCCGAAAGAACAATCGCATTGTCTCCGTCGAATTGGCGGCGGGATATTTCGCTCGCGAACATCGCCTTTTCGATGAATGACAAGTTCGCGCGTGCGGTATTCTCCTGCCCTTGGGCAACGACGTGATCGCTGTCCTTCAGGTCTTTGACGACGGCCCGAACCTTTCTCCCGAGAGCCTTCGCAACCCGAAGGCGACGATGGCCGAAGACAACCATATAACGTCCGGTAGCGGACGGGTGCGGCCTAACAAGAATCGGGCTGTCTTGGCCGCGATCCTTGATCGCCGACAGCAGCTCTTCGAAGTCCGCTTCGTCGTCTTCAAGACGGTCCCGAACGAATGAGGCGTCAATGATGTCTGGGTCGAGTTCGGCAACGGCCTCGCCCTCAAGAAAGCGATCTGCTTGAGCCGCCATCTCGTCCAGGGAATGTATGAGAGCCTTCGACGCGCCTTTGGTCGTGTAGTTGAGGACCGCTGTGCTTTCCTCAGGCGCTTCGTCGTTCATGATGTTCATAAACGGGTTCTTCCGAGCCATATCACTATCCTCGAAATTTAGTTAAATGCTTGGGAAATTTGGTTGAATGGTCGATTTTGACGGCAGTCAAAGTCATTATATCCTCCCCCAAGCACGATGAATCAGGCCTTGAATCTCGAAGTTGACCGCATCCATGCATTCGATTGCTCGGTCGTAGGTCTCCCGTGTGAAATTTGAGCGATCCACCTCGTAGAGACTGCGCTTGGTCAATCCGGCGTCAGAGATCGCGGTTGTCTTCACCATGGGATTTTTCAAGATTTCCTCGGCCAACATGCTCTGCATGAAACCAAGCATTTGCACCTGGGGAACGTCCGATGGTTCGAAGCGCGTGATCAGGTATCGCAGCCAGTCCATGCGGATGTCCGCCCCCGCGTTTTTAATCGTTTTCGTGATGTTGCCAAGCATGAGCAGAAACTGGCTCATCGACATCAGGTCGAGCATCTGCGGGTGGACGGTAATCAAAATCGATGTCGAGGCGGTGAGGGCGGTCAACGACAGATAGCCAAGCTGCGGTGGGCAATCGATAACGACAACATCGTAACGGTCATCAACATCCAGTAGGGCTTTGCCAAGGCGCGTGAAGAACCGCTTGCCTTCGTTGCCAGCCTGCATTGCAAGCGGGGTATCATATTCGTATTCCTGAAGCTCAAGGTTCGCCGGGATGATATCGAGGCCGGGGAAATTGGTCGGCAGGATAATGTCCGCAATTGGCTTGCGTTCATCATCGTAGCGAATGGTGTCATAGAGCGACGGGTTCTGGTCGAGTTCGGGCTGAAAGCCGTGCAGAGCGGAGAGTGATGCCTGCGGGTCGAGATCGATGGCGAGGACACGGTGACCCGTGAGCGACAAATGCTGGGCGAGGTGGGCAGCCGTGGTCGTCTTGCCTGACCCGCCCTTGAAATTGACGACGGTGATAACCTGGAGTTTGTCGCCTGGCTTGCGCTGCGGAAGGTATCGCTTTGCTTCGCTCTTTCCGGTTTCCGCGAGGTAGTGCCGCAGTTCAAGCATCTGCTCGGCGGTGTAATATTTCCGGTTTCCGGACATCGTGGTTGGGACAGGTCCCTTACCATCGAGGTAAAGCCGCTTTAGATTTGAAGGCGTAACTCCGAGATAGTGAGCAACCTCGGCCACGGAAAATTGGCGCAGCGTCTTCTTTGCGTTTGGTGGAAAGTTCTCACGCCGCAGCTGGTTGAGCTTGCGGCTGATCTCTGCACCTTGCATCAATATCTTATCGTCGAGTTCAAACGACGGTAGCGAAAACGCGTTCATAGAGCCTTGGACCATTCTGCCGGTAAAATCACCAAATTCGGTAATCTGCCGTCATTATGTCCGATTCTCGATTCTCGGCAAGGAAAATTGGGTTAACGAAAGATTAACGGCCATTTGGGTTAAGAAAGCCCGATTCTCTGAGGAATGGGAATAGAGGCCAGGGGGCTTTGCACCGAAGATTGACTGCCGTCAAAACTCAAAATTCCTCAACGACTGCGGGGGGATAGGATTGATCGACCATTCAGCGCTTAAGAGGATGGCAGAGCTGCTATGTCAAAAGCAGTGCTTCATCGCCGGCGCTGCCATTCAGCTTCCATTTTCATGAGATCCGATTCCAGCATGGCGCGCATCAGGAGGTGCGTGTCGACAAGCTGCCGATGGCTCGCTTCGTCCCGGGATTCCACGGGAGCGGCGACAAGCATGGCAGCGATCTGCTTCTGCAACTCGATCTCGACTCGTGTGCGATCAATCGCCAAAAACAGATCGTCATCCGACAACCTCCTGTACTTTGGCATCAGGCGCATCCTCGCTATCCGTGTAGAAGGAATAGTATCCTTCGCCAAAAAGGTCGCCAAGAGGTTGCGAACGGCTTAACCGATCAAAAATTCGCGAAACCACGAAAATGTCGAACGTTGAAGCCTGAGCTTTATCGACATCGAATTTGTGAACGGCAATGTTGCTGCATGCAATCGGCGGCGGTCTGCTCGGCGGGGTCGTTGGATTGGTAGGGAACGTTCAAGGGGGCGGCCGGTGCCACGACCTCAGCGTTGCTGACACCAGCCCTTGCCGATCTCGTCAAGGACACGATGAAGGACAGCACCTTGTCGGATCAGGATAAGCAGACGCTTGCAGCAGCTATCCGAATTGCGGGAATATTTGGTTTGAATGACAGCATTATGGGGTTACTTGCTTCCGGGAAGCCCATCGATGACTCTTTGAAGGCCCTCAAGATCAGCTCGATGAAACTCTGTGCAGTAATACTTCTGCCCAGCAATTTTGCGACCATCGTGCTTCGGCCAATCTTGCATAAGAACCCATCCAACGTCTTTTTTTCGCTCGGCTGCCTGTTGACATGACTCAAGTGAGGCATAATAGCCCTGTGGCTCGGTAATTATCTCCGTGGGATCTTCCAAGGCCATAAATGCGATGAGGGCCCAAGCCGCTGCTGCCATCTTGCTCTCCAAACATTGCCATTGCATTGTATTTTTCTAGGCGGGCAACCCCGTAGTGTCTATAGGTGTAACGGCATGCAATTACCGCCGATTTCGGCCCGCATTGCTTGAGACGGAGCTCACATTCGATGAGACGAACGCAACCATCCGAGCCGACCCATTATTCGTGAGACCGGCGTCATACTTGCAATCCCGCGGCGAGCATTTGTTGTATGAGGTCACGCGCCCGATCAGCCGACAGATCGTCGCGGAAGAGGGCCTTCAAAGGCATGCGTGTTGCTGACCGATCGTGGGCCTTGTATTTCGCGCCCCGATGACATTGAGGTTGCACGTCTCGACGAGCGAGGCGATAGTGGTCCGGCTCTCAGCCCCGGCAGGTGTCCGGCGAACAGTGTGTTTTTCCAATTTAGGGCAATGGGCCTGATGGTCCGCTCGATGCTGTTGTTGTCGATCTCGATCCTGCCGATACGCGATCGCAAGGTGACCATTTGGGTCGCGTTAAGCAAGCTGCACGTTTTGCGATCAATTGCTGTTGCTCTCCCCACTCGCCCGACTACAACTTCAATGAACCGCGACGGGTCGGTTGGAAAATCGAGAAAAAATAGGCGAATGGTAAGATCTGGCTTAGTTGGCGTAATAACTGCAGTGGCTTTTTGGTCAGGGACAGCGGGTACCTACGCGGCACAACAAATATCCACGGGAAGCGTTGACGTCTCCACCAAGGCAATCCTTGACAGTCTAACGACGGAATCGAAATGCCAGATCCTGGCAGATGCCGCGCGGGATGAGAACCAGGCGGTCATCACTGTCGGGGCCAACTTTATTTTGATGTCGATCATGGACCAGTCTCCGGTCATCAGAAATGAATTTGGCGTGAAGGAAATGAGAGAGCTTTACCGCCGAACGTTCGCTGGATGCGCCGGCCATCCCGATGAACCGATCTCCAGCCAAGCACGTGTAGCGTTTCAGTCAGTTCTTCATGACATCAACGAACCTGGGTACCGCGATAGTCCCGGGCTCGATGATGTTTCTGTGCCGGCGAATGTTCAGTCTGCTTCCGCGAAGCTCCTATCCATATTGCCGGATGGACCTACCGTATCGGAAGCGAAGCTAACGATGAAAGAGAGAGGCACCTCCAAGCCGGGCCGGGAGACCGTTTTCTTGATCAAGCCGATCAGGGGCGGGCCGACCCGCGTCAGCGAAATCTACAAATACTTCACGATGGATCGTGAATACGTTGGCCCTGTGCAGCTGAAATCTAAAGACAATCAACGGGGTATGTACGGTCCCTCAGAAGACAAGAGACTAACCATCACGACAGGGCTTGTCCTGTCGGCTTCAACCTGGGCGGCCGATGCTTTCTTTGCATTCGAGACGGAGATGTCCGGCGGGACAAAGCCCGCAAAAGCCTCCTGCAAGATCGGCCAATCGATCGAGGCGAACACCCTTCATCCATCTCTCGCGGGGCGAGCGTGGCCTTTGGCATGCGACTATTCAGGCTCGAAAAGCAACGGATACTATGTCGAGGAGCTTCGCTACTTTTTAAGAACGCACTCAGAATGGCAAGATGGCGCCTATGATTACTCAATCGACAGCGCCGAAATCACCCGTTAGGCGGCGCGCCAAAAGCTCATGGATGATCGAAACCTCAGTGGAGAATCCCTTGTGAAGCAGACCGTTCTTGCCGTTGCGTTCAGTTGCATCAACGCGACGTTTGCAATGGCCCAACCCTCAATGACTGATGACATTCAGGTGGCGCAAAAAGAAACTCGAAACATGTTGGGCGTGCTGGAATACTGTCAAAGCAAGGGTGTGTCCGAAGCCGGAGCTTTGGAATTTCTTCGCGAGGCGGCGAGTTTATACGACCCCGTGTTGGGTTCGTCCAAAGGAGACGAGGCTGAAGCAGCCGGGAGAGCAGGGGTTTTATCTGGCCGGGGCATCGTGAAGAACATCTCTGACATCGCAAATGAGCAACAGAGGTCGGTAGAAGATGTTTGCCGGGAGGTAGTCGGAATATACAAACGCGGAGCCGACGATTTTGCCAGGCAAAAGGCAATGTCGACAGGTAATCCACCGGGCAAGGAACCACAAAAGCCCTAGACGGCTCAATGTGGGTGGTCATCCGGCATCGGCGCATCGACCGCCAAATAGCTCAAATCACAAGTCGCGCTGCGCGCCCGTTCTTTCGCTCTGCATTGTTGTAATAGCTTGCGGCCTGCGTCACCGACTTATGCAACGATTGCTGCATCGCCTCGGGCAACGGGATGCCGCGATTGGCGGCTTCGGTCAGATACCCTGAGCGCAGCCCATGCGCCGAAAACACCTCCGGATCGAGGCCCGCTTGGCTGCAACGCGTCTTCAGGATCAGATTGACCGACTGCGGCGTCAGTGCTCGCCGGTCGATATTGCCCCATTGGTCGATGCGCCGGAACACCGGTCCGGTGTCGATCCTGGCTTGTTCAATCCATTGCTTGAGTGCTTCGACCGGTCGGCCGATCAGAATGACATGCGCCTGATCTTCGGCGGTCGTCGTTTTCGTACGGCCGAGCTTGATGCTCAGGCACGGTAGGAGAGGCGAGGCGGGGTCTTTTGGATCGGCAAGCACCGGCTCCTCGTCGACCAGATCCTCGATGCGAAGGTCGGCCACTTCGGAACGCCGGCGGCCGCCGGAGGCAAACGCGGTCAGCAGCAGGGCGCGATCGCGAAGATCGACCAGACGTTCGCCGGCACAGGTGGTCAGCAGCTTCGTCAGGACATCGCCGGTGACGGCCTTTTTGCTCTTACGCTGCCTTGGCCTGGCGCTGGCGCGTACGGCGAGGCGCAATGCGGATTTCAGAGAAGGGGCGGAAAACACCCCTGTCAGCCCGCGCCAGCGCGTCAGGATCGACCAGGAGGTCAGCCGCCGGCGCACCGTGTCCGGCGCATGCGGACCATCGGCACGCAGCAACCCTTTGGCGCGCAGTCCCGTCTCAACCTCGGCCGGCATGCCGTGGCCCGGATTTTCGGCGCGCTCGACCGGATCCCAGAGATGATGGGCGACAAATTTCAGGAGCAGGCTCTCAGGCGCCGGCCAGGGGAGGGGAGAACCGGTCGCCAGATCACACCAGGCCTCGAGATAGCCGAGATCGGAGGCGAGTGCCCGAAGTGTATTGGCGCCCATGCCTTCCTTGGCGAGATGCTTGAGCGTGGCGACGTCGTCGTCCGTCAGCAGCGCCGCCAGCTGATCGCGCCGGGCAAAGGGCAGGATGGCGTCGAGCGCATCCAGTTCCTCGGCGCGTTGCAGCACCGGATCGACGGGGGAGGGGCGGACGATAGCTTTGCTTGTCATTGGGTTGTCGACGCGGGATGACATTTTACGTCCGTCCGCCCGAAATCATTCCCCTTGAATAGCAAAGGCGCTTTTGCGACCGCGGCAACGGCGTAGGAAAAGCAGTCGCCCATGTTCAGGCTGGCGGCATGCCGCCCCTTGCCATAACGCTCCAGCGCCTCTTCGGCGGCATGATAATGCTTTCCGTCAAAGGCGACGGCCGTGACGTTGGGCGCCTCGGAGAAACGGGCGACGATATCGCTGGGATTGGAAAATCGCTTCGCGGCAAGGACCGTTCTTGTCTCGAACAGTGTTGGCCAACCGATAATGATCGTCGCCTCCTGCCGCAACACTGTCTTGAATGTTTCGGCTTCCGGCTCATCCAGCACGATTGCGACAATGACCGAAGTATCGAGAGCGATCACTTCGGCAGCCCGTTTTCGTCGTAAAGATCGTCATGAGCGGATGTGGCGCCGGCCGGAACGGTGCGTCGGCCTTCGGCGGCAAGCTCCCATACCGCATCGAGCGGATGGGCTTTGTTCAGTTGCCTCAGTTCGATGTCGTAACGCTCGAGTGCAATTTCGACGAGCTTGTTGATCGGCTGGCCGGTACGTCTGGCCAGCGCGTGCGCTAGGTCGCGTGCCTTGGTGCTGCGGATGGAAAGCTGCGGTTCGGACATTTTGAGCACTCCTGGCGCGGATGTCATGGCTCGCAAAGATAGTGCTTTGCAGTGAAGATAGCAAGGCAACGCGGCGAGATGGCTAACCATCGATACTTGATACTTATCGATGGTTAAGCGCGCAACCCTCAATCATACCATGTGAAGAACTGTAATATTCAGATAGAGTTCCTTTAGCAAATCATTTACCATGATTTCAATGGCTTACGATATCGCGAAATTCAACATGACTGCCTTGATCGAGCCGGCATTCCGCGCCGGTATCGAATTGGCGCGTCTTGATGAGCGGATCGCCCGTTCACCGGTCGGCGAGGGGTGGATCGAACGATCGCACTTTGCCGACGCCTGCGCCTCCCTCTGGATCGACGGCGAACTCGTCCACCTCGAAGACCTTGTCCTCCACGACGCCACGAAAGATATTCGCACACCCACCCACGAACTGACCATCGCCCGAGACGTGCTGCGCACCCGCAGGCGGATCGCCGCGCAACTCCCCGGTTGGGCGCTGTCGCCAGATGGCATTCGGACGCTGCGAAAGACCGCAGAGATCACGTCGGCCGAAACGGGCGAGGGGGCGACCGCCGATGTCATCCGGCGGAAGGCCACGTTTGATCCGGAGGGGGAGGGGGATGACGACATCGAACATCTCCCGGGCGTCGATTATGCCGCAATCGATGCTGTGCTCGCTCGATCGGAGGCGGCGATCGAGAACGCAACTCGGCCAGGCCGGGGCGGCGGCCAAGACAAAGATCCAATGATCTACGATCTTGATTGGGACGAGGATGCCCGGATCGACGAATGGCGTGGGGTGCTGCGGCAGGCCGAATATCTGCCGGTGGTGCTGCAGGCGATCGTCGCCCTTGATGCCTGGAACGAGCTTGCCGTCCTCCAGCACGCGCCCTGGCTTGGCCGGCTGCTTTGCGCCTCGATCCTGCGCCAGGCCGGCGTCACGTCGGGCGCTCATGTGGCCACCATCAGTCTCGGCCTGAAAACCATTCCCGTCGATTGGCGCCGGCATCGTGATCGCGAAACTCGGCTGCTTGCCATCGCCCACGGTCTAATCGCGGCCGCCGAGATCGGGCTGAAGGAGCATGACCGGCTGACGCTGGCGAAAACGATGATGGAGCGAAAACTGGAGGGGCGCCGGACGTCTTCAAAATTGCCGGAACTGGTCGAGCTGGTGATGGCAAAACCGCTCGTGTCGGCCGGGATGGTGGCGAAGACGCTCGAGGTGACGCCGCAGGCGGCGCGGCGGATCGTGTTGGAACTTGGCCTCAGAGAGATGACCGGGAGGGGGAGGTTTCGCGCGTGGGGTATAGTATGAAGTTGCCGATCCACGCGGAGCATCATTGAAGATATGAGCGAGCGGACGAAACGAAGATATGAGCGAGCGGACGAAACGACAGCATGTGGTTCCCAGATTTTATCTGAGGCATTTTACACAGCCCGACGGGGAACTCTGGACCCACGACTCGGTGACGGGAACTGCTCGCAAAACAACACCCGAGAAGACTGCATTCGAGACCAACATCTACACGCCAGTGGGTGAAGATGGCGCGAGGGTGGAGCTGATCGAGGACACGCTCGCCAAGATCGAGTCGCAGGCGCCACCATCTATCCCGACCTTCTGGATCTTAAACCCCTCGATCCTGTTGCGAAACTCGACTTCGCGGCGTTTCTCGCCACGATGTTTGCGCGAAGCCCCGCTCAGCTTCGGCAGTTCGCCCAAACTATGGGGCAGATGGCGTTGTGGGGCAGCAGGCACGAAATGGACCGTGAGTTTCGTCAGAAAGAGGCGCGAGGCGATGTATCGGCCGCAGATGAGGTCATCCAGACGATAATCCACGGCAATGAAATGTTCACGATGAACGTCGATCGGCGGGTCGGGCTCCTCGCTTTTGAACAAGCGAAGCCCCTGATGAACATCATGGCGCGAATGAATTGGAGCTATGAGATCAGCGAAAAGCAACAACTGGTCACAAGCGACAATCCGGTGTTTTGGGTCAAGGGTGGCGGCCCGCCGGATCTCCAGGACTATGGGTTTGGGCTCGGCAATCGTTTTGCTGTCATACCATTTCCATTGAGCCTGGGCGTGATACTTCGTCTTGACTGGCGCCTGATGGAGCCTGGAAGAAGTTCAAGCTTGAAAGGAAGCTAGCAAAGCTAGCAAACCAATATCAGGCGAAGCACAAGGAACGGCTGATGTTCTTCCGTGACAACGATTATGGGCTCTCCGCCCTTGGGATGAAGTACAGGCGTCCGGCGAACCAGATTGATATTGGAGTTCCGTCTCCAGTAATAAATGTCGTTCGGAAACTATAAGTTGTGTTAGCAAGCGCGCACTATCTTGATCTTGCTGACTTGAGAGCAAATTATGGGCTCATGAGAGACTTGCGGATTGAAGGTCTTGGTTGGGGTCGCTGATCACTGGCCTAGGTTGGGGAGGTGACTCCAGCGCTGCTCGCGGTTTATTTCAATGCGATTCGTCGGCCCACCACGATCGGCAAAATAGCATCCGAAACTTGCTCGATTTTCTCACTCGCTGCGACACGCACGGCCGCCACGTTGCATATCCTGTGAAAAATTTAAATGGTGCCACCCGCCTCCGTATCGAGCTGGGGTGAGATCTGATATCGACTTGTTCACGAGGTCTCCCCTCGCATACGCGCTGTCGAAACTGCGGCGTAAGAGTAAACGGCAACTACAATATCGTTCGCGCGCCCAAACCTTATGGAGCGGGGCGTGATTGGAAGGGAGACCTCGTGACAAATCCGTTTGCTTTCCTTGATTTCACTTATCGGATAGACCTTCCCGACGAGCTGAAAGACGAAGAAAGTTTACTTCTTCACCTTGGGGTGTCCGAAGTTGAATTGAAAAAGATTTGGTGGTTCCGCTCCCGCATGTACCACCATTTTGACGTTGGGAAAGGGAAAGGTAAAAAGAGAACTATCAATGCTCCGGACCGACGCTTGAAAATGCTTCAGCGGAAGATCGCCGATTCATTAAACCTGATCTACAAGCCAAGACGGCCGGTACACGGCTTTGTTGTCGACAGGTCGGTGAAGTCGAACGCGCTATCTCACCTCAACAGCAAGTTCGTGTTGAACTTGGATCTGAAGGACTTTTTTCCGTCCATTACTGAAAATCGCGTATCTGGCCTCCTAAGTGCGCTGGGCATTGACGCTCGCGTGTCAGAGATCCTTGCCAGAATTTGCTGTAACGGCTCGTGTTTGCCGCAGGGAGCCCCGAGTAGCCCGGTGATCTCAAACATGATCTGCTTCAAGCTTGACAAAGAGTTGCAGGCTATCGCCAAAGGTGCTCGGTGCATCTACACGAGATATGCCGACGATATCACCTTCTCAAGCTATCAACCCCTCACGCTCCTTTTCGAAGGAGCCGTGCCGCCCGCGGGAAGTATCTCCCCGGGATTGCTTTCCATGCAACTGAGAGAAGCGTTCCAAAACAACGGGTTCACGATAAATGGGGAAAAGACCCATTATGCGGACCGGCACTCGCGTCGTACCGTGACCGGCTTGAAAATCAACGAAATCTTAAATGTTGATCGGAAGTATGTCCGAAACATCAGGGCCGCTCTCTATACGATCGAGACGTCAGGAGCTGAGGCGGCGCAAAAGCGTCTTGCTGAAAAATTTAATAGACGCTCGACCATCGCGTCCCATTTGCGCGGACGAATTGCCTGGGTAGGAAACATCAAGGGTTGGAATGATCCGACCTTTCGCAGCATAGCAATGCGGTTCAATAATTCCTTTCCGGAAAGCCAGCTTAAAATTGAGCCCGATCGAGAGGAAATAATCAATCGATCCGTGTGGCTCGTAGAGCACAGTCTTGGAAGCTTAAAAAAAATGGCGCAGGGGACGGCCTTTTTTCTAAAAGGCGTAGGCTTGGTAACAGCTGCGCACTGTGTCCAAGGCGGGACGGGCATTGTCGTCTATCACCCGTCCAAGCCCTCCAACAAATTCCCAGTGAACGTTGCGCAATCCTGCAAGTACCGCGACCTAGCCATCCTTAACCACAGCATCTCTGATCAAGAATTTTACGAGCTGGATGCGTCAGAGCGATCTTTTAAGGCCAAGGACAATTTGACAGCCTATGGATATCCGGGCTTCGGCCCAGGCGACAAGCTCAATGTTCGCCCGGGATCTGTGAATTCCCTTCCAGTCAAAAGCTCGGTCCAACTGATCGAGGTTTCTCAGAAGCTCGCGCAGGGGATGTCAGGCGGACCAATTCTTGACGATGACGGTCTTGTCGCAGGCATCATCCATAAAGGTGGACCGGAAGAGGCGAGGGATTTCGGGGTGCACATCCAAGTCTTGAAGAAATGGCTGAAAGAACTCTAGCGCGTCACATTCTGCATTGTTGCCCTGCGCCCATGGGCACTGGCTATGCGATGACCACAAGCTGGAAGAGTTGAGGCGATTCGTCCTGCCGCTGCCACTTTGCGAGGGGTAGGACTTGAGGCAGATCGTGTTTCAGAAGCGCGCTCTCTTGTCTTGCGAAAGCGTTGAACACCCATGTTTTTATGTGTTACACTCATTAAATCATGGGTGGCTGGCGCTGTGTTATATCACGACTTCATCACGGAACTGAATAAAGCTGGCCTCACAGTGCGGCGCTTCGCGGAACTTATGGGCATGCAGCCGAACTCGGTATCAAACTATAAAAAAACTGGCGAGATACCCATGCACCTTGCTGTGATTGCCTCTCTGCTTGCTGAGTTGTCGAGCCGGAACATCGACTACAGCCCAGTTTTTGACCGTCTTGAACCCAGCAGGAATAAGCCGCGCGGAGCGGCAAAGTCCGGCAAGTTCGCGGGCAACCCACAAGGGATACTGGAGTTGGATAAATGAACGGCCGTCCAGCTCCCAGCATTGTAATGTTCTTGATTTGTTCTACAGAAACGTATAAGAGTAGTCATTCCATGAGTCGAGAAAAGGTGAAGCATGGCTGATCGCTTCACTTCGCATTGGCAAGAAGCGCTTGCTCTCGATCGCCGGATGGCTCCCGAATTTTACACGGAGGCTGGGGAAGTTGAGCAAGGGCCGCATAGGGACGCGATCTGCTTCGCTTTGTCCGATCTCGGTCTTGCCGCCGTCTTCTGCATCGAAGGCGTTCCGACGGTTGGATTCCTGAACGAGCCTGATGCACCACTTGCGCGGATCGACGAGCTGCACCGGATTCTCTGGAATCAGGGTCTGATGAGCCTACTGCTTGTCCTCAAGCAAGATGAACTTGTCGCCTATTCTCTCGTCCAGCGACCTTTCCAACGCGAGGAGGGGCAGCGAAACGATCCTCGTGTTATAACAACGCTATCGCTTCTGTCGGATGCGCTGAAGCTCCGTGAACTGATCGATGCCACAGAGTCCGGACGATTCTGGTTCGAGAACGACAAGTTTTTCGACCCGGACGATCGCGTTGATAGCGTCCTTTTGTCCAACCTGCTGGAAGCGTTTCGCAACATGCGCGACGACCTCGGCGGCGAAGCCGCCCAGGCGCTGCTGATGCAGACAATGTTTATTGCGTATCTAGAAGATCGCAAGATCATTAAAGAGAATGTGTTTCGCGAGGCATCCCACAAGATGTGCTCCAGCCTTGCAGAGATGCTAGAGGCCGATACACCAGCTTATTTTGAATCGCTGTTCACCTGGCTGAAGGGGGCGTTCAACGGCAACCTTTTCAACGCGCCCTGTGCATTCGAGATGGGCGACACGCCGCCGCCAAAACTGACTGTACAGCATCTACGGACGCTGGCGCGCTTCCGGCATGGGCGCGAGGAAATGGCGTCCGGCCAGCTTCGTCTGTGGGGCTACGACTTCCAGTACATGTCGATCGGGCTCATCAGCGCGGTATATGACCGCTTCCTGAAGGAAGAAGCCGAAAAGAAAAGTGCTGACGGCGCGTTCTATACCCCGATGTTCCTGGCCGATGTCGTCGTCAACCAGCTCTGGGACGATCTGTCCGATGAGCAGCGAGCAAAAGGTATCTTCTGCGATCCGGCATGCGGGTCGGGCATTTTTCTTGTGCGACTATTCCAACGCCTGGTCGCATATCATTGCAGGGTGAACAACAAGCGCCATGCTGCATGGAGCGAATTGAAGTCTATTGCGCGGCGCCTGCATGGGGGAGACATCAACGCCTCCGCCGTGCGGGTGGCTGCGTTCTCTCTCTACATCGCGCTGCTTGAACAATCCAACCCACCCGACCTTCCGGCTCTCCTGAAGGCCGGGAAGCTCCTGCCATCGCTTTATGGCGATACGCTGCTCCCGGCGTCCGATTTCTTTGCCGTTGCTGATGTGCCGAAATTCGATGCCATCATCGGAAATCCCCCCTGGAAGGGGCGGAGCGGTCAGGTCACGACCGCCCAGACATGGGCAAAGGACAAGGGCTACCCTGATCCCGCCAAGGATATTGCTTGGGGCTTCGTCTGGAAGGCTTTGAAGGTCGTCAAGCCCGACGGGCTCATCGCGCTCCTATTACCGGCGATGGGTGTCTTACACAACACCTCGCAAGAGGCTCAGGACGCACGGCGGCGGCTTCTTCGCGATGCTCGCGTGCGGCGGATCTTGAATCTGTCAGACCTCTGCTTCCAGTTGTTTGATGGAGCACAGCGGCCTACGGCCTTCGTCCTCTACGCGCCATCGACGGGTGACCAACTCCCCTATCGCTTCGAATATTGGGTGCCGAAAGCCGATCTCAATCTGAGGCTCAAGCGTCTGATGACTTTGTCGCGCGCGGACCGTCTCAGCTTCCGCTCGGATTTGGTCGGTGAAGATCCGACGCTGTTCAAGCGCCGGCTTTGGACACGCGGCCCGGAGGAAACGCTGCTTCAGTATTTGCGGACGATCCCCTCGCTGAAAACGCTCATCAAGGAATACAAAGACGTTCGAAAGGCCAACGCCACCGTCGATCGGGCCGCAGACTGGATCATCGGGCAAGGATTCAAGCCCGCTCAGCAAGAGCGGCTGAACGATCCTACCTACGACACGACGAAGGCAGAAATTGTCACCCGTTTCCCGTATCTGAACGCCCGTGCATTTCGACCAATCGCTCTTGCGAAGATCGAAACTGCTCCATGGACAACATCCCTTGTCCATCGCGCCGGATTTACGGAAGGATTTGCCGGCCCGCATATCCTCATCCCGCAAGGCGTTGAACGTTCCGTCGGGCGAGTCCGCGCGTCTTATTGTGAACAAAGCCTCGTATTCCAGCATTCCATTCAGGCCATCGCTTTCCCGGATACAGAAAAGCGATCGGCTAAGGTACTCACCGCCATCCTGAACAGCAGTCTGGCGGCCTGGGTGTATTTCCACGATACCGCCAATCTCGGTGCTGACCGCGCCAAGGTTCATCAAAGCGAGTTGTTGAAGCTACCATTCGATGCACCGGCGAATATGCCCGATCCGGGAAGGGCTGCGGTCGCAGAGGAGAGGATCGTCCAACTGATCGATCGGGAGGTCGAGAAGACAAACGAGTTGCTGTCTTTGCAATCCGATCCTCTTGATGAGATCGATCGACTGGTCTTCGATTATTATGGTTTGGACGCGCATGACGTCGCGCTGATCGAGGACACGTTTAAGTACATTATCCCGGCGATGCAACCCCGACGCAGAGCGGGGCTGCAGAAGATCTGGGCCAACAGCAGATATGAGCATCGCGCCGACTATGCCGCCACGCTTCGCGCCGCGCTCGCGCCCTGCTTCCGGCAACCGATCTACGCATCGCTTGCGGCCAGGTCTGGCGATGTCGCCGTCCTGAAATTGACGCTCGCCTCAGCGGACGATGAATACAGGGAAGATGTGTCTCCCGAGGTCGGTCCGTTTCTTCAGTCGATCCAAGCCAACCTGCCCGTGCACCTACCAGGAAACGTGCAGTTGGTGCCAGATCTTCGTTTCGTGATCGGCAGCGACATGTACCTGATCAAGCCGATGCAACTCCGGCATTGGCTGAGATCGACGGCCTTGGCGGATGCTGAGCAGATCGCGGCCGAGTTTACCGCCGCCGTTGCCCGCCATAGTCAGACCGGTGGTCAGCATGCTGGCCGGTGATCTGAACGCTTGGCTCCCACAGTTCCGCGGACTTGAAGAGCGCATCGCCGATGCAGTCGAGGCCGCCTGGCCCATCTGTATCGCGCCGCTTCAGTCCAAAAAGAATGCGTTGACGCATGAGGATCACATCACCGAGCATCTCGTCCAGTCGTTGATCCGGACGAAGTTGGTGCCGGGGCGGATCATTTATCAATACACGCTTCTTGCGGAAGATGCGGACGGCAACGTGTCGACGCCGAGCAATATCGACTTCGTTTTGACTATCGGCGACGACGAGGATGTCTATTTGGCCTGCGAATGCAAACGGCTAAATGTCCCTTATAGCACAGGTGTGCGCGGCTTGGTCGGTGAATACGTCGATGAAGGCCTGATGCGGTTCGTAACCGGGCAGTATTCCCGTGGCCTGCCTTTGGCGATGATGCTGGGCTACGTGATGAACGCGAAAACAGATCTGGCGAGGCGTGGCGTCAGGAGAATTATGGCGCTTCGCTCGACCACCATCGGGCTCCAGTCCGAACGGGATACTCCTATCGTAGAAGGCCAGCCCGTTCGTTTTCATACGACGCATGCTTGTGTTCCAGGGCATGTTATCGAGGTGGCCCATACTTTATTGGCGTGGCCATAGATCGATGGCATCTGACTCGATGAGTAGCCCATAAACGGCCGGCCAGCAGCTGTCTTAGGCTGAGAGTCATGAAACCGCACTGCTGTGTCGGCTACAGCCGGCTATTCCCATATCGGCTAAGCCTTTGGCTGCTTTAAATTTCCCTCACATCGAGGATCTCTAATAACAGCAGTGCCGGTTCGTATCCTGTCAAGGCGAACGCTCTGTCAGGTGCGGAATCGATGCGTCGAAAATGGAGCGACATCAACTGATGTGTCGTCCTCAAGAAGCAATTGTGCCGCTAATTCGCCGATCGCAAGTGAATGCTTGAAACCATGTCCTGAGCATGCCGACAGTACGAGTAGCCGGCCATGGTCCGGATGGCTATCAACGATGAAACCGCCATCCGGTGTCGTCGTATAGTAACAGAGATCGGAACCTGCCATCCGCGGGCTAATGCTGCCGAAGAATGGGCGCACATCGCGCTCGAAAAAGTCCCTGGCTGCATCATCGACGTTTGCCGCTGTATCGGTGCCCTCAACGAAAAAGCTCACCGCTCCATCGTTCGACTGTGGAAACGCCGTAATACATTGGTCTGCGGCCGCGGAGCGGAACCACATCAAGGCAGGGAAATTGTCCGACTGATACCCTGTAGAACCTTCCTGCCTGAACGAGAACGTCCTTTGTTCGGCGACCGTTAAGAGACCGTCGAAGGGCGGCCCCAAGATCTCGCCAGCCCAACGTCCCGCAGCAATGACCGCATGTCCGGCTCTGATCTGATGATCACCCATTCCAATGATCACCCAGCCATTTTCCTGAGAAACATGCTCCACCGCGAGGCTGGTCAAGACGGTTGCGCCGAGTTGCCGCGCCGCTGAAATCTGGAGAGATACGATCGGCTCAGGCCTCAGAAAGCCTGCCTTCGGCTCGAAATACCCATAGTCTGTATCCGTCAGTCCGATCAGTTGCGGATATCGGCGCTTCAGATGGGCGGACGAGAACAACGCATGCTCGATCCCGTGCTGTTGCGCGATCTTCACCGTTGCCTCGACGAAATCCTCGCCACTGGCCGGCCGCTCGGACCCGATGATCAGCGTGCCGGCCCGCTCCATCAGGTCCGCGTTGAATGTTCGCTCCAGGTCGCTCAGAATTTCCTGCGAGCGCTTGACCAATGGGACATAGGCGGATCCTTCCCCCACAGCATTGCGGGTCACACGCGCGGCCCCATAGCTCGATCCGTACGGGTGTGGTGGCAAATAGCGATCGACACCGATGACCTTCGCGCCCCGCTTGGCGAGCTGGTAAAGCGTGGCCGCGCCGACGGCGCCCAAGCCTATGACGGCGAAGTCGGTCGATACCGTGTCCTTTGTCGACGTCGCTTTGGCGGCGGACGAAGTTCGGCTCAGCATTGTCACACGGTCACGCGGATTTGCGCATGAAATGGAGACCCGGCAGATGATCGGTGAAGCCCCACTTCTCATAGAACGGCACCATCTCCGCCAAGCAATAGAGTTCGCGGTGCTTGATGTTTATCAGTGCGGGATCATTCATAATGGTTTCCATCAGCAGCCCGCCCAACCCGGTATTGCGCCATGCACTTTTGACGATGATGTCGAAGATCATTGCCTTGTAGACGCCATCGGTCATTGCGCGGGCGAACGCCACGAGCTCGTCTCCGTCCGGATCGATGAAGGCGAAGACCGGCCCACCGGAGGAGAGTGCCTTGACGACGTCGGCCCTTGTCCGCCCCTTCGTCCACCACTCGTCCTGAAACAACGCCACCAGTTCGTCGACCTGGTGATTGTTCAGGGAGCGATGCAGTTGCAGTCGGCTTTTGTTGCGCGTGATGTCGTTCATGTGTGCCTCGGTAGATATTTGGATTGATCGGCTCAGCTGCCGGCAAGGGTTTCCAGCTCGACAAGCTTTTTCTCCGATATGGGGATACCAAAAAGCTCGGCCTGTCGGCGGTTCTCGTAGCGCCGTGCGCCGGGCAATCTCTCCTGGCCGGCATCGATGAGACGATCGCAGAGAACTGAAACGCGCCGGGCAAAGTCGTTGCTGCCCCCGCGCTCCGGGTCGATAACGATCAACAGCTGCCCGGCCTTCGGCGTCTGCGCGCCCACGCAGTCGCCGAAATCATTCTCGAACGATAATTGTCCGCCAGTGAGAGCGCCGGCCATCAGCTCTACCATCAGCGCAATGGACGATCCTTTGTAGCCACCGAAAGTATTGAGTGCTCCACCCGCCAGAACGGCGTGGGGGTCAGTCGAGGGATTGCCATCGCTGTCGACCCCCGTACCCGCAGGCAGGGTTCTGTTTGCCAGTGCATGAAGCCTGACTTCGCCGTTCGCCATGACGCTGGTCGCCTGGTCGACCACCAGCGGATCGGTGCCGGCCACCGGCGTTGCAAACGCAATCGGATTGGTGCCGTACACCGGGGCGTGACCTCCATAGGGTACGACATTCGCCAGACCGTTGACGAATGTGATCGCCATCAGGCCTCTTCGTGCGAATGGCTCGACATCCGGCCACAGGGCACTGAAATGATGAGAATTGCGGGTCGCCACAACCGCGATGCCGGTCTCCGTGACGGCCGCACTAATTGCCTCTGCTGCGACGGCGAGTGCTGGTTGGGCAAATCCGTTGCGTGCATCGATGCGAATGAAGGACGGGCTGACGACAGAGATTTCGGCTTCTGCCGTTCCGTCAACCCAGCCAGTGTCGAGCGATGCGAGGTAGCCCGGAATACGAAAGATGCCGTGGCTGATCGCGCCATCGCGCTCGCAGCCGGCGCAGTTTTCCGCAAGAATGTTGGCGACGAACTCGGATGTCCCATGCTTCAGCAAAATCCGAGCAAGTGTGGATTTCAGAGCGTCGAATTTGACGTGAAGGTCCGGTTGTTCATGTGTCATGGATTGCTGCCAATGGGAGGAATGGTGTCAGGGGCCGACGGAGCGTGCGCATCACCGGTGTGGCGCGGGGTCGAGAGAAATTTTCGGAGGCAATTTTCGAGAAGCCGGGAGATGTTATTGTCGTAACCGTTGTGGGAAAGACTGCCGCAGAAGGTGATCGACCCGACCGAGAACAGGCCGCCGCCATTCTCGTCGAGGCCGTAAACGATGTTCGAGCGCATGCCGCCATAGGGGCGCGGGCCACCATCGAAGACGCCAGGGGTGAGAAGCTCCTCGTATGTGGTCTCGAACGATGGCCCATGCCCTTCAGAAGCCGCGACCACCTTTACGAACTCCGGCGTTCCAAGCTCTGCGCAGGCCTGGTCGATCTCGAAGCCGGCAGCACCGCCGCCCGACAGACCGAAGTCGCCAAGCTTTTCGGCGGCGGAAATGCCTTCAAACAGGAAAGCCAGCTCTTCGGCAAACGACTCGTTCGTGCGGAGGTAATAGGTCCCCTCGAAATTGCCTTCTGCGGCAAAGCCGACGCCAGCAACCTTTTGGGGAGGGATGCCGTTTCGTCGCCACAAGCCGCCATATTCGCCATCGAGCTGGTTATAGTATTCGCCGGGCTTGCTGGCCCAGACGCGCATGCCGCCCTCGGCGCGTCGCAGTTCGAGGATGTGCGGTAGGTTTTGGTCGCGGCCGATCTTCCAGTAAAAGCCGTTGCCCCCAAGATACATCAGCCGCCCGCCGGCCTGGCGGTAGGCGAGGAGAGCCTCGATCGTCCGGCGGGTATGATATTCGGGATGGGAGCCGGTCAGGACCACGTCGTAGGGCGAGAGAGCATTGACGCCGTCGCGGTCAAGGTCCTCGTCGGTCAGCACGTCGAATGCAAAACCCTTGATGGTCAGCCAGTCGGTGAGATGCGAGTCCGCCGGGAAACCGCGCATTCCCGAGCCGTGTTCGTCAAGGTAGACAAGATATCCAGGACGCATCGTCATGATCGGACGCAGCCGCGAGGATATGGTCACGCCGGTTCCATCCGGATGGCGGTTGTAGGTGGAGTAACCGTAGCTGCCGACAACATCCGGATTATGGGGATAGGCCCCCCAGTCCCTTACACGGGCCTCAAGTGGGCCGGCAAAGTTTCCGCGCGCATGATTGGCATAGGCCATGTATGTGAAGGTCGGCGCCAGAAAGACGATTTTCTGTCGCTGAACATTGGCGCCCGGACGGACGTAGAACGGGATGGTGTCGGTTGCGATCTCATTGTCGACCACGAGGCCATAGACGCCCGAAGACACGCCGTCGGGCACGGTGACGGCGATCGTCGTCTCCCATGCGCAGTCACTCAGATCGTCTGAATGGAAGGTGATTGCCGCGTATTCTTCCGGCGCGACTTTCCAGTCCATGTGTCGGCCGGTCCAGGAGGAAGCGCGGACGGCGCGCATCGGGAGGTTGATCAGGTTGAGCCGGCGCGACGGGTCAAAATCGTCGCTGACCCATGCGGAATTGCCGCTGTCGGTAAACGTCCATTGCGCGATAATCTCGCGAGTGAGCTCGACACTTTCTGAAGCGACGGAGATACGCGGCGCCTCAATCGAGCCGTCGAAGCAATCTTTGGGGTGCCCCGACCACAGTGCTGCAAGGCAGATATGGTCAACGCCGATCAACGCTTCATGCATGGCTGGGATCGGCTTTGAAAACACCAAGAGCTTTGACGTCTCGACCGGCGATGTGCGTAAGATCACGCCGCTATCCGATAAAATGACCTCCAGCCTGCTCCAGACATTCGGCTTGAGCGAAAGGTCCAGGCTTTCGAGCCGCGCTGGTGATTGCAGACGCTTGAGGAAGAGCCTCCCGTCTTTGACGATCAAGGCAGCGCCGGTGGTGCCGGCGGAATCCTGCAGCGAGAAGATCGTTTGATCGGTGGCGCTGATCAACCCAGGCCGGACGACAAGTTCGACGACCAGATCCTGTTCGGCGGGAATAGCTGGGAGCGGCCCGAATGCACAGGATCCAAGATAGGTGTTCTGCTCTGTCGCCGGATAGATCGGCGACAGGCCGAATTCTACCTCGGTACTTTTCAGGCCGGGACCTTGTGGATTGGGATCGCAGCAATCCAGTCTGACAACCTTGGCAGCGATTTGTCTGTCTCCAAGCGAGGAGATCTTGAAATCGAGTTGTTCGCCTGGCCTGGCGCTGAGCGGCGTGACATAGCCAATGAGCGCCGGCTGTTTTTGTTCTTCGGCAGACATGTTTCACCAATCTCGAAGACGTCTGTTCGTGACGTGGTTGCGGCTGCGTATTCCCGTCTGCCTTCGTCGGGGTGGCAGGGGCGCGGCTGGACATTCGGAAAGCAAAGTGGTAAATAGAATATCGTATACGTTATCTGTCGGTGTCAACCCGGTTTGTTGATGGAACCGTGGCGCAAGTCGGGGATCACCTTCACGACGTTGCGATCTAATATCGAATACGTTATTCGATTGTTCCCTCATCGACTGCAGACCGGAGTTTCCGTTGCCCCTCAATCCCGCCGATCTGCCATCGCTTGGAACCGCGCCAACGGCGTCTGACATCATCGCCAAGCACATTCGGGAAGCGATCGTTAGCGGAGAGTTCGACGAGGGTGAGCCAATCCGCCAGGACGACGTCGCAAAACTGTTCGACGTCAGCAAGATCCCCGTCCGTGAAGCGTTGAAACGGCTTGAAGCTGAAGGTCTCGTCGAGTTTCAGAAAAACCGCGGTGCAGTTGTGACTAGCGTTTCCGAACCGGAGATTGCCCAGATCTTCGAAGTGCGCGCGATGCTTGAATCGAATGCGATCAGACTGGCGGTCCCCAGGATGACGGCGCGCACGTTCCAGAAGGCAGAAGAGTATTGTGACGCCTTCGCCCAGGAGACGAACGTAGCACGGTGGGCCGAACTGAACTGGCAATTTCATTCGTGCCTGTATGAGGATGCCGACCGATCTTTCCTTCTCAACCTCATTCGCTCGGTCAATGATCGTATCGAGCGGTATCTTCGCATTCAGCTCACCCTGTCAGGTGGAACCGGTGTCGACGACAGAGAACATCGCGAGATCCTTGCCGCATGTCGCGAGCGAGACGCCGACAAGGCCGCTGACCTGCTAGCGCAACACATCACCAAGGCGTGTGAGTCTCTGCTGGCCAATATTCGCAAGTAAGGCTCTGCTTCCAGATCTGAAGTTGCCATGTGCTGCCTCCGCCACTCATCAGAGCGGCGAGAGCCTTTGCAGCGCTGCGCTTTTTTGAAAGCCCCGCGCGGCCGTTGAGGCTGCCCAAAAAATACGCGTGACGTTTTATTCGCCGCTTTTCCACTTTTCGCGGTTGACGCTGATCGTTTATCGTATACGATATCTAAAAATAGCCGCCTGACATCGGAAACGCCGACGTTTGCGTGGTGCAATACGCTGGAGACATCCGCATGCAATTTGAAAGATCATTGACAACCGTCGAGCTCCACACCTGCGGTGAGACATTCCGTCTCGTCACGCAGGGCTTGCCGAAGATACCGGGGGCGACCATCGTCGAGCGTCGCGCCTGGTTGGAAGAGAACGCGGACCAGTACCGACGCGCCGTCATGCTGGAGCCTCGCGGTCATAAGGACCTTTATGGAGGCCTTCTCACAGATCCGGTCAGCGCCGATGCTGATTTTTGGCGTGATCTTCCTCAACAACATGGGCTACAGCCCCCATTGCGGTCATGGTGTCATTGCGCTCGCTACCGCAGCCCTCGAGCTAGGTTGGGTCGAGCGCAAGTCGCCCGAAACGCGCGTCGGTATCGATGCGCCATGCGGCTTCATCGAGGCTTTCGTCGAATGGGACGGAAAGCGGGCAGGGAACGTTCGCTTCGTGAATGTTCCGTCCTTCATCTTCCTGCGCGACGTCACCGTCGAAACCCCAACATTCGGCAAGGTAACCGGCGACATTGCCTACGGCGGTGCCACCTATTTCTACGTCGATGGGCGCCATCACGATATCGCCATCCGCGAGAAGGATGTGCAGAAGATCCAGCAGTTCGGATACGAGATCAAGACGGCCGTGAATGCCGAGATGTCCGTGGTTCACCCGGAAATTCCGGAGTTCAATGACGTCTATGGTGTCATGGTCTATGGCGATCCGCGCCACGAAGGCTCGACCCAGGCGAACTGCTGTGTCTACGCGGATCGTGCAGTTGACCGATCGCCCACCGGTTCCGGTACCGCCGGCCGCATCGCACAGCTCTATCTTCGAGGTAAGCTCTCGAGCTCGGAAACACTGGTGAACGAGTCGATCATCGGTACCGTGTTCAAGGGGCGTGTGTTGAGCGAGGCAAAGGTCGGCGACTTTGATGCCGTCATCCCCGAAGTCAGCGGCAAGGCCTACATATGCGGGTTTGCGAACTGGACGATCGATGAGGAGGACCCGCTGACCTATGGCTTTCTCGTTCAGTAATCGGCGCTAGTCCACGCCGCAATAATCGTATTTCGAAACGTATACGATATCCTATAAAAAGCAAAAGAAGGGAACTGGAATGCGCTTTACATCGATATTTCTGGCAACTGCTCTCATGGCGTCCGCGTCCACAAGCGCCCATGCTGATCAGCTCGACGACATCATCTCTGCAGGTAAGCTTCGTTGCGCTGTGGAGCTGGATTTCCCGCCGAATGGCGCACGCGACAAGGACAATAAGCCGATCGGCTTTGACGTCGACTACTGCAACGATCTTGCCAAAGCTCTCGGCGTGACAGCGGAAATCGTCGATACCCCCGATCCGGATCGTATTCCGGCTGTGCTGTCTGGACGTGCCGATATTGGTATCGCGGTCGCATCAGATACTCTTGAGCGTGCCAAGACTATCGGCTTCTCGATCCCGTATTTCGTCTTCACGACCGTCATCCTGGCGCGCGAGGATTCCGGTATCAAGAGCGCGGCCGACATGAAGGGGCATACGGTTGGCGGACCGGCAGGTGCCTACGAGACGCTTGCTCTCGGAGACACTGTCAAATCGTTCAATGACCCGGCGACCAAGCTCCTGACCTTCCAGTCCCAGTCCGACGCTTTCCTGGCACTGGGCCAGAAGCAGATCGATGCGACCTACACGACGTCGACCATCGCAACGCATCTCATTCAGTCCGGCAAATATCCGGGCCTGAAGATCGTCGGCGATGCGCCGGTGGATGCTGACTATTGCGCCATCCTTGTGCAGCGCCAGGAACAGGGGCTTCTCAATTACGTCAACCTGTTCCTGAACCGACAGGTCCGTTCCGGTCGCTACGCCGAACTCTACGCAAAGTGGGTTGGCACAGAAGGCGGTCCCGCTCCGGACCTGACTGTCGCGAAAACCTACCGCTAACTACGGTCGACGGGTGCTCGCTGTTCACGTCGCTTGTGACGCAGAGCGCTCGAGGCGGTTTGCCGATTGCGAAACTTTCCCCGGATCCCAGGAGCGGTGTCCCGCATCTGGGATCCGGGCAGGACGCGGCCGAGCGCGGTTTAACCCCAATCCCATCGCATAAAGGGGCAATCAATGTCTTACACCTTCCAGTGGCGTCCAGTTTTTCGGGCGCTACCAGAAATGCTCTGGGGAGCGCTGGTAACCCTTGAGATTGCGATCCTCGCAATGGTGATCGGGACGGCGCTGGCGGTTGTCCTGGCGCTCGCCAAAAGATCCGGAAACAAGACGTTTTCCGCTCTTGCCGATGTGTGGATCGAGGCTGCGCGAAACACGCCAGCGCTCTTTCAGATCTACATGATCTATTTCGGCCTGGGCTCGCTCGGAATTCGGGTCGATTCCTACACTGCCTTGGTCGTGGGGATCACCTTCAACAATGCCGGATACCTGGCAGAAACCTTCCGCGGCGGCTTTTCGGCTGTGCCCGAAACGCAGATCCGTGCCGCTCGGTCGCTCGGTATGGGGGCAGTGCAGACGATGTGGCATATCGTGTTGCCGCAAATGCTGCGTGCCGTATTCCATGCCATGACGAACCAGATGGTGTGGTCGATATTGATGACGTCGCTCGGGACGATTGTCGGTCTGACCAGCGACCTGACAGGTGTGACGCAGCAGCAGAACGTCCTGACCTACCGCACCTTCGAGTTCTTCATGGTCGCAGCCGTTCTCTATTACCTGATCTCCAAGACATTCACCGTCGGTGCGCGGCTGCTCGCCTGGCGTCTGTTCCGATACTGAGGAGTGCCCGATGTTTTTTGAAGCCTCATTGTCCTGGAGCGATATCGTCTACCTCTTGCAAGGTGCTTTGGTGACGATCGCCATCACCGCCGCCGCCGTCGCCATCGGCACGGTGCTTGGGGTGCTGTTCGGCCTCATCCGCGCCGGCGCGCCATGGTGGATCAGCGGCCCGATCGGTGGAATTCTCGACATCTTTCGCTCGGTTCCGCTGCTGATCCAGCTGGTGCTGTTCAACTCGTTCAACAGCATGTTTCGGCTGCACTGGCCCAGTTACACTGTGGCCTGTATCTGCCTTGGCATCTACGCGGCCGCCTTCTGCACCGAAATCGTTCGAAGCGGTGTTTCGGCCGTGCCGACGACGACGCGCCGGGCGGCCCGGTCGCTTGGCCTACCCTGGGGCCAGGAGGTGATCTCGATCACCTTGCCGATGGCAACCAGGATCGTCTTTCCAAGCTGGATCGGCCTGGCGCTCGGCGTGATGAAGGACACGTCGCTGGTTCTGTGGATCGGCATCATCGAACTCCTTCGCAGTTCCCAGATCATCACGACCCGCGTTCAGGAGCCGCTTCTGATCCTGACCATCACAGGTCTGATCTATTTCCTGATGAGCTTCCCCATTGCGAGGCTCGGCACCCGACTTGAAAAAAGGTGGCAGATCCAATGATTGAAATCGAAAACGTCCATAAGCATTTCAGCACGCTCCATGTCCTCAAAGGGGTCAGTCTTTCCGTCAACAAAGGCGAAGTATTGTCGATGATCGGTGGGTCAGGCTCAGGAAAATCGACGATGCTGATGTGCATCAACGGGCTTGAGCCGATCCAGGATGGCCGCATCACCGTCGATAATGTGGATGTCCATGCCAAGGCGACGGACCTCAACAAACTTCGCCAACGCATTGGCATCGTCTTTCAGCAATGGAACGCGTTTCCGCATCTGACAGTGCTTGAGAACGTGATGCTGGCGCCCAGAAAGGTTTTGGGTAAATCGAAGGCCGAAGCCGAAGCCATTGCGGTTGAGCAGCTCAAGCATGTCGGACTTGGTGAAAAGCTGAAGGCTTTTCCATCGCGCCTGTCTGGTGGGCAGCAGCAGCGAATGGCGATCGCCAGGGCACTGGCAATGTCGCCAGATTACATGCTGTTCGATGAAGTCACGTCAGCTCTCGATCCGCAACTGGTCGGCGAGGTGTTGGACACGCTACGCATGCTGTCGCAGGAAGGCATGACCATGATTGTAGTGACGCATGAAATGCGGTTTGCGCGAGAGGTATCAGATCGGGTGGCATTTTTCCGCGAAGGTCTCATTCACGAGCTGGGCACGCCCGAGCAGATATTCGACAGCCCTCAGCGTGCTGAGACGGCTGATTTCCTGCGCTCAGTCCTTTGAACACGGAGCGTATTGATTTCACTCTAACTGGGCCGGTGAACCTTTCGTGACTATGGGGTAGGCGGTTCGCTTCCCTCAAGGGAACGACCGCGCGTTCTGAGGTCGGATATCGGCGAGTATGTAGAGCCAGAACCGTCGCCGTGAGGGATGTTGCGCCCGCCCCGGGCGCTCATAATCGGCACATGGCGCCTTTTGGCATAACGCCTAGATGGGATCAGCAGCGTCACGTCACGAGCACAACATCATGCGGATAAGCCCAGGTGGAACTATCCTTTTCTCTGCTTACTCGAGTTCCTCGGCAAGGCCGATGAGAAGACCCTCGGGTCCGCGGATGTAGCAGAGCTTGTACGCGTCCTCATATCGGACGACATCGCCGACAAGCTGGGCGCCGTGCGCGCGCAATCTCTCAACGGTCTCTTCGACGTCATCGACTGTGAACATGGCTCGCAGATAACCAAGGGCGTTCACCGGAGCGTTCCGATGATCCGCGACGACTTCCGGTCTGAGGAAGCGCGAAAGCTCCAGCCGGCTGTGTCCGGCCGGCGTCCGCATCATAGCGATCTCGACGTGTTGGTCGCCCAGACCAGTGACGCGACCGGCCCATTCGCCCTCGATCGTCGCGCGGCCTTCGAGTTCGAGGCCCAGCTCCTGAAAAAAGCCCTATCGCCACTCCAAGGTCTTCAACGACAATCCCGATGTTGTCCATTCGCTTGAGCGCCATGCTCCGCCTCCTCCGGTTTTCGCTACGATTTTCTTCCAGGACGTGGTTGAACCATCGATCCCGACATCGCTATCGAAATCTTTAGGGAAAATATTCAGATGGTGTCACCCTTTGCCAGCTTCGTGCCGTTATTGGTGGCGTTTGACGAATATGGTCGGCGCTGCGCCAGGTAGCTTGACCGTTCGGCGTCCAAAAATACTTTGATTGACGGGGCGTAGATGTCTATTTCCGATGACCAGCAACGCGAGGACCAGGCGAAGCGCCCTCTGCTACAGTTAGAGGCTGACATAGAAGCTGTGCAGGCGGGACATATTGCTGCAGCTTTTCTTGCGGCGATCGTCGAGTCCTCCGACGATGCGATCGTCAGCAAGGGTCTCGACGGTGTCATCACGACCTGGAATAAAGGCGCCGCGCGTGTTTTCGGCTATACGGCGGACGAGGTTATCGGAAAGCCGATCACGATCGTCATTCCACCCGATCGCCTCGAAGAGGAACCGGCTATTCTTGCCCGCATCCAGGCCGGTGAGCGCGTCGATCACTTCGAGACGGTGCGACGACGCAAAGACGGTAGCCTGATCGATATTTCTCTCACCATTTCGCCCATCCGGGACCGCAACGGAACGATCATCGGTGCATCGAAGATTGCCCGCGACATTTCGGAGCGCAAGCGAGCTGCCGAACATCAGGAGCTTCTGCTGCGGGAAATGCATCACCGGGTAAAAAACCTGTTCGCCATCACCGGCAGCATCATCACCCTTGCGGCAAGGACGGCAAAGACGACCGCTGAGCTGGCCGCCGGAATGAAGGACAGATTGGCGGCTCTGTCTCGGGCCCATGAGATAACATTGCCAAGTCTGAGCGGTGAGGCCGCAACCGGTGCACCACAGACCACCCTGTTCCAGCTTCTGTCGAATATTCTTGCCCCGTATGAGCGGGACGATGCTAATCGTTGGCAGTTGAGAGGAGACGACATCGACGTCAGCGGCAACAAGATTACGAATTTCGCGCTGCTGTTCCACGAATTTGCGACCAATGCCGCAAAATATGGTGCCCTTGCTGTCGAAGAGGGGAAGCTGGATATTGCAGTGACGATAAAGGGCGAGATCGTGGAGATCGTCTGGCTCAAGAGCCGCGGTCCCCAACACGCTGCGTCGGAGACACGTTCGGTTGGTTTTGGAAGCCGGCTCGAGCAGATAATCGGAAAGAGCCTCGGGGTCGATATCTCGCGCGAGTGGATGCCAGATGGCCTCTTGATCAGACTGTCGATCCCGCACCGCGCTATCAGCGATTAAAACGAGGCGGCGCAGCCAGCCGCGCCTCATCTGGCCGGACTGAGTTGCAGGACGTTGGCGCCGACCGACGCGTCGGTTGAGCGTTCGAGCCGGTTTTGTAGGGTCCTCACGTGAAGCTCCATCGAACCGCGACCGACCTCCAGCGCCAACAGGTGACCGCCCACCACTGCGAACGAAGAATTGCCTGCGGCTGCATGTAGATGCGGCAGCGGCTTTCCGTCCTTCCAGGCAAGCGAGCCCGTCAAGTTGGTCACCTCAAGGTTTTCGTAGCTGTTCGGCTTGTATTCGCGGGCTTCGAAATCGAACAAGCCGAAGGTGATATAAACTGCGAACCCGAAGCCAGAAATCATCGCGGGACGGTATGTCTTCGTCGACCATCAGCGTTTCCAGGCGGGCAAGCACGTCGTCTCCCTGTCTCAAGACCATCAGGAATCCGTCAGGTGTTAGGATGTAGCGTTTCTGCTCCGTCATGGGACTTGATCGATCAATGATGGGCGCTCTGCTCGGCATGGCGGGGAGCGCGCGCGAGCGATTTTCGCTGCGATTGCCGGCGCCCAGCTCCTTGCACGAAGCCGCTCAGACATTTCCATTTTCGACTCAATGATCGAGAGTTACCGCATGGCCGGGGTTCTCCCAGAATAATAAGTGTGATCAGCGAGTCGATCCGTTGATTGCCTCGAGTCCATAGCTTGCACGGATCTAGGATTGTCTCAGCTCGTAGGCAGCCGCCGCACGATGCCGGCATGAAACCGCATCCGACGGACAAGTCCTGTGTCATTGAAGTCGTAATTCCGACAGTGTAGTGGTGCCGACTGCTCGCCGAGAAACACGAAGCATCCTGGCACCTTGGGCAAGAACTGGGCGAAGTCTTCCGATGCCGTCATCGGTTTCGAACTCACCCGGACATTTGACGCGCCAAAGAACTCCGTTGCCACCATCAATGGCTTCGTTGGCCAAGGTGACATCGTTGACCAGTGGAATAAACTCCCGAGGAGACGCCGCGCGACTATTGTCTGCAGGTTCGTGACCAGTGCGCATGCCGCGACAAGCACCTCGTTGCCAGATGCGGCCGGGCGGCATGACCGTCGACGCCGCTGAGCGTGATCTCAAGTTGTCGTCTGCCGACATGATGGCATCGGCTTTCGCGTCGGACACGCCCACAGACATACCCGGCATGTTGTGGATGCCAAAGATCTCATCAAAAGGGAACTTCTCGAAAAGGCCATCGGACATCTTCGAAAGCGCTCCTTCCCCCATTCCTCCGCAGGCTGGAAGATAAAGCGCACGGCGCCGTCGAAACTCCTTCTTCGGCCAACACTTTAGCGGCGCCCAGGAGCATCGCTGTGTGACCGTCGTGTCCGCAAGTGTGCATCACGCCATCGTTCAGCGACTTGTACTCCATCTTTCCATTCTCGGGGGTTCGCAGTGCATCCATATGGGCCCGCGAGGCGAGGCTTCGTTTCCCTGCGGATTTGGTCTAAAAGCACTGGGAAAACAGGACGACCGATGACCTGATCTCGAATGGTTGGAAAAACAGCTTGCCTCTGGTTACAAAAAAACGTGGTCCAGCTTACGAGCCGATCATTCCGGCCCCAAGTGAATTCTTCGTTTGGCGAAATGACGATTATCCGATGCCGTGGAGTGTCTGGAATGCCCATCCCGAATGCGAAATTCATCTGATTTGTCGGAGCGAAGGGACATGCCACATCGGCGATCATATCGGCGTTTTTCGAGAGGGGGATCTTTTCATCGTGGGACGCGACCTTCCGCATGATTGGGTTACTCCACTCGAGGGGGGAGTCGTTATTGAGGGTCGGGATATCGTTGTTCAGTTCGATGAGGATCGGCTGATGAAGGCAAATGGGGTTTTTCCAGAACTCAGCAGGCTGGAGACATTCCTGCAGGCGGTACGACGAGGAATGAAGTTTCACGGAAAAACCCGTGAGGTCGGAGGTGAACTCATTTTGGAGATTGGGCGCTCGACCGGCCTTGAGCGCTTCGCCTTGCTCCTGAAACTTCTGCATCTGCTTTCGTCGAGCGACGAGCGCGTCCTGCTATCATCCGCGGGGTTCGCGCCAAATGCCAACGCCGTTGTTAATAGAGTGGTGAGCGGAGTGCTTCAGCTCATCAACGCGAACATCACTAGCGGCGTCCGCCTGTCAGATTGCGCGGCCGCCGCTGGTATGACTGAAAGTTCATTTTCCCGTTTCTTTCGGAAGAACACGGGCCACACATTCACCGGCTATCTGAGCGAGCTCAGGATGGCGAAGGCATGCGAGCTTCTCACCCATACCGATTTACCCATTAGCCAGATCTGCGCCCGCGTCGGGTACACGAACTTGTCCAATTTCAATCGCGCGTTCCGGCTCCTGCGGGGCATATCCCCGCGCAGCTACCGTCGACTGGAAAAGCTGAAAAGATACTGACTAATCCCCTCTTTGGCCAAATCCGCCACTTGCACCACCCAGTCGGGACAAAATTTCATTAGTTTTTGCTGATCTTGAGCGCTAGTCGGTGTGCGCATATTCCCTTATCTTTCGGCAAGGAGACGAGGGAGGATCTGTTGTGGTGGCTTACAATGTCGTAGTAGACGACGCTGCGCGATATCAGCAGCCATGCGTCCCAAATGCAGTTGCGCTTGCAAGCGTAACCATCGGGCAAAGTTCCGTTCCCTTGTCACGGTCCGCCACACCGTTCACGGTGTTGTTGCGGCGGCAGGACCAGCTGATCGCCACGGAACTCCACGCTTCGATGCCGAGCGATTCACCTTTGCAGCGTTGGAAGGATCTTACCCATCAGACCAACTCAGCCTGTCTCGGTCTGATCTGCGAGGCCGAAGCGGGTAGCAGCGCCATTTCAGACATCCTCGACGACGGACTGACAGGCGGCGCCGTACCCGGTGTTATCGCCGTCATGGGCTACGCATCTTCTTATCAGGAAATATTCGATCGACTTCTCCATCGGCTACGGGGACCGACGACCTGGACAGGCACTGCGACCGTACTGCGGCACGTAGCTCTCAACATCCCGTTCGAATGGCCGCCGATCGCGTTTTTCGTCTCGCCGCAGGATCCGTTATTGCTTGACTGCGCGCGGGCATGCCACGCCCTCACAGCAAACGGAATGCCGGTTAAGCTGGAAATCATAACATCGAACCGGGACGACGAAGGGGTCACACTTGAATTGGCTGAACGCGACAGGTTCCTTCGTGAGCACTTGGTCAACTATTTTCCGAAAATGTTTTAGGGCCGGACGCCCGCTCAGCAATCATAATTCGTGCGAAAAACTAGGGAGAGAGATATGTCTTTGCAGCGCTTGTCGGGCAAATGCGCCATGATTACTGGTGCGGCCCGCGGAATCGGCTTGGCTTTCGCGAAAGCTTACGTAACGGAAGGTGCCAAGGTCGCTATCTGTGACATCGATATTGACCGAGCCGAAAAGGCCGCGGCAGAAGTCGGAAATGACGCGGTCGCCGTCAAACTCGATGTTACGAAGAAGGACAGCATTGAGCATGCCGTCACTGACGTCATCGAAAAACTCGGGCGCATCGATATCCTGGTCAACAATGCCGCTCTGTTCACCGCCGCGCCTCTTGTGGAGATTTCCGAGGCCGATTACCGGCGTGTGTTCGACGTCAACGTTTATGGCCCATTATTCACAATGCAGGCTGTCGCAAAACACATGATCAGTGCCGGGAATGGCGGCAAGATCATCAATATGGCATCGCAGGCCGGTCGCCGCGGTGAACCATTGGTCGCCGTTTACTGCGCAACGAAGTCCGCTGTTATCAGCTTGACTCAATCGGCTGGCCTGAACCTCATCGAGCATCGCATCAATGTGAATGCGATTGCTCCGGGTGTCGTGGACGGCGAACACTGGGACGGTGTCGATGCCTTCTTCGCCAAATACGAAGGCAAACGACCTGGGCAAAAGAAAAAAGAGGTTGGTGAGGCGGTTCCGTTTGGCCGCATGGGCACTGCTGATGATCTGACAGGTATGGCCATCTTCCTCGCCTCAAGTGATTCCGACTACGTGGTATCTCAATGCTACAACGTCGATGGCGGACAATGGATGAGCTGATGGACCTCTATCTCAAAGACAAGGTCGCGGTCATTACGGGCGGCTCCAAAGGCATCGGGCTGGGAATTGCCAGAGGTCTGGCGCGCGAAGGTTGTCACGTCGTCATCACCGCGCGCACGACGGTGGAGGTCGAATGGGCAGCTGACGAGATTGCGAGCGAATTCGGCGTGAATGCTAGGGCTGTCGCTTCCGATGTTTCTTCAGCGGAAGGCTGCCAGGCGGTTATCGACACTGCGGCAGCACTTGGCGGCGCCGATATCTTCGTCTCCAATGCCGGGACGGGATCCAATGAGACGGTGGCTGATGCGCCTGACGAAAAGTGGAATTCCTACTGGGACCTTCACGTCATGGCGGCGGTACGCCTAAGCCGGGGCCTCGCTGATCAGATGGTCGCAAAGGGCGGCGGCGTCATGCTGATGAACGCATCCATCTGCGCGGTACAGCCGCTCTGGTACGAGCCGATCTACAATGTCACGAAGGCCGCGCTCCTCATGTTCGGCAAGTGCCTGTCGATGGAAATGGTCAAGCGCAATATCCGTGTCAACACCGTCAATCCTGGACTGATCCGGACCCCTGACTGGGAAAAGACGGCGCGGGAACTGGCCGGTGACCGCTGGGAAGAATATCTGCAGAAGGTTGCAGACGACAACGCGGATATCCGCCGGTTCGGTTCGATCGAGGAGCTTGCAGATTTTTGCGTGTTTCTTTGCTCACCTCGTGCATCCTACAGTGTCGGTTCTGCATATCACGTCGACGGGGGAATGCTTCGGACAGTTTAGAATCGATCATTGCGCGCCGTCGGCTTTTCAAGGTCATGAGGACCGAAGATGATAGCCCGCGGCGTCAGCGCCCGAAGATAAGCATTTTTTACAGCTGAGCACTTAACTAGGCGCAGCCTTGGGGCACTCCCGATAGCTTTAAATATGAGCGCTAGCGTTGCGTGCCTCGTGTATATTCCTCAAGGAATTCGCTGGCGTCGGCCGCGAAGTAGTCGCGCTTGTCGACAATCAGACGACGGATTGTGAGAAACACTCTATCCAGGTGCACCTTCATGCCGGCCGCCGCAGCGTCCGGGTCGCGGGACTTTAACCCATCGACGATCGCCATATGCTCGGCCAACACGATATCGAGATGGTTTGGAGCTGGGAAGGCGAGACGCCGAACCCGATCAAGCTGAGCCTTGGCTTCGTTGACGATGCGCCAGATACGGGGCGAGGCCCCGAATTCACAGATCATCGAATGAAACGCTTCGTCCAACTCATAGAATTCATCGAAGTCGCGCTCGGAGGCGAGCCTGCGCTGGCGCAGCATATTCAAATCAAGCTCACGCTCAAAGGTCGGCGTCATCCGCTGAGCGGCGAGTTTCACCACCTTCATTTCCAGTGCATCACGTACGAGTTGACCGTCGAACACGGTCTGGAGATCGATCTTCGAAATATAGGTCCCGCTATTGGGAACGACAGTCACCAAGTGTTCGGCGCTCAGGCGCAGGAGTGCCTCCCGCAGGGGTGTTCGGGAAATCGACAACTGATCGCAGATGAGACGTTCGTTGACGATGCTCCCTGGTGGAAGAGCCAGGATGATGATCGCGCGTCGGATCAGCTCGTAGACCTGCGCGGCTTTTGGAAGGCTCAGGTCGGTCCTGGCCAAGAGATTATCCGGAATAACCGGTATTACAGTTTCAACAAAATCCGGTGCATCCCGATTTATTTTCTTCGGCCGCGGCATCGTCACATCTCCCCGTTGACCTTCATATTAGCAAGAGAAATTTGATATTTCAATATGTTATAGCGGTACTGAACCTCGAATGTAGCCGTTTTTCCTATATTTGACATCACAGATAAACCGGTATATCGGTTTCCGGAGGAGGCGAATGAACGACGCGGTCGTCGCGTTTCGTTTGTTTGACGAGACAGGAGGAATGACATGGCCATGCAGGCCGACACCCACACACGCGGATCGGACTTCTTGAAGCGGCACATCGCTTCGTTCTCCTCGCGCGAATTTTTACTGGTGCTCATCAACCTGGCGATCTTCGGATATCTCGCCTTCATGCGCCCGGACGTCTTCCCGACCTGGACGAACATCAAGGCCGTTCTGTCGCTGATGTCGTATGATCTGCTGATCGCAGTTGCGATGACCGTCGTCCTCATTGCACGCGGTCTCGACCTCTCCGTCGGCTCCGTTCTTGCTCTGTCGTCAGTAGTCATGGCGATGCTGATGCGGGACCAGTACCCGATCGTTCCGTCGCTCATCGCGGGCCTTTTTGCCGCACTCGCCTGCGGCCTGATCAACGGACTGCTCGTTGCGCGCGCCGGCATTCTCCCGTTCCTGGTAACACTTGGGATGATGTCAGTCGCCCGGGGCGTAGCAACCGTGCTGACGACGGGCCAATATATCAGTTTTCCCAACGCGGACCGTTGGTTCACCAGGTTCGGCCGCTTCGAGTTCCGCCTTCCTATCGGGGACAGTTTCTATGGCATTCCCTTGCCGCTGCTGATCACGCTCGCCGCCATCACCATCTTCGGTCTCTTGCTCGCCTACTGGACGCCACTCCGCAAGATCTTCTACGTCGGCGAAAGTCCCGAAGCCGCCCGCCTGTCTGGCATCAAGGTCGAGCGCCTGACGATCACGGTCTATCTCCTTTCGGCTTTCTTCGTCTGGATCGCCGCGGTCCTCATGACGTCGGCCAACAAGATCGGATACGCCAACTACGGCATCGGTGCGGAACTGCGGGCGCTGGCTGCGGCGGTCGTCGGTGGCGCAAGCATGGCTGGCGGCGTAGGCAGCATCTTCGGCACTTTCCTCGGCGTGCTGATGCTCGCCTTGATCGGAAACGGCTTCGTCCTGCTCAATGGCAATCCGAACTGGCAGCAGGCAACTGTCGGCATCGTCCTGATCGCCGCCGTCGGCTTCGATGCCGTGCGCACTTACAGGGGCCGCCGATGAACCCGCTGCTTGAAATCCGCGACCTCTCAAAGAGCTTTCATACCAACAAGGTGCTGCGCGCGATCAACTTCGACGTTCGCAAGGGCGAGGTGCATGCCCTGATCGGCGAGAACGGGGCGGGCAAGTCGACACTCGTCAATATCATCGCGGGAATCCACCAGCGCGACGAGGGAAGCATTCGCTTCGACGACAAGGATGTTCAATTCACGCATCCGCTCGATGCGATGAAAGCGGGCATCAGCCTCATGCACCAGGAGCTTAGCCTCGTTCCCAATGCCACCGTGGCCGAAAACATCTATCTGCGCCGTGAAAAGACCAACCGCTTTGGCCTGAACGACTGGGCGGCCATGAACCGCGAAGCCGAAAAGGTATTCGAGCGGATCGGGATCGATATCGACCCGAAGGCTCTGGTTGGCACGCTGTCGGTCGGTATGCAGCAGTTGGTCGAACTGGCGAAGGCGATCGCGCTCGACGCCCAACTCATCATCATGGACGAGCCGACATCTTCGCTGTCGGAGAAGGAAACAGCCGAATTCTTCAAGGTGATGCGGGAGCTGAAGTCGCAGGGTATGAGCCTGGTGTTCATCTCGCACAAGCTCTCCGAACTCTTCGAGATCTCTGATCGCATCACCGTCCTGCGTGACGGTCAGCACATCTCGACCAACGAGATCGCCAGCGTGACGCCGGAAGATATCATCCGCGACATGGTCGGCCGTCACCTTGGTGATCTCTATCCCAAGCGGTCCTCCGGGATCGGCGACGTGGTGTTTTCCTGCCGCGGTCTTTCGCGGTTCGGAACGGTGCGTCCGGTGAATTTTGACCTTCGCAGGGGTGAAGTCGTCGGGATCGCCGGGCTGGTTGGGGCAGGGCGCACCGAAGCTATGAGGGCGTTGGTCAACGCCGACAAACGCACGTCCGGAACCTTCGTTCTTGAGGGCACCGAGATTTCCATCCGAGACCCCGGTGAAGCGCTGTCCCATGGCATCGTCTACGTATCCGAAGATCGCAAGAGCAGTGGCCTTTTTCTGTCCTTCGACATTGCGGCCAATGTCGGTGCGGCCACGCTAGAGCGCTACACGGGCCCGGCCGGAATGTTCAAGCAATCGTCACTTCGCTTAAAGACCAAGGAATTCATCAAGGAGATGGACATCCGCCCGGCAAACGATGCCGCGCGCGTCGTGACTCTTTCCGGTGGCAACCAGCAGAAAGTCCTGCTGGCAAAGGCTCTGGACGCCAACCCCAAGGTTCTGATCGTCGATGAACCAACCCGTGGCGTCGATGTCGGTGCGAAGTCCCTGATCCACAACCAGCTCCGGGCGCTCGCTGAGACAGGCATCGCCGTCATCGTCATCTCGTCGGAAATGCCCGAAGTGATCGGCATGGCCGACCGGATCCTGGTATTCCGAAACGGCGGCATCTCGGCCGAACTCGACAACGCAGCAGGCGGCGTGACCCAGGAAATGGTCATGACGCACGCGTTCATTCACTGAGGTGGTCCCAATGAGCAAGACAGCACAACGCAATCCCATCAAGAACATCGTCCTCGTACAATACGCGGGCCTCGCGGCGGTCACGTTCGCGGTTCTCTTCGGTGTGGAAGCCGCGTTCGGCAACATGCTGACGGCAGCCAACTTCGAAGTCATGGCTATGAACGTAGTTTTCGAAGGCATCATGGCGCTCGGCATGACCTTCGTGATCCTGATGGGCGGCATTGACCTGTCGGTGGCATCGGTCTTCGCCTTTGCGGAGATCATCGTCGCGAAGCTGATGATACAGGCGGGGCTTCCAGTTTTTCCCGCGATCCTCATCACGCTGATTGCCTGTGCTCTCATAGGAGCGCTGAACGGTGTCCTGATCGTTCTGTTCAGGGTGCACCCGCTGATCATCACGATGGGGACGTTGCTGACGCTGCGCGGGGTCAATCTTGCGATTACCGACGGAAAGGCCATTGCGGGCTTTTCGGATGCTTACCTCTACCTGGGTCAGGGCAAAATTCTCGGCATCAACGTGCCGATCGTGTTCTTCGCGGTCGCGGCCCTCATCCTCGGCGTGCTGCTCGCCCACCATCGCTTTTTCCGGCAGCTCTACTTCATCGGCGGCGGCGAACGGGCGGCGGCGCTATCGGGCGTCAACGTCAACCGTGTGAAGATCATCATCTATACGCTCTCGGCAACGCTTGCCGGATGCGCAGGTGTCATGGCCGCCGCCAAGTATGGCGCGGCCCATTGGGGACACGGAAATCTGGCCGAACTCAAGGCCATCGCTGCAGTTGCCATTGGTGGAGCCAACATCAACGGCGGCAGCGGAACAATTGGGGGCACTGTCCTCGGGGTCATCTTCCTGGCCGTCATTCACAACGCCTTCGTAACATCAGCGGTCAATCCGTTCTGGTACGACGTCGTGAACGGCCTGATGCTCCTCGTCGCGGTTTTCCTAAGCAGGACCATCGCGCTCCGCAACATTCGAGCCGTGCTCAAACTGAAGCAGAGCAAGATGGAGACTATCGAAGCAACGCAACGTACTTCATTGGGAGAGAGAATATGAAATCGTTCAGAAGGATAATGTCGGCCGCAACCCTTTCACTGGTTGTTGCCGCGGGACTAGCAGGCTCGCCAGTGATGGCGCAGGACGCCAAGGAACATTACGGCATGGTCGTGTTCCTGAAGGGCTCGGAGTTCTTCAACTGGTCCTATGCCGGTTTCCAGGATGCCGCAAAAACGGTCGGCGCGACTACCGAACTTCAGGGCCCCGCCGACTGGGACGCATCGGCTGAGTCCCGTGCTGTCGATCAGCTCGTCGCCAAGGGCGTGAAGGGCATCGCAGTGACCGCCGGCGACGCCGATACGTTGGTGACGGCGATCGACAACGCTGTGAAGAAAGGCGTTCCGACGCTGACCTTCGATTCTGACTCGCCGAAGTCGAAGCGTCTGCTCTTCGTTGGCACCAACAACTACAACGCAGGCTTTGCGGCCGGCAAGGCAGTCGGTGAGAAGCTCGGCGACAAGGCGCGCGTCGGCGTTTCATTGATCCCCGGCCTGGACTCGATCACGCATCGTCTCGAAGGCTTCAAGGCGGGTCTCGCATCGGTTGCTCCGGGCGCCAAGGTTGTCACCACAGTCAACGACGAAGGTGATCTGCAAAAGGCCGAAACTGTGAATACGGCAATGCTGCAGGCCAACCCTGACGTCAATGTGATCTTCTGCGCCCATGGCAATCCGGGCACAGGCGCACTCGCTGCCACCCGCAACGTCGGCCGCGATCAGGGTGACAACAAAGTCAACGTTCTTGCCTGGTCGATCGACGTCCCGATCCTTCAGGGTGTCGAGGACGACGAATACTTCGGTACCGTCGCACAGAACCCCTACATGATGGGCGTTCAGGCGTTCTGGCAGCTTTGGTCCGCTGCTCACAAGACCCAGTTCGACTCGATGACGAACCCCGGCTTCGGTCAAGTCCCGACTGCCGATCTCGACACCGGCGTAAAGATCCTGACCAAGGGCGACACTGCCATCCAGGCGCTCTCGACACCTCCGCAGCTGTAACACCTCCCGAGAAGAAGGCCGCTTGCCATGCGCCGGCGGCCTTTGACCCGAACCATAACTTCAAACAGAAAGAATACAGCCATGACCGCTCAACCGACGCCTGACCTTGCCGGAAAGACCGCCGTGATCACAGGCGCGTTCGGCGCGATCGGAAAGGCAATTACAGCTTCGCTGTTGGCCAAAGGCGCTCATGTCGTGCTGCTCGATCGCGCGGATGCGCCGGAAAACCTCCGCGAGAACCCGTCAGTAACTTGCATCAAACTCGACCTGTCCGATCGGGATGCGGTCGCCACGGCCGCAGATGAAATCAAGTCGCGTTTCCGAATTGTCGATATCCTCGTCAACAATGCCGGCATTCTTTCAAACATGAAAATGGACGGCACGACGCTTGAGGAATGGCACAAGGTGCATGCCGTTAATGTCGATGCGGCCTTCCTATTGTCGCAAGCTTTCCTGCCTGGGATGCGCGAGAAGCGATGGGGACGCATCGTCAATGTCTCCTCCTATGCCGCGAAGTCCGGTGGTCTGACGGCGGGAACAGCCTATTCCGTCTCCAAGAGCGCCCTGATTGGCTTGACCTTCTCGATTGCGCGCGAAACCGCCGGAGATGGCGTGACGTCCAACGCCATCGCGCCCGCCTATGTGATGTCACCGATGATTTCGGAACAGTTGACCGAGGAGCAACGCCAGAAGCAGCTTGCGCAAATTCCGGTCGGTCGGTTCTGCGAGCCGGAGGAAGTCGCCCACACCGTCGAGTTCCTGATCTCTCCCTTGGCAGGTTTCATTACGGGCGAGGTGATCGACATGAACGGTGGCCTGCATTTTGACTGAGGCGAACGTGAAACGCTACGGCATGGTCATCGGCCTGCATGACGAAAAGGTCGGAGAATACAAGCAGCTGCACGCCGCTGTGTGGCGAGGGGTGCTGGCGACGTTGAGCGAGAACGGGGTTCGCAACTTCACGATCTTCCTCAAAGAGCCTGAAAACCTCCTGTTCGGCACCTTTGACTACATCGGAGAAGACTACGCCGAAACCGCCAAGAGCATTGCCGCCGATCCTATTACCCGAGAATGGTGGGCTCTCACAGAGCCGTGCCAGAAACCCTTGGACCATCGCCGAGAGGGCGAGTGGTGGGCCTTTATGGAAAATGTTTTCCACCTCGATTAGCGCCGGATTGAAAACTATGTCCTCACTTTACAGCATCGACGCTCACCACCATTTCTGGGATCCGTCCAACGGCGACTATTCGTGGATGACGGCAGCTCACGCGCCGATCAACCGCGTCTTCACGCCGGATGATCTTAAGCCGTCACTGAGGGCGGCGGGCGTCGCGAAGACCGTCCTGGTCCAGACGTGGTCAAGCTTTGAGGAGACAGAGCAGTTTCTTGCGGTGGCGGCGGCAAGTGACTTCATCGCAGGCGTGGTCGGCTGGGTCGATCTCACCGCTACGGATGTCGGCGGCCAGCTCGATGCCTTGCTGAAACGTCCTGACGGAAAATGGCTCGTCGGCATTCGCCACCAGGTTCATGACGAACCGGATGCCAACTGGCTGCTGAGAGACGATGTCAAATGCGGACTGGCTGCCGTGCAGGACCGCGACCTCGCTTACGATCTGCTGATCCGCCCGCGCGAACTCGATGCCGCGCTCGAAACGGTCGCTCAATTTCCGGAACTGCGCTTCGTCATCGATCATATTGCCAAGCCGAATATCAAATCGAATGGCTTTGAAGCCTGGGCTCTCAAGCTCCGAGCATTCCATGATCATCGGTCGCATGTCTGGTGCAAACTCTCAGGGATGGTCACGGAAGCGGATTGGTCCTGCTGGCGTGCGGACGACATCACGCCTTACATCCGAGAAGTCATCGACATCTTTGGTGCCCAGCGTTGCATGTTCGGTTCGGACTGGCCTGTCTGCCTGCTTGCCGCCGGCTACGAAGAGACGGTCGAACTCCTCAGGACTGTCGTCGATGATCTCAGCGGTACGGATCGGCAGGCGGTTCTTAGCGGTTCGGCTATCTCGGCTTACACGCTGAACGAAGGGTCACGACTATGAGCGAGAGATTATCATCCGCAACGCTGTCGAAGCTGCCAGCCAATGTCGCGCTTCCCAAATATGATCGAACGACGGTAACGCCCGGTATCGTCCACTTGGGAGTTGGCGCTTTCCACCGTGCACATCAGGCGGTCTTCACACACGACTGCCTGAATGCAGGCGAGACCGAATGGGGCATCATCGCGGCATCCCTGCGCAGTGGCGACACACAGCAAGCCCTGCAACCTCAGGACAACCTCTACTGTCTCTCGCTTCGCGACGGGGAGGGCGAACAGCTCCGCATCATCGGCGCACTGGTGAAAACAATCGTGGCGCCTGAAGACCCGGCAGCCCTGCTGCATGCGCTGACCGATCCCGCGATCCGTATCGTCACGCTGACCGTGACAGAAAAGGGCTACACCGCAAATCTTGCTGAGCGGACACTGTTGAGGGACCATGCCGACGTCGTCCATGATCTCGCAAATCCAGCCCGGCCAAGGTCGGTTCTCGGATTCTTGGCAGAGGCTATATCACGACGCCGGGACGTGGGCGTGGCTCCATTCACCTTGCTCTCTTGTGATAACCTGCCGTCAAACGGCAGGACCCTCCTTCGGGTCCTGACAGAGTTTGCGTCCCTGCGGTCGCCGGATCTCGGCGCGTTCATTGCGTCGAATGTTTCAAGCCCATCATCCATGGTGGATCGAATCGTCCCTGCAACGACAGACGAGGACCGAGCCCGGATCGCCGCGGAGCTCGGTGTCGAGGACGCCTGGCCTGTGATGGCCGAACCGTTCTTCCAGTGGGTTATCGAGGACCGGTTTGCGACCGGGCGCCCGCAGTGGCAGCATTCCGGCGTCGAGTTCGTCGAGGACGTCGTGCCCTTCGAGCACATGAAGCTCAGGATGCTGAACGGGTCGCACACCGCAATCGCCGCCATCGGCCAGATCGCTGGCCTGGAAACCGTATCCAAGGCATTCGGACATCCGACGGTGAGAAACTTCATTCAGCGCTATTGGGCACAGGTTTCACCGACGCTTGATCCTGCTGTCGACGGCAAGTCCTATTCGGATCGCCTGACCAGCCGGTTCGATAATCCGTCGCTCAGGCATCGCACCTTACAGATCGCCTCCGATGCCTCACAGAAAGTTCCGCAACGTATCCTGGAGCCTTTGCGGGAACTGATTGCCGCACATCGGCCCCATGAAGCGCTCGTCTATGCAGTTGCCGCGTGGATACGATCTTGTGCCGACACAAACGAGACGGGACAACCGCTTACGGTCAATGATGCAGCTTTCCAGACATGGTCCGCAAAACCCGATCAGACCCGGACTGAGGTGGCGGCTGTGATCCGGCAGTTTCTGGAATTCTATACCGTGTTCGACCCTTCCTGGAAGGAGAATGAGCACTTTATACGGGCGCTGACCGCGGCCCTTCAGAATATTCGCGAGCACGGGATCATTGCCGCTCTCGATGCCAAATTCGGGCCAATGGCCGCTTGAGGAGAACTGACGATGGAACAAACATGGCGCTGGTTCGGCGAAAACGACCCGATTTCCCTCAATCACGTAAAGCAAGCTGGCGCGACTGGCGTCGTCACAGCGCTCCACCATCTGCCTGTGGGAACCACATGGCATTCCGACGAGATCGCTAAACGCAAGGCGTTTATCGAAGCGGCGGGCCTGACCTGGAGCGTCTGCGAATCCATCCCCATGGAAGACAGTGTAAAGCGTGGCGACGCCGGCGCGCGACGCGCCATCGACACCTGGAAGGATACACTCGCAAACCTCGGCCGTGCCGGGGTCCCGGTGGTCTGCTACAATTTCATGCCCGTGGTCGATTGGACGAGAACTGACCTGAATTATCTGCTGCCAACCACTGGCTATGCGCTTCGTTTCGACATGATCGACTTCATCGTTTACGACGCCTTCGTTCTGAAGCGTCGCGACGCCATTTCAAGTTACACTCCCGATCTTGTTGCGGCTGCTGAAAAGCGGCTGGCGACAAAGTCCGAAAATGAGCTTCTCCTGCTTGAGAAAAATATCATTGCCGGGTTGCCAGGAGGAGCCGACGCTCAAACCCGCGCGTCGATCTCGGCATTGATCTCATCGTTCGACGGTGTGAGCGCGGACGCCATGCGCGCCAATCTGGTCGCCTTCCTGAAGGAAGTGGTGCCCGTCGCAGAAGAGTTCGGTGTCCGACTGGGGGTTCACCCCGACGACCCGCCTTTTTCCCTGTTCGGGTTGCCACGCGTCGTGTCCACCGCAGACGATGCCAGAGCGATCCTCGCAGCAGTTACCAGTGAGGCCAACGGTTTGACATTTTGCACGGGGTCGTACGGTGCGCGCAAGGACAACGATCTCGTCGCGATGGCACAGGAGTTTGCCCCGCGCGTGAATTTTGCCCATCTGCGCAATGTGGCGGTCGAACCCGACGGATCCTTCCACGAGGCCGAGCATCTCGACGGCCAGGCCGACATGGTGGCGATTATCGAGATCCTGCTGCGTGAACAACGAGTGGCGAAAACGGAGGGCCGTCGAAGCAGCATCCCCCTCCGCCCGGATCACGGTCACCTTCTCGCAGATGACATCACCAAGAAGAGCAATCCCGGCTATTCCTACGCCGGTCGATTGAAGGGACTGGGCGAATTGCGCGGTGTCATGAGAGCCCTGTCGCGGTATCTCGACACGGAAGGCAGTCAAGCATGAAGAAGCGTAAACTCGGAAATACCGGTCTCGAACTGACCGAGCTCGGGTTCGGCGGCGGTGCGATTGGCGGACTATACCGCGCTGTTTCAAGGGAGGCCGCATTTGAAACGATGGATGCCGCGTGGGCGTCGGGCATGCGCTATTTCGATACCGCGCCCTTTTACGGTTTCGGACTTTCCGAGCGCCGTGTCGGCGATTTCCTCCGAGACAAGCCGAGAGACGAGTTTGTGCTCTCATCCAAGGTCGGGAAGATTCTGAGTGCCGTGCCGGAGGAAAAGGTCCCGGATTTCGGCTTCGTCAACCCGTTGCCGTTCGATGTGCACTACGACTACAGCTATGACGGCATCATGCGGTCATACGAGTTCAGCCTGGCGCGCCTAGGCCTCAACCGCATCGACATTCTCTACGTTCACGATCTCGAGGCTCCGTCTCTGGGACTTGATGAGTATCGCAGGCATTTCCGCATCTTCATGGATAGTGGCATAAGGGCTCTTGACGAGTTGAAGGCGGCGGGGGCAATCAAGGCGTTTGGACTTGGCGTCAACGACGTCGGTGTCTGCCTGGATGTCCTTTCAAGAGACAGCCTCGATTGCATCCTCCTTGCCGGACGCTACACGCTGCTGGATCGCACGGCTTCGGCACGTCTCCTCGGGGTTTGTGAAAAGGCAGGAACATCCCTTGTTATCGGCGGAGTGTTCAATTCTGGGATCCTAGCCACAGGGGCGGTCCCTGGAGCGTTCTTCAACTACGAACCGCCAAGCGACGATATCGTTAATCGCGTCAACGCCATGCGGAAGATCGCCGAGGACGATGGCGTATCGCTTGCTGCTACCGCCCTTCAATTTCCGCTTCGCAATTCATCCGTGGCATCGATCCTCATCGGTACGGCGAAGCCGTCCAGTCTTACGCGCAATATCGATCTCCTGTCGGCCCGCCTCCCGGAAGAAAGTTGGGCCCAATTCGACTCGGTAGCGGTGTTTTGATGACCAGTATAAGCGTTGCGGCGATCGGCGAGTGCATGATCGAGTTGTCCGCTGACGGCGAGGATCGCTGGAAATCCTCATACGCCGGCGACACGTTCAATACGCTCTGGACGATGCGGGCGCTTCTTCCGGAAGATGCCACGCTGGACTACGTGACGGCTTTCGGAGACGATCATTTCTCGCAGAAACAACGAGAATTTTTCCTCGCCCACAAAATCGGCGCCGCCCAGAGCCCGACGATTGTTGGAGGGCGCCCTGGACTCTATGCGATTACTCTTAGCGGGTACGAGCGCAGTTTCACCTATTGGCGCACAGATTCGGCCGCCCGACATCTCGCCGACCGACCCGCGGCCCTGAGGAAAAGCCTCTCAGGAAAGGATCTTGTTTTTTTATCGGGGATCACCCTCGCAATCTTATCACCGGAGGCCCGACGAGAGCTCTTAAGAGAAGTATCCCGGGCGAAAGCCGCAGGATCGACTATAGCCTTCGATCCGAACTTTCGCTCAAGGTTGTGGTCAGACGCTGAAACGGCTCGGAAGGCGATCAACGAGTGCCTATTGGTTGTCGACATCGCTCTACCGACTTTCGATGATGAAAGAAATCTCTATGGCGACAACGAGCCAGGTGAAACGCTGAAGAGACTTGGGGCTGTGGGCTGTAAGGAAGTGATCGTAAAATGTGGGAGCGATCCCGCCCATTTTGCAGCAGGTCAAATCGGCGGCTAAAGTCCTTCACAAAAGGTTGACGACCCTGTCGATACGTCCGGGGCTGGAGACGCGTTCAACGGAGGGTACTTGGCAGCGCGGATGACGGGTAGCTCCGTAGAGCTTTCGTGTAGGCTTGCTCATCACGCTGCCGCTCTGGCAATCCAGTGCAAGGGCGCACTTACCTCATCTTTCAGTCAGGCTTAAGTCCGGATCACCGGCATAGCGACTATCACTCCGATCGGGAGGGGCTCGAACTCCACCGTGAACTCGCGGAACCGCGGGTAGTGTACACCACCCCGCTTCAGGGTCGGCGCGAAGGCGAATGATCTGCAGTCGATACGCATAGCGAATGCCTGGGAGACAATGAGGGCGGATCATCGCCAGGCCTTTTCGGGAGTACCAAGTGACTTGATGAGCCGGTGGAGTGTCGTAACCGGGGCGCTCAACCCAGTAGCAGAAATGCACGCGATCAAATTTAGCGACTATTCGGTGGATAAAGCGACGCATGTTGGCATCTGATCCTTCAACCTCGCCGACACAAGGATCTCTCTCCATTCCGGCCAGCTTCAGCAATCGCATTCTTCAACTTGGCAACATCGAGCCCGACAAAGCTTCATTATAATTTTCCACGGCTCGTCCTCCTGTCGTGAGGACCGGCTCGGCCTATCCGAGCAACCCTCGGAAGAGCAGTGTAGGGCGAGCCACGAAGAAGGACATACGGACTTTCGGTTTAGGCGCGTTTCGCCATGATCATGTAGTTGACATCCATATCCGAGGACAGGTTCCAACGATCCCGAATCGGATTGTAGAACACGCCTGTGCGATGGATAATGTTCATGCCCTCGGACACCAGAGGCTTTTCCAGTTCTTCCGGACGCACGAGTTTTTCATATTGATGGGTACCACGATCCAACCAGCGCAGAATGTTCTCCGCCGCAAAGACGGCAAGCGCCTTGGCCTTGAACGTGCGGTTGATCGTGGCGACGAACATCAACCCGCCGGGACGCACCATTTTTGCGCACGTCGTCAGAAACAGATCGACGTCTGCGACATGTTCCACCACCTCCATATTCAGCACGACGTCGAAGGTTTCTCCAGCGGCTTGCAGTTCTTCGGCGGTGACGGCGCGGTAATCGACAGTGACCCCGCTTTCACGCGCGTGAGTGGAGGCGATGCCAATATTCTTTTCTGAAGGATCGGCGCCAGTGATATCGCCTCCCATCCGCGCGACTGGTTCTGACAGTACGCCGCCGCCGCACCCAATGTCGAGGATACGAATCCCGGACAGGGGCAAGTGTCTTTTAGGATCGCGACCGAAATTTTCGGCAATGCCGTTGCGAATATATTCCAGACGGAGAGGGTTGAATTTGTGCAGCGCCCTAAACTTGCCAGTCGGGCTCCACCATTCCGCACCCATGGCGGAAAATCGATCCACTTCGCTCTGGTCGATGGTCGTCCGTGCCTGTTTGCTCATCGTTGTGCTCCAGCAAATCGTCATTGGGGTCGGGTCAATGGCTGAGGAAGTCAATGGACAACTTGACGCATCTCAGCCGGATGACGCCGTCACGTAGCGCTTGCCCTCTTTCACTGTGATATTGGCGGCAGAAATGTCGCTTGTACCGTGGCCACTCGCGGAAGACTAGGCTGAGCTCGGTTGGGAATTTAAAGGCTTGTTAAACAATCTTCTAGAGCCAATCGACATTCAGGATGAAGCGGTATGAACTCAGCCTGGTGCGCTGGGAGAAGATCGCGCAGTTGCTGCCAGGCGAGACAGGAGATCCGAGGCAGAGAACATTGGATAACCAATTGTTCGTGAACGGTTGTTTGTGGGTTTTGCGATCGGGTGCGCACTGCCGGAACGTTATGGCAAGTGGAAGACGGCATCGCCGGTTTCAGCGTTGGTGCCATGCGGGGATCTGGGAGCGGGTGTTTGAGACGCTGACGAGCTATCGTGACAACCAGTATCTGATGATCGACAGCACGATCGTTCGCGACCATCAGCAGGCCGCGATCGGAAAGGGGCGCAAGAATCAGGCGCTGGGGCGTTACCGAGGTGGATTGATCACCCAAGAGCCATGCTGGCCGATGCGCTCGGCCGGCGACTTCGCTTCATTATCACCGCAGGACAAGCCAGTGATATGACTCAAGCGCAGGCTTTGCTCGAAGGCCAGACGGGTGATGCCGTTCTGGCCGAAGAAGCCTATGATAGGAGCGCCGTACGGGCACTTATCGCTGAGATGAGGGCCGACGCGGTGATCCCGTCCAAGAAAACCGAAAGATCTGCATCCCACACGACATCGCCGCCTACGAGCAATGCAATCGGATCGAGCGGGGCTTCAATCGCCTCAAACATTTCCGTCGCTTCGCAACGACCGTCGCACCGTCCACTTTACTGGCTTTTCCTACCTCGCTGCGGCAATGATCTGGATGCCGTGAATGTCGATTGGTCCTAGAAGACAGCAAGATTACACACCAGAACCTGACCGGCGGCGAATGGGTCGGCTCACGCCGAGAGGAACATCGCTACATCAAGTACCAATGACCGCTCGCGCCATACGCACTCATCAGCCTTTCGGGGGAGTAGATGAGTTGACGAGAAACCTGCCAGTAAGCAATCCGAACTGTGCGCTTTACTGGAGCTCGCAGGTCTCAGAGTTATTGGCGCCACTCAGTCGCGTCAGAAGCCAGCGGCCGGCCGGTCCCAATGGCTCATCTTGCCGGTGAGCCACCACGAGGCGCAAATTTCGGACCTGCTGGAAGCGTCCATCGCTTCTAACGGACAGGCTGACGAGGCGACCGGCGGCCAGATCGCCCACCACCATCGCTTCCGGCAGGCTTCCCCACCCAATCCCGGCGAGAATGAGAGAATATCGGGCGTGTTGGTCGGTAACACGCCAGGTGTTCGCCGCCGCAACCTGTACGTCTTCGCCTGCCACCGCCTCCTCGATCTCACTCAGCACGATTTGCAGATGGTCCTGCAGGATCTGCATGTCCAAGACCCCCGGCACCCGCGCCAGCGGATGCGAAGGTGCCGCCACTGTAACGAGGCCCATATTTACAATGGGATACCGCAGAAGCGTATCGGGCAGCAACTGTTCGTACAGGATCCTCAAGTCAGCGGCGCCCTTGGCGAGAGTGGGCGCGTTCCGCCCGGTGGCCATTGAGAAGGGATGCACGATCAGGCGGATCTGCACCGTCGGAAAGGCGTTGCGGAAGTCAGTCAGCGCGGGCGTCAGCAGGTTCATCGGAACGCCCCCGGCCACGCCAAGCCTCAACTGGACCTCCAGCCCCCGTGACAGTTCGAGCGCGCTGGAACGGAAACGCGCCACATCGTCCAGAACCCGTTGCGCCTTGGGCAGCAATATATGCCCGGCCTCGCTCAGGACAGGGCGATAGGAGGAGCGGTCGAATAGCGCGATACCGACCTGATCCTCAAGCTTCTGCACCGCATAGGTCACGGCGGACTGCGCCCGATGGAGCCGCCGCGCGGCAGCCGAAAAGCTGCCCGCTTCGACGACGGCGATGAAGATCCGAAACTGATCCAACGTGAAGGCATCCATCTTCATCGAATTACATGATGGTCTCTATCGAAACAATGCCAATTTTTTATCTGGTCATTGTCTGTCATCTAATTCGCATCGTTTAAGCCTCTGGAGACTTCGATGTCGAACTTCCGCGCAACAGATCTTTCTCAACCGACGCTTTCGGCGGGCAAGCCGCTGCGCATCGGCATCTGGCTGGCCCAGGTTGTCGCGGCCGCGCTGTTCTGCATGTCCGGGGTAATGAAGCTCACCACGCCCATTCCGGAGCTTTCGGCCATGATGCCCTGGACGGGCGAACTGTCGCCGACCTTCGTGCGGTTGATCGGCCTCATCGATCTCGCAGGCGGCCTCGGTCTGATCCTGCCGTCGCTGACACGTATCTTGTCGCGACTGACCGTCCTCGCGGCTCTGTGCTGCGTCGTGCTTCAGGTTCTGGCCGCCGGTTTTCACAGCTTCCGCGGTGAATTTGAGGTTCTCCCTTTGAATGCTTTGCTGCTTGGCCTTGCGATCTTCATCTTTTGGGGGCGTTCAAAGAAGGCGCCGATTGCGCCTCGCAGCTGAGCGCCATCCTCGTATCTTTGGAGCTTTCCATGATTTCGACCGAAAACTCGAAAATGCCCGAGCCGATACGCGATGATATCGCGGCATGTGCGCCAATCAGGATAGGTGGCGTCACCCTCGTGGTGCTTGATCTGGATCGCGCGACACGCTTTTATCGGGACGTCTTGGGTCTTCAGCCAATCAGTCAGGAGGGAGCCACGCTCCACCTAGGTGTCGACGGTTGTGTCCTCATCTCCCTACTTCACGACCCGGACGCATTGCCCAATTCGCCGTGTAGCGTCGGGCTTTACCATATCGCCTTCTTGCTCCCCTCCCGCAACGATCTCGGCGCTTGGGTCCATCACGCGACCAGTCTGGGAACGCGCTTTACCGGTGCGTCCGATCATTTTGTCAGCGAGGCAGTCTATCTAAAAGACCCCGAAGGGAACGGCATTGAGGTTTATGCCGACCGGCCGAGCTCGGCATGGACACGGATCCAGGAGGTAATCCAAATGGGCACCGGTCCTCTAGATCTGGGCGAGCTCTCACGATCGACGACGCTTTGCTGGATTGGGATGCCGGCGGGTAGCACTGTTGGCCATGTTCACCTGCAAGTCGGCGATGTCGGCTCTGCGGATTCGTTCTACGGCACGCTGCTTGGCTTCAAGATCAACGCCGCGGCACCGACGGTCAGTTTCTACAGTACCGGTGGCTATCATCACCAGATTGCTGGCAACACCTGGCAGAGCGCCGGCGCCGGCGCGCGCCCTGCGGGTACGACGGGACTCGGAGAGGTGCAACTACTCCTGCGCGATTCTGAGACTCTGGCAGCAATCACCTCACGGCTGACGGTTGCCGGCAAGCCGCCGCGCGACGAGGAGGGGCGCCTGGTCATCGTCGATCCGTGGAACATCCAGTTGGGCCTGACTTTTTTGCCTGCGGCACGGGGAGCACAATGAACGTGTGGGCTTCCTGGTGATGATTTCGCCCCTTCTGCCGTTCGCTCAGACGTTTGGCCGGCCTGACCCATGTGGATCTTCCTCAAAACGTACGGCCGCAGACTTCTGTCCCTCTTTCAATCTCACCAAAGGATAAAACCGATGAACATTCTTCACCTCGATTCCAGCATATTGGGCGCTTTCTCGGCCAGTCGCGACTTGTCCGCTGCGATCCTCGATCGTCTTGTCGCATTGAATCCCGACGCCAAGGTCACCTATTGCGATCTCGATGCGCAACCGCCGCTGCATCTGTCGAGCGCTCATATAGCCGTCTTTCAAGGGGCGCCTGTGGACGATGCTGCACTTGGAGCCGATCTCGGCACGGGCGGTGCTTATATTGAGGAACTGTTTGCCGCCGACATCATCGTCATCGGCGCGCCAATGTACAACTTTACGATTTCGACCCAGCTCAAATCCTGGATTGACCGCGTCGTCGTTTCCGGCAAGACCTTCCAGTATGGCGCTAACGGTCCCGAAAGCCTGCTTCCGTCCGGCAAGAAGGTTTTTCTGGCGTCCACCCGTGGCGGAGCCTATGGTGAGGGTAGCCCCGCCGCCTCTCTGGAGCATCACGAGTCCTACCTGCGCGGCGTGCTCGGGTTCATTGGACTCACCGATGTCACCGTTGTGCGGGCTGAAGGGCTCGCGATGGGCGATGATGCCAAAGCAGCGTCGATCGCCCAAGCGAAAGATCAGATCGCGGTCCTCGCCTGACACAGGATCTGCCTTGTTCTCGCGCAAGACGCTCGGCAATGCGATCTCCAGAACTAAGCCGGTGGCGCTGGCGAGTGCTTGCCCTGGTTTGCTTTAATAAACGCTCCAACTTCCACTCGCGGCATGACTGCGATGACCGCCTTTGGATCGAGAAGGCGGCCCCATATTACCTACTGTCAAGCCGTCTACTCTGTTGTCTCGAACGACGGCCCATGCCCTTAGGGGCGCCGCGACCACCGTCACGAGCTCCGGTGTTCCAAGCTCTGCACGGGCGACGGTACTGCTGATCGTGGTCGCTTCGAACTGGTTCACGGCGTGCCCTTACGCCGACAATGAAGTGGATCGACGGCCAGCGAATATCAACGAATCCTTCCGTCCATTGATTGAGCGCAAGCCACATGTCAGAGCTGCCACGCTGGATGAATCCGCTCAAACCATCGGTAGAACTATCTCCGGCCCGATCTAAACTAATCCGATTGAACCTGAACAGTTGCAGTCTCCCCGACCACCAGCGTCTCTTGGTGCGGTCCAAGTTCTATCCTAACCGGGATCCGCTGTGCGAGGCGCACCCAGGTAAAGGTCGGGTTGACATTGGCGAGCGCGCCTTTGGTATCGGAACGCTCACGATCCTCAATTCCCGCTGCGATACCTGAGACATGACCATGAAGGGGTTCAGATGATCCGACGAGAAAAACCTCAACCGAATCACCGAGGGCAATACGTTTCACCTTACCTTCCTCGAAGTAGCCTGTGACGTAATAGGAGTCTTGATCCACAAGCGCTGTGACGGTTGAACCCGCGTTGACGTAGTTGCCGGGCCTCAGCGAAAAATTGCTGAGCTTACCATTAACCGGCGCACGTACTGCTGTGCGATCCAGATCGAGCCGCGCCGTGTCACGCTTGACTAGCGCCTGCTTTAACGACGCCTGAGCCTGTGCCACCTCTGCCCTGCTTTCCTGAATTTTCTGTTGTGTAGCCGCCCCGTCGCCCAGCTTTGCATAGAGGGCGAAGTTGTATTCCGCCTGATCTAATGTCGCCTGAGCTCCTTCGACCTCGGACTGTGCCTGCAGAACAGCCAGTTCGAAGCGCGCAGTATCGATCTTGAAGATGACATCGCCCTTGCTGACCACTTGGTTGTCCTTGACTTCGACCGAGCTGACGAGACCCGAGACATCGGGAGCCAAGTCGACAACGTCAGCATGCACTTTTCCATCCCGTGTCCATGGCTCTGTCATATAGTAGGACCATGTATGCCAGCCTAGAAAACCGGCGAGGGCGACGAAAATTGCGGTTACGCAGTAGCGTGCGAGGTTTGAGGTTAAAGCGGTCATGCTGGTACTCACTTGGAGGCAAGCGCCATAAGGCTGAACAGGCAGACGTAGATGGCGGTGTCGAAAAGACTTATGTTGGCGATGAAGCGATATATTCCCCTATATGCCAGTAGCTTGCGCACCAAGCTGCCGACGAAAAGTGCCAGGATTGCGACGGGTAGGGATGAGGGGACGTAGACTCCGAACACATCGAGTTCGCTACTCATTCGGCCGCTTCCTTGAATACTGGTCTCGGTGGTGGGCCGTCAGGAAACAGCGTGTAGCGGATGGATGCGAGTACCTCGCGTGTCTCTGCTGGCGTCGTTTCTGCCAGCTGGGTATCGATCATACGAAGAAGCTGGCTCCGCGCTTTCCCGCCGTCAGTGGACGCACCGCCATGTAGTCCCGCAGCGATGCTCTTAAAGACCTGTTCCAGATTGAGGCCGGACGCCCGCGCGCGCAGCACAACCAGCCGGTAGTCGCGGAGGATATCGATCTCCTGCTGATCCGTGGGAAGGGCATTCCAACGCCGAGACAGTGCGGATAGACGATTAACGTTGCGGTGGAGCAGGTCGTGGCTTGCTCGCAGATTGACCACGCCCCTGCCTATATCCTCTCGGGCAGCTCGAAGAATGCTGCTGGCCGCCGCGGCGGGTGTCATTGACCTGACAATACCGATCACGGTCGCCGCAGCGACGAGGCCCACCGTGGTCGCGATTGCAGAGTTCAAGAAGGAGGCCAAATCAAGCGAAAGCCTGTCCTGCAGACCCAGCAGCGTCGGAATATTCACGCCAAAGCCGAGGCCGTAGGCGAAGGTTGCGGGCCTGGTCATCAAGAGCCCGGTCAATATCAGCACGGGAGCCAGCACCATTACCAGAAGGACGTATCCGTCAATCGCGGGAAAGATGCCGAACTGGATAACGAAGGCGATGGCCGCCGAAATGACGGTTGCAGATATGGTTTTATTGATCAGCGGGACGGGGTCGTCGAAGGTAGAAAACAGGCAGCAGATCACGGCTCCCATCATGGCGGCGACATTGGTCTGTGGCCAGTGAGACGCGATCCCCACCACTTCGACGACTCCAATTGTTCCGAGCACGGATAGTCCAGAGAGAACGGCCTTTGCGACGTCTTTGTGCGCTCCACGTATCCTGGGACGAGATAATGGAAGTGGGCGCGCGCCGCGGTCTATCGCATTCAGTCTAGTGTTGCAGGCCACCACCTCATCATGAAGGGTGACAAGGCTGCAGATACGGTCCGCCAAGATATGATTGATCTGACGGTTCCATGCGTCCGTTCCAGTTGTCCGAATCTCCTCCAAGCCTGAGGTTATCGTGGCGCGATCTGCGGCATCGAAGGGCTCCATTTGGGCGAACCGTGCAGCGAGGAAGCGAAGAAAATCGAATATTGAGGGGATGTTCGTCAAATATCCATCGCAATCCTGCCTTCGGATATCCGCGATTTCCCCGGCGAGAGGGAGAATTTCCACGAGCTTATCCAGCGCTGCATTCACAATGGGCGCACCTTCCCGAAGCTTGCTGGTGTCATAGCTCAGATGAACGGAAAGTGTTCGCATCTCCGCGATATCAGCGGCAAGCCGGCGGATAACGTCGTTTTCGTCGCGGTGCTCATTTTTCAGAATCTCGGCTATAAGGCCCATCGCTTCCGAGAACCATTTATCCAGCCGCTTTCTGACAATTGGTGCAATGGGCCTGGGGCGCACAATTCGTGTAAGCACAACCACGCATAGCGCCCCGAGAAGGATTTCTTCGACGCGCGACAACGAGTTCGTAAAAGCGGTGGCTGGAGTGTCGAGGATGGGAAAACCGGTCAATGCGGCGGAGTAACCTCCAAGCATGAAGGCGTAGCTTCGGGGTGTACCATCCAATATGCTCCAACCGAGACAGACGGCGATCCAAAGGCCAAGCGCTCCTAGAAGCAGTTCTGGTTCATTCACCAGGTTAGGTACGATCACTACGGTAGCAATCCCGCCGATAATCGTCCCAACAGTACGATAGACGGCCTTCGAGGTTGCAGATCCGGCTAGTGGGTTCGCCACAATGAATACTGTGGCGACTGCCCAGTAGGGATTATTCAATCCCGCAGCAAGGGCGATATAGAGTGCGAGCGCCGCCGCTCCGAACGTCCGTAACGCAAACACCATATCGTCCTGTGTGTAGCCCAGCATCAGTCTGCCTGACCAGTTGAGGCGAGCTTCGTGCGCATCGCTTTGACCTCATCGGCGGAAATCGCTGGAGATACATTGCCCCACGCACTGCGGATATAGTTCGCAAGGTCCGCGGCTTCATGGTCGTTGAGCTTCCAGTCGAATGCCGGCATTGCGAACCCGGTGGGATGCGTTCCGGTCTTTGCGCTGTAGCCGCCTGACAGGATCATTCTCAAGGTTGTGCTGGCTCCCCCGGGTCCGAGAATGGCGGTGTTACCACGCAGCGCCGGTCCCAAGTCCTTTACGCCGTTTCCTTCAGCGCTGTGGCAGGTTGCGCACAAGCTGTTATAGGTGAGCTTTGTGGTGTGGGACGGTGCCGTCGCCGTCGCCAACGCTGGCATCGGGTTGGGCCCGCTTGATTCGAGGCTTTTCAGGTACGTTGCGACCGCGTGAAGATCCGACATCTCCATATGCTGGGTCGAGTTCTGGATTGCCTCGGCCATAGGACCGCTCGCGATGGCATGCCGGTTGACCCCGGTTTTCAGGTACTCGGCAATATCCTCTTCCGACCACTCGGCAACTTGTGGCCACCCATTTCCATTGATGTTCGGTGCGTGCCAGTCCTGTAAGACTGCCCCAGAAAGGTAAGTACCATCTCCACCAAAAATGTTCTTGGGGGAATGGCATGTCGTACAGTGGCCAAGACCGTCAACAATGTATCGGCCGCGGTTCCATTCGGCAGATTTCGTCGCATCGTGTTCGAACTGGTCCGTATCAAGAAAAAGCATGTTCCACCCGATCATCAGAGGCCTGATGTTGAATGGAAACTTCATCTGGTTGGAATCGACAGCTTTGGTCACGGGAGACAGCGTGTCGAGATAGTATTTGATGTCGATGATGTCGTCGTCGGAGACGCGTGCGTACGTGTTGTACGGCATGGCAGGATAGAGGCGCTTACCGTCCTCGCCCTGGCCGTGCCGCATTGCAAGGAAGAACTGCTTCATCGACCAGCTACCTATGCCGGTATCTTTGTCTGGCGTGATGTTGCTCGAAAGAACGACACCAAACCCGGTGTCGAGCGGGAGTCCGCCTGAGAATGGCTTGCCGCCGGAAGCGGTGTGGCAAGCAACGCAGTCTCCGACACGCGCCAGATACTCGCCGTGCGCGATACGCTCGGATGTGGGAGCGGGAAGGTTTTCCATCTCCGAACTTGTCTGGAAATGGTAAATGACATTTGCCACACCATAGGCGGCGACAACACCTACGCAACCCAGCGCAACCACGGCCGCGACACCGCCTGCGAGCCACTTCGCCTTCGTTTTCGGTAAGGAAGTCATTGATCGATCCTCATCGATGGTCGCCGACCGAGGGCGCGATCCCTCTAGCGAGGTAGGTAGCGATCGCATCGAGATCGGTGTCGTTGATTTCCGCCTTCCTGAAGAACGGCATCACAGAGGCCCCCGTCCTCACGTAATATTTTGTAAGGTTCGGCGGGATGTCATTCCGGAGCATCAAGGCCCCCGGCTTCTCGTCCCCGTATCGTTTGTTCAGTGCGAGTGTGGCCGGGTGATCATGGCCAACGCCGTGACAGGAGCTGCAATAGTAGTCGAAAAGGTGCTGCCCTTTTTCCAGCTTCGTCGTCGCGCGAGCAATGTCTTCGAGACTTGAGTAGGGGGCGATTTGAAATGGTCCCTCTGCTTTGGCGGCGCTTTCCTGCGCGCGCGTGCTACCCGCAAAGGCAAGGCTTGCCAGCAAGGCCGTGCCAAGAATGTGGAGATGCATTCGATTGGTCATGGAAATCTCCGAGGGATCACGTCAGCGACATGGAATTGAGCGCGGCCGCGGTGGGGCGCAGGACCCATGCAACAAGAGCTTCTCCGTCAGTGAGATGACGACGTGACTCTGGGAGCGTGGAAGTCCGGAGTCTCCCTGTGAGGACAGTCTCAACAGCTGCCACGTCGCTTTTCGACGGACTGTTGAAATCAGTTCGCAAAGCGAGGGTCATGCGGTAGCGTGAAACCATTTGCTCAAGGCAGAACAGGCTGGCTGGCGTGGTGACGCCGCCAATGAGCATCGGGCTCTTTGCCAGGCAGGTGTGTATCGGGGCATTCCAGACGTCGGTGACATCGCCTTGGATTGCTCGTATTTCGCCAACGAAATTGTGCATACGGGCTGCGAACAGCTTCGCCGATGGAAATCGGGAGTCGAAAACGAGGAGCGTCGTAAAGCCTGTAATGAGAGCGGCGGATGTCGGTGAGGCAAGGGCATCGCCGACCATTGCCACGGCGACGCCTGCAAGTGCTGCGCGGATGAAGCCACGGCGGTGCATTACGGCAAAATTTTCCATACGCTTACCTCCGCGTCCTGTCACACGCGCCGCATGCCGCGAGGCCAAACGCCCCCACGACCCGGCGCAATGATGCCGTTCGGATCTGCGGCGTCCTTCAATAATTCCTGGAAACGAAGAAGCGCGTTGTCGTTAAACGAGTATGTGCGGGCAACCTGGTCCTGGAACGGCGGTGCGGTGCGGTATTCGTTCCAACCGTGCTCGGCCGCGATGTCGATGAGTTTCCGGAAGGTCTCGACGACCTTCTTGTTGGCATCCGGGTCGGTCCGGTAGACCGAAAAGCTCATGACAAAGACAAACGCGCGATAGATCCATGTGCGCGGCGTCGTGAAGGGGCCAATGGGTGAGGGGATGCCCATCCCTTTGAACGCTTCACCGAAAACCTGATGCGCATGAATGATGCCTTCGCCAGATCGAGGGATGACCGGCGAAAACCAGATATGTCCATCAGACGGCTTCGGCATGAGGTCGGAGCGGGTCCCGAGCGCAAAGCGCTCCATAGTCGGGATTCCTAGAGAGACGACCCACTTGGCTTTTTCCTTGTCCTTGGCACTGAGCGGAAAAGGGAAGGATTCGGTGATCTTCAGTTTTGCGCCATTGATCCTGGCGAAACGCTCTCTCGCGAATTCGAAGTTGGCTTCGACGCCTGCCTTCGAGCCGTAGAAGAACATCGTGAGGTTCCAGTATTCCATACCACGATTGTTGACGTATTTTTGATAGTCGCTCACCTCGCCGCCGCCGGGCATTGCGTGTAGGCGTAAAAGTTCCGGGTCAATGCCATTCGGCTCCGGCTGCAAGGGGCTGCCGTAACGGGGATGCCCGATTATACCGAGATCTTCGAGATAGTTTGCTTCGTCGACGAGAGGAACGATGTCTTCGTATCGGGGGACGCTGACGATCGCAGAACCGAAATGCTGCGGTTGGGGCATCATCCAAAAGCCCATCTTTGTCACGATTCCGAAATTCCCCTGGGAAAAAAGTCCGTCGACGATCGGGCCGAATCCGTATCGGTATTCGCCCCAGGTCTCCGTACCCTTGGCGGCACCCATGCCTGTGCGCATAACTTCCCCATTCGGCAGAACGATCTCCATGAAACAGTGAGCGTTCCAATGGTCGCGGTAAGTTGGCATCATGTACCCGACGCCGTGGTCGAGCGCATTGCCGACGACACTCCCCCAGCCGGGATCGGGAACGTCGACAATGACCTTCTTGTCGTTCGCCATCGTGTAGTTGTACAGGTCGAAGTAGGTAACGCCTGGCTCGACAATGCAGTAGTTTCGCCTGTCATCCACCTCAATGACCTTATTCATCCGCACCATGTCTATGATGACACTGCCGGAGAGATTAGGTGCCGACCCGCCATATCCCAGGTTCATCCCCGTCGAGATGGGGTACAGCGGGATCTTGTGCTCGTTTGCCACACGGACGATCGCCTGAACTTCCTCGACTGTGATCGGGGCGAGCGCTGCGGATGCGACGAGCTCGTCTGGCTCGCCCCACAGTGGGGAATAAGCGTCCCGATAAAGGGCGACATCTTCGTCACTGAAATAGACGCGATCGGAGCCCAGGATATTGCGGAACTTGTCTATGGCGGACGAGAACTCAGCAGCGGAGACGTTCGGAGGCAGCTTCATGTGAGTCGAAACCTTGGCGGAAAGCGCCGTCGGCCAAACCGCCGCAACATCCTCAAGGCGTCTGAGAACTCTACGACTGTCTGCAATCGGCAGCAGGACAAAATTACGGGACGCTTGTCCCATAAATATTGTGATACTCGTGTCCCGTAATTATGTCCAGCGAAATTTGGGGACTGGTGGGGCACAGAGGCACTCAACGTGCGGCGTGGCGCGCGGCCGTAGTGAAGAGTTGACCCGTGAGGCACGATCAATGAATAGTCGGGCTAATGGTGGAGACTTCTTATCAACTTGCAGCCCTTGATGAGGTTTCCCGGATAGCAATCAACCAGAAGCGACGAATGACGAAACAACGAAGTGCAGGCAGACCCCGCAACGAAGAGGCTTCAGACTTGGCGCTAGCTGCAGCTCGACGCCTGGTCCATGAGCATGGCTACGATTCCGTCACGATGAGCATGATCGCCGATGCAGCCGGTATTGGCCGACAGTCAGTCTATCGAAGATGGTCGACAAAAGCCGATCTGGTGATGGATGCTTTGATCAGCCATGTAGTAAAGATATCGGTCGCGGCAGAGGGCGATGTCGTAAGCATCCTCTCTTCTTATCTAAGCAGGCTGTTCGAGGGGCTGGAAGTCGATGGCTCGGCGATCAAGAGTTTGATCGCTGCCGCGCAGAAGGACCCGGAGTTCGAACGTCACTTCAATGCCCGTTTTGTCCTTCCTCGAAACGAGGCCTTGATCGCCATCCTCCGCAAAGGTGTGGACGCAGGCGAACTTTCGCCCGATGCCAATCCCAAAGTGGGCGCGGAACTCATCCATGGCGCCTTCTGGTTTCGCCTGCTTCTTGGACGGCCGCTTGACGCGAAATTCGCGCTGGAAATAGCACAGACTGTGGTCGGTGGAATGAAGGTTACGGGCACGACGGCCCGTAACGCAACTCGGTAACCGGCACGCCGGAGCCTGCCGGTCGAACGACTTACTTCTTCAGCTTATATGCAATGACATAGTCGCCGCGGTCAGGCGAGTTACGCGCACCGCCCGCCGAAATCAAAATGAATTGTTCACCGGTCACAGAAGACTTATAGCTGATCGGTGTCGACTGCGATCCGACCGGCAGCCGACCCTTCCACAAAAGCTTGCCGTTGGAACTGTCAAATGCTCTCAGGAAATAGTCCTGTGTCGCTGCGAAAAAGAGCACTCCACCCTGTGTGGCCATCGAGCCACCGATGGTGGGCAGGCCAACCGGGATCGGGAGCATCATTCGAACGCCCATGACGACAGAGTCCTGCACCCCACCCGCTGGGGCTGTCCAGGCAACCTTGCCGGTATGCAGGTCAATCGCTGAAACCGTCCCGAACGGTGGCTCCTGGCACGGAATGCCAAGCGGCGAAAGGAAGCGGCTTTTCTCCTTGATGTAATACGGGGATCCCCCCATGGGCAGACTGACGCTTTTGGGAAGGGCCTCGTTAGGCGAGGTCCTTTCTGCCAGTTGCATGCGCAGACCAAGCCGGAGGTCGTTTACGAAGATCGTATTGCCTGTCGGGTCGACTGAAATACCGCCCCAGTTGAAACCTCCAAGGGAGCCGGGGAATAGCAGCTGCCGGTCGGTAGCGGGCGGCGAGTACATGCCCGAATTTCGCAGGCTCTTGAAATCGATCCTGCAAAGAAGTTGATCAAAGGGCGATGCTCCCCACATGTCGGCTTCCGTCAGTTTCTGGGCGCCGATTTTCGGCATGTCGACTGAGAACGGCTGCGTCGGCGAATAATGCTCGCCCTTCAGATCGCCAGCTGGCACCGGTCGTTCCTCGACTTTGGTCAGTGGTTGGCCGGTGTGCCGGTCCAACACGAATATCATGCCCTGTTTGTTGCCGAAAATGACCGCGGGCACCTGCTTGCCGTCCTTCGGGAACGTGGTCAGGGTCGGCTGCATGGGGACGTCGAAGTCCCACAGATCATGGTGGACGGATTGAAAGCTCCACGCGACACTGCCGTCCGAAGCATGGAGCGCCACGATGGAGGAGCTATACTTGTCACGGGCTGCGTCACGGTTGCCACCCCACACATCGGGCGAATTATTGCCCGTTGGCAAGAAAACCAGATCGGTTTCGGGATCGTAGGACATTGGAGCCCATACGTTTGGAGAGCTTCGCGAATACGGAACATCTGCTGTCGGTGCGCCCTTTACTGCAGGGTTACCGGAATCCCATGCCCAGCGAAGCTGACCTGTGCGAACGTCGAATGCGCGAATGACGCCGGACGGCATATCGACATTGAGATTGTCATCAACGAAAGCGCCGATGACAACGACATCGCCCGCAAGCGTTGGCCCGGACGTCTGCTTGTAGCGCTGGTCGGGGATGACACCCATTCCTGCTTTGAGATCTAGCCGCCCGCCGGTCCCGAAATCCGAGCAGAATTCGCCAGTATCAGCATCGATGGCGATGAGTTGTGTGTCTACCGTGTTGGTGAGAATGCGTCTTGGGCATACACCGGGATCGGCAGTAGGTATATAATCCGCACGCTGTAGAAGACCTGCCTGCGCGCGGTTCGGAGCTGCGCCCGTACCATCGAAATAAGCGATGCCTCTGCATCGTGCCCAGGTCTTGTTCTGGGAATCGATGATTGCCTTCCAGAGTTGCTTCCCGGTCGTGGCGTCCAGCGCGACGATATTGTTGTTTGGTGTGCAGAGATAGACGTGGTTGCCGATCTGAAGAGGCGTATTCAGGTCCTCACGACCCAGTCCGTTAGGGCTGTCCGGGATGTCTCCGTGGCGATAGGTCCACGCGACCTCAAGGTTCTGAACATTGGTTTTGTTGATCTGGTCGAGTGCCGCGAACCGTTCGCCTTGAGCGTTCGAGCCGTAATTGTCCCAATTCTTCTGCTCCGTTTGCGAGGTCACCGGGACCATGCCGGTTGGCGCCTTGGCAAGATACATCCCACGATCTTGGAACATGCTGATGAACATACCGATGGCTACCAGACCCAATACTATCCCCACGACACCATGCTTGCGGGTCTCCGGGAGAGCTCCCGCATTGCGTCGAAGAGACGGAAGAGCGAAGGAAAGGATTGCGCCCGCCACGACGAAGATGAACATGCGTGCGAATAGCGGCCAGAAATCCAAGCCGGATTCCCAGAAAGCCCACAGTAGCGTGGCGACGAAAATGACCGCGTATAACGGGCCGGCAAAGAGTTTGGAGCGGATCAAGCCCCAGGCAAGACCAATGAGGCCTATCCCGCACAAAGTGTAGTACCAGCTACCTCCAAGGAATATCAGCTGCGTCCCCTCTATGAGAAAGAACGCACCTGAGACGCCGAAAAGACCTCCTAGAATGTAAAGGGCCCACCGTCCCAATTTTATGTTTTCAGCTTTCGACAATTATGCTGCTCCTGTAAGCACCGCGAGGCGGACCACGATGCCGACGGGCGTTCTCAAAATGCACGCACGCAGCCGAGAGCCGACGCGGCAAGCGCGCCTGACCTATCCGGTTGCGCGCAGACAGCCGGAGTGAGACAGAGATTGAGACTTCGTCGCACCAAGTCATGGGCATGTTCGTGCGCTATGGCCTTGCATTATGGTACGGGAGTCTCGTATATTGGGTTGCGACAAATCGCGCAAGCGGGATTTCTTGCTGCCGGAGGTTTTGTGGCCAACGCAAGCAGAGTGCGGACGAGATGAGTTTTTCGTCCTTCGCTGATAGATCGGGGCGCTATTGCCCGCGGAAAAGGAGTGATCATGCCCCTGCTGCAGCCGACGAAAAGCCCCCGGTCGTTCATCATTTTGGGTTGGGTCGTGATCGCGTTGAGCGCTCTGCCGCTTAGTGATGGCGCATTCCTGACTGCAAGTCCGTTGGACAACGAAGCAGCTTTTGGCTTCGGAGGAATAGCTCTGATAATTTTCGCGGCGCGGGCTTATGGTGACGAGCTGCCATTTGGATGGTGCTTTGCGGCTGCATCTTTTGTGGCAATCTCGCTGCTGGTGCATTTTGATCGTGATTTGCTGTATGCCCCGCTGAAAGTCCCGCTTTTCGGATGCCTGTTGCTATCTTCTGTTTTGCGGATATGGATTGGCCTTCAGTCTCAACCAATCGATGGAGCGGCTTGGCTGACAGCGTCCGGAATGTTTGGGTTGGTCGATACAGCTGTCATTCTGTGGCTTAACAGCACGGAGTTGCCGATCTCCAATGTTTTCCTGATCGGCCTGGACATGGTGGTTTTCGGGGTAGCCGTTATACTATTCGGCATTTCAACAGTCTCGAAAGACCGCTTGTAGGCCAAGGAAACCAGAAGTAGGTGGAAGCGCGACTGCCGTCCTATTGGCATGGAAATGCTGGATGGAAGCCGGGTTACCTGCCTCCATCCAGACGGTTCATTTCTTTGCAAAGCTCAAGCCGTAGCGGATTGGGTAAAGCGGATAGCGGGTATCATGAGGCGTGTCGGAGGCCTGTTGCTTCACCTCGTCCATTGACGACGGAAGTTCGAAAGGCAGCTTGCCCTTGGGAGCTGTTTTTCCTTCCAGGACATCGAACAGGGCTTCATCGCTGATCCCGAAGTTTCCGAGGAGCGCTGCAGATTTCTGTGCCAAGGTTCCCAGGATAGCCGGCCTCGGGAGATAGATCGTGGCGATTGTCGGCACGGATCTGGAGGCCGCCTCGAATGCTTCCAGTTCAGGATTTCCCGCCTTGAAGTCGAGATCGCCTTCCTGCTGGCGCGATCCAAAGAAGTAATTCGCATGCGGCTGCTGAAATGGCGCATTCATTCGGATGACCGCCAGATCGGCCTCAGCGGGCGTGGCCACGACCTTGAAACCGCGAGACGTCGCGACGGCGGGATCGATCTGGTAGAGATAGAGCCTGGTCACTTTCCTTGAGAGCGGCAGAGCATGATTCCGGTTTTCGAGGAGAACCGCCGACTTGGCCTGCGCCGACGTTGCTTTTTCGACGAAATCGGGCTTGCCGACTGTTTCTCGCGCTTTTGCGGGATCGGAGTATGGATCCTCGAACAGACCTTGCTGAAACTTCTGCAGCAGGATTCTCTTTGCAGAAGCGTCGATGCGATCTTCTGTGACCTTGCCCTCTTTGACTGCTTGGACAAGCAGATCTGACGTGGTGACGCCGCCGAACTGGTCGACACCGGCATTCACGGCCTTCGCAAAACGGTCGACGCGAGGCATCGTCTCGACACCCCACGGCATGCCGAAAGTCTCTTCGTTCAGTGTTGGCTTTACGCCAGGCTTTTCACCGTCAAGGCAGCTGCCCTCGCAGTCGTTGGTGATCAGCCAATCGCTCAAGACAACACCGTCGAAGCCGAAGCGGCCGCGCAGGAGGTCTGTAAGAAGCTGCTTGTTGTATCCTGCCGCGACCGGTTCGACGTCCTTGCCGTCGATCTTGGCGTCGTCGAGGATCGAGTATGTCGGCATGACGCCGCCGACCTTGGCTTTAAAGGCGCCTTCAAACGGAATGATGTGCTGGTCGAAGTTACCTCCGGAAAAGTCGGCATGGCGGCCATAGGCGCTGTGGCTATCCCAACCATCCTTGGCAGCACCATAACCCACCCAATGTTTCGCGACGGCAATGACACTGTCGCGATTGATGCCGTCTTCACCATTCTGAAAACCTGCGACATAGGCCTCCGCCATCGCCTTCGACATCCGGGCATCTTCACCAAAGGTCCCGTTGGTGCGCGCCCACCGAGGCTCGGTCGCCAAGTCGATCTGGGGAGAGAGCGCTTCCTGTATACCGACTGCCCGGTATTCCTGACGGGCGATGTCGGCGAATTGCCGGGTCAGCTTGGCGTCGCCGATTGCAGCAAGACCGAGCGTCTCCGGCCATTTGGAAAATGCGCCGGCCGCGACGCTTGCCCCTTGCACGAATTGGAAATGATTTCGAGGGTCCGTGCTGATGGTCGCAGGGATTCCTAGCCGTCCAGCTTCGGCAATTTCCTGAAGCTTGTTGTTTTGCGTTGCAAGCTCGCCTGGTTCACCCGAGAGGCGGGTAATAAAGGTAACCACCTTGAGGTCATTGATCATGCGCTTGGCGCGATCGAGATCGTAGGTGGTTCCAACGCCCATGCCGGCGCCTGCTCCGACCGACGGCGCCGTGCCGTGCATCATCAGGCCTGCCTTCTCTTCAAGCGTCATCGATTTGAGAAGATCAGCCGCGCGTTCTGCACTGGGAATGCGCCAATCCTCGTACGCATCGAGCCTTCCGTTTCGATTGAGATCCTTGAAGCGCAGCCCATCAATGGTGACGATTTTCGCGCTGCGGGCATTCAGGTCGGGCTCTTTTGCGGCCAGCGCTGTGGACGCGTACAACAAGGCCACGGACCCAACGATTGCGGTCAGCTTCATAATTTTCTCCTCCATTTTACCCAACTTGCGAGCGATGTGACTGCGCTACTTTCCGATGGTCCTCGTGTCGTCGGAAAGGCGGATCTGATGTCGCTGGGTTCGAATGGCAATCTTTTCGAACCCAGCACAGGCTATTAGAGCGTGACCAGTATCTTGCCGACAACCGAGCCTGCTGCCTGAGCCGCATGTGCCTCTGCAATTCTGTCGAGCGGAACAGTCAATCCCACAGCTGGCTGATACGCACCAGCCGCAACGCAAGCCGATACCTCCGTGACAGCCTGACGGAAAGCATCATCCGGAATCGAGTAGAAGAAAACGAAACGGAATGCATGCCCGCCGAACATCGTCTTCAGAAACGGCATGGAGAGGCGGACCTGCGGATCCTCCGTCGCATACGCCGTGACAACGCCACTCGGGGCCAGGCAGGCTATATCGGTATCGATATTTGCCGCCATATCGACATCGACGATGCGATCGACGCCGCGTCCCTTCGTCCACTCCTTGATCCTGGCCGGGATATCATCGGTCTTACGATTGATGATCAGGTCTGCACCCGCGGAGCTGGCGACCTCTGCCTGCTCGTCGCGGCTGATCGTTGCGGCCACTTCCGCACCCGCCCATTTCGCAAGAAGGATGGCGGCTGTTCCGACAGCCCCGCCGCCACCCTGTACGAGCACGCGGCGACCCCTGATATCGCCGTCCGCGAACAGGCAACGATGAGCGGTGATTGCAGCAATACCGAGCGATGCTCCGATCTCGAAGGATGCCTTATCCCCAAGAGGAACCGCGTGCTCCGATGGAAGGGTAACGTACTCGGCTGCCGTGCCAAAAGGCTGTCCGGTCTGCGCCTTGTAGAGCCAGACACGTTCGCCGATGCGATCCGGCGATACGCCTGGGCCAACTTTATCGATCGTCCCCGCGCCATCCTGGTGAGGAACAATTTTGGGGAAGGGCATCGGAGCGCCGGCAAAACCGCTGCGGGTCTTAAGGTCGGTCGGGTTAAGTCCAGATATCGCGACCTTCACGCGGACCTGTCCGTGGCCAGGCTCCGGATCGGGAAGCTCGCCGACTGTCAAAACCTCAGGTCCGCCCTGCTTTTCGTAATATGCTGCCTTCATTGAAATTCTCCTTTACGTGCCTTGATTACTACCTTTTCAAACTTCCATATTGCAACTAGGCAACAATTCTGCGCATAGGGGTAAAAAGTACACTATTGGGATTTCTGGATGGCCAAGGAAACTTACAACTGCCCCGTGGAAGCAACAGTCGACGTCGCCGGCGGTAAATGGAAACCTGTCATCATCTACCATCTACTGGATGGTCCCAAGCGCTTTGGAGAGCTGCGCCGGATGACGGGCGATCCGAGCCAGCGCTCGATCACTTTGCAGCTCAGGCAACTGGAGGACGACGGCATTGTCAACAGAGAGGTGTTTGCCGAGGTGCCGCCTCGGGTCGAATACTCACTGACGGAGTTCGGCAAGACACTGTGGCCGGTCTTGCGTGCCATGAAGGAGTGGGGCGATTCCTTCATGGCACGATCCGGGCCACGCCAACTGTAAGGCGCGACCCGAAACCTCAGTTTCTAGCGACACAGTCCGCTTCGGTCACCTTGTCGCCACGGATGATGCGGGCATAGAGATCGGCACTTAGTTTCGGCGTGCGCGTCTGCGTGTCCCAATCGACATAGATCATGCCGAACCGGCTGGCATATCCGCTGAGCCACTCAAGATTGTCGTGGCTGGACCAGACATGGTAGCCCCTGACGTCAGCACCTTCCGACATTGCGGATTTCATGGCGTCGATGTGAGTGACCAGATAACGGCAGCGCTGAAGATCATCCACCTTGCCGTTCTTCATCACATCTTCTCCGGAAAAGCCGGCGCCGTTCTCGGTGATATAGACCGGTGGATTGCCGTATTCGCTTTTCATACGACCCAGCAGTGCTTTGAACTGATCAGGACGCACGGCGCCGTTGAAAGCCGAGTACACCGTCTTTGGCAGATACTGTTCGGCGGAGAAATCATCGATCGGCGTGGCGCCATGCCGGACATACATTGGCGAATAGAAGTTGATGCCGAGGAAATCGAAGTGGGCTTCCCCGATCGTCTTTGCGTCTTCCGGCTGGATACCCGTGTCCAAGCCGCGCGCCGATGCCATGTCGAGCACGTCCTGCGGGTAGGTGCCCCTGTACATGGCATCAAGGAACCATCGGTTCAGCACGCCATCCGCCAAGACAGCGGACTTCTTGTCCGCGTCGCTGGCACCATCCTCGTTGATCGTCGGGAATAGGGGCAGCGCAAGGCCTAGCTGTCCTTTGTAGCCGTGCACTTCGAAGCTTTTCTTTGCCGCAGCTCCGGCAAGCAGGATGTGGTTATAGGTCTTCAGCGAAACCGCCATATGGTCGGCATCCGGCAGGATCTTGAAGTCACCCTTGCCATTATCGCGGATATCTTCAGCGAGCGTCTTGGTTGCCCTTTCGACCGAGGGCTCGTTCAGCAGAACGAATAGATCCACTTGGTCGTGAAAGTTGGCGAAGATGGCGTCGGCATAGCGCTCGAACCACTTCACCGAGTCACGATTTTCCCAGCCGCCGGCAGCGGCGAGTGATGAAGGCATGTCCCAGTGATAGAGCGTGAGCATCGGCTTGATGCCGGCCGCCTTCAGGTCGGTTATGAACTGGCGATAGTGCGCTACGGCAGCAGGGTTTACTGGTCCGAGCCCGTCCGGGATGATCCGGGGCCAAGAAATCGAGAAACGATAGCTCGTCAGCGCGAGTTTCTTGAACAGCGCAATGTCTTTCAGGTACTGGTTGCGATTGTAGAAATCGATGGCGACAGCGCCTGAAATGCCGGGACCCGCGAGGTGAAGTCGGTCGAGGTAGTCGTCCCAGACAGAAGGTCCCTTCCCGTCTGCGGTGGTCGATCCTTCGACTTGGTAGGCGGCCGAAGCCGCCCCCCAGAGAAACTTATCCGCTGCGGGGGACGGCGACACGCCCATTGTCGTGGCAACGGCGATCACGCCCGCCGTGGCAGCAATCTTGCTCGTCAAACTCATGCGCTTACCCCTCGCCAAACTGCGCAAACAAGTTAGGAAGAATACCGGCCAGGTGATTGAACTCGATCATGTCATGAACGGCGAGTTCGTAAGCGGTCATTTCTGCCAGCTGGTCGTTCCAGCCGACGTGCGCCATCATTGCAGCGGCCTTCTCGGAACCGGCGAAACGCCGCATTTCCGGGTGCGAACCGATCCAGTACCGGCTGACAAGTTCCATACCACCTTCGACATCACGTGCAATGTGGATCATCATCGAGTTGATGACGTCGGGCGCCTGTGCTGGACCGACGATGCCGCTCGCATTCGCGGTAAAGCCGGCGCGCTTGAAGGCTGCAGCGTCAAAGCCGAGCTTTGCAGGGTCGGTGAAGCGGATCAAAAGCTCCATGGCCTGAGGACCGACAAGCTCCTTGACGTAGTTCGGATTGTCGTAAAGCCGATCCTCATAGCTGAGGCTCTTGTTAGCGAGGCGGGCAGGGTCTTTCACGCTGTTTTCGATATGGGCGTGCGGGAACCAGAGCATGTAGCGTTCTTTTTCGATCGGATGCCAAGTGAACCACCAGCGGAACATCTCGGCAGTGGCGCGGGGAAAGAACAGGCTGTTCTGCACGTAAACGGTCGAACCGTCGAGAACCGCATAGCCCTGCTTGGGCGTCTTGTAGGACGGATCGATCAAGCGGTTCAGATCGGCGACGCTCGGGGTCAGGCAATCTGCCTTGTCCAAAGGTCCAATTTGCAGAGCGAGTGCGTCCTGCGTCGGTACGACCAGCTGCGGATTGAAGAATGTTTCGTAGGACTTGCCCTTGAGCAGCTGAGAATTTGTGATCAGCTGCTTTTGGGCAGCGACCGGCAGATAGGTAACAACGCTGCTTTCGGGAGCGGCCAACGTATCCGCGGCTTCGGTTGGGGATGCTTTTATCATGGCTGCTCCTACTGCTCCTGCTGCGAGGGCCGGAATGCCCTTGAGAAGGTTACGACGTCCGAAAGAAGTCATCGAGTGTCTCCTGTTTTGAATTGCGATGATTGAAATTTAATCTCCAACCGATTATCAGTCCAACAAATGACACTAATTAGCGAAATCGATGTGACTGATGAAGGACATTGACCTCAACCTTCTGAACAGCCTGCAACAGCTCCTTGCTCTCACAAGTGTCACTAAGGCGGCTGAAGAGCTGGGCATCAGCCAGTCTGCCATGAGCTACAACCTTGCCCGTTTGCGAAAAGCCATGGGGGACGAGCTCTTCACGCGGGATGCTGGCGGTCTGGTAATGACGCCTTACGCGCGCACGCTCGTCGAGCCCGTTTCGAAGGTCATGACGGAAATCGATAGGCTGGTCAGCCGGTCCGCAGCCTTTGACCCCATCTCCGCCGAGCGGACCTTCACGATTGCACTTCCAGATGCCGCAGAAGTTCTGATCATTCCCGAAATACTGCGCCGAGTAGATCGGGACGCGCCGGGGATTCGCCTGCAGCTTCGCAGTATCGATGAAGTGGACGTCCTGCGTGAACTCGACACGGGTATGATCGACATGGCGGTAGGCGTGTTCTCGGAAGGGCAGATCCACCACAAGCGCAAACTTCTTCATACCGATGACTACCTTTGCCTGTATAATGGCGCTTTGCTAAAATTCGGCAATCCGATCGGATTGGACGAATATTTATCAGCGCGCCATGTCGGGCTGTCTGGGAAAGTATCTAGCCGCGACGCGGTCGGTGATCAGCTTGCCATGATGGACGAACCGCGACGCATTTCCATGACGACACGGCACCTGCTGTCGATCCCATTCATCGTTCTGGCCACGCCCGTCGTGGCAACCGTTCACGGTAGCCTGGCGCGTTATTTCGAGCGGCAACTTGGGCTGAGGACATCTCGCCCACCGTTTGAAATGCCTTCGGTGCCAATCTCCCTTTTGTGGCACAGCTCCAACGATGCCGATCCAGCGCATCGCTGGATGCGGGACGTGATCCAGACATCACTCCGTGTCGCCCGGGAATCGGGTAGCGCCGTTGAAAGCTGAGACGCCATCGAACCAGGTTCATGCGTGACTGTTTCGGGTATTGCTCTCAGCGCGGGTTCTGGTTGCAAAGACACACAGCGTCAGGAAAGCGACCAACGCCGCGACAAGGAAAAAGCCGGCGCGGGAGATGGGCAACATTTCGATGAAGGCAGACAGAAACTGCCCCATGAATATTGCCACTGACAGATAACCCAACAGCCGTCCTCTCAATGCTGGAGGGCTCCGCTCGATCGTGAGATGATTGACAAGTGGTATCGAAAACCCGAAGCCGCACCCAATGAGGATACCGCCTAAGATAGTGAGCGAAAGCGATCCCGCCGAAAAGAATAGAAGATGTCCTACGGCGTAAGCTGCAAAGGCACTCATCGATGTTCGGGCGGCTCCAAGAGGTCCTATGAGGTAGGGCATTGTAAACGCGGCGCCGACTGCCACCAATGAGATGAAGGACAGGAAGTAACCGATTTCAGCTTCGCCTAGGCCCATTTCGGCCAGCTTCTGCGGGAGCAGGATCACTGCCGCGAAGAAGACGATCATGGAGCAGGTCGCAGCGAGATAGACGTCCCACATCGGTGGAGCAGAAATCGAAATATTGGCTTCGGCAGAACGTGGTGACTCGTGAGTACGCGGCACGAAGACGATCACCATCGCGGCGAATATCCAAGAGACCAAATAGAGGAGAAACGGATGTTGCCAGCTGATCCCTGCCAATATTCCGCCAATTGCTAGGAAAACGACACCGCCGAGTTCGATCGCCATTCCTTGACGAGCAATCATCTTGAGCCGAGCGTCTCCGTCGAAGAATTCTGAGATCAACGTCGTGCCAGCTGACATGACAATCGCTGTGGCCCCGCCCAAGAGAAAGCGATTGAGGAGAACGGCGACGTATCCGTGCATCCACACAGCGGCATAACCGAGGAGACCGTAAAGTCCTAACCCTGCTAAGAGGGCCCGACGGCTCCCTATGCGCTCGATAAGTCGACCGACCGCGAGACCGAATATCGCCACGCCCAGTGAAGGCAGTGTTACCAGCCAGCTAGATGCAGATGGTACGCCAAGTGCACTCGCGATCCCCGGCAGGCCGGGAACAATGACACAGCCAACCATGATAGTGAGGCAGGCGACACAAAGGAGCGTCAAGGCTCCTAAGGGCTTGAGTTGCTGCAATGTCTTCTCCATTAAAGATGATACGTCGCTGATTGCTGATAATTACGAGACTAAAGTCTCTATATATGCGAGACTGCATTCTCGCAATAGGAGAAGGTATGGAAACCGATAAAGTCCAACCCGCTAGGTCAGCGGGGCGGCCCCGTGATGAAGAGGCCACGCCGGCTTTGCTTGAAGTTACGAGGAAGCTCGTAAGCGAGAAAGGCTATGCAGATGTCACAATTGCATCGATCGCGTCGGCGGCGGGGGTGGGGCGTCAGACCATCTATCGTCGCTGGTCGAGCAAGGCGGAGCTTGTGCTTGACGCTTTTCTTGATAGTGCGTCGCAGGATGAGGTGATTGATAGCGGCCCGGTCCAGGCAACGCTTGAGCGTTTCCTTGCAAATCTTTTCCGAATTATCGGCAAAGACGGGCCTGCTATTCGCAATCTGATCGCGTCGGCCCAGACCGATGAGGCGTTTCTGAAAGTTTTCCGGGAGCGCTTTGTATTGCCGCGTGCAGAGATCGCTGCAACGATCATCAAAAGTGGCATTTCGCGGGGGGAGCTCAGCGATAGTCTTGATTTGGAACTTTCAGTTGATGCGTTACACGGTGTATTCTGGTATCGCCTCCTTCAAGGCAGGCCACTCGACGATTCGCTGGCCGTACGGCTCTCGACGTTCCTGACGAAGACGTAGTCTAAAGGCTCATGCCGCCATCAATTACGATGTTGGAACCGGTCATGAACGTGGCCTCTTCCGAAGCCATCAGCACGGCGATCGCGGCGATCTCCCCCGCTGTCCCTAGGCGTCCCATGAGTTGTCGGGATACGAACTTCTTGCGAGCCTCTTCGGCGTCGCCGGTCGCTTCCATGCGTGCGTGAAGAGAGGGTGTTTCGACCGTGCCTGGGCTGATGGCGTTGCAGCGCACGCCAAGCGCGGCAAAATCGCGGGCGACCGACATGGTCAGTCCGACGACGGCGGCTTTGCTCGTCGCGTAAGCGAAACGTTCCGGCGCGGCCATGATCGAGGACACGACGGATGCGATATTGATGATGCTCCCCGCCCTTCGCTGCGCCATGTTCGGGAGGAACGCCGAGATCGTATTGAACATCGACTTGACGTTGACTTCCAGGCTCAGATCAAGCTGCTTCGACGAGCATTCCAGGATGGTCCCGGTTGCGACGTAGCCAGCGCAATTGACCAGGACGGATATGTCAGGGAAACGTATGGCTGTGGCCTGGACCGCGTCGGGATCGGTGACGTCGAGCTCGATTGTCGTCACGCCATCGAGATCGGCAAGAGCTTTTAACCCGTCTCCGTTGATATCAGAGGCAAGGACCACCGCGCCCTCTCGCAAGAAAGCGTCCAATACTTCGCGACCGATCCCCTGTGCCGCGCCTGTTAGAAAGCAGGTCTTTCCATTCAATCGCCCCATTACGTCCTCCTTGTTAGGGCATCTGCCGATGGCAGCGCCGATTGGTAATGCGATCGTGCGTGCCGCCCGATCGCTAGCAGGTGAGTGGATCAGGCGGCGGCAACGCTTTGGCGCTGGACCCCGAGTCCCCCGATGGAGACTTCCATCGTATCGCCGGCCTTGAGGTATCTTGGCGGCTTAAAACCCATGCCCACGCCGGGTGGCGTGCCGGTGGTGATGACGTCACCAGGCAGAAGCCTCATGAACTGGGAGATGTAGGAGACGATGAAGGGAACCCGGAAAATCATTGTCTTGGTCGATCCGTTCTGGACCAGCTCCCCGTTGACTTTCAGCGACATGGACAAATTGTCCACATCGACCTCGTCCGTGGTCACAAGCCAGGGGCCAAGGGGACCGAAAGTCGGGCACCCTTTGCCTTTCGTCCAAGTGCCACCCCGTTCCAGCTGGTAAGAGCGCTCCGACACGTCGTTGCAGATACAATAGCCAGCAACATGCTCGAGAGCGGCATCTTCCGACACGTAGGAGGCCGTTTTGCCGATTACAATCGCAAGCTCGACTTCCCAGTCGGTCTTTTCAGATCCTGGCGGTATCAGCACCGTATCGTTAGGCCCGACGATACAGGAGGGTGCCTTGTTGAAGAGGATCGGCTCCTCCGGGATCGGCATTCCGCTTTCCGCGGCGTGGTCGGCATAGTTCAGGCCGACCGCGATGAAGTTTCCAACGCGCGTAATGCACGATCCGAGACGTACCGTGTTCTCGACGATGGGAAGAGCTTGCGGATCGAGTTCGCCGATGGCCCGAAGGGTTTCCGGACCGATCGAGGCGCCGTCGATATCCGCGATATGCATGGACAGATCGCGGATCCGTCCCTCTCGATCCAGCAGACCGGGTTTCTCCGCGCCGGGGTGACCAAAACGAACGAGTTTCAAGGCATGCTCCTGTCAATTGATAGCGTGCGGGGTGTTGCTGGATACCGGCATGTTCCTCCAGCGCAGTAGCTTGGACGTGGAACCGATGCCAGGATTGAAGCAATTGCAGGGATCGAGTTCATGATAATGGGAAACGACCGCACGCTCTGCCTTATAGAGATGGCCGACATTGTGCTCGGCCGGATACTTTGCGCCTCGTTGGTGCAGGATAGCTAACATCTGGTGTTCGACCTGCTGCCAGTCGGCGTTCTTCCCAATGATGTAATCCTGGTGAAACACGTGGCAGAAGAAGTGGCCGTAATAGAGCTTCTTGCGAATGTCCCGCTCGATTGAGGCGGGCAACGTTTCCACCCATTGCGTCGTGTTGCGCGGTAGTGCGATATCTAGGGCTACGATGTCACTGACCTCGCGGGCGTGCACGATCCGATACCTGACGGCTGCCCCGGCGACGGCGAACCTGTGCAGAAACGCCGCAGACGCCTCCGTCGGATCGCATTCGAAGAACGCAGCGTGCGCTGCCGAGCAAAACCGCTTCTGCAGATAATCCCGCGTTTCGCCGATGCAATCGCCACCCGCCTTGATCAGCAGATGGTGCTCAAACCTGTTGCGGTAATCGCCCATTGTCTTCGGCAGATGGCTCGGGAGAATATGGCTGACCGCTTGAAGCAAGCGGTCGCTGAGATTGGCAGGAAGAAATCGCAGGCGGCCGGCGAGATCGTCGATGCGGCTCTTGGCCGCAAACAGCGACGGCAGTCGACTGGTCCCCAGCCATTTGATCAGCAGGAACGTGTCTTTCCCGTACCGTTCTGCAATATCGTAGGCGTCCCGATGGATATACTCGGCCGCGATTGGGAGGGTACGGAACGAAGAAAGCATCGTCCGGCGCAAATCGGTGAGATCATCCGGATCGTTTGTCCCTATGTAAAAGACGCGGGTGTTCTTCTCGGCTTCGAAGGTGTCGAGGCGTACGGCAAAAATCAGGATCCGTCCTGATGACCCGGACGCTTCGTAGAGCCGTCTCGGGTCGCCATTGAAGCGGGCGGGAGTCGATGCCTCGATATCGCGGATATGGACGGCATAATCCCGGTCGGAGGCAGCCCTGTCATCAGCGCTGATATCGACATCCCTGAACTCGCCCCGGTCGAGACGTCTCAGAATCTCCTCAGGCGATGCGCCGAGTTCGATGCCGAGGTGATTGACAAGACCGAGAGCGCCCTGTTCGTCAACCTTCGCAAATAGCGCCAGTTCGGTATAGGCCGGGCCGCGATGGATCAGCGATCCTCCGGAATTGTTGGCGATACCGCCATGAACCGATGCACCGAGGCAGGACGACCCTATCACCGAATGGGGTTCGCGTCCGTGGGGCTTCAGCGCTTTCTCGAGTTCATCCAGCGTGACGCCCGGTAGGCAGACGACCTGTTTCCCATGATCGATGAGGTGGAGCGTCTTGATACGCATCGTGTTGATGACGACAACGTCGCGGTCATAATCATTGCCGAAGGGCGTGGACCCTCCGGTCAGCCCGGTATTCGCCGCCTGGGGAATGACGATTTTTCCTGCGCGCATGCAGGTTTCGAGGACCCGCCACATCTGCATCAGGCTTTTGGGCCGGACAACCGCAAGGGCCTTCCCTTGGCCGTAGCGATATCCGCTTGTGTAGCGGCGCGACGCTGAAACCGTGGTGAGCACATGCTTCGTGCCGACAATCCCTCGCAACTCCTCCAGGAAGGCGCTGTCTGCTGCGGGTACGGGCCCCGTTCCCGGGATTTTCGAGGTGACGAACTCAGACATGACAATGCTACTTGAGCCACTCAGCATAGTCTGGAACCAGAAGACGGTATGGCTGCTCGTCCTCCTCTATGCCGGAAAAGCGCGTGACTCGGTTATCCTGGAAAATGTTGTCTGCAGCGTCGTCGTTGACGGTCGATACCTCCGCAACGAAGACGTCAGATCCTTCGGCCCAGAACGAGTGCCAATCCCCCGGCATCAGCGTCACGCTTTCACCCGGTTGCAAGTGCAGCCTGCCGCCCGGTGGCAACGTTCTGGCGATGCCGTCGCAGAGAATTGTCGTCCCTAAATGGGGATCGCAGACGCCGTCGCGACCACCGAACAGCTCAACTATGAGCGTACCACCGCCTCGGTTGATGATGTCCTCGGTCTTGAGGATGTGGGTATGGTTGGGCGTCACCTGATTTTGACGAGAAATCATAGCTTTTTCGGCATAGAGCATGCCGCCACCACGTTTCAGGTCGGACAGTCGACCGTTTCGGGCCGTAAATAACAGTAGGCCGTTTTTCTCGAAGTCCCCCATGCCGAAATCGGTAATATCCCACCCGAGCCCGGCCGCAATGATGTTGCCGATGTCACCCCTGCGCCTGGTCATCTCCTCAGGCCCCCAGTTCGCAAACGGGGGCAAAACATAGCCGAACGAAGCCATGAAGGCTTCCGCTTCACGAATGGTCCGGTTGATCTCGCTGCGTGTCAGCTTCTGTGTCATGGCTATTCCTCGTACAGTGCTCAGCGCACGCCGATGCCGGCCGTCAGGCCCCCGTCGATGCGATGATCGGATCCCGTGATAAATGCCGCCTTGCTGGATGCAAGAAAAGCTATGAGATCGGTGACCTCCTCCGGCTCGCCAATGCGGCCGAGAGGGTGCGCTGCTCCGAAGCGATCGAATACGGCATTGATGTCGGCGTCTTCGCCTTCAAAGGTTCGAGCGGCCAGCTCCAGAATGGGCGTGCGAACGGAGCCGGGGCTGACTGAGACGACCCTGATGCGGTCCCGGGCAAAATCGAGCGCCATGGCGCGGGTCATGGCGTGGATCGCGCCTTTTGAGGCGACATAGGCGGAAACGCCGTTCTGGCAGGCAAACCCCTGTACGCTTGAGAGATTGATGATCACACCACCGCCGCGTTGGCGCATATGAGGAACGCCGAACTGTGCCGACAGATGGATCGAGCCGACATTGACGGCCATGCAGCGCATGAAGACGTCGAACGGCGTGCCGACGGCATCCCCGTACGGATGGATCGCGGCGGAATTGACGATGATGTCGATTCCGCCGGACCCGGCCGCGGCTTGGTCAAATGCTGCCTTCACCGCACCCGCATCAGTCATGTCGGCAGTGATGACGTCGATCCTGAGAGCCTCGCCAGCTGCCACCGCCGTAAGCTGATCGTTTGCCGCGGTGTCGATCCCGACTGCAACAACGCTTGCACCGTCTCGCGCCAGCTTGAGCGCCGCCGCAAGGCCTATCCCGGTGGTGCCGGTTACAACTGCGACCTTCCCCGAGAATTCTCTCATATCCCACTCCTCCCTCAGATTGATTTTTGTGGAGCGGCACCATCCGGAATGAAGACCAATCCAGCGCTCAAATGCCGATCCATATGGTAAGCAAAGGCAATCCTGTCCTTATTACGAAGCGCTTCGATGATGGATTGGTGCTCATTGAAGACGCTCTTCAAAGTCGAACGCTGCGACTTTCCTGCCATCATCACCCGCTGGATGACAGGTTTCAGCATGGCGTAGGTTTCCGTGAGTGTGCGATTGCCGGCGGCTGCGACCAGCAACATATGAAATTTGAAGTCGAGTTCGGATGCATCTTCGGCCGTTGCGGCGTTCAGGATAGCTGCGTTTACGTCCTCAACTTCGCAAAGGTGATCCTGCGAAAGGTTCACCAACAGAAGCTCGAAAAGATTCATCTCCGTCAGACGCCGATAACCCTGGATGTCCTGAAACGCGTCAGCCGATATCTCCATGGCAAAGGCGAATAGATCCTGCATCGCGTTGCGATGCTGATCGGTCAGAACAAGGCCGAGCTTCTGCCGTGACTCCGCAATGCCGTAGGCTTTCAGCGTGCGAAATGCTTCGCGCACCGTGTTGCGACTTGAGGCGAACTTTTCCGCAAGCTCAACCTCGCTTGGCAATACATCACCCACGCCCAGACCCCGTTCGCGGATAAGCGTGCGTATCTGCCCGACGATCTCGTCGACTGCCGACGCTTTGGGCTCTCCCTCTGACGCGTTCACCGATGCGCTCCTCTTCCATGGTCAAAAAGCTCATATTATGTTGGTCATATTTTGGCAAATAGATTCTTTCATTGCAATTTACGCGTTTTTATGCAAATAATGTCCAACAATAAATTTGGAGGACGGAATGCTCGAAAGCTGGCGTTGGTTCGGCAATGATGATCCGGTGACCTTGTCACACGCGCGGCAAGCCGGCGCTCATGGGATCGTCACGGCCTTGCATCACAAGTATGACGGTCGTGCGTGGAGTTTGGATGATATCCTTTCCCACAAGGCTCAGATCGAAGGCGCCGGGATGGTCTGGTCAGTCTGTGAATCCATTCCGGTGCATTCGGCAATCAAACTGCGTAACAACGAGCAACGCCGCTATGTAGACAGCTGGAAGGAAAGCCTTGCCAATATTGGCCGTGCCGGAGTGCCGGTCGTTTGTTACAATTTCATGCCGGTTGTCGACTGGACACGCACAAGTCTCCGGTATCCGACAGAGACGGGCGGCCTCGCGCTTCGGTTCGACATGGCCGATTTTGCCGCTTACGACGTTTTCGTACTGAAGCGCCCCAGGGCCGAAAAAACCTACGAACCAGACCTTTTGGAGAAGGCGCAGCATCGGTTCGAGGCGATGTCCGGGTCCGATGTGGCGACGCTGGAAACAAACATCATAGCTGGGCTACCAGGGAAGGAAGATACGCATACACGTGAGACAATCCGTGGTCATATCGCGTCCTTTGACGAACTGTCCTCGCAGGACATGCGCGCCAACCTCATCGAGTTTCTTAAGGAGGTCGTGCCGGTCGCAGTGGAACACGGGGTCAAGCTCGCAATCCATCCGGACGATCCGCCATTTTCGTTGTTTGGCCTGCCGCGGATCGTATCTCAGCCGGATGACATCCAACTCATCCTAGACGCGGTCGACCATGAGACGAACGGGATTACTCTCTGCGCCGGCTCATACGGATCGCGCGTGGGTAATGATTTGACCGAGATGGCCAAGCGGTTTGCGCCGCGGGTTCATTTCGCCCATCTTCGGAATGTGAAAAAGGAAGCGGACGGATCCTTTATCGAGTCGGACCACCTCGACGGAGACGTCAACATGGTCTCCCTAGTGTTGGCTTTGCGCAACGAGGAGCGGCGGCGAGAAGGCGTTGGGCGTCAGGATGCCGTCATCCCGTTCAGGCCAGACCATGGCCATCTGCTGATCGACGATCAAAACAAATCCGTCAATCCGGGGTATTCATGTATCGGTCGTCTAAAGGGTCTGGCAGAGCTCCGAGGCGTGATCGCGGCCGTGGATCAACTTGGTCTTTGATCCACCAATGATAAAAGCCAAAGGCTGCCTCATCGACAAGCGCCGCGGGCGAGAGCCGCGACGCAATTGGCGTGCTTCCTAAACGGGCTGTGCGATTGTCAGCTCATCTGCCCGCCATCGACATAGCACTGAGAAACGACGTGAATCGCCGAGCAAGGAACACAGCCATTCAAGTCAGGTCCTCGGCGGTTCCCATTCGGCCGTAGGGGACCGCTTCCCCGACTTCCTTCTCCTTTTGGCATGGCGCCTTGTTCTCATCTCCCATTTCGTCAGCGCACCATCCCGGGAAAACGCCTAGTAAACCGCCTCCATTTTACGTCCGGTCGACGTTGCGTCGTGAGCCGTTCCGAAACGGGTTGACAAAAAATGATACAGATGTACCGTATAAGGGTACAGGCGCTCTGGGAGGAGTCAGCCAAAATCTGGATCGAACGCTACGCCGCGCATCGCGAGGCGAGGAGGATTTCTGTATGTCAATTACTGTCCGTGGGATCGAATTTCAGGATAACCTCGATAACCCGATGGGGATCGAGTTCTACAATCTATCGCACCGCTTCGGGTATCAGTGCCCAAACTGGCCCTACTTCAGGGACGTGCGTATCGAGCGCATGCACTACATGGCCAAGTCCGGCGTGCTGTCGCAGACCATCACTACAACGATGCACGTAACCACCCATATCGACGCACCTGCGCACGTTGTGCAGGGTACACCCTTCATCGATGAAGTGCCCCTCCCACACTTCTTCGGTACGGGCATCGTTGTCTCCATACCAAAGAAGAAATGGGAGCCGATCACGGGCGAGGACCTCGAAAAAGCTTGCGGCCATGCGATCCGCAAAGGCGACGTTCTGATCATCAACACCGGCTGGCATAAGCAGTATGAGGACGGTGACTATTTCGCTTATTGCCCAGGTTTGGTGCCGTCGGCAGCCGACTGGATGATCGAAAAGGGCGTCAAGGTCGTCGGCCACGATACGCAGGCAAACGACCATCCGCTCGCAACCGCTATTGGTCCACAGCGCAACGGGCCACTCCTGCCGCACCTAGCCGACGAGTACAAAGAGTGGTCGGGCGGACGCGACTGGAAGGACGATTTCCCGGAATGGGAACCTGTCCACCAAAAGATTTTCAAGGCTGGCATCCTCGGTATCGAAAACGTGGGCGGCGATCTCGATGCGGTCACAGGCAAGCGCTGCACGTTCGCATTTTTCCCGATCAACTGGGATCGCGGCGACGGTTGCATCATCCGGCTCGTGGCCATGATGGACAAGGGCCAGGAATACCGCATCGAGAAGGGTGACAACTTCTGAAGACGAGCCGCTGCCAACGGTAACGGCAGCCGAGATGGAGTGACGCCGCAAGAGGAGATGGCGTCACTGCTGATCAACGGATGACGAGTCCGAAAAGCCAAAGTGAACGGGAGGAGACATGTTCACAAAGCGGTTCCAGGAAGCCAAGCCATATGAGGCGCCCAACCACCATGGGTGCTCTGGATTGCGGCTGCAGGGTTTCGAAGAAGGCGGGCCAAAAAACCAGTGGGTTGGGTTGTCGCAGTTTCTTCCAGGCGGACGAGCAGGTCCCGATTCAACACCGTTTGAAAAAGTCTACGTCGTTCTCGAAGGGGAAATGACGGTCATTGTTGGAGGCAATGAAACGGTCTTGAAAGCCTTGGATAGCTGCACGATTGCACCCGGCGAGGTTCGCGAGATCGTCAACCGATCCAACCACGTCTGCAAGATGATCGTCGTAATTCCATACCCTACGGGAGCGGTCCAATGATTGCGGAAGAAACACTGCGCAAGCCCCTCAATATGTTCGATATCACCGGCAAAGTGGCCATTGTGACGGGTGCCTCAGGAGCATTCGGAGCGCTTGCTGCACGCATTCTTGCAGGAGCAGGCACAAAGCTTGCGATTGTTGCAGGCAATGAGAATGCGCTCCGTGAGACTGAAGAGGCGTGTGTTCATCTCGATGCTGAAGTTCTCTCGATCAATCGACGTCCGGCGACCGAGGCAGACTGCGAGGCTATTGTCGCCGAGACGGTCGCTCGCTTCGGCCGAGTAGATATCCTGGTCGTCGCGTCCGGCAAGAACGATGTTGCCAAGATCGTCGACATGGCTCCTGAGCGTTTTCTTGATGTCATGGACGCCAACGTTTCGCAAAGCTGGCTGATGGCCCGGGCCGTCGGCAAGCGCATGCTGGAGCAGGGGGATGGCGGCAAAGTCGTCTTCATGTCCTCCGCACGCGGGCTCTTGGGACATCCGGCGGGATATTCCGCCTACTGTGCATCGAAGTCCGCAGTTGACGGCCTAACCCGTGCGCTCGGCTGTGAGTGGGGTCCGACGGGGATCACGGTGAATGCGATAGCACCGACGGTATTTCGTTCGCCGCTGACCGCTTGGATGTTCGACGAAACCGAGAAGGCACAGGAGGTCCGCAAGGGATTTCTTGCCCGTGTTCCGAAAGGGCGGTTGGGCGAGCCAGATGATCTGGCGGGCCCGTTGCTCTTCCTGGCGTCGCGCGCTTCAGACTTCTACACGGGGCACATCCTTTACGCCGATGGCGGATACACTGCGGGCTGATCATGTCAGATATCAAGAAGAAAATCGCGGTGATCGGGGCAGGGCTCATGGGCCACGGCATCGCCCAGGTCTTTGCAGTCGCAGGTCACAGCGTAGCGGTGTTCGATGCCCATCAACCGGCTCTCGACACTCTCCGCTCTCGGATTGCAAAGAACCTTTTCGACCTTGGTTTGCCGGATGGAGCGCAGGACCTCGTCACCGGTCATGCTGTGCTGGCAGATGCAGTGATCGATGCTGACGTAGTCGTCGAGGCTGCGCCCGAGAAGCTGGACCTGAAGCGATCGATATTCGCTGATCTTGTACGCCTGTCGCCTAAGCATGCCACTCTCGCCTCAAACACATCGGTCATTCCAATAACCGACATCGCAGCCGGATTGGAAACGGGCGAGCGCATACTCGGAACGCATTGGTGGAACCCGCCATTTCTCGTACCGCTCGTCGAAGTGGTGGGTACGGCAAACACCGACCCTCACACCGTCGCCGAGATGATTGATCTTTTAGCATCGGTCGGCAAGACGCCGGTCCACGTTAAAAAGGATGTTCCAGGCTTCGTGGGGAACCGGTTGCAGCACGCACTGTGGCGGGAAGCGATAGCCATTGTAGCCGAGGGCATCGCTGACGCCGAGACCGTCGACACTGTTGTCAAATCAAGCTTTGGACGGCGGTTGGCAGTACTGGGGCCATTGGAAAACGCCGATCTCGTTGGAACTGATCTGACACTCGACATCCATAACGTCGTGCTCGAACACCTCAATCGCGACCCCGGTCCATCGCCTTACCTTCAAAAGCTGGTTGAGGACGGGCGGCTTGGGATGAAATCCGGAGAAGGGTTCCGAGCTTGGACAGAGGAGGGTGTCGACGCGCTTAGAACACGCGTGTCGCAATATCTCAGGAGCTTCAAACCGGTCGAATAAGAAGCGAAGCGATAGACCAGCCTTTGGGAGGAGGCAGACTATGAGGATTACAGGGTTAAATCGAAGAACGTTCATACAAGCTACCACACTCGCTGTTGCCGCACCCGCGCTGACAAAGGGGCGTGCATTTGCCGGTGGAAAGCCCATACGCGTCGGTTTTGTCACGCCGCAAACCGGTCCGTTGGCGTTTTTCGGCGAACCAGATCGCTTTCTTCTTCAGCGTTTCAAATCCAAGCTGGAGCAAGGCGCAAACGGCCGCCCGATCGAAATCCTTATCAAGGACAGTCAGTCAAATCCTAGCCGTGCATCAGAGCTGGCAAATCAGCTCGCTCTGAAGGACGAAGTCAGTCTGCTTATCACCGCTGGCGGTCCAGACACTGTCGTTCCGGTCGCCGATCAAGCAGAGCTGAACGGGATACCGATGATAGGGACAGCTTGCCCGTGGCAACCCTTTGTCTTCGGCCGCAATAGCACGCCGGACAAGGGCTTTGACTGGAGCTACCTCTTTGCCTTCGGTTTGGAGGACGTCATCGCTGCGTACATGGGTCTGTGGGGGACCATCGATACCAACAAGAAGGTTGGTTTGCTTTTCCCCAATGACGCAGATGGCAATGCTTGGGGAGACGCCAAATTTGGCTTCCCGCCCGCACTGGCACAAGGAGGCTACACGGTAGTCGATACTGGGCGCTATACGCCCATGGCTGAAGACTTTACGGCCCAGATCGCCAAGATGAAGTCCGAGGGGGTTGATATCGTTGCAGCGACGATGATCCCACCAGAGTTCTTCGCATTTTGGAGTCAGGCGAAACAGCAGGGCTTTCAGCCCAAAATTGCGACCATTGGAAAGGCTCTGCTGCTGCCAACGACGCTTGAGGCCATCGGCCCGACTGCGAACGGTCTGTCGACAGAAGTCGCATGGCATCCAAGCTATCCTTCGCACTCGGCTACGACCGGAGACACCTCGTCGGCTATGGCAGAGGAATGGCAGAAGGCGACCGGCAGGCAATGGACACAGGCAGTCGGACTCAAGCATGCGCTGCTGGACGTTGCTGTCGACGTGCTGAAGCGGGCGAGTGACCCGAGCGACGCAGGCTCCGTTGTCGAGGCAATCAAGGCGACGAAAACTGACACCTTACTCGGTACCGTCGACTGGTCGGCATCTGGCATCAAAAACGTCGCGAAAGTTCCGATTGTTGGCGGGCAATGGCGTCAATCGGACGGAAAATTCGACCTCACCATCTGCGCCAACCCGACAGGAGCCGCGATACCCGTCGCTGATAAGCTCCGTGCGGTAGCCTGAGGAGAAGACTATGCGGTTCGAGAACGCTAACGACCTGCTGAATCCGGGCTATCTGAAGATCGAGTCGGGCGTCGTGGATTATGACGACGGGTTCAAAACTGTATGTGCCTACACCCGTATGCCACGATGCAAAGCAAAGATGGTGGACTGGTGGTTCGGCTGGCTCGGGGGTACCGAGCAGTACAAGCTGTGGCATCCGCGCGATCACGTCTTCAGCGACTGGGAGGAACGCCAGTCCGGAAGCTACATTGGCTCCAGTCATCTCGTTCACGAGTATCTCGGCGGTGACGACGGCCCCTTGTTCAAGCTGAGGATCAACTTCCGAGATCCTACGGAATTCTTCGACCAGGCTCGGTACGCGGCCTTTGATGGAACTGCGGTTTGTGCACGCATCGGCAGTCTGGAGAAGCCTGTAAACCTCGGTCGGATGACGCACTTCGTTCGCAACACCGATTACGGCTGCGAAATGCGGTCTCGGTTCTTTCTCGGCCATGTTGAGAGCCGCGATCCGGATCACCCGTTCTCGGAAGAGCAGAAGGCGGCGATACGGCATGAGCTGGTAACCGACGATCTGGCGCGAGGTCTACATCAGCATGCCACCGAGGAGATGGGATATCTCGGCGAGCTGCTGCCAATTCTCTACCGGCAGGTCACGCAGGACGTGACGATCTAACTTCAATCGAACTTTTCTGGGAGGATACAATGGGTTCGAATGACAAAATCGGTACGAAAAGAATAACACGCAGAACGGTCCTGCAGGCTAGTCTCGGACTGATCGCTGCACCTGCTATTTTGCGCTTCACGCGGGCCTACGCAGACACGCCGACAATCAAAGTCGGTCACGTCAGCCCCGTCACCGGACCTTTGGCAGGCTTCGCCGAGGCGAATGACTATATTCTCAATGGCATCAAGAAATCGCTTTCCAGCGTCGACAACAACGGAAAGTCCTGGGCCATCGAAGTTATCTCCAAGGATAGCCAGTCCAACCCTAACCGCGCTGCTGAAGTAGCAGCCGACTTGATCCTGAAGGACGAGGTCGACATCATTGTCGCGGCCTCAACACCGGACACGGTGAACCCGGTCTCCGACCAGGCGGAAGCAAACGGCACGCCTTGCATCACCACCGACTGCCCATGGCAACCCTACTTCTTCGGTCGAAATGGAGTGCCGGACAAAGGCTTCGAGTCCACCTACCATTTCTTCTGGGGCTTGGAAGACGTTATCGGCGCATTCCTTTCTCTTTGGGACAATCCCAACGTTGCAAAGAAAGTGGGCGGGCTTTTCCCCAATGATGCCGATGGCAACGCGTGGGGTGATCCAGAACGTGGCTTCCCCAAGCCGCTTAAGGACGCGGGATATGCTTTGACAGATCCCGGCCGATATCAGCCGATGTCAGATGACTTTTCAGCCCAGATTTCCGCATTTAAGGCAGCTGGCGTGGAGTTCGTCACTGGGAACATGATCCCGCCCGACTTCGCCACGTTCTGGAGCCAAGCCGGTCAGCAGGGCCTCAAGCCCAAGATTGTCACCATCGGCAAGGCGCTACTGTTCCCCTCAGTGATCGCTTCTCTGGGAGAACGCGGGATCGGCCTCTCCTCGGAGATCTGGTGGTCGCCCAATCATCCGTTCTCTTCCAGTCTCACGGGTGAAAGCTCGAAGGACCTCGCCGAAGGTTTCGTGAAAGCCACGAACCGTCCTTGGACGCAGCCTATCGGCTTCAAGCACGCTCTCTTCGAGGTGGTCGCGGACGTGGTGAAGCGTAGCGCCGACCTCGAAGACCCCGCTGCCATTATCGATGCGATCAAGACGACCAACTTGAAGACCATTGTTGGGCCGGTGGATTGGTCCAAGGGGCCAGTGAAAAACGTGACGAAAACCCCTCTCGTTGCTGGTCAGTGGCAGAACGTGAACGGGAAGGCAGAGCTGGTGATCACGACCAACAAAACTGCACCTGAAATCCCGGTCGGCGGCGAACTCAAACTCCTCTGAGATTGAGTTCAGGGCTGCTCGTCACACGGGCAGCCCAAAATCGAGAGAATACGATGCCTATCATAAAACTGGACACGGTAAGCAAGCGGTACGGCGCTCTCCAAGTCACCGACAAGGTTTCATTGTCAGTTGATGCCGGGGAGGCGTTAGGGATCATTGGTCCGAACGGTGCAGGGAAGACAACGCTCTTTAATCTCATCGCTGGGACGACGTTGCCGGACAGCGGGACGATACACTTTGACGGCTCCGACGTAACGCGCGTTCCTGCGCGTAGCCGCTGTCATCGGGGTATTGGGCGCTCCTTTCAAATACCTCATCCATTTGTCGGTATGACAACCTACGAGAACGTCTTGGTAGGCGCCACTTTCGGAGGCCGCGCGACCGAGGCAGCAGGAGCTGCGAAAGCCGTTGAGATTCTGGAACTGACGGGGCTGGCGAAAAAAGCAAACACCCTTGCCGGTCAACTCACCCTTCTGGAACGCAAGCGACTGGAGATGGCAAGGGCGCTCGCAAGTTCCCCGAAGTTACTTCTGCTCGACGAGATCGCTGGCGGTCTCACCGAGCCGGAGTGTGTTGAACTCGTCGCGGCCATCAAAAGCGTCCGCAAGGAAGGCGTGTCGATAATCTGGATCGAACACGTCGTTCACGCGCTGTTGGCTGTTGTCGACCGCATCGCGGTCATCGACTTCGGCCGCAAGATCGCCGAGGGCGACCCAGCCGCGACGATGGCAAGTCCTGAGGTTGCGGCGATCTACATGGGAATTGAAGGGGAGGCCGTGCATGCCTGACGTCCTTCTATCTACACACGGCCTTCGAGCCGGATATGGCGACTTCCAGGCATTGTTCGGCGTCGACCTGACCCTGTGTCGAGGTGAAGTACTCGCCCTCATCGGCGCGAATGGTGCAGGCAAGAGCACGCTTTTGAAGGCAATCACGGGCCTGGTGCCCTGCCGCAGTGAGATGGTCCGTTTGCACGGCAAGGAGATTGGTGGCCAACGGCCCGACAAGATTGCCCGTGGAGGAATTGCACTTGTTCCCGAAGGTCGACGCCTGTTTCGCTCGCTGACCGTCGAAGAAAATCTCGTCATCGGTGGGGAAAGGGCACAGTCAGGAAAATGGTCCCTCGACCGCATATATTCCCTGTTCCCAATCCTCGCTGAAAGGCGAAAAAATCCCGGTACGGCTTTGTCCGGAGGTCAGCAGCAGATGGTCGCCATCGGGCGAGCCTTGATGGCCAATCCAGATGTCATCCTCTTCGACGAGATATCACTCGGCCTAGCTCCGGTGGTTATCAAGGACATCTATGCGGTGCTTCCGACCATCGTGGAAAGCGGCGTATCGGCGATCCTGGTCGAGCAGGATGTCTCGCGAGCACTTTCAGTCGCTCATCGCTTCGTCTGCATGCAAGAGGGGAAAGTCTCGCTTGCGGGTGAACCATCTCAATTCAGCAGGGCCGAAGTCACGGCTGCTTACTTCGGGACGTGATCGCCATGGATTGGATAAACGCCATCATTCAAGGAATCTTACTAGGCGGCCTCTACGCTTTGTTTGCAGCGGGTCTTTCGCTGATCTTCGGCGTCATGCGTCTAGTGAACATCGCGCATGGAGACCTTATCGTATTGGCCGCCTACGTTGCCTTGGTCATCGTGCAGGCAACAGGTTTACACCCGTTGGCATCAGCGCTGCTTGTTGTCCCGATCATGGCCGTAATCGGATATGTGATGCAACGCTTCTTGCTCAATCCGACAATTGGCAAAGACCTTCTTTCGCCCTTGTTGGTGACGTTCGGAATATCCGTTCTGTTGCAGAACGGGCTGCTCCTGGGCTTCACCGCAGACAGTCGGCGCTTGCCAGCCGGACCCCTTGAAACAGCGAGTTTTGAGGTCTTCTCCGGGCTTACAATCGGACTGCTCCCCTTGCTGATGTTTGTTGTCTCGATCTTGGTGATCTTTGGTCTCGACCGAGTCTTCTTCCACACATCCCTCGGGCGGGCATTTCGTGCGACATCGGACGATGGCGAAGTGGCACAGCTGATGATGATTGACCGTCGCCACATCTTCGGAATGGCCATGGCTCTTTCACTGGGCGTCGTCGCTATCGCGGGCATCTTTCTGGCAATTCGCACCAACTTCGATCCTGCTTCCGGCCCGACCAGACTGATCTTTGGCTTCGAGGCGGTGATCATCGGCGGGCTTGGAAACCTCTGGGGGACACTCGCGGGAGGGATAGTGCTCGGTGTTGCCCAGGCTATCGGCGCTCAGATTTCACCCGGGTGGCAGATCCTCGCAGGTCACATCGTGTTCTTTGTTGTGTTGGCCTTCAGCCCGCGCGGCCTCTTCCCCAGAATGGATTGACGGACATGAGCTTCCGAATTGAACGCTTTACCCCTGCCAGCCGCGCAACCTCGATTGTCGCCTGTCTCGTGCTGATTGCGTTGGTAGCAGCGCCGTGGCTCACGGGCCGCGCCAACATCCGTCTGCTGGGCGAGATGTTTTCGTTCCTAGCGCTTGCCAGCCTTTGGAACCTCCTTGCCGGTTATTGTGGACTCGTGTCGGTCGGACAGCAGGCATTCGTCGGCTTTGGCGGTTACATGCTTTTCGCCTTAGCCATCTTCCTCGGAATGGACCCACTGCTAGCGATCCTCGTTGCGGGCATCCTCGGTGCTGCCATTGCAGTTCCGATTGGGACACTGCTTTTCCGCCTCCATGGTGCGTATTTTGCCATTGGCAGCTGGGTCTTTGCGGAAGTGCTCCGGCTTTCTTTTGCGCAGATCTCCTCGCTTGGCGGGGGCTCCGGCTCAAGCCTGCCCACCTCCGTCATTACTGGGATAGCGAGCAGCAGAGAATGGCGCGAGATCTTCATCTACTGGACCGGTCTGGCTCTCGCCGTGGTCGCCTTGCTTTTCGTTGTCCTCTTGCTCCGTTCAAAGATGGGGCTAGCCCTCACCGGATTGAGGGACAGCGAGATCGCTTCAGAAAGCCTGGGCATCAATGCCTGGCTCACGAAAATGACGGTCTATGTCAGCGTCGCAGGTCTCACGACTATGGTTGGGTCTTTCATCTTCCTGCAGAAATTGCGCATCTCGCCTGATGCCGCCTTCAGCGTGAATGACTGGACTGCCTACGTGATCTTCATCGCCGTGATTGGTGGCATCGGCACCATCGAAGGGCCGATCGTCGGGACCATCGTCTTCTTCTTGCTTCGCGAAACGCTGGCCGACTTGGGTACGACTTACCTAATGATCCTGGGTGCATTGGCAATCGTGATCATGCTGAAGGCACCCCGAGGAATCTGGGGGATCATAAGCGAAAGAACCGGGATCTCGCTCGTGCCAATTCGCCGCCGCGTCGTCTTCCAATAGCAATTTTTTTGGCCATAGAACGGGAGGTCTTTGCCTTGAGAAATACCAGTGAGCAAGTTGATACGGTTGGCGCATCGAGTAGGTGGCACGTCATGGCGGCTTCATTTGCAAGCTATGCCTTCGACGCAATGGATTTCATGCTACTCGCGCTGGCGCTGCCACTCATCATCAAGGAGTGGAACCTGACGCTTGCGGATGCCGGTCTGTTGGGGACTGCAGGGATGATCGGCGTGGGCCTCAGTAGCGTCGTCATCGGGTGGTACTCCGACAACTACGGGCGCAGAAAGGCGCTTATCATCAGCCTTCTTGTTTTCGGCCTGTTTACGGCTGCGGCCGCTCTAGCGCGTGGTTGGACGGATATGCTGATCTTGCGCTTCGTCGCTGGTCTCGGCCTCGGTGGTGTGTGGGGTGTTGCCGCCGCATTCATCAATGAGACGTGGCCCAAGCACCTACGTGGACGCGTGATCTCGTTCGTGCTGAGCGCGTGGCCCATCGGCTTTGGAATTGCAGCCGTGCTTGCCCATTCGATCATGCCGAACTGGGGATGGCGTGTGCTCTTCCTGTGTGGCGGCGGGGCGATCATTACCGTGATTTACATCCTTTTCTTCGTTCCAGAGTCGCAGGTTTGGGCAGAAGAGAAGAAGAAGTCCGCAGGTGCTGCCACCAAACAACGTGCCTCCGTAGCAGAGATCTTCTCTGGAGAGCTTCGGCGCAAAACCATCCTGGGAACAGTCGCAGCAAGCTGCGCTCTCGTTGGTTACTGGGGGACCAACACATGGCTGCCGACCTATCTGGTCCAAGAGCGTGGGCTGGACGCCAGCCACATGACGACATTCATCATTATGCTCAATGTCGGCATGTTCATTGGATATCAGATCTTCGGCTTTCTTGCTGACAAGATCGGGCGGCGTACCTCGCTTCTCATTTGCTTTACGGGCGCGACGATCATGCTCCCGATCTACGCGTCTATCCACGACAACAACGTGCTGTTCTGGATGGGGCCGCTGTTGGCAATTTTCTTTGCCTATGCCGGTCCGTTCGGATCGTACTTCCCGGAGCTATACCCAGCCCGTGTCCGTGGGACCGGAGCAGGCTTCTGCTTCAATGTTGGTCGCGGCATCTCTGCATTCGCTCCCTTCGTTCTTGGCCAAATCGGAACACGTTATGGCTTGGCGACGGGCATCGGACTTTGCGCGATTGGTTTCCTTGGGGCTGGTTTGACCATGCTCTTTCTCCCGGAAACCAGGAACGCTCGCACCTCAGTGGCGGATAGCGTCAACGGCACTGAGGCGGTGCAGCAGTCCTAGCGCAAGAGAGGGCGCGGGGCGGCTCAGCCGCCCCGTGCCACCAGAACTATGAGCGGCTGGTCCGCTTAAGAAAGGAACTGAAATGGCCGATTTGTCGAAGAAAGTTATTATCACCTGCGCAGTGACCGGGGGCATCCACACGCCCACGATGTCCGATGCGCTCCCGTTCACGCCTGATGACATAGCCAGGCAGTCCGTTGAAGCGGCCGAGGCGGGTGCCTCAATTCTTCATCTGCACGCACGAGATCCAAACGACGGTCGTCCGACCCCGGATCCGGCCGTGTTTATGCAGTTCCTGCCACGCATCAAGCAAGCCACCGATGCGGTGATCAACATCACAACCGGCGGCGGCCTCAATATGACGGTAGAGGATCGGCTCGCGGCGCCTCTCGTGGCGAAGCCCGAAATGTGCTCATTGAATATGGGCTCCATGAACTTCGGCATCTATCCGCTCGCTGACCGCTACTCTAGCTGGAAGTATGAGTGGGAAGAGCCTTACCTACGCGGAACAGACGATTTTATCTTCCGTAATACGTTCCGGGATATCGAACGCATTCTGAAGATATTGGGCGAAGAGCACGGGACGAAGTTCGAGCACGAATGCTATGATGTCGGTCACCTCTACAATCTCGCCCACTTCGTCGATCGGGGTCTCGTAAAGGGGCCGTTCTTCGTTCAGATGATATTCGGCATCCTTGGCGGGATTGGTCCTGAGCTGGACAATCTCATGTTCATGAAGCGTACTGCCGACAGACTGTTTGGTGATCAGTATCGCTGGTCGGTACTGGCCGCTGGACGCTTCCAGATGCCATTCGCGACGCAATCGGCAATGTTGGGCGGCTCTGTTCGTGTCGGTCTAGAGGACTCCCTGTATATCGGGCGTGGCAAGCTCGCGAATTCCAACGCGGAGCAGGTTGGCAAGATTAAGACAATCCTGCATGAACTGGGACATGAGGTCGCGACCCCAGCAGAAGCTCGTCAAATATTGGGTCTCAAGGGTGGCGATCAGGTTGGGTTCTGACGCAGGTGCAGGCCGTAAGCAGTCGAGGTAGTTCATGACGGACGCATTTAAGAGCAACGATGATAGCCGTTCGGGCATTCAGGTGATCGCGCGAGCAGCGGCCATCCTGCGGAGCCTCAAAAATGAAAGCGACGGCTTGAGTCTTGGACAGATCGCTGATCGTGTTGGTCTGCCGCGTTCAACGGTGCAGCGCATCGTTGGCGCTCTTCAAGCAGAACAATTCGTCATTGCCGCAAGCCCAGAACGAGGCATTCGCCTTGGACCGGAGATTGGCGCTCTTGCTGAATCGGCTCGTATCGACGTGCTCGAAATGCTGCGGCCCTACCTGGTCGACCTGGCCCGCCGGACGAAGGAAACAGTCGATCTGGCCATATTCAGATCGAAACGGCTTGTTTTCGTGGACCAGATACCTGGCACGCACCGACTTCGAACCGTTTCCTTCGTGGGCGAGAGTTTCCCGCTTTGCGATTCAGCGAACGGAAAAGCCTGCTTGGCCAAACTGAGTGACAAGCAAGTTCTCGCAAGGCTAGCCGAGGAGCAGCCGTCAATCGCTGAAGACCCGAAACTGCTTAAAGCCTATCAGGCTGAGATCGAGTCAATCCGGGAAACTGGCGTTGCCTTCGACCGGGACCAACACACAGTGGGCATCTCGGCCGTTGGTGCGGCATTCTACGACCTGCAGGGCGACCTCTACGCGATCTCGGTGCCCACGCCGAGTTCGCGTTTCCATTCACATGAAAAACTACTCACCGATGAACTGAGCCGCACGCTCGCACAGATAGTCGCGCTGGAGATTTTCCGGGCAAGCTAGCCGTAAACTCCAGAGGAGGAGATCGATGAAAGACAACTTGCCTTTGTGGACGCCGTCGGACGAGTTTCGGCGGTCAACGCCGATGTTTGCCTTCATGCAGGACGCCAACCGCCGGTATTCTCAGGAATTGAACAGCTTTTCTGACTTGCACGCTTGGTCAATCAATAGCCGGGCTGACTTCTGGACGGCTGTTTGGGACTTTTGTGGCATCAAGGGAGATCGCGGCGAACGAGCGTTGATCAATGCGGATCAGATGCTTGAGGCGTCGTTCTTTCCGGATGCGTCCCTCAATTTCGCTGAAAACCTGCTCTCCACTACGGGATCAGCGGATGCCCTCGTGTTCCGGGGCGAGGACAAGGTTTCCTATCGCTGGTCGTGGGATCATCTCCATGAGGTGGTGTCGAAGCTGCAGCAGGCATTGCGAGCGCTTGGCATCGGAGAAGGCGACCGCATCGCTGCCATGATGCCCAACCTTCCGGAGACTGTCGCCTTCATGCTCGCGGCAGCATCTATCGGCGCCATTTGGTCTTCGTGTTCGCCAGACTTCGGCGAACAGGGAGTCATGGATCGCTTCGGGCAGATCGAACCCAAGCTGTTTATCGCTTGCAGCGGCTATTGGTACAATGGCAAGCTCCAGAATATAGCCTCGAAAGTGGGCGCAATTGCCGGACGGCTTGGTGTCCCTACGGTAATCGTTCCGTATGCAGGTGGCGTGACTTCGGCACTCGACGCCACGCCAGGGGCCTGGCTGCTTGAGGACTTCACCAAACCATATGACGCGAAGCCTGTGGAATTCACGCGCCTTCCGTTCTCGCACCCGCTTTTCATCCTTTTCTCGTCGGGAACGACTGGTGTCCCGAAATGCATCGTTCATTCAGCTGGCGGCTCCCTGCTTCAGCTCGTCAAGGAGCATCGCCTGCATTGCGGTGTCGTTCCCGGCGATAAGGTCTTCTACTTCACGACCTGTGGCTGGATGATGTGGAACTGGCTTGTTGTAGGATTGGCGGCGGGGGCTACCCTCTGCCTCTACGACGGCTCACCTTTTGCGCCCGACGGAAACGTTTTGTTGGACTATGCGCAGACGGAAGGCTTTGCGGTCTTCGGAACGTCGGCCAAATACATCGATGCTGTCAGAAAGAGCGGTCTGACGCCAATCACCTCGCACGACTTGTCGGCGCTACGACTGATGACATCGACAGGGTCGCCTCTGTCACCCGAGGGTTTCTCGTTCGTCTATGAGGGGATCAAGAACCAGGTCCAGCTGGCTTCTATCTCGGGCGGCACCGATATTGTCTCATGCTTCGTGCTGGGAAATTCACTGTCGCCAGTATGGCGAGGCGAAATTCAGGGTCCGGGCCTCGGCCTCGCCATGGATGTCTGGGACGATACGGGGCAACCCGTTCGACAGGAGAAGGGTGAGCTTGTCTGCACCAAGGCCTTCCCATCGATGCCGGTGATGTTCTGGAATGACCCGGACAAGGCTAAGTACAAGGCAGCTTATTTTGAGCGCTTCGACAACGTATGGTGTCACGGTGACTTCGCGGAATGGACTGAGCACGACGGCCTGATTATCCATGGTCGTTCGGATGCAACCCTCAATCCCGGCGGGGTGCGTATCGGAACTGCTGAAATCTACAATCAGGTCGAGCAGCTTCCCGAGGTAGAAGAGGCCCTGTGCATCGGGCAGGATTGGGATGACGATGTCCGCGTTGTTCTGTTCGTCCGACTAGCGCCCGGTGTGGACCTGGATGAGAACCTCTCAAAGACGATCCGCGATAAAATACGGGTTGGAGCCTCTCCTCGGCACGTTCCCGCAAAGATCGTCGCGGTCCCAGAGATACCGCGAACTAAGTCGGGAAAGATCGTTGAACTCGCCGTGCGCGAGATTGTCCACGGTCGGCCGGTCAAGAACATGGAAGCTCTCGCAAACCCCGAAGCGCTCGCTCATTTCGGAAACCGATCAGAGCTTCGGACCTAATTCATATCAAACTTGGAGGATAGGATGGCTCAACCATCAATCGTTATCGCAAGTGCCGCTCGGACAGCAGTCGGTTCATTCAACGGAGCGTTCGCCAATGTCCCGGCGCATGAGCTAGGGGCGGCTGTCGTGAAAGCTGTGCTGGAGCGGGGAAGCGTCGACGCCAGCGAAGTGAACGAAGTCATCCTTGGCCAGGTTCTGCAGGCGGGCGAGGGGCAGAACCCTGCACGGCAGGCTGCGATGAAGGCTGGTATCCCACAGGAGGCGACCGCTTGGGGCGTTAACCAGGTGTGTGGCTCGGGCCTACGGGCAATCGCCCTTGGGATGCAGCAGATAGCCTTGGGTGATGCGAAGATTGTTGTTGCAGGTGGCCAAGAGTCGATGTCCTTGTCTCCACACGTGGCACATCTGCGGGCAGGCACCAAGATGGGCGACCTCAAGATGGTAGACATCATGATCAAGGATGGTCTGACCGATGCCTTCTACGGCTACCACATGGGCATCACCGCTGAAAACGTCGCACGGCAATGGCAGCTTTCCCGTGAAGTCCAGGATGAGTTCGCCGTCGCTTCACAGAACAAAGCTGAAGCTGCGCAGGTGGCTGGTCGTTTCAAGGACGAGATCGTTCCGTTCGTCATCCAAGGCCGAAAGGGTGAGATTAACGTAGATGCCGACGAGTACATTCGACATGGCGCGACCTTTGAGAGCGTCGCTAAACTGAAGCCAGCTTTTGACAAGGAAGGCACGGTCACGGCTGCCAATGCGTCCGGGATCAATGACGGAGCGGCTGCCGTTCTTCTGATGACGGAGGAAGAGGCGGCTCGCCGTGGTATTGCACCACTGGCCCGGATCGTGTCTTGGGCAACTGCTGGCGTCGACCCTCGCCTAATGGGTACAGGCCCGATACCTGCTTCCCGCAAGGCATTGGAGAGGGCAGGTTGGTCGATATTGGACCTTGATCTGGTGGAAGCGAACGAGGCGTTCGCCGCTCAGGCCTGTGCGGTTAACAACGATCTTGGATGGGACCCAGCTATCGTCAATGTCAACGGTGGAGCGATCGCCATCGGCCATCCGATTGGGGCATCCGGAGCACGGATCGCAAATACGCTTCTCTTCGAAATGAAGCGTCGGAACACGCGTAAAGGTCTGGCAACGCTTTGCATCGGCGGTGGAATGGGTGTGGCGATGTGCTTCGAAAACATAGGGTAATTGGGGGCCGCGAAAATGAACGAGTTCTGGGAGCGACTTCGGGAATGGATTGCGGAATCAGGAGCGGTGCTAAGCGGTTTTGGAGCGGACTATCTTCTGGACGAGAAAGAGCAGGGGCGGAATATGCCGGAAGCGCGGTCGCCCGACGATACTGTCGTCAATTTGTTTCTGAGCTCCAAAGCCGGACGCCAAAAAGACGCCCGACCTCGCCCTGAATGATCTACGTCACTCAACCTTGGTGTGGCCGCTCCCAGAGATTTAGCAATTGCCCGATGCCCTTATCGAGGGCGTTCTGGTAGAGCTCGTAACTCCAGCTTATATCGAACACGGCCATTCCGCAGGCAATGAAGATGATGCGATCATCTGGTGTCTCGCGGGCCGACTTTTGACCATTGACCACGTCGCCCATGCCGATTGAATCCGGCAGCGCCGGCAGCTTGCCGGCGTCGATAAGACGGTAGAACGGCCCGCCGATGACACTGCTGTAATAGGCATCCTTGTCGCCGGATGCGATCGCATCCGCGACATACGCCTCGTGGAGGGCGGTGTGATCGTAGACGATCTTGCAGTCCGTGAGGAGAGATTCATCGGCATTGACGGGACCCGATACCAGGATCGTGGCGCCCTTCTTGATCCAATTGTCCTTGAAGAACAGCGGCTTTAGCCGCGATGCCGCGAGGGTGATGACGTCGACGTCACGGAAGCCGTCCTCCGCCTTGTCGACGCCGATGGCTGGAATGCCGTATTCCTCGGTCACCCAGTTCGCGAACTCGTTCGCCTTGTCGAGGAAGAGATCGAAGCAGATGACCTTCTCGATCGCTTTCATCTGGCTCATCACCGCGACGAAGCAGGCCTTGTTGATCGGGCCGCAGCCGACTACCGAAGCGACCTTCGAATCCGGGTTCGCTAGATGCTTGGCCGCTACACCCGGAACTCCACCGGTGCGCGCAGCGCTGAGGAGGTTTGCCGACATCATCGCGAGCGGGGCGCCCGTCTCCTTGTCGTTCAGCATCATTGTCAGGATCGAGCGCGGCAATCCCTTTGCGGCATTCGCATGATTGGAGCCGTACCACTTGTTGCCGCAGACGTCGAAGCGACCGCCGAGATAGCCCGGCATCGCAGCGAAGCGGCGGTCGGGACCGGCCACTGGCATGTTGGGAAATCGCGTCTCTTTGGGAAACACGATATTCATGCCGTGATTGTTGTGGTTGGCGCCGCCCATCAGGTAGTCGCCTTCGCCGAGCAGGCTGAAGGTTTCCTCGCAGACACGAACGCATTCTGCCGCATCGAGAACACCTGCCGCGATCATGTCGGGCTCGGAGAGATAGAGAAAGTCAATTCTGGGATACATGGTCTTGCCTTTGAGATCGGAGGTCACAGGCTCGCAGCCTGATCCTCCTGGATCGACTTGGTTGCGAAACGAAGGAACGGGGAAATATCGAAAAGCCTACAGCCGGAGCTGCGAGCATTGGCGCGCATGAGAAAGTTGAGCTTTTCGATGCGTTCGCCCGACCGCGGCGCTCCATTCTTCTGGAAAGGGACCTGCAGGCCGACGGAAAAATCCATCACCACATCATCGACGACCCCGCCCGAGCGCCCGGAAGGCACGGCGACCATGCCGTGATCCGCGGCGAACCGGTACGCGTCCATTGCTTCGGTGATGGTGCCAACCTGGTTCGGCTTGAGGATGAAGCCTTCCACCGCACGCATCTCGTGAGCTCGGCGCAATAGAGGCAAGCTGGTCACCGTCAGGTCGTCGCCGAGAACCAGCGTGCGCGGAAGAGCCTTGACGGCCCGGCTGTAGCCGTCCCAGTCGTTCTCGTCGAGCAGGTCCTCGATGAAGACGAAATCAAAGATCTCGGTCAGATCCTGGACATAGGCGATCAATTCGTCCGCCGAGACCCGGTCGCCCTTCAGGAGATAGGTGTTGCTGTTCTTGTCATACATCTCACTCGAAGCGCAATCGAGCGCGAAGGCCACGCGGTTGGTATAACCGCAGGCGTCGATCGCCTTCTTCATCAGCGACAGGACGATTGCTGGGTCGTCGGACGGTGCGGCATAGCCGTAGGAGCTCGCAACTTGTGGCTTGTGCCCAAGATAATCGGTCAGGACGTCAGCGATCTTATGAAAGATCGATACCGCCATCTCGATCGCGGTATCGATGCTGTCGGTACCATAGGGAACGATCAGAAATTCGTTGAATGGCTGCACAAGGTTTTCGTAGCGGCCGCCATTGATGACATTAAAGCATGGCACAGGCACGGTTTTCAGGTCGCCACCAGCAATGTGACGGTAAAGCGGCATGCCGCGCGAGGCCGCCGCGGCTCGAAACACGGCAATTGAAGCGGAGTATATCGTGTTGCCGCCAAGCGCGTGCTTATCCACCGTGCCGTCCAGCGCAATCATCTTCTCGTCGATCGCCCGCTGGTCGAAGACATTCATACCGATCAGTGCCGGACGAATGATCTCCAGTGCCTTCTCCACCGCCTTGTGGACACTCAGGCCCTTGTACGATGCGGGATTGCCATCGCGCAAAACAAAGGCCTCATGCATGCCAACCGACGTGCCAGTTGGGGCGGCGCCGAGGCCGATGGCACCGCTTTCCGTCCGCACCTCAATCTCGATCGCCGGGCGGCATTTGCAGTCGATGATCTGCTGCGCATGGAGGGAAACGATTTTGTCTTCGATTTCTGCAACTGGCATTTCAGTGACTGGCCTTTGCTTCCGGAATATAAACGATGGTGAGATCGCACAGATTGGTGCCCGTGTTGCCTGTGAAGACGGCCGACGAGACGGCATCCAGCGCTTCGAAGCAGCTGTGCTCGCGAAGGCTGCGAAAGAGATTGATCTGCCTGGACGTCGCGGCATCGAGGGTCGTGGAATCAGTGATCCCGCCGGCGACCCGCGTCGTGCCGTCGGTGCCTTCGCTGTCGATGGACAGCAGGCAGGCGCCCTGTGTCTTTGCTGCCGTGATCGCAAATCCAACGGCCATTTCCTGGCCGGGCCCGCCGTGCCCGCGGATCACAGAGCTATCCTCGATCAGCGTCGTGACCTCGCCCGAGCTCAAAAGCACGCACGGCGCCTTGATCGGATTGCCGTAGGTTTGGATCTCGCGCGCCATTGCAGCGAAAAACGTTCCGGCGTCTCGAGCCTCGCCTTCCAAAAAGGATGAGACGATCATTGCGGGGATGCCCATCTCCTCGCAGATTTCCCTGGCGTAGATGCAGCTGTCCGGCAGCGTGTTGAGCAGGAAATAGGTGTTGTTCGGAAACGCCTTCGGCGTTTCGGCGTCGGGCCCCGCATTCATCAAATGGTTGACGATCGTTTTCGGAAGGCGATCGGCAAGGTTGCGGTTGTTGATCGTGGCGCGCGCATCATCGAGCGTGGTCGGATCCGGACCGATCGGCGTGCTCTTGTAGGCGGCATAGGGAATCGAGATGTCGGCGGTCGCCGGGTTGCCGACCGCATCGCTGATGCCGAAGCCAATCAATTCCGCGCCGACATCCCTTATGCGCTTGGCAAGCATGCCGCCATTCAGCGCCGAGATGTGGCGGCGCACGGCGTTGATTTCATAGATGCCGGCTCCCGATTTCAGCAGCACGTCGGTCGCATCGATTTCGTCCTGCAGCGAAATGCCATCGATCGGGCAGGACATCAAAGCCGAGCTTCCGCCGCTGATGACACAGATGAAAAGATCCTCCGGCCCCGCCCTGTCAACGATTTCGATGATTTTTCGCGAGGCGCGGTGCCCGTCTTCGTTGGGGAGCGGATGGCCGCCGACAGCAACCTCAGTGCGACGGAAACGATCCGTCTCTTCTGTCACTTTTACGATGGCGATCCCCATCGTTAGGTAGTCACCGAGGACATGGTCAACGGCCATCGCCATGTGGTTGCAGGCCTTTCCTGCCCCGAAGAGATAGACGTTCCGCTTCTTCGCCAGATCCCATGACCGGGTGCCGATATGGAGGACACTGCCCTCCATGCGCATGATGGCGCGCATGCGCTTATAGCTGTCGAGACGATCCAGCGTCCGATCGGCGATCTCAAGCACGATCCGCCGGGAGGCGCTGTCGCCCTGGGCACAAATCTCGTCAGAGTTCCTGATTTTCTTCATTGCGGTAAATCCGGTGTCATTGCTTCAAGGAATAGGCGCCGGCGCGGCCGGGTAGTCGTCGCAGTTTGGTCACCCGATGACCAAAAGGGTCATTGCGTTGGACAGCTGCTAACCGACATTGTCGATTGTCGCCAATTTTGGAGGTCGTGAGTTTGAGTGTCTCATTCGTTCGCAGCCTTGCATCGGGAAATGCAGTAGGCGGTGGAGAAATGCTGCAACGGAATCCGCGGGTGGTAGGCGGTGTACCCGCCGGATTTCCCTAGGAAAATCCGGCGAAGCCTCTTGGCCGCGAAGGGCGCTGTTAGTCGATGCGCTGGCCGTCTTCTCCGAAAAAGTGCAAATGCTCGGGAGGCAAGGTCACCTTCAGCTTCGACGGAGCTTCCACGCTCATCTCGTCGCGCGTGAAGATCTTGAACGGCACGTCATGAAGTCTCAGGTGCAGGATGAAGCCGAGGCCCGTCGGCTCGATGAGATCAACATCCACTTCAAGATCGGCCCGCGGATCGAGAACGACGTTTTCCGGCCGCACGCCGACTGTAAGTTTTGCGCCCGGCTGGAGCGGCAGTGGTTTACCCGTCGCAAGAGCCGTACCGTCCTTGAGAATGACGCAGCCGTTGCCCTCTGCAGAATAGGTCGCCTCCATGAAATTCATACCGGGCGATCCGATGAAGCTCGCCACGAACAGATTGGCTGGCTTTCTGTACAGGTCCAGCGGCGAGCCGACCTGCTGCACCCTGCCCTCATTCATAGCCACGATGCGGTCAGCCAGCGTCATGGCTTCGATCTGGTCGTGGGTGACATAGACCGAGGTGGCCTTCAGCTCCTTGTGCAGCCGCTTGATTTCCGAACGCATCTGTTCGCGCAAGCGGGCGTCGAGGTTCGACAGCGGTTCGTCGAAGAGGAAAGCCGCGGGATCGCGAACAATTGCGCGCCCCATAGCCACGCGCTGCCTCTGGCCGCCGGAGAGAGCTTTCGGACGACGATCCAGCAGCGCCTTTAGACCAAGGACCTCAGCCGCATTGCCAACGGCGGAGGCAATCAAATCCTTCGGGCGTTTGCGGAGCTTCAGGCTGTAGCTCATGTTATCGGCGACCGACATATGCGGGTAGAGCGCATAGGACTGGAAAACCATGGCGATGTTGCGGTTCTTGGGCGCGAGATCGTTGACGCGCGTGCCAGCGATCCTGATTTCCCCGTCGGTTACGTCCTCGAGCCCAGCGATCATCCGCAGGAGGGTGGACTTGCCACAACCGGATGGACCGACGAGCACGATGAATTCGCCGTTCTCGATCGAAAGGCTGATCTCGTGGAGGACAGTGTGATGGCCGTAAGACTTACGGACGGTGTCGATGGTGATGGATGACATGTTCGAACTCTTTCAGCCTTTGACAGCGCCAGCGGTGAGGCCCTGAACGAGGAAGCGTTGGATGGCGAAGAAGAAGAGGCCCACGGGGACGAGCGCCATGACGGAGGCTGCCATCATCTGACCGAAGTCCACCGAGAATTTCGACACGAAGGTCAGCAGGCCGACCGGGAATGTCGACACGGCTCCCTGCGAGACGAGCATGAGCGCGAGCAGCAATTCGCTCCAGGCTGCGGTAAAGACAAAGCCGAGCGTCGCGGCAATCCCTGGCAAAGTCAGCGGCAGGATGATCTGCCGGAAGGCCGTGAATCGCGTTGCACCGTCGATCATTGCCGCTTCTTCGAGATCCTGAGGTACGCCATCGAAGAAGGACTGCATCAGGAAAGCGGCGAAGGGCACGTTGAAGGCGCTGTAGACGACGATCAGGCCGACGAGACTGTTGGTCATGCCGAGCGTCGAATACATCTTGAAGATCGGCGCGATCAGCATCGACAGCGGGAACATCTGGGTCAAGAGCATCAGCCCCAGGACCGCGGCCTTGCCGCGGAAGGTGAAGCGCGACATTGCATAGCCGGCAAGCGATGCCAACACGGTGACGAGGAAGGCCGTCCCGAGCGACACGATGAGGCTGTTCTTGAAGAAGATCGGGAAGTCGCTGTTGGTCAGCACGAAGATATAGTGATCGAGTGTCGCCCGTGATGGCCACAGCCTGACGCCCTCGGAATAGAGGAGGTTCGTTGGCGTAACGGAGACCTTGACCAGCCAGTAGATCGGAAAAAGGGCAAAGATCAGGTAGGGCAGCAGCGCGAGGCGGTGGAGAATGGTGAGAAGGAGCTTTGGCGTCTTCATATCTCAGTGGCCTTTCAGCAGCTTCTTACGCAGGGCCATGATCAGCGTAGCGTAGACGAAGAGAAGCAGCACCAGCACGACGGCGACCGCGGAGGCGTAACCGAAATCGAGCTGCTTAAATGCGATGGTGAAGATGTAGCTGGAGAGGATCTGCGTGTGATCCGCAGGTCCGCCATTGGTCATCACTACGATCAGATCTGCAAAATTAGCGACCCAAATGGTCCGCAGAAGCACGGTGATGATAATCGTCGGCGCAAGAAACGGTACAGTGATAGACCAGAAACGCTGGACCGGGGACGCCCCGTCGATCGCCGCCGCTTCATAAAGGTCGCGCGGAATGGACTGCAGCGCCGCCAGCAGTGTGATGGCGAAGAAGGGAATGCCGCCCCAGACATTGGCGATGATGGGACCCCACATGGCGGTCGCGGGATCGGACAGGATGTTCTTGGGGTCGGAGAGTATCCCGAGCGCGCTCAGCCAGTGCGGGAGCGGACCGACGACGGGGTTGAAGAGCCATGCCCAGTTCAGGCCCATCAGAAGTGAAGGAACGGCCCAGGGCAAGAAGATCAACGCCTGCGTAAGACCACGCCCGTAGAATGGCTTGTCGAGGAGAAGGGCGAGGAAGAGGCCGAAAAGGAACTGCAGAATGACCGAAGCGGCTGTCCACCAGACGGTGTTGACCAGCGCCTCATAGAAGATCTTGTCTCCAACGATCGTCCTGAAATGTTCAAGCCCGATAAATCCGCCAGAGAACGGATTGAGGATCTGCACATCCTGAAAGGCATAGGAAACGCCAAGCGCAAGCGGAACGAGGATGAGGGCGACAATCAGCAACACCGATGGACCGGCATAGAGATAGGGTTCAATCATTCGGCCTAGCCGCATGGGCGAGGGCGACGTTCGGCCCGGCGAAACTGGGGACGTCATAAAGGTAACCTCTCGGAATGGCATCCTTGTCGTAGCGCAGGGCGTCAGCGCAAGTCGGCGCGCTCGGCCATGCCGCAACATTGCGGAACCAGAACGGGAGCCGGGGCGGCGAAGTCTGCGCCCCGGACACGTTCATGGTCGCAGTCAGGACTTATTTGCTGGACAGGAATTTCGTCTGTGCCTTGGTCATATAGGCTGCCCACTGGTCGGCCATCGCATCGGCAGAGATTTCGCCGAGCAGGGCCTGCTGGGATGTCTTGAGCGTCAGAACGTCCTTGAAATAAGCAAATTCCTGGAGGTAGGTTGGCATACGCATCGGCGTGATGGTCGGATCTGCGAGTTCGTCGAACCAGCCTTTGAACTGTGCGGATGCATAGAAGGGGTCCTTCTGGGCGGATTTCAGCACCGGCAGCGTGCCAACGCGCTTGTTCCACTCCATGTTACCCTCAGGGCCCTCAAGCGTGGCGAGCAGCTTCCAGGCGAGATCCTTGTTCTGGCTCTTAGCCATCATCGACCATCCGACATAACCGATGGTCGGGAAGGCTTTGCCATCCGCACCCTTGGGCATGGAAGTGACGCCGAAATCCTCGGGCTTCATACGGTCAGCGATAGCAATCAGAGCGTCCGGATCCTGGTCAAGCATCGCGCAGGTACCGGAATAGAAGCCAGCGACAACTTCGTTGAAGCCCCAGTTGACGCTGTCCTTGGGCGCAAGGCCGTTTTTGTAGTAATCGACCAGGAAGTTCAGGCCTTTCTTCCACCCGGCGTCATTCAGAGTAGAAACGCCATCCTTGGTGAAGAAGTCCGACGAACCCGCATTCGAGGCGCCGAACATCATCCAGCCATTGAGGCCGCCAGGTCCGCCGCGCAGGCAATATCCTGATTTGCCGGTCTTTTCGACGATCTTCTTGGAGACGTTGACGAATTCATCCATGGTCTTCGGCGGCTCGGTCACGCCGGCCTGGGCAAAGAGCTTCTTGTTGTAGAACATCGCCCGCAGGTAGAGGCCATAAGGCAGAGTGTAGGCGGTGTTCTTGACATCGCGGCCTAGCGCCAGCGACTGTTCTGTCAAATCCGAGGTGTACTGCCATTTGGCAAGATAAGGCTCAAGGCTCTCGAGCTGGCCGTTGTTCGCATACAGCGACAGCCAGTTGTCCGGCATTTCCACGACGTCGGGGATGTCTCCGGCCGATACCATGGTCGCGAACTTCTGGAATGCTTCGCTCCAGGGCAGCGAGGTGATCTCGACCGTCGTCCCCGGATTTGCGGCTTCGAACTTGGCCACGATGGACTTTAGCGTGACTGTGCGTTCCGGGCTGGTCAGAACTTCGACGATTTTCAGCTTCGTATCCGCAAGCGCGGTGCCGGCCAGCAAGGTCATTGTGGCCGCGATAATCAACCTTTTCATGCAATCCCCTTTTATTCGTTTTGATGTGAGCATGCTGGATGACCTGGCTGTCCTGGGCATCTGAGAAATTTGTACGTAAGATTGGCGACAATTGTCAATCGCCAATATTGCATCGCAGCAAAAACCCGCCTATGCATTGATCCAGAAGACGCTGATCAAGCGTCGCACTCTTCAACCTCTTTCCAAGGACCGGTCGTCAATGCAGCTTCAGCCTCTCACAGTCCGCGGTGCTTCCTTTCGCGATAGTCTTGGGCGAGAGGCTTTGCTTCGCGGCGTCAATCTTGGTGGCGACTGCAAGCTTCCTTATCCATATGGCGGGACGAATTTTCCGACGGATTTTTCCGATCACCGGACAGTTAGCTTCATCGGCCGCCCCTTCCCGCTGGAAGAGGCCGACGAGCATCTGGGACGGCTGCAGCACTGGGGTTTCAATGTTCTCCGCCTACTCACCACCTGGGAAGCGGTAGAACATGAGGGGCCAGGCATCTATGACGAGGCCTATCTCGATTACTACACTGAAGTATGCCGCAAGGCCGGCGAGTACGGGATGTATGTCTTCGTCGACTTCCACGAGGACGCGTGGAGCCGCATGACTGGCGGTAGCGGTGCGCCGGGCTGGGTATTCGAAGCGGTCGGCCTCGACTTGACCAAGTTTCACCCGGCCGGTCTGTCGCATGTCATGCAACTGAAATACGACTACTCAAAAGGTGGCCGTCAGGACAGCTACCCTCAGATGACGTGGGGCTCCAACCACCGACTGTCTCCAGGTGGTATCATGTGGACACTGTTCTTCACCGGACGGCTCTTTACCCCGGACTTCATGATCGACGGCGTCAACGTGCAGGACTACCTACAGTCCCATTATATTGGGGCGATGAAAGCGGTCGCGGCGAGGGTTGCCGATCTTCCGAACGTCCTGGGCTTTGATACGCTGAACGAACCAGTTCCCGGCTGGATCGGCAAGGAGATCAGCTACCGCCACTTGAGGCCCACTGCCGAGAACCCGTCAAATCCACGTATCGGTCTCGCGCTGTCGCCACTCGACAATCTTCTGGCGGCTCAAGGAATTCCGGTCTCAGTCCCACGCATCCTGCGCGATCCCGACACGGGCGCTTTTTCAGTCGGCGACGAAGAGATTATCAATCCCGATGGCGTGTCGATCTGGCTTGACGGCAAAAATTGCCCATTCGAAGCGGCGGGCGCCTATACCGTCAAAGAAGGTACGGTTGTCGCAGTCGCTGAAGACTTCTTCTGCAAGCGCCACGGTCTCCCGGTCAATGCCGCCGAAGATGCTTATGCCCCGCTATTTGATGGCGTTGCGTTGGCTATCCAGACCTACAACCCTTCTTGGGCGGTATTTGCCGAGCTTGAGCCTTACAGCATCTATGTCGGCGGACCGTTCCCGAAAAAAATGCCGGCGCATTCGGTCAATGCCAGCCACTGGTACGACAGCTCGACGCTGTATACCAAGAGCTTCAATGCCGAACAGGCCTACGACTTCACCACCGGCCAGATGCTTTATGGCCGCGAGGCGATCAAGGAGAGCTACGTCAAGCAGATGGGCGATATCGCTGAGATCTCCAAGACCTTTGGCGCCGACGGCGCCCCCACGCTGATCGGCGAATTCGGCATCCCGTTCGATCTTGATGGTGCAGCCGCGTACCAGGCATGGCAGGGCGGCGACCGCACGAGTGCGCCTTGGCAGCAACATATCGACGCTTTGACCTTGACCTATGAGGCATTTGACGACCTGAAGCTGCACGGCACGCTGTGGAATTATACCGCTTCGAACCGGAATGCGCTTGAGATCGGTGACGGCTGGAACCAGGAAGACCTCTCGATCTACTCCGTTGACCAGCGCGAAAATCCCGTTGATCCCAATTCCGGCGGCCGTGCCGTGGAGGGATTTTGCCGTCCATTTGTACGTTTCTCGCAAGGTGATCTCGTTAAGCTGTCTTTCGCGGCTGATCAGCGGGTGTTCGAAGCAGAGATCGATGTCGATGGCGCTATCGCAGCCGACAGCGAGATTTATCTTCCGCGGCTGCATTTCGGTGCCCAGCCAGAGATCGAGACCAATGACCCGTCTGCAACGGTCACCTACGACAGTGCAGACCAGTGCGCACGCATTCGTGCATCGACCGGCCGTCTTTTAATCCGGGTACAAGCTGAAACGACCTTGTAAGAGGTGAATCTGTGTCGCAAGAAATACCAAGGGTATCAGCGTATTCGCGGCACTTGCGAGCAGATCAACCAGGGGGGAGCAGGTGATGGCGCCACGTTCAATTTCGCCGATTGTAAAGATGCCGATCGAGGTTCAGGCGACCGATGCGTTGAGAGACGCCATTGTCAACGGCGCCATCGCGCCGGGAGAGCGCATCACCGAACTTCAGCTGTCCGAGGAGATGGGATTATCCAGGGCCACTCTGCGCAGCGCATTGCACCAGCTTGCAAAGGAGGGTCTGATCACCCTCGTACCCTACACGGGTTGGAGCGTCATCAGCATGACGTCGAACGATGTCTGGGAGCTGTATACGCTGCGATCGGCGGTTGAACGACTGGCAGCTCAATTGCTCGCAAGAAGCATTGATGACGTTGGTTCGACCATCTTGCGCACCTCGCTATCCAAGCTGGTTGAGGCGTGCGAGGCATCGCAGGGTACTGCGATCGCCGCCGCCGATTTTGCACTTCACAAGGCAATCATCGAACTGACGGGACATAGTCGAATGATCGCTCAATATGGCCTTATCGAGCAGCAGATTCGCATGTCGATCCGCTCCAGCGACTCGTTGATTACTAGTGGACACGAGATCATTGAACAGCACAAACCGATCGTCGACGCCATCATCGCCGGCGATGCCGAACGGGCAGGAACTCTATCCGAGCAGCACAATCTCACCGAAGGACGGAAGCTGTCAGACTACCTAAGGGCGAGAGAGGACGAGGTGGCACCCCCCACTAGATCCCGAAAGAAGACGCCCCGCGCGTCCTGAGCATCGTCTGTTTTCACTATCATCCAAGGAACATCACGTGAATTTCGAGGATCCCATACTGCAACATGCGTCGCGCATTGTTGCGCATGATCAGACAAACGCTTTCGATGCCGTGGTCCCGCCGATCGTACAGACTTCGCTGTTTACATTTTCAACCTACGAGGAAATGGTCGCCACCTATCGCGGAGAAATCAATCGTCCGGTTTATACGCGAGGCCTCAATCCGACGGTGCGTGCCTTCGAAGAAATGCTGGCCAAACTGGAGGGCGCCGAGGACGCGCTCGGATTTGCCAGCGGCATGGCGGCAATCTCATCGACAGTCCTTTCTTTCGTCAAGCCAGGTGACCGGATTGTTGCGGTTCGCCATATCTACCCGGATGCTTTCCGCCTTTTCGGTACCTTGCTTACGCGCATGAATGTCAACGTCGTCTATGTGGACGGCCGCGACGAAGACGCGGTTTGCAAGGCTCTGCCGGGGGCGAAGCTGTTCTATATGGAAAGCCCGACCAGTTGGGTCATGGAGGCCCACGATGTCGGCGCGCTCGCATCTCTCGCCCGCCAGTACGGGGTCATTTCCGTCATAGACAATAGTTGGGCGACCCCCATTTTCCAAAAACCACTGTCGCTTGGCGTAGACCTGGTTCTTCATTCGGCATCGAAGTACCTGGGCGGGCACAGTGATGTAGTCGCAGGGGTTGTTGCAGGCTCGAAGGACCTCGTAGGGCGGGTTCGCGCCGAGGTGTATCCATATCTCGGCGGAAAGCTGTCGCCATTCGATGCTTGGCTCCTGTTGCGGGGCATGCGCACCCTTCCGGTGCGCATGAAGGCACATGAGGCGTCTGCCGTTGAGATCGCTAAACGACTGAAAGATCATAGGCAGGTCGAGCACGTCTGCCATCCGGCGACTACTTACTCGTTGCCTGCCGGGCTGGTCGGAACATCGGGGCTATTTTCCTTCATCTTCAAGGAAGGCGTCGATGTCAGTGTCTTTTGCAACGCCCTTCAGTATTTCAAACTCGGCGTCAGCTGGGGTGGGCACGAAAGCCTTGTCGTCCCGGCAGAAGTCATCTTGCAACAGAAGGCCCAGCCGAATTCGGCGCAGACCTTCGGCATCAGCCCGCGATCGGTCCGCCTGCATGTCGGGCTAGAAGGTACAGAGGCGCTATGGGGCGACCTGGAAACCGCGATTGGAGCTGCGGCGAACTGAAGCGAGCCGAGCCGGACTGCCCAAGCGGCAGTAAAACACAAGAACCAGAGGCCTTGCGGCCGCAACCGATGGAAAACCTAAATGGCGCATTCGCTGAATACCACGGCACTGTCGGTCAACGCCGGTCCGAACCAGCCGAATCTTGAAACCGAAGAAATCTGGCAAGCGCGTGTCGACCTTGCTGCGTGTTTTCGCATGGCGGCGCGTTATGGCATGGAGGAGGGGATCTGCAACCACTTCTCCGCCATCGCGCCGGGCTACGACGACCTGTTCATCGTCAACCCCTACGGTTACGCCTTCAGTGAGTTGACAGCGTCCATGCTGTTGGTCTGCGACTTCCACGGCAACGTTGTGTCCGGCACTGGCATGCCGGAAGCCACTGCATTTTACATCCACGCACGGATTCACAAAAACGTCCCTCGTGCAAAGGCCGCTTTTCACACCCACATGCCCTACGCAACAGCCCTTTCGATGACCGAGGGCAATCCGTTGATTTTTGCAGGGCAGACAGCTTTGAAGTTCTACGGTCGAACAGCGGTCGACAGGGACTATAACGGCCTTGCACTAGATGAGCGCGAAGGCGATCGCATCGCGAAGGCGATAGGCGATGCAGATATTGTCTTCATGAAACATCATGGCGTCATGGTTTGCGCGCCCAATATCGCGGAAGCGTGGGATGATCTCTATTATCTCGAACGCGCATGTGAGGTGCAGACACTGGCACTTTCGACCGGCCGGAAGGTTGAGCCGGTCGCAGCGGATATTGCTGAGGCGGCCTATCTGCAGATGCGAGAAGGCGATCCGGAGTCAGCCAGATTGCATCTCGAATCGATCAAGCGGACTCTGACCCGCGAGGAACCGCAATTCAAGGAATGACGTGGGGCGGTTCGTCTGCCCGTAGATGGTATGAGATCATCGAGGCGGCTGAAGTTTTTTGGATGCGCGCACGACGTGAGTGATCGTGTCGTGGCTCATCCATCTTCATCGAATTATATGATGGTCTCTATCAAAATAATGCTGATTTTGTATCTGACTATTCTCTGTCATCTAGTGGACATCGATCCAAAACCGTGGAGATACCTTCGACTCCAGAGTACTGGCCTTATTGGAGATGGAGAGTCTGCTACCAAGGGCCTAGGTGGCGAGCCTCCGCTGGGATCAGATTGTCAAGGCTTCGAAACTCGGCGCCGCCGCCGCGACAGTCACCGTCTCCGCGCCGGCGCTAAAGAAAGGCGTGAAGTTCCATAATTGTTATTACGTGCGATTCACTTGTAGCCGCAAAGTTAAAGTGTCCTGTTTCTGCAAAGTTGGAATGTCACACTCCCCGCGCTTGATAACGCGGAGACAAGCAGATGGGATTGATAGCGATGAGCGAGCGCGATCTGCAGCGGATTGAGGTTTTGTCGAAGGTCGTCGACGGCGGCCTGACGATGGTTTCGGCGGCGCATGTGCTCGATTTAAGTGAGCGCCAGGTGCGTCGTCTGCTGGAGCGGATCAGGACTGGCGGTGCGGCGTCGATCCGGCACAAGGCGATCGGCCGACCGTCGAACAACCGGATCAGCGATGGTGTTCGGGATTATGCGGTAACGCTGGTTCGCGAACGGTACGCGGATTTTGGGCCGACACTGGCCGCCGAGAAGCTTGCCGAGCGAGATGGATTGCGGGTGTCGCGCGAGACGTTGCGCAGTTGGATGACGGAGGCCGGAATCTGGTTGTCGCGCAAGCAGCGCCGGACGTTTCATCAGCCGCGACTTCGGCGCGAGGCCTATGGCGAGCTGGTGCAGATCGATGGATCCGAGCATCGTTGGTTCGAGGATCGCGGTGACCCATGTTCATTACTGGTGTTCATCGATGATGCGACCGGCAAGCTGATGCAGTTGCGGTTCGTACGCTCGGAAAGTGCCTTCAGCTATTTCGAGGCGCTGGCGCTTTATCTGAAGGCGCATGGTGCTCCTGTCGCCTTCTATTCCGACAAGCACTCGGTGTTCCGGGTGGCGAAGAAAGACGCCAAGGGCGGCCAGGGCATGACCCAGTTCGGCCGTGCGCTTTGTGAGCTAAACATCGAGATTCTTTGCGCAAATTCGAGCCAAGCCAAGGGTCGCGTCGAGCGGATGAACCGGACGCTACAGGACCGTTTGATCAAGGATCTGCGCCTGGAGGGCATCTGCTGCATGGACGACGGCAACGCTTTCCTGCCTCGGTTCATGGAGCGCTATAACCGGCAGTTTGCCATTACCCCTTCCCGACCTGATGATCTGCATCGGTCGCTGAATCTTACCCCGGATCGGCTGAAGGAGATTCTGTGCAAGCGTGAGCAGCGTTATGTCGGCGCCCAGCTGACGTTCTCCTACGAGCGCCAGCGGATCATGCTGGAAGAAACCGAGGTGACGCGCGGACTGGTCGGTCGCTATGTCGAGACCTATGCCTTCGCCGACGGCCGGTTGGACGTGCGCTGGAAAGGCCATTCGCTGCCGTATCGGGTGTTCGACAAGGACCAGCGGGTGACGCATGCGGCGATTACCGAGAACAAGCGGCTCGGCGATGTGCTGGCCTATATCAAGGAGCGGCAGGACCAGTTGCCTGGACCAAAGGTGAAGACCAACAGCGAGAAGAATGGCTACACGCCGCGGGGCCGCAAGCCGGGACGGCGGACGGATTTCATGAGCGACCCCGCCGTCATTGCCCGGCGTCGACAGGCGCTCTCCAGGCTTGATGCTGCGGAGTAAGGCGATCGCATAGTCTCGAAGCTAAAGCCGAAGGGGAGCCTCTCACCCGCCCCCTCCCTTCCCTTGCAACCCGGCCCAGCCGGTCCGGTCGGGGGCTTGCCTCAGCGCAAGTGGACATCTCGAGTGTCGCGTTTCTAAATGGTTGACGACGCGCCCAAAGTGACATTTTAACTTTGCGCACAAACGGACATTTCAACTTCCCCGCCACAGTTACAACATTACGATATGCTCTATATCCAACTACGGCGATCGGGCTATAGCCAACCGTGTTCATCCAAAAATTGAATGTTTGAAACGAGGTGTGAATTGATCGCAGAGGCGTGCTGTGCCGACACTTCTGCAGAGACCAAATCGTCTGCCGAAGCAATCGAGTCACCATAAATTTTCGTGAATCCCTGCCACCTCATTGCCGCGCGCATCAGCGTCATGTTCTTTGGAAGTTTGCCAAATGCGTCACGAACAGGCATCAAATTGCTCTTAAAGAAGAACGCATGCCCCTTAGAAAAGCCTGCCAGGGGGACTATTCGTTTTGAAAACTGCAGTACATGCTCCGCGTCGTCAATAGACGCGAGCATGTAGAAATTTTTTCCTTCCCAACTTATACGTTCTTGTTCAATCCGGAATAGCCATTGCTGTATTTGTTCTTCTGAATAACCCAGAAGAAAGCTTTCTAAATATTCCGCGCCATTGGACCAACCATATTTGTGCAAAATTTTACGGGTGGCTATATAAACTTGAGATCTCCACGCCTCTTCAGGCCATGATATAAATATGTAGCTGGATGTTGGCGCTGAATCTTCGTTTCTCCCAAAATATTTCCGGCTTACGCTTAGGTCCAGCGAAAGCGCAAGCCGTACAATATTCGCTTCATCCTCCGTCACTTCAGGATTGTACGGGAATTCGAATACAGACATACTCTTCTTTCGCCTCTTTATGTCCATGAGCTCTTGCTCAAGAGTGGCGATTTTCTTGCCGGCTTCTGTCGCTGGCGCTTCAAAGAGCACGTTCAAGTGATCAATCAATTCAGGTGTCCTTCCCAGTCGGTGTGAATCCATATGTCTTTTTGAAACAACTTTCGCAAAGGAATCTATTCTGCTGAGTTCGATCTGGAAAGATCCCTCGCGACCCCATCGAGCAATTGGAGTTTGGCCCTGAGCACGCGGGTGATTGAGTCCCGTATTTGTCGGGATCTGGACCGCACAGTCCTAGTGGATCAGTTCGACTTAACGGATCACTATCCACATACGCGTACAGGCTTATAGAATTGCCCAACTGTTCCCCAATTGGGTCTCTAGAAAGCCATAGTCCCAACTTTGGATTATAGGCACGAAACCACGTAAGGCCCAATCCACTCGATGAATCGGATTGCATTCCAGCAAAACCAAAGTCTGCCGTTAGACTACCGGTTTGCAGGGGTAAGCCCCAGGGATCGAAATCGTAAGCCTGAGCGCTTGTCGCACTTTCAAATATTCGACGCGCTCCGCCGAGTTGATCGACCCCGTAGTAAAGTGACGGATCTGCAGTCCCCGCCCTGTATTCACCTTCATTGAAGTAGCCACGAACCGCGGTGTAAGACGCATCACGTCTCTGGCAGAGCCGGTCTCCACACCACACGTATTTCGATATGGAGGTCGCACCGCCACCAGCGGCTGTATCGTCACCCTCTATACGACGACTGATTCCATCATAGGAAAATTTTGTCTGTTTTCCGGGCTGGGAGGCATAAGTTATACCAACCAACCGATTTTCAGCATCCCAGGAATAGGTTCGATCGCCGTCGAATAGCAAGTTGCCGTTGGCATCGTAACTATAGGCCTGGCCCGAGACCTGTGTGATCTGGTTTAGATCGTTAAAGGAAACTGCCTGCGTCGCGGGGTTCGGTTCGGCAACGCTGGCATCGCTGTCCTGGGTAATGCCGGTGATTAAATTCTCCGGCGACGTTTGGAAGGTAAAGTTCGTATACTGTCCACTCGTCAATCCGGTGTTGGCGATACCGGACAGGCGGCGGTCATGGGTGTTATCAAGGTAGCTCCAAGTGGTCTTGAGAGTTGACGTTGCCGGCAGTAACTGCCGAACCTTGATCTGCGTTGTCTGCCCGAGATAGGAAATCTGGAATGCACCAAGGTCGCTGAAGTGATTATTCACGCGGCCAATGGCATCGTACTGGAGCGTTTCCGGGCCACTGCCCGAGATCTGTCGGCTTGCCGGCCGCCCGAGTGCATCATACCCGTAGGCGATCGTGTGAGAGCAACTCGTCGAACCGGATGCCGTGAGGCATTCCTGAGCGAGTTGCTGGGCTCCATCGGTGTAGGACGGATTGTAGCTGTAACTCGTCGTTCCCACACCATCCGTCATGGAGGCAACGCGCGCAAAATAGGGGTCGTACACGAACGAAACATTCGGCGTCGGATTGACTGCATTGAGATAGTTTAAACCGGCCAACTCGTTGTCGATCGTATAGCTATATTGCTTTGTCTGCCCCAAGGCGTCGAGAGCGCCCCTCAAACGGCTGATCGTTGTTTCGTAGGTGTAGGTAACATGGCTGTTGTCGGCATAGGTCTTTGACGTCAGCCGATCCTGAATGTCATAGCCCCAGGATGTCGCATTCCCCTTCGGATCGGTTAGGGAAACGAGGTTCCCGGCCGGATCGTAGCCGAGCTTTGTTGTTTGGCGCAGGGGATCGACGACACCGGTCAAGCGACGATTGGCGTCATATTGATATTGCCGGAGGCGCCCCTCGCGATCTTGGTAGGATACGAGGTCCAGCCGCTGATAGATGTAACGTTGCGAAGTGCCGTCAGGATAGGTGACTTTGGTGACTCGGTCAGCCGCATCATAATCAAATGTGACGGTCCAACCTTCAGAGTCGGTATAGGTTCGCACGCGAGAAAAGCCGTCATAGGTATAGGAGGCAGCCGTGGCATTGTTGGCGTTGATGACCGATGCCAGATTTGCGTCAGTGCCGTATTGATAGGTCGTTTTTTCACCGAGCGGATCGACGAACGAAGTCATCTGGCCTGTGGCGTTGTAGCCGATGGTGCTCGTCCGCCCGGCCGCATCCGAATAGAAAATCGGCCGATGTTGCTTGTTGTAAATATACTGAGCAAGCGTGGACCGTGTGCCAAATTGATCGGCTTGGCTCACAGCAGCGAGATCAATGCCGTCCGAATACGCGTAATAGGTGATCCGCCCAGCTGGGTCCGTCGCCTGGGTCAGGTTTCCATTACTGTCATAGGCGTAGGTGCTGATCTGGGAGGTGCCGTCGTCCAACACGCGGCCGATGGCCGTCGGCTTGTTATAGCTTCCGCCGTAGAGGGTGCCCGTCGACCCTGTCTGGCCGGGATAGGTGTACCAGACCCGATTTTCCAGCGGATTTTTCTCGCTCTCAATGGCCGTGCCTTTGATGGAGGAACCCGGCATGTGCACAAAGTGACGAATCCTGGCCTTGGTATAGTCGCAGCCGCCAGTATCGGTGCAGCCGGCCGCAGCGTAGGCGCTCTTGTCCCAATAAAAGCTGTTGCGATAGGTCAGATAGCCGTTCGTCAGCGGCAGCGGCATACCGACGGGGACAGTGGCGCTAGGATCGCTGTCTGGAATTGGTGCCGGCTCCAGCCACTCCACTCGTTCTTTGCCGCCGAGCGGGTCCGTGACCTGAACAAAGCGCGGCGGGCTCGACGTTCCTGGTGCCGTATAGCTGAAGCGTGTCGTCCCATAAGGTGTCGTGAGCGCGCTGATGAGCGAATTGGCATCATAGGTGAAGCTTGAGGTCAGGCCAATGATATCAGTTATAGAAGCAAGACGACCCTGGCCGTCATAGGCAAGAACGGCGCTGCGACCAAACGGATCGGTGATCTTGCTGACGAGCAGCGGTCTGCCCGGGACCCCGTAACTGAATGTTGTATCACGCCCGACTGCATCGGTGATCGATGTCAAACGCTTCTGATTGTCGTAGTGCAAGGTTGCGGCGTTGCCCTGAGGATCGATAACCTTGCTGAGAAAGATCTTGCGCGGATAAGCAGCGCTGCCGTCGGCCTGCTCGTAAATCTCCATCCCACCATCGCGCAACAGTCGCCGATAGCTGACGGGCGATTGCGAGGCAAGCGACAAGATCGAGCCGTCAGTATCCTGCGCGGCAAAGGTTCTGCGAACAAAATCATAGCCAATGTAATAAAAGGCACCCCCCTCACCCATGATACGGGACACGTTGGCACCAGGATTGGTGGGATCATCAATGATGTAGCTCGACCAGCTCAGCGACCATTTCTGGCCGATGTTGAAATAGTCGAAATTGGCAGGCTGGCTATCCTCACGTTGATTGTAGCTGATGCCAATCTTCATCGATGGACCGATCGGAGGGACATAGCCAACCGGCGTGTCCGACAGCGCTACGCTGACACTGGATTCCTTAATGTTAACAACGCAGAGCGGAGTATGGCAGCTTTTGTCATTGTTGTTTGAACCGCCTGACCATTGAGATTTGTTGCCATCACTCCCCAATCCTCCCGAACCACCTCCTCCAGCGCCACCACCTCCTCCAGCACCGCCGCCGCCTCCAGCACCACCGCCTCCCACAGCACCATCGCCAGCATCACCCTTACGCGTGTTATTAGTTGGTCCCTTGCCGCGAACCGCGGCGGCTTCGCTCAAGGGGACTGCCAGCCAGCCCGCGTCGGCAGTTTCATTTGCGGGCACAAGGAAATAACCGCTCGCCTCCGCATTGAGCGCATCCGGTGTGACCCAGATATCGGCATTGGGAAACACCGCATCCTGGACATGATAACGGCCATTCGCCTTGCCGACGATCGCGGCGAAATGCCCTACCTTCCAATGGATGATGGACGGGACAGGGACGTTCTCGTCCACGGATCTACGGATGAGGCGATAATCGAGCTTCGCCTGACCCGCCAGGCGGCCCAGCTCAGCAAGCGTCGTACCCTCCGTTCCGGCATTGTAGAATTGCAGGAAATTGAGCTTGTCCGCATTGACGCCCTGGCTCAACAAAAGAGCCCGCAAGGCAAGCGGACCGCAGTTGAACAGATGGCGGGGATCCGTCTTGACCAGCGTCAGCATTTCACGAGCGGATTGGATGGTCTCCGTCGCGGGGCCGGAAACCTCGCGCTGGCCGAGCTGGCCAAACAGGACCGCCAGATCGTCGCTGCGTCCCATACTGGCGTTCAGGCTCGCAAGCTCGCCCACAGCCCGATCGGTCAGTGCTCGTGCCTCTGGAGCGGAAGCGTCGCGACCCTCCGTCCAGGCATTCTGCCATGCATCGAGGGCGCGGGAGAAATAGCCGTCATGCAGGTAAGACAGACCGACATTGGTCCAAAGCGCCGTCGACCAACCGCTATGGGGATGCTTTGCCAGAAACGTCGTCAGGCTGGAGAGATCGGACGGATCCTGCCGATGAGCGAAGCCATCGACCGCGGCAGAAAGATCTTCGTCCTCGATCGCAACTGTCGCTTTGGTCCTGACCAGAGGTTCGGCAAAGCCGGCCATATTGGGGTCGGCAATCGTCACGGTCGTCGGCGGTGCAGCCGCAGCCGGCGCGGTGGACATCAATACGAGAAGTAATACTGCTGCTGTTCCGGATTTGAAGGCAGACATCATCGAGATCTCTCGTCAATTTTTGGAAAGGCATTGCGTCGAAGGTCGTCAGCCGACCTTCGTCACGGTTGCGTCCACAGGATGCATCCCCAGGATCCCGAACCCCAGATCGCGTCGGCGACCCCGTTAGTCCAGTTGGCGCCGCCCCAGTTGACCTGCCCCCAGATTGGTGGCGAGGCATCCTTGGTCGCGGTCTGCTGAGACGTCCGATTGCCGTTCGGGTCATAGCCGTAAACGATGCACTTCGAGCTGTCGTAGAAGCCTGTCGTCAGTCGGCCATTGGCATCGTAGCCCGCCTGGCTCGATTTGGTATCTGCGAACACCGGAACGGCGCTCGCCAAAAGTACAGTCGAAACAATTATCTGGAAGCCGAGCCTTGCAATCATCGAGGCATCCCTTTGGAAATTTGTTTACTGTTGCACGATCTACATCTTGTGCGTTTATCTTTTGGTAGATAGCTTTCGCATGAATTGCAGCGCATTTCGGGTCAATCCCCGGCCGTCTGCGATGGCGTTCAGCGAAGCCCCCAGCGCATAAATAGACTTCTCATACAATAATCAGAAATACAATCCCGTAAAAACCGGGAATCGAAGCATTGCCTTCAGTTCAAATCTGAAAAACTTACGTTTTTCGGAGATCTATATTTATTGATATCTATGTATAAATAAATATATTCACATTTTCATACGATTTATATTTTAACGATTGACGGAAATACCTTCATTGTGCACATAAGACGCACCTCGATTTGCAAAAACATTGCTTTTACCAGCTCCCACGAGGACGACCGATGCGATCGAAAAGCAACCTTTCTGCGTATTTATTTCCCTGTGCGCTTCTCTTACTGGTGTCGTCGCCGGCGATGGCCGCTTGCACGGTGCCCAATGTCCTGTCCAATGGTCAAACGGCCGATGCGACACAGGTCATGCAGAATTTTTCGGCCGTCGCAGGCTGCGCAGACGCGACGGCGCCATCAGGCGGTCAAAACTCCGTCCAGTTCGAGACATCGAGCGGCAGCCTCAGCGGTGTTGCTCTGTCCGATGGACAGGTTGTTCTCGGAACGACTGGCAGTGCGCCGCAAGCAAAAACCCTGACCGCAGGGCCAGGCATCGCCATCATGAATGCCCCCGGAAGCATTTCGATCTCAGCAACGAGCAGCGGCTCAGCAAATGCCGTCGATTGGCTGAACGAGGCAGCGGTCATCAGACCGATCGCCACGAATTTTTCCCTGGTGACATCGACGACGGCGCCTGCCGGTGCCTCCCTTGTGCCAACTGTTCGCGGCATGGCGCTCACGACCACATCGGTCGCTGACGACACCGCTGTGATGGCCGAAACGACTACCCCAAGCGGTTCTTGGCAGGCTACCATGCTAGCGGTCTATTCCGGGCCGCTTGCGCCGGCCAGCTTCCCAGCCATTGCCGTCCGTGACTCGATCAGCCATCGTGCCGTGGAGTTTGGTATTGGCAGCTCTGGAACGACGTCTTATCAGGCGGCATACGTCAGGACCGTTGGAGGGCTTGGCCTTGACACCATCCTCGGGCAGACGGCGGCGGCCGACATAGGCTTGCCACCGCCGTCACAGCCCATTTGGTCTCGAGTCACCTATGATGGCACAAACCTTTCCTGGTCGTTCTCGCGGGATGGGGAAGTCTTCTCCACCGTGTTCACGGTCCTTGCCGCCGACAACCTGTCCAATGTCGATCGTGTAGGGCCGGTCGCTTTCTTTCAGCAGCCAACGCATCCGACCTGGCCCTCGGCCTATCACATCCTTTCGTGGCAGCTCGCCAGTCTGTGACACGATTTTCGCTATTCCAGCATTGAGGTCTCTCATGCCCAGAGCTTCGTTCCTCACGCCGATCCTTGCCGCAGCCTTCATGACGGCTGCCGGTACTGCCTTTGCGCAGTGCACTCTGCCCAACCAGCTTCAAAGCGGTGATGTGGCGGATGCTTCAAAGGTCGCAGCAAACTTCACCGCTCTCGCCAATTGTGCGGACGATCAAACGCCGAGCGGCAGCGCAAATTCCATCATATACAATTCAGGAAGCGGATCGCTCGCGGGCGCTACACCGCTTGCGGACGGTCAGGTTCTCATCGGTTCGACAGGCAATCCTCCACAAGCCGGTGCTCTTTCAGCAGGATCCGGCATTGCTATCACCGGGGGTCCGGCATCGATCACGATTTCGGCGACCGGAAGCGGAACAGGCGCCGCGGTCGATTGGCTCGATAAGGCCGCCGTGGTTAAGCCCGTAGCATCCGCGTTCACCATGCGCACGAGCACGACCGCACCAACTGGTGCGGCGCTATCGGCGACCACGCGAGGGATGCTGCTATCTGTTACGTCCAGTGCCGATAGCCGTGTTGTGATGGCCGAGACCGCGCTTCCGACCGGGAACTGGCAGGCGACCATGCTCGGTGTTTATAGCGGTCCGCTTTCCAACTACGTCCAGCCTTCCATTACCGTTCGCGATTCCACGTCCAACCGCGCAGTATCGTTTTCGCAAGGTGGTAACGGCGCCAGCACTTATAGATTTGACTATATCAAGACGTCCGGCGGCGTGGGCCTCGACGCCAATGCCGGTGATTCATCGTTTCAGGATACTGGTTTCTCCTCACCCAGCGAGCCGATATGGTCGCGGCTGACCTATAACGGCACGACCCTTGTCTGGTCGTTTTCGCGCGATGGCGAGAACTTTACGAATGCATATTCAGTATCCGCGACCGATTGGCTGAGCCAGCTGAGCACGATCGGCCCTGCTGTCCTCTTTTACCAGCCAAGTCACCCGACCTGGAACAGCGGGTACCATATTCTGTCCTGGAACCTCGCCTCGCTCTGATCACCACGAAAGCCGGAGTCCTGTCATGGATAAGAAGCGTTATCTGATATCACTCGCTTTCCTCCTCGGTATGGTCGACGCGGCAGCGGCCGCATGCACCGTCCCCAGTCAGATCGTCAATGGCGGTGTGGTCGATAGCACCCCGGTCATGGGCGACTTCAATGCCGTTGCGACATGTCTCAGCGGAACCGCTCCGGCAGGCACGCAAAACAGTATCCAGCTCGATAATGGCAGCGGCGGATTCAGTGCCGTGGGTCCCTTAACCGACGGGCAATTGCTGATCGGCTCGACAGGAGCGTCACCGAACGCGACAACCTTGACCGCAGGCACCGGTATCGCCATCGCGAACTCTCCGGGCAGCATATCGATTGCTACGACCGGCGTTCTGGGTGGTGGGGGTGCCGATTGGTTGAACGGGACTGCCGTTGTCAAGCCGACCGCTGCGAGCTTTGTGTTGCAGACATCCACAACGCCGCCGACAGGTGCTGCGATCACGAGTTCCAGTCGAGGAGTCGTCTTATCAACGTCGGCTGCTGTTAACGGCACGGCGATGATGGCTGAAATGAATGTCCCCTCCGGCCATTGGCAGGCGACCATGCTGGGGGTCTACACCGGCGGCCTTTCCGACTACTCCATGCCCTCAATCGCGGTGCGAGACGCCGTCAACAACAAGGCAATCGAGTTTGGGGTCAGCGCCAACGGCGCAGGGGACTATCGTTTCGACTATTTTATCACATCGGGTGGCATCGGCCTTAACGGCCGGGTCAATGACATAATGAGCCAGGATGTTGGTTTCCCTCAACCAGCACAGGCCATATGGCAGCGATTGACCTACGATGGCACCAATCTGATTTGGTCGTTCTCACGCGACGGCGAATTCTTCATCCCCGCCTACTCGGTTTCGGCAACCGCCGACCTGACCAATCTGAGCAAGATAGGGCCAGCTGTCATATTCCCACCGAACATCAGGCAAACATGGCCGGCGGCGTTCCAGGTGCTCTCTTGGAAAGTCGTAAGTCTTTAAAGCCAGAAGGAGACATTGGACATGAGTCTTGACCGTGGCATCATCATATTTCTGGGCGCTGTCGCATTCGCCGGAACTGCATTCGCTCAATGCACCGTTCCCTATCAGTTGAACAATGGTCAGGTCGCCGACGCAACGCAGGTTATGGGCGACGTCAACGCACTTGCAAACTGTATCGAGGATGCCGCGCCAGCGGGTTCTCAAAATACGGTGCAGGTGAACGCCGGTAATGGTGGGTTTGCAGCGGTTGGTCCATTGACCAACGGACAGCTGCTTATCGGTTCGACGGGAAACGCCCCACAAGCTGCAACCTTGACAGCCGGTCCAGGCGTTACGATTACAAATAGCGCAGGCGCTGTTACGCTGTCGTCATCCGGTGCACCTGGCGGTACACCCGGCGCGATTCAGTTCAACAGCGCGGGAAGCTTCGGTGGAGTTCTGTTGACCGACGGCATGATCGTTGTTGGCTCCGGGGCCACATTCAGCTCGACGGCAAAGTCGGCAAACGTGCAGCTCAGCAACAGCAATCTGACAGCCACATCGACAAACGCGTCCTATGCTGCGGTGCTTGCGTCGAATTCCCAATCGAGCGGCAAATATTACTTCGAATTTCAGAACGTCACAATTACAGACGCCAATAGTGGCGTCGGTGTCGCCACGGCGACTGTCGATTTCAACAACTACCTCGGCAAGAATACTCAAGGCATCGCCGTCGAGCCGAACGGACAGGTTTGGTTCAATGCTGTCCAGATTGGAACGATTGCCTCCGTTCCCACCGGCAGTACGGTTGGCATCGCGGTCGACATCACCAGCCGTCTGATCTGGTTCAGAACCGGATCGGGCAACTGGAACAATTCGGCCAGCGCGAACCCAGTAACCGGCGTTGGCGGGTTCTCGATAAGCACGTTTTCAAGTGCAACCATATTTCCGGCCGTCATCTGGCGCGAGAACGCGGGAGCTGCGAACGTCGCCATGACCGCCTCGTCCTGGTTGACGGTGCCACCTAGCGGGTTCAGCCCCTGGGCCCAGGAATCAACTCCCACTGCCGTAAAGGTCACCGGTGCTGCGACTTTATCCAGTAGTGGTGTCCTGACCTCCAACGCGAATGCGTCTCAGTCGGTACCAACAAATCCGGCCGGCACGACAAGTGTCGGAACACAAGTGATGCAAGGCCTCGCCGGCACGATAACACCGAATGCTTCAGGAAGAGTGCTCTTCATGGCGTCCGGCGATGGGTTCAACACGAACGCGGTGGGACAGGGCTTTGTCGTGCAGCTTCGCTACGGGCCAGGAGCGGCGCCCGCAAACGGCGTGTCCGCCACCGGTACCGCTCTCGGCGGAGCTGTGAACGGGATAACGGCAATTGTGTCATCGCCACAACAAATCCCGTTTGCGCTTCAGGCAATGGTCCCAAAGCTCACTGTCGGTACATCTTATTGGTTCGATCTTGGTCTGGCAGCCATAGGCGGCGGAACGGCAACCATCGAGAATATAAGTCTCACCGCTACCGAGATGTGAGGCTCCCGTCGACAAAACTGACGACGAGCTTGACGTTAGGGCGTTAAAGGCTTGCCCAGAGTTGCCTATTGAATTGGAGGATTTTTATGGCGTTTTGGCCAACCATTACTTAGCTAAATAGCATGTAATCGGTCTTTCAAGATTCCTGCCGTCGCCAACTCGCGACACCGGCCCACTTGCAATCTACGTCCCCAATCGCAGCCCTTTGTTCAGGGTCCGCTTCAGCTCATATTGACGCGACAGCTCTGCCTTCTGTGCCCGATCGGTTATCCGATGCATATCAATATTGCCGTCATCACGCTCACGTTTGCGCTGAGGTGGTCGTGCCCAGGAGACATTCTCCGCCGGTGTTGGCTGCATCAAATGCTTTACGGTCAGCCCCAAGGAAGCCCACAATCCTTATAAAATGGGGCGATAAACCGGCTAAACGTACGATTTCGCACTAATCTTGTTCTGACCTCATCGAGAAGCGGCGCTAGATTGGCCACCGTTTGCGCGTGGGATAAAGCGGACTATCGTACGTACGTTTAATCGCGTAGTTCCAAAGAGTGCGGTTTCGGCAGTGAAGCTGGATGAGCGAGTGACTGAGAACCGTTAGCCAACAGGGGATTCGGCCGAGGCGACTTAATTGGAGTGTTGCACCCACCAATTCCCCCTGTTTGTTGCATTTTTCTGCGCCTGGAATCGCAACGGCCAAATCTAGTGTTGCGCGACTTAACGAGCGGCGTGTTGCTTCTAAAACGCTCATGCAAACGGAGGGATGTGGTAGACGACCGACTGGTACTTGGGGCTGGTCCGCCTCTCCATTATTCGACCACCGTATCCTTCAGCGATCCGCCTGCTAGCAACGTTCTCTTCTGCGACGGGATATTCAAAGTATTTGATCGGAACGTTTCTGCTTGCCCAGGTCGCGACTGCGCCAATCAGCTCGCGTCCCAATCCCATTCCATGAACATCGTGCCTAAGCCAAATGCCCAGTTCGGGTGTCCCAGATTGCAGGTCATGCAGGCCGACAATACCAAGGCAGCCATGACCAACTCGCTGGCGGGCCACCATATGAAGGTTCGACTGATCATCGATAGATTGAACCCAGGTTTGCCAAACAGCGGCGAAGTCTGCCGTCGTCTGAGGTGGCTCCCATCCCATGAACCGTGTGATCTCTGGCGAGATGCAGGCAAACACCTCGGGCGCGTCTTCCGGCGAGAACGGCCTAACCGTCGTCCGTGCCGAGACGATTTCGATGCTCGCCATGTTCCATCTCCTAGCTCGATATGCAGGCGTCATCCGCGAAGGAAGACACTGATTGCCGCGATGGCAAAAAGCGACAATAGTGGTCGCTGAGCGATACGAGGAGTGACCTTCCGCGATTTCCACACACGGTACAGTGTTGCTGTCCGAGCGACTGGTCGTTGGCAGGTGGGTTCATTGACGCCGATGGAGAGGACGGTGATCATCGTCACATCGCACTAGGATTCGCCGAGATGGATTATGATCAGGCAAGCGCAATTGCACCGAACGTCACCGGCCCACGCCCAAAGCTCCACAATTGGGTGATCGAGCAGCGTGAGTATGACCGGCAGGAGCAGAGACGTGGGCGACGCCATGCGTATGAATCTGTGGACGCCCGCCGCACGGCCCTGATCGTAATCGATATGGTCCCGTTTTTCGTTGAGGAAAGCGGCTACTGCAGAGGGATACTGCCCAACGTCATTCGCCTCGGAGACGCCCTTCGCACCGCTGGTGGCACCGTGGCGTGGGTGGTTCCCGGTTCCGATCAACCTCATCCAGACCTCACACGGGAATTCTTTGGCGAAGAAGTAGCGGAAGTATTTCGGACGTCAGGCGGAGTTGGTCCGATCTCGGAGAGAGTGTGGGCTGGCCTATCCCCGCAAGCCGAAGACCTGTACTTCGAGAAGTCCGCTTACAGCGCGTTTTTCCCCGGCTCTTCAGACTTGCCCGCTGTTCTTCGCACTCGCGGAATTGACACGGTCTTCATAACCGGAACGTTGACGAACATCTGCTGTGAGTCCTCGGCCCGAGACGCTTATGCCAGCGGCTTCCGGGTAATCTTCATAGCTGACGGGACGGCTGCCAGGCGCGATCAGGACCACAACGCAGCACTCCACAATATCTATCGGAGCTTTGGCGATGTGCGGCCGACAGACGAAGCCATTGCCCTCCTGTGCGCCTAAACAAGTATTGAGTATACCATTCGACGCGGGCTAGGAGAGATCAATGGAGAATACCCGAGAGAAGGTGGCCGCCGTGACAGCCAAGCTCCGACGCTCAGGTATTATCTGCGATCTTTTTGGTGGTTGGGCAGAGGAAGTTCTAGGTCTCCGCAAGCCATCGACGCATGGCGATATCGATATGGTTTATCGCAGCGAGACCTTCAAAGAATTTGATGCCAGGCTTCAGGACGTTCCAGAGTTCGAAGAGGTGCCACTGAAGCGCTTCCGGCATAAGCGGGCCTTTCGTTATTATGGCACGCTGTGCGAGGTAACTTTGGTGCAAGTGCGAGAACGGCCCTTAACGCTTTTCTGGGGCGACGTTCTTTTCCTGTGGGATACTCCGCTTCTGCATGGAACCTTGGTGGAGGTTGGCAGGGAGCTGACTTCAATCGTATCCGCCAGCAATCTTAAACGACACCGCAATCTCCACAAGGAGACGCAGCCGTATCGCTGGCGTGATCCGCAGGCGTTAGAACCTTACGAATGACCGCGTTGATAAATCAGATAGCGACCTGAACGAGTTGCTTGGCGCGTGCTCGTGCGCT
>JAAMEZ010000042.1 GCA_013322215.1 Martinezella rhizogenes
CTGGTCGAAGGCTTCAAGCCGATCGCCGAGAAGTTCGCCATGGTGTCAGAGTTCCACGATGCCAGGAAGCGCATGAAGGTGCTGCTCATGGTCTCGCGCTTCGGCCATTGCCTCAACGACCTGCTCTATCGCTGGAAGATCGGCGCCCTGCCGATCGACATCGTCGGCGTCGTCTCCAACCATTTCGACTACCAGAAAGTGGTGGTCAACCACGACATCCCCTTCCACCATATTCCGGTGACCAAGGCCAACAAGCCGGAGGCGGAAGCCCGGATCATGGATGTGGTCGAGCAGACCGGCACCGAGCTGATCGTGCTGGCCCGCTACATGCAGATCCTGTCGGATTCCATGTGCCAGAAGATGTCGGGCCGCATCATCAACATCCACCATTCCTTCCTGCCGTCCTTCAAGGGGGCGAACCCCTACAAGCAGGCCTATGAGCGCGGGGTGAAGCTGATCGGGGCGACGGCGCATTATGTGACGGCCGATCTCGACGAGGGTCCGATCATCGAGCAGGACACGGCGCGCATCAC
>JAAMEZ010000026.1 GCA_013322215.1 Martinezella rhizogenes
TGACCGGCGTCCGGAAAGCCCAGCAGTGCAAATGGCTCATTGAAGCCGTGTTGATTATTGAGGCTTCGGACGCGCGGATATCCATCTTGGCCACGGCATGACCGCGAGACCGAATACGTTGAAGCAGACTGTGCAGGAATCTAAAAATTCTACTTGCGAACAGGGCGGGCCATACGTTGCGGTGAGAGCTGACCGCTATCCCGGACCATCCCATAATCAACAGACGATGGCGAAACCCGTTCGACTGGATCGTCGGCTATGGTGCTCAACGGCGCAATGAATGCGCACAGCGTTCCGAGCCTACGTCGAACAGATTCTCGTGCCAACACTGATATCTGGCGACATCATTATGATGGACAACCTGCGTGCGCACAAAGCCGAAGGTGTGCGCCAGGCTATTGAAGTGGCCAGTTGCCAGCTACTCTACCTCCCGCCCTATAGCCTAGACTCCAACCCCATCAAAAAGGCTTTCTCCAAGCTCAAAGCCCTCCTCCGAGCCATATCAAAGCGCACCGTCGAGGCACTGTGGGACACAGTCTGCGAGACCGTTGCGCTTTTCAAACCCCAAGAATGCGCCAACCACTTCACGGCGTACGGATATGACCTCGAGTAAAATGGACGCGCTTTAGGCAGCAAAGCCGGGAGAGCGTCGCTCTCCCGGCTTTGCTGCTGAGCCCCTTGCGAAGGTCAGGCGGCTTCGTTTTCCGTTGCGTGTGCCTTGCGGACTTCCTCGTCCGTCAGGATGCCGCTGGCGCGCAGGAGGGCGGCGAAGCGACCGTTGCTCTGGCTGAGCTCGTTGAAGCTGCCGTTCTCGATGATGCGGCCGTTGTCCAGGAAGAGGACCATGTCGGCCTCGCGGACCGTTGACAGGCGGTGCGCAATGATGAAGGTCGTGCGGTTCTGGCGCAGGTTGTCGATCGCGGTCTTGACCCGGTTTTCGGTTTCGACGTCGAGCGCACTGGTCGCTTCGTCGAGCACGAGGATCGGCGCATCCTTGAGGATGGCGCGGGCGATCGCGATACGCTGGCGTTCACCACCCGAGAGCTTGTTGCCACGCTCGCCGACGCGGGTATCGTAGCCGCCTTCGCGGGTTTCGATGAAGTCGTTGGCGGCGGCGGCCTGGGCGGCACGGATCATTTCTTCCTGCGTCGCGCCTTCGCGGCCGAGGCGGATGTTGTCGCTGATCGAGCGGTTCAACAAGCCGGCATCCTGGAAGACGGTGGCGATGAAGCGGCGCAGCGACTTGCGGGTCACCTTGGTGATGTCGTGACCGTCGACGAGGATCTGGCCCTTCTGCGGGTCGAAGACGCGCTGCAGCAGGTTGACGAGTGTCGTTTTGCCGGCGCCGGTCGGGCCGACGATAGCAACGGTCTGGCCTGCTTTCACCTTGAAGGAGATATCGTGCAGGCCCTGCGAGGAGTTGGCGAAGCCGAAGGATACGTCGCGGAATTCCACTTCGCCCTTGACGTCCTTGATTTCGGCAAGACCGGCCGGCTCTTCGCGGTCGCGAACCGAATCTTCCAGCGTGTAGAAGTCCACGAGCTTGGCGCGCGCTTCGAAAATCTGGTTGGCGAAGTTGCGCAGCTGTTCCAGACGGCCGATCAGCACGTTCGCAAAAGCGATGAAGGTGATCAGGGCACCGAGGCTGAGGCTGCCATCCTGGACGAGGACGGTGCCGATCATCAGGATCGCCATCATGGCGACGGTCGAGGCCGTGCGGTTCAGCGCGCCGGCAAGCGCCCACCAGTCAAGGACCGGATACTGGGCAGCGAGCAGGCGTTCGGTGAAGGACTTCAGCGCCTTGGTTTCAGCTTCGATACGGTTGTAGCTGTGCAGCACCGATACATTGCTGATCGAGTCGCTGACATGCGAGAAAACCGTGTTGTAGTGGCTTTCGACCGAGGTCTGGCCATCCTTCGTGCGGCTCATGACCAGACGGCCGATGATCCAGTAGAAGACGCCGAGCAGGACGAGGACTGCAGACAGGCGCAGGTCCATGGCCATGGCGGTCGGAACCATGATGACGAGCGCAACGGCGGTCGACAGATGGTTGCGCATGAATTCGAGCCACAGGCCGAACAACGCTTCGCAGGCGCGCAGAAGCGTGTTCAGCGCGCTCGCCGTGCCGCGCTGGCTATGCCAGGAGAGCGGCATCGAAATGATGCGGCCGAATGCTTCGGTGAGCAGGGAGGCGCGGCGGCCATGCGCAAGGCGGTCGGCCTCGCGGGACACCACGATGAAGGCGACAGCACTGAAGACGGCAAAACCGGCCCACAGCATCATGGTCGGTGTTACGGCTTCTTTCTTGGCAATGGCGTCGAAGATGCGGCCGAACAGAACCGGTTCATAGATGGTGGTCATCGCAAGCGCGATGTTTGCGATCACGACCATCCAAACGCGGTATCGATACGCGCCAAGATACTTCAGGGCTCTTGCATAGACTTTGAACAGTGACACGTCAGGCACCCTCTGTGCATCAGCAAAACTCGGAATGCTGCGACACTACAGATCGGTACCTGAACCGGCGATTAACGGAATCTGAAGCTGTTTTTTCAAGGGAATTTCGCGCGCAACGCGTGCTGTCACGGCGAGGTGCTATCGGTCGCCGCAGAAATGTGACAATTTGGGGACGACCCTGCCGCGGCATCATCCGTTACTATTAAGTCACGCCGAAGGCGGCCATTCAGGGTTGAATGGTAAAAAAATCGCCAAAGGCGTTCAATTTCCCGTCGGCCTGAGTATGTTGCCGGCGATTAAGCGCGCTATGGGGCCTGGCGAGCAAGGTGGCAACGCTCGTCCGCCGATAATTCAGGCTGCGAGGCCGAGGGGTAAATGTGAATATCCATTCGCTAATACAATTGCTTGTGGTCATCGAAGAATGCAAGCGTACCAAGGATGTCGTGGCCGAGCTCGAGCTTGTGCTCCGTTCCTACAAATTCGATTTCTACGGTCTGCTGAGGCAGACGCGGCCGAATGTCGATATTGCCAGTTTCATGCTGGCAGGCCGCTGGCCCGATCAATGGCCGCTAACCTATGTCCGCAAGAGATACATGCTCGTCGATCCGGTTGCGCGCCATGCCGCCCGGGCGCAGCGCCCCTTCCGCTGGAGCGATGCCGTGGCTGCGCAGAAATCTGATCCGCTCCGGCGCCGGATGGAGCAGATGATGGCGGACGCCCGTGCCAACGGGCTGATCGACGGCTATATCTTTCCGATTCACGGACGAAGCGGTCTGCTTGGCAGCATGACGATGGGCGGGGAGGCGGTCGATCTATCCCCGACGGAGCTTTCGCTCTTCGATGCCGTGGCCAGAAAGGCCTTCTGGCGACTTCTGGAGCTGCGTGACGAAGCGCAATCGATCGAGGAGCAGGGAAAGGTCGATGTGAAACTGACCAAACGCGAGATGGAGGTGCTGAACCATCTGGCCGACGGCATGACGTCGATCGAGATCAGCCGGCTGCTGACGATCTCCAATCATACCGTCGACTGGTACATGAACAGCATCCAGGACAAGCTGAAGGCCAGAAATCGGCAACACATCGTTGCCATCGCTTTCAGAAACGGACTTATTCCGTAATGGCAACTATTTTGATGTCGGATGTCGCAGGAGAAATTGAACTTCCTGTGACAAGAAGTTAAGAATTCTCTTCGCGGGTGCAGCATTGCCCGTTTCGATGCCGTGAGGAGACAGCATTGCCCATTTCCAAGATCCTGGTTGCCAACCGTTCCGAAATCGCCATCCGCGTATTCCGCGCCGCCAACGAGCTTGGCATAAAAACGGTGGCCATCTGGGCCGAGGAAGACAAACTCGCGCTGCATCGCTTCAAGGCGGATGAGAGCTATCAGGTCGGCCGCGGTCCGCATCTTGCCCGCGATCTCGGGCCGATCGAGAGCTATCTGTCGATCGAGGAGATCATCCGCGTCGCCAAGCTTTCGGGCGCCGATGCCATTCATCCGGGCTATGGCCTGCTGTCGGAAAGCCCAGAATTCGTCGATGCCTGCGATGCCGCCGGCATCATCTTCATCGGCCCGCGCGCCGATACGATGCGCCAGCTCGGCAACAAGGTCGCCGCACGCAATCTCGCAATCTCGGTCGGCGTGCCCGTCGTGCCGGCAACCGAGCCTTTGCCTGAAGATATGACCGAAGTGGCCAAGATGGCGGCGGAGATCGGCTATCCGGTGATGCTCAAGGCTTCCTGGGGCGGCGGCGGGCGCGGCATGCGCGTCATCCGCTCCGAGGCCGATCTCGCCAAGGAAGTGACGGAAGCCAAGCGTGAGGCGAAGGCTGCCTTCGGCAAGGACGAGGTCTATCTCGAAAAGCTCGTCGAGCGTGCCCGCCACGTCGAAAGCCAGATTCTCGGCGACACGCATGGGAATGTCGTGCATCTGTTCGAGCGCGACTGTTCGGTCCAGCGCCGTAACCAGAAGGTCGTCGAGCGCGCACCGGCCCCCTATCTCAGCGACGCGCAGCGTCAGGAGCTGGCCGCCTATTCGCTGAAGATCGCCAAGGCGACGAATTATGTCGGCGCCGGCACCGTCGAATATCTGATGGATGCGGATACCGGCAAATTCTACTTCATCGAAGTCAATCCGCGCATCCAGGTCGAGCACACGGTGACCGAAGTCGTCACCGGCATCGATATCGTCAAGGCGCAGATCCATATTCTCGACGGCTTTGCCATCGGTACGCCGGAATCGGGCGTTCCGAAACAGGAAGACATCCGCCTCAACGGCCATGCCCTGCAATGCCGCGTAACAACGGAAGATCCGGAACATAACTTCATTCCGGATTACGGCCGCATCACTGCCTATCGCTCGGCATCCGGCTTCGGCATCCGTCTCGACGGCGGCACCTCCTACACCGGTGCGATCATCACCCGTTATTACGATCCGCTGCTGGTGAAGGTGACGGCTTGGGCGCCGAACCCGCAGGAGGCGATCGCCCGCATGTACCGTGCGCTGCGCGAATTCCGTATTCGCGGCGTGGCGACGAACCTCACCTTCCTCGAAGCGATCATCACGCACGAGAAATTCCGCGACAACAGCTACACGACGCGCTTCATCGACTCGACGCCGGAACTGTTCCAGCAGGTCAAGCGCCAGGACCGCGCCACCAAGCTTCTGACCTATCTCGCTGACGTCACGGTCAACGGCCATCCGGAAACCCGCGGTCGTCCCGCGCCCTCGCCGAAGGTTGCCGAGCCGGTATTGCCCTATATCGACAGCAATATTCCCGACGGCACCAAGCAGCTGCTCGACAAGCTCGGCCCGCAGAAATTCGCCGAATGGATGCGCGGCGAAAAGCGCGTGCTGATGACCGACACGACGATGCGTGACGGCCACCAGTCGCTGCTGGCGACGCGCATGCGCACCTACGATATCGCCAGCGTCGCCGGCACCTATGCGCGCGCCCTGCCGCAACTGCTGTCGCTGGAATGCTGGGGCGGCGCCACTTTCGACGTCTCCATGCGCTTCCTGACGGAAGATCCGTGGGAGCGCCTGGCGCTGATCCGCGAGGGCGCGCCGAATTTGCTGTTGCAGATGCTGCTGCGCGGCGCCAACGGTGTCGGCTATACCAACTATCCCGACAATGTCGTGAAATACTTCGTCCGCCAGGCGGCCAAGGGCGGCATCGACCTCTTCCGCGTCTTCGATTGCCTGAACTGGGTCGAGAACATGCGCGTGTCGATGGATGCCGTTGCCGAAGAGAACAAGCTCTGCGAGGCGGCGATCTGCTATACGGGCGATATCCTCAATTCCGCCCGCCCGAAATACGATCTGAAATATTATACCGATCTCGCCGTCGAGCTGGAAAAGGCCGGCGCCCATATCATCGCCCTGAAGGACATGGCGGGCCTCCTGAAGCCGGCGGCGGCCAAGGTGCTGTTCAAGGCGCTGCGAGAGGCGACCGGCCTGCCGATCCATTTCCATACGCATGACACGTCGGGCATTGCGGCCGCAACCGTGCTCGCTGCCGTCGACGCCGGCGTCGATGCGGTCGATGCGGCCATGGATGCGCTGTCGGGCAATACCTCGCAGCCCTGCCTTGGCTCGATCGTCGAAGCCCTTAAAGGCTCCGAGCGCGATCCCGGCCTCGATCCCGAATGGATCCGCCGCATCTCCTTCTACTGGGAAGCCGTGCGCCACCAGTACGCCGCCTTCGAAAGCGATCTCAAGGGACCGGCCTCGGAAGTCTATCTGCACGAAATGCCCGGCGGTCAGTTCACCAATCTCAAGGAACAGGCCCGTTCGCTGGGCCTGGAAACCCGCTGGCACCAGGTGGCGCAGGCCTATGCCGACGCCAACCAGATGTTTGGCGATATCGTCAAGGTGACGCCGTCCTCCAAGGTTGTCGGCGATATGGCGTTGATGATGGTGAGCCAGGATCTGACGGTTGCCGATGTCGAAAACCCGGCCAAGGATATCGCTTTCCCGGATTCGGTCGTTTCCATGCTGAAGGGTGATCTCGGCCAGCCGCCGTCCGGATGGCCGGAGGCGCTGCAGAAGAAGGCGCTGAAGGGTGACAAGCCCTATGTCGTTCGCCCCGGCTCGCTGCTGGCTGAGGCCGATCTCGATGCGGAGCGTAAGGTCATCGAGACCAAGCTGGAGCGCAAGGTCGATGATTTCGAATTCGCCTCCTACCTGATGTATCCGAAGGTCTTCACCGACTATGCGCTGGCCGCCGACACCTATGGCCCGGTCTCGGTGCTGCCGACGCCCGCTTATTTCTACGGTCTGAAGGAAGGCGACGAGCTCTTTGCCGAGATCGAGAGGGGCAAGACGCTCGTCATCGTCAACCAGGCGATGACGGCGACCGATGAGAAGGGCATGGTAACGGTGTTCTTCGAGCTCAACGGCCAGCCGCGCCGCATCAAGGTGCCGGATCGCGCCCATGGCGCGTCTGGCAGTGCTATCCGCCGCAAGGCCGAGACCGGCAATGCCGCGCATGTCGGCGCACCGATGCCAGGCGTCATCTCCACGGTCTTCATCTCGCCCGGCCAGGCGATCAAGGCGGGCGACGTGCTCGTGTCCATCGAGGCCATGAAGATGGAAACGGCGCTGCACGCCGAAAAGGACGGCACGATCTCCGAGGTGCTGGTGCGCGCCGGCGACCAGATCGATGCCAAGGATCTGCTCGTCGTCTACGGCGCCTAAACGTCCATAAAGATACGAAAGGGGCCGGCATCGATCCGGCCCTTTTTTGTGAAGCTTTTCTGGCGGAGGCGCAGCCATGACTGATCGTTCCCTGCATATCGGGCAATATGACGTTACCCTCCTGCTCGATGGCCTCTTCGAGGCGCCGGCGGATGTGTTGATCCACGCAGATGGCGATGCTGCAAGGCAGCAGGCGATCGCAACCTGGGGCAAGCCGACGCTTCAGGTGGATGTGAACTGCTTCCTCCTGCGCGGACCCTCCGGCGCCATTCTGGTCGATGCCGGCACGGGCACGTCCTGGGGGCCGAAATACGGCCATGCGCGTTCGGCATTGCATGAAGCGGGCGTTTCGCCGGATGAAATCCAGGCCGTTTTGCTCACCCATATCCATGGCGACCATGCTCTCGGCTTGCTCGATGGAGACAAGCCGTATTTCCCCTCTGCCGATGTGTTCGTGCCGGAGCGTGACATTGCCTTTTTCACCGATCCGGTGGTGCGCGAGGCGATGCCGGAAGCGCGGCGGGGTGGCTTCAAGGCGGCCGAACAGCTGCAGAGCGTCTACGGGTCGCGCATAAGGCGGATCGGGGCTGGCGAAGTGCTGCCTGATATAGAGGTGCATCCGCTGCCGGGTCATACGCCCGGCCACACTGGCTATCTGCTGCGCGGTGACGACGATTCTCTGCTGATCTGGGGCGATACTTTGCATCTGGGGGACCTGCAGCCGATCGATCCGAAGATCGGCCTCGCCTATGATCTCGATCCGGAGCAGGCGGTTAGAACCCGGCAGATGGCTTTGGAGGATGCTGCCCGCGAAGGTTGGATCGTCGCCGGCGGCCACATCACCGGCTTTGGGCGCGTAAAGCGGGAGCGGAAGGGCTACAGGATTTTGCCGGCGTGAGACCGATGCCGGCAAGGAAATTGGCCATCTTGCGTGGTTCCACGAAGACCGTGAGAAACGCCGCGAAAGACGTCTGGGTGCTATCGGAGGTGGAGGAGTGACGGAAGCGATTTCCTTGCGGGCGGCAACGGAGGCCGATGTCGACGCCATCCGGGCGTTGACGCGTGAGGCTTACGGCAAATGGGTGCCCCTCATCGGCCGCGAACCGTTGCCGATGACGGCTGATTATGCCGAGGCCGTGCGCAAGCATCGCATCGATCTCGTGGAGGTGGGTGGTGAGCTTGTGGCGTTGATCGAGATGGTGCCGGCTTCGGATCATCTGTTGATCGAGAACGTCGCAGTATCGCCGCGACATCAGGGACGGGGTATCGGCAGAAGACTGCTTGCCCATGCGGAGCAAGTCGCGGCAACGCTCGGCCTGAACGATATCAGGCTCTACACCAACAAGCGTTTTGCCGAGAATATGCAGCTCTATCTTAGGTGTGGCTATGCGATCGACCGCGAGGAGCCGCTGAAAGACGGCTTCCTCGTCCATATGAGCAAGAATATCGGATAAGCCGCAATTACCTCCGTTTGCCGATCAAGGCTGCCCAGATTGCTGCCAGCAGCGCGAGCAGTGCGGATGCCAGCATCAGCGTAAAAAGCGTATGGATCGTTGCCGATTGCGCGATGAACAAGCCGCCGATCGACCCGATGAGCGCGCCGCCAGCAATCCGCATGGCGGCGGCAAGCCCGGCGGCTGTGCCCACCATATCCGATCGGACCGACATGGCGCCGCTATTGGCGGCCGGCATGGTGAGGCCATTGCCGATGCCGATGAAGACGCAGGGGCCGAAGAGCGCCAGAACCTCCGTCATGCCCGACAGCGACAAAGCGAGGCCGACCGACAGGCCGATGCAGGTCAGCAGCCGGGCAACGACGAGGATCATGCCGAGCGGAATTCTTGCCCCGTAGCGACCGGCGAGATAGCTGCCGAGAATGAAACCGGCGGGAACCAGGCCCATGTAGAAGCCGAGCCTGGCGCTTGAGCCGCCGAGCGTGTCGCCTATCGTGAGCGGCGCTCCGCCGAGGAAGATATAAAGCACGCCCATCGAGCAGGCCATGCAGAGTGTATAGGCCCAGAACCGCGCCGAACGCAAAAGCAGCGCATAGGAGGCAAGATAATTCTTGTGCGCGGCAGATTTTGGCGCCCTCGACCCTCTTAACTCGCGCATGGAGAGGAGGAAGGCGGCAATGCCGAGGATCGCGAGGACGACGAAGCTGGCGCGCCAGCCGAAAAGCTCGTCCAGCGAACCGCCGAACAGGGGGCCGACCATGGGAGCCAGCGCCCACCCCATGGCGAGATAGCCGAACTTGCTGGCGGCTTCCCGATCGTCAGATGTTTCCTTGATGATGACGAGGGCGACGGAGTAGCAGGGGCCGATGCACGCCTGCATCATGCGGCAGAGCAGGAAGATGCCGATGTTCGGAGCGAGAACGCAGCCGATCGACGCGATGATGAAGATGGCCAGCGCCATCAGGACGACTGGCCTGCGGCCGAAACGATCCGATATCGCGCCGCCGATGGCTTCCAGGGTTGCGGTGACGATGGAAAAGCCGGCGACGGAGAGGTTCACGAGGGCGAAATCGGCGTGGAATGCCGATGATATCTTCGGCAGCGATGGCAGGATCATGTTGACTGGCAGCACGGCTAGGGCCGAGAGCAGGATGAGGGTCGTCAGCCTAGGCTGCACGGCGGCTCTTTCGGTGGTCGTGTCGTTGTTGGTTTGCTTGGCCGAGGGGTCGATGCGGCTTTCTGTGCGCGTCATGGCCTTGTCCGTCATATGGGTGGAAGGTCGAGGGAGATCTGACGAGGCGTCGCCCGGAGTCCGGGCAATAAAAAAGGCCCCGTCAGGAGCCTGCTTACCGCGCATGGGTGCTTTCGCCGGATGGTTACACCATCCTGTCCATGCGCCTTCCTACCACTACGAGAACGAGTGCCGTATTCATGGCATTAGAGCTAACCGCAAAGCCGCATGCCGTCAATGCGCGACTTTGTCCAAAACTGAGGCCGTCTTAACTCAGATTGGCGGCTCAGATGTCGTAGCTGAGCCCGGAATTCAGGGTCGAGATGAACTGCTTCGTCCGCTCCTGCGAGGGGTTGGAGAAGATGTTGCGCGAGGAGCCGGTTTCGACGATGTTGCCCGCTTCCAGGAACACCACGTTGTTGGCGATCTTGGAGGCAAGGCGCAGGTCGTGCGTTGCCATGACCATGGTCGTGCCTTCGTTGGCGAGCTTGCCGAGGACATCGACCACTTCGGCCGCCAGTTCCGGATCGAGCGCCGAGGTCGGTTCGTCGCAGAGCAGCACGCGCGGTGAGGGGGCAAGCGCCCGGGCGATGGCGACGCGCTGCTGCTGGCCGCCCGAAAGCGTCGAAGGCCAGGCATCCATCTTGTGCGCCATTCCCACCTTGGTCAAAAGCTCGACGGCGCGGGCGCGGGCCTTGTCGGCCGGCCAGCGCAATACGGTCGTCAGGCCCTCCATGACGTTTCCGATGGCGGTCTGATGCGGAAAGAGCTGGAAATTCTGGAAAACCATGCCCGTCTGCCGGCGGATTTTCTGGATTTCCTGCCAGGATGGCTTTTTGCCCGGCTGGAAGGTGGCTGTCTCCCCACCGATGCGGATCGTGCCTGATGTCGGGATTTCAAGCAGGTTGATGCAGCGAAGCAGCGTGCTCTTGCCGCCACCCGAGGGACCTACGAGCGCCGTCACCGTTCCCTCCGGGATCATCAGGTTGATATCCTTGAGGATGACGTTGTCACCGAAGCGCTTTTCGATATGCGATAGCTCGATCATGCCCGTGCCTCCAGCGTGCCGCCGGAGCGGGCGAAGCGGCGTTCGAGGTAGCCCTGCAGCGTCGACAGGAAGGTGCTGAGCACGAGATAGATGATGGCGGCCTCGATATAGAGGATCAGCGGCTCATAGGTCGTCGCCACGATGCGCTGTGCCGCCTGGAACAGCTCCGGCACGGTAATGGCGGCGGCAAGCGACGTGTCCTTGACGAGCGAGATGAAGGTGTTCGACAGCGGCGGCACGGCGACGCGCGCTGCCTGCGGCAGGATGGTGCGGCTCATGGCCTGGCGCCAGTTCATGCCGATCGAATAGGCGGCTTCCCACTGGCCCTTAGGCACGGAAGAAATGACGGCGCGGATGATTTCGGACGTATAGGCGCCGACACTCAGCGTAAAGCCGATCACGGCGGCCGGAAAGGCATCGAGCAGGATGCCGAGACTCGGCAGGCCGTAGAAGATGACGAAAAGCTGCACGAGCAACGGCGTGCCGCGGATCACCCAGACATAGAAGCGGGCGATCGCCACCAGCGGCGGCGGGCCGAAAAGCCTGACGACGGCGGTGAGCAGACCGAGTAGCAGACCGAGGACAAAGGTAATCAAGGTGAGCGGGATGGTGAAGACGAGCCCTGCCCAAAGCAGTGTGCCCAATGACTCCCACATTAGTTGCAACCAATGCTCCACGAAGAAGCCTTTCGATAAGAGAATGCGTCCGGAGGTGACCCCGGACGCATCTTTTTCACAGTTTTATGTCGCTGCCTATGCCTTCTTACTTCGAAACATCCTGTCCGAAGTATTTCTGCGAGATCTTGTCATAGGTGCCGTCGGCCTTGATATCGGCCAGCGCCTTGTTGATGGCGGCCAAGAGTTCCGGCTCGCCCTTGCGGATGATGACGGCGGAGAAATCGGCGTTGGACTGCTGGGCGATGATCTTCACCGGCGCATCGGGCTTGTGCTTCTTGAAATCGAGGAAGGAGAGGCTGTCGTTGATGGTGGCGTCGGCGCGGCCAGTCAGCACGAGCTGGATCGACTGGTCGAAGCCGTCGGTGCCGACGAGTTCGGCGCCCGCCTCGGTGGCGATCTTGCCGAAGTTGCTGGTCAGCGACTGTGCGGACTTCTTGCCCTTGAGATCGGGGAAATCCTTGATGTCGGTGTTGCTGTCCTTGACGATCAGCACGGCCTTGGAGGCGATGTAGGGCTCGGAGAAATCATACTTCTTCTTGCGGGCTTCGGTGACGCCGACTTCGTTGATGACGGCATCATAGCGGTTGGCGTCGAGACCGGCGATCAGGCCATCCCACTTGCCTTCGAGGAACTGCGCCTTGACGCCGAGCTTGGAAGCGATCGCTTCGGCGATCTCGACATCGAAGCCGGTGAGCTTGCCGCTCTCGTCATGATAGGTGAAGGGCGCATAGGTGCCTTCCGTGCCGACCTTGAATACACCGGCCGACTGGATCGCCTTGAGGTTTTCGCCGGCATGGGCGGGGAGCAGGAATGCAGCCTGCACGAGGGCGGCGGCGGCAACAGTCTTCAACCAGTTCATCGTTCTCTTCCGTTTCTGGAGCGGTTTCATTCAATGTCGCATACATCGCAGAAAAATTGCATCGCGAAAGCGTAGAAAACTGCGAGATAAATGGGCAATTGCGAATATTTTTCTCAAGAGGTTGGGATTGTGCCGCTGCGAGAGCCGCCGTGTCCGTCTACCGTCAATAATCGCTGATGGACGATGACGTGAGGGAGCATGGTGACAATTCTCAACACTGCCCTATGTCGTCATCTGATTATTGTCTTGGGTGTGCCATTCTTCGTGCAAGGCATGCGCGTCGACGAATGCATCCTGGCCGCTCGAAGCGAGACATCGCCGGCGATCAAATTGCATTTCTATCAGAAAGCGAAAATACAAGAATTGATCTGACACAGCCGAAGAGGTGGCGAATTGCCTATCGTTGCGCGCTGGCGGCCTTGGCCGGTTACCAGGCTTGATGTCGCGGTTGCGTCTCTCTTTCTGGTTTTGAGTACAGTCCTGCCGACCTTTGCGGCGGAAACGATCGAACGGCCGTCGAAATGGATCGGTCGCGTTGCAACCAACGATGCGGCGTTTGGCTGGCCTGGCAGCGGTTTTGCGCTGCGCTTCGAAGGCACGTCGCTCTCGGTTACTCTCGTTGATACCGGGCAAAACAGCCTGGAGATCGAATTGGACGGCGCTCCCCAGCGCCTTGATCTGCAGGCGGGGCAGCACCGATATCAGCTTGCCGATGGTTTGCAGCAAGGCGTGCATAGTGCTCGTGTGATGCGTCGCACCGAAGGATGGAATGGCGATACCGTATTCGTTTCCGCCGAAACCGATGGGTCGTTCCTCCCAGCGGTAGCATCGACCGAAGAGATGGTGGCAATAGGCGATTCCATCACTGCGGGCTACGGCGTCGAGGGTGTCGGTCCCGGATGTCAATTTACACCCGGGACTGAAAATCAATATCTGACATATGCTGCCGTCGCAGCGCGTAGCCTCGGGATGGAGCTTACGACGCTCGCGGTTTCGGGAATTGGCCTTTCGCATGCTCGCAAGGGCACGAAAACCATGCTTGACGTCATCGACAACGGGACGTTGTTGAGAAGCGCTACGCCCGGTCCTCCCGACGAGCGCGTTTCCGCGGTGATTATCAATCTAGGGACGAACGACTTTTCGGACGGCAAGAATCCCAGCGATTTCGGCGGGGAATACGCCAAGCTTCTCTCCAAGCTCAGATATCAGTTTCCAAAAGCGTATCTCTACGCCGCGCTCGGTCCGATGATGCCGCAGAAGGATTTCGATACGGCCGAGAAGGCCATCAAAGCCGTCGTTCAGACGAGCGTCGCGAAAGGCGAAAGCCGCCTTCGCTATCTGAGCTTACGCGTCAAACCGAAGGATTTTGGATGCAATTGGCATCCGAGCCGCAGCACCCAGGCGGCAATGGCGGATGTGTTGGAACAAGCAATCAAAGCGGATCGGGGCCGTCATGGTTAACGGGCAGATGCTTCCCATTCGGCGGCCAAACTCGAAGCAATTGGACTCTCTCCAGTTTCTCCGGTTTGTGGCCGCCTTCTCAGTCGTTCTCTTTCATTTCGGGCGCACTCTTGTGCTCGAGTACCATGTCGATCGCAATTATTTCGACATGGGCGCCGTCGGCGTCGACATTTTCTTTGTCCTCAGCGGCTTCATCATCAGCTACTCCTCCGATCCGGGCCGCGGGCTTGTCTATTTCGCACGCAAGCGCGTTGCGAGAATAGTTCCGCTCTATTGGTTGCTGACGCTGGTGATCGTCTTGATCGCGCTTGTGAAGCCCGACCTGCTCAATTCGACTGTGGTGACCGTGGACACGGTGATCAAATCTCTTCTTTTCATCCCTTATCAGAAAAGCGGAGGCGCCATACAGCCGATCCTTTTCCTGGGCTGGACGCTCTGTTACGAGGTGTTTTTCTACGTCATCTATGGCGCCTGCCTGATCTTCGGCGCCAGGGCAACCTGGTTCGCCTCCGCAGCTATCTTCTTCCTGATCGCGCTGCATGCGATTTGGCCGGAGGGATCCGTCGAATGGCGCTTCTATACAAGTCCGATATTGATCGAATTCGTTCTCGGCATGATGCTCCACAAGGCATATTCGGCCTCCGGCGCCATCAGGAGCGGATCGAATGCCGCCGCCGTTGCGCTCGTTCTCCTGGCATGCGGGGCCTACTTTTTCATTGTGACATTCGCCGGTCCCAGTCTGTTCGCCTCGAGCCTGTTTGCGGTCCTGTTCGTCTCAGGCTTCCTGCTCATGCGGATGCCGTCCGGGAAAATATGGGCCATTCTGGTTCTGCTGGGAGACGCGTCCTACTCGCTTTACCTCATTCACCCCTACACGTTTCAGCTTCCGGTCAAATTGCTGGGCAAGCACCTCTCCCTACCCGCTGCGACGGGAATATTGGCGCTAGCCACGCTTTGCACGATCGGGATTTCGGTGGTGCTTTTCAAATTCTTCGAACGGCCGATGCAGGCCTTTCTGATGCGGCGGCCGCAACCTGTCGAGCGGACTGCTGCTGCGGCGGAGTGAAATCCGAGGTCTCGATGCGGGTCGGAAGCGTCGCTCGCCAGGCAATCCTCGCTTGCGCATGCCTTCGAAGAGAGCGAGCTGGCGGGCACTTCCGCTTTCCGGCCCGACGCGCCCAAATTCAGGGCTTAAGCCCTTCGCCTCGTCCCCCGTTCCCAAAGCCATTTGTGCGGGATCATATCACCTGCAACATCTGCCCTCAGCGCTGACCCGATACCATCTGCATGACGAGGGTGATCCGTTGAGACCGGAAAGCGGGCCTTATTCTGCCGTGGCGTTCAAGCTCCGCCAATCCGTGAAGTGCCGCCCAGAAAGTTTCAGTTGCGGTATCCACGTCCTGGGCGAACGGCGCGATCACCGTCGCCATGGCTCCGAAGCCCTCACGGAGCTGTGTCGGCGTATCCGACCTGGCGAAGCGGAGACCGGTTGGAAGGATAAACATCGCCTCGTACATCGCCGGCCGAGCAAAAGCGAAATCGAGATAGGCTGTCGCCACGCTCTCTACTAACTCCCCGGGCGTGGACGATGGCCGGATCGCGGCGCGCAGTATCACGGCCAACTCGCCGAAGCCTTCGAGCGCGACCGCTCCGACGATTTCATCGCGATTTTGGAAATGCGAATAGAGAACCGGCTGACTGTATTCTATCTCGTCGGCGAGACGCCGGATCGTGACCGAAGCCCAGCCGTCACGTTCCGCAATCGTCCTTGCCGCGACAACGATCCTGCGTCCACGTTCGTCCCTTTCCCGGGTCTTGCGTTCGCTGATGCCCACGTTGTTCCCTCTGTCTCATTCGCACGATTTCTCTGACGCCACGGCTATCAAAAAGAACGTCGATTGACAAACTAGCATCGCTAGAATATATGATGCCGCTATAATAATTTGCCGCGATATGGCTCGCCGGAGAAGAGAATATCCATGAATCTTCCAGTTCAAATTTTCACGGGTCCAACGATGCTCAATACCGTCCTTGTCTGGCTGTCCGCAGCGGCGTTTCTCGCTGGTGCCATCGTCAATGCGACGGGCCATCAAAAAATCCGCGCGGGCTTCGTGCGCCTTGGATTTCCGTTCTGGTGGTGCTGGGTCACGGCTGCCCTTGAGCTCTTAACCGCAGTGCTGTTGGTCATAGCCGGCATCCGATACATCGGGGTCGCGTTAGGCGCCTGCATCATGCTCACCGCGATCGTGGCTATTGTCCGTGTCCGGAATTATCGGGAACTCCCGCCGCCAATGCTGTTCCTGCTGCTGCTGATACTAGCCGATATCAGCGGCTACGCCTGAGCATTTCAGGGCAAACAGAGGCGATACATATGAGAGCCAGCGTGCAACCGGCTGGATAATGCTCTCCATCGCCGAGCATCGGGTGCCATCCAAACTTCAATCACAAACACATCTGAAGGAACGTGCCGGACGGAGCGAACTCGCTTCCGGACAGCGCAAAGCAACGGCCTGAAGGAGGCCAAGATCACCATGTTGAATCGTACAGCAACTACAGTCGTCGTCTATCATTCAGGCTACGGTCACACCCAGCGGATGGCGGAAGCCGTTGCCGAAGGCGCGGGCGGTACGCTTCACGCCATCGACGCCGACGGCAATCTTTCAGATGACGGATGGGCTGCGTTGGACGCTGCTGACGCCATCATCTTCGGATCGCCGACTTACATGGGCGGCCCGAGCTGGCAGTTTAAGAAGTTTGCGGACACTTCCTCGAAGGCCTGGTTCACCAACAAATGGCAGGACAAGATTTTCGGCGGCTTCACCAACAGCGCCAGTCTGAACGGCGACAAGCTCAACACTCTCGAATATTTCGTTCTTCTGGCGGGACAGCATGGCGGTCTGTGGGTCAGTCTGGGGATGAAGCCAGCGAATGTGAAGGCGTCGAAGCGGGACGATGCAAACAGGATGGGATCATACATCGCGCCAATGGCGCAGTCCGATGCCGACGCAGCTCCGAGCGAAATGTCGGTCGGCGACCTCGAGACTGCCCGCGTTTACGGCGAGCGCGTGGCACGCGCCGCACAGCGGTTCGCACCGGCTCAGGCCGCCTGATGCGTTAACTCTCGAGACGCAAATGGCTGATGAATCCGGCGGACAGGGCGGTCGTTTTCAGCGCTAAACAACCATGTCGGACCGCGAGCATATCCAACTGATGCGGCAATGCTCGCGAGTCCGGCAATCACCATACACTCTCGCGTCAAGCCGTAGCCGTCCTTCGCTTCATCCGCTCGCTGATAATGATGATGAACCCGGCGCTTAGGATCAAAATCGCGCCGATGAAGGTGTTGGCGCCGGGGATGTCGCCCCAGATCAGGTAGCCGAGCAGGAAGGCCCAGACGAGCGAGGTGTATTCGAATGGCGCCAGCACCGAGACAGGCGCCTGGCGCATGCCTTCGAAGAGGGCGAGCTGGCCGGCGCCGGCGATGATGCCGGTCAAGGCAAGCAGGACGATCTGGAAGGGTGTCGGCGTGTGCCAGTGGGCGATTGCCATGCCGGCTGTCAGGATGATGAACATGATGTTGGAAACGGCCATCTGGATATGGCTCTTCTCGTGCAGCGCGGTTTTCCGCAAAAGCACCATGCCGCATGCCCAGAGGACGGCCGCCTGCAGCGCCAGATAGACCGGCCAGGAGATCGATAGTCCCACGGGATTGGAGGCGATTACCACGCCGCAGAAGCCAACGCCGACGGCCATCCAGCGGGCGACGGTGACCCTTTCCCGCAGCACGATGGTCGCCAGGATCGTGCCGACGATCGGTGCGGCGTAATAGAGCGTCGTCACCTCGGCGAGCTGCAGATAGGAGGCGGCCGAATAATAGGAAATCCAGGCGATCAGGATGATGACGCTGCGCACGATCATCGGCTTGATGATCGGCGAGCGCGCCACCTTGCGGACCAACGACGGGCCTTCGAAGACGAAGCAGCCGGCAAGAATGGTGCAGCTTCGGATGAACAGGACCTGCCAGACGGGGATGGAGGCGACGAGCAGCTTCACCGCCGAATCATGGGCGGTGAACAGCATGTAGGCAAACACCGTAAGCAGGATGCCATAGCTGATGGGGTTTTTCACGGGGATGCACCAGAGGATGACCCGACTCGGGGTCGACTGAATAATCTTTCAGGCCTCAACCGATAGGAGCCTACTTTTTCGGCGTCAATAGGACATTTTGCCAATGCCGTGCGTATATGAATGATTTATTCGGGGTTGTGGCGTCTTTGCCTCCGTTCTACAGCGTTGCGCGTTATATATGACGCGCAAAGGCCGCTTAGCACATTAAAGCTGCTGCATAATTCCCTAAATCGATCCCGCTTTAGGGAATTATGCAGTAACAGACGGAGACGAAATGTGACCATTTCAGTCTTTTCGGTCGTTGTGATTTCAATCGATTTAAATAGACTGCGGCGCTGATTTGGAGGGATATCATGGACGATAGGGCTGGATTCGAGGGTCTCGAGGTGCGCAGGACTGGATTTTTCACAAAATCGCGTGCGGCCGTTTCGTTGATGTTTCTGCTGAATGGCTTCATGGTCGGCTGCTGGGCGCCGAAAATCCCCGAGTTTGCCGAGCGGCTGCAGCTTTCGAAATTCGAGCTCGGCCTGATGATCCTCGTCTTCGGTATCGGCTCGCTCGTCATGATGCCGCTAGCCGGCGCGCAGATCGCCGTGCGCGGTTCGCGCGTTGTGGTGCGTGCCTTTGCAGTGCTGCTGCTGCCGATGATCCTGGCGCTGACGCTGGCGCCGAACGTCTGGACCGCGGCGATCGCGCTCTTCCTCTTCGGCGGTTTCATCGGCGCGATGGATGTGGCCATGAACGCCAATGCCGTCTCGGTCGAAAAATCCATGCGCCGGGCGATCATGTCCTCCTGCCATGCCTTCTGGAGCCTCGGCGGCCTCCTGGGCTCGGCGATCGGCGGGCTGCTGATCTCGCACCTGGGCATTCTCGGTCATGCCGAGGCCTCGACGGCTCTCGCCGTCCTTTTCCTGGTCGTCGCCTGGCCGATGGTGTTTGGCGACCAGCCCCATCCTGACGAGGCCAAGCCGAAGGCGAAGCTGCCGATGATCCCGCTGCCTTGGCTGCTTGGCATAGTTGCGCTGTTCTGCATGGTGCCGGAAGGTGCCGTGCTCGATTGGAGCGCGCTCTATCTCGGCCAGGAAAAAGGGGCATCGGTCGCGCTATCAGGTTTCGGCTTTGCCGCCTTCTCGGCCACCATGGCAACCATGCGCTTTGCCGGTGATTTCGTCCGCGACTGGCTGGGCGCTGTGCGCACGCTGCGCGTCTGCACGGTCTTTGCCATCGTCGGCATGCTGACGGCAGCACTCGCGCCGAATGCGGAAATCGCCATCCTCGGCTTTGCACTCTGCGGCATCGGCATTTCCAACATGGTGCCGATCGCCTTTTCGGCTGCCGGCAATATTCCGGGGCTGCAGCCGGGCATCGCCATTTCGGTCGTCACCACGCTTGGCTATTCCGGCATGCTGGTCGCGCCGTCAGCGATCGGCTTTGCCGCCGAGCATGTCGGCTTCTCGCCCGTCCTGATGGCGCTGCCGGTGCTATTGCTCGTCGTGCTCGCCTTGTCGTCGCTGGCGCGTTACGCCGACGGCATCGGCGAGAGTGAGCATTAATTTCGTCGCTTTTGCCCGCTAACGGCTAAAGTCAGTCCGATCAAAAGAGCCAGATTAAAAGAGATTGACGCAGCGGTTGACAAGGACCGCTTGGTGATCCACCTGAAAGGCACCCCTTTCAAAGGCCTGCGAGAGTTTTCCATGTCGTCCGCCAGTGATTTCGATCCGAAACCGCGCCGTTCCTCCGTTGCCGTCGATGTCGGCGGCGTGATCGTCGGCGGCGGTGCCCCCGTCGTCGTGCAGTCGATGACCAATACCGACACGGCCGATGTCGATTCGACCGTCGCCCAGGTCGCTGCGCTCTACAAAGCCGGCTCGGAACTCGTGCGCATCACCGTCGATCGCGATGAAAGTGCTGCCGCCGTGCCAAAGATTCGCGAGCGGCTGCTGCGCCTCGGCATGGACGTGCCGCTGATCGGCGATTTCCATTATATCGGCCACAAGCTGCTTGCCGATCATCCGGCCTGCGCCGAGGCGCTGGCGAAATACCGCATCAATCCCGGCAATGTCGGCTTCAAGGACAAGAAGGACAAGCAGTTCGCCGAAATCATCGAGATGGCGATCCGCTACGACAAGCCGGTGCGCATCGGCGTCAACTGGGGTTCGCTCGACCAGGATCTCCTGACCGCGCTGATGGACAAGAATGCCGCCGAAGGCTCGCCGCTGTCGGCCCGTCAGGTGATGCGCGAGACAATCGTGCAATCGGCGCTGATTTCCGCCGATCTTGCCGAGGAAATCGGCCTGCCGCGCAACCGCATCATCCTGTCGGCTAAGGTCAGCCAGGTGCAGGACCTGATCGCCGTCTATTCCATGCTGTCTGAGCGCTCCGACCATGCGCTGCATCTCGGCCTCACCGAAGCCGGCATGGGCTCCAAGGGCATCGTCGCCTCGTCCGCCGCCATGGGCTACGTGCTGCAGCATGGTATCGGCGACACGATCCGCGTTTCCTTGACGCCGGAGCCGAATGGCGATCGCACCCGCGAGGTGCAGGTGGCGCAGGAGCTGCTGCAGGTCATGGGCTTCCGCCAGTTCATCCCGGTCGTCGCTGCTTGTCCCGGCTGCGGCCGCACGACCTCGACGGTGTTCCAGGAACTGGCGCAGAATATCCAGAACGACATCCGCAAGAACATGCCGGTCTGGCGTGAGAAATATCCGGGCGTCGAAGCGCTGAACGTTGCCGTCATGGGCTGTATCGTCAACGGCCCCGGCGAAAGCAAGCATGCCGATATCGGCATTTCGCTCCCCGGCACGGGTGAGACGCCGGCCGCCCCGGTCTTCATCGACGGCCAGAAGGCGATGACGCTGCGCGGTCCAAACATCGCCTCCGATTTCGAGGCGCTGGTAACCGACTATATCGAGAAGCGGTTCGGCCAGAAGACCGTCGCGGCGGAGTGATCCGCCGCTCGATCTAAGACCGGATCATATATTGCTCGTCAGCAGCTTGATGCCGGCGAAGCAATAGAAGCCGGCCATGGCGCCCTCGATCCAGCGGCGCGCATTGCGATAGATTTTCAGCGCATGCGGCGTCGAAAACAGGATCGCATAACCCATGAACGCCAGGAAGCCGGTCACACCGCAGACGCCGATGATCAGTATCGCGACCGAGCCTGGTGCGCCCTGCGGCATGCCGAGCGCGATGATGGCGAGCCAGGCGAAGATGGCCTTCGGGTTGGTGACGTGGATGCCATAGCCGCGCAGGACCAGCGATTTGAAGCTGGGCGTTTTCGGGCCTTCGGCGGTCGGCAGGTCGCCGCTGGCGCGGACGGCGCGGAATGCCTTGTAGGCGAGGTAGAGCAGATAGAGGCCGCCGAAGATTTTCAGAACTTCCAGTGCCATCGCATAGGTCTGCAGCAGCGTGGCGAGACCTGCCGCCGCGGCAATCGCCCAGGTCAGCGATCCCCCAAAGATGCCGAGCGCCAAGGTCATGCCGGCCTTGCGGCCATGGGTCATCGATGTGCCGATGATGGCCATGATGGCGGGGCCGGGGCTGACGACGGCGACGATGTAGGCGATATAGGCCGGCAGGATTTGCGGCAGATAGGCAAGCGTTTCGCGCATGGAGACTATTCCCGGGGGCGTTGGCCGGCGCGGAGAATTCTGCGTCTAGAGGCCAGTTCGGGACGGGAATGTGTCACAAAATGCAGCGGAAATCACCCGGCAACGCATGGATTCTTGTTATGGTGACATTCCGGAACTGAATGGGTAGCCGTCATTGAACGGATGGCAGATGCCTATCGCCGCCCCGGTCTGAAGGTCAGTCGCTTGCCTTCAGGCAACACCATGCGGAAGCCTTCGGGGTCAGCTCTTGCGGTTTGCGACGAAGCGGGCGGTTTCCGTCAGGACATCCGCCTTGTCGCCATAGCCGGATAGCAGGTCGGCGGCTTCGCCGACCAGCCTTGCGAGCGTTGTTTCTGCCCATTCCTGGCCATGCAGGGCGACCAGCGTGCCCTTGCCCCGGGCGGCATCCTTGCCGGTTGCCTTGCCCATGGTGGCGGTGTCGGCTGTGAGGTCGAGGAGATCGTCGGCAAGCTGGAAGGCGAGGCCGATCTTTTCGCCGAACCTCCGGAGGCGCTTGCGGTCTTCGGGCGATGCGCCTGTAATGATGGCGCCGGCCTCGCAGGCAAAGCGGATCAGCGCGCCCGTCTTCATTGCTTGCAGCGTCGTGATGCCGTTTTCGTCGGGCGTTTCCTTCTCCGCGGCGAGGTCAAGCGCCTGGCCGCCGGCCATGCCGCCGACGCCGGCTGCGCGTGACAGCGCCAGCACGAGCGCCATTTTCCGATCCGCCGGCAGCTCCGTTTCAGGGGCGGCGATAATATCGAAGGCATAGGTCAGCAGGCTGTCGCCCGCAAGAATCGCCGTTGCGTAATCGAAGGCGATATGCACCGTCGGCTGGCCGCGGCGCAGGTCGTCGTCGTCCATGGCAGGCAGGTCATCATGGACAAGGGAATAGCAGTGCACGCATTCGAGCGCCGCGCCGACCCTGAGCGCCGCCTCTGCATTGCCGCCGAGGAGCGCCGCAGATTCCATGACGAGGAAGGGCCGCAGCCGCTTGCCGCCGTTCAGGACGCCATGGCGCATCGCGCTCAGCAGCCTGTCCGGGCGAACGATCTCGTCATTGAGGCTGGTGTCGGCCAGCAGCCGGGCCAGCAGTGCTTCGGTCTTGCCGGCATTGTCCCTGAGGCGCTGTTCGAATGAGGTATCGGTGCTGTCCATGGCGGCTGTTTGGCATGAGAGGCGGTTGCTGGCAACGAGAATTGTCAACAGCCGGGCGGGGAATTGCGCCGCACTCTGGTCATCGCTTTGTGTAGACGGTATGACGAGTGCAGCATCAGAGCGTTTCCCGGATGGACTAAGGCTGTACCGGGATGGAGCGACCGTGGACGTCAGGCATTTGGACATATCGACGGACAATGAGGAGGAGGAAGCCGAGGTGCCGCGACGCTCCTCCCTGTTGGCGCGCTTCAGAGACCGTCCATTCTGGCAGCGCATCGTCCTCGTCCTGATCGGCCTTTTGCTGCTGCCCTACGTCTTCATCGTCTTCTACCTGCTGCCGTTCATCCATCCCGTTTCCACCCTGATGATAGGCGATGCCGTCACCTTTCAGGGATATGATCGCCGCTGGGTCCCGCTGGATAAAATCGCGCCGGTGCTGGTGAAATCCGTCATGGTCTCGGAGGACGGGCAGTTCTGTTTTCACGGTGGCGTCGATTGGGGTGAGATGCGGGTCCTCGTCGAGGAGACGCTGAGCGGCAAATCCACCCGCGGCGGCAGCACCATCCCGATGCAGACCGTCAAGAACCTGTTTTTATGGAACAGCCGCTCCTTCGTGCGCAAGACACTGGAACTGCCGCTTGCTGTTTCCGCCTCGGCCGTCTGGTCGAAGCGTCGGATGATGGAGATCTATCTCAATATCGCCGAATGGGGACCGGGCATCTACGGCATCGAGGCGGCGGCACGCTACCATTTCAAGGTGCCAGCCTCCAAGCTCACGGCACGCCAGGCTGCACTTCTTGCCGTATCGCTTCCCAATCCGATCGATCGGGTGGCAAGCAAGCCTGGACGGGGCCTCAGCCAGCTTGCCTCGTTGATCCAGCGCCGCGCGCGGAACGCCGACGCATATATCAAATGCCTTTATGATTGAGATCAGAACTTGTCGTTCGATCGGCTTGTTGTCATCTGGCATTCTTGGCCAATGACGTAAGGGCGGCTGATCCGCCAACGATGATCGGACTTGCCATGGACTTCGACGCCTTTTCGCCCGAACTGCTGCAATATTCCAAAACCCTCCATCCGGCACGGCCGCGCTATCTCGGCACCCGCTACGATCGTTCCGGTGCCTTTCAGCCCGAGCCCGGCAACACGGTCGTCTGCCATCTGGCGGAGGGTTCAGCGACGCAGCATGCTATCGTTGCGGCGAGGCAGAAATATCTCGACATGCCGGAGGCCCGGCAATTCGCCTTCACACCGGTCTCCAGCCTGCACATGACCCTGTTCCAGGGGATCATCGAATATCGCCGCGCTCAGCCCTATTGGCCCGCGGATGTCGCGCTCGACACGCCGATCGACCAGATGACCGAAATCATGGGTGAACGGCTGAAGGCCTTTTCCGGACGCGACCCATTCGAGGTGGCGGTGATCAAGGCGCGGCCCAGTGGTCTGGTGGTTGCCGGCGCGACCGAAAGCGATCGCAAGGCCATGCGCGATTGGCGCAATGCCCTCGCGGATCTCCTGGGCTATCGCCATCCCGATCATGAGACTTATGTTTTTCACATCACGTTCACCTATGTCATCGAGCGATTGGCCGACGAAGCCCTGCCGCGCTGGCAGGCGATGCTGAATGATGCCGCTGATACGCTTCGCGCCGAGGTGCCCGTTCTGGAATTGCGGCCGCCGGCCTTCTGCTCGTTCGAGGATATGAACCATTTCGAGGAGCTCCTCGCCTTCGAAGTTCGAGATTAAGAAAGGAATTATGCGATCATGGACAAGCTCAGCCTCTATATCGGCAACAAGAATTATTCCTCCTGGTCGTTCCGGCCGTGGATCGCGCTGGAGGGTTGTGGCGTTGCTTTCGAAGAAGTGCTGATTCCCTTCGATTTTGTGGGCGGCAATCCACGCATCCGCGAGGTGTCGCCGACGGGCAAGGTGCCGATGCTGGTCCATGGCGAATTCAAGGTCTGGGAATCGCTCGCCATCATCGAATATGTGGCCGAACTTTTCCCGGATGCCGGCCTTCTGCCTAAAGACCGGCAGGCTCGCGCGCTGGCGCGGTCCTACAGCATGGAGATGCTTTCGGGCTTCCGTGCGTTGCGCAGTGCCTGCCCGATGAGCATGCACCGCCCGGTCAGCCGCCTTGATTTGCCCGAGGAGGTCATGGAAGAGGTGGCGCGCATCGAGACCATATGGCGTGAGGCACGGGCTCTTTCCGGTGGTCCCTTCCTGTTCGGGGCGTTTTCCGGAGCGGATGCGATGTTTGCGCCTGTCGTCTGCCGTCTGGAACGATACGACATTGCGGTTGCCGCCGACACGCGCGATTATATGGCTGCGATGAAGGCTCTGCCTGCTTGGAAGAAGTGGGAGGAGGCGGCGTTGAAGGAAACATGGATCATACCGGATTACGAAATCTGAACACTGATTCGGCCCCGAATATTCGGGAATCCATCGTGGTGGGCAAAAAATGCGGGAAGGGACTGGTCAAAGCCCGGCAAGCCATGTATAAGCCCGCCCAATTTCCGAAATTGATGCATGTCTGTTTCGGCCGCCTTGCTGGCCGTGGATATGTTTCGTCCGTACATGGAGTAACGAGAATGGCTGTACCGAAGAGAAAAACGAGCCCGTCCAAGCGCGGTATGCGCCGCTCTGCTGACGCCCTGAAGGCTCCGACCTACGTCGAAGACAAGAACTCCGGCGAACTGCGTCGTCCGCATCACATCGACCTGAAGACCGGCATGTATCGCGGCCGTCAGGTTCTGACGCCGAAGGAAAGCGCATAATCTAGCGCTGCCTTGATGGCATGAATGAAAAGGCTGGCGGTTCGCCGGCCTTTTTCTGTTTTGTCTGGATGTGCTGGGTGCGTGAAAAACTGGCCGTTCGTGTGCCCGACCTTTCACACACACTCTCTCTGTCACTTTCGGGACATCTCCCCCCACAAGGGGGAGATTGTTGGGAGTATGCTGCCTGTCCTCACCAAACCGATAAGCTGCAGTTCGGCGGATTCAATATCCGCTTGAGGTGAAGGGATTCTGCGCGCTACCGATCTCTCCCCTTGTGGCGGGAGATGTCACGTCAGTGACAGAGGGGGGTGAAAGCTCTCCATGAATTCATAGGCATGCCGCCAGGATTTCAAAGGCTATCCAGCTTGTTTTGCATGGCGCGGAGCTGTTCCTTCAGCTCGTCGATGTCCTTGGCTTCGGCCTTGCGGCTTTCCTTGGCCGGCTGCTGCATGAAGGGTGAGAACATCTGCATGGCCTGCTGGAACATCTCGGTGTTGCGGCGGACCTGTTCCTCGACCATCTGCATGGGCAACTGCAGGTTCTTGCCGAGAGGCGTTTCGCCGAAGGCGCGATTGATCTGCTCACGCATCTGCGTCTGCTGCTCCGTGAAGGCGCGCATCGAGTGCTCGAGGAAGCTCGGCACGACCATCTGCATCTGATCGCCGTAATAGCCGATCAGCTGCCGGAGGAAGGAAATCGGCAGCAGCGTGTTGCCGGTCTTCGATTCCTGTTCGAAAATGATCTGTGTCAGGACCGAATGCGTAATATCTTCACCGCTCTTGGCATCCTGGACGATGAATTCCTCGCCCTTCTTCACCATCTCCGCCAGATCGTCCAGCGTCACATAGGTGCTGGTGCCGGTATTGTATAGGCGGCGATTGGCATACTTCTTGATTACGATCTGGCCCTCATTCTTTGCCATTATCAGTCTCCTGGCCCCGTCTGATTGTATGGAATATTCCTCCACTCCGGAGTGTAGACGCAAAAGAAGCTTGGTGACAATCGGTTTGTGCGATGCGGCAAGGCCTTTCCTTTGATTGGATTTTTTGAAGGCGGTGACAGCTTCGTGAAATCTGCGCGATGAAAATTCTTGCTGTTTGACTCGGACGCAAAGCTTTGACAGTTTCGCCTCATATACGTGTTCATTTTGTGAGGAGGCTTCCATGAGCAGTTCATCCATCGTTGTCGCCAGCGCTGCCCGCACTGCGGTCGGTTCGTTCAATGGCGCTTTCGCGACCGTTCCGGCGCATGAACTCGGCGCTGCCGCGATCAAAGGTGCGCTGGAGCGCGCCGGTGTCGATGCCAGGGAAGTCGACGAAGTGATCCTCGGCCAGGTGCTTCAGGCTGGCGAAGGGCAGAACCCGGCCCGCCAGGCCGCAATGAAGGCCGGCATTCCGCAGGAAGCGACCGCCTGGGGCGTGAACCAGCTTTGCGGCTCCGGCTTGCGCGCCGTGGCGCTCGGCATGCAGCAGATCGCAACGGGTGACGCAAAGATCATTGTCGCCGGCGGCCAGGAATCGATGTCGATGGCGCCGCATGCCGCGAACCTTCGCTCCGGCACCAAGATGGGCGACATGAAGATGATCGATACCATGATCAAGGATGGCCTGACGGACGCCTTCTATGGCTATCACATGGGCATCACGGCGGAAAATATCGCCCGTCAATGGCAGCTGTCGCGCGAGGAGCAGGACCAGTTTGCCGTTTCCTCGCAGAACAAGGCCGAAGCAGCCCAGAAGGCTGGCCGCTTCAAGGATGAGATCGTCCCCTTCATCATCCAGACGCGCAAGGGCGACGTCACGGTCGATGCCGACGAATATATCCGCCATGGCGCGACGATGGAGGCCATGGCGAAGCTGCGTCCGGCCTTCGACAAGGAGGGCTCCGTCACCGCCGGCAACGCTTCCGGCCTCAATGACGGCGCTGCCGCTGCCGTGCTGATGACCGAGGCCGAGGCCTTGCGTCGCGGTATTCAGCCGCTTGCCCGCATCGTCTCCTGGGCAACGGCCGGCGTTGACCCGCAGATCATGGGCACCGGACCGATCCCGGCCTCCCGCAAGGCGCTGGAAAAGGCCGGCTGGTCTGCCAGTGACCTCGATCTCGTCGAGGCCAATGAGGCGTTTGCCGCTCAGGCCTGCGCCGTCAACAAGGATCTCGGCTGGGATACGTCGATCGTCAACGTCAACGGCGGCGCAATCGCCATCGGCCACCCGATTGGTGCCTCCGGCGCCCGCGTCCTCAACACGCTGCTGTTTGAAATGAAGCGCCGCGGCGCCCGCAAGGGGCTCGCTACGCTGTGCATCGGTGGCGGCATGGGTGTCGCTATGTGCTTCGAGGCGCTCTAGAATCAAAGACGTGGAGCATGGTGACGTCCGAAAACCGCTCACGTTTTTCGGCATCATGCTCCAAGGCGTCTCGAACGGAATTTTCCGGAAGAAGTAGTGAAAGCGGAGCGGGCGACCCGGCATTCGGGCGTCCAGTTTCCGCAGCAACAAAGGGGAGTGGCACATGAGCAGAGTGGCATTGGTAACCGGGGGTACGCGCGGCATCGGCGCCGCCATTTCGATGGCGCTGCACAATGCAGGCTATAAGGTGGCGGCAACCTATGCCGGCAATGACGAGAAAGCCCGGGCTTTCCACGATGTGACCGGCATCTCCGTTCACAAGTGGGATGTCACCGACTACGAGGCCTGCGGCAAGGGCATCGCCAAGATCGAGCATGATCTCGGCCATGTCGAAATTCTGGTCAACAATGCCGGGATCACCCGCGACGCCATGTTCCACAAGATGACGCCGCAGCAGTGGCACGAGGTCATCAATACCAACCTCACCGGCCTCTTCAACATGACGCACCACGTCTGGCAGGGCATGCGCGACCGCAGCTTCGGCCGCGTCATCAACATCTCCTCGATCAACGGCCAGAAGGGACAGATGGGGCAGGCGAACTATTCCGCCGCCAAGGCCGGCGATCTCGGCTTCACCAAGGCACTGGCGCAGGAAGGTGCTGCCAAGAACATCACGGTCAACGCGATTTGCCCTGGCTATATCGGTACGGAGATGGTGCTGGCGGTGCCGGAGAAAGTGCTGAACGAGCGTATCATCCCGCAGATTCCCGTGGGACGCCTCGGCGAGCCCGAAGAAATCGCCCGCATCGCGGTTTTCCTTGCCAGCGATGATGCCGGTTTCATCACGGGATCGACGATAACAGCCAATGGCGGCCAGTTCTTCGTCTAAGCGATTCCAGGAAAAGCGCAGGGCAGTTTTCCCGCCCGAAGCTGCATAAAGGCAATGAGATGGAGCGGTTCAAGCTTTCGACAGAGGCTGAGCCGCTCCCGATCATTTTATGGGATGGACCGAATTGCCGGGTTCAAAGCGAGTCGTGATCTTTCAGTTTTGCTTCTCGCGCTTTAGATCTCAGCATATCGTTGTCCCAAAACCGCTGCACACTTTGGCGCGACATGCTTTGGCCCGGCAATCATCCGGGGTTTGAATTTGCCTGCTGTCGCTGCCGTGGCTTGAATTCCAGGATAACGGCTTCAAGGGCTACCTGCCGCTTTTCCTTGCCGCGTGCTCTTGCTGCGCTAGCGAGAGCGTAGAAAGTCGTGCCGATAAGCACGAATGCTGCAATGCTTGCGATGATTGCGGCCATGATGCCGTTCCTTTCTCAAAACACTGCTACCTTCCCGCGCTGATGGCGCGGGACGAATATTTTCTTGAGGGAACTGCCGTTTCCTGAATTCGTTCCAAGAACGGGTCCTGACCGGTCGTCAAGGACGATCGGTCAGGTGATGCCGGCCTTAGCGGCAGCGAGCCTCGTAACGGCGACCGTAGCGGTCGCGATAGATGCAGTAGCCGCGACGATCTTCCGAGCGTCCGATGAGGTTACCGACCACGCCGCCAGCGACTGCGCCGACAGCGGCGCCACCCCAGCTATGCGTGGCTACGCCGCCGATCAGCGCGCCGGTACCGGCGCCGATGGCCGTGCCTTTTTCCGTTGACGTGCACGACGCCAATGCGCCGACGAGGGCGATCGCGACGATGATCTTCTTCATGGTGTTAGCTCCCTGGTGTTGCGAGGTTTGAACAATAACCTGCGGATCAGATCCGCCCCATCAATAACAGAATGAGGACAATGACGAGAACAAGCCCGAGACCGCCCGATGGGCCATACCCCCAACCGCGGCTGTAACCCCAGCTGGGAAATGCGCCGATCAGCAGCAGAATCAGTATCACAAGCAATACCGTACCAAGCATGATATGTCTCCTCCATGTCCATCGCTCGAATATCCCGCCAATATCGTCATCTGACACGGCGGTATGCTTCCAGCGACTCCAGCTCAAATCTGTTTCCAGTGAATGGGCGGAGTTCCTCAACTCTGCTCATAGAAACTTGCCTGCCCGATAATTGTTCCGGCTAAGAAATAAAAATGCGGTCAGGCGATCGCTCCCGTGACTAGCGAAATGTTAACGCGCTGGCGCGACGCAACTGCCGAGGACGTCGCGGCTGACCTGATTCTATGGTTAAAATATTATTAAAATACAATAGGTTGCGGTGAACGAAACGGGAAAGACCTGATGTCTGTGATTCGTCTGCGATTCGTTCTGCGTTTGGACTTTAGTTAACCGCAGGGCCTTTGCCGGCGTGCCGAGAGACAAGGCGGGAGTGGTGGCGAATATCGCTTGGGTGGTGCATTCACGAGCCGATTGGTTAATTCGCCGCGAGCCTTCGGGCAGTATCGCCGTTCATGCCGATCCCTATGTGGCGATGCTGGCCCGGCGAAATACAACATGTAGCCGTGAACAAAGACGATACCGGTGCCTGTCAGCGATTCGTCACCGATTCGTTCCGGCTTTGATCGAGATGTTAACGTTCGCACTTAATGCGTGTGTTCATTGATTCATAATAGCTACGCTCGCTAAAAGATTAACTGCAATCGCAGATTCGGCCTGAATCCCGGTCTCAACCATTCAGAGTCCGGTATGCCTTTGCCCAGGAACCGCTAGATGTTGTGGAGAACAAAAGTGGAATCGCTTCGAATCTACGATTCGTCGCCGATTCGTTCCGGCTTTGAGCCAGACGTTAACGGGGCTGGATGATTCACGAGAAATGTTTGTATTTACAGATTGTTAACTATAAAATTACGCGAAATTTCGCTGGCTGAGGATTCTCCGCTTGACTCCTTTTGCCGTGGAAAAGCTGCATAAACAAGATTCAGCATTTGGTGGGAATCTTTTTATTGAAATCCATATGTAGTCGTGAACAAATAAGGAACTCGACGGAGTCAGCGATTCGTCTCCGATTCGTTCTCAAGCTGTTCCGGAATCGCCGGGACTCGCATGGGATGCAGCGAAAATGTATCTTATGGTTGAAGCGATCAAATATGAAATCGATTGTTGCCGCATCTGTTTTTTCATTCAGGTCTTGCCTTTGTCACATATGGTCGTCATCTGTTCGTTTCCTCCAAGAGGAGCACGCTGATCGGAAGACGGCGGTTTCTCGCCCATGCACGGACCTATGACTCAGACTTCGCAGCCCATGATCCTGAGCGGACGCGGCGTGACCGCGGTGCTCGGACCGACCAATACCGGCAAGACCCATTACGCCATCGAGCGCATGGTGGCGCACGGCAGCGGCGTAATCGGCCTGCCGCTGCGGCTGCTTGCGCGCGAGGTCTATACGCGCGTGGTCGAAAAGGTCGGGGCGCACAACGTTGCTTTGGTGACGGGTGAGGAAAAGATATCGCCGCCAAATGCGCGCTATTCCGTCTGTACCGTCGAGGCCATGCCGCGCGAGACCCGCGCCTCCTTCGTCGCCATCGACGAGGTGCAGCTGGCGGGCGATCTGGAGCGCGGGCACATCTTCACCGACCGTATCCTGCACCTGCGCGGGCGCGACGAAACCCTGCTGCTCGGCGCGGGCACCATGCGGCCCATCCTCGAGCAGCTTCTGCCAGGGATCACCGTCGTCGAACGGCCCAGGTTGTCGCATCTTTTTTATGCCGGGCAGAAGAAGATCACCCGCCTGCCGCAGCGCACGGCGATCGTCGCTTTCTCCGCCGACGAGGTCTATGCGATCGCTGAACTTATCCGCCGCCAGCGTGGTGGGGCGGCCGTCGTCCTTGGAGCGCTCAGCCCGCGAACCCGCAATGCGCAGGTGGCTCTCTATCAGGCCGGCGATGTCGAATATCTGGTTGCGACCGATGCGATCGGCATGGGTCTCAACCTCGATGTCGATCATGTCGCCTTCGCCCAGGACCGCAAGTTCGACGGCTATCAGTTCCGCAATCTCAATCCGGCCGAGCTCGGACAGATTGCGGGTCGCGCCGGTCGTCATCTCAAGGACGGCACCTTCGGCGTGACCGGGCAGGTCGATCCTTTCGACGACGAACTCGTGCGCCGGATCGAGGGACACGAATTCGACATGGTCAAGGTGCTGCAATGGCGCACCAAAGAACTGAATTTTGCTTCGATCGCGGCATTGCGCAGCAGTTTGGAAGACGCGCCTCGCGTGCAGGGCTTGACGCGGGCGCTGCCTGCGGTAGACCAGCAGGCGTTGGAATATCTGTCACGCGATCTGGAGATAGTCGATCTTGCCAGCAGCCCGGCTCGGGTTGAGAAATTATGGGAAGCCTGTGCGCTTCCAGACTATCGGCGCATCACGCCTGCCCAGCACGCCGATCTCATTGCCGCCCTCTTTTCCGACCTCGTGCGCTATGGCACGGTGAAAGAGGATTTTCTTGCCGAACAGGTGCATCGCGCCGATCGGACGGATGGCGAGATCGACACGCTTTCGGCGCGAATCGCGCAGATAAGAACTTGGACCTATGTGTCGAACCGGCCCGGCTGGCTTGCCGATCCGACACACTGGCAAGAAAAGACGCGGGAAATCGAAGATCGATTGTCCGACGCGTTACATGAGAGGTTGACGAAACGCTTTGTTGATCGCAGGACATCTGTGCTCATGAAGCGCCTGAGAGAGAATGCGATGCTGGAAGCTGAAATCAGTGTGAATGGAGATGTCTTCGTTGAGGGACATCATGTGGGGCAGTTGACCGGATTCCGGTTCACGCCTATCGCAGGGACCGAAGGGCCGGATGCCAAGGCTGTCCAGACGGCCTCGCAGAAGGCGCTCGCGCTGGAATTCGAGGCACGTGCCGCACGTCTGCATGCGGCCGGCAACGGCGATCTCGCGATCAGCGCCGATGGCTTGGTGCGTTGGCTCGGCGATCCCGTGGCACGCCTGTCGGGCAGTGATCATGTCATGCGTCCGCGCGTCATCCTGCTCGCCGACGAGCAGCTGACGGGCAATGCGCGCGACCATGTGGCCGCTCGTATCGAGCGCTTCGTGAACCATCATATCAGCACGATCCTGAAGCCGCTGGACGATCTCCAGCGCGCCGAGGATCTGCAGGGCCTTGCCAAGGGGCTGGCTTTCCAGCTGGTGGAAAATCTCGGCGTTCTGTTCCGTCGCGACGTGACCGAAGAAGTGAAGTCGCTGGATCAGGATGGGCGCGCCTCCATGCGCCGCTACGGTGTTCGCTTCGGCGCTTACCATATTTTCGTGCCTGCGCTTCTGAAGCCGGCTCCGGCCGAGCTCATCACGCTGCTCTGGGCGCTGAAGAATGATGGTCTCGACAAGCCGGGTTATGGCGATCTGATCCCGGTTCTTGCTGCCGGCCGTACCTCTGTTGTCACCGATCCGGGCTATGAGCGCACATTCTACAAGCTTGCGGGCTTCCGGTTCCTCGGCAAGCGCGCGGTGCGTATCGACATCCTCGAGCGCCTGGCGGATCTCATTCGTCCGCTGCTGCAGTGGAAGCCTGGCCAGGCTTCACGCCCCGACGGCGCCTATGACGGCCGTCGCTTCACGACGACCACCGCGATGCTCTCCATCCTCGGCGCGACGCTCGAGGACATGGAGGAAATCCTCAAGGGTCTCGGTTATCGCGCCGATTCCGTAAAGGCGGAGGAGGCAACAGCCTTTCTCGCCCAGCAGGACGCGGCTGCGGCACCGGCGGCGCCGGCTGCTGAGGTCGTTGCCGAAAAGGCCGATCACGATGATGCCGACGCTGCGACTGAAGAGCCGGCTAAGGAAGTAGAAGCCGTTTCGCAAGAAACGGCGGCTCCCGCCGAGGCGTCGGCTGAGACCGAAGTCGCCGTGGCTGTCGAAGCCATTGCCGTTGCGGAAGCGGCCGCTGAACCGGCGGAACCGAAGCCGGTTCTGCTCTGGCGCCTGGGCGGCCGAAGCGACAACCAGCAGCGCCAGGGTGGCCGTGGTCAAGGTGACCGTCGTGGCCAGCAGGGCGAGGGTCGCGGTCAGCACGGCAATCGCCGTGGCGGCGGCGAACAGCAGGCAAGTGGTGGCGAAGGCAATCGTGAGGGACGCGATCGTCGTGATGGCCGTGACAATCGCGGCGGCGACAACAAGGGTCCGCGCGGCAACCGCGAAGGCGGTCGTCCGCAGCATCAGGGCAATCGCGGTGATCGTCAGGACCGCGGCGAACGCAACGACCGGAATGATCGCAACAATCGCGGCGCGTCGCAGCCGCTGCGCTTCGAGGCCAAGCCGCCGCGCAAGGAAAAGCCGATCGATCCGGATTCTCCTTTTGCCAAGCTCGCTGCCCTCAAGGAGCAAATGAAGAAATAGAGCCCATGACGGACGAGAAACAGCCATTTTCCGGTTCGCGCCAGCGCATCGACAAGTGGCTGTTCTTTGCCCGTATGGTGAAATCCCGCTCGTTGGCGCAGCTCTATGTGCAGAACGGCAGCGTACGGGTGAATGGCGAGCGGGTTGTACAGCCGAGCCATGGCATCAAGGCCGGCGACCGCATCGAACTCTCGCTGGAGCGGCGGGATGTCATACTGATCGTACGCGCATCCGGCGATCGCAGAGGCCCATTCGAGGAAGCCAGGCTGCTTTACGAAGATCTGACGCCGCCGCCGGATGAGACAAAACGCCTCACCCCATTCGAGCAGGCGTTACGGACGCCGGGCAGCGGCAGACCCACGAAAAGGGATCGGCGCGCAATCGATCGGCTCACCTCCGACGAGGATTAGAAAACTCTGCCTGCTGCAGGCGGTTTTCAAGATTGTTTGTCCTTGAAATTGGCTGACAAAGTCGATACCTCACGATCAACCTGCCGGTAAACAGCCGGACGGCGCGTTTGTGCGTGACGCATTCGTCTGTCCGTTCGGCTCCGTGGAAAGGTGCGACGTTCCAGGTTGCGCATCCGCGGAAAGCTAGAGACATTCCTGGAGTGCTTCATGACATATGTCGTGACCGACAATTGCATCCGCTGCAAATACACCGACTGCGTGGAAGTCTGCCCCGTCGACTGCTTCTACGAAGGCGAGAACTTCCTTGTCATCCATCCCGACGAATGCATCGATTGCGGTGTCTGCGAGCCGGAATGTCCTGCTGAGGCGATCAAGCCCGATACGGAGCCGGGTCTCGACAAGTGGCTGAAGGTCAATGCGGAATATGCCGCCATCTGGCCGAACATCACGGTCAAGCGCGACCCGATGCCGGAAGCCAAGGAAATGGACGGCGAACAGGGTAAATTCGAGAAGTATTTCTCGACCAACCCCGGCGCGGGCGACTGATCGAAGGTCGTGACAGGCCGTCGATAAAGGTGTAGTCGATATCGCAGAAAGCGAATCATTGCCGTTGGGCCGCTGGTCGGTCAACGTGGCCATTTTGGCGCGCGCGCAGCAAATTATTGATTTCCTCAGATTTTTGTGATAGGTTCCTCACACTGATCCACTGCGGCATTTCGCATGCCCAAAACCATCACGAAAGCAAATCACCAATCCGTACGCGGTTTCCTTGACATATCAACGTATTGTGTTGTCGGGTCCCGGATCGCGATGGATGGGTTTCTGTTTGCATAAGTCTGGCTGGACCAGGATGAAGTGACCCGACGGTACGTCCGTCTCATCCGGGCCTGACTGACCCGGCACCCCGGCCCTAACGGGGCGCGTAACAGGGAGTTTTTGAAAAGAATGACGACCCAGCAGAAAAAACCTTCAGCAGCACGCCACGGCTTCAAGACTGGTGAAGCGATCGTTTATCCGGCCCATGGTGTCGGCACGATCACTGCGATCGAAGAACAAGAAGTCGCAGGCATGAAGCTCGAGCTGTTCGTAATCGACTTCGAGAAAGACAAGATGCGCCTGAAGGTGCCGGTGGCCAAGGCCATGAGCATCGGCATGCGTAAGCTTTCCGAGACGGATTTCGTCGAGCGTGCATTGAAGGTCGTGCAGGGCAAGGCCCGCGTGAAGCGCACTATGTGGTCGCGCCGCGCGCAGGAATACGATGCCAAAATCAATTCCGGCGATCTGATCTCGATCGCGGAGGTCGTTCGCGATCTCTATCGTGCCGAGAACCAGCCGGAGCAGTCCTATTCCGAACGCCAGCTTTACGAAGCTGCCCTCGATCGCATGGCGCGCGAAATTGCCGCCGTCAACAAGATGTCGGAAACCGAAGCTGTTCGTCTTGTCGAGGCCAATCTGAACAAGGGTCCGAAGCGCGGCAAGGTCGTTGACGACGACGACTCGCAGGACGAAGCCGCATAAGGCCAAGGTGCCAATATTGCTTCAAAAAACCCGGCCTTCGTGCCGGGTTTTTTCTTTGGAACCTTTTCCGTTCTGCCGCGTTTAAACCTCGTGTTACCGGTCGGTGTGGGTGCGCTCCTGTGGAGAGGGGGTTCCATAAAGGCCGTATTTATAGATGTTCACGAGGACCGGCCTATGCGTTTTCACTCGAAGCTCCCCGGCGATCTGAAGATGCTTCAATCGTCAGACCCGTTCGATGAGATCGAACTAGACTAGTCATCGATCATCCGGCGAGCCGGATATCGGTTTCCAATTTGCAATTTCATTCATTGATTTCCATCCAAACAGCGATGTTCGGAAACGATGCTTGCTGCCCTTTTCGTCGACCGCGGCATAGAGACGATTTGAGGCCGAACCCAGGAGATGCATATGACGAATATGTCTGCAGATCGGCGCATGATCAAAGTTGCGATGGCTGCTCCCTATCTCGATCGCGACGAAGAGCACGATCTCGCCATTCGCTGGAAGGACCACGAGGATCGTGGTGCCCGCAATCAGATCGCAACCGCCCATATGCGCCTCGTCATTTCCATGGCGGGGAAATTTCGTAATTTCGGATTGCCGATGAGCGATCTGGTGCAGGAAGGTTATGTCGGTCTGCTTGAAGCGGCTGCCCGCTTCGAACCGGAACGGGAGGTTCGTTTCTCTACCTATGCAAGCTGGTGGATTCGCGCTTCGATCCAGGATTATATCCTGCGCAATTGGTCGATCGTGCGCGGTGGTACGAGTTCCGCCCAGAAGGCATTGTTCTTCAACCTGCGCCGGCTACGCGCCAAGCTTGCCCGCAGCAATTCCAGCGTCACTGTCCAGTCCATCCATGAGGAAATCGCCGTCACGCTCGGCGTCAGCCTCGCCGATGTGCAGACGATGGATGCGCGCCTTTCCAGCAGCGATACCTCGCTGCAGGCGCCCTCGATAGCCAGCGATTCCGAAAGCGCCGAACGCATCGATTTTCTGATCAGCGACGAACCGCTTCCCGATGAGCAGGTCTCCGACATGATCGACGGCGAACGCCGCCGCATCTGGCTCGCATCGGCGCTAAAGCATCTCAACGAGCGCGAGATGAAGATCATCCGGGCGCGTCGTCTCGTCGAAGATGGGGCAACGCTCGAGGAACTCGGCGCCGATCTCGGCATTTCCAAGGAGCGCGTGCGTCAGATCGAAAGCCGCGCCATGGACAAGCTTCGCTCCGCGCTGGTCGATGCCGATCCACGCATGGCAAGCTACGCCTGAGAGATCCCGTCTCCCGGCCGGGGACGGTAACAGCCGCTAGAGCGTTTCTGCTTTTCTTTGAATTGCGAAAACGCTCCCTTACGCAATTCCGGACGGAAAACCGCTTCGCACTTTTCCTGGAATTGCTCTATTCCGCGATAATCTTGACCTTGTCGCCCGGTGCAATATTTGCGCCGGTCGGCAGGGCATTGATCAGCTTGAATAGATCGAGCTTGCGGTCGGTGCCCATCATGCGGGCTGCAAGTGTCGTGATCGTATCGCCGGGCTTGACGGTGACGACGCGGACACGCAGCGGCTTCAGCGAAGCGGCTTCGTCCGGCGTCATATGGCGGAAGCTCGCGCGCAGCACGTTGGCCGTCTGATCGAGCTGGGCGATATTTCCTTTCGGCACCGCCGTCAGGAAGCGGAAGATTTGCGTGCGATCACGGATCACGGTCACATCGAAATCCCAGCGATCGGCAGAGGCGCGCGCCGTAGCGGCGGGCATGCCGTTGACGGTGATCGACTTGATCGAGGACGGATCGAGGCCTGTGACCCAGCCGCTGGAAATATAGTTCGTCAGATTCTGGTTCTGCGTGTCGGCAACGCCATCGAAGCGGATGGCGATATCGCCGGGGCCGGTCGCCATGACGGCTTCGACCTTGTTGTCGATACGGAAATCGGGCGGCACGTCGAAGCGGATGCCGAGGCCGCCATGCAGGAAGGTCTGGCCACGCACATAGCCTTCCTCGGGACTGTCGCCATAGAGCAGGCCGTCGATGCCGTTGAGATAATAGTCGCGGCCGGTATCACCGACCTTGCCTTCCTCGCCGAATTCACGCGCATGCGCCTTGGCAAGGTCGATGCGCTGTGGCGTGCTCGGATGGCTTGAAAGGAAGTCCAGGCTCTGGTCCACGTCGGAATTGGCCGACATGAAGCGGCTGTAGTCCTCCATCGCGTTCAGGAAGCGAGCGGCGGCATAAGGATCGTAGCCGGCTTGGCCGAGCGTTCGGATGCCGATCTCGTCGGCCTGCAGCTCCTGCTGGCGCGAGAAGGCGGCAAGACGCAGCTTGCCGCGGGCAAGCGCCTGCTTGCCGGCGAGATCGCTCGACAAAACTTCGGCGACGACGCGGCTGGCGATGACTTCGGCTTCTTCGCGCTTCTGCCGCTCGATGCCGTGATTGGCTGTCACATGCGCCATTTCATGTGCCAGCACGGCAGCGACTTCGGAAGCGTCATTGGCAAGCGCCAAGAGACCGCGTGTGACATAGAGATAGCCGCCCGGCAGCGCGAATGCGTTGATCGAGGGGGAGTTGAGAATGGTGATGCGGTAGGACTGCTGCGGATTTTCCGACACGCTGGTCAAGGCGCCGGCGATGCGGGCAACGAGCCGCTCGGTCTTGGCATCCTTATATTCGCCGCCATAGCTTGCAAGAATGCGCGGATGCTCGCGAGCGCCCATCTGCGCGCGCGGATCGTTCTTCTGCACCTCGGAAACGATCTGCGGATTGGCGGAGGGGGAAACGCTCGGCTGATAGGATTGGTCCAGCACCGTCTGGCAGCTGTTCAATATCATTGCGGCTGCAAGGAAGGGGACAAAGCGGCGCAAACGGGCTGCGACGGTCGCGCTGATCCTTCGTTCTGCTCGCTTGCTCTGCTTCAGGACTTGTATCCTACTCATTTCGCTGTCATGCCGGCTCGGCGCCAAATCCGGTTGATCGTTACCGGGCCGATCATCGTCGCGCGCCGACAAAGGTTACTTCCGCCCCCATCGATCCGCATTTACCCGGATGGTCTCCACCCCTTGCTGTAGCCGATTTTGGCACCGGTTGCATAGCGAGACTCCGTTTAAATGTGGCGGCGTTGTATTTTAGCAAGCATTCCCCAGGACTTTCAGCCGCTTGCCGCGACGAAATTAAGGCAAAATCGGCGACAAGATGCTGCGGCGCAATCAATGCCGCAGAAATGTGGTCAATGCGGGAATGCCGTCCGTCTCCAGGAAAGTCCCGATGGGAGCGGCGAGCTTGATCATGCCGCCATCGATGAAGACGGCATGGTCGGCAAGACGCCGCACTTCGGCCGGATCATGCGAGACGATCAGTACCGTATTGCCGGTTTCGCGATGCAGGGTCTTCAGGAGTTCGACCATGCCGGAGCGCAGGCCGGGATCGAGGGCGGCAAAAGGCTCGTCCAGCAACAGGATCGGCTTGTCGCGCACCAGCGCCCGGGCGAAGGCGGCCCGTTGCCGCTCGCCGCCGGAGAGCGTTCCCGGCTTGCGCTTCTCGAAGTCCGGCAGTCCAACGCGCACCAAGGCTTCCGAGACCCTATGCCGGTCATGAGCTGAGAGTTTCAGGGATGGGCTGATACCGAGACCGACATTGGTGAAGAGGTCGAGATGGGCAAAGAGGTTGTTGTCCTGGAAGACAAGCGATACCGGTCGTTCGGCGGGGTGCAGGCCGGTCACGTCTTGTCCGGCGAGCACAATGCGGCCGCGGTCGGGCTGTTCGAAGCCGGCTAGCAAATTGAGGAAGGTCGATTTTCCTGATCCGGAAGGTCCGGCGACGGCGATAATCTTGCCCTGCGGCAATGTGCAGTCGAAGCGGAAGTCATGCGTGCCGAGGCGCAGTTCGACGCCGGCCATGGCGATGCCCTGTTCCTTCATGTCCCTGCCATCATCCATTTCGCCTGCTTTCGTCATCGCGTACGCTTTGACCGGCTGTGCCGGCCATGGTCAAGAGAAGGCAGACCAGGCCGAGGATCAAGGCGTATCCGTCGGCATCGTTGGTACGGTAGCTGCCGAGCTTGCTGTAGACCAGCCAGGGGAGGGTCATCAGGCTGTCGGAGCCGAAGAGCGCCACGGCGCCGAGATCGCCGAGCGACAGGGCCATGGCGAAGGAGAGCGCCGTGAAGAACGGTTTGCGCAAACCCGGCCAATCGATCAGGCGAAGGCGGGCACTGCCGTGAAGTCCGAGGCTTGCCGCCAGCCGCTCGGTGCGAAGGCGATGCACCGTATGGGCTGGCTCGATGACACGGATGACGAAGGGCAGCGCCATCAGTGCATTGATGATCACGATCAGAAGAGCGGCGAAACGGCTGGGATCGCCCAATGGCCGCAGCGCCAGGAACCAGCCCGTCGCCAGCACGATCGGCGGCACCAGCAGGATGAGCGAAGAGCTTGCGCTTAACGCGATCGCCAGGCCACGCAGGCTGAAGGTTTTGCGGCGATCTGCCGATATCACCGAGCGGGCGCGAATGATCGCAAAGGATAGCAGAACGGCCAGAAGGCCGGCAGCGAGCGCGATCGCCAGGCTTGTAGCGACCGCCTGCAGGAAGATCGGCTGGCCGATGAGCTTCAAGAGATTTGCCTCGAGGCCGGTCACTACGACCGAAGCGAGCGGCAGGCCGAGAAAGAGTGTGGCCGCCGACAGCATGATGGCGTCGACCCATCGTGCAGCCGCTCTCTGCCCATCGATGCGTCGCAGGGCGCGGCCGCTGGTGAGCCCGTGATCGTCCGGTGCGCGAAACAGCGTCATGGCGCCAAGGATGACGAGAGTGACGGCGATTTGCAGCAGCGACAGCAACACGGCGCGGGCAGGATCGAAATCGAAACGGAGCGCCTGATAGATCGCCACCTCCAGCGTCGTTGCGGCGGGGCCGCCGCCGAGGATCAGGACCAGCGTGAAGCTGGTGGCGCAGAGCATGAAGATCAGGCCGGCAATGCCGGGAATGAGGCCGCGCAGGATAGGCCATTCGATGAAGCGAAAGACCGAGGCAGGCCGCATGCCGAGCCCGCCGGCCACGAGCCAATATTCCGCCGGCACGCGCTCCAGCCCGGCAAGCATCAGCCGGCAGGCGAGCGGCATGTTGAAGAAGACATGCGCAAGCAGGATGCCGGCAAGACCATAAATGCTGACGGGTTGCGACAGGCCGAGGGCGGCGAGCATCTGGTTGAGCAGCCCCTGCCGGCCCCATATGCCGAGCAGGCCAAGGGCGCCGATCAGGACAGGCAGGCCCATCGGCACGGCCATCAGCCGGATCAGCCACAGCCGGCCGGGAAAGCGCGGCTGGCGGGCCAATGCTCGGGCAACGGGTATGGCGAGGGCGACGGAGAGCAGCGTCGACAGCGCCGCCTGCAGCAGTGTGAACCGCAGGACGCGTAGCAGGTAAGGGTCGGTCAGCGAGGTATCACCGCCGGATTCGATGCCGGCGGTGAGCAGGGTGAGCACGGCGATCCCGACGAAGAGTGCGATGCCGGCGAGGCTAAATGCCCCGCCGGAAATGGCACGTCGTCGTTCGGGTGCCGTGAGCATGATCAGGACGTCAGTTGCCGCTGGTGGCGGTCAGCCATTCGTCGATCCAGGCCTTGCGGTTCTTGTCGACGTCGGCAGGGCTCATCAGGAAGGTCTTCGACGGCACCACGAGCTTGCTGAAGGCGTCCGGCAGCGGCGCGGAAGTGGCCGAGGCCGGCATCATCCAGTTGCTTGTCGGGATGATGTCTTGGAAGCCGGGGGAAACCATGAACTTCAGGAAGTCGCGGGCAAGCTCCTTGTTCGGCGAGGCCTTGATGAGGCCGGCGACCTCGATCTGGATATAGTGCCCTTCCGAAAAGGCGGCTGCCTGATAGCGGTCGGTTTTGTCCTCGATCATGTGGTAGGCCGGCGATGTCGTGTAGGAGAGCACCATCGGTGCCTCGCCCTTGGTGAAGAGATCATAGGCTTCCGACCAGCCAGGCGTCACCGTCAGGATGCGGCCTTTGAGCTTTGCCCAGGCATCGGCCGCCTTGTCGCCATAGATCGATTTGACCCAGAGCAGCAGGCCGAGGCCCGGCGTCGAGGTGCGGGGATCTTCGATGACGATCTTCTGGGCGGGATCGCCTTCGACGAGATCCTTCATGCTCTTAGGCGGATTCTTGACGGTCTGGCTGTCGTAGATCACGGCGAAATGGCCGTAGTCGTAGGGTACGAAGACATCATCCTTGAAGCCACCGGGAACCTTGAGGGCCGAGGTGTCGACGCCGCTCACATCGAAGAGGCCGGTATCCTTCGCTTCATCGACGAGATTGGTGTCGAGGCCGAGGACGACATCGGCCTTGGTGCCTGTACCTTCCAGCTTCAGACGCGACAGAAGCGCGACGCCGTCGGTGACGGCGACGTAATTGACCGTGCAGCCGCAGGTCTTTTCGAAGGCAGCTTTGACCTTGGCGCCCGGACCCCAATCGGCGGTGAAGCTCTCATAGGTGTAGATAGTCAGGGTCTTGTCGGCTGCAGCGGCAGGCTGTGCGGCCAGAAAGGCCGTTCCGGCGGCAAGCGCCAGGCCGGCGAAAAATGACAATGGCGAACGGTTGTGCATGGTAGCGCCTCCTCTTTGGTTTCGTCTTGAAGGGGAAAAGGGCGCTATGATTTCGTCACGCGTCTAATCCCTCCGCCGGTGTTAGCCGGATCAGGTTCCGCGGGTTGGCCGGTCAAAGCCTCTCAGCCGGATGTCCGAAAGGACATAAGGCACCCCGTTAGAGCGTTGGCAGATTTAGCCTTGTGACGAAGGGATGACAAGGGAAATGATTCCCTTGCCGATTGCAGGCCGGAGGAGCTTACTCGGCGGCGTGCGCGGCGGCCGTCGGGCTGTCGAATTTCTTCGCCGCACCGGGGAGCTGGACGTTCTTCAGCGTCAGCGAGGTCAGGAGGCCGATGAGGCAGATGCCCGCGGCCGTCATGAACAGCGGGCTGAAGGCGCTCACATAGGCGTTGGCGACGGCCTCGCGGGTTGCTTCCGGCAATGCGGCCATCATCTTCGGTGTCAGCTGTTCGATATCGGATACGCCGGCGATGGAGATTCCGACATTGCCGAGCTTGGCGGCGATGATGGCGCCGTAGATGGAGATGGCGATGGAGGCGCCGCCCATGCGCGAGAGCGTGACAGCGCCGGTTGCTGCACCGACGTCCCGGGCAGCGGCTGCATTCTGCACGCCGATGACGGGCACCTGCTGGGCAAGACCGATGCCGATGCCGTGCAGCAGCATCAGGCCGCCGATGAAGACGATGGGCGTGCCGGCAGGCATGAAGGCGAGCGAGCCGAATGCGATGGCACTGCAGGCAGCACTTGCGACGGCGAAGGGCTTGTAGCGGCCCCTCGCGGCGATCAGTCGTCCGGCCGAGAGCGAACCGCAGACGATGCCGCCGGTCAGGAGAATGAACAGCAGCCCGGCCATCGAGGGCGAAAGGCCCGTCGTCGTCTGCAGGAAGAGCGCGAAATAATTCACCATACCGATGGCGACGGCGCCGCTGGTGATCGAGATGATCAGCAGAAGGCCGAATGTCGGATTGCGAAACAGTGTCATCGGCACGATGGGCTCTGGTGCGCGGCGCTCGATGAAGACCCAGGCGACGGCGCAGATCACGCCGAAGGCGATGATGCCGAGACATTGCGGCGACAGCAACGATCCGAAGAGTTCGGTACCGTCGGCGGCAAGCACGATGCTCGTCGTCGTCAGCGCAAGGACGATCGCGCCAGCATAGTCGATCTTCGGTCGGCGAGCCGGCTTGCGATAGGGAAGCATGGTGGCAAGGCCGGCCAGCACGATAAAGCCGATCGGCACATTGACGAGGAAGATGGAGCGCCAGCCGAAGAGATCGCTCATCGTGCCGCCGAGAACGGGGCCGATGGCGCCCGACGCCATGAGCACGAGGCTCGAATAGCTCTGGTAGCGGGCACGTTCCCGCGGCTCGAACAGATCGGCATTGACGGCGAAGATCGACACGAGGATACCGCCGCCGCCGAGGCCCTGAAGGACGCGGGCGGCGATCAGCGTATCCATCGAAACGGCGAGGCCGCAGACGGCGGAGCCGATGGTGAAGATGGCGATCGCCGTCATCATCACATATTTGCGGCCGAAGAGATCGCCGAGCTTGCCGTAAACGGGCATGACGGCGGAAAGGGAGAGAAGATAGGCCGATCCGATCCAGCCGAAGCGCTCAAGATGGCCGAACTCACCGACGATCGTCGGCAGTGCCGTCGAGACGATCTGGTTATCGAGCGTTGCCATGAACATGGCAGTCATCAGAAACAGGAAAAGGATAAGCCGCCGCTTATGATCCGCCACGAGCGGCGCGAAGGTTGTCTGCATGTCCATGGGGCAGGAAATCCGAGCTTGGCCGAAACGCTGCGCGGTCGATCGAATGCGCGGGACGCTCCGGTTTTCATAGTTGAGATATATGTGCCAATAGCATATAATTGTCAATGACAGGTGAATGCTGTTTGCATGTTTTATTTGTTTTCTGCCTCTGATATGGTGGAAAGATGACATCTGCGACCAATACACGTGAAGTTGAAGCCCAGGCCCAGACCGATGATGAGAATCTGCTGCGCATCGGCCATGCGATGACGCGCATGCGTCTGCTGACGGGGCGCCGCATGATCGGCAGGCTTGCCATCCAGAGCGTGGCGCCAGGGCTCGAGCTTTCGCATCTCGATGTGCTCGATGTCGTCAGGCGGGCGGAGGCGACGGGTGAAGTTACCGTCGGTACCATCGCCGAGATGCTGCGCATCGATCCCTCGCGAGCAAGCCGTATCGTTGCCGACATGGTGACGCGCGGCGTGTTGCGGCGCAAGGCATCGCAGGCGGATGCGCGGCGCATCGTGGTGGTGCTCACCGCTCTCGGGCAAAGATTGCTGTCGGAAATCCAGGCACAGAAATATTCTGTCATCGGCAGCATCTTTGCCGACTGGACGCCGGAGGAGATCGAGAGCTTCTCGCTGCTGTTCGACCGTTACGTCAGTGGCTACGAGCAGGTTTTCCAGGCGCGCATCAAGGAAACGGACGACTGAGCCGTCGCGGCAGCCGTTCTTGCCTATGGTGCTCTTCCCTAGGGATATGACTTTGCGCTATGGGCTTGCCTCATGAGCCAGTCCACCACCTTCACCATCCTGCTCGGCGGCGAGCTCCGTCTGACGGAGCGGTTGCGCGCTGCGGTTTCCGGTAGTCGTTTCATCGCGGCCGATGGCGGTATGCGCCATGCGCTCGCGCTCGGCGTCGAGCCTGAGGTGTGGGTCGGCGATTTCGATTCCACGCCTGCCGATTTGCAGGGCGCGTTTCCCAAGGTGCCCAAGCAGCCTTATCCAGCGGCGAAAGCGGCGACCGATGGTGAGATTGCCGTCTCGGAAGCGATCGATCGCGGTGCTACGAGACTGATCCTTGCAGGCGCCATGGGCGGCGAACGCTCCGATCACGCGATCCAGCACCTGCTCTATGGCGTGCATCTGGCCGAAAAGGGCCTCGATGTGTTGCTGACCTCAGGCGACGAGGAAGCGGTGCCGCTTCCGCCCGGCGATCTCACGCTGGCGCTGCCGGCCGGCTCGCTGTTTTCCGTCCTCGGCTTCAGCGATCTGAAGGGCCTGTTCATTGAGAATGCCCGTTACCCCTTGCGCGATTTTCATTTGTCCTTTGGCGGATCGCGCACCATTTCCAACGTGGCGGAAGGCGACGTGCGCTTTTCGCTCGGCAGCGGCAGGGCGATTGTTCTTGCCCGCCCTTATGATCTTTCCGGAGTCTGATCTTGGCCCCTCCCATTCTGAAACTTGACGACATCTTTCTGAGCTTCGGCGGTGCGCCCTTGCTCGCCGGTGCCGGCCTGCAGGTGGAGCCCGGTGACAAGATCTGCCTTGTCGGCCGCAACGGTTCCGGCAAGTCGACGCTATTGAAGATCGCTGCCGGTCTCGTCGAAGCGCAATCCGGCGAGGTGTTCCGTCATCCGTCATCGACTGTGCGCTATCTTGAGCAGGCGCCGGATTTTGCCGGTTACAAGACGGTGGCGGCCTATGCCGAGGCTGGCCTCGGGCCGGGCGACGATCCCTATCGTGTCACCTATCTCCTTTCCCATCTCGGCCTGACCGGCGAGGAAGATCCGAAGAATCTCTCGGGCGGCGAAGCGCGTCGCGCGGCTCTCGCCCGCGTCATGGCGCCGGAGCCGGATATCCTGCTGCTCGACGAGCCGACGAACCATCTGGACCTGCCGACCATCGAATGGCTGGAAGGCGAGCTGCAGAAGAGCCGCAGCGCGCTGGTGCTGATCTCGCACGACCGTCGTTTCCTGGAGAAGGTCTCGACCGCGACCGTCTGGCTGGACCGCGGCACCTCGCGCCGGCTGGACAGGGGATTTGCGCATTTCGAAGTCTGGCGCGATCAGGTGCTCGAGGCCGAAGAGCTGGAGCAACACAAGCTCGGCAAGCAGATCGAGCGCGAAGAGCACTGGCTGCGCTATGGCGTCACGGCGCGGCGCAAGCGCAACATGCGCCGCCTCGGCGAGCTGCAGGACATGCGCTCCCGCTATCGCGGCCACAAGGGCGCTCTCGGCACCGTGCAGGCGGCTGCCTCCGATGCGCAGGAAAGCGGCAAGCTGGTGATCGAGGCTGACAAGATCACCAAAACCTATAGTGAGCGCACCATCGTTGCGCCGTTTTCGATCCGCGTGCATCGCGGCGATTGTATCGGTCTCGTCGGCCCGAACGGTGCCGGCAAGACGACGCTTCTGAAAATGCTGACGGGTCAGCTGGAGCCGGATAGCGGCACGGTGAAGCTTGGCACCAATCTGGAAATCGCCACGCTCGACCAGAAGCGCGAGGAGCTGAACCCGGAAGATACGCTCGCCAACTACCTGACTGACGGACGCGGCGAGAACCTGCTCGTCAACGGCGAGCAGCGGCACGTGACCGGCTACATGAAGGAATTCCTGTTCCAGCCGGAGCAGGCGCGCACGCCGATCAAGAATCTTTCCGGCGGCGAGCGCGCCCGGCTGATGCTGGCGCGCATCCTGTCGCGGCCGACCAATCTGCTGATCCTCGACGAACCGACGAACGATCTCGATATCGAGACGCTCGACCTGCTGCAGGAAATCGTCTCCGGCTTTGCCGGCACCGTCATCCTCGTCAGTCACGATCGCGATTTCCTCGACCGTACCGTGACGTCGACGATCGCGCCGGCCAATCCGGAAGATCCGGATGGACGCTGGATCGAATATGCCGGCGGCTATTCCGACATGCTCGCCCAGCGAAAGGGGGCCATCGAGGAGCGAAAGCGGGCGGAAAAGGCTGCCGAGAAGCCGAAATTGGCCGAAGCTTCGGCGCCGGCTTCCGACGCCTCGAAGAGCAAGGGGAAGCTTTCCTACAAGCAGAAATTCGCTTTGGAAAATCTGCCGAAGGAAATGGCCAAGGCGGAAGCCGAAATCGCTGCGCGCGAGCAGAAAATGGCCGATCCGAACCTCTTTTCCAAGGATGCCGCAACGTTCAACCGTCTTGCTGCGGAGATGGAAAAGCTGCGCGAAAGCCTGACCAAGATGGAAGAGGAATGGCTGGAGCTCGAAATGCTGCGTGAGGAGCTGGAGGGCTAGGGCTCATATCCGCTCACCTTATGCGCGTCTTTACTATGTAGTAAAAACAATCGGTTGCGCTCGGCCGCAGCCGGTTCATTCCCTGTTGTCGAATCCGATAAACCGTTTATACATTAACGCATGCTGCCGGACGACGAGCCGGTTGATACCCCCGGGCCGACGTGGCCCGTGGCGCATGTTGGGGAAGTCCGAAGCGACCTGATTTCATTGCGCCTGATGGCGACAGGTTCTTCGCGGAAAGTTACAGGCAAATTTCGTGAGCGCTTACCGTGATGACGGCGCTTGATGCCGCATGCGGTTTTTCGAGGGGGGCTTCTGCCGATGCTGCCGCGTGCCGTTTTGTTTAGCTGTGTTTTTGCCGTTTTTTCCGGTGCCCAAGCACTGGCGCAGGGCGCCCCGACGGCTCCGCCCGTCACGGTCGCCAAACCCATCGTCCGCGATGTCGTCGACAATGACGAGTTCATCGGGCGCTTCCAGGCAGTCGATGAGGTTTCTATCCGCTCGCGGGTAGGTGGCTACCTGCAGGAAGTACATTTCAAGGATGGCGCCATGGTCAAGCAGGGCGACCTGCTTTTCGTCATCGACCAGCGGCCTTTCGTGACCGCGCTGAACGAGTCGACGGCCTCGCTGGAAGTTGCGAAATCGTCGCTGACGCTTGCCGATGCGCAGTTCAAGCGCGCTCAGTCCCTGTCGACGACGGGCAGCCAGTCGGCATCGACCCTCGACGACCGCCGCCGAGATCTCGTTTCCGCCGAGGCGAATGTGCGCGGCGCGCAGGCGGCCGTCGACCGCGCCAATCTCGACATGGATTTCACCAAGATCACCGCACCGCTCAGCGGCCGTATCGACCGCCGGCTGATCTCGGTCGGCAACCTCGTCCAGGCGGATCAGACCGTGCTGACGACCATCGTGTCGCTTGACCCGATCGATTTCTATTTCGATGTCGACGAGCGTCGGTTGCTTTCCTATGCCGACGAAGCCCGCAAGAACGGCAGCGCCCTGCAGCAAGGCGGCGGCGGGCTCGATGTGACCGTGACCATCGCCGATTCCCGCCAGAAGCCGTTCAAGGGCAAGCTCGATTTCGCTGAGAACCGCGTCGATAACGAAACGGGCACGATCCGCGTCCGCGCCAGCTTCCCGAATCCCGATCTTATCCTCCAGCCCGGCCTCTTCGGGCGCGTCCAGGTACAGGGCTCCAACAGCTACAAGGCGATCCTCGTTCCGGACGAAGCCATCGGCTCGGATCAGAACCAGCGTGTCGTCTATACCGTCGATACTGCCGGCAACATCACACCGAAGTCCGTCCGTCTCGGACCGAAACTCTATGGCTATCGCGTCATCCGCGACGGCATGACCGGCGACGAGACCATCGTCGTCAACGGGCTGATGCGCATCCGGCCCGGCGTCAAGGTGACGCCGCAGCTGATCGAGCTGCCGCAGCAGGCGACGAATGACGAGCCGCCGGCTCAGGCCGATGCACAGGGGACGAACCAATGAGGTTTTCCCACTTCTTCGTCGATCGACCGATCTTCGCATCGGTTCTATCCATCGTGCTGCTGATCGTCGGCGGCATTGCCTATTTCCAGCTGCCGGTGGCGCAATATCCTGAAGTCGCGCCGCCGACCATCGTCGTGCGCACGTCCTATCCGGGCGCCGATGCCCAGACCATCGCCGATACGGTGGCAACGCCGATCGAGCAGGAAGTGAACGGCGTCGAGGACATGCTCTATATGTCCTCCTATTCCAGCGCCGACGGCTCCATGGCGCTGACGATCACCTTCAAGCTCGGCACCGATCTCGACAAGGCGCAGGTGCTGGTGCAGAACCGTGTCGCCATTGCAGAACCGCGCCTGCCCGACGATGTCCGCCGCATCGGCATCACCACGGTCAAGAGTTCGCCCGATCTGATGATGGTCGTGCATCTCCTCTCGCCGAACAATCGCTACGACCAGCTTTATATTTCCAACTATGCCCGCACGCGCATCCGCGATGTTCTCGTGCGCCTGGATGGCGTTGGCGACGTGCAGCTCTTCGGCGAGCGGCAATATTCGCTGCGCATCTGGCTCGATCCGGAAAAGCTTGCCGCCTACGGCATGACCGCCGGCGATATCGTGCAGGCGCTGCGGGACCAGAACGTGCAGGTTTCCGGCGGCTCGATCGGCGGGCCGCCGGTTTCCGGCACCAATGCCTTCCAATATACCGTCACGACGCAGGGGCGTTTTTCCGACGCACGGCAATTCCGCTACGTCATCGTCAAGGCGACAGGCAACGGCCGTCTCGTGCAGCTGCAGGATGTCGCGCGCATCGAGCTCGGGGCGCAGGATTATGTGACCAACAGCTATCTGAACGGCAGTCCGGCGGTCGCGCTCGGCGTCTTTGCCCGGCCCGGCACCAATGCGCTCGCCGCTGCCGCCGATATTGAGAAGACGATGGAGGACTTGTCGCGGGATTTCCCGCAGGGGCTTGAGTACCGCATCATCTACAATCCGACCGAGTTCATCGCCGAATCGATCAGCGAAGTCTACAAGACCATCTTCGAGGCGGCTGTTCTCGTCGCCATCGTCGTGCTGGTGTTCCTGCAATCCTGGCGGACGGCGATCATTCCGATCGTCGCCATTCCCGTGTCGCTGATCGGCACTTTCGCCTTCCTGCTTGCCTTCGGCTTCTCGCTGAACATGCTGACGCTGTTCGGTCTGGTGCTTGCGATCGGCATCGTCGTCGACGATGCGATCGTGGTGGTCGAGAATGTCGAGCGCAACCTCGCGCTCGGGATGACGCCGAAAGAGGCGTCGCATGTCACGATGAACGAAGTCGGCACGGCCGTGCTTGCGATCTCGCTGGTGCTGATCGCGGTCTTCCTGCCGACGGCCTTCATTCCGGGCATAACGGGGCAGTTCTACCGGCAGTTCGCCGTGACGATCTCGGTCGCGACGGCGATTTCCTGTCTGAATTCGCTGACGCTGTCGCCGGCGATCGCGGCGATCGTGTTGCGTCCGCACAGTCACGAGAAATCCAACAATGTCTTCGCGCGGTTCGGCCGCGCCTTGGGTGACGGGTTCAACCGCGGTTTCGAGTGGATGAGCAGCGGCTATTCCTGGATCGTGCGCCACCTTGTGACGACATGGGCGGCGCTTGCCTGCGCGCTTCTCGTCTTCGCCGGGCTGTTGGCCGGCACATGGTATATGGGCAGGATCGTACCACAAGGCTTCGTTCCCACCATGGACCAGGGCTATGCCATCGTCGTCGTGCAGCTGCCTGACGGCGCGTCGCTGGCGCGTACCAACGCCGTCATCCAGAAGGCGACGGAGATCATCACCAAGACGCCGGGTATCGCCAATGCTGTCGCCTTCGCCGGCTTCAACGGCGCAACTTTCACCAATGCCTCGAATTCCGGCGTCATCTTCACGCCGTTCAAGCCGTTCGAGGAGCGATTGAAGACCGGCGACACGGCCACCAAGATCATCGGCCAGCTCTTCGGCAGCCTGCAGGGCATCCAGGAAGCCTTCATCATCGCCATTCCGCCCCCGTCGATCCGCGGCGTCGGCAATTCCGGCGGCTTCAAGATGCAGATCATGGACCGGGAAAATCCGGATATGCGCCGCATTCTGCCGCTCGCCTATCAAATGATGGGAGCGGCCGCGCAGAACAAGGGCGTCAGCGGCGTCTTCACCACCTTCTCGGCCAACAGCCCGCAATATTTCCTGGCGATCGATCGCGACAAGGCGCGTGCCCTCAACGTGCCGATCCCGAATATCTTCGAGACGCTGTCGATCAACCTCGGCACATCCTATGTCAACGACTTCAACGCTTTCGGCCGCGTCTATCAGGTGCGGGCGCAGGCCGATCAGCAATATCGCATGGAGCGGGAGGATATTCTGGCGCTGAAGGTGCGCTCGGCGACAGGGGCGCTGGTGCCGCTCGGCACGCTGGTCGACATCCGGGATACGACCGGACCGACGCTCGTGCAGCGCTACAACATGTATGTCTCTGTTCCCGTGCAGGGTAATCCGGCGCCGGGCGTCTCCACCGGTTCGGCCCTCGACATCATGGAAGGGCTGGCGAAGAACCTCCTGCCCGCGGGCACGACCTTCGAATGGACGGAGCTTGCCTATCAGGAGAAGCATACCGGCAATACGGCGATCTATATCTTCGCCCTGTCGGTGATCTTCGTCTTCCTGGCGCTGTCGGCGCAGTATGAAAGCTGGATCCTGCCGCTTGCCATCATTCTCATCGTGCCGCTGGCGGTTCTCGCGGCGCTGATCGGGGTGCATCTCAGGGGCATGGACAACAATATCCTCACGCAGATCGGGCTTATCGTGCTGATCGGCCTTGCCGCCAAAAACGCGATCCTGATCGTCGAGTTCGCGCGGCAGGCGCAGGCCGAAGGAAAAAGTGCCGTCGACGCGGCAATCGAAGCCAGCCATCTGCGTCTGCGCCCGATCCTGATGACGGCCTTTGCCTTCATCTTCGGTGTCGTGCCGTTGATGATCGCCACCGGCCCGGGTGCGGAAATGCGCCAGTCGCTCGGCACGGCGGTCTTCTCCGGCATGCTCGGCGTGACGCTGTTCGGCCTGTTCCTGACGCCGGTCTTCTACGTCGTCCTGCGCCGCCGGCGCAAGCAGGCGGAAGCCGCGCAGGAGCCTTCGGCGGTCGACGCAGCGCAATGATCTCTAACGGAATGGCCGAGCGTTTCACGGGAATCGCTCGGCCATTCTATCTGATTGTTTTCACGCGGTTCCAGATGGGAAATGGCTAGGTGTTCTCCGCAGACGCCTTAAAGATGCGGGTTGCGCGGCCGGTATTTTTTGACCAGCTGCTGGTTGGTTTCCTTGGCGCCCGGCATGTTGGCGCTGAGGTAAACCGGCGGATTGCCGTCCTTGCAGAGCTCGGCGGCGACATCGGCGAAGATAGCGTTCAGGACCGTCGTGCCGACGGCCGTCGAGGCAGGTCCGACCTTCAGCTCCGTGCCCGGCAGGTCGATCATGGCATCGCCTGGCGGCAGGCCGTTGTCCAGCACGATATCGGCGATATCGGCAAGTCTTCGGCGGCCATTGGCGATGGCTGCCGAATAGGCGAGCGACGTGATGGCAATGACCGTCGCGCCGATCTCGCGGCCATAATCCGCCGCCTCGATCGGCGCGGCATTGACGCCGGAATTGGAGGCGATGATCAGCACGTCGCCCGGCTGCATACCGTAGCGTTCGAAGACCGGTCGAATGAGGCCTTCAGTGCGCTCATAGACCGAACTGATGACGGCGCCTTCATGCAGCATGGCGGAGCCCACAAGCACCGGAATGGTGAAGGCGAGGCCGCCGGCGCGATAATGCACTTCTTCGGCCAGCATATGCGAGTGGCCGGTGCCGAAGACATAGACGCGGCGGTCGGCGCGGGCGGCGGCGCAGATGGCAGCGGAAGCTTTCGACATGGGCTCGGCCAGCGTTTCACGCAAGGTTTCCAGCCGGCCGATAAGGGCCGAGAAATAGCTGTCCGTGACTGCGCTCATGCCGAATGTCCTTGCATGTTGGATCAGGCCGAAGGTTGACCCGAGATCCATGTTTCCGTGACGTCGATGCCGTCGTTGATGTGAACGAGATCGGCTCGCATTCCCGGCGTCAGGTGGCCGCGATCCGTAAGCCGCAGGAAACGGGCGGGGTAGGACGTCGCCATGCGCAGGGCTTCCGCCAGTGGCAGCTCGAGGATATTGACACCGTAGCGGATGGTGGAGGCCATATCGACATCCGAGCCGGCCAGTGTGCCATCGTCGAGCGTCAGCTTGGAGCAATAACCGCCCTTGGTGCGATAGACCGTGCGGCCGTTCAGTGTGAAGCTCGAAAGGTCGGTGCCGACGAGCGACATGGCATCCGTGACGAAGAACAGCCGGCCTTCGCCCCGCTTGGCGCGCAGCGCGACCCGCAGCGCTATCGGGTCGACATGGTGGCCATCGGCGATGATGCCGCACCAGGGGGCAGGGTGGTCGATCGCCGCGCCGACGAGACCGGGTGCACGATGCCCCATCTGGCTCATGGCGTTGAAAAGATGGGTGACGCCGCGGGCGCCGGCATCGAAACGGGCATCGGCGGCTTCCGCCGTGCAGTCGCTGTGGCCGATGCTGACGATGACGCCGCCTTCGGCGAGCGCCTGCACCTGCCGTTCGGTGACCTGTTCGGCCGCAATCGTCACCAGCAAGGTGCCGATTTCCTCACGGGCGCGGATGAAGGTCCGGACGTCGCTGTCCTCGACCGGGCGCATGAGCTCGGCAAGATGCGCACCCTTGCGCGCCGGTGCCAGATGCGGGCCTTCCAGGTGCAGGCCGGCGACGCCGCGATTGGCTTTTACCGCCTCGATGGCGCCTTCGATCGCTGCCGCGCTTGCGGCCGCGACATCCGTAATCAGCGTCGGCAGCAGAGATGTCGTGCCGTAGGGGCGATGCCCGGCCGCGATCATATACATGGAGTCGGCCGAAGGTTCGTCGTTCAGCATGCGGCCGCCGCCGCCATTGACCTGCGCATCGATGAAGCCGGGCGCAAGGACGCCGCCCCTCAATTCGATCGTTTCGGCGTTGTCGGGCACATCGTTGACGCCGGTGATGGCATGGATGCGGCCATTGCCGATCACCAATGCGCTATCCTCGTGAAAGCGGTCGCCATCGAAGATGCGCGCGCCTTTAAAGACCTTGTAGTCCATCACATGGTCTCCGTTACCTTGAGAAGATTAGCCGGCTTGTCCGGATCGAAGCCCTTGCGACGCGTCACCGACTCGATGAGGCGATAATAGCATAGCAGCGACACCAGCGGGTCGAGCAGGCCGTTGCCTGTCGTCGGCATGCGCAGGTTGATGCCGGCGAGCGGTGCGGTCGAAAAGGAGACGGCGGTCGCGCCGAGTTTCTGCAGGCGCTCGAGCGCCTGGGCATTGTTGGCGAAGGCGGCATCGTCGGGCGAAAAGGCGACGATCGGGAAGCCCGGCTGCACGAGGCGCATCGGGCCGTGCATGAGTTCGGCCAGTGAGAAGGCTTCGGCGTGAAGGCCGGCGGTTTCCTTGGCCTTCAGCGCCGCTTCGAGCGCGATCGCAAATGCGGGGCCGCGACCGCCGGTATAGAGCGAGGAGGCGTGGAAGAGCACATCCTCGGCAGCCTTGCCGGCGATGCCGGAGGTGGCGGCCAGCGCTTCCGGCAGCTTGGCAAGGCCGTCGATCAGGGCCTTATCCTGCGAAACCGCAGCCGTGACGCCGGCAAGGGCTGCGACCGAGGCAATGAAGGATTTGGTGGCGGCGACGCTCTGTTCCTTGCCGGCATTGAGGCCGAGTACGATGTCGGCTTCCTTGGCGAGCGGGCTGTCGGTGACGTTGACAACGGCGATCGTGGTCGCGCCGCCCTTCTTCGCAGCGGCCTGCATGGCGATGATGTCAGGGCTGCCGCCGGATTGCGACACCGTGAAGTGGATGCCGCCCTTCAGGTTCAGCGGTGCACCATAGACGGAGGCGATCGACGGGCCGACTGAGGCGACCGGGATGCCGCAGGAGATTTCGAAGAGATATTTGAAGAAGGTAGCGGCATGGTCGGATGAGCCGCGCGCCGCCGTCGTGATCAGCGACGGCTGGCCGGTCGAGAAGAGCTTCGCGATCTCGGCGAAGGCGGGCTTTTCCTTTTCAAGCAGGGTCGCAACCACCTCAGGCGATTGGCCGGCTTCCGTCAGCATCAGGGATTGGGTCTCGCTCATAGGTCATCTCCAATTCTCAATTCGGCAACAAAATCATAGGCATCGCCGCGATAGTGCGAGCGGGTGTATTCAACGACGCGCTGGTCGGCCAGGCGGGAAACGCGCTCGATCAGCAGCGCCGGCGCCCCGGCCTTGACGGTCAGGATCGATGCGGAGGTGGGGTCAAGCGTCACGGCGGTCAGCCTTTGCTGGGCACGGACGGGCTTGAAGCCCTTGGCGGCCAGCGCATCGTAGAGCGACCCTTCGGATATGGCGTTTTCGCCGAGGAACTTGATGGGAACGACGGCGCGCTCGATGGCAAGCGGCTGACCATCGGCGAGGCGCAGTCGGTCGAGCCGCAACACCGGCTCATCGAGGCCGAGGCCGAGCAGGAAGGATTCTTCCGGCGCCGGTGTGCTGATGGTGCGCTGGAGGATGCGAGCTCCCGGCTCGCGACCGCGCGAGCGCATGTCGGCCGAGAAGGAGGAGAGGCGCCAGAGCGGCTGCTCGATGCGCTCGACATGCTGCGAAACGAAGGTGCCGCTGCCATGGCGGGATTCGATGACGCCTGAGGTGAGGAGGTCTCGGTAGGCGGTTCTGACCGTGACGCGGCCGATTTCCAGTGCGCTGGCAAGATCGCGCTCGCCCGGCAGCGCCGTGCCTGGTTTCAGCAGACCCTCCTGGATAAGGCCGGTCAGCGCCTGTGCCAGGCGCTTGTAAAGCGGCCCGCTCCCAGTCCCATCGCTGAGGCCGCGATTGTTCAATTCGGCGATCAAACTGGTTCTATCCATGGCTGCCATATAGAACCTATTTAGAACCAATTCACAAGATGAATCTGGTCGAAGCGCAAAAAAGAATCGGCCGGGCGCTTGGGACGCCCGGCCGAATGTCAGGAAAGCGGCGCGCCCGGTTCAGTTCTTGGTGAAAATGTAATCCGTTTCCTGCCGCAATACTTCGCCCGGGCGGAGCACGGCATTGGGGAAGCCTTCGTGGTTTATGGCGTCGGGCCAGACCTGCGTCTCCAGGCAGAAGCCGGCGAACGGGCCGATCTTGCGGCCGTCATGGCCGGGAACCGGCACATCGAGCTTGAAGCCGGTATAGAACTGCACGCCGGGCTCGGTGGTGCGGACCTCAAGCGATACGCCGGAATTGACGCTGCGGGCGAGCACGACGGAGCGCTTGGCGGTGCGTTCGGTCGACAGGCAGAAATTGTGGTCGTAAAGCGCCTGTTCGCTTCCGTCGAAGCGCTTCATCGGCGACATCTCGCGGAAATCGAAGGCGCTGCCCTCGACGGAGCGGATCTCGCCGGTCGGGACCTGCTTGTCGTCCGTCGGCGTATAGTGATCGGCGGCGATCATGATGTCGTGGCCGAGCGCATCGTCACGACCGTCGAGGTTGAAATAGGCGTGCTGGCAGACATTGGCGAGGGTCGGCTGGTCGGTGGTCGATTCATAGGTGACCGACAGTTCGCCGTTGCCATGTACCCGGTAGGTCGCCTGGATCGCGCAGTTGCCGGGATAGCCGGCGCGGCCATCGGGATCGACGATCTTCAGGACGACGCGGTCGGTATCGTGCTCGACGATCGTCCAGTTGCGCTTGGCGATATTGTCCTTGCCGCCGTGCAGGTGAGTGACACCCTTTTCGTTGAGCTCGAGTTGATACTCCTTGCCATCCAGCGTGAAGCGGCCGGCGCCGATGCGGTTGGCGCAGCGGCCGGGCGTGGCGCCGAAATAGGAGGAATGGGCGGGATAATCGGCAAAATCGTCGAAGCCGAGCAGGAGCGAGGGCTCGTGGCCCTCAAGGCGAAGATCCTGGATGACCGCGCCCCACGACATGATATGCGCCGTCAGGCCGCCGCCGACGATCTTGACGCGATAGACAGTATCTCCATCGGCCGTCGTCCCAAAAACTTCCCGCTGCAAAGTGCTTTCCGTCATATCAACTCATCCATCGCTTTGAGTATGTGAGGCCAGACCCTGCCCCCATTCGTGTTATTCCGCAACCTGTCCGATGGCGAAATCTAGAGGCATGAAAAGGGGGATCAAGGCTCCGTCTGGCTTTCGAGGCGCTACGCTGCGCCGGAAGTATGCAATGCCTATGACAGACCAGCTGGTTTTCGTAACCGCTCCTCACCCTAGCCCTTTCCCCGCGCGCGGGGACAAGGGCTAGGGTGAGGCAGACAATTGCACTCTGGTTTACGGAGAGATTGCTGTAGAGCCCCCTCTCCCGGTAATACGAGGAGAGAGTTGGGGAGAGGGCTAGGCACGAAGGTGCAGCCGGATAGTGTGCGCCTGACTATTGCAAACCCAGGCCGATCCGCTCAGCGCGACAATTCCTTCGTCGCCTTCTCCAGCCCGCCGAGCGTCAGAGGATACATCCGCTCGCCCATCAGGCGGCGGATGATGGAGATCGAGGTTGTGTGGCCCCAATAGTTTTCCGGCACGGGGTTGATCCAGATGCATTTGCGGAAATGGCCGGTCATCCGGGCGAGCCAGGCTTGCCCTGCCTCCTTGTTCCAATGCTCGACCGAGCCGCCGGGCTGTGTGATCTCGTAGGGGCTCATCGAGGCGTCGCCGACGAAAACGACACGGTAGTCGGGGCCGAAGGTGCGGATCAGGTCCGTCGTTGCAGTAATGTCGACGCGCCGGCGGCGATTGTCCTTCCAGACACCTTCATAGAGGCAGTTGTGGAAGTAGAAATACTCCATGTGACGAAACTCCGCGCGGGCAGCGGAGAAGAGTTCCTCGACAACGCGGATATGGTCGTCCATCGAGCCGCCGACATCGAAGAACATCAGGAGTTTGACGGCGTTGCGGCGCTCCGGCCGCGTCTGGACGTCGAGATAGCCATGCTCGGCGGTGGAGCGGATGGTGCCGGAGAGATCCAGCTCCTCGGCTGCCCCCTCGCGCACCCAGCGGCGCAGGCGTTTCAGGGCCACCTTGATGTTGCGGGTGCCGAGCTCGACGCCGTCGTCGAGATTCTGGAAGTCGCGCCGATCCCAGACTTTTACCGCGCGGCGGTGGCGCGATGTTTCCTGGCCGATGCGCACGCCTTCCGGATTGTAGCCATAGGCGCCGAAGGGCGAGGTGCCTGCCGTGCCGATCCACTTCGAGCCGCCCTGGTGCCGGCCCTTCTGCTCGGCCAGCCGCTCACGCAGCGTCTCCATCAGTCTGTCGAAGCCGCCGAGCGCCTCGATCTCTCGTCTTTCCTCTTCGGTCAGATGCCGCTCGGCGAGCTTGCGCAGCCATTCCTCAGGAATGGTGGTCGCTTCGACTGCGTCGGCATTGCCACCGATTGCTTCGACGCCGCGGAAATAGTCGGCGAAGACCTGATCGAAGCGATCGATGAAGCGCTCGTCCTTGATCAGCGTCGCGCGGGCCAGATAGTAGAAGGCCTCGACGTCGTAATCGGCAATCCCTTCTTCCATTCCCTCAAGCAGCGACAGGAATTCCCGGAGCGTCACCGGAACCTTCGCTTCCTTGAGTTTCAGGAAGAAGGGAATGAACAAGCCTCAGGTCCTTTCCTGGCCGATCTCCTCCAGATCATACGGCGTGGTCTGGTAGATCTCGTTGATCCAGTTGCCGAAGAACAGATGCGCGTGGCTGCGCCACCGGTTCTGCGGGGAGATTTCCGGGTCGTTATGCGGGAAGTAGTTGTGCGGCATCTTGATCGGCACGCCCGCATTCACATCGCGGAAATATTCATCCGCCAGCGAGGTGGAATCATACTCCACGTGATTGAACATGTAGAGCCGGTTGCAGGCCTGTTCGTGCACGAGGCAGACGCCCATCTCACTCGAATCCATCAGGATCTGCAGGCCAGGCACTTTTTCGATGTCGGTGCGCTTTACCTCGGTCCAGCGCGAGACCGGAATGGCGAAATCGTCGGAGAAGCCGTTGAGATAGACCGAGGAGGGCTTCAGGTTCTGGTGGCGATAGACGCCAAAGGCCTTTTCCGTCAGCGTATATTTCGGCACGTTGTGGAAATGGTAGATCGCCGCCATCGCGCCCCAGCAGACGTTCAGCGTCGAATGGACGTTGGTGGCGGTCCACTCGAAGATCTCCTGCATCTCTTTCCAGTAGGTGACGTCTTCATAGTCCAGCAGCTCGATCGGCGCGCCGGTGATGATGAAGCCGTCGAACTTGCGGTGCTTCACTTCTTCCCAGGTCTCGTAGAAAGCAAGCAGATGCTCCTCGGAGGTGTTCTTTGCCTTGTGCGCGCCGATGCGCACCAGCGAGAACTCCACCTGCAGCGGCGATGCGCCGACCAGGCGCGCCATCTGGACCTCGGTCTTGATCTTGTTCGGCATGAGGTTCAAGAGCCCGATCTGAAGGGGGCGGATATCCTGACGGAACGCCACCGTTTCGGTCATCACCCGCACACCCTCATTCTGAAGGGTTTCAAACGCGGGGAGCGTATCGGGAATCTTGATGGGCATTGTTTCACTCGCCAAATACAAAAAAACCGGCCGCGATCATGAATCGCTACCGGTCCGCACGCGGCCCTTTAGCGACTTATTTAACGTGGCTGCAAGCCGGCCGGCCAAATCACCACGAGGGAAATTTCATAAACCTGTCATTCCGTGGGGTCAATGGGCAAGCTCTTGACGACAGGGCTGTGAATTCGAGTGAATTGAAGATGTCCAGGAGTCCCGGCGGATTGCCTATCCTTTGCTCGTTGCGCTGAAAGATGATGGTGCATGGCGGATCGACAGCCTGAAACACTGTTATTTGGGTACAGAGTGCGGAATTGTCATCATTCTGATCTAGAGTGTATGCCCACAACGTCTGCTTTCGAGAGGCAAGCTGACTTTGTTGAATGGAACGAACATGACACTGGATACGATACTGCCTTTTCTAGGCCATTCCGAACAAGATCCAGGATTGGCCGACCTGTTGGCCTCCGTCGGGTTCGATGTTTCCCTGATGCCCGGGCGAGCCCAGCGTGGTGCCGGCACCGGACACTGCGAGCTAAAATCCCTTGGCATTGAACTCGCCTTCGACTTTCATACTGGCTATAAAACCAGGTTCGGAACGCCCAGGGATGGTGGCAAAGCGATCCTTTCGGCGATCTTTGCATATGGCAAGCCCAGCGAAACGCGTGCAGCATATGTCGGGCCGATTCCGTTCAGCCGCGGTCCGATTCATAACCGCGACAATGCTCTGCTAGAATTCGGTTTGCCTCTACGGACCGAAGAAGAGGATGGCATTGTCGAATGGGACCAATGGGTGAAAGACGGCGTGCAGCTGCGTACGGAATACCTTGACGACGGCTCCCTTTTTATCTGCGCCTACTCGGTGCCCTTTATCGAAACCGCATCCAGCTAGCACAGCCACGGCGGATGAAGGCAATCCCGACTCGAATTGGTGTCCTTACAGGTGCTCAAGGAAGTGCTGCATGCCATAGCCGAGACGCTGCCTTGCCACGGCGATCGGCAGCCAGAAGAAGCGGAAGCGAATGGGGTTGCTGCCGTCGAACGGCGTCATTTCGAAATGGAGCCAGGTATCGGGTGTTGCTTCGGGTAGTATGCAGCGGAAATAATGTCTCTGATGATGGTATTCGCGCCCGTCTTTTTCGAAGCGGTAGTCATGAATGCCGAGCGGATATAGATCGCCTGCCGCAAGTCCGGTCTCTTCCTCGAATTCGCGCGCTGCCGCTGTTGTTATGTCTTCGCTCGGCTCGACGGTACCACCTGGAACCTGCAATTTGACGGCGGGGAAATCCGGCTCGTCGAACAGCAGCAGATGCCGGTCGCGCAGCGCGTAGATCAGGACCTTAACGCCATCCGGCTGCATCACTTTCCCTGTCCGCGTGCCATGAAGGCCAGCCGCTCGAACAGATGCACATCCTGCTCGTTCTTCAGCAGCGCGCCATGCAGCTTCGGCAACGCATTCTTCGCATCGGCGCGCAGGGTGGCGGGATCGACGTCGTCGGCGACCAGCAGGCGAATCCAGTCGAGGGCTTCGGAGGTCGAGGGTTTCTTCTTCAGGCCCGACACATCGCGGATTTCGAAGAATTGCGTCAGCGCCGCATGAACGAGTGATTGCTTGATGCCGGGATAATGCACCTCGACGATGCGCTTCAGCGTCTCCATATCGGGAAAACGGATATAGTGGAAGAAACAGCGGCGCAGGAAGGCATCCGGCAATTCCTTCTCGTTGTTCGAGGTGATGATGACGATCGGGCGGATCGCGGCCTGGATCGTTTCGCCGGTCTCGTAAACATGGAATTCCATGCGGTCGAGTTCCTGCAGGAGATCGTTCGGGAATTCGATATCGGCCTTGTCGATCTCGTCGATCAGCAGCACGCACTTCTTCGGTGAGGTGAAGGCCTGCCAGAGCTTGCCCTGGCGGATATAGTTCCTGACATCATGAACTCTGATGTCGCCGAGCTGGCTGTCGCGCAGGCGAGAGACTGCATCGTATTCGTAGAGACCCTGTTGGGCCTTCGTCGTCGATTTGACATTCCATTCGATAAGGTCGAGGCCGAGGGCGGCGGCCACCTGGCGTGCAAGTTCGGTCTTGCCCGTACCGGGCTCGCCCTTTACCAGAAGCGGGCGCTCCAGTCTTATGGCGGCGTTGACGGCGACCATCAGATCCTTGTCGGCGATATAGTCGGCAGTTCCCTGGAATTGCATCGGAAGGCTTTCTCAATCTTTCGAGTGCAAGCTAATTGCTGACCTTATTCGGTTCAAGACGCGAAACCGTGTATATAGGAATGTGATCCCACCGATCTATTGCAAGGGTGGACATGAGGGCGGGTCATGATTAACTGACGGGACGCGTCGCAGGGAAGTGCTGATGGCAGTTGAAAAGCAAGCCAAGCCGAATATCCAGGGAAACGAACAGGTCGGATACGATTTGAGCCTTTTCTTTCGGCTGAGGATGATGTTCTCCGCTTTCTGGAATTCGGCTGTTCGCATCAAGATCATTTCCCTGACTGTCGTGCTCTTCGTGATCATTCTGGTCACGGCCTATGTCCAGGTGCTGCTCAACAGCTGGAATGCGCCCTTCTACGATTCGCTGGCAAGGCGCGATATTTCCGCTTTCTTCCATCAGCTCGGCGTCTTCGGCATCATCGCTGGCTCGCTGCTGGTCCTCAACGTCGTCCAGGCCTGGCTCAACCAGATGACCGCGCTCTATATGCGCGAAGGGCTGGCGCGCGATCTGGTCGATCAATGGCTGCAGGCCAAGCGTGCGCTTCGCCTTGCCTCCTCCGGTCTTATCGGCGTCAATCCCGACCAGCGGCTGCATGAGGACGCCCGCAATCTTGCCGAAAGCTCGACCGGTCTGGCCATCGGTCTCGTGCAGGCGACGATCCTGCTTTTGAGCTTCATCGGCGTGCTCTGGGAGCTCTCCAGCGGCATGGTTTTTCACCTCAGGGGCATGAGCTTCTCCATTCCGGGCTATATGGTCTGGGCGGCGATCCTTTATGCCGGATCGGCGTCCTTCCTCAGTCAATTCGTCGGTCGCCGTCTGGTGCGGCTGAACGCGGATCGCTATTCGAAGGAGGCCGAGCTGCGCTTCGCGCTCATGCATGCCAACGAGCATATGCCGGCGATCACGATTGCCGGCGGCGAGGAGAACGAGCGCCGACGGATCAATCTCGATATATCAGCCGTGCTTGCCGTCATCCGCCAGCTCGCCATTGCCAATACCAATCTTACCTGGGTTTCTGCCGGCTACGGCTGGCTGGTGCTGATCATTCCCATCCTCGTTGCCGCGCCCGCCTATTTCTCCGGCGGCCTGACCTTCGGCCAGCTGATGGTGGCGGTTGGCGCCTTCAATCAGGTCAATTCCGCGCTGCGCTGGTATGTCGCCAATTTCGGCCCGATTGCCGAATGGCGTGCCACGCTGATGCGCGTGACCGATTTCCGCAAGGCGCTGACGGAAATGGACGACAAGACACCGATGCCGCACACCCTCGTCTTCGAAAAGGCGGCACCGGGCACGATGGTTTGGACCGATCTGGAGATTTCGACGAAGACCAATGACGAGGCGACGGAAAACGGCTTCCGGATCGCGGAAGGTACCGTGACGATCAATGCTGGCGAGCATGTGATGATCAACGGCGATCACGGCGTGAACCGCAGACTGCTGTTCGAGGTGCTGGCGCATCAATGGTACAGCGGTTCCGGCACGGTCAGCCTGCCACCGATGGATGATATGCTGTTTGTGCCGCACACGCCCTATGTGCCGACCGGCACGCTCAGGGAGGCAATCTGTTTTCCAGACGATCGGGACGCCTATGACGATGCTGCCGTCGATACCGTCATCGACAAGGTGGGGCTTGGCCGCCTGAAGAGCCGTCTCGACACGCAGGCCCGCTGGGATCGATTGCTCGACACAGAAGAACAGAAGGCCGTCGGCTTTGCGCATCTGCTGCTCGCGAAGCCGAAATGGGTCGTTTTCGACGATGCCCTGGAAGGGCTGGAGGCCGAAGTTCAGGCGAAGGCCTTTGCTCTGCTGGCAGAACTGGAGGATGCAACCCTGATCTATATCGGCCGCTCTGATGCTTTCATGCACGCCATGTCGCCGCGCGTCCTGCACCTGCAGTCCTTGGCTCCGCATGAGCACAGCACCGACTTGCCAACGCCTGCCGAAACTGCCGGTGCGGCGCAGACGGATGAGAAAAAGGCCAGTGCACCGTAACCAAGCGCGCCGTAACTAGGGCGGCAGGGTAAGTCCTCGCATCGCCGCCGCTCTGGCTTCAATTTGCCCAAAATGAAAAACGCCCCGTCACCAGGACGGGGCGTTTTTCAATACGGAGAGAAGCTGATCGCTCAGTCCTTGGCGCGCTCGACGTAGGAATTGTCTTCCGTGGCGATGACGACGCGGGTGCCGGCGGTAATGTGCGGCGGCACCAGGGTGCGGATGCCGTTCGACAGTATGGCAGGCTTGTAGGAAGACGATGCCGTCTGGCCCTTGACGACCGGTTCGGTCTCGGTGATTTCGAGCGTCACGTGGCGCGGCAGTTCGAGCGCCAGCGGAATGCCTTCGTGGATCGACAGGATGCAGGTCATGCCTTCCTGCAGATAGGCCTTCTGGTCGCCCATGGTTTCAACGTCGACGACGACCTGGTCGTAGGTGGCCGGGTTCATGAAGTGGAAGCCTTCGCCGTCTTCATAGAGATACTGGAAGTTCACGTCTTCGACGAAAGCGCGCTCGACCTGCTCGGTGGTGCGCCAGCGCTCGGAGACCTTCACGCCATCGACGATGCGGCGCATGTCGACCTGGGTGACTGGAGTGCCCTTGCCCGGATGAAAGTTCTGTGCGGTGAGAACGACGTAGAGCTTGCCGTCGACGTCGAGAACGTTGCCCTTGCGGACTGAAGAGGCGATGACCTTGACCATAAGACTTCCTTGTAACGCTGCGTTTTGCGTCGTAGAGGGACTGTCTGAATGCTCTCCGAGACGCAGCTTTTGTTTGCTTGGGGGCGCAACTACCCTAAATCAACGGAAATTGCCACCCCCCAACGTGGCCGGTGCGCGGAAGAAAGCTAGGAATGAAGCCAAAGACGAGCAAAGCGTCCCCCTGGTGGACCCGCAATGTCCATGCGGACCGGCGGCCGTTCCTCATCGGCCGCAATGCCATCCAGGCGGCGCTGCGGGTTTTCTTTGCGCGCAACGACTTCATCGAGGTGGATACGGCGACGCTGCAGGTATCGCCGGGCAACGAGGCGCATCTGCATGCTTTCGAGACCGAGGCGCTGACGACAGACGGCAAGGCTTTGCCGCTTTATCTGCACACATCGCCGGAATTTGCCTGCAAGAAGCTGCTTGCGGCCGGCGAAGAGCGCATCGCGTGCTTCGCCCATGTCTACCGCAATCGCGAGCGCGGGCCGCTGCACCATCCGGAATTCACCATGCTCGAATGGTACAGGGCGGGTGAGAGCTACGAGGCCTTGATGGCCGATTGCTCCGCGCTGCTGGCACTTGCTGCGGAAACGGTGGGGGCTAAAAAACTGAGCTATCGCGGCGCCGAGATTGATCCGTTCCTTACGCCCGATCGCATCAGTGTTGCGGCCGCCTTTGAGCGCTATGCCGGCATCGATCTCTTTGCCTCTATCGGCCTCGATGGGTCGACGGATCGCGAGCGCTTGGCGGCGGATATGCGCCAGGTCGGTATGCGTGTGGCGGAGGACGACCTGTGGCAGGACCTCTTCAGCCGAGTGCTGGTCGAGAAGATTGAGCCGAATCTAGGCTTCGGCCGTGCCACGATTCTTGACGAATATCCCGTCTCCGAGGCAGCACTTGCGCGGCCCTCGGCCGGGGATCATCGCGTTGCCGAGCGGTTCGAGCTCTATGCCTGTGGCGTCGAGCTTGCCAATGCCTTCGGCGAGCTCACCAATGCCGAGGAGCAACGCCGCCGGTTCGAGATCGAGATGGCGGAAAAGCAGCGCGTCTATGGCGAAACCTATCCGCTGGACGAGGAGTTTCTGGAAGCGCTCGCGGTCATGCCCGAGGCGAGCGGCATCGCGCTCGGCTTTGACCGGCTTGTCATGCTGGCAACCGGCGCCTCGCGGATCGAGCAAGTGCTGTGGGCGCCGGTCGTGGAGTATGACGCATGAATGCGATGCGCCCGATCCGGACTGTCGGCGAGCTTGAGCGCGCCGGGTTGATCGATGCCCACCAAGCCATCGCGCTCGAAGTGGTAGCGGAGCGCTATGCCGTTGCCCTGACGCCGACCGTGACTCGCCTCATCGACCCCGCCGATCCCGCCGATCCCATCGCCCGGCAATTCGTGCCTGATGCGGCCGAACTCATCGTCACGCCCGAGGAGCGCGCCGATCCGATCGGCGATCACGTACATAGCCCGGTCGAAGGCATCGTGCATCGCTATCCGGACCGCGTGCTTCTGAAGGCCGTGCATGTCTGCCCGGTCTATTGCCGCTTCTGCTTCCGCCGCGAGATGGTCGGACCGCAAGGGCTCGGCACGCTGGACGGCGATGCGCTCGACGGCGCCTTTGCCTATATCCGCGAGCACAGGGAGATCTGGGAGGTCATCCTCACCGGCGGCGATCCGCTGGTGCTTTCGCCGCGGCGGCTCGAAGAGATCTTGAGGCAGCTTGCCGATATCGACCATGTGAAGATCGTCCGCTTCCACACGCGCATCCCCGTCGTCGATCCCTCGAAGGTCGATGCGGCGCTGATCGCGGCGCTGAAGGCGAGCGGCAAGGCCATCTATGTCGCACTGCATGCCAATCATCCACGCGAGCTGACGCAGGAGGCGCGGGCTGCCTGCGCCCGGCTGGTCGATGCGGGCATCGTGCTTGTCAGCCAGTCGGTTCTGTTGAAGGGCGTCAATGACGATCCGGACGTTTTGGCGGCACTGATGAAGGCTTTCGTCGAAACGCGGGTGAAGCCTTATTATCTGCACCATCCGGACCTCGCGCCCGGCACCAGCCATTTCCGCCTTGGCATCGCCGAGGGACAGGCGATCGTCGCGGCGCTGCGCGGCCGTATCTCCGGCCTTTGCCAGCCGACCTATATTCTCGATATCCCGGGTGGCCACGGCAAAGCCGATATTGGTCGACGCTCGGTTCGCGAGTTACGCGAAGGTTGCTATTCGGTTTCGGACTATCGCGGCGGTGAGCACATTTATCCGCCGAAAGGTTAGGGCCGGCTGCCGGAAGTCTATATGTTTACTGCCGCTCTGATTGTGATGGTGTTTTTCGAATAAAACGTAGTGGCGAATTTTGGAGCGTTAACCTTCTTGGCGCCCGGCTCTTTCCAGAAATCATTACGCCTTCATATTAGATATTATTGATATTTGTGTGCGGGCCGCGCCTTAGATGGCTTACGTTTGGTAAATTTCAATCAGAAAAATCTAGAATATAGCAATTTTCTACGAATTATAAGTTGTTTGTATTTACCACGTCGCTTAGCGGAATGTTCTATTTTGCCTGTTACTTCTTGGTGAACGATAAGACTGTATAACTGTGGTTATGCTTACCATTGCCAGAAGGGACTAGACTATGAACAAGACGATTCGCGATTTGCTGGCCAAGTTCGGCGCTCTTCCCGTTGCTATCGATCAGATTGAAGACGATGCTGATCTCTACGCAACCGGACTGTCTTCCTTCGCTTCCGTACAGTTGATGCTTGGCATCGAGGAAGCCTTCGATATCGAGTTTCCCGACAATCTGCTGAACCGCAAGTCCTTCGCCAGCATCGCCGCGATCGAAAGAACTGTCGGCATGATCCTCGACAGTAGAAAGGTCGCGTAATGACTGCGGCGGTCGCTATAGTTGAGGTTGGGACGGGCGAGGGAGCGGCGGTGCGCGCCGCCCGTGTCGCAGCGATCGCCAGCCAACACGCCGATGCCGTCGATGCCGAGGGTCGGTTCCCACGCGAAGCCGTCGACGCGATGCGCGCCGAAAAGCTGCTCTCCATCCAGATCCCCGCCGATCTCGGCGGCGAAGGCGCGTCGATGACCGAAATCGCCGAGCTTTGCTCGATCCTCGGTCAAGCCTGCGCCGCCAGCGCCATGGTTTTCGCCATGCATCAGATCAAGCTTTCGAGCCTGGTCGAGCACGGCGCCGAGAGCGACTGGCACCGTGACTTCATGCGCCGCATCGCGAGGGAACAGCTGCTGCTCGCTTCGGCGACGACCGAAGGCGGGATCGGCGGCAACCTGCGCAACAGCATCTGCGCCATCAAGGTCGAAGGCGACACCTGCTCCCTTGAAAAGGATGCGACCGTCATTTCCTACGGCGCCCATGCCGACGCCATTCTGATTACCTCGCGCAGCCATGCCGAGGCGGCGTCCTCCGATCAGGTGCTGACCTGCTTCCTTAGGGATCAATACGACATCAAGCGCACCGTCGAGTGGAACACGCTCGGCATGCGCGGCACCTGCTCCGATGGCTTCCTGTTCAAGGGCGAGGCTCCGGCCAAGCAGATCCTGCCGAAGCCGTTTGCCGAGATCGCCGCGCAATCGATGCTCGCAAGCTCGCATCTGCTCTGGAGTGGTGTGTGGTACGGCATTGCCGCTGATGCGGTTTCCCGCGCGCAGGCTTTCGTCCGTGCCGCCGCCCGCAAGTCTCCCGGCGCACCACCGCCCGGTGCGCTGCGTCTCGCCGAAGCCTCCAGCATGCTGCAGATGGTGAAATCCAACGTGGTTGCCGGGCTGAAGGCCTATGAAGAGGCCAAGCTCGATGCGGACCGCCTGTCGTCTATGGCTTTCGCCGTGGCGATGAACAACGTCAAGATCGCCTCGTCCGAGATGATCCTGCCGATCATCAACCACGCCATGCTGATCTGCGGCATCATGGGCTACAAGAACGGTACGCCCTACAGCCTCGGCCGCCACCTGCGCGATGCGCACTCGGCGCAATTGATGATCTCGAATGACCGCATTCTCGGCAATACGTCGACCATGCTGCTCGTCCACAAACAAGATACCAGCCTGTTGGGGTAACCGTCATGGATATGCAATCCTCGTTTCTCGACCGTCTTTTCGATTCCGGTCTTTTGATCGACACCGGCGTTGACGGCCTCTATGGCCGCAGCGGCCAGTTCGAAGACGTCATTGCCGCTTTCGAGCGTCTGATCGACACGTTCGGCGGCGCCGATGGCGCCGAAGCCATCCGCTTTCCGCCCGGCATGAACCGCGCCTTCTTCGAAACGAGCGGCTACATGAAGAGCTTCCCGCAGCTCGCCGGCACAGTGCACAGTTTCTGCGGCAACGAGCTCGACCATATGAGCCTGCTGAAGTGCATGGAAGTCGGCGACGACTGGACGAAAGACCAGCAGGCGACCGATATCGTGCTGACGCCGGCGGCCTGCTATCCGCTCTATCCGACGGTTGCCAAGCGCGGCGCCATTCCGGAAGATGGTGCGCTCTACGACCTGCAGTCCTATTGCTTCCGTCATGAGCCCTCCAAGGACCCGGCTCGCCAGCAGCTGTTCCGCATGCGCGAATATGTCTGCATGGGCAGCGAAAAGCATGTGACCGACTTCCGTCAGAGCTGGATGGATCGCGGCGTCGAGATGATGAAGGCCGTCGGCCTCGACGTGACCATCGACGTCGCCAACGACCCGTTCTTCGGCCGCGCCGGCAAGATGCTGGCCAACAACCAGCGCGACCAGAACCTGAAGTTCGAGCTGCTGATCCCGATCACCTCGACTGCCAACCCGACCGCCTGCATGAGCTTCAACTACCATCAGGATGCCTTCGGGACGAAATGGGGCCTGAATTTTGCCGATGGCAGCGTCGTGCACACGGCCTGCGTCGGCTTCGGCCTGGAGCGCATCGCGCTGGCGCTGTTCCACACCCACGGTCTCGACGTCGAGGAATGGCCCGAGAGCGTGCGCAAGGTGCTGTGGGGCTGATCGCGTCCATGGCTGCCGTGTTTCAGGGGCTGGATCCCGCCGCCTACAAGCCGCATGCATTGCACGACAGCGAGCGCATGTGGCCCGAGACGAATTGCTACATCGATCTCTGGATCGAGGTGCTTTCGACCTTGAAGCTGCCGCCGGAAGCCATGCTCGGCTTCACGGTGGGCCAAGATTTCGAAGGTGACCAGTTCACCTTCTTCAAGGTGCCGCTCGAGGATCTGGAAGCGCTCTACGGCGTGCGCTGCACCGAACTTGCGATCTACGACAAGGTCGAGAACCATGTCGCCGAGCAGATCGGCCGTGGCCGGCTCTGCCTGGTGGAGATGGACTCCTTCTTCATGCCGGATACGCAGGGCGTCGGTTATCGCCGCGAACACGGCAAGACCACGGTGGCGATCAACCGGCTCGACATGGAAGGCCGCACGCTCGACTACTTCCACAATGGCGGCTTCTTCCAGCTGTCCGGTGAGGATTTCGACGGGCTGTTCCAGCTGCATCTGACGGATGAGGATCTGCCGTTCCTGCCCTACACGGAATTTGCCAAATTTCCGGAGAAGACACCGGCCGAAGCTGCGATCCGTCAGACGGCCCGGCAGCTCCTCGCCTTCCATTTCCGTCGACGCCCCGGCGCCAATCCGATCCGTGCCTTTGCGGAGGTCTTTCCGGCGCAGGTGGAAGCGATCGCTGAACGGCCTTTCGGCTTCTTCCATAAATATGCCTTCAACACGCTGCGCCAGCTCGGCGCCAACTTCGAGCTTGCCGGCAGCCATTTCGACTGGCTCTCGGCCGATTTGGCCAATGCGGCTGGCGAGGCGCGGAAAATTTCCGAGACGGCGAAGTCGGTGCAGTTTCAGCTGGCCCGCGCCATCACGCGCAAGAAATTCGAGCCGCTGCGCACGGCCCTTGATCCGGCCGCCGATGCGTGGGATTCCATGATGAGCGAGCTTGAACGGAAGCTTTAAGCGGCTTCCGTTCGATCGTCATACGGCTGGGTTATTTCAGAGAATATTGGGGCGGGGGAAATCCCCGGAAGATGTCATGGGCGGGCGCTTGGCGGATCTCGGCGGTGGAATGCGGCTGAGCGAAGGATGGAATCTGGTATTGACGGAGGCAGGCACCTGCATCTCGCCATCCAATGTGCCGCTGACGTCAGGCTTCATCCCGGCGCCCGTGCCGGGCACGGTGGCGGAAGCCCTGGAAAAGGCCGGTCGTTTCGACCGGACGAAGCCTGAGCCGCTTCATGACCGCGATGCCTGGTACATCTGCCGTCTGGTGGATGCGGAGGCCGGCGAGGCGGTCTTGCGGTTCGAGGGGCTTGCGACGCTCTGCGAAGTCTTCCTGAACGGCCAGCAAATCCTCGTCTCCGAGAGCATGTTCGAAGCGCACGACGTCGACGTTACCTTGCTTGGCGGGGACGAGCTGGCGCTTTGCTTCCGAGCGCTGGAGCCGAGGCTTTCCGAGCCCGGTCCGCGCGCCCGCTGGCGGCCGCAGATGATTACGCCGCTAGGCCTGCGGATGGTGCGCGCGACGCTGCTCGGCCACATGCCCGGCTGGTGCCCGGAGGTTCAGGCCATCGGTCCCTGGCGGCCGATTTCGCTGCTGCGGCCGAGCGCGCCCGTCATCCGCGATCTCTCCCTGCGGCCGGACTTGCTGGAAAACGGCGAGGGCAGGCTCTATGCCTCGCTTACGGCCGAGGGCGATATCAACGAGCTGGTGCTGAAGTGCGGGGAGACGGAGCAGGCGTTCGAGAAGGACGGTCCCGGGCGCTATACCGCAATCCTGAAAATTCCGGGTGTGGCGCCCTGGTGGCCGCATACGCATGGCACGCCGCAGCTTCATGATGTGACGCTCATCGTCGATGGCATCGAACACGCGCTTGGAAAGACCGGTTTTCGCCGGCTGTCGGTCGATCGCGGCGCCGATGGTGAAGATTTCGCTGTGATCGTCAATGGCGAGCGGATCTTCTGCCGAGGCGCTGTGTGGACCACGGCGGATATCGTGCGCCTACCCGGCAGCAGCAACGATTACCGGAGCTGGCTGCGGCTGGCGGCTGAGGCCGGCATGAACATGATCCGCATCGGCGGCACCATGGCCTATGAGACGCCGGAGTTCTTCCGCCTCTGCGACGAACTCGGCCTGATGGTCTGGCAGGATTTCATGTTCGCCAATTTCGACTATCCGAAGAATGACAAGGCCTTCAATGCCCATGTCGAAACCGAGGTTTCGCAGCTTCTGAACCGCACGCGCCTCTCTCCTTCGCTGGCAATTCTTTGCGGCGGCAGCGAGATCCATCAGCAGGCGGCGATGATGGGCCTGCCCGAACAGTTCTGGAAAAGCCCTGTTGTCGAGGAGATCATCCCGCCGGTCGTGCAATCGCTGCGGCCGGACGTGCCTTATGTCGTCAACTCGCCCTCCGGCGGGCCGATGCCGTTTTCTTCGAATGTCGGCGTCACGCATTATTATGGCGTCGGTGCCTATATGCGGCCGCTTGCCGATGCGCGCCGCGCCGACGTCCGCTTTGCCGCCGAGAGCCTGGCTTTCGCGCATGTGCCGCAAGCCCGCACGCTCGATCAGTATCTTCCCGTTCCTGCAGTCCATAGCCCGCTATGGAAAGAGCGCGTGCCGCGCGATCGCGGTGCTTCCTGGGATTTCGAGGATGTGCGCGATCATTATCTTCAGGAGCTTTACGGTTTTGAGCCAAACCGACTGCGGCGGGAAGACCCGGATCTCTATCTCAACCTTTCGCGTGTCGTGACCGGCGAAGTCGCCGAAGAGACCTATGCCGAGTGGCGCCGCCAAGGTTCCGGCTGCAACGGCGCGCTCGTCTGGACGCTGCAGGATCTGCTTCCCGGCGCCGGCTGGGGCGTTATCGATTCGGCCGGAGAGCCGAAGCCGGTCTGGTACGGGCTGCGCCGCGCCTTCCGGCCGGTGCAGGTGCTGCTGATGGACGAGGGCACGAATGGTCTCGACGTGCATGTCATCAACGAAAGCGATGCGGCGCTCGACCTGACCGTCGAGGTCTCCTGCTTGCGCGACGGCCGCCAGATCGTCGTTGGCGGCGGCCGCGATCTGGTGCTTGAGGCCCGTGGCAAGCAAAAGATAGCCTGCACTGAACTTTTCGGCGCCTTCTTCGATTCGACCTACGCCTTCCGTTTCGGTCCGCCGTCGCATGATGTCACGGTCGCGCGGCTGACGTCCCCGGCGACCGGCGCGGTCGTCGCCCAGGCCTTCTACTTTCCGCTTGGGCGAAGCAAGGCATTCCATGATGCCGAGATCACGGCATCAGCGGTGCAGGAGGGCGAGGATTGGTTCCTTGATCTGAGTGCCGACCGTTTTGCGCAATCGGTACAGATCGATCTGGAGGCCTATCGGGCCGAGGATGACTGGTTCCATCTTGCGCCCGGCAGCAGACGGCTTCGCCTGTACCGACGGGAGGGTGTTCCAGCCGATGTCATTCCATCCGGTCAGATCCGTTCTATCGGCAGTCGGCGGATCGTAGAGGTGTGAGAGACTACGGGAACTTATCTCGCCCGTCAGGGCGAGATAAGCCCCACCTGCTTCAACATGCTCCTACAAGGTCACCCCATCAGGCCCAAACAGATGGCAGCGTTCGGGATCGATGTGGATGCTGACCGTTTCGCCGGCGCGGATGGTCTGTTGATCTTCCAGCGCGACCGTCAGTGCCTGGCCGCCATGCAGCGTGACATAGAGGATCGTCTGGCCGCCGAGGTGCTCGACGAGATCGACGCGGGCACTGCCCAGCCCTACGCCACGATCGCCGACGTTGAGATGCTCAGGGCGGGCACCGAGGGTGACGGGCTGTCCCGGCTGGAGACCACCCAGCCGACGCGGCAGGCGCACCGTCTGGCCGGCGAGGTCGATGACGGCGGAGCCATCGTCGGAGGCGACGATCTTTGCATCGAGGAAGTTCATTTTCGGCGAGCCGATGAAGCCGGCGACGAATTTGTTCTTCGGCTTGTTGTAGAGGTCAAGGGGAGCACCGACCTGCTCGATCTTGCCGCCATTGAGCACGACGATCTTGTCGGCCATGGTCATGGCCTCGGTCTGGTCGTGGGTAACGTAGATCATGGTGTTGCCGAGCCGCTGGTGCAGACGGGCGATCTCGACGCGCATCTGCACGCGCAGCTCGGCATCGAGGTTCGATAGCGGCTCGTCGAAGAGGAAGATGTTGGGCTCGCGCACGATGGCGCGGCCGATGGCGACGCGCTGACGCTGGCCGCCGGAAAGCTGCTTCGGCTTGCGCTGCAGCAACTGCTTGATCTGCAGGATCTCGGCGGCCTTTTCGACGCGCGGCTGGATGTCCTGCTTCTTCATGCCCGCGGTTTCGAGGCCGAAGGCGAGGTTCTTGTAGACGGTCATATGCGGGTAGAGCGCATAGGACTGGAAGACCATGGCGATGCCGCGCTTGGAGGCAGGGACATCGTTCATGCGGCTGCCGTCGAGGTAAAGCCCGCCGCCAGAGATCGGTTCCAGCCCGGCGATCATGCGCAGCAACGTGGACTTGCCGCAGCCGGAAGGGCCAACGAAGACGGTGAATTCCCCCGGCTCAATTTCAAGGTCGATCCCGTGAACCACCTGAAGCTCGCCATAGCGCTTGATAACTTTCTGCAGCGATACGCTTGTCGCCATGGGCGCTCCCTCCTTGTTGGTCCTGATGGCTCGCGGGGCAACGTTCATGACGGCCTCCAACTCTTGTATTTCTTGGCTTCCGGCCCGACGGGGAAGCGGACTTCGGTGCGGGTTTCCGACGATTCATAGAAGGCGGTGACCAGCTCCAGCGCCTGGCGGGCATCGACTGTGGTCACCGGCAGCGGTCCGCCCGACACCAGCGCTTCATGGAACAGTTTCATCTGCGTGTTGAAACGGTTCGGGATCGGCGACCAGTTGGCCAGCAACGCGTCGATCTTTGCGCCGATCTCGTCATTGGCCGGAACGATCTTCCAGGGGTCCTGACCGGGGCTATATGGCTCATGGTTGCTTTCGATCAGGACATTTTCGAAGGCGAGGCGCAGGCGGCTGATCTGCTCCTGCGAGCCGAGCGTGGCGCTGATGGTGGCAAGCGCGCCGTTTTCCATCAGCAGGCTGGCGCTGGCGCAATCCTCCACTTCGATGTCGTTGACCCGGGTGGAGACACGGCCGAAGAGGCCTGCGATCGGCCCCATCAGATAGGTCAGCATGTCGTGCAGATGGATCGAGTGGGTCATCAGCACGCCGCCGAGCTCGGTATCCCACTTGCCGCGCCAGGGAACCGCGTAGTAATCGGCGCCGCGCACCCAATGCGTTTCCGATGTGGCGACATAGGGCTTGCCGGCAAGGCCTGAAGCGATGATGCGCTTGGCCTTCTGAATGCCGTCGCCATAGCGATACTGGAAGATCGGCATCAGCCGGCCCTTGGCTGTCTTTTCGGCCGCGATGACGACATCGACATCGGCGAGCGATCCGACGAGCGGCTTTTCGCAGACCACATGCTTGCCGGCTGCAAGCGCCTGCATGATGAGCTGGAAATGCGAGCCGGGCGGTGTGCAGATGTCGATAATGTCGATATCGGGCATGTTGAGGACTTCGGAGAAATCCTTCACGCGCCTTTCGATGTCGAATTCGTCACCGACGGCGTTCAGGCGCTCTTCGTTGAGATCGCAGAGAACGGCGACTTCGTAGCGATCAGAGTGAGGCAGATAGCCTTCCGTTATGTGGGAGCGGCCGATGCCGAGGCCGATGATCGCGACTTTCTTGATGTCGGACATGACGCAATTACCTCTGAATGCGGTTGAGCGATGTTGCCTCGGCAAGCGCCTGCGCCTTCAGCGCCAGCTCCATCGCCTTAAAGCAATGTTCCTGGCCCATCGCCGTTTCGGTGCGGTCTCTTATGTCGGCGGCAAGCTGGCGGCCGTAGGGCAGCTCCACTCCGGTGCAATCGATATGCTGCATGCCCTTGCGGTCGGTGAGAAAGAGGTGATCGGTGCCGGAGCGGCCGGCAACGTCGATATATTTGCGCAGTTCGATCGTGCCTTCGGTGCCGACGATGAAGAGGCGACCGTCGCCCCAGGTGGAGAGACCGTCCGGTGTGAACCAGTCGACGCGGACATAGCCGGTGACGTCGGGCGTCCTCACATGGAAATCGCCATAGTCCTGCAGGCCGGGTGTTTCCGGATTGGCGCGATTGGACACTGTCGCCGACAGCACTTCTGCTTCCAGCGAGTCAGCGAAGAACAGGAACTGCTCGCATTGATGCGAGGCGATGTCGGCGATGATGCCGCCATAGCGCTTGCGGTCGAAGAACCAGTCCGGCCGGGTCGGCTTGCGCAGCCGGTGCGGGCCGAGACCCGTCGTGTGGATGACCTTGCCGATAGCGCCTGATTTCACCAGTTCGCCGGCCTTGACGGTCGATGCCGTTTCGAAATGCTCGGAATAGAGGATGGAGACGATGCGTTTGGTTTCGGCCTGCACCTTTTTGACATCCACCAGCTGATCCAGCGTCACCATGCCGGGCTTGTCGAGCATCACATCCTTGCCGTGGCGCATGGCCTCGATGGCAAGGCCGGCCCGCTCACTGGAAATCGCCGCGCTGACGATCAACGCGATGGAGCTGTCCTCCAGGATTTCTCTTTTGTCGGCGACGCGTTTAGCCTGTGGGAAGCGGCTGGCGAAGACGGCAGCGAGGTCATCTTCCACGGCATGGAAGGCGACGAGTTCGGCGCCGGCCCGCAGCATGACGTTGACCTGGCCATAGATGTGATCGTGATTGAGGCCGATGGCGGCGAAGCGCAACGCGCTCATGCGACATTTCCTTTCAGTGGGTTTCTTGGTTCGCAGCCCCAAATCTTGGGTATTCGGGACTGCGGGTTCGTAGTCAGCGCTTGAGGCCGGCGGTCGCGATGCCGTCGATCAGCAGCCTCTGGAAGAAGAGGAAGATCAGGAAGACCGGGATCAGCGACAGGCTCGACATGGCAAACAGGCTGCTCCAGTCGGAACTTCCGGTGGAGTCCACGAAGGAGCGCAGGCCGAGCTGCACGGTGTAGGTGTTGATATCAGAGAGGTAGATCAGCGGCCCGAAGAAATCGTCCCATGTCCAGATGAAGGAGAAGATGGCGGCCGTCGCCAGAACGGGAAGCGACAGCGGCAGCATGATGCGCCAGTAGATACGCCAGGGGCTGCAGCCGTCCATCATCGCAGCCTCGTCCAGTTCGCGAGGAATACCGCGGAAGAACTGCACCATCAGGAAGATGAAGAAGGCATCGACCGCGAGGAATTTCGGCACGACGAGCGGCAGCATCGTCTTCACCCAGCCGAGCTTCAGGAAGAGGATATATTGCGGGATCAGCGTGACGTGATAAGGCAGCATCAGGGTGCCGAGCATCAGCGCGAACCAGAAATTCTTGCCCCAGAAGTTCAGCCGCGCGAAGGCATAGGCCGCGAGCGAGCAGGAAATCACGTTGCCGATGACCGAAAGCACGGCGATGACGGCGGAATTCCAGACGAAAGTACCGAAGGTGACCTGGCCGCCGAACCAGCCGCGGGCATAGGAACTGAAATCGAAATGCGACGGGATCAGCGATGCCGTGCCGAAGATCTCGTTCTGGTCCTTGATCGAGCCTGAGAGCATCCACAGCAGCGGATAGAGCATCACGATCGACGCGGCGATGAGGGCGATGTGGATGAGGACGGAGAGGAACCACGGGCGCTCGCGCGGCGGCTTCATGTCCTCGGCAAAATGGGTGAGCTTCGCGTCAGTCATCGTAGTGGACCCAATAACGAGCGGAGAGGAAGGAGAAGGCGGTGAAGATCGCGATGATAACAACCAGAACCCAGGCGAGGGCAGCCGCATAGCCCATGCGGAAATAGCCGAAGGCTTCCTGGTAGAGATAGAGCGTGTAGAACAGCGTCGAATCGATCGGCCCGCCGGTGCCGGAGGAAATGACATAGGCCGGCGTGAAAGCCTTGAAGGCATCGATCGTCTGGACCACGGCGTTGAAGAAGATCACCGGCGTCAGCAGTGGCAGCGTAATCTTGAAGAAGATCCGTGCCTTGGAGGCGCCGTCGAGGCTGGCGGCTTCGTAAAGATCGGTCGGGATCTGCCTGAGTCCGGCGAGGAAGATGATCATTGGCGAGCCGAACTGCCAGATGGCAAGGATCACGAGCGTATAGAGCGAATAATCCGGATTTGAAATCCAGCTCGGGCCGTTGATGCCGAAGAGATACCAGAGCAGGGTGTTGACGATGCCGTCGGCATCGAAGATCTGCCGCCACAACACCGCGATCGCAACGCTGGAGCCGAGTAGCGACGGCAGGTAGAAGATGGCGCGGTAGACCGGCAAGCCCTTGATGCCACGGTTCAATAGCAGCGCCACCGAGAGCGCGAAGGCCAGCTTCAGCGGCACGGAGCAGACGACATAGAACAGCGTCACCTTCAGCGACGACAGGAACTTGTCGTCCGCCGTCGCGATCCGCACATAGTTGTCGATGCCGACGAGGTTCGGCGACTGCAGCAGATTGTAGTCGGTGAAGGAGAGATAGAGCGAGGCGATCGCCGGCCCGAGGGTCAGGCCGAAGAAGCCGATGAACCACGGTAGAAGGAAGAGATAGCCGGGTGCGTTGCGCGCGAATGCGCCCGGCGCCTTATAGGTGGTTTCCACGCGCAACGGCGCGGGCGCGCCGACGACCATGCCGCCGGCAACGCTCTTGCTGTTTGTACCCACGGTATCAGCCTCGCGTAATGTTTGCTGCTGCTTGTTCGGTGAACTTCGCGCCAGCGTCCTGCGCGCTGGTTTTGCCGAAGGCCACCTCCTCGGCGATCTTCTTCAGCAGGAATGCATTTTCGCCGGCGCCGTTCGGCGGAGACGGCGGCAGCGCTCCGACATGCGGCGTCAGCCGGCCAATATAATCGACCACCTGCTTGCTCGTCGCATCGAGATCCGGGGTCAAGAGATCGCGGATCTTCGGCGAGGCTGGGACGCCGCGCTCGACGCCAAGCGTCTTCGCGCCTTCCGGGTCCTCCACCAGATAATTGACGAAGGCGACGGCGGCGTCCTTGTTCTGGGACGTTGCCGAAACCGACATCAGCATCGACGGCTTCAGATACTGGCCGGGCTTGCTGTCGGGGTTGCTGGGATAGGCGACCAGGTCGATCTTTTCCTTGACGAGGCCTTGAATGGCGACGAACTGGTTCGAATGGGCGTAGCTGACGGCGGCCTTCTTGGTCACCAGCATGTCGGTTTCGAGGGTCTGCTGGTCCAGTGCCTGGACGTCGGCCGGCGTGCAGGCGCCGATCTTGCGCATATGGCCCCAGAAATCGAACCATTCGGTCGCGTCTTTCGCCTCGAAAGCCAGCTTGCCGTCGGTCGTATAGAGCGCCTTGCCGCGCTGGCGCAGCCAGCATTCGAAGGCGGGCTCGCCGCCGCTTGCATCCGCCGTGCCGTAGAAGCCGCGGCGTTTCTTGGCGGCCGTAACCTTGGCGCAGGCATCGCCAAGCTGCTCCCAGGCCATGCCGTCATGCGGCGGCTCGACGCCGGCTTCCGTCCAGGCGGCGGTGTTGACGACGACCATCGAGGAATTCACGCCGAGGCTGACGCCGTAGATCTTGTTGTCGACCTTGCCGGAATCGATGTTGGCCGGGCCGAAATCCTCGATCGCCAGGCTCTTGCCGAGATAGGGCGTCATATCGAGCAGCGCGCCGCGGCGGGCATATTCGAAGATGTAGCGATAATCCATCTGGATGAGATCGGGCGCGTTGCCGCCGCCGGTCTGGGTGGCCAAGCGCGTCCAGTAGCTGTCCCAGCCGAAGGATTCGCCGGCGATGGTGATATCCGGGTTCTTCGCCTGATAGGCCTTTACGGCTGCAAATGTCCGGTCGCTGCGCTCCTTCGACCCCCACCAAAGAAGGCGCATCGCGGTTGCCGCATTGGCGCGGGAAAGTCCGATACTGCTGAAAGCTAGCGTGGCTGCCATTCCGGCAAGCAACTGCCGGCGGTCGATCGTCAACGTCATCCTGGTCTCCTCCCCAGCGAACCGATGATTTACGAACTGCTTTGCATGATATAACTATTTGGTTACAAGTTGGATAGAAACGCGATCGCTGTCAAGCACCAATCGCGTCGTAATGAAAACGAGGCGTGCGGGAGCCGGCAGCATCCATCGCTAATGCTATCGTTCGGGAAGGAGATCGTCTATGGCGGGCAGGGCGAGACAAGAGACTGAAAATACAGCACAAGCGGATGCCGATAAGGCCGTCGCGAAGCGATCGAAGAAGGTGTCGCGCAATCCGCAGCGCACCCAGGAAACGATCCTGGAAGCGGCAACGGAAGAATTTGCCGCGCACGGTTTCGGCGGCGCCCGGGTGGATGCTATCGCGGCGCGGGCGCAGACCAACAAGCGGATGCTGTATCACTATTTCGGCGACAAGGAGGGGCTCTATCTCGCCGTGCTGGAGGCGACCTATGCGACGATCCGCAACGCCGAAAAGCAGCTCGATCTGGCACGCCGCCATCCGGAGGAGGGGATGCGGGAGCTGGCCTTGTTTACCTGGCGGCATTTCCTTGCGCATCCCGAGTTTCTAAGCCTGCTTGCCACCGAAAACCTGCATCATGCGCATTATCTGCAGCGGTCGGACAAAGTTTCGGCCATGCATTCGCATCTGATCGACGAACTTGCGGATGTGCTGCGCCGCGGCGAGGCGCTTGGCATTTTCCGGCCGGCGGTCGATCCCATATCGGTCTATCTCACGATCGCGGCACTCGGCTTTTTCTATTTGTCGAACCGTCACACCTTGTCGACGATTTTTGCGCGGAAGCTGACGGCGCCGGATGCGCTGAATGACTGGGGTGAGCATATTGTTGCCGTTACGCTCGCTTCGATCCGCGTACACGGCGCCTAGAAACGGGGGCTCCGGTGCCTTCGAGAAATTTTCAAAAGGTGATTGACAAGGCTGACGACAACGCGCGATCTTGTAACCATATGGTTACATTGCTTAGGTGGCCAAATATTTGCTTTTCCTGGTTCTGGAGGGAACCGGGCATGGAGGAGATAGTGTGAAATCTGCCGTATCGACATGATCCGTCGCCTGCCGCAAGGTGATGCGACCGGCTGACGACGGTACAACTGGTTCTGCAATGAATTACATAGCCCCTCTCCGCCCCTCTCCCCGCACGCGGGGTGAGGGGCCACGCACGCCAGTAGCCCAGATATACAGACTTGCCTGACAATCACGGGAGCCGACCAGCATCATGACCGAACCATTGAACATCAGGCTTGTCGAAGCCGAGGCATTCGAGCGCCCGGTCAAGCTGCGGCTTCCCTTCCGTTTTGGGGCGGCGACGCTGCGGGAGGCGCGGCAGATTTTTCTGCGTGTGCGCATCGAGGATGCGCAGGGACGCTCGGCCAAGGGGATGGCCGCCGAGCTGATGGTGCCGAAATGGTTCGACAAATCGCCCGAACTTTCCAATGCTGACAATGAAAACCAGCTGCGCCGTTCCCTGGCTTTGGCGCTCGATGCGCTGAAGAGTGCGGGGTCGGGAACGGCCTTTGGCCTGCATGCGGCTGTCGAGGCCTCGCACCATGCCCGGGCAGCGGCTGAGAAGCTGAACGGGCTGGTGGCCTCCTTCGGTCTGGCGCTTGCCAACCGGGCCATCCTCGACGCGCTCTGCCGTCTGGAAGGGCTGACGATCTCGCAGGCGATCAAGGCAAATCGCCCCGGCATCGATCACTCCACCGCGCGCGATCTTTCGGGCTTTGATCTCTCCGGTTTCCTCGCGACCTTGCAGCCGGCTGCAAGCCTTGCCGCGCGCCATACCGTCGGCCTGGTCGATGCGATCGTGTCTGGCGATATTCCGGCGAGCGAGCGCCTGAACGACGGCCTGCCGGAAAGTTTCGAGGAGGCGATCGAAGCCTATGGCCTGACCTTCTTCAAGGTCAAGGTTTCCGGCGCCCCGGATGCCGATATCGACCGCCTTTGCCGCGTCGCTGCCATCATCGACGCCAAGGTGCCCTCTTATTCGGTAACGCTTGACGGCAACGAGCAGTTCTCATCCGCCGAAGCGGTCGCCGATCTGCTGTCTCGGGTGAAGGAGGAGCCGAGGCTCGAACGGTTTGCGGCCTCGATCCTGTTCGTCGAGCAGCCGATCGCCCGCGCCCATGCCTTCGAGAAGCCGGTGAGGGCGCTGGCCGCCTTCAGGCCGGTTGAGATCGACGAATCCGATGCCGACATCGATGCCTTCGTCACGGCAAGAGGGCTTGGCTACACCGGGATCTCTTCGAAATCCTGCAAGGGTTTCTATCGCTCGCTATTGAACCGGGCGCGCGTCGCCAAATGGAGTGCGGAGGACGGCATCCCCTATTTCATGTCGGCGGAAGACCTGACGACACAAGGGGGCCTTGCCGTGCAGCAGGACCTGGCGCTCGCTTCCCTCATCGGCATGACGCATATCGAGCGCAACGGCCATCACTATGTCGACGGCATGGCCGGCGCGCCGGAGGCGGAGCAGGCCGCTTTCGCCGAGGTCCATTCCGATCTTTACCGCGTCAGCAATGGCCGCACGCGACTGCGGATCGAGGCGGGGCAGCTTGCGATCGGCTCTGTTATCAATGCCGTTGGACTTGGTTCGTCGGTTGCGCCGGATTGGTCGGCGATGGAGAGGTCGCCGACTTAGGATTTCGGTCGCGATCGTGAGGCTTTGAACCCTCTCGGGCACGCCTCCGAGGTAAATTCAGGCCGCAGAGGCCTCATAATCGCTGTTTGCAGATTCTGGAGGAGCAGATGCAGTCATCGAAGAAACGTTACGTTCTGGTCGGCACGGGAAACCGTGGAGCGACCATGTGGGGCAAGGATCTGGTGGAGCGCTGGAGCAACGAGGTCGAACTCGTGGCGGTGTGCGATCTCAATGCCATGCGCGCCAAGCGGGCGCTCGACTATATCGGCGCATCCGTCCCCGTTTATACCGACTTCGACGAGCTGCTGCGGACCGAAAAGCCGGATCTCGTCATCGTCTGCACCCGCGATTCCACCCATGACGATCTGATCGTCAAGGCGATGGAGGCCGGCGCCGACGTCATCAGCGAGAAGCCGATGACGACGACCGTCGACAAGATCAAGCGCATCCTCAATGCCGAGGCGCGCACCGGCAAGCGGCTGGATATTTCCTTCAATTACCGCTTTGCGCCAACGGCGGCGAAGATCAAGGAACTGATCAATTCCGGCGTCATCGGCGATGTCACCTCTGTCGACTTCCACTGGTATCTCGACACCAGCCACGGCGCCGACTATTTCCGCCGTTGGCATGCCTTCGCCGAAAATTCCGGCAGTCTCTTCGTTCACAAGGCGACGCATCATTTCGACCTTCTGAACTGGTACCTGGATTCCGATCCGGAAACTGTTTCAGCCTTTGCCGATCTCAAGCATTACGGCCGCAAGGGTCCGTTCCGCGGCGAGCGCTGTCGCGGCTGTCGATACAAGGACGAGTGCGACTATTATCTCGACATCAGCGCAACGCCGCTACTTGAGAGCCTCTATGAAGACCCCTCTGCCGTCGATGGCTATGTGCGCGATGCCTGCGTCTTCCGCGAGGATATCGATATCCCCGATACGATGGTTGCTTCCATCCGCTATCGCAACGGCGTCAACGTCTCCTATTCCCTCAACACCTATATGCCGATCGAAGGCCATCACATCGCTTTCAACGGCCACAAGGGGCGCATCGAATTGCGCCAATACGAGAAGCAGAACTGGACGACGCCCCCGGCGGACGAGATCGTCGTCATGAAGAATTTCGGCGATGTCGAGCGCATCTGGGTGCCGCACTCATCCGGCGGACACTATGGCGGCGACGACCGGCTGCGCAATATGCTGTTGCGTTCCGGCCCGAATGATGAGCTCAAGCAGCGCGCCGGCTCGCGGGCGGGGGCAATGTCTGTCCTCTGCGGTATCGCCGCATTGCAAAGCAGCCGCACAGGCCAGCAGGTATCGGTGGCCGATATCTGGGGCGAAGATGGCGGCCTCAATCTGCTGGAGCCGCGGCCCTAGAGCGGTTCAGTTTTTCACGGAATCTCTGAACCGCTCTATCTCTTTGTTTTCACGCAATTCCGGACGGAAAACCGCTGCGCACTTTTCCTGGAATTGCTCTAGGGTTTGCCGCTCTATACCTGAATGGAAACGGCTTCTTGCCCAGCGTTGCGATCAATTGCAGCTGGGCAGCTGCTGCGCGTAGATCCGTGTCATGCCGTTGAAACGCCTGGCGCCGGCGAGTGCGGTCGAATTGCCGCGCCACGATCCCTGCAGGTAGCCCTTCGGGCCTGAGTAATAAGCGAGATAGAGATCGTAGGAGTTATTCAGGGCAACGCCCGTCTGCAGGTGGGTCTGGTAGTGATACCAGCCGACGAAGTCGATGGCGTCGGCGAAATTGGTGCGGCTTGCCGTCCAGTTGCCTGTCTCGCGCTTGTACTTGTCCCATGTGCCGTCCAGCGCCTGAGAATAACCGTAGGCCGTGGTCGGGCGCTTCCAGGGAATGAAGCCGAGCAAGTAGCGGCGCGGTGGCCGGGCGCGCGGCCGGAAGCCGGATTCGGTGTAGATCGTCGCCATCAGGATCGGCACCGGCACGCCGTATTTGCGTTCCGTGCGTTCTGCCGCCCGCTGCCAGTTGTTGAACCAGCCGTCGCGCTGGTCGAAAATCGCGCAGATGTTGCGGGTGCGCGACGGTGCGGTGGCACAGCCTGCCAGCACGCTAAGCAGCATTACGGCCAGAATGGAAAGGACGCGGGTACGCATTACTAGAACCTCTTCATTGCTGCGCCGCGCGTCTTCCAGGCGCGCAAAGGACGCAGCAACAACTTTGTTGGCGCATGATCTCAAAAATTCGAAGTCGAACTTTTGAGATCATGCGCTAAGAAGAGTGCTAGCGCGGAATGATTAAAAACGAGTTGTTCGCCTGTGCCGAAATGGGGCGATTTCAGGGTGTTTTCATGGATTTGCTGCGTCGCATCATGCCATGCGCGCCATGTCCTCGCGGCGGATTTCATAGAGCAATGGCTTGCCCTCGATGAAGCGGAGGGCTTCGTCGACCGCCATCTCGCCAAGGCGGGTTCGCTCCAGCCCGACGGCGCCGGCTATATGCGGCGTCAGGAAGACATTCGGCAGATCGTAGAAAGCCGATGCCACCTCGGGAATTTCCGGGTCGGTGACGTCGATGATCGCGTCGATGCGGCCGGTCCTTAGCGCGGCGATCAGGGCGGTTTCGTCGACCAGCGCGCCGCGTGCCGTATTGATGAACGTCGCTCCGTCCTTCATCAGCGACAGGCGGCCGGCGTCGATCATGTGGCGCGTCGCCGGCAGGGATGGTGCGTGCAGCGAAACGATATCGGCCGATGCCATCAGCGTGTCCAGCTCGGCCTTTTCGACGCCGAGGCGTGTCGCTTCGGTCGTATCGACCATCGGGTCATAGAGCAAGATACGGTAGTCGAAGGGAGCAAGCAGCTCGATCACCCGCCGGCCGATGCGCGAGGCGCCGATGATGCCGATGGTGCGGCCGAAATTGCCGATGGCGTCGGCCTGCATCGGCACCGTCCGCTGGCGATTGCGGTCGGCAACGTAGAAATCGCGGAACCGGAAGACCTTCTTACCGGCAAAGATGATGGCGGCAAGCGTGAATTCGGCGACCGGCATGGCATTGGCCTGGGCGGCATGGCTGACCAAGATGCCGCGATCGAACAGGCTGTCGCCAAGCAGCCCCTTCACCGTGCCGGCGGCGTGGACCACCAGCTTCAGATGCGGCGCCTGCGCCAGCGCCGCAGCATCGATCGTCGGCGAACCCCAGCCGGTGATGAGGATTTCGGTTTCCGAGAGCAGCTTGGCCGCGCGCGCGTCGTCGAAGTTTTGCATCGGCGCGGCATCGAGCACGCGGCCGATAGTATCGAGGCGCTGAATGAGTGCTTCCGGCAGAACATGCCGCGTGCGCGATGGCTGCATGGCAAGGGCGATGGCCGGGCGATCGGAGAGGGATGGCGTCATGGCAGGCGACCCGGTGCCTCGATGGCGCTGACCGTGATGCCCTTGTCTTTGACGAGGGCGCGCAAGCCATCGATATCGGGTTTGGCCGGCGGCTTGCTCCAGGCGTGATCGACGGCAGCGGGGTCTTTCTCCGCAAGTACGGCAGAGACGAGAATGGTCTCGCCTGCGGGAATGGTGCCGCGCAGCTGCGGTACCAGTGTTTTGGAAACGATGAGGTTGGTATTCGGCGGTGCCTTCTGCGCTATGCCTTCGCGAGGGATCGTCGAGCCGAGGTCGAGAATGCCCGAGAAATCCTCTTCGCCGATCGCATAGGCGGCACCGGCTGCGGATGAGAGCGTGTCTCTGTCGAAATCCCGTCGTGCGATGGCAAAGCCGCCTTCGGCCGTCTGCAGCGGCCGGGGCGTGTTGATTTTGTGCAGGCGGATATGCCAGGGCGAGGCCGGCACCAGCCATGTTTCGACAGTCACATCTGGCATGGGCGACCATTTGGCATAGAGCGTATCGCCGGCGAGCTTGGCTTCCTCGTTGGTTTCTCGCACGCGGTAGTGCAGGCCATCGTCGCTGAAGGCAAGCATGCTGTCGAAGGCGCCGCCGGCAAAGATGCGCTCGTCGCTCTCGACGCTGAAGCCATAGCGAGCGGAATAGGCGAATTTCGAATATTTCTCGGCGCCGAAGCGCATCTGCTGGTTTTCCTGGCCGCAGGAGAGCGCGACGACATCATCCTTGCCGCGCATCAGGACCATGCCGGGATGCTTCTGTGCGATGATAGCCGGCTCATTTTCCGGTGGCTTTTCCTCCGCTGTCCAGAATGGGTGCGCCTCGGGGATCGCCAGGGGCAGGAAGGCCTTGAAGGCCCAATAAGGCGAGCCGGCGGAATTATAGTTCTCCGACATCAGGAGGTTGGGATAGGCAAAGCCGATTGGCAGGGTGCCGTCGCGATGGGCGATCGGCTTGTCGGCCCACCAGCGCAGGTGCCGGAGGCACAGGCCCTTGATCTCGCCCCATGGCAGTGCCTCGACATCGGCAAAGGCGAGCGCCGACCAGAAACCGGCACAGGCAAAGCGATAGGTGAGGCTCCGGCCAAAGGGGATTGTGGCGCCGTCTGGCGCGAACCAATGGCGGAAATCCCTGGCAAATAGTATGGCGCGCTCGCGATAGCGCTCGGCGCGGTCGTCCTTGACGAGCTTGGAGTAGATCAGCCCATAAAAGTGCATGGCGAAGGGAATGTAGTGGTCGATGCGTCTGATATTGCCGTCTCGATACCAGCCGTCAGCGATATAGAAGCCGTCCAGTTCGTTCAGATAGGTTTCGGTCAGGCTGCGGTCGAAGGAGGCGCCGAGCCGGTCAAGCGCGATATCGACGAATATGCGGAAGAACTTCCAGTTGTTGTCGGCATAGTCGAAGGTGCGGGCGTGCTTGAGATAGGTGATCAGATTGTCGCGGGCGCGCTGATCGAGCGGCTCCCAGATCTTTTCGGGCACGAGCGCAAGCGCGAAGCCGAGGGCGGCCAGTTCGACCATGCGCTGGTCGCGGCCATTGACCGAGCCCCAATATTCCGGATGTTTCGGGTCGACGCCATTGGCGAGGCCCTCAGCGTAACGATCCCAATGACGGAAGTCGCCACCGCCGGCGCCGAGTGGCGCCAAGCCCCAGAGCGGGCGGGCGAAGCCCTCGAGATCGGCGGCGGCGCGGTCGAAATGCGCGCCGGCGGCATCGATGCGGACGCGGGCATTGCCTTCGGAAAAATAGGGCAGCAGCGGATCGAATAGGTCGGTCAGCGCGCGGCGCATGTCGCCGAGGTTTTTCAACGGGTTTCCGGCAAGCGGATTGGCGCTGGCGGGGTCGTAGATCATCGGCATGGCTCTCTCGATTGTTTCCGCTTTGGGGAAGGCTCAGCTTTCGGGTGGAAGGGTGCCGCCGGCGATCGGCTGGACGCCGTGGCAGATGTGGCGGGCCGGCGCATCGCGGTCACGGAAACGCGCGATCATCAGGCCGATGGCCTCGCGCCCGAGCGTAGCGCGGTCGACGCGCATGGTCGCAAGCCGAGGGTTGGTCATCAGGGCGCAGGGGAGATCGTCGAAGCCGACGATGGCAAAATCCTCCGGCACCCGCAGGCCGGCTTCCGTGACAGCGTCGAGCACGCCGACGGCAATGAAGTCGTTCATGCAGAAAGCGGCGGTATAGCCCTCGCCGGCGGCCAGGATCTCGGCGGTCTTGTCATGGGCCTCGTGGCTGGAGCTGCCCCGGAAATTCATCGGCACGATGCGGCCTTCAGCACCTTCCACCGAAGCGATGGCTGCCTCGAAGCCGCGGATGCGCTCGCGGATCGTCTGGCGATGCGAGCCGGTGAGATGCAGGATGCGGCGGTGACCTGCATCGAGCAGGCGCCGGGTTGCGTTATAGGCGCCGAAGAAATTCGACGGCGAAACGCCGTCGAAGCGCAGCTTCGGATCGGTGCCGTTGACGAGCACGGTCGGCGTGCCGCTCGCCTCAAGCCAGCGGCACAGTTCTTCCGAGGGATCGATGCCGACGAGAAAGAGGCCTTCGGCGCCGGCGGTCTGCAGATATTCCTTGACCAGATCCGGCTCGGTTCTCGCCTCGCGGATGAGGCGGATGTCGAAGCGCATGCCGCGCTCGGCAGCACCCGCCCGCAGGCCTTCCAGAATGCCCTCGTAAAAGACGCTCAAGCCGCCGGTGACGCTGTCGCTGGCGATCAGTGCCAGGCCGCCAGCCGCCGTCTCGGCTGCGGTCTTCAGCGGATAGCCGAGATCGCTTGCGACCTTGAAAATGTGCTGGCGGATCGTTTCGCTGATGCCGGGCTCATTGGTGAGGACCCGCGACACCGTCGAGACGGAGACGCCGGCGGCAGTGGCGATATCGGCCTGCCTGATACGTTTGGAGCGAAGATCGTTCATATCGCAAACGGTATGCAAAATTATGCAAATTTGCAATAGAAAGATTTTTTATTGCACAATGCTGTGAAGTTGCATATCGTCGCGCCGACTTGTCCGCTGAAGGCGTCGGGGAGATCGCCGCGGATGACAACGCAAGAGAAGGAGGAATCTCATGCGCATGAATCGTCGTTCGTTCATGATCGGAACCGCCGGAGCCGCTGCGGGTCTTGTGTTCGGAGGAGGGGCAATGCCCGCCTTTGCCGATGCGACCCAGCTCCGGGCAATGTGGTGGGGCTCGCCCGATCGCGGCAAGCGCACGGTTGCGGTGGCCGAGCTGTTCCACAGCAAGAATCCCGATCTGTCTGTCATCGGTGAGAGCATCAGCGGGGACGGCTACTGGGCCAAGCTTGCGACCGGCATGGCCAGCCAGAATATCGCCGATGTCTTCCAGCTCGAGCCGAGCACGATCTCCGATTATTCCAAGCGCGGCGCCTGCATGCCGCTCGACCAGTTCGTGCCCTCGACGCTGAATGTCGACAGCTTCGGCAAGGATGTGCTGAAGCTGACCACGGTCGACAACAAGCTTTATGGCGTCGGCCTCGGGCTGAATTCCTTCGCGATGTTCTATGACGAGGACATGTTCAAGAAGACCGGCCTGACACCGCCCGGTCCAACGACGACATGGGCCGAATATGCCGATCTCGCCGTGGAGATGACCAAGGCTGCCGGCAAGCGCGGCTATTGGGGCGGTCCGTACGGCGCCCGCTACAATTATGTCCTCGATGTCTGGCTGCGCCAGCGCGGCAAGAGCCTCTTCACCGAGGAGGGCGGGCTCGGCTTTGGTGTCGACGATGCCAAGGAATGGTACAGCTATTGGGAAGAGCTGCGCAAACGCGGCGGCACGGTTTCCGCCGATGTCCAGACGCTCGACCAGAACGTCATCGAGAGCAACTGCCTGGCACTTGGAAAATCTGCCATCGGCATGGCCTATTCCAACCAGCTCGTCGGCTATCAGCTCGTGGTCAAGAGCAAGCTCGCGGTCACGATGCTGCCGCGCGAGAAGAAGGACGGCCCCTCCGGTCACTACTATCGCCCAGCGCTGATCTGGAGCGTCGGCGCCACCAGCAAGAACGGCGAAGCGGCGGCGAAGTTCATCAATTTCTTCGTCAACGATGTCGATGCGGGCAAGATCCTCGGCGTCGAGCGCGGCGTGCCGATGTCACCAGCCGTGCGTGCCGCCATCCTGCCGACGCTCAATCCGGTGGAGCAGCAGACCGTGCACTATATCGAGCTCTTGAAGGATCAGGTCGGCACCTATCCCGTGCCGGCGCCGCTCGGCTCTCAGGAATTTGACGTGAACGTCGCCCGCCCAGTCGCCGACCAGCTTGCCTTCGGCAAGATTACGGTCGCTGAGGCGGCGAAGCGGCTGGTGGAGGAAGGTGCGACGAAGTTGAAGCGGAAAAGCTGATTGATAGTTGGCTATGCGGGTGGATGACGGTCAGGCTGGTTTGGCTTTGCCTTGATTCTGTGCCTGACCCCTCACCCCAACCCTCTCCCCGCAAGCGGGGAGAGGGGGTTATCGTGCCTGATTTAGCTTCAGTTTTCTTGAAGATCGGCGACTTCTCGATCGTCCCTTCTCCCCGCTTGCGGGGAGAAGGCTAGGATGAGGGGCCAGGCGCAAAGATCCCGCAGACTTGAACTCGCCTGACAATCACCTTCGAAAGAGCCTACTTCCCATCCCAGGGCGTCAGCGCATTCTGCTTCATCCGGCGCTGTTCTTCCGGCGGCAGCTTGTAATCGCCCTTGTAGGGTGCGCTTTCGAATGAGCCATAGGTCGGGTTGGCGATGGCGATCCAGTCGTGGCCGAAATGCGCTTTGTTGGCTTCGAACACCTTCTGCCGCTCTTCGACCGTACCCTTGTAGTCGTCGGTGAAGTCGCCGAAATTATCGCCAAACATCAGGAGAATGCGATAGTTCTTGGCGATGAAGGCGCGGCGCGTGCCCTTGGCGGAACCCCAGTCGGGCTGCTCCTTCGCGCTGAGGAAGGTGTCGACATTGTCGCCCATCGGAAAGCCGAACCGCTTCAATTCCTCGACGGTCGGCTTCTCCTCGTCGACCGTGCGGTTGGTGACATAGAAGACCTTCACGCCTTTTGACGCTGCATATTGGGTAAATTCTACCGCACCGGGAATCGGCTTGTCCTGCTGCGCATTCACATATTGCGTCCAGGTTTCCGGCTTGAAGCTCGTACCCGTCGTGATGTTACGCGCCTGATAGGGCGAGGTGTTGAGGATGGTATCGTCGACATCGAGGATGATGGCGGGCGGAAAATCCTGGAAATTGCCGATCTGCTCGACAGGGGCGGCAGTCCAGGTCTTGTCAGCCAATGCTTCGTCAAGCCTGATGTGGCCGAGTGCGTAGGCACCGAGCGCGTTGGCCTGCGCCTCGACCGAAGTCTGGTCCCAGAGAACAGCGTTGAGATTGTCGTCGGGCATGGCCTCCGGCAGATCGGCGGCAAAAGCCGGCAAGGCGGCAAGACCAATGGCTGTAAAGAGCGCCCACCGCCCACAATATCCGCTTCTCATGCTGTTCTCCTTTTGTTGAAATCTGCCATGGACATCCGAAATCACCAGCGTCGGAATTTCATGATCCGGGTAAGGATAGTTCGTGCGTCGATGAAGTGTGTCAAGTCTGTGACAGGGGGCGGCGGCGCTTCTTCCGGCTTTTAGGGCGGTTCAGTTTTTCGAGGAATCTCTAAACCGCTCTATGCTCCTTGCTTTTACGCAATTCCCGACGGAAAACCGCTGTGGACTTTTCCTGGAATTGCTCTGGGTTCGGGCATGCGTGCCTTGGCGTAAAAAAAGCCGGGGCCTTTTCAGGCCCCGGCGCTGCCGCATCTCCGTATACGGGGTGCTTATTGCTTGGCGTCGGCCCAGCTCTTGACCAGCTCGTCATAGTTGATGGTGACGGGCTTTTCCTTTTCGTCGGCGACCTTCAGCTGCGGAGCGAGATGACCGTTCTTGACGGCATCGGCGTTCCAGTAGGCAAGATCGTGCTCTTCGGCGAGCTTCGGCCCGATGTCGCCCTGAACGCCTGCGCGTTCCAGGCGCTGCATGACGCGTTCCTGATCGGCGCAAAGCGCGTCCATGGCTCCTTGAGCATCCTTGGCACCCGATGCGGCGTCGCCGATCGCCTGCCACCAGAGCTGTGCGAGCTTCGGATAGTCAGGAACGTTCGTGCCGGTCGGCGACCACTGTACGCGGGCCGGCGAGCGATAGAACTCGATCAGGCCGCCGAGTTCCGGAGCGCGCTTGGTGAAGCTCTTGTCGCGGATGGTGGATTCGCGGATGAAGGTGAGGCCGACATGGCTCTTCTTCACGTCCACCGTCTTCGAGGTGACGAACTGCGCATAAAGCCATGCGGCCTTGGCGCGGTCGACCGGGGTCGATTTCATCAGCGTCCAGGAGCCAACGTCCTGATAGCCGAGCTTCATGCCGTCCTTCCAGTAGACGCCATGCGGCGAGGGCGCCATGCGCCACTTCGGCGTGCCGTCGGAGTTCATGACCGGCAGGCCGGGCTTGACCATGTCGGCGGTGAAGGCCGTGTACCAGAAGATCTGCTGGGCGACATTGCCCTGCGCCGGAACGGGGCCGGATTCGGAGAAGGTCATGCCCTGTGCTTCTGCCGGAGCGTAGGCCTTCAGCCAGTCGAGATATTTCTGGATCGAGTAGACGGCGGCCGGTCCGTTGGTGTCGCCTCCGCGCGCAACGCAGGAGCCGACAGGGCGGGAATTGGCATCGACCTTGATGCCCCATTCGTCGACCGGAAGGCCGTTCGGCAGGCCCTTGTCGCCGTTGCCGGCCATCGAGAGCCAGGCGTCGGTGAAGCGCCAGCCGAGCGACGGGTCCTTCTTGCCGTAGTCCATATGGCCGAAGACCTTCTTGCCGTCGACGTCGCGACCGGTGAAGAACTGGGCGATATCCTCATAGGCCGACCAGTTGACCGGGACGCCGAGCTCGTAGCCGTATTTCGCCTTGAAATCAGCCTTGTTCTTCGGGTCGTTGAACCAGTCGTAGCGGAACCAGTAAAGGTTTGCGAACTGCTGGTCAGGCAGCTGGTAGAGCTTCTTGTCGGGAGCGGTGGTGAAGCTGCTGCCGATGAAATCGGCGAGATCGAGATTGGGGTTGGTGACGTCCTTGCCCTCGTCGGCCATCCAATCCGTCAGGTTACGCACCTGCTTGTAGCGCCAGTGCGTGCCGATCAGGTCGGAATCGTTGACCCAACCGTCATAAAGGTTCTGGCCGGTCTGCATCTGCGTCTGGATCTTTTCAACGACGTCGCCTTCCTGGATGACGTCGTGGGTGACCTTAATGCCTGTGATGGCGGTAAAGGCCGGTGCGAGAACCTGCGATTCATACTGGTGCGTCGTCAGCGTTTCCGAAACGACCTTGATTTCCATGCCCTTGAAAGGCTTGGCCGCATCGACGAACCATTGCATTTCCTTTTCCTGGTCGGCGCGCGAGAGCGTCGAGAGATCGCCGACCTCCTTGTCCAGAAATGCCTTGGCCTCATCCATTCCGGCATGGGCCGTGCCGGCCAGGGCCAGCAGCGCGACAGCCGTCGTCGTCAAGAGATGTCTTCGCATATATTCCTCCCTACAGGTTGCGAATGCATGTCAGGACGGCCAGACCTCCCGGCCGCCATATTGGTTTGCTTCAGACCAGACGGAAGACGCCGATGGCGTAGACCACGGAAAGAGCAAGAGCCCACCACAGGCTGGGGCCTCCCAGGCCCAGCCAAGCGAGATGAATGAAGGCGGCGCCGAGCAGCGAGATGAACAGCCGGTCGCCGCGCGTCGTTTCGAAGCGCAGGATGCCGAGGCGCGGATTGCCGCCCGGCGAAACATATTCCCAGACCGCCATGCCGATCAAAAGCATGAAGATCGTCGCGAAAAACAGCGCCGTCGGCAGTGTCCAGGCCATCCAGGAAAAGTCAGTATTCATGGCGGTTTTCCTTTAGACGCGGCCGAGCGCGAAGCCCTTGGCGATGTAGTTGCGGACGAAGTAGATGACGAGCGCACCGGGGATCAGCGTCAGTACGCCGGCGGCGGCAAGCAGACCCCAGTCCATGCCGGCGGCCGAGACGGTGCGGGTCATGATGGCGGCGATCGGCTTGGCGTCCGTCGTCGTCAGCGTGCGGGCGATCAGCAGCTCCACCCAGGAGAACATGAAGCAGAAGAAGGCGGCGACGCCGATGCCGCTTGCGATCAAGGGGATGAAGATCTTGATGAAGAAGCGCGGGAATGAATAGCCGTCGATATAGGCGGTTTCATCGATTTCCTTTGGCACGCCCGACATGAAGCCTTCGAGAATCCAGACCGCCAGCGGTACGTTGAACAGGCAATGCGCCAGCGCCACGGCGATGTGAGTGTCGATCAGGCCGAAGGCGGAATAGAGCTGGAAGAAGGGCAGCGCGAAGACCGCCGGCGGCGCCATGCGGTTGGTCAGCAGCCAGAAGAACACATGCTTGTCGCCGAGGAAGCGGTAGCGCGAGAAGGCGTAGGCGGCGGGAAGGGCGCAGGCAACCGAGATTACCATGTTCATGACGACATAGGTGATGGAGTTGATGTAGCCCTTGTACCAGGACGGATCGGTGAAAATGATCGCGTAGTTGCGCAGCGTCGGCTGGTGCGGATAGAGCGTCAGCCCACCAATGATTTCCTCGTTCGTCTTGAAGCTCATATTGACGAGCCAGTAGATCGGCAGCAGCAGGAAGATGATGTAGATTGTCGGCACCAGCCAGGCCCATCGGCCTTTTTCGGAGTGCCGGCGGGCAACCTGTGCGCCCGTCGTCGCGGTCGCACTGGCGGCGGCATCGGAAGCGGCAAGCTTGTGCATGGTGGCGTTATCGGCCGTGTTGGAGAGGGGTTTGCCGCTCATCGGCTTGCTCCCGCATCGTAATTGGTCATGACGGTGTAAAAGACCCAGGACAGCAGGAGCACGATCAGGAAGTAGATCAGCGACATGGCTGCCGCCGGGCCGAGATCGAACTGGCCGAGCGCCATCTTCACGAGATCGATCGACAGGAAAGTGGTCGAATTGCCGGGGCCGCCGCCTGTGACGACGAAGGGTTCGGTATAGATCATGAAGCTGTCCATGAAGCGCAGCAGCACCGCGATCAGCAGCACGCGGTTCATTTTCGGCAGCTGGATGTAGCGAAAGACAGACCAGCGCGAGGCGCCATCGATCTTGGCGGCCTGGTAGAAGGCATCCGGAATGGAGGCGAGGCCGGCATAGCAGAGCAGCACGACGAGGCTCGTCCAGTGCCAGACGTCCATGACGATGACGGTTGCCCAGGCGTCGGCGGGATCGGAGACGTAATTGTAGTCGATGCCGAGATTGACAAGGACGTAGCCCATCAAACCGATGTCACTGCGACCGAACACCTGCCAGATCGTGCCGACGACGTTCCACGGGATGAGCAGCGGCAAGGCCATCAGCACCAGGCAGATCGGGACGCCGATCCCCTTCTTCGGCATATTGAGGGCGATGAAGATGCCGAGCGGCACCTCGATCGCGAGAATGACGAGGGAGAAGATCAGGTTGCGGATCATCGAATCCCAGAAGCGGCCGGAGCGAAGAATTTCCTCGAACCACTGCGTGCCCGCCCAGAAGAATTGATTGTTTCCGAAGGTGTCCTGCACCGAATAGTTCACGACAGTCATCAGTGGGATGACGGCGGAAAAGCCGACGAGCAGCAGAACCGGAATGAGCATGAACCAGGCTTTGTTGTTCCAGGTCTTGTCCATCGTCAGGCTCCCATCTCGATGCGCCAGGAGTCGGCGTAGATATTGATGCCGGCGGTATCGAAGGCGATGTGCGGCTCGGCCGGCACCGTCTGGTCCTCGCCGATGACGGCGACGATGTCCTGGCCGTCGAGCTTCGCGCGCACCACCTTGCGGCGGCCGAGGTCCTCGACCTTGGTGACGGTGGCGGGCATGCCCTCACGGCCGATGCGGACGAATTCCGGGCGGATGCCGAGTTCGGAACGGCCACTGCGTTTTTCAAGCGGCGTGCCGGGCAGCGTAATCATGCGGTTGCCGAGGCGCGCATTGTTGCCTTCGATTTCGACGGGCATGACATTCATGCCAGGCGAGCCGATGAAATAGCCGACGAAGGTGTGGCGCGGGCGCTCGAACAGATCGTTCGGCGTGCCGATCTGCACCACTTCGCCATTGTACATGACCACCACCTTGTCGGCGAAGGTCAGCGCCTCCGTCTGGTCGTGGGTGACATAGACCATGGTGAAGCCGAAGCGGCGATGCAGCTGCTTCAGCTGCGAGCGCAGCACCCACTTCATATGCGGGTCGATGACGGTCAGCGGTTCGTCGAAGAGGATGGCATTGACATCCGAGCGCACGAGGCCGCGGCCGAGCGAGATCTTCTGCTTGGCATCGGCGGTCAGCCCGCGGGCCTTGCGGTGCGCGCTGTCGGAAAGGCCGATCATCTCGATAATCTCATCGACCTTGCGTTTGACCTCAGCCTCCGGAACATGCCGGTTGCGCAGCGGGAAGGCGAGATTGTCGTAGACGGTCATCGTGTCGTAGACGACCGGGAACTGAAAAACCTGGGCGATGTTGCGCTCCTGGGTCGAAAGACGGGTCACGTCCTTGCCGTCGAACAGGATGCGCCCCTCGGAAGTCTGCACCAGGCCGGAGACGATATTGAGAAGCGTGGTCTTGCCGCAGCCCGAGGGGCCGAGCAGCGCATAGGCGCTGCCATCTTCCCAGCTGTGATTGACTTCTTTCAGCGCGTAATCGGCATCGGATTTCGGGTGGTCGTTATAGGCGTGCCGGATGTGGTCAAGATCGATGCGGGCCATGGTCTCTCCTCAGGCGGCTTGTTGCAGGGCGGGAGTGACGGCAGCGCCATCGGTGTCGAAGACCATGATGTGGCGCGGGTCGATATAGACATCGATCGCGTCGTCGACATCGATGTCCTGCACCCCTTGAGTCAGCATGACCCAGCGCCGGCCGGCAAAATCGATATGGATGAAGCTCTCCGAGCCGGTGATCTCGGTCACCATGACCCTTGCCGGGGCGGCGACGGCTTCCGGCGTCTGCGGCGCAAGGGCCAGATGATGCGGCTGGAAGGCGATCGTGTAACGGCCATCCGGCCGCTCTTCCAAACCTCTCGGTACGGGCAGGCGGATGTTGCTGTCGAGCACGAATTCCCGGCCGCGCTTGTCAAGCGTGATCGTGTTCAGCGGCGGATCGGCAAAGGTCGTGGCGGTAATCAGATCGCGGGGATTGCGGAAGACATCGATCGTCGGTCCGAATTGCGTGATGCGGCCTTCCGACAATGTCGCGGTATTGCCGCCAAGGAGCAGCGCTTCGGACGGTTCGGTGGTGGCATAGACGAAGATCGCGCCAGATTCGGCGAAGATCTTCGGCAATTCGGCGCGCAGTTCCTCGCGCAGCTTGTAATCGAGATTGGCGAGAGGCTCGTCGAGCAGCACCAGCCCGGCATTTTTCACGATGGCGCGGGCGAGCGCCGTGCGCTGCTGCTGGCCACCGGAAAGGCTCAAGGGCAGGCGATCGAGGAAGGGGCCAAGCCGCAGAAGATCGGCTGCCTTCTTCACTTCCTGGTCGATGATAGCGGCACTTTTGCCGCTCAATCGCATCGGCGAGGCGATGTTGTCGTAGACGGTCATGGCGGGGTAGTTGATGAATTGCTGGTAGACCATGGCGACGTTGCGGCGCTGCACCGGCTGTCCCGTGACATCGGCGCCGTCGACATGGATCGTGCCCGTGGTCGGCTTGTCGAGGCCAGCCATCAGCCGCATCAGCGACGTCTTGCCCGAAAGCGTCGGTCCCAGCAGTACGTTCAGCGTGCCGCGCTGCAGCGTCAGATTTGTTTCCGCGATATGCGTTTCGCCGCCGACAGACTTCGATACGCCCCTGAGTTCAAGCACGATAGATTCCTTCCATGCGCCGCATATCAATGCTGCCGCGAGGATTGCGAAGAGACCGATCCGTCCTGTCGTTGCCGGACGGTGCCTGCTGCTGAGATTATGATTGTTCGGAAGTGGATTGTGCCGATCTGCCCGCGGAAACATCGCGCCGGCAAGGATTGCGCCAGGCGACGTCAGTGGCCATGCGGCCGATACCGCCAACCACGCCGTTTTCCGTATCGATCTGATTTTTGGACAATAATCCCTCCCCTTGTTTCGATTTGCATCCCTCACGCGAAAACCGAAACAAGAATGACGATAAATGAAGATAAAGGAATGTCAAACGAAAACTGATCGCGTTTCAGTTTCGCTTCATAAATCTCGTCTCAGGCGTGTTTTAGCGATTTATTATCAATCTGGTAAGCAATTGATCGGAATTGCAAATGGAGGCTGATGCACCTTTCGATGCGTCCAGGCGCATTGTGGCCGAACGGAGCCTGATCGCTCGTGCTGACAGTCGTGCGATCAAAATGGGGAGTGAAGCCTGGCACGGAATGCGAGGCAGGATCTGCAACGTCAAGGTGAAATGAGGGCGATCGATGGTTGGCTGCGGGATGCGGGATGGAGTGCTTGCCCAAGCTCCGTTCACGGCCGCCTGTCCCGTCTGCTCATCATTTGCTCGAAACGATGAAATCCGCCGTGCGTGCGATTGCGCCATCATCGGGATGGCCGACGCAAAACCGCCCCTCAAGCATCATGAGGGGCGGCAATTTTCGAAATGCGCGGGGGCTTAGCGCGCCGCCCAGTTGGCGCCGCGGCGGAAGATGGTCTTCATCTGCGGCACGTCGAATTCCTTGGCCTGGTGACCGAGCGAGGAATAGAAGACGCGGCCCTTGCCGTATTTGCGCTTCCAGGCAACCGGCATGACGACGCCGTCGATCCAGTAGGCGTGATCGCCGGTAAAGGTTGTCGTCGCCAGCACCTCGTTCGACGGGTCGACATGCATGTAATATTGCTCCGACGTATAGGGGAAATCGGTGATCCCCTCCATGATCGGGTCGTCCGGGCGCGTGATATTGACGGTGTAGTCGATGATGTTGCCGGGATGGGCGACCCATTGGCCGCCGATGATGAACTGATACTCGACGCTTTCGCGGAACGAGTCGCCGGCCCCGCCATGATAGCCGGCTATACCAACGCCGCTTTCGATCGCGGCGGCAAGGTTCTTCACCTCTTCCTTCTCGATCTTCGACATGGTGACGATCGGCACGATCAGGCTGAGATCGTGGATCGAAGGGTCGGCGAAGGCCTCGGTGCTGTTTTCGAGGTAGACCTTGAAGCCGTCCTCTTCCAGCATGTCGCGGATGATATGGGCGCATTCCTGCGGTTCGTGGCCGCTCCAGCCGCCCCAGACGATAAGTGCTTCACGCATGATAATCCTCCTGAATTTTTTCGATTAACGGCCGATCTGTCCATCCACCAGGGATTCGGACAGAGGGGCCGGACGCTCCGTTTGCGTCGTGATGGTGACCGTGCGCCCGCCGTCGGAAGCCGTCTGGAAGGCTTCCATGACTTCGAGCACATGCAGTGCGAGGCTGCCATTGGCGCGGTGCGGGCGGTTCGAGCGGATGGCGTGCGCCATGTCGGCGACGCCGAGCGAGCGGTAATTGCCATCGGCATAGGGGGCGGTGATCTCGCGTTCGGCAAATTCGCCGCCCTTCTTGAGGAACTCCACCGGGCCGCCGAAGCGGTTGGGGTCGGGCACGATCAGCGTGCCTTCGGTGCCGTAGACTTCGAGCGGCACATGCTTGTGGCCGGCGACATCGAAGCTCATGCCGATCTGGACGACCGCGCCATTGGCAAAGGCCATGACGCCGGCCACGTGCGTCGGCACGTGCACGGGGATGTGCTCGCCATTACGCGGCTCGCTGGTGATGATGCGCTCCTTGCGCGGGGTGACGGCAAAGCCGGCGACCTGCGAGACGGGGCCGAGCAGGTTGACGAGGTCGGTAATGTAGTAAGGACCCATATCAAGCATCGGGCCGCCGCCGACTTCATAATAGAAAGCCGGATTCGGATGCCAGCGCTCGTGGCCGGGGCACATGAAGGTGGCGGTGCCGCCGACGGGGATGCCGATCGCGCCCTCATCGATGATGGCGCGGGCCGTCTGGTGGCCACCGCCGAGGAAGGTATCAGGCGCTGCACCGATACGCAGACCCTTGGCGGCCGCGGCATCCGCAAGCGTCTTGCCTTCGGCGAAATTGATGCCCAGCGGCTTTTCCGAATAAGTGTGCTTGCCGGCGTCAAGCGCCTGAAGGCCGACGGCGACATGCGCCTTCGGAATGGTCAGGTTGACGATGATCTCGATCGAGGGGTCCGCCAGCAGCGTGGCGATATCGACTGCCTTCAGGCCGAATTCGGCAGCCTTTGCCTCGGCGAGCTCGCGATTGAGGTCGGCGACACCTTTGATGTCGAGAATGGGAAAGGATTTCATGGCGGTGAGATAGGCGCCGGAAATGTTCCCGCAGCCGACTATGCCGATACCGACCTTATTCATAAGCTTCCTCCAGATGAATTGTCTTGTCTGTCCTGAAGCGGTTCAGCGTTTCACATAAGCGCTGAACCGCTCTATCCTATTGTTTCGACGCAATTCCGGACGGAAAACCGCTGCGCACTTTTCCTGGAATTGCTATGGGGATCACAGGGCCGGTGCCGGTCCCGTCGTTCCCCAGGGCGATTCGTAGAGTTCGCGTAGTGCTACGACCGCTGCGCCCTGCGCCCAGGTCTCGTCGGTCGACTGGTCGAAAACGAGTTCGGTCACGCCCTTGATCGATGGCGGGATGGCCAGCGAATAGGCATCCCGCAGGCTGTCGAGGAAGGGCTGGCCGAGCGCCAGGCTCGATCCCACCAGAATGACGCGCGGCGGGGCAAACAGCGTGACGATGTTGGCGAGCGCCATGCCGCAGGCCTCGCCGGCGCGGATGGCAGCACTGATCAGCGAGATGTCTTCGGCGTCGATCAGCGTCTTGGCGTGGGCCATTCCGCGGCCGAGGCGGATGGCTTCGGCAAAGCGGCCGCTCGGCTGGTCACCAAGAATGGCGCTTTCGCCGGCAAGGCTCGCCAGTCGGATGATGCCCTGTGGTCCCATGCCGAGCACGAGATCGCCGAGATTGTGGCTGAGGCCGCCGGCGCCACGAAAGAGCTGGCCGCCATGCAGTACACCGAGCCCTAGCGTCTGTTCCAGCGACACCAGCACCATGTCGTCCAGGTCTTTTGCCTGGCCGAACCAGTGATGCGCGAGCGTGATGGCATGGGCATCGCTTTCGACGATGGTGGTGACGCCCAGCCGCTCCGACATTTCCTTGGCGAAATCGACGCCCGTCTCGCGAAAGATCGGACTGGTGCGGATATGACCGGTGCGATGCTCGACGACGCCGGGCAGACCGAGGCAGACGGAATCGATCTCGTCCAGCGCCAGGTTGGCATCGACCACACAACGGCGCACGCCGTCTTCGATCAGATCGGCAATGACGCCGATCGGCTGCCGGTCGACGCGCAGCGCCAGCGTCAGCGTCGAAAGAACCTCGCCGCAGAAGTCCGTCACGACGAAGACCATGCGATTGGCGGCGATTTTCGCGCCGACGACGCGCGCGGCATCGGGATTAAGCTCCAGCATGACGCGGGGTCGGCCGCGGGTCGCCGCCTCGCGCAGGTCGCCTTCGGTGCGGGCCAGGATCAGCCCGTCATCCAGCAGCGAGGCTGTGATTGCCGACACTGTGGTGGTCGAAAGCTGGGTGCGGTCGCTGATTTCGATACGTGCGATGGAGCCCGCCCGCCGGATCGTATCCAGCACATTGAAGCGGTTTATCGCCCGCATAAGCTCGGGATCTGCTGTTTTCATGAGATTCGTGCCGAATGACGGACCCGCTCGGCTGCGGCCTGGTATTTTTAACGGAATGCGAATTAAATAACCTATGGCACTTGCCCAATGTCAAGCCATTTTGCAGCCAATATGGCGAAAATTTAGCGATGGCGGTTGACATTTCAGCAAAGCTCCGTTGAATTATTCCGCATAAGGGAAAAAATATCTGAGGCTCTTGGTTCCCTTGGGAGGAGAAAATCATGATCCATCTACGTGGGGCCAAGGCCCTTCGAATCGCCGCTATTGCCGCCACCACAGGGCTGGCAATCCTGGCCGGCGCGACGGGCGCTGCCGCCGACACTGTCGTCAAATGGCTGCATCTGGAAACCGATCCGACCTATGTCGCCGTCTGGCGCAAGATCGCCGATCAGTATGAGGCCAAGCATCCCGGCACGAAGATCGAGATGCAGTTCCTGGCCAACGAGGCCTTCAAGGCGAAGCTGCCGACACTGCTGCAATCGAAGGACGCTCCCGATTTCTTCTTCAGCTGGGGCGGCGGCGTCTTGAAGCAGCAGCAACAGACCGGCACGTTGCTGGATCTGACCGCAGCGATGAATGCCAAGGATGGCGCCTGGCTGAAAAGCTACAATCAGGCGGCGGTCAAGGGCCTGACTTTCGATAACAAAATCAGCGCCGTACCCTACAAGCTCGGCACGGTTTCCTTCTTCTACAACAAAGCCTTGTTCGCCAAGGCTGGCGTCGATGCGAGTGCCATCAAGACCTGGGACGACTATCTGGCTGCGGTCAAGAAGATCAAGGCTGCCGGTATTGCGCCGATCGCCGGCGGCGGCGGCGAGAAGTGGCCGATCCATTTCTACTGGAGCTATCTGGTGATGCGCGACGGCGGTCAGCAGGTCTTCAACGACGCCAAGAACGGCAAGGGCAACGGCTTCAACGATCCCTCGATCATCAAGGCCGGCGAGCAGCTTGCCGAGCTCGGCAAGCTCGAACCCTTCCAGCCCGGCTATCTCGGCACCACCTGGCCGCAGGCGCTCGGCGTCTTCGGTGACGGCAAGGCTGCCATGATCCTCGGCTTCGAAAATACGGTTGCCAACCAGCGCACCAATGCCGGCGACGGCAAGGGCCTGGCGGATGACAATGTCGGCCGCTTCGCCTTCCCGGCCGTGACCGGCGGTGCGGGCGCTCCGACCGATACGCTCGGTGGCCTGAACGGCTGGGCCGTCACCAAGAAGGCTCCACCGGAAGCGCTCGATTTCCTCGCCTATCTGACCAATGCCGAAAACGAGCGCACCATGGCGCAGGCCGGCATGATCATCCCGGTTGCCGTCGGCGCCGAAGACGGTGTCAAGGGTCCGCTGATGCACGAGGCCGCCGATCAGCTCGCGCATTCGACCTGGCACCAGAACTTCTTCGACCAGGATCTTGGCCCCTCGGTCGGCCGCGTCGTCAACGATGTGGCCGTCGGTATCGTCTCCGGCCAGATTTCGCCAAAGGATGGCGCGCAGCAGGTCCAGGACGCCTTCGAACAGGACCAGCTCTAGCGGCATCCGGCGTCGGCCGCTCCCTTGTGTCGGCGCCGGTTTTTCTTTGAACTGCAATCGTCGAGACTGCCCATGACCGATGTCAGCGCTACGACCACTATGCCCTCTGTCGCAAGAGCAAGACCCGCCGCGAAGCGAAAATCGCCGGCCGCGCGCGGTCGCCTGCCCGTTATCCTGCTATTCCTGCCGCCGGCGCTGTTGCTCTTCACCATCTTCGTCATCCTGCCGATGGGGGAGGCGGCTTGGTACAGCCTCTACCGCTGGAACGGCTATGGCCCGCCGACCGAGTTCGTAGGGCTGCGCAATTTCCAGGTGCTGTTCAAGAACGGCGCCTTCCTGACGTCGCTGAAGAACAATGCGCTGATCATCGTCGTGTCGATTGCGATCCAGGTGCCGCTTGCCATCTGGCTGGCGACGATGCTGGCGCACCGCATTCGCGGCGTCGTGCTCTTTCGGCTGATCTTCTTCCTGCCGTACGTGCTCGCCGAAGTCGCCGCCGGGCTGATCTGGCGCTTCGTCTATGATGGCGATTATGGCCTGTTTGCAGCAATCGCGCATTTTCTCGGCACGCCGACGCCCTATGTGCTCGCCGATAAAGACCTGGCGATGTACGCCGTGCTCGGCGTCATCGTGTGGAAATATTTCGGCTTTCACATGATGCTGTTCATCGCCGGCATGCAGTCGCTCGACAAGAGCGTCTTGGAGGCGGCCGAGATCGACGGCGCCACCGGCTGGCAGAAGTTCCGCTACGTGACGTTGCCGCTGCTCGGCTCGACGCTGCGTCTCTCCGTGTTCTTCGCCGTCGTCGGATCGCTGCAGCTTTTCGACATGATCATGCCGCTCACCGGCGGCGGCCCGTTCAACTCGACCCAGACGATGGTGACTTTCCTCTACAATTTCGGCGTCACCCGCATGCAGGTCGGCCTCGGCAGCGCCGTCGGCGTCGTGCTGTTCGTGATCTGCGTCACCCTCGCCTTCGGCTACAAACGGATATTTATGCGCAATGACTGATCTGGCCTCATCCGTTCGACTGACCACCGGCACGAAGATCTATCTTTATGTGTCGCTGACCATCATTGCCGCCATCGTGCTGATCCCGCTGCTGACGACAGCGCTCGGCGGCTTCAAGACGCTCGGCGATCTCCGCACCAATCCGTTCGGCCTGCCGGCCGAGTGGCACCTCGAGAACTATACCGGCATCCTCTTCGGTGACCGCTACTGGCGGCAGATGATGAATTCTTTGATCATCGCCGTTCTCACCGTCTTCCTGACGCTGTCGGTTTCGGCCATGGCTGCCTTCGCCTTCGCGCATGTGAAGTTCTTCGGCTCGAACTTCCTGCTGAACTATTTCCTCATCGGCCTGATGTTTCCGGCGGCCACCGCCATCCTCCCGCTTTTCATCCGCATCCGCGATCTCGGCCTGCTCAATACCTATTGGGGGGTGGTGCTGCCGCAGGTGGCTTTCGGCCTCGGCATGAGCATCCTGCTCTTCCGGAACTATTTTCGAAACCTTCCGGAAGAATTGTTCCAGGCCGCCTTTGTCGACGGCTGCGGCTATATTCGCTTCTTCTGGCATATTTCGCTGCCGCTCTCGCGGCCGATCATTGCGACCGTCAGCATCATCTCCTTCGTCGGCAGCTGGAACAGCTACATCCTGCCGCTGATCATGCTGAACTCGGACTCGATCTATCCCTGGCCGCTCGGCATGATGGTCTATAGCGGCGAATTCGGCACGGAATGGGAGCTGGTGCTTGCCTTCATCACGCTGACCATCCTGCCCACCGTCATCGTCTTCTTCCTGGCGCAGAAGCACATCATTGCCGGCCTCACCGCCGGCGCAGTGAAATCCTGAGCCTAGAGCGGCTCAGCTTTTCACGAAATCTCTGAACCGCTCTATCTCTTTGTTTTTAGCAATTCCGGACGGAAAACCGCTACGCACTTTCCCTGGAATTGCTCTCATCGGAGCACAAACAACATGGCATCCGTCGAACTGCACAACATCCACAAGGCCTATGGGGCGCTCACCGTCATCCACGATATCTCGCTTTCGATCGAGGACGGCGAGTTCATCGCGCTCGTCGGCCCTTCCGGCTGCGGCAAGTCCACGCTGTTGCGGATGATCGCCGGGTTGGAAGAGATCACCGACGGCGACGTGTCGATCGGCGGTCAGGTGGTGAATTCCATGACGCCGCGCGAGCGCAACATCGCCATGGTCTTCCAGTCCTACGCGCTCTATCCGCACATGACGGTCGCGGAGAATATGGGCTTCAACCTGAAGCTCTCGGGCGAGACCAAGCAGGTGATCGAACAGCGGGTCAACGAAGCCGCGCGCATGCTCGATCTCACCAAGCTGCTCGACCGCAAGCCAGCGCAGCTCTCGGGCGGTCAGCGCCAGCGCGTCGCCATGGGTCGCGCCATCGTTCGCAACCCCGCCGTCTTCCTGTTCGACGAGCCGCTCTCCAACCTCGATGCGAAGCTGCGCGTGCAGATGCGTTCTGAAATCAAGGCGCTGCATCAGAAGGTGCAGACCACCTCGATCTACGTCACCCACGATCAGATCGAGGCGATGACGCTTGCCGATCGGATCGTCGTGCTGAACCAGGGCAAGATCGAGCAGCAGGGCACGCCGATCGAGCTTTACCGCAAGCCGGCCAATCTCTTCGTCGCCGGCTTCATCGGTTCGCCGGCCATGAATTTTCTCGACGGTACGGTCGAGGGTGTCGATGGCGCGCCGGCCGTGCGGCTGAAGGACAGCACGCCGATCCGCATCGCCGGGGAACGCAAGGTGAAGGTGGGCCAGAGTGTGAAAGTTGGTCTCAGGCCCGAGCATCTGAGCCTTGCAAGCGGTGGTTCGCCGCTCACCGGCCAGACATTGCTTGTGGAGCCGACCGGCGCGCAGACCCATGTGCTCTTCGACCTTGCCGGCGAACAGGTGACGGCCGTTGTCGATGGTGAGGCGCCGGTGCGCTATGGCCAGCCGCTGAATGTCTCGGTGAGCCCGGAGCAAGTCTACGTCTTCGACGCGTCGAGCGGTCTTGCTCTTTAAGTCACGATATCGATGGAATCGACGCGATCCGGATAGAAGGCCATGTAGTCCTTGATCCGGCCGACCGAAGGATAGGGGGTCTCATAGGTCCAGATGGCGTTCACCGAGCGCTCGCCGCCGGCCGGGATGCTGTAGTAGGAGCATTCGCCCTTGTAGGGACAGTAGGTTTCGTGAGTGGTCCTTTCCAGCAACGACATGTTGACATCCTTCCGCGGGATATAGATCACGGCCGGATAGGATGCTTCCTTGAGCGACAGCGCCTCATGCGTATCGGCGATGACCTTGCCGGCGACTGACACGGTGACATGGGCCTGCTTTTCCTCGATCGTGATCGGATGATCCGGACCGGGGATCTTGACCAGCTTTTCGGGCATTCTTGCTCTCCTCAGCTTTGATGACAGTCGGCGAAGCTCGGTTTTGTCGTACTTATGTGCCTGGCCCCTCGCCCCACTCTCTCGCCGCTTTGCGGGAAGAGGCGGCTTTAAAATGGGAATAGCTCCGGTGAACAGACATGCTGTCTTGCGCGATCGTTCCCTCTCCCACCGTTTCAACGGGGAGAGGGTTAGGGTGAGGAGCCAAGCACGAAACCGTGGCAGCAGGAAGCTTGCCTGACGTTCTCAGTTCAAATGCATATAGGAAGCGTCCTGCCGATTATCAGGTCTCTCGCGGCGCTCGTGTTTTCGGGGCGCCCCAGCGCAGGCCATCCATCAACAGGCGCACGAGGCGGCGAGACCGGTCGTACCATTCGGGCGAACTGGGCATGGAATAGGTGCCGGACAGTGCGTGCAGCACATCGGTACTGTCGACATCGGTGCGGATCGAGCCGGCGGCGACCGCACGGTCGATCAGGCCTGAGAGCACGACCGGCACCTTGCCGTAACTATCGGCGAAGAGCTTGGAATTGCTGCTGATGAGGATGCGCAGGCTGTCGGCCATGCCGCGTTTCGTTGCGATGTAACCGACGAAGCGGTTCATCCATTCCTCCAGAGCCTCATCCGGTGCGTGTTCGCGCGAAAGCTCTTCGGCGGCATCGCACAGCGCCTCGACTTCGTGATGATAAACCGCTTCCACCAGGTGTTCCCGGCTCGGAAAATGGCGATAGAGCGTTCCGATCCCGACATCCGCGCGGCGAGCTATATCTTCCAGGGAGGCGGCTGTGCCGTGGCTGGCGAAGGCTTGTGCTGCAACTTCGATCAACTTGTCATAGTTGCGTCGCGCGTCGGCGCGCAGACGCCTGCTTTCATTCGGCAGCATAGTCTTCGGTTCCGGCAACGGCTTGCGCGCCAATTTCTGCTCCTTGCGGATTGCCAGGTGATGATATCCGGCATTCGCGTCAGATAGTGCGCGGCAATATCTTCTCCATGGCGAAATACAGGAGGATTGTTATCGCATTCGGCATCGAGGCGCCATTGCCGCAAGCGGGAATCGGGTTTGCGAGAATCGGGAAGGATGTTTGTGCGGATTTTTGGCCGGCTTATGGAGACGGTGCGCCGAAATGGTTTGGCCCAAAGCCTGGTCCCAGGTTCGGTCCGAAGTCCGATCCTGAATTCGGCCCGAAGTTTGGGCCTTGCTCGAAATTGGCGAAAGGGGCGGGCGGATTGTCACGAGCCGGGGGAACGTCGAGGTAGCTCATGATGTTCTCGACATGGTTGACCTGCGAGCGCAGGCTGTCGAGCGATTTGCCCGTCAGATTGGTGCCGGCCGGCAGTTGCGCTGTCAGCGGGTTTTCGTAACGGCCATTGACGCGCAGCTCGTAATAGAGATGCGGGCCGGTCGAGTAACCCGTCGAGCCGACATAGGCGATGACCTGGCCCTGGGTGACGCGCTGGCCGACGCGCAGATCCGAAGGCGTTGCCGAAATATGGGCATAGGTGGTTTCGTAACCGCCGTCGTGGCGGATGCGGACATATTTGCCGTAGCCGGTTTCCCAGGAAATCTTCTCGACAACACCATCGCCGGCCGCCTGGATGGGGCTCCCCATCGGCGCGCGGAAGTCGACGCCATTGTGGAATTTCCTCACACCCAGGATCGGGTGGATACGCCAGGCGAAACCATCGCCGAGCGTGCCGTTCGGCACCGGCCGATGCACGAGCGACTTCGCGATCGAGTGACCACTCTCGTCATAGAATTCCGAGGGGCCTTCACCTTCGTTCTTATGCAGGTAGAAGCGATGCGTGTCGCCATCGGCGTGGAATTCGATGAACATCAGCTCGCTCCGGCCGTCATCCGCCTTGCGGAAGAGCAGGTCAACGCTGTCGGGAGCATCGTCGATGCTGGTGAGCGAAATGCCCTTGGCCTTGGCGAGCTTGATGAGCTGAGAGGCATATTCCTTGGTCAGTCCGGCTCTTTCGAGCTTGTCGCTGACTGCCCGTTCATCGCTCTCGTCAACACCCTTCAAATCGACTGCGGCAACCTCCGTCGAGGATGGAGCGTCGGCCTGGCTTTCGCTGTAGAGCGTGGAAAACAGCCTGTCATTGGCCATCGGAACGAAGCCATTGGCATCGTCGCGGGCAACGACGCGCTCCCGCGTCTTGTCGCCGCTGAGGCGAGCCATAATCAGCTTCGGGCGGGCATTGGGGCCTTTTTTCTCAAGCAGCAGTTCCAGGCTATCGCCGGGGGAAACGGTGTCTGTCTCCAGTGCGCGCTGCAGCTCGTCGCCGGCATCGCTGCTCAGGCCCGCAGACGCCAGGATGTCCTGCAGATCCTGCTTGTCCTTCGGCATGGATACGAGCCGGTGGAACTCGCGGCCGGTTTCGCCGGTCGTCGCGCGCGATACGCTGACGTTCAGCGGCACGCCGCGAACCGGAAAGCGAGAGCGGCGCACGGCATCATAATGCGTGGTCTGCGGATAGATACCGTGGCGGATATCCGAAAGCGACGGAGGCGAAAATACCACGTTGTCGGCGCGTTCGTCGCCATAGGAGGCATTGATGGCGCTTGCGCCATCACGTGCCAGGGCGGTTTCGTCGGATTTAAAGACCAGCGTCGTGCGATGATAGGTGAAGATGCGGGTTTCGCCGCTTGAGAGTTTTTCGGCCACCTGCGCAAAGCGGGAACCGTCGAAATGCTGTTTTGCGGCCAGCCGGCTGGCTTTGCGCATGGCGGGCTGAGGGCGCGCGAGCTGGGCCGTGCGCACCGGCGTTGCCCGCTCGATCGTGTGACGCGCCAGCAAGGGATACAGCACGGTGGCGAGCAGGCCGAAGGACGCGGTACCTGCGAGACCGATGACGATCAGGTGGCGAAGATGGGCGGAGCGGGGCAGAAATGGAATATGAAAATCATGATGCGGCCGCGCCTGGATAGCAGCCTCTGCAGGAAATTGAACGCGCAATGGACTTTCGGCCATGAAGTGAGGAACCCTGCAGATTGCGGTGGGCCCAAACTAGGGCAAATCATGGCGAAATCTAGGCAAATATTACGAGTCAGTTAATTGCCGTGATCGTCCACAGGGCGAGATTCGCGAGTTCCAGATGATTCGTCAACCGAAGATGGTGTCGTAGAGCAGTTTGAAGTTCAGCACCAGGATGATCGCGGCAACTATCCATGATAGCACGGCGATGCTTCTGGAGATGACGAAACTGCCCATTTTCTCGCGATTTGTCACGAATTGGACCAATGGAATAACGGCAAAGGGCAATTGCATTGATAGCACGACCTGGCTCAGCACGAGCAGGTTTGCAGTGCCTTTTTCACCATAAATGGCGGTCACGCACACAACCGGAATAATTGCGAGGCCGCGGGTCAAAAGTCGCCTTGCCCAATGCGGAATCCTGAGCCGGAGAAAGCCTTCCATCACGATCTGGCCGGCAAGTGTCGCCGTCACTGTCGAGTTGAGGCCGGAGGCGAGCAGCGCCACTGCAAACAGCGTCGAGGCGATGCCGAGGCCGAGCAGCGGCGACAACAGCTCATAGGCCTGGCCGATCTCGGCCACATCCGAGTGGCCGGTGGTATGGAAGGCGGCAGCGGCGACGATCAGGATCGCGGCATTGACGAAGAGTGCCAGCATCAGTGCGACGGTGCTGTCGACCGTCGCCCATTTGATGGCATCGCGGCGACCCTCTTCCGTGCGTTTGTAGGCGCGGGTCTGCACGATGGAAGAATGCAGATAGAGATTATGCGGCATAACCGTCGCGCCGATGATGCCCATGGCGATATAGAGCATTGCGGGGTTGGTGACGATTTCGGGTGAGGGGATGAAGCCGTGGAGGATTGCCGCCACCGGTGGCGCGGCCGCTGCGATCTGGACGGCAAAACAGATGGCGATGACGGTCAGCAGCGCAATGACGAAAGCTTCGAGATAGCGGAAGCCCTTGCTCATCAGAAGCAGTAGTAAAAAGGCGTCGAGCGCCGTGATCAGCGCGCCGCCGATCAGCGGAATTCCGAAGAGCAGCTGCAATGCGATCGCCGTGCCGATGACTTCGGCAAGGTCGCAGGCGATAATGGCGAGCTCACAGGCAAACCATAGCGCCAGATTGACCGGCCGCGGATAGTGATCACGACAGGCTTGTGCAAGATCGCGGCCGGTGGCGATACCGAGCCTTGCCGAAAGTGCCTGCAACAGGATCGCCATCAGGTTCGACAACATGATGACGGTGAGAAGCGTATAGCCGAACTGCGCACCGCCGGCGAGATCGGTCGCCCAGTTGCCGGGGTCCATGTAGCCGACGGAAATCATGTAACCCGGGCCGACGAAAGCAATCAGGCGCCGAATCCAGCTGCCGCCATGAGGAACCTTAACCGTGGCATTGACTTCGGGAAGGCTCGGACGATCATCCTCGTCGCGGCTGGCAAACTGCCATTCGCGCCGCTGCGCTGCAGCTTCCTGAACTTGCGTCATGCGGGGCTCCGGGAGGGTCATGCTATGAGACTACTAAACAAATATGACCGATATCAGAATTATGCAATAGGCTATATTTCAATGGCCATTGCATTGTCTTCGGCCGAAGCCCTGGCCTGCCGGTCGTTTGCCTGTGGGACGAACGCCGCGCTGGTCGGCGCCGGCGATGCCTGAGCCTTTGAGGGGGGCGGATCAACCCGAAGGTTGCGATCGGGGCGAAGAAGCCCTCTTGCCGGCGGAGTGCGTAGCCGTTTTTGAGCAAGGGAGGCGGAGGGTGGAGCGGTTGGCGACCCTGTGTGGCGTACCAATGCGACGGTGGGTTTGACGGCTTGCTCGATCTCGTTCCGGATCAGAAGGCCTTTCGCCATTCAAGACGGCGAAAGGCGGCTTTCCGTCAGCGCCTATTCGGCTGCATCGTGCTTGGAAATGGAATCGCGGACGATGCCATATTGGCCGCCCCAGCGATCAGTCATTTCGTGGCGAATATCCCAGAGATCGGGGAAGAAGCGATGGCGCGCGCCGGCCTGCAGCAGCTCGACGGGGCGGCCTTTCAGCGATTTCGAGCCGAGCCCGATGGAACGCTGGATCAGATAGATGTGGTTGGCACGGAACTTCTGGAACAGCTCGTCATATTCGACCAACGCCTCGGCGACCACGTAACTGTCGCCATGATCGTATTTCCCATCATAGATATCCGCGATCGTCAGGCCGGCGGCATCGAGATAGTTCGCCTTGAAGGCGTGCCAGAGATCCGGCGGCATGCGCAGCAGAAATCCGAAGCCAGGCGATTCCTGCCCGCTGCCATTGCCGAGCTGCAGGCGGATTTGCTGATATTCCTTGGGCGACATGGTTTCCAGAAGATCGAGCTGAGCCGTCATCATGCGCATGATGCGGTGCACGCGGCCCATGAGGGTCACGACGCGATGCGTATTGCGCTCCTCCATGAAACCGATGACATCGACCAGCGTATAGGCCATCAGCTTCATCCAGAGTTCTTCGACCTGATGGACGATCTGGAACTGCAATTCATCGCCGTTGACCATCCCGTTCAACGGCTTCTGACACGCAAGCAGCTTGTCGCACTGCAGGTAAACGCCATAGTCGCGCATTTCGGGCGCCTCGATGCGCGCGTAATAGTCTTTCTTCTGCATCTTCGTTCCCTTTGTTCCGGCCCTCGGCCGCCAAGCATGTTTGCTCACCCTCAAGGATACGAAATTCAACTTGAACATTGTTCCTATTTGTCATTCAAATTATGAGAAACGGAGTACGATCGATCATCTTTATAGCCATGGAGAGAACGATGGAGTTGGACGCGCTCGACCACAAGATCATTACCGCGCTTGAGGCTGATGCCCGCCTCTCCTTTGCGGCGCTTGCTGATCAGGCCGGTCTCAGCAAGACACCCTGTTGGAAGCGGGTGAAGGCGCTGGAGGCGGCGGGCGTGATCCGAGGATACAGGACACTTCTCGACCCGGCCCGGCTCGGCTTCGGGCTGGAAGCCTTCGTGCAGGTGTCGATCGATGTCGAGCGTTTCGATGCTTTCGAAGCCGCCGTGCGCCGCCATCCGCTGATCTGGCGCTGCCATGCGACGACGGGCGAGGCCGATTATCTCCTGCATATTCTGGCCACCGACATGGCCGCACTCGACCGGCTGCTGCGACAGGAGCTCAACCGGCTGCCCGGCGTCAGGCATACGGTGACTTCGATGTCGACGCGGGAGATCAAGTCGGATATTTCGCTGGCCGAGGCCACGCGGCATGCGGGCGCCTAGAACGTTTCCGCTTTTCTTCGAATCGCAAAAACGCTCTATATCCGTATCCGTGTTTCTTTACGCAGTCCGGACGAAAAACCGCTCCGCACTTTTCCTGAAATTGCTCTAGCTAGCGGTTTTCGTTGCCGCGCATGGAGCGGATCAGGCTGCGGACCAGCCGCTCGCCGACATCGACCAGCGGAAAGGATTTGCCGGACCGAAGCCATTCGGCAAGCAGGCCGTTCATCGAGCATTGAATGGCGCGGGCGGCGGAATCGGCGGTCCATAGCGGTGCAAGCGAACTTTGTTCATCCGCCATCTCGATCAGTTTCTGCAGCTTGCCGAACATTTCGGCATTGGCCGTGATGATGCGCTGGGCCGCGTCGGACAGATGTTCCGTAAACTCGCAGCCGAGGATCATGATGGCGAAGACGCGCTGCTGATGCTCATCATTCACCAGGATCTGCAGAACTTCGATTGTGCCTTGCTCGATCAGGCCAAGAGGATCGTCATGTCCGTGCTCGATCGCATAGTCGACCATAGCTTCTTGCGGCAAGCGGATCTCGCTGTGCAGCGCGGTCAGGACCTCGGCCTTGTCTTTGAAATGCCAGTAGATCGCACCGCGCGTTACGCCTGCGCGCTGGGCGATCTTTTCGAGGCTCGAGCCGCTGACGCCGTTTTCATAGAAGATCTCGGCGGCGGCGGCGAGGACTTCCTCGCGGGTCTTGGCGGCATCTTCCTTGGTTCTGCGCATGCGCCTCCTCAAAATTTCGGCGAACGAAAAGGGGGATTTCGTCTCGCTCTATATCTCTGATTTCATGCATCAATATCTCAAAGCTGCATGCGGTTCCCCATATCATCCATAGAAGTCACATTGATTTGATGTTTACAATCATTCATGTATGTTTGTATATTGCGCCGCAACAAGAATGTCGAATTTCGCGGTGATTTTCCCATGACGACGCATAAATCCCTCCTCCTGCGCAGCAGCCTCATTGTAGCCGGATTGCTCTTTTTCTGCGCGTCTTCCTCCTTCGCGCAGCAGGCCGGACAGATGCCGCCGCCGCAGGTGACGGTGGTCGATGTCAAGCCACAGACCGTGGCGCTCTCTTATGAATATGCTGCGCGCATCTCTGCCTTTAGGCAAGTCGATGTGCGGGCGCGCGTCGGCGGTATCCTGTTGAAAAGAAACTTTATCGAAGGTGCGGAAGTGAAGGCCGGTGACGTGCTGTTCCTCATCGATCCGGCGACTTACAAGGCAGCCCTTGCCCAGGCCCAGGCGCAATTGCAGCAAAGCCAGGCCCAGTTGGCCCAGGGGCAACGCGAGGAAAAGCGCAACATCACCTTGTTCGACCAGAATGCGGTCACCCAGAAGGCGCGCGACGATGCGATTTCGACGCGGCAGTTGGCGGAAGCGGCCGTGGCCGCCGCTCAGGCGCAGGTTCAGACGGCGCAGCTCAATCTCGATTATACGCAGGTCACCGCGCCGGTCGGCGGCATCACCAGCCTGGAACAGGTCTCCGAGGGAAGCCTCATCGGCACCACGGGCGATACCGGCCTGCTCACCAGCATCACGCAGCTCGATCCGGTCTACGTCAATTTTTCCTTCTCGGATGCCGAAGCTGCCGAGGTGCGCCGGCTGATCGACATGAAGAAGGCCAAGGGAGAGGCGCCGAATCTCGGCGTCAAGATCTCGTTCGGCGACGGCTCGACCTACGATCATGACGGCGTGGTCGACTTCACCTCTTCCACGATCGACGTGTCGACCGGCACGTTGCAGGCCCGCGCCGTGGTCGACAATCCCGATCGCCGGCTGCTGCCGGGCCAGTTCGTTCGCGCGAAGGTGACAGGCGTCTCGCTCGACAACGCCATTACCATCCCGGAAGTGGCGCTGATGCAGAGCCCGCAGGGCCAGTTCGTCTACACGATCGACCAGGAAGGCAAGGCGCACGTCAATCCCGTGACGCTGGGCCAGAAGATCGGCGATAGCTGGCTGGTACTGTCAGGCCTCAAGGCCGGCGACAAGCTGATCACCGAAGGCATCATCAAGGTGCGCCCCGGCGCGCCGGTGCAGGCGACGGCAGATGCATCGCCCAAGGATACGAACAAGGTGGCGCAGAACTGATGTTGGGCAACAGATTCTTTATCGACCGTCCCGTTTTCGCGGCGGTGATCTCGATCGTCATCCTGCTTGCGGGCGCGGTTTGCCTGCGCATCCTGCCGATCGCGCAATATCCGGAGCTGACGCCGCCGCAGGTGGTGGTGACCGCGACCTATCCCGGCGCCAGTGCCGAGACGGTAGCACAGACCGTTGCCGCCCCGCTGGAGCAGCAGATCAACGGCGTCGAAAACATGCTCTACATGCAGTCGACGAACTCCAACAGCGGCTCCATGCAGATCACGGTGACCTTCGCGCTCGGCACCGACCCGGACCAGGCTGCGATCAACGTCAACAACCGCGTACAGCGCGCGGTCTCGACGCTGCCTCAGGATGTGACGCGGCTGGGTGTCGTCGTTACCAAGCGCTCGACCTCGATCCTCGGCTTCATCGCCATGTACTCGACCGACAGCCGCTACGACCGTGCCTATGTCGGCAACTATGCGCTGCTCAATGTCATCGACGACCTCAAGCGCATTCCGGGCGTGGGCGATGTCAACCTGCTTGGCGATATCGACTATTCAATGCGCATCTGGCTGCGGCCGGACAAGCTTGCACAGTATAATCTGACGCCGAGCGATGTCGCGACCGCCATCCAGGAGCAGAACTCGCAGTTTGCCGCCGGCCGCTTCGGCGACCAGCCGAGCAACAATCCGCAGGCCTTCACCTATACCGTGACGACGCAGGGCCGTCTGCCCGATGTCGACGCCTTCGGCGAAATCATCCTGCGTTCGACCGCCAACGCTGCGACGCTGCGCCTCAAGGATGTCGCGCGCATCGAGCTCGGCACCAAGAGCTATTCCGTCCAGAGCAGCCTCAATGGTACGCCGGCCATCCCGATTGCCGTCTACCTGCAGCCCGGCGCCAATGCCTTGAACACGATGAAGGCGCTGAGGACGCGTCTGGATGAACTGCAGAAGTCATTCCCGCAAGGCGTCGCCTACGAGATCCCCTACGACACGACGAAATTCATCCAGGTGTCGATCGAGGAGGTGATCAAGACTTTCATCGAGGCGATCCTTCTCGTCATCATCGTGGTCTTCGTCTTCCTGCAGAACTGGCGGGCAACGCTGATTCCCGTGATCGCTGTGCCCATCTCGATCATCGGCACGTTTGCCGGCATGTATCTGCTCGGCTTCTCGATCAACCTTCTGACCCTGTTCGGGCTGGTGCTGGCGATCGGTATCGTTGTCGACGACGCGATCGTCGTGCTCGAAAACGTCGAGCGTCTGATGACAACAGAGAAATTGTCCCCGAGAAAGGCGGCCATCAAGGCGATGGGCGAAGTGACCGGTCCGGTCATCGCCATCGTGCTGGTGCTCTGCGCCGTCTTTATTCCGGTCTCCTTCATGGGCGGGTTGGCGGGCCAGATGTACAAGCAGTTCGCCGTCACCATCGCGATCTCGGTCACGCTCTCCGGTATCGTGGCGCTGACACTGACGCCGGCACTCTGCGCTCTGATCCTGAAGCCCGGCCATCACGAGCCGGTCTTGCCGTTCCGCATCTTCAACCGGGCCTTCGACCGGCTGACGCAGGGTTATGCTGCGGGCGTCGCGTTCTTCCTGAAGCGCGTCATCGTCGGCTGCGTTCTGGTTGCCGGCCTGCTCGGCGTGACGGGCTATCTCTTCTATACGCTGCCGGGGTCGCTGGTGCCGGACGAAGACCAGGGTTCGCTGTTCCAGATCGCCATCCTGCCGCCGGCGGCGTCGCTGACGCGCACGCAGGCGGTCATGGATGAGGCGATGGTCAACACCCAGAAGCTGCCCGGCGTCGAGAACGTCTTTGCGGTCTCGGGCTTCGACCTGCTGTCGGGCGGCCTGAAGAGCAGTGCCGGCGTCGCCTTCGTGACGCTGAAGGACTGGAGCGAGCGCAAGACGCCGGAGCTTGATGCCCGCAATCTCGCAGGCCCGATGATCGGCGCCAATATGGGCATCAAGGATGCCATGGTGCTTGCCTTCAACCCGCCGCCGATCATGGGTCTTTCGACGACGGGCGGTTTCGAGGTCTATCTGCAGGATCGCAGCGGCATGGGTGTTGCCGGGCTTTCCGATGAGGCTCAGAAGCTTGTCGAGGCCGCCTCGAAGCGGCCGGAGCTTGCAGGTGTGCGCACGACGCTCGATACCAATGTTCCGCAGTTCCGCGCCGATCTCGACCGCGAGAAGGCCAAGGCGCTCGGCGTGCCGATCAACTCCGTCTTCGACGCCATGCAGGCGACTTTCGGCAGCCTCTACGTGAACGATTTCACGCTTTACGGCCGCAACTATCAGGTCAACCTGCAGTCGGAAGCGCCATTCCGCGAATCGCCCGACGATCTGCGCCAGGTCTTCGTCCGCTCCGACAGCGGCAAGATGATCCCGCTCGATACGCTCATCAAGGTAACGCGCGCCATCGGGCCGGACCAGCTCGAACGCTACAACGCCTTCAATGCTGCCAAGATCACCGGCAACCCGGCGCCCGGCTATACGTCAGGCGACGCGATCAAGGCCATGCAGCAGGTGGCAGCCGAGACCTTGCCGCAGGGCTTCCAGATCGCGTGGACGGGTTCTGCCTATCAGGAGCTGGAGACGAGCGGCGCCGGCACGCAAGCGATGATCTTCGGCGTCATCATGGTGTTTCTGATCCTCGCTGCGCAGTATGAAAAGTGGAGCCTGCCGCTCGCCGTCATCACCGCGATCCCCTTCGCGCTGTTCGGTGCGCTGCTGGCCACCTATCTGCGCGGGCTCACCAACGACGTCTACTTCCAGATCGGCATGGTGACGCTGATTGGCCTGGCGGCAAAGAACGCCATTCTTATCGTCGAGTTCGCCGTGCTGAAACGCAAGGAAGGCATGAGCGCGGCGGAAGCAGCGCTCGAGGCGGCGCGACTGCGCTTCCGCCCGATCGTGATGACCTCGCTCGCCTTCATCCTCGGCGTCGTGCCACTGGCCATCAGCACCGGCGCAGGCTCCGCCAGCCGCCATGCCATCGGCACCGGCGTCATCGGCGGCATGCTGGCGGCAACCTTCATCGCTACCTTCTTCATCCCGATGTTCTACCGCCTGATCGCCTGGAAGCAGCCGAAGCCGGTGGAAGATGACGAGGATGATGCGATCGACCATCGCCCGCATGCGCAGGCTGCCGAGTAAGGCCTCCTGCTCATTCGCCAAGTGCTAGGAAAACAGGCGGATCGCAGTTTTGCGGTCCGCCTGTTTTCGTTGGATGCAAATCAGCCGATTGATCGGGCAACGATCACATCGGCGGCACGGTGCCGTTGAGGCCCACTGCAACTCGGTCGGCGGAGACTGTGGTCTCGCCGGTTTGCTCGCCTGTGATGAAGACACCGGCGCCGTGCTTCAGATCGGCTTTCGTTGCTGACGTCAGCGTCACGACAGGCGTGCCATCCGGGATCTTGATCTTGCGTTCGCCACCCTTGTAGGTGAGCGTCAAGGTCGGGCCGCTGACCGAGGTCACGGCATTGGCGACCGTGGCATTGGTCATCGAACTGTTCGGCTTTGAATCCCAGGGGCGGTCGCCTTCGCCGGTTCCTTTCATCGAGGCCGGGAAGATGACCACCTCGATCGCACCATTGATGCCGCTATCGGTCGGCTGCGACGCGATGCCGACGAAATCGCCAGGCTTGATGTCGCTGACGGCCGCCTTGACGATGCCGCCAACGTTCCAGCCGGATTTCAGCGCAACGGTAACGTCCTTGCCGTCGCGAGACTTGACCTTGAGCGTATCGCCATCAAGGCTCTCCACGGTGCCGCGCACCCTCACGCGTTCGGCGGCATCGGCGCTTTGCAGCGTGGCGAGCATGGCGGCGGAGAGCGTCAGCGCAGCCGCGATCAGACGTTTGCGATCCATGGGTGGGGTCTCCCTTGAGATATCGGACGAGCGATGCGCCGGTCGTCCCTGATAAGAAGGTTGGAATTGGTCGACGGAGGCCGCGGAACGGCTTCGAAGCCATCTACATTGCGATCCTATGCGCCGCTTGCGCTGTCCGCCATTCAAACAAGCGTGAGATGGCGGTCTTATCCGGCGCGGCCAGAAATTCTTGGAAAAGGCCTGTTATTTCCCAGAACATCAAGCATTGCTTAACATTTACCGTTAGACTGCGCTGGTTATCTCGAATTCCCTATCGCGCTTAGCGCTGGGCTGGGGAGATTGGAGAACGAAATGACCGCGATTCGTCCCCTTCTGATCGGAATCCTCCTGATTCTGGCACTGGTTCTGATTGCGCTCAGCATCCTGCTGGTCGATCCCGCCCAGCCTGTCCGTCAATCCGAGAGCCTCATTCCGCCGCCGACCGAGTCTCCGCAGCGCCCCTGAAACAGTGCTGGGAAAACGGTCAGCTTGCCGGTGTGAAACGAGCTACAAGGCTATGGCGATCACCGGGATAGGTGAGGCGAACGTGGGTGATCGGGCCGGCGGCGCTCCAGGTGCGACGTTCGACAACGAGGCATGCCGTACCCTTCTGGATATCGAGGTTGGCGGCGGCGTCGCCTTCGGCTGATATGGCGCGAATCTGGTGTTCGGCAGTACTCCACGGCACCTGGTTGAGCAGCCAGGGGCCTGGCGGCAATGTCTCGAAATCCGCCTTTGCCGCTTCCGGCACGGCGTCGAGATTGATGACGCGGTTTTCCAGGCAGAAGGGGCGCGGACCGGCATAGTGGATGCAGGTGATCTCCATCACCGGAATAGAGCCGACAAACTGCAGTCTGCGCGCGTCTTCCGGCCGTCCGCGCCGCTCGGCAAGCTTTATCAGCCTGTGCGAATAGGACAGATTGAGCGACAGAACCTCGGACTTGATGTCATGGATCTCAAGTACGGCGGATTGCGCCTGCGGATGGGTGACAAAGCTGCCCGAGCGCTTTCGCCGCTCGATCAGGCCGGCACGCGCAAGCTGGGTCAGCACCTTGTTCACCGTCATGCGCGAGCAGTCATATTGCTCCGCCAGATCCATTTCGAACGGAATGCGATGTCCTGGCGGCCAGACGCCGGAGACGATCTGGCCCTCGATATCGCTGAGGATGCGCTGATGCAGGGTCGCCTCTTTGCCCGTGGTCATGCCGCCCGTCTGTTCCGTGTGAGACATGGGATTTCCCGCAAGTTATTTAGGGGTCAATCGATGGGAGGAAAAGCGGTTTCTGAGAGTCGGATGATTTTAGGTCGAAACGACCTGAAATCTAAATCCGCTCTAAAATCAAAGAAGTAGAGCATGATGTCGTCCGAAATCCCCTGACACTTTTCGGCATCATGCTCTAACCGATGAGTTCGGCCATCGCCTTGCGGAACCGCGCGGAGATCGCCTCTCTCTTCTGGTGACGGCCGCCTTCGACCTGCTTTTTACCGAGGCTCCATACGCCATCCACGGTAACGCCGCCGGCGAAGGTCCAGTGATCGAGAATGCGATCGCCGGAGAGATAGGGCACTGCGCTCACATCGAGCGAAACGATATCGGCGTGATTGCCGACCGCAAGACCCGCCGGCGCCTTCAGGGCCGCACCGCCGCCTGCCAATGCGCCGTCGTACAGCATGCGGGCGGTGGAGCCGCCGGTCTCGGCGATGACGTTGCGGGCGCGCAGTGCCAGGCGCTGCGAATATTCGAGCTGTCGCAGCTCCTCGGGTACCGAAATCAGGATATTGGAGTCGGAACCGATACCGTAACGGCCACCTTCTTCCAGGAAGAGGGGAGCTGCGAAGACGCCATCGCCGAGATTGGCTTCGGTGATCGGGCAAAGGCCGGCGATCGCGCCGCTCTTGGCCATGCGGCGGGTTTCATCCTCGGTCATGTGCGTGGCATGGATCAGGCACCAGCGTTCGTTCATAGGCGCATTATCAAGCAGCCATTGCACAGGGCGGGCACCCGACCAGGCGATGCAGTCTTCCACTTCCTTCACCTGCTCGGCAACGTGGATATGGATTGGTCCATCGCCTGCGATCGGCACGAGCTTTGCCAGTTCTTCCGGCGTGACGGCGCGCAGGCTGTGCGGCGCGATACCGAGTTCGGCGCCGGGCAGGCGGCTGGTGACCGTGCGGCAGCCTGATATCAGCGCTTCGAAGCTGTCGACCGAATTGATGAAGCGGCGCTGGCCCTCGATGGGAGCGGTGCCGCCGAAGCCGGAATGGGCGTAGAAAACGGGAAGGAGTGTCAGCGCGATGCCGGTTTCGGCGCTGGCGGCGCCGATGCGCTCGGCCAGTTCGGCGATATTGGCATAGTGGCTGCCGTCCTTGTCATGGTGCAGGTAGTGGAATTCGCCGACGCGGGAGAAGCCGGCTTCCAGCATCTCCATATAAAGCTGCGCGGCGACGGCCTCGACATGATCCGGGGTCATCGACAGGGCGAACTTGTACATGACGGTGCGCCAGCTCCAGAAGCTGTCGTTGGCCGGGCCGCGGACTTCTGCAAGGCCGGCCATGGCGCGCTGGAAGGCATGGCTGTGCAGGTTCGGCATCGCCGGCACCAGAACATCCTGCCTGCTGTCACCGGCATCAGGTGCAACATCCGTCGCGATCCCGGCGATCCGGCCGCCTTCGAGGGTCAGTCGCACATTCTCGTGCCATCCGTCGCCAAGCAAAGCCGTGCGTGCATGAAGTCTCGTCATGGTCTCACCCTTTCCTTTCGGACACGGAGTCCAAAATCCCTCTTGTCAGCCTTTCGATTATGTATATACATTATGAGCCAACGAGGAAAGGCGTAAAGCTGATGGGTGGGAACAATTTTTCCGACGATAGCCAGGAAAATGGCGCGGCAAGCCGCGTGTGGCGCAATGTTCGCCTTGCGACCCTGAAAGAGGGCGAGGCCTGGCTCGGCACGATCGAGAAGGGTGCGATCCTGACCAGGGATGGCCGCATTGTCTTTGCCGGCCACGAAGCCGATTTGCCTGATACCTCCGGTGCCGAAACGATCGATCTTAAGGGGCGCTGGGTGACGCCCGGTCTCGTCGATTGCCATACGCATATCGTCTATGGCGGTAATCGCGCCCGCGAATTCGAGATGCGGCTGGAAGGGGCTAGCTACGAAGAAATCGCCCGCGCCGGCGGCGGCATCGTTTCCTCCGTCAACGCGACCCGTGCTCTCTCCGTCGATGAACTCGTTGCCGTCGCGTTGCCGCGGCTCGATACGCTGCTTTCCGAAGGCGTGACGACCATCGAAGTGAAGTCGGGCTATGGTCTGAGTATCGAATCCGAACTGAAGATGCTGCGCGCCGCCCGTAAGCTCGGCGAAGTTCGCCCGGTTCGCGTCGTCACCTCCTATCTCGGCGCCCATGCCACGCCGGCCGACTACAAGGGCCGCAACGGCGACTATATCACTGATGTCGTGCTGCCTGGCCTTAAGCAAGCTCATGCCGAAGGGCTCGTCGATGCGGTCGACGGCTTCTGCGAGGGCATTGCCTTTTCGACGGCGGAAATCGCTCGTGTTTTCGATCTCGCCAAGTCGCTCGGCATTCCGATGAAATTGCATGCGGAACAGCTCTCCAATCTCGGCGGCGCGAAGCTTGCGGCATCCTATGGTGCACTTTCTGCCGATCACGTCGAATATCTGGATGAGGATGGCGTCAAGGCAATGGCTGCTTCCGGCACCGTTGCCGTGCTGCTTCCCGGCGCCTTCTATGCCATTCATGAGAAGCAGAAGCCGCCGGTTCAGGCGCTGCGCGATGCCGGTGTGCCGATCGCGATCGCGACCGACTGCAACCCCGGCACGTCGCCGCTGACCTCGATGCTCCTCACCATGAACATGGCCGCGACCCTCTTTGGCCTGACGGTCGAGGAATGCATCGTCGGCGCGACGCGCGAAGGCGCGCGTGCTCTTGGGCTGCTCTCCGAAACGGGTACACTCGAGGCCGGCAAGTCCGCCGATTTTGCCATCTGGGATGTCGAAAGCCTGGCGGAGCTCGTCTACCGCATCGGCTTCAATCCCCTCCATGCCCATGTCTTCAAGGGAAAAAGGTTCAACCGATGACCGTCGTTCTCCATCCCGGCTCCGTTTCGCTGCAGCAATTGGCGGCAATCTACTGGACCGGCGAGTCCGCCAAACTCGATGCCTCGTTCGATGCCGGTATCGCCAAGGCGGCCGCCCGCATCGCTGAAATCGCGGCCGGCAACGCGCCGGTCTATGGAATCAATACCGGCTTCGGCAAACTTGCATCCATCAAGATCGACAGCGCCGATGTCGCGACGCTGCAGCGCAACCTCATTCTGTCGCATTGCTGCGGCGTCGGCCAGCCGCTGCCTGAAAACGTCGTTCGCTTGATCATGTCGCTGAAGCTGGTTTCGCTCGGTCGCGGTGCGTCCGGCGTGCGGCTGGAACTGGTGCGGCTGATCGAAGGCATGCTTGAAAAGGGCGTTATTCCTCTCATTCCGGAAAAGGGTTCCGTCGGCGCATCGGGCGACCTTGCGCCGCTCGCGCATATGACCGCCGTGATGATGGGTCATGGCGAGGCCTTTTATGCCGGTGAGCGGCTTTCCGGCGCGGCAGCGCTCGAAAAGGCCGGCTTGAAGCCGGTCGTGCTCGCTGCCAAGGAAGGTCTGGCGCTGATCAACGGCACGCAGGTGTCGACCGGTCTTGCGCTTGCCGGCCTCTTCCGCGCCCATCGCGCCGCCCAGGCAGCTCTCATCACCGGCGCCATGTCGACGGATGCGGCCATGGGCTCTTCGGCGCCGTTCCATCCGGATATCCATACGCTGCGCGGCCATAAGGGCCAGATCGATACCGCTGCTGCCCTTCGTGGCCTGCTGGCGGGTTCCGTGATCCGCGAAAGCCATATCGAGGGCGACGAGCGCGTGCAGGACCCTTATTGCATCCGCTGCCAGCCGCAGGTGGATGGCGCCTGCCTCGACCTTCTGCGCTCCGTCGGCCGCACGCTCGAAATCGAAGCCAACGCCGTCACCGACAATCCGCTCGTGCTTTCGGACAATTCCGTCGTTTCCGGCGGCAATTTCCATGCCGAGCCGGTTGCTTTCGCTGCCGACCAGATCGCGATTGCGGTTTGCGAAATCGGTGCGATCGCCCAGCGGCGCATCGCGTTGCTCGTCGACCCGGCGCTCAGCTATGGTCTGCCGGCCTTCCTCGCCAAGAAGCCGGGCCTGAACTCCGGTCTGATGATTGCCGAAGTAACCTCGGCGGCGCTCATGTCCGAAAACAAGCAGATGTCGCATCCGGCCTCCGTCGACTCGACGCCGACCTCGGCCAACCAGGAAGACCATGTGTCCATGGCCTGCCATGGCGCGCGTCGCCTGCTCGGGATGACCGAAAACCTCTTCGCCATCATCGGCATCGAAGCGTTGACGGCTGCCCAGGGTGTCGAGCTGCGTGCGCCGCTGACGACCAGCCCTGAACTGACGCTTGCCATTGCTGCCATTCGCGCCGCCGTGCCTTCGCTCGAAGAGGACCGCTACATGGCAAACGACCTGAAATCCGCCGCAGACCTCATTGCCTCCGGCGCCCTCAATGCCTCGATCTCAACCGACATCCTGCCCTCCTTGGAGATGTGACATGACCAACCCGCGCCATAATATCCGCGAAATCCGCGCGCCTCGCGGCCCGGAACTCAACGCCAAGAGCTGGCTGACCGAAGCGCCGCTGCGCATGCTGATGAACAACCTCGACCCGGACGTTGCCGAAAACCCGAACGAGCTGGTCGTCTATGGCGGCATCGGCCGCGCTGCCCGCACCTGGGACGACTTCGACCGTATTGCCGCGACGCTGAAGACGCTCAACGAAGACGAGACGCTGCTCGTGCAGTCCGGCAAGCCGGTCGCCGTGTTTCGCACCCACAAGGATGCGCCGCGCGTTCTCATCGCCAATTCCAACCTCGTGCCGCATTGGGCAACCTGGGATCACTTCAACGAGCTCGATAAGAAGGGCCTTGCCATGTACGGCCAGATGACGGCCGGCTCGTGGATCTATATCGGCACGCAGGGCATCGTGCAGGGCACCTACGAGACCTTCGTCGAAGCCGGCCGCCAGCACTACAATGGCAACCTCAAGGGCAAGTGGATCCTGACCGGCGGCCTCGGCGGCATGGGCGGCGCACAGCCGCTGGCGGCCGTCATGGCCGGTGCCTGCTGCCTTGCGGTCGAGAGCGACGAAACCCGCATCGATTTCCGCCTGCGCACCCGCTATGTCGACGAAAAGGCGTCGAGCCTCGATGAAGCGCTTGCCCTGATCGACAAGTGGACGAAGGCTGGTGAAGCCAAGTCCGTCGGTCTGCTCGGCAACGCCGCCGAAATCTTCCCGGAACTGGTGAAGCGCATGAAGGCTGGCGGCCCGCGTCCGGATATCGTCACCGACCAGACTTCCGCCCACGACCCGCTGAACGGCTACCTGCCGGCCGGCTGGACTGTGGCCGAACACAGGGCCAAGCGCGAAAGCGATCCAAAGGCCGTCGAAGCTGCCGCTCGTGCCTCGATGAAGGTTCATGTCGAAGCCATGGTCGATTTCTGGAATGCCGGCGTGCCGACGCTCGACTACGGCAACAACATCCGCCAGGTCGCCAAGGACGAAGGCTTTGAAAATGCCTTCGCCTTCCCGGGCTTCGTGCCGGCCTATATCCGTCCGCTGTTCTGCCGCGGCATCGGTCCCTTCCGTTGGGCTGCCCTTTCGGGCGATCCGGAGGATATCTACAAGACCGACGCCAAGGTGAAAGAACTCACTCCCGGCAATACGCACCTGCACAACTGGCTCGACATGGCGCGCGAGCGCATCGCCTTTCAGGGTCTGCCGGCACGCATTTGCTGGGTTGGCCTCGGCGATCGTCACCGCCTCGGTCTCGCCTTCAACGAAATGGTCAGGAACGGCGAGCTGAAGGCGCCTGTCGTCATCGGCCGCGACCATCTCGACTCCGGCTCGGTCGCCTCGCCGAACCGTGAAACGGAAGCGATGAAGGACGGCTCGGACGCCGTTTCCGACTGGCCGCTGCTCAATGCCCTGCTCAACACCGCATCGGGCGCCACCTGGGTGTCGCTGCATCACGGCGGCGGCGTTGGCATGGGCTTTTCCCAGCACTCGGGCATGGTCATCTGCGCCGACGGCACCGATGATGCGGCCAAGCGTCTGGAGCGCGTGCTCTGGAACGACCCGGCAACCGGCGTCATGCGCCATGCCGATGCCGGCTACGACATCGCGCTTGACTGGGCCAAGCAGCAGGGCCTGCGCCTGCCGGCCATCCTGGGGAACTAAGATGAAGCTGCTGCGCGCCGGTGATCACAAGCGCATGCCCTGGAAAAACGGCGGCGGAGAAACGGTGGAGATCGCCGTTTCGCCCGACGGCGCCGGGCTTGCCGACTTCGACTGGCGCGTCAGCATGGCGACCGTTGCTACGGACGGGCCGTTTTCGGTCTTTCCGGGCATTGATCGTACGCTATCCATTCTCGAGGGCGAGGGCATGACCCTCTTCATCGAGGGACGCGCGCCCGAGCGCCTGACGCAGGCGAGCGAGCCGCTGCCCTTCGCGGCGGACGCGCCGACTTCGGCGACGCTGATCGATGGCACGATTACCGACCTCAATGTGATGACGCGGCGCGGACGTTTCACGCATTCGGTGCGGCGCGTTTCGGTCGATGGATATAGCGAGGTCACTTTCGGAAACGGGATCACCCTTGTTCTTTGCCATCGCGGTAACGCGGAGATCGATGGCACGATGCTTGATGCGGACGATTGCCTGCTTGTCTCGAATGGTGATGCCGCACGGCGGTCGATATCCGGCAAGGCGCGGCTCTTCTGCATCGCCATCACGGCAATATAGTCGGCTATCTGCCGCTCCTTGACTTGACACCTGCCCAGCTCGGTCATCCTATTTCTGCTCAGCAGAGAGGATAGCTGCATGAGCGACGACCAGATTCCCGCCGATAGCAAGCTCACGACTTCCAAGCGTCGCTGGGCGGCGGAGGGCAAGTTTCTGACAGGGCGCATCAGCCGGCCCGAGACTGAGCGGCTGCCGCCGGGGCAGCATCTCGTGAAGAACTGGCCGGTGCTCGATCTTGGCGTGCAGCCGCAGGTGTCCTTGTCGAGCTGGCGGCTCGATGTGTTCGGCTTCGTGGAAAAGCGGCTCAGCCTGGATTGGGCGGCTTTCCAGGCGATCGGGCAAAGCACCCATGTCAGCGACATTCATTGCGTGACGACCTGGTCGCGTTACGACAATCGCTGGGAAGGAGTTTCGACGCGCGATCTCCTTGACCTCGTCATGCCGACGGCCGAGGCGCATCATGTGCTGCTGACGAGCTATGACGGCTATACCACCAACCTGCCGCTTTCGGATTTCGCGGCCGAGGATGCGATCCTCGCCACCGGCTGGGAAGGCCAGCCGCTGACCGGCGAGCACGGCGGCCCGATGCGTCTCGTCGTGCCGCATCTCTATTTCTGGAAGAGCGCCAAGTGGCTGAACCGCATCGAGCTGATCGGCTCCGATCGCGCCGGCTTTTGGGAGAAGAATGGCTATCATATGTATGGCGACCCGTGGCGGGAGCAGCGCTACTCCGACGATTGATTTCGGCATGAGGTGCCGCCAAAGTAGATGCGGCAAGGGTCGCGATTTCTTTGTCACTGTGCCAATTTTTGATGGCGCCGGTTCGGGTTGCGGCTTTGCAAGCCGCTATCATGGGCGTATTCAATGATCGTATGATTGTTGCCGGTAACTTCCGGCCCGTTTGAACACTATCTTCTGAAATTTCACATCATGACCGTTGCCCGGACCATAGAACAGCCTTCCGAAGACAATTTCGGCCGGCAATCCCGCGTCATCGCCTTTGTCGTCGCCGTCTCCTTTTTCATGCAGTTTCTGGACGGGACGATCATCACCACCTCGTTGCCGCAGATGGCGGTAAGTTTTGGTGTCGAGCCGGTCTCGATGAGCATCGGTATCACGGTCTATCTACTCACCATGGCGGCCTTCGTGCCGCTCGCCGGCTGGGCAGGTGATCGCTATGGCGCCCGGCGGGTGTTCCTGGCATCCATCGCCATCTTCACCGTTGCGTCGCTATTCTGCGGCCTATCGGGCAATTTGACCGAATTCATCATCGCTCGTGCCGTTCAGGGCCTCGGCAGCGCGCTGATGACGCCTGTCGGACGCATCATCGTGCTGCGCAACGCGCGCAAGTCCGATCTCGTCAATGCGATGTCGATGATCGTATGGCCGGCGCTGACGGCTCCAGTCATTGGCCCGGTGCTCGGCAGCTTAATCACCACCTACCTGACCTGGCATTGGAACTTCCTGATCAATATCCCGATCGGCATCATTGGCCTTGGTCTCGTCCTGCGTTTCGTGCCGGATCAGCGGGAGGAAAAGGTCGCGCGGCTCGATGTAGTCGGCTTCCTGCAATCGGCGGCGGGGCTGACCTTCCTGCTCGCCGGTCTGGAATTTGTGGTTCAAGGCACGACCGCACTCGTGGCCAGCGTCGGCTTGATCGCTGTCGGCGTGGTCTTTTCCATCATTGCCACCCGGCATTTCCTGAAGGTTGACGAGCCCTTGCTCGATCTCTCCGCCTTCAAGGTGCAGACTTTCGCCATGTCGACGCTTTCGGCGGGTACGGCGAGCCGCGTCGCGATCAATGCCACGCCTTTCCTGATCCCGCTGCTTTTCCAGGTCGGCTTCGGCCGCACGGCGATCGATGCCGGCACCTATCTGCTGTTCTATTTCGCCGGCAATCTCGGCATGAAGGCGATCACCACGCAGATGTTGAGGATCTTCGGTTTCCGCAACGTGCTTGTCGTTAACGGTCTGATCTCATCGGCCAGCATTGCCGGATGTGCGTTTCTGTCTCCATCGACGCCGGACCTGTTGATATATTGTCTGCTATTCATTGCCGGGCTTTCGCGGTCGATGAATTTCACGGCGCTGAATACGCTTGGCTTTGCCGATATCCATGCCGCGCAGCGCAGCTCCGCCTCGACATTGTCGAGTATGCTGCAGCAGGTTTCGCTGCTGCTCGGCGTTGCCGTCGCTGCCGCCGTCCTCAATCTCTCGCGCACGATTCATGGTGGGGAAACGCTCTCGCTCGTCGATTTTCGCTGGGCTTTCCTTGTCGTTGGCCTTATCGGTGGCATCTCCGCATTGCGTTTTATCAGCCTGCCGCACGATGCCGGCGCAGAGGTATCCCGCCATAAAGTGAAGACCTGATCAAAACCTTCAAATTCTTAACGATATTGACAGGCAAGCCGCTGTAAAATGGCCTGCCAGTTCCCATATGAAATTCGCGTCAACTCCCACAGGAGGCAGTCCCATGCTGCTCAGAACCCTCGCCATCTCCGCTCTCGTCCTCGGCGTGTCCAGCGCCGCCATGGCAGAGCAGGTGCACAAGCATCATCCCAAGCGCGTCAATGTCGAGGCGTTCCAGACCGATGTCGGCAATGTCGATCATTCGAAGGACGCAATCCTGCCGGATGGCACGATCAACACCGATCCGTCGGTGACCGGCCCGATCCGCGCCGGCGACTCGATGTCCCGCCTGCAATGCGCTGCTGCCCCGAATGCAGTCGGCGTTCGTTCGAACACGTTCGCGGCAGGACCTTCCTCTCTTTGCCCGTAACAACAGGATCGCATCGAGCCGGCTTCGCCTTCGTTGGAGCAGTTTAAGCCAGCTCGATGTCCGTCTGCTTGAACTGGTCGCTTTTCGACAGTAGCGGCTGGCGATAATAACGAGCGCAGGCATAGGTCATGCAATCGTCCAGGCTGAGGCGCCCCGGCTGGCCGCCTTGGCCATAAAGCTCATATGCTTCCGTCGCCAGAGCGGCGGCTCGAGGCGGCACGGCGAGCGGCTGAATGTTCATAAGCTGCAGAAACGTGCGCACCGCTTCGCCGGCCTCGGTCGGCGACAATCCCAAAGCTTCAGAGAGCAAGATTGCGGCATTCGCTGCGGCAAGCGGCGAGGTCATTCGTGCCGTTGCCCGCTGCATGCGGATGGCAAAGGCGCGTGCCTCTTCCTCGTCCGTCATCATCGCCGACAGCACTGAAGCGTCGATGAACATCAAATCTCTCCCACTATGTCGGCGCTTTCGCTTTTGGCGATGGCCTTCTGCTTGAGATTGCGGCAGAAAGCGACGGCGACGTCGGCAAGGGCCGGCTTGGTCAGCTCCTCATCCAGCGCCTTCTGCAAGGCAAGCCGCACGGCTTCCGTCTTGGTGGTGGCCTTGGTCAGCGCCTGATAGCGCCGCGCCAGTCGGTCGATGGCATCGTCCTTGATGTAAAGTGGCATGGAATATCCCTTCAAATTCTATGGATATCCTTAGGGTCTGTATGCCGTGAGAGCAATCATATCCGCCGCCGGTTTGCATCCTATTTCCCACGATATTTAGATGACGATCATCATCTAACGTGATAGGACTGAGGTGAAGATATCGTTTGCTGACCGTGAGGAGATGTCATGTCTGCTATCGATCCCGTCGTCATCGTATCCGCCACCCGCACGCCGCTCGGCCGCTTCCAGGGAGATCTTTCGCCATTGCAGGCGCCCGAGCTTGGCGCGCATGTCATCCGAGCCGCGCTGGGGCTTGCCGGCCTTTCGGCAGAGCGGGTGGATGAAGTTTTGTTCGGCTGCGTCCTGCCCGCGGGGCAGGGACAGGCGCCGGCCCGGCAGGCTGCTCGCGGGGCTGGCCTGCCAGATGCCGTCGGCGCCACCACCATCAACAAGGTCTGCGGTTCCGGCATGAAGGCGACCATGCTGGCGCATGATCTGCTTCTCGCCGGTTCGGCCTCGATCGCGATCGCCGGTGGCATGGAATCCATGTCGAATGCGCCTTATCTGCTCGCCAAGGCACGCGGCGGCTATCGCATGGGCCATGATCGCATCTTCGACCATATGATGCTCGATGGGCTGGAAGATGCCTATGAGAAGGGCCGCTCGATGGGCGATTTCGGCGAGATGGCGGTCGAGGCCTATCAGTTCAGCCGCGACGATCAGGATGCCTATGCCGTCGAAACGTTGTCGCGCGCCCGCGCCGCAATCGAGAATGGCGCCTTCGAAGCCGAAATCACGCCGGTTTCTGTTGCCGCCAAGGGTGGCCTTGTGACGATTGCCAGGGACGAGCACCCGCAGAAGGTCTCACCGGAAAAGATCCCGACGCTCAAGCCCGCCTTCCGCAAGGACGGCACGATTACTGCCGCCAGCGCCTCGGCCAATGCCGATGGCGCGGCTGCCTTGATCCTGACGCGCCGTTCGCTTGCCGAGCGCGAGGGGCTGCCGATCCTGGCCGAAATCAAGGCGCATGCCACGCACAGCCAAGAGCCTGCCTGGTACACGACAGCGCCGATCCCCGCGATCCGCAAGCTGCTTGACAAGATCGGCTGGAAGATCGGCGATGTCGATCTCTTCGAGATCAACGAGGCCTTCGCCGTCGTCGCCATGGCAGCCGCGAAGGAGCTTGGCATTGCGCGCGATCGCCTGAATGTCAACGGCGGCGCCTGCGCGCTCGGCCATCCGATCGGCGCCACAGGCGCGCGGTTGATCGTGACCCTGCTGCATGCGCTGGAGCGTCAAGGAGTGCGGCGTGGCGTTGCCGCACTCTGCATCGGTGGCGGCGAGGCGACGGCAATCGCTGTGGAGCGGGTCGCCTGACTCTAGCGATATAGGGGCTGGTCAGGCACGCCTATTGACGCCGCACCTGCGGGCATGGCCCCTCATCCTAGCCTTCTCCCCGCTCATGCGAGGAGAAGGGACGGCCGCGCAAGGCGGTGAATTTGCGTGAAAGATCGTAGGCTATCGACTGAGACTCCCTCTCCCCGCAGGCGGGGAGAGGGCTGGGGTGAGGGGCAACGTGGCACGCCCTCTCCATGCTGCTAAACATAGACCAGTTCGTAGACGTAGGATTTCGCGCCCTTCTTGCTCACCCACTCGCATTCCGGCGGATAATCGGCGTCTTGTTCCGGAAGCGGCACGTTCCACGGCCTGCCGAGCAAGGCTCCGTCTTCATCATCCCAAACGCCCCAACCGAAGCCACCTTGAAACCTGATCCAGAGATCGGCGTCCTCGCGCCGGTAGCCGATCTTTCCGTCGAGCAACTGTTTGCGATGAAACGTATAGGCCAGATCATCGCTCCGTCGCTTCAGCTGAAAGTGATCCCTATTCATGCCAGATCCGTTGTCTTGTTTCGGATACGGATACTGGCATCGGCCATTTGTTGTGTCCAATATCCCGGCATCGCACTACTTCGCCAGCCGCAGCCTGAGCGCATTGGCGATGACCGAGACCGATGACAGGCTCATCGCGGCTGCGGCGATCATCGGGGATAGAAGCAGGCCGAAGACCGGGTAGAGCACGCCCGCGGCCAGGGGCACGCCGAGCGCGTTGTAGCCGAAGGCGAAGGCAAGGTTCTGCTTGATGTTGCGGATGGTCGCTTCCGAGAGATGGCGTGCCCGCACGATGCCGTTGAGATCGCCCTTCACCAGCGTAATCCCGGCGCTTTCCATGGCGACATCGGCGCCCGTGCCCATGGCGATGCCGACATCGGCGGCGGCAAGCGCGGGCGCGTCGTTGACGCCGTCGCCGGCCATGGCAATGACGTGACCTTTGGCTCGCAGCTCGTCGATCAGCGCTTTCTTGCCTTCCGGCAGCATGTCGGCGCGCACTTCGTCGATCCCAAGTTCTCTCGCGACGGCAGCCGCAGTCTTGCCATTGTCGCCGGTCGCCATGACGATCGTGAGGCCGCTTTCGTGCAGCGCCTTGATGGTTGCTGCCGTGGTCGGCTTGATCCGGTCGGCGACGGCGACCAGGCCGGCGAGCTTTCGGTCTATGGCGACGAACATGACGGTCTTGCCCTCGCCGCGCAGGCGCTCGGTCTCGGCCTTCAATGCGTCGGTCGAGACGTCAAGATCGGCCATCATCGCAGCATTGCCTAGCGCGATCGCGGTTTCGCCGATGCGACCTTCCACGCCCTTGCCTGTCACAGCCGAGAAACCGGAGATTTCGACGAAATGCGCGCCGCGTTCCTCGGCGCCGGCAACGATCGCTTCGGCGAGCGGGTGTTCGGAGCCGCGCTCCAGGCTGGCGGCGAGCGAAAGTAGGCGTGCCTCGTCAATGCCTGTTGCAGCGATGATGTCGGTCAGGTTCGGCTTGCCTTCGGTCAGCGTGCCTGTTTTGTCGACGATCAACGTGTCCACCTTTGCAAAGCGTTCCAGTGCTTCCGCGTCACGCACCAGCACGCCCTCATGTGCGCCTCTGCCCGTGGCAATCATGATGGACATCGGCGTTGCCAGGCCGAGGGCACAAGGGCAGGCGATGATGAGGACTGCGACGGCGGCAAGCAGCGCATGCGCCAGCCGCGGTTCCGGCCCGACGAAGGCCCAGACGGCAAAGGCGATGATAGCGGCCGCGACGACGGCTGGCACGAAGACGGCGGAAACGCGGTCGACCATCGTCTGGATCGGTGCGCGCGAGCGCTGCGCCTTGGCGACGAGCTCGACGATACGCGAGAGCGTCGTGTCGGCGCCAACCTTTTCGGCCTGCATGATCAGCGTGCCGTTCCTGTTGATCGTGCCGCCGGTCAAGGCGTCGCCCTTGGCCTTTTCGACCGGCAGCGGTTCGCCCGTAATCATCGATTCATCGATGGTGGATTGGCCTTCGACGACGGAACCGTCGACGGGCACACGCTCGCCGGGGCGCACGCGCAGCCGGTCGCCGGTCTGAATCTCGTCAACGGGCACGTCGATCTCGCTGCCATCGACACCGATGCGCCGTGCCGTCTTCGGCGCTAGGTCGAGAAGGGCGCGAATGGCCGAGCCGGTGCGTTCGCGGGCCTTCAATTCCAGCACCTGGCCGACGAAGACCAGCGCGACGATGACGGAAGCCGCCTCGAAATAGACGGGCACGCTTTCGCCATGCCCACCGAACGTCATGGGAAAGAGGCCGGGGGCAAGCGTGGCGACGACGCTATAGATATAGGCGGTGCCGACGCCGAGGCCGATCAGCGTCCACATATTGGGGCTGCGGTTGACGAGCGAATTCCAGGCGCGGCGGAAGAAGGGTAGCGCTGCCCACAGCACCACCGGTGTGGCGAGCGCAAGTTCGACCCATGTGGCAAGGGGTTCGCCGATCCAGTCGCGAACGGGCAGGCCGATCATCGGACCCATGCTGATGACGAGCAGCGGCAGCGACAGGGCGGCGCTGATCCAGAGCCGATGCGTGAAATCTGTAAGTTCCGGGTTCGGACCCTCATCGGCGGCGGGGACACCCATCGGTTCCAGCGCCATGCCGCATTTCGGGCAGTCGCCGGGATGGTCGCTGACGACCTCCGGATGCATCGGGCAGGTGTAGAGCGTGCCCTTCGGCACCGGCTTCGGAGTGGGCCTGTTGCCATCGAGATAGGCCGATGGGTCCGCCTCGAACTTCGCCTTGCAGCCGGCCGAGCAGAAATAGAATTTCTCGCCCTCGTGCTTCAGGAAGTGGCGGGCGGTGGCGCGGTCCACCGGCATGCCGCAGACGGGATCTTTCGCTGTGAGGTAGTTTTCCGGTGCAGCCTGGAACTTCGCACGGCAGCCGTCGCTGCAGAAGTGGAAAATGCGGCCGTGATAATCCAGTGACGGCTTGCCAGCATCGGGATCGACGGTCATGCCACAGACGGGATCGCGCATCACCTCATCCTGAGCATGGGCGCCATCATGATGGTGGTGGCCGTGGCTATGGTGGCTGTGATCGTGCTCGTCGTGCGGTGTCATATCATACTCCTTTGCCCGAAGGGGCGTCGGATAGGTTTATGAACCTTCCCATCGCTGGAAGGTCAAGACGGAAAATAGTGATTGCCATCCACAGTTCACAGGGTCGCCTTCCTATCTCGCTGCGGACAGCGATGATAAGTTCCGTAAGATCGAAGCAATGATGTGATTCCAATGCGATATGATCTAACCACGCTGCCGCTTGCCACGCTTCTGCCCGCCATCGTCAAGGCGGAGGATATGTTGGCGCGGCTGGATGAGCGTGTTCTGAGACATGCGGTGGCGGATGGTTTTCGCGAGCGCGGCCATTTTTTCGATGCCGCGGGCGCGCTTTGGGTCGGAGGCGAACTCGTGCATGTGGAGGATCTCGTCCTGCACGATGCGCGCATGGATACGCGCACACCGACGCACGAGCTGACTATTGCCCATGCGGTGCTGCGCAGCCGGCGCCGCCTTTGGAGCGCCGATCCGTCCTGGGGCCTGGAGGCGGCCGGCCTTGCTGTGCTGCGCGGTGATGTCGGCGAGACCGAAGACGCCAGCGCGCCACGTTCGACGCCTGTCACGACCATGGAGCCTGACGAGCCGGAGGATGAGGAAGACGATTTCGGTGTCGATTTCGCCGAGATCGATGCCATCCTCGCCCGATCCGACAAGATCCTGAATGGCGGCGTTCCGGAGGCCCGGCAGCCGACAGTCGATGTTGACGATCCCCTTGCGCTCATTCGCGACGAGGATTGGGATGAGGACGAGCGGCTGGAAAGCTGGCGCACCGTCATCCGCGAGGCCGATCTGCTGCCGCCCACTCTGGGCGCGGCGGTGCTTTTTGATGCCTGGGAGCGGATCGAGCCGCTGCGGCGGCAGCATTGGCTCGGCGGTCTGCTGGTTAGCGCCTATCTGCGCAGCCGGGGCAAGGTCACGTCTCATCTCTTCTGCCTCAATGTCGGGCTCAAAGCCGTGCGTCATGACCGCCGGCGTGCGCCGGATCGCATCACGCGGCTGACGGCCTTTCTGGAGGCCATGGCGCTCTCGGCCGATTCGGGACTGAAGGAGCTCGATCGGCTTTCGCTCGCCAGGCTGCAGATGGAGCTGCGGCTCAAGGACCGGCGGTCGAACAGCAGCCTGCCCGAAGTCATCGACATCGTGCTGTCGCGGCCGATCGTTTCGGCGAAAATGATCGCGCGCCATGTCGGCGTCACCTCCCGAGGCGCGCTCAATCTCGTGGCGGAACTCGGTCTGCGCGAGATGACGGGCCGCGGCCGCTACCGGGGCTGGGGCGTGCTTTGACGCACTGCAACGGCCTCTGCGGGTAGACGCGGCCGCCTTGCAACCACAACCCTGGTTTTTCGTCCAATGTTACAGTTTGTTACGCTAAGTGGCGCTAAAATGGACAAAATTTAATGGCCATACCAAATTCCTAAGCGGCGTGATGCAAGCTAAGGTCGCGCCATGAATATCGGGGGATCGTCGATCACCCCGGGCTTTGAAGAAAGGTGCGTGAATGGCTCGGACGTTTCGGGTCGTCGTGTGGTTGGCTGTGATTGGCGCGGTTGGGTACGGTGCCTATGCGACCCGCGATCGTTGGCTTGCGCCGGCAGAAAAGCTGCTTGGCTATCAGAACGCTGCTGCACCCGGGGAGCAAGCCCAGGGTGGACGCCGTGGCGGCCAGGGGCAGGGCGGTGGCGGACGGCGCAGCATGTCGCAGTTCAGCGGGCCGGTTCCTGTGCTGGCGGCCGATGCGACGACGGCGGACGTGCCTGTCTACATCAATGGCGTGGGTTCGGTGAAGGCGCTGAATACCGTGACGGTGCGTGCGCAGGTCAATGGACGAATCGTCGAAATCAATTTCGTCGAGGGCCAGGATATCAAGAAGGGCGACATCATCGCCCGTATCGACGATTCCGTCTATAAGGCACAGCTCGACCAGGCAATCGCCAAGAAGGCGCAGGATGAAGCCTTGCTCGCGGGCGCCCAGCGCGATCTCGTCCGCTATCAGCTGATGGTGAAGAGCGCCTCCGGCACACAGCAGCAGGTCGACACGCAGACGTCATTGGTGGCGCAATATACCGCGCAGGTCCAGGTGGACGTGGCGTCCATCGAAAGTGCGCAGGCAACACTCGATTATACGACGATCAGGGCGGCCTTCGATGGGCGCACCGGCATTCGCAACGTCGATGTCGGCAATCTCGTCAGTTCGTCCGACACGACCGGTATCGTGACGCTCTCGCAGATCAAGCCGATCTCCGTGCTGTTTTCCATTCCGCAGCAGCAGCTTGCCCGCATCAACGCGGCAAGTGCGGCTGGGACGCTTGCCGTTCAGGCCATGGGCAATGATGGCGAGACGGTGGTCGATAATGGTTCGCTTGGCGTGGTCGACAATCAGGTCGATCCTACCACCGGCACGGTCAAGCTGAAGGCGAATTTCCCCAACGACAAGCTGGCGCTGTGGCCCGGCGCCTTCGTCAATGCCCGCCTGCTCGTCGAGACGCTGAAGGGCGTCACCGTCATTCCGAGCGGTGCCGTGCAGCGCGGACCGAACGGCACCTTCGTCTATATCATCGGCCAGGATCAGACCGTTGCGATGAAGCCGGTGAAGGTGCGCCAGCAGGACGATACGCTCGCCGTCATCGCCGATGGCGTCTCGCCTGGCGACAAGGTGGTGACAACAGGCTTCGCGCGGCTTCAGAATGGATCGAAGGTGCAGATTTCGGCCAATCCGGATCAGGCGTCGCCGGCTGCTCCCTCAACCGACAACAACGGGCAGCCGGTCGCTGAAAACGACTCGCAGAATAGCGGCGCTGGTACTGCAAATGCGAGCGAACGCCCGCATCGCCGCCACAATGGCCAGGGTGGTCAAGGTGGTCAGGGCGGTGCCGGCGGTCACAATGGCCATCGCGGCCAGGATGGTCAGCCTGCCGCCGGTGGCGCGCAAGGTGCGGATACGGGCAACGGCTCGGCCTCCAACAATTCCTCCGCCACGCCGACACAGCAACAATGAACGTCTCGTCGCTCTTCATCTCCAGGCCGATCGCCACCTCGCTTCTCGGGGTAGCGGTTTTGTTGGGCGGCATTCTCGGCTTCCTGTTCCTGCCGGTCGCGCCGTTGCCGCAGGTGGATTTTCCGACGATCCAGGTGACGACGCAGCTTCCAGGCGCCGATCCCGACACGATGGCGGCGCTGGTGACGGCACCTTTGGAGCGACCGCTCGGACAGATCCCGTCGCTCGCCTCCATGACCTCGTCGAGCGCCTTCGGCATCAGCCAGATTACGCTGCAATTCGACCTCGGTCGCGATATCGATGGCGCCGCGCAGGATGTTCAGGCGGCGATCAACGCAGCCGGCTCGACCTTGCCGCGCACGCTTCCCTATCCGCCGACCTATTCGAAGGTGAACCCGGCCGATACGCCGATTGTGACGCTGGCCTTGCGTTCCAACAGCTATTCGATCCGCGAGCTCAGCGATTTCGCCGATACGATGATGGCCCAGCGCCTGAGCGAAGTGTCGGGGGTTGGCGACGTCAACATCCAGGGCGGCGTCAAGCCGGCCATCCGCATCCAGGTGGACCTGCCTCGCCTCGCCTCCTATGGGCTCGCTCTGGAAGATATCCGGTCGGCTATCACCAATGCCAGCGTTGCCGGCGCCAAGGGCTCGCTCGACGGCACGCAGCAGAGCTTCACGCTCGCGGCCAACGACCAGATCGTCGATCCCAATGTCTACAGATCCGTCATCATCGCCTATCGCAATAGTGCGCCGGTGCAATTGAAGGACGTCGCAACGGTCGTCGAGGGGCTGGAGAACAATCGCGTCGGCGCCTGGTATCAGGGCCAGCCCGCCGTCATTCTCGATATCATGCGCCAGCCGGGCGCCAACGTCATCCAGACGGTCGAGAATGTGCTGAAGCAGATTCCGAAGCTGAAGCAAGCCATGCCGGCCGGCGTTTCCCTCGATATCGTCAACGACCGCACCGAGACGATCCGGGCCTCGATCCATGACGTGCAATGGACGCTGGTCATCAGCATCGGTCTCGTCATCCTCGTGGTGCTGTTGTTCCTGCGGACGATGACGGCAACCTTCATTGCCGGCGTGGCGCTGCCGCTGTCGCTGATCGCGACCTTCGGCGTCATGTGGTTCGCCGGCTTCAGCCTCGACAATCTCTCGCTCATGGCGCTGACCATTGGTACCGGCTTCGTCGTCGACGACGCCATCGTCATGATCGAGAATATCGCCCGCCATATCGAGGAGGGCGAACATCCGATGCAGGCGGCGCTGAAGGGCGCCGGCGAGATCGGCTTCACGATCATTTCGCTGACGGTCTCGCTGGTTGCCGTCTTCATTCCGCTGCTCTTCATGACCGGTATTGTCGGGCGCATGTTCCGCGAATTCGCGCTGACGCTGACCATCGCCGTGGTCGTGTCGGCCATCGTTTCGTTGACGCTGACGCCGATGATGTGCGCGCGCATCCTGCGCAAGCCCAAGGAGCGTGAAGGCGGCTTCCTGGCCGGTGCCGACCGCTTCACGGACTGGATGATCGAAGGCTATCGGCGCAGCCTCGTCTGGGCCGTGGATCGCAGTGCGCTGATGCTCGTTATCACGGTGCTGACGCTGATAGCGACGATCGCGCTCTATGTCGTCATCCCCAAGGGCTTTTTGCCGGCGCAGGACACGGGCCTCATCACCGCCGTCATCGAGGCCGAGCCGACGACATCCTTCGAGACCATGAAAAAGATCCAGGCTGATGTGGCCGACCGGCTGCGCAAGGATCAGGATGTCAGCGGCGTGGTTTCCGTCATCGGCGCCAGCGCCAGCAATCTGACGCTGAATACCGGCAATCTCAGCCTGGTCTTGAAGCCGCGTAGCCAGCGCAACGCCTCCGCCGATCAGATCATCGACAGGATGCGCGGCGAGGTGACGGGCATGCCCGGCATCCACGTCACCTTCCAAAGCGTGCGCGACATCTCGATCAGCACCAGGGCCAGCCGCGCGCCCTACCAATATACCCTGACGGGCACGGACACGAACACGGTGGTCGACTGGTCGCAGAAGCTCGCCCAGCGCCTGCAGGAGAGCCCGAAGCTCATCGATGTCTCCTCCGAAGTCGAAATGGGCGGCGGTCGTATCTTCGTCGATGTCAATCGCGAGACTGCCTCACGGCTCGGCGTGTCGATGCAGGCTGTCAGCGATACGCTGAACGACGCCTTCGGCCAGCGGCAGATCGCGACGATCTACGGCCAGGCCAACCAGTACCGCGTCATCCTCGAGGCGGCACCGCAATATCAGTCGGATCCGAAATCGCTCGACAAGCTCTATGTCGCTGGCGCGAGCGACACGCAGGTGCCGCTGAACGCCTTCACGACCGCGACCTTCACGACGGCGCCGCTGGTCATCAGTCATGACGAGCAGTTCCCGGCCGTGACCCTCAGCTTCGATCTTGCCAAGGGAGCGTCGCTCAGCGACGCCGTCGCTGAGATCAAGGCGGCGGAACTGGATATCGGCATGCCCGACAATATCCAGCGCAAGTATTCGGGCGATGCCGAGGAATTCGCCTCGTCGCTTGCCGGCGAGCCCTGGCTGATTCTGGCGGCTGTCGTGACGATCTATATCGTGCTCGGCCTGCTCTATGAGAGCGCCGTACATCCCGTGACGATCCTGTCGACGCTGCCTTCGGCCGGCGTCGGCGCGCTGCTGGCGCTGATGCTGTTCGGGCAGGATCTGTCGATCATCGCCCTGATCGGCATCGTGCTCCTGATGGGTATCGTCAAGAAGAATGCGATCATGATGATCGACTTCGCGCTCGAGGCGGAGCGCAAGGAAGGCCTCGAGCCGCGCGAGGCCATTTTGAAAGCCTCGATCCTGCGTTTCCGGCCGATCATGATGACGACGCTCGCAGCCCTCTTCGGCGCCCTGCCGCTGGCACTCGCCCAGGGCACGGGCGCCGAGCTGCGCATTCCGCTTGGGATCACCATCATCGGCGGCCTCGTGCTTTCGCAGCTTTTGACGCTCTATACGACGCCGGTGATCTATCTCGCCTTCGAGCGCCTGCGCGCCAAGGTCGTCGGCCGCACCAGCGGCATGCCAAGCGCTGAGATGAACGACTTGGCGGGTGGCGAGACATGAACATCTCCGAGCCGTTCGTCAAACGCCCTGTCGGGACGACGCTTCTGGCGATCGGGCTGATGATCCTCGGTATCGTTGCCTATCGTTTCCTGCCTGTCGCGAGCCTGCCGACCGTGGACCTGCCGACGATCGTCGTCTCCGCCAGCCGTCCAGGCGCCGATCCCGCCAGCATGGCGGCAAGCGTCGCGGCGCCGCTCGAACGCCATCTCGGCACCATTGCCGGCATCACGCAATTGACGTCGGTCAGCTCGCTCGGGTCGAGCAGTATCATCGCGCAATTCGATCTCTCGCGCAGCGTCGATGGCGCTGCCCAGGATGTGCAGGCGGCTCTGAACGCGGCGGCGACGGACCTGCCAGGCGATCTGCCGACATTGCCATCCTTCCGCAAGATCAACCCGGCCGCGGCACCCGTCCTGATCCTGGCGCTGACATCCGACAACGTTCCTGCGAGCGCCATCTATGATGCGGCCGACACGGTGGTCGTGCAGCGCATTTCGCAGGTGGATGGCGTCGGTGGCGTTACCGTAAGCGGCGCCGATCAGCCGGCGGTGCGCGTCAGGCTCGACCCCGATCGGCTCTCGGCCATGGGCCTGTCGCTCGACGCCGTCCGCACGGCGATCGTCAATGCCAGCGTGCTCGGACCGTTCGGTTCCATTGATGGAGCCGGAGGAGCTTTCTCCCTCGCCGTGAACAGCCAGTTGCGGACGCCGGAGGCCTACGGGCGGATCATCGTGCAGAGCGGCGACGGCACCGCCGTACGCCTCTCCGATATCGCCACCGTCGAGCCCGGCGTGCGCAACAGCCGCTCGGATGCCTGGTATGACGGCAAGCCGGCCGTGTTGCTCAACATCACCAAGCAGGCGGATGCGAACGTCATCGCCACCGTCGATGGCGTCAAGCAGCTGATCCCGGAGCTGCAGCGGCTCATTCCCGCCGGCGTCAAAATATCGATCCTTTCCGACCGCACCACGACGATCCATGCCAGCGTCAACGACATGCAGTGGACGCTGCTTGCCACCATCTGCCTGGTCATGGCCGTCGTCTTCGTGTTCCTGCGGCGCGCGACGCCGACTGTCGCTGCCGGTGTCACCGTGCCGCTGTCGCTTGCCGGCACTTTTGCCGCGATGTGGCTCTTCGGGCTGTCGATCGACAATCTCTCGCTGATGGCGCTTGCCGTCTCCGTCGGCTTCGTCGTCGACGACGCCATCGTCATGATCGAGAATATCTATGCCAATCTCGAAACCGGCATGAAGCCGATGCGGGCGGCGCTCGAAGGGGCGAAGCAGATCGGCTTCACGGTGGTTTCGATCAGCCTGTCGCTGCTCGCCGCCTTCATTCCGCTGTTCTTCATGGGCGGCATTGTCGGCCGCTTCTTCCAGACCTTCTCATTGACGCTCGGCTTCACCATCGTCGTTTCGACGCTGGTGTCGCTGACGCTGACGCCGATGATCTGCGGCCATCGCCTGCGCCAGCATGATGTTGATGCCCGGCCCGGCCTGTTCGGCCGCGTCGTCGAGGGCACGTTGGGCGCCATTACCGGCTTTTATGGCCGCACGCTGCGGGCGGTGCTGCATCACCGAGTGTTGTCGGTGCTCGTCATCATCGGCTGCGTGGTCATGTCGGGCTATCTCTACGTCAAGGTTCCGAAGGGCTTCATCCCGCAGGACGACACCGGCTTCATCCAGGGCGGAACGCAGGCGGCGACCGACATCTCCTATCCCGCCATGGTCAAGCTGCAGCAGCAGGCGGCGGATATCGCTTCGAAAGACCCGGCTGTTTCTGGCCTCGGCTCCTCCGTCGGCGGCGGCGGTTTTTCCAGTTCCATCAATCGCGGCCAGCTTTATATCTCGCTGAAGCCGGAATCGGAGCGGGCGTCGACGGCCGAGGTCATAGACCGGCTCCGCAAGCAGCTGATGGCTGTTCCAGGCCTCAGCACGTTCCTGTTTTCGCCCGGCGATATCCGGGCCGGCGCCCGCCAGTCGCAGTCGCAGTATCAGTTCACGATCTGGGGCGCGAACTATGACGAGCTGGTGGAATGGGCGCCCAAGTTGCTGGAGCGCCTGCAGGCGCTTCCGGGATTGACCGATGTTGCGACCGATAGGCAGCCCAACGGCCTGCAGGCGACCGTCAATATCGATCGCAGCCTCGCTTCCCAGCTTGGCGTCAACATCGAGTCCATCGATTCGGCGCTCAACAACGCCTTCGCGCAGCGGCAGATCTCGACGATCTATACGCAGCGCAATCAGTATCGTGTCGTGCTGGAGGCGGATCCCAACTATGCGCTCGATCCGCATGATATTTCCAAGCTCTACGTGCCAGCGTCTGGCGGCACGCAGGTGCCGCTGAGCGCGGTGGCGTCGATCGACCGGACGCTGGCGCCGCTGGTGGTCAATCACCAGGGCCAATATCCCTCCGTCACCATCTCCTACAATCTGGCGCTCAATACACCGCTGCAGGTGGCGAACGATGCCATCCAGAAGGCGGTGCTGGACATGCATCTGCCCGACACGCTGCATGCGGATTTTGCCGGCGATGCGGCGAGCGTCACGCAATCGTCCGGCAGCCAGCCGCTGCTGCTGCTGGCGGCATTGCTGACTGTTTATATCGTTCTCGGCATTCTCTACGAAAGCCTGGCGCATCCGCTGACGATCATCTCGACGCTGCCGTCTGCCGGCCTCGGTGCGCTGCTTGCACTCGCCATCAGCGGTACCGAACTAACGATCATCGCCTTCATCGGCATCATCCTCTTGATCGGCATCGTCAAGAAGAACGGCATCATGATGGTAGATTTTGCGCTGCAGGGCGAGCGTACGCTCGGTCTGTCTTCGGAGGAGGCGATCTATCAGGCATGCCTCAAGCGTTTCCGGCCGATCCTGATGACGACGCTTGCCGCCTTGATGGGCGCCATTCCGCTGATCATCGCGACCGGTCCGGGCTCGGAGCTGCGCCGCCCGCTCGGCATCACCATCGTCGGCGGTCTTGTCGTCTCGCAGGTGCTGACGCTCTATACGACGCCGATCATCTATCTGATGCTTGCCAAGCTACATGCGAAATGGTCGCCGAAGCCGCAGCCTGCCGCGCCGGTTCCGGCTTCCTCAAGCTGAAACGGTCCCAGCTTACGCATTGCAGATCTTGTTCCTGCCGCTGTTTCCGATTCCCATTGAGCCAGGAAAGCAAAAGGCTCCGGTGTTACACCGGAGCCTTTTGTTCGAGTCTGGATTAAAACCACCCGCTTCTCGATGCTGAGGGCGGGCGGCGTTTATTTAGTGCGTGGTGCCGCTATCGGGCGCTGGCGTCTCCTGCGTCGTCACCGGGCCGACCCTGCCTTTGAAGATACGGCGGACGGAGACGAAGAGCAGCGGGATGAAGAAGACGCCGAGGACGGTCGCCGAGATCATACCGCCCATGACGCCGATGCCGATCGAG
>JAAMEZ010000010.1 GCA_013322215.1 Martinezella rhizogenes
CTATGAGCGCGGGGTGAAGCTGATCGGGGCGACGGCGCATTATGTGACGGCCGATCTCGACGAGGGTCCGATCATCGAGCAGGACACGGCGCGCATCACCCATGCGCAGTCGGCCGAGGATTATGTCTCGATCGGCCGCGATGTGGAGAGCCAGGTGCTGGCCCGCGCCATCCATGCCCATATCCACTTCCGCACCTTCCTCAACGGCAACCGCACCGTCGTCTTCCCGGCAAGTCCGGGGTCCTATGCCTCCGAGCGCATGGGGTGAGGCGCCGAGGTTCGACTTCAGCCCGCTCCCTTTCCTTTTCGCTCCGAAGCGCGATTTGATATCACCGGTATCGAATCGCGCGGAGATCAAGGAGAGGACATGTCATTCTACCGCTTTGGAACGCTGCTGCTGGCGGCGCTCCTGCTATCTGCGCCGGCATCCCATGCCGAAACGGCGGAACAGGACCCCTCCAAGATCGATCTCGCCAAGCTGATCGAATGCACGACCTATGACGTGCCGAGCTACAATAATTTCGCCATGTGGCTGACCGGGCCGGAAAGTGCTGTGGCCATGAAGCAGCTCAGCATCAGCGAGCTGCCATCGGACAATCCCTTCCTGCGCGAATTCCAGCTTTCGACGCCCATGACCGTTTTCGGACGGCAGACGAACAGGATTGTCTTTGCCTCAACCGGGCCGCTTGCCGTATTCGACGAGACAGACCCGCATTCACTCGCCAAACAGCTTGGCGTGACAGCTTCGGTCGACCAGCCGAACAAGTTTCTCGGCGAGAAGGTCATCCTGTCACGCAAGGACCAGCGGGAAAACTCAGACACCGTGCTGGAGACGCGCATCTCGCTCAACGTCTCCACCGTCGACACTCATCCGGGCAAGACGCTTGCCGGTTGCAGCTATTCCATCGAGGTTGAATAAGCCGTTATGCCTAGCCGGCTGCATTCTGCGGCCTATCTTCCCCCTCGCCGCTCGACTACCCTATCTGTTTTGGGTAATTTTCTTTAGGATGGAATGGTTTAGTGTCGATGCGAATGAACCATCCGGGGGATGCCATGGCCGACGCCACGCTCGTGAACCGTATGCAACTGCCGAGACCGGACGTGACACCGGAGGAGGCAGCCGAAATCCTGCAGACGCATTACGGTCTGAGCGGGATGCTGACCGAACTCGGCAGCCAGCAGGATCGCAACTATCGCATCGATGCCGGCGACAACGCCTATGTACTGAAGATCTGCCGGCCCGAATACGAGCTGGTCGAGCTGGAAGCACAGAATGCCGCCATCCGCCATCTGCATGCCAAGCTGGATGCGCCGCGCGTGCCTGACGTCGTGCCCTCCCTGAATGGCCGCGATATTCTCGCCGTCACCGTCCGCGAACAGGATTATCTCATCAGGCTGCTTGGCTTTCTCCCCGGTCAAACGCTGACGCGACGCAAGCATCTGCCGCCGGCCGCAGTTGCCGGGCTCGGCGCGCTTTCCGCCAGGCTTGCCCGCGATCTTGCCGATTTCGATCATCCCGGCCTTCACCGCAGCCTGCAATGGGATCTGAGACGGGCGGGTCCGGTCGCCGTGCAGCTGCTGTCGGCCATAACCGATCATGAGGCGCGCGACCGCATCGCCAAGGCGATGGTCTCCGCCGTCAAGCGCATCCAGCCGCTTGCGAGCCAATTGCGCGTGCAGCCGGTGCATCACGATGTCACCGACGACAATGTCGTCAGCCATCCCGATGCTCATGGACAGCTCGTGCCCGATGGCGTCATCGATTTCGGCGATATCATCCAGGGCTGGCTGGTCGGCGATCTCGCCGTCACCTGTGCGTCGCTGCTGCATCACGCAGGCGGTAACCCCTTCCATATTCTTCCGGCGATCAAGGCCTATCACGCGATCTATCCGCTGGAGGAGGTCGAAGCCAAGGCGCTATGGCCGCTGATCGTCGCACGCGCCGTCATTCTTGCCGCCAGCACCGAGCAGCAGCTCGCCATCGATCCCGACAACGACTATGCGCGCGGTAATCTCGACTTCGAACGCGAAATCTTCGATGTCGCAACCGAGGCGCAGCCGGACGTGATGGAAGCGGCAATCCTGCGGACGATCGGCTTCGATGTCGCCCCGGTCGAGACCGATGGCTGGTCGGCGCTGCTGCCCGACATCGACCCCTCGCAGATTGCCGCCATCGATCTTTCCGTCACCGGGCCTGACTTCACGGACGGCAACTGGCAGAAGCCGGATATGGACTGGCGGCTGCTTGCCCAGACGGCGATCGCCTCCGGGGCTGCGGCAACCCGCTACGGCGAATTCCGCCTGTCTCTCGCCGCTCCACTCAATATGGCTCCGCCGCAGAATTTCGCCCTGCATTGCGATGTCTGCCTGCCGGCCGGCGCCACGGTTGCGGCTCCCTTCGCCGGCCTGCTGCAACGGCAGGGCCAGCATTTCGCGCTGGGCGGCGAGGAAATGAGCCTGCATCTCGACGGCGTCGAAAGCGCTCTCGAGGACGGAGCGGCCATCGAGCAAGGCGCGACGATCGGGACGATCGGCAGCGAGGGTTCGGCGATCGGAGGATTGCGCATCCAGCTTTGCCGCGTACCCAACCTCGTGCCGCCGCTCTTTGCGACTGCGGATCAAGCCGAGGGCTGGTCGGCCGTCTCCCCCTCGCCTGTCGCTCTCCTGAACCCGGCATGCGAGGCGCCGTGGCCGGATGCGTCCACACTACTGTCATTGCGCAATGCTCGCTTCGCCAAGCCGCAAAAACATTATTATGATGCCCCACCGCAGATCGAACGCGGCTGGCGCGAGTTCCTGTTCGACATGCAGGGGCGCTGCTACCTCGACATGGTCAACAACGTCACGACGCTCGGCCATGCCCATCCGCGGCTGACGGCAGCGATCGCCCAGCAATGGTCCCGCCTCAACACCAACTCCCGCTTCCATTATGCGGCCGTTGCCGAGTTCTCTGAGCGGTTGGCAACGCTGGCGCCTGATGGACTCGACAGCGTCTTCCTCATCAATAGCGGCTCGGAAGCCAATGATCTGGCGATCCGCCTTGCCTGGGCGCATAGCGGCAAAAGGAACATGCTCTGCCTGCTGGAGGCCTATCACGGCTGGACTGTCGCAAGCGACGCGGTCTCCACCTCGATTGCCGACAATCCGCAGGCGCTGACGACGCGGCCGGACTGGGTGCACCCCGTCCTCTCTCCCAATACCTATCGCGGCCCCTTCCGTGGCCCGGATTCAGGGATCGACTATCTCAACGACGTCATGGCCAAACTGCAGGCCATGGACGAAAAGGGAGATGGGCTTGCCGGCTTCATCGCCGAACCGGTCTATGGCAATGCCGGCGGCATCGCGCTGCCGCATGGCTATCTTGCAGGGGTTTACGATGTCGTGCGCCAGCGCGGCGGCCTCTGCATCGCCGACGAAGTGCAGGTGGGTTACGGCCGGCTCGGCGAGCATTTCTGGGGTTTCGAAACGCAAGGCGTCGTGCCCGACATCATCACCATTGCCAAAGGCATGGGCAACGGTCATCCGCTCGGCGCCGTCATCACCCGCCGCGAGATCGCCGAATCGCTGGAAAAGGAGGGCTATTTCTTCTCCTCAGCCGGCGGCAGCCCGGTCAGCTGCATCGTCGGCCTCACCGTTCTCGACGTTCTCAAGGACGAGAACCTGCAGGAAAATGCCCGTGTCGTCGGCGACCGGCTGAAGGCTGGGCTGATTGCTCTCATGGATCGCTTCCCGCTGATCGGCGCCGTGCATGGCACGGGGCTTTATCTTGGAGTGGAATTCGTGCGTGACCGCGAAAGTCTGATGCCGGCGAGCGAGGAGACGGCTGCAATCTGCGAGCACCTGCTCGATCTCGGGGTCATCATGCAGCCGACCGGCGATCACTTGAATGTGTTGAAGATCAAGCCGCCGCTATGCCTTGCGGCCGAGAGCGCCGATTTCTTCGTGAAGGCCCTGGAAAAAGTGCTTGAGGATGGATTTTGACGTTCTCGTCGCGCCGTTAACCATTGAGGTGTTTTAGCGGCGCGTGAATTTTAATGCTGTCGGGGCATTGTCGAATCTCGCGCCAGTTCCTATCTGTCACTCGGTGATCGGCGAGCCACACCGACACGGGTAGCAACACGAAGGTTTTAAGACAACCTTCCCCGCAATCCGCCAGGCTGGAAATTTTATTTTCCTGATCGTCGACATTTTGACATCTTTCGGAATATGTTTCTGAGGATGCAATCGCTATTATCTACTAATGTAGTGGACAATAGCGCACCGATCGCGGTGCTCCGCTACTGGGGCCCCTTAGCAAGTACAACGCCAATTGAGGAAGTGACATGCTGAATAGAAAAGTCATCGCTTCGATCCTTGGGCGATCCGTACTTGGCAATGACCGTTCGGGCGCGCTCTCCCGCCCGTGCTGTCGAATGTGACGTTCGTCCTCCCTACCGGAATCAAACAGTCAATTCGCCATGTCTGCGCCGTGCGTGCGCAGAGGGAGTCTATTTATGAAGAAGCAAGTAATCGAATACGCCGGCGTTCCCGTCGGCATCGTCGTTCCTGACCAGGATCGGCTCAAGTTCATCGCTGTCAAATACCATGTCCATGATCTGGACGAGCAGCATTTCAGAAACGCGGACGAAGTGAAGCTTGCGATCCGCGCCCTTCTCTCCCGCCAACAGGCAAAACCGATCCATGTTTGATGGATCGGATCACCTGCGCTTTTACTCAATCCCATCCCCAGCCCTCACCCTTTGATAAAATCAGGGTGGGGGCTTTTTTTTATTTGAAGCCGTCGCATGGCTTCCTCCGAAGGGAGCTTCAGGCGCCTCCTTGCGAAACGCCGAAGCTCCAAAGCCTCCAGCCACGGACCGCTTGGGTTGAACAAACCCATCTTGTCTTTTCCCCCTCTTTACGATCCTATCGCCATGACGACCTCGCGTTGTAAACGGCGAAGGATTTTTCATTGGCTGACCTCCTTAATCTCCTGACCGATGTCGAAGGCGTCGCCGTCGGTCACTCTACCGATCTTGCGCTCGGCTCCGGCGTCACCGCCATCGTCTTCGATGAGCCGGCTGTCGCCTCCTGCACCGTTCTCGGCGGCGCGCCGGGTGGGCGGGATACAGCGTTGCTGGACCCGGCTATGACTGTCGGTACGGTGGACGGCCTCGTTCTTTCGGGCGGCTCCGCCTTCGGCCTCGATGCGGCGGGAGGGGTGCAGGCTGGCCTGAGGGAGATCGGCCGCGGTCTTCAGGTCGGCAGCGCGCTGGTGCCGATCGTGCCGCAGGCGATCCTGTTCGATCTCATCAATGGCGGCAACAAGGATTGGGGGCTGCACTCGCCCTATCGCGACATGGGATATGCCGCCTTCAAGGCCGCAAATAAAGGGCCGTTTGCGCTTGGAAGCGTCGGCGCCGGCACGGGCGCCACGACGGCAACGGTCAAAGGCGGCCTCGGCTCGGCAAGTGCCGTCAGCAGCCAGGGATACAGGATCGCTGCAATCGTCGCCGTCAACGCACTCGGTTCCGCCACCATCGGCGACGGCCCGCATTTCTGGGCGGCTCCCTTCGAGCAAAATGGCGAATTCGGCGGCCTCGGCATGCCTCAGGTGGCCGATTCACGCCTGCGGCTGAAGGGCACCAACATCACCGCCACGACCATCGGCGCCGTCGTCACCGACGCCCAGCTGACCAAGGCGGAAGCACATCGCCTCTCCATCTCAGCCCATGACGGCTTTGCCCGGGCACTCCTGCCGACGCATCTGCCACTCGACGGAGATACGGTATTTGCCGCGTCCACCGGCAGGCATGCGCGCGACGATATGCCTGGTTTCATGGAGCTCTGCCACCTCGCCACGACAGTCATGGCGCGCGCCATCGCCCGCGGCGTCTACGAGGCGACGGCGCTGCCGGTCGAAGGTGGGCAAGCGGCGTGGCGGGATCGCTTCGCCAAGCCTGCCGTCTAACGGGAGATCTCGCGCATGCAGATCCGCGCGCTGATCTATTTCGACGAGCTGGTGCGCACCAATTCGATGCGCCAGGCGGCTGAAAACCTGAACGTGGCGCCGACGGCCATCAGCCGCCAGATCGAGAACCTCGAATATCATTTCGGCACGCAGCTGGTCGAACGCAGTGCTCGCGGCATCAAATTAACGGCTGCCGGCGAATTGTTGGCGGAACGCGCCGGCCGGACGTTGCGCGAGCTCGACCATGTCCACCAGCTGATCGAAGACCTCAAAGGTCTGCAGCGCGGGACCGTCAGCATCTATGCCAATGGCGCGTCGGTCGCCAATATCCTCGCGCCGGCGCTGGCCGAATTCAGCCTGCACTATCCGCGCCTGCACTTCGAAGTGACGATTACCAGCGCTCGCAGCGCTATCGAAGCCGTCAAAAATGCCGAGGCCGATATTGCAGTGACGCTATTTGCCCCACCGCTGTCCGGCACCCAGGTTCGTCTGCGTTCCGAGCTGATCTACGATGTGATTGCCGCCGCTACACATCCGCTTGCGGCCGTCAAGGAGATCACGCTTGCCGAGATCGCAGCGCACGCGCTCGCCGTGCCCGATCGCTCCTTCGGCGCAAGGCAGGCCTTCGATGCGCTGTTCGAGCGTGAGGGACTGAGGCTCGATCCCATATTCGAGACCGGCTCGCTGGAAATGCAGAAGGAACTGGTGCTGCGGGGCGCGGCAATCACCATGCTGCCGGCGCTGACGGTTCAAAGGGAGATCGAGGCGGGTCAGCTCGTCGCGCGGCCGGTCGCGGACGGCAAGGGGGTGAGAACGCCAGTCGACCTCTGCGTCACACCCGATCGCCAGCTCTCCTTCGCGGCCGGAAAGCTGCTCGATTTCATCGAGCGCTTCATGCGCCAGCAACTTTCCGCCAAGGGGAGGCAGGATTGAACGAAACGCTGTAGAAGGCAAAACCAGTGTAGCGGTTTTGGCTACACCGAGCACACATTTTCGGAATTGTGTGTGCGCCTGTGAGATGACACTATCCTGAAAAAGACCGCATGCCGGAGGGAAGCCGGACATGCGGGCAAAAAGCAAGGGAACCGACATGACCAAGTTTTCACGCCCGAGCCTGGGCGACGTCGCGCGCCGGCTTGCCTGTGGCGCTGCAGTTTCCGCCGGCCTACTGATGATGGGTCTGACACAAGCTGAAGCCGCGAAGACGACACTCAATCTCGGCATGAGCGTCGAGCCGACCGGTCTCGATCCGACGATCGCTGCCCCCGTCGCGATCGGTCAGGTCACCTGGCAGAACATTTTCGAAGGACTGGTGGCCATCAACGAAAGCGGCAAGATCGTGCCGCAGCTCGCCAAGAGCTGGGAAATTTCGCCTGACGGCCTGACCTATACGTTCAAGCTGCAGACCGGCGTGAAATTCCACGACGGCGAGGCCTTCGATTCCGCCGCCGCCAAGTTTACGCTCGATCGCGCTCGCGGCGCCGATTCCGTCAATCCGCAGAAGCGCTTCTTTTCGACCATTGCCTCGATCGACACGCCGGATGCTGAAACGCTGGTCCTGCATCTCTCCTCGCCGACCGGCAGCCTGCTCTATTGGCTCGGCTGGCCGAGTTCCGTCATGGTCGGGCCGAAATCCTCCGCCAACGACAAGACGACACCCATCGGCACCGGGCCCTTCAAATTCTCCTCCTGGGCCAAGGGCGACCATGTCGACCTCATCAAAAACCCGGACTACTGGAACAAGTCGGTCGATGTGAAGCTTGAAAAAGTGACCTTCCGTTTCATTACCGATCCGCAGGCGGAGGCAGCGGCGCTGAAGGCCGGCGACCTCGATGCCTTTCCGGAATTCGGCGCGCCTGAACTCATGAATTCCTTCGAGGGCGATGCCAGGCTGACGACCAAGATCGGCAATACCGAGCTCAAAGTCGTGGCCGGCATGAACAACACGCGCAAGCCCTTCGACGACAAGCGCGTGCGCCAGGCGCTGATGATGGCGCTCGACCGCAAAACAATCATCGAAGGCGCCTGGTCCGGCCTCGGCACGGCGATCGGCAGCCACTACACGCCGAACGATCCCGGCTACAAGGACCTGACCGGCACGCTGCCCTACGATGCCGCCAAGGCCAAGGCGCTGCTTGCCGAAGCCGGCTATCCAAATGGTTTCACCTTCACCATCAAGACACCGCAGATGGCCTATGCGCCGCGCAGCGCTCAGGTGATGCAGGCGATGTTTGCCGATATCGGCGTGACGATGAACATCGAGCCGACGGAATTCCCGGCCAAATGGGTGCAGGACGTCTTCAGCGGCCGCAACTATGACATGACCATCGTCGCCCATGCCGAGCCGATGGACATCGATATCTACTCACGCGATCCCTATTACTTCAACTACAAGAATCCGGCCTTCAACGATCTCATGAAGAAGATCCAGCTGACGGCCGATCCCACCGAGCAGAACAAGCTCTACGGCGAGGCGCAGGGCATTCTTGCCGAAGATGTGCCGGCGCTCTTCCTCTTCGTCATGCCGAAGCTCGGCGTCTGGGACAAGAAACTTAAGGGTCTCTGGGAAAACGAGCCGATCCCCTCGAACGTGCTGACCAACGTTTCCTGGGAAGACTGATCGCTTTCGCTTGTAGGGCGGCCGGGCGGAGAGTTTCGCCCGCTGCCAACCATTTCGATGCCACCCATTTCGATGCTAGGGCATGATCGGCCATGGACATGCTATGATCGCACTCCTCATCCGTCGGATTTTCGGGCTTATCCTGACGCTGATTGCCGTCTCGCTGCTGGTCTTTGCCGTCATGGCGCTGCTGCCGGGCGATCCCGCCGCCATCACGCTCGGCACGTCGGCGACGCCGGAAACGCTGGCCGCACTACGGCACGACATGGGCCTAGACCAGCCCTTGATCGTCCGTTACGGCCAATGGCTAGCCGGCGCGCTGACGGGTGATCTCGGCACGTCCTATACCTACGGCGTGCCGGTCGCGGGCCTCATTGCGGAGCGTCTGGCTGTCACCCTGCCGCTTGCGATCCTTGCCATTGTGCTGTCCATTCTCGTTGCCGTGCCGCTCGGCGTTGCCGCAGCGGCAAGACGCGGTGGCTTCTTCGATATCATCGCCACGCTGTTTTCGCAGATGGGCATCGCCGTACCTGGCTTCTGGGTCGGCCTGCTGCTGGTGCTTTTGTTCGCCACTTCGCTCGGCTGGATGCCGGCGGGCGGCTTTCCCGGCTGGGACAGCGGATGGTGGCCGGCGCTGAAATCGCTGGTGCTGCCTGCCGTCGCCCTCGCGCTGCCGCAGGCGGCGCTGTTGACACGGGTGACACGCTCGGCTGTGCTCGATACGTTGCATGAGGATTTTGCCCGCACGGCGATCGCCAAGGGCCTGTCGCGCAGCCGCGTGCTCTGGGGGCATGTGGTGCCGAATGCGCTGGTTCCGGTGCTGACCATTCTCGGGCTGCAATTCACCTTTCTGGTCGCCGGCGCCGTGCTGATCGAAAACGTCTTCACCCTGCCCGGGCTCGGCCGCCTCGCCTATCAGGCGCTCAGCCAGCGTGACGTGATCGTGCTTCAGGATGTCGTGCTGTTCTTTGCCGGCCTCGTCATCGTCGTGAACTTCCTGGTGGATCTTTCCTATCTCGTCATCGATCCCCGGCTGCGGGCGGGAGGCGCACGATGAGCATTGCTGAAACCGGAGCTACCACCCAGCCCTCCCGCCGCCGTTTTCGGACATTGCGACGCGCGAACCTCATGGTCGGTGCTTTTATCATCCTTGCTCTCGTCGGCGTCGCCATCGTCTCATTGTTCTGGACACCGGTGCCGCCAGCGAAGATGCAGATCACCCACAAACTGGAGCCCCCCTTCGGCTTCGGGCTTCTCGGCACCGATCAGCTTGGCCACGACATCCTGTCGATGCTGATGGCTGGCTGCTGGAATTCGCTGTCGATCTCGGTGTCATCAGTCGCGATCGGCGGGACGATCGGAACGATCATCGGTGTCTCCGCCGCTGCGCAACGCGGCCTGTTCGAGGCGCTTGTCATGCGCGCCTGCGACGTGATCTTCGCGCTGCCACCGATTCTCTCGGCCATGATCCTCGGTGCGTTTCTTGGAACCGGGCGCATGACGGCCATCATCGCCATTGCCGTCTTCATGGTGCCGGTCTTTGCCCGCGTCGCACTCGGCTCGGCCTTGCAGGCCTGGAGCCGGGACTATGTGCTGGCGGCACGCGCCATCGGCAATACGCAACTTTCCATCACGCTGCGCCATGTCCTGCCGAACATCATGGGCAGCATCATCGTCCAGGCGACGATCCAGCTTGGTCTTGCGATCCTGACGGAGGCCGGGCTTGCCTTCCTGGGTCTGAGCGTGCCGCCGCCGGCACCGACCTGGGGACGAATGCTGGCCGACGCACAAACCTATTTCCACGTCGCGCCGTGGCTCGCCCTCCTCCCAGGGCTTGCCATCGCGCTCTCCGTGCTTGGCTTCAACCTGCTCGGCGACGGGCTGCGCGATCTCCTCGACCCACGCGAGGCGACACGCTGATTGAGAGATAAAGAGTATAGATCATGACCGAACCTACCGATCTTTCCATCCGAGACCTCCGACGCAAGTTCGCCGACAAGAGCCTGTCTCCCAGCGAATACTGGCTGGCGCTCGAGACGCATATCGAGGCATGGGAGCCGACTATCGCTGCTCTCTATGCCTATGACCCCGAGGATGCACGCAAGCAGGCAGCCGCTTCGACAGAGCGCTGGGCGAAGGGTGCACCGCTTGGGACACTGGACGGCATTCCGGTGACGCTGAAGGAACTGATCGCCACCAAAGGCCAGCCGGTGCCGCTCGGCACGGCGGCCGTCGAGCTCGTCCCTGCCGCCGAGGACGCGCCCATCGCCGCTCGGATGCGCGAGGACGGTGCGGTGATTTTCGCGAAAACCACCTGCCCCGATTACGGCATGCTGTCATCAGGCCTTTCCAGCTTTCACAAGCTCAGCCGCAATCCGTGGGATCCGAGCCAAAATCCGGGCGGCTCCAGCGCCGGTGCGTCGGCGGCCGCGGCAGCCGGCTACGGACCGCTGCATATCGGCACCGATATTGGCGGCTCGATACGCCTGCCGGCAGGGTGGACCGGCATTTTCGGCTTCAAGCCGAGCAATGGCCGCATTCCGATCGATCCCTATTATCTCGGGCGCTGCGCCGGACCAATGACCCGCACGGTCGAGGATGCTGCCTTTTCCATGGCGACACTTTCGCGGCCCGACTGGCGCGACTGCACCAGCCTCGCGCCTGATAACATCGAGTGGATGGATCTCGATATCGACGTCCGGGGCATGAAGATCGGCCTGATGCTGGATGCCGGCTGCGGCCTGCCTGTCGACGAGGAGATACGCGATGCGGTCGTTGCCGCCGCCAAACGTTTCGAAGAAGCAGGCGCCATCATCGTCGACGTCGCGCCGGTGCTGACCAGGCAGATGCTTGACGGACTTGATGCCTTCTGGCGCGCCCGCTTCTGGGGCGACATGACAGCATTGAGCGAGGAACGCCGCAACAGCATCCTGCCCTATATCTATAGCTGGGCGAAGGGCGGCGCCGATATCAGCGGCGTCGATGCCGTTCGCGGCTTCAACCAGACCTACGAGATGCGCAAGAGCTGCGGCAGGCTCTTCTCAGACGTGGACGCCGTGCTTTCGCCAAGCAATCCGATCGTCTCCTATCCCGCCGAATGGGCTTCCCCCACCAACGACCCGGCGCGGCCTTTCGAACATATCGCCTTCACCGTTCCGTGGAATATGTCGGAGCAGCCGGCCGCATCGATCAATTGCGGCTTCTCCCGCTCCGGCATGCCGATCGGCATGCAGATCGTCGGCCCGCGCTTCGACGACATGCTGGTGCTTCGCCTCTCGAAGGCCTTCGAGGACTGGAGCGGTGGCGTGACGAACTGGCCGAAGCGGCCGGGGTGATAGATCGCATCCCGTTTTGAGCTAGTCGAGCGACAACGGCAGGGACAGGCCGATCTTCACCCGATCCATGGTGACGAGCGACTTGAATTTCGTGACATTCGGATTGTCGTAGAAAAGACGCCGGGCAACGTCCTCATAGGCAGACATGGTGGCGACGACGACGATGAGCACGAAGTCGGCCTCCCCGGTGACCCCGTAGCACTGCTGGACCTCAGGCGCTTCCACGAAGCTGCGCTTGATGGCGTTGATCAGGTCATAGCGTTCGTTCGCGATATGCACCTCTACGACGATGGTGATCGGCAGGCCCACCGCTGCCGGATCGACAACCGCGATATTGGCCTGAATGACGCCGCTTTCCTGCATGCGCTTGATGCGCCGCTGCACGGCAGCTGCTGAGAGGTTGACCCGTTCGCCGATCTCGCGTTGCGGAACCGCGCTGTCCTTTTGGAGAATCTCGAGAATCGCCAGGTCGAACTCATCGAGATCGGCGGGTTTGCGCATTTCAATACATCCTTATCGCAAAGAGGAAACAAAATTGCATGAAAGCCGTCAAAATGGAGCTAAATCCTCTTCCCCTACGTACTAGCTTTGCGCCACAAATCATCTGACTTGCAAAGGCACGAGAATGTCACAACCAGACACCGAATACGATATGCGCAGCCCTGGCATCGGCGAGAGTGCCGATTCGAGAGGTTTTCTCCTTGGTGTCGTGGCGATGCTTCTCGCGGCGCTGGCAATGAGCATTTCGCCGAGCCTCGTGCGCCTTGCCGATGTCGGGCCTTTCGCCAGCGCCTTCTGGCGTGTCTTTTTGGCGCTGCCGATCCTTTGGGTATGGATGCGCTACGCGGAGGTCACGGAGCCCAGTGCGCCTCGCGCCAGCTTCACGATACCGACCATTCTCGCCGGCATCGCCTTCACGGGCGACTTGTTCTTCTGGCATCTCTCAATCATGCGGACGACGATCGCCAACGCCACCTTCTTCGCAACGATGGCGCCGCTATGGGTCGTGATCTTCGGCTGGCTCCTGCTGAGGCAAAGGGTCGGTCGCGCTACGCTTCTCGGGCTTCTCGTCTGCCTTGCGGGCGGCACGGCACTTGTGGTCCAGAGCCTGGCGTTCAATCCGGACCGCGCCGTCGGCGATGCTCTTGCCATCATCACCGGAGCCTTCTTCGGCCTTTATTTTCTGGCGGTCGGTGCCGCTCGCCCCGGGACGAATGCCGCGCGCGTCACCTTTGAATTGAGCGTCATCACCGCGACGATCCTGTTCCTCGTCGCCTTCTTTTTCGAACCGCGGATATTGCCGCAATCGATTTCGGGATGGTGTGTGCTTCTGGCGCTCGGCCTCATCAGCCACGCCGGCGGACAAGGCCTGCTTTCGGTCGCGCTCGGACGACTGCCGACCGTTTTCTCCTCGCTCGTCATTTTCCTGGAATCGATCGCAGCCGCGCTTTTTGCCTGGTTCCTGTTCGGCGAAAACGTCACGCTGCTGCAGGCCCTCGGCGGCATCGTCATTGTCGCCGGCATCTGGATCGCGCGCCCTCGCACGCCTTAACCATCGGCACCACAAGCGCCGACAACAGCCGCGGCTACAAGGTCGCGGCGCCCCTGTGCGAGATATCGGCATCCAGATCGTGCAATGCTTTTTCAATCACGCGCAAATCGTCCTGCAGGCCGTCATCGGCGCTCATCGAGCTTTCGCTGCCGGCGCGCTGAATAGCCCGAGCCTCGCTGCGCAGCTCGCGCAGCCTGTCGATCTTGCCGCTTTTGCGTAGGTGACTGTCGAACAGAATATCCCGAACCGTCTTTTCCATGGCCGTAACGGGCATGAGTTTTCTCCTCTCGATAGGATATCTCGATCAGAAAGATAACGAACGGGAGAAAAGACGGTTCCGGAGGGCAATCAGTCGATGAAACGGCGATAGCCGGTCGGCCGCTCATAGAGCCAACCGATCCGTTCGATGGCCGCGTCGAAATTCTCGCGGGCGACGGTCATGGTATGGCCGTTGGCGTGGACGATGGTTTCCGGATCTTCCATGATTGCGACATGACCCTTCCAGAAGACGAAATCGCCGCGCTTCAGCTCCTCGCGCTCGATCGGCTGGCCGAGGCCGGCGGCCTGCATGTCGGTATCGCGCGGAGCGGCACGGCCCGTCATCGACAGCGCCAGCTGCACGAGGCCGGAGCAATCGATGCCGAGGCCCGAGCGGCCGCCCCAGAGATAGGGCGTCTCCAGAAAGCGTAAGGCGACCTCGACAAAGTCGCCGCCCCGGTTATCGCCGATCGGCTGCACATGCCTGGCGAAGATCGCGGTGCCATCCTCCAGAACGACATAGTGATTGCCCCGTGCCTCTGCGGTACCGGTCACATGTACAAGACTGCCCATGGAGAGGATTGCGGCATGCGGCTTGCGCAGCTCCGGCTCGGGATAGAGGAAAGTGCGCTGCGGGATGACGACGTGGGTCGGCGCGGCTGCGCCTTCCTTGATTGCCGTCTCCGGGAGATAGCCGACATAACCGTCCGCCAGAGCCTTGACCCAGCACCAGCCATCGCGGCGCTCGAATACCGTCACCACTTCGCCCATCAAGAGCTCGGTATCGATGCCTGAGGCAAGATCCGGCTTCGGCCGAAGCGCGATGACAGGTATCGTGACGCGCGCGCTGCTGCCCTCGACGAAGCGCTCGGCTTCGACCTTGCCCTTGAGAGAGGCCTCGGCAAGATCGGGCCTGAAAGCATTGAGACGGCGGTCGAGCGTCATGACGAAATTCCCAGATTACAATTTGCGACCATGCTCGATGACGAGATCGCCGAGTTTTTCAAGATAGAGCGCACCGGTGACTGTTCGCTTAATGATGACGTTGCGGCGATCGCGATCGTCGCGCACGCGGTCGACCAATCCCATCAGGCCCATGGTGTCGAGCGCCCGCGTAATGACTGGTTTTGTGACGCCGAGGGTCGCGGCGAGGCCCCGCACGGTATGGGGCGGCGGCACAAGATAGATCTGCAGCAGGATCGCCGTTTGCCGCAGCGTCAAATCATGATCCTCGCGGCGCACCTGAGCGAGCGTCACGCCATGCCAGAGGCCTAGAGCCTGCGAGGCGGAGAGTTCGAGCGGCAAGGGCAACCCCGAGATTCGTTACGCTGCCGTTCCAGTCTCGGCGAAGATCGTGGCGGTTTCAAGGGGAATTCGCCAAACCCTTCTCCCCGCAATGCGGGGAGAAGGAACAACGGCATCCTATCGCACGCTCTGCCTGATGTGGTGATACAGCGCCCGGATCGCCTGCGCTTCGCCGCCGCCGGGCGAATGCGGACGTTCGCTTGGTGCCCAGCCGAAGATGTCGAAATGCACCCAGCTCGGCGTCTTCGTGACGAAGCGCTTGAGGAACAGGGCGGCCGTGATGGAGCCGGCCATGCCGCCGGCAGGCGCATTGGTGATATCGGCGAATTTGGTGCGGATATCCTTGTCGTAGCCCATATAGAGCGGCATGCGCCACAGCGGGTCATCCGTCTCCAGGCTCGCCTCGGTCAGATCGCCGGCAAGCTCGCTATCGTCGGTGAAGAAGGGTGGCAGGTCGGGGCCGAGCGCGACGCGGGCAGCACCTGTCAGCGTTGCCATGTCGATCATCAAATCCGGCGCGTCCTCGTCGGCATAGGCGAGCGCGTCGGCGAGGATCAGCCGTCCCTCGGCATCGGTATTGTCGATCTGCACGGTCAGGCCCTTGCGGCTCCTGTAGATATCGCCGGGACGGAAGGCATTGGCCGAGATCGAGTTCTCGACGACCGGAATGATGACGCGCAGGTCGACCTTCAGCTTGGCGTCCATGATCATCAGCGCCAGGCCCATGACGTTGGCGGCACCGCCCATGTCCTTCTTCATCAGAAGCATCGAGGCTGCCGGCTTGATATCAAGGCCGCCGGTGTCGAAGCAGACGCCCTTGCCGACCAGCGTGATGCGACGATGACCCTTCTTGCCCCAGCGCAGTTCCAGAAGACGCGGCGCATCGGCGCTCGCACGCCCGACAGTGTGGACGAGCGGGAAGTTTTCCTTCAGCAGATCGTCGCCGATGATGACGGACATTTCCGCCTTATAGTGCTCGGCAAGCGCCCGGAAGGCCGCTTCGAGCTGTTCCGGCCCCATGTCGTTGGTCGGCGTGTTGATGAGATCGCGGGCGAGGAAGACCCCGGCGAGCTGGCGCTTGATATCGGCGGCATCGGCATCGCGCGGGATCATCAGCGTCGGTGCCGCCGTTTTCTCCGACTTGTAGCGATCAAAGCGGTAGCTGCCGAGACCGAAACCGAGCGAGAGCCGGTTCGCCGTCAGGGGCGCTGTCTCGATATGCCAGTCGCCCGCCGGCAGGCTGCGTGCCAGCTTGCCCGTGAGGAAGGGTTGCTCGGACGGATTGGAGCCGAGGCCGAACAAGGCTCCGCCTAGATGCCCTTCCGCGGTCGGGATCAGCAACAACGAGCCGCTTTCGGCCTTGTAGCCGGCCTTGCGGGCCCAATCGAGCGCGATGGGATCGATGGTGCCGGTCTCGATATGCGCCGGGGTAACGGCAAAGATCGGCAAGGTCGCGCCACCCTTCGAATTGAAAGGCGTCGCGCGCTCGATGAATTGATAGGGGGCCATGACTATCCTTTGACGATGACTTCAGGGAATCGGGGACTTCAGGGAATCGAGAGTTAACCGTCTGTTAGGGTTAACAGATTATTGCTGGAGCGAACATTGCGTCGAACCTTTCCCTGTTCCGATTCTAGGCCGGGCGCAAGACTATAAGGAATTCAGGGATAAGCGACATGCCCGCCGTCTCAGCTGCGTCTTCATTCAGAACCTTTCTTTTCCGGGGAGCTCCGGCTGCGCTTCTGGCGATCGCGCTCGCAAGCTGCTCGACAACCGGAAAAGACCGGATGACGACCGGCTCGATTCCGAAGACGTCGCAATCTCTCGACACGATGAACAGCACTGATCTGGCGCAGGCAACTGCGGCGTATGGCAAGGCCTATGACGCCAATCCTAAAGATCGCGATGCCGGCGTCAATTATGCCAATGCCTTGCGCATGAGCGGCCGCAACGACCAGGCGCTTGCCGTCATGCAGCAGGTGGCGATCGCCAATCCGAGCGATCGCGGCGTGCTGGCAGCTTATGGCAAGGCGCAGGCGGCGGCGGGGCAACTCGACGAAGCGCTGTCGACCATCGACCGCGCGCAACTGCCGGACCGGCCGGACTGGCGGCTGGTTTCGGCGCAAGGTGCTATCCTCGATCAGCTTGGGCGCTCCACCGATGCACGGGCCAAATATCGAGACGCGTTGGTGCTGGCTCCGAACGAGCCGACCATCCTTTCCAATCTCGGCATGTCCTATGTGCTGACCGGCGACCTCAAGAATGCGGAAAGCTATCTCCGCACGGCCGTCGCCCAGCCGGGCGCCGACAGCCGGGTGCGGCAGAACCTGGCACTGGTCGTCGGGCTACAGGGCCGCTTTGCGGACGCTGAACAAATCGCCCGCCAGGAACTGACGCCGCAACAGGCAAATGCCAACGTCGCCTATCTGCGCGGCATGCTGGCACAGCAGAATTCCTGGCAGAAGCTTGCCGCCAGCGGCGACACCAGGAAAATAGCCCAGCAATAGAGCGGGAGCGCCGTAACGGCTTCCCTACCCAACTTTCGAATCCGGAAACCGGCGACTGAGCGGTTGAGGCCCACGCCCCGTAGCCGCTGGCCTTTAACGCCAGATGTGGCGCGGCAGCCCCTCGGCGACAAGCCGCGCGCCGAGGGCGCCCATCACGACGCCGGCCACCCGGTCTATCCATAACTTCGCACCGAGATAGATGGCCCGCGGCCGGTTCGAAGAAAAGGCCATCGTGACCACCGTGTACCAGCCCACTTCAACCAGGAAGACTGCGGGCGGAACCGTAAGCAGCAGCCAGGGCGCCGGAGCCGCCGGCAGGAGTGCGGCGAAGATACTGCCGTAGAAAATGGCCGTCTTCGGATTGCTGAGCTGCGTGCCGAGCGCAAAGAGGAAATTGCGCATCACACCGCCTGCAGCCGGCGTCGCAGGGGTATCGATGGGAAGATCGTCCGCCGCACCGCGCCAGATGCGGATGCCGATATAGATCAGATAGAGACCACCGGCGACTTTTAGCGCCAGATACAGCCATTCGACCTTCATCAGCAATGCGCTCAAGCCGAACAGGGCCAAGGTCGCGAAAATGACGCTACCCGTTCCCATGCCGAAGGCCGCGGCAAGACCTGCCTTGCGTGAGCGGGAAACGGCGATGCGCGAAACGAGCACGAAGCTCGGGCCAGGGCTCACGGCCCCGATGAAGACTGCTGCGATGACACTGAAAAATATTGCCAAGGATGACATGCGAGACCTCCCAACATGGTCGACATGAACGCCCGGCGCCTTTCGGGAACGATGCGCCTGGCGCCAATCGGCGACATTGCATGGAAGATAATCATGCCCGCATGCCGCGAGCAAGTCGGCGGCTCAGAATTTGTCCATTGCCTGAATGATCGCCGGGCCGAGAATGACCGCCATCAAGACCGGCAGAAAGAAGACGATCATCGGTACGGTAAGCTTCGGCGGCAGCGCGGCCGCCTTCTTTTCCGCCTCGTTCATGCGCTCGTCGCGGCCTTCCTGCGCCATGACGCGCAAAGCCTGCGAGAGCGGCGTGCCGTAGCGTTCCGCCTGGATGAGCGCCTGCGTCACCGATTTGACGAGATCGATCTGCGTCCGGGCGGCGAGATTGTCAAAGGCGGTGCGGCGATCCTGCAGGAAGGAAAGCTCGGCCGTGGTCAACACCATTTCCTCGGCGAGTGCCGGGGATTGCTCGGCCATCTCCTCGGACACGCGATGCATGCCGGCCTCGATGGATATGCCAGACTCCACGCAGATCAGCATCAGATCGAGAGCATCCGGCCAGGCGCGTTTGATCGATTTCTGACGCTTGGTCACCAGATTGGAGATATAGATGTTCGGCGCATAGAAGCCCAGATAGGCGAAACCGATGACGCCAAGCAGACGGATCGGCAAGGGCTTTGCGGCAAACCAGCCGAGAACGAAGACGACGACGATCGCAACCGCCAGAAACAGGAAGGGCAGCAGAAACCGCGCCACCAGGAACATGTTGAGCGCATTTTCCGAGCGCAGGCCGGCAGACCGCAAGCGATTGACGGTATTGGCGTCGACAAGCGCATTGCGCAGGTTGAATCGCTCGACGATCTGTCTGACGTTTCGATTGTTGTGGCTGCGTAGCGATGCCTTGCCGCCATCGGCGCTGAGCCGCGCGCGTTCACGGGCGCGAATCTGTTCGCGCTCTGTCGATACGGCCTTCATGCGCTTGCTGAGATCACCACGCTCCAGCAGCGGTACGGCGATCGTATAGAAGGTCGCGAAGACGGCAATGGCAACCACAACGGCAAGAAGGGTGCCGGGATCGGTCAAATTGGCAGCCAGATCGGACATGGGCTACGCGGCTCCTTCTGCTCAGATCTCGAAGTTGACCATGTTGCGCATGATGAAGATGCCGAGCGACATCCAAATGCCGGCCGCAATCAAGATCAGATGGCCGCGCGGATCGGTGAACAGGATCATCATGTATTGCGGCGAGGTCAGATAGACGAGCAGCATCACGATGAAGGGCAGAGCGCCGATGATGACGGCGGATGCCTTGGCCTCCATCGACAATGCCTTAACCTTTGCCTTCATTTTCTTGCGCTCGCGCAGCACCTTCGAGAGGTTGCCCAGAGCTTCCGACAGGTTGCCGCCCGCCTGGGCCTGGATGGCGATGACGATCGAGAAGAAATTTACTTCCTGCAGCGGCATATGGTTCGTGATGCGGGCGCAGGCGTCCGACATGCTAAGACCGACCTGCTGCGCCTCGACCACCCGCCGAAACTCCGTCTTGACGGGTTCTCGCGCCTCGCTGGCCACCAACCGCACCGCATCGTTGAGCGGCAGGCCCGAGCGAAGCGAGCGCGTGATGACATCAAGCGCATTCGGAAACTCTTCGAGAAACTTGCTTTGCCGGCGCTTGATGAGGAAGCCGATGACCCAGCGCGGCAGGCCGAAGGCGGACGCAAAGAATACTCCCAAAATGACGAGAGGCGGCGCGCCGACGATGAAAAAGACCAGCATGACGAAAAGACCGAAGAGCACACTGAAAATGTAGAAGCGCGACGGCGTCAACGACAGGCCGGCCTGCGCCAGACGTGCCTTCAGCGACTGCTTCTTTTTCGTGTTTTCGGACTGGCGCCGCTCGAGATCCTTCAGCGTATCCTGCACCGACTTGCGCCGCTTGGACATTTCCTGGACGCGATCGCGCGCAGCCTTGACCTTGACGCGGTCGGTTTCGGCCTGCTTGACCCGGTTGACCCGGCCTTGCGCCTTTTTCTGTGTTTCGATCCGCGAATAGAGAATGCCATAGCAGACCGCGGCGGCGGAGACCGCCGTCAGCAGGACAATCAACAGCACTATCGGATCGATACCAAACATCGTAAGCCCTATTGCGCCTTCTGTTCCATCTCATCGAGGGCAGCCGCCAGGCGCCGCTCCTCGTTATAGTAGCGGGCACGATCCCAGAAATGCGGCTTGCCGATGCCAGTGGAGACGTGCCGTCCGATGATCCGGCCGTTCGCATCTTCGCCCTCGATCTCGTAGCGCATCAGATCCTGGGTGATGATCACATCGCCTTCCATGCCGATGACCTCGGTGATCTGCGTGATGCGGCGCGAACCGTCGCGCAGGCGGGCGGCCTGGATGACGACATCGACGGAGCTGGAAATGATCTCGCGCACGGTCTTGGCCGGCAGGCTGAAGCCGCCCATGGCGATCATCGATTCCATGCGGCTCAGGCATTCGCGCGGCGTATTGGCGTGGATCGTGCCCATGGAGCCGTCGTGACCCGTGTTCATCGCCTGCAGCAGGTCGAAAACCTCGGGTCCGCGCACTTCGCCGACGATGATGCGTTCGGGGCGCATACGCAGGCAGTTCTTGACGAGATCGCGCATGGTGATCTCGCCCTCGCCTTCAATGTTCGGCGGGCGGGTTTCGAGACGCACGACATGCGGTTGCTGCAGTTGCAGTTCGGCAGTGTCTTCGCAGGTGATGACGCGCTCGTCGCGGTCGATATAGTTGGTCAGGCAGTTCAGCAGCGTCGTCTTGCCCGAGCCCGTACCGCCTGAAATGACGACGTTGCAGCGCACGCGGCCGATGATCTGCAGCAGTGTCGCGCCTTCCGGCGTGATGGCGCCGAAGCGAACGAGCTGATCGAGCGTCAGCTTGTCCTTCTTGAACTTACGAATGGTGAGCGCCGGCCCGTCGATCGCCAGCGGCGGAGCAATGACGTTGACGCGCGAGCCATCGGGCAGGCGCGCATCGCAGATCGGGCTGGATTCATCGACGCGGCGGCCGACCTGGCTGACGATGCGCTGGCAAATGGAAAGAAGCTGCGAATTGTCGCGAAAGCGGATTTCGGATTCGACGGTCTTGCCGCCGACTTCGATGAAGGTCTGGCCGGCGCCGTTGACCATGATGTCGGCGATGTCGTCACGGGCGAGCAGCGGTTCCAGCGGGCCATAGCCGAGCACGTCGTTGCAGATATCCTCGAGCAGCTCTTCCTGCTCGGAGATCGACATCGCGAAATTCTTGATGGTGATGATATCGTTGACGATATCGCGAATTTCCTCGCGCGCGGCCTCGTTGCCAAGCTTGGAGAGCTGCGACAGGTCGATCGTATCGATGAGCGCGGAGAAGACCTGCGATTTCGTATCGTAATATTCTTCCGTACGCGCCGTGCGACGCCGGCTGGGCGTCTGCATCGGCGGCGGGGCGACCTGCTGACGCGGCTGTGCGGCATCACGGGACGGCTCTATCAGCACGGCCGGCGCCGTTGAGCCACCTGCAGGAGCGGGCGCACGCGCCGGTGCCGGCGGAGGCATTGCGCCGCCGCTCTTTGCAGGACCTTCACTTCCGCGCTTGCCAAACATGTCTTCGATCCAATTCTACTGCTGCTGCATAGCCTTCATGAAAGATCGACCTTTCGAAAGTCCATGCGAAATCATAGGGTTACTTCCGCTTCAAAAGGCCAAGCAAACCGCCCTTTCTTGCCTTCTTCAAAGCGACACGCCCGGTGACGATGTGTGATATCTGCGAGAAAGTTTCCGCAATCGGCGACTTTGGATCCGTCTCGGAGATCATCTGTCCGCTGTTGGCAGCATTGCCGAACAGGTTGATGTCAAAAGGTATGATGGCGATCGGGTCCGTCTCCAATGGCGCGCAGAATTCCGAAGGATTGATCTCCGGACGCTTCGGCATGCCGACCTGATTGAGAATGAGGTGTGGCGCCTTGTCGTTGGGCCGCAGCTTGCGCAGAGCATCGATCAGGTTCTTGGCATTGCGCAGATTGGCGAGATCGGGTGCGGCGCAAATGACGACCTCGTCGACTGCGCCGAGCACAGAGCGCGTCCATTCCGTCCAAACATGCGGCAGGTCGAGGACTGCGACCGGCGCACTGCGCTGAAGAACGTCGAGCACCGGCAGGAAAGCGTGTCCTTCGAAATCATAGGCACGATCGAGCATCGAGGGTGCCGCGAGCAACGACAGATGCTGCGAGCATTTGGTCAGCAACCGGTCGAGAAAGACTTCGTCGAGGCGCTCCGGCGCATAGACGGCCTCAGCTATCCCTTGCGCAGGGTCCTGGTCGAAATCGATGTTGGCGGTGCCATAGGGCAGATCGAGATCGGCCAGAATGGTTTCGGTCGAGAAGAGGCTGGAAATCCCGAAAGCGCAATTGTGGGCGATGGTGGATGCGCCCACCCCGCCCTTGGCACCGATGAACGCAATGCTGCGGCCGAGCGGCTCGGCATCGGGATCGATGAAGATCGATGTCATCGCGGTCATCAGATCGACCATATCGGTCGGCTGCACGATATATTCGGAGATGCCGTTGCGGATAAGTTCGCGGTAAAGACCGATGTCGTTGTGATAGCCGACGATGATGACCTTGGTGCTCGGGTCGCAGACAGCAGCGAGTGGTTCGAGTTCGGTCAGCAGGCCGCGCGGATTGGCACGCGTCTCCAAGATGATGAGATTCGGGGTCGGCGCCGAAGCGAACATGTTCGCCGCGGCCGCGACACCGCCGCTGGTGATCCTGAGGCTCACCTTGGACATGCGCCGATCGTTGGCGCACTGATCCATCACCTGCTGCAACTGCTCGCTTTCGCAGAAGGCATGTATGGATATGCGCGGCAGCGGCCGCAGATTGTCGAGATTGCCCGAGCGCGAGACCTCCTCCGCTTCTGCGGGAGTCGGGCCGATATCGTATTCGATGGCGTTCATGATTTCATCCCGTTGCGCCGGTCTCTTGCATTCAATTTCCGCTGCCGAAGCCGCCGACCGTCGCCGTGCTGGTCGGGGTTGAGCCGCTGCGATAATCGGCGATGACCTTGCTGCGCTGATCGGCATCGATCGGCGTCATCGCGCGCGGCGAAATCAGATCGGTCGGATTTGCGACCTGCGCTGCCAGATTGTGCTGGGTCGCACAGCCGAAATTATAGTAGTTCTGATTGTCGAATGCGTTGTCCGAAAGGTCGTCCGGCCATTGGCCGCAGGCATTGGTGGCCGCCGTCGTTGCCGTAAAACGCAGGCGGATCGGCGCGGCATCGCCCGGGCCGCCGGCCGGGTAATAGCTATTGACGATTCGTCCCGACGGAATGCCGTTCGTGACCAGCTCCCGGCGGATCTGCGAGTTGAGTGCCGATGCGGCGAACGCATTTGCCGATTGCCGCGGCGACAGGATTTCCACCGTGCCGCTGGCATGGGCGCGATAATCCTGCACGAAACCGCGAACCGTATCGCGCATGCCTGTTGTCAGGTGCCGGTCACTGGCTGCAACCGGTATGTCGACGCTATGCTCTTTTTCGGTGAGCACGATGGGATGCCGCTGGCGATAGTCGTCCCTGATGGCGCTCGTCGTCATGCCATCCGGGGAGCCGGCGCAGCCGCTGACGGCCGATATCAGCGCCAATGTCGGAAGGATCAGCATCGATCTTGAGAAACGAGGCCGAGCACCGCGGCGTGTATTGCGTTCGAGGCTGGCCATTTCTTGCTCTCTCATTGACCTCGTTGAAAAGGCTGGTGTCATGGTCCCGCTCCTTATTTGTAGATGAAGCCGACTGTGCCGTGGAAATCGGCATCGGCGACCGGCGGACCATCCTTGCGGCCGTAGATCTTGTTGACACGGTTCATGAAGAAGACACCGGCATCGTTCGTCGGCGAAAAATTGTCATCCGGGCGGGCAAGCTTGTCGCGTGCTACGGGTCGCACGAGATAGGGTGTCGCGATGATCACAAGCTCGCTCTCATCACGCTGGAAGCTCTTCTGACGGAACAGGGCGCCAAGGATCGGGATCTTCGATGCGCCAGGTGTTCCCGAGGTCGTCTGCTGCACGTTGTCGCTCAGCAGGCCGGCAAGAGCGATCGATCCCCCGGATGGCAGCTCGACCGAAGTGTTGGCGGCGCGCTGGTTGTAGGTTGGGGTGGATGACGACGCGACCGGTTCCGAGACCTGGGTCTGCACATGCAGGCTGATACGGCCGCCGGCCAGGACCACAGGCGTGAAGGCCAGCGTGATGCCGTATGTATAGGGCGTGATCGTCGTGTTGCCGTCCTTGTCGGTGGTGGAGTAGAGCGTCTGGCCACCGGAATTGAAGGTCGCAGCCTGTCCGGAAATGGCGGTCAATGTCGGCTCCGCCAGGGTGCGCACGGCACCTGCCTGCTCGAGAGCATTCAGATAGGTGCTGATATTGTATTTGCCGAGGGCGTATTTGAAGAGTGTCGAAATACCACCCGCGCCGGTAGCGTTGGTGGGATCGCCGTTTACTCCCAGGAAATTCGTGGTTCCGCTATTTCCGATGTTGCCCAGCTGCGCCACGCCCAGGCCGGAGGAATTGCTGACCAGATTGTCGAAACCGATCTGCTTCAGGACGCTGCGCTTGATTTCGGCGACGGTGACCTTGAGCGTCACCTGATCCTCGCCTTCGATCTGCAGCATGTTGACGATCTGCGAGGTCTGCCGCCCTTCGGCGAAAATCGCGACGGCGTTGTTGTCGCCGCTGCCGGAGGCAGTCTGGTTTCGTGTCGTCGCTTCGCCGCCCTTGAGGAACGCCTGGGCGAGCTGCTGCGCACGGATCGAATCCTGCGGCGTGCGCACCATGCCTGTCAGGACGATGTTGTCGGAGATGATCTCGACGTTGATGTCGGAGTCCGGGATGAAGCGCTTGATATTATCCTGCAGGCCAGCAATGTCGCGCTCGATCTGGAGATCGAGGCTGACTATCTCCTTACCGTCGGCGCCGAAGATGAAGATATTGGTCTGACCGACCGTCTTGCCGAAAAGGTAAATGCGGCGCGAGGTGCGGGTCACCGCATCCGCCATCTTGGGATCGGAGACAAGGATGTCATGCGCGTCGGCCGGCAGATCGACGACGAGTGCTTTGTTGAGGCCAAGCTTCAGTGTGCGCTTCGTGCCGAGGCCAGCTATCGTGACGATGCTGTCCGAGCCGCCCGCAAAAGCCGCAGGCATGCGCAGAAAGGCCGGGACATCTGCCAAGGGCAGGCCGGCAAAGGCGACCGAGAAGGAGAGGCTTACGGCAAGGGGGAGGCTGGCTTTCTTGCTTGTCTTTAACATGGTCTCGCCCCTTCTCACTGCGGTTTCGGCCCGGTTGGGCCGTCGGTCACGATCGCTCCCGACTTGATGACTTGGATCATGCCGCCGCCATTGTCGCCGGCCAGCAGATAATCGGCGGCTGTCGTATCGGGCTGCTGCGCGTCGGCAACGGAGCGCAATGCCAGCGTCAGGCGATCGGCCATCTGATGCGCGACGGCCAGGACCTTCGTCTGGTCCGGCGTCAGTTCCAGCGTCGCAGTTGCGCCGACGACGGCTTTGCTTCCGTCCTGCTTTTCCTCAATCTGCTGATCGACAGCCAGAACACGAACGTTGCTGAGCACGGTTTCGGTGACGAGCTGCTGCTGCGAACCCTTGCGCACCATGATGACATCGACCCGGTCGTTCGGAAGGATAAAACCGCCCGCGCCGGTGGCGACGGAAATCTCCGTGGCAACGGCTCGCTTGCCTGCCGGCAGTAATGAGGAGAGGATACGACTGTTGGAATCGGCGACCTTTTCCTCGCGGATCGGCTCGCCCTCGAATATCGGCAGGCGAACAACCGCGCCGGTCAGATCCTTCAGCGCATCGGGCCGCTCGCGCTCGGTGATGAAGCCTTTGACGATACCGCTTTCCGGCCAGGGCATCCAATGGATCGATTGCTGGTTCAGACGCGAACCAACGGGCAGATTGGCACCGGCAACGAGGACATTGATCGTCGCCTCCTTCTCCACCACCGCCGCAATCTGCTGGGGAACGATATTGCGCGAACCAGCCAGACGCATCGCGAGCAGACCAGCCATCCCGGCCGCGACGGCTGCCACTGCGAGTATCATTATGCGAGCGGGTTTCATGGTCATTCCTTGAGGAACAGGATTCTTCGCCCCACAGAATGACCGGCAATTGGTGTAATTATGGTTAATGGGAAGTTACATTTATTGTTACTTAACCATGGTTACTTGATGTATATTAGAAATAATATATGTGCGAGTTTGATTTTTACTCGCCGGCTCAAGATATGCCGCGCATCGCCGCGATAAAGATCGGTGAGGATGGGAAGGCCATGACGCCACCGATGGCAATGGCAATGCCATAAGGAATCTTCTTGGCGATCACCAGCGAATTCGGCAATGGAAGGCCAATGGCCAGTATCGTGTTGGCCTGGGAGCGGAGGAAGACGATGAAAACCGTCAATACGCCGCCGATAAACGCGACGTAAACAAGAAATTCGACAAGGGATGAATCAAAGCCGAACCAAAGTGCGGCCGCAGCCAAAAGCTTCGCATCACCGCCACCCATGACGTTCAGTGCGAATAACGCGAAGCAGGCGAAGAAGACAGCACCGGCGCCCGCGAAATGCAAGCCGATTTCAGCAAGCGACAATCCGAAAAGAGGCGCGAGTAGCAGAAATGCGAGTGCGAGTGCCAGGGAAACACGATTGGGGATCGTCATCGTCAGCAGATCGGAGATCGCCGCGATAGACATGCAGAGCGGAAATATTAGCAATGTCGAGGCTTCAAGCATTGAAGACACACCGCCTATTGCGAAAGTAAAAATATCGAAAACCGCTCACTATACCGAGCGGTTTTCGCCGAGAAGCCGTACTAAATAGAAGCCGTACTAAATATATGCCGGCCTTATTTTGTCGCCGTAGCGGCAGAGTTCATCTTCGTCGAGATATTCTGGAAGGTGGTATTCAATGCGCCACCCAGCGTCGTAGCGCCGGTGATGATAGCAACGGAGATCAGAGCAGCGATCAGGCCGTATTCGATTGCGGTCGCGCCGGATTCATCCTTCAGGAAACGCGAAAAAATCTTGGACATAAATTTAACTCCACTTTGTTGACAGCACGTCCGCCAACTGTTGCCGTTGATCGGATGAGTTGCACGGTAGCTTCCCGCCGTTTCCATCGCTTTAAAGAATTAGGTTAATGTGCAGTAAATCCAAAAGCGAAAATAGAATAGTTAATGTGACTTGTATGTTCTTCTGTATGTTTTTAAAGAAAATCTTCAGCCAAATAGAAATTATTAGATGTATGAATATTAGTACGATATACGATTCGTCTCGAATTAATACACGATTTGCAGGAGAAGGCGACGATGAGGGCCTGCGTGGGACATCTGCGCCATAATTGCATGGCAGAAGACAACCTTAATCGTTCATTCACCATTCTTTCTCATTCTATCCAGAGATCCTTTTCGCCATAGTTTTCCAAGAGGCCAAGCCATGCCAATCGGCGGCAGAACAGCATTCCTTGCCGGCATTGTCGCCATGGCCGGCATGACGCCGCAGCTTTCACACGCTGCCGGAGAGAGCATGCTGCGCGTCTATATGGATCACGCGCGCGTGTTGAAGCTGGATCGCCCTGTCAGCAAGGTCATTGTCGGCAACTCGCAAGTTGCCGACGCGACGGTCGCCGATCCGAAAACCATCGTGCTGACCGGCCGCAGCTTCGGCACGACAAACATCATCCTGCTCGATGCCGACGGTAATGCCATCGTGGACGAACAGATCCTAGTGTCGATCGACGAAGGCAATACGGTCCGTGTTTTCCGCCAGACGGATCGCGCTGTGCTGTCGTGTACGCCCAATTGCGAACAGCATGCCCAGCAGAACAATACGACGACGACCCCAACTGCTGCTGCCGGGCAATAACAACATTCGATAACGCAAATATTCTAAAGTACATTCAAGGAATTGAGCAACAAACGATAATCCTGGTTTCCTCTAAATATGAAGAGAGAAGAGAAACGGATTATCAAGAAAGCAATTCTAGTGTCGTCCGCGTGTAAATCGCCGCGGGCTTCCCATGACGTCAGACAATACCCTTCACGCCAATACAGGCCGCACACGGCGACATGCCCGGGGCAGCTTGCGTGAATTCGTGCGTTCTCGGGACGGGACAGCAGCGATCGAATTTGCCTTGCTTGCAATCCCCTATTTTCTGATCGTCTTTGCAATCATCGAAACCTTCGTCGCCTTTACTGCGGAGCAGGTCGTTTCAAACGCCGTCGATACTTTGGCGCGCCAGATTCGGACCGGGCAGATTACTGCGGCCAATACGACTTCGCAGCAGTTCCGGCAGGCATTCTGCAACGAGATTGCCGTGCTCATTACCTGCTCCTCCTCCGAGGTACAGACGCCGGCGAACCTCTATCTCGATGTAGAGAGCTATTCGAGTTTTGCGTCCATGCCGACGACGATCCCCCGCCAGTCATCGACCGATCCTTATTCCGATCTCAGCACCACCGGCTTTGCTTTTGTGCCCGGCGGCGCCAAGTCGCTGAACATGGTGCGTGCCTATTATCGCTGGCAGATCATAACGGATCTGCTGCGCCCCTATCTTACCAACGTGCATCCAACCGACGGCTCCGCATCAGTCTATCTCATCGTCGCAACCGCGGCCTTTCAGAACGAGAATTATCCGTGAGCGGCCTCAAGAGCATGATCGGGAAAGAAAGTACGCCCTTTGGCATCCTGAGACGCTTTGCCCGTAACAAAGATGGTGTCGGCGCGATCGAATTCGCCATTCTTTTTCCTGTATTGCTGATGCTCTATCTCGGTGCCTTTGAGCTTACCGTCGGCCTCAATGCCTCGAAACGTGCCAGCCGTTCTGCAGGTTCGATTGCGGACATCATCTCGCAGCAATCGTCGGTCACCAAGTCCGTGCTTGCAACGATGCCCTCCGTTGCCGGCGCGATCTTCGCGCCCTATAGCACGACCGGCCTGACGCTGAAGATCAGCGGTATTTCGATCGACACGACAGGCAAGGCGACCATCGCCTGGTCCTGGGCGCAGGATGGCACCACGCCATACACGGCCGGCTCGACAGTCACGGTGCCGGCCAACATGAATCAGGCGAGCACTTTCCTCGTTCGCAGCGAACTTGCCCTTCCCTATCAGCTCATCAGCTTCGGCGCTAATTTCCTGCCAAGCGGCACCAGCCAGATCACCATCAGCCGGCAGTATTACTACCGGCAGCGCGTCGGCAATTCGATCAGCTGCAGCGACTGCTGATAGCTCGTCCCCAAATCGCGCCCGAAATGCTGCTCCAAAACGGAAAATTGCCAAGTCGATGCCTCCGTTATATGGGTGACGTCCAATAACCCGGAACACCTCCCGGGTGACGGCATTCTATCGGGTGATCTATGGCGCGCGCCTTTCTCTTCGTTCTGGATTCTTTCGGTGTCGGTGGCGGCCCGGATGCGGCAAGCTATGGCGATGAGGGTGCCGATACGTTTGGTCATATCGCCGAGTTCTGCGCCGCAGGCGCTGCCGATCGCGACGGCTTGCGCCAAGGCCCTCTTACGCTGCCGACCATGTCCGGCCTCGGCTTGCTGGAGATCGCCAAGGCGGCAACGGGCAATTATCCCGCCGGCATGCCTTTGCCGGAAAAGCTCTACGGCCTTTATGGCTGCGCGAACGAAACCTCCCGCGGCAAGGATACGCCATCGGGCCATTGGGAGATCGCAGGCACGCCCGTCATGTTCGACTGGGGTTACTTTCCGGCAGAGGGCGATGCCTTCCCGCCGGAGCTGGTGAAGGCCATCTGCGAGGCAGCCGACCTGCCCGGCATTCTCGGCAATTGCCATGCCTCCGGCACGGATATCATCGCCAAGCTCGGCGAAGAACACATCCGCAGCGGCAAACCGATCTGCTACACTTCCTCCGATTCCGTCTTCCAGATCGCCGCACACGAGCAGCATTTCGGCCTCGACCGGTTGATCGGTCTCTGCAAGATCGTGCGCACCCTGCTCGATCCCTACAATATCGGCCGCGTCATCGCCCGCCCCTTCGTCGGTGAGACCGTGGCGACCTTCGAGCGAACCGGCAACCGCCGCGATTTCTCCGTGCTGCCGCCGGAACCGACGCTGCTCGACCGCCTGGTCAAGGCCGAGCGCACGGTGCATGCGGTCGGCAAGATCGGCGATATCTTTGCCCATCAGGGTATCTCCAAGGTCATCAAGGCCAATGGCAACATGGCGCTGATGGATGCGACGCTGAAGGCCATGGATGAGGCCGAGGACGGCGATCTGGTCTTCACCAATTTCGTCGATTTCGACATGGTCTATGGCCATCGCCGCGACGTGCCGGGCTATGCAGCGGCACTCGAGGCTTTCGACGCGCGCCTGCTTGAAGTGCACGAGAGACTGAAGCCCGGCGATCTCGTCATTCTGACCGCCGACCATGGCTGCGACCCGACGTGGCGCGGCACGGATCATACGCGCGAGCGCGTGCCAGTCATGGCCTACGGGCCCGGCATTCGTTCCCGTTCCATCGGCGTCCGGCAGACCTACGCCGATATCGGTGAGACGGTCGCGAAGCATTTGGGAATTGCGGCCGGGCCGCATGGGAGGAGTTTCCTTTGACACCGCATTTGAAGAAAGTGGAGCTGCACTGCCACCTGGAGGGCGCGGCTCCGCCGGCATTGACCCTCGCACAGGCAGAAAAGTACGGCGTCGACACCAGCGCTTTCCTCAAGGATGGTGTCTACCTCTGGAAGGATTTTGCCGAATTCCTCGTCTGCTACGACAAGGTTTCCGAGGTCTACCGTACCGAGGAAGACTATGCGCTGCTGACGGAAACCTATCTGGAAGAGCTTGCCGGCATCGGCACGATCTATAGCGAACTCATCGTCTCGCCCGACCACGGCGACCGCATCGGCCTCGGCGCCGACGCCTATATGGCGGGTGTTTCGGCCGGCATCCGTGCCGCCAAGGCGAAGACCGGCATCGAAGCGCGGCTGATCGTCACTGGCGAGCGTCACTTCGGCCCGGACCGCGTGGTGAAGGCGGCGGAATATGCCGCCAAGAGCGCCAATCCGCTGATAACAGGCTTCAACATGGCCGGCGAGGAGCGCATGGGCCGTGTTGCCGATTATGCCCGCGCTTTCGACATCGCCCGCGAAGCGGGCCTCGGCATCACCATTCATGCCGGCGAGGTCTGCGGCGCCTTTTCTGTTGCCGATGCCGTGGAGCTGGTGCGCCCTGACCGTATCGGTCATGGCGTGCGCGCCATCGAGGATATGGATCTCGTCAAGCGCCTTGCCGATCTCGGCACGGTGCTTGAGGTCTGCCCCGGCTCCAACATTGCACTCAAGGTCTTCCCGGATTTCCAGTCGCATCCGCTGCGCAAGCTGCGCGAGGCCGGCGTGCGGGTGACGATCAACTCCGACGACCCGCCCTTCTTCCACACCTCGCTGAAGCGCGAATACGAACTGGCCTCAACAGCCTTCGGCTTTAGCGATGACGAGATCAACGCGATGACGCGCACGGCAATCGAAGCGGCCTTTGTGGACGACGCGACCCGGGCGACATTGCTGGCGAGGCTGTAAAAGCATGGTTTAGGCCGCAGATTGGGGATGAAATCTCGAAAAGCGGCCTATTTTCTTGCACCAGAGGCGATTTCCGTGGAAGAACCATCTCATATCACGGAATTACTGGAAGGCTGAAACCATGGACGGCGTCACTGTCATCGATCACCCGCTTGTGCAGCACAAGCTCACAATCATGCGCAAGAAGGACACGTCGACGGGAAGCTTCCGCCGGCTGTTGCGCGAGATTTCAACACTACTCTGTTACGAAGTGACCCGCGACCTGGAGCTGACGATCGAGACCATCGAGACGCCGTTGCAGCCGATGGACGCGCCGATCCTCGAGGGCAAGAAGCTGGTCTTCGCCTCGATCCTGCGCGCCGGCAACGGCTTGCTCGAAGGCATGCTCGATCTCGTGCCCTCGGCCCGCGTCTCGCATATCGGCGTCTATCGCGATCATGAAACGCTGCAGCCGGTCGAATATTACTTCAAGGCACCCGAGGATATCTCAGAGCGCCTGATCATCGTCGTCGATCCGATGCTGGCGACCGGCAATTCCTCGATTGCCGCGATCGACAAGCTGAAGGAGCGCGGTGCGCACAATATCCGATTCCTCTGCCTGCTGGCGGCTCCGGAAGGCATTGCCAATTTTCGCAAGGCGCATCCGGACGTGCCGGTCTTCACCGCAGCGATCGACAGCCACCTGAACGAGCTCGGCTATATCGTGCCCGGCCTCGGCGATGCCGGCGATCGTATGTACGGCACCAAGTAATTTCGTCGCTATACTCCTTGTCGAGCCCGGCAGTTACTCAACTGCCGGGCTTTTTATTGATTGCATTAGCGTCGTTTCAGCAAAGCCGGCCTATAGATGGTATGGCCCGCAGGAGGGGCCTTGCCGATGCTCGTTCGCGTTCTTGTCTTTGCCGGTATCATTGCCGTTGCGGCAACCCAGGTGCCGATGCTCGTTGACGGTTTTGGCGAGCGCACCGAAAAGCCGGCGCCGGTGGAAGCAGCTTCCCTCGCCCCACAGAAGACCGAGGTGCCCGTTTCCTATGGCAGCGTTCAGCTACGTGCCAATGCAGGCGGCCACTATGAGGGTGATTTCACGATCAACGGTCGGTCCGTACACGGGATGATCGATACCGGCGCAACCTATGTGGCAATGAACGAAAGTACCGCGCGCAGCCTCGGTATCAGCGGCGTCGATCTCGACTATCGCTACACGGTTCAAACCGCGAATGGCGCGTCAAAAGTCGCCTATATCAAACTCGACCGCCTGGAGATCGGCACCATCCGGGTTCGCGATGTCGATGCCGTGGTGGCAAAGGACAGCGCACTGAGCACGACGCTGATCGGCATGAGCTTTATGAAGAAGCTGAATTCCTATGGCGTGCAGAATGGCACCTTGCTTCTGAAGCAATAAGACGACGCATCTCGCGCGACTGCCAAGCGGCCCTAACACTGCCGCCCCAGATCAGATCCTGCTGATTCAGATCCTGCTGATAATGACAGGCAACAAAGCGGGCGCCGCATCCGCGATGCGATAGTTAGCCGACAAATCAGCCATAGCCTTCTGCGCACTTGCCTCGTCCGCCGCGTGAACGGTGGCGATGCGGTCGCCCCTGCTCACCTTGGTGCCGAGCGGCAGAATGCCGCTGAAACCGACGCGATGATCGATCTTGTCTTGCGGGCGGCGACGGCCGCCACCAAGATCGATCACGCTCATGCCGATCCTTCGCGCATCGCAGGCACCGAGCCAGCCATCGGCGACGGCCAAAACCGGCTTCTGCACCGACGCGCTCGCCAGATAGCGATCGGGATGTTCGAGCAAATCGGCCGGCCCTCCGAGGGCATGCACCATGCGGCCGAAGATCTCTGCCGCCTTGCCGGATGCCAAAGCCTCGCGCGCCCTGCCCTCCGCCTCGGCGGCATTCGCGGCGATGCCGGCCTGAACCAGCATTTCAGATGCGAAGGCCAGCACGACCGTTTCGAGCCGCGTGCCTGCCTTGTTGCCCTTTAGGAAATCCAGACAGTTGCGAAGCTCGACCACGTTGCCGGCTGCATCGGCCAGGGGCTCGTTCATGTCGGTAATGAGCGCCGAAGTCTTGACCCCACCGCCATTTGCCACCTCCACCAGCGAGCGCGCCAGCGTCTCGGCTTCCTCAAGCGAGGTCATGAAGGCGCCGCTGCCGATCTTGACATCGAGCACAAGCGTCTCCAGCCCCGCCGCCAGCTTCTTCGACAGGATGGAGGCCGTGATCAGGGGAGCGGAGTCGACCGTCGCGGTAACGTCGCGCACTGCATAGAGCTTGCCATCGGCCGGGGCCAGCGCGCCGGTCTGCCCGATAATGGCGCAGCCGACCTCGTCGACCACCTTGCGGAAACGAGCCGCATCCGGCGTAATCCCGTAACCGGGAATGGATTCCAGCTTGTCGAGCGTGCCGCCGGTATGACCGAGGCCGCGGCCAGAGATCATCGGCACGGCGAGGCCACAAGCGGCCGCGATCGGCGCCAGCATCAGCGAGACATTGTCGCCAACACCGCCGGTCGAATGCTTGTCGGCGATCGGTCTGCCGATCCCCTCCCAGGACAGAATATCGCCGGAGCGCGCCATGGCGAGCGTCAGCGCCACCGTTTCCTCCCGCGTCATGCCTTGAAACCAGACGGCCATGGCAAAGGCACCGATCTGGCTTTCGGCCAGTTCGCCGCGCCCCAATGCACCGATAAACGCGTCTATATCGGCAGCCGAAAGGCTGGCGCCGTTACGCTTCTGCCGGATGATCTCCTGCGGAATCATGGATCAATAGCCTGAAGATGCCGTCTTGGACTCACCGCCGCCCAACACGTTCAGAATATCGTCGAGCAGGCTCGACGCACCGAAGCGGAAGGTCGACGGCATGGCCCAATCGGGCGCCATGATGGTCTCGGCAAGGCTAAGATATAGAGCCGCATCGGAAACGGAACCGATGCCGCCGGCAGGCTTGAAGCCGACCTTGCGACCGCTGGCACGGATCGCTCGCAGCATGATGTCGGCGGCCTCGAGCGTTGCGTTGACAGTGACCTTGCCGGTGGAGGTCTTGATGAAATCGGAACCGGCATCGATCGCCAGTTCCGACGCGCGCCGGATCAGCGCGGTATCCTTGATCTCGCCAGTTTCGAGGATGGTCTTCAGGAGAACCGGTCCCTTACATTCGGCCCGCACGGCCACGACCATGTCGGTGACAGCCTGCTCATTGCCGGCCAGAAAGGCACGATAGGGAATGACCAGATCGATCTCGTCGGCGCCGTCGGCGATCGCCTCGCGCGCCTCGGCTGCTACATCCGCCACTTCCATGTCGCCAGCCGGGAAATTCACCACGGTCGCGATCCTGACGGCGTGGTCGGTGCCGAGAATGCTGCGCGCCTGAGCGACGAAACGCGGCCAGATGCAGATGGCGGCCGTATTGCCATAGGGCGATTGCGCGCGGGCGCACAGCGCCTCGATCTGAGCCGGCGTGCAGTCGTCCTTGAGATTGGTCAGGTCGAGAAGGGAAAGCGCAACAGCTGCCGTTTCTCTCAGGGAATGGCCCGTCATTCTGGGTCTCCTTCGTCCGCGATCATTTCTTTCAGGATAGCGGCGAGGCGTGCGCCGCCGACCGGAGCCATGTCCTTCGTCTCGTCGTGCGAGAGCTCGCCACCGGTCATGCCAGCACCATAGTTAGTGATGACGGAGGCAGCGGCAACCCTCAAACCGAAAAGACGTGCCAGAATAACTTCCGGCACCGTCGACATGCCGACGGCATCAGCGCCGAGAATGCGCGCCATGCGGATCTCTGCCGGCGTTTCGAAGCTCGGGCCGGAAAACCACATATAGACGCCATGTGACAGCTTGATCTCGGCCTTTTCCGCCGCCTTGCGCATGCGCATGATCAGATCGATGTCATAGGCGCTGGTCATGCCGACGAAGCGCCTGTCGCTTTCCTCACCAATCAGTGGGTTCATGCCGGAATAGTTGATGTGATCGGTGATCTGCATCACCGAGCCCGGCGGCATCTCCTCGCGCAGCGATCCGGCCGAATTCGTCAAGATCAGCGTATCGACACCAAGAGCCTTCAAGGTCTCGATCGGCTCGCGCATGGCGTTGGCGTCGCCCTTTTCGTAATAATGCACCCGGCCGGAGAGCATGATGACGGGGACATCGCCGAGCTTGCCTGCGACCAGCGTGCCGGCATGGCCTGATACTGCGCTGACCGGGAAGCCGGGCAGATCGGCATAGGGGATGCGCAGGGCGTCCTTGACCTCATCCACGAGAGAGCCGAGGCCGGAACCCAGAATGATACCGTAGCGCGGCTTCAGTTCGCCGAGCTTCTCGGTGAGGATATCGACGGCCGCGCTCATCCGAGTACCTCCGTTTCGAAGCTGAAGGGCAGCATCTCGTCCATGGTCATGGTCTTCTTCACGCCGGTTTCGTCGCAAAGATGGATGCGTGTTTCCTTGCTGGCAAATTCGGCGATCTTCTGCCGGCAGCCGCCACAGGGTGGGCAGAGCGGCAGTTTCTCGGCGATGACAGCCATTTCGACGATCTTCTTGGCGCCGGCCATGACCATATGGCTGATCGCAGTCGGTTCGGCACACCAGCCTTGTGGGAAGGACAGGTTCTCGATATTGGCGCCAGTATAGATCTTGCCGTCCTCGGCGCGGATCGCCGCGCCGACCGGAAATTTCGAATAGGGAGCATGCGCGAAAGCCATCGCTCCGCGCGCGGCCTCGAACAGATCATGCGACATGGTTTAGCGCTCCTTGGTATAGGGCACGCCACCGGCCTTCGGGGGCTTGGCGACACCGATAAAGCCTGCAAGCAGGATGCAGGTCAGGATATAGGGCAGCGCCTGGAAAATCTGTACCGGCACCTCGCCGATGCCCGGAACCGACTTGCCCTGCATGAAATTGGCGAAGGCGTCGAGAAAGCCGAAGAGAAGGCAGGTGAACATGACCGGCACCGGCTTCCACTTGGCGAAGATCAGTGCGGCGAGAGCGATATAGCCCTTGCCCGCCGACATGTTGTTGATGAAGGCAGCCGACTGGGCGATGGCAAGATAGGTGCCTGAAAAGCCGCAGAGAATGCCGGCAACAATCAGCGAACGATAGCGCAACCATTCGACCGAGATGCCGGCGGTATCGACGGCGCCGGGATTTTCGCCGACGGCGCGCAGCCGCAGACCGAAGCGGGTGCGATAAAGAATCCACCAGGAAATCGGCACCGCCAGGAAGGCGAGATAGGTCAGAATATTGTTGCCCGAGATGACATTGGCGTAGAGCGGTCCGATGAACGGAACGTCGCGAATGGCATCGGCACCCGGCAGGGTGATGCCGGAGAAGCGCGCGGTAGCAGGCAAAGTCGGCGTGCGGCCACCCTGGCCGAACCAGGCCTGGCCGAGAACGATGGTCAAGCCGGCCATCAGGAAGTTGATCGCGACGCCCGAAACGATCTGGTTGCCGCGATTGGTGATCGATGCGAAACCATGCAGCAGACCGACGAGGACGGAGACGAGAATACCGGCGCCAAGACCAGCCCAGGGCGAGCCGCTGATGGCGGCAACACAGGCCGCGGCGAAGGCCGAAGCCAGCATCTTGCCTTCGAGGCCGATATCAAAGATGCCGGCACGCTCGGAAAACAGGCCTGCCAGCGCGGTGAAGATCAACGGAATCGACAGACGGATGGTCGAACCCAATATGCTGATGAGAAGATCATAATAATCCATCGTCCGATCCTCACGTCCTGGCGAATGTCTGGTAGATGCGCACGAGCGCAGGTCGGAACATGTATTCGAGCGCACCCGCAAACAGGATGACGAGACCCTGGATCACCACGATCATGTCGCGCGTGATGTTCGGCATGTCGAAGGAAAGCGCGTCGCCGCCCTGATAGAGAATTCCGAACAGGATCGCCGCCAGGATGATGCCCAGCGGATGATTGCGGCCCATCAGCGACACGGCGATGCCGACAAAGCCCGCACCCAGCACAAACTCCACCTGCAGGCGCGCGGAAGCGCCCATGACGGGATTAAGCGCCATCATGCCGGCAAGACCACCCGAGATCAGCATGGCGATAACGACCGTGCGGGCATAGGGAATGCCGGCATAGACCGCAGCGGTTGGGCTGAGGCCGAGCGTGCGCATTTCATAGCCGAGCTTGGTGCGCCAGACGAGCACCCAGACCAGGAAGCACATGACGAGCGCGATCAGGAAGGACACGTTGAGCGGCGCGGCGCCGATGGTCGAACCGAACATATCCATCAGCCAGCCGAGCTTCGGCAGCTGACCGCCCTCCAAGAAGGTGCGGGTTTCGGGAGCCATCTTGCCGGGCACGATCAGCACATGCACCAGCAGGAAGTTCATCATCGCCGAGGCGATGAAGTTGAACATGATCGTCGTGATGACGACGTGGCTGCCGCGCTTGGCCTGGAGCCAAGCCGGAATGAAGGCCCAGAGTGCCCCGAAAATCGCCGCGCCGATGACCGCAAACGGCATCGTCACATACCAGGGCACGTAGCGGTCAAGCGTCAGCGCCACGAGGGCACAGCCGAGACCGCCGAGATAGGCCTGGCCTTCCGAGCCGATATTGAACAGACCGGCATGGATGGCGACGGCGACCGAAAGGCCGGTGAAGATGAAGCTCGTCGCATAATACAGCGTGAAGCCGATGCCTTCGCCGCTGCCAAGAGCGCCCTGCAGCAGCAGGACGAGCGCATCGAACGGGCTCTCGCCGATAAACCAGACGACGAGGCCTGATATCAGGAAGGCAACAATCAGGTTGAGAAGGGGGATCAGGCCGTAGGTGATCCAATTGGGGAGCGGAACGGAAGCCGTGCTCATATACGCCTCACGCGGCAATGCCGGCCATCATCAGGCCGAGTGTTTGTTCACCGGCCTCAGCCGACTTTTCACCGACGATGTGGCCGGCGAACATGACGAGGATACGGTCCGAAAGCGCACGGATCTCATCCAGCTCCACTGATACCAGCAGGATCGCCTTGCCGGCGTCGCGCATTTCGATGATGCGGCGATGGATGAATTCGATAGCGCCGATATCGACGCCGCGCGTCGGCTGACCGATCAGCAGCGCCTTCGGATCGCGTTCGATCTCGCGGGCGACGACGATCTTCTGCTGGTTGCCGCCGGAGAAATTGGCTGTCTTCAGCCGCGCATTCGGCGGGCGGATATCGTATTTCTCAATCTTCTCGACGGCATCCTTGCGCATGGCGTCGAGATCGAGCATGCCGCCGCGGCCGTATTTGCGGTCGCGATGGTAGCCGAGCATGGAATTCTCATATTCCTCGAACTTGAGCACCAGGCCCATGTGGTGGCGATCTTCGGGAATATGGGCAAGGCCAAGGTCACGGAGTGCTGCGGGATCGGCGTTGCCGATCGGCTTACCGTGCAGAAGAATCTCGCCCGAGGCCGGCTTGCGGATACCGGCGATGGCCTCCAGCAATTCGGACTGGCCGTTGCCGGCAACACCGGCAATGCCGACGATCTCGCCGGCACGGACATCGAAGGAGACGTTGTCGACCATGGTGACGCCGCGACCGTCCTTGACGGTGAGGTTACGCACCGACAGCAGGACTTCGCCGGGATTGGGAGCACCCTTTTCGACGCGCAACAGCACGCGGCGGCCGACCATCAGCTCGGCCAGCTCCTCGACAGTGGTTTCCGCCGTCTTGCGGGTGGCCACCATCTCGCCGCGGCGCATGACCGATACCGTATCGGTGATCGCCATGATTTCGCGCAGCTTGTGGGTGATGAGGATAATCGTCTTGCCCTGGTCGCGCAGGACGCGAAGGATGCGGAAGAGATTGTCGGCTTCGGCAGGCGTCAGAACACCGGTGGGCTCATCGAGAATGAGGATCTCGGCGCCGCGATACATTGCCTTCAGGATCTCGACGCGCTGCTGCTGGCCAACGGGAAGCTCTTCGATCAACGCGTCCGGATCGACTTCCAGGCCGTAATCCTTCTCGAGCCGGCTAAGCTCGGCGCGCGCGGCCGCGACACCCTTGGCGAGAAGCGCGCCGCCTTCGGCGCCCAGCATCACATTTTCAAGGACGGTGAAATTATCGACCAGCATGAAGTGCTGATGCACCATGCCGATGCCGGCCGATATCGCCGTCTGGCTGTCGCGGATGGCGATGGGATTGCCGTTGATGCGGATCTCGCCACTATCGGCCTGATAGAATCCGTAGATGATCGACATCAGAGTCGATTTTCCGGCACCGTTTTCGCCGATGATCCCGTGGATCGAGCCCTTGGCGACGGTCAGGTTGATATCTTTGTTTGCGTGGACAGCACCGAACTTCTTGTCGATGCCCACGAGTTCGATGGCAGATGTTTCGCTCACTATAGGGGGCTCCAGAAACCGGATTCCGGATAAGAAAAGGGCGTATGACGGTTTGCTACGTCATACGCCCTTGTTTCATATCAGCTCTTCGGGCAGGCGTTGTCGGTCAGATAGTCATGGACCTTGACGGTGCCGGAGATGATATCGGCACGAGCCTTGTCGACCGCAGCCTTCATGTCCGGAGTGACGAGCGGCTTGTTGTTGTCGTCCATGGCAACGGTGACGCCGTCTTCCTTCAGGCCGAGCTCCTGGGTGCCGGGCGTGAACTTGCCGTTCTTGGCATCGCTGAAGGCATTGTAGACAGCGAGGTCGACGCGCTTGACGACAGAGGTCAGAACCGAACCCGGATGCAGGTAGTTCTGGTTGCTATCGACGCCGATCGACAGCTTCTTGTTGTCGGCGGCGGTCTGCAGCACGCCGAGGCCGGTCGCACCGGCAGCCGCGTAAACAACGTCGGCGCCCTGGTCGATCTGGTTCTTGGTGAGTTCGCCGCCGCGAACCGGGTCGTTCCAGGCAGCGCCGGTCGTGCCGGTCATGTTCTGGAAGACTTCGATCTTCGGATTGGTAGCACGGGCACCGAGCTCGTAGCCGCACTCGAACTTGCGGATCAGCGGGATGTCCATGCCGCCGACGAAGCCGACCTTGCCGGACTTCGAAGCAATGGCAGCCATGACGCCGGCGAGATAGGAGCCTTCATTTTCCTTGAACTTGACCGAGCGGACGTTCGGCAGATCAAGGCTATCGTCGATCAGGACGAATTCAGTCTTGGGATATTCGGCAGCAACCTTCTGGAGGGCCGAAGTCCAGGCGAAAGAAACGGCGATAACCGGATTGAAACCCTTGCTGGCAAAGTTGCGCAGCGCCTGTTCGCCCTGGGTGTCGCCCGTCGGCTCGAAGTCGCGGTAAGCGATGCCGGTTTCCTTCTTGAACTTTTCAGCGCCGTTGTAGGCAGCTTCGTTGAAGGACTTGTCGAACTTGCCACCGGTTCCGTAGACGATTGCCGGCTTGATATCGGCCGCAAGCGCCGTTGCCGACATGGCAGCCAAGGCGAAAAGGGTCAAAAGGGATTTTTTCATGTGGTGCAGCCCTGTTGTTTCTATCTTGTTGGGTCCTCCCGCAAGCCCGTTGACCAGGCATGTCTGCGGAACCGCCGACCTCCCCCGAGGCCAAGCTGGCGCGCATCCTTGCATGGCTGCACGAAAAATTCACGAGAAATTTTTCAGTTGGTAAAGATTTGTGGGAATTGGTGAAAACCCATCCAAACGACCCGTTTTTTAAACAATTTCGGCCCAAAACTGCAATTTTATTGGTCAGAACAGTTGTCGGCCAGCTCTCCGCAATCGCTAGTTTCATCCGTTGCAGCCATGCAATAGGCCGATCGTCGAATGCTCCCCAGCATCACCGAAATCCCGCAATGACACAGGCTGGAGAGGCTGGCGGCGTCCCGATCAGGCACTGAAGCGGCCGGCGGCCGGCTGGCGCTTATAGGCAATCATCCACAGGAGCAGCGAGATCACCAGGAAGACCGCGAAAGCCGGCTGAAACAGCAGCCATTGCATCGCCATATCATAGAGACGGGGATGGACGTAATAGGCAATTGCCGAGCGAAGACTTGCCAGCGACGACGGGCTGACATCGTTCCAGGCATCGCCCATCGGGGTCATGACCACGGCCGAAGCCGCAACGGATTGAATGGAATCGATGGTGCCGGCGATAACGGCCACCACCAACGCGACAAGGCTCGCAAAACGCAACAGGAAACGCATAAACCCCTCCGGATACTCATTACGCCCGGCCTTTTCCGGCCGATCGGTCTTACGCCGCCTCATCTATCCCATTAGATAAGTTGCGCGCGAAATAAGCGCAATGGGGAGGAGATTCAGAGTTTTGCGCCGATAAGTCAAAAATCTGTCAGATTCGGGTTGATTGCTAGGAATTCATCGGTATATATCGCGCCGTTCCAACGATTTGCTTCCCCAGCGGGTGCGAAACGCCAAAGAAGGACAGGTGGCCGAGTGGTTTAAGGCGCACGCCTGGAACGCGTGTGTACGTGAAAGCGTACCGTGGGTTCGAATCCCACCTTGTCCGCCATTTTCCTCCACTCACCGCCGTTTACTCTAAGCGCCAAGGCGGTCCAACAATTCCGATATCGCGCGCTCATAGTTTCCATGCTCCGGGTCCGTCGCTGCCAACTGCGAGCCATCACCCTTCTCGTCCATCGCCACCGCAAGCGCTGCACCATGCGTGTAGTCGACAAGAATATGCACCCATAGCAGAGCTCGCGATCGCGAAAGGCCAAGTTCTTTCAGCAGATCCGTCAGGTTATCGGTGATCCGTCTTGCATGGTCAGGGAACACGGCTGGCCGATTAAAGATAGCAAGGGTCAGGCCTGGATGGCACATCACCTTTGTTCGATACGCTCCCAGCAAGCCCTCTATCCGAGACCGAACCGTTCCTTGCGAAGACGCGGCAACATCTGCATAGACGCATTCGGCCATTGCTTTGATCAAGCCATCCCGATCTTGGAAGTGATGATAGATCGTCATCGGATTGACGTTCGCGCGCATGGCGACCGCGCGCATCGTAAACTTTTCAAAGCCCTCGGTGCTCAAGAGAGTCAGGGCTTCAGAAAGGATATTTGCGGGCGATACGCTCTTTTCATCGGCGCGCGGCCTGCCTCGGCTTCGCTTGGTCATCGTGCAATTACGTAGGTCGATTGTACCAACCCGGAAGGAAATGGGCGGGTGCTTACGTGCTTGAGATGAACGTCGCGCGAAACCGGGCCGAACAAGGGTCGGCCGCTGCCGAGCAATATGGGAATGCGCGTGATCACCAGCTCGCTGATCAGGCTTTCCTGAAGGAAGGATTGGATGACGCGTCCCCCATCGACATAGACGCGACGGCACCCTTCAGCTTTAAGCATGGCCATCGCTTGCTGTGGCGACTTCTGCGTGAAACGGACCTTGTCGGCAAGCTCAGCCGGAACTGGCTCTTCCACCAGAGTGGCCGAAAGAACGAGCACCGGGCGCGTATAGAACCACGGCCTCATCTCACGGACCGTTTCGAAAGTGCCGCGGCCCATGATGATGGCATCGATGTCCTTGATGAAATCGTTATAGCCATGGTCTTCGCCGGAAGCATCATATTTGAGCAACCACTCGATGCTGCCGTCATCGCGAGCGATGAACCCATCCAGGCTGGTTGCAATGAAAACATGGCCGGTCACTATCTCATCTCCCCATAATTATACACTGTATAATTATGGATTGCTGGCGTTGTCAAGGACTGCTGATGAAAGGGTAACCCGAGTGCCGCTAATCCGCTCCGCTTCGCCGAACCAGCGAGATGCAGCCTCGGCAGCGGCTTCAAAGTCTAGTTCGGCGTCACCGACCCAGGCAACCACGCCATCGGGCCGCACGAGCAAGGCGCTCAAGCCCAGCCGATCCTTTGCGGCGCTCGCGACATAATTGATCCGGTCACCCCAGCAGCCTGCAAGCGCTTCAAGTGATGCCCGGGCATCGAAATCCAGCAACAAGCCCTTGCCTGTTCTGAGGTGATCGCCAAGTCTCGTTCCATCGACGAGCTCGAAATCAGGCGCGCTCCGACCCACGAACGGATTGGCGTCGCCAAGATCGTAGCGGAGAGAGACGCCCCAGACGCGCTCGGCGAAATAGGTGGCGCCGTCGCGCGTGTCGATCAGATCGCGGATGACGGCTTCGAGTGCGCGTGAGCTCGGGCTCGGTCGCATGAGCGCGACCTGGGCGCGCGACCAGTCGAGCACCTGTGCGCCGACCGGATGCCGTTCACGGAAATAGGTATCGAGCAGGCCCTCCGGCGCCGCGCCGTGGATGGTGGCGGCAAGCTTCCATCCGAGATTCATCGCGTCGCCCAGGCCAAGATTGAGACCTTGGCCGCCCAAGGGGGAATGGATGTGAGCGGCATCGCCGGCAAGCAAAACGCGTCCTCTTTTATAGGCTGTCGCCTGGTAAGCACGATCCGTCCATGTGGTGACAAGCTTGAGCGCCGTCACGGTAACGTCGGTGCCGGAGATGCGGCGCAGTACGGCCTGCACATGCTCGCGCGTGATTGGCTGGGTCCGGTGGAAAGCGCTGCCATCGAAATCGACCATCGCGACCGTCCCCGGCGGCGAATAGGTGTACATGCCGGTTGCCGTGTAATGGCGACCGGAACGAAGCTTGTCCGGGTCCGCCATCTCGATTTCGGCGGAATAGCCGGTGAATTCAGGATCGGTGCCGACGAATTCAAAACCGCCGGTCTTGCGGACGGTGCTGCGGCCGCCATCGCAGCCGACCAGCCAGCGCCCGCGAAAGGTCTCGCCTCCGGCGCAGATGCTGACACCTTCATCCGACTGCTCGAAGCTCTCGACGCCGAAGCCGCGTCTGATCTCGGCCCCCATCGCCTGAGCGCGAGCAGCCAGGATGACTTCGAGGCCCTCCATCTCGACCATCATGCTGCTACCGGCCGGGCTCGGCAGACGATAGGGCCACTTCGAAGCATCAATCTTGTCGTGGAAGAACTGGATGCCGGCGAAATGGCCGCCCGGGTGGCGCGATTGATGCATCCAGTGTGCAGCCGATGCGGCGCGATCGCCCGAACCGTCCTTCGCAGGTTTGGGCGCAGCGACGTCATCCAGCAGGCCGCGACGATAGAGGGCTTCGATGGTTGGGGCGGAAAGGCCGCGCATGCCGAACGGAAGGCGCTTCAGGGGCGAGTGCGGATCCTCGGACTGCTCCAGCACCAATACGGAAAGGCCGGCAAGACGCAGCTCACACGCGAGAAACAAGCCGACGGGTCCGCCGCCGGCGATCAGAACATCATAAATCAAGACAGAACTCCTCAAGCGAGCGCCGCCGCAAGGGCGCCAGACATTCCGGCTTCGATCACTCTCGGCCGGCGCGAGTCGTTGGAAAATGCCCATCCCTATTCGGGCGGGCGACGGTCCGGTCACAGGAACAGCCATAAAGCCTGTGCCGATTGCACCGATTTTGTGATCGCGATACAATTTTTACACTTGGTATAAATTTACTTATGGTATAAATATTTTCATGTCAAACCGAATCAAACTCCGGGACCGCAAGAAGGAGATGACGCGTCAGGCGATCTCCGAGGTCGCAACGCGCCTGTTCGTCGAACATGGCTTCGATCATGTCTCCGTCGCCGATATCGCCTATGAGGCTGAAGTCGCCAGAAAGACGGTGTTCAACTATTTTCGCCGCAAGGAGGATCTGGTCTTCGATCGCGAGGATGAGGTGCGGGAGCTGGTGCGGAAAGCAATTGCCGATCGCGGCCGGCAGCTGCCGGTCCATGCCTTCCAGACGCTGATGCGGGAACTTTTGGAAGCACAGCATCCCTTGTTCAGGATCACGGAGCGGCCGATCGCGTTCTGGCGCATGGTCGCGGAAAGCCCGGCGCTGACGGCGCATGCGTGCGGACTGCAGGTGAGCCTTGCCGGTGATCTCTCGGGAATGCTGTCCGATGCCGTGGGCCGGCCCGCTTCCGATCCCGAAGCGCGCCTCGCCGGCACCATGCTGATGGCGACACTGGTGACCGCCTATGGCGAGGCGCTACGCGCCTTTCGCGAAAACCGAAAGCCCGAGGCGGCGCTGTCGAGCGTTCTGGACCGAGGCTTTGCGGGCGTCGACGCGGCACTTGCCGGGACGCCGTACGTCTGACTCTGGAAATCTCTGGGTCTCAGCCTGAAAAGACAAAACCCGACCGAGGGGGCGGTCGGGTTTTCGAGCGCATGGTCAGTCAGGCCATCAGCCGCCCATGGATCAGCTTGCCGGCACCGGCATCACGCCGCGGATACCTGCAGCCTTGCAAGATCCTCAAGCAGCGTCGGGCCGGTCGGCTCCCAGCCGAGCTTCTGCCGTGTCTTGGCGCTGGAGGCCGGCATGTCGTGGCCGGCGAACAGGGAGAGCCAACCGAAATAATCCTGGGCCTCTTCCTTGGCGACGGATTTGACCGGCAGGTTCAGACGCCGCCCGATGGTCTCGACGATATCGCGCATCGGCACGCCTTCCTCGGCGACCGCGTGATATTTGGCGTTCGGCTCGGCGCGTTCCACGACGAGCCGATAGAGGCGGCCGACATCGGTAAAATGCGCCGCCGGCCAGCGGCTTGATCCATCTCCGACATAGGCACAGACACCCTTTTGCCTGAATATCTCGATCAAGGGCGTAATGAGCCCCTGACTGACCGGATCATGCACCTGCGGCAGCCGCACGACCGAGACGTTGACGCCGATCTCGCTCGCCAAGATCCCCGCTTCCTCGGTGGCCGCTCGGGGATGCTTGTCGGAGCCGACGATCGGATTGTCTTCGCGGGCGGGCTCGCCGGGGATCGTGTTGGCGATCGGCGTGCCCGACGTAATGACCAGCGGACGGGCAGAGCCGGCCAGCGCCGAGGCGAGCGTTGCAATGACGCGGCGGTCATCCTCGCAATTCTGGACGAATCTCGAGAAGTCGTGGTTGAAGGCAAGGTGAATGACGCCGTCCGACTGCGAGGCGCCGCTTTTCAGGATGCCCATATCCTCGATCGTGCCATGAAGGACTTCGGCGCCGGCAGCGGCAAGTGCTACCGCCTTTTCTTTCGAGCGCGAAAGGCCGAGCACCTGATGGCCGGCGCCGATCAACTCCCTGACGACATGCGAGCCGATATTTCCGGTCGCACCGGTAACGAATATACGCATATGCACTGTCTCCTTATTTCGTCGGAGACAAGTCTGTGCTCATCGTTTATTCTGGTAAAGTAGTGACCTTATCATAGTAAAGACACTAACAGGATGACCGATCTCATCGAAACCGAAAACGTGCTCGGAACCTATCTCAGGGACCGTCGCGCAAAACTCGAGCCATCCGCGCTCGGATTTGCCGGCGAGCGGCGGCGCACGCCCGGGCTTCGGCGCGAGGAAGTGGCACAGCGCGCCAATATCAGCCCGACATGGTACACATGGCTGGAACAGGGGCGCGGCGGCGCCCCCTCCGCCGATGTGCTCGACCGGATCGCCCGCGCGCTGATGCTGACGGAAGTGGAGCGCGAGCACCTGTTCCTGCTCGGCCTTGGCCGGCCGCCGGAAGCACGTTACCGCAAGAATGATGGCGTGACGCCACGCTTGCAGCGCGTGCTCGATGCGCTGGAGCCGAGCCCCGCACTCATCCGGACCGCCACCTGGGACGTCATCGCGTGGAACCGAGCAGCACCCGTGATGCTGATCGACTACGGATCATTGCCGCCGGAAGAGCGCAACATCCTGCGCTATATCTTTCTCGATCCGCGCGCCCGCGCCGTGCAATATGACTGGGAAAGCGTCGCCCGTTTCGCCCTGGGCGCTTTCCGCGTCGATGCGGCTCGCGCAGGCGCATCAAGCGAGATCGAGCCTTTCGTGGCGGAACTTTGCCGCATCAGCCCGGAATTCAGGGCCATGTGGCGCGAAAACGACGTTCCCGGCACCCATACCGAGGCCATCAAGCATATACGGCATCCCATCCTCGGCCCGCTCGCCTTCGAATATTCTGCCTTTTCGGTCGATGGCCGCACGGATCTCAGCATGATCGTCTACAACCCGGCAACGCCTGATGATGCCGAGCGGATCAGATCGCTGCTGCCGCAATCTTAAAGGAAGAGCAGGCGAAACGGAGGTGTTGGCCGATATCCATCTGTTGACGCCAGCGAGAAAGCCGGCCTAAATTCTGTCCGTCGAAAATGGCTGGCTTGGTCTCGGTAGGCCCAGGCCCTTCTCCCTGAATGGAGAAGTTCTGTTTCGCGCTCGCGCGAATACCCCGACAGTCCCTGCGCCTCGTGCGCGTTTCGGGTCTGCTCGGTAGCCATTTGACGGTGCTCCTCGGCAGACCACATTCGAAGGAGCCGCTGCATGTCCATGATCGATCGATCCAAGCCCATTCTCGTCTATCTCGCCGCCGGCGTTCAAGGTAGCGCCGTCGTCCACGCCGCGCTTCGACGCGGCTTCAAGGTTCGTGCCCTTGTCCGCGACCGAGGGCGCGCCGCCGCAGTCCTACCCCTTGGTGTCGAGCTTGCCGAAGGGGATCTTCGCGATGCAGCCTCGCTTCTTGCCGCCAGCGCCGGTGTCGCCCATGCCGTGCTGCAGATCCCGATCGGGTCTCAGGCGGATATGCGTATCCAGACAGAGAATGCGGTATCGGCTTCGCTTGGCAGCGGTATGAACTCCGTCGTCCTGAAGCTCGCAAGCGCCAGCCGACCGGCGCCGTGCGAAGAACCGAGCTTCGTCGCCAACGCCATGATCGAAGACGTCGTTCGTGCATCCGGGCTACCGTTCGCCATCGTCCGCCCGACCATGTATCTCGACAATCTGCTGAAGCCATCGGCACGCAAGGACATTGTAGGGCATGGCATATTCGCGCCACCCATTGCCGAAGCCCAGCGTATCGCCTGGACCTCGGTCGATGATTGCGCTCGCGCCGCTGTTACTCTTCTGGAACGTGGCATTTCATCCGGCGATCATCGCATCGCCGGGCCGGAGAGCGTTGATGGAAACCAGCTTGTCACGCGCATCGGCGCGGGGCTTGGTCGCCGGATTGCCTATCGTCAACAGCCGCTCGACGAATTCGAGCGGGATGTCGATGCGGCGATGGGGCCGGGAACCGGACGTCGCGTTGCCTCCAAATTCCGCTTCTTCGCATCGCATCCGGAAGATGCGGATGCGATGCTGGCCGCGCCCTTCGAGCCGCAAGCCGGCCTTGAGGATTTTCAGCCGAACGGCATCGAAGAATGGGTTCGCCAGCACCGGGCGCAGTTCTTCGATGCGCAACAAGTGCCATCAGGCGGCCAAGGCTGATCAGCGGGATGTACGTTCAATCATAATAGGCCGGGACCTGCTTGAACCCCGGCCATGCCTCGGGGTCATGCCCGGTGACCACCATCGCGCCGGTCTGCTCGGCAAGCGCACGCAGCTTGCCGACGGATCGCACCGTATCGACGGCGGAGGCCATGAAGCCGGGAAGCGCCTTTTCGTTCCAGTGATCAAGGGTATAGGCGGCATCGATGGCCAGCAATATCGCGCCCGCATTCGGCAGCTGCACGAGAAAGGATTGGTGGCCGACGCTATGGCCCGGCGTGAAGATCATCCGCAAGACTCCGTCGCCATAGAGATCGTAGCCATCGGCGGCATCGCCCTCAAGGAAATGCCACTTCACGCCGGGACGGTCGAAATCCTTTCGGATATAGGCGCCTGCGGCGAACCAATCGGGCGCGAAGGCATATTCATATTCGCGGCGTTGGACGATGTGGGTCGCGTCGGGGAAACGGCCGACAGCGCCGCTATGGTCGGAATGCAGATGGGACAGCACGACGAAGCGGATGTCTTCACCGGATATGCCGAGCTTCGCCAGCTGCGCAACGCATCCCTGCTCCTCGGTCATGAAAGGCTGATAGTTGTCGACGACATCACCCCAATAGCCGCGCGGATCGGCCAGACCTTCTGCTGCCAGCCCGCCATCGACGACGATATTGCCCTTCGGATGCGTCAGCAGAAACCAGGGCACCGGGATTTCGTAATCGGCGTCGCCGCCCTGGTTCATCCTGATGTCGTGGGCCTTGCAGCGCTGCGTGCCCGATTGAAACATATAAAGCCTGATATCGCTCATAAGCCTGACCTGTGGTTGATGTTTGAGCATCGTTTTTCGGCGATCGAACGCTCCCCCACCAGGCGGCATCATCCGCTTACATTTATCGGCTGAGCCGATATATTGGCACACATGGATCTGTTGGTGGCGATGCGCGTCTATGTCAGAGTGGTCGAAAGAGGCAGCATTTCGGCTGCTGCCCGCGATCTTGGCATGGGTCAGCCCGCCGTCAGTGAGCGGATTGATCGGCTGGAGCAATATCTCGGAGCCAAGCTTCTGCTCAGAAACACCCGCAAGCTTTCCGTCACCGATGTCGGCGCGGTCTTCTATGAGCGCAGCAAGCAGGTGCTTGACAATGCCGACGATGCCCTGACCATCGTCAACGGCGATCAATCCTTGCGCGGCACGTTGAGGATCGCAGCACCGCATGGCGTCGGCGAGGTGATCTTGCCATCGATCCTTTTGCAGATGCGCAAGCGCCATCCGCAGTTGAAAATCGAGCTGATCCTCAACGACAGGATCGTCGATCCCGTGACGGAGGGTGTCGACATCTCGCTGCGTCTCGGCGATCTCGGCGAAGGCAGCTTCATTGCCCGCAAGCTCGGACATGTCGGCCGCGTGCTCGTGGCGTCACCGGCCTATCTCGATGAGTATGGGACGCCGACAAAGCCCGATGAGCTTGCCGACCACCCTTTCCTGCGGGTCGCCGGCCTTTTCAATAGCGGCCGTCTTCCCTTGATCGACCCGGACGGCCAAATTGAACTTGCCGTCATCGACATTGTCCTCAGCACCAGCCATTGGCGGCCGCTGCACAGTCTTCTGCTCGATGAAGCCGGCATTGGCGTCTTGCAGGAGCCGGTCTGCGCTGCGGACCTGGCGAGCGGCAGGCTGATCCGCCTGCTGCCCGATATGACCGTGCCCGGCTTCGATCTGCATGCGCTTTATCCGCAGATCAGGCCGATGCCGCCGCGCATTCAGGTGGTGCTCTCCCTCTTGGAGGAGCAATTGAGACTGACATCTGTATGGGAAAGCTAGACGCAGACCCGATCGACGCTCTGCGTCGCCGCCTCTGGCGTTGCCCGCAAGGTCAGCGCCCAGAAGAGGAATGTCGCGAGGCTGATGGCCGCACCGGACAGGCAGACACCCGTCCAACCCGCATGGGCATATATGATCGTCGATGTCGAGGATCCCAGCGCGCTGCCGATCGAGTAGAAGACCATATAGGCGGCGGTCAGCCTGTTCTGCGCGTCCGGCCTGATGCGATAGATCATGCCCTGATTGGTGACGTGCGTCGCCTGCAGGCCGAAATCGATGACGAGGACACCGATGATCAGCCATAGGATCGAGCGATCCAGCATGGAGATCGGTAGCCAGGCAAACAACATCAGGGCAAGTGCGATCCCCGTGGTGCGCTGGCCATGACCACGGTCGGCCCAGCGCCCTGCCCTGATGGCGCCCAGTGCCCCGGCGGCACCGGCAAGGCCGAACAGGCCGACTTCGGTGTGGGACAGCGAGTAAGGCGGGGCGGTCAGCGGCAGCACGAGCGGCGCGAGCAGCGTGGTGATATTGGCGAAGATCAACATGGCGATCACGGCGCGGATGCGCAGCACAGGCTCTTCGACAAGCAGGGTGCCGAGCGAGCGGATGAGACCGAAATAGGAGAGACTACCCTTGGGTCTTTGCTGCCGCGGCAGTGTGCGCCAGAGAAGAAGCGCGATCACCAGCGTCAGTACGGCCGAGACGATGTAGACCGTTCGCCAGCCAGAGAGATCAGTCAGCGTTCCCGCAACGCTGCGCGCCAGAAGAATACCGAGCACGATGCCGCTCGTGACCATGCCGACGATATGGCCACGCTCGGCGGGATGCGCGAGACTCGCCGCATAGGCGACGAGCGCCTGCGTGACCACGGCCAGAAAACCGACGGCAGCCATGGAGGCAAGCAGCATGGCGGCACTGGTCGAAAAACCGACACAGACGAGTGCAGCCGCGCTTAGCAGCGATTGCACGATGATGAGCTTGCGCCGATCGACCAGATCGCCGAGCGGCACCAGCAGGATCAGACCGAGCCCGTAGCCGAGCTGTGTCGCGCCGACAATCAGGCCTGCGACCGTGCGCGACAGATTGAGATCATCGGCCATGACATCGAGAAGCGGATGGGCGAAATAGGCATTCGCCACGGCAAGGCCACTTGCGACGGCAAAGAGGAAAATCGTCGCTCGCGTCAACGGCGAATTGGCCGCTCCGGAATATCCGGCCCCCTCAGGCAAACCTTCTCGCGTGGAATGAAGGCGCACGGCATCCTTCGCGCTGCCGGCCGGCGGCGCGTCCTGATCGATCGTCATTGCAAAACTCCCGATTCTTCGGTTTAATAATGAAACCATCGACCGAGTAACATTATTGGTTTAATCATGCAACCATTCTTGCAGACAAAAGACCGGGAAGGCTTAAGCGCATGGTCGCGCGGAAAAGCCTGAAAGGTGATTATTGCCCCAGCGCCCGCTCACTCGATGTGATCGGCGACTGGTGGTCGCTGCTGATCGTGCGCGATGCCTTCGACGGGCTGACGCGCTTTGGCGAGTTTCAAAAGAGCCTCGGCATCGCCAAGAACATTTTGACCGAACGCCTGCGCACGCTTGTGGCAAGCGGCATTCTGGAACTTGTGCCGACAAGCGAAGGCGGCTCGCGCATGGAATATCGGCTGACGGCGATGGGGAAGGACCTCTTCCCGGTCATGGTGGCGCTGCGCCAATTCGGCGAGCGCCACCTCTTTGCGCCGGCGGAAGAGCACTCGCTACTGGTGGACCGGACAACGGGTCAGCCGGTGAAGCTTGACATCCGGGCGCAGGACGGCCGGTCCATCGGCCCGGGCGAGACGGTTATCGTGAAGGTGCCGGAGGAGAATTAGAGCAATTCCAGGAAAAGTGCGAAGCGGTTTTCCGTCCGGAATTGCGTAAAAACAAAAAGATAGAGCGTTTTCGCGATTCGAAGAAAAGCGGAAAGGCTCTAGGCGAAGAACCGGGGCCGCGCTCAGCAGTCAGTCCTGTTCTTCCGCCTCTCCGCTTCTTTCCAGCTTGCTGCGCAGAGCCAGCATAACCTCCCGCATCGTTTCGATATCCTCGATCCGAAGCCCTTCCGCCAATTCGTTGACCCACGGCGCCTGCAGCCGCATGGCGGCATCGAAAACCTGCCTCCCCTTATCCGTCAGCACGACCAGCTGCGCCCGCCGATGATGCGGATTGGTCTCGAAGGTAACGAGACCTTCCTTTTCCAGATCGTTGACGATGCGCTGGATGTTCTGGCGATTGGCGCCCATGTCGCGTGCCAACCATGCGACCGGCTGCGGCCGGCCTGCTGCGATAATGGCACCCAGAATCTGCCAACGCGCACTCGTCAGACCAAGGGGAGCCACCAGTCTGTCACCGGATGCGAGCACCCGGCCATGCAGTTTGAACAGCTCGAGAATCAGGCCGGTCAACACGCTCCCGACAGCAGTTTGTTTCGCGTCACTCATTTGTCACCATATAATTTAATTGACATCATGATGTCAATTTACTAAGTATGCACCAATGCCACATTGACATCATATAACCATATTGAACGGAACACTCCATGTCTCACATGCGTCCAATGGACCCAAACTTCCCGATAGAGCGGCAAGTCGGCATCGATGCCGCCCCCGTCGTTCTTGTGAATGTCTTCACCCTCGACAAGGCGGACGAGGACGTCTTTCTCGATGCATGGCGCGACGATGCCGCGTTCATGAAGCAGCAGCCGGGCTTCATCTCGACCCAGCTTCACCGAGCGATCGGCGAAAGCCCAACCTATCTCAACTATGCGGTATGGGAGACGATGGCTGATTTCCGCGCTGCGTTCACGCATCCAGAATTCAGGGCAAAAATTTCGCGCTATCCGTCCTCGGCCGTTGCGTCTCCGCACCTGTTCCAGAAGGTCGCAGTTCCCGGCATCTGCGTGGCGTGAACACGCGTCGGCAAGACCCCGGATCATTGGATCGAACTCAAAAGACCTTAGGAAGAATTGCGATGCGGCTCCTCTTCAACATTCTCGCCATCTCGGGTTCGGCGATGTTTGCCGGCGTCATGCTGACGATTGCGGTGACGCTCGGCGGATATTGGAAAAGCCTTCCGCCGTCCGAGTTCCTCGACTGGTTCGGCCAAAACGGCGAGTTCATCGTGCGCTCGATTCCTCTTGTCGTCGCGCCGACGCTCATTGGTCTCGCCGGTTCGCTGTGGCTTGGCTGGAGCGAGAACGGGGCAAGAGCATTATGGATCGGGTCGACCGTTTGTATCGCCGCAGTTCTCATTCTCACCGCCGCCTGGTTCCTGCCGACCAATGCACAATTTGCGGCAAAGCTGGTTCCGCTGGATGAGGTTCCCGCCAGGCTCGATACATGGCTGATGATCCACAATGTACGGATCGCGCTCGCGACGATCGCCTCGGTGCTCGGCATCGTCGCAATCAGCAGGTAGCGTTAAAACACCAGCGAACGATGCAGCTGCGCGCCGGCCCAGGCGCCATCGCCGACCGCAAGCGACACCGAATGCGGGATACGGGCGGCATCGCCACAGGCAAAGGCGCCCGAGACGGTGGTTTCCTTCGTGGTGTCGGTCTGGATCTGCGTTCCGAACAGCGTTTCCTCGATCGCGCAGCCGAGCCGCTCGGCAATTGGGCTCGGGGGTGATACGCGCGTCGCGGTGAAAAGCCCGGCAAACGGCAGCAGGCGTCCATCGGCAAGACGCACGTCGGCCTTTCCTTCCAGCCTTGTGATCGGTGCCGCCTCGATCGTTACGCCGCGCGCGGCGAGATCGGTGAGCTGCGCCTCATCAGGGACAAAGCTGCCATTGAGGAACAGCGTCACCTCGCCCCATTCCGGCAGCAATTGCGCCTGATGCATCGACATCGGGCCGGTGGCGATGCAGCCGATATGGCCCTGATCGAGCTCGTAGCCATGGCAGTAAGGGCAATGGAAGATGCTCTTGCCCCAGCGTTCGCCGAGGCCTTCGATCTCGGGCAAGCTATCGGAAACGCCGGTCGCGAAGAGAAGGCGTCGGCCGTGCTGGCGCGCACCATCTGCCGTGGTCACGACAAAGGCGTCCTTCTCCCCCTCGGCCTGTTCGGCAGTGCCTTCGATCCAGGTCAAGGTCGGATAGGCGGAAAGCTGCTCGCGCGCCTTGCGGGCGATCTCGCCGGGGTTGACGCCATCCTGGCCGAGAAAGCCGTGGGATTCCTCGGCGAAGCGATTGCGGCGCTTGCCGGCATCGATGACCAGCACCTTGCGGCGGGCACGGAGAAGCTGGAGGGCGGCTGCCATTCCGGCGTAGCTGCCCCCGATGACGATGACGTCATGGGTCATGACAGGGTCCTTTCTGAGCGCCAATGCGCATGACGCCGCGCAAATTCGGCGGCGAGATCGGCAAGCGTGACATTTTCGAAGCGCTTGAGCAGCAAAGCCTCGGCCTCTGCAAAGGCATCGTCGAGCACGGAGTTGACCGATTGCTCGACAAGACACTCCGGCGTTTCGTTGCGATTGCCGATGGCGAAAACGGCCGGTTCACCGAGCGCCTCGTGCAGCTGGCGCAGCGTAACGCTTTTAAGATCGGCCGCGATCGTCCAGCCGCCGGTATGCCCTTTGGCGGAGTTGACGATGCCAACCTCGCGCAGCAATCCCATGGTGCGGCGCACGACGACGGGATTGGTGTGCATGCATTGCGCCAGGGTTTCGGAGGTCAGCGGTCCATCCTGCTCGGCCATGTGGAGCAAGGCGTGGAGAACGGAGGAAAGTCGGCTATCGCGTTTCATGTAACTTCAATTATTACGATTCAGCGCGAGTTTCAAGAGCCGACCTCATCCCGGTAGAGGCGGGACCTTTGGCTAAGGTCTCTTTCTGAAACGAACGTCACGCGCGGAGGCGCAGATCCTGATCTCGTCTCCCAGCGACCATTCCGCGGCTCTTGCCGCCATGGCGGCGGGCACGCCCTGCGACCCCGGCCCGGCCGGAACGTTAAAGGTGGCATGGGCATCATGCGGCAGCAGCACGCCATAGCCGCGCTCAAGCGCTCCACGCGCCGTCGCCGCCACACACATCTCCGAAAGCACGCCGCAGACTACCAGTTCACGCACGCCGAAAGCAGCGAGGACGGCATCGAGGTCGGTACCGTTGAAACCATCATCCTTCGTCTTCCGAATGACCACTTCGCCCGACAGAGGTGGGAAATAGAGCTTCCATCCCGGCTTAAGCGGCTCGTCCTGCGCACCGGCCGGACCATCGTTCTGCAGGAAAATCACCGGTGCCCATGCCGACCGCGCCCTGTCCAGCAAGACCTCGACCATCGACGTCAAAGTGGCATGGCCAGGAACCACATCAGGGCCTTGCACGAAGGCATTCTGCACATCGACGACAAGCAAGGCGTCGGCGAGCGGATGGTGTTCTGAGATATCTTGCGGCTCTCTTTCCATCGATCGGTCGGCCCCCACCTCGAAACAAACTCGGAAGCATATGGGTACCCACAGGGCGACCCGGCAATATGAGACCGCCTCAGAAAGCGGCTTTGACGATCATCTCGGCGCCAAGCACCAGAAGGCAGATCAGAAACCAGCGGCGGAAGGTTGCCGGGCTGACGCGATTGCGGATGATCTGGCCGGCCCACATGCCGGCAAGCGCCGGGACGATCGCCAAAGTGGACAGCGCCAGATTGTCGATGCGGAAGGCGTCATGCCAGGCGAGCGCTCCGGCCAGTGCCACGGTGGAGACGGTGAAGGAGAGGCCGAGCGCCTGAACCAGCTCTTCCTTCTCCAGTCCGAGCGACTGCAGATAGGGCACCGCCGGCACAACGAAGACGCCGGTCGCCCCCGTGAGCAGGCCGGTGACCGCGCCGACGAGCGGCGATAGCAGCGGTTCGAACCTTGCGGACACATGCAGTTGACGGGCGAGCAAAGCATGACCGGCATAGACGATGAGCGCAGCACCCAGCGCAGCGGTCGTCAGACGTGTATCGCCGTCGGCGAGAAGATATGAGCCGGCGAAGGTTCCAACGGTCACGGCAAGAACCAAGAGGAGGAAGCGACGGGCAAGCGCGCCAAAACTCGGACCTGCGAGCAGCTGCCAGACATTGGTGACGAAGGAGGGCACGATCAGCAGGCTCGCCGCGGTGAGCGGCGAGATCAAGACGCCTAGAACGCCCATTGCCACCGTCGGCAGCCCCATACCGGTGACACCCTTGACCGTGCCGGCGACGAAGAAGGTCGCGAAGATCGCCGCGACGAGCCATATCGAATGATCCATCATGCCCCTTCACTAGCAGACGCGAGGGTTGGCACAATGCGGATGAAGCGAAGATAGCCTTCGGCTGTTCCGAAGGCTGGATATGCGGTAGTCTGCACCTCATGCGCTTCGATCTGACCGACCTTCGCCTGTTCCTCGCCATCGTCGATGCCGGCAGCATCACGCATGGGGCTGCCGATGTCGGGCTTTCGCTGCCGGCCGCCAGCGAGCGGCTGCGCGACATGGAGGCGAATGGCGGCGTGCGGCTTCTGGAGCGTGGTCGACGCGGCGTGAGCCCGACGCCCGCCGGCGAGGCACTGGCCCATCATGCCCGGCTGATCCAGCGGCAACTGACACAGATGCGCGGTGAGCTTGGCGAACATGCAAGCGGCCTACGCGCGACCATTCGGCTTCTCGCCAATACCGCAGCGATCGCCGAATACCTGCCGCCGCGCCTTGCCGAGTGGATGGCAAAGCACCCGCGAACGGATATCGACCTCAAGGAACGCCAGAGCATCGAGATCGCGCGGGCCGTTTCGGCCGGGCTGGCCGAGATCGGCATTCTGTCGGATGCGGTCGACACATCGGGCCTGATATTGCGGCCCTTTGCGATCGATCGTCTGGTTGTCGTGATGCCGCGCGATCATGCGCTTGCCGAAGCAAAGCAGATCGCCTTTACTCATATCCTGCATGAGCATTTCATCGGACTTGCCGGTGGCGCCCTGCAGGATCACATCGACGCACAGGCCGCCCGGCTCGGCACCCGGCTGAAGATGCGGGTGCGGATGCGGACATTCGAAAGCATTTGCGACATGGCGGGCCGGGGCATCGGCCTTGGCATCGTGCCGGAAACGGCGGCGCGCCGCTGCGGCCGATCCGCGAAGATTGCGACCCTCCGCCTCACCGACCAATGGGCAACGCGCCGGCTCTCGCTTAGCGCACGTTCCCTTGAGGAACTGTCATCGCCGGCCCGCGATCTTTTCGAGCACCTGGCGGCGATATGACCGCAGCCGGTTGAAAAGACGCGTTGGGATCGACTAGTCTCGCCATATGGCTGTCGGGAGGAGACGACGCAATGGGAGGTGGGTATGGAATTTCACGACGATGAGCTTCATCGCTTCGAAGCCGAAGGGGTTGCGCCATTGCCGCATACCGAGGTGGAAGGTCATGTCGATCATGACGGCGCGCGCATCTGGTATGCGTCCTATGGCAAGGGCGCTCCCGTAATCCTCCTGCATGGCGGGCTCGGAAACAGCGGCAATTGGGGCTATCAAGTGCCCGCACTCATCGACGCAGGCCGTCAGGTTATCGTCGTCGACAGCCGCGGGCATGGGCGCAGCACACGCGATGATCGGCCCTATACCTACGAGCTCATGGCCTCGGACATTCTCGCCGTCATGGACAGGCTGAAGATCGAAAAGGCCGCGATCGCCGGGTGGAGCGACGGTGCCTGCATCGGCATGGTGCTTGGAAAAACCCATGCGGAGCGCGTTTCCGGCGTCTTCTTCTTTGCCTGCAACATGGACCCGAGCGGCACGAAGGAATTCGTGGCGACGCCGGTCATCGAGCGCTGCTTCTCACGTCACACGAAGGATTATGCGGCGCTTTCGGCCACGCCTGACGCGTTCGATGCCTTCGTCGAGGCTGTCGGCCTGATGCAGCGGACCGAGCCGAACTACGCAATCGCCGATCTCGCCGGGATCGATGTGCCCGTCGCCATCGTGCAGAGCGAGCATGACGAGTTCATCAAACCGGAACACGCCGATTATCTCGCGCGGCACATTCCCGGCGCGAAGCTGATTCCTCTGCCTGGCGTCAGCCATTTCGCGCCGCTGCAACGACCGGCGCAATTCAACGCCGCCTTGCTCGGCTTTCTCGCAACAATCCCGGCCTGATACGAGATTCAGTTGCGCACGTCCGATTGTTGGAATAAATGATGGCCATCATCTTATTCGAACTCCCGAGACCGAATCGCCGCTGACAGGCCCTTCCGCCCCGGGGAGCAATTTTGGCTCCAGGCAGGAGAATTTTATGACAGCTACTTTGTTTTCGCCTCTTTCCGTCGGCCCCTACGAGCTTGCGCATCGCATCGTCATGGCGCCTCTCACCCGCATGCGGGCGAGCCAGCCGGGCAATGTGCCCTCTGCATTGAATGCCGAATATTACGCCCAGCGCGCCAGCGAGGGCGGGCTCATCATTTCCGAAGGTTCGCAGATTTCACGCGCCGGACAGGGCATGCCGGCAACACCCGGCATCCACACGGCCGAACAGATCGCCGGCTGGAAGGCGGTGACCGACGCTGTTCATTGCAAGGGCGGCAAGATCTTTCTGCAGCTCTGGCATGTCGGCCGCATTTCCCATTCTTCGCACCAACCTGATGGAGCGGCGCCGATCGCTCCTTCCGCGATTGCCGCCAAGGGTGATGCCTTTACCGCCTCCTTCGAGCGCGTTCCCTTCGAGACACCCCAGGCGATCGATATCGACCTCATGCCGCTTTTGATCGACGTTTATGCCCAGGCGGCCGCCAATGCCAAGCAGGCCGGTTTTGACGGCGTCGAGATTCATGGTGCCAATGGCTATCTGATCGAACAATTCCTGCAAGCCCGCACGAACCAGCGCACCGACCAATATGGCGGCTCGATCGACAATCGCACGCGACTGCTGCTGGAAGTGGTCGAGGCGGTTTCCGAAGTCTGGAGTTCGGAGCGCGTCGGCGTGCGCCTCTCGCCATTCGGTATTGCCAATGACAGCGGCGAGGACGATCCCTTGCGTCTCTACGGCCATGTCATTCGCGAGCTGGACCGGCTGAACCTCGCCTATCTGCACCTGATCGAGCCGCGCGCCAGCGGTGCCGGCCAGGCCGAAGTCGACCACAAGAACGTGCCCTCGGCCGCGGAACTCTTCCGCCCCGCCTGGTCCGGCACGCTGATCGCCGCCGGCAATTTCCGACCTGATACGGCCGAAGCCATGCTCGCCGCCGGCCATGCGGATGCCATCGCCTTCGGTCGCCTGTTCATCGCCAATCCGGATCTGCCAGAGCGTATTCGCCGCGGGGCGCCTCTTAACGCCTATCATCGCCCGACCTTCTACGGCGGCGGCGCCGAGGGCTACACCGACTATCCGACACTCGATGCCAGGGAGGCCGCCGAATGAGCACGCCAAGCGCAATTATCGTCGGAGTGGGTGCCGAGCAGGGTCTGGGTGCGGCACTTTGCCGGCTTCTCGCAGACAAGGGCTATCATGTCGTCATCGCTGGCCGGACGGCGGCAAAGATCGATCAGGTGGCGGCCACCATCAATGCGTCCGGCGGCAGCGCCGAAGCGATCGAAACCGATGCGACGGATGAGGCGGCTGTCGTCCGGTTGTTCGAACATGCCTTTACCGCGCGCGCGGATATTGCCGCGCCCGATTTCATTGTTTTCAATGCTGGCATCAATCGTCCGATCGGCTTTCGCGATCTGACGGCCGCTCAGTTCGAAGAATTCTGGCGCATCTGCTGCTTCGGCGGCTTCCTCGTCGGTCGTGAGGCGGCGCGTCATCTGGCGCCGCTCGGCCGTGGCACCGTGATCTTCACCGGCGCTTCCGCCAGCCTGCGCGGCAAGGCGGGCTTTGCGCAATTCGCCGCCGCCAAGGCCGGTCTTCGAATGATCAGCCAGAGCATGGCGCGCGAGTTCGGCCCTCTCGGCCTGCATGTCGCCCACACCATCATCGATGGCGGCATAGACGGGGAACGGCTGCGTTTGCGCCGGCCGGATGTGGATGCCGATGGGCTACTGAACATCGATGCCATTGCCGAGAGCTATTGGCACATTCATCGCCAGCATCCGTCGGCCTGGACGCAGGAGCTCGATCTCCGTCCCTACAAGGAAAATTTCTGAGGCCCATCGAACTGATGTTTTAGGGTTTCCAAACATTGCTCTAGCAATTCCGTGACAGCGCCTTGGCGAGAGCGAGAAGCTTCGGGTCTTCAAGCCCGGTGCGATGCCTGACACCGATTTCGCTTTCGGTGTCCGATGGCTCGCTTGGTATCGTGAAAGACCACGCCGACGGACGCTTCCGGCGGTGGAAAAGCCCCGCCAGCCGGCGAAGCAGGCTCGGCCTGCCGGCCGTGTCCTCATGTTCGGGCGACGGCGGATCGGCGGCATACGGATTGCAGGGGTCACCCCATCGATCATCATAGAGATCCTTGAAGAGATAATTGGTCAACATCGGCTCATCTTTCACATTTTGAATCGATTCAAAATCGACTTACAGTGCTTTGTTTGAATCGGTTCAATCGTACGCTTCAAAAATCGACTGTCAAGCGGAATTGAATCGATACAACTTCATTGCTAGTATCTGTCGGAAAGATATGGAGGATTTCATTGGCCAAGGGCACCATCAGGCTCGCGGACGTCGCCAAGGCGGCGGGCGTATCGCAGGGAACCGCCTCCAATGTTTTCAGCCGACCCGAAGTGGTGCGCGAAGAAGTACGCGAGCATGTGCTCGAGACCGCCAAGCGGCTAGGCTATGCCGGGCCAAGCCTGACGGGCCGACTGCTGCGGGCCGGAAAGGTCAACGCCATCGGCGTCGCCGTGGTCGAGCCGCTTGCCTATTTCTTCAACGATCCCTGGGCCAGGGCGCTCCTGGCCGCCATATCCGAGGTCTGCGACGCCAGCGGCACGGGTCTCGCGCTGGTCTCGGCCAAGGATCGGCACAAGCTCGACTGGAACATCAAGAGCGCGCTGGTCGATGGCTTCATCCTGCTCTGCGTGGAAGGTGGCGAAAAGCTCGTCCAGCTGACGCGTGAGCGGCAATTGCCCTTCGTCGCGCTCGCCTTGAATGACGAGGATGCGTCGATCCCCTCGATCAGCGTCGACAATCTCGGAGGTGCTGCCGTCGCGGCCCGGCATCTGGCCGAACTCGGCCATAGGCGTTTCGGCGTGCTCGCGACCGAACTTTCGGACGACCATGTCGGGCCGGTCAGCGTCGCCGGGATCGGGCGGGCGATGTATTCCACCTCGCGCGATCGAGCACTCGGCTACTGGCAGGCACTCGAAGCGTTCGGCATCGAGCGTGAGGACGTGCCGATCTTTGAGACGCTCAACGACAAGCCAAGCGTCGAAGCCGGGCTCGACTATCTGTTTTCCACGCAAGAACCGCCGACGGCGATCCTCGCCATGTCCGATAATATCGCGCTGCTGACAATCAACTGGCTACGCGCACGGGGTCTTTCGGTGCCGCAGGACATTTCCGTCATCGGTTTCGATGGCGTGCCGGAAGGCGGCATGGTGGAGCCGGGCCTGACGACGATGGCCCAGCCCTTTGCCGCGATCGCGCAGCGCGCGGTGCAGGCCGTTCTCGACGACGCCGTACCGGCCGAACGCGAGATGATCGATGTCACGCTGATCGTGCGCGGCAGCACGGCGGCTCCGAAGCCGTAGCCGGATCTAGAGCGATTCAGTTTTTCACGGCATCTCTGAACCGCTCTAGCTCTTTGTTTTCACGCAGTTCCGGACGGAAAACCGCTGCGCACTTTTCCTGGAATTGCTCTAAACGGCCTGCTGCCCGCCTTCCAGATTTGCCGCCCGCATCTCCACGAGCTGCCGAGCAGCGGCAGCCGCGGCATCCTTATCGCTTGCCACCTGCACGGTCGGGAAAGCGAACTGGATGCCGTTCTCATCGAAGGCCTGCTTGATGAGGGCTAGCGCGCTGCGGCGGATGACCGAGAGCTCATTGGGCTTGGCGGTAACCGCCAGCCTGATTTCGATCGCGAAATCGCCGAACTGCTCGACGCCCTTCATCTTCAGCGTCTGAATGATGCTCGGCTTCAGATCCTCGTCTTCGAGCAGACGCTGGCCGATATCCTTGACGATGCGCTTGAGCTTCACGAGATCGGTATCGTAGGTGACCTTGACGATGATCTTGTCGATCGCCCAGTCGCGGTTCATGTTGTTGACTGCGCCGAGCGAGCCGAAGGGAATCGTCGCCAGCGGGCCGCGCTGGTGGCGCAGCTTGACCGAGCGTAGGCTGAAGGATTCCACCACACCCTTATAGTGACCGCTTTCGATATATTCGCCGATGCGGAAGGCATCGTCCCAGAGGTAGAAGACGCCGCTGATGACATCCTTGACAATGGTCTGCGCGCCGAAGCCCACGGCAACACCGACAACGCCGGCGCCGGCGATCAGCGGACCGATCTGAACACCGAGGCCGGACAACACCATCATGACGGCAATGATGCCGATGACGACGGCAAGAATATTGCGGAAGATCGGCAGCAGCGTCTGCAGCCGGGCGCGACTCGCCCTTATCTCATCCGACTCGTCAACGGCTGGCAGGGATTGCATGACTTTGCCGTCGATATAGGTTTTTGCCAGCTGCCAGACGAGGTCTGCGACCAGGAGGATGATGATGCCGCCGAGAATGCCGCGAGCGACGCGGCCGACATTCGATTCGCTGCCGCTCATCATCGCATGCGCCTCGACCCCCAGCATGTGGCCGAGCCACAAAGCCGCAAAGGTAATGATCACAGCCCGTAAACCGCGGTCGAGCAACACGGCCGCGATCTTGCCGGCGCCGAAAATACCGTCGGCCGCATCATGCAGTGCCTCGATCGCCTGCGTAGATACCGAGAGGACACGCGGCAGCAATATCGCGTAGATACCGATCCACAAAAGGCCGTCGAAGCCGGCAACCCAGAGACACCAGAGCGCCACGAAGAAAATCGTCAACAGCCAGGAAACCGTCTTCGCCCCACGCTTTTCCGGCGCGAGCGGCCTGGACCACACGGCAGCCGTGGCAATCAGAAACAGGCCGATGCCGAGCGTGTAGCCGATGAGGTCCCGCGCGCCTGCTGAAAAGTCCAGCGACGTAACGGCCTGTATGATCGCCCAGCCGCAGGCAAAATAGATGGCAAACAGCGTGCATCGCCGATACCAGTAGTGCGCCACGCGCCGCCGTTCGGCGATGCGGGCGGTCCCGCCGTCCTCATCCAGAACATCATTGGCGCGACGCATCGCGATCAATTCCATGACAAGCTTGCCGATAGAGATCGCCAGTCTGATCGATACCATCGCGATGACGCAGGCGATGGCGAAATTTTCAATGGCCGGCGGCCAATCGAAGGCAAGAAGCGGAACGAGCGTCACCAGGCCATGGATGATGGCGGGCACGACGCCGCCCAGAAACTGGAAGCGCGCGGCCTGCAATTCCGTCTCGGTACCGGCAGTCTTGTCGGTGCGCTGCATATGCTTGGTGTTGATGAAGCGCGCAACGGCGAGTTCGGCCACCAACCCCAGGAAGAAGAGGAGGACAATCTGAACGATGATGCGCACGAGGCCGACCGACTTGCCCTCGCCCTCCAGCTTCTCGGATGCGGTCATCACCTCGTAGGGCAGCGTCATCGCAGCGCCGGAGACCAGCTCCAGGTGATGCCGCGTGTGGCCGAGCATGCCCGACAGGACCGACATCTGATTGCCGTCGTCCGGGGCCGGATCGTTGGCGGGCGCGGCTTTATCGCTGGCGGGCGTAGGTTGACTGTTGAGCTGCGTGGTCAGCCATTGCCTGACATCCGGCTCGTTCAGCAGCTGGATCAGCGTGCGAACCTTGTCGGGCGGCGGGGCGGATGGCTGTGGGGCAGCCGCATTCTGCGCGAACACCACCATAGGTGCAGCCAATGTAAAAAGACAAAAAAGCAGGCCCCTGATCGTCCACCTGCCGCCCCCGACATTCCTCATTTGCGCTGCCCTTCCCGCAATCGGACCATCCGGTCCGTTCCCGCAGACTATACGCGTTTTTTATGCGGGCAAGCAGGCACTTACGGCACCCAATCCCTATTATGCCGCCATTGCCCCGCAACGGCAGCCGCGCTAGGTTCTGCAGCAATACCGTTCAGTACTCGGGGATGCGCGTGTTCAATTTCCTGAAAAGGCTCCTCGGCAAAGGCAAGCCCGCTGAGATGCATCGCGAACAAACTTCCCCGATGCAGGAGCCCGAGAGCACGGCCGCCACGAAAACGCTCGATCTCAACATTCCCGACGAAGCCTTGCAGGATGAAGCAGCCTTTGCCGCCTATCTGCAGGAACGCCTGCCGTTCTTCGGCGACCTGATCCGCGTCGATTACGATTCTGCCGCCGGCAGCTTGACGCTGCACAGCCGCAACGGCGATACGATGACGAAATTCCTGAGCAATGCGCTCCTGTCGCTGCGCGAAAAGCGTGGGCCTGCACGCGCGCAGGCGCTCCTCAACTACCTCAACATGACGGAAGCCATGGTTGACAGCGGCGAGCTCGCCAAGGTTCTGCCGGTCCTGAAAGCGCGCGATTTCGTCGAGGTTGCGCGGCAGCAGATGATGCAGGCCGTCAAGGACGAGCCCAATCCGCCGCAATTCGTCTACCTCGACGAGGCCGAAAACCTGATCAAGCTCTTCGTCGTCAACGGCGAAACGACGGTCAACTACGTCATGGCCGAAGCACTCGACGACTGGGGCATCGATGCCCGGGAACTCGCCGAAATGGCTCAGGCCAACCTGCAGAAGTTCCTTGCCAAGACCGGCGTTCAGATCGCCAAGCGCAGCCGGTTCCAATATGTCGAGGTGGACGGCCAGTTCGAATCCAGCATCGCCTTCCTGCCGAATTTCTGGGCGCAGATACAGGAGCAATCCGGCGGTGCCGCACCCATTGCCGCATTCCTGTCGCGTGACAAGGTGTTCTTCACGCATGAGAACGACATTGAGGGCCTGCAGCTTCTGGAGCTGATCAGCGCCGATCTCAGCGACGTTCCCTACGTTATTTCGCCGGATCAGTATCGCTGGGAAAATGGCAGGTGGACACTCTTCCGGCGCGTCGCACGCATGGAAGCGGCGATCCGCCACTGAAACCGATTGCCCGAAAGCCCTAAACGAACACATCCTGATCGACGCGATCTTCCGCGCCGAAGAACTTCAGATAGCGCTCGACTTCCGCAGGTTCGCCGGTCGCCTTCTGCGGATTGTCGGAGAGCTTGACGGCCGGGCGGCCATTCGCCTCGATCACCTTGCAGACGATCGAAATCGGATTGAGGCCCTTAAGTTCGGTCGGGGCGCAGCCGGCGAAATCATTGGTCAGGTTGGTGCCCCAGCCGAAGCTCATGCGCACGCGACCGTCGAAATGCTTGTAAGTATCGATAATGGCGTCGACATCGAGGCCGTCGGAAAAGATCAGCAGCTTCTGGCGCGGATCGCGGCCCATCTTCTTCCACCATTCGATGATCTTCTCGCCGCCTTCGATGGGCGGAGCGCTATCGGGACGGAAGCCGGTCCAGTCGGCCACCCATTCCGGCGCATTGCGCAAGAAGGAAGCCGTGCCGAAGGCGTCGGGCAGCACGACCAGAAGGTTGCCGCCGTAGAGACGATTCCAGTCGCGCAGCACCTTATAAGGAGCCTTGCCAAGCTCTTCGTCATTCTTGGCAAGTGCTGCTGCGACCATCGGCAGCTCATGCGCGTTGGTGCCGACGGCTTCGAGATCGGAATCCATGGCGAGCAGCACGTTGCTCGTGCCGGTGAAAGCATGAGGCACGCCTTCCTTCAGCGCCTCGACGCACCAGCGCTGCCAGAGGAAGCTATGGCGGCGGCGGGTGCCGAAATCGGAAATGCGCAAGCCCGGCAGCTCCCGCAGCCGCTCGACCTTTTCCCACATCTTGGCCTTGGCGCGGGCATAGAGCACATCGAGCGTGAAGGGACCGAGCGCCTTCAGCGCCGTGCGCGACCGCAGCTCGTTGATGATGGCGAGCGCGGGAATTTCCCACATCGTCGTTTCCTTCCACGAGCCGTGGAAGTCGAGAATATACTGGCCGTCACGCTTCGAGAGCTCATATTCCGGCAGCTGGAAATTCGACAGCCAGGCGAGGAATTCCGGCTCGAAAATCTGGGCGCGGCCGTAGAAGCTGTTACCCGCCAGCCAGATCATCTCCTTCTTGGAGAGGCGGAGCGTACGAGCGTGATCGAGCTGCTCGCGCAATTCCTTCTCGTCGATCACCTCGGCAAGGCGAACGCTCTTGGTGCGATTGATGAGCGAGAAGGTCGCGTCGACATCCGGATAGAGCTTCCAGATCATCTGCAGCATCAGAAGCTTATAGAAATCCGTATCGATCAGACTGCGGACGATCGGATCGAGCTTCCAGGTATGGTTATAGACGCGGGTGGCGATATCCGTCTTGGTCATGTCGTTCCTGCCCCGTCTCCTGCCCTGCGGACGTCATGCTTTTCGCCGGCGGACGCGCCGGCATGGGTATATAGAGCGGTTCAGTTCCCCACGGAATCTCTGAGCCGCTCTATCTCTTTGCTTTCACGCAATTCCAGGAAAACCGCTGCGCACTTTTCCTGGAATTGCTCTAGCGCCCTGTTATCAAAAAATGTTGAGCGAAAGTCCAGTCGCTGAAAGAAAATTGATACCAGAGCAAATGGATCACCTATCGGCGGCAACAACCGAGGCTGAGAGCCTCGTTCGTCGCCCGACACTACAGACTTAGTAACCCCGGCTGCGATCTACCAGATGCTGCAGCGGTTCGCCGCGTTCGAAGCGGGCGATCTGTTCCTCGACATGGCGCATCAACGCCCTTTCCTCGGAGACAGCGGAATCATGCGGCGTGATGATGACATTTTCCAGACCCCATAGCGGATCGTCGGCCGAAAGCGGTTCCACGGTGAAGACATCGAGCGAGGCACCGCCGAGAATGCCGGAACGAACAGCCGAAGCGATATCGGCCTGCACCTGGCTCTTGCCGCGACCGGCATTGATGAAGACCGGCTTGCCGAGCGGACCGTTGCGGCGCAGCTTGGAAAAGAGCGAGGCGTTGTAGATCCCGGTCGTATCCGGCGTCAGCGGCAGTAGGCCGACGAGAATATCGGTTCGCGCCAGAAACGCATCGAGCCCGCCGGCATCGAAGGTTTCCATGCCGTCGATCTCTTTCTTGCTGCGGGACCAGCCGATAACGTTGAAGCCCATGATCTTCAGCTTGGCGGCGGCATCGCAGCCGAGAACGCCAAGGCCCATGACGCCGACGGTGACGTCGCCCGCCTCCGGGCCGTGCTGCGGCGCCCAGACGTGCTGGCGCTGATTCCTGAAATGTCCCTGCACATCGCGCAGATGCATCAGGCACTGCATCACGACCCATTCGCTCATGCGCACCGTCAGGCTGCGATCGACGAAGCGGACCATCGGGATATCGGGCAGGCCAGCGATCGACATCATGGAATCGACACCGGCGCCGCCCGAGAAGATCACCTTGAGATTGGGTGCCCGCTCGAAAAGATCGGCATCCGGCTTCCACAGCAGAGCATAATCGATATGGGAAAGATCAACGTCCTTGCTTCCGGGATCGGCCAGATTGATGCTGCCGCGATCGGCAAAGGCCGTTTCGAGCGACCTGGCAACGGTTGTAGGGTCGAATTTGAGATCGACAAGAACGGGGCTTTTGGCCGGCATGGCGGTGGTCTCTATTGCTGGATGGCGGCGGTCGGCACCGCCTCGATGTTGAATGCAGCGGCAAGCAGCGCCCTGGTGTAATCCTCTTTCGGCGCCCGGAAAATATCCGCCGAAGCCCCCTGCTCGACGACCTTGCCGAAGCGCATGACGATCAGCTCGTTGGCGAGCGCCTTCACCACCTTCAGGTCGTGGCTGATGAAGAGATAGGCAAGATCGTGCTTCTTCTGCAGGTCGCGCAGCAGATCGACCACCTGCGCCTGCACGCTCATGTCGAGCGCCGAAGTCGGCTCATCCAGCATGACGAAGCGCGGCTTCAGCACCATGGCGCGGGCAATGGCGATGCGCTGGCGCTGGCCCCCGGAGAATTCGTGCGGGAAGCGCCAGCGGGTGGAGGGATCGAGACCCACCTCTTCCAGTGCCCAGCAGACGCGCTTGTCGCGCTCATCGGCCGAAAGCGACCGCTCATGCACCTTGAGGCCCTCGGCGATGATCTCGCCGACCGACATGCGCGGGCTCAGCGATCCGTAGGGGTCCTGGAAGACCACCTGCAGCTGGTTGCGCAGCGGCCGCATCTCGCGGAACGAATAGCCGGCTATATCCTTGCCGATGAAGGCGATGCGGCCCCTGGAGGAAATGAGGCGTGCGAGCGCCAGGCCGAGCGTGGTCTTGCCCGAGCCGGATTCTCCGACGACACCAAGCGTCTGGCCGGCCCTCAGCTTCAGATCGATACCATCGACCGCCTTCACATGATCGACAACCTTGCGCATGAAACCGGCTTTGATCGGGAACCAGACGCGAATGTCGCTGCCTTCCATGACGACTGGCTTGTTGGCATCGCTGACCGGCGGCTCGCCGCGCGGCTCGGCAGCGAGCAGATGGCGGGTATAGTCATGCTGCGGCCGGGTGAAGACGTCCTCCACCGTACCGGTCTCGACAATATGGCCCTTGGTCATGACGCAGACACGGTCGGCGAACTTTCGGACGATGCCGAGATCGTGGGTGATGAACAGCATCGACATGCCGTGTGCGCCCTTGAGATCGCGCAGCAATTCCAGGATCTGCGCCTGCACGGTGACGTCGAGCGCGGTCGTCGGCTCGTCGGCGATCAGGAGTTCGGGGCGGTTGGCGAGCGCCATGGCGATCATCACGCGCTGGCGCTGGCCGCCGGACAGCTCATGCGGATAGGCCTTGAGACGCTTTTCCGGCTCGCGGATACCGACCTGATTCAAAAGCTCCAGTGTGCGGCTGCGGGCGGCTTCGCCCACCATGCCCTGGTGCAATGCCAGGATCTCGCTGATCTGCTTTTCGATCGAATGGAGCGGATTGAGCGAGGTCATCGGCTCCTGGAAGATCATCGTGATGTCGTTGCCGCGCACCGCGCGCAGCTCGTTATCCGATGCCTTCAGCAGATCCTTGCCCTTGAACAGGATTTCGCCGGAAGGGTGGCTGGCTGCTGGATAGGGCAAAAGCTTCAGGATCGAATTGGCCGAGACCGACTTGCCCGAGCCGGATTCGCCGACCAGCGCCACGACCTCGCCGCGATGGATATCGAAGGAAACGCCGTCGACGGCGATCGAGGTCTGCCCGCCCTGATGAAAGGCGACCGACAGATTGCGAACTGATAGCAATGGGGTGGAATTTTCACTCATCGGAACGTCTTCCTCGGATCGAAGGCGTCGCGCACGGCCTCGCCAATGAAGATCAGCAGCGACAGCATGATCGACATGGTGAAGAAGGCCGAGAGCCCCAGCCATGGAGCCTGCAGGTTGGATTTGCCCTGCGCTATCATTTCGCCCAGCGACGGCGAGCCGGGCGGCATGCCAAACCCTAGGAAATCCAGCGAGGTCAGCGTGGAGATCGAGCCCGACAGGATGAAGGGGACGAAGGTCAGGGTCGCGACCATCGCATTCGGCAAGAGGTGGCGATACATGATGGTGCGGTTGTTGACGCCGAGCGCACGGGCGGCACGCACATATTCGAAATTGCGTGCCCTGAGGAATTCGGCGCGCACGACGCCTACGAGGCCGACCCAGGAGAACAGGAGCAGGATGCCGAGCAGGATGAAGAAGCCTGGCGGCAGCACCGAGGCGATGATCAGCAGGATGTAGAGCACCGGCATGGACGACCAGATCTCGATGAAACGCTGCATCAAGAGATCGGTCCAGCCGCCGAAATAGCCCTGTATCGCGCCGGCGCAGACGCCGACGACGGCCGAGCAGATGGTGAGCGCCAGGCCGAACAGCACCGAGATGCGGAAGCCGTAGATCAGGCGGGCGAGAACGTCGCGGGCCTGGTCGTCGGTGCCGAGCCAGTTGAAATTGCTCCAGTTGCAGTTCGGGTCGGCAGTGCCGGCCGCATAGCCCGAGCAGCGTGTTTCCTTGCTCATCGCCCAGAAAGGCGGCGTCGGCGCCGACATGCCCTTGGGCAGGTTGGAGTTGGCGGTCTGATAGGAATAGTGGATCGGCGGCCAGATCATCCAGCCATTGGCATTGATCTCATCCTGAATATCCGGGGCGCGATAATCCGTCTGCGCCAGGAAGCCGCCGAACTTCTCCTCCGGGTAATCGACGAAGATCGGCGTCAGGATCTCGCCCTTGTAGGAGACGAGGATCGGCCGGTCGTTGACAATGAATTCGGCCCCGAGGCTGAGGACGAACAGGACAAGGAAGATCCAGAGCGACCAGTAGCCGCGGCGGTTTGCCTTGAAATTCTCCCAGCGTCGGGCGTTCGTCGGCGAGAACAGACCCTTGCGCGGCGGCTTCACCGTCGTCGGAACTGCTTGTTGATTGGCTGCGTCCATCACACGTCCCTCCGCTCGAAGTCGATGCGCGGATCGATCCAGGTGTAGATCAGGTCGGAGACGAGGCTGACGACGAGGCCGAGCAGCGAGAAGATGAAGAGCGTGGCAAAGACCACCGGATAGTCGCGCTGGACGACGGAGAGGTAGCTGAGGCGCCCCAGGCCATCGAGCGAGAAGATGTTCTCGATCAGCAGCGAGCCGGTGAAGAAGGCGGAGATGAAGGCGCCGGGAAAGCCGGCGATGACGATGAGCATGGCGTTGCGGAAGACATGGCCATAGAGCACGCGCCGTTCGGAAAGACCCTTGGCGCGGGCGGTGATGACATATTGCTTCTTGATCTCTTCGATGAAGGAATTCTTGGTGAGCAGCGTCGTCGTGGCAAAGGCGGCGAGCGACAGCGAAATCAGCGGCAGCACCAGATGCCAGAGATAATCGAGGATCTTCTGCCACCAGGTGAGATCGGCGAAATTGTCCGAGACGAGGCCGCGCAGCGGGAACCAGTCGAAGAAGGAGCCGCCGGCAAACAGCACGATCAGCATGATGCCGAACAGGAAGCTCGGTACCGCATAGCCTATGATGATGATGCCCGATGTCCAGACATCGAAGGTCGATCCGTCCTGCACCGCCTTGCGGATGCCGAGCGGAATGGAAATTGCGTAGGAGAAGATCAGAATCCAGATGCCGAGCGAGATCGACACCGGCAGCTTCTGTGCGATGAGATCGATGACCGTCGTGTTGCGGAAGAAGCTCTCGCCGAAATCGAAGCGGATATAGTTCCACATCATCTGGCCGAAGCGCTCGAGCGGCGGCTTATCGAAGCCGAACTGCTTGTCAAGCTTGGCGATCAGCTCGGGATCGAGCCCCTGCGCGCCGCGATATTTCGAGCTGCTGTCATCGAAGGATTGCTGGGCCAGCATGTCGGTGCCGCCGGACAGGCGGCCATTGGCATTGTCGCCCTGCCCGGTCAGCTGCGCAATGACCTGCTCGACCGGGCCGCCCGGCGCGAACTGCACGATGGTAAAGGAAATAGCCATGATGCCGACGATGGTCGGGATCATCAGCAGGAGGCGTCGCAGAATATAGGCGCCCATCAGTCCGCCGCTCCCTCGAAGGGAAATATCGTCCGCTTCGCCTCAATCCATCTGTCGATCAAATCATATTCCCTTCCGCCGGATGCAAGCCGGCGCAGTCATTATCAGCTTGGAACTATCCGAATCAGCCTTGAGCATTTGGAGCCAGCCGGCCCCTCATTGCAAGAGAGGCTCACTTTCCGGCGTTTTTCGACCACCAGACATCGGGGAAGCCGATGGAGTAGTAAGGCAGCTCGGGCAGATGCTCGAATTTATCCCAATAGGCGATCTTGTTCGTCGTCCCATAAAATAGCGGGACAACATAGTGGTGGGCGAGCAGTACACGGTCAAGCGCCTTGGCGGCAGCGGTCTTTTCTTCGAGGGTCGCGGCAGAAACGAGCTTGCCTATCAACGCATCGACACCCGGATCGGATATGCCGGCATAGTTGCGCGAGCCTTGGCGGCCTGCTGAAGCCGAGCCCCAGTAATCGATTTGTTCGCTGCCGGGCGGCAGCGCCGTGCCCCAGACGTTCCACATCGCGTCATAGTCGAAGCTACGAATGCGGTTGATGTATTGCGATGAATCGACCGTCCTGAGCGTCGCATCGATGCCAATGCGGCGCAGGTTCTGGACATAAGGCAGGTTTGATCTCTCCTGCGAAGGACTGCCGAGCAGAATTTCCATCGTGAAGGGCTGGCCGGTCTTTTCGTTGACCATGCGATTGCCCTTCAACACATAACCGGCTTCCTTGAAAAGCTCGATCGCCTTGCGCAGATTGTCTCGAGCCTTTTGGGCGTCGCCGCCGACCGGATTGGTATAGGGCTTGGTGAATACCTCAGGCGGCACCTTGTCCTTGACGCTGTTGAGGATATTCAATTCTTCGCCCGTGGGCAGCCCCGAAGAGGCAAGCTCGGTGCCGAAAAAGAAGGTGTTGACGCGGGTCAGCTGGCCGAAGGCAAGCGCCCGGTTCATCTCCTCGAAGTCATAGGCGTAGTTCAGCGCCTCGCGCACGCGTTGATCCTTGAACTGATCGCGCCGGAGATTGAGCACCATCGCCTGCATGATGCCGACCGAGCGCAGCGAGTTGGGCAATTCCTCGCGCTTGATGCGGCCGTCCTTGGCGGCTGGAAAGTCATATGCGGTCACCCAATGGCTTGCCGACTGGTCCTGCCAAAAATCCGTATTGCCGCCGCGAAAGGCTTCGAATTCCACATCCTTATCGGCGTAGTAGGTGTAGGAAATCGCCCCGAAGTTATTCTGGCCGATATTGACCGGCAGGTTCTTGGCCCAATAGTCGTCGCGCAGTTCATATCGGATTGATGATCCTGGCTGCACGGAAACGATCTTATACGGTCCGGATCCCATGGCCGGCTCGAGCGTCGTCCGGGCAATATCGCGCGGCTTTCCGTCCGCGCCGGCGCTCTCCCACCAATGTTTAGGCACGATCAGTAGCTGGCCGGCGATAAAGGGAAGTTCGCGATTGTTCTTTTCGTCGAAATAGAAGGTGACGTCCCTGTCGCCGGTCTTTTCGGCCCGCGTCACGTGGGAATAGATACTCGTCGCGAGAGGATTGAGCTCCTTGGTGCGATCGAAGCTGAAAATGACGTCATCAGGGGTCACTGGCGTGCCGTCGGCCCATTTCGCTTCGGCGCGCAAGCGGAAGGTCGCGCTCGATATGTCGTCGGGATAGGTGACGCCCTCGGCGAGCAAGCCGTAGGAGGAGGCAATCTCGTCATTGGACGATTTCATCAGCGTGTCAAAAACCATCGGCAATCCGGTGGCCGGGTTGCCCCTGAGCAGCACCGGATTGAGCGTGTCGAACGTGCCTTCGCTCGAAAGCTTCAGCTCGCCACCCTTCGGCGCACCCGGATTGACATAGTCGAAATGCTTGAAGCCGGGCTGGTATTTGAGATCACCGAGAATGGCCGTGCCGATGCGGAATTGCGGCTCTTCGGCTTTCGAGGATAGAGGCATTGCCAGCAGGCAAAAAAGAGAAACGACCAAACCTGCTTTCAACCGCGACAATGCCATTCATGATCTCCCGTGATTTTTCGAGAATCAGCATAAGGCAAATGAGGGCAAAAAGCAGGACGCAGCAACTCATCTCTTCGCAGAGAGGCTGAAGGACGTATCTGGGGTCAACCCTTTGCCGCAGCTTCTTCAAGACGTTTGCGCAGCATCAGCCGCAATTCGCCGGCGACGCGGCGGTCCTCGGCGGCATCGGGCTCGGTTGCGACGGCGACGACGATGCGCAGCAGTTCCAGCACGATGCCCGACATCAGCGCGATATCATCCGATATCGGCGGCTGCGCCTGCCGCAGGACGCCCGCAATCAGCTCCTTCAGCTCTGCCCGCGAGCGTGCCTTGCGCTCCTTGGGAATATCGCGACGGCCCGCCAGCACCGAAAATTCTGGATACTCCTCCATGAAGGCACCGAGCGAGTGGAAGATCGCCTCGCCGCTATCGGCTGCCGAAAGGCCGGTGCTTCGTTCTGCCATGTCCCGAAGCCCCGCCTTCAATCGCTCCAGGCGTTCGATATGCAATGCCTCGGCGAGCAGGGGCTTGGTCGGGAAGAATTGATAGAGCGAGCCGATGGAGGAATTTGCCTCGGCGGCAATCTCCGTCATCGTTGCCGCATCATAGCCCTTGCGCGCGAAAACTTTTGCGGCCGCCTCAAGCAGAATGACGACGCGATCATGACCGCGCTGCCGCTTCGGCGTGCGCGTCTTCAATTCTTCACTTGATTTTTGTGAGGTTGTCCTCATATTTTCCATTGTGAGGATACCCTCATGTTTCTTTCGGAGCCCTCAGATGTCACTTTACGATCCCAAGACCACCGCTCTCGTTTCCATCGACCTGCAAGGCCTCGTCCTCAGCCGGCCGCTCGCTCCCTACTCTGCCCAGCAGATCATCACCAATACGGTCGCTATCGCAAACAAATTGAAAGCCGATGGCGGAACGACCGTTTTCGTGACGGTCGGATTTTCCGCAGACTATGCCGATGCTGTCAATCAGCCGACCGACGAAAGCTTTGCGCTTCCCCCAGGAGGTTTGCCGCCAGCCGCGCTCGAAGCTCCCGCCGAGATGGCGGCGCTGACGCCCGATGTCGCCATCGTCAAGCGCCAGTGGAGCGCCTTTTACGGCACGGAACTGGACCTGCAGCTTCGCCGCCGCGGCATCAGGACGCTAATCCTGACGGGTGTCGCCACCAATTTCGGCGTGGAAGCAACCGTGCGCGATGCCTTTGCGGCAAATTATGCCGTCATCGTCGCGGAAGATGCGGCCACCACCTTCTCGCAGGACATGCAGGATTTCGCGTGCACGAAGGTCTTGCCGCGGCTGTCGCGCATCCGCAAGACGGCAGAAATCCTGGCGAACTGATCCCTCCGAAGCAAAGGTCCATGAGAGGAAAGGCGGGCGGTCGTCGGCCACCTGTGATTGCCGCGGATTAACTTCCATCCTTTTTCAGGATAGTCTCGCCGCAAATCACTTCGAATAATGCCGACCGCCTTTCAGGGATATGCATGGCTTCACTTCTGGCTCGCGCCTTTCGAACGATCGGCAAATTCTCTCTCGCGACCACGATCGGAATGGGTCTTGTCGCCGGCGATGCGCTGGCACAGCAGGCCACCCCTTCGCCCGGTAGCGCCAAGGCTGTTTTCGGCGCCGTGACGCTGCCGTCGCAGGGACCGCCGCAATCGATCGGCTTCTATGCCAAGGGTTGCCTTGCCGGCGCAATCGCGCTTCCGGCTGACGGCCCGACCTGGCAGGCCATGCGCCTGTCGCGCAATCGCCGCTGGGGCCGGCCTGAAACGATCGGCCTGCTCGAGCGCCTGTCGCGCGATGCGGCCAAGAATGACGGCTGGCCGGGCTTGCTCGTCGGCGATATCTCGCAGCCGCGCGGCGGCCCAATGGTCAACGGCCATGCCTCGCACCAGATCGGCCTCGACGCCGATATCTGGCTGACGCCGATGCCGCGGCGCAAGATGACGGCGGAAGAGCGCGAAGCCCTGCCCTTCACCACGATGCTCGCCAAGGACAAGTTCCTGACCATCAACGACAAGGTCTGGACGCCGGCGCATGCGCGCCTGCTGATGCGCGCGGCGAGCTATCCCGAAGTCGAGCGCATCTTCGTCAATCCGGCGATCAAAAAGAAGATGTGCGAGACATGGACGGGCGACCGCAGCAATCTCGGCAAGCTGCGGCCGGAATACGGGCACGACTCGCATTTTCACATCCGCCTCCGCTGCCCCGCCGGTTCGGTGGGTTGCACGGGGCAGGCGCCGGTCGCCGCGGGTGATGGCTGCGACAAGACACTCGCCTGGTGGTTCACTCCCGAACCCTGGGCGAAGCCGAAGCCCAGCACCAAGCCGCCGGTTAAGCCGCGCGAGGTCATGGTTGCCGATCTGCCCAAGGCCTGCCAGGCCGTGTTGGCGGCACCTGCGGTGGCTTCCATGCGCCCTGCCGCCTCTGGCGCCAAGGGTGCGGCCGCTTCAGCCGATACGAACGCGACGCCGGTCTCAGGCGATACGCCGCCCGGCCAAATTCCGCAGCAGTGAGCCCCGCACTGTCCTTGCCGGGGCAGTCTTTCAAAACGCGCTCCCTTGGTATAGAAGGCGGATAAATCGATTGAAAGCATCGGGCGGAGCAAGGATTTCATGGTCGGCAGCAAATGCATCGCATTGATCGCGCATGATCAGAAAAAAGATGCGATGGCGGAGTTTGCACGGCGCAATCAGGCCGCGCTTGCCGATTGGAACATCGTTGCGACAGGCACGACGGGCGGCCGCGTACTCGACGTCTGCCCCAATCTCAAGGTCACTCGCCTGAAAAGCGGCCCGCTCGGCGGCGACCAGCAGATCGGCGCGCTCATCGCCACCAGCGAGATCGACATGCTCATCTTCTTCATCGATCCCCTCACCCCCATGCCGCACGACGTCGACGTGAAGGCATTGACGCGGCTTGCCGTTCTCTACGACATTCCGATGGCGCTCAACGAATCCACTGCCGAGCGGCTGATCAAAACACTGAACCATTAATCCGCCTTGCCGGCGGCAGACCACGGACCTGGCCATGCCCGAGCTCAATCACAGCGATGCCCCCCTGCCTTTCCCAATCCTGATCGGCGATATCGGCGGCACCAATGCGCGTTTCTCCATCCTCGTCGATGCGGACTCCGAACAGGAGCATTTTCCGGTCGTGCAGACGGCGAATTTCGCGACGATCGACGATGCGATCAAACTCGCCCTTGAAAACAGCAAGGTCCAACCCCGCTCGGCAATTCTCGCCATGGCAGGTCCCGTGCAGGGTGACGAGATCCCGTTGACCAATTGCGACTGGGTGATCCGCCCGAAGACGATGATCGCCAATCTCGGCATCGAGGACGTGCTCGTCATCAACGATTTCGAGGCGCAGGCGCTGGCGATCGCCGAGATTTCCGACGAGCATCGCCAAACCATCGGCGAAACATCAGGCAGCCTGACCGCATCGCGCGCCGTGCTCGGACCGGGCACCGGGCTTGGCGTCGGTGGCCTGGTCCATACGCAGCATCAATGGGTGCCGGTGCCGGGAGAAGGCGGCCATATCGATATTGGGCCGCGCACGGAACGCGACCTGCAGATCTGGCCGCATCTGGAAGCCATCGAGGGCCGCATCTCGGCCGAGCAGGTGATCTGCGGCCGCGGTCTTCAGAACATCTATCATGCCGTCTGCGCGGCCGACGGTATCGAGCCGGGCCTGAAGGAGCCGGCCGATATCACCAATCATGCACTTGCCGGCACCAACAAGCAGGCCGAGGAAACGCTGACGCTGTTCGTCACCTATCTCGGCCGTGTCGCCGGCGATATCGCCATGATCTTCATGGCGCGCGGCGGCGTCTATCTTTCCGGCGGCATTCCGCAGAAGATCCTGCCCGCGCTGCAGAAGCCGGAATTCCGCGCCGCCTTCGAGGACAAGGCACCGCACACGGAAATGATGAAGACGATCCCGACCCATGTGGTCGTCAATCCGCTGGCAGCACTTTCCGGCCTTGCGACCTATGCCCGCAAGCCCACGAACTTTGGCCTTGCCACGGAGGGCCGTCGCTGGCGGCGTTAACCGCTTGCCAAACAGCCCATGGCGCGCCGAAACATCCGATGCGCCATGCCTTTTTGCAGGAGCCGCCTTCCTCTATAATGGGTGTGGCTCCGTGATCGGCCTTAACCAGCGCGGCAAGCCATGTCTAGCCAAAGCCGTGCTAACTCTTTAATAGAGCCGCGGAAGCACGTGCCAGATGCGGCTCGCTTGGTTCAAGACAGGACGCCGATTATTGAAATTGCCTGACCCGAAAAGCAAAAGCGTCGACAGCGAAGCCATCACCGGCATGCTGAAGCGAATTATCGCCGAGAACGGCCGCGATCACATTCGCGGCTATGCCATCGCGATTACCTGCCTGGTCCTCGTTGCGCTTTCGACTGCTTACATCGGCTATATCGTCAAATCGGTCATCGACAGCGCCTTCATCGCCCGCGATATCGTCGATGCCTGGAAGATCTGCTTCAGCATCTTCCTCGTTTTCGTGGTGCGCGGCTTTGCCGGATATTTCCAGTCAGTCATCCTGTCGAAGATCGGCAACAACATCATCGCCCGCTACCAGCGGCGCCTCTATTCGCATCTGATGACGCTGTCGGTCGGCTTCTTCAGCGAAGCCCGCTCCGCCCAGCTCGCCGCCCGGATCAGCCAGAACGTCTCGGGCATCCGCGACGTCATGAACCTGACGATTACCTCGACGGCGCGCGACCTTCTGACTTTTATCGCCCTGCTCGGCGTCATGGTCTTCCAGGATCCGGTGCTCAGCATCGCCTTCGTCATCATCGCGCCGCCGCTCTTCCTCGCGCTGCGCTATATTTCCAAGCGCCTGCGCGCTGCGACGCGCGATGCGATCGTGTTGAACAGCCATGTGCTCGGCGCGATGCAGGAAACCATCCAGGGCGTTTCCATCGTCAAGGCCTTCACGATGGAAGAGGAGCTCGAGCGCAAGATCAACAAGCTGATCACCGCGGCCGAGCACCGGCAGAACCGCATCGCCCGGCTTTCGGAGCGCAACGGCCCGCTCATCGAAACCGTCGCCGGTTTTGCGATCGCAAGCCTCTTTGCCTATGCCGCCTATCGCTCGATCTACGACAATGTCTCGCCGGGCGTATTCTTCTCCTTCGCCACCTCGCTGTTGCTCGCCTACGATCCGGCGCGTCGTCTTGCCAAGCTGCAGGTGCAGCTGGAGCGTGCCGTCGTCAATGCGCGGATGATCTACGAGCTGCTCGACATGGAGCCGCGCCAACGCGACCTGCCGGATGCCAAGCCGCTTAAAGTGACCGAAGCCCGCATCGAGTTCCGCGATGTTCATTTCGCCTATGGTGACGAGGCGGTTCTGTCCGGCGTCAGCTTTTCTGCCGAGGGTGGGCAGACGACGGCGCTGGTCGGCCCTTCCGGCGCCGGCAAGTCCACCGTCATCAATCTGATCCCGCGCTTCTACGACCCCAAGGCCGGCAGCATCTTCATCGACGGGCAGGATATCGCGCATGTGACGAAACGGTCGCTGCGGGAACAGCTCGCCTATGTTTCGCAGCAGCCCTATCTCTTCGAAGGCACGATCCGTGACAACATCCGCTACGGCCGTCCGGATGCAACCAACGCCGAGATCGAGGAAGCGGCACGCCTTGCCTATGCGCATGACTTCATCGAGGCGCAGCCAATGGGCTACGAAACGCCCGTCGGTGAAAATGGCGTGACGCTTTCCGGCGGCCAGCGCCAGCGCCTATCAATTGCCCGCGCGCTGGTGCGCAACGCGCCGATCCTGCTCCTGGACGAGGCGACCTCGGCGCTCGACACGGAATCGGAAGCGGCCGTTCAGAAGGCGCTGGAAGAGGCGATGAGCGGCCGCACGGTCGTCGTCATCGCGCACCGCCTGTCGACGGTTGTCCGCGCCGAGAAGATCGTCGTCATGCAGAACGGCCGGGTTGTCGAAGAGGGCAACCACGAGACGCTTGCGACGGCCGACAATGGCCTCTACGCTCGGCTCAACAACCTGCAGCTACCGGCCATATCAAGTAATTCCCGCAAATAGACGATAGAGACGACATGAGCGACGATGCGATGAAGCTGGTGGTGGTTGGCGCGGCGGGCCGCATGGGACAGGCTCTCATCCGTATCATCCACGCAACCGACGGCGTGACCCTGCACGCGGCCGTCGCCCGCCCCGGCTCCGCCTTTATCGGCAAGGATGCCGGCGAGATCGCCGGGCTCGGGCCGATAGGCGTTCCCGTCACCGACGATCCGCTTGCCGCTTTCCTTCATGCCGAAGGTGTCATTGATTTCACCAAACCTGAAACAAGCGTTACGTTTGCCGGCCTCGCCGCACAGGCACGTATCGTCCACATCATCGGCACGACGGGCTGCTCGGACGAGGACGAGGCAAAGTTCAAGGCAGCTGCGCGCCATGCCCGCATCGTCAAATCAGGCAACATGGGCCTCGGCATCAATCTCCTGAGCGTGCTTGTCGAGCAGGCCGCGCGTGCGCTCCCTTCGAACGACTGGGACATCGAAGTGCTGGAGATGCATCATCGCCACAAGGTCGATGCACCCTCGGGCACGGCGCTGCTGCTCGGCCAGGCGGCGGCCAAGGGCCGCGGCATCGATCTCAACGACAACTCCGTGCGCGTGCGCGATGGCCATACCGGTCCGCGCCCGACGAGCACGATCGGCTTTGCGACCCTGCGCGGCGGCGGCGTGGTCGGCGATCATTCGGTGATCTTCGCCAGCGAGAGCGAACGGCTGACGCTGTCGCACAACGCCGGCGACCGCTCGCTGTTCGCCCGCGGCGCGCTGCAGGCAGCACTCTGGGCGCGCGACAAGAAACCCGGCTTTTATTCCATGCTCGATGTTCTCGGGCTCTCCACACGTTGATGCGATCCCGGTGCGGGCCGGCAGGGAACTGCTGATCCGCTCCGGCCTTTTATTGTCTCGCAATTCCTGACGGAAAACCGCTACGCACCTTTCCTGGAATTGCTCTATCAAGGAGAAATTTTATGAGCGGCACTCTCGTTCTCGTTCGCCACGGGCAGAGCGACTGGAATTTGAAGAATCTCTTTACCGGCTGGAAGGACCCCGATCTGACCGCGCTCGGCATCGAAGAGGCCAAGACCGGCGGCAAGGCGCTGGCCGACTACGGCATCAAGTACGATATCGCCTTCACGTCGGATCTCACCCGCGCCCAGCACACGCTCAAGATCATCCTCGATGAAATCGGACAGCAGGGCCTTGAAACGATCAAGGATCAGGCGCTGAACGAGCGCGACTACGGCGATCTCTCCGGCCTCAACAAGGACGATGCCCGCGCCAAGTGGGGTGAGGAGCAGGTCCACATCTGGCGCCGCTCCTATGACGTTCCGCCGCCCGGCGGCGAAAGCCTGCGCGACACCGGCGCCCGCGTCTGGCCTTACTACCTGACGGAAATCCTGCCGCGCGTGCTCGCCGGCCAGAACGTGCTGGTTGCCGCCCACGGCAATTCGCTGCGTTCGCTCGTCATGGTTCTCGATCGCCTGAGCAAGGCACAGATCCTCGAGCTCAACCTCGCGACCGGCGTGCCGATGGTCTACAAGCTCAAGGCCGACTCCACCGTCGCCTCGAAGGAAGTCCTCGGCGACATGTCCGGCGCGCATTGAGCGCAAGCATTCGGGCTTGAAAGCCCCTCACCCTAGCCCTCTCCCCGCAAGCGGGGAGAGGGAATTACTTCTTCTAAAACTTTCGGCTCCCACTCTCAATTCTCGACGGTGAAGCGCACCCTGTCGGCGGCGAAGCGGGAAATCGAATATTGCACCGGGACATTGTCGAGATCGGCGTTCAGCGCCTGGGCGACCAGAACGATCGCGCCGGGGGATAACTGCAGGTCGGTCAGATCGCTTTCGTCGGCATGCGTCGCGGTGATTTCGGTGACGACGCGGACATAATCCGGCACGCCAAGCTCCTTGAACGCTTTGGTGATCGATCCGGTCGCCCGATAGATCTCCGCGATGTCGCCGAAACGATCCGCCGGAAACCAGCTCGTGGCGCGCGATACCGGGCGCTGATCCGCGTGACCGAGCGTTTCGAGCCTTACCAGCGGCGCACCGGTCTTGACCTTGAGCTGTTTGGCCAGTTCGGCGCTGGCCGCCTCTTCGCCCGATGCAAGCAATACGCTGCGGGTCTCGCGCACCTGGTCGCCGATCCCTTGCGAAAATCGCGTGCGCCTTGAAATCGGGAAACTCAGGCGCTCCTTGCGCTCGATCAGCGTCCCCCGCCCCTGCACGGCCCGGACGATCCCTTCCTGGGCCAGCGCTGCGAGTGCGCTTCGGATCGTGTGCCTGTTGACGCCGAACTGCAGCGCCAGCGTCGTTTCCGGTGGCACCATGCCCGTCTCGTCGAAATCGCCATGATTGATGGAGGTGCGAATCCGGTCGGCAATCTGCCGCCAGAGCGCCACGCCCGTTTGTCTCTGTATCTTCTGCCCTGCCATTTCGCCTACTCGCCCTGTCACACGCTTGTCACGACTCGCTAATAAATATAAGACTATCTTGTATGGTTGTCTATATCAATAGACATTTAGAGGAAGGCGCGATGAATTCAGCACAAAGGCAGGAAGCGGCCGCACAGGAGCGTCGGGAGCGCAAGCGCGTCGCCGATCTTCTGGCGCAGGCAGAACGCGACGAACTAGAGGCAGCCTGGGAAGCATTGCCGAGCAAGCCGACGGTGCAGCCGGTGCGCGGTCCCGAAACCGGGCTCGTCATGGTGCGCGGCCGCATTGGCGGCGGCGGCTCCCCCTTCAATCTCGGCGAAGTCACGGTGACGCGCGCTACCGTCCGGCTGGCATCCAACACCATCGGCCACTCGCACGCACTTGGCACGGATCGGGAAAAGGCACGGCTTTCAGCCATCTTCGATGCCCTCTGGCAGCAATCGGCCACGAAGGAATTCGTCGAAAAGGCTCTTCTGCAGCCGGTTGCCGAGCGTATCGCCGAATATGACCGCAAGCGCGCCGAAGAGACGGCAGCGACCCGCGTCGATTTCTTCACCATGGTTCGCGGAGAAGATTGATGAGCCTTTCCAGCACCCCGACCTTTGGCAACGAGGCCCTGACCGGCGGTTTCACCGATCCGGTTTTCGACGCACAGAGCGTCTTCAAGATGACGATGGACGCCATGGCGCGCCCGGGAACGTTACAGACCGTTACGGCCGATATCGCGCCGCCGGCACCGCTCGGTATCGCTGCCGGTACCATCGGCCTCACCCTTTGCGACCATGATACGCCGGTCTGGCTCTCCAACAGCCTTGGGAGATCGAGCCTGCCGGAATGGCTGGCCTTCCACACCGGCGCGCCCGTCATTTCGGAGCGGCTGGAAGCGCATTTCGCCTTCATCGAAGCAGGCATGGCTCTTTCCTCCTTCAGCCAGTTCGGCATCGGCACCCAGGAATATCCCGATCGGTCGACGACGATCGTTCTGGAAATCGAAAGTCTGGAAGGTGGCAAGCAACTGGCGCTTTCCGGCCCCGGCATCAAGGATATCAACATGATCGCCCCGATTGGGCTGCCCGATGCGCTCTTACGCATCTGGAACGACAATCGCGCGCTCTTCCCGCGCGGCGTCGATCTCATCCTGACGGCGGGCCGGCAATTCCTCTGCCTGCCGCGCACCATCAAGATCACCGCGACGGAGATGTGACATATGTATGTTGCCGTAAAGGGTGGCGAAGCCGCCATCGCCAATGCTCACCGGCTTCTCGCCGACCGTCGCCGCGGCGACCGTTCGCTGCCGGCGCTCGGCATCGACCAGATCGTTGCGCAGCTGGCGCTCGCCGTCGACCGCGTCATGGCCGAAGCCTCGCTTTATGACCGTACGCTGGCCGCACTTGCCGTGCGCCAGGCGCGCGGCGACATGATCGAGGCGATCTTCCTGCTCAGAGCCTACCGCACGACGCTGCCGCGCTTCGGCTACTCCGAGCCGCTCGACACAGCTGCGATGAAGATCGAGCGCCGCATCTCGGCAACCTACAAGGATCTGCCCGGCGGCCAGCTTCTGGGACCGACCTTCGACTATACGCACCGCCTGCTCGACCCCAGTCTTTTGACTGACGAGCCGGTGGACGAGCCGATGCAGCGACCGGCGGAGCAAGGCCGCATCATGCGCGTCTCGGAAATTCTCGGCCAGGAAGGATTGATCGAAGGCGACGGCATCCTGCCGGTCGATCACGAGATCGGCGACCTGACCCGCGAACCGCTGGAATTTCCGATGACCCGCGACCTTCGCCTGCAGGCGCTCGCCCGCAGCGACGAAGGCTTCCTGCTGGCGCTCGGCTATTCGACCCAGCGCGGCTATGGCCGCACGCACCCCTTCACCGGCGAGATCCGTATTGGCGAAGTGGAGGTCGAATTCGATGTGCCGGAACTCGGCTTTGCCGTCTCGCTCGGCCGCATCCAGGTGACCGAATGCCAGATGGTCAACCAGTTCATGGGCTCGGCCAAGGCACCGCCGCAGTTCACCCGCGGTTATGGCCTGGTCTTCGGCCAAAGCGAGCGCAAGGCCATGGCGATGTCGCTGGTCGACCGTGCGCTGCGCGCCGAAGAACTCGGCGAAGACATCGTTGCACCGGCTCAAGACGAAGAATTCGTCATTTCCCACTCCGACAACGTGCAGGCGACCGGCTTCGTCGAACATCTGAAGCTGCCGCATTATGTCGACTTCCAGGCCGAACTCGACCTGGTGCGGCGGATGCGCCGCGATTTCGAGGCCGCTAGCGAACGCGGCATGGAACCTATGACGGAGGCAGCCGAATGACCGAACTCGCCACCTACAACTTCGCCTATCTCGACGAGCAGACCAAGCGGATGATCCGTCGCGCGATCCTGAAGGCGATTTCCATTCCCGGCTATCAGGTGCCCTTCGCCTCGCGTGAAATGCCGATGCCTTACGGCTGGGGTACCGGCGGCGTGCAGCTGACGGCGGCGATCATCGGCCCGCAGGACGTGCTGAAGGTCATCGACCAGGGCGCCGACGACACGACCAATGCCGTTTCCATCCGCGCCTTCTTCCGGAAGGTCGCCAATGTCGCCGTGACCACCCGCACGGATGAGGCGACGATCATCCAGACGCGACATCGCATTCCGGAAGCCAAGCTCGGCCCGAACCAGGTGCTGGTCTACCAGGTGCCGATCCCGGAACCCTTGCGCTTCCTGGAGCCGCGCGAGACCGAGACGCGCAAGATGCACGCGCTTGAGGAATACGGCCTCATGCACGTGAAGCTCTACGAGGACATAGCCCGCAACGGCCGCATCGCCACGACCTATGCCTATCCGGTCAAGGTCGCCGGCCGCTACGTGATGGACCCCTCGCCGACGCCGAAGTTCGACAATCCGAAAATGCACCTTTCCGACGCGCTGCAGCTTTTCGGCGCCGGCCGTGAGAAGCGCATCTATGCCGTGCCGCCCTATACTGAAGTCGTCAGCCTGGATTTCGAGGATCATCCCTTCGAAGTGCAGCGCTTCGACAAGCCCTGCGCGCTCTGCGGCGCCGAGCAGGTCTATCTCGACGAGGTGATCCTCGACGACAAGGGCGGGCGCATGTTCGTCTGCTCCGATACCGATTTCTGCGAAGACCGTCGTGCCCACGGCCATGCCGGCCACATGCTGGCGTCAAATGGGCTGGCGTCAAATGGGCTCGCATCCGATGGATTGCCTGGTGACAAGGAGGCTGCTGAATGAGTGACTCACCTCTCCTGAAGGTCAAGGACATCTCGAAATTCTACGGCAGCCGCATCGGCTGCCGCGATGTGTCCTTCGAGCTTTGGCCCGGCGAAGTTCTCGCCATCGTCGGCGAATCCGGCTCCGGCAAGACGACGCTCCTCAACTGCATCTCGACGCGGCTGCTGCCGACGACAGGCAGCGTTGAATATCACATGCGCGACGAGACCTATCGCGACCTGTTCCGCATGAACGAAGCTGAACGTCGCTTCCTGATGCGGACCGACTGGGGCTTCGTGCATCAGAACCCGGCCGACGGCCTGCGCATGACGGTTTCGGCCGGCGCCAATGTCGGCGAGCGGCTAATGGCGATCGGCAACCGCCACTACGGCAACATCCGCAATACCGCCATCGACTGGCTGGAGCGGGTCGAGATCGATGCCGACCGCATCGACGACCAGCCACGCGCCTTCTCCGGCGGCATGCGCCAGCGCCTGCAGATCGCCCGCAACCTGGTGACTGCCCCACGCCTCGTCTTCATGGATGAGCCGACCGGCGGTCTCGACGTGTCCGTGCAGGCCCGTCTGCTCGACCTCGTGCGCGGCCTCGTCAACGATCTCGGCCTTTCGGCGATCATCGTGACGCACGACCTCGCCGTCGCCCGCCTTCTGTCGCATCGCATGATGGTGATGAAGGACGGACAGGTGATCGAGCACGGTCTGACCGACCGCGTGCTCGACGATCCGCGCGAACCCTATACGCAACTGCTGGTCTCTTCGATCCTGCAGGTCTGAGGAAGAAACATGGCAACCCCACTCGTCGTTTCCGAAGTCTTCAAAAGCTTCACCATGCATCTGCGCGATGGCATTCGCCTGCCAGTCGTTGCCGATGTCTCCTTCTCCGTCGCCTCGGGCGAATGCGTCGTGCTCGGTGGCCCATCGGGCATCGGCAAGAGCTCGCTGCTGAAAATGATCTACGGCAATTATGCTGTCGACAGCGGCCAGATCCTCGTCACGCACAGGGGCAGGATCGTCGATCTTGCCACAGCCGATCCGCGTACCGTGCTCGACGTGCGTCGCCAGACCATGGGCTATGTCAGCCAGTTCCTGCGCACCGTGCCCCGCGTTGCCGCCATCGATGTGGTTGCCGAGCCGTTGGTGGCCCGTGGCGTGACCGTCGCCGATGCACGCGACAGGGCAGCCGAGCTGCTGGCGCAGCTGAACCTGCCGCAGGAACTCTGGCAGCTGCCGCCAGCCACCTTCTCCGGTGGCGAGCAGCAGCGCGTCAACATCGCACGCGGTTTCATCACCGACCACGCCATCCTGCTGCTCGACGAACCCACGGCGTCGCTCGATGCCCGCAACCGGGCCGTTGTCGTCGACATGATCGAGCAGAAGAAGGAGGCCGGTGTCGCCCTTCTCGGCATCTTCCATGATGAAGAGGTGCGCGAGGCCGTCGGCAGCCGCATTCTCGACGTCTCGCAGTTCTCGCCGCGGAAGGCCGCCGCATGAGCCGCAAACTGGGCGAGACGCCCTTCATCAGCCCCTCGGCGAGCGTCAACAATTCGACGCTCGGCCGTTATACCGAAGTGTCCGATCGCTGCCGGATCGATGAGGTCGAGATCGGCGACTATTCCTACATCATGCAGGATGGCGTGGTCTGGTGCGCGACGATCGGCAAATTCGTCAACATCGCCGCTGCCGTGCGCATCAACGCCACCAACCATCCGACATGGCGCGCCACGCTGCATCATTTCACCTATCGCGCTGCCGATTATTGGCCTGACGCCGATATGGAGACCGATTTCTTCACCTGGCGGCGCGACAACCGGGTCGTGATCGGCCATGACGTCTGGATCGGCCATGGCGCCACCGTGCTACCTGGCGTGACTGTCGGCAACGGTGCCGTCATCGGCGCCGGCGCCGTCGTCTCCAAGGACGTCGCGCCCTATACCATCGTCGGCGGCGTTCCGGCCAAGCTCATCCGCGAGCGCTTCACGGCCAAGGTCGGGGCACGCATGGACAAGCTCTCATGGTGGGACTGGGATCACGACCGTCTGCGCACGGCGCTTGCGGACTTCCGTGCCCTTTCGGCGGAGGAATTTCTGGATCGCTACGACGCCTGAGGCTATTTTTCGCCCTGATCGGGCTTGCATGGGGCCGACGGGCGTTCCAGCCTCAAGCGATCCGTCGAGCCCGGTATAAGGGAGGCCTTTTTTCATGGCAAAGCAGTTTTCCAGCATCGATGACAGGCTGCGCGATTTCATCGCGCGCCAGCACATCTTCTTCACGGCATCGGCAACCTCGGAGTCCCGAGTCAATGTTTCGCCGCGCGAAACGCTGTGCCTGCGCATCATCTCCCCGAATGCCGCCATCTATCTCGACCGCACCGGCAGCGGCAACGAGACGTCAGCGCATATGAAGGCGGATGGACGGTTGACCATCATGTTCTGCGCGGTCGAGGGACCGCCGATGATCTTGCGGCTTTACGGTCGTGGCCGGATCATCCATCGATCGTCGCCCGAATATCGTGAATTGCTGCACGATCATTATGCCGGCGAAGAGCCGCTCGGCGCGCGGCAGATCGTGCGGCTGGACTTCGATCTCGTACAGACATCCTGCGGCTTCGGTGTGCCGCTCTTCGCTTATGAAGGTGAGCGGCCGAGCCTGGATCAGTGGGCGAAAGCCAAGGGTCCTGATGGCATTGAAGAATACCGGCGCGAGAAGAATAGCCTCAGCATGGACGGCCTGCCGACCGGCATGTTTGACGGCTAAACTTAAGGAAAACCCTCAGCCGGCTAATCTTGCAAAATCGGCGAGAATTGTAACAGCAGTTACATAAAACTGACATTGGAGCTTCATGAAGCGGGACTAATCGGTTGCCTTGTGGTTGGCGCCAGCCCCCTCGAAACTCCCTTCGAGGCAGGGGCTCGCGCCCATTCTTAGCACCGGTAACGCTGAAATTTTTGCAGCCCGGCAGCCGCGAAAGGGAAGCATTATGTTCGAACTCAGGAATGTCTCGCGCCGGTTTGGAAACAAGCTTGCTGTCGATTCCGTGACTTTGGACATACCGCAGGGACAGATGGTCGGCGTCATCGGCCGTTCCGGCGCCGGCAAGTCCACCCTGCTGCGCATGATCAACCGTCTGGCTGACCCGAGCTCCGGCTCGATCCATTTTTCCGGCGTTGAAGTGTCGAAGCTCACCGGCCGCGCGCTGCGCAGCTGGCAGCGCGACTGCGCCATGATCTTCCAGCAGTTCAACCTCGTGCCGCGTCTCGACGTACTGACCAATGTCATGCTCGGCCGCCTCAACCATCGTTCCACCACGCTGAGTCTCCTCTCCGTCTTCACCCGCGAAGAGCGCATCGAAGCCATTGCCGCGCTGGAGCGCCTCGGCATCGAGCAGACGGCCCTGCAGATGGCCGGCACGCTTTCCGGCGGCCAGCAGCAGCGCGTTGCGATCTGCCGCGCATTGATGCAGCAGCCGAAGATGATGCTGGCCGACGAGCCGATCGCCTCCCTCGATCCGCTCAACGCCAAGATCGTCATGGACGCGCTGCGGGATATCAACGAGCGCGAAGGCATCACCGTCATCACCAACCTGCACACGCTCGATACCGCCCGCAACTATTGCGAGCGCATCGTCGGCATGGCCGCCGGCAAGGTCGTCTTCGACGGCAAGCCGGCAGATCTGACGGCGGCCGCCGTCAAGGAAATCTACGGCACCGACAAGGATGGCGCCGGGATCGACGAGAGCATGACTTCAACGTCGATCAACATTGCCGATCCGGCCGCGCAAGCCGCGGCAACCGAATCTGCTGGCCCGCAACCGCTGGCACTGGCCGGTCTCTGAGAGGGACGGCCGGGATCGAAGGCCCGCGTCAAGGGCGCATTTCTTCTAGACCGAAGGCATCCGGGGACACCGGTTAATCAGGAGACGAACCCATGTTGAAGAAAGCACTTTTTGCTGCTACGGCGCTCGTCGCGCTCGCAGTCGGCGCTGCTGCCAACGCTGCAGACCTCAAGGAATTCCGCGTCGGCATTCTCGGCGGTGAAAACGAAGCCGACCGCCTGCGCAACTACGCCTGCCTCGCCGACCACCTGAAGAAGGAATTCGGCTTCGAGAAGGTTTCGCTGTTCCCGGCCGCCGACTATGACGGCGTTATCCAGGGTCTGCTCGGCGGCACGCTCGACTTCGCAGAACTTGGCGCTTCCGGCTACGCAGCCGTCGCCATCAAGGATCCGAAGGCTGTTACCCCGATCCTGACGACGCAGCAGACCGACGGTTCGACCGGCTACTACTCGATCGGCCTCGCTCTCAAGTCCTCCGGCATCAAGACGATCATGGACGCCAAGGGCAAGAAGCTCGGCTACGCCGATCCGGACTCCACCTCGGGCTACCTCGTTCCGCTGACGCAGATTCCGAAGACCACCGGCATGCCGAACGACAAGTTCTTTGCCTCGACCCAGTTCAACGGCGGCCATGAGAACAACCTGCTCGCCGCCTACGACGGCAAGGTCGACGTTGCTGTCGACGACTCCTCGGGCGTTGGCGATTTCAAGGACGGCTTCACCTCCGGTACCTTCCGCAAGGAAGTCGACAAGGGTGCCGTCGACCCGAACAAGCTCGTCGAAGTATGGCGTTCGCCGCTGATCCCGAACGGCCCGCTCGTCGTTCGCAACGCCCTCGGCACCGAATGGCAGACCAAACTTGCGGACTTCTTCATGAAGCTCCCGACCACCGACGTAAAGTGCTTCAACGCTGTCGAAGGCGGCGACTTCAAGGGCTACGTCAAGGTTACCCCGGACTTCTACAACGCCGTTATCGACGTTCGTAAGGCTGCCATCGGCGGCTAATCCGCATCCCGATAACTGGGCGGCCGGAAACGGCCGCCCTTTTGCTGTTCACAGAGGCAGGATTTCATGACGATCGCCGATACGCACCCGAGCATGCAAAGCGCGCCGCAGAGCGCCAAGGAGATCGGCGACGCCTGGAGCAAGATGGTGGCCAAGCGCCGCCTCTACACCGGCATCGGCCTCGTGATCCTGCTCGTCGCTTTCGTCAGTTCGGTGCGCTTCGCCGACGAAAGCAATGCCGGCCACTTCTTCGAGCGCCTGCCGCATCTCTTCGATTTCTTAAGCTGGCTCATCCCCAAGGACTGGAACGACGTCTACCGCGCGCTCTTCGACCTGCCGAGCCCGAATGGCGCAAACGGCGCCGGCGGCGAGGAGTTCAATTTCCCGCTCGGCCGCGTCTATGTCTGGGGCAATTTCTACATCCCCGAATATTTCGAGCTGATGATCATCACGATCAACGTGGCGCTGGTGTCAACCATCATCGGCTTCGTCTTTGCGGTGCCTTTGGCTTTCTTCGCCGCCCGCAACATGTCGCCGTCCCATCCCGTCCGGCTGGTGACGAAGCGCATCATGGAATTTCTGCGCGCCTTTCCGGAAATCGTCATCGCCGGCTTGTTTTCGGCGATCCTGTCGATCGGCCCGATCGCCGCGATCATTGCCGTCGGCCTGCACACGATCGGCGCACTCGGCAAGCTCTTCTACGAAGTCGTCGAAAATATCGACATGAAGCCCGATGAAGGCATGCGCGCCGTTGGCGCGAGCTGGAGCGAACGCGTCCGCTTCGCCGCTCTGCCGCAGGTGCTGCCGAATTTCATGTCCTACACATTGCTGCGCCTGGAGATCAACGTCCGTGCCTCCACCATCATCGGCGCCGTCGGCGGCGGCGGTATCGGCGAGGAGCTGAAGCTTTCGATCTCGCGCGGCTTCGGCGCCAAGACCATGGCGCTGGTGCTGCTGCTCTTCGTGACCATCATCGCCGTCGACCAGTTTTCCGCATGGCTTCGCCGCCGTCTCGTCGGCGAACATGCCTTCCTTTTGCAGCATTGAGGTTGACCATGTCCGTCATCGACGCCGGCCGTATGCAGGAAATCGAAGCGCGGTACCCGGAGGTTCTCCACCGATCCTTCCGCCAGCGCTTCGGGGCGCTGATGATGTTCATCGGCGTCATCCTCTACGGCATCTATGCCGTATGGTTCTTCGACCTCCCGAAAGTCATTTCGGAAGCGCATTGGGAACGCGTCGGCATCTATCTCAGCGAATGGATCAGCTATGACGTGCAGCCGGAATTCCGCATTTCCGGCGATAAGATCAGCATCAAATATCCACGCTTCTCGCCGCTCGGCGACAATCCGAACCCGGACTGGGTAAAGACCAACCCGGATGGCAGCATGGTCGTTTCGGTCAGCGGCACGAGCCGCACCGTGACGGTGACGAAGACGCAGGCGATCGTAACGGCGCATGGTATCACGATCCCGATCGACATAACCGGCGACACGCCAAAGCTTGTCGGCTCCGAGCCGGTTCCCAGCTGGATGACCGTCTATGACGACAATATCCTGGTCAATCTCGGCTTTGCCGGCGATGCCAGCATCTCCACCGATCGCGTGAAGATCCGCAAGCGCTTCATTGGCTGGGCCAATTTCGTCTTCGACACGCATTCGCCCTTCTTCGACAAGCCGGCAAGCGAAGTCATCAGCCTGATCGTCTCCGGACCGCGGCTGGATCCGGCGCAGTCCAATCTCTCGCTCGCCTTCGACAATATCTGGAACAACGGCGCCTGGCAGCACGGCGACGTCTGGACCAAGCTGTTCCAGACGATCGTCATGGCCTTCCTCGGCACGCTGCTCGGCTCGATCGCCGCCTTCCCGCTCGCTTTCCTCGCAGCCCGCAACATCACGCCGAGCCGCCTCGTCAACCAGATCCTCAAGCGCTTCTTCGACTTCCTGCGTTCGGTGGACATGCTGATCTGGGCGCTGTTCCTGACCCGCGCCTTCGGCCCTGGCCCGCTCGCCGGCAGCGGCGCGATCTTCCTTACCGAGACGGGTACGCTCGGCAAGCTCTATTCCGAAGGCCTTGAGAACATCGACAACAAGCCGCGCGAGGGCGTGAAGTCCACCGGCTCGCCGACCATTCTCGTGCATCGCTACGGCATCATGCCGCAGATCGTTCCCGTCATCGTCAGCCAGACGCTCTACCAGTGGGAATCCAACGTGCGCGGCGCCACCATCATCGGCGCGGTCGGCGCAGGCGGCATCGGTCTCAAGCTTTGGGAAGCCATGCGCACCAATGCCAACTGGGAAAACGTCGCCTATATGGTGCTTTTGATCCTCATCGTTGTCTTCCTGTTCGACGCTGCATCCAACGCCTTGCGCTCCCGCCTGATGGGCACACGGGTGAAATAAAAAAGAACCGGAAAAAATCATTCCGCATCATCATTCTGTCACGGGAATCCGGTAGCGCAGGCCGGCAAGACCGTAGCGCTCAAACCGGCTTTAGCCGGATTCGAGCTGTTGCTGCCTTGCTGCTCTTGCGGTTTGTCGCAAATCACCCAACAGTGTTCCGCGCAGCCGATTTTTCCAAGGAATGCAGCCTTGCGCTATGCTCTCTATTTCACGCCGCCCAAAGATGATCCGTTGACATCGCTTGCCGCCCGCTGGCTCGGTCGCGACGCATTTTCGGGTGAGATTTTTTCCGACAAGGCAATGGCGCCGCTACCGGAAGGCCATGCCGAACTAACGGCCGATCCCCGCCGTTACGGCTTCCATGCCACGCTGAAGGCACCGTTCGAGCTTGCCGGCTCGGTGACCGAGCGCGATCTCCTCGAGGTTGCTGCCGAATTTGCCGCTAAGGCCAAGGCTTTCACCATTCCGGAACTGGTGCTCGGTCAGCTCGGCCATTTCTTCGCGCTCGTTCCTGGCACCGTTTACCCGCCGCTGCAGGATTTTGCCTCACGGGTGGTGAAAACCTTCGAGCCGTTCCGCGCAGCGCTTTCGGACCATGATATCGCCCGGCGCAACCCGGAAGCGATGACCGAACCGCAGCGCGCCAATCTGCTGCGCTGGGGCTATCCATACGTCAACGACGAGTTTCGTTTCCATATGACGTTGACCGGGCGCGTTCCGACCGACCGCCAAGCTGAAATGCATGATGTCCTGCGCGAGCGCTTCGCCGAGCATACCGGCAAGCCGCTCGAGATTTCCGGCCTCGCCATCTTCGTCGAAGACGAGCGCGGAGCCCCCTTTACCGTCCGTTCCTGGCTGCCGCTTGCTGGCGCCTAACAGTGAAAGACCCGACATGACCAAAGAAACCGTCCTTTCCAACGCCCGCATCGTCCTCGAAGACAAGGTCGTCGAGGGTTCCGTGCTGATCCGTGACGGTCGTATCGCCGCCATTTCCGAGGGCAAGTCGGAGATCGGCGAGAATTTCGAAGGCGACTATCTGATCCCCGGCCTAGTCGAGCTGCATACCGACCATCTGGAAGCCCATTACTCGCCTCGTCCGGGCGTTCGCTGGAACAAGACGGCCGCGATCCAGGCGCATGATGCCCAGATCGTCACCTCGGGTATCACCACCGTGTTCGACTGCCTGCGCATGGGCTCGGACGAGGACGGCGGCTTCGAAAAGGGCGAGATGCGCGACATGGCCGACGCCATTCAGGCCGCCCAGCGCGAGGACCGTCTGCGCGCCGATCACCTGATCCATCTGCGCTGCGAAGTCTCCTCCGACAACGTTCTCGACCACTTCCAGGATTTCGAGAAGGACGCCTACGTTCGTCTCGTCTCGCTGATGGACCATGCGCCGGGCCAGCGCCAGTTCCAGACCATGGACCAGTACATCTTCTACTACCAGAAGAAGCGCGGGCTCAGCGACGAGGCCTTTGCGAAGTTCGTCGCCAAGCGCCAGGACGAATCGGCCAGGTATGCGACGCCCAACCGCGACGTGATCTCCAAGGTCTGCGCCGAGCGCGGCATCACCGTTGCCAGCCATGACGACGCGACGCTCGCCCATGTCGACGAAGCCATCCACTACGGCGTTCGCCTCGCGGAATTCCCGACCAGCGTCGATGCCGCCAAGGCCTCGCATGGCGCCGGCATGAGCGTGCTGATGGGCGCGCCGAACATCGTGCGCGGCAAGTCGCATTCGGGCAATATCGCCGCTCGCGATCTCGCCGAACTCGGCGTTCTCGATGTGCTTTCCTCCGATTACGTGCCGCTCAGCCTGCTGCATGCCCCCTTCATCCTCGCGGACGAAGTCGAGGGTATTTCGCTGCCGCAGGCGATCGCCATGGTGACGGCTACGCCGGCAAAGACGGTCAGCCTGAACGACCGCGGCCGCATTGCCGAGGGCTTGCGCGCCGATCTGGTTCGCGTTCGCCGCGATCATGGCGTGCCGGTCACGCGCTCGGTCTGGCGGGAAGGACGGCGGGTCGCATGAGCGCGGACGCCAATATCAAGCCGGCTAATGCAGGTCTGGCGGATGCGGCGGCGGGCATACTCGCCGTCGTCGTCGGCCCGAGCGGCGCCGGCAAGGATACCCTGATGAATCTCGCCGCCCAGCACTTTGCCGGCCGGCCCAATGTGCACTTCGTCCGCCGCGTCATCACCCGCGACGGCGATGCCGGCAACGAGGATCACAGAAGCGTTTCGGAGGCCGACTTCAACGCCATGGAGCAGGCTGGCGCCTTCGCCGTCTCCTGGGAAGCACATGGCCTGAAATACGGCATTCCCGCCGACATCTTCGGTGAGCTTGCGCAGGGCCATCTGGTGATCGCCAATGGCTCGCGTTCGGCTCTGCATCACTTCCAGAGCGCATTTCCGCGGCTGAAGATCATCAATATCACAGCCACGCGCGAAGTGCTGGCCGAGCGCCTGATGGCGCGTGGACGCGAGAGCCGCGAAGACGTACTGAAGCGGCTGGAGAGAAGCTCGCTGACCGTCGAGGGCAGCTATGACGTCGCCGATATCGACAATAGCGGTACGCTCGAAGAGGCGGAACGCGCCATTATTTCGGTGCTGGAAACGCTGGTCCGCAAATAAGCCCATCTCGGTGGCGGCGATGCACGGTCATTTGACCCGCCACACATCCTCATAGCCCTGATCGTCGATGATGAACCGCGTCCCCACCGGAAGATGGAGGTATCTGACGACGGCCGGCAACACATCGCTCAAATGCGCTGTGTGCACGGGCTGATAAAAATCCTCGGCGTCGGAATATTCGCCACAATAGAAAAACCAGCTGATGTTGCCGCCCTCAGGCACGGCCTGCCGCACACCATAGATCGGCATGCGGCCGAGCGTCGATAGAGCGACGGCCACCATGTCTTCCGGCTCCATTTCCGGCTTGCCTGGTTCGGGCTCGCTTCCGCTCAGTGCGCCTCATCCCAATTATGGGCGGCGCGGGCATCGACCTTCAGCGGCACGGCCATATCGACCGCCGGCATCGCGGCATTTTCCATGACCGAGACGATGATCGGCGTCGTGCGCTCGACATCGGCATCCTCGACTTCGAAGATCAGTTCGTCATGCACCTGTAAAAGCATGCGCACGCGATCGCCGAGCCCCGCTGCAGCCAGCGCCGGCTCCATCTTGATCATGGCGCGGCGGATGACGTCGGCGGCAGAACCCTGGATCGGCGCATTGATCGAGGCACGCTCGTTGAAGGCGCGGACGGAGGGGTTGGAAGAGCGGATTTCCGGGAAATGGATGCGGCGACCGAAGATCGTCTCGACATAGCCCTTGTCGCGCGCGGCCTGCTTGGTGCTGTCCATATAGTCGCGGATGCCCGGGAAGCGCTCGAAATACTTCTTGATGTAATCGCTCGCTTCCGAGCGCTCGATCGAAAGCTGGTTCGCCAGGCCGAAGGCGGAAATGCCGTAGATGATGCCGAAGTTGATGGCCTTGGCACGGCGGCGCACCTCGCTCGGCATGCCCTCTACCGGGACGCCGAACATTTCCGACGCCGTCATCGCGTGAATGTCGATACCGTCTTCGAAGGCTTGCTTGAGCTGCGGGATGTTGGCAACGTGCGCCAGCACGCGCAGTTCGATCTGGCTGTAGTCGGCCGAGACGAGCTTGTGGCCCGGCGTCGAAATGAAAGCCGTGCGGATCTTGCGGCCTTCCGCCGTGCGCACCGGAATATTCTGCAGGTTCGGCTCGGAGGACGACAGGCGCCCGGTCGTGGTCGATGCCAGCGAATAGGAGGTGTGAACGCGCTTCGTCTCAGGATGGACGTAGCCTGGCAACGCATCCGTATAGGTGGATTTCAGCTTGGTGAGCTGGCGCCAATCGACAATCTTGCGCGGCAGTTCGAAGCCGGCCGCGGCCAAATCCTCCAGCACCTGCGCCGAGGTCGACCATTGCCCGGTCTTTGTTTTGCTGCCGCCGGCCAACCCCATCTTGCCGAAGAGAATGTCGCCGAGCTGCTTCGGAGAGCCGATGTTGAAGCGCTCACCGGCCAACGTATAGATCTCATCCTCGAGCGCTGCGGCGCCCTGCGCCAGTTCGCCGGAAAGGCGAGAAAGGATCTGCCGGTCGATGGTGATGCCGCGCTCTTCCATATGGGCAAGCACGGGCACCAGAGGCCGTTCCAGCCGCTCGTAGACGGCCGAAAGTTTTTCTGCCGCAAGTCGTGGTTTGAGTACCAGCCACAGGCGCAAGGTCACATCGGCATCCTCGGCGGCATAGGCCGTGGCGCGGTCGATATCGACGAGATCGAAGGTGACATTGGATTTGCCGCTGCCGGCCACGTCCTTGTAGGCGATCGGCTTGTGGCCGAGCCAGCGCTCGGAGAGGCTATCCATGCCATGCGTCGCATTGGAGCCGCCATCGAGCACATAGGAGAGCAACATCGTGTCGTCGAACGCCTTCGTCTCGATGCCGTAGCGCTTCATCAGCAGATAGTCGTATTTCAGGTTCTGCGCGATCTTGAGGATGGAGGCATCCTCCAGCAGATCCTTCAATCTCGCCAGCGCATCACGCAGCGGAATCTGATTGTCGGCCAGGCCGCCGCCGAGCAGATCGCCCACACCGGTCTTGTGGGTGAGAGGCACATAGGCAGCACGGATCGAAGCGCCCGTCGGATCGTTGCGGTTGTCGGCGATCGCCAACGAGAAGCCCACGATCTCGGCCTGCATGACATCGAGCGATGTCGTTTCGGTGTCGAAGGCGACGATGCCGGTTTCGCGCGCATCCGCGATCCAGCGGTCGAGCGTGGCGATATCGCGAATGGTCACATATTTCGAATGATCGATCGGTGCGGTGGCAAAGCTTGCGGCACGCGCATTGGCGAGCTCCGCCGGCTCGGTCAGCCCCTCGACCGCCAAGCGCGGCTTGACCACCGGCGCCGGCACGGAAACACCTTCTGCCGACACCGTCTCGCCGGCAACAAGTTCGACATTTTCGCCGACATCGAGATCCGGGCCATGCGCCTTTTCGGCCAACTCGACCTTGACGACGGATGGCTCGATCGCGGCCGGGTCACAATCGCAGGCATCGGCAACGCGGCGCGTCAGCGAGGTGAATTCCATCGCCTTGAGGAAGCCGATCAGCTTCGGACCATTCTGCGGCTCGAGCACCAGAGCGTCGAGTTCGAGATCCAGCGGCACATCGGTTCTGAGCGTCACCAGCTGGCGGGAGATGCGCGCGAGCTCGGAATTGGCGATAATGTTTTCGCGGCGCTTCTGCTGCTTGATCTCGCCGGCGCGGGCAAGCAGCGTGTCGAGATCGCCGAATTCCTCCAGAAGCTGCGCCGCCGTCTTCGGGCCGATGCCAGGAATGCCCGGCACGTTGTCGACCGAATCGCCGGTCATGGCCTGCAGATCGATCATCTTGTCGGGCGGAACGCCCCATTTCTCGATGACGTCGGGAATGCCGATCTGCTTGTCCTTCATGCTGTCATACATGTGGACCATGGGCGTAACGAGCTGCATCAGGTCCTTGTCGGACGAGATGATCGTCACATCGGAACCGGCGGCTTCCGCCTGGCGGGCATAGGTGGCGATGATATCGTCGGCCTCGAAACCGTCGGTTTCGATGCAGGGCAGGTTGAAGGCGCGGGTCGCCTCGCGGATAAGGCCGAATTGCGGGATCAGCTCCTCCGGCGGCGCCGAACGGTTGGCCTTGTATTCCGGGAAAATCTCCTTGCGGAAGGTCTTCGAGGAATAATCGAAGATGACGGCGAAATGCGTCGGCGTCACCCCGACCGAGGTGTCGCGCGCCGAGGTCAAGAGCTTCCACAGCATGTTGCAGAAACCGGAGACGGCGCCGACAGGCAATCCGTCGGACTTGCGCGTCAGCGGCGGCAGGGCATGGAAGGCCCGGAATATGAAACCGGAGCCGTCGACGAGGAAGAGATGATCACCTTTTTTCATGGAAGCATGGATAGCGTGGCACACTTCCAACGTCCATATAAACTTCAGTTTTGCAGGCTGGAGCGCTTCCGCTTTTCTTCTGATCGCGGAAACGCTCTACCTTTCGTTTTTACGCAATTCCGGACTGGAAACCGCATCACACTTTTCCTGGAATTGCTTTGGTGAGAGGGCCAAATCTCTCACTGAAACGTTACTAACTTTTAATCAATCTAATCTGCGCATTCCCTTGAAAAACCATATTCGGAACCTCAAATCATAGTCACCGGCGATTGATACGCCGAGGGTCTGGCAACCGGCCTGTCCCCCGCCATGTCAGACTTGGACAAAGGCCTATCCCCTCTCCGGGCCTTTGTCCCCCTTTCATGAGCCGCCATGGCGTCCCCTCCAGGCCATGGCGGCTTTTTCATGCGAAAAATACAACCTATGAACGTGAAAAAATCGACTGAAGTTGCTGATTTCAGAGGAGCTCTACCCAAATAATTGCTGATTGTCTTGACCTTGAATTATCGGCATATTTGCAATCATGGGATTTAATCGGATGGACTCCGCCGCCTACCTTGCCAGTCAGATGGCGAAGGGATTCGCTCGCTCGTTACAACAACGCGCGGCGAAGCTTGGCTTTTCCCCCGGTCAGTTTCCGATCCTGCTGGAACTGTGGTCCGAAGACGGGCTGACGCAGAAACAATTGCTTGAGCGGGTCGATATCGAGCAGGCGACGATGGCCAATACGCTGTCGCGCATGGAGCGAGACGGGCTCGTGGAGCGGCGACCGCATCCGTCGGACAAGCGGGCGCAGCTGATCTTCCTGACGAGCAAGGCCACAGCCATGCAGGCGGAAGCCATTGAGGCCGCCATGGCCGCCGACACGGATCTTCTCAAGGACTTCCGGCAATTCGAACGCGAGCTGCTGCTGGAATATATCCGGCGCGTGCTGGAGAATGCCAGGCAGCTTTAGATCTTTGATCTTGTTCATGCCATTGCCGCAAAGCTACCGCACACTTTTGCGCGACACGCTTCAGCCCTGCCCGACTGCCTTATCCATGTTGGACCGAAATTGGCTGGGTCCGACATCCGGCTTGCCGAAGAAAATCCCTTGCAGCTGGGCACAACCTTCCTCGATGACGATGCGACGCTGGGTTTCCGTTTCCACACCTTCGGTCACGACCGGCATGTTCAGGCTATGCCCGAGGCCGATGATCGCGCGGACGATCGAGCGCGCTGCCGGATCATGCTCCAGGGCACCAGTAAAGCTGCGGTCGACCTTGATCTTGTCGAAGGGGAAGGCGCGCAGATTGCTGAGCGAGGAAAAGCCGGTTCCGAAATCATCCATGACGACGCGAACGCCGAGACGGTGCAGCCGCTGTAGCGTCGCGATGACAGCCGTGCGCTCGCGCATCAGCGCCGCCTCGGTGATCTCCAGTTCGAGACGCTGCGGATCGAGACCGGTCTTGCGCAGGATGCGCTCGATCTGGTCATAGAGGGTCGGGATCATGAATTGCAGCGGCGAGAGATTGACCGCGACATTTGCGGGCTCGCTCCAGCGTGTCGCCTCCTGGCATGCCTGCTGCAGCACCCATTCGCCGATCGCGACAATCGATCCGCTTTCCTCGGCGATCGGAATGAAGGTTTCCGGATCGATCACGCCGCGATCCGGATGCGCCCAGCGCAACAGGGCCTCATAGCCGCTGACCCCGTCGCTGCCGACATCATAGATTGGCTGATATTCCAGAAAGAGCTGGCGGCGAAGGATAGCCTGGCGCAGATCGTTCTCGAGCTGGCGACGCATGCGTACGGCCTTGTCCATTTCTGCATCGAAGAAACAGGCATGGCCGCGACCGGCATGCTTGGCGCGATAAAGCGCCATATCCGCATTGGCATAAAGTTGCTCGGCGCTCGCGCCATCACGCGGATAGATGGCGATGCCGATGCTGACGCCGACGGCTGTCGGATCCCGCGCCGTATCCATCTCCATGCCGAATTCCGCGAGAATGCGCTCGGCAAGACGCGTGGCTCCCTCAGGCTGCCGCCGCTTGGGCTGGATGATGGCGAATTCGTCGCCACCGAGCCTTGCCACCGTATCGCCATCCTCGATCGTGCGCTGTAGGATGCCGGCGACCCTGCAGAGGATGCGATCTCCTTCGGCGTGACCGAAGACATCATTGATTGCCTTGAAGCGGTCGAGGTCCAGGCAAAAGATGGCGACTTCGCCACCTTTGCGATTGACCATCTGCAGCGCCTGACGCATGCGCTGGTCGAACAGCGAGCGGTTGGGAAGATCCGTCAATATGTCATGATGCGCCAGGTGCTCGATCATCTGCTGCGCCTGGCGACGCTCGGTCAGGTCGCGCACGACAAGCACGCTGCATTCGTGACCGCGATAGGTGATGGAACGACGCACGGTTTCGACGGGGATCGCCTTGCCGTCATGACCCGACAGCGTCGTCTCCAGCGGAATGGCGGCTTCGGCATGAATATCCATGTCGATGTTCAGAAAGACCTCGGGCGCGACACCGATCACCTGCTGTGCCGACCAGCCGGAAATGGCGAAGAACCGCTCGTTCGCATCGATCACCCGGCCGTCACGGACGATGAGCAACCCTTCCAGCGACGCGTTGGCGAAACCTCGGAGGTCAGTCAAATGACGGTCGATGAAGATGGCGCCAAGAGTAATGAGGATCAGACCCATCGCGGCAGCCATGACGATGCCGGCAAGGATGCTTCGATCCATGGAGAGAGCAGCACCCGACACGCCCACTTCCGGCGTCAGCGTGACGCCGCTCATCGCGGTGAAATGGAGGGAGCAGATCGCAAGCAGCAGCAGAAGAGCGCCAGCCATAATGCGCTTGAAGCCAGGAAGGCTGCGAAACACCAGGAAAGCCAGCGAGGAGAAGACGGCACCGATGACGACTGAAGCGACGACGCGCGGTATATCGAAGGAAAGTTCTGCCGAGGCTTCGATGGCCTGCATGCCTGTGAAGTGCATGGCGGCTATTCCAAAAGCCATCAGCATGCCGCCGGCCGCAAAGGAAACGCGATTATCCCATTCGAAGGCGACGGCGATGGCAAGCCATGAGCCGACGATGGCAAGAACCACCGAAAGCACGGTCAGCGAAACATCATAGGAGATCGGAAGACTGCTCTCATAGGCGAGCATGGCAATGAAATGCGTTGCCCAGATGCCGACACCGCTCGCAAAAGCCGCAGCAACAATCCAATAGCGACGCTGATGCGACTGGCATTCCTGCGCACGCGAAAAAAGAAGCATGGTGGCAAGGCTGCCGATGAGGCAGATGACTGCCGCTACAACAATAAGCCTAAAGTCATGATCGTCACGAATACATGCAATCACTGAAAACATTATGCGTCTCCAGAATACGCTTCTGGATTGAGGTTATTTCTAATAATCTAAAAAACTTGTAAACTACATACGCAACTAATCACATAAGAGCAGGCCTCGATCGAAAGACGCAAGCTACGGTAAATTTTCAGTTTTAACGCCTCGAAACCCGCCGGGCTTTGGTCTATCGTCCATCCAAATCTCATGTAAGGAGTCGGATATGACCGATCTATCGCCCGTTCTCGACCGCGCCGATCAGAACCTCCCTTCCAGCCTCGACAATCTCTTCGAACTACTGCGCATCAAGTCCATCTCGACGGACCCGGACTACAAGGCGGAATGCCGCAAGGCGGCGGAATGGCTGGTCACCTACCTGAACTCGCTCGGCTTCGAGGCCTCCGTGCGCGACACGCCCGGACATCCGATGGTGGTCGCCCATCACGACGCCGGCAGCGCCGATGCGCCGCATGTGCTGTTCTACGGTCACTATGACGTGCAGCCGGTCGATCCGATCGAGCTCTGGGAAAGCGACCCTTTCGCGCCTGAAATCAAGGATATGGGTAATGGCCGCAAGATCCTGACCGGCCGCGGCACGTCGGACGACAAGGGCCAGCTGATGACCTTCGTCGAGGCCGTTCGCGCCTATAAGGAAACCAGGGGCGCGCTGCCGGTGCGCATCACCATCCTGTTCGAAGGCGAAGAGGAATCCGGCTCGCCCTCCCTCAAGCCCTTCCTCGAAGCCAATGCCGCCGAGCTGAATGCGGATTTTGCCCTCGTCTGCGATACCGGCATGTGGGATGGCGACACGCCGGCAATCTCGGCTGGCCTGCGCGGACTGGTGGGCGAGGAAATCGTCATCACCGCCGCCGACCGCGATTTGCATTCGGGTCTCTTCGGCGGCGCTGCCGCAAATCCGATCCACATCCTGACCGACATCCTCGCCGGCCTGCATGACGAGACAGGGCGCATCACACTTCCCGGCTTCTATGACGGCGTCGAGGAAACGCCCGCCAACATCAAGGCCTCCTGGGAGAAGCTCGGCATGACGGCCGAAAAATTCCTCGGCGAAGTCGGCCTGTCGATCCCTTCGGGCGAGAAGGGCCGTTCGGTAATGGAGCTCACCTGGGCGCGACCGACGGCGGAAGTGAACGGCATTTGGGGCGGCTATACCGGCGCCGGCTTCAAGACCGTGATTGCAGCCAAGGCATCGGCGAAGGTTTCGTTCCGTCTCGTCGGCCAGCAGAACCCGGCGGCGATCCGCGAGAGCTTCCGCGCCTATGTGCGCTCGAAGATCCCCGCCGATTGCTCGGTGGAGTTCCATGAGCATGGCGGCTCGCCGGCCATCCAGCTTTCCTACGATTCGCCAGTGCTGACCAAGGCGAAGACGGCGCTTTCCAACGAATGGCCGAAGCCCGCCCTCATCATCGGCATGGGTGGCTCGATCCCGATCGTCGGCGACTTCCAGAAGATGCTCGGCATGGAATCGCTGCTCGTCGGCTACGGCCTCTCCGACGACCGCATCCATTCGCCGAACGAGAAGTACGAACTGCGCTCCTATCACAAAGGCATTCGCTCCTGGATTCGCATCCTCGACGCGCTCGCCAGCTAAGCAACTTCCGGGACGCGCGTTTCGCACGCGCGCCCCGCAACCGACCCCGCCTCGACGGCAAGGCATGCCGTCATCCGGACCGAGAGGTGAACCGCCGCCCTCGCGTCATTTCGCTGAGATCGACGAGATAGGACATGGGAATCTGGATCGATACCGATATGGGGTTCGATGACATCGCCGCCATCCTGGTGGTGGCGCATTCCGATCTTGTCATCGACGGCGTTTCGCTCGTCTGCGGCAACGCACCGCTTTCCCATGTTCAGGCCAATGCGGCAGGCGCTGCCGCCGTCTTCGGCTGGAGCTTTCCGATCCATACCGGCCGTGAGCTACCGGTTCTGTGCAAGTTGGAAACGGCGCAGAGCATTCTTGGCCAGACCGGCATCCCGACGACCGGCCGAAGCTTGCCGCCGGCCCATCCGCTACCCTCAAGCGATGCCTTTACGGCGCTCTGCGACTGGCTTTCCGACGGAAACGGGCCGAAACGCATCCTGGCGCTCGGGCCGTTGACGAACATTGCTGCCCTGGCGCTGGCGCGACCGGATCTCGCCGTCGGCATCGACGAACTGACATGGATGGGCGGAGGGGTCACGTCGGGCAATCATACGGCGTCGGCGGAATTCAACGCCCTAGCTGATCCCGAGGCGCTGGCGATCGTGCTGGCGCACAACCTGCCGTTCCGCATGGTCGATCTCGATATCTGCCGCAAGGTGCTAGCCTGGCCGGAAGATGTTGCCCATATCCGCGAGATTGCCGGCGAAAAGGCGCAGCTGCTCGCGGACCTGCTCGAAGGCTACATCAACATCGCCATCAGCCGTGGCAGGCCGGCCATGGCAATCTACGATCCAACGGCCGCCGCCATCTTCGTCGAGCCAGGGATCGCCACCCTTCGGCATGCCCGGATCGATGCAGAATTGCAGGGGCAGCATACGCGTGGGCGCACCGTCGTCGAAACGCGGGCTTCGCATGGGCAATTCAATGCCCATTTCGCCGCGGAGATCGACGCCGAAAGGGCACGCCGGATCATCCTCGATGCGCTGCTGCGAGAAGCTGGTTACTGAAAAGAGCCCCCGCTGGTCATTGGATATTGACACCTCGGAGCTGTGCTCATGGGGGTGAGCAGCGGCGAGGCGCGTTAAAATTGCCTCAGCCCTCCCCCAACTCCTGCTCGACCAATGTCGTCCAGAAGGCTACGCCCGAGGCGATTGCCTCGTCGTTGAAATCATAGGCGGTATTGTGATGCAGGGCGCCGTCAACGGCGGGGCCATTGCCGAGCCAGACGTAGCAGCCGGGAACATTCTGGCCGAAAAACGCGAAATCGTCGCCGGCAGTCGATGGCGGGAAGCGGGTCTGCACGTTCTCGCCAAAAACGGTCGTCGCAGCCTTCAGCGCCCGCGCCGTGGCATCGGCATCGTTGACGACGGGCGGAATGCGGCGCTCGAACTGGTAGTCGACAGCAATGTTGAACATGGCGGCCGTGCCATGCGCCAGGCGCCCGATTTCCTCTTCCAGCTGATCGCGAACCTCCGGCGTATAGGCTCGCGCCGTGCCGCCGATCTCGACCGTATCGGGTATCACATTCAGCGCCTTGGGGTCGCCCGCCTGCAAAGAGCAGGCGCTGACGACCGCCGGCTGCAGCGGATCGACGACGCGGCCGACGATGGTCTGCAGCGAAGACAGGAAAGTCGCCGCCGCCGTGATCGGGTCCTTGCCGAGATGCGGCTTGGCGCCGTGGGTTCCTGTTCCCCGGAAGGTGATACGCCAGCTATCCGATGAGGCAAGCTGCGGTCCTTCGACAACGGCCATCTCGTCGACCGCAAGACCCGGCATATTGTGAAGTCCGTAAACGGCGTCGCAGGGGAAGAGATCGAAAAGGCCTTCCTCCACCATGCGCTTGGCGCCGCCACGCCCCTCCTCGGCCGGCTGGAAGATGAAATGCACCGTGCCGGAAAAGCCGCGCGTAGCGGCAAGGTGACGGGCGGCACCGAGCAGCATCGTCGTATGGCCATCATGCCCGCAAGCGTGCATCTTGCCGGGAATGGTGGATTTGTAGGGGCGATTGCCCTTCTCCGGCATGGCAAGCGCATCCATGTCAGCACGAAGACCGATGCGGCGTGTGCCGTTGCCAACCTGCAGCGTGCCGACGACACCGGTCTTGCCGAGACCGCGATGCACCGTCAGCCCGGCCTCCTCGAGCAAGGTGGCGACGATGCCGCTGGTGCGTTCCTCCTCGAAGCCGAGTTCGGGATGGGCATGAAGGTTGCGGCGAAGCGAGGTGAGGAAGGGGAGATCCTGCGTGATCTCTTCGGGAAAAGACATAGGCGTTCCTTCGGCGTGGAGCACGATGATGGCGTGCCCTATCTTCCCCAAAGCTGTGCCTGCTTCAACCCAAATGGCGCTCAGGCACCGAGCTTGTTGAAGACATGTGCCTTTCCGATAACGGTCACCGAAACCATGCTGCCGATCTCGGGCAAGCCGACACCGGAGCTCTTGATGTTCAATGTCTCCGAACCATTGGCATTGGAAAGCACCACCGTCACCGTGCAGACGGCGCCGCCAAACTCGATTTCGGTCACCTTGCCGATACAGGCAGCTCCCGCACCGGTCTCATCGAAGGGGCCTAAACGCAACTGCTCGGGCCGCAGCATGATATCGGTGCGCCCCTGCCGGTTCTCGGCATCGACCAGAATCTGCCCGAGGACGCACTTAGCCGATCCCTTATCGAGATCAGCGGAGAGTACGATGGCATCGCCAAGGAAGAGCGCGGTCTCGCGATCCCTTGGGCTGAGATAGAGGGCTTGCGGCGTGCCTGCCTGTATAAGCTTGCCCTCGCGCAGGACGGCAACCTGATCAGCGAAGGACAGGGCTTCCGCCTGGTCATGCGTCACCAGAACCGCCGTGATGCCGGCAATCTGCAGCACGCGGGCGACCGCCTTGCGCATGTTTTCGCGCAAGCCGGTGTCGAGGGCGGAGAAAGGCTCGTCGAGCAGCATCAGCCTCGGCTTGCGTCCGAGGGCGCGGGCCAGCGCCACGCGCTGCTGCTGGCCGCCGGAGAGCTGATGCGGGCGGCGGTCGAGCATGCCGCGATCGAGCTCGACCATGTCGATGAGGGCGTTGATGCGCTGGTCACGATCGCGCGCACCGCGCTCCATGCCGAAACCGATGTTCTCGGACACACTCAGATGCGGAAACAGGGCGCCATCCTGCGAGACGATGCCGATGCCACGCCGATGCGCCGGGACGATCGCCTCGCCGTCCGCCAGGGTCTCACCCTGCAGCACCACTTGACCGGCATCGGGGATCTCGAAGCCGGCGATGATGCGCAGCAGCGTCGTCTTGCCCGAGCCGGACGGGCCGACAATGGCAGTGCGGCTGCCGGCGGCGACCGTGAGATCGATATTGTCGAGCGCATGCACGGGGCCGTAGCGCTTGCTGATGTTCTTGATCGCCAGAAAGGTCATTGTCCGGCCGTCCGCTTGGATTGCACGTAGAGGAGAAGAGTGAGCGGCAGCGACAGGACGACCATCATGAAGGCGTAGGGTGCTGCGGAAACATAGTCGATCTCGCTGGTCAGAGACCAGAATTTCGTCGCCAGCGTTTCCGTGCCGTTGGGGGAGAGCATCAGTGTTGCCGTCAGCTCGTTTGTGATGCCGAGCGCCACGAGCGCAACGCTGGCGGCAAAGCCGGGTGCGGCAAGCCGCATGGTGATCTGCCGCACCGCCTGCGCCGGCGTGCGGCCGAGCGCCATGGCGGCGCGCTCGAGCTCGACGGGTGCCTGAGCGATACTGGCGCGCAGGCCGACCATGGCGCGCGGCAGAAACAGCAGCACATAGGCAAGCAGCAACGTCGCAAAGGTCTGGTAGAGCGGCAGGATCAGCCGGACGGTGATCGACACCAGCGCCAGGGCGACGACGACGCCCGGCAGTGAGCCGACATAATAGTGGCAGGCTTCGAGAATACGCTGCAGCCGGCCCGGCGCGCGCACCGACAGCCATGCCATAGGGGTCGCCGCGATGGTGGCGAGGAGGCCGCCGGCGATCGCGAGAAGAATGGTCTGCAGCAAAGCGGAGCCAACCGTATCGAGGCGCCAGACGCCTGCGCCACCAAGATAAAGCCAGCGCGCCAGGGTGACGAAGGGAATGCCGAGCGTCAGTGCAACCGTGACGATGGGCAGTGCGACAGCGGGAACGACGAACCAGCCGAGACGACGGCGATCGGTCGGGCGCGCAGCACCCGAACCGATGCGGGCATAGCGCTCGTTGCCCCGCACCAGCACCTCGATGCCGAGCAGCAGCAGGCAGCAGAAGACGAGCACACCACCGAGCATATTGGCCGCCGGACTGTTATAGGCCGACTGGAATTGGTCGACGATGGCGGTCGAGAAAGTGTCGAAGCGGATCATCACGTAGAGACCGTATTCCGCCAGCAAATGCAGGCCGATCAGCAGCGAGCCGCCACAGATGGCGAGGCGCAGCTGCGGCAGGATCGCCCGGAAGAAGACGCGCCAGGGGCCAAGGCCGAGCGAGGCGGCCGCATCCTCGATCGCCGGATCGAGCCGGCGCAGGGCGGCCGCGACAGGCAGATAGAGAAAGGGGTAGTAGGCAAGCACCGAGACCAGCACGCCGCTCCAGAGCCCACGCATGCTCGGCACGAGACTGACCCAGGCATAGCTGTGCACGAATGCCGGGACGGCAAGCGGCGCCGCCGCAAGCCAGGACCAGAGGCGCGCGCCCGGAATATCGGTGCGCTCCGTCAGCCAGGCGAGCGTGACAGCCAGCAGGATGGAAAGCGGTATGGTGCAGACTTCGAGCAGGACGGTATTGACGAGTAGCTCGCCGACGCGATTGCGGAAGATCAGGGCGATGACCTCGGCCCAGCCGGTATCGATGGTGATCCAGACGATGAAGCCGAGCGGCACCAGGCTTAGAAGCGCGACGACGGAAGCAAGAGCGACGACGGAAGCATGCCGGACGCGGCTGCGGGGAGCAGCCGTCAGCGGGGGCATTCGCATGGCGGCAGGTTCGCCGGCATATGTGTTCTTCTGCAGCAAATCCGAGCTGCCTTTCACGCCCTGAAATAGGAAGGCAACCGCCGTAGACGGCGATTGCCCGATCGATCGGCCTTGAGGCCATCCGTATGCCCCTAGCAGGGCATAGGACAATGATGCAAGAGCAAAGCCCCTCCGAAAGCGCGCGCAAGGCGCTGCGGCGCGGGCTTTCTCCTTAGATGAGACCAGCTTCCGTCATCAGGTCGGTGACCTTCTTGCTGTTCAACTTTGAAGGCTCGACCTTAGGCGCCTGCAGTTCGGAGAGCGGCACCAGCTTCGAGTTGGAAGCATCGCCATTGCCGACAGCATATTCATAGGAATCGCCGTCACGCAGAACGGCCTGACCGCCCTTGCCGGTGATCCACTTCAGGAATGCCTGGGCTTCCTTCTGATGCTGGCTGGATGCCAGCACGCCGCCGCCCGAGATGCTGACGAAAGCGCCCGGATCCTGGTTCTTGAAGTAGTGCAGCGAGACGTTCTTGCTGTTTTCACCGGTCTTGGCCTGATCGCCGAACCAGTAGTAGTGATAGATGACAGCGCCTTCGATCTCGCCGGCATTGACGGCCTTCATGGCAACACTGTTGCCCTTGTAGAAGCTGGCATTTTCCTTCATGGCCTTCAGCCAGGCGCGGGTTGCATCCTCACCCTTCAGCTCAAGGAACGCGCTGACGATCGCCTGGAAGTCTGCGCCGGCGGGCGAAGCGCCCCAGCGGCCCTTCCACTTGGGATCGGCGAGATCCAGCATCGACTTCGGCAGATCGGCTTCCTTCAGCTTGGTCTTGTCATAGGCAAAAACCGTCGAACGGGCGGCAACGCCGACCCAGTTGCCATCGGCAGCCTTGAAGGTTTCCGGCACCTGGGCGAGCGTCGCGGCATCGACCGGAGCGAAGAGCTTGCTGGCATCGACCAGCGTCATGCCCGGCGAATTTTCCGTCAGATAGACGTCTGCGGGAGAGGCAGCACCTTCCTGGATGATCTGGTTGGCAAACTGCATGTCGCTACCATTGCGGATCGTGACCTTGATGCCGGTTTCCTTGGTGAAGCCATCCGCCCAGGCCTGCGTCAGCGCCTCGTGCTGGGCGTTGTAGACGACGATGCCTTCGGATTCGGCGGCGTTCGCCATCATCGGAGCAACGGCGAGGCCTGCGGCAAGCGCCAGCGCGCTCGTGAGATGAGAAAAGGAAAAAGTCATTAAGTCCTCTCGCTTGAAAGTCGCCGCCCCCGGCAGCGATGCGATAGCGTATATTTTTCCTGAGCGTTCTTTTCAAGTTTACACTCTGGTCGCTTTATCACAAAAGTTTGAGAATAGAGTCAAGATTTCGCCGCGATCTCCCCGGCGAGATCGAGCCAGGCACGACCGGCATGCGACAGATAACCGCCGCGCCGCCAGATCCAGGCCATGTGCCATTCCATTCCCGGCTCGACAACAAGGGCGTGATGGATGCCCGGACGCTGGCGCTGTTCGGCAATCAGCCGCGGCAGGAAGCCGAGCCCGAGCCCCGCGGCGACGAGCTCGACGATGAAATTGATCTGGCTCGAGCGGGCGGCAATATCAGGGGCAAAGCCGGCAGCGCGACAGGCTTCGAGAATAATGCCGTTCAGCGCGAAACCGGTTTCGAACAGGAGGAAGGGATTGCCCTTGAGTGCCGCCAGCGGCACCTGCGCATGCCCGGCAAGCGGATGGGATGACGGCAGGAGGACATGCATGGGCTCGCACCGTACGCTCTGCCACTCGAAGGCTTCGAGTGTGGGCAGGAGCGAGGCGCCGAGATCGACCTCGTCAGCCAGCACCATTTCCTCGAGCCGTTTTGCCCCCTGCTCCACCAGCCTGATCTCGATGCCGGGGTAGCGGTTGCGGAAGACGGCGAAGACCGGGGCGAACAGCGCATCATTGCCGATCGGCGGCAGGCCGAGACGCAAGGTGCCGCGCGTGAGGCCGCGCAGCTCGGACAATTCGGCGAGAAGGTCGTCGCGCCCCGCAAGGATCGTTATCGCCCGACGATAAACCACCTCACCGGCATCCGTCAGTGTCGTGCGGTGACCGATCCGATTGAGCAAAGGCACGCCGAACTCGTCTTCAAGCTGGCGAACCGACTTGCTGACGGCGGATTGCGTCGTGAACACCACCTTGGCGGCTTCCGAAAAGCCGCCCTGGCGCACCACCTCGACAAAGGCTCTGAGTGTCCGAAGTTCCATAGCTATTCCATACAGGACTGGATTTCATGAAATCAATTCATTTTGCTCATGGAGCGGAAAGGCTTATTTTCAGGCCAACAGATTTCCCTTGAGTTTTTCCATGCGTATCGAACTACAGAACCATCCGACGCTGGGCCGGCTCGCCCAGATCCTGCTGCTGCTCGCTTTCTGGCAGGCAGGCGAAATCATCGTGCGCCTTGCGCATCTACCAATCCCAGGAGCCATCGCGGGCATGCTTTTGGTGCTGGCGCTGTTTGCGAGCGGCAAGGTCAAGCTGGCGAGCATGAAGCGTGGCGCAGAATGGTTTCTCGCCGAAATGCTGCTGTTCTTCGTGCCGGCGGTGCTGGCTTTGCTCGATCATGGCGAATTCGTCGGCATTGTCGGGCTGAAGGTGCTTGCAGTGATCTTCGCCGGCACCGTGATCGTCATGGGCGTGACCGCCATCGCCATCGATATCGGCTACCGCCTGATGATGCGCCAGGGAGCGCCCAACCATGCCCACGATTGAAACTGCGGCATCAGGCCTGTTCTGGCCGCTGGCGACGGTCGGCCTCTATTACATATCAAAGGCGCTCTATCGGCGCCGGCCATCACTCTGGCTGTCGCCGCTGGTCGCGGTGCCGGCGGTGCTGATCGCCATCGCACTCCTGCTGCATGCAAACTATCAGGACTACATGCATGACAGCCGCTGGCTGCTTGCCCTGCTCGGGCCTGCGACCGTCGCCTTTGCCGTGCCGATTTACGAACAGCGCGACCTCATCAGGCGCTATTGGCCAGTTCTATTGTTCGGCGTGACGGCCGGCAGCACGACAGCCATGGTTTCGGCCTGGGGGTTGGCCAGCCTGCTTGGCCTCGACGAGAGCCTGCGGCTCAGCCTGATGCCGCGCTCGATCAGCACGCCGTTTGCCATGGTGGTTTCGGGAGATATCGGCGGCGTACCCAACCTGACGGCCGTCTTCGTCGTCATCACCGGCCTGTTCGGCGCCGTCGTCGGCCAGACCTTGTTGCGGCTGCTGCCGCTGCGATCGGGCATGGCGCGCGGCGCGCTTTACGGCATGGGAGCGCATGGCATCGGCGTTGCCAAGGCGCATGAAATCGGCCGCGAGGAAGGGTCGATCGCCGGTCTCGTCATGGTGCTTGTGGGAATGACGAACGTACTGGCGGCGCCGCTGATTGCCTGGCTCATGCATTGAGCCAGAACGAAAAAGGCCGCGGCGCTTTCATGCCGCGGCCTTTCGATCTCAAAAGCTGACTATCAGTTGTCCCGCGTTTCCAGCGTCTTGCTGAAGAAGATCGCGACCAGCGTGCAGACGACGCCCGACAGCAGATAGAGGCTGGTATAGACGAGGCCGAACTGGCTGGAGAGGGCAAGCGCCACGAAGGGCGCAAAACCGGCACCGATCAGCCAGGACAGATCCGACACGAGGGCCGAGCCGCTATAGCGATAGTTCTGGCTGAAGCGCGACGCGCTGGCGCCGGCCGCCTGACCGAAGGAGAGGCCGAGCAGCGTGAAGCCGAGAACCACGTAGATATGGCGGCCGGTGGCCCCGCCATCAAGCAGCCAGGGAGCCACGAAGGCGAAGCAGGCGATCAGCACCGCACCGATGGCGAGCTGATTGCGGCGGCCGATCCTATCGGCGAGCATACCCGAACAGATGATGGCGAGAATGCCGCAGATCGCGCCGAGAAACTCCATCAGCAGGAACGAACCAGGGCTCTGCTCGCTGTAGAGCGTGACCCAGCCGAGCGGGAAGACCGTGACCAGATGGAAGGTCGCAAAGCTTGCGAGCGGCACGAAAGCGCCGATCAGCACGTCGCGGCCATGGACGCGCAACAGCTCCGTCATCTTCACGGGTTCAAGCTCGTGGCGTTCCAGCAGCGTGCCGAACTCCTCGGTGGCGACCAGACGCAGACGGGCAAAGAGCGCGACGACGTTGACCGCGAAGGCGCAGAAGAACGGGTAGCGCCAGCCCCAATCCAGGAAGTCAGCCGTCGTGAGGCTCGTGACGAAATAGGCGAACAGGGCGCTTGCCAGCATGAAGCCGATCGGGGCGCCGAGCTGCGGTATCATCGCATACCAGCCGCGGTGGTTCGTCGGAGCATTGAGCGCGAGAAGCGAAGCGAGACCATCCCAGGCACCGCCGAGCGCAAGACCCTGACCGATGCGGAAGAACGCGAGCAGGACGATCGCATAGGCGCCGACTTCGGAATAACCGGGCAGGAAGCTCATGGACGCCGTGGAACCGCCGAGCAGGAACAGCGCGATCGTCAGCTTGACGCCACGGCCATAGGCGCGGTCGATCGCCATGAAGATGAACGAGCCGATCGGGCGCGCAATGAAGGCAAGCGAGAAAACCAGGAAAGAAAGCAGCGTGCCATGCAGCGGATCGGCGAAGGGGAAGATCAACTTCGGGAAGACCAGAACGGATGCGATGGCATAGACGAAGAAATCGAAGAATTCGGACGTGCGACCGATGATCACGCCGATGGCAATATTGCCGGGGGCTACGGAGCCGCCTGCATGCATGCTGCGGGCATCGCTCTCCAGAGTAGAAGATTTGGGGTTCAGTGATTCATGCGTAACGCTGACCATGCGCGGGAGCCTCCCTCTCCGAGCACGAATTCCTCCACGAATTCGTGCATAATGAAAATGTCGATCAAACGTGCGAACATATCAAGTATCGAGCATGAAATAATTCGCAAATTAGCGATCAAATCGGGTCATTTCCGTCTTTGACGCCACATTTCAGATCAGACAGGAACCGCCGCCGATAGCCATTTGTTCCGATCCAGGTATATTGGCGGCGATAAAAGCGAATGGCCTCGTGGAAAACCTTCTGGATTTCTGAGGGTTTTCCCGATACGTGGGACAGCATTCCATACCGCAATGCACTCAAGCTTGCTGCGGTGCGACGAAACACCTCATATCGTTCATGACCGCCGTCCTTTAGTCGCGGTAGGGTCGAAACAAAAAGAGCTTTAAGACGTGCCAAGACTATCGAAGATTTTCAGCCGTTTATCCGTCATCCCGTTGTTTTTGCTGCTGTCAGGTTGCAATCTGGTGGTGATGGCTCCCTCCGGCGATATCGCCATGCAGCAACGGGACCTCATCATCGTCTCGGTCGTGCTGATGCTGATCATCATCATCCCGGTGATCTTCCTGACGCTGTTCTTCGCCTGGAAATACCGCCAGTCGAACAAAGAGGCGACCTACGAGCCGGAGTGGCATCATTCGACGCGTCTGGAGCTGGTCATCTGGTCCGCTCCGCTTGCCATCATCATCGCGCTCGGCGCGGTGACCTGGATCAGCACCCATCAGCTCGACCCCTACCGGCCGCTCGACCGCATCGCCGCAGACAAGCCGCTCGCCGCTGACGTGAAGCCGCTGACGGTGGAAGTGGTCGCACTCGACTGGAAATGGCTCTTCTTCTATCCGGAATACGGCGTCGCTACCGTCAACGAGATGGCCGCTCCGGTCGACCGCCCGATCAACTTCAAGATCACGTCCTCCTCGGTGATGAACTCCTTCTTCATCCCCGCACTGGCCGGCCAGATCTACGCGATGCCGGGCATGGAGACGAAGCTGCACGCCGTCATCAACCATCCCGGCGAATTCCAGGGCCTGTCGGCCAATTATAGCGGCGCCGGCTTCTCGAACATGCGCTTCAAGTTCCACGGTTTGGATCAGGCCGGTTTCGATCAATGGGTCCAGAAGGCGAAGAGCCAGGGCACCGCGCTCGGCCGCCAGGAATACCTGGCACTTGCCAAGCCGAGCGAACGCAATCCCGTGCAGTATTTCAATGCCGTCGACGACGGGCTCTACAACGCCATCCTCAACATGTGCGCCGATCCGAGCAAGATGTGCATGAGCGAGATGATGCATATCGATGCCAAGGGCGGCGGCGGCAAGGAAAGCCACGAAAACCGCGAACGCCTGATCTATGACAACCGCGATGGCGCCGGAGCCGAGGTCACGCCGATCAAGGCCGATGGCGGCGCCGCCCAAACCATGCAGCATGGAGACAACTCGATGCAGGGCATGGATATGGGCAACGGCTCTTCTTCCGATTCGTCGACCGGTTCGGCGCAGCATCAGGGTCACTGATCCGGTGCGCTCAATAACAAGACATTCATAAGGGACAGAGGCAATCCATGTTTTCCAACCCGGACCTCTATAAATTCATCTTCGGTCGGCTGACGCTCGACTCGATCCCGTATCACGAGCCGATCCTCGTCGTGACCTTCCTCGGTGTCGCGGTCGGCGGTATCGCCCTTCTCGGCCTGCTGACCTACTTCCGCCTGTGGGGCTACCTCTGGAAGGAATGGTTCACCAGCATCGATCACAAGAAGATCGGCATCATGTATGTCGTGCTGGCGCTGATCATGCTGCTGCGCGGCTTCTCCGACGCATTGCTGATGCGCCTGCAGCAGGCGATCGCCTTCAACGGCTCCGAGGGCTACCTGCCGCCGCATCACTACGACCAGATCTTCACCGCCCATGGCGTCATCATGATCTTCTTCGTGGCGATGCCCTTCGTCACCGGCCTGATGAACCTCGTCGTGCCGTTGCAGATCGGCGCGCGCGACGTCTCCTTCCCCTTCCTTAACAACTTCTCGTTCTGGATGACGACGGCCGGCGCGATCGTCATCATGATCTCGCTGTTCATCGGCGAGTTCGCCAAGACCGGCTGGCTGGCCTACCCGCCGCTTTCCGGCATCGCCTACAGTCCCGACGTCGGCGTCGATTATTACATCTGGGGCCTGCAGGTCGCGGGTATCGGAACGACGCTTTCGGGCATCAACCTGATCGCCACGATCGTCAAGATGCGCGCGCCGGGCATGACCTTCATGAAGATGCCCGTCTTCACCTGGACGTCGCTCTGCACCAACATCCTGATCGTTGCCAGCTTCCCGATCCTGACCGCCACGCTCGCTCTGCTGACCCTCGACCGCTATGCCGGCACGAACTTCTTCACGAACGACCTCGGCGGCAATCCGATGATGTATGTCAACCTCATCTGGATCTGGGGTCACCCGGAAGTCTACATCCTGATCCTGCCGGCCTTCGGCGTCTTTTCGGAAGTCGTCGCCACCTTCTGCGGCAAGCGCCTCTTCGGCTATGCCTCGATGGTTTACGCCACCTGCGTGATCATGATCCTCTCCTACCTCGTCTGGCTGCACCACTTCTTCACCATGGGCTCGGGCGCCAGCGTCAACTCCTTCTTCGGCATCACAACGATGATCATTTCGATCCCGACGGGTGCGAAGCTCTTCAACTGGCTGTTCACGATGTATCACGGCCGCATCCGCTACGAGCCGCCGATGCTGTGGACCGTCGGCTTCATGGTGACCTTCACCATCGGCGGCATGACCGGCGTCATGCTTGCAGTTCCGCCGGCCGACTTCGTGCTGCACAACTCGCTGTTCCTGATCGCCCACTTCCATAACGTGATCATCGGCGGCGTGCTCTTCGGCATGTTCGCAGGCGTCAACTACTGGTTCCCGAAGGCCTTCGGCTTCAAGCTCGATCCTTTCTGGGGCAAGATGAGCTTCTGGTTCTGGCAGATCGGCTTCTGGTTCGCCTTCATGCCGCTCTACATCCTCGGCCTGATGGGCGTCACCCGCCGCGTCAGCCAGTTCGACGATCCGTCGCTGCAGATCTGGTTCATCATCGCGGCCTTCGGCGCCGGCCTCATCGCCATCGGCATCGCCTGCTTCCTGATCCAGCTCGCCGTCAGCTTCATGAAGCGCGAAGAGCTTCGCGATCATACGGGCGATCCCTGGGGCGGCCGCACGCTGGAATGGTCCACCTCGTCGCCGCCGCCGGCCTACAACTTCGCCTTCACGCCGATCGTCTACGATCATGACGCGTGGTGGGACATGAAGAACCGCGGCTACGTCCGGCCGACCGAAGGCTTCATCCCGATCCACATGCCGAAGAACACCGGCACAGGCATCATCCTCGGCGTTCTCTCCATCGGCTTCGCATTCGGCATGATCTGGTACATGTGGTGGCTCGCCGCCATCACCTTCGTCGCGATGATCGTCATAACGATCGGCCATACCTTCAACTACAAGCGCGATTACCACATCCCCGCCGACGAGGTCGTTAAGACCGAGAACGAGCGTACGAAGCAGCTCGCAGGACAGGTGTAAGACTTATGACCACCCAAACCGCACACGCTCCCAAGGATGGCGAAACGCCCGCCTTCTACCTGACGGAAGAGCATCATCCGGAAGGCAGCACCATGCTGGGCTTCTGGATCTACATCATGAGCGACTGCCTGATCTTCGCAGTCCTCTTCGCGACCTTCGCCGTACTCGGCCATAGCTATGCGGCCGGCCCGTCGCCGGCCGACCTCTTCGAGCTGCCGCTCGTCGCCCTCAACACGGCGATGCTGCTCTTCTCCTCCATCACCTATGGCTTCGCCATGCTGGCGATGGAGAAGAACAACAAGTCGGGCACGCTGATGTGGCTGACGATCACCGGTATCTTCGGTGCTCTCTTCATCTTCTTCGAACTCTATGAGTTCTATCACCTGATCCTCGACGGCGCCGGTCCGCAGCGCAGCGCCTTCCTGTCCGCCTTCTTCACGCTGGTCGGCACGCACGGTCTGCACGTCACCACCGGTATCGTCTGGCTGATCACACTGATGGTGCAGGTCGGCCGCTACGGCCTGATCACGGAAAACAAGCGCCGCCTGATGTGCCTTTCGATGTTCTGGCACTTCCTCGACGTCGTCTGGATCGGCGTGTTTTCCCTCGTCTACCTCATGGGAGTTCTCGGATGAGCTCGAACGCAAACCATTCGCATCATTCCGGCGACGCTCACGGCCACGATCACCATGGCGGCCACGAGGCTGCACACGGCACCTTCAAGAGCTACATGACGGGGTTCGTCCTCTCCGTCATCCTGACCGCCATTCCCTTCTGGCTGGTCATGGCCAAGGTGATCCCCGATCCGGCCGTCACCGGGGCGATCGTCATGATCCTCGGTGCGATCCAGATCGTCGTGCACATGATCTACTTCCTGCACATGAACACCCGCTCGGAAGGCGGCTGGAACATGATGGCGCTGATCTTCACCATCGTGATCGTCATCATCGCGCTGTCCGGCTCGCTCTGGGTCATGCATCACCTCAACGCGAACATGATGCCCATGTCGCCGGAGATGATGCGCAACATGCCTTAAGACTGAGCGGCGGGCCTTCAGGCGAAGGCCCGCCCTCTTACCGGCGCAAACATTTCGCCGGATGCTGCGCAGCGCATGTCTGAGAATGCCAGGAGCCGCAGCCCAAGATTCCCGACGACGCGTGATCTTCAGCGAAGAGAATTGAACCTCCCGAAATCATGCGGCAGCGCCTCCCCGGAGACCAGCGCCATGACCGACATTTCCTCGACTACATCGCAGAGCCGGCCGCGCTCGACGCTTACCCTTGTCATCTGGGTGTTGCTGCTTCTGCTTCTGACAGCCCTCCTCATCGGGCTCGGCACCTGGCAGGTGAAGCGGCTGCACTGGAAGCTGGATCTGATCGCCAGGGTCGATGCCCGCGTCCACGCACCAGCGATTCCGGCTCCCGGTGCCGCGCAGTGGGCCGATATCACGGCAGAAAACTCGGAATACAAGCATGTGCAGGCGAGCGGGACTTTCCTCAACGACAGGCAAGCGCAGGTCTATGCCTCGACCGCGCTCGGCGCGGGCTACTGGGTGCTGACGCCACTGAAGCTTGCAGACGGCACGATCATCATCGTCAATCGTGGCTTCGTGCCGACCGAAAAGCGCAATCCGTCGACGCGTGCCGAAGGCGAGATTGCTGGCGAAACCTCCGTGACCGGCCTGCTCAGGATCAACGAGCCCAAAGGCACGCTGCTGCGTTCGAACGTGCCGGCGGACGAGCGCTGGTATTCGCGCGACGTGACGGCGATTGCGGAAGCCCGCGGACTGCAGAACGTGGCGCCCTACTTCATCGATGCCGACGATACGAAAAATCCGGGCGGACTGCCCGTGGGAGGGCTGACACAGATCACCTTCCACAACAGCCATCTCGTCTATGCCATCACCTGGTATGGACTGGCCGCGATGACGTTCGGCATGGCTGGATATCTCGTCTACTCCGAACGGCGGCGGACCAAAGCGGCCCGCTGATCACCACCCTTTGCTTTCACGCAATTTCCGACGCGAAACCGCACTTTTGCGGAAACTGCTCTGAGGTCTATGGGAATTCATCTTGAATTGATGACGGCTGCGGCGAGATGGATGATGGCACCACTTAGGCCGTGTGGACGGGAATGTTATGATCGAAGTTGGATTCGACGATGGTTTGAACAAAAGATGAAGCTGCTGAAGCAGCGGTTTTGAGGTAGCGCTCCTCACGATAGATAGTGTCAAGTAACAGCCTGGAAATATTCAAAATAATGGACTGGTTCCCTATAGTCTTCATTACGTTCAAGGTTCTCGTGTTAGGCACGGGCATGTTCTTCGCCATCAAGTGGCATCACGATCAAGGGAAGAAGAAATAACGAACCGTAAGCGCCCGCCGAACACACCCTTGATGCCTCAAGATTAAGGTCTGTGGGGATTCATCTCGAATTGATGACAGCTGCGGCGCGATGGATGAAAGCTCGCGATCCAGAGGCAATGGCTTTGAAAAGCGATGTCCTGGCAAAAGCTCGAACCGCACGAAATTGCCGAGTGCATCGGTCAGCGCCAGGATTTTGGTCGTCATTCAACCTTTCGAGCGACCTATGGTCGGCTCCGAGTCCCCCTTTGAGCCCTGCCCATGGCGGTAGACCTTGACGATGGTCGCATCGACCATTGCATATTCGAGGTCTGGCTCATCCGAGCAGGCTTCAAAAAGCTTTGCAAATACATCGCCACGACGCCAATCGCTGAAGCGACGGGATGCAATGCTCCAGTTTCCAAAATGCTCTGGGAAATCACACCGGGGGAGCCAGGATGCACTATCCAAAGAACAGCCTCTATAAAAAGTCGGTTGTCACTGCAGCTGCGTCCGGGATCGGTTGGTTTGCGCAGACAATACGGCGCCATCTTCGCCCATTGGACGTCAGTCAGAATAAAACGGTCCACCAAAGGCTTGAATCACATCAAGCCAATGTTGTGGAATTCTCACAGACCTTAGATCGTCATCTTTGGGAAGCGCAGCTGCCAGCGCCGGCCGTCGCTCGTCATTTCAACAATCCCGAACGGCTCGACATCGACCGCCCAGAATGCCGCAGGCGGCGACTGCAGGGCCTGCAGAACGGCGGCGCGAATGACGCTCGCATGGGTGATGACGACGATATGGCCAGTATCCTCGATATGGTTTCCCATCCATTCGCCGACACGCTTCATGACCGACGAGAGGGCTTCGCCGCCATGCGGCGCGACCGACGTATCCGTCATCCATAGCGCCAGAGAATCCGCGTCCCTCTCATGCAACTCGGCAAGGGATTGCCCTCGCCAGTCGCCATAATCGCATTCCCGCAAACCGACATCCGGGATGGCGTCGAGACCCAGGACCGTGGCTGTCTGGCGCGCGCGCAGGGCCGGGCTTGTCCAGACGCGATCGATCGCCCCGAGCCCGAAGGACAGTGATTGAGCCTGCTGCGCTGCCTTCACCTCCAATGGTTCATCATCTGGAAAGCAGCCGTTTCGATTGGCTTGCGTCGCCCCATGGCAAATCCAGCTCAAACGCGTTTTCATGCGACTTCCCAACTCCATCCCCTGCCGCGCTCTTGTCGCGATTTCACATCGCAGTGGCGCTTGATTGACAACCATCTTTACAAATAGATATAAACTTGCACTTGCGGGTGCGGAAGCCGGTGGAATTCCGGCGCGGTCGCGCCACTGTAATCGAAGGCGGACCGGTTCCGCCCCTCGAGAGCCAGACCCTTCCCGCAAGAACCCTTCCGCAAATGGAACGCGCTTTTCTTCAAGAGGGAAATACAATGTCCGACACCACTTTCGCCCCAACCGCAATTCCGCAGCCGATTCCGCTCGGTCAAATCCTGCCCTGGGCCATTTTTGCCGGCCTGCTGATGCTGCTCGCGATCTATTTCGTCGGCGCTGAGGAAGGCGCGACCTCGCTCATCTCGGGCATGTATGTGCACGAGTTCGTGCATGATGCCCGTCACCTTCTCGGCTTCCCCTGCCACTAAGGGGTCAAGCACATGGTTGGACGTCTTTTGCTCCGCGGCATGATCGTCGGGGCCCTTGCCGGTATTCTCGTTTTTGCTTTCGCCCACATCTTCGGCGAACCGCTGGTCGACTGGGCCATCGGCTTTGAAGAAAAAGCCGCACAGGCGGCTGGCGAGGCGCCGGAGCCGGAAATCGTCAGCCGCGCCACACAGGCGGGCATCGGCCTCTTCACCGGCAGCGTGATCTTCTCGACCGCAATAGGCGGATTGTTCGCGCTGGTCTTTTCCTTCGTCTACGGTCGCATCAGCCCTCTCGGCGCGCGCGGCACGGCAGCCCTGCTCGCCATCGCCGCTTTCGTGACGATTTCTCTCGTACCCGACATCAAGTATCCGGCGAACCCGCCGGCCGTCGGCAATCCGGAGACGATCGGTGCGAGAACGGAACTGTTCTTCATCATGATCGTTGCCTCCGTCGCCGGCATGGTCGTCGCCGTTGGCTTCGGTCGCCGGCTGGCGGCACGATATGGTTCCTGGAACGGTGCGATCATTGCCGGAATCGGCTACCTCGTCTTCATCGCGCTGATCCAATATCTGCTTCCTTCGATCAACGAAGTGCCTGAGCAATTCTCCGCTGTCGTGCTCTGGCGCTTCCGCGTCACATCGCTCGGCATGCACGCCATCCTCTGGACGACGCTTGGCCTTGCCTTCGGAGCCTGGGCGGAACGCCAGCTGCCGCAGACACGCTACGGCAGTGCGACCCTGCGCCGGGCTTAGCATGATAAATAGCTCGCGTTCCGCGCATGGCAACATGCGCGGGAGACGCCCGCATCCAAGCGGCGTCCTGCTTGCAATCTTCTGTCTTATGCTGTCGGGTTGGCCGGCTTCGGTTGCCGCGCATGGCGGCGGGTCCTCCGGAAGCCAGGCTGGCATTCCGATACCAAGCCTTACCCATGGCGAAATGGCTGTGATCGCTCCCTTTTACGGGCGGATCATCTCGCTTGCCGAGCGCACATCGGATACCGACGAAACCTTCCGCCGCCTCATGAACTTCGCGCAGATCCAACATGCCTATTGCCTCTGGGGCCTGATGCCGGACAGCGTCAGCGACGAGGAAAGTCCGTTCAATGAATGCTCGCATGCCTATCTTGCGGCAGCGAAGGCGGTGCTTCTGCGGATGCGAGTAATGAAGGTGGAAAAAGTACCGGTCGACGACCTCGTCTCCGATATCGACGCGACGCTCGTGCGCAACAATCTCGCGCTCATCCTGTGCAAATTCAGCGGCGAAAGCTTCAATACGGCGGATCTCATCCGGCCGAAACTTGCCGAGATCGCGCTTCATGTGAAAAGCCTTGCCGCGATTTTATCGACCGGCTTGCTCGCTCTTGCAGGACTATGGCTCGGAGCGCGCGCGTTACGGCCCCAAACTCAGCCTTAAGCAAAACACCGCCGCAAGATGCGGCGGTGTTTCTGATCCTACCAGTCGCGCGGACGATCGCGCCAGCGGCGGTCGCCCCAACCGTCACGGTGATGGCGATAGCCCCCGTGCCAGCCCCATGGCGGCGGCGGTGGCGGCCTGTAGTAGCCCCAGCGCCGCGGCGGCGGGCCCCAGCGATTCGGGCGGCATTCACCCCAACGCGTCAGGTGCCAGCCACGACCGCAGGCATAGTCAACTTTCACGATCGGCGCCGAGGCCGCTGTCCCAACGGCTGGGATAGGCATTGCCTCTGCCGAAGATACGATCAAGCCGCCGAACAAGGCAGCGATGGCAATCACGGAAGATCTCATTTTGATGGCCCTCTATCCAAGTCCCTTACATGCGGGATTTAACCCCCCGAGGTATGAACGCCGGCTGAACCGAAAAAGGCCTTTTGGCGGCGAAATCAAGATCAGCGCAAACGCCTGCCCACAGCTGAAAAAGCGTACTATTGCCGGTATTTGCCGCCGGCCGCAACCTACTCGCGCGTCACGAGAGTTTCATGAAGGAAGCTTACACCAACGATATCAATTGCCATAAAGGAGTTTGGGATGGTCGACCTCGCTTCAAACACTTCGGAGGGTGGCAATGCCAACCATCCAATTCACGGAGCCGGTAGTTCGGCAAAATGGTTTCTACCGATCTTCGGCGTCATTGTGCTGGCCGGTCTCGCCTATGTCGGCTACGCCCTCGGCAGCGACCTCGCCGAAGCCGCCGCTGTTCCGTGGATCCTGCTCGGCCTGGCACTCCTGATCGCGCTTGGCTTCGAATTCGTCAACGGTTTCCATGACACGGCCAATGCCGTGGCAACCGTCATCTATACGCGCTCGCTGCCAGCGGAATTCGCTGTCATCTGGTCGGGCTTCTTCAACTTCCTCGGTGTTCTCACGTCTTCGGGCGCCGTCGCTTTCGGCATTCTGGCACTGCTGCCGGTGGAGCTGATCCTGCAGGTCGGCTCCGGCTCCGGTCTTGCGATGGTCTTCGCCCTTTTGACGGCGGCCATCATCTGGAACCTCGGCACCTGGTATCTCGGCCTACCGGCCTCGAGTTCGCACACGCTCGTCGGCTCCATCATCGGTGTCGGTCTTGCCAATCAGTTCCTCGCCCCTGCCGGCTCCGCCACCAGCGGTGTCGACTGGTCGCAGGCAAGCAGCGTCGGCATGTCTCTGCTCTTGTCGCCGATCATCGGTTTCGCCATGGCCGCCGTGCTGCTGCTGGTTTCCAAGGTGCTGATCCGCAACAAGGAACTCTATGAAGCACCGAAGGGCAATGCGCCGCCGCCGGCCTGGATCCGCGGCCTGCTGATCTTCACCTGCACCGGCGTCAGCTTCGCCCACGGTTCGAACGATGGTCAGAAGGGCATGGGTCTGATCATGCTCATCCTCATCGGCCTCGTGCCGACGGCCTTCGCGCTCAACCGCACGCCTGACATCAACTATCTCGAAGCCTACAAGACCGCCTCGGCGCAGGTCGAAACGGTGCTCGGCAAATATGTGAAGCCGGGCGTTGCCACGCCGGCCGATCCGAAGGCTGCCGTCAGCGATGCCGTGAAGACCAAGACCTGGACCGACGCGACAACGCCGGCATTGCAGGCCTATATCCACGCCACCAGCGCCGAGATATCGGCCTATCCCAGCGTCGAGAAGCTGCCGAACGGGCTCGTCGGCAACGTTCGCAACGACATCTACCTGATCGGTGAATCGCTGAAGCTGATCGACAAGCAGAAGCTGCTGCCGATGAGCGCCGACGACCTGAAGGCCGTCACGAACTATCACGCCGCCGTCGATCACGCGACCAAGTTCATCCCGCTCTGGGTGAAGGTCGCCGTCGCATTGGCGCTCGGCCTCGGCACCATGGTCGGCTGGAAGCGCATCGTCGTCACGGTCGGCGAAAAGATCGGCAAAACGCATCTGACCTATGGCCAGGGTGCCGCCGCCGAAGTCGTCGCCATGCTGACGATCGGCGCTGCCGATCATCTCGGCCTGCCGGTCTCGACAACGCACGTCCTGTCCTCCGGCGTCGCCGGCACCATGGCGGCAAATGGTTCCGGCCTGCAATGGTCGACCGTGCGGAACATGCTGATGGCGTGGATACTGACGCTGCCGGCTTCGATCGCACTGGCCTTCGTGCTGTTCGTCGTGCTGCGTCAGGTCTTCTGATCGTCGCCGATAGCGACTTCGGACATTCTCGATAAGACAATGGCGCCCCTTGCCGGGCGCCATTTCATTTAGAGCATTCCGCCGGCAGACATGGCCCCGCGGCAAGCGTCGCAAAACACGTCGCAAAACACATGGAAACCGCTCGCGAATATCCGCCCGAATTCCCGCGGAGTGTCGAAGCCATGCCCGTCAGGAACGCGGGAGGCGCCTGTTTCCGAATTGCGTCAGCCGACGCCTTCCCTTTTGTTGCCATTCGCACCGAGGCCGGAAATCTTGGCAAGCTCCGAACGACGGTTGGCGTAATTCTGTGCAACCATCGGATAGTTGGGAGCAAGGCCCCATTTCTGTCTGTACTCCTCGGGCGTCATGCCATAATGCACACGCAAATGGCGCTTCAGCGTCTTGAAGCGTTTGCCGTCTTCGAGGCAGACGATGTAGTCGTTTGTCACCGATTTCTTCAAATCCACAGCCGGCACCAGATTGCTTCGATCGACGATCGAAGCCGACCCATTCAATGCTTGCAGCGCCTCGTGAATATCCTTGATAAGCCTGGGGAGGCTGTGAACAGGGATGGCATTGTGGCTGACATAGGCCGAAACGATCTTCACGCAGCCGTCGAACAAGGAGGGCATCTTCTGGGGTACGGGGTCTTTTCTCTCGCTGAAAGAATCCATGATCTTTTCCCGGATCTCATTTGGTTCCTCGTGCGCCGCCCCGCTCGAATTGCATCATGCGCGATACCCGCAGCCGGGCAGCGCGCCGTTTCGATTTGCGCCCTGTTCCAGGAGCGCGATCCCGGTTTGGTAACCGGGGCACAATGCGTCCGCATGAAATGCGTGCGCAATCACAGCCGGTAGCTTTTCGCTCCGTATCCCGTATCCGCAGCGGTCTGCGGCAGTTCGCCGGCGGAGTCCGAGAAATAGACCGCCAGCTTGTTGCAAAGAGTGACGAGCGGCATGTCGAGCATGAACGCCGTGTGAGTGGGATCTCCGCCGCAATGATGCAGCGTCTGGAGAATAAGCTTGCGCTCGACATCCTCCATCCTCTGACCGACAAGGCTGCTGACGGCCGTCTCGACCACTCCCTGCAGCAAACGGCCATCGCCGAGATGGAGAGTGATCTCCTCAATCAATCGATTTTCGCTCGCGGTCACGATGACGACGTCATCGGCGTGACCGCCGAGCTCGCACAGGACATAGAGGCCGGTCTCGGCGTCTATGGTGACGCGGCCAATGGCTTCAGCCGCCCGATCGGAAATAAGAACATGCGGGTCAGCTCCGCCGACGAATGTGGCGGACAGCTCGCCGCTCCCGGAGAAGACGATGCGAAGCCGGCTCACAAAAGCACGCAGCAATGTCTTCGTCTTCAGCTCGCTCGCCGCCCGGGCCGCCGAGATCTGATAGGCCGATGCAAAAGCCGGCTGCTTCATCATGACATCACCTGCAAGGCCCTGATGGCAGGCTTCGGCGAAGGACCGGCAGACATACGCCATGCACAACGATTGAAGATTGCCGGCGGAAAAGCAGCAGGAACGGTCATTCCACCCCCCGCAAGACGGCTTTCCGCTTGTAGCGCCGGAGCTGCGCCAGGGAAACCGGCTTCGACAGCAGGAAGCCCTGCACATGCGTTGCGCCTGCTTCCCGCGCCACATCGAGCTGAGATCTGGTTTCGATACCCTCGACGACGACAAAGGGAGCAAAGCAGGCGGCAAAGCCGACAAGATGAGAAAGGCTGTCGCTCCCGTCGCGGCCTCGCCTGTTGTCCCACACGAAGGCTGCATCGATCTTGATGATATCAGCTGGCACCTGCAACAGCGATGCCGGCGTAGCGAAACCCGACCCGAAATCATCAATGGCGATACGACAGCCGAGATCACGGATCATCTTCATGCGCTCGATGGATGCGCCAACTACGGGATAGCTTTCGGTGACCTCGATGATGAGGCGCGAAGCAAGCTCCGGGCGGCGGCTAATTCGACCGAACACATCGGCGAACCGATCGGAGTGCGACAGGCTGGTGGCGGAAAGGTTGAAGCCGAGAACCAGCGCCTTGTCGGCGGCCAGATCGGACAGCACCATATCCAGAATACGCAGATCGAGATCGAACCAGCGATCCTGCCGCTCGAGGAGTGAGACGAAGGTGCCGGCCGTGTGCACGGTGCCGTCCGAGTCCGTTACGCGCGCCAAGCTTTCCGCGTAGAACACCTTGCCGACATTTCCGGCATCATGAATCCATTGCGCCGCAAAACCCAGGCCACCCTCGGCGATCGCCTTCAAGATGAGGGCTCCATGCCCCTCCTCCTCGCGGCTTGCACTACCGTTCATCGGACTTCCCTTTCGGGGCGACACCGCGATCGAGGAACATCCAGGAGTAGGAAACAGCGGGTGATAAACGGCGCGCCTCGCTCCGAAACATCGGATTCCGGTGTCTATAATCCACCTCTTCCATCTTCCAGACACCCTCAAACCTCAATCATTGAGGCCCCCTTCATCGAGCTGGAAATATTGCACCGAAGACCATAGTCAACCCGGCGCGGACATGCCTACGAGATAGTTATTTAATAATTGCTAATACACTAATTAACTAGCGCTGCAAAAGTCAATCTCCGTGCAGCCTTCTCCCATACAACTAAACTAAAATATTAATGCTCTTCAACAATTATTCACCATTTGCCGCGTGGATCACCAGCCACTTTGCCGCGCCGCCTGCAGAGCCAGATCCAGAGGCGGTAGATCCTGATGCCACAATCTTTCCCACTCCAGACTCATGATGCCGGCATAACCATCGGCATCGAGCGCTGAACGCAGTGTCGCCATCGGGAACTCGCCGGTACCGGGCAGTACATAACTATAGGGCAGTCTCGGCCCCGGCCTGGAAACGCTGTCCTTGATGTGGAGATGTTGCGTGTTGCGCCGAACCTGTTTCCAGGTTTCGACGGGATCTTGCCCGCCCTTGCGCCAAGTGTGATGCGTATCCCAGATAAGCGCGCAATCGGGCGCTATTTCAAGGAAGCGCGGAATAGCGTCCGGCAACGCAAGGAAATCATGTGTCTCGATGACCATAGCGGCATGAAAGCCTTCCCGTTCTGCAATTTCACGCCACCATTGCAGCGTCGCCAGCGCCTCGGCCAGCTCGCCCTTGTCGCCGGTTTCACCGCCGTCGAAAACCCTGAGCGAACGAACGCCGGCGGCCTCTGCCCATGGAAGATAGCGCAGGAACTCTTCCTTTGCCTGCACAGTCGCGCCGACAAGACGCAGCGAAGTATTGAAAGCGCAGACGCTTACGGCAGAAGATTCCAGCACTTTGGCCAGGCCGGACGGAGAACCGAACCTTTCGGTGAAATAGGCAACCAGATCGACGGTGCCGCCAAGGGCGCGGATTTCAATGGCGTCGATGCCATGCTTCGCGGCCAATCCGAGGGCTTCGTTCAATTCGAATTCCGCACATCCCAGTGTGGAAAATGCCGACATTATCCGCGGCCTGTCACTATCAACTGCAGTCACCAGAGCCTCCTCCGCCCGGTTGCCGCCCACTCAATGTGCGGATGAATACGCTCCACCCTTCCACAGTCTGCGGTTCGACATAAGTAACCAAACGGATAATTAATGAGCTAGCTTCGGCCGTCAAGCTCGGATCGCAACCCACCCCATGGAACAGCTCACCAACGTTCAACGGCACAGGGGGTGGATATTCAGAATAAGGAAGAAGGATATCCTTACCAGACGACCGGATGGGTTTCGCCGGTCGCGACGTTGACGAAACCTTCCGGCGCCCTTTCGGAGGGAGCGACCAGAACCCAGCGCCAGGGCGCGCAGGTGAGCGTCGCGAAGGAAAGCCGCTCGGGAAAGCCCGGCCACCAGCGCGGCGAGAAGGTCGGTTCATACATCCAGTCGATCTCGGCGCCAGCCTTATACAGCGCCTGCATCTCCGTATCCAGCTCTTCGGCCGAGCGCGCCGTCATCAGGCCGCCGACTTCATAACGGACACGGGCGACGACCTTGCCGCCCGAGACCAGCACCCAGCCGCCCTGCTGCTCCTTCAGGGCATTGGCGACCATGGCCATAGCCTCATCGGAGGAACCGACGACCCAGATATTGTGCTTGTCATGCCCGAGCGTAGCGCCGAGGGCGGTATCCGGCGTGCGCGGCCCGGTGCCGAGCCAGAACATGCGGGCGACCTTGGCCTCGCCCGAAAAGCGATCGACGATCGCGAATTTCGTGACGTTGCGATCATGATCGCGCTGGACGGCACCATCGCGGACAGGCAGATCCATGGTGATGAAATCATCGGCCCAATGGAAGGGACGCAACAACGCCGCCTTGGCCGTGGCGGCATCCGACGGGGCGGCAATGCGAAAATCTTCCGCGCGGACGACGCGATCGATGCGAACCGTCTGCGTCGCCCACGCCGGCCAGTCGATCTCGGGGCGAATGCCGATGAAGGTCTTGTACTCCGATGCCGGCCGGCCGTCAGCCCAGACCTTGGCGATCGACAGCGCTTTCACGTCATCCAGCAGCACGATATCGGCGAAGCGGCCGGGCGCAATCGAGCCGACCCAGGGGGTCAGCCGCATATGGCGGGCGGGATTGATCGTCACGCATTGAATGGCGATCTCCGGCGCCAGCCCATTCTCGATCGCAAGGCGGACATTATGATCCGTAGCACCCATCTTCAGCGTATCGCTGGCGCTGCGATCATCGGTGACAAAGGCGATCTGCGACCAGTCGGACAGGCCCTTGTCGATCAGCCCCTGGATGACCTCAGGCAGGGAATGCGGCCGAAGCTCGATGAACAGGCCATGCGTCAGCTTTTCCCAGATCTCGTCGAGAAACCAGCCTTCGTGATCGGAGGCAAGACCGGCGCCGGCAAAGGCATTGATCGACGCCAGATCGCGCAGGCCGGCACCATGGCCCTCGACGACGCCGCGCTGCTCGAACGTCGCCCGGATCATGCCCCAGAGACGATCGTAAGCCGGATTCTCCGGATTGCTGACCGACGGCCAATCCATGACCTCGTCCAGGCCGGCCACCATCAGGCTTTCGCTGAGAAAGGATTTCTGCTCGTCATAGCCGAAATGACCGCCGCCCCATTCATAGGCGGTCGGCGGCACGGCCGATCCGGGCAGCGGAAAAATCTTCATCGGCGAGCCGCGGCGGCGCGCTTCCAGCCAGAATTCCAGATTGCGGGCGCCGTTGACATTGGAGAATTCATGGCTCGCCTCGCAGGTCCAGGTGACGCCATGCGGCATGACCAGAGCCGCTTCCCATTCCGGCGTCAGATGCGAGCTTTCGATATGCTTGTGCGCCTCGCCGAAGCCGGGGACGGCAACGAGATGCGGCTCGTGCACGCGCTCGCTCACCTCGCCCTGATAGCTGCCGGCCGGGCCGACATAGGCAATACGCCGGCCCTTGATGACGATTTCCTGATCGTCCAGCCAGGTGCGGCTATGCACATCCAACAGCTTGCCGACGCGCAGCAGTCGATCCGCCGGACGACGACCGAGGGCGGTCAGCGTCAGATCCTGGCGGATCAGCACTTCATCTGCCGCATTGACGAGCAGATCGTCGGGAAGGGTTATTTTCGGGGATGTCATGAGACGCATGCCTGCCAAGAAATTCGATCAGTCGAGGGTAGAGATGACGGGCCAGCATGTAAAGCCGACTGGCTCGCTTGTGGAAGGCGAGCGATCTCAAGCATTTGCAATGTCCGAGTGCTACAGGTGATGACGCGGGATATTCATCCCACCAAAGGCAAAAACTGCTACCCTGCCCATTTGTTGGGCTTGTAAAGCCGATGCTCGAAAAATAGTATCCTGCAAGCTTGAAACATATGCCGATTTCATTGACCAAAAGGATTTCGAGAATGAAAGGCCTCACCCTTGCCCGCGCTGCGGGATTTGCTCTCCTTGCCGCGGCAACCGCCATGCCGGCCTTCGCCCAGGCAAAGACTCTGACCGTTTCCTGGTGGGGCTATAATGGCGAGAAGATGCAGGCCAACATCATCGAGCCCTTCAAGAAGATCTGCGGCTGCGACGTCGTTTTCGAGACCGGCAACAATGCCGACCGCCTCAACAAGCTGAAGCTGCGCGGCGGCAAGGGCGTCGACGTCATCTATCTCACGGACAGCTATTCGCAGCTCGGCATCCAGCAGGGCCTCTTCCAGGAAGTCGACCGCAGCAAAATCCCGAACCTTGCCGATCTCTACGATATCGCCAAGGCGCCGCAGGGCAATTACGGCCCCGCTTACACAATCGGCCGCGTCGGTATCGTCTACGATACGGCGAAAGTGAACCCGCCGATCACCTCCTGGAACGATCTGTGGCGCGATGACCTGAAGGGCGCCGTTTCTCTTCCCGGCATCACCACGACAGGTGGGCCGCTGACCGTGCTCGAAGCCGGCAAGCATGCCGGCGTCGATCCCTATGCCGATGCCGACAAGGCCTTTGAAGCCATCGAGGCGCTGAAGCCGAATGTGGTCAAGAACTACAATACCGGCTCCGAGCTCGTGAACCTGATCTCGACAGGCGAGGCCAAGGTGGCAATGACACAGGACTTCGTTCTGTCATCCCTGCGCGCGGCCGTTCCGACGATGGCCTGGGCCGATCTGAAGGAGGGTGATATCGCCGTCCTCAACACCGTCAATATTCCGAAGGGCTCGGAAAACGTCGAGCTTGCGCACCAGTTCATCAACTTCATCTTGTCGACGGACGTGCAGCAGGCGGAAGCCGAACAGGGCGTCGATGCACCGGTTTCGACCAAGGTGGTGCTGCCGCCGGAAAAGGCCAAGCTCTGGACCTACGGCGCCGACATGATCGCCAAGCTCAGCCGCATCGATTATGAGAAGCTGATCGAGGCGCAGTCGGACTGGGTCGATCGCTGGAACGAGATCTTCGGCATGTAACAGGGCATGCCGCACGCTCCTTGCGGCGTTCTCACGGAATTTAGTTGATGAAGCATTTGATGAAATGGGGTTTGGCGACGCCGGCGATCCTCGCCGTAACGCTCTTCCTGCTCATTCCGGTGATCATTACGATCGCGGCAACTTTCGGCGAACCCAAGGGGATATTTTCCCCTTATGTTGCCTTCTTTTCCAGCGGCTTTCGCCGGACCGTACTTTTCAGAACCATCGAGGTTGCTCTCATTACGACGGCGATCTCCTTGATCATCGGCTTCATCGCCGCCTATGTCATCGCGCAGATGCCGGGCCGCGCCAAAAGCGTGATGATTATTGCCGCCGTCTTTCCGCTGCTGACGGGTGTCGTCGTGCGCTCCTTCGCGTGGCTGATCATCCTCGGCAAGAACGGCATTCTCAACACCATCCTCATGTCGATCGGCATCATCAGCGAGCCGTTGTCGATGCTCTACACCGAGGGTTCGGTGATCGTCGCGATGGTCTATCTCTTCGTGCCCCTGATGATCCTGACCCTTGTCGGCGTGCTTGAGGGCATACCGCAGGATCTCATTCAAGCCGCCACTTCGCTCGGCGCGACACCGGCCGCAACCTTTCGCCAGGTCATCCTGCCGCTTGCCACACCCGGCCTCATCGTCGGCGCCGTGCTTGTTTTCACCGGCAGTTTCACCTCATACGCCACGCCGCAGCTGCTTGGCGGCGAAAAGCAGATGATGATGGGCACCTTCCTCTATCAGCGCGCCATGGTCACCTTCGACTGGGTCGGCGCCTCGACGATCGCCGCCATCATGGTTGTCGTGACGATCGGCATTGTCGCAATCATGAGCCGCCTCGCACGCCGGCTGAACCCGATGGCGGTGTGACTATGACAAAGTCCGTCCACCCCGCACTTATCGCTTTCACGGCCCTTGTCTTCCTGTTCCTGCTGGCGCCGCTCGTCATCATCATCGGCGCCGCCTTCAGCGACACCACCTATCTCACCTTCCCGCCGCAGGGCCTGACGCTGCATTGGTTCTCGAACATCTTTCAGATCGAAGCCTTCCGCACGACGGCGATCACCAGCCTGGAACTGGCCTTCCTCGGAACCGCACTTTCGCTTTTGATCGGCGTACCTGCGGCCTATGCCATCAGCCGCTACAGGGTCGAACTGCCGCGCTGGCTTTCGACGCTCTTCGTGCTGCCGATCCTTGTTCCGGAAATCGTCTTCGGCTTTTCGCTGATGAAATCGATCACCATCGGGCTTGGGCTGCCGATCTTTCCGAGCCTCTTGATCGGCCATGCACTGCTGGTGCTGCCCTATTCGGTGCGCGTCGTTAGCGCCAGCCTCGCGAGTTTTGATTTCTCGATCGAGGAAGCGGCGATCAGCCTCGGCTGCCCGCCTCTTAAGACGTTTCTGACCATCGTGCTGCCGAATATCCGCGCCGGCGTCATTGCCGCCTTCATCCTCGCCTTCATCACCTCCATCAATGATGTCTCCGTCTCGGTCTTCCTGACCGGTCCCGGCATCTCCACCCTTCCGATCCAGATCCTCGCCCACATGGAACAGTTCTTCGACCCGACCATCGCCTCGGTTTCCGTGCTGCTGATGCTCGTGACCGTCGCCGTCATGGCGATCGTCGAAGCGACCCTGGGCCTCACCTTCCTGACAAAGTAGTCGCCCGTGACCGTATCGCTCTCCATCAATTCCATCAGCGCCCATTACGGCAAGACGGCCGTCCTGCAGGATCTCTCGCTTTCCGTCGCGGCCGGCGAACTGGTTTCGCTGCTCGGCTCGAGCGGCTGCGGCAAGACGACGACTTTGCGGCTCGTCGCCGGCTTCCTGCAGCCGACGAGCGGCACGATCAAGCTCGGCGACCGCGACCTGACGACGTTGCCGGCGCACGCCAGGGATATCGGCCTGGTGTTCCAGAACTACGCGCTGTTTCCGCATCTGACTGTGCTCGAAAATGTCGCATTCGGCCTGAAACAGCGCCGGATGGCAACACAGGAGCGCCTGCTGAAGGCTAAGGCCATGTTGGAGCGCGTCGGCCTCTCCGGCCTTGGCGACCGCCTGCCTTCGGCCCTGTCAGGCGGTCAGAAGCAACGCGTTGCGCTGGCACGCGCCCTCGTCATCGAGCCACCGCTTTTGATGTTCGACGAGCCGCTTTCCAATCTGGATGCCAAGCTTCGGGTCGACATGCGGGTGGAGATCCGCCAGCTGCAACGCGCCAACGGCACGACGTCGCTTTATGTCACGCACGATCAAGAGGAAGCCTTCTCGATCTCCGATCGTGTCGCCATCATGAATGCCGGCCGTATCATGCAGCTCGATACGCCAGAGATCCTCTACCGCAAGCCCGCCAACAGCTTCGTCGCCCGCTTCGTCGGCTTCGAAAATCTGCTGCCGCTGCGGGTCGTCGAGCGCACGGGCGTACTGGTGACGGCGGAGGCTGCAGGCGGCGCAAGGATCGCGCTGTCGCAGGATGATTTCGGTCCCATTCCGGACAGTTTTGTCCTCGGCTGCCGTGCGGATGGCCTTTCGGTTCGACGCGAAGGCAACGGCCTGCCGACGGTTTTGGGAACACGCACCTATCTTGGCCGCGCCTATCAGTATCAGTGCGAAACGGCGGCCGGTGCTATCGTCGCCAATGGCGCCTTATCGGAGCCGATGGCGGCAGGAAGCAGCGCAGTGCTGCTGCCTGTGCCCGAGCAATGCTGCATCCTCTCACCGGAGGCGTAGGCAGGGAGTAGTCTGTTGCGCTGCTGCAAGTTCCTGGAATTGCCCTATCCCTCCGCATCGTAGGACGCGCGGTGCGTTTCGATCTCGCCCAGATGTTCCACCACCCATGCCGCAAGATGCGTCAGGGGTACCGATAGCGAACGCCCGAGCTCGGTCAGGCCATATTCGACCTGGGGCGGTATGGTCGGATAGACCGTTCTCGTCACCATTCCCTCACGCTCCAGGGCCTTCAGGGTGCGGGTCAGCATCTGCTGGGAAACGCCGCCGATCATCCGCTTCAGTTCGTTGAAGCGCCGCGGCCGCTCCACCAGCATGGCGATGGCAAGCACCGTCCATTTATCGCCCATGCGGCCGAGAATTTCGATCACCTTGCGGCAGTCGTCATTGTTTCCCGGCTGATAGGGCGCAGCAGTCATAAGCATGTGACCAGGCCTCGAAAATATGCGTTCTTGCGACATTGGCAGTCAATATACCATATCTAGTCAGTAAAACATACCACCTCAAGGAGTAGGTTATGACTGACAGGAAAACGATCGCAATTTTCGGAGCGGGCACCGGGCTCGGCGCCTCGCTTGCGGCACGCTTCGGGCGAGAAGGCTACCGAGTAGCACTCGTCGCACGCAATGCCGCATCGCTTGAAGAACGCGTTGCAGAACTCAACAGCATAGGTATCGAAGCAGCTACTTTCCCCGCCGATCTCTATAATGTCGATGGCATTTCCGCCCTCGTTCAGTCCATGGAGGCGCGTTTCGGTTCGATAGACGTCGCCATCTATGCGCCAGTCCCATCCGATGTCGGCTTCACGCCCGCCGCCGAACTCAACGCAGCAAAGCTTCAGTCGGCGGCGACCATCTTTGCTCTCTCGCCCGTCGAAGTGTCGCATGCCGTATTGCCCGGTATGCTGAAGCGCGGCGACGGCGCTGTCGTCATCGTCGGCGGATTGTCGGCCGTGGTGCCGATGCCGGGTTTCGCCCGTCTCGGTCCGGTCATGGCGGCTGCGCGCAACTACGCCCTGACGCTGAATGCCGAACTGGGACCTCAAGGCATCTATGCAGGCACTGTGAGCATTGGCGGCCTTATCGACCGTTCGGCCGGAAAGCGTGCCCTGGAGGCCAATGGCGTGAAGCTCGAAGGGGCGTTCCCGACCCTCGATCCCGACGATATCGCACAAGAGATCTGGAGCCTCGTTTCCGAGCGCAGCCGGGCCGAAGCCATTCTCCCGCCACTGCCTTCGGCATGAAGCGGAAGGTTTGATGCATAAACCCAGAAATGGAAAAGCCGCCCGAATTGGGCGGCTTTTCCGATATGAATCATTGCCCGGCTAGGCTGAGGTCTTGGCGACACTATGAGCTTTGTCTTTTCGCAAGACGCGGCTTGAATCGCAGGAGTT
>JAAMEZ010000057.1 GCA_013322215.1 Martinezella rhizogenes
ATCTAGGAAACACTAGAGCGAAGGACTTCGTCGCCAGCAGCGCCGCCGCCCTCGTCAGTGATCGGGCTTATAGACCCTACCTCCGAACCAAGTCAACAGCTCAACTGTAAAAATTCTGACATTTTTGTAACTAACTGATTTTAAAGACACTTTTGTAATGTCGAGAGGAATTGTGGTCGTTTTTATCTCGAAAGGCCGCAAAAATGTTGTCCGGATGGTCAAATTTTGCTCGGGCGACGGAATCCGACAGGCTTCCCTTCCATATATGCCCCGCTCATCTGTCTGAGCACCTCTTCCAGGCTGTCGGACGGCTTGTTGGGTTCACGAGCAAATCCAGCCGCCGCAAACCTCAGAAAAACCAAGATTTTCCATAAGGTTTCTGCTATGGTTTGGGGAAGATAAAAAGGGAAGGGAGGAAACAATGCATACAACAAGACCGGAAAGCATTATCGAAGTCAGCTTCGACAGCGCCAATGGCCGCCGCGCGCTCGGTATTATGAGCATGCGCCAGGCATTGGATCTGCCCGACCTGCCAAGCTTCACCTATACGCATCCTGATCCGCAGAAGGCGGCGGCTGGCATCGTTTTGAGCCGGCAAGAGCTGCAGAGATTCCTGACCTGCCATTGAGCAGGCAGCCTTGCACAACGCGTCGATCGCACCCAGGCGCGATCGACGTTTAGCTATGCCTATTTTCAGGCCGCTCTTCTTTCCAATATCGCTAGCGGCAGCAGGACAACGGCATTCAGGCCGCCTCCTTCGCGGTCTTCCAGACAGAGCGCGCCGCCATGAGCATCGAGAATCTGGCGGACGATCGCCAAGCCGAGGCCGCTGCCACCAAGATCGCGGTTGCGCGATTCCTCTAATCGCACGAAGGGCTCGAGGACCTCTTTGCGTTGCTCCGCAGGGATGCCGGGTCCGCGATCGCCGACGACGATGGCACTGTGATCGCCGCGACGTTCGACGACAATATCGGCCCGGCCACCATAGCGCAGCGCATTGTCCATGAGATTGTCGAGTACCCGCACCAGAGCGGTCTCGGTCAGCGTCACGGCGATTGGCTGCCCGATCGGCGCAAAACCCACAAGGCCCTGCCCGTCTTGCCGCTCCGCGAGATGGCCTCGAATGGCCGCATCGAGATCGACGATGGTCTTGCCATCCGAGACGACCGTGCTGCGGGCAAAGCCGAGCGCATCCTCCACCAACCGCTGCATGGCCTCGACATCGGCGATCGCCCGCTCGCGGTGCGGCGTTTCCGGCATCATTTCCATGCGCAGGCGGAAACGGGTGAGATAGGTTCTCAGATCATGCGAAATCGCCCCGAGAATGAGAGTACGATTGCTGACGAGCGCGGCGATGCGCAATTGCATGGCATTGATCGCCTTGATCAGCAGACGCAGCTCGCAGGCGCCTCTTTCGGGAATGTGAACCGGCTGCAGGCCATTGCCGATCGAGTTGACGGTTCGCGACAGGCGCGTCAGGGGCCGGGTTTCCCGCGCAACGGCGGCTATGGCGATGACCGCGACCAGCATGCCGAGGATGCCGGCAATCAGGCCGACCGGTATGCCGTTCAATCTTACCGTCGGCGTGTCGGGCAGGTTGAACACGGCGATCTTGCCGCCAGCAACGCCGATCGACACTTCCATGATCCTGTCCGGCGCACCGACAGAGAACCAGCCCTGCGGCTTTTCGGAGAGCGAGCGCATGTTGAAGTAGCGATTGCCCAGGGCGATTGTCGCAAATTCGCGGGCCAACTTGTCGGTCAGCGTCAGATTGGATGTTTCCTCTTTGTGGCCCGGAGCCGGCGGATCGGCCAGATGGATCGCCAGGCCATTGGCGTTCAGCGCCCGCACGGCCGCCTGCTGTGCCTCGGGCGGAATGGCATCGAGAAGACGGATGGCCGTCTTGACCTGCATGGCCGGTGACAATTCCGGATTGAACGGCGTATCCGGCTTCAGCTGCGCGGCGACGAAAGCCGCAAGCTGGATGATAAACAATGCCACGGCGACGATCATGATGATGCGCGCGACGAGACCGAGTTTCAGCATGGCTCAGACATCCTTCACGTCCATTGTGAGGAGATAGCCGGCATTGCGCACGGTGGTGATGATATGGGCGCCATCGGGCAGGCAGTGCCCGAGCTTGGTGCGCAGGCGGGAGACCGTGACATCGATGGTGCGATCGAAGGGATCGGCACCGCGGCCGCGCGTCCAGTCGAGCAACTGCTCGCGCGACAGCACGCGGCGTGGTCTTTCGAGGAAGCAGACGAGCAGATCGAATTCGGCCGTCGTCAGATGCACCACGCGCTCGCCATCCATCTCGATCACCCGACCATCAAGATCGACGGTCAGGCCCGCAAAGCTTTTTCGCCTTGACGGGGGAGTGACATCTTCCGGCCGCTCAGGGCCGGAGCGGCGAAGGATGGCGCGGATGCGCGCCAGGAGCTCGCGTGGATTGAAAGGCTTGCCGAGATAATCGTCAGCGCCCATTTCGAGGCCGAGGATACGGTCGATATCTTCCGTTTTCGCCGTCAGCATCAGGATCGGCACCTTGCTGCGGGCGCGGATGCGCCGGCATGCGGAGAGGCCGTCTTCGCCTGGCAGCATGAGATCGAGAATGATCAGATCGGGAAAGCCCTTGGATAGAATACGATCCATGGCGGCGGCGCTATCGGCAGCCTGCACGGAGAAACCCTCACGGCTCAGGAACTCCTCCAGGAGCGCCCTAATCTCGCGGTCGTCCTCGACCAGAAGCAGCGATGCGGAAACCATGACTCTTCCATGCGGGGCGAGAGGCGGTTTTGGCAACAGGGAAACAGCCGGCGTTACAAACTGTAACAAATTTCCCCTCTTTTGAAAAATCCCAGCAAAAGAAGCAGTGCAGTTTCTCTGCAACCGCGATCCCTCCGGAGCGAATGGCGGCAACCACGTTGCCGTCTACCCGACCCCATCGCCCGCTCCGGTCCGCGACAGGGCTCGCACCACGAACGCGAGCCCTGTTTGCCTCCGCTGCCCCTCGACCCCTGCCCCTCGACAATGCGATTTGCGTCCGGTTCGTCGCCGTGCGAAAGGATTGTGCTCCACCGGCTGCCATGCCGGGCCACGACAACAAGCACATGAGGCAAGACGGGTGAGCCAACGGCAATCACCGCAAAGATCCGGCAGGGCGACGAAAGGCAGGCCGGAGCCAGAGGGTAAGCGCGTGACCTTGCCACGGGCACTTTCCAAGCTCGGCTATTGCTCCCGCACCCAGGCAGAGGCGCTGATCACGGCCGGCCGCGTGAGCGTGGATGGCCGCAAAGTGTCAGATCCCGCCACCTGGGTCGATCTGGAGCATTCGAAATTCGCGGTCGACGGCACGGAGATATCAGCGGAGAAAAAACTCTATTTCATGCTGAACAAGCCGCGCGGGCTGGTGACCACCCGCGACGACCCGGAGGGCCGTCCAACGGTCTATGATTGCCTCAGGGATATCGATGCCCGCCACCTTGCCCCGGTAGGGCGGCTGGACAAGGCAAGCGAGGGACTGCTGCTCTTCACCAACGATACGGTGCTGGCGCAGGCTCTGCTCGATCCGGTCAGCCATGTCGGCAAGACCTATCACGTACAGGTCGACCGAATCATGGATCACGAACAGCTTGCGCGCATGGAGCGCGGCATCGTCGACGATGGTGAACTGCTGACCGCCAGTTCCGCCCGCCTCCTGCGCAGCGGCGATCGCAACGGCTGGATCGAGGTGGAGCTGAAAGAGGGCCGCAACCGTCAGATCCGGCGCATGCTGGAGGCGCTCGGTATCGAATGCCTCCGGCTGGTGCGCATCGCCTTCGGCGATATCGTGCTCGGCGATCTGCCAAAGGGCGCGGTGCGCGCCCTGACCGAGGCCGAAATCCTCGTGCTGCACCGGCGCGCCGGAATGAAGACCAACAGATAGAAGGCGGACTGCGATGCAACCCCATGACTTCTGGCAGGAGCTGCATACGCCTGGCACTTTCGACCCCATGGAAGAGCGCGCGGATTTCCATGTGGCCGAACTGCCGGACGGGCGCCAATTGCGCCTGCCGATCCGCGTGCTTGCCGACGGCGACCATGCGCTGGCATCGCTGATCGTCAATCAGGCAAGCTTTGCCGTGCAGGACGCGCTAGCGGAAGCGCTGGCCGCACAGATCTCAGCTCATGATGTCGATGTCATCGCCGGTTTGCCGACCCTCGGCCTGACGCTGGCGGCAGCGGTGGCCCGCACGCTCGGCCATGCGCGCTATGTACCGCTCGGAACATCGCGCAAGTTCTGGTATCGCGACGAGCTGTCAGTCGCGCTTTCCTCCATCACGACGCCGAACCAGGAGAAGCGTCTTTATATAGACCCGCGCATGCTGCCATTGCTGCAAGGCAAGCGCGTGGCGCTCATTGACGACGTAATCTCCAGTGGCGCGTCGATCGTTTCCGGACTTGCCCTGCTGACATCCTGCGATATCGAACCTGTCGTGATCGGCGCGGCCATGCTGCAATCCGATCGCTGGCGGGATCGTGTCGATCTGAGCGGCAAGCGATGGAGCGAGAGGATTGTCGGTGTGTTTTCGACACCCATCCTCGAGCAAGGTGAAAACGGCTGCTGGCGCCGGCCACGCTGACGCTTTTCGGGCCGGCAACCCGACGAATGGAGCGGGTTACCTATTATTATATGTGAAAACCGTTCCGATTCCGGCTGCAATGCGCTAAGGGTCCGCTCAAGAAGCATCCGTTGGGCGGATGCATAAGCCTGTTGGTGGACGCGTTGCGAATTCTCTCCGAAGCCCATTTCCCGGAATTGCCCAACTACTATCGCGGCAAGGTGCGCGAGAATTACGATCTGCCCGATGGCAGCCGCATCATCATCAGCACCGACCGATTGAGCGCCTTCGATCGCATCCTCACCTGCATTCCCTACAAGGGTCAGGTGCTGACGCAGACGGCGCGCTACTGGTTCGAACAGACACGCGATATCTGCCCCAACCACGTCATCGACTATCCGGACCCGAACGTCGTCGTCGGCAAGCGGCTGAATATCCTGCCCGTCGAGGTCGTCGTTCGCGGCTATCTGGCCGGCACCACAGGCACCTCGGTTCTGACCCTCTATAAGAAGGGTCAGCGCGAGATGTATGGCATCACGCTGCCCAATGGTATGCGCGACAACCAGATCCTGCCGGAGCCGATCATCACGCCGACGAGCAAGGAATTCGACGGCGGCCACGATGAGCCGCTGACGCCGACACAGATTGTCGAGCATGGGCTTCTGACAAAAGAGCAATGGCAGACGTTGACGGATTACGCTTTTGCCCTGTTCGCACGCGGGCAGGAAATCGCCCGTAAGCGCGGGCTTATCCTCGTCGATACCAAATATGAATTCGGTACCGATGAAAACGGCACCATCATCCTTGCCGACGAAATCCACACGCCTGACAGCAGCCGCTATTGGCTGGCGGACAGTTATCAGGACAGGTTCGAAAAAGGCGCGCGTCCGGAAAGCTTCGACAAGGATTTCGTCCGCGCCTGGGTTACGGAGCGCTGCGATCCCTATAAGGATGAGATTCCGGAGATTCCGAGCGACCTCATCGAAGAGACGTCCAAAGTCTACATCCGCGCTTACGAAGCGATTACAGGCACTGCTTTCGTGCCCGACGATCGCGGTGCGACACCGCGTGACCGGGTTCGCGCAAGCCTCGCCCGCTATTTCCCGCAATAGACCGTCTGAACGGTCGTTTAGCTGAATCGATACGCCGAAACTTCCCGGAAGTTGCGGCGGCGATGGAGTTTTGCGCCATTCACATCCCTTGATTGCGGATGCGAGGGTATGTTTTTTGCAACACTTCAGATTTTTTTTACCGATAAGCTGATATTTCGCCCGATCCTACATATGTTCGCTGCCGAGAATTCGTAAAAGCCACTGTGCTATTGCTAAACTCGTTGCTAGATTGACGCCGACCGCTTCGGGTCATTGTTTGTATTGCGTAAGACTGGAGCGCCGGAACGTGGAGTCATGCCGACTCCGTCAAAAGACACTGATCAGTAAATTGAATTGTGGGACAATGTGATGGTTTCCATTCGTACTGCCGCCCCCGCCCTGCTGCTTGTTTTGGCAGGATGCGTCAGCGGCCCAGACCATAAGCCACCGGAAATGCCTCTCCCGGCCAAATTCTCGGAGGGCGGTACGAAGGCGAACGGCGATATCGCCGGTTCGCAATGGTGGACCGCTTTCGGCGACACCAAGCTGAACGCCTTCGCCGCACAGGGACTTGCCCAGAACCTTACCATCCAGCAGTCGCTGGAACGCATCAACCAGGCGGAAGCTGCCGTCGTCACGGCAGGTGCAGGCGGTCTCCCAAGCCTCACCGTCAGTGGCGATAACACGACGAGCGGCCAGAAGGGCGGCTCGAGGGTTTCCTCTTCGGGTGGACGGCGCAATACCACGACAGGCACCGCTTCGGCTTCCTGGCTGCTCGACCTCTGGGGTCAGTATCGCCGTGCAACGGAAAGCGCCAACGCTTCGCTCGATGCCGCCTATTCCACCGTCGACGTCCAACGCCTAGCCTTCCTGTCGGATCTCGCCAACAGCTACGTCAACGCCCGTTACTACCAGGCGCTCATTTCGATCGCTCAGGAAAACCTGAAGTCCCGGCGCGACACGCTCTCGCTGACGAAGTTCCAGCTTGAAGCCGGTGCGGCATCCCGCCTCGACGTGGTTCAGGCGGAAGGCCTCGTCAACCAGACACTGGCACTGGTACCTGGTTATGAAATCAGCTACCGCCAGCAGGTGCATCATATCGCAACGCTGCTCAACGTGCCGTCGTCGACGATCATCGCACAGATGCAGGGCGGCGGCAGGCAGCCGGTGTTCCGCGGCAGCGTTCGCACCGGTGTTCCGGCCGACCTCATCCGCAACCGTCCGGACGTTCGCGTTGCAGAACGGACCCTTGCAGCCTCGACGGCCCAGATCGGCGTGGCGGAAGCCAAGCTCTTCCCGTCGATCACGCTCAGCGGCTCGATTTCGCCGACCTATATCCATACCTCGTCGGCGAGCGGCGGCCTAACCACCTGGTCCTTCGGTCCGCAGCTGAACCTGCCGATCTTCGACGGCGGCGCCCTGCGCGCCGGTGTCAAGAGCGCGGAATCGACGAGCCGCGAGAACTATCTCGCCTGGCAGTCGACGGTACGTTCAGCTATCGAAGATGTCGAAAACTATCTGTCCGCCGTCGCCCGCGACGCACAGACGGTCGCCGCGCTGCAGGCTCAGGTCAAGTCCTATCAGGAAGCCCTGCAGCTCTCGACCGCGAGCTATAAGGATGGTGCATCCTCGCTGCTCGACGTTCTCGATGCACAACGCAACGTGACCGCTGCCCAGCAGAGCCTGGCGCAGGCCGTTCAGCAGAGCGCTCTCGACTATATCGGGCTGAACGTCAACATCGGCGCAGGTTATGTCCCGGCCGGCAAGGCGACCATCGCACAGGCTCCGGCCAAGGCCAAGGTCGTCAAGGTTTCGGCCAAGAAGGCAAACTAACGATATCGCCCACTTCGGCGGGCGCATCGCTTAAATTGAAAAACCGCCGCAGTCACCTGCGGCGGTTTTTCTTTTGTCACCTGAGAGATGCCGAAAATGAAAATGGCGCACTCCGCTTTCGCCACGAGCACGCCATCGCCAAAAAACAAAAAGGCCGGAATGATCCGGCCTTTCGCCATCCGCCTTCGCATCAGTGCCAGTACATCCGTGGTCAAAGGCAAGAGCGGAACTGCAGCCAGATTGGTCATGAAAGGTCAACGAAGAGTTAACGCTGCTTCCATGATATTGACGGACCAAACGGCTCGCTTTCCAGCGCGCCAGCGCCCATCGGCTGCATGACTGAACCGTATATCGGCGTCCAAGGTGGCAATTTCAAGGCCGCTTTTTTAGTTTCTTCCAAAAAGCTTTTGATGCAGCCGATGCTGCCACATCGGTAACGCCGATGAAGGCAAGCAAGCCTTATCAAAAAGTCTTGCAGCATTTCAGTTTCGAATTGATGCCGTTCAAGCTGCATTCATGCAATTACTTCTACAACACATGCAAAGATTGAAGAGGCATCACGGAATCCTATCAGATTCCGTGCAGCGCCAGGCCTTTATCTTGCCGAAATTGGAAAGTCTTACCGAAGAGCGCCGGGGTAGGCGCACGACAGCGGAACAGGCATCAAGCAGCGATTTCGCAGCATGGGTGCGCAAAGGGAGAATAATCTATGAGGTTCAAGGTTCTTGCGGCGGGCATTCTGGCGGCGCTCGTGGCGTTGCCGGCCATCGCAGAAGCGGCAGAAGGCTTTGCCACCGCAAACGTCAACATGCGGTCCGGTCCGAGTACCGCCTATCCGGCAGTGACGATGATCCCCGTCGGCGTGCCGCTTCAGATCAATGGCTGCCTTAACGAGACGCCCTGGTGCGACGTTTCCTTCTATGGCGGCCGCGGATGGGTTGCCGGCCGTTATATCCAGGCAACCTATCAGTCACGCCGCATCTATGTCGGTCCGCAATATTACCGCCCGCTCGGCATCCCGACGGTGGTCTTCAACTTCGACGACTATTGGGGTCGCTACTATCGCGGCCGCGACTTCTATCGTGACCGCGACCGCTGGCGCCGCGGCCCGGGCTGGGTCGACCGCCGCCCTGACAGCGGCTGGGACCGCAATCCCCCGGGTTGGGATAATGGGCAGGACCGCAATTGGGACCGTCGTCCCGATCGCAACCGCGATTGGGATCAGGGGTCGGACTGGAACAACAGACCGGACCGCAACTGGGATCGCCAACCCGATCGTGATCGCAACTGGGACAGGCAGCGCGACGGCAATCGCGACTGGAACAGACAGCGCCCAGACAACAATCAGGATTGGGGTAACCGGCCAGACCGCCAGCGCGACAACAACCGCCCGGACAATAATCGTCCGGACAACCGCCCGCGCCCGCAGCCGCAGCAGGCTCAGCCACAGCCGCAGCCACAGCCGCAGCCGCAGAACAATCCGCAGCCGAACGCAGGCCAACCAGGACCCTACAGCCCCGATCACCGGGATCCATGCCCAGCGTCGGAGCCGAATTGCCGGATGTCCGTGAGAGGCTCGAACCGCTGACGGTCGTGCAACAACTCCTAGAGCGGTTCAGTTTTTCACGGAACCTCTGAACCGCTCTATCTCTTTGTTTTCACGCAATTCCGGACGGAAAACCGCTTCGCAGTTTTGCCGACAGCCTATAAAAAGCCAAAAGGCCGGCGACTTTGAAAGTCGCCGGCCTTTTTTATGGAATGCACCGCCTCGGAGAGGAATGCGCTCACCGACTTGCGCGGGAGCTGCATCACCGAGGCGCCTTCACGGAACTGCGCGCATCCAAAACTCTCAACTCCCGCCGCATTTTCGCGGGCTCGCAAGGCTTGGACGGATAATCGGCCCGAGTGGTGCCGAGGCGCTTCAGTGCATCTTGAGATGCGCTTCCCGCGTCGCCGAGATGAACATTTCCCGTGCCTCTTCGGCGGACTTGCGACCGTCGATGGCCGCACGGCAAAGACTTCTCGCCGCCACATAGAGCGGACCGCGCCGGTCAGGCCAGAGATTGGCCATGCAATTCAGGGCCTCGGACGGGCCTGTGACAACCTGGAACGTATCCTGAGCAAAACCGATCTCGATTGGATTGCTCCATTTGACGTGTCGCATGAATACTCCTCCTCACGCGCTACCAATTGCCTGGAACTGTCCTCCAAGACAGCCACATGACAGTACTATAACCTCGATCAGACCATTCGAAAATACGGAAGATTGAGTGCGATACGCGAAGTTTCGACGCATCCGACGAGATAGCTTGGCCGGGACGGCGGCTGCATCGTTTTCCTGAAGCTTTGTGGAAACGGGCATGATTGACGATACCGGATGCGTGGGCACAGCTATTTTTCGCGCGCGATCCGCCTTGCCTCGTCTGGAGAAAAACCTGCCCGGCGGGCAAGCCGCTCAAGCCCGAAAATCCGGTCGATCTGGTCGACCAGCCACAATTCGAAACGCTTCCACATCAGCGTAGCCTCCTCCGCTGCAAACCCTTCGGTCACAGCAGCCCACGATGAACATCGCGCCCGGCCTGCCAAATTCCTTTCAACAACCCCGTCAACGAAATTGGGGCGGCCTTTGCGCGTTTGAGAGCAATTCCTGCTTCGTTGCGAAGTCGCCAAACAGCTTTTTCAGCCGGGCTTCCTCCTCCTTGCAAATCCGGTGGCGCCGGGCAAAATCCTGGACGCTCCAGACCTCGCGTAACTTGCTCTCGTCGACTTCCTCTATCTTCAGCAATGAACTCATCTATTCGCCCTCTTTGTTTTTTATGAAAGGATAATGCTCAGGGTAGCGAAAAGTTCCCTACGCACGTCTGCTGGACGCACGGGCGAATTGACCGACATAGCGGACCGAAATGTTCTTAATCCCTCCTTAAATCGCCGCATTTACAGTTCAGGCGGGACTTGATGTCTTCACGAGGGGTTCGTGGACGAATTAGCGGGTTGCTTCGCCTTGAGAGCCATTGGCGGTTTTCGAGGTCATGCGCCGCCCTGGCGACCGAGCAGGCTCAAAGATTTCTACCGCTCCTGTAAGCAGCCTGATAGAAGACATGGAACACAAGGGCACCGAGGTACGACCGGCCGGCAATGGCAGATAAGAAGAAATCACGCCAGAGGATAGAACCATCCTTTTCCAGCGGCCGAGAACGCAGCGATGACGGATTCAATGCTGGCGAACGCATCGTTGGCAGCAGGCGTTCGGCCAAGGCATATTCATCTTCTTCCAAGACATACTACGAAGAGCCGGACCCCGACGAAGAAGAGGATGAAGACGACGAGGATGAGCCCGTGGTCGCAAAGCCTCGCCGCACCCGTAGCCGCCGCAAGCCCGCACGACGTGCGCGTCCGCGGCGCGGCTTTTTCGGCTTCATCCGTTCGACGATCTACTGGGGCCTGGTGCTTTGCCTCTGGGCCGGCATCGGCCTTGCGGGCCTCGTCGCCTATTATGGCTCGCGCATGCCGAGCGCCAGCACCTGGTCGATCCCCGAGCGGCCGCCGAACGTCAAGATCAACGATCTCGACGGCAGCCTGATCGCCAATCGCGGCACGACAGGCGGCGAAGCCGTCGCGCTAGGCGACATGTCGCCCTATATCCCGGAAGCCATCATCGCGATTGAGGATCGGCGCTTCTATTCGCATTTCGGCTTCGATCCGATCGGCCTTGCCCGCGCCATGGTGACAAATGTCGTGACGGGCCACGCCGTCCAGGGTGGCTCGACGCTGACGCAGCAGCTCGCCAAGAACCTCTTCCTGTCGCCCGACCGCACACTGGAGCGCAAGGTGCAGGAAGTGCTGCTGGCGCTGTGGCTGGAGCACAAGTACACCAAGGACCAGATCCTGACGATGTACCTGAACCGCGTCTATTTCGGCTCCAACGCCTATGGCGTCGAGGCCGCCTCGCGGCGCTACTTCAACAAATCGGCAAAGGACGTCAATCTCGGTGAAGCCGCCATGCTTGCCGGCTTGGTCAAGGCGCCGTCGCGACTGTCGCCGGCCCGCGACCCAGCAGCCGCAGAAGCGCGCGCCCAGCTGGTGCTGCAGGCCATGCATGACCAGGGCTTCATCAGCGAATCCGATATCAAGACTGCGATGTCGCAACCTCCGACCCGCTCGAAAAGCTATTGGAGCGGCGCAGAGAATTACGTTGCCGATATGGTCATGGACCAGCTGCCGAAACTGATCGGCGGCGACGTCAAGGAAGATCTGATCGTCGACACAACGCTCGATATGTCGCTCGAGGAAAAGGCCGAAAAAGCGCTAGCCGATGTGCTCGAGAAGGACGGCAAGAAGCTGAACGCCTCGCAGGCTTCGCTCGTTTCCGTCGACGCGACAGGTGCCATCCGCGCGCTCGTCGGCGGCCGCGACTATGCCCAGAGCCAGTTCAACCGTGCAGTCACCGCCAAGCGTCAGCCGGGCTCCGCTTTCAAGCCATTCGTCTATACCGCAGCCCTGGAGGCGGGCCTGACGCCCAACTCGATCCGCAACGACATGCCGGTCAAGATCGGCAACTGGGCGCCGGAGAATTACGAGCAGCGCTATAGCGGCCCCGTAACGCTTGCGACGGCGGTGGCGAAGTCGCTGAACACTGTTGCCGCGCAGCTTGTCGCCGAAGTCGGACCGGATCAGGTCATCAAGGTCGCCCACCGGCTCGGCATCGAATCGGACCTGCAGTCCAATGCCTCGATCGCGCTCGGCACCTCGGAAGTATCGCTGATGGAGCTCACCTCCGCCTATGCGACGTTCATGAACGGCGGTTTCAAGGTGGCGCCGCATGTCATTACCAAGGTGACGACAGCCTCCGGCAAGGTGCTCTACCAGGCCAATACCGATAATCCGCAGCGGGTGCTGAACCCGGATATTGTCACCAACATGAACGCCATGATGGCCGGCGTCATCGCCAATGGCACCGGCAAGTCGGCGCGCATTCCCGGCTGGCAGGCCGCCGGCAAATCGGGCACGACGCAATCCTTCCGCGATGCGCTGTTCGTCGGCTTCACCAGCCATCTGACGACGGGCGTCTGGTTCGGCAATGACGACGGCAAATCGATGCGCAAGGTGACCGGCGGCGGGCTGCCGGCAAAGGCATGGAAGGAATTCATGGTCGCCGCCCATAAGGGCATCACGCCGACACCGATCTTCGGCGGCGGTCAGATCATCGATAACGGCCTGCCGATGGCGCAGACGGGACCGAACGGCGACCAGCCGACCACCATCGGCAACATCATCTCCGGTGTCGCAGACGGCGGACAGCCAATCCAGCAGCCAACCTTGCAGCAAAGGCCATCGCAGCAGCCGATCCAGCCTCAGATCGTCAATCAGACCTCCGTCAACGAGGATCCGCAGGACCTGCCTCCGGCAAACCTCGCCGACGACACCAATCCCTACAGCTCCAACCCGTATGACAGCGATATACCGCCTGCCGATGTCGGCGATAGCGGCGCTCCGGTCGCCACCGCGCGGCCGCATCGCTCCTCGCTGCTCGACGTCATCCTTGGCCGATAAAATTGCAATTTTTCACCTTGCCGCTTGCATGGCCGCGGCAAGGCTGCTCTGATACACGGTCGCGTCAAATTCGCTGGTCCCCGGCGCATATGGGACCATGTGGAATTTGGGCGACAAACCATTTGTTTTGCTGGATTTCAGGCCATTTCCTGCCTTGCAGTCAGTAAAACCGCTACTTATATACGCGGCATCACCGCAGTCATGGCTGCGCAATCCTCAAGACCATCCCGTAAGGGGCTGTCAATGGAATGCCTGACAGGGGTTCCGACAGCTTGCTTCAAGGAGAGAATGACATGGCAAAAGTAATTGGTATCGACCTTGGAACGACAAATTCCTGCGTCGCCGTCATGGACGGTAAGGACGCGAAAGTGATCGAAAATGCCGAAGGCGCCCGGACCACCCCCTCCATGGTTGCCTTCTCCGACGACGGCGAACGCCTCGTCGGCCAGCCGGCCAAGCGCCAGGCTGTCACCAACCCCACGAATACCCTCTTCGCTGTCAAGCGCCTGATCGGCCGCCGCTACGAAGATCCGACCGTCGAGAAGGACAAGCACCTCGTTCCCTTCACGATCGTCAAGGGTGACAATGGCGACGCCTGGGTCGAAGCTCAGGGCAAGGGCTATTCGCCCGCACAGATTTCCGCAATGATCCTTCAGAAGATGAAGGAAACCGCCGAATCCTATCTCGGCGAAAAGGTCGAAAAGGCCGTCATCACCGTTCCCGCCTACTTCAACGACGCGCAGCGCCAGGCAACCAAGGATGCCGGCAAGATCGCCGGTCTTGAAGTTCTGCGCATCATCAACGAGCCGACGGCTGCGGCACTCGCTTACGGCCTCGACAAGAAGGACGGCAAGACCATCGCCGTTTACGACCTTGGCGGCGGCACCTTCGATATCTCGATCCTCGAAATCGGCGACGGCGTCTTCGAAGTGAAGTCGACCAACGGCGATACTTTCCTCGGCGGTGAAGACTTCGACATGCGTCTCGTCGAATATCTCGTTGCCGAATTCAAGAAGGACAACGGCATCGACCTCAAGGGCGACAAGCTTGCTCTGCAGCGCCTGAAGGAAGCTGCTGAAAAGGCCAAGATCGAGCTTTCGTCCGCACAGCAGACCGAAATCAACCTGCCCTTCATCACGGCAGACGCCACCGGCCCGAAGCACCTGACGCTGAAGCTGACCCGCGCCAAGCTCGAAAGCCTGGTCGACGATCTCGTTCAGCGCACCATCGCTCCCTGCAAGGCAGCGCTCAAGGATGCCGGTGTCACGGCTGCCGAGATCGATGAAGTCGTTCTCGTCGGCGGCATGAGCCGCATGCCGAAGGTACAGGAAGTCGTCAAGCAGCTGTTCGGCAAGGAGCCGCACAAGGGCGTCAACCCGGATGAAGTCGTCGCTCTCGGCGCCGCCATCCAGGCCGGCGTTCTGCAGGGCGACGTCAAGGACGTTCTGCTCCTCGACGTGACCCCGCTGTCTCTCGGCATCGAAACGCTGGGCGGCGTCTTCACCCGTCTGATCGAACGCAACACGACGATCCCGACGAAGAAGTCGCAGACCTTCTCGACCGCCGACGACAATCAGTCGGCCGTAACCATCCGCGTCTCGCAGGGCGAGCGCGAAATGGCTGCCGACAATAAACTGCTCGGCCAGTTCGACCTCGTCGGCCTGCCGCCGGCACCGCGTGGTGTTCCGCAGATCGAAGTCACCTTCGATATCGACGCCAACGGCATCGTCCAGGTTTCGGCCAAGGACAAGGGCACCGGCAAGGAACAGCAGATCCGCATCCAGGCTTCCGGCGGTCTTTCCGACGCCGACATCGAAAAGATGGTCAAGGATGCCGAAGCCCATGCTGCTGAAGACAAGAAGCGCCGCGAAGGCGTTGAAGCCAAGAACCAGGCTGAAAGCCTGATCCACTCCAGCGAGAAGTCGCTGAAGGATTACGGCGACAAGGTCACCGAAGCCGATCGCACCGCGATCTCCGACGCGATCGCTGCGCTGAAGACGGCAACCGAAGCTTCCGAGCCGGATGCCGAAGACATCAAGGCCAAGACCCAGACGCTCATGGAAGTTTCCATGAAGCTCGGCCAGGCGATCTATGAGTCGCAGCAGGCGGAAGCTGGTTCGGGCGATGCCTCGGCAGCAGCCGGCAAGGACGATGTCGTCGATGCCGACTACGAGGAAATCAAGGACGAAGACGACCGCAAGCGGTCTGCATAAGCGCGAATCGAAAGGTTCTCGAGGAAACTTAGCTCCGGCTGCCTTCGGGCAGCCGGAAATCCATTTCCGGGGTTCTAATCCTTAATATGGCAAAAGCGGATTTTTACGAGACGTTGGGCGTCTCCAAGACGGCGGACGAGAAAGAGCTGAAGAGCGCCTTTCGCAAGCTGGCAATGCAATATCATCCGGACAAGAACCCGGACGACAGCAATGCCGAGCGGAAGTTCAAGGAAATCAACGAGGCCTACGAAACGCTCAAGGATCCGCAGAAGCGCGCAGCCTATGACCGCTACGGCCATGCCGCTTTCGAGCATGGTGGCATGGGCGGCGGTGGCGGCTTCGGAGCCGGTTTCGGCGGCGGCGGCTTCTCCGATATTTTCGAGGATATTTTCGGCGAGATGATGGGTGGCGGACGCGCACGCGGACGCTCGTCCGGCGGACGCGAGCGCGGCGCAGATCTTCGCTACAATATGGAAATTTCGCTCGAGGAAGCCTTCAGCGGCAAGACGGCGCAGATCCGCGTTCCGACCTCGATCACCTGCGACGTCTGTTCCGGCTCGGGCGCCAAGCCCGGCACACAGCCGAAGACCTGCGGCACCTGCCAGGGTTCCGGCCGCGTCCGCGCTGCCCAGGGCTTCTTCTCCGTCGAGCGCACCTGCCCGACGTGCCATGGCCGCGGCCAGATCATTCCCGATCCCTGCACCAAGTGTCATGGCCAGGGCCGTGTGACCGAGGAGCGTTCGCTCTCCGTCAATATCCCGTCGGGCATCGAAGACGGCACACGCATCCGCCTGCAGGGCGAAGGCGAAGCCGGCCTGCGCGGTGGTCCTTCGGGCGACCTTTACATCTTCCTGTCCGTCAAGCCGCATGAATTCTTCCAGCGGGATGGCGCCGATCTCTATTGCGCCGTGCCGATCTCGATGACAACGGCGGCACTCGGCGGTACCTTCGATGTAGCGACGCTCGATGGCACCAAATCGCGTGTCAGCGTTCCCGAGGGAACCCAGGTCGGCAAGCAATTTCGCCTGAAGGGCAAGGGCATGCCGGTGCTGCGCTCCAGCCAGGTCGGCGATCTCTATATCCAGATCCAGATCGAGACACCGCAGAAGCTGACCAAGCGTCAGCGCGAACTGCTGCAGGAGTTCGAGCAGATCTCTTCGAAGGACAACAATCCCGAATCGACGGGCTTCTTCGCCCGCATGAAGGATTTCTTCGATACGTTCAGCGACTGAGCAGCGAATCAAAAGTGTTTCACATGAATCCGGCCGATGATTCGGCCGGATTTTTTGTTTGAGCGGACGAATCAGTTATCCGCTTGCGAATCAGCCCCAGGTCAGCGGATCTAGCCTGAGATAGAAGGCAAGGCGCCCCTGATCCGGCTCTTCAATCTCAAGGGTCTCGAACAGGATCGAAAAAGCTCTCTGTCCCTGCTCGGGCGTCGTCCAGCACTCTTCGGCATTGGCAATCATCAATGAGAGATCGACATAGCGATCCGCCTTGCCGACACGGCCTAGATCGATCAGCCCTGTACATTGCAGGCTATGCGGATCGACCATGAAGTTTGGCATGCAGGCATCGCCATGGCAAAGAACCCTGTCGATCGCCTCTTGAGCAAGCCGTGCGGGCAGATCGCGCTCGACACGATCAAGCAGTTCACGGGCCGGCTTACCCCGATCCTCCGGCGGCAGGAAATCCGGGTTTACCGCATCGCGCGAGACCACATCCGCCGCCCGGGCGAACATCAGCGAAAGGCTGCGATCGAAGGGGCATTGATCCGAAGGCAGCTCGTGAAGAGATTTGAGTCGCCGCGCCATTGACGGCCAAGCCTTCAGCAAGGCATCTGCGTCCAAATCGACTGCCGGCACGCCGGGGATCGCAGTCATGATGAGGCACGCGCCACCCTCGACTTCACGCCAGTCGATCACTTCAGGCCCGGCAATGCCCCTGCCCTGTAGCCAAAGCAGCCGGTCGCGTTCGCCGGCGAGATCCGCTGATCGGGCTGATGAGGCGACTTTTGCGTAAGCAAGACCGTCCTCACGCCGATAGACGAGATCGCCCGATTCGCCTGTCTTCACGCGCATCCAATCGCGGCTGGTGCGCGCGAGCAGTATTTTTGCAAGATCCAATGGATGCCCCTACCTCAAACTTCCCCAAGCATGGCGATATAGGGAGTGCGATACGCCAATACCAACATCGGTGAGAACTCAGGCGGAAGTCTTCGAAGGACAACAAAGCCGAATTGTTCCACATAATCCTTCGCTGATCGGCCGGATTTTCGTTTTGCGAGCGAATCACCCGCCCTTGTGGTTCGAGACGGCCCTTTTGGCCTCCTCACCATGAAGGCCAGCCTTCAACGACTCGACGTCTTTGGGACCAGGCGCAAGCTCTTACTCCACCCTCATCCTGAGCCCGTCGAAGGACAAGGGTGGCCCATGACAGGCCTCACCCCGCTTACGCCGCGAACCATCGGCAAAATCCTTGCACTCGTGCGGTGTTCGGCATACCCCTCGGCATCGATTAAGAATCCGAAAGACCCATGCCGAACAAGGTTTTCATCTCGCGCCTGAAGCTGACCGACTTCCGCAACTATGCGGCGGCGGCGCTGACACTTGACGAGCGGCATGTGGTGCTGACTGGCGACAATGGCGCGGGCAAGACCAACCTCATGGAAGCGGTCTCGCTGCTGTCGCCCGGCCGCGGCTTGCGTCGCGCTGCCTATGCCGACGTCCCCCGCGTCAACACGCCGGGTGGGTTTTCGATCTTCGCCGAAATCGAAGGCATGGAGGGCACGGTCGAAATCGGCACCGGTATCGACACCGCCGATGAATCCGCCGCCCGCAGGCTCCGAATCAACGGCACACCGGCCAAGACCGTCGACGAGCTGACCGACCATCTGCGCGTACTCTGGCTGACGCCTGCCATGGATGGCCTCTTCACCGGCGGCTCCTCGGAGCGCCGCCGCTTCCTTGATCGGCTGGTGCTATCGCTGGACCCTGCGCACGGCCGCCGGGCCAGCGATTTCGAGCGCGCCATGCGCAGCCGCAACAAGCTGCTGTCGGACGGCCGATTCGATCCATCCTGGCTCGGCGGTATCGAAGAGCAGATGGCAAGCCTCGGCATCGCCATGGCGATCGCGCGGCAGGAAATGCTCGGCCTTCTTTCGCGGCTAATCGCAGAAACGCGTGAGACGACGCCGTTTCCTTCGGCGGCCCTTGAACTTTCCGGCTTCCTCGATGGACAATTCGATCGGCCGGCCGTCGATCTGGAAGATGCCTATGCCGATATGCTGCGCGAAGGGCGCTATCGCGACGCTGCTGCCGGTCGGACGCTGGATGGACCGCACCGGGCCGATCTTCTCGTACGCCACCGCGAAAAAGACATGGAGGCAGAGCGTTGCTCGACGGGCGAGCAGAAAGCTCTTCTCGTGGGCCTTATCCTTGCCCATGCGCGCCTCGTCGGCAACCTCACGAGCTATGCGCCGATCTTGCTGCTCGACGAGATCGCCGCCCACCTCGACGAAGGACGACGCGCGGCCCTCTTCAACCTTATCGACGGGCTCGGCGGTCAGGCCTTCATGACCGGTACGGACAAATCCATGTTCTCGGCCCTTGGCGAGCGTGCGCAATTCTTTACCGTTGCGCATGGCGGCATTACGAAAACCTAGCGCCTCCTTCCCGGTGATTGTGCTAGACTCGCACCCATGGATCCTTTGAGCTCAGACGAAATCGGCCGCTATCACCGCCATATCCTTCTGCCGGAGGTTGGCGGCGCCGGCCAGCAACGATTGAAAGCGGCGCGCGTGCTTGTGATCGGCGCCGGTGGTCTCGGTGCGCCGGTGCTGCAATATCTTGCCGCTGCCGGCGTCGGGACACTCGGCATTGTCGATGACGACCGCGTTTCGCTGTCCAACCTGCAGCGGCAGGTAATTCACGACACGGGTACGATCGGCGAGATGAAGACGCAGAGCGCGGCGGACGCCATCGCCCGGCTGAACCCGCATGTGCGCACCATCCGCTTCGAAGAGCGCTTCAGCGCCGATACCGCTGCGCGGCACCTCGCCGGCTTCGATCTCGTCATCGATGGCTCCGACAATTTCGACACCCGCTATGCGGCTGCCGATGCAACCGAAACAGCGCACCTGCCACTGGTGACCGGCGCTGTCGGTCGTTTCGACGGGTCCGTGACGACATTGAAGCCTTACGAAAGCAACGCGGAGGGCAACGCCAATCCACGCTATCGCGATCTCTTCCCGGCGCCGCCGCCGGAAGGTCTCATCCCCAGCTGCGCGGAGGCAGGAATCATCGGCGCCCTGACGGGCGTCATCGGCACGCTGATGGCCATGGAGGCAATCAAGCTCATCACCGGTATCGGTGAGCCGCTGATCGGCCGCCTGCTGCTCTATGACGGGCTTTCTACACGCTTTGAAACCGTACGTTATCGCCGCAAGCGTCCCCAGGTCGCGGCGGAATGAGCGAAATCGCGCTTCGTCGTCTCGATGACGGCTTCGATCGCTGGGATGCGTTGCTGGACCTTATCCTGGCATCCTTCGCTTACATGAACGAGCGCATCAATCCGCCCTCCTCTGCACTGGCGCTGACGCCGGAAACGCTGAAGGCGAAGGCTATCGGCGAGATCACATACATTGCACTTGACGGCGAGCGGCTGGTCGGCTGCATTTTCTGCCGGCCGGAGGCGGAGAGCCTTTATGTCGGCAAGCTTGCCGTGCTGCCGGCGGCGCAGGGCAAGGGTATCGGCAAGCGTCTGCTTGTGTTGGCTGAGGCTAGGGCGCGGGATCTCGGCCTCAAGGACCTGCGGCTGGAGACGCGGATCGAGCTGATCGACAACCACGCCACCTTCGCCGCCTGGGGCTTCCGAAAAACAGCCGAAAATCGCCATGCCGGCTTCGATCGCACGACATCGATCGAGATGCGCAAGGCGATCGCCTAGAGCGGTTCAGTTTTTCACGGAATCTCCGAACCGCTCTATCTCTTTGTTTTCACGCAATTCCGAACGGAAAACCGCTGCGCACTTTTCCTGGAATTGCTCCAGCACATCTTCATCCGTTGAATCGGGTTCTTACGCCTCGCGCGGCGGAATGCGGGTGATTCGAGCGCCCATGGCATTCAGCCGCTCCTCTATGCGCTCGTAACCGCGCTCGATCTGCTGGGCGTTGTTGATGACGCTCGTGCCCTCGGCGCACATCGCCGCGATCAGCATCGCCATGCCGGCGCGAATGTCTGGGCTTTCGAGCTGGGCGGCGCGCAGCTTGGAGGGGCCGGCGACGATGGCGCGATGCGGATCGCACAGCACGATGCGGGCGCCCATGGCGATCAGCTTGTCGACGAAGAACATGCGGCTTTCGAACATTTTCTCGAACATCAGCACGACGCCATCGCATTGCGAGGCGGTGACGATGGCGATCGACATGGTGTCGGCTGGAAAGGCCGGCCAGGGCTGATCTTCGATCTTCGGAATATGGCCGCCGAAATCGGGCTGGATCTTCATTTCCTGGCCTGAGCGGATGATGAGATCGTCGCCGTCGATCTGGCAGCGGATGCCGAGGCGCTCGAAAGTCATCAGGGTGGAGCGCAGATGCTCGACGCCCGCGCGGCGAATGGTGATTTCCGAGCCGGTGACGGCGGCAAGGCCGATCAGCGAGCCGACCTCATTGTGGTCGGGTCCGATACGATGCGATGCGCCGCCGAGCCGCTGGCCACCATGGATGGTCATCATATTGGTGCCGACCCCCTCGATGCGGGCGCCCATGGCAATCAGGAACCGCGCCAAATCCTGAACATGCGGCTCGGAAGCGCAATTGCGCAGGATTGTCGTTCCCTCAGCGAAAACGGCAGCGCAAAGAGCGTTTTCCGTTGCCGTCACGGACGGCTCGTCGAGGAAAACATCGGCGCCGCGCAGCCCTTCGGTGCGGAAGCTGTAGACGCTGTTGACCTCGATCTTGGTGCCGAGCTGTTCCAACGCCAGGAAATGGGTGTCGACCCGCCGGCGGCCGATGACGTCGCCTCCCGGCGGCGGCAAGGTGATCTCGCCACAGCGCGCCAGCATCGGACCGGCAAGCAGGATGGAGGCGCGGATGCGGGCGCAGAGATCGGGATCGAGATTGGCGGGGCGAAGCTCGCGCGCTTCGATTTCGAGTTCGTTGCGGCCGAGCCAGCGTACTTTCGCACCGACCGACTGGATCAGCTCCACCAGCGCCTCGACATCGCGGATGCGCGGCACGTTGCTGAGCTCGACGCGTTGATCGGTCAGAAGCGATGCGGCGATGATCGGCAATGCGGCATTCTTGTTACCGCTCGGTTCGATCTCGCCCGACAGCTTGAAGCCGCCCTCGACCACATATTGAATCCGCTCATGCGGCAGCGCACGCGCCATCGTTTCCGCCCTTCCTGATTTGTGTTTGTGGTCACCTCTGGGCCGGCTTTGTGACATGCACATGACCGGCGAGAGGCAAGTGAGATCAAATTTGAAGCCGACACTATCCGCTTGGTTTCGCCAGGAGATTGCAGGCTATTCGCTTATCGAAACGGCAGCACGCGATTAGGCGGACGATGGCCGTCGATGAAGGTGCGGATGTTGATGATGACCTTGTCGCCCATGTCGATACGGCCCTCAAGTGTGGCCGAACTCATATGCGGCAGGATCACCACCTTGCCTTCATTTGCGAGCTTCACCAGCTTCGGATTGACAGCCGGTTCGTTCTCGAACACGTCGAGGCCGGCTCCGGCGATCTTTCCTTCACGCAGGATCTTGATCAGCGCCGTCTCGTCGATCACATCGCCGCGCGCCGTATTGACGATGTAGCTCGTCGGCTGCAGCAGCGCCAGGCGACGCGCCGAGATCAAATGATAGGTGGCCGGGGTCGACGGGCAATTGACCGAAACGATATCGACGCGGGCGAGCATCTGGTCGAGGCTGTCCCAATAGGTCGCCTCCAGCTCGTCCTCGGTCGCCGGATTGACGCGCTTGCGATTGTGATAATGGATCGACAGGCCGAATGCCTTGGCGCGGCGGGCAACCGCGGTGCCAATCCGCCCCATGCCGACGATGCCGATGCGCTTGCCGTGGATGCGGCGGCCGAGCATCCAGGTGGGCGACCATCCGGCCCATTCGCCGGGGCTGTCGGTCAGCACGCGCGCACCTTCCGCCAGCCGGCGCGGCACGGCGAGAATGAGCGCCATGGTCATGTCGGCTGTATCTTCGGTCAGCACGTTCGGCGTATTGGTAACGGTAATACCGCGGCGGGCGGCCGCCTCGACATCGATATGATCCGTGCCGTTGGAGAAGCTGGCGATCAGCTTCATCTGCGGCCCGGCCTCGTCGATCACCTCCGCATCGATACGATCGGTGACGGTCGGCACCAGCACGTCGACGGAGCGGACGGCCTCGATCAATTCGTCTTTGGTGCGCGGGCGGTCGTCGATATTGAGCTCGGCATCGAAGAGCTCGCGCATCCGCGTCTCCACCGCGTCAGGTAGTTTGCGCGTGACGTAAACCTTTGGTTTTTTCTTCGTCGTCATGGCGAGCGGCGATGCCTTGTTCAGATGTTCTTAACCAAGAAGCGGGATAATTTTCCCGTTCCGGGCATTTCTACCAGACCCGCAGGCGAAGACAAATAAAACTCGCTGACGCGATCCGAGGATTTGCCGCTCACCGGAGCGAAAGGTCGCCGGAACGGCGCCTTTGTCATGACGAACGAACGGAAATCCCATGCGTGGCAAAGCATTGAAGTCCTGCGCCATTTTCGCAATCGGCCTGATGATGGCCGCTGTGTCGGCCGATCTTGCCGCTGCCCAGGCTGCCAAGGGGCCGAGCGGCCTGCCGCTGCCGCGCTTCGTCACGCTGAAGTCGAAGAGGGTCAATCTGCGCATCGGTCCGAGCGCTGATTACGCCGTGTCGTGGCTCTATCTCAAGCAGGGCCTGCCGGTCGAAATCATCCAGGAATATGATAATTGGCGGCGCGTGCGCGATGCCGACGGCACCGAAGGCTGGGTCAACCAGTCGCTGCTGTCGGGCCAGCGCTCGGCGATTGCCGCGCCGTGGATGAAGGGCAAGGGCAAGGCCGTGTTCGTCAACATGCGCCGCGAATCCCAACCGTCCGCAGCCGTCATCGCCAAGCTTCAGCCCGGCGTGATGATGACCATCAAGGAATGCACCGGCGACTGGTGCCTCGCCACCGCCGACGGCACCGAAGGATGGGTGGCGCAATCCGAGATCTGGGGCGCGTACCCCGGCGAAGCCTTCAAGTAACGACCGTTTGGTGCCGAACGCAACTATGCGACTTTCGCGGCGCAATGCTATATCCGGGATCGAATAGGGAGACCGGCGATCTTGGGTTATGTGCTAGGCGTTTTCGGCGTTGCCATTGTCATGTTCGCATCGACGAACATAGACGACATATTCGTCCTTCTCGGCTTTTTCGCCGATCGGAAATTCCACCTGAGGCAGATCGTCATCGGCCAGTATCTCGGCATTGGCGCGCTCTATGGCTTCAGTGCCCTAGCCTCGTTTCTGGTTCTCGTCATTCCCGCCACCTATATCGGTCTGCTCGGTCTTGCGCCGATCTATTTCGGCGTCAGGCGATTGTGGGAACTCTGGAATGGCATCGAGGCCGGTGACGATCCGGAAGATCATGCGAAAGCTTCGGCGGGGCACGGAAACATCGTCGCGGTTGCGCTGGTGACGATCGCCAATGGCGGCGACAATATCAGCGTCTATACGCCGATCTTCGCGACGCGCTCGGCCTATGAGATCCTGACCATCGGCTGCATCTTCGTGGTGCTGACGGCCATCTGGCTCGGCGCCGCGCACTCCCTCGTCAACCACCCCACCTTGGGCGCGCCGATCCGTCGCCACGGCCACAGGATCGTGCCGTTCGTTCTGATCGCGCTCGGCATCCTCATTTTCTACGAGGCCGGGACCGCGACGCTCTTCTGGCGCTAGACAATTCGTTCGACATCAACGCAGAAGCCGCCCGGCGCTCCGCAGCGGGCGGCTTTTACGATCATGCGCAACGGATTTCCGTCAGAGCAGGCCGAATTGCTTGCCGGCTTCCGACAGCGACCGCATCGGCCGCGGGCCGATCTGTTCGATGACGATGGCTGCTGCGAGATTGCCGAGCTTGGCGCAATCTTCCAGGCCGCGGCCTTGCGTATAGCCAAAGAGGAAACCAGCGGCGAAAAGATCGCCGGCGCCGGTCGTATCGACGCGTTCCTCAATCGGATGGGCATCGACGACATAGCGTTCGTTGCCGCGCACGATGACAGCGCCGTCCTTGCCCGTCGTCACGGCGGCGATCTTGCAATCGGCTGATATCGCCGTCAGCGCCTTCTCAAAGTCGTCGGTCTCGTAGAGCGAGAGGGCTTCGTCGCGATTGGCGAAGACGATATCGACGGTGCCGGAGCGCATGAGATCCAGGAATTCGTCACGGTAGCGGCCGACGCAGAAGCTGTCGGAGAGCGTCATCGACATTTCCCGGCCATTGGCATGGGCAATACGGGCGCATTCGCGAATCGCTTCCTTGGCGCGCGGCGGATCCCAGAGATAGCCTTCGAAATAGGTCACCTTGGCATCGGCAACGACGTGTTCCTCGACGTCTTCCGGACCGAGCTCGACACAGGCGCCGAGATAGGTGTTCATGGAACGCTCGCCGTCCTCGGTCACGAAGATCATCGAACGGGCGGTGGGCGGAAAGGTGCCCTTGGCTCTGGTTTCGTAGTGCACGCCCTGGGCGCGGATATCGTGAGCGAAGATCTCGCCGAGCTGGTCTTCAGCGACCTTGCCGAAATAGGCAGCCCTGCCGCCGAAATTCGCGACCCCGGCCGCCGTATTGCCGGCGCTCCCGCCTGAGGCTTCCAGGGCCGGTCCCATGCGCGAATAAAGAAGTTCGGCGCGCTCGGCGTCGATGAGGTTCATCGCGGCTTTGGTTATCTTGTTGTCGATCAGGAACTGATCATTGCAACGGGCGATAATGTCGACGATGGCGTTGCCAACGGTCAGTACATCGAAGCGAGTCATCTATAGGAAGGTCCCGGATACTGGTGATAGCCGGTATCCGGTATTATCGGTTTTTCTGAAGTTTGGAAGAAAAATCGGCACCAGCGCCGCCAAGTTAATTGCATTCAGTCATTTGCCTGTCACTTTCTATCTTTAAATGCTTATCAAGCGGCTGGGATGGGAAGCTCGAAAGACTTCCGAGCCAGTCTGGGAAGGAATGATGCCTTCCGCCTCACCGGTACGCGGGCCGACCACGGATGAACTGGCGGCATGTGCACCGGGGGGAATTTCCGGCGAGACCGGACACACAAGCGGGCATTGCCCGCTTTTTTGTTTTTACGGGTTCCCACACCTACAGCGCGCCGCGATCTTTCGAACCCGTTCCTCGTGTTTTAAGCTTTTGATTTTGCGCATGTCGTCTTCGCAAAACCGCTGCGCACTTTTGCGCGACATGCTTCGAGCAAGCTGCTACAACTTCTGGATCACCCTCCAGAGTCACGCTTTTTCACGGCCTCCGTCCGGCATGTCCGAAATCTTCACTGATGTTCTCCCGGTCTTCCTGCTCATTCTCGTCGGCTGGGTGATCGTTCGCACCGGCCTGTTGAAGGCCGAGGTCGGCGAAGCCATGAGCGAGTTCGTCTTCAAGATCGCCGTGCCGCTGCTGCTGTTCCAGACCATCGCGGAGGCTGATTTTCGCGGCGCTTCGCCGTTTCGATTGTGGATCGCCTATTTCTCCGGCGTCGCGATCACCTGGACCGCCGGCCATATCGTCGCAACACGGCTGTTCGGGCGGGATGCGCGCATTGGCGTGCTCGCCGGTGTCTCATCCGCCTTCGCCAATACGATCTTCATCGGCCTGCCGCTGGTCGGGCGCACAGTCGGGCCTGACGGCGTCATGGCGATGTCAATCCTGATCGCGGTGCATCTGCCAACGATGATGATCGCCGGTACGCTGCTGATGGAACAGGCCGAGCGCAAGGAGAATGCCGGTGCCGGTCGCAGCATCGGCGAATTGTTGCAGCAGGTCGGCAGCAATCTTGTCCGCAATCCGCTTGTCATCGGCCTTTTCTGCGGTCTTGTCGTCCATCTGACCAGCCTTCCCATCCCTGCGACACTCGGCACCGCTATCGACAGCATCGCCAATATCGCCGGCCCGGCGGCACTGATCTCGCTCGGCATGGCGCTGCGCCAATATGGGCTGTCAGGCAATCTCGGCATTACCAGCGTGATTGCCTCCTTCAAACTGTTCCTGCTGCCGGCCTGCGTACTGGCAGCCGGCCATCTTCTCGGTCTTAGCCCGGAATGGCGCGCCGCACTGGTCTTGACGGCGGCAGTTCCTACAGGTGTGAACGCCTGGCTGATTGCCAATCGCTTCGGGGTCGGTCACAGTCTCGCCGCCTCGACGATTACCTTGACGACAGCGCTCGGGGCGTTCTCGGTGTCGCTTTGGGCCTATCTGCTCGGATAGCCGAGGCTCGAACTTGCCGACGATAACCGCATCTCTCCGCTTTCGGAGAGGCCGGCAGGAAAGTGGTCATATATTTGCGCATCCCGGCCTTCCCACCCGGAGCGCAGCAAAGGATGGCACATGAATATTGCAGCTCCAATCACCAACCCCGCGTCAGCCTATTCGCAGAAGATCTTCGTGCTCCAGGGCGGCGGCGCGCTTGGCTCCTATCAGGCGGGTGCCTTTCAGGCATTGCGCGAACAGAATATCGAGCCGGACTGGATCGCCGGCATCTCGATCGGCGCGATCAACGCCTCGATCATGGCCGGCAACGTACCCGGCGAGCGGCTCGAGGCGCTGCGCTCCTTCTGGAACAAGGTGACCGTTCATCTTCCCGTCGATCTGCTGATGGAAGATCGGCGCGAAACCAATCCTTTCTATCGCTCAGTCAGCAGCTGGTGGGTTTCGACCTTCGGCGTGCCCGGTTTCTTTTCTCCCTGGCAGATTCCAGCCTGGTTCCAGACGCGAGGATCGGCGGGCGCGACCAGCATCTACGATACCGAGCAATTGCGCCAGACGCTGCTCGATCATGTCGATTTCGACCGGATCAACCACGGCCCGGTGCGCTTGAGCCTCGGCGCGGTCAACGTCCGCACCGGCAATTTCGCCTTCTTCGACAATAAGGACACCAAGATCGGACCGGAGCATGTGATGGCGAGCGGCGCCCTGCCGCCCGGCTTTCCCGCGGTCAAGATCGGCGGCGAATATTACTGGGATGGCGGCCTCGTCTCGAACACGCCGCTGACTTACGTGCTGCGCAATGGTGCCGATATCGATACGGTCGTCTTCCAGGTCGATCTCTTCAGCGCCGTCGGCCCGCTGCCGCAAGATCTCGAGGAAGTCGAGGAGCGGCGCAAGGACATCACCTATTCAAGCCGCACCCGGCTCAATACCGATCTCTTTCTGGAACGCCATCGTCTGCGGCGCGCGATATCCGACCTCTATGCCCGCCTTCCCGAAGAGGCCAAGGCCGATCCGGAGATCAAGAAGCTGGAGCAGCATTGCTCCGATTACGGCGTCACCATCATTCACCTGATCTACCGCAACAAGCAGTTCCGCTCGCATTCGAAGGATTACGAGTTTTCGGCACTGTCCATGCATGAGCATTGGGAGGCCGGATTGCGTGATGCCCGCAAGGCGCTGATCGCGGAAGACTGGCGCATGCCTCCGAGCGCGGAGGACGGGTTGAAGGTCTTCGACCTCGATCAGCGGACGCGCTCACGCCGGCACGCGACTGAACAAGCAAACACAAAAAACCCGGCCTGAACGGCCGGGTTTTCAATTGGCTTTCCGCTTGCCTCAGTTCGTGGCGGCCGGCGCGTTCGGGTCCGGCAGCGGCACTTGCGTATCGGCGAGCGTGCGCAGATAGGCGATCACGTTGGCACGATCCTCTTCCTTCGGCAGGCCGGCAAAGCCCATCGCCGTGCCGGCGACGAATTTCTTCGGAGCGGCCAGGAAGTGATAGAGGTGGTCATAGGTCCACTTTTCCGCACCACCCTTGGAGAAGTCCTTCATGCCGGACGAATAGGCGAAGCCCTCGTGCTCGGCGACCGGGCGGTCGACAATACCCCAGAGATCGGGGCCGACCTTGTTCGGCCCGCCCTTCTCTCCGGAATGACAGGCCTGACACTTCTTGAAAATCGTCTCGCCGACCTTGGCATCAGCCTTCTGCAGCAGCTGAGCGATCGGCGTATCCGGCTTGGCGGCTGCGGCCTTGTCGCCTGCAGCCGGTTCCTCGGTCGCGACGATGGCGAAGCCGGGCTTTTCCGGTGCCTCTGAATGGAAAATAAATCCTGACGCGAGCGACACGGACTTCAACACGAATAGCGTGGCCAAAAGCGCCCCGACACCCATGTTCACGTAGGATGAATTCATCTGCTATGCTCCCCTCGCCGCCAGCATCCTCCGCTGGCCCATCTTGAATTCGCGCGAAACCTATGTCTTTTGGCTGTTTCTTGCAACTCTGTAAACGGTCTCCACCATGAGACGTTTTGACACTTTTCCCTCGGGAATAGAAGGCCCAACAATGACTGATTCAAATTTAGACAAGACGCTGGTCCTCATTCCCGCCCGCATGGCCTCCACGCGCCTGCCGGGCAAGCCGCTGGCGGATATTTGCGGCCTGCCCATGATCGTACAGGTTGCCAAGCGTGCGCGCGAGGCGGCGATCGGTCGCATCGTCGTTGCAGTCGACCATGCGGATACCTATGCCGCGGTCGCCAATGCCGGCTTCGACGTCGTCATGACACGCGGCGATCATCAATCCGGCTCGGACCGCATCTATGAGGCGCTGCAGGCCGTGGATCCGCAGGGTCGCGCCGAAATCATCGTCAACGTGCAGGGCGACCTGCCGACGATCGATCCCGACACCATCCGCGCATCGCTGCGCCCGCTCGAAAACCCGGCGGTCGACATCGCCACGCTGACCGTCGAGATCAAGGACGAGGAAGAAAAGACCCTGCCGAGCGTCGTCAAGGTCATCGGCTCGCCGATTTCCGAAAATCGCCTGCGCGCCCTCTATTTTACCCGCGCCACCGCACCCTACGGCAAGGGGCCGCTCTATCACCACATCGGTCTTTACACCTACCGCCGTGCCGCACTGGAAAAGTTCGTGAAAGCTGGGCCATCGCCACTCGAGTTGCGCGAATCACTCGAGCAGCTGAGGGCTTTGGAGGCCGGCATGCGCATCGACGTCGAGATCGTTGACACGGTCCCGCTCGGTGTCGATACTCCCGGCGACCTTGAAAAGGCCAGACGTATCCTCTCCGCCGCTTCTCTCTGACGGCATTCCCCCAAGGGCAGTTCCATGATCACCAAGACCAACAAGATCTCCTTCCAGGGCGACTACGGCGCCAATTCCGACATGGCCAGCCGTGACATGTTCCCGACCATGGAGCCGCTGCCCTGCCAGACCTTCGAGGATGCCCTCACCGCCATCGACAATGGCGACGCGGATCTCGGCATGATCCCGATCGAGAACACGATCGCCGGTCGTGTCGCCGACATCCACCATCTGCTCCCGGAATCGCGCCTGCATATCGTCGGCGAATATTTCATGCCGATCCGCTTCCAGCTGATGGTTCTGCCTAGTGTCAAGAAGGAAGAGATCCGCACGGTACACAGCCACATCCACGCACTCGGCCAATGCCGCAACATCGTGCGCGCGAATGGCTGGAAGCCTGTGATTGCTGGGGATACAGCGGGTGCTGCCAAGCTGGTGAAGGAAACCGGCGATCGCAGCATGGCGGCATTGGCGCCGCGGCTTGCGGCCGATCTCTACGGCCTCGAAATCATCGCCGAGAATGTCGAAGACACCGAAAACAACATGACGCGCTTCGTCATCCTGTCGCGCGATGAGGACTGGGCGGAGCGCAGCTCGCCCGACGAAAAGATCGTCACCACCTTTGTCTTCAACGTCCGCAACATTCCGGCCGCGCTCTACAAGGCGCTCGGCGGCTTCGCCACCAACGGCATCAACATGACCAAGCTCGAAAGCTATCAGCTCGGCGGCCGTTTTGTAGCAACGCAGTTCTATGCCGACATCGAGGGCCACCCCTCCGATCCGCATGTGCGCCGCGCGCTGGAGGAATTGCGCTTCTTCTCCGAAAAGGTCCGCATCCTCGGCGTCTATAAGGGCCACCCGACGCGGGGCGATCTCTAAGCAGCGGTTATTGCGACGCTTTGGTCACGACCTCGATACGATGCCCATCCGGATCGACGACGAAGGCGGCGAAATAGTTCGGGCCATAGTGAGGCCGAAGACCCGGTGCGCCGTTGTCCTTACCGCCATGGGCCAATGCGGCCTGATGGAACAGGACAACGGCTTCCCGGTTTGGCGCGGCAAAGGCCAAATGAAAGCCCGAGCCAGGGGCTCGCGCTTCATTGCCGCGCAATTTGATGGCGAATTTATCGCCACCGCCCGCAGGGCCATATCCAACCGCCTGGTCGGGATCGCCGGGGCTCAAGTCTTCCCAAACCCTGACATAGCCGAGCGGCGCGAAAGCGGCGTCGTAGAAGGCGGCGGCTCTCTCGATATCGGACACACCGAACGAAATATGATGGAGCAATTGGTCCTCCCTTGTCTCCAAGTGTATCGATCAGTTTCTTTTGCAAACGCTGGAAGTCAACTCGGACGATTGGCATGACTGCATCGCAAGTCACTTTGATGAAACGATCTCCGGCGGTCGTCGCTAGCCCCTCATCCGGCCTTTCGGCCCCCGTCTCCCCGCCTGCGGGGAGAGGGTTAGGGTGAGGGGCAAGCCATTCGCTCAGTGCCTACTTATCCGGCTCACATACCCGCAGGCGATGGCCATCCGGGTCGAGCACAACGAAGGTCGGGCCGAAATCCATCGTCGTCAGCTCCTGCGCGATAGGCAGGCCGCGTGCCTTCCAATCCCTATAATGCTGCTCGACGGCGCCGGCGCCTTCGACCATGAAGCCCAGTTCGCCACGATTGCCGATGGCGGAGGGCTGCGGCTCGACGCTGCTGCGGCGCCAGAGGCCGAGGCTTAGGCCGTTGTCGAGCGCGAAAGCCACGAAGTTCGGCGACGCAAAAGCCGGCTCTCGGCCGAACAGATCGCGGTAGAACGGCGCACTTTCGCCGGGGTCCTTGACGTAGAAGATAATGAGGTTGGGGTTGGTCATTTGGATATTCCTCTTGTTTCGATGGATATGCGGGCATGCGCAGGCAGTCCGGCGAGCGGAGCGGCGCCCGCCAGGGATGGCTTTGTCAGTGCATGGTCAGATCTTATGCAGGCGAGTTTCCAGAACGCATCACGCTGTTCGTATCAGCTTGCTGCACTTGGTTTTTTGATTGTGCGTAGTCGTTATCGCGGAGGTCGCGACGAGCTTCTGCGGCTCGCGTCAGCGCATCCGGTCTTCCTCCCGGTAAGGGGCGCAGCCGTCCAGGAATCCCAGATCGCGCTTAACAGAACTCGGCGCCTCGTCGATATCGAGACGATTCCAGCGGCGGGTGAAATAGCCAAGCGCAATCTGCGAGAGCCGAGCCGGCCACGCCGGATATCCGTCTTCGCGCGCCTCGGCGCCACCGCGATGCGCTTGTTTCGTTAAGGTGAAAACATTGGCTGCCATGATCGGTCCTCCTTCCTGATTGGATGGACCCATCATAGTCGTACCTACTGACAGTTTCTGGCAGTAGTATCGCGTCGCCGGATCAATTGTGGACCATGCCTTCCCGCGCCTGCCATTCTCTGGCGAGGGCGACACGGCGGCGCGGGTAACGCGCCTCCAGCACCGCGAAATCGACGATACGGTCGGCGCGGAAATGGCGATAATCCTGACGCAGTTCGCACCAGGCCATGATGATGCGCGCATTGTCGAAATAGCCGAGCGCGAAAGGCCAGATGCGCCGGGTCGAGATGGCACCGTTCACGTCGCCATAGGTCAGCTGCACCATGCGCTCTGTCTGGATCGCCTTGCGCATCAGGGAAAGATCGGCCTTGTCTTCCGTGATACGACGCGTACCGACGACCACCGCCGCCTGGTCGACCGCATCGCGAAGGTCCGCGGGCAGCACGGCGGCGATCTTGGCGAGCGCATCGGCGCCGGCGGCCGCCAGACGGGCGTCAGTGGCGCGCGCCACCCATCGCGATCCCAGAACCAGCGCCTCGATCTCATCCTGAGAGAACATCATCGGCGGCAGCATGAAGCCGGGCTTCAGGACATAGCCGATACCCGGCTCGCCCTCGATCATGGCGCCCTGCGCCTGCAGACTGGCGATATCACGGTAGAGCGTGCGCAGGCTGACGCCGGTCTCCTCCGCCAGCACGGCGCCGCTGATCGGACGGCGATAGCGCCGCAATGTCTGCAGCAGCGTCAGCAAGCGTTCCGAGCGGGCCATGACGCGACAAGACCTAGCGTTTCCATTCCACCCAGTCGCGCATCAGGCGATGGGCAATGGCGCCCTTGGGTGGAGATGTGTTGCCGGATGCCGAGACGCGGTCGAGCATTGCAAGCGTCTCTTCCGGCGTAAACCAGCGGCAATCTTCCAGCTCGGCCTCATCCATGTGGATTTCGCTCGACTTCGCCTCGGCGTAGCAGCCGATCATGAGGGAATGCGGCATCGGCCAGGGCTGGGATGCATGATAACGCACGCGGCCGGTATGGATGCCGGATTCCTCATGCGTCTCGCGGCGCACCGCGTTCTCGATGGTTTCGCCCGGCTCGACGAAACCGGCGAGACAGGAATACATGCCCGGCGCGAAATGATGGCTGCGGCCGAGCAGGCAGAGGTTCTTCTCCTCGTCGATAACAAGCATGATGACCACCGGATCGGTGCGCGGGAAGATCATGTGTTCGCAAGCCGTGCACACCCGCTTGTAGCCGCCGATGCGGCTTTCCATGACCGATCCGCAACGGCCGCAGAAGCGGTTGTCGCCATTCCAGCGGAGAAGGCTCATGCCCTGCGCGGCTTCGCCGAGGATTTCGCCTTCCAGCAGCAGATCGCGCCAGAGCGAGCGCATGTCGGCCGGTTTGTACTGGCAGGCAAGCTCGTCGGCATTGACGCGCACGGGCACGGCAAGCCGGGGCTCGCCGGTCTTGCGGTAGCCGAGAAGCACGGCCTCATCCCAATTCGGATCGAGATCCTTCAGCTCGTAGCGGGCAAACAGCGGGTCGAGCACCTGGCCGTCATGCTTCAACACCAGACGATCCTGGGCGAAAGCCAGGATATGGGTGCCTTCCTTGGCGAGCGCATGCTTGATCGATTCCTCGTCGCGATGCTCGGCATCCCGGTTGAGCTGGTTTTCCGCAAAGGCGGTGAGACTGCTTGGTTCCGGATGCGGGGCATCCGAGGAAAAGATGGAATGGCTCATTGTGAAAGCGTTTCCCGCAACTTGGCTATGAGGCTGTTCATGTCTTCGTCCGAATAGGGTTCCGCCTTGCCGTAGCCCCAGACCGGGCCTGGCCAGTTGGCATCACCTTCGAACCGCGCGATGACATGAACATGCAGCTGACGGACGATATTTCCAAGTGCCCCGACATTGATTTTTGCAGCGCCCGTCACCGTCTTCAGGGCGCTTGCGACCTTATCCGTTTCGAAGGTCAGCAGGATCCTGTCGAGCGGGGTCAGCTCGAAAACCTCCGATTTGTCGGGCCTGCGGGGGATCAGCACGAGCCATGGCCAGCGGCGATCCTTCATCAGCCTGACGTCGCAAAGACCTGTGATCACGACAGAAACGCTGTCATTCGCCAGACGATCGTCGAGCGTAAACTCCTTCAAGGGGGCATCCTCCATTGTTTTATCAAATGTTTAGCAGTTTTTTTTGACCTTGGCTTGCTTTTGATGGCGATATTGCCGATATGTGCATCCGGGAGGTTGGTGGTGGACGAGCCACTCGCCAACCGGGTCAGGTCCGGAAGGAAGCAGCCCTAACGAGCCCGGCACGGGTCATTCGTGCCAGCCTCCCACCCTTTCCGAAAGCAAGACCCGGCTTTCGCCGGGCAACAAGCTAGGCACCGGGCAACAAGCAGGGCGATGAGCGACACCGAGCGACAAGCAAAAGATGCCGCTTCGACCGGCACCGGTTACCGGGTGCTGGCCCGCAAATACAGACCCAAGGACTTCACGGACCTGATGGTCGGCCAGGAGCCGATGGTTCGCACGCTGACCAACGCGTTCGAAACCGGCCGCATTGCCCAGGCCTATATGCTGACCGGCGTGCGCGGGGTCGGCAAGACCACGACCGCCCGCATCCTTGCCCGCGCCCTCAATTACAAGACTGCTGACATCGATCGTCCCACGATCGACCTGCGCGAACCGGGCGACCATTGCCAGGCGATCATGGAAGGCCGGCATGTCGACGTCATCGAGATGGACGCCGCCTCGCACACCGGTATCGACGATATCCGCGAGATTATCGAGCAGGTGCGCTACCGGCCGGTCTCGGCGCGCTACAAGGTCTACATCATCGACGAAGTGCACATGCTGTCGACGGCCGCCTTCAACGGGTTGTTGAAGACGCTCGAAGAGCCGCCCGAACATGTGAAGTTCATCTTCGCCACCACCGAAATCCGCAAGGTGCCGATCACGGTGCTGTCGCGCTGCCAGCGCTTCGATCTGCGCCGCATCAGCGCTTCGGATCTCGTCGGGCTGTTCACCACCATTGCCGGCAAGGAAGGCATCGAGGCCGAGCCGGAAGCGCTCGCCATGATCGCCCGCGCCGCCGAGGGCTCGGCGCGCGACGGCCTGTCGCTGCTCGACCAGGCGATCGCCCATGGCAGCGGTTTCGTTGCCGCCGATGCCGTGCGCGGGATGCTCGGGCTTGCCGACCGCGCCCGCATCGTCGATCTCTTCGGCCATGTCGTCAAAGGCGATGTTTCGGCAGCGCTCGCCGAATTCAACAGCCAGTACGAGGCCGGCGCTAATCCCGTCGTCGTCTTGACCGACCTTGCCGATTTCACCCATCTCGTGACCCGCCTCAAATATGTGCCCGATGCCGCCGACGATCCGTCGCTCAGCGAAATCGAGCGCACGAAAGCGGCGGAATTCGCGCAAGGGGTCGCCGTAACCGCACTTTCCCGCATCTGGCAGATGCTTCTCAAAGGCATCACCGAGACGGAGAACGCCTCGCGTACTGCCGGCGCTGCCGAAATGGTGTTGATCCGGCTGGCACATGCAGCCCATCTGCCGGCACCGGAAGATGCCGCCCGCAGGCTTGCCGAGTTTTCCGATGGTAATGGCGGCTCGCGCCCGTCGCCCGCCCCAAGTGGCGGTAACGGCGGCGGAGCGGTGTCCTATCAGGGCAATGCCATGGCGCGTGCGGTCGAAACATCTGCGCCGCGGCCCATGCCCTCCGCACCGGTCGCCATGCTGCGTGCCGTGCCGAGTGCCCAGCCGGATTCGCAACCCTTCGGACGTATCGAGCCGAAGCCGGTCGAAGCGCCGAAACCACTCGTGCCGGTCAATTCGATGACCGACATCGCCGAACTCGCCAGCCAGAAGCGCGATCCGAAACTGAAGGCGCTGGTGCGAACCTTTGTGCGCCCCGTCAAACTGGAGCCGGGCCGGCTCGATGTCAGCCTCACGCCGGGCGCTCCCGGCACGCTTTTGAACGAGCTTGCCGTCAAGCTGAAGGAATGGACCGGCATCCACTGGATCGTCAGCCTCAGCCGCGAGGAAGGCCAGCCGACGCTGGTCGAAGCCGAAGCGAACGCTCAGAAACAGCGTGTCGCCGATGCACGCCAGGACCCCGACGTCGCAGCGATCCTGGCGCAGTTTCCAGGTGCAAAGATCATCGACGTGCGGGTGCGGGCACCCGAGACGGAGGACGAAGAGGAAGCTACGGCGCCTCCCGCCGCCGCCGAATCCGTTGACGGCGATATTCTACCGGGCGACGATATCGAATTCTAACGCTAGGATGGCCGTTTACGGAACCGCATCGGCTTGAGGCCGTTGGCGATATATCCCGGCTAAGCATACAGACACTTGCAGAAGAAGGACCAAAGACGATGCGCGACATCATGGGCATGATGGGCAAAGTGAAGGAAATGCAGGCGAAGATGGAGAAGATGCAGTCGGAGATCGCCGACATTCGCGTCGAAGGCAAGGCCGGCGGCGGTCTCGTCACCGTCACCGTCAACGGCAAGGGCCTGATGCTCGGCCTCAAGATCGATCCCTCGCTCTTCAAGGAAGACGATGTCGAGATCCTCGAAGACCTGATCGTCGCCGCCAACAAGGATGCCCAGGAAAAGGCCGAGGCGATCGCCGCCGAAAAAACCCGCGAACTGACGGCTGGCCTGCCGATCCCGCCCGGCTTCAAGCTGCCGTTCTGAGACTAGAGCCTTTCCGCGTTTCTTCGAATCGCGAAAACGCTCTATTTTTTGCTTCTACGCAATTCCAAGCGGAAAACCGCTATACACTTTTCCTGGAATTGCGGTGCCCCTCTTCCATCAGCGGGCGGCGGCTTTGCGAATGAGATCGCGGCCGATCGCCTTTATTGGCTCATTTCGCAGCACCAGCGACGTCGTCACGGCCCCATGGCGGGCAATGGAATCGACGATGGTTTCAAGATCAGATGGCGTCGGCACGAGAACCTTGAGCATAAAGCAATCCTCGCCCGTCAGCCTCAAGACCTCGATTATCTCGGGCATTTCGGAAAATTGCTTCAGATAGGGCCGGATGTGCTCATGCGTGGTCCTGAGACGGATGACCGCCATCATGCCGAGCCCGACAGCTGAGGGATCGACGACCGCGCGATAACCGGCAATCACGCCACGCTCTTCCAATCGCTTCAGCCGCTCCGAGGCTGCCGGCTGCGATAGACCGACCCGGCGGCCAAGCTCCGATACCGAGATTCGCCCATCCTGCTGCAAAATCTCGATGATCGACAGATCCGTCGGATCCAAACCTCTTTCGATGATATCCATTGCCCACCTTCAATTCATCGGTTGGTGAAAGTTTTATCCGATGGATTGCAATGTCAATCGGCAACCCGACATGTCAGCTTTTCTCCATTCGGGACTATGGAGAAAGAATAGAGATGAGCGATATCATCACGCTACCGGGGCTCGACGGCTCAGGTGAAGGTCACTGGCAAACGCTTTGGGAACGGGATGATCCGATCATGCGCCGTTTCCAGCCGTCGAGCTGGGACAGGCCGATACTCACGGACTGGATTGCCGCGCTGGAGAGGGAAATCTCGCGCTCCAGAACGCCGCCGATCCTGATCGCGCACAGTCTTGCCTGCCAGTTGATCGCCCATTGGGCTCCGTCAACGACAAGCGCGATCCGTGGCGCATTCATGGTGGCTGCGCCAGATCCGACGGGGAAAATCTATCTTGCCGAGGCCGGCAGCTTTGCAAACCCGCCGCTGAAGCGGCTGCCTTTTCCATCCCTGCTCGTCGCCAGCACCGACGATCCGTTCGGCTCCTTCGATCATGCGCGTCGGAGCGCCGAAATCTGGGGCAGCGCCTTCGTCGATGTCGGGCCGCGCGGCCATGTCAACGCCGCATCCGGCCTGGGCGACTGGCCGGAAGGCAAGGCGATCTTCGAGCGCTTTCGCGCGCAGCTCGGCTGAATGCAAATCAGGCGTTTGGAAAAGCCGGGCCGGGGTGCTATCTCTCAATCTCGCCTTCCAGATATCGTCTGGTCTGCCTGCTCGGAGGGAATGCGATGAGCCTGTCGACGCTGCTTGTTTTTGCCGGCGCTTTGTTCATTGCGGCGGGATCGCCGGGGCCGAACATTGCCGCGCTGGTGGCGCGCGTGCTGACGAAGGGCGCGCGCAACGTGCTGCCCTTCCTCTCGGGCATGTGGCTCGGCGAGGCGATCTGGTTGACCTGCGCCGTTGCCGGCCTTGCGACCATCGCCGAAACCTTCCACCTCGCCTTCGTGGTGATCAAGTGGCTCGGCGTTGCCTATCTGCTCTATCTTGCCTGGAAGATGTGGTTTGCGGCTTCCGACACCGCGGAAGAGCAGTTGCCGAACGAGCAATCGGCCGTGCGGCTTTTCCTTGCCGGCTTCACCGTCACCATGGGCAATCCGAAGATCATGGTCTTCTATGTGGCGCTGCTGCCCTCGATCATCGATCTGCACGGTGTGACGATCTCCGGCTGGGCCGAGCTGGTGGCGACGATGTTCGTGGTGCTGATCGTTATCGACCTCTCATGGGCGATGCTGGCGGCAAAGGCCCGGACCTTCCTCAAGAGCCGCCGCGCCGTGCGCATCGCCAATCGCGCCAGTGCCGGCACGATGGCGGGTGCGGCCGTCGCCATCGCCATGCGATAAGCTTAGACGCCAGCGTCGTTATCGAGCGTCGCCCGCAGCTTGTAATGGATCGGAGCCGCAAGGTAACGCGCCCGATCTTCGGGCGACAAGCGCCGGCCGAATGTCGCCATCAGCTCCGGCATGGTCACCCGTCCGCCGGCATAAGGCACAGAGGCGACCGGCGTACCGGCACTCACGGTGCCAGAGGTAACCACCCGGCAATAGATGCCGGGGCGACCGGCACGGGCATAGCGCTTGACGAACAGCGGATCGCCCATCTTCGCGGCAAAGGTGGCGCAAGGGGTACGCGCCGAGGTCACCTCCAAAACCAGATCGCCGGCTATGAATCTATCGCCGACGGCGACGGTGCAATTGTCCAGGCCCTCGACAATGAGATTCTCGCCAAAGGCGCCGGGCTCCAGCGGGCGTCCGAGTTCCTTCGCCCACCAGTCCAAGGTCAGCGAACCCTCGACATAGACGGCCTGATCGCGACCGCCGTGATATTCGCGATTGCAGATGGTGTCGCCGAGCAGACCCTCGGTGTCGATCATCACAGCGCCGTTGACCGCATGCTTGTTGATGCCGGTCTTCATTTTCTTGCCCGGCAGCGTTTCCGGAGCGCCGAGGCAAACGGCCAGAATTTTCATCGCTCAACCGTCCCTTCCGTGATTCCGTTCCTTGAGCATATGAGCTAAAAGCCTCCCATGGCAAAGCGAGTCACCGGCCCCGAAATCGAAAAACTTATCCAGCTTCTGGCGAAGGTGCCTGGGCTTGGGCCGCGCTCGGCGCGGCGCGCGGCGCTGCATCTGATCAAGAAGAAGGACCAGCTGCTCGGGCCGCTGTCCCATGCCATGGGCGAGGCCTATGACAAGGTGAAGATCTGCTCGCGCTGCGGCAATGTCGATACCGTCGACCCCTGCACCGTCTGCACGGACGACCGGCGCGACCAATCGGTCATCATCGTCGTCGAAGACGTATCCGACCTCTGGGCGCTGGAGCGATCAGGCGCGATGAACGCTGCCTATCACGTTCTCGGCGGCGTCTTGTCGCCGCTCGACGGCGTCGGACCGGACGATCTTAACATTCGCGGGCTGATTGCCCGCGTCGGCGAAGGCGGTGTCCGCGAAGTCATCATCGCCGTCAATGCGACGGTCGAGGGGCAAACCACAGCACACTATATAACCGATCAGCTCGACGGCCTCGAGGTCAAGATCACGCGTCTTGCCCATGGCGTACCTGTTGGAGGCGAGCTCGACTATCTGGATGAAGGCACGCTGGCGGCGGCGTTGAGAGCACGGACGGCGATTTGAGGCGATTTTTCGCGAAGATATAAAGGACTGAGCATGAGGAGAGTGCACACCCCCCTCCGTCAGCTTTCGCTGACATCTCCCCCACAAGGGGGGAGATTGGTTGCTCGTAGCGCCGACGTGCCTCAAACCAATATTGTGTCCGCGGAAACTTCTGACCATCGATATGGCGTGAAGCGCGCCGCAAACGATCTCCCCCCTTGTGGGGGAGATGTCCCGATAAGGACAGAGGGGGGTATCTCGCGGCATATTCTGCGGCTGCTCATCCTCCTCCTTACGCTTCTCCCCCTCCCCGCTCTCGCCGCCTCGAAGGCCGATGTCGAGGCACAGTTTCAGACCTGGATACAGAAGGATCTCTGGCCGGAAGCACGGAAGGCCGGGATTTCGGAAAAGACCTTCCAGGCCGCCTTTACCGGCGTGACGCTGAATTGGGATCTGCCTGACCTCGAGCCGCCGGGCTTCCCGAAGCCGAAGCAACAGGCGCAGACCCAGGCCGAGTTCTCCTCGCCCGCCCCCTATTTCAACGAGGCGCGGCTGCAGAAGCTCGCGGCGACGGGACGGAGCCTTGCCTCGCAATATGGGCCGGTGCTGCGGCGGATCGAGAAGACCTATGGCGTGCCGGGGCCGATCCTGCTCGCCATCTGGGGCCGAGAAACCGGCTTCGGGGCCGCCAAGCTGCCGAATTCGGCGATCCAGGTGCTGGCGACCAAGGCGTTCATGTCGACCCGCAAGGACATGTTCCGCAACGAGATCATCGCGGCGCTGCGCATCCTCGAGCACGGCGACGTGACGCCGGATCAGTTCAAGGGCTCCTGGGCGGGCGCTCTTGGCCAACCGCAATTCATGCCGACCAACTATCTGAAATATGCCGTCGATTTCGATGGCGACGGCCATCGCAACATCTGGACCTCGGTGCCGGACACGCTGGCTTCCATAGCCAACTATATGGTTCAGAAGGGCTGGCAACGCGGTCGTGGCTGGGGATACGAAGTGACCATCCCTCAAAACGTCTCCTGCGCGCAGGAGGGGCCTGATCTCGCCAAGCCGATTTCGCAATGGGCGTCGCTCGGGATCGCACGCGTCTCCGGCAAGGCGTTTCCGTCGGACGAAATGCGGGCGAGCGGCATGATGCTGGTGCCGGCCGGCCGCGACGGGCCGGAATTCATCGTCACGCCGAATTTCTACGTCATCAAGGAATACAATAATTCCGACCTCTACGGCCTCTATATCGGCAATCTCGCCGACCGCATCGCCAATGGCAGCGGCGCGTTCCAGGAAAAATGGGGCGATGTCGGCAAGATGCTGCGCTCGGATGTCGCCAACATGCAGAAGGTTCTGGAGCACAAAGGCTACGATGTCGGCGGGACCGACGGCCTGCCCGGCTACAAGACCAGGCGCTCGATCGGCCAGTGGCAGGAAAAGAGCGGCATGAAGCCCACCTGCTATCCGGACAGTTCGATGCTGGGCGTCCTGAAATAGCAGCGCGGACAGCTTTCGGCGCGAATGCCTTGCAATTTGCTGGAAAGGGGCTTATATCGGCTTCAAATTCTTGATCGCGTGATGAAGAGTGGGCCGCAAGGACCCGCTCTTTTTTATTAGCGCGATCTCCCAATGCATGAACAATGCAGGAGTGAATGCTTGTCGGACGTGACAAACGCAGACAATACCAATGAACCCAGGCTGATCGTCGAAACCGGCCTTGATCAGCGCGTCGCCGCCATCATCGAGCCCGTCCTTGTGGGCATGGGCTTCCGTCTGGTGCGCGTGCGTCTCCTCAATCTGAACGGCCTGACGCTGCAGGTCATGACCGAGCGCAACGACGGCACGATGACCGTCGAGGACTGCGAAGAGGTCTCCACGGCCATTTCGCCGGTTCTGGATGTGGAAGATCCGATCGATAAGGCGTATCATCTTGAAGTATCTTCGCCGGGCATCGACCGCCCGATGGTGCGCAAGTCGGATTTCCAGCGCTGGATCGGCCATATCGTCAAGTGCGAAACGTCGATCCTCGTTGACAACCGCAAGCGTTTCCGCGGCAAGATCGCCGCCGTCGACAATGACGGTTTCACGATCGAGCGCGACCAGGTTGCCTATGGCGAGGAGCCGAAGGTGACCATTCCGTTCAGCACGCTGGCCGAAGCCAAGCTGATCCTGACGGACGATCTCATCCGCGACGCGCTGCGCGCCGACAAGCTGGCGAAAGCCGAGGCAGCGAACCAGAACGAAGCGGACGAAGACGAAGAATAACCGATCAACGAACCGCCTGACGGAACGGGAACCCAGAAGGCAGGAAGACGGAGACTAATACAATGGCAGTCAGTGCGAACCGGCTAGAACTTCTGCAGATCGCAGATGCAGTGGCGCGCGAAAAGGTCATCGACCGCGAGATCGTGCTTGCCGCAATGGCGGATGCGATCCAGAAGGCCGCGCGCTCGCGTTACGGTACGGAATCGAACATCCGCGCCGACATCAACCCGAAGACGGGTGAGATTCGTCTGCAGCGTCTGCTCGAAGTGGTCGAGAAGGCCGAGGACTATTCCACGCAGATCCCGCTGGAGCTGGCCCGCGACCGCAACCCGGACGCAGCGCTTGGCGATTTCATCGCCGATCCGCTGCCGCCGATGGATTTCGGCCGCATCGCCGCCCAGTCGGCAAAGCAGGTCATCGTGCAGAAGGTGCGCGAAGCCGAGCGTGACCGTCAGTTCGACGAATTCAAGGATCGCGTCGGCGAGATCGTCAACGGCACCGTCAAGCGCGTCGAATACGGCAATGTCATCGTCGACCTCGGCCGTGGTGAAGGCATCATCCGCCGCGACGAGATGATCCCGCGCGAAAACTTCCGCTACGGCGACCGCGTTCGCGCCTATGTCTATGACGTTCGTCGCGAACAGCGTGGTCCGCAGATCTTCCTGTCGCGCACGCATCCACAGTTCATGGTCAAGCTCTTCACCATGGAAGTGCCCGAAATCTACGACGGCATCATCCAGGTGAAGTCGGTTGCCCGTGATCCCGGCTCGCGCGCCAAGATCGCCGTCATCTCGAACGACTCGTCGATCGATCCGGTCGGCGCCTGCGTCGGTATGCGCGGTTCGCGCGTCCAGGCCGTCGTCGGCGAGCTGCAGGGCGAAAAGATCGACATCATTCCCTGGTCCAGCGAGCCGGCGAACTTCGTCGTCAACGCGCTGCAGCCGGCCGAAGTCGCCAAGGTCGTTCTCGATGAGGACGCAGAGCGTATCGAAGTCGTGGTTCCGGACGAGCAGCTTTCGCTCGCCATCGGCCGCCGCGGCCAGAACGTCCGTCTCGCCTCGCAGCTGACCGGCTGGGACATCGACATCATGACGGAAGCCGAGGAATCGGAGCGCCGCCAGAAGGAATTCAACGAACGCACGAACCTGTTCATGGACGCGCTCGACGTCGATGAAATGGTCGGCCAGGTTCTGGCCTCCGAAGGCTTTGCCGCCGTCGAGGAACTGGCTTACGTCGATCTCGATGAAATCTCCTCGATCGACGGCTTCGATGAAGACACCGCTCAGGAAATCCAGACCCGCGCCCGCGAATATCTCGAGAAGCTCGAAGCCGAGATGGACGAGAAGCGCAAGGCGCTCGGCGTTTCCGACGAGCTGCGCGAGATCAACGGTATGACGGCGCAGATGATGGTCGCGCTTGGCGAAGACGGCATCAAGACGATCGAGGATTTCGCCGGCTGCGCCGCCGATGACCTCGTCGGCTGGTCCGAGCGCAAGAACGGCGAGACGAAGAAGTTCGAAGGCCTGTTCTCAAAGCTCGAAGTTTCGCGCGTCGAAGCTGAGCAGATGGTCGTGCAGGCCCGCCTGCTGGCCGGCTGGATCACCGAAGCCGATCTCGCTACCGAAGCCGAAGAGGCATCGGAAGGTGAAGGCGAGGCCGAGCAGGAAGCATGATGAGCGCAGAGGGGCCGAAGGCTGCACCCGAAGACGACGATCTTGCGGGTGATGGCGAAAATGGCCGTATGTGCATCGTAACACGCGAAAGCGGATCGCCTGATGAGCTGATCCGCTTCGTCGCCGCTCCGGACGGAACCGTCGTTCCGGATCTGAAGCGGCAGCTGCCGGGACGCGGATGCTGGGTCAAGGTCGACCGGGCGCTCGTGGACAAGGCAGTGGCAAAGAAGTTGTTCTCCCGCGCCCTGAAGGCGGAGGTGGCCGCGCCGAGCGATCTCGGTGCCACCGTCGACCGCCTGCTTGCGGCGCAACTGGCTGGGATGATGAACATGGCACGCAAGGCGGGCCAGTTCGTATCCGGCTCGTCGAAGGTGGATGGCGCCGTTCGCAACGGCTCGGCACTTGCCGTGTTCCATGCGATGAACGCCGCCGCCGATGGCGTGCGCAAGATAGACCAGGCTCGCAAGGCCTGGCATCTCGGCATGGAGACCGAAGCGGAAATACCGTCCTTCCGTGTCTTTACGGAGGCGGAAATGGACGAACTGATGGGCCAGAATGCTTTTATCCATGCCGCAGCGCTTGCAGGGCAGGCGGGTGAGGGTGTAGTGAAGCGCGCAAACCTGCTCGAACGGTACCGCAACGGCGGTCAGTCCCGGGCAACGGGCGGCGCTGGCCGGCGAAAACAATGACGCGGTCACCGGCCTTTGCCGGACGCCTCATTAAGGTACATGCATTGAACGACAGGGTCTGACGGACATTTCCGAGCCCTGTCCGAAGGAACAGGAACGGAATGACCGACAATCAAGACGACAAGACGCTGAGTGTTTCGGGTAAGAAGACCCTCACCTTGAAACCTTCAGGCGTAAACCAGGGCACCGTGCGCCAGGACATGGGCCGCGGTCGCACCAAGGCGGTCGTGGTTGAGACCCGTAAGCGCCGCCCGCTACGTCCTGAAGACGAAAAGCCAATCACGCCGACGACGACAGCCGCGCCATCGGTGACGCGCGTCGCCGAACCGACGCCGCAGCCGCCGCGCCCGCCACAGCCGGCTCCGCGCATTCATCAGCCGGGCGGCCAGCAGCAGCGGCCAGCACAATCCAACCAGGGCTATCAGCAGCGCCCGCAGCAGGAGCGCTCGTCGCGTCCGGTGGTTCTGAACCATCTGTCGGCCGACGAGATGGACGCTCGTCGCCGCGCTCTCGCCGACGCCCAGGCTCGTGATGCGGCCGACGCTGTTCGTCGCGCCGAAGAAGAAGCCCGCCGCAAGCAGGAAGAAGAAGTCCGCCGCGTTGCCGAACAGGCCGAAGCCGCTCGCCGTGCCGCCGAAGAGGCTGCTCAGGCCGCGGCGGCAGCCAAGGTTGCCGAACAGGCTCCGGCTGCTCCGGTTGAAGCCAAGGTTGAAGCTCCGAAGCCGGCTACGCAGCCTGCTCCGGCTCCGGCCGTTGCACGCCGCCCGGATGCTTCCGCTCCACAGTCTGCCCGCCCCGGCGCAGCCGCTACGGAAGCGCCGGCCAATCGCCGTCGCCCGGGCAGTGAGGAAGAGGAAAGCCGTGGCCCGTCGCGCGGTGCTCCGATCCGTGGCAAGGTCACCCGGCCCGAGCCGGCGAAGCCCGTCACCACGCGTCCGAAGACAGACGAAGAGCGTCGCCGCGGCAAGCTGACGGTCACCACGGCCGATGTCGACGAAGACGGCAACGCACGCGGTCGTTCGCTTTCGGCCATGCGCCGCCGCCAGGAAAAGTTCCGCCGCAGCCAGATGCAGGAAACGCGCGAGAAGATTTCGCGTGAAGTCGTGCTGCCCGAGACCATCACGATTCAGGAACTGTCGCAGCGCATGTCCGAACGCGCCGTCGACGTCATCAAGTACCTGATGAAGGAAGGTCAGATGATGAAGCCGGGCGACGTCATCGACGCCGATCTGGCCGAACTCATCGCCGGCGAATTCGGCCATACGGTCAAGCGCGTTTCGGAATCCGACGTCGAGCAGGGCATCTTCGACGTTGCCGACGAGGAAGGCGAATTGGTTTCCCGTCCGCCTGTTGTCACCATCATGGGTCACGTCGACCACGGCAAGACCTCGCTGCTCGACGCCATCCGTCATGCAAACGTGGTTGCCGGCGAAGCCGGTGGCATCACCCAGCATATCGGTGCCTATCAGGTCGAGCAGAACGGTCAGAAGATCACCTTCATCGACACCCCCGGCCACGCCGCCTTCACGGCAATGCGTGCCCGCGGCGCCCAGGCGACCGATATCGCAATCCTCGTGGTTGCGGCTGACGACAGCGTGATGCCGCAGACGATCGAATCGATCAACCACGCCAAGGCGGCGGGTGTTCCGATCATCGTGGCGATCAACAAGATCGACAAGCACGAAGCCAACCCGCAGAAGGTCCGCACGGAACTGCTGCAGCACGAAGTCTTCGTCGAATCCATGGGCGGTGAAGTGCTCGACGTGGAAGTCTCCGCGAAGAACCGCACCAACCTCGACAAGCTGCTCGAAGCCATCCTGCTGCAGGCGGAAATCCTTGACCTCAAGGCCAATCCGAACCGCACGGCGGAAGGCACCGTCATCGAAGCCCAGCTCGATCGCGGCCGTGGCTCCGTCGCCACCGTGCTCGTACAGAAGGGCACGCTGCGTCCGGGCCAGATCGTCGTTGCCGGCGATCAGTGGGGCCGCGTTCGCGCGCTCGTCAACGACAAGGGTGAGCATGTGAAGGAAGCAGGCCCGGCCATGCCGGTCGAACTGCTCGGCCTTTCCGGCGCACCGCAGGCCGGCGACAAGTTCGCCGTCGTCGAAAGCGAAAGCCGCGCCCGCGAGATCTCGGAATATCGCCAGCGCCTCACCCGCGACAAGGCGGCTGCCCGCCTGTCCGGTCAGCGCGGCTCGCTGGAGCAGATGATGACGCAGCTCCAGGCTGTCGGCGTGAAGGAATTCCCGCTCGTCATCAAGGGCGACGTGCAGGGTTCGATCGAAGCCATTGCCGGCGCGCTCGAAAAGCTCGGCACCGACGAAGTCCGTGCCCGCATCGTTCATTCCGGTGCAGGCGGGATTACCGAATCGGATGTGTCGCTGGCGGAAGCCTCCAATGCGGCAATCATCGGCTTCAACGTCCGCGCCAACGCACAGGCACGTCAGTTCGCCGAGCGTCAGGGTATCGAAATCCGCTACTACAACATCATCTACGACCTGGTGGATGACGTGAAGGCAGCGATGTCGGGCCTGCTCTCTCCGGAGCGTCGCGAAACCTTCCTCGGCAATGCCGAGATCCTCGAGGTGTTCAACATCACGAAGGTCGGCAAGGTCGCGGGTTGCCGCGTTACCGAAGGCAAGGTCGAGCGTGGCGTCGGTGTGCGTCTGGTGCGCGACAACGTCGTCATCCACGAAGGCAAGCTCAAGACGCTCAAGCGCTTCAAGGACGAAGTGTCGGAGGTCAATGTCGGCCAGGAATGCGGTATGGCCTTCGAAAACTACGAAGACATTCGCGCCGGCGACACCATCGAGTGCTTCCGCGTCGAGCATATCACCCGCACGCTGTAAGCGATCCTTCGATTTACGAGATACAAAACCGCCGGCCAAAACCGGCGGTTTTTTCTTAGGCGAAACCGGGCAGGAATGAGCTGCAGCCATGACGATAGAGCCTGAAGACGATCGTTCCATCACCGTCTCCTTCGTTCGCCAGCCGGCAGAGCATGTTGACGTCATGCGTCAGGCAGGGCGGCGCCTCGCCCTTCGCCGACCTGCCAACGCGCATAATCAGGCGGCCTGGTTCTTCGTCTCGGCAATCGGTGTCGGCGCGGGCCTGCCGGTACTGTTCCATTTGCTGCGCACATATATCTTTGTGCCTGTCTTCGGGATGTCGCGATCCATGGATCTCGGGGACATGGCGATCATCTGGCTTATCCCGACCCTGATCATCTATGCGCTCATCTTGATCTACTCCCGCTGGATCACGCGCCGACGCCTGGCCGCGATGCGATCGCGCATACGGCCCGATGTCGCGATCACCGTTACGATCACGCCCGAGGGCGGCTCCTGGGATTCGGCACAGACATCGATCTGGCTTGGCTGGCCCGAGATCCGCGATATCGGCCGCCGCAACGGGCGCATCGAATTCGACACCGAATCCTTCGTCACCTATATCCCGGCATCCGCTTTTGCCGATCAGGCGGCACAGGACGCCGCTTTTGCAAGGATTCTCGGCTTCTGGCGGGCGGCAAACCCGGTCCAGCCTTGACCTTTGCGCCGGATCGAGTCATTTGACCCGCTTTATCGCGTCCACGGGACGCTGCTAACGGAACAACCATGACCAGACCAACCTCTTCCGCGCCTTCGCAGCGCATGCTTCGCGTCGGCGAGCAAGTGCGCTCAGCGATCACGCAGGTCCTGCAGCGCGGCGAAGTGCGCGACGACCTGATCGAGCGCACCGTGATTTCCATTTCCGAAGTGCGCATGTCGCCGGATCTGAAGATCGCCACCGCCTTCGTGACCCCGCTCGGCGTTTCCGATCATGCCGCCGTCATCGAGGCGCTGAACCGCCATGCGAAATACATCCGCGGCCGCCTCGGCCCGCAGCTTCGCCAGATGAAGTACATGCCGGAAGTTCGCTTCCGCGACGATACGAGCTTCGACAACTACAAGAAGATCGACGCGCTGCTGCGCTCGCCCGAGGTCAGCCGCGATCTCGAAGACGACAACGACCAAGATCAATAACAGAGACAGAGAATGTCCAAGCCACGCAAGCCCAAGGGCCGCCCGATTTCGGGCTGGCTCATCCTCGACAAGCCGATCGATTTCGGCTCGACCGAGGCCGTTTCCAAGATCAAGTGGCTGTTCAAGGCCCAGAAGGCCGGCCATGCCGGCACGCTCGATCCGCTCGCCTCCGGCATGCTGCCGATCGCGCTCGGCGACGCCACCAAGACGGTTCCCTACGTCATGGACGGTCGCAAGATCTACGAATTCACCGTGACCTGGGGCGAGGAACGCGCTTCCGACGACCTCGAGGGCGAAGTGACCGCCACGTCCGACAAGCGTCCGAGCGAAGAAGATATTCGCGCACTGCTGCCGAACTACACCGGTGTCATCAACCAGATCCCGCCGCAGTTCTCGGCCATCAAGATTGCTGGCGAGCGCGCCTACGATCTGGCCCGCGAAGGCGAGACGGTCGAGATCCCCTCGCGCGAAGTCGAGATTTTCCGCCTGACGCTGCTCGCCTGCCCGGATGCCAATGCGGCGCATTTCGAAGTCGAGTGCGGCAAGGGCACCTATGTGCGCGCCCTTGCCCGCGATTTCGGCCGCGATCTCGGCTGTTACGGCCATATTTCCGGGCTGCGCCGCAGCTTCGTTGCACCCTTCGCCGAAGAGGCGATGGTGCCGCTTGCTGATCTCGTGGCGCTGGAAGAGATCGAAGATGCCGACGAACGGCTGGCAGCGCTTGACGCGCTGCTGATCGACACGGCGGAAGCCCTGTCTTCGCTGCCGCATCTCGTCATCAGCGATGACCAGGCGCACCGCCTGAAGATGGGTAATCCCATTCTCGTGCGCGGCCGCGATGCGCCGGTTGCCGAAACCGAGGCCTACGCCACGGCACGCGGCAAGCTGATCGCCATCGGCGAGATCGGCCAGGGCGAATTCCGCCCCAAGCGCGTGTTCGGCTGATCCTCGATCAACCGGAAATGGCAGCTATTGCGAGGCAATGGCGATGCGATATGCTCTCCGACGGGCCATGACGGCCCGTTCAAGGGGGAGAATATGCGCAGAGCTATCATCGGCATACTGACATTCCTTTCGTTGTTCCTCACAGTCGCAAGCGCGCATTCCGCCGAACGCTGGGCCGGGCTGCCGCCCCTCCCGCCCATGCCACAGCCGAAGACGAGCGGCATGGCCGATGTCAATGACATCAAGATGTATTACGCCGAATATGGTCAGGGTGACCCCATCCTCTTCATCCATGGCGGACTGGGGAATGCCGATGTCTGGGGCGCTCAGGTTGCCGATTTCGCCAGGGATCACCTCGTTATCGTTGCCGACAGCCGCGGGCATGGCCGCTCGACGCGCAGTCAGCAGCCCTTCGGCTACGATCTGATGACTTCGGATTACGTCGCGCTGCTCGACTATCTGAAGATCGGCAAGGTGACGCTGGTCGGTTGGTCGGATGGCGGCATCATCGGCGTCGACATGGCGATGAAACATCCCGAAAAGCTGACGCGCGTGATCGCGCAAGCCGCCAATGTCACGACCGACGGTGTCAAACCGGATGTCATGAGCAACAAGACCTTCAACGACTACATCAACGTCGCCGGCGAGTACTACAAGAAGCTGTCGCCGACGCCGAACGAGTATGATGCCTTCGTCAACCAGATTTCGCAGATGTGGGCGACGCAGCCGGCATGGACTGCAGCCGACCTTGGAAAGATCACAGTGCCGGTCACGCTTGCCATCGGCGATCATGACGAGGCGGTCAAGCTCGACCATACGCAGATGATGGCGAAGGAGATTCCGGGAGCCAAGCTCGTCATCCTGAAGGAAGCCAGCCATTTCGCCATGCTGCAGGATCCAGAGGGCTACGATGCCATGATCCGGGATGCCATGGCGGGGCGCTGAAACCGCCTCGGGGACAACCCTCTTTCCATTGCCGCTCATTTGGTTTATAGGCAGCGCCAGCATCAGGCATGCCTGATTGCATTCGCGGCCAATGCTGGACGACATCCCGGCGTTTGGCGACTTCAATCTCCTCTCATAGAAAGGACCATCCGATGTCGATCACTGCTGAGCGCAAGGCTGCGCTGATCAAGGAATACGCTACCGCTGAAGGCGACACCGGTTCTCCGGAAGTCCAGGTTGCGATCCTGACCGAGCGCATCAACAACCTCACGGAACACTTCAAGGACCACAAGAAGGACAACCACTCCCGTCGTGGCCTTCTGACGATGGTTTCCAGCCGGCGCTCGCTTCTTGACTACCTCAAGAAGAAGGACGAAGGCCGTTATACCAAGCTGATCACCAGCCTCGGTATCCGCCGCTAACGGAATTTCCGGCGGGCGTTCACCTGAACGTCCGCCGGATGCTTATGAAGAGTACGAAATTCTGAGACCAGTTTCCCTCGCGCCTTGTGTCGGTGCGATGCGAAACCATCGGCAGGCCGGATGGGCCGGTGCTGCCAACAACAACCGTTGACCTGTCATGGGGCAGGATTGCCGGATGCTTTCAGCCGAAGCTTCGTGCTTCGGCCGATCTTCGAAAGCCTCTCGTTGTCTTGCCCGTGATGCGTCACATTTCGTGCGGTCGAAGATGTGCCCTGCCGAATTCGTCGGCGACGGCGCCTTTTCCCGCATAATGCAAGGACAAGATATGTTCGATATCCATACCGTCGAAATCGAGTGGGCAGGCCGCCCGCTGAAGCTGGAAACCGGCAAGATCGCCCGCCAGGCCGACGGCGCCGTTGTCGCCACCTACGGCGAGACCGTGGTGCTTGCGACCGTCGTTTCCGCCAAGGCGCCGAAGCCGGGCCAGGACTTCTTCCCGCTCACCGTCAACTACCAGGAAAAGACCTACGCAGCCGGCAAGATCCCCGGCGGCTACTTCAAGCGCGAGGGCCGTCCGAGCGAAAACGAAACGCTCGTTTCCCGCCTGATCGACCGCCCGATCCGCCCGCTTTTCCCGGAAGGCTACAAGAACGACACGCAGGTCGTCGTGACAGTCATCCAGCATGACCTTGAAAACAACCCTGACATTCTGTCGATGGTTGCCACTTCCGCAGCGCTCACACTCTCCGGCGTTCCCTTCATGGGCCCGGTCGGCGGCGCTCGCGTCGGCTACATCAACGGCGAGTACGTGCTGAACCCGCATCTCGACGAGATGGACGAATCGAGCCTCGACCTCGTCGTCGCCGGCACGCAGGACGCCGTTCTGATGGTTGAATCCGAAGCCAAGGAACTGCCTGAAGACGTCATGCTCGGCGCCGTCATGTTCGGTCATCGCGGCTTCCAGCCTGTCATCGACGCGATCATCAAGCTCGCCGAAGTGGCCGCCAAGGAGCCCCGCGATTTCCAGCCGGAAGACTATTCCGAGCTCGAGAAGGAAATGCTCGGCCTTGCCGAAGCCGAACTGCGCGATGCCTACAAGATCACCCAGAAGGCCGATCGCTACGCTGCCGTCGACGCCGTCAAGGCGAAGGTGAAGGCACACTTCCTGCCCGAGGAAGGCGAAGCCAAGTACACGGCCGAAGAAGTCGGCGCCATCTTCAAGCATCTGCAGGCCAAGATCGTTCGCTGGAACATCCTCGACACGTCCAGCCGCATCGACGGCCGCGACCTGTCGACCGTTCGCCCGATCGTTTCGGAAGTCGGCCTTCTGCCGCGCACGCATGGTTCGGCGCTGTTTACCCGCGGTGAAACGCAGGCAATCGTCGTCGCCACGCTCGGCACCGGCGAAGACGAACAGTATGTCGACAGCCTGACGGGCATGTACAAGGAGCGCTTCCTGCTCCATTACAACTTCCCCCCTTACTCGGTTGGCGAAACCGGCCGCATGGGTTCCCCGGGTCGTCGCGAAATCGGTCACGGCAAGCTCGCATGGCGCGCTATCCGCCCGATGCTGCCGACGGCGGAACAGTTCCCCTACACGCTGCGCGTCGTTTCCGAGATCACCGAGTCCAACGGCTCGTCTTCGATGGCAACGGTTTGCGGCACCTCGCTCGCTCTGATGGACGCCGGCGTTCCGCTGGCCAAGCCGGTTGCCGGTATTGCTATGGGTCTGATCCTGGAAGGCGAGCGTTTCGCCGTTCTCTCCGACATTCTCGGTGACGAAGACCACCTCGGCGACATGGACTTCAAGGTCGCCGGCACCGCCGACGGCATCACCTCGCTGCAGATGGACATCAAGATCGCCGGCATCACCGAAGAGATCATGAAGGTCGCTCTCGGCCAGGCACAGGGCGGCCGCGCCCACATCCTCGGCGAAATGTCCAAGGCAATCACCGAAAGCCGTGGCCAGCTCGGCGAATTCGCACCGCGCATCGAAGTCATGAACATTCCGGTCGACAAGATCCGCGAAGTCATCGGCTCCGGCGGCAAGGTCATCCGTGAAATCGTCGAAAAGACCGGCGCCAAGATCAACATCGAGGACGACGGCACCGTCAAGATCGCATCCTCCTCCGGCAAGGAAATCGAAGCGGCCCGCAAGTGGATCCACTCGATCGTCGCCGAGCCGGAAGTCGGCCAGATCTACGAAGGTACGGTTGTCAAGACCGCCGACTTCGGCGCCTTCGTCAACTTCTTCGGCGCCCGTGACGGCCTCGTCCACATCTCGCAGCTCGCCTCCGAGCGCGTGGCGAAGACCCAGGACGTCGTCAAGGAAGGCGACAAGGTCTGGGTCAAGCTGCTCGGCTTCGACGAACGCGGCAAGGTTCGCCTGTCCATGAAGGTCGTCGACCAGGCCACCGGCCAGGAAATCGCCGCCGACAAGAAGAAGGACGACGCAGCCGAGTAAGCTGCGCCTTCATCCAAGTTCCGGGGCGCGGGATTTTTCCGCGCCCTTTTTATATGATCGTCGTCGGCTTCATCCGACGGCCGAAGCCCGTTAGTTTGCCACGAGACCACGCCCATGAGCCGCGATGCCCTGAAGACCCTGTTCCACCCCTTTGCCTCCGGCACCGTCGAGGCGCCCGGCGAGGGTCAGCGAATCCTGTTTCTCGGCGCCGAGGCGGGCTTTGCGCTGCCGGAGGGGTTTGCCGCCGAGCTTTCCGCGGTTCAGGGCTTCCGTCCCTTCTATCGCCAGCTGCAGGCGCAACGCATCAATGTGACGCCGGAAATCGAAGGCGAAGGCTATGACGGCGCGCTGGTGCTTTGCGGCAAGCACAAGGGCGAGAATGAAGGTTACATCGCCGAAGCCCTGGCACGCGTTAAGGAAGGCGGCCTCATCGTCGTTGCGGGCGGCAAGGAAGACGGCATCCAGCCGCTGCGCAAGCGCATCGAAGGCTTTGGCCTTACAGTCGAGCATATGCCGAAGTATCACGGCGTTGCCTTCTGGTTTGGACGTCCTGCCGACATCAAGCCGTTGACGGCCCAGCTTGCAAAGCCGGCGACTGAGGTCGAGGGCCGCTTCATCACGGCGCCCGGCATGTTCTCTCACGACCGGATCGATGCCGGCTCGGAACTGCTCGCCTCGCGCCTGCCGACCGATTTTGCCGGCGACGCCGCCGATTTCGGCGCCGGCTGGGGCTACCTCTCCGTCGAGCTCGCAACGAAGTCGCCGAGGATCGAGCGTATCGACCTCTACGAGGCCCATTACGGCGCTCTGGAGGCCGCACGCGCCAATCTCCTGGCAAACTGCCCGAAAGTCGCCCAGCGCTTCTTCTGGCACGATCTGGCGAGCGAGCCGGTCAAGGACAAGTACGACCTGATCATCATGAACCCGCCCTTCCACGAGGGCCATGCCGCCGAACCTTCGCTCGGCCAGGCGATGATCAAGACCGCCGCTTCGGCGCTGCGCGGCGGCGGGCGCCTGATGCTGGTCGCCAATCGCGGCCTGCCCTACGAGCCGGTGCTTTCGGAAAACTTCAAGGAGTTCGGCGAGACCTGCCGCAATGCCCGCTATAAGGTGCTCTGGGCCAAGAAGTAAAACCGGGAGTCGCAACGGCTCCGACCTCAATTACGCCACCGTCATATCCTCCCTTTCGCTTCACGCATATTCGAAGCCTTGGGGGGATCATGACGCGAATGATGGGCATCACACGCAGGGGCGTACTTCAATCCGGACTTCTCGCGCTCGCCTCGGCATTTCCAGGGTTACGCAGCGCCGAGGCGAAGCCGGGCTGGCAAACGGCATTGATCACCGCCGCGCGCAGTCAGATCGGCGTTACGACGCTTTATGACCCCGCTTATGTCCGCATCGCCTATCCAGGCGGCGACGTGCCGCCCGAGCGTGGCGTCTGCGCCGACGTCATCATCCGCGCCTATCGCAGCGCCTTTAGCCTCGACCTGCAGAAACTGCTCCATCTGGATATGAGCACGCATTTCTCCGGCTACCCACAGGCCTGGGGTCTGAAAAAGCCTGATAGTAACATCGATCATCGGCGTGTTCTCAATCTGGCGGCCTATTTCAGCCGCAGAGGAACAGCGCTACCGATGAGCGACGATGTCAGCCAATATCAGCCGGGCGATCTCGTCACGCAGCTCCTGCCGGGCAACCTGCCGCATATCCTCATCGTTTCCTCCGGCATGTCGAGCGAAGTTGCAGGCCGTCCGCTGGTGATCCAGAATATCGGCGCTGGCGCAAAGGAGGACGACACGCTGTTTGCCTACCAGCGGACCGGGCATTTCCGCTTCGCGCCAGAGGCGGCGGTTCTTTGAGGTCCATCCTCGCAAGATAAATCTTTCGCTGAGCCTTATCGGGTGGAGATCAACGTGCCTGATCCGGCGTTCTTGCGGCCCATTCGTGGCTCAGCACGGCATAAACATATTCGTCGCCCCAGACGCCATTGAAGCGATCGTTCTCGATGAGATGGGCCTCGCGCCGCAGGCCAAGCCGTTCGACGACACCGACGGAACCCGCATTCTTCGCATCCAACCGTGCGAAAATCCGATGAAACCCGAATTTTTCGAAGCCAAGGGTTATGATAGCGGCAGCCGCCTCGGTGGCGTAACCCTTGCCCGCATAGGCTGGATTGAACATATAGCCGACCTCGGCCTGCAGAGCCGCCTTGTTTGCAATCTTCAAGCTGACCTGGCCCACCAAGGCATCATCCTCGCGCCGCACCACCGCGCAGCGGAGAATATCGCCATCATCAGACAAGCGCGTATTGAAACTCGCGTCAAAACGCTCCCGCATCTCATCTTCCGATGGAGGATCGCTGTAGAGATAACGATAGATCTCCGGCAGGGAGCGATAAGCGCGATAGGCTTCGAAATCCTCGGGCACAAAGCGGCGGAGGATGACACGGTCGGTCGATGCGAAGGATTCGGCATCACTGGACGTCATCGGGAATCCTCTGGCAGGATATCCGGAAATTTGGTCCTCCCGGCCAAAGGCCGAGAGAACAATTCAGATCAGCAGCTTTTACTCTGTATCCGCGCTCGACAATGTCTCCAGCGTCGGCATCGAGGTGATGTTGTAGCCGGCATCGACGAAATGGATTTCGCCCGTGACGCCGGCCGACAGATCCGACAGGAGATAGAGCGAGGAGGAACCGACCTGATCGATGGTGACGGACTTGCGCAGCGGCGCGTTGCGCTGGTTCCACGAGAGGATGGCGCGAGCATCGGAAATGCCGGCACCGGCCAGCGTGCGGATCGGGCCGGCAGAAACCGCGTTGACGCGAATGCCGCGCGGGCCGTAATCCGCAGCGAGATAGCGGACGGAAGCCTCGAGCGCGGCCTTGGCGACGCCCATGACGTTGTAGTTCGGGATCACGCGCGTCGAGCCGTTATAGGTCAGCGTCAGCATGCTGCCGCCCTCGGTCATCAGATCGGCTGCGCGCTTGGCGATCTCGGTGAAGGAGAAGCAGGAAATCACCATGGTGCGGGTGAAATTCTCCCGCGTGGTGTTGGCATAGAGCCCCTTCAGCTCGTTCTTGTCGGAAAAGCCGATGGCGTGGACGATGAAGTCCAGCTTGCCCCAGCGCTCCTTGATCGCCGCGAAGACGGAATCGACCGAAGCCAGATCCTCGACGTCGCACGGCAGAAGGAAGTCCGAGCCGACTTCGGCTGCCAGCGGCTTGACGCGCTTGCCGAGTGCTTCGCCCTGAAATGTGAAAGCCAGTTCGGCGCCTTCGGCTGCCAGCGCCTTTGAAATACCCCAGGCAATCGAGTGATTGTTTGCGACGCCCATGATGAGGCCGCGCTTACCCTGCATAATTCCCGTCATTGCCTTATCCGTTGTAGCGCTGGAATACGAGCGTGGCGTTGGTGCCGCCGAAGCCGAAGGAATTCGAGAGGGCGATATCGAACTTGGCATTGTCGATACGCTTGCGCACGATCGGCACGCCTTCGAATTCCGGATCGAGTTCGGTGATATGAGCGCTTTCGCCGATGAAACGCTCCTGCATCATCAGGATCGAGTAGATCGATTCCTGAACGCCCGCTGCGCCGAGCGAATGGCCCGTCAGCGACTTGGTCGACTGGACCGGCGGGATCTTGTCGCCGAAGACTTCGCGGATCGCGCCGATTTCCTTGCTGTCGCCCACCGGCGTCGAGGTGCCGTGAGTGTTGATGTAGTCGATATCGCCCTTCACGGTGGCGAGCGCCTGGCGCATGCAGCGCACGGCACCTTCGCCCGACGGCGCGACCATATCATAGCCATCGGAGGTGGCGCCGTAGCCGACGATCTCGGCATAGATCTTGGCGCCGCGCGCCTTGGCATGTTCAAGCTCTTCCAGAACCAGCACGCCGGCGCCGCCGGCGATGACGAAGCCGTCACGCTTGGCGTCATAGGCGCGCGAGGCGGTTTCCGGGTGATTTTCGTTGAAGTCGGAGGACATGGCGCCCATGGCATCGAAGAGGTTCGACATGGTCCAGTCGAGATCTTCGTGGCCGCCGGCAAACATCACATCCTGCTTGCCCCACTGGATCATTTCAGCGGCATTGCCGATGCAGTGCGCCGAGGTCGAGCAGGCGGACGAGATGGAGTAGTTGACGCCGTGGATCTTGAACCAGGTTGCAAGCGTGGCCGAAGCGGTTGACGACATCGACTTCGGCACGGCGAACGGGCCGATGCGCTTCGGGCTGTTGTTCTTGCGGGTGATGTCGGCCGCCTCGATCAACGTGCGGGTCGACGGGCCGCCGGAGCCCATGATGATGCCGGTGCGCTCGTTGCTGATATCGCCTTCTTCGAGGCCGCTATCGGCGATCGCCTGCTTCATGGCGACGTGGTTCCAGGCACCGCCCTGCGACAGGAAGCGCATGGCGCGGCGATCCACCAGGTCGGTCGTATCGATCTTCGGCGCGCCCCAGACCTGGCACTTGAAGCCATGCTCGGCAAAATCGGGGGAGAAGGAAATGCCGGATTTGGCGTCGCGCAGCGATGCGGTCACCTCTTGAGCATTGTTTCCAATCGAAGAGACAATACCCAGACCCGTAACAACTACCCGTCTCATGTCGATGACCTTTTCTAAAACATCTGTCTTTGTGGAGGCGGCGGTGCCGCAGTTCAGGCAACCTTGTCCTTGGACAGGCCCACGCGCAGGTCCGTCGCCTGATAGATGGTCTCGCCATCGGCCTTCAGCCAGCCGTCGGCAGTGCCGAGGACGAGGCGGCCGCGCATGACGCGCTTGAAGTCGATGCCGTATTCGAGAAGCTTCGTATCCGGGCGGACCATGCCCTTGAACTTCACTTCACCTGTCGAAAGCGCCATGCCACGGCCGGGCTCGCCTAGCCAGCCGAGGAAGAAGCCCGTCAGCTGCCACATGCCGTCAAGGCCGAGGCAACCCGGCATGATCGGGTTGCCGGCGAAGTGGCAGGGGAAATACCAGTCGTCGGGACGCACGTCATATGCGGCGCGGATGAAACCCTTGTCGAAGGCGCCACCGGTTTCGGAAATTTCTGTAATGCGGTGGACCATCAGCATCGGCGGTAGGGGAAGCTGTGCGTTACCCGGGCCGAACAGCTCGCCGCGGCCACAGGACAGGATTTCCTCGTAATTGAAGCTGGATTGTCTCGTCGTCATAAAAATTCCGTTTCCCCCGCATGAATGCCGATGGATGTGAAGCTTTAGTGCAAGATCGACAGAAAATGAAGCGCAACCATCACACTCTCATTCACCTGTTCAATCGAACGTACTAGCTCTTATGTGGTGGTCGCATACAGGAACGCCAGAGCCGCTACCAGTGCCAAATGCGGCAAAAGCCCGATTTTTCCGGCTTTTGAGCACCTTCCCACCCCATTGAAACTATTGAAAGCAATCAAGGCAAAAGTTATATGGCTTAGTAAAGAATTATAGAGATCAGGAATCCGGAGTCCCTGAATGGCGGAAGAAGCCGAAATCGCGATCGAGAGCAGGCTGCGCAATGTGGGCCTGAGGCCGACCAGGCAGCGCATCGCGCTCGGCGATCTTCTCTTCGCCAAGGGCGACCGCCATCTGACCGTGGAAGAGCTTCATGAGGAAGCTGTCGCCGCCGGCGTTCCGGTTTCGCTCGCGACCGTCTACAACACGCTGCATCAATTTACCGAGGCAGGCCTGATCCGCGTGCTCGCCGTCGAAAGCACCAAGACCTATTTCGACACCAACGTCTCCGATCACCATCACTTTTTTGTCGAAGGCCACAACGAAGTGCTGGATATTCCGATCAGCAATCTGACCATCGATAATCTGCCCGAACCGCCGAAGGGCATGGAAATCGCCCATGTCGACGTGGTGATCCGCCTGCGCCGCAAGCAGCAGCGCTAAGACAAGCGCCGCGTCAGCTCAGCCTGCTGCAAAAACCCCCTGTCACATCACATCGTCCGGATGTCGGCCGGGCTTGTGATGATAGGTCGGAAAGGTCCAGCCGAACCAGAGCGCGCCGCCACGCACCGCAAAGGCCGCGATCACACCGAGCCCCGCAGAGGCATAAAGCGGCAGCATCGTCGCATTGGCGGCGGTGAAGACGCCTGCGCCGACAAGCGAGGCCGTCACATAGATTTCCGGCCGCAACAGCACCGAGGGTTCGTTTGCCAAGAGATCGCGCAGGATGCCGCCAAAGGTCGCCGTCAGCGCGCCGGTGACGATCGCAACGGTGGGCGAACCTGTCGCCGCCATGCCTTTGGCCGCCCCCATCACGCAATAGGCTGACAGCCCGACGGCATCGAGCCAGATGAGCAGCCGATAGCGCGATTCGAAGAGATGCGCGGTGAAAAAGACCAGCACGCCGACCACGGCACAGATGATGATGTAGGTCGGGTTCAGCACCCAAAAGACCGGTACGCGGCCAAGTACGATATCGCGCAGCGTGCCGCCGCCGATGCCGGTGACGGCTGCCAGGAACAGGAAGCCGATCAGATCGAGCTGCTTGCGCGAGGCGGCAAGCGCGCCGGTTGCGGCAAAAAGGGCGACGCCAGCATAGTCAAGAAACGAGAGAAGCGACATCGAAAACTCCAACGCGAGGCCGGCGATTTTTCCGAAATGAATCACGACGGCAAGGGTCGCGCAAGCAGGCGCGTGCAAAGATGTCGCAGCGGCTGCGGCTGTTATGGTGGCCGAGGCGGCGCTTCGAAAAGGAATCCCCCGTGAAATCCCTGCTGATCGTACTCCTCAACCTCGTCGCTCTCGTGATCATGCCCGCCGTGGCCGAAGCGCAGCAATCGATCCTGCAGGACCCCGTGGCCTTCGAGAAGGACCACTTCACCAAGAGCTGCGACGGCCAGGTGAGCTTCGGCGACAAGTTCGCCACCCAGCAGGACATCAACAACGACAAGCTGATGGATATCGTCGTCAACGAGGGCGAGATCACCTGCAAGGGAGAAAAAGGCCCCTACTGCACCGACGAGGGCTGCCCCTATAATTTCTACGTCCAGGTCGCCGAAGGCGGCTATCTGCTCGTCGCCACCGCGCAGATTTACGGCTACGATTTCATCCAGCGTTTCGGCAACATGGTGCTGGTGATGAAAATGCATCCGCGCTTCTGCGACCGCAAAGATGGCGAAGCCGTCTGCGAAATCACCGTCAGGGTGCGCGGCACCAAATTCGTCACGATCTCGAAGAAATAGGCAATCTCAGGAAAAGGCGGACACGTTACGGTTCGGGATAGAGCGCCGAGGTGCGGCCGACGGCATAGTAGCCGACCAGACCCACCCATTCGCGCAGGCCGGTCGCCAGCAGCTGCGCATTGCGCGAAGGCTGTGTGAAGTCGAGGCCGAGGCTTTCCTTGCCGGTGCTGCGATAGTCGACCGGCCATGGCACGACGGGAATGCCCTGCTTGCGGAAGATGCCCATCGAGCGCGGCATGTGGAAGCCCGAAGTGATGAGCAGGCAATCCGAAAGGCCATTCTGCGCCAGCAGCTCCTTCGTGTTGACGGCATTCTCGAAGGTGGTGCGTGAGGTCTTGTCCTCGACCATGCGGCTTGTCGGAATGCCGAGCGCGGTGAAGAAACGCTCGGAGATGACGGCATCGCCCTCATAGGTGCCACCGATCGAGCCATCGCCACCCGAGATCACGATACGCGCCTGCGGGTATTTCTGCGCAAGACGCAGCGCTTCGATCAAACGATCACCGGCCGAATCGAGCTCGTAGCCGCCACGGGCCGTCGTCACCTCGTTCTGCGTGGCGCCGCCGAGCACGATCATGCATTTGAGATCGGCAGGATCAGCCGCCGGATGCGGAAAACGCTCTTCCAGCCCCTGAACGACATAGGCGCCGGCTGTCGTATAAAGCGAAACGAACAGAATCAGCACCGATAAGAGCGACGAGATGATGGCCGTGGCGCGCCAGCGCAGGAGAACGGCGACAAATGCCAGGAGAACGAAGAGAAACGCCAGCGACAGCGGCTGACCAAAAATCCAGACAAGTTTCGAAAAAACGAACACGGCATATCCTTAGGCTTGTCGGCAAAACGATTCGTTTTTCTCCCTAGCAGATTTTTGTGCGCTGCAATGTGGCTATTTCATTCGCCGCGCCGCCGGCGTTGCCATCATCAGCCGCTGATTGAAGCGGCGCTGCAGTGGGCGCGGGATGAAAAGGGTTGATAGCGCCAGCACGAGCGCGACCATCGAAACCAGCCAGAGTGCCCAGACGCCAAGGGCATTGGTGAGAAGCGTGCCGATCCGCCGCATGGGCGATGACGATGCCGAGCGCATTGCCGGCAATGAAGGTCAGAATGGCGGAAAACAGCACCGCCGCATGGCCGAAATCCCCCGTCCCCAAGGCAATCGCCGCCCGCGTCGTATTGCCAGTCATGAAGGACACGAAATTCCCCGTCAGCATCAGCCCGACCGCATCGGTCATGCCGGCGAGAAAAGCGATCGAGGCAACGGGCAAAAGCCCCGTCACGGTACGGCGAGTCTTGATGAGACGACGGCGCGCCGTCTGGTCATGGGCGAATCGGGGTAGGTTGCGGAGGATTGGAGGCTAGCATGGAGTTGGGGCGATGCGGAGGATTGTGACGTTTGTTCAACGCAAGAATCTTGCCGAAGGGCAGTTACAATCTCTTCTTGGCAAAGGCGCGACCTGATCCGGATTTGAGATATTTTTCGAACGCGAACGCCTGCGCTTCATCGGAAAAGCCGATGTAGGTTTTCACCGACCACGGCGCATATTTCGATGTATGAGGCACTTCTCTGGCGTTGTGCTTCGCCAGGCGGGCTTTCAGGTCCCCAGTCACGCCGACATAGTGACGATCAGGAAAACCACAGCTTCGGCGGACATAAACATACTTCATGCACAGCATGATAGCGCATGGCGGCAAGATCACAACCAGGGCGCTACTTCCGGTTATCCGAACAATGTCTTCGAGACTAAATTGCTGACGGAGATTCGGAGAGATCTATTTCGCTCACTGCGGAACAGCCTTCGCCGTCTTCCGCTCATCAAGCTTGACCTTTCGCCGAGCGGAAGCTCGATCAAATAATCCGCCCATAAAAGCGAAATAGAGAAAGACTAATCTGTACCGAGTGGAAAAGTCCGCTTTCGTTGCTGCGCAACTTCAGCGTGACAGCCTTCGTCTGCTGGCTTGCCGAGCCGAAGCTCGGAGAGCGAAGGCTGGTGGAGCTAAGCGGGATCGAACCGCTGACCTCTTGCATGCCATGCAAGCGCTCTCCCAGCTGAGCTATAGCCCCATCAAGATGGTGCCGTTTTACCGGCCCTGGGTCCCTTCCGAGCGCTTCGCCCGTTGGGGTGGCGGCTTATTACTTGTGGTTTTCACAGATAGCAAGCCGAAAAATTCGGCCCGGGAAATTTTTCTTGGGTCCCGGGCCGATTGTCTTTCAGATCAGACGTCGTCTTCGTCGCCGGTGACGCCGATGATGTCGCTCATGTCGTCATCGTCTTCATCTTCGTCGGCTTCGAGGAAGGTGTCGTCGTCATCGTCGCCGATTTCGACATCGTCATCGCCCATGTCCGGAATGTCGTCGCCGCTTGCGGCCTCGTCGGCATCTTCGAGCGATACCAGTTCGACTTCCGTGTTTTCGGTATCGACTTCGGCCACTTCGTCCTCTTCCGGAACTTCCTTGGAAGCGGAGGTTTCTTCGAAGAAGGACAAGGGCCAGGACTTGCCGGTATAGGGCGAGACCACCGGATCCCGGTTCAGGTCATAGAACTTCTTGCCGGTATCGGGATCGGTACGTTTTGTTCCAAGTTCCGCTTTCGCCACTGTCAAAGCCTCATGAATGGCCGAATGAAAATTCGGCAATGCCGGGGAAGCCGGCGTTTTAAGGGAAATATCAGCCGGTCCCCTTAATCGTTGCGGCCGTTTCTGTCAAAGCTAAAGTTCATGCCGCTTTGCACGTACTTTTCGTGCATTGCCCGGCGGGCCTTTGTCAAACGAGCCGATGCGAAGCGGGGCACATCTGATTCAAAGGTATCGCCACGATGCTTTCGCGTTTTTTTTGCTATGATGACAAGATTGAGCGCGACGATCGAAACCAGGGACTGATAGACCGCGCCATTGGCCATTCGAAGCCTTGCCGTACATGGTTCCTGGCGGGGTTTCCTGGGAATGGCGCAGCAAACGGATCGAAGCCATGTATCAGCCGCCACACCATCGCGAAGATGATCTTAGCACGCAGCACCAGCTGATCCGCGCCCATCCGCTCGGAATGCTCATTACGGCTGGTGATGGCGGGCTGATCGCCAATGCCGTCCCATTCCACCTGAATACGGAGCTTTCGCCGAAGGGAACGCTGCAGGCCCATGTGGCCAGGGCGAATGGCCAGTGGAAGGAGATCGCTGCGGGGGCACCCGTGCTCGTCGTCTTCCAGGGCGCCGATATCTATATCACGCCCTCCTGGTATGCGACCAAACGGGAAACCGGCAAGGTGGTGCCGACCTGGAACTATGCGATCGTGCAGGTTCGCGGCGCCGCGCGGACGATCGAGGATCCGGTGTGGCTGCGCGCGCAGATCGGCGCTCTGACGGACGAAAACGAGAGCGACCGTCAACAGCCGTGGGCAGTGGAGGATGCGCCGCCGGACTTCATCGCAGCGCAGATGAAAGGCATCGTCGGCATCGAAATCGACATCGAGACGATTGACGGCAAATGGAAGGTAAGCCAGAACCGGCCGCTGGCTGACCGCCAGGGCGTCGCCGAAGGCCTTACGACGATCGATCGTACGGAGGCCGCGGAAATGGCCGATCTGGTGCGTCGCTACAGCAAATAACGAGAGACCGGCTAGGGACAGAGAAGACATGATCATCGCCATCGACGGACCAGCGGCCGCCGGCAAGGGAACTCTGGCACGTCGGATCGCCGAGGCCTATGGCTATCATCATCTCGATACCGGCCTCACCTACCGCGCGACCGCCAAGGCGCTGCTCGACGCCGGATTACAGCTTGATGATGAAGCCGTTGCCGAGGCGATGGCGCGCAAGGTCGATCTCGCCAGGCTCGACCGGACTATCCTCTCCCGGCACGAAATCGGCGAAGCTGCCTCGAAGATCGCCGTCATGCCGGCCGTGCGCCGGGCGTTGGTCGAGGCACAGCAGCGTTTTGCCGGTAAGAAGCCGGGCGCCGTGCTCGACGGCCGTGATATCGGCACCGTCGTCTGTCCGGAAGCGCCGGTGAAATTCTATGTGACTGCTTCGGCCGAAGTCCGGGCGAAGCGGCGCTACGAAGAAATCGTCGACGCTGGCGGCAGCGCCGATTACGACGCCATTTTCGAAGATGTGAAGCGGCGCGACGAGCGCGATATGGGCCGCACCGATAGCCCTTTGAAACCAGCTGAAGACGCGTACTTGCTAGATACCTCAGAAATGAGTATAGAAGCGGCGTTTCAGACGGCAAAATCGATCATCGACGCCGCTCTGAGCCGAAATGCCTGAAAATGTGAGCGGCTTTCGCGCGCCCCGCGCCGGAAACCGCCGATTTCAAAATAGCCTGACATTCCGTCCAAGCGCCGGATAGCTTCCCGAAAAGGAGGCGGACTGGGGTCAGGCCTGTTTAACGCGAACCACCGGCGCGTCAGTGTCCAGATTGCATGATCGGGACACGCCAGGAGATTTTATGTCTGTAACTTCCCCCTCTCGCGAAGATTTCGCAGCTCTTCTCGAAGAATCCTTTGCCAAGAACGATCTGGCTGAAGGCTATGTCACCAAGGGTATCGTCACCGCCATCGAGAAGGACGTTGCCGTTGTCGACGTCGGCCTCAAGGTCGAAGGCCGTATCGCGCTGAAGGAATTCGGTGCACGCGCCAAGGACGGCACGCTCAAGGTTGGCGATGAAGTCGAAGTCTACGTCGAGCGCATCGAAAACGCACTTGGCGAAGCTGTTCTGTCGCGCGAAAAGGCTCGCCGCGAAGAAAGCTGGATCAAGCTCGAAGCCAAGTTCGAAGCTGGCGAGCGCGTCGAAGGCGTCATCTTCAACCAGGTCAAGGGTGGCTTCACCGTCGATCTCGACGGCGCTATCGCCTTCCTGCCGCGTTCGCAGGTCGACATCCGTCCGATCCGCGACGTGACCCCGCTGATGCACAACCCGCAGCCCTTCGAAATCCTCAAGATGGACAAGCGCCGCGGCAACATCGTCGTTTCGCGTCGTACGGTTCTGGAAGAGTCCCGTGCCGAGCAGCGTTCTGAAATCGTTCAGAACCTCGAAGAAGGCCAGGTTGTTGACGGCGTCGTCAAGAACATCACCGATTACGGTGCGTTCGTTGACCTCGGTGGCATCGATGGCCTGCTGCACGTCACCGACATGGCATGGCGCCGTGTGAACCATCCGTCGGAAATCCTGTCCATCGGCCAGCAGGTCAAGGTACAGATCATCCGCATCAACCAGGAAACCCACCGTATCTCGCTCGGCATGAAGCAGCTCGAGAGCGATCCGTGGGATGGCATCCAGGCCAAGTATCCGGAAGGCAAGAAGATTTCCGGTACCGTTACGAACATCACCGACTACGGTGCGTTCGTCGAGCTGGAGCCGGGCATCGAAGGCCTCATCCACATCTCGGAAATGTCCTGGACCAAGAAGAACGTTCACCCCGGCAAGATCCTGTCCACGAGCCAGGAAGTCGAAGTTGTCGTTCTCGAAGTGGATCCGACCAAGCGTCGTATCTCGCTCGGCCTGAAGCAGACGCTGGAAAACCCGTGGGCAGCATTCGCCCGCAACCATCCGGCTGGCACCGAAGTCGAAGGCGAAGTCAAGAACAAGACCGAATTCGGCCTGTTCATCGGCCTCGACGGCGATGTGGACGGCATGGTTCACCTCTCCGACCTCGACTGGAACCGTCCGGGCGAACAGGTCATCGAAGAGTACAACAAGGGTGACGTCGTCAAGGCTGTCGTTCTCGACGTTGACGTCGAGAAGGAACGCATCTCGCTCGGCATCAAGCAGCTTGGCAAGGACGCAGTCGGCGAAGCAGCCGCTTCCGGCGACCTGCGCAAGAATGCAGTCGTTTCCTGCGAAGTCATCGCAGTCAACGACGGCGGCATCGAAGTGAAGCTCGTCAACCACGAAGACATCACCTCGTTCATCCGCCGCGCCGATCTGTCGCGTGACCGTGACGAGCAGCGCCCTGAGCGTTTCTCGGTTGGTCAGGTTGTCGACGCTCGCGTCACCAACTTCTCCAAGAAGGACCGCAAGATCATGTTGTCCATCAAGGCTCTGGAAATCGCAGAAGAGAAGGAAGCCGTTGCTCAGTTCGGTTCTTCCGACTCGGGCGCTTCGCTCGGCGACATCCTGGGTGCGGCTCTGAAGAACCGCAACGCCGAATAATCTTCGGTCGAAGCCTCTCAAACAAAAGACCCGCCGGAGCGATCCGGCGGGTTTTTCTTTGTCCAAGTGTCGGGTCTGCGCCAGCCAGCCATGGCGTTTCGAATCTGCTTATTCCCAGGCCACCATGCGGCGATAGAAATCGAAGGCGTGGTCATGCAGGGGATCGCGCAGCGGCTGCGGCAGCGCAACGAGTTCCGACCGGGAACCGTCGCCTTGCGAAGGGACGGGTCTGACTTCCGATTCATCAAATCCTTCCTCGCCCGCCTGCGCCGACGAATCCTCTGCATGGGCCTCGTCTTTATCCTGATCCTGCGGGGACTGTTCCTCGTCCTGAGCCTGCTCGCCGTCTTCGTCGCCGACCGGGTCGACGCGATTGAGCAGCTTTGCGTCGCCGTTCTTGATCGGGGTATCGGCCGGCAGATAGTTCGCGACGACGAAGGGAACGCCGGGCGGCAGTGGCGTCGATATTGCAGTCTGTTCGACGGCCTCATACACCGCCATCGGCGTTGCCGACGGAGCCTGCACCGGCGCCTTGCCGGGCAGCCCGGCAGATGGCGCCTCGAGCTCTTCTGTCAAGGACACGGGAACAGCCGTTGCCGAAGCCGGGCTCCTGGTATTTTCATTGACGCTCGGTGGCTGCGACGGCGGGGCCTCTGTCGCGGCATTGCCCATCAGCGCCTGCGCGATGATCTTCTCAACCGAGGACGAGGGATTGCTGATGATCTGCAGAAGATCGGAATTGGTTGCCATCGCGGGCGGGCTGATGACCACCTGAAGCCCCTGTTTGATATCGGCTTCGATCTGCTGGATATCGCGCGGCACCGGTGGCGGGGAGAGCGGCGATCTGATCAGTGCCACTTCAGTCGGGAGCTCGGCTTCGGCGGCGATCGCTGTCAGCAAGGCGCTCGCGGCGAGATCGTCGACCAGGGAAGCAAGCTGCGAAGGCTGGGGCGCTGAAGCCGCAATGCTGACGGCGGCGGCGGGCGCTGTTTGCGGGCCGGCAGCAGGTGCGGCTTGCGGGTAGGCCACGGTCGCGTTTTGCGCCGCCGTCTGAACTGGAGCTGCCTCTGCGCCAACCGGTGCGGATTGAGCGGGAACGCCCGATGGCGGCGTCTGCTGCGGCGCGGGCGCCTGCTGGGGAGCGGGTTGGGCTGTTGTTGTTGTTGCCGTCGGCACGGCCGGCTCTTCCGCTGCCGTCGCCAGAGCCATCGCGAGAGCAGCCAAATCAGCCGCTTTCTGCAACGGAGGCGATGTCGGTGCCTGCGCAGCTGGCGTTTCCACCTCGCCGGCGTTCTGTCCATAGGAGCTGACGACGGCCTTCAGCACGGCGTCCGGCTCAGCGGTTAATGCCTGCTCAAGGCTCAGAGCCAGCTGAACCGCCTGTGGGCTCTCCGGGTCCTCCAATGCTGTTGCCAGAAGCGGCAGCGGCGCCGGCGTCCTCATCTGCGCATCCAGCCGTTGTTGCGCGGCGGCGAGCTGCGGCGGCGTCAGGCTGCGGATTGCGGCAGCGACGCGCTGCGCATAGGCGGTGTTGCTCTCGCCCGGCTCGCGGGAAACATTCACCACCTTGCTGGCGGCGTCGATCGCGGAGAGCAGGCTGTCGAGCATGCGTTCGCGGGCCGCGACCAGCAGCATGTTCAGCTTACCCTCGACGTTGGCATTGACGGTGCTTGAGAGAACGGCGAGCGGCGTTGCCGTCGTCTGAAGCCCGGAGGTTTCAGCCGTTGCTGCAATCGGCTTCTCAATGGACACACCCACAGCGGACACGGCACCAACGGGAAGCAACATGACATGCTCCTTTGTCTGGCAAGGCGACGATGGAAGCGGGAGGGCAGGTTCAATCCAGATCCGCTCATGCGGCCGGTACATTTCCTAGCGCCACATGACCGAAGTGACGAGGCGCGAACGCGCTGAACTGGAAATCATCCGCAAAATAGCAGTCGAGTCCTTAACAGATCACTAAATAAAAGGGCCGATGCCACTTCCGCGGCACCGGCCTTCGGATTTCGCCCTGTGAGCGAAACAATCAGCTATGCGCGAAAATATCCGCCTCTTCCCAGCCGAGAAGATCAAGCTTGGCGCGTGTCGGCAGAAAGGCGAAGCAATCGTCGGCATAGTCCATGCGGCCATCGCGCAGCAGGCGTTGCGTCAGCTTTTCTCGCAGCGCATGGAGATAGAGCACGTCTGAGGCTGCATATTCGAGCTGCGCCGGCGAGAGCGTTTCCGCCGCCCAGTCTGACGACTGCTGCGCCTTGGAAATATCGACGTCGAGCATCTCCTTGAGATTGTCCTTCAGGCCGTGGCGGTCGGTATAGGTGCGGCAGAGGCGCGAGGCGATCTTGGTGCAGAAGACCGGCATCGTGGTGACGCCGAACGTATGGAACAGGACGGCGATGTCGAACCGGCCATAGTGAAAGATCTTCTGGTGCGTCGGGTCGGCGAGCATTGCGACGAGATTGGGGGCCTGCTTCTGGCCGGCGGCGATGCGGATGACGTCAGCCGTGCCATCACCCGGCGAAAGCTGTACGAGGCAAAGCCGGTCGCGGCGCGGAACGAGGCCGAGGGTTTCGGTATCGATGGCAATGGCGCCGGTGTAGCGGGCGGCATCCTCAGTGGAAATATCGCCTTCGTGAAAACGGATGGTGGCGGCCATGAGATTCTCCCGGCTCTCTATTCAGAATTCGCTTTTCGTCCGTTCTATAGAACAGACGGGTTGAGAACCATACCAGCGCCCGTCAAAAAGTCGGCGGCGTATTGATCCAGAGCAATATGGTCTCGCCATCATGGCGGTTGCGCCAGGAGTGATAGCGGCGGCTTTCGAAATAGAGGGAATCGCCGGGCAGCAGATCGAAGAACTGATCGCTGTCGAGCACCAGCTCCAGCCGCCCGGCAAGCACATGGATGAATTCTTCACCCTCATGGCGATAGGCACCCTCGCTCGCAGCACCCGGAGCAAGAACGAAGCGATGGCAATCCATCATCGTCCTGCCTTCGGCAAGCAATTGCACGGTGACGCCCGGCGTCGTCGCCGGCCAGGCACGCCATTCGCCAGAGCGGATGAGCGCCGGGACGTCCTCGCGCTCCTCTCCCGACAGGCGCGACACCGTCGTGCCATAGTAATCCGCCAGATCGTGGAGGGTCTTGAAGCTGACGCCTTGAGAGGTGCGTTCCAGGGTCGACAGCGTCGACGACGTCACGCCCATGTCGGCTGCGACCTGCTCCAGCGTCTTGCCCGCGGCATGGCGCAGCGAGCGGAGCCTGCGACCGATATCCGAGGAGGCCAGTTGCTCACCATTTTCGAGACCGGCAGTCCCTTCCTCCGTCTCGAGCGCCTCGCGAATCGCTGCCGGATTGAGGCCGCGCTCGGCGCGGAACCAGGAAATGCGCTTCAGCCGCGCGACGTCCTCGGCACTGTATTGGCGATGTCCGGTCTCGGAACGGGAGGGGACCACTAGCCCCTGGCTTTCCCATAGGCGAAGGGTGGAGGCCGATACGCCAGCCAGACGTGCTGCTTCTGCCACCTTGTAGCGCACGGGGTAGCGCTCGGGCTCGATGCTGCTCATTGCCAATATTCCTGATCTTCCTTTTTTGGAACCGTTTAGCATGGATGAAGCGACTTAGCGCGCCTTAAAAGCCGCACGGCGTTCCAGGCGAGCCGTTGGCGCATTCTTGTCACCCGCACAAAATCCCGCTTGAAATCTTGCAGGAAAAATGTAGGAGTTTTGTAAATAACTTGCAGAAGTTCTGCAAGATAATTCGAAAACGACCTTCTGGGAGCCACTGCAATGACCCTGACCGAGCGGAAGAATGCCGCCATTTCCCGCGGCGTCGGCATGACGACGCAGATCTATGCCGATCGCGCCGAAAACGCCGAGATCTGGGACAAGGAAGGCAATCGCTACATCGATTTTGCCTCCGGCATCGCCGTGGTGAATACCGGCCACCGGCACCCCCGCGTGATTGCCGCCGTCAAGGAGCAGCTCGACCGCTTCACGCACACCTGCCACCAGGTCGTGCCCTATGAGAATTATGTCCATCTGGCCGAGCGTCTGAACGCGATCGTTCCCGGCGATTTCGCCAAGAAGACGATCTTCGTGACGACCGGTGCGGAAGCGGTTGAAAACGCCGTCAAGATCGCCCGCGCCGCTACGGGCCGCTCCGCCATCATCGCCTTCGGCGGCGGCTTCCACGGCCGCACCTTCATGGGCATGGCGCTGACCGGCAAGGTCGCGCCCTACAAGATCGGCTTCGGCCCCATGCCGGGCGATGTCTTCCATGCACCGTTCCCCGTGCCGCTGCATGGCGTGAGCGTCGAGCAATCGCTCGCCACGCTGAAGAAGCTGTTTGCCGCCGATGTCGATCCGCAGCGTGTCGCCGCCATCATTCTGGAACCCGTGCAAGGCGAAGGCGGCTTCTATCCCGCGCCGGCGGCCTTCATGAAAGCGCTGCGCGAGATCTGCGACCAGCACGGCATTCTCCTGATCGCCGACGAGGTGCAGACGGGCTTTGCGCGCACCGGCAAGATGTTCGCGATGGATCACCATGAGGTTTCGGCCGATCTCGTCACCATGGCAAAGAGCCTTGCCGGCGGCTTCCCGCTCGCAGCCGTCACCGGCCGCGCCGAAGTCATGGACGCCCCCGGTCCCGGCGGCCTCGGCGGCACCTATGGCGGCAATCCGATCGGCATCGCCGCTGCCCATGCCGTGCTCGACGTCATCGCCGAGGAGGGCCTATGCGACCGCGCCAATCAACTTGGCTCGCGCCTGAAGCAGCGGCTGGAATCGCTGCGCGACAAGGTGCCCGAGATCGCCGACATCCGCGGCCCCGGCTTCATGAATGCGGTCGAATTCAACGACGCGACGACGAAGCTGCCGAGTGCGGACTTCGCCAACAAGGTGCGGCTGATCGCGCTCGACAAGGGTCTGATCCTTTTGACCTGCGGCGTCCACGGCAATGTCATCCGCTTCCTGTCGCCGCTCACCATTCAGGACGGCGTGTTCAGCGAGGCGCTCGACATTCTCGAGGCATCGCTGCTGGAGGCAAGCGCCTCCCATTAACGGACGCGATCCACGTAGTTCCTTTTATCCACCCGCGCGGCCTGCCGGGCGAAACCTGTCGGAGTGCATAGCATGTCCTTTACAACAGCAATGACCAAGCATGTGCCTTTCTCCTCGCGCTTCCTGCGCGCCGCCGGTTATATCAACGGCGCCTGGACGGCCGGCGAGGCAACGAAGACATTCGACGTCATCAATCCCGCCACCGGCGAAGTGCTCGCCTCGCTGCCCGATATGGGTGCCGCCGAGACGACGGCTGCCATCGATGCTGCCTATATCGCCCAGGTCGCCTGGGCCGCCCGCCCGGCCAAGGAACGCGCCGCAACCTTACGCAAATGGTTCGATCTCATGATCGCCAATGCCGATGAGCTGGCGGCGATCCTGACCGCCGAAATGGGCAAGCCGCTGCCGGAAGCCAGAGGCGAGATCCTCTACGCCGCCTCCTATGTCGAATGGTATGCGGAAGAGGCCAAGCGCATCTACGGCGAAACCATCCCCGCCCCCTCCAACGACAAGCGCATGGTCGTCATCAAACAGCCGGTCGGCGTCGTCGGCACGATCACGCCCTGGAATTTCCCGGCCGCGATGATCGCCCGCAAGATCGCGCCGGCGCTGGCTGTCGGCTGCACCGTCGTTTCGAAGCCCGCCGAACAGACGCCGCTGACGGCGATTGCGCTTGCCGTTCTCGCGGAAGAAGCAGGCATCCCGGCCGGCGTTCTCAATATCATCGTCGGTGTAGACGGCCCGGCGATCGGTCGCGAACTCTGCGGCAATGCCAAGGTGCGCAAGATCAGCTTCACCGGATCGACCGAAGTCGGTCGCATCTTGATGCGCCAGTGTGCCGACCAGATCAAGAAGGTCAGCCTAGAGCTTGGTGGCAATGCGCCCTTCATCGTTTTCGACGATGCCGATCTCGATGCCGCCGTCGAAGGTGCCATGGCTTCGAAATACCGCAATGCCGGCCAGACCTGCGTCTGCGCCAACCGCATCTATGTCCAGTCCAACGTCTATGACGCCTTCGCTACCAAGCTCGCCGCAAAGGTTGGCGAGCTTTCTGTCGGCGACGGTTTCAAGCCGGGTGTGACGGTTGGACCGCTGATCGACGAACAGGGTGTCGCCAAGGCCGAAGACCACGTTCGTGACGCCGTCTCCAAGGGTGCTCGCGTTGCCTTTGGCGGCAAGCGCATCGAAGGTGCCGGCACCTTCTTCGCGCCGACCATCCTGACGGGCGTCGACCGCAGCATGAAGGTTGCCCGCGAGGAAACCTTCGGCCCCGTTGCGCCACTCTTCCGCTTCGACACGGTCGAAGATGTCATCGCCCAGGCGAACGACACCGAATTCGGTCTCGCCGCCTATTTCTTCGCCGGCGACCTGAAGAAGGTCTGGCGCGTGGCGGAAGCGCTGGAATACGGCATGGTCGGCATCAATACCGGATTGATGTCGTCGGAAACGGCTCCCTTCGGCGGCATCAAGCAATCCGGCCTCGGCCGCGAAGGCTCGCGCCACGGCGCCGACGACTATCTGGAAATGAAGTATCTTTGCATCGGCAATCTATAGCCGACTATCAAGTTGAGGTGATGTGAATGCGGCCCTGCCACAAGCGGGCCGCACTCAGCCGACCGGTGTGAAAAGCGCCGGTATCGAGATTGAGCCTGAGACCATTGACTTCGGCTCGGCTGATCGGTGTATGGCCATGTATGATCAGCTTCGGCAGCGGCTGTGCACTGTCGTAGAAACGCGAGCGGATGAAGACGAGGTCATCGTCTTGCTGATCTGCAATCGTCCGATCCGGATCGATGCCGGCATGGACGAACAGGGCCTTCGGCGTGTCCAGCAGGATCGGCAGGCGACGCAGGAAATTGACGTGATCGTCCGGCAGCCAGGTTCGGATGAACGTGTCGAGCTTCTTCTGCTTGGGATATAGCTGCTGCAACCGAGGGATATCCACGCCATAGGAGGCGAGCGTCGCATCGCCGCCGAGCCCCACCCACTCCTCAAGCGATATCTCGCCATCGACATAGGAAAGCATCGCCATTTCATGATTGCCGGTGAGGCATATGCGGTCGAAACCATTCGGTGGCGGCGCCATCAGGCGGCCGACCACCTGCGCCGATGCCGGACCGCGATCGATGAAATCCCCGAGCATGATGATGAGTTTCCTGCCGGGCAGCCCCACCGCATCGGCGAAGATCTTGCGCTCCAGTGCGCTCAGGAGATCGTAACGGCCATGGACGTCGCCGATCACATAGGTGGGCATGTCGAGGTGTTCGAGCCATTCCCGACGCCGACGATGGCCGAAGCCATTCGCCATTTTTTCGCGTATCCTAGACGCCGCCATGAAACTGCCTTTCGAGCGCACACCCCGGAACGCCTTAACTGTGTCTGCAAAAAGGACTCAAAAGCGACGATTCTTTGCCAGAGAGGCGGAAATCATCGCTGATGACGGTTCTGGCAGCGGGCCTGAGCCTGCGGCACCAACCCGCCTTGCGGCAAAGCGTCCCGAACGGCGCCTTTATGCATGGAGAAAGTTGACAGCGCGTATCCGCAATCTTATCGCGCTAACCACGCTGGCGCGAGAAATTCCCGCCGTTCAACCTGAGAAAACGTGGGTGTCGGGCAGCTTCGGCACGAGCGCTGCCGGATTACCGACGCAAACGACATGCCTCAAACTGGAACGTCCCATTCATGGCGCCTGTAAACTTATCGTGAAGTCCTGATGGAGACGACGACAGCGCTCGAACTCTGCCGCTTCCTGCATGACGCATCCCTGATGCTTCTGTGGGGTGCCTGCGCCTATCTCTCCCTGTTCGTGCCGCAAACGCTGGCCCATATCGTGTGGCGCATGGTTGCAATACCGTTTTTGCTGATTACTGCGATTGCCGTTTTAACAGCCCTGGCCGCGCTGCCGGTGACGACGGCGAATATCGGCAGCGGCTGGAACGATGCGCTCAATGCTAGCATGATCCATGACGTGGTTTTCGAAACCACGGTCGGGGTCGCCTGGCAGGCGCAGGCGCTGGCGGCCATCGTGATGGTTTGCGCCTTGCTGCTGCCGGAGAGCGGGCGCCGCCATGGATTGGCGCTGGGTGCGGGCCTTGGTCTCGCCTCGCTGTCGTTGACCGGGCATGCCTCGATGCTGGAAGGCTGGCTCAGGCAGGCGCATCGGGCCAATGATATACTGCATGTGCTTGCCGGCGGCGGCTGGCTGGGAGCGCTGGTGCCGCTGCTCTCCATTCTTCGGCTTCTCGGCCGGCCGGAATGCAGGGCGGAAGCACGGATCGCGCTGCGCCGGTTCTCCAATGCCGGGCATGTCGCGGTCGCGCTCGTCATTCTCTCCGGCATCGTCAATACGCTGCTGATCCTGAAGCGTCTGCCGACGGACTGGTCTTCGCCCTATCAGATGCTGCTTGCCGTCAAGATCGTGCTGGTCGCCATCATGGCCGTGCTGGCCATCATCAATCGCTACGTCTTCGTTCCCTGGATCGGCCGCAAGCCGACGCGCGCGCTACTGGCCCTTCGGCTTGGAAGCATCGCCGAGATCGTCATCGGCATTGTCGTCATCGGCCTGGTCGCCGTCTTCGGGATGCTGGAGCCGGTCTAGTTATCCGCTCCAGGGCGCCTAGCCGCCGAGCGATTTGACGACCGCGCGAACGGCTGCCGCGTCTTGTGCTGCCGGCTTGTATTCCAGGCCCACCCTGCCGCGATAGCCCTGGGCGAAGAGCCAATCCAGCCGTTCCTTCAGATCGATGCGGCCCGTGCCGGGGTCGCTACGGCCCGGATGATCGGCGACATGGAGATGCACGATCCGGTCGATACGATCGCCGACGACCTCACGCGTATCCTCGCCCATGACGGCCGAGTGATAGAGATCGTAGACGATGCCGATTTCGGGGCGGCCGACCTTGTCGATAATATCCAGGCCTTCTGTCGTCGAAGACAGATAATAGCCGACATGATCGATGGTCGTGTTCAATGGTTCAAGACCGAGCCGGACGCCGGACCCTTCGAGAATCTCGGCGCCGGCGCCAAGGGCGGCAACGATGGCCGCCCGCTGATCAGCACGCGAACAATCGGGCAGGTCGTCGCCGGCCTGGGCAATGAGGACTCGCGCGCCGAGGCGTTGCGCGACGGCGACGGACTGTTGCAGGCCCTTCAGCCACGCCTCTTTGTTTGCCGGATTCGTCAGCGCGATCATCGGTTCAGCCACCATACCGGAGACCGCGATGCCAGTCTCGGCAACGACGGCCGCGATCGCATCGAGATCCTTGTTCGTCCAGTGCCAGAACTCGATGGCATCGAGCCCCGCCCCATGCGCCAGCCGGACACGATCCGCAAAAGCGTCGCCGTCGCGTGCGAACAACCACTCGATACAAGCCGAAAACTGCCGCATGAGATTCTCCTCCCTCAACCGGTCAGGAGCAATGCGCGAGATCGCCCGTGACTGCAAGAGGAACCAGGGCTGCAAGTCTCGCTAGCGATGATATTGCTGGGGCAGCCGCGGCATCGGGGGCTTGATGGCCTCGACATTGATGGCGGAAAGGACGCGCATGTCGCGGCGGAAATCAGAAGGCGTCATGCCTGCAATGTGGCGGAAGGATTTGTTGAAGGCGCTGATCGAGCCGAAGCCGCTGTCCATGGCCACCTGCAGCACGTTGGCGCCGTCCCGCATCAACATCGCCTGGGCACGCGACAGGCGCAGCAGGTTCACATATTTGGCCAGCGTCATGCCGGTGGATTTCTTGAAGAGATTCATCGCGTATTTCGGATGGAGATGCGCCGCCTTGGCGATATCGACCGTATCGATGTCGTGCAGAAAATTCTCGGCGATGAAATCGCACATGCGCGCCAGGCTGCGCGAGGATTGCGGATGGGCCTGGTCGTTCGCCAGGCTTTCCTGCTTCTCCGGCACCATGCGATAGGGCTCGAAGGCGATGCGCTCCAGGCGCAGGAGAAGTTCAGCAACGGCATGTTCGGCCTTGGCACCGTCTTCGGACATGACATAACGGTGCCACCGCGCGAAATTCTCGTCGTCCGCAGCATCGGTCGCCGAGCTGATCAAGGTCTGCCCGCGGATAAGGCGGCCGGAAATATCGAGCGGCAGGCGCAGGCGGAAAAAATGCACCAGCGGCAGATGCGCGCCGGCATAGATCGCATCCTCCGACAGTTCATCCAGCTGATGCGGTTGTCCGCCCCAGAAAAGGCAGATCTCGCCGGCTCTCAGGGTAAGCTCGTGATTGCCCACACGGTAGTGCACAGTCCCGCGGACGATGTAGTTGACTTCCACCTGCGCGTGCCAATGCGGCTTTGCCATCGGCAACGGGTGGTTATGGAACATCTGCAGGACATTTGGCAGCCCTTCGACACTGCTCGCACCCGGCTGATAAACCGCCCGTTGACCTACCTTACTTTTCGCCAAGTCGATGTTCCTTTTTTAGGAGACAGAAGCGTACCGACAGCTAGTTTAAGCGTGTTCTCTTGAGGACGGCAATTGAAAAGGGAGGATTTTCAATGCGTTTAAAACTTGTTGGAGCGACGGCGCTTGCTGCCCTGCTCGCTTCCGGTTCTGCCTTTGCAGAGCAAACCACCATTACAGTCTGGAGCTGGAACATCGCCGCATCGGCGCTGAAGTCCACGGTCGAGGGATTCAACAAGAAATATCCCGACATCAAGGTCGAGGTTCAAGACATCGGCAACCCGCAGGTCTTCGACAAGATGCTGGCTGCATGCGCGGCCGGCGGCGACGGTCTGCCCGACGTCATGTCGATCGAAAACCACAAGGCTTCGATCTTCTGGAACCGCTTTCCGGACTGCCTGACCGACCTGACGAAGCTCGGCTATAATGATGCACTCAAGAAGCAGTTCCCGGATTTCAAGCGCGCCGAGCTCGAAGTCGGCGACGCCGCCTATGCAATGCCATGGGATTCCGGCCCGGTCACCATGTTCTATCGCCGCGACATGTATGAAAAGGCAGGCGTTGATCCGGCAACGATCAAGACCTGGGACGATTTCATCGCCGCCGGTAAAAAGATCTCCGCCGCCAATCCCGGTGTCGTGATGACGCAGGCCGATCTCAACGGCGACAGCGAATGGTTCCGCATGCTCGCCAACGAACAGGGCTGCGGTTATTTTTCGGATGACAGCCAGAGCATCACCGTCAACCAGCCCGGCTGCGTCAAGGCGCTGGACAAGGTAAAGGAAATCAAGGACGCCGGCCTGATGACCGCGGCGAACTGGAACGAGAAAATCCAGGCGAACACGGCAAGCAAGGTGGCATCGCAGCTCTATGGCGGCTGGTACGAAGGCACTGTCCGCTCGACCTCGCCGGATCTCGCGGGTAAATGGGGCGTCTATCCGATGCCGAGCATGACGGCCGACGGCCCGCATGCGGCCAATCTCGGCGGCTCGTCGCTGGCGATCTCGAACGGTTCCAAGAACAAGGAAGCCGCCTGGAAATTCCTCGAGTACACGCTTGGCACCAATGAGGGCCAGGTGACGATGCTGAAGTCCTTCGGGCTCGTGCCGTCGCTGCTGACGGCGGTTCAAGATCCCTTCGTCAACCAGCCGCAGCCTTATTGGGGCGGACAAAAGGTCTGGGCCGATATCCTCGCCACCCTGCCGAAGATCCGCCCAAGCCCCGGCACCCAGTATTTCAGCGACGCGGATGAGGTCATAAAGGCCGTCCAGACGAAATACCTCGCAGGCGGCTATCCAAACGGCAAGGCCGCGCTCGACGATGCGGCCCAGCAGATCGCCTCGGCGACGGGCCTGCCGCTCGCGAAATGAGTGACACTGCCGGGCGCGCATCCCAAGCCGCGCTCGGCATCCCCGCCGCTCTAGAATCAAAAAAGTAGAGCGTGACGTCGTTCGAAAACCGCCTACACTTTTCGGCGTCACGCTCTAGGGGCGGCGGGGATGCGACGTCACGCATCATTTCCCTGCGCATAAATGCGCATAAAGGAGAAGGCTTTCATGCGGTTGCGAAACCGGAGCGCCTATGCGTTCCTTGCACCCTATCTTCTGGTGTTCGCCGCTTTCTGGGTCTGGCCGATCATCGATTCGTTCCTGATTTCGTTCCAGAACACCCGAGTCAATCCGTGGACCTTCAATCTGTCGCTCAATTGGGGGCGCCTGTTCGGCGACCCGGCATTCTACAACGCGCTTCAAAACACGCTGATCATCCTGATCGTCCAGGTGCCTGTCATGATCACGCTCGCCACGGTCATGGCGGTGCTGCTGAATTCACCGCTGTTGAAGGCCCGCGGCATTTTTCGCTTTGCTTTCTTCGCACCCGTCGTCGTCGGAGAGGTGGCCTATGCCGCCGTCTTCCGCCTGATGTTCAACGTCGATTTCGGCATCGTCAACAAGCTGATCGGCGCGGTCGGCTTCGCGCCGGTGTCGTGGTTCGCCGAATCGCATGCCGCAATGGTGCTCATCATCATCGCCGTCACCTGGCGCTGGGCGGGTTATAACGCCATCATCATCCTGTCCGGTCTGCAATCGATCCCCGAGGATGTCTACGAGGCCGCAACCCTCGACCGCGTCAGCCGCTTCAAGCAGTTCATCCACATCACCCTGCCATTGTTGAAGCCGATCATTCTGTTCTGCGTCGTCCTGTCCGTCATCGGCACCATGCAGCTCTTCACCGAACCATATCTGATCACCAACAGGGGTGGCCCCGGCGGCGGTACGGAGACGCTCGGCCTGCTGCTCTATCGCCAGGCCTTCCAGTCGACCAACTTCGGCTATGCCTCGGCGATCGCCTATACGATGGCGGCGCTTGCGGTAGCCATCTCTCTTCTCAATCTCTGGGTGGGGCGCGAACCGAAATGAAATCGAAGTCCAAATCCAATCTGATCCGCTCGCTCGCCTTGCACGGCCTGCTGGTGCCGCTCGCCATCATCTGGCTGTTTCCGCTCTGGATGATGTTCGTCTTTTCGACCATGCCCGATTACGGCATTTTCAGCCCCGGCATCATCCTGACGCCGTCGACAGGTTTCATGGACAATTTTCGGAACCTGCAGGCCGACACCAACTTCGTCGGCGCGATGACGATCTCCATCATCGTTGCCGTCGTCTACACCTTCCTGTCGGTGCTGCTGACCTCGATGGCCGGATGGGCGCTGGCGCGCTACCAGTTCGTCGGGCGTTCGGGCGTCATCGGCATCATCCTCGGCACCATCACGCTGCCCTACTCCGTCGTCATCATCCCGCAATTCATCATGGTGGCGCGCGATTTCGGGTTGGCGAATACGTGGGTCGCGCTGATCGTACCGCCGCTCTTCAATTCGCTCGGCGTACTCTTCATGCGCCAGGCCTTCTCGATGATGCCGGGCGAGCTGTTCGATGCCGCCCGCGTCGAGGGTGTCAGGGAATGGCAGATCTTCCTGCGCATCGCTCTGCCCCTGGCGCGGCCGACCATGGCGGCGCTCGCCATCATCCTGTTCCTGGCCTCCTGGAACAATTACCTCTGGCCACTGCTCATCAACTCCCGGCCGGGAATGATGACCGCACCCGTGGCGCTCGGAACACTGATCGGCCTTACCAGGGTCTCCTGGGGCGGCATCATGGCTGGTGCTGTGATGCTGACGGCACCGATCCTCATCATCTTCGTTCTCCTGCAGCGCCACTTCATCGCCGGCATCGCCGCCGGCGCAATCAAATAATTCCGGGAGATCCGTATGGCTGAACTTTCTCTCACCAATATCGTCAAACGCTACGGTTCGCTGGAAATCATCCACGGCGCCAATCTCGAGGTGAAGGACGGCGAATTCGTCGTCTTCGTCGGACCGTCCGGATGCGGCAAGTCCACGCTCCTGCGCATGATCGCCGGGCTGGAAGACATCACCGGCGGCGAACTCAAGATCGGCGGCCGTGTGGTCAACGACGTGGAGCCGGCCGATCGCGGCATTGCCATGGTCTTCCAGTCCTACGCGCTCTATCCGCACCTGACCGTCGAGCAGAACCTCAATTTCGGCCTGCGGATGAACGGCAATCCGAAGGCCGACACCGACCGCCGCGTCAAGCAGGCCTCCGAAATCCTGCAGATCACCGAGCTGATGCAGCGCCGGCCGAAGCAGCTTTCCGGCGGCCAGCGCCAGCGCGTCGCCATCGGCCGCGCCATCGTGCGCGAGCCGCAGATCTTCCTGTTCGACGAGCCATTGTCCAACCTCGACGCCGAACTGCGCGTGCAGATGCGCGTGGAAATCTCCCGTCTTCACAAGAAGCTCGGTACGACGATGATCTACGTCACCCACGACCAGACGGAGGCGATGACACTCGCCGACAAGATCGTCGTGCTGCGCGGCGGCAACATCGAACAGGTGGGAGCGCCGCTCGATCTCTATGACGATCCGGCCAACCAGTTCGTCGCCGGCTTTGTCGGCTCGCCGAAGATGAACTTCCTGCAGGCCGAGGTCACGGACAACCAGCCGGGCCGCATCGCCGTCGTGCTCAAGGGCCAGCGCAATGTCCGCCTGACATTGCCCGTCACCTCGGCAAAGCTGGAGGTCGGCCAGCCGGTGACGCTTGGTGTCCGTCCGGAGCACTTCCTCGAGGCCGGCCGCGGCGACGTGGACATGATCGTCGACGTCGATGTTGCGGAGCATCTCGGCAACACCAGCTACATCTACGCCAATGTCGAAGGCGGCGAGCAGATCGTCATCGAGCGCGAAGAATCCCGCAATACGGGCAACCGCGACAAGCTCACCGTGGCGCTATCGGCCGCCAAGACATTCCTGTTCGACAGCGCCGGCAACCGATTGCGATAGGCGCTGCCCCCTCCTCCCTCCCAAGACAGCATGCAGATTTAGGAAAGGACGACTTCATGACGACCGACACACCAATCCGCTGGGGCATCATCGGCCCCGGCAGGATCGCCCAGACTTTTGCCGATGGTATCGCCCATTCCCGCGGCGGCAAGCTCGTGGCCATTGCCAGCCGCAATCCGGAGAAGCCGGGCCTCGGCGACGGTTTCCCCGGCGCGCGCATCGTTAGCGGTTACGAAGCCCTGCTTGCCGACAAAGAGATCGACGCCGTCTACATCGCCACGCCGCACACCGGCCATGCCGAATGGGCAATCAAGGCGATCCGCGCCGGCAAGCATGTGCTCGTCGAAAAGCCGATCGCGCTTTCGGCTTTCGATGCGGAAGCCATCTACTATGAGGCCAAGAAGGCCGGCGTTTTCGCCGGCGAGGCCTTCATGTATCGCGTCCATCCGCAGACGGCGAAGCTGATCGAACTCGTCAAGAGCGGCGTGATCGGCGATCTGCGCATCATCCGCTCCTCCTTCGGCTTCAACATGGGGAAGGTCAATCCAGAACACCGGCTGTTTGCCAATGAGACCGCCGGCGGCGGCATTCTCGATGTCGGCGGCTATCCGGTTTCGATGGCACGCCTGATCGCCGGTGCGGTCGACGGCAAGCCGTTTCTCGATCCGGACAAGGTCTCCGGCGTTGGCCATCTCGGCCAGACAGGCGTCGACGAATGGGCTTCCGCCGTCCTGAAATTCCCGAACAACGTCATCGCCGAAGTGTCCTGCTCGATCATGGCGAACCAGGACAACACGCTGCGCATCATCGGCTCCGAAGGCCGCATCGAGGTAGCCGACTTCTGGTTCGCCTCCGGCCATAAGGGCGGCGTCGGCAAGATCGAAGTCATCAAGGGCGGCGAGACCCAGACGATCGAGGTCAAGGAAGATCGCTGGCTCTATTCCTTCGAAGTCGACGCGGCTGGCGATGCCATTCGCGCCGGACAAAAGGAATTCGCCTATCCCGGCATCAGCTGGGCCGATTCGATCGGCAATCTCCGGGTCCTCGACCAATGGCGCGCTTCGATCGGCCTCGAATATAGTGTCGAGAAGGCAGCGAAGCGGACGAAGAATATCGCTGGCGCGACCGTCACCAAGGGTAACAGCATTCCGAAGCGCAGCATTCCCGGCATCTCCAAGCCAGCATCGCTCGTCACGCTCGGCTTCGAATTCTTCCCGAATTTCGCAGCAGCATCGCTGACGCTCGACGCCTTCTATGAAGCGGGCGGCAATGCCTTCGACACGGCCTACGTCTATGGCGGCGGCAAGACGGAAAGCATCTTTGGCGACTGGCACACGAGCCGCAACGTGCCGCGCGAGGAGATCGTGCTGATCGGCAAGGGCGCCCATTCGCCGCTTTGCTACCCGGACATGATCGCCAAGCAGCTCGACCAGTCCCTTAACCGCCTGAAGACCGACTATGTCGACATCTACTTCATGCACCGCGACAACACCGACGTTCCGGTCGGCGAGTTCGTGGATGCCATGGATGCCGAGGTGAAGGCTGGCCGTATTCGCGGCATCTTCGGCGGCTCGAACTGGACGCGCGCCCGCTTCGATGAGGCGATCGCCTATGCCGAAAAGAACGGCAAGACGGCACCGGCCGCCCTTTCCAACAACTTCTCGCTAGCGGAAATGCTCGACCCGATCTGGGCCGGATGCGTTGCGGCTTCCGACGACGACTGGAAGGCGTGGCTCAACGCCAAGCAGATCCCGAACTTCGCCTGGTCGAGCCAGGGCCGCGGCTTCTTCACCGACCGCGCCGGCCGCGACAAGCGTGACGACGAGGAATTGGTACGCGTCTGGTATTCCGACCGCAATTTCGGCCGCCGCGACAGGGCGATCGAACTGGCGCAGAAGCTCCGCCGCAGCCCGATCCACATCGCGCTTGCCTATGTGGTCGCCCAGCCCTTCCCGGTCATCCCGCTGATCGGCCCGCGCACGGTCGCCGAGCTGGAAGACAGCCTTTCCGCGCTCGACATCAAGCTGACGCCGGAACAGGTCAAGTGGCTCGAAGGCTGAGATAGGTCTGGCGCTGTCAAACAGTGCTGAAGCAAAAGGCCCATCCGGGAAACCGGATGGGCCTTTTCATGTCTGCCTGAATGATCGCCAAAGTCAGGCGGCGAAATCGAATGTCTTCGTGTCCGCGCCCTCAAGCCGCAGCAGATAGGCCTTGCGCTCGAGACCGCCGGCAAATCCCCTGAGATCACCGGCCGAGCCCATCACGCGGTGGCAGGGCGCGATGATCGAGATCGGGTTGCGGCCATTGGCGGCGCCGACGGCGCGGATCGCCTTTGCCGAGCCGATCTCCGTTGCGATCTGGCGGTAGCTGCGCGTCTCGCCGAAAGGGATGGCGAGCAGCGCCTGCCATACCTTCTGCTGGAACTCTGTTCCGGCAAAATCGAGTGGCAGATCGAAAGCCTGTCGTTCGCCGGCGAAGTATTCGCGGAGTTGCCGCTCTGTCTCCAGCAGCACGGGATGGCTATCATCTTCCGCCACGATCAGCAGGGGCACACGGCCCGGGCGATCATTGTCCCAGAGGATCGCGGCAAGTCCGTCGTCGCTGCCGACGAGCTTTAGGGCGCCAACCGGCGAGTTCATGATCCGATAGACATAGTGCTTTTCTGTGTTTTTCTGAGCTTTGGTCATGCCGATATCCTTTCTTTGAATTGCGCTCGTGGCATCGGGCGAGATTGCCTCTGATGGAGCGCTTATGTCCCCATTGGATCTTAAATGGCGGCCTGCAACCACCCGAAAAGGAACAACGAGCGGCGAAATCCAACATTTCTAACGTCAGTCGCCGAGATCAGAATGACGCAAGCGGCATGGTCAGGCTTGGGAAAGCGGCTGAGATTGTGTAAAACCGTGGAGAGACACACCGCCAGCATGCGGAGCCCTACATGACGGTTCGCCCGCCGCGTAACTTCAATCCATCGCAAACCAAGGAAACCGGCCTCGGAATCCTTGAATATGAGATGATGTCGGAGAGGGCGAGTTCGCTCGGCCGCCACGGCATGAAGGTCGAGACAGCGCTTGCCGCCTTGCAGGACGGCGAAGCCAAGGGCAAGCAAGGCGTGGAGCACGAGCGGCTGGTGGATGCTGCCGCCGAAGCCGTCTGGGGCATGTTCATTCACCGCGAGATCTGCGGCCTGCGCAACGGCCGTGACGTCATCCAGCGCTACGGCATTCCGAACAAGGTGCTTGCGCGCCTCGGCGCCAGCCCGAGACACCCCTGAATATCAGGATTTCAAGATCGCCGAAAAGCGTGGATCGAAGGCATGGCCGATCGGCTCGGCGGCCGCACCTCGCGCCACGGCCCAGGGGTCGGTCATACCCAGCTGCACGCGCGGCAGCGATCGGCCGGGACGATCGGCATTAGAGGGCAGCAGCGGCTGCATGGCCGCGATCAGCCGCGTGGCGAGCGCGACGGGGGCACCGCCGCACAGAATCACCGTTTGCGGATCGAAGACGGTTTCGATCAGCTGGACACTCCAGCGCAGATCGATCGCCGCCCTTTCGATCCAGGCGAGAATATCGGGATCATCGGCGGCAGCGCGGTCGTTTATGAGGGAGTAGAGGTCCGGCGCCATCGGATCGACGCCGAGGTGATCGTAGAGGGAAGCCAGCGAAGCGCGATGTTCGAGTTGGGTCTGCTGCCCGCCTGCCGTCAACAGCGCCATGCCGATTTCGCCCGCGTTGCCATGAGCACCGCTATAGAGTTCGCCGCCGAGGATGAGCCCCGCGCCGATGCCGTAGCCGACATAGAGGCAAACGGCGTGGTCGAGCCCATGGGCAGCCCCCACCATGCGCTCCGCCGTCGCGCAGGCGGCAGCGTCGTTCTGAAGGGTCACATTGAGACCGGTTCCGGCCGACAGGGTTTCGAGCAAGGGAAAGCGCTGCCAGGCACCCATCATCCAGGGATTGTCGGCATCCTCCTGCTCGATGCCGAAAGGACCCGGCATCGCCGCGCCGAGGCCGACGAGGCGCTTCTCGGCCTGTGCGACGCGCTGCCGGAGCTCTGCACGCACATCTTCTATCAGCTTCAGGACGACGGGCGTGCCCGTCGCCGGTCCGCCGGCCGGCAGGTTCGCTTCCTTGCGGATCAGCACGTTGCCGACGAGATCGACGGCGATGGCGCGGGTGATGTGGCGGTCGATCTGCAGGCCGATGGCGAAGGCGCCCTCGGGCACAAGACCATAGGGCGTCGAGGGCTGGCCGCGGCCGCGACGCACCGTTTCCCTAGACGTCACCAGCCCGTCGTTTTCCAGCTCCTCCATGATGTTGGAGACCGTCTGCTTCGTCAGGCGGGTGGCGCGTGCAAGATCGGCGCGGGAGAGCGCGCCGTTCAGCCTGAGGGCGTCGATGATGACCCGCCGGTTATGGGCGCTGGTGCCTTCGTGGTTCGTTCCGCTCGTAGCCCTGATCGGGCGAATATCGTTCATCTGTTTTTGCCTCTTGACACCAATAGAATATTGAAGAACAAATTAGTCAAGACAATTGACTTAAAAGAAACCACAGAGTTTCATCAGGGAACTTAAGCGAGCTTTCGGGCTCCAGAGACGCGCCGATCGATGTTCGGCAGCCGGCCCGGCCAATTGCCTGCCCGACAACCGATGGCGACGCTTGAGCCGCCATTGGAAAAATCGCGTGACTGTCAAAAACTGGAGGATGGAATGTTGAAATCATTGAACAAGACATTGCTCGGCGCAGCGCTGATCGGCGCATCCTTCGCCTCGCATGCCTTTGCCGAAACCACGATCAATGCCCTCTTCATGGCGCAGGCCGCCTATAGCGAAGCCGACGTGCGGGCCATGACGGATGCCTTCTCCAAGGCCAATCCGGACATCAAGGTCAATCTCGAATTCGTTCCTTACGAAGGCCTGCATGACAAGACCGTGCTCGCTCAAGGGTCCGGCGGTGGCTACGACGTCGTACTCTTCGACGTGATCTGGCCTGCCGAATATGCGACCAACAAGGTTCTGGTCGACGTTTCCTCGCGCATCTCCGACGACACGAAGAAGAGCGTGCTGCCGGGCGCCTGGACGACGGTCCAGTATGACGGCAAGTACTATGGCATGCCGTGGATTCTCGATACCAAGTACCTGTTCTACAACAAGGAAATCCTGGAAAAGGCCGGCATCAAGACGCCGCCGAAGACCTGGAACGAGCTCAACGAACAGGCGAAGATCATCAAGGACAAGGGCCTTCTGGCAACGCCGATCGCCTGGAGCTGGTCGCAGGCCGAAGCCGCGATCTGCGACTACGCCACGCTCGTCAGCGCCTATAAGGGCGACTTCATCAAGGACGGTAAGCCGGACTTCCAGACCGGCGGCGGCCTCGATGCCCTGAAGTACATGGTCACCAGCTACAAGTCCGGCCTCACCAATCCGAACTCCAAGGAATTCCTCGAAGAGGATGTCCGCAAGGTCTTCGAAAATGGCGACGCCGCCTTCGCATTGAACTGGACCTACATGTACAACATGGCCAATGACCCGAAGGACAGCAAGGTTGCCGGCAAGGTCGGCGTCGTTCCGGCACCGGGCGTTACCGGCAAGAGCGAGGCTTCCGCCGTCAACGGCTCGATGGGCCTTGGCATCACCTCGGCCAGCAAACACCCGGACGAAGCCTGGAAGTACATCACCTTCATGACCTCGCAGGCGACGCAGAACCAGTATGCCAAGCTCAGCCTGCCGATCTGGGCATCGTCCTATAGCGATCCGGCCGTGACCAAGGGCCAGGAAGAGCTAATCGCGGCCGCAAAGATCGGCCTCGCCGCCATGTATCCGCGCCCGACGACGCCGAAATATCAGGAACTGTCGACGGCACTGCAGCAGGCGATCCAGGAATCGCTGCTTGGCCAGTCTTCTCCGGAAGACGCGCTGAAGTCTGCTGCCGACAACAGCGGTCTCTGATAGTCTTATCGGGCGGTGCCAGTCACCGCCCGCCTCTCGACCCTCCATGAAGAATGAAAGAAGGGGCCTGCCATGTCCGGCACCTCTATGACAACTCGCGCCTGGCTTTTGATGCTGCCGCTGCTTGTGGTGATGATCGCCGTCATCGGCTGGCCTCTCGTCGACACGGTCGGCCTTTCTTTCACCGATGCAAAGCTTGTGGGAACCGGCGGCAATTTCGTCGGCATCGACAACTACACGAAGATGCTGGCGAACTCCAATTTCCAGCGCACCCTGATCACCACGGCCTGGTTCGCGATCATTTCCGTCGCCGCTGAAATGGTGCTCGGCGTGCTGGCCGCGCTGCTGCTCAACCAGAATTTTAGGGGTCGCGGCGTGCTGCGCGCGCTGATGATCCTGCCCTGGGCGCTGCCAACCGTCGTCAACGCGACGCTCTGGCGGCTGATCTACAATCCGGAATATGGCGCGCTGAATGCAGCGCTCACCCAGCTTGGCCTGCTCGACGCCTACCGCTCCTGGCTTGGCGAACCGGGCACGGCGCTGACGGCACTCATCGTTGCCGACTGCTGGAAGAATTTCCCGCTGGTCGCGCTGATCGCGCTCGCCGCCCTGCAGGCCGTGCCGCGCGACATCACGGCCGCCTCGCTGGTCGATGGCGCCGGACCCTTCAAGCGCTTCCGCTTCGTCATCCTGCCCTATCTTGTCGGACCGCTGATGGTGGCGCTGGTGCTGCGCACCATCGAGGCATTCAAGGTTTTCGACATCATCTGGGTGATGACGCGCGGCGGCCCGGCAAACAGCACGCGCACGCTGTCCATCCTCGTCTATCAGGAGGCCTTCTCCTTCCAGCGCGCGGGGTCCGGCGCGTCGCTCGCCCTGATCGTGACGCTGCTGGTTACGGTGCTGGCCGCCGCCTATGCCGCCCTTGTCCGCAAAACCGCAGGGAGTGCCACCTGATGGAACGCCAGAGCCCGCTGTTTACCTGCTTCATCTATGTCTGCGCCATCCTGCTCGCCGCCGTCATCCTCGCGCCGATCGCCTGGCTCTTCATCATGAGTATTTCGCCGGCTGCCGATCTTGCCGCCAAACCGCTGCGCTGGTGGCCGCAGACGGTTGATTTCTCGCGCTACAAAGTGCTCTTGTCGACGCTGGAAAACAGCGAGGGCGCCGCCTTCACCTCGTCGCTGCGCAACAGCATCGAAGTGGCTGGGATGGCGACGATCGCCGCGATCGCGCTCGCCATCCCCGCCGGCTGGGCCGTATCGCGCACGCCGTCCGTGGGATGGTCGCTCTCCATGGTCATCGCCACCTACATGCTGCCGCCGGTCGCGCTCGCCGTGCCGCTCTATATGGGCCTTGCCCATCTCGGCTTGCTCAACAACATCTTCGGCCTGGCACTCGTCTATCTGACGATCCTGGCGCCGTTCACGACCTGGCTGATGAAATCAGGCTTCGATTCCATCCCCAAAGAGATCGAGGCAGCCGCAATGATCGACGGCGCCGGGCTGTTCCAGACCTTGAAGATCATCACACTGCCGCTTGCCATGCCCGTGATGGCGACTTCAGCGCTCTTCGCCTTCCTGCTTGCCTGGGATGAATTCTTCTATGCGCTGCTCTTCACGTCAGACCAGCGCGCAAAAACCCTCACCGTCGCCATAGCGGATCTCGCCGGCGGCCGTGTCTCGGATTACGGACTGATCGCGACTGCCGGCGTGCTGGCCGCCCTGCCTCCGGTGCTGATCGGTCTTGTCATGCAACGCGCCCTGATCTCGGGCCTGACCAATGGCGGCGTCAAGGGATGACCATGACCAAAGAGAAAACAGGCCCCGCCGGACTTGCAGCCATCGACCGCGAAATGGTCCGCCAACATGCCGACGCGCTCGCTTCCTTCGAGGCCGCTGCCGATATGGCCGCCAAGGCGGCCGCCTCGCTGAAGCGCACGGGCAAGCTGCTACTGCTCGGCATGGGCGGTTCCCACGCCGTCAACCGCGCTGTCGAGCCGCTCTATCGCGCCGCCGGCATCGATGCGATCGCGCTGCCGCTCTCCGAGCAGCTCGGCCAGCCGCTGTCGCTCAAGGGCCGCACGATCTTCATGACCTCGCAATCCGGCGAAAGCGCCGAGGTCGTGCGCTGGTTCAACGAAACGGGCGGCACTGCCGAGACCTTCGGCCTGACGCTGGAAGGCGGTTCTTTCCTTGCGAGGACCGCTCCATCCCTCGTCGGCGCCGGCGGCACCGAGCTTGCCTTTGCGGCAACCCGCAGCCTCACCGTCAGCTTCGCACTGCATCTGGCGATCTTCGCCGCCCTCGGTCAGGACCCGACACGCGCTTTGGCCGTGCTGCGCTTTCCGGAGGCGCTCGATATCAAGCCGGCACTTGCGGCTCTCGCGGATGTCGCGACCGTCGTCACCTCAGGCCGCCGCCTGCAGGGCATCGCCGAGGCATTGGCGCTTGGCTTGACCGAGCTGTCCCGCCGCCCCTGCTTTTCGCTCGAAGGCGGTCAACTGCGCCACGGCCCGATGGAAATGCTGGGACCGTCGATCGGCGTCGTCCTCTTCCGTGGTAACGATGCGACGGCGAGCCTCGTGACGGCCATGGCCGTTTCCGCCATCGAGACGGATGCGCCCGTGGTCATATTCGACGGCTCCGAGGAAGAGCCCGTGCCCGGCTGCGTCACGCTGCGTTTCAAGCCGGAAACCGGCCTTGCCGCCATCTTCCAGATGCTGCCCGTCGCCCAGGCGCTGATGATCGCCTTTGCCGACGAGCGAGTGGAGAATGCCGGCACGCCGGTCCGCTCCACCAAGATCACCCGGAGCGAATGAATGAAGCCGCTTGCAGTCATCGGCAACGTCAATATCGACCTGATCCTCGGGCCGGCGGCGCCATGGCCGAAGGCCGGCACCGAGATCATCGTCGATCACGACGAGTTGCGCGTCGGCGGCCAGGCGGGCAACAGCGCGCTCGCCTGGGAAGGCCTCGGCGTTGACTACGAAATATCGGCCAATGTCGGCAGCGACGAGTTCGGACGCTGGCTCAGCGAGGCATTCGGCGCGCGCAGCAGCAAGTGGCCCGTCAGGCCGGAGGGCACGACGCTCTCGGTCGGCATCACCCATCCGGATGGAGAGCGCACTTTCTTCACGACGCGCGGGCATCTGCCGCGATTCAGCCTCGACGATGTGCTGACGGTTCTCGACGGCGAGAGGCTTGCCGGCGGCTATGCACTACTGTGCGGTGCCTTCCTCACCGAAGACCTCGCCCGCGACTACGACGCCCTGTTCGACTGGGCCGACAAGCACCGGATCACGGTCGCGCTCGATACCGGCTGGCCGCTGGATGGCTGGACGCAGGCGAATTGCGACGCCACGCGGCGCTGGCTTTCCCGCTGTGGCGTGGCGCTGATGAACGAGGTCGAGACCACAACGTTAGCCGGCATAGACGATCCGGCCGAGGCTGCACGCGCGCTGCATGCGCTGATGCCCGAAGGCGCCATCTTCGTCGTCAAGCGTGGCCCTGATGGAGCGCTCGCCATCGATGCCGACGGCAATCTCGTTTCGGCCGCGGCACCGCGCGTCACGGTCGTCGATACGATCGGCGCCGGCGATGTCTTCAATGCCGGCTTTCTGGCCGCCCTAGCCCGTGGCGAGCCGCCTGCAGCCTGCCTTTCGGCGGGGACCGCCGTCGCTTCCCGCGCCATTTCCACTCTGCCGCGCAGCTACGGCTCGGCCAAAGCATCCGAGGAGGCCGTTCAATGAGCGCGCTCGAAATCCAGAACATCCGCAAGAGCTATGGCGAAGTGGAGACGCTGAAGGGCATCGATATTTCCCTTGAAAGCGGCGAGTTCCTGGTGCTGCTCGGCTCGTCGGGCTGCGGCAAGTCCACGCTGCTCAACATCATCGCCGGGCTTGCCGAGGCGACGAGCGGGGATATCCGTATCGGCGATCGCTCCGTGCTTGGCGTGCATCCGAAGGATCGCGATATCGCCATGGTGTTCCAGTCCTACGCGCTCTATCCAAACCTTTCGGTCCACCGCAACATCGGCTTCGGCCTGGAAATGCGCAAGGTGCCTGCAGCCGAGCGCGACAAGGCGGTGCGCGAGGCGGCGAAGCTCTTGCAGATCGAAGCGCTGCTGGAGCGCAAGCCGAGCCAGCTTTCCGGCGGTCAGCGCCAGCGCGTGGCGATCGGCCGTGCCCTGGTGCGCAAGCCAGAAGTCTTCCTCTTCGACGAGCCGCTTTCCAACCTCGACGCCAAGCTGCGCATGGAAATGCGCACTGAGTTGAAGCGCCTGCACCAGATGCTGAAGACCACGGTCGTCTACGTGACGCACGATCAGATCGAAGCGATGACGCTCGCAACCCGCATCGCCGTGATGCGGGACGGACGGATCGAGCAGCTCGGCACGCCGGACGAGATCTACAATCATCCGGCAACACTCTATGTTGCGACCTTCGTTGGCGCGCCGCCGATGAACCTGCTGAACGCGACGGCCGATCAGGGTTCTTTGCGCATCGACGGAACCTCGATCACGCTGCCCATGCCGGCGACGAAAGCCGCGATCAAACAGGGTCAAGAGCTGGTGGTCGGCATCCGGCCGGAAACGCTGCATCTCGACGAAGACGGCAAGCTCGAGGCCGTCTGCGAAGTCGCGGAACTAACCGGTCCGGAGCTGATCGTCACCGCACAGGCGGGCTCGCAGCGGCTGATGGCCTGCCTGCCGCCGCGCACCGCGATTGCCGAAGGGCAGACCTTCAAGCTCGGCTTCGACGCCAGCGCACTGCATCTCTTCGACCGCGCAACGGGCCAACGCTGCGAATAGACCTTCGAGCCCGTGCACATGATCGCCGAGGGTGGCGCAGTGGACCATTGCGGTTTCCGGTGTCACCCGCAAAATTTTCGATCTCCGTAATGTTACCGCAAGGCAGGGCGCTGAACCTGACGACACAAACGATCGTCGGGAAAGAACCGTGTTTCAACAATTTCAACGCAGCACACGCTGGCCTTTCGTCGGGCTTCAACTGAGCAATGTCGCCCTGAACGCCAGCCACGCCTTTGCGACCATTCTTTATCCCTGGATCATGTACGACTTAACCGGCAGCGTCGTCTGCATGGCGCTAATGGCCTTGGTGAATAGCGCCGCGCTCCTGATCGGCATGATCTTCGGCGGCTACGTGGCCGAGATGCTGGGTGCACGCTACACCGCGCTCATCTCCGCGAAGGTCGGGATGCTGACGTCGCTGATGATTGCAGTGCTCTATATGGCGGATTTTCTACACGCAGGCACCTTTCTCCTTCTGAGCTTCATCGGCTCCATCCTCGATGGACCGGCGACGGTCGCGACCGAAGCGAAGACGCCGGAAATCGCCCGCCTTTCAAGATTGTCCTCGACCACTGCCAATTCCATCGACGACACGATCGACGGGCTTGTGCTGCTGACGGCTTCTGCAGCGAGCGCTTTCGTCATCGCCGTCATCGGCCCGAAGGACGCGGCCTGGTGGATCGTCGTCGGCAACTTCGCCACGATGATGCTCCTGTCTTTCAGCCTGCCGAGGTTTCGTTTAGGCCCGGCACCGAGACTTGGCGATATCGTCCATGCCGGAAAGCGGCTCCGCGCCGCGGCCGCGTCGCTGCCATTCACGCTTTGGGCAAGTGCTGCGCTCGGCTTCTTCATCGTGCTGCAGGTCTTCGTCGTGCCGGCCGCATTGCGTCTCGAGGTCGCATGGCTCGGGCTCTTCATCGCGGCATCGGCAACAGGCACGATCATGATGAACCTGCACCTTGCGTCTCGCCACGCCATGCCGGCGCCCGCGGTCATCGTTTCGAGAGCCCTCCTCGGCCTCGCTCTCTCGATGTGCATTCTGTGGATGCAGATTTCGCCGCTGACGATGATGCTTGCCGGCCTCGTCGCCGGGCTGGCGAATGGCTGGCTCTCGCCCGCCTTTGTCGCGATCTTGCAGATGAAAGCGCCGCGTAACTGCCGGCCCTATGTGATGGGTCTTTCCTATTCGATGGTTCTGCTGTTTCTTCTGCTGGAATATATGCTGACCGGCGCTGCAATCGGCCTGACCTCGTTCCGCACGACCTGCATCCTACTGATCTTCCTGCTGTCGCTGGCAGCCGCCGTCAGCGCCGCCTGGCTCGAATGCATCCAGACCGACTGACCGAAAACGGGATAAGAGCCGTCGATGAGGCGCACGCCTGGTTGCGCGCAATGATGCCGTAATGTTCGTCGCTATGTCTTGGACAACACTATTTCGTTTCATGGAGGGTGAGAATGCGCCTCTTGCTTGTAGAGGATGAGCCGCAGATGGCCGAGGCGCTTGCGGCCGCCCTGCATCAATACGATATCATCGTGGATCACGCTCCGAACCTTGATTTTGCAAGAGGCGCCGTCGCCGAGCAGGTGCATGATATGATCGTGCTCGACCGGCAGCTGCCCGATGGCGACGGATTGGAGCTTATCCGGGATTTGCGCGCGATCGGCGCGGCGACGCCTGTCATCGTGCTCACCGCCCGCGGCTCCGTCGCCGATCGCGTCAAGGGGCTGGATTTCGGCGCCGACGATTATCTGGCCAAGCCATTCGCACTCGAGGAACTTCTGGCGCGCATCCGTGCGCTGATGCGCCGGCCGGCAACCGTCGCCCCGATGATCGCCAAGCTCGGCAAGCTGGAATTCAATCTCGACGACAGGGAAGCGCGGATCGATGGCAGGGCGCTCGATCTGCCGCGACGCGAGCTTCTCGTGCTGGAAACGCTTATCCGTCGCCAGGGCAGAACCGTTCTGAGGGCCGCACTGGAAGAGGCCGTCTATGCCTTCGACGACGAAATCCAGTCGAATGCGCTCGATTCACACGTATCGCGGCTTCGCAAGAAGCTGGCCGATGCTCAGGCCGATATCGAAATCCACGGCATTCGCGGCGTCGGCTACCTCCTGAGACCGCTTACATGAAGCATCCCAAATCAAAATCGCTGAAACGCCGGCTCATTGCACAGCTTCTGCTCTTCCAGGCGGGTATCCTGCTGCTGTTCAGCGTCGCCTTCGTCGCCTACCTGATACAGGCGGGCGAAGGCATCGTTCTTTCCGATCCCGCATTCGCGGATGCGGCGGCGAGTGCCATCGAACGCGAGCCCGATGGCCATCTCGTGCTCAACGAAACGGAAGAGCTCGCAAAGATACGGCAACGTTCTGCGGATTTCTGGTTCGTTGCCCGCAGTGACAAGGGCGAGATCATCCAGACCGGCAATGTCCCGGCGGTCTATGCCGTGATGGCGGAGAACCTCGATCGCATCACCTTCGGCGACATCCGGGACACTACGCCACCCTTCTCGTACCTGGCGGTCATCCGCAACGTATCCGGCCCCGCCGGGGATTTTACCGTGCTTGGCAAGGGCGATGTGTTCAGCATGACCTATGCCATCCTGCTGCTCTCCAACCTGTTGATGGTACCTATCCTTGTTCTGCTCGTCATCATAACGATCGTCGTCATCCCGTGGATCGTGAGCCGGGCATTCTCCCGCCTTTCCGTCGTCGCGAAGGAAGCAGAGGCTATAGATATCGACCGGCGCGGGTACAGGCTGCCGGAGAGCGGCATTCCCCGCGAAGTGATGCCGCTCGTCAATGCCATCAACGGCGCCCTGCAGCGCCTCGACGAGGGGCATGAGCGCCATCAGCGGTTCATTCTCGATGCGGCGCACGAATTGCGCACGCCGGTCGCCATTCTGCAGACACGTGTCGAAACGATCGCCGAAGGGCCGATCCGCAACAGGCTCCTGTCGGATGCCGGCCGCATCGCGGCTTTGGCCGAACAACTGCTCGATCTGCAACGCCTTGACGTTATCGGCGCGAATTTTTCCTCGGTCGATCTGGTGGAGATCTGCCGCAACGTTGCGGCCGACATGGCGCCGCTGGCGATCGCACAGGGCTACGATCTCTCGCTCGAAACCGGGCTCGACCATCTGATTATCCAGGGAGATGCCGGTGCGCTGCAGCGTGTCGTCCTCAATATCGTCCAGAACGCGATCGAGCATGCTGGCGGCAAGGGAAACATCACGATCCGGATCGACCGGCGATCCGTCATCGAGGTGACGGACGAAGGGCCTGGCATACCGGCTAAGGAACGCGACCGGATCTTCGAGCCCTTCCACCGTCTTCAGCCGCATGAGCACGGTGCCGGCCTCGGGCTCAATCTGGTGAAGGAGATCATGCAGCGGCATGGCGGCCATGTCGCCGTTACCGACAATCCGCAGGGTGGCGCCTGTTTCCGCCTTTGCTTCCCGGGCTGACGGCCTGGCTCGCCAGGCAATGCCCATCTTTAAGATTTAGTTAAGAAATTGCCAACAACCGCATAAAAATACTCGATAATTTTTCAATATTTTCGAATCCTGCAATGTACCCGCAATTCTCACCGGCAAAATGATCTGCATCTCTCGAAGACGATCCGCTCCCCAAGACGGACGGCATCGGAGAGCAGCAGGAACCGATGTCCGGTTCTCCAACGCAACAGAGACCTTGCGAGCGCCTAGGGATGGCGCATGGGTTTCGTATGGAGTTAGCAATGTCGCTTAGCGCAAAATCAATTCTGTTCGCGGCTCTGGCCATGACGGCCGCGACGAATGCCTCTGCAGCCGATCTCACCACCTATCAAGCCCCGGATGCCGGCTATGACAGGCCACCGGCCTTCCAGTGGAGCGGCGCCTACTTTGGTGCCCATGGCGGTATCGCATCGCCCAAGTTCAACCCTTTTGCCGATGGCAAGGGCCTGACCGGCGGCGTGCAAGCCGGCTACAATTTCCAGGTGGGGCCTGGCATCGTCGGCGCCGAACTGGAAGGCTCCTACCTCGGAAACAACGAGCTGCGCGTGCCGAACGGCAAGGTGGAAGAACGCTTCCGCGGCGCCGCCAAGGCCAAGGCCGGCCTGACCTTCGATCGGACGCTCGTCTACGGAACGGCCGGTCTGACGATGACGAAGTTCGAAGGCGGCAAGGGCATTTCCACCTCGGGCGGCTGGAAGCAGGGCTACCTTGTCGGCGGCGGCGTCGAACAGGGCTTCGGCGGCGGCCTGTCGGCCAAGATCGAATACAACTACGTCATGACCAATGACGTCTCCACGACGACATCGAGCGGCAAGTCGAAGACCGATCTGCGCGATCACGTCATCAAGGCCGGCCTGAACTATCGCTTCTGATTGCCGATTTGCAGAGGTCGGCCCGCCTTTCAAGCCAAGGCGTGCCCGACGGAGAGTGGCGGAGGATGGCTGATCAAACCCCGAGTCAGTTCTTTCGCCGCTCTCGATCATGAAATGAAAGCATGATGTCAGGTGTCATGATGAGCGTTGTCATGAAAATAACGATTGCCCTAACGCTGACCGCGCTAGGAGTTGCAGGCATCGTGATCGCGCCGGCCGGGAACGATGCACGTAACGCCCCTTCCGCCACTCGGCAGACCGCCGATATCAAAACGATCGAAGTCGCCGCCGTGGAAGTGATGCAGGTTCGCCGCGAAAACTACCGCCAGCAGATTCGCATCAACGGTTTCATCCAGCCGGCCCGTCGCGTGACTCTCACCGCCAGATTGTCCGGGACGCTGGCCGCTGTGGAGGCCGATATCGGCACGGCCGTGCAGGCCGGCGCCGTCATTGCGCGTTTCGACACGGAAACGCTGACGCTGTCCCTCAACAAGCTGGTCGCAACCACCGAAGCCAAGGCCGCAACGCTGCTGCGCGCGCAGAAGGACCTGGAACGCACCCGCAGCCTCGCCGCAACGGGCGGCGTCGCCCAGGCGAAACTGATCGAGGTCGAGACCGACGTCGCGGTGCTGAAGGCCGAATTGCGCGCCCTGCAGGCCGAGGAAGCGGAAGCGCGGCGCGCCCTCGATGATGCGGTCGTCACCGCGCCCTTTGACGGCATCGTCAATACGCGCAGGGTCAATCCGGGCCAGGCCGTCTCGATCAACACCGAACTCTTCGAGGTCGTCGATATCGCCAGGCTGGACCTGGTGGCTCTCATCCCGCCGCAGGAAAGCGCCTGGCTTTCGATCGGTCAGACGGCGGAGATCGAGATCGAAGGCCTGCCGGAGAAGCCCCTTTCGGCGCGACTCGACAGGATCAGCCCCGCGACCGTGGACGGCTCACGCTCGCTGCAGGTCTACCTGCGGATCGAACAGGCGATGCCGGGTCTTCGCAGCGGCATGTTCGGCCACGGCACGCTGCAGATCGAAAGCCATGACGACATTCTCGCAGTTCCCGCTGCAGCGGTCATCAAAGAAGGCGGGGACACCTTCATCCGGACGATCTCGGATGGCGCTGTCCGCCAGCAGCCCATAACCCTCGGCAATGCCCGGATCGGAGAGGATCTCGTCGAGGTTCGGAGCGGACTAAACGAGGGCGATCGCATCATAACTGTCCCGCTCAAGGACGTCACGAGCGGCACTCTGGTCAAGATCGCCGGGCGCTGAGGACTATCCCCATGTTTCTTGCCCGTATCTCCATTCAGCAGCCTGTTTTCGCCACCATGGTAATGGTGGCGATCGTCGTGCTTGGCATCGTCGCCTGGTCGCGCCTGCCGGTCGACCTCCTGCCTTCGGTGGATCTGCCGACCGTCGTCGTCTCCACCAATTACGATGGCGCGTCGGCACTCGCCGTCGAGCAGCAAGTCAGCCGGCCGATCGAGGAAAGCATCGGCGCCATCTCCGGCATCAAGAAGATCTCCTCGCATTCCTCGACGGGCAATTCGCTTGTCATTGCGGAATTCACCCTCGAAACGCCGTCGAGAGCGGCAGCCGACGAGGTGCGCGACCGCATATCGCGATTGCAGGATGTGCTTCCCGATAGCGCCGATCGGCCGCTCGTCACGCGCTTCAATCCGCAGGACGCGCCGATCATGTCGCTGGCGGCCTTCTCCGCCGATATTTCCATCAGCCGCATGACGCAGATCGCCGACACGACGATCGTGCCGCGCCTGCGGCGTGTGCCGGGCGTCGGACAGGTGACGCTGGTCGGCGGCAGCGAAGACCGGGTGCGCATTCAGCCCGACCCGGTGAAACTGCAATCCTTCGGCATCCCGATCCCGAGCCTGATCGAGGCGATCCAGCGGGCGACCCGCGACAGCGCGATAGGCTCTCTCGTCTCCTCGATGCGCGAGCGCAGCATCACCGTCAGCGCGCAGCCGGGCAGCGTCAAGGAATTCGCCGATATCGTCATCGCCCAGGACGGCGCCGGGCGTGCCATCCGCCTCTCTGAAGTCGCCGACGTGATAGAGGCGGGCGCCGATCCGAAAAGCCGGGCATGGTTCAACGGCAGGCCGGCGCTCGGCCTCGATATCAATAAGCTGGAAGGCGCCAATACCGTCGACGTTGCCAAAGGTGTTGAACGGGAGCTGGCTAAACTTCGGAAGGACGATGCGCTCAGGGATATGGGCATCGTCGTCTCGCAGGACAGCTCCCGCACCATCATCGGCCAGATCGGCGACGTTCAACACACCATAATCGAAGGCGGCGCGCTGACCATCGTCATCGTGCTTCTGTTTCTCAACTCCTGGCGTTCGACCATCATCACGGCATTGACCCTGCCGGTCGCGGTCATCGGGACGTTTGCCGCCATCGCTGTTCTCGGCTTCAGCCTCAATCTGATGACCATGCTGGCGCTGTCGATCTGCATCGGCATTCTGATCGACGACGCCATCGTCGTGCGTGAAAACATCAGCCGCCATGCGGCCATGGGCAAGGATCGCCGGCAGGCCGCGCTTGATGGCACCACGGAGATCGGTCTTGCCGTGCTGGCAACGACCTTCTCGATCGTCGCAGTCTTCCTGCCGGTCGTCTTCATGGGTGGCGTGATCGGCCGCTTCTTCCTGCAATTCGGCGTGACCGTCTCCGTTGCCGTGATGATTTCGCTCTTCGTATCCTTCACGCTCGATCCGATGCTGTCGAGCGTCTGGGCCGATCAGCCGGTGCAGCAACGAAAGGGACGATTGCGAGCCTTGCTCGACCGTTTCGACACGTCCTTCGAGCGGATCGCACATCGCTATGGCGACATGGTCGGCTGGTGTCTCGATCATCGCGCAGTCACTTCGGTCTGTGTGCTTGCTATGTTTGCCGCAAGCCTCTGCCTCATTCCCAGAATCGGCATGGAATTCGTGCCGAAGTCCGATCAGGGCATGGTCGCCGTCGGCCTCACCCTGCCGGAGGGATCGTCGGTCGACTACACCGCCGCCAAGATCCGGCAGGCCGAAGACGTCCTGCGGGGCTATCCCGACATCAAGGACCTGTATTCGACTGTTAACAGCGGCGATGGCGGCAACACCAACGAGGCCAGAATCGCAGCTTCGATGGTGGAACCTGACAAGAGAAGCATGACTTCGGTGACCATTGCGCCGAAGCTTCGCGACGCGCTGAGCCCTGTCGCCGGTGCCAGGATCGAAGTGGGCCAACCCGGAGAGGTCTCCGGCGCGCAGGCCAAGACAATCCAGATATCGATCCTCGGTGGGGATCTGAACGTGCTGGAGGAAATATCGCACGACATGATGGCCAAGCTCGGCAAGCTCGCGGGGATCATCGATCTCGAATCCTCTGCGGACAAGAAGCGGCCTATGCTGATGGTGCGGTTACGTGCGGACGAAGCGGCTGATCTGGGGATTTCGACCGCGACCATCGAGCACAATCTTCGCCCGCTTGTCGCTGGCGAGAAGCTGACCAGCTGGGCACATGGCGGCGACGAATCGCGCTATGTCGCCATCAGGCTGTCGGAGAGCGGGCGCCGAACGGTTGAAGACCTTGCGCGGATCCCTATCCCCGTCGATCGCAAGGGCGTGACAAGTCCCGCCGCCACCGCGCCGCTATCCCAGGTGGCCGATATTACCGAGACCCTGGCGCCGAAGACGATCATCCGACGCGACGGCGACCGCGAGGTTCGCCTTTCCGCCAATCTGAGCGGTCGCCCGCTCGGCGAAGTCGTGCGCGATATCCAGACATTGATCGCCGGGCAGACCATGCCGGCGGGCTATCGCATGACGATCGGCGGCGAAGCGGACGATATGGCCGAAAACTTCGGCTATGCGGCACAGGCGCTGATGCTGGCTATCGTCTTCATCTACCTCATCCTTGCCTCGCAATTCGGCTCCTTCGTGCAGCCGGTCGCGATCATGACCAGCCTGCCGCTTTCGATCAGCGGGGTAATGATCGGTCTTCTCGTCATGGGATCGACGATCAACATCTTCTCTGTCATCGGCTTCATCATGCTGATGGGCCTCGTCACCAAGAATGCCATCCTGCTTGTCGATCATGCCAACAAGCGGCGGCGGCAGGGTGCAAACATGCGTCAAAGCCTGATCGATGCCGGCATTGTCCGCTTTCGACCGATCGCGATGACCACCTCGGCGATGATTATCGGCATGATGCCGCTGGCGCTCGGCTTCGGCGAAGGCGGGCAGGAGCGTGCTTCGATGGCACATGCCGTGATCGGCGGGCTCCTGTCCTCGACGGCGCTGACGCTCATTTTCGTGCCGGTGGCCTTGTCGTTGATCGAAAGCTGCCGAACAATGCCGGCGTTGAGGAAGAGTGGATCGGCGGCCGATCCGATGAAGGATGCAGCCGAATGAGGACGAAGGTACCGTGGTTCCGGGTGAAGGCCTATGGCTGTGGAGCAGGTCTGCCGTGCCATTGGCAGGGCTGGGTGGCGATCGCGATCTATGCGCTCGCGCTCGCAGCAGCCATTTCCATGGCCACGCCTTATTCGAACAACAATCCGATCACCTATGCCGCAGCGATCATCATACCGACGGCACTGTTTATCTTCGTTATCTGGTGGAAAAGCGATGCCCCATGGCGCTGGCGATGGGGCAAGCTCGATGACGCGGAGAAAGATTGATATCGAGGCTCTGGCCGGAATAGCTTGCCGATTAGAGAGCGTCGGGTTTGGAGAACATATCCGCAAAAAGGGCGTCGCGTGTCCTTCTGCCAGTTGTGATCGGGGCGCGTGCTGGCTTTCGACGCCGGCATGGCCGCCTGTCTTGTCGAAGACATGCCAGCAGGAGTGCAAGATTGGCAGGCCTTTGCCCTTACGTATTGGGGGAGTTTTGTTTTTTGAGGGGTGCTGCGGGGGGAATTGATTGGTTTTGGGGGCATGATTTGAACC
>JAAMEZ010000052.1 GCA_013322215.1 Martinezella rhizogenes
CTATGAGCGCGGGGTGAAGCTGATCGGGGCGACGGCGCATTATGTGACGGCCGATCTCGACGAGGGTCCGATCATCGAGCAGGACACGGCGCGCATCACGCATGCGCAGTCGGCCGAGGACTATGTCTCAATCGGCCGCGATGTGGAGAGCCAGGTTCTCGCCCGCGCCATCCATGCGCATATCCACTTCCGCACCTTCCTCAACGGCAACCGCACCGTCGTCTTCCCGGCAAGTCCGGGGTCCTATGCCTCCGAGCGCATGGGGTGAGTGATGGCGCTCGCAACAGTGATCGACGGGAAACAAGCGGCGGCTGGTGTGCGATGTCGCCTATGGCGAAGTCTCCGAAGTCGCTCAGGCCATCACGCCGGTTCCAGGCGGTGTCGGTCCGATGACGATCGCCATGCTGATGGCCAATACCGTCATCGCTGCCCATCGCTCAGCCGGCAGAAAGCCGCCGAGGTTTTAGAGCAATGCTCCTAAGCAGAAGATCTTACGCTGGGTGACGAAGTCGATTGACGCAGCCCATGATGGCGTAAGCAATTGCATGGCGCGTCATCGCAATCATATCCGCGCCGTAACTCACGATGCGAGACGTTATTGACCGTTGCGGGATGGGGAGGCGACCGATCCGCGTTTGATCAGGCTCGTTTTGATGGCAGTTCGCTCGACAGGCAGATCCTTGCCGTTCAGCCGCGAGATCAGACGCTCGGCCGCCTTCTTGCCCATCTCGTAGACGGGCTGGTCGATGACGGTAATCGGCGGTGTGGTGACGGTCGTCCAGTCCGCATCCAGAAAAGAGATCATCGATATATCGCGCGGTATGGACAATCCCAGTGTCTGCAAGGTCTTGAAGATCCTAAGTCCGACGAGACTGTCTGATGCGATGAGGGCGGTCGGCGGCGCCATGTCCTGCAGCAAGCTCTTGACGACAGCGTCAGTCCTGGGCTGATTGGTTGCGCCAAGCCGCACGTAATATCGAGCCGTCTCAATGCCGGCATCAGCCTGCTGCTTCAGCACGCCTTCCACGCGTTCGCGCACTGCGGAATTGGAAATGCTGCGGCTATCGCCAAGGAGTTCGCTCTCGGCATCCATCGCCGATATATAGGCGATCCGCCGATGCCCCATATCGAGAAGATGGCGGGTGGCGATCATGGCCGCGTCAAAATCATCGCCGGTGACCGCATCGACGCCCAGCTCCGGAACGCTTCTGTCAAACAGAACGAGCGGCACGCCAACGCGGCGTATGTCCCGAAGATGCCCCATCTGGTCGCAGCGCGCCGGCGTCACGATCAATCCATCGACGCGCTTGCCGATGAGCAGGTCGACCGCTGACTTTTCTGTATCGAGTTCTTCACCGGAATTGGCAATGATCACATTGAAGCCGGCCATGCGCGCGGCATCACTGATTCCTCGGACGGCAAGGCTGAAGAAGGCATTTTCGATATCGCCGACCACAACCCCGATGATGCCGGATTTACCTGTCGTCATGCTACGGGCCAGTTCGTTTGGCCGGTATTCGAGCGCCGCGGCAGCGGCAAGCACCTGCTCGCGAACCTTGTCGCTGACGACGCCGTAGCCGCCGAGCACACGAGCCGCGGTGGCCTTCGAGACATTCGCTGCCCTGGCAACATCGGCGACTGTAACGGAGCGTTTCGAGGTGAGGGGCTCTTCCATGGGATGACGATTACAAGAGTTGTTGACGGACGGTCAATCTGAAGTTAACAAATAGCATTGAGACCGGTCTCTTTTTACATGATACCGGTCTCTTGTCCAGATAATCTCTTGCCGATGTATGGTCGGGGAATACGGACGCGCATGCACGAATGCCGATAAGAGCATCCTTCAGAGCGGAGAACGAACATGAAATTATTCAGTATTTTCTCGGCCATAGCCGCGCCTCTGCGCGCTGGCGCGCTGGCCTATCTCGTCGCAGCAAGCGTCGGCCCGGCGGTCGCCGCCGATAATCCCTACAATCTGATCGATCCGGGCGTCATCAGCGTCGGTACGATGGGAGATTCCAAGCCCTACACCTTCACGACGGCCGATGGCCAATTCACCGGCTTCGATATCGAACTCTTTCTGAATGTCGTTTCGCGTATGGGCTTTCCCAAGGATAAGGTGACGTTCACCGGCCAGGAATTCTCGGCCCTGCTGCCGTCGGTCGCCAACCAGCGCTTCGACGTCGCCGTTGCCGCGATCGGAACCACCGAGGCACGGAAGAAAACGGTCGATTTCTCCGATGGTTATCTCGCCGGCTATCTCTCGGTTCTGACATCGGATGCCTCGATCAAGGATGCAACCGGCCTCAAGGGCAAACGCCTCGGCGTCGTGCAGGGCACCTTGCAGGAGATCTACGCTGCGAAGAATTTCGCAGGCACCGATCTTGTCAAATTTCCGGACAACAATTCTGCCGTGGCGGCGCTGAACAACGGCACCGTCGATGCGCATTTCCTCGATTATGAAGCAGCCAAACAATATGGCGAGCGCTATCCGGCATTGAAGATTGCGGTGAATATCCCATCCTTCGATGCACCGGCGGGCTTCGTCGTCCACAAGGGCAACGACGCCTTCCGTCTGGCGCTCAACAAGGCGCTGCACGAAGCCATGCAGGACGGCACCTGGAAGACGCTCTATGAGAAGTGGTTCCCCGGCTCGCCGATGCCCGATCAATATCTTCCCAAGAAGTAAGGCCGCGCCGCCGTCCGGTTTGCCGGGCGGCGGCATTTAGCTGCCTGGCGAATTTCATGGGGAATTTGAATGGATTGGCTTGAAAACCTCCGTCGTAGCTTCCTGGATTGGGATGCGATGGCAGAAGTCCTGCCGAGTATGATTACGGTCGGACTGAAGAACACACTCATCCTGGCGGCGTCGTCCACCGTGCTTGGCGTCATCATCGGCATGGTGCTCGCCGTCATGGGCATTTCGCAGTCCCGTTGGCTGCGCCTGCCGGCCCGCATCTATACCGATATTTTTCGCGGCCTGCCGGCGATCGTGACGATCCTCATCATCGGCCAGGGCTTTGCCCGCATCGGCCGCGAGATCTTCGGCCCATCGCCCTTTCCGCTCGGCATCATCGCGCTCAGCCTTATCGCAGGCGCCTATATCGGCGAGATCTTTCGATCGGGCATTCAAAGTGTCGAGCGCGGTCAGATGGAGGCCTGCCGCGCGCTTAGCATGAGTTACGGGCAGGGGATGCGGCTGATCGTCATTCCGCAAGGAGTGCGGCGCGTTCTGCCGGCGCTCGTCAACCAGTTCATCGGCAACGTCAAGGATTCGAGCCTTGTCTATTTTCTGGGGCTGCTTGCCTCCGAACGCGAAATCTTCCGCGTCGGCCAGGACCAAGCCGTGGTCACAGGCAACCTCTCGCCTCTGCTGCTTGCCGGCGTCTTCTATCTGGTGATCACTGTGCCGCTGACGCATCTCGTCAACTATATCGACGCGCGTCTGCGTCTCGGGCGTCAGGGTCGCGGTTCCGGCGCCACGAGCGGTCTTGTTGAAGTCGGCGAACTGGAGGCTGCTTCAGACACGCAGACGCCGACGGATACCGGACCACGCTTCAAGGGCGGCGCCGTCAGGATCCGCGATCTCAGCATGTCCTATGGCGATCTCGAAGTATTGAAGGGCATCGATCTCGATATAGCGAGAGGCACGGTGATCTGCATCATCGGGCCGTCCGGCTCCGGCAAGTCGACACTGCTCCGGTGCCTGAACCGGCTGGTGGAGCCGAAGCGCGGCGACATCGAGCTCGATGGCGAAAGCATCCTGTCCATGAAGCCGGAAAATCTGCGTCGCCGCGTGGGCATGGTGTTTCAGCACTTCAATCTCTTTCCGGACCACACCGCGCTTGAAAACGTCATGCTGTCGCTGACCAAGATCAAGAGAATGCCGAAGGGTGAGGCGCGGCGGATTGCCGAGACCCGCCTTGCGGAAGTGGGTCTTGCAGGGCGGAAGGATCACCGCCCCGCTGGTCTTTCCGGCGGCCAGCAGCAGCGCGTCGCCATCGCCCGCGCTCTTGCCATGGATCCGGAAGTCGTTCTCTTCGACGAGGTCACGAGCGCGCTCGATCCGGAGCTGGTAAAGGGGGTTCTTGACTTGATGGCCAATCTCGGGCGCCAGGGCATGACCATGGCGGTCGTTACCCACGAGATGGGGTTTGCCCGCAGGGTCGCCGACCAGGTCGTCTTCATGGATGAAGGCCGCATCGTTGAAGCCGGCCCGCCGCAACAGATCTTCGACAATCCACAAAGCGAACGGCTGAAACGCTTCCTCGCCGAGGTCCTCTGACAAACAGGGCCGGCGAGAAATCAGGCGGCCCTTCGATCGTAACATTCCTTACTGACAAGGTTTTCCAACATGCATGCTCCCACTCGTTCTTTGAAAGTCGTTGTTGTCGGCGGCGGTATCTTCGGGGTTTCCAGCGCCGTTCATCTGGCGCGGCTTGGCGTTCAGACAACGCTGATCAACGACGGCCCGCTGGCAAACGGCGCATCGGGCCGTTCGCTCGCCTGGCTCAATTCCGCAAGGCGCCGCTCCGATGCCTATCATCGGCTGCGTTTGGCCGGCATCGACCGCTATCGCACACTTTCTGCCAGATATCCGGATGCGGCATGGCTACGCTTTGACGGAGGCCTGACCTGGGATGCCGACGAAGCCGATAACGACATCGCCGCCGTCTTCGATTACGAGCGTGATCTTGGCTATCATGCACAATTGCTGACGTCGGGTGAGATTGCGAAAGCGACGCCGGGCGTCGACCCTCGTTCTGTGACGCGGCAGGGTGCTATCTTCAATCCGGGCGAAGGCTGGGTCGATCTGCCATCCCTGATCGGCGTTCTGGCCGAGGAGTTCCGGTCTTTGGGCGGCGAAATCGTCACCGATGTCGGCCGGGCGGCTGTCAAGGTAGAGGATGGTCGCGCCCGCGGCGTCACGACTGCGAGTGGCGCCCGTTGGGCGGCCGATGCTGTCTTGCTGGCGGCAGGCGGCGAGGTGCCGGCAATCGTTGCGGAAGCCGGCCCGCACATCGGCGACGATACGCCGATCGCGCTTCTCGTTCGGACGAAACCAATCAAGCATCCGCTGAAGGCCGTGCTGAATACGCCGCGCGTTGCCATCCGCCCGACCCCTGAGGGTGCCTTTGCGCTGGATTCAGCCTGGTCGGAAGAAGAGGTCATCGTAAAGGCCGATGGTAGCTACGAAATCAAGCCTTCGACACTCGAAGGGTTGCTGCAGGAAGCCTCGAAGGTGCTGGAAGGAAATCCGAAGCTCGAAATCGGCGACTATGGCGTCGGTCCCAAGCCCATCCCTGGCGACGGCGAGCCGGTTTTCGGCGAATTGCAGACGATCCCGGGCTATTTCGTTGCATTCAGCCATAGCGGCGCCACTCTTGGGCTGATCGCCGGCGAACTGCTTGCCGATGAGATCGCCACTGGCAAGCGTCATCCGCTTCTGGCCGCTTTCCGGCCGGAACGCTTCGCCAGGTAGTTTGATCGGAAAGGCAGCCGACACGTTCAAGAGCGTCCGTCCTCAGGGCCAATCTCCCACAGCTTGCTTGCGTTCGGGCCGGTCGTCAGATCGACATGATCGAGGATGTCGCAATCTGGCCCGGGCATTGAACCTTGCCTTCTCCGGATACCGAGGATGTTGGCAGCGGTCAGGCATGCGGCGGCATGGGAGCGCCGGCCAGTTTGGTCTTGATCCAATCTGAAATACGATAATAGCGTAGCGTAAGTTTGGGACCGTAATTCATATAGAAAGGGGCCGCCGAAAGCGGCTCCAGCTTCAGCGACAGATCCTTTTCCGGTACGCCGCTGGCCCATTCCGACAGGATGCCGCCGAGCATGCTGCCCGTCGGCACGCCGCGGCCGGACAGGCCAGTCAGCGCCACGACGCCCGGTGCCAGGTCGTAGAGGCGGGGAATGGTGCGGTATTGCATGTCCAGCTCGCCAAACCAGAAATATTCCCAGCGGATCTCCTGTTTGATCTGCGGATGCAGCCATTTGAGCCGGTCGCTCATGACCTGTCGCGTATAATCCATGTCGCGGCCGCGCCGTCCCATCGGGAACATGGAGGCGACGATCCGGCCTTCGGCATTGTATTTGTAGACATAGATATCGCCACGCCCATCATGGATGGTGGTGTTGCGCGGCAGCACCGACAGCCGCTCGTCGTCGGAAAGCGGCTGGGTAGCGGCGACGAAGACCCTCTGGATCTTGAAGGTCTGATCCAGCTTCGGCCAGCCGCCGACGGTATAGGCGCCCGTCGCGAAGATCACCTTGTCGGCAATGACCTTCCCTTTCGGCGTGCTGACCGCCCAGCCGCCCGCCTCGCGCTCGCATCCCGTCACCGGTGAGCTGGTGTGAATGACGCCGCCTTCCTGCAGGACTGCGCGTGCGAGACCGCGGGAATAGCCGAGGGGATTGAGATGCCCCGCCTCCTCATGCAGCCAGCCGCCGTGGAAGCGCGGGCTGCCCGTGATCGCGGCAACCTCGTCCTTGCCGATGGCCCGGGTTTTGGCGCCGACGGCATTGTAGGTACGAACCTTTTCCTCGATTGTCTTCATCAGACCGGGGTAGAGCGCTCCCATGACATAGCCGTTCTGCTGCCATTCGCATTGGATCTGGTACTGTCGGATCATGCTGGAGACCTGGTCGTTGGCACGCGTCTGTCGAGCAATCAATCGTTCAGCCCAAGGCTCGCCCAGCATGGAGCGCAGCTCTGGCAGGCTGTAATGGGTGAAGGTCGGAGTGCAGTGCCCGGCGTTGCGGCCGGAACCGCCGAAGCCGACTTCTTCCTTTTCGAGAAGCACGACGCTTACGCCGCTCTTTGCAAGCTCAAGAGCGGTGGTCAGCCCCGTATAGCCACCGCCAACAATGCAGACATCTGCCTTGATCGTGCCCAGCAGCTCCGTGGTCTCGGGAGCGGGTGCCGCGGTGGCGTACCACAGGGTTGTTTTGAACGGCGAGAATTTCGTCATCCCACATCCTCAGTGCAGATCGCTTCGGGCATCGAGCGCATCGCGCAGGCCGTCGCCGATGAAGTTGAAGCTGGTGACGGCGAGCGTGATGGCGACGCCGGGGACAATGGCGAGCCACGGTGCGCTAGCGAGATATTGCTGCGCGCCGTTCAGCATATTGCCCCAGCTCGGGAGGGGAGGTTGGATGCCGTAGCCGAGGAAGCTGACATAGGCTTCAAGCAGGATGGCGCGGGCGACCGTCAGCGTGGCGGCGACGATGATCGGGCCGACGGCGTTTGGCAGCAGTTCGCGAAACATGATCCATCTGTTGGAGAGGCCGAGCATGCGCGCGGCGAGCACGAAATCGCGTTCGCGCAGCGATCGCACCTCCGCCTCGACGATGCGAGCGGTCTCCATCCAGCTCGTCACCGCGATGATGACGGTGATCATGAAAGGGCTCGGCTTGATGAAGGCGGCCAGCGTCAGCAGCAGGAAGATGCTGGGAAAGGACAGAAAGGCGTCGACGAAGCGCATCAGCAATATCCCGATACGCCCGCCGTAATAGCCGGCCACGATGCCGATCACCGTGCCGATCAAGGTGCTGAGCACCATCGCGAAGAAACCGACGAGCAGTGAAATCCGGCCCGCCATGAACAGGCGCACGGCAACGTCGCGTCCGAGCGGGTCGGTGCCGAAAATATGGTAGCCGGCCGTAAAGGGCGGCGCGAACCGGGCACGCAGGTCGATATAGAGCTCGTCATAGGGAAGCAGCGACGGCCCCAGCAGGCAGGCAAGGACAATGAGCGTGATCATGGCCACGCCGAGGAGTGCGAGCCTGTGGCGGACGAAACGGCGCAAGGTACGGTTTTGCCACCAGCGCGAATGCGAGAACAGTGATTGCGAAAGGGTTGCGGGGGAGGAGGAAGACATGGCGTTTCTCCTAACCAAGCCGGACGCGCGGATCGACGAAGGCGACGAGCAGATCCGCAAGCAGATTGCCAATCAGCACGAAGATTGCCGAAAACATCAGGAGGCCCATGACGACCGGGTAGTCGCTGTAGCCGAGGCTATCGAGGAAAAGCCGCCCCATTCCCGGCCAGGTGAAGACGGTCTCCGCCACCAGAGCACCGCCGAGAATGGTCGGCAATTGCAGGCCGGCAAGCGTGATCATCGGCAATAGCGCATTGCCGACGACATGGCGCATCAGGACGCGCCGGGGCGAGAGGCCCTTGGCCTTGGCGGTGCGCACGAAATCCTGGTTGATGACCTCGAGCGTGGCGGTGCGCATGTAGCGGCTCCAGACTGCGATATTGACAAGCGCAAGCACGAGGCTCGGCATGATCAGATGGATCGCATAGTCACCGAGCGAGCCATTGCCGACCGTATACATGTTACCGGCCGGCAGCCATTTCAGCTTCAGCGAGAAGATATAGATGGCGACGAGACCGAACCAGAAGGTCGGTATCGATAGCGCCACCATAGCGCCGACGGTGGCGCTATAATCAAAGATGGAATAGCGGCGGGTTGCCCCCTTGATGCCGATCCAGGTACCGACCGCGATCGAGATCACCATCGATGTGCCCATCAGCAGCAGCGTGGCGAAGAGATGGCCGAAAATGATCGACAGCACCGGCTGGTTGTCACGGTACGAGCGACCCCAGTCGCCCATCAGCAGATGTCTCAGCCAGTCGAGATACTGGATCGGCAGCGGTCGGTCGAGGCCCATCTGGGCTGCGATCCTGTCGAGTGCTTCCTTGGTCATGCCTGGCGTCAGCGTATATTGCGACAGCGGACCGCCGGGAGCGAGGGTAAGGACGGCGAAGCCGATCATCGATACGAGGAGCAGCAGCACCAGGCTCTGCCACAGGCGGCTCAGGAGATAGCGCAACATGGCATTCGTCTCCGATCGTTGCGGAATGGAAGTGGCCAGCCCCTCGGCGCCTTGGCCGAAGGGCTGGAACAAGCAGCCTATGCCTTGGCCCAATACCAGGCGCCCACGTTCCAGCTATCGATGCGCACGTTGATGTTGGGAGTGACGTTTTCGACCCCCACCTTATGGCCGCGCACGGTCGCATACTGGAAAAGCGGCAGGAACGGCAGATCGTGGCGCATGATCTCCTGGATTTTCTGGTAGACCTTCTTGCGTTCCTCCGGCACGAAGATCTGGCCACCTTCCGTCAGGAGCTTGTCGACCTCCGGATTGGCGTATTGCCAGGTGTTCTGGCCCGCGCCGCCCGTGGCGCTGATCGCGCTCGAGCGGAAGTAATCCGAGGTGTCGGGATCCGAGCCCGTCAGGAAGTTGATGCCGACGATGACGGAATCAAACTTCGACATCATCCAGTAGTCGCCCCACATGACCGCCGGCGGCAGGTTGGAGATGGTGAGTTCCACGCCGATATCCTTGAAGGTCTGCTGCATGAACTGCTGCACCTGCTCGCGGATATGATTGCCTGCGGTGGTCGAGTTGGTGAAGGAAAGCCTGACACCATCCTTGACGCGAATGCCATCGGCGCCGGGCTTCCAGCCGGCGTCGTCCAGGAGCTTCTTGGCCTTGTCGGTGCTGAATTCCTGCTTCGGCAGGTCCGGATTGTAATAGAAGGACTGCTGCGGCATGTAGCTTTCGGTCGGCGCCGGCAGGCCGTAATAGAGTGCGTCGATGATCGTTTGCTTGTCGATCGCGTAGTAGAGCGCCTCGCGCACCGCAGGATCCTTGAACTGCGGCCGCTCCATGTTGAAACCGACGGATTCGACGGTTGCGGCCGGAACGACGGCGACGACCTTGCCATCCAGTCCCTTGGCTTCGTCGTAGTGATCCGGGGTGATCCATTGCAGGCCGGCGACGTCGATGTCGCCGGTCTTGAACTGGGTATATAGAACCGTCAGGTCGGGGATATATTTGTAGACCAGGGTTTCGAGATAGGGGCCTTCGCCGAAGTAGTCGGTATTGGCCGCGAGCGTGATGTGGTCGCCGGCGATGCGCTCGACCCATTTGAACGGGCCGGTGCCGATGGGTGCATTGTTGAAGGGTGCGTTGTTCTTGTCCTTCTCCGCGCCGAGGATATGCTTTGGCACGATGAAGGTGGCGGCGAGGATCGACGGGTAGGGCGCAAACGCCTTCTCCATCCGCCAGGAGATTTCCGTCGGCGAGACAACGGTCAGGTCGCGTACGAACTCGTGGCCCGTCTTGCGCCAGCTGCGGAAGTTCGGGTCGACCATCAGCTCCAGGGTAAACTTGACGTCCTCGGCGGTGAACGGCGTGCCGTCATGCCACTTTACGCCGTCGCGCAGCTTGATCTTCCAGTTAAGGCCATCGGCCGAGATACCGCCGTTTTCGACGGTTGGGACTTCGGTTGCAAGCGCGGGAGCAAATTTGCCGTCAGGAGTGACGGTAAAGAGCGGATCGAAGACGCTGAAATGGATGCCTTCATCAACTTCGATGTGTATCAGGTGCGGATTGAAGACGGTCGGTTCCTGCGAAAAGCCGATGACGAGCTGGCCGGTCGGCTTGGCAGGCGGTGCCGCGAAAGCTTCGCTGCGACCGAGAATATTGGGCATGATCAGCCCGGAGGCACCGAGCGCCATCATGGTCAATGCCTGGCGTCGTGTTGGTTTCAGGAGGATGGTGTCATTTGCATCGGACATGATCGTTCCCCTTTTTGTTGGTAGGATTTCGGCTGTTCTTCTCTTTCGTTTCTCTCGTTGTTGTACTGTCTTCTTGGTTCGGACAGGTCAGAAACCACTGATGAGTTCGATCTTCGAACCGTCGTGGAAGCGGGAAAAGCGGAAGTTCTTCCGGTCGACCACCGGTGGCTTGCCGGTGACGATGTCGGCCATCAGCCGTCCGGCCGCCGGCCCTATGCCGAAGCCGTGGCCGGAAAAACCGGTGGCGATATGGAAGCCGGGAATGCTGTCGATCGCATCGATCACCGGCACGGCATCCGGCGTCACGTCGATATAGCCTGCCCAGCGCTGGGCGATCTCGGCCTTCTCGAAAACCGGAAAGGCTTTCTTGAGATTGGCGAGCGCCGCGTTCGAAAGCTTGGTGGAGGGTTTGGGATCGAGGACGCGGCAATATTCGAAGGGACTTGCCTCGTCCATTGCCCAGCGATTGGGAATGCGGGCTTCGTCGAAGAACCGGCCGGAGACGCGGAAGTTCAGCGAGCGCCACTCCTTTTTCAGCGCCGGCAGGAACTTGCCGGCGTAGCGGAAGGAACTCGGCACGATGTCCACGATGTTTTCGTGGCCAGAAGCGATCGTGTAGCCGCCATCCTGGCGCTTGCGCAGGGCAAAGCCGCTCGCCCAGATGGCTTGCTCCGGGCCACCTTCCAGAGGCTTGGTGCGCAACACGGAATTCATCACCTTCAACTGCGGCAGATCGAGCCCGAACATGCCGGCAAATAGGCTGGACCAGGCGCCGCCGGCAAGTACGACGGCCTTGCAGGCGATCGGGCCTCGCTCGGTGATCACGCCGGAAATGCGGCCGCCGGCCGTCTCGATGCCACGCACGGCGCATTCGGTCAGAATGGAAGCTCCCTTGTCGCGGGCGGCCTCGGCAATGGCGGGGGCGGCTCGCTGCGGCTCGGCGCGACCGTCGGCGGCGGTAAAGAGCGCACCCTTGAGGTCCATCTGCGCACCGGGAAAGAGGGTCTTGAATTCGGCACCGCTGATCATGCGGCTTTCCAGCTGGTAGCCTTCCAGATTGCGGTTCCAGCGCTCGTGATCGGCATATTGCTTGTCGTCGGCGCAGGTGAAAATGATGCCGGCGCGTTTGTAGCCGGTGTCGCGGCCGATACGCTTGTCGAGCGTGCTCCAAATGCGCAGGGCCTCGGCCATGAGGGGCACTTCGCGCGGATCGCGCCTGGAAATGCGCACCCAGCCCCAGTTGCGGCTCGATTGTTCCTGGCCGATGCCACCCTTCTCGCAAAGCGCGACCCGCAGACCGCGTTCGGCCAGTTCCAGCGTCGTCGAGGTGCCGATGATGCCACCGCCGATGACGACGACGTCGACTTCCTTGGGCAGTTCCGCATCCCCGTGAACGGGGACCACATAGGGGCCGGGCATGGTCAGAAAGACTCCTCTAACTGGCAATTGATGGTGAATTCGGCGACGCTTGCCTCGTTCGGAAGGTCGATCAGCATGGAAATGATGCGGGCGAGATCGCGTGGATCTGTCATCTCGCTATCGGGCTTGCTCGTAAGGCCGCGCGCCATGTCGGTCGCGACGAAGCCGGGGCAGATGGCGGTGGCGCGGATGCCAAGATCAAAGCCGGTGTGGCGTATGGCATGGGCCAGCGCGACGGCCGCGAATTTGGAGACGGCATAGAGGCCGGAGTTCGCGGATTTCACCCGCTTGCCCGAAAGCGAAGCGACGATGATGACCCGGCCGTGACCGCTTGAAGCAAGGGCACTCCACGCGGATTTTGCAAGTCTTCGCGGTGCCTTGACGTTCACTTCGAGCAGATCGTCGAGGTCGGCATCATCGGCTTCGATCACGGTCTTCGCGAGGCCAATGCCGGCATTGGCGACAATAGCGTCGATGCGGCCGAAAGTGCGAAGCGTCTCTTCGGTCCATGATACCGAAGCATCCGCGTCCGCGGCATCATAAGCAAGGACGGCGACGCGCGCGGGGTCGGCCCAGGCGGGCATGACCGGCTTGCGCATGCCGAGCGAAAGCAGCCAGCCTTTGCCGGCAAGTTCCTCGGCGAGTGCTGCGCCGATCCCCCGGCTGGCGCCGGATATCATTGCGACCCGTTCCTCACTTATGCTCATGCCCGCTCTCCTATGGTTCGCCGGCTCACGACTGCGCGACGATGCGCCGGTAGGTTCTGCGCAGGATGTCGATCAGCAGCCTGTGTTCTTCGTCGGTGATGTCGGAAAAGAATTCGCGTGACTGTTTGGTGACGATGGCACGCACGCGCTTCGCCAATTCGTGACCCTTGTCCGTGATGTAGAGTTCCTGCGCCCGGCTGTCGTCCACCGACGTCTCGCGCGTAAGGAGATCATGCGCTTCCATCTGCTCGATCAGCCTGCCGGTCGCGGAGCGGTCTTTCAGGATGAGTTGGGCAATGGTGGAGGGCCGGATTCCCGGATTGTCGTCGACCAGGAACAGGGTGGTGATCTTTCCCGTTCCGCGCGCCACGTCCAAGCCTTCCAGCTTTTCGTCCAGATCACGCGAAACGGCGAGATTGATGCTGCGGATGTAAAAGCTCAGCGTATCCTCCAGGACATCGATATCGATGTCCTTCACGGAAGTTGGCGGGGCCTTGGTCGGCGGCATGGCTCGGAACCCTTGAAAGGCAACAAAACACCGCTCCGCCACCCTTCATGCGGAGGCAGGTTCATGGTCGTCTGCGGCGGATCGTCGCTGGAACTTTATGCTCATGAAAGGACGGATAGTGGATAAATGCAACTATTTTTTCGCCCGATCAGATAAAAATTAATCAGCATGCAAGGCTGCCTGTTTCTCAGGCATCAATCGCCACTGGGACGTGCACGAATGGTGGTAATTGGGCAGAAGCGGCCGCGTCCGGCGCGGCCCGCGCTTCGTTTGGTGGGCGTTTCAGCCGACGGCTTCCCAGTCGCTGCCGGGGATGGCGGCCAGCAGGCTTTGGGTATAGGCATGCGCCGGCGCGCGGAAGATCTGCGAAGGCGGACCATATTCGACGATCTCGCCCTTGTACATGACGGCGACCTCGTCGCAGATCTGGCTGGCGACGCGAAGATCGTGGGTAATGAAGATCATCGCCACTTTGGTATCCTGCTGGATTTCCGCAAGTAGCTTGAGGATTTGCGCCTGGATCGAGACGTCGAGAGCGGAAACGGCCTCGTCAGCCACGAGCAGCACGGGATCGAACATCAAGGCACGGGCGATGCCGATGCGCTGGCGCTGGCCGCCGGAGAATTCATGGGGAAAGCGGTCAAAGGCGCCTTCGTCGAGGCCGACGCGCTTGAGAAGACGTAGCGCCTTCGCCTTGGCTTCGTGCATCGGCAGGCCGTGCGCCATCGGTCCGACGGTGAGAATGCGGCCGATCGTATGGCGCGGGTTCAGCGAGGCGAATGGGTCTTGAAAGATCATCTGCATATAGGGGCGCAATGGCCGGAACTCATCGTCCGACAGCGGGGCGATATCGCGGCCGTCGAATAGAATCCGGCCGCTGTCGGAGCTTAAAAGCTTCAGCAGGACGCGGCCTAAGGAGGATTTTCCGGAGCCGGATTCACCGACCACACCCAATGTGCGTCCCTTGCGGATCGAGAAACTGACGCCATTGACCGCCTGCACCGTCCGCGATTTCGACAGGAAGCTGCTTCCCGATCGATAGGTCTTGTTGAGCTTATCAACCTCCAGCACCACGGGCGCTTCGGCAATGGTTTCGCGGTTGGCGGTGGTCATGCGGGGAACGGCCGCGATGAGACGCTGCGTGTAGGGATGAACAGGCGCATTGAGCACCTGCGCTGCCGGTCCCTGCTCGACGAGGTGACCCTTTTCCATGACGATCACCCTGTCGGCAATCTCGGCGACCACCCCGAAATCATGGGTGATGAACATGACGCTCATCTTCTTGCGCGCCTGTATCTTGCGGATCAATTCGAGGATCTGGGCCTGCGTCGTCACGTCCAATGCCGTGGTCGGTTCATCGGCGATCAGCACGTCCGGATCGAGCGCCAGCGCCATGGCGATCATCACGCGCTGCCGCTGCCCGCCCGATAGCCGGAAGGGATATTGATGCTGGAGAAGATCCGGATCGGGCAGGCCGACTTCGCCGAGCAACTCCTTCACCTTCTGCCGCCGGCTTTCCGGCGTGCCGATCTTATGAGCATCGAGAACCTCGATGATCTGGTCGCCGATCGTCATCAGCGGATTGAGTGCTGAGAGCGGGTCCTGGAAAATGATCGAAACGGCCCGTCCCCTGAGGCTTCTGAGGGTGGCGTCGTCGGCGCTCACGAGATCCGTGCCCTTGAAGCAGATCGTGCCCGCCGTTACTTTTATGATGGATGGCAGCAGGCCCATGATCGCGTTCGCGGTCACCGATTTCCCCGAGCCGGATTCACCGATGATGCAAAGGATCTCACCTGGCATCAGATTGAAGGAGATATCCTGAACCGCATGCACGCGTTCCATGTTCTTCGGGAGGCTGACTGTCAGGTCACGTACCGACAGTACCGGCTCGCTGGGCGGGGCTATATTTTGAGCATCGGACGGGGTCATGGAAGGCCTCCTTGTTCTGAACCAGCGAACACGCCCTCTCAGGGAGAGCTCATGAATAGTCAGAAGCAAGAAGAATGCCGGTATTGCCGCCCTTAAGGCAAGCGAAGGAAATTCTTAATCGACGGATTTTTGCTGCCCGTCACCTGCATTTCAAAAATGATCAGCCGCAGCAGCCTGCGGATATGGAAATCTCCGTCTATGCACTTTGCTAGCGTTCAAACGGTTCGCCGAGCGAGGCGACGCCATTGAGCTTCAAGAGGCGGCGATCTACGGAGATGACGCCAAGGACGATGATCGTCACGAGATAGGGCAGGCATGCAAGCAATTGCGAGGAAATTGCGAGCCCGCTGGCCTGCGCGGCGAGACCCATCAGCGACACCGCACCGAACAGGCAGGCGCCCAGGAAAATCCTGGATGTCAGCCAGGTCCCAAAGACAACGAGGGCAATGGCAATCCAGCCCCGCCCGGCGATCATGCCGTCCGCCCAGAGCGGCGTATAGATCGTCGAGGCATATGCACCGGCAAAGCCGGCCATCACGCCACCAAACGTAACCGCCGCGAACCGGATCGGGACAATCGGATAGCCGATTGCATGCGCGGCTTTCGGATTTTCACCGACAGCGCGAAGGACAAGACCGACCTTGCTGTAGGCAAACATCGCCCATATGCCGATCGTTACGACAAGCGAGATCCAGACGACGATATCCTGGCTAAAAAGGCCTCCGACAACTGGAATTTCCGAAAGCCCGGGAATTGCGATCTTTGGCAAGGTGGTGACGGTCAGGCTCTCATAACTCTTGCCGAACAGCGCCGAGAGGCCCTGGCCGAGAATGCCGAGGGCAAGACCGGCTGCAACCTGGTTTGCATTGAAGCCCAGTGTGATACCAGCAAAAATCATGGAGAGGAGCGCACTTCCGAGACCGGCCGCAAGAAAAGCAAGAAGATGGCCACCACCATGATAAACGACAATGAACGCAATGACGGCACCAACCGCCATCAAGCCTTCTACGCCGAGGTTCAAGACGCCCGCGCGCTCAGCAACAAGTTCGCCCAAGGCTGCAAGCAGAAACGGCGTTGCGGCTGCCAGCATGCCGCCAAGAATGAACTCGACGGCGCTCATGATGTGCTCCGGGCTGGTATAGGGCGCCAGACGATGCGATAGCGCACGAAGGCGACAGCAATGAGATAGATGAGGAGCAGGCTGCCCTGGAACACGCGGACGGCTGCAATTGGCAGATTGGCGGAGACCATGGCGTTATCGCCACCGATGTAGAGTGCTGCCATGATGATCGCGGAGATGACGATGCCGATTGGATTGAGGCCGCCAAGATAGGCAACGATGATTGCCGCGTATCCATATCCGGTCGAGATCGAACGCTGCAGCTGGCCAAGCGGACCGGCAACCTCAGCGGCGCCCGCAAGTCCGGCTGCCGCTCCGCCAATAATCAGCGAAAGCCAGATTGCCCAGCTCTCCTTGAAGCCGGCATAGCTCGCCGCCCGGGGCGCCAGACCGCCGACCTGCAATTTATATCCGGCGAAGCTCTTCTGCATGAAGATCCATGCCGCAATCGACAGACCGGCAGCAAGGAGAAGCGAGACATTGACGCGGGTCCCCTCAAACAGGATCGGTACCATGGCGTCGTATTGAAACATGACCGACTGCGGGAAATTGAAGCCGTTCGGATCTTTCCATGGGCCGAGAAGAAGATAGTTGAGTAATTGCGCGGCAACGAAACTCAGCATCAATGAGACGAGAATTTCATTGGCGTTGAGCCTGACGCGCCAGAAGGCAGTGAGAGACGCCCATAGAGCGCCGCCGAGAGTGCCGAGCAGCAGCATCGCCGGCCACATCCATTGGCCCGTTGCCTGTGGCATCCAGATGGGTATGGCGGAGGCGAAGATTGCGCCGAGAATGAATTGGCCTTCAGCGCCGATGTTGAAGACCTTGGCGCGAAAGCCGATTGCGAGACCCTGTGCGATCAGAAGCAGGGGGCCAGTCTTCAGTAAGACTTCCGAGAATGAGGCCCATGAGATGAATGGTTCGATCAGCATGGTATAGATCACGGCTGCCGGATCGCGACCCATCGCGATATAGAGGCCAAGATTGAGTACGATGGTGATGGTGAGGGCGATCGGCGGTGCAAGCAGCTTTGCGGCGAACGAGGCTCGTTCGCGGCGGACTATAATTGGGAGGACTGCAGAAAAGGAGCTGCTCATGCGGATGCCTTTTCGCGTTGGGGCTGTGCACCGATCATGTATCGACCGATTTCCTCAGGTTTTGTATCGCGGGTGACAAGCGGCGGGCTCAGTGTGCCGTGGTAAAGGACCTGGATGACGTCGCTGAGCTCGAACAATTCCTCGAGCTCCTCCGATATGACGAGAATGGCCATGCCTTGATTGCGCAGCTCGATCAGCCGCTTGCGAATGGCGGAGGCCGCGCCGACGTCGACGCCCCAGGTCGGTTGTGCAAGAAACAACAGTTTCGGGGCGAGCATGATTTCGCGTCCGACGATGAACTTCTGCAGGTTCCCCCCGGAAAGCGAGCCTGCTTCAGCCTCCGGACCGCGCGTGCGCACGTCATAACCCCGGATGCACTCGTTTGCGAAGTCGGTTGCTTTCCCACTGTCGATGAGGCCATGCTTGACGAGCTTCAAGGGATAGGCCGTCAGCAGGCTATTGAGCGTTAGCGACATTTCGGGAACCGCGCCATGCCCGAGCCGATCCTCCGGAACAAAGGCAAAGCCAAGCTTTCGACGACTGGCGGCATCGAGGTTGCCGACATCTCGGCCCATCATGAAGATCTGGTCGCGCTTGTCGCGGGCCAGGGTTGTTTCCCCCGAAATCAGCGCGGCAAGCTCTTTTTGCCCATTTCCAGAAATGCCGGCAATACCGACAATCTCGCCGCTGCGCACGCTGAGGCTGATCGTGGCGAGCGGCATGCCAAAGGGATCGTCAGGTCGGTAATCGAGGCCAATGATCTCCAGACGCTTTTCACCCTCGACCATAGGCAATGCGGGTATTGCTTCCGGCATGTCGCGGCCGATCATCATGCGGGCGAGGTCATGGGCGTCATGCTCGCGCGGATCCACATGGCCGGTCACGCGTCCGCCGCGCAGAATGGTGGCACGGTCACACAGGGACTGGATCTCCTCCAGCTTGTGCGAGATGAAGAGGATCGACACGCCGCCGTCGCGCAGCCGGCGCAGCGTATCGAACAGCTTCTCGACGGCTTGCGGCGGCAGGACCGATGTCGGCTCGTCGAGGATCAGCAGCTTCGGATCGGTCATCAGGCATCGGATGATTTCCACCCGCTGCCGCTCGCCGACCGACAGTTCATGCACATGGGCCAGCGGATCGACTTCAAGTCCAAATTCATCGCCCAGCGTGCGGATGCGCCGCGCAAGTTCGGCCTGGCGGCCGGAGACGATCAGGCGGATATTTTCGACAACCGTCAGGCTCTCGAACAGGGAGAAATGCTGAAAGACCATCCCGATGCCGGTACGCCTCGCCTCTGCGGGGGAGGCAAGGCTAAGCGGCTTCCCATGCCAGGCGATCGTTCCGTCGTCTGGTTGTTCGACGCCATAGATCAGCTTCATCAGCGTCGATTTGCCGGCGCCGTTTTCTCCGAGGATGGCATGGATCGAGCCCGGGGCTACATCCAGATCGATATGCTGGTTGGCATGGACCTGGCCGTAGCTTTTGGAGATGCCGCGCAGCGACAGCAGCGGGATGGTCATGATTTGATTACTTCGGCAAAGGCGTCTTCACACCTTTGACATGCCAGTCCATCGCGACGATCTGCGTATCCGTCAGTGTCGCGCCCGAAGCCGCGCCCTCGCTGCCATCGGCCTTGATGATCGGGCCGGTAAACGGCGAGAAGCCGCCGCTTCCGATCTTCGCTTCGACGTCTTTGATCTTCGCCATGGTGTCTGCCGGGATCGCCGGGCTCCAGTCGACGACTTCGACGACCTTGTCCGCGACACCGAGGAAGGCGTTGGCGCCTTTGAAGGTGCCGGCGAGATGGGCATCGACCGATGCCTTGAAGAAAGGCGACCAGTCGGTGGAAATGCAGCCGAGATAGGTCTTCGGTGCATATTTCTTCATCGAGGAGTTCAGATTGAAGGCGTAGACACCGGCAGCCTCGCAGGCTGATATGACCGAGGGCGTATCCTGCGCGTTCGAGAAGATCACGTCACAGCCCTGCGAGATCAAAGCCTTGGCGGCCTCCTGCTCCTTGGCCGGATCGAACCAGGAGTTGACCCAGACGACTGATACCTCGATGTCTGGCCTGACGGCTTGCGCGCCGAGCGTGAAGGCGTTGATTGACGTGATCAGTTCGGGAATGGCGAAGGCGGAGACCGAACCGAGCTTGCCCGTCTTGGAAACGGCGGCTGCCGCCATGCCAAGCAGATAGGTTCCCTGAAAATACTTGGCGGCAAAGGGCGAGAAATTCGGTGCGACCTGGAAGCCGGAGGCATGCAGGACGGTCACCTTCGGGTTGCGGCGGGCAATCTGCAGCGCGCCGTTCTGATAGCCGAACGAGCCGGCGATCAGGAAGTGGTTTCCGTCGGCGACGGCCTTGTTCATGATGCGGTCCGCATCCGGGCCTTCGGCGATGTTCTCGATCACAGTCACCTTGACCTTGTCGCCATAGGCGGCCTTGATCGGATCAAGGCCGGCCGCAAGCGCGTGTCCCCAGCCGACATCGCCGATCGGCGAGGGCACGACGAGCGTGATGCCGAGCGGTTCGTTCGCGGCAAAGGCGGAGCGGCCGGTAAAGGCCGTTGCGAGGCCTGCGATAGCCGCGCTCTTCATCAATGTTCTACGGGTCAGATTCTTCTGCATCCCAGTTCCCCTTTTGGTTTTTCAGAATTCCACTGTTGCAAGTGCCGCCTCGGCCGCAGCAAACAGCGCGGCCTCATCCAGTCCGGTGAATTCACCGGATTGCCAGACGATGCGTCCGTTGATCATGGTCAGATCGGTGGGCATGCCGATCCCGACCTTGGCGATCAGGCTCAGCGGGTCGTGCCGCGTCCCGACATAGTCCATCCGCCGCGTATCGATTGCGAAGAGATCCGCTGCCATGCCTGGAGCGAGACGGCCAATATCCGTGCGCCCCAACAGGCTTGCACCTCCGCTTGTCGCGTAGCGGAGAAAGTCGAGCGGGGCGGGGACGGCGTGCTGACGCGTCGAGGCTGTCAGGCACTGCAGCATGTAGGCGGAATGGATGCAGTGCATGAGGTTCGAGTTGTCGTTCGATGCCGCTCCGTCACAGCCGAGGCCGATGCGCAAGCCAAAGGCCTGCATCGCCGGGATGTCGGTCACTTCGGCGCCGACCAGATAGACCGGCTCGGGGCAATGGGAGACGCCGGTGCCGCTTGCCGCCATTTTGCGCAGCTCGTCATGCGTCAGTTCCCAGCAATGGGCATAGAAGGTGTCAGGGCCGGCAAAGCCCAATTCGCTGCAATAGTCGACCGTGCGCATGCCATGACGCGCCTCGATGACCGGACTTTCACCTTCGCCGACATGGGTGTGCAACCGCACGCCGCGATCGCGCGCCAGCGCGACCGACTCGACGAAGGTTTCGCGGTAGCAATTGACCGGCTGGCAGGGGGCGACCACCACCTGGCGCATGCTGAAGGGACCGGCATCGTGATAGCTGTCGATCAGGCGCGCGCAATCGGCGATGAATTCGTCGGTGGTCTCGAGCATCGCGTCCGGGATCGTCGAACCCTCGGATTTCGGCAGGGTGTTGCCGCCACGCCCCGCATGAAAGCGCATTCCGAGCAATTCCGCCGCCTCGAACTGGCGATCGATCAGACGCTTTCCGGCATGGCGGGGAAAGCAATATTGATGATCGAAGGCGGTCGTGCAGCCATGCTTGATCATCTCGGCCATCGCGGTGACCGAAGAATGATAGAAGCAGTCCTCCGTCAGTCGCGAGAAGATCGGATAGATCCGGTCGAGCCATTCGATGACGGAGAGCTTCGTCCAGTCGAGCTCGGCCCGGTTGCGCACGAAGCACTGAAAGAAGTGGTGATGGGTGTTGACGAGCCCCGGATAGACGAACCAGCCGGATGCGTCCTGGACGATGGTGCCCCCGGGTAACGGGGTCAGCGAGAGGTTCTCGCCGATCGCCTGGATTGCCGGACCTTTGGTGAGCAGATCCACGTTCCGGCGCACGCTCAGCCCGTTACCTTCATCGACCATAACAGCCGCACAATTCTTCAGGAGATAACCAGTCATTCCATTATGTCTCCCCCGCCGGATGCGGATCGGGTTTCAGCTCGTGCAGGCGGTGAATGCCGGGCATTTCGATGAAACCAGGCAGGCTGCGGATGGCGCGCATCCAGAGCCGGATCAAGGGGTAGGGATCAAGCGAGATGCCGCCGTCAGGCGCAAGCGCCACGTAGGGGAAGCAGGCGATATCGGCGATGGTCGCGTGGGTCGCCGCAAGGAACCGCATGCCGCGCTCGCTTTGTTCGAAGAGGCCTGCTTCGAGTTCGCGCAGCGCCGCGGTCCCCTGAGCCTGCAAAACCTTGATGTCCCCGGGACGCAGAAGCATTTCATGAAGCCGCGCGCCGCCAAGGTTCGCCGTCAGGCGATGTGAAAAGGAGAGCCATTGCTGCACGCGTGCCGTTTCCCGCGGCGAACCCTGGCCCAGCCATTCCGGCGCAGCATTGGCAGCGAGATAGGCAAGCATTGCCGAGGATTCGGTGAGCACAAGATCGCCATCCTCGAGGATCGGGATGGAACCTGCCGGATTGAGCGCCATAAGCTCCGGCCCGCGATGCTCCGCGCCGGGATGAAAGTCGACCGACCGGATTTCGAGCTTGATGCCCAGGAGTGCGGCCATCAGCCGTACCTTGTAGCAGCTTGGCGATAAAATATAGTCGTAGAGCTTCATTGTGCGACCAACTGTGCGCCGTAGGTATAGTTGTGGCGCTTGAGCCATCGCCGGTAGGCGACCGAGGTGAGGTCGGCCCTTGTCGGAATTTCCATGCCGGGATCAAGCGGAAGAAGTGAAGGGATCTGGTTCTCGAGGATCGAGCGATCCTGCAGGAAGATCGTCTGCTGAAAGTGGATGAGATCGGTCATCGGCGTTTCGTCATCGAAGAGCGCCATCCACGGCCAAACGTCGCATAGGTCTTCGGCAAGAGGCTGGACGAACAGGGTTATCACGTCCCATTCGCTGGGGCGCGGAGGGCATGTCTTATAGAGCACCGAACAGGTCGGTGCCGGCACGCGATACATATATTCAGTCGTAATGCCGCCGGACGCCGATTTCGCAGCTTGCGGCTGGTAGAACTTCACCTGCGTTGCCCAGACTTCGTCCACGCTCTCGCGGATTTCGACCTTGTAGTTTTCGACCTCCGTATGCGGCTCCGCCCCAAGAATGTCGGTATGCACGAAAGGAAAATGCGCGATATCGAGAAAGTTCTCGACGGCACGAAGCGGCGAGCAGCGCACGCGCACCACGCCGACATCGACGAAACGGCGGCCCGGCTGATCGGCCTCCGGAATGGCGAAAAGCTCCTTCTCGGGGTTCCCGAGGGAGGACCAGACATGGCCGTAGCGGATGCGGACGGGGAGGGGACGTCCATTGTCCGTCACCACGCGCGCATTTCCGTCCTGACTGCGCGCGACCTCGATCGCCTCGCCCATCAGATGGGTCTTGCTTCCTTTCTCGCTGAGCTGGCTGAAGAGGCCGACCGGATACCATTCGTCGATCATCGCGCCGCCTTTCATTCTGCAATCTCCCTGTGGCGCTCTTCCGCCGCACGGCGGAGGGATTCGACAATCCGGGACGCCGCAACACGGTCTGCCGGGCTGCGATCCCTGTCGATCATGAGAAGGATGAGCGTATGCTTCTCCTGGGGCGCTAACAGCAGCCTGATCCAGGGAAACTCAGGTAAGCAGATCAGCCCTCTCGCGTCGATCTTCGCCCCTGCTGCGGCCTCGATTGCCGCGATATCCGTTTTCACGTTCAGAGAACGTAGGGGTATGAGCTCGTCGAGCTGCGGAGGCTGCGTTGCCGGTTGTCCGATGGCTACCCATAGGATACCGCCCTCTTCTTCCACCTGCTGGACGGCGACACGGATGGTTTCCGGTGGCACCAGATCGGGATGTGCGGGAACGCGAATGCATCCGCCTGACAGCGAATAGCTCCATCCGTGATAGATGCAGGATAGTGCCTCGCCGCGGACGAAGCCGTGCGACAATCTCATTCCGCGATGCGGACAGCGATCGGAAGATGCGGTTGCGCGGCCCGACTGACTGCGCCACAGGGCAATCGGGCCAACCGATGTCCAGGCCGGTATGACGGTTCCTGGTGGTAGATCAGAGGAAAGGGCGACTGGCGCCCAGGATCCGACCCCATCAAATGGCATAGCCTTAACTCTCTTAATTTCACCAATGGCTTAGCGCCACCAGTCATAGGCGGGCGCCGATCCCTGCATCCCCACGGCCTTCAAAAGCTTGCATAAATAATTCGCATTGGCAACAATGATTAAATAAAAGGCAGTAGATCAGGAATTCCTAAGATATGCCGCTTCGGCACTATCCATGATCCTGCGCTGAATCTCGTCGACCCAGACGTCGATCGGCCCAAGGGAGCAGCCCATTTCCAGCATGTCGATCAGTTCCGCAGGCCCGGTGACCTCAAGTTCGATCCGGTCCGCATCGGAATGGAAGAATGTCTGCGCAAGTCCGAGCTTTTGGGCATGACGCTGGATCCACGGGACGAATGAGGCCGCGTTGAGGTCGCCCAGTATCGTCATGCGTTCTCGAAATTCACCTTGTGGCACCTGCATCCGTCAACGATCCTTGCTTCATATCAGGATGGCAGAATAGCCGCTTCGTGAGTTTGCGAAAGGGGTCGTCTCACACAGCAATACTCCGCTGTCCTTGGGACAGCGGAGGTTCGGATCAGATGATAAGATGTCAGTTCTTGACCGTGTCTTCCAGGAAGAAGCGACCGAGCGGGTTTTGATGGAAGTTCTCGATGTTCTTGCGTGAGACGTTGATATAGGGGCTGTAGTAGAGGTCGACCCAGTTCACGTCGTCCTTTGCCATCTTCTGCAGATCTATATACATCTGCTCGCGCTTCTTCGGGTCCAGCTCCTGCCGCGCCTTGGCGACGAGATCCTTTACCGCATCATTCTTGTAGTTGGTCATATAGTTGTTGTTGGAATCGTGGCCGAGAACGAATGTCGTCTTCTGGTCCGGGTCGAGAATGTCGTTGGTCCAGTAGTTGACCGAGATGTCATAGTCGCCAGCAACGGTCATGTCCCATTCCTGGCTGGGATCGACCTTCTGCAGATTGGCGGTAATGCCTGCTTTGGCAAGCTGCTGCTGCACCAGAACGGCTGTCTGCTCGTCCACTTCGTCGCCGGCGCGGATGAGATAGTTCAGCGTGAGGTTGGAAACGCCGGCCGCCGAAAGCATCTGCTTGGCCTTCTCTGGGTCATAGGGGCGTTGCAGATTGTCGGCGTAGTGATATAGGGCGCCCTTGGGGATGTAGGAGTTCGCAACCGTGCCCTGATGGAAGGTAACAGCATCGACGATCGCCTTCTTGTCGATCGCCATGTCGAGCGCCTGACGGACTTCCTTTTGGCCGAGGTCGCCATGGGCATGGTTGATCAGCAGATGGTCTTCACGGGTGGAGGGGTCGATCAGCACGTTGAGGTTCTGATCCTTCTTCAGCTCCTCGACGCGCGAGAACGGCACGAAGATGGCGGCATCGAGCTGGCCTGCCTGCACGTTCAGCATTCGGGTATTGTCGTCGGGCACCGAGATCCACTCGACCCCGTCGAGTTTTACGCGATCAGCCTGCCAGAAATTCGGGTTCTTCTTCAGGATGATGCGGTCACCGCGCCGCCATTCCTCGACGGAGAAGGCTCCGGAGGCGATCGGCTTTTCGCCATAGGCGTCCGGCCCCATCGATTCCATCCCGGCCTTCGAGATCACCGACGCGTTCGGCAAGGCGAGTGTTGAAAGGAAAGGCGCTGAGGCGTGTTTGAGCTTGATTGTCAAAGTATGCGGATCGGTAGCAACCGCCGTATCGATCACCTTATAGGAATCGCTCCAGAGGGATGCCTTGTCGTCTCGGATGCGCAGCAGGCTGAAGGCTGCATCGTCGGCCGTCAGCGGTGACCCGTCGGAGAACTTCGCGTCTCGGATCTTGAAGACATAGGTGAGGCCATCCTGCGAGGTGGTCCAGCTCTCCGCAAGACCCGGCTCCAGCTTCGTCCCCGATTTATCGACGCGCACCAGTACGTCATAGACGTTGGAGAACACCCAGTTGTCGATATTCTGCGCCGTCTTGATCGGATCGAATGTCGTCGAATCCTCGCGGCGGCCGATGGTCAGCACGCCGGCGGCTTCCGCATAGCTCGCGCTCAGCGTCAAACCGGCGAGAATTGCGGCAAGCCCGATTGTTTTCCACTTGTTGGTCATGAATTCGTTCCCTTCGTTGTTATCGCATGCGTTTGGCTGATTGGGTCGGCTCGGCCGATGCCGCATCGCGTGCGTCATACAGAGGCCTGTCCGGGTCGATATCGGGAATGGCCGCAATGAGCGCGGCAGTATAGGGATGCTTCGGGTGGGAGAAGATCTCCTGCGAACGGCCCTGCTCGACGATCTCGCCGCGATACATGACGACGGTCCGCTCACACAGATTGCGCACGATCGCGAGGTCGTGGGCGATGAAGATCAGCGTCAGGTTCATCCTGCGCGTCAATTCGCGGAAGAGATCGATGATCTGCGCCTGGATGGTGACATCGAGCGCGGCCACGCATTCGTCGGCGATGATGAGTTTCGGATCGACCGCAAGCGCCCTTGCGATACCTGCGCGCTGGCATTGGCCGCCGCTCATGCTGCGCGGCTTGCGATCGGCGAATTCGCGCCCGAGACCGACGAGATCGAGCAATTCGCCGATCCGGGCGGGAATGTCGGCCCTTGCGACCTTGCCATGGACTTTCAGGACCTCGGCAAGCGTCTGGCCGATCGTCAGGCGCGGGTTGAGCGCGTTGAACGGGTCCTGGAAGACCATGGCTGTTTCGCGTCGCAACCTGGCGAGGCCGGCACTCTTCTGCTGGGTGAGATTGACACCGTCGAAAGTGACGTGACCGGAAGAGATCGGGGTAAGGCCGAGTACGGCGCGGGCAAGCGTGCTCTTGCCGCTGCCGGATTCACCCACGATGCCGATGGTTTCCCCCGGCATGACCTGCAGGCTCACACCGGAAACGGCGCTGACCGTCTTCGCGTCGCTGCCCTTGAAGAGACCGCCGCCGACCTTGAAGCGCACATGCAGGTCGTCGATTTCCAGCAGCGGTTTGGTTGATGTGTCTGGCCTGGTCGTCTCCAGCTGCGTTGCAGCTTCGTCCGGCAGGGAGGGATGGCTGTTGATCAGGTCGATCGTATAGGGATTTTCAGGCCGGCTGAGGATCGTCCTTTTGGGACCCTGTTCGAGCAGCTGGCCGCCCCGCATGACGGCGATCCTGTCGCAGGTCTGGGCGACGATGCCGAGATCATGGGTGATGAGGATGATCGAAAGCCCGCGCTTGCCGCGAATGTCGATCAGGAGCCGGAGGATCTGCGCCTGGATGGTGACGTCGAGGGCCGTTGTCGGCTCGTCGGCAATCAGGATCTTCGGGTTGCAGGAGAGCGCGACGCCGATCATCGCACGCTGCCGCATTCCGCCGGAAAACTCGTGCGGATAGCTGTCATACTGCCTGGCGGGATCGGGAAAGCCGACCTGCGCAAGGATCTCGATCGCTGCCGCGCGGGCGTCGCGTGCCTTGAGACCCTGATGGTAGCGGATACCTTCGGCGATCTGGTCGCCGATGCGCATGACAGGATCGAGATGGCTGGTCGGGTTCTGGAAGATCATGCCGATCTCGCCGCCGCGTACCTCGAGCATCTCGGCGTCGCTGATTTCCGTGAGTTCGCGTCCTTCGAGACGGATGGAGCCGCTTTCGATCTTCAGAAGCGACGATGGCAGCAGCCGAACCAGCGAGCGGCACAACAGGCTCTTGCCCGAGCCGCTTTCGCCGACGAGGCCGAGAATTTCACCCTTGCCGAGATCGAGCGAAACGCCGTCGATCAGCGTGCGGGTGCTGCCGTCGAGATTGGCCTTGACCACGAGGTCGCGGACGGAAAGGACGGGCTCGCTCATTCATGTACTCCCAGCAGTTCGCCGAGCGCATCGCCCAGCATGCTGAAGCCGAAAGCGAGGCAGACGATGGAAAGGCCGGGAAACAGCGTGATCCACCAGGCCGTGGTGATGAAGCTCTGGCCCTCCGCGACCATGACACCCCACTCGGCAAGCGGCGGCTGCACGCCGAGGCCGAGATAGCTGACGGCCGCGCCGCTCAGGAGCACCAGCACGGCATCCGACATGGAAAAGACGATGGAGCCGGCGATGGCGTTCGGCAGCAGGTGGCGGAACATGATCCGAGGTCGGCTGAAGCCGAGGCTGACGGCAGCAACGGCATAGTCGCTGCCCTTTAAAACCAGCATCTGCGCGCGGATGAGGCGCGCATAGGAGACCCAGCCGACCAGGGCCATGGCGATATAGAAGCTGCTCAGCCCCGGTCCCAGGATGGCGATGATCGACAGCATCAGCACCAGGAAGGGGAAGGCGAGGATGATATCGACGATACGCATGAAGAGCGCGTCGACGATGCCGCCGAAAAAGCCGGCGATGGTGCCGACGGTTGTCCCGATCAGAAAGGGGAAGAGCACGCCGATCACGGCGATCTGCAGATCGATGCGCACTCCCCAGATGACGCGCGAAAGAATATCGCGCCCGAAATTGTCCGTGCCGAACGGATGCAGGAACGACGGTGCCTGCAGACGCATGTCGGCATTCTGGAATATCGGGTCATAGGGAGCGACGATCGGTGCTGAAATCGCCAGAAGAAGGAAGAAGAGAAGGATGCCGCCGCCAAGCGTCAGCGTCAGGTGTTTTCCGAAGAGCCTGTTCAAGCCGAGGGAGGTTGTCGCTGTCGTGCCGATGCTCATAGCTTCACCCTCGGATCGACGGCGACCGTGACGATATCGGCAAGGAAGTTGACGAGCACCGTAGCGCAGGCAAACACCATCGCAACGCCCTGGACGACCATGTAGTCACGCGAGAAGATGGCGCGCACCAGCAACTGGCCCATGCCAGGCAGGGCAAAGACGCTCTCGACGACGACCGTGCCGCCGATCAGCCAGCCGATGTTGACCGCAAGCAGGTTGATGGTTGGAACCAGCGAGTTCGGCACGACATGCCGCCAGAAAACGATGCCCTCGGGCATGCCGCGGGCACGCGCCGCGGTCGCCACATCCGATTTGAGCGATTCGATCATGGCTGCCCGCAGGCTGCGGGTGAGCACGGTCGAGAGCGACAGCGCAACCGTCAGAGCCGGCAGAACGAGATGGGCGATCTTCTCGCCGATCGTCGAGCCGTAACCGGAAACCGGCAGGATGCCGAGCTGGACGCTGAAGAGGATGATCAGCATCAGCCCCAGCCAGAAGGGTGGCAAGCCGATGCCGAAGGTGGAGACAATACGGACGATATGATCCGGCGCGCGGCCGACATTGCGTGCGGCAATCGCTGACATCGGCACGGCGATCAGGATCGACAGGATGACGCTTGTGACGACCAGCGCGATGGTCGGCTCGATCCGGGTCGAAATCAGCGGCAGCACGTCGATCTTGTAGAGGATCGATTTGCCCATCTTGCCATTGCCGAGATTCTTGATGAAATAGAAATATTGCAGCCACATAGGCTGATCGAGACCATATTGCGCGCGGATGCTGGCAAGTGCCGTCGGCGTCGCGCGCGTGCCGAGGATATTGCGCGCGGGGTCGCCGGGAATGAGGCGCACCAGAACGAAGGTGATGACGCTGATGCCGAAGAGGACGGGCAGAAACTGCAGCGGTCGCGTCAATACGAATTTATAGCGATGCATGGCGGCAATCGCCCCCTTGTCGTCGGTGGGATTGAATCACCTTAGCCTGCATCAGCTTGCCCTATGCCGCGACAGGAAATCGAGGAGTGCCGGATAGTAGTCCTGTGGATTCTCGTAGAAGGGCATGTGGCTGGCGTTTGCGAAGACCTTGAGTTCGGCATCCTTCAAGGCAAGCTTCATCCTGAGCGCACAGGCCGGCGTCAACTCGTCATGTTCTCCCGCCGTAATCAGCACTGGCATGGAAAGCCGCGGAAGATCCGGAATGCGGTTCCAATCCTTGAGATTGCCGATGTAGAGAAATTCGTTCGGCCCCTGCATCGTCTCATATGGACCCATGTTCCAATCATCGAGCGAGCGACGGATAGATGCCGGCCATTCCGGCAGACGACAGACGTGGCGATAGTTCAGGATCGTGACGGCGGCGAGATATTCTGGGTGATTATAGGTGCCCTGTGCCTCGTGCTTTTGCATCATGGAGACCGTTTCGGGCCCGAGTGCCGCGCGCAGTCGCGCCAGCTCGGAAATCAGATGCGGCATGTCGGCGACCGTGTCTTCGAGGATCAGCGTCTGCAGGTTCTCGGGATAGGTCAGCGCATAGTCGATGGCCAGCCAGCCGCCCCAGGAGTGACCGAGCATATGCACCTTACCGAGGCCGAGCGCCCTGCGGACGGTCTCCGTCTCCTCGACGTAGCGATCGATGGTCCAGAGGTTCTTGTCGAGCGGCCGGTCGGAAGCGCCGGTGCCGAGCTGGTCGAAGGCGACGACCCTGTAACCCCTATCGATCAGACAGGAATGCGCCTCGCGCAGATAGTCGCAGGGCAGTCCGGGCCCGCCATTGAGGCAGAAGACGGTTTCCGGCCCGCTCCCGAAGCTGTAGGCAACCACCTTGTAGCCATCGACCTCGATGTCGTGCCGCGCCTCGGGCTCAATTTCACGCCACATTGACAACTCCGGCGAAAGATTCCGCTTGCTCAATATTTGAGCATGGCTAAATTTTTACCTTAAACCGCAATCGGCACCAGCTATAAGAAGTGATAGGTTGGGAGGTCGCAGGCAAAGACGGGAACCGCTGCATGTTCGATCAAATCGGAACCATTAGGCGCCAGTTCACGGCGCATCAGACGCTGGACGGCCGCATCGACCATATTTTCGAGGGCATGAAGGCAATCGGTTTCGAGGCCTTGATCTACGATTATACGCCGGTGCCTTACGACCTCGACGGCAAGATCATGATCCCGTCGCTTCTGAAGCTCAGAAACATCTCCGACGACATGTATGAATATTGGTTCGATCGCGGTTATTTCCGTATCGATCCCGTGCAGCAGGTAGCGTTACGCACTTCGGCGCCGTTTTTCTGGAACTATGATTCCGAGGCCGATACGCTGATCAAGCGCTTCATGAGCGAGGATACGGTTCCTGTTGCGCGCTATTTGAGCGAACGTGACATGTCGACGGGTGTGACGGTGCCGGTGCACATGCCGCGCGGCGATTATGCGACGGTTACCGGAATTCGTTTCGGCGCCAACAAGGAGTTCGAGCGCGATGCCCTGCGCTATATCGCCGATTTCAACCTGCTCGCCCATGTCTTTCACGAGACGGCCTATTCGCTCTTCGATACCGCCGCGCTCAGTGTCGGCAAAATCCGGCTGACGGAGCGGGAGAGGGAATGCCTGCGCTATTCCGCCGAGGGTTATTCCGCCAAGGAGATTTCCCGCATCATCGACCGCTCGGTCCCGACGGTCGTCATGCATCTCAATGCCGCGGCAAAAAAGCTCGGTGCCAAGAACCGCACGCAGGCGGTCGTCCGCGCCACGCATTATCGCCTGCTGGACGCGCAGCCATCCTATAACTTCTGATAGCTGCCGCGCGCGCTTTGGCCACGTTATGGTCTCCACCATCAAAGGCTTAAGATGGAGAGACACGTGGCCGCAATCCCGACGCAGGAAGCCTTTCTGCCCTTTCGCGAATACCGGACATGGTACCGCATCATCGGTTCGCTTGATTCCGGCAGGCTGCCGCTCGTCGTTGCCCATGGCGGGCCGGGCTGCACCCATGATTATGTCGACAGTTTCAAGGGCATTGCCGAGATCGATGGCCGTGCCGTCATCCATTACGATCAGCTTGGCAACGGCAAGTCCACGCGACTGCCGGAGAAAGGACCTGACTTCTGGACGCCGGCGCTGTTTCTTGATGAACTGGATACGCTGCTGAAGCATCTCGGCATTCAGGATCGCTACGCTTTTCTCGGCCAATCCTGGGGTGGCATGCTCGGCGCCGAACATGCGGTGCGGCGGCCAAAGGGGCTGAAGGCACTGGTGATCGCCAATTCGCCGGCCAACATGCATACCTGGGTCGCCGAAGCCAACCGCCTTCGCGAGGAGCTGCCGCAGGAGGTGCAGGACACGCTATTGAGGCACGAGCAGGCCGGCACGATCACCGATCCGGAATATATCACCGCTTCCCGCGTCTTTTACGATCGCCATGTCTGCCGTGTCGTGCCGTGGCCGGAAGAGGTTGCCCGCACCTTCGCCACTATGGATGAGGACAACACCGTTTACCGCAACATGAACGGCCCGACCGAGTTTCACGTCATCGGTACGATGAAGGACTGGACGATCGAAGACAGGCTTGCCCTTATCGAGGCGCCGACCCTGCTGATCTCCGGCAAATACGACGAGGCGACACCGCTGGTGGTCAAGCCCTATGTCGATCGCGTCAAGGGTTGCGAATGGGTACTCCTCGAAAATTCGAGCCATATGCCGCATGTCGAAGAGAAGGATCTTTGCCTGAAGACGGTTTCAGGCTTCCTGGAACGGCATGATTGATCTTGTAGCCTCCAACGCGTGTCCAGCGACAGTGACATGAGGCCTACTCGTCATGGACAGATTAGTGCGGGCCATGCGGTGTTTCAGATCCCTTTGTGCAGCACAGGACGCCCATTGTCGAAGCTCTTGCGTCCTTTTTTCCAACCGGCAATCACCCGGGCGATCTCACGCACGGCAGCGCGGGGGCCGGAGCTGTCGAGGAGCACGATTGTCGCTTCACCACCGGCTTGCAGACGCGCGCGCCCGTTGAGTTGGCTCGCTGCCATTTTGCTCACCATGTCGAAGACCAGGGCTATCTCGTCGTCGCGCGCCAGTTGAGCGACATTGGCGTACAGATTGGCCATGCGGATTAATGAAGCGTCGCCATAGGGCGTGAAGGGATTGAGAATATTGTTGGTCGCAATGGAGGTGACGACGCCGCGAGTTGCAAGCACATGGGCCGGTGCGATGCCACGCGGGACCAGCCGGTCATATCCACGGCCCATCAGGAACAGATCGGTTGCCGGAAGCACCGACAGTGCAATCCCGGCCTCTGCGAGATTATCTGCGATGGCAAGGATCCGGGCGTTGGGCATGGCCGACAGATTGGTAACATGACCAATCGATACACGACCTTGCCAGCCATGGCGCAGCGTCGTGTCGATCACCTTGGGCAGATCGGTTCGATCGGGATCGAGACTGAAGTCGAGATGAAAGTCGACTGAAACATTGTGTTTTTCTGCCAAGGCAAAAATCATGTCCACATGCTGACCGGGGGATGGATCCGTATAAGGACAGCCGCCCACCAGATCCGCACCAGCTGCAAGTGCTGTGTCGAGCATGTCGTATGTTTGGGGCTCGTTCGTGAGCCCGTCCTGAGCGAAGGCGCATATTTCGATGTCGACCGCGAAGGCGTAGTCACCTCGGATACGCTTGATCGCCTCGAAGGAACGGAAGCCGGCGCGAGGATCGATCTCGACGAAGGCGCGCATCCGCGTCGTGCCGTGGGAAATCGCTTTCTCGACGACGCGTGCGGCTCGTGCGTAGACATCATCCTCGTTGAAACCTGCCTTGGCTCTGGCCACTTCGCGCACGGCCTCGGCAAGAGTGCCTTCGCAAATCGTGCAGCGATCGAGAATACAGGCCTTGTCGAGATGAATGTGCGTGTCGACAAATCCGCCAAAGGCGAAGCTACTCTGGCCGTCGACATCCGATACGGCGTCGCATCGTATGCGGGGTTCGATGGCCGCGATCTGGTCGCCTCGCACGGCGATGTCGACGAGATCGCCATCTTCCTCGACACGGACATTTCGGATGACGAGATCGAACGGTTGCCCGGTGACGCTCACAGCAGGATTGCGCCTCCGTCGCTGCGTGGATCATGCGCACCGTCGATCGCCCCGCCTTCGCCGATGCGGATCACGCCGGCTTGGCCGCCAAGCGGACTGAGCGCGTCGATGGTCGAGATTTCATGGCCCATGGCTCCGAGCGCGGAGACCGCTTCGATGCCGATATTTTCCTCGATCTTCAGGCTGTCGCGGCTGTCCGAGAAGGTCCGGCCGAGCAGGAATCGCGGGCGCGCGAGCGCTGCAGCTGGATCAAGGCCATGGTCGATAAGCAGGCTGAGCAGCAGCGACAGTGTCTGTGGCTGACCATCCGCGCCCTGTGTACCGTAGACCAGATGCGGACGCCTGCCTTTCAGTGCAAGGCCCGGATTGAGCGTATAGAAAGGACGCTTCCCCGGTTGGATGCAATTGGGATTTGCCGGTTCGGTGCTGAAGGCCGCTCCCCTGTTTTGCCAGAGTAGACCGGTGTCGCCGACTACCACGCCGCTACCCCAGTCGAAATAGAGGCTTTGCAGCAGGGACGCACATCTTCCATCGGCATCCACGGCTGCAAGCAGCGAGGTGTCGCCGTGTCGATAATCTTGTGGCCAGGGCAGGGCTTGTGCCGGATCGATCGCCGCAGCCTTGGCGGCAAGGCGGGCTGGATCGAGAAGGTGTTTCGAGACGTCAGCGGCAAAGCGGGGATCGGCGATCGCGTGCCGGTCGAGGAACGCCTGTTTCACGGCCTCGACCAGCGCATGATAATAGGCCGGGCTTTCGGGCTGGAAGTCCGCCATCGGCAGATGGTTGAGCACACCCATGATGCCGAGGGTGGTTATTCCTTGGGTCGGTGGCGGTGGGGCGAGGAGTATCGTGTCGCGATAGGTCTGCTGCAGGGGAGCCACAATATCTGTTTGCGTGGCGGCAAGATCGCCGGCGGAGAGCGGAGAGCCGGCCTCGGCAAGCCCGCTCGCAATTCGCCGGGCGAGCGCGCCTTCATAGAATTCGCGGGTGCCATGACGCGCTATAGCCTCGAGCGTCCGCGCCAAGGCAGGCTGGTGCTGGATACCGCCAGAGCAGAAGAGCCCGTTGAAGCCCGGCCAGCCGCTCAGCTCATCTCGCCGGAATTCGTACCAGAAGGCTTGCGACTTGCTGACTTCGAAGCCGCCGTCCGCGAGCGCGATGGCGTCGTCGAGAAGGGCCGGCAATCGTTCTGTACCGCCCCATTCGGCGGCGGAATAGGCAAGCACTTTTCCCCAGCTATCCACGAGGCAGGCCGTCGTCAGTGTAGAGGCCGAGCCCCGCAAAGGTATGTCTTCACGCGGAATGGCCGCAGCCGCCTGCCCGATACCGAGGAAAGTCTGTGCATTGCCTATTTCGTCCGCCACCAGCCAGACCGCGTCGCCGCCGAGCCCGCAGAAATGGGGGTAGGTGACCGATAGCGCAGCTCCGGCGGCAACCAGCGCTTCAATCGCATTGCCGCCGCGTCTGAGCACTTTCGCGCCTGCTTCACTGGCCAGCCAATGCGGTGTCGCGATCATGGCGCCCGACGATGGCGAATTGGTTCGAGTGTTCTGTCTGCTGGAAGGAGTCATGAAATCGGCAGTCGCACCGATGGCGATGATGTCTTGTTCGGCATAGGTAAATCCTGGCGGCATGATCTGGAAAGCCAGGCATGCAATACCGATGCCATAAGGAGCCGCAGTCGTGCGAGACTGATTTAAGCTATTGTATCTATTGAGAATAAATCAGTTTCCTGCCACCCAAGCAGCAACGATACCAAAGGCCGATCTTGGCCACACCCCTCAGCGAGTGCCTAGGAATTCGCATGCTCTTGTACAGGTGATGGAAAAAGTGGCGGTTCAGTCACCGGTGCAGTCCGGAAGGTGGTGTTGCCATTGGATGATGTGCGGTGCTGTCTGCGAGTGCCATCCCCAATCTCAATCGCAGCGCATTATATCGCTGTCTGCCGGAAAATGATGCTCGGATGCATTCGTCACCGCCTCCTGCAAGGAAGACGGGGATGAGTGAGTTTTCAGCCATGAGGGGGATGACAAAGCCGCCCGCTCTCCTATTCTCACGGAGCAGATCATTTCTTGAATGTCGGCAGCCGCCGAGTTCGATCTTGACCGTTGGGAGGACATCATGACGCGCACGGTGATTATCGGTGCAACGGGCCATGTCGGCACCTATCTCGTGCCGCGGCTGATCGAGGCAGGTCATGATGTCGTGGCGATCAGCCGAGGCCAAGCCAAACCCTATTCGCCGAACAAAGCGTGGAATGATGTGGAGATGCAGGCGATGGATCGCGCTGCGATGGAGAAGGAAGGCAGCTTTGGTCCAGCCATTCGCGCGTTAAAGCCGGATATCGTCATCGACATGATCTGCTTCACGCTCGACAGCGCAAGGCATCTGACCGAGGCGCTCACCGATCATGTCGGCCATTTCCTGCACACGGGCACGATCTGGACGCATGGATTTTCGACCGTCGTGCCGACGCCGGAAGAAGCGCCGAAGCAGCCCTTCGGTGATTATGGCATCCAGAAAGCCGCGATCGAAGCATATCTGCTTGATGAGGCGCGCCGCAGGGGATTTCCCGCGACCCTGATCCATCCCGGTCATATTGTCGGTCCAGGCTGGGCGCCCCTCAATCCCGCCGGGCATTTTAATCTATCCGCCTTCTCGACTTTGGCGCGGGGTGAAACCCTCGTCTTGCCGAATTTCGGCCTGGAGACGGTCCACCATGTTCATGCCGATGACGTCGCGCAGATGTTCATGGGCGCCATTGCCAACTGGCGGGCCTCGACGGGAGAGGCTTTCCATGCGGTTTCAAGCGGCGCTCTGACGCTCAGAGGCTATGCAGAAGCGATGTCGCGATGGTTCGGACATGAGCCGAAGCTGGAATTCCTGCCCTATGGGGCGTGGGCCGAAGGCCAGTCGGCGGAAGATGCGCAGGCGACCTGGGAGCACATTGCCAGAAGCCCGAATTGCTCGATTTCGAAGGCCGAGCGGCTGCTCGGCTACCGGCCTCGCTACACCTCGCTGCAGGCTGTTCAGGAAGCGGTTGCCTGGCTGGTGGAGAGGGGCCGGATCGGCTAAAGCTCAGGCGTTCGGGCCTAAATCAACTGGCCTTGAGCCAGGAATCCATGCCCCTGGCCGCCGCACGCCCCGTCGCAAAGCAGGCAGTCAGGAGGTAGCCGCCGGTCGGGGCTTCCCAATCGATCATTTCTCCGGCGGTGAAGATGCCGGGCAGCTTTTTCAGCATGTATCTCTCGTCGAGCTCATCCCAACGAATGCCGCCGGCGGACGAGATGGCCTCGGCAATGGGCCTTGGTCTCAATAATGGAATCGGCAAAGCCTTGATCAAGCGGGCCAGACTTTCCGGATGCGAGAGAGCGGCGGGATCGGCAAGCTCGCGCAAAAGTCCGGCCTTGGCGCCCTCGATCCCGGTGCCCTTACGTAGGCGATTGGAGAAACTGGCCTTGGGGTCCTGCCGTGCCAGATCGCGCGCCAAACGCTCTTCGTTGCGTCCGGGTGCCAGATCGATAATCAGCGAGGCCTCGCCCTTTTTTGCCAAACGGTCACGCAGCGAGGCGGCGTGTGCATAGACCAGGCTGCCCTCGATCCCTGTTTTTGAGATCACGAATTCGCCGGGAAAAGTCCCTGCTTGCGATGTCGCCGTTACGGCTTTCAGTGGTTCGCCGGCAAAACGCTCGCTGAACATCGCGCTCCAGGTGACGTCGAAACCGCAATTGGCTGGCTGGAAAGCAGCGATGTCGATCCCCTTGTCGCGAAGCCAGCTGACCCATGCCACGTCCGACCCGAGCCGTGCATAGCTCGCACCACCAAGTGCGAGCAGAACGGCGTCATGACGCATAAGTGCGCGCCCCTTCGGTGTTTCGAATACCAAGGCGCCATCCTCGAAGCCGCACCAGCGATGCCGTGTCATAATGCTGACACCGCGCGCCTCCAGCCGCGCCAGCCAGGCACGCAGCAGCGGCGATGCCTTCATGACTTTCGGGAAGACGCGGCCGGAAGAGCCGACAAAGGTTTCCGTTCCAAGGCTTTCCGCCCAGGCTCTGATGTCATCCGGCTGGAAATCGTCAAGCGCGGTGCGCAATCGGGCCGAGGCAGCGCCGAAGCGGGTGGCAAAAAGGCCGTAGTTTTCCGAGTGCGTGATGTTGAGGCCGGATTTTCCGGCCAGTAGAAACTTGCGCGCCACCGTCGGCATGCTGTCGTAGACCGCGATGCGATGGCCGAGCAGTGACAAGGTCTCTGCCGCCATCAATCCGGCAGGGCCGCCGCCTATGATTGCGATTTGCTTTTTGGTCATGCTCACCCGGTGCCGCTTGCCTATTGCTCTCTAGGGCCGGATGGGGTCAGAAGGCAAGATCGTTGCCGTGTCCCGACCCAAACTCGCCCTCATTCAGATGGTTACGGCGGCAGCGGGAGCTCCGCGTTTCCTGCCGGCATCCTTCTCCATATTCACATTTAAATCGATATAACCATATAGTTACTATTGCCCTCGATTTACCGGGGGCTGTCAACTTATGCGATGATCGGTTACTTATCGGCGTGAGGATGGGCCGCATAAGCCTTACGAAATGCCGCCGGGAGCCATGATGTCAGAAGCCAAGACCGTGAAGCGCAGCGCAAAGAGTGCAGACCTTGCGAATGCAGAGCAAACCTCCTCGCGCACGGCTTCGGAACGGCCCCGTCTCAGGGATGCGGAACGCACCAGTAAGGCGATTTTGGCCGCCGCTACCAAGGAGTTTGCCGAGCGTGGCTATGGCGGTGCCCGCGTCGATGCAATCGCCGAGCGCGCCAAGATCAACAAGCGAATGCTCTACCACTATTTCGGCGGCAAGGATGCGCTCTATGTCGCCGTTCTGGAAGGCAGTTATATCGCCATTCGCTCGGCGGAAGCGCGGCTCGATCTTTCGCATCGCTCGCCTCAAGACGGCATGCGGGAGCTGGTTGTCTTTACCTGGCAATATTTCCTGGATCACCCGGAATTCCTGGGGATTCTCAGCACGGAAAACATGCACAAGGCACGTTTTCTGAAGCGTTCGGCGCGCATTTTCGAACTGCACTCGCCGCTGGTATCGGAGATTTCCGGCCTGCTCGACCGCGGCGCGGCAACGGGCGTATTCCGCAATGACTGCGATCCGGTGAAGATCTATATGAGCATTGCGGCACTTGGCTCGTTCTTCCTGACGAACCGCTGGACGCTCTCGACGATCTTCCGCCGCAACCTCTCGGACAAGAGCGAAATCGACGCCTGGGGCGAGCATATCGTCGATGTGATTTTCGCCTATCTGCGTCCCTAAAAATCCCGGGGCAACAACCCCCGCAACGACAGATGATTGCCGCTGTGGCCACTGATGATGGCCGTTGACAGTATCGCGTCGCCGTGTCAGTTATGTAACTATATAGTTATTTACGGGAGGAAGAAACTCATGGCAACGAAGCCGATCGGCATCATCATGCACGGTATTACCGGCCGCATGGGCTATAACCAGCATCTCGTGCGTTCCATCCTGGCGATCCGCGAACAGGGCGGCGTTCTTCTGTCGAACGGCGACCGGCTGATGCCCGAGCCGGTGCTCGTCGGCCGCAATGCCGAAAAGATCGAGGCGATTGCCCGCAAGCACGGTCTGTCGAAGACGACGACCGATCTCGACGCTGCTCTTGCCGATCCCAACAATACGATCTTCTTCGATGCCGGCTCGACGCAGATGCGCGTGGAGCTTCTCGAAAAGGCGATTGCCGCCGGCAAGCATGTCTATTGCGAAAAGCCGATCTCCGAGACGCTTGAGGAGGCGCTGTCGGTAGCGGCTTCCGCCGAGCGTCGCGGCGTCAAGAACGGTGTCGTTCAGGACAAGCTCTTCCTGCCGGGTCTGCGCAAGATCGCCATGCTGCGCGACAGCGGCTTCTTCGGCAAGATCCTCTCCGTGCGGGGCGAATTCGGTTACTGGGTCTTCGAAGGCGATTGGGGGGTGAAGGCACAGCGTCCGTCCTGGAACTACCGCAAAAAGGATGGCGGCGGCATGATTCTCGATATGCTGCCACATTGGCGCTATGTGCTCGACAATCTGTTTGGTGAGGTAAAGTCCGTCAGCTGCCTCGGCGCAACGCATATTCCAAGCCGCGTCGACGAGAATGGCAATACCTATGCTGCCGATGCCGACGACGCCGCCTATGCTACCTTCGAGCTCGAAGGCGGCGTTATCGCGCATATCAACTCCTCCTGGGCAGTGCGCGTGCGTCGCGACGATCTCGTCACCTTCCAGGTCGACGGCACGCATGGATCGGCCGTCTGCGGTCTGATGCGTTGCTGGACGCAGCATCGCGTCAATACGCCGAAGCCCGTCTGGAACCCGGATCAGCCGCAACCGATCAATTTCTTCGACACTTGGGAAGAAGTGCCGGAGACGCAGGCCTTCGACAATGGCTTCAAGGCGCAGTGGGAGCAGTTCCTGTGCCATGTGGCCGAGGATGCGCCGTGGAAGTTCACGCTTCGCGAGGGCGCCAAGGGCGTGCAGCTGGCGGAGCTGGCACAGAAGAGCTGGGCGGAGCGTCGCTGGGTCGACGTGCCTTCCCTTTCGGCCCGCTAGGAGACTGGCCTCATGGAGAGAAGCCTTCACTTGCCAAGGGCGGGCGGCACGATTGCTGTCTTCACACCCGCCAATGAGCCGCTGATCGCGCCTGTGAAACCGGCGGGCGGTCATCACTTCAATCGCGTCGCCTATGCAGCTGCGCATGTCGTGGTCGACGCGCTGGCAGATAATGATCCATGGCTGGACCGCAACATCGATTGGGAACGCACTATCGCCTTCCGCGAATATCTCTGGGGGCTTGGCCTCGGCGTTGCCGAAGCAATGGATACCGCGCAGCGCGGTATGGGGCTGGACTGGACTGGCGCGAAGGAGCTGATCGCTCATGCGCAGTCGGCAGCCCGTGGTCGGCCGGATGCCGTGATTGCCTATGGCGCCGGAACCGATCATCTCCAACCCGGTCCCGATGTCACGATTGATGACGTCATCCGCGCCTACGAGGAGCAGATCGCCTATGTGGAAGGGCAGGGTGGCCGCGTCATCCTGATGGCGAGCAGGGCACTTGCAGCGGCAGCCAAGAGCCCGGATGATTATATCCGTGTCTACGACCGTATCCTCGGTCAGGTCAAAGAGCCCGTCATCATTCACTGGCTCGGCTCGATGTTCGATCCGGCGCTTGCGGGCTATTGGGGATCGACCGACGACATGCTGGCGATGGAAACCGCGACCGCGATCATCAATCAGAACGCGGCCAAGGTCGATGGCGTGAAGATCTCGCTGCTTTCGGCGGAAAAGGAAATCGTCATGCGCCGCCGGCTCGATCCGTCGGTCAAGATGTACACGGGCGACGATTTCAACTACGCCGAACTGATCGCCGGCGACGAACAGGGCTATTCGCACGCCTTGCTCGGCATCTTCGATGCTGTCGCGCCGGCCGCAAGTGCGGCGCTTGCGAAGCTTGCGGAGAACGACCTCGACGCTTTTCACGCGATCCTGGCGCCGACCGTGCCGCTATCGCGTCATATCTTCAAGGCGCCGACGCGCTTCTACAAGACCGGCGTCGTCTTCCTAGCCTACCTCAACGGCTTCCAGGACCATTTCCAGATGCTCGGCGGCCAGCAGAGCGCGCGCTCGATCCAGCACCTCTCGGAGCTGTTCCGGCTGGCCGATACGGCGCGCGTGCTACGCGATCCGGATCTGGCGACCTATCGGATGAAGGCGATCCTTACCACCGTCGGCATCGATTAAAGCATGATCCCAGAAAGTGCGCAGCGGCTTTTGAATAAGATTGTGCAATATCAAATAGCTAGAGCACGATGACGTGTCGAATAAAGGTCATCGGGTTCTAGCGGATAAGAGGATCGGGGAGGATCATCACAATGGCCGTAGAGGGTCTATCCATCAATCTGGCGACGGTGCGCCAGCAATATGACATGCGTCAGGCGGTGGAGGCGTGCCTGAAGCAGGATATCGTCGCGATAGCCCCCTGGCGCGATCAGGTGCACAAGATCGGACTTTCGGAAGCGGCGCGAATCGTTGCTGACAACAAGCTCAAGGTCACGGGCCTTTGCCGCGGGGGCATGTTTCCTGCGGCCAGCTCCGAGGGCAGGGCGGCTGCTATCGACGACAACAAGCGCGCGATCGACGAAGCGGCGGCGCTCAATGCCGATTGTCTCGTCCTCGTTGTCGGCGGCCTGCCGGAGGGATCGAAGGATATCCCTCACGCTCGCGAGATGGTGGCGGACGGCATCGCGGTGATCCTGCCGCATGCCCGCAGTGCCGGAATTCCGCTGGCGATCGAACCGCTGCACCCGATGTACGCGGCTGACCGCGCCTGCGTGAACACGTTGGAGCAGGCGCTCGACATCTGCGATCTCCTCGGCGAAGGCATCGGTGTCGCCATCGATGTCTACCATGTCTGGTGGGACCCGAAGCTTTACGAACAGATCGCGCGCGCCGGTGCCGGCGGCCGCATCCTGGCCCATCACATCTGCGACTGGCTGGTGCCGACCACGGATCTGCTGCTTGATCGTGGCATGATGGGTGACGGCGTGATCGACTTGAAGCGCATCCGCGCCGAGATCGAGAAGGCTGGCTTCTTCGGCCTGCAGGAGGTCGAGATTTTCTCTCAGAACAATTGGTGGAAGCGGCCGGGCGAAGAGGTTCTCTCCACCTGTGTCGAGCGCTTCCGCACCGTTTGCTGAGCCGCAGCGGCTCGGGCAGCATCTCCAATAAAAAAGCCGGGCCAACAACAAGTGGCCCGGCTCTCTTTCAAAGCGATAACGTGACGGCTTATTCGGCCGAAACGATCTTGCCGCCTTCCCACTTGTAGAGCGAGAAGCTCTGCGAGGTCAGGTCGCCGGTTTCGCCGTAGGTGACCTTGCCGATGGCGGTGTCGATCGGCTCGCCCTTCTTGAGCGCTGCGCCGACGGCTTCGGCATCATCTGCCTTGCCGGCCTTCTCGATGCCGGCCTTCAGTACCTGCACGGCGGCATAGGCGTTCAGCGTGAAGGCTTCGGCCGGGATGTTGCGTTCTTTGAGGGCGGCAACGGCGCTCTGCGAATCCGGGTTCTTCAGCGCGTCGGACGCGTTGGTGAAGAGCGTGCCGGCAGCCGAATCGTTGGCGATTGCCCAGTATTCAGTGTTGGAAAGGCCATCGCCGCCGATGATCTGTGCCTTGACGGAGATGTCATGCAGCTGGCGGGCCAGCAGACCTGCTTCCGGGTGGTAACCGCCGAAGTAGATGACCTCGACGCCTGCCTGCTTCAGCTTCGCCGTCAGGGCGCTGTAGTCCTTTTCGCCCGGGGTCAGCGAGTCGTTGACGACTTCGGTGACGCCGCCCTTGTTGATCGCTGCCTTGAAGGCGTCGGCCAGGCCCTTGCCGTAGGCACCCTTGTCGTTGAGGATCGCGATCTTCTTGTCCTTGAAGTTCTTGACCACATATTCGCCGGCAACGACAGCCTGCTGGTCATCGCGGCCGCAGGTGCGCAGGACGTTGGTCAGGCCGCGATTGGTGAGGCCCGGAGCGGTCGCAGTCGGCGTGACCATCAGGATGCCGTTTTCGGCAAGCGCGTCGGAAACCGGAATGGCAACGCCCGAGGTGACCGGGCCGACGACGAAGCGGATGCTGTCGCCGACGAAGCCGTTGGCGACGGATACGCCCTGCTTCGGATCGCCGGCGTCATCGCCGAGCTTCAGGACGAGCTTCTGGCCGAGAACGCCGCCGCTCTTGTTGATTTCGTCGATGGCGGTCTGCGCGCCATTCTTGACCTGCTCGCCGTAAGCTGCGACCGGGCCGGTCAGCGGCGCGATGAGGCCGATGGTGATGTCCGCATGTGCGAGAGGTGCGAAGGCCAGCGAAGCGACGAAGGTCGCGGCCGTCAATGTCTTCAGACTCATGTTAGCTCTCCTTGGATGAGCGCGGCAGCGCCCTTTGAACCCGCTCGCAATCACCTGTCTCGACGCGCAAACTGCCGTGAGGCGTTCTTTTTTAAAGAGACAAGGCTGATATCGAAGCCGATGATCGCTTTCGGACATTTTTTGATCTCGAAAGCGCCCATGAGGGTATTTTGTGTAGGAATATTGCGACGATTCCGCAAGAAAATAACCGTCGCGAAGACAATTTTAGCGTTTTTTCGAAAATTTTGACGAGGGATGGTTGTTGCGCGCCTGCTCCCAAGACCCAGGCGATATGGCGGTAAAGCGAGGTGAATCTAAAAGTGGAAGTTTCGATGCCGCTGACCCACATAGGTAGCGGCGCCTGTCATGGCGTGGCCTATGCCGAGGAGATTGATGTCGCGTGAATGAGAATGACGATTCGAAAGCCTATTTTGACCTCTGGCGGCTGATCCCCGATGGTGCCCCGATCGTAACGCATTCCAGCCGGCTTTTTCCCGTACGTCGTGACGGCGAGCCAGCCATGCTGAAGATTGCGGTCGCGCCCGAGGAGAAATGGGGCGCCGAACTCATGGTTTGGTGGAATGGCGTCGGTGCCGCGCGCGTTCTTGAACATGAAGGTGATGCCATCCTGCTCGAACGGGCGACAGGTCCTTGTTCTCTCATCGAGATGGTAAGGAGTGGCGGGGATGACGAGGCAAGCCGCATCATCTGCAAAGCCGTCGTGGGGCTTCACGCGTCGCGCGGGATTTCTTTGCCGACTTTGATTCCCTTGGTCCACCGGTTTCGTTCGCTCGAAGCGATGGCCCACTGCGAAGGTGGCACTTTCGTGCGGTCCGCGGTCACGGCCCGCAAACTGCTGTCGGAACCCCGCGATGTCGTGACGCTGCATGGCGACATCCATCACGGCAATATTCTGGACTTTGCCGAGCGCGGCTGGCTCGCGATCGATCCGAAGGGGCTCGTGGGAGAACGCGGCTTCGACTACGCCAATCTCTTCTGCAATCCGGATAATGCCATTGCCACATCTCCCGGCCGCCTTGCGCGGCAGGTGGCAGTCGTTGCCGAGGCGGCGGGGCTGGAACGCGGGCGACTGCTGCAATGGATCGTTGCCTGGGCTGGCCTTTCGGCCGCGTGGCTGATCGAAGATGGCGAGGACGAACACGTCCAGCCAACACTGAATGTTGCCGAAATCGCGGCTGCCGAACTATCCGGGACCCCCGGGGCTTAAGAGATCAAAGCGTCGCGCCAGGCCTGCCGATAGCGGATCAACCCGGCCAGTTCGGCGCGAACGGGCAAGTTTTCCGCTGTTGTCCCAGGGCGTATGCCCGTCAGCAGCGCTGCACCCTGGCTGGTGCCTGTCGAGCCCGCCAGCGCAATAACGTCGGTATTCGTCAAGGCGGACAGGGCTTTAAGGTAGGCGCGGTTGAGCGCGAAGGGTCCTTCGACGAAAATCGATCCTCTGGCGCCGATCAAGCCGAGGCAAGCTTCTGTCATCAGCGCGAGATAGAGGCTGACGGCGGCAAGGCGCTCGGCATTGTTCACGGCGTTATCCGCGATCCAGCGCCGCTTGCTGCCGGGAAAGGGACCGGAACCTTCAACGACGTTGGGCAGCAGCATGAGACTTTTGCCGATCACCGGCTCAAGAGCAGCCTCGATCGCCTCGGGTGATGCGGTGCCGATTTCGGCGGCCAGAATCTCGAACTCGCGGCCACCCATGAAGCGTGCGGATGGTACGGCACGGCCGTAGGCATCGACATTGGCAAGCGCATCGCGCTTGGGATCGAGATGCTCGAGATCGCCGCCAACGCCGAAACTGATTACCCAGGTTCCGGTCGAGACGACCGCAAACGGGGCTTCGTTTTCCACCAGATGCGGCAGAAGCGAGGCGTTGGAATCGTGAATGCCGCAATAGACGGGCACGGCTCTTGCCAGACCGATTTCCGCGGCAAGCGTCGGCAATACCGATCCGAGCGCATCGAAGGCCGAACGCACCGGCGCCATCAGCGGGCGGATGCAAAGCGTGTCGACCAGAGAGGAGTAGCCTTGCGTGGTCGGGTTCCAGAGATCGGTGTGGCAGCCGAGTGAAGTCACCTCGTTGGCAGCGACGCCGCTCAGCCGGAATGCCCAGTATTGCGGATAGGTCAGGATCGTGGCAACGCGGGCGAAATCGGCGGGAAAGCTGCCTTTCAGATAGTGAATCTGCGCGCCGATGTTAAGCCCGACCGACAGTCCGGGCGAAAACGTCTCGGCGAATTCAGGTCGCAACCGGTCATAGGCGTCCCGAACGGCTTGGGGATAGGCGTGCTCATAGTCGAGAACCGGCATGGCAAGACTGCCGTCGGCCGCAAGCAACACGGCAGATGCGCCATGCGTCGTGATCGATATCGCATCGAAACCGGGCGCGACTGTAAAGCCCTTCAGCGCTTCGATGATGAAATGCCAGAGCCTTTCGATGTCGTAATGCGGGTAGGGCTCGGTCTTCAGCACGCTGTTACCCGTCTTGACAACGGCGACCTCGCTGCCCGTACCGGCATCGAGCACGACCACCTTGGCGTTGGTCTTGCCGATGTCGATCACGGCGATGTGGCGGTAGGCTGTCTCGGTGCTCATGGCAGATAAAAGACCGCGACGAGATCGCTCTGAACCGGCGAATTGTCGGGATTGGTCGCCATGATATCGGCCATATGCGCCCACCATTTCTTCATGACGGGATGGTCCGGCAGGCTCGCCATTGTGTGATCCTTCGGCCGCGTCAGCACGCCGAAGAGCGTATTCGTCTCGCGATCGAGGTGGATGGAATAGTCGCTGACGCCGGACTCGTGCAGTAGGTCCACGAGTTCCGGCCAGATTTCGTCGTGGCGCTTCCGGTATTCCGCTTCCATGCCTGGATTGAGCGTCATCTTGAAGGCGTGGCGTTCGAGAGCAGCGGTCATTTGGAACTCATGGTCTTGATGCGCCGGGCGACGATCGGCAACGCGATGGTGATGATGAGGAGGAGGCCGATGAAGATCGACATGACGATGCCGGGAACGTTGAGCAGGCCGAGGCCGAATGTGACGAGGCCCATGACGAAGGCGGCGATGACAACGCCGCCGATCGTGCCTGAGCCGCCGAGGATCGACACGCCGCCGAGCACGACCATGGTGACCACCTCCAGCTCCCAGCCGAGCGCGATCGAGGGGCGCGTCGAGCCAAGACGCGAGGTGAGGCAGACGGCGGCGATGCCGCTCATGATGCCGGTCAAGAGAAACAGGATGAACTTGATCCGTTCGACCGGAATGCCGGAGAAGCGTGCGGCAAAATCATTGTTGCCGATCGTATAGACCTGCCGGCCGAAATTCGTGGCATGCAGCAGGATCGCAAAAGCAATCGCAAGCACGATGAACAGCACGAATTCGAAGGAGAAGACCCAGACGACGTAACCTTGGCCGAAATAGGCGAAACTATCCGGATAGTTGCCATAGGCCTGGTCGCCGAGCACGATGTAGGAAATGCCGCGAAACAGGCTCATCGTGCCGATGGTAACGACGATCGACGGCAGCTTCAGCACCGAAACCAGGAAACCGTTGAAGATACCGCAGACCAGGCCGACGCCGATGCCGATCGCGACGAGGCCGGGCGTGTCGACGCCCAGTTGCGCGGCGGCGCCCATCGCTGTCGAGGCGAGCGCGATGATGGCTGCGACCGAGAGGTCGATTTCGCCTGCGATGACGAGCAGCGCCATGGCAAAGGCGATCATCGCCTTTTCGGTGAAGTTGAAGGTCGCGTCCGAGAGATTGTAGGGATCGAGGAAATAGGGCGAGGCCAGCGAATTGAAGATGAAGATCGCGACCGCGACGCCGAAGAGCAGCGTTTCCCAGCTCGACAGGATGCGCTTGAAAGGAGTGCCGAGGCGATCCGGAATGACGCGCTTTTCCGCCGTTGCCGCTTGCGAACCGTTTGTCATGCGATTGCTCCCTCGCTGGCGGTGTCTTTCGCGGCCTGATCTCTAAGGATGATACGGCCGCGGTTGCGTTCGCGGCGGGCATTGAAGACGACGGCCAGAATGATGACGGTGCCGGAGATTGCCATCTGCGTGAACGGCGAGATGCCGATGACCGGGAGCGCATTCTTGATAACGCCGAGGAAGAGGGCGCCCAACACAGCGCCGGCGACCGAACCGACGCCGCCTGCGATCGAAATGCCGCCGATGACGCAGGCCGCCACGCTATCGAGCTCGAAACCGTTGGCGATATCGACATAGGCAACGGCATAGCGCGAGACCCAGAGATAGCCGCTGAGCCCGGCGAGCGCACCCGAGAGAACGAAGGCGAGGAAACGCGTCCAGCCGACGTCGATGCCGGCATAAACGGCGGCGACTGGATTACCGCCGCTGGCATAGGCCGAGCGGCCGAACTGCGTGTAGCGCAGCACCAGATACATCATCAGCACGATCACGATGCCGATCCAGGCAAGCACCGGCAGGCCGAGAAGTGGTGTACGCGGCACGTTCAGGAAGATCGGCGTGAACTGATGCGCATTCACCCAGGCGCCGCCCGACAGCACGAAGGCCATGCCGCGATAGATCGTCAGGGTGCCGAGCGTGACGACAATCGGCGGGATTTCCAAGGCCCAGACGAGATAGCCATTGATGGCGCCAAGAACCGCACCCATCAGGATTGCCGTGATGACGAGCACGATCAACGGAATATCGGGATAGGCCGCATTCAACATCGCAACCGCCATGCCCGTCAGCGCGAGGTTGGCGGCGACGGACAGATCGATCGATTTGGTCAGAATGACGGTCATCTGGGCGAGCGCCAGGATGATGAGGATCGAGGTATCGTTGAAGATATTGGCGAGATTGGCGGGCTCGGCAAAGCCGACGGCGCGCGTTGCGAAACCAGCGATCATCACGGCGATGATGATGAAGAGCAGTGTCTCTCGTCTTTTGAGGATACGTGGCATCCGGCTCTCCCTATGCATTTCCCGTGGCGGCACGGACGAGTGTTTCCGGTGTCAGCTCCCCGCGGTCAAAAAGACCAGCCGACAGACCCTCTTTCATAACGAGCACTCGATCCGCCATGCCGATGATCTCCGGCAGTTCGGAAGAGATCATGATGATGCTCAGGCCCTCGGCCGCCAGCTCGCTGATGAAGCCATGAACGGCTGCCTTCGAGCCGATGTCGATCCCCTTGGTGGGCTCGTCGAGAATGATGATTTTCGGCTGCGTCGCGAGCCACTTGCCGATGACTACTTTCTGCTGGTTGCCGCCTGACAGCGTGCCGACCGGCACGGAGAGGGCGGCGGCACGAAGATCGAGCCGTTCGGCATATTTGCGGGCAAGCGCAAATTCGTTGGCCGCTTTCAGGAAGCCCTTGCGCGAGGTGCGTCCGAGCGAGGGCAAAGACATGTTCTGATAGATCGGCATCGGCAGCGCTAAGCCATGGCGGCCGCGCTCTTCCGGTACGTAGACGATGCCGGCGCCGATGGCGTCCTGTGGCGAACGCACCTGGATTTCCCGTCCATCGAGCGTCAAGCGTCCGGAGAGCGGCCTGGTGATGCCGAAAAGCGATTGGCAAAGTTCGGAGCGCCCCGCGCCGATCAGGCCGTAAACGCCGAGAATCTCGCCGCGCCTGAGCTTGAAGGAAATGTCCCGAAACTCCGTGCGATGACAGTATTTGTCGACTTCGAGAACCGTTTCTCCGAGCGCTACCGCAACCTTGGGAAAGGCGTTGCCGACATCGCGTCCGACCATCATGCGGACGATCTCGTCCTGCGGGGTCGATTTCAATTCGCCGTGGCCGACATCGCGGCCGTCGCGGAAGACGACGAAATTATCGGCAATTTCATAGAGTTCGTCGAACTTGTGGCTGATGAACAGGATAGCCTTGCCCTTTGCCTTCAATCCCTCGACGATGCGGAAGAGATCGTCGATCTCCTTGCGCGAAAGGGCGGCCGTGGGTTCGTCCATGATGACGATGCGGGCCTCGATCGACAAAGCGCGAGCAATCGCCACGAGATGGCGCTGCGCAATGGAGAGGTCTTTCAATCGGGTTGTGGGATCTATCGCGCTTTCAAGGGATTGAAGGAGTTCTTTCGAGCGGCTGTTCATCCGCTTCCAGTCGATGGTGCGCCAGGATGTGCGCGGTGCATGGCCGAGAAAGATGTTTTCCGCAACGGTCAGCTCGTCGAAGAGCACCGTCTCCTGGTGGATGGCCGTGACGCCGGCATCGATGGCTGCCTGCGCGTTGGCGAAAGCTGTCGGCTTGCCATCGACTAGGATTTCGCCTTCGTTCGGGCGGTAGATACCGGTCAAAATCTTGACGAGAGTGGATTTGCCGGCGCCGTTCTCGCCGATCAGGGCGGTCACCTTACCGGGATAAAGCGAAATGCTGACGCCATCCAGCGCTTTCACGCCGGGGAAGATCTGGGAAATGCCGCGCATTTCCAGAATGGCCTGATGGTTCGCGGCTGGTGCGTCCGCTAGAGAGCGTTGAAGGACTGTGGTCATCAGCAATGTACCGGATCAGAGAAACCAGGTCCGGCGGCTGTCGCCGCCGGAGAGCTGCGAATGCTTGCTTCGATCAGAAAACCTTGGAGAACTGATCGATGTTCGAAGCGTTGTAGACGAACGGATCGGCCATGGCGGCTTCGCCGTTTGCGTCGACCTTGATCTTGCCCATGCGGCCAGCATTGATCTCGCTGCCCGGCTTGCCGTCGGTCTCGCCCTTGACAAGGCGATAGGCGATCTGCGTTGCAGAATAGCCGAGATCGATCGGGTTCCAGATCGCGAATTCCTTCGTCGCACCGGATTTGATCGCGCCGGCCATTTCAGACGGCAGGCCGAGACCGGTCACGTAGACCTGGCCGATCTTGCCGGCATCCTTGACGGCCTGCGAAGCGGCAAGCACGCCGACGGTCGTCGGGGCGACGATGACCTTGACTTCCGGATGCGAGGTCAGGAGGCCCTGGGCTTCACGATAGCTCTTGTCGGAGAGGTCGTCACCATAAACGGTCGTGACCAGGTTGAGACCCGGGAAGTCCTTGAGCTGCTTCTTCATTTCGCCGATCCAGATGTTCTGGTTCGTCGATGTCGTCGTTGCCGACAGGATGGCGAAGTTACCCTTGCCGCCGTCGAGATGATCCTTGGCAAGCGTCAGGCACATCTTGCCGATCAGCTCGTTGGACGAGGGGTTCAGCTGCAGGATGCGGCCAGCCTTGGCGACGCCGGAATCCCAGGAGATGACCTTGATGCCACGCTGTGCCGCCTTCTTGAGGGCAGGTACGACTGCATCGGGATCGTTTGCGGAGATCGCGATGGCATCGACGCCCTGCGCGATCAGCGAGTTGATGACTTCGATCTGGCCTTCAGCCGTGGTCGAGGTCGGGCCGGTGTAGATCACCTGCACGCCGCCGAGATCCTTGGCGGCTTCCTGAGCGCCCTTGTTGGCGGCTTCGAAGAAGCCGTTGCCCAGCGACTTCACCACGAGACCGATCTTGATGTCTTTTGCACTTGCCGCGCCGGCGAAAAGCGTGGCCGCAAGCGCAACGCCGATCGCCAATTTCTTTGCTATATTCATGTCACTTCCTCCCAAAGTTAATAGGCATGCTCACCCCACCTGAGCCGCGCGTTTCATGCGACCGATGGGGAATCTTCCTCCTCGGCCTGAGCCGAAACATTTGCGATGATGAGCGATACGCCGGCATCCTCGATCATGCGCACGGTCTCGGCGGTCACGCCGTCATCGGTGATGATGGTCGAAACCTGCTCGAGCGGGCAAAGGATCAGGCTGGAACGCTGACGGAACTTGCTGGAATCGACCATGAGGACGAGTTCGTCGGCCTGTCGCATCAGCTTCTGCTCACTCTGGATCAGCAGGCCATCCGCTTCCATGATACCGAGAGGGCCAACGCCTTGCGCGCCGAGGAACATGCGGCGTGCGTAGAAATTGCGGGTCGTATCGTTGTCGAACGGCGAAAGGATCAAGCTCTGCTCGCGATAAATCGCGCCGCCCGGCACTGTCACCGTATTCTTCGAATGCTTGACCAGATGTTCGGCAATGGCGAACGAATTTGTCATTACCTGCAGCCGGAAAGCTGAAATATAATGAACGAGCTGGAATGTCGTCGTGCCGCCATTGATGATGATGGCGTCACCCGGGCTGCATAATTCTGCCGCCTTGCGCGCAATTGCGCGTTTCTTATCGATATTGACGGATTCTGAGACGCGGAAGGGTCGACCGACGAGATTGCCGAGTTGCGGAGGATGGATCGATTCCGCACCACCACGCACGCGCCGGATCTTTCCCTGCACGTGCAGGGCGGCGATATCACGGCGTATTGTCGCCTCCGAAGCCTCTGTCAGCTCGGAAATATCCTGAATCGTCACGACAGACTTTTCCTGTACGGCGCTCAGAATAATGCGATGGCGTTCACGTTCGTGCATCGGCTCCTCCTTATTGGCGGTTATTTCGCAAATATGACAAAGTGTCAATCATAAACGATCATAAACTTTCATATTGCATCGCAGCATTATCGAATTTGATCGTTTTCGATTGACAGGGTGACTATATGTGAGCGATACCCTGCTCACAAAGGGCGGTTCCAATCGTAACGTGATCCGCCTGCAGGACTTGATTTTCAAGGGAGGATGACATGGCGGCTGACGTTCAGCTTCTGAAGAACCGTTGGGATGACGCATATGCGGCCGGCCTCGATGAGCCGGGCAAGCTGCTTTATCGCTCGAATCTGCTCGGTGCAGACAAGCGTATCACCAACTACGGCGGCGGCAACACCTCGGCCAAGGTCATGGAAACCGATCCGCTCTCCGGCGAAAAGGTCAAGGTGCTCTGGGTCAAGGGCTCCGGCGGCGATGTCGGCACCATCAAGCTTGACGGTTTCGCCACGCTCTATCAGCACAAGCTCGACAGCCTGAAGAATATCTATCAGGGTGTCGCCGACGAGGACCGCATGGTCGGCTTCCTGCCGCACTGCACCTTCAATCTCAACGCCCGCGCCGCTTCGATCGACACGCCGCTGCATGGCTTTGTGCCGTTTACCCATGTCGACCACATGCATCCCGACGCCATCATCGCTATCGCCGCCTCGAAGAACTCGCGCGAACTGACGCGTGAAATCTTCGGCGACGACATCGGCTGGCTGCCCTGGCGGCGCCCCGGCTTCCAGCTCGGGCTTGATCTCGAAGCCTTCGTCAAGGCGCATCCGAACGCCAAGGGCGTCGTCCTTGAAAGCCATGGTCTCTTCACCTGGGACGATGACGCGAAGGAATGCTACGAGCTGACGCTCGCCATCATCAACAAGGCGATCGAATGGTTCGCCGCCAAGACCGAAGGCAAAACCATTTTTGGCGGTGCGGTCGTCGAAAGCCTGCCGCAGACGGAGCGCCGCGCTATCGCCGCCCGGTTGATGCCCGAGATTCGCGGCCGCATCGGCAAGGCCGAGCGCAAGCTCGGCGATTTCGACGATCAGGGCGCTGTACTCGAATTCGTCAATTCGAAGAATCTTCGCCCGCTCGGCGTGCTTGGCACCAGCTGCCCGGATCACTTCCTGCGCACTAAGATCCGCCCGCTGATCGTCGATTTCGATCCGGCAAAGCCCGATGTTGACGCCGTCATTGCCGGTCTCGACAAGGCGCTGGAAGACTATCGCGCCGACTACGCGCGCTACTACAATGATTGCAAGCATGACAATTCGCCTGCCATGCGCGATCCGAACCCGGTGATCTTCCTCGTTCCCGGCGTCGGCATGCTGTCCTTCGCCCGCGACAAGGCGACAGCCCGTATCGCCGGCGAGTTCTACGTCAACGCTATCAACGTCATGCGCGGCGCATCTACGGTTTCCGAATATCAGGGCCTGCCGGAGCAGGAAGCCTTTGATATCGAATACTGGCTGCTGGAAGAGGCGAAGCTGCAGCGCATGCCGAAGCCGAAGAGCCTGGCTGGCCGCGTTGCTTTCGTCACTGGCGGTGCCGGCGGTATCGGCCGCGCCACGGCTGCGCGCCTGGTGGGCGAGGGGGCTTGTGTGGTTCTGGCTGACATCGACCAGGCGGCACTTGAAAGCACGCAGGCTGATTTCGCCAAGAGATATGGTGCGGATGCGGTGCGCAGCGTCAGGCTGGACGTCACCAAGGAAGATGCCGTCATCTCCTCCTTTGCCGAGGCTTGCGTCGAATTCGGCGGCGTCGACATTCTGGTATCGAATGCCGGCATCGCTTCGTCCGCGCCGATCGAGAGCACCGAGCTCTCGATGTGGAACCGCAATATCGATATCCTCGCGACCGGCTATTTCCTCGTCTCGCGCGAAGCCTTCCGGCTGTTCCGCCGCCAGAATCTCGGTGGCAACGTTGTCTTCGTCGCATCGAAGAACGGTCTGGCCTCCTCGCCGAATGCCGCCGCCTATTGCACGGCAAAGGCAGCAGAGATCCATCTCGCCCGCTGCCTGGCGCTGGAGGGCGCAGAAGCCGGCATCCGCGTCAATACCGTCAATCCCGATGCCGTCCTTCGCGGCTCGAAGATCTGGAACGGCGAATGGCGCGAGCAGCGCGCCGCCTCCTCGAAGATCGAGGTGGACGAGCTAGAGGAACATTACCGCAAGCGCTCTATGCTGAAGCTCAATGTCTTCCCCGAGGACATTGCCGAGGCGATCTACTTCCTGGCCTCTGATTTGTCCGCCAAGTCGACCGGCAACATCATCAACGTCGACGCCGGCAACGCGCAGAGCTTTACGCGCTGATATCAAACGGCCTGCGCCGCGGCTATGCTTGCCGGCGCGGGCCTTCATCGTCTGGGAGGAAAGAATGGCCGAGTTTAGAATTGCGCCCGATCTGGTTGCTGCAGAAAACGACAAGCGCGCCGCCGCGCTGAAATCCGACTATGAGGCGCTTGGCGCCACGCTCGCCCGTCGCGGCGTCGATATCGAGGCCGTCACCAAGAAGGTTTCCGAATTCTTCGTTGCCGTCCCGTCCTGGGGCGTTGGTACCGGCGGCACGCGTTTTGCCCGCTTTCCCGGCACCGGCGAGCCGCGCGGCATCTTCGACAAGCTCGACGATTGCGCGGTCATCCAGCAGCTGACGCGGGCGACACCCAGGGTCTCGCTGCATATTCCATGGGACAAGGCGGATCCGCGTGAACTCAGGGCCAAGGGCGATGCACTCGGCCTCGGCTTCGACGCCATGAACTCCAACACGTTCTCGGATGCACCCGGCCAGGCGCATTCCTACAAGTTCGGCTCGCTCAGCCATGTCGATGCGGCAACGCGTGCGCAAGCTGTGGAGCACAACATCGAATGCATCGAGATCGGCAAGGCGCTCGGCTCGAAAGCGCTGACCGTGTGGATCGGCGATGGCTCGAACTTCCCCGGTCAGACCAATTTCACCAAGGCGTTCGAACGCTATCTCGCCGCCATGGCCGACATCTACAAGGCGCTGCCGGATGACTGGCGGCTATTTTCCGAACACAAGATGTACGAGCCGGCCTTCTATTCGACTGTGGTTCAGGACTGGGGCACCAATTACCTGATCGCGCAAACGCTCGGCCCCAAGGCGCATTGCCTCGTCGATCTCGGCCACCACGCGCCGAACACGAATATCGAGATGATCGTCGCGCGCCTCATCCAGTTCGGCAAGCTCGGCGGTTTCCACTTCAACGATTCGAAATATGGCGACGATGATCTCGACGCCGGCGCCATCGAGCCCTATCGCCTGTTCCTCGTCTTCAACGAACTGGTCGATGCCGAACGGCGCGGGGTCAACGACTTCAATCCGGCTCACATGATCGACCAGTCGCACAATGTCACGGACCCGATCGAAAGCCTGATCTCCAGCGCCAACGAGATCCGCCGCGCCTATGCGCAGGCGCTGATCGTCGATCGAAACGCGCTCGGCGATTATCAGGATGCGAACGACGCGCTGATGGCCTCGGAAACGCTGAAGCGCGCCTATCGTGCCGATGTCGAGCCTATCCTTGCCGAAGCACGTCGCCGTGCCGGCGGCGCCATCGATCCGGTCGCGACCTATCGGGCGAGCGGTTATCGTCGCAAGGTCGCCGCAGAGCGGCCAGCCTCTGCCGCAGGTGGCGGCGGGATCATCTGAGATTATCGGGTGCCGGCGGACAATGGTGTCGGCACCCGATCACTACCGTTGCCGTGCGGATTTCTGGAGCTCTTCCGCTCGCCAGGCGGCCCAGCGGCGACGCAACTCGCCCGGCCGCAGGCCATGGCCTTCATCCAGCATATCAGCCTTGAGAATTCGCTCCGTGCGGAAATGCCGGAAGCCTTGGCGTAGCTCGCACCATGCCACCAGAATGCGGCTCGTGTCGGAATAACCGAGGATGACGGGCCACACCGTCCTTGCTGTTTCCTCGCCCGCTTCGGTGCGGTAGTGCAGCCGAAGCTTTCGCCCTTCACGGACGGCGACACGCAGCATCGGCAGATCGACGTTTTCTTCTTCCGCTCCCGGGATGACGGGTCTGGCTCCGACGCTCAGCTCGAGGATGAAGGGGCGCAGATGGGCGGGCACCACCGCGGTGATCTTGGCAACGACATCTCGCGCAGCATTGGCGAGGGTCTTGTCGGCACGGCCCGCAACCCATTGCGCTCCGAGGACGACGGCCTCGATCTCCTCAGGCGTCAGCATCAGCGGCGGCATTTCATAGCCTGGCGAGAGGAGATATCCGAAGCCCGCCTCGCCCTCGATCGGAACGCGCTGGCTCATCAGATCGGCAACGTCGCGATAGACCGTGCGCTTCGAGACTTCGAGTTCATCCGCGAGCGCGGCGGCGGTTACCGGCCGGCTCGACCGGCGCAATATCTGTATGATCTGAAACAAACGGTCGGCGCGGCGCATTCCTGCTGACTCCTGCTGCCAGTATGGTGGCAACAGGGTTATGCGACAAGAGCCTTCGAACCGCCAGCGATAAAGCGGCGGGCTTTTTGAAGGAATATCCGATGAAACTTGCATCCACGCGTCTGATCGCTTCGGACATCAAGAAGATGGTCGGCTTTTATGAGATGGTTACGGGGCAGGCGGCCGAGTGGCTGGCGCCCGTCTTTGCCGAGATCGTCACCCCCTCGGCAACGCTTGCGATCGGAAGCGCCGAAACCGTCGTCCTGTTCCGCGAGGGCAGTGCTGAACCCTGCGCCAACCGCTCTGTTGTCATCGAATTCCAGGTCGATGATGTCGATGCCGAATTCGCACGGCTGGAGGACAAGGTGGAGGTCGTGCACGAACCGAAGCTGATGCCGTGGGGCAATCGGGCGGGACAGATCCGCGATCCAGAGGGAACGCTCGTCAGTCTCTACACGCCTGTCACGGACTTTGCGAAACAGCGTTTTGCGGGGCGTTGACCGCTCAAAATTCGCGAAAGGTCCTGATCGGGATTCCAATTCGCTCGGCGCCCGCAGCCTTTCTGCAGTCGCGTTTGGAAGCGGCCTTCGAACGCCGCGTGTCGCGCTCTTATCGGGGCTTGAATGATGGGCGGGCGATGTCGTTGGACTGACGGCATCGCCCGTTTCCAGTCACTTTCCTGTGGCGCTGTTCATATGATTCGCAGCCTAAGCGACCGGAATAGCTGCATATTTGTCATGGTCGTCTGGCAGATTTGAAATCGACCGCTCGTTGGGTGGTTGGGGCGCTCGAAGCCGTGCTTGGACGATTTGTGTCTGTCGCGCGTGCACTTTCGAGTGGCCCGGCAATGGGAATTGAGTATTGTCGATTGCAACAGCTCGCCGTGATTTGGCGGTTGAGCCTGGCTTCAAGAAGAGCCTGTTGTTGATAGGTGAGGAAAGACGATGACGACTGACATTAACGGTTTTGCCGGACGCCTGAAGCGCCGCGAAAATGGCGGCACGATCTCCGGCTGGGTCGGTATTCCCGATCCGATGCTCCTCAACCACCTCGCGCAGGAAGATTTCGATACCATCGTCCTGGATATGCAGCATGGTATGTGGGACATGACATCGGCTGCGAGCGGCATTGCCCATGTTAGGCTCGCTGGCAAACCGGCGATTGCGCGTATTCCGGTCGGCGACTTCGCTTCCGCCTCGCGCCTTCTGGATGCCGGCGCTTCTGCCATCATCGCGCCGATGATCAATTCCGCCGACGACGCCCGTGCGCTGGTGAAGGCAACCAAGTATCCGCCGCTCGGCGAACGCAGCTGGGGACCTTCGCTTGCCCTCAATCATTTTGGCCTGTCAGCCGAAGATTATCTGCAGAGTGCTAACAGCCTGACCGTCACGATTGCCATGGTCGAAACCCGGACTGCTCTGGACGCGATCGACGAGATCCTTGCGGTTGACGGTATCGACGGCATCTTCGTCGGTCCTTCAGATCTTTCGATTGCGCTTTCGAACGGTGCCCGGCTTGCGCCCGATAGTGCCGCGATCGATCAAGCGCTGGCGACCGTGTTTGCACGCTGCCGTGCCCATGGCAAGGTGATCTGCGCCTTTGGCGGCGACGGCGCTCGCGCCGGAGAATATCTGAAGCTCGGCCTCGATCTCGTTATCGCCGGCACGGAAACGGCACAGTTAAGGGCAGGTGCGCGCACCGCCATTCAGGCTGCGCGCAAGATCGCAGAGCAAAACTGACGCCTTCCAGTTTTACCGGAGCAGTTCCGGACAAGCTGCAACCCACTTTTTGATGATGAAGAATAGTTTTGGAGCTGCCGCTATTGATGCAGCGGCAGCTCCAAACATTTACAATGCTGAGCGACGAGCGCCAAATCCCATCAGTTTACGAGCTTTACAAAGCAGGGATTATACGATTCTTCGCCACATCCGCCGCGGGCTTTCGCCGGTGGGATCGTGTTTTGAATGGCGATGGCAGCAAGCGATACGGCAATGATCGTCAAAACAGTTCTCGTATATTTATCCATGAGATTCCCCCGGTGACAGATAAAAGAAACATCTGCACTCTAAAATTGCTTTTCTGAACATTTGCTGAATATTAATGCTTATGGTTGCAGCTCGATGCTGCCTGACCGCGGTTGGAGAGGCAGCCTAAACACACATTTATCTCTCCTGCGTTGACTGTAACCCGTGCTTGCATCCTCGCCTGGCAGCGGGCATTCTCCCGCCGACATGGCGGAGCGAAATAATTTGTCGAAGGTGCAGGGATTGGCTGTGGGACGCGGCTTGCGGCGCGAGGCGGGCCAGCGCGTGACGCTGCGGACGGTTGCGACAGCACTCGGTCTTTCGGTGACGACAGTCAGTCGCGCGCTCAAGGAAGGCCCCGAGGTCAACCGCGAGACGATCGAACTGGTCAAGCGCGTTGCGGGCGAGCTCGGTTATCGCCCGAATCTCGGCGGCATCAATCTGCGCACCGGCAAGACCCACGCCATCGGCATCGTGCTGCCATTCGGGCGCGAGGGTGAGATGAACATCGTCGTCGCCTCGCTGATCGAGGGCGCCTCGCGCTACATGAAGACGCGGGGATACCGCACCACGATCGTGCCGCAACTCCAGGCCGACGATCCGCTCGCGACGGTGCGCGATATCGTCGAGGAAGGGTCTGTCGACGGCATCGTTATCACGCATACGACCCCGCAGGACGATCGCGTCAAATATCTGCTTGAGGTCGGCATGCCCTTCGTCACCTTTGGCCGCACCGAGCTTTTGAGCGCTCATCCGAGCATCGATCTTGACCATGAAGTGATCGGTGCCGAGGCTGCGCGCCTGCTGCTGGATGCGGGCCACGCTGCGCCGCTGCTGATTGCTCCCAGCAGCCAGTTCACCTACAGCCTGCAATTCGTGCGCGGCTGGCGCAGGGCCTTTGCCGAGCGGCATCTCCATGTCCCCGACGATCTCATCCATTTTACCGCCGTGACGCCCGAGAATGGGCGCGAAATGGCAAAACGTGTGGCGGCCTCGCATCCGGAGGCGACGGCTGCCTTCGTGGCCAGCGAGGAAGCGGCGCTTGGTTTTCTTGCCGGCCTGCGGGATGCCGGGCGGCAGGCCGGCAAGGATTTCGCCCTGATTACCTATGGCGGCACGGCGCTGCCCGATTTTTTCAATCCACCGCTTAGCACCTTCTATTACTCGAACCACGCGATAGGCGAGCGATTGGCCGCCTTCTTGTATCGGACGATCTCAGGCGAAAATCCGGCCGAGCTGCGTGAAGTCGTTCGCGCCGATTTCGTGGATCACCAGAGCCAGCTGCGCCACGCTTGAGTGATGCCGCAGTTTGCGAGTTGAGCGGAATCACGAATGCCATGCCGTTCGTCTTTTCCCGTTTTTCGCGCCAGGAAAACGCGCTGCAAAACCCAAACCAAAGGCGAAGTAGCTCAAAACGGCTCAAGTCACACAGATGGCGAAAAGCTGAAGTTAAAATATTGCTCGACCGGGTCCCAGCGCGCGATCTTCCAGTAATAGCCGCCTTAATCGGTTTATTCGACGAGTTGGCGCGGAAAGAACCGCGTTGGTGAGCTGTCATACCCAAAACTCCGCAGTTCACGGTCATTGATTTCTCGAAAATGCTGTGCATTTCGACTGGATAACAAAGGGAATTCCGTTAGGTTTCTTAGATATTGGTCGCTTGCATGGCCGCTCCTGGGGCGAGATTGTTCGCCAAGGTCGATATTTGTAACCGATCGGTGATGCCGGCAGGCTTGTCCGATCCAGAAAGTCCGTATGTGCCGCGCGGCGCTACGCAATAGGGAGAAAAGTATGGCTGACGAAAAGATGTTGTCGCAGATGTCGGGCAAGGGTGGCTTCATCGCCGCGCTCGATCAGAGCGGAGGCTCGACACCGGGCGCCCTGCGTCTCTATGGGATCGCTGATTCCGATTATAGCGGCGAAGAGGAAATGTTCCGTCTGATGCACGAAATGCGGGTACGCATCATGACGGCACCCTCTTTTTCCGGTGATAAGGTGATCGGCGCCATCCTGTTCGAGCGAACCATGGATGGCGAGGCGAAGGGTAAGCCGGTTCCTACTTATCTTTGGCAGGACCGCGGCGTCGTTCCGTTCCTCAAGGTCGACAAGGGACTGGCAGCCGAGGAGAACGGCGTGCAGGTGATGAAGCCGATGCCCGATCTCGACGATTTGCTCGCCCGCGCGGTGAAGAAGGGTATCTTCGGGACCAAGATGCGCTCGGTGATTGCCGGGGCTGACAAGACCGGCATTGCGGCCGTGGTAAAGCAGCAATTCGAGGTGGGTCGCCAGATCCTCGGCCACGGTCTCGTGCCGATCATCGAGCCGGAAGTGTCGATCAAGAGCCCGACCAAGCAGGAGGCTGAGGCCATTCTGCGGGATGAGATCGCGCAGAGGCTCGACGCTGTGCCGGCCGGCGTGAGGGTTATGCTCAAGCTGACGATCCCGACGGTTCCGGATTTCTACAAGCCCGTCGTCGATCATAAGGCCGTGGCCCGTGTCGTCGCGCTGTCGGGCGGCTACAGCCGTGCGGATGCCTGTGAGAAGCTCAGCCATAACCACGGAATGATCGCCAGCTTCTCGCGCGCTCTGACCGAAGACCTGCGCGTGTCGATGAGCGATGCCGAATTCGACGCCAGCCTCGCAAAGACCATCGACGAGATTTATCAGGCAAGTGTTGTGAAAGCCTGACCTGATCAAGGCGCCGGGTCTAAAACGACCCGGCGTCAATCAATTGCTGATAGAACCCGATACTGCGATCGCAGCCGGTGTTGCACGACCGGCACCCGGGCTCCTATTGAAGCGGTTGCCGCTGCGGATGGTTTCGCCACCTTGCCTGTTGCAAGGAAGGTTCTCGCTTTGGCCCCATCGTTACTCACCCCAATATGCCACCGATCACAATATGAGCCGATCTCGGCAAAGAATTCGTAACGTTACGAATTTTGCCATTTTGAGTGTAAACTAGCAATAGATCCCAAATCATCTGAGATTGACAGCGTCGCCATTTTCCATAATCGTAACGTTACGAATTGCCGATATCGAGCGAGGAGGCTCGTCGGCAACGCCCACGATACAGGCGCGGAGCCCTGCTGCGGGCAGGTCCGCATTCCACGGGAGGATGATGTGAGTGACGGTTCGCTTTTTTTCGGGTCACCAATCTGGACTTTCAATTGGAACCCGCCCTATCAGGCGCCCTTGAGACGGCTCGCCCGCACCGGATGCAAGGGTTTTGAGCTCACCGCATGGTCCGTGGACATGCTGGCCTATTACACGCCCGAGACCATTCGCGAATTGAAGGCGATTGCCGATGGCGAGGGGCTGGTTCTCACCAACTTCTTCTTCAACCTGCCGTTCAGCCGTGCCGCGAATGCCGCCGTGTCGATGGTCGATCTTGACGGCTACAAGCGGGGAATGGATGTCGCCGCCGCAATCGGCACGCCGATCGTCACCAGCATGACACCCTATCCATTTCAATCCGGCGTCAAGCCGATACTGCAGCGGCCGATTTCGCAGGAATGGAGTGCGGCCGTCGAGCCGCAATGGGACTGGACGGGCGAATATGATGCCGTCGTTGAGGGCTTTGCCGGGGCGTGCGAGATTGCGGCCTCGGCAAACCTCCGCGTCGCGATCGAGCCGCATCCCTATCGCTGGGTCAGTTCCGGCCAGGGCATGCTGCGCCTGATCGAGCGCACCGGCGCACCCAATCTCGGCCTGAATTTCGATCCGAGTCATCTCTTTCCCGCCGGCGACATGCCGCATTATGTCGTGCTGGCGCTCGGCAACCGCATCTTCAATACGCATTTTTCCGACAATGAGGGCCATACCAACGCCCATTGGCGGCCGGGACGCGGCAAGATCGACTGGAAGGCGATCTTCGCGGCACTCAAGACCATCGGCTATTCCGGTCCGATCACGCTGGAGCTGGAAGATGCGCCGGGCGCATCGCACTGGACCCATTTCCGTGAAGCGACGGCAGAATTCGATGACGAGATGCGCCGCGGCATGAACTATCTGCGCGCCGCTGCCGCTGAGCTTGATATCACTATTTCGTAGGAGGCAACCCAATGAGCAAAGAGCCCATGAAAGTCGGCATCGTCGGCGCCGGCAATATCAGCGCCACCTATGTCGCGACCCTGCATATGTTTGATTTCATTCGCGTGAAATCAGTCTACGATCTCTATGATGCGCCGGCGCACAAACTCGCCGAGCAGTTCGGCATTGAAGCGGTGGCGCTCGATGCGATGCTCTCCGATCCGGAAATCGGCCTCATCATCAACTTGACGACGCCGATCTCGCATCATGCCATCAGCAAGAAGGCGCTGCTGGCGGGCAAGCACGTCTATTCGGAAAAGCCGCTCGGCGTCTCCATGGCCGAGGCGGAGGAGTTGATGGCCATCGCGCGGGCAGGAGATTTGCGGCTCGGCTGCGCGCCCGATACCTTTCTCGGCGGTGGCCATCAGTTGACGCGGCGCCTGCTGGACGAGGGTCGCATCGGCAAGACGATCTCGGCGACCGCTATGCTGCTCCTGCCCGGCCATGAGCATTGGCATCCTAATCCGGCCTTCTTCTACGGCCGCGGCGGCGGGCCGATGCTTGATGTCGGCCCCTATTACGTCACGAACCTGATCGCACTGCTCGGCCCCGTCCGCGAGGTCTTCGGGACCGCGAAGATCACCCGCATTGAGCGCACGGTGAAGACCGATCCGCGCCGAGGCGAGACGATCAAGGTACTGGTGCCGACGCATCTGACGGGTGTGATGGAATTTCATAGCGGCGCGACCGTCACCATCGCCACCAGCTTCGACGTCATCAGGCACAAGCATAACCAGATCGAGCTTTACGGCTCTGAAGGCTCCATGGTGACGCCGGACCCCAACAACTTCACCGGCAAGGTCGAGATATTCCGCGATGGCGGCGAAGCGTGGGAGGAGATCCCGGTCGATCATCCCTATACGGAGGGTGTGCCCGGTCATCTCGGACTGCGCGGATTGGGCGCGGCCGAAATGGTGGATTCCCTTCGCTCGGGCCGGCAGCATCGCGTATCGTCGGAGCTTGCGTTCCACGCTTTGGAAGTCATGACAGCTTTCGAGCGCTCCGCCCAGTCGCGTCGCGTGGTTGCAATTCATAGCAGCTGCGGCCGCCCTGATCCGATCGTGCGCACAATTAATGAGGGACGTTTCGCATAGGCTGCGCTATAGAGTTGGGAAAATGCGGTCCTTTTGGACTGCGGGCTTGACGAAGGGGCAATGCCTGAGGAAGCATTGCTCACTTGCTGTGGGGAACGGAGGCCCTGCAGCATAGTTTTGGAGGATCAGGAGATTCGGCATCCGATGTCTGGCGACGGCGGCGGCTGAACACAGGCGTTTGGAGAACGCCGTCAAAGGAGGAGGAACGCATGCGCAAATTGATGATGGCATTGGTCGGCGCCACGGCGCTGGTCGCGGCGAGCGTGACCGGCGCTCTGGCCGAAGGCAAGAAGGCCGAAGTTCTGCATTGGTGGACTTCGGGCGGTGAGGCCGCAGCCGTGAAGGAACTGGCCAAGGCCTTCAACGCCGCTGGCGGTGAATGGGTGGATACCGCGATCGCCGGTTCCGGCTCGACTGCTCGTCCGATCGGTATCAACCGCATCATCGGTGGCAATCCGCCGACGGCGATGCAGTTCAACACCGGCACGCAGATGAACGAATTGGCCCAGCAGGGCCTGCTGCGTCCGCTCGACGATCTCGCCAAGGAGCAGGATTGGAAATCAGTTCTGACGCCGGCCTTCTATCAGGCTATTCAGTTCCAGGGCCATATCTATGGCGCTCCCATCAACGACCACGGCCAGAACTGGGTCTTCTATTCGAAGGCGGTCTTCACCAAGGCCGGCGTGACGGAAGAGCCGAAGACCTGGGATGAAATGTTTGCCGCGCTCGACAAGATCAAGGCTGCCGGCCTGATCCCGGTCGCCGTCGGCGGCCAGCCCTGGCAGCTGCAGTCGATGTTCAACGCCATCCTGCTCGGCGAAGGTGGCAAGGACCTCTATGCCAAGGTCTGGAAGGATCTCGACACGGATGCGGTCAAGTCCGACAAGTTCAAGCATGTGGCGGAAGTCTTCGCCAAGCTGCGCAACTATCAGGATCCGGGCAGCCCGAACCGCGACTGGAACGTTGCGACCGGCATGCTGATCGACGGCAAGGCCGGTATCCAGTTCATGGGTGACTGGGCCAAGGGCGAATTCATCCATGCCGGCCTCGTCGCCGACAAGGATTTCGGCTGCATCCTCGGACCGGGCGAATCCAACTTCATGATGGGCGGCGACATTTTCGTCTTTCCGGTCCTCAAGGACAAGACGGCGACCGACGCACAGACGCTGCTGGCGACGGTCATCATGTCGAAGGAAGGCCAGCTTGCCTTCAACTCCAAGAAGGGTTCCGTTCCCGTGCGTCTCGACGTCGATACGTCGAAACTCGACGCCTGCGCTCAAAAGGGCCTGAATGCGCTCAAGGACCCGAGCCGTCAGATCCTTGCTCCTGACGTGCTGACCCCACAGGACATCGTCCAGACCGAGGGCGATCTCATCGCTCAATACTGGACGACGCCCAGCATGACGGCCGACCAGTTCGCCACGCAGTTTGCGCAGGTCATCGAACAGGCGAAGTAAGCTTCGATCGACATCCATGCGGCGGCAGGTTCACCTGCCGCCGGTTTCCATGAATGCTGAGGAGGAGCGCGCCCATGAGCAGCCCAGACACGAGCGCCACTGCCGTAAAGGCGGCTGTCGCCCCTGCGAGCGTCAGCCGCAGAAAGATGCATATTTCGCCCTATGTGGCCCTGTTTCCGGCCTTCGCCATTGTGCTCCTGGCCTATGTCGTCACTGTCGTTTGGAACATCTGGATATCTTTCACCGACAGCAAGGTATTGCCCGTCAATATCTTCGTCGGCACCAAGCAATATGAGCGGTTGTTTGCAACCGCGCGCTGGCTGATATCGCTGCAGAACGTTGTCGTTTTCGGTATTCTCTTCATTGCCGGCTGTCTGATCCTCGGCTTTCTTCTGGCCGTCGCGCTCGATCAGAAGGTCCGCTTCGAAAATACCTTCCGGACGATCTTTCTCTATCCCTTCGCCATGTCCTTCATCGTCACCGGGCTGGTATGGCAGTGGATCATGAACCCGACGCTCGGCCTGCAGAAGGTTGCCGACAGCGTCGGCTTTACCTGGTTTCGCTTCGACTGGATCGTCCAGAGCGATCTGGCGCTTTATGTCATCGTGCTTGCCGGCATCTGGCAATCATCGGGCCTTGTCATGGCGATCATGCTGGCGGGTCTGCGCGGCGTTGACCGCGAATTGTGGAAGGCGACGCGCATCGACGGCATACCAAGCTGGCGCGTCTATCTGCACATCGTCATCCCGATCCTGAGACCGACCATCATCACAGCCAGCGTGCTTTTGGCGATTGCTGTCGTCAGGGTCTACGAACTTGTGCTGGCGACCACGGGCGGCGGTCCCGGAATCTCGACCGAAGTACCAGGCAAATTCATCATGGATTACCTCTTCGGGCGCGGCAATATCGGCCTTGCAACCGGGGCATCGACCGTGATGTTCATCACCGTGGTGATCCTGGTGACGCCCTGGCTCTATTATGAATATTTCCGTGAAAAGCCGAGGGGGAACTGATGACAACGCCATCTTCCGTCACAGGTGCCATGCAGGGTCCGACCGGGCGCAAGCCGCAGCATCTGACCCCCGGCCGCATTGGCCTCTATCTCTTTCTCGTCATCGCGGCACTGTTCTTCCTGCTGCCGCTCTACGTGATGCTCGTCACCTCGTTCAAATCCATGCCGGAGATCCGCCAGGGCAATATTTTCGCCCTTCCGCAGATGTGGTCAGCCGATGCCTGGGTTCAGGCGTGGAGCACGGCCTGTACCGGGCTTGAATGTGGCGGCATCAGCGTCGGCTTCTGGAACTCGGTGAAGATCCTAATCCCGAGCATGATTCTGTCGATCCTGATCTCGTCGCTGACCGGCTATGCGCTGTCCTTCTGGCGGGTTCGAGGGGCGAACGTGCTCTTTGCCATCCTGCTGCTCGGCGCCTTCATCCCGTATCAGGTCTTCATCTACCCGCTGGTCTTGATCTATCGCGATGTCGGCATCTATTCGACGCTGCCCTGCATCATCATCACCCATACGGTCTTCGGCCTGCCGGTGCTGACGCTTTTGTTCCGAAACTATTATTCGAGCCTGCCGATGGAGCTCTTCAAGGCGGCCCGCATCGACGGCGCCGGGCTCTGGCAGATCTTTTTCCGGCTGATGATCCCGATGTCGATCCCGATCCTGGTGGTCGCGGCGATCCTGCAGGTGACCGGCATCTGGAACGATTTCCTCTTCGGCGTCGTCTTCGCCGGCCGGGAAAATTTCCCCATGACCGTGCAACTCAACAACATCGTCAACTCGACCCAGGGCGAGAAGCTCTACAACGTCAACATGGCAGCGACCATTCTCACCGCTTTGGTGCCGTTGATCGTCTATTTCGGCTCGGGTCGCTGGTTCGTGCGCGGCATCACCGCCGGTGCAGTCAAGGGATAGCTCATGGCCAATGTTTCCATTCGCGAACTTGCAATCGATTTCGGCAGTGTCAGCGTCCTGAAATCGCTCAATATCGAAATACAATCCGGTGAGTTCATCGTGCTGCTCGGCCCCTCCGGCTGCGGTAAGTCGACCCTGCTCAACGCCATTGCCGGGCTGACCGATATCACCGACGGCCAGATCTGGATCGGCGACAAGAACGTCACCTGGGAAGAGCCGAAGGATCGCGGCATCGGCATGGTGTTTCAATCCTATGCGCTCTATCCGACGATGACGGTCGAGGGAAACCTCTCCTTCGGGCTGCGCATCGCCGGCATGGCGAAGGAAGAGATCGCCCAGCGTGTCGACCGCGCCGTGCAGATCCTGCAGATCGACCCTTTGCGCAAGCGGCGGCCGGGCGAATTGTCCGGCGGTCAGCGCCAGCGTGTCGCGATCGGCCGCGCCCTGGTGCGCGATGTCGATGTCTTCCTGTTCGACGAGCCGCTCTCCAATCTCGACGCCAAGCTTAGAACCGAGCTGCGCGTCGAGCTGAAGCGCCTGCACAGCGGCCTCGGCTCGACGATGATCTATGTGACGCACGACCAGATCGAGGCTCTGACGCTTGCTGATCGTATCGCTGTCATGAGCGGTGGGGTCATCCAGCAATTCGCCACGCCGAAGGAGATCTACCGGCGCCCGGTCAATCGCTTCGTTGCAGGCTTCGTCGGCTCGCCCTCGATGAACTTCCTGTCGGGGCAAGTGACGAGCAATGGCGGTGTTCCGGCTTTCACATTATCTGACGGCCGGACGATCGATCTCAACGGCTACGACTTTTCCGGAACGCCCAGCGAGGGCCGCAAGGCTACGCTTGGCGTCCGGCCGGAGCAGATGCAGTTCCAGCCCGCGGGCGGGCGGGCCGCCAGCCTGCCGGCGACCTTCACCATCGTCGAGCCCATGGGCTCGGACAATCTGATCTGGGGTCAGGTCGGCAGCGAGACCATGTCGGTCCGCATCGATGCCGATGAGGATGTCGCGCTCGACACCGAGCAGCCGGTTTATTTCCAGCCGGCGCTCGCATCGTTGTTCGGCGAAGACGGGCAGCGTTTATAAGATGCCGTGCCGCGCGTTGGATGAAGCGCGCGGCACAATCTTCATGCCCTGACTTCGAAAACCATGTTGAACGGCGTTTCAGTCGCCTTGCGGAAATGCGAATAACCCGCATCCATGGCGACCTTGCGCAGTTTCAGCTCACCGGCTTGCGCACCCAGGCCGAGCCCGACTTCCTGGGACAGCGAGGCTGGAGTGCAGATCATCGTCGATGCGCCGTAGTAGACGCGGCCGACCGGATTGAGATTATCTTTCAGGCAATCCTGTGCGAAGGGTTCGACGATCATCCAGGTGCCGTCATCGGCGAGGGTTTCCTTGATATGTTTGCCGGCGCCGACGGGATCGCCCATGTCGTGCAGGCAATCGAACATCGCCACAAGATCGTAGTCGGCAGCCGGGAAGTCCTTGGCAGTCGCCTGCTCGAAAGTAATCCGGCCCGCAACGCCTGCTTCCCTTGCTGCCGCCTTCGCTCGTTCGATGGACGGGAGATGGTAGTCGAAGCCGAAGAAGGTCGAGTTCGGATAGGCTTCGGCCATCAGGATGGTAGAAGCGCCATGGCCGCAGCCGACATCGGCGACGATAGCGCCGGCCTCGAGCTTTTCCCTCATGCCATCGAGCGCCGGTATCCACTCCGAAACGAGATGGCTGTTGTAGCCCGTTCGGAAAAAGCGCTCCGTGCCGCGGAACAGGCAGGCGCTGTGCTCATGCCAGCCAAGGCCGCTGCCGGTCTTGAAGGCGTTAACGACCTTCGGCTCGTCGATCCACATGGATTGAACGACATCGAAAGCGCCTGCGAAGAAAGCAGGGCTGTTTTCCTCCGCAAACACCATTGCCTGTTCCGGCGTCAGATAGAAGCGCTCGGTTTCGTCGTTGTAACTGACATAGTCGGCGGCTGCCTGAGCGGACAGCCATTCACGCACATAGCGCTCCTTCACGCCGACCTTGTCGGCCAGTTCCGCCGAGGTCATCGGCGTTCCATCGGCCATGGCCTTGAACAGGCCCAAATGGTCTCCGAGCGTTACCAGCACGCCCGAGACCGCCGCGCCGAGATCGCCGACCAGGCGCCCGACAAGCGTATCGAGTTTCTGCATATCAGGTTCGCGCATGACATCCTCCCATCAGAATTGATGCAGCGTTCCGTCACGATGTATTCGGATAGGGAAAGATACTCCCGGGCCGCGAGGCAGGCAATTACGCCATCCGGCTGAACAGGCTCAGCCCCGCCCCGAAAGCGGGTGCAACCTATTGATGCAATGTGCTATTTTGGCGGTTCAGAGGATGCTGGATGCCTCAGCCGAGGCGCGCCAGCTCCTTTTCCAGAACCGAGAGCAGCCGCGGATCGTCGGCCGTTACATCAGGCGCAAAGCGGGCCGCAACCTTGCCGTCACGGCCGATCAGGAATTTTTCGAAATTCCAGACGATGCCGCCGTTTTCGCCGGTATGCAGGCCGCGGTCGGCCAGGCGGACACGCATCGGGCCATCTCCGGTCGTCTCCACGCCTGAGGCGATGAGACTGTTATAGAGCGGATGGCGCTCTTCGCCTGTGACGGCGATCTTTGAGAACATCGGGAACTGCACGTCGTAAGTCAGCGTGCAGAAGTCCAGGATTTCCTTGTCGCTGCCAGGCTCCTGTCCCTTGAAGTCGTTGGCCGGAAAGCCGGCGATGACCAGACCTTCGTCGCACTTTTCCTCATAGAGCTTTTCCAGTCCTTCGTACTGCACCGTCAGGCCGCATTTGGACGCGACATTGACGACCATGATGACCTTGCCGCGATAGTCGGCAAGCGTCGTATCGCTGCCATCGATCCTCTTTACCGGAATATCGAGCACGTTATCGGTCATATCATTCACTCCAGATGAGATGGAAAACAGGATGCCGATATTTGCCCGGATTTTGGCCGCGTCAAGGCCAGAAACCGGCTCAAGCGGCCTCCTCCATCCGAACCAGATGGCCTCTGGACACTTCGCGATACTGTCGGGCTGGAGGCTGATAGCCGACGGGGCGTACTGGGCTCTTCAGCTCGTCGACGGCAAGGTTGCGCCGGATGCCGCGCCGTGACGGGTCCGGCACCGGAACGGCAGCCATCAGCTTCTTGGTATAGGGGTGCTGCGGATTCTCGAACACGGATGCACGAGGGCCAATTTCGACGATCTCGCCGAGATACATGACGGCGACGCGGTGGCTGACGCGCTCGACCACGGCCATGTCATGCGAGATGAAGAGATAGGAGAGATTGAGGCTCTGCTGCAGATCCATCAGCAGATTGCAGACCTGCGCCTTGATCGACACGTCGAGCGCCGAGACGCTTTCGTCGGCGACAATCACCTTCGGATCAAGGGCGAGCGCGCGGGCAATGCAGATGCGTTGGCGCTGGCCGCCCGAAAATTCGTGCGGGTAGCGGCTCATCATATCCGCTTTCAGGCCGACGCGTTCCAGAAGATCGGCCGCCTTTTCCCGTGCTTCGGCGCGTGTGCCCAAGCGATGCTCTATGACAGGTTCGGCAACCGCAGCCCCGATCGTCATACGCGGATTGAGGCTCGCGAACGGGTCCTGGAAAATCATCTGGATGCTGCGGCGCATCCGGCGCAGATCGAGCGTATTGAGCTTCATCACGTCATAGCCGTCGAGGCGAACCTCGCCGGATTTGGGGTTGATGAGGCGCATGATGGAGCGCCCGGTCGTCGACTTGCCGCAACCGGATTCTCCGACCAGTGACAGCGTTTCTCCCTGGGCGAGATCGAAGGAGACATTCTCGACGGCATGGATGGCGCCTGTCGGACGGGCGAGCAGGCCACCGTGAAGCTCGAAGCGGGTGACGAGATTTTTCACTTCCAGCACCGGGGTCTTGCCATGATCGACAGTGTCGGCGAGTGCCTTCGGTTCGCTGCGTTCACCCGTGTTTGCGTCCACGACCGGGAAGCGCAGCGGCTGCGGCTGGTCTTTCATCGAGCCGAGGCGCGGCACGGCTGACAGCAGGGCGCGGGTATAGGGGTGCTGGCCGCGATGGAAAATATCGTCGGTCTTGCCGGTCTCGACTGCCTCGCCGCGATACATGACGATGGTCCGATCGGATATCTCGGCGACCACGCCCATATCGTGGGGGATGAAGAGGACGGACATGCTTTCCTCTTCCTGCAGCACCTTGATGAGGTCGAGAATCTGCCCTTGGATCGTCACGTCGAGCGCGGTCGTCGGCTCGTCGGCGATCAAAAGTTTCGGACGGCTGGCAAGCGCCATGGCGATCATGACGCGCTGGCGCATGCCGCCGGAAAACTGGTGCGGATATTCGTCGAAGCGCGAAGATGCGTTGGGGATACGCACCTTTTCCAGGAGGCGGATCGTTTCAGCTTTCGCCTCGGCCTTGGAAATATTGCCGTGACAGGTCAGCGCCTCGGAAATCTGCCGACCGATGGTGAAGATCGGATTGAGAGAAGTCATCGGCTCTTGGAAGATCATCGCGACATCCTTGCCGCGCACCTTGCGCATCTCGGCCTCCGGCAAAGTCAGAAGATCGCGGCCGTTGAGCCTTATGGAGCCTTCGATGCGGCTGCTTGCCCTGGCGAGCAGCCGCATGATCGAGAGCGAGGTCACGCTCTTGCCCGAACCGCTTTCGCCGACGATGGCGACCGTTTCTCCCGGCATGACGTCGAAGGAGATGTCCTTGACAACCGTGCGCCACTCGCCATCGACGAGAAACGACGTGGTGAGATCGGAGACAGAAAGAACAGGCTGGGAGCCCGGATTGGTCATCTGTGCTGCAACGGTCGGCATGAAGTTCCCTTTTATGATTTTACCATTGGTCGAGCTTCAATCGGAGTTGTTCACGATGGCGCTGCCATCGTGGCATGGGAAGCCGAAGGCCTGCCTTCGGCAATCCGCTTGGCCTCAAGAGCGGCGATCGCCTCGTCGATCTCGCGCCGGTCGGTCATGCCGCTGGGGTTCTGCCGTGTCGGCATGGTTTCGGCGACATGGAGATAGCGCTCCTGCGCAACCGCATAGAGCCGTTCGAGTTCGGCGAGCGGATCGGCACTGTCGTCAACGCGAATGTTCAACCAGGCATAATCCTGGTCGCGGTGGATGACGAGTGCTGCCGATTGCTTGCCCCGCTTGTCGCCGCCGGCGTCTTCGCCGGCGCGCATCGCTTCGAGCAGCCGTTCCGCGAGTGGTTTGCCGGCAGTCTTCTTGAAGGCCGCAAGCGTTTCAGAAATCACCTGTGGCCCTGCCAGCATGTTGCCGGCAACCGAGACATTGTCGTCAACCAGATGGCCGGCCCAATCGATGCACTTGGCGCCAGTGAAGGCGGCGTTGCTGCCCCTGTTGTCAATCAGATGAAACTGCCGCTGCTCGCGGCCTTCGTCGCGAGCACTCAGCGCCTCAATGATTTGGCCGGGCGCATTGCCTGCCGCCAGCATGGCCAGTCCGTCGATGCCGTAGAGGGGGCTGGCAAAGGCCTGCGTCGCAACCGCGCCGATGCCGCCGCGAATATGCGGCACGATGCTGCCGACGGCAAAGAAGCGCGTGGCAACGGCGATGGCGAGGTTTCCGGTTTCCGGCTCGCGGGCTACGATCGACCAGGTCATCGGCTCTATCTCCCGACAGCGTAGGCTTGCATCAAACGCGGAGTTGCTGCGGCGCGCAAGAGGCCATCCGCGTCACGCCGCGCTGCCGTGAGGCGGCCCACGGTCCATTCCGGCGCGACAGTCAACTGATGGCCTTTCTTGCGGAGCGTATCCAGCACATCAGCGCTGAAATTCGCCTCCGCCGTCAGGCCGCCCGGCTCGCGCGTGCGCGGATAAAAGGAGCTCGGGAAATGCGTGCTGTGGAACAGCGGCTTGTCGATTGCTTCCTGCAAGTTCAGCCCATGATGGACATAGCGCAGAAAGAAGGAGAGCTGCCATTGCTCCTGCTGATCGCCGCCGGGCGTGCCGAAGGCAAGGGTCGGACGCCCTTCATGCAGCGCCATCGTCGGGGTCAGCGTCGTGCGCGGCCGCTTGCCCGGCGCAAGTGAGGAGGGCAGGCCGGGTTGCAGCCAGAACATCTGTGCGCGGGAATTCAGGCAGAAGCCGAGGCCGGGAATGATCGGCGAGGACTGCAGCCAGCCGCCGGATGGCGTCACCGACACCATGTTGCCCTCTCGGTCGATGACATCGATATGCACGGTATCGCCGCGCTTTTCGGTCAAATGCGACATTGTCGGCTCGTAGACCGCGCCGCTCTTGGCTTCCGGTACTTCGAGCATCGTCATGGTGAGATCGTACTGGCTTTCGAAGCCAGGCAATCTGCCGGGGCGCAAAGCAAGTGAAGCTTCCGGCGAAATCAGCCGGCGGCGCTCGTCGGCATAAGTATCCGAAAGCAGGGTTTCGAGCGGTACATTCGTGAAATTGGGGTCGCCGTAATAGACCTCTCTGTCGGCAAAGGCGAGTTTCATCGCCTCGGTGACGGTGTGGACGAAATCGGCCCCGGCGGGATCCATGCTGGCGATGTCGAAACCCTTGAGCAGTGCCAACGTCTGCAGGAAGACGGGTCCCTGACCCCATGGGCCGATCTTGGCGACCGTCCAGCCATGATAGTCGTAGGTCTGTGGCGCCTCGATCGTCGCCTGCCAGTTGGCCATATCGTCGGCGGTCAACACACCCTTGTGGCGTTCACCACTCGCATCCATGACCTCAGTCTTGCCGACGTAGCTGTCGATCGCCTCCGCGACGAAGCCGCGGTAATAGGCATCGCGGGCGGCTTCGATCTGCGCTTCACGATCGCTCTTGCTTTCCGCTTCGGCCACGACCCGCTTCCAGGTTTCGGCAAGAACGGGGTTCTTGAAGTTGGACCAGGGTTCGGGAGCGGCACCGCCCGGAAGCCAGGTCTCGTAGGAGGTCGGCCATTCGTTGCGATAGAATTCGGCAAGACCTGTGATCGTGGCGGAGACGCGCGGCAGGACGGGGTGCCCCTTTTCGGCATAGTGGATCGCCGGTTCGAGGACGTCGCGGACCGTCAGCCGGCCATAGTCGCGCAGCATCAGCATCCAGCCGTCGAAGGCTCCGGGGATGACGGTCGCAAGCAGGCCATCACCGGGGATCAGCTTCAATCCCTCGCGCGTGTAATGCTCGATCGTTGCGCCTGCCGGTGCCGGCGCCTGGGCACAGATGACCTCGATCTTGTCCTTCTTCTTCGAATAGAGGATGGCCGGCATGTCGCCGCCCGGCCCGCAGAGATGCGGCTCGACGATCTGCAGCACGAAACCGGTGGCAACGGCGGCGTCGAAGGCGTTGCCGCCCTTTTCGAGAATGCTCATGCCGACGGCGGAAGCGATCCAATGCGTCGAGGTGACGACGCCGAAGGTGCCGAGGATTTCGGGGCGTGTGGTGAATGCGGTCATTGGGGGCATCCTTTCTGTTTATTCATGCTTCGCGCGGGTCGAGCGCATCGCGCAGGCCGTCGCCGAGGAGATTGAAGCCGATCACGACGAGAAAAATGGCGGCACCCGGCCACATGGCCATCCAGGGCGCCTGTTCGAGATAGTTCTTGGCGACGTTGAGCATCGAACCCCAGCTCGGGGCAGGCGGCTGTTGGCCGAGGCCGAGGAAGGAGAGACTTGCTTCCGCGATGATCGCGGTCGCGATGGTGAGCGTCGCCTGCACGAGAATCGGAGCAAAGACGTTCGGCAGGATATAACGGGTGATGATGCTCGTATGGCGCAGGCCGATCGATCGGGCGCCCTCGACATAATCCTCCGTCCTGACCGCCAGCACCTGGCCGCGCGTCAGCCGCACGAAGACAGGCGTTGCCGAAAGCCCGATCGCGATCATCGCATTGGTGAGGCTCGGGCCGAGGAAGGCGGCAAGCGCAATGGCGGTGATGAGGAAAGGCATCGCCAGGAAGGCTTCGGTGATGCGTGAGATGATCTGGTCGATCCAGCCGCCATAGTAGCCCGAGATCAGGCCCAGAGGTACGCCGATCGCGACCGCGATGGCAACCGAGAAGATGCCCGCCATCAGGGATGCCCGTGCGCCCCAGATCATGCGGGAGAGAATGTCGCGGCCGAGATCGTCGGTGCCGAGCCAGTGGGCGGCCGACGGCGCCTTGCGGATCGCCGCCCAGCTGGTGGCGACCGGATCAGGGATCGGCAGGAGCGGTGCGACCACCGCAAGCGCGGTAAAGAACGCGATGATTGCAAGCCCGACCAGGGCCCCCTTGTTGGCTCGCAGCTTGCGCCAGGCCCGGTTGGGAGCACGTTTGGCAGAAGGGGCCGCCGTGGCCGCTTGAACGATCGTGCTCATAGGGCTGCCCTCATGCGTGGATTGAGGAGGACATAGAGAATATCGGCGATGAGGTTCATCGCGATGAAGCCGATGGCTGTGCAGAGCACCACGCCCTGGACGACGGCATAGTCCCGGTTGAAGACCGCGTCGACAATCAGCTTGCCGAAGCCGGGGATGGTGAAGATCTGCTCGGTCAGCACGGCGCCTGCCAGCAGTTCGCCGAAAAGCAGGGCGCTGACGGTGACGACAGGCAGGATGGCGTTGCGGAAGCTGTGCTGCAGGACGACGGCCGTCTCCGGCAGGCCTTTGGCGCGGGCTGTCCGGATATAGTCGGCACTGAGCACACTCAGCATCGACGAACGCGTGTGGCGCATCAAGGTTGCCGCCAGTGCATTGCCGAGCACGAAGGATGGCATCAGCATCGTCTGGATCGAGCGCCACGGATCTTCGAAGAAGGGTTGATAACCGGAGGCCGGCAACCAGTGCAGCTTCACCGAGACCAGCAGGATCAGCATGATGCCGAGCCAGAAGTTCGGCACCGACAGCCCGCACAAGGCGACGATATTGGCGAGGAAGTCGATGAAGGTGTTCTTCTTCACCGCCGCCAATATCCCCATGGGAATACCGATCGCGAAGGCGAAGATCATCGACATGACGGCAAGCTGGATCGTCACCGGCAGCTTTTCGGCAACGAGCGTCAGGACCGGCTGATTGGTGCGCAGCGAGACGCCGAGATCGCCCCTGGCGACACCCTGCAACCAATAGCCATATTGGTAGATGACCGGATCGTTGAGGCGATATTTCTCGCGAAGCAGCTCCAGCACCTGGGGATCGCGCTCTTCGCCGGCCATGGCGAGCACCGGATCGCCAGGCAGCAGCTTCTGTAGCGAGAAGACGAAGATCGAAATGATCAGCAGCGTCGGGATGGCGACGAGCAGCCTCTTTCCGATATAGCTATACATGGGCAGATCCTTGCCGCGATGTCGAATGTGAAAGCGCCATGCGGGAAGGAGCCCGCATGGCTTTGGTCGCTCAACTGCCCTTCTTCACACCCACGAGGCGGATCATGCCGTCCGGGGAGGGCACGAAGCCGGATATCTTCTTATTGTAGGCCCAGATCCAGGCCTGATGCCCGAGGAAGATGATCGGCAGATCCTGGTTGAGGATCGCCTCGGCCGCATCGTACTTCTGTTTGCGCACGGCATTGTCCTGCGACTGGCGCGCCTCAAGCAGCAGTTTATCGACGTCCGGATTGCTGTATTTGGAATCATTGAGGCCGGCGCCGGTCGTGACGAACTGCTGGATGTTGCCGTCAGGATCGGAGCGGCCGGACCAGTCGGAGCGGCTGAGCTGGTAGTTGCCGCTCGACTGCGCATCAAGCAGGGTCGCGAACTCGGTCGTCTTCAGCGTCACGTCGAAACCGGCTTCGGCGACCATCGACTGGATGATCTGCATCATCTGCATAGAAACCGGGTTGTTGGCGACGGCAAGCTCGACCGGAATGCGGTCGAAACCAGCTTCTTTCACCAGCGCCTTGGCTTTGTCGACATCGCGGGCGGGCACCGGAACATCCTTGTCGAACCAGGGGCTGTTCGGCGCAAATGGCTGGTTGCCGGCAAGACCCGTGCCGTCGAAGACGATCTGCATGGCGGCCTCGCGGTCGATTGCCAGCGAGAAGGCCTGGCGCAGGCGCTTGTCCTTGCCCATCGGATTGTCGGCACGCGGACCATTGCCGACATTGGCGTAGACGCCCAGCCAGCCGGTGCCGATAGCATCGGCATAGACGAGATTGGGGTCGCCCTTGACCGTGCCTGCATCGGAGGCTGCGACACGCTCGATCATATCGAGATCGCCGGAACGCAGGTTGGCGAGGCGAACCGTCGTGTCGGGGATCGGCAGGTAGGTCACCTTGTCGATGAAGATATTGTCCTTGTTCCAGTAGTCCTGGAATTTCTCGAGCACGATGCGATCCTGCTGCACGCGCTCGACGAATTTGAACGGTCCGGAGCAGACGGGATGATCGCTGAATTTGGCACCGGCAGCCTTTGCCGCCGTCGGCGAGACCATCATGCCGGAACGATCGGAAAGCTGGGCAAGCAGCGTGACGTCAGGCGCCTTCAGGGTGAAAGTGACTTCGTACTCGCCTGTTGCTTCGACCTTGGTGACGGAGGAAAGCTCGCTCTTGCGGCGCGACTCCGGCAAGGTCTGATAGCGCTGGATATTGTCGGCAACAGCCTGTGCATTGAACGGTGTCTCGTCCTGGAATTTGACGCCCTGGCGCAGCTCCATGACGAGCTGCTTGCCGTCTGCGGACCATTTCCAAGAGGTGGCAAGCTGCGGCACGAATTGCAGATCCGGTGTCACGTCGACGAGCTTGTCGCAGAGCGCGGTATAGACAATGCGGCCGACGAAGGTGCGGGACTGGGCAGGGTCCAGCGCATCGGCATCGTCCTGCAGGCCGATCTTGAGTTCGACGGCTAGGGACGGCAGCGCGATCAGGGCGCCGGCGGCAAGCGATGCCATAAATTTGGCGATCTTCATTCTGTTCTCCTGTTTATCGTTTTCGTTCTTTGCAGTCTCGACCGGTTTCCTCTCCGGTCGTGGTCTGGCGTGGGCGGGGCTTTTGGTCAGCCCACCTCCTCGGTCAGCGGCTCCTCGGCTTGCCGCGCATCCAGCGAGGTGATGCGGATGAGGCTGTCCTGCAGCATCAGAAGATGTTCGCGCATGGCCTCGGCCGCCTTCATCGGGTTGCGCGCCGCAATGGCGTCGATGATCGTCCTGTGCTGCGCATAGGAGACCGGGCGTGTCTTGTTGGTGCTACGGGCCAATTCGCGAATGGTTTGCCAAGCCTCGTCCTGGCGGACATGATTGATGACGTCGAAAATGGTCAGAAAGAACTGGTTGCCGGCGCTTTGCGCGATCAGCCGATGCAATGCGCCATCCCAAAGTTCGCGGCTGTCGGCATCGTCGCTGGCGGTGATTTTCTTTGCCAGTTCATACATGCGGTCGATGTCGTCGGGCCTGGCGCGCATGGCGGCGAGCTGGGCGAGTTGCGGTTCGATGCGCAGCCGTACCTCCATGACCTCCATGAGATCCGTGCCGGCGACAAGCGTGCTGACATGCTGGCTCCAGTCGTCCGGACGCTGTCCGACATAGGTCCCCGACCCTTGGCGACGCCAGACGCGGCCTTCTGCTTCCAGCACCTCCAGCGCCCGCCGGATCGCGCGTCGGCTGACGCCGAGCGTCTCCGAAAGAGCCCGCTCCGTCGGCAACTTTCCGTCGGCCGGCAGATCGGCGGAATTCAGGAGCCCTCGGAGCCGTTCCAGGGCATGCACCGAATTTTCCGGAAGGCTGCTGGTTGCCATGATGAAGGGTGAACCAATTTAAGATTGGTTCAATAGAAGTTCAACTCGATCGCATCGTCAAGCGCTTTTTTGTGCAATTTCGGCAATGCACAATGTTTGTGCGCAACGCGAAAAGGCGACCCGCAAAACGGGTCGCCTGCTTCAGATGGTGAAATGATGACGTCTGCTCTTACGGCTCTCCGACTTGAGCCTCAGCGACCGACGGCGCGCGCTGAAAGTGCTGTCTCGGGCGTGAAGTCGAAATCCTTGTCGAAGGGATAGGTCGGCTTCGTCTTGTGCAGCCGCGGCAGTCGCTCGACGAACTGGTCGACGACGCCAGGCGACAGCGCCATCAGGTTCGGGTTGGCGATCGGTGCCAATTCCGGCGAGAGATAGCCCGATTTGACGACGATGATCTTTGCTTTGTGCGGATCGAGGCCAAGGCGGGTGAAATCGGCGATATTGTGATAGGGGCGGCGCTTGGCCGACAGGACGAGATCGATGCCGCCGATGGAGACGACCGCCTGCATGTCGGTCGCTTCTTTAGTCTCGAGCAGATGCTTGACGGTGAAGGTGCCTTTCACCGGTTTGCTTCCCTTGGTGTCCAGCGATGCGCCGACGGAGAGATCGAGGGTGGCGCCAAGGCCGGCGGCATAGCAGGCTTCCGTCGCTGCTTTGTCGGTAATACCGGCAAAGATGACGCCTTGTGCGCCCTTGGCGATCAGTTCCGCCAACACATCGGCGCGGTCGCCGACGCCGCCGCCCGTCGGATTGTCGCCGGATTCCGCCAGAACCACGGGCGCGGTCGTGCTGGTGATTGCCTTGGCGACGCATTCCTCGATCGAGCCGATTTTGCAGCCGAAGACGAAATCCTGGCGCGCATCCCAATAGGCCTGCGCCAGGCGTTTGGCTTCCCGCTCGAGCACGGCGCGATCCGTGCCGGTCATGATGGCGGCAGCCGTGGCGCGGGGCTCGTCAGCCCAGACATAACCGACCATGAGCGACGCATCCCATACGCCGTCAATGGCGTCGATTCCGGGCAGCATGTCGTAGAGGCTCTTGGCCGGCTCATCGACCGTGCTGGTGCGTTCACCCGGCAGCACCACCGGGATCGGCGCCCAAAGCAGGATCGGCTTCACGCCGGTCTTCAGGCTTTCCGTCAGCATCTTGACGGCGCGGCGCATGGTCTCCTCGACATCGATGTGCGGGGCGGTGCGATAGGTGGAGTACATGTCGAGGGCATCGATAATGCGCTGGGTGACGTTGCCGTGCAGGTCGTAGCTTGCCGAAAGCGTGCAGTCGTTGCCGACAACTGCGCGGGCCGCGCTGATCCAGTCACCCTCGGCATCTTCCATGCCTTCGACATACATGGCGCCGTGCATGGCGAGATAGAGCCCATCGAGCGGCAGCAGCGCTTTCAGCCCTTCCAGAAACTCCGCCTTGAAGGCCTCGTAGGTATGGCGCGCGACAGGGCCGCCGGCGATGGCTCTCGCGTGGATGGTCGGCAAAAACTCGCCGTCATAGTCTTTGAGGAAGGCGAAGTAGGGCGAGGCGGTCAGCTCCGCGCCGTGCAGGACGCGAAAGTCCTTCTCTTCGTTCAGGACGGGATTGTAGGTGCTGCATTCGATATGAATGCCTCCGACGGCAATGCGCATGGGAACCTCAATAGGGGTTAGGACCAATCAGGAAATTGTGAGCGGCAATGCTGGCGGCACCGCGTGCCCAGACATCGCCATCGACACGCTGCGTACGGATCGGCGTCTGGCCGGCATAGCGCGGCAATACGTTGCCCTCGATCGCCTGCCGCATGACCGTGCCGAAAAGGCCATCGAACCGGCCTTCGACATGAGTAATCAGGATCAGGCCGGGATCGTTGAACTGGATGAGATGGGCAATCGCCAGCCCCAGCGCACTGCCGGCGCGGTGCAGAATTCGGATCGCAATGGCGTTGCCGAGTGCAGCCTCCGTCTCCAGCTCTTCGAGAGATTGGCAAGCGAGGCCCTCGGCCTTGGCCGTTTCCTTGATCGCCTTCAGCGAGGCCACGGTATCGAGGCAGCCACGCTTGCCGCAACGGCAGGGCGAGCCATTGGGCTCGATGGTGCAATGGGCGATCTCACCGGCGCCGCCATGATTGCCGCGATAGAGCTTGCCGCCGATAAAATGGGCGCAGCCGATGCCATCATCGAACGAAACGACGCTGAAATTCTGCACGTCGCGGGCGCAGCCGAACAGCTTCTCGCTGACGGCGACTGCCTTGGCGTCGTTCTCGATGAAGGTGGCGATGCCGGTCTTCTGTCTGATGATGCCGGCAAGGGGCACATCCTGCCATCCAAGCAGGGTGGATTTGACGCAGCTTGCCTGCTTTTCATCGACGAAGCCGGAGAGCGCGATGCCGAGGCCGGAAAGCTTGCGACTGGCATCTTTGCATTCGGCAAGCAGTTTCGCCAGCGTGTCGGCGATCATTTCGGCGATGACCTCCGGATCGCGCGACAGCGGCATGGTCTGGCGTGCGACGATATTGCCGTTGAAATCGCTGAGCACCAGCGGTGCCGGGTCTTCGAGCAGCGAAATTCCACCGAAGAAGGCGCCTTCCGGATGCAGGTCCAGAAGGATCGACGGGCGGCCCTGTCCGTAAATCGTTTCCGTCTCCCGCAATACGCCGCGGGAAATCAGATCGCGCGCAATTCCGCTCATCGCAGCCTTGCTCAGCCCCATGGATGCCGCCAGAACCGTGCGGCTGGAAGGGCCTGATTGGCTGATAACCCGCAAAAGCTGCTGCTGTGAGGATGTTAGCAATTCGACGTCCCGCTCGGATCCTTGCTCTCTTTACCGATAATAAGTTCAGAAAATGAACAAAGCAATCACGATTAGTTTCACCGAGGACCTAATTAATCCAGGCTAGCAAAGAATTTGAGGAGAATACTGAATTTGTGAAAGGCGATATCCAAGCGCTGCTGCGGGCGACTTGGCAGAATATGCTCGCGTTTAAATAGTTGACATCGACCTACATCAATATGCAAAGCTTATCATAACGATTCAGCCGGCAGTCGCGCTCCAATCGTCTTGTCCCTAGACTTGATCCCACCAGCTAAGCACTCGACCATAGCCATTATGGTGGCCTCCTGCATTTTTCGGCCTCGGGTGCAGCAGTCAGAAAGGAATGCTATGTCCAGCACGGTCGATCGTTCGAGACGCCCGTTGGTCATCGTCTCGATCATGCTGGCAACCTTCATGGTCGCCATCGAAGCGACCATCGTCGCAACCGCCATGCCGCGCATCGTCGGCCAGCTCGGCGGCTTCACCTATTATAGCTGGGTCTTTTCCGCCTTTCTGCTGGCGCAGTCCACCACCACGGTCATCTATGGCAAGCTTTCCGATATTTTCGGCCGCAAGCCCATGCTGATCGGCGGCATCATCATCTTTCTCGTAGGCTCGACACTGGCCGGTTTTGCCTGGTCAATGGCCTCGCTCATCGTTTTCAGGCTGCTGCAAGGCCTCGGCGCCGGTGCCATCCAGCCTGTCACGATGACGGTCGTTGGCGACCTCTACAAGCTGGAAGAGCGAGCCAAGGTGCAGGGCGCACTTGCCAGCGTCTGGGCAATCTCCGCCGTCATCGGTCCGCTTGCCGGCGGCATCATCGTCGACAATCTCTCCTGGGCCTGGATTTTCTGGATCAATCTGCCGCTCGGCGTGCTTGCGATCGCCGGTTTCATGATCTTTCTGCACGAGTCCATCACGCCGCGCGAAGCGAAGATCGACTATCTCGGCACGGTCCTGTTTTCGATATCGATCGTGTCGCTGCTCGTCATTCTGACGGAGACCGATGCGGGCTTTGCCGTTCTCTGTCCCCTGGCGATTGTTTTTGTCGTCACCGGCATCCTGTTCCTATGGCAGGAGCGGCGGGCGCCGGAGCCGATCATCTCGATCGCGCTTTGGAGCAGGCGACTGATCGCGACCAGCAATGCCGCGACGCTGCTTGCCGGCATGGCCCTGATCGGCCTGACGACGGTCCTGCCGATCTATGTACAGGGCGTGCTTGGCCGTTCGCCGCTCGAAGCCGGCTTTACGCTCACCATGCTGATCGTCGGCTGGCCGCTCGCCGTCATGCTTGCAAGCCGCTTCTTCCGTACCTTCGGCATCCGCACAACCTTGCGAGCCGGCAGCCTGATGTTTCCCTTCGGTTCGCTCTTCCTTCTGTTCCTGACGCCTGAAAGCAGCCCGGTGATTGCCGGCGTCGGTTCGTTTCTGATGGGCTTCGGCATGGGGCTCATCAGTCTCACCAGCGTCGTATTGGTGCAGGAAAGCGTCGAATGGTCGATGCGCGGCAGCGCCACTGCCTCGATCATCTTTTCGCGCAGCCTCGGCAATACGCTTGGCGCGACCGCGCTCGGCGCGATCATGAATGTCGGCATCGCGCATTACGGCAGCGGAGAACTGGCGGCGAGGCTTCACGATATCCTCAACCAGCCGACCGGCCTTTCCGACCTCGTCCGCGATCCTGCGATCCGTGACGTCTTCGATGCGGCGCTGCACTGGAGCTTCTGGGGCGTCGTCATCGTTGCCTTGACGACCTGCGCGACGATCTGGCTTATCCCCGTGACGCGTGATGCCGGTCGCGGATCGTCAATGCCCAAGGCGGATGCCCAGGATGCGATGACGCACTAACCCGGAAAGGCAGGATGCGGCGCGTTAGAAGCCATAATCGCGGGCAAGCCACGCATCCAGCAGGTTTCTGGATGCCGTGATGGCGGCATTCGCATCCTGAGCGATGATCGAGTCGAGGATGGCCTTGTGAAGGGGCAGGGAGCGTTTTTGCCCCTCGGCTATGTCTTCATGGCCTGAAAGCGTGCGATTGGCGTAGATCCCGACGGCGATCAGATCGATCAGCTGCGAATAGATCATATTGTGGGTGGAGGCGAAGATGGCCGTATGAAAGCGCAGGTCGGCATCGGCGTTGCTGTTGACGTCGCCGATGGTGGACGCCATCTCCTCATAAGCGGAGTTGATTGCGGCAATATCGCTCTCGGTGCGGCGGAGCGCCGCGCGCGCGGTCGCCTCAGGCTCCAGCGCCAATCGCAGATCCTTGATCGATCGCATGATTTCGACCGATGGGCCGGTCTCGTAGTACCAGACCATGACATCCGTATCGAGATGATGCCAGTTGGAGCGTTCCTTGACGCGGGTGCCGACGCGGGTTTTGATTTCCACCAATCCCTTGCCCGCGAGGCATTTCATCGCTTCACGGATGACGGTGCGGCTGATGCCGAATTGTTCGACCAGATCGGGCTCGTTCGGTAATGTCGTGCCGACCGGATAGTCTCCGCTGACGATACGGCGACCGAGTTCGTGGACGAAATAGCCGAAGACGCCGCGTCGCGGAATCGTGCCGTATTTTCGCACAAAAGCATCGAAAGGCGACTGCGTTACGATCAGTTTCGACTCCGGGGTAGCCCTAGAGGTCATTGCGTCCTGGCCATGTTTCATTATGCGGGGCTCTCGTTCCTTATTGATGCGCCGTTGTGAGAACAATCGTCGGCTGAAGTTCGGTTGGGGAGAGCTTCACGCTGGTGTCTCGGCTTGTTTGAGGCTGTTCCATAGTGTTCCGGCGGTGATCCTGTCGTCCTTTTTGCGGCATGTCCCGGCGAAACCCTAGCATGTCTTGCCTGTCCATGCCTACTGGCATGGATTGAGAGAGCAATTTGCGGCTGTGAACTTGCAGGGATGCCGCTTTATCGGGGGCACCGAAAGAAGCCGTGCCCGATCATCAAATTGCGTCCCGACTGCTAAGCGAAACGTGATCGCTCAATCGATTGCGGAAGCGATTTCGGCCTATCGTAAACGTTACCGAACCGGTTAAATGCATTCGGGATGCGAGGCGGATTCGGAGTAGCTGATCGATGAATGACATGTCCACGCGTGGGCAAAGGGAGGATGTGCAGGAGGCGGGCTCTCGTTCGCTGTTGATTGCATTGCTCGTGGCGGGTGCCTTCTTCATGGAAAATCTGGACGGCACGGTCATCGCGACCGCATTGCCGCAGATGGCCGTCTCCTTCGGTGCCCGCCCGGTCGACCTCAATATCGGCATGAGCGCCTATCTGCTGACGCTCGGCGTCTTCATTCCGATCAGCGGCTGGATCAGCGACCGCTTCGGCGCGCGCCTGGTCTTCACGACAGCTGTCGTCATCTTCACGCTCGCTTCCGTGCTTTGCGGTTTTGCCAATGGCGTCGGCTCCTTCGTCGCGATGCGTATCCTGCAGGGCATCGGCGGGGCGATGATGGTGCCGGTGGGTCGGCTTGTGGTCTTGAACAATACGCCGAAGGACAAACTGATCTCGGCCATTGCCACGATCACCTGGCCGGCGCTGGTGGCGCCGATCCTTGGGCCGCCGCTCGGCGGCTTCATCACCGACCATGCAAGCTGGCGCTGGATCTTTTTCCTCAACCTTCCGCTCGGCATTCTGGCATTCATCTTCGCGCTCATGCTCATTCCGGAAACGAAAAGCACGGCGCGCCCGCCTTTCGACTGGATCGGCTTCGCCGTCAGCGGCATCGGGCTTGCGAGCCTGATGTATGGGCTGGAGCTGATCGGGCGCCCCGATCCGGTCTGGCTGGAAGCCTGGACCTATGTGGTCGCAGGCTTTGTCCTGCTGGCCATCGCCGTCTTTCATTTTCTCCGCACCGAGCATCCGCTCATCGATCTCTCGGGGCTGAAGCTGCCGACGTTCGCCATCACCATCTCGGGCGGATCGCTGTTCCGCACCGCCATCGGTGCTGTGCCCTTCTTGCTGCCGTTAATGTTTCAGGTCGGCTTCGGGCTCAGCGCCTTTCATGCCGGCATGCTGACGCTCGCCGTTTTTGCCGGCAATCTGGCGATGAAGCCGGCAACGACGCCCATCCTGCGCCGCTTCGGCTTCAAGCCGGTTCTGATCGTCAACGGCCTGTTGAATGCCGTTTTCATTGCGGCCTGCGCGCTGTTTTCGCCCGACACGCCCCTCTGGTTCATCGTGCCGGTGCTGTTCGTCGGCGGCATGTGCCGGTCGATGCATTTTTCCGCACTGAATACGATCGCTTTCGCCGATGTCCCGCCCCAGCAGATGACGGGTGCCAACACGCTGTTCAGCACCGTCTTTCAGCTGACGATGGGCATGGGTATCGCAATTGGCGCCATCGGCATCCGCATCGGGCAGGCAATCAGCGCACCGCTCGGAGTAGCGGGCATCGTCGCCATCGAGTTCCGTCTGGCTTTCGTGCTGCTCGGCATCATCGCGCTTCTCGCTGTGCTGGATTGCCTGCCGCTTGACCGCAAGGCAGGCGACAACGTCTCGCGTAAACCCAAGCAGAGCACGAGGAAGGCGGCGTAGAGATGTCTTTTTTCGAAGCGTTCAGTACGGGTATTGGATCAGATTATAATGCAGCAATATCGCGGGTATCGCCATCAGAATGATCAGAAGCATTGCGACGCTTGCCGCGCGCACCATCTTCATCCGGCGGGCGCGCTGACCGGTCCAATCATATACTGCCATAATGAGCCCCTCCTTCTCCTTAACTATTAGAAAGGCAAGAAATGGAACGCCAGTCAATATCGGCAATAGCGAGCTAAATAATAAGAATTCTCTAATGTTCTGCAGATGAAGGGTGTTTTGTTGACCTTAAGAGGGCCATCGAACTTCATCCGCAGGGCATAAAGATCGTTTTATGATACCGGCCCACACGATATAACGGATAAGGATTTCGTCCCTGTGTCAGTGGGACGCCGGCTGCTTTGGAAAAAGAGGAAGAGGCGATGAGCAAGATGCGTGCCCTGGTTTTGGAGCGTCAGCATGAACTGGCAATCCGCGATATCGATCTGCCGCAGGAGGTCGGGCCGGGTGAGGTGAAGATCAAGATCCATACGGTCGGTGTTTGCGGGTCGGATGTGCATTACTACACGCACGGCAAGATTGGCCCCTTCATCGTCAACGATCCGATGGTGTTGGGGCACGAAGCGGCAGGCACTGTGGTCGAGGTCGGCGCCGGCGTGACGCATCTGAAGGTCGGTGACCGCGTCTGCATGGAGCCGGGCATTCCCGATGGCAATTCCAAGGCGAGCCGGCTTGGCATGTACAATGTCGATCCCGCCGTCACCTTCTGGGCGACGCCGCCGATCCATGGCGTGCTGACGCCCTTCGTCGTGCATCCGGCCAATTACACCTTCAAGCTGCCTGACAATGTCAGCTTTGCCGAGGGTGCGATGGTCGAGCCTTTTGCCGTTGGCATGCAGGCGGCGACCAAGGCGCGTATTACGCCCGGCGACACCGCTGTCGTGCTTGGTGCCGGCCCGATCGGCATCATGGTGGCGGTTGCCGCCCTTGCCGGCGGCTGCGCGCGGGCGATCGTTGCCGATCTGGCCCAGCCGAAGCTCGATATCGCCGCGCAGTATCAGGGCGTCATTCCGGTCAATATCCGCGAGAAGAGCCTCGTCGAGGAAGTCGATCGCCTGACCGAGGGTTGGGGTGCGGATGTCGTCTTCGAATGCTCAGGCTCGCCAAAGGCCTGGGAAACGGTCATGGCGCTGCCGCGCCCCGGTGGCGTCATCGTCGCGGTCGGCCTGCCGGTCAATCCGGTAGGCTTCGATGTTTCCACGGCATCGACCAAGGAGATCCGCATCGAGACGGTGTTCCGCTATGCGCATCAGTATGAGCGTTCCATCGCGCTGATCGCGTCCGGTCGCGTCGATCTCAAGCCCTTGATCTCGGAGACCTTTGCCTTCGAGGATTCCATCAAGGCCTTCGATCGCGCCGTCGAAGCCAGGCCAACAGACGTCAAATTGCAGATCGTTCTGGAGCAGTAGGCTTTCGCTGTCACATCGCCTTGCCTTGGGCCCGATATCAGCCCGTGTCTCGGCAAGGCGATGTTTTCCCAAAGCCTTCATATCTCCCGTAGACGGCCCGGCAAAAGCGATGCTAGGTAGCCTTTCGCAGAGGGAAACGGGCTTTAACGCCGTGAAACGGGAAGGACAGCCGTGCCGCACGACGTTGCATTGATCGCATTGATTGCCGCGGGCTTCGTGTTTGCGGCCATTTTCGGCTACCTGGCCGACAGGCTGCATCTGCCGCCGCTGGTCGGCTATCTGGTAGCCGGCGTCATCATAGGCTCGTCCACCCCGGGGTTTGTCGCCGATGTTTCCCTGGCATCGCAGCTGGCGGAGATCGGCGTCATCCTGCTGATGTTCGGCGTCGGCCTGCATTTCTCCGCCGCGGATTTGCTGGCGGTACGCGGCGTCGCCATTCCCGGCGCCATTGGTCAGATTGCGATCGCGACGCTGCTCGGCGTTGGCTTGACCTCGCTATGGGGCTGGAGTGTCGGCGCTGGCGTGGTCTTTGGCCTCAGCCTTGCCGTTGCCAGTACGGTCGTGCTTTTGAAGGCGCTGGAAGAGCGCAATCTCGTGAGTTCGACCAATGGCCGTGTCGCCGTCGGCTGGCTGATCGTCGAGGATCTGGCCATGGTGCTTGCGCTCGTGCTCCTCCCGGCCTTTGCCGGTGTTCTCGGCGGTCATGCGGATGCCGGCGGTCACGCCGCTTACGGTTCGATCTGGCTGACGATCGGTATGACGCTCCTCAAGGTCGCAGCCTTTGCGGCTGTTGCAATCTTCATCGGCCCGCGTGTGGTGCCGTGGCTTCTGACCTCGGTGGCGCGCACAGGTTCGCGCGAACTGTTCACGCTATCGGTCCTGGCGATCGCGCTTGGCATCGCCTTCGGCGCTGCAGAAATATTTGGCGTGTCCTTTGCGCTCGGCGCCTTCTTTGCCGGCCTCGTGATGAGTGAATCCCATCTCAGCCACAGGGCGGCGGCCGACTCCCTGCCACTGCAGAATGCCTTTTCGGTTCTGTTCTTCGTGTCTGTCGGCATGCTCTTTGATCCGACAGTACTGATCCGCGAACCGTTGATGATTATCGGCGTGCTCGCGCTGATCATGCTCGGCAAGGCATTGATCGCCTTCGGCGTCGTACTGCTATTGCGGTATCCCGCCAGCATCGGCTTTGCGGTCGCGGCAGGTCTTGCGCAGATCGGCGAATTCTCTTTCATTCTCGCCGGCCTCGGGGTTTCGCTCGGGCTGCTGACGCGGGAAGGGCAGGATCTCATCCTTGCCGGCGCGATCCTGTCGATTACGCTCAATCCGCTCGCCTTTTACGCCACCGAAAAGCTGGAGCACTGGGCGTTCGCCCGCTGGCCGTTCCTGGCGAACAAATATGGTATGGCGAAGCAGGAAGGCTTGCGCCGTCAGTTGACCGCCATCAGCAAGCAGCGCGAGGAGCGGGACCGCCAGCATCATCTCGAGATCGAGCAGCTCATCGAAACCTTTCCGATGTTTGCCGAACTGGACGACAATGCGCATGAGGAGCTTCTGCTGCTCTTCCGGCCAAGATCGGCTTCGCCGGGCGACCGCGTCATCCGAACCGGCGATCGCGGCGACAGCATGTTCTTCATCGCTTCGGGCGCCGTCGAAGTGCAGCTGGAAGATGACGAGATTCCGCTCGGCGCCGGCGCCTTCTTCGGCGAAATGGCGCTGCTGACGGGCGCGCGCCGCACGGCCGACGTCGTCGCCGTCGATTTCTGTCAGCTCTTCGTGCTGGATCGCCGCGACTTCAATCTTTTCATGTCGCGGCACCCACAATTGCGTGCCGCCGTTAGCCGTATGGCGCGGGAGCGGCAGGAGAGCAATGTGTCGCGCCAGCGGCGCGACCTTTCTCAGGATGCCGGCTGACGTTTTACCGGCGCTTCAGCCAGGATTTCGAGACACGGCAGGCCATCGTGTAGGCGGGGTCAAAGACGTTGCCGACATCGTAGCGCACGACCTGACCGAGCAGATGGCTGGCCGCGGTTTTGTCCAGGCCGTAATCGGAGCCGAGCCAGCGCAGCATCTCGCTGGTGGCATGCTGCAGGGCCTGGTCGAGCGGCCGGGCATTGCCGATGGTGAAAATATCCTCCGCCGTCTCGCCGCGTGGCCAGATGATCGTCTTTTTCTTTTCGACGCTGAGGCGCACCGTCACCTCGAAAGTGGTCTCGATGCCGGTGCCGACGATCTCTCCATCTCCTTGGACCGCATGGCAATCGCCTAGGAAGAAGAGAGCGCCGGGCGCCGATACCGGAAACCAGATGGTCGTCCCTGGCCCGAGCAATCGATAGTCCATATTGCCGCCGAACTCGCCGCTTGTCGCGGTCGATATCGCCTGACCGAGCGATGGCGCGACCCCGAAGCAACCGATCATCGGAGCGAGCGGCAGAGTAAGGGATTCGAGACCGGCCACGGGTTCGGCGAGCCGTGCTGTCAGGCTCTGGCGATCGATCTGCCAGATCGCCTTTTCGCCTGCCGGCAGCATGCGGACGTCCTGCGGATCGACGACATTGGCGGCGACCGCGCTGCGGGTAAAGCCGGTATCGCGCGTCGGCACCATCGCGAGAATCTCGACTTTAAGAGAATCGCCCGGCTCCGCGCCCTCGACGAAGATCGGCCCGTTCATCGGATTTGGGCCGGAGATCTGACGAATATCGTTTTTGTCATAGCCGGCAGCATCGAGCGTTTCGGTGACAACGGTATCGCCATCGGCAATATGCAAGGCCGGCGGCAGCGAGCCGATGACATTGTGATAATGGGTAGGGGCGAAACGGTGTATTGCCATTTTGCTTAAGCCTTGTGTGGAATCCGGTCGCATCAGCCTATGACGACTCCGCACGTGTAGGAAAGAGCGTTGCGAGATATTGTGCACGATGGCCGCCTTGCTCGGGACGCGCGCAAATGCCTGCCGCCGCAGACAGGCCTCAAGCGAAATGATCGCGAAATGCCTGCGGCGTCGTCCCGAATTTCCGCATGAAATTGCGCCGCATGGTTTCTTCCGAACTGAAGCCGCAGCGTGTGCGTACCTGATGCACACTCAGGCCTTCTTCCAGAAGGCGACGGGCCGCCTCGATGCGGATTTCCTCCACGGCGCGAGCAGGTGTCCGCCCGGTCGCTTTCACATAATGGCGCGAGAAGCTGCGTGCGCTCATATTGGCCTGCTCGGCAAGCGTCGGCAGGGAAAGATCGGCGCGCAGATTGTCCATGATCCAGCCGTGTAGATGGTCGAAGCGTTCGCCACCGTCCTGCAGCCTCAGCGTCGCACTGAATTGTGCCTGGCCGCCCGGACGCTTCAGGAAGACGACGAGTTCGCGAGCCACGGAAAGCGCCAGCGGGCGGCCAAGATCGGCCTCGACCAGGGCAAGTGAAAGATCGATGCCGGCAGTCACGCCTGCGGAACTCCAGATCTGCCCGTCCTGAACGAAGATCGGATCGGGTTCGAGCGTCACATGCGGAAAGCGCTTGGCGAATTCTTCGCAACGATTCCAATGGGTCGTTGCCCGCCGCCCGTCCAAAAGACCGGCTTCCGCAAGCAGAAAAGCGCCGCTGCAGACGGAGGCTATCCGACGGGCGCGCGCGACTCGTCGGCGCAGCCATTCGATCAGGCCAAGGTTCTCGCAGGCTTTATTGACACCCCGGCCGCCGGCGATGATCAAGGTGTCGAGCGGAGTATAGGGACTGCTGAGTGGGGCGGTCATGAGCGCGAGACCCGAGCTCGTCTGGGTCTGTGCGTTTTCCGCAACCACGATAGTCTCATAGGGTTTCGCTTGGCCCAACTCATGCGCCGCCTCGTTGGCGCTGGTGAAAACCTGCAACGGACCGGTGATGTCAAGCATCTGGGCGTTGTCGAAGGCAAGAATTTCGATGTGGCGCATGATTGGCAAGAAATGACGGTGGTTTGGCAAATATGCCAGATCGTTGTCGCATAGGCTTGGAAAAGTCAATCATCGGAGACACGTCATGACCATTCGCTTCGGCCTGCTTGCCTTTCCAGGCGTCCAGCAACTCGATCTGACCGCACCCTACGAGGTATTCGCCTCGATGGATGATGCGGAGGTGCATCTCGTCTGGAAGGATGCGTCGCCCATCGTGTCGGCAACGAAGCTGATGTTGCAGCCGACGACGACGTTTGCCGAATGCCCGCCGCTTGATGTGATCTGCGTGCCTGGTGGCGTCGGCGTCAATGCGCTGCTGGAGGATGCGGTCGTTCTGAGCTTTGTCCGGAAACAGGCGGCCCAAGCCCGCTTCGTGACATCGGTGTGTACCGGTTCTCTCGTCCTCGGGGCAGCCGGACTGCTCAAGGGCAAGAAGGCCACGACCCATTGGAACGCGCTTGATTTCCTTAAGAATTTCGGAGCCGTTGTCACGCCGGGGCGCGTCGTGCGGGATGGCAATCTCTTCACCGCGGGCGGCGTTACGGCCGGCATCGATTTCGGACTGACGATTGTTGCTGCCTTGCGCGGTCGGGAGGAAGCCGAAGCGATCCAATTGTCGTTGGAATACGCGCCGGAGCCGCCATTTCATTCCGGATTGCCCGAGAAGGCCGGCGTCGAGGTGTTGGCCAGAACCAGGGAGCGCCTTGCCGGCTCGAGGACGGCACGGCAGGCGATCATCGCTCGTCTTGCGGCCGCCGCACATGAGCCTGGATGGGTATCGACTTGTCCACCGGCACTGTCACCTCAATGAAACGCAGCACCGATAGGGAAGCGATCATCGGTTGATCGTGTCGAGGCAATGATGGGCAGGCGGATGATTGGAATTCCAGTGTTGCCTCGCCCATCATACTTGACACAAATAGCTTTTCTGCGACCGTGGTATCACGATGGCGTCCACAGCCTTGCGGGGAAAAGGCTTATTTGATGAACGAGTTCCGATCATTTCGCTGCATCTCTTGCTTCGTCATGGCAATAACCGTTCTGATAGGCGCCGGCTTAGGGTCGATATCGCAAGCTGCGGCCGCCGAGACCTCCGAGATCGCACCGCAGACAAAGGCTTCGAGCGAGCAGGTCGAGAAGCTGATCGGCACTTTGCGTGACAGCGGCGCCGTGTCCGGAGCTGATCTGCTGCAGCGCCGCTCCGGTTTCGAGAAGCTCATGGCATCGACGCCAGGTCCGGCGCGCGTCCAGATACGGCGTGTCGACGCCAATGGTGTGGATGGTGATCTGATCTGGCCGGCACGGTTGCATCATCCGATCGGACGGCGTGCCATTCTCTATCTGCATGGCGGCGGCTTCTATAGCGGCTCGCTTCGCACGCACGCCAACATAGCGGGTTCGCTCGCCAAGGCGGCCTCAGCCGACGTGTTGTTGATCGACTATCGTCTCGCGCCGGAAAATCGTTTCCCCGCGCAAAGAGATGATGCCATCGCGGCTTATCGCTGGCTTCTGACATCGGGATACAAGGCCGGCAACATCGTTATCGCCGGCGAGTCGGTTGGCGCAACTCTGGCCATCGAGGTCGTCTTGAACCAGCTTAGGCTCAGTGGTCCGCTTCCTGCTGCCGTAGTTGCGATAAGCCCGATTGCCGACTTCGCCGCAACGGGGCCCTCCCTGGCCGCCAACGCCGCCAGCGATCCCTTCATGAACAAGGCCGAGCTGACCCTCATCCATGATGCGTTCGCGCGTGAGCGTCCTCTTGCCGATCCCGACATATCGCCGCTCTACGGCAATGTCTCCGGGTTTCCTCCTTTGTTGATCCAGGTCGGCGCTCGCGAGGCGCTACTTGATGACAGCACGCGGTTTGCGGACAAGGTACGCCAGGCGGGCGGCAATGTGAGCCTGGAAGTCTGGCCGGGGATGATCCATCAATGGCAGATTTTCCCATTTTGGCTCGACGATGCGAGGAAGTCGAACGAACGCGTTGCGCAGTTCGCGATCGCGCATTTTGTCGATAAGCCCATCCAGTAATTATTATGCACAGTTAAGCAGCGTCTGATTTCAAAACTCTCGTTCGATGGCCGATGTGGCTTCCGTAAGCCTGCAGAACCAGATCATTGCCTTTCAATTAGTTATCGCAATAAATAATCGCTAGATAAAATTTGTATAGACACGGGAATCGAAAGGCGTTAAGCACATAAATGTCGCGATAATAAATCGCACGATAAATTTAAGTGGAGATTGAAATGAGCCAGTCGATCCCTCAAGCTACTCGTCGGGGCGTTATGGCAGCCGGGCTTGGCCTTGCCGCCGCAGCTGTCACCCCCTTCGCTCAACCTGCACAAGCCTCTACAAAGCAATCAACTTCGAAAGGTAAGGACACAATGAGCAGCAGCACGATCACCACCAAGGACGGAACGCAGATCTATTACAAGGATTGGGGAACGGGCCAGCCGATCGTCTTCCATCACGGATGGCCGTTGAGCTCGGACGACTGGGATGCCCAGATGATCTTCTTCCTCAACCAGGGCTACCGCGTCATAGCTCATGACCGCCGCGGCCATGGCCGCTCCAGCCAGACGGCGACCGGCAATGAGATGGATACCTACGCCGCCGACGTCGCCGCGCTGACCGAGCATCTTGGCCTGAAGGGCGCCATCCACGTCGGACACTCGACCGGCGGCGGCGAAGTCGCCCGCTATGTCGCGCAATATGGCGGTCATGGCCGCGTTTCGAAGGCCGTGCTGATCGGCGCCGTACCGCCGGTCATGGTCAAGTCCGAGAAGAATCCCGGCGGCCTGCCGCTGGAAGTGTTCGACGGTTTCCGCGCAGCACTGGCCGCCAATCGCGCCCAATTCTATCGTGATATCCCATCGGGACCGTTCTACGGCTTCAATCGCCCCGGCGCTGCCGTTTCGGAGGGTATCATCGGCAATTGGTGGCGTCAGGGCATGATCGGCGGTGCCAAGCCGCAGTATGATTGCATCAAGGCCTTCTCCGAAACGGACTTCACCGAAGACTTGAAGAAGATCGAAGTGCCGACCCTCGTCATGCATGGCGACGACGATCAGATCGTGCCGATCGCCGACTCCGCCGAGCTCTCCATCAAGCTCCTGAAGAACGGCACGCTGAAGGTCTATAAGGGCTTCCCGCACGGCATGGCGACCACCCATGCCGACGTCATCAACGCCGACCTGCTGGCCTTCTTCAAGGCCTAAGCATCTCGAAGGTCATGCGCCCGCCAAAAAGGCGGGCGCTTCACAGCCTGCCGGGTGCTGTACCAGCCCCACCATGTCAGCTGTCGAGTTTCAACGAGAGCTGAACGGCACGCGGCAAGGGCGGTAGCGGCCGGCTGATTTCAACGCGGCGCGTCCATGTGGCGCGCCGTTCCTGTTCGCGCTCCCGAAGAGCCTTCGAGACAGCGACAAAGCTCATTGCACGTTCGATGACTTGTTCTGCCTTGGTCATGGATATCTCCATTTGTTCACTTTATGTTCTCATGTGAAGTCTCGAAAGTCAAGCGATCCGGGCTTTCGGCCCGGTTCGCGCCTTTGATGTTCCATTTGGCATCCCTCGCCGATCTCAAGGGCTAACGGATGATCGCTCCGTCCAGCCGAAGACGGTTCCCTGGAATGCTATTGACGCCGAAGGTTGATCTCGCTTGTTACGACCGATTTTCCGGATGACAAATTCTTGTCGATCGTCCGCAGCGTCAGCTGGCTGTCGCCCTGCCGGCGGATGGTCATGTTGGCATCCCGGTCGCCATTGACGAGGCGTGCCCACCGCACGGCGAGACTGATGACATCGCCCTGCCTGCTGCCGGATAGCTGCGACGTCGCACCGGATGGGCCGGTATAGGTGCCGGAATACCGGTTTCCGCGCGCCGTGAGTTGGGCCGAGATCGCGCGGTTGATGATGAGAAGGCCGCGGCAGTTTCCCTTCATCGAAATGGAAGCGCTGGATGCGCTGATATTGAATTTGCAGGCAACATTGATCGGCGAGCTGCCGATCTCTCGAAGTATCTTGCCGGTCCCGGTCCAATTGCCGTCAAGCGGTTTCAGAAATCCGCTCTCATCGGCGGCAGCGGGAACCGCAGCATGGAGTACGGCAAGGATTGCAAGAAGGCATGCTTGTCGGCGCATGATGTCAATCCCTTCATCGGACTTGAAAGGAACGTCGCAGGCATATCCCCGGTTCCCAGGCGGTCAAAGCCAGTTGATACGCTTCAGAATATAGAGGGTGACGATGGAGGTGACCGCGACCAATACGACGATAATGACGAATGCCCAGGTATCGTTGACACCTGGAATGCCGCCGACATTCATCCCGAACAGGCCGGCGACGACGCTCGGCGGCAGCAGGAGGGCGGCAAGCGCTGCAAGCCGGTTGGAATTGCGGGCGATGCGCTCGCTGATGACGGTCGAAAGGTCGTCATGCAGGATGCCCGTCCGGTCGCGGATCGCGTCGAGATATTCGATGCAGCGCATCAGCTTGTCGATGACCTCGCGCATGCGAAGCTTGTCGCGTTCGGCAAGCCAGGGAGCGTCGTCGTGTTCGATGCGGTTGAGGGCATCGCGTTGCGGCGAAAGATAGCGTCTCAGCTGCACGGCACGCCTGCGAAGCAGCTTCAGTCGTTCGCGGACTTCGGCGGCCTCGCCGTGGAAGATCAGTTCATCCAGCTCGTCAACTTCCTCATCCATTTGATCAAGAACGGGTTCCAGGTCCCTCACGAGCTTATCGCTGACGAGCGCAAGCAGTTCGCCGGTGCGCTTCGGGCCTTTGCCCTTTTCCAGCGCCTGGCGAATGTCGCGAAGCGCGGTGATGTAATGGCCGCTGTCACGCAGCGTCACCACACGATTTTCGTCCACCCAGGCATGCAGGGGAACGAGATCCAGATCTTCGGCTGTCTCTTCGGCGTCCTCGGGCGGGGCGGCGCAGACACCACGAAGAATGATCAATAAGCCATCGTCGACCGGCTCGACGCGCGGCCGCGATTCATCTTCCAGGAGCGCATCGGCGACGAGCGGATCGAAACCGCCACTTCGCGTTACCCATGCCGCGGCGGCCTCATGGTCACGCTCCAGGTGAACCCAGAGTATTCCGTCCGCGGGCTTCCAGCTCTGCAGGCCGGCAGCACCTATGTTACGACAGCCGCCATTGCCGTCGAGAAGGACGGCGAAACGTATGCCGGGCTCGGCGCCGTAGCTGAGTTGAACCTTCTGGCTCTCGACCTCCATCCGCTCCCATCCTCCCCCGAGTGTAAAAGGAAAGCGAAATCATGCAGCTATTTTCAATAGTTCTAGCACCGAGGACGATGAGGTGGAACCGGAGTCTGCGATGAAAGCTCGTCTCTGATGTCAGGCACTCATTCTGCAGCCGTCACGGTGAGACAGCTGTCTATGATCGTACGGATTTCGGCGCGGCAGGAGCCGCAATTGGTTCCGGCATTGAGCTCCTTGCCGACGGCTTCGACGCTGTGACAGCCGCCCCGAATGGCCGCGACGATCTGGTTGACGCCCACGCTGAAGCAGGAACAGACCGTAGCGCCGGCGTCGATGGTATCGGCGCCCGGTCTGCCTGCGATGAGAGCAAACCTCTTCCTCAGATCGCTGTGCGATGCCGAGAGCTGCGCGATCGCCCAGTTTCGCGCTACCGCAACCGGCTGGCGGGCTACGAAGAGAGCGGCAAGCAGCCGTTCGCCATCGAAGAAGGCGAGGCGCAGGTCTCCGGAAGCCTGATCTGCATAGCCGAGCGGCTCGAGGTCGGCTGGTACATCGAATGTCGAGCGGCACCAGCCGATCCAGTCGTCCGGCGTCCTGTCGAATGCAAGCTCGGTCCGCCAGCCGCCATCGGCCTTGGCGAGCGCCCAATAGGCACAGTTGAGATCGCGGGGCTTTGCTGCGGAGACCGCGAAGCAATAATGCGATGCCTGGAAGCGCCGCGCACGGACCGCGACATTCTTCGAAGCGGGCTGGCCGGAAAGAGGGTCGGTAACCGGGGCGACCACCGTGTCGATGCGGGCTTTGGCGGCAAAGCTATCGTTCCAATGCATCGGCACGAACAGACTGCCGCGCGCCTGCCGCTCGGTCACCAAAGCACGAACGATCACCCTGCCATGCGGGCTTTCTATCTCGATCAGGCTCGCTTCCGCGACACCGATCTCGATCGCGTCGCGCGGATGGATTTCGGCAAAGGGCTCGGCGATATGGCCAGACAGGCGGGCGCTCTTGCCGGTGCGCGTCATCGTGTGCCAGTGATCGCGAACGCGACCGGTGTTGAGGGTGAGCGGAAAGCGGCTGTCGGTTCGATCGCTTGCCGGCGGCTCGATGGCGATGAAGCGGGCCTTGCGATCGGGATGATAGAACCCGCCGGCTGCGAAAAAGCGCGTGAGCTTCGGCGGCGCTCCGGCAGGCTGCGGCCACTGGAAAGGCTGTAGCGCGTCGTACTCCTCCGGCACGATCGCGCCATAGGCGCCGATGTCGAAGTCGCGGCTGCCGTCATTCTCGAAGCCGGAGAGGCCTGCGTGCTCGGCGAAGATCTCGGCATTCGTCGCAAAGGAGAATGCCTCTGAAAATCCCATACGTCGGCCCATCTCCGCCATCTGCCACCAGTCGGGCCTGGCTTCGCCCGGTGCCGTCAGAAATTGCCGCTGCCTCGAGATCCGGCGCTCGGAATTGGTGACGGTGCCGTCCTTTTCGCCCCAGCCGAGCGAGGGCAGCAGCACATGCGCGTGCCGCGTCGTATCCGTCTCGCGCAGGACGTCGGAGACGACGACGAAGGGACAGGCCTTGATGGCTGCCTCGACGGCATCGGCGTCCGGCATCGAGACCACCGGGTTGGTCGCCATGATCCACAGGGCCTTGATGCGGCCGTCGGCAACGGCGCGAAACATGTCGACCGCTTTCAATCCCGGTCTGGCGGCGATCCGCGGTGATTGCCAGAAGCGCTGCACCCTGTCGCGATCCTCGGCGCTCTCGATCGCCATATGAGCGGCAAGCATGTTGGCAAGGCCGCCGACTTCGCGTCCACCCATGGCGTTCGGCTGGCCGGTCAGCGAGAATGGTCCCATGCCGGGCCGGCCGATGCGGCCGGTCGCGAGATGGCAATTGATGATGGCGTTGACCTTGTCGGTGCCGGACGAGGATTGATTGACGCCCTGGCTGTAGCAGGTGACGACCTTCTCGGTTTGGGCAAACAACCGGTAGAATTCGCGAAGCTGCATGGCGGGTAGACCGGTCAGCTCAAGCGTACGGTTGAACGACAGCGAACTGGCGGCGGTGAAAGCCTCGGCAAAGTCATTGGTGTGTTCGGCGATGTAATTCTGGTCGATGGTATTGCTTGTGATCAGATGCTCGAAAAGACCGAGGAAAAGAGCCACATCTCCATCGGGCCGGATCGCCAGATGCAGATCGGCGATATCGCAGGTCATGGTCCGGCGCGGATCGATGACGACGATTTTCATCGCCGGCCGAGCCGCCTTCGCTGCCGCCAGCCGTTGATAGATAACCGGATGGCACCAGGCGAGATTGGAGCCAGTGAGGATGACAAGGTCGGCAAGCTCGATATCTTCGTAGGTGCCCGGCACCGTGTCCGCGCCGAAGGCACGGCGATGACCGGCGACCGAGGACGACATGCAGAGCCGCGAGTTCGTGTCGATATTGCCGGAGCTGATGAAGCCCTTCATCAACTTGTTGGCGACGTAGTAATCCTCCGTCAGCAGCTGGCCGGAGACGTAGAAGGCAACGGAATCCGGTCCATGCTCGGCAATCGTCTCGCTGAAGCGTTTCGCCATGAGATCAAGCGCCTCATCCCAGCTTGCCCTCTGGCCGGCAATTTCCGGGTGGAGCAGGCGGTCGTCGAGATCGACGGTTTCGCCGAGCGCCGAGCCTTTCGAGCATAGACGCCCGAAGTTTGAGGGATGGTCAGGATCGCCTTTGACGGAGACCTTGCCGTCATCGTCGACCCTGGCGATGACGCCGCAGCCGACGCCGCAATAAGGGCAGGTGGTTTTGGTTTCAATGAGCATCGATTGTGTCCATTGAGTTCAAAATATGTGGTGAAACATCCCCCTCTGTCAGCGTTGCTGACATCTTCCCAACAAGGGGAAAGATCAGTGGGAGTGTGAGACTTCCTCTGCGATGCGAAAATGACGGCTCCTGCTGCGGGGCTACCATATGATCTCCCCCCTTGTGGGGGAGATGTCCCGAAGGGATAGAGGGGGTATTTTTCCACACACTGTCATCCTCACTCCGCCGCCATCATCAGGCTTTCGAGCGCGATGAAGAGAGCGCCATCGTCGTTGCGGATGGGAATGGTTCGCACCTCGCCCTGGTCGGCGCCAAGCGCCTTGCCGGTTTCGAGCGAGATCACCCAATTGTGCAGCGGGCAGGTCACAGCCGTACCGTGAACGATCCCCTGGGAAAGCGGGCCGCCCTTGTGCGGGCAATGATCCTCGATGGCGAAGACCTCGTTTTCGGCCGTGCGGAATATGGCGATCTTGCCCTGCGGGGTTTTCACGCAGCGAGCGCCACGCAGGGGAATGTCCAAGATATCGCCGATTGCATGCCAGGTTTCCTTTGGCCAGGTCGTCATATCAATCTCCTCATTCGGCGGCCTGCGGGAAGCCGACTGTCGCCATCGGCTTGAACTCATGCTTGTCCTTGCCGGACACACGCTCCGACCAGGGATCGACCTGCGCGAACTTCTGGCTGAAGACGAAGCGCTCGTAGTAGCCCTTGCGCTTCTCGTGATCCTGCATGATCTGGCGGCGGATCTCGTCGAGGCCTATGCGCTTGGCCCATTTGTAAATGCGTTCGAGATAGCGACCTTGCTCGCGATACATTTGCGTCAGCGCCACGATATGCTCCAGTGCCTCATCCTCGGTCTTGACGAGGCCCAGAACTTCCGTGCCCTTGATGTCGAGGCCGGCCGCACCGGCGAAATGGATTTCGAAGCCGCTGTCGACGCAGATGACGCCGATATCCTTACAGGTCGCCTCGGCGCAATTTCGCGGACAGCCGGAAACGGCCATCTTCAGCTTGGCCGGTGTCCAGGAGCCCCACATGAATTTCTCGATGCGGATGCCGAGACCGGTGGAATCCTGCGTGCCGAAGCGGCACCAGTCGGAGCCGACGCAGGTCTTCACCGTGCGCAGGCCCTTGGCATAGGCTTGGCCTGAAATGAAGCCGGCCTTGCCGAGGTCGGCCCAGACGGCGGGCAGGTCCTCCTTCTGCACGCCGAGCAGGTCGATACGCTGACCGCCCGTCACCTTCACCATGGGTATCTCGAATTTGTCGACGACATCGGCGATGGCGCGCAGTTCGTTCGAGCTGGTGACGCCGCCCCACATGCGCGGCACGACCGAATAAGTGCCGTCCTTCTGGATGTTGGCGTGCACGCGTTCATTGATGAAACGCGACTGGTAGTCGTCGGCATATTCGTCCGGCCAGTCGCAGACGAGGTAGTAGTTCAGCGCCGGGCGGCACTTGGCGCAGCCGCAGGAGGTCTTCCATTCAAGTTCCTGCATAACGGCAGGAATGGTCTTCAACCCCTTGGCTTTTATGAGCCTTCTGACATCGTCATGGCCGAGTTCGGTGCAGGTGCACATCGGCTGCACGGCTTTGGGATTATAGGCATCGCCAAGCGTGATCGACATCAGCTGTTCGACGAGGCCGGTGCAGGAGCCGCAGGAGGCCGAAGCCTTCGTGTGGGCGCGCACATCGTCGAGCGAGGTCAGGCCCTTGGCGGATATGGTCGAGGTGATCTTGCCCTTGCAGACGCCGTTGCAGCCGCAGATTTCCGCATCATCCGGCAAGGCTGCAACGGCCGCCATAGGGTCCAGCGGCGAC
>JAAMEZ010000036.1 GCA_013322215.1 Martinezella rhizogenes
GGAGCGGGGCGAGGGCAAGAGCCGGCTGGTGGGCGATGTCGCCTATGGCGAAGTCTCCGAAGTCGCCGCCGCCATCACGCCGGTTCCGGGCGGTGTCGGACCGATGACGATCGCCATGCTGATGGCCAATACCGTCATCGCTGCCCATCGCTCAGCCGGCAAAAGGCCGCCGAGGTTTTGAACGAAGAAGGGCGTTCAGGCCACGGCTCGATCGAGCTCGCTTGTCGCCGGCAGCTGAAATTGATCGACCAGCACGAGGAGCGTTTTTGTCTCCTCGGCAAGTTCGCGTGTTGCCGCACTTGTTTCTTCAACCATAGCCGCATTCTGCTGTGTCATCTGATCCATCCTGTTGACGGAGGAATTCACCTCATGGAGTGCGCTGTACTGCTCCTTGCTTGAACGGGCTATGACTTCCATTTGCTGAGAGGCACTCACCACTCTTGTCGAAATGGTCTCCAGCACCTGACTCGTCTCCAGGACCACCCGCGCTCCGGATGCAATTTCAGCCCGGGAGCGCCCGATGAGTTGCTTTATCTGTCGCCCGGCTTCTGCTGACCGCTGGGCAAGATCGCGCACCTCCTGCGCAACGACCGCAAAGCCCTTTCCGGCCTCCCCTGCCCGCGCGGCTTCGATACCGGCATTGAGAGCAAGCAAGTTCGTCTGAAATGCAATGTCGTCAATAACATCGATAATCCGGACGATCTCGTCCGAGGCGCCTTCAATCTTGTTCATTGCATCGATCGCGCTTGCAACGACCTCCGATGAACTGTCGGCCACGTGTTTCGTGTCTCTTATGATTTGATGAGCGTCGTCCGCCCGGACGGCAGATGAGCGAACCGTCGTGGTGATTTCCTCCACCGCTGCAGCTATCTCCTCAAGCGCAACAGCCTGCTGTTCAGTACGCTTTGCAAGATTGCGCGCCGAGAGATCCATTTGCCCGGCATTGCCCTCAATCATTCGGGTATTTGACCGGATCTGCATTATGGTCTCCTGCAGTCGCAAGAGTGATGAATTAAAGTCGGTACGAAGTTGCTCCAGTCGACCAAAGAAGGGCGTCGCAATCGTCTGTGAAATATCACCCCGGGCCAGGTGTCCAAGGCCGTGTGCGAGGGCATTGACCGCAAAATCTATCTGTCGTTCGACTTCGCGTCTATCATCGTCGTTGCGATGCCTTTCTTCTTCGGCACGCGAGCGTTCGATCTCGCTGCGTTGCTCGATCTCGATCTTGGCGATGGCATTGTTCTTGAAGACGCCGAGAGCCCGGGCCATGTCACCTATTTCGTCGCCCCTGCTTTCACCAACGATAGCCGTCTCGAGTTGTCCTTCCGCCAGACGCCGCATCGCGGAGGTGATTTGGTTGATCGGGCCTTTCAGCGTAACGGTCAGTCCAATCCCGGCAAAGATTGCGATCAATATGCCAAGGATCGCCGTTCCAAGGGATATGGAATTGGCATCCGTGCGCTCTGTGGCAGCGTTCTGCCGCTGCTCGTCCGCAAAGGCAGTCAATTGAGACCAGGTTCGGTCCACATCGGCCGCCGCTGCATGGAACTCATCCTGCCGCTGGGCGCTGATGCGAACGAGATCGGCGGCATCCTTCTGCATCTTGTCGAGCGCAGGCAAAAGCTTCGGCTTCAGGCCATCAAATTGCGCGATGCCCCCAGCATCGGACAGCAAGGCATCCAGACCTTTCCTGACGGCGGCAAACTCCTGCAGAAGTCTTTGAAGATTGCCGTCGGTTGGCGCAAGTGTAAGCCTCGCCATAACGATCTGAATCACATATCCGGAGGTAATCAGCTTCTGGCCATCTCGCTGGCTGGCACGGGCACGTTCAACAGGTTTGGCAGCCTCTGCCGATTTCGCAACGGCGTCTTTTACGCGCCGTCCTGCGACCGCTTCCAGTTCCGGTAATCTCTTGACGATCTCATTCGTCGAATTCCTGAAGGTAGCGACATCTTCCGCAGTTTGGCTCTTTACCTCGGCGATGTGTTTTAGAGAAGCAATTCCATCGTCCATTGCCTGTTTTGCCTGAGGAGCATCACTTCCAAGGGCCATACCCAGAGTTGGTTGAAGCCGCGTAACGCTCTCGATCCCCGGTTGATCTATCCCAGGCGCGTCGGCGGATTGAAGTTTCTGATTGAGCACCTGGACGGATGTCACAAAATCCGAAATGCGTTGCGCATCGCCCAACATATTGCGGGCCTCATCTTCCTGAGTATCGGCCGTCCGCTGCAGGACTTTAGCGCCTTCGACGATATCCATCTGGGATGATACGACGATGCTCAGCGTCTTTTGAAGATCGGCAAGGAGTGAGGATCGTTTCTCCTGGAGCTGCCACAGCAAATCCATGCGTGTTGAGATACCGTCGATCGAGGATAGCGCTCCCTCCAGGGTCTTTCGGCTATTGTTATCGGAGCCGAGCCTGTCGAGACCGGAGTTCAGGAGAGTATGTTGATTGGCGAGTTCACGATTGACTGCATCCCGATTTTCCTGGGTTGCGTTCGCCAGGAACTCCGCCATTGCAGCCGACAGGTCTCGAAAGCCGCTCAGAGACTGCAAAACTGAATTTGAAATATCCATTCTGCCTTGAAGGAGGCTCGATGCATAAAAGCCCGTCGCACCTACGGCCATGATGCTCAAGATAAAGGGCGCAATGAACAGCATTACCTGCGTTTGAATGCGTACACGTGATAATAGCTTTCCCAACATGAGCTCCTCTCCCACTCAAAAGAATTTCATTAGGTCAAAATAGCATTGGCTTTGTTGTGACCGGCTGAGCGGCCTTGCACTTCGCCGTCAGGTCAATTGCCCTATTCGGCCTCACGCATTTCTTCCTCATCCTCGAAATACGCCAGGCCATTGACGAGAGCAGAGGACCTGCAGGCCTCTTCCCTCTGATGGAACAAGTATTTCATAAGCTATAATTGGTGAAATTTTCGTTTCATTCACATCCTTCGATCGCAGCCGGGTGCGCAGTCCGCATTCCCATTGGGCATCGAAAATCAGCGACTTTGCGCGACGCGATGAGTTACGCGGCACAGCAGCGTCACCTTGCCGTTGGCGCTATTGACAAACCTCGTTGATAGCCAATATGTAAGCGCTTACACGAAGCCTTCCAGCCTTAGTCGCGCTCAGAAATAACGCCGGCTGCCAACAGCTATCGGCTTTCGTTTCGAGATCAATATGGACGCAAGTACACTGACTACCCATCCACGAGCCGGCATCGGGTTCGACGCAAGAGGCTAACTCGTTAAATTTTCGAAATCAGGAGAGATGATGGCATGACTGGCTCGGCTTTGATCGGAGCGCTTGTCGCAGCGCTTGGCCCGACCGCTGTCCTCGTTGATGAGGCAATTCCGCCACGTAATCTCAAGGATTGGTCAACACTCGGACCGCAAACGCCGCTTTGTGTCGTGCGGCCGACCGACACGAAGGGTGTGTCAACCACCATGCGCTTGTGCAGTGAGCATGGCGTGCCGGTCGTCCCGCAAGGAGGCCTGACCGGACTGTGCGGCGGTGGCCGGCCGATTGACGGCGCCGTCGCACTATCGCTGGAACGACTGACTGGCATAGAGGAAATCGATCCCGCTTCCGCCACGATGACCGTGAAGTCCGGCACTCCGCTGCAGGTCGTGCAGGAGGCTGCGGCGGCGGCCGATTTCTTTATCCCGTTGGACCTTGGTGCCCGTGGATCCTGTGCGATTGGCGGCAACTTGTCCACGAATGCCGGCGGCAATCGCGTGATCCGCTATGGCATGGCCCGCGAAATGGTTCTGGGTCTGGAGGTCGTGATGCCCGATGGCACGATCATCCGAAACCTCAACAAGATGATCAAGAACAATGCGGGCTACGATCTGAAGCACCTTTTCATAGGTAGCGAGGGTACGCTCGGCATCATTACACGAGCGGTGCTCAGGCTCTCGCCCCGGCCAGGCTGCACCATGGCCGCGCTTTGCGCATTGGAGGATTATGGCAAGGTGCTGGAACTGCTCGTGGCTGCCAGACGCGGGCTTGGGCCGTTGCTTTCGGCATTCGAAGTGATGTGGCCGGACTATTGGGACACCGTGATCGCCATGCCCGGCGTCCGCAACCCGATTGCTGGCCGGCATGGCGCCTATGTGCTCGTGGAAGCGCAGGGAACCGATGAGACTATCGATGCGCCACGGTTCCAGACCTGGCTCGAGCAGCAGGCCGAAGCGGGCATACTGGCGGATGCCGCGGTTGCCCAATCGCTTGCCGATGTGCGCGCATTCTGGGGTGTGCGGGATGCCTGTTCGGAGTTCCCTCAGGTATTGGGGCCACATGAGCCTTTTGACATCGGCTTGCCCGTCGCTGCAATGGACGATTATGTCCGATCCTGCCATGCGGCCTTACGCGCAAGATTTCCAACGATCGTGGCATTGTTCTATGGCCATATCGGCGATGGCAATATTCACATCGTTGCCTGTGTGCCGGGGGAAAATCCCCAGCCCAAGGACGACATCGTCGGCATCGTCTATGACCAAGTTCGCCAGTTTGGCGGCACCATTTCGGCCGAGCATGGGATTGGCCTTACCAAGAAGCCCTTCCTGTCCTTCGTCCGCAGCCCCGAGGAATTGGCATTGATGCAACGCCTCAAGGATGCGCTGGATCCGCAGCATCTGCTCAATCCCGGCAAGGTCTTTTAGCAGACGAGAACGATTTCAAGCATCAGCATCCATAAGAGATGCTTTAAGCGGGATCTGCTCCTTGACATAGACAACAAACTGCGAAATGTAAGCGCTTACAAAAGGGTAAGGCAGCCCGATTTGCAGCCCGCATCCCACCCCCCTTCCTCATGCGTAGCGGCGGAAGCCAGCATTCACAACGGCAAGCAAGACGATCTTAAGCGAGACATAATGAAGAAGTTTCAAGGCATCATTCCAGTCATGATCACGCCGTTCACGGAAGCGGGTGAAATCGATTATGCCGGCGTCGCCAAGCTGGTCGAATGGTACATCGCAAACGGCTCGGACGCGCTCTTTGCCGTCTGCCAATCGAGCGAGATGCAATTTCTCAGCCTGAACGAGCGCGTGGAGCTTGCCACCTTTGTCAGCAAGGCTGCAGCCGGCCGGGTCCCGGTCATCGCATCCGGGCATGTCGCAGAAAGTCTCGAAGAGCAGTCGGAGGAATTGAATGCGATCGCCGCCACCGGCGTCGACGGCCTCGTGCTCGTTACCAATCGCCTTGATGCGAAGCAGCAGGGCGGAACGAAATTTATCGAGGACCTCGATTGGCTTCTTGGACGGCTGCCGAGCGATCTGCCGCTCGGATTATATGAATGCCCCGCCCCCTACCGTCGCCTCCTCACGGATGAAGAGTTGATGCATTGCGCCAGTAGCGGCCGCTTTCATATCCTGAAAGACGTCTCCTGCGATCTGGAAACGGTCAAGCGACGCGTAGCGCTGGTAAAAGACACGCCGCTTGCGATCGTCAATGCCAATGCCGCGATCGCCTATGATGCCATGAAGGCCGGATCTCTCGGATTTACCGGCGTATTCACGAATTTCCATCCGGATCTCTACAAGTGGCTGTTTAAAAATTGCCATGCGGCTTCCAAGCTCGCAGACGAGCTTTCAATCTACCTCGCCTTGGCCGCGATGGCAGAACCCATGGGGTATCCCAAGCTCGCGAAACTCTATCATCAACGTCTGGGAACCTTCGGCTCAGCAAACAGCCGGGTCATAGGCATCGATATCAGGGAAAAATACTGGGCCCTCGACGCTCTTCTCGACAAGATCGTTGAAGGAACGGCGCTATTTCGAACGCGCCTGGCGGAACACGCCAAGGAACAGTGACGCGGGAGAATCCAGCAGAAGCGGCGATCGATATTTCAAGTTGAGATCAGGATCTCGCAGCTCATTTTATGTAAGCGCTTACAAAATCGGTTTGCGCATCGTTTCGCGTGAGATTCCTGAAACGGGAGGAAAATCCGCTCCGCATCGCGGTCGGACACTTTATTGGAGGATTGTATAAATTGACCCAGACCAAACCACAGGCCGTAGCGACGGAAGCGCGCGTTGGTAAGCACCGCTACCTGGTGCTTTTGATGATCACACTCGGTATCGCCGTCAACTATATGGACCGCGCGACGATGAGCGTGGCCTTGCCGTCGATCAAGGAGGAATTCGGGCTGTCGCCTGCCATCAGCGGCGTCCTGCTGTCAGCCTTTTTCTGGACCTATGCAAGCGGCCAGTTGCCGATGGGCTACCTTGCCGGCCGTCTCGGTCCACGCAAGATGATTGCCCTTTCGGCCCTCACATTCGGCCTTGCCACAATCGGAATGGGTTTTGCCTGGGGCGTCACCTCGATCATCGTATTGCGCCTACTCTTGGGCATTGGCGAAGCTCCAGGCTTTCCTGCGGCCGCCCAGGCGGTTTCGCAATGGTTCCCGCGATCCGAGCGCGGTTTCGCCTCTGGCACCTTCAACAATGGCAATCCGATCGGATCCACCCTTTCCGTTCCGCTGGTTGCGCTTCTCATTTCCTGGACAGGCTGGCGCCATGCCTTTGTCGTCGCCGGCTTGCTGGCCGTCGTCTATGCGATCGTATGGTGGTTCTTCTACCGTTCTCCGACCGAATCCAAGCAACTCAGCAAGGCGGAACTGGATTATATCCAGGCTGACGGGGAAGCGAGCGCAAAAGGTGCTGTTCAAGACGATCTGTCCTGGCCGGCCTTGTTCAAGCAGCGCACCATCTGGGCCATGATGATCGGTTTCTTCTGCGTCAATTTTTGCGCCTATTTCTTCATCACCTGGTTTCCCTCCTATCTCGTCAGCACCTACAATCTGAGCCTGCTCAAGCTTGGGTTTCTCGGGATGATTCCGGGTATCGCATCCATGATTGGCGGCTGGACGGGCGGCCTGGTCTCCGATTGGCTCGTTCGCCGCGGAACGGACCTGACGGTCGCTCGCAAAGTATGCCTGGTGGGTGGCTTGCTCGGCACCTCCACGATCGGACTGGCCGTCTTGTCGCCGACGGTCGGCATGGCCTTGCTCGCCTTGTCCGCCTCATATTTTTCCAGCACCTTTGCTGCCGCTTCCGTATGGTGCCTGCCGGGCGATGTTGCGCCGGCCAATCATCACGTCGGCTCGATCGGCGGCATTCAGAATGCAGCCGCCAACCTCGCCGGTATCATCTCGCCAATCCTCATGGGTGTCATTACCGGCATCACGTCTTCGTTCGAGCTGCCGTTGATTATCGCCGGCTGCGTTGCTCTTATTGGTGCCGCGAACTACGCCTTCCTTCTGCCACGGCTAAAGCCGCTTTCCAATTGAGGCAGGAAGGCCGACCCAAGAAGGCTCCGACCGTTTGAGGCCGGAGCCCGCAATTGTAACGACGACTGGCATCACGGTGCCGCTCGAGCCAGGATAAGACGATGGTGATCGCAAACGTAGAGGATGCCCGGCTCCTCGCGCGAAGGAAGCTCCCGAAGGTGTTCTTCGAGTATATCGACGGGGCTGCATTCAGTGAGGAAACCGCGCGCAGAAACATCAGCGACTTCTCGAACTGGACCTTGCAGCAGCGCGTGCTGGTCGACGTCTCAAGCCGCAACCAGAAGGTCACCTATCTCGGCAAGGAACGCGCGCTTCCCTTCCTCCTCGGCCCGGTCGGCTTTTCCGGCCTTTTTTCCGAGCGCGGAGAAATTCAAGCGGCCCGGGCAGCGCACGCGGCCGGGATTCCCTTTTGCCTTTCCAGCTTCGCTATCACCTCTCTTGAGGCGTTACGCGAAGCGACGAGCGGGCCATTGTGGTTTCAGCTCTACGTGTTGAAGGATCGTGGTTTGGCGCAAAGAATGATCGATATCGCCATCAGGGCGGATGTCGAGGTCCTCTGTGTCACCGTCGACACGCCGATCGGTGGCGTGCGGGAAAAAGACGTTCGCAACGGATTTCGAAGCCTGACGAAGATTACGCCAAAACTGGCCTTCGCCTTGGCCCAGAAACCCGGATGGTGTGCCCGGATCATCCGGCACGGCATCCCTGAAATCGGCAACCTTGCCGGCATGCCGCAATATGGGTCCAACGCCCTGGAACAGGCGACCAAACTCGGCGAATATATCGATGCGTCGATGAACTGGGACGACATCGCCTGGATCCGCAAGGTCTGGCCCGGAAAGCTGTTGCTGAAGGGAATACTGAACCCGCTGGATGCCGCTCAAGCGCTCAACGCCGGAGCCGACGGCATTGTCGTTTCAAATCACGGCGGGAGACAGCTCGATGGCGCCGCCTCGACGATCGAAACCCTGCCCCGTATCGCCGATGTCGTTGGCGACAAGCTCGATGTCTTTCTTGATGGAGGAATTCGTCGGGGCACTCACGTTGTCAAGGCGCTGGCGCTTGGTGCAAAAGCCATTCTGCTGGGACGCGCCTATGCCTATGGATTGGCCGCCGGCGGCGAGCAAGGCGTGAGCACCATCATTCAGCTCTTACGCACGGAAATTGATTCCACGATCGGCCAGATGGGGCTTCGAGACCTCACAGAGATTGACAAGCGACGAGATGAACTCGTGACACGACGACACGGTATCGGCTGAAATCGGATTTTCCTTTTCAATCGTCATCCGTGTCGCATAAGTATCGGTGCAGGGATTTCTGACGGGTGAAGCGAGAATCAAAGTGGAAGGTGAGCCCATAAGACGGACGCGCAATGGGAGCGGCCGGGTCAAGCTTCAGGAAGTCGCCCAAAAAGCGAATGTGTCTACAGCGACCGTTTCGCGCGCATTCAATGAGCCCTCGAAAGTATCGGAGGAAGTCAGGCAGCGTGTCTTTGAGGCCGCCCATGCCCTCAATTGGATTCCCAACGCAGCTGGCCGGGCTCTGGCGTCGAGCAAGACGCAGATTGCCGGCGCAATCATTCCGACGCTCGACAATGAAATTTTTGCCAACCAGATCAGCGGCATGCAATCTGTCTTCAGCAAGCACGGCTTTACCTTGCTTCTCGGCTGTTCCAACTACGATCCGCAAGAGGGGTTGCGGCAAGCACGCGCCATGCTTGCCCGTGGCGTCGAAGCTATTTCGATCGTCGGCGAAGATCACCCTCCTGAGCTTTTCGAGGCTCTAAGATCGCGTCACGTGCCCTACGTCGTGACCTATTCCTTCAACAAAACATCACCACATCCTTGCATTGGCTTCGACAATTACACAGCATTTCGTGAGATCGTCGAACACCTACTTTCTCTCGGCCACCGCAGATTTGGCGCTATTTTTCAGCCGCTCGATAACAATGATCGCGTCAGGGCCAGGTTAAAAGGGATCACAGATGCGTTGCGGGATGCCGGCTTGGCCGTTGGCGCGGATCGCTGTCTCGTTGGTCCGTCGACGATGGACTTCGGAGGATCGAGCTTCCTGCGCATGATGGGTCAGGCAGACCGACCAACGGCGATAATATGCGGAAATGACAATATTGCGTTGGGTGCATTGTTAAAGGCGAAGGAAATCGGATTGGCTGCACCCAATGATTTCTCGATAACCGGCTTCGACAATCTTGCGATATCGTCGCGATTTCATCCGACACTTACCACGATGATGATCGACAACCAGGAAATCGGAAGCCGTGCCGCAGCAGCGCTTTTGCAAGCCATAGCGGAAGGGCATCACCTGCTAACTTCGGTTGAGATCAAGCCAGAGCTCAAGATACGGGAAAGCACCGCGCCTGTACGTTCGACAATCCCGCTATGATCGGTTCCCACGCAAGCGGCACAGCGTTTGGAAGGTCTTTAGTTTGGTGGACGATCGGCTAAGCGCAGTTGCAGCGTGGCATTTCCTTGACGCGAGGATAGTTGTAGGCGTTGACTTTCGAGGTCGTGTAGCCGGCGCCGACAAGTGCTTCCGCAAGCTTGATGGCGGCCGTGACACCGTCGATGACCGGAACGCCGGTTGTCGCCTGCAGCCGATCGCAAAGGGAAGACATGCCCGCACAGCCGAGAATGATGGCTTCGGCGCGGTCTTCTTTCTTGGCCCGTTCGATTTCGACGATCAGCAGGCGTTCCGCCTGTAAGGGATCCTCCTCCAGGCCGAGAACCGGCAGGTCGATGGCCCGAACATTGCGGCAATGGCGTTCCGCGCCATAGCCGCTCACCAGATCCTCGATAATCGGAATGGAGCGCGGCAGCGTCGTGATGATCGAGAACCGACGGCTGATGGTCATGGCCACCTGCACGGCCGCCTGGCAAATGCCGATGACAGGCCCGCGAGCGACTTCGCGCGCAGCATGAAGACCAGGATCATCAAAGCAAGCGACGACATAGGCATCGACCCCGAGCATCTCACCCTCACGGATTTGGGCAAGCATTCCCGGCACGGCGGCAGCCTCATCTGCACCGCCTTCGATGCTGACGGGCGTGTCCAGCGGGTTTACCGCCGACACTTTTGTGTCTCGCTGTTTGACCCGCAGCGCGCTCTCCAGCGCCTGGGACGTCATGGAAGCCGTGGAGTTGGGATTGATGAGACGAATATGCATACGAGAGACCTTCCATCCATCCTTAGTCGCGCTGCGGCTTTATGAAGTCGGTGATTGGCGGAGCCTTAAGGACAAACTGGCGATCCGAAACGATGTAGTTGTCGGCATGCAGGCGGGCAATCGGCTGATAGTGTTCCGGGTCGACGTAGTGACCTTCAGCATCAAGGCAATTACGCCGCACATGCATGTGGACGACTTCGCCCAGCACCAATGTACGGCGCGGATAATCGATCAGACGCTCGACGCGGCATTCGAAGACACAAGGGGCCTCCTGCACGAAGGACGCATCGATCTTGCGGCAGGCGTTCGGCGTAAGACCGGCCATCTCGAGTTCGTCGAACTCGCTTTCGAAGCCCAGGCCGCAAATCAGCATCTGCTGCGAGATCTCCATATCGACCATGTTGATCGCGAACTCCTGGGTCCGCCGGATATTGGCGAGCGTATCCTTTTCCTCGCCACTCAGGCGCGGCTGTATGCCCAGAACCACGATAGGTGGATCGTGCGAGAACACGTTGAAGAAACTCATCGGCGCTGCATTATTGTGACCGGCGGGCGAACGCGTCGTGACCAAGGCGATCGGACGCGGCCCGATGAAGTTCGTCAGAAGCCGATATCGGCTTTGAGGCTCAAGCTCGGCAAAGTCGAATTCCATGGCGCCATCCTGTATATTCATTTTAATTGACAATATCATTCCATATTGTAGACAATTTTGCAATCAAAACCCATTGTTGTGATTGACTTTTCCCTTCGCTTCGCGCTTCTCTAGCCACAATGAGGAGTAAGATTCATGGCAGACCAAAACGGGGTCTCTGTTCAGCAGATTGTCGAGAAAGTTTGGCTGTCGATCGCCGAGCGGCGGCTCAGACCGGGTGTCCAACTCAAAGAAGAGCAGATGGCCACCATCTTCAACGTCAGCCGTGCGCGCATTCGTCAGGCCCTGGCATTGTTGCAACGCGATGGCCTCGTCGCCATCATTCCCAATCGGGGCGCCTTCGTGTGCAAGCCTTCCGTAGAGGAGGCCCGGGACGTCTTTTTCATTCGCCGCACTGTCGAACGCTGCGTGATCGAACGGCTCTGCAAGGGCATCTCCAAGGCCGACGTCAAACGCCTGCGCGATCATGTCGCCAAAGAGCGCATCGCCAACATCCAGGACGTTACGACCGACATCATCAAGCTTTCCGGTGGTTTCCATCTGCTGCTTGCGGAGATAGTCGGCTCGGATTTTCTGTTTGCCACCATGCGCGATCTGATCGCCCGTTCCTCGCTGATCACGGCAGTCTATCGCAACACCAACCGTTTCAATTGCGGTCCTGACGAGCATGCCGAGATCGTGGAGGCGATCGTCGGCAACAATGTCGACAAGGCCACCCATCTGATGGCGCATCATCTGGAGCATGTCGAATCGGAGCTCGACCTGACCGAGATCCGCGATCTTTCCCACGACCTGCGTGCCGCACTGGCCTGAGACGGCCGAAATTGCCACGTTAATCACGCATCAGTCACAAGATGGCAGGCCACTCTCGTTCCATTCGATAGCCGGCGAACCTGAGGCACCTCCGCCGAACACCTCGCCGAGGCCAGCGGGCACCTCGGATGGAAGGTGCAGCCCGATGGTGGCTTCAGGGGACTGGGTACCTCACCGCCAACCAATTCCTGATCGCGCTTAGGAGCGTCTATGCTGGGAATGGTTTGCAGCAGAAGCTGGGTATAGGGATGGCGCGGATTGACGAAAAGCTCCTCGGTATCCCCCTCCTCGACAATCCGCCCGAGATACATCACGGCGATGCGGTCGGACATGTGACGCACGACGCTCATGTCGTGGCTGATGAAGAGATAGGTCAGACCCAGTTCATCCTGCAGCCGGCGCATGAGGTTCAGAACCTGTGCTTGCACCGAAACATCGAGCGCAGATGTCGGTTCGTCGCAGACGAGGAATTCCGGCTCGCTGGCAAGCGCGCGGGCAATGGATATGCGCTGGCGCTGTCCGCCGGAAAATTCATGCGGAAACTTCTCCCCATCCGAAACGGACAGACCGACGGTCAGCAGGAGCTCCTCGACCCGCTCGGTGATCTCGGCCGCGGTGTTGCGCAGCTTCAGCTCGCGCAGCGGCTCGGCGATGATGTTCTTCACCCGCCAACGCGGATTGAGCGAAGCGTAGGGATCCTGGAAGATCATCTGGGCCGATAGCGGCACGCCGCTGCGCCCGGGCGAAAAGCGAATCTCGCCGCCGGTCGGAGTGTAAAGCCCGGTTACCAGCCTTGCTACCGTGGATTTGCCGCAGCCGCTTTCGCCAACGATGCTGAGGCACCCACCGGCAGGCACGGTAAAGCTGATATCGTTGACCGCCTGAAGAAACTGACGCGGCTTACGCTCCACGACGCGATTGAGCCACGGGGCGGACACGTCGAAGGTCTTGACCAGTCCATCGACGGTCAGAGCCGCAAGCTTTTGAGCGGAAGTTGTCATGCGGTGCCTCCCGCGTTGAGCCAGCAGGCGCTCGCGCCATCGCCGGCCGGGATCAGTTCTGGCCGCTCGCGCCGACAGCGCGGACCGGCGGATTTGCAACGGGGATTGAAAGCGCATCCTTGCGGAAGCGCATCCAGCCGCGGCATCGAGCCATCGATCTGATTGAGCTTTGCGACGCGCGCGCCGAGCGATGGGATCGAAGCCATCAGGCCCTGCGTATAGGGATGGCGCGGCGTATGAAGCACCCGCTCCACCGGGCCGATCTCGATAAGCCGGCCGGCATATAACACCGCCACACGGTCGGCCGCCTCGGCGATGACACCCATATCATGCGTCACCAGCATCACCGCCGCCTGCTTCTCCTTGCACAGCCGACGAAGCAGCGAGATGATCTGCGCCTGGATCGAGACGTCGAGCGCGGTGGTCGGCTCGTCGGCAATGATCAGTTTTGGCGAGGCCGCAAGCGCAAGGGCGATGACAACGCGCTGTCGCATGCCGCCGGAAAACTGATGCGGATAGTGATTGACCCGCTCCTCCGGCGAGGGAATGCCAACATCCCGCAACAGCTGGACAGCACGCGCCTTTGCCTCGACCTTGCCGAGCGACAGATGCTGCCGGATCGTTTCCGAAAGCTGCGCACCGACGGTGAATAGCGGGTTCAGCGACGTCAGGGGGTCCTGGAAGATCGCGCCGATTTCACGGCCACGAACGCGCCCCATCGCCCGGTCGTCGAGCGTGTCGATCCGCTGTTTGCCGAGCCAGATTTCGCCAGCGGCGATACGGCCCGGACGTTCGAGAAGCCCCTGGATGGCAAGCCCGGTCATGGATTTACCCGCGCCCGACTCCCCCACGACGCCAAGGATTTCGCCGGCCCGAATGGACAGGCTTATGTCCGACAGCGCCGTAACTGTTCCCCGGCGGTTTGGAAACTCCACCTTCAGATTTCGAACGTCGATGACTGGCTGTTGTGCCTCAACCATTGCTCTCTACCTCGATCGGATAGCTGGGCGGGAAGATCTCCGAAACGGGCGGATGGTTCCAGCTGCGCTCGGGATATTTGGCGATCAGCCCGCCATACTGTGCTTGCGCCTGGACGCGCGCCTTTTTCATGTCGAAGCCGGCCAATTGCCGATCCAGCATCGAAACGCGACCATCGACGAAGACAGCGCGCGTCACCTTGCCGGAGCCGCCGACGACCAGCGTCGTGATCGGATCCACGGATGGCGCCATGATCGCGTCGTCCAGACTGAAGACGGCAATGTCGGCACGGGCTCCGGCCGACAGATGGCCGAGGTCCGAGCGGCCGAGCGCCTTGGCACCGCCGAGCGTTGCCGCATCGAACAGATCGGCCGAGCGTACGCGGTCCGGCGCATGATCGCTGATACGGCAGGTAATGAGCCCGGCAAGCAGGTTCATCAGCATGTCGGGTGGCGTGGTGTCCGTGCCCATGGCGATGTTGATGCCGCGCTTGCGGCAACTGGAGAAGGAATTGAGGATCGAACCGCTGCGCGCCGAAACCAACGGGCAATGCACGATGGAAACGCCGTTTTCGGCGTAAAGCCCAAGATCTTCTTCCGTGGCATTCGTCGCATGGGGCGCAACCATCCGATCGCTCAGCAGCTTGTGCTTGGCAAGCCAGACGGGAGCGGTCGAACCGTGCAGCATGCGCACGGTGTCGACTTCCATCGTGCCCTGCGCCATATGCAGGCGGAATTTGCAGCCGAGATCACGCGCGGCGGCATCGGTACGCTGCAGAAGCGCAAGCGTCGACGTCTCCACCCGATCCGGCGCGAGCAAGCCGCGCACGAGATCGCCATGTCGGCCATTCTGCCGCTCGATAAAGGCGATGGCGTCCTTCAGGCCCTGAAATCCGCGCTCTTCGTCGAAGACCGGAACCATCTTGCCCGGCGCTTCCAGAACCATGCCGCCCGAACGATAGGCAGGGCTCAGATAGACGCGCAGGCCAAGATCGCCGGCAGCATCGGCAGCTGCATCGAACTCGGCGACGGTCTCGCCCCATTCGCGATAAAACAGCGAGGCGATCGGAGCGGCGGTGGTGATGCCGTTCAGCAGGAGCTGACCGAAGGCAAAACGCTTCTGGAACGCCAGCTCTTCCTGCGAATACATCTCATAGGGACCGGCCTCCATATAGCTGCGTGGCCAGACGCGCCCCTTGGCCCAGCCGGGATGACAGTCGATGCCGAGAATGGTGGTATCCAGATCGGACAGCGCATCGAGGTCGATCAAGCCGGGGCTGATCACCGAGTTGCCGAAATCGATGCGACGCGCCACTTCGCCGGGGAAATTGTGACCGACAAAAAGAATGGCGCCGTTTTCGAACACGACCTGGCCGTTGCAAAGCAGCCTATGGCTGCCTTCCTTGTGGCCGACGACCCAGCTTGCAGTGACCAGGGTGCGTCCGTCCGGGCGGTGGCCGAGCGACAGACTTTCCATTGCATGTGCCATCAGGGCATCTCCACCACAGCTTGCCCACCGCGCGCAGTCACGCGGCCAGCCTTGACCACGAGCGGGCGCGGCGCGATGTCGACGACGGCATGAGCAAGCGTTTCGCCGGCCAGCAGGGTGAAATCGGCATCACAGCCGACCTTCAGTCCGTAATTCTCGATACGCATGACGTCAGCGCCGCCCTGCGACACGATATAGAGGACATGTTCCAGATCACGGTCGGAACGCAGGCCATTCTTCATGCCGATCACCTGGGCACGATCGAGCATGTCCGGATGACCCCAAGGGCCCCAGGTGTCGCGAATGCCATCACAGCCACCGCCAACGCGCACGCCTGCTTCCTTGAGCCGCATGATCGACGGCACGGCGGCCGAAGGCGCACCGGTAGTGAGAATTGCAATATCAAGCTTTGCGATTTCCTCGATCAGTTTGCCGACGCGGAGATAATCGTTCATGCCGAGCGCGAAGGCATGACTGATCGCCACCTTGCCCTGCATGCCGTTGGCACGGATGCGCTCGAACATCAGCTCCATCGTGAAGGCACCGAGCTCGCCGGCTTCGTGCAGGTGAATGTCGATCGGAACGCCATGTTTGGTGGCAAGGTCAAACAGGATATCGAGCTGGCCCTTGGGATCGCGGTCAATGCCGCACGGATCGATGCCGCCCAGGACTTCGCAGCCCTGACGCAGGGCCTCGTCGAGCAGTTCGACAGTACCGGGCATGACCATCACGCCGGACTGCGGGAAGGCGACAATTTCAATGTCGATGATGCCCTTGAGCTTCTCGCGGGTTTCCCACACGCCTTCGACAAGCCGCAGACCATGAACCGGGTCGATATCGACATGGCTGCGGATATGCGTGCCGCCATGTGCCGCCAGACCGATAGCATGGCGCATGGACTGGCGATGCGGATCGATGCCGATTTCCAGGCGGTGTTCGCGTTCGAAATCGATGCGTTCGCGCAAGATTGCAGCGCGATTGTTGACATGCCACGGCATGCCCCAAGTGGTCTTGTCGAGATGGGTATGCGCATCGATCAGGCCGGGCGCGGCGATCGCATTGCCGCCGTCCTCAACCGGCACGCCCGGCTCGGCTTCGAACGTTCCGAAACCAGCAATCTTTCCGTCGCGGATCAGGATGTCGCAGATCTCTCCAGCCATGGGCCGGACATTGCGGAGCAGAAGATCGTTCATGAACTTACCTCAGTTTGGGATTGAGCGCATCGCGCAGCCAGTCGCCGAGCAGGTTGACGGCCACGACCAGCAGGCAAAGCTGGATGACGGGAAACAGCACGATCCACCAGGAGCCGGAAAATAGAAACTGGTTGCCAATGCGGATGAGCGTGCCAAGCGACGGCTGGCTCGGCGGCATGCCGATGCCGAGAAAGGACAGCGTGGCTTCGGTAAGGATTGCCATGCCGAAATTGAGAGTGGCCGCCACCATGATCGGCGTGAGCGTGTTGGGAAGGATGTGCTTGGCCATGATGCGGCGGGCCGGCACGCCGATCAGCCTTGCCGCCTGGACATAATCCTTGCCGGCCTCGACGATTGCCTGCGCACGCACCGTGCGGGCATATTGCACCCAGCTGGAGAGCGCGATGGCAAAGACAAGCACGGCCGAAGCACCGATCTCCCGCAGACTTTCCGGCAGCATCTGCCGCACAACCGTCGACACCAGGATCGCAACGAGGATGGTGGGAATGGACAGCATGACATCACCGATGCGCATCAGCAGATTGTCGATAAATCCACCGAAGAAGCCGGCGACGAGACCGGCGATCAGGCCGATCAGCAGCGAAAGCACGACGGAGGCTACGCCGATGACGATGGAAATGCGCGTGCCGTAAAGAACGGCAGACAGCATATCGCGACCTTGGGTATCGGTGCCGAGAAGATAGGGCATTTGGCCGCCATCATGCCAGATTGGCGGCAGTTCCGCATTCAACATGTCGAGTTGCGCACCGTCATAGGGATTTTGCGGCGCAATCAGCGGCGCCAGCACTGCCGTGAGGATCAATATGGCGAGGATCGTCGCGCCAGAGATCGCCGCCTTGCTATGCGTGAAGGACCAGCATAGGTCGCTACTGCGAAGGCGCTTGAAAAGCGACGGGCGCAGGGGTCTTTCCTGTTTCGACGTTTCGGACAATTCCATGGTCATCGAACGGGCTCCTGGTTCCGATCAGCGTGCAGTGCGCAGGCGAGGATCGATCACCGCATAGGCGATATCCACCAACGTGTTGAGAACGACAAAGATGAGGGAGATGATACAGAGATAGGCGGCCATCACCGGAATATCGAGGAAGGTGACCGCCTGGATGAACAGCATGCCCATGCCCGGCCACTGGAACACCGTTTCGGTGATGAGCGCAAACGCGATCAACGACCCGACATTCATCGCCGTCATGGTGACGACAGGCATAAGGCAGTTGCGCAGGGCGTGGCGGAAATAGATGCGCCAACGCGGAATGCCGCGAGCGCGGGCAAACTTGATGTAATCGGAGCGCAGCACCTCGAGCATTTCGGCACGGACCAGACGCATGACCAGCGTGATCTGATATAGCGAAAGCGCAATCGACGGCAGAATGAGCGCGGCACGGCCAGACGGCGTCAAGAATCCGGTCGACCACCAGCCAAGCTGCACCACGTCGCCACGACCGAAAGCGGGCAGCAATCCTAGGGTGACCGAAAAGCCGAGAATGAGCAGAATACCGACAACGAAGCTCGGCAGCGAAACGCCGACAATGGAGAGGAACTGCAGCCCTTCCGTGTACCACTTGCCGCGCTTGATCGCCGTCAGCACGCCCAATGGAATGCCGAATACCAGCGAAATCAGCGTCGCGACAAAAACAAGTTCCAGCGTGGCGGGAAAGCGTTCGCCTATCAGCGGCAGTACTTTCTGGCCGTTGCGGTAGGAGACGCCGAAATTACCCTCCGCGGCGTTAACGACAAACCGCACATATTGTGTCGGCAGGCTGTCATTGAGACCCAGCCGCTCGCGCAGCGCAGCTCGATCCGCCTGAGACGTCTGCTCGCCAACCATGAGTTCGACCGGATCGCCAGCGAGCCGGAAGATCAGGAATGCCAGCAAGGCAACGGCAAGCATGACCAGGATTGCATTCCCGAGACGCTTGATGATGAAAACCAGCATGGGGACCTCTAGGCTTTACTTCGGTCTCCGACAGACAGCTTGGACAACGGTCTGACGGAACTCACGTTCAGCAATGGGGTGGGGAAAATCGGCGGCAGCCAGCTACCAAGTGGATGTCGCATGTTGCTTTAAGCCATCATCGTTGACGGCCATGGCAATGCGAGCGTCGATTGCTGCGAACTTCCTCCCTCACTCTCCTGAAGAGTCATTAACGCAAATATTTTCAAGTTGTCAACTATATTGTTGACAATATTGTACATCAATTTCGGACAAATGGCAGCTGCGCGAGCGATGGCGATCTACAGAACGGTGCGATCGCGACAATTTCGGTTGACGACTGGAATGGCAAAAGAAGAGAGCGCCTCGCGGGCCGCGAGGCGCTCTCTTTTACGTCAATGTGAAGACGTGCCAGCGTTATTCTGCCATTTGCGTCAGCCAGAGGCGCGGCTTATTGTCGGCGCGAAAGTCGATGCTCTTGACTTTACCCAGCATGGCCCAAGCGATCGGCTGCTGATGAAGCGGCACAAGCATGACCTGATCCTTGGCTATCTTCAGCGCCTGCCCTTCCAGGGCGAGCCGCTTTTCGTTGTCCGGCTCCTGCGCGGCCTGCGCTACTAGCTTATCAAGATCGGGATTGGACCAGCCACCATAGTTCGATACGCCCATGGCGCCCTTGCGGGTAGACAGAACCTGCGACAACAGCGAGTAGGCATCGAGCGTCGGCTCGTTGGCCCAGCTCAGATTGAAGACGTCGGCCTTGCCGTTGCTGCGCTTCGGCGTCTGCACCGCGCGTGGACCGATATCGATGCTCGGCTGGAAGCCGCTGCGCTTCAGCATGTTGGCGAGGCCGGAGCAGATATCTTCTTCATTGATGCTCTCGTCATTCATGCAGGTATAGGTGAAGGCGAGGTTCTTCTGGCCGGCCTCTTCGAGCAGCTTCTGCGCAAGCTTGGGATCTGCAGGCTTGAAGGTATCGAGATCCTTCACGTAGCCGGAGATTTCCGGAGCAATCAGTGAGCCAGACGGACGGGCCAGACCACGCATCACCTTCTTGTTGATCAGATCGCGATCGATCGAGGCTTCGAAAGCTTGGCGCACGCGGATATCGTTGAACGGATTGGGGCGCCCGTCTTCCAGCTTTTCCTTGCGATTGAAGGCGACAAAAACGGTACGCAGCTCCGTACGCTTCTTCACGGCGATGCCGGGCGTGGACTCCAGACGGGGCAAATCCTGGATCGGCGCGGAGTCGATGAAGTCGATCTCGCCAGAAAGCAGGGCGGCAACACGAGTGGCCGCCGAGGCGATCGGCACGAACTCGATGCGATCGAGATTGTGCTTCTTCTGATCCCACCAGTTGGTATTGGCAACCAGTACCGTCTTTGCGTCGGGAACACGGCTGTCGAGCTTGAACGGCCCGGTACCGTTGGCATGCATGGTCGTATAGCCTTCGACCTTCGATGCGAAATCCGTCGGCTTTTCGCTGTTATTGTCCTTCAGCCACTTGGCATTGAAGACAAAGATGTTGGTAATGTCGTTCAAAAACAGTGAGGTAGGCGCGGAAACCTCGATGTCGACAGTATAGTCATCAACCTTCTGTATACCGACATAGAGCGGAATATTGCCACGCAGCGGTGAAGCAGGATCCGAAGCGCGCTTGAACGATGCGACGACGTCGTCAGCGGTGAAATCGGCACCGTCATGGAATTTCACGCCCTTGCGCAGGCTAAAGCGCCAGTGCTTGTTGTCGATCAGCTTCCATTCGGTGGCGAGTGCCGGCTCGATCTTGAAATTCGCATCGTAGCGAACCAGCCCTTCGTAGATGTGATTGAGGAAGGCAAGGTTCGACGTGGAGGGAACCGAATCCGGATCCAGCGAGTAGATGTCCGCCCTGCTACCCCAGCGCAATGTTGCGGCATCGACGGGCGCAGCCAGCGCGACCGTGGCCAATGCGGCGACGATAATCTTCTTCAAGCCAATCAATGTTTCCTCCCTAAGCCATGCGCCGGGTCCCGATCTGATCGGTCATGCCCCAGCTTGACTGGAGTATCGATGTCACCTGCGCTATTGTCAATCATATTGTCGACAATTATCATGCCAATAATCGACAAGACCGACGCCAAGTCGAGCAACCGACATACTGGAGGAAAAACATGGAAGGCCTGCTTCTGCTGCATGGAACGATCGTCACCGTCGACAAGAAACGTCGGATCATCGAGAATGGAGCGGTCGCGGTTTCCGGGGATCGGATTGTCGACATCGGCTCCACCGAGGAACTGGCGCCCCGTCATACCGGGAAAAAGGCAGTCGATTGCCGCGGCAAGATGATCATCCCCGGCCTCATCGACGCTCATGGCCATGCAGGGCACTCTCTGATCCGCAGCATCGCCGCCGACACCAACTCCCTATGGATGCGGGTGGTGACCCCGGCCTACTATCACTACGTCACACGCGACTTCTGGTATGCGGACGGACTTATTTCGGGCCTTGAGCGGCTTCGCGCCGGCGTGACGACGGGAGCGAGCATTATCACCTCCATGCCTCGCGCCGACGACCCTGTTTTCGCGATCAACCACGCACGCGCCTACGCCGAACTCGGCCTGCGTGAGATCGTCTGCGTCGGCCCCTCCGGCCTTCCCTGGCCGCATCCTGTTACCCGCTGGGAAAGCGGCAAGCCCGAGCGGCGCAATATCACCTTCGAAGAGATGATCGAGGGCTCGGAAGCAGTGATAGAGGCGGTGAACGGCAGTGCGGACGGACGCATCAGCGTCTTCCTGACACCATTCACCATCGTACCGTCGGTGGAGCCTTCCAATGCATCGACGCCGGACCAAGCCGTCAATCTGACGGAAGGCGACCGGATACAGGCGCGTCGAGTTCGAGAAACCGCCCGAAAATGGGGTGTGCGCATTCATTCCGACGCATTCGCCGGGCAAATCCGCATGATGTTTCAGGACAAAGAAAATGCACTCCTTGGACCGGACATCCATCTGCAGCATTGCTGGGGCATCTCGCATGAGGAAATGGACATCCTGGCCGAGACAGGCACCCACGTCACCCATGCGCCACCTGGTCGATCCACCCCCGTGCTGGAAATGATGGCAAGAGGTATCTCTTTGGCCATCTCCTCGGACGGCGCTTCTCCCAGCCGGCATTTCGACATGCTACAGACCGCCAGGCTGGCCCAATCGACGCAACATATCCTACATAACCACGACCGATACCTACTACCGCCAGGAAAAATCTTCGAGATGATCACCATCGATGCCGCCAGGGTCCTCGGCATGGAGCGCGAGATCGGGTCGCTGGAAGTTGGCAAGAAGGCGGATATTGCCGTCATCGACATGCGCAAACCGCACATGATGCCGAACTGGATGCCGGTTCACCGCCTCATTCACCAGGCTCTGGGAAGCGACGTCGACACAGTGATCGTCGATGGCAAGGTGCTAATGGAATCCGGCAAGGTGCTCACGACCGATGTCGACGCCGCACTTGATTTCGGCCAACAGGAAGCCCTCGCCCTTGCCGATCGGGCGGGCCTGCGCGCACATATGCATGATCCCGGTTGGGGCGAGCTGCAACGCACCTTTACCGAACCAGTGCAGCCGCCGCAGGCTCCGAACTGCTGAGGCCAAAGCCATCGTCGATCTCGACAGAGAGGTGTTGCCGTAACCATTGACGGCGGAGGCACGAATGCCTGCACCGATTCACCGGCAACGGACGTCTCGACGAAGCGGCCACGCTGCCGTTATCGGTCATAAACGCCGAAGCGGCGATACCATCATCGCACTGCCGAAAGAATAACCTTACCGTGAAAATGACACCACCTGAAATCGCTCATCAAAGGTCTCGCTGAAAGTCTTCAGCGTTCCTTCGGTCATCAACGCGATTTTTTACAACGGAGCCGTTCCGATATCTGTCGCTTGGCATTTCCATACCAAGCGACGGGAAACTATATTGCAGACTTCAAATTACGACGAGATTTCGCTCACGAGGACGTGAGCGCGTATCCCGCCTGCAGATCGTCGACTACGGTCCCGTTGATCGCGACCGAGTATCTCCCGGTCGTATTTACTCTCGAAACTGAGATTTCGTAACTGCCGCTGGGAAGCTCCAGCCCGGCAGAATAACTGTCCCATCCGGCCGGCAGCGCAGGCGTCACGTACAGGCGCCCGTTCTCGGTACGGATTCCGAGGATGCCTTCAATCGCCGTGCGGTAGAACCATCCGGCCGAACCGGTATACCAGCTCCAGCCGCCACGGCCTCTAAGGTCGCCTTCACCATAAACGTCACCGGCGATCACATAAGGCTCGACGCGGTAAATGTCCGCAGAGGATTTATCGAGCGCGTGGTTGATAGGATTGAGCATTTCGACAGCGCGCCAAGCGTCTTCGCCACGGCCCATGCGGGCAAGAGCAAGAGCTGCCCACGTTGCGGCATGGGTATATTGGCCGCCGTTTTCACGGACACCCGGCGGGTAAGCCTTGATAACACCAGGATCGTTGACTGGCTTGACGAAAGGCGGCGTCAGCAGGCGAATGAGCTTGCCTTCATTATCAACCAGTTTGTCGAGGACCGCGTTCATAGCCATGTTGCTGCGGTCGGCATCTCCCTCGCCCGAGAGCACGCTCCAGGATTGGGCAATCGAGTCGATCTTGTCTTCCGCCGACCGGCTGGAGCCCAGCGGAGCACCGTTGTCGTAATAGCCGCGGCGATAATATTCGCCGTCCCAGCCGGCGGTTTCGATCGCGGCTTTGAGCTTTGCCAGATGATCCGACCAGCGGCCGGCGCGTTGCGTGTCGCCACGGGTTTCGGCGTAGGCGATGAAGCGACGCAAGGCGCCTGCGAGGAACCAACCCAACCAAACGCTTTCGCCGCGGCCGGCGATGCCGACACGATCCATCTTGTCGCACCAGTCGCCGCTCATCATCAACGGCAACCCGTTGACGCCTGTCCGCTTGATCGCGAGATCGAGGCCAAGGGCAGCATGCTCGTAAAGCGATGCGGCCTCGTCGGAAACACGCGGTTGCAGGAATGCGTCATACTGGCCGGGGCTGAGCTGCGCGCCTTCGACGAAGGGCAGCATCTCGTCCATGATCGAACTGTCGCCGGTCACCGTGCAATATTGGTCGACGGCATAGGCAAGCCACACGGGATCGTCAGAGATGTTCGTGCGAACGCCAGCACCGCTATTTTCGAGCCACCAGTGCTGGAAATCACCTTCGGCGAACTGGCGCCGGCCGGTATTGAGAATCTGCTTGCGTGCGATCTCAGGCGAATGCAGCAGGAAGGCCAGCGAATCCTGCAGCTGATCGCGCAGGTTCCACGCGCCGCTCGACTGGTAGAAGGCGGTGCGGGCCATGATGCGGCAGCTATAGGTCTGATAAGGCAACCAATTGTTGACCATGAAGTCGAGCCGCTGATCCGGCGTCGAAACACGCGCCTTGCCGGTGAAGTTCCGCCAGAACTCACGCGTTTTTACAAGAACGTCCTCGAAGCTGATGGAGCGGATGTCGGCGATGAGAACCGCCGCTTCTTCCTGCGAGGCGGCGTCACCCATGTAAAAGCAGATGTCACGCACTTCGCCGGGTTCGATCGTCAGGTCGAATGCCATGGCGGCTGCTGGATCACCATCGAGATCGACAGCATTGGAGAGCCGCGAGCCGGCCGAAACCGTGCGCGGTTGCTGGATCGTTCCGTGCCGGCCGAGAAATTCGCGGCGGCTGGTGGAAACGCTCGACGGCGCCTCGCTTGCCGCAAATGCCGCCACGCGCGTTCCGAAACTGACGCTGAACGGATTCTTCGCAAAGACCGCCCCACTTACACTGTCGAAGCTCGATATGATGAAGGGTTTGCTCTTCGTCGGGTTGTTGCCGAGAATCCATTCGGCATAACCGTAGAGACGAAGCTTGCGTGCCTCACCCGCATCATTGCGGATGCGCAGCTGCGTCAGCTTGACCGGCTTTTCCATGTGGAGGGTCTGGGTGACCTCAAGGGAAATCTCGTCCTGCACCGTCGAGAAGACCGAATAGCCGAGGCCGTGGCGGGCTTCGAAGCGTGTGTCCGAGCGCTGTGCCAGCGACGCGTAGGGTACGATGACGGAACCGCGATCGAGATCCTTCAGGTAGAAGGCCTCGCCCGGACGGTTGGTGACCATGTCGTTGGTCCAGGGCGTCAATTGATGATCGCGGGAGTTCTGGCTCCAGGTAAAGGCGGCACCTTCGGCCGAGACATGGAAGCCGAAACTCTCATTGGCCACGATGTTGACCCAGGGATGCGGCGTCTGTTCGCCACCAGACAGGCGCACGACATATTCGCTGCCGTCGGCCGCGAAACCGCCATAGCCGTTCCAGAAGGCAAGATCGCCGCCCTCGATCGACGCGGCCTCCGCAACATCGCGAACCATGCGCGGTACCAGGGTGGAATCGCCCCACTGACCAAGCAGCGCAGGCGAACCGGCAACGGAACGGGCTTTCTGCACCTGGTCGATGAGGCTGCCGTCGCGACCACGCAACACGACGCGCGAGGCGGCGATGATGGCGTCATAGGCTTCGACGTCCATCAGATCCTTGCGCAGGACATAGATGTTGCGCTGGATACCGGCGATCTCGCTGGCGTGACGCGCTGCGTCACAGAGCTGGTCTATGGTGCGTTGCATTTCGGCAGCCGCCTCGCCGGTGCGTTCGTTGAAGATGACGAGATCGACCTCGACCCCGCGCGATTGCAGCAGCCCTTGCGCACGCAGCAATTCCTTGACGAGATCCGTGCCGAGCTCGTCGGTAATGCGCAATGTCATCAGTGGTGCATCGCCAGACAGTGTCGCGCCCCAAAGAACGGATTGCGACTTCAGGCCTTCGCGAACCGCCTTGTTGTCGGCGCGCAGCGCCATGTCGGGATAGATGATGTAGCGGGCGAAGCGCTGGTAGGCGGCCGCCTCCTTCGAATTGACGCCGATCTGACGCAACTGGCTCTGCGTTCTCGTCCAGGCCTGGACGAGGCCTTGGGCAAAGCTCTCCGGCTGGCGATAATGCTCAACCGCTGCCTCGAGTTCGGCCCGTTCGGCTGCAGCGATGGTCCAGAAGGTTACGCTGACCTTCTCACCGGCCGGCACGCGAAGCGTCCGGCGCAGCGACAGGCAGGTATCCATCGTGAAGCCGCTGCTATTGGAGAGTTCCGCGCCGGCGTCGAAGGCGGCGGCTTCCGTCAGCGTGCGTCCTCGTCCAAGGAAGCGCATGCGATCCGTCTCGTGATGCGTCGGCAGATCTTCGCCCGAGGTATCGACGATGAGGTGGGCGATGGCGACTTCGGGGTCCGTCACGCCACGCTTCTGGCGCTCCACGAAGATCGCATCGCCTTTCGCGGCGACTTCGGTCTTCAGGAACATGCGGGCAAAGACGGGGTGACCCGTATCGACGGCATCGAGCGTGGCGACAGGCTCCATGTAGGAGGTCACTTCGATGACCCGATCTTCCGTGCCGGTATTGGTGATCGTCAGACGCCGGCCTTCGGCATCGTGATTGCTTGCGACGAAGACCTCCATTTCGCTCGTCAGGTCGCCGACCGTCTTGAAGAATTCCGCCTTGTCGTCGCTGAAGCTCACCCGAACATGCTCGTTGGCGATCGAGCGCGGCTCAGCAGTCGCAGACCACCATTCGTTCGATGCGGTGTCGCGCAGAAAGACGAACGATCCCCAGCGATCCTCGGTCGGATCGGCACGCCAGCGGTTGACGGAAAGGTTCTTCCAGCGACTGTAACCGGAACCGGTCGCCGTCAGCATGGTGGAGTAACGGCCGTTCGACAATAGTAGCAATTCGCGCTCGCGCGATGCGGGGTCTTCCAGACGACGCACTTCCGGACGCATCAGGTCGCCCTGGATGGTCGCAGGCGCATCGGTCTCATGCTTGGCGGCCATGACGGGAATGTCGCGCGGCGCCTTTTCCTGCAGCAGCAATTCGGCCGCCTCGATCACGGGATCGGCATGAAATAGCTCGCGCAGCAGGCCGTCGAAAGCAACGTTGGCGACAGCGGCGATCGACATGCCGTGATGGTGGGCATAGTAGTTATAGACCACCGCACACTGCTTGCCTTCAGGCACGCGGCTTGCCGTGAAGTCGACGGCATCATGGAAACCATACATGCCGAGCGCGCCGACGGCCCGCAGCCGATCGAGGTTTTCGAGGGCTGCGACCGGATTGTACTGGCTGGCCAGCAGCGAGGCATAAGGCGCGATGACGGCGTTCTGTCCAAGACCGCGTTTCAGGCCGAGCGTCGGCACTCCGAAATTGCTGTACTGATAGTTCATCTGATGGTCGCGGGCGTTGAAGGCCGCTTCCGAGATGCCCCAGGGCGTGCCGAGCTTGCGCGCATAGTTCATCTGCTCGAGAACGATCAGATTGTTGGTCTGGTTGAGAATCCCGCCGCTGCGCTCCTGCATGACGAGCGGCGGCATCAGATATTCGAACATCGAGCCGGACCAGGAAACCAGCGCCCCGCGCGCGCCGACAGGCACGACATGGCGGCCGAGCTTGTACCAGTGCTCGGTCGGCAGATCACCCTTAGCGACCGAGAAGAGGCTCGTCAGGCGAGCTTCCGAGGCAAGCAGATCGTAGCAGGCGGCGTCCACTTCTTCCGTCTCGACGCGGAAGCCGATCGACAACAGCCGGCGCTCGGGACGGTAGAGGAAGCTGAAATCCATATCGAAGGCGATTTCGCGGGCGCGATTGCCGATCCGGGTCAGCCTTTCGCTGATGTCAGGTGCCTGCGCAAGATCGAAAGCCTTGTCGACCTGATGGAGCTCGCAGGTTTCGACCAGCTTCTCCGCCCAATGCACGACCTCGTCGCTCTGCGTTGTCTTGACTTCCCTGTCGAGGCTTCCGGCAAGCTCGCGGATTTCTCGTGCCTGCCCTGCAAATCGCTCAATCAGGCCCGAGGAGAACTCCTTCTCCCGTTTACCCGTGGCGACGGCTGCTTCAAGCTCGGCAATCCGGCCGTCAAGCCGGTCATGGAGCGATCGGTTTGATTTTGTATCGTCACCGAGCTCAGAAAGCACCTCTCGCAAAATTGCGGCGACATCACCGATGCCGTCAAGATCCGTATGAATGTGGGCTAGAGGGGATTGAGCCCAGATGCGGCATGCCGATGAAACGGCAATCAGGTGCCCGGCAAAATTGCCGCTATCGACCGACGACACATATCTGCGGCCAAGCGGCTTCAGCGTGTCCGTGTGATACCAGTTGAAGAGGTGTCCGCGATATTTTTCCAGCTTTTCGACCGTCTCGATCGTCTGTTCGATACGCTTGACCGCGTCTACGAACGAAATCCAGCCGAAACGACGCGCCGAAATGACCGACAGCAGATAGACCCCGATATTGGTCGGCGACGTACGCATGGCAACGACGGCATGCGGTGTCTGCTGAACGTTGTCAGGCGGCAGAAAATGCTGATCCGGGACGACGAAATGGTCGAAGTAGCGCCAGGTGCGCCTTGCGATCTTGCGCAATTCGTTGCGAACCTGATCGGGCACGACGAGCCGGTCTTCGGTTTCCGCAGTCTGGCTGACCAGCCAGGCAATGGCTGGCGACAGCGCCCAGAGAAGGACGAATGGAAACCCGACCAACCAGGCGATGTCGCCGGAAGAGGCTGCGAAAATCAATGCCATGATGGCCAGCAGCGGTGCGCGCCACATCACCTTGTAATGGCCGAGGATCGTCGTCTGGGCCATGGCCTGGGCGCTTGCTGCAGTGCGCCACTGCAGCATCAGCTTGCGACTGACAAACAGCCGGTAAAGCGAGCGGATGATTGCGTCGGCCATGACACAGGCGATGTCGGCAATGAAAATGATGCGTAGCGCCACCTGGGCATTGGCATTCTCAATGTCTTTCCAGACAGTATGGAGATGCGCCTGCAAGATGATGTCGCTGGTTCGCGGGATGATGCCGTTGATCAGTGACAATGTCGGAGCAACGAACAAGCTGAAGATCAGCAGGATCTGCCAGACAAGCGCACCGAGGGGATCCATCCAGTACCAGCCGAGCACGGATGCCAAAAGCCACGCGATCGGGGTGAGCGAGCGGCGCAAATTATCGAGCATCTTCCAGCAGCCGAGCGCGGTGATGCCGCGGCGATCGTCGAAAATATAAGGGAGAAGCTGCCAGTCGCCGCGTGCCCAGCGATGCTGGCGCGAGACTTCGACCTCGTAGCGGATGGGAAAATCCTCAACCAGCTCACAGTCCGTCACCAGCCCGCATCGCGCCATCGAACCTTCGAGCAGGTCATGGCTCAGAACGGAGTTTTCGCTGATCCGGCCCTTCAGCGAGGCCTCGAAGGCGTCGACGTGATAGAGGCCCTTACCCGTGAAGGTGCCCTCGCCGGTGATGTCCTGGTAAACGTCGGAAACTGCAAAGACGTAAGGGTCGAGACCGCGATTGACCGAAAAGACGCGCTGGAAGGCGGATGCGTCCTTGCCCGTCGTCAGCGATGGTGTCACACGCGGCTGCAGAACGCCGTAGCCATCGACGACACGCTGTTTCTTGTCGTCGAAAACCGGGCGATTGATCGGATGATGCATCTTACCGACAAGCTTGGTGACGGTATCGCGAACAACACGTGTATCGCTGTCCAGCGTCATGACATACTTGACGTCCGCCGGCACCACATCGACGCCCGGCAAAAAGCTCGTGTCCGGGCTGCCGCGCAGCAACATGTTGAGTTCGTGCAACTTGCCGCGCTTACGCTCCCAGCCCATCCAGACGCCTTCGGCCGGGTTATACTGCCGGCGGCGATGAAGGAGGTAGAAGCGCTGTTTGCCATCTTCGGAATAACGCGATTCCAGTTCGGCGATCTGGCTGCGCGCATAATCGAGGACTTCGAGATCGCGGGCAGTCTGTTCTTCGGCGGCGTCTGGCCAATCGGTCAAAAGCGCGTAATAGGTCTCCCCGCGGGCATTGGCGAGATAATGCACCTCAAGATTGCGCACGAGCTCGTCGACATGCTCGCGCCTGCCAATCAGGGAGGGAATGGTGACGAGCGTGCGCGCGTCCGCAGGCAATCCCTTCTTGAATTCATAACCGACCAGACGGTCCGGCGTAATGAAGAACGTGGCGAAGAAATTGAAGAGGCCGGTCGCGCCCTCGGATGCCGGCAGCGCGAACATCAGCAACAGAATGATCGTCGCGAAAAGCGGCATGCCGGTGTCGACGAAGACCCACTCGACCAGAACCAGGGCGAGCAACGTCAGGAAGAGCACCGGAACGGCGATCGACAGCCAGTTCAGCTTGCGGACCAGGCGCATAAACCGCAGGCCAAGCGTCGGCCGGAAGCCGATCGCCGCCTCAAGCGCCCGGCGACCATTGCCAACGAAATAGTAGCCAACGTTGCCAGCAGATCCGTCCCTGCTCTCGATCTTTGCACGATCAGTCAGCTGGACTGCCGCCTCGGCAATATCCATTTCCGTCTTGTCGGAACGTTTTGCGAGCTTTTCGATCTGGCGACGGTAGCTGTTGCGAGAGCCGGAATCGAGCTCAGCATAATCCGTCTGCTGCCAGAGGAGCTTATCGATGGTGCTGACCTCTTCGACCCATTCTGACCAATCGGTGTCGTTGATCTCGCGCAGGCTTTTGATGATGCTGCCCATCAGCGCATTGGCCGCGCCAAGACGGGTCTGCTCGGCCGACATGACCGCTTCGGCATTCGTTCCCTTGGCGGACAGCTTGCCTTCGAGCCAGTTCAACGCGGCCTCGGTTGGCTCAAGTGCATTGCGAAGGCGATAGTGCAGCTGCGTGACGAAGGTCGTGTCATCGATATTGGCGGCCAGCGTCTCCAGATATTGTGCTGCACCGGCGTCACCGAGCGAAATTGCCTCGGTGGCTGCAACATTGGCGGCCGTACGCATTTCGCGGCTTTTGTCGATCTGTGATGCCACCCGGCGAAGATTGTCGATCAACACGTAGCGCACCAGCGACGGCAGCGCCCAGAGCTCGCCGATCCGCAGGGTTTCCCGGTCCTGAAATCCTTCCGTTACCGCCGTCATGCCGGCATTGCTGATATTGCTGTGCGCATGTGCCATGTAGAGCCAGGCGAGTGCGAGGGTGCGCGGCACTTCCGTCCCGTCAAGATTGATCTTGCGCAATTCGCGATAGAACTTCTTCGGAAAGTCACGGCGAACTTCCTGGATCGCTTCCTCGACGATGTAATGATTGTCGAGCAGCCATTCGGCAGCGGGCGTAATACTCTCGCCGGCGTCGACATCCATCGCGGCGGCGCGATAGACCCTGAGAATTTCGCTCTCGTTCTCTTTATGCCGGAGATAAAAATCGAAGCTATTGAACTTACAGAGGTCAAGCGTGCGCGTTTCAGCAAACTTTGCCGCCCTCACCCTCAGCTGATCGTTGGACAGAAGAGCGGCACGAATTCCGAATTCGCGATCCGAATGAACCATCTGGGGAATTGAAGCAGAATCGTTGACAGTATCTTTAGACGACATGTGTCTTTCACTTTTGTCGCGACGTTTCTCGAATACCAGGTTCTAGAAACGAGACCCGCGAGCCTGAGATCTTCGTTGCAATACCCCACTTGACAGCAACCGGGGCAATCGTTGCCACTTAACTAGCTGCAACACCCTGAACGCACGATTAATCGTTTGATACGTTCGGCAACCTTAGCCGCTGTTGAGGCTATCTTCTTCAAGGCCGGCACTCCAAACTTGGCATATTGTTGACCATCAGGGGTGCTCGGTGGACGCCCCCCAATGGTGAGCGAATGTCTCTGTCTAATTATCGCATCCTTTTTTATCTTCGACAGATGGCCAGCCTCTAAATCTTCCAGCAAAGCCCGTTAGCGTCGCCCCACAATCACTTTCTTCATCTTACTCTTGAATTAATTGACACGCGATTTGGCGTCATATTTTATCCTGTAAGTTCACGAATAAATTGAACTTCTCGGAGGAAGAGTTGTAATGGCAGTGATTGCCCCCACCCTCTCTCATGTGCTTGAAAATATTGAGCGGTTCAGGGGAGAACTAGACGGTGATGCCGATCTTCAGCGTCGACTTGCTTACGCCCGCGCTTGGTACGCCCATCAAACCGAAGACGGAAAATGGCTATTCGCGCCGATGAAATTTGCGGCTACAAGAATATGACCGCAAAGAAATACGACGACAGGCGCGATGGGCGCCGCACGGAGAAACAGCTAAAAACCTGGTTCACCCGCGTGCCCGAAGCCGATCAGTTTTTTCAAGAGTTATCGGATGTACTCACGATCTTCCTCGCCGGCTATGGCAAGTCGCCGAGTACAGCCTTTAGGATCAGCGTTACCAATGATTTCTACCAGAGCAAGAGCGGCCTATCGCCCGATGATCGTGCCTTGGCCAATCTGCTGATTGCTGTAGCAAGTCGCCTGTCACCTGAGGAACGCGCCCGGCTGAGAGCCGCCCTATAGGTGCAGGTCCTGCACTTCCCATGACGGGGATAGGGTTTGTGGACATACCAGGGCGATACGAAAGATATCCCTATAGAGATTCGCATCGATACCTGCGTAACCTTGTTGATTTGCGCCGAGAATTGCCCGGAGGTTTGGACTGAACCTCTTGGACCGGACCACGGGACACGGAAAGACCGATACTGTGCATATCATGGCAAGGCTTTGCCGCCCGACTTTCTGGAGACGTTGATCTTACAGTTCGGCAAGCCTGTGTCTCAAACAGGTACGCCGGATAACGGGCAGTTCTGGTGGGAGGGGACGGCATGGATATGTCGGTGGCGCGGGACGAGAAACAGCGCTTTGTCGATTTCAAAAGCCCGGTCCGATGATCTGACGAAGGAAAGAAGAGATCGATTTACTGTCTGCCATCTTGCTAGCCCCGCCTTAGGTCTCTGGATTTCTGGTATTCCCTGCGACATTCTTCTCGCCGTTGTCGCGTATATCTCGAACATCGAAGCCAAAAGCCTGGATCGTAGATCGAAACGATGACGGCTATCGGTCAACTATTGGGACATGCTTGGCTTTTGCACTCCGGTCTTTGTAGGCGTTCTGGATCCGGGATTTCATGCCTCTCGATGCAGCGACACTGATCGCCCGAGCAGCTTGATTGCATAGATCTCACTTGTAAGGGACCGCCCTTCCCTCGCCTGCTTGTTGTGAACGTGGGATGATACGAAAGAAGGCGCCCGCCGCTTCGCGGCGCCCGCGCGCGTGGCCGATCTCTTCAGAAACGAGATCAACATAGTTTTATTTTGTCGCTCCAGCCGTGAGGCCTGTGATGAGTTTCCGCTGGAATAGCATGTAGGCAAGAATGAGCGGCCCGATGACAATGACAGCGCCCGCCGTTAACACGGGTGTATTGACCGTATAGCGCCCCTGGAAAAATAACATACCAATTGGCAAGGTGCGGTAGTTATCGTCATTGACAAGGACAAGTGGGATAAGAAACTCGTTCCATGTCCAAATAAATAGAAACAATGCCAGCGTGGACATTGCCGGTAATGTCAGAGGTACAATAACCTTGAACAGAATATGGCGCCTAGACGCCCCATCCAGAACCGCCGCCTCCACAATTTCCGATGGCAACTGCTGCATTGCACTTGCCATGAACATGGTCGCAAAGGGCATTGACATCGCAATTTGTGGAAGAATTAGTGCCGCATAGGTATTGATGAGGCCAACATGACGCATTTCATAGTATAGTGGAATGATGAAGGCTTCGGTCGGCACCATCATACCGACAGTTAAGAGAACAAAGATGGTTCGCCTGAACGGGAAGCTCAGAAATGCGAAGCCAAATCCTGCCAATGTTCCAAGTATGATGCTGACGACGATGACAGGGAAAACGATAAGAACTGAATTCAAGAAATAGACGTTAAACCGCCCATCGATCCAGGCATTCGCGTAATTTTCGAAATGTGGATAGGCCGGAAGTACAAATGCACCTTGTAAAAGGTCAGCGCGACTCTTCAGAGAGGTCAGTATCAGAAGGGCAAACGGAACAACCGTAAGGACTGCAAATAGCCAAAGAACCATGCGCGAAGGCAATGCAGTACTCATTTCACGAGAAATTCTGCTCACGATGCGCTTCCTTCATTCAATGGCCGCACCAATCGATGAACAGCATAGTTGATTATAAAGACCAGGATCGCACCTATGATGGCAACAGCTGAAGCATATCCATAGCGGTTCAATTGAAAGCCAAGTTCGTACATATAAATATTGGGAACAATGGTTGCGTTGGCGGGACCGCCTCTAGTCATTGTGAAGATCAGATCGAAGCTCTTGATGGAAGAAATTATGGTGAGGAGGAGCGCGATGCGTATTTCCGGAAGAAGAAGCGGGAGTGTAATGAAGAAAAAGATCCTGCTGCCGCTGGCGCCATCGACTTTTGCCGCTTCAAACAGTGAAGGATCTATCCGTTGAATACCGGAAAGAAACAAAACCATGCAGAAACCGAAGAAATACCAGCTGGCAACAAGGCCTACCGCCGGCAAGACAAAGGTGAAGTCGCCGAGCCACGGTAACGCAATCGAACCTAGCCCAATCAGCTTCAACGCCTGATTAATGGGGCCGAAGGCAGGATTGTAAAGCCAATGCCAAATGATGCCCAGCACGGCGGTAGGCATGATATAGGGTAGGAACAATAGCGTACGTAACGCGAACTGTTCGCGCTGCCTGAGCGTCCAGATCATCGCGGCAAGTGCGAGGCCGACGACAAGCGGGATGACGCAATAAAACACCATGAAAAGAGCGTTGTTTTTCAGCGCTATGTAGAAAGTCTCATCTGAGAACAATTTTGCAAAATTGCCGATCCCGATCCAATTGGGTGCACTGATGCCGTCCCATTCGGTGAAACTGATACCGATTGCTGCAACAATAGGACCGAGGACAAGAGCAAAATAAAGCAGCAAACCGGGCAGAATATAAATGAGATTTCTGCTGGCCTTTGCGTCAAGTGGCGAGCGTTTCATGCACCATCTCGGAAATATGCCAGATGTCGAATTGCTCCGCTCTGGCCGTGATCAGGATAGACATACCGAAGTTTCCCGCCGCCGCTTCTCGTCAATGGAGTAGCGCGGCGGGATTGGTGTGTCGGCGACAATCACTTGCTCTTCATGTAAGCAGCATAATCCGCATCAAGCTTGCCGATCAGTTCTTCGGGCGTTTCCTTGTTCGCAAGCAGCAAAGGCGTGTTTTCATCAAACGTCTTGAGCATGGTTGGGCTCGCCCAGTCGGGATAATGTCCAAGTGCGTTGTTATCATTCAACGATTTCCAGATCGCGATGCCTTCTTTCAGGAGCGGAGAGGCGCTGACGCCGGCATCTTCCGGAACTGGGGTTGCAGGCAAGTAGCCGGCATGGACCCAGGTAACGGACGCGTCCTTGGAGACCATATAGTTGATGTACTCGCCGGCGAGATCCTTCATTTTGTCGCTCTTGGCCAGGCTCGTGATCGCCCAGGCAAGGTCGACGCCGCCAACCGAAAGCGGGTGCTTGATGCCGGCGGGTGCCGGGATCGGCATGAAATGGATGTCGGGATTGGTCTGCATCTCGCCGAAGTACCAGGTTCCGGAAATCAGAAAGGCGCCTTGGCCGGCGACAAAAAGCTGAACGGCATCATCACCCGAAATGCCCTGGTAACCGTCAAAAAAGTACCCGTTTTTTGCCCAGTTCTGGACAAGTCTGACCGATTCCAGATTACCGGGCGTATTCCAGGTACCACCGCGGCCGTAGATCAGATCATCGAGCGCTTTTCGATCGGATGCATCGATATGCGCCTGACTGATCCCGGCCAACATATGGAGCGCCAGGTGGCCCTTGGCCGTGCCGATCGTCAGCGGTGCAGTGCCCGCCGCCTTCACCTTATCCAAGGCCGCGAGGAAATCGTCGAAGTTCTTGATCGGAAGCTCGACACCGGCGGCTTTCAAAACTTTTTCATTATAATAAAGGCCCACGATTTCTGCGAGTGAGGAGATGCCGTAGGTCTCACCGACACCGAACTCGCCCTTGCTCGACCAGCGGTCACGCGCCAAGAGGCTATCGGACTGGTTTTTATCCCATCCATATTTCTTGAGATAGGTGTCGACGGGAACGAGAAGGTTTTCCTTCACCATCGCACCCATCGCGCCTGCGCCCTGGTTAACCTTGGTCACCACTGGGCCATCGCCGGACGAAACCGCAAGCTTGAGCGTAAGATTGAGATCCTGGAAGTCGCGTACGGTATGGTCAAGTTTAACGTCGGGATGCGCCTTCTGGAAATTGGCGTTGAGCTCGGTCATCACGGCAGCCCGCGACTCCGAATCATGGTCGTCCCACACCGTGAGCGTCTCGGCAAAGACAGTCGTTGATATGCCGAACCCCACAAAAGTGGCACCCGCCAAAATACCTGCCTTCTTCAGAATGGATGCTATGTTGATAGAAATGAAATCGCTAAACATTGATTGGTTCCCTCTAGCTGCGTTTTGGCAGTTCCTATCGATTCCAACCGGCCGGTCTTGCTGGGACGGGCCGAATGTCTTGCATCGTCAGGCCTTTACTGGTCCGACGAATTTCCTTATCTTTTTCAAAAAATCCGCGGGCTTTTATCCCGAGGATGCAGTTCCTCAACCTTCCCAGTTTTACCGCTGCCTGACGTCAGTTCGTGCCGTGCAGCGGCCAGCAAATCGATGGTGCGATGCCTCCTAAGATCGACAATTATTTCATCCGCCCGGCCACCGAGGATGACGTTGACGCCCTCTTTCACATTTGCCTGGTGACAGCTGACGCGGGAGCCGACGCGAGCACGCTTTACAGCAATCCGCGCCTTCCCGGTTATGTATGGGCGGTCCCCTATCTCAAATTCGCTCCGGAGTTCGCATTCGTTCTTGCCAAACACGACCGGGTCGTCGGTTATGTTGTCGGTACGCCGGATACCGCCAGCTTTGACAAGGCGCTCGACAGAAACTGGTGGCCGCTTGTTCGCCACGAGATCGCCGGTCTGATACCCAGCGCCGAAAAAGACGCCGATGTTCTGGAGCGAATAGCCAATCCTCATAGCGGGACGTCGGGCCTTGAAGTGACCTACCCCGCGCATCTTCATATCAATATTCTGCCCGAAGCCCAATCGGGCGGATGGGGACGCCTGATGATCGAGACCATGCTCAACAAGCTTTCGAGCCATGGCGTACCTGCGGTCCATCTTGGCGTCAGCCCCGCAAACGAACGCGCCAAAGGCTTCTACAGGCATCTCGGTTTCGAGGAACTCAACCATAACGATCACCTTGCCTTCGTTATGAAATTGGATAGGCCGGCAGTCTGAACGGAAATTCTGCCGGCATCCGCTCATTACCTATTCTCCGCGTTCACGGCCTCCAGGCCATATTTGAGGACGACAGCCGCCGGCATCGCGCTCCATCCCTGCAGTAGGGAGCCGCGTCCGTAGGGTGGCGAGAAATATTCGACCGCACCGGCCCAACCATTTGCCAAACAGGTTTCCCACCAGCGCATAAGCGCATAGCTTGCGCCACCGAGACCGTGGCGTATTCTTTCCTCCGCATAGACGCCGTCCCAATAAGGCCAATCGGATCCGTTGTGATAACGAAAGGGGAAGGCGGTCTTCGATCTCACGTCCCTTGCCCGCTTGAACGGCGGATACGCGCACAGGACACCCCAATCACCATAGGGCTGTTTCCTATTGTTTCGAGCCTCCAGAGCCCCTTCCATGGCCTTGAGGAGGCCGATGGCACGCGTCTGCGAAATCGCCCCATAACGGGAGAGCGTCAGACTGTCGAGCACGAGATGATCCTCGACAAATCCGTCGGGGGTGACGAAATCGGCGTAGCCATTTCTGCTTGGGACGAAAAGTTTGCCCTCGATTTCAGCGCGAGCGGACTGCGCTGTTTCGCTTGCCTTCTGCGCCAATGCGGGATCATGCCCGGCTCCCAATTTGGCCACACCATCCAATGCACCGACGAAAAGGCCGAGATTGTAGGAGACGAGACCTTCCCGGTAGACATTGTCTGCCCAGTCCCGGTCGTTTCGCGGCTTGAGAGGCAGTACGCTACCTGAGCCTGCAAGCCCCAGATATCGTTCAATGATAGCCGTGACAATCGGCCAGTGCAGCAGTGCTTCTGCCGTATCCCCCGTGGCATCCACATAGTCGACAAGAAAGAGGATGAAGAAAAGCGGGCTGTCAAAATGATCGCTCCACCAATCACCTGGGCGATTGTGATGCTCCGGAACAGCCTTCCCATGATATTTCTCAGGGTTTAGCCTGCAATCGAGAACGAAGTTCTGCCAGGCGCGCGATTGCGCCGGTCCGGTCAATATCACGCCGCTCGGCGCCTCCCCGTCGGGCTGGATTCCCTTGGCCAAAAGTCGAATTTCATCGCGCACCGCTTCCGGCGCAAGCTTCAGCAGCATTTGCATCGTCCAGTAGCCATCGCGATAATAGGTGCGGGCGGGCGCGCTGTAGGCCTGACCTGCCGCCAGGCCGGCAAACACGCCATTCTCGTCTAGGCGAATGCTGGAAAGCGCGGCGTGAGCGCCCTGCATCACCATGCTGCGCATCATGGGATCGGCGGCCTTGGGCGCGAGGTCGCACCGGGCTACATAACTCGCGGCTTCTGCTACGATCATGTCGCTGGCGAGACTAAATGCGGCTTCGGCCTCCGCTTCGGTGGCCCCGGCAGCAACGCGAATATCACCGTTGCTGACCTCGATGATCAGCGCACCCCAGCCGCTCACGACGATACGGCGATTGTTGCGTCTGATGATCTTGGCCCGCGGACTGTCCTTGTCGATCTCATGCCACCAGGCACCGCGACGAGCCGGATAAATTCTTTCCAGACGGGCATTGCGGATCAGAAGGATGGGCTTCGACTGGGCAACAAAGATGCCACCCGCTTCGGCGATGATCCTGTTTGGACCGTAAACATAAGGTCCGGCAAGCTTGGAAAAATGTATGCGCCCCAGGCGACCGCTTCCCCAAAGAGAAAGATCAAGATACCCGTCGGGATACGCGTCCGCCTGCAGTCGGGGCGCCATGATCGGCAGAATAACCGGGCAGCTGGTTGTGATTTCGCCTTGGGACGTGGGGGTCATCATGGCAAATCAAGCACCTTTCAACGCGCGGTGTCGAAAATGGGATTAGGTCTGAAAACCAGGCTGCGATATCCCGCATTCCTGCAGGATTGGAGCGCTATGAAGTCCGCAGCAACTGCGGGACTATATCTCCCATCCTTTGACCTCGCTTTCATTACCCCTCCGCAATCTGCTCAGCCATTGGGCAAGTCTACAAATTGGGCGCTTAATTTGTCAATGACATGGACAAATTAAATGATTTGGTTTAGCCAAACGACTGAGATTCACTTGGATTTCGGGGTTTTTCACTTGAAGTTGACAAAGCCACAGCGCGAGATAATTGGATTAGGTAAAGGTCCCGAACTAATTAGAGGCGGAGCGCGAGTCAGCAATCATGCCTAATGCGACCCAGACACCGATAGCGCGAAAAATCTCAACAAATTCCGTTATTCGGACCATACTTGCAAAGGGCCCTATTTCCCGCGCGGATATTGCCAAGCAAACGGGTTTGTCCAAGCAAACGATTTCTGACGTCGTTCGCAATTTGGAGAACAATGGTTGGTTGAAGCCGACCGGATACACCGATGGGCGCTTGGGGCGAACCGCGATAACCTATGAGCTCGATGCAAGTGCCGGTTTCGCCGCATCCATCGATCTAGGTGGAAGCAAGATCGCCGCTATCATCTGCGATCTGGTTGGAAATATCGTTGCCGAAACCAAAGTGCCAACAAGCTCGCGCGGCGGGATCCATCTGGTTGATCAATTCCACGCCATTATACAGGACCTTGCCCGGAGCGCCTGCATCGATCTCTCCAAATTGCGCGTCATAGTGCTGGGTACGCCAGGCGTGCTTGATCCGATCACCGGACACATCAACGTCGCCCCGAACATCCCGGGAGTCGAAACAATTGACTTGCGCCGGCTCTTGAGTGACCGGATGGCAATCCCGGTCATCATCGAAAACGACGTCAATCTTGCTGCGCAAGGAGAACGATGGCGAGGCCACGGCTCCACATCAGATAATTTTGCCTTCGTGGCACTCGGCACCGGTATCGGTATGGGCATCATTGCAAATGGTAGCCTCATGCGCGGCGCACGCGGTGCCGCCGGGGAGATTGCCTATCTACCTCTTGGCGGGGAGCCATTTGATCCGGGCGGCTTTACTCTTGGTACTCTCGAAAATGCCGTGGGCAGTGCGGCAATGGTGCGACGCTATTCCGGATATGGTGGGCGGGGCGAGGCAACTGTAGCAGATCTTTTTTCGGCTCTGGTGGCGGGCGAGCCAGCCGCGGTCGCCGCGATCGAGGAAACTTCGCGATCGATTGCGCTTGCCATTGCCGCAATAGGTACAACGCTCGACCCAGAACTGGTGATCATGGGCGGCAGTATCGGTGCGCGCCCCGAACTTGTTGAAGCTATTCGCAGGTATTTGCCACGTTGCACGCCTTATCCACCTCGCATCGAGATCAGTCAGTTTGGCAATCGGGCAGCTCTGATCGGCGGCATCGGCATCGCAGTCGAGCACATGCATCGGGAGCTGTTCGGCGTCAATTTGCAAGATCCGTGAGAAGGGCATCGTATCGATGCAAATGAATTGCCAGAAGACGAACTCAACGGGCGGAGATTGAGGAGATAGCGAGCTGCCTGGTGACTGGCCAAAAGAGATACACGAACAACTAGGCAATGCGTATTCGGTGCCTTGCTTGTGTGATGACGTCCCAAATCGAAGCCGGCTATTCAACAGCGGTGCTCACGACAACAAGATTAGGACGCCTATATCATCTTTCATGGATTTTAATTCTTCGACGACTCATGGCCGCACAGCTGGTGCGGTGATGTTTCATCTACCTAAGCTCGTGAAAGGTATCGAACTGAAGACCATCCAAATCGACGATCGCGACGCCATTAATTAGCAGTTGGGTCTGGTTCCAGCCCGACAACAATGGAGCGGATGACGGGCGGGCATTGGCCCGCCCGGATGACACCAGAAATATCGCTTCAACCACGAATTTTCAGGCGCGCCAGCAAGCATCCGTCTTGCCCGGCAAATCCAGATCACCGTTATTTTGCGGGACTTACTTTCGATGCAAGAGCAGCGCCGGACTTCTGGACATCGTAATGAACGGCAACCCGCTCGCCGACTTTGAACGACTCTACTTCAATATTCTCCGGCAAGTTTACCGTTGTTCCCGAAGACAGCGTAATCTGGTCCGCTTTCGCGTTGATATTGGTGATGGTGCCCGTCTCATCACGGGCAAGCGCCATTCCCGCAGCAAGCGTCGAGGTTGCCAGAACACCGATCGCCAAATATCTCTTCAGCATAGTTCACTCCTTTGATTTACAAGGGTTTTGTGGCCTGATCAACCACCGGCCGACATCGCCAGCCACTTGAAATCTAAGCAACGATCCTTCCCTGCGCTTTGCCGGATTCTTACAAATTGGACATCGACGAAGATTTTGGCCACCATCGGATAAGACCCAGATTTTTCAGCAAAATCGGCAGATCATAGCGTGCTCGACATCCACGATCCTGTCGCGGGAAATCTTCAATGTCCGACCGAAGCCGATGCGGGGGGAGCGGTGATAAATCACCCAATGGGCGTTGAAACACGATAGGAAAAAAGCAAACGTTATCGCGCGTTCGAGAGATGCAAAATTCCGACGGAAAAACCTCCGACGACCCGCCGGCATGCGGACAAAGAGCGTCAAGAGGCTTTTCCCACCGTGAGTCATTCATTACGGCGAACGATACGAGCCTCACCTTTTTTCGACGCTGAGGCTCGCTAGTCCGTTCTAAAAACGATCCTGTTCGGCGTCCGAGGCCGTTTCAGGCTGATAGGTGACTGTCATGTACATGACGGTCACTATGATGGCACCCAGAAACAGGACGCTCGTGTAAATCGTTCCGAATCCCAGGCCGCCATATTCCAGCGGCTGGGAAAGAAGGTCTCCGAAAGACGCACCGAGCGGCCGAGTGAAGATGTAAGCCAGCCAGAAAGCCAGAATACCGTTCATGCCGAAGTTGAAATGGCTGATCGCTATGACGGCAATGATGCCGAGGAAGATCAGCCCGGTCATGATATATCCCAAGCCGAAAACCTCTGCGATCAGATCGCCGACCGCCGTGCCCAATGCGAAAGTGAAGAGGATCGCCAGCCAGTAGAACCCCTCGCGTCTTGCCGTGAAGATCGAGTGAATGGACAGCGTGCCTTCTTTCTTCCACCAGATGAAGAAAGTGAGCGCGAGAGCAATGGTGAAACCGACGGTCGACGCCTGCAAAGGCACTCCCAGATTGTCGGTCAGGTTGTCGGTCAAAAGCGTTCCGACGACGCTGATCATGACGACGGCGGTCCAATAGGCCCAGGGCACGTAGCGCCCCTGCAGAAACTGCAAGGCAAGCGCGCCGATCAGCACTACCGTCATGATCGCGGATGTTGTGGTGAGGCCGAGGCCTAGGTTGACGGCGAGATAATCGGCGGCAGTCTCTCCCATCGTGACGGCAAGCAGCTTGATCAGCCAGAAGTCGCCGGTGACCCGCGGAACCCGATTGAGAACATTGCTTCCTATGGCATATGACAGCGAGCTCATGACATACCCCCGCTTTACTTGCCCATCAGCGTCATTGCCTCTTGGAGAAAGGCATCGGCGCGCTTGTCGTCGTCTGCATTACAGCGCTCGACGGCTTTCGCCTCCAGCGCATCGACCTTCGATTTGGCATCGGGCGTCAAATTTGCGGATGCTTTCGCCGTGCGCATATCCTTGAGCACGTCTTCGCAAGGACGGGCGGCGGCCGCGTGCCCGACAACGGGAAGCGCGGCTGCAAGGCAAAAGAAGGCAGCGCTCAGGGAGCGGATTACATTGCGCTTGGTCATGGGGAGACTCCGATAGGCGGCTGGACTGCCGCGTGGTTGATCGTTGGCCACACCGCAGATGCGACCACATCCCATGTTCTATTCGGCCGTCTTTACGCAGCCTTTGCTCAAATAATACCGTTTCGTAAGGAATGCCGCTGTGCGGCGGCGCTCATCCTTACACATTTGTAAGAAGCCGTTCAGGTTGCAGACACCTTCTTGAGGCATGTCTAGACAGCAGTCGTATTGTGCATTGATGGAGCCTGGACGGGCATGAAGATCCTGGTGGTGGAAGATGATCGGAAGACCGCGGAATACATCTCTCGCGGACTGAATGAGGCCGGCCATATCTGCGACATCCTCTCAGACGGCACAGATGCGCTCTTTCAGATTACCAGGGAACCATATGATGTGCTGGTCGTCGATCGGATGCTTCCAGGGCTCGATGGTCTGTCCCTGGTGAAGGCTGCGAGAGCCGCAAAGGTCAAAACGCCGGCAATGTTCCTGACGTCGGTCAGCGGCGTCGACGACAGGGTCGAGGGGCTTGAAGCCGGCGGAGATGACTATCTGACCAAGCCATTTGCCTTTTCCGAGCTTCTGGCGCGCGTCAATGCCCTGGCGCGCCGGCCGCCGGTCCAGGACCGGAAGACCGTGCTCAAAATTGCCGATCTTGAACTCGATGTCGTGAAGCGCCAGGTGCATCGGCGTGGGGTTGCCATCGATCTGCAGCCGCGGGAATTCAGCTTACTGGAGGCTCTCATGCGTGGCGAGGGCCGCGTGCTGACGCGCACTATGCTTTTGGAGAGCGTGTGGGATTTTCACTTCGATCCGAAGACGAGCGTGGTGGAGACCCATATCAGCCGGCTGCGCGCAAAGATCGACAAGCCGTTCGATGTTCCCCTCCTCCACACAGTCCGCAACACCGGCTATTGCATACATGCACCGCGATAGATTGCTGCGCAGCACGCCGTTCAGGCTGGCGATATCCTTCGGGCTTTTCTTCATCATCGCCTTCCTCATCGCCGGCTTCGTCGCCTACGGCCTGATGACGCGCGAGCTGGCGAGATCGCTCGACGTGTCCATCAAGGACACGTATTCGGTCGTGGCCTCGACCTATTCCTCGAACGACCTGGAGGATCTCATCGCAGCGGTGGACACCTATTCGATCCTCAAGCGCCCGGAAGATCAGGTCTTTCTTTTGCTCGATAGCAAGGGAGAAAAGCTCGCCGGAAATGTTCACGCCGCGACTGTGAAGCCTGGGCTTTCGACCGTTCCCGCGACCCTGTTCGGACTTGGTGATGACGATCCGATGCGTCTTGTCGCTGGGAACGTCGGCAGCAACAGCCTCGTTGTCGGCCAGAGCTACCGAGAAACCGATCGGATCGAGCAGATTGCTTTGATGAGCTTCGCCTGGGCCTCGGTCATCATCGTTGCGGCAATCGTCATGGGCGGAACCGTGCTTGCGACGCGCACACAGCGCCGATTGGAAGCGATCGAGCAAACTCTGATCGACGTCTCGGCGGGGAATCTGGCCCGGCGAATTCCGATCCGCGGCAGTGGCGACGATATCGATGTTGTCTCCAAGCATATCAACCACGCTCTTGCCCGACTCTCCGCACTCGTTGAGGGAATGCGGCAGGTCAGCACGGATATAGCGCATGATTTGAAGACACCCCTCAACCGGCTTGGATTGACCATCGAACGGGCGCTGCAGCGTCTGGAACGCTCGGAAAATGTAGAAGACCTGCTTCTTGACGCCAGCGACGAAACAGCCCGGATCAATGCAACCTTCGAAGCCCTGCTGCGCATCTCGCAGATCGAGGCAGGCGCACGAAAGACACGCTTCAAACCGGTCGATCTCTGGGCCGTCATGACGGCGATCGTGGAAATCTACGCTGATGTCGCCGAAGACAATGGGCAAAGCCTGATATTGGAGCCATTAGCGTCCGGCTCCTGTACGATAAATGGCGACCGGGAATTGCTCACGCAGCTCTTCGTCAATCTTGTCGAAAACGCAATCACCCACTGCCGGCCCGGCACGACCATTACCCTATCGTTGGCACCTGAAGAACAACATTATCGTGCCTGCGTGGCCGACAACGGCAGCGGCATTCCCGAAGAAGAGCGCGAGATGGTGTTCAGGCGGCTTTACCGCCTGGACAAAAGCCGAACGACGCCAGGCAATGGACTAGGGCTCAGTCTCGTAAAGGCAATCGCCGACCTCCATGGAGCGCCTATCGCGCTCGAAGACAATGGGCCGGGTCTGCGCGTTTGCATGTGTTTTCCCGCTACTCGTCCCAAAATCGAAAACGAAACCAAGCGCTGAAGCGCGAGATGGAACGTGTTCTGGGTCTCATCGGAGCAAACCTCCAATGCCACAGTGACATATAAGCCAATGTTCCCGCACCTCGTGAACCATGGCGATCAAACCGCCTTCGCGGTTAGCGCGGCGAGAGCGCTGGTCGGGGTCGAGAACGTCAACGACAACATGGAACCATTGATGGGCTCCGAAGACTTCGCCTTCATGCTTGAAGCCCGTCCAGGCAACATCATGCTTATTGGAAATAGAGACAGCGCTGGCCTCCATGATGCGAATTTTGACTTCAATGACGACGCGATTCCGTTCGACATCGCGTATTTTCGGAAAATCGTCGAGCGTAGAATACCGCTTTGAAAAACCGCTCAGGACCGATAGCAGGAATACGCCGTTCGTGGAGGTCGCAAACTTGCTTTTCATTTACGCGTGTGAAGCGGCGAAACGCTAACGATGCAACCACCCATTCCCAGCAGTTTATCTTTTGCGTGAGGGCCGTGGACGAAATAGATGAATAAGTTGCGGGCCACTATTTATCTGATTTTCGCGTATTCGATTTGCTCGCTTTTATTATGTGGGGACCTGATCTCGCCTCTGGATGACGCAGATCATTATACGAGGCCGGGCAAGAGATGTCTGGATGCATTCTTCGTCGGAAGTCTCATAGCGGCCGCCATAATGGCTCCGCCATTTATCACACCGTTCATTTGGCTGGAATTCCGGCCCGAGCCTTTCATAACTGCGTGGATGTTATTGGCGGCAATATCGGCGGGCATTTATGGCACTTCGAAGAGGACCGAAGCGACCGCTGCTTTCCATGTCGACAAGGTCGCACAAAGCTCGTTCTTCACATCCTTGCATCAGGCCCGCGCGATCTTCAGTTCTATATTCACGCAGCTGTTTTGAGGAACTGTGTGCCATATAATTGGAGTTACAGGATGCGGCCGTTCTATCCATTCAAGCCAAACATTGCGATGAATGTCGTACCGCGGGACTGGATCGATGAGTGCAGAGCCACCCGGACGTGACCGCTTTCCAATCAAGGTCTGCCATCAGAGGGCCACTTTGGACCGAAGACGGCAGACCTCGATTGAAGGGCGTGACAACGGCCTCCGAGACTTCATTTGTATCGAGCAGCCGGACGCAACATACCGGCTCTTCCTCTCATGCCACCAGCCCCTTGGTCAGCTCTAGCGCCTGTCGCTCAAACAGCCGGCGATAGATGCCGTTGTTCAGGCGAATGAGCGCTTGATGATCGCCCTCTTCCACAATCTTTCCCTTGTCGAAGACCAGCAGTCGATCCAGTGCCCGCACAGTCGAAAGCCGGTGTGCGATTACAAGCGTCGTGCGTCCCTCCATCAGACGCTCCATGGCCTGCTGGATCTGCACTTCGCTCTCGCTGTCAAGGCTGGAGGTCGCCTCGTCCAGGATCAGCACGGGCGCGTCAGCCAGAAAAGCCCTAGCGATCGCGACACGCTGACGCTCACCGCCCGACAGCTTGACACCACGCTCACCTACCATCGTCTCATATCCCTTCGGCAGGCTCATGATGAAATGATGTGCGCTGGCCTGCTTCGCCGCGTTCTCGATCTCACGCCGTGAGGCATTCGGCCGCCCATAGGCGATGTTTTCGGCGAGCGTGCGATGAAACAGGATCGGCTCCTGTTGCACGATAGCGATCTGAGCGCGCAGGCTCGCTTGCTTGACCTCGGCGATATCCTGTCCGTCAATTCGGATCGAGCCGAACTTCACGTCATGGAGGCGCTGAATGAGTTTGACAAAGGTCGTCTTGCCCGAACCAGAATGCCCCACCAATCCGACCCGCTCGCCCGGTTCGATGGTGACCGAGAAATCATCATAAAGCGGAGTAGGATGGGCGCCGTACTGGAAGGTGACGCGATCGAACACGATTTCGCCCTTACCGATCGTGATGACCCTCGCGTTCGGCCCGTCCTCGATTCCCAACGGCGTTTTGTCGAGCAGGACAAGTTCTTCCATGTCGTTGACGGCGCGCTGAAGGTTTCGGATATCTTGCCCCACTGAGCGCAGATAACCTTGCAGAACGAAGAACATCGCCAGCACGAATGTGATGTCGCCTGGTGTCGCCAGCCCCCGCTGCCACATGACAAGGCCGGTACCAAGAATCCCAGCCTGCATGGAGACCATCATGAAGCCCTGGATCGTGCCATTCAGTGTCCCGCGCCTCCATGTCCGCCGCGTTCGGCTGTCCCACTTGGCCAGCACATGGCGCAAGCGCTCCTCTTCGCGGCTTTCAGCGCCGAAAGCCTTCACCACCGAGTTGCAACTGATGGCATCCGCCAGCGCGCCTCCCAACTTGGTATCCCAGGCATTGGCGAGCTTTGCCGCGGGCGACACGTATCCCATCGAAAGCAAGACCGTCACGCCGATATAGATCAGCGATCCTGCAGCGACGATGAGGCCCATGATCGGCCAATAAGTGCCGAGCACGATGCTGGCGCCCACCAGCATGACGATCGAAGGCAGCAAAGCTATCAGCAGCAGGTCGTTGAGCGCGTCAAGCGCCCACATGCCGCGGGTGATTTTGCGCACCGTCGAACCGGCAAAGCTATTGGCATGCCAATCGGTCGAGAACCGTTGCACCTTGTGGAAGCCGTTATTGACCACGTCCGCCATGATGCGCAGCGTCAGACGGATGATCCCATCGAAGATAAACCAGCGCAATGTGACGCTCGTCAGGCCCAGAGTTGCGACGATAGCGAAGGCACGGATTGCATCGTCAGCTTCATTGCCGCCAGCAATTGCATCGACGATATGGCCTGAAAATACCGGCACCAGAACTTCGGCAAGGGTGCTGGCAATTACCAGCAGAATAATTGTACCCACCAGAGCGGGACGATGGGTCCACTGACGAAAAACAAAGCCGAGCACGTTGCGATACGCATCGGCACGGAAGTCGAGCTTCTTGCGAGTCATTTTAACCAGTCCGACTCCGTGTTTCGGCAGCCGGCCCCAAAATCGAGAGTTGATAGACACGGCCGAGGCGGAAGACGAGCTAACCCCGGCAGATTGATCGAACTGTGAAGGAAACAAAAAACCGCATGATGTCGTGCCCGTGGCCGGTCACGAATGGAAATGACCTAGTATCGGGTCATTCCGGACGGAGACGTTTTGATGAATGCTGGTGTCATGCAACGCCTCCTTTGATTGATTTGCAGCGGTGAAATTTTTTGTACTGGACTAATTCGACTTTGCCAACCCGACTTTTTCTACTTTGCGGAGAATGATGCGCGAATGCCACACCATTTCGGCGCACTCTGTCACCATGCTGACGTTGATTTCGATCGGCAGACTAGATGATTGGACGCCTGTGTGGCGTTGTTAGTGGATCGTACAGTGGCTGACGGCGGATATTCAGCCTGTGTCTTCGATGCAGTCAGCGTATTAGCGAGAGGCAGCAAATGCCGGCGCGCCTCGCCTGGTATGAGTTCCCGGACCTTCCACACCCGGCGTCCAAACAGGTCATAGCCGTAACACTATGCCTCGCCGTCCGGCGTCAAACAGCGCACGAGCCTATCCTACGCTGCCCTAAAGCTGTTTCCATGATCGCTGCCGATAATCTCGGCGGCACGCATAGTTGCTCCAGAGGGGATCTGAACCGCAGCCATCGACTGATTGCAGTCGCGAACAAGGAAATAAATCTCAAATAGTCGACTAGCATCGCCCAAGTTCGGTCTCGTAGCGAGATATCGCTTGTCGATTCAACTTGTGTACGGCGTGCGAGATCTCTGTTCTCACCTCAAGGGAAACCGATTGCTCGTTCTTGAGTGCGCGATGCACGGTCGCCCGCCCATAGCCCGTCATGGTTACAATCTGCGATATTGTACAAAATCTCGTCCTAGGGATTGCCACCAGTTCCGTCGTCTTCACCCGCGGATCTCCATATTCTTCAAAACCAGCCCAAATCAGCTTTTGCGCCCGCCCCCTCAAAAGTCTCGCAGGCGCGAAGATCGGGTGGTCTCTCTCGCCGGCTCCAGCGACGGTGCTGAAATGTCGTCGCAGGTGATTGTTATTCCCGACCGAATGGAATTGCCGATTCTTGTCTCTCCCGGTCGTGTCCCACCCGGGATTTCATAGCGATGGAAGCCCGATCACTCAGACGAATTCCATGAACTCGGTCACACCACCAAGGAGGTTCGATCCTGGCTCTGATTAGCTCCCTCGATCTGAGCCTCCAGGTCCGCCATCGTTTCTCCGCCGGCCATCAGATCGGTGATCTGTTCGCGGCTTCTCTCGCCCTTGCGGAAGTCGTCCGCCACAGCACCGCGGATCAGCACGGCGAAATGATCGCCGACGGCCATTGCGTGCATGACCTGGTGGGTAATGAACACGACCGCCAGGCCACGACGCTTCGCCTCGTTGACGATCCGCAGAACATGCGTCGCCTGCTTGACGCCAAGAGCTGCCGTCGGCTCGTCGAGAATCAGGACTTTCGCGCCAAAATGTACGGCGCGAGCAATCGCCAATGACTGCCGCTCGCCGCCCGAAAGGCCGCCGACCAGCCGGTCGCCATCATCGATCCTGGTAATGCCGAAGTCGCGAACAGCGCGGACCGCGATCTCATTTGCCTTCTTGCGATCGAATATCTTGAAAGGCCCCCACCCCTTTGTCGGCTCGACGCCAACAAAGAAGCTTCGACCGATCGACATCAGCGGGAAGGTGCCACCAAACTGGTGCACCGTTGCAATCCCTTGTTCCGCGGCGACTTTCGGCGTGGGAAATGTCGTGGGCTTGCCCTCGAATAGAATGGTACCCGAACTGGGCTGGTGCACGCCGGAAAGGATTCTGATCAAGGTCGATTTACCGGCACCATTATCGCCGAGCAGGCAAAGAACTTCTCCAGCCTTGATGTCGATGGATATATCGTTCAAAACCTCGATCGGGCCGAAGCTTTTATTGACATTCCGCAAGGAAAGAATGGGCGTGGCCATTACTTCGCTCCCTTCTTCTTGGTCGTGTGGTTGAGAGCCATATGACGGAAGGTGTTGTTCATCAGGACGGCGATGAGCAGCATCACACCGATGATCAGGCTGGATAAATTGCGATCGAAGCCGGTGTAGAAGATGCCCTGATTGACGATCGCGAAGGTAATCGTGCCGAAGAAAATTCCGATGACCGAACCGAACCCTCCGGTCAGAAGGACGCCGCCAACGACGACAGAAATGATGGTGTTGAAGATAAACGACTGGCCGGTCGACACCTGAGCGGAACTATACATAATCGTCTGACACATGCCGACGAAAGCGGCAGAGAGCGACGATAGGATGAAGAGACCCACCGTCAGCTTGCTCGTCGGTATGCCGGCATTGCGGGCGGAAATCCGGTCGCCTCCAAGGGCAAAGACCCAATTGCCCCAGGGCGAAAGATGCAAGAAGAAGAAATAAACCGCCATGAGCAGAAGCCACCAGACGATCATCACCTGAAACCCGCTACCGATGTAGCTGCCGAAGATCGTCTTCGCCCAGCTCGGTGACATCATGGACAGTGACGTCGTCTTCGTCAGGACAATCGACAGGAACAGCATCAGTCCGGCAACGGCAAACAGCGTGCCCATCGTGACGATCAGGGAGGGCACCGCGGTGCGGATGACCATTAACCCGTTGATGAGCCCGATGAGCACGCCGAAGGCGAGCGTCACGACAATGCCGACGGCGATGGGCAGACCGTAATAGCCGGATACGATCGCAATGCACATCGATGATGCCGGCACCATCGCGCCGATCGAAATATCCAGTTCGCCGGCAATCATCAGGAAGCCGATGGGGACGGCGATGATGCCCAGGTTCGCTGCAACGTTGAGCCAGCTTGCGATGCCGTTCGGCGACAGGAACAATACGCCGCCGAAAACGGTGAAGAACACCGCGACAAACACCATGCCGAGAAAGGCGCCCATCTCCGGCCGTCTCAAGAGATTGTCGATAGATAGTTTTTCCATAATGCGCCTCCCCGCATGTCCAACTTGCAATCTTTTGCCTTAAAGCCAGCCCTTGCACGGAAGAGCTGGCCGGCAATCTCATGGCGTACTTAACGAACGCCGTTCTGAACCCCATTCAGAGCTGCGCCAATGTTGGACGTATCGACGATCGCCGGACCGGTCAGCACCGGATTCGTCGGTATCTCCATCCCGTAGTCGATGTTGGCGGCAAGCGCGGTCGTGGCGAAGAAAGACTGCAGATATGGCTGCTGATCGATGGCCATCAGTTGCTGACCGCTCTTGATGCGATCGAGTACGGATGCGCTTAGATCGAAGGTGCCAAGCTTGACCTTGTCACCAACGCCCGCTTGCTGGATGCCCATTGCAGCAGCGTCGGCGGTCTGTGCACCAAGGGTCATGACGGCGTCGATCGACGGATCCTTCAGCAGCTCGGCCTTGATGGCCTCTGCCGTGCCCGCCATATCGGACTGGACGCTCGAGGGCAGTCTCAATGGCTCGACTTCCGCACCGCCGGCCTTGGCGCCATCACCGACCCCCTTGCAACGTGTTTCCAGATTGACTGCACCTGGAACCTGGATAACGCAGAGGATCTTCTTGGCGCCCTGCTTTGCCAGGTAGGCACCGCCCGCATTCCCCGCTACCGCCTCGTCCGTGCCAAAATAATTCAGACCGATGGCGTCCTGGCTCTTGTCGCCCGTACGAGTGTTGTAGAGCATGATCTTGATGCCCTTCTTTGCAGCCTCCTTAAGGGCGGGAATCTGCGCCTCGGGCACCCAGATGGGAATTGCGATGCCCTGGACGTTCTGGCTGATCGCCGTATTGATCAGGCCGACGAGGTCCGGCCCGAAATTATCGTAATTGGGAACAGTCATATAACTGACGGAGCCACCGTGCGCCTTCACGATCGTCGTGGCATCATCCACGCCCTTCTTGACGGCATTGAAGAAGGCGTCCTGCGCGGAGCCGGCGATCACAGCGATATTCGCAGCATGCGACTGCCCGGCAGCAAGCGCGAATGCCGCCGCCGCGAGCATCACTTTTGTAAGAGTTTTCAATTTCATTGTTCTCTCCTCCTTTGCCCGCCACGACGGCGGGACCTCCGACCTCGACGCGCGTTGGCGTCATCCACAGATCCGCTGCCTTCCCGGCAAGGCAGGGCTGTCTTTTCTCAATCAGGAGCACACCACCTGACGCTGCGGAACCGACGACCACAAGAGCCCTTCGATGAAGGGGCATCCGCGTTGCGAGCGCTATTGCCGTTGCAGCCGATGCATCTGCGGGAAACAACGAACCTCCCAGCATTTCTGGCGCCAATCGCCACTCCCAATCTCACCGCACCCTCCCGGTTGCGGCTTTCATCACTGAATATTGGAGCGCTCCAAATTTGTCAATTGGAAAATCAACTCACCTCATGCCGACAGCCACGGTATCGGCAGGACGGCAACGGCCACCTCAACACGCGTCCGCAATCACGTCAGCAGAACGAGGCATTTGCCAGGACCGCCCGACCGAACTGCGCGTCTAATCGCAGAAATCCTTACAAATATTTGTATTTATTATAAAAATAACGCTATCTGCACAAAGCTATCAAGGAGGCTTTCCACCAAGCAATCAACACTCACAGCGGCATAGACTTGGAACTCATGCGCAATAACGAATGCTTGATCGGCGCACGTCCCTCTCTAAATTTCCAATTGACTGATTTGGAGCGCTCCAATATTGGTGATCCTGCTCCATTTGATTGAAGCGGCGTCATTGGACGCAAAGGGAGGTTTACAGTGAGCAACGGAATTGGAATCGTCGGCGCCGGCATGATCGGTGCCGCGCACGCGTTCGGCTATCGGAATCATTTGTCGCGATTTGCATCGCGCCTGGAGGGCCTCAACCTGTCCGTGGTTGCAGATCCGAATGCAGCCCTTGCTCGACAGCTGGCAGAGAGCTTTGGCTTTTCTCGGACGGTCTCCGACTGGAAGGAGGTCATCTCGGACCCGCAGGTCGGCATCATCAGCGTTGCATTGCCCAATTTTCTCCATGTCGAAGCGGTCGAAGCAGCCCTTGCCGCGGGCAAGCATGTTCTTTGCGAAAAGCCCCTCGCCTTGTCCGCGTCCGAGGCACGCGGACTGTACGAGAAGAGCAAGAGTTCGAAGGCTTGCGCCGCAACAGTCTTCAATTATCGCCGCATTCCGGCCGTCACCGAAATCCGCGACATGATCTCGGCAGGCGAACTTGGTGAGATCGTCAATATCCTCGTTCAATTCCAGTGCGAATACGCGGCGGACCCCAAGCTTCCCCATTCCTGGCGATATGAGCGCCATCGGGCCGGACCGGGGGCACTGCTCGATATCGGCACCCACGCGATCGACACTGCCCGCTTTCTCTGTGGCGAGGTTGTGGAAGTCGCCGGTGCCGTATCGACCATTTCGATCAAGGAGCGGTTCCTGCCCGCCTCCGCAACCGTCGGGCACAGCAGGGTCGAGCTGAGTTCGGACCGCCGCCCCGTCGACAATGACGACGTCATGTCCGCGCTGCTGCGCTTCGACAACGGCGCTCAGGGTCTGTTCTCGTCCAGTCGGGTTGCCATCGGCATGGGCAACACGCTTTCCTTCGAGGTTTTTGGAACGAAAGCGACCGCGCGCTTCTCGACGCAATCGATCAACCAGTACCAGATCGCGCGCTTCGACGGCACCGGCCAGACGCCCTTCGCAACCGTTTTCAACCGCCCCTCCTCGCCGAATGTCGGATCGATGCTGCCGGTCCCGTTCGACGGCGTCGCGGTCGGATATGCAGAGGTCTTCGGGTTTATGATCCACGACTTTCTCGCGGCGATCGCGCAAGGCCGGCCGATCTCCGACGGGACGCTGCTTGACGGCCTTCGCGCCGCCGAAGTGCTGGATGCGATACAGGCGTCAGCAGACGGTGGCTCTTCGGTGAAGGTGACCCGGTCTCCAGTCTGATGAATGTATGAGGAGGATCTCCAATGAAAATTGGCTTGAATACCGATGGCTTCGGCGCCTTCGATCTCGACCAGTGCCTGGACAAGGTCGCAGCGCTTGGGTTGAGTTGCGTCGAGTTTGGCATGGGGGGCTGGTCGAGCGCGCCGCATCTCAAAATTGATGCATTGCTCGCAAGTTCCTCGCAACGCGATCAATTGGCTGGCAAGCTGCGCGAGCACGGACTGGAAATCTCGGCCCTCAACTGCTCCGGCAACCAGCTCCACCCTGGCCCAGTCGGCCCGGACGACACGGACCTTGCCTACAAGACGCTGGAACTGGCAAAGCTTCTCGGTGTGCGGCGGGTCGTGATGATGTCTGGGCTTCCCGGTGCCCCCGGCGACAGTCATCCCAACTGGATTACCTCCTCCTGGCCCCCCGAGGCCATGGAGATCCTCGAATGGCAGTGGAGCGAGAGGGTGATCCCATGGTGGAAACAATTCGCTTCCAAGGCCGAGGCAGCCGGCATTCGCCTTTGCGTGGAGCAGCACGGCCGGCAGGTCGTCTATAACACGGAAAGCTTCTTCCGGTTGAGAGACGCCGTCGGCCCGACAGTCGGCGTAAACTTCGATCCCTCGCATCTGATCTGGATGGGCGGCGACCCCGTAAGTGCCATCCAGGCTCTGGGCGAATGCATTTATCATGTCCACGGCAAGGATTCTCGAATAGAGCCGGCCGCAAGGGTAAACGGACTGCTTGATACCAAGCACGTAACGCCGATCCGTCCGCGCTACTGGAACTTTGTATCCCTTGGCCATGGCAGCTCGGTCCGCGCCTGGCTGGACATCGTTCGCGCGCTGCGCGCCGTCGGCTACGACGACGTCATTTCCATCGAGAATGAGGATTATTCCATGGCCGCCGAGGATGCGGTCGCAACGTCCGCCGCAACGTTGCGCTTCGGCATCGAGCAGAGCGCCAGGCAAGGCGCGTGACGCGATTGCCCCGGTAAGGCTGGCCCTGGCTTCCCAGTCGCGGCACCGAGGTCAATCGCGGAAACTTGCATCGGCGGAAGAAGGACGTGATAGGACGAGCACACCTCGAACCATGATACCGGACGGTGCATCTGGGGATGGCTATTGGCAGTGGATCACGCGGCCGGCAACAATGTGCTATAGCGTGGCGATGCCCTCGACCGGATCCGCAGGCCAGGCTACCGTCGCGTTCCCGTTCGCCGCATCTATATGATGAAAGAAGACCGATGAGCAAGATGCCGACGAAACTGACCCTGATGGACATCGCAAATAAAGCCGGCGTTTCACGGTCGCTCGCATCGCTCGCTCTGCGCGGTGATCCAGGCGTGCATCCCGACAAACGCGCCCGGATCCTGAAGATCGCCGAGGAACTGAATTACACGCCCGATCTTTCGGCGCGCAGGCTCGCAAGCGGCGGCACACGCACCATTGGCGTGCTTCTGTCCGATATCTTGAACCCCTTCACTGCAGCCGTAGCGAAAAGCATCGATGCCTTGGCGCGAGAAAAAGGGTTCGAAGTGCTTCTCTCTTTGGAAGGTCACTCGGACCCGGCAGCCGAAAAGGCAATCCAGTCCCTCGTCGCCCAGCGCGTCGCCGGTCTGATTCTGATCGGCTCGCCAGAATCCACCGCAGCGATCGAGCGCATCGGCCGCCACCTGCCCGTCGTCTACTTCGGACGTCATCTTTCCAACGACCGGATCGACAGCGTCAGCAATGACGACCATCTCGGGGCTTCCCTCATCGTTCGCCACCTGATCGAGCTTGGGCACCGCAACATCGTCCACATCGACGGCGGCCCCTATGCCGGCTCACAGAGGCGACGCGAGGCCTATTGTTCCGCCATGGAGGCGGAAGGGCTCTCACCCAAGGTCTACTCCGGACGTCATACGCTTGACGGCGGCGTCGAGGCGATGGATGCCATTCTTGCCCAAACGCCGCGCCCGACCGCCATCTTCGCCTCCAACGATCTGGAAGCGCTCGGGGTCCTCAGCCGTCTGTTGAAAGAAGGCATCAGCGTTCCGGAGGACGTCGCGGTCGTCGGATATGACGACATCCCATTCGCCGAATCCGAGACGATGTCGCTGACCACCATCCGCCAGCCGATTCACTATATGGCCAGCCAGAGCCTCGACATTCTCCTATCCCGCATGCAGAAACCCGACGAGCCGGCGATGCATGTGCTGATCGCCCCATCGCTGGTCATCAGGCGCACGACAGTCCAGTCTCAGACGCAAGAGGAACCGACGAAAGTGCACTCCAAAAGGCACTAGCGCACCACCAGCCACCCGGGCATCTGTTTCCGCTCGAACCCGATGGTTTTGAAACCATGTCACCGTAAGGGAAGCGCGTCCCTCCAAGAACGCGCTTCCGACATCTTGCCTAGACTCGAATACGTTTTCCCTGCTTGACAGATTCGACGCAGGCATTAGCGAGCTTCAGCGCGATCACGCCGTCTCGCCCCGTCGTTGCAGGTTCGCGATTTTCCTTCAAGGCAGCGATGAATTCGGCGATCTCGCCTGCATAGGAGGCGGTGTAGCGGGTCATGAAGAAGTTCTGCAGCGGGGCGCTCGAATATCCTTCCTGTGTCCCGATCACCACCATGTTCTCGAGCTGGTTTTCGGCGCGGGCGACGCCCAACGACCCGTGAACCTCGACGCGCTGGTCATAGCCATAGGACGCGCGCCTGGAGTTGGTGATGATCGCCTGCTTGCCGGAGGCCGTTTCGAGGATAACGGTCGCGCTGTCGAAGTCGCCGATGTCCTTCAGTTCCGGTTTGACCAGCACCGAGGCGTGCGCGGACACGACCACCGGCTCCTCGCCCAGCATGAAGCGAGCCATGTCCAGATCGTGGATCGTCATGTCGCGGAAGATACCGCCGGAACGCGACGCATAGGCGATATCCGGCGCGCCGGGATCCCGCGAGGTGATCGTCACCATCTCGACGTCGCCGATGCGGCCCTGATTGATCGCGGCGCGGACACCGGCAAAATTGGGATCGTAGCGGCGATTGAAGCCCAGCATGAGACGGATGCCGGCGTTTTTGGCGATCGCGACGACGTCCTCGGCGCGCGCCAGATCAAGATCGACCGGCTTCTCGCAGAAGACGTGCTTTCCAGCGCGCGCGAATTTTTCAATAAGGTCGGCATGCGTATCAGTCGGTGTGCAGATGAGAACGGCATCGACATTCCTGTCTGCCGCGATGACGTCCGGCTCGGTGGCCTTGCTGCCGGTCGCAAGCGCCAGAGCCTCGGCCGCCTCGGGCAGCGCGTCGGTGACGGCCACGAGTTCGGCGTCGGGGCTGGCGGCGATCGCCTTCGAATGGACTTTTGCGATGCGTCCGGCACCGATCAATGCAAGTTTTATGGCCATTTCAGTTTCCTCCAACGTCAATCCAGGTCCCGCTCTTTCCGGAGGCAAAGACCGCATCTGCGACAGCTGCATTGGCACGTGCATCATTCATGTCGAAATAGGGGACATCCGCGCCGCGGATCGCCTTCGAGAAGTTCGTGACCTCCTCCTCGTACTGGTCGAGAGGCGGGAATTCGAGCGTATGAATGTTCGAATTCGCATGATCCGCCGAGGTGTCGATCGCGATCGTGTTCGGGTTCACCCGTGAGGGCACATAGGCCTGCGGCAACTGGATGAAGGCGCGTTCACAGACGATCTGGATCGACTGGCAGGATGCCTCGGCCAGCGAGACCATGAAGGTCGCATGCCGGCCATCGCCGAAGTCCTGGATGACCGAGGTGAACATGTCGATCCCGCCGGTGTTGCGCTCGACGGCCGCAAACACGCGCTTCGGTTCGGCGCCGAATACGTAACGTGCTGCCATCGCGGTATAGCAGCCAAGGTCGTAATAGGCGCCGCCGCCGAATTCGGGCTTCTGGCGAAAATCCTGTTCGTTGGTCATCATGAACGACAGGAGCGATGAGAACGACATCGGTCGCCCAAATTCACCGCTTCGCAGGATCTCGCGCAGCTTGATCCAGCGTGGCTGCTGGCGGACCATGAAGGCTTCGGAAATCTTGAGCTTCGGGTCCAACCCCTTGAGCTGCGCCAGCTCGCCGGCGTTCATGGCTGCAGGCTTCTCGCACAGGACATGCTTGCCGGCGTCCGCCGCCTTGCGGGTCCATTCGACATGAAGATGATTGGGGAGCGCGATGTAGATGGCCTCGACCGCCGGATCGAGAAGGACCTCCTCATAGCTGCCATAGGCACGGGCGATGCCGTGCTTGTCGGCCATCGCCTGCGCACGCTCCTTGCTCCGCGCACCGATCGCGACAGGGTCGCAATATCTGCTGTTGGCCATCCCGGGGATGATGGCGCCGTCGGCAATCCGCGCAGCACCCAGGATACCCCAGCGGACCGGGGCAATATTCTCGCTCATTGATCTCTCCTTCCCAATCGACGACGCCTCGCTGCTTTCGCAGGCATCTCGCTCGATTGGTGGAGAATTTCCAAAATTCGATCAGGTTTCAAAGGCAATGCTGATTGATTTCAATCAACCACTGCAGATCAGAATGGAAGCGTGTTCGGAAGGTTTTCCGGACCATAGAGAATGAACGGCACTTCGGCATCGAGTGGGAAGGGCGCGCCGTCAAAGCCCAGTGCCTCGAAGTGGCGCATGACGAGGCTGACGGCCGCCCTGACCTGAAGCTCCGGGCTCTGATCGATCGTCAGGGACATGATCCCTTCCCGGAGAAAGGCGGCCGTGTTGCGCGTCAATTCATGGCCGACGAAGATCGGCCTCTTCAGCAAAATGTCCGCTCGGATAGCCCGGGCAACCCCGATGTTTGCAGCCCCTACATTGTAGATGGCCACGGCTTGCGGAAATGCCTTGAAGGCCTGACGCAGTTCCAGCTCGGATCGATTTCGATCGTCGCCACCTTCAACGATACAGGCGAGCGTCCACTGCGGCGCCTTCTCTTCCAAGTATCGGGTGAAGCCGCTGATCCGGTCTGAGTGGGATTGAAAACCCAAACTATTGCAGAGAATGACGATCTTGCCCGGCTCTCGCCCCATCCTCGTTATGAAGTAGCCGGCCGACCGGCCGGCCTTGATGTGATCGATCCCGGCATAGCCGATCCGCGTGGACCCGGGCACATCCGAGACGACCGTCACCAGAGGAACGCCTCTCGAGCTCAAATCCTCCACAGCCGCATGAACCACCGGATGGTCCGGCATGTAGGAAACGACGGCGTCGCACGTTGTCTTCGTCAAAGCCCTGGCAAGCGTCTCCGGGCGCTCGTCGTCCAGGATCGTCCGATGAATGATGATCGACCGGTCGAGCGCACTCGACAGGCGCCTGAACTCATAGCCGAGCCTGCCGATCAGGGGCAGCTCCGGCCGGGCAAGAACGACGTCGAGGCGGATCATGCGTCGATGCGAGTGAGGCAGCATGCGGCGCAGGCCAAGGTCCCTGGCAGCTTGCAGAACCCTTTTGCTGACGTCCTCGCTGACATTGCCGCGTTCATTCAGCACGCGGTCAACGGTCGCCGAGCCGACGCCTGCTTGCTTAGCAACATCAAAAAGGGTCGGCCGACCTCCCAGCCGGGTCGTTTTCATGGGCTCGAATTCCTCCAACAGCAGCGGCCGATAGCGAAGCTTCCCGACACTCTGGCCTCTCGCGGCATCCTCCAATGCCGGCAGCAATCGTAATATCTCAGATTTGATTGAAATCAATCAGCTATGAAGTTTGCATTGCCGGAATTTCCAGTGGCGGCAATGGACTGTCGGCTTTCGGCAAAATTGGAAACCGTTAACCTGCAGGAAATCCAATTCTGACGCGTCGCCAACCTGCTTGAATGCTGGACGTTCGAGACTTAAATTGGCTGAATGCTTGATCATTCGTCTCGACCCTTGTCGCCGCCAAATATCCCAATGGATGCCTTAAGCGAAGTCCTGCAAGACTTTCGCCTGAGTGGAGTGAGCTATGGACGCTGCGAACTCAGACATCCGTGGAGCATCGCCTTTCCGCAACAGCAGCTGCTTCGCTTTCATTTTGTCAGCCAGGGGCCGTGTTGGATCCATATCGAAGCTCAGGGATGGCAGGAATTGAACGCTGGCGATCTGGTTCTGTTGCCGCAAGGCATCGCGCATCGGTTGGCCAGCGCGCCAGATGTTGAGGGGGACTCACGCAAGAGTTGCCATATAACGAGTTTGGGAAGCAATGTTTGCGACGTGGTGCGGGACGGAACGGGTGCGACTAGCACCCTCTTCTGCGGCTCCATGGCTTTGGGGGCGCATGCGCTTAACCCTTTGATCGCCTTGATGCCGCCAATCATCAGGGGCTGCGATGTCGCCGGCAATGATCCGATCGTCGGCCCGTTGCTGGCGGCCATGTCGGCGGAGGCGACACAGCCCCAGATGGGAAGCGCGACCGTCTTGTCGCGTATGGCGGACTTGCTCGCAGCGCGGCTCATCCGCTGCTGGGTCAATTGCAGCGGGGCCTCGACCACCGGCTGGCTCGCTGCCATCCGGGATCCTCACGTTGGTCGTGTGTTGGTGGCCATGCATCGAGATCCTGGCCGCAACTGGACCTTAGAAAGCCTCGCCGGCGTTGCAGGCCAGTCGCGCTCGATCTTCGCCGAGCGCTTCAACGCTATGTTGGGAGAAGGTGCCGCCCATTATCTCGCTCGTTTGCGGATGCAGCTTGCCCGCGAATTGTTGGGGCAAAATGGCATGTCGGTTGCCGAGGTTGCTTCCCGGCTGGGCTATGAATCCGAAGCATCCTTCGCTCGCGCCTTCAAGCGCATCACCAGCGTCTCGCCGGGCGTTGTGCGACGCACAAGTTCCGGACGAATGGACATGGATTTAGGATTTTAAGACACAGACCGTCCCGAATAGTTCGTCTATCACCTCTCCCAACTTATGGAGATACCTATGACGGACACAACATCGCAACTTGACGGGATAGCAATTGACCAGGATGCCCCGGAACCATCCACGTGGAGCGCAACGACCTGGTTTGCCGTCCTTTCTATGGCAGCCACCAGCTTTGCACTGGTATCGGCTGAGTTCCTGCCGGCGGGCCTGTTGACGCCATTGGCGCACGATCTCGGTATTACCGAGGGAACAGCCGGACAGGTTGTCACCGCGACCGCTTCCGTCGGCGCCGTCACGGCCTTGCTGAGCAATGTTCTGATCGGCAGACTGAACCGCAAAACGGTGTTGGTCGGTCTGAGTGCATTGGCTATCGCATCCAATGTTCTTGCAGCATTGGCGACAGATTTCTGGTTGTTGTTGTTGGGCCGGGCCGGATTAGGTATCGCGATAAGCGGTTTCTGGGCGCTTTCCGTTGCGGTCGTGGCGAGGCTGGTCGGCGCGAATGCCACGGGTCGTGGCATGGCTATCGTCACCCTCGGCGTCTCGCTCGCAACAATAGCTGCACCATCGCTCGGCGCTTTGATCAGCGACTGGCTCGGATGGCGCATCGCTATGGCGATGACCGCCGGGCTTGCCACGCTTGCCATGTTGCTGCAGGTACTCAGCTTGCCGACACTGCCTGCAAACACGAGCAACAGCCTCGCCGAGGTCTTCCGGCTGACACGGCGGCGTGGCATTCAACTGGGGATGCTTGCTATCTTCTTGCTGATGACGGGCCATTTTGCCGGCTCGGTTTATGTGCGTCCCTTCCTCGAACAAGTGACGCTTCTAGGCACCGGATCGATCGCCCTGGCGCTGCTTGGATTTGGCGTCGCCTCCGTGATCGGCAACGTTGCCGGCGGTCGTATGGCCGACGCCAGTATCCGCCTGGCACTCGTCGTCACGGCAGCGTTAATGGCGTTTGCTGCATTTGCCTTGGTGCTTTGGGGCGCTCAAACCGGGATTGCGTTCGGCTTCGTCACGCTTTGGGGCTTCGCCTTCGGCATGGCACCGGTGGTACTGCCGACCAATCTTTCCCGCGGAGCACCCGACGCTCTGGAGGCGGCGGGCAGCCTGATGGTCGTGTCGTTTCAGGTCGCCATCAGTATCGGCGCGGTGCTTGGGGGCTATATCGTCGACCGCTACGGCGCTGTTGGGCCGTTGACCCTCACCGCCGCCCTGGCTGCATCGACGGTCGCCCTGGCGCTGACTCAGCCTCGCAGTTGATCTTTGTTTCTGGTTTGAGAAGCAAGCACAATAGGACTGAAGATGCTGCGAGCTTCCCCGCATCTTCAAGCGCTGGGCGGACACAATGCACGCCGGGCCGCGTGGCGCTCTCACCGCGTTCTGGATATCAGGCCGCCGACGATCGCCGGCAGCCGTTCGGCGACATCCGCGAGGGTGGAGGGGCTCATGGCCGTCTGCTCCATATTCTGTCGTACAAGGTCATGCCGGCCAGCATGGTTACGACGAACAGGGCGGTTTGCGGGATGCCGACCGACAGGGAGGCGACGGCCGGGCCGGGACAGAAACCACCGATGCCCCAGCCCAGGCCGAACAAGCCCGAGCCAATGACCAGCGACACGTCGATCTGCCGGTTGGTCGGCATGTGGAAGCTGTCGTCGAAAGCCGGATGCCGCATCCGCTTCATTGCCTGGACGCCGATGAACGCCACGACCACGGCGCCGCCTAGAACGAAGGCAAGGCTTGGATCCCATGCGCCGAAGACGTCGAGGAAGCCCTGGACGCGAGCCGGGTTCAGCATGCCGGAGAGCGACAGGCCCAAACCAAACACCACGCCGGAGATGAGAGCGGCCCCGAACTGGTAGATGTTCCTCTTCATACTCCAGGACTCCGCAGAACTGCGACGGCGACCACGCCGGCCATCAAGAAGGTGGCGACGGCCACCATGGAGCGCGGCGACAGACGAGCAAGACCGAGCACGCCGTGACCACTGGTACAGCCGGAGCCCATCCGGGAGCCAAACCCGACGAGCAGGCCCGCGGTGACAATCAGCGGCCAGCCCGCAGTGATTTCGACCTGTGGCCAGCCGCCAAAGAAAAGCAGGTAAGCGAGCGGCCCGAGCAGCAGCCCGAGGACGAAAGCGAGGTTGGTGGCCAGGCCGACACCTTGAGCGAGATGTCCGACGATCCCGCTGATCCCGGCGATCCGACCGTTTAGCAACAAAAGCATGACAGCGGAGGCGCCGATCAGCATGCCTCCTGCCAGAGAGGATAGATAGGCACTCATTTCTCCTCCTTCACGCAGAAGATTTCATAGAGGGCGGCGACCAGTTGGGCGGCCTTCGCCTCCGTCAGGCGATAGAAGATCTGCTTTCCCTCTCGCCGCGTTTCGACGATGCCGGAACTCCGGAGCACGGTGAGGTGCTGCGAAAGATGCGGCTGATGGATGTCGACCTTCTCTTCAAGCTCGCCGACCGAGTACTCTCCTTCGACCAGCGTGCAGACGATCATCAGGCGCGCCTGGTGTGACAGCGTCTTGAGAAGGTTCGCCACCTCTCCGGCCCGGCTGGCCATTTCGGCGGGAGAAAGCCCCGCCTTCATCATCGCCTTCAAATCGGTGGTCATTCCCATACAGCTCCCTGCAATGCATCGAGCGGAAACTTCAGATAGCACTTGCCGTTGGCTTCCGGCTCCGGCAGGCGCCCACCGCGGATGTTCACCTGCAAGGCGTGCAGGATGAGCTTGGGCATCGGCAGTGTCTTGTCTCGCTTCGTCCTGAGCGCTACGAACTCTTCTTCCGTCACGCCAGCAAGATGCGGGTTGGACTTCTTCTGCTCGCCTACGGTGCTCTCCCAGCGAGGGGCGCGTCCCGCCGGCTGGTAGTCATGGCCCGTGAAGATCCGCGTCCCGTCCGGGAGGGCGATGATGTCCTGGATAGACTTCCATAGGACGCGTGCGTCCCCACCCGGGAAATCGGCGCGCGCCGTACCGCTGTCGGGCATGAAGAGCGTGTCGTGCACGAAGGCCGCGTCGCCGATCACATAGGTGATGGAGGCAAGTGTATGGCCAGGCGAGAACAGCACCTTCGCATCGATGGAACCGACCTTGAAGGTCTCGCCATGGGCGAACAGCCGATCCCACTGAGAGCCGTCGGCGGCAAGCTCGGGCCAGTTGTAGATGTCCTTCCACAGCTTCTGGACGTCGACCACGCGCTCGCCGATGGCAGTCCGCGCGCCGGTCTTCTCTTTCAGATACTGGGCGGCGGAGAAGTGGTCGGCATGCGGATGCGTGTCGAGGATCCACTCGACCATCAGCCCCTCGCTGCGAACATAATCGAGAATTGCGTCCGCGTTGACGGTCGCCGTTCCTCCGGCCTTTTCATCGAAGTCGAGCACCGGATCGACGATCGCGCACTTGCGGGTTTCGGGATCAGACACCACGTACTGGACACTCCAGGTACGCTTGTCGAAGAAGCCTTTTACCTGTGGTCGGCGAGCAGCATGCTGCTTGAGCCAGGCCGCGGCCGCGCTGGTGTCGAAGCGGCGGCTGCTTCCAAACTCGATGACCCCGTCGATAGACATGCGACCGTCAAGGACCTCGCCGATCAAATAGAGACTCAGCGAGCGAGTGCCAGTCTTGCAGTGGGCAAGCACCGGCCCTTTGGATTCTTCGACCGCGCGCTGAAACGCACGGACATCCGCCTCGGTGATCGTACCGAGCGTGATCGGAATGAATGCGTAGGACAGGTCGCAACGCTTGGCTGCCTGGCTTTCGCCCTGCGTTCCAGGCTGGTCAGAATCTTCGTTTTCCGGCCGGTTGTTGATGAGCGTCTTGAACCCCCGTTCGCCCAGCAACTGGATGTCCTCGATGCTCGGCTGTGGCGAGATCGACAGCTTCTCGGATATTGCGGTGACAGGCATGGCTCGCTCCGTGTTGGGCATCATTATACATTATAGTATAATATATAATGTTATGTTTCAAGGGCGGACTCAGACTTTTCTCGGGAGAATCTCCAGTCATCTCGTCCGTCAGCAGCCGGCACGTTTCCGCGTACGGCACCGACAGGTCTTGAATGCTCGACTTCGGCGTGATTCAATATCATCGTGACGGAAGCGGATTGAGCAGGTGGCCTGCATGAGCTTGTTCAGCAAAGTCAGACGAACCGAGATCATGAACCCGGTGAGCGGCTGGCTGAAAGTAGTGGCCTGCTCGCCGCCGCCCGACATTGCCGGCGAGGTGACGCTCTTTCCGAAATGCGACATAGACGGCGTGATCGTCGCCGAGCGCGTAGCGCCGACCGCGGTCCATTTCAGCGGCTGCGATGTGCCGAAGTCGAAATGGCCCCATCCAGGCATGATGCTGCCGGTCGTCGTGGATCTCGCCGATCCCAGACATTACAGGATCGAATGGGAAAAAGTTCCGACGGGGCAGCAGGCGGCAGAAAACCTCGCCGCGAGATTGCGCACTCAGAAACAGGACGAGCAGCGGATCGACGAGACTGACCATCCAGACTTTCCCCGCGTTTGGCGCGAGGCACCGGATGGGGAGACGTCGCCAGAGCTGCTCAATGGTCTCACCGCACAGCAAACAGAACTCGCGCTTGCCGGCGCAGGCGCTGCGGTCGGGCTTGAACCCACCATTGCAAGGGTCTTGACCGCCGATGAGGTGAGGCCAAGCAGTGCGCCAGGCGGGACATGGGACATTACCGTCCGGGTAACTCACCCGAATGGCGGCGCGGACTGGGATGCGGTCACGCGAATGTCATTCAGCAGTTCCGAACGTCGCCTGAAGCGCACCGCAGCGGGAACTACGCTGCCAGTTCTGGTCGATCCCGACAATCACAGACGGATCATCGTAGACATATCCAGTCTTTCCTAAGGCCCTCTTCCCAAGCGATGTGTCCGCGCCGCACGCCTTATATTTGGATATTTGGCAGGCTGTCCCTTCATCGCATTTAAGGCGGCGGCGCGATGGAAGCGCGAAGGATCAGCTGGCACTCCATCTTCAGCCTTACTGGCGGCTTCTTCGGCTGCATCACCTTTTCCAGAAGCTCGGCGACCGCCCAACGGCCCATATCCTCGTGCGGCAGCTTCAATGTTGTGAGCGGCGGCAGGATTTTTCGGGCGAGGCTTTCATCGTCGAAACCGATGACGGAAATATCGTCGGGAATCCTCAATCCGCGCAACCTGATCGCATCATAAGCGCCCATTGCCACACGGTCGGAAAAGCAGAAAACCGCCGTCGGTGGCAATGGCAGATCGAGGAGCTGCAGCATCTTTTCCCGCCCGAGATCGAGCGACCAGGCTTCCGAAAGGATCAGTTCCGGATCGACGGCAATATCGTAGGTCGTCAGCGCCTGGCGATAACCGCTTAGACGATCGCGCGCCGCTTCAAGCCGCTGCCTGCCGGCGTCGATCATCGCGATGCGACGATGGCCGGCCTTGATCAAGGCTTCCGTTGCCGCGTAACCGCCGGCATGATCGCCGGGAATGATCGAGGAGAACTCGGCTCGCTGCTGGTGGCAGTTCAGAAGGACGGCTGGGTAGTTGCCGAGCTTGGAGGGCAGCACCGGCGCCAGCTGGGTGATCAGCGTGGCATAGATTACGCCAACGATCTGGCGCCGTCCGAGATAGTCGAGAATGGATTCCGCGAATTCGACCTGTCCGCCCGTAACGACGGTGAGCGCCGCCAGGCCCTGCTCTTCCGCCGCGCTTCGAACACCTTCGATCAGCGGCGCGGCATGCTGCGAGGCCATGAGATCGTCTATCAGGAGAACGATGATGCCGCTGATCGGGTCACTGGCCGGCACGGTCTTCTGGTAGCCAAGTTCCTCGGCGACCGCCAACACACGCTCGCGCACCTTCTCCGAAACCCTCTTGCCGGGTGCCTCGTTCAGCACCAGCGAAACCGTCGCATGCGAAACGCCGACCTGCGAGGCGATATCGGACATGGTCGGTCGTTTCGTCGTTTTGTCGTTCACTCAGTTTCTTTCTCGGACTCAAGGGCGGTCTGCACGCACGTTAGAAAATCTGACGGACAATGTGAAGCTGCGGCCCTTGCGAAAGTTAAGTTTATAAGTTACGAAACTTGTCTGTAACTTATTTTGTGACTTAATCCAACCAGAAAGCTCGCGGCTATGACCATCGCCTCCGGCCGTTTCGCCGACACTCATTGCGCGCCGCGTACGCGCCTGTCTCTCGACGGAGCCTGGGACTTTCAGCTGCAAGGCCAAACGCCAACGACGATTGCCGTACCCGCCCCCTGGCAGGCCCATTTTCCGGATCTGCGGGCCGCGGCTGGCGTGGCAACCTATTCCCGCGGCTTCACCGTGCCGCAGGAGTGGCTCGGTCGTCAGGTCATCTTGCATTTTGGTGCGGTGAACTATTTCGCCGAAGTCGCGGTCAACGGCCGCGCTCTCGGTTCTCACGAAGGCGGCTATCTGCCGTTTGAATTTGTCATCCCCGGCGATCTGCTTGCGGGCGAATTGCGTCTGGATGTGAAGGTTACGCTGCCGAGCGCCGATGCCCGGGCTTTCCCGGATTTTCCGTTCGACGAGATCCCGCACGGCAAGCAGAGCTGGTACGGAATGCTGGGTGGCATCTGGCAATCGGTCTGGCTGGAATGCCGCTGCGAGGCGCATATCACCCACCAGGCCATCCGCGCCGATCTCGCAACGGGGAATGTCGCCATCGATGTCGAGCTGGCAGCAACTTTCACCGGCGCCTTGAAGATCACGCTTCTCGATCGCAACGGTGCGGTCACAGCTTCGGCCGAAGTTGCGCTCGATGACGAGGCACGGGCTTCGGCCGCGCTCAAAGTCGCCAAAGTGGAGGCGTGGTCGCTTGATGATCCCGCGCTCTATCGGGCTGTTGCCGAGCTATCCGAGAGCGGCACCGTTCTCGATGCCGCCGAGCAGAATTTCGGCTTTCGCACCTTCGAGGCAAGGGATGGAAGGTTCTTCCTGAACGGCGAGCCCTTCTACATGCGCGGCGCGCTGGATCAGGATTATTATCCCGAGGGCATCTATACGCCGCCGTCGCTGGAGTTCCTGGGGGATCAGGCACGCAAGGCAAAGGAGCTCGGCCTCAATCTCCTGCGCTGCCATATCAAGGTTCCCGATCCGCGCTATTACGATGTGGCGGACCGATTTGGCCTGCTGGTCTGGACGGAAATCCCGAACATTCAGACTTTCAACAAGAAGTCGGCGAAGCGCCTGCTCGATACGATGGAAGGAATCCTGCGCCGCGACGGCAACCACCCCTCCATCGTGATCTGGACTATCATCAACGAGGATTGGGGAACGCGCCTCGTCGAAAGCGCCGATCAGCGAGCCTGGTTGGAAGGCGCCTATCATTGGCTGAAGAAGCAGGATCCGACACGGCTGGTCGTCGACAATTCCGCCTGTATTCCGAACTTCCATGTCATCTCCGACATAGACGACTATCACTATTACGCCTCAGTCCCGGAAATGGCGCGCGAGTGGACCGACTGGGTATCGGCTTTCGCCGGGAGGCCTGAGTGGTCCTATTCGCCGAACGGCGATGCGAAACGGCGCGGCGACGAGCCGCTCGTCGTCTCCGAGTTCGGCGTCTGGGGTCTGCCGTACCCGGAAAAGCTCAAGCAGGACGGCAAGGAACCGTTCTGGTTCATCAATGGTCTGGAATGGGACAGCGACGGCGCGACCTATCCGCACGGCGTCGAACAGCGCTTCCGTACCTATCAGTTCGACAAGGTCTTTCCGTCCTTCGGCTCCTTCATCGAGGACACGCAGTGGCATCAGTTCAATGCCCTCAAATTCGAAATCGAAGAGATGCGCCGCCATGCCTCGATCCAAGGCTATGTCATCACCGAGCTGACCGATTTGCATTGGGAAGCCAATGGCCTGATGGACATGCAGCGCAATACGCGTGCCTATCACAACCGCTTTCACGAGATTAATACCGATGTCGTCATCATCCCGCGCATGCAGCATTATGCTGTGTGGGCAGGCGATACCACCAATGTCGAGCTCGAAATCTCGACCGGCGGCAAGGCGCTCCCCGCGGCCGAGCTGAGCTGGAACGTCGATGGTACGATTGCCGGAAGGATGGCGATCCCGGCGGTGAACGCGACATCGGTACATCATCTGCCGGCACTTTCTCTGTCCTTTGAGCCGGCCATGGCCGGCAGACAGATCAGCATCCAGTTTACGATCACCGCCGGCGGCAAGGAAATTGCACGCAACAGCCTCGAGGTCAGTGTCTATCGCCGCCGCTCCAAGCCGGTCCTTTCCGTATTCTCGGCCGAACCAGAAATCGCGCAATATCTCACTGCGCTCGGCTACGCGCTTGTCGAGGCCGGCAAGGCGGATGTACGGGTTGCGTCTTCCCTCAGCCAGGCCGATATCGACGCCATGGAGCATGGTGCCCATTATGTATCGCTCGCCGATGTGGCACCGCTGCCGTTCGGCAATCTGCGCAACGACCAGCCGAACTGGAATTACCCGACCGGGGGCGATCGCGGACAATCCATGCCGCAGATGCGCGTCACCGAACGCAACGGCACCATCTGGAAGGGCAATTGGGTCACCGGCTTCAGCTGGGTGAAGCGTTCGGGGAAATTCGAACGCCTGCCGGGCGGCCCGCTGACCGATCTCTCCTTCGTTGGCGTCAATCCGAACCGCGTCATCACCGGTTTCCGGCCGATCCATTTCGACGGCCTGGTCCACGCAGGTACGATGGTGGGCTGGATCCACAAGCCATGCGCAACCATTGCCGAGAGGCAGGTCGGCGCCGGTCATATCGTCGCCACGACCTTCGGCCTGATGCGCGAAACAGCTGGTGTCGATCCGGTAGCGGCAACCTTGCTTGATTGCATCATCGAGACGGCAGCCGGATAGCCGGCCCCAAAATCTCACCGCCGCATATGACCGGGAGGAGGTTGAAGTGGCCCAGACAGATGCAGCTTTGAGCATCAGCAATGTCTCCAAGAGCTGTGGAGCAGTTGATGTGCTCAACGACATCTCGCTCGGCATAGGCAGCGGCGAGGTCGCTACAACTGCTGACGGCAACGGATATCACGCGGCTCGCCAGCTGCGGCACAGGGCATAGGGACCACCCGCAAAGGGCGGCCCGGGAGGAAAACAGAACAGCCTGGAGGAGAAAGAATGCGTAACCTGTTGAGAACATCAATTGCTGCGTTAGCCCTCATGACTGCCTTTCCGGCATTCGCAGTCGAAAATGTCGTCTGGTGGGATTTTTTGTCCGGGGGCGATGGCGTGCGAATGAAGGCGCTGATCCAGCGCTTCAACGACGAGCATAAGGACAAGATCCAGATCACGGGCACGACGCTCGAATGGGGTATCCCCTATTACACCAAGCTGCAGACATCCGCCGCCGTCGGCCAGGGGCCTGATATCGCCACCTATCATCTGTCACGCCTGGCCGCCGCAGTTGCGGCCAAGACCGTCTCGCCGATCGATCCGAAAGAGCTCGATGCTGTCGGACTGAAAGACAGCGATTATCCACCGAACGCAATCGCCGCCTCGACGGTCGATAATGTGCGTTATGCCGTGCCCTTCGACGTCCATGGTGAAGTGCTCTACTACAACAAGAATGTGCTGAAGGGGCTCGGCGTGCTGGGCAAGGATGGCAAGCCGACCGGCATCGACACGCTGGAAGGCTGGCGCGCAGTTCTGACCAAAGCCAAGGATGCGGGCAAGAACGGCGTCGTCATCTCTTCGTCCAACGGCGATCTGCGCGATATCTACACCCTGTTCGGCCAGGAGGGCGGCCAACTGACCGCCGACGGCAAATTCCTGCAGGGCGACAATTTCGACAAGATGGAAAAAGCCTACAACGAAGTCGCCGATTGGGTGAAGCAAGGCTGGGCGCAGCCTTATATCGACACCGAGACCATCACCCCCACTTTTCTCGCCGGACAATCCGCGTTCTTCCTGAACGGCAATTGGGAACTGCCGACCATGGAAACCGAAGTCGCCAAGGGTAACGGTTTCGATTATGGCATGGTCAACATTCCGGCCTGGATGGGCAAGCCCGCCAACTGGTCGGACTCGCACTCCTTCGTGATCCCCAACAATGTCGGCGTCACCATGACGCCGGAAAAACGCGCTGCGGTTCTCGAGGTCATCCGGTGGATGAACGTGAATTCGCTGGAATGGGCTGCTGCCGGCCACATCCCGGCCTATCTGCCGGTCAGCACCTCGGCCGCCTACAAGGCACTCAAGCCGCAGGCGGACTACGCAGCCATGGCGCTCAACGCCTTCTACATGCCGAAGACGCCACTGACGGGCGCGGCCTCGAAGTTCGACGACGATTGGCAGAACATGGCGTCCGGGCCGCTCAATGGCGACGGCGATGTGAAGGAAACGCTCGAGAAGTTTCGCGATCACATGAACTCTCAGTGATGTTTTCTTCAACAGCTCCGGGGCTCCTCCCTGCCCCGGAGCTGCATTAACGAGAGAGGTGATGGATGGCCGCCGTCAGCAACAGGAAACAGGATAATGCGGTTGCAGCGCTGCTGGTCGCACCGGCGGTCATCGCGTTTCTGGTGATATTTGCCTACCCGACATGGCGGATGGTGGCGATGAGCCTGACCAATGCGCCGCTGATCGGACCGGGCGAATGGGTTGGCCTCGACAATTATGCACGCCAGCTCTCCTCACCCCAATTTCAAAAGGCACTTTTAAACACGCTCTACTTCATCGTCCTGACCGTCGTCCCCGGCACGTTTCTCGCGCTGTTCATTGCCATGGGCATCAATCGCCTGAGCGGGCGCATACAGATGCTGGTTCTCGCCTGCTTTTTCCTGCCCTCGATCCTGCCGGTGTCGGTGGTGACCCAGATCTGGACCTGGATTGCAAACATGCAATACGGCGTCATCCAGAATGTCATCGGACTGTTTACCGGCGGGCGGGCGCTCCCGGTCTTGCGTTCGCCAACCTATTTCATGCCATCAGTTGCAGTGGTCACGATCTGGTGGACCATCGGCTTCAACATCCTGCTGTTCCTTGCGGCGCTGCGCAGCATCTCGCCTGACGTCTACGAGGCGGCCGCGCTCGATAATGCCAACCGCTGGCGGGTATTTTCGAGAATAACCTGGCCGCTGATCTGGCCGGTCACGGCGCTGGTTCTGACACTGCAGCTGATTGCGCAGTTCAAGATCTTCGCGCAGCCCTATCTACTCGGCTATTTCGCCCACACGCCGGCGGACGCGCAGACCGTTGTCATGACCGTCATCTACGATCTGGCCTTCAAGCAGAACAAGGGTGGCGAGGGCGCGGCCGTCGCCACCATCCTGTTCGTCATCATTCTCATTGCCTCCGTCCTCCAATACCAGTTCCTGCGCGCGCGAGGCGAAAAATGAGCATTCTGACAACAAGTACGCAGGCGAAGCTGAGCACGGTAAAGAGTCATGTTGCTTCAAGAAGCTGGAGTGGGCACGCATTGACCGCACTGACGGCGTTCGGGGCTCTTATCTGGTTCTTTCCGCTCTACTGGGCGGTCATGACATCGCTCAAATCCGACACGGAGGTGGTAAGCCGGGCGCCCGGGCTTTTCCCGAAGGCACCGACGCTCGAGCCTTATCGCTACGTGATCGAGCACTCGAGCATCGTGCAATGGTATATGAACTCAGTCGGCACCTCGGCGATCATTGCGGTTCTGGTGCTTGCGATGAGCGTCGGCTGCGCCTATGCGCTCAGTCAAATCCAGTTTCCCGGCCGCCGTGTGATCTATGGGGCGCTTATCGCCTCGGTGATGGTGCCGGCGGAGGCGCTCATCATCAACCATTTCGTGCTGATGAACACGTTCGGGCTCATCAACAGCTGGGGCGGCATCGTGCTGCCGCAGCTCGTGGTGCCATCGGTCATCATCATCCTCAAACAATTCTTCGATCAGATTCCAAAAGAGTTCCGCGAGGCGGCGATGCTCGACAATGCCGGCCACCTGAGAACACTCTGGAAGATCTATGTGCCAATGAACTGGGGGGTGATCACTGCGCTCGGCATAACCACCTTTATCGCGGCATGGAACAATTTCCTGTGGCCATTCCTGGTCGCAACATCGGACAGCACGATCACCATTCCCGTCGGGATCACCCAGGTGAAGGATGTCTTCGGCGTGCGTTTTGCCAAGGATATGGCCGCCGCTGTCCTTGCCGGCCTTCCCGTCGCCATTCTCTATCTTGTCTTTCAGAAGCAGATCACGCGCGCCATCATGCTTTCGGCCGGAATAAAGGGATAGCCTGCGCCATGACGGAATGAGGTCGCTGGAAATCTTTCCGCTCGCCCGAGACATGCGATCAGCGCGGAAACAAATGACAGCCTTTTCCCAGCTATGGGTACCAGCACATCTCAAATGGCATCACCATGGGATGCAAAAGAAGATCGGCGCGACAACGCCAAAACATGGTCGCGATAAACCTGCCTGAACTCGCGGAAGGATCTGTAGCCAAGTGCCTTGACCATGCGCGAGATGGAAGACGGCGCAATCTGGCAGTCTGCTGCCAGCGACGATGCGTTGCTGAAGGCGACCGCTTCCGGCCGCCTGAAACTGAGCTCCAGCATGTATTTGAGCGACTCCGGAAACTCTTTGGTCCGGGAGACGACCAACATCTTCAGCTCGGCAATGTCTTTGGGCGCTACCAGGGCGCCGTCCTGCGCCATTCTATCCTCCCGTTCGAACAGCTATTACCGTCAATCGTTTGCATGCGCGCAGGCGAGGTCCTGTCGTCGGGATCGCAGGTGCCGCCTCGGCCTCGCGTGTGGGATGGATCAGACATTGACCATCCGTCCTTCATGCGTATTGGCCCGCGCTGCGTCCAATACGCATCCCATTTCTCCTGCACATCACGCCGGCCTACTTCTTCCAGTATTTGTCGACATATTTCTGAATCTCGGTCCGCATGAAGCGGCCGGACGCATCGGCCCGGTCCTCCCAGCCGAAGACGCAGGCCGTGACGATCCCATCGAAGCCGACTTCTGCCAGCGAGGAGAAGAAGACGTCCCAGTTGATCTCACCCTGATGCATGTCCATGTGCTGGTGGATCGTGACCTTGGCACCCGGCGGATTGATGATGTAGCGAAGGCCCGACGACGCTTTGTGATTATAAGTGTCAGCCACATGCACGTGGGCGATCAGCGGCCCGGCATCGCGGATCATCTTCGCCATGTCGTCGCCAAAATAGAAGGTATGCGGGGCGCAATAGAGGAACTTGACGTTGTCCGAGCCGATCGTCCTCAACATGTCGATCGCCGGATGCAGGGTCTCGCACCAGTCCTCCGGGTGCGGTTCCATGTTGAGGGTCACGCCCTCTTTCTCGAAAACCGGCACGAGCTCCTCGATGGAACGCCACCAGGCTGCTTCGCTGTGTTCGTGCGTGTAGTGACCGCCGCAGCAGTTGGAGCGATGACCGCGATCCGGCGAAGGGCCGCGCCCGAACTCGGAATTCATCGTGTCGACGCCGAGCTCGACGGCAAGACGAATAGCTTCCTTCCAATAGGAAACCGCAGCCTGCCGCTCGTCTTCGTGCGGGCTTGCCCAGCGATACATCGGTAATAGCGATGCGACTTTTACGCCATGATCCTGGAGCGCCTTCTTGAACTCCCTGATGCGCTCCTTGTGGGCGCGCGGCCGCACCCACCATGGAAGGAGGTCATCTCGCGGGGAGACCTCGATATAATCGTAGCCGAGCTCGGCGGCCTTGCGGCAAAGTTCGTTGAGCGGCAGATGCCGATGCATGTGCGGATCGAATGCGATCTTCATCGTTTTCTCCTTTTGGATGTCGTCAGGCGGCGGGCTCGAAGACGTGCGCTGCGTAAAATGCCGGTCGCTCGCCAATCTCGATTGGAACGATCCGACCGGAGTGCTTGGCCTCGACACAGGCGTCGGCGGTAACGGCTGCGAAGTAACCGTCCCAGGCCGTCGGGCCGCGCACCACACCTATCTTGACGGAATCGATCCACTCCTGGAGTTCGACGTCGTAGCTGTCGATGAAACGCAGCTTCCAGTCCTGAAGGATTTCGTGGCTGAGCTTGGCGTCCTTGCGCAAAAGCACGCTCATGGGTTCCGGCAGGTAGCCGATGCCGTCCTCGCCGACCACCTGGCATTGGATGTCATAGCCATAGGGGCAATTGACGAAGACCTCGACGTCGATCCGGATGCCCTTGCTGGTTTCGAGAAGGATCATATGGGGGTCGTCGAGATCCTTGCGCGCGTGCTTCGTCTTCCGGGGCATGATGACCTGCGCGGAGACATAGTCGTCGTCGAGCAGCCAGCGCAGCACGTCGATCTCGTGCGGGAAGCTGTCGGTAATCGCCATGTCGCCGCCGTAGACATCCGGAACATTCGGATTGCGGTGGGCGCAATGAACCATCAGGGGTTCGCCGAGGTTGCCGCTCTTAATCTGCTGTTTCAGCAGACGATAGCTTTTGTCGTAGCGGCGCATGAAGCCAACCTGAACGAGATGGCGGCCGCTTGCCACTTCCGCATTGACGATATTGAGGCAGGCCGCTGCGGTCGTTGCGAGCGGTTTTTCGCAGAAGACGGGCTTGCCGGCCGCGATCGAGGCAAGCACGAATTCTTCGTGCGTCGGCCCCCAGGACGTGATGACGATAGCCTCGACATTAGCGTCGGCCACAAGATCATGCCCGCTCTTGAAGACGCGGGCGGCGGGCGTCAGACGCCTGGCGACCTCGTCGGCCTGCGCCTTGTTGATGTCGTTGACGGCGACAACAGTCGAACCGACAAGCTTGTTGTGAAGCCGTTCTATATGTTCCTGGCCGATTGCGCCGGTTCCGATAACACCGATCTTGAGCATGTTTATTTCCTTAAAATGGGATCAGTCGAAGTCGCGCGGCAAAGCGAGCTTTAACGTGGTGAGTGATTTCTTGACGCCGGTGAGCGGTTCCATCCCGGCATCCTCCATCTCAAGGCTGACGGGGCCGTCATAGCCGGCAAGCCGGGCGACGGCGAAGAACTCCTTCCACCACTGAACGTCGTGGCCATGGCCAAGCGCCACGTAGTTCCAGGACCGCTTTGCAATGTCGTTGATCCAGTAGGTATCGATCAGGCCATTGGCCTCGGCAAGCGTCCGCTCGAGGCGCACGTCCTTTGCATGCATGTAGTGGATCGCCTCGCCAAGCAGCCGCACGGCCGCAATCGGGTCACCGCCCATCCACATGTGATGGCTCGGGTCGAAATTCATGCCGATCACGGGATCGACATGCTCGCGCAAGCGCAGCATGTTTGCGGGATTGTGGATCATGGTCGCGCCGAGGTTCTCGATGGCGACGCGGATGCCACACTCCTTGGCAAGATGGCCTGCCTTCTGGAAATACGGGATGAGGACGTCGCCCCACTGATAGTCAAGCGCCTTCTCGTGCTCGGGCAGGATGACATGGGTAATCCAGTTCGGCAGCTCATCCGTCGGCGTGCCGCCTGGGCAGCCGGACATCATGACCACGGTCTTGACGCCAAGCTTCTCGGCAAGCCGGAAGGTCTTGTCGACCACGGCGCGATGCTCCTCGCCGCTTGGCCCCGGATGGAGCTGGTTGCCGGAACAATTGAGAGCGGCAATCGACAGGCCACGACGATCGAGTGCGGCCAAGAAGTCCTTGCGCGCAAGCTCGCTCGACAAGAGTTCATCGAGCTTCAGATGCGGCGCCTTCGACCAGTTGCCGCAGCCGAGTTCGACAGCCTCGAACCCGAGCTTGGAAACCGTGTCGAGCATATCCTCGAATGGGAGGTAGCCGAGAATGTCGGTTACCAGACTAAGACGCATCATTTCATTGGCTCCGCTGACGTCATTTCATGGTGGATTTGCGTGTCGGGACGCTTGTCGTCCCGACACGCCTCTTCGGGAGGAATTACTTCTTCATGTATTGGTCGACATTGTCCTTGGTGATGGACTCGAACGGCACGAGCTTCTCGGCCGGCGGCTGCTCGCCCTTCTTGATGCCTTCGACCACTTCGAAGGCGGCCTTTGCCTGACCGGCTGCATTCTGGAAGATCGTCTGGGACATCTCGCCGGCCTTGATCGCCTTCAGCGCATCCGGCACGCCATCGACGCCAGCGATCATCACGCCCTTGAGGCGGTCCGACCCCTTCAAGGCTTCCAGGGCGCCTAACGCCATTTGGTCGTTCGCAGCGACGATGGCGTCGAACTTCGGGAAGCTCTGGATCCAGTCTTCGGTGACCTTCATGCCCTCGGCACGATCGTAGTTGCCCGTCAGGCTCGCGAGGATCTTCACGTCCGGACGTCCGAGCGCTTCCTCGAAGCCCTTCTTTCGTTCCTGCGAATGATAAAGACCGGGAGTGCCTTCCAGATAAAGGATCTGCGCGTCCTTCGGCAGCTTGGCCTTCATGTATTCGGCCTGCATCTTGCCGGCATCGATGTTTTTGGAGCCGACGAAGGTATATTTGCCGCCGGCCGACTGGATACCGAGGGCAACGACCGGGATGCCGGCAGCATTGGCCTTCTCAACGCCCGGAACGATGCCCTGATAGTCGACAGGAACGACGACGATCGCGTTGACCTTCTGAGCGATGAAATTATCGATCTGGTCGAGTTGCTTGCTGGCGTCGTTGTTAGCATCGGCGAACTTGATGTCGACGTTCGGATCGGTCTTGGCGGCATCGACGAAGGCCGTCTTGCGCGCCATGACGAAGACGTCGGTGTCTGCCATGTTGGCATAGCCGACGACGAATTTGTCGGCAGCGAACGTGCTGTTGGCGGATAGCGCGGCGATCGAAACGGCTGCCGCCAGTGCGAGTTTGGTCATGAATTTCATTGGCTCTTCTCCTCCCATTGGGCGTTACAAAACTCAGGTGGTTTTCGGCGCGCCCTTTCGCGCCGACACACAGGTGGTCCTCCGCTTGTGCGGTTTTCTGCTTTGCGGGAACTTTCCGATCAGGCCTTCTTCTTGCTGCGGGCCGATTTCGTCCAAACATCAAGGATGACCGCGATCGCGATGATCAGGCCCTTGATGATCTGCTGCCAGTACGAGCTGACATTCATCAGATTGAGTATGTTGTTGATGACGCCGATGATCATCGAGCCGATGATGGTGCCGGTGATCGTTCCCGTGCCGCCCATCAGGCTGGTGCCGCCGACGACGACTGCGGTGATGGCATCGAACTCGTAGCCGACGCCGCCGGCCGGCTGCCCCGAATTGATGCGGGACATCAAAACGATGCCGGCGATCGCACACAGGATTCCGTTGTAGATGAAGGCCTTGACGACAATGCTGTCGGGATTGATGCCGGATGCCCTTGCTGCGCGGTCGTTGCCGCCGACGGCATAGACGTAGCGGCCGAACTTGGTCTTGTTGAGCAAGATCCAGGAGATCACGACGAAGGCCACGAGGATCAGGACCGAGATCGGCACCGGTCCGACGGAGCCCTGACCGATGACCTTGAACTCGCCGAGACCGGAAACCGGTGCGCCGCCGGTATAAAGCAGCACGGCACCTCTTGCGACCGTCGTCATCGCCAGCGTCATGATGAAGGACGGGATGCGGAAGAACGTGATCACGAAGCCGTTGATGAAACCTGTGACGATACCCATTGCAACACCCGCCAATACGGCAAGTGCAATGCTTCCGGTCGTTGCCATCACGCTGGTCGCGATCACCCCGCACAGCGCCAGCACCGATCCAAGCGAGACGTCGATCTGGCCGAGAATGATGATGAAGGTGACGCCACAGGCAAGAAGGCTGACGACGACGACCTGGCGCAGGACGTTCGTGAGGTTCGCCTCCGTCAGAAAGGTCGGGCTCAGCAGCGAGGCCAGGATGCAGATGCCGGCGAAGATCAGAATGGTGCCGTATTTGCGGTAGATCAGGGCGAAGTCGATTCCATGAGATTTCGTCTTGGATTTGGGCGTCGCGCCCTTCGCAGCCGCAGCCATCGGTTCGGTACTCATCAGTGTCCTCCCGTTGCGAGGCGCATGATGCTTTCCTGATTGGCCTCGCTTCTTGTCAACTCGCCGGCAACCCGGCCCTCGCTCATCACGACGACGCGGTCGCTCATTCCCAAGATCTCCGGCAGTTCGGACGAGATCATGATGATCGCCAAGCCCTGCCGGGCGAATTCGCTCATCAGCCTATGGATCTCGGATTTCGACCCGACGTCGATGCCGCGGGTCGGCTCGTCAAGGATCAGGAGCTTGAGGTCGCCGAGCAGCCATTTGGCGAGCACGATCTTCTGCTGATTGCCGCCGCTCAGGTTCTCGACGATCATCGCAGTGTCCGGCGTCTTGATCTGCAGCATCTTGATCATGCGCTGTGCGGCGGTTTCCTCCTGCCTTTCGCTGATGAAGAGGCCACCGGCAAACTTCTTGAGATTGGCAAGCGAGATGTTTTCCCCGACCGATCGGCAGAGCACGAGCCCTTCCGCCTTCCTGTCCTCGGACACCATCGCGATGCCTTTGGAGATCGCATCCTTCGGCGATTTCGGCTTCAGCACGGCGCCATTCAGCCGGATCATGCCGCCATCTGCCTCATCGAGGCCGAAGATGACGCGGGCAACTTCGGTGCGACCGGCGCCGATCAGACCGGACAAGCCGACGATTTCGCCGGCGCGAACAGTGAAACTGATATCCTCGAAGGCACCGGTTCGTGTGAGCTTCTCGACCGAGAGCACGACATCGCCGATCGGAACCTCTTCCTTTGGAAAGATGCTGGAGATCGTGCGGCCGACCATCAGGGAGATCAGCTTGGAAGGATCATAGTCGCTCGCAGGCGCTGCGGCGATGAACTGGCCGTCGCGCATGACGGTGATGTCGTCGGCGATCTGGAAGATCTCATCCATCTTGTGGGTGATGTAGATGATGGCGACACCGCTTGCTTTCAGGTCGGCGATCTGCCGGAACAGCATGGCGACTTCGGTATCGCTGATCGCAGAGGTCGGCTCGTCCATGATGACAAGAGACGCTTGGCGGGAGATGGCCTTGACGATCTCGATCAACTGCATGGCAGCGATCGAAAGATCGCGCATCTTCGTCTCGGGATCATATTTGAGCCCGACCCTGTCGAGCAGCGCCTTGGTGTCGGCGTTCATCCTGGCAAAATCGACGAAGCGCGACAGGAAGCCCTTTTCGGACATGGCTGGTTCGCGGCCGAGGAAGATATTCTCGGCGATCGTCATGTCGAGGACGGGGCTGAGCTCCTGATGGATCATCGAGATCCCGCGCTCAAGCGCGGCCGACGTGTCCTGTCCGCTCAGCGCCTCTCCCTTGAAGAGGATTTCCCCGCCGTCGATTGCATAGGTGCCGCTCAGGATCTTCATGAGCGTTGATTTGCCGGCGCCGTTTTCGCCGACCAGCACGTGGACGGTGCCGGCTCGAACCTTGAGGTTCATGCCATCGAGAGCGAGCACGCCGGGAAATGCCTTGACGATGTCGCGCATCTCGAGAACGACGTCGTCGCCCCGCGAAGAATGTCCGCTGGCGCTGTCGTTGTGACGCGCCGATCCCATGGCCGCAGACATGTCTGCCTCCTCCCAAATTCCGCCGTTCCGGCGTTTCTTTTCGATGACTGAATGCTTCCTCCAGCGGCGCCAAAACCACCACATTTCCCCCATTTCTGTCAATTTCAGGCTGGACGAATCTTTCAAAAGCTCCCATAATCACTCCCATTTCCTGGGAGACCTTCATGTCAAGACCGACCATCGCCGATCTCGCCAAGGCTGCGAACGTGGGGGTTTCCACGGTTGACCGGGTCTTGAACGGCCGCGACCCGGTTCGCCATCAGACCGCTGCGCGCGTGCTGGAAGCAGCCGAGCGCATCGGCTTTCACGGCGTGACGGCTATCAAGCGCAGGCTTGAGAAGGAGAAGCCGGTCATCAAGTTCGGCTTCCTCTTGAAGCAATCCCACCGGAAGCTTTACCGGATGTGGGGAGAGGTGCTGACGAAGGCGGTCGAAACCTATCCGGAGGCACATGGCAGGGCCATCGTCCGGTTTGACGATGAACTCGCGCCTGAAAATACCGCGGATGCGATGCTTGCCCTCAGCCGGGAAGTCGATGTCATCAGCGTCATCACGTCGGATCACCCGCAGATAAATCATGCGGTTGACGGCCTCGAGGCTGAAGGTATCCCGGTCTTCACGATGATCTCCGACCTGACGGCGCCCGGCCGGGCCGGCTATGTCGGCAATGATTGTGTCAAGAAGGGGCGGACCGCCGCCTGGTTCATCGACAATGTCAATCCGGTTCCCGGCAAGGTTGCCGTTTTCGTCGGAAGCCACCGCTACCTATCGCAGGAACTCTGCGAAATGGGCTTTCGGTCATATTTCCGGGAAAGCGCTTCCGAGTTTCAGATGATGGAGACGCTCGGAACTCAGGAAGAGCCTGATATCGCTTACCAACTCACGCGCGACCTGCTGAAGAAGGAAGAAAACTGGGTAGGCTTGTATGTGGCCGGCGGTGGTGTAACGGGCGTCATGCGCGCGCTTCGCGAGGATGGCGGCCCGGCCGCCAAACGTCTGGTGGTTGTGGCTCACGAGTTGACCAACGAGACCCGCGCCGGTCTGGCCGAAGGCGTGATCAAGGTTGTTCTTTCGCATCCGGCGCGGCTGCTTGCCGATACGCTGGTGCGAGCAATGGCGGAAGCGCTGGATACCCACAGAACCCCGACCGTCTCCCAGCACATGCTTCCTTTTGAAATATATACCGCGGCAAACATCTGAGACGATGGAGGACGGGTCGCGCAAAGTTTGAGTTGACCGTTGTCGATGGTGAGGCGACACTTGCACCCAAAAGCAAGGCAGGAGGAAACGCGATGGACGAGCCAGACCGCTGGCGGCACATGGCAAGCGCACCGAAAGACGGCAGTCGGATCCTTGTCACGATCCGCTCGTCAGAACAGGGGCCGGCAGAAGTTGACCTCGCATATTGGTCAAATGGCGATCAATTCGGCACGGAAGGCTGGCGCGCCTCCGATTCCTCGCCCGGACACATCATCGAATATGCCGAGCCGGAACTAAAGTGCTGGATGCCGATGCCATCGGCCAATCTCAATCGCACCTCGATGCCCTCACCCTGGGAAGGCGACAACGCCCAGCAACTCGACGGGTCGGGGATTTAAGAGCCTGCGTCGGCTTTTCGCGCGGATTCGATAACAAATTTGCGCCAGCAGAAACGGGCGACATCATTTAAGGCGACGCCGATAGCAAAGCGCCAAACCTCAGGCTCGGTTCGTGGCAATCGCGAAGACCGGCCCGAAATTACCATTTGCCCGAGGATACGCACGCCGACGGCATCCGGGCCGTTCTTGCACCCTCGGCGTCCCCATTCCCGCTTCACATTCCTCGATATAGGAATATTGGATCCGGCGTCGGTTGTCGTCGTAGCCGTTCATCGACGAGGCTCACCGCCATTCACATGGGTTTCGGCGCCGGATCTCGATTGGGTTACTCATACCGCAGCTTGAATTTTAATGTGCTAAATAATAAATTTTCGCGCGTTATCTTTTATAACGACATGAAGCACAAAAGAACTTGCCTGGAATTTACGTCTCTGGTTGCGCTCCCATCCGTGTAGACGCATAAGACCACTATTTGAGGCGGCAGCTGGAAAAATGGTCGACTTTCGATGGAAAAACTGACGCATAAGACGATGGAGGATTTCGCAAAGTCCTGCGGCGTCTCCCGCCCCACCCTTTCCAAGTATTTTGACGATCCGACCAGTGTGAAACCGGCGACCCGAGCGTTGATCGAAGCCGCACTTCGTTCGTCGGATTATCAACCGAATCTTTATGCTCGGAACCTCAATCGCAAGAGAACACGCAATATTGGCATACTGGTTCCCGCTCTTACCGACCCCTTTTATGCCGAAATGGTCAATCGCCTGGAATTGCGCTTGCGCAACGAGGGCTATTGGCCGATCGTCTTCTCGTCGCATGGATTGCCGGAGCTGGAAGCCGAAGCGGTCAACACGCTGTTGTCGTTGAAGGTAGCCGGTGCGCTTGTCGCACCATTGGGACAGAAATCCGACCCACGCGCCTTTGAAAAACTCACGCAGAACCTGCCCATTGTCTATTTCGACACTTACATCGAAGGCAAAACGCCCTTCATCGGCAACGACAATTATCAGAGCGTCGCAACGATCGTCGAATATCTCTGCCGATCCGGGGAAGCGCCAGCCTATCTCGACATTCCGCATGTCAATCACAATTCACCGGAGAGGCTGGCAAGCTATATCGCCACCATGGAAGCTGCGGGCTGCGAACCGTTGGTGATCAGCACCAATGCCGCCTACACATGGGAGTTCGAGCGCGTCGGATACGAGCAGATGGATGGCCTGCTCCGTGCAAAGTCTCTCCCGCGCAAGACCATCCTTTGTGCGAATGATCGCCTCGCCTTTGGCGTGATGTCGGCCGCCTTCGCGCACGGGCTGAAAATCGGGCGCAAAAAGGGCGACAATCTGCGTATCGCGGCCCATGACGACCATCCCTTGAGCCGCTATACCTGCCCGCCGTTGACGACGATGGCCCAGGACTTCGCCGCAATGACGGCAAGCAGCGTCAACACGCTGCTGACGCTGCTGGGAGACACGGGCGCGCCCACTCAGCCGATCGCGCGCAAGGTCAGCCTGGATGGAACGCTGGTCATGCGGCAATCGGCCTGAAGCGGCGCCCGCTATTCATCTAAATCAGGCCGCCTTCGAAGCTTTGCCACGCCGCGACGGCCTCCTCCACTGTCTGCCGAGACTCCGCCATATATCTCCCCATCGACACGAAGCCGTGGATCTGTCCCGGCCAATGGCGATGCACCATGCGTACCCCTTCTTCCTGCAGTCGCCTGGCATAGGCTATGCCTTCGTCGACTAGAATGTCGTGTCCGGCAGTGGCGACAAAAGCCGGCGCCGATCCGGCAACGGACTTGGCTTGTAGCGGCGAGGTCCTCCAGTCAGCGATATCGGCTGCGGTGCGAATATAGTGATCGCGAAACCATCTCATCGTCGGGGCAGTCAAACCGAAGCCTTCGGCATAGCGGCGATAGCTATCGGCCGTCTGCGCAGCGTCCGTGTTCGGATAGATGAGCAATTGCGCCGCAAGCGGCGGAGCATCGCCGGCGCGCGACGTCAATGCCAACACGGCGGCAAGATTGCCGCCGGCGCTATCGCCGGCAACGGCGATCCTGTTGGGATCGATGCCAAGATCCGCAGCCGATTTAGCCACAAATGCCAAAGTCGCAGTGCAATCGGTCAATCCGGCGGGGAACTTGTGTTCCGGCGCCAGCCGGTAATCGGGACAGACTACGGTGCATTTGGCGATATTGGCGAACCATCGGCAGATTTCGTCGTGCGATTCGAGATTGCCGATCACCCAGCCGCCGCCGTGAAGGTAGATGAGACCCGGACCATCCTTCGAAGGCGCGCCGATACCGCGATAGATGCGCAAGGTGATCGGGCCATTCGGGCCGGCGATTTGCCGATCTTCCACCGAAGCCACAGCCTCCTTTCCACCCTGGATGGTCGGGCAATTCGCATCATAGTCGCTACGCGCCTGTTGAGGTGTACCGGTTTCAAATGGCCGGCCTTTCGACCCGCTGCTCAGAGCGAGAACGCGCCGCGCGCTTTCATCCAGCTTTTCCATTGGATTGCCCTCCTCTGCGGCGATCAGGCGAGAAGGCTGCGTGCTTCATCTTCGTCGAGGCGCGGTGGCGGAGTGAATTGCACGCCGATGCTGATCGACTGCCGGCTTTCACCGGACTGGAGGATAGCCTCCATGATTTCGAGGACATGAAGTGCGAGATCCCCCGATGCCCGGGGGGGCCTATCCTCCTGAAGCCCTCGCGCAAGGTCGGCGACACCGAGCATGCGGTAATTTGCCCGGTCCGGTGCGGCGAAGGGCCAGTTCCTCGCACCGTAAAGTTCGCTATCGCTTTCGAAATCGTGCCAATCCGCGCCACGCTCGGACAGTGAGACCGTTCCGCCGAATGTGTCCGGATCGGGCAAACGCAGTGAACCTTCGGTGCCGTGTAACTCGATTGGATGATTGGAGTGCCGAAAGACGTCCCAGGAGGCGCCGAAATTCACGGTCGCACCGGATTGGAATTCCAGAAGCGACAGGATGTTTGTGGGCGTGCCGACGTTGAAGCGCGTGTTCTTGAACGGGCCGTCGGCGGTGATCAGGCGCTCCTCCTGACCTTTTGTCGCCATTGCCATGACCCGGACGACCGGGCCGAGCAGGTTTATCATCATCGTCAGATAATAAGGCCCCATGTCGAAGACCGGGCCGCCGCCTGGCTGATAGTAGAATTGCGGATTGGGGTGCCAGTGCTCCATTCCACGCCCCATCATGAAGGCGGTGCCGCTGACCGGGCGGCCGATCGCGCCCTCATCCATCAGACGTCGCGCCCGGCGACCTGCCGCGCCGAGGAACGTATCGGGCGCAGACCCCAGCCGCAATCCGCGCCGCTTGGCTTCCGCCACGAGGATACGGCCATCGGCCGCCGATGTTGCAAGCGGCTTTTCCGTAAAGACGTGCTTGCCGGCCGACAAGGCCGACATCGTAACGTCGAAATGGACGGCGGGAACGGTGAGGTTCAGCACAAGGTCGACTTCGGGATCGGCCAGCAATTGGTCGACGCTGAGCGCACGAATGCCGTATTCGCGGGCACGCAGCGCGGCCGCATCGGCCGATATATCGGCGCAGGCCCGCAATTCGACACCAGCAAACAGCGCCGCATTCCGCAAATAAGTCATCGAGATGTTGCCGCAACCGATAACGCCGATGCCGAGTTTAGCTTTTGAATTACCAGCCATATTACCCAATCCTCCCTGATCCGCCGCATCTGTCCGTCACGCCTCGGCGCATCCGAACGATGACTCTCGGGTTGATTTAAAGCATCTTATTTCTTGACGCGCGACAAATTTTTATAAAACATATGCGAATACTGGCGCGGAGGTTTGGAGGTCGCCAGTCTTCCTGGGAGGGAAACATGACAGATTTCAAGAAGGCACCGGCTGGTTCCAAGATTGCCGGACAATCGATAATGCTTGATCGTCGTCAGCTGCTGTTGGGCGCTGCCGGCGCTGCCATCGGTACGGCAACGCTTGGAGTTGCTTCAGGCCTGGGCATCCGCCCGGCGCGCGCTGCCGATCGAACTGAAATCAGCTTTGCCAGCGCCAGCTTCTTCGGCAAGGAAGGTCTCGGCGATCTCGTCAAGGCTTTCAACGAGTCGCAAAGCCGCATCACCGTCAAGTTCATCGAACTGCCGCCGCCAAGTTCATCGACGGAGGTCTATCAGGGCCTCGTCCAGCAGCTCGCCCGCCGCAACGGAACACCTGACGTTTTCAGCCAGGACGTGATCTGGATCGCGGGTTTTGCCTCTGCTGGCTGGGCGCTGCCGCTTGACGAATATTTCCCGAAAGACAAGCGCACCGACTATTTCCCGGGCACGGTTGCTGCCTGCACCTATGGCGGCAAGCTGACCGCGCTGCCATGGTTCGTCGATTCCGGCATGTTCTACTACCGCAAGGATCTGGTGGAAAAGCACGGCGGCAAGGTGCCGGAAACCTGGGCCGATATGGCGACGATGGCCGCAGAAGCGCAGAAGGCCGGCGACGCCAAGTTCGGTTATCTCTGGCAGGGCAAGCAAGCCGAAGTTCTGGTCTGCGATGCGGTGGAAATCATCGCATCGAACGGCGGCTCGATCCTTTCTGCCGACGGAAAATCATCCGTCATCGGCGATGATGCCGCCGTTGCCGCGATCCAGTTCCTGTATGACACCATCAACAAGACGAAGATCAGTCCTCAGAACGTGCTCTCCTGGGACGAAGAACCCTCTCGCCAGCCGTTTACGTCGGGTGAGGCGATGTTCATGCGCAACTGGTCCTATGTCTATCCGATCGCGCAGGACCCGAAGGCCTCGCATGTCGTCGACAAGGTCGCCGTCGCGCCGCTGCCGCATTTTGCTGGCGGCAAGAGCTCCGCATGCCTTGGCGGCTACCAGCTGGGCGTCAATGCCAACTCCAAGAAGCGGGAAGCGGCGATCGAATTCCTGACCTGGATGTCCTCGCCGGAAACCCAGACCCGGCTTGCGCTTAATTTCGGCCTCGCGCCTTCGCGGCCCGCCATCTTCCAGGATGCGAAGCTGAAGGCCGAGCAGCCGTTCATGGCAAGTCTCCAGAATGTCTTCACCGGGGCCACGCCGCGGCCGATTACACCGCAATATGCCAAGGTGACGCTGGCATTGCAGTCCAGCATTTCGAAGGCACTGGTCAGCGGCAATGTCAAGGCGGAGCTTCAGGCAGCCGCAGCCCAGATCAACAAGATCGTCGGCTGAAATGGCCATGACGATGACGGTTGCCGTTTCCGAGCAAACCCCAGGCAAATCGAGGGCGCTGTCAAGCGCCCTCTGGCCGTGGCTGTTGCTGTTACCGGCATTTCTCTCGCTGGCATCGGTGTCCTTCTATCCGATCGTCAACGGCATCTATCTGTCCTTCACCAACCGCTCGCTGATCACCCAGGACAATGATTTCGTCGGCATCGCCAATTATGTGCAGTTGCTGGCCGATCCGCCGTTCTGGAATGCCTGGTGGCACACGATCTGGTTCACACTCATCTCGACTTTGCTCGAGACGTTCATCGGCCTGGCGATGGCGCTGATCCTTTGCGAGGCCTTCGCCGGCCGGGGCATGATCCGCGCCGCGATGCTCGTGCCCTGGGCCATGCCGACTGTCGTCACGTCCAAAATGTTCGGCTGGCTCTTCGATGGTCAGCACGGCATCATCAATTTCATCCTTCTGCATGCAGGTTTGATCGACCAGAACGTCAACTGGTACGGCTCGCCCGATACGGCGCTGACGACGATCATCCTTGCCGATGTGTGGAAGACCACGCCATTCATGGCGCTTCTGTTGCTGACGGGGCTGCAAACCGTTCCGAAATCGCTGATCGAGGCCGCCCGCATGGATGGCGCGAGAGCCTGGACGATCTTCTGGCATATCCGCCTGCCGCTCCTGATGCCGACACTACTGATTGCCGGCCTCTTCCGTGCGCTCGATGCGTTCCGCGTCTTCGACCTGGTCTACGTACTGACGGGCGGCGGACCGGCCGACTCGACCGAGACGCTTTCGACGCTGTCCTACAAGGTGCTCTTTTCGACGCTTCAGTTCGGCTACGGCTCGGCGGTCTCAACAGCCATGTTCATCACGGAAGGGCTGATTGCTATCGGCTTCTGCGTCTTCCTCGTGCGCCAGATCAGGAGGACGACATGAACGAAAGCCGCTCAGTCTTCCAAAACATCCTCATCTATCTCGGCGCCCTATTTATCCTCATCTGGTCCGCCGGTCCGTTCATCTGGCAGTTTTCGACATCGCTCCAGCTCGACAAGGCGCTGACCGAAGGCACGCCCTCGCTCATACCGAACCCGTTCACGCTGGAGCATTACTACAACGCCTTCGTCGAAAAGGGCCTGCATCACTATGTGCTGAATTCGCTCGTCGTTTCGCTTGCGACCACCGCTCTATGCCTGATCGTCGGTTCGCTGGCGGCCTTTTCGCTGTCGCGCCTCGATGTGAAGGGACGCTTCGGCATTCTGACGGTCATCCTGTCGGTATCGATGTTTCCGCAGATCGCTCTTGTCGGGCCGCTCTATCTCATCGCTTCCGATCTCGGACTGCTCGACACCTATACAGCGCTGATCATCACCTATCTCGCCCTCGGATTGCCGCTCGTAACCTGGGTACTATTCGGCTATTTCGAAACGCTGCCGCGCGAGATCGACGAGGCGGCCCGCATGGACGGCGTCGGTCCGGTCGGCCTGCTCTGGCATATCATCCTGCCAATGTCGCTGCCGAGCCTTGTCACCACCGGCTTGCTTGCCTTCATCACCGCCTGGAACGAGTTCCTGTTCGCGCTGGCCTTTACCTCGGACAGCGACAGCCAGACGATCCCGGTCGGCATCGCGAATTTCACCAACCAATATTATGTGCCCTGGGGAGACATCGCCGCCGCATCGGCCGTCGTCACCGTGCCGCTCATCATTTTGGTGCTCTTCTTCCAACGACATATCATCGAAGGCCTGACCCAAGGCGGAATCAAGGAATAAAGGCAATGCGCAAGGACATAAAAGTCGGCTGCCAGACGTTTACATGGGAAATGCTCGGCAATGCCTGGACGGGAACGGCAGACGATCTGCTCTCGGCGATTTCCGCCGGCGGCTATTCCGGCATCGAAATCACCGACACCATGATCGGCCGCTATGCCGCAGACCCGCATGCCTTTGCAAATGCGTTGAAAGACTGCGGCCTGACACTCGTCTCCTTTGCCTTCGGCTCGAAGAGCGGCTTTACGCTGGCCGACGCGATGAAGGACGATCTGGCGACCGCAAAGCGCTGGATCGATTATGCCGCGCATTTCCCGGGCGCACTCGTTTCCATCGGCTCGGCGACCGTCGTTTCCGACGGCCCGCGCGACGACAAGTTCGCCATTGCCGGCGAGTTCTACAATCGCGCCGGAGAGCTGGGCAAGGCAGCCGGCGTCGAGATCGCCGTGCATCCGAGCTCGCATCACAATACGCTGCTGTTCGACCGCGCCGATTACGACCGCATCTTCGCCTTGCTCGACCCGAGCCTGGTCGGCTGGGTGCCCGATACGGGCCATATCCTGCGAGGACATGCCAACATGCTTGACACGATGCGCACCTATCAGGACCGTATCCGCTACCTGCATCTGAAGGATGTCGATGCGCAGGGCCGATGGGCGATGCTCGGCAAGGGGGTTCTCGATACGCCGGCCGTGATCGATCTCGTCTCGGCAGCCCCACGCTTCAATGGCTGGCTGGTGCTGGAGGAAGAATCCGAGACGGCCGGCGCCGATCCTGCCGCCGCGGTCAAAGCCAATCGCCAAACCATGCGCGTCTACGGCGCATAAGGAAGAGAACCATGATCGAAAAGGAACGTCGCCGTCTTCGCGTCGGAGTGCTCGGCTGCGGGCCGATCGCGCAATTCGCGCATCTGGAATCCTGCGTCAAGGCGAGAAATGCCGATCTCTACGCGATCTGCGACGCGGCCCCCGATCTTCTGGCCCGCATGGGCGCGACCTATGAACCGCAGAAGATATACGACAATTATGATGCCATGCTGGCCGATCCCGATCTGGAAGCCGTGATCGTCGCGACGTCTGACGCCTATCACGTGCCGATGTCCATAAAGGCGCTCGAGGCCGGGAAACATGTGCTCTGCGAAAAGCCGATCGGCGTGTCCGTCGAGGAAGGGCAGCAACTTGCCGATGCCGTGCGCGGATCAGGCAAGATCCTGCAGGTCGGGCACATGAAACGCTTCGATCCGGCTCTTGAGGCGGCGCGCGATTTCGTGCGCGGCGATATAGGCCAGATCTTTGCGATGAAGGCGTGGTATTGCGATTCCACCCACCGCTATACCAATACGGATGCAGTCCAGCCCCTGCCCGTCACCAGTAAGCTTGCGCGCAAGCCATCAGGCAATCCCAAGGCTGACCTCAGGCAATATTTCATGCTGGCGCATGGCTCGCATCTGGTCGACACCGCGCGCTTCTTCTGCGGAGAGATCGTCGCCGTTCGCGCCCGGCTTCTGGAACGTGCCGGTGCCTATTGCTGGTTCGTGGAGACCGAGTTTGCCAATGGCGCCCTCGGCCATCTGGACCTGACGGTTGCCGTGCGTATGGATTGGCATGAGGGCTTCCAGCTTTACGGCGAGAACGGCTCAGTCCTCGCAAAGACCTTCAATCCCTGGTATTTCCGCTCAAGCGAAGTCGAAATCTTCCACGAGAAGGATGCGACGAGCCGAAAGCCGCTTGGCGCGGACGGCCATTTCTTCCGCCGACAGCTGGAAGGGCTTGCCGACACGGCGTTGAAGGGTACGCCGATGCGCGGCGCCAATGTCGAGGACGGCCTGGCATCCATCCGCGCAATGGTGGCGATCGCCCGATCGGTGGAACGGGGCGAGCGCGTCGAACTCGCATCGGTCTCGGGAGCGGTCTGATGCAGATCGGGATCTTCGCCAAGACCTTTCCCGGAACGGAGCCGCTCGGCGTTCTCTCGGCAGTGCGCGACAGCAGTTACGCATGCGCGCAGTTCAATCTCGCCTGCTGCGGTCTCCCGTCCATGCCCGACGCCGTTTCGGAAACGACGATCGCAGCGGTTCGCTCGGCCGTCGGCGCGACAGGCATCTCGCTTGCCGCCCTGTCGGGCACCTACAACATGGCTCACCCCGATATTGCAGTTCGTCGGACCGGCCTTACCCAACTCGCCGTCGTCATCGAAACGGCGGCGGCACTTTCCATTCCGCTGGTAACGCTTTGCACCGGAACACGCGACCCGAACGACCAATGGGCCTATCATCCCGACAATGGCGATCCTTCCGCCTGGGCCGACATGGCGGCCGAAATGTCGAAGGCTCTGGAGCTGGCGGAACGGCATGACGTCGATCTCGGCATCGAGCCGGAGCAGGCCAATATCGTCACATCGGCAGGCGATGCGCGGCGGCTGATCGACGAGATGGGATCGCGGCGGCTGCGCATCGTGCTCGATCCCGCCAATCTCTTCGAACAGGCGACGCCGGCACAGGCGCGGGCAATCGTCGCAGAGGCGATCGAAACCTCAGCCGGTTACATCGCGCTGGCGCATGCCAAGGATCGCCACGGCGATGGCCGCTTCGCAACCGCGGGGCAAGGGGTGGTGGATTTCGCCGATTTCATCGCGCGGCTGCGCTCCGTGAATTTCGACGGCCCGCTCGTGACGCATGGTCTTTCGGCTTCCGAAGCACCCGGCGTCGCAGGCTTCCTCAAGGCATTGATCTGATGGCAAAGAAATTGTTCAAGCGCGACGATGCGGAACTTGCCGTCTATGAGGATGGGCAGGGGCTTCCGGTCGTCTTCCAGCATGGTCTTGGCGGCGATGAGATGCAGGTGGCGCAGAATGTCCCCGCAGCGGCTATTCACCGACTGACGCTGGAGTGCCGTGGACATGGTGCATCCGCGCTCGGCAATGCCCGGCCCTTTTCGATCCGTATGTTTGCCGAGGACGTTTTGGCCGCGACCACCGCATACGGATTTGACCGCTTCATCGTCGGCGGTATTTCGATGGGCGCGGCCATTGCCCTGCATTTTGCCCATCATCACCCCCACCGGGTCGTCGGGCTCGTTCTCGTGCGCCCCGCCTGGACCTTCGAGGCATCGCCGGACAATCTCGCGCCGATCCGCATGGTTGCTGCCCTGATCCTCTCCAACCAGATCGAGGAGGCCAAAAGGCGTTTTGTCTCCTCCGAAATAGGGCGACGAATCGCCTCCGAGGCGCCGGACAATTTCTCCTCCCTGCTTGGCTACTTCGACAGGCCGGATGCTGCCGCCTTTGCATCGGTACTGGCTGATATCGCTGCAGACGGACCGGATGTGCCGCAGGCCGCTGCCGCCGCTCTCGCCGTGCCCACCCTGATCATCGGCAACCAGCACGACGCAATCCATCCGCTCTCCCGTGCACAAGCGCTCGCCAATGTCATTCCCGGCGCAGGCTTTGTCGAAGTCACAGCCAAGGCTATCGATAAAAACAGGCACTTTGCCGAAGTCCAAGACGCCATTGCTCATTTTCTAGCACCCAAAACAATCCGGAGCTTCGTTCCATCATGACGTCCAGACCCCTTTCCGGCCCGGCGGCCATCGCGGCGCTTCCCCGCAACAGACTTCTCGGCGAATTCTCGCTCTGGTCGGCCGATCTTGCCAATATGGAAGCCGATCTCAAACGCATCGAAGCCTATGTCGATCTGCATCATATCGATGTCGCCGATGCGCGCTTTACGCCCGGCTTTCTGTTTTTCCCGGATTTTGTCGCACGCATCGCCAAGTCGACCGCCAAGCCGATCCATGTGCATCTCATGGTCGAGGCTGAAATCGTCGAGGAGCAGACGCGCCAATTCATTGAGGCGGGCGCGGATTTGATCAGCGTCCATGCCGAAAACGGCGATGCCGGCTTGCGCGCAATTGCGCTTGCCAAAGAGCTGGGTGCCGAAGCCGGCGTGGTGCTGCGGCTGGAAACACCCGTTTCGGCAATCGAACCTTTCATCGATCACGTAGCCTTCGTGACGCTGCTCGGAACCTCGATCGGCGTCAAGGGACAAAGCCTTTCCGAAAAGGCCTGCGACCGGTTGATCGAGGCTCGTTCCCTCCTGAGGAAGGCAGGTCGCGAGGAGCAGGTGATCCTGGCGGCCGATGGCGGCATTCGGGAACAAACGGTGCCACTCCTGCGCCAAGCCGGAGCTCAGACCGTGGTTCTCGGATCGCTGGCATTCGGCGACAAGGACCTCGGCGCCCGGATCGCCTGGCTGCATGGATTGGAGAGCCGGGTTTCGTGAAAAAGGTCGCTCTTGCATTCGATCTGGGTGGAACGGAGCTTCGCGCCGCGCTTGTCGATGACATGGGATCTCTTCTATCGTTCGCGTCCCTGTCGACGGATGCCGCCGGAGGTCCCGCCGCCGTCATCCGGCAGATCGAACTGCTGGCGGAAACCGTACTGGCGGAAACGCCCGATCTTTCTCCGATCGGGATCGGGATCGGCGCGCCCGGCCCGCTCGATCCGGACGCCGGTGTCGTCATTGCCGCCCCGACGCTGGTTGGATGGCATGAGGTTCCGCTGGCGGACATTCTCCACCACCACTTCCAGCTGCCCGTGCGGCTTGAAAACGACGCGAACGCCGCAGCGCTCGGCGAATGGCGATACGGCGCCGGTCGTGGTACGGGGTCGATGGTGTTCGTCACGGTATCGACCGGCATCGGCGGCGGCGTGATTGCCAACGGCCGGATTTTGCACGGCCGACGAGGCCTGGCCGCAGAGATCGGCCATATGACGATCACGAGCGAAGGTGAGCGATGCTTTTGTGGTGCCGTCGGCTGTTTTGAAGCCATTGCCTCCGGCACCGCGCTCGGCAGGCGGGCAACTGCCCGCACCAGGGCGTTCGACGGATCGATGCTGCGCAGCCTTGCCGCCGATACAGACGTAACCGGGCGACATGTCGTGGACGCTGCGCGAAAAGGCGACGCGCTGGCCGTGGAGCTGCTGAATGCAGAGGCGCGGTGGCTGGGGATAGGCTTTACCAACCTGCTTCACCTCTATTCCCCCGACGTGCTGGTCATGGGCGGTGGAATATCGCACGGCTTCGATCTTCTGCACGATCAACTGGTGGCAACGGTTCGCGAGCGCGCCATGCCCGCCTATCGCAACGTACCGATTGTTGCCGCACAACTCGGACGGCATGCCGGGCTCATCGGCGCAGCCAGTCTCATCTTCGACGGCTACGGAGAGACCGGCTTTAGGCAGATGCGTTTAGAAAGCGCGGACAATCCTGGCACAGATATGTCCGCCGGTAAAAAGGAGGCCAGCAATGGCTAATCTCAAGCTCCGCAGCGCTCGCAAATCCTACGGCGCCCTCGAGGTCATCAAGGGCATCGATCTGGATGTGGACGACCGTGAGTTCGTCGTTTTCGTCGGCCCTTCCGGCTGCGGAAAATCGACACTTCTGCGCATGATTGCCGGTCTGGAAAAAATAACCGGCGGCGATCTGATGATCGATGGCACCCGTTCGAACGATATCGATCCGTCGCAACGTGGTCTGGCGATGGTGTTCCAATCCTACGCGCTCTACCCACACATGACAGTCGCGGAAAATATGGGCTTTGCGTTGAGAATTGCCGGTGTTTCGACAGGCGAGCGCGATCAGAAGGTCAGGGAAGCCGCAAAGATTCTGGAATTGACCCATCTGCTCGACCGCCGGCCGAAGGATCTGTCGGGCGGCCAGCGCCAGCGCGTAGCCATCGGCCGCGCGATCGTTCGCAATCCGAAGATCTTTCTGTTCGATGAACCGCTTTCCAATCTCGACGCGGCCCTACGCGTCAACATGCGGCTGGAGCTGATGCGCCTGCACGATGAGCTGGCCGCAACGATGATCTATGTCACCCACGACCAGATCGAGGCGATGACCATGGCCGACAAGATCGTCGTCTTGAACAGTGGCCGCATCGAGCAGGTCGGCTCGCCACTTGCTCTTTACAATAATCCTGCAAACATCTTCGTGGCCGGCTTCATCGGTTCACCGAAAATGAACCTGCTGCCGGCAACGGCTGAGACCATCGGCCCAGATGGCATATCCGTGGCATTGGGCGGCGGGAGCACCATGACCGTTCCAGTCTTTTCCGAAAAGGTGAAGGTAGGGTCAAAACTGACGCTTGGAATCCGCCCCGAACATATCCGTATCGGCCAAGGCGATCAGTTTACAGGACAGGTCGTGCTTGCAGAGCGGCTTGGGGGCCTGACGATCTTTCACGTCGCTACCGCATCGGGTCATTCGCTTGTCGTCCAGACAGAAGGCGCCGACAGCACCCCACTCCATACACCGATCTCACTCCATATCGATCCGGGCATGTGTCATCTCTTCGACGATGAGGGAAAATCGCTCGCCAAGCTGAATTGACGATCGCGCGACGTCGTCCTATCCCTTGGGGCAGAAAATGGTTGCCGGACATCTCCTTGGACGGATTGTAACTGTTTAGGCGGTCCCCACATGCCTTCCAACTTGCCACGAAGTGCCGATCTCGCTGATGAATTCGGGAAGCGCCGTCGGCTGGCAACCTTATCGGCTGACGACGACGCGGCAACCCTCAAACATCCGGCTTGGTACAAACGTGCTCGGGCCGCTCACCGCCGAGCGCTCCTGAGCTGTGTCGCGGTGGAGATCCTTTGGGCATGAGCAGCGCGGGTCTCATCGCTCTCGATAACGGCTGTCGCGGCGCGGCCGCAGGTTTGCTGCTGATGATGGCTGCCGTTTTTCTGCGCCATCGCCCCGTGGAATTCATTCGCGCCGCCTTGACTGCGGCGGGTGCCGCCTCCGCGATTATCGACGCGCCGGGTTTACCGTCGGAGTGGCACTGGGCAAGGCTACCACTCATTGCACTCTCATCGAGCGGCTCGGTCGCCTTCTGGCTCTGGGCACGGGTGGTTTTCGACGACGATTTTGTCTTTCGGCCCTGGCATCGCGATGTCTGGATCGCTCTGGTAAGCCTGACGCTGATAGCTTCCTATGGCATCGTAGCAGGCTCCGCTGCCTCGGCGATCAATCGGATTCTTACGCTCGCCAATCTCAGCTTCGGGCTGCTCGCAGTGATGCAGACGATTGCGAGTTGGCGAATGGATCTGGTTGCCGGGCGGCGGCGATTGCGCGTCGCCGTACTGATGGGGACGCTTGCTTATATCGCGGTCAATGCGATCGCCAATCTCTCGTCCGTGGCCATCCTGACATGGTCTGCCGCGGCGCGAAACCTCGCCAACGGGCTTGGTCTTTGCTTGCTGGCGGCGCTTGCTGGCTGGAGCGTGTTCCGCACGGCATCGCTCGATCAGACAGTTACCCCTGAACGGGCCGCTACATCCGCCGGCAGGTTCTCTTCTGCCCCGATCGGAACGGACGGCGGTCCGGGAATTGAACCGGCACTTCTCGGTCGCCTGGAACGCTTGATGACGAGCGAGCGCATATATCGCCGTGAAGGACTGACTATCGGCTCTCTCGCCGCGCTGATGAGTCTGCCGGAATATCGCTTGCGTCAAATCATCAACGAAGGTCTTGGCTACCGCAATTTCAACGCCTTCCTCAACCGGTATCGGATCGATGAAGCCAAGATGGCTCTGGCTGATCCCAGCCAAAAGGACGTGTCGATCCTGACGATCGCCATGGATGCCGGCTTCCAGTCGCTCGGCCCGTTCAACCGAGCCTTCAAGGCAGAAACAGGCCTGACGCCGACCGAATTTCGTCGGCAGGCTCTTCTTCGGGGGCTTGCTGGGCCACACAACGAAGCAAGGAATTTTACAATCGGCAAGCCGCGATGAGAAATCGGCAAGTCGTTTTCCAATTTTCGGCGAGAATGCGTGGGTTCCGCGCGGCATAGTCTCCGCGAGATAGGAGACCACCATGAACGTGCCAATCAAAGACCGCTTCGTCTTGAGTGCGATGTTGAGCCTATGCGCTCTGGTCGCTTCCGCTTACCTCAGGCCTGCTCAGGCGCAGGACACAGATAATTCGGTGTGGCCGACCAAAGAATGGCTGACCTCCACGCCGGAAGAACAGGGCATGGATTCCGCCGCACTTGCCAAGCTTGTCGCCTATGGGGAAAGTCATAGTTTTGACAGCCTGCTCGTCGTGCGTCATGGGCGCATTGTCACTGAAGCCTATTATGCGCCCTACTCTGGGGGTATCCCGCACGAGATATTTTCCTCCACAAAGGCGATTACCGGCACGCTTCTCGGCATGGTCTACAAGGACGGCCTGCTCGACCGTCTCGATCATCCCGTACTCGACTTCTTCGCTGACCGGCATGTCGCGAATGTGGATGATCGCAAGCAGGCGATCACGGTTCAAAACCTTCTGGATATGACGTCCGGCCTCGATTGGGATCAGGGGTTTGAGGGAGGTACACAGCAAACAATGCAGGATATGTACCGAGCTTCCAATTTGACCCAATTCATTCTTGATCGACCCATGGCGCATCCGCCAGGAGAGGTTTTCAACTATAGCAACGGCAACCCGGATCTCGTTTCGGCGATCATCACCCGGCTTACCGGCAAGCCCGAAGAGGATTATGCGCGAGAAAGGCTCTTTGCCCCCTTGGGCATTGCCGATTTGCACTGGGACCGCGATCCCCAAGGTCTGACAATCGGAGACGGGATGCTGTTCTTGCTGCCGCGCGACATGGCAAAGTTCGGCTATCTGTATTTGCATCACGGTGAATGGGAGGGAAGGCAACTTCTTCCAGCCGGCTGGGCGGATGTTTTGAACCACAGGATCGTGAACACTCATGCATCATACGATCCCAGCCAGAGCTACTCCAACTTCTTCTGGATATTGCCCGAACGGCACGTTTACATGGCGAACGGCAAGGATGGTCAGAATATAGCGGTGTTTCCTGATCTGGATATCGTAGTGGTGACCACCGCCAGGAAATATGTCCCACTCCGCCGTCTGGCCGATAGCGTTGCTTCGGCGGTCAAGTCCGGGTCGGCGCTTCCCCCAAACCCGAACGCGGCCGAACAGCTTGCCGATACGGTCAAAGATGCCGCGGTCGAGAAACCAACAGCCGTTGGCCCAACCCCGGAGATGGCCTCCATCAGTTCCGGAAAGACTTATAAATTTCCTGACAACGACCTGGAGTTAAGATCGCTTACTCTGTTTCTGACCGATCCCCATCCGTATGTCGAATATGAGCAGTATTTGCATTATCCAGCCGGCTCTTCATTCAGGCAAGACGTACCGATCGGACTTGACGGCCTCTATCGCAAGGGCCTGCCGGCGCTTTCCGGCCACTATCCGGGTCACATCCCCGCCGCCAAAGGGAAGTGGCTGGATGGGCAGACATTCGTGATCGACATGCAAGACATAGGATACGGCACGCAGATCAAATACGTCCTGTCGTTCAACGGTGACAAGCTCGATATTCGGCGTATCGATGAAGAAGGTTGGGAACTGTCCGCTGATGGTAAACGGGATGATTGACTGACATCCATGCCTGCCGTGCCCAGCGTGACATTGCCGATCGAAACACTCTTGACCCGCAATTTTCGGTCGATAGAAATGAATTGAGGCTTTGCAACCAATATCGTTGGTCAAGAAAGCTGGCTGGAGCCGCCACTTCTCAGACCCTATCCTGTCTTCCGGAAAAGACCGACGATGATGACCTTGAGAACCCTGCAGCTTGCCTTCATTTTATTAGGCCTAGGCGCTTTCAATGGATCGCGCGCCATAGCACAGGAAGCAGCGCCGCCGCTTTTGGGTGGCTTTGCCGACTTATGCGCCGTCGACAGCGAGCATCCATCGAAGCTCTGGAAGATCAGCAGCAGGCTGGACCCTGCCTCATGGAGATCGCGTATCGCTTGCGATCTCTCATCTCCTTCCAGGCCGATCTTGCGTATCACGGTGCATCCAGGGGATGCACCCGACCAGAGTGTCGGTGACGCGCCGACCGAACGAGTGGAAATCCAAATCAGGAAAGAGGTTATCAAATTCGATGAGCCGACGTGGTACCATTTTGCCTTTCGGCTCGAAGCCCCGTGGCAAGGGCTCGGCAACCGCACCGTCATCCATCAGGTAAAGCAAAACATTCCAACGGAAGAGACGAAGCCGCTTGGAGCCTGCCAAGCGGCAAACCCATTGTTCAAAATCGAAGCCATACCATCGGAAACAGGGGCGAACTTCGTTGCCAAGGTGCGGGGAAGCGCCGACTGCAACGCCGGTGAGTCCAAGATCATCTGTGGTCCCTGGCACCTCAATATCGGTGACTGGAATGATGTGAATGTGATGCTGAAGCCGAGCTTACAGGAGGGAGCAAGCTCGCTGCAGGTCTATCTCAACGGACGCGCCTGCGACACCCCCTACACGGGGCGCCTCGGCTTTCTCGATCACGGTATGCGGCATCAAGACGGCCGCCCATTCATTGATGTTCAACCGCGCTTTGGGATCTATAGGGACACTTTGCCCGATATCGTGCAATCCATTGATTTTGCGGATATCCAGTTCTGGTCGACTGATCCTTCCAGTGATCCCGCTTGGTCGAAACTGGCAGTATCCACCAAATAGTCATCGGGTGCCGCGTCATCCGGCCAGAGCCGGGCGAGTTCGGCAAACTGGTTGAGGAGGCTATTCCACAACGCACGGTGTCCCGCTCGGCAACCGGTCAGGCCAACTTCGGTAGACGCCAGCGACGAGGATATTTTCGGGCCGATGACAGAAATACTCCGTGCGGCCTCCCGTTTGCGCATCGCGTATCGGTAGCAGCACCTCAAAAACAGGTCGGAAAATCACGACTTTCGATCGCCGCTGCCACAATTACGCCCGCCGTTTCCGGAATTGTCTGCGGCACGCATACCCCGTCGACGCGGGGCGCAATCCGATGCGTTCTTCGGGAAGTATGGTTATCACATGAAGACTACAAAATTTGTTCTTTTGCCCGCTCTGGCTTTACTGATGGCAAGCACTGCCGCGCATGCGCAGGAATGGAGATATCTGCCGGACTATGGCGACGAGCCGGACGGCGGCTATGTCGCTCCGCGCTATCTGCGGGAAGCGCCGCCGCGCTATCGCGACGATCCGCGTCTCGACGATGGCTATTACTATCGGGGCGACCCCTATAACGACGATGACGATGAGGACGGCGATTACCCGCCACGCCCTCGTCCACCGCAACAGGCTTCGATCGACCGGAATGCGGTATCTCCCCAATTCAGTCCGGGCCTGAAGGACGACAAGCGGGCCAGTCTGGCGCAATCGCCGATCCCGCGCGCGGTTGTGCGCTTCTCCGGCTACGACCCCGGCACGATCGTCATCTCGACCAAGGAAAAGCGCCTCTATCTCGTGCTCGACGACGGAACTGCCCTCAAATACGGCATCGGCGTCGGCAAGCAGGGCTTCGCCTGGAAGGGCACGGAGACGATCAGCCGCAAGGCGGAGTGGCCCGGTTGGACACCACCCAAGGAAATGATCGCCCGCCGCCCCGAATTGCCTGACCATATGGAGGGTGGCCTCAACAATCCCCTCGGAGCAAGAGCGCTTTATCTCGGTTCCACCCTCTACCGCATCCACGGCACCAATGAGCCGAACTCGATCGGCAAGGCGGTGTCTTCCGGCTGCATTCGCATGGCAAATCCCGATGTCATGGATCTCTATGGCCGGGTCGGCGTGGGAACGAAGGTCGTCGTGCTCTGATCCCTCCCAAAGGAGCCGGGGCCCGCCGGGCAGGGCCGGAAACAGTCGTTGTTCGACGGGAATGAAAGCGCATAGGAAAGCCGCCTTACCCGCTCAGCGCGGCCTCCATTGCCGCGATCCTGAGACGGGTCGCGCAAAAATGTGCAGCGGTTTTGGGCAACGACATGCGTAAAATCAAAGGCCTAAAGCCGCTGGTTTCTCAATTTGAGTCGTAGCGGAAGTGATGCCGTTGGGAGAGGAGCAGATGACAAGATCATTCGGCACTATGTCCACCGCAGCTCCGCCACGCGCGAAGCCATTCGCCAGCTGGATGAGGCCCGCCGTCATGGGCGGGCCAGATCAGAAGAGCACGAAAATGAACAAAGCGTTGTAAAACTTCCTGTGAAACAGCGCTTTGTTTCGTGCAAAGATCAGAGTCTAACCATCTGCAATCTTGAATTCGTTGGTATTATCGACTGAACGTATGGCATCGGCTTGGGAGGCTTCTGCTCCGTTGAGGAATTCCTGCAGGAGACGCGTTATGCGCTCTGGCGATGTACCCTTGGCATATTCTTCCTGCATCCGGCGTCTGACTAGCATTTCCAAGACTGACATGTCTTTCACCTCGTAATTCCGGCGCAAGGCAAATGTCGCTCTCAATGGCGCGGCAGGCAAGTTACAGTTTTTTCATGGTCTTGATGGCCGGACGACAAGACTTCTGGCCTTTTACCGTCACCTCATGCCCGAGACGGTGCTGACCGAAGCGTGATCGATCTTTCACTTGCCAAATGGCGGCGTATCGTAGAATTGAAAGCGGCCAATCGGTCGGTTGTTTGCGTTTCGTTAACCTGCGTGCTTTAGCGGGCCACACCCCGACCTTTGGATGATGTCGCCTGCAAGGAATGAATAATGCCCATAAAGAAAAGCTCTGCCTCTGACGTTTTCCAGCGCAAGATTTCGGATTTTTGCGATATGCGGCTCAAGCCGCTGCTTCAGCCGCGTAGCTTCGAGAATATCAAAAGCTTCATGATCGGCCTGATCGTTTTCCAGTCGCGCCCCCCTCTTCGGGCAGGACGTGTCGACTTTCAGGAAATTGCCTCGCTCTGTGGCATGGACGAGGAGATGAGCCCGGAATTCAAGCGGGCTGCCCAGCCCGGCTTCGACGCGATTCTTCGCTGGCTGGGAGCCGCCAAGACCAATACGGCCCGCATTTCGCCTGCCGTCTCCCCCGTCGTCGCGAAGACCCCTTTGCGGGTTCCCGGCAAAGCCATGTCAACACAGACCGAGCGCCGCGCTCTGGCCTCCTAATACGAACTGCATATCGGTCCGCGCCAGCAGACCGATATGCCCTTTACCTGCCTCGACAGATCGCAAAAACCTGTACAGTATAATACCAGTAGTGAGCGAGACGACATTTTCGTCGCCGTGCCATCAAGGGGAAATCTGCCTTGGCAACTGATATTATCGAGCTGGTCAGGAAAGAGCTTGCTTCCGGCACTCAAGGGATGCCGCTCTATAAGCAGCTGAAGAGCGCGATCGAAGCCGCCATCCGCAGCCACGCCTTCAAATCTGGCTCGGTATTGCCGGGCGAGCGATCGCTTGCCGAAACCCTCTCCCTGTCGCGCGTCACAGTTCGAAAAGCGCTCGCCATGCTGGAGGAGGAAGGCATGCTGAGCCGACGGCAGGGCGCACGCAGCGAGATCGGCTCGCGCGTCGAAAAATCGCTCTCGACACTGACCAGTTTCTCCGAAGACCTGCGCGCTCGTGGAATGGAGCCGGGTTGCGTCTGGATTTCCAAGCAGTTAAGCCGACCCTCGCCGACCGAGATGATGGCACTCGGCATTTCGGCCAATGCACAGGTCCTGCGAATGCGCCGCGTGCGGACTGCCGATGGCGCGCCGATCGCCGTCGAACATGCCGCCGTACCCGTGCGCTTCCTCCCCTCGCCTTCGCTGGTCGGCGATTCCCTCTACGAAGCGCTGGCCGAACGCGGCTTCCTCCCAAGGCGTGCCGTTCAGCGGATGCGGGCGCGCGCCGCGACACCGGAGGATGCGCAGCATCTGCGCTGCGAGCCCGGCGCGCCCATTCTGACGACCGAGCGGCGGTGCTTTCTCGCCGACGGAGAAATCGTCGAATATTGCGAGACGCGCTACAAGGGCGAGGTCTATGATTTCGTCTTCGAACTGCAGAGATAATACCAGTTTAAAACCGGTTGCTTTCTGGTGATCATTCTCTATCGTTGCGCTCCAAAAGAGGTGCCGAATGCGCAAGGAAGATCTCAATCTGAGCCTCATCGTCTCATGCCAGCCCGTACCGGGCGGGGCGATGGATGAGGCCGTTTTCGTCGCCGGCTTTGCGCGTGCGGCGCTGGCCGCTGGCGCCCGCGCATTGCGCATCGAATCGGTAGCCTATGTCGCAGCCGTCAGGGCAGCCGTTGACGCGCCGATCATCGGCATCGTCAAGCGTGACCTCGATGACAGCCCGGTGCGCATCACCCCCTTTATCGCGGATGTCGCGGCGCTGGCCGATGCCGGCGCCGATATCATCGCCTTCGATGCGACCGATCGGCCCCGCCCGGCAACGATTAAGGCGCTGATTGCCGTCGTCAAGGCGCGAGGTCTGCTGTCCATGGCGGACTGCTCTTGTCTGGAGGATGCGGAACGCGCGCTTGATGCCGGCGTCGATTTCGTCGGCACGACCATGTCCGGCTATGTCGGCGGCCCCGAGCCGGTCGAGCCGGATATCGCACTGATCGCCGCCATGCGGGAGCTCACGCCCTATGTGATCGCAGAGGGCCGCATCCGCACGCCCGAACAGGCGGCAGATGCCGTGCGGGCCGGCGCCTGCGCCGTCGTCGTCGGCTCGGCGATCACGCGCACCGAGCATGTAACATCCTGGTTCGACGTCGCGATTTCATCCGCCTTTTCCGAGCGGGATGGTGCAACGCTGGCGATCGATATCGGTGGCACGAAAACCCTGGCGGCGCTGGTTCGGGGAGCGCAAGTGCTTGGCAAGACGACCATCGCAACCAGCCGGCAAGCCGACCCAGACGCCTGGCTGGCGGCCATAGCCGAACACGCACACTCCTGGGCGGGTCGATATGAGCGCGTCGGCATCGCCGCAACCGGCTTGATAAGCGACGGACGCTGGTCGGCCCTCAATCCCACGACGCTGGCAATTCCGGATGGCTACCCGCTGGCGGCACAAGCCAGCAAACTCTTTGGCAAACCGGCTTTCGCCGTCAACGATGCTCAGGCAGCAGCCTGGGGCGAACACAGGTTCGGCGCCGGCGCCAACGAGGACACGGTCTTTTTGACCATATCGACCGGTATCGGCGGCGGCATCGTGGTCAATGGGCGGCCGCTATTGGGTCTGGCAGGTCATTTCGGCCTGCTTCGCGGGCCGACGAACGGCCAGTCACCATTGGAGGATGTCGTTTCGGGTCGCTGGATGGCGGCCGAAGCCGCCCGCGCCGGGTATCCGGCCGAGGCCCCCGAGATCTTTCGAAAGGCGCGTGAAGGTGCCGACTGGGCCGAAGCAATCATCACGCAGTCGGCGGCACGCGTCGCACTTCTATGCCGTGATATCCAGATGATGTTCGCGCCGAAACGCATCGTCATCGGCGGCGGCATCGGTCTGGCGCCAGGTTATCTCGACACTGTCGGTGCGCAACTCGAGGAATTGCCTCCGCATCTGGCGCCGCGCCTGGTCGCCGCAAGCCTCGGCTCCAATGCCGGCATCATCGGCGCGGCGGATCTTGCCGGACGCCATCGATAAGCAGACCTGCCCAATTCAACAAACAACGATAAGGAAAGGGAACAAGAATGAAACTCAAGCACATATCGTCCGCACTACTTGCCCTAATACTGTCGGCAACGGCCCTGCCGGGGCTCGCCAACGCCAAAGTCGTCGTGCTCGGTTGGCCCGGCGGCTCGGAGGAAACGGCGCTGCGCGCCACCGCCGATCTCTACAACAAGACGGCATCGGATGCCGACAAGGTCGAGCTCCTCTTCTTCAATCGCGACGGCTTCTTCGACAAGCTGCAGGCCGACATGGCAGCCGGCTCGAATGCCTTCGATGTCAATCTGGTCGCGACCTATTCGATCGGCCGCTATGCACCTTACATGGAGCCGATCGAGCTTAATGCCGACGCCTCCAAAGTGTTCGGCGATACGGTGCTGAAGACCATGCAGTTCGACGGCAAGCAATATGGCGTGCCGACAGACCTGTCGCTGCATTTCATGTACTACCGCAAGGATCTCGTCGACGCCCTCATCGCCGATCCCGATGCCAAGGCCAAATATGCCGAGATCTCCAAGAAATATCTCGGCAAAGAACTTGCGCCCAAGCAACCTGACGACTGGACCTGGGATGACTGGGCTGCGACTTCGCTCTATTTCAGCAAGCAGGTAAACCGCCAGAGCCCGGTCCGCTATGGCACCGTGCTGCAGATGAAGAACCTTCTCTTCAACATGATGGTTTTCCAGTCCCTGCCGCGATCCTATGGCGGAGACTGGATGGACACGAGCGGCAATGTCACGATCGACTCGGATGCCTATAAAACGGCGCTGAAGCTCTACAAGACACTTTATGACGCCGGCGCATCGCCGAAGGATTCGCTGAGCTACGAATATGCCGAAACCAATGCCGCCTTCAGCTCCGGGCAGGCAGCGACTGCCCTGCAATGGAATGCCGCAGCGGCCGAGCTCACCGATGCGAAGAAATCGCCCGCCGTCGCCGATGTCACCGGCATCGTTGCGCCGCCAGCCGGGCCGAATGGGCGTGTCGACCATATCCATGGCCTCGGCCTTGGCCTGAACAAGAACGCGCAGAACAAGGAAGGCGCGATCAAGTTCCTCAAGTGGCTGTCTTCCGAGGATGCGGCCCTTGCCTATGCGCGGGCCGGAGGCTCTCCTGCCCTGACGCCGGATGTCGTTGCCAAGGTAGCCAAGGAGCGTCCCGATCTCGTGAAGCTCGGCGAGTTTGCCAGCAAGTATGGCTACGTCATGACAGGAGCAACCTCGGCCAAGGCGCTTTCAGTCTACGAACTGCAGGCCAAGGAATTCACCGGCTACTGGTCCGGCCAGCAGAGCCTTGAGGATGCGCTTGCCCATACCAAGGCGGGCATGCAGGATCTCTTGAAGAAATAAGGACAAGGGCCGGGTGCCGGCTTTGGAGCAATTCCAGGAAAAGTGTATTGCGGTTTTCCGTCCGGAATTGCGTAAAAACAGAAGAATAGAGCCTTTTCGCGATTCGACGAAAAGCGAAAAGGCTCTGGCGGCATCCGGCCACTGCGGCTGAAACCCATGGCTCTTGTAAAACGCGCCGAAGGCAGGCTCTACCTGGCACCGCTTGTCGGGTTTCTGCTGCTGTTCCTCGGCTTTCCGGCTCTTCTCAATCTTCTCTATTCCGTTTCGACCGTCTCGTTCGAGACGTTGCGCAGCCCCCGGATCAGTGGCTTTAGCAATTACGTCACGGTGCTGACGGAAGCGGCATTCTGGCAATCCGTCTGGTTCTCCTTCCGCTTCGGCATCATCACCGCTATCGCGGAATGCCTGCTTGGCCTCTTCCTGGCAATTTTCCTCAAGCCGCTTTTGTCGGCGCGGCCCGTCCTGATGGCGCCGCTGATGCTGCCTTTGATGGTGGCGCCCGCCATGGTCGGCCTGATGTACCGCCTAGTGCTGCATGAATTTGCCGGCCCCGTGCCCTATTATCTCTTCGAGTGGTTCGGAGACAGCCCTGCCTTTCTCGACTATCAGAACGCCTTCCGCACGCTCGTCGTCGTCGAAGTGCTGCAATGGACGCCCTTTGCCTTCCTCTTGTTCTACGTCGCCTATATCGCCATCCCGGAAGATGTGCGCGAGGCGGCAGCCCTGGACGGCGCGACGGGCCTGCAGCGGCTTTTGCGCATCGACCTGCCCCTGATGCTGCCAACGCTGATCGTCGCCTTCTTCATCCGCTTCATCGACGGCTTCCGCGTGTTCGACAATGTCTACGCCCTGACCGGCAGCGGCGCCGGCGGATCGACGACGTCGCTGTCGATCTACATCTACCAGGCCTTTTTCAAGGAGGGGGCCATCGGCAAGGCGGTTGCGGCCTCGGTCGTGCTGTTCATCACGTCGCTGCTGGTTCTCTATGGCCTGAACTGGCTGGGCGCGCGAAGGAAGAAATGAGATGTTGAAACCCTTGCGCTGGATCGTCTACGCCATCGTGGTCTCCGCCATGAACTTTCCGATCCTCGTTACCCTCATCACCTCGTTCAAGACGACGCGCGAAATCTCCAGCAATCCCGGCCTGTGGATCGAACAGCCCACCTTCGACAACTATCTGAAGGTACTGACGGACACCGAGCGCTTCAACATTTTCCTCTATCTCGCAAACAGCGTGGCGGCGGCGCTGATCGGCACGCTGCTGGCGATTCTGCTTACCTTCCCCGCGGCTTACGTGATCGCCCGCAGCGAGACCGGACAAAAGCTCCTGCTTCCGCTCGTCATCAACCTGCGCGCCGTGCCGCTGGTCGTCTTCGCGATCCCGCTTTACATGATGTATCAGTGGCTAGGGCTGCTCGACACCCGGATCGGCCTCGGACTTATCCTGACGATCGTCAACATCCCGCTGGCGCTGGTCATGCTGGTCAACGCCATATCCGACATACCGGTGGAGCTCGACGAAGCCGCGACGGTCGATGGAGCCAGCGTCTTCCAGATCATGATCAGGATCATTCGGCCGGTGATCCGCCCCGCGCTCGTCACCACCTTCATCTTCGGCTTCATCACTGCCTGGAACGAATTCCTCTTCGGGCTGATGCTGACGACCAACCATGCAGTGCCGATGACGGTCGGCGCCTCGTTTTTCTTCGCGGCCAGCGGCGGTGGCGTGCAATGGGGGCTGGCATCCGCGGTCATGATCCTCGGCGCCCTGCCGCCGGCTCTACTCGGCCTCGTGATGTATCGCCAGCTTTCCGGCTCGATGACTGCAGGTGCGGTCAAAGGTTAGCGTCGACGGGTCTTGCGACCCGGAACATCGTCGAAAGCTGGAGCAATGCTCCAGCTTGTTCAGGCGCTACGCTATGAAGCGACGTTGCTCTCATCCGCGGTCGGTTTTCGTTGCGGCACGACCGCCGATCGCCGTCGCGGCATATCGCCGAAAAGACCGCCGGGACGCACGAGCAGGATGATGCAGAGCATGACGCCGATCGCGACGATCTGTAGCGAGGCGGCGCGCGCCTGCTGTTCGGGCGAAAAGAGGACGCTCGTCAGCGCACCGGAACCGGCCCAGATCGCCCAAACCAGAACGCTGCCGACGATGGCACCCTTGTTGCTGCCGGAGCCGCCGACGATCAGCATAACCCAGACTTGAAAGGTCAGGATCGGAAGGTAGTTGTCCGGTGCGATGAAGCCGATGAAATGCGCCTGTATGGCGCCGGCAAGCCCCATGATCGCGCCGCCGACGGCAAAGGCCTGTACACGGTAGAAGCGGGCGCTCTTTCCAAGCGAAATGGCGGCACGCTCGTCTTCGCGCAGCGCCTTAAGGACACGCCCCCAGGGGCTTTTCGCCAGATGCTCGAGCGCGAAATAAACGATCAGCATCACGACAACGACGACGCCGAGATTGGCGAGATTGAAAAGCAACGGGGTTTCGGCAAGGCTGGAAAATGGCCGCGGAATGAAACCGATGCCAAAGGGGCCGCCGGTCAGCTTCTGCGCATTCAAGGCCACAAGCTGGACGACGACAGCGACGCCGAAGGTGGTGATCGCCAGATAATCGGATTTCAACCGTAGCGTCGCCACGCCGATGATGGCCGCAGCAAGCCCCGCAACGACTATCGCGCCCAGCCAACCGACGACGATCGGCAGATCGAAGCCACCGAGCCGCCCGGCGGTATCGGGTGTCGTCAGCAGGGCCGAGGTATAGGCACCGATGGCAACGAAGCCGGCGAGACCGACATTGAAGAGACCGGTCAGGCCCCATTGCAGGTTCAGCCCGAGCGTGATGAAGGAAAAAATCAGTGCCGTGGTCAGAAAGAAAGCGCCGTAGCCAACAATGTCCATCATCGCTCTCTTACTCCGAAAAGGCCGATCGGCCGGACGAACAGGACTGCCATCAGGATGATGAAGGAGATGGCGGCACGCCATTCCGCTCCGATCAGCTGAACGGCACCCGCCTCGGCAAGACCAATAATGAGGCCGCCGAGAACCGCGCCCGGCACGCTGCCGATACCGCCGAGAATGGCGGCGGCGAACATCGGCAGCAGCATATCGAAGCCCATCAACGGGCGGATCTGCACGAGAATGCCGATCATCACGCCAGCGACGCATGCCAGCCCTCCGCCGATCAGCCAGGTGACGCGCACGACCTTGGCGACATCGATGCCGACGACGCGGGCAAGCGCCGGGTTCTGACTGAGCGCCTGCATGGAGCGGCCCGTCTGCGTTCTCGTCATCAGCATGTGAACGCCAGATACAAGCAGCGCCGTGACGATCAGAAGCGCAATCTGATCGGGCGTGATGCGGATGCCGAAGCCGATAGGCATGGCGATCTGGATGGCGCGGCTGAAATAGGTCGGACGCGAGGTGAAGAGGAATTCGAGCAGGCTACGAAGCGCCATGGAGGCGCCGAAGCTTGCCATGACGACGATGATCGACTGCCCCTTGGCCCGCAACCTGGCAAACAGCACTTTATCCAGCGCCAGGGCAAGAACGCCGGTAAAGCCCATCGCGACGATCACCGCGACAATCAGCGGCCAGCCGAAGGAAAGCGGACCGATCGGCGCGACCTTGCCGAAGATGGCGCCGACGGCGCTGACGACGGCAAGCGTCGCATAGGTGCCCCAGGCCATGAAATCGCCATGGGCGAAATTGGAAAAGCGCAGGATCGAATAGGTAAGCGTGACACCGATGGCGCCAAGACCGATCATCGAGCCTGTCAGCAATCCGTCAACGATAAATTGCAGGTTCATGCCGCACCTCCATTTGCCGAAGCCGCGGGTCGCTGGCCGAGGTAGAGTTCGGCAACGACAGGGTTGTTCCAAAGCTCCGATGCAACTCCTTCATGCCTGTCCTTGCCCTCGACGAGCACATAGGCGCGGTCGCCGATGGCTAGCGCCGCCTTGGCATTCTGCTCGACCAGTAGAATAGTGACGCCGGATTTGCGGATTTCTGTCAGCATATTGAAAACCATCGAGACGAATTTCGGCGAGAGGCCGGCCGAAGGCTCATCGAGGACGAGAAGCTTCGGGTGCACGATGAGGGCACGCGCAACGGCCAGCATCTGGCGCTGCCCTCCGGAGAGATTGCCGGCCGCGATGCGGCGATGGCGAGCGAGATCCGGAAAGGTTGCGTACATTTCTTCGATGCGGCTCGGCACGTCCTTCGGCTTCAGAATGCCGCCAGCCACCTTCAGATTGTCTTCAACAGACATCAGCGGAAAGACATTTTCCGTCTGCGGCACGAAGGCTAGGCCTAGCCGCACCATGGTGTGTGCGGGCGCACTCGTGATATCCCTGCCGGCCAGTTCCACCGTGCCGCTTTCGACCGGAACCAGACCGGCAACGGCCTTGATAAAGCTCGATTTTCCGGCACCATTGGGACCGAGAACGACGACGATTTCCTTCTCCGCCACCGTAATCGAAGCCCCGCGAACAATCGGGACGCCAGGCTCATAACCCGCGACAAGATTGCGGACGCTCAACACCGGTTCGCTCATGCCGCGCCTCCCAGATAGGCTTCGATGACGCGCGGATCGCGAGCAACCTCCTCCGGCGTTCCCTCGCAAAGCAGCTGGCCGCTCGCCATCACAAGCACGCGGTGACACAGGCGCGTCACCATATCGATATTGTGCTCAATGAGGAGAAAGGTGACGCCGCGCTGATTGATATCGCGGATGCGGTCGATGATCGTTTCCAGAAGAGTCGCGTTGACGCCGGCCGCCGGCTCATCGAGCAAAATCAGGGCCGGATCGGCCATCATGACGCGGGCAAGCTCGAGAAGCTTGCGCTGACCGCCCGACAAAACGCGTGCCGGTTCATGCGCCAGACGCGTCAGGTGAACGAGTTCGAGCAGGTCCATCGCCTTGGCATGGGCAACCTTCTCCTGCGCGGCGACTTTCCAAGGCTGCAGGAAATTCGACAGCAGCCGCTCTCCGGCCTGGTCCTGGGCAGACAGCATGACATTGTCGAGAAGTGTCAGATTGGGAAAAGGCCGCGGTATCTGAAAGGTCCGGCCAAGACCGCGACCAATGCGGCGATGAGCCGCCTCGCCTGCAACTTCGGCACCGTTCAGGACGATGTCACCGCTGCTCGGCGCAACACTGCCAGCCAGAAGGTCGAACATCGTCGTCTTCCCGGCGCCGTTCGGGCCGATCAAGCCGAGGATCTCGCCCTGGCGCACATGGAAGGAAACGTCGTTGACGGCCACCAGGCCGCCGAAACGCCGCACCACGTTTCTTGCCGTCAGAACAGGCCGGGCTTCCTCCCCATGCTGTTCAACTGTCGTACTCATGAGATCCCTCTGGCCGGAAAGCGATCGTCGTCGCCTCCCTGATTATTTGATTTGTGATCACACTTGCATTGATCACGCTAATCAGCTTTAATCCTCTTCGCAAGCCGAAAAAGGGATTTCGAATGCAAAAGGCCACCGCCGAAAAGAGCGATCCGATTGCCGCACAGCTTGCGCCAGTGGGGCGAGAAACGGTTCAGGACAGAGTCTATCTGGAACTGCGCCGCGCGCTGATCGGCGGCCTTTTCGAGCCGAGCCAGGTGTTGACGATCCGTGGCTTGGCCGATGCATTGATGACCAGCACCATGCCGGTGCGTGAGGCTCTCGGTCGGTTGATTACCGAGAAAGCGCTGGAAGCCCTCCCCAACCGATCCGTCCGCGTGCCGCCGATCACGCTTGAGCGCATGGATGATCTTCTGCGCGCCCGTATCCTCATCGAAGGCGAAGCGATCGCGCTTGCCGCAACCCGCATGACATCTCGGCAGATTACGACCATCGAAAGCATGCTCGGCGAATGGGACGAGATGCGCGCGCTGAAGCATAAGAAGGACGTCGACCGCGAGGTGACGCTCAACCAAGCTTTCCATTTTGAGATCTATCGCGCCTGCGGCTCCGCCGTCCTGATCCCGATGATCGAAAGCCTTTGGCTACAGTCCGGCCCCTGTATCCGCGTCGCTATCTATGCCTTCTCGGATGCCGGCGAAATCGACACCGCCCATTATCACCGCACGATCGTCAAGGCGATTGCCGCACAGGATGCAAAAGAAGCCCGCGATGCGCTGGTTGCAGACATCAGCCGGCCATTCACCTTCCTGCGCAACAAACTGGAAGCCGAAGCCAAGAAGGGCCAATCCGCATGAGCCAACGCGCCATCAAAATCACAGAACCACGCTCAGGCCTCAGCGTCCTTGCACCACTGCTGGATGCCAAGGCGCCCGACAATGCCGCCTTTTTCTGGCATTACCTCAGCGACCCGCGCGTCGTCGGCGGTATTCATGCCATGTGGACCGGGCCGGAAATTTCCTGCCCGATCCCGCCGGCTCATCTCAAGGATGCGTCCTACGCGAACGCCCTGCCCGCCGAGAATGCAACGCTGACGCCGCAGCCCGGCGATATCGTGCTCAGCTATGTGCCGCCGCGCATGTGGGGCGGCAATCCCGATGCGATCTTCGATATCGGACTTTTCTATGGACCGGGCGCACGCCTGCTCTTCCCGATCGGCTGGCTTGCCGGCAGCGTCGTCGCGCAGGTGCGGACGGAAGAACGCGAGCAGTTCGCCGCCGCCTGCGGCGTCATCCGTCGCAACGGTGCCTGTGACGTCACCTTCGAACGCGCGGAGATCTGACATGACCGCCGCAAACGACGACAGTTTCGAGCTGTTCGACCTCAGAGTCGAGGCCATTATCCCTGAGGGCAAGCCGATCTATTGCGGCGCCAAGCCGGGCGACTATTTCGAGCTCAAGGGCGAAATGCTGTCCCTGCCGCCAGGCCAGGGCTTTTCGATTTACTCGATATCGGCCGTCCTGCCGCTGCTTGCAGCCAAGCAACGACCCACTCACAAGAATGACTGGATGACCTCGGATGCGGACATCGCCTGCCCCGACCCCAACTGCGCGAGCCGGCTGCGGATCGTCAGAACGGGCAAGCGGCGGTTCAGCCATGCTGAAACGACGGCCGTGCCGTTGCTGGAAGGAGAATGAACCGCATGACCGCCAAGACTTTTGAGCTCAGCCCCGGATATTCAATCTCGCGCGTCATCCGAGGCGGCTGGCAGCTTGCCGGAGGACACGGTGCCATCGACCGCGCCCAGGCCGTAACCGACCTGATTGCCGCCTTCGATGTCGGCATCCGCACCTATGATTGCGCTGACATCTATACCGGCGTTGAGGAACTGATCGGCGAGGCGCGCGAGCGCCTGCGCAACGAACGGGGTGCGGAAGCTGCAGGTGCCATGAAGGTGCACACCAAGCTCGTGCCCGATCTCGAGAAACTGGCAAAGATCAGCCGCGACTATATCCGAGGGATCGTCGACAAGTCGCTGAGCAAGCTGAAGACCGAGCAGCTCGATCTGGTGCAGTTTCACTGGTGGGATTACGCCCTGCCCGGCTATCTCGAAGCGCTAAGCTGGCTGGACGAGATGCACCGGGAAGGAAAGGTCCGCAATGTCGGCACGACGAATTTCGACACGCCGCACATTGCCGAGATCCTGAAAGCCGGCATTCCGCTGGTCAGCCAGCAGCTGCAATATTCGGTTCTCGATCAGCGGCCGTCGCACAGCCTCGCCAAGCTAGCTGCTGAGAATGACGTGAGATTTCTCTGCTACGGCTCGGTGGCTGGCGGCTTCCTGAGCGACAAATGGCTCGGACAGCCGGAGCCCGAGATGCCGCTCGAGAACCGCTCGCTCGTCAAATACAAGCTGATCATCGATGACTTCGGCGGCTGGGAGCTGTTCCAATCACTGCTTGGTACGCTGAGGACTATCGGCGATCGCCATGGCGTCGATATCGCCACGATCGCCAGCGCCTGGGTGCTGGAACAGCCGCAGGTGGCCGCCGTCATCGTCGGCGCCCGCAATCAGGCGCATGCGCTTGCCAACGCCAAGATCATGGATATCGCCCTCTCGGACGACGACCGCCGGCAGATCGCCGGCATCATCGCCCAAAGCCCTGGCCTCGAAGGTGACGTCTATACGCTGGAGCGCGATCGCACCGGCAGGCACGGCTCGATCATGCATTACAACCTCAATGCGGGGAAGGTATGAGCCAGGAATCGCCTCTTTTCCGAAAGGCCAGCGCCGAGGTCATCGATTTCCATCGCTTCTTCGAAGCCTGGTATGATGCCGAAACCGCCGGCAGCACCGATTTCGATCGCTGCGAGCTCACCTTCGGCCATGCTTTCCGCATGATCCCGCCGACTGGCCGCATCTTCGATCGCGCTGAAACCATCGAGCTGATCCGTACAAATCGCGCGAGCTTTCGCGGGGATTTCAGTATCGAGATTTCGGATATCCGCTCGAGCTTCGAAACCGAGGACACGATCGTTCTCACCTATGTCGAGGCGCAGATGCGCGCCGGCAAATATAGCCGGCGTCAAGCAAGCGCTCTTTTCACCGCAAGTTCATCGGCACCCAACGGCGTCGAATGGCAGCATCTGCATGAAACCTGGCTGCAGATGCCGGAGACCTGACAGGTTCTGAAAAAACAGACATGAAAATCGTTGACCGAATAAGGGGAACAAAGATGAAGAAGACGATATTTCAAATCACCACGGCTCTGGCCCTCTTAACCGCAGCCGGCGTCGCCAATGCCGCGGACTGCAAGGTCACGGTCGGCCTGGTGATGGAACTGACCGGTCCGGCCGGCGAATACGGCCAGGCGGGCGCAAAGTCCGTCGAGATGGCTTTCCGCGACATCAATGCTGCCGGTGGCGCTCATGGCTGCGATCTGGTGACCGATACGCGCGACAGCCAGAGCCAGGGCAATGTCGCCGTCGATGCTGCCACCCAGTTGGTACAGGTCAAGAAGGTCCCGGCCATCATCGGCGGCATTATTTCGTCGGTGACGATCCCGATCCTGACCTCGGTAACTGCGCCGGCCAAGATCGTACAGGTGTCGCCCGCCGCCTCCTCGCCGACGCTGACGGCGCTTGGCCGCGACGGCAAGACCAACGGCATCTTCTTCCGCACCATCACATCGGATTCGCTGCAGGGTATCGCTGCCGCCAAATATGCGATCGACAAGGGCTTCAAGAAGCTTGCGATCATCCACGTCAACAACGATTTCGGCGTGAACATGGTCGCCGAATTCTCCAAGGCCTACAAGGCGCTCGGCGGCACCATCGTCTCGACCACCCCCTACAACGAGAAGCAGTCGAGCTATGCCTCGGAAGTGACCGCCGGCATGGGCGGCGATCCGGACGGTCTTTACCTCGTCAGCACGCCCGTCGACGGCGCGACCATTGCCCGCACCTGGATCTCGCAGGGCGGCCCGCAGAAATTCCTGCTCAATGACGGCATGAACAGCCCTGACTTCATCGATTCCGTTGGCGCCGATTATCTGAAGGAAGCTTACGGCACCTCCTCGGGCACGAACCCGACCCCGTCGACCGATTACTTCAACAAGAACTACAAGGATTTTTCGGGCATCGAGCCGACCAATCCGGCCGCTGACCGCGCCTATGATGCCGGTGCGATCGTTGGCCTCGCGCTTGCTATCGCCGGCGATGACACCTCGAAGCTGAAAGACGACATCTACAAAGTCGTCGACCCCAAGGGTACGCCGATCTATGCCGGCAAGGAAGAGTTCGCCAAGGCGCTTGGCCTCATCAAGGACGGCAAGCCGATCCGCTATGAAGGCGTCATCGGCCCGGTCTCCTTCGATCAGTATGGCGACATCACCGGCCCCTTCCGCCTCTGGAAGATTGCCGACGGCAAGGTCGCGACCGATGGCCAGCTGTCGATGGAGGACGTCGCCGCCCTCAAGGACAAGCTCAAGTAGGCCATCCTTTCCGCAAACAGCGAGGCGCACCGATTGGCGCGCCTCGCGTGAAAACATCCTGGCGCAATCCCTTCAGCGGCTGATCGGTCGAGACCGCCATCCGGCATAGTTATTGAGAGATCATCCGCTGATGCCCAGCAACGTTGCCAATCCGACCTTATGGACACTGACGGCGGGGCCAACTCCCGAACTTTCGAGCGCTATACCTTCCCGCTCAGACGTCATCGTGATCGGCGGCGGCTTCACCGGCCTGACCGCGGCGCTTCACATTGCCCGCGCCGGCCGATCCGTCATCGTCCTCGAGGCCGGGCGATTGGGCGCCGGTGCGAGCGGCATGAATGCCGGCTTCGTCGTGCCGAATTTCGCCAAGGCGGATCCGGCAACCGTCCGCCAGAAGCTGCCACACGGCAAGGCGGATGCGCTGTTATCGCTGGTCGGCGCGGGTGCCGACGAGGTCTTTGCGACGATCGCAGACGAGGAGATTTCCTGCGACGCAGCGCAGACCGGCTGGCTGCAGCCGGCCTATGGCGACGATATGGCTGCGATCTTGCGCCAACGGGCAAAGGATTGGACGGAGCTTGGCCGTCCGGTCGAGTTTCTCGATGCCAGCGCCATCCGAAGCGAAACCGGCATGGATATCTATTCCGGCGGACTGCTCGATCATTCCGGCGGCACCCTCCATCCATTGAATTATCTCTACGGGCTTGCGCGCGCGGTGACCAAGCGCGGCGGCGTGATCCGTGAGAGCAGCAGGGTCGAGCGTGTCGAACGACATGGCGGTACCTGGCGCGTCAGTCTCGCCGGTCACGAAATCGAAACGGATGTCGTCATCCTCGCCACCAATGCCTTTACCGACGGGATAGCCGCGCGCATGGGCCGAACCGGTGTACCGCTGAAAGTCTATCAGGTGGCAACGAGGCCGATCGATGCCGAAACCGTTGCACGGATCGCCCCGCATCGCCGCCCAGTCGGCGACACGCGCTCCAACCTGTTCACCTATCGGCTCGATCGTGACAACAGGCTGATCAGCGGCGGCATGGCGATCAATCCGATCGGCGCCTTCGAGCGTGTCGGCCGCGCTGTCGTCGACCGGCTGACCTCCGAACTCCGCCTGCCGCACCATCCCGGCATGGAGATCGTCTGGACCGGAACGGCGATCATGACGCCGGATTTCCTGCCGCGTCTTTACCGTTTCGGCGACGGCTTCTTCGGAGGGATCGGCTGCAACGGCCGCGGCATCGCCATGACGGCGCAACTCGGCCGGATACTGGCGAGACTGGCGCTCGGCGAGGCGGTGGATTCCCTGCCGATCCCGATCCAATCCAGTCGCGCCCTGCCATTTCATGGCTTCACCCCGATCGTCGCTTCGCTTGCGCTGGCACATGCGCGCTTTGAAGATTGGCGAGCCGGCCGTCGATAGCTTCTCGTAGGATCGATGTTTATGAGCGCCGACACAGCCTCAGGCAGTAATTGACCATTAATTCTATAGAGAAAGGAATGAAGACGCGACCGCATCCCCAAAAATGAAATGCCTTTTCTCGAAGCCTGGCTTTGAATGCGGCATCGTGGCGCCGAATGAAATCGGAGCCTGCCCATGAACGCGCAACTGCACCATATCAACGCCACGCACCCGGAGGCCACGGTACTGGAAACCGAACAACAGGCACTGGCAGTCGCGCAGGCGCTTGCCGAGCGCTTTGCCGCCACCGCTTCGGAGCGCGATAGCGAAAGGCTGCTCCCCTTTGCCGAGATGGATGCCCTGGCACAATCCGGACTGCTGGCGATTACCGTCCCCGAGGAATATGGCGGCCTGGATGTTTCGAATACAACGCTGGCCGAGATCACGGCCATCCTTGCCGAGGCCGATGGCTCGATCGGGCAGATTCCGCAAAACCATTTCTATATCCTCGAGGCTTTGCGCGTCGATGGTTCCGAGGATCAAAAACGGTACTTCTTCGGCCGCGCATTGGCGGGCGATCGTTTTGGCAATGCCTTGTCCGAGCGTGGCACGAAGACAGTCGGGCACTACAATACCCGCATCACCCGCGATGGCCCCGGCTATCGTATCAATGGTCGCAAGTTCTATTCGACGGGCGTTCTCTTTGCCGATTGGATCACCGTCTTTGCGCTGGATGAGGCCGACAAGCTGGTCATGGCTTTCGTTCCAAAAGGTACCGAAGGCGTCGAAATCATCGACGATTGGGATGGCTTTGGACAGCGCACGACCGGCAGTGGCACCACGGCGCTCAACAATGTCTATGTCAATGCCGACCATGTCGTCCTGCACCACAAGGGCTTCGAGCGGCCGACGACGATTGGCTCGGTCGGCCAGATCATCCATGCCGGCGTCGATCTCGGCATTGCGCGGGCCGCCTTCGCCGAGACTCTGAATTTCGTGAAGACCAGATCGCGTCCCTGGATGGACAGCGGCGTCGAACGCGCGAGCGACGATCCGCTGACGATCGCCAAGGTTGGCCAGATCGCCATCCGGCTTGAAGCGGCGGCTGCGACCGTCGAACGCGCTGGCCGTAAAGTCGATGCCGCACAGGTCGAGACGACGGAAAACAGAGTGGTCGAGGCGACGCTGGCCGTTGCCGCCGCCAAGGTATTGACGACGGAAATCGCCATCGAAGCGACAAACATCCTGTTCGAGCTTGCCGGCACGGCCTCGGTCAAGCTCGACCTCAATCTCGATCGCCACTGGCGCAACGCGCGCACGCATACGCTTCATGACCCCGTTCGCTGGAAATATCACGTCGTCGGCAATTATCACCTCAACGACGTCATCCCGCCGAAGAACGGGGCGCTTTGACGGATAGACAAAAGCCCCGTCGTGAGCGCCGGGGCTTTCATACAATCAGGCATAAATCAGGACCGCCACGCTGAAGCCGGTCAGTATCGATCCATATTGACTTCCATGGACTGACCAGCGGACGCCGCGAGACTTTCCAGACCGGTTGCAACGACCGATACCCTGAACACCCCGTCGAGATTCTTGTCAAAGATCGCGCCGACGACGATATCGGCATCGGCAAAGACTTCGTCGCGGATGCGACTGGCGGCCTCATCGACCTCGAACAGCGTCATGTCCGTTCCGCCGGAAATGGAGATCAGCACGCCCCGCGCACCCTTCATGCTCATGTCGTCCAGAAGCGGGTTGGAGACGGCGGCATCTGCCGCTTTCAATGCGCGGCCCGGCCCTGAGGCTTCGCCCGTTCCCATCATCGCACGTCCCATCCCCCGCATCACGGATTTGACGTCGGCGAAGTCGAGGTTGATGAGACCTTCCTTGATGATCAGATCCGTGATGCAGCTGACACCCGCATACAAGACGCGATCCGCAGTCACAAAGGCATTTGCGAAGGTGGTCGTGGCATCCGCAATGCGAAACAGGTTCTGATTGGGAATGACGATGACAGTGTCTGCACTTTCGCGCAGCCGCTCGATGCCCTCGTCGGCCGTGCGCATGCGCCGGTTGCCTTCGAACGTAAAGGGCTTGGTGACGACACCGACCGTCAGAATGCCCGCCTGCCGCGCGACCTGAGCGATGATCGGGGCGGCGCCTGTGCCAGTGCCGCCACCCATGCCGGCCGTCACGAAGCACATGTGCGTGCCCTGGAGATGGTCCATGATCTCATCAATGGATTCCTCGGCAGCGGCTCGTCCGATTTCCGGCAGGGAGCCTGCCCCGAGACCTTCCGTCACCTGCGCGCCAAGTTGAATGCGCCTCGTCGCCTTGGACGTCGCAAGCGCCTGCGCATCCGTATTTGCCGCGATGAATTCAACACCCTGAAGTTGTTGCGCGATCATATTGTTGATCGCGTTGCCGCCGCCACCGCCGACACCAACGACGGAAATCTTCGGTATCACCCCGGAAAGTGGTGCGCGCGTGTCAGCCATGAAGGACTCCATTGGATCAATTTCATTCTCAATCGCGATCGCCTGTCCTTGTGGAAACAGACGTTGGAGCGATTCGTGAGCCAGGAGATCCTAGTGAGGAACGTGTGCGCATTGCGGCACGTGCCGGCAACCCTCCACAGAATAATGAGTTGAGCACAGGATTTGTGAGCCGGATATTGAAACATCAATCCCCAGCATTGCGCGAAGGCCACAATCGGGCGAGCGCGCTTGAAGCTGTGGTATGTTCCAACCCTAGGCCCACGCCGCGCCGCGCTCTCGCCCCGGTGGTCAGCTGTAGAGGCTGACTTCGGGAATCCGGTCGTTCAGAACGAACTCGCCGACTTCCTTGGCCTTGTAGAAGACCGGATCGTGCAGGGTATGCGTCCGCACATTGCGCCAGAAGCGATCGAAGCGATATTTCTCGGCGGTCGAACGGGCGCCAGTCAGCTCGAAGACGCGTGAGGTGATATCGAGGGCAACATGGGTCGCGTGCACCTTCGCAGCATAGGCCTCGGCTGCCGCCTCGCCACGCTCCCGTGCGGTCGCCTTGCTTCCTCTCGCCAGAGCTTCCTGAACCACCGCCGCAGCGCTGTCAGCCAGCGCGGCTGATGCCTTGAGGGCTGCTGTGAATTCACCGACGCGCTCCAGAATATAGGGATCGTCCGATGCCCGATCGACGCCAGAGGTGATCCATGGCCGCGTTGTAGTGCGGACATACTCGACGGCCTCTCGCAACGCCCCTTCGGCGGTGCCGAGATAGAAATTCACGAAAACAAGCTGAATGAGGGGCGTGTTGAAGGTCGCGAGCACCGGCGCTTCGCCGCCAGCCGATGCCACTCTGTCCAGATCCTCTTCATAGACGGGGAAATCATGGAACTCGACGCTGCCGCTGTCGGAGAGACGCTGGCCGAAATTGTCCCAGTCGTCATTGGCCTTGTAGCCTGACCGATTGGTCGGAACGGCAAAGCCGACGATCCGGTCATCAAGCGCGGCATTGGCGTTGATGTAGTCGGATACGTGAGCGGCCGTGGAAAAGGATTTGCGGCCGTTCAGAACATAGCCGTTGCCGCGGCGGGTCAGAACGAGGCCCGGATCGCGAGGGTTGACCGCTGCACCCCAGTAAAGGCTGTTGGCAACCGTCTTGCCGCCGAGTTCCTGGGCGCGCGCCTCGTCGAAGGCCCAATAGATATATTGGCTGTTGACATAGTGATAGCCGAGAAGCTGGCCGATGGAGCTTTCGCCGCGCGCAAGAATGCGCACCAGCCGCAAGCCATCCACCCAATCGAGGCCGCCGCCGCCAATCTGTGGTTCATGCAGCGCGTTCAACAATCCGGCATTTTTCAGTTTGACGATTTCACCGAGCGGCGGCCGACCTTCGCGATCAAGCTCCGCTGCGCGCTTGGAAAGGTCAACGGAAATCTCTTCGGCTCTGGTAAAAAGGTCCTCGCGCGTGGCGTTTCGATTGCTCGCAAAGACGACGTTGGACTGGCTCATGATATGAACTCCGGTTCATGGACGTAATCCGGCGGGATCGGAAAGTCCCGCCGGCATATCGAGGATGACTGCTTAGAAAAGCTTGTCCGGTATCCAGCTGGCGGTCACCGCATCGCTGGCGCTGAAGGCCGGAACTTTCTTGGCCAGTTCCTCGATCGTCTGGACCTTAGCGGCGCGAAGCCCTTCCTGCGTCAACAGCGTCGGCTTGACGGTGATCTGATGCGGAACCTCTTGTCCCGCGACCTGCAACGCGGCGGCGCGGATGGAGACGGCGCCGACAACGGCGGGATTGGTCGCAACCGTCGCAACCCATGGGCTACCCGGCTCGGTGATCTCCTGAATGTCGGCAGTCGATACGTCGGCCGAATAGATCTTCAGCTTGTCGGCAATGCCGAGATCCGTAGCGGCAAGCTTCACACCGCGCGCGAATTCATCATAAGGCGCGAAGATGACGGAGATGTCGGGATTGGCCGCAAGCGCCGCCTTGGCCTGATCGGCCGTGGAGGTCGCCGTCGTATCGCTGACATTGCCGAAGCGGGCTTTTTCGACCACGCCCGCATTCTGCTTCTTGAACGCGTCCCAAACCTCGTTGCGACGGTCGAGCGGGGCAAAGCCGGCGACGTAGACATAGCCTGCCTTGAAGCTGTCGCCGTTCTCCTTGACGACCTGCTTCAGGGCAAGGTCGGCAAGCTCATGATCGCTCTGTTCGACCTGCGGGATTTTCGGATTGTTGAGATTGACGTCGAAAGCAACGACCTTGATACCCTTGTCGAGCGCCTGCTGAACGACATCGCCAAGCGATTCCGGCAGGCCATGATCGATGACGATGGCGGAGACACCGAGATTGATCGCCTGAAGGATCTGTTCGCGCTGGGCGGCTGCGTCCTGACGGCCGGGGAAGACACGCAGATCGATATCGAGCGCTTTGGCCTGCGCCTCTGCACCAGCCTGATAGGCCTGGAAGAAATCGCCTGCGGAGATGTAGCTGACCAAGGCGATCTTCACGCCCCCCTTGTCAAAGGGCGCAGGAGCGCCATTCACACCGCCAGCCAGCGCGGCCTGCGCAAGAAGAAGCGGAGTAACGGCCGACAGGGCAAGCCGTGTGATAAGTCTCATCGTCGCGATCCTCACGATCCATCACAAGCGTCGTCTGACGGAACCGTGACCCTGCGACGCATGCAATTATTAGATATAAACCCTATGTTTTTTGTAGATTAAATCATCCGATTTTGGCTGGCTTCGGAGATTCTTTGTTCGTTTGCCGAAGGGTTGGCGGCAAGGACTTACCCGCCAGAAAGGCCTTACGCGAAGGGTTCCGTGAGCATCTCTTCAAGATCCGCTCGTGCCTGCGGCGAAAGATAGGGTCGCAGCAAGCTGGCGACCTGGCCGAGTCCCCAATGCACATGCGCGGGCGCAAGATCGCTAATCCCTTCCTGAAGGCCGAGATAGACGGCCCAATAGGTCGACACGATCCACATATTGGTCATCAGCGGCTTGCGGTCGCTGAAGGCGACGCTGATCAGGCCGGCATCCTCCATTCGCTGAAAAATGACGTCGACGGAAAGGCGCATGCCCGAACTGACCATCAGGATTGGCGCTTTCAAGCCGGGGGCAATCGCCAAGAGGCCTGGAATGTCCCGAAATAGGAAGCGATGCGTCCAGATGAGCGAGAACCATTTGCGCAGAAAACCGGCATAGGCTTTCGAATCCGCTCCCTGAACGGCATCAGCCTGCCTGACCAGCGCCAAGGCATCGGCTTCGAAACGGGAAAACAAGGCGAGCACAAGCGATTCCTTGGTGCGGAAATGATAATAGAGATTGCCCTGATTGATGTGCACGGCCTTGGCGATCTCGGCAGTGGTCACCGCCTCAGGCCCCTTCTGATTGAAGAGCGACAAAGTCGAGACGAGGATCCGCTCACGTGTGTGGGGCCGCGCTGCGGCTTCCGCTCCTCTGCTTTTGTTGGCCGACATTTCGATCTCCCCTTGAAGCTCTAAGGTATCCACCTTATTCTCTCTAAGGCAAATACCTTAATCCTGATCTACAGGCATCCGCCAGGGCGAACAAGGAGATAGAAGGATGAATGCAAGCGTGAACGCTGCCGGTCTCTCAGAGATGACATTTCCCCTTACCCCGCGCTCCATGCCGCATGTCCTGCTTTCGCTGATCCGCAATCCGCTTGACGCACTACCACCGGAAATCTTTACCGAGCCCATGGTTTGCACCAAGGTGGGCGGCAAACTGCGGATCTATCTCGCGGATCCCGAGCTCATCTATCAGGCGCTGGTGCGCAATTCCGATGCGCTCGGCAAGGGCGAGGATGTCCGTCGCGTGCTAGGCCCCGCACTCGGCAACGGCATTCTCACCTCCGATGGCGCCCATTGGAAATGGCAGCGCCAATCGGTGGCCGGCGCTTTTCGCCACGAAAAGCTGCTGGAGCTCCAGCCGGCCATGATTGCGGCTGCCGGACGCAGGCGCGATCTCTGGCGCACTCATAAGAACAGCTCCATCGACCTATGTCAGGAAATGATGCGCACCACCTTCGATATTATCGTCGATACGATGATGTCGGGCGGCGATGGCATCGATGTCGACAAGGTCGAGCGCAATATCACCAACTACCTCAAGCCGACCGGCTGGAAATTCGCGCTCGGCTTGCTTGGTCTACCCGACTGGATGCCACATCCCGGCAAGGAAAAGGCGCGATCAGCCGTCACCTTCCTGCGAACGACCCTTGGCGCGGTGATTGCCGAACGACGCCGCAGCGGCAAGGAAAGGAACGATCTGGTTTCCATGCTGCTTGACGCAGCCGACCCCGAAACCGGTCGCATGATGACAGATGAGGAGGTTATCGACAATCTGATGACCTTCATCACGGCCGGTCACGAGACGACGGCCCTCGGTCTTGCCTGGACCTTCCATCTTCTTGCCGGCCATCAAGACTGCCAGGCGAGGCTCTTCGAAGAGATCGCCACCGTGACCAAGGGCGGCCCCTTGACGGCCGAACATCTCGGCAAGCTCACCTATGCCAGGCAGGTCTTTTCCGAAGCCATGCGGCTTTATCCGCCGGCGCCGATCGTTTCGCGCGCAGTGATCCGCGAATGTACCATCGGTACGCACACCATACCGGCCGGCACCATTATCTATGTACCAATCTACGCCGTGCATCATCATGCAGACCTTTGGGAAGACCCGCAGGTTTTCGATCCCGACCGCTTTGAGCCGGAGGTGGCAAGAAACCGCCATCGCTATGCCTTCATGCCTTTCGGCGCTGGTCCGCGCGTCTGCATCGGCAACGGCTTTGCGATGATGGAGGCTGTTGCGATCCTCGCCGTGCTCCTGCAAAGATTCCGCGTAACCGGCTCGAACGAGCCCTCACCCAAGCCGGTCATGAAGGTGACATTGCGGCCAATGCACCCACTGTCGATCAACCTCGTCGAACGATAGGCGAGCCGCCCAGTTGCCTTAACGCAGACAGAAGCGAGAAGCGCCTCGCCTCAGCCGCCCCATGTCTGTTCGAGGACGCGAACCCAGTTTTGATGGGCGATCTTGGCAAGCGCCTGGTCATCAAACCCATGCGCACGCAGGGCGTCGATCAGCTTCGGCAGGCCGCTCGCATCGCCGAGTGCCGCTGGAATGGTCGTGCCGTCGAAATCGGAGCCGAGCGCGACATGCTCGATGCCGATGCGCTCGGCAATGTAAGCAACGTGGCGAACGAGAATTTCGAGCGGCGTATCGGTGTTCCTGACACCATCATCCCGCAGGAAGAGCACGCCGAAATTGATACCAACCAGGCCGCCGGTATCGCGGATCGCGTCGAGCTGCCTGTCGGTCAGATTGCGGCTATGCGGGCTGATGGCATGCGCGTTGGAATGCGAGGCGACCAGCGGCGCATTCGACAGTTTGGCGATATCCCAGAATCCCTGCTCGTTCATATGCGAGAGATCGATCATGATCCTGAGCTCGTTGCAGGCGCGGATCAGATCCTTGCCCGCATCGGTCAGGCCTGGGCCGATATCGGGCGTCGAAGGAAATCGGAAAGGCACACCATAGGCAAAGACATTGGGACGACTCCAGACAGGTCCAAGCGTGCGCAGGCCAGCCTGGTGCAGGACGTAGAGAGCATCGAGATCGGCCGCGACCGCTTCCGCACCTTCGATGTGGAACACCGCAGCGAACTGGCCTTCGGCAATCGACCGCCTGATATCACCGGCTGAGCGGCAAACCTTCACAGCTCCCTCGGACCGGGCTTCGATCGCAAGCAGAAGCCGTGCCATCGCTAAGGTTTCATTCAGGGCATCCGGTTGGGCAGGTGTTGCGAAATCGGCATTTTCAGCCTTTGGCTGATCCGGCGACGGGATGAATATGGCGCAGAGGCCGCCCGCGAGACCGCCACGGCGGGCGCGAGGCAGATCGATATGTCCGGCAGCTTCGCCATGCAGGAAAGCGTTGACGGAATTCAAGCCACCGCGACGCAGCCGAAGCAGCACGTCGTTATGGCCATCGAAGACGGGGATTATCGAGGATTCGGTCATGTCTCATTCCAAAATTGCAGTTGATATCTGCCTAGGCAAGCTTGGCGGGATGGGCAACTACAAACTACGCATAGGGTCTGTGAAACCGGAATTGGTCGTTTGCAAGACGCATTTTGAGAGAATCGCCGGAAAATACGCTAGTGATCGGGGGGTGCCAAGCCAGCGGCGACAAAAATGGAACAGTTTCGGACCGGTTTGCCATATCAGTCGCATCGAAAGAGCTCGTGCTTTCGCTTGGACGCGCTCGGATGCAGGACTTCGATGGTCATGCAACATGCGGCTTACAAAACGCACCGGCATGACGCAGGCCGGCCCCACGAGCGGTCATATTTTAGGACAATTGCAGCGGGAATATGGGTTTGGTGACCCGTAAGGCTTGCCTTTTCAAAAAGGCGCAGCAAATGAAAGCCTTAGTATGATAGAAGAGCTAGGGATACGGCAGGGATTGCGGCATACCGACTAGCTGGAGAAGACAGCTCAAGGCAGGGTTCAAACCTTATTCGATCGAAGCAAGGAGCAGTTGCGGCTTGATCACGGATGAAGAGTTGACGGTGATGCTCATGTCCTGTGCTGATGGTGTTCGAGGAGACCGGATTGTCTGATTTCCGACGCGAAGAACGATCTGAATCTGCGTCAGACGAGACGAAGGGCCAGCCATGGCGCAAGGACAGGAAGTCCTCGCAATCTGACAGGCGGCGTTTTCCGCGATCGGAGGAAGCGACCACCGAGGAAGCCCTGCCTCCGCCAGCCTTGCAGCCTTTAAAGTTCTCAACGCGCGACATGGAGCCGGTCGAGCAATTTGCCGCCTGGCAAGCCTATGTCGCTCCCGTAGCCGATGTCCGGCTGCCGGATAATGTCTTGCCGGAAGCCGGCTTCGCTGCCGACCACATCGCATGGAATCTTGGCGGCATGCTCATCGTTCAACAGGACACACCGCCCCATAGCTACATGCGGTCGCAGGCGAAGGCGAAAACCAACCACATCGATCACTGGCATATTTCCTTGCTGAGCAGCGGCCGGACCTGGACGGAGGTCGATGGCCGTGTTCTGGAGGGTAAGCCGGGCAAGGTGGAACTGCGATCTTTGGGACACCCTTTTCGAGGGCGGTCCACCGAGGCGAAAAGCCTTTCGCTGTTTTTGCCGAGAGCGCTGCTGTTTGATGTCCCAACACCGGTGGAGATCGAGAACAACGCCGCTCTCTCAGGCATATTCACCAATATGCTGATCGAATTTCTCGATAGCGTCGAAGACAATCTTCCACGCTTTGCAGCCACCGATCTGCCGCACGTCGTCCAGACGGTACGCAATATGATTGTGGCTTCCGTTTCGACTTCGGCGGCGCAATCGACCGGCATGGAGCAACACAGCACCCTCGCGGTGACCGAGCGTGTGCGCCGGTTCGTGGAAGGCAATCTCACTTCGGGTGAGTTGACGGTCGAGCACATATGTCGCGAGCTCGGCATATCCCGTACCAGGCTCTATCAGATATTCGAACAATATGGCGGCGTGCATCACTATATTCAGCGCCGCCGTCTACTGTCGGCTCATGCCGCCCTCAGCGATCCAGCCAATCGGGAGCAGATCGTCGACATCGCCTTTGCCGTCGGCTTTTCCTCGGCAGCGCACTTCAGTCGCGCCTTCGGCAAGGAGTTCGGCTACAGTCCCCGCGAAGCCAGAAACCTTACCATTCCGCGCTATCTCGGGCAGATCGTCTCGCCAGCATCGTCCGGCAGCAGCCACTCCTTCGACGAATGGCTGAAAACCCTCGGCTACTATCACTAGACAGCGGATTTTGATGCCTTGAGGCAGGCGCGGGACCGGAAGGCCCGTGCAAGCGGAAGCGCATCTTCCCACCGGGTCCCCATGCCGGTCCGAAACCGCACTTCAGCAATTGCGAAAATGGACGCTGCTGCAAGTTTCAGGATGCACGTCTAACGACATATGGTGCGTAACCCATTAAAAAAGAAGAACAATAATCGTTTGGGCACCAAAGCTCTGGTGTTTGGTGAATGTACTCTGCGTCCACCGGGGCAACTCTTAGGGAAAACAGCAATGGTATCTACTCGCCAAACAATAGAGATCAGCAAGCCTCAGCATCCCGTCAATGATTCATACCGCGCCGTCGAGCGCGAAGAGGTCCTTGAAGTGGCCTTCCGCGATTTCGTTCAAATGGTGCTTGCTGCAGGCTGGAACGAGCCGGAAGTCGCTTTGACCTTGGCCGATATTGCAGACGACTACGTAATGGCCCTCGCTGGTAGAGTTGCGGAGAAATAGTGTTGCGTGTCCGTCCGTGCTCCGCAGGGGTGAGCACGAACGGTTAGAAGCAACTCTTCAGCATGCCGTCGATGGCACCGCTCAATAAGAAGCGGGTCATCGGCGGCATGAATTTTATTCAGCGAACGGTAAGCATGCCTCCTTCATGTCGCACGCCGTCCAGCTAAGATTTGAAGAAAGCGAGACACCATGAAGGTCAGGCAGCATCTCTGGTTTCGGCATGACATGGAAAAAGCGATCGAACTCTATACGACGCTCATCCCTGGTTCGGCATCCGGATGGATCTCGAACATACTAACCGACCAACCGAATGGGCCGGCGGGCAGCGTAAAGTTTGCTGGCTTCAAACTCGGAAACCGCTCCTATATGGGATTCGAGGCCGGACCATTCGATCGCTTGGAGCATAGTTCTTCCATCACCGTCGAGTGTGCAACGGAAGACGAGGCGAACGGTTTGCGTCATGCACTGGGAAAGGATTGCCCGGATGATCGCGGCGGAGTGAGAGATCCTTGGGGCATATATTGGCAATTCCGGGTCAAGTCACGGAATACCGACGTCGGAACATCTGCCAAATCTCAATCTGAACGCGGCGTCATTGCCGCGAAATCACAACCCGCCGCAGCCTGAAAGGGCGAGCGGCACCGGATCATCGTAAAGTCTGACAGTAACGGCAAACGCGTCCCTTTCAGCCAGTCGAAAGCATGCGCTGCCGTGATGCAGGCGGAGGCCGAACCACACTCGGCTTCCGCTTATGCGCCATTTTGAGCGTCAGCCGATAACCGGGCAGCCGCGTCGATTGCCGAAAACCATACGGTCGGGGCCGCCATCGTTCCAGCCGCGAACGACAATGCGCCGTCCGTTGCTGTCGATCGAATCGATGCGACGGAAGCCTTCCGCCCGCGCGGCGCGCATGAGATCGCGTCTGTCGCAGCCTCGATCACGATCACGATCCCAGCCTCTGTCACGGTCACGATCCCAGCCACGCGGCGGACCTCTCCAGTCCCGACCCTGGTCACGCTGCCAGGGTGGCGGTGCATCACCATCATCGCCGCCGTAATACTGCGCCGAAGCGACAGACGTCATCAGTTGCAACGCGGCCAATCCGACTACGGCAACACGCGAAATCCGTACCAAACCTTGAAGCATTTCCCTTACCCCCATTTCCTGTCCTGTAGACGAGGATAGAGATACGCCGATTCGCATGAACTCTGCCTGAACGCGGCCGGAGCCAGATTGAGTGCCGCGCTGCGGCAAGATCGCAGCGCTTCTGCACGACATGCCTCAGCGGAAGGGAAAGGCACGAAACTCATCACTCTCCTCGGCGCGGGCCGACAGCGCATGAAGGCGCAGACAAGCCCTGACATCGAGGGCATCGGGTAGCATCTCGCGCGTGAAGCGAAGCGCGACGGCACTGGTGATATCCGCCTGGAGCGGCCGTGTACCGAAAAGCCAGGAATCGGCCTGCGGCATCTCCACCTCCAGCAGGCGATATGCCGCGGCAAGCTGGCTATGAACCCGATCGAGCCAAGGCTGATGCTGCTTTTCCATGGGGCGCAGATTATGCTCATAGACGATCTGAACCGTCTTTTCACACGCCGCCAGTGCAAGACCGATGATCCGCAGAGACCGAGCATGAGTCCGCGGATCGAGGGGCATGAGGCTATGTCCGGGCACAGCAATGCGTTCGGCATGCTCAAGCATAAGGCTCGAATCCATCAAGACGATTCCATCATCCGTGACGAGTGACGGGGCTTTCACGACGGGATTGATATCAGCAAAAGCATCGAAGGCGCTGAAAACAGAAAGCGGCTCATGCACGAATGCTATATCGAGCGCGCGTAGCGAGATCGCCACGCGCCTGACAAAAGGCGAATCCAGCATTCCGATCAGTCTCATCTCCACCACCGTCTCTTTCTTTGTACAGGCGCATGAACCGCGCCGCGATCCGATGAGGAATAGTAGTCGTGGGCGAACGGCTGTTGCCAGTGGCCGAAAAAGCCATTACCGCAAGGATTATGCCAAAGAATGCCAATCCGCTTGTCGTCATCGCCGCCTATGACCAGCTCTGCACGTTCGAATTCGGATGCGCCTTCGAAGTGTTCGGATTGTCGCGGCCGGAAATGGGTTCGGGCTGGTATCGCTGCATGACCGCGGCAGTGGAACCCGGACCCATTCGGGGCGCCGGCGGCCTTACGGTCAATTCGGACGGCGGCCTTGAGCTGTTCGATCAGGCCGATACGATCGTCATACCGGGTTGGCGCGGGCCGGATGCCACTGCTCCCGAGCCGCTTCTAAAAGCACTGCGGAAAGCTCACGCCAACGGGAGCAGGCTGGTGTCGATCTGCGGAGGCGCCTTCGTGCTGGCTCAAACCGGCCTGCTGTCGGGCAGACGCGCCACCACCCACTGGCATCATGCCGGGAAGCTTGCTGCCGCCTATCCGGAAATCGATGTCGAGCCGCATTCCCTCTATGTCGACGAAGGCGACATATTGACATCGGCTGGCAGCGCTGCCGGGCTCGACCTTTGCATTCATGTCGTGCGCAAGGATTTTGGCGCCAAGGCAGCCAACAGCGTGGCCCGGCGCCTAGTCGTCGCCGCCCATCGCGAAGGCGGTCAAATGCAGTTCATCGAGCGGCCTGTCGCAGGGCGTGGTGCCACGCGGCTCTCTACGCTGCTGGATGTGATCCGGGGAGATCTCGCACAACAATGGAGCGTCCAGCGCATGGCGGAAGAAGCCTGCGTAAGCGTGCGAAGCCTGCATCGCCACATTCACGAAGCGATGGGGATCGCACCGGGGGAATGGCTTCAGAACGAACGTCTCGCCCGAGCGCGCGAACTTTTGGAAGAAACAAGCCTTCCCATTTCGGTCATCGCGATGCATGTCGGTCTGGGAAGCGCCGCAAACTTTCGTCATCATTTTCGCGCAAGCGTCGGATTGTCACCGACGGCCTATCGATCACGATTCCGCAGCATCGGTGGCGATCAAGAACCCCGTGCGTTCGCCTGAACGAATCTATCGTGATTTGGAACCTTTGGAGATGTAAGTTCTGCCCCCGGCTGCGCGGCGAGGACGCGGCATCGCCTGCGAGAGCCGGCCTCCGCCGTGCCAGTCTGTGATTGCCGAATGGACGGATTGGGATAGGAGCATCGCCCCCGCCAGACAATAGAGCAGCACGATGATGGCTGCCTCGACGATCAGAGGCAAAAATGCAAAGCGAGCGCCTGAGCTTTCTTCCTCTTCAGGAAGCAGATCGGGCAAGCCGAGGATCATCGCCATCACCGGCGAGGCAAGGATAGCGACGAAAGCGACACCATGAATCCAGAGGCGAAACCGAGGTAATTTCCCCGCCACCCAAAAGGCCAGAAGCGGAGCGCCTATATTGCAGATCAAGCCAAGTGAAACAGCGATCTCTGTCGGCAGGATCGAATCGTCGTGCATGAATTCCCAATCCCTCAATGCTACTCAGATTAGTACCACGCACCCTAAAAGACAACTTGATCGTCTGTGCTGCCACCCCACAGACACGGGATTTTCACTGCCGCAAATGGTCGGAAATCATTGCCACCACGGCTCGCGGCGATGCCATTTGAGATCGCGCCGGCGGCTCCTTCCGGCAGCCTTCCTATCGCCTTTCAGATGATCCAGATAAGCGCCCAAGACGCTGTTGATGAAGACATGGGTTTTCGTCAGACGCGAGCCGAGCCGCCTGAATCTGGCTTCCTTGTCTCGCTCCATCTGCTGGAGCACTTTCCAGAAAACGAAGCTGTCATGACTTTCCTTCATCGTCAGGAAATAGCCGGAGGAATAAGCCCCTTCGAAACGGTCGATAAAGGTCAATATCGCGGGATGACGCAGGTTGTACCCCACCCATCCGCACTCAGGATAGATTCTCCTGTTCAGATAGGTGGCAAGCTGATTTCCACGCGGCGCGATCCTGTCGAGAAAACTCTTCGGAATGGCTCTATGGGTCACAGTATCCGCATCGAGCCATATCAGCTGGTCGACCATGTTGTGATAGCGTCTGACGGCATCGGCAACAGCAAAGACCTTGTTGGAAAAGCGCACGGCGTCCCAGCGAAAATCACGCACCAATCCATTGCGTGACGGAATACATCCATTTGCCTGCGGATTGTCACCATGGGCCTCGCGAAAGTCGCGCAGTCGAGACAGAGCCTTGCAATGGTCGAACACCAGAAGACGGCGGTCCTTCTCCTCGATTTCGACATCCTCGGCATAGACGACCAGAGAAACATCTTTCGGCCAGCAAGCAAGGAAGGTCTCGATGCATTTCTTTCCGTAGTCGCGATAACCTTTTTCATTGAAGGTGGTGACAACGATATGGCTCAACTCTTCCCGTCGCCACGGATTGGTAAGGAACATCGATAATCGGACTCCGCGATAAGAAAACTGTCGGCCGGTCTATCCGATCGTTTAGCCGTGCCGGTTTCCGAATGTTTCCAGACCGTGAATTTTTCGGGAAATCTTATTGCCAAGCTTAGGCTTACAGTTGTCCGACGCCATCATGCAGACATCGAAGCCCAACTGACTAAGGCTGAAATGCCGTCAAATTCATCACCGGCAATCGCCGGTCTACTTGATGGTGAAATCGGTCGTTTCCATCACTTTGCCGTTGACGGAAAAAACGATCTCGTAGCTCCCGACGGGCCAACCGTTGTTCGGTTTCGTCATCGCGGATTTTACGCTGTTGATCATATATCCAATATGCAGATCGACACTGTCGATCTTGTAATTCGGCGGCGCCGCTCCGCCGGTGTCGACGGCAATCCATGCGATATTGACATCACTCCACAACGGTACGTCCTTCGTAAGGTGAGCTGAAACAAAGATCTTCGGCGTATCGGGAGCAAAGCTGTTTTGCGCAGCATCCGAACCCTCCTTGGTCGAAACGACGATATCTTTGAAGCCGGCAGCCCATACACCCGAGGAAATCGCGGATATGGCACTGACGGCACAAGCGAAAATCACAGCCTGGGGGAATCGCATTCTCGAAAATCCTTTGCTTGAGAAGGGCACATCGTGCCGAACGAAGGAGACGGTCACAGCGGGCCGCTGTTTCCGAGTTCAAGCAATCAACGAAAGGGATATTGGCCTCCGTCGCGCGCTGACAAGGTTTGGACTTTCATCGCGCCGTCGGAAGAGAGGAATTATGAAGAGATATCAAGAAGCGCCGCCAGCCACTTCATAGCCACTAATTCCCACGATTGTCGGCTTGAACGCTATGGTTTTCCGCATCGCATCCTGGTTGGTCACGACCGCATCGCGCACCAATTGCGCCGCAACCTCACCGATGGCGCGCCTGGGCGAGCGCGACGTTGCGATCGGCGCGGGCAACGAGCTGACCAGATCCAGTCCGTTGAAGCCGGCAATCAGGATCTTCTCAGGAACTGCAACGCCCAATTCCATGCAGGAAAATAGCCCGCCACTCGCCATGTCGTCATTGGAGTAATAGATGCAATCGAGATCCGGCACCGTCGCGAGCATGGCCATCGTCAGCTGTTTTCCAAGCGCGATCGAGGAAAAGGCATCATCGATCCGCTGCTCGGCAAACCCCATACCATGGGCATGCAGGACGCGTTCGAAGCCGGCCTTGCGCTTGCCCGCGCGCAGATCCTGCGCCAAAGCACTGCCGACATAGCCGAACCGCCTTCGCCCCGCCGCAATTAGCGCTTCGGCCATATCCTCTCCCGCCGCACCATGGGACAATCCGACATTGAAATCGATCGGCGTGCCGTCGAGATCCATGAGCTGGATGACCGGAATATTGGCGTGGCGGAGCAGCTCCACCGTCTCTTCCGGCTGATCGAGCCCGGTGACGATGATGGCGCAGGGCTGCCAGGAGAGCATGTCACGGATGATCTCGCGCTCCTTGGCGACATCATAATCGGATATGCCAAAGACGGCCTGCATGCCGGAACCGTCAAGTCCGGCGGAAATGCCGGCAAGCACTTCCGGAAAGACGATGTTCGACATGCTGGGAACGACGACAGCGACCAGGTTGGTACGCTGCGAGGACAAGGAGAGCGCCAGCCTGTTGCCGACATAATTCATCCGCGCCGCCGCCTCGATCACCCTGTCGCGCGTCTCGCTGGAGACGTCGGCAACGCCACGCAGGGCGCGCGATGCCGTCATCTTGCTGACGCCCGCTTCGATCGCGACTTCTTCCAGAGTGGGTTTGCGCATCCCCAAGCAACCCTCGATGAACCATGGCGGCTGGCACATTGCCGCTGTTCTTCATAGAATGTTTCCTTGAAAAGGCAAACATCCACCTCTTGACAATTACCAGGAAAATGAGGCTATGTTACCGATACCGGTATCGGTAACATAGCCAAAAATCACAGAGGTAACGCCGTGCAGAACACGAAGAAGGCCGCCGTCATCGGCCTGGGGTCCATGGGTTGGGGCGCTGCCCTATCCCTTCTGAAAGCGGATTTTGCCGTCTGCGGCTGCGATGTTCGCAGCGAGGTCCTCGCCCGCTTCGCCGAAAGCGGCGGCACGCCCTGCACGACGCCGGCATCCGCCGCCAAGGACGCTGACGTGATCCTTGTCTATGTCGTCAACAGCAAACAGGTCGAAGACGTGCTTTTCGGGCAGAACGGTGCGCTAGAAACCGCTCGTCCCGCGACCACATTCCTGCTCTGCACAACCATGGCGCCGAGTGCGACGACAGCCATTGCCGAAAGACTTGAGGCAGCAGGCATGTTCGTCATCGATGCCCCCGTTTCCGGCGGCCATGTCCGCGCGCTTGCGGGCGAGATCACCGTCATGGCATCCGGCATGCCCGAAGCCTTCGATAAGGCATCGGCGGTGCTCGACGCCATCTCGGCCAAGGTATTCCGGCTGGGGGATCGCCCCGGCGCCGGCTCGCAGGTCAAGATGATCAACCAGCTGCTGGCCGGCGTGCACATCGCCGCAACGGCCGAGGCCATGACGCTTGCCGCCAAGGCCGGCATCGATCTGAAAACGCTCTATGACGTGATCTGCGTATCCGCCGGCTCGTCCTGGATGTTCGAGAATCGCGGCGAGCACATCGTATCCGGCGATTATACGCCGCGTTCGGCGGTCAACATCTTCGTCAAGGACCTTGGCATCGTGACCTCGGAGGCCGGCAGAACCGGAGCCGTCACCCCCCTCGCCGCAACAGCGCTCGAGCTCTTCGTTGAAGCATCGCAAGCGGGTCTCGGTCTTGAAGACGACGCCGCCGTTGCAAAGATTCTGGCCGCCAAGAGCGGCGCCAGCCTGCCGGGTGTGAAGGACTAGACAATGGCACTTCTGCTTGGCTGCATCGCGGATGACTTTACCGGGGCGACGGATCTTGCCGCGCTGCTCGCGCGCAGCGGATTGCCCGTTTCGTTGCGGATCGGCATACCGCAGGAAAAACGCGATCGAAGCGAAACGGCGGCCTTCGAGGTCATCGCCCTCAAATGCCGGACGTCGCCGGTCGATATCGCCGTCAAACAAGCCCGGCAAGCGCTTGACTGGCTGAAAGAAGCCGGTGCGAACCGCTTCTTCTGGAAGTACTGCTCGACATTCGACAGCACGGCCGAAGGCAATATCGGTCCGATCGCGGATATGCTGATCGCCGAGACCGGTGCGACCCAGACGATTTATTGCCCAGCCTTTCCGGAAAACGGCCGCAGCGTCTTCATGGGTCATCTCTTCGTCGGCGAGCACCTTCTGTCGGAAAGCCCGATGAAGGACCATCCGCTGACGCCGATGCGCGATTCCAGCCTTGCGCGGCTCTTGACGCCGCAGGTGGCCGGCACAGTCGGCCTTGCCAACCGCAACCTCGTCTCAAAGGGTGCGGCAGCGCTGAAAGCACGGCTGGAGCAACTAGGCAGCGAGGGCATCCGGCATGTGATCGTCGATGCCGTTTGTGACGATGATCTCCGTACAATCGCCGCGGCGTCCTTTGACATGCCGCTGCTGACGGGCGGCAGCGCGATTGCCGGCCAGCTTCCGCGATTCTACATGGAGCAGGGTCTCGTCAGCCTCTCCGAACATCGACAGGCACTGCCAAAGGTCGCCGGCGGCTCGATCGTCCTATCCGGCAGCTGCTCTGCCATGACACGTCGGCAGGTTGCCAATTATGCCGACGAAGTCGTCAGCCTGCGGCTCGATCCGATCACGCTTGCACAGGAAGGCCCCGACACTGCACTGGAGTGGCTGCGTCGGCAATCTCCCGACGCGCCAAAGCTCATCTATGCCACCGCCGAGCCCGACGAAGTACGGCAAGCTCAGGAGCAGCTGGGTAGGGACAAGGCTGGGCAGGTCGTCGAGGACGCCTTGTCCGAGATTGCCCGCGCCGCCTTCGATCGCGGCACGCGCCGCTTCGTCGTTGCCGGTGGAGAAACTTCCGGTGCGATCACACAGGCGCTCGGCGTCACACATCTGGCGATCGGCCCGGAGATAGCGCCTGGCGTTCCCTGGACATTTGCGACGGTGGACGGAGAACAAATTGCACTCGCCCTGAAATCAGGCAACTTCGGCGGCGAAGGCTTCTTTACTGATGCCTTTGATCGATTGGAGGCCGCATGAGCGAAGAAGCCGCATTGCGCGAACAGATATGTGTGATGGCCAAGTCGCTCTACGATCGTGGCCTGACGGCCGGCTCCTCCGGCAATATTTCAGCGCGCCTTACCGACGGGCGCCTGCTGGTGACGCCGACGGGCAGTTCCTTCGGACGCCTCGATCCCGCACGCCTGTCGCTGTTCGACAGCCACGGACGCCTGATTGGTGGCGACAAGCCGACGAAGGAAATGCCGCTGCATGCGGCCTTCTACGAGACGCGGCCGAAAAAGACCGGCGCCGTCGTGCATCTCCACTCCAGCCATTCGGTGGCGCTCTCGATCTTGCCTGATGTCGATGCCGACAACATGCTGCCGCCCCTGACAGCCTATTCGATCATGAAGCTCGGCAAAGTGAAGCTGCTGCCCTATTTCATGCCGGGCGACCCGGCCATGGGCGACGCCATCCGCGGCCTTGCCGGCAAGCGCAGCGCCGTGATGCTGGCAGCACATGGACCTGTCGTCTCGGCCAAGGATCTGGAAGCGGCTGTCTATGCGATAGAAGAACTGGAAGAGACGGCAAAACTTGCCATGCTGACGCGCGGGGCCAATCCTTCGCTGCTGACGGACGCGCAAATCGCCGATCTCGTTCGCACCTATGACGTGGAGTGGGACTGAACATGACGCGCTTTTCGGCCAATCTAGGGTTCCTGTGGCAGGAGCTTTCCCTCCCTGACGCGATCCGCGCCGCCAAGGCTGCCGGCTTCGATGCCGTCGAATGCCACTATCCCTATGACACGCCCGCTGAAGCCATGCTTCAGGCATTGCAGGAAACAGGCCTTGCCATGCTCGGCCTCAATACGGCCCGCGGCAATGTCGCGGCTGGCGACAACGGACTTGCCGCCATTCCCGGGCGCGAAGATGAGGCCCGCCTGCTCATCGATCAGGCGATCGATTATGCGGCCGCCATCGGCACACGAAACGTGCATGTGATGGCCGGCAAGGCAGCCGGCGACGAGGCACGGTCCACCTTCATCGCCAATCTCCGCTATGCCTGCCAACGCGCCGGCAAGGTGGGAGCAACGGTGCTGATCGAGCCGCTCAACCATCGCGACGCGCCAGGCTACTTCCTGCGGACGGCCGATCAGGCGCTGGACATCATCGCTGCGGTCGGCGCGGGCAACCTCAAACTGATGTTCGACTGCTATCACCTCCAGATCATGCAGGGCGATCTGACACACAGGCTGCAAACGCACATGGCGGCCATCGGTCATATCCAGATCGCTTCCGTTCCGGACCGGCGCGAACCGGACCACGGGGAGATCGACTATCGTCACATTCTGCACCTCTTGGAAAAGCTTGGTTATGATAGGCCGATCGGCGCGGAATATCGGCCGGCGACCACGACGGACGCAGGGCTTGCCTGGCTGCAAGCATTCAGGTGAGAGAACGGCCGGCATCCCCGATGCCTAAAGGCCTTCAAAGAGATTCACTCGGGAATTCTCCCGAACACTGATATCAGCCTATTGGGAGGAAAAGCCGATATGCATGTTTTGATCTTGGGCGCTGCGGGCATGGTTGGCCGCAAGCTTGTCAACCGCATTGCCGCCGAGCCGAAAGTTTTCGGCAAGACCATCGATCGCCTGACGCTGGTCGATGCCTTCCAGCCGCCGGTGCCGGAAGCGCTTGCCTCCATATCGAAGGCCCTGACGGTCGACCTTGCGACTTCAGGCGTTGCAGAAAAGCTCATCGAAGATCGCCCGGATATGATCTTCCATCTTGCTGCCATCGTCTCCGGCGAAGCCGAGGCCGACTTCGACAAGGGCTATTCCGTCAATCTTGACGGCACGCGGGCCCTCTTCGAAGCTATTCGCCAACAGGGCCTGAAATCCGCCTATACACCACGCGTCATCTTCGCCTCCTCCATCGCCGTGTTCGGCACCCCCTTCCCTGAGGTTATCGGCGACGAATTCCTGACTGCGCCACTAACGAGCTACGGCACCCAGAAGGCGATTGCCGAACTCCTGCTCGCCGACTATTCACGCCGCGGCATTTTCGATGGCTTAGGCATCAGATTGCCGACCATCTGTGTTCGGCCCGGCGCCCCGAACAAGGCGGCCTCCGGCTTCTTTTCCAACATCCTGCGCGAACCACTTGTCGGCAGGCAAGCCATTCTGCCGGTCAGCGACACGGTACGACACTGGTTTGCGAGCCCGCGTTCGGCGGTCGGTTTCTTCGTGCATGCCACAACGCTCGATACGGCGAAGGTGGGGCCGCGGCGCAATCTCACCATGCCCGGGCTCTCGGCGCTCGTTTCCGATGAGATCGATGCCTTGCGCCGTGTCGGCGGCGACAAGGCTGTTGCGCTCATCCGCCGGGAACCGGACCCGGTGATCGAGCGCATCGTTTCCGGCTGGGCGACGCAATTCGATGCCAGACGCGCGAGCGATCTCGGCTTCAAGGCTGAGCAGAGCTTTGACGAGATCGTGCAGGCACATATCGAAGACGAACTGGAAGGAAGAGTTGCATGATGGAGGTGTCAGCGCACACACAGACCACAACCGCATTGGTGACCGGCGGCGGCACGGGCATTGGTCGGGCCATCGCCAAGGCACTCGGCTCGGCGGGCTTCAAGGTCGTCATCTCGGGGCGGCGTTCGGACATTCTCGAAAAAGCCGCGCACGAGCTCTCCGAAGAAACCGGGGCGGAATTTCTTGCGGTTGCGGCCGATGTCAGCGACCCCACGTCAGTTCGCGGCCTCTTCGATGCGATCTCCGACCGTTATGGCCGCCTCGACCTTCTGGTCAACAATGCCGGCATGGGCCTGCCGGCCGTGCCGATGGAAGAGCTGAGCTTCGAGCAATGGAACGCCATTCTCGGCGCTAACCTGACCGGTGCATTCCTGTGCACGCAGCAGGCCTTCCGTCTGATGAAAGCCCAGGTGCCGCAAGGCGGCCGCATCATCAACAACGGCTCGATCTCGGCAACCACGCCGCGGCCGCATTCGGCACCCTATACGGCCACGAAACACGCAATCACCGGCCTGACAAAATCGACGGCACTCGACGGCCGTCCCTTCGATATCGCCTGTGGCCAGATCGATATCGGCAACGCCGCCACCGACATGACGGCGAGAATGAGTGCCGGCGTATTGCAGGCAAGTGGCGAAACCGCAGCCGAACCGACGATCTCGGCAGAGCATGTCGCCCGCGCAGTCGTCTACATGGCAACCCTGCCGCTTGATGCCAACGTTCTGTCGATGACGGTCATGGCAACAAAAATGCCGCTCGTCGGCAGAGGATGAGGTCTCGTCCGCAGCGTTGGTCGGGCGCTGCGGACCAGTTATATGGCTTATCGGCCTAGATGGCGGGCCGCGCGGAAGGCTTCACCTGCCTGCGCTCGATCAAACCGCCGACGCTGAAGATCAAGACCTCGATCTCCGTATCGATCTTGTCGCCATCAAGCAGCCGGACGACGTCGTCTATGCCTGATACCGGATGGCCGTCGATGGCAAGCAGGTAGTCGCCCTCCTGCAACCCGCCCTTTTCGGCCGGACTATCCTTCTCGACGCGGCGCAGACGCACCGCCGTCGAATGCGTAATGCCGGCCTCCAGCGCAATGCGCCGATGCAGCTCCACCGTATCGGCGGCGATGCCGATATAGGCGCGCCGGACATGACCGAAGCGCAGGATTTCGGACACCACATGCTTGGCGGTGTTCGAGGCGACCGAGAAAGCGATGCTCTGCGCACCCTGGATGACAGCCGTGTTGACGCCGATCACCTCACCCGCGGAAGAGACCAGCGGACCGCCCGAATTGCCGGGGTTGAGGGCTGCATCCGTCTGGATGATGTCTTCCATCAAGCGCCCGCTTGCCGCGCGCATCGACCTGCCAAGCGCCGAAACGATGCCGGCGGTCACGGTCCATTCGAAACCCAGCGGATTGCCGATGGCAATCGCGATATGGCCGCGTTTCAGCGACTTGGAATCGCCGAGCCTTGCCCAATTGCCCGGCCAGTCATTGGCACGAATGAGCGCAAGGTCGGTATCCGGATCGCGCCCGAGCACCCTTCCCTCGACGGTCGCCCCTTCCGGAGTCTTGATGCGCACGGCCTTGGCGTCGTCGACGACATGATTGTTTGTCACGACCAGACCGTCAGGCGAAATGGCAAAGCCGGAACCATGTCCGGCACGGCCGTCCAATCGCTCGATCCGGCTGACAGCCGGCCCGACGAGATCGACGGCACTCGATACCGATTGGGAATAGGCGTCCAGCAGCCCGGCATCTGATGACGGCTGGATGTCACGATCAATGAAGCCCATGAAAACTCCTCCGACGCGGACGCGTCGCTATGAGGACCGGCAGCAACTGTTTGAAGGCAGGAGGCTGTCAGTTCGACAGATTGAAGTAGTGACTATTCAAATGAGATGTCACCCTATCGAGTTCAAGGGCCGACTGAAGACACGCATTCAACCCACCTTTCGGTGACCGGAATCAGCTTTTGTCTTGCCGTAACAGCCGCTCGAGTTCCCGCTCCTGCATCTCGATGGCTTGCGTGATGAACCGCAAGACCACCTGTTTTTCCGTATCGGAAAACTGTTTGAGCATCTGCGTGCCGGCCTCTTCGATGGGGCCATAGGCTTCCCGTCCCAGCCTGATCGCCTTCTCGGACGGCGCAACCAGCACACGACGCCGGTCGTTCGGATCGGGAACGCGATGGAGAAGGCCCCGCGCTGAAAGGCGATCGATCAGCGCCGTAACCGAGGGAGGCGCCAGGCCGATAGCCTTGGCGACGGCGTTCGCAGGCTGCGGCGCGCGCATGATCACGCTGAGACAGCGCCGCTCGGCGCTGTTCAGCCCATGCAGCTTGCCGAAGGTTTCGTCGAAGCTCTCCGTCGCCTCCTGCCAGCGCATGCAGGCGAGGCTGATGGCTTCCACGAGGTGGCGTTCATCTTCATTTGACTTTTGTTCGATCATCGAATAATTCATTTATCAAACTATTAGAAGGAAAAACCAATGTGCCCCATTGAAGACCGCGCTGCAACCATCAATCGAGCAGCAAGCCCGGAGGCGACGATCGGCATATGCGGTGCCGGCATTGGCGGGCTTGTGCTTGCGCTGCGGCTGGCAAGGCTCGGCTTTCGTCCGATACTGTTCGAAGCTCGCTCCAGAGAGGCCGCCTTGTCCGAAGGGGAGTTTCTGACGCTCGCATCCAACGGCATGAACGGGCTGCGGGCGGTGGACTGCTACGAAGAAGTATTGGGCCAGGGATTGGAGACCCGCGCCATCGAGCTCTGCAATGCGCGCGGCAAGAGGCTCGCCCTCGTCGACCAGAGCGACCATTTGGCGACATTCGGCACACCCGCCGTCACCATCAAGCGCGGCGTTCTGACCGGCATCCTGATCGAGAAATGCCAGGCCGACGGCATTGCCATGCAATTTGGCCGGCGCGTGACCAAGGTCGACAATCATGCGCATGCCGTGACACTCAACTTTTCCGAAGGCACCGGTCTTGCCGTTGACCAGCTCGTCGCCGCCGACGGACTGCGATCCTTCGTCCGCACACAAGCGTTTCCGGACTATCCCCTACCGCAATTTACCGGCCTGATCGGCACCGGCGGCATCGTCGATGCGGACATCCCAGATACGGATGGCATAATGCGCATGACCTTCGGAGAGAAGGCCTTCTTCGGTTATATCAAAACGGCATCGCATCCCGTGTACTGGTTCGATTCCTTCCCAGCCGACACGCCTGATGCGGTCCGCTTCCTGGAACCAACGGCACTCGCCGCTCACGTTCGCCAGATGCATGCCGACGATCCCGAACCCAACAGATCGATCCTTCAGGCGGTCGGTAAGATCGAACGCAGCTATCCCATCTTCGACATGCCGCAACTGCCCGCCTGGTCAAGCGGTCGCATAGTGATGCTCGGCGACGCCGCACATGCGATCGGCCCACATGCCGGCCAAGGCGCATCGATGGCCATTGAAGATGCTGTTGTTCTGTCCGCCTGCCTGGCAGACACGCTCGACTATGGCGCTGCCTTTGCCCGCTACGAAGCCCTGCGACGCCCGCGTATTGCGCGCGTGGTGAAGCTCACCCGGCAAAATGCATCGAGGAAGCGGAAAAGCAGTCGGCTCAGCCTGTTTCTAAGGGACCTGCTTTTGCCGCTGCTCATTCCGATAAGCGTCAGGGCCGGTCGCAAACTATTTGCCTATCGCGTGGACCTCGAACCGTTGGGCACGAAAGACGGCGCGGAGTACGCCAAACAAAACCGGCAGGACGCGGCCTGAATAGCAATCTGGAGAACCCTTGAGCTACTTGGGCCGTCGAACTAACAGGGCATTTTGGTCCAAGCGGGGCCAAGACGGTACGAAAAACTTCTTCATATCCAAGACTCACTTGGCGACGAGACACATGCAGCATCCCGTCGCCAATGCTCAGCGGCCATGGCCGTAGACGCCTGTTATCCAAAGTCCATACCAGCGCAGGACGCTATTACCTGAAGCGACAGTATGCGACGAAGCCTTGTGGTAGTCGGCTGGCTCAATTTAAGCCGAGGGGAGCGACCCACACCAGAGCCAACCATCGTCATTCCGGCCCTGATGGAAGCAATAGAGCTGGCCGTTAAACTCCACCAGTGCCGGAGAGCCCGATATGCCATAGGCATTGTTGGAGCTTGGGATCAGCCGGTCGTTCGTCCAGGATTGCCCGTCGAAAGTGGCGCACCAGATCCAGCCGCTGTTACCACGGCCCTGGCGGGCGCAGTAGAGTTTGTTCTGGAAGCTTACCAGAGCCGGGGAATCGGAAACTCCATAGGCGTTGCCCGGCGTTGGAATGAGCTTGTCATCCGACCAGTTGCTGCCGTCAAACGTCGAGCACCAGACCCAGCCGCTGTCTTCCCTGCCCTGACGCGCGCAATAAAGCTTGCCGTTGTATACCGCGAGCGCCGGAGAGGCGGAAAGGCCATAGGCATTGTTGCTGTTCGGGATCAATTGATCCGACGACCAGGAGTTTCCGTCGAAAGTGGCGCACCACAGCCAACCGCTGTCATTGCGTCCTTGATGAACGCAATAGAGCTTGTCATTGAAGACCGCCAAGGCCGGCGAGCCGGAGATCCCATAGGCATCGTCCTTGTTCGGAATGAACTGATCATCCGACCATGAATTGCCATCGAAAGTGGCGCACCAGATCCAACCGCTATTCCCGCGCCCCTGCCGGACGCAGTAAAGCTTGTCATTGAAGACCGCCAGGGCCGGCGAGCCGGAGATTCCATAGGCATTGTCGTCATTCTTGATGAGCTGATCCGCCGACCACGAATTGCCGTCGAAAGTGGCACACCAGACCCAGCCGCTGCCGCCTCGTCCCTGGCGCACGCAATACAACTTATTCCTGTAAACTGCCACCGCAGGCGAGGCCGAGAGGCCGAAAGCATTCGATGAATCGGGAACCAGGGCATCGATGCCCCAATTGTCTGAACCAATAGGCGCGTTCATGTTTGCATCCTTTCAGGTTTGCCGGATTTTTTCAAAATCTTCCTGGATGGCTCAAACAAGCTTGAGCCATAGTTAAATAATCTCAGATGCTTATGTGCAATCTCGCTATAGTTCGAGATTGGCAATGCACGATCATCGCGAAACCGGGCGAGATGGAGACTAGAGAAGTTTCCTCACTCAGTCTGCGTCCATTTTTGATGATACTAAAATTCAGTAGATTCGAGAAAAATGAACGAAAAAGTTGAATTAAAAAAATGAATTCGGCTTATCTTGGCGACGCCCGCAACCGCATTGGCATGGAGCTTTACGGACTGCCTTAAAGCATGCCGGGTAGTAAATGGCGTGATTTGAGAGCGGATCGACGTCCCGCCGGCGCTGCCGCGGGAACTATCGACGCGGCCAAGCCAGCCTGCTCCAGTTCGCAATGTAGAATACCACCGCGATAAACATTCCCGATCCAACGAGATCGAGCCGGTGGCGCCCAAAGAGGAAGAGGCCCAGAAGTGCCAGCCCGATCGAGGATAGGATCAGGAAAAGTGAAGGAACGACGCTTGTGATGCGTGTTCTCGTCTCGCCTTCGGCCTCGATGCCATCGCCGGTAATGTGGCTGTTGGAACCCGGCAATTTGTTGCCGAGATTGATGGTCACCTGCCCCCTCCTCGTGCGGACCTTGCCTTTGGTCGTGTTTCTCGCGGTCAAAAGCACAAGTGCCATCGATATGACCATACTGCCGGATGCCCAGGAAAAGACCGTGCATGCCGCCATGGCCGTCGCATTTGCATAAGTCTGATAGAGGTGAGCCGCCACAACTCCCATTCCGACGCAGACGGCAAGAAACATAGAACCAACGATCAGAAATGTGATCCTGCCGGACAGTTGCGCTTCGCCTTCCATGTGACCTCCCATCGGCTCCCCATGTTCAGACCGTCGAAACTAGGGAGATGTCTACGATCTTCAAACGCCGGCGCAATATTTGCCGAGTTTGGCCTTAGGTGCCGAGATGGCCTTTACGAAGGCGCGCCCAGGCATAGTTAGCTGGAATATCGGAGAAGGAGGTATCCCATGAGAATTTCGAGATCCGTCTCGACGATGATTATCATAAGCCTTTTTGCCATACCCGTCGAAGCTGCGGGGATCGATTGCGCAAAGCCGGGCTCGCCAAGCGACCATATGATCTGTCAGGACAAATCGCTGCTTGCCCGCGACGCGATAGTGAGGGATCTCTATGCTGCCGCGCTGAAGCACGATGATGCCGACAAGATCCGGGAGCGACAACGGCGCTGGATTACCAAAGTGCGGTCCTGCAGCGATGCGACATGCGCCCGGCAGGCCTATGATGACCAGATTGCGTCCCTCCTGCTGACCAAGGGCGGACAAGGCGCATCGACGGATTTCCAGTCGAACAGCACCGACGGCAACGAGGGCCACCTTGCAATCTACGGGCCGGTCGATGGTCTCCTCGCAGTTTCACTCGCCTCGACCTATGTCGGCCCGGGCGGAGCAGAAGCCGGCGATGTCAATGCCGATGGTGTCGAGGGCGTCATTCCGCTGGCGAAGGAACACGCTGAGCTTTCCAAGGACGCGTGCAAGATCGACCTCGATCGCCTCAACGCAAAGACCTGGCGCGTATCACAGGCCGGCGTGTGCGATTTCGCCGCCGGGGTGACCTTGCAGGGCACCTACCACAAACAATGAGATCGTTGATGCGAAGCGAGGATTGCGCTCCCTGGCGCAATCCCTGCCCGCAACCATAGGCTCGGCTAGTCCTGAGCATTTCCTCTTATATTGCTGACATCGCCCGCGCTGACGGGGGCAGCCGCATTGCCCCAGCTGTTGCGGACATAAGTCAGCACGTCGCTGACCTGTTGATCATTGAGCCTCCAGGCAAAGGACGGCATGGCCGGGGTCGTTTGCTTGGACGAGGTATAAGCGCCCTGGCTTCCCGCCAGAACGACATGGGCAAGCGTTTCCGCACTTGGCTGCTGGACAAGGCTGTTGCCAGCCAACGCCGGAAACAGCGGCATGGCACCCTTTCCATTCATGCCATGGCACGCGGAACAGGTGTCGTGATAGATTGCGGCGCCTGCCACCATGCGCCCGTCATCCGCCTTCAGCGGCGCCGGCTTATCCGACGAACCCGCTGAAAGGCTCTTGAGATAGACTGCAATCGCCTTCAGGTCGGCATCCTTCATCTGCGAGGTCGACTGTGCGACGGCCTCTGCCATAGGTCCGGAGGCGATCGTCTTATCCGTCGAGCCCGTTTTCAGATAGGCGACGATCTCATCCTCGCTCCAGGCGCCGATGCCGATATGCGGATCGCCGGTGATGTTCGGCGCATACCAGCCCTGCAGTGAGGCCCCCTGCAGGAACTGAGAATCCTTGTCCGCCCCGAGGAAAGATTTCGGCGAATGGCATGTCGCGCAATGTCCCGGCCCCTGGACGAGATAGGCGCCACGGTTCCACTCGGCTGTCTGCTTTTCGTCCAACACGAAAGGCGCTGGATCGAAATTGAGGAGGTTCCACCCCCACATGGATAGCCGGATATTGAGCGGAAAGGGCAGCTGGTTTGCGAGGACCTTGTTCTTCACCGGCTGCAATGTCGTCAGATAGGCCCACATGTCGGAGAGATCTCTATCCGACATCTTGCTATAGGCCGGATAGGGCATGGCCGGATAAAGCCTGATGCCATTGTGACCGGTGCCGGTCTTCATCATGCGGATGAAATCGGCTTCGCTCCAGTTGCCGATGCCGGTTTCCCTGTCCGGCGTGATGTTTGGCGGCACCAGAGCGCCGAAGGGCGTCTGCAGGGCTTCGCCGCCGGCAAAAGGCTGACCGCCCTGCTTCGTGTGGCAGGCGGAACAGTCGCCGAGAACCGCCTGGTAGCGGCCATTGATGACTCGATCCGCAAGATCGGTGGAGTCTGCAAAAGCGGCGTTCGCCGATACCGAGAGGGCGCTGAATGCGATCAGAATGGAGAGTTTCTTCATCATGCTGACACCAGGGGAGCACCGGGGTTGCGCAGATATGTGTTACGAATTGCGTCGGCTGCGACAAAGGCCAAGGCGCCGACCGTTCCCGTCGGGTTCTTGCCCGCATTGTGCGCAAAGGCGGAGGCACCGATGACGAACAGGTTCGGCACATCCCAGTTCTGCAGGTAACGGTTGACCGCACTGGTTTTCGGATCGGCCCCCATGATCGCGCCGCCGGTATTATGCGTGCTCTGATAGGGCACCGAATCCCAGCCCTTCTTGCGGCGGGCACTGTTGTATTGTCGTCCTCCGAGCGCCTTGGCGATATCCTCCATGCGATCGGAAACATAATTGGACATCTTCAGATCATTGACCGGAAAATCGAAGGTGATGCGCAGCAATGGCCGTCCGAAACGATCCTTGTAGGTCGGATCGAGATCGAGATAATTGCCCTGCGTCGGATAGCTCGAACCCTGCGAACTATAGGTCATGGTGCTCTTGTAGCCCTGGACGGTCGCTGCCTTCCATTTCGATCCCCAACGCGGCGTGCCGGGGGGCACAGGACGCATGGCGATCGGCCGGCCATGGGTCGGGATACAATTGATGCCGGCACCGCCGACAAAATCGACAGAACCATGATCGAAGGCATCGCCATTGAAATCGTCAACCGTCTGGCCGAGCGCGCCGGCGGCGATGAACGGATTGAAATTCTTGTCATCGAAGAAGATCTGCATGCCGGCGTTGGTCTGATAGCAATAGTTGCGCCCGACCACGCCCTCGCCGCTATTCGGATCGTAGGGCTTGCCGATGCCGGACAATAGCATCAGGCGCACATTGTGAAGGCCGTAGGCGCATAACAGCACCATATCGGCCGGCTGGAAAAACTCCTCGTCCGACGTGTCGACATAGGTGACACCCTTGGCCATCTTGCCGGAACCGTCGAGATCGATGCGCAGCACTTCGCTGTCCGTGCGCAGCTCGAAATTCTTCTTTTTCATCAGGACAGGCAGGATCGTCGTCTGCGCGCTGGCCTTGGAATAATTGGCGCAGCCGAAGCGTTCGCAGAAGCCGCAAAGGGTACATTCGCCCATCGCGATCCCAAGCGGATTGATGTAGGCCTTCGACAAGTTCGCCGACGGAGTCGGGAACGGGTGGTAACCGAGCTTGCGCGCTGCGTCGGCAAAAAGGCTTGGCGCATAGCTCATCTGCATCGGCGGCAACGGATAATCCCGTGCACGCGGATCCTCGAAGGGATTGCCGCCCTCCTGAATCTGCCCCTTGATGTTTCCAGCTTTTCCGGAAATGCCGGCGAGATATTCGAACCTGTCGTAGAAAGGCTCCAGCTCCTCACCCGTCACGCCCCAATCCTGAAGCTGCAGGCCGTCAACCCTGGCCGCACCATAGCGCTGCGTCAGGTTGCTTTTGATGCGGAAGTCGCTGTCCCAGAAGCGCCAGGTGTGGCCGTTCCAGTGAACGCCCGCGCCGCCAACGCCATTGCCCGGCAGGAAGGAACCGTAGTCGCGCATCGGCAGGGCCGTCTGCGAGAGATTGTTGCGCATCGTCATGGCCTCGACGCGCGGCTGCAGGAAAAGATCGCGGCGGATGCTGTAGCGCAGCTCGTCCTGGACATAGCCGATGTTGAAATCGGTCGCTGTGTCGCGCCAGGGTCCGCGCTCGATCGCAAGAACATCCAATCCCTGTTCGGTGAGCTCATGAGCCAGTATGGCGCCGGTCCAACCGAGACCAACGATGACGACGTCTTTACGGGGAAGTATCTTTGTCATGGCTGGCCTCCTATTTTTCCGCCCAGAACGGCTGGCTTGCAATGGAAATCGGCGGATGCGGATAGGGCTCGTTGAACTTGCTGACATGGTCGCGATAATCGTATCGAGCGCCGGGGAAACCCAGCATCTTCCATGAGGCCATGTCCTTGTTGCCGCCATAGACCGGATCGGCGAAAAATCCCTCCATGACATTGCCGAGGATGACATTGAACAAGGCCTTGCCGTCGACATTGCCGTCGAGCTTGATCTTGCCTGCCTCCAGATCCGTCAGGAAGCCGTCCTGCTCTTCCGGGAAAAGGTCGGCGAAGGCCTTGCCGTCCTTGCTCTGCTTCAAATAGGCATCGACCGCCGCCAGACCCTTGCGGTAGATCTGCGCGGGATTATCTGCACCCTGATAGCCTTGCGTCGGCAAGCCGGGCAGGAACGGGCCCTGCGTATAGAGCCGACTGGAATTGCCGTAAGCCCCCGCCAGCTGACGGTCGAGATAAACGGCGCAGCCCGCTTCCTTGCCGCCGATGCTGAGGCTGTCTGCCGGGATCATCCGATCCGCGATCGCCTCGATGGTACGCGCCTCCTGCTCGGTGAAGAATTTCCAGCCACCCGGCATCACCTGCCTTGGCGGATCGGCCGCATAGGAGGTCCAGGGAAGATTGCCGCCCTGATATGATCGCGCCAATACCGGGCCGGCGCTTCCGGCAAGGACAGTCAACGCAACAGAGGAAAGGAAATGGCGCCGCGACAGGCGCTTGGGACAGATTTCAGACACTGGGGCCCCCGATTGGCAAGATGGTGCAGGCTATCTTCGGTCGAACGTCGGAAACGCCACCGGTCGCCATCGCGATCATCCAGCGCGGGGCGTCCGGCAGGGATGCAGGATCGGCAGAGCGCCGATTCCACCCTCAGTATACATGCCTGCATGAAGAATCCCATACATAGTATGAATCAAAATTCGGCAGAATGACTTTGAAAACTTGAGCTTTCCGGTTGATTTTGAAGAGAAATAGATCAAAGCCCGTCTCCTCATCGCAGCCTTGCCGGTACTGGAAAGATCGACGATGGTTAACCAGGCTTTACTTATCCCTTGGTTGCGACCAAAGGCGCTGCAGGCTTACCGAAATGTAAGTTCGGGATGACGATCGAGAGAAATCAGCCGATCGATCTCGGCATGCAAATGACAGAAAGGCGAGCTTCGCGGCATCGCAACACACTTGCACGCCAGGTCACCGCAGGGATGACCAAGCTATTCGATCCGGCCGCCAGCGACGGCCGGAGTCCTTTGAGAAATCGGGCGATCAGCCGCCGACTGCGTCGGAGGTGCACTTCTTGACGAAGCTCGTCTTGGCGGCACCGGCAAGCTTCTTCGATGCTGCCTGAGTATCGCAGGCGCTTGCGGCATCCTTCTCGCATTTCTTGGTGAAACTCGTCAAAGCGGCGCCGGCCAGCTTCTTGTCGGCGGCCTGAGCTTTGCATGTGGCATCCGCTGCCATCGCACCGCCGGCGATGCAGGTCGAGATGATGACGATTCCGAGCAGTCTGATCATCGAATTCCTCCGCGCTATCCCGGCAAAAGACCGGGTTAGCGGAGTCTAACGGAATGTCCGCCGGAGTAAAGATATGCGCCAATCATCCACGGAAAAGAAAAAGCTTCATATATTATCCCTCAAACGGCACGGACCTGGCCGATCGCGTCTTGAATCGATCGGCAAAAGAATAGAAACTACCGACATAGGGGCAAGCAATGTCATGCGGCCACCCTCACCTCACGCAATGGCAAAGCGCGACAAGCAGCAACACGAACTGAGTGCTCCACTATCCTCTCATGAAGACCATCTCAGGCACGAATCTCGAACAGGCCAAATCTCACAACCGGCGCGTCGTGATCGAAGCTATCCGCACCAATGGGCCGATGTCGCGCGCAGCCATTGCCCGCATGACGGCGCTGACCACGCAGACAGTTTCGAACATCGTCGAGGAACTCGCGCGTTCACATCTCCTGATCGCAATGGAGGCGCAGAAAATCGCCCGCGGTCAGCCAATTACTCCCTACATGATCAATCCGGCCGGCGCCTACTCGATCGGCTTGGAACTTGGTCGTCAGCGGGCAGCCGGCGTGCTCACCGATCTGTCCGGAACGGTCTGCGCCCGCATCGAATGCCATGTCGACAGGCCGGGACCGACCGAGGCGATGCCGATCCTTGCTCAGATCGTCAAGGATCTGCAGGAAGCCTTCTCCTTTGATCGCGATCGGCTGCTCGGCGTCGGTATCGCCCTGCCCGGACGCTATGCCGATGGCGGCGTGACGTCGCTGAGCCCGCTCAACCTGCCGGGCTGGCAGGATTTCCCTGTCGCGAGCAAACTCGAACGCCTAATCGGCTTGCCCGTGCTCGTCGAAAACGATGCCACGGCAGCAGCGATCGGCGAGCGGCTCTATGGCGTTGCCCGTGGCCTTGGCAGCTTCGTCTATCTCTTTCTTGCGGGTGACGGCGGCATCGGGGCCGGTATGTTCCTCGACGGCCATCTCTACAAGGGCAGCCGCGCCAATGCCGGCGAAATCGGCCACATCATCGTCGAGCCGCATGGCAGGCTCTGCACCTGCGGCAAGCGTGGTTGCCTCGATCGCTATGTCTCGCCATCCGTCGCCTATGAATGTCTCGGCATCGAGGACGCGCAGGAGCTGAACCCGGATGAGCTGGATGCGATGATCGCAGCCAACAGCCACGGCCTGCAGGTCTGGCTGGAACAGGCGGTGCAGCCGCTGCGCCAGACGATCGATTTCCTCGAACTGGCCTTCGATCCGCAAACGATCGTGCTTGGCGGCAGTGCGCCGACATCCCTCATGATCGGACTGGCCGAACGCATGGAGCCGCTGCACATTCCGGTGAACCCGACGGAAAAGCGAACCATTCCTCGCCTGATGATCGGCGCGACCGGCAAGGATACCGCCATTCTGGGCGCGGCTGCCTTGCCGATCTTCTCAGAGACCAACCCTCAATTCGATGTCCTGCAGAAACCGCTGACTCATCGCGCCGTCATGGGTTAGGCAAACGGCCGACCTGCATCCCGTCAACTTCGCTCAGGCGCGCCCCCATGGGCGCGCCTGAGCGCCATGTATCAAGCTGTCAAAATTGATACAGGCCGTAAAGCAGCGGCATCGTGCCTGCCAGCGCCTTGAACCGCTCCCAGGATTTGGCCGAGGGCTTCGTCCAGCCCGTCTCGGCAAGTGCCGAGAGGCGCGGGAAAACGAGCCGGTCGAAAACGGCGCGGTCCGTCATCGGCTCCGACCAGATGCAGGCCTGGATGCCGCGAAGTTTTTCCTTCTGCACATCCGTCCAGCCGCCTACGGGGTCGAAGGTGTAGATCTTCTCCGCGTCGGAATAGCCGGCCCAGCTGCCGCCCGGCTCGTCCCAATCGGGGCGCATCGCCATGTCGAGATAGTAGACCTGACCCGGGCAAACGACGATCTCGTAGCCACGCCCAGCGAGCTCGGCAGCCACTTCGACATTGCGCCAGCTGCAAAGATAGCTCTTGTCCTTGTCGATCCTGTCGCCATGCGCCGCCTCTTCCCAACCGCCGGTCACGCAACCCTTCGAGGCGAGAAACGCCTGGATGCGTTCCAGGAATTCGGCCTGAAGGACCGCCGCGCCGGAACCATGAATATCATCGGCCCCATGCGTATTGGTGATGACGTTCAGGCGCCTGGCATGGGCATCCACAATCTCGTCACCGGCGAGTTCGCGCAGCTGCGCCAAGGCCTCCGGCGATCCGGACCAGGCGCCGAGCGGCACTTCATCGGCACCGATATGAATGGTCTTGAACGGAAAGAGCTCAATCAGTTCGGAGAGGATCGTCTCGATGACCTCATAGGTCTTCTCGCGCGCGGGATTGATGCAATTGTCCGGGAAACCCTGAACCGAATAATAGCTGCCGACCTCGTTCGGGTCGCGAAGCTCGGGGATCGCCTGCTGCATGGCATAGCAATGGCCGGGCATATCGATCTCGGGCAGGATCTCGATGCCGAAGCCCTTGGCATAAGCGACGATCTCGCGCACAGCCACCTTGGTGTAATAGCCACCGGTGCGGGCGGGGCTGGAGCCAAGAAGCGGCGGCAAAGGCAGGCCATGGCCTCGCCATGCGCCGATCTCCGTCAATGCCGGATAGGCATCGATCTCCACGCGCCAGGATTCGTCGTCCGACAGGTGCCAATGAAAGCGGTTGAGCTTGTTCCAGGCGAGGACCGCCATCAGCTTCTTGATTTCCGCCGTCGCATAGAACTGTCGGGAGACGTCGAGATGCAGGCCGCGCCAGCTCATCGATGGTTCGTCGACGATCTCGCCTGTGGCCGGGAAATGGAAAGCCTGCGGATGCAGGCGCGCGCCGCGCCAGATCTGGCCAATAGTCACTAGGCCATAGACGAAGCCGGTCTGGGCGCTTGCCTCGACTGTGATCGCCTGCGGCGAGAACGTCACCTTATAGGCCTCCGGGCCAAGGCTCTCGACAACCCGCAGTTCTACAGGCACGGCCCCTTCGGCCTCTGGACGCACAAGGCCTTCGACGGCGAAAAGATGCTCGACGAGCGCCGTGAAGCTTGCGGCGGCGGCCTGCGCTGCCGGCGTATCCGCCTTAAGCACAAAGCCTGCCGGCAGCGGACGGCGGGAGGAAACGGCAACATGGTTCGGCCAGGGAATGATTGCCAGCGGAACCGGGGGACTGGCCGGAACGGGATAGATTTCGGCACCGCGCTTCAATGGCGCATTGCTCGACGAGGTGCGCGTCGGTTCGGCGGCGAGCGATACGGCGGTGCCATCGGGCAGCGCGAGATAGGCGCTGGTGGCGCCATCCGTCCAGTGGCGGAATGGCCAGCTGAGAGCATGGACCGTGATGGTCCAGGTCTCGCCGCCAGCCAGCACGAAGCCTTCCGGCGGCTGGAATTCGGTAAAGTTGGAAAGCCGCTTGGTCACCGTCGCCCTTTCGACGACGCCGGCCGGGTCGACGCGGCCGGGACCGCTGACGCAGAGCGCGAAGCGCGAAAGCGGCTCCGAGGAAAGGTTCTTCAGCCGCAGGACATAGGAAAATTCCTTGCCGTCGGCTGGCGGATTCCAGGTTGTTTCAAGCCGCAGAGCCAGGGATCGCGGTGTGGACATCAGCATTCTCTCTTCCTGAATGGGTCGTTCAAAGCTTGAGTATGCCGGCATAGATGCCGGGCTCGGAATTGGGGATCTGCATTGCGCCGACCGTCTTCTCGTAGAATTCCGACGGGCCGACATCACCGATGACGGTATAGGCGTAGCCCATGGCCTTCTGATCGTTGAGGCAGGCAAAGAGCAACGCACGGCCGATGCCGAGGCCGCGAACGCTTTCGTCGACACCGGTCGGTCCGAAGAAGCCGCGCGCCGTCGCCTCGTGGCAGGCAAAGCCGACAAGCTCCTGATTGCGCGTGGCGATGAAGCATGTCGGCGGCTGGCGGCTCATCGCCACCGTCGTCTCGCTTGCCCAGCCCTGGCTGAAATGTTCAGCCACCCAGCCCGTGATAAGCCGCAGTTCCGGCGGCAGCGCACGCCGGATGGTGACATCAGCCTTCGCCATGCGCTCGGGCGACTGCGTGTCGACCGGAAGCGTCGATAGATTGACCAGATAATCCAAGCGAAAAATCCTTCTAATTCGATGCGACGAGGGCACGCATGAAATGATTGGGGCCGATCTGCTCGACCTCGGTCGAGATCGGTCGGCTGAGCGCGCGGATCTTCTCCGCCTGCTCCAGGAAGCGAGCGCTGCCGCCGGTCACGAACCTGCGGCCGCCATCCGGCACCGCCGAAAGCAGAAGCTGCGTGTAGGGATGTTTCGGACTGGCGAGCACGGCATTGCTCTCGCCCCACTCGACCATCTGGCCGGCGAACATGACCACGATCTCCTCTGCGACATGAGCTGCCGTTGCGATATCATGGGTGATGTAGAGCATGGCGAGATCGTTTTCCCGCTTCACCCGTGCCAGCAGGTCGAGAATATCCTTGCGGATCGAGACGTCGAGCATCGAGGTCGGCTCATCCGCCACCAGCACGCTCGGAGAAACCGCAAGCGCGCGGGCGATATTGACGCGCTGACGCTGACCGCCGGAGAGTTCGTGCGGAAACTTCTGGCGGGTCACCAAGGGATCGAGACCGACGCTTTCAAGCAGCTTCGCTATATCCTCATCCCGCTCGGCCTTTGGCTTGTCCCGACCATGCAGCTGCAGCGGCCTTGCGATGTGATGGTTGATCGTGAAGGCCGGGTTGAGCGACGAGAACGGGTCCTGAAAGACCATCTGGACGTCCTTGCGGTACATCCGCTCGTCCTTGCCCGAACCGCGCGCCGTGCGGTCCTGACCACGGAACAGCAGCCGGCCGGCAGTCGGCTTGTCGAGCCGGGCGATGATGCGGGCGCAGGTGGTCTTGCCGCAGCCGGATTCGCCGACCAACGCCAATGCCTTTCCCGCAAACAGCGAGAAGGAAACGCTCTTCAACGCATGCACGGAGCCAAAGTGGCGTTGGATATCATCAAGCCGGATGATGGGTTCTGCAGTCACAGCCTGTATCTGCGGTTTCATGCGAAAACTCCGGGAGAATGGGCGCTGGCCGGAAGCTGCGGGATGGCATTCCAGAGCTTGCGCGTGTACTCGTGAACGGGCGATTGGCTGACCTGAGCGACATCGCCGACCTCGACCAGCTCGCCCTTCAGCATGACGCCGATACGATGGCAAAGCTGGGCCATCAGATGCAGGTCGTGGGTGATGAACAGCACCGAGAAGCCATAGGTCTGCTGCAGGTCGAGCACCTGCTCCAGGATCTCTCGCTGCACGACGACATCGAGCGCCGTCGTCGGTTCGTCCATGATGATGAGTTCAGGACGTAGCGCCAGGCAGATGGCGATAACGATGCGCTGTCGCATGCCGCCGGAAAACTGATGCGGATAATCGCCGACGCGATGCGAAGGAATACCGACCAGCTTGAACATCTCCTCGGCGCGGGCACGCGATTCCTGACGCGAACATCCGGTGTGGCGATGCAGCACGTCGTGGAACTGCGCCTCGACCCGCATCAGCGGATTGAGCGAATTCATGGCGCTCTGGAACACCATGCCGATGCGCTTCCAGCGAATTTTCTGGAGATCGCTTTCCGGCATCTTGAGCAGATCCTGCCCATCAAGCCTGATGCTACCGCCGCTGATCCAGGCCGGCGCCTTCGATAGCCTTGTGATCGCATAGGCGATCGTGCTCTTACCGCAGCCGGATTCGCCGGCAAGGCCGAAGATCTCGCCGCGACCGATATTGAAAGATACGTCCTTCACGGCACGGAAATCGCCCTTGTCGAGCAGGTAATCGATGTTGAGGTGTTCGATCTCAAGCAGATTGTCGCTCATTGGCCTGACCTCATCATGCGATTGCGCGCGCGCGTCAGGCGGAACCAGCGGGTCAAGGCCGGGCCGGAACGCAATTGCGGATTGGCAATTTCATCGAAGGTGAAGTTGATCAGCGCGAGACCGAGCCCCGTCAGTGCAATGCCGATGGCCGGTATGCCGATATCCCACCAGGCGCCGACCATGATGGCCGATGCATTCTGGGCGTTGTAGAGCATGGTGCCCCACGTGACCTTCAGCGGATCGCCGAAGCCGAGATATTCGAGCGTGGTCTGGGCGACGATCGCATAGATGATGCTGCCGACCAGGTTGATGCCGATGAGCGGCGTGAGGTTCGGCAGGATCTCGACGAAAATGATGCGCCAGGCCGGCTCGCCGATCATCTTGGCGGCGGTGACGAAATCGCGGTTGCGCAGTGCCATCGTCTGGGAACGCGTCATGCGCGCGCCCCATGGCCATGACGTCAAGGCGATGATGGTCATGATCGTCATCGGCCCGACCGTACCCGCAAAGGAAGCAAGCAGGATCAGGAGCGGCATGTTCGGAATGACCAGTACGGCATTGGTGGCGAGGTCGAGTGCCGCGTCGGTCTTACCGCCGGTATAGCCGGCGATGAGGCCGATGGCCGTGCCGAGCACGGTGATCGCAATGCCTGTGGCGAAGCCAACGGACAGCGAGCTTCTCGCGCCCCAGACGAATTGCTTGTAGACGTCGCGGCCCATCTTCGTCGTGCCAAAGACATGTTCGACGGATGGCGGCTGGTGCGAGCGTCCGACGCGGGCGCCGGGCTCGCCAGGCGCGATGATCGGGGCGAAGATCGCCATCAGGCATAGTGCTGCAACGATGACGAAGCCGACGAGCGCCTTCTTCTGGCTGAAGATGGTTCGGAAGGAGAAGCTCATCGGCTGCCCTCCCTCAATCGTGGATCGACAAGGCCATAGAGGATGTCGACGAGGAAATTGGCGCCGAGGGTCGCAAGCGTCATCAGCAGCAATTGCCCCTGGATGACGGGATAGTCGCGCGCCACGCTGGCGGTAAACAGCGTCAGGCCAAGGCCGGGATAGTTGAAGACGATCTCGGTGACGATCGAGCCGCCGAAGACGGCGCCGAGTATCAGCGCAAGATTGGTGAGCACGGGCAGCAGCGCGTTGCGCGCACCATAGCCGAACATGACGGCGAGATTGCTGAGGCCCTTAGCCCGGCCCATCGTCACGTAATCCTCGCCGAGCACGACGATCATGGACGAGCGCATCGTCGTCTGGAACTCGCCGATAAGGAATGGCGACAGCGTCAGCACCGGCAGGATAGCATGCACGAAGACGCTGCCAAAGAAGGTGAAATTGAAACCTGGATCGAGGTTGGGATCATAGGCATATCCCACGGGGAACCAGCGCAGCGATACCGCGAAGACGAACAGGGTCGTAAGCGCCACGATGACGGGCGGTATCGAAAACAGGATGACGGCGAAGGGCGATACGACCGTATCGAACCGCCCGCCGCGCCTCCAGGCCGCGATCGCGCCGAGGATGACACCGACGCATAGTGAAAAGATGATCGCGGTTACCACAAGGAAGATGGTCCACAGCGTGGCCCGGCTCAGCACCTGGACCACCGTCTGCGGATAATATTTGACCGAAACGCCAAGATCGAAGGTGGCAAGGCCTTTAAGGTAGTCGAGGAACTGCATGATGATCGGTTGATCGATCTCGCCAAAGCGGGCCTTGATCGCCTCGACGGCCGCGGGTGTGGCCCGCGGCCCGAGCTGGGCAACCATGGCATCGACGGGGCTCCCCGGCATAAGCCGGGGAAGAATGAAATTCACGACGATCGCGAAGGCCAACGCCACCGCGTAGACGCCAAGGCGCCGGCTCGAAACACGCATGTCTGCTTCCTTCGCTGTGGTCTTATTGGACCGGCTTCAGACGCAGCAGATGCATGAGGCGCATGCGGTTGTTGTCGTGGTTTTCCGGGTTCATGACCGGATCCTTGTCCGTGACCCAACCCGTGAACCGCTTGCTCGAATACTGGTACCAGGTCGGGCCGTTGAAGACGGGCACGACCGGGAAATCATCGGCGATCAAAACCTGAATGTCGTTGAAGATCTTCTTGTGGTCATCATCCAAAGAAGACTTCAGATATTGATCGAAGAGCGCATCGAGTTTCGGGTTGGAGTAGCGCGGCGCCGAAACCGTGAGCTTGCCGGCATAGGCCGTCGACAGGCTCTGATAATAGCCCTGGAACGGGGTTGCGCTATCGGCGCGCGAATTCATGACGACATCGAAGCTGCCGTCGAGAAGCTGCTTGCGCCACTGCTCGTATTCCGGCGTGGCGACGGAGGCGTTGATGCCAGCGGCGCGCAGGCCTTCGACAGCGATCTGCACGGCATCGATCCAGTCGGTCCAGCCGTTCGGCACGATGACCGCAAAGGTGATCGGCTTGCCGCTCGGCGTGGTGCGGAAGCCATCGGCGCCCTTCTTGTAGCCGGCATCATCGAGGATCTTGTTCGCCTTGTCGGTGTCGAAGCCCATGAAGGCATCCTTGTCACCTTCGGCAGCCTTGTTGCGCCAGCTTTCAAAGCGTGGCGGCAGGCCGCTGGCGTGCAGGTTGACGACCGGATAGCCGAAGCCGGCAATATCGACCATCGACTTACGGTCCATCGCCAGGCTGAAGGCGTGGCGGAAATTGAGATCCTTGAAGGCTTCGAGATTGCCTGTATTCGTCGACTTGAAGTTCATCTCGAAAGCAACGGTTTCCGCCGGTGGCTGCCAGTAGCCATTATGCTGTGGGTCGAGCGCGACGAAGGTCTTGTCGATCTGCGGCAGGAACGAGCCGATCCAGTCGACCGTGCCTTCGGGCAGCAGCGCCAGCATCTGGTCGTTGCCGGAGATCTGCGGCAGACGCAGGCAATCGACATGCAGCGATGCGGCATCCCAGTAGTTCGGATTGCGGCACTGCTCGTAGACCTGCGGCGTAAAGCGGCGAACTTCAGTCATCGGACCGGAGCCGATCGGCTTCTCGTTCTTGAAGGCGACCGGATCGGCAACGTCCTTCCAGATATGCTCGGGCACGACGGCGAGATCGGCGAGCGATTCCGGGAATTCGGAATTCACGGCCTTGAGGTTGATCTTCACCTCTGTCGGCGACGGCGCCTCGACGGAAGCGACGGTCTGGCCGACACCGACAGTATCGACAGCCGGGTTCTTCAGCATCAGATCGATCGTGTATTTCACGTCGGCCGAGGTCAGCGGCTGGCCGTCCGACCATTTCACGCCGGGACGCAGCTCATAGGTGATCGACTTGAGATCGTCGGAGAACTTGTAGCTCGTCGCCAGACGCCAGACCGGCTTGCCGCCGTCATTGGCGTTGAAGATGACCAGCGGCTCGTAGATGAAATCCATCGTGCTCTGGCGACGGCCGGCGAGATCGAAAGGATTGAAGTTGCTGACCCAGCTGGTCTGCTCCTCAATGTGCATCGTCAGCACGGATTCCGCGGATGCGGTGCCTGCACCGAACGCAAGCGAAGCGCCAAGCGCCACTGCTGCCAATGATGTCCGTTGAAATAGATTGCGCAATGACTTTTTCCTCATTTCCATTTTCAGCCCCTCTTGCTGTTTTGGAGTAGTCAATCAAATTGATTTAATCTCGTGTTTTGAGACTCGTCAATCGCTGATTGGAAATCAACAGGCACTGATTTCGGCATTCAAAGGAATGTCCGGCGCGGCAGGCGAGCTGCTCGACGCCGCCGCCAATTGCACGGAGATCTTGAGGTTACGAACTGGTGGCAGCCCAAAGCGGGCCGCGGATCACGCGGATCCACGGCGTCGCAAAAGTCGAGAAAAAGGGATAGGCGCCACGATGCCGAAATAGGCGCACTGGCAGCATTGGCGTTTGTGATTTAGATGCTCGGGAGAGCAATCACCCCATTCACCTCGCGGCAGATCGCGCCGGCATCAAGGGAAATCGGGATTGCGATGCGGCAACAGCGCCATCGCAATCCAAACTGTAAAACCGCGTTCGCTCAGTCGAGCGGCTTGTAGGCGATCACGTCCATCTCGACCTTCACGTCGACCATCATCGGCGATTGCACGGTCGAGCGTGCGGGCGGATGATCGATAAAATGCTTTTCGAAGACGGCGTTGAAGCTCGAGAAATCGCGCGCATCATCCAGCCAGACATTGACCTTCACCACATGCTCGAGCGTGCAATCGGCAAGGGCAAGCACATCCTTGATATTGGCAATGACCTGCTCGGTCTGCTTGACGATATTGCCGGTGACGATTTCGCCGTTGATGGTCGGAACCTGGCCCGAGACATAGACGAAATCACCTGCCCTGACGGCCTTTGCGAAGGGGCGACGCTGGCCACCGGCCTGGTTGTCGGCGACATCAAAACGGATCAGCTTGCTCTTGCTCATGATATGTTCGGTCTCTCTCTATTGTCGAAGCCGCGGCAGCAATCGCTTGTCGTGAAGAGGCCCAAGCGCCCGACTCTGCTGGCACCTTCCTTAACCGCCACAGCACCAGCACGCCAGATCGTTTCGCATCATTCAGCGATCGGCGGCAGACCATGCAGCCGCAACCTCAACCAATACTTCAACACCAGATATGTTAAAATAAATGCAATTTCAGTTAGTTATATACAAAATCTCACACACACCATCATCAATCACAGGTTATCATCCGCCGCATCAACTTCGACATGTTTGCGGCTCTCCCTCATGGTCTGGCGCCGTTCGGCGGGTGGAAGCTCGCGTCCCGCCACGCCACATCACCGTCAATGGCAGGCATGGAATCGGCCTCGGCAACTTCGAATAACATCTCCGCCCATCTTGCCAACATCGTCTGTAAGGCTCCTGTCAGCTGAACTGGACATCTTCTCTCCCATCGACGCTCAATGCGTTAGGTTCGGAGTGGACGAGAACATGCAGGACGCAAAGCTTGATAAAGCTTCGCTGAAGATATTTCTGATCAACTTGGACCGAGCCGTCGCTCGCCTGGCCGCGATGCGCTCGAAGCTGGAACATAGCGGCCTCGGATTCGAGCGTGTGCCGGCGATCGATGGTAACTCGATCGATTTTCCGACCAAGCAATTCAGCGAGATCTCCTTTCGCTTCATGCACGGCCGCCGACGCAATCCAGGGGAAGTCGGCTGCTATTTGAGCCATGTTGAATGCGCCAGGCGTCTGCTTGCATCGGATTGCGAGTTTGCTCTCATATTGGAAGACGACCTCGAATTCCCTCCCGATTTCAATGACATCGTCGAGGCAGCGATCAGACAGGCAGAGCAATGGGACATTCTGCGCCTGTCCACGGTTAGTGCGGGCAGGAAATTCGATTTCTCTCGACTAACCGAAAGCCGTCGTCTGGCGATCGCGTTGACACGGGAAAAAGGGTCGGGTGCCTATCTCATCAATCGGCGTGCAGCCCAGTGGTTCGTCAGGAAATTGCTCCCAATGCGGCTGCCGTTCGATCTGGCCTTCGACCTCGAATTCTTTCAGGGGCTGAGGTCGGCTTTCGTCACGCCCATTCCCATCAACCAGCAGCTCGGATTGCCCTCACAGATTCAAGGCAGCCTGAATCGCCGCCACTATCACCGATCATCCGTGCACTATCTAACCGTGATGCCCTATCGGCTGTTTCTCGAAACCTGCCGCCTCTCCTTTCGGCTCTTGCGGTTATCGCGCCTCCTTGTGCACGCCCGTATCGCTGCAGCGATACGCAAGCACGGCGAGGCAGACGAGGGAATATTGTCCTTGCTCACAACGACGGAGCATCTTGGCGACCGGCGATAGCCGGCGCTGTGCCCGCACGATCCACACGCGGGCAATTGAACAAGAATGAAGGTGCCTACGTTCATTTATCGACATCATCGCATTGCCTTGTCGAGCCAGCGCCTGATAAGACAGGACACATTTCGTCGTATGATTGGTTGACGTTCAGGAGGAGTCGTCATGGCAGAACTCGCGCAATCGCTTGCGTCCATTCGCATTCCCGATCTTGCCGGCAAAAGAGTATTGATAACGGGCGCTTCGACCGGCATCGGCGCTGCCGTGGCGCGCGCCTTTGCCGCACAGGGCATGAAGATCGGCCTGCATTTCAATGCGAGCCGCGAGCCGGCGGAAAAGCTGGCCGAGGAAATCAGGGCTCGCGGTGGAACAGTGCACCTCATCCAAGGCGACGTCTCGCAGGATGGCGAGACCGAACGTGTGATCAAGGACGCGGCCGAAGCCTTGGATGGCCTCGACGGCCTGGTCAACAATGCCGGCGGCATGCTGGGGCGGCTTCCCACCGCCGATATGACGGATGCGCATTATGAGCGGGTGATGAACCTCAATGCCCGTTCGGTGCTTGCGGCCACCCGTGCTGCTCATCCTCATCTCAAAAAGCAGGGTGGCTTCATCATCAACACGACCTCGATTGCTGCGCGCAATGGCGGCGGCAACGGCGCGATCCTCTATGCGGCTTCCAAGGGCTTCGTCTCGACCATCACGCATGGCCACGCCAAGGAATTCGTCAACGACAAGATCCGCGTCAATGCCGTAGCACCAGGCGTCATCGCAACGCCATTCCACGAGCGCTATACCAATGACGAGCAGATGGAGCTGCAGCGCAAGACGATCCCCATGGGCTTTGTCGGCACCTCGGAAGATTGTGTCGGCGCCTACCTCTTCCTCGCCTCGCCGACGCTGTCCGGTTACATCACTGGACAGATCATCGAGGTCAATGGCGGTCAACTCATGCCTTGAGATGCGGCCATCGGTCGCTTTGTGCGCCGGGCAATGCTAGTCTTGCCCGGCGCGACGCCTTCGCGTCGCAGAAGATGGAGCGCATGCAGATGGCAAAGACGCCCATTCCCGACGGCATCAGGACGTCAGTCGAATTGACCCATCCGGAGCGGATCTACTGGCCCGGCGACGAGGTCAGCAAGCAAGACCTTCTTGATTACTACGCTTCGGCCTGGCCGCGGATGGCCTCTTTCGTCATCAACCGCCCCCTCGCTCTCCTGCGCTGCCCGGATGGTATCGATGGACCACGCTTCTTCCAGAAACATGCCTGGAAGGGTATCAATCCGCATATCGAGGAAATTGCCGACCCGGAAGATAAGGACGCCGCGAAGCTCCTGAAGATTGGGGATTTCGATGGTCTGGCAGCCCTTGTCCAATCCGCAGCGCTGGAAATTCACCCCTGGGGTACGACGACGGATCATTGGGAAAAGCCCGACATGATCATCATGGACCTCGACCCTGGCGAGGATGTCGTCTGGAACAAGGTCGTGACCGCGGCAAAGGAGATCAAGGAACGTTTCTCCACTCTCGGATTGACCTCATTCGTCAAGACTTCCGGCGGCAAGGGATTGCATGTGGTCGCATCCGTCAAGCCGCAGGCGACCTGGCCACATGTCAAAGATGCGGCCGAGGCGATCGCCCATGGCATGAGCGCCGATAGCCCGGAGGCATATTTGTCGGTTGCCAGCAAGGCGAAACGGGCCGGCCACATCTTCATCGATTACCTTCGCAACGGTCGCGGCAATACCGCCGTGGCGCCCTATTCGACACGCGCAAGAAAGGGCGCCGCTATTTCGATGCCGGTCAGTTGGGAGGAGTTGGACGGCAAGATCGGACCGTCTTCCTTTACCGTCAGGAATGCGGTATCGCGCCTCGGCCAATCGAGCGCCGATCCCTGGGCCGATTTTTTCAAGGCGGCATCACCGCTCAAGGTCTGACGCTACACCAGAAACGGGATCAGCGCCGGCGTGCTGGCCTTATAGTCGGCATAGGCCGAGCCGAAGGTCTCATTCATCCAGCTTTCCTCGATTTGCACGCGCCGCAGCACGGCATAGAGCACCGCGATGATCGCAAGGACGGCCGCGATGTCGCCGCGCGCAATTGCCGAGCCGATGATCGCCAGCATCAGTCCGGAATAGATCGGATGTCGCACAAGCGCATAGGGACCGGAGCGAATGAGCGCGTGATCCTCCTTGAGAGTGATCACCCCGCTCCAGTTCCGGCCGATGTGATAGCGAGCCCAGACAGCAAAAACGAGACCGATGAAGGTCAGAACTGCGCCAATCGTATAGGATGTGAAATCCTGTGGGATGAGGCGAAACCGCAAGGGACCCAGCCAGGATGGATTGACGGCAAGAAGGAAAGCGCCGATCCAGATCGGCACGGTATTGCCGAGCCGCGACAGCGGGTCCTCCTGCCGCACGCTCCTCTTCATGCCGAACGACGCGAAAAGCCAGATCAGCAACCAGACGATCCAGCATGCGGGAATGAATTGATAGATGAGCATCGCTCACGCCATATCTCTATCCAGTTCCGGATAGTGCCGGAAAATGCCGTTCTCATTGAAGGGAATGCGGCGATCAGACCGAAGATAGCGAGCAATGTTGGGCCGTTTCATGACAGCTTCATGCAGCTCAGTCAGATGCGGATATCGGCGATCCAGATGTGCGGTCGCGCGAGGGAAGGCATAGCGCAGCCCCTCATAGACCTGAAAGAGCGAGAGATCGACATAGGTCAATTCACCGCCAAAGATGTGGCTCGGTCCGTTCGCATTCTGCTGCAGCACCCGCTCGAAATAGCCCAGGAATTTCGGGATGCGGTTCTCGATGAATTCCGCGGCGCGCGCCTTGGCCTCCTGCCTCTGGTCCTCGTAATATTTCGATGTGGCAATGGGGTGGTGCGTGTCGTGTACCTCGGCAACAAGATCGGTGATGGTCAATTGCAGACCGTTGAGAACATGGCGCTGCCCTTCGTCCAGAGGCGCCAGACCGAGTTTCGGACCGAGATACATCAGGATATTCGCGACATGCGGGATAATCAGATCCCCGTCCTTCAGAAACGGCGGGGCAAACGGGGGGTCGAACTCGGATTTGCCATCCATGATGGCGAACATGGCGGGCATCCCCTGCCCCTTGCTTGCCGGGCCGCGACAAACATCGACATAGTCTGCGCCAGCCTCCTCCAGTGCCAGCCGGACGAATTCGCCGCGCCCCTGGATGCCATCCCAATAATAGAGTTCATAGGCCATTCGGTTTTCCCTCCCCGGAATTGAGAGCAATCATCGCCGCAAGTCTGCAATTTAGTGTCGACGTCGCGGAAGATAAGAGGCAATCCACGATTACAAGCCGAAGCATATGCACCGGAAGCCATATGAGCTTCATCGCGCCGGCCCGATGGATCTCGGCGATCGCGTCCGGTTCTCACCAATAGCCTAGGAATGTGTATTGTGTTCGTGGCGCTTGCGCGTCGCGGCCGCCTTCTTTGCGGAGGCAGACCGCTCGGCCGCTGGCCGGCTTGCCGCAGCACGGCCGCCGATCCTGCCGCCTTTTTCGGACGATTCATGATTTTCGGAATGGCCGCGACCCGAGCCGGACTTCTTGCCGCCACCGCTTTCCTTGTTCACGGTCGCCCAGGCACGCCGCTCCGCCTCCTCATGGGAAACGCCACGGTCTTCATAACCTTCCTCGATATGCTCGGCCTTCCGCTTCTGCTTGTCTGTATAGGCGGATTTGTCTCCTCTGGGCATGATCTTTCTCCTTACTGCGAAGAAAGACCAACCCGTCGTCAGGGAAAAGGTTCCGAGATTTGGCCGGGCGTATTGCGATGGAGCGGCAGCATCCAGAAGCGCCGGCCATGCAGCGTCGTGGCGCGTTGCATGGCCGATGGCGGGAAAAAGACCCCGACTGAACGATCGATGATCAGAATGAGGATCAAAGCCGCCAGAAGATAGAGCGCGGCAAGTACGAGGAGAGATGTCATCGCACGGCCTCCACCAGACCACCGGTAAAACACAACAGGCCACATGCTGCGACGATCGCCGTAACAGTCATTTCCAGATCATCGATATAGCTACGACACATTGCTGAGCTCCCTTCGCAATCGGTAGCATCGATGTGTGACAACTATTTCGCGGAGGAGAGCCAAATCACCGAAATTATTGCGAATATTCCGCCAGCTGCCGTCTTGAAAAAGAGAGACGGCCCGATGTTGCCATCGAGCCGCTCTCATCTCTGCCACGCCCCTGAAACCGATGTATCCTACACCTTTGCGGCTGCAGTCTTCTTCGATACCTTCTTTGCTGGCTTGGCCAACTTTTCCTCGGCAATCGCCGCTGCGGCGACCGCCGTCCTGCGCTTCGCCTTGGGCTTGACGTCGATCGTGCCGCCGTTTGCTACGGTTTCCTCAAGCGCAATGCGCTCGATGTTCGCCCGCGCCCAGTGCTCGACGTCGCGTCCAGAAGGATGGCCTTCCTCTTCCCATATGGCGTATGCGCGTTTCTTGATCCATTCGTCCCGAGATTCCAACATCTGCTGTTCTCCGTTCGCATCATTGAACAAGGTTTTGATGAACGACGCCCGTTCTTGAAACGCGGGCTTTCACGCCTCCCCCGAGCAGCCAAGACGCTATGGCTAGCGTTCCTCGGTCTCGACTCTCGAACCGCAGTGGCGCTTCAAACAAGAAACAGAAGTTACCGTGGGGGACGGTAGCGAAGCAGCCGAAGCACCCCAAGTATGATGCTGGTCAGAACAGGGTTCAATTAAAATTATCTAATAAGATGAGGTTTCGCACCACTATCGATAACATCCTGACGATCGCCGGCCCACTCATTGCAGCTTTTGCGGGCAAGGATATACTTGCGTCATGATCGACCTCGTGGCTGCCCATTGGGGCCAAATTCTCGCCGTCCTGTCCATTGTGATGGGCGCCGCCGCTGCGATCCATGCGGCCATGACCAAAGAGGATGTCCGCGCCGCGATCGGCTGGGTCGGCGTCGTCATCCTGTCGCCCATCATCGGCGCCGTGCTCTATGCTGTTGCCGGCATCAATCGCATCCGCCGGGCCTCCCTCAGCTCGCAGCGCGACGCGCTCTTCCGCAAGGATGCGAATGGCGAGCTTTCCAGCTTCGACGCCGATGATGCTGAGGTACGACGGCTCTTCGGCGATCGCTTCGGTTCGATGAAGACGCTCGGCGACCGTGTCGTTCGCTATACGATGAGCACCGGCAACACGATCGAGATGCTGACGAATGGCGACGTTGCCTATGCCGCGATGAAAGCCGCAATCGACGGCGCCGAACGCAGCATCCTGATGGAGACCTATATCTTCGATCGCGACCCGATCGGCCTTCGCATCGCCGATTCCCTGATTGCCGCGACCAAGCGCGGTGTCAGCGTCCGCATACTCATCGATGCCGTCGGCGCCCGTTATTCCGTGCCCAGCATCATGGGTTATCTGAGCGAAGGCGGCGTTAAGGTCGACGTCTTCAATGGCAACGTCATCATCGGCCTCCGATTGCCCTATGCCAACCTGCGTACCCACCGAAAGATCCTCAGCATCGACGGACGAGTTGCCTTTACCGGCGGCATGAATATCCGCCAGGGATTCACGCGCGAATTCGCCCACGAGCATAGCGCTCGCGACATGCATTTCTGCGTGACGGGTCCGGCAATCGCCGATCTTTTCAACACGGCGGCCGAGGATTGGCGCTTCACCACGGGCGAGGTGCTGAATGGCGAGGAATGGCGGATTGCCGCGCCCTCCAACGAGCCTGGAGCACCCGTCTTCATGCGGGTCGTCGCCTCCGGCCCGGATCGCAGCGTCGAGACCAATCACAAGATGCTCATTGGAGCGCTTTCGGTGGCGCATAAGTCCATCCGCATCATGTCGCCCTATTTCCTGCCGGATCGGGAGCTGATCAGCGCGCTGGTGACGGCAGCACGGCGCGGTGTCGAGGTCGATATCGTCGTGCCGACGGCCAACAATCTCGTACTTGTCGACCGCGCCATGACGGCGCAATTCGACCAGATGCTGAAGAACTACTGCCGCATCTGGCGCGCCGAAGGCGCCTTCAACCATTCCAAGCTTTTGTCCATCGACGGTATATGGGCCTATGTCGGCTCTTCCAATCTCGATCCACGCTCCCTGCGGCTCAATTTCGAGGTGGATCTCGAGGTACTCGATCGCGGCTTTGCCGGCACGATCGACGACCATATCGGCACGATCCTGGAAACGGCACATCCGGTAGACCTCGAAAAGCTGAGGGCGCGGCCGTTTGTCGTACGGCTTATCGAAAAGGTGCTCTGGCTTGGCTCGCCCTATCTCTGACGACCGCAACGAGAGACTATCTGCCCTTGTCGCAGCCTTTTTACATGACAAGGCCAACGATCGCTTCTTATACTCTCTCCCATGTGCCCGACATGGTCTGATCAAAGAACGGTCGACGGATAGATGCGAAAAAAGAAAGAAAGTCTCCGTGCGAGCATTCTGGAAAGCCTGAAGAACCGAAAGAAATCGCACTCCAAACCGACCGGCAGCAAGCCGGACCGCCCCGAAGGCACATTGATCGCCTCCTACAATGTCCACAAATGTGTCGGCGCCGACCGTCGCTTCGATCCGGAACGGACCAGCCGCGTCATCCATGAAATCGATGCCGATGTCATTGGCCTGCAGGAAGCCGATACGCGTTTTGGAGAACGCACGGGAATCCTCGATCTGCGCCGGCTCGAACGCGAGACAGGTCTCATCCCGGTGCCGATCGCCGGCGTCACCAAGGCGCATGGCTGGCACGGCAATGTCGTTCTTTTCAAGCAGGGCACGGTTCGCGAAGTCCATCAGATCAACCTACCCGGGCTAGAGCCGCGCGGCGCGTTGATTGCCGAACTGGAATTGGCCCGTGGCGGAAGCCTCAGGATCATCGCCGCACATCTCGGCCTGCTGCATCGCTCGCGTGCCCAGCAGACGCGTCTGATCGTCGACCTCATGAACGACGGCAGCGAGACGCCGACCATCCTGCTGGGCGATCTCAACGAATGGCGCCTGGGCGATCGCTCGTCCCTCAATACCATCCAGAACGCGTTCGGACCGCTTCCGCCTGCCGTACCGAGCTTTCCGTCGGCGCTACCGCTTCTGGCGCTCGATCGCATCATGGCAAACCGCCGCGGCATGATCTCCGCAGTCGAAGTGCATGACTCGCCGCTGGCACGCGTGGCGTCGGATCACCTGCCCATCAAGGCCGTGGTCAGTCTGGAAGCGCTCGACATTGACGCCCAGGTACATTCGCAGACTGCCTAGACATTATCGACATGCTTCATGTTGATCCCACCGATATATGTGATGACGGGCAAAGAACCATCTTATAGTCTGCCCGCCGAAATGACCGATCCGGGAGACAATCATGCTGAAAACTCTTTTGCTGACCGGCGCCGCCGGCGGTGTTGGCCAGGCAATCCGGCCGCTTCTGTCGCAGATCGCCGAGAATGTCGTATTGTCCGACCTCGCGCCGATAAGCGACCTGCGCCCGAATGAGCGTTTCGTTGCCTGCGACCTCGCCGACCGCAGCGGCGTCGACGCGATGGTGAAAGGTGTGGACGGCATCATCCATCTCGGCGGCATATCGGTGGAAAAGCCCTTCGATCTGATCATGCAGGGCAATATCCTCGGCCTCTATAATCTCTATGAGGCCGCTCGCGCCGCCGGCAAGCCGCGCATCGTCTTCGCGAGCTCCAATCACACGATCGGCTTTTATCGCCGGGATGAGCGGATCGACAACAAGGTGCCGACACGGCCGGATTCGCTCTATGGCGTGTCCAAGGTGTTCGGCGAGGCCGTCGCCAGCCTCTACTTCGACAAGTTCGGCCAGGAAACGCTTTCAGTGCGCATCGGCTCGTGCTTCCCCGAGCCGCGCAATACACGCATGCTCGCCACCTGGTTCAGCGTCCGCGATTTCCTCTCGCTTTGCGGCTGCGCTTTCGATGCACCGAGGCTCGGCCACACCATCGTCTACGGTGCCTCCGACAATGACGAGCAATGGTGGGACAACGGCAACGCCGCATTTCTCGGCTGGAAACCGCGCGACAACGCCGCCCCGTGGCGGGCCGAAATCCTGTCGAGAACGCAGCCTGAAGATCCGAACGATCCGGCCGTCATTTATCAGGGCGGCGGCTTCGCCTCGTCCGGCCATCCCGAAGATTGATCGTCAAACGCCGTTGCGAAACAGCGTCCAGCGGGTCGGCCTGAAGGCGATGCGATTGCGATCAAGCGCATCGGCCTTGTTCGGCGGCAGCTCGATTTCGATGGCTTCATGCCCGGCACCGACATTGATCTCCAGATGGCGGGTGCCAGCAACGCGGCGGCTGGCGACCAGCAGGCCAGCAATCGCGCCGGCATCGCCTTCACGCAGCTCGATGTCGTGCGGCCGGAAATAGAGATAGGCCTCGCCATCCGGCTCGTGCGGCGTGCTGAGCCCCAATGGCTTTTCGTCGAACCAGATTTCGCCGCTGGCGATGCGCACCTTGACGCGGTTTGACTGGCCAATGAATCCATAGACGAAGGGCGAGTTCGGCGTGTCGTAGATTTCGTCGGGCGTACCGACCTGCTCGATGGCACCCTTGTTGAGCACGACGACGCGGTCGGCAAGCTCAAGCGCCTCTTCCTGATCGTGGGTCACGAAAACGGTCGTATGGCCGGTGCGATCATGGATTTCACGCAGCCACTTGCGCAAGTCCTTGCGCACCTGTGCGTCGAGAGCGCCGAAGGGCTCGTCGAGAAGCAGGACATTCGGCTCCACGGCCATGGCGCGGGCCAGCGCCACGCGCTGCCGCTGGCCGCCGGAAAGCTGGGTCGGATAGCGCTTCTCCAGGCCGTTCAGCTGCACAAGCTCCAGCAGCTCCATGGCACGCCGGCGAATTTCGTCACGCGGCGGGCGCCTTGACGCCGAGCGAACTTTGAGGCCGAAGGAGATATTGTCGAGCACCGTCATATGCCGGAACAGCGCATAATGCTGAAACACGAAGCCGATATTGCGCTGCTGCACGGTCTTCAGCGAAGCATCATCCTCACCGAAGAAGATCTTGCCTTCCGTCGGCGTTTCCAAGCCGGCAATCAGGCGCAGCAGCGTCGTCTTGCCGGAGCCGGACGGACCGAGAAGCGCAATCAACTCGCTCGAGCGAATGTCCAGGGAAACATCGTGCAGAGCTGGGAATCGACCGAATTCCTTGCGCAGATTTTGAACGCGAACTTCCATCAAGAATTCCTTCAGTGACGCCGGCTGGCTGCGATTTCTTCGCTATAGCGCATTTCCAGCAGCGTCTTCAGTATCAGTGTGATCAGGGCAAGCAGAGCCAGCAGCGTGGCAACGGCAAAGGCCCCGGAGAAATTATATTCGTTATAGAGAATCTCGACCTGCAGCGGCATCGTGTTGGTTTCGCCGCGGATATGGCCCGAAACCACCGAAACGGCGCCGAACTCGCCCATCGCACGCGCATTGCAGAGCAGCACGCCATAGAGCAGTCCCCATTTTATGTTCGGCAGCGTGACATACCAGAAGGTCTGCCAGCCATTGGCTCCGAGCGAAAGTGCCGCCTCCTCGTCCGCACTGCCCTGCTCCTGCATCAGCGGAATCAATTCGCGCGCGACGAAGGGAAAGGTGACGAACATCGTCGCCAGAACGAGCCCCGGAACCGCAAACAGGATCTGTATGCCGTTGTTCTGCAGCCAGGGACCAAGCGCACTGTTCGAACTGAACAGCAACACGAAGACCAGACCGGAGATGACCGGGGAAACCGAGAAAGGCAGATCGATCAGCGTCGTCAGGAACGCCTTGCCCTTGAATTCGAACTTGGCGATCGCCCATGCGGCAGCAACGCCGCAGACAAGGTTCAGCGGCACGCTGATGCCGGCAACGATCAATGTCAGCCGGATTGCCGCGAAAGTCTCCTCATCCACCAAGGCTTCGAAGAAGGTTTCGACACCCTTGCGGAAAGCTTCGACGAAAACGGCAGCCAGCGGCAGAAGCACCATCAACGTCAGGAAGACCAGCGAGATGGAGATGAAAACAATACGTGCAAATCGGCTTTCGGTGATGACCGAATGACCCGTTTCGGCGGCGGCAGAAAGATCATGCGCCATAGCCATATCTCCTTCTGCTCCAGGACTGGATGAGGTTGATGATCAAAAGCATGGTGAAGGAAATGAACAGCATCACCGTCGCGATCGCCGTTGCTGCGGAATAGTTATATTCCTCCAGACGAATGACGATGAGCAGCGGCGCGATTTCCGAAACATAGGGCTTGTTGCCGGCAATGAAGATGACCGATCCGTATTCGCCGGCCGCGCGCGCAAATGCCAGCGCGAACCCCGTCAGGGCTGCCGGAGCAAGGCCCGGCAGCAGCACGCGGGTAATCGTCTGGAAGCGCGACGCTCCGAGGGTCGCCGCCGCCTCCTCGACCTCGCGGTCGATCTCTTCCATGACAGGCTGTGCGGTGCGCACCACGAAAGGTAAGCCGACGAAAATCAGCGCGATGACGATGCCGACCGGCGTGAAGGCGATCTTGATGCCGAGTGGCGTCAGGAATTGCCCGATCCAGCCGTTCGGGGCATAGAGCGTCGTCAGCGCAATGCCAGCCACCGCCGTCGGCAGCGCGAACGGCAGGTCGACCATCGCATCGAGGATGCGCTTGCACGGAAAGCGATAGCGCACCAGAACCCAGGCCAGAATAAGCCCGAGCACGGCATTGACGAGCGCGGCAATGAAGGCGCCGCCAAAACTCATGCGCAGCGCATAGAGCGTGCGCACATCAAGCGCGAGAGCCCAGAATTTCTCCCAGCCGAGAGCACTGCTTTTCCACAGCAGTCCCGACAGCGGAATAAGAACAATGAAGATGAGCCAAGCCAAGGTAACGCCGAGCGCCAATCCGAATCCCGGAATGACGCTCGGCTGCCGTAACCGCCACCGTTTGCGGGTTATATAATGCATTCGGTCTTATTGCCCCGGCTTGTAGACCTGATCGAAGATGCCGCCATCGTCGAAGAATTTCGGCTGAGCTTGAGACCAACCGCCGAAATCGTCAATGGTTGCGAGCTTCAGGGTCGGAAAGCGGGCGATATCCTTGGGGTCAGCCACTTCCGGTTTGATCGGCCGGTAATAATGCTTGGCCGCAATCTTCTGGCCTTCATCCGAATAGAGATAGTTGAGGTAAGCTTCTGCGACCTTGCGCGTGCCTTTCTTGTCGACATTGCCGTCGACGACGGCGACCGGCGGATCGGCACGGATCGAGAAAGACGGGGTCACGACTTCGAATTTATCGGGACCAAGCTCGTCGAGCGAGAGATAGGCCTCGTTTTCCCAGGCGAGCAGAACGTCGCCGAGACCACGCTGAACGAAGGTCGTCGTTGCGCCGCGCGCACCGGTGTCGAGAACCGGCACATGCTTCAGAAGCTGGGTGAGATATTCCTGTGCCTTGGCATCGTCGCCGCCATTGGCCTGCTTGGCCCAGGCCCATGCGGCCAGAATGTTCCAGCGGGCGCCCCCGGAGGTCTTCGGGTTCGGCGTGACCACCTCAACGCCGTCCTTGATGAGATCCGGCCAGTCCTTGATGCCCTTGGGATTGCCCTTGCGCACGAGAAAGACGATGGTCGAGGTGTATGGAACGGAATTATTCGGGAACTTGGTCTTCCAGTCGGCCGGGATCTTATGCGTCGCCTTGGCGATCGCGTCGATATCGCCTTCGAGCGCCAGCGTCACCACATCGGCATCAAGACCGTCGATGACCGAGCGCGCCTGCGCGCCGGAGCCGCCATGCGACGCCTTGATGTTGATGGTTTCGCCCGTGTCCTTCTTCCACTTGGCAGCAAAGGCCGTGTTGAAGTCCTTGTAGAGTTCACGGGTCGGATCGTAGGAAACATTGAGAAGCGTCTTGTCTGCCGCCCAGGTCGGCGCGACGGCCGCGATCGAGAAACTGCCGATCAGAACCGCGGCGGCGAGAAGCCGAGAAAGCTTAATCGTCTGCATGGATGCACCCCCTTCGTTTGTCCTTAAACCCTATCAACTTGGTCGTATAAAGTAACGAAGACAGTTCCCGTTTTGGGTAACTCCGGAGAACAGCATCCCATAGAATCGGGAAAAGTGAAATCACATTCCCGAATGACAATCAGCGCGCGATGAGCAGTACCGTCAGAGAATGACGTCGGAGAGGAATACGGAATAGAGTTCGTCGGCGGTCTTTGCCTGCCGCATCGCCGTCAGGACACCCTCCGTCCTCAAGCGCCGGGCGATCGCGGCGAGCACGTTCAGATAGTCGCTCCGGCCACCCTCACCGAACAGCAGGACGAAGGCCCATTCCGTTGGCACATCGTCGATAGCCTCGAAATCGACGGCATGGGCAAAATGCACCATCAATCCCCGCGGCCGCGTCATGCCGGCAATGGCGGCATGCGGAACGGCAACGCCGCTGCCGATCCCGGTAGTGCCCAGTTTTTCGCGTGTTTCCAATGCCCGCAGCACCGTTCCCTCATCCAGATTGAAACAACTGGCAGCCTTTGAAGACAGCATCTGCAGCGCACGCCATTTGGTCGGAGCCGAGACACCAACGAAAACATGTTCGGGAAGAATGATAGTGGAAAGATCCATGGCGGCGCTCGGGGTCGAGTAATCGTTGGTTCTGAAATGATGTTCATCACCATGGGGTCGAGCCGGCAGCATCTCGACCCCATGGTTCGAAGTCCTTGCGATCTCAATCCGGCTCGCGCAGCCGGTAGCCAACACCTGTCTCGGTGGTGATATATTGCGGCTGATCGGGAACCTCCTCGATCTTCTGCCGAAGCTGGCGCACATAGACGCGCAGATATTGCACATCGGCCGCTGGTCCCCAGATCTGTTTCAGCAGGAACTGGTGCGTCAGGACCTTGCCGGCATGCTGGGCAAGCACGCGCAGAATATCGTATTCCTTCGGCGAGAGCTTGATCTCCTTGCCATCGACCTTGACGATGCGCTTGACGAGATCGATGGACAGGCCGCCGGTCTGGAAGATCGCCTTCTCGCCCTGCTGCTGCAGGCGGTGGCGCAGCGCCACACGGATGCGGGCCGCAAGCTCGTTGACGCCGAAAGGCTTGGTCACGTAATCGTCGGCACCACTCTCGAGCGCCTTGACGATGCCGGCTTCATCCGTGCGGCTCGACAGGATAACGACCGGGATCTGCACTCCATCCTCACGCCACTCGAGCAGCAGATCCTGGCCCGATTTGTCGGGCAGTCCGAGGTCGAGCACGATCAGATCAGGCTTATCCTCGTCTACCGACGCCTGAGCGGAAGCAGCGCTCTGCGCTTCGTTGACAACGTAGCCCTGGGCGCCGAGACCAACACGCAGCAGTTTGCGGATCGGCGGCTCATCATCGACGACCAGAATTTTGACGGCAGTGGTGTTCATTTCAATTCATCCAGCTTCGGGACATCGGTTGGTTTCGGCAGGCGGATGGTGAAGACAGCCCCCTGTCGATCCGTTCTGTTGCCGGCAGCGATCACCCCACCCATCGCCTCGATGAAACCGCGGCAGATGGAAAGGCCAAGACCGGTTCCGGCGCGCACCTGGTCACCCTTGCGCACGCGATAGAACGTATCGAAGACGCGTTCGAGATCGGCAGGCGGAATGCCCGGTCCCTCGTCCATCACCCGGAAGACGATATTGTCGATATCGGCCCAGGCCTCCAGCCGAATGGCCGAGTCCTCCGGCGCATATTTGGCGGCATTGTCGAGCAGGTTGAACAGCACCTGCTCGAACAGGACCGGGTCAACCTTCACCATCGGCAGATCGACGGGCATCTGCACCTCGACGCGATGATGAGCCAGGATCTTCTCCGCCCGCCGCAGCGCGCTGCCGACGATATCGCCGGCATAATGCAGGGCATAGTTCGGCTCCATCGCACCGGACTCGATCTTGGTCATATCGAGCAGGTTGGCGATGAAGCGATTGAGCCGCTCGGATTCATCGATGACGGTCGACAGGAGATCGACGCGATCCTCATACGGCAATGTTTCCAGATAATCGCGCAGCGTTCCCGCAGCACCGAGGATGGCCGCAAGAGGGGTCTTCAGATCGTGCGAAATAGAGGTCAACAATGCGGAGCGTAGCCGGTCGGCCTCGACGGCAAGCTTCGCCCGGTCGACATCGGCCACCAGTTGCACGCGCTCGATCGCAAGCGCTGCCTGATCGGCAAGGGCATCGAGCAGCCGCTGCTGCTCCGGCGTCAAAAGCGGGCCGTCGCGACGATCGCTATCGAGACCGATGACACCGACGGCAGTGCGGCCAGTGCGCAACGGAACGTAAAGGCGCTTGGCGCCGGGTAACGTATCGGCACCCCGGCCAGCCGCGTGATTATGCTCCCAGGCCCAGCGGGCCGCCGCGATATCTGCATCATCGAGCGTATCGTCAGGCGGATAGCCGGCCTTGACGGCGATGGTGCCATGCTCCGGCAAAAGCAGCACGACCCGCAGCTTCAGCATCGAGGCTAGTTGAAAGGCGGTTGCCCACAATACGTCATCGAGCGTGCCGGTGCCGGCCAGTTTTTTCGAAAAGAGATAGAGATCCTCGGTCGTTCGCGCGCGCTGTCGCGCCGAGGCCGCTTGCCTTTGCACGGTCGCCGTCAGATTGCTCGCAATGACAGCGACACCGAGGAAGAAGAAGAAGGCAAGCACGCTCTCGGGGTCGCTGATCGTCAGCGTATAGCGCGGCGGCAGGAAGAAGAAATTGAAGGCGAGCGCGCCGAGAATACAGGAATAGAGCGCCGGCCGCAGGCCTTGCGTCACCGCACTGGCCAAAACCGCCATCAGGAAGACGAGCGCGAGGTTTCGGACATCCAGCACCTGATCGAGGATGACGCAGAAACCGAGCGCGATGGCGACATAGAGCGTTGCCAGAACATAGCCACGAAGCTGGAAGGGCGGCGGCGAAGGCGCCACCTTGACACCACGCCGCGCCGCCTCGCCATCTGCTTCGCTACCGGAAATGACATGGACGCTGATATCCCCGGCGCTGCGGATGAGGTCATAGGAAACCGAACGGCGGGACCAATCGCGCCAGGAGCCGATTTTTGGCGAACCGATGACGATATGGGTGACATTGTTGCTGGCCGAATGGCGAAGCAGTTCCTCTGCGACCTCGCGACCTGGAAGGGTAATAGCTTCGCCGCCGAGCTGTTCGGCCAGCCGGAGCGTTGCGGCGATCGTGTCACGCTGCGCTTCCGTGAGACTAATCGAGCGGTTGGTCTCGACATAGACGGCCGCCCATGGTGCCCGCAGGCGCGACGCCATGCGGGCGGCATAGCGGACAAGCGCGGCCGAGCGCGGGTGATGATCGATGGAAACGAGCACACGTTCGCCGGCGGCCCAAGGCCCCTGGATCGCATGTGCCTGCATATGGGTCAGGAGCTGGTCGTCGACGCGCTGCGCCGTACGCCTCAGCGCCAGTTCGCGCAGCGCCGTCAGATTGCCGGGCGTGAAATAATTGGTCAGCGCCCGCTCTGCCGTCTTCGACACATAGACCTTGCCGTCATGCAGCCGCTTGATGAGATCGTCCGGCGTCAGATCGATGATCTCGACATCATCGGCCATATCGATGATGGAATCCGGCACCGTCTCGCGCACGCGGATGCGGGTAATCTGCGAGACGACGTCATTCAGGCTTTCGACATGCTGGATGTTCAGCGTCGTGTAGACGTCGATCCCGCGTTCGAGAAGTTCCTTGACATCGAGATAGCGTTTGGGATGCCGGCTGCCATGCGCGTTGGTGTGGGCAAGTTCGTCGACAAGCACCAGTTCGGGACGGCGCTTCAGGATGGCATCGAGATCCATCTCCTCAAGCGCCCTGCCCTTATAGTCGACATTGATGCGCGGAACGATCTCGAACCCTTCGAGCAAGGCCTGCGTCTCGCGGCGGCCGTGGGTCTCGACAACACCGACGACGACATCGACACCGTCGGCAATCTTCGCCCTGCCAGACATCAGCATCTCATAGGTCTTGCCAACGCCGGGCGCCGCACCCAGAAAGATCTTCAATCGACCGCGCGTCTCGGCTCGCGCCTTTTCGAGAAGCGCATCGGGCGAAGGCCTGCTCAACATGTCGCGGCTGTCGTCTGCCATTCCTGGGTCGTCTTTCCTGATAGGGTTGAGACGGCGGCAACCGCCTCAACCTATCCAACTTACTGAGTCATAGAAGCATCAAGCGCCTGGTTCAATGCCAGCACGTTGACGACAGGCTCGCCGAGAACGCCAAGCTCTCGCGGCTCTATGGCTGCGTCAACGAGCGACTTGACCTTGGCCTCATCCATGTTGCGGGCCTTGGCGACGCGCGGTACCTGGAAATAGGCATCATCCGGCGAGATGTCCGGGTCGAGACCGCTGCCCGATGTCGTCACCATGTCGATCGGAACCGGCACGTTGGGATTCTGCGCCTGCAGCGTTGCGGCGTCGCCCTTGATGCGTGCCATCAGGCTCGAATTGGTCGGACCGAGATTGGAACCGCCGGAATTGGCGGCATTATAGGGTACGGAAACCGATTTGGTCGGGTCATTCGGATCGGCGCCCGTCGTGGCCGATGGGCGGCCGTGGAAATACTTATCCGCCGTGAAATTCTGGCCGATAAGGCTCGAGCCGATCACCTTGCCGTCCTTCTCGACCAGGCTGCCATTGGCCTGATGGGGAAAGAGCGCTTGAGCGACACCCGTCATGGCAAGCGGGTAGGCAAGGCCGGTCAGGACGGTCGTGGCGACGATCATGACGATGGCGGGTCTGATTTGTTTCAACATGAGAGAAACTCCTTAGGCGAGGCCAATGGCGATGATCGCCATGTCGATGGCCTTGATGCCGATGAAGGGGACGACGATGCCGCCAAGGCCGTAGATCAAAAGGTTGCGGCTGAGCAGCGCGCCTGCGCCGATCGGGCGATAACGGACACCCTTCAGCGATAACGGGATCAGCGCAACGATGATGAGCGCATTGAAAATGATCGCCGATAGAATGGCGCTTTGCGGCGTTGCAAGACCCATGATGTTCAGCATCTTCAGCTGCGGATAGAAGGCGATGAACATCGCCGGGATAATGGCGAAATACTTGGCGATATCGTTGGCGATAGAGAAGGTCGTCAGGGCGCCACGCGTCATCAGCAATTGCTTGCCGATCTCGACGATCTCGATCAGCTTTGTCGGGTCGCTGTCGAGATCGACCATGTTGCCGGCCTCGCGGGCGGCGACCGTACCGGTGTTCATGGCAACGCCGACATCGGCCTGGGCGAGTGCGGGCGCGTCGTTCGTGCCGTCGCCGCACATCGCAACGAGCTTGCCCTTGGACTGTTCCTCGCGCATCAGCGCCAGCTTCATTTCCGGGGTCGCCTGGGCGAGGAAGTCGTCGACGCCGGCTTCGGCGGCGATGGCAGCAGCCGTCAGCGGGTTGTCCCCCGTGATCATGACGGTGCGGATACCCATGCGGCGCAGTTCCGCAAAGCGTTCGCGGATGCCACCCTTGACGATGTCTTTCAGATGGATGACGCCGAGCAGACGACCATCACGGGCGACGGCAAGCGGCGTGCCGCCAGCCTTGGCGATCTCGTCGGCGATCCCTTGCAGCTCACGCAGCATCTCACTCGATGTGCGGGACATGACGGCTGTACCTTCCGTCGCACCATTGGCCGCACCTTCGACATAGGCGATCACGGCATCGACGGCGCCCTTGCGGATTGACGAGCCTTCCAGATCGACGCCGCTCATGCGGGTCTGAGCGGTAAAGGGCACGAAGGTCGCCTTCAGGCTCGTCATGTCGCGGCCGCGGATCGCATATTTTTCCTTGGCAAGCACGACGATCGAACGTCCCTCAGGCGTTTCGTCAGCAAGCGAGGCAAGCTGCGCGGCGTCGGCGAGATCCTGCTCGCTGATTCCGCGGACCGGACGGAACGCGGTCGCCTGACGATTGCCAAGAGTAATCGTGCCGGTCTTGTCGAGAAGCAGCGTGTCGACGTCGCCGGCGGCCTCGACGGCACGGCCGGACATGGCGAGCACGTTGAAGCGCACCAGACGGTCCATGCCGGCAATACCGATTGCCGAAAGCAGAGCGCCGATGGTGGTCGGGATCAGGGTCACGAAGAGAGCAACGAGCACGACCGTCTGGATAGAGCCGCCGGCATAGGCGGCAAAACTCGGGATGGTAACGGTCGCGAGCACGAAGATCAGCGTCATACCGGCCAGCAGGATGTTCAGTGCAATTTCGTTCGGCGTTTTCTGCCGCTCGGCGCCTTCGACCAGCGCGATCATGCGGTCGATGAAGGTCGAGCCGGCTGCCGCCGTGATGCGCACCCGGATTTCATCCGACAGGACCTGTGTGCCGCCTGTTACCGCCGAACGGTCACCGCCTGATTCACGAATGACAGGTGCGGATTCGCCGGTGATCGCGGCTTCGTTGACCGAAGCAACACCTTCGATCACCTCGCCATCGGAGGGGATGATATCGCCGGCTTCGACGAGAACGACGTCGCCGACCTTCAAGCTGGTGCCAGGCACCATCTTGTAGTCGGTGCGGCTGTTACCGACCAAAAGCTTTGCCTGGGTTTCGGTGCGCGACTTGCGCAGCGAATCCGCCTGCGCCTTGCCGCGGCCTTCGGCAACGGCTTCCGCGAAATTGGCAAACAGCACCGTGAACCAGAGCCAGATATTGATCTGCAGCGAGAAGGCAAGATTGCCGCCGCCGGTGACGAGGTCGCGCAAGAAGAGGACGGTCGTCAGCATCGAAACGACGGCGACCACGAACATGACAGGGTTCTTGGCAAGCGTGCGCGGGTTCAACTTCTTGAACGAAGCGCCGATCGCCGGAACGAGGATGCGAGAATCCAGAATACTCGCTGATTTTAACTGGCTCATAAGAGGCTCCAGCGTGAAGAGGAAAACGTCAGATCGGAACGCCGCCGATCAGCCGATTAAAAATCCGAAGACGACAAGGCCGAGGAACAAGGCAGCCATCGCCAGCAAAATGGCGTCGGAAGCACAGGTTGTTCCGGCCGGGCCACGCCCCCTGTCGAAGGGGCGTGGATCGATGACTTTTCTAAGCTTGCCCAAAAGCGGTTGGCTCATGGCCGTCATTCCTTAAAAGGTCTGGCCTGCAATCATCGACAGATGTTCGACAATCGGTCCGAGCGCCAGCGCCGGGAAGAAGGTCAGGCCGCCGACGATCAGGATCGTGCCGACCAGCAGGCCGACGAAGAGCGGGCCATCCGTCGGGAAGGTGCCGGCCGAGGCAGGAACCGTTTTCTTGGTGATCAGCGAGCCAGCAATCGCAAGTGCCGGAACGATGACCAGGAAACGGCCGATCAACATGACGATACCGAGCGTGATGTTGTACCAAGGGGTATTGCCGGACAGACCACCGAAGGCCGAGCCGTTGTTTGCCGCCGCCGAGCTATAGGCATAGAGGATTTCCGAGAAGCCGTGCGGGCCGGCATTGGCGATCGAGGCAACGGCGGAGGGCAATACCACGGAGATCGCCGTGAAGATCAGCATGCCGGCGGGCAGGCAAAGCACGGCAAGCATTGCCATCTTCACTTCCTTAGCCTCGATCTTCTTGCCGAGATATTCCGGCGTGCGCCCGACCATCAGGCCTGCAACGAAGATGGCGATAACGACGAACATCAAGATGCCATAGAAGCCGGCACCGACACCGCCGACGATGACCTCGCCGAGCTGCAGGTTAATGAGCGGGATCAGACCACCGATCGCGGTGAAACTGTCGAGCATGCCGTTGACTGCACCGCAAGATGCCGCCGTGGTGATGACTGCAAAGAGCGAGGAGGCGGCAATGCCGAAGCGAACTTCCTTGCCTTCCATATTGCCGCCCTGGACACCGAGTGCATGGATCAGCGGATTGCCCGCAGCCTCAGCCCAATAGGTGACGATCACACCGGCGATGAACAATGTACCCATTGCAGCCAGGATCGCCCAGCCCTGACGCTGGCTGCCGACCATGCGGCCGAAGACGTTGGTGAGCGCCGCGCCGATGGCGAAGATCGCCAGCATCTGCAGGAGGTTGGAGATGGCGTCGGGGTTTTCGAACGGATGCGCCGAGTTGGCATTGAAGAAGCCACCGCCATTCGTGCCGAGCATCTTGATGGCAAGCTGCGAGGCAACGGGACCGACGGCAATCGTCTGCTGCGCACCTTCGAGCGTGGTGGCGTTGACATAGGGGCCGAGCGTCTGCGGCACGCCGAGATAGACGAAAACAATCGTCAGAACGATGCAGATCGGCAGCAGCACATAGAGCGTTGCGCGGATCATATCGACCCAGAAATTTCCGATCGCCTTGCCCGAGGCACGCGCGAATGCGCGGATCAGCGCAATGGCGATAGCGATGCCGGTTGCCGCGGAAACGAAGTTCTGCACGGTGAGGCCAGCCATCTGCACGAGATAGGACATCGTGCTTTCGCCGCCGTAATTCTGCCAATTGGTATTGGTGACGAAGCTCGTTGCCGTGTTGAAGGACAGTTCCGGGCCGACTGCGGTCATGCCGGCCGGATTATACGGCAGGCTGCCTTGCAGTCGTTGCAGTGCGTAAAGAACGATGAAGCCAGCAAGGCTGAACAGCAGCATGGAAACCGAATAGGTCGTCCAGTGCTGCTCTTCGCGCTCATCCGTACCGGCCAAACGATAAAGCCCCCGTTCCACAGGACGGAGGACGAAGGAGAGGAAGGTGCGCTCGCCGGTAAAAACACGCGTCATGTAACCGCCGAGCGGTTTGACGAGCAGGAGAAGGATCCCGATGTAAATGAGGATCTGAAGCCATCCGTTGAAGGTCATGGAGATAACTTTCCCTATCCAGCGCTATTAGAAGCGCTCGGGGCGAATGAGAGCATAGACCAGGTAGACGGTGAGAAAGATCGTCACGCCGCCACCGAGAATGTAATCGAGAAGCATTGCCGTCTCTCCGACTAGAGGCTGTCGCAGGCCTTGGTATAGGCGACGCAAAGGAGGAAGAATAAAACGCCGATCCCGACAAGAAGAACGTCCATCATCGATCGCGATTCCTTGATTGTTATTGTTGACTGCAGAAGCGATGAAAGGCGCGCTCCGACGAAGAGGCGCCTCTTTTCTCTCTGCCGAGGGGAAGATCACTTCGTGTGTATCTTCGCCATACAATATGCGGCTGAACTGCATTAACGTTCGAGACGGCCGGACCGCCGAAGATATAAAAATCTTATAAATGCCGGCCTGGGCGACGGCGGCTTGTGCGGATGCCTGAATGCCAGCCGAAAGCCTGCGCGGATTGGCGAATTCTGTCGAAAAAATGCGGCTGCATTTAGCAGCCATGTCGCCGTTATTTCATTGATATCCCTTGGTCATCCGCGCAGAATCTCAAGGACGCTCCGGCAATCGAGAATACTTCCAATGACTGCGTAATGTCATATGCAATAAGTCTAACATAGATGGAATCGGCGTGACGGAATATAAGGATATGGGTAACGCTTGATGCGGTATCCTGGCGGTGATTTAGTCCATGACGGGGTGAGTTGCGCCCCTTCCCAACCATTCGACAGCAAGCCAAAGAAACGCGAGCAAGTGACGACCAGCATCCGACATATCGCCAAACTCGCGGGAACCTCGGTCTCTTCAGTCTCACGCGTGCTCAACAATAGCGGCTATGCGTCTCCCGAGCTTCGGGAGCGCGTCGAGGCCGCCATCCGCACGCTGAACTACACCCCGAGCAAGGGAGCGCGTATGCTGCGCGGGGCTCCAAGCCGGATGATCGGGCTGATGCTGCCATCGATCGACGTGCCCTTCTTCGGCATCCTTGCCCACGCTATCGAGCAGGAATTGTTCCGGCGCGGCTACCAGACGCTGATCTGCAGCACGGCTGAAAACATGGACCACGAAGCGCGCTACATTTCCATGCTGCTATCCCAGCGCGTCGACGGCGTCATCGTCGCAAGTGCCTTTGGCAGTACCTTGCATTTTGAAGCATTGCGCGACGCACATATCCCCATCGTCGCGATCGATCGCGAGCTCACGGGTATAACGGACGACGCCATCATGGCCGATCACGAGGAAGGCGGACGATTGATGGCCCGCCATCTGATCGGCCTCGGCCATCGCGCGATCGGCATCGTCGGCGCCCCCGCCCATAGTCAGCCGGTCCAACTTCGCCTTCGAGGTATTACGGTTGAATTGGCTGAAAATGGCATTACCCCCGCTGCCGTACGCATGGCGGAGGAACACAGCTTCGCCGCCGCCTATCCGCTGGCGAAAGAACTGGTGGCCTCACGACCCGAAATGACCGCGATCATCGGCGCGACGGATATTTCGGCGATCGCTGCAATCCACGCCGTTCAGGATCATGGCTTTTCAGTGCCTCGTGACTATTCGGTCATCGGCTTCGACGATCTGCCGGAGGCGGCCTATGTCTTTCCGCGGTTGACGACCGTAGCGCAGCCGATCCGTGGTGTCGGCGAACAGGCAGTCCGGCGATTGGAGACGCTGATCGAAGTGCAGCAAGCAGATGGAGAGCCCCAGAACGGCGCCATCCTCAAGGTGCCGGTCACATTGATCCAGCGCGACTCCACCGGTCCCGTCCGCAAATGAATGAACCGAGCCCCAAAACGAGATTCATGGCCGAACGATGACCTTGATTTCGCCTGCCAGCGGCGCGCTGCCGACCACACCCGCAACATCCTCAAGGCCGATCGTCTTCGTCACAAGCGAATCCAGCTCCAGAATCCCGCTTGCCACCATGGCGGCGGCGCGGGAATGCGTGAAGGGATTGAGATAGGCTGGCCTGATCTCGATCTCGTTGACAAGCAGATCGAACGGCAACACGGGCACTTCCAGCCCCGCCGGCGTCACACCGAACAGCACGAAGGCACCACCGCGCCGCACCATCTGAACGCCCGTCTGGAGCGTCTCGGGAACGCCGGCGCATTCTATAACCACATCGACGCCGCCATGGGTCAACTGCCGAACGGCGGCAACCGCATCTGTCGCCGTCGGATCAAGAGCCTGCGTTGCGCCCAGCCGTAAAGCCGCTTCGCGCCGCGATAGCTGCCTCGTGATCAGGATGATCTGATCCGCGCCTGCGAGACGGGCCAGTTGCACCATGAGCAGTCCGATGACGCCGCCGCCCAATATGGCGACGCTGTCACCCGGGCGAATCTTCGCCTTGTCGATGGCATGGATGCAGCAGGCCAGCGGCTCGCAAAAGGCGCCATGAACGGGATCGAGATCCGCAGGCAGCGTGAACGCCTGGCCGCAGGGAACCGCGACATAGTCGGCAAAGCCACCATCCCGCGTCACGCCGATGGCCTTCAGGTTGGCGCACAGGTTCGGCCGGCCACGCCTGCAAGCCGGGCATGTGCCGCAAGCGATATTCGGGTCGACCGTGACGAGTTCTCCGCCGACGAACGACGAAACGCCCTCACCCACCTCCTCCACGAGGCCGCAGAATTCATGGCCAAGCGTCACCGGGATCGCCGTTGGATATTCGCCCTTGTACATGTGCCGGTCGGATCCGCAGATGCCCGCAGCCATTACGCGCACGACGACTTCTCCCGGCCCGGCAGTCGGTTTCTCGACCATGTGCATGGCCATATGGCCGATCGCTTCCAAACGGACTGCCCTCATTCGCCTCCTCCAAGCATAAGGTTCGATTCTTTGATGCTCACTGTGCCACTCCCATCGGCACTATAGCACCCAATGATGTGCATTGCGGCTCTGCTACCCGCGTTAAGCACAGGCGGACTGCATCTCCTTCACATCCGCCAGAAGTGCCGCCATGTCAGGGATGCCATCGGTCGCGGTCGCCCCTCCAAGGCAACGGGCGGCAGCGGCATGGGCAGCGGCGCAGATGCGCTCGACGGGCCAATCCTCATGCAGGCCGTAGAGTACGGCGGCGCAAAAAGCGTCGCCCGCGCCGACGGTGCTGACGATATCGGCCGGATCGACCGGTCGGGAGCGGGAGATAATTGGCTTTGCGCCCGGCGCAAACCAGAAGCAGATTTCCGGAGCGTGAATGATTGCCCCCTTGGCGACACCCGCGATCAGCAAACGCTCACCCGCTGCCAATAATGCCGCTTCGATCAACTCCCCCTTCGCATCTCGTACGGTCATGCCGGTTGCCCTACCTGCCTCGATTTCGTTGATGACGAGGAAATCACAATATGGCAGGGCTGCGCCGACCTTTGCCGCAAACTCCGGGTCCTCGCTGGAGACGAAATCGACGCAGGTGGTCAGGCCGGCATTGTGCGCGGCCTGAAGCAAGCGCGACGCCCCCGATCGACCATCCGCATCGATGGCATCGAGACCGGGCAGCAACATCAGATAGCCAAGATAGAAGAGGCGATAGCCGGCGTTGGCAAAGGTCGCGGGCGAGATGAGCACATCCGTCACCGCATCATTGGCACCACCATGATAGAAGAACGTACGGTTCTGCCCCGGCACGTTCATGACATGGGTATGCGCCGTCGCATGGTCGGGAAGCTCCCGCAGACCGCTGACATCGATGCCGGCGCCTTGAAGCCGCGTCTTGACAATCCCGCCATCGATATCCGTGCCGATGCAGCCTGCCGCCGCGAGCTTTCCGGGAAAGCCGAGCGAGGCGAGATCGGTGACGACATTGGCGGCCCCGCCGCCAACGCCCACATCCTGATGCTGGATATAGGCAAGATTACCCTGTTCGGGCCAGTAGGACAGCGTATGCACGCGGTCGACGATGAAGTTTCCCGCGCAGACGATGCCTCCCTTGTCTTTCCTTTCGCTGTCGCGAACCTCCTCCCCGGTCCGCATCAGCCACCTGCCTCATTCCAGAGTGGCCTGAGAGGCAGCTCATCCTCCTCGATCGCGGCGAAGCGCCCGATCGGCTCTAGAAAGTAGTTATCGCTATTGTCGTCATTGACCTGACTGACCTCACCGACGAAGACCGGCCCGCCGCCCTTTCGGCCGTAGAAGCGATGATAGAGCCCGGTGTGGATCGTCACGCTTTGGCCGGGGGAAAGAACCAGCGGTTCCCATGCGGCAAGTTTTCTCGGCAAGCCATCCACCGGGACGGTCACGTCATCCTGCAGCACATTGCCCTCGGCGTCGGTCGCAGCGAATTCGATCACGAGATCGCCGCCGGCCCTGTTGATGATGTCCTCCATCTTTGCCTGATGGCGATGGGTTGGCGTTACCTGCCCTTCCTCGACGAAAAGCAGCTTCTCGGCATAGGTGCGCTCGCCCTCAACACCGACGATGCCGTTGCGCAGGCAAAACAGCACGAGACCACATTCGGCAAACCGGCCGGAGCCGAAGTCCGTGACGTCCCACCCCAGCTGATGGCTGCGCAGATATCGCGCTGCTTCCGGATTGGCGGCGAAATCCTCCGCAGTCCAATAACCCCATTCCGGCAGCGACCAACGCCAATGTTCGAGGGTTTTGCTTGCGCGCCGCAGCGCTTCGTTGATCTCGGAGCGCTTCATCGGGCGGTTGCTCCTTCGTAGTCGACCGGCACCACGATATTCTCACGGCCGGATTTCAGCGCCGCCGTCAGTACCGCGTGATGAGCCTGCGCTTCTTCCGGCGTGGCGCAGGAAAAACCATTGGCGTTTCCACCTGCCAATTCATCGACGAAGGCCGCCCACATTTGCTGGATGGCATCGGCAAAGCCGAATTCAAAGATCTTGCCGGTGATCGCCGGGAAGAGGGAGCCGTATCCGAGGTCTTCGGTGCTCCAGGCCTGCGTACCACCGGTATAATCCATCCATTGCCATTGCCGCGGCGACTTGGTGGTAAAGAAAGCGCTCTTCTTCATGCCGAGGACGCGAATATACCAGCTATTGGCTTCGCCCGGAGCGATACGCCAAGTCTTCAGCACCATCGGAAAATCCTGGCCGCCCGCGCTGACGCGGGTGCTGATCGTTGCGTTGTCCCAGGTCGTGCACGGCACCATGCCGCCCTTTCCGTCCGGCCGCTCGGTGATCTTCTTGACCAGTTGCGCATGCAGGGTTTGCGGACGCCAGCCGAGCCGCAAGGGTACGTGCAGGACATGCATGCCGAGATCGCCCATGCAGCCATAGTCACCGTTGATATCGGCCATGCGCTTCCAGTTGATCGGCTTCTGCCTGTCGATATCGGAGGAGTGCAGGAAGCCGGCTTCGACTTCGAGAATATCGCCCATCTCGCCGCTTTCAGCGAGCGCGATGACCTTCTGCGCTCCTGGGAAGAACGGCATTTCCGACGAGCAGCGAACCAGAAGCTTCGGGTTTTCGGCAAGAACCGCCATGATCTCGCGGTTCTGTGCCGCATCCATGCCGAACGGCTTTTCGCCAAGCAGATGCTTTCCAGCTTTTAGAATGTCGATATAGAATTGCTGATGCAGCACATGCGGCACGGCGCAATAAACGGCGTCGACATCCGGATTGGCCAGCAGCTCCTTATAATCGCCGGTGGATTGCCGGACTGATGGCACATTGTCCTTGAACCAGTCGAGAAGTGCTGGATTGGTGTCGCAGACGGCGACGATTTCCGGTCGGGCTCTTGTATCGGCCAGATGCAGCCAACGCGCCGCAGCGCTTGCGAATTCGCGCCCCATCAAGCCGCAGCCGATGACGCCGAAGCGGAATACTCTTTTCATCGTTCCTCCTCCCAGGATGCGTCAGGCGAGATGCCGCGAGGCGTCTTCGACGGACGCCTCTTCATGGACGATCGCCATCAGCGCGCGCGTCATGCCGGCTGGATTGTTGTGCTGGATGACATTGCGGCCATAAACGATGCCGCGGGTGCCCTGCTCCATCAACTGTTTCGTGCGCGAGAGTATTTCCTGATCCGAGACGCGGCCGCCGCCACGCACCAGCACGGGCAGGCCCTGAGCGATCTCGATGACACGATGATACTCCTGCACGTTGTCGCAGGGGTCGGCCTTGATGATGTCGGCGCCGAGTTCGGCTGCCTGGCGCACCAGCGGCAGGATCTTGTCGATCGTGCCGTCGACCATATAGGCACCCTTGGAATTATCCTGCATGACCAGCGGCTCGACCATAAGCGGCATGCCGTAAATCTCGCATTCGCGCTTCAGGCTGTTCACGTTGCGCACGCAGGCGCGGTAGACTTCAGGCTGGTTCGGCAGCATCAGAAGATTGACGACGACGCAGGCAGCATCGAGCACCACCGCCTGCTCCACACCCCGGTCGATCATCTCGGAAAACAGCGCCGAGGGCAGTGGATTGCCATAGATATTGGCGATATCGGTCCGCAACACCAGAGCCGGACGATTTTTACCGGGAATCGCCTGCAAAATGGGCGCAGTTCCCGGAGGAAGCTGGATGGCATCGGGCGCGGCGTCGGCAATCACCTTGACCGCCGTCCGCATATCCTCGATGCCGGCCAGAAAGGTCCGTTCATTGAACATGCCATGATCGATGGCGACGTCGAAGCAATTTCCAGATACGCCAAACAGGCGGTTGAGCCGCGCGGATTTCATCCATTTCCTCCCAATGTGGTAACGTTTCCACACATGCACATTAGAGAATGAATCCATCGAGTCAATGGCACATGCGGTATCGTTTCCACATCCGCTTGGCCTCTTCCGGCGATGAAGAGCGGAGGGTTATCAGTTTGTGAATATGGTCAACCGCCCCCGACCCGTCGCGAGGGCGCTTCTATGATAAAGCCGCGGCGCCTAGTGGGTTTCCGTTCCCTGAATCGCGGAAAGCGTCCAATCAGCACCCGGCTTGCGCACGAAGGTCCAGAGCTCGGTCGTTTCCGAAGGATTGCGATCGTCGCCGTCGACAAGCTTCCCGGTCGCACGATCGACCATCGCGTCGATGCTGGAATAACGCATGGCAAGCGTTGCATATTCACTGTCGCCCTCGCGCCAGGCTTCGGCGATATCGCCCTGCAGCAGGCGGACGTCTGAAACGCTGTTGCGCACACCGTGGGTGGCGTTCTCGCCCAGCTCCTCGGCAAGATAGGACATCGCTTCCGGCGTGGTCAGTCTGCGGATCGTTGCATAGTCCTCGGCACCGTAGGCCGTTTGGATTTCGGTAAGAAGATGCTCGAAGCGATCGAGATCGGCCTGTTGCAGCCCGATCTCGTCATTGGCTTGGCGTGCTTTCGGCCCGCCCGCCGTTCCACCACCGATGGACGGGATCGAAAAGGAAGGACGCGGCGAGGCGCCAGCATTGTTCATGGCGTTCATGTTGTAGGACGGCCCAGATCCGGGTGCCGCATATTGCGTGCGCTGGCGGTTTGCAAAGAAGCGCATGGCGAAGCTGATGAGCAGCACGATCAGGCCGATCTGCAGCAGCATGCCGAGGAAGCCGACGCCGCCGCCGAAACCATGGCCGAGCATCATGCCGAGAAGGCCGCCGGCGATCAGACCACCAATCATCGATCCACCGAAGCCGCCAAAAAGGCCTGGACGCTGCGGTGCGCCGAGCGGCGGCTGGGTCGTTGTCTGCTGCTGCGGTCGCTGCGTCATCGACCGATCGATCGGGGCTGCCTGCGTGGGTGCCGTCCGCGTTACAGCCGGGGCATCGAAGGTGCGCGTCCCACGGCTTCCGAACCCGCTGGATCCAGCCCGACGCGCATCGGCAGCGTCAAAGGTCGCTAAAGATGAAGCGGCGGCAAGGACGACGATGGCTGCGATCTTGGCAAAACGCGGTACTGCGCGGAACATTGGCTCTCCTGTCATTGGGCAGAAAATCGTTTCCGCCCTCATATGGGGACGCCAGGTTGCGATTGTAAGTTGGCAGCCGGTCAAAATCTCAATCCTGAGCACGTCGAGACATGAGCCGGGCAAAGGAAATCGTTGCTTGGACGATCGAGAAAACGGCGAGATTCCAGTCTTCTCGACCAGTCGACGGAGGTTCCTTCAGCGTTCGTCGAGCTTTTCGAGCAACCCGTCATAAACTTCCATCAGCGCATTGGTGATCGCCTGCCCAAGCGCATTGCCGGCCACGCGAACATCATCGTCCGTGCCATCGCGCGCCGCCTTGGCCAGCTCGAAGCCCTGCTCGCTGATGATCTGCTTTGCAACCTCGATGGCCCAGAGCCCGAAATCGCCGCGATTGTCTATCTTGATCTCATCTTCCATGGCCTACTCCATCCTTCATCATGATCAGGCACTATACGGCCACCCCTCGAAAGGCCAGACCTGATTGCGCAGACACAGGCGCCATCCCTCATCCGAAGGCACGATCTAGGCTCGATATCGGTTGTTTTGATAGATTCGGGACAGCCCGATCAGAGATGCAACTGGCGTCTCGATGCCGCCGCTCATGGTCGCTTACCCTCCGGAATCACCCATGCAAGGCCTCGCAAACGGGCCTGATGCGTCGGAACCTGTGGAAATACAGGCATTCTCGGCTTTTCCAGGCCGGACTCCAGGTGACAATGGACATCGGCAATGGAAATGATTCCGATGTCATCAATGCGGGGGAAGCCTCATGACCACCACCAATGAAATCGCAGACAAGATTGCTGCAGACCACAAGCTTACCAAAGTCCAGAGCAAGGCGATTGTCGAAGCCGTCTTTGCAGCTATTACCGGGGCCGCAACATCCGGCACCGAAACCTCGATCCCGGGCTTTGGCAAGTTCAAAGTCAAGGATACGCCGGCGCGCGAAGCACGCAATCCGGGAACGGGCGCAACCATCAAGGTTGCTGCATCGAAGAAGCTCGCCTTCACGCCCGCCAAGGCGCTGAAGGATGCACTCAACAAATAATCCAGATCCGGATCGTTAAGATCCGATGGTTCAATGGCCGGCTCTATCTGTTGGGGCCGGCCGTTTGCGTTTTCAAACGAAGGCGAACACCGCTGACTAATCTCATCGAAGGGCCGGTTAACGCGTCTTGAGATAGGTCTTCAGCGCCTCAGCCTCGTCCGTCTGGATCGCGGAGACGCCGGCATCAATAAGCCTGCCCCAAATCGCCGCAGGATCCTGCAGAGCGGCAGTATCCGTGAAGCCGGCGCAGGAAACGGAATCGAGCGTATTGACCCAAAGGCGCGCACCCGCATCCACAAAAAGTGCCTTGCGGGCCGAAAGCTGATCAAGACTGTCGAAGTAGATTTCACAGAGCAGCGGGTTGAGCTGGCACAGAAGATCGAGCTGGTTTTCGGCGTCAGCGGAACCGAGGCGTGTTTTCGCCATGAAGAGAACCATCTCCGGCGACACGTTGCCCCGGATCCAGGCGAGATCGTCCGAGGTTTTCAGATCGCCCCAGAAATCAACCTGCCGATCGACGCCCATCGCCCGGGCGCAGGCAATCACGCCAGGGATCATGTCTCTGCGCTTGACATCGAGATGCAGGAAAATGCGGCCGCGCGTGAGGTCGAAGACATCCTTTAGGCTCGGCAGCTTTTCTCCCGTCATTCGGTTCGTCTCGCCGCCATCGCAGTCGCGCAGGTTCAGGCTCGACAATTGCTGCAGCGTCAACCCTTCTGCCTCTTGCGCGAGACCAGCCGTCCGCTCAAGCGTATCGTCATGCAGAAGGAAAAACTCTCCATCGCTGCTGCATCGCACATCGATCTCGACCACGTCGTAGCCGGCAGCGATCGACCGCTCGATCGCAAGCAAGCTGTTTTCCGGCGCCGCGCGCCAGATCCCGCGATGAACCACGATCGCGCAGTCACGCGCGGGATCGGCGATATAGTCGGCATAGTCCATGATAGGTCCTCACCTCGCGGGAATGCGCGCGAATCGCCCAAAGCCGGACGTCTTCGCCGGGGCGTATCATGGGATTTTGACAGATCTGCAAAACGCGGCACCAGTCACGCAAACGGTAATTAAAACAGCGATCGCAGCCGATTGGCTACGATCGGAAATCATAGGTAAATTATCCAGGCTGCAGGAGATGCAATCTCAGAAATTCCAGTCCTCATCTTCAGTGGCGACGGCCTTGCCGATGACGTAGGACGAGCCGGAGCCTGAGAAGAAGTCGTGATTTTCATCGGCATTCGGCGAAAGTGCTGACAGGATCGCCGGGTTGACCTTGCAGGCTTCGGCAGGGAAAAGCGCCTCGTAACCGAGGTTCATCAGCGCCTTGTTGGCGTTGTAGTGCAGGAACTTCTTGACGTCTTCCGTCAGCCCGACGCCGTCATAGAGCGCTTCGGTATATTTGGCTTCGTTGTCGTAAAGCTCCAGCAACAGATCGAAGGCAAAATCCTTGATCTCCTGCCGCCGCTCTTGCGAAAGCTGCTCCAGACCGCGCTGGAACTTGTAGCCGATATAATAGCCATGCACGGCCTCATCGCGGATGATGAGGCGGATCATGTCGGCCGTATTGGTGAGCTTGGCGCGGCTCGACCAGAACATCGGCAGATAAAAGCCCGAATAGAACAGGAAGCTTTCAAGGAAGACACTGGCGACCTTCTTCTTCAGGGGATCGCCGGAGGAGTATTGCTCCATGATGAGAGTCGATTTCTTCTGCAGGAACTCGTTCTCCTCCGACCAGCGATAGGCGTCGTCGACATCGGGCGTCAGGCAGAGCGTCGAGAAGATCGACGAATAGGAGCGCGCGTGCACGGCTTCCATGAAGGAGATGTTCGAGAGCACCGCCTCTTCATGCGGCGTGGCGGCATCGGCCATCAGCTTTACGGACCCGACACCATTCTGGATCGTGTCGAGCAGTGTCAGGCCGGTGAAGACGCGGATGGTGAGCTGCTGCTCCTCCGGCTTCAGGGTTGCCCAGGACTGGATGTCGTTCGACAGCGGCACCTTTTCCGGCAACCAGAAATTCCCGGTCAGGCGATTCCAGACCTCGAGATCCTTGTCGTCCTCGATGCGGTTCCAGTTGATGGCGCGAATGCGGCTTGCCGGCTTGAATTGCATGTTCATTGTCATCGTCCCTCAAAGGTTCAGAGCGTGCAGGAAACGCAGCCCTGAACCTGCGTGCCTTCGAGCGCCGTCTGGCGAAGCCGGATGTAGTAGATGGTCTTGATGCCCTTCTTCCAGGCATAGATCTGCGCCTTGTTGATATCGCGCGTGGTCGCTGTGTCGCGGAAGAACAGCGTCAGCGACAGGCCCTGGTCGACATGCTGGGTTGCTGCAGCATAGGTGTCGATGATCTTCTCCGGCCCGATCTCATAGGCATCCTGGTAGTAGTCGAGATTGTCGTTGGTCATGAAGGCGGCCGGATAGTAGACGCGGCCGATCTTGCCTTCCTTGCGGATCTCGATCTTGGAGACGATCGGATGGATCGAAGAGGTCGAGTGGTTGATATAGGAGATCGAACCGGTCGGCGGCACGGCCTGCAGGTTCTGATTATAGAGACCGCCTTCCGTAACGGCTTTCTTCAGCTCTAGCCAATCCTCCTGCGTCGGGATGGCGATACCAGCCTTTTCAAAGATTTCCGCGACACGCTCGGTCGCCGGCTTCCATTCCTGGCCGGTATATTTTTCGAAATACTCGCCGGACGCATATTTCGAATTCTCGAAGCCCTTGAAGCTCTGACCGCGCTCGACCGCCAGCAGGTTCGAGGCGCGGATGGCATGGTAGGTGACCGTGTAGAAATAGATATTGGTGAAGTCGACGCCTTCTTCCGAACCGTAGAAGATGCGCTCGCGGGCGAGATAACCGTGCAGGTTCATCTGCCCGAGGCCGATCGCATGGCTGTCATCGTTGCCCTTCTCGATCGAGGGCACGGAGGAGATGTGGCTCATGTCGGAAACGGCCGTCAACGCCCGGATCGACATTTCGATGGTCTTGCCGAAATCGGGGCTGTCCATTGCCGCGGCGATATTGAGAGAGCCGAGATTGCAGGAGATGTCCTTACCCATATGCTTGTAGGAGAGATCGTCGCCATATTCGCTGGCTTCGCTGACCTGCAGGATTTCAGAGCACAGATTGCTCATGGTAATGCGGCCGGCGACGGGATTGGCGCGGTTCACCGTGTCTTCGAACATAATGTAGGGATAGCCGCTCTCGAACTGGATCTCGGCGATCACCTGGAAGAATTCGCGCGCCTTGATCTTCTTCTTGCGGATGCGGCTATCAGCGACCATCTCGCGATATTTTTCCGTCACCGAGATTTCGGTAAACGCCACGCCATAGACGCGCTCCACGTCATACGGCGAGAAGAGATACATATCCTCGTTGTTCTTCGCGAGCTCGAAGGTGATATCGGGAATGACGACACCGAGCGACAGGGTCTTGATGCGGATCTTCTCGTCGGCATTTTCGCGCTTGGTATCAAGGAAGCGCATGATGTCGGGGTGGTGGGCGTTCAGGTAGACGGCGCCCGCTCCCTGCCGCGCGCCAAGCTGGTTGGCGTAGGAGAAGGAATCTTCCAGCAGCTTCATGACAGGAATGATGCCCGACGACTGGTTTTCGATATGCTTGATCGGCGCGCCGGCCTCGCGAATATTCGTGAGAGACAGTGCCACGCCACCGCCGCGCTTGGACAGTTGCAGCGCGGAATTGATGGCCCGGCCGATAGACTCCATATTGTCTTCGACGCGCAGCAGGAAGCAGGAGACCAGCTCACCGCGCTGCTTCTTGCCGGCATTGAGGAAAGTCGGCGTTGCCGGCTGGAAACGGCCGGAGATGATCTCGTCGACGAGATTGCGAGCGAGCTGCTCGTTTCCGCCGGCCAGCGTCATCGCCACCATGCAGATACGGTCTTCGTAGCGCTCAAGATAGCGCTTTCCGTCGAAGGTCTTCAGCGTGTAGCTGGTGTAATATTTGAAGGCGCCGAGAAAAGTCGGGAAGCGGAACTTCTTCGCATAGGCGTGATCGAAGAGATCGCGCACGAAATTGAAGGAATATTGGTCGAGCACCTCCTGCTCGTAATAGCCCTCCGTTACCAGATAATCGAGCTTTTCTCTAAGGTTATGGAAGAAGACCGTGTTCTGGTTGACGTGCTGGAGGAAATATTGCTTGGCCGCCATTCGATCCTTGTCGAGCTGGATCTTTCCGTGCTCGTCATAGAGGTTCAGCATGGCGTTGAGGGCGTGATAGTCCAGCGCCGTTTCCGCAGCCTTCGCTGGGCCGTCGCTCGCAGGATGAGAAAACGTGCTCTGCGGTTTTTCGCCCGCATCCCGCGACAAAGAAGAGCTTAGCGTGTCCAAAATCGTTCCAATCCGTGTCTGACATTGGCGACATCCTCATACGTACCCAGAAGCTCGAACCGATAGAGATACGGCACCTGGCATTTGGCAGAGATGATGTCGCCGGCGATCCCATAGGTCGCGCCGAAGTTGCTGTTGCCCGCGGCGATGACCCCGCGGATATTTAAACGGTTGCCCGCATCGTTGAGGAAGCGGATTACCTGCTTGGGCACGGCCCCCTTGCCACCTTCACCGCAATAGGTTGGGACGATCAGGACATAGGGTGAAGTCGCGCGAAGCTCGTTCCCCGCGGCAAGCGGGATACGCGTGGCCGGCAATGCAAGCTTGGCAACGAAGCGACGAGTGTTTTCCGATCGGCTGGAGAAATAGACAATCTCGCCCACCGCCAGGATCCTTAAGCGAGAGCGCTGATCATGTCGGGACGGAAGCCGGCCCAATGCAGTTCGCCGGCAACGACAACCGGAACCTGACGATAGCCGAGGCCCTGCACCAGCTCATAAGCTGCGGCATCGGCCGATACGTCGACGATGGTGTAATCGATGCCCTGGCGATCGAGGGCGCGGGTCGTGGCGGTGCACTGGACGCAGGCGGGCTTGCTGTAGACGGTGATGCTCATGAGATATCCTCGTATGAATGGGCATAGAAAGTCGTTCGGGCGTCAGACGACTCCCGCTCGGCGGAGTAAAAAATGGGGCAAACCTAGGCGGCTGCCGGACGCATTTAAGCGACCGTCATTCGCGCGGGCGACTATGGATACTCAGGAACATGCACTTCACCCCGAAGTTATTGATGCGGGGTTTTCGAGGAAGCGACGGCGGCTATCATGCCGCATGGACCATCGCTCGCCAGCCGGACACCCCGCCCGTGGACGTCAATGCTCAAGGCAGGTCTCCTGGCTCGCGGGTCATAACATTCGTCCTGCCTTCCCAAGGCTCATAGCCTCAGTGACGTCATCAAACGAATGCTCACCGCTCACAGTTGCGGGGGCAGCTCCGGCTTGGCGATCATCATGTTAACCGACCGGATTCCCATCTTAGCCTCCAATTCTTGCGAATCAGAAGAACCTCGAACACTACATATAGTATCTTCAGTTAAAATTGCGTCAACTGCTTCGATAGCCTCAAGCCAATTTCGATGTTGATAGGCTCCGACAATCTCGCCCGACGCGAGCATGGAGGGGCTAGACAAACGCAAGGTTACTTTATTACGTTGTCGACGTAATGTTATTACATAAAGGATTTTTCATGCCAAACACAAGCTCTGGTATCCTGCTTGCAGCCTCATCGCTGGCTTGCGCCTTGCTGTTTCCCTTTCCATCGTTTGCAGACGACGAAAACGAGGCGGAAAGCTGGCGGCTATTCGTCGCCGATCACAGCCTGCCGATCGTCCGTGCGATCGACGCCACGAATGGCAAGGAAATCGCCCGGTTCGACATTGACGGCTATGCCGCGCTGTCACTCAGCCAGTCCGGCCAAACAGTCTTTGCCGTGCAGGGCGAAAAGAATGTGGTTCATGCAATTGCGACAGGCATCGCCCTCTCCGATCACGGCGAACACCGCGACATCGAGCTTTCCGATCCGAAACTGCTGCGGACATCGATCAGGGGCGACAAGCCGGGACATGTGGTGACGCACGGTAATGATATTGCGATCTTTTACGACCGCAACGACAAGTTCGATCTCCTGTCCGAGGGCGGACTTGCCGAAGGCAAACCCGATATTCGTTCATTCCAAACGATCGCCGCCCACCACGGCGTTGCCGTTCCGATGGGCAACCATCTTCTCGTGTCGGTGCCGAACATGGAAGCTCGCGTCAAGGAAGGCGAGTTGCCGCCACGCCTCGGCTTGCGCGTGCTGGACCGAAAGGGCACACAGGTCGGCAAGATCGAGCATTGCACCGGCTTACACGGCGAGGCAACATCGGCGCGCCTGGTCGCCTTCGGCTGCGAGGAAGGCGTCCTGATCGCCCGCCCCGGCGGCATCGACGGCCCGAAGATCGAGATGCTCGCCTATGGCTCCTCCCTGCCGAAGGGCAAGGTTTCGGCATTACTCGGCGGCACGTCCATGCAATTCTTCCTCGGCAATTATGGCGAGCGGAACCTTGTATTGATCGATCCGGACAATGCTGACCAACCCTATAAGCTGATCGAACTGCCGACACGACGGGTCGACTTCATACTCGATCCGGCAAAGCCGCAGATCGCCTACATTCTCACCGAGGACGGCAATCTGCATATCCTCGATGTCGTGAAAGGCGTGATCGTGAAATCCGAGACCGTCACCGAACCCTACAGCAAGGATGGCCACTGGCGCGATCCGCGGCCGCGATTGGCCGTTGCCGGCAATCTTATCGCCATTGCCGATCCGCGCCACAGCCTCGTTCGTATGGTCGATAACCAATCGCTGAAGGAAATCCGCAGCATTCCCGTCGAGGGGAAGCCCTTTGCTATCGTTGCTGCCGGCGGATCGGGAGCGGTACACTGATAGTCTGAAGTGTGGAGATTGCGATCTGTTTCAGATCGTTGATGTTGGTACCAGTATCTGACTACCGCTGCCTGTTTGGAGCGCTATGTTTTAGGCGCAATGCCATCGAGCGCTAACCGTAGATCATCGCAGCAGGAGCCGGTTGCTCGGCCGGCTCCTGACAATTGACAATCGATAAAAATCCAGTTTGCTAAGCCTGCCCATGATATCAGGCAGCATGCGGACGAAATATTGCGTTCGCGGCACTTTCCAGACGAAGCTTCAGTTCATAGACCACAGCGCAGATCGCTAAAGTGGCGATGGCAATCGGGACAAACGACGCAGCGGACATGAGCCCCAAACGGTCCAATTCGTAGGCGATCAGCAGCATAACGGTTTGGTGGAGAACGTAGTAGGTGAGAACCGCCCTGTTGAGATATCGGACCACGGCGTTTTCCGATCGGCACCAAATCCTCGCATAACCGAGAATGGCGACGATCGCACACCATTGGAACGTACCACCAAGCATTCTCCCGACAGACAGCCGCCACACGTCTGGATCGCTGGAGGGCAGGCTGGGAAACAGGCATACCAAGGCCAGCGCACAAGCGACCGTCAGAATCAATGCCGGCCTCCGCATGTTGACAATAGCATCCCAGCAATCGTCACGCGTTGCCATCACAGCCCCCATCAGGAATGCAGCCATGTAAACGGCATGATTGTACCAATCAGTCAAAAACTCCAGCGATGGGGGGAAAATCGGTCTCAAGACGAACCGCAGCAAAATGAATAGCACGGCGGGCATTATCAGTACCCATTTGCCTGTAAACCAAGGAGCCAGCCGATCTCCCATATAGGGCAACAACGACGGCCATACCGCCACGGCAAGCGTGACGATCACGGTATAACTCCATAGATATAGAAGATACCAAAGGTGTTGCATGCCAGCGAGCAGCGTCTGCTCACCGCCTGGCAAGGGAACCGGAGTCAAGGTCACATAGGCCCAGAAAACCTGCAAGAGACTAATATGCACTCCCATCTTCGCGTTCAAAAATACATATATCTGCGGCGGAATCAAAAAAAGCATGCCTACCAGAAAAGGCAGCAATAATTGTCTTGTCCGCGCACTCCTCAATGCACCGGGAGGACGCTTCACAAGCAGCATACCAGTCACGGCGCCAGAGATGAAAAACAGCAGCGTCATTCGCCACGGATGCGTCAGCAAATGAATCACATCGAAGGCGGGAGAGCTGTCCGGCGCCTTCAGCAGAAAGGTCCTTGAATTGTACATCAGGCTAACGTGATAGACGATCAGCAGCATAAATGCTGCCACCCTGACAAAATCCAGATCGTGTCGGCGTGATGGTCTCTCCATATTTCCGTACCTTAGATTTCAACCGTTAATTGAGTATGTAGCGGACTGCTCAAAATTTCGCTTGGGTCGAGCCCCGCAGAAGCGTGGCCAAGCCCGCCTGAGCGCCCCAAGCAAATGTCTATGTCAACAAACGGCTATTCTCCGGCAGATGAGGGCTTTCCGCCAAAGGATGAGCAGAGCCCAATGAGGCCGCTTGACTCTCAACCAGCAGGCTTTTATTGATACGTATAACTAATACGTATAAGCAGACGGATAATGACGAACGGACGAGCAACGCAAAAGGATGTCGCGAGGGCTGCTGGGGTCTCGCAGGCTACCGTTTCCATGGTTCTGAGCGGCGGTGGGGCGTCCATCCCGGCGGAAACATGGGCTCGCATCACAAAGGCGGCAAAGGACCTCGGCTACGTACCCAACCGCTTTGCGCAGGCGCTGAAGACGAGCCGCTCGATGACCATCGCCTGCATCGTGCCCGATATCACCAACCCGTTCTATCCGTCGCTGGTGCGCGGCATACAGTCCATTGCCGATGGCCTGAACTATGATGTCATCACGGTCAATACGGACGGCACTCCGGAACGCGAACGTCATTTTCTCGATTGGGCGCGGCAGGGACGCGTCGACGGCGTGATTGGTGTCTTCTTCACGCTGAAGGCCAGGGATTTCAGTCCATTGGTCGAGGCCGGCGTTCCTATAGTGAGAATTGAATCATCGAAGAAACGTGGCGGTGAAATCCCGGTCGACGATATCTATGTCGACAGCCAAGCAGCAGCGCAGACAGTGACCGAATACCTGCTGGGCCTCGGCCATACGCGTATCGCGCTTGTTGCGGGCCGCGGCGGTCCGCAGGCCCATCGTATCGAGGGCTATCGTGCGGCGCTCTCGAGACGCGGCCATCCCGATCACGTCGTCATCGATGACGAATTTTCCGAGATGGGCGGCATACGCGCGGCCGAGAGCATTCTTGGCGGTGATTTCAGACCGACCGCCATCTTCGCCGCAAATGATCTGATGGCGATCGGCGTGATGCAGTCACTGCGCGAACGCGGCATCCGCATTCCCGAAGATATCGCCGTCGTCGGTTTCGACGACATTTCGGCCGCCAAGCTCGTCACCCCGACGCTGACGACGGTCGCGCAGTTTCAATGGAAGATGGGAGAACGTGCCGCGCAGACGCTGATGGATCGCCTGCGCGGAGAGAAGACCGGTGCTGGAACCGCCGTTGAAATGCCCTTCGATCTCATCGTCAGGGGTTCGACGAGCAACGAATAAAATCAAATCGGGAGGAGAAAACCGATGCACAGACGTACAGTTTTGAAAGCCGGCTTCGGCCTGGCCGCCCTGCCGCTCATGTCCCGCTTCGCATTCGCGGCGGATCAGAAGCCTATATCTTTCTGGTACGAATCCGCTTCACCGGAGAACCAGGATAACCTCAAGAACATCCTGGTCGATCCGTTCAATGCGGCGCATCCCGAAGACCTCCTGAGCATCGACTTCCGCGGCTCGGATCTCGACAAGCAGCTGCGCGTCGCGATGCTTGCCGGCACCGGCCCTGATGTCGTCTTCACGGCCGGCCCGAGCTATGTCGCGGCAATGGCCCAGGCCGGTCAGCTTATGCCGCTCGACGACTACGCCAAGAAATATGGTTGGAATGAGCGCCTGCTGCCGCTTTTCCTTGATCTCGGCCGTTACAACGGCAAACTCTACGCGCTGGCAAAGACATACGAAACGCTTGGCCTTTTCTACAACAAGACCTTGTTCGACCAGAACAAATGGAAAGTGCCAACGACGATATCAGATTTCGAGGCGCTCGCCGACGAGATAAAGGCCAAGGGCCTGACCCCGTTTGGCGCCGGCAATGCTGACTGGCGCCCTGCCAACGAACATTATGTCTCGATCGCCTTCAACTCGATTGCGGGACCTGAGAATGTCTACAAGGCGCTGACGGGCGCAATCCCCTGGACCGATCCCGCCTTCGTTCACTCGATCGATAAGCTCGCCGAGTGGTGGGACAAGGGCTATTTCGGCGATAATTATTTCTCGCTAACGCTCGAGCAGGCCTTTGCGCAGATCGCCAGCGGCCAGGCCGGAATGGCGCCGACCGGCACATGGAACTTCACCAACGTCCAGACCTATTTCCCACAAAACAATGCGGAACCCGGCTTTGTCGGCTTCCCGAGCGAGAAAGGTGATCCGATCTTCGCGCTTGGCATCGGCTCGACACTGTCGATCAATGCCAAGTCGGGCAATGCGGACGGCGCCGCTGCGGTTCTCGATTACATGTTCACGGATGACTACTACAGCAAGATGAACTCGGTCTGGCAGGGCGAATGGAACCTGCCGCTGGCCGATCTTTCCAAGGTCAAGCTTTCCGACAAGGTGCTACCTCTTTACGAGGATGCGATGAAAGAACTGGCCGGCGCTGTCGCCGCCGGCAAATACGGCTACACGACCTGGACCTTCCTGCCACCTGCCACCGACACCTATCTGGTCAGCGGCATGGAAGAAGTCTGGCTTAAGAAAACGAAGTCGGCGGACTTCCTGAAGAAGCTCGACGAGACCTTCAAGCAGGAACGTGACGCCGGCAAGGCGCCAGCGGTTCCAGCGCGCACCTGATCTGGCCGCAGGGCGGCGCGCCAGGCGCTGCCCTCCCCGGAGGACAATATGCACCGACTTTATCTCGTCCCGACGATGGTCATCAACATTGCCATCGTCCTCATGCCTGCCTTGCTGACGGTGGCACTCGCCTTCTGCAATTGGGATGGCATTTCCCCGCCCACCTTTGCGGGCCTCGACAATTTTCGCGCGCTTGCCGACGACCGCGTCTTCTGGCTGGCGCTCGGCAACAATATCATCTGGACCGTCGTCTTCCTGACGGTGCCGATCCTCATGGGGTTGCTCGCCGCGTCGATGCTGCTCATCGTGCGCCGTGGCAGCAATTTCTTTCAGGTCGTCTACTTCCTGCCCGTCGTCATCGCGACCGCAATCACGGCCCGCATCTGGCAGGGGATGATCTATAGCCCCGTGACCGGCGTCTTCGGGCTTCTCAAGAAATACGGGCTGCCGATCCCCAATCCGCTGACGCAGCCGCCGATCGCGCTTTTCGGCGTCGCGACCGTCGACCTCTGGCATTGGTGGGGCTTTCTCTGCGTCATCTTCTTCGCCGCACTCCGCCAGGTGCCGCAGGAGCAGATCGAGGCGGCCCGCATCGAGGGTGCGACCTATTTCCAGATGATGCGCTATGTGCTGCTGCCCGGCATCCGGCCGACCATCACGCTGATGATGATCATGACGGTGATCTGGTCGTTCCTTGCCTTCGATTTCGTCTACATCCTCACCCAGGGCGGCCCGGCGTTCTCCAGTGAATTGCTCTCGACGCTCGCTTATCGCAAGGCGTTCTACGACCTGAACGTCGGCCAGGCCGCAGCCGCAGCCCTTGTCATCAGCCTCTTCGGGCTCATCGGCACCTTCTTTTACGTGCGCATCCAGACCAGAGAGGGCGAACAATGAGGCTCGTGGAAAGCCGGCTGACCCTTTGGGTCTGCTATATCCTTCTGGCAACCTTTGCCTTCATCGCCCTGTTCCCGATCGCGCTTCTGGTGCTGAACTCGCTGAAGCCGGCGGCGCAGATCGTGCAGAACCCGCTCGGACTGCCGCAGCCGATCCGCTGGCAGAATTTCGCCAATGCCTGGAACCACGCCAAATTCTCGAAGACCTTCATCAACTCGTTGATCGTCTCCGGCACGACGATTGCGCTCGTCTGCACGACATCGTCGCTGACGGCGTATGTGATCGCGCGCCGCAAGATCAAGAGCTGGAAGATCTTCACCTTCTATCTTTTGGCAACGACGACCGCACCGATCCAGCTTTATATCTTCCCGCTCTATTTCGGCTTCGCGAAGCTCGGGTTGATCAACAACATCTTCGGCGTGGCGCTGATCTACACCGCGCTTTACAGCCCCTTTGCCGTAATGCTGCTCAGGACCTATTTCCTCGCGGTCCCGAAAGAGCTCGAGGAGGCGGCGATCGTCGACGGCGCCACGCACTGGCAGGTCTTCTGGCGGGTGATGCTGCCGATCGTCTCGCCGGGCATTCTGACCGTGGCGCTCATCATCGGGCTGAATTCGTGGAACGAGTTCCTGATCGCCACGACCTTCCTGCAGAAGCAGGAGAACATGACAGCCGTCATCGCCTTCTTCCTGCTGTCCGGCCAGTACAGCTCCGACTGGGGCGAGATCATGGCCGCGGCCCTCATCATCGTCGTGCCCGTCGTCGCGCTTTTCGTCTTCATGCAGAAGCGCTTCATCGAGGGCATGGCCGGCGGCTCCGTCAAAGGCTGAACGAATTCATCGATTAAATGGAGTGAGCAATGCAGCTTCCGAACGATTATCTCGAACGTGTCTATGCCGGCGTCCTGGGCAAGCTCATCGGCGTCTATCTCGGCCGCCCTTTTGAAGGGTGGACCTACCAGAAGATCATGGAAGAGCTAGGCCCGATCGAATATTACGTGCATGAGCGTCTGAACCAACCACTCGTCGTTACCGATGACGATGTCGCCGGCACCTTCACCTTTATCCGCGCCCTTGAAGATTACGGTATCAAGCCAAACCTTTCGGCTGAGGAAATCGGCAAGGCCTGGCTCAACTACATCGTCGAGGAACGCTCGATCCTGTGGTGGGGCGGCAACGGCAACTCGACCGAACACACTGCCTGGCTCAATCTCAAGAAGGGCGTCCCGGCACCGCATTCCGGCTCGATCGCCACCAATGGCCAGGGCGTTGCCGAGCAGATCGGCGCCCAGATCTTCATCGACGGATGGGCGATGGTGGCACCTGGCCAGCCGGAACTCGCGGCCAAGCTCGCCGAACAAGCCGGCAAGGTTAGTCATGACGGCGAATCCGTTTACGCCGCCATGCTGTGGGCGGCGATGGAAGCGGAAGCGTTTGTCGCCTCCGACATCGACCATCTGATCGACACCGGCCTGAAACTGATCCCCGGTGACAGCCTGATCGCAAAGCTGATCGCCGACATCCGGGCCTGGCACAGGGCTCATCCCGATTGGCGCGACACGCGCCAGAAGATCCAGGAGAATTACGGCTACGACAAATATCCCGGCAATTGCCATGTCATACCCAACCATGCCTTGATGATCATGACCGTGCTCTATGCGCCGCACGACTTCCAAAAGGCGCAGATGATCGTCAATACGTCGGGCTGGGATACGGATTGCAACGCCGGCAATGTCGGCTGCCTGCTCGGCATCATGAACGGTCTCGATGGGCTTGGCGAAGGCCCGGACTTCCGAGGCCCTATCGCCGATCGCATGCTGATCTCGTCGGCTGATGGCGGCAACTCCATCAACGATGCCGTGCGGCAGGCTTATTTCCTGACCAATCTCGGCCTTCAGCTTGCCGGCCATCAGTCGCTTGGCACGCCGAAGAACGGTGCGCAATTTCATTTCTCTCTGCCGGGAAGTCAGCAGGGGTTCCGTCCTCAGACAGGTCTCGATGCGGCAAATGGCGTGCGCGTCGGCAATACGGAATTCGAGAGCGGCCGGGCGCTGACGATCGATTACGAAGCCCTTGGGCCAGCCCAAACCGCCGTCGTGACGACGCCCACCTTCTCGCCGCGCGAAATGCTCGACATGCGCACCTACGACCTTATGGCGACACCACTCGTCTATCCGGGACAGATCGTAAAAGCCCGCATCAAGGCCGAACAGCAGAACCGTGGCGCGATCGAAGCTCGCCTGCGTATCCGTGTCTACAATGAACGCGACCAGTTGAGTGACATCGACTCTGCTGCGGTTGTTATCGAGCCCGGCTCGGAAGCCATTCTCGAATGGACGCTTCCCGAGGCCGACGGCCAGCCGATCGCCGAAATCGGCATCGCGGTGAACGGCACCGGCCGGCGCGCCGATGGTCGGCTGCTCGTCGATTATCTCCGCTGGGACGGAGCGCCAAAGCTTACGCTCAAGCGTCCGGCCGGCGATGGCGATTTCTGGCGCATGGCCTGGGTGAACGGCGCCAGCTTCTTCTCCAAGCGCTTCCCGGCCGCCTTCCGTATCTCGCAAAACAGCGGCGAAGGCATCATCATCCACGGCACGCGGCAATGGACTGATTATCAGGCGTCGGGTCAGGTGATGATCCATCTCGGCAATTATGGTGGACTTGCCATCCGTGCACAGGGCCTGCGCCGCTATTACGGCGCCCGCGTGACACGCGACGGCAAGATGCAGATTGTCAGGGTGCGCGACGAGGTCACCAAGATCCTTGCCGAAACGGCCTTCAGAACCGAATTCGACAAGCACATTTCAATGAAGGTCAAGGCTGACGGCGCACGCATAACCTTCGAGGCCGATGGCGTTTCGATAACGACGGAGGATACATCCGCGGATGCCTTCCGTGACGGCGGCGTCGGCCTTCTCGTTCACGAAGGGGCCTTGTCATCAAACGAGATCCGGATCGGAGGCGTATGATGGCGACAGTCACCATAGACAAGGCTCGCAAAGCCTACGGTGCCGTGGAAGTTCTCCACGGCGTCTCGGTCGACATCGCCGACGGCGAATTCGTCGTCCTCGTAGGGCCGTCGGGCTGCGGCAAGTCGACCTTGCTCAGAATGATCGCGGGCCTTGAAGATATCACCGGCGGCACGATCGGCATCGGCGGACGCGTCGTCAATAATCTGCCGCCCAAGGAACGCGACATCTCCATGGTCTTTCAGAATTATGCGCTCTATCCGCATATGACGGTTGCCGAAAACATGGCCTTTTCGCTGACACTTGCCGGCGCCTCGAAGGACGAGAAGCAGAAGCGCGTGGCGCATGCCGCGCAGATTCTCGGCCTCACCGATCTCCTCGGACGTTATCCCCGCCAGCTCTCCGGCGGCCAGCGCCAGCGCGTCGCCATGGGTCGCTCGATCGTCCGCAACCCGCAGGTCTTCCTGTTCGACGAACCTCTGTCCAACCTCGATGCGAAACTCCGCGTCGCCATGCGTGCCGAGATCAAGAGCCTGCACCGGCGCCTTGCGACGACGACTATCTACGTTACCCACGACCAGGTCGAGGCGATGACGATGGCGGATCGCATCGTCGTCATGAATGGTGGCCATATCGAGCAGATCGGCCGACCGCTCGAACTCTACGATAATCCGCAGAGCACCTTCGTCGCCGCCTTCATCGGTTCTCCGGCGATGAACCTGCTGAGCGGACGCTTTGACAGTGACAACGGCCGGCCGGTCTTCAAGACGAATGACGGCATCCTATTGCCCCTGCCCGACGACACGCCAAAACTCGCCGGCGTGGAGGGTGTTTACGGTATCCGGCCGGAATACTTCACCTTGTCACCGGCAAGTGTCGGCATTCCGGCACGCGTGGTGGTGGTCGAGCCCCTCGGCTCGGAAACCCATGTCACCGCGACCGTGGGTGAACAGACGATCGTCACCGTCTTCCACGACCGGCTCGATATAGAGCCGGAAGAGACGATCTGGCTGCAGCCACGGACGGAGCGTATCTGCCTGTTCGATGCTAGCGGGCACCGGCTGGCGAACCAGGCCGTCGAGCGAAACCTGCAGCATTCGTGACGCCAAAGCGCCGCCGCAAGGCGGCGCTTTGGCCCGTACCCATGTCGAATTATATCGGAATACCCGCTCGATCAATCGATCGGGCCTGCCACACCAGTTCTCACGGCCATATCGGCAAGGCTGACGTCGAGCGTTGCCGGATCGATCGACTGGCGCACTTTCAACAGCATATTCCCGAGATCCTCCATCATCTCGCGAACGAATTTCTCCGTACGGGCGCGGTCTCCCGAAACAATGAAGCGCAACAGCGATATATGGCTTTCGACCGTCGTCTCCATCGGAGCGCCGGGGCCGAGATAGGTATGGTATATCCAGCCGGTGCGGCGATAGAGCGTCTGCAGCGGGATGAGGGTGTTTGCCAAAAGCGGCTCACCGGACGCCGTGAGGATCGCCCTGTTCAATAGCCTATCGGTGACGTTGAACCGCTCGAGGCTGAGATCCGCTTTGGAAGCTTCGAGATCGGTGATGAAGGTTCGGAGGATTTTGTGATCCTGCGGGGTCGCACGCTCGCTCGCCAGACCGCAGGCGATCGCTTCCATTTCCGTACGCAAGGGAAGCAACGTTCGCTCCTGCGACAGATTGACGGGCGCGATATGCAGGCCCGAGCGCGGACTGACATGAATGAGTTGATTGGCCGAGAGACGCTTGACCGCGTCGTGCACCGGCGTGCGACCAAGACCGGATTGCTGCTGTAGCTGCTGGATCGTGTAGCGCGCGCCCGGCAAAAGCTCGGTGGAAACGATCATGCTTTCCAGGCGATCATAGGCCTCCTCCGACAGGCTTCGAGGCTGCTTTTCCTTCTTCATCATCGCGCTGTCGATCTTTTCCCGCTCGAATTCACCTCTGTCTCCGCCATCCGATTCACAAGCAGCCGGCATTGACTTTCGGCTCCATATATCAAAATTATTGCCCTATGTGAAATTTCAGATTAGTAGCGTGATATTTCATATAGGGAGGATTTCATGACAATCGAACACGCATCAACGGTCAGCGCTATGCGCCGGCCATCCACGAACAGACGCTGGTGGATCGGCGCACTTCTCGCGCTCGGCGTCCTCGTCAATTATTTCGACCGGGTGAACCTGACGGTCGCCTCGCCGCTCATTCAGGACGATTTTCATATCGGGCCGGCCGAGATGGGCATCCTGTTCAGCGCCTTCGGCTGGAGCTACGGTTTTCTGCAAATCCCCGTGGGCATGCTGCTCGACCGCTTCGGCGTGATGCGCGTCATGCGTTGGAGCACCTTCTCCTGGGGCATTGCGTCGGTCATCACCGCTTTCTCGACCGGTATGCAGACGCTCTTTCTGTCCCGCATGCTTCTCGGCGTGGCGGAAACTCCTGGCTTTCCCGCTAATTCGAAGGCAACCGGCTACTGGTTTCCACGCCATGAGCGGGGGCTGGCGACCGCGCTCTTCGATGCGGCTGCAAAATTCTCCAACGTCATCGCCATTCCACTGGTCGCCTTCCTAATGCTGCACTTCGGCTGGCGCGGCGGCTTCGTGGCGACAGCGATCATCAGCTTCGTCTTCTTCGCGATGTTCTGGCTGTTCTATCGCGACCCCAGCGCAGACAAGAATCTCTCGAACGAGGAGCGGGCCTACATTAAGGCCGGCGGCGCGGCACAGGAAGGCGAAGCCTCGGCCAATGCCGTCGGCATGCTCGGCTATCTCCTGCGCAATCGCAAGGTCTGGGGCCTTTCCATCGGCTTTGCCGCCTATGGCTATGCCTTCGCCCTCTTCATCTTCTGGCTGCCGGATTATCTGGTCAAGGAGATGCACATGGATATCCTGAAATCGGCAAGCTTCACGACGATCCCCTGGATCTTCGCGACGATCTCGGATCTCTTGATCGGCGGTTGGCTGATCGACCACCTCATCCGCAAGGGGCATGACGAATCCCGCGTGCGCAAGACGATCATCGTCTTCGGCATGCTGATGGGCCTAGCCGTCGTCGGCGCGGGGCTCACCGCCGATCCCTATTGGGCGATCCTCTGGATCACCATTTCGCTGAGCGGCCTTGCCGCTGCAGCACCGGCCGGATGGTCGATCCCTGCACTGATCGCGCCGAAGGGTGGCGCGGCGACGGTCGGCGGCATCATGAACTTCCTCAACAGTGTTACCGGCATTGCCGCTCCGATCATCACCGGCTTCATCGTCGGCGCCACGCAGTCCTTCAGCCGCGCCTTCCTTCTGGCCGGCGTGATGCTGGCGATTGGCATTGTCTCCTACGTCTTCGTCCTCGGTCGCATCGAGCCGATCGCCGATCCGAAGGCTTGATTTCGATCAAAGACCAAGAAAGGTTTCCTATGAAAATCACCAATGCGAAGGTCATCGTCTGCTCGCCCGGACGCAACTTCGTCACGCTCAAGATCGAGACTGACGAAGGGATTTACGGCATCGGCGACGCCACGGTGAACGGCCGCGAACTGGCCGTCGCCTCGTACCTGCAGGATCACCTCGTTCCCTGCCTGATCGGCCGCGACGCATCGCAGATCGAGGATATCTGGCAGTATTTCTACAAGGGCGCCTATTGGCGTCGCGGCCCGATCACCATGGCGGCGATCGCCGCCGTGGACGTGGCCCTATGGGACATCAAGGCCAAGGCGGCCAACATGCCGCTTTATCAGCTGCTTGGCGGCGCCAGCCGCACCCACATGCTGACCTATACCCATGCCAACGGCGAGACGATCGAGGAGACGGCTGACAAGGTTGCCGCCTTCAAGGAGCAAGGCTGGAAGGCGATCCGAGTTCAGAGCGCCGTTCCCGGCTTGCCCGTCACCTACGGTGTCGAAAAGGTCGGCTCGCTGGCGCAGGCGGAAGACAAGCCGCGGGAAACGCTCTGGGATACGCCGACTTATCTGCGTTTTCTGCCAAAGCTCCTCGATCATCTGCGCGATCGCTTCGGCTATGAGCTCCATCTTCTCCATGACGTCCACCACCGCCTGACGCCGCAGGAAGCGGCAGGGCTTGCGAAGGAAGTAGAGCGCCACAGGCTCTTCTGGCTCGAGGACGCCGTTCCAGCCGAAAACCAGGAATCCTTCCGCCTCATCCGCCAGCATTCGACCACGCCGCTGGCGCTCGGCGAGGTCTTCAACTCGATCCATGATTGCCGCCAGCTCATTCAGGAGCAGCTGATCGACTATATTCGCACGACGCCCCTGCATGCCGGCGGCATTACGCATGTGCGGCGCATCGCCGATCTTGCCGGCCTCTATCATATCCGCACCGCCTGCCATGGTGCGGCCGACATGTCGCCGATCACCATGGGCGCAGCACTGCATTTCGACCGATGGGTGCCGAATTTCGGCATTCAGGAATATGCCTTCCATCCCGACGAAGCAAAGAACGTCTTCCCGCACGAATGGCATCTGAAGGACGGCCACCTCTATAGCGGCGAAAAGCCAGGCCATGGCGTCGACATCGACGAGAAGGCCGCCGAGAAATACCCCTATCGGCAAGCCTATCTCGATGTCGCGCGGCTTTCCGACGGAACCATGTGGAGCTGGTGATTGCATGACGGACCAGCCGGCTTTTCCAGGCCGGCTTGTCCTTTCAGTTGACGTCGCTTTCGCGGATGCGGTCGGCAAGATCGAGAAAATTCTGCCGCATCCGGCGCAATGTGAAATCAAGGCCGAATAAACGGCCGGTTTCGCTGAAACCCATCAATTGCGCCTCCGTCGAAGTCTGCAGAGCACTGAAAGCGGCTTCGAAAGCCGCGTCTCCGGTGGAGAGTACCTCGGCGTCGATCTCCGCGCCGGTGCGCAGCGCCCGGCCGCATGCCTCGGCGAAGCGGGCCTGCGCCTCAAGCACCCCTGCCGCCTGCGGCCCGATCGCTCCGACGATTGCCGCTGGAAACGGCGTCTCGATGATATGGCTGACATAGGTCATGTCGTTGCGAATGCGCCAGAGCGAACGAGGGATGGCTTCCGAAATCCCATGCTTCGTCAGCCAGAAGGCGCGCTCGCGCTGGGCGTCGGTCAGAAGCGTTTCCGTTGCCATCAGCGACTGACGCAGCGCAATATTGGCTTCCGTTGCCGAGACGGCTTCACCCTTTTCGACCGCACTTGCCAGAGTGCGCAATATCTGCGCCATGACATCGAGAGCCGATCCGAAACGATCAAGCACCATGGTCCGTGAGCGCGTCGGCAGGATGAAGAGGCTGGCGAGCACGCCGACGACACCGCCCAGCGTGATCTCGGCGATGCGGTCGATCACGAAAATTTCGACGGGAACGGCGGCAGAATGCGTCAGCATGACGATCGCCGCCGTCAACCCGGCATTGCGCAAGCGAGGCACGCGCGCCGCCACAAAGCTCGAAAAACCGACGACACAGATAAGCGCGATCCCGATAGCGAGCGGCTCGTGCGGTGTGACGAATACCGCCGCCCCGCCAAGCACGGCCCCGGCGACGGTCGCCACCAGACGGTCAACAGCCATGCCAGCCGTGGCGCCGACAGATGCCTGCATGACGATCAGCACGGTAAAGACGGCCCAATAGCCTTGCTGAAGATGCAGAAGCTGGGAGACGGCATAGGTGATCGTGCAGGCGATCATGACCCGCAGTGCCTGCACAGCGGCGCGCTTGGTCTGGATCAGCGATATCCTGGGCTTTGACGGGGGCTGGCTTTGAGGCGATACGGGCTCGGTCATCGCGCAACTTTTAGTCTGAAAACGTATGCTGACAATGGCCGTTAGGGTCTTGCCCCTCCCCCTGCTGCAACGCCGATCGCGGGATGAACCCGCGACGTACAATGGCAGTATTCGGCCTGATATGGAAGGAGAGCGGATAACAGCAAGTCGTCCGGCGTCTCGCCGTACTCCCTCTTCGGAAGCACGGCTTTGACCGATGGCTAAGGCTCGGATCTTACGCTCAAACCGTGGCGGACGCCGCAGACGTCGGCGAGGTCTCCTCAACGAGAACCTGACGCAGCCGTGCTTCCTGATCCGGTGAAAGCGAGGTGCGCAACAGCCGCGCATGCTCGCCCTTGAACTCGGCAAGCACCTTCTCGGGCTGAACCTTGCGGATCAGCAGGAAGAGCGCGGAGCTATGTACCGGAATAGTTTCGGCGAGCTTCTCGATGAGGCCGTCATCGATGCCGTAATCCGACATCGATCCGGCGAGAGCACCGGACCCGGCACCGATCGCACCGCCGACCACCAGGCCGGCAAGAGGGTTGAGGAAGATCAGGCCAACGAGCGAACCCCATAGCGCACCCGAAAGGCCACCGCTTGCGGCACCGGCCGCCGTCAGATTGACACTCTGCTTGAGTCGGACCTTGCCGGACTCGTCGCGAACGGCGATGACGGCATCTTCCAGATCAATCAGGTATTCCTTCTCGAGCTGAACAAGACGATTGAGAACAGCATCCGCCTTATCGGCATCATCGAAACCAAGCACTATGAGTTCTGACATCGAAATCCTCCGGGTCGTGTTGTCGAGACAAGAAGTAGGGGCATCGGGCCGGTCAGTGGACAGCCGTGCTGATCAACCGGTAAGGATGAGTAGCATTGAACTGCGAGATCATTGCGACAGCCTGTTGCAGCAGCTCTTCCGCCTGTTCGGGATCGTCGCGGGCCAGTTCGTCGGCGTTGATACGGATTGCTTCCGCCATATTGGTGGAAAGCGCCGCAAACTGTTGATTACCCTCGACAAAAGCCTCGCGCGCGTTGCCTTCCAGCGTCCGGGCGACATCGATGAGAATTTCCTCGCGCTCTTCGACGCTGAGATCTTCGATAGTCTTTGTTCTGTCTTCCATTTTGGTCACTCCTAACAGACGTGATTGCAGCCGAGCTCATAAAGCCTCGACTCCTACTCACTTAGGAAGACGCAAATTCAGGTTCAAGGTTCCCTTCTTGCCCGACCCGCTGGCCGTGAAATCGTAAAATCAGCTCGCATATCGCGCTTCCAGCAAGTCCAGTTCCCGCACGAGCTTTGCAGCAACTTCGTTGCCGAGCTGCCTGGCCCGCAGCTTGCGGAAGATTTCCGTTCGCTCGGCACGAACGGCCGCCAGCCGCAGCTCCAATTCGATGCGCATCGTGCGCTTGGAGAGCGCCATCTCCTCGTCGCCGCCGGTCTGGTTGCGGATGCGTTCGCGATAAAGCTCCATGACGCGTGAAGCGGCTTCCACATAAAGATCCGCATCCACCTGTCCCTTGGAGAGCGAGTGCTGCAGGCGCGCGATTTCGGTGATCGCGGCCCTTGCCGCGTCGACCCGCGCGGCCGCTTCGTCCTCCTCATGTTTGGTATCTTGCGGAAGTTCGAGATTTTTCAGAAGCGGCGGCAGGAAAAGCGTCGCCAGAATCAAGGACATGATGATGACGCCCATCGCCAGGCAGATCGCAAGATCGCGGGCGGGAAAGGGCGCGCCGTCATTCAGGGTGAAAGGCAGGGTCAGCACACCGGCGAGCGTGATGGCGCCGCGAACGCCGGCAAAGGAAAACGCCGCAAGAATGCGCCAGTTCGGCGAGGTCTGGTGCTGCCGCCTTTGACGAAACAACGTCAGATGAAGCGACACCCAGGCCCAGGTAAACCGCAATGCGGCAAGGCCGAAAGTGAGCCCGACGACATAGGCAGCAAGCCACCAGAATTCGTGGTGTCCCGTCACTTGGACTGTGGCGGAGGCTTTTTCCGCTATCGACGGCAGCTGTTCGCCGAGGAGGACGAAGATCGTGCCATTCGCGGCAAACTGGATCATGTCCCATACGGCGCTGCGGCGTACGCGAGTGGCCGCCATGGCGCGCCCCGAACTCTCCGCCACACTCATCGTCGTTCCAGCCGAAACCGCAGCCAGAATCCCGGAACAATGGAGATGTTCGGCGATGAGATAGGCGGCGAAGGGAATGAGAATGCTGACGAGGATTTCCGAACCGCTCTCCTCGCCATAGCGAAGCGATACGCGCGAGCTTAGCCATGTAATGGTCCAGGTCACGCCGACACCGATCGCAAGGCCGCCGAATGCGGTCCACAGAAAGCTGAGCGTGGCGTCATAGAGCGAAAAGCCACCCGTCAGGGCCGCCGCGATTGCAAACCTCAGGCAGACGAGACCGGATGCATCATTCAGCAGGGCCTCGCCTTCGAGTATGTGCATCATGCGCGGCGGGATCGGCACCCGCTGCGCGATCGCGGATACGGCGATCGGATCTGTCGGCGAAATGACGGCCGCCAGCGCGAAGGCGACGGGAAGCGGCATTGCGGGGATCATCCAGTGAATGAGCAGACCGGCGCCAAGAACGGTGAAGACGACAAGCCCCAGGGCCAATTCCACCACGACATTCATGTCCTGCTTTAGCTCGTCGGCGGCAATACGCCATCCGTCGAGGAAGAGCAGCGGCGGCAGGAACAGCAGAAAGAAAATCTCGGGATCGAGCCTCACGCTGAAATCGGCCGAGAGGCCGATAACGGCCCCCAGCGCTATCTGTATGAGGGGCAACGGCAGGATGATGGGTATCGCTCGGGAAATCGCGCCGCTGACGACGATCGCCAACAGAAGGACGAGTGTCGTGGTGATTATTTCCATTGCCCCGCCCTTCGCTTGGCATGCCTGCACAGTCCCAAGGTTGCCGACGATCACTATCGGCGTGCCTTGGCCTTTGCGTTCTTTAAAACAAACTCAAGCGTAAATGAGAAGTGCGGCACCGCTCCGGCTGAACCGGCGCAGCTGTATAAGGCAAGTAGCGCCATGCCCGATCGCTCTTTTATTCTTCCCATTCTTCGTCGTCGATCGAAAGCAGATCCACCAGGGTTGCAACGGTTCCTGCAGGCAGGTGGCGCCCCTCCCCGATCAGTGCCTCATCGCTGTTGACCCAGGCCCAAGCTTCCGAAAGCTCCGTCGGCGTGGCGCCCGTCGCAACGATTTCCGCGATCAGCGTCTCGTCCACAGGGCCGAGTACGGAGGTGACGTCTTGCGAGGTCAATATCATATCCTGCTCCTCTTCCTGTTCGTCAGACCATGAACATCTGAGAATATAGAAAGTGACAACGGGACTTCCACCAGCATCGATGGGATGAACGTCCACCCCTTCCCGCATAAGTGGTTGATATATTTTTTGTTTTTGTTCAGCGTGATCGGGAGAAAACCTTTCGAAATTTCATGTATGGCGCCCGCAAACGGCTGACGCCGCGCGCCATCCCAGATGGCGCCCGGTTCCGGAAACGTCGATCGAGCAGCGCCCGAAATGGGCTGGGGAGAATTATTCCGCCGCTACGGCAACAGCATCCCGAGTTTCCTCGAGCGCACGCACCAGCGGAATGACATGTTTTCCGAAATACTCGACCTCCTCCTGGAAATGCAGGAAACCGAGAAGGATCAGATCGGCGCCGGCCTGCTTCAGCGCGACGACGCGTTCGGCCACCTGCTGCGGCGTGCCGATCAGGTTCGAGCGGAAGCCGTCATTGTACTGCACGAGGTCATCGAAGGAGGATTTCGCCCAGTTGCCTTCGCCTTCTGGAGAGGCCTTGCCGGCGTTCTTCACCTCATGGCCGAAGGCCTTGACCGCATCCGGATTGGCTTTCTCGATGATCTCGGCAAGAACCGCCCTGGCTTCCTCTTCCGTCTCACGCACGATTGCGAAGGCATTGACGCCGACGCGCACATGATGGCCGTTCGCCTTTGCCTTGGATTGAATATCGTCCACCTGCCTGGCAATCTCCTCGGGCGTATTGCCATTGGTGAAATACCAGTCCGACACGCGCGAGGCCATGTCACGCGCCGCTCGCGACGAGCCGCCCTGGAAGATTTCCGGCTGCGGATCGATCGGCTTCGGCTTCAGCGAATAATCGGTGAAGCGATAGAAATCGCCACGGAAGGTGAAGCTGTCTTCCGTCCAGATGCCGCGCAGTGCACGGATAAACTCTTCAGAGCGGCGATAGCGTTCGTCGTGATCGAGCCAGGGTTCGCCAATGGCCTGGAACTCGCCGCGGAACCAGCCGCTGACGATATTGACCGCAACGCGGCCATTGGTCAGGTGGTTGATCGTGGCAATTTGCTTGGCCGCCAGCGCCGGCGTCCAAGGGCCGGGCAGAATTGCTGCAATGACTTTCAGCTTGGTTGTCGACTCCAGCAGAGCATGGCTGAAGGAGACGGATTCATGCTGATATTCGGCACCATAGCCGGCGGTGAAACGGATCTGGCTCAGCGCATAGTCGAAACCACTCGCCTCGGCGATCTGCGCGAGCTTTCTATTGTAGTCGATCGTCCAGCTGGTACGCTGCTCGATGTTCGAGATGACCAACCCGCCTGACACATTCGGCACCCAGTAGGCGAATTTCAAAGCTTCTCTGTTCGCATCGCTCATTGATATCTCCCGGTTTGAATTGTCCTCTGCCGAGCACAAGGATGAAGATCCCAACCCATCGAGATTATACTCTATAGATTTTATAGCTTATCGAACAAACCCATCCCAAGTTTCAGCTGTTTTGCGAAAAAGCTGCGTTGCGAACCCCGCTCGACGAGGACATTCACCTGAGAAGGAAGCTTGAGGTGCTAAAAGTGGGACAGTCGCCGATGGCCATAATGCGGCCGTAAAACCGGCAAATCAAAGCACCCGCCGTCCCGATATCTCGATCAGGCAATCGGGAAATCGGCTCAAAGTCGCATGGATCGCGAGCCGATTAGAATGTCGGGCCGGCTGCGCCGCCCTTCAGCGTGAAGTAAGCAAAGGCTGCTAGGAAAAATGCGATCACGGCCAGGATCGCAACAAGACGCTTGAGCCAGGGAGGCGTTTGCCTCGGTGGCTTGGGCTTGGGACGACGTTCAAACTTGATGACATTATCGGACATGACAATCGATTAGCGAAGAACAAACGGTTTGCCAATCCGGTGTGGGCGTCAGGGGCGCGACGTTTCCGCAATCGCCCAGCCAAAGTGCTCCATTCATCCGACCTCTCAATCTTGTCCGCAGTGCTTCGGCATAGCGGATAAACTATTGAAACTCACAAACGCCTAAGGTGCCTTCTTGAATATCCTCAATAAAATTCGCCCCTGGAGCCCGCAGCAGCGTGCATTGATTGTCCCATTCCCGGCGGCGCAAGATCTGGCCGAACGCAAATCCCAGGCAACGACCGGCGATGGCCCGATTGTGGCATTTTTTACCGAGGGCAGTTTTTACGAGCAGGAAAAGGAGCGTATGGCCCATTCCGCAGAGCGGATCGGGCTGAAGGTACATGCAACGGCGGTGCCCAGCGCCGGCAGCTGGGTACTGAATGCCGGGCTGAAACCCGGCTTCCTGCTGCAGGAAAGGGCGAGGCTGCGCGGACCCATGCTTTATGTCGACGTCGACGCCGTCTTCCACCGCAATCCCTGGCCGGAACTTCGTAAGCTCGAGTGCGACCTTGCGGTCTACTACGAAGCCGATGCACGTCTCATCAGCGCGACCATTCTCATCAACGATACGCCGGGGGCGGTGCAGTTGATCGAGCGCTGGCGGGAAGGATGCCTTGCCAAGCCCGACGTGTGGGATCAGGTCGTTCTGGAGGAAATCATCGCCGAAGATACCGCAAGCGCGAAACCGCAATTCCGGGTCGTCAAGCTGCCTGCCTCATTCTGCTGGATATTCGATCGGGTCGAGAATGGTGCTGTCGACGAAGTCTTCATCGAGCAGCTACAGGCAAGCCGCGAGGCGACCAAGCGCAAACGCTGGTTTGGCCGCATCGGCAAACGCCTGAAACGCCGCCGCGATCGGGTCGAGGAAATCGAGCGCGTCCTAAACGGTGACAATTGGGGCGCGCTTCGAACGAGCCTGCAACAGGATCAAACCTGAATCACAGCATGTCGCCGAGCGTCCAATGGTTGTTCCATCTGGCATCGATCTCGTCCTCGACGTTCTGATAGCGAATATCGGTGGAGAGGCGTAGGCGCTGCTGCCCGTCCTGGTTGGTGGTCGAGGCGTGGATCATGAAGGGTGAATGGAGCATGACGTCGCCTGCCTCATAGTCGGCGACCAGCCAGCGCGTATCGAAGCGTTCCGCCATGTCGGGCAGATCCTTCGAAACCCAGCCACCCTCCGTCATGTTGCGGTTGAAGGCGCTGACGCGTTCTTCGGGGCTGAGATCCCCGTTCTTTTCGCCAAACTCCCGCTCCATGTTGAGGCCGATCGCATGCGATCCCGCCAGATAGGTCAGCCCGCCCATTTCGACAGGGATGTCGCCGATCGGTATCCATGCGGTGACGATCCGGCTGGTGCCGCCGCGAAGATAGACCAGATCATAATGGGCTGGCGTCGCCGTCGTCGTTCCCGGCCGGACGTGGCGCATGATCTTGCGCTTGTGCAGATAGGAAATGCCCGACAGGAGTTCGTCCATGAAGCGCGAAATACGCGGCTGCGCGCAAAAGCCTTCATAGGCGACGGAGCGCACAAGCGACATCAGGCAACGGTCGACGTCCCGGCCCTCCGGCGCCGAAGCAGACGATATGCCATCCCTTGGGTCCGTTCCCTCCTGAATCAACCCCGTCTTCGCCATATGGCCGAAGACCCAGCCGCGAAAATCGATCACATCCTTGCGCGGCAGGAAACCCTTGAGCCACACATAGCCATTCTCTTCGTAAAGCCGGCGGATTGCCTCAACACCGATACCCGGATCGGTCGGCGTCAGGAAGCCAAGCCGATGAGACGCCGTGGAAAGAACCTTTCCATTGGCAACAAGATTAGGCTCGCTCCTACCGGATTGCACGGCTTGCATAGGAATCGACATTTCACTCGCCTGTGGTTTGAGTTGATTGCCCATTGAATCTAGCAGTCCGTGATGTTTCACTACATGGACGAAAATAATACCGGACTTTTCGCTCACCATGCGACCGACGGAAACCGTCTATCGATCACCGCTCGCAGCCGCCGGAGGACTGGCCGTCACCGGCAGCGGCAGGCAGCATGCCATGCATGCCGTCAAGGCACGGAAGCTGCCGAGTTATGCCGTGGTTCTCGTCGAAAGCGGCCAGGGTTTTCTTGAAACGGACGCCGCCGGCCGCAGCAGCATCAAGGGACCGGCGCTTTTCTGGCTCTTCCCGAACCGCCAACATTCATATGGTCCCGATGCGCAAGGCTGGAGCGAACGGTGGGCGCTTTTCGAAGGCTCCCTCGTGCGCGACTTTCTGCGCCTGCGCCTTATCAGCGAGCAGTATCCGCTCACCATCCTTCGCAACCTCGACAGCCTGCAGCGTCTCTTCAGCAATATCCATGGCGATCTTATCGAAGATACCAACCTATCGAGAGCTTCCGCCGCATCCGCTCTTCATCAGATCGTCGTTCTGGCCGCGCGACAGGCAAGCCAGACGGCTCCCTCCCCTCAGGAAGGAACGGATGTCGCCGACATCATCGAGGCCCTTCGCCAAAGAGCAACACAATCCCTCGATATGGTGGCCTTTGCCGCTGAATATGGCATGTCGCCCGCAACGCTGCGCCGAAAAATCACGGCGGAGGTCGGGCTGCCGCCGAAGGGTTTTCAGCTTCGCGTACGCATGGATCATGCCAAGGAACTGCTGACGATGACGGATGACAAGATCGAGATCATTGCCTCAAGGATCGGCTTCGAGGATCCGTTTTATTTCTCCCGACTATTTCATGAGCGTGAAAACTGCACGCCACGCGAATTCCGCGCGCGCTACCGAAGAAGCTGACCGGCCAGGACGCACCGATGCGGACTCCGTTGACACCGACCTCTGTTACGCCGTGTCATTGCCCGATGGCTCCCGCTCCAAATTCCGGCGCCGCCAGGAAGCCGGCGCCTCGCCGACCCGCTTGCGGAAAAAGCGCGAGAAATAGGCGGGATCTTCAAAGCCCACCTCGCGGCCGATATCCTCTACCGATCGAATAGTGAACATCAGCAGACGCTTGGCTTCCAGCAGCCGCCGGTCCAAAAGCATCTCCTTGACGGTATGGCCGAACACCTCGCGCGCCGCCTTGTCGAGCAGATGCGGCGTCGTGGCGAGCAGGTCGACATAATTGCCCACCGGCCAATCGCTCTTGTAATGCCGATCGACGGCGCTGCGCAGCGCCAGGGCTAGCGTGACCATGGGCGAGGCCGATGGCAGCGCCGCACTGCCACCGAGCCGATTCATCAGCGACAGCACGACACCGATCAAGCCCAGCATGACCTTTTCGCTCTGGCTGCCACGCTCGCGGTACTCCGCGCTCACCAATTGCAGCAATGTGTCGACCTTTTGCCAGGACGGATCGTCTGGACGGGCCATCAGAAAGGTCGGCACATCGAGGCTCAGATCCACCTGTGACGCCAGCGCCTTCAGCGTATCGTCCGATACCGAGACGACGATGGCGTCGGACTGATCGTCGACCTCGAATCCGTGGATGATGTTGCTCGGCACGAAGCTGATCGTCGGAGCAGAAAAATTCCAAGTCTGATCCTCGATCCGATAACGGCCGCCGCCCTTGTACCAATAGGTGATCTGCCCCATCAGCGGATGTTTATGAGACGCGACATGTCCAAAATGCAACGTTTTGCGGTCCATAACCGTTTCAACATGCAGGAATCCGACATCAAGCGCCCGGCTCGGCACGCCATAGACAAAGAAATTCGGGATTTCGTTCTTCTGCGACATGCCGGAAAAAGTACCAGCGAATTGCCCCCTTTGTCCATGGCCGCGACGAAGCGCCGGACGTAGCATTCAGCATGATCTCAAGGGAGGAATACGAGATGCGAGCTGAAGATCACCGCAGCGACAAGACCCGTCCTTTTACCGGTGCCGAATATCTGGAAAGCCTGCGCGATGGCCGCGAAGTCTACATCAATGGCGAGCGCATCGCCGATGTGACCACGCATCCCTCGATGCGCAATTCTGTCCGCTCGCTGGCGCGCATGTATGACGCGCTGCACGACGAGAAGACCAAGGGCCGCCTGACCTCGCCGACCGATACCGGATCGGGCGGCTATACCCACAAATACTTCCGGGTTGCGAAATCCTCTGCCGAACTTGTGGCCCAGCAAGGCGCGATCGCCGATTGGGCGCGCATGTCCTACGGCTGGATGGGCCGCACGGCCGATTACAAGGCGGCGCTCATGAACACGCTCGGCGCCAATGCCGACTGGTACGGCCCCTTCAAGGACAATGCGCTCTCCTGGCACAAGCGAGCTCAGGAATCCGTGCTCTTCATGAACCACGCGATCGTCAATCCGCCGATCGACCGCCACAAGCCGGCCGATGCCGTGAAAGACGTCTTCGTCCACATCACCAAGGAAACCGATGCGGGCATCTATGTCTCCGGCGCCAAGGTGGTGGCGACGTCTTCGGCGCTGACCCACTACAACTTCCTTGCCCAGAGTTCGGCAACCGTTACCGAAGACCCGTCGCTGTCGGTCATGTTCATCGTGCCGATGAATGCGCCCGGGATCAAGATGTTCTGCCGCGTGTCCTATGAGCAGACCGCCAATACGGTGGGCCATCCCTTCGACTATCCTCTGTCGTCGCGCTTCGACGAGAACGACGCGATCCTGGTGCTCGACAACGTCTTCGTGCCCTGGGAAGACGTGCTTGTCCTGCGTGACGCCGCAAAGATCCTTTCCTTCCACCCGGCCTCGGGCTTCATGCACGGCTATTGCTTCCAGGGCTGCACGCGCTTCGCCGTCAAGCTCGACTTCATCGCCGGACTGCTGGCAAAGGCGCTACGCGCCACCGGCGGCGATGCATTTCGCGGGAATCAGGCGGCTCTCGGAGAAATCATCGCGCTTCGCCACATGTTCTGGTCCTTCTCCAATGCCATGGCCTATAATCCGCAGCCCTGGGCCAATGGCGCGGTGCTGCCAAACATGGAAGCCGCGCTTTCCTACCGCACCTTCATGTCGGAGGCCTATCCGCGCGTCATCGAAACGGTACGCAAGGTCATTGCCTCGGGGCTGATCTATCTGCCGTCTTCGGCCAAGGATTTCGGCAATCCAGAGATCGACCGCTACCTCGCCCAATATGTGCGCGGGTCCAACGACATGGGCCATATCGAGCGCATCAAGATCATGAAGCTGCTCTGGGACGCCACAGGCACCGAATTCGGCGGACGTCACGCCCTCTATGAGCTCAACTATGCCGGCGCGCCGGAGGAAGTCCGCCTGCAGGTGCTGAAGGGCGCCGAGCGCGGCGGTCGGCTGAAGGAGATGGAGGCGCTTGTTGATCAGTGCATGAGCGATTACGACGAAAACGGCTGGACTGGAGACACCTGGCTTCCGCCGCTCGGTGACACCTCCCCCGTCCGCAATGCCGCCGAGTGAGGCCATTGCTATGGAGGAGCAACTTTCAAAAACCGAATTCCGCAACGCCATGGCAAGGGTTTGCGCGCCGGTCAACGTGATCACCACCAACGGCCCCGCCGGCCGCGGCGGCTTTACCGCGACCGCCATGTGCAGCGTCACCGACGAACCGCCAACGCTGCTCATCTGCATGAACAGCCGCTCGGCGCAAACAAGCCTCTTCCTCGATAACCGTCGCTTCTGCGTCAACGTGCTGACGCAGGAGCATAAGGAACTGGCCGGCTATTTCGCCGGTCAGCGTGCCGATATGGAGGAGCGCTACGCCGCGGCCGAGTGGATCAATTTCCGCTCCGGCAGCCAGGCACTTTCCGATGCGATCGTCTCCTTCGATTGCCGCTTGACCGAAGCGCGCCTTGTCGGCACACACCATATCTTCATCGGTGAAGTGATGGATATCCGCAGCCGCAAGGATGGGCATGCGCTGCTCTATTTCGACCGCAACTATGTGCATGTGCCGACCCAGGCGGGCAGCTTCGGCGGCTAGGTGTCGAAGGTCTGACGAGTCATCGCCGGAAATAGAAACAGGGTGCCAACGATTACGTGGCACCCTGTTTGCATGTAAGAATACCTTTAGAGCTGTATCCAAGCCGTCTTCAGATCGACGTATTTGTCGAGCGCGTGCAGCGACTTGTCATGGCCATTGCCAGACTGCCTGACGCCGCCGAGTGGCACGCTGTTATCCGCGCCGCCATAGGTGTTGACGTGCACCACGCCGGCGCGGATGCCCCGCACCATTCGATGGGCACGTGAAAGGTTCGCTGTCCAGACAGCCGAGGCAAGGCCATATTCGGTGGCATTGGCAATCTCAAGTGCTTCTGCTTCCGTCTCGAAGGGAATGATCGACAGGATCGGTCCGAAAACCTCTTCCCGCGCCAAGGTCATGGATGGCGCCACATCGAACACAGCCGGCCGCATATAATAGCCGCCAGTCTCCTCAAGAATGCGCGAACCGCCGGTGCGCAAGAATGCGCCTTCCGACACCGCCTGCGAGACATAGCCGAGGTCTTTCTTCAGCTGCATCTCGCTGGAGATGGCCCCCGCTTCGGTCGTCAGCTGCAGGGGATCGCCGACCTTCATGCTCTCGGCGATGCGAGCGACCTTCTCCGAGAAGGCCTCATGGATCGACTTTTCGACAAGCAGCCGCGAGCCGGCGACGCAGACCTGTCCGGAATTGCGGAAGATGCCGTAGGCGGACACCTTGGCCGCCTGATCGAGATCGGGCGCATCGGCAAAGACGATGTTTGGAGACTTGCCGCCAAGTTCCAGATAGACGCGCTTCAGGTTCGAGCGCGCCGAATACTCGAGAAGCCGCCGCCCGATGGGGCCGGAACCGGTGAAGGCCAGTACATCGATATCCATGTGCAGGCCCAGCGCCTCACCGCTAACCGCGCCACGTCCGGTGACGACGTTGAAGACGCCTTCGGGCAAGCCGGCTTCGGCGCAAATTTCGGCAAGCTTCAGCAGCGTCAGCGACGCGCCTTCGGCGGGCTTCAGGACTACGGAATTGCCGGCGGCAAGTGCCGGAGCAATCTTCCAGGCGCCGATCATCATCGGGAAATTCCACGGCACGATGGCGGCGACGACGCCGATCGGCTCGCGATGGACGAGGCCAAGAATATTATCAGCCGTCGGCGCAATCTCGCCATAAACCTTGTCGATTGCCTCGGCATAATAACGGAACGTGCCGGCAGCACTGCCGGGCTCGGCCTTCAGCGCCATCGAGATTTCCGTGCCGTTGTCGCGCACGCCGAGCACGGCGAGTTCAAGCGCGTTCTTCTCGATCAATTCGGCAATCTTCAGCAGTACCTTCTTGCGTTCGGCCGGCGCCGCCTTCGACCAGCTGCCCTTTTCGAAAGCACGACGCGCGGCCTTGACAGCCAGATCGACATCTTCAGTGCGGGCATCGGCAATCGTGGTCAGCCGGTTGCCATCGATCGGCGAAATGACATCCATCACGGCGCCACTGACCGGCTGGCGCCACGCACCGCCGATGAAAAACGCCTGCGGGGGAACGGACAGTGTCCGGAGCTGGTCGATCTTGTCCTGCATCTCATTGTCTCACAAAGAGGATGGCGGGTCTTCCCCGCCACCGCGATTGGAACTCACTCAGGCTTCCTGACCGGCGCCGAGGCGGGCATAGCTTGCCGCATCCGACGACTTCAGGCGAGCCGCAGCGATAAGGCCGATGATACCAGCGATCAGCACCAGGCCCGGCAACAACACGGCCAGCACGCCATTGGCACCGGCAATCGCACCGAAATTCGCCGAGATATAATAGACGAGTGCCAGAAGGATCAGACCCGTCACGATCGGCAGCACCTTGATCGCCAGGACATTGCGTTCAAGCCCCGGATTGCGGCTGAAGAACACCACGATCGAGAAGGCGGTGAAGGCCATCAGCAGGATAATTGCGAGCGTCGCGACATTGGTAAGCCAGGAGAAGAGCGCCAATACAGGATCCTGACCCGTCACCGCAAAGAGCGCAACGACGAGCACGGCAATGACGGTCTGAATGATCGAGCCGACATGCGGGCTTTGGAAGACCGGGTGGGTAACTCCGACCGACTTCGGCAGCAGGCCTTCGCGACCGGCGACATACATGTAGCGCGCGACGCCATTGTGGAAGGCGAGAATGCCGGCAAACAGGCTGGTGATGAAAAGCACGCTCATGACGACGGTGATCCAATGGCCGACATAGCGCTCAGCAAGGCCGAAGAGGAAGGTCGTAGGATCGGCAAGACCCTGCAAGGTGGGCACGAGCTTGTCAGCGCCGGCTCCGGTCACCATCAACCAGGAGGTCAGCATATAGAAGAGGCCGATGATGAGAACGGAGATATAGGTCGCACGCGGTACGGTCTTTTCCGGCTCACGAGCCTCTTCGCTGTAGATGGTCGTTGCTTCGAAGCCGATGAAGGCGGCAAAGCAGAAGAGGAGGCCGATGGCTGGCGTTCCGCTCCAGAAGGCGGTCGGCGTGAAAGGCACGGCAGACAGGCCGCTGTCGCCACCCTTGGCGAAGATCGCCGCATCTATGACGAGCACGACGAGATATTCGAGAATAACGAGCACCGTCAGCACTTTCGCCGATAGATCGACGCGGCGGTAGCCGAAAACGGCGACGAAGGCGATGCCGACAAAGCTCCAGACCCACCACGGAAGATCGAGGCCGAGCTGTTCGGCGAAGAAACCCTTGGTCGCCGCGCCGAAAAGCCCGAGAACGCCGACTTGCATGGCATTATAGGCGAGAATGGCAATAAGCGCGGCGGCACCGCCCATGAGGCCACCAAGGCCCTGAGCCGTATAGGCATAGAAGGCGCCGGCATTTCTTATATGGCGAGCCATGGCGACATAACCGACCGCAAACAGCAGCAGAATGCCCGTCACCAATAGAAAAGTGAGCGGTATGCCCGGTCCGTTGCCGAGCATCATGGACAACGGCACGCCGCCGGCGACTGCCGTCAGCGGCGCCGCGGCCGACACCACGAGAAAGGTCACGGCGCCGACGCCGAGACTGTTTTTGCGCAGCTGGTTTTCAGCCGCACCTTGCGAATTTTGCGTGTTCATCTGCGTTCGTTCCCCTTGTTAAGAACATCCGATCATCGCCGCGACTGCCGCGTGCGACCTCCACCAAAAACCGGACTGACGAGCGGGGCTTATGCTTTTGTTGATTTTACCGCCGCCAGCGCTTACGGTTCATTATTTGAACCATAGCTTCAAATATAGACTTGCAAACATTGCCGGCCTCTGTCAAGTTATTTCGCATGTTAAGTATCTTGGGTCGCTGCTATCGTGCCGCGGCGAAGGATCAGCGAACTGATTTGACGAAAAGCCCCGGCTGGACGCACAAAATCGGAACCGGACCAACCCAAGAGGAGGAATGATGAGCACGATCGGAAAGGCGCTGGCATTGCTGGACACCCTGTCACGGCTGGACAAGGAGGCGGGTCTGACCGACATCGCCCGACTGTGCGACCTGGATAAGGCGACGGCGCGACGCTTTCTGGTGGAGCTGGAAAAGCACGGCTTCGTCGAGCAGGATCCAGATACGCGCCGCTATCGCATCGGCTCAGCGCCTGTTCGCCTTGCCCGTATCCGGGAAGCCCGCTTTCCCTTCCTGCGGGTTGCCATCCCCTTCATCAGGACGCTCGCCGAATCGTCGACCGAGACGGTCCATCTGTCGGAGTTTTCCGGCGGACAGCTCTCGACCATTCACGTGGAGGATTCTCCGCGCGCGCATCGGATCATCGTCGATGTCGGCAGCCTTCTGCCCTTTCACGCCACCGCATCCGGCGTTGCATATCTTGCCTTCTGCCCACGAGCAGAAATCGACCTGGCGCTCAAGACGCCACTCGAGAAATTTACCGACCACACCGTCACCGATCCGCAGCTGGTGCGCGACATGCTCGATGAGACGGCGGCACGCGGCTTTTCCATCAGCCATCAGGGGCTTGAAGCCGGCGTCATCAGCACGGCCGCGCCGGTGCGCGCGCCGAACGGCCATCCGATCGGCTGCGTGGCGATTGCCGCTCCGCTCTCGCGCACCACGAAGGCTGCCATCCAGGAATTCGGCGCACAGGCCGTCGCTACGGCCAATGCGATCTCAGAAAAATATTACGGGTCGGAAAGACCCATGGGAACCATTGCAAAAATCAGGAGGACAGATTGATGAGCCCTGAGGCTCCCCTGCCAAGGATACTCGTCATCGGAACCGGTGACACCAAATGCGACGAACTGCAATTCATGGCGTCCGTTATCAGGCAAGCTGGCGGCCAGCCGCTCATGATGGATGTCAGCATTCTCGGCGATCCGCCTTATAGCCCCGATTACTCCAAGCATGACATAGCCAAGGCCGCCGCAACGACGATCGAGGCCATTGCCGAAAGCGGCGACGAAAACAGCGCCATGGCTGCGATGGCAAAGGGCGCGTCAGCTCTAACCCGGCGCCTCTACGACGATGGGCTAGTCGACGGCGTCATCGTGCTCGGTGGCTCCATGGGCACGGATCTGGCGCTCGATGTCGCCGCCGTCCTGCCGCTCGGCGTCCCGAAGTTCGTGGTTTCGACCATTGCCTACTCCCATCTCATTCCGCCCGAACGCATCGCCCCCGATCTGATGATGATCCTGTGGGCCGGCGGTCTTTATGGCCTCAACAGCATCTGCCGCTCTGTGCTCTCGCAGGCTTGCGGCGCGGTCGTCGGCGCTGCAAAGCACGGCACCAAGCCCGATCGCGAACGGCCCCTCGTCGGCATGACGTCTCTCGGCTCGTCCTGCCTGAAATATATGAAATATCTGCGGCCCGAACTGGAAAAGCGCGGCTATGACGTCGCCGTCTTCCATTCCACCGGCATGGGCGGACGCGCCTATGAAGCGATCGCCGCGAAGGGGGACTTTGCCGCCGTCTTCGACTTCTGCATCCAGGAGGTCAGCAATCACCACTATAGCAGCGTCGTCACCTCCGGGCCGGACCGGCTCGAAAATGCCGGACGCGCCGGCATTCCGCAGCTTGTCGCCCCCGGCGCAGTCGACATGGTCGATCTCCAGGCATGGCAGGACTTGCCTGCAATCTTTGCCGATCGCCCCTATCACGCCCACAATAGACTGATCGGATCGGTGACGACATCGCCGGAAGGCCGGCGCGAAGTCGCGCGGCTGATCGGACAGAAATTGCAGCACGCTGATGCGAAGGTCGCTTTCCTCCTGCCGACCGAAGGCCTGCAGGAATGGGACAAGCCGGAAGAACCGCTGCATGATCCCGAAGGCCTCGACGCCTTCATCGACGAGATGCGTCGCGCTGTTCCGCCTTCCGTCACCCTGCAGGAGGTCGATACCCATATCAACGCACCCGCGTTCTCCGCCGCCGCCCTTGCAATATTCGATCGATGGGTCGCCGAAGGCGTCATTCCGGAGGGACGGCCATGACAAAAGACCGCGCACTTATCCTCGACTTCGGCGGCGTCGTTACCCGCACCCTGTTTGAGACACATGACATCACTGAGCGCACACTCGGCCTTCCCGCGGGGTCGCTGACCTGGCTCGGGCCGTTCGACACAACGACGGACCCGCTCTGGGTCGCGATGCAGAACCGCGAGATCACCGAGCGGGATTATTGGCTCACGCGCACGCACGAGGTCGGCGAGCTGGTCGGTGAAGACTGGACCGACATGCAGACCTTCGTGCGCCGCGCGCGCGGCGCGGAACCGGAACTGGTTCTGCGCCCGGAAGCCCGCGACGCCATCCTGCGCGCCAAGGAAGCCGGCCTCAAGCTGGCGATCCTGTCGAACGAACTCGACCTTTTCTATGGCGTCGAGTTCCGCCAGCGTTTTCCGCTGATCGAGCTTTTCGACGTCATCGTCGATGCCACCTACACGAAGATCCTGAAGCCCGATCCCCGCGCCTACGAACTCGTTCTTGCCGAGCTCAACTTACCGCGCAAAGCCTGCGTCTTCGTCGACGACCAGAAGAAGAACATCGAGGGCGCCGAAGCCGTGAGCCTGCCTCATGTGCATTTCGACGTGACCCGCCCCGCCGAAAGCTATGCCCGCGCACTTGCTATGCTGGGGCTCTGAAACAAGAGGAATTCGACATGCGTGAGACCAATTTCATCATCGAAAACAATGCCCGCCACCTGTGGCATCCGATGGCCCATCCGGCTGAGATGCAGGCCAACCCGCCGCGCATCATCAATTCAGGCGAGGGCGTCGAAATCGTCGATATTCACGGCCAGAAGGTGCTGGACGCGGTCGGTGGCCTCTGGAACGTCAATCTCGGCTATTCCTGCGAGCCGGTGAAGAAGGCGATCCGCGACCAGCTCGACGAGCTGCCCTATTACTCGACCTTCCGCGGCACGACCAACTCGCCGCTGATCGAACTCTCCTACGAGCTTGCCGAATGGTTCAAGCCGGATGGTCTCAGCCGTTCCTTCTTCACCTCGGGCGGCTCGGATTCCGTCGAGACCTGCCTGCGACTGGCGCGTCAGTTCCACAAGGTCAATGGCCAGCCCGAGCGCACCAAGTTCGTCGCACTGAAGAAGGGCTATCACGGCACCCATTTCGGCGGCGCCTCGGTGAACGGCAACCAGAACTTCCGCCGCAACTACGAGCCGCTGCTCCCGGGCGTCATCCACCTGCCCGCGCCCTTCCCCTATCGCAACCCTTTCAACACCACCGATGGCGCCGAAATCGCGGCTGCGATCGGCAGGCTCTTCGAGGATGAGATCGCCTTCCAGGGCGCCGACACGATTGCTGCGCTGATCGTCGAGCCGGTGCTCGGCGCCGGCGGCGTCATCGTCCCGCATGAGACCTTCCTGCCGTTGATGCGCGAAATCTGCGACCGCCACGGCATTCTCTTGATCGCCGATGAGGTCATCACCGCCTTTGGCCGCACCGGCGCCTGGACCGGATCGCGTCTCTGGGGTGTTCAGCCGGACATGATGTCGACGGCCAAGGCGATTACCAACGGCTATTTCCCCTTCGGCGCCGTGATGATCTCCGACAAGGTCGCGCAGGTCTTCGAAAGCAACAAGAGCGCGGTCGGAAGCATCGGTCACGGCTACACCTATTCCGGCCATCCGGTTGGTGCCGCCGCGGCCCTGGCCACCTTGAAGGAAACCAAGCGGCTCAACGTCGCCGACAATGCGGCGGCCCGCGGCGAGGAGCTGCTCGCCGGCCTGAAGAAGCTGCAGGACAAGCATGAGCTGGTGGGTGACGTGCGCGGCAAGGGCCTGATGTGTGCCCTCGAACTCGTCAGCGACCGCGCAAAGAAGAGCGGTGCCGCCAAGGATGTCGTCCAAAAGGTGCAGGACGCGACCTATGATGCCGGCGTGCTCGTGCGCACCTCGGGCGCCAATGTCATCATGTCGCCGCCGTTGATCGTGACCGCCGAGAATGTCCAGACCATGCTGACCGCGCTCGACGCAGGTCTCACTGCTGCGAGGGGCTGAGCATGTCCGACAACGCAACCCTCATCGCGCGGCGCGAACGGCTTCTAGGCCGGAACATGTCGCTCTTCTACGACGACCCCGTGCATCTCGTGCGCGGGGAAGGTGTCTGGCTCTGGGATGCCGACGGCCGCAAGTATCTCGATTGCTACAACAATGTGCCGCATGTCGGCCATTGCCATCCCCGCGTGGTGGAAGCGATCACGCGGCAGGCTTCGACGCTGAATACGCATACCCGCTATCTGCATGAAGGCATTCTCGATTATGTCGAGCGGCTCACAGCGACTTTCGACGAAAGCCTGAATGCCGCGATCCTGACCTGCACCGGCAGCGAGGCAAACGACGTGGCGCTGCGCATGGCGCAGGCTGTGACCGGCAAGACCGGCGTCATCGCCACGAACCACACCTATCATGGCAATACGACCGCCGTGTCGCAGCTATCGACCCGCATGCCGCCGGTTGGCGGCTTCGGCGGCCATGTCCGCCATGTGCCTGCGCCGGACAGCTATCGTCCACTCGGCGGTGAAGGCGGAGACGCCTTTGCCACAGCCTTCGCAGCCGAAGTCGAGAAGGCGATCGCCTCTCTTCAGGAGACACCACACGGTTTCTCGGCCATCATCATCGATCCGTTCTTTGCCAATGAAGGCTTTCCGGACCTGCCGCCGGGCTTTCTCGACAAGACGGTCGCAGCCGTGCGCAAGGCCGGCGGCCTCGTGATTACCGACGAAGTACAGCCCGGCTTCGGCCGCACCGGCACGCATATGTGGGGGCACCAGCACGCCGGCATCGTTCCCGATATCGTCACGCTCGGCAAGCCCATGGCGAACGGCCATCCCGTCGGCGGCGTCATTGCCAATGTCGACACGATAAACGCCTTCCGCAAGGCATTCCGCTATTTCAACACCTTCGGCGGCAACCCGGTCTCCTGCGCGGCCGCCATGGCGGTACTCGACGTCATCAAGGATGAAAATCTCGTCGAGAATGCCCGCAACGTCGGCGAATACACGCGTAGCGCCTTCCAGCGACTGGCCGAAAAGCATTCGATCATCGGCGGCGTTCGCGGCAGCGGCCTCTTCATGGGCACCGAATTCGTGCTCGACAAGCAGACGAAGGAGCCGGCGACCGCTGAGGCGACCCGCATCGTCAACGAAATGCGTGAACGCGGCGTGCTGATGGGCAAGATCGGCATTCACCAATGCGCCACGAAGATCCGCCCGCCCATGCCGTTCACCAAGGGAAATGCCGACTTCATGTTGTCGATCTTCGACGACGTCCTGTCCGGTCTGTGAGGCAATATGGCTGATCCGTTGCCTCAGGCCATCCATGATGCCTTGCAGAAACGCGCGCTGGAGGCGCTCGACCATTGGCCGGTGCAGGCTCGCGAACCGGTCCTGATGAAATATCGGGAGAATGCCGTCTTCCGCATTACGCTGGAGGACGGTCAGTTCGCAGCGCTCCGGCTGCATCGCCCGGGCTATCACGACGAGACGAGCCTGCGCTCGGAACTGCATTTCATGGCCGCCCTCAGGCTCGGCGGCCTCGATGTGCCGAGCCCGGTGCCGACGACGAACAGGCAAAGCCTCGTTCGCCTGCAGGCCAACAGGCATTTTCCTGACCAACATGCCGATGTGGTGAGTTGGATCGACGGCGTTCCGCTTGGCCAGAGCGGCACGCCCCTTTCCCAATCGGCTGAAATGCAAGAGGCGATCTTTTTCCGTATCGGCCAAAACATGGCCACCATGCACGAGCTTGCCGATGCCTGGGAACCGCCGGAGCGTTTTCGCCGTCCGGCTTGGGACACCGATGGCCTGGTCGGTGAAAAGCCGCTCTGGGGCCGCTTCTGGGATTGTCGCGGCCTTTCGTCTGAGAGCACGATCGCCCTCTCGGCATTGCGCCACGAGCTGCGCCGTGCCCTCGCGAATGCGGACAATCAAAACCTCGACTATGGACTGATCCATGCCGATCTCGTGCGGGAAAACATCTTTCTGACGGGCACTGACAGCAATGTTGCTTTCATCGATTTCGACGATGCCGGGCATGGCTTTCGTCTGTTCGATCTCGCGACGACGCTGCTCAAGAACCGCAACGAACCCGCCTATCCGGCTATCGAGAAAGCGCTGATATCAGGCTACCGCAGCCGGCGAGCACTCTCCGACGCGGCTCTCGCGAGCCTGCCTCTATTCACTGTGCTGAGGAGCCTTACATATATCGGATGGCTCGCCGAACGCCCGGAAATTCCGGACAGCGCGGAGCGTCTGTCGCGTTACGTCGATGAAAGCCTGGAGATGGCGAGAAAGCTCAACGCTGCCGCTTGACATCTCCCGCATAATTATTAACGTGTTAAGTAATTGAGAGATCGGGAGGACTCAATGCCACATCTCGCCATCGAATATTCGGCCAACCTGGAGGGCCGCGCCGATATCGGCGCGCTCTGCGAGCGGCTGTTGAAGACGGTTCTGGATACCGGGCTTTTCGAGGTCGGCGCTGTGCGGGTGCGCGCCTTTCGCGCCGAGCACTATGCAATCGCCGACAAGCTGCCGGAAAACGCCTTCGTCGACCTGAACTTCCGCATCGGTAAGGGCCGTACGGACGAAGAGAAGAAGCGTACAGGCGAGGCAATCTTTGCAGCGGCCATCGACGTTCTCGGCCCTCTCTTCGACACCCCGCATTTCGCCCTGTCGCTGGAAATCCGCGAGATCGATGCGGAGCTGAGCTGGAAGAAGAACGCCATTCATCCGCGGCTGCGCGGCAAGTGACACCTCCCTTCGCGGGACGACGTAACACCAAAGGAATAGACGATGTCCAAACTGCAGGAAAACATCGCAAAGGCCGAAGGCTTTCTGGCCCGGTTCAAGGATAGCGGCGTACTGAACCGCATCAATGGCGAGGATGTGCGTGCCGATGATGGTTCCACCTTCGAGACCATCTCCCCCGTCGATCTGAAGCCGCTCGCCACCGTTGCCCGCGGCAAGGCTGCCGATATCGATCGCGCCGCAAAGGCCGCAAAAGCCGCTTTCGCTGAATGGGCTGCCATGCCGGGCGACGCGCGCAAGAAGCTGCTGCACAAGATTGCCGATGCGATCGTGGCCCGCGCCGAAGAGATCGCTTTCGTCGAATGCATGGACACCGGGCAATCGCTGAAGTTCATGGCCAAGGCCGCCCTGCGCGGCGCGGAAAACTTCCGCTTCTTCGCCGATCGTGCGCCGGAAGCCCGTGACGGCAAGGCGATCCGCGCCGAAGGCCAGGTGAACCTGACGACGCGCGTGCCGATCGGCCCGGTCGGCATCATCACGCCCTGGAACACGCCCTTTATGCTATCGACCTGGAAGATCGCGCCGGCGCTTGCCGCCGGATGCACCATCGTCCACAAGCCGGCCGAATTCTCGCCGCTGACGGCCCGCCTGCTGGTGGAGATCGCCGAGGAAGCCGGCTTGCCGAAGGGGGTCTGGAATCTCGTCAACGGCTTCGGCGAGGACGCCGGCAAGGCTCTGACGGAACATCCCCTGATCAAGGCGATTGGCTTCGTCGGCGAAAGCCGCACAGGTTCGATGATCATGAAGCAGGGCGCCGACACGCTGAAGCGCGTGCATTTCGAACTCGGCGGCAAGAACCCGGTCATCGTCTTTGCCGATGCCGATCTCGAGCGCGCCGCCGATGCCGCCGTCTTCATGATCTACTCTTTGAACGGCGAGCGCTGCACCTCGTCCTCGCGCCTGCTGGTCGAGGAAAGCGTCTACGACAAGTTCACCGCGATCGTGGCCGAGAAGGCCAAGCGCATCAAGGTCGGCCACCCTCTGGACCCGGAAACCGTCGTCGGCCCGCTCGTGCATCCCGTGCACGAAAAGAAGGTGCTGGAATACATCCAGATCGGCCGTTCGGAAGGAGCGACCCTTGCCGCCGGCGGCGAGAAGGTCAACGGCCCGGGCGGCGGTTGCTACGTCTCCCCAACCCTGTTTACCGGCGCCAATAACCGGATGCGCATCGCCCAGGAAGAGATCTTTGGACCGGTGCTGACAGCCATCCCCTTCAAGGACGAAGCGGATGCGCTGGCGCTTGCCAACGACGTCCAGTACGGCCTGACCGGCTATCTCTGGACCTCGGACGTCACCCGCGCCTTCCGTTTCACCGATCATCTCGAAGCCGGCATGATCTGGGTGAACTCGGAAAATGTGCGCCATCTGCCAACCCCCTTCGGTGGGGTCAAGAGCTCCGGCATCGGCCGCGACGGCGGCGATTGGTCCTTCGATTTCTACATGGAAACCAAGAACGTCGCCTTCGCCACCAAGCCGCACGCCATTCAGAAACTCGGCGGCTGAGCCGCCAATATCCCATAAGTACGCATAAGAGGAGGAACAAATGCCCCTGCCGAAACCCAATCTCTATCCGCCCTTCAACATCGTGCGCCTCAGCCACATCGAGTTCGGCGTCACCGATCTTGCCAAGTCCCGCGCGTTCTATGTCGACACACTTGGCCTGCAGGTGACGGACGAGACGGCCGACACGATTTACCTGCGGGCGATGGAAGAACGCGGCCATCACTGCATCGTGCTCAAGAAATCCGACAAGGCCGAAGCCCGCGATCTCGGCTTCAAGGTGTTCAGCGACGAGGACCTCGACAAGGCGGCGCATTTCTTCAAGGGCAAGGATCTGCCGGTCGAATGGGTCGAGCGCCCCTACCAGGCGCGGACCTTCCGCACCCGCGACCCGCACGGCATTCCGCTTGAATTCTATTCGAAGATGGACCGCCTGCCGCCGATCCACCAGAAATATGCGCTCTACAAGGGCGTGAAGCCGCTGCGCATCGACCACTTCAACTGCTTCTCGACCAATGTCGACGAGAGCGTCGCCTTCTATAATGAGCTCGGCTTCCGCGTGACCGAATATACCGAGGACGAGGAAACCGGTCGCCTCTGGGCCGCCTGGACGCATCGCAAGGGCGGCGTCCACGACATCGCCTTCACCAACGGCCGTGGCCCGCGCCTGCACCACACCGCCTTCTGGGTGCCGACGCCACTCAACATCATCGACCTGCTCGACCTGATGGCGACAACCGGCTGGGTTGCCAATATCGAACGCGGTCCGGGACGCCACGGCATCTCCAACGCCTTCTTCCTCTATATCCTCGACCCCGATGGCCATCGCATCGAGATCTATTGCTCGGACTACCAGACCGTCGATCCCGATCTGGAGCCGATCAAGTGGGATCTCAAAGATCCACAGCGTCAGACACTTTGGGGTGCGCCGGCTCCCAAATCATGGTTCGAACATGGTAGCCTGTTTGCCGGTGCGGAAGTGGCCGAGCCTGACTTGAAGGCACAGCCGATTATCGCGCCTTAAGCGTTACCCTTGAGAGCGGGAAAACACCCGCTTCTCATCAACGTTCGCGAGGCGAGGAGACTGTCATGAATTTGAGAGACGCAACATTGTTCCGGCAGGCGGCATTGGTCGGTGGCGACTGGATCGAAGCCGATCCATCCAATGCGATCAAGGTCGACAACCCGGCAACGGGCGAGATCATCGGCCTGGTCCCCAATCTGGGGGCTGCCGAGACCAAGAAGGCGATCGCCGCAGCAGAAGCCGCACAGAAGGAATGGGCGGGCCGCACCGCCAAGGAGCGCTCCGGCATCCTGAGACGCTGGTTCGAGCTGATGATGGAAAATCAGGACGATCTCGGACGCATCCTGACGGCAGAGCAGGGCAAACCGCTGCCGGAAGCCAAGGGCGAGATCGCCTATGGCGCCAGCTTCGTCGAATGGTTTGCCGAAGAAGCCCGCCGCGTCTATGGCGACATCATTCCCGGCCACCAGAAGGACAAGCGCATTCTGGTCATGAAGCAGCCGATCGGCGTGGTCGCGGCGATCACGCCCTGGAATTTCCCCAATGCCATGATCACCCGCAAGGCCGGCCCGGCCTTTGCCGCCGGTTGCGCCATGGTGCTGAAGCCTGCCTCGCAGACGCCGTTTTCGGCAATTGCAATCGCGATCCTGGCCGAACGCGCCGGCCTGCCCAAGGGGCTCTTCAGTGTGCTGACAGGCTCGGCTCGCGCCATTGGCGGCGAAATGACCGCAAGCCCGGTCGTGCGCAAGCTCACCTTCACCGGCTCGACCGAAGTCGGCGCCGAGCTCTACAAGCAGAGTGCACCGACCATCAAGAAACTCGGCCTCGAACTGGGCGGCAACGCACCCTTCATCGTCTTCGACGATGCCGATCTCGATGCGGCGGTCGAAGGCGCGATGATCGCCAAATTCCGCAACAACGGCCAGACCTGCGTCTGCGCCAATCGTCTCTACGTGCAGGATGGCGTCTATGATGCCTTTGCCGAAAAGCTCTCCAAGGCCGTTGGGTCGCTGAAAACAGGCAACGGTTTCGACGAAGGCATCAATCTCGGCCCGTTGATCGATGAGGCAGCGCTTGCCAAGGTCGAGGAGCATGTTGCCGATGCGCTCTCCAAGGGCGGCCGCGTCGTTGCCGGCGGTCATCGCCATCAGCTCGGCGGGCGCTTCTATGAGGCAACCGTGCTTGCCGATGTTACGCCCGCCATGGCCGTGGCGAAGGAAGAGACCTTCGGGCCGGTTGCTCCCCTCTTCCGCTTCAAGGACGAGGCCGACGTCATCACCCAGGCCAACGACACCGAGTTCGGCCTTGCCTCCTACTTCTATGCCAAGGACCTCGCCCGCGTCTTCCGCGTCGCCGAAGCCCTGGAATATGGCATGGTCGGCGTCAATACGGGCCTCATCTCGACGGCCGAAGCACCCTTCGGTGGCGTCAAGCTCTCCGGCCTCGGCCGCGAGGGTTCGCGCTACGGCATCGAGGAATTCACCGAAATCAAATATGTCTGCCTCGGCGGCGTCGTCTGAGGTCAAGAGAAGGCCATGAAAGCATGACCCATCCAAGATTCCTGTCTTTTTCGAGAAACGGCCGTCATGGCTACGGGCTTGCGGTCGACGGCGGTGTCGTCGATCTCTCCGCCCGTCATGGCGCGACATGGCCAACCTTGCGTGAAGTGATCGAGGCCGGTGGTCTCGCTCAGCTCGCAGAAGAGGCCAAATCATTGAAGCCGGATTTCGCGCTTGGCGACATCCGCTTCGAGATTCCCATTCCGTCGCCGGAAAAGATCATTTGCGTCGGGGTCAACTTCCCCGATCGCAATGAGGAATACAAGGATGGGCAGGCGGCCCCTTCCAACCCCTCCCTCTTCATCCGTTTTCCCCGCTCGTTCACCGGGCATGACCGGCCGCTGATCCGGCCGCCGGAAAGCCCGCAGCTTGACTACGAAGGCGAGATCGTCATCGTCATCGGCAAGGGCGGCCGCCGGATTGCCGAAGCCGATGCCTTCTCCCACATCGCGGCTCTCTCGCTTTGCAATGAAGGCACGATCCGCGATTGGGTTCGCCATGCGAAATTCAACGTCACCCAGGGCAAGAACTTCGACAATACAGGCTCGATCGGCCCCTGGCTGATTCCCTTCACCGATGCGGCTCAGCTCGACGACATCGAACTGAAAACTCGCGTCAACGGCGAAGTGCGCCAGAGCGACCGCACCAGCCGGATGATCTTCTCCTTCCGCAAGATCATCAACTACATCTCCACTTTCACCACCCTCGTTCCGGGCGATGTCATCGTGACGGGCACGCCGACCGGAGCCGGCGCCCGCTTCGACCCGCCGATCTGGCTGAAGCCCGGCGATGTCGTCGAAGTCGAGGCCGATGGCCTCGGCATCCTGAAAAACACCATCGCCGATGAGGTGCTCTGATGCTGTCGCATGACGAAATCCAGGCTGCGGCCGAAAGCCTCGATCAGGCCGAGCGGACGCGCACCCAGACCGGGCTCCTCTCGCTCAAGCACCCACAGATGACCATGGACGATTCCTATGCCGTCCAGAGCGCCTGGGTGAAGAAGAAGATCGCTCAGGGACGCAAGCCGATCGGCTGGAAGATCGGGCTGACATCGAAGGCGATGCAATATGCCCTCAACATCAATATCCCCGATTCCGGCGTGCTCTTCGACGATATGGTCTTCGAAGACGGCGCGACCGTGCCGGCCGATCGTTTCATCCAGCCACGTATCGAGGCCGAGATCGCCTTTGTGATGAAGGCGCCGCTCAGGGGACCGAACGTCTCGATCTTCGATGTCCTGAACGCCACCGACTACGTGACCCCTGCTCTTGAAATTCTCGACACGCGCATCCTCCGGGTCGATCCCGACACGAAGAAGGCGCGCACCATCGTCGACACCATCTCCGACAACGCCGCCAATGCCGGCATCGTCACTGGCGGCCGCGCGGTGCGACCCGGAGAGATCGACATGCGCTGGATGGGCGCGATCGTCAGCCGCAATGCGGAGGTCGAGGAAACCGGGCTTGGCGCCGGCGTTCTCAACCAGCCCGCGCGCGGCATCGCCTGGCTTGCCAATCGTCTCTCGCAATATGGCGACGGCATCGAAGCCGGCCAGATCGTGCTTGCCGGGTCGTTCATCCGCCCGATCGAGGCGCGCCACGGCGATACGATCACTGCCGATTTCGGTCCCTACGGATCGGTCAGCCTGTTCTTTGCATGAAGGAGTAAGACATGCCTGCGCCCAAGAACCTTTTCAAACAAGCCCTGAAAGAAGGGCGGGCGCAGATCGGCCTCTGGCAGGCGCTCGCCAATGCCTACACGGTCGAGATATCAGCGGGCGCCGGTTATGATTGGCTGCTGCTCGACGCCGAGCATGCGCCGAACGATGTGCCGCTTCTCGTGTCGCAACTGCAGGCGATGAAGGGCACGGCGAGCCACGCAATCATCCGTCCGCCGATCGGCGAGACCTGGATCATCAAGCAGATGCTCGATATCGGCGCTCAGACCCTGCTGATCCCGATGGTCGACAGCAAGGAGATGGCCGAGACCATGGTCAAAGCCGTACGATACCCGCCGCATGGCGTGCGTGGCGTCGGCGCAGCCCTTGCCCGCGCGTCTGCTTTCAACCGCATTCCCGACTATCTTGCGACGGCCAATGACGAGGTCTGCCTGCTTCTGCAGGTGGAAAGCCGCGCTGGACTTGCCGCACTCGACGACATCGCCTCGACCGAGGGCGTCGACGGGGTCTTCATTGGACCGTCCGATCTCGCCGCCGACATGGGCTATCTCGGCAAGCCGGGTGCACCGGAAGTGCAGGCGGAGGTCGAAAAGGCACTGGCGAAAATCCAGTCGCACGGCAAGGCCGCCGGCATCCTGATTGGCGACCTCTCCCTGGCCAAACGCTACCTCGAGCTTGGTGCCACCTTTGTCGCGATCGGCAACGATGTCACTCTGCTTGCCAATGCCACGATCAAACTCCTCGACGATTTCAAGAAGGCGGAGGCTGCCAAGCCAGCTCAAGACGTAAAGGTCTATTGATCGCAAACGCCCCCTCCCCAGCATCGCTTGACCTTGCGCCTCATCATGCAAGTTTCGGTATAGAGAAAACATTGTGCACGCTCAGTCAAAACGGACTGCACAGCTGGACGCGACGCCTCCGCGCGCATCGGTCATCATGAACCGGAAAGCGAAGAGGAGGAAACATGCGTTTCAAGAACAAGACCGCCCTGATTACCGGCGGCGGTACGGGCATCGGCGCGGCAGTTGCGCGCCGCATTCGGCAGGAAGGCGGCAATGTCGCGCTCGTCGGCCGCCGTCCCGAGCCGCTGCGGGCCATTGCCGAGGAGATCGGCGCAACCATCGTCGCAGCAGATGCCGCTGACGGCGCCGCGATGAAAGCTGCCGTGGAAAAAGTGGTCGAGACGCATGGCCGCCTCGATATCCTGATCGCCAATGCCGGGGGCCATGGCGTCGGGCCGACGGTCAGCATGTCGGACGAGACATGGGATCTCGCCGTCCGCCTCAACCTCAACACTGCCTTCGTCAGCGCCCGCGAATCCCTGCCCCATCTCATCAAGAACCAGGGCAATATCGTCGTCCTCGCCTCGATCGCCGGGCTCTTTGCTGGGCCGGATGCGGCGGGCTATGTCACGATGAAACATGGCTGCATCGGGCTTGCGAAATCGCTGGCGCGCGACTACGGCGGCAAGGGCGTTCGCACCAACACCGTCTGCCCAGGCTGGGTCACGACCGCAATGGCCGACGAGCAGATGGAATTCATCGTCGAGAAGTACAAGCTGAACAGCATTGAGGAAGCCTACGCACTCGTCACCAAGGACGTGCCGCTTGGCCGGCCGGCAACCGCCGAAGACGTCGCCAATGCCGTCTGCTTCATCGCCTCGGGCGAAGCTTCGATGATCAATGGTGCGGTACTGACGGTCGATGGCGGCGCCGGCACCGTCGACCTGCCGACGCTGGCTTTTGTAGAATAGAGGGAGGAGATACCGATGAACCAGAATCCCAAGGACTGGAAAACCTACGACGAGTTCGCCTATGGCATCGACACGAACCGATTGCCCGCGACGGAGGCCCTTGCCGGCTCGTCCCACAAGATCTCGTTCGACGATGGCCGCACGCTGGAGCTCGCCTTCGCCAAGGGCGAGGTCAAATGGTCGGATGGCAAGGACAGCGGCACCGACATGTCGGAGGTGATCGAAGTCGCACCGAAGACCTATTTCGTCGAGATCATCTTTGCCGGCCGTCCCAAGGAAGCCGAGACGCTGATCCTCAATACCGAGACACGCCGCGTGCTTTCCATCTACTCGATCGTTCGCGACCTCAAGGAGTCCGTCGGCGAGCCGCAGGTCGCGCAGATCTTCCGCGCCGGTGTCGTCGATGGCGGTGTGGCGAGTGGCCCGGTACCGCATGAGAGCCGCGATCTGATCGGGCTCAGGGCGCACTTCACCTACAGCCCCAATCACGTCTACGAGCACACCTATCTCTCGTCGCAGCGCTATGCCTGGCAATGCCTCGTCGGCGTGCAGCGCGGTCACGGCGATGTCGATCTCACCACGACCTATAAGTTCGATGACAACCTCTACATCTTCACATTCCGCGAATTCAAGATCGCCGTTGCATCGACCTTCTTCTATAATTTCAATGACATGCGCTCGACCGGCAAGTTCCTCGGCATCACCGGCGATGGGCGCATCCAGAACAGCCCCGCCGGCGCCTTCATCCGCAAGGCCTCGATGACCTATTACCTGCCCGGCCAGGAACCTGTGTGAGGACGCCATGCGCAAAGCATTCGATATCGTAAAGGCGCATTACGACGCCAACGACCGCCGCGACATGAATGGCATGCTCGCCGACATCGCGCCTGACTGCCGCTGGACGGAAATGGACGGCTTTCCCTGTGCCGGCACTTATGTCGGTCCGCAGGAGATCTTCAAGAACGTCTTCCAGGCACTCGGCCAAGCCTTCGACGGATACAGCTTCAAGCTGGAACGCCTTCTCGACGCCGGCGACGAGGTCGTGGCCGTTGGTGATTACAGCGGCACGAACAAGCAGACCGGAAAGCCATTCAAGGCCCGTGTCGTGCATGTGTGGGGCGTCGCGGGCGACAAGATCCGCCGTTTCGAGCAGTTCACGGATACGCTGAGAGTGGCCGAATCCATGCGGTGAGAAATTGAGGCGGCTTGGCTCCGGTCGGGCCACCTGGTCCGCCTAGGACATCCCGGCCTTGCGCCATTGCGACGGCGAAACACCATAGCGGTGGCGAAACGCACGCGAGAAATGAGCGCTCGAGGAAAAGCCGAGCGCAAAGGCAATCTCGGATATCTCTCCGGCATAACCGCCAGCCTCCCGCAGCTGCGCCGCGGCCTTCTGCACGCGCAGATCCCAGATGTATTCCGAGGGTGTCAGACAGTCGGCTTCAAATGCGCGGTAGACATAGCGCACCGAGCAGCCCATGCGGCGCGCGATCATCGTAACAGTCAGATCCGGCCTTTCGAGGTTGATGTTGATGAAGTCCTTGATCCGCCGCCGCAACACATCAAGCGGATTGGCAACAGGCTTTGCTTGCAACAGATCGGCGCCGATCATTGTGCGCACAAGCTCGATCATGGTCTGGCCGACGCTTGAGCGCCGCGCCTCGTCAAGATGGTCGATCTCGTGAATGGTCGAGTCCATCAGCGATAGAAGTATGCGGCACATTCCGTCTTGCTCGGCATGCGCCGTGAAGGGTTGAGACAAGCGTTCTACGGCCGTCGCGGGCAGTGCGTGACGCGGCAATTGCAGCAGCAGTTGGCGGACTTCTGTGCTGTTCGTCAGCATATAGGGGCAGCTTGGATCGTAGATGACGACTGCGTTCCGCAAGACGGGCGCATGCAATCCGCCCTGCGCGAGCGAGGCGTTGCCATCTGTCTGGACGATCAGCTTAATGGCGTCGGGATCATCCGGCGCGGCCGTCACATGATCGCCGAAGACGACATGTCGGTCCGCTTCCAGCCGTGTCAGCCGGCAGGCGCCCAGCATGCCAGACGTCATGCAGCTCTTTTCCTCGTCCGCCGTACCGAAATCGAGTCGGACATTGCCGAAGAGGTTGCGCGCCAAGCCCGCAAACGCTCGGCCGCTGGCGCTATCGACACGCCTATGAAGTGCTGCGGCCATGATTTTTGTCCTCAAAAAGGCGAGATATTTTCATCGCTTCAGCTTGCCAGATAGGCGCCGTGCAGAATGTCCGGCTGCGCCTTGAGCGTTGCGGCGGAGCCTGAAAAGACCAGACGCCCGCGCTCCAGCACGAGCGCCTGGTCGGCGAGGTCGAGCGCGAGATTGGCGAACTGCTCGATCAGCAAGACACCGATGCCACGCGCGGCGGCAATTTTCAGCGCCTCAGCCAGCCGCTTGACGACGGCCGGCGCCAGGCCAAGCGACAGTTCATCGACAATCATGAAGCGTGGCTTGGCAATGAAGGCCTGTGCCATCGCCACCATCTGCTTCTGGCCACCGGAGAGATCCGATGCCGATTGACGCCTCCGCTCCGAAAGCTCGGGAAAGATCTCATAGGCATGTGCCAGGCCCTGTCGCCGCGCCGCCGCTGATCCCTCAAGTGCCGCCACGAGGATATTATCCTCGACGGAAAGCTGCCCGAGCACGCGATGCCCTTCCGGTACGAGCGCAAGACCGGCGCGGCGAATGCGGTCGGGCGAGAATCCCTCCAACGCCGCACTGCCGAGACGCACGGAACCACCGCGCGGCAGTACGCCCGAAATCGCCATGACTGTGCTCGACTTGCCCGCCCCGTTGGCGCCGAGAAGCGTCGTGATCTTGCCAGCCGCGACAGAGAAGGAAACGTCGTGAATGACACGCTTACCGCCGCGCTCGACGACGAGATTTTCGACACGGATTTCGGATGTGGTGTCCATGTCAGAATTCTCCCAGATAGGCGCGCCGCACATTGGGATCGGCGAGCACGGCCTGTGTCGGGCCTAGCGCCAGAAGCTTACCGTAGTCGAGCACCATGGTTTCGCTGCACATGGAGCGGATGAGATCGACATCATGGTCGATGATGAGAACCTGCGCCCGGAACTCCGCCGGGATGCGCAACACCAGCTCGCGAAAGGCCTTGCCTTCCTCTTCGGTCAGCCCCGCGGCCGGTTCATCCAGCAGAATGAGCTTAGGCTCGCCGACGACGCATTTCGCCAGCTCGACAAGGCGGCGCTGAAAGAGATTGAGGGATTGGCCGAGCCTCTCAGCAATATCGGTGAGGTCGACGAAGGCAAGCGCTTGCTCGACTGCGCGGGCATGATGTCCAGCACCGACGACATGATCGGCGATGGCGGCGATGTTGCCGGCAACCGTCAGATCCTCCACCACCTGTTCCGTCTGGAACGAACGGCGCAGGCCGGCACGCACGCGCTGCAACGGTGTCATCGGCAACAACGCCTGCTGGCCCAGCGAGACCGAGCCATGGATGGGTTTCACGAAGCCGGAGAGCACGTTGAGCAATGTGGTCTTGCCCGCGCCGTTCGGGCCGATGAGGCCGGCGACCGGCGCCGTCAGCACGGCGCTGAGCTCATTGATCGGCCTGACGCCGCCGAACTGAACGATGAGATTGTCGATCTTGATCATCTCGCCCTCCCACGGGAAAGAGCGGCATTCAGCCTGATGATGAGAGCCGATATCTGCCCGGCAATGCCTGTCGGCGCAGTCGCCAGCGCATGGAACAGGGCGACGCCGAAGATCCCGATCGTGACATAGCCATCGATGCCGAGATCGGTGAGCAGCGCCGGCACTGCGCGCAGCAGCAGGCCCGCGATGACGGCGCCGTACCAGTTGAAGACACCGCCGACGATCGCAAGCGCGAAGAGATTGAGGCTTTCGAAGGCCCCGAAGGCGCGTCCATCAAGCTGGCCGACATTGCCCGCCAGCAATCCGCCGGCAAGACCGGCGAGGAAGCCGCTCAATGCGAACGCCCATGCCTTGTAGATCAGCACGTTGATGCCGCTTGCAACGGCAACCGTCTCGCCCTTGCGGATCAGCGCCCAAGCCCGGCCGGGACGGGCAAGCTTATGCCATTGCGCGATCAGCAGACCGATTGCCGCGACAGCACAGACATAGAGGAAATAGGAGACTTCTCCAGCGGCGATAACAGGCCTTGCGAGCATCGCGCGGCCGGAACCATCGGCCCGCCCGAGGAACCCGGGACCGCCATCCGGAAAACCCCAGGCACTGATGACGATCTGGAAGGCGCCGGCGAGCATCAGCGTCACGAGCGCGAGATAGAGACCGCGCAGGCGCAATGCCGGCACGCCGAACGCCAATCCCACCACCGAAGCAACGACGCCGCCGGCAAGTAGGCTCAATTCGAAGGGCGGATGGAAGGCGTGGCCCACACGAAGCGTCACCCAGCCGCCGACGCCGACAAGCGCGAACTGGCAGAGGGAGACGAGACCGAGCTGGCCATAGAGAATGGCGAGCCCGGCAACCGACAGCGACAAGGCGACGGCGGAGGTCGCGGCGGAGAGCCAGAAGGAATTGGCAAGGAGGGCGACGACGAGCGAAAAGATCAACATCGTCACAGGCACATGAAGAAGCTGCTTGGGCAGACGCACCATCGATAGGCTTTCGGCCGTTGGGGCGATTGTTTGCTCCTGAATGGTCATCGGTCTTTCAACACGGCCCTGGCCGTGCCTCCGAGAATGGTGACCGCGACGAGCGCGATGATGAAGGGCGCTGCTGCGCGATAGGGCGAGATCCAGGTAATCGGGGTCAACACGGCTTCGGCGATGCCGATCAGAATGCCGGCAACCGCGGTTTGCCACAGCGACTGCAGCTGGCCGAGGATTGCGGCGGCAATTGCCGGGATCACCAGCAAGGTGAGAAAGGTGCCTTGCAACCGGACGAGATCGGCCAGCAACAGGCCGGCAAAGCCGGCGAAGATGCCGGTCATGATCCAGGCAGCTGTTTCGGTGTAAAGGATGCGCACCCCGAGGATAGCACTGAGATCGCGATCATTGGCAAGGGCGCGCATGTCGAGACCCAAGCGCGTACGGGTCAGAAGCAGCGTGATGGCAACGACCATGACGACGGCCAGAATGATGGCGATGATGCGCGTGAAGGTGAGGCGAACGGCAAAGAGCGAGACGAACATCTGATCGGTCGGAAACTGCAGACGGCGCGGCAGCTCACCCCAGATGACGCCCATGATCGCGATCAGGATCAGCGCCGGCGCCAGGGTGCCGACAGCGCGCACGACGATATCGCGATGCGATAGCAGGGGTGCGAAGATCCGGCCATAAACAAAGCTGATCGCCGTCGAGACGGCAACGGCAGCAAGGATGGCGACAGCGAGCGGCATCTTCCACTCCAGCAATTGCCAGGCGCAATGCGCCCCAATCGCGCCGAAGGCACCGAATGCGAAATTGAGAACGCCGGTCGCCCGAAACAGGACGACGAGGCCGACGCCAGACAGCGCATAGACGGCGCCGATGCCCAGGCCGGAAATGACAAAGGGTAGAAGGTTCATCAATCGATCCTCTACGACGCAGCGCGTGTTTCAGATGCGCAAAAGACGCCGTAACATTCTAGATCAACGCATCGAGCTTTCCGAAAAGCGATCCCGATTTTCGGGCCGATGCGTGGGGTCGTTCGGCTCCGCGGCACATTTGCCGCGGAGCCGATGGCAAGCGTCAGGGTTCAATTGATGCCCGCGGATTTTTCGAAGGCGCGGATGTCTTTGAGCTCCGGATCAGGCGATGGCGCGCAATCGGAAACGACCTTCCACTTTCCACCCTCTGCGACAGCCATGCGCGTCGTCGAATTGGCGTTATGGCGCGGCTGGCCATCGCCGAAATACCAGGGAGCGCAGAAGATATCGCTCTTGAAGTCCTTGATCCCTCGTACGGCAGCAGAGGCGGTCTCGCGATCGATCTTGGCCGGGTCGAGCGTCATCAGCGCCTTCTCGGCAATGCGAGCCGCCAGATAACCGGCCTGGGCGAAGGTATCGCGCGGGTCGGACTTCTGGCCGTACTGATCCATGACGGCGAGCCAGTTCTGATTGTCCGGCGTCGTTGCCTCGAGATCATTGAACTCCATGTTGACATAGAACTTACCGTCCCAGCCGGAGCCGATGGTGGACGGAACCGAGAGATCATAGGCAGAGGCAGCGCTCAGGAAGGTGATCGTCTGGTTGAGGCCCTGCTCTTCGGCAGCCGTCAGCAACGGCACCGCCACGCCTTTGGAAAGACCAAGAACGATGACATCCGGCTTGCTGGCAGCAGCCTGTAGGATGATGGACGTGGCATCAGCAGAGCCGGGATCCATCAAGATCGTCTGAGCGGCGAAGCCCTTTTCCTTGGCAAGCAGCATCACGCCATCGCAGGACCAAGTGCCGACATTCGGGATGTTCGGACCGATGCAGACGACGGACTTGGCATTCAGCTTGTCGAGTGCATAGCCCATGGCGCCGAGCATCGAGACGCGCGGCCCGGCATTGGTCGGTGCATAATTCTCCGCGAAGTAGCACTCACGCGGCACACCGACGCCGGCGACAACAAGAATGCCCGACTTCTTGTAGAAATCGGCATTGGCGCCGCATTCAACATAGCTTGAGTTGCCGACCATCAGTACGGCCTTCTCGTCATTGACGAGCTTTGCGGCCAGCTGTGCGGCGATTTCCGGGTTCCATTGGTCATCCTCGACCAGATATTTGACCGGCCGGCCCTTGATGCCACCATTGGCGTTCAGGCAATCGAAATAGGCCTTCGCCGCCTTGGTGGAGTTTGAAAAGTCGTCCGGCCCGGTCTTGCCGGTGATGGCACCGATGACGATCGGCTCGCCGGTGGCGGCCTTGCCACTATTGTCGCCGCAGGATGCGGCTGCATGCGCACTGAATGCAGAGGCGAGCATTAGAAAAAGGCTGATCGCCAGCCCTCTCAGATTGATAGGCATTGTTTCCTCCCGGTGTGTTGTCCCGTTCCCCACGGGCTCTTTGCTTTCCTGATTTCCGGCTCAGCCGGAAATCGCCTTTCCAGTCATGAAGGCCGCAGCCTTTGCCGCAATCATCATTGTCGGGGCATTGGTGTTGCCGGATACCAGGGTCGGCATGACGGAGGCGTCGCAGACGCGCAGCCCCTCGATCCCGCGCACCTTCAAATCCGGCCCGACGACGGCCATGCGATCATCCGCGCGGCCCATGCGCGCAGTTCCCGCCGGGTGAAACACCGTCTTGCAGGATTGACGGATGTAATCACGCAGCGCTTCGGGATCCTTCTCAACACCGGGCTTCGGCAGCACGCGGCGCTTGACCAGCTTGGCAAGCGCCGGCGCATCGAGGATGCGGATCGCCGTTTCGACGCCGCGCACCAGAGTTTCAAGGTCGGCGGGGTCGGAAAGCAGATTGGCGTTGAAATCCGTCTGCTCGGACGGATTTTTGCCCCTCAGCTTTATCCAGCCGCGCGAGCGCGGCCGCAGGTAGCATGGTCCGATGCTCAGGCCATGACCGGCCTCCGGTTCGCGATCGACAAAGCCGATCAGGACAGGCAGGACATGGAACTGCACATCCGGCTGCCCGGTGCCGGCGGTATCGATGAAACCACCGCACTCGACGACATTGGACGACAGGAGCCCGCGATGCGAGGTCAGATAGCGCAGCATGTGGCCGGCGGCCCGCAGCCCCTTGTCGTGGCCTAGAATTGAGATCGGCTCGCGCGTCTCGCCCTGCACCGGCACTTCCAGGTGGTCCTGATAATTGGCCCCGACGCCAGGCAGGTCGGCGACGACCTTGATGCCGAGCGAGGAAAGATGTTCGCCATCGCCAATGCCTGATAGTTGCAGGATCTTCGGCGTGGCAATGGCGCCGGCAGTCAGCGCAATCTCGCGGGATGCCTTGAAGATCGTGCCGTCGAGCAATTCCACTCCAACGGCCTTCTGCCCCTCGAACAGGATGCGGGCAACCTTGCGCTCTGTGAGCACGGTCAGGTTCGCCCGCTTCTCCGCTTCGCGCAAAAAGGCCTGTGCCGAACTCCAGCGCCGACCGCCATAGGTGGTGCTCTGATAGAAGCCGACGCCGGCCTGATCCGCGCCATTGAAATCGTCATTATGCGGAATGCCGATTTCGGTTGCCGCCTTGATGAAGGCTTCGCTCAACGGATGGCGATGACGGGGGTCGGAAACGTGCAAACCACCCTTGCTACCATGGTACTCGCCGTTCAGCCGCTCGTTGTTCTCAAGCGACCGGAAAGCCGGCAGCACATCCTCGTAGGACCAGCCCTGGCAGCCCATTTGTGACCAGGTGTCATAGTCGTTGCGATGGCCGCGAATATAGATCATCGCGTTCACGGAGCTGCCACCGCCAAGCACATTACCCTGCGGCACGATGCTCGGCCGCCCGTTCAGGCCCTTGTCGGGGTTCGAGGCATAAGGGTGAATGTCGATGCCCTTGCCCAGCACCTTGAAGAAGGTCGCGGGGATATGGATCCATGGGTCCGAATCTCGGCGCCCGGATTCGATCAGCAGCACCTTATGCGCCGGATTTTCCGAAAGCCGGTTTGCCAGCACGCAGCCTGAGGAGCCGCCACCGACGATGATGTAATCGTAGCTCGTCATGGCTCAGCTCAATACGGTCTGGATGGTCGTGAATTCCTTCAGCCCTTCCGCGCCGAATTCGACGCCGATGCCGGACTGCTTCACCCCACCGAAAGGCGCATTCGGCTGGATCGTGCCGTGCTTGTTGATCCAGACCGAGCCGCATTCGAGCTGCAGGGCATAGCGCTTCGCCTTCTCCGCATCGGAGGACCAGACGGAGCCGCCAAGACCAGCCGGATTTTGATTGGCGCGCGCGACCACCTCATCGATGTCGCTGTAGCGGATGATCGGCAGGGCGGGACCGAACTGTTCCTCATCGACCAGCCGTACGCCATGGTCGACATCGGCAACGAGCGTGATCGGATAGAAATAGCCCGGGCGATCCATCGGCGCCCCACCGGTCAGGATACGACCGCCATTGGCGCGCGCATCCTCGACAAGTTCACGCACCTTGTTGAACTGCATCTCGTTCTGCACCGGACCGAGAATGCTCGCATCGTCCAGGCCATCACCGACGACGATCCTGGAGGCGTAGTCCGCAAGACCGCGGCACACCTCTTCATAGATACTGTCATGCACATAGAGACGCTTCAGCGCCGCGCAGGTCTGGCCGTTGTTGATGAAGGCGCCCCAGAAGAGGCCTTCGACTATGGCTTTCGGATCGGCATCGGGCAGAACGATGCCGGCATCATTGCCGCCGAGTTCCAGCGTCAGACGCTTCAAGGTGGCAACCGCCGAGGCCATAATCTTCTTGCCGGTTTCCGTCGAGCCTGTGAAGGTCATCTTGGCGATGCCGGGATGAGCAGAAAGTGCCGCACCAATGCTATTTTCGCCAGTGACGACGTTGACGACGCCGGGCGGCAGAACTTCGCTCATGATCTCGACCAGGCGAATGGTCGATAGCGGCGTCAGAGGCGACGGCTTGATGACGACAGTGTTGCCGGCACGAACGGCCGGAACGATATGCCAGCAGGCGATCATCACGGGCCAGTTCCAGGGCGTGATCGAACCGACGACGCCGATCGGCTTGCGATGCAGCTCGACGCGGCCCTCATTGTCATCCTGTAATATCTCGACCGGCAGATCGAGTTCGGCGGTGTGGCGGGTCCAGGCGAGCGCGCCGCCGATCTCGAAGCGTGAGCCGAGACCATTCAGCGGCTTGCCCTGCTCACGCGTCAGGAGTTGAGCCAGCTCCTCGCCATGCTCGTTGATTTTTTCGGCAACGGCGCGGCAGGCATTGGCACGATCCTCGCTCGATACCTGCGACCAGCTTTTGAAGGCTTCCGTCGCCGCGGCAACGGCACGATCGAGATCCGCTTCGCTCGCGAGCGGCATGAAGCCGACCACATCGCCATTCGAGGGATTGGCAACCGGCGCATGATGGGACGTGGCAACAGGCTCGCCACCGATAAGCAGGGTATACTGCTTCACGACATTTTCCTCCCGTGACTTTCGGAAGGACTATGGCTGCTACCGCAAAACCCGTCTTGGGGAGAAACGCGCCTCGTCTTGGACTGGAGCGCAGATTGCGCTTCAGTCCAATCTATGCGCCGGCTCGGCAGCCCGAAGCAGCTCGCTCGGCGCGCAATCGAACAATTCCTTGAAGCTGCGATTGAAATAGGAAATGTCGTTGAACCCGGCCGAATAAGCGACCTCGGCTATCGTCGTCGGGTTGCGCTGCTCTTTCAGCTGCTCGATCTTTTCTCGCGCAAAGCGCAACCGCTTGTCGCGGATGACTGTAGTGCAGGTCATGCCCATGCCTTGGAAATCCTGCTGCAGAGTACGGATCGAAACGCCGAGCCGCGTCGCCAGCCACTTGGCGCTGAGATCGCTGTCCGTAAGGTGCTTATCGATCAGGATATCGACCATCTGCATGCGCTTGCTGGCGCTTTCATGCAAAGAAGTCAGGCTCGTTGTCTGAGCGCCGGTCGACAGGAACGCCTGGCGGGTCGTGTCGAACATCAGCTGACGAAGATAGGGGGAGGCTGCTTCGTTATCCGGCGTGGTCATCATCTTGGCAATCAATGCACGCAGCATCATGGCCATCGGGTCGCTGGCTTCCAGCTTGCGCGCAACATCAAAATCGATCTTGCTGTTCGAGTACATCAGCTGCCGGGGCAGATGCAGCGACAGATGGTTGGAGAAGTGCCCACGGAAATAGAAGGTTGTCGGCCGCGTCGAATCGACAAGGATGCATTCGCCGACATCGAGAATATTCTGCTGGCCGGAATGTTCGACGCCGCAGACGCCCTCAAGCTGCAGGATCAAAAACAGATGCTCGTTGGCATCGCGGCGAATGTCCTCCCAATCGCGGTGGACATAATCGAGATCGTTGGAAACATGGGCGAACTCCATGCCGCAGACGTCGATGCGGCTGGCCGTGCCGATGACGCTATCACCGCGCTGCATACTGTGCGGATTGAAGTTGCCGCAAATGCTTTGAAGGTCGTCAACCCACTGGTCGTAGGGTGTCGGCGCCCAGGTCCGGTCAACCAGGCTGCGGTTCTGCAACAGGTCCAACTCCGCCTCCCAACAGTGTCAGCACTATGGAAGACTGCTACAGATCCCCTGACGCGTCAATCAAATACTTAACACATTAACGAAATCAAGGGGCGTTCATTCCTCGCCGCCCGAGCCGTTCTCCAATTTCAACGAAGCAAGCTCCTCCAGCATGTCGAGAAGCTTTTCGACACGCTCCTCGCCGAAGCGGGCATCGATATCGGCGTAGACTTTCTGGCTCTCCGGCATGACGTCCTCGACGATCGCCTGCCCCGCCGAGGTGATCTGCAGCAGCACCCTGCGTCCGTCGGCATCATCCTTGTGCTTGGTGATGAAACCGCGCTCCTCGAGCGAGCGGAGCATGCGCGTCAGGCTCGGCGCCAGGATGGACGCCTTGTCCGCCAGTTCCGTGGCGTCGAGCTTGCCGCCTTCATAAAGAACGCGCATGACGCGCCATTGCTGCTCGGTCACGTCATGCGCCGCCAGGATCGGCCGGAAATGGCTCATGACCGCTTCACGGGCGCGCAGAAGTCCGATTGCGAGAGAACGGCGGCGATCCCGCAGCGGCCGCTGTTTGACATCACTGTCTGTCTTATTTTGCATGTGCGCATATTCGCCTGAATTAAGATTCCCACTGATTAACATGAGAATCATTCAGCGCAAGGCGATTGCCGGATACTCCGACAGCTCAACGTTCTCAATTTCGAGAGTTCGCTTCCCGCACTCCTGCCGACCGCGAGCGGTCGCCTCAAGCTGAACCGAGACCTTCAGGGTGTTCTAGGGAGCAGCCGCCGGCAAAATGAATCTGTTGAGTATCGCATCGCCGATCCCGTCTGCCGCCGGGTTTCCATAAAGTCCGGCATGAATGAGTACCACCATGTCAAGCGAGGGGATGATCACCAGATGTTGCCCGCCATAACCGAAACCCGCCGCCCAATCCACTTGACGTTGGTTCACCAGGGAACGCCCCAGCCAGAACTGAAAACCATAGAAATATGAGCCGGGACCGTTGATCTGAGGCGTCGTTGCTTGCTGTATCCACGCTGCCGGCACGATCTGCTGGCCGTGCCACATGCCTTTGTTAAGTACGAGCTGGCCGATCTTGAGTGTATCGCCAGGCAGCAACCGAAGCCCGGATGCCGCTACCGGCGCTCCGATTTTAGGATAGGGAGCCCATTCGGCATTTGAAATGCCGAGTGGCTTGAACAGATTCTCCTCGGCCAGTTGGTCGATCGTTTTCCCGGTCGCCTGATGCAGCACGCAGGCAATCAGGGCAGCGGAGCCACCGCTATAGTTCCAGACCGAACCCGGCGAATGCTGGACAGGCTGTTCGAGCACGAAGCGACAAGGGTCGGCGGCACGATCCATGCGGGTTTCGCTGTTCTCGGGGTTGCCGTAAGGCAGATGCTCGTTCCAGGTCAGCCCACTCGACATTGTCAGTAAATCGCGCAACCTAACGCGATCTTTCTCGGGCGAGCGAAGATCGGCATAGTTTGGCAGCAGTGCAAAAACAGGTTGATCGATGTCATGCACCCAACCCTTATCGATCCCTATGCCGAGAACCAGTGAAACGACGCTCTTGCTTATCGAGCGGAGATCGTGGGGGACCGTGGGTCCGAAGGTGACATCACCGAGCTGCTGCCCCCACTTCTCGTCGGAGCCGGAGTAGTATTGCTCAAAGATCAGTTTGCCGTGCCGCGCCACAAGAATGGCATGCACATTGTTTTCTTTCAGGTCCGCGCCGTGCTGGACAAGGCTACACAGCAAGTTTGGATCGACCCCGACATCGCCAGGTCCCGCAATTTCCCAACCCGCAGCCCCTCCACTTGGGGCGCCGCAATTTGTCTCGGCGTAAGCATAGGCGGAGAATGCAAGCCCGACGCTGAAGCTGAGAGTTAGAATTCGAATGATGGATGCTATCCCATAAATCATAACTGCAGCTCCCTTCTTGTATTGATTGAGTACTTGGCAAAAGGGGCGGCGCTTCATCAGAAGCTACGCGGGATACTCGCCAAGCGAGGTCGAAATCTTTCTCAATAGCGCCGCGAAAGCCACTCCGCCCGGGCAAATGTGCCCAACGCTTCAGAACTACGGCACCTGCACGAGGCGGCCGCTGCCTCTGATTTCGGAACGCCGCAGGACCGGATGCCCGTATAATTCGATATTGCCGCTGCCGCTGATCGAGATGTCCGCATCCGCCGCGGCGGCAACTTGCGCGTCGCCGCTACCGCGAATTCTGATCTTCACGGATTGAGCGGCCAGATCCTTGAGACGGGCGGCGCCCGAACCGGAAACCTCCAGATCGACGGTCTTTACACTGCCCGTCGCGGCGACGCTGCCGCTACCCGATATGCTCAGACGCAGATCGGACTGGTCGAGTTCGGACAGGGCGAGGTCCCCGCTGCCGCGTACTTTCCAATCGGTGACAAGCGGCCCCGACAGGCTGACTTCGAATTTGGAGCTAGACCAGCCTGGATTGCAATCCAGGCTCAGCCTGCCGCCCTGCAGCCGCACATGATCGAGCAGTGCTGGATCACCGCTGATGACGGCCTCCGCCTTTCCGCCCGGCTGATACTGCACAGAGGCCGGAATATCGATCGCCAGGCTGCCATTGGAGCTGAAAGGCAAGATAACCTGGCGGCCGCCGGATACCGCAGATCCGCAACTGGATTGCATGCCACCCCACCAATGTCCCGCGTTTGCCCAATCCGGCCCGGAAAGCCCGATGCCGAGCGCAAGAAAGACGAATGCACAAATCAGTCCGGTCGTCGCGACAGTCGCCAGTTTCCCGTTCATTGTCCATTTCCTCCAACGATATGCAGTCCGGCGCTCAAGCTCGACTGTCGTCGACTTGCGCCAGGCGAAAATGCAGGCGGGCATATTGCCCGAGCATGCGGATGCCCAAACTCAGCCCCATCAGCAGCAATGCACCGCCGCCCACGAAGCAGCTCACCATCCCGGCACCGATAAGCAGGTGGGCCAGCATGCCGACGGAAGGCAAGCCGATATGGAACAGCACGGTCGTAACGATGATCTTCAGGCCAACGACGCCGACGGCCACCAAAGCGACCGCAAGGCCGAGCGTGACGAACATCGCCGCAAACAACAGAGGCAGCAGGAAAAAGATATCGACGATGGCAAGGCCGGCCAGCGCCATCATGGCGGCCAACAGGTTCGGCACGCTCCAATGCGCCTCGAAGCGGCGTAGCCCGACATCCGCGCGCAGCTCCCGCGCGATCCTGGCAGGATCGCCCAGGGCGGCGGAAACGTCCTCCTCGCTTCGGCCGGAGGCCTCGGATTCGGCGAAGTGAGCGGCGTAGTCGGCCACGATATCATCGACCTCGTGAGGAGGCAGGCCTGCAAGTCCCAATCTCAGCGTGCGCAAAAAGGCTTCCCTGGTCATGGCAAATCCTCGAGTAGCTTGTCGACGGAGCCCGCCAGCGAGCGCCAGTCGCGGCGATGCGCTTCGAAAATCGAACGCCCGAGCGGCGTGAGCCGATAATATTTACGCGGCGGCCCGTTGCTCGACTCGACGATGCGGGTCGCAACCAGTCCGTCATTCTGCATCCTGCGCATCAGCGGGTAGATCGTTCCTTCGCCCATGCCGACCGCGGCAACCAGCGTACTTGCAATTTCATAGCCGTAGCTTTCGCCCCGCGAGAGCACGGCCAGGACGCAAAGATCGAGCACGCCCTTTCGCAATTGAACTTGGATCGAGTCAGTCATGAACGCCTCAGCTTTACAGAACGAATATAACAAGCTATCTGTTTATGCAAGATAGCTAGACGGTTTTCCCAGCCCGGCGTATGCCGCCTTCGCGTCGGCTGACCTACGGACCGGCGCACCCTGCTATCGCAGCCTGTCGCGCAGCGTATATCTCTGGTTAAATGGAGCAGTTGCAATGATCCGCTTTAGCCTTGCCCTCGCGGCCGTGCTCTTTCTTGTCGCGTCATCGGCATATGCGGCAGGCTTGAAGTTCATTCACATCTCAGCCGATGCGGATAACCCGGCAATCGACGCTGCCATGTGGTCTCCTTGCGCAACCCCTCCGACAGAGGTGAGGATCGGAGCCCTGGCAGTTCCGGCAACGCCGGATTGCCCGATCGCGGGCGAGGAGTTGCCGCTCATCATCGTCTCGCATGGTTATGGCGGCTGGTATTTAGGCCATCACGATACCGCCGAAGCACTTGCCGACGCCGGCTTCATTGTCGTTGCCATCAATCATCCGCATGCCAATCATGCCGACATGAGCCAGGCAAACGGTCTTGGCGTATTGGTCGGGCGCCCTGCCGACATCAAACGTACCGTCGACTTCATGCTTGACGCCTTTCCCGATGCCACAAAGATCAATCCGCAGCAAATTGGCTTCTATGGATTTTCCCAGGGCGGATATACCGGCCTCGTCGTTGCCGGAGCCAATCCGGATTTCAGCAAACTGCCGCCACGCTGTGCAGATCCGAAGGCAGCCGGCTGCCCGCCAGCAGGCCATGCTCAGCCTCCCCGGCGGCAACCGCCACCGCAATCCTTAGCCCATGATCCCCGCATCAAGGCAGTCGTTGTAGCCGACCCATTGAGCATCGTATTCCCGACCGCGGACAGCGTGAAAGATGTCAAGGTTCCGCTTCAGCTTTGGGGCTCAGAACTTGGAGGAGGTGGCGGAGCATCTCCCGAAAATGTCGCAACGCTTGCGCGCCTATTGCCAGAGAAGCCTGATTTCCGGATCGTCCCCAATGCCGTACATCTGTCGTTTCTGACACCTTGCCCGGAATTAAGGCCATCGTCCGATGCCTGCATTGACGCTCCGGGGTTCGATCGCGTCGCATTTCATAAGCAATTCAATACGGCAGTCGTTGCATTTTTCCGCGAACACCTGATGAAGCCGTAACCAGCGAACATGCCCGTGCGTGAGACGCCCCTATGGCGTGGAATTATGCGCAGACATTATCGGCGTTGAAACTCGCCCGCGAATCCGATCAGATCATGGCATGACGAAAACGATACGTATTGCGGCGGCTCTGGTGTTGCGCCCGGATGGGAAGACTTTGCTCGTGCGCAAGCGCGGCACGACCGCCTTCATGCAACCCGGCGGCAAGCTGGAACCGCAGGAGACGCCAGAGATGGCACTCGTCAGGGAACTCTTCGAAGAGCTGGGTCTTACGGCAGAGACTAAAGATCTGACTTTCCTCGGCGGTTTCCAGGCAGCAGCGGCCAACGAACCGGACCATACCGTCGTTGCGGATATATTCCGCCTACAAGTAGGTAATATTGCAATCACGGCAGCGGCAGAGATCGAGGAGATCCGCTGGGTATCACCACAAGATCCGGGAGATATCACCATGGCGCCGCTTACCGAGCATCATGTCCTGCCATTCCACCGGCGACAGGGCACATCCGCGATGTGACTGGCACCAACCCAGGCGAAGCGAAAGCCGGCAAGTCCCGCGCCGTCCTCGACAAATGAATATTCGAACGTCGGCGGCATGCATCTCCAACAGGCGCAATTCGAATATTGTGGTAAAATGAGAAAATAACAGTTTTAAACTTCCAGCGCCTGATGTTTACTACGAAAATAAACCAAGGACAAAGAATATCCAAAGTCACATCAATTTTCATTGAAAGCAAAAACAACATTGGATACATAAATAAAAAACATTGCGTGAGGCCGAAAATGAAGAAGGAAAATACTACCAGCCACGAAAGGTATATTGAGCTCACGAGCAAGATTGTGTCTGCCTACGTACTTCGCAATGCGACCACGCCGGAAGATTTGCCGAGGCTCATCATGGAGACTTATTCGGCATTGACAGGCTCTCAGCAGCCTGCGTCGTCAACGGCGGCAGTGGAAAAGCTGTTGAAGCCGGCCGTGCCGATCAAGAAATCCATAACCGACGACTATCTGATCTGCCTCGAAGATGGTGGAAAATACAAGTCGCTAAAGCGCCACCTGAACAGTAAATATGGTCTCACGCCCGAAGAATATCGAAGGAAATGGGGCCTGCCCGCGGATTATCCGATGGTTTCGGCCTCTTATGCGGCCACAAGATCGACCTTGGCAAAGAAGGCTCTCCTGGGCCATACGAAAAACGTAGCCGACATTTCTCCGGCGATCGAACCACCACGGCGCCAACGGAAAGCCGGTTAATCCGGATCGTTTCGTCACACGTCATAATCATGCGATCCGCCTGCGTGCCAGCATATGACCCGAGCCGGCGCCTCAGGATTTCGCTTGCCGGCCCGGATGCGGCTGGCATCGCACCCATCAGGAGGTCTCAATTGTTCTGGCGTTGACGGTGATCGCGTGGCCGGCAAACCAGCCGTTGATCGCAGCACCGAGACCGAGCAGCAGGAATAGGACGGAACTCCAGGCAAAGCTTCCAGTCCAACCGTGGATCATGCCGACGACGAGCGGGCCGATCGCGGCAAGCAGGTAACCCACGAATTGCGCCATGCCGGAAAGATGCGCGGCGACATGCGCATCGGGCGAACGCAATACGATGACGGTCAGCGCAACCGCGATCAATCCGCCCTGCCCGATGCCCTGGAGCACAGCCCAGAACCAGACAGTCCAGAGCGGGGCAAACAGCAGACCCAGCAAGGCAACGACGGCAATTATGCAGAGGATGACATTGATCGCGCGCTGATCCTTACCCTTGACAGCGATATGAGGCGCCACCAAGCAGGCGGCCGCCTGCACCATGACCGAGGCAGATACGATGACGCCAGCCGTCACACCGTCGAGACCACGTTCACGCAGAATGGGTACCAGCCAGCCGAAGACGCAATAGGCAAGCGCCGATTGCAGCCCCATGAAAAGCGTCACCTGCCAGGCGATGCGGTCTCTCCACAAACCAGTAACACGAAAGCCGGTACGCCGCGCCTGGCTGCGCGCTCCGATTACCTGCGGCAGCCAGAGAAGCCCGACGGCAAAGGCAGGCAAGGCCCAGACGGCAAGCGCGCCGCCGAGCGAGTCACCGAGAGCATGTTCGACAGGAAGCGTAAAGCCGGCCGCACTCGCAGCTCCCGCGCATAGCGCCATCGTATAGCAACCCGTCATGAGCGCCGCCTTATCGGGAAAATCGCGCTTGACCACACCCGGCAAGAGTACATTGCCGATAGCAATGCAGGCGCCGGCCAATGCGGTGCCCAAGAACAGCAGCGAAATCGACGAAAAGCCACGCAATGCCGTGCCCAGTGCAAGCAGGAAAATGACGCCGAGCAGAACGCGCTCGGTTCCCACGCGCTGCGCGAGCCTTGGGGCGAGCGGCGAGAACAATCCCATGCAGATGACGGGCAAGGTCGTCAGAATACTGGTACCGAAGGCGGAAACGCCAAGTCCGGTCCGTATCTCCGGCAAAAGCGCCGATGCGCTTGAAAAAACCGGCCGCAGATTGAAAGCGATGAGCACAAGGCTTGCACCCAGCAGAAACCTGCCGATCGGCGACTTGCCTCCATGCGGCAGCGGTGCCGGAATCTCATCGGCCTCGGCATCGATCAATTCGATGGAAGCAGGATTTTGCGAGGGCATGGTCATGACATAAGCAACCGATCAAGAGTAGCAACGATGGGGGCCATGAAGCGGCGCACAGCTCTATCGGCCGCTTCGGGATTGCCGGCTTCGATGGCATCGACAATGGCGATATGCGCCTGCATATCCGGCTCGGGAATGTCCTCGCCGAGCGTCGCTTCGATGGTTTCGGCAATCGAGAGAGAGAAGAACTCGTAGATTTCGATCATGGCCCTGTTCTGCGAAGCCGCGACGACAGCCTTGTGGAAGGCAAGATCACGCTCGATGAATATGGCCTTGTCGCCGGCATAGTTGCCCCGGGCAACCAGCAGGGCACGCAATTGCAGAACGACCTCCGGCGAGCGGCGAAGAGCTGCAAGCCGTGCAGCCTCAACCTCCAGGGCAAGCCGGGCCTCGAACTGGTCCCTCAATCCGGCACGGCGCGCCATGTCCAGCGGCAGGCTGACATCCGTGTTCGACAGAACATAAGTACCTGACCCCTGCCGCGTCTCGAGATAGCCCTGAGACACAAGGACCCTCACTGCTTCGCGAACCGTGCCACGGCTGACAGAGAGCATGGACGAGAGGGAGGCTTCGTTCGGCAGCTTTTCGCCGACGAGCCAGCGACGGCTTGTAATTTCGCTGCGAATTGCCTCAACGGCCGTCTCCGCAAGCGTCATTTTGATCAGGGCGCGCATGATAGGATTTCATCAAGTCATCAGATGACTTTATCATTTAATCAATCGACAGCCTTCCGTCAATCACATTTTCAGCGAGACGAATAATCGGTTAGCCAGGCGATATGGCGGCTCCGGCGAAACCGAAAGCGAAGATGGCGAGCATGCCCATCCGAATGGTCAGGCCACGGAAAACATCAGGAAGAAGGCAGATCATTGGCAGGTCGAGGATCTGGCAAATCATCCGAAATCAGGATGAAGGACTTGCAGGAGGTTTGCTGCAACCCCGAAAGCTGCCGAAGTGAAGTGATACCTTCCTGTGGTAGGAAACCCCTATTTGATGGCGCCCGAGCGGGCCATCACGGCGAGACCGATCGCTGCTGCCAGAGAAAATGCCGCCGGAAGGTAAAAAACATTCGGAAGCCCGAGATAGGCAACACCGATACCTCCAACGCCGCCGCCAAGCGCACTGGCAAGGGCAGACGAACTCATGAAGATCGCCGAAGCCGTCGCAACCGCATTCGGAAGCAGCCTTTGGGCAACGATCAGCCCGAGGACCATATAGAGCCCCCAGACACCGCCCATCAGGATCTGGCCGGCAAACATGCCCATAGCCGTCGGCCAGGCGGCAAAACAGAGGTTGGCCATGACGCCGCAAATGGCGGCGATGCACATCATCCATAGAATGCCGATCCGTCGTGAAAGCAAGACACTGAACGGCATCAGAATAAGCTCGATGAATGGCTGCGTTCCGATCACCGATCCTTGAATCGAGGGATCGAGCTTGAGCTGGTCCTGCATGTAGAGCAGCAGGAATCCGTATTTGATCGGCTCGCCGGCATAAACGAGAACGTAAAGACCGGTGAAGGCCAAGAGCGGCAGCATTTCACTCCAGCTGACCGGCGCGACCGCATCGGTCTTTTTATCGGCTCGCCGCCCCGGGCCAGCCAGCGCCTGTTGGGCTCCAAGCGGAATGATCTGCGCGAGGAAACAGATCGCGGTTCCCCAAAGCATGGCGCGAAGCCCGATTTCAACGGCAAACCAGGCGCCGAGAAACGGCCCGATGACCCATCCGGCCGTCAAGGCCATTCGGATGATCGCGACCACGCTATCGTTAGCGCCGGTTCCTTTCGCTTTGAGATCGTCATGAATGGCAGTGAACAGCTGCGATGTGGCCGATCCCGAAAAGCCTAGAATGACGGTGCCGATCACGAACGGCATCCATGGCTTGGTGGAAAGGGCGATCCCCGCCCAGCCGAGAGCGCCGGCGATAGCGCAAAGCCGGAAAAGGCTTAGACGCCTGCCGCTTCTGTCGGAATAGCTGCCGACGAGGTAGCCGGCGATCGGCGCCGTCAGACCGGTCAGATAATAGAGCCCTGCCACAGGCAAGGACGCCCCGAGTTCCTTTACAAGAAAGAGGACGATCTGCGGCAGAGAAGCGGATGTCGCAAGGCCGGAGAGAAACAGCGCAAGCGTCGCGCCGCGATAAAGCGGAGAAGCCCACACCTGCTGGATTGCAGTTGCTCTGCTGGGGGTCGCCAAGGATTGCGCGTCCATAACCCTATCGTCCGTCATAACCGGTTGTCGACATGCCTTTCCCGGTCGAGCGGCACAGAATCGCCCTGATCGATTGCAGCCAAGCCGAGGTTTGCCGCCCGATCGAAATCACGCCTTCATCCGGGGTGCGGCCTATCCTTCCGTCAAAGCTGCTGAAGACGCAAATGGTTGCATCGAGCTTTGACCCTCCGGGCGCGGATTGTCCACATCATTCATCATATCAATGGCGGCGACAGTACTTCAGCCAGGCATCGCTCTCGAATAAGCAGCCAGGATGAAGCGTTCGGCCTGGAACAGGTATTTCTCCAGAGCGTCGGCAGCACCCGCCGGCGATCCCTCCTCCAGATGCGAAAGAATGGTGGCATTTTGGCCGACATAGGGTGCATGCAGATATTCGGGATCACGGATCAGGCCAAAGACGAGGCGCAGCTCCAGCGAGATCTGCGCATAGAAGGCAGAGAGCCTGGGACTGTCGGCAAGCTCGACGATCGCGGCATGAAAGGCGATATCGGCGCTGCCGACCTCCAGCCATTCGCCGCGATCACGATGCTGGACGGCAGCCTCGATGGCGGCGCGCATCTTGTCGACGCTCGGGTGACGGTGATGTGCATTGGCAAGCGCCGAACACTCGATCAGCCGGCGAATATGGAAGATATCCATGATCGTCGAGATGCTCGGCGTGGAAACGAAGACGCCGCGATTGGCTTCGTGGCGCAGCACGCCCTCTTTCGTCAGCAGCCGGAAGACTTCGCGCAGCGTATTGCGCGAGACCTGCAGCTCCTCGCAAAGAGCTGCCTCGGACAAATGGCTGCCCGGCGACAGCGTACCGCTGATCACGCGCTCCCGGATGCGCGCAGCCGTCAGTTCCGCCAGGGTCTGCCCCGTCTCTGCGACGGCTGTCGGCTCGATGCTCGCAAGATTTGTCTGTTTCATTTGCTCTCCCGGCGCCTGCGCTCAATCGTCCCCGATGCCTGCCTGTATCAAGCATTTACTGGAAAGCGAGTAGCGATCCCATGCTTGTCTGCGGCTGTCGAGCTGCCCAGCGGAAAAGTCCGTTGGACGATTTTGTACAGGTTTGTTCCCATTTTTGATTGGCAATACGAAAATTGTTGAACAATATAGACCAGATTGTTGTTTGATGCTATCTCATGCCCTAACAAATATAATGGGAACGCAGATACAGATGTTCATGAGACGCCTGTTTTGTAGAAAAACATCGCCTGCTTTTGCCGGGCTGCAGCGAGTATCGGCATGAGCATGCTACGATCCGGCCCTGACGGCAATCGCGGCGAGCGCATCTGCATGATCGATATGATCGATGCAAAATGTGACACGGCTATCGTCCCGGATGCCATGAACGACCTGCCCAATACCGAGGTAAGCGCATGACGAATGCTGCAGGCGACAACAAACCGCTCCTGTCTGTAGCGGATCTGACCGTGCGGTTTGGCGAAAACCGCGTGGTCGAGGGGCTTTCCTTTTCGGTCGAACCAGGCAGAACCCTCGCGGTCGTCGGCGAATCCGGCTCCGGCAAATCCGTGACCTCGCTTTCGATCATGCGCCTTGCCGATATGATGGGTGCACGCTTCGAGACCGGCAGCATCCTCTTCAACGGCAAAGACCTGCTGAAGCTTCCGCAGAAGGACATGCGCGCAGTTCGCGGCAAGGAGATCGCCATGATCTTCCAGGAGCCGATGACTTCGCTCAACCCAGTCTTCACCATTGGCGACCAGATCTGCGAAGTCCTTCTTCTTCACGAGAAGGTCGGCAAATCCGCCGCCATGGCCGAAGCCCGGCGCTTGCTGGAAATGGTGCGCCTACCGGACGCAGCGGCACTCCTGAACCGCTATCCGCATCAGCTATCCGGCGGCATGCGCCAGCGCGTCATGATCGCCATGGCGCTTGCCTGCCGACCGAAGCTCCTGATTGCCGACGAGCCGACAACCGCCCTCGACGTCACGATCCAGGCACAGATCCTCAACATCATGCGGGATCTGCAAAAGGATCTCGGCATGGGCATGATCTTCATCACCCACGACATGGGCGTCGTCGCAGAAATGGCCGACGACGTTGTGGTCATGTGGAAAGGCAAGAAGGTCGAAGAAGGCCCGGTTCGCGAGATATTCGGCAATCCCAGGCACCCCTATACGAAGGCGCTTCTGGCAGCCGTGCCGAAGCTCGGCAGCATGACCGGCCAGGATTTTCCGAAACGCATGCCGCTGACTGTTCTCGATGGTGGCGAGCCCAAAATCGTCGGCGAGGAGCGCATTCAGAACACCGCCCGCTACGATCAGCAACCGCTATTGTCCGTTCGCGATCTCTTCGTACGCTTTGATATCAAAAAGAATATATTCGGCCAGGTCACGCATCGCTGCAGTGCCGTCCAGAAGGTCGCTTTCGACATTCACCCCGGCGAGACGCTGGCGCTTGTCGGTGAATCCGGCTCCGGCAAATCGACGATCGGCCGCACGATCCAGCAATTGCAGAAGGCTTTGTCGGGCGAAATTACCTTCAACGGCAAGAGCTTCGCCGCCATGTCGCAGCTCGAGCGCTTCCGCCTGCGGCGCGACGTGCAGTATATTTTCCAGGATCCCTTCGCTTCGCTCGACCCGCGCAAGACTGTGGGATTCTCGATTGCGGAACCGATCAACACCCATGGCATCATCTCCGGATCGAAAGAGGTTCGCCGCAGGGTGGACGAGCTTCTCGAACGCGTCGGTCTGACGTCTGCCCATGCCGATCGCTATCCGCATGAGTTTTCCGGCGGCCAGCGCCAGCGTGTCTGCATTGCCCGCGCGCTTGCCTCCGATCCGAAACTCATCATTGCCGATGAGGCGCTTTCCGCTCTAGACGTCTCGATCCAGGCCCAGATCATCAATCTCTTGATGGATCTGCAGGCGGAGCGCGAGCTCGCCTATCTGTTCATCAGCCATGACATGGCGGTGGTCGAAAAGATCAGCCATCGCGTCGCCGTGCTCTACCTCGGCCAGATCATGGAGATCGGCAGCCGCCGTCAGGTCTTCGAAACACCGATGCACGCCTATACGCAGCGCCTGATCTCGGCCGTGCCGATCGCCGATCCGACACAGGAGCGCAAAACCGCCCTCATCGAGGGTGAGATCCCCAATCCCGTCCGTCGCGTCGGCGATGAGCCGCCGATCCTGGCTCACGAGGAAATCACTTCAGGCCACTTCATCGCCAAGAGCGCCTGAGCGACCGCCAACCGAAATATCGATCTGAAGAGGAAACAGGTTCAATGAAAACAATGAAATGGGGATTGAAAACCGCTCTGACCGCACTCGTCATGTCGAGCGTCGCCATCAGCGCCGCCCCCGCTTTCGCGGCAGGCAAGCTCACGGTGTCGTCATCGCAGGACCCGGGCAGCTGGGACCCGATCGACACCTTCCTGGTGGCATGGGCCGCCGTCTCGACCAACATCTTCGACGGCCTCACCTATCGCGGCCCCGATCTCAAGCTGGTGCCAGGCCTTGCCGAATCCTGGGAAGAACTCGACCAGGGCAAGCGCATCCGCTTCAAGCTGCGCCACAACGTGAAATTCCATGACGGCGAGCCCTTCAATGCCGAAGCCGTGAAATTCACCTTCGATCGTCTGCTCGGCGAACAGGGCGCCAAGGGACCGCAGCGCTCGAACTACACCGCGATCGAAAGCGTTGATATCATCGACGACTATACGGTCGACATGAAGCTGAAGACGCCCGATCCGGTGCTTTTGACCAAGCTTGCCGGCTATGGCGCGATGATCGTTCCGCCGAAATACATCAAGGAAAAGGGTGAGGATTATTTCAACCTCAATCCGGTCGGCACCGGCGCATTCAAGTTCGTTTCCTATACGCCGAAGGTGAACATCAAGCTCGAAGCCAATCCGGATTACTGGGGCGGCGCGCCGAAGCTTTCTGAGCTCGAATACCGCTTCATCAGCGAGCCGGCGACCGCCGTTGCCGAGCTTCAGGCCGGCCGCGTCGATATCGTTATCCCGCCGACCATTCCGATCGGAATGCTCCCGGTTATCCAGGGCGACTCCAAGCTCGAAATCGCCAGCGTTCCCGGCCCGACCGTGGACTCGCTGCGCTTCAACACCCGCGATGGCATCACGGCCGATCCGCGCGTGCGCAAGGCGATCATCATGGCCGTCGACCGCGACACGATCGTCAAGTCGATTCTCGCGGGCCAGGGAACAGAAATCGTCAGCTTCCAGAATTCTCTGTCCTTCGGCTACGATCCAGACCTGAAGCCGCTTCCCTACGATCCGGCAGGCGCAAAGAAGCTGCTCGCCGAAGCCGGCGTGAAGCCCGGCGCTGCGTTGCAGATCGACATTCGCGGCAATGACGCGACGATGAACGAAGTAGCGCAGGTCGTCGTAAGCTATCTGCAGATGGTCGGCCTCACCGCCACCATCAAGCCCTATGAAACCAACGTTCTGCTGAACGACATCATCCCGCAGGGCAAGACCGGCGCGATGTTCCAGCAGAAGTGGGGCGGCTGGACCTTCGATTACGACAACACCGCCTATTCGATGTATCACTCCGGCGAAAAGTGGAACCCTTACGAGAAGGACACGACGCTGGACAAGCTGCTGGAATCGCAGCGTCCGCTCACCAATCGCGCCGAGCGCGAGAAGGTGCTGAAGGAGATCGGCAAATACGTTGCCGACAAGGCACTCGAACTGCCGCTCTACAACAGCAACGCGATCTACGGCGTCAGCAAGCGGGTCAAGGGCTTCGTGCCCGCACCGGATACCCGCATCAAGCTGAACGAAGTCACCGTCGACTAATCATCAGGCAGGACGCCGCCGGCTCGGTCGGCGGCGTCGTCCGAAAGCTCTTAGGGTAAGAACGTGGCCGGTTTTCTCATCAAGCGATTGCTGCAAGCGATTTTCGTCGTGATCGCCATCACTCTTCTCGTCTCCTTCGCCATCCGTCTGACGGGCGACCCTGCCCTCATGATGTTTCAGGGCGGCGGCAGCATGACGGAAGACGATCTCGCCCGCATTCGCGCCGCCCTCGGCACGGACCAGCCCTTCCTCGTGCAATATTTCACCTTCCTGAAGGGGTTGCTGACGCTGGATTTCGGTCGCAGCTTCACCGGCGGTACGCCGGTTTCGCAACTGATCGCCAACGCCCTGCCCGCCACGCTGTTGCTTGCCTTCATCTCCATGGTCGTGTCGATCGCGCTCTCCATTCCGCTCGGGATCAAGGCAGCGACGGCGCGCGGCAAGACGGCGGACCAGATCATCCGCGTTCTTTCGCTCCTCGGCCTTTCCTTCCCGAATTTCTGGCTAGCACTGATGATGGTGCTCTTGTTCTCCATCACGCTCGGCTGGCTACCGCCGAGCGGCATGGTCGGCATTTCGAGCTATGTCATGCCGGCAGTGACGATGGGCGTTATCCTGACGGCGACCAACGTCCGCCTGGTGCGCACCGCCATGCTGGAAACGCTGCAGTCGCAATACATCATGGTCGCGCGCGCCAAGGGGCTGAGCGAAAGCAAGGTGCTCTACAAGCATGCGCTGCGCAATTGCGCGATACCGCTCATCACCTATTTCGGCATCCAGTTCGGCGGGCTGCTCGGCGGCATCGTCGTCATCGAGCGCGTCTTCAACTGGCCCGGCCTTGGGACGCTGGCATTCGATGCCGTCGGCGCCCGTGACTACCCGGTCTTGCAAGGCGTGATCACCGTGCTGGCGCTGTTCATCGTCGGCGTCAATCTCCTCGTCGACATCGCCTATGGCCTCGTCGACCCCCGTATTCGCACGGAGTAAGCCGATGGCCGCCACGATCTCACGCCGTTCGCGATTCTACAGCTTCGAATTCATCGTCGGAGCCCTGATCACGGTCGTCATATGCCTTGCCGTGCTGCTCTCCGACGTGCTCTTTCCCGGCGGTGCGGAAAAGATCGACCTGATGGCACGGCTCGCAAGACCCTTTGCCAGCCTCGCTCATCCCTTCGGCACCGATCCGCTCGGGCGTGATGTGCTTGCCCGCGTCGTCGCAGGCGGCAAGATATCGCTGACCGTCGGCCTGACTTCGGTCATTGGCGGCGTGGTGCTTGGCGTGTTGGTCGGCCTTGCGGCGGGCTATTACCGTGGCATATGGGACATGCTGCTGATGCGATTTGCCGACATCCAGCTCGCCATGCCCTTCATTCTCCTGGCCATCACCTTCATTGCCATCGTCGGCGGCAGCCTGACCAACACGATCATCCTGCTGATCGTGTCGCAATGGGTGCAATATGCCCGCCTCGTTCGCGGCTCGGTACTCAGCCTGCGCGAACGCGAGTTCATCCTGTCGGCACGGGCGATCGGCGTCAAAGACTGGCGCATCATCTTCCAGCATCTGCTGCCGAACCTTGTCGGGCCGGTGATCGTGCTGATGACGCTGAACATCGCCAACAACATTCTCCTGGAAAGCAGCCTGACCTTCCTTGGGCTGGGCGTCGATCCGACAATTCCAAGCTGGGGCGGCATGTTGGCCGACGGACGAACCTATCTGCAGACCGCGTGGTGGGTGAGCCTCTTTCCTGGCCTAGCGATCCTTTTGACCGTGCTCGGCCTCAATCTCCTCGGCGACTGGCTGCGCGATAGCCTCGACCCCACTGGCAGAACGACAAGGTAAGACATCATGACCCTGATTTTCGAAAGAAGCTTTGAGCGCACGCTGTCGCGCCTCGTCGCCGATGCCAAGCCTGACCAGAACTTCCAAGCCTGGACCTTCGATGACCGGGAAAGCCGCCAGCGGGCGGAGCGCGAACTCAAGGAAAAGGGTGTCAAGGCGCGCATTCGCAGCGCCTACAAGCCGCTGGTGACCGCCTTCATCGAGGAGATTGATCTACGGGATGTGGACGCGATCGAGATCCGCTACCCGGTTCATCCCAACGCACCGGAAAACCGCTTCCGACTGGAAGCCTATCCACTTGCGGCGATGGTCGGAGATCGCAAGATCGCCTTTATCGCGAGAGCGGATGGCGAGTTTCACTATGATGTCGTGTTGAAGAACAATGCCGGCGAAGAGCGCCAATTGAAGGTGCTCGTGCCCAATCGCGTCCATGTCGATGCAGCTGGTGAAACGAGCGTTTCCCCGACCGGCTGGCTCATGCGGGACGGCAATGCGACGGGTGAACGCCTCGCCACGGATTATGAACAGCTTTTCGAAGAAACCATCGCAGCAGTCACCCACTTCGACTGGGGCGCAACCGAGCCCTATTTCGAGGAGCTGAATATCCGCGTCGCCCTACCCGTAGCGGATGAGGCCTTGCCTGTTGGCGATGAAGTGATGAGCCTGCGCGAGGCGTTGCATGAAGACTTCTATTTCTCGCTGCTCGAATTCTTCCAGAAGAAGTCCGGTCGGCCGCTGGGCGACCGCGGCTTGAAGCCCGGGCAGATCGTTCCCCAAGTCCTACTCTCCTCCGGCGAGATCTCTGTCAAAGTCGAAACGCAACCGCTATCCACTCGCTACTGGGATGGCCTGGAGCAGCGGATCGAGGCGGCAACGGAACCTTTGGCCGTACAGCAGATCGAGGCCGAGCTTAACCAGATCGGCGGCGAAGCATTTGAGGCTGCCACTCGCTCCGGACGCTCTGTACGAGCACGCTATATCAAGGGCCGCGATGCTGCCGTGATGATCAGCGGCGGGCAGCACGCCAATGAGACGACCGGCGGCGCGGGAGCACTGCGCGCGGCAAAACGCCTGGCCAAGATCGAAGGGGCTCATTTCACCATCTCGCCGCTGGAGAATCCCGATGGCTACGCGCTACATCAGCGCCTGCGTCAGGACAGCCCGCGCCATATGTATCATGCCGCCCGCTATACCGCGCTCGGCGACGACCTCGAATACCGCACCGAGGCCAATGCCGGCCCCTATCTCTTCGAGAAGAAGATCCGCTTCCAGGCGGAAAAGCTGAGCGGCGCGCAACTGCACGTCAATCTGCATGGCTATCCAGCGCATGAATGGACGCGCCCGCTTTCCGGTTACGTCCCGCGCAATTTCGCCATGTGGACGCTGCCGAAAGGTTTCTTCCTGATTGCTCGCTATCACTCCGGCTGGGCGACCCAGGCCGAGCAGCTTCTCGACAAGGTCACCAAACACCTTGGCGCCATCCCCGGCCTGCTGGACTACAATGACCGTCAGATCGCGCTTTACGAAACCCATGCAGGCGAAACCGGCTTCCGCATCATCAACGGCTTCCCCTGCCTCGCCGATATCGACGATCGCCACACGGTGCCGATGACCCTGATTACCGAATATCCGGACGAGACTATCTACGGCGATGCATTCGTCGCCGGTCATACGGCCCAGATGGAAACCGTGCTGTCGGCCTATGGCGCCTGGCAGGAAATCATGGCTTCGAGCTGACCGGGCGGGCCGATCGGAGCATATCGAGAAGCGCGGTCATGGCACTGGACCTATAGGCGTCCTTCCGGCGTACGAAGAGCGTATCCACCAGCGACCGCTCCGGCGGGAGATCGTGGATCGCAACCCTGCCCTCGCGGGCGGCGGCAGCGACGACACCCTTCGGCAGGAGAGTGACGCCGACGCCTGCCGATACGCAGCTTATGATCGTGTCGAGAGAACCGAATTCCAGCGGCTTCGACGTAACAATGCCCATATCGGCGAGAAGCGCTTCCAGCCGCTGCCGATAGGAGCATCCGATCTGGAAGACGATGGTCTTCAGATCGGCAATCGTGGCCAAGTTTTCCAGCGCTTGAATGGCCGGTGATGTCACGAGAACCAGCTCCTCTCGAAAAATCACTTCGTCGTTGAGATCGGGATGACTGACGGGACCTGCCACGAAGGCACCCTCGACCCGGCATGAAATGACATCGTCGATCAGCCGGCGGGTCGTACCAGTCGTGACGACAAGGCGCACCTGTGGATAGGTTTTGGCGAATTGACCGAGGAGCGGTGACAATCGCAACGCCGTAGTCGTTTCCAGGCTGCCGATCGAGAGCGTCCCACCCGGTGAGCCATCATCCTGCGCAGCGGTGCGTGCATCGGCGAGCAGCTTGGTGATACGACCGACGAACGGCAGAACGCGCTCTCCGGCCGGTGTGGTGGACACACCGCGCGCATGCCGCTGGAACAGGCTGACGCCCAGCTCCTCTTCCAGTGCCCGAATACGCGCTGTTACGTTCGATTGAACCGTATGCAGCTCCTGTGCCGCCCGGTTCATGCTGCCATGCCGCGATACCGCTTCGAAAACTCTGAGGTCGGATACGTTCATGCCTCACCTATCTTAAAGAGAGATAACTGCTCTCATAACAAATCAATTTTTATGATATAGCTCGCGGCGTATTCTCTCAAGCACCGATAGCTGAGAGAATTCCCATGACTGACGCAACGACGCACGAAATCGATCGAAACCATCATGGCGCCCGGATGGCATGGCGCGCCATCCTGTCGGCATTCTGCGCCTGCCTGATTGGCATCGGCCTTGCCCGCTTCGCCTATACGCCACTTCTGCCTGTTATCGTCGACGCACATTGGTTCGAGGCCTCGGCAGCCGCCTATCTCGGCGCCGCCAATCTTTCTGGCTATCTCGTCGGTGCGTTGCTCGGGCGACCGGTGGCCGGGCGCATCTCCACTGTCCTCACGCTCAGGATCATGATGCTTGCCGCCACCGCGGCATTTTTGGCCTGCGCCTTCCCGATCAGCTTTGCATGGTTCTTCGCATGGCGCTTCGTGGCCGGCCTTGCCGGTGGCATCCTGATGGTGCTCGCGGCGCCGACCGTCTTGCCGCTGATCGCGCCTTCCCGGCGCGGGCTCGCCAGCGGTGTGATTTTCATGGGCATCGGCGCCGGCGTTGCGCTATCGGGCACGCTGGTTCCCCTGTTGCTGCAACAGGGCTTGCGCGAAACCTGGCTCGGCCTCGGCGCCCTGTCGCTGCTCTTGACGATCATTGCCTGGGCCGGATGGCCGCGCGATGTCACCGGCCACACCGCCACAAACCATCATACTGCCCATGTCCCGAAACGCTGGACGCTGCGCGCGCTCTACATCGAATACGCGCTGAATGCCGCAGGCTGGGTTCCGCATATGATCTTCCTCGTGGATTTCGTTGCCCGCGGATTGGGACGAGGGCTACAGGTCGGCGCGGAATATTGGGTATTATTCGGCCTCGGCGCCACAGTCGGCCCAATCCTTGCGGGTCATTTGGCGGACCGCACCGGTTTTGCCGCAGCGCTGCGGTTCGCCTTTCTTCTCGAGGCTGTCGCAGTCGCCATTCCCGCCCTTGGCCACGCGCAGGTTTGGCTCATCGCCTCGAGCCTGATCGTCGGTGCATTCGTGACCGGCACGGTTCCTCTGATGCTCGGTCGGATCGCGGAGTTGCTGCTGCACCACCCGGCCCAACAGAAAGTCGCCTGGAGCCTGGCGACCGTGTTCTTTGCGCTGTTCCAGGCCGTTTCAGCCTACGGGCTTTCCTTCGTCTTCGCCCGAACCGGTGGAAACTACTACCTGCTCTTCTTCATCGGAGCCGGCGCCATGGTTCTCGCCCTGGCGATCGATCTCTTCGTTGCGGTGTTCGTCCGCACGCCGCCGCAGCAAGCCCAGGATCATGACGCACAACGATAGGAGGATCAGACATGGCAAACCTTTTGACTGAGATTACCGGCAGCGAAAAAATGACAGGCGATGGTGGCGCCCTCGATACACTCATCGGCTTCTATCGCGCCTTCAACGCCGGCGACCTGGATGCACTGGCCGCCAACTGGGCCGATGGCGATAGGCCAAGCATGGACAATCCGATCGGAGGCATCCGGCGCGGATGGCCGTCTATCCGTGATGGCTATGCGAAGCTGTTTGGTGGAAAGGCGAAAGTCCTGGTCACATTCCAAGATTTTACCGGCCAGGGCGGCGATGACTGGCATTTGTTCGTCGGTCGAGAGAAGGGAAGTTGCGTCACCGCCGACAAGAGTATCGAGCTTCGCATTCGCACGACACGCTGGTTCACCCGGATCGACGGTGTCTGGCGCCAGCTTCACCATCACGGCTCCATCGAGGAGCCTGCCCTGCTTACCGCCTATCAGGAGATCATCTTCGGCGCGCCATTGGAGCGACCGGCGTAGATGATGTCACGAGATTTTGGCCCTCCATGCGGTAGCTTGCCCACATGGCGCCAAAGTTTCACGCGAGTTGGGATTCATGAGGCATTTTCTACTGTTGTTCGCCAGCCTGTCCATTATCTGCCTGGGGTCATTTGCCCCACCGGCATATGCCGAAGGATTCGTTCGTGCCGATCATCAGCGGATCGTCGACGGCAAGGGCAATCCCCTCATCCTGCGCGGTCTCGGCCTCGGCGGCTGGATGGTGCAGGAGGGCTACATGATGGGCCTTGCCAATCTCAAGGCGCAGCACATCATTCGCGCCCGCATTTCCGAAGTCATCGGCGAGAAAAGGACCGAGCAATTCTATCGGTCCTGGCGCGAGAATGCGGTAACGAAAGCCGATATCGACGCGATGGCCGAATGGGGTTTCAACAGCGTACGGCTGCCGATGCACTGGAACCTGTTCATCGAGGACAAGCACGGCAAGAACACCTCCAGGAATATTGTCTGGAACGAAGAGGGCTTTCGCCGGGTCGACGTTTTGATCCGCTGGCTGAAAGCCAATGACATGTACTTGATCCTCGACCTGCATGCGGCACCTGGCGGTCAGGGTCACGACATCGCCATTTCCGACCGCTATCCGAACAAGCCGTCGCTTTGGTACAGCGATGAGAACCAGGCGATGATGATCGCGCTGTGGAGCGAGATCGCCCGTCGCTACAGGAACGAGCCGACGATCGCTGGTTACGATCTCCTCAACGAACCGAATTGGGGTTTTCAGGACAAGAAAGACAAGGGCGGCTGCCGCGAGACCGAAAATCGGCCGCTGCGCGACATCTATCAGCGCACCATCCGCGCCATCCGCGCGATCGATACCAACCATATGCTTATTATCGAGGGCAATTGCTGGGGCAACAACTATGCCGGAATATTGCCGGTTGCCGACCGCAATACGGCGCTCAGCTTTCACAAATACTGGACGCCGACGACGCAGGAATCGATCGAACCCTTTTTGAAGCTACGCGAGCAATATGACATGCCGCTCTGGAACGGCGAATCCGGCGAGAACAACAATGACTGGTATGCGCGCGCCGTAGAATTGCAGGAAAAGAACGGCATCGGCTGGTCGTGGTGGCCATTGAAGAAAATGGGCGCTGGCAATCCGCTGGAGATCAAGACCAATGCCAATTATCGCCGCCTGACTGCCTATCTCCGCGGCGAAGGCAGGAAACCTTCCGCCAAGAGCGCCTTTGCCGGGCTGATGCAGCTTGCAACCGACAGCCGCTATGACAGGAATATCCATCATCAAGCCGTGGTCGACGCTTTGATGGGACCTTCGCGCAAATCGGGCATGACCGAATAGGATTCACTATCATCCGTCGGCGCGAGGCACTCCATGTCTCCCGCAATGCGGCTATCCCATTGCATGCCTGATGGTCTTCGAGAGACGCAGGAGAAACGAGGGCCGGGACGATGCCACAAGCTTCCACGAAAGGATGGTCTTTGCCATATCCCGAGGCAGGACACCGATGGAAAGAAACCATCCGGCCAGCATCAGGCGACGCTTTCGCGACGCGTTCATCTTGAAACTGGCAACCGCGCCGGCGGCGGCAAGGGAGAGCCTGGAATCATTCGCGACAGGATGCTGGTCCCTGTCGATGCAAAGTGACGCCAGACGCTCCTCCAGATGGACGGGATCGTGCAGGCCGGCATCATCAGGCACATCCAATCCGATCTCCGTCGCTTGATCCGACAAGGCCTCCAATCGACGGAAATCATGCGCTATGCGCCAGCGCGCGCGCTGGCCGAGCCTTTCGGCGAAGACGGAATGATTGGCGCCATGGATACGATAGGCACCGAGGCAATCTTCGATTGACGTCACCTCGCCATGGAGCGGTGCAACCGTGGCAAGATATCCATCGGCGCCCTGGCGAAACTCCGGCTCCGGGACCGGCATAACCTTGTCCAGCACCGAACGCTTGAATGCCAGACCGCTGGTAACCGTCGTCTGATAGCGACCTTTCCGCAGCAATTCCGGAGTGACGTCGCCGGAATCGAAGGGTAATTCTACGGGTGGAAATACGTCCTTTACATGCATCTGTTCGTCAACGATATGCAGCCTGAATTGCACCTGGGCTGTCTTCTCTTCCCACGCTTCGACAACCTCTGATACCGCATTCGGATAGAGGTAATCATCCGCATCGAGAAACAGTACGATCTCACCGTGGCTGGATGCAAAGCCTGTGTTGAATGCGGCAGCATGCCCACCGTTCATCTCGCGCAGACATGTCTTTATTCTAGAACCGTAGGAGGCAATGACCTCTGCTGTCGCGTCAGTCGATGCATCATCAACGACAATGACCTCAGCGTCGTCGTAATCCTGCTCCAATGCGCTGTCGATGCTGCGTCTCAGAAAATGCGCGTAGTTGTAGTTCGCAATGACGATTGAAACGGGAGTGTGGTCTTGGATGGAGTACATCGCATTGAACCTCGCAGATCTGCTTTGGTCGCGGCGAACCTTCTCATTCAGGTCCTGATGGATGATGTCGATGCCGGCTGGGATATATCCTGACGCATAGGTGGTATCACCTGATATGCCATGCAGCCGATGCTTGGATCATGTCGACCCGTCTTGCCTTTCCGAACCTCACCAGTTTTATGGCTTTTGAATGACCGGCAGGCATGATGTGAATGCCGGCCACCCTGTTCATTCGACAGATTCTTACTTCACTTGATAACGTCGAGCTGCAGCAGACCGCGACAAGTTGGGCTTCAAGGTCTGCCGCGCATCTTCATAAGCCTTCTGCAGATCGACATCTTCGAGCGAGGGGATCGTCGCCAATTCTCCCTGATCAAAGCCAACCAGCGCGGCATCGACCATGTCTTCGGTGGACATGACGATCTCCGATGGCAGATGCTCGACGGAGATACCGGCAACTGCCCAGAACTCCGTTGCGGTCGCGCCTGGCAGAACGGCCTGTATGCGAATATTCTTGTCCGCCAGCTCATGCTTCAGGGACTGGCTGAAGGCGAGGACGAAGGCTTTCGTGCCACCATAAACGCCATTCAGCAATTCCGGTGCGATTGCAACGATCGACGCGATATTGATGATGGAGCCGCCGCCACGCTGAACCAGGCCTGGCACTGCTGCGTAAGTGAGCCGCATGAGCGCAGTGACATTCAGATCAATCATCTGCTGCATCTTGTCGACATCAGCCTCCAGCAAGGGTGCCGCCCCGCCAAAGCCGGCATTATTGATGAGAAGCGTGATCGCTTCATCCGTTTTCAACACATGCTCCACACGACGCAGCCCGCCTGCGGAGCCGAGGTCTGCGGCGATCACTTCGACTTTGCGGCCCGTCTCGGCACGAAGCCGAGATGCGATTGCCGAAAGCCGCTCTTCATTGCGTGCCACCAGAATGAGATCGAAGCCCCGATGGGCGAGCCGATGCGCGTAGACGGCGCCGATGCCCGAAGATGCGCCCGTTACCAATGCCTTGCCCGATGAATTTGTCATTGTTTCCATTCCTTGTCCTGCGGTGTCGTTATCCCGCCTACAATGACAATACGCTCGAATGCCGATGACCCAAATGTCATATTCACCACGTTTTCAGACATTCAAAATGCTGAACAATGGCCGGAACCGTAGAAAGTTGATGCCGTTTGCGACCGATAAGTGCTATAAACACCTTTTCCAGCCGTGAGTTTTGCCATGCATTCCATTGGATTTCTCGTATTCCCCGGCTTTCAGATCATGGGATTTACCGCGGTGACTGCCTTCGAGGTTGCAAATCTGGCGAGCGGGAGGGAGCTCTATCGTGTGACGCTGCTATCGGAGACAGGAGGGCACGTACGCTCGTCGGCAGGGTTCAGCGTCGAAACGGAGGCATTTGGCGAGACTGCATTCGATTCTCTTTTCATCGGCGCCGCGACAGAAGTTTCATCCACGTCTCCCGCGATCCTCGACTATATCCGTCGGGCTGCAAAATCCGCCCGTCGCGTCGCGGCTCCGTGCACCGGCGCCTTTGCTTTGGCTGAAGCAGGCCTGCTCGATGGCCGCCGCGCAACGACACATTGGGTTTTCGCGCGCGAGCTGCGGGATCGTTTTCCCGCCCTCAAGGTCGATGAAGACAAGATCTTCATCATCGACGGGGCCATCTGGACATCGGCGGGCATGACCGCCACCATCGATCTCGCCCTTGCGATGATCGAAAAGGATCATGGCGAGGAACTGGCGCGAACCGTAGCCCGAAAGCTCGTCGTCTATCATCGTCGCGCCGGCGGCCAGTCGCAATTTTCGACGCTTCTCGAGCTGGAACCGAAATCCGACCGTGTTCAACGCGCGCTCGACTTTGCCGGACGAAACCTGCGCAAGATCGTATCGGTCGAGGAGCTGGCGGAAGCGGCAAGCCTCAGTCCGCGCCAGTTCAACCGCATCTTTCGCAGCGAAACCGGCCAGTCCCCCGCCAAGGCGATCGAGAACATGCGGGTGGAGGCGGCACGCCTGATGATCGAAGACGGCCGCCATTCGATGGACGAAATCGCCATCGAAGTCGGCTTTGCCGATCGCGAGCGCATGCGCCGCGCTTTCCTGCGCGTGCTCGGCCAACCACCGCAGACGATCCGCCGCAATGTTCGCGCATTCGGGTAGATGCTGAACCACGGGCACTTAGCTGTGCATTCGCTGATCTATGTCACAAGCCCGTAACAACCCCTGATTAGGGCGATAGCGTTCAACCTTAACGCGGGGGCGTATATGAAAAAGCTTATCTCCGTCATTACAATGACGATCCTGTCCAGCAGCATTGCTTCGGCAGCCGACTACGTGTCCTATATCGACTATCCTCAGCCGAAGGACGAGAGCCGGGAATTCTACACCGCTATCGAAATTCCTGCCGGCAGCTTCACCAAATATGAAATCGATGCCAAGACCGGCCACATCGTCGTCGACCGCTTCCAGTCCATGCCGGTCGCCTACCCGGCAAACTATGGTTCCATCACCAGCTCGCTCGGCGGCGACGGCGATCCGCTCGACGCCATCGTCTATACCCGCGAACCGATCGTTCCCGGCGCCATCGTCCGCGTACGCGCAATCGGCGTGCTGAAGATGATCGACGGTGGCGAGGTCGACAACAAGATCGTTGCCGTACCCACCACGAAGATCGATCCGACCTATGACGGCATCAAGGAGATCTCCGATCTTCCGAAGCTGGAGCAGGACCGGCTGCAGGCATTCTTCCGTGTCTACAAACAGCTTCCGGACGCCCGAAAGATCGTCGAAGTCGGTGGCTTCGACAATGCGGAAGCGGCGAAGAACGAAGTCGCCGCTGCCATCAAGGCCTATAGCGAGAAAAAGTGAAATCGACCGGAAGGGGCGGCGTATGCCGCTCCTTCTGCTGCATGGTACGGAATGAACCTTCTTAGAGCCGAGCGTCATTGCGCCCCCACGATCGGTCAGCTCAAAGAGAGGTTCGCTCAGCGTGTTGCCTGTCGCAGCCTAACACCGTCGCCTCGAAGCACTCGTTACAACGATATGATGCGTAGTCTGTCGGCCGTATCAATCAACTATCCGCAGGTTTGATCCGATGCGGTACAGAGTTTCGGCCAATCCATCAGCATCAATAGCCGCATAGTCATCTCATTAGGCTCGTATCTCTCTTCCAGTTCGGTCCAACTCTTGGGACCGGCAATGTCAAGGATACATCCGCCATAATGCTTGTTCGATGGCGCTGCCATACATCTTCAATGACATGAGCATGTTTCAAGCCAAGAAAAAGCCCGCATGAAGCGGGCTTTCTGATCTTATTCTGCTGCGCCTGCAGCCTTCGTCTTACGCGTGCGCTTCGGCTTTGCTGCCTCTGCAGCAGCCGGTGCGGGAGCAGCTACGGAAGCAGCCTTTGCCCGAGTAGCCTTCGGTGCTGCCTTGGTAGCAGCAGGCTTGACGGCGGCCGACTTTGCCGTTGCGGCGGGCTTGGTAGCCTTCGCCTTGGCCTTCGACGTCGCTGCCTTGCCTCCGGTCTTTGCCGCATTCAGAAGTGCGACGCGACGCTGGCGGTTCTGCTCGAGGGCCTGCCGGAAGCCGGCATCATGCTCTGCGTGATAGGCGAGATCATCGAGAAACTCAGCCACGTCCTTGATCGCGTCGACAACAACATAGCTCAATCCACGGCCGGCGTTGACGGAGTCACGACCGACCGTCACGCCAAAGCCACCGGGAACACGCTGAAACCAAGTGGAGCGCCACTTCTTGAAACCTGCCGCGTCTCGCTCGTACTCCTCCAGATATGCCTTCTGTTCCGCTACTCGAGCACGAAATGTATCAACAACATTGCGTGCGCCAGCCTTCGGCTTATCAGCCTTTTTTGAAGTCCATTTCTCAAGAAAGTTTGCCATTGATCCGATCTCTTCAGGTTAGCGTTCTTTGTCAAGCCGCCGTTGCTTAGGAAGCGATGACGAAGCTCCTCCGCATGGATGCCCGCATATATGTAAAGGATAGATGTATAATGGCAACATAATACGTCATTATTATCGATAATTGGCCTCTGCAGCCACCTCTGGAGACCAGGGGCACTCAAATTTCACGGATTTTCCGACCCGACCAGCCATTTTCAAACATGATCTGAAACGTCGGCAAGACGTGCTGCGGCGCATACTTGCTTGAAATGCTCTATGGCGGTGCACAAACTTGCAGGTATATGGATGGGCAATCGATGCCTTCTCTGGCTCTTACCGCCATTTTGTTGTCCGGCAAACTCATATGCGTTCGCCACTACGACACCAAGGGCGGAGATACCAATCTCCGCCCTTGGTCTGCATTCACCTCGGGATCACTCCGTGATCCTGTGCGTTCTTCTTCTCTACGCTGCCTTTGTCAGCTCGCCATGCGGATCGAGCACGAACTTCGTTGCAGCACCTTGATCGAAACTCTCATATCCTTGTGCCGCATCTTCAAGTGAAATGATCTTGGCGTTGACAATATCGGCAATCGGCAACCTGTCGTGCAGGATCGCCTGCATGAGCTGGCGATTGTACTTCAGCACCGGCGTCTGACCCGTATGGAAGGATTGCGCTTTCGCCCAGCCGAGACCAAAGCGCAGAGACAGGCTGCCTTGCTTGGCAGCACTGTCTGCGGCACCAGGATCCTCCGTCACATACAGTCCTGGAATGCCGATCGAACCAGCGGCTCGTGTAATCTCCATCATTTGATTGAGCACGATCGCGGGCTGCTCCCCGCCCGAATGACCGCGCGCCTCGAAACCGACTGCATCGATCGCACTATCCACTTCATTGGTGCCGACGACTTCCGCGATCATATCGCCCAGACGATCGCTCTTGGAAAGATCGATGGGCTTGAAACCGACCTTGGCTGCATGTGCAAGACGATCCTTGTTGAAGTCACCGATCATGACGACGGCGGCACCCAGGATACGAGCGGAAGCAGCAGCAGCCAGACCGACCGGCCCTGCACCTGCGACATAGACCGTAGAACCCACCCCGACGCCCGCACGAACGGCTCCGTGAAAGCCCGTCGGCAGAATGTCGGAAAGCATGGTCAGATCACGGATCTTCGCCATGGCCTTGTCTCGATCCGGGAACTTCAACAGATTGAAATCCGCATAAGGCACCATCACGTAGCGCGCCTGGCCGCCAATCCAGCCGCCCATGTCGACGTAGCCATAGGCGCCGCCGGCGCGCGACGGATTGACCGTCAGGCAGACGCCGGTGTCCTGCGACTTGCAGCAACGGCAACGGCCGCAGGCAACGTTGAACGGAACCGAGACGATGTCGCCGACATCGAGCATCTCGACATCGATACCCTTTTCAATGATCTGTCCGGTGATCTCATGCCCGAGCACGAGGCCGGGCATCGCAGTCGTGCGACCACGAACCATGTGCTGATCGGAGCCGCAGATATTCGTGGAGATCACCTTCAGGATCACACCATGTTCGATGCGTCTGCCGTCCGGCGCCTCCAGCTTCGGATCGTCGATATCGCGCACTTCGACCTTGCCGGGCCGCATATAGACGACGCCTCTGTTCCCAGTCATGCCATCTCCTCCTTGATTGAACGCTTGATGATTGCCCGAATGTCGGACCTCTTCGGATCGGCCCGCTCCTCAACGGGCTGAACGGCAGCAAAGTCGGTCTCGGGAGCAGCAGCTTTCGCGGCATCCCGGCCGGCGCAAGCATGACTGACAGGAAGCTGCGCGAGATTGGAACGGGGTGATCCCAGGGAACCCGCATTCACCTCTCGATCGCCCACCGCGATCAGTCAAGCCTGCCGTCAAGGCTGGTTTCCGGGCTTGGACCTGTCCTTTCGGACATCTCGACACCTTCCCGGCACTTCGGCCAGTGGCATCGATCGAGATATTCGGTCCGCTACCGTTGCGGGGGCAGCACCGGCTTCTGACCGGTTTCCCAATTATCCATCGGGCGCTTCCCGATGGCACCTTGAACATGTCCAGAAGATCACGGGAGGAACCGTGTTGCGCATGAAAAAACGACATCATCGCTCTGCTGGGCGACATGAGGCGCTTTCATTCCATATGGCAAAATGGCAAACAGCTGCCAGCGATCATGTCGCGGCAAGGACAGAAGCGATCACAGTCCTTCACGAACCGAGCCTGACCGACGCTATCCACATCGGTCAGGCTCAGAGATTATCAGGCTGCCCGCTTCAGCGCATCGCCAAGCATGGAGACGATCGTTTCGATCTCAGCCCGCTCGATGATGAGTGGCGGAGAGAGCGCGATGATATCGCCGGTTACGCGGATCAACAGGCCCTTCTGGAAGCAATCGACAAAGACGTCGTAGGCGCGCGTGCCGGGAGCACCATCACGCGAGGCGAGTTCGACGGCGCCGACGAGACCGAGATTGCGGATATCGACCACATGCGGCAGACCCTTCAGCGAATGCAGGGCGTTCTGCCAGTCCTCGGCAAGCTCGGCTGCACGCGTCAGCAGGCCTTCTTCCTCGTAGATTTCCATGGTCGCGAGTCCGGCGGCGCAAGCGACCGGATGGCCGGAATAGGTATAGCCGTGGAAGAGCTCGATCTGGTTTTCCGGGCCGGTCATCAGGCCATCATAGACCTTGCGGCTGGCAAAGACGGCGCCCATCGGTATCGTGCCGTTGGTGATGCCTTTTGCTGTCGTGACGAGATCGGGGACCACGCCGAAATACTCGGTCGCAAACGGGGTGCCGAGGCGGCCGAAACCGGTGATCACTTCATCAAAAATCAGCAGGATGCCATATTTGTCGGCGATGGCGCGCAGCCGCTCCAGATAGCCCTTCGGCGGCAGGATGACGCCGGCGGAACCGGACATCGGCTCGACGATGACGGCTGCGATCGTTTCAGCCCCGTGCAGCACGACCAGCCGTTCCAGATCTTCAGCAAGCTCGATGCCATGGGCCGGAAGGCCCTTGCTGAAGGCGTTGCGCTCGATATCAAGCGTATGACGCATGTGATCGGCAGGAATCTGCGGAAAAACGCGGCGGTTGTTGACGAGACCGCCGACTGAAATTCCGCCGAAACCGACGCCATGATAACCCTTCTCGCGGCCGATGATGCGAGTGCGCGTGCCCTGCCCGATCGCGCGTTGATAAGCGATGGCGATCTTCAGCGCGGTGTCGACGGATTCAGAACCGGAGCCCGTGAAGAACACACGGTCGAGCCCGGCCTCAGGCCCACCCGGCGCGTGCGCGGCGAGCTTTGCGGCGAAATCGAAGGCAATGGGATGTCCCATCTGGAAGGTCGGGGCGAAATCCATGGTCGACAACTGCCGCTCGACCGCCTGTGCGATCTTCTTGCGGCCGTGGCCGGCGTTGACGCACCAGAGGCCCGCCGTCCCGTCGAGCACCTTGTTGCCGTCGACATCGGTATAATACATGCCATCAGCGGCGGCGAGCAGCCTCGGGGCGGCCTTGAACTGCCGGTTTGCTGTGAACGGCATCCAGAAATTGTCGAGAACAGGGGTGTTGGGATGGGTGATCTTGTCCATTATCGCCTCCATTGCGCTGCTTCTGACATCAGCGATTTTCCTGTTCCGAACAAGTCCTTTTCTCGCTGAATTTAAGCCATTGATTTTGCTTATTTCACATGAGATGTTTTCGATATTTCGAACATCTGAAACTTGAGACCGCAATGTCCGTCGATATCGGCAATCGCCTGCGTCATCTGCGCCTGGCACGCAACCTCTCCCAACGTGAACTCGCCAAGCGGGCGGGCGTCACCAATTCGACGATCTCGCTGATCGAATCCAATTCGGCCAATCCATCCGTCGGCGCGCTGAAACGCATTCTCGACGGCATCCCGATCGGCCTTGCCGAATTCTTCGCTTTCGAACCGGAAGCGCCGAAAAAGGCCTTCTATGCGGCCGAGGAACTGGTCGAGATCGGCAAGGGGCCGATTTCCTATCGCCAGATCGGCGAAAACCTCTTCGGCCGCAGCCTTCAGATCCTGAAGGAGTGCTATCAGCCAGGCGCCGATACCGGCAAGGTGCCGCTGGTGCATGAGGGAGAGGAAGGCGGCATCGTCCTCTCCGGCCGCCTGGAGGTGACAGTGGACGACGAACGCCGCATTCTCGGCCCAGGCGACGCCTACTACTTCGAAAGCCGTCGCCCGCATCGCTTCCGCTGCGTCGGGCCATATCCCTGCGAGGTCATCAGCGCTTGCACGCCGCCGAGCTTTTAGTGGGCGAAAAGCCGGCTACGGCCGATCATTCGCGATCGACCGCGGGAAGAGACGCAAATGTCGAGGTCGAGCATCTCGTGCGAAACCGGGAGGCGAAACCGGAGGGCCTGCTCGGGCACGCCGCATCAGTTTTGCCCGGTGTTACGTCAACCAGATACCCTGAAACGCCGGTTCAACAGGCCCTGTCAGCAATACGCCACCGGCACCATTCCATGCCACCTTCAAGAGGCCGCCATCACATTCGACCTCCACGAAATTGCTCAAGAGGCCACGCCGGATTCCGTTGACCACGGCACCGCAGGTACACGATCCCGAGCCGGGCGAAATGCCGCCGCCGCGCTCCCATATTCGAAGCCGAATCCGTGTGGAATCTATCACCTGCATGAAGTGAACGTTGGTTCCCAGCGGAAAGAGAGGATGCCTCTCCACCGCCGCACCGCGCTCTTCGATGCGAACCGCCTCCACGTCTTCAACAAAGAAGGTGCAATGTGGATTCCCCATACTGCAAGCGGCTGGACTGCCATCCAGCGGCAGCCGGAGGGTGTCAATCTCCTCTGCAAGCGGGACGTCCGTCCAATGAAGAAGAGGCTCGCCCATATCGACCGATATCAAGCCATCTTCCGCCTGAGCACAGGTCAGGAGCCCCCGCTCGGTTCTCAACACAACTCTGGAGGAGTGTGCTCCCGCATCAGCTTCCATGCAGCCCCGCGCGTGGCGCTGCCGCAAGCATCCAGCGTCGAGCCGTCGGGATTCCAGAAGGCAAGGCGGGCGGCCGCATCCGCACAATCGGTCATGACCGCTAGCTGATTGAATCCTATTCCACGATTGCGATTGCCGAGACGCCGGACGATCTCTTCATCGATGAACGGCGCTTGTCCACGGCAATCGACAATGATGAAGTCATCTCCATTGGCATGCATTTTCTCAAAGGTGAATGACATCAGTCGGCCGATTTCGAAATATTGAGCTGGTAGAGCCTATCACGCGGTCTGGGAAAGATGCCGCAGCGACCGGCTTTCTTCCGTCGGATCCGGCAGGCCAAGATTGGAGCGGAGGGTCGCATCGGCATATTCCCTGCGATAGACACCGCGCTCCTGCAAAACCGGCACGACCTTATCGACGAATTCGTCAAAACCGCCGGGCGTCAGGTGCGGCGCAAAGACGAAGCCGTCCGCAGCGTCGGCTTGCACATAGCGATTGATCTCGTCGGCGATGCTTTCCGGCGTTCCGACGAACTGCTTTCGAGCGGTAACGCGGATGGCAAGTTCGCGGATGCTAAGGCGATCCCGCTCGGCAATCTCGCGCCATGACCGCGCCGTATCCAGCCGCCGTTTGATATCCTGATTGCTGGCGCGGCCTTGAACCAGGCTCTCTCCGGAAACATCCGGATCGATATCCGGTAGCGGCCCATCCGGATCGTAGCTTGAGAGATCCCTGTTCCAAACCTGTTCGAGAAACACGATCGCACTCTTTGGACTGACCTGTTGCAGGCGTATCGCTTTCTGCTTCTCTTCTGCATCCTCCTGCGTGTCACCTATGACGAAATTGGCCCCAGGCAGGATTTTCAAAGCGTCATGGCTGCGATCATATTTCGCCAAACGCTTCTTTACATCCGCATAGAAGGCTTGCCCAGCCTCAAGCGAGCCATGGCGGGAGTAGATCAGGTCGGCATGGCGAGCCGCAAACTCTCTTCCCTCATCGGAATCTCCAGCCTGAGCAATGACAGGAGCGCCTTGTGGCGACCGCTCAAGTCCGGACCGCCCGACGATATCGAAATATCTCGACCGGATCGAAAACTCCCCGCCGCCCCATATGCTTTGCGCGGCTTCGATGAACGCGCGGGCGCGTTCGTAGCGCTGCTCATGGGGAAGGTGGTCCGCGCGACGAAAATTCGCGCCGGTAAAAGCGTCGGGTGAAGTGACGACATTCCAGCCGGCGCGTCCGCCCGACAGGATATCCAGCGTCGCCAATTGTCGGGCCAATACATACGGCTCATTGAAGGTGGTCGTCAGCGTGCCGATCAGGCCGACATGTTCGGTAATCGAGGCAAGCGCGGTCAGAATGGCAAGCGTATTCGGGCGGCCTGCAACATCCAGCTCGTGAAAGCGCCCCTTCTGCTCGCGGATGCGCAAGCCTTCCGCCAGAAATATGAAGTCGAACTTTCCTCGCTCGACCGTTTCGGCAAAATGGCGGAAGGACGAAAACTCGATCTGACTTCCTGCAGCCGGATCGCTCCAGACTGTGAAGTTATTGACGCCGGGAAATTGGGCTCCAAGAATTACCTGCTTCTTCGTCATGGGGCTCTCCTTGGAAATTCAGGCTGCATCGGTATAGCGATTGCCGGCTGCCGGCAGGCCAAATCGACCTCTCAACGGACCCGTAGCGACCGGGCCAACAGACGAGCGGCTCCTCAGCGCCGGAACAAGCTCGTCGATCACATATGCCGCCTGCGCCGCCGGATCGCTCAGAACGAGGCGAATACCGGCGATATCCGACGTAGCGAACTCGCCAAGTTGCGCCACATAGTCGTCGACCGATTTCGGCACAGCATCGATGACGACGTCGGCGATGAATGCCCGCGCCCTAGTCTCGTCCGCAGAGCGGATAGTTGCGACGACAGTGGCAATGTCGGGGCTATCCGGATGGAGGAAGACGACATCGGCAGCCGAGGCGAGGGACGGATCATCCCCATGACGATAAGCTGCCGCGACCACTGGCTGCCCCTGAGGCGGGCGCGGCGTGATCGAAGGACCGAGAACTTGAAAGCCGCTGCCTTTGAAATTGATGTAATGCAGCTTCGAGCCATCCAGAAAACGCTGGCTTTCCCTATCTCGAATGATCGCTCCATCTTCCCAGCTGTCCCATAAGCCACGAACGACATCGACAACATCAAGCCCATCCTGACGCAAGGCCGAACTCTCCGTTACAGGAAAGCCATTGAGGGCACCGATGGCTTGCCGGGCATGCACGGCTATCAACCCATCATATTGCTGAAGCAGGAAACCCGCCCGGCCCTCGCTCACGAAATCCAGCGTCGCGATGGCGGTCGAAACATGAAACGGCTCGAGGAAATTGACCGCCGCACCGGGGATGATTCCGATATTGCTGCTGCCCGCTGCGAGCCAATTGGCGAGTAGCACGGCATCCAGCCCGTCACCGTCGGGACGGGCAAAACCATCTTCCAGCGTCACGAAATCAACAACCGTGTCGAAACGCGCGACAAACGCCCGCCAGAAATTTTTCTGAGCATCGCGCGGAGTGCGGGATTGCGCGGCAACATCTAACCCGATGCCGACCCTGAGGCCATTTGGATGCGTCATGTGAAATCCTGTTTCGTGATGATTATGAACCCCGAAGGCGGCCCCCGTTGCTTCCCAGGGTTTGCCGATCGCCATCGGAGGTGCCATGCCGTCAGGCAGCAGAAGTTTCGCGAGCCGCCAGACGGGCAATGATGAGCTGCTCCTGCGTAGCCTTCAGCGCAGTCACGCGCGCCGTGGCCTCCTCGAAAGAGGCTGCGGGCGGATAGATCGGCGTTAGACCGGGTTCGCCCGTCCTTTTGCCAATGTGCTTTTCGAAAGGCAGAGAGCGATAGAAGCTCGGGTCGACAGTCGGGTCGAAAAGGGGACGATAGCCGAGCGACAGATAGAAGGCTACGGCCTCCGGTTGACGAAAGCCGGTGCTAAGATAGGCCCGGCTATAGCCGAGTTGCCCAGCACTCTCCTCAAGCGCGATCATGATGCGGCGCGCCAATCCCTGACGCCGGAGATCCGGATGCGCCCATATCCGTTTGAACTCAGCGGTTTCATCGTCGTGGCTCATGAAGGCGCCACCGGCAATGGTTTTACCGCCACGCTGCAGCAGGAGAAAATCGCCAAGCGGCGGGGCAAACAGGGCGCTCGGATAGCGCATGATTTCCGCGCGTGCGCCGCCCGGACGGCTGGCGGCGCCATATCTGCCATCATACTCGCTGGCAAGGCCATCGATCAGCGGTTCTGCCGCCGGATCCAGCAATGACGACCGGACGATGATATCGCTCATGCATATGCCTCCAAACAATGTTCTGAAGGCTGCCCGGGGACGGTCGTCAGGATCACCGATCTTGCCGACCACTCTGTAAACTCCGCTCAGCGCTTCGCACGCAGAGCATGCATGATCGATGGTCCGCTTCGCACGGCACGATCTTTCATTGTGCGGTCGATGATTGAAACATCATTGCCCGAATCATTTGTCTATTAAAATTATAGATTATATCATCGAATTATGCCGCCAGAGAGGCTCGAGCCCATCTGTTCGAGGCTCCCGCAACAAAGCGCAAATCGGCGGCTTGAAATCTGCGTCCGCACGTGGACATCCGCTGGGTCCTGCGTGGCCTTCCGATGGACCACGGTGCTGTTCGATGGATGGGCAGACGGACAATGCTGGAAAATCGAAATCGCCATTCCTGTTGATCTCCCTTAAATCTTTGAGCATCCATAGGCCAGCCAAGCAGCATGGCAATATGGATTTCGATGCGATCGATATGGAAGGAGCGCAAACCAAGTGGTCGAATTTAGAAGAGCGAACGACGCCGACCTTCAGGCGATCATCGCACTACTTGCAGAAGACGATCTCGGCGCAGGCAGAGAAGATACAAGCCTTCCTGTCCCAGATGCCTATCGAACAGCCTTCGCCGCGATTAATGCCGATCCCAATCAATTTCTGGCCGTCGTGACCGACAGTGGCAGCGTCATCGGCACCTTCCAGATCACGATCATTCCCAACATATCGAGATTGGGCGCGCTGCGAGGGCAGATCGAGGGCGTCAGGATCGCTGCGTCCCATCAGGGCAAGGGGATTGGCAAGCAGACGTTCGAATGGGCATTTGACTATTGCCGTTCGAGAGGTTGCTTTCTGGTGCAATTGACGAGTGACAAGTCACGCTCGGCGGCACTCCGCTTCTATGAACAGCTGGGATTTGTCGCCAGCCACATCGGTTTCAAGAAAGTCCTCTGAGGCGGGTACCGCAAGGGTTTGCCGCGCCGTGGCCCTTGCGAGATGCAGAGATCACGGCGCCTATCCATCGCTGTCGGGTTCGTGCCGTCACACTCTCCCGATCATGCTTCCGGGAACGTGCGATGCGTCCTTGCGCAAGATGGAAGATTGGACAAGCAGAACCAGCAGAGCCGTGATCGCCAAGCAGAAAGCCAGGAAGAACATCGGTGCGGTGGCGCTGCCTGTCGCGTCCCGGATCCATGGGACAACATTCTGTGCGATAAAGCCGCCAAGATTGCCGACGGAATTTATCGCCGCCAATCCCGCTGCCGCGCCTGCCCCCTTCAGGAATTTCGACGGCAAGTTCCAGAAGACAGGTTGCCCCGCAAAGATTCCCGCTGCCGCCAGACACAGGAAGGCAAATTGCAGCGCATGATTGGCTAGAACGGCGGATGCGACGAGGCAGATAATACCGACCAAAGCAGGCCCGACAATATACAGGGTCTGCGATCTGGATCGGGCAGCCGCAGCCGGTACGACATAAAGGCCTATCGCGACCAGAACCCATGGAATGATGTTGAGAAATCCATTCGTCAGGCTATCGACCCCAAAGCTCTTGACGATCGTCGGCAACCAATAGCTCAACCCGTACGCGGATAGCGGAAAGCCGATGAAGCAGATGGACATGAGCAGCACCCTGGCATCCAATAGCGTGGCAAGTGGATTGCGGCCATGGCTATCGATCCCCGCATCCTCCGATGCCAATCGCTGCGCCAGCCATGCCTTTTCCGAATTACCGAGAAAAGCCGCCTGTTCAGGCCTATCCGGAAGCAGAAAGAGCGTGGCAATTCCAGCGAGCACGGCAGGAACACCGGTTGCAAGGAAGACCCATTCCCACCCTGCAAATCCGAACAGGCCATCGAGGCTGAGAAGAGTTCCACCCAGTGGCGCGCCGACGGCGTTGGCGACAGCGCTGAAGATCATGAACAAGCCGACCATCTTGCCGCGATGTTCGGACGGATACCAAAGCGTCAGGAGATAGAGCACACCGGGAAAGAACCCTGCCTCGCACACACCAAGCAGGAAGCGAAGAATGTAGAACATCGTCGTATTGGCGGTGAATGCGAGCGCGATGGTTACGATCCCCCATGACACCAGGATACGCGCGAACCATTTGCTCGCACCAAACCTGGTCAGCAGAAGATTGCTCGGCACCTCGAAAATGAAATATCCGATGAAGAACAGCGATGCTCCCAGCCCATAGGCATATTCGCTGAGGCCGAGCGCATCGACCATCTGCAATTTTGCGAAACTGACATTCTGCCGGTCGATGTAAGCAATCAAGTACAGGAAGCCCAGCCAGGGCATCAACCGCCAAGTGATCTTGGCGACGAGGTCTTTTTCGGAAACCATCGATCTCCTCCTTTTATGGTTCTGAACGAAATGAATTAGTGGCTCTCGCGCGGGATCTTGGCGCCGCGTCCTCCGACCAGGAAATCGAGATCGGCGCCGGTATCGGCCTGCATGACCGTTCGAACGTAAAGGCCCTGATATCCGGAGGTCATTTGCGGCACCGGCTCCTTCCACGCCGCCCGCCGCCTTGCAAGCTCGTCGTCCGGCACGTCGAGAACCAATGTGCGGGCCTCGACATCGAGTGCGATAAAATCCCCTTGCTCGACGAGCGCCAGCGGACCGCCGGCGGCAGCTTCCGGCGATATATGCAGCACTACCGTTCCATAGGCGGTGCCGCTCATCCGGCCGTCGGAAACGCGCACCATGTCGCGCACGCCTTTCTCCAGCAGTTTGCTTGGCAAAGCCATGTTGCCGACCTCAGCCATGCCGGGATAGCCGCGCGGACCGGCACCCTTCAGAACGAGAACGGAATTCTCATCGACATCAAGGTTCGGATCGTCGATCCTGGCATGGAAGTCCTCGATATTTTCGAAGACGACAGCACGGCCGCGATGACGCATCAGATGCGGCGATGCGGCCGATGGTTTGAGCACGGCTCCATCAGGCGCAAGATTGCCTTTGAGGACGGCAATTCCCCCGCTGTCGACGAGCGGATTTGACCGGCTGCGGATGACATCCGGATTGTGATTGACGACATCGGCAATATTTTCTCCGACACTCCCCCCCGATACCGTGAGCGCGTCGAGGTGGAGAAGATCGGCGATCTCCTTCATCACGGCGGGGATACCGCCGGCATAACAGAAATCCTCCATGAGGTATTTTCCCGACGGCATTAGGTCGACGATCGTCGGGACATCGCGGCCGAGCCTGTCCCAATCCTCCAGCGACAGGTCGACACCGATACGCCCGGCGATGGCAAGCAGATGAACGACGGCATTGGTCGACCCACCGATCGCGCCATTGATCTTGATGGCGTTCTCAAACGCCTGCCGCGTGAGAACCCTCGAAAGCCGCATATCCTCCTTGACCATGACGACGGCGCGGCGCCCGGTCATGCGAGCGAGGCGCGCACGCCGGGCATCCACGGCTGGCCATGCCGCATTGGTCGGCAGGGCAACGCCGAGAGCTTCCACCATCGACGCCATGGTCGATGCCGTTCCCATCGTCATGCAGTGGCCGGGCGAGCGCGACATGGCGCTTTCCGCATCCATGAATTCCTGCCGGCTCATGGTGCCTGCCCTCACCTCCTCGGAGAATTTCCACACATCCGTGCCGGAGCCGATCGGCTTGCCGCGAAAATTGCCATTCAGCATCGGCCCACCGGAAATGACGATCGTCGGCAGATCGCAACTGGCCGCGCCCATCAGCAGCGACGGCGTGGTCTTGTCGCAGCCGGCCATCAGGATGACGCCGTCCATGGGATTGCCGCGGATCGCTTCTTCGACATCCATGGAAGCGAGGTTCCTGAAGAGCATCGCCGTCGGACGCAGGTTGGATTCGCCGCAGGAGAACACCGGAAATTCGAGCGGCAACCCGCCGGCTTCCAGGACGCCCGCCTTGATATGCGTGACGAGCTCGCGGAAATGGGCGTTGCAGGGCGTAAATTCCGAAAACGTGTTGCAAATGCCGATGACGGGGCGGCCATCGAATACATCATCGGGCAGACCGCCATTCTTCATCCACGAGCGATGGATGAAGCCATCCTTGTCCACTCCGCCGAACCACGCCTGCGACCGACGCTTTGAATCCTTGGTCATGATTGCCTCTTTTGTATTATGATTTATATTTTTGTTATACAAATAGACAAAGGCGGTCAAGCGCGGTTGCGCTTGTGACCACAGGCTGAAGACGCTAGACATGTCTCGATTTTTGGGAAAAGCAGATGGCCGGGATGACTTCGGATGCCGACGACGCAAGCCTCGGCACGAACAAAAGATACCATGACGCGATCGTGCATGCTTTGGGCGAGCGGATCGTCGGCGGCGGGCTTGCGGCGGGAGCTTCTGTGGGAACGGAGCAGGAGCTCTGCGACCATTTCGGGACGTCGCGTACCGTCATCCGGGAAGCCATCAAGATTCTGTCGGCCAAGGGCCTTCTCGAAAGCCGCCCGAGAAGCGGCACCAGAGTGACCGATCATTCGGAATGGCTTCTGCTTGATCCGCAGGTTCTCGCATGGAGGCTCGGCGCGGAGAACGGCAGCGAACGGGCGCGTATCGACCTCTATGAACTGCGGCAATCCTTCGAGCCGGCCGCGGCGGAGCTTGCTGCCGCGCGCGCGACACCGCAGACGCTGCAGAAAATGAAACATGCCCTGCTTGGCATGACCCTTGCCTCGACCGCAGAAGAAAAGATCGAGCATGATCTTGCGTTTCACACCGCCATTTTGGCCGCGACGGGCAACGCCTTCTATTTGGCATTGGGGTCGCTGATCTCGGCGGGGCTGAAACACGTCTTCAAGGCGGGACTGCAACGGACGGCAAAGGAAGACGAACGCTGGATACGCCGTCACCAGAATGTCTATGAGGCTATTGCCGGCGCCAACGGCCCCGGCGCGGCCGAGCAGATGAAGAACCTCCTGCGCGAGGCGCTGGAGGTTCAGAAGCTGGAACTGCCGCAGTCCGAGAGTTAGAACCAGATCAGCTTCGGAAAGATCCGAGCCTCCTTGCATGCAAGGCGACGAGTTCCTCGCCGAACGGCGTCGGACGCATCGCTGGCGCCCGATCCCAAACCGTGAGCCCCGCCCGCTCCGCGAACAGCCGCTTGCCATAGCACATCAGGTGCTCGATCCCCTGCATGACGGCAACGGCGGACGGGAGCATGGCGCGATAGATTTCCTCGGCGCGAGCCTCATCCCCGGCGCGAAAGGCGTTATATGCCTTGACCGCATAATCGATGAGATCCGGAGCAAGAATATAGCCGGCGCAACCGGCCCGCAGCCCATCAAGCAATTCCAGGCCACCTCGGCCGTTGAAAACAGGTACGTCGTCGCCGATCGCCTCCATCAGCGCCTTGACCTCGACGGCAGAGCCCTCTGCCTTCAGCACCCTTACATTGGGATGGACAGTCCGCAACGCCGCGAGATCCGGCCCTGTCAGTCCGCGCCCGAGAAAAGCAGGGGCGTTCTGGATCGCCACCGGCAGCTTCGTCGCGTCCGCGACGCGGCCAAAAAAGTCGATATATTCCTTTGCTCCAAAAGAGCCGACCGGCGGCGGCTGGAGTATCACCCAGTCGGCACCAACCTTCTCCGCATGACGCACCTGCTCGACCTGTTCGGCAACCGACGTGCCGAAGATCGTGAAGGCAAGCGGCAGACGGCCGGCATTGTCCTCGGCCAGCCAGTCCATCACGGTCCGGCGCTCCGCAACCGTCAATTTGGAAACCTCGGTGGCGAGGCCGAGCGCCGCAAGCCCATGCACGCCTGCCGCCACACAAATCTCGGTCTGCCGCTTCATCGCCATCCTGTCGAGCTTCTCATCGCCATCGAAAAGGGCGTAGAGGATCGCGTGGATGCCATGCAGTTTCTCAGCTTCGAATGCCATCTTGAATGCCTTACCGTTTTGAAAGCCGAAGGACCGGTACGCCGGTGCGGACGATTGTAATGCCGAGAAGACCACCTGCGATGAGTGCCGCAGCCACCAATGTCAGCGCGATATCATAGCTCCCGGTCGAATCCTTGATCCAGCCGATCATCGGCGGCAGGGCAAGGCCGGCGACGTTTGCAAGCGCGTTGATGAGCGCGATCGATACGGCAGCCGCAATCCCCGAGACGAATTCGGTGGTGACAGCCCAGAAGATCGGAATAACCGCCCAGTTGAGTGCCACCGAAAGAACGAGCAGCAGATAAGCCAGGTGTGGATCGCCGGCATAGGTCGCGCCAAGCAGGCAGGCGCCTGCGAGCGTGAGCGGAAGCCCGAGATGAAAGGCACGCTCACCGGTTCGATCCGAATGCCTCCCGTTGAAGAACATCAGGATGCAGGCGGCCAGAAACGGCACCGCTGAAAGCAGGCTCACCGCCAGATTGCCGCCGCCGGACAGGTTCTTGACGATCAGAGGCATGAAAAGCGTGATGCCTATCGTCCCAAAGGCCTGAAGCAGCCAGAAGAAAGCAAGCATCCAGACGCGTGCATTGGAAAACGCAGCACTCCAGGACGCATGATGCGAGACAGGTGCCCTCTCCTCTTCGGCCGCGATTGTCTGCTCGAGGCCATCCTGCAGTTCGGCGGTGAGCCAGGCCGCGTCTCGCGGGCGATCGGGGAGAAACTTCAACACGATGAAGCCCAAGACGATGGCGGGAATGCCCTCGATCAGAAACACCCAGCGCCACCCCGACAGGCAGAGAACGCCGTGCGCATTGAGCAGCAGGCCGGAGAGCGGCAAGCCGATGACCGAGGCAAGCGCTGCGCCGATATAGAAGAAGGACATGGCGTTCGCCCTGTCGCGCGACGGATACCATTTCGCGAGATAGAAGATGATGCCCGGCGTGAAGCCGGCCTCGGCCGCTCCGAGAAGGAGGCGCATTCCATAGAGCTGATAGGCGTTGGATATGAACGCCATGCCGGCAGCAATAATGCCCCAGCTGATCATGATACGTGCAATCCAGCGGCGTGCGCCGAAGCGGGCCAGCAGCATGTTGCTCGGTATTTCGAAGACGATATAGGTCGCGAAGAATATGCCGGCCGCCAGCCCATACATCTGGCTTGTCAGGCCCAGCTCCTCATTCATTCCGAGCGCGGCGACCGAGATATTGGACCGGTCGATGTAAGCGACGAGATAAAGCAGCATCAGGAATGGCAGGATGCGCAGATTGATGCGCCGGACCGCCTCCGCATTGGTATCGAAATTCATTTCCCCCTCCGCGGCGCTCATCAGCGCCTCACAAACATCATACCTTTAACATATGATGTTTGTGAGGCAACAAGCTATTTGCTTTTGTCACCGCATTCTGATTGGTCTCGTTGGCGATGGGGGTGAAGGACTGACGCATGACGAAGACAAAGCCGAACAGGACGACAGCTCTCGTGGAGGCCCTCGGCATCCGCATCGCGTCCGGACAAATCCTCCCCGGCGCCTATCTTCCCTCGGAAGGCGAACTGGAGCAGGAATTCGGCGTCAGTCGCACGGTCGTGCGCGAGGCGGCGAAGATATTGTCAGCCAAGGGTCTCGTAACCGTCAGACAACGCACGGGCACACGGGTCGAGCCGCGTGAGCAATGGCAGTGGCTCGATGGGGAATTGATCGGATGGTTGTCGCGCGGCCGGATTTCGCACGATGAACTTATGGCTTTTGCCGAAGCCCGCCAGATCATCGAGCCCGGAGCCGCCGCACTGGCGGCATTGCGGGCAACCGACCTGGAACGTCAGGCGATCCTCGATACCTATCGCCGCATGGAGCGGGACCAGAAGGATCCGACCGCAGCCGTCGCCGCCGACAAGGCCTTTCATATGTCGATCCTTGCCGCGACACATAATCCCGTGCTGCAGAGCCTGCGTCAGGCGATCGAATCCATTCTCGATGCTGTTTTCCCACATACGGTCGGGGCATTCGCGGCCAATCTCGAAAACCATGCCGCAGTCGCCGAAGCGATCGCCGCTGGTGACAGTATCGCCGCCAGACACGCCATGGAGGCCGTTCTCGACCGGACGTCGGGCTTTCTTGGACACACGCGGGAGCAGGCGAGACCATAGCCGTCAGGACTCGCTCGCCAAAGCAAGGATTGCGAGGATATGGATTGACGGGGAAGGACCGGACCGCGAAAGGGGGTTCGCCCCTCGTAAACGGAACGCTCTCACGGCCGGTCCCCTATTTCCTACAGGCCAAGCCCGCAAGAGGCGGCGCTTTTGCGCGCCCATTGCGGCAATATATTGTCTAACGCTAAAAAATAGGCAGCAAATAAAATCGCGAGATACTAGCTTTTCATTGCCGCCTCGCGCCTGGATAGTGGTGTCGAATATACTCCCTCACCACTTCTGTCGGCATTTTTCAATCCGCAAGGCACTCTATGATGACTGCAAGATCGATCCCTCGCTCGTCCATCGTAACAGCGCGTCTCCGCCTGCGCCCGACGTCGGCGGCCGACGCAAAACGCGCATTCGAAATTCAGAGTGATTGGACAGTGACGCGGATGCTGAGCAACGCCACCTATCCGCCTCACCAGAAGGATGTCGAGAACTGGTTTTCCAGCCACGAGCACGAATGGGCCGAAGGCTCCGCCTATCGCTTCGCTATCGAGGAAGAAGAGAGAATGATCGGCATCGTCGACGTCGATGGCATTGTCGGCAGCAAGGGCAGCCTTGGCTATTGGCTGGAAAAGCCGGCCTGGAGCAAAGGCTATGCTTTCGAGGCAGCCCATGCGCTGATCGACTTCGTCTTCCACGAGGTCGGCCTGTCCAGGCTGGAATCCGGCCACGCATCCGACAACCCCGCCTCAGGACGGGTACTGATCAAACTGGGCTTCAGCCAAGTCGGCAACAGGGAGTTTTTTTCGAGGGCACGCCGCGAAACCATCGTCCAGTGCTACTATGTGCTTGAGCGCCAGGCGCCGTAAATCCATAGCACGACGCGGCGCCGCGCCTTCCAGCAACCGAGTTCCCGTTAGAGCTCGATTTCGTAGACCCGCTCATGCGTCGCGACGAAACCCTTGCCATCCGGCGTCACCCAGCCACGAAACATCCCAGGCGTATTGTAGGGCGCAACGGCAATGCCTTGAGCATCTATCGCCACCAGCCCGGCACCGATCTGATGCGGCGCCAGATCGTGGTTGATAAGCCCGTCCGTTGCGGTTGCGATATCCTGCTGCAGATAAGCCATGCGAGACGCGATCTCGTGTCCGACAACGTAGCGTATAAAAAATTCGCCCTTGCCCGTTCCTGAAACCGCACAGACGCCATCGCGCGCATAGGTGCCCGCACCGATGACCGGGCTATCGCCCACGCGCCCGTCAGGCTTGTTGTTGTAACCGCCTGTCGAGGTGGCGGCGGCAAGATGGCCGGCCGTATCGAGCGCCACGGCCCCAACCGTGCCATGCTTTTCGTTTTCCGTTCCTTCGGTGCCGGCAGCCGCATGGAGCTTCATCGCCTCCAGCGCCTCGACCCGCTTCTGCGTGGTAAAATAGGATTGCGGCTCCACTTGCAGCCCCTTGGCTTCGGCAAAGCGATCGGCGGCCGGGCCAGTCATGTAGACGGCGCGACCGTCCTCCATCAGCGCGCGGGCGGCCCTGATCGGATTGCGGATCGCGCGCGAGGCACTGATGGCACCCGCCTCCAGCGTTGCGCCGTCCATGATCGAGGCATCAAGCTCGTGCACGCCGTTTTCGTTAAGCGCAGCGCCATGTCCGGCATTGAAATGCGGGCTATCCTCCATGGTCACGACAGCAGCCTCGACGGCATCAATGGCGCTGTCGCCGGCCTTCAGCCGCGCATAGCCCGCACGCAAAGCGGCAGCCAGATCACGGCGCGCACCCTCCCATTCCTCCGGCGTCATGCTGTCTTCCGGCATGACGCCGCAACCACCGTGAATAGCCAGCGCAATTTTCATCATTTTCCACTCCGATCCGGTGATGTCACGTATCGCGTCCTATCACCGCTCCCATGCATGATGCCCGATCGACATGATCGGGCATGCTATTTCAACCGAAGGCGATATCACCGATGACCCTTACTCTTACACGGCGCGCTCCGCCGGGTAGATAAGCGATCGGAATATCCTCGACTTCGAGCGTCTTTAGGCTCTCGCGGCTCGCGCCGGAAGCGACGGCGGCATTCTGAGCCTCCGACTCTGCCTTGGCGAGAGCCTCGTCACGGCTCAGCCCCGAAAATACCTGATCGACCTCGCCCGACACCTGCGCCATCGCGGCACCGAGCGCATTGGCGACGCCGGCGTTTTCGACGCGAAGAATCTCCGAGGCTCCCTCAATCCTTTCCGGGATCAGGAAGGCGCCGCCGCCGACGGCAATCAGCGGCACATCCTCTGCCGATGTCTTCATCTGGTCGAAACTGTCCGTGACCATGTCGCGGATGCGGTCGAGACTTGCCTTGACGAAGGCCGGATCGAGACCGCGAACGCGATCCTTATCCCCCATCTCGATCAGGCCGGCGGCGACGGCGACGTCCGAGGTCGTCAGCGTATTGCCGCCGAAAACGCGCGCCTCGGTCAGGATGCGATAGCCGACCGAACGCGGACCGATCTTGCCCGTTTCCGGATCGATGATCGTGCCGCCGCCAAGGGCGATCGGCAGGAGATCGGGCATCCGGAACAGCGTGCGCACACCACCGATATGAACGATGTTGTTGGCCTCGCGCGGAAAGCCACCGACAAGGCAGCCGATGTCCGAGGTCGTGCCGCCGACATCGACGACCATGGCGTCGCTTAAACCCGTCAGGAAGGCGGCACCACGCATCGAATTGGTCGGACCGGATGCAAAGCTGTGAACCGGGTTAGCGGCCGCGACATCCGCCAGCGCCACCGTACCGTCGTTCTGCGTCAGATAGAAAGGTGCGGTAATGCCTGCTTCGCGCAGCGCATCCGAGAATGCCTGCACCGTAGTCCTGCCGAGCGACTGCAGCGCCGCATTGAGAAGCGCGACATTCTCGCGCTCGAGCAATCCGATCCGTCCGAGGGTATGCGACAGCGTGATCCTTGCATCGGGGATCACCGAGCGAACGATCTCTGCGGCCCTGACCTCGCATTCGGTCGTCAGCGGCGAGAAGGTCGCCGATATCGCGATCGATGTGATGCCAGCATCGCGGATCTTCATGGCCGCTTCGCGGATTTCGTCGGGGATCATCGGCACGAGCGGACTGCCGTCATACTCATGGCCGCCGTGAACCATGAAGATGAGCGGATCGACAGCCGCGCGCAAATCATTGGGCCAGTCGCACATGGGCGGTAAGGAGGCGCCAGTCGGCAGCGCAATGCGGATCGCAGCCACCCTTTCCAGCCGCGCCCGCTCGACGACCGCATTGGTGAAATGGGTGGTGCCGATCATCACGGCGTCGATCGGCCGGCCGGATGCGCCGGCGTGGCCGGCCACATGGCTGAGAGCCGCCTTCACGCCTGACATCACGTCTTGCGTCGTGGGAACCTTGATGGAAGCGATGATCTTCTCACCGTCGATCAGAACGGCATCCGTATTGGTGCCGCCAACGTCAATACCGATGCGTTTCATGCGAATACCGATCTGAAATCAATGTCATAGCCGAAAGCGCGCGGGCCGACGGCAGCAATCCCCGCAGGCGAGGTCAAAAGCTCGGGTGCCGGTAGAGCGACAACGGTGACGCGCTGGCCGTAGCGCACGGATTCCGTGCCGATCGCGCTGCCGGAAATCGTGTCGAGCAGGCAGAGAAGATCAGGCGTCATCGCCACTGGCTCGCCATCCCGGAAGGCGACCGCCCATTCGTTCTGGAAAGCGAGCTCCATTCGGGAGCCCTTGTCGGCATCGATGCCTTCGATCACGGTCCGGCCGCGCAGGAAGCCGCCGGTGGTTTCGCGCGCCACATCGATCACCTTACCGCGGAACAATTGCTTGCCGCCCTCGTGGTCGAGAACCACCTTCACCGGATCGTCGTGACGCGCACGTGCCTCGATGACCGCACGACCAAGTTCAGTCGCCTTGGTGATGGTGTAGTGAATGCCCCAATCCTTCACCTCGCGACCGGTGCGTGGCGCCTTGCAGGTGGCGGCGGTCGAGCCGACTTCGGTGCAGACCTTGCGCGAAATCCGCTCCATCCACTTCCAGGATGCAGCCTTGGTGACGATGACCTCGTTGTCGCGCACGTCGACGAGGGAAAGCGGATACATCGGTAGGTTGCCGATGGCAAAGGAGGTCATCTGCGCCTCGGGATAGGCGCGTCCCATCGCATCGGCATTGACAACAGGCCGGCCCAGCATCGCAGCGGCAAGGAAGGAGGACAGCGCATTCGAGCCGCCGATCTCGACGCTCATGATCGCACGGAAGGGTTTTCCGAGGTAATCCTCCATGACCTCGACCGCGCGCGCCAGATGCACAGGATCGCTGAGACGTTCCTGCCCCACCAGCGGCGCTCCCATCTTCGAGACGACGGCAACCATATCGTCATCGTCGAGCGCCATCGGGTCCATCACCTGGACGCGACGGCCTTCGGCATAGAGCCTGCGAAGATTGAGCGTCGAAATATAAGGATTGCCACCGCCTCCGGTTCCCAGGATCCAGGCTCCCGTTGCGAGCGGCTCGATATTATCTTCGGAAAATTCCTGAAGCATGTTTCACCTTCGGCAATAGAGCAATTCCAGGAAAAGTGCGCAGCGGTTTTCCGTCCGGGATTGCTTAAAATAAGGAGATAGAGCGGTTCGGAGATTCCGTGAAAAGCTGAACCGCTCTAGCTGCCCCGACCCCGAATGGGGCCGGGTCTATGTCATGTGCCGGCGAAGATCAGTTCGCCTTGCAGTCCCAATGGAAATTCGAGAAGTTCAGATCCCAGCTCTGCATGGGAATGAACTCATAGCCCTGCAGGCATTTGTTCGCCGCATAGCGCCTGTTCGGCGATACCGCCCATACGTCGGGCTGCAGCTCGGCAAGCTTCGTTTGCAGCTCCTTGTAGGTCGCGTTCTGCGCCTTGATGTCGGTGGTCCCCCTCGCCTTGTCGATCAGGGCATCGACCTCGGGATTCTGCAGCCATTCCATCGACATCCAGGTGCCGGAAGCCTTGGAGTGATACTGGTTGTAGAATATCGCGTCCGGCGACGGATAATTTGGCGAGATGTTGACCTGCGTCGAGGCCGGCGTGGTTTCCGGCTTCGACGAGAGCTCGACGATGCGGTTCCAGGGTTCGGGCTTGATATCGAGGGTGATCCCGATCTGCTCGAGATTGGCCTGCATCAGCAGCGCAACTTCGGACTCAAAGGCGAGCGAGGCGACGTAGCTGTTGACCAGCGTGATCTTCTGACCGGCATATTTCGACTTCGCAAGCTCTTCCTTCGCCTTTTCGAGATCGAAGACGCCGGGCTGGGTATCGTCGTTATGCGCGTCCTTGAAGACGGTAGAAAGCGGGCCGGTCATGTCGAAGCCCGGATAGATCGCCTCCTGGATGGTCTTGTAGTCGGTTGCATAGGCGATCGCGCGCCGAACATGCACGTCGTCGGTCGGATAGACCTTGCTGTTCAGCTTGATGACGAAGCCGCCGGCGGTCGTCGACTGGAGCAGCTTGTAGCCCGGCATCTTGCCGATCGTTTCATAGGTGTCGTTGCCGAGGCCATGCGAGGAGAGGCCGAGCTCACCCTTTTCGGCGAGCGCCTTGACGGTGGCGTCGTCGCTCGTCTGGACGAAACGCACTTCATCGATCGGCGTCCCCTTGGACCAGCCGAGAAAGTAATCGGGATTGCGTGCGATCACCATGTCGGCGGAGCGATTGTAGCTGACCAGCTTATAAGGACCTGAACCGGCCGAGTGTTCGCCGACATAGGCTTCGCCCCATTTGTCGTCCGGCTTGGAATTGGCTTCGATCAGCTTTTCGTTCAGCGCCATCATCAGCGGCGTCACAGCCATGAACGGCGAGAACTGGCGATCGAGCTTGACGACGACAGTCTTCTCGTCCGGTGCGGTGACGTTTTCGGGCTTTACGAGGCCGACGACGAGGTTCGAGGGACCCTTGTTAATGCCGATCAGGCGCCTGATCGACCAGACGAAGTCGGAGGCCTTGACGGGCGTACCATCCTGGAACTTCGCATCGTCGCGAAGATGGAAGGTGTAGGTCAGACCATCCGGGGAAATATCCCAGGACTTTGCCAGATGGGGCACGATCTCGCCCGAAGGGCTGACGGTCGTCAGGGCATCATACATGTTTACGATGGCCATGTAGCCCGTATAGTCGGTGACCTTGGCCGGATCGAGCGAGCTGAAGATCTGCATCGTGTTGACGGCGATCGACACCTTGTCGGCCGCCGATGCCGCGACCGACGTCAGCGGCAATGCCATGACACCGGCAAGCAGCAACGTCGAGAGACGCAGATTTCTGGAACCCATCTTCATTCTAGTTCTCCTCTTTGATGCGGGAACTCCCCGCTTATGGTTAGGCTGCCTTTCGGCCTGGGGCCGGCAGCGGCGAATAGGTGATGTCCGGGTAGCCGAAGGCCGCCGGGCCGACGACATCCAGCGCGCGCGCGCTGCGCAACAGCTCGTGACAGGGAATGGCGACGACGGCGACGCGCTGGCCGTAGCGCAGCATTTCGGTAGTGATCGGATAGCCGGTATCGACATCGAGCAGCACGATCAGATCCGGTACGCAGACCTCAATCACGCCATCGCGGCGGAAGACCAGGAATTCGTTCTGGATCGCCACGTTTGCCATCTGGCCGGCGCAATCGTCGAAGCCCGCGAGCTCCATGTCGCCGACGACGAAACCACCGCGCAGATGGCGTTTCAGATCGGTGATCTTGCCATTGAAGACACGCCGGCCGCCTTCCAGCGCACAAACGGCGGCAATCGGGTCCTCCTGCGCCTTGCGCGCGCGGATCACCGCTTCGCCGAGCGCGATCGCCTTGGTGAAGCTCTTCGGAATGCCATACTGATGGACGTAATGCGCCTGCATCGGCGCCGTCGCCAGCATGGCACCGCCACCCTGCGCCACGACGCAGGCGCGCGCCATCCGCTCGTGCCAGACTTCCGATACGGCGTGGCTGAAGATCACGGCATTGCCATGCAGGTCGCACATGACCGAAGGCGTGGAGCTGTGGCCATAGATCGAAAAGGTCGTCATCTGCATTTCGGGAAAGGCACGGCCCATGCCGTCGCAATCGAGGATCGGCAGGCCGCCGAGAGCCGCTGTGACGAGCGGGTTCATCGAATTCGCGCCACCGATCTCTTCGCAGACGATGGCATCGATCGGCGTGCGGATCAGCTCTTCCATGGCGCGCAGGCAGCGCAAGCCCTCGCGCCCTTCGCGGATGCGCTCGACGCCGACAACCGGTGCGCCGATGCCGCCGATCGACATGCAAAGGGCGTCAGGCTCGATGGCGTCAGTTGCCAGAACCTTCATCTCGTAGCCGGCCTTCATGGCTTCGAGGACGAGGAGCTTGCCTTGATAGGGGTTGCCGCCGCCGCCGGTGCCGAGAATGCCCGCCCCGATTTCAAGCGCATCGAGATCCTCGGGCGTCAGCCGGCGCAGATTGGCGTCATCATATTTCTGCTTGCGCGTCTCAGGCATGATGGCCTCCCATTTCACCGACGACTTTGACGTGAATGCGCGTGGCGTTGCCCGGCAGATAGGCAAGCGGCGTGTCTTCGCGCTCGATAACTTCAAGGGTTTCCGCAAGCGCTCCGGCGGCGATCGCCTTTTCCCGGGCCTCGGCTTCAGCTTCGGCAAGTGCGCTCTCGCGCGTGCGGCCATCGACAAGCGAGAAGACGCGATCCGTCTCACCGCTGATCTGGGCGATGGCAGCGCCAACGGCATTGGCCACGGCAAAATTTTCCGGCAGGATCACCTCGAGATCGCCGATGCGATCAGGCATCAGGATCGAGCCGCCGCCCACCGCAATGACTGGCACCGGCGTTGACGAAATCCGGCTGCGCTCGACGCAGGCCTCGAGCATCGCATCGATCTTTGCCACAGCAGCCTCGACAAGCGTCTTGTCGAGATTGGCGACCAGCGCGCGATCACCGATATCGGCCTTGCCGGCAGCAACCGCAATATCGGTAGCGGTCAGTGTCGACCCTCCGAAGCAGAGCGCTTCCTTGCGCACTCGATAACCGACCGACTTCGGCCCAACGGTGATGCCCGCTTCACCCCTGACAACAAGCGAACCGCCACCAAGGCCGATGGAAAAGACATCGGGCATGCGGAAATTGGTGCGGACCCCGCCGATATCGACGGTTGTGGAGGCCTGTCGCGGGAAACCGTGCGACAGAGCGCCGACGTCCGAGGTCGTGCCGCCGACATCGACGACGACGGCGTCCTTCAGTCCTGTCAGGAATGCGGCACCGCGCATGGAATTGGTCGGACCGGAGGCAAAGGTCAGCACCGGAAAGGCACGCACGACGTCGGCGGCCATCAGGGTTCCGTCGTTCTGCGTTATGTAGAACGGGCACGGGATGCCGGCAGCCGCAAGCGCCTTGCCGAAAGCCGCAACCGTACGATCCGCAAGCGACAGCAGGCTCGCATTCATGATCGCAGCACTTTCGCGCGCCAGCAGGCCGTGACGGCCGATATCCTTCGACATCACCACAGGTAGGCCAGGGCAATGCTGCCGCAGGATTTCCTTGGCCCGCACTTCCATCGCATCGTTGATGCCGCTGAAAACGCAGGTCACGGCGGCAGCCTTCAGGCCCTTTGCACGGATTTCACCGGCGATGCGCACGATGGCGTCTTCATCGAGCGGTGAAAGTTCGCGCCCGTCGAACTCGTAGCCGCCCTTGACCTGGTAGCCATGATTGCCGACGATCTCGCGCAGGTCGTCGGGCCAGTCGACCATGGGCGGCAGACCGGCACCCGACGGCAGGCTCAGACGGATGGCTGCGACCTCGTCCATGTGCCGGCGCTCGATCACCGCATTGGTGAAATGCGTGGTGCCGATCATCACGGCGGCAATGCGGATACGATCGATGCCGGAGGCCTCGATGACCTTCTCCAATGCCTCGATCACGCCCGAAGTCACATCTTCGGTCGTCGAGGCCTTGACCCCAGCCAGAACGGTCTTTCCCTCAAGGACGACAGCATCCGTATTGGTGCCGCCGACGTCAATTCCAACGCGATACACGTCAGGCTCCTCTTCAATCAGTCTGTGGTTTTGACGAGGAAGCGCGTGCGCTCTTCCTCGCTCACGCTGGGCTTCAGGCGCTCTTCTTCGTCGGTGACGACGGGAATGGCGGCTATCAGCGCGCGTGTGTAGGGGTGATTGGGTGCGGCAAAGACCGCCGGCGTCGGTCCTTCCTCGACGATCTCGCCGCGCAGCATGATGGCGATACGCGAGCAGAAATTGCGCATCAGCGACAGGTCGTGCGAGATCATCAGATAGGTGAGACCGAGTTCCTCGCGCAGCTGCAACAGCAACTCGATAACCGTTTTCTGCACCGACACGTCAAGCGCTGCCGTCGGCTCGTCCAGGATCAGGATCTTCGGCTCGGCGGCAAGCGCGCGCGCAATCGCCACGCGCTGCTTCTGGCCGCCCGAAAGCTCGTGCGGGTACTTCGCCAGATAGGATTGCGGCAGACGCACGAGCTGCATGAGCTGCTTCATCCGTGCCTCGCGGGCTGGTCCATCCATGCCGATGGATTTCAAAGGCAGCGCGAGCGTTTGCTGAACGTTGCGCTTGGGATTGAGCGACGTGCCGGGGTTCTGATAGACGATCTGCGTCAGCCGCTTGCCACGTCCCGGTGCCGGCGCATCAATGGTGACGCTACCCGAGGTCGGGCGAGACAGGTCCATGATGATGCGTGCAACCGAGGTCTTGCCCGAGCCGGATTCGCCGGCCAATCCAAAGATTTCGCCCTGACGTAGCGTCAGGCTCACGTCGCGAACGGCATGGAAACCCGGCTTCCGGCCATAGACCTTGTTGAGGCCTTCGACCTTGACGATGGGCGCACGGTCGCTCTGCGGCAGATCGATAACGCGCTCACCGTAAAGCGGCGGTACGGCTTCCAATAGAGCTTTGGTATAAGGCTGCTGCGGGCTCGTCAGAATCTCGTGGCAGGGGCCGGTCTCGACGATATCGCCATGATGCATGACCACCACTCGGTCCGCCACCTTGCGTACGACGCCGAGATTGTGGGTGATCATGAGAAGAGCCATGTTCTCCTCGACCACCAGCTGGTTGATCAGGTTCAGGATCTCGTCCTGCGTCGTCACGTCGAGCGCGGTACCGGGCTCGTCGGCGATCAGAAGTTTCGGCTGGTGCAGCAGCGCAAGCCCGATCAGGACGCGCTGGCGCATGCCGCCCGACAACTCGGACGGATAGGCATTCATCACACGCTCGGCATCGGCAAGCTGAACGCGCCGCAAGACGGCCGCGATGCGCTTCCGACGCTCCGCCCTGGACGAACTGGCTCCGTCGCGCTTGTCGGCGAAACGCATGACGTCATCGAGATGCGTGCCGATCTTGAAGACCGGATTGAAGGATGAAAGCGGGTCCTGCATGATCAGCGAAAAGGCCGTGCCTTTCAGCGCCTCTCGTTCTCTTCGCTGCATTTTCAAAACATCGCGTCCTGCGACCGAGATCGTGCCTGAGCTGATCGCCGCATTCTTCGGCAAGGTGCCGATAATCGCCTTTGCCGTTACGGATTTGCCCGATCCGGTCTCCCCGATCAGCGCGACGCGCTCGCCGGCTGCGACGGTGAAGGCAATGTCTCGCAGCACTTGCCGCGTGCGGCCATAGGTGGTGAAGGAGACGTTCAAAGCCTCGATCTTAAGAAGCGGCTCGGTCATGGCTCAGCTCTCCACATCAAACATGTCGCGCAAACCATCGCCCAGAAGATTGAAGCCGAGCGTCACGTAGAAGACCGCGGCTCCCGGGCACACGACTTCCCACCAATAATCGGGCATGAACTGGCGGCCGTCGGCGACCATGGAGCCGAGGTCAGGAATGGGCGGCTTCACACCAAAGCCGAGGAAGCTGAGAGTGGCACCAAAGAGGATGACGAAGGCCGCATCCAGCGTCGTCTTGACGGAAATCACCGCAACGCAATTCGGCAGGATTTCGCGGAAGAGGATGTGCATCGGCCCGGCACCGGCAAGGCGGGCTGCCTCGATATAATCTTCGGACGCGATGGACTTGGAAACGGAATAGATCAGCCGCGCATGCCATGTCCACCACAGCAGCGTGATGGCAATCATCGCGTTCATCAGGTTCGGCTCGAGCAGGTTCGACACGGCAAGCGCCATGACGAGCGGCGGCATCGCCAGCATGACGTTCGTCAGGCCCGTGATGATCTTTTCGACCCAGCCACCGAAATAGCCGGCAATCAGGCCAAGTACCGTACCGATCGGCACGGAAATACCAAGTACGCCGATGACCAGAAGCAGGGAGACGCGCATGCCGAAAATTGTGCGGGAGAAGATATCCCGGCCGACTTTGTCGGTGCCGAACCAATGAGCAGCGTCAGGTGCAACGTGCCGTGCCCGGAAATCGACCACAGCACCCACATGCTTGGGATAGGGCGTCAGCCATGGCGCGAAAACCGCTAGTACGATGACGGAAATGAGGATCAGCGTGCCGATCACCGCAGCCGGATTGCGGCTGAAGCGATACCACATCATGTAACCCGTGCTCAGCCCGCGGTCGGACGCATCAAGCATCTTCATATCGGCCATCAGCGTGCCTCCTTGCGGCGCAGGCGTGGGTCAATGATCGAGATCAGGACGTCTACGACCAGGTTCGCAACGATGAAAAACAGGCCGGCGACCAGCACGACGGCGGTCACGGCATTGAGGTCCTTTTGCAGGATGGCGTTCAGCCCGTAGGACGCGAAGCCACCCCAGGCGAACACCATCTCGATGACGAAGGCATTGCCGATCAGCGATGCGAATTCCAGCCCCATGATCGTCAGTGGCGCAATCGACGACAGCTTGAGGAGATAGCGGAAGATGATGACCCTCTCCGGCACGCCGAAACTCTGCAGGGTCAACACGTGGTCCTTGCGCTGGTTCTCCAGCATGGAGGAACGGGTGATGCGCGTAATCTGGCCGATGCCGGCCATGGCGAGTGCGAAAGCCGGCAGCACGAGATGTTGAAGCGCATCGACGAACACATCCAGACGTCCCGCCAGCAAGCCATCGATCAACAGGAAGCCGGTCGGCCCAGCCTGGAAGCCGAGAGAGTGATCGAGGCGGCCGATGATCGGCCAGTTCGGCAGACAGCGGGCAGCCAGCAATTGCAGGCTGATCGCAAATAGGAAACTCGGAATGGTGACACCGGTCAAAGACAGGATGCGGCCGATATGATCCAGCGCGCGATCCCTAAAATGTGCAGTGATGACGCCGAGCGGAATGGCCACCACAAACATGAAGATCACAGAGACGAGAACCAGCTCGACGGTCGCCGGCACGGTCTGCTCCAGATCGGTCGTGACGGGACGTTGCGACACCAGCGACATGCCGAGATCGCCCCGCAGCGCCTTGCCGACATAGTCGACATATTGGACCAGAAGCGGCTTATCCAACCCCATCTGCACGCGCAGCGCATCGACCTGCTCCTGCGTTGCCGCAGGGCCAAGGGCCATGCGCGCGGGATCTCCCGGCACGACGCGCGCCAGCGCGAAAATCATGATGGAAAGCGCGATCATGACCAGCACGAAGGTGCCGAGCCGCGTCAGGATCGCGACCAACGGATGTTGCTGCATCGACGGGAGTTTCCTTGTTCGTCAGCTAACTGACAGACAACAATCCTCATCTGCAGGCGATGGACAACCGGCTGAAGGTATAGTTTTTTAGCTTTATGGTATAGGTTATTTTTCAATGCGCGCTTACAAACGCCGCATGCACAGACTGATTGCCCGACCTCATCTTTGCCATCGCATCGCTACGGAGCGCGCCGGCGTCATCTTTTTGCGTGCCCCCGCGGGAGCCGGAAAGAGCGCGCTCCTGTCGATGGCCGCCGAAGCGATGGGCCGGCGGATTTGCAGCCTGCAGCAACCGCGCATGAGCGACGTCGAGGATGGATGGCTCTTCTGGGACGTACCGGTTTCAGCTCGATCGGCTCGTCTTTCCACTCAGGTCATCGAGACCATCAGCGTCGTGGTCATCGCCTGCCGTCCCGATCAGCGTATCAGCGGGCTGGCGCGGTTCATCCTGCATCGAGGTTCGGCGACGCTCGATGCAGGCGACCTGACATTTTCCGATGAGGAATTACTGGAGCTGCCCGCCGAAGAAGCCAACCGGTTGGTCAAGGATTATGCCGGCTGGCCGGTTTTCCTGCCGCTGACACGCCGGCAAGACCCTCGCCTGTCCATCGATTATCTGCGCGAGAACTTTCTCGGCCACCTTTCGCCAGGGCAGACAGCGCTACTTTCCATCTGGCTCGAAACGCGATCGCCTGTCTCCTCAGAGGAATGGGTAGGGCTTTTACCGCCGCTTCTGGTCCAGACACCGGCCGCGCACGAGGAGTTGCTGAAGCTTCTGACAAGCGCCGTCAGCGAACGCCTGGCAAGCTTCGAAACCACGGTCGCCGTGATCGAAGTAGCCTCTGCTTTCGAGCAGGCGGGACAAGCGCTCGACGCCATGTCGCTGCTCCTCAAGCACGGGCACGAGGCCCATGCGGCGCAGATTCTGGAGCGTGCCCGAGGTCTAGAGCTGATCTATAGAAACAGCCTTGGGACCTTTCGCGACATCATCATGCGTTTTTCCCACGAGATGATCGCAACCAACGAGGTCGTACTTTTCGCCATGGCCCGCACGCTTCTAAAGCTCGGAGAACTGCAACGCGTGCGCCATCTCGTCGGCAAACATCTGGGGTCGGACTATCTCGATCCGCTGAAGGTCTTGCAGCGCGGATCGCGCTTTTCCTTTGCGGCACGAACCTTCCGGCTCAATCTCATGATCTCCGAAGACCTGATGCCGACCGACGCCATGATCACCCGCCTCGGCGAGTTCATGGCGGATTATCCGATGGGCGATTACGGCAAATGGGCCGCCTATTACAACGCCCTGCTGGAATTCGAGATTCGCCGCCGGAATTTCCGCGAAGCGGAGGCCGCCGCCGCCCGCGCCTTGATCTATCTCGGCCATATGGGCGGCCAACCGTTGCTGGAATTCTTCATCCATCTGCATCAGACGGTATTGCGTCTGATGAGCGGCGATGTCCTTTTTGCTCGCCGCGCCGTCCAGGAGGCCCGGCAGAAACTGGAACAGGTGCCGCACGCGGCGGAGGCGGAATTCCGCATGCTGCGGCTCGCCGAAGCCTGTATCGCCTATGAGGCCGGCCATCCGCGCGATCTCCTCCAATTCGTTCAGAGCGAGTTCGATGATTTTGCTGCTGCAGAAATCTGGCCGAGCCTGATGCAATTCGCTCTTCACTATGCATCACAGGTGCTGGCGGACCACTTTCCGATGGTGATCAGGCCCGGTTTTCTCGACGGGCTCTGGATCCATCTGTCGGAAGGCCTGCAGTTTCACGCCATGATGGAGATTCGCACCGCCATCGCCTACCAGAATGCCAATCGCTGGAACGATGCGGCAGCAACGCTATCCGCTGTCCGCATGCGCATCGGCCGCAACTGGGTCGAAAGCGCCAGCGAGGAACTGACGCGGCTAACCAGACGGGACGAGATTTCCTATGCCATGACATGGCTGCGCGACAGCGTGCGTCTGTCGACGCCGCGTCCCTATCTATCGCGCCAGATCGATGCGCTGATCGCCAACCCGAAGGTCACCAATCGCGAAAAGGTCGCGCTCCAGCTCTGGCAAAGCTATGCCGCCTATCAGCGCCGTGACAATGCTGCGACGCGCGCGCATCTGCTGTCGGCGCTTGAAGGCGCCACGCGTCTCGGCTGCAACGGCGTACTCTCTGAAGAGCGGATCTTTCTCTCCCCACTTCTCAAGAACCAGCGCATCCGCAGCTTCATCGAAACCTCGTCCGATGTCCGCACCGCGCTTTCGCTCTTTGCAAGCTCCGTGAACTCGCCGCAGGCGAAAGCCTTGCAGGGCGGCCTCTCGCAGCGCGAGGTACAGATGATCCAACTGATCGCCAGCGGCATGTCGAACAAGCGCATTGCTCATACCCTCAACGTTTCCGAGGTGACTGTGAAATTTCACCTCGGAAATCTGTTTCGCAAGCTGGGCTGTCATCGCCGCGCCGAAGCGATCCGGGCCGCGACCGCGCTCGGCTGGCTGTGAGACCGGCTATGGACGTTTCAGACCACGCTTGCCTTGTCGGCATCCTCCTGCAAGGCGCGGCTGGCACCGATATCTTCGGCACCCAGCACAGCATAGCCAATGCTGGCAAAATGGGAATTGACGAGCTTGAGATCGCGCAACGTCGCAAGGAACAGGCCGCTTGAACCGAGCAGCACCGGATTGGCGCCACCAAGGCGAGCGAGATGCTCCCTTGTCGCGCTCCGCTCGGCTTCGTTGAGGTGCCGTTTCGCATCGACGAGCTCCTGCGCCGAGCGCAGATCTTCCGTCGTCAAGGTCGACAGCGCCAACCGAAGGTCTGCCGCGACCTCGGCTTGCATGGTCTGCAGGGCGGCGTGGTCGGCCGCGTTGATCGTTCCCTCGGCTCGCCGCGTGATCTGCTCAAGGCAACGCTCAAGGATATCGCCAGCATGCCCGAGATTGACCGCGAATTCGATGACATCGGACAGGCGGCTGGCATCGCGATCGGTCAGCTCCGACGGCTCGAGCCGGGCAAGATAGGCCTTGACGGCCTCATGCAGCATATCGAGTTCCCTGCCTAGCCGAATGGCTTGTGACGTCGCCTGCTTGTCGGGACGGGCGAGATCGGCCGGAACCAGGCGAAGAAGCGCCTCGACCAGATCGCCCATGCGCAAGATCTCCCGCGCTGCGCTGGCAAGGGCGAGATAAGGCGTTTCCAGCACCGACTTGTCCAGAAAGAGCGGGCGTGCCGCATCTCCCACCGGCTTGATCTTCTCGGGAAACAATTTGATCAATAGCGTCTGGGTCGGACCGAGCAGGCCGACGCAGGCAATAGCCAGCGCAGCATTGAAGGCCAGATGGAAGTTCGCCAGCATCGATGCCGGGTCCGCCGTGTGCTTCTGCAGGATATCCGCAAGAGGCTGCAGAAAGGGCAAGACGACGATACAGCCGATCGCGCGGAACAGGAGATTGCCCATCGGCACGCGGCGGTTGGCCGGATTGGCCGCATTCGTTTCGAAGACCGGAGGCAGCGCACCACCGAGATTGGCACCAAGAACCAATGCAAGGCCAGCGGTCGGCGTCACGACGTTACCGGCGGCAAGACCTACCAGCAACAGCATCACGGCAACGCTGGAATGCGCTGCGAATGTCAGCGCTACCGCCAGCAATATGTCGAGTACGGGATCGCCGGTAATCGCGTCAAGGATGCTTCGCAGCGCGGGCGCGGTGCTGACCGGCTGGATCGTCTGCACGAGATCATGCAGGGCAAGCAGCATCAAGCCAAGCCCGATGCCGACACGCCCGAGCTGGCGCACGCGCCCTTTCGGACCACGCCTGAAGGCGACATAACCTGCAAGAAGCAGCAAGGGTGAGATGAAGGAGACATCGAAGGAGAGCGCCTTGACGATCAGTGCCGTGCCGACATTGGCGCCCAGCATGACCGCCAGAGCCGGCACGAGGGCGACCGCGCCACGTGCTGCAAAGGAGGTCACCATCATGACAGTCGCTGTGCTGCTCTGGAGCAGCATCGTCACACCCGCGCCGGCGGCAACGGCCACCAGGCGATTGCGCAGCGCACGGCCAAGAACGCGTCTCAGGTCGGAGCCGAAGGCCTTTTCAATGCCGCCTTGCACCATGCGCATTCCCCAGAGGAGAAGTGCGACATGCCCCATAAGTTCCAGGATGACGAGACTACCGGTCATGACACGCTATCCGGTTGAAAATGAAACCAATGCTAGTTGAATGCAGACGGCTCATGCCGCCGGAGATCGTCATTTTCGACGCGAGACGTTTCCGTTATGGCCGGGCTCCACCCATGCAGTAGGCAATCGACCACACGCAAAAGTATCATGCCAATTGTGACAGCGAGATAACCGCGTTACGGCGCGCGGTGCATCGTTCATCGCAGCCAATTCGAAGATAGTGATCATGATGGAGACCTCCTGGTTCGATGGTTGTTCGAAACCGGGAGGCCAGGCCGCGGATCAACGCATGTGGCGTTGGCCTTTGCGGTCACATGGTCTGCCCGGGCATTGGGTGAGCACGGCGAACGCATCCGATAAGCGTCGACTGTCGGCTTCCGTGTGCTGGCGACTGGATCGCGGGTTCATGTGGTCCTCTGTGATACTGCGTGCTTGACCGGAATCAGGCGTCCCGAAATGCAAGAGTTCAGGATGAGTTGCTCTATACGCCACTGCGTAGCAGGATCAATCGATACCATGGTATAATCGGCTGAGCGCGGAACGAGCCCGCACCCGTGCAACCACTGCTCTATGGCATTGACTGCTCAGCCTCTGGCGGGCTCGAAGCCTGCTTTGGCGGGACGTTGCCGTTCTGCTCGGCACGATCGCGATGCAGCGCCGCACGAGCGAGCAGCATGAAGGTGACCGGCGTCGTGACCGTTACGAAAATGCCGATCAGCAGTTCATGAATAACGAGCGTCCGCGTTGCGATCGAAAAGAAGATCATCGATGCGATCATGATCGCACCGATACCGCCGCTCGTTCCGAGCGTCGGCGCGTGGATGCGCTCGTAGAATGTTCCAAGCCTCAGAAACCCGATCGCACCGACGAGCGTCAGGAAGGCGCCGACTACGAGAAGTCCGCCAACGGGGATCGCGGCCCAGAGAGGTATGTTTTCAAACGGCGTGCTCATTCGATCACCTCGCCGCGCATCAGGAATTTTGCGAGTGCAACTGTTGCGACGAAGCCCAGCATGCCGATCACGAGCGCCGCCTCGAAATAAACGACGCGACCGGTGCCGATGCCGAAGGTCAACAGAAGCAGCATGGCGTTCACATAGAGCGTATCGAGCGCGATGATACGATCCTGCGCACGCGGACCGCGAAACATGCGAATGGAAGCGATCGCCATGGCCGCGACGATCATCAGCTGCGCAACCGCCACGGATATCTGGATGATCATGGCGCTCATGCGAATATCTCCATCAGCAGGCTTTCATAGCGATTGGCGACCGTGTCGCGCCATTGCGCCTCGTTTTCGAGATCGAGGACATGCAGCAGCACGGTATTGTCGTTGGAATCATATTCCAGCCAGGCAGAGCCCGGCGTGCTGGTCAGGATAACGGCAAGCAGCGCCAGCGGAATCTGATCCCGCACCTTAAGCTCAAGGACCACAAAGCCCGGCGTCGTCTTGCGCGAGCGCCCTCTCAGGATGATCCAGGCTACTTCGGCGTTCGATTTCAAGACGTCGAAAACGACCCGGAAGAAGAGCTTGGGCAGCAAATACCATTTCCGCAGCCGCGGCTTTTCGGGCCGCAGCGATGCCATGCCCCAGGAGGCAAAGACCGCGACGATGATGCCGAGGATAAGCTGGCCAAGCGTGAAGCCGTTCAGCAGCAGCCACATCAGGATCAGGCTCAGCGCCAGAAGCGGGTAAGGCAGCATCACAAGCCCTCCGCTTTTGCCGGAGCAACCACGGCATTACGGACGGCATCGACATAGACATTGGGGTCGCTGAGCGTGCGGATGGTCGCGTCCATGTACTGCATGACCGGACCGGCCCAGATGGTCAATGCAAGCGTCAATGCGAGCAGGCCCATGACCGGAAATATCTCGATGACGAGGACGCGGGGAACCGTGCCTTCCAGCGAACTCCAGAATGTGCGTATGCCGGCCCGCGTCATGGCGATCAGGGCGGCAATGCCGGAGAGAATGACCAGCAGGATCAACGTCCAGACGGCGGCACTCGGCGGAATGCCGATCGCGCCGGTTCCCATCATGGCCGAGAGCATGGCGAATTTGGCAACGAAGCCGGAAAGCGGCGGCAGGCCGGCAAGCAGGATGCCGCAGGCGGCAAAGCAGATGCCGAGCATTGCCATGGTGCCGGGCATGGTGACGCCATCGCCTTCGGCCGGCTCCTTCTCCTCGGCATCGCCGTAGGCTTCCATGGTGACGGCGAGAACGCTGGCGCCGGCGTCCTGTCCGCGCTCGACGAGCTCGATCAGCATGAAGAAGGCGCTTATCGTCAGCGTCGAACTGACGAGATACATCAGCGCGCCGGACGAGATGGAACCATCATTGATACCGATCACCATCAGCAGCGTGCCGGACGAGACCAGCACCGAAAAGCCGGCCAGCCGGCCAAGCGCCTGCGATGCCAGCACACCGACCGTTCCAAAGATCAGCGTTGCCATGCCGCCATAGAGAAGCACGGTCGCACCGAAGCCGGCGGATGGCCCGGTACTGAACAGAAGCATGGTCAGCCGCAGGATGACATAGATGCCGAGCTTGCTGAGGATCGCGAATATGCCTGCGACAGGCGCGGAAGCCGCGCTATAGGCCGTCGGCAACCAGAAACAGAGCGGCCACATGCCGGCCTTGATGAGGAATGCAATGCCGAGCACGCCGGCGCCCGCCTGCATCAGCATGCGGCGATCGGCCGACATTTCCGGGATGCGGACCGCCAGATCCGCCATGTTCAGCGTTCCCGCCGTGCCATAGATTAAGCTGACACCGATGAGGAAGAGCAGCGCCGCCGCAAGGTTGACGGCAATGTAATGCATACCCGCCTTGACCCTGAGCGGCCCCGAGCCGTGCAGCAGAAGGCCGTAGGACGCGGCCAGCATAACTTCGAAGAAGACGAAGAGGTTGAAGAGATCACCCGTCAGGAAGGCGCCGTTGACGCCCATCAAGAGCAGCTGGAACATGGTATGGAAATGGGCGCCGACCGCATGCCAGCGCGCCAGCGAGAATATCAGCGCGGCAACGGCAACGATGGATGTCAGCAGCAGCATGAGTGCAGACAACCCATCGAGCACGAGCACGATGCCGAAGGGCGCGCTCCAGTTTCCAAGTAGATAGGCGCGTTCCTGGCTGGGCGACCCGCCTTCGGCACGGAAGAGCGCAAGTGCAATGCCCACCAGCAAGAGTGTTGCAGCGAGGCTGATGAGCGCCTTCAGCGTGCGCGAACGCTCGTCGATGAACACAAGCAGCGCGCCCGCAACAAGAGGGACGAGGATCGGCGCAATGATGAGATGGTGCGACCAGCCTGTCATTTCCGGTCGCTCCTTCCATCAACGTGATCCGTACCGGTCAGGCCGCGCGAGGCAAGCAGCACGACGAGGAACAGGGCCGTCGTCGCAAAGCCGATAACGATCGCCGTCAGCACCAGGGCTTGCGGCACCGGGTCTGCCAGAGCACGCGTCGCCGCGCCATCGCCAAGCAATGGCGGCACATTCGTCTTCACGCCACCGACGCCAAAGATGAAGAGGTTGACGGAATAGGAGAGCAACGACAACCCGACAATGACCTGATAGGTGCGCGGACGCAGGATCAGCCAGACGCCGCAAGCCGTCATCACACCGATCGCAATGGACAAGATGAGTTCCATCAATCCCCCTTTGCCTTGTCGGCATCGAGCGCGCGCAGGCGGTTGATACGGATCGACTGGTGTGCGAGTGCCACGAGGATCAGAACCGTGGATCCCACGACAAGCAGGAAAACGCCGAGGTCGAAGAGCAACGCGCTTGCCGCCGGCACCTTGCCGATCAACGGTAGGTCCAGATACTGGAAATGCGAGGTGAGGAATGGATAGCCGAAGAACCAGGCACCGATACCCGTCGCCGTCGCGATCAAGAGCCCGGCGCCCATCCACCGCAGCGGCAGGATGCGGATGCGATCCTCCGCCCAACGCGTGCCGCCGGCCAGATATTGCAGCAGGAAGGCGATCGAGAGCGTCAAGCCGGCCGAGAAGCCGCCGCCCGGCGCATCATGCCCCCGCATGAAGATATAGACCGACAAGGCGATCACAAAGGGGAACATCCACTGCATGATGACAGACGGTACGAGCAGATAATCGCGCACGGTATCGCCTGCCGAACGCTCTGGACGCTCTTCGTCGAAACGGTTCTGTATTCGCTGCTGTTCCGGCATCTCCATGCTGTCGGGTGCAGGGCGGAAACGACGCAGCAGCGCATAGACGGTCAAGGCGACGACACCGAGAACGGCGATTTCGCCCAGGGTGTCGAAGCCACGGAAGTCGACCAGGATGACGTTGACGACGTTGCGGCCGCCGCCCTTCGAATAGGCGTTTTCGAGGAAGTAATTCGCAATGGCGTCGGGCACCGGCATGGTCATGACGGCGTAGGAAATGAACATCATGCCGACGCCGCAGATGACGGCCAGCGCCAGATCGCGGAAGCGACGGAAACGAGCGCGCAGATCGACCGTATCGTCGATCCCCTCTGTCCGCTTCGGCAGCCAGCGCAAGCCCAGCAGGATGAGAACCGTCGTGACGATCTCGACGAGAAGCTGAGTAATCGCGAGATCCGGCGCCGACAGCCAGATGAAGGTCATGCAGACGATCAAGCCGACGCCACCCAGCATCACCAAGGAAGCAAGCCGGTGATATTTGGCAAAGAAGGCAGTGCCGATCGCAAGGCAAATGCCAATCGCCCAGACCGCAGCGAAGACCGGATCGGCGCCCAGGAAGGAAAAGTGCTTGGCTTCGAAACCGGACAAGTAAAGCGGCAGCAGGCCGGCAGCAAACCCTGTCACGACGACCCAGCGAAGCTGCGGCTGCAGCTTGCGCGTGCCGATCCGCTTTTCGGCGGTTCTCGCCCAGTGCCAGGAGACTTCGACCAGCACCCGCTCGAAGATACGCTGCCCCTTGAGGCGCCGGAAAATCGGCGGTCCGTCGTCGCATCGCGACAGGTAATCCTTGAAGACGAAATAGAAAACCGTCCCGCCGACCAATGCGATGATGCTCATGACGAGCGGCAGATTGAAGCCGTGCCAAAGCGAAAGGCTGTATTGCGGCGTATCGGCATCGAGAACGCTGACGACGGCCGCATGCAGGAAGGGTGCCACCGAAAGCGCCGGAACAATGCCGACGACCAGGCACACGACAACGAGGAGCTCGATCGGGAAGCGCATCCAGCGCGGCGGCTCATGCGGCTTGGCGATCGGCAGATCGGTCGGCGCCGGTCCGAAGAACACAGTCTGAATGAAGCGCAGCGAATAGGCGACGCTGAAGGCGCTTGCGAGCGTCGCCACATAGGGCAGCATGCGATCGAGAATGGAATCGGCATGGGTTTCGATCGCTTCGGCGAAGAACATTTCCTTCGACAGGAAGCCATTGAGCAGCGGCACGCCGGCCATGGCGGCACTCGCAACGATCGCCAGCGCCCCGGTGAACGGCATATAGCGGAACAGGCCACTCAGACGGCGCATGTCGCGCGTGCCGGTCTCGTGATCGATGATGCCGGCCGCCATGAACAGAGACGCCTTGAAGGTCGCGTGGTTCAGCATGTGGAAGATGGCGGCAACCGTCGCAAGCGGGCTGCCAAGGCTGAGCAAGGTGGTGATGAGGCCGAGATGGCTGATCGTCGAGTAAGCGAACAGCCCTTTGAGATCCTGCTGGAACATCGCGAAATAGGCGCCGAGCAGCAGCGTGATGATGCCGGCGGCCCCGACGATGTAGAACCACTCGTTGGTGCCGGCGAGAACCGGCCAGAAGCGCGCAAGCAGGAAAACGCCTGCTTTCACCAGTGTCGCCGAATGCAGATAGGCGGAAACGGGCGTCGGCGCCGCCATCGCGTTCGGAAGCCAGAAATGGAAGGGAAACTGCGCGCTCTTCGTCAGCGCGCCAAGCAGGATAAGTATCAGCGCGGGCAGGTAGAGCGGATGATTGCGGATGATATCGCCGGACGCCAGGATCTTGTCCAGATCATAGCTCCCGACGATATGACCGAGCAGGATCAGCCCGATCAGCAGGCAGAAGCCGCCGATCCCCGTGATCGTCAGCGCCATGCGGGCGCCGTCGCGGGCGGCTGCGGTGTTGTGCCAGTAGCTGATCAGCAGGAAGGAGAAAATGCTGGTCAGCTCCCAGAATATCGAGAGCAGGATGACATTGCCCGACAGCACGATGCCAAGCATCGCTCCCATGAAGGCAAGCAGGAAGGAAAAGAAGCGAGGAACGGGGTCCTCTTCCGACATATAGTAGCGGGCGTAGACGATGACGAGAAAGCCGATGGCGGTGATGACGAGCGAAAACAGCCAGGCAAAACCATCCAGCCTGAGGCTGAAATCAAGCCCGAGCTGTGGCAGCCATTCTATGTTATAACGGACGACGCCACCGTCCTTGACGGCAGGATAGAAGCTTGCGGAAATCAACAGCGCCAGAAATGTGACAGCCCCGGCGATCCAGGCCGGACCGCGCCGCGACTGCGTGCGCAAGAGGCATACGGAAAGAAGACTTCCGATAAACGGCAGAGCCAAAAGTGCTAGAATGAAAACAGGCTCGCCAGTTATCCCAAAACGTCATTCCTTCGTTTAGCCGGATCACGCCAGACTGCCACGACGGCAAAACCCCTAGAAATCCGGTATATTATGTCCTATATGATAGATATCGCCCAATATGGGCAGCTTCGAACCCTGCGTCAAGGTAAGATGGCGATGATTTTGACACCAGCACTCTGCCGGGCAGCCCGCGGCTTCCTCGATTGGACGCAGATGGACCTTGCCGATCGCTCCGGCGTATCGCGCAGCACGATCCGCGACTATGAGGGCAACCGCCATAGTCTGCATCGGGCGACGGAGGCGCAGTTGCGTCTGGCGCTCGAGGCGGGAGGAATCGCCTTCTTCCGGATCGAAGGACATGAGATCGGTATTTGTACGAAGGCGCTTGTCACCGAAGCGCCAGCGCCGACGCATACAGAAAGCTGCGAGATCCTTTCCAGCGCCGGCGAAAGAAACCGGACGCCTCCTAAATCGGAGCAATAGTGCCGGATAGAGCTGGGCACGGTCGATACAGCTTCCGACCATAAGGTTACTTTTGCGAACCGGAATGAAGCCTTTGGCCGGCATCCGGCAGCACATCGCCGGCGGCCGATAGACGTCCGCTCGCGAGAAGGTGAACGGAAAGGCCCTCAATTCAGCCATATTCCGGCCGACTACCGCATCCGCGCCGTGCCCCAAGACGACCGGAGAAACCATGTCCGACACTACAGCGACCACAGTAGAACAGCCCACCTTCCGCTATCGATCGTCGCAACGGCTCCTGCATTGGCTCATGGCCATTGTCATCATTTCAGCGCTCGTCATCGGCCTTTATTGTTCCTACCTCACACCGGGCATACCGCTGCGTCGTGCGCTCCTCGACGTACACAAGTCCTTGGGCATGACGGCGCTTTTCCTCATCGCCATACGCCTGCCACTCAGGCTTTCGCTGGGTGAACCTGCATATCAACGGCCGCTTGGCGTCTTCAATCACCTTGCCGCCCGCGGCGCGCATATCCTGCTCTATGCCTTGATGATCCTGATGCCGCTTGCAGGCTACACAACATCCGCTGCCGGCGGCCGCGATCTGCCATGGTTCGGCCTCTTCCAATGGCCCAATCTGCTACCGCTCGATAAGGGCCTAGAGAGAACAGCCGCCGAGATTCACGAGTATGGCGCCTACTGCCTGTATGCCGTCGTCAGCCTGCATATTCTGGCTGCCCTTTGGCATCATTTCGTCCGCAAGGATGAGGTCCTGAAAAGAATATTGTTTTGATTCAATTCTTTGTGATGCAAACAATGCGCCAACGTTGCGGAGGATGGCTCAGATTTTCGCTGTCCCCAGATCGCCACATGTCTCGAACAACAGCATGCGCACCCAACGATGACCGGGATCACGATGGGTGCGCTCGTGCCAGACGGCGAGCTTGGTGAAGCCCGGTATATCGACGGGAGGCTCACGCAGAACAAGACCTTTTGCGCTTTGCGCCAGCCGTCTGGGAACGGCGGCCACCAGATCGGTCGTGCGTAAAATCTCAGCAAGAACGAGAAAGCTCGTAACCGTCAGCGCAACGTGACGCCGACGGCCGATCTTGGCCAGAGCATCATCCGTCACGCCCCAAAAGCGCTCGCCGGAATAAGAGACCAACACATGATCGAGAGCACAGAAGCGATCAATGGAAAGCTGCTTCTTCCGCGCATCGGGATGATTGCTCCGCAATGCGCAGACATAGGTCTCATCGAACAACCGCCGGGCATGAAGCTCCGGTAGGGCAGTCTCCGGGGTCATCAATGCAAGATCGAGATCACCGCTTTCGAACTGTGTCTGCACGCGATCGTCCTCGACTGGACGAATTGCAATGCGAATTCCGGGCGCTGACAGTCTCATCTTCGCCAGGAACGGCACGACAACGGCTTGGAGAGCATAGTCGGTCGCTGCAATCGAGAGCGTGAACTTGGCGGTGGCAGGGTCGAATGCCGTAGGCTGCAGAAGCGCCCCGACATCGGCAAGGATCTGCTTGAGCGGTCCCGCGAGCTCCATTGCACGCAGTGTGGGCACGATCCCGCGCCGGGTACGGACAAAGAGCGGATCGTCGAAGCTCTCGCGCAGGCGCGTCAGCATGCCGCTCACCGCAGGCTGCGTGAAGCCGAGGCGCTCGGCAGCACGCGTGACGCTGCGCTCATCGAGCAGGGCATCGAGCGTGCGCAGGAGATTGAGGTCGAGAGCCCTGATATCTTTCATCGTTATAGGTCTGATCATGTATCGCTATTTGCGTTATGTCTGCAGATTTCCCATTATCAAGCAAGCTGAAAACTGCAATTTCCCGGCATATGCCGGCCCATAATCAGGAAAGCATCATGAACGCAATCATCTGGCCGAAGGGCTATATTCCGGGCTTTACGGAGAACTTCGTATCGAACGAAATCATCGTGGCGGGCCTTTCCGCAGAAGAAATCTGGCCGCTTCTCGGCTATGCTCCGCGCTGGCCGAGCTACTATGCCAATTCTGCCAACATCCGTTTCCATGACGGCAGGGGGCCGGAACTCCAGGAAGGCGTCCGCTTCTACTTCGAGACTTTCGGCTTCCCGGTCGAAGCGCAGTGCACCGAATATGTTCCACCAGCCAATGGTCAGCCCGGCCGTGTCGCCTGGCATGGCTGGGCCGGGGAGGAAGGCAGCGAAAACCGTTTGGATGTCCACCACGCATGGCTGGTTGAAGATCTGTCCGAAGGCCGGGTGCGCATCCTGACCCAGGAAACTCAGAAAGGTAAGCCAGCTGCCGAGCTCGCTCGCGCCAAGCCCAATCCGATGATCAACGGTCATCAGGACTGGCTGGATGGCCTGGTTGGCGCTGCGCGTGATGCAAAAAAACAGGAGTGATGGAGCCCATATTTTACCATATGCGACTTTCATCCAACGTCTGCGGCCTTCGGTTTGTCAGCAATGGCATTCCGGCGGCCGCTGCTCGCATGGGCCGCCGATCGGTTTAGGAGGCAGCTCCGTGCGGCAACGACGAAGGCTGCCTTTCCCTCGCTTCAGCTTGATGGCTCCCGGGAGCCGCCCGCAACATATTGTAATATTTTCTAACACGTCGCTATAATTCCTTCTGCTATGGACGGCCGAGGATATGATCTGTGAGATTTTCCTTTGAAAGTCATCGATCGCTGGTTGCTCTCGGCCCATCTCCCAGCCCTTTTAGGCAGCGTAAGGTTTGCTCCGGAACGCGGATAACGGGCGAATGATCAGGATCTACAAACATGGTTGCGCGCATGAGGACGGTTGAGCCTTCACATCATATTCTTGTCGTCGAGGACGATGACGAGATTGCAATCATGCTGGTCGAGCTGATCAAGGATCAAGGCCTGCGCGCTTCGCCCGTGCGAAACGGCGCGGAGATGGACAAGATGTTACAAAGGCACCCGTTCGATCTCGTGATCCTCGACGCCATGCTGCCCGGAGAGGATGGTTTCAGCATCTGCCGGCGCCTGAGATCGGCCGGAACGATCCCGATCCTGATGCTGACCGCACTCACGGAGGATATCGATCGCATCATCGGCCTTGAGCTGGGAGCGGACGACTATGTCACCAAACCGTTCAACCCGCGGGAACTTGTCGCCAGGATCAAGGCGCTTCTTCGCAGAGCTTCGTATGGTGCGGAGACTTCGGAGCGAAAGCTGCTCACGAAGATGACCTTTGCAGGCTGGGTGCTCGATCCAAGAAGCAGGCGGATCGTCGATCCGGAAGGCGCCGAGGTGCTGATGACGACATCCGAATTCGATCTGCTGCTCGCCTTCTGTCACAATCCGAACCAGATCCTGACACGTGAACAGCTGCTGTCGATGACACATGCCGGAACCGCCGGGCCGGTCGAACGTAGCGTTGACGCACAAATCAGCCGTCTTCGGCAGAAGATAGAACCAAATCTGAAGGAGCCGATCTTCATCAAGACCGTGCGGCTTGGGGGCTATCTTTTCGCCGCGAATGTTGAGTACCTGCCGTGAAGTGGCTATTCCAATCATCCGTCCGCACCCAGATCGCCATTCTGACCACGTTGCTCGCCACCGTCGTCACTACCATAGCGGCCGGCACCGAACCATTCGTGCGCAGCCGGTTCGACAAAGGCGTCGAAGTCGGACTTTTTGCAGGCCGCATCGAAACCATTGCAAAGGAGTTCGCGCTTTCGGCAGATGACGCTCAAGGAGACGCAATCCTTTCAAGGTTCAGGGCACAAGGCGTCAATGTCTGGAGGATGACCAGTGAACAGGCCGGCGGTTCGTCGATCACGACACAGGACGTCCCCGCCGCCGTGCGCAGGCTGCTCGATTACAATCTCTTTCTCGACCCTCAAGGCTTCATGGGCTGGAACAATCCGAAGACTTTGATGGTCAAGGCCGGAGATAGCAGCCTGGCATTTGCCTTGCCCGAGTTTTCCACGACACGATGGGTCCTCCCCGCCGTCATCGGCAATCTCGTCCTGATTGTCATACCCGCTGCTATTCTGGCAATCCTGACTGCGTGGCTGATCGGAAGACCGATCGTCAACCTGGCAAAGGCAGCCGAATGCGTCCGCTCCGACGACGAGCTTGACGAGCCTTTCGACGTTCGCGGCTCGGCCGAGCTGCGGAGCCTCGCAACATCGCTCAACCTCATGCGCAAACGCGTCCGCGAGCTGATGGCTGGACGCACCCGCATGCTGACATCCATCAGCCACGACCTGCGCACACCCTTGACGCGGCTCAGAATGCGCACCGAGCGTTGCGAGCAGGCGGAGTTGCGGCAACAAATGCTGAGGGACATTGATGCGCTTTCCGGCATGATCAACGAAAGCCTCGCCTATCTCGGCGGTGAGGTCGAGTCGTTGAAGAAAGTCGAGCTGTCCAGCCTTCTGCAAACCGTGACCGATGACTTTGCCGATACCGGCATTGAGGTCACTTTCGCCGGACCGCGGCGCTTGCCCTACGTTTGCCGCCCGCGGGCGCTATCAAGAGCCATATCGAACCTGATCGACAATGCCTCCCGCCATGCCGGTCGCATCGATCTCTCGCTTACCCAGGAAGAAGACGGTTCAGTCGTTATCACGGTTGCCGATGATGGTCCCGGAATCCCCGACGAATTGAAACCGAAGGTCATGGAGCCTTTCTTCAAGACCGACAAGGCGCGTTCGCCGAGCAAGAATGGTGGTTTCGGCCTCGGGCTTTCCATTGCACATGGAATCATCACTGTCGGCCATCGAGGCAGCTTTGAATTGCGTGACAGCAAGCCGAGCGGCTTGGCCGTCGTAATACGCCTACCCGCCAATTCCGGCATCGGCAATGCCGCAACATTTTCATAAAAATCCAAACACAACGCAACAAGGGCAAACTTTACAAGGAGATCGCAAAAACACTCCAGGAGCTCTCTATGAAGTCCCTTCCCGCATGCCTTGCATTGGCGGCCATTTCCCTTGCTGCAGCAGGCTGCGCCACTTCCGAACCCATGGTCTATCAGGGCCTCGCATCCGCGGCGCAACTGAGACCTGATCCGAGCGACAGTTCCGGGCAGGCACCGTTCAGCTACAAGGTGGTCGTGAACTGGAGCCAGTATGACAAGATCATCGTCGAGCCTGTCAGCATCTACAGAGGCAAGGATAGCCAGTTCGCAAACATGTCCGAAGAGGACAAGCAGAAACTCGCGCGCTATATGCATGACAAGTTCAGCAGTGCGCTCGCCCAACGCTACTCGATGGCCGCCAGCCCCGGCCCCACCACGCTGCGCCTGCGCTTGACGCTTGCCGGCGCGGAAACAACCAACCCGGTGCTCGGTCCGGTCTCGCATGTCGACATCGCCGGCGGCGTCTACAATACCGTTCAGGCGGCGCGCGGAAAACAGGGATCAATGACCGGCTCGGCGAGCTATGCGGTCGAGATCTATGATTCAACATCCAACCGCCTCCTGCTTGCCTATGTCGCCAAGCAATATCCGGGCGCACTCAATCTCGGAGCGTCGTTCGGAAGTCTGAAGGCCTCCTATGTTGCAATAGACAAGGGCGCCGCCGATCTTCTGACCCGAACAAGGTAGATGGCTGCAGGGTCGCGTGGTGCGAATGGGGAGATTGGCTGCGTGCCCGAACACACCGAAAGGCAATGGTGCTGGACACGGCCGCGACGCCGGCAAGATCACCCATGCAGGTATCGCAACATCAGTTCAGGCACGCCAGCCCCATGACTTGCTCGCAAATTGCGCGTGGCACACCCGCATAGAATATGAGCGGGATCAAACCTCACGAGATCAGAGCGAAAGGCAATGTATCCGCACTGCCTTTCGCCCTTCGCAGACATAGTCAGCCGCGGTCGTGAACCACGCCGACGATCTCGCCAGAGCGGGAAACGCTCACTAGCAGGTCGTCCCCGTCTCTCCATGCTCTGACCAGATAGCGTGGTCCGACGTCTTGCACGTCCTTGACCCGATATCCCCGACGCACCAGCAGACGAATGACATCGGACGGGCCGAAATCGTCGGAGTTCTGACCCCATTCGCGACGTTCTTCGTGGCGGCGGTTCCAGCGCTGAAGAAAATCAGCTTCCGGCTGCCCTTCTCCCGGAGAATAGGTTGGCGATTGGTCCTCATAGAATACGACCTGGGCATAACCGGAGCTGACAGTGCCAATGGTAGCCGCCGTTGCCACCATCATCGTCAATGCCGCGTAATAGATCTTCATTGCTTGATCCTCTTGCTTCGCCCCCGCAAGCGCAGCGCGATGCAAGCTTCCTGCGAGCGACCTCGCCAGTATGGCCAGTTCCGTTTTCAGCGATGTATTTTTTTGTTGAGAAATATTGCGACCCGCCAAACAGGTCGTCGCATCGCTTGGCCAACCGGCCGCCGCGCTATCGAAATAGACTGGAGCAACGGCCGGGGAAGATGAGATCAGCCGCAGAAAGGTTCGGTGTCTGGCGGATCAGGCGCGAAGATCATCGGAGCATGCATGATATGACCGGTGTCTACCTGCCGCGCGAAATATGTGCAGCCAGGTCAAGACAACGGCAGGCGTAGCCCCATTCGTTGTCGTACCAGGCAACGAGCTTCGTCAGCCCGCCTTCGATCTGCATGCCGGCAAGCCCGTCGACGATCGAGGAATGAGGATTGCCGCGCATGTCGGTCGAGACGACGGGCTCGTCGCAATAGGCGAGGATGCCCTCCATCGCGCTCGTCGCCTGCTCCCGGATCATGGCGCAGATGTCCTTGTAGGAGGCGTTTTCCCTGAGTCGGCAGGTGAGATCGATCATCGATACGTCCGACACAGGCACGCGCACCGCCATGCCGTTTATCCGCCCATTCAGTTCGGGCACCACTTTGCCGACCATGCGTGCGGCACCCGTCGTTGCCGGGATGATATTCTCAAGGATGCCGCGCCCGAAACGCCAGTCCTTGCGCGCCACACCATCGACCGTATTCTGGCTCGATGTCGTGGCATGAACCGTCAGCATCAGCGCTTCCTCAAGGCCGAAAGCGTCGTTCAACGCCTTGGCGAGCGGCGCGACACAATTGGTCGTGCAGGAGGCGTTCGAAACGATGCTTTCGCCGGCATAATTGTTCGCGTTGACACCCATCACAAAGACCGGTGTGCCGTCCTCCGGCGGTGCCGAGAGCAGTACCTTGCCGGCGCCGGCGGCAAGGTGCCCTTCCGCAACCTTGCTTGTCAGGAACAGGCCGGTCGATTCGATGACGACATCGACGCCCACCTCGCCCCAACCGATCGCGCCCGGTTCCCTTTCGCTAAAGGCCCTGACCTTGGCGCCATTGATATCGAGCGCACTGTCGGCGGCGGCTATGCTGCCCCCGAAGCCGCCATGCACGCTGTCGTACTTGAGGAGATAAGCGAGATGATCGATTGGTAACAGGTCGTTAATCGCGACGATTTCGATGTCGTCGCGCACCATCGCAGTCCGCAGAACGGTCCGGCCAATGCGGCCGAAGCCGTTAATGCCCACGCGGATTTTGTCAGTCATCGATTGTCCCTTTTATCGAGGTGGGAGAAGGCGCGCTTCCGCTCGCCTCAAAGCGCTGCAGGACGTGCACGCCTATCCTTACCCATTGTCTGGAGAGGGATTGCTTTCCATGCTGCTGATTTTTAGACTACTTCGCACAAAAATGATCCGCAACGAATTTATTGCGATACGGTACAAAAATGAAAGAGAAGTCCGCTCGCGGGCGCCCGCGCCAATATGATGCCAAGGCTGCACTTGGCGCAGCACTGCTCGAATTCCGGCGGCGCGGCTATACCGGCACATCGCTCGACCACCTGTCGGAGGCGACGAAAATGGCTCGGCCGAGCCTTTATGCCGCCTTCGGCAACAAGCGTGCGATCTATCTCAGGGCGGTCGCACAATATGTCGAGGACAGTGCTGAACGCCGGGACGGTGCCCTCTTCGACGAGCCATCGCTCGCAACGGCGCTCGATGGCTATTTCCTGGAGCTTGTCGCCATTTATTCGGAAGGTGACGATCGCCCGCTCGGCTGCCCCATGCTCAGCGTCATCACCGGCGAGGCGACCGCCGACCCGGTGATCGGCGCCGAATTGTTTGCCGCGCTCGGACGCACGGACGCGCGGTTCCGTAATCGGATTGCGGCGGCACGCGATGACGCCCAGTTGCCATCCGAGACCGACATCGATGCCGTCGCCGAAATGCTTTCCGCTCTGCAGCATAGCCTCGCGCAGCGCGCTCGCGCCGGTACAGCCCGGCCGGAACTCGAGCGCATCGCACGCAATAGTGTTGCGCTGATCCTCAAGGCCGCAGGTGCTGCCACGGTGCCATAGGCACCTGGGGACTGGTCTATTTCGGCCTTAAGGGATGAAATCGCTTCAAGTTAGCAGCAGCAAGGATCAATCGGCCATCATATCCAGCTGCGGTTCGCCGATCTCCACCGCATGACCGTCAGGGTCATAAAAGCGGAATACACGCTGCCCCCATTCCTGCTTTTCAACGGGATGAATGAGATTGACATGCGGCGCTATCGCCTGGAACGCCGCATCCACGTCCTCATGTTCGAAATAGAGAAGGATGTTTCGCCGCCCATAAGGCTCAGACGCTTCGCTGCTTTTCCTCCAGACCGTTTGCTCCAGCGATTTTCCATCATGAATCGCAAAGCCGGTTTCAAACAGCACGAAGCTGCCGAAGTCATTCAAGATCTTGAGACCCAACAGACCACCGTAAAACGCCTTCGAGCGCTCGATATTGCTGACGAAGGGGATTGGATTTACGAAACGCATTGCCAGGACCTGCTTGTTTAGGGAAAGCGAAGCAAAAGAAAAACAACCTTCAAACTGCTTCACTATATCTGAGACCCGGATGCTGATATCTGGCAAATGATTTCCATCTCGTCTCGCAATCGGAGGGCCATTCATGGCTGAAGCCGTACGAACCATGATCGTCATGGATTCTGAAAACTCCCGCTTTCAATTGCGCGCGGGCGCATTGATCCGCCACGGCGATCATATCCTCATCCACCGTGCGCTCGCAGACACCTTCTGGTCCATGCCCGGTGGTCGGGTGGAGTTTCATGAGGCAGGCGCCGAGACGCTTGCCCGCGAGATCGAAGAGGAAATCGGCTGCAAGGCCACGGTTGGCCCCCTGCGCTTCATCATCGAGAATTTCTTCGAGTTTGCCGGCCGACGCGTTCACGAACTCGGCTTCTACTATGAGGCAGAGCTGCTGCAGCCATTTCCATTTCACGAAACGGAAATCGTGCATCGAGTGAAGGATGGCACTGCCGAACTCGAATTTCGCTGGGCACCTTCCACGCTGGTCGGGCTCGACCGGTTCGATCTGGTGCCAACTCCCATACGCAACCTCATCGTCACCAATCTCGCCGGCATTCAGCATTTCGTGCAGCGCAACGCCGCCTGACCCCCGACCGTTTGCATCAATTGCAACAGCAATGGAATAGCTTCATAAACGCTCCGGCATCTTTGCCGGGTTTCCGACAGGCTCGAATTATCAGGTCATCATCCAATGTCGCGCATCGCCATCTTGGGAAATGCAGGAGGCGGAAAATCCACCCTCGCCCGCAAATTGGGCGAGCGCCACGCAATTCCCCATTTCGAGATCGACAGGCTGCTCTGGCAGGAAGGCTGGGTTCCGGCGCCGCTTGAGACTTATGTCGAGCAGCATGAACGGATCCTATCCAGTGAGAATTGGGTCATCGATGGCCTGGGGCACAAAAATTCGATCCCTGCTCGGATAGATCGCGCGACCGAAATCATCCTCATCGATATGCCGCTCTGGATGCATTTCTGGCTTGCCGCAGAGCGGCAGATCGCCTGGCAGTCGGGAAGGCTCGAACATTCACCCGGCGGACTTTCAGCCATGCCGCCGACGCGAGATCTGTTCCGGACCATATGGGAGATCGAACAGGAGTGGATGCCCGGCATCCGCTACTTGTGCATCGAAGCGCAGGCAGGCGGCAAGACGCTAACACGGATAGGCAACGTCGATGAGCTGGATGCGTTTACGCAGAAATTGAGGTGAACTGCGGGCTCAATGACTATTCATATAAGCGGCACTCGCGAGAACGACGGCTGTAAAAACCATTCCAAAAGATCAGTGATCTTTGAGATTATCTTCTTTGCCTTAGTGATGAAGGGCTTCTAGCCTTGCCTCAATCCATAACGGTGATTTTCGTCACCTCGGCTCGGAACAGCCAGGCGATAGCATCAAGGCCCGAGAACAAAGACGAGCTTGAAAGAGGAAACCTCATTGACCTCCCATACCGCGCCGACCGGCTCCGACGCATCGCTTCCAACGCTTGATCTGTCGCGCCTCTATGTTTCGCCGGCAGAGCGTCAGGCCTTTATCGCCGAGCTTCGCACGGTGCTTTACGATCACGGCTTCTTCTATCTCACGGGACACGGCGTCGATCCCAAGCTGATTGCCGATGTCGTGGCGACGGCGAAGCGTTTCTTCGCACTGCCGCTGGAAGAAAAGCTCAAGATCGAGATGGTGAAATCGCCGCATTTCCGCGGCTACAATCGCGCCGGCCAGGAGCGCACCCGTGGCGAACAGGATTGGCGCGAGCAACTCGACATCAATACCGAAAGCGCACCCTTCGAGATCGGTCCGGACACGCCGGCCTGGCGGCGCCTGCAGGGACCGAACCAGTGGCCGGAGGCGCTGCCGGAACTCAAGCCCCTGCTGCTTGCCTATCAGGCAGAAGTGACGCGCATCGGCATCGATGTGCTGAAGGCGATCGCCGCAGCCCTCGGCCAGCCGGAGAATGTCTTTGCCGACATTTACGAACCGCAGGCCTCGCAGCTTCTGAAGATCATCCGCTATCCCGGCCGCGACGTCGCCGAAACGGATCAGGGGGTCGGCGCCCACAAGGACGGCGGCTTCGTCACGGTGCTGCTGCAGGACACCACACCCGGCCTGCGCGTGCGCAGCGAAGACGGCATCTGGATCGACGCACCGCCGGTTCCAGGTACCTTCGTCATCAATACCGGGGAATTGCTCGAGCTTGCGACGAACGGTTTCGTGCGCGCCGACGTGCATGACGTCATCGCACCGCCTGCCGGCGTCGAGCGCTTCTCCGTCGCTTTCTTCCTGGGCTCGCGACCGGACGCCACGATCCCCGTCATCGACCTGCCGGAGGAGCTGAGGCGATCGGAACGCGGCATCTCGGTCGATCCCCTGAACCCTATCTTCCGCGAAGTCGGCCAGAACCAGCTGAAGAGCCGATTGCGCTCCCACCCGGATGTCGCCCGCGCCCACCATGCCGATCTCCTGGCATCGGAACAGTCGGCTTAGGCCGGATACCGTCAAGATTTAGGCAAGCTCGCTACATTGGTCGCCCCGTCTTAAGGCTGGTCCCTAGTGCTGGCTATCCGGCACGACGACACGCATGCCGTCGACGACGTTGCTCGCAAGGATCTGACAGCTGAGACGGCTGTTCGGCGCGGGCTCCATCACGAATTCGATCATCGTCGCCTCCTCTTCGGAAGGCGGCGGGAGCAGGTCGAGATGGGGTTGCTCGATATAGCAATGACAGGTGCCGCAGGCCAAGGCGCCGCCGCATTGCGCCACGATGCCGTCGATGCCGCTTCTGACGGCCACAGCCATCAGAGTCTCGCCCTCCTGCGCCTTAACGCGCGTCTCACGACCAGCGGAATCGACGAACACGACTTCACACATTGCATTCTCCATATTTTCGGCAAATCCGCTCACGCGGCAATGAGACGGATGTCCAGACGTTTCGGACCGCGCACCGAAAGCCCGCGCTTATAGGCGGGACTGTCGTCCAGCAGCTCGATCGCGCGGGTGCGCCGCAGGAGCGTCGAGAAAATGATCTCCATATCCAGCCGGGCAAGATGATTGCCGAGACAGAAATGCGCGCCACCGCCGAAGGCCAGATGGCGGTTGGGGGTGCGCTCGACATTGAAATCATCCGGGGCCTCGAACTGCTCGGGGTCGCGATTGGCCGCGCCATAAAGCAGGCCGATCTTCGTGCCCTTCGGCAGCGGCTTGCCGGCGATCGTCTTTTCCTCCGTCAGATAACGATGGAAGAATGGCAGCGGCGACTCGAAGCGGAACATTTCCTGGATGGCCGTCGGCATCACAGCCGAGGTTTCGCGCAATTTGTTCAGAGCGTCAGGATATTGCATCAACGCATGCATTCCGCTGCCCAGCACATCGATCGTCGAGCCGTGCCCGGCCATCAGGATCAGCATACAGGTGGAAACGAGTTCGTCTTCGGTAAGCTCGCCCGCAACATGCGCTTCGGTCAGCCGACAGAGAAGATCGTCGCGGGGATTGCGCATGCGCTCGGCGATGAGTTCCTTAAGGAGTTCATAGAATTCCGTCGTCGCGCGCTCGGCGATCGCCTTGCGCTCGGCGCTGCGATCGACATCGAAATATTGCACGACCTCTTCCGACCACTTGCGCAGCTGCCCGGCATATTCTTCCGGCACGCCCAGAACCGAGCCGATGATGTGGCCGGGAACCTGCGAGGCAAGATCTTCAACAAAATCGAACGTACCCGCTTGAAGGAGGCGGTCGATCAGGCGGTCGACGAAATCCTGTATCATGCCGCGCTGGCGTGCGACGAGTGCGGGCGTAAACTCACGGAACACTTTGCGGCGCAGCCGGTCATGGGTTTTGCCATCGGAATCCAGGAGGCTGAATTGCACGAAACGCGAATGGTTCGGCATGTCGTGCCAATTCTGCCGAACCTTCTGTTCCTGGATCTCCTCCGGAGAAAGAAAGAATTCGAGCGAGCGCACCAGCGTCTTGTCGGCGGCAGCAGCAGCCACATCCTGATAGCGCGACAGCAGCCATATGTCGAAATGCTCGTAATAGACCGGACCGGGGCTGGCGCGCAGCTCACGGTAAGAGGCATAGGGATCATCCGTGAACGCTTGCGAGAGCGGATCAAATGCTGGGGCTGCCGTCGGCATGATGAGGACCTCGTCCAATCTGGTTCACCAGTGGCAGAATACAGCGTCGAACGACGAAAAGACATGGATGCGAACCGCAGCCATATGGATAAAACTCTCATACTTAAATAGGATCGGTCCGCTATGACCGACGACATGACTCCCCACGAGATCTGCCCTCTCGACGAGGTCTTCTTCCAGACTCCCGGCCGGTTGTCCCGCGCCTTTCCCTACTCGCTTCTCGCTGTCGGTCGCCGGGTCTGCACGCCCGCGGAACCGCCCATCGCCCATCGTTTCAACCAGCACACCCTGATCCTGACCCTCAGCGGAAAGGGTCTGTTGCAGGTCAACGGGCTTTCGAGCATCCTGCGCGAAGGGACGATCGCTTGGCTGGATTCCTCAATGCTTTATTCGCATCGCTGCGAGCCGCGCCATTCGCACTGGTCCTATCTATGGCTGGGATTTGTCGGATATGGGCTCGATACCTTGTTCGACAGCCTCGGCGTGATCGGAAACCCGATCTTCGACACGGGAAGTCCGCGCGATATGGAGATGTTGTTCGAAGGCATCTTGCGGGAGGTCGAAACGGGCAGCTTCCTCGCAGACAACAGATGCTTTGCCCTGCTGGCACAGCTGATTTCATCCCTGGTATCCGAGCGCGCGGAAAACGGCGAGCTCAGCGCCTCCGTGCAACGACTACAGCGGGTCATGCAATTGGCCCGAGCCGACCTGACACACCCCTGGACGGTAGGAGAACTCGCCGTTGCCGCCAATCTGAGCCAGGCGCAATTGTTCCGCCGCTTCCGCCAGCGAATGGGAACGACGCCTCTCGATTGGCTGCGCCACGAGCGCGTAAATGCCGCTAAACCATTGCTTGTGGTAACGGAAGAGCAGATCGGCCGGATAGCCGCCAGATGCGGCTATCCCGACCCCTTTCACTTTGCCCGCGACTTCAAGAAGCTGGTTGGTGTCACGCCAAGTGAATTCCGGCGGCAGGGACAGAGCGCAAGGCCAATGGGGGCTTGACGGATCGAATACGTCTTGGCTTCCGCGTAAGGGAGAAGAGCACCCCACATAGCCCTTCCCGATTGGCTCGGAGTACATGACACGTTAAGAGTTGTGCACATCACGCGAGCCGATCCGAAGCGCATACCGCGCCTCTAGCCGGGGATTAAGAAGTGACGACCGAACAAAGCGTCCTGCGCATTTCCATCATCGTGACGTTCGTTCTGGCCGTCGCCGGGATCGTCTTCGGTATTCTGTCCGGCTCCTATGCGATCGTCTTTGACGGCGTATACGCGCTCACCGATGCGAGCATGACGATCGTTGCATTGATCGTTTCCAATCTGATCATATCGTCGGCGACGAACACGACACCCGCCGGCAAATTCGCCAAGCATTTCACGATGGGCTTCTGGCACCTCGAGCCCATGGTGCTTGGCCTCAACGGCATCCTCCTGACGGGAGCCGCGATCTATGCCCTGATCAACGCCATCGGCAGCATCATGGCCGGCGGCCGTCATCTCTCGTTCGATCAAGCCATCATCTACGCCGTGCTGACCATGATCATCGCCTTCCTGATGGCGGCCTATGGCAATCGCGCGAACAAGACGCTCAGATCCAATTTCATCGCACTGGACGCCAAGGCCTGGATCATGACGGGCTGCCTGAGCGGCGCGCTGCTACTCGCTTTCATCTTCGGCTTTTTCATTCAGGGAACGAGCCTGCAATGGATATCGCCCTATGTCGATCCGATCGCTCTGGCTCTGGTCTGCCTCATCGTCATTCCCATGCCGATCGGAACGATCAAGCAGGCATTCGCCGATATCCTGCTCGTGACACCTGCGGATCTTCGGGAACATGTCGATCGCGTCGCGACCGACATAGTTCGCCGCTACGATTTCTTGTCCTACCGCTCCTATGTCGCGCGAGTCGGCCGCGGCAAGCAGATCGAGCTTTACTTCATCGTTCCGCCGGACGGGCCAGCGAAGAAGCTCGAGGAGTGGGACCATATCCGCGACGAGATCGGCGAAGCGATCGGCGACGAAGGTCCCGACCGTTGGCTGACGATCGCTTTTACGACCGATCCGGAATGGGCCGATTGAGTAGCCCCTACCCCCGCCAATCCTTGAACACCTCGGCGAGAAAATCGACGAAGCTGCGTACCTTGCGATCCGACGTCGCTCGTCTTGGAAAGAGTGCATTGAGCTCGATATCATCGGCACGCTGCCATTGCGGGAGAACCGCCTCGAGCTCGCCGTGCGCAAAGTGCTGCGCAGCGAGTTGGGGCGATATCAGCGCTATGCCTGCACCGGCGACGGCCTGGCGGATGATGGTGGTTACCTCGTTCGACATCAGGATCGGCTTGACGACGACCTCGGCCACATTGCTGGCCTCATCAAGCAGACGCACCGTCGCCAAAGATGTCCCAGCGCCCATGATCATGATGGCATGGTCTCTCAGATCCTCTGGACGTTCAGGTCGACCGAACCTGTCGAGATAGGCGGGGCTTGCGGCAAGATGGGCGCGAGACCGTCCGAGCGCGTGCGCCGAATAGCCGGAATCGGAAAGCGGGCCGGTCCGCAGCGCCACATCGAAGCCATGCTCGATCAGGTCGAGGGGATAGTTGTCGTAGGTCAGCGCAAGTTGCACCTTTTGATAACGCTGCCGAAACTCGCCCAGCCTTGGCTCCACCACGCTCAGGCCAAGCGTATAAGGCATAAGAACACGCAGCATCCCCTGCGGCTCTATACGAACCGCCCGGGCAGTCTGGTCCGCCTCCTCCAGGATCTCTTCCGCCCTGATGCAGCGCTCGTAATAGTCGCGCCCGGCATCCGTGACCCGTACGCGCCGCGTCGTGCGGTACAACAGCTGAACACCGAGATCGTCCTCTAGTTGCTTCACGCGCCGGCTGACGCTGGTCAAAGGCAGCCGCAGTTGGGTCGCAGCAGCCGTGAAACTGCCGCGTTCCACGACCCGCAGAAAAATCCGAATGCTCTCGAGGTCCGTGATCATATTCTACCGTTTTCAGCAATAATATGTCTCGAATTTACGCCATTATCTTTATTCGTCCATACAGTTATCGCTACGCGCATGACCCTGGCATCTCTTAACTCAGCAAGACTATTCGGCCCGGTGGCGCGTAGGCTTGCGCTGCCGCCGTGGTTGACGTGGTCGGCAGTGGGTTTTGCACTACGAACGACGGCTGCGTCGCTGGTCGCACTCTATATCGCCTTCCTGCTCAATCTCGACGATCCGAAATGGGCGCCGATGACGGTCTGGATCGTCGCCCAATCGAGCCGCGGCATGAGCCTTTCGAAGGGCCAGTACCGAATTTTGGGCACGATCATCGGGGCAGTCGCCGCAGTGACGATGGTTGCGCTATTCGCTCAAGCGCCGGAACTGTTCATTCTGTCACTCGCCCTATGGCTGGGATTGTGCACGGCGCTTGCCACGGGCTTGCGCAATTTCCGTTCCTACGGCGCCGTGCTTGCAGGATATACCGCAGCCATCATCGCCTTCGATTCCATCAGTTCGCCGCTAGAGGTCTTCGATATTGCGGTCGCACGCGTGATCTACATCGGCCTCGGAATCATGACGGAAGCAGTTTTTACCGCCGTCTTCGCGCCCGGCGCGCCGCTGCAGGAGACCCAGAACCGTTTGGCGACATATCTCCGTCAGGTTTCCGATCTCTGCGCGCGCGCATTGCGCGGTCAGGTCAACACTTCGGGTTTTCAGCGGCTACTGACGGGCGCGCTCGAACTGGATGTCGCCGCAGAATATGCGGCGGCAAGCTCCCATTCCGTGCGCAGCCGTTTTGGCCATTTACGCGGTGCCGCAGTCGCAATGCTGACCCAGATGGCGATCGCCCAGTCTCTGCGCGAGCATCTCGCAGCACGACCGGATCTCGATGAACCTCTCGTTGAGAAAACAGCTCTGGCGCTCGACGCCATCGGCACCGGATCCCTGGTCGATCCGGACCGCATGACGGCATTGAGGGCAGATGTGCGGGCCGCATTGTCGGAAACAACCATCAGCTCCGGCCATGCGCTCCCGCCCCAGCTTCCGATCCTGGACCATCTCGACAGGCTGCTCGATGCCGCTCATGGCGCACTCACGCGCCAGGCTCTGTTCTCGGACGAGAAGGCTCCCTCCTCAAGGCTCAAGCTCTCTTTCCACGTCGATCATCGCGGCGCCATTCAAAACGGCATTCGCACCTTCGTCGCCATCGTCATCGGATCGTGGTTCTGGATCGCAACCGCCTGGCCGTCCGGTCCGAGTTTCATTGTCATCCTCGGTGTCATCTGCGCCCTGTTTGCCACCCGCCCCAACCCGGTGGTCGGCGGAATGGGTTTCCTCAAAGGCGGGCTCGTCGCGGTGATTGCAGCAGCAATCTGCAATTTCGCCATCCTGCCGATGCTGTCGGACTTTACCGAACTGGCCGCCGTCATCGGCATCATCATGTTTGCAACGGGGCTTGCAATGCGCAATCTCCGCACCGCCGCCCTGGCAACAAGCTTTGCCTTCCTGTTCCTCGATCTGATTAGCCCGGATAATACAAGCCGTGTCGATGCCGCATCCTTCCTGAACGGCGCCTTGGCGCTGCTGCTGGGTGTCGGCGCGGGCGTCCTTGTCTTCACGCTGCTCTTTCCCTCCAACCCCAAGGCAAAGAGGTTGCGCCTGCAGCGCGCAACACGGCGCGATCTCGCGGATATCGGTGAGACGCCTGCCCGCTGGACGAGAGAACATTGGCTGAGCAAAGCCGTCGACCGCCTGGCAGGCCAAGCCGCAACCAACGCCGGCGTTCCCGAGAAACAGGCGGAAGACGACCTAAGGGGAATGCTTGCCGCGCTCACGATCGGCGAGGCTGCGATCACGTTGTCCGAATTGGCAAGGGAACATCCTCGTCTCGCCAGACCGCTGAATGTCGTGCTGCGTCAGCTCGGCCGCGGTGATCCCGCGCGTCTCGCAAAAGTCTCGCGCGCAGCCGCCCGCCATCTTTCCTACCGGATCAACAAGCCCGACATCTCGACCCGCCACACACTGATCCGCGCTGCGACCCAGCTCGACGCGATCGCCTCAGCCGCGTTGAACCATGCCGATTATCTCCGCGAGAAGCAAACGGCCTGAAAACGTCAGGCACTCTCGGTATCGGCGGCCGGGAGTGCCCCCGCCGATATCCGTTTCCGTCGTGCCGAGCCGAACACGACGCCCTGCACGCGGCGCGTAAGCGGTTTCTCGACACCTCTGAAGAGTGCCAGGGCGAGCAGGGCAGCAGCGAGCGTCGAGAAGGCAACGAACAGGCCAAGCGGAAGAGCTCCGCCGATCACTTTCGCCCAGATGGCTCGCATGGGTCGCAGGATAAAAGGATGGGCGAGGTAGAGGCTATAGGAGGCATCTCCCAGCGCGACACCCCACAGGACGATCCTCTTCTGGGGCAGGACAGGACCGATTGCGGCCGCAAGAACGAGAAGCGCCGCAGGCAAACCGCTCCGCAGGACTTGCGGCAAGGCTGCATCATTCCAGGGCGTGGAGATGCGTATGAAACCGAGAAAGCCGATGATCGCGAACCCGCACGCAATTCCCTTGCTGATCCTTACACCGCTGCGGAAGATCAGGGCGACGTAGACGCCGAACAGGAATTCCAGAATGATCGGGCTCGTCCAGAAGGCTATCTGAACATGGCTCTGATCGACGAGATTTCCGACGAGCGCCATGCCGACCATAAGCACCGACAGCCAGACGATCCCCAGCCTTATCGGCAAAAGGAGCGCCAGTGCGAAGAAGACATAGAACAGCATCTCGTAGTTCAGCGTCCAGCCAAGCGCGAGCACCGGCCTGATCTCACCCACGCCACGCCCGGATGGGATGAAGAAGTAGGATGCGAGAACATGAGATACGGAGCCAACGGGAACGGCGAGCAGCGAGGGTGCTGCGAGCGCGCCAAGCAGCATGATGCTCGTCAATAGCCAGTAGAGGGGGACGACGCGTGCGCAGCGCCGCAGGAAGAAGCGCAGCGGGGCGCCGCTTTTGCCGAACTCCAACGCGGCCGTATGGGTCATGATGAAGCCGGAAAGAACAAAGAATATGTCGACGCCGAAACCGAGATTCCAGGAAGAGCCATCGACCGCTGCACGCCCTGTCGCTGCAGCCAGCATCTCTGTTTCATGCAACGCGTGGGCGATGACCACGGAGGAAGCTGCGAGCGCGCGCAGGACCTGAAGGTTCAGGAGCATATGAGCTGATTTGCCGGCATCGCTACCCGCATCCAGACCCTCAAGTATTTCCTTATAAAACCTCACCGGAAAGCTCAGCGAATATTGCCCAGGATCTCCATTTGGTATCCAAAACAATATAACAACTCGTCGCCGCATGCATAAATCGACAGCCCTGCTTTAGGTTATAGTTATTCTTCAGTTAATCTTTCAGACGTTAGGCAGGATAAGCCGTCGCTAGGATGACATGCGCCTGAATTTTGCCAGCAACTTCGCCGCTACCGTGCCTGGCTTCGATCGCGGCGGCTGCATAGTCGGTTGCAGCCTGCAGCTTTCCGGCTTCCCTGGCCTCGATTTCATTGCGAAGCAGAGTTCCCTGACAATAGGCGACGGCCGGAAGGCGCGGTGAGGATGCCCGGCTTTGTTCGGCTCTCGTTTCAATCACAATTTCGGAGAAACCCGCATTCTTGAGATCGCCGCGAATCCGATCCACATCATGGTAGCCATGCGGAGTACGCGCCAGAAAGCGCGGCGGATCGTTCGGAAAAATCCTGGCAAGCGCGTTCGTCACATCATCCGCAAATATGTTCTCCTCGATACGATCCCAGACGTTGAACAGGAAATGTCCGCCGGGCTTCAGAACGCGCTTTGCCTCGCGATAGGCTGCGATGCGGTCCGGAAAGAACATGGCGCCAAACTGGCAAAAGACGAGATCGAAGGACGCGTTTTCGAAGGGCAGCGACTGAGCATCAGCCTGCCGCCATGTGAAACGGCTGTCGGAGGCTTGCCGCGAAGCGGCGTAATCGAGCATCGGCTGGTTGAGGTCGGTGACGACATAGCTTGCATCGGGGGATAATTTCGGCGCCAATGCGCGAGTGACAACGCCTGTCCCTGCGGCAATTTCCAACACTGCGCCAGGCTGCAAGGACGCGGCTCGTTGCGCGATATCTGCCGCGTAAGGCTCGAAAATCAACGGCACCATATGGCGGTCGTAATTTTCCGGAATCGAGCCGGCGAATACCTTGTCCGTCTCCAACATTGCCATGATCCCCTGCGCGCCTCACAGGCCGCTACATTAGCATATCGCAACAGGGGCGTCATTCAGATCGCACAGCTGCAAGCCGCGCAAAGCTGATCCATTCAGCCCGCATCGCCGCGTGCGAGCACGTCCAGAAGTTGGCTGGTATTGTCGATCGAGAACTGCACGCGCTCGCCCGGCCAGACGGATTCCGAATAGGAAATCGGCGTGCCCTTGAGATCGACGTCCACCTTCCTCAAGGCGACCACCGGCTGAGACATGGACTGGCAGAGCTGCTTCGCCTCCTCGCTCGTCGGCAGGCGGACGATGATATCGGTGCGCAGGCGGATATAGTCGGGAATGCCGTACTCGGCCAGAATGACGGTCACGCTTCGCCCGCTGCGCCGCGCCTCGTCGAAGCCTGGGAAACGGCGCACGGGGTAATAGGCATGCGAATAGTTGATCGGCTCTTCGTCGGCAAAACCGCGGCGGACGATGTGATAGACGGGCTCGCCATATGGAAGCCGCAAAGCCTCTGCAATCGATTCCGAAGCCGGAACGACCTCTTCATGAATGGCTTGGCCGAGGGGTTCCCTGCCCTGATCGAGCAGGTTTTGGGAGAAGCGCGTACGTTCGGACAGGCGATAATCAAGGCGGCTATCCCGCACAAAGGTTCCACGCCCCTGTTCTACCAGCACGAGCCCCCGGCTTTCGAGACGGGAAATGGCGCGCCGTATGGTGTGCCGTCCGACGCCGAAACGTTCCATCAGGTCGGATTCCGTCGGAAGCTGCGCCTTTGGTGAGAGGCGACCGGTCAGGATATCTTCAGCAATATCGCTTTCGACCTGTTGCCATTGCCCGTGCAGCAATTTCTTCTCCATGCCTGCCTTCCGAATTCAACCATGTCATTCGAATGTCATATATCGGCTACAGCATCGATTTTCAATCTCTGCCCGATATCGGAAATCCAACAAACAACAGCCAAAGTCAATTTCGTCATCGAGCTTTGGCGTTTAGCCACGTTCCCCTTCATATGAGTGTCACTCGCTATCGTTAGGTAAATATCCGAATGTTTTATTAATCATTCGGATATTGAGGATAAAATGGTAGGACTTAATCGTCGTCAATTTATCGCGGGTACGACCGCAGTCATCGGCACATCAATCGCGATGACCAGCAAAGCCCGGTCTGCCGATGCGGCTATCGAAATTTCGAGCACCTGGGGACCTGATAAGCCCTTCCAGAAGGTTGTCGACGCTTTCAACGCCAAGCAGCTCGGCATAACCGTCACCAACCGTTTCGACGGCGACTATGAAGCCGTAACCGCCAAAGCGGTCGCGAGCGTTGCCGCCGGTCGTCCGCCGGCCATGATGATCACCGGCTGGAAGTTCGGCTATTTCGCCAAGCGCACGCTCGGCGCCCGCGACCTGCGCGAAATCAATTCTGCAAAGGCCGAAGCAATCCTCGCCAATTTCCGTCCATCGGTCCTGCCGCTGGTCACCATCGACGGCGCAGTCATCGGCCTTCCCTGGGCGATGTCGACGCCGATCACCTACATCAACAGCGACATGTGGAAGGCTGCCGGCCTCGATCCCAATCTGCCGGAAACGCCGGATACGAAGTGGCTCTACGAGACCGCGCGCAAGCTCGATGCAGCGCTCAAGGGCAAGCACCCGACCTACCGCTCGCCGCTCTCGCTTTCCAACAATGAATGGACGAGCCAGTCCTTCATTCAGAATGCCGGCGGCTTTATCATCGATCCCGATGGCAAGCTGGCGCTCAACAGCCCCGAAGCCATCGCCGGCATGAGCGAATATTGCGCCCCGGCTCATGAAGGCCTCTGGCTGCCGGTCAGCGACAAGGAGCAGACGGCCGCATTCCAGTCCAGCGCTCTTGCCATCTGCACGACCAGCTCGACCTCCGCCGTCACTTTCCCCTTCGGCGCGGCAAAGGCCATCACGACCAAGTTCCCCGGACTTGCGGGACATCCGCGCAAGATGAACAGCGGCGGCAATTTCCTGGCCGTCTACACGCGCAACAAGGAACAGGCCGAAGCCTCTCTTGCCTTCCTTGAATTCTGCGCTTCGAAGGAGGGCCAGGCGCTCTGGTCCGAGACCGGCTACCTCAACACCTCCAAGCACGATATTCCGCTGATCAACGAGTTCATGAAGCCGGCGGCGGCCCAGCTTTCCGATGGCCTGACCGCAGAGACGATCTGGCCTGGCAAGCGCGGCCTCGAAGGTCAGGCCGTATGGCGCAAGTGGGTTTCGCGGATGCTGCTCAAGGAAACGACGGTTGCAGACGGTATAAAGGGTGCTCATGACGAGCTTGCCGGGCTGATTTCGGCATAGGCTGCGCATCATGCCATTTCGTCTTCGATCGCTGGCCCCCTACCTGTTCGTGGGGCCAGCCGTTCTTTCCGTTGCGATATTCCTGTATGGCCCGTTAATCGCCTCGATGCTGCTATCGGTGGTCGACTGGAATCTACTGTCGGCAGACATCCGCTTCGTCGGCGTCGATAACTACACATCCATCTTCGGCAATCCCGATTTCCGCATGGCTGCGTGGAATACGCTGCTTTATTGCGTCGTGCTCATCCCGGCCGAGATCGTCATTCCCCTGATCTTTGCCGTCATGCTGCACTCGGTGCGCAAGAATCCGTTGCAGGGACTTTATCGCGGCAGCCTGTTTCTGCCGACGATCGTCGCCTATTCGGTGGCGGGCGTCGCATGGTCCTGGCTCTTTAATCCGGTCAATGGCCTCTTCAACGAGGTGCTTGGCCATTTTGGCTTCCCGCCCTCTCGCTGGCATACCGATCCGAACCTTGCGCTGCTCTGCGTCAGCCTCGTCACCTTCTGGAAGACCTTCGGCCTCAATATGCTGCTTTGGCTGGCGGCACTTGCGAACCTGCCGCATCAATTGCGCGAGGCATCACAGCTCGACGGTGCGGGCTCGACGCGGCATTTCTTCGACATCAGCCTGCCGCTGATGACGCCGACCGCCTTCTTCATCAGCGTCACGACCTTCTTCCATGTGCTTGACGACATCGTCGGCGTCATCGACGTGCTGACCCATGGCGGACCTGCCGGCAGAAGCTCGAGCCTCCTCTATTTCCTGTGGCAGCAGGGCCTGCTGTTCTTCCAGTTCGGCCCGGCCAGCGCCGTTGCCGTCATCATCATCGTTCTCGTGCTCGCCATCACCTGGCTGCAGTTCCGCGTCAGCGAAAAGCGGGTGCATTACAGATGAGCGACATTGGCCATAGACTTCACAGATTGCTGCTTCACATCGTGCTCATGGCAATCTGCATCGTCACCGTATTTCCGCTCGTCTGGATGGTGTCGGCGGCCTTCACGCCCAATGACATGATCATGGTCAAGGCCGTGCGCCTTTGGCCCGAAAACCCGACGCTGTCGAATTTCACGATTGCCGCAAGCCGGCATCCGATCTGGATGTGGCTGTGGAATTCCATGCTGACCGCAACGCTCATCACGGTCGGAAAGCTTGTTCTTGCGATCCCGGCGGGCTTTGCCTTCGGGCGGCTGGAGTTCAAGGGAAAGCAGGCGCTCTTCTGGTTCGTCATCGCCACCATGTCCTTTCCGAACGTGCTGGCGATCATTCCGACCTATATCGCGGTCGTGAAGCTGCAGGCGTTCAACACCTATGGCGCGATGATCATCCCATCGATCCCGTACATCGGCTTCTACGTCTTCTATATGCGCCAGGCGTTCCGTTCGCTTCCCGCTTCGATATTCGAGGCAGCGCGGATGGACGGAAGCGGCCTATGGCGGCAATTCATCGAGATCGGAGTTCCGAATGTCATTCCTGCAATCGCGGCTCTTTCGGTGATTTCCTTCATGGGCGCCTGGAACATCTATCTCTGGGGCCAGCTCGTGCTGGATGACGCCTTCAAGAAGACGCTGACAACAGGTATTGCCGTCTTTGCCGATCTCGAAGGTGCCGAACGGTCCTGGGGGCCGCTGATGGCGACAAGCCTGTTGTCTGTTGTCCCCGTTCTCTTGATCTTCCTGCTGGCACAGCGTTTCATCGTCGACGCGCTTGCACCAGGTATTGACGACAGATAGGCAAAGCATGCCCCGCATAATCGTAATCGGATCGGTCAATCACGATCGTATTTGGCAGTTGGATGCCCCGCTGGTTCCGGGCGGGCGGATACAGTTTTCGTCCCGCACGACGCGGCTCGGCGGCGGTGCTTTCTACACCGGCCGGCAGTTGCTGGAGCTGGGAGCTGATGTCGCCATCGTCTCGCGGCTGATGCGGGACGATCATGGCCAAGCGGCGCTCCAATCGCTCACCGCGGACGGCTTCGACGTCGAACACATCACGATGGCGCCCGGAGAGACGACACCGCTCGAAATTTTCCTGGAACCGAACGGAGAGCGGACGATCATCGCGCCTGCCGGACGATCGCAACCGCTGACGGCCACTGGCAAGCTGTCAGGAGCCGGCGTCTACATCAATGCACTCGCCCTCGAAGAAAGCCTCGTCGAACAAATTGGCGCACAGCCGCTCGTCCTCACGCAATTTCCGTTGCGGCCGGCAACGCTTCGCCCGGCCGACTACGTCATTTCCTCGCGCGACGATGTTCCGGACGACCTCGCTCTTGCCTGGCAACGCGCCGGCCAGATCGCTGGTTCGCGCCTGAAGATGCTCGTGCTCACCGACGGCACGCGCCCGATCACGCTGTTTGACGGCTCGCAGACCGTCGAGGTCGCACCGGCGGACCGGATCGATACGACAAACACGATCGGCGCCGGCGATCGCTTTGCAGGCTCTTTCCTTTTTGCCTTGCTGGAAGGAAAGGCGCCAGCCGCAGCCGCGCAGGACGCCAGCCGGATAACGGCGGATTGGCTACGCCGGCGCGGCAACTAAAGGTCTCGCACCGCCTCAGGAATCTCACTTTGGAAGACAAAACGTCGTAGACAATTCATTCGGATGATTATAGTAATTATTCGAATGTTTCTGGCGAGCTCTCGCCGCTGTTAGACGACCCCCAAATGCCCGAGGAAAAGATGATGACTGAGGAGAAGACTGGCAATCCGGTCAGCGCATCCTATACCCATGCGCAGGCGCTTGAAATTCTTGCCGCCGGCCGGTCGGCAAACATCAAGGCAGTGGCCGAGAAGGTGCTCGACACGCTCGGCGAGGTGGACGTGCTCGTGAACCGCACCGGCCTTGCCATGCTGCCGCTCGTCGATACCGTTCGCGGCACCGCATTCCATCTCGGCGAAGTTCTGGTGTCCGAAGCACATATCCGCGTGACGGACCGCAGCGTTGAAGGCTATGGCGCAATCGTCGGCCGGAATCTCGAACATGCCATGGGAATGGCAGTTATCGATGCAGCGATCGCCTCCGGCCATCAGGTCGAACTCATCCTTGAGCTCCTGAACGGCGAACGGCGCCATCAGGAGGATGAAGACCGGCAGCTCCTGCAAAAAGTCGAAGCCACCCGCGTGCAGATGGAGACATTCTGACCATGGCACACAATCTCCTGCCTACCCTTGACGACACCCGCACCAACGCCACGTTCGAGGAACTCATGTGGGCGCTAAGCCGCCCCGGAGAGCTGCGTGAACTGCCTGTCGAAGGCTTCTGGCCGCTCGCCGAAAGCCTGCTTGACCGCGAATGCAGCTTCCATGTGGCAGATGATCCATCCCTGGATCTGAAAATGGCCGCAACCGGGGCACGGCAGATGCCGCTTGCCGATGCGGATTATGTCTTTGCAGCCATCGGCTCCGCCGAGAGTGTCGAAGCCCTGTCGAGATTGCGCATCGGCAGCCTGCTTTATCCGGATGACGCGGCGACCCTGTTTGCTCCCGCGCACTTTGGTTCCGGGCAGCAACTGCGCCTCACCGGCCCCGGCATCAAGGACAGCGTGACGATCTCTGTCGAAGGCATCGATCCCGCCTTCTGGCAGATGCGTGCCAAGGCAATCCGCTATCCGCTCGGCTGGGATCTCTATCTGGTTGACGGCAAGCGCCTGCTTGGCATCCCCCGTTCCACGAAAATCGAGGTGCTCTGATGGCTTATGTGGCAACCCGTGGCGGCGAATACGCCATCGAACAGGCCGAACGGCTTTTCCGTGCCGATCTCGGCCCGATTACGCGCGAGCGCATCGAAGCCGTTCGCACCGGCCTTCCCTATCTCATCGACCGGCTGATGGGGGAAGCATCGCTTTACGAGCCGGATCTCGCGGCCCTGGCGCTCGCCCAGGCCGGCGGCGATCTCTACGAGGCGATCCTCCTGCTGCGCGCCTACCGCACGACGCAGCCGCGCATCGCCGTTGCCGAATCTGTTGACCAGCCGGATCTTCTGACGGTTCGACGCATTTCGGCCGCCTTCAAGGATATTCCCGGCGGCCAGATACTGGGGCCGACACTGGATTACTCCCACCGCCTGCTCCAGGTCGAGGTGCTCCAGGGCGAAGATTATGTGCCCGAACCGGTCATCCCGGCCGCCGAGCCGGCGCCGGCGACGCAACCCTCGCTGACCAGCTGGCAGAAAGCACAGGGGCTCATTCCGGATCATCCGATTGAGGCGGTGCCGCCCGAGGAAATCCCCGATCTCACGCGTGAACCGCTGCTCTTTCCGGCGGCACGCGCCCACAAGCTCCAGAGCCTGGCCCGCGCCGATACCGGCGGCACGCTGGCACTCGGCTATGCAACGATGCGCGGCTATAGCGCCGTGCATCCGACCGTCAACGAGCTGCGTTTGGCCCATGCTCCGGTTCGCCTGCGCCATCCCTCCGGAACGATCTTCAGCGCCGGCCGCGTTCGCGTCAGCCAGACCGAGGTCATCTCCAAGGCGAGAGAATTGCAATTGGGCTTTTCAGCGACCTTCGGCTGGAATGAGGTGAAGGTGATCGCGGCCGCAACGCTCGATCTTGCCTCCAGCCAGCCCAATCCGCATTCCGCCGCCAATGAAGAGTTCGTTCTTTATCACACCGAGCCGGTCGAAAGCTCCGGCTTCTGCATCCACTTCAAGCTTCCGCATTATGTGACGTTCCAATCGACCCTCGATGCGCTGCGCCGCGTCAAGACGGACAAGGACGCTGCCGCAGCAAAGCCGGCCGTTGCCGAACAGCTTGTCCCGCAACAGGAGGAAGTCGCGCTATGAAACTTCAGGATTTGACCAAGCCCTGGATGGCCTTCAACTACGGCTTTCTCGATGAATCCGCCAAGCGCGAAATGCGCCGCCGCATTTTGAAGGCGATCGCCGTTCCCGGCTATCAGGTGCCCTATGCGAGCCGAGAAGTGCCGATTGCGCGCGGCTGGGGAACGGGTGGTCTGCAAGTGACGCTGACGTTGCTCAAGCCCACGTCCGTCGTCAAAGTCATCGACCAGGGATCGGATGATTCCGTCAATGCCAGCAGCATCCGCAAATTCGTTGCTCGCGTCGGCGGTGCTGTTGAGACGGAAGACACGATGGCGGCAACCATCATCCAATCGCGCCACCGCATTCCGGAGGAAAAACTGCGAGAGGACCAGATCCTGGTGCTGCAGGTTCCGAACCCCGAGCCGCTCCGCCCGGTGCAGCCAGATATGTCCGTCGCGCGTGAAATGCATGGCGATGCCGATTATGGGCAGCTGTGGCTCGTGCTCTACGAACAGCTCGTCAAATCGGGCCGGATCATGCAGGGATCGAGCTATCCGAGCATGGTCAACGGGCGGCATGTCATGACACCGTCGCCCATTCCGCGCTGGGATGTGCCAAAGCTCAATCAGGCCGATCACCTGACGATCCTGTCGGCCGGCCGCGAGAAGCGCATCTTCGCCGTACCGCCTTATACCCGTGTCGAACCACTCGTGTTCGACGATGTGCCCTACCGCGTCGAGGATCATCAGGACAAGACCTGCTACCGCAGCAACGTCACCGGTTTCTTCGTGAATGAGCTGCCGCAGGAGGATGGCTCCTCACGATACGAACTGTCTGACAGCCATTTCGGCGTCAAGCACATCCGCAAGGCGGACGCAGAGGCAGTCGACATCGGCGAGACCTGGTACAATAACGGAAGGATGGACTGATGGCCGCGCGTGCTCCCACCCAAACGGCAGAGCTGACCCGCCAGCCGCCGCGGCTGATGATGGCTGAGCCGATCCTGACCATGCGCGGCATTGCACGCAATTACGGCGACGTCACTGCTCTCGGTGGCGTCGATGTGACGGTCTATCCGGGCGAAGTCCTTGGTATTGTCGGCGAATCCGGTTCGGGCAAGTCGACGCTCCTTCGCATGATGAACCTCGAGGATACGCCGGATACCGGCACTTATAGTCTTGCGCTTCCCGGGCACGAGGGCCGCAACCTCTTCACGCTCGACCGCTTCGAGCGGCGCATGCTGCGTGCGCATCATATCGGCATCGTCTACCAGAACCCGCATCTCGGCCTGCTGATGAACCACACCAGCAGCGGCAACGTCGCCGAACGCCTGCTGATTGCCGGCAATCGCAATTTCGCCGAGCTGCGCGAACGCGCGCGCCAGTCTCTCGATGCCTCGGAATTTCCGATCGAGCGCATGGACGCCCGGCCGAACGAGCTTTCCGGCGGCATGCAGCAGCGCGTGCAGCTTGCCAAGGCAATCGCGCTCGAGCCCGCCGTCCTGCTGCTCGACGAGCCGACCACGGGTCTCGACGTCAGCGTTCAGGCGCTGGTGCTCGACACGCTGAAGCGGCTGCAGCGCGAGCGTTCCATCACGATGGTTCTGGTTTCGCACGATCTCGGCGTCATCCGCACGATGGCAGACCGGGTTATGGTCATGCGTCGCGGCAAGGTCGTGGAACAGGGTCTCGCCGACCAGATCTTCCAGGACCCGCAGCATGCCTACACGCAGCAGCTCGTTCACGCCAAGCTTTGAGGGAAACAAGAGAGATGAATATTCAGGTTTCCGCCCGGCCGAACGCGGCTCCGGTTTTGCGCGTGCAGGGCCTTGCGAAGCAATTCGAGATGCACCACCTCAAGCGCACGCTGTTTGCCTTCGAGAATATCGAGTTCGACCTGAATGCAGGCGAATTCATCCTGCTCAAGGGCGAGAACGGCGCGGGCAAGTCCACCCTGCTGCGCACGCTCTACCGCTCTTACCTGCCACGCGCGGGCCACATCTATTATCACACGCAGGAAGGTGTCATCGATCTGGCGACAGCAGCCGACGTCGACATCGCCGTACTGCGCCGCCGGGAAATCGGCTTCGTCACCCAGTTCCTCAACGCCCGTCCGCGCGTCGTGGCCGAAGAGATCGTGGCCGAACCGCTGAGGCTTGCGGGGACGTCGCATGCCGAAGCTCTCGCCGAAGCGCGGCGCTGGCTCGATGCCTTCGGCGTGAAGAAACAGCTCTGGTCGGCCTACCCTTCGACTTTCTCCGGCGGCGAGCAGCAGAAGGTCAATCTGGCCCGCGCGCTCATCCTGCCGCAGCGCCTTTTGCTGCTTGATGAACCGACGGCTTCGCTCGACTATTCGGCCCGCCGGGCACTCGTCGAGCGACTGGCGCAGCTCAAGACGTCCGGCGTTGCGATGATCGGTGTTTTTCACCATCCGGACGATGTAAAGGCATTGATCGACCGGGAATTGCATCTGGAAGCCATCAAGATCGAGGACGAGCAGGACGATGTGGCTGAGTAATTTTGAAGTTGTATTGCAGGACCGCGTGATCGAGCGCGGAGCCATCAGAATTGAGAATGGGTTGATCGCAGATATCAGCGAGCGACCAGTCGAAGGGGCGGAAGTTGATGGCCACGGCCGGTTTCTGCTGCCCGGTTTCGTCGACATGCACGGCGACATGATCGAGAAATGCGTCGAGCCCCGCGTCAATGTTCGCATGCCGCTCGAACTCGGCGTCTACGACCTCGACAAGATGCTTGCCGCCAATGGCGTGACGACAGCCTATGCGGCGGTTGCCTTCACGCCCGCCACCTATGGCCATGTCCGCTCGATCGAGCATACCCATGCGATGATCGAAAAGCTCGCGTCGATGCGGGAAGAGCTTTTGATCGACCACCGTGTCCACGGCCGCTTCGAAGTGACCTTTCTGCCTGCGTTGAAAGAAGCGAAGACCCTGATTGACGCCGGTGCGCTCCATCTGATTTCGCTTATGGATCACACGCCGGGCCAGGGGCAATATCGCGATATCGAATTGCACATCGCCAACACGGCGAAGGCCAAGAAGATCAGCGAGACCCAGGCGGCCGAGATGGTCAAGCAGCGCATGGCTGCCCGCGGTGAACACGGCGACAGCATGGACATCATCAACGGCCTGTCGGAATTGGCGCGCGAGCACGGCGTTGTGCTGGCCTCCCATGACGACGACACCGTCGAGAAGGCGGCGCTGCTGCACAGCCTCGGCGCTGCGATCAGCGAGTTTCCGATCAATATCGCAACGGCGACCGAAGCGAGGCGGCTGGGATTGGCAACGGCCATGGGCGCTCCGAATGCGCTGCGCGGCCTTTCCTATTCCGGCAATCTTTCCGCACGCGAGGCCTATGAGGCGGGTGTGCTGGATATTCTCGCGAGCGACTATCACCCATCGGCCATTCTGCCTGCCGTAATTGCGCTTGCGGAAATCGGCAAGGGCGGCCTTCCCGCCTCGGCTGCATTGGCAAGCGCCAACCCGGCAAAGGCACTTGGCCTCACCGACCGCGGCCGCATCGCCGAGGGGCTACGCGCCGATCTCGTGATCGCAGAGCGCGGCCGGGTGCCGCGCGTGCGCAGCACGATCCGCGGCGGCAAAATGGTTTGGTCCGACGGCACGATCAAGAGCTTTTAAGCCACCGACGCAGGGCCGGCTGGCGCACCGCGCCGGTCAGCAGAGTTGTTCGGCCGGCGGGTGGGAACGAATTTCCCTCCCGCCAATCTCCATGGCTCACATGGCCTTCTGCGGATGCGGCGAACCCTCGTAAGCGCCCCAGATCGACTGATCGAAATTGATCGTGGCGCCGGTCATCAGGCCGGACTCTTCGGACGACAGGAACGCGACCGCCCGCGCGACTTCGGCCGGATCGACCAGCCGACCGAACGGCTGCTCTGCCGCTGCCTTTGCCAGCCAATCTTCCGCGGCTCCATGATATTCGCGTTGAATACGATCTTCGCCGTCGCTCGACATCCAGCCGATATTGAGAGCGTTGACCCTGATCCGGTTTCTAAGCAGTGAAAAGGCCGTATTCCGGGTCAGCGTGTCGAGAGCGCCCTTGGAAGAACAATAGGCACTGATGAAAGGCTGACCGGCCATTGCCGACATCGAGGAGATGTTGACGATGGTGCCCTCGATGCCGTTGGCGATCATGTTCTTGATCGCGTCCTGCATCAGGAAGAACGGCGCACGCACATTGATGGCGAACATTCGGTCGAACAGATCCGGCTCGGTATCGAGAATGGTGCCGCGATCGGTGATGGCAGCGACGTTGACGAGCGCATCGATGCGGCCGAACTTTTCGGCCGCAGTGGCGATGACCTTGCGGCAGTCCTCAACCTCACCGAGATCGGCGCTGACGAAGGCGACCGGGATTCCATAGCGATCACCAATCTCCCGCGCCTTGGCCTCGCCCTTGGCGGTGCTGCGGCCGCAGATCGTCAGGCCGGCGGCGCCACGCTCGGCAAAGAGCCGGGCGACTTCCGCGCCCAGCCCTTGTGTGCCGCCAGTCACGACGGCGAATTTTCCATCCAGTCGGCTCATGACCTCAAGCCTCCCTGCGTACGGCATGGGCAGCGATCAGTTCGGCAAATCGCCTCGCATCCGTCCCGGCGTCGATCGCCTCTGCCATGATCTGCGCCTGCGTCTTCGGCGCAAGGCCCCCGACCGGCGGATCGCTGTCGAGATTGGTCGGGAAGGCATAGCCCTCGGCCGTCGAGGCGATCACATTGGCGACGTCTGTGCGGCTCAGCGTGCCAGCATCAAGCGCAGCAAGAAGTGCAGGGTAGACTGTCACCGACATGCGGGTGCGGTTGACGCTCTCCATCGCCCGCCCGAAGGCCGAGGACACCTGCAGGAGGTTTGCCATGCGATAGATGTCTTTCGAGACATTGTTGCCGGCGCCGTGCATGACAGCCGGATTGAAGAAGACGGCGTCGCCCTTCTTCAGCGGCAGTTGCACATGGTGTTCGGCAAAATAGGCTTGAAACTCGGGCCGACCGAAAGCGATATAGCCTTCGAAAAAGATCTGCGAATAGGGCAGGAACAGCGTCGGCCCGCTTTCGAGCGGCATATCGCAATGCGCGACCGCACCCTGCAGCGTCAACAGCGGCGACACGGCATGGATATGGCCGGGATAGGCCTGCATCTGCTGCGGCGACATGAAGCCGAGGTGATAATCGCGATGCGGCTTCTGCGCGGTGCCGCCTGGATTGACCCGGTTCATCTGCGCGGTCATCTGATAGCCGACACCGAGCCAGGCTTCCGACACCAGGGCGACGGCGGTCGAGGCATAATAGCGGGCAAAATTCTCCGGATCCGCCAGGCAGTGTTTCTCGAGCGCATTCCAGATGCGGTCATTGGCGCCGGGCTTGGCAAAGTGATCGCCGGCACCCTTGCCCTTCTCTTTTTCCTCGCGGACGATGGCTTCGAACACGCTGGTTGCGCGATCGACAACTGCCGTATCCGGCATGGCGTTCTTGATGACGATAATACCAGGGACCTGACGTAAAGGCCTCGACCCACTCCGCCATCAGCGCGCGGCGATCCTCTTCATTTTCGGCGGCGGCGCGAACCTTGTTGCCATCATAGATGAGGATGTTTTTCTCGATGCCTGCCGCCAAGGGCCAATCACCCGGATTGGCGGTCTTTTCGATCAATGACTTGAAGGTGTCGAAATTGCCGCAATCGGCCGAAAGCCAAACCTTCTGGCTGCGCCGGCTGGCGAGAGTCTGAGTGTCCATGGTGATCTCCTCCCAAAGTGATATTGGACTTATGGGATTGATCCTAGTCTCGGTGGGATTTATGAGGAAGATATAAAACCCCTCAAAAACACCTCAGAAAGAGCAGTCTTGAAATCGCGCTTTCCGCTGAAGGACATTGCCCTGCAGGCCGGTCTCAGTCTCGCGACCGTCGATCGGGTGATGCATGAGCGCGACGGCGTTCGCGCTGTGACCCGCGCGCGCGTTGCGGCCGCGATTGCCGAACTGGAGCGGCAATATGTGCAATCAGGCTTGGCCGGCCGACGCCTTGTGATCGATGTCGTCATGGATACGCCGCAACGCTTCTCCGCCGCCGTCCGCGAAGCCTTTGAAGCCGAATTGCCCGGCATGCGACCAGCGTCATTCTCGGCACGATTTCATGTGGCCGAGACAATGAGCGAGGCCGAGCTTTTATCCATCTTGCGCGCCATACGCCGGCGCGGCAGCCATGGCGTCGTGCTCAAAGCCGCCTCCAAGCCGGCCATTGCTGATCTTGCCGCGCAGCTCATAGCGACAAAAATTCCCGTGGTTACGCTGGTGACTGATCTGCCAACAAGCTCCCGCATCGGCTATGTCGGGATGGACAACCGCGTGGCGGGAGCGACGGCCGCCTACCTGCTCGGCCGCATGGTCGGCGAGCGGGCTGGCAAGGTGCTGGTGACGCTGTCGAGCAGTCTCTTTGCCGGCGAAGACGAACGTGAGCGCGGATTTCGCGATGTTCTCGCGGAACGCTTCCCCCATCTTTCGGCCGTCCGAATTTCGGAGGGCTACGGTGTCGACCGCACGACGGAACTGCTTGTCCGCGATGCCCTTGAGCGTGAGCCGGATATCCGAGCCGTTTATTCGGCCGGCGGCGGGAATCGCGCCATATTGAAAGCCTTTGCCGAAGCCCGGCGCGAGTGCGCGGTCTTTGCGGCGCATGATCTTGACCAGGACAATATCAGACTGCTCGCGGCCGGCGACATCACCTTCGTCATTCACCACGATCTGCGTCATGACGCCCGCAGCGCCTGCCAGCTCATGCTCGCCTATCACCGGATGCTGCCGGCCGATTTTCAGGTGGCGCCGTCGCGGGTTGCTATCGCAACGCCTTTCGAACTGCCGCATTGATCGAAAATTGCAGGCGTGCCCAGAAAGAGAAGGCGCGCCGGAAACCGGCTATTCGATCGCCGTGATCTCCAGCTCTTCCTTGCCAAGGATCAAGACATCGCCAACCGTTTTTCCCATCAGCAATCTTGCAACGGGTGAGACGTAGGAAATCGATCCCTCCTTGGGGTCGGCCTCGTCCTCTCCGACGATACGATATTTCTGCACGCGGCCATCCTCGCGGCTGTAAGTCACCGTGCTTCCAAAAGCGACGACCTCAAACGAGGCCGGCGCCGGCATGACGTCGGCGGTGCGGACCCTTTCCGCGAAATAGCGTGCATCGCGCAATGGAATTGCCGTCTGCCGCCGGCGTTCGTTGATGTCCTCGATTGCGCTCGCTGCTTCGTAGGCTTTGCGTGCGTCCTGAAGCTGCAGTTCCAGGGCCTTCAGGCCCGCCTCGGTCACACGGTTCGGATGCGGAGAAATCGGCCGGTCGGGCAGCACGGTTTCCGCGGCCGTTTCAGCGCTTTCTTCCTTCATGAACGCAGTGCTCAATTTCAAACTCCATTCCTATCGGCAATCAGCCGTACACTATAGACCAGATGACAAGCCGGGAGAAATGCAAAGGGGCCGATCATCGCAACCCCACAAATATGTTCCCCGAGGCCTTCTTGGCATTCCGAACGCCATTGCGTAGCATTGCACGAAGCTGCAACACGTCCTGCGGGCAATCCTGACCCGTGCCAAAGCTACGATGAAGGGTCGCCATGCGCCGTCTGGACCAGGAGATGTTCCGCTCCCTCTCTCTCCTCGGCATGGTTCTGGGCCTGATCTTTTTCGCGGCCTCGCTCACCCCTAGCCTGATGCCCCGCTCCTATCTCGTGCAGGGCATGCTTTCCGGTATCAGCGCCGGGGTCGGCTACATGATAGGCACGGCGCTGACCTGGCTCTGGATCTATTTGCAGCTGCCGGTTCCCAAGCGGTCACCGAGACTGGCGCGCTGGTTGATCGGCATTGCCTGCCCGCTTCTTTGTCTGGCAGCGCTTTGGCATGCGACCTTCTGGCAGAATTCGATCCGCATTTTGTGGAAGATGCCGCCGATCGCTACCGCCGACCCCTATTGGCTTGCGGCCGTGGCAGCAGCGACCTTTCTCATCGCGCTCGTTGTCGGGCGCCTTTTTCGCGTTGCGAGCCTGCTGTTTTCGCAATGGCTGGCGCGCGTGGTGCCGAGCCGGCTTTCAAAGGTGATCGGCGCTTTGCTTGCCGTCGCATTGTTCTGGTCGATCGGTCAGGGCATATTGCTGCGGCTCGCACTCGACGCCGCCGATGCTTCATTCAAGCAGGCGGACGCACTGATCGAAGACGACCAGCCCATGCCGCAGGCAGACATGAAGACCGGCAGCTCCGCCTCCCTGGTCGCATGGCAAGGACTGGGGCGCCAAGGCCGGTATTTCGTGACGTCCGGCCCCGGCGCCGGCAACATCTCAGGCTTCTGGAATGGACCGGCAAAGCAACCGCTGCGCATCTATGTCGGCTTGAACAATGCCGAAACCAGCAAGGAGCGCGCAGCCCTTGCTTTAAAGGAGATGATCCGGCAAGGCGCCTTCGATCGCTCCATGCTGGTCGTGATCGTGCCGACCGGAACGGGCTGGATAGACCCGGCCGCCATGGACACGCTCGAATATCTGCAGCATGGCGATGTTGCCAGCGTCGCTGTGCAATATTCCTATCTGACCAGTTGGATGTCGCTGCTGTTCGAGCCACAACAGGGCCAAGAGACGGCCGTTGATCTATTCGATGCCGTCTACGGCTATTGGTCGAAACTGCCCCGTGACAAGCGACCCAAGCTCTATCTTCATGGCTTGAGTCTTGGCGCGATGAACTCGCAGCTATCCTTGGATATCTACAATATTATCGGCGATCCGGTGAACGGCGCACTCTGGAGCGGCCCTCCCTTCCGCAGCACGAGATGGAAAGCAGCAACTGCGGCGCGAAGCCCCGGCACGCCGGAATGGCTGCCGAGATTTCGCGATGGTTCCGTGATCCGCTTTGCAAACCAGGAGCACGCGCCGGACCAGTTCGCCGCACCCTGGGGACCACTCAGAGTCATCTATCTGCAATATGCGAGCGACCCGGTGGTGTTCTTCGATGCCGCTTCCGCCTTTCGCGAGCCGGATTGGATGAAAGCGCCTCGCGGGCCTGATGTCTCGCCTGAATTCACCTGGATACCGGTCGTCACCATGCTCCAGCTGCTCTTCGATATGATGATCGCAACGACATCGCCGATCGGCTACGGGCACATCTATGCGCCGCAGCACTATATCGATTGCTGGGTATCGCTGACCGATGCGCAAATCTCCCCGGAGGATCTCACACGTCTGAAATCGCTCTTCGCCGCCCGCTTCGGGATGGCGAACTAGTGCCTGAACAGGCGGACATGAGCGACGGGACGGCTGCGATCACGCCGCGCCTGGAAATTCCGCAAGTGAGACATGGGCAGTCTTCAGCTCCGACGGATGACCGGATCGCGGATTATTGATCGTCGGTGACCGTTGGTCGCACCTCAGCAAGCTGCCGGCCGGAACCCAACATGATTATTGCAACGATCTCTAAATCGATTAATCTTCAAGCCAGCGAACAGCGGCGGATACAAGGTTTCCATGTTGCGGGAACTTTGCAACGGCACCCAACTTCAGAGAGATCGATGGTCAGCCTCGGTGTTTTGACGACTTATATATTGGTGGTGCTTGGCCTGATGGTCATTCCAGGGCCTGCGACGTTGCTCACACTCGCCAGAGCGGTCAGCGGCGGCAAGCGCGTGGGACTGGCAACCGGCGCCGGAATCGCCGCCGGCGATCTTTTCCATACGATGATGGCGACCTTCGGATTGTCGGCGTTGCTGGCCACATCCGCGCTGGCCTTCGAGATCGTCAAATATGCCGGCGTCATCTATCTGATCTATCTGGGTTTCAAGGCTTTTGTCGAGAAAAGCGGCAGCATCGATCTGCCGACTGCGCAGGCTATCACCCCGATGCGGGCGTTCCGACAGGGTTTCTTCACCGAGATCCTCAACCCGAAGACGGCGCTTTTCTTCCTGGCCTTCCTGCCGCAGTTCATCCATCCGGAAAGCGGATCCGTCATTGCGCAATTCGCGCTTCTGGGAGCCATCTTCGTGACCCTCAGCATCGGCGTGACCTCGCTTCTGGCGGTCGGTGCAGGCTCGATCGGAGGCTGGCTGCGCCGCAATCGCACAATCGGCCGATGGCAGGGAAAGGTCATCGGCACGATCTATATGGCATTGGGCCTGAGGCTTGCATTGCAGCAGCAGTGACCCGCCTTTACGGCGACAAAGGGAAAATCAAACCGGCGGCCGTTTGACGACGCAGAGGTTCATCTCGGAGCGGATGCGAAAGCCCATCGCTTCATAGAGCGCAACGGCCGGCGCGTTCGTGATGTAGGCATGCAGATAAGCTCTTTCGCCCCGAGCCGCGATCTCACCCGCCACGAAACGGAAGAGCAAGCCGCCGAGGCCGCGCCCCTGAAAATCAGGATGAGTGCAGAGGCCGCTAAGCTCGGCAAACCCCGTCTGGCGCATGCGCTGGCCTGCCATGGCAACGAGGCGCCCATCGATTTTCACACCCCAGAAGGAGCCGAGGCTCTGCGCGCGGAGCGTGAAGGGGCCAGGCTTGGTGAGTGTGGCAAGCGCCAGCATATCGGCGGCATCGGCTTCCGTCAGCGGCTCGATCCGGCGATCCGAGATACGATCGGAAGGGCGCTCCGCCATCATTTGCACGAGCCTGGCATCGGAAAGGGTCACCAACCCCTTGGGAACGATGATTGGTTCGGCTTCGACGATCGCCATGACTTCATCTCCCGAAGGCAGCTTTGCCAGGGCTTCGAGACTTTCGACCGAATTGTCCGCAGACGCCGCAAAGGGCACGATGGAAGGCGGATAGCGGCGTGCAAGCGGGCCACCCTCAGCCAGTGAGGCGTGGGCGGTTTCAAGGGCACTCCAGATCGGGCGGTCGAGAATGTGGCTCATCATTGCTGCTCCTTGCCGAGGTTGCCGCGTCGCTTGAGCGGAGCTTCGGCTAACCCATCCTCGATTGCGGCCAGCTGTTGCAATATCGGCCCGGAAAGGTCGCCGCAGAGCTCGCGAACCGCCTGCTCTATGCGCGGCCAGACGGATTTTTTCGAATAATCGATAAGTTCCTGTCCCTTGGAAGTCAGCGAGATCAGACGGCGACGCTGGTCTTCAATCGAGGCCTGCATGTCGACATAGCCCAACTCCAGAAGCTGTGAGACGGTGCGCGTCGCGCCCGGCTGGGTGATACCGACAGCCTGGGCAAGTTCGCCGATCGTCAGCGGACCAGCGCGATCGATGGCCGCGAGAAACGGATACTGGGCAGACTGCAAAGAGACGTCCAGCTCCTCCATGATCTGCTGCGTATCGGCCTGCAGACGCTCGCCGATACGGCGAAATCGGCTGCCGAGACAGAGGAAACCCATCGCCCTCACAATATCCTCAGTCAAATTGAACCCCTCTTTCTCAAATTATATAACTGATTATATAATACGTTATGCGACTATGATCAAGCGCCGTCGCTCGTTTGGAGGATGCGCATATACAATCTCAATGATTGCATTTGCCAAACGGCCCCAGCTTTTGCCGATCGCTGCCATCCAAAGGAGAACTAACGCTAAGGTCGTATACTGTTTGAATCTGGAACGCGGACAGGGCCGCATCGAGCAGAAGCATTACTGATCCATTCCTCCGCAGAAGAGCCGAGCGCTACGATGTTTCCGATTTTTCCGCGCGACCGGAACTACGCAAGAAGAACTCAAACCACTGAAATAGTTTCGGAATATTTATCGCCTTGCGGGCAATTCAACCTTCTATGAAGTTCAGTTCATACGAATATTATTTCTTTAGAATTTTACATATTAACTGAATACTAATAAATGCCTTAACTTCCCGAGTCATATTAGCTAACCATTACGCAAGCGGAGGTAATGGTTGTGCAAGATATTGGTACAGACTCTCAGAGATATTCAGGAAGAGCTTACTCAATCAAGAATGGCGTCCAAAAATCCAGCTCCAACGGGTCGGACGCCGCCGGTGCGCATCCTGTTTCCGAAGAGCAGATTTCAAATCAGGAGAGCCAAATGCAGCCGGCAGACGCGCCCGAACACGGAGCCGCCATTCCTGCTCAAGACTATCCGCTTACGCTTCCAAGCGTGTTGATCGGCGGATTGCCCATCACTGTCGTCAATCGACGGAATGCCGCCTCTTTCATGATCGATGTGGCGCGGAGACGCCGCCGCGACAGCCGGCCCTATTACTTTACGTCGGCCAATGGCGAGGTCGTCGCACGCGTTCATGCGGATGCCAATATCGCCAAACTCTTCCAGGAAGCGGATCAGATTCTGGCCGACGGCCAGCCGCTCGTCATGGCCTCGCGCTTGCTCTGCAGGGTGCAGCTCCCCGAACGCGTGGCGACAACGGATCTCTTCCACGATGTTGCCGAACTGGCCGAAAGGGAGGGCATAAGCTTCTATCTCCTGGGAGCGGCCGAAACCGCAAATCAAAAAGCGGTCGCCGCCGTGCAGGCACGCTACCCCGGCTTGCGTATCGCCGGTCATTGCCATGGCTATCTTGCGGGAGAAGCACTGGAACAGAAACTTGACGAGATCAATGCCCTTGCGCCCGACATATTGTGGATCGGCCTCGGCGTTCCGCGCGAGCAGATCTTCGTGCATGATTTTGCCGCGCGGCTTGCCAATGTCGGCATCATCAAGACATCCGGCGGGCTCTTCGACCATCTGGCGGAGAGAACGAAGAGTGCACCCATCTGGGTCCAGAGAGTGGGCTTTGAGTGGTTCTGGCGGATGCTGATGGAGCCTCGCCGCCTGTTTTGGCGCTACCTGACGACCAATCCCTACGCCATCTACGCGATCCTGAGGTATTCGAAATGATGTACGGGCGACATATAGAGCCACCGACGAACGAAACGGACACCGACATAGCCATCGTCGGCGGCGGGCTTTCCGGCACGCTTGCGGCCTGCCTGCTCGGGCGAGCTGGTTATCGGGTGACGCTGATCGATCGTCATCGCGTCTTTCCCCAGGAGTTCCGTGTCGAGAAGATCGGTAGCGAAGAGGTTGAAAAGCTGCAGCGACTTCAGCTTTTTGCACCTCTATCGGCCGCCGCCGTACCCTTTGATGAGATCATCAACATGCACAAGGGACACGTGGTGGATCGGACACACGGCCAGCACTATGGATTTTTCTACAACAGGCTCGTCACGGCGATGCGGAGCGCGCTGCCCGAGACGGTGAATTTCGTCGTCGGCCAGGTCCGCAGCTTGCGGATCGGAGCCGCACAACAGCGGATATCGATCCTTGGCCAGGACGAAATCACCGCGCGATTGCTGGTGATCGCGACCGGTATGGGCGATACTCTGCGCCGGGATCTTGGTATTCTACACCGACAGATCAGCGATCGGCGCCCGCTCGCATTCGGCTTCAACATTCGTCCGCTGCGATCCAATAGATTTCTCCACACCGCCCTGACCTATCACGGTGACGGCGATGGAATCGACCATCTCAATCTATTTCCGGTCCCGGGAACGACACGAGCCAACCTCTTTCTATTCCGGGATCCGCGCGATCCGTGGGTCAAATCGCTATATGACGATCCGAAGCAGGTGCTCACAGCTGCCTTCCCATCACTTGTCGACACCTTTGGTGATTTTGAAATCGGCAGCCGGATCGATAGCTGGCTCACCGATATAACCGCCGCTGAAAATTGCCGGCAGGATGGCGTCGTGCTGATCGGAGATGCTTATCTGACCTCCTGTCCGGCAAGCGGCCTTGGGGTCAGCCGGCTCCTGACCGATGTCGAGCGTTTGTGCTGTGGGCATATCCCGCAATGGATGGCAGAAACTTCCATCGATTACACCAAGATCGCTGCCTATTACGACGACCCGGAAAAGCTTGATATGGACATCAGCTCGGTACGAATGACCGATCATCACTTCCATCTGACGACGAAAACCGATGTCGGGTGGCGCCTGCGCCGTCAGTTCCATTTCATGCGGCGACGCGTGCTGTACGGTATCGAAAACATAAGTCCTGCTCTTGCCGCAAAGCTTCATCAGCTCAAGACGATACGCACCAGGTCTGCGCTGCGATCAGCTGTGCTGAACTCGAAACCTGTGGCATAGCCGGCCTGACAAGCAGGAAATGATGTTTCGGGAAATATTCGTTAATGGAAATATAGTATGTTTCTAAAATGTGAAGCATGCATCGCTGTATCGGTAATATTGTGGGGTTGACGATGGCAGTTTTAGGCGCATTTCCTCCTGGACTTACTTGCCGGCCGATCGAAGAGAGTGACTGGGAAGGCATCATCGATTGCCTCCGCAGAAACTTTCCGACACGCGACCGAGGCTATTGGGAACGTGCCGTCACGCGCATGGAAAAGCGGCCTTTCGTGCCCGACCTGCCAAAATACGGCTTCGTCCTGGATATGTCCGGGCGCATCGTCGGCGTCTTGCTGGCGCTCTATTTTCGGCATGAGGGGCTGGAGGGCGAAGAGCTCCGCTGCAATCTGTCGAGCTGGTCTGTCGATCCGGAATACCGTGCTTTTGCCGGCAAGATGGTGATCGCGGCACTGAGACGAAAGAACGTGACCTTTATCAATGTTTCGCCGGCCCCGGGAACCATCAAGGTCAATGAGGCGCTTGGCTTCCGCCGTTATGCCGATGGGCAGCTTGCTTTCCTGCCGATGTTGAGTGCTGCGGGAGGTCCGTACCACGTGCTCGAAGCCCGCTCCGATCTTCCCGAAATGTCGATGCTCTCGCAGGGCGACAGGGAGATCCTCCTCCAGCATGCGGCGCTCGAATGCCTGTCGTTGATTTGTGTCGACGGTGACAGGGCATTTCCCTTCGTATTCAAGACGCGCCGCATCTTCCATGGCATCGTTCCGAGTGCCCAGGTGATCTACTGTCGCACGCCCGAGGAACTCGGACGGTGCGCCGGCGCGCTAGGCCGCCATCTCCTGCGAAAAGGCATATTCCTCTGCATCGTCGACGCGAACGGGCCGGTGCCCGGTCTCGTCGGACGTTACTTTGCCGGAAGCGGGACCAAGTATTTCAAAGGCCCGAAGCCGCCCTCACTCGGAGACCTGACATTCACCGAGCTCGTCATCTTCGGTTTCTGATCCTGAGAGAGAACCGATGCCGGGCTTTTGGAGTTTCCGCAAGGCTTAGGCACGTTCCAATCGTGCTATTCGTTCCCTTGAACGAACGGCGCCATGCGGGCACGATTGAATATCGACCGAGTCATAGTTGCCGCGACGGCATATGTTCTCCCGACTGGCTGAGCAGGCCGCGCGAGATGCTGAGTGAGCGCCAGCGCGCTCCAAAGGAAACACCGACAAGCAGAAGGCAGAAGCCGAGCGCCAGAGGTGAAAAGAACGCCTCTTCCTGCAATACGGCATTGGACGCGATCGTGACGACCGCGACGAAAGCGAAAAGAAAGTCCGGATCGCCAGTGGCGATCAGCTGCCTGCGAGCCGATAGCGCCAGTGCGGCAAGAAAACCGAAGAAGACGAAGCTGCCCACACCCATCTGATAGAGCATGACGCCGACAGCACTTTCGACGGGGACGGAGGCAACACCCTCGTCCTGTGCCCGGTCCCAATCCAGATTGAGACTTGTACTCGAAAGATTGCCGCCGATCCCCAGGCCCTGCCCGAGCGGATTGTGCAGGAACTCGCGAACACCCGCGATCAGGCCGAGAACATGGTAATCTCCATGCGTCGCACCGAAAAGGATGGCGGCGGCCGTCCAGACGGCGGCTAGCACGACGACTGCAAGCAGCGTCAGTTCCGCACGGGAGGGACGATAGATCAACCGAGCACCGATCGCCACCAGCAGCATGAATGTCGCACCCTTGGAGCCGATGACGAGCAGCAGCGGTAGGGCGGTAATCGGCAGCAGCCAGCGCCCTCTGAACAAGAGCCAGGCCGACATGATACTCAGGCCGTAAGCATAGCTGATCGGGTGAAAGTTTGGACCGCCATTGCGGAAGATCGGAGGAAACAAATCGCTAAACAGCTTGATGTTGAAGAAGGTCGTCATCATCGTATCTTCGATACCGCGAAGCACGAAGCCGGTTTCTCTCAGCTTCTTTTCCCATACACCGGCTTCGATCTGAGCTTTCAGGCCACGATGAATATAGAGATCGCCATGAAACAGGCTGAGGAAATCCATCCGGAAGATCTGTTCCAGATAGCCATAGATGATGGCAACGGCGCAGAGCCAGAGGATGCTCTTGCGCAGGTCAACCGGATAGAGACTGGCAGCGAGAATTGCGATGTGGAAACATGCAAGCGGGGTGATCGTATTGCGGAAATAGATGACGGCATCCTTCGGTCCGCCATGAACAGCACCGAGCGCAAGATAGAAAGTAATTATGCCGCAGAGCACGAAACTGAATATCAGCCAGGGTCGCAATTCGGCCAGAGCCCGCACACGATATTGAAAGGAGGCCATGACGAAGGCGACGAAGGCAGTCATCAGGATAACGAAATTGGCGCCACGCAACGCATCGAACGTGTTGTGATCGGGCACGAAAGGTGTGAACCAGGCAACCACGAGATTCTGGTAGAGAAAGGAACAGGCAATGACGATCGGGATGCAGCCGGGCTGAGCAATGGCCAGGACGAGCGTCAAGGCAAATGTCGCGGCAACCCCAAAAGGTGTCCAGACGGCGAACGCCGAAACGGAGGCAATGACCGCGAGAATGGCGATGCAAAGGTGGAAGATGGCATCCGAGCGCAGCGCGCTCATGCCTCCCGCCCCGAAGCCGGCGTGACTTTCCGTGATGCTCATCGTCAAACTCCGTCCGTCCGCATCAGTTGTCGTTACTCACTGCCATATTCCTCAGCATTTCAGCCTCCGCCACGGCCACCCAGGAGTGCGGCGATCATGACGCTGTCGAAACCCTCGGTGCTGCGCCGGCTCTTGATGATGCCGAAGCCCTGATCGAGTTCCCAATAGACCCAACCGATCTGATTGGCCTCTGCCGCTTGCCGTACGGCCCGAACCCAGAACCTGCGGCTTTCGGCATCGACGCAGAAATTGAGTACGCCAAACTCATTCATCATCACCGGACAGTCATGTGTTTCGGACCAGCGCCTCAGCCTCCCGAACTCGGAGGCGATAGCCGCTTCTGTCCAGGGCGTCGCCAATTGCTCTTCGATGAGACTTGCGGCCTGCTCATCTCCGCCGGCACGCAGCTTGTCGATGCTCTCCTGCACGAGAGGCGTTTCGATAGTAGCCGGAAAGGGCAAATTCGAAATCCGTGCAAGCGGAGACGCATCCCAGGTCTCGCATTGATGGGTGAAGGCCGTGGGTGCGTAGAAATGAATGGCGGCGATCTGGTTGTCATCGGCAAGAGGCGGCGTCTCGCCGATTTCCCAGATGCCCTGAGAGGGCGACGGCCCCCAGATCAGCGTATGGATCGGGCATTTGGATCGCACGACCTCGGCAAGCCGGTCCCGTAGTTGAAGCCATGCGTCACTTCGCATGGGCGGCTCGTTCAGCAATTCCGCGTAGACCGATTCACTTGGGAGATTGGCGACGACGCTGCTTAGCGCCATCCATGCCTTGGCCGCCCTTTGCGAACCGGCCTCGAAATCCTGACGGAGAGCCGTGTGCAGACTTGCAGAGGGATGCATGTCCGCAAGGACGGAAAAACCCAGCCGATTGAGGTCGGTCACGCCTGCCTCGATGCGATGGAGTACGGTCGTATCGCCTGCCGACAGGAGATCGCCATTGATCGGCAAGCGGATGGTTTCAAATCCCGATTGGCGAAGCTTTTCGAGCACTGGCTCGCTTGGCGCCACTCCATCGCTGCTATTGAACCATCCAGGCAGATTGATGCCGCGCGAGGGTACGATGGGTTTGCCCGCCGCGCGCGCCGCGCCGGCAGCGGGAAGAGCAGCCAGAATGGAGCCACCTGCAAGCTTGAGAGCGCTTCGGCGCGATATCATCGTCGATCGCAAGCCGCGTCCCACGATCATCCCCTTGCAGAGATTCGATCACCCTGCCCTCCATCGTCAGCCGACCGGATCGGCCGCACCGGCTGGCTGCGGCGCGTATCGACGTGTTCCGGCGCAATCGTCAGCGTGGCGCTGCGCGCGATCTGATCGGCATCAAGGCGTTGGCGAAGCATGTTGGCGATTTCCGCCGCCTCTTCCGCAGGGCTGAGCGCAAAAAGCATGAGATCCGCTTCAGCAAAAAGCGTCGGGTCCCAGTTACCATCGACGATGGAAGGTCCCATCAGAAGCACGAAATCGAATGAGCCGGCCGTGGCCAATATATCGTCGAGGCTAAGACGCATCGGCAACTCTACATTCTCGGCGACAGGCCTATTGTACAGAACCGTCCGCAGACCGCTCGCGCCGCTGATGAAGACGCCGTTACCGCTGCGGGCTGGCGCTCCCAAGCCGGGCAGGTCTCCGAACTCGACCACGAGCACATTCTGTTCGGCCTGTTGAAGACCGAGGCCAACCATCGCCCCTGCAAGCCTCGCCGCCAGCGGCGTGTGAAGTGAGGAGACCATCAGCACATAAGGTTTCGGATGCTCCGTCAGATACAGAATGATGCGTCGCATCAGCTGCAGCACATCGCGCGAAAAGGCTTCGTTTCCGGCCTGGAAGAAGCGCCGCCGCATCGCGCGAATGCTGAGATAGGCACCGACGCCGGCAACGCCCGGAAGCCGGTACTCTCCAAGATTGACGGGCGCCGGCTCCGGCTTTGCGATTTCCGACGAAGCGTCTTTGTGAGGCTCGACGTCGAGGAGGCTACGTCTTATGGGGCTTGTCGGATCCTGTTCCGGCTGGTGTCTGGGTCCACGCACCAGGGCAAGACCGCAGCCGATGATAAGACCGAGAGCGGCACTGACCGGCAACAACAGCAGCGGCTTCGGCCAGGTCGGCTGCACCGGCGGAGCGGCGGCACTGATCACCCGCGCCTCCTGCAGCTGCAGGCCCTGCATCTGCGATGTCTCCTCGGCGCGCTTCAGGAAATCGTCAAGCACCGTGCGCGCCGCCTTCGTCTTCGCCTCCAGCTGCCGCAACTGCACCTGCGCCGCATCCGAGCTTTCCAGCCTTTGGCGGAGATCGTCGAGCTTTGCCTGCAACGCCGCAACGTTTTGCACGGCCAGATCGGACTTCGCTTTCAATTCCCGCGTGATGCGCTGCGCCTCGACGGCCATAAGACCCTGCATCCTGTCCAATTCGGATCGCAGTCTTTTGATGATCGGATGGCGCGGCTGGTACATGGCCTCGTAATTGGCGAGATCGGCGGCCCGTTGATTGTAGTTCTCGCGGAGTTTGACCGTGGCTTCGGAGGAAAGAATTTCCGAAAGCTTGGCAAGTGCGGCCGGCGAGGTGCCTGCGGCAAGCGCTTGAGCATATTTATCCTTGGCCTGATCGGCATCGCTTCGCGCGCCGATCAACTGATCCGTAAGCTTGTCGATCTGGGACTGCAGCGTGCCGCCGGCGGAAGCATCGAGGATCTGATGCGAGACCTTGAAATCTCCGACTTCCTGCTCGGCATCGCTGACGTTCTTCTGAAGATTGCCGATCCGGCTCGCAAGCAGCGAATTCACGTCGCTGTTTGCCGTCTCCCGCTCACCCGAAAGACCGGCCTTATAGCGATCGACAATGGCATTGGCGATCCTCGCCGCCTTGTCGGAATATCGGGAAGCGAAACTGACATCGATGACATAGGTAAGCCCGGCACGTTCCACGGTGACAGCACGCTGAAAGCTCTTGAAGATCGAATCCTTCGTGGGATGCGAAGCCAGGCCAATACGCGACAGCAGACCGCCACCCCCAAATTCCGGATCGTTCTCGATGTTCTCGCTCTCAAAGACCTTCATCAGCAGGTCACGCGATTCAATGACGAACACCTGGCTTGCGATGGCCGCGCTGTCGCTGCCAATACCAGGCAGAACATTGTTGAGATTCGTCGCGCGCGGATCGCGCGGATCGATCATGACGGAAGCTGTCGCGGTATAGCTCGGCTTTGCCACGGCAAGGTAGGCCAGCGTCAGGAGAAGCACGGCAACGGTGCACGTCAATACGGTCAGCCAGCGCTGCCACAGGATGGTCCACACGGCACCGACATCGAACAGCGGCGGAAGCGAGCGCTCGTCAATGTTAAACGGCTTCATCCTGTTCCTCTCCGCGAATGCGGGTCTCCGGCTCATCGCACATCACTAAATTCAGTATTAGTGAATAATGTTAATCATCCGTTGAATTTACACCAGAGCGTGTGATCGACTTGAGACATCGCAAGTAACCATGTTGCGACTTCGTTCTGGCGCAAGCATGAGTACTTACGATATTAGAGATACATTCTATTTCAGGCACTGCAGGCCATTCGGTCGATAGCAATCAATACAGGATCAGGGCGTTGGGTGAGAAAGCCGGCAACAGCGATACTTTATCGGCCGAAACGTCGCCGCCCGCGAGCAACCTGCGCTTGTCGATCGGCGCGCTTGCCAGGAGCGGCGCCGTTGCCGGTGCCATCAAGCTCGCCAGTGCAGGCCTGTCGTTCCTGATGTTCGTTGCGGTTGCCATGACGACCGATGAGCGGCAGTTCGGTCTTTATAGCGCCGCCTATGCCGGAGCGAGTCTGGTCTCCTTCTTCGCAATAATCGGCCAGCAAAGTGCGGTGCTCAGATTCTGGCCGCAATATGCCGGCAACAACGACCTGAATTCGGCAAACGGCATGATGGCCCGCTCCATCCTTGTTGCGCAAGCCGGGCTTGCAAGCTTCAGTCTGCTCATTCTCATCATCGGCTTCTTGCCATTCGCCGGCACGGAGACGCCCGAATGGCTCGCGATCTGCGTGGCGACCATGGTGTTGGCCTTCGCTCTCGGCTGGTCGGAATTCGTCGCTTGCGCCCTTCGTGCCAAGAATGCGCTGATATTTGCGCTGCTACCGCGCGATGTCCTGTGGCGGGCAGTGGCAATTCCGGTCTTCGTGCTTGCCCATTTCATGCAAATGAAGATGGGCGCGGTGACCGCAACCTACCTGACTGCCGGGTTGCTGCTCCTCATGATCGCTCCGCAAACATTCGTGCTTTTTCGTGACACGATCCGCGCGCAGCGCGGCCCGCTTACGAAAGAACAGAAGGATGAATTCAAAACTGTGACGTTCGGCCTGTGGGGCGTCACGGCACTCCCGCCGGCGCTCAGTCAGGCGAGCACCTTGCTTGTCGCGGCCATTCTCGGCCCCGAAGCCGCCGGCGCAATTTTCGTCGCGGATCGAACGATGCGGCTCGTCGTCCTCGCGCTCAACGGCATCAACCAGGCGCTTGCGCCGCAGATCTCGGCTGCCTTCTATACCGGAGACAAGGTGCATGTGCAGCGTATCACCAGCCTTGCAGCCCTCGGCGGCTTCATCATCGCCTTGTGCGTGCTGGTATCCTTCCTGATCTTCGGCGACCTGATCCTGTCGATCTTCAATCACGCCTACGCCACACCGACGATGCAGGTCACGCTGATCATCTTCGGCATCGGCGCTACCGTCGGCACCGCCTGCGGCCCTACCGAAATCCTCATGCAGCTGACAGGCCTCCAGCACGCGCTTTTCAAGCTGCTGGTCATCGTCAACACGTTCGGGCTCTGTGCGACGGCCGTGCTTACCTATTGGCTCGGCCCGATCGGCGCAGCGCTCGCCATTGCCGGGACGATCATCGTTTGGTGCGTAACCGCCGTGTTCATCGCGCGCCGCACCATCGGCATCAACCCCTCGATCTTCGGCTTCCTTGCCGGCGAAGACGCCCTCACCGCCCGCTCCTTCCTGAAAGGCCGCTCATGAAAATCGTGCAGGTACAGACCCAGGCGGAGGCAGGCGGAGCACAGAGGATTTCGGATATGGTCGGTGAAGGGCTGCGCGCGCGTGGCCATGACGTGCGTACCGTCTTCATGTACCGGAAAACCGACGTCTACGACCACGATCCCCATGCGGATTTCATCCTCACCGAGCCGCCGGGCAGCATGCTCGGCCAGATACGCGCCGCCGTCGGACTTGTGGGCTACCTGCGCAAAGCTCGACCGGAGGCGGTGATCACCTTCCAGCACTACGGCAATATTTTCGGCACTATCGGCGCGCGGCTCGCCGGCGCAAACTCCATCATCGCAAACCAGAGCGGCGCGCCGCAGACGAGCGGCGTCAGGGGGATCCTGACGCAGATCGACAAGCTGATGGGCACTGTCGGCGCCTATCACGCCAATGTCGTCAACTCGCGCTGGACGGAAGCGCAGTTCGACACCTTTCCGAAAGCCTATCGGCGCCGGACGGCACGCATCGATCACGGCGTTCCTGCACCCTCGATCGCCTTCGACAAAGGATCGGCGCGCGCCGCCTTTGGCCTTCCCCGAGAGGCGTGGCTGGCCGTCTCTTCCGGCCGCATGGCGCCATCGAAAAACCAGATCGCGCTCGTCGGCGCCCTAATCCATCTGCCCGACATTCATATCGCCATCGCCGGCACCGGCCCCGAGCAGGATGCGATCGTCGCTTTTGCGAGGGCCAACGGTGTCAGCGACAGGCTGCATCTCGTCGGCGAAGTACCTCCCTCACGCATCTTCGAATTCCTCGCGGCGGGAGACGCCTATGCATTTTCATCATTGACGGAAACCTTCGGCCTCGCCGTCGTCGAAGCTGCCATTTCCGGGCTGCCGGTGGTCACGAGCAAGCTTGACGTGCTCAAGGAAGTGCTGACGACGGATGAGGGGCAAGCCGCAGCACTCTTCGTCGATGCCGATGCCAAGGGAATGGCCGATGGGATTGCCGAACTCATCACCAAGCCGGAGCTTGCAGCCAAGCTTGCGGCCGCCGGACGGCAACTGAAGGAGCAATATTCACCGACGCGCATGTGCGCCGGCTACGAAGCCCTGCTTCTGTCCCGCTCACTTCCGCACGGCTGCAATCCCGTCGATCACCTCCAATCGGCCTGACCGGTTGAGCGTGTGGATCTTCGGATAAGGCCAGTCGCCGTGCGCCGCAATCAATCGGGGCGGCGATAGCCGAACCGTCCTCTCATCCAGCTGCAGCAGTTGCGAGATACCAAGGCCGCCACCGTAGCCGAGCGTTCCGTCCTGGACCGGGAGATAGATGCCGCCGCCCTCGCGGACAAAAGCGCCTCCCGGGCGTGCCATGCGGCGATCGATGAGAACCGGGTTCAACATGTGCGGCTTCCAGGGGCCGGCAAGCCGGGACGCATGGAAGACCACGAGTGTATCAGAGGTGCTGCCATAACCATCGCGACTGGTCGCAAACAGCCATAGCTGTCCATCATGATCGAGCAGCGTCGCGTCGGAAATCTCGCCGTCGATGAGCACGGCTTCAGGAACCCAGCGATCCGGAAACTCTGTTGCCCGATAGAGGATCAACTTTCCGCCCGAACTGGCCTCGGGGAGCATCCAGATCGAACCGTCGCGCTCGAAGACCTGTGGATAGGAGAGATGATAGGGCTCCTCCAGCACGCATCGCGGCTCTTGGGGAGCACCGGCAGCGTCGAACGGCACGACCGAGATGACCGCCCTGCCCGTCGCGTGCGGATAGTCCTCAACGAACAGGAAGGAGCGATCCCGCCACTGAAACGGAAAGGGATCCGCATAGAAGCGATCTCCCAAATCCCGCAGAACGGACCAGCCGCTTCCAAGCGCATGGGTGCTCGCCACGCCCGGCCCATCAACAAAGCGATAACCGACGCGCCAATGCGCGTGGCGAAAACGCGCACGCCGCATCGCCTCTTGGCCCAAGCGTGGCAGGGCTGCCGTCAAATAACTCGACGCAAAAGATGCCGTTTCACCTGTCGGGCCCTTGGATGCCACGGAGATTGGCTCATGCAAGAGAAGCCGGTTTTCGAAAAAAGCGTGAACCACGGAAACGGTAAGCGTAATGGCGCGCGCCAGGACATCTTCAATGCCGAGCGCCACGGACTCGCGTTTGTCAATCATCGGCCAAGCTCGGCCTATGACAGTCCTGCCATCCAGAACAGCTTCGATGACAGGCAACGTGCCGGCGGCAATCGCCATCGCAACCGACAGGTCGGAATTAAAGCCGTCAAAGTTCAACGCAATGGTTGGAACATCCGAGGGCACGACATTGCCTGTAAGATCCAGCCGAAGTGCTGCAGGCCTTTTGCGGCGGCTTGCGGGGATTTGCGACAATGACGCGGCAAGAGCCGGATCTCGTCGGCGAAAGATCCTGCGCTCGAAAGAAAGAACGGCGTTGACCGTTGCCGGCCATGTGTTCGACCCGGATTCATGTATGACGGCGATGTCGTGTCCGTCGGCTTGCAGACGCGCGACGACGATCTCCTGCCATCGGCGCGGAGCGGATTTTGGAACGATGATATCGATCGATGACATGGCGCTTCCCATCCGCAGCGGCATCGGTGAGCCTTCTGAGACCTGGGAACTACATTTATTCGGGAAAGCTTACTTTCACGTTATTCTAAGGTTGTATTGAAGAATTGCATATCACTACCGGCAATGAAGAATTTCCATAAGCAAGTTCGGGCGTCCGCAGCGTTCATGATGGAGCGCCGCGATCGCTTGTCGCCTAGTTTCGCTTGCGCTCTGGCGCCAGCACGAAATCGTGCTCGACCTGCCAGAACGGGCCGCGGAAACCGAGATCCTTGGCGCGGGCTGGATCATTCGTCAGCCTGAACTCGGCAAGCAGACTCTCCTTGACGCCGAACACCGCATCGGAGTGGATATAGGGGTCGTCCGGATCGAAGATATGGGTCGTCAGCGTCTCGAAGCCGTCGGCCTTGATGATGTAGTGCAGATGGGCGGGGCGGTAAGGATGGCGGCCGAGCGCACCGAGCAATTGTCCGACTGGACCATCGTCCGGGATCGGATAATATTTCGGTTTCACCGCCCGGAACCAGTAGTGCCCGTCCTTGCCGGTGCGGAAGACGCCGCGCAGATTGAAATCCGGCTGGATGCCCTTCTGCTGGACATCGTAGAAGCCTTCGTCATTCGCCTGCCAGACATCAAGTACCGCGTTTTCGATCGGCCTGCCGTCAGTATCGAGAATGCGGCCGCTGATCACCATGTCCTCGCCCTTCCGGTCGAGGCAGATATTGGCGCCCATCGGCAGCTCCGGCGCGTCCGCGACATGGAAAGGCCCGAGGACCGTGCTTTCCGAAGCACCTGACGGCTTGCGGTTGTTGATCGCGTCGACCAGCATCGACACGCCGAGCACATCCGACAGCAGGATGAACTCCTGCCGCCAGTCGGTGCAGGTATGGCCGGTGCGGGTGAGGAAGAAGATCGCTTCCATCCATTCGTCCTGCGTCGGCTCCAGCTCTTTCACCGCCTCATGCAGCTTGCGGGTGACGACCTCCATCACCTGCTTCAGCCGCGCATCTCTGGCATTGACGTTGCGGCTCGTGACCACCTCGACGGAATTTTCCTCGGTGAAATAGCCTTTTTCTTCCACGCTCATGATCACCTCACAGATCCAGAATTGTCTTCAGCACGCGGCGAAGCTCGCGTTCCGGCTCGTCAACCGCCGTATCCGAGCGCCAGGCGACGTGATGGTCCGGACGTACCAGCAAGACGCCGGCGTCGTGGATTTCGCGGGCGCGTGCCCAGTCTCCCGTCAGGTCCTGCCACTCCTGGCGCGGACCGATCTTGTGGACGGCGATCGGCAAACTCAACTCCTTCGACAAAGCCCTCGCCGCAGCAATCCAGCCGTCACCACCGATACCGGTCAATATGGTGAAGACGCCATGACCGGTGAGATCGAGGCTCGATACTTTCCTGCCGCTGTCGTTGAAGAGCCAGGCATGCGGCAGCCGCGCGCCCGGCCACGTCGTCGGCTGGAAATGCAGCTCGGCATCCTTCTCGTAGGCTGGCTCCGGCTGCCCGTCCTTGACGACGGCATTCGAAGCGTAGCGATGGTTCATCTCCACGCCATGCGCGTCGAACTCATAGACCTTATAGGCAATTGCCTCGCGAATGGCCGTGCGCTGGCGTTCGGCATCGGCGGTGTCATCGCAGCGCGCATCCATGTTCTGCTGCATCTTCACCGGATCGACGGAATCGAGCAGGCCAAGCGACTTGAAGATCGGGCCGAATTCCTCGATCGACTTGTTGGCGCGGGTGACGATCTGCTTGGCGACCGGCGCGCGTTCGACTTGGTAACTCTCAAGCAGGCCCATGCCAGCCTGACCCTTGAGGACCAATGCAAGCTTCCAGGCAAGATTGAAGCCGTCCTGGATCGAGGTGTTGGAACCGAGGCCGTTCGAAGGCGGATGGCGATGGACGGCATCACCCATGCAGAAGACGCGGCCGTTCGACATGCTCGTCGCATACATGTTGTTCACAGTCCAGGTCGAGACGGATTTGATCTTCGGCTTGAGATCGGCAACGCCGACCAGTTCGCGCACGACCTTGGTGGCGAAGGCATCGTCGACCTGAGGCGCGGGCTGGTTGATGTCATAGCCCCAGACGATCAGCCACTCGTTCCATGGCCGCACCATGCGCACGAGGCCCATGCCGATGCCGCCGACATCGGCGCCAGGTTGCAGCACCCAGTAAAGCACCGACGGACGATGGGCGACATAGCGTGAGAGATCGGCCTCAAAGAGAATGTTCATCGAGCCGGCGACGCCCATCTTGCCCTCGAAGGTCAGGCCGGCATGCTCCGCGACCTTGGAATTGCCGCCGTCGGCGCCGATCAGAAACTTAGAGCGGATGGTCAGCTCTTTACCGGTCAGACGGTCGAGACAGGTCGTCGTGACCCCATCTGCATCCTGAACATGGCTCACATACTCCGTCGACATGCGCGCCTGCGCGCCGCGCGAGCAGGCTGTCTTGAACAGCAGCGGCTCCATGTAAGTCTGCGGTAAGTCGTTCATGTGAGCGGGCGATGAAAGAAGGTGCTCGGCACGCGACAGCGGATGGTTGCCCCAGCTCTGCATGCGGCCAATCTCCTCGCCGGCAACCGCCGTGCAGAAGACATTCTGCCCCATCAGATCCTGTTCTACCGCGAAGAGATAGGCCTCTTCCTCGACATCGCGACCGAGATCGCGAAGAACCTCCATTGTCCGCTGGTTGGTGATGTGCGCGCGCGGCGTGCTTGCCAACCAGCGATAGCGGTTGATCACCATCGGTTCGAGGCCGTAGGTCGCAAGCAGCGCTGCGGTCGCAGAGCCTGCGGGTCCTGTACCGATGATCAGAACGTCGGCGGTGATGTCAGCCATTTGGTCCTCCCTTTTCATCATGTAGCGTTGATCCGCCTCTCAGCAGACGACGGACCGGAAAGAGTTCCCAACCGGTACGGCTGGATATGAGGCCACAGAGACCCCGTGGCGCGAACAGCATCGTGACGATGGCGAGCGCGCCGAGCGCCAGGAGATACCAGGAGCCGTAGCTCGAAAAGGCATTCTGCAGCAGGAAAAAGACGAGTACGCCGACCAGCGGCCCTTCGATGGTGCCGATGCCGCCGATGACGACAATGAACACGACATAGGCGGTCCAGTCAGTGAGCGAGAAGGCGGCGTCCGGCGATATGCGCGCCTTTTGCAGGTAGATGAGCGCACCGACCATGCCGGTCACGAAGGCCGTCGCCAGATAGACAACGATCTTCAGCCGGCGCGCATCGACGCCGAGCGCACGGGCCGCCGTCTCATTGTCGCGTACGGCGGCAAGGCCAAGGCCGCGCTTGCTGCGCAGCAGCCGGTAGATGAAGCCGATCGTCAGCGCGACGAGCGCCAGCGCCAGCCAATAGGTGAGCGCATCGGCCGCGGCCGCGGAGCGCATGCCGAACCAGTTCTGCAACAAGGAAATACCGAGCATATCCTTGGTGGCTTCGCGCGGCAGCGAGGTTCCCGTGCCGCCGCCGAGCATCTTCCATTGGGCGAACAGCAACCGCCCGACTTCGGCGATGACCCAGGTGCCGATCGCGAAATAGGGGCCGTAAAGCCGGAAGGAAAAGAAGGCGGCCGGCGCGGCGGTCAGCATTGCGAAGAGGCCGGCGAGCGGAATGGCAAGGATCGGGTCGACACCGGCAAGAATGACGAAGCCGAACAGCGCATAGGCGCCGCAGCCGACAAAGAGCTGCTGCCCGACCGAGATCAGTCCTGCATAGCCGGCAAGCAGGTTCCAGCTCTGCGCCAGCGCCAGCATGGTCAGGATGAAGAACAGATCCTGCACGACGCCGCGCGACACCATGAAGGGTGCAGCGGCAAGCGCGACCACCGCGACAAGCGAGAGGATGGTGAAGATGCTGGAAAGCCGCGTCCGTGTTTCCACCCGCCAGCCCGGCGGTACTGCGATTTCGGTCGACATTGTTTCGAAACCTGTGGTCATGACGGCCTCAATCCACTGCCCGAGGGAAAAGGCCGCGCGGCCGGAAGAGCAGCACGAGCAGGAAGGCGATATGCCCGGCCAGGATCTGCCATTCGGGATTGATCGCCGCGCCGAACGTCTGAGCGACCCCCAGGATGACGCCGCCGGCAAGCGTGCCCCACAACGAGCCGAGACCGCCGATGATGACGGCTTCAAAGGCGTAGATCAGTCGTGCCGGTCCGGCCGTCGGATCGAAATTTGCGCGCATGCCGAGATAAAGTGCGGCGACGGTCACGATCATCATCGCAAGCCCGGTCGCGATGGCGAAGATGGAATTCGGCCGAATGCCCATCAGGCTCGCCGTCACCACATCATCCGACGTGGCGCGGAAGGCGCGGCCGAGTTCGGTTCGATAGATGAGCTGGTTGAGACCGACGATGACGAGAACGGCCGAGGCAAAGGTAAGCAACGGCATCAGCCCGGCATTGACGCTGCCCAATTGCAGAGAGGCCGTCTCCAAAGCGCCGGCAGAGATCCGCCGGCTATCGGCAGTAAAACCTTCCAGAAGACCGTTCTGGATGACGATCGACAGGCCGAAGGTGACGAGCAGCGGCGGCAGGATATCCTTGCCGAGGGTCCGGTTCAGCAGATGATATTGCAGCAGCCACCCGACAGCGAACATCAGGGGGGCCGCGATCAGCGCAGCCAGGAAAGGATCAAGCCCAAGCAATGAGACAAGCACCAGGATCAGGAAAGCCGCCAGCACGATGAGATCGCCATGGGCGAGATTGACGAGGCGCATGATGCCGAAGACGAGGCTGAGCCCCGCTGCAAACAGCGCATAGAGCCCGCCGAGCAGAACACCTTGCAGAAGCGTATCAAGCCAGTTCATGGGTATCCGCTCCGAAATAGGCCGCATGGATGTCGGTTCGGTCGAGTTCCGCCGGGCGACCGGTCAGGGTGATACGGCCCTCCATCATGCAATAGACGCGGTCGGCGACCTTCAGCGCCTGGGCGATATCCTGCTCGACGATGACGATGGCCGCACCCGCAGCGCGGATATGGGAGAAGGCGGCATAGATATCCTTGATGACCACGGGGGCCAGGCCGAGGCTCAGCTCGTCGCAAAGAAGGACTTCAGGATTGGACATCAACGCCCGGCCGATCGCGACCATCTGCTGCTGCCCGCCCGAAAGCGCCGTCGCCGGATTGCGCCGCCTTTCCTTCAAGACCGGGAATAGCGAATAGATGCTGTTGAGCGTCCACGGCCCGGCGACCCGCCGGCCATAACGGCCGATCTGCAGATTTTCCTCGACTGTTAGCGACGGAAACAGCTTCCGGCCCTCGGGCACGAGCGCGATGCCGCGACGCACCACGTCGGAGGCGGCCAGGGCACCGATCGGCTCGCCGCGATGCAGGACCATCTCGGGCTTGTTGGTGATGACACCGGCAATCGAGCGCATCAGCGTCGATTTGCCGGCGCCGTTCGCACCGATGACGGCGATCGTCTCGCCGGCCTCCAGATGCAGATCGACACCGAGCACCGCCTGGAAATCGCCATAGGCGGCCATGAGGCCGCGGGTTTCGACAAGGCTCGCCATCAGACGTCCATCCCTAGATAGATTTCGCGCACCTCGCTCGACGCCATGATCGCGTCGGGCTTGCCGATGCCGATCACCCGGCCGAAATTGAGCACGAGGATGCGCTCGGCCACCGCAGTCAAAGCGTGCAGCACATGCTCGATCCAGATGATGGCAACGCCGCGCTGGTGAACCCGCTTGATCGTCGCGACCAGCTGGCGGCATTCGCCTTCCGTCAGGCCGCCGGCGATTTCGTCGAGAAGCAGCAGCTTCGGCTGGGTCGCAAGCGCGCGGGCCAGCTCCAGCCGCTTGCGTTCGAGCAGGCTCAGCGATCCGGCCGGCACATTGGCCTTGGCGATCAGGCCGGTTTCGACAAGAATCTCCGCGCACGGAGCTGCAACATCACCTTCCCGCGCCTTGGCACCGAAAGCACCGGCAACGAGCAGGTTTTCATATGTCGTCAGGCGTTCGAACGGCTGCGGGATCTGGAAGGTTCGACCCATGCCGGCAAGGCACCGCTGCATCGGCGGTGTATGCGTCACATCGCGACCATCGAACTCGATCGATCCTCTGGCAACGGAGAGATTGCCGTTGATGAGGTTGAACAGCGTCGACTTACCGGCGCCGTTCGGCCCGATGACGCCGAGCGCCTCGCCTGGCTCCACGGAGAAGCCGATATCCTCGGCAACCACGAGGGCGCCGAAGGATTTAGAAACTCCGTTCAATTTCAGTATGGGCATTGTCGTTCTCCGTTGGAGGGCTGCCCGACGGCAAGCCGGGCAGCCCTCCTCTCACGCCAGGGCTTCGAGCTTGCCGCCAAGCGGCACGTTCGGCGCCAGGCCGTTTTCGACGACGACGAGATCGTAGCCGCCGCCCGATCTCAGCCGCCATTGACCGCCGACCAGTGGCGTCTTGGCGACATTCTTCTGGGCGAATGGCGGAAGCTTCTGGTTGCCCCAGGCAATCGGCCCGACAAGCGTATCGAGCTTCGTTTCGCCGATCGCCTTGGCGACCGTCTCGGCATCGCCTGCATCCTCGGTCCGCTTCATGACATCGACGGCGAGTTCGAAAAGCGCATGGGCAAAGCCGATCGGCTGCGTCCACGGGCGTCCTGTCGCCTTGGTGAAGGCATCTGCAACAGCGGAAGCAGTCTCGCCCGTCAGCGACGACTTGAAGGGATGGCTGGGAGTCCACCAGACCTCGGTCGAAAGATTGTGGCCGGCATTGCCCAAAGCCTCGACCGTCTGCGGGAAGAGAAGCGCCTTGCCGATCGAGGCGACCTTCGGCTTCAACCCCTGCTGCTTGGCCTGATTCCAGAAGGTGGTGAGATCGGGCGGGATCATCACCCCGGTCAAAATATCGGTATTCGCCTGCTTGAAGGCGCTGATTTGAGCCGAAAAATCATCCGTGAGGTTCTGGTAGCGGCCGGTATCCGTCAGCCCGTAGCCAAGCTTTTCCAGAACCGGCGGGAAGCCGACCACCTTGTCGCCCCAGGCATTGCCGTCTCCATCATTCGGGAACAGGCCCCCAACCTTCTTATTGGTCTCGATCTGGCTCCACATGCCGGTATAGACGGCGATGATATCCTCCAGGCCCCAGAAGAAATGATAGGCATAGTTGAACGGCTTCCACGAGGCCGGATCGCCGGGATTGCCCTGCTGGCCGATGAACCATGGCTGCCAGGGCGCGACCGTAGAAATGCAGGGCATTTCCTCGCTCTCGCAGGTCGTCGAGACCGGGTTGGTCGTCTCCGGCGTCGAGGATACCAACATCAGGTTGATCTGGTTGTCGACGATCAGTTCCTTTGCCACTTCGGCGGCGCGGTTCGGGTTCGACTGGCTGTCCTTGACCACGACCTCGTAGTTCAGGCCCTTTGCCTTCGTGGTCGCCAGAAAGGCGTCGATGACGAACTTGTCGGCCTCGCCGAAAGCGGCGAGCGGCCCGGTCTGCGGGCTGACATAGCCGAGCTTGATCGCCGCATTCTTGGCAATCGCCGGCATGGCCAGGCCGGAGGTCGCAATCAGTGCACCGCCGGCAGCCGTGGTCTTCAGAAAATCGCGTCTCGTAAACATGTTTCCTCCCCTCATCGTCTCTCCTCCCAAAGAGAGCGCCAGCCGGCGCTTGGATTTCAGTCTCTCGGCCGCCGGCCCTCCCAGGCATCCTGCAGCAGCACGCGGATCGATTCCCGATCGATCGGTCGTGGGTTCCAGTATGGGTTCTCGACGGCGATCGACGCGGCACGATCGAGATCAGCCTCCGTCAGGCCGAAATCTTTAAGCGACAGCGGCGAACCGATCGCCTTGGCGAAATCCCAAAGGCCGCCGCCGATCGAGCCGCCGAAAATGCCGGCTGCTTCCGCCAGCTCCGGCGCTGCCGCAGCCGCGTTGAAGGCGGCCGTGTGCGGCAGCATCACCGCATGGGTTTCAGCATGTGGTGTGTCGAAGGAGCCACCCAGCGTGTGACAAATCTTGTGATGCAGGGCCATGCCGACGGTGCCGAGCACCGAGCCGCAGAGCCAGGCACCGTAAAGCGCATCGCTGCGCGCTTGCGTGTTCTTCGGATCATTGACGATGACAGGCAGACTCCGCGCAAAGGCCCGAAGGCCTTCAAGCGCCATCAGGCTCGAAATCGGATTGCGGTCTTGCGCATAAAGCCCCTCGACGGCGTGGGCCATGGCGTTGAGGCCGCTCGTCACGCTCATGGCGACCGGCAGCCCGAGTGTCAGCGAGGGATCGTAAATCACGATCTCCGGCAAGATCTTGGCGTCGCGCACCGTCGTCTTGCGGCCGCCGTCCGTCTGTCCAAGGATTGGCGTCACTTCCGAGCCCGCATAGGTCGTCGGGATGATAATCTGGAGAAGGTCGGTGCGGTAGGCGATCGCCTTGCCAAGCCCGGTGGTCGATCCGCCACCAAGGGAGATGACGCAATCCGCCCCTGTCTCCGCCACCACCCTCATCGCCGCCTCCGTCACATCAACGGGCGTATGCATCGTGGCGCCTGAGAAGACACCGCAGGCGAGCTGGCCGATCTCGGAGGCCAGTGCTTCCGCATCCGCCTTCTGTTGCGGCGTTGCGAGCACCAAAGCCCGCTTGCGGCTGGCTTTCTCGATCCATTCCGTCACCTTCTTGCGGCTGCCAGCGCCGAAGACGATCTGGGCAGCGCTGCCCGCATAGGAGAAATTCTGGGTCATCCTGCTCTCCCTGGCTTTGTCCGGACCATGACGAAGGTGAGGTTCACCGCCTTGGCGCGCTGTCCCTCGATCTCGATCGGTTCGAAGCAGGCAACGAGCTCCGGCCGAACGCCGAAGAGAGCATCTTCGCCAAGATGCGGGTCGCTCGCATCGTAGATATGGGTGGTGACCGTCTCGAACCCCCTCGCCCGTATGACGAAATGCAGGTTCGCCGGGCGACGCAGCGGATAGCCTGCCTCGGCAAGCAGCCGTCCGACCGGCCCATCATCCGGCACGCCGTAGCCGGATGGCATCACGGAGCGATACCGGAAGCGTCCATCGGTATCCGTGCGGAACAGGCCACGCAGATTATGTTCCGGCTGCAGATCCGGTTGCTGGTTTTCATAAAAGCCCTCGCCATTGGCCTGCCATGTGACGATCTCGGCGCCAGCAATCGGCAGACCATCAAGATCCTGTACCCGGACGGACACCATCAGCGGTTCGCCGATGCCATCCAAGGAAATCGAGGATCCGGAGGAACGCTCGGGCGCATCATTGCGATAGAAAGGCCCGCGAATGGTGTTCGGCGTTGCCGCTTGCGGCCTACGGGAATTAATGTCCTCCACGAGCGCGGAAGCGCCGATGAGATCGGACAGCAGCACCCATTCCTGCCGCCGCTCATCCGAGGCATGGCCCACTTCGGTCAGGAACGCGATGATTTTCCGCCATTCCTCCTGGGTCGGGCGAAACTGCTTGATGAGATCGTGAACATGGGTGACGGCAGCGGCGATCAAACGCGGTAGATTACCGTCGTTGCCAGCGGAGAAACGCTCGGAAAAAGCTTCCGCCGACGTTGCCTCGCTAAATGTGAGCGCCTTGGAACGCTCCGCCATGTTCATCCTCCGCGATCTGCCGTGCATATCCAGGAGAATAGCAGTCGATCGCGCATGGATTGATGATTTTGTTCGTAGATAATATAACGGATCGTTATGAAGTTCGATGAACGCCACCTCATCCAGCTTGCCGCCGTCGTCAAGACAGGCGGCGTCACCGAAGGTGCGGCCCTGCTGGGCCTCGCACAGCCTGCCGTCTCGCGCACCTTATCGATGCTGGAAAAGCGCGTCGGAGAGCCGCTTTTCATCAAAGGGCGCCGGCCGCTGCAGCCAACGCCGCTTGGCCTGTCGCTTGCCGAACATGGCCTTGTCATGCTGGCGGCCTCGCGCAAGGCGTCTGATCTTGTGGAGAGCTTCCGTGTCGGCAAGAGCGGGGTCGTCCGGATCGGCGGTACACCCTTTTTCATGGACGCACTGATTGCCCGGCTCTGCGCCGAGTTTCAGGCCAGCCATCCGGATGTGCGCATCGACCAGAGTTACGGCTATTTCCCCGACCTGCGCGCAGCCCTCAAGGCCGATCAGATCGATCTTGCCATATGCCCGATCGACATACTCGACGAGGGTTCCGGGCTCGAATTCCAGCAAATCCTTCCCGGACGCAACGTTGTCGCCTGCCGGGTGACGCATCCGCTACTTTTGAAGCGTCGGCCGCAGCCGAGCCACCTTCTCGACTATCCCTGGATTGCGCCGCCACCAGGAAGCCCGCTGCTAGCAGACTTACGCGCTTTGCTATTGTCCTTCGGCGCGACGGAGATCAAGATCCGCTACACCGGCGGCTCTTTGATGAGCGTGATCAATTACCTGAAATCGGCCGATGCGCTGACCGTCATGCCGCATAGCGTCGTCTTCGCCCAGCGTAAGGAAAAAACGATCACCGCCCTGCCAATCACCATCCCCCACCCGGAACGCGCACTTTCGATCCTCAAGCGCATCGACGCCCCACGCACACCCGCCGTCGATCAATTTGCCGAATACGTCCGCGCCGGCTTCCAGGACCTTCGGCATCTGATCAAACGCCACGAGGAATCGGTGATCTGGGGACTTTGACGACGGCAGCCACACGCCGGAGGCAAAGCCGCCTTAAAATTATCCCTGGCTGGCAGAAGGGCTTCTTCAGGCCCACTCTTCCGCCAGTCCTCTATCGGCGGTGGTCATCGATTTTTCCGAGAGTGGCTCCAGAGCCGACAAGACACTGGTAAAAGCCTCATCGAGAATGAGCAGCTTGCGGGCATGCGCGTGCGCATATTCCTCATAAAAGCCGCGCGAGATCCACAGTTGGGAGCGACCGCGCCGGCCGCTCCAGCCGACGCCTCCGATCGATTCCGCCGCGGCAAGCTTGCGACTGGTATGGGCTCGCGACAGACCGAATGATTGAGCCAGATAGGAAATCGAACTCACATCCGTCAGGAGCCTGCCTTGTCCCGCCAGCACCTCGGGCTCTATTCCGGCGATCAGCCGGTCCATCAGCAGCCCGCCGGCATCGGCCCAGGTGAAGATCGTATAGAGCGGGCCAGGGCTTCGAATTGCCGGACTCGTCAAAAGTGCGTGCGCCGCAATCGGCTGCACCAGTGCCAGCAGGTTTTCCGGCTCGGCGTGGAATCTCGCCGCCCTGTTGCCGCCGCCGATGAGATCGAGAGCTTGAAAATGTACGCTATACCAGTGGGCCAGCATCTGCAGTGTGAACGGCGCCGGCGCCACCTGCTCCGATTGCAGACCGTTTGGGACGGCGATCGGGCGAACAACATCATATTGCAGGGCTTCGTCAAAGAAGGCATAGGCCGTATTGCGGCTGGCAATCGCATATTGCAGAGCGAGATTTCCAAGGCCACGCCGGGTCAGTCCTGCTCCCGACACGCGAATTGTTCGAAAGTAGTCACCTAGTGCGGCATGGCAGAGGAGCCAGCGTTGCTGGGTCGCAAAAAGTGCTGCGGTTCGCGGCGAAGTCTCATGGACTGCAACGAAGCTCCGCGCCAATAAGAGGACTGCGCGGGAGAATGCCACCGGCTCGAACAGACCGTCTGTCTTGCCGGTGGGCAATGCCCCGCTCGCACGCATGCCGCCTGCCGGCCGATGCACACGAAAATCAAGCACCTTTCCCATGAAAAGCTCTCTCAAGATTGTCGACTGGCTGGCGTCCGGGTCATCGCTATGCCGTTCCGGGACAATCATGCTGGTGAAGAATGCACAATCCGAAGAAGCGCGGGCAGCGGCCAAGAATATCCCGCCCGTTCTTGACGATATTGAGCACATCCCCTCAGCTCATGAACAACCGCCGTAATTTCTCATTATCCATTCAAACAATAGTCGGAGCAGCGCGGCGAGGTCCTGATAAGGCCATGGCAAGATTCTGATATTTTCTGATACTTTTCTGAAATTGGTGATTTTGCTGGGAAAATTGGCATCTTGCCAATTCCGTTTGAGCTTGCCACTCGACCAATAAAGGGATGTGATCTTTTTCTCGATAGCGGCGTCGGCACGTTGACTGTCGAGCAAGGCTCTCCTTATATTGCACTATATTTTAAATGGTACAGTTGGGGATCATTGGGAGCAGGTGTTTTGTTTTGCTGGATTCGTTCTTGATCCAGATCGTGCCGAGCTTCACGGACCTGACGGTTCCGCGATCCGGCTACGCCCAAAGGCTTTTGAACTGCTGAGCTTCCTCGTTGCCAACAGCGGCCGTGTTGTCGGCAAACAGGAACTGATGGAAGCTGTCTGGCCCGGGATCTATGTCGGGGAAGACAGCCTGTTTCAATGCATTCGCGAAATCCGCACGGCGCTCGCCGACACTGAGCGGCACATGATCAAGCTTGTGTCCGGCCGTGGCTATCTATTCACCGCTGAAGTAACCGCAAGGCAGGAGAGCCTGGTACCGCAGCCCGCAGGGCGGGATATGCCGGTCTCCGATGCAAGTGTCATGGCAAACGGTGCTGAGACACCCGGTCGGCGTGGATCGCGCAAGGTTTTGGCTTTCGGCGCATTGGCAATGCTTTGCGCGCTCGCCGTCATCATTGGCGTCACTGTCTTTTCCTCTCGGGGCGGCGATGTTCTGGGCTCGGGTCAATCGGTCATCGAAGTTCTGCCTGTTGTCGATACGGTCGGCGATTCCCAGAGCTCCGTTTTGGCGCAGGGCATCGGCGCGGAGATGATCAACGGCCTCGCCGCGATCGACAATATCCGCTTGATAGCGCCGAAAGAACAAAGCCCGTCGGCAGCCTCAAAACCGATTTCCGGACTTCGCGGCGAAGCCGATTTTCTCTTGCAGAGTGAGCTGCAAAGAAGCCCGCAAGCCTGGATCCTTCAAACGCGGCTCATCAAGGTGAGCAGCCGCGAGATCGAATCGGTCGCCGAGGTGACGCTGGATGCCACCGAACCCGACAGGCAGCGCCTTGCCTCGCGGCTTGCTGCGGGAGCCGGCTACGAACTCGCCAACCGCCTCAACAAACTCGAAGAGGCCGGTAGTCTTGCACCTCAAGCCGGCGCCGCCAATGTCGCGATCCAACAGGCAACCGCATCCATCAATCAGACGACGAAGGAACGCTTCGCGACTGCGCGATCGATCCTTGAAAAATATCTGAGCGATCAACCGGACAATGCCGATCTGCAGATCGCACTTGCTGCACTGCATCTGCGCGGCATTCAGCTCGCCTGGTATGATCCGGCCGAGAGCAGGGAAGCGGAGAACGAGGCAAGATCCCTGATCGAGCGCGCGTTGCGAACAAGACCGAATTCTCTCCCGGTGCTCGACATCTATTGCCGTTTCCTGACCGCAACCAACCAGTTTTCCGAAAGCCTTGTGGCTTGTGCAAGAGCGCTGAGCCTCAATCCTTGGGATGGCGCGGCGCTGTTCCAGCTTGGCCTGACACAGATTCAGCTCGGGCGTTTCGAGGATGCGCTTGCGACATTCGAGCTGGCCGACCGCTTCGATACGCCGGCGGTGTCTCGCTGGACCTGGCTGCTGGGCGCGGGATGGGCTGATATACTTCTCAATCGCAATGAAGATGCCATTGGATGGCTGCAGCGGTCTATCGCAATCACGCCCGGCACAGGACGCGCGCATATGCTTTTGGCGACCGCCTATCAGCGGCTGGGCCGAACCGACGAAGCCAAACAAGCTCTGGCGAAGGGGCTGGAACTGAGACCAGGCTCGACAGCCGCGAATATCGCCCTGCCCGCTCGTAATACCAGTCCGATCTACCTCGCAGCGCGCCAGGATATCAGCCAAACGCTGATCGAGCTCGGGCTACCGGCCGGGGACGAGGCGCAAAAGTCCGACGGCGGGAACTGACAAGGAAAGTATTCAGTCGGCCAGCATCTATTAAAAATACAACTCATTGCTAGAAGTTGAGTCGCCGTCTAAACCACGCCTTTATATGTTTTGCCCATTCTCAGACCAAAGATTAAATCTTTTCTGGTAGGAATAATGAGCACTCCCTTTTTGCGGCAACTAAGCCGCCTGACAAAGGATCGCGCTGGCAATTTCGCGACACTGACGGCGCTGATCGCAGTCCCGCTGGCCGCGGCTGCCGGCTTGGCAGTTGATTACGCATCCGCGGTACATCAACGAACGAATTTGCAGGAAATCGCCGATGGAGCCGCTCTTGCCGGCGGCAAGATTTTCGATGGCACCAACTTGGCTGCCGCGCAGGCGGAGGCCACACGCTTCATCACCGCCTACGCGGACACGACGCCTGCCAACCTCAGCTATACCATCACAGCAAACGGACGCATCCTTTCGGTCAATTTGACCGGGGCGGTGCCCACAAACCTGATGCGCATCGTCAACATCAACAGCGTCAACATCGGCGTGAACTCCCAAGCCACGGCTCCGGCAAAGCCCGACATCGTGACGATCACGCCGACACAGGCGCAGGGATGGTACTATAAAGTCATCACGATCCGCGTCGTCAGGCCCAATGCGACAGCTGAAACCGTGGTCGGCACCGTGACCTATCAGCCGACGACTCATAACAACGATGGTCAGGGCACCATGACGGCCGTCCCGTCCGGCCCGATTACGCTGGGCCAATACACCAAGCTCGTGCTGCAGATGGACGTCAAGGACGATGGCTGCCCGCTCGGCAAGACGGCGTCCATCTCCAACAATAGTGCCGTGAGCTGTAACAGCAAAAACTCGGCCGGCACAAAATACGATCTGACGCTACGGACCGATGATCCAAACACCTCGAACTATCTCTTCGTCGACGGGAGCCAACTCCCCAAGGGCGTCACCTTGCCGATCGAGAATTATTTCGGCTGCCAGGCCACCCAAAAACATGCCTGGGAAGATGGCGGTGGTTGGGATCGACAGGACTTTTTCTATACGATCTCATCGCAATGTTCGTCGGCCGATGGCGATGCCGTGCGCCTCACGAACTGATGCGACGGCAAGCTGACGACCGGCTGCGTCGTTGATCCTAACCCGGCGCCATTGGCGCCGAGCTTGTCGCAAAGCCGGTTGGCTTAACGGCGCGAACCGAAGGGACGGAGCGCCATATGGCGATTGACGTCCTTATAAAGCAGGTAGCGGAACGGGCCTGGACCGCCAGCATAGCAAGCCTGCGGGCAGAAGGCACGCAACCACATGAAGTCGCCGGCTTCGACTTCGACCCAATCCTGATTCAAGCGATAGACGGCCTTGCCTTCCAGCACATAGAGGCCATGCTCCATGACATGGGTTTCCGCGAAAGGAATGACGGCGCCGGGCTGGAGAGTGACGATCGTCACGTGCATGTCGTGCCGCAGGTCGGACGGATCGACGAAGCGGGTTGTTGCCCAGCGTCCCTCCGTGCCCGGCATGACGGACGGCGCAATATCCTTCTCGTTCAAGATGAGCGGCTCCGGATGAGCCAGCCCTTCGACAGCCTCGTATGCCTTGCGCACCCAATGGAAGCGAGCATGAGCGCCCGAGCGGTTGTGCAGCGACCATTTCAGGCCCGGTGGCAGGAAGGCATAGCCGCCCGGCTGGAGAGCATGCTTGCCGGAGGGCAAGGTGAGTTCGACTTCGCCATCGACGACGAAGAGCACACCCTCGGCCTCGCTATCCTGTTCCGGCCTGTCACTGCCGCCGCCCGGCGCCACTTCCATCACATATTGCGAAAAGGTCTCGGCAAAACCCGAGAGCGGCCGTGCGATCACCCAGCAGCGCGTATCGTTCCAGAAGGGCAGATAGCTGGTAACGATGTCCTGCATCACTCCCTTGGGGATGACCGCGTACGCCTCCGTGAATACGGCACGCCCCGTCAGCAAGTCGCTCTGGGGCGGATGGCCGCCAAGAGAGGAGTAGTACTTTCTTTCCATTGTCTAAGCCCTTCATTCTCATCGTTTCGGGGTTAAGGCATCTGCCTTCCCGTCATTGCATAGGAAGCCGGAATGCAGCGTTACGTTGCCCCTGCCCCCTCCAGTAATTTCACGATCCCAGCATAACCGCGACTGCGGGCATGCTGCAGCGGTGTCATGCCGTCATTGTCGGCCAGATTGACGTTTGCGCCGGCATCTATCAACAGCTTGACGATTTGAACATGACGCGAACCGCCGTCGCCGAGAATGACGGCCTCGATCAGGGCCGTCCACCCCAGCCGATTGATGTGATCGACATCGACGCCCGCCTTGATCAAGGTGTCGACGGTTTCGACGTGACCGCGCTCGGAGGCTGGAATAAGCGCCGTGCCGCCATATCGGTTAGTGCTCTTGAGATCCGCCCCATGGGCGAGCGTCAGCTTGAGAATATCAAGATGGCCACGAGCGCCGGCATAAAGATAGGGGCTGTCTTGAATATCGTCCTTGGCATTGACGTCGGCGCCCGCCTCGATCAGCGCCCGTGCGGCCTCCGCCTTGTTGCCATGGGTCGCGACAAGAAGCGGCGTCGCGCCGTTTGTATCTCGCGCCTCGATGGCGGCGCCACTATCAAGCAATTGATGGATGGCGGCGACATCACCCGTCGCGGCAGCCTTGTGTAGTCGAAGATCCATTGTGTCGCCGGAGGCCATAGAAGAAGTGCAGACAGCCGCCAGGAAAAACGAAGCCGACAACAGAAGTTTCAACATGCCTTGTCCCGTTGGTGCCTTTGCCCAAACCTAGCAGGGAACCACGCTTCGGAAAATCAAATATCCGAGCCCTGACCGCTGAGAAAACGAAAACAGTTTCAGGATTTTGCATTGCAATAGCCGGCATCCACGATCTCGGACCGGCAGTTACCGCTTTTGGTGCCAGCCCATGTCTGCCACCACGATCGACGGCGGTATGGAGCCGATCTGCAGCCGCACGCAAAAACCGTGGCCGGTATCCGGGAACGAAACCCGCCCGCCGTGAAGTTCGGCAGCCTTCTTGACCAGATTCAGTCCCAGGCCTGCGCCAGATGAGCTGGCATTGATGCGGCGAAACGGCTCGAAGACACGGTCGCGCTCCGCCAGTGGTATGCCGGGACCTTCGTCGCAGACATCGATCGTACCGGCCGCGCCGACGCGAACGATGATCGCGCCCTTTCCTCCGGCGTGATCGATCGCATTTCGGATCAGGTTGACGACCGCCATTTCGATCGTCGATGCCTGGATCACGAAGACTGCTTCCTCAGAGTTCGGCTCGAAGTCGAAATCGTAACCGGCGTCCATCGCAATCGGCGCGAGATCGGCAGCGATGTTTTCGACCAGCCCATTCAGATCCTGCTTCTCCGCGCGCAATTCGACCACGCCGATCGCCTGCATCTCAAGGAGCTGATGGGCGACGCGGGACAATCGGTCGATATCGTCCCGAAGCTGGTGACTGACTTCCGCTTCGGGCAGAAGGTCCGCCCGCGTCCGCGCGATCGCAATCGGCGTCCGCAGCTCATGCGCAGCATCGGCAAGGAAGCGGTTATGCCTATTATACCCCTCGTCCAGCTTCGAAAGAGCATGATTGAATGCGTCCACCAGAGGGATGATCTCTGTCGGCACCTTGGAGCGCTCGAGACGGGCCGAGCGGGTATCGAAGTCGATCGCCTGCGCCTGCGTTGCCGTTTCCACAAGCCCGCTCAGCGATCGGCCGACGGCGCGCGGCGTGACGAGCAGCGTCGCAATCCCGGTCAGCGCCAGTATCGGAGCGACGCCGATGAAGATGACGAATGCCAAGGCCGGCAATACGTTGAGCCAATGGATCTCGCCACGCGGCCCCTTGGGAACCTCGACACGCATATTGATCCACACGTTCAAGCCGTCATTGTCAAAGCCGCGCTCGGTGGCCGCCATGATCTGCAGCTTTCCGGCTGATGTTTCCCGGTTCTCGACCGTGGCATGTGCCCCATTGCCGGCCTCCACTCTCGCCCGGTCGATCGTCCACGGAAAACTCTCCGTGAGAGCGGCCGTCGGTATCTGCCCATATTGAAGGAGTATCCCCTTATGGTCGCGGATCGTGAACCAGAGCTCCGGATAGCGTCTCTTCAGCTCCACCACCTCCTGCGTCTCCGCCACCTGCAGCTGCCCGTCATCATCCCTCGTCACCTGCTGCGCGACGACGCGCACGGCCTCCTCATTGGCATCCTCCAGCTCGGGATTGATGATCCAGATCCAACCGACGAGAAGGACGAAGAAGAGAACGAGAAGGAAGGCTTGCAAGGCAATCAGGCGCTTTATCAGCCCCCAGCGTAACGATCGGCTGCGCTCCGGGCTCATGTCTTGGCCCGGATCAGGTAGCCGATGTTGCGCACTGCCCTTATCTCGACCGTGGCTTCGGCCAGAAACAGCTTCTTTCGAATGCGGGAGATGTGAGCATCCAGGGCATTCGAGCCGATCTCGTCCTCAAGGGCATAGACCGCCTCGATCAGGCTTGGCCTCGTCACGATGCGGTTCGGGCGGCGCACCAGCGTCTCCAGCACCAGATATTCACGGCGGGGAAACTCGACAAGGGAGCCTCCGACAAAGATCTCATTGGTTCGGGGATCGACGCTCAGATTGCCGAAATTCAGATAACGATCAGAAACCGTCGGCCCTCGTCTCTGCAGAGCCCTCAACCGCGCGAGCAGTTCCTCGATCGCAAAGGGCTTGGCCAGATAGTCGTCGGCACCGCTGTCGAGCCCGTCGACGCGATGGTCGACGCTGCCGAGCGCGGTCAGCACCAGGATCGGCGCGGGATGCTTGCGCTGGCGCAGTGCGGCAACGAGATCCAGCCCTTCGCCGTCGGGCAGACGGCGATCGAGCACGAGGACATCATAGGTCCCGACGCGAGCCATGGCATCGGCATCGGCAATCGTGCGGACATGGTCGGCGAGCACATCGCGGCGCCGCAGCACCTCAAGCAAAGCGCGGGCCATTTCGGGCTCATCCTCAAGCAGCAGAATTCGCAATGACTTTTCCCCAAAGGACGGCGATGGCCATCCTTCGCCCCACTGACAGCCAAAGATTGCGGCTACATTACACACGGATTGCCAAAGTGGCACCAGGGCGGCGCCAATGGGTGACGGCCAATGAAGTGACGCTCGGCTTAGGCCGGCGATCAGGGCGATCCTTGCAGCATGCGCGCCAGCATCCGCCTGATGTGATCCTGGCCGCCAAAGAAAATCGCCGCGACGACGATCGTCCGGCGCTCCTCGGCCGGCAGAAACCAGACGGCGGCCTTGTCGCGCCGCAGGAAGCGGATGCCGGGATAGATATCCGGCCGCAATGTTCCGATATATGGGGTCTCGACCAACCGATCGATTTCCAGACGGAGTTCGCGAATACGGTTAGCCGCGCGCTCCAGAGCGTCCTCCGGCGCGTCTCCAAGATCGAGATAGGCCGCAAACAGATGATCGAAAATCAGTTCGAAATCGAAATCCGCATCGCTGGAATATTCAAGATTCCACACGAAGAGCTCGCCGTTTGCGCTCGATCATGCTCTCGATACGCTCTTCCATGTCCGGACCTGAAATCTTCGGCCCATCGACGCGGCGCTGGATGAGCCTGCGTAAGCCTTCCGTCTCGGCCGCTTCCGTTTCCGTTTTCTGCCGCAGCAGCTCCAGACCCTGCTGGAGAACCGAACTCAGGCTGGAATAGCGCCCAGTGTCGACAAGCGAGCGGGCAAACGCATCCTGCTGATCGGTCAACGATATCGACGACTTGACACTCACCGGGCGATCTCCTTCTGGCGTTAAAATGCTACTCAGTCGCACAGATGTCAAGACATCGCGCGGGAGTAACAGAACTCAGAGAAGGATTACTGCCGACGCTTCGCGACATCATTGACGCCGTTTAGATCCGGCGCCTGTCCATAGCTCATGTTTTTCATCTGTTGGATGACACGCGCCATTTCCTCGTCGTCGAGAATAGGCGGCTCGCCGAGCGTCAGCGCCTGCACGTAGAGACGCGACAGGGTTTCGACCTCGATGGCAAGGGCAAGGGCGGCGGCCGGCGTCTTGCCGAGCGAGATCTGCCCATGCTGACCGAGCAGGCAGGCGAGCCTGTCCTGTAGCGCCTCGATCGCGGCATCCGAAAGGGCCTGCGTGCCGAAGGTGGCGTAGCGCGCGCAGCGGATCGTGGTGCCGCCCGCGACGCCGGTCATGTAGTGAAAGCTCGGAATCGTCTTGTGATGCACGGCAAGCGTGGTCGCATAGACCGAATGGCAATGGAGCACGCATTCGATATCCTGGCGGGATGCCAGGATATCGCGATGGAACCGCCATTCGGACGACGGCCGGCGCTCGCCCTCGTAGCTGCCATCGAAATACATCTGCACGAGATCCTGCGGCTGCATCACGTCGTAAGGCAAGGAGGTCGGCGTGATCAGGAACCCCTTGGGATTGCGCACCGACATGTTGCCGGCCGTTCCCTGGTTGATGCCGGATGCATTCATCCGGCGGCAGATCGCCACCATTTCCTCGCGCAGGGCATTGTCGTCGTAAGTCGTCACGATATTACTCCATTGTCTTGATCAGGTCGTGCCAGCGTTGTTGATAGGATGAGAGATCGGGAAGATCGGAAATATCGGGTGCTTCGGCTGCCAGCGGCGCGGGTGAACCGCGCCTTTCATGGGCGGCCAGCATGGCAGCACCCGTCGCCGTTCCGGTCGTGCCGCGGCTGACGAGCACGCGTCGGTCGAGCAGCAAGGCTGCAACGATGGCACCATAGAGAGGATCGACAACGAAATTACCGTCCAGCACGATCGTCCTTGCGGGCGGGAGATCGCGAATGCAGGCAACAGTCAGCAGCGCCGAATAGAGCACGGCAAGCGTAAACCGGACGCCTTCCTCATCCGCCAACGAGCCTTCGAGATGACCGCGGTGCGCCGTATCGGGAAAGAGCCCGTCATCCGAGCCGAATGTCGGCAGAGCAAAGGTACCGGACGCGACAATCATCCGAAGTGCCTGCAACGAGGCGGGCCCCGAAGCCTTTGCGGCGACGGTGGAAAACTCCCGGCCTCCCATGGTCAGCATGCCGGGCGTCGGATTGCCGAAGACATCGGCATTGCAGGAATGGCCGGGCTGTTCGATGCTGAAATCGACGCCGTTGCGATCGGTGAGCGCAACAATCCATGTGCCCGTCGAGACGACGGTGAAATCAGAGAGATCGGCGGCCTGATAGCGGTATAGATTGGCCGAGGAGTCATGCACGCCGCACAGGACGCGCGTCGTAGCTTTCAGGCCGCTACGTCCCGCAAGTTCGGGTTTTAGCGGGCCAAGCGTTTCCCATGCGCGCCGCATCGGCGGCATGAGACGCTGCCACCCGCGGCTTGCCACGAGCGCGGCGGGTCGGCTGTCTGCCGATGCCCACAGATGCGATTGCGCCGCAAGGCTCGTCACCTCGCTGGCCAGCACACCGGACAGGCGGAAAGCCCAATATTGCGGCGTGGCGAGATAGGCGCTGGCCGCGGCAAACGTCTCCGGCCAATGCATTTCCTGCCACAGCATTTGCCGCGCCAGATGCGCGGCACCCAGCATGATGGCGCTTGCCCTCTCGCGATAGGAACCGACGATTACCCTGTAGCGTGCATCGACATCGGCGGGGATCGGCTGCTCATAGTCGATCATCGGCATCGCCGCGCCCTGTCCGTCGACCAGCACGCCGCCGGACCCATGCGCGCAGGTGACGATGGCGCCGATATCGTGCCTGCGTCCCAGCTCCGTCAAACTATCGATGAGCCAGGCCTCCAGTTCGGCAAGATCGTGATGACGATAGGGCGGACCATCCCTCACGATATTCGGCGTCGACAGCGTTTCCAGCACGCGGCCGTCGTCGGTTGCCGCCGACAGCTTCACGTTGGTCTTGCCGATGTCGAAAACCGCAACGATGCTCATTTTGGACCGAAGAAACGTGTTGGCAACAGCCACATCAGGTAGGGCCGCGCCGTCTGAACCGCTGCGACAAAGATGAGGATGCCGCCCCAAATCGCGACCGTCAGGTAATTGCTGAGGCCGAACTGGTTGAAGCCCGAGGAGATGACCTGCAGGATCGCCAGCGCCAGCATCAACCCGCCGGCCGTGCCGAATCCGCCGAAGGGATCGACGCCGCCAAGAACGGCCGCGAGGATCGTCACCAGCAGATAGGATTGCGCATAATCCGCGCTCGCCGAGTTGAAGGTCGCCAGCATGACCAGGGCAGCGAAGAAGCAGATCAGGCTCGACATGACATAGACGCCGACCAGCACCCGGCGCGTGTCGATCGCCGAATAGCGTGCCGCCTCGATATTGGAACCGATCATGGCGCAGGCGACGCCGAAGGCGGTGCGCCGCAATATGAGGCTGACGATAACGGCGACGACGATTAGTAGCAGGAAAATCAGCGGCACCCCGACGATGGTCGTCGTGCCGATGCGGCTGAAGCCGTCGGGTATGCCCGAAAGTGCCATGCCGCGGGTGAGATAGATGCTGATGCCGTCGATCAGCGATTTGGTGCCGAGCGTGATGAGGATCGGATGCACGCCGGTATAGGCGATGAGCATACCGGTGATAAGGCCGATGAGCAGGCAGAGCGCAAGGCCGGCGACGAGCGCCAGTATGATCACGGCGAGTGCCGTCCCGGTGCCGCTGTCAGGCGTGATCAGGCTCTGCATGATGAAGGCCATCAGCAGCGCGCATTGGTTCGTCGTGGCAATGATCGCCAGATTGAGACCGCCTGTTATCAGCGGCGCCATCATCGCTAGAGACAGAAGGCCGAGCAACGGCAGCTGGTACATGAAGGATTGCAACGTGCCGAGAGAGGCAAAATTCGGAATGAACAGGGAGAAGCCGACGATCAGAAGGATCAGCAGCACGACAAGACCGGTATGGGCGCCGGGAATGCCTGCCCGCATACGCGCCATCAAATCGGTAAGGCTGCTATTGACGTTATAGAGAACTGGCGGCTCAGCCATTGGATGACGCTCCCGCGATGATGCGATGCCGGCGGCCCGGCCGCGAGCTGATCACGGTGATCGAGGTCGAGACCAGAATGGTGATACCGATGACGATCTGGAAGAAATAGGAGGAGACGCCGAGCAGGTTGAGCCCGTTCTGCAGCACGGCCAGAAGTACGATACCAAGCAATACGCCGGGTACGGTGCCGATACCGCCCGTCAGGCTGGCGCCACCGAGGACAGCGGCTGACAGCACCGCAAGCTCCGTATTATACATGGCATTGGGCACGCTCTCGCCGACCCGGTGCGCCTGCAGCAGGCCGGCGATTGCTGCCATCAGACCGAGATAGCCGTAGGCGACGAATTGCAGCCGACCGATGTTCATGCCGATGCGCCGTGCCGCTTCCGCATTGCCGCCCATCGCATAAAGCTGCCGCCCGACGGAAGATCGCGTCATCCATGCCCAGGTGAACAGCGTCACCACCACCATGGCGACGATCGGCAGCGTCACACGAACGATATCGCCCGATGCCGTTTCCATGCGCCAGAAGACGATGCGGTTGGTCCACCAGTCCGGCAATGTATAGATCGATTTGCCGCCGGAGAAATACATGAGCAGCGAGAAGCTGATGCTCATCATGGCGATCGTCGCGATGATCGAGGTGATGCGCACATAATGAACCAGCAGCGCATTGAGGCAGCCAAGCCCGACGCCGATCGCAAGGCCAGAGACGATGACGGCAGGCGCGGAAAAACCGAGCTGCGTGGCAAGCAGCGCCGCGCAATATTGCGCCACGGAAGCGGTTGCCGCGAAGGATATGTCGATGCCGCCCGAAACCAACACGACGAAGAGGCCCATCGCCATGATCGCCTGCACAGAATAGGTTTCAAACAGGTCGATGATGTTGCCAAGCGTCAGGAAGTCTCGTGCCGTCAGAGAAAAGACGATCACGACCGCAGCAATGACGGCCAGAAGCCACGCTTCGGGACGCCGTTTCAATCGCGCGACAAATGACGGTCCGGCCGTTTGGCTGTGTTCACGCATAGATGCGCTCCTTCATATTGGCCTCGCTGACGTCGCCCGGCACCGCTTCGCCGACGATGCGGCCGGCGCGCATGTGCAGGATGCGGTCGCAGGTCGCAAACAGTTCCGAGACTTCGTCGGAGATGAGAATGATGGCGACGCCTTGCCGCGCCAGCTCGGCCACCACGTCGTAGATGCCCTGCTTGTTCTTGATGTCGACGCCGACCGTCGGGGAATCGAGGATCAGCACCTTCGGCCGTGTCGCCAGCCATTTCGCCAGCACGACGCGCTGCTGATTGCCGCCCGAAAGCGTCTGCACCGCGCGATCGGCGGAGGGAACCTTGATGGCAAGCCGCTTTATCCAGTCATCGGCAAGCTGCCCGCGCGTCTTGCCGGGAATGAGCCCCAGCCGGTTTGCCATGCCTCTCATGACGGCGAGCATGATATTGTCGCCAATCGACTGCTGCAGGATCACGCCGAGGCTCAAGCGATCCTCGGAAACGTAAGCGATACCGGCGCGCACGGCATCGCGATTGGAGCGGAGCACAAGCTCCCTACCCTCAAGGCCAATGCTGCCGCTCTCGACGCGATGCATACCGAACAGCGTCAGCGCGAGTTCGGTGCGGCCCGATCCCAGCAATCCGGAGATGCCAAGCACCTCGCCACGGCGGAGAATAAAATCGATATCGGCAAACTCGCCTCGGCGCGACAGACCTCGAACTTCCAGAACAGGCGCGGCTCCACTCATGCCGCGCGCAACGATGGCGTGATCGATATCGAGTCCCGTCATCAGATGAGCGATCTTCTTTTCATTCATTTGATCGGCGGGCCAGGTGCCGACCTTGCGGCCGTCGCGCATGACAGTAACGCGCTCGGCGATCTCGACCACTTCATCGAGCCGATGGGAGACAAAGACAACGGCGATACCATCGGCCTTCAATCGTCCGACGATGCCCAATAGACGATCGACCTCCGCTCGCGTCAGCGACGCGGTCGGCTCGTCCATGAAGATCAGCCGCGCTTCGGCTGCCAGGCCGCGCGCGATGGCGACAATCTGGCGCTCGGCGACTGAAAGATCGGACACCACGAGATCGAGGTCGAGCACAAAGCCGAGCCTTGCAAGAACGGCGCTTGCCTTCTCGCGCATCCGCTTCCGGTTAACCGGTTTTACGAGTCGGTCGAGATGACTTTCGATAGCGATGTTTTCAACAACGGATAGGTTGGGAAACAGGGAGAGGTCCTGGAAAATCACCTGAATTCCCAGCGCCTTGGCGCGGGCGGGATCAAGCGGAAGAACCGGCTTGCCCTCGATCTCGATCATGCCGGCCGAAGGCGGATGCACGCCGGCCACGGTCTTGATGAGGGTCGACTTGCCGCAGCCGTTTTCGCCGACGAGGCAATGGATCTCCCCGGACCGCACATCCCAATCGATCTCTTCCAATGCGCGCACGCCGCCAAACCGTTTGGACAGCCCGGTCAAACGCAGAAACGGAACGTCGTCTCCCATCGATCCACTCCGATTGTCTTGGTCGGCCGGCGGCGGCATTCAAGCCTGCCGCCGGCCCTCGGGAGGAACAACCAGAACTTTTCCGCTTTTCTCCGAATCGCGGAAAAACTCTATCCTCTTGGTTCCATCCGCATTCCGGACGGGAAACCGCTACGCACTTTTCCTGGAAATGCTCTAAAGGCCGAGCGCGACGAGCCGGTCGATGTTTTCCTTATCGAGCGACTCCAGCTTCTGTGCCTGGATGAGCTTCTTGTCCGGATAGACGCGCACCTTGCCGACGCCGGTCAGCTCCATATTGTCGGTCGGCTCCTTGCCGGCCGCCAGGATGGAGGCGAGCTGCACGAAGATCTCGCCCGCCGTCATCGGGTTCCAGATGAAGCCGCCGCGGATCGTGCCAGACTTGACGTATTTGACGCCCTGCCCCGGTGAGAAGCCGCCGACCAGCACGATCGACTTGGCCTTTTCGCGATCGTCGAGAACACGAGCCGCACCGATCGGGCCTTGCGAGCCGAATGTCAGGATACCTTTCAGATCCGGATGGGCACGCAGCTGATCCTGCGTCGTCTTGATGCTTTCATCCAGGCTCTCGGCCACGCCGAAACGGTCGCCGAGCATTTCCATTTTCGGGTATTTCTGCTTCTGATAAGCAATCGCCGCATCGGCCCAGGCATTGTGCAGCGGAACCGTCAGCGAGCCGACATAGACGATATATTTGCCTTCCTCGCCCATTTGCTTGGCAAGCAGGTCCATATGGGCCTGACCATAGCCTTCGATGGTCGTCAGCTCGAAGTCCCAATCGGCTTCCTTCTGGCTTGGGCCTTCGTGGGCAAGCACCTTGATGCCTGCGGCCCGCGCACGGCCGAGGACAGGATCGAGGGCAGCGGAATCATTCGGCACGATGCCGATGACGGCTACCTTGCGGGCAATCAGGTCTTCGATGGCGCGTACCTGCTGGGCGGCGTCCGCCTGCGTCGGCCCGACCATCCAGGCATTCGTCTTATATTCCGGCGCCGCCTTCTTGATGCCGACTTCCATGGCGTTGAACCACGGAATGCCGCCGATCTTGACTACGACGCCGACCTGCGGCTCGGCCGCCTGCGCGATGCCGATGGTGCCGCCGAGAGTACCGGCGACGACAGCTCCGCCTATTCCGGTGAGTATGGTTCGTCTTGTAACTTCCATTTTTCTCCTCCCAGTTTCGTGTTACCCGCCTCCTCAAGCGGGCTCCGCGGCGTCGAACCGCGGATCTCGACGACGCAGCGCAAGCGCCGTGTAACCGGTTTTCCGGCAGAGCCGGTCATGCGCCGCAGCAGCAGCGCCCAGGCCTGTTCGGCCATTTCCTCGACGGGCTGACGCACGGCTGTAATGCCGGGAGCGACCAGCCGCATCCATTCCATCTCGTCGAAGCTCGCAAAAGCGAGGTCGCCGGGCACGGATAGCCCGATCTCCGCCATGGTGCGGTAGGTCAGAAGCGTCGTGCCATGGTCGAGCGAAAACAGCGCGCCTGGCAATGGGCGGCGGCGCAGCCGCTCCTCGAGGCGCTGCGCGCCATTGGCATCGTCGATGCCGATTTCCAGCATCTCGACATGCATGCGGCCGGCCGCAGCTTGCACGCCTTCCCAGCGTTCGCGAACATTGGTAATCGACAGGCTGCTGCCAAGAACCAGGCAATCACCATAACCCTGCCTGTCGAGATGGGCGGCGATTGCGCCGGCGGCCGGACCATTGTCAACGGCGATCAGATCGAAGCCGACCGCATCCGGTATGCGGTCGGCCAGCACGACCGGTGCGAAGAAGCCATTCGGCAAGCGTTCGGCAAAGGCGCCGTCGCAGGGAATGACGATCAGACCAGCGGGACGCCAGGAGCGAATCTTGCGCAACCGGTCGGCCTCTTCCTCAGCATTATTACGCGCGGACACGACCACCAGATCGTAATCGTCGAGACGCGCCAGATGCTCCAGCGTGGAAACAAAGGAGGCGAACATCGGATTGGTGAGATCCGGCACGACGACGCCAGCAAGCTGCGCCTTGCGCGAACGCAGCCGCGACGCGCCGAGATCGACGACATAGCCAAGCTCTCGTACCGCGTCGTTCACACGCCTGGCGAAATCCGGAGAGACCGTAGGCTTGCCATTCAGGACATTCGAGACGGTTGCCACTGAAACCCCAGCCCTGTCGGCCACCATCTTGATGGAAGGGGTTCGCGATTTCGACATTCTACCCTCCCTTCAACAATCTTAGATTGATACTACGAAAATTCTGGTGAAACGTTTTATTGTAAGCTATACCAGCATATATGCGGTGTCAATGTGACCGTTTTAAAGTATAAAACGATTCATATCTTTCGCATTGCAGCAAATGTTTTTGCATCCACGAAACCGGGAGGACGATCATGAACAAGCTGGGAGTTCACGCGCTGGTATGGGAGGCCGGCTGGAGTCGCGACGAATGCGCCCGCGCAATCGCAAACAGCGCCGAGGTTGGCTATGATTTCATCGAGGCACCGGCGCTCGACCCCAGCCTGATCGATCCTGAATTCACGCGTCGGCAGCTGGAAAAGAACGGCATCGGCATCAACTTCTCGCTCGGCCTCGATTTTGAAACCGATATCTCAAGCGGCGACAAGGAGAAGGGCCGCCGCGGCAAAGAAAAGCTGGAACAGGCGATCGCCGTCTGCCGCGATTGCGGCGGCGAATATATCGGCGGCATCCTGCATTCGGCTTTCGGTAAATATACCGAGCCGACGACGGCAGCAGGCGTTGCGCAATCGGTCGACATTCTGCGCCAGGTGGCCGAAACGGCGGCGAAGAGCAACATCACGCTCGTCCTGGAAGTGGTCAACCGCTATGAATCCAACGTGCTGAACACGGCAGCCCAGGCCGTGGAAATGTGCAAGCGCATCGGCATGCCGAATGTGAAGGTGCATCTCGACGTCTATCACATGAACATCGAGGAATCCGATATTCAGGCCGCCATTCTCGAAACCGGCGACTACCTTGGATATTTCCATACCGGCGATTCTCATCGCGGCTATATGGGCTCGGGCACGATCGATCTCACCGGCGTCTTCAGGGCTCTCGTTCGCTCGGGCTACACGGGACCGATCACCTTCGAATCCTTCTCCTCGCGCGTCGTCGGTCAGCCGCTGGAAGGCATTCTCGGCATCTGGCGCAACCTCTGGGACGACGGACGCGACCTTGCCGAACATGCGCTGATGTATACGAAAGCGCAGCTCAAGGCCGCTCAGGAAGCCCAGCGTCAGAGCCAGCAGCGCAGCCTCCTGCCCTGACTGGCGGGCGTTCCCTATGCAACATTCCAGTATGCCGAAGCACCGGCTCCCTTAATAAGGGAGCCGGTCGCTCAGGCGGACACCGCTTTGCTTTGAAGCGGCGACTGATGAACCACGATCCGCGCGTGATAGGGGATGCGTTCATAAAGGTCGATGACATCCTGGTTGACCAGTCGAACGCAGCCAGACGACGCTGCCTTGCCGATCGAGCGCCATTCCGGCGAGCCGTGAAGACGGTAGAGCGTGTCCTTGCCATTCTGGAAAATATAGAGTGCGCGGGCACCCAGCGGGTTCTTGATACCCGGGTCCATACCGCCATTGGCAACTGAATATTTCGCAAGTTCGGGCTTGCGGGCGATCATGTCGCCCGGCGGCTTCCAGCGCGGCCAATGCTGGCGCCAATGGATGATCCCTTCACCCTGCCATGCAAAACCGTCGCGGCCAATGCCGACGCCATAGCGCATCGCCGTGCCGCCGCGCTCCACGACATAGAGAAATCTCGATGCCGTATCCACGACGACTGTGCCGGGCGCCTCGCCGGTCGGATCGGGGACGCGCTGCCGATAAAATTTGGGGTCCAGCTTGCGATAGGGAACGGCCGGAATGACATGGCCGCCATCAACCACGGAGGCATAGCGTACTTCGAGTTCGGGATCAGGCGCAATGACGCTCTGAGGCTCCGACGCAACGGGAACGACGGGCGGCACGCGAACCGGAGCTGCAATGGGAGTTGGAACCGGGGCCGTGGTGGCACAGCCCGCAAGCGCTGCGGTCGCGGAGATCGACCCGAGCATGAAAGCCCGCCGGGAGAGAGTCTTTTCATTCTTGGTTGAGCGCATTCCGATCCTAACAAACCTCGCAAATTGATATCGCACCTTCGACCGATGAGGCCAAAAGAGGCGACATGTCTAATCATTAAGTGGTGATGACCTCATAGCCATTCGGGACCTATGATGACAAGTTCACCAATACCATGACCATACAAACTCAATCGACGAGTGTGGGCCAGAAGCCACAGGGATCTTGCATTTCCACGGGGCACATCAAACGCTTACAGCCACACCGAGGCTCGAACGCTCTGGCTGCATGAGTGGCGTCCGCTCGCCGCAGCGCTGCAATATGTACTAGCCAGCTACCGAAGGAGTGGCCGGGCAGACATTGCGCCCCATATCCAGCCACGCCGTCATGCCAGGCGGCAAGCGGTTTCTATAGGTTCCGCGAGGACTCTGCTCCAGATTGATTTTGCTGACGGGATTTGCGCTCGTCATGCAAGGTCAGATCTCGCCTTGCCCGCGCGCTCGCGGCTTCGATTGGCCCCGCCCGCCCCTGCTCGGCAATCACGGCCCGCGCCCGCTCGATATCGACCATATAGTCGCGTGCCAACGGTAGGGCGGAAACGTTCTTCGTCAGCTGCAATTGCCAGTTCATATGACCCATGCGACGGAAGGCAAGTTCGGACCCGACGAGGTAGAATTCAAACATCCGACAGAACCGCTCGTCATAGAGCTTGGCGAGGGTGCTTCTGTTCTTCGTGAAGCGCTCCCGCCATTGCTCAAGCGTCTTTGCATAGTGCAGCCGCAGGATTTCGATGTCGGTCGTCCAGAGACCGGATTTCTCAACCACGGACAGGACTTCAGAGACCGCCGGCGAATAGCCGCCGGGGAAGATATATTTCGCAATCCACGGATTCGTGCTGCCGGGACCATCGGTCCGGCCGATTGCATGGATCAGCGCGACGCCATCTTCCTTGAGCACGGAGCGGATCTTGTCGAAGAAGGTCCTGTAATGGTTGATACCCACATGCTCGAACATGCCGACCGAAACGACGCGGTCGACCGGACGCGTCCAGGAGCGATAATCCAGCAGCTCGAACGTGACCATATGCTCCAGCCCGGCGTCCTTCGCGCGAGCTCTCGCAGCCAGCAATTGCTCTTCCGAAAGGGTGAGACCGGTCACCCTCGCTCCGAACTCTCGGGCCAGATATAGCGCCATGCCGCCCCATCCGCAGCCGATATCCAGAACCTCGAGACCCGGACGATCAAGCATCAGCTTCGATGCGATATGCCGCTTCTTCTTGAGCTGCGCTTCCTCCAGCGTCTCATCGCCGACAGGGAAATAGGCACAGGAATATTGCCTGTCGTCATCCAGCATCAGCGAATAGAGCCGCGCGTCGAGATCGTAATGATGCGCGACATTGCGCTTCGAACGGCCTGCGAAATTCAATTGATCGAGATTTCGGCGCAGCCAGCGCACCTTTTCCATCAGCTTTTCGAAAGGATGGCTTCCGCCTTCCATCAGGTTGAGGGCGAGCAAATCAACCATCTCGAAGAGATCGCCGGATGCCGGCTCGACTTCGCCATCCATATAGCCCTCACCCAGCGCCAGGGCCGGATTGAGGAGCAGACGGCGTTTTGCACGGGCGGTATTGATTTTCATCGTTGCGCGCGGTTCCGACCCCGTACCGAAACTGCGCGTGGAACCGTCCGGAAAAATGACCGTAAGCGTTCCGATTTTGATCAAGCGAGAAAGGGCTGCTTCTAGGAACATGACAACTACCTGCTTATCGTTTCCTTACGGAAATATCCGTGACCCGAGGGCGGCGAAGAATCCCGTACCGGTATTGGTATCGAAAGCGTACTACTTAATCTGGTAAAATATCCAGATCATTTGCGACATCAAGGTTGAGTAAACTCAATCGCGATTGCGCAGATGCGCGACCCGTCTGCAGGATCACTGCTGAAGCTTTATATAGTCGGTCGGCTCCGGGAATGTGAGACATCCGCAGGCGGCAAAGAGTGCGCCCCCGCCAAATGCGGGCCGGAGAGCACCCGCTCTGCCGGGCAGCTACGCGTGCAACGAATGCATCTCCCCGGACGCGATGGGCTTACCAGCAGGTAAAGCCGCCATCCACGTTGACGACCGCGCCCGTCATCAGGCTCGCGGCGCCCGATGCAAGGAAGAGAACGGCGCCGGCGACCTCCTCCGGCGTCCCCATCCTCCCCATCGGCGTATCGGCAAGCCAGGCCGGAATGCGTTCGCGATTGGCCTCGACCGCCATCACCATCGGCGTCTCGATATAGGTCGGGGCGACGGCATTCACCCGGACGCCGTGCGGAGCCCATTCGGCTGCCATCGACCGCGTGAGATGATGGACCGCGGCCTTCGAAACATTGTATGGCGTCTGCGGCTGCGGCCGGTTGCAGATGATCCCGGACATCGAGCCGAGATTGACGATAGCGCCGCGCCTTGCCGCAACCATGTGGCGGCCGAAGGCGCGCGAGCACCAGAACACGCCGTTGACGTTGACATCCATCATGCGAAGCCAATCGGTGTCGGTGACGTCCTGCGAAGGAATACCGCTCTGGCCGATCCCGGCATTGTTCACCAGGATCGTCGCGGCGCGGCCGCCATCGGCAAGTTCCGTCGCGATCGCCTCCATGCGCGCGGAGTCCGTGACATCACCGATCCGCAGATCGATGTCGTAACCCTTATCCCTCAAAGCCAGAGCCTCCCGCGCGTCGGCCTCGCCACGCTCGATGACGACGACTGCAGCACCCGCTTCAGCCAATGCCTCTACGCAGCAAAGGCCGATGGCGCGGCCGCCGCCCGTAACCACTGCGCGCTCGCCAACGAGCTGAAATTTCTTCTGATAGCCCATGGCTTTGCTCCTCAGATATCGAAGGCGCTTGGCAAAACCACGACGTCACGGATGGTCACGTTGCGCGGGCGCGTCAGCATGAACATGATGGCATCAGCCACTTCCTTGGGTTCGATCAAGGCGCCGGCTTCCTTGGCCTTGCGCAGGTTTTCTTCGGGCCAGTCGGCAAGCAAGGCGCTGATGACCGGACCCGGTGAAACAGAGCCGACGCGAACACCACTCTTCAGAAGCTGGCGCCGCATGGTCTGAACGAAGCAGGTCATTGCCCATTTCGAGGGCGAATAGACGGGCTCCCAAGGGATTGCGGAATGCCCCGCGACCGAGCTCGTGACGACGATGTCACCCGTCCCGCGCTCGATCATGTGCGGCGCGACGGTTCGAACATTCTTGATGACGACATTGACGTTGAGGTTGAGCATCCGGTCTATGGCGTCGAGATTGGCCTCCACCAAGTCGCCGCCGATATAGGTGCCGGCATTTGCATGAAGGATATCGAGGTGATCGACCTTGGCGAGGATGCCATCCAACAGCAAGGCGCATTGCTCTGGATCGAGCAGATCGACCGCAAGCGGGATGGCCCGGTCGCCCAGGCGCTCGCACACCGATGCCAACGCTCTCTCATCCCGATCGACGAGAATGACCTTCGCCCCAGCTGCAATCATGGCTTCCGTCGAGGCCAGCCCGATCCCCGATGCCGCGCCGGTCACCGCGGCGATCTTCCCCTTCAATTCATCCATCCTCTTCTCCTCCTTGTGTTAAAACAGTTTTGATTTGCCGGCACTGCAGATCACACCGATGCGACACGTATCGAACAGCCTTCCGCCATGGGCCATCGCCGGTGCGGCCAGATGAATCTGCATCAGGAACGTCTTTCCGTGGCTGCAATGAACGCGTCGAGTTGTTCTCTGGTGCCGGCGCCCTCCATCGGGCCGACAACGGTGACATTGCGCGCGCCGGCCGCGGCCGCATAGGTCAGGGCGTCTGTCGCCGACATGCCCAAACGGCGGCAGGCGAGATAGGCGCCGCCGAAGCAATCGCCGGCGCCGGTCGGATCGATTTCCCTGACGATGAAGGCCGGCGCATCGATGCGCTCGCCTTCCCTGCTGTAATAAGTCGCGCCATCGGCTCCGCGCTTCAGCACGATTTCCTTGACCCCGATTTCGAACAGGCGGCCGATCGCATTGGTTTCACCCTCGACGCTGGCCGCACGCTCGAGCTCCTCCCCCGAGGGCAGCAGCAGATCGGCCTTAGCCACAAGCTGGGCAAACCGCCGTTCGGTGGCCTCGTCAAGCTTGAGCTCCTTGCGAATATTCGGATCGACGGAAAGCGTGCCGCCGCGGGCCTTGACGATATCGACTGCCTTGTCGATCACCTCACATGCGCTCGGAACCGATAGCGCAGAGCCCATCACATGCAGGTGCCCGGCCCGGCCGATGAGATTGCTGACACCTTCGCTCCAGCCAAAGCGGGCGGCCGCAGACGTCGCGATATTATAAACGAAGTCACGGGAGCCGTCCTTGCGGTAACGAACGAAGGCGCTGCCCGTCGGATAGTCGGGATCGACGGATATCGCCGAGATATCGACGCCGTCATCCTTGAGCCTTTCGAGATTCACACGGCCGAAATCGTCCGAACCGACGGCGCCGATCATCGCCGCGCTGCCGCCAAGCCGCCCGCACTGGGAAATGAAGATCGCCGGCGCACCGCTGGCAAAGGGGCCGACGAGCGGCTGCGCCTCCATGAAACCATTGCCGACCGTCGTGGCGACGATTTCCACGAGGATTTCGCCGACGCAAACCGTCGGGCCAAGCTGGTCGGGTGCCAGTACTGAGCTCATTGCAATCCTGCTTTCGATACCTGTTGTTCTCAACCCGCGGCAGCGTGTCGTTACACTCCATCCTCATCGCAAGGCTGATTGTTTTCCAGCAAAAAGAAGCGCTGGTGGAACATATATGCCGGCTTAAACCTCCGACCAGGCTCCCCCTTCCTTTCACGCGTGATTTCAGCATTCGTAATGAATTCAAGCATGATTCCAGCGGCTTCCGAGCGCGACCCTTCGACGCGGCGATTATGGATCGCCAGCACGGACATCGCGAAATCCAGCAAATTGCGCTGCTTGCGGATGCCTTCATCCATAAGGAAATTCGGTTCACTTCGGATAGAACGTTGCATTTTCATGTTGACCCCTGCCGCATTCGCATTTTCGATCGGGGAACAGGCAGGAGATCGAAAAAGGAAGTTCCGATGAGTTTCGAAGGCAAGAGAGTGATCGTCACCGGCGCAGGCAAGGGCATAGGCCGAGTGACCGCGGAGATGCTGATAAAGCGCGGTGCACATGTCGTGGCACTGACCAGAAGCGCAGCGGACGTCGCTTCCTTGCGTGATGAGCTGGGCTGCCAAGCCATTCAGGTCGATCTTGCCGACGCCGATAAAACCCGGGAGGCAGCAATCTCTGCGCTTCCGGCAGATTATCTTGTCAACTGCGCAGGCACGACCGAGTTGCAGCCGTTCCTAGAGACCACCGTCGAAGCCTTCGATCACCTGCATGCGGTGAACACCCGCGCCCCGATGATCGTGGCCCAGGAATTCGCACGCTCATTGATCAACAGGGGCCTTCCCGGCGCAATCGTCAATGTCTCCTCCATTGCCGCCTTCATCGGCATACCGGATCATGCGTCCTATTGCTCATCGAAGGGTGGCTTGGACGGCCTGACGCGGGTGATGGCCAGGGAACTGGCCCCCAAGGGCATTCGCGTCAACGGCGTGCATCCGACGGTGACGCTGACGCCGATGGCCGTCAAGGCATGGAGCGATCCCGAAAAGGCAGCTCCCATGCGCGATCGCATTCCGGTCGGCCGCTTTGTCGAACCGGCAGAGGTCGCAGAGGTGATCCTGTTCCTGCTTTCCGACGCGGCAGCCATGGTGAACGGCATCTCCATGCCGATCGATGGCGGTTATATGATCGCCTGAGATCACGCCGTTGACGATGCTGGATGGCAGTAGCGCTTATTTCGCTGCTGCATGGATCTCCGCGACATAGCCGCCGGGAAATTCCACCATCGCCGCCCGGCGTCTGTCCGAAGTGTAGGGGTCGGCAAGCACGGTTGCGCCATTGGCTTTGGCCTTATCAAGCGTCGCGGCGAGATCCACGACCTCATACCCGGTCGTTTCATGGCCGTATGGGAATGGCAGATGCCCGTCCGTGACAAGTACGGTCATCTTGCCATAGACGGACTCGATACGGATCCGTCGAAACGTGTCGTCGGGACGGCCGATCTCGACACCGGAAGCCTTCTTGTCGTCGGAGGCGACCTTGCCCTTCGAGAAAGCCAGGAAGGACTTGACGAACTTGTCCGCAGTATCCGGGGACACGTAGACACGGTTCTCCGGGATGGTTTCCAAGGCCGTGTAATTCGGCTTGGCCGTATGCCAGTAGAGCTGCATGTTGACGCCGCCTGGCCATTGAATGACGGCGTCACGGCCGATCGGATCGGGGAAGACGTCGACGACGACGGCTGCGCCTGCGGCTCGGGCCGCGGCAACCGCCTGATCCATATCGGTGACGAGGTAACCGGTTCGCTCCGCGCCGAACGGATAGGGAATAGGCGTCTTGAAGCCGAAAAGCGAGACGGTGCCGACCGGAGTTTGCAGCAGTTGCGATGTGGTGCTGCTCGGCGTCGGCGTCACCGTGGCGACCACCTGCTTCGTGCTGGTGCCACCGAATGTCCCCAGGAAGCTGCTGGCGAAAGCATCCACCTTGTCGGCATCGATATAGACATGGGAGGTATCGTATTGCGCGCCGACGCCGACCTGTGTCTGAGAGGCTCGGGCCAGGGCCGTACCGGTGGGTGCCAAAGCAAGAACGGCAAGCAGTCCTATCGTGTAAGCGTAGCGAGACGGCATGTATTGGCTCTCCGTTGTTCCCGGCTCATCCTGATAGAGATCGAGCCTGACCACCAGACGTAAGTCACCGAAGAAGCTAAGATATTCGAAAAGAGCTGTTTGGTATGGAGCATCCGGGGCTTGCAGGCATATCTTGGAAGCTCGTCACTACGCCGTTTCCTCATAGATCAGATTCGGCGCGACGATCCATTCGCCGCGTCTGAGCGACAGAACATCAAGCCTGCCCTGACGATCCCGAACGGCAACGCCGACGAAACGATAACGGCTGCCGTTTCTGTCGACGACAGCATGTGAAATCGGTTTGCCGTTAACATAGCCGACAACAGGGCCCTCCTTCCTTGTTGCGGAGAGCAGGAAATATTCGTGAGGAATGCTCCGGCTTACCATCAGCCACGATCCCCACGCGGCAAGCTCAACCCCGCACCCGTCCGAGCACCTTTCTGCGCGCCTGGGCTCTCGCAGCTCGCTCGCAAGGGAGAGGATTTTGAGCGGAGGCGCCTGTTCTTCCTGATCTCGACAACGAATGGCTTTCGCTGCGGCCGCATTATTCGTCCTTTCGACTCTTGATCCATTTTAATTGAAGACGCATTCGACCTGGCCGAGCGGCCCGAAGTCGACGGCCAGATGTTGGCCGGCACAGACCTGGAGGACCGCAGTGCAGGAACCGGTCGCCACGATATCGCTCGGCTCGAGCCGCCTGCCGTTTGCCGCAAGTGCCGCGGCAAGCCACGCAACCGCGTTTAGCGGATTGCCCATGATCGCCGACGAGTTGCCAGAAACCATCGTCTGCCGAAACAGAAAAGCCGTGACCTCGATTCCGGCGAGATCGCCGATGTCCACGTTTCCGGCATGGTCGCCGCAAAGCGTCGCAACGTGCAGGCCGAAATCCGCAATCGCGGCATTTGCGCCGGCAAACGCCTGCCGCGTCCGGCGGCCGATGACCCCGATTGCAGGCCGACAGCTCATGACCGCATCAGCCACGCTATCGAGGGAGATTTGCTCGCCTTCGTCCGGAAATGGCCTCAGCATCGTGAAAACGAGTTCGCATTGTATTCCGATGGTTCCCAGCGGCAGGCGGAAGTTTTGCGCCTTCTTTTGCAGGGCGGCGGACGGGATTTCGGAATAGATCGGCCCCTTCAGACCGAGAGTGCGGCACGACAGATCGCTCGTGCCGACAATCGCATAGCCCTTGCGCTCAAAGCCGAGTGCGTCCTGTGCAGCGGCCTGGATGTCATATGCCTCATGTTGCGAGGCGATCAGATCGAGCGGAAGATCGCAAAGCTCCTCATGACGGCGACACTTCGCCAGAAGATCCGCTGTGGTATCCTTCAATTCGAAATACATCTTCGCGCTCCAATCTTAACAACTGGCTGTCACGCAAAGATGGCCCGACATGCATAGTCGTTCCATTCGGCGCAAAGCACGAAGAAATTAAAATCTCATAGTGACCGCTTCTTCTCGTCGAATGATAACGGGATAGGGTCGTTCAGTGCCTTGCTACGGCCGCGTGAGCTGAGACCGGCCGGGCGGCGATGCTATCTCGAAGAGGAATCCTGTATTGCTCACGAGACTGCCGCAAGGATGCAAACGCCATGAAACCAAACAGCATAGCGGATTCGCGGCCCGAGAGCATCGAGCCGCAGTCGCTATGGCTTCAATGCCGACATAGCCGCATTGGTCAGCCCATCAGCCGCAACGTTTCAGATCATCCTGCTGGCGATGACGCCAGGGTCCGCTCAGGATTTCTTGTGCGCGGCCTTAAGGGCGGTCCACTGCGCACGCCGCAACCGGGTATGCGCAAAGCTGATCCTGCCGGATCGTGCTGCGGGGAGCAGCCGATGCCGACCAGTGCCCCGAATATACGATCGAAGCTGACACTAGGGAGAATCGACCCTCCTGTCTGCGTCCATTTTTGAACGCACCAAAGTTGCTTTACCCTTCTGCTCACTCCATCCGAGAAAGGAGGTCATAAGGGTTTGGGGCGAATAAGAGAAGAAGACAGGGATGCCCTTGCGGAGCGGCGGTCGGACGTCCGATCAACGTCGTCAATCCGGGCATGTTGCCGAACCCAGCAAGGTCTTAGAGCCTGATCCGAAATTATGGCGCGTAGTATCAGCACTTTATCCTTGGCGGATGCCCATTTTCTTGATTTTGTGGGTTTGCGATAGGCCGGAGGAGATCGGTAACGGCTCAGTGTGAATTCCCGCTTTTCGTTCAGTTCTTCTCCATCCAAAAGCGGTTTATTCTACGTCAAAACGCAAGATCGGTGGAGTACACTTAAGATATAAGCGCCTAACTGGTGCCGCTACGGAGTAAAGAACGATGAAGGCGGCAATTCAAAACTATCATGCTCGAATGCAACGAGTTCTGGAGTATATCGATCGGCACCTCGATGACGATCTCAATCTTGATGTTCTGAGTAGTGTCGCGGCCTTCTCGAAGTTTCACTTCCATCGGCAGTTCGTGGCAACCTTCGGGTTGTCCGTACATCGCTATTTCCAACTCGCCCGCATGAAGCGGGCTTCATACCAGTTGGCCTATCGCGGCGCCCAAAGCGTCACGGGCATAGCGATGGATGCCGGTTACGACGCACCCGATGCCTTCGCCCGCGCCTTTCGGCAACGGTTTGGGCAATCGCCTTCGTCGTTTCGGAAATCTCCCGATTGGGAGCCGTGGCTTGCCGCTTTTGGCCCTCTCGACAATGCACGGAGCAAGCTTATGCAAAGGACCTTTACCCCTGACGACGTGACCATCCGCGAAGTGGTCTCGACCCCTGTGGCGATCATGGAGCATCGGGGCGATCCAGCGATGATTGGCGCGACGATACAGAGTTTCATCGCGTGGCGCAAAGCGACTGGCCTGACCCCAAAGACAAGCCCGACCTTCAACATCTTCCATTCCGATCCGCATACCACGCCCCGGTCCGAGTACCGGATGGATTTATGCGTTGGCACTAACCGGTCGATTGAACCGGACGACGGGCCGATCAAGGCTGGCGTAATCCCCGGAGGCCGATGCGCAGTACTGCGTGTCGTCGGCAACACCGACAATCTGGAGCCTGCCGCGCTTTACTTGTATCGCGAGTGGCTTCCAGCCAGCGGCGAAGAAACACGCGACTTCCCGATCTATTGCCAGCGGCTGAGCTTCTTCCCGGAAGTGCCGGAGCATGAGGCGGTTGCCGAGCTGTTTCTGCCCCTGAAATAGCGAACTCTGGCGGCGGCTTGTCCTGTCCAATCGCCAGAAGCGGGCAAGCCGCTAATCAACAAGTCAAAATTCAAACTGAGACATCACCAGGAAACCAACGATGTGGACCGACACCACTCGGGCGCAGTATGCCCGCGCGGATCTGAATTTGCCAAGCGACTTGACCGATGCCGAATGGGCTGTTCTGGAACCGTTTTTACCGCCACCGTCCAATGTCGGCCGACCACGTAAGTGGCCCTTGCGGCGGATAGTTGAAGCAATCCTCTATCTGCTGCGTGGTGGCCTGCCGTGGCGGATGCTGCCGCCCTGCTTTCCGCCGGTCTCGACGGTCCGGCGCTGGTTCTATCTTTGGCGGGACAGCAATCTGTGGCAATCGCTGAACCACACCCTGCTGCTGATAGCCCGAGAGGGATCGGGCCGCGAAGCGTCACCTAGTGCCGGCATAATCGACAGCCAGAGCGTCAAAACCACGGAAAGCGGTGGGCCTTGCGGCTATGACGCAGGTAAGAAGGTCAACGGACGAAAGCGCCACATCCTGACCGACACCGAGGGCAATCTGGTTCACGCCGTCATCCACACCGCCGACATTCAGGATCGCGATGGCGCGCCGACTGTGCTCGCGCAGATCATCGGTCGCTTCCCGTGGTTGCGCCATATCTTTGCCGATGGCGGATATGCCGGCGTGAAGCTCAAGGATGCCCTGCGCCGGATCGGCGCATGGGCCGTCGAGATCGTCAAGCGCTCCGATGCGGCCAAGGGCTTTGTTGTTCTTCCCCGCCGCTGGGTTGTCGAACGCACACTGGCTTGGCTCAATCGAAACCGACGCCTCGCAAAGGACTTCGAACAAACCATCGCCTCTGCAACCACATGGCTGTTCATCGCCTCGATCCAGCTATTCACTCGCAGGATCGCAAGATCATGAATTCACGTCAGATAATTTTGAATCAGTCTCTTAGAGACGTACAGCTTAGGTCTGCGGGATCGGCCTAAATTGATCGGATCGGCTCTAGCCAGCATCCCTCCCCAGGATTTTGGCGACCTCAAACATGATTGAGGTCGCAGCGCGAGACGTCTTCCGGCATGATCGGCGGCAGATATCGCCGCCAATCTCTTATGACCTGACCAATGCTCTTCATTCCATTTCCGTTCATCATCGCCATTTTGCTCGTCGTTCTCCTTGCGGTCGTCAAAACCCGCGACGACGAGGCGCCGCCCAATTTGCCATTCCAGGCGCTGATCCTTCTCAGCGCGTTTCAGTCAACGCTGTCCGGGTTGCGATGGGGCTATGCCGTTCAGCCTGTCATGTATGTCATGCCGGTCGCCGCCGCGATGGTGCCGCCGCTTGCCTATCTCGGCGTCTCCCGGCTGGCGCGCAAAAGCTCCTTCTCCTTAATTCAGCAGATCTGCCTGCATGGGCTGCCGGCTGGGCTTATTGTCGTGCTGATCGCGCTGTGGCGCAACGCGATCGATATCGCCATCGTCCTTATCGACGTCGGTTATGCCACTGCAATCCTGCTTCTCATGCGGTCGGGCACGGACGCGCTTCGCCTCGCACCTTTCGAAGGTGCTGGTCCGACCTACCGAGCCATTCTCTTTACCGCCAGCGCTCTTCTCCTGTCGGCGGCGGTGGATATTTTCATCTGGCTGGATTTTGCCTGGGCCGGCGGTGAATATGCATTGAAGGTCATCACCTTCGGAAATCTCGCAGCGCTCGCCATCCTCGCCACCGCTGCCGCCGCTGCCAGCCGCAGCCACGCGCCCGTCGATCGCGTAGAGGCTGTCCGGCCACCGGAAATCCTTCAGGACGGCCAGACGCTTGCTGCGGTGCAGGCATTGATGGAGGACAGGCACGCCTATCGCGATGTCGATCTCAATCTCGACCGGCTGGCGCGCAAGCTCGCGATTCCCGCCCGGCAGATTTCCTCGGCCATCAACCGCGCCACCGGCAAGAACGTCTCGCAATATGTCAACGAGTACCGGATCTCGGAGGCTTGCACACTGCTGGCCGAAACCGAGAATCCGGTGATGGAGATCATGTTCGATGTCGGCTTTCAGACCAAGTCGAACTTCAATCGTGAGTTCCGGCGTGTCACTGATACGACGCCGCTCGAATGGCGCGACAAGTCGCGCAGGTCCCCCAAGTCCACAGCCGCGCCAAAGGTTGACTGAATCGGAATCGAGGATGATCCGGCACATATTTAACGCCTCTCCAACCCGATCGGCACGCCTTTAACCAGTTTTTAATCATCAAGTTGAAGCAGCAGCCATCCTCGGATAAAGGAGGGGTATCGCCCCTCCGTCGTTCCGTGGATAGCAAATTGACAATGGAAAATTTGCTTCAATTGCTTGATTTCATGGAGGAGTATACCGATCGCATTCTTCCGGTCGCGTTCCTGTTGCTCGCCGCAGAGATCGTCTTTCCGAAGTCTCGCTATACCTATGTATCGAAACTTCGTGGTGCCGTCTTCTGCGTGACGAACATCCTCATAACCAAAGCAAGTCTCACACTCTTCTACTGGTTTTGGGCAGGCATCGGCATAAAGCCGCTGTTCGAGATCGACCTGACGTTCCTCTCCAAGCTTTCGAATGCATGGCCGCTGCATCTGCCGGGCGCCATAGCTGCTTCCTTTCTCGTTCTGCAGGTCAGCGAGTTCTTCTACTATTGGTTCCACAGGCTACAGCATAGCAATAGCTTCTTCTGGCGCTTCCATGCCGAGCATCATTCGCTCGAGGAAATGAGCGCCTTCAACAGCAACCACCATTTCAGCGAGGAGATCTTCAGAATTCCGTTCCTGATCATTCCCGTCTCGCTGCTCTTCGATTTCAAGCAGGACTATGTTCCCTGGATCTGGGTGTTCTTCGTGCGCTGGCAAGGTTATTTCGAACATAGCTCGACGCGTCTGAATTTGGGCTGGGTCCGCTACGTCTTTCCCGACAACCGCTTCCACCGCATTCACCATTCGGTCGAACGACAACACTTCAACAGGAATTTCGGCAGCGGTTCGGCGATCTGGGACATTCTGTTCGGGACCGCCTACTATCCGAAGGCCACGGAGTGGCCCGATGTCGGCCTACCCAATATCCGGGAGCCGCAGAACTTGACCGAGTTTCTCGTTCGGCCCTTTCGGCGCGGCAGACATAGCTAGAACGCCGGTCGTTTCAACTTTCGGATTTTCACCGGCCTTTCAGCCCCATGCCGGCCGAAAAACAGGTCTTCGTTAGAATTTTAGGTAAACCTAAAAGCGGTCATCAAGACCCCGGCGCTACTATCGATGTGTCTGGCCGAACACGGTTCGGCGGCACTATGACAGTGCCAAGGCATCCTCAAGCCGGATCTGCCTCAGACGGTTGCACTTTTGAACGGGGAGTCCCTGAAGGGACAAAGTGCTCAATGCCTCTTTCAGCATTTCTTCGCCGCCGCGCAGCGATCGCGGTCCGCGTACACGACACTCTATGCACGTTCATTGACGGGACGATTGTCGCTCGGGCGGACAATTGGCGCCCACTCTGCAATAGCGACGATACGCGCCGGGCGCTCGGTCACACCTCATATCGTGGCGAATTGGTGCCGGTCTACGATCTGGCGACAAAGATGGGCAACAAGCCCTCAAAGAGCTGTGAAATCGCCATCATCAAGATGGCTAGCGGCTACGTGGCGTTTCTGATCGACGAATTCATCGGCAGCACGTCGGCGGCGAGCGAAGCCATCCGCCTTTCGCAGCTCGACATTTTCGGCCGCGACCGCGTAGCTGTATAGCATCGCTTTCCCGATGCCAAAGAAGGCGGCCTCCTTCAGCGGACAATTGCCGTGAATTCCAAACCTAGCTGGCTTTGGATAGGTCGGCGCGATCCATGATCTCATTGATAACACCGCCTCCCATGACGGCGGCGCGATCGCACATGTGGCCAACCACACCCGGATCATGGCTGACGAGCACGAAGGTCATGCCATGTGCCGCTTTCAGATCGTTAAGAAGATTGAGAATTCCAGCCTGCACCGAGACATCGAGGGCCGAGGTCGGCTCGTCGAGCAGCAGCAGCTTCGGGCGCAGCAATAGCGCCCGCGCAATCGCTACGCGCTGCCGCTGACCACCGGACAGTTGATGCGGATAGCGCTGGCTCGATATTGCCGGCAGACCCACCTGATCGAGAGCCCTATAAACCTGTGCCTCGACGTCCCTAACACCCCGCAGAGACAATGGTTCGCCGAGAATACGCGCGATCATGTGACGCGGGTGCAGCGACGAATAGGGATCCTGGAACACCATCTGAATATTGTCCCGCAAAGAGCCGGAAATCTTTCTCCCCGGCTTGAGCGCCTCGTCAAAAACGGAGATCGATCCCTGCCAATGGATATTCAGCCCGGCGATAGCGCGCAGGACCGTCGTCTTGCCGCAGCCGGACGGGCCGATGAGACCGAAGGTCTCGCCGCTTGCGACCTCGAAGCTGACCCCGCGCACGGCCATGAACGCCTTCCCGGTGCCGGGAAAGGAGATGGAGAGGTCGGAGACCGAAAGCGCGTTCATGCTCCCGCTCCGTAAACCGGCAGACGGGTGCCATAGGTTTCGGCCGATGGCCGAGCCGCCCAAAGGGCACGCGTATAGGCGGATCGGGCGCCGGAGAGATCGGCCGATGCCAATTCCTCCTCGATGCGGCCGCCGCGCATGACGATCGCCCGATCGGCAAATTGCGAGACCTGCTGCAGATCGTGGCTGATGAGCAGCAGCCCCATGCCGAATTTTTCGGTCAGGGAGCGCAGCAGCGTCAGGATCTGGCCCTGCAGCTCACGGTCGAGCGCGGAGGTCGGCTCGTCGGCGATCAAGAGCTTCGGCCGGTTGATCAGCATCGCCGCGATCATCACACGCTGGCCCATGCCGCCCGACAGTGCCGCAGGATAGCTCGAATAGACCCGCTTCGGGTCGGGAAGGCCGACCGTGTGAAGCATGTCGAGCGCCCGTTCGCGCCGCTCTGCCGCCGAAAAGCGCGTGTGCAAGAGCAACGTCTCCTCGACCTGCCGCCCGACCTTATGGGCGGGATTGAGCGAATATTTCGGATCCTGAAGGACAAGGCCGATGCCGTTGCCGCGAAGCGCATTCCAGCCGGAGGACGGCAGGGAGAGAAGGCTCTGTCCTTCGAACGACAGGCGCGTTGCCCGCACCTGTGCATGGCGCGGCAGCAAGCCCATGATCGCCCGCCCCGTCATCGACTTGCCGGAACCGGATTCGCCGACAAGTGCGACGATCTCGCGATCGACCGCGAAGCTGATGCCATCGACGACGGGCACCAGGCCGGTTTCGGAGGGAAAGGAGACCGAAAGGTCTTGAATGGATAGCAGCGGCTCAGCCATGACGCGGATCCAGTATGTCGCATAAGCCGTCGGCCAGAAGGTTGAAGGCGAGCGAGGTAATGAGAATGGCAAAGCCGGGCACGGCCGCCACCCACCATTGATCGAAGATGACCTGCGTGCCTTCGGAGACCATCGCTCCCCACTCGGCAGTCGGCGGACGAACGCCGAGACCCAGGAAGCCAAGGCCCGCTGCCGCGAGAATGATACCGGAGAGATCCAGCGCCAGGCGAATGATCGCCGAGGGCAGCACAAGGGGCAGAACATGGCCGTAAAGCAGCCTGATACCCCTGATGCCGACCATCTCGGCGGCGGCCAGATAGTCGCTCCGGCGCAGGGCTGCCGTTTCCACGCGCGCCTGTCGCGCATAGGCCGGCCAGCTCGTCAGGGACAGCGCCAGCGCGCCGTTGACCAGGCCCGGCCCCATGATCGCGACAAAGGCGAAGGCAAGCAGCAGGCGCGGGAAGGACATGACGACATCGGTGACGCGCATCAGGATGCGCTCCGTGATGCCGCCGAAGAAGCCTGCGAGGATGCCGACGACAATGCCAAGAGGCGCCATGAGAAGCACGACAAACAGCAGAAGCAGCAAAGTCGGCCGCGCACCATAAATCATGCGCGACAGGAGATCGCGCCCGAACCCGTCCGTGCCGAACCAATGCGCTGCACTCGGCGGCATCAGCCGGTTGGCGGTCTCCTGCAGATTGGGATCGTATGGCGCAATCAGCGGCGCAAGCAGCGCCACAGCCAGAATGAACACGACGACCATGCTACCGGCGGCAGCCGACGGCGAGCGCAGAAGGCGCTTGAGGAAAGACGGCCCATCGAGCGGATGCTGTATGATGGCACTCACCGTTTCTTCCCGGCCTCAAGCCACGCAACGCCGAGATCGGTCAGGGCGTTCAGGAGCACGAAGGACGCGCCGACCACAAGGGTCGCGCCGAGGATAGCCGGCATGTCGCCAGCAAACATCGCTGTCGTCAGATAACGGCCTATGCCGGGCCAGGCAAAGACGGTTTCGGTGAGCACCGCGCCTTCCAAGAGGCTGGCATAGGAAAGGGCGATCACGATCAGAAGCGTCCCGGAGATGTTCGGCATGACATGTTTGAAGACGATGCGGGAAAGGCTTGCTCCCTTGGCACGGGCGGTCGTTACATATTCCTGGCCGAGTTCGGTCAGGATCGAAGCGCGCGTCAGCCGGGAAATCGCGGCAAGCGCGTGAAAGGCAAGCACGGTCGCAGGTAACGCCAGATGCGCCAGTGCGTCTCGGAAGGCGCCCTGCTTGCCGGAGAGCCAGGTATCGATCAAAGCAAACCCGGTGACGGATTTGACCGTGTATTGAAAGACGACATCCGCGCGTCCCGGCCCTGGCGCCCAGTGCAGCCGTGCATAAAAGAAAAGCAGCATCAGCAGGCCGAGCCAAAAGATCGGCACCGAATAGCCGAAAAGCGAGATTATCCGCGCCACGCCGTCAAGCCATATTCCCTGCCGCATGGCGGCGGTGATGCCAAGCGCCAGGCCGATCGCTGAGCCCAGAATGATCGCCGTCGTGGCAAGCTCGATCGTCGCCGGAAACGTCCGCGCGATATCCTTGGCGACCGGCTGGCCGGTCGAGGTCGATTGGCCGAAATTCCCCCACGCGGCGGCTTCGACATAACGAAGGAACTGCAGCGGCAGCGGCTGATCGAGTCCAAGCTCGGCGCGCGCCTGCTCATAACTCGACTGGCTGGCGTGATCACCGACCATCTGCAGCGCTGGGTCGATCGGCGACAGGCGCGTCAACGCAAAAGTCACCAGCGCCAGCCCGAAGAGCGTCAGCGCAAAGGACCATCCCCACGAAAGAAAGGACCGCACGAAAGACAACTCCCGCCAGGCTTTCATCTGGCGGGAGTTCGTCATGTCGGCATCGGATTGGCTGGCCGCTTGCGGCACTTACTTCTCCACCTTGTCGTAATAGACCTGGTCAGCATTCAGGCCCTGAGCATAGTTCTTCACCTTGTCGCTTAGCACGACCTGATCATTGCCCTGAAGCATAAAGATGAAGGGAGAGCTCGCCTGGATCTTCTTCTGCAGATCCTGATAGAGCGCCACGCGCTTGGCCGCATCCTGCTCCTTGACGGCGGACAGCGTCTCATCGGTCAGTTCGGGGATCACCCAGCCGGCATATTTCGCTGCCGTGTTGGCGGAGTTGTCCTTGTTGATGGCAAAGGCGCTGGCGTTGGAATGCGGGTCGAAATAATCCGGGATCCAGTAACGCAGCGTCATCTCGAACTTGCCGGAACGGCCGCGGGCATAGATGTCGCTCGCAACACCCGGCTGGATGTCCAGCGTAATGCCGGCCTGCGCGAAAGTCGATTGTAGCGACTGCGCGATCGATAGGAACGGCTGGTCGTTGAAGACGATGAATTCGACCTTGAACGGCGTCTTGATGCCGGCATCAGCGAGGATCTTCTTCGCCTTCTCGACATCGAGCTTGAAGGGCGTATCCGTCAGCGCGCCGGGGAAGCCGATAGGCAGGAAAGCCTGATGCACGGTGCTCTGGCCACGAAGCAGGTTCTTGGCGATCCCATCATAGTCGACAAGGTAGCGGGCGGCTTCCCAGAAAGCAGGATTGCCGAGCGTCGGATTGGCCTTGGTGTTGAGGAGGATATAGTCCGTGCGTGCGGACGGCACGGCGAGTACTTTAAGGCCACTCTTGGTCTTCAGTGCCTCGATCTGATCGGCCGAAAGACCGCGTGCAATATCGGCATCGCCCTGTTCGACAAGCAGGCGGCGTGCGCCGACATCGGGAACATTGCGGATGATGACGCTGTCGAGCTTCGGTTTGTCGGCGGAATTGGCATTGGCCTGCAATACCAGTGCCTCATGCGGCGTATAGGTCGCAATCGTATAGGCGCCGCTTCCAGCCGAGTTCGTCTTCAGCCAGGCATTGCCGAAATCGCCGTCCTTCGCCTGCGGTTCGACGGTCTTTTCATCGACGATCGAGGCGATGGGTGCCGTCAGCAGCGAAAGCGCAAAGCCCGAGCCGACATCGGCGGACCAGGTGAGCTTGACGTGCTTGTCGTCCGCCTTGGTGACTGCGGCATCGACATTGTCGGCCTTCCAGCCGAGTTCATTCAGAATGAAGGCCGGCGATTTGTTCAGCTTGACGGCACGCGTCAGCGAGAAGATCACGTCTTCGGGACGAACCTGATTACCGGAGGAAAACTTGGAGTCGGCAAGCTCGAACGTCAGGCTGCGGCCATCGCTGCCGGCCGTCCACGCCGCCGCCAGAGCCGGTTCGATCTTCGTGCCGTCTTCGCGGTTCGACTGGACGAGACGCTGGTAGAGATTGTTGAAGGACTGGACCGTCGTGAGCTCGAAGCCCTCGGCCGGATCGAAGCTGACGGCATCGTCGATCGACTGCGCCACGACAAGCACGTTCGGCGGCGTCTCGGCCTGGGCGATCGATGTGCCCAGCAGGAGTGCCAGACCGAGGGCCGTGCCGAGCAACCGCGTACGAGAGGCAATAATTGACATGGGGTGAACTCCCTTAAATGCTTTTGTCATATAGCGTCTATTTATTCGCCGTGCCCCGCAGGGTCCAACTACTGGCAAGCATTTAACAATCTCCCCTGGAGCATGCAGGCAAAAACGATCCAGCTTTTCGCGATTTTAGCGAAAAGTTTTCCCTGTGGCTTTCGGCATCCCGAGCGCCATCGATCAATTTGCTCAAGCGCGCCTGTTGCCGGCAGTGTGGAATCTTCTGTTTTAGACTGCACTTGAGATATCTCCGGCATAATCTCGATTATCCACCACTCCTCCGAGCAGTTCGTTCGGATTCCATTCATGTGAAATGGATAGACTGACAACACGCAGCTCAGCGATCCGTACGAAAGGCCGACACCAACGATAGATCAGCCTTTCATTCGTCAGGCGCGGCTCTGACGAAGGAGATGATAATGGACCATGATGAAGACGCGAAATTTGAACGGCGGCGCTATGCTCGAAAGGCGCTTTTAACTATCGTTGTTTGCACCGCCCTGGCCGCCTTGGGAGCATGGCTTATCCAGCCCGAGACGGCCTCGGCCGAACTGCATGGGCATTCCACGCAGCCAGCGGCGTCCCCTCCTTCGCCCCCGACAATTTAACGCAGAATTGAGAAGCGCTGATCTGACGATCGCGTAGTTCTCTTCAGTCACGCGCTGAGCCATGGGGAAATGCGGCCTAAAACGCGTTTCCGCAGGCCATGAGGAAAGTCACCCCCCACTGGCTTGCCCTGCTCATTGGCTTCTTCCAGGGCCTGAGGCTTTCAACGATCGTCAGCCCTTTCGATTCCTCGACACGGTAAGCTCGACCAGTGCCTCGAAGGTCGTCTCTTCGCGGCAGTCACCTATCCTGCCTTCTATACACTATGGCCAACGGCGCCTTGATCTGGAACACCATTTCAGAATGACGCGCAACTGAAGCATCGTCGCCCAATGCTGCGTCAATCTCGGCCAATTCCGGAAATATTTTCTCAAAAATTCATTTAAATTGGCAAACCCAGCAATCGCCGCGAACGCCGTTACCAGATATTGTCGATCAAGGTACTAGACAATCGCGATTCGACGGACGTAGACTTGTTAGATGAACGCGCGCCAGAAAAAGCCAGAAAAAGAAAGCGATCACGGTCTTGATCTCAACCGGAACGACCACGTCGATACTGACGGCTCTCCCTTGGATATGGAGCTGATGAATGCTGTATGATCCAAACATGTCTCGATCGCGCTGGCCGCTGCCGTTTCGTCGGCAGTCATGGGAGACATTGATTGGCTTGGTCTCTGTAATCCTGCTGGTCGGGATCATATGCGCAAATCTGCCTAGCACATGGACCGCAGAGCGAAACGTATCGGTGGCTTCTTCGAATCGCGCCGGACATTGACGGATTGAGATCGCTCCGCTGCTAATGCGAGGTGATCGGAGGCCTTTGTCGGATTGGCCTTTTGTATCCGTCCAACTTGGCTAGCCGGTTCCGACAGTTGCGAACGCGAGAACTGCATCAAGGCAATCCCTGTGTTCCATCACCGGAATCAGCCTGAGCATGATGAATTCCCCATATTCCCGATGAGTCCATTCGCGTGAGGCTTTGGTCCAACGTATCGTGCGACCCACGCCCAAACTCACCCGACTGAAGCCCAGGGAAAGGAACAGACTGGGACGAAGTTCTGTTTTACCTACAGCTCCGTCAATGACGGACGAATAGAAGGTGAAAGGAGATTCTGATGAAAACGAAAGTACTTAGTGTTGCGGCACTCGCGCTTGGCCTGACCGCCGGATGTGCCTTTGCCCAATCGTCGACCGTCACCGGCGCCGCAGGTGGCGCAGTTACCGGAGCCGTTGTCGGCGGCCCGATCGGGGCTGCCGTGGGCGGCGTGGCTGGCGCCATCGTCGGCACGGCCATCGATCCGCCGCCTCAGAAGGTGGTCACCTATGTCCGCGAACAGCCCTTGCCTGAAGAAGGAACGGTTGTCCGCGAGAGAGTCGTCGTCGGCAGGTCGCTGCCGGATGCGATCGTTGTACGAGCCGTTCCGGAAAATCCGCGATATGCCTATGCGATCGTCAATCACGAACGCGTGATTGTCGAACCTTCCTCGCGCAAGGTTATCCAGATTCTTAACTAACCACCATGGGGAGCGGGAAGCCGCTCTCCATTCCTCTCCCAGACCGGACATGGCTGTGTCCATTCAGATCGAAACGAGAAGGCAGCCGGTCTGCAACTTGCCTTAAAACCCAAAGCTTCCTCGCAATGACTTCTGCGGACAACTATCGCACCGCTTTCCCCTATTGCGCGCCAAATTCTATGGTTGGTCGCCTGCTTCTCGCAGAAAATTGCCTATCGCCGGATCGAGCAGCGTCTGGGGCGGAAGGCCCGACCCGGCGATAGAGCCGGTGGGCGGACCGGCTAGGGGTTGGCGTGCGTTGACGCCAAACTCATAAACTCAAACTCGCGACCGGGGACTGTACAAACCTTGCCATCACAGACACCGCGCGATCGGCATGCTCACCGCAAAGCGCGGCTAGTGCAGTGCCTTCAATTGACCGTCGCCGTAGTGCTCTCGGACGGCGCCGCGGTTTCAGATTTCTTTTCCAGTGCATCACGGACTTCGGCGATTTTTCCGCTATTCGTTCCGGCGCCAAGTATGCTCTTTGCTTCAGCAAGTGTCTGATCCGTCACCGGCTTGTTCGACAGCTGCGCCAGCGCCGAACGCAAGGCATTGTCGCTGAGGGCCGGATCAGTCGGCACAGCCGTTGTTCCATATTGTATTTCGAATTCCGCATATGCCTTCACATAGGCCGAGAGCGCCGCCATCTTGGGATCTTTCGAGTTCAGATAGGCGTGGTAGTCTCTCCTGAGCGAGCTGAGCCTGCCTTCACCGGGCTTTGAGACATGCGTCTTCGAGCTTGCGCTGTGGGCTCTGGAGTGTTTGTCCGCATGATGCTCCAGCAATGACGATGAAGCACTCTGCGTTGTCGCCGCATTCGTCGAAGTGCTGCTTGTATCGTCGCTCCCGGACTTTTCATGACCGGAATTTCCTTCGCCATGGCCGCCGCCATTGCCATTGCCACCGCCGTTTCCGCCCTTGGCGAATGCCGCCTGCGTGAAACCGACAGCTGCTCCTCCCATGGGAGCGAGGGCAAGCACCAGGCCGAGGCTTGTTGCACCGATAATGGAATGGATTCTCATGCGCACTTCCTTCACAAAACGTCCACCGCCTGCGGCAGCGGCCGTATCCAGCAAATCATTGCGCACTAGAATATTACCGAAATCCCAGGTTTCTATATCGGTCCGACCTATGCCTTGGGCATTAGGACCATAGTCTGATTGATCCCGCCCGATGGTCCCTTAGATTGTGTGCGCCGGATGGCAATACCCTCTTCACGGGACAAGGCGACCGTGCCGACATTGCAACAGTTGACACTCCATTCCACTGGGATAGCTATACAGGGTTGGGAGATCAGTGCCGACTATGCCAGTTCTGCGAGCAAACCATAAATACAAGCTATCTCTGGCAAGTCTTGTCGAACGCTGGAACTCTCAATCTTTGGCCAGACAGTTCCTGCTCGCCGGCGGCCTCGTCGCGCTCTGTGCGATGCTCGTTGTCGGCTCTTTCGTTGCCGGCCTGATCGAAAATGCAGTGACGCGCAATTCCGCGGCAACGACTGCGCTCTACGTCGACAGCGTCATCGCCCCGCTTCTGCCAGATATGCAAACCACCCAGGCTCTCGATGACACGGTGACCCGCGCTCTTGACGAGACACTCGGTCAGGGCGCGCTTGGCACTCGGCTGTTTTCGTTCCGATTGTGGCGCAACGATGGGACGATCCTCTATTCCAACAACAAGGATCTTTCCGGAAAGCGATTTCCGCTCTCGGACAGTCTCAGGACGGCCTTTTCAGGCCGAATGGTCGCCAAATTCAACCGGATCGACGATGTGGAAAGCGTTGCCGAACGCAATAGCGGCAAACCGCTCCTAGAAATCTACAATCCCGTGCTCCAACCCTGGTCGGGCAAGGTCGTCGCCGTTTCCGAATTTTACGAGGTTGCCAACGATTTCGAATGGAGCCTTACTCAGGCCCGCCTGCTGAGCTGGCTTGTCGTTGCCTTGTTCACACTGACGTTCTTCGCTCTTCTGTCGATCATCGTCCTGCGTGGCAGCCGCACCATCGACAATCAGCGCAAGGCGCTGAGCGGCCGCATCGGCGAACTGTCGATGCTTCTTCGACAGAATGAAGCGTTGCGAGCCCGTGTTCAACGCGCGACCCAGCGTGCGGCAGCACTCAACGAGAGCTATTTGCGCCGTATCGGCGCCGACCTGCATGACGGCCCCGCTCAATTGGTCGCTTATGCCTCTTTGCGGCTGGACAGCCAGACCCTCATCAGCCCCACGGCCTCGCCGGACGAGCGCGAGGCATCGCTGCACGCTATCAAATCCAGTCTTGACGACGCTATGACCGAAATCAGGAGTGTCTGCAGCGGACTGATGCTGCCCCACATCGAGACGGACAACCTGACCGATCTCCTGAGGCGCGCAATCCGCGCCCACGAACTGCGCACCGGTGTCACCGTTACGCTTCTGGTCGGGACGACGCCGGCGGATCTTTCGACCTCCGCAAAGATATGCGTCTATCGCTTTGTCCAGGAAGCCTTGAACAATGGCTATCGTCATGCCGGCGGCATCGGACAAAGGGTCATGCAGGCCCTGGAAGACGGCCAGATCGTGATCGAGGTTGCCGATGAGGGGCCGGGATTTGATCCGAAAGACGTCGGCCCGCAAAAGCTTGGCCTTGCCGGGCTCAGAGATCGGGTCGAAAGCCTGGGCGGTACTTTTCAACTTTTGTCGTCGAACCGGGGAACCATCGTTCGCATGTCCCTGAACATCGAGGAAATGGAGCAGGCATGAGAGCTGCAATCAGTTTGGCGGTCGTAGACGACCACCCTCTCTTCAGGGAGGGCGTTATCCGGAGCCTGACCGAAATGGATGGGTTTAGCATCGTCGGTGAAGGCAGCAGCAAGGAGGATGCGCTGCGCATAGCAGCGGAACACCGTCCGGATATCCTGTTGCTAGACATTTCCATGCCGGGGGGAGGACTGGATGCCATCTCTCTCATCCTCGAGCAGATACCCGATCAGAAGATCGTGATGCTGACGGTCTCCGAGGCAAGCGACGATGTGATGGCAGCACTCAAGAGCGGCGCGAAAGGCTATGTTCTCAAAGGCGTTGGGTCACGGACCCTCGCCGATATCATTCGCAGCATTGCTGCCGGTGACAGCTATGTCGCACCGACGCTGTCGGCGCGTCTGATTTCGGAAAACGGATCTGATACCCAGATCAATCCCTTCAGCGCGTTAACGGATCGCGAGCGGGAGGTCCTTGAGCTGGCTTCCGCCGGATTGAGCAACAAGCATATCGGGCTGAAGCTCGATCTGCATGAAAAGACCATCAAGCATCACATGACCCAGATCTTCACCAAGCTGGAAGTAAGCAATAGAACGGAAGCAGCGATGGCGTTCCGGGATGAACTCGAAAGGCGCCGTCAGTGAAGGAATGATTTGAGCCGCTGCTCGTCGGCAATCGTCGCATTGCGGTTGACGATGGTGCGGCCTCTTGAATCCTTCATCACATAACGTCCGCTCTGTATATTTTCGCTCATGCCATCCTTGTGTCGAACGGTGATCGAACCGCTGCCGTCACCCGTAGAGGTAGACTGATCGGAATCGACCTGGCTTTGCGTTGCGCTCTTGGTGCCGGACGATTGGCCATTGGCGTTGCCGTTCCCATTGCCGTTATTGCCATTTCCGTTGCCATTATTGCCGTTCCCACCTCCATTGCCGCTATTGCCACCGCCGTTCCCGTTGCCTCCCCCATTGCCGTTTCCGCCGCCGTTACCATTACCGCCACCATTGCCGTTACCCCCTTTGGCCTCGACTATTTGCTGCGCAAATATCGCGGAAGCGCCGTGAATTTTGATGGTGTAGGGAAGTGCTGTGCTGACCATGGTCAGCAACAGGCATGGCAAAGCAGCAACAAGCTTTCGACGCAATAACACCTACAGCCTCCTGAGGGCTCCGATTGGCTCCGGCGATGAGTGATCGTCGCTCCGCGACCCGAACGCGCCGCCATCTTTCGCCAATTGGCATGGATCTCCGATCCCATATCAAATCGCTGCAACACCGCGATGGGTCAAGTCTTATCAGACGGAGAAACCTCCACTTGGACTTCAGCAATCACAGCCAAGACCTTTCGCCGACATATCGTCAGACCAACGTCCGAGAAGGAGCTGGACCGAAGCCCAATTGCATGATGGCGTTATTGAAAACGACTTCGCTTGGTCGATATGACTGCGGACACGCCGACGCCTTGCCAATGCGAAATGCCATGGTTGGGAACCCGATAGTGCCTCTGCAAAAGTTGGCACTCAATATATCGATGCCCGCGCAATCGATCCGACAAAGGGGGACTGCGATGACCCAACACTGGAGGATATTTCTAGCCCGTTCCGCACCGCCGGGTGCAATATTGGATTTCTCGGCAGCCGAGTTCGCTCTCGAGGTCGCGATCAATTTGCGATATTGCCTGAACCTCGTACGGCCAACGCCGGAATGTATCGATTTGGCTGACCTCGTTTTGCTGCGTGCCGGAAACTATGGCGAGGCCAGAATGGGGCATAAGCCACAGCTATTCGCAGAGGCAGAAGATGAACTTGCCAAGGCAACAAGGCTGCTCGAGATCGAACTTGAATATTGCGCGAAACAGAACATGAAAGGCAGCTGCGAACAAGCCGCCTGAAATCTTCGCCATATTATCTGCTACGATAAAAGCGAAAAAACCTGGCCACCAGGTGAGTTTCTGATTGCCGGTGACGAGCGCCTGCGGACTTGGCGACCGGTATGATTTGCCAATGGCATATCAAGAGGGAGTGCCAGCCACCCGGAAGCCGGGCGATTGCCTTCAATGCTACGACGACGCATCACGGCACGATATGCGGCTTTTATTGGCTATTGCTTGTCAAAGAATGGCGGCGATGATGTTCGCCGGGGAGGCCCCTTGCGGCGGCGCATACCTTAAGGGTATGCGCACGAAAACAAAGCTTAGTTGCCGCGAGCGCCGCTGACGGCGTAGGGGATATGCGAGCGGGCAATGCCGAGATCACGAAGAACATGATCGTCGAGGGCGGAAAGCTCGCGGATGGCTCTGCGCTGTTCGCTAAAGCGCTTAATCTTTTCAAATACTCTCATTTTTCGGTCTCCTTTGCTGACGCGAAGGAAATAGGCATTTATCCGCCTAAATAAAATGCACATGCCTGCAAGATAGCCATGCCACTTTTGCAGGGCTCATGACAACGAAACTGGCGGGATGAGCACATGCTTGTTCTTACCGTCATACTCGAGAGTGCGATCGATCCTGAATCCGTCACCGCTGGCAGATCGCTTCCTTCCTCGACCGTTACGGCCCCGATTGCGTGTCCCTATCCCCTGCACTGTTCGCTGAGCGAGCGTAAGGACAGGCATGGCCAAGGCTCATCGGCGGCGAATTGAGGGGCGTAGATGAGGCAGCGGCGTGCAGCGCAAATAAACCTGGCTGCATCAAAGGCTGCCACGAAGGATCAAAGCCAGGGGGAGACGCCTTATGCGCTCCCCTATTTCCCGTCCCGAAAGCCGCGCCAGCAGCATCTCGCCGGCGGAATGCCCAAGCGCGGCACTATCGACGCCGATGGTGGTCAAGCCGGGTGGAATTTCGGCAGCGATATCGCTATCGCCGAAACCGATGACAGCTAGATCCTCAGGAACCGAAATGCGGCGCCGGCGCGCTTCCATGATGCAGCCGAGCGCGAGCAGATCGTTTCCGCAGAACAGGGCTTGCGCACCGGTCTCCCTTTCCAGAAGTTCCGACAGGCATCGGCGTCCGTCGGACAGGCCAACCACATCATCGACGAGCAGCTCCCCGACCAAATCGAGTCCCGCCTCGTAGCAACCTTCGCGGAAGCCCTTCAGGCGCAAAGCGCCACGGCCGCCCTTGCGGCCGATATAGGCGACCTTCTTGTGTCCCTGCTTGGCAAGACTTGAGGCTGCCAGCTTGCCGGCCTCGGTATTCGAGAAGCCGACCAACATGTCGATCGGATCCCGGGGCAGCGCCCATGTCTCCATGATCGGGATGTCGAGCCCCCGGAGGATCTCGCGGTTTGCTTCGAGCTCGATAACCCCTGTGAACATCACGGCAGCGGGCTTCAGCGCTTGCAGCGAGCGGATGGCAGCCGTTTCGCGTTCGTAGGAATAGGAGGTCTGGCCAACGAGAAACAGGTAGCCTGCGGCCTCCAGAACTTCCGCGCAAGCATGCAGGGCAAGCGCGAACTGTTCGCTGAACATGTTCGATGCAAAAGCGAGGACGACATTGGATCGCCCGCTTTTCAGCGCGCGGGCAAAGGGATTGACGCGATAGCCGGTCTGCCTCACCGCCTGAAAAATGCGCTCACGTTTTTCTGCGCTCACCTGTTCGGGATTGCGCAGGGCGCGCGATACGGTGATCGGCGCAACGTCCGCCAGCCGCGCAACATCTCCGATACTGGCGGAGGCGTTGCCATCCGATGCCTGTCCGCCGATCCGCATCGCGTCCTCGGCCGGAGAAGCCGGAATGCGGACGACATCGTCATAGATGACGGCACCATCATGTACATCCCTTTGATGATCAACCATGAATGTTCGGCCCCACGCTACCGTCTCAGTCCTTGATTATCCGTCCGACCTGAATGAGGCAATCACCGGCTTGGCATTGCGTGTGCAGGCGGCGGGAAATGACGATGCCGGCGGCGGCGAAGCGCAGCTCCTCTTCGGGCTCTCCAAGACGCTCGAAATCATGGTACCAGCCTGCGACATCGCCCTCTTTCACCTCTGCGCCGATATCGACGGCCGGCTCGAACCAGCCCGTGCGACTGGCGTAGATCGCCTGGTCGTGCGAGTCGAGCTTCAGCAGACGGGTCGCCTGCGGTTGCGACCGAGTCGGCAGCAGCGATTTGTCGGTGATGCCGGCTGCAATCAAAAGACTGTTGATGGCGAGCGCTGAAATCGACATGGTTTCAGGCGTCACCGTGCCGCCGCCGCCGAATTCGCCGCTGATGCCGATCGCGCCCGCGCGTGCGGCCGCGGCCATCGATGTCGGAGCGTCCACGCCGTTCCGGGCGATGAACGCATAGGGCATGCCGAGCGCTTTCAAAAGCTCGGTCGCCCGCTTGTGACGTTCTGGATCGTCGCTCTCTTCGATCAATCCAGTCGGCAGGTGAGCCATCGACGTTCCGCCGGAATGCAGGTCGAAAACGATATCATGACGCGGGAAGAGATCATGCTCGAGGAAATGGGCCATGCGGCTTGTCGGCGTACCCTCGAGGCTGCCCGGAAAGGCGCGGTTCAGGTTGCCGCCGTCGAGCGGCGAGCAGCGGCGCGCATTCATCACTGCCGGCATGTTGGCGAAAGGCAGGATCGTCAACGTGCCATGAATGTCCTGCGCCGTGACAGCGCGGATAAGACGCACGAGATTGATCTCGCCCTCATATTCGTCGCCGTGATTGCCGGCCATCAGCAGGACCGAAGGGCCTTCGCCGTTGCGAATGACGCATATCGGGGTGCGAACATGGAAATAAGGCGATCGGTCGACGGAAAACGGAGCCGAAAGCCAGGCGGAATGCTTGCCGTCTGCGCTAAAGTCGATCGAATGGAATAGTCCGGTATGCATGAGGTGCCTTCCGCGCCGGATGCCCGGCATTTGCATGAGCGGTATTGGTCTAAGGGCTTGAAGGCCCGCCGGAAGGCGGGCCTGGAATTGCCGATGATCTTACATGTGCGGAAGGGTCTGCTCTTCCTTGAAGAAGGTCTTCTGCAATTTCGCCAGGTCACCGTTCATGTTGTGATAGAACAGGAATGTATTGATCCAGTTGAGAAAATTCTGCTCCCCCTGCTTCACCGCGACATGAGCCGGCGATTGGCGGATGAGAAAGGCGAGCGAGACCGGCTTGCCGGGATTGTCTTCCGTCACCTTCGCCGCGATCGCGCTGTTTTCAGCAAAATACTGCGCCTGCCCTGCCAGGAATGCCGAGATTGCCGAAGGTGTATCCTCGAACCGGATCAGCTTGGCATCCGGCGCATTGTCCGTCAGCCATGTGTCGAGAGTCGAACCCTTGGCGACGGCAATCTGCTTGCCGGCAAGGCCGGCGACATCCGTAATCGGAGCACCGGGGGCACCGAAAACGCCCAGGCTGACCGCCGCATAGGGCTGGGAAAACATCACTTGCTGAGCCCGTTCCGGCGTGGCGCCGGCTGCGGCGATCAGCACGTCGATCTTGTCGGCGAGCAGGCTCGGAACGCGGCTCGGGCCGGTCAACGGCACGATTTCGAGCTCGGCATTCAGATCCTTTGCCATCATGCGGGCAAGCTCGACATCAAGACCGGTGTCCTTGCCATCCTGGCCCTTATACCCCCAGGGCGCGGCATCGAGGAGCACGCCGACACGCAATTTGCCGTTCGAGATGACGTCGGCGAGCGTATCGGCACTGGCCGGCAAGGTAAGGCTTGCGAGCGTGAATGCCGCCGCGAAGATGCTGCTCATAAATTTCATATCATTCCCCTTTTTTGAATGGCTTCCTTCCGTCGGTCATTGATTGTGGTGACCGATGAAACTTTTGAGCTCCGGCGTTTGCGGATTGGCAAAGAGGCTCTTCGGGTCTCCCTGTTCCCAAACGCGGCCTTGATGCATGAACACGAGCTTGGTCGCGACATTGCGCGCGAAGTTCATTTCATGGGTGACGAGCACCATCGTCATGCCCTGCCGCGCCATCTCCTCCATCACTTTCAACACTTCGCCGACCAGTTCAGGGTCCAGCGCGGAGGTGACCTCGTCGAACAGCATGAGATGCGGCGACATGGCAAGGCAGCGGGCGATGGCGACACGCTGCTGCTGGCCGCCGGAAAGCTGCTCGGGATAGGCGTGGAGCTTGTCGGCCAGGCCGACACGCTCCAGCACGGAAAGAGCAAGCGCGCGAGCCGCCGGTCTTTCGACCTTACCCGTCAGCACAGGTGCCAATGTGATGTTGCGCTCGATGGTCATGTGCGGGAAGAGGTTGAAGGCCTGAAAGACGATGCCGACCTTCTGGCGCATGGCACGCAGATCGCGCATATCCGCCGAGACCGACTGTCCTTCGAGCAGGATCTCGCCGCCCTGGATGGTCTCCAGCGCGTTGATGCAACGAAGCAATGTGCTTTTGCCGGAACCGCTGCGTCCGATGATGGTGACGATCTCGCCCTTCTCGATATCGAGCGAAACGCCCTTGAGGACTTCGAGATGGCCGTAGTTCTTGTGGACGTTCTTGATTTCAACGAGCGCCATTGAGCCGCGCCTCCAGCTTGCGGGACCAGGTGGTCAAGGGAAAACAGATGGCAAAATAGATGCCGGCGATCAGCAGATAGACGAGAAGCGGCTGGAAGGTTCCGGCGCTGACCATCTGACCCGCGCGCGCCAGCTCGACGATGCCGACGACCGAGGCGAGCGAGGTATTCTTGATGAGCTGCACCAGAAAACCGACCGTTGCCGGGAGAGCGACGCGGAATGCCTGCGGACCGATGATGTGGATGAATTGCTGTTGCCAGGAAAGGCCGAGACAGGCACCGGCCTCCCATTGTGCCTGCTTGACGGCCTGAATGCCGCCGCGCCACACGTCGCCCAGGAAGGCTGCCGTATAGATGGTGTAGGCGGTGCCGACAGCGACCAGCGCCGGCACGTCGGTCCCAAGCAGGACCGGCACGCCGAAATAGAAGAACATCAGCAGCCCGAGCAGCGGGATACTCTGGACGAGATCGATGAAGGCGCTCGCGGCGTAACGCGGCAGCATGACTTTACCGCTGCGGGCAATGGCAAGCAGTACAGCCAGAGGCGCGCCGAATGCCAGCGCCATGGCCGCCATCAGGAAGGTCCATTCCAGCGCCGTCAGAAGAAAGAGAAAATCGGAAAATGTAAACGAGCGCATCGCCTGATCCTATCGATGCATCGGCCAACGAAAGACCATCCGGCCGATGACGGCAAAGGCGATCTTGAAGAGGATGACGAGTGCAAAATAGATCGCGCAAATGAGGGTGTAGACCTCGAAGCTGCGATAGGTGCGGCTGTCGATGAAGCCGGCGACGTGAAACAACTCGTCGGCGGATACCTGCGAGGCGATCGACGTGCCGAGTAGGAGAAGTACAAACTGCGCCGTGACGGAGGGATAGATATTGCGCAGGGCGGGCGGCAGCACGATCCGCGACAATACCTGCCAGCGCGTGAGGCCTAGGCACAATCCAGCCTCGACCTGGCTGCGGGGGATGGAATCCAGCCCCGATCGGATGATCTCGATCGCATAGGCGCCGAAATAGGTGGAGAGCGCGACGATTGCCGCCTGGATCGGCGAAAATTTGAGGCCAAGGCCAGGTAGAACGAAGAAGATGATGAAGATCTGCAGCAACACGGGGGTGTTGCGGATGACCTCGATATAGGTCCTGATCGCATATCTTACCGGCTTGGGTCCACCGCGCAGAAGCACTGCCCCGGCAATGCCGATGACGATGCCGGCAGCAGCTGCAACAAAGGTCAGCAGCAAGGTCGTCATGACCCCGTCATATAGCTGCGCCTCATAGCGCCAGATGGGTCTGAAATTCAGTTGCGGCATGTCCCGCTCCCAGAGCTTTTCCGCTTTTCTTCGAATCGCGAAAACGCTCTATCCTTTTGTTTCTACGTAATTCCGGACGGAAAGCCGCTACGCATTTTTCCTGGAATTGCTCTAGTGAAAATAGGTACTGTAGCGATGCGCGATCCGGCCGGCGGCATCGGTGACATAGAAGAAGCGCCAGCGGTCGAAACAGGTGCAGGGATGCGAAATGCCGAACTCGACGATATCCCCGATCTTCATGGCGCAGCCACCCGCGATTGCCAGAAAGGCGTGCTGGTCGTTAAGTTTCGTCACCTTCGCCTTTGATGACAGATCGTCGTCCAAAGCAGCGCCGTCCCTGTGAAGTACAAGCGGCAGCGGCTGGTCCTGGTCGAAGGAAACGTCGCGCATTCCCATGCCGACGATTGCAAGCCCCGGCTCCGGTACGGAAATAACTTCGGCCCAAAGGCGCATAGCAGGCTTGAACCGCTCATTGGCAATGAAGGGCTTACCGTCGAGCATCAGCAGGGCGCGGCGATCCAGCGCCTCGAAACCGCGCCTATATATGCCGTGATCGGAAAAGAAGATCGCGCCGGAGCGCAGCAGAGGGGTCGCGTTACCATCAGCCTTCGCGATCGGCATCAGGGCATTGATGACGCGATCGAAATGGGCAGAACCGCCCGCAGACAGCAACAGAGCCTCATCAGGGCTGGCCTGCCGGGCGAGAACAAAGGTCTCCGCCGTCAATGCGAAGAGGGCAGCCATATTGGCATCCAACCGTTCGGGCGTCTCACCGGTAACGGCGCCCTCATAGGTGCCGACCCCGGCAAGCGTGAGGGATGGAGCCGACATGATGATATCGATGATCTCTTTTGCCTGTGAGGTGGTGCGTGCGCCAGTTCGACCTGCTCCGACTTCCACAAGAACCGGGAGAGGCGCTTTATCCCGTCCGCTGAAAGCTTCCACGAATGCGCCGGCCGCTTCAGTCGAGTCGGCAAAGCAGCAAATCTTCGCACCGGAATAGGCATCCGCCAAGCGGCGCAGCCGCCGCGCGGACGCAATCCCGCCGATCTGGTTGGCGATCAATATGGTTTTGACGCCGGCGGCCAGCATGATTTCGGCTTGCTGCAGATTGGCAACCGTCGCACCCCAGGCGCCGGCCGAGATGAGATCACGCGCGATCTCCGGACACATCGGTGTCTTGGCATGCGGCGCGATCCTCGCGCCATAGGCACCGAGGAGAGCAAAAAACGTATCGCGATTGTGACGGTAGGTATCCTCGTCGACCGTGAGCGCAGGCAAGGCAACTTCGCCGCCAGCTGGACGCAAGCCCTTATACTGCGCCCCCTCTTCCTCGACGATAGCCGTTGAACCCGACACTTGTTGAGACATGAATTTCAACTCGATCCCCATTTGGTAACGTTATCATTGGCTACCGTGTAACACTCGATGGTAACGTTGTCATTTTGAATCTTCAGGGCATCGATGTTTTTTCTATGAGGTCTTCCTGGGCGCAAAAAATGCCAGCGTTGTCGTCCGAAGGGGGAGGCTTTATAATATTGGAGCGTCGTGCCAGCAGCGTCCAAGTGGCGAACGACGACATGCAATGGCCGTGGTGTCGCTGTGCCATGACCAATTTGCCGGTCACGTGCATTTGGATCGGGGTCGATGCAGTGCCAGCAGCCGTTTAGAGGCCGTCTACCGCCGTTCGAACCCAGTCCAGTCGCTTGGCCGGAACAAGACCATAATTGTAGAAATTGATACCATCGGCACCTGCGTCGATCGCCGCCCTGGTACGGACGGCAAGATCGGCATCCGAGGTGATCTCAGGATAGAAAAGGCGGCAGCCGAGGCCAAGATATTTCTCTGTCCCCAGCGCCTTGCGCCCGCTCTTGATGACCGCTGCCACGGCATCGGGCTGCATGTCGTAGCAGCAAAGGATGGCTCCATCGCAGATCTTGCCGACGGCCTCGAGGTCGACGCCACCAAGCCAGCCATCCTTTAGATCGATAAGCACGATTTTGGTTGCGGGATCGGCTTCCGCGCGTATCTCCCTGACGAGGCTGGTAACCGGCTCCGTGCGCCACTGTAGATAGGCGTAAAGATCGGGCCAGGCCTTGAAGACATCGATGCCGGCGGAAGGGAAATCCGGGAACTGTTTTTCGGGCGTCTCGCGCTCGCACATCGCGGCGATAAAGCCGGAAACCGTCCGGCGCGCCGCATCGGCGCTCACCCCCGCGTTTGTCGCGCGTGCCATGCAATGATCACAGAAGCAAAGCGACAGGAAGAAATCATCCTCGGCATTCAGGCCGACCCCATCCTTTTCGTGATGGAATTCATGTGCAAAGCCCATGAAATTCGGGCTTTCCAGTTCCAGCATATCCGGCTTGTAGTGCGTCGTGACATCCTTGACGAGGGTGACGACATAGTCGCGCGCCGCCGGGCTCGAAGGGCAGAGATTGTAGTAGTTCGGATTGCCGAAAGCGTTGCGGGTGACATGGGCGGGATGCAGCATGCCGAGCCGCGTATTGTGCAGGCAGACGGTCCAGCATGATACCCGCAGGCCGCCCCTCGATCGCTCGTCGATGAGGGCCTGCAGCATGTCGCCATGCTCGACGACATGCTGTGCCACCAGAGGACGGATTTCCTTGTCCTGCCACAGCGCCTCATTCATCTGACAATAGACTGTGCCATCCTCCGGGAAATAGGCCTTCCTCATAGGGCTGCGCGGCTGCAGGAAACGGCCGGCATGATAGGAGGTCGCAAGACTGATCGTATTCAGACCTGCGCGATCGCGCAGATCGGCAAACAGACCCGTGATCCCTTGTTCCTGAACATCCCAGGGATAGGTCCACATGGAGAGATGTCTGGGCTGGAGCGTCATATCCGACATTCTAATCTCCGCTTGTGTCGTCCGGCTCTAGCCCGAGACGGTAGGTAAGATTTGCCGTGGTGAAGAAAAGGTCGCCCTGTTCCTCGCTGCTCAACGCTGCCGCCACGGTTCGGAAAACATCATAGACCTCGCCGAAGGAGGCATGCAGCCCGGCAACGGGAAAATCGCTGGCAAACATCGCCCGCTTGGTACCGAAGCATTCGAGGCAGTGCTCGATGACCGGCTGCAGGCTTTCCAGTGTCCATTGCGGATCATAGGCGACGAGATCGGAAATCTTGATCCGGACATTGTCCGCCCGCGACAGCTCCCGCAACCCTTCCCGCCAGGCCGCCATCCCCTCGAGACTGCGATCGGCCGGGCTGCCGCAATGATTGACGACGAACATCATGTCGGGAAAATCCGCGACCAGCCGGACGGCCTCGTCGAACTGCCAGGGAAACAACATCAAATCGAAGACGAGCCCAAGCCGCCCGGCATGTCGCAGCCCCAAGCGCCAGCGATCGTCCTGCATCAGCCCCTTCGTCTTGGCAAAGCTCTTGGCCGGCTCCGGATGCCAGCTGACGATGTCGCGCAACCCGACGACGCGAGCATTTGCCGCCTCGGCCTCGATCCGGGACGCGGCGTCGGGGCTATCCAGCGGAACGCGGACGATGTAGCGGCGGGCAACTTCACCTGCCTTGTCGAGCGTATCGAGCCAGGCCGTTTCCTCGGCCAGATGTGCTTGCGACCAGCCGGCCTCGACATGAACCGTGGCAACGATATTCTGTCCCCTGGCATCGGCTAGGTAATCCGTAGCACCATAATTGCGACGGATGGGTTCGATGCTGCCGAAGACCATTTCATCATCGGCATCGCTCTTTCGGCGGAGCCAGGGATGACGATCGAGAGACAGATCCCATAGGTGATGATGAGGATCGATAACCGGGCCCGCGTAACGCGGGCTCATCGTCGCGCTTCCCGGCCGGAAATCAGCAGCAGCGCCAGAATGAGCGATCCGAACATGATCGAACGCCATCCGGCCGATGCATTGACGACCGTGATGAGGGCCGTCGTCGTCACCAGCAAGATTGCGCCTGGAACGGTACCGGCATAGGTGCCGCGTCCGCCGAGAATGGAGGTGCCTCCAAGAACGACGGCCGCGATGGATGTCAGGAGATAGGGATCACCGATCCCGACATAACCCTGTCTGTTCATGCCCAGGACCAGCATGCCGGCAAGACCTGCGAAGAAGCCCGACAGCCCGTAGAGAATGAGGGTATTGCGGATCACGCTGACACCGGACAATCGTGCCGCAACCACATTGGCGCCAAGCGCCAGAAAGCGCGCGCCCATCGGCGTTCGATGCAGCAACATCAGAACGACGGCGGAGACGAACACCCAGAGAATGATACCCGCGGGAATGCCGAAGGGACGCGCCGAGCCCAGCCAGATGACGGCGGCATTCGTGACAGAAACTGCGCTGCCGCCGGCGACGATCACGAGCAGCCCCTGCAGAAAGGTCGCCATCGCCAGGGTCATGATGATCGGCGGCACGCGCAGGAAGGCAGCGCCGGCGCCGTTGAGCACGCCGATCACCGTCGCAAGCATCAATGACAGGACGATACCGACAAGGCCGGTCGGATCCCAGCCCGGCGAAATCAGCGGCAGCATGATCGCGGTCACGGTAGTGACCGCGCCGACCGACAGGTCGATCCCGCCCATGACGATCACCAGTGTCTGGCCAGCGGCGACAATGCCGATGACGGCGGAAAGTTCGAGAATATATCGCAGGTGCCCATAGGCGCCGAAGCCACGCAAGGTAAGGCCCGCGATCACCCAGACGATAGCGACCAGGATTAGCGTCAGCAGCGGCGGATGGCGCAGCAGCAATTTCAAACGGGAGGAGATAGCGCTCATTTCACCCTCCAGCGCTGCGACAGTTCGGGGATGGCAACGGCTCCGACGATGATCAGCCCCTGCGCCACATATTGTGCAACCGGCGGGAAGCCGAGGAAGAACATCACATTGATCATGACGGACAGTAACAGGCTGCCGCAGATCGCGCCGCGCATCGTGCCTTTGCCGCCGAGAAAGCCGACGCCGCCCAAGACGGCACCGGCGATCGAATTGAGGGTAAAGGGATTGCCGATGACCGGATCTCCCGAACCCGTCTGAGCCGCGACGAACAGGCCGGCGAGCGTGGCCAACAGGCCGGAGATCGCAAAAGCCGTCACTTTCATCACTTCGACGGGCACGCCGGATCGGAAGGCGCCGACCGGATTTTCGCCGGCCGCATAAATGCCGAGCCCGGCCGGCGTCGCCAAAAGAAGCTTCCATCCGATCAGCGTGGCGACGAGTAGTCCGAAAGCAAAAGGCCTGTCGCCTGCCAGCAGATCCGAAAACCAATCCGGAATGAACCCGCCGGGACGCGGCAGGATCAACAGGGCGATGCCGCCGATGATGAAAGAGCCCGCCAGGGTGACGATGATTGCCGGAAGCCTGAGATAGGCGACGATAATGCCGATCAACGCACCGATCAGCAGCCCTGCCGCCGCAACGATCGCAATGCCGCCGACCGCAGCAATAGCGTCGCCGCCCATCATCGTTGCCGCGATGACAGCCCCCAGGCTGACCAGTGGACCAATCGCCAGGGTAATACCGCCATTCAGCATCAGAAGCGTCTGCGCCATCGTGACGAGGGCGAGCGGAAACCAGTTCTGGGTGAATTTCGAAAATCCGCCAAGGCCGAAGATGCCGGGAAACAGCCAGGCATACAGGAGTAGGAAGGCCGCGACGACGATGTAGAGGCCGCCGATGCCGCGGTTCCGCTGGCGCTGAATGCTCCAGTAAAGCCGCGAAGATATGAATCCCGCCGTCATGCGGCAACTCCTCTTTCAGATACGCCCATGGCTGCGCCGACGATGGCCTCCTCGGAAATCGCCTCCCGCTCCAGCAAGGCGACATTCCGGCCTTCATTGAAAACGATGACCCGGTCACAGAGATGGACCAGCTCGGGCGTGTCCGAGGAGAGCAGAATGACGAGCTTTCCCTCCGCCGCAAAGGCGCGCAGCATGAGATAGATTTCCCGCTTCGTCTCGATATCGACGCCGCGGGTGGGGTCGTTCAGCAACAGGACGGACGGCGATCGCGGCAGCCATTTGGCAAGGGCGACCTTCTGCTGGTTTCCCCCCGACAACGCCTGGACCGGTCGCTGCGTATCGCCGCGAATGGTCAACCGCGCAGCAAGATCGGAAACAAGACTGCGTTCGGCCGAACGGTCACGCAAGAACCTGCGGGCCAAATGACCAATGTTCGGCAAAACCAAGTTCGACGCGATCGAATGCGGCAGGATCAGTCCTTCTCGCTTTCGATCCGCCGGAACATAGGCCAACCCCGCCGCATTGGCAGATCCGACATCCGCAAACAGGCTGTCGTGCCCGCAAATGCTTGCGTTCAATGCCGAGGCCGGCAGGGCGCCATATAATCCCAGCAGAAAGTCTTCCTGACCCTGGCCAACGAGGCCGCCGATACCGACCACTTCCCCGGCCCGTGCCGAGAAATTCACCCCGCGGACCATTCCCGCTGAAAAGCCGCTGACATTGATGAACTCTCTCCCGGATGTCGTGGGCGCCCATGCCGGAAAAAGATCGCCGGCATCTCGCCCGACCATCAACCGCACAAGACCCTCCGCATCGACATCCGCAAGCGGCTGGTCCGCAGTCACGACCCCATCCTTGAGGATCGTCACATGGGAGCAGAGTGCACGCACTTCGTTCAAGCGATGGGATATGAACAGAAGAGCGACGCCTTGATCGCGCAGTCGCATCATCAGCGACGATAGAATGCCGGCCTCGTGAGCGGAAAGCGACGATGTCGGCTCATCGAGGATCAACACCTTCGGCTTGCGAAACAGCGCCTTGGCGATCTCCACCAGCTGACGCCGACCGAGCGAGAGATCGCCGACCGGCGTATCGAGATCGTCCTCCAGCCCGACGAGCTCACAAACACCACGCGCCTGTTCGTGGAGCGCACGATAATCGACAAAGCCGAAGCGCCGGGGATAGGCACCCAGCCCAATATTCTCGGCGATCGACAATTCCTGCATGAGGCTGAGCTCTTGCTGGACAACCGCAATTCCGGCCTCACGCGCATCGGCGGGGGAGAACCGGGATACTTCCCGGCCATCAAGCAATATTTGGCCGCTGTCCGGCACCAGCGTGCCGGACAGAAGATTGATCAGGGTCGACTTGCCTGCCCCGTTTTCACCAAGCAAGGCGTGGATGCGTCCCGGCTGCAGCGTGATATCCACGCCCTTAAGCACGGAATTGCCGAAAAAGCCCTTGAAGACCTGCCTTGCCTGCAGCAGGGGCGGACGATCGATCATGTTTTGAACCTTCGATGTATGCCAGCGATGTTACTGCGCCAGCAGCTTGTCGAAGAGAGCCCGATCATAGTCGGAATAGATGTAGCCGTCGGCCGGAAACTTGTCTGCGCGGGCGAGATAACCCTCGATATTGCTGTCATCGATAACCGGCAGCGGTACCTTGACGAAGTGCGGGACCGTCTTGCCCTGCAGCGCCTGGACGGCCGTGTACACGGAAAGGGCACCGAGCCAGTTCGGCTGCATTGTCGCCCAACCCTTCAATCCCTTCTGTTTCCACAACTCCAGGAATTGCCGGGCGTTTTCGCCGGTCGTCGGCACCGGATCGCGGCCTTGCCGATCGAAAGCAAGCACGGCGCCGGCGGAAAGCGCGCCACCCAGGGAAAGAACGCCGTCGATCTCCGGATTGGCGAATAGAAGGCTGGTCATCGCCTCCTGGGCAGGCGCGACGTTATATTCGGTATTCGTCTCGGTGATGACCTGGAGGCCCTTGTTGGCATCGAGCACGGGCTGTGCGCCTTTGCGGCGATCATCGCTGACGGAAACGCCGGCCGGCCCATTCATGATGATGATCTTGCCCTTGCCATGCAGCTGATCAACCATCCATTGGGCAGCCTTCTGGCCCCATTCATTGGAATCAGTGTTGATCTTGGCCGTCAGATTGTCGGTATCAACCAGACTGTCGAAATTGACGACGGCGATCCCCTTCGAGCATGCATCGGAAATGACACGATCGAGCGCGGTCGAAGAGCCCGCCTCAACGATGATCGCATCGACATTGGCATCGATCATCGACTGGATCTGCTGGATCTGGGTTTGCGCATTGCCTTGCGCATCCGTAATTTTCAGATCCTTGACCAGGCCGTCTTTCTTCAGAGCGGCAACTTCGTCGGTAATGGTGCCCTCGGTCTGTTTCATCCAGGTCGGGACGGAGTAGATGTTGGCCCAGCCGATCGTATAGGGCGCCTTGCGATCACCCTTGATGCAGTTCGAGGCAGCCAATGCTGTGCTCGAAGTCGTTGCGAGCAGCAGCGCGGCAACGGCGATACCGCTGAGAAGCGACACATGCGGTTTCGAATTTTCCAGGACATTCAAATTCATTGTGTTCCCCTTTTTTGGCAGTTCGGTCTTGCACTAAAGGTCTTTATATTTTGTCCAAAATAGCAGACATTAAGCTATAATACTGGACAAGGCACAGCTTAGGGTATTTTGTTGAGTTGACAAGAGCGACGACAAGCATTTTGCAGGACGGTAACGGCACGGCATCGGAGCGTTCATGCCTTACGGTTGACGATGCTTGGCCGGCCTCGACAATGGATTGCATGCGCCCGTCCGCAGCCACCTGCGAAAAGAACTGGAGAAACAAGGATGGATGCCATAAACGACGATGCGATCGCCAGGCGCGCACGGGGGCTTGATCGGGCCTTCGAGATCCTCGACTTCCTTCGCATGCATCGCGCGCCCTTAAAACCGAACGAGATCGCTACTCATATCGGTGCACCGCGATCATCGGTCTACGAGTTGGTCAATGTGCTGCTGCGCAACGGCATTCTGGAATATACCGACAGCGAAAAACGCGTCTATCTCGGACGCAAGCTGTATCTTCTTGGTGCGGCTTACGAGGATCAGTTCGATTTCATGGCCGAATGCGACAAGGTTCTTGAGCGTATCGCGACCGAAACACGCGAAACGGCGCAATTCTGCATGCTAGACGGTAACAAATATACCGTCGTGCGGATGCGCGAGGGCGCCAGACCGTTTCGTATTTCTTCTGATGTCGGTCACCGTGTCCCGATACCCTGGACCGCGTCCGGGCGCCTGCTCGTCGCCCACATGAGCGATGATGAAATCATCGACTTTATTCCGAAAGAGGACTTCCTGCTGCCGAATGCTCAGTGGCTGGAGCCGGCGGTTTTCATTCGCGAAGTACGAGAGGCGGAAGCAGCCGGTGAATTCACCTTCAATAGCATCGTCGACAGCTTCACCCATTGTTTTGCCGTACCGATCAAGGATGACACTGGCCGCCATTCTGCGACGATCTGCCTTGTCGCACCAAGGGAAGACGGAATACGCAACCGCGCACATTATCTCGCTGTTCTGAAAGAACATGCCGAAGCCCTCGGCGCGCTGCAATTGTCAAGCCGCCGCTCGGCCGCAAACCACCCTGCGAGACCTGGCCCTTAATAGATTAGCGTTGCCGGCACTGTAAGAATGCGCGCCCGTTTCGGCAAGCTCGCCACACATGACGGCCGAATATCCGCCTTGTCAGTCTCGGGAAGACAGCAAGGACTGCCTGTCTCTATCCCGCGGCTATGCATCTTCCCATTTGGAAAATGTCGCCGCCTGCCCGCGCAAATTACCGTCTCGGTCCACGAGCTGCCAGACAATGCCCTCCTCGATCCAGAAACGCCGTCCGGATTTCGCAATTCTCAGGCCGCGATAGTCAGAGATGAAGCCGTTGCGAGTCACCGCGTCCAGCAGCTGCTGACGCTCCGCGCGATTGGGAAGCTCCGCCGAAAGCCGCGAGGGCAGCGTAACGAATTCGTCCCAAGGATATTCGAAGCAATTCTGGGCGGCTTTGTTGGCGTAGACGAAACGCGGATCGGCATCCCTGTTATGGGCAAGGACCACGAAAGGCGCCTCATTGTAGAGCCAATCTGGCCCTGCTTGCGGATTGGCGAGTGGAACGCCGACAATGCGTTGAAAACTGCCGGTCAGAAGTTCGAAAAAGGCATCATCAACCGATAAATCGACGGGATTGCTTTCAGGCCTGTCAGTCATCTGTTCTCTTCCCACCATTCCGGGCATCGACCGGGAGCGATACCTATCAAATTGCGTTGGAAATCAAAAGCAGGGCAAGCGGGAAGACGCGAATATCCAGCATCAACCTCCCCGCGAAGCCACAACTTCCCAGGCAGGCAATTGATAACAGCGCCAAACGTCAACCAAATTACGGCCGCTCACCGGCCGCCAGGCGACGCTCGATGTCGTCGATGACAGGCACAAGATCGGCAACCGTGTCGATGATGTAATGCGCGCCCTGTGCCTTCAACACACCGGCGGCACGCTCGCGAACCTTGGCAAGCGCCTCCGGCGCCATGGCCGCGATCTCCTGCGGGGTGAGCCCTGCCTCGTTGCCGCTCAGCACAACGCCAACAGTCCAGCAGCCGGCCGCAACGCCTTCGTCGATACCGACGCCGGTATCGTCGACCTTGACCACCGCCTGTGCCGGCCAGACATCGAGATCGAGAAAGCATTTGTACATGTTCATCGGCGTCGGGCGGCCATGCGGCAGGTCGCCGGCACAGACGAGGTTGTCGACCTCATAGCCCTGCTCTTTCGCAAGCGGCAAGACGCGCTCCATGATCGAGCGGGTATAGCCCGTCGTGGAACCGATCTTCATTCCACGCTGGCGGAGCGCACCAACGACGTCGGTCGTGCCGGGCACGAGATCGGCGAACTTGTGTACGACCTCTTCGTTCATCGGCACGAAAACCTCGTAGACGGCGTCGACATCGGCTGAGGTCGGGGCCTTACCGTGACGCGCGAACCACAGTTCGCGGATGCGCGGCTGCTTCAACATGGCGTCGATATGATCCCACTTCGGCCGACCCATCGGCTCACGCGCTTCCGCGATGGTGACCTCGATGCCGAAGCGGCTGAAGGCTTCGACGAAAACGCCCATGGGCGCGAAGGACCCGAAATCGATGACCGTCCCGGCCCAATCGAAGACAACGGCTTTTAACTGGCTCACTGGTTTACTCCCAAGAACGAGACGTTGAAGCATAGAGGTCGTCGATGACCTGCTCGCCAAGTGCAAAGCCGGTCGAAGCACCCGTTCCGCCGGTCACCATGACGAGGCGGACATGATCGGCGGGACGCTCGACCAGTACCGTCCGCTCCTTCGAGGAGGCATAGGTGCCGATCCAGCGATTGACGACGGTGCGGCCCGGAAGGTCGAACACGCGATCGAATTCATCGAGGATCAGCCGGTCGAAGCGCTCGCTGGCGAATGGTTGCTGCGCGTTACCATAGACGTGGCTATCGCCAACGACGAGCGAACCGTCGGCCGATTGGACGGCGATCAGATGAACGCCGGCGGCGCGGCTTTCGGCCTCTTCCAAATCGAGCCGGCCTTTGAGCGCTTGCGCCTCCGGCAGGTCGGCAAAGCCTTCGTAACGGGCAAGGCTCATATCAGACATGACCGCAGCTCCGAACCGGCTCGGCTGGGCAGGTGCGACGCGCAGCATCTGCAGCGTGCAGATCGTGAGCGGATGCCTGGCGATGACCTCGGGGAAGAGCGTCGAGAAATCGTCGCCGGGGCAGACGACGACGGCTTCCGCCTCGATCGTTCCATGGCTGGTCTCAACCCGCGTGCCATCGATGGCGTGAACAGCCGTGCTCCAACGGAAGTCGACATTGTGTCCCGCCTCGAGCCAGGCGGCGAGCTTCGGCAGTGCCTCGGAGGATTCCACGCGCAGCTCGTGCGGACTGTAAAGAACCGTCTCGACGCCATCGAGACGCAGGCTCGGCACAAGATCGCCAGCCTCTGCTTTCGTTATCAGGCGGCACTTTTCGCCCATCGGCGTCTTCACGAACGCATCGACCACGACGGCTGCCTCGGAACGTCGCGCGGGCATGACGAGACCGCGATGGATGACGGGAATACCAGCCTCGTCGACGATTTCCGCCCAGATATCGCGGGTGCGCATGGCCCGTTCCCAATGGGCGCCCGCCTTTTGTCCGGTGATGGTGACGAAGCCGAAATTGCGGATGGATGCACCGACAGCCTTGGCATTGCGCTCTATGACGACGACGTTCTTGCCTTGGCGCACAGCAGCCAGCGCAACGCCGATACCGACAATGCCTGCACCGACAACCGCAAGATCATACCTATTCGCCATCACTTCACCCTTTCCTCGGCCAGCATCGAACCATGGCCGTCAGTCTATAGGGCAAAGACTAGCAAAACGATATGACAGAATTATAAATTATCAGAAATTATATGATTTACCTATAGTTTGCACTCATGTCGAAGGCAGCCCGCCATCGACTTCGCGCGCATGCTCTTTCGCCACGTCGAAAAAGGCCTGGATGGCGGCGTGGTCGCGGCATTCCGGCAAAGTGACGAGGTAGTGACCGATCGCCAGCTCCGGTTCGACCAAGGGTACCACCTCGATATGATCGTCGGGCGGTACTTCACCCTCGATTGAGATTGCCAGCCCTATGCCAGCGGCGGCGGCGGCATAGGCAACATCGAGCGTCGCGACTTCGAGCACCGGCTTCAGCCGCACGCCCTGCTTTGAGGCAGCATCCTCGAGCAGCGTGCGGGTGCCGGAAGCCTTGTTCCAGAGCACCATGTCACGGCCGTCGAGATCGGCGAGCGTCAGTCGACCTTTCGCCAGCATCGGATCGCCCTTGCGGCCATAGATCGCCACGCGGGATTCATGCAGCCGCAGCGAGGAGAAGCGATTGTCCGGCGCGACCTGCGAGACGGCCGCGACATCGAGTTCGCCACGCAGTACTGCATCGGCCAGATCAAGCGAAGGCCCGCCGCGCGTCGTCAGACGCAGGGAGGGATATTCGCGAACGAAAGCCGTCAGGATCGGCATGATCAGGCGGTGCGCGCTAAAGCCGATCGAGATCGTGCCCGTATTCAGCGACGTCGTGTCGGTGATTGCGCGATCGACCTCGCCCAGGCATTTCAGCGTGATCCGGATCTTGGCGATCAGATCGACTGCCGACGGCGCGATGCTGACATTGTGACCATCGCGGATGAAGACGCGGGTGCGGCAAAGCTCCTCAAACGACTGGATCTGCGTCGAAACCGAGGGCTGGCTGATGCCAAGGTCCTCGGCCGCACGGGAGAACTTTCCCGTACGCGCCAATGCTTCGACGGCTTTCATTTGCGCAAGCGTAACAGACGGCATTCCGGACAGCCCCACCTTCAGAAATCGCACAGCTACCCGTTTCAATAAGTCGCGTATCCCGGTGACGCAACCGGCTTTCGGCCGGATGCGCCCCGAGACATGACATCAACGCAGGACGGACCGGTTGGAAAGCCGCGACAGGCCCCAGAGCACGATCAAGGTCGCCACACCCAGGATCATCGTCAGCGTTGCGGCATCGAAGATGGCGCCGCGGTCGGAGAGCGCGAAAATATTGACCGGCAAGGTAACCCAGCCCGGCGGATAGACCATGACGGTCGCCCCCAGCTCGCCCATCGACATTGCGAAGCTGAGGCTGAAGGCTGCGACCAGATAGGGCATCAAGAGCGGCAGCGTAATGCGGCGCAGCCGATAGAACGGACGCGCGCCGAGGCTCTCGGCGATCTGCTCGCATTCGACCGGCAGACGCGCTAGGCCGGCCGAGACATTGCCGTAGGTGAAGGCCGAGATCAGCACGAAATGCGCGATCAGCACGATCATTCGCGTGCCATTCAGGAGCAGCGGCGGCTGACTGAAGGCGACTAGCAGGCCCAAGCCGATAGAGACGGACGGGACGGCGCTCGGTACGAAGAAGATCAGATCGAGCGCACGCTTGCGCAATGGCTTCATCTTGCGAAGAGCCAGGGCCGCCCAGGTGCCGCTGAGGAGTGCTGCGACGCTTGCGATCGCTCCGGTGATGATGCTTGCCTTCAGGCTGTCGAAGGAGTCGCTGCGAAAGGCGTTGGCATAATGCACCAGCGTCAGCTTGCTCGGCAGTATGTCATTCCACTGCCCGCTGATGCTGGCAAGCGCAATGACGGCGATCGGCAGGCCATAGACGATGGCGAAGAGTGGCACGACGAATGCCCAGACCAGAAGCCGACCGGACTTAGACCATATCAGCACGATTGCCTCCGAAATGAGCGATGACAGCCCGATAGAGGCTATAAAGACCGAGCGACAGCACGACGTTGACGACGGCAATGACGCAGGCCGTGGTGTAATCGAACTCCTGGATCGCCTTTGCGTAGATGAGCACAGGCAGCGTAATGACGCCCTTGGCGCCAATGAAGAGCACGATGCCGAATTCGTTGACCGTCAGGAGCAAGCAGAGACTGCCGCCGGCGATCAAAGCCGGCATTGCCGCCGGAAGAATGACCTGCCGAACGATACGCCACGGCTTGGCACCGAGGCTGCTCGCGACCTCGATCTGCGCCTGGTCGATCTGCGAGAAGGTGGCAAGCAGCGGCCGCATGACGAAAGGGGTATAAACGGTCGTTTCCGCCAGGATCACACCCCACTGCGAATAGAGAAAGTCGACAGGTGGCAAATCAACCTGCATCAGCCGCATCAGGCCTTCATTGAGAAGGCCGGCCGAGCCGTAAATGAAAGTGAAGGCGAGCGTCACCAGAAAGGTCGGCAGCGCGATGAAAGTATCGATCAACCGCCCGCAGAACTTCGCGCCGGGAAAAGGCACGAAAGCGATGACAAGCGAGAAGATGAAGCCGAGCACGAGGCATCCCGCCGTCGAACCGAGCGCAATGACGATCGTGTGCTGCAACCCGTCATGAAATTCGCGGGACGACAACACCTCCTCGAATGCTGCAAACGACAGAGTGCCGGGATCACCCAGCGACTGCCTGGTAATGAGACCGAGCGGGTAGAAGAACAAGATCGCCAGGATGAGAAGCGGCGGCACGCTCCAGAGGCGGTCCCAGCCTGGACGGCGCGCGATCGATCCGGCCGCGATATCAGCCATGACGGCCATCCTCCGGCACGAGGGTGACGTCGGCGGGATTGAAATGAACCGTCAGCATCGCGCCGGGAACAGGCGGAGCACTCATCGGCGCCGAGGACATGCGGACCTCCTGTCCGGCAATATCGAGGGTGACATTGTGGGTATCGCCCTGCCATTGCACGCTGCGCACGACGCCGGTCAGCCGGTTACTGTCGCCCTCCGGTGCATCAAGGCGGAAATCATGCGGCCTGGCGCAAAGCAGGCAATCGCTGCCCGCAGATAGACGATGATGGTTACGGGCAACCAATACCTGATCGCCGAACCTCACCCGTGCCCGCTGATCGTCGAGCGGCTGAACGCCCTTGACCTCGAGGAGGTTGGCGCGACCGAGAAACTCCGCGGAGAAGCGGTTCGGCGGATAGCGAAACAGCGACTGGGCATCACCGAAAGCCCGAAGCTTTCCGTCGCGCATGATGCCGATATGATTGGCAAGCGTCAGCGCTTCCGACTGGTCGTGCGTGACATAGAGCACGGTTAGCGACGGCAGCTCGCGATGAAGCCTGGCGAGCTCATCGACCATCGAGCGACGGATCTGTGCGTCGAGCGCCGACAGCGGCTCGTCGAGCAATAGCACCTGCGGACGGATGGCGATGGCGCGGGCAATGGCGACGCGTTGCTGCTGGCCGCCGGAAAGCTCGCGCGGATAGCGCTTGGCATAGGCCGCCATGCCGACCATGGCCAGAGCTTTCGGGACGCGGACCCGAATGATCTCCTCCGGCGTACGGCGAGCCCGCAGCCCGAAGGCGACATTCTCCTTCACCCGCATATGCGGAAAGAGCGCGTAGTTCTGCACCACCATGCCGATATCGCGGTCATAGGGCGCGAGATTGGTGACGTCGCGGTCGCCGATCATGATGCGGCCGCCCGACGGACGGACGAAACCCGCCACGGCGCGCAGCGCCGTCGTCTTTCCCGAGCCGGACGGGCCGATCAGGGCGACGATCTCGCCCGGATTGACGGTCAGGTTCAGCGAGTCGAGAACGGTGAGGCCGTTATAGGCAACGGACACATTCTCGAAGGCGATCCGCTTGGCTGATGCGGCCGACGTTTCCGTCGGCCGCCCGCTCTCGGATGGCTTGGTGTTCGCCATCGCCATCAGTTGCTCGCGATCGCCTTGCCGTAGGCGTCGACGTCCTGCTTGAGGTCGGCGAGCACCTTATTCCAGTCCGGCGTCCAGATTTCGATACCGTCCATAATGGCATGCAGCTTCTTGAAGTTTTCATCGGTCGGATGGATGTCGGTGCGAACCGGCAAACCCTGTGCAACGGCGCTGACATCCTTCTGCGCATCTTCGCTCAGCAGGAAGTCGATCAGCTTTTTGCCGTTTTCCGAATGCGGCGCACCGGATACGAGAGCGACGTAATAGGGCAGCGAGAAGGCGGTCTTCTTGCCATCCGGACCGGCCGGGAAGAAGATCTTGATGTTCGGATTGTCGGCCTGCTGTGCAAGGTTCATTTGCAGGTCGCCGTTGGCGACGTAGAGTTCGCCCTTGTTGACGAGCGCGGTGAGCTTGCCGGTGGAAGCGGACGGGCCGAGATTGTTGACCTGCAGCTTCTTCAGGTAATCGAGGCCGGCAACCTTGCCGCCGAAGGCGTGGAATGCCTGCAGCATCAGGGCGGTGCCGTCACCGGCCTGGCCGGGCGTGGAATACTGGATCTTCTGCTTGAACTTGGAATCGAGCAGATCCTGATAGGTCGCAGGCGCCGTCTTCAGAACCGAGCCGTTGTAGATGAAGTTCGGATAGTTGTTGATCATGGCGACGTAGAACCCCTTCGGATCCTTGTCGCGTGTTTCGATCTTGTCGGCGCCCTTCGGCGCATAGGTTTCGAGCAGACCTTCGCTTGCAGCCTTCTGCACGAAGGGTGGCAGGGTGACGAGAACGTCGGCCTGGGTGTTGGACTTTTCCTTCGACAGACGGTCAACGACGCCGCTCGAACCAGCCTCGACATACTGAACCTTGATGCCGGTCGCCTTGGTGAAGGCGTCGAATTCGTTTCCGTACCAGCTCGGCGTGCCGTCATGCAGGCCGTCGGCGCTGTAGATGGTGACGACATTGTCGGCGGCCATGGCCGGCAGGGCGACGGAGGCCAGCAGGCCTGCAAGCGCAAAAATGGATTTCGTTTTCATGATCTTTCCTTTGCTCAATGACTTGACCCCAGCCAGCATTCGGAGACGGGCTAACGTTAGACGGCGCGAGCAAATTCATAGTTAAAAACTATTTCATTTATATGACAATAGCTTTTGTCTATAATTTTGATAAGGGAACAGAACTTTCTTGACCGATGCGATCAAGACCGGCTTTGGATGATTTATTGATGTGAACCGGCCAATGATCACGACGCCCCGGCTCCGCAAAAATACGGGGGCTGACGGGAACATAAAGGCCAGTAGCGCAGGCGACGATGGCCTAACCGCTTACGGATCTTCGACAGAAATCGGTCACAGCCGCAACGAGTTTGCGCCGATCGACATCAGGCCCATCGGCCAGACAGTCATCCACCGCGCTGTGCATGGAATTGAACAGCATGACGGCTGTGAGCCGGGCATCGACAAAGACGAACGCGCCGGCGGCATGACCTTCGATGAGGAAGGACGTCAGGCGGCTGACAAGGGGATTGGCCCGCTTCATGTCCCGCTTCGTCGGCTGAAACTCATGAAATACCAGATCGTGGAGCGCGACCTCGTCTAGATAGCCAAGCACGCAGGCCTCCATCAAAACGTCGAGCCGCCGCACCCAACTGTCAGAGGCAGACGCTCTGGCGATGGCATCGATCCTTTCGCAAAAGAACTCGATGAAACGCGCTTGCAGGGCTTTAAGGACATCGTCCTTGGTCTGAAAATAAAGGTAGAAAGTACCCTTGGCGACGTCTGCGGCATCGACGATCTCCGCAACACTGGTCGCGGCAAACCCCTTCTCCAGAAACAGTCGCTGTGCGGCGTCCATCAATTCCTCACGGCGAATTTCCGGCGGCTTGGTGCGCGGACGCGGACGATCTGTAACGGTCACGGGTTCTCCTCGCTGTTCATAGGCTGTCGATGATGATACCCGCTGGAGAAAGAGCGGATGCGCACAACCACCCCACCGCAAGCGAGCCCCTTTCAAAGACTTCTAACGGCATATCGAGCGGAAGACGAGCAAGACTTCGCCGAGCGTCATTGACCGTCGATGCCGGAGCGACGACTGCGACCCCGAGAAGGGATCGGCAAAATGTCTCGCGAACGACATCCAGTCGCCGCGCCAGCATGGGTAGCACAGCTACATCGCTTTGAAACGCGAATCCGCAAGCCGCGACCAGGAGGAGAGCAAAAGGTTGTTCGCGTCTCAGCCAGGACTCGACCATATCGAGGCCTGCACGCACGCCGTCCGCATCAAGCGGCGTTTCCGCGACCAGTATCGCGAGCGGCCAATGCGTCTCATCACCCTCGGGCACCATTGACATATGCGCGCTCATGACGGCCCGCGCAAAGCGGCCAAACCTCGCAACGCCCTTCCGACATCCAGCGGTCTTCCTTGCGTTGCCGAAAGGGAAGCAAGCCACATCGCGGCTTCATTGACATCATCGAACATCTGCGCGGGAACTCCGAACAACTTTTCGGCATTCATGCGATTCATGTCTTCAAGAGCCTCCGACGGCACGACGGTCGCCATGCCGATGACGAACTGCCTGACGCGCTCGCCATTGGCCTGAAGCCAGACCTTTGCATCTTTCGCACCACCCTCCGGCCGTTTGAGCGCCTCGGCGTCCGTGAAGACACGCAATGTCGAAAAGGATTCGCCGCGATCGAGCCAGGCGTTCCAGTCCGAGAAGAAGGCGAGCTGCTCGTCGAGCGACATCGTGCCGCGCGCGGCAGAAAGCACGAGCGGCCAATGGCTGAGATCGTGACGGATCATGACTGGATATCCCCCGATGCGGCAAGACGGAAGCAGGCGTCGCTCCGCATTGAGGCTCCCAACCTCTCAATACGAACGATCATCCGGATGCCTCTCAAAACTTGACAATAATGCCCACATATATGACTGACCGTCGGTCATTTGTAAAGGGAGTCCGTTCTTTGAGCCTGATATTGTGGGGCTTGCACCCTGCCCGGCCTTAAAGCCGGCGCGAGCGCCCCATGCGGATTTGTCAGATGTGGTGGAGGTTTCGATCGCCTGGCTGGATTAAGCCATCTATCCGGATGCAGATTTCGCATACAACATGCCAGCGTCGGCATGATCTTGAGAGGAGCACCGGGCGCATAGCGGAACGCTATATGGCGCGTATAGACACACAGCGAGGGGTCTTCGACCCATATCCTCCGCGTGTATTCCAAGACGCACCAACACAACCCTTAAATGATTGGCAGTGACTATGTTTTCGACAATTTTAAAAAACCAATCACGCCCTCGAAAACTTGGCTTATGAATAGTTATGAGTGCGGCCGGAGCGCCAGGATAGTCTTCAAACTTTGAAAGACATCCAAAACGCGCTGCTCACGGCTCAAGCACCACTTTCACTTCGGATTCTATGGTGAGACTATGTTGACAGGATCACGCCAATCTCATTGCTTGTCTGAGATAGCTCAGGCAAATGACATCGATGAATTGCGCCAGTTCTTATTCAAGTTCTGTTCTTTATACGGTCTGGCAAACGCAGTCTTTCATGTGACGCAAATCGCCGCCCTGTCGCAGCAAAACCCACTTCTCCTGCTGACCTACCCGCCAGAATGGGTGGAGACATATATCACGCACGATTATTTCTCGATCGACCCCGTCGTTCAGGCTGGGCGCAACGGATTTCTGCCCTTTGACTGGTCTACTCTCGATCTGAAGTCGCCGCAAAGCATCTCCTTTTTTCGCGAAGCTGAAGCCTTTGACGTCGGACGCTACGGTTTGACGCTGGTCGTTCGAGGGCCTCACGGCGAACGGTCGCTTTTTACGGTTACCTCAAATCAGAAAAGCGGCGACTGGGAGCAATTGCGAAACAGCATAATAGGCGATCTGCAGGTGATCGCCTATTATCTGCATGAGCAGTCATTGATCGTGTCCGGCCTGCGAGAACAAAGCGTCGCTCGCAGGCTTTCGAAGCGGGAGACCGAGTGCCTCGAACTGCTGGCGCACGGCCTGCTTCCGAAGCAGATCACATCTATTCTTGGAATCTCCGAGAGCGCCGTGCGCCTGTATCTCAGCTCCGGCCGCCGCAAACTTCATGTCAGCACCACAAATCAGGCGATTGCGAAAGCAATCTCGCTCGAGCTCATCAAAAGCTGAACTGAATATTGCCAGGCGACGAGGATGCGAATTGCAAGGTGGGGGTCCTGTCATCCTTGCCTCGCATCGTCTTCAGCCGCTGCTCAAGCCGCTGATCGGACTCCTCGTTTACCTCCCAAAGACCAACATAAAGGTTGCCGATCTCCGGCCGAGAGCGGGCAAGCGGCGTCGGCGACCATCCGATCTTCCGGTAAACCCCGATCATCGATGCATCATAAACACCCATGATGTGCTCGATACCCGATTTCAAGCTCAGGCGGCAAAGACCAGAAAGCAGCTCGACAGCGGCTGTTTGCGACGACGCGCGCCCAGCCTCGACCGAAGGGTGCACGCAAAACCGGGTGCACTCCCAGATAGACGGGCTGCAGATATCGAGATCCTCGTTGAAAAAATGCTGGAACTCGCTCGAAAGCATCGTCTCGCTCGTTGTCGGCAACAGCCGCAGCGAGCCCGTAAGCTCATCGTCCTCTTCCTTCACAGCCAGGTAAATGGGATCATGTTCGTCGTCGAAGCGGTCGATCTCCAAACCACCCTCAACGTTGACATCCCATCCCATTCGATCACGGAAGACGAGTGCGCGAGCGCGAAACATCTGAGTGAAATACGAGGACGCCGCATTGCGGTCTCGTCGTGTCAGTATCTGTAGCATTTGCTTCTCCAAATTTTGCCTTAACAAAACACCTTGGAGCCAGGCTTCAATATATCGATTCCGCTAGATTGCGCGGCCGCGAGTACCCTTTAGAATCGAAGGGTACGGAGCAAGGCAAAGATTCAATCGCTACCATGGCCTCTCTTATCGACATGCAGGGACTTGCGGACACTCGGTGCGCTAACGCCTTTCAAGCGAGCTGAAGCTGCCATCTTCCGCCGCACGACACAGGGCCTTGCATGGCGGTTCGGCAAGACCGGAGGCGGAAAGCCGATCCAGCGCCGCAACGATTTCGGCAAGACCACGGGTTTGCGCATAATGCATCGGCCCGCCGCGCCAGCGCGGGAAGCCATAACCATGGATCTTGACGAGATCGATATCGGCGGCGCGGGCCGCAATGCCCTCATCGAGGATCAGCGCCGCCTGGTTCACTATCGGCAGGACGATAGCATCGGCTATCGCCGCCTCGTCCCAGGCCTTTTGCGACCGTCCTGCGGCTTCTTCCGCTATGATGGCGTTAACGGTATCCGATGGCCGCGATGCACGCTCACCGGGCTGGTAATCGAACCAACCTCCGCTCGATTTCTGACCGAAGCGCCCCATAGCGCAGAGACGGTCGGCGACCGGGGCGAAAGACGCTTCGCCGCGTTCGCGCGCGGCCTTACGCTGGAAGGCTGCAATATCGAGCCCACCAAAATCCTGCGCCTCGAAAAGCCCCATCGGCAAGCCGAATGCGCGCATGGCCGCATCGACGGCAAGAGGTGTGGCGCCGGAAAGAAGCAGGCGCTCCGCCTGCATCCGCGCCACTTTCAGGATGCGGTTGCCGATGAATCCGTCGCAAATGCCGGCACGGACCGGAATTTTTCCGAGCAGGCGGGCAAGTGCAAAGCCGGTCGCCAGGACATCCGTGGCCGTCTTCCCGGTCGGCACGATCTCCAGAAGCTTCATGACATGGGCGGGACTGAAAAAATGCAGCCCCAGGAAACGCTCCGGCTGCACAAGTCCTGCACTGATCTCTTCCGGATCAAGATAGGACGTGTTGGTGGCAAGCACCGTATCGGCTCGACAAACCTTAGCCAATCGGCCGAAGACGGTGCGCTTCACAGCGAGATCCTCGAAAACCGCCTCGATGACGAGATCGGTACCGGCGAGTTGACCATAATCGTCTGTGCCGAGGATGCCAGCCACCCGCACTGCCGCAGTCTCGGGCGACATGCGGCCCCGCCTTACGGAACCGTCGAACATCTGCTTGATATTGGCAAGGCCCCGGTCGATCGCAGCTTGGTCGCGCTCGACCAGAACGACCGGCAGGCCGGCATCCCTGAGGGCGGCAGCTATGCCCGCTCCCATGGTGCCGCCTCCAATGACGGCCGCGGAGCGAATATCACGTGGCGTCACGCCAGCAACCTTGGATGGGCGGGGCGCCGCCCGCTCGGCGAAGAAAACATGACGCAAGGCCGCCGCTTGCGCAGAGCCACGAAGCTCCAGAAACGTCTCTCGCTCGAAGGCCGTCGCCGTCGCAAAATCTGCCTCGCTTGCCTTGCGGATACAAGCAAGCGCCTGAAGCGGGGCAATCTCCCGCTTCGCCTTGGCGGCAACCGCCTTTTCTATGCGCTCCCAGAAACCATCCTCGACTGCGGAAACGCTGCGCTCGGAGATTGGTTGTAGCTTGGGCCTGCCCGCCACTTCGCGCGCGAACGCAACGGCGGCAGACAACAATTCCTCTTCGGCGATCATATCGACGAGACCGAGTGCCAGCGCCTTTCGTGCATCGACGGGATTGCCGCTCGTCACCAGATCGAGGGCGGCTGCGGCACCGATCAGCCTCGGCAGGCGGACCGTGCCGCCGGCACCCGGGATGATACCGAGCTTCACCTCCGGCAGGCCGAGACTTACCGAGGCGACGGCGACGTGATAGGCGCAGCCGAGTGCCACTTCGAGGCCGCCGCCAAGCGCATTGCCATGGATCGCCGCCACCCAGGGCTTTCTTGAATCCTCGATCGCCGCGACGACATCGGGAAGATGCGGTGGGATCGGCGGCTTGTCGAATTCGCTGACGTCGGCCCCGGCAATGAAGGTGCGGCCGGCGCAGACAAGAACGGCGGCGCTTACGGTCGCATCCGCATGGATTGTCGAAACCGCTTCGACCAGTGCCAGGCGCAATCCGTGCGACAACGCATTGACGGGCGGATTGTCGACGGTGACGACGGCGATTGCGCCTTCATGCGTGATGGTGACGGTCATGATCTTCCTCCCGATCGTTGCTTTTATAATTGACTGACCGGTCGGTTTATGCAAGGGTTTTGTCGTCGCCGCTGGAAGGGCGACGGGGAGGAAACATGTCCGAATCCGACACCATTCTGTCGGCGCTTGCCGATGGCGTCTTGAGCCTTACGCTTAACCGACCCGACAAACTCAATTCCTTCAACGAGGAAATGCATCTTGCGCTGCGCTCCGGCTTCGAGCGTGCGCACAAGGATGCTGACGTGCGCGCGGTTCTCCTGACGGGAGCGGGTCGTGGCTTCTCGGCTGGCCAGGATCTCGGCGATCGCGATCCGCGCAAGGGCACGCCCGATCTCGGTCAGACGATCGAAACCTTCTATAATCCCCTGCTCCGCCTCATCCGCAGCTTGGAAAAGCCCATTATCTGCGCAGTCAATGGCGTGGCGGCCGGCGCCGGCGCCAATATCGCCTTTGCCTGCGACATCACCCTTGCCGCCCGTTCAGCCCGTTTCATACAAGCCTTCGCGAAAATCGGCCTCGTGCCGGATTCCGGCGGCACCTGGAACCTGCCGCGGCTGATCGGCGAAGCCCGCGCCAAGGGGCTGGCGCTGACGGCCGAGCCTCTGGACGCGGAAACGGCAGCCAGTTGGGGCCTGATCTGGCACGCGGTAGACGACGACAAGCTGATGGATGAAGCAAAAGCGCTTGCCATCAGGCTCGCCGCCGGTCCGACCAAGGGCCTCGGCCTGACGAAGCGCGCCATTCAGGCGGCAGCGACAAATTCGCTCGACGAGCAGCTCGATCTCGAGCGCGACCTTCAGCGCGAGGCCGGCCGCAGCGCCGATTACGCCGAAGGTGTCACGGCCTTCCTCGAAAAGCGCAAGCCGGAGTTCAAGGGCCGATGAGCACAGTTCAAAGCCTTTCCCCACAGGCGCTCGCGGAAGCCTGCGCCAGAGCCATGTGGGACGAAGACAATGCCAGCCGCCATCTCGGCATGGAGTTGCTTTCCGTAGCATCCGGGGAGGCTACGCTCTCGATGGCGATCACCGAGGCGATGACGAATGGTCATGGCACCTGTCACGGTGGCTACATCTTCACACTTGCCGACTCGGCATTCGCATTCGCCTGCAATAGCTACAACCAGCGCACCGTCGCCCAGCAATGTTCGGTGACCTACATCGCGCCGGCATTCAAGGGCGACCGGCTGACGGCGACGGCAAGGGAGGTATCGCGCAGAGGACGTGGCGGCATCTACGACATTGCGATCACCAATCAGGAGGGCGAGCAGATCGCGGAATTCCGCGGCCACTCGCGAACGGTCAAGGGCACGCTTCTGCCGGAATAGGGTTCACGCCGGCAACGCCTAGCATTTCTGGAGGAGACATTCATGGAAAACCTTTCCCCGCGCGCCGGCGAGCTGGAAGCGATCGAGGTAACCTCGCGCGACGAGATTTCCGCACTGCAGCTCGAGCGGATGAAATGGTCGCTGACCCACGCCTACGAGAATTCGCCCTTCTACCGGCAGCGCTTTGACGAAGCTGGCGTACATCCTTCCGATCTGAAGACCCTATCGGACCTGGCCAAATTCCCCTTCACCACGAAGAAGGATCTCCGCGACACCTATCCCTTCGGCATGTTTGCCGTGCCGCGAGAGAAGCTTGCCCGCATCCACGCGTCCTCCGGCACGACAGGCAAGCCGACCGTCGTCGGTTATACCGCCAGGGACGTCGACACCTGGGCGACCGTCGTTGCCCGTTCGATCCGCGCCGCCGGCGGCCGCGCCGGCGATCTGGTGCATGTCGCCTATGGCTATGGCTTGTTCACCGGCGGCCTCGGCGCGCATTATGGCGCGGAAAAGCTCGGCTGTACGGTCGTACCGATCTCCGGCGGCATGACGGAACGGCAAGTGACGCTGATGCAGGATTTCAAGCCGCGCATCATCATGGTGACGCCGTCCTATATGCTGTCGATCCTCGACGAATTCCGCCGCCAGGGTCTCGACCCGCGAGAAAGCTCGCTTGCCGTCGGCATCTTCGGCGCCGAGCCATGGACCAATGCCATGCGCGAGGAAATCGAACACGCCTTCGACATGCACGCCGTCGATATCTATGGCCTGTCTGAAGTCATAGGCCCAGGCGTTGCCAGCGAATGCGTCGAGAGCAAGGATGGGCTGCACATATGGGAAGATCATTTCTATCCGGAGATCATCGATCCCGCCACCGGCACGGTCTTGCCGGATGGCGAACTCGGCGAACTGGTGTTCACCACGCTCACCAAGGAAGGGTTTCCGATCATTCGCTACCGCACGCGCGATCTGACGCGGCTGCTGCCCGGCACAGCACGCTCGATGCGCCGTATGGAAAAGGTGACGGGGCGCTCCGACGACATGATGATCCTGCGTGGGGTCAATGTCTTCCCGACACAGATCGAGGAACAGATACTCAAATGTCGCGGGCTTGCGCCACACTTCCAGATCGAGCTGACGCGCTCCGGCCGCATGGACAACATGACCGTTCATGTAGAGTGCACGCTAGAGGCGGCGGACGAAATCGCGCGCGGCGTTTCGGCAAAGGAACTTACCCATCACATCAAGAGCGTGGTCGGTGTCTCGACGAAAATCACCGTGCATTCGCCGGGTGGCGTCGCCCGCTCCGAAGGCAAGGCGAAACGCGTCGTCGATAATCGTCCGAAGGAATGATAGGCATCCAGCGGGATAGCCTGACAAGGATTTGACTGTATATAGGGAAGGTCGGCCGCACCAAGCGACCATGACCAGCAGGGAATAAGCAGAGCAGGATCACATGGCACGCACGCGCGCAGTTGATTTCGAGGAAAAGCAGCGTGGCATCTTGGCTAGCGCTGCGGCGGTCTTTGCCGAGGTCGGCATGGAGAAGGCATCCATGTCGATGATCGCCTCGCACAGCAATGTCTCGAAGGCCCTGCTCTATCACTACTATCCCGGCAAGGACGCGCTGATCTTCGACATCGTGCAAACACACCTGACGGAGCTGGAAGGCGCAATCGAAGCAGCAGACCGTTTGGATGTCACACCGCAGGAGCGGCTGCGCCTGCTCGTGAAAGCCGTGTTGAAAAACTATGAAGGCGCCGACAACGAGCACAAGGTTCAGCTCAACGGCACACATGCTCTATCGCAGGAGCAGCTATCGGAATTGCGGACGATCGAGCGGCGCATCGTCAAGCGCTTCTCCGGTGTCATCGAAGACCTTAACCCGGACCTCAACAAGAACAGGCCATTGCTGATGCCGGTCACCATGTCGCTCTTCGGCATGATGAACTGGGTCTATATGTGGTTCAGGCCCAATGGCCCGATCACCCGCGACGAATATGCTGATATTGCCACAACCCTCATCCTTGAAGGGGTCAAGGCCGTCCGTTGAAGCCAGTCAATCGCCGAGCTTCATCCTTTCGAGAATGAGGGGATCATATTCCGGTGCGCGAATACGACGGCGATCGGGCTCAAGCACCGTCAGCGGCTCGACGGCCACCAGCTTCTCCTTCGCCTCCAGCGCCAACCGTTGATAGATGGCGGTGCCCTGGCGCTTCCAGGCAATCTCGTCTGCCGTAAGCTCGCGCACGACACGCGCCGGCGCGCCAACAGCAAGGCTGTTAGCCGGGATTTCAGCGCCGGCCTTGACGAAGGCCATGGCGGCCACGATGGCATTTTCGCCGATGACGGCCTCATCCATGATGACGGCATTCATGCCGACCATGGCATTGGCGCCGATCTTGCAGCCATGCAGCACCGCGCCGTGACCGATATGCCCCGCCTCGCCAATCACAACTTCCAGATTCGGGAAGCTGTGTACGACGCAGGTCTCCTGCACGTTCGAGCCGCGCTCCAGTACGATGCGCCCGAAATCGCCGCGCAGCACAGCGCCCGGCCCGACATAGCAGGCGGGACCGATGATGACATCGCCGATGACGGTTGCAGCCGGATGCACGAAGGCTGAGGGATCGATGACGGGGGTCACACCGTCATAGGAATAGATTTGCGCCATCTAGTCGACTCCCAACCCCTCGACGTCACGCCCGGTCTCCGCCACGGATTCCAGCCGCTGCGCGAATTCGCGGCGCAAGGTGCGGCGGAGCTGGGCGGCTTTGTGGCGGCGGATATCGACCGGCGTTGCCGGCACCAGTTCCGGCACGCGAACCGGGCGGCCGGCCTCATCCACCGCGACCATAGTGAAATAACAGGAATTGGTGTGGCGGCGCTGACCGGAGCGGATGTTCTCCGCCTCGACCCGGATGCCGACTTCCATGGAGGTGCGGCCGGTATCGTTGATCGAGGCGCGAAAGGTGACGAGCTCGCCGACATTGATCGGCTCCTTGAACAGAACCTGATCGACCGACAGCGTCACGGCATATTGCTTGGAATAACGCGACGCACATGAGAAGGCGACGCGGTCGAGCAGATTCAGAAGGGCGCCGCCATGCACCTTGCCGCTGAAATTCGCCATATCGGGCGTCATCAGCACGGTCATTTCCAGGCGATGCGGGTCTTGCTCGATCGTCGTCATGCACTCACTCTCTCGTTTTCGCCACCATCGTCAGAACATCATATTGTGCGACGACGGCATCTAGCTGGTTGGTTACCTTGCAATCCCAGCGCACCTCGCCATGCTCGGCATTGATGCGGGGATTGATCTCCTTGCAGGTCAACTGCACCTTAAGCGTATCACCCGGATTGACCGGTGTCAGGAAACGCAGATTGTCGACACCGTAATTTGCAAGAACAGGGCCTGGAGCCGGATCGACGAAGAGGCCGGCGGCGAAAGAGACGATGAGATAGCCGTGCGCCACGCGGCCCTCGAAGAACGGATTCGCTTTGGCGGCCTCCTCGTCCATATGGGCGTAGAACGTGTCTCCGGTGAAATTGGCGAAATGCTCGATATCGTCGAGCGTGACCGTGCGCGTGGCGGTGACGAGCTGATCGCCGACCTTCAGCTCGGCAAGCGATTTGCGGAACGGATGCTCGCTGTCGCGGCGGGCATCCGCACCCTCCATCCAGCGACCCGTCACGGCAGAAAGCAGGCGCGGCGTACCCTGCACCGCAGTCCGCTGCATATAGTGCTTCACGCCGCGAATACCGCCGAGCTCCTCGCCGCCACCAGCGCGGCCGGGACCGCCATGAACGAGGCCCGGCAAGGGTGAACCATGACCGGTAGAGCTCTTGGCGCTGACGCGGTTGCCGATCATCACACGGCCATGGAACGGTGCGAGACCCAGGACCACCTCCTCGGCGAAATGAGGGTCATTGGTGAAGACGGAGGCAACAAGGCTGCCCTTGCCGCGCCGAGCCAGATCGACGGCCTCTTCTGCCGTGTCATAGGGCATGACGGTGCTGACCGGACCAAAGGCCTCGACATCGTGAATGGCACGGGCAGAGCCCGGCTTGTCGCAATAAAGCAAAACCGGATTGAGGAAGGCGCCGGCGCTTGCATCGCCGGACATGACGCGCGGATTATCGGGATCGCCACCGACGATCTCGGCCTCTGTGGCAAGGTCCCGAATGCGCGCGCGCACTTCTTCGCGCTGGTCGAGGCTCGCGAGCGGCCCCATACGAACCGTCTCATCGGCCGCATTACCAATTGCGGTCTTGCCGAGACGATCGTTCAAGGCCGCAATGAGCGCTTCGCTATAGGAGCGGGGGGCAATGACGCGGCGGATGGCCGTGCATTTCTGCCCAGCCTTGACCGTCATCTCGCGCGCGACCTCCTTGACGAAGAGATCGAACTCCTCCGTGCCGGGGGCGGCATCGAGGCCGAGAACGGCCGCATTGAGGCTGTCGGCCTCCATGGTGAAGCGCACGGAATTCGCGATGATTGCCCTATGTGTCTTCAGACGCTGGCCGGTTGCGGCAGATCCGGTAAAGGTCACCACATCCTGACCTTCGACATGGTCGAGCAGATCGCCGACCGAGCCGCAGACGAGCTGCAGCGCACCCTCCGGCAACAGGCCGGCTTCGATGATACGGCGGACCATGAGTTCGGTGAGATAAGCCGTCTGGCTCGCCGGCTTGACGATGGCCGGAACACCGGCCAGCAGGGTCGGCGCGACCTTTTCCAGCATGCCCCAGCAGGGAAAGTTGAAAGCGTTGATGTGAACGGCAACGCCCTGCAGCGGGCTCAATATATGCTGCGCGGAAAAGCTTTGATCCTTGGAAAGCTGCTCCACATCGCCATCGAGCAGCACACGCGCATTCGGCAGTTCGCGACGGCCCTTCGAGGCATAGGAAAGCAGAGTTCCGATCCCGCCTTCAATATCGACCCAGCTGTCCGCGCGCGTGGCACCTGTTGCCGTCGAAAGCGCGTAGAACTCTTCCTTCCTGTCGAGCAGCGCCTGCCCGAGCGCCTTCAGCATCGCGGCGCGCTCGTGGAAGGACATGCGTCGCAGCGCCGGGCCGCCCTTGTCGCGGCCATAAGCCAAGGTCTGCTGGAAATCGATGCCGGAGGAATCGATTGATGCGACGGGCGCGCCGGTCGAAGCGTCGAGCAGCGGCACGCCTTCCTTGATACCGGCAGCCCAAGTACCTCCGACATAGCTTTCAAGCCGGCGCGGCCGGTTTGCCATGATGTTCATCCGAATTTCCTTCCTTCATCTTTTCCCAGCGATCTCGAACGGAAACCTGCCGGAGACATTTCCTGGGATCGCTTAAGTCAATCCAAGCTCAGAGAGCTGCGCGTCGACATCAGCCTGCCATTCCGCAAGCAAGGTCTCGTTGGGCGTATGGCGCAGGCCGAAACGCGACAATGTTTCGAAGCGGGCCGAGCCTGCATGGCCGAAGCTCGCGGCGACGCGGGGATACCAATAAGCAACCGATGCCCGCGCCCTCGCCCGCCTCTCGTCATCGGCGACGATGCGGGCAAGGCCGGTCACGCCAAGCTCAGCATGCCGCTTCTCGCGCGGCAGGATGGCGCGGAAGGTTTCGGCGAGCGGCTGATAGGAGACGCGCGTGAACTCCTTCAGCTGTACGACGCTGGCGGCGCCCATCAGCACGTTCATGACGACCGCATCCACCCAACCTTCGAGCGGATAATGAAAAACGGAAAGCCGCATGTCGCCGCCCTGCCTGACGGCGCCGATATCGGCATCGCGGGAAAGCCGCGCCGCCCAGGGGTGATGCGCGGCATAGCGCCCGCCATCGACGCCGAAAGTCACCATGATCTTCAGAACTTGACCGGCATGGTCGGTCTTTTCCAGCACGATACGTGCCGCTGAAATACGCTCCTGAATGCCGGGAGCATCGTTGATGATATCGGCAAAGCCGGCAGAACCAGCCAGTTCGCTATCGACGAAGCTCGCCATCAGCCGCAGCAATTCGCCGCGATAGCGGGGAGGTGTATTGTCGGGCGAGGAGAGCACGCCGCCCTCCTCCAGATATTGCTCGATCGGCATCGTCTCGGACATCTCGTTCCTCCCTTCGATGCGACCTACTGGTCGTAGCTGACGACGATGCGGTCTGTAAGCGGGTGGCACTGGCAGGTCAGCACATAGCCCTGGCGCACCTCGTAATCCTCGAGCGCGTGGTTGACCTCCATCTCGACCTCGCCTTCCAGAAGCTTGGCGCGGCAGGTGGAGCAAACCCCGGCCTTGCAGGCGTAGGGCACGTCCATCGCATTCTGGAGAGCGGCATCGAGAAGGCACTGGCCATCCTTGGAAAATGTGAAGGTGCGTGTCGCACCATCGAGCGTAACGGTCGCCTCGCAGCTCGCGGCATGATCGGCATCGGCCACCATTTCCACCTTGCGGCGCGCGCGCCCGGGCTGCGAGGAAGCGAAGAGTTCGAACTTGATCTGGTCGTCGCGCATCCCATGCTCGCGCAAAGCCGCGGCGATCGCCAGCATCATCGGCTCGGGACCGCAGATGAAGGCTGTCGCGACCGAATTCAGATCAATCCAGCTCTTGAAGAGAGCCTTGCATTTTTCCGCGTCGATCCGCCCTGTAAAAAGATCGATGTCCTGCGCCTCGCTCTCCAGAACGTGGATCACTGAGAGGCGACCGAGATAGAGGTTCTTCAGGTCCTCCAGCTCCTCACGGAACATGATCGAGCTGATCTGCCTGTTGGCATAGACCAGCGTGAAGACCGAGCGCGGCTCTCGCGCCAGCACCGTCTTGATGATCGAGAGAACTGGCGTAATGCCGCTGCCGCCGGCAAAGCCGAGATAATGCCTTGCGACGTCAGGCTCGATCGCGGTGAAGAAGGCGCCCATCGGCGGCATGGCTTCCAAGGTGTCGCCGGCTTTCAGATTTTCATTGATCCAGGTCGAGAAACAGCCGCCATCGACGCGCTTGATGCCGACCTTCAGCACACCCTCATCCTTGCCGGCGCAGATCGAATAGGAGCGGCGCAATTCCTCGTCATCGAACTTGCGGCGGAAGGTGAGGTACTGGCCCTGCGTGAAATCGAAGACGGCCCGATCCTCCTCAGATGGCGCAAGCGTGACGACGACCGCATCGCGCGTCTCGCGGCGAACATCGGTGACTGTCAGGGGATGGAAACGTGCCATGGATGCGGGTCTCGTCCTGTTGGGGTCAAATGCACTTGAAATAATCGAAGGGTTCCAGACAGTCGGTGCAGCGATAGCTCGCCTTGCACGGCGTCGAACCGAACTGACTGATCTTTTCCGTATTGGCCGATCCGCAACGCGGACAGGCGATGGCAAGATTGGAACGGCCGGCAAGCCGGTCGATACGCTTCATCAAGATGCCGTCAGCAGCCGTGCCATCGATCGGTGGCGCGATGCCGTAGGCGCGCAGCTTTTCACGGCCCTCGGCACTGATCCAATCCGTCGTCCAGGCGGGCGACAACCGGCGCTCAAGGCGCACCCGATCGAGACCTTTTTCGGCCAACGCCCGCTCGATATCGAGGTTGATCACCGTCGTCGCGGGACAACCCGAATAGGTCGGCGTTACCGTGACAACAAGCGTATCCTCCTGCCAGCCGACATCGCGGATGATGCCGAGATCGGTCAGCGAAATCACGGGGATTTCCGGGTCCGGCACCTCGGACAGCCAGTGCCAGACCTCATCGACCGAAGGATGAAGTGCGGTCGCCATGTCAGCCTCCTACCAGGTCGCGCCCGGATAGGCGCGCTGCAGGAATTGCAGTTCGGCAAGGATGTAGCCGAGATGCTCGGTGTGAACGCCGCGCCGGCCACCCTTGTGCATGAAGCCATCCGCGGGTCGCTTGAGCGTCGCTTCCACGAGCGCATCGGAAACGAGCTCGTCCCAACCGGGTTTGAGGCTCTGTGGCTCCGGGATCACGCCGGTCTTTACGAGCGCCGCATCGGTCGCATCGCCGACGAACATTTCGCCGGTGAAGGGCCAGAGATCATCCAAAGCCTCCTGCATGCGACAATGACTTTCAGCCGTGCCGTCGCCGAGGCGAATGATCAGGTCGCGGCTGCGATCGAGATGATAGGAGACCTCCTTGAAAGTCTTTTCAGCGATCTCGGCGATGCGCCGATCGGTCGAAGCTTTCAACGCTTCCAGCAAGAGATAATGCCAGACATCAAAGAGGAATTGCCGCATCAGCGTCTTGCCGAAATCGCCGTTCGGGCGTTCCACGAGCAGGATGTTGCGGAACTCGTAACCGTCGCGCAGATAAGCGAGATTATCGGCCGAGCGGCCCTTTCCTTCCACCTCGCCCGCCAGACCGAGCCAGAGCTGCGTCTGGCCGATAAGGTCGAGCGCCGTGTTGGCAAGCGCGATGTCCTCCTCCAGCGCCGGCCCGCGGCCGCACCATTCGGAAACGCGATGGCCGAGGATCAACGCGTTGTCACCAATGCGCAGGAGGAATTCGACGAAAGCGGCTTGATCGACCGCCGGCTCAAGGGTAGCTGCCGCCATCACATGTGCCCCACTTCATCCGGAATGTCGAAAAAGGTCGGGTGACGATAGACCTTTGAATTGGATGGATCGAAGAGCGGGCCTTTTTCCGAGGGGGCGCTGGCGGTGATCTCGGAAGACCGCACCACCCAGATGCTGACACCCTCATTGCGGCGGGTATACACATCGCGCGCATTGTTGATGGCCATCTCGGCATCTGGCGCGTGCAGGCTGCCGACATGGCGATGGTTGAGGCCATGCTGACCACGGATGAAGACTTCCCAAAGCGGCCATTCGCTGGACATGTTTCTCACTCCCTGACTATTCGGGCCGTCTTATTCAGCGGCAATCTTTGCGGCGGCGCGGCGCTCGGCCGCTTTCTCGGCATGGGCGGTCAGGCCGTCGCGGAACCAGGCGCCATCGTCCCATGCCTGCTTGCGGGCATTGAGCCGCTCCGCATTGCAGGGGCCGTTGCCAGCGATCACGTTGAAGAATTCTTCCCAGTCCGGCTCGCCGAAATCGTAGCCACCCTTTTCCTCGTTCCACTTCAGATTGGGATCGGGAACGGTCAGGCCGAGATATTCGGCCTGTGGCACGGTCTGGTCGACGAATTTCTGCCGCAACTCGTCGTTGGAATTCTGCTTGATCTTCCAGGCCATCGATTGGGCCGAATGCACGGAGGCGTCGTCCGAAGGGCCGAACATCATCAGCGACGGCCACCACCAGCGGTTCAGCGCATCCTGCACCATGGCCTTCTGCGCCGGTATGCCCTTCACCATCTTCATCAGCACATCGAAACCCTGGCGCTGATGGAAGCTCTCTTCCTTGCAAATGCGGACCATGGCCCGCGAATAGGGGCCGTAAGAACAGCGCTGCAGCGGAACTTGGTTCATGATGGCGGCGCCATCGACCAGCCAGCCGATCGCGCCGATATCGGCCCAGGTCAGCGTCGGATAGTTGAAGATCGAGGAATATTTGGCCTTGCCGGAATGGAGCTGCTCATACATCTCGTCGCGACTGATGCCGAGCGTCTCGGCGGCGCAATAGAGGTAGAGGCCGTGGCCGGCTTCGTCCTGCACTTTGGCAAGCAGGATCGCCTTGCGTTCCAGCGTCGGGGCGCGGCTGATCCAGTTGCCCTCCGGGAGCTGACCGACGATTTCGGAATGGGCATGCTGGCTGATCTGGCGGATCAATGTCCTGCGATAGCCTTCCGGCATCCATTCCTTCGGCTCGATCTTCTGGCCGGCGTCGACGCGCTCCTGAAAGGCGCGTTCCTGCGGCTCCATCTCGTCAAGGGAACGGATGCGGGTGCCGTCGGTTTTCACCATCTGCGCATACATTGATCTTTCCTCCGTCTACGCGCGTCCGACGCGCCCGAGAATGATCGCAAGCCTGCGGTCGCCTCGAAGCGTATCGGCAAGGCCGTCGCTTCACGGCATCATCAGTATAGGCCTGTTTCTCGTTCTCCTCCACGAAACAGCGATCCGACGGCAAACGCATTAACCGACCGACCGGTCACTGTATTAGCATGCGATATGTCACAACACAAACGAATTTTTTGAATTTTCTGTGACACTTAAGAATGTGCAGAAGCGCTACACGGCAAACATCTTGCTAAATCATTGAGCGGATTGAGTTTTCAGCGGGACCTGAGGCGGTCGAGCCGATTTTGGCTCGCCGGCGTCGTCTCCTGAAGCGTGCCAGCCTCGTTGACGAAACGGCGCCCGACATAGCCGTCGGCCTTCTTCGACAACAGCAGATAGAGATCGGCAAACAGCCGCCGTGCTTCTTCGCCTGGCCAATTATCCGGCAAGGCGGATTTGGGCAGATGCGGCTCGCGCAGCATGATCAGGCGATATTGGTGAACAAGCAACAGCCGCGCGATCAGGCAATCGAACGGCGACAGAGCCGCGCAATCTCCGACACGCCGCGAAAACGAGCCGAACTGGGCAGTGAATTCGCCATAGGCCTCCGCGAAACGCGGCAAGTTCCAGGCCTCTTCGGCAAACTCCCGCAAGGCACCATTCTCAGTCGCCAACTGCGCATCGAAGACGACGACACGTCCCGGCAATGGCGGCGCGGGATGCGTGCCTACCGCCAGGCGTGGGTTCAGCCTAGCAAAACCCTCTCGCTCGAGGCCCTGCATGATCTCTTCCGGCGCAGGTCCGTTGATCAGGACGAATTGCCAACGGACCGCGGGTTGCGGCCCGTAGAACAGGCTGGCGGCCTCGACGAATTCGGCTTGAGCCGTGTCCGTCAACCGATAGAAGCTGCGGCGCCCTTCCCGCTCGCCCGCAAGCTGGCCTGCTGCGACCAGTCGCGACACTGCGGTCCGCACCAGCGTCTCGGTGATCCCAACGCTCTTGCATGTCTCGATGAGGTTGCCGATCCAGACGACGCCGCCTCGCGGCTCGATGACATCGCCATAGATCGTCACGATGAAGCTCGCCGCCTTGATCGGTAAATCGACAAGGAGCGCCGTGACCGCCTCGTTTAAATCATCTCCGAGTTTGACGTTATCAGCCGACAATCCAACTCTGCTCCGCATCCGCAATCGTTAGGGTTTCTTACCGTGAGATGCTTGCACCGTTCAAGGCAAGCACAGCCAGAGGCTTTTACCGCGTGGCATTCGTCGGCAACGCCGTCGTGTATTTCACGCATTTCAGCGAGAAGTGCGACGACGAACTCAGCACGGCTTCATGGGTCAGGATACCGCGCATCAGAAGCCCTTCATATTCCCTGACATCGGCGACGACAGCGCGGATGAGATAATCCCATTCCCCGGACATAGAGTAGCATTCCAGCACCTCGCGATAACTAGCGATGAACTGTTCGAAATCGCGGCGCGTTGCGGGATCGTGGGTCTTCATCTTGACCTGGCAGAAGACATTGAGGCCCTTGCCGATCTTGTCGGCATCGACGAGGCGGACAGTCCTGCCCAGCACCCCGGCGCTTTCCAGCGCCTTGATCCTTCGCCAGCAGGACGCGGGCGACGCGCCGACCTTTTCGGCAAGCACCGCCTGGCTGATATCGCCCTCTTCCTGCAGCACCCGCAGGATCGCTCGGTCGACGTGATCAAGATCGAAATCTTCCATTCAAAAATCCGTAGTTTATGAAACGACTATTTCAAATACTATCGCGAAACCTGGAAAATTGAAAGGAATAGCGCGGGTGTTCTGAATTAGAATCGTAAGGCCATATGGAGGAGAATCAGATGGCCCAGCTAGCCTTCAAGAACCATGAGCGAAACTCGCCCGACGATCGCATCGACTGGCGCCGAGTGGCCTATCTCGTCCACCTTTCCCGAAGCCTCGACGAGATGGAGGAGAAGCGTCTCGTCCCGGAAAAGAAGGTTCTCTATCAGTTTTCGGCGCGCGGCCACGACATGGCGCAAATCCTTCTCGGCACGCAGCTGACCGGCTTGCACGACGCTACCTGCGGCTATTATCGCTCGCGGCCTCTGCTGCTCTCGCTCGGCGTCGACCCGGCCGATGCGCTCGGTTCCGCCATGGGCCGCGCTGGCGGCTATTCAGACGGCCGCGATATCGGCGTCGTCTTCAATTATCCGAACCGTTCGGGCGCTTCGGCCCTGCCCATGTGCGGCGGCGTCGGCGCCCAATATACGCCGACGGCTGGATGGGCGCAGGCGATGAAATATTATGCCACTACGCTTGGACGCGCGGAGTATGCGCGGGATATCGGCGTCGTGCTTGGCGGCGACGGGTCCGTCGCCTCGAATGGCTTCTGGGCGGCTCTGAGCGCCGCAACGACGCAGGCACTGCCGATGCTGTTCTACATCGAGGACAATGGTTTTGGTATTTCGGTGCCTTCGACGGTGCAGACGCCGGGTGGCAATATCGCCGCCAATCTCGCCAGCTGGAAAAACCTCGCAATCTTCGATGGCGACGGCTGCGACCCCGCCGAGGCAGCGCGGCTGGTGCAGGAAGCCGTCTCCTTCGTTCGCGAGGAGCGCAAGCCCGCTCTCCTGCGGCTGACGGTGCCGCGCCTTGAGGGTCACAGCTTCCAAGACACACAGACCTACAAGAGCGAGGAAACCGTGAGGCGCGAATGGGAGCGCGATCCCTTGCCGCGCCTGAAGGATTTTCTCGTTCCCGCCGTGATGACGATACAGGAATGGAATGCCTGCGAAACAGAAGCGCGCGAAATAGCCGAGAGCGCACGCGCGCAAGCCGAAGACCGGCCGGTCGCCGATCCCTCTACCGTGACCCGCCATGTGTTCTTCGACGGCGACATGCAGACGATGGGCGGCCAGCATCCATCCGGATATGTGGCGCCGGTGACAGCGGCCGAGCCCGAAACCGCCGGCCCGCGCATCAACATGGTCACAGCGATCCGCAGAACGCTCGAACACGAGATGGCGATCAATGAGCGCGTCGTGATGTTCGGCGAGGATATCGGCGCCAAAGGCGGCGTGCATGCCGTGACCCTCGGCCTGCAGGAGAAATTCGGCAACGAGCGCGTTTTCGACACCTCTTTGTCCGAAGAGGGCATTATCGGCCGCGCCGTCGGCATGGCGCTGGCCGGGCTCGTGCCCGTCCCCGAAATCCAGTTTCGGAAATATGCCGAGCCGGCGACCGAACAGCTGAACGATTGCGGCACCATTCGCTGGCGCACCAACAATCGCTTCGCGGCCCCGGTCGTGGTGCGCATGCCTGGCGGTTTCTTCAAGTGTGGCGATCCCTGGCACAGCCAGACCAACGAGGTGGCCTTCGTCCATCAACCGGGCTGGAAGGTTGCCGTTCCCTCGAATGCAGAGGATGCCGTCGGCCTGCTGCGCACCTCGATCCGCGGCAACGACCCCGTCATCTTCTTCGAACACCGGGCGATGCTCGATCATGCTTGGGCGCGCCGCCCCTATCCCGGCGACGATTTCGCTCTGCCCTTCGGCAAGGCAAAGCTGACACGGACCGGCAGCGACATCACCATCGTTACCTGGGGCGCCATGGTGCATCGCTGCGAGGAAGCAGCCGCAGGCATCTCCGCCGACGTCATCGATCTCCGTACGCTGATGCCCTGGGATCAGGAGGCCGTGCTTGCTTCGGTCGCCAAAACGCATCGCTGCCTCATCGTCCACGAGGACCTTGAAGCCGCGGGGTTCGGCGCCGAGATTGCCGCTGTCATCGCGGACAAGGCATTCACCGATCTCGACGCTCCCGTCTCTCGCCTGACAATGCCGGATATTCCGAGCCCGCATAATCCCGTTCTTCTCGATTGGGCCGTACCGTCCACCGAACGGATCGCCAGGCGCATTGCCGAAATCCTGGAGTTCTAAGGATGACTGATACCATCGAGATCACAGCTCCGATCGAACAGGAAGGCACGAAAGCCGTCGTCCGCAACTGGCTGAAACAGATCGGCGATCATGTTCGGGAAGGCGATGCGCTTGTCGAACTGGAAACCGATAAAGTCACTCAGGAGATAGCGGCACCATGCGACGGCATCTTGAGCGAAATCGCCATGACAGATGGCGATGATGCCGAGCCCGGCGCGATCCTCGGACGAATGAGCATCGAGAATGCGAACGGCGTTGCAGCGCTGGCAGCCGAGGCTTCGTTGCCGATAAAGTCGGCCTCGCCTGCCGCGGCCTCCGCCGCCGCTTACTATTCGCCGGCCGTTCGCAAGGCTGCCGAAGAATACGGGATCGACCCGGCCAGCCTGACGGGCAGCGGCAGGGACGGACGGATCACGCGCGCCGACATGGATCATGCGCTGGAAGCCGGCAAAACGCATCCATCGGCACTGGTATCGCAGCAGGCCGCAACCAAGCAGCGCTCGCCAGTCGCCCAGGTTGACGGCAAATCGCGGATCGTCCCCCATTCGGCGATGCGGCTTTCGATCGCAAGGAATATGGCCCAATCGCTGGCGGCGGCACCTCAGGTCACGGCAATCTTCGAGGCGGATTTCACCGCCATCATGCGCCATCGCGAAAGCCACAAGGACCGCATGAAGGCCGAAGGCGTAAACCTCTCCTACACCGCCTATTTCGTGGCGGCATCCGTTGCGGCCATGAAACTCGTACCTGAAGTCAACAGCCAGTGGCACGATGACGGCCTGGAGATATTCGAAGACGTCAATATCGGCGTTGGGATCGCCCTGGGCGACAAAGGCCTGGTCGCGCCGATCATCCGGCAGGCGCAAAGCCTCTCGCTTGAGACGATTGCCGCTCGGCTCCAGGATCTGACGAACAGAGCCCGATCCAATAGCCTCAAGGGCGACGAGCTGAAGGGCGGAACCTTCACGATTTCCAACCACGGGGTTTCGGGCTCGCTGCTCGCCTCCCCCATCATCATCAACCAGCCGCAATCCGCCATCCTCGGCATCGGCAAGCTGGAGAAGCGTGTCGTGGTGCGGGAGATCGATGGTGTCGATACGATCCAGATTCGTCCGATGGCCTACGTGTCCTTGACGATTGACCATCGCTCCCTGGACGGGCATCAAACGAATGCCTGGCTGACCGAATTCGTACGGGTTCTGCAGAACTGGCCTCATTGAATGGGCAGCTGCAGACATCCCTGATGCTTGCCGCGCGCCTGCACGGATAATAAAGCGGTCGGCAAGGCAAGCGCAGCAGCTTGCATCAATGGAGCGGACGGGAGGAAAAAATGAACAAGACAGCGTTTTTCGATAGCCTGACGGAACAGAAGCCGGACCCTCTGCTTGAACTGATTGCCAAGTTCGCAGCCGATCCGCGATCCGGAAAGATCGACCTCGGCGTCGGCGTCTATCGCGACGAGACCGGCCGCACCCCTGTTATGAGAGCCGTCAAGGCGGCCGAGCACTATCTCTGGGAAACCCAAGAGTCCAAATCCTATATCGGCCCAGAGGGTGATCCCGCCTTCCTGCGCGCGCTGGCGCTCGAAACCTTCGGTGAACGCCATGGCGGCAGGCTGCTCGCCGGAATTCAGACCCCCGGCGGCACCGGCGCTTTGCGCCTGGCTGCGGAACTGCTCGCCCTCGACAAGCGACGGAAGATCTGGATCGGCACGCCGACATGGGTCAACCATCAGGCAATCTTCGCCGCCGTCGGCCTTCAGGTCGGAACCTATCGCTTCTTCGATATCGGCAAGCAGACCGTTCTCATCGACGAGATGCTGACGACCTTGCGGAATGCAGCCCCCGGCGATGCAGTGCTGCTGCAGACGAGCTGCCATAACCCGACAGGCGCGGGACTGTCATCGCAGAACTGGCTAGACATTGCCGAGATCGTCGCCAGCAAGGGGTTGCTGCCGCTCTTCGACAATGCCTATCAGGGCCTTGGGCACGGCCGGGTCGAAGACGCAGCCGGCATGATTGATGTCATCGAAACAGTCGGCGAAGCGATGGTTGCCGTCTCCTGCTCCAAGTCCTTCTCGCTCTATCGGGAGCGCACAGGCGCAGTCTATCTTTTCGGGGATCAGCAGGCACCGTTGAACAAGGGCGTCGGTAATCTGGCAAGCCATGCCCGCACCAGCTACTCCATGCCGCCGGCGCACGGGGCTGCGATCGTCGCGGCGATCCTGCAGGACCCGTCGCGGCGCCAGGCCTGGGTCGACGAACTCGGCGAAATGCGCAGCCGCATCGCCGAAATCCGCCAAGCCGCCGCCGAAGCCTTTGCACAATTCCGTCCCGAACTTGCCCATATCGGTTCCCAGGAAGGCATGTTCTCCCTCCTGCCAATCTCTCCGGAAAATGTCCGGCAGCTTCGAGCAGAACACGGCATCTACATGCCGGATTCCGGCAGGATCAACGTGGCTGGGATGCGGGTTACAGATGTCGCATCGGTGGCGGAGCGCATCGGTCCCTATCTGGCCTGAATATGCACCAAGATAGCCCTGCGTTTCGCGCAAGGGTTTGATCGGAAAGCGCTAATCGGCTCGCCGGCCGAAGCTTTTGCTGTGCACCCAATTCAGCAAGACCACCCTTACCCACAGCCGCTTGAACGCTCGTTCGATCTGCAGGCGGACCGAGTGCCTGCGGTTTCGCGCCTATTGACCTTTTCATACATAAATATATTCTGCGTATATGCATATATGGCCGCTGTTTTGGTGCCCATGACGACAATGGCCGGATCGAGGTCCGGTTCGAGCATGAAGGCAGCCTTGCCCGCGATGGTCTCGCTGCGAGGCATTCTGCCTTTGGGAGGAGTGAAATATGACAAACGACAATCCGGCGCTGCAAAGCGCCGTGCGCAAGGCGACCATTCGCCTTTTGCCCTTTCTGGGCTTGATGCTGATCCTGAACTTTCTCGATCGATCCAATGTCGGCTTCGCCAAGACAGCCTATCAGGCTGATACCGGCATTTCGGACGCGGCCTATGCCTTCGGCGCCGGCATCCTTTATCTGGGCTATGCCACCTTCGAAGTGCCGAGCAACCTGATCATGCAGCGCGTCGGCGCCCGCCTGTGGCTGAGCCGCATCATGATCACCTGGGGTATCGTCTCGGCCTGTATGGTCTTTGCCCACACGCCAACGAGCTACTACATCGTTCGTTTCCTGCTCGGCGTCTGCGAAGCCGGCTTCTATCCGGGCGTCTTGCTTTACCTGACCTACTGGTTCCCCGCCAAGCAGAGGGCGCGCGCTACCGGCCTCTTCTATCTCGGCGTCCCCCTATCGCTTGTAATCGGAGCGCCACTTTCCGGCTGGCTACTCACCCATCACGACGTCCTCGGCCTCACCAATTGGCAATGGATGTTTGCGGTCGAGGGCCTGGCGGCAACTGTCGTCGGCATCCTGGCGCTCTTCTTCCTGACCAGCCGTCCCAACGAAGCCAAATGGCTGACAGCAGAGGAGAAAAATGCCCTGAACGCCGTGATCGAGGCGGAGGAGCGCAGCAAGCTTTCCGAGGTGAAGCACTCCGTCTTCAGCGTCTTGAAGGACTGGCGCGTTCTCGCCTTCATCGGCATCTATCTCTTCATCCAGATCGGCGTCGGCCCGATCACCTTCTACCTGCCGGCGCGGCTTGCGCAGGCGCTCGGCGGCGGCGTCAATACCTGGGTCGGCGTCCTGCTCGGCCTGCCCTGGCTCTGCGCGCTTTTCGCGACGCGCTTCTTCACCGTCTATGCCGACAAGCACGACAACCATCGCATCGTCTGCATCGCCATGCTGACGGCAGGCACCATTGCGCTTGGAACGATCGGCCTGACGATGAACCCCTGGGTGATGGTGATTGCCGCCTGCATCGCGGTTCCAGGGCTCGCCTCATCCCAGCCGGTCTTCTGGAGCCTGCCGACCCGTTATCTCGGCGGCGTCGGCGCGGCGAGCGGCATTGCCTTCATCGTTTCACTCGGCAATCTCGGCAGCTTCGCCTCACCGCAGATCAAGGCCTATGTCGACGCAGCCTCAGGCAATGGCGATATCGGTTTCTACATCCTCGCCGGCTGCTGCTTCCTGTCGGTGGTGCTGCTGATCGCGCTCGGCTCGCATCGCCGCTGGATCGCCGATGCCGAACCGGCGAGCCGCACGCATTGAACGGACAAGCCGCTTTCGATCCCCGCTTCTCCTTGCCGCATAAACGAGGTGGGCGGGGAGAAAGTCTGGCGAAGTGCATCGCTCCATACAAGCGCGGGCAGGAGGCCGCCATGCGCTTTTGCTGGAATTGCGTTAACCGGCAACGATCTCCTCGAGCGATATCGCTACACCTAGCAGCCGTTCATCCTGATCCTTCGGAGCCGACAGCAGGAAGCCGACAGGCATGCCTGCATCGCCCGTGCCGCAAGGCAGCGATACGCCGCACCAATCGAGAAAATTGCCGATCAAAGTATTGCGGAGCGTCCGGCCATTGACCTTCGCGAACAGTTCGTCGTCGGCTTCCAGCGGCGCAAGCGCCGGCGCGACATGGACGACTGTCGGATAGGCGATGAATTCGTTCGGCCCAAGCGATGCATCAACCTCCCTGATCAACTGTTCGCGCACCTTGAGTGTGTCCAGATAATCAACCAAAGTGATCTTCTCGCCCAGGCGCGTGCGTGCCACGACACGCCGATCCATGGCTTCGGCCTCCGGTCCCGCCAGCCGGCGGTGATGCAGCGCGAAAGCTTCGGCGGTTGCCAGCGGCCCATTCTTGGCCATCACGTCAAACAGCTTTTCGAAGGCCGGAAAAGCGGCCCGTCGTATCTTGACGCCGGCGGCGCTCAAGCGCGCAAGTGCCACCTCGAAGGCCGCAATGACACCATCCTCGGCATTGTCCATGACGACATTCGTCGGCACCACAATGGAAACCCCAGCAGGATCGGCACGTTCGACCTCGGGTCTGAAATGGCCGCGCATCGCGGCATCGACCCATATGGCGTCCTGAACGCTGCGGCACAAAGGCCCAAGCGAGTCGAGGCTGCTCGCCAACGGAAAGACGCCGGCCATGCCGTAACGGCCGCGGCTGGCCTTGTAACCCACAAGGCCATTGAAGGCGGACGGTATGCGCACGGAGCCGCCCGTGTCTGAACCGATCGAGGCCGGCACCAGGCCAGCCGCGACGGCGGCGGCGGAACCGGAAGACGAACCGCCAGGAATTCGCGGCACATCCGTAGCCAAGGGATTGAGTGGGGTGCCGTAATGCGGGTTGAGGCCGAGGCCGGAAAAGGCAAATTCGCTCATATTGACCCGGCCGACGGCAACCATGCCCGCAGCCTTCAGCGCTTTTACGACATCAGCATCATCCTGTGCGGGCTCGGCATCGGCAAGCACGATCGACCCGGCGGTCGTCGGCAGGCCGGTGATCGCGAAAAGATCCTTCCACGCGATGGGAACACCATCCAACAACCCGCGCGAACGTCCCTCGCGCAGCCGCCTGGACGAAGCTGCCGCCTCTTCCATCGCGCGCGCCTCCAAGAGCCGCGTGAAGATCGCCTGATCCTTATAAGTCCGGATCGCATCGAGGGTCTCTTCGGCCAACGCTACCGGATCGAGATTGCCGGACTGAATCAAGACCGAGAGCTGTGCGATCGATTTGCCGAGATGTGTCTGTGTCATTGGCCCTGCTCTCCTCTTCAGCCGACTAGCTGCATCCAGCGGCGAACCAGATAATTGTGCTCATCCATTGTCGTATTCCAGACGGCAATGCAATTGGCGCGCTGCCAATAGGACCCGCCGCTACGCACCGATCCCTTTCTGATCCGCATCTGCCCATCCGGGCCGGGCAGATCCTCGCTCGCAGCGGCACCTTCGTACCAGTAATCCCATTCAGCCTGCGTCATGAACTGGCGGGAGCGCTGCGGCGTCGAGATATAATAACCTTGCCGCGCGACCACGGCGCCCGGCCAGCCCGAGATCCACCAGTTCAGATAGTCGTAGGCGACATCGAGGAGGCGACCGCTCAACTGTTTCGAAAGACACAGCCCGCCGTGCCAGGCGCGGTAACCTTCGGCGGGCACGGCCTGCTCGACCGGAGAGCCCTTGGAATTCAGGATGCCGATACCCGGCGACCACATGCTCTGAACGCTGGTCTCGCCGGCAATCATCAGCCGCGCCGCATCCTCGGCGGTTTTCCAGAAATCGCGGAAGAAGCCAGCCTTCTTGCGCTCCTCCAGGAGATCGATCAGTTGATCGATCTCCTGAACCGACATGTTGCCGATATCGTCGAACGACATGAGGCCGGCTGCCTGTGCCGCCAGCGCCGCATCGAAAATGCCGATGGCCGGCTCATCCACCAGCGCCACCCTGCCCGCCCAGCGCTCATCGAAGAGAGCGCCCCAGGAATGCATGCCGACGCCGTTCGGCGCCAGATCCGTCCGATAGGCGAAACTGTCGAAATTATGCGTAGTCGGCAGCATGGAGATGAAGCGCGACGGTGTGTCACCGAGCGCAAGATTGGGCTGAACGAAGAGCTTGCGCGCCGGCACATCGCCAAGCCCCATTCTGGGGTTGGGGCCGATATGGCCTGTTTTCGTCAAGTCGTTGACCTCGTCCCAAAGCACGATGCGCTGGGTGTCGACGGGCTGGATCGCGCGCCAGTGCCAGACGATATCGAGATTGTGGAAGCACTGATCGTAGATGTCGTAGGTTTCCGGTTCTCGCGCGGCCTTGAACTGCGTCGTCAGGAAGTCATTGTTGTCGAACGTCACGTCGATGCCGAGATCGTCCTCAGCGTGCAGACGCAGCTCCTCCAGCAGCGAGATCGCGGTGCCGAGAACGCGCAGGCGCGGCCGGCCGGCCAGATGCAAGGCGGGAGCAGCCAGTTTTTTTGCGACGGATTGATGCTTGTTCATGTGGATACCGGTTGTCTCATCGCGCTGCGGCGATCGGGCCAGATGCAGCGAGTGGCATCTGCGACATGCGCGCCAGTGTGAAGGCTTCGAAAGAGCGTTTCAAGAGAGCGCCGTCAAGCCCGTCCAGAATGAAGACCAGCCGCGAGGTGCGATCTTCCGAAGGCCATCCATCCATATGCACCGGTGTATGAACCAGATGCTGGACGCCGTGAACGGCAACGGGGCGCTCCTCGCCGCTGAGGTTGAGGATACCCTTCACCCGCAGCACACACTCCCCATGCCGATTGAGCAACATGGTCAGCCAGAGCCCGAAGGCCGTCCAGTCGACAGGCCGGTCGATGCTGAGCGAGATCGAGGAAATGGCCGCCTGATGCGCCGCGCCGTCCGATGAGACGAGCTGCACCGGCTCCTCGCAATAAAAGCCGCTTTGCGACAGACTGCTACTGGACGAGACGTCGCTTTGGACGGCGACCAGCGAGGAGAGATCGAGATCCGGATCGGCCGCGATCAGAACCCGGGCATCAGGATTGAGCCCGCGAAGACGAGCATGGAGAGCCTCTCCATCGTCGTCAGTATCAAGATCGGTCTTGGTGAGGACCAGCCGATCCGCAACCGCGGCCTGCCGGTTGGATTCGATATAGGTGTCGAGCTGGCGCAGCCCATTCACCGCATCGACCGTCGTGATCACGTTGCCGGCGCAAAAATGATGCCTGAGAACAGGGTCTGCCTTGATGGTCGACAGAACCGGGAACGGATCGGCAAGACCCGTGCTTTCGATGATGACGCGCCGGAACGGCGGCAGCAACCCGCGTTCGCGGCGGGAATAAAGCTCCTTGAGCGCCGCTGCTAGCTCGCCGCGCACGGTGCAGCAGACGCATCCGGAACGCAGCAGTACCATCTCGCCATCGACGCTTTCGACAAGATCGTGGTCAAGCCCGATCTCGCCGAATTCGTTGATGAGCACCGCCGCATCGGCGAAAGCCGGATCAGCGAGGATGCGCTTCAGCAGCGTCGTCTTGCCGGAACCGAGGAAACCCGTCAGCAGGTTGATCGGTAGAAAGCCGCTCGCTTCAACCGACATGCCGTGCCTCCATCCGGACGATGAAGGCATCGTCGAGCGGATCGCAGGGCCGGCCGACGAGCCTTTCGGCCGCCGGCCAGAGGTGACCGAGATCCTCGATGATCTCGCTCTTGCCCGTTCGCGTCGACAGCACGAAGGATGCGCCCTGCCAGTCGGTGAGGGTAAGGCCGAAGCCCGAGAGCATCTCGTTGGCGGCGCGCACCCGCTCGGCGCGCTCGCGCCGCCGGTCGACGCTGGCGTGATTGCGCGTGAAGACGCCCGGCCGTGCCGCCGCATCCGTCCAGTGCTCATTGCCGCCGAGCACGCCGCAGAGTGAACACATGGCGATCCGCCTCCTTCAGAATTGATGCTCTCGCTGCTTTAGACTAGCCGGCTATTTCTTGCGCGGAAAGCGGGCAGCGAAATCGTCGGCGATCTCGTTCATCGTCACGAACTTCACGCCGGGATGCTTGATCATATGTGCGTAAAGCCGCTCCAGCATCATCAGCACCTGCGGACGCCCGGCGACATCCGGATGTATGGTGATCGGGAAGACGGCATAGTCCATCTCGCGATAGACCCAGTCGAACTGATCGCGCCACATCTGCTCGATATGATGCGGATTGACGAAGCCGTGGCTGTTCGGGGATTTCTTGATGAACATCATCGGCGGCAGATCGTCGAGATACCAGGATGCCGGAATTTCGATCAGATCGGTTTCCTGACCGCGCTTCAGCGGCACCATCCAGTCCGACGGCTTGCGCGAATAGTCGATCTTCGTCCAGCTGTCGCCGACGCGCACATAATAGGGCGTGAAGTCATTGTGCATCAGCGAGTGATCGTATTTGATGCCGCGCTCGAGAAGCAGCTCGTTGGTGACATTGGAGAATTCCCACCACGGCGCGACATAGCCGGTCGGGCGTTTGCCGGACAGCTTGGTGACCAGTTCTATGCACTTGTCGAGGATTTCCGTTTCCTGTTCGCGCGTCATGGCGATCGGATTTTCGTGGCTGTAGCCATGGATGCCGATTTCATGGCCGGCATCGGCCACCGCCTGCATCTGCTCCGGGAAGGTCTCAATCGAGTGGCCGGGAATGAACCAGGTCGTCTTGATGCCGAAGCGCTCGAAGAGCTTCACCAGCCGCAGACTGCCGACTTCGCCGGCAAAGAGCCCTCTTGAGATATCATCGGGCGAATCCTCCCCGCCATAAGAGCCGAGCCAGCCGGCCACGGCATCGACGTCGACGCCAAAACTGCACAAGATTTCCTTTGCCATGGGAGTACCTCCTTCGATCGGGTTTTCAATTATCAATGAGCTGGGATGACGGTCGCATCGGCCGCATCCCAGGTAAGCATAACTTCGGCGCCGACGGGAAAAGCGCCGGGCCGGTATTTGTCGACATGCGCCTCGAGCGCGAGCCCGCGGCCATCGGGCAGGCTGATGCCGATCTGCGAGATGTGGCCAACCACATCGAAACGCTCGACACGCGCCCCGACCACATTGCCGCCGAAGGCCCGGGCGAGATCGTCGCGCATCGAGCCGCCGGCCGCATGAACCTCGATCGCCTCCGAAGGGATGACGATGTTGACCTTGCTGGAGAGGCCGCCATTGGCTAAGCCCGATAGCGTGCCGAACGAGGTCGAGACGAATGTGCTGTCGGCCTTGGTGCCGGCAGCCTCGCCTTCGAAGATGGTGTTGCGGCCGATGAACTGCGCCACGAATGGCGTGTCGGGGCGTGTGTAGAGCTGATGCGGCGGGCTGATCTGCTCCACCCTGCCCTGGTTCATGACGACGATGCGGTCGGACAGCGCCAGCGCTTCCGACTGGGCATGAGTCACGAAGACGAAGGTCACCCCAAGCTTCTTCTGCAGCAATTTGAGTTCGTTCTGGATCGCCTTGCGCAGATTGGCATCAAGAGCGCCCAGCGGCTCGTCGAGAAGCAGCACGTCCGGCTCGACCACGAGGCCGCGCGCAAGCGCGATGCGCTGACGCTGGCCGCCGGAAAGCTTGTCAGGCTTCCGCTCGGCAATATCCTCCAGCCCGAGGGTGGCGAGGATACGGTCGACCCGCGCATCCCGCTCGGCTTTCGCCATACCCTTGACCTCCAGGCCGTATCCGACGTTCCGGCGAACCGTCATATGCGGAAAAAGCGCATAGTTCTGGAAGATCATCGATGTCGGCCGGTTCTGCGGCCTGACATCGTTCATGCGCTCGCCCTTGATCATCATGTTGCCGGAGGAAATGCTTTCGAAGCCGGCGATCATGCGAAGCGTCGTCGTCTTGCCGCAGCCCGACGGGCCGAGGAAGGCGATGAATTCACCCTTCCTGATCGAAAGATTGAAGTCGATGACGGCTGGCGTGCCATTGTCATAGACCTTGCCGACATTGATGAGTTCCAAATCATACATCACGAGAGATCTCCGGGCGTGGACGAGAAGGCGGACATCGCCTCCTCGCGGAGCTGAGAATGGATGGCGGACGCCACCGCATCACGCATTGAGGAATTCATCCCACTTCTGGACGAGATGGTCGTATTCGTCCGGCCACTGGTGCCAGTAGGCAACGTTCTTGGCGCGCTCCGCCAGCGAGCCGCCATCGCGCAGGTCGCCTTCCTTGATGCCGCGCTCGGCGGCGCCGACCCAGGGCTTGCCCTCGTACCAGAAGGCATATTTGTCCGGCGCCATGACCTTCTCGATATTGGTCGATGGCGAGTAGTAGCCCTGCTCGGAAACGGTGATGCCTGGTTCGCCTGAGAGCCAGTAATCGGCATAGGCGATCACGGCTTCCTTGTTCGGCGTGCCTGCGATCATCGACGGGCCGATCGCCCAGCCGCGATAGCCTTCCTTCGGCACGGCATATTTGCACGCCTTGCCCTGGGCCTTGACCGCCATGACGGCAGGCTGCCAGGCGTCGCAGACGACCATTTCGCCGGATGCCATCAGGTTGACCAACTCGCCGAAATCGCCCCACAGGGCGCGGAACTGCCCGTCCTTCTTCTTGGACACGAGGAACTTCGCCGCCTCATCGATTTCAGCCGTGCTCGGGTTGCCGGGGTTCTTGACGTTCAGAAGGCCAAGCGTGTTCATCGCCATGATGGCCTGGCCGAAGGCGATCAGCGGATCGGTGTTGAGGCCAGACTTGCCCTTCCACTTCGGATCGAAGATCGCCGACCAGGTGTTGGCTTCTTCGGCCGAGAGAACGTCCGGATTGTAGCCGATGGAATCGTAGTTATAGACCGCAGGCACCATGTTCAGCGTGGTCTTGGCGTCATCGGCCCAGATCTGGCCGACGATCTGCTGCTTCGGCCCCCACTTGTCGGAAGGCGTGGTGAAGGTATCGCGGATATTGGCCCAGTTCTTCAGGGAGGCTGCCGGAACCGGCTCGACATTGTTGGTCATGACGATCGACGGCAAACGCTCGCCGATGATCTCCCAGCAATCGTAATCCTTGGAGCCGGAAAGGATCTTGGTCTGCGCGTCCGGAAAGGTCGCGGCCGTACCGGAGGTCTGCCCAACGCCGCTCGCTTTGCGGAAGTCATCAAGGATACGTTCCTGGACGGTGACCGAAAGGCCGATGGTGCGCAGCTGCTCTTTGGCGAGATTGGCAGCCTGAGCGTAGGCCGCCCGCGACGACAGGAAGGGCGTGCCGCCCCCGATCGCAAGCGCCATCACGCCGGCGGAATGCTTCAACAGAGAGCGTCTGTTCATTTCCATTTTGGACATTTTGTTCTCCAGTGCTGATTGCTGTTCCCTGAGCCCTTGGTGGGCCTATTTCATTGCCGTATCGCCCTGCCCGGCCATCGCCGGGACGGTGACGATCAGTACCGCCCCACGAGGAGGCCACCATCCACGACCAGAACCTGGCCGGTCATGTATCTCGCGCCGTTCGAGGCGAGGAATGCGATCACATCGGCGATATCTTCCGGTTCGCCGAGCCGGCCCATCGGGATGAACTCGGCCGCCTTTTCCGCACCGGCAGGACCGAGCGAATTCTCTTCGGAAAGAAGCTGCGCCGTGCGGATATAGCCGGGTGCGATACCGTTGACCCTGATGCCATCCTTCGCCAATTCCACGGCGAGCCCGCGCACCAGCCCGACGACGCCGGACTTTGCCGCCGAATAATGGACATGCTCGTCCCATCCATAGGCGACGCCCATGATCGAGGAGAGCGCGACGATGCTTCCGGATCTGCGGGCACGCATGCCCGGCACCACGGCACGCACCAGCTTGAAAATACCCTTCAGGTCGACATCCATGGTCAGATCCCATTTGTCGTCGGTAAGTTCGCCGAGCGGCGTTCGATGGGCGATGCCGGCATTGGCGACGATGACGTCGATCTTGCCGAAGCGCGCCTCGATACTGGCAACGAGCTTGTTCGCGGCATCCGTCGAGCGGACGTCGTAGAGATGGAATTCGGCCGAACCGCCGGCGGTCAGGATGTCGCGAACCGTCTGCTCACCCTCCTTCTCGAGGATGTCGGTGACGACGACGTGGTCGCCGAGCGCAGCAAAAGCCTTGGCCGCCGCCTGGCCGATACCGATGCCCGCGCCTGTGACGATGACAACCCGCTTCTCTACACAGTCCATCTGCTTTTCTCCTTCAGAGCATCACATCGCCGGAATTCGGACCGAGCGTCTGGCCGACAAAGAGGCTTGCTGCCGGCGAGGCCAGGAAGGCCACGGTCGCGGCCACTTCTTCCGGCTCGCCGAAGCGGCCGAGCGGCAATTCGCGCTTCTTGCGTTCGCGCCATTCCTCGGAAAGACCGAGCACCAGCGGCGTGTTGATCGGTCCGGGCGCCACGGCATTGACGCGCACACCACGGCTTGAGACCTCGCGGGCGAGCGCCTTGGTCATGCCGATGATCGCGGCCTTGGCGCCGGAATAGTGAACCAACTCGATGCCGCCGATCTGCCCGAGCTGAGAGGCGATGTTGACGATGACGCCCTCGCGGCGCGCCAGCATCGACGGTAGGACGGCCTTGGTCATCAGGAAGGTGCCTCGCACATGCACCGCAAACATCCGGTCGAAATCTTCCAGCTCGAGGTTTTCGAACGCCGCCTGATGCGCGATGCCGGCATTGTTGACGAGAAGGGCGACGTCGCCATGTGAAGCCTTTGCAGCGGCATGGATCGCCGCCACATCCTCGGGACTAGCAACGTCGCCGGCGATCGCGGTCGCCGCACCGCCCGCCTTGTTGATCTCCGAGGCGACTGCTTCGGCTCGCTCAACTGAGAGGTCATTGACCAGAACGGCATAACCATCGGCACCGAGGCGCAGCGCAATGGCGCGGCCGATACCGGAGCCTGCACCTGTAACAATCGCGGAAACCTTCTGCGTCATCATGCGTCCTCCTGAATGCGGACACGCTTGGCGCGTCGCACCGACAGGCCCATCAGGATCGCGTAAGTGCCAAGGAGCGCGAAGGAAAACAGCGTGGTCAGGACGCCGAAGGCAAAGACGTTCGGATGCACCTCGACGGAGAAGGTGCCATAGATGGCAAGCGGCAAGGTAAGCTCGCGGCCGGAGGCGAACAGGGTGCGCGAGAACTCGTCATAGGAGAGCGTGAAGGCAAACAGCATGGCCGAGAGCACGCCCGGGAAGATCAGCGGGAACGTGACCTTGCGGAAGGTGCGTACCGGGGTAACGCCGAGCGACCACGAGGCTTCCTCCATGCTCGGATCGAACCTGTTGAAGATCGCGAGCATGACCAGGAAGGCAAAGGGGAAGGTGTAGACGACATGCAGGACGAAGGCGGTGCTCCACCAGTGCCGGTCGATGCCGAAAGCATTGGCGACGAGCGCCATGCCGAGGCCGACGAGCACGCCCGGCACCATCATGCCGAGAACGATCAGGTAGAAGGCGACGCCCGAGCCGCGGAACTTGCGGCGAAAGGCCTGGGCGGACATGACGCCGAGCACGGTCGAGACGATCATGGTCATCAGCGCCAGAAAAAGCGAGCGGATCAGCGCCTGATCGATCGGCAGGGGCGCGATGCGTGACGGCGGCGTCAGACCGAAGAGATGCCGATACCAATAGGTCGACCATTCGATGATCGGGAATTGCGGACCACCCTCCGGACCGGTCTGGAACGACAGAATCGCCAGAACCACTAGGGGTCCGTAGAGGAAGATCAGAAAGAGGGTCGTGTAGACGCCCAGGCCGAGCTTGATCCCACCAGCATTCATGATCAGAGCTCCTTTCTGAGGTCGACGACCTTGAGCAGGGCTGCGACGACAGCACCCATGATGATTGTCAGGACGACGCCGGCGACCGCGGCAAAAGCCCATTTCAACGAGCCGACCTGGGTGACAATGATATTGCCGAGCAGATTGACCTTGCGGCCGGACAGGGCGGCAGACGTTGCGAATTCGCCAAGAACCATGACGGAAACGAAGATCGCGCCGACCACCACGCCGGGCATGGAAAGCGGCAGGATGATGGTGCGGAAGATGCGCCAGAAGCCTGCGCCGAGATCCTGGGCCGCCTCGATAACCGACGCGTCGATACGGCCCATCATGAAGGCGATCGGCCCGACCATGAACACGCAGTAGATCTGCGTCATGCCGATGATGACGGATAGCTCCGAAAACAACAGCACCTCGATCGGTTGCCGAATGACGCCCAGATTCATCAGGATCATGTTGATCGCACCCTCGGTCCCGAGCATCGGCCGCCAGGCAAGCACGCGGATCAGGAAGGAGGTCCAGAACGGGATGACGCAGAGCACAAGAAGCACGGTCTGCAACGTCTTGTTCTTGACCAGGAGGCCAACGAAAAGCGCCGCCGGATAGCCGACGACGAGTGTCGATACCAGCACCAGCAGCCAGATGCGGATGGTTGTCCAAAGCGCGCCGAGATAGGTGGCGCTCGTCAGGAAGGTGATCCAGCTCTGCAAGGTCAGCGTCGGCTCGATCTTGAAGGTCGTTTGCGTCCAAAAGGAAACATAGACCATCATCAGGATGGGCAGCACGAGGAAAGCGACCATCCAGATCATGCCCGGGGCCAGGAGCCAGAGCGTCTTGTTCGATTTCCGGCGCACGGTTGGGCTTTCCTGCGCGGCTTCCTCGCTTGTCGCGACCATGGTCATATCTCGCTCTCCTTGGAGGGTCCGGAAGGTTTCGAAGGGCTCACATCAACCGAAGACAAGGGCATCCTCCTTCTTCCAGACGAGCGCATAGCGGTCCTTCTCGACAAAGACCGGCGGACGGGCGTGGCTCAGATGGGATTCGACTTCGAAGACGTGGCCGCCATCGAGCGCAAAGAAGGAATTGACCGCCGCGCCGGAATATTCACTGGCGATGAAATCGGCCTCGATACCCACCTCGTCATCCGAGAGAGCCGCACCGCGAAGACGGATCGAAACGCGATCGTAGCGGATCGCGTATGCCGGCTGCGGCGCCTTCCTGCGCGATCCATTCAAAGGAAAGCGGCCGGCCGGCCCGACGAAAGCATCCTCGACGACATCGCCGGCAAAGAGGTTGTAGCAGTTGAGAAAGCGGGCAACCGCGGCGGTGGCCGGACGATTATAGACCACATCGGAAGCGGCGGCCTGGGCGATGCGGCCGCGATCGAGCACAAGCACCAGGTCTCCCATCGCCAGGGCTTCGCTCTCGCTGCCCGTAACATGCAGGAAAGTCACGCCACAGCGCTCGCGGATGATCTTGAGCTCGTTGCGCATGCGGCCGCGAAGATTGGCATCGAGTGCGCCGAGCGGCTCGTCCAGCAGCACCATCTTCGGCTCGGTCACCAGCGTGCGTGCCAAGGCGACGCGCTGGCGCTGGCCGCCGGAAATCTGCGTGACCGCACGATCGTCGAATCCCTTGAGACCGACCAGCGACAGCATGTCCTGAACCCGCTTTGCCAAGGCGCGCGGATCGGTCACGGGATCGACCTTGCGGTTGCGCAAGCCGAAAGCGACGTTTTCGGCGACGGAAAGATGCGGGAATAGAGCGAAGTTCTGAAAGACGAAGCCGATGCCGCGGTCGTGCGGCTCCACGCCATCAAGCCGCTTGCCGTGAAAGAGGATCGAACCGGCATCCGGCTCCTCGAAGCCGGCGATGACGCGCAGCAGCGTCGTCTTGCCGGAGCCGCTCGGACCGAGCAGCGAGATATAGGCGTTGTCGGGCAAAGAGAAATCCACCCTGTCCAGCGCGGCTGACGCGCCATAGGACTTGGTGACTTGGCTGAGCTGAAGAACGGTCGACACCGATTTCCTACCAGTTTCCAGGCAAGGACCATCCTTCAGGCAAAGCACCGGCATCGCCGGAATCGCATCGATCCGGACACCAGACGTCGGTCTGCACTCGCGCATGATCACATGCGCGTCAAAGAGATGTTCCTTGGCGTTTCAAAGAGTTCCACCTGCGGCGCTTCTGACGAGCGCCTTGATGTTGAGAGCATTACATAAATGATTTTTGTATTCAATAGACTTTTTCAAAAAGCCGGATCTTAAAATTGATAAATTGCACCTGAGGAAAAGCGAAAGACATAAAGGCTGCAACCATTGCGTAAATTCGACAGAGAAACGCCTGTAGCAAGCGCCGATCGCGGCACTTACGCTCGATAGTCATTCAGCAAAAAGCACGTCTCGCGACCATGATCACCGACTGATGTCGCAATGTAGTCAATCAAAATCGCGATTTAAAAACATATTTTGTATTCAATATTCATTTATTTTTGCGCTATGTTGATGCAACAAAACGCGTAAGAGTGAGGCATCAGAACGACGTGAGTCCATTGCATCAGATGACCGAAGACCGTGCGCGCCCCAATGCGCAAAAGCGCTACGAGATCGCCGAGGATGTTCTGCGCAGCAACATCGAAGACCATACGCTGCCGCAAGGCGTAGTGCTGCTCGAAGGTCCGATCGCCGATATTCTGCAGATCTCGCGCGCGCCCGTGCAGCGGGCATTGCAGACGCTGGAAAGCGAAGGCCTGGTGCATCGCTTCGACGGACGCGGCTATCTCGTCGGCCCCGCCGGCCGGGGCATCGAGCCGAACCGCACCGATATCAAGACGCTCGGCCTGACCATCCCGCGCCATGCCGACGAGGCTTTGCAGAGCCGCTCCTCCTGGGAGCGCATCTACAATACCGTCGAGGCAGACGTCGCCGGCTGTGTCGTCTTCGGCCAGTATCGCATCATCGAGATCGAACTTGCCGACCACTTCAATGTCAGCCGCACCGTCGTGCGGGACGTGCTGACCCGTCTGCGTGAACGCGGTCTCGTGCGCAAAAACCAGTCGTCCCACTGGATCGCCGGCCCGCTGACGGCGCAGATGATCAAGGATCATTACGGTCTGCGCGGCATGCTGGAACCGCAGGCCCTGGTCGCCGGCGCCGGTCGGGTCGACCGGGAACGGCTGAACGACCTGTTTCTGCGCCTTAGCGATCTCGAGCGGCGCGAGGCGGCCGATCATCTGGCAGCGCAGGAAACCATCCATGCCGACTTCATCGATATCTGCATCCTCGCGACGCCGAACGAACGGCTGAAAGAATCCATCCGCAACAACCTGCTTCCTGTCACGGCAACGGAACGATTGCTGCGGCGGCTTGGCCTGCCCGGCGACCCCGCCATCATCACGGAGCTGCGCCTTATCGTGGAACTGCTGCTGCGAGGCGCCGTGAAGGCGGCGGCGGCGATGATGGAGAGCCATCTCGAGGCTTCCGTCAACCGGACGATCGCGCAAATGAAGATCGTCGCCATCATCCCCAGCCCCGGCGTGACGGCCGCCTATCTGACCCGCGTTCTCGAGTGAGACACGGTCGATCCCGATCGTATTGCATCTGTTCGGGAAGCCTGGGATCGGGAAGGCGGCCATTCGTTGCTCCCTCTAAGCCAGAGCGGCGCGAAGGCGCGCAAGCAACGCCTGCCGGTTCGCCCGCGCCGCCAACGCCTGATCCATGGTAACTTCCACGAACTGCGTCGGCGTATGCGGCTGCAACTGCGCGATCAGATCCATATCGGCTGAGATCACGGTTCCCAGCATGAAATAACCACCGCCGGAGACGGCATCGCGATGCAGGATGATCGGTTCCGTCCCACCCGGCACCTGGATTGAGCCGTAGGGATAGCAACTGTCGACGATATTGGAGGGGTCCGAGCCCGCGCCGAATGGCTGCTTGCGCTCCACGAATTCGAGCTTGCGGCCGCCGCGGAAGCGATAGCCCATGCGATCGGCCTCCGGCGCCACCTTCCACTGATCGGCAAAGAAGTTGCTCTTTGTCTCCTTAGTCAGCCGATCCCAATAGAGCCCAGGCAAGACCCTGAGCTCTGCCGGCGTGCCGGGTTTGCGGCGCAACTCTTCCGGAACGGACCGACCCGCGCTTGCCATCGAGCCCGGACCGACGGGAAGCTCATCTCCGGCGGCAATGGCCCTGCCGTTAAGGCCACCCAGCGCACCGATCGCATAAGTCGAGCGACTGCCCAAAGCTTCGGGAACATCGATGCCACCCGACACGGCAATGCAGATCCGTGCCCCGGATTTCAGAAAGTCGAAGCTTACCGTCTGGCCCGCCCTCACCTTGAGCGCGGTCCATCCCGGCTGCAGCTCGCCATCGATCCTGACAGGCATGTCGGCGCCGGTGACCGCAATCAGGGCATCGTCCAGAAATTCGAGCTTCGGACCCATGAAGACAGCTTCGAGCCCGGCTGCGCCCTCGTCATTGCCGACAAGAAGATTTGCCGCCCGCATGGCATAGCGATCCATGGCGCCGCCGACCGGAATGCCGAGATGAAAGTAGCCAGGCCGTCCGAGATCCTGAATGGTGGTGGAAAGGCCGTGATGAAGAACCTTAATGGCCATATAGCGCGCCCTCCAGCTTGGCGTTGTATCCGTCGATATCGGCCTGGTATTGCCGGAGGTCAAAACTGACCTCACGGATCGGCGGAGCGAAGCGACCCTTGTCGACATCCTCGACCGCCTGGTCATAGCCGTCACGATCGATAGGCCGGAATTTCACGATGTCGCCGGGGCGGAAGAACACCATGAAATCGCGCAGGTAGCTCGTCGATTGCGAGGGGTCGAAGATCGGCATCGGCGTGATGCCGAACATCTGATAGCCGCCTGCCCCGCGCACCGAATAGATGCAGCCGAAGCAGCCGCCATGTCCCACAGTCAGCCGCGGCGTATCGGTGCGCGGGCGCAGATATTTCGGCACCTCGATCTGCCGCTGCCACTCCACCATCTGATACATGAACGGCAATCCGGCGACGAAGCCGACCATGGAGACGAACCATGGCGATCCGGCATGCGCCGAGATGAAATCCTTCACCGCGTCGTAGCCGTTGATCCTGGCGGCATAGTCGAGATCGGTGCCGGTCGGCTCCTGATGCCGCTCGCGGAAGCGCATCAGCGTCTCATGCGTCCAGGGATCATTGTAGAAGACCGGGATCTCGACGATACGGGTTGTGATGACCGGCTCCGCCTTCTCGGCCGCGCCCTCGATTGCCTTGACCTCGCGCAAGAGATCGTCCGGCTTGATCAGATCCGGATCGAACTTGATCTGGAAGGACGCGTTGGCGGGGCAGATTTCGGTGACACCCCTAATCGCGCTCTCGCGCACGCCTTTGGCCATCGACAGGCTCTTGAAGAAGGCTTCGAGCGACATCTCGTCGCTGCATTCGACGAAAAGATGCTCGTCACCTCCGAACGTAAAGCGAGCTGGCATCAGGCAACCTCCGCGGCTATGCCGTTAACCGCGGAAAAATCGGTCTCCAGCCAGGATTCGAGAAAACGCGTGTGGAATGCACCCTTGCGCACCGACGGATCGCGGGCGAGCGCGAGGTGCAGTGGGATGGTCGTCGGCAAGCCTTCGATCGTCAGATTGGAAAGGGCGCTCGCCAGCCTGTCGAGGCAGGTATTGCGATCCTCGGCCCAGACGATCAGCTTGCCGAGCAGGGAGTCGTAGAAGGGCGGCACGGTATAGCCGGCATAAAGCATCGTATCGAAACGGATGCCCTCGCCCTCGGGAATCGAAAGCCGCGTCACGGTGCCCGGTGCCGGCAGAAAGCTTTTGGCCGGGTCCTCGGCATTGATCCGGCACTCGATGGCGTGACCACGCGCCCGAATATCGGATTGCGACAGTGACAAAGGAGCGCCGCCCGCGACCTTGAACATCTCCTGCACCAGATCGATGCCAGTAATCATCTCCGTCACCGGATGCTCGACCTGGATGCGCGTGTTCACCTCGATGAAATAGAACTGCCTGTTATCCTCGTCGTAGAGATACTCGACAGTACCCGCGCCGCGGTAGCTGACCTCCGCCGCAAGGGCCACGGCGCTGGCGCAGAGGCGCTGCCTGATATCATCGGGCAGCAGGAAGGCCTGCGCTTCCTCCCAAATCTTCTGGCGGCGGCGCTGCAGCGAGCATTCGCGCTCAAAGCAATGGACGAAGTTCTTCCCATCGCCAAAGATCTGCACCTCGATGTGGCGAGCGCGGGTGATGACCTTCTCCATGTAGAGGCCGCCATCTCCGAAAGCAGCTGCCGCCTCCGCCAAGGCCAGTGGAAACTGTTCCCTGAGTTCGGCAAGCGATTGGACGATGCGGATGCCGCGCCCACCGCCGCCGGCTGCAGCCTTGATCATGACCGGAAAGCCAGTGCTCTCAGCAATCGCCTCGGCGGCACCGATATCGGCAACACGGCCGTCGCTGCCAGGCACCGTCGGCACGCCAGCGCGTGCAGCAATCGCGCGCGCGGCCACCTTGTCGCCAAGCAGCCGGATCGCCTCGCCGCTCGGCCCGATGAAGATCATGCCGGCCGCCTCGACGGCATCGGCAAAATCTCCGTTTTCGGACAGGAACCCATATCCCGGATGCACGGCATCGACGCCTGCCGACCGAGCCGCCGAAACGATGGCTTCAACGTTCAGATAGGATTTCTTCGGAGCCGGCGAGCCGATATTGATCGCCTCGTCCGCCAACTTCACGGCAAGCATATCGGCGTCGGCGGCGCTATGGACCTGCACGGTGCGAATGCCGAGCGCCTTGGCAGCCTTTATGATCCTGACGGCGATTTCACCGCGATTGGCGACCAGAACGGAGCGGATTGTCATGGGTCCACCTCCGCGATGATCTGACCGGCCATGACAGGCTCCTCATTGTCGACGAGGAAGGTGATGTTCTTGCCATCGAGCCCGGCCGGTATTTGCTGAAAGGTCTTCATGACCTCGATGAGGCCGATCGTGTCGTCTGCGGCAACGGCATCGCCATCAGCCTTGAACGGCGGCAGGTCCGGAGAGGAGGCCCTATAGAAAGTTCCCGGAAGGGGTGATCTGATCTCAAGCTTGCTCATGGGACCTCCGCGCTGCGTCGTTGTTCAAAATCTGCGAAACGGGCGCAATTCTGATGCCCTCAGCAATGAGGGCCTCGCGCATATGACGCACGATATCGAGCGCACCCAAAGTATCGGAATGAAAACAGATGGAATCGAAAGCGATCGGTATATCCGCACCGTTGATGGTGCGGACAACGCCCTCGGTACAGGCTCTCACGACCTTGCGGGCAATCGCCTTGGGATCGGGACGACCGGCATCCCGGGTAAAGACGATCCAGCCCGTATCACCGTAGTCGCGATCGGCATAGAACTCGCGGACGATAGGTTGGCCCGCTTCCTGCGCAGCAAGGCAGGTTGCCGAGCCATCCATGCAGAAAACAAACATGTTCGGCGCCACGGTGCGCATATATTGGATGAAGATCTGCGAAAGATCGGGGTTTGCCGCCAGTTCCATGTAGAGGGCGCCATGCGGCTTTACATGCTGCACGGGCACACCGTAGCGCCTGGCAAATTCCCGCAGCGCGCCGACCTGATAGATGAGATCATTGACGATCTCGCGGCTTGTGCCATTAATCTTCCGCCGTCCGAAACCCTGGAGATCGTTATAGCCAGGATGGGCACCGACGCCGACGCCATGAGCGGCCGCCATCCGCACGGTTTCATCCATCAGATTGGGATCGCCCGCGTGAAAGCCGGTGGCGATATTCGCCGAGCTGACGAGCGAGATAAGTTCCTCGTCATGCGCATCGCCGATCCGCCATCGGCCGAAGGCCTCCCCCATGTCGCAATTGATATCGACAGCTTCCTTCAAATGCCTTCCCTCGCACTTGCGTCCCGCTCAGGACCGATATCAAAACGCTAGAGGCAAAGATGGCCTTTGAAAAATACAATTTTCAAAGTCTCAATATCTGATAAATTGATATCAGTGCTCAAAATTGCGCCAGAAAATATTAATTAATATCAATAGCATACAAAATTTGCGCAAGATTTATCGGAAATCAGCTCGTTTTAGATCCACGAAATCTAAAACATCGAAGCTGTTTTCAGATAAATAGATGGGAAGAGCTTCATGAGTCTCAGTCTACGGCAGCTTCGCTATTTCGTTGCGACAGCCGAATATGGACAGATTTCGCATGCGGCGGTCAGCCTTTCGATCTCGCAGTCTGCCGTCACGGCGGCAATCAAGGATCTCGAACTGACGGTCGGCGTGTCGCTGTTCAACCGCACGCCACAGGGCATGGAGCTGACCACGGCCGGCCGGCAATTCCTGTCCCATGCCTATGAGATTCTGGCAAAGGTCGATGAAGCGACCCATCTCAATCTGGTCAGCAGCGATATCGAGGGGGAGCTCGTCGTTGCCGCCACTTATACCGTCATCGGCTATTTCCTGCCGCTGCATATCGAGCGCATCCGCCGCCTCTATCCGAAACTGAAAATCCAGCTCTACGAGGTTAATCGCGAGTCGATCGAAGAAGGGCTTCTGACTAATCGCTATGATATCTCGGTGTTGCTGACATCGAACATTCTCAATCCGATGCTGACGACCGAGACACTTCTGAGCTCGGTCAGACGCCTCTGGCTTCCGGCCGGCCACGACCTGCAGCGGCGCGACGGCATAGGCCTGCGTGAAATCGCCGAGGAGCCCTACATCATGCTGACGGTTGATGAAGCAGCCCACTCTTCGCTGAGATACTGGAGCAGAAGCCCCTATCAACCGAAGGTGCTTTTGCGGACCAGCTCGATCGAAGCAGTGAGATCAATGGTGGCGAACGGTCTCGGCGTCGCCATTTTGTCGGACATGGTGCACCGTCCCTGGTCGCTCGAGGGACGGCGGATCGAGACCGTGAACATCCAGGACCCGGTTCCGCCTATGGATGTGGGGCTTGCCTGGCGCGCCAATGTCGAATTCAGCCAGCCTATGCTCGCCTTCAGGCGCTATTTCCAGCAGGCCTACAGCCTGCCGGGCACGAATTCCTGATCCGATAGGAGCATCCGTATCAACCTTATTGAACCAGCACAGGCTGCGTGCACCTCGCGTCGGTAACGCTCACGTCGGCTTGCCCGATTCCGAGACCGAGGAGGCCGAGAAGGCCGTACAGAACCTGATCGAGCGGCGCGGTCACGACCGTTAGCGTATCGGCAACGGCTGACAGCACCCCCGACGGCGTTCCAATGGTCAAGATGAGCAATTGGATGGTGATGGTTGCGTTTTTCAGGAGCGACGAGACCGTGGATGTCAGGACGGTACTCGTTGAAACCGTCTTGATCGTGCCTGCCGAAATCTCCGAAGGCTGAAAGTTCAATCGCGTCGGGCTCATATTGGCGATATCGACCTGCGCACTCGCGATCACCTTGAGAAGAAGGGAATCGATGATCGCAGCCGGCGTTACCCGCGGCTCGGAGCCGAAGTTTACGAAGGCGGACGTGTTGACGTCGCCCAGATCCACCTCGGCAACACCGGGCACCGCGTCTATCCCGACGACCGCGTTCGGCATGGAGCCGCCGACACAGGTGATCGAGGCAAGCTTGGCTTCCGCGGGAGCAAGCTCGATATAGAGCGGCACCCTGAGCTTCAGCCCCGCAATCAGGGACAGGCCGGTGACGGCGACTTCGAGTGCGGCACGGACCTGCGGCGTGCGAACGATCGTACCCGGAGCACCCACGGCAAGGGCCGGCGTCTGCTGGGACATCTCCCCGATCGCCAGCGTCAGCTTTGCCGTCGCGACGCCGGGCAATGCGGCCCCGAGATCGAGCGCGATCTGCTTTTGCTGGTTGGCAGCCATTGCGGTGGCCGAGATTAGATCCAGCACGTTCATATTGGCCGTCAGATTGGGGGAGGTGCCGACGATATTGCTCCCCAGAGGACCGAGATTGACGATATCCTGCAACTTGACGGTCAGTTGCGTGGTGCCGAGCGTCTTGCCGAGATTGTTGATGATAGTGACGACGCCGCTCGAAAGACCGGTCGATTTGCCGAGTGCACCAAGAATCTTGTCATAGGTGACATCGGTCGCCAGAAGCTGGTTGTAGCTTACGCCGGTAAGCTTGAGATCCGTCGCAAGCAGATTGAGGTAACTCAAAAGATTGACGTTCGCACTGATGAGCGACTGGTAATCGGCGACCTTCAGGGAGATCTGCGTTCCCAGCAACGTGCCGAGGAGCTGGTTCAGAATGCCGCCATTGAGGCTCGCAAGCCGCGATCCCACTGAAAAGGCGGCCAGGCGCTCGCTGGATGCGGTGCCCGTCGCGCTCAGAGTCGGCGGTGTGGCGAAGGCGGAAGCGAAAGGCATCACCGCCTTTTGGGTCAATGTCACCTTGACGGAATCATACGGCGAGGTTCCCGTCGAGGAGAAGCGGTTTGTAAGCGGGACCGATGTGTCCGCCGTGTAAGTGCCGAGCACCAGATTGGCCATGGTCTCATATTGACTAGAGTTGGCTATGGCTGCGCTGACGAGCCCGTTGCTCGTCATATAGCTGCTGCCGGAGGCGACCGCCGCGGTGGTGCCATTGCTTTGGAGATTGTTCAAAAGTGCGGTCTGTGCATTTGCGATATCGGAGGCAGCCGATATCGCGCCGATGTCGCTCAACTGCTGCAGGCGCCGCTGTTGCAGTGTCATCATGCCGTAATCGATGCCGAGGCCAAGACAATAGAGGATCAGGGGCGAGACGAGCGCAGTCGTGACGGCGACGTTTCCCCGCCGGTCTCGCAGAGAGGCGAAACGACCGAGAAACCGCTGCATCAGAGACCTCCCAGACGAATGGTCGAATAGCGGCGGATGGTTTGATCCGGCATCGCGAACGTGTAGAGATTCCAGATCGGCAGAGCCGACGCGTCATAGCTGGCGCTGACCGTGAACTGGTTGGCATTGGTCGGGTCGGTGGCGACGGTTATCGTCAATTTGCTCTTGTCTATGAAAGCGTCGTTGATCGTCGAATTGGTGACGAAGCTCTGAACCAGCTGGCTTCGCTCGTCCGCCGATAGGCCGGCGATTGCCGTGCGGGCAGCATCGGCCGTCAATTGCTGCAGCGAATGAGCGGCGGTGAGATAGATGGCAAAGGCAACGAGTGTGAGAAGCAGAAGGAAAAAAAGCGGCGCAATGAGAGCGAATTCGACTGCGGCGGCGCCCTCTTTCTCCCTGTTGAAATGAGAAACACGATACATGGTCCTGTCTCCTTCAATCGACCTTCATCTGCGCGATGACGGTCGAGGAGACCTTAGGCTTCGGGCGTTAATTTTATATTTCTAAATAAGATACTTTCTAATATTCTTTATATCTTAAAGATGTCGAATACTTGACGAAATCACCATTCCACTGGGGAATATCTTTCTTGGCGAAATCCCGGGCATGAGAAGCTTGCCAAACCGAATATTGGCACCATGACCTCCTATTTGCAGTCGATGGAAATCCTTCCTTTCCAACCGCTGCCTCTCGCCCGCGCCACGCATTCGAAGGTGCCGACCTGCTCGCTGCCCAGATCGGCAGCAGACATCTACTTTTTCTTCGGCACCTGATCCCAGCCGCCCTGGATGTTTCTCACGAAACGGCGGTTTCCTTTGTAATAGGTGACGGCGCCTGTCCGATCCACCTTGATAGACGTCGGCGGCAATTGCGTCGCCGCTTTCAGCCGCTCGACCATGTCAAGCGCCTCTTGCCTCTTTCCAGCGCGGATCAGGGCCATCAGTTTCGACTCCTGTTTCATCCTCTATACTCCCGTTGATGGAGGTCTAAGGGCGGGCAGAACTTGCGACTCGTCAGTCCAATTTGCATATCGATCACCCCACACGGCGTTGCATGAGCAGCGAACGCAGGGCCACGGCCACCACGCAAACGCTGGAAACAAGGAAGATTGCGCCCGACATCGCATAGATCGTCGGCGAGGCGCCGGAATTCATCTTGCCGAACAGCACCACCGGCAACGTGTTTTGGCGGCCGGCCAGATAGAAGGCGCGCGTAAACTCGTTGAGCGATAGCAGGAACGAAAAGATGAAAGCGCTGATGAGGCCTGGCCGGATCAACGGCAGGGTAATATCCCAGAACTGCCGGAAGCGGCCGGCACCGAGATCGTCCGCCGCCATCAAATAGGTCCGCTTGACCGCGGCAAAGCTTGTCAGGATGACGATGAAGGCGAAGGGCATCGCCCATAGAAGATGGCCGGCAATGACCGTCAAAGCCGATGCCTTCACGCCGGCGCGGCTGATGACCGTCGATAACGCCAGCCCCTGGATGACGCCCGGCACGAACATCGGCAGCAGGACGGTCAAAAACCACAGGCTGCGTCCGCGGTGAAGCTCGCGATGCGCCAACGCCGCGCCGAGCGACAGCAGCGTCGCAATGACAGCCGTCGCAAGCGCAATGACAATCGACTGGCCGAGCGCGGCGACGAGCGCGCTTTCCGAACCGAGAGCGAGGTACCATTTCAGGGTGATGTCGGAAAAATGCGGTAGCCCCGGCTGCAGCGCCGGGTTGAACGAGACGCCCAGTAGATAAAGCGGCGGCGCATAGATCACGATGAGGCCGAATATGGTCAGCGTCCAGATGACGATGCGCGGCGTCGTTCCTTCCCTGACGATCATTGGCCACGCTCCTCGAACAGCGAAGAGAGGCCGAACAGGGCATCTCCGATCAGCACCAGCCCGAAGACGATGACGAGCATCAGCGTCGAGATCGCAAAGGCGAGCGGAAAATTGGCGACGCGCATGACGTCGTTGATCATCACTGAAACGATCGAGGCACCAGCACCGCCAAGCATCTGTACCTCCGTCGAGGAGCCCGCAACCATGACGAAGACGAACAGGAAACCGGCAAAGACGCCGGAATAGGTCAGCGGCAGCAAGACGGTACGCACCATCGTCCAGAAACCCGCTCCAAGATCACGCGATGCCGCCAGCGCGATCGGATCGACGCGGCGCATGGAAAGCAGGATAGGGAAGGTTGCAAACGGCAGATAGGAAGCGACCAGCCCGACGATCACGGCGAAATCGCTGAACAGCAGCCAGTCGAGCGGCGCATCGGTGATGCCGGCCTGCTGGAGAAGCGTGTTGATGACGCCCGTGCGGCCAAGCAGCAACCGCCAGGAGAAGGAGCGAATGAGATAGGAGGTGAAAAACGGAATCGTAAGAAGGGCCGCGAGCACGACAGACAGGGTGCGCCCAGCCAGAAAATACATCGCATAGGCGGTGGGATAGGCGATGACGAGGCAGATGGCCGATGCCAGAAACGCCTTGCCGAGGGTAGACAGGAACACGCTCCAGCGCCCCGCCTCCAGAATGGCGCCATAGGCAGCAAGGCTGAACTCCGGCTTGATCCAGTAGGTGGCAGAGTCCCAGGCGCAGAAGCTCCAGACAACGACGAGAACGAGCGGCGCAAGGCCAAGCGCGAGGATCGCCGCAAGCGGAGCTGTCAGCAATAGAACTGGTGTCTTCATGGTCTAATCCTCCCTCTCTTGGCGTTGATCCCATCGGCTCGGGGCCGGCCTGTCCTTCGACAGATGCGCCAGCCCCGGTCCATCGCGTTACATCAGGCGTTGCGCAGCTTCTGCCACCACTCCTCGTAGAGTTGGAAGTTGTCCGGGCGGCAATTCTGCCAGTAGACCTTTCCGGAGAATTTGGCCTTCACATGGTCGGCGAGCTTGGCGACGTCGTCGGCCTTGTACTCGTCTGGATGAGCCTTGGCGTAAGCGAGGTTGTTGTCGGTCGGCACGAGATAGCCGCGCGCCTTACCCAGTTCGCAGCCATAGAGGCCGGCAAGCAGCGCATCGACGAATTTGTGGGCGACATCAGCCTTGCCGCGCTCCGTGGCACCCTTGAGCAGCACCGTGTTGTTGCCCCAGCCTTCGTAGCCTTCGACGGGAGCCGCATATTCGACCTGAAGACCGCGCTTGCGGCCTTCATAGACGATCGGCTCCCAGCCGGTCATGGCGTCGACTTCTTCGTTCGCTACCAGCTGCACGCCCTGTTCCCAGCCATTCCAGAAGGTTCGGAACTGGCCGTCCTTCTTGTGCTTGATCAGGAACTCCATGACGAGGCCGAGCTCGGACTCCGTCAGATTGCCCGGCTCCTTGATCGGCTTGTTCTCAGCTTCCTTGAGATAGATGGCGGTGAAGATGGCGCTGTTGATCCACGCGTCTTCCATCGCCACCCGGCCTTTCAGCTTCGGATCGAAGATGACGCCGTAGCTGTCGACCTTACCGAGCTTGTCGGGACGATAGATGATGGAGTCTGCGTTGACGACGGTAGGAATGCCGTACTGCTTGCCCTCATAGGTCAAGGTCGGGATATCCTTGGCCCATTGCCAGATGCCGGCGAAATTCGAGATCTTGGAAACGTCCCAGGGGGCAATAAGCCCCTGCTTGGCGAGCTCGCGTTCGGCGCCGCCCTGAAAGCCACCGACATCGAAGAGATCATTGGCATTGCCGGCGGCAAGGCGCGCGACCACCGGGCCGACATCGTTGCCGTTGTCGGTGAACTCAGGCGAAACGCCACTCTGGCGGGTAAATTCCTGCCATTTGTCGCCGATATCGAGCGTGGCGGTGCCCCAGAATGCAACCGTTGCGTCATCAGCCATGGCGCGCGTGGCGGAAAGCCCACCGACGGAGAGTGCGGCTGCACCCGCACCCATCAGCTTAAGCATGTCACGGCGCTGCATGTTACTCCTCAAGGCGGAGGAGACGAGATTATTGCTTTTGGTCATCGTGTCATTCCCTTCCCTCATTTTTCGCTTGTGTCAGCTATTCGGGTTTTACTCATCGCCTCCAGCCAGAGCCGGTATTCCGGAACGATCGATCAGGAGCGCGGCGCCCGGCTTTAAACACACGCGCACGCTTTCGCCCGGCAAGGGCGGAGTTGCGTCCGCGCTAGTTGTTAACACCACGCGCTGGCTGTCGGCGAAAGCGAGCGTAACGTCATGGCTGAGTCCGCGATAGATGCTTTCGACAACCTTAAGTTCAATTATTTCGGTGGCCTCTTCGGCAGCCGGGACCAGTTCAATTCGGTCTGGGCGGATTGCGACGAGCGCATCGGACGGTGGCGCCGCTCCGGAGAAGCTCGCACCGATGCGCTGTCCAGCAATCGTAACGAGAGTCTTGCCGCCCACAATCGAAATGCTTTCGGGCTTCAGGAGCGTATCGATGCCGACGAAACGGGCAACGAAGGCATTGGCTGGCGCCTCGAAGAAGCGCGACGGCACGTCGGTCTGTTCGATCCGCCCCTTGTGCATGACCGCCATACGGTCGGAAAGGCTGAGCGCCTCGTCCTGATTGTGGGTGACCAGAATGAAGGTCGCTCCGGTACGCTTGTGAAGGCGACCGAATTCGTCGCGCATCTGCTGGCGCAGCCGCTCATCAAGCCCGGTCAGGGGTTCGTCGAGCAAAAGGATGCCCGGCTCCATGACGAGCGCGCGTGCCAGCGCAACGCGCTGGCGCTGGCCACCAGAGAGAAGATTGACGTCGCGATCCGCAAAGCCCGACAGCTCGACAAGGTCCAATGCGCCATCGACTTTGCTCTTCAACGCGCCGCCCGAAAGCCCGCGCAATTTCAGGCCGTAACCGACATTCTGGGCCACATTCATATGCGGAAAGAGCCCGAGCGACTGGAAGACGGTATTCACCGGCCGGCGATTGGCCGGGACATCAGCCATATCCTTCCCGTCGAAAAGCACACGGCCCGAAGTCGGCTTGTCGAAGCCGCCGATCAGCTTCAGCAGAGAACTCTTGCCGCAACCGGATGAGCCGAGCAGCGTAAAGAACTCCCCTGCCCTAATGTCGAGCGTCACGTCATCGACGGCGCGCGTCGGCCCGTAATTTCTGACGATATGGTCGAGACCGATCGCTATCGCCATACTAGACGCTTCCCCCATCACATTCGCGGATGAGCAGCAAGCCCTCGTCGCTCACTTCCAGCTCCTGCCCGGCAACCACCAGCGACGTTGCGGTCGCTTCTTCGATGATGAGAGGGCCAACAATTTTCTCGGAAGACGGCAGCCGCGTGCGTTCATAGACGGGGCACGACACCCAACCGGTCACCCTGCCGAAATAGACTTCACGCCGCCCCTTGAAGGCGGCATCCAACGATCGCCCGCCGCGATCGAGTTTCGGAATAGCGATGACCGGACCGTGGAGCACCGCCTCCAGATGGATCATCGTGATTTCGACCGGCGAACTGGGCAGGCAGAAGGTATAGGCGCGCTCATGGGCGGCATGGAAGCGTTCCGCAAAGCTTCCGGCATCATCCTCCATTTCGAAGAGGGCGAAGACGCCGTGCTCCTGTCCGCGATAGCGGGCTTCGACGCGGCAGACGTAGCGGATCTCAGCCGCGTCACCCTTGGAGAAATATTTGACCGCCTCACGCTTCAGTTCGTCAAAACGACGCTTCAGATTGCTGATGGCTTCCGAACCAAGGGGAGAGAACCACGTGCTGCGAAAATCGGCTCGCGGCTCTGCCGCCAGCATTCCCCAGGCCGAAAAGATACCGGGATGCGGCGGCACCACGGTCATCTTCACGCCGAGATCACGCCCGAGGCGCGCAGCAAGCGCAGGTCCCGCGCCCCCGGAAATGACGAAGGCAGCGTCGCGCGGATCGTGCCCGCGCTGGACGGTTACCAGCTTCAGCGCATTGATCATCGACGCATGGGCGATCTCGACGATCGCGAGCGCCGCATCCTCGACCGATAGCCCCATGGGCTTGGCAACCGTCGCGATTGCCGCGGCCGCCTTGGACTTGTCGAGCTGCATCTGGCCGCCGGCAAAGCTTGCCGGATCGAAAATACCGAGTGTCAGCAATGCGTCGGAAAGCGTCGGCTTGGTCCCACCGCGGCCGTAGCACGCCGGTCCCGGTGTCGAGCCCGCGCTCTCCGGGCCGACGCAGAGCGCGCCGCGCTCGTCGATACGGGCGATGGAACCACCACCGGCGCCGATCTCAACGATATCGACCACCGGCACCTGCACCGGATAGCCGGGAGCGATGCGGGTGTGCTCGAGCTTGTATTCGCTGTCGAGCGTCGGGCGGCTGTCATGGATCAGCGAGCATTTCGCCGTCGTGCCGCCGACATCGAGCGACAGCACTTCGGATTCGCCAAGCACGGTGCCGATGCGAGCCGCACCCGCCACGCCGCCGGCCGGACCGGATTCGACCAATGTCAGCGGGCTCATCTGCGCCTGATCGAAGGTGGAGATGCCACCGTTCGACTGCATGGCGTAATAGGGGCATGTGAGATCGCGCTCGGTCAGCGCGCTTTCAAGCCGCGCAAAGTAGCGCCTGATGATCGGCTGGACATAGGCGTTGAGCACCGCCGTATTGGAACGCTCATATTCCCGCCATTGACGGGAGACCTCATGGCTGGCGCAGACCGTGACATCCGGCAACGCTTCGGCGATCGCCTTGGCGCAGGCGATCTCATGCTCAGGATTGGCGTAGCTGTGAAGGAAGATGACGGCGACAGCCTCCACCTTGCGAGCGCGGCATTCGCGGATGATCGGCTCGATGTCGCCAAGCTCAATGGGCGTCAGCACCCGCCCCTTGGCGTCCATGCGCTCGCGTACCTCGAAGCGCAGGCTTCGGGGCACGAAGGCTTCCGGGCTCTTGAACTGGAGATTGTAGAGATCGGGGCGATTGCCGCGGCCGATTTCCAGCACGTCGCGAAAGCCTGCAGTCGTCACGAGCGCCGTGCGGACGCCCTTTCGTTCCGTGATCGCATTGATGACCGTCGTTCCACCATGGGCGAAAAAGATCACGTCACGGGTCGAAAGCCCGTCCTTCTTCTCGGCAAGTTCGATCGCCGTCAGTACGCCCTCGGACTGATCGTGAACGGTCGTCAGGCTCTTGGCGGTAAAGATCTCGCCCGTGCGCTCATCGTAACCGACGAGGTCGGTAAAGGTACCGCCTACATCCGTCGCCAGTCTGATCATGACGCCATACCCTCTTCATATCCATAGAGGCTGCGCGCCACCTCGCTGGTGATGTAGCCGTCTTCGACATCGCGGCGGACCTGTTCCGGCTCGCGAGCACGCGGATCGCCCCAGCCGCCACCGCCGCCGGTGATGATCCGCACGAGATCGCCGCGCTTCAGCCCGATATGCGGCTCGCGGCCAAAATCACTGACTTTTCCGCCGTTCTCTTCCACCTGCAGAAGATTGATACTGCCGGATTTGCCGCCTTCTATACCCCAGGGAGGCGTGTCCGTTCGTCCGAAGCTGCAATAGGCCGACGCGCCGTCGCCCAGAACTTCGTAGTCACGGATGACACCAAAACCGCCACGGCGGCGGCCGGCGCCCGATCCTCCTTCGACGTTCAGCGCATAGCGGCGCACGAGCAACGGAAAGCGCGCCTCGATCACTTCGACCGAGTAATTGTAGGTATCGCCATCGGTAAGTGCGATCAGCGCATTGGCGCCATCGCCGTCCCTGCTCGCACCCCAGCCGCCGTGCTGCGGCTCGATGTGGATGAATGGCTGTCCCGCCTCATCCTTGCCAGCGACATAGACGACGCAGAGGCTCGTATAGGAACCGGCGGAAAAGCGCTCAGGCATAAGCTTGGCAAGCGCCTTCCAGACGAGTTCGGAAGCATGCACCGAGCCCTCATAATACCAGCCTGTCGGCGACGGCTTCTCGGCGGTGAAGACCGAACCTTTCGGCGCAATGACGGAGAGCGGCCGGAACCAACCCTCGTTGGATGGTGCCTGCGGCGCGACCAATGCCTTGAAGATGGTGCGCACAGCCGACTGCAAAGCACCCGCCGCACAATTGATCGGGCCCGCGACGGCCGGTGGACAACCGGTGAAATCCGCCGTCAGGCGATCTCCATCAATCGTAACAGCCACTTTGACGGAGATAGGATCGGTGGTGACGCCATCCCCATCGATAATATCTTCCGCTTCATAGGTGCCGTCGGGCAATGCGGCGATGGCGGCGCGGGCCTGCTTCTCGCTGACCGACAGGAGGTGATCGAATGCGGCTTCGACGACATCGATGCCGTATTTGCGCGCAAGTTCGCCCATGCGGCGAGCAGCGACACGGACGGTCGCCACCTGCGCCGTGAGATCGCCGATCGCGACTTCGGGCAGACGGACATTCTCGCGGATGATGCGCAGGATCTCACCCGAGAAGCGATCGCTGCGCACCACCTTCACGCCGGGCAGCCTCAGGCCTTCCTGGAAGACCGAGGTGGCATTGGGCGCAAGCGAGCCCGGAACCGAACCGCCGACATCGAGATAATGGGCGACATTGATGGCATAGGCCAGAATCCGACCGTCGAAGAAGATCGGCTTGACGATGGCAAAGTCGCAGGCATGTGTGCCGCCGGAATAGGGATCATTGGTGAGCAGGATGTCACCATCTTCCAGGTCATCACCGTAGAGTGCGATCAACGACTTGACCTGGGTGCCGAAGGTGCCGGTAAACAGGGTGATGCCGTTCATCTGCGCCACCAGCTCACCTTCACGGGTGAGGAGACCACAGGCGAAATCAAGCACCTCATAGATCACAGGGCTCATCGAGGTCCTGGCCATGACCACGCCCATCTCATCGACGGTGGCTGCCAGCTTGCCTTCGATAATCTCCTGCGTCACCGGATCGACGACGATCACGAATCTACCCCTCATTATTATATTCGCACGAGTGCAGATTAGGTGTTTTTTCGTCCATCGATAGCCTTCCCGATGGGTGGGCGGCGGCGCCAAAACCTACCCGAACGGGTGGGTTACCGATCAAGCATGCCCTTTTGGCGTGCTGCCGTCACGGCTGCGGTCCGCGTCGAGACGTTGAGCTTCGCAAAGATATTGCGCAGGTGAAACTTGATCGTATTGTCGGACAAGGCCAGCATCCGGCCGATTTCCTTGTTGGAAAGCCCCGAACTCAGCAACTCCAGCACCATGCGTTCCCGGCCGGTAAAGGCATAGCCACCATCATCGACGGCTGGTTCCTGCACCGTCTCCCCGTTCATGAGCAGAGACTGGAGACGCTTTCGAGGAACGTTTGCAACCGTTGGATGATTGGCGAGTGCGCGAAGTTCCCCGAGTCCTGCGGAGTGATCGAGATGAAGCAGCGCCCGGTAGTCGTCGAGGGGCGTCGTCAACACGAGATCGGAAAGGCTGGCGGCAGCGAGATCCGCGCGGCCTTCCGCCAGAAGAATCCCGATTTCGATGAGAGCAAGCTCGATTGCGCGCGGGACATGCGGGCGTTGCGCCTGACGCATCTTGAACTGATCAAAGACCTCGCGCGCCTTGGCCTGCTCGCCAAGGGCCAGGTAGGCGCGAGTCCAGAAGATCGCCGGCGTCGTTCCGCGCAGATGGATGGCCAACGTATTGGCGCGATCTGAAACGATTGCCTGCATGCCGAAACCATTGGCCTCGGCATGGCGGATTGCCTGATCGAGATCGCCCGATGCCATGAGCAGCATGGCACGCTCGCCGTCGATCAACCGCGTGAGCCGATCGAAGCCACGCCGCCGCGCCACGGCGCGAATGCGATCCATGGCCGCGTGGGCGGCAAGCAAATCCTCACGCATCCGCAGGACCCGTTGCTCGGCCATGAAGCCAGCGGCCAGAAGGTCGAACCAGGTATCGTGAAGCTCAAGATGAGGCAGCGCCCATCCGAGCATCTCTGCCGCTGTCTCCGCGTCGCCGCGCATCGATAGAACCTCGGCCTTCAACACCTGGCCGACGGCATCGAGATCGCTGCCCGGACCGATATTCGTCTGCGCTTCGCAGATCAGCTCTTCATAGGCCGACAGCGCGCTCGCACAATCGCCGGAGAGAAAGAAGGCCTGGCCGATATGGGTATAGAGGTGCATGGCGCCAAAATCGGCACCACCGTCGCGAAAAGCGCGAATGGCCAGATGCCCGTAGTGCAGTGCCCGGTCAAGCTCGCTGCGGATCAGGAAATTGTAGGAAAGCATATTGAGCGCCAGCGCCCGATGAATGAGTTCCATTCCATCCGGCTGGCGCAAATCGTCTTCAAGCGCGGAAAGATCGGCCGCCGTCGCCCAGTGATCCGTATAAAGCGCCAGAAGGATGCGCACGACGCGCAGATCCTTTGCCAAGGTCGGATCTGCAGCCGTGGCCCGCTCGGCGATGACAATATAATGGTTGGCAGCAGCCAGATGCGCCGCCTTTGCGTTGAAGATCGAGAGCCCAAGTGTGGCAAGCGGAAAGCGGACAAGATCGATTTCCGAGGCACGTCCGCTCAGGGCCTGAAAGAGCGTCGCGCCGCCGCGGGTCGTGGCATAGACGCGCCGCCAGCCGCCGGCGGTCTCGACGATGCGCGCCGCAAGATTGGCGTCGCCTGCCGAAAGCGCATGATGTACAGCCCGATCTATGTCGCCGTGAGCTTCGAACCAGTGAGCCGCACGATTGAGCGCAATATTGGCATCGACACCCCTGCGACTGGCTGTCTTCTTGAGAAACTCGTTGAAGACCGGATGAAACCGCATCCAGTTGCCGGGGCCTGCCAGCAATGTGACCGGAAGCGCGTAGTCGGCCAGCCTTTCGCTGAGATCCGCCTGCTCTTTGCTTTCCAGCACGGCTTCGAGCAACGAACGATTGAAGGCCGGAAGCGCTGCCGTGCCAATGAGAAACTGGCGTATGTCTTCAGGCAGATGCTCGAACACCTGCTCCGACAGATAAGAGCCCATATCAGCGCCGCCGCCGTCGAAAGAGGCCAGAATGCTGTCGCTCTCCTCCGATTCCGATAGGAGCAGGCTCACCATCTGCAGCGCGACAGCCCAGCCTTCGGTCCGGCGATTGAAAGAGCCGACCTGTTCTTCCGTCAGATGGGTGCCCTTGCCTGAGAAAAGCTCTCCCGCTTCGGCATCGGTAAAGCCGAGCTCGGCAACGCCGAACTGCTTGAACTCGCCACGCAACCGCAGTGCCGAGAGCGGGAAGCGCGGCGGGCTGCGGCTGACCAGCACCAGCTTGACGTGTTCGAGCGAAAGGTCCGCGATGATCTTCGCCATCAGCGCCTCGGTCGCATCCGTCTGGGCGAAATGATAGTCATCGAGAAAGACAACGAGTGGCCCTTCGATCTTGCGCAGGCGCGTCGCCAGCACGGAAAGCAGTGCTGCCGCAGGCAGGTTGCCGGCATCCGCGCCGTCCTCATGAAGCAGCGTCTGCAAGGCATCGATCAGCGCAAGCAGAAAGGCTTCCTGGTTGGTATGTTCGGCATCGAGCGACACCCAGCAAAGCTTGACACCATCCTCCTTCAGCAGCTGGTACCATTGGACGGCAAGGGAGGTCTTGCCGTAACCGGCAGGTGCGACAATGGTCGTCAAACGGCGCAATCCGGCCCGCCGGAGCTGCCGCAACAGGTCGCTACGTTTGATTGTTTGCTGCCCGCTCGACGGGGGAGCAAATCGATTCTGTCCACTCATGGGACGGGATGATGATGTCTTGGCAGGCAGTTTGCAACCCACGCGAAAACGTTTGCAAAGCCAGTTTTCCCCCGTCTTTCGGAAGAAGGCGTCTTACAGGCACTGGTTGACGCCTCAAAAATTGCAACGGCGCGACTGAAGCTTTCCTAGATAAGGCTCGCCAGGGCGCGGAAGCTGCTTCAGCCGCCCATGAATGCGCTCGAACGGACAAAATTTTGCCGTTTCCGCCTATAAACGGTCCGTTAGGGATTTATTGACCATAATTGGAGGGTATAGCGATGCCGCAGGCGCGGCGCCTCTGATTTCTGTTTCTCTTAGCAAGGGCGAAAGTCGTATCCGTGCATCACGTGATCTTTTCCATTCCGGCGACGGTTTTCGCCACGACTTTCTCATTCGTCGCTTGCCGGGTGGCGCTGATCGCAATGGTGATGTTCGGCGCCTTTGCCGGCACCGCGGCCGCAGAGGATCGGGCGCTCAAGCTCTTCTTCACCCATACTGGGGAAAGGGCGACTATCGTCTTCAAACGCGGCGGCAGATACGATCCGAGAGGCCTTGCCCAGATCAACCGCTTCCTACGCGACTGGCGCAAGAACGAGCCGACGAAGATCGATCCGGAATTGCTCGATCTCGTCTGGGAAGTCTATAGCCGCAGTGGCGCCAAAGAAGCCATTCACGTCGTCTCGGCCTACCGCTCTCCTTCGACCAACAGCATGCTGCGCAACCGCTCGCGCAGCTCCGGCGTTGCCAAACACAGCCAGCACACGCTAGGCAAGGCCATGGATTTCTACATCCCCGGTGTAAAGCTTGCGAGCCTGCGCGCGATCGCCATGCAGATGCAGATCGGCGGCGTGGGCTTCTATCCCAACTCCGGCTCGCCCTTCGTGCATCTCGATGTCGGCAACGTGCGCGCATGGCCGAGAATGTCGCGCCAGGAACTTTCACGGCTTTTCCCGAACGGGCGGACGCTGCATGTGCCGGCTGATGGCAGACCGCTGCCTGGCTATCAGGTGGCAATCGCGCAATCCAAGAAGCGTCCTTCACAGATGGCAAGCAAGATCGCGGCCGTCGATGACGACAATGACGATGCCGGATCATCGGCTGCATCTCGCAGCGGTGCACCCGACAGCAGCCTCATGACCAGCATGCTGCCGACGCCGAGGAGCCGGGCCGTGAATGGGCTCGAGGCTCAGCTTGGCAAGCGCGTGGCTGAGGAAAACAGGGTTCAGCCCTTTGCCGATCTGGCTGCCTATGCCGTCCCCTTGCCGGCATGGCGGCCGACCAGCAGTATCGTCGTCATCCCGACGGCTGCTCCCGAAAGACCCGCCCCCCCCGCTGTGCTCGCAAGCCTGGTGGTCGGACGCAACGATGCCGGAAAGCTCGTCGTGTCTGACAACGCGAAGAATACGGCCGATAGCGCCATGGCAAAGATGCAGCCAATGGCACAGCTGCCGAGTTCCACCGCGCAGGAAGTATCGGGCGGCGTTGGCGCCATGTCGACCGGGGCAATCGTCGCCTGGGCCTTGCAGCCGCCGGGCATGGCCGTCGACATGACGCTTCCGAGCCTCGTCAGCGCACCCATTCCGATGCACGACGACATGGCGGAGGCCCAGGCCGGGGCTTACGATGGCGACGACTTCGATGTCGAGCGGTTCGGCTTCGAAGGCTGAAGCAATCTCCCAATGGGTGATTTACGAAGGGTCAGTTCGGCTGATCCTGTGATCCTGCCGCCTGTACCGACAGAGAAAGTTGGGCAAGTCCGCCAAGCGTGAAGCGAGCAAGTCGGTCTGCCAGTTCCTCGTCGGTGGTCGTTTCCCGCCCTAGCGCCGGAATGATCTCGGACACGCGTTTTTCGGCCACCAGCAGCATGAAACACGGCGCCATCGTCGAAAGCGCCGCCTGTGCGACCAGCGGATGGTCCGGCGTCACGCCGATGATCTGGGCGATAACGCCAAACAGCAACGCTTTCTTGGGCTCGATCTCTTCGCGACGAAGCTTGTCGATATGCGGTGTCGGCGCGATCAATTCGCGGACAATCACCTTGGCCGGCCATGAATTCTCATTCCCGGTTCGCACGACCTTGACCAACAGGCCGATGAGCCGACGCAGCTTCTCCTTCGGATCGATGTCCGCCGTGACGGTGCTGGCAAGCACATCGTAGCTCATCAGGCGGTGATGCGCCTCGGCAAGGACATCTTCGTACAACGCCTCGATGCCGCCGAAGTGGTAATTGACTGCCGCAGCGTTGGTTTCAGCGCGCAGAGCGATTTCCTTTGCGGTCGCGCGGTCGAAGCCAAATTCGGCGAAAACGGCACCGCCCGCCTCGAGCAGGCTCATCCGCGTGGCAGCGCCGTCCTGCCGATCCCGTGATCGTGCCGTTCGTCTATTGCCTCTGGCCATGGTCTCTGCCTTTCATTAACTCAAATATTAATTTGAAATTTGAATTTGACAAGTGCTATAATGAACCCGGATCGTTCTCGGCCACCATCCGTTTCATTAGAGCCGCCCCCTTGCCTGGAGTTCGAATAAAGCATGCAACGCGTCATCATTATTCTGGTCCTGTTGATTGCCGTAGCGGGCGGCGCCTGGTGGTATTTTCATCGGAACGACGGCTCGAACGAGCTCGTCCTTTATGGAAATATCGACTTCAGGCAGCTCACCCTCGCCTTCAACGGCAGCGAACGTGTCTCCGAAGTCCTTGTCGAAGAGGGTGCGCAAGTCAAGAAAGGCCAGGTCGTCGCCAGGCTGGATACCAGTCGCCTTCAGCCTCAGGTGGCCCAGGCAGAGGCTCAGGCTGCAAGTCAACGTGCCAATCTTGAGCGCCTCAGGAACGGCAACCGTCCCGAAGAGATTGCGCAATCCCGCGCCAATCTTGAATCCGCCAAGGCGGAAGCAGTCAATGCCCGGGCGCAGTTCGAACGCCAGAATGCACTTGCTCCCAAGGCCGCAGTCAGCCAGCAGGCACTGGATGAGGCGCGCTCCGCCGCCGCCGTTGCCGACGCCAAGGTCGTTGCGAACCAGAAGGCGCTCGATCTGCTCGTCGTCGGTTCCCGCATCGAGGACATTCAAGAGGCGGAAGCGCAGCTGCATGCGTCGGAGGCCAATGTCGCGCTCCTGCACCAGCAGCTTGCCGATGCCGAGCTGAAAGCGCCGGTCGACGCCATCGTGCAATCGAGATTGATCGAGCCCGGCGAGATGGCTTCGCCCACCCGTGCAGCCTTTTCGCTTGCGACCATCAGCCCGAAATGGGTGCGTGCCTATGTCTCGGAAACCCAGCTTGGAATGCTCCGCCCCGGCATGAAGGCGAATGTCGCGGTGGATTCGCTGCCCGGGCGTACGATCCCCGGGTGGATCGGCTTCATCTCTTCGGTCGCGGAGTTCACGCCGAAGTCGGTGCAGACGGAGGAATTGCGTACCAGCCTCGTCTACGAAGTCCGCGTTTTCGTCGATGATCCGGACGATGCGCTCCGGCTCGGCATGCCGGCAACTGTTCGCCCGCTTTCGGACGAGCAGGCGAACGTCGCGACCACTCAGCAATAGAACGGGGATGCCATGAGTGCCGGCGATCTCTCGGTCATAGCAAAGAATGTCCGCAAGACGTTTCGGCGCGACACCGGCGAAACGGTGGAGGCGCTTGCCGATGTCTCGCTCGACGTCCGCAAAGGGGCATTGACAGCGCTGGTCGGCCCGGACGGCGCCGGCAAGACGACATTGCTGCGGCTGGCATGCGGCCTCATCGCGCCGGATGGCGGCAATCTGCAGGTGATCGGCGTCGACATCGCCAAAGAGCCACAGCATGTTCAGGACCGGATCGGCTATATGCCGCAAAAATTCGGCCTCTACGAAGATCTGAGCGTGCAGGAGAACCTCGATCTCTACGCCGATCTGCACGGTGTCACGCAATCCCAGCGCGACGAAACCTATCCGCGCCTCTTCGAAATGACGCAGCTCGGCCGCTTCAAGGGACGTCCGGCGGGGAAATTGTCTGGCGGCATGAAACAGAAGCTCGGCCTTGCCTGCACGCTGGTGCGGGCGCCGGAGCTACTGCTCCTCGACGAGCCTACCGTCGGTGTCGATCCGCTGTCGCGTCGCGAGCTTTGGGAAATCGTCTTCAAGCTCGTCAAGGAGGACGGGCTCTCGGTGATCGTCGCAACCTCCTATCTCGACGAGGCCGAACGCTGTGAACATGCTGTCCTCATGCATGCGGGAAAGATCTTGGATCAGGGTCTACCAGCCGAAATCACGGCGAAGGCAGACGGCTGCTGCTTCATGGTCAGCACTCCCGGTGGCATGCCAGCCCGGTCCCTGCAGGCCCGCCTCTTCGCACAGCCCGGTATCGTCGATGCCGTGCCGGAGGCCGGGCGCGTCCGGATCGTCCGCAAGCCGGGCCAGAAGGACGAGCCGCTGCAGCTGGACGGCACGAAGCTTGAGACGGAAAGCGTGGCGCCTCGCTTCGAAGATGCTTTCATGATGCTGTTTGCTGCCGTTGTTGATGATGCCGAACGCAAGGGTCATGACGGCGCTTCATCGGCCAATCGTAATGGCGATGGAACAGTCGTTGAGGTTCGCAACCTTGTCCGCAAGTTCGGGGATTTTACCGCCGTCGATCATGTCAGCTTCAGTGTCCGCAAGGGTGAGGTCTACGGGCTGCTCGGTCCGAACGGAGCTGGAAAAAGCACGACCTTCCGCATGCTCTGCGGCCTGCTTCCCGCCAGCGGCGGCACCTTAATGGTCGCGGGCGCCGATCTGCTGACGGCAGGGGCCAAGGCGCGAGAACGGCTCGGCTATGTCGCGCAGAAATTTTCGCTCTACGGCCAGCTCAGCGTCGACGAGAATCTGGAATTCTTCGCAAGCGCCTACGGGCTGCGCGGCAGGCGCAGGAAGGACAGGATCGCCGCCCTGAAAAGCCAGTTCGAGCTCGACCAGTTTTCAAGACTGCCGAGCGGGCAGCTTCCGGGCGGGTTCAAGCAGCGCCTGGCGCTCGCCGCCGCTCTCCTGCACGAGCCGGACATTCTCTTCCTCGATGAAGCCACTAGCGGCGCCGATCCATTGGCAAGGAGGCAGTTCTGGGGCCGGATCACCGCCCTGTCCGAGCAGGGCGTGACGATCATCGTGACGACGCATTTCATGGAAGAGGCCGAATATTGCGATCGGATCATCATCCTCGATGCCGGCAAAAACCTGGCGGAGGGAACACCGGTCGAGATCCGCGCCCATGCCGGCGCGCATGGCGAGGCGGCCGCGACGATGGAGGAGGCCTTCATCGCCATCGTCGAGAAAGAACGGCACAAAAAAGCGGAGATGGCGGCATGAACCAGCCCGTCGACAGATCCGGCCAGGGATTTCGCGCAGCCCTGCGCCGCATCCGCGCGCTCATCCGCAAGGAGACCTGGCAGCTCCTGCGCGATCCGAGCAGCATCGCGATCGGCATCGTCATGCCGGTGGCGCTGCTGATCCTGTTTGGATACGGCATCAATCTCGACGTCAAGAACGTTCCCGTTGCGATCGTCATGGAAGAGAATTCCGCCGAGGCGCGCGGGCTCGCCTCGGCCTTCGAACTCTCCAGCTATTTTTCTCCAAAGCCTGTCAAGACGATGGTGGAAGCCGAAAGCATGCTGCTGTCATCGCAGGCAAGGGCCATCCTGCGCATCCCCTCGGATTTCGCGCGCAAGGTCGCTCAGGACAATGGCGAAGTCCAGGTCGTCGTCAATGGCAGCGATGCAAACACGGCGCGAATATCGCTGAGCTATGCCGAAGCGGCAATCGGCGTCTGGGCCGCCAAGGAAGCGGCGCGCAAAGGAGCGATCAGCGGCAGCGGCGTGACGATCGAATCCCGGCTGTGGTTCAACGAAGCCAATGACAGCAGCTATTTCCTCGTCCCGGGTCTTGTCGTTCTCGTCATGACGCTGATCGGTGCGCTTCTGACCGCCCTCGTCATGGCCCGGGAATGGGAACGAGGCACCTTCGAGGCGCTGTTCGTGACGCCGGTGCGCTCGAGCGAAATCCTGCTCGGCAAAACGGTTCCTTATTTTCTATTGGGGCTCGCGGGCCTTGCCCTTTGCGTTGTTGGCAGCCGGCTGCTCTTCGGCGTGCCGCTTCGAGGGTCGCTGCTGGTCCTCACGATCGTTTCCATGCTCTACCTTCTGGTCGCCCTCGGCCTCGGGCTTGCCATATCCTCGATCACGAAGAGCCAGTTCATCGCCAGCCAGGTCACCGTGCTTGTCACCTTCCTGCCGGCCATGATGCTCTCGGGCTTCATGTTCGACCCGAGAAGCATGCCCCTGGCGGTGCAGGTCATCACCTACATCTTCCCCGGCCGATATTTCGTCACCCTGCTGCAGACCCTGTTTCTCGCCGGCAATATCTGGAGCGTCATCCTGCCCAATGCCGCCGTGCTCGCCGGTATGGCGGCAGCACTTCTGGCACTCGCCGTGCGCATGACCCGCAAGAGGATCGCATGACCATGTCGATCGCATCACTTCTGCGCATCCTGACGCTGATCCGCAAGGAACTCCTCGTCATCCTGAAGGATCCCCGAAGCCGGGCAAGCCTCGTCGTCCCGCCCATTCTCCAATGCCTGATCTTCGGCTACGCCGCCACCTATGACCTCAATACGGTTCCCTATGCGCTCGTCGATCAGGACAGGACGACGACGTCCAGAAACCTTGTCGCGAAGCTTGAAGGATCGGGCATTTTCGAAAGGGTAGCGACACTGACGCAGACGGGCCAGGCGGTCAGGCTGCTCGATACCAAGCGGGCTGTGCTGATCATCGTCGTAGATCGCGATTTCGAGAGGCAGCTGGAAGCGGGTAGCCCCGGCACCGTACAGGTCATCGCGGATGGCCGAAATTCCAACACGAGCGGTATCGCGCAAGGCTATGCCAATACGATCGTCGGCGACTTCACCGCCGATTGGCTTGCACAGAAGGGCAGCTCGGGCAATGCCGTGCAGGTCACGACCCGCGCCTGGTACAATCCGCAGCTGGAAACGCGGTGGAGCATGGTGCCCTCGCTCATCGGGACGATCACCATGCTGATGACGATGATGCTGACTGCCATGTCCGTTGCGCGCGAACGCGAGGAAGGAACCTTCGATCAGCTGCTCGTCGCGCCATTCACGCCGACAGAGATCATGATCGGCAAGGCCGTTCCCTCGATGATTGTCGGCATCACTCAGGCATCGACGATCCTGCTGGTGTCCTTGTTCTGGTTTCGCATTCCGTTTGCCGGCTCGTTCCTGACGCTCTATCTCGGGCTCAGCCTCTTCCTTGCCGCGGCGATCGGTTTCGGACTGTTCCTGTCATCCATTGCCGCCAACATGCAGCAGGCGATGATCCTCTGTTTCGTGTTCCTGATGCCGTTCATGCTGCTCTCCGGCCTGATGTCGCCGACCGACAACATGCCGGAGATCCTGCAATATGCAACGATGATCAATCCGCTGAAATATGCGATCAGCATCACGCGCGGCGTCTATCTCGAAGGCGCCGGCATCGAGGCGCTGTTTCCGGACATGCTGGCGCTTCTTGCCATTGCCGCCGCGACGATGCCGGTCGCCGCCTGGATGTTCCGTCATCGTTTGAACTGAACCGCTTCGCATTTTTCCTGGAATTGCTCCGAGCGGATCGAGGGCGGCGAACTCATCCATCGCCTGCTTGAGTGATTCTCACCCAGATCCTTGTGCATGCGAGTGGCCGGTCGTGCCGCGATGGCATCAACCCGCCATATATTGGATGTTGCAGCGGCCATGGACCGAGGACTTCTGCACATGCGCGCGCACGCCGAATACCCGCTCAATCAGCTCCTGCGTGAGCACCTCTTCCGGCGGGCCGGCCGCAACCACTTCACCCTTCTGCAGCACCGCAAGACTATCGCAGAACATGGCCGCCAGATTGAGGTCGTGCAGCGCGACGATCGAGGTGACATCGAGCCTGGAGACCAGGCCGAGAATATCGAGCTGGTGCTGAATATCGAGATGGTTCGTCGGCTCGTCGAGCAGCAGCTCACTCGGCGTCTGGGCGAGCGCTCTTGCTATGTGGACGCGCTGTCGCTCGCCTCCTGAAAGCGTCTGCCACAGCTGCCCGGCACGGCCCTGCATGCCAACGCGGGCAAGCGCGTCCGCAACCGCCGCATCGTCGTGCGTGCTCCAGACCGACAGGGGGCCGCGATGCGGCGTGCGGCCGAGGCGCACGACATCCATCACGGTGACCTGGGTATCGGTCGTCGCCTGCTGTTCGACGAGCGCGATGCGGCGGGCGATATCCCCGCGCGAGATCGAGGCTATGTCGCTGCCGCCAAGCCGGATGACACCGCTCTTGACCTTGCGCAGCCGACATATCAGCCGCAGCAAGCTCGATTTTCCCGAGCCGTTCGGTCCGAGAAGGCCGAGCACCTTGCCTCTTTCCACCGCCAGGCTGACGCCGTTGACGATCAAAGTATTGCCGGCCGCAAAGGTTACCGTATCAACAGCGATGCTCATGCCGTCCTCCGGGCGCGATAGAGAATGATGGCGAAGGCCGGAGCCCCGAACAGGGCCGTGACCACCCCGATCGGCAGGATCTGCTGGGGAATGATGACCCTTGAGATGATATCCGCACCGACCATGAAGATGGCGCCGGCCAGAGCCGCCGCCGGCAGCAGCCGATCATGGCTTGGCCCGACCACGAAGCGGGCGGCATGCGGAATGACAAGCCCGACGAAGCCGATCGAACCGACGATGCTGACGACGGCTGCGGTCATGAAGGCCGTCACGCCGAGCAGGACGATCTGCGCGCGTCTGACCGCAATGCCGAGTGAGGCGGCTGCATCGGTACCGAAGATGAAGGCATCGAGCACGCGGACATGCGCCATACAGACGACAAAGCCGATGATGGCGACCGGCCCAGAAAGATAGACGTCCGGCCAGCGCACACCGCTCAAGGAGCCGAGCAGCCAGAACATGACGCCCCTTGCCTGCTCGGCATTGGCCGAGGTGGTGACGATGTAGGAGGTGAGCGCGTTGAAAAGCTGCGAACCGGCAACACCGCAAAGAATGATGCGCTCGCTCGTGCCGCCGACACCGGCGGCCAACAGGCCGACGAAGAGGAAGGCGACGACCGCACCGATGAAGGCTCCACCGGAAAGCCCCAGAATGCCGTAGCCGAGCCCGAGGATCATGATGCAGACCGCTCCGGTCGAAGCCCCCGCCGAAATGCCGAGCACATAGGGTTCGGCAAGCGGATTGCGCAGCAAGGCCTGCAGGATCACACCGCTCAGCGCCAGCGCCGCGCCGGTGCTGGCGGCGACCAGCGCCCGGCTCAGCCGATAATCCCAGACGATGCCCTGATGGATACGGCTAAGCTCGAAACTCGTTCCGAACATCCGGTTCGAGACCGCCTTGGCGGTGGTCGACAGCGGGATGGAAATCTCGCCGATCGACACCGCAAGGCTGATCATGAACGCCAGGATCATGATGGCAGCCAGGGCGAGCGCCAGAAGCGCCCACCATGACCGACGTTCCGCAACGAGACTCATATCTTACTGCGCCAGGCCGAAGGACTTGATGCCCTTGGCCAGGATTTCGATGCCGTCGATGGTGCGGATGGTCGGGTTCATCGACTGCGCATCCATCATGACGAAATGCTTGTTCCTGACGGCGTCGAGCTGGCTGGTGACCGGATCCTTCTTGAGGAAATCGACCTTGACCTTCGGATCATCGGCGGCATAGCGGCGGCGGTCCATGGTGGCGATCACGATCACGGCCGGATTTGCCTGCGCGATGGTCTCCCAGCCGACGAGCGGCCATTCTTCCTCGGTCGTCACGACGTTCTTGGCGCCGATCGTCTTCAGGATATAGGCCGGCGCGCTGTTCTTGCCGGCGATGAAGGCATCGCCGCTGACTTCCTTGCTGGAAAACCAGAAGACAATCGGCAGATCCTTGGACTTTGCGCCTGAAATCGAGGCGACAGCATCCGCCTCGCGCTTCTTCAGGTCCGCGATCAAGGCATCGCCGCGATCCCTCACATTGAAGATCTCCGCGAGTTCATCGATCTCCTGATAGACCAGGTCCATCGCGAACCGTTCCTTGCGCACGCCGTCGCCGCCATCGGTGTTGACCTTGGCGACGCAATCCGTCGGCGCGATATAGGTGTTGATGCCGAGTTCGGAAAACTGTTCGCGCTTGCCGACGGAGCCCTGTGCACCGACATGCCACTCGAATTCGGCGACGACGAGATCGGGTTCCTTGCCAACAACGGATTCAAAACTCGGATCATTATCGGCAAGCCGCGGGATCTTGCTGTTCGCCTCGGCATATTGCGGCAGCACCGGGCCGACCCAGACGGCGGTGCCGGCGATCTTGTCGGCCAGACCGAGCGAGAGCAGGATTTCGGTCATGCCCTGGCCGATCGAAACGATCCTGGCCGGCAGCTTCTGGAAGGTGACCTTCTGGCCGCAATTATTGATGGTGAGCGGATATTGTGTGGCGGCGAAACTGGAGGCGGCAAACCCGGTCAGCCCAAGTGCAAATGTAATAGTCGTCAAAAAATGGCGCATGAAAGATCTCGATCGGAGAGGGAAACTGGGCGGTGTCAGCACGATTGCGCTGAGGAAGACCGCCGCCGGTTGCGAGGATCCCAATCAAGGCCGATAGAGGTCGGATAATATCGAAGGCTCAGGTCAATCATTCTCTGTCCTTTCCGGGCATCCCCGCCCGGCTGATTGGATCGTGATCGACGGCAGGTCTCCTGGCTTGCGGATCTCTGACGATCATCTGCCTTCCCGCAAGCTTGCTTGCAGTGGCATGGCTTGAAGCCTCGGGAGAGAACCTGAAAAAGGTCACTCCCGGATGATCGGCAATCCGCTTACAGTTGCGGGGGCAGCCACGGTCTAGGTCCCTCTTGGGTCGTCCTCACCGTGTTCCCTATTAATCCCCGCGGAGTCTTCCTTGGGGAACCGTCGCGTTCAGTTATTCCGGACAGGGCCTTCTCGTCAAGAACGCTTGGATGGCAAAAGGAAAGAGAACATCATGCTCATCGCCGAAGGCAGGGCGCGGCTAGGCGGCCTCGGCCAGCTCAACCCGATTTCTTCCGCTCGCCTTCGCCCGATAGAGCGCCTTATCGGCGGCCTCGAGCACATGCTTGAAATCCGTGGTCGGCTCAAGGGAGCAGGCGATGCCGATGCTGACAGTGACGTGGACGGCTTCCTGCTCGAACATCAGGGTCGTGCTCTCGATATCCCTACGAATTTTCTCCGCGACAGCAGCTGCGGCCCTCGTATCCGTGTTCGGCAGAAGCACGACGATCTCCTCGCCGCCATAACGGGCGGCGATATCGGTCTTGCGCACGGTTTGCCGGATCACATCAGCCACTCGCGCCAGGACGGTGTCGCCGAAGGAATGACCCCAGCTATCGTTGATCTTCTTGAAGTGATCGATATCGAGCATGATGATCGAGAAAGGAATGCGGCGCATGCCCGCTTCCTTGCTGCATCGATCGCCTTCGCGCTGCAATACGCGGCGGTTGGGCAGTCTTGTGAGCGGGTCGAGGCTCGCTTCATTCTCCAGCGCGCGTTGGATGCCGATGCGATATTGCTCCCGCTGCAGCAGGTCCGATAGCAGCATGACACCGAGTATATTGACGGTCGTCACCGGAAGTGTCGCCGAGAGGAGAAGAGCGCGCGCAACCGCCCATGGCAGAAAGAAGAGAACCACGAGGGATGAGCAGGTCGCCAGACCGAACAGGGCCGATCGTCTCCAGCCCGTGCCGGTCCATTGCCGCGGCAGGAGGCTGAGCACATAGCCCGCGATCGCAACGATCACGATACCGGCAACGCCGCCCACCGCACCCATACCGCCGACCAGAAACCGAAACAGAGCCATCATCGCTGCAGCGACAATGGTTCCCAGAAGGCCACCATAGATCGGCGCAAGGACAAGGAGGATAGAGCGGCCATCCTGAATAACGCCCGGCATCCATTGTATCGGATCGCCCATGGACAGGATGCCGACCAGCCCGAACAGCAACCCGATGGCCACGGATTTCAGAGCGCCGCGTTCGACGATCCGGATGACCCAGGAATAAGCATAGACGATGATCGCCACCTGGCCGAGGACGCGTATCAGCGAAACCAAATGTGTTTCAATTTCCATTGCTGTTCCCAGTCCTCGCAACGAACCGCAACGAATGACCTGTACCGGCATAGTCGAAGTCGGTGTGGGATACCATGCGATCTCCACAAAATGGTTTACCAAGCCTCTCACTGATCGGCAGTGTGGCAATAATGTTCGGGCGGGAACTGGAAGTGAGGGTCATCGTCGCAATCGAATTTCTGAAGCAATATATCTCAATATCGCTGCGTCCGGGATCTGTAGTCCAGGCCAGATGCAGTCATGCGTCCTTTGGAGATCTTAGACCATCGGGGGAAACGAACTATGAAAGCCGACGGATCGAGACGTCGACGGCACCGGGCAGAAGGCGAGTTATCAAAGCTGCTCATGACCACCTTTCCAGAGAGCGCCACCCACGGATCCGAATGATCAGCCCTATCTGGCGCCCTGCGCCGAACGATCAAGAGCTCTCCGCCAATTTGGCGTTCGCCGAGACGCGTCGACCGCGCGTCCTTGACTAGTACCGGCTTCCGCAAACCTCGGCACGGCACGAATTGACGCATTGCGCTTGCAATGGGCCTATCCTATGACTGCAACCTTATCCGCGAATGCGGTGGTGGGGACAAGAATGCGGAAGACCATTTCGCGTACAGGACAGTGGAGCGCGCGCATTCTTTGCGCCGTTGCGTTGTTGCTTGTCGGCTTCGCCCATCAGCCTGTCGTCGCAACAGCGGATGAGATACCCCCGATCGAGCTTGCCCAATACAGGCTTCCGGATGGATCTCTGCCGATCCTCTGCATTACCTACAAGGATGCCGACGGCAAGGTGCACGGAAAAGCCTATGCGCCCGGATGCGAGGCATGCCGGATCGCGTCTGCCGCGGTTGTGCCCACGCCTCCGACCGAAATTTGCGAGCGCCTTGCCTCCGTGCGCGGAGAGACCGTCGTCGCAAGATCGGAGGCTTTCCACCGCCAGCTTTATCCGCCGAACACAGGCCCGAGAGCGCCACCCCTCCTCGACATCGTTGGCTGAACCGGCGTTCCGGCCCTGCCGTGACGCCCGCCGTCAACGCTGCCGCATCGCGACCCTTAGGTCGTAAAATCTGAGGATTGGTGTTCCTGACTGTACTTTGCCGAACGAGGCGGGCCGATTGGTCCAGCTGGCCGTGTGAAGCAAGCTCACCTCAAATGGCGAACCATCGCCGCCCCTCCTCAGATCGATCGTGGCAGCCTGCCGATCTTCGGAGGATTTCATGTCTGCCTTTACCGCTGCAGAGCCTGCAGTTGCAGCAACCCATAATATCTCGCTCTATCGCGCGATCTGGCGCTGGCACTTCTTCGCCGGTCTGCTCGTCATTCCTTTCATGCTCAATCTGGCGATCACCGGCTCGCTGTATCTGTTCAAGGACCAGATTGCCGATACTTTCTACTCGCATCGCTACCTCGTTGCCGAGACCGGCACAATGCTGCAGCCGCAGCAGATCACCGATGCCGCACTCTCGGCCTTTCCGGGCGCCCGCGCGACCTCATACCACGAAGCGTCGGCGCCGAACCGCTCGGCCTGGATAACGCTTTCCAAAGATGGCCAATCGACCATCGTCTATGTCAACCCCTATGACGGCAGCATCCTGGGGTCGGTCGGCTCGCAGCAGGAGTTTGCCTGGGTCGTCAAGCGCATCCACAGCCTCGAATATTTCGGGACATGGACCAATCGCCTCATCGAGATCGTCGCGGGCTTTGCCCTCGTCCTCGTGGTGACCGGCATCTATCTTTGGTGGCCGCGCCAGCAGAGCGGTGGCGTGCTCACGGTTCGCGGCAATCCATCGCGACGCGTCTTCTGGCGCGACCTGCATGCCGTGACGGGCGCGCTTGCCGGCATCCTTATCTTCTTCCTGGCCTTCAGCGGCATGCCATGGTCCGGTTACTGGGGCGCCAACGTCAATGCCTGGCTGACGGCAAATAATCTCGGAACACCGGCTGCGGTCTGGGACGAGGTGCCGAAATCGACGAAGGTCACACAGGATATCGTCAGCCGCGCCGGCTGGGTGGTCGAGAACGCACCCGTTCCGCTTTCGGATATCGCTGCAGCGCAATCGGCAAAGCCGATCGATCTGAACAGGGCCGTCCACATCATGCACGGCCTGGGCATGGTTGCCGGGTCGGACCTTGCCATCCCAGCGGATGAAACCGGCGTCTATACCGCAAGTCATTATTTCGGTGACCTCGGTGAGGAGCGAACCGTCCACATCGATCAATATTCCGGCAAGCCGCTCGTCGACATTTCCTATGACCAGTATCCGGCTCTCGGCAAGGCGATCGAGTGGGGCATCAACGTCCACCAGGGACAGGAATGGGGCCTCTTCAACCAGCTCCTGATGCTGGCCACATGCCTGGCCATCGTCCTTTGCTGCGTGACGGCCGCAATCATGTGGTGGAAGCGCCGGCCATCGGGCCGGCTCGGCGTGCCGCCCATGCCGCCACAGAAGTCCGTCTATGTCGGCCTCTGGCTCATCACCATCGTCTTCGGCGTGGCCTTCCCACTGACGGGAGCCGCTATCGTCGCGATGCTGCTCTTCGATCAGTTCGTGGTTCGTTTCGTGCCGCCGCTCCGGCGTTTCTTTTCCTGACGAAGATCAGGCGAAGCCGAAGACTTCGCCTGTCCGCTCCTCATCCGGATCAAGGATATCGATCATGCTGAAACACATTTTTGCGCTTGCCGCTTTCGGGCTGGCATTCCTGTCTTCCTCCCTCGTTTTTGCCGAGGACGTCAAAATCGGCAACCTCACCATTTCCGCGCCCTATGTTCGCGCCATGGTGCCAGGAGCTCCTGTTGGCGGCGGCTATATGACCATTACGAATGCCGGCGACACCGACGATCGGTTGATCTCAGCAAGCTCGCCGCGTGCCGCGACAGTCCAGATTCACGAGATGAAGATGGACAATGACGTCATGATCATGCGCGAGCTTCCCGATGGCCTGATCATCCCGGCCGGCAAGACCGTCAAACTTAAGCCGGGCGGCTATCACGTGATGTTCATGAAGGTCGCCGAACCCTTCCTTCAGGGCCAGACGGTAAGGGCAACGCTCAAGTTCGAAAAAGCCGGCTCGGCCGACATTGATTTCCCGGTCGGATCGATAGCTGCGGACAGGGAGACGTCCCATGTCAAATAGGCAACGCTTTGCTGCAATGACCATCACCCTGACACTTGTCGTCGGCGCCGGCGCCATCGGCTACGCAACATTCCTCATGACGCCGCAGGTCCGGGCAGCCGGCAGTTTCGGCGCAGCCTTCACGCTCACGGACGATCGCGGTGAGCCCATCACCGAAAAGGCCCTGTCGGGCCATCCCTCGCTCGTCTATTTCGGCTACACGCATTGCCCCGACATTTGCCCGACAACGCTCTATGATATGGCGGGCTGGTTCAAGACGCTCGGGCCGCAGGCCGATGGGCTGAAGGCCTATTTCTTCACCGTCGATCCGGAACGCGACACGCCCGAAATCATGCACAGCTACACGGGCAATTTCACCGATCGGATCATCGGCATTACGGGTGATCCCAGCGAGATGCAGAAGGTCATCAAGGGCTGGCGCATCTATGCCAAAAAGGTGCCGAGCCCAGACGGCGGATACACCATGGATCATACCGCCTCCGTGCTGCTCGTCGATGCCGGCGGCAATCTCAAAGGCACCATCGCCTATCAGGAAAACAATGATGTCGCCCTGCAGAAAATCCGAAATCTGCTGCAGCAGGACTAGTTCCGCGGCGCGAGAGCACCGTTGAAAAACAGAAATTCCGTCCGGCTCTGCCGGCGACGGATATCGGCGATCGACCGATCGCCATCACACGATCCGCAGACTTTCCGCGGGTCACCAACAGGATGAGGAAATCAAATGCCCCCGATCAAGAAATTGCTCCTTGCTGCTGCCGCAATCAGCACCGCTTTTGCCGGCCAGGCTATGGCCCATGCCCATCTGACGTCGGCCGTTCCGGCCGCCGACGGCACGGTCAAGACCGCACCATCCGAACTTGACTTAACCTTTTCGGAAGGTCTCAACTTGAAATTCAGCGGCACCAAGGTAACCGGCCCCGACAAGGCGACCGTCAAGACCGGCGAAGGCATGCTGATGAACCGCGGCACCACACTGATGGTGCCCATCACCGACAAACTGTCAGCCGGCAAGTACACGGTCGAATGGCACGCGCTCTCCACGGACGGCCACAAGACCAACGGAAGCTACAGTTTCACCATCGCGCCTTGACGGGTCCGGAAGCTGCCCGCAGCTTCGCCTTCCATTTCCGGCTCATGCCGAGCCGGAAATGCAGCCTTGCAGGAAGATCGCCGCACATTCCGTCGCGCGGGTTCTAATTTCCTCGTCATCAGGCGCCTGCCGCTGGCCCAGCATGACAGCCCGCTGCGGCTCCATGGTCATCATGCCCCTGAGGAAGCCGGCCGCGAGGGGGATATTGGCTATTCTAATCGCTCCCTTATCGTGCTGGCTGCGCAGCCAGACCTCGAAGACCACGGTCGAGGCCTTGATCGCCCGCTCGTAGAAGGACGCCGCGATTTCTGGAAAGCGATCGACCTCGGCTACGGCCAGACGATTGATCGCGATGGTTTCCGGGTCCAGTGCCAGACGGCCGTAAGCGATCAGGATCTGTTCCAGTCCATGATGCAGATCCGTGTGCTTGAGCAAGCCCTGATCCACTTCGACGTTGAAGCGCGCGATGCGGTCCGTAATCACGGCATTGAAGATCTCGCCCTTGCTTTCAAACAGCCGATAGACGGTTTTGGTCGATACTCCCGCATCCTGCGCGATGTCGTTGATGCATGCCGAAGCATAGCCCGCCTCCAGAAAATGCTTGCGCGCGGACGTAAGCACGATCGCTCTGGTGTCGTCATCACAACGAACCTGCGGTCGTCCTCGTGGTCGTTTCGCGGCTTTTTGATTTAGGACCATAGATATTTTCCAAAATCTAGTTGACTTCGATCTTATAGCTCTTATTTTGGAAAACATCAAGTTTCTAAAATGAACTTGGCCGCTACCCCTGCCCGGCAGCGACCCGTTGTCAGGAGCAAGTACATGGCTAACAATCTGCATATCGTAACGTCGGAAGGCGCTTCCAGCGAGGCGCAGGAAACTGTCGAAGCAAAGGCCAAGGAAGGGGTAACAGCCGAGCCCCGTCCGGAGGCACCGCAGGGACAGGCAGGCGATAATGCCGCTGCTAAGCGCAGCAAAACGCCGCGCCGGTTGATGTATGGCGTGGGTGCGATCGTCATTATCGCTGCCGCAGGCTATTACGGACACGACTATTGGCAGAACGGCCGTTTCGAGGTGTCGACCGATGACGCCTACGTCCAGGCCGACAACAGCTCGATCGCCCCGAAGATTTCGGGCTATCTGGCGGAAGTCCTGGTCAAGGACAACGAGACCGTGAAGGCCGGCCAGCCGCTCGCGCGCATCGACGACCGTGACTTCCGTGCCGCACTCGACCAGGCAAAGGCCGATGTCGCTGCGGCACAGGCAACCATACTGGCCGAGCAAGCCTCGCTCGATATTCAGCAATCGACGATCGCCGCAGCGAGGGCGACGCTGGATGTGGACAAGGCGAACGAAACATTCGCCGAACAGAACAACAAGCGCTACGCCAGCCTCGCCTCCAACGGCTATGCGGCCGTACAGACGGCCCAGCAGGCGGCATCGCAGATCGCCGGAGCCCAAGCTTCCATCGTCAGGGACACTGCAACCCTGGAAGGTGCCGTCAAGCAGGTCGCGCTTCTGAAAGCCCAGATCGCACAGGCAACCGCCGCCCTGCAGAAAAGCCAGGCCGTCCAGCATCAGGCCGAGCTGAACCTCTCCTATGCGACCATCATGGCCCCCGTCGACGGCACCGTCGGCAACCGCACGCTGCGTATCGGCCAATATGTTCAGGCCGGAACGCAGCTGATGTCGCTCGTGCCGACCGACCAGGCCTATGTCGTCGCCAATTACAAGGAGACGCAACTGACGAACGTCCATGCCGGCCAACCTGTCGATATCGAAGTCGACATGTTCCCCGGCAAGGTCTTCCATGGCCATGTCGACAGCCTTGCGCCGGCGAGCGGACAGGAATTCGCGCTGCTGCCGCCGGACAATGCGACGGGCAACTTCACCAAAGTCGTGCAGCGAATTCCGGTGAGGATCGCGCTTGACCCGCAGACGATGAACGGTGGCGAGCTGCGCCCCGGAATGTCCGTCGAGCCGAGCATCAACACGAAAGCAGGCGCCGCGCTGTAAAGCTGCCGGCGAGAGCCCCCACAATGTCAACGATTACAATAGATGGCCGTGCGATGCCGGCCGCTGCGGCACAGCCGCGCGCATCGACAAGAGAGTGGATCGCAGTCTTGGCCGGCATGATCGGCGCGTTCATGGCGATCCTGAATATCCAGATCACCAATGCCTCCCTCCTCGATATCGAAGGGGGGATCGGCACCGGGGTGGATAACGGCGCCTGGATCTCGACCTCCTATCTGATCGGCGAGATCGTCGTCATTCCGCTCACCGCCTATCTCAGCAGCGTCTTCTCGTTTCGCCGTTACATTCTGGTGAACTCGGTGCTGTTTCCGCTGTTGTCGCTGTCCTGCGCCTTTGCCCACGATCTCGGAACGATGATCGTGCTACGCGGCCTGCAGGGGTTTGCCGGCGGCGTGTTGATCCCGATGGCCTTTACCATGGTGTTGACGAAGCTTCCGAAGCCGCAACAACCTTTAGGGCTGGCAATCTTTGCATTGTCCGTCACCTTTGCGCCGGCCATCGGGCCGACCATCGGCGGCTACCTGACCGAGAATTACGGCTGGCAGACCATCTTCTTCATCAATGCCGGCCCGAGCGCCATCATGGTGGTGGCGCTTGCCCTGACACTGGAAAAGCAGCCCATGCAGCTGAAACTTCTGCGTGAGGGCGACTGGGCCGGCATCGTGACGATGGCGATCGGCCTCTCTGCCCTGCAAACCGTGCTTGAAGAGGGCAATAAGGACGACTGGTTCTCCTCGCCCTTCATCGTCCGGCTCAGCATCGTCGCAGCCGTGTTCCTGACGCTCTTCATCATCATCGAGCTGAAGGTTTCAAAGCCGCTGGTGAAACTGCAGCTGCTAAAACAGAGGAATTTCGGGCTTGGCGTGCTTGCCAATATTCTCGTCGGCGTCGCGCTGTTCGGGACGGTCTACATCCTGCCGCAATATCTCGGCCAGGTGCAGAAGTACAACGCCGAGCAGATCGGCAACGTCCTGGCCTGGACGGGGTTGCCGCAGCTGCTGCTGATCCCGCTGGTTCCGCTGATGATGAAGCGGGTTGATGTGCGCTGGCTTGCTTTCTTCGGCATTGCGGTCTTTTCGCTGAGCTGCTTCATGAACGTCACGCTTTCGGCCGACAATGCCGGAGATCAGTTCTTCATTCCGAACATCGTTCGCGCAATCGGCCAGGCCTTCGTCATCACGCCCGTCACCGCGATCACGACAGCAGGAATTGCTCCGGCTGACGCTGCCGCTGCCTCCGGCTTGACGAACATGCTGCGCAATCTCGGCGGCGCGGTCGGCACGGCCTCGCTTGGGACCATCCTGACCAAACGCGAGCAGTTCCACTCCAACATCATCGGCCAATCCGTAACCCTTGCCCGCGACGAGGTTCGCGAACGGATCGACCAGATGACCGGCTACTTCCTGTCGCACGGGGTCTCGGACCATCAGGCAGCCCAACAGAAGGCGATCATCGCCCTCGGCCAGATCATCAAGAGACAGGCGCTGATCATGGGCTTCAGCGACACGTTCGCCGTCATCGGCGTCGTGCTTGCCATCGCAGCGATCACCATGCTGTTCGCCAAGCGCCCTCAAGCCGGCGGCGGCGCAGGTGCCCACTGAACCATGCAGGTTCACGCTCACGCATACGATACCGTATGGCCTGAAGCCGATAAGAGCGATCGCGCCTGTACCATGACAATCATACGATACGCCTCAATGGCGTCCGGAAACCCCGGGCGCCATTGTTCAATTCCCGTCAGTCTGCCGAACAGAGACGCAAGGGCAACAGCAAATCGTTACGATCAGCTTGCGCCGTGCACGAGCCGAAGCCACGCGCGGTCTTGGCAGGACGATAGGGAAACGGTGAACTGAAGAAGCAAATCGAGTGGTGCTGGGATATTCAGGCGCCGAAAGCGGCTACCTGTTCATGTCCTCGACGACCCAGCGGAAAAACAACAGTATAATGGCCGCAAATAGTAATAGCTGCATCAATTTAGGTAATTCAAGCATATCATAGCTCTCTAATTTAATTGCTGCATCATGCAGACGAGCCACAATATCCTAACATGTATTAATTATTCTCTATTTTTCACAAAGAATAATTATGATTAATACGTAGTTAATCTAATTTATACATCGCATAACTATAAAGTTATGCGGGAAATTACACTAAATACAAATTACGACGCCAAGTTGAGCAAGTAAAACTATGCTCGACCTATTCCTTTCACTCTCGACATGGCCCCCGTCTCACTTACGGTAAGCCGACGGATTGATGCCGTGACGTTGCAGACGGGCATAGAGACTTCGGCGCGGCAGCTTGAGTGCCTGCGCGACCTCAGCAATATCCCCCTCATATCGCTCCAGCGTGGCCCGCAGAATATTCGCCTCGAAGTGATCCATCTGATCGGAGAGGCCGAACTCGATGGAAGGCTGGCTGCGAGCGGAAGCGAGGCCAAGCGCGGCTTGGGTCGCATAGTTGCGCAGCTCCCGGACATTGCCTAGCCAATCGTCAGTTAGAAATCGTGCCTCCATCGCGGCATCGATGGGCGGACGCGGCACGCCGTGCAGGCGGGCGGCCTCGTCGAGGAAGGCGCTGAACAACAGGCCGATATCTGCGCGGCGCTCCCGCAAGGGCGGGATGCGGATCCGCACGGTTTCCAGCCGGTAGAGCAGATCCGCCCGAAAGCGATCATCGGCAACCGCGCCATGCAGATCGCTTTTCGTCGCAGCGACGATGCGCAGATCGACAGGGGCCGGCTCGCCGCTCGCCGAAGGCAGCTCGCGCTCCTCGACAACCCGCAGAAGCCGGCCCTGCAGCAGGGGTGACATGCTGTCGATCTCGTCGAGAAACAACGTGCCGCGATCGGCCTCGGCGATGCGTCCGCGCCGGACGCGGTTTCCGAACAGAGTCTCGTCGGCGATCGCATCCGGCAGAGCGGCGCAATCGACCGCGACGAAACTGCGGGCGCGCCGCCTGCTCCAGCGGTGGATGAGGCGGGCGACCAGCTCCTTGCCGGTGCCGGTTTCGCCTTCGACCAGGACATCCACGTCTGCATTTGCGACCTGACGGATCGTTTCACGCAATCGTGCCATGACCGTCGTCTGGCCGAGGAGCGGCGACGCATCCTCCGCCTCGGCGGCTGCCTGCCGCAAGCGCCGGTTTTCCAGCACCAGGCGGCGCGTCTCCAGCGCCCGCCGCACGGATGCGATCAGGTGATCGGTGGCAAAGGGCTTGGCAATAAAATCGTAGGCGCCCTGTTTCAATGCACCGACCGCCATGGCGATGTCGCCGTGGCCGGTCATCAGGATAACAGGCAAGTCCGGATCGCGCGCCAGCACTGCCTCCAACAGATCGTGCCCATCGATGCGCGGCAGGCGGATGTCGCTGACGATCACCCCAGGCAATGCGGTTGCAAGGCTTGCCAGCGCCGACTGCCCGTCACCATGCGTCTCCACATCGAAGCCCGCTATGACGAAGGAATCGGTAAGCGCGGCATTGAAAGGACCATCGTCCTCGACCAAAAGGATTTTCTGCGACGCTTGTAGGGTCATGCCCGCCTCATAGTCATTACGAAAGCCGCGCCACCGAGCGGCGACGGGCCAATGGTCAACGATCCGCCGAGATCGTTCATGATGTCCTGCGCGATCCCGAGCCCAAGACCGAGCCCGTCGGGCTTACCGGTCATGAATGGGCGGAATATTTCCTTGGCCAGCAGAGGATCGATGCCAGGGCCATTGTCGGCGACAATCAGCCTCACCACATCCTTCCCCTCGGCGTCGATGAGCAGAGCGACATGCGGATCGGCAATCTCGGCAACGGCGTCGATGGCGTTCTGCATGAGATTGACGATGACCTGCTCCAGCCGCACGCGTTCGGCAAGTACATGCGGCTGCCCCTCCGCCGGCAGATCGAGCCGCACACCTGCTTTGCGGAACCGGTTGCCGACCAGCAGCAAGGCGCCGGCAATGATGGCATCGAGCGGCTCCGCTCCCGCCGCATGACGTCCCCGGCGCGAAAACCGTCGCATCTCCTGGGTAATCGTCCCGATGCGCGCCGTCACCTCGACTGCAGCATCGAGATTGGCGCCGACGCGATCGAGGCGATTGGCCGCGAGATGATGGCGGGCATTCTCGGCGAGAGTGCGGATGGTGGCGACCGGCTGGTTGATTTCATGCATCAATCCCGCCGTGATCGAACCGACGGAAGCAAGCCGATTGGCCTGCGCAAGTTCCTCGCGGGCATCGCGATAGCGATCCTCGGCGCGCGTCCGTTCGGCCATTTCATCGCGTAGCTCGGCCGTGCGCGCGGCGACAGCCTCCTCAAGCGCCCGCCGGTCGGCTGCCGCTCTTACTGCACGCGTCATGCGCCACCAGATCGCGGCCGTGATAACAGCCAATCCCAGGATGGCGGGCAGCGCCAGAAGCCAGGCCTCCGCCTGGGCTTCCTGCAATGCCGTTCGGGTGTCAAGAAGATGCAGGAGGCGCAGCTGCGTGCCGGCGACCGGCTGCTCCGCCGAAATCATGATCTGATGCCGCGGACCGCGGACCCGACCGGCATCCTCGGCACGATAATAGCCCGGCCCAAGTGCGGCGTCGCGATATTGCCCGCTTGCGACGATGCTGGCCCGGTCTTCCGGCGACAGGGGCGCAAGCGCGGTCAGCACCTGTGACGGATCGGACGCGGCAAGAATGATCTGATGTTCGTCGACGACAAGCGTTACGCCCGGATCATTCGCCCAGATCCGCGACACTGCATCGAACTCGAATTTGACCACCACGACTCCCGCCGGAGCGGCGGCATCGCCAACCCTGCGGGCCAGAAACAGGCCTGGCCGGCCGCTGATCGCTCCGGCACCATAATATTCCGCCGTGCCATCTTTGAGCGCCTCGGAAAAATAGGGACGAAAGCTGAAGTTCTTGCCAACGAAACTGTCTTCGGTCCCTGCATTCGACGCGGAAATCACAAGTCCCTTGTGATCGACAAGATAAATGATGTAGGCGCCGGTTTCGCGAGCCAGGAAGCCGAGCTTTTCGTCAAGCCGACGGGCCGCATCCGCCGTAGGGCTTGCAAGCGCCTCGCCAAGATCGCGATATTCGCCAAGCGCGATCGGAAGAAGCCGGAAACGTGCCAGTTCGCTGTCGAGCAAACGACTATGCTGTACCGCAAGCCCCCCTGCCTCCACAGCCAGCCGCCCAAGCGCACCCTGACGCGACAGCGAGAGCGCCGCATACCAGATTCCGACTGCGACGGCCAAACCGGCCGCCACCAGAAACACAATTCGCTTGAGGCCCGATCCGCTCATCTGTGCAGAATATTGCACAAATTTCAAAATAGCCACGCAGAATCTTGCGCGCAATACCCTGAGGGCCAACGCGCTGCCTGGAGAAAATCAAGGTATATCAATAGGGTATCCTTATGCATCCCTAAACCTCGTGTCTCGCGCCTTCCACACGTATCAATGCGAAGACTGGGAGAGTGGTCCTCAATACATAGAAAAGCCGGCTGTCAGCCGGGCAATTGGCTTTGCCGATGCCGTCTCGGCGAGACTGGCCGGCAGCCACCCGCAAGCATACGGCCCCTCCCGGCGAACCCGTCGTTCGCAGCGGTTCACCGCTCCCTTACGACGATCCGAAGCAAGAACGGGAGGAGAGGCATAATGCTGAAGACATTCGAAGACCCCATCGTAACGACAGCAAAGGCGGAAGCAGCCGAACGGCGCAAACGTCTGAAATCGATCATCGGCGGTTCCACCGGCAATCTGGTCGAATGGTTCGACTGGTATGTCTATGCCGCATTCGCGCTTTATTTTGCGCCGCATTTCTTCCCCGCCGGCGACCAGACGGCGCAGCTGTTGAATTCGGCAGCGGTCTTTGCCGTCGGTTTCGTCATGCGGCCGATCGGTGCCTGGATCATGGGGCTCTATGCCGACCGTAAGGGCCGCAAAGCCGGCCTCGCCCTTTCGGTGACGCTGATGTGCGCCGGCTCGCTGATTATCGCGCTGACCCCTGGATATGAAACCATCGGCGTGATGGCACCGGCACTTCTGGTTCTCGCCCGCCTGATGCAGGGTCTGTCCGTCGGCGGCGAATACGGCGCCTCGGCAACCTATCTTTCCGAAATGGCCGGCCGCCAGCGCCGCGGCTTCTTCTCGTCCTTTCAGTATGTCACGCTGATCTCAGGCCAGCTCCTGGCTATTGCACTGTTGATCCTGTTGCAGGCCGTAATGACGACGGAAGCGCTGAACGCCTGGGGATGGCGCATTCCCTTCTTCATGGGAGCAGCACTTGCAGTCGTGGTCTTCTGGCTGCGGCGCGGCCTTGCCGAAACCGAGAGCTTCAAGAATGTGCAGGCAAGCGATGCACAGAAGTCCGGCTTCTGGATGCTCATCACCCGGCATCCCAGGGAAACTGCGCTCGTCATGCTGCTCACAGCCGGCGGCACGCTCGCCTTCTACGCCTACTCGATCTACATGCAGAAATTCCTGGTCAACACCTCTGGGTTCAGCCGGGAAACATCGAGCGAGATAAACGCGATCACGCTGTTCATCTTCATGCTCCTGCAGCCGATTGCAGGCGGGCTCTCCGACAGGATCGGCCGCAAGCCCTTGATGATCGGCTTCGGTCTTTGCGGCATGCTGTTTACCTATCCGATCTTTTCGGCGCTAGAAACCACGAAAGATCCTCTCATCGCTGGACTGCTGGTCATGGGCGCATTGGTCATCGTCACCGGCTACACATCGATCAACGCGGTCGTGAAGGCGGAACTGTTTCCCGCTCACATCCGTGCTCTCGGCGTCGCGCTGCCCTATGCCCTCGCCAACACATTGTTCGGCGGCACAGCAGAATTCGTGGCGCTGAAATTCAAGAGCAGCGGCTGGGAGCAAGGCTTCTACTGGTATGTGACGGCAATGATCGGCATCTCGCTCATCGTCTATCTCTTCATGCGGGATACGGCGAGAAACAGCGCCATCCAAGAAGATTGATCCGTCCCGCCCATGGAAGATCGCGGGATCGGGAGAATGCGAGCCGGCGGGAACATCGATGATGACCCGCCGGTGTTCAGCTTGGCGACTTGTCGGCGCCGAAATCCTTCCTCACCATCCTCAACCAGATCGGTCTGACGATCTTTATTGGCGACGAGCAGATGAACGTCCGCCCGATTTCCCAATAACGCCCGCGTCGATCAACTGTGATTGGGTCCTGCGTGCGGGCCTGGCACGGGGTTGCAGCACGCTAATGCACCAATGCGCGGCTTTTCTTTCGCCCATTCAGCAGGTGAATGAAAGTGATCCCCTGCTCCAGCAGCAGTTCTGCCGCTTTCAGATCGTTCGGACCGAGATCGGACGAACAGCCGCGAAGATTGCATGCCAGGAACAGCGAATTGGTAGCGGCGAGCGCATCGCCATCCTCCTCGGCTTCCTCGGCGGTGGCTTGCAGTACGTCCGCGACGGCCGCCATAAGATCAGCGCGCTCCTGCAAGTTCATTTCGCCAAGACTTTTCGTGATCTCATTCATGACTTCTCCTTGGCGCACCCGACCATTCACGACATTCGTCGGGATCGGCGCAGCTCGTAATTTGGAAATGATTGAAATGCGGTTGGTAAGTGAAATATGGCAATGAAAGCCCGGACCGGCAAGGCATGGCTTCCATGCTGGAAACGCATGGCGTTGCGATTGGTTCACAATGCGCGAGATAGCGATGTCGACGATCGCGGGATCTGGCCCGAAGTCCAGTCCATGGCGCGGCAAGTTTTAAAATCGCGCTATCCGGTCGTGATCCGGATGCGGTCTTTCAAGCCAGAGACGTAAGTCAACTCTTTCCGAAACGGCAAACCTGGGATCGATCGACCGATCCCAGGCGCAAGACATCTCGGTTGCCGCCACTCAGCGCGGGCGGCGGATTACCCGCAGCTTGCCGCTACCGCCACCACCGGCGTAGAAGCGGTCCTTGCCATCGGATTCCAGGCCGGAAACGCCGGTGCCCTCTGGCATTTCGAGCCGTTCCAAAACTTCTCCCGTCGTCGGATCGACGCGGCGGACGTCGCTTTCGTCGCCCTCCCAGGTGCCATGCCACAGCTCGCCATCGACCCATGTCACGCCGGTGACGATACGGTTAGATTCGATGGTGCGGCGGATGGCACCGGTTTCCGGGTCTATCTCGTAGATCTTCCGACCGCGATGCTGCCCCACCCAGAGACTGCCATCGCTCCAGGCAAGACCTGAATCGCCACCATTGCCCGGTGCGGGAATAGTCGCAACGATCGTGCCCGTCTGAGGATCGACCTTGTGAATCTTGTCCTCGGCAATCTGATAGAGATGGTGGCCGTCGAAAGCGGTGCCGGCGTGCGAGGCAATGTCGATCGTACGCGCCTGCTCGCCGCTCTCAGGGTTCAGAGCATGGAGCTTTTCGCCGGAGGCGAACCAGACATGCTGCCCGTCGAAGGTGACGCCGTTCACGCGGGGCGCGTTCTCGAAGGGACCGTATTCGCGAATGATTTCCGCTTGGGACTTTTTCATGGCTTCCATCCTCCGGTCGGGATCGGTTGAGTGTCAATGATGCGAGAGCCTAGTCGCTCGGCAGCGGGCCTGGGAGTAACAATGTTGTCGGGAAGCCGACGACCGGCGGCATCATCCAGCGACAGGCCCGTCCGTTGCCGACGCTTTGCACCATCCCGATAGCAGCAAGCGCGTCGAGCGCGCGCTGCACCGTACGTGGGCTTGTAGACAGTGCGATCGACAATGCCGAACTCGACCAGGATTCACCATCCGAGAGCAAAGCGAGCACTGAGGCATTCTCGACCTCAACCGGCGGCGCCAGCACGACGACGTTACGCGCATGCCGCGGCGTCAGCACAAAACCTTCCGCAGTCGCGCTGATCTCGGCGAGCGGTTCCAGAGCGGCGCGAAGCCTTCCGATCTCGACCCTCAGCCGTGCCCTGTGAGATTCATCGGCGTGGCGGGCACGAAATGCACGGGAAAGCAACAGCGCGCGCGACGCATCGGCTGGAGCCGCTTCCGCAAGCACACGAGCAAGGGCAAAAAGCACCGGCCGGCTCGCAAGCGATATGATGCCCCCGCCACTGCGCACGACGTTGCGACAGGCATCGACGACCAAGACATCGGACGCTAAAAGCGCCTCGACCTCATCCAGCGACAATGACCTTTCGCTCCCTTTGGCCACCAGGCGGGCGGCCGGTTCGTCGAGAATGCGCGCCGCATCACGCACCTCGACTACAAGAGCGGGGATTCCTGCCTTGCGGGCTGCTTCCTCCGCACGCGTCAGAGCGGCACGCGCAGGCTCGATCCGCAGGCGGCGAACGGCGATACCGGCGACCGCCAGTTCATGGCTTGCCCTTGCGGCAGGCGGCAGGGGCGATGGGTCGAGTTTCGCCAGCAATCGCTCGGCCTCATCCAGATGACCGACGAGCAGCAGGCGGCGGATCTGCAGATTGCGGGCATGGGCGGCATTGATCCGGTCACCCTGCTTTTCGAGTGCGGCCCGCGCCGTTTCCAACGCCTTTTCCGGCCAGCCGAGATCTCGCGAAACCAACGCAATCTCCGCCTCGGCCACCACGCAGCGGGCACGGGCAACAGTCTCGCGCGGCCCGAAGGCCCGCGCGGCACTCTTCAATAGCGCCTTGGCACGGACGAGATCGCCGAGCTGCGCCATGGCGATGCCGCGAAGCGCCAGTGCCGGCCCATCGTCCCGCAGCGCCACGCGCTTCAGCGCGCCCAACGCATCACCGGCGGCGAGCGCCTGAGCTGCCGCGACGATCAGCGAGTCCATCGAAATCCCGTCACACTTGTAACTCCCACCCCTTACGCCTCCAGCGGTAAGTTATCGCATATCGGCTGGCAAGATGCAGTGCCGACAAGGACAGACCTGACAGACAAGAGGAGATGAACCATGACGATGCATAAGACAGGAACGCGCAAGGAATGGCTTTCAGCCCGGCTTTCCCTATTGGAGCAGGAAAAGGAGCTGACCCGGCGCAGCGACGAGATCGCCGCGAGCCGTCAGGAATTGCCCTGGGTAAAGGTCGAGAAGGACTACCGGCTCGAGACCGAGCAGGGCGTCGTGCCTCTCTCGGCCCTCTTCAAGGGTCGCTCGCAGCTTCTCGTCTATCATTTCATGTTCGGAACGGATTATGCGGCCGGCTGCCCATCCTGCTCGTCAATCGCCGACGGCTTCAACGGCATCGCGGTGCATCTCGAAAATCATGATGTCGCCTTTTCCGCGGTCTCCCGCGCGCCTCTCATGAAATTGCAGGAATTCAAGCGGCGCATGGGCTGGACCTTCAACTGGGCCTCTTCGGCCAACAGCGATTTCAACCATGATTTCAATGTCTGGTTCACGCCGGAGGAACAGCGCGACGGCAGCATCGAATATAATTATCGTCGCGAGCCGCCGATGCCCGACGCTCAAGCGGGCAAGACGATGCAGCAATGGGAGCTGCGCGGCAGCGAAGGCCCGGTTGAACTGATGGCATCAATGACGGGGACGGATGTCGCGACCTACACGCGCGATCGGCCTGGCGTCAGCGCCTTCGCGATACAGGACGGCGACATCTATCACACCTACTCGTCCTATGCCCGCGGCCTTGATGGTCTCTGGGGCATGTATCAGTGGCTCGATCGCGCACCGCTCGGCCGCAATGAGACCGGCGTGTGGTGGAGGCATCACGATCGCTACGGAGCGAACTGATGTCTAGCTCATCCGAAAGCAACGAAAGGGCCGGCGGACATGCCGCCGACCCTGCGCTACCTGTCATCGCCAGTCGATGGCTGGCATTAGCGGCAGCCCCGAGCTTCGCCCTCATGACCGCACTATCGGCCTATGGCGCGGACGGCGATATGATCTGCTCGGCGCATGATAGCTCGATGTTTGCTGGGATGGCGCCGATGTATCTGCTCATGGGCCTTTTTCACTGCGGCCCCTGGCTTAAGCTGCTCGCGAGAGAAGGACATGGCGCTCGTGTGACGGGCTAAAGCAATTCCAGGAAAAGTGCGCAGCAGTTTTCCGTCCGGAATTGCACAGGAACAAACAGATAGAGCGGTTTGGCGATTCCGTGAAACGCTGAACCGCTCCATGTCCCGGCAACGCTAAGCCAGGTTCTTGAGATAGAGCGAGAGCAGCTGGGTCTGGGAGGAAATGCCGAGCTTGCGATAGACGTTGCGCCGGTGAACCTTCACCGTCCCAGTCGAGATATTGAGCTTCAAGCCGATCGATTCCGACGAATGCCCCTGCAAAACGAGCTCGACGATAGCAGTCTCCCGGCTCGTCAGATTGAGATCCCGCCAGACGGCTTCGGCTGGCGGGACAGCCTCGCTCTCGCCTCTTCTGCGCCGGCTCCTGCCACCGGCCGCCAGTTGCGCATCGAAGCGGGAAGCCAAGCCGGACCAATAATGTCTCACCATGCTTGCAACGAGCGGCTCGACCTTCTTCAGCGTCATGAATTCCGCCGGCGGGAAAACACCGGTCTTCTCACGTCGCATCAATGAGAGGACGATCGTAACGTTCTCGTCGGCATTGACGAAAAAGCCGATCTCCTCAGCCAAGCCGGTTTGGACATAATAGGTCCGGTAATACTCGCTGGAAAAGAAGCGATCCGGCGCCAGTTCTCGCATCCTGAGCACGCCTTCGCGGCGGCTGCGCGCCGTGTGGTAGAAGGGATCGAGCAGATAAGGGCCGGCCTGATAGAGCGTGACGAACACGATATGCTCGTCGCGGTCGAAGGTGCTGTAGAGGTCGATCGGCCGTTCCTTGCCGCGATAGGCGAAGACGACCACATAGTCGAACCGCACAAGCGCCGCCATCATCTGCCGGAAGGTCTCGCCGAATTCGGAATCCGTCATCGTCGATCGGCCGATCGTCGTGTTGAAGGCAGTAAAAAGCCCCTCAAGGTCGGTGCTCATGTGACGGATCCCCTCTGCCGTCCTGCGCCAACGAGCGCAGCCCCTATATATACCTTCCACGAAGTCTTTTGCGCCGAAATACCTCTTTCGGGGTATATACCTCGCAGGAAGCCCAGGCTTACTCTTTCCTTAACGACGGCGGCAATAAGGCAGATCAAAGACTGCCGACCAACCGCAGGGAACAGACGTGGCATCCGCTTCAACGAACGATATCGAATTCCGTTCGGTCACGAAAAACTATGGCGCCGTGACCGCCGTAACGGACATCAATCTCAATGTGCCCAAGGGCGCATTCCTGGCGCTTCTCGGACCTTCCGGCTGCGGCAAGACGACGTGCCTGCGCATGATCGGCGGCTTCGAACAGCCGAGCGAAGGCACCGTGCTGATCGACGGGCGCGAGATGAACGGCGTGCCCGCTTACCGGCGCCCGGTCAACATGGTGTTCCAGCACTATGCGCTGTTTCCACATTTCAACGTCGAGCAGAACGTTGCTTATGGGCTGAAACAGATGCGTCCGAAGATCAAGTCGGCCGAGGTCGAGCGCCGCGTCGCCGAAGCGCTCGAGATGGTGCGGCTCGGTGGCTTTGCCAAGCGGCGTATCCACGAAATGTCGGGCGGCCAACAGCAGCGCGTCGCGCTGGCGCGCGCCATCGTCAACCGTCCTTCCGTGCTCCTGCTCGACGAACCGCTTGCCGCGCTCGACAAGAAGCTGCGCTCGGCCATGCAAATCGAGCTTCAGACGCTGCAGCGCGAACTCGGCATCACCTTCGTTCTCGTCACCCATGACCAGGAAGAGGCGCTGTCGATGGCCGATATCGTCTGCGTGATGAGCGCCGGCCGTATCCGGCAGCTCGGCACGCCTCAGGAGGTCTACGACCGTCCCGCCGATCTCTTCGTCGCTGATTTCGTCGGCAAGACGAACCGCATAGAAGCGACGATGGAAGCCGATGGCGAGACGCTTCGCCTTGCGGACGGCTCGGCCCTTTCGGCCGGCAAGCGGCTGGCACCGGGAGCGGCGATCGCAGCGCTCCGCCCGGAAGCAATCCATCTCAGCCGCGGTGCGGTCGCTTCGGGCATGTCCTTCAAGGGCACGGTGACGCATCGCATCTTCCTGGGCTCGTCGGCCGAATATGCGGTCACCGTCCCCGGGCTTGGCGATTTCCTGATTACCTCGGATCGCCGCAGCATGAACGAAAGCGATCTCGTGGGGCCGGGCGAAGATGTCTTCCTCGGCTTCGACCCCAAAGCCTTACACGTCTTTCCAGCATCGAATGCATAAGCCAAAACAAGGGAACAGCATCATGAGCAAGGATTATAAGGACAATCTCCCCATCTCCGCCGAAGGCTTCATGGATGAATTCATGCGCCTGAAGCGCGGCTCCGTCAGCCGTCGTCACTTCCTGAATATCACCGGCCTTGGCCTTGCGACCGCGGTTCTGTCGCGCGTCCCGGGCGCACTGTCGACGCCGGCCTATGCAGCCGGCGAGCTCGGCACGCAAATGTCGATCGCCACCTGGCCGAACTATCACGACCCCGCAACCTTCGAGAACTTCAAGGCGGCAACCGGCGTCGCCGTCGAGGTCAATGTGTTCGGCTCGAACGAAGAAATGCTCGCCAAGCTACAGGCCGGTGCCTCGGGCTGGTCGCTGTTCGTGCCGACCAACTACACGATTTCGACCTATCATAAGCTCGGCCTCATCGAGGAACTCGATCTCTCCAAGATCCCGAACTTCAGCCAGACAACGGAAAGCCCGCGCTTCACCAAGGAAGGGCAGATCGACGGCAAGACCTATGCCGTGCCGAAGAACTGGGGCACGACGGGCTTTTCCGTGAACACCAAGAAGATCAAGACAAAGCTTGCGAGCTGGAAGGACTTTTTCGAGGTGGCGCAGACGGAGGCCGATGGTCGTGCCATGGTACACGACTATCAGCTGACAACCATTGGCAGCGCGCTGGTCTCTCTCGGCTACGACTTCAACTCGATCAAGCAGGACGAACTTGCCAAGGCAGAGCAACTGCTGATCAAGGTCAAGCCGCATCTCTTCGCCATCAATTCCGACTATCAGCCGTCAATGCGCTCAACCGACGCCTGGCTGACCATGTGCTGGACCAATGACGGTGCGCAGCTCAACCGCGACATGCCCGAACTTGCCTATGTGCTCGGCAAGGACGGCGGCGAAATCTGGACCGACTATTACGCAATCCCGAAGGATGCGCCGAACAAGGCGGCCGGCTACGCCCTGCTCAACTATCTGATGGACCCAAAGAACGCAGTAAAGGAGCATATCGCCAACGGCGCGCCGACCACCGACAGCCGCGTCATCGAGCTCCTGCCGAAGGAGATCACGTCGAACAAGATCGTCTATCCGGATGAGGCCGCGCTGACACCGCTCGAATTCGGCGCAGCAGTCACGCTCACCGATCCGAGCCGCGCCGAACTGATGGCCCGCTTCAAGTCGGCCTGATCGGCTTCGCTTAACTCCAGCCCCTGTCGCCATGGCGGCAAGGGCCGGCCTCGCGCTTAGAACCGGCGGATAAAGAACTTTTCGATGCCCCTTAACCCTGCCACCAAACGGCGCCTCGTCACCGCTGCCCTTGTCGGGCCGGCAAGCATCTGGCTGTTCGTTTTCCTGGTGCTGCCCTTCATCGCCATCATCATCTTCGCCTTTGGCGAGCGTGCACCTGAGGGCGGCTATCAGGCCGCCTTTACTTTCGCGCAATTCGCCAACCTTGGCTCGCGCTCGGCCGCCTTCGTCAATACGCTCATCCTTGCGCCGATCGGTGCCGCCGCCTGCCTGCTCGTTGCCTATCCGGTGGCCTATTATCTCGCCGTCAAGGCGAGCCCGCAGCGCCGCCTCCTGCTCGTTTCTCTTGTTGTCGTGCCCTTCTGGACGAGTCTCCTAGTGCGCACATACGCCTGGATGTATCTGCTCGGCGCGCGCGGTATCCCGCATCTGCTTGAATTCGTCGGCATCGAGAACGTCAGGCTCATCAATACGCCCGGTGCCGTTCTGCTTGGCATCGTCTACGGCTATCTGCCGCTGATGATCATGCCGATCTTTGTCAGCCTCGAAAAACTCGATCGCCGACTGCTCGAGGCATCAGCCGACCTCGGCGCCAGACCCGTCTCGACCTTCTTCGGCATTACGCTGCCGCTGTCCTTGCCCGGCGTCATGACCGGCGTCGCCTTGGTGACGATCCTGCTCCTCGGGGAATATCTGATCCCGCAGCTGCTGGGCGGCGGCAAGGTGTTCTTCATCGGCAATGCACTTGTCGACCTCTTCCTGCAATCACGCAACTGGCCGTTCGGATCGGCGATCGCCGTGACGCTCGTTGCCGTCGTCGTCATCGTGCTGCTGGTTGCCATGCGCATCGCCTGGCGCGTTGCCGGCACCCGCCAGGTGGATCTCGTCTGATGCGCGCGCTCGTTACTTTCGTCTATCTGTTCCTCTACACACCGATCGCGCTCGTCGTCCTGTTCTCGTTCAATGCGGGCCGCAATGCGAGCGAGTTCACCGGCTTTTCGACGCAGTGGTACGGGCGGGCACTGTCGAACACCTTCCTGATGGAAGCCCTGCAGAACAGCCTCATCATCGCCTTTACCAGTGCGGCACTCGCGGCAATCTTCGGCACCATGGCCGCAATCGGCCTGGAGCGGCTCGGTCCTCGCGCCCGTGCCGTCTTTGACGGGCTCTTTGCTGCGGCGATCGTCGTGCCGGGTGTCGTTATCGGCATTGCGACACTGGTGGCACTGGTCGAGGTTTTCGGCATCATCAACCCGCTGATCGCGGCCGTCTGGCCCGGCGATCAGCCGCCTAAATTCGCACTCGGCTATGGCTCGATCATCGCCGCACACGGGCTCTTCACCATGGCGCTGGTGACGATGATCGTGAAAGCGCGTATCGCAAGCCTCGGCCGCGATATCGTCGAGGCGTCGAGCGATCTTTACGCGACGCCGTTGACCACCTTCCGGCAGATCGTGCTGCCGCAGATCATGCCGTCGATCCTCGCCGGCTTCCTGCTCGCCTTCACCTTCTCCTTCGACGATTTCATCATCGCCTTCTTCGTCGCGGGATCGAATACGACGCTGCCGATCTATGTCTTCGCCTCGATCCGTCGCGGCGTCACGCCGGAGATCAACGCGATCGCAACCATGGTGCTGATCGCATCGCTCTTCCTCATTTTCATCGCGCGTTTCCTGATGCGTGAAAAGACAACGACAAACTGACCAGGGAAAACACATGATACTCAAGGATCGGGTCGCAATCGTCACCGGAGCTGGCTCCGGCATCGGCCGCGCCGGCGCGCTGATCATGGCGCGCGAAGGCGCGCATGTGATCGTCGCTGACATCGATTTGGCAAATGCCGAAGAGACGGTGCGCCAGATCGCGGCTGCCGGCGGCAGCGCCGAAAGCCTGGTTGTCGATGTCACGAACGATCAGGCGCTTGAGGCAGGCATTGCAGCGATTGCAGTGAAGCACGGCCGTATCGATATCCTGCACAATCACGCGGGATCGCAGGTGGCAGGCAGTTTGGAAGACGTCGCAATCGCGGGCTTCGACACATCCTGGAACCTGAACGTCCGCGCACATTTCATGGCCTCGCGCTTCGTCATGCCAATCATGAAAAAGGCCGGCAAGGGCGTAATCCTCAACACCTCATCGTCATCGGGCGTCCTCTATGATCGCGAGATGATCGCCTATACCACCTCCAAGCACGCGGTCATCGCCATGACCAAGCAGATGGCGGGCGACTATGCCCGCTTCGGCATCCGCGTCAACTCGCTCTGCCCCGGCTGGGTCGACACGCCCTTCAATGCGCCGTTCATCGCGCAAATGGGCGGACGCAGCGCCATCGAAAGCTATATCGCCGAGAAGGTGCCGTTTGGGCGCTGGGCCGACGTTTTGGAGATCGCCGAGCCGATCCTCTTCCTTGTTTCGGATCGCTCGTCTTACATGACGGGCCAAATCCTCGTGGTCGATGGCGGCGAAACGGTCGTCTAGCCTATGGCGCGATCGAAAGCGGATACTGCGGGCCGCCGTCAGCGCCGCTTGGCGGGAAGGTGGTGCAATAGCGACTGGCACGCCTGCATGATGTGATCGGTCAAAAAAGCGGCTGCCTTTTCCACGTCGCCGGTTTTGCAGATCGCCAGCAATTCGCGATGCTCGCGGTCGGCTGTTTCCCTGCCGTGCGACAAGGTGAGCTGGACCCGCAAGTAGCGTTCGAGCCGGTCGTTGACGGAGCGAATCGTGCTGACGAGATAAGGCCTCTGCGCGTCTTCGTAGAGGCAGCTGTGAAATTGCCAGTTCAACTCCGACCAGCGCGCAGCGTCCGCCTCCCCCGCAAAGGCGTCGCAATAACCCTGCGCCTTCTCGAAGGTCGCCTCCGTCATGAAGGGCATGGAAAGCCTCAGCGCATTCGATTCCAGAATGGCGCGGACTTCGAAGATCTGCGCGATCTCCGGCTCCGAAACCCTGGTGACAATCGCCCCTTTGTTGCGATGGAATTCCACCAGCCCTTCTGCCTCAAGGCGCTTCAGCGCCTCGCGGACCGGGATCTTGCTGACATTGAAGAGACGCGCGACATCGTCCTGACGGATCGGCTCGCCTTCGTCGAGGGAACCGTCGGCGATCGAATCCCGGATGAATTTCAGGATCACGTCGGATGTGCTCGGCGCCTTTCCCAGATTGGGTATCTCTTCGACATTAAGAGGCATTCAGTCGTTGTTCCCCGGAGACGGCAAAAACTGATCGAAGGTTGGCGCCGCGATATGCTTTCAATATCTTGATCTTCTTGAACGGCGCAAGATGCGCCACGCACCTTGACCGGCAACCCAGATCGTATACGTTATCTGAAATTATAGGATAACGTATACGATTTTGAAATTGCGCTGACTCCAGCTCGACCAAGCTTGACCATTCATCGCATCAGAATCCGGAGGAACCGAAACAGAAATGCGCACCTCGAAAGTCGTTCATGTCGTCAGTTGCCACGCCGAGGGAGAAGTCGGCGATGTCATCGTCGGCGGGGTTGCCCCTCCTCCCGGCGCGACCGTTTGGGAGCAGTCGCGCTGGATCGCCGAGGACGAAACCTTGAGGAATTTCGTTCTGAACGAGCCGCGCGGCGGCGTTTTCCGCCACGTCAACCTGCTGGTACCGCCGAAGAACCCCGAAGCGCAGATGGCCTGGATCATCATGGAACCGGCCGATACGCCGCCCATGTCCGGATCGAACTCGATCTGCGTGTCCACCGTTCTGCTCGACACCGGCATCATCCCGATGCAGGAACCGATCACCCGCATGGTGCTGGAGGCGCCGGGCGGCCTCATTGAAGTGAAAGCGGAGTGCCGCAACGGCAAGGCTGAGCGCATTCATGTGCGCAATGTCCCGTCCTTTGCCGACAAGCTCGATGCGAAGCTGGAAGTCGAAGGCATCGGCACGATCACGGTGGATACCGCCTACGGCGGCGATAGTTTCGTGCTGGTGGATGCGGCATCTATTGGCGTGAGCCTGAAGCCCGATCAGGCGCGCGACATCGCCCGGCTCGGCGTGAAAATCACCGAAGCGGCCAATGAACAGCTTGGCTTTAGCCATCCCGTCAACGACTGGAACCATATCTCCTTCTGCCAGATCACCGATCCCGTGCAGATGAAGGATGATGTTCTGTGGGGGAAGAACGCCGTCGCGATCCGCCCCGGCAAGATCGATCGATCGCCTACCGGCACCGGATGCTCGGCGCGCATGGCCGTTCTGCACGCAAAGGGTCAGATGAAGGTCGGCGACCGCTTCGTCGGGACGTCGCTCATCGATACCGAATTCCACTGCAGCATCGACGGCGCTGTCGATCTCAACGGCAAATCCGCGATCAGCCCGATCATATCAGGCCGTGCCTGGGTCATCGGCACGCATCAGCTGATGGTCGATCCGGATGACCCCTTTCCCGCCGGCTATCGGCTGTCGGACACCTGGCCGATGGATGTTTGAACGGGAAATATTGCTGCGGAAGGCATTTACCAGAATGTGTTCCGCAAATCTGAATGAGGACATTTTTGCGCCGGATCATCCGACGCTGATTTTCTCAAAGCCAGCTAGGAAGACTCGCAGCCACACGTCCTGTGACAGCCGCCTCCACGCAATCGGCAAGGCTTCCGAAACGAACCGCGCGGCCGCTGAGCCCCGGCCCGTAATGCGCGTACTTGCCTGAATTGGTCATGACCGCCCGCGTGCCGGGCGGAAAGACTGGCTCGGAGATCGAACACCAGCAGAGATCAGGCAGAACCTGCACACCGCTGTCGTGCAACCGCGCCAGCGTCCCATCCGCCTCGGCAGCGGTGATGACATCGCGCCCTGCCGTGACGATGACCATCACCTCAGGCAGACGACGCCTCCCGCCAAAAGCGTCAGCGAGTGCCAGGCATTCGGCAAGCGAGGCGTGCGGACTGCCGATGGCGACGAGCTCGACGGTCTCCGGTCCCTCGTTCAGCATTTTCCAAGCGGCAGCCATGTCGGTGCGCGTGATCGCGAGACGATCGGCCTTCGGATTGAGAGCATCGACAGCCTCCGGCGTTACGCCTTCCACATGCAGCATGGGCGCCGCCGAGGTGGTACCGAAGGCAGCGCAGAGCGCCTTCAGGTCGTCGCGCGACGGGTGCCCGGCGGCCAGACCGCGCAGCAACGGAATGCGATCGGGAGATGCTTTACCGGCGAGATAGCCGACGAGCGGCCAAAAAGCATCATCGCGGCCCTCCGGCAGTTTGACGTCCAGAATACGTGTAGCCTTGCGGTTTTCATCGAGATAGGCGCCTGAAAGCGGCGTTCGGCCGGTCAAGGCAATGCAGAGATCGAGGAAGTCCGGATGTTTTGCCGTGCGCGCGCCAAGCACGCTGTTGGCAAAGATGACGGCATTGGACTCCGCCCAGCCGATGGCCTCGCCGACGCCCGGCGCGCTATCGAGCAGATAGGGCGAACAAGTGAACGTCGGGCGACAGCCCATGCGCACGTAGGCGTCCGCGAGCCGCGCGGCGGGGTCGCCGAAGTCTTCGGGTACGCCCTGCGACCGCCAATTGGCGCGATCGACCGAAATGGCGTTCATGGTCGTGGGTACACGCACGCGTCCGCCAAGCTCCGCCATTTTTTCGGCAAAGGTCAGGTTGGCCGGGCTCGCGTAGATACATCCATCGATATGGCCCTGTGTCACGTCGATAAGGGAAGTGGCACCCTGCTGAGCCGCCATCGCGGTCAGGATGCGCATGGCTTGAGCAACAGCAACGCCTTCGCCTCCGGCAAGCATGGAGCGGTCGGCGTCCGTCAGCGCGAGCGCCGAGGTAGCTGGCGACGCAAGCGGCATCGTCTCGCCATCCGCCATGATGACAGTGCTTTCGATCCGGATCGTCTTTGCCTGCGACAGGCGCGCAAAGACTTCAAGCTGGAGCCGCACGACCGGCAGCTGCCGGCCGAACATTTCGGCGGCAACAAGCGCCCCGAGCGTCAGCACATCTTCTGCCTCGCAAAAGATCAAGGCAGCCGGTGCGCGGCCGGTCAGCGCCAGATCGAGCAGCACACCGGAGCCACTGCAGGAGCCGCGGCTCGACGGCATCATCAGTATGACGCCGGTCAGACATTCGCCATGCAGGAAATGATGGATATCGATGACTTTACCACTGGCAGGATCAACTCCGCCCCAGAAACTGAGAGCTTCCTGCGTGGCGACGACGCGGCCCTCTGCCGTGCCGCCCATGATGCTGCGAGCCGATGTCGTGTCGTTCATGTCACCGTAAATCCAGATGCGAGAGGACCGTAAGCACCGATGCGGAAGCCTACACCGGCATGCCTGTTTGCATTAGAAGCGTTGCGGCGAGAATGGCGTCAGATCGATCGCCGGTGCCTGCCGTGTCAAAAGGTCGGCGACGATACGCGCCGTGCCAGCCGACTGGGTCAAGCCAAGGTGGCCATGGCCGAATGCATAGATCACGTCCGGCGTCGCCTTGGCGCTACCGATCGCAGGCAGGCTGTCGGGCAGCGACGGACGGAAACCCATCCACTGCACACCGCCCTCCGGCTTGAGACCGGTCAGGAAGGTGCGCGCCTTCTGCAGCATGGCTTCGGAGCGGCGAAAATTCGGTGGCAAGACAAGTCCGCCCAGCTCTACCGCGCCACCGACGCGGATGCCGGTCGAAAGCTTGCTGACGACGAAACCGTGGCCGCCGAAGGTTACCTGCGTGCGCAGATCGAAGGCGTCGACCGGAAGTGTCGTGTTGTAGCCGCGTTCGGTCTCGAGCGGAATATGTTCGCCAAGCGTCTTGGCTATCCGGTGCGAGAAGGCGCCGGCGGCCAGAACGACCTTGCCGGCCTGGCGCAGCTTTCCATCCGCAGCCACCACTTCGACCCCAGCAGGGATCGCGCGAAGTGACGAAATCTCCGCCGTCTCGATGACGCCGCCGCGGCTGCGAAAATGCGCGGCCAGCGCTAGTGTGTAGAGCTTGGGATCAGCAATGGAATACCAGCCGGGCGTGAAGGTGCCGAGGATGAAGCGCGACGCAAGCCCCGGCTGGATCGCTGCCATCTCATCGGCTTTCAGATGCTGGAATTCGATGCCGTGATTACTGCGCACGTCCCAACCGGGCAGAGAAGAGCGGAATTCCGCCTCGCTTTCATAGACCTGCAGATTGCCCTCCTTGCGCAACATGGAGAGCGTATTTGTCGCGGCTAGGAAAGGCTCCAGTTCTGCCTTAGAGAGATCCATCAGGCTTGTCTGTGCCGCCGTGGAATGGGCAACGCGCGAGGGCTGGCAGGCCCGCCAGAAACGGAACATCCAGGGCGCGATCTGCAGCGCATAAGCAGGCGGCACCGACAACGGCCCAAGCGGATCGAGGAGCCATTTCGGCGCCTTCTTCAAAATGCCTGGCGATGCAAGCGGCAGGATATCCGTGAAGGCGAAGGCTCCGGCATTGCCGGCGGAAGCGCCAGCAGCCGGTCCCTCACGGTCCATGACCACGGCGCTCAAACCGCGCGACTGCGCCGCAATCGCTGCGGAAAGGCCGACGACCCCAGCCCCAATGACGATAACGTCCGGTCTTGCCATCAACGCACGCTCGCGAGAAATTTCTGTGTTTCCAGATGTTCGGGCTTGCCGATCTTGGTCATGATGCCCTGATCGAAATAGGCGACTCGATCCGAGACATCGCGGGCAAACGCTGTTCTAAGCGTCAGGCAGATCATAGTCATCCCTCCTCCCGATGTGGGATCAAGCGCAGATGTTACTTCATCAAACAACATATGTTCCAGCGACATGGCAAGCGCTCTTCCCGGAAGGGTCGGGAACGTCTCGACAACGCCGGTATGAGTTTGCTTCGCCGTCATTTCTTCAGCTGCAGCGGCCTGATATTTGCGGGTGACGGTAATTCCACTGACCTTCCTCAGCTGAAGCCGAAATGCGCTACAGCATTCCATGTCGATCTTTTGTATTCTTTTTGTATTTATAATTTTCAAGTCTATGATGCAAGCGAGCATATCATGGGAGAACCGAAATTGACCGACGTGACCACCCTGACACCGGATGCGCTGCGAGGCCGTGTCGAAGCGATCCTTTCAAAAGCCGGCATCAATGCGCAGCAGGCCGGGGCGATCGCGCGGGTGATCGTCGCAGGCGAACGTGACGCCTGCAAGTCCCACGGCATCTACCGCATCGAAGGCGTGTTGCGCGCGGTCAAGGCCGGCAAGGCACGGCCGGATGCGGTGCCGGTTCTCGAACAAAATGATGGCTCCGCCGTCGTCCGCGTTGATGCCAAGAGCGGTTTTTCCAATGCTGCCTTCGAACTCGGCATGCCTGTGCTTGCCGAGCGGGCTCGCCGCTTCGGCATTGCCGCACTTGCCATCAACGACTGCACACATTTCGCCGCGCTCTGGCCGGAAGTGGAAGCCCTGACGGATCGCGGCCTTGCCGCCTTCGCCATGTGCCCGAGCTATTCCACCGTGGCGCCGGCCGGCGGCTCGGCACCGCTCCTGGGAACGAACCCCTTCGCCTTCGGCTGGCCGCGCCTTGACAGCCCGCCTTATGTTTTCGATTTCGCGACTTCGGTTGCCGCCCGCGGCGAAATCGAGCTGCACCGACGCGCAGGCAAGCCGCTTCCTGAGGGCTGGGCGATCGATGCCGACGGCCAACCGACCACGGATCCGGAAGCCGCCCTCGCTGGCGCAATGCTGCCGTTCGGAGGGCACAAAGGCTCGGCCATCGGCACGATGATCGAACTTCTGGCCGGCGTCATGATCGGTGACTTCACCAGCCGCGAGGCGCTCGATTATCTCGGCTCTACGGCCTTCGCACCGCGGCACGGCGAACTCATCGTCGCCTTCTCGCCGGAGACCTTCGCGGCCGGTCGACCTGGAAATCCGCTCGCCCGTGCCGAAGTGCTGTTCGAAGCGATTGTCGGCCAAGGCGCGCGTCTGCCCTCGCAGCGTCGCTTCGCCGCTCGCGCTCGTGCGGAAAAGGATGGCATCCCGCTGACCGCAGAGGAAATCCGCCAGCTCGACCGCCTGGAGGAACTCGGCCTTGACGCCGTGGTCTGAACGACTTTGAAATGTAAGTGAATACAAACGTAAGATAATAAAAAAGAGGCCCCGTTGAGGCCTCTCGCATCTTGCCTAGGCTATCACAAGAGCTTAGGCCTTGTACCTTTCCACGGCACCAGGAAGCTTGCTCCACTCGGCGTACCAGCTATTGAACAGCTTGAACTGCGCCTCAACATAGCCGCGCTGGCTGTCGTTCAAGACATCGCTTTCATTGAAATGCAGCTCATATTCCTTGTCGCCCTTCAGCACCATCATATGCTTGAAGAAGAGAACCAGATCCGGGCCTTCGTCGAAAGAGGAAAGGACAGCGAGTGCGGCTTCAAGCTCCAGCGCACGCTGGCGTGCATCGACGTCGCCCTTGGCTGCAGCCTGGGCGAGGTTGCAGAGATGGATGACTTCCTTGGGTAAGACGTTGCCGATGCCGGTGATGGCGCCGGTCGCACCACAATTGACGAAGCCGTGGAACACGGCCGTGTCGACGCCGATCATCAGCGTGACGTCGTCATTGCGGCTGGTGATGTTTTCGGCGGCATAGCGCATGTCGGCAGGACCGCCGAATTCCTTGAAACCAACGAGATTGGCATGTTCTGCACGCAGCGCGAAGAACAGGTCGGCGCGCGTTGCAAAGCCATAATAGGGGCTGTTGTAGATGACGGCCGGAAGATCGGGTGCCGCCGTGAGGATCGCCTTGAAATGCGCCTTCTGTGCGGAGATGACCGAGCCGCGCGAGAGCACACGGGGGATGACCATCAGACCCTTCGCGCCAACCTTCTGCGCGTGTGCCGCATGGGCGACGGCCGATGCCGTGTTGACGGCGCCGGTGCCGACGATGACCGGCACTCCCGCCTTGACCAGCCGTTCTACGCCTTCCATGCGCTGCGCATCGGTCAGCAGCGGCCAATCGCCCATCGAGCCGCAATAGACGACAGCCGACATTCCCTCGGCGATCAGCTGCTTGCCCTTGCGCACGAGCGCATCGAAATCGGGGCTGCGATCGGCTTTGCACGGGGTCATCAGGGCTGGGATCACGCCGGAGAAAATGCTTGCAGTCATCTGTCTATCCTCTTGGGCCGGGAGTGGATCGGTTACCAGCCCAGCAGCATCCGCCGCCGCGCCTCACCATCTTTGCAGCATTGATATACCCTTGTATTTATTTTGTCGACAAGAAATATGCAGATTAAAGTCTGACGTCGAGGCGATCTCCGCGCATCAGCAATTTCTGTATCTGGGCGACAATCTGTTCAGCATGTTCGCGCGCGAGGCGCTCGGCAAGTTCCGTATCCCGCGTCTCGACGGCGGCAATGATTTCATCATGCTCCTCGACGAAACCGCGCGGCAGACGATCGTTGTAGGATTGATAATAGAGGCGCAGGAGGCGCCGGCCCTCATTCAGCAATCGCGAGAAGAGGCCAGTGAAATAAGGGTTACGGCCAGCCTCGGCGATCGCAAGATGCAGCGCGGCGTTGGTGGAGATCATGGCGAGCGCATCCTGCGCTTCGACGGCGTCGGCGAATTCAGCCTGAAGCGCGCGCACACCTTCGAGATCTTCCGGACGGTGATATTTCGCGGCAAGCTGCGTTGTCACCCGGTACATCAGGACCAGGGCATCGAAATAGCTGTGCATGTTGAGAAAGTCGATCTGGGAGACCATGGTCGAGCGGTTGGGTAGCGTGTCGATCAGCCCTTCGCCCGCCAACCGCACCAACGCTTCGCGGATAGGCGTGCGCGACATGCCGAAACGTTCGGAAAGCTGCACCTCGTCGATGGGGCTGCCCGGTGGCAGTTCCAGATCCAGAATCTCGTCCCGCAAGATATCGTAGACCACCTTCACGCCGGAGCCGCGCTTGCGCTCGTTTCGGAGGCTTGTTTCATTATCCATGGCTTACTGACCTCTTCTTTCAGCGTGAGAAATAAAGGGGCATGCCAGCTAAATCAACGCCGCTTCCCGGCATTCCAGGCCTTTGCCAGAAATCGAGAATTGCCTCGTTCCTATTCAGCAACCTCGATGCCGACGCTATGCTCTACAACGGTCTGCAAGCAACATGATACGCCAGCCTCCGTTGATTGCCCCTACTCCGTCTCCAGATATTCTTTCGAAAGCGCCTTCAGGTCACAATGATCCGGCGAGTTGAGCGGGGATCATGCCGAGCGAACGTAACCTTCAGCGACGAAGTCGCTGCTCGCGTCGCACACCCGGTTTCGTCCGGCTGCCTTTGCCAGATAGAGGGCACGATCCGCTTCGCGGCAAAGCTCGGAAAGCGACCTGCATTCCCGGCTCACCTTCGAAATGCCAATGCTTGTCGTCACCACCACATCGGCCCCGAGATCCGGAAATCTGGTTCGCTGAACAGCTTCCCGAATGCGCTCGGCTTGAACAAGCGGATCTCCTGCTTTCAAGGGAAGAAAAACTATGAACTCCTCGCCGCCCTGCCGTGCAAAAATGGCGGAAGCCGGCAGGACCGCCTCTATCGTTCGCGAGACGGCAACAAGAACGTCATCTCCCGCCGCATGACCCCAACGATCGTTGAGATGCTTGAAGTGATCGATATCGAGATAAAGAAGAGCATCTCCATCCCGAAGCCGTCCGGACACGTTCTCATTGAAGAAGCGGCGATTATAGAGACCCGTTAAGCCATCCCGCTCGGCTGTTTGTCTGAGTTTTACCTGTTGGCGCTCGCTTATGAAGATGACAATCGACAATGCCAGCACGAACTTGGAAAGGATCATCAGCAGGAAGCCGCTCGCCACATCGAAAAGGACGAAAGAATGGAACGAAAACTCGAGGGCCATTATCAGCGACAACAGGCTGCAGGCCAATAATATTGCGGCAACGAATTTTCTGATCGGCAACGGTTCGCGAAACGAGTCCCTGAAGATGACGATCGCCGCACCGGCAAGCATCACGCAGGCGAGGAAATTGAATGCCGCTGCCCGATATGTATTGTTCAAATGAAATGCCGTGAGAGTTCCGGCGAGCAAGGTCAGCAGTCCGGGCAGCAATGCAAGAGCCGGCATCACCTTTCTGTCGGGATCGCTGATCACCACGAAAGATGAGCCGAGCAACGAATATCCAAGCACGGCGCAAACGAGATTGATAAGGCTGAGAGGCGCATAGAATGCCGGGTGGGTTTCGGCATATCCGGCCAATGTTGATGCCGCCGCGAGAATTACGAAACTTGAGGCAAGCAGACCGATGCCGCGGCTTTCATTCGCGCTGTACTTCAAATAACCCAAAGTCACCGCACCAGCGATATAGGATGTCTTTTGAAGAAAGAGCACCGTTGGCATATCTAATTCATTGATCATCGAAAACTACCAAAGCAACCGGAAAGCATCGCGGCCTCGATACTCCGGACGATCTAAAGATTTTGCCAACTGGGCTGCTAAAGATCTTGCCGATCGGGCAGGTAGCTCGGCTTCACTCCGACCGGGGCTTCTGGACGTCGCATTCGAATTGTCGGAATTATCCCTCATTCCAACTAGGTTATGGCCCGCGTTTTCCGGAAGCTTTCTCGATAGCCCATTCGCTGCTGCCACTCCCATAGATTTGGTATTTCAACGAGAGTTTTCCTGCCTTCGGGAAGCATAAGGAAGTAGTCAAGCATTGGCGCGACATAGAGATCAGCAAGCGTGAGATCGTCACCGGCAAGCCAAAGGCCGGTGCCAAGGAGTTCGGATAGAGCCTTCAAGCATATCGCAGCTTTTGCCCGGGATAGAGCCACGCGGCTCTCATCGGGCTGCTCACCTCGCGCCGGCTTGGCTGCAAGCTCAACATACATCCCCCAAACCAGATACGGATAGACATAAGCGTCAGCTATGCTGATGATCTGGTTCATCCGAGCCCGCTTTCTCGGCTCCGCCGGTTGAAGGGCGCTTCCCGGAAAAGCGTCATCCACATATCGGGCAATCGCTCCGGTCTCATACAAGCGAAAGCCATCATGCTCAAAGGACGGGATTTTGCCGAAAGGCTGCCTCTCCAGATAGGTCACCGAAGCGCCCTCCGGGGCAAATATATCGACTGGAACCAAGTCGTAATCGACGTTTTTCTCAAGAAGCGCGAGACGGCAGATTCGCACGTAAACGCTGTAGTCTGCACCGAACAACTGCGGCTTGCTCATTATCCTCAGTCCAAATGTGTCGTTATCGCGATAAGGATACTCATTGACACCGGTATGGCTTTGAACCCGAAAGCTTACTGCCCGACTACGCTGTGCTCAGCTCAGAATGGTAAGCTTCCGTGATCCGTCGCGCCATCTGCGCCATTTGGTCATCAGGTATATGCAGAACCCCATGCTCAGCCATCAATGCGTGATATTGCTGCTCTTCGAGCGGCACACCTGCCGGCAAGGGGACGACATGAAAATGTAAGTGGCTATTGGCTTTTTGGCTGCCGAGCGAAAGTACATAAATTCGCTCGGCGTCAAACGTCCTTTTTAGGGCGCGGGACAACACATGCACCTTCTTCTGTAATCTGAGATATTCATCCGTCGACATATCTTGAGCCAAATCCTCGCGGTGCTCCCTCGGGCAGACAAGGCAGTAACCGGGCAAAGTTGGATATTTGCTCAGAAAGATAATCGTCTCGCTATCCTCAAAAATGCGGTAATGAAAGCACGAAGGATCATTCCTGACCAAGCCGCAGATGAAGCATGGTTTTGTTTCGCTGTCGTGCACGTAGGCCCTGAGATCAAATGGTTGCCGGTCGTTCATTCTGAACCTGTGCCCTGCTACTCGGCGACGTATCGACTTTCAGTTTAGCGCATCAATTCAGGTTGGGAAGTGACACCGGCAATGCCACCCATTCTGCTCTACTTGCTAGATGGAGCAGAATGGGTGGCGTGTCTCGGATTTGGGGAGTGAGCGGCGAGCGCGCCGCGTCAAATTGAGCTATCGATAACTCTGCACCTCGCAGGGAACTGAGTGCGAAGCTACATCAGCGCCTCATTACCAGGCCGCAATGCTGTAACTTCAGCCTTCCGCTCGTGCAGTTCTTCGACAGGCCCGCGCCTTAGCCATCTGCGGTTAGAAGGAGAATATGGGGCAAGTCCCAGCTCATTATAGAGCTGCATCATATCCTCTCTGACCAGGGTGCCCACTTTGCGGCCAGCACGCTGCCCGGTCCATGTACGGCGGCAAAGAGCAGTCCCGCTACGAAAACGAAGTGGTCTACGAAAAAGCCGAATTCGGCTTGGTTGCCGGCCCAGCGCGACGGGCCATGGAATGAAAATCCGAGGAAGATGACATAAACGGCAGCGGCGAGCGATGCCGGAGTGAACAAAGCACCGGTCAAGAAAGCAATGACAAGCAGTACTTCAAGGATCGCGGCGCACCAAGCCAGGAATAACGGGAACGGGAAACCGGCGGCGGCGATATAGCCGGCGGTCGCACCCATATCCATGAACTTGAACGAGACGGCCATCACGAAGACGGCGGTGAAGATCAGGCGAGCGATGAGAATGGCGGCAGTCTGCCAGACTGATTGAGCGTTTTCCACGATATTCCTCCAGATTGAAGCGGTTGATGCCCCAAGGACGGCCGGCAGAAGGCTATCCCGACAAGAAGGATGGGAAAAATTATTTGCCGATGCTGATCACCTGCAGCATGAAACAAGTGGTCGAAAACGCTTCTCCCACGGTTGGCGTCTTACGTCCTTCTGCCGAACAGGATTGGATCTCGACAAGGCCGAACTCGACAAAGAGGTTGCGCTGTCTCCAAATCAGCCCCTTTACCCCTCCATCGAGTAAATGGCGCGCGTTCGGTGGCGACGGTGAAAACTTCAGCGCCCTCAGGCTTCAAACATGTGCAAATTTGCGATAGGCCAATAGCTGTGTCGCGGCTCTGCGGTCTAACTCAAAAATCTGGATCTCAGGCAATGATCTGGTTTGATGCTTTGCTGGAAAAGACCGCGGACGACGATCTTCTGCAGCGTTGTGTTGCGGTCGTACTGAACATCGATGCTTGCGACATAGACGTTATCCACGACATCGGCCAAATCTCCGATGTGCCGGTAACATGCCTTGTGAAATCGGGGGCTTTGGATGACTACGCGCAGATCATCAGCATCTACCATTCCAGCGATATTGATCCGCCACCCATTCTAGAAGCTGCTGGTCGATTGGCACGTTTGCTCGAGACATCGCTGTTGGTCGCCAATGACGAGACGGCGAATCCATATTCCTTCATCCTGATGTCTCAATTCGGACAGGCATTCGTCGCCTTGGTGGATCCTGACGAGTTGGACAAGAACAACCGCTATGTGATCACGAGCTATACTCCAGTTTCGAGCTGAGGAAACGAGAAGTCCGGCCGATTCATTCCCTTCGGTCTGCGACCTTGCGGCAGCGGCTGCCCGATGACTTGATTGGTTCAGGACGAAAAGCATCACATGCCTCCCAATCTGTCCCACCTATCCTCCATCTACCCAGGAAAACTCAAACGACAGGTTTCGCAATAGCTTGAGATTATAGTTAACACTTCGCTTAGCCGAAGCTATTTGAGATTTTGCTTCCGCCACATGCAACCGCTCTTGCGATCGGGTTTGGGCGAAGCCGAAGGGTCGGATGCGGAATATTGAACCGGGAGTCGCTTCGAAGCAGTCGATCGCAATTCCCATCTTCTTCAGCGGAAGGCCATGCCTCACTTGCCTTCCAACTGCGGAAGAACACAGAGGCGCCATCCCGCAGCGCACATTACTTCGGCGGCGACTGCATACTCTTCATGGCTTTGAGGTCTTCATGTGAGACGAATTCGCAAGCCAGCAGGGTCTTGTCGGGGAAGGCCGCAGATTCGCGAGCGATCACGGACACCACTCCCATCTCGGCCGCGGGCTGCTCGGCCTTGGACAAGGTGCGCCCGTATGACTTCGTTGCCGTGCCGAAGAGATTGCCAAGGCCATCCGATGTCAGGTGATAGGTCTTGGCCAGATCGTCCGCCCTCAAGCCCTCCACCAGAACGCCGAAGCTGGTTCCAGCGAAGACGATTTCATTCGTCTTGAAGCCCTGGCGTCCGAAGTCCGCGGACATTTTGTAGACGGCAGCCGTCATGAGCGATGTATCTGCCTTCGCGAGCTTTTCAGCCTCATCATACATCTTTGTCGCACTGGCGGTCGAATAAGGCGGCTTGCAAAGAGCCGCATCGAAGAAGGAAGCCTTGTCGAAAGCCAACGCGCTCGAACCGAGCGCAAGCGAAACAACGACGCCCAGTGAAAGGGATGCTGCTATATTCAAGAATATTTCTCCCGATGACTAATAAGCCATTCGAACTCGGATCGTGTCGGCCGCGCTGCTGTATCTACCGCTACGGCCACCGCCAGCCAAGCCGCTCGGAACAACTATCTCCAGATTTTTCATCGGGCTCACAGATTACATCGCGACGGCCGCGGAATGTGCTTTAACCTATGCGGTGCCACCCGATATAGAACCGCCCTCTTCAATGCACTGAAGGATGGCGGCCTGGCTTAACGACGCAAGAGGATGGATCGCACCCTCCCGCTCGACAGCCGGCCCCTGCCCTGTATGGCTTTATTCTCGCAAATCCCTTCTCCGTCTGCGGCGCTATTCAAATGCAAATACTCCTTTCCCTACCCTGCCGAGGAAAAATGCTATGGGATGCCGAATTGATGGCACCAACGGCGAGCCTCGGACCACAGAAGCCAGCCGCTGGCGTTGGCAAGCAAAGCTCGAATCCGAACAATGCTCTGCTTTACCACTCAGCGCGCCGACCATTCGAAAGAAGCGACTTCACCAGATCTTTTGAACGACGGCAAACACAGCGCGGACTATCGATTGCCGCCGATTGGCCGCGACTTGCTCCGCCAGCATCTGGTTTGCAGCTGCCGGGTAAAGAGCCCTCCCCGTTTAGGACACGGCTGTCCGCACAAGCCAGAGCCCTGCGACATTTTCGCAAGCAGCTTGTTACGAATTCGGGATTGAGAGAAGATGCGCCGCGTACGCACTACCTATCGCGGCTTTGCGAACGCTAGCCGCCCAACTATAAAAATCTCGTTAACCAAAACTTGCTGCAGGCTGCACCAACTCATATATGAACGTCGGCTTGGCGTGAGGGCGAACAAGCGGGGACAGATTTCTTTGCCATCCCGTCAAAATCACTTCACAATCAATCCGTAATGGAATTGTACGCAGAGGAACGATTTGATGGAAGAACCCTCGACAACCAATCGCGAGCCGATCGCGGCGACCGAGCTCGATGTCAAGAAGGCGACCGCGATCAACACGCTCTTGCTTCGCCCTATCGGTATCCTGCCCGCCAAAGCCGGCGACCCTATCCGTCCTTTTGCGCTTGGCCTCTGGAATGAAATCCGTCCGCTTTTGAAACCTGACGTGCCGGTCATGTCTCTGCGTCGCTCCACCAGCGCGTTTCTGCATTCCAAGCGATATTATCATGCCTGCGCCCAGCCGGATTCCATGCGGCACGATCTTGCCGGCAATCCCGTCGAGCCGCTTTCGGCCGAAGATAGGCTTGCCGCACAGCAGCGCCTGATCACGCTCCGTCAAACGCAGGCCAAGGCTACGGTTCAACGCGACGAGCCGCCACCACCGCCAGTCTTGAGCAAAGCAGAACTCATTCGAGCCTCTCTCCTGGGCCGGCGCTCCGATCGCGCCGCTCGCTGATGCGCCTGGGCGCATCGCCTGTAACCTTCTCACCTTTATTGTAATGACCACAATCGAAACGCTGCGCCTTTAGCGCGGTGACGCAACGCTGTGGTGGGCGGCAACTCCGGCGGCATCCCGGTAGTCCGCGGACTACCGGCCAATCGAGCTTCATGCGCGAAGCGTCATCCTTAGACGGGATCACTCCAGAATCCTGCCCGGCCTCCAACGTGAGTGGTCCGCGGACTACTCATCGCTTTATCCAGGGACATCAGGCGGAGCGAATCACTTTCGCGATCGGCACTACTCAAATCGTCGAAATAGTAAAGCGGCCACAGATCGAACGCCGCAGAGCGCTGTTGATGCGCAAAAACGCATCAAAAACTGCCTTTTATCTAAGCATTTGTAAAACGGACACGAATCGGAGCATATTGTAACTGCGTAGTTCAGTAGCATTCCGTCACAATTGCGCAGTTAATTGGGAAAACAACCATGCAGCCGAGCCTCGCGCTACAAGAAGATCAAGAGCACCTTCCAACGCTTCTGGCGACAGATGCGCAGGAATTGTCTTATCAGCTCCAGCAACATCAGGCAAAGATCTTCCCGCCGCAGTCACAGAAAACTATGCGGATGTTTTCGCCGGCCGAAGCTGCAGCCTTCATCGGCATCGGTGAGGGTTATCTTCGCCAGATCGCAGCTGAAGGCCATGGACCCGACCCGCTTTCCAATGGGCGCCGGCTTTATGCCGCCCAAGACATGGACCGCATCCGCAAGGTACTGGATGAGCGCAACGGGGCACCCAAATATGTTCCCTGGCGTAGAGGATCGGAAAAGCTCCAGATCGTCTCGGTCATGAATTTCAAGGGTGGCTCAGGCAAAACCACCACCGCCGCCCACCTCGCCCAGTATCTGGCGCTGAGGGGCTATCGCGTGCTGGCTATCGATCTCGATCCGCAGGCCTCCTTGTCTGCTCTTTTTGGCCATCAACCGGAACTTGATGTCGGCGAAAATGAAACGCTCTACGGCGCCATCCGCTATGAAGAGCCGCGTCCGATCGCCGATATCGTCCGCTCGACCTATACGCCGAACCTGCATCTTATCCCCGGCAATCTCGAGCTCATGGAGTTCGAGCACGAAACGCCGCGCGCAATGGCGGCAGGCCGCGCCGAGACGATGTTTTTTGCCCGCATTGGTGAGGTTCTGACCGAGATCGAAAGCTTCTACGATGTCGTCGTCATCGACTGCCCACCGCAGCTGGGTTTCCTGACGATGTCTGCGCTCTGCGCCGCGACATCAATCCTTATCACCGTTCATCCGCAGATGCTCGACGTCATGTCCATGTCGCAGTTTCTCACCATGACGAGCGAGCTTATGTCCGTGGTCGAGAATGCAGGCGGCCGTACCAGCTACGACTGGATGCGTTATCTCGTCACCCGTTTTGAGCCGAACGACGGACCGCAAAGTCAGATGACCGGCTTCATGCGAGCAATCTTCGGCAACCGCATGCTGCAGAATGCCATGGTCAAGTCGACGGCCGTTGCCGACGCCGGTGTCACCAAACAAACGCTTTATGAGGTCGATCGTGCCCAGTTCACCAGGGGTACCTACGACCGGGCTCTGGATTCGCTCAATCTCGTCAACAGCGAGATCGAGACGCATCTCCGCCTGACCTGGGGAAGGAAATAAATAGATGGCGCGCAAAAACCTCCTTGAAATCTCGGCGCCGAGCACGGCGCGCACGGATGCGCCGACAGCAAAGGACAATCGTCCGATTGCTGGCTTCCTGCCACAGGCGAGGGGTGCCGGTCCTGTAGGTGGCATTACGAGGACGCTCGGAAACATCACGGAGAAGATGGAACGCGCCAGCGATCTCGAACGGCAGCTGGCAGAGGGACAAACGGTCGTCGACATCGATCCCGATGTCATTGACGGGTCCTTCGTTACCGATCGCCTCGAAATAGATCCGATTGAGCTTGGCCAGCTGGTTGAGCAGATACGCGAGCACGGCCAGCAGGTCCCGATCCTTGTGCGACCGCATCCGGAGGCCAAGGGGCGCTTTCAGGTCGCCTACGGCCATCGGCGACTGGCGGCCACGAAGGAACTCGGCATTAAAGTGCGCGCGGTCGTGCGTCAGCTCACGGATGACCAGCTGGTCGTCAGTCAGGGCCAGGAAAACAGCGCACGCACCAATCTCTCCTATGTTGAGCGAGCATTGTTCGCATTGCGCCTCGAGCAGCGTGGTTTTGGCCGCGATGTCATCATGGCTGCGCTTGGCGTCGACAAGGCAGCGCTTTCCAAGATGCTGATCGTCACGAGACAGGTGCCTCTGCCGCTTATCAGCGCGATCGGGCCGGCTCCCGAAATCGGCCGCAGGCGATGGCTAGAGCTGGGAGAGCGTCTTGAGAGCATTGCTTCCGAGCCGATCACTGCGGAGTTGTCCGCGGACAACTATCGGAAGATGTCGAGCGATGAGCGCTTCCAGCGTGCACTCATTCTGGCAATGGGCAAGCCCACTTCTGCCAAGAGTGTAGCAGCTCCCTCATCCATGACCGGAGTTCCAGTAACTTTTAAGCGAACACCCGCGCGCGCCACCTTTGTTTTCGACAGCAAGGCTGCGCCTGGTTTCGACGAGTTCGTGCAGGAGAGACTGCAATCTCTCTTCAACGAGTTTCAGCAAGGAAAGGAAACGTAACCCGCAAAAGAAAAAGGCCCCCAAACGACGTCGTCGTGGAAGCCCTTCTCTGATCTTAAGCAAATCGAGAATCGCATTTCCCCGAATCACAGTCAAGAGTCTTTGACGCCGTTTTGGTGAGCTGTCTTCTTTTGCCACAACGTAGGTGAAAGAAAATGGAAGCCGAATATGTGACGACGCCTTTTGGGCGGCGGCCGATGACGCTTGCCATGTTGATGGCTCAAAGACGAGCCGAGCATGGGAAGCCCATCAGGTCTGTCGACAAATGGAAGATTTATCGCGCGCTCTGTGAAGCCAAGCCTCTTCTCGGGGTGACGGACCGCGCACTTGCAGTTCTCAATGCACTCTTGAGCTTCTATCCGAAGAACGAGTTATCGGATGACGCCAACCTGATCGTGTTTCCTTCGAACGCGCAATTGTCCTTGCGCGCCCATGGGATGGCCGAGCAGACCATTCGCCGTCATCTGGCTGCGTTGATCGCTGCCGGGCTTCTTGTGCGCAGAGATAGCCCCAACGGCAAGCGTTATGCTCGTCGGAGCAGGGCAGGGGACCTCAATGAGGCCTATGGCTTCTCATTGACGCCTCTTCTCTCGCGAGCGGAAGAGATCGAATATCTTGCCGCCCAGGTCGCAGCCGAGCGGCTTCATATCCAGAGCCTGCGCGAGCGCATCAGCCTCCACAGACGCGATATTGCCAAACTGATCGAAACCGCCATTGCCGAGGCCGTGGAAGGTCCCTGGGAGGCGGTCTATGTGGCTTTCCGTGCATTGATCGACGGGCTTTCAAGATCCCCGACGGCAATGGAGCTGGAAGTTCTTCTCGATAAGCTAGGCCACCTACATGACCAAATCATCAACCAGTTGGAAACATACATAAAAACCACGAAATTAAGCGGCAATCCCTATCAAAATGAGCGGCACATACAGAATTCAGACTCCGAATCCTTCATTGAATCTGAAACCGGAGCCAAACAGCAAACAGTACCGCTGAACCAATCTGCATTTCCGCGGACAACTCCAACAACCCCCAAAGCCCAAACATCTTCGGGTACTATCCGACCAACACCTTCAACATCACATGGCTTTTGCACTGAAACTCGTAAGGAGATTCCAGCGGAACTGAAATCTTTCCCGCTGGATCTCATCCTCCGTGCTTGCCCGGACATCACGGCTTATGCACCGGCCGGCACTATCAGCAACTGGCGCGATCTGCTTGCAGCCACGATCATCGCCAAATCAACACTCGATATCAGCCCTGGAGCCCATCAGGAGGCCTGCAGGGTCATGGGGACAGAAAATGCTGCCACTGTGATCGCCTGCATCCTCCAACGCGCCGCACACATCAATTCTGCCGGTGGTTATCTTCGAGATCTGACCCGGCGAACGGAGAAGGGAGAATTTGCGATCGGTCCCATGCTTATGAGCCTTCTGCGGGCAAACATGACCACGACAGCGCGAAAGGTGGCCTAGCTGGTTCCGATTTCAATGTAAAAAAATTGATATCCGGTTCCGCTTAGGCCCCAAATTCGTGGCGCTGATTTAACGCGGACCTGATCAAGTCTGCTGAGACGCATCAACGACGGTTTCGTTGATGCGAAAGGTAGTGCACGACCTTCGTGCAGGGCTAGCGGCAGCAAAGGAAAAGATAGCTTCTGATTGAGGTTTTATTTCAATGAAATCAATCGGCTAGAGACTATATAAAATTCAGCCAAATTGACCGAATAAGTCATGGGAGACGCTTTTATCGTTCGCCGATACCAAGTTTTTATGCCGTTTTTGCTGGCAAATGTCCATATATTTTCGCATATGGGTTCTCGGTCCGATGCTGCGATATCCATAGATGAGGATACTGGACGGCGCGCCGGCGGCGTATGGAAATTGTATCCCCGGCTAGCCTAAACAGGCACGACAATAATCCTCGCCGTTGCCTGTCAAACGCCCTGACTTAGCCGTTGGCCATTGTCACTGCTGGTCGCAGATCGGGATGGGCTTAGCAGGCGGAGCCGGATGGTCCTTCCTGTACTGAACGATGATCGGCTCGAGGGTCTCCTTGGGCCAGAACTTAGGTGTGCCGATTTCCTTCAGGCAGGAATCGTTCCAATACAGTCCGGATTGGGCCGGAGAGCGTCCCGCCGCGACGGCCTTCGCGATTGCCTTGATGTCTGAAGACTCCGGGTAGATATAGAGTGTCGTTGGATTGTCCTTGACCATGGAGATGATCTGATTGGCATCCGATGCCGCCCAGCTGGTGCAACCATCACTGCGGCCGCCGGCATATTCCACCAGCTTTCCGAGCGGAACATAGCCGTCCCGGTTGGCATAGGGGCTCTGCGGATCCTTCTTCATGCAGATGCCCGCAACCTTGGCGGCGGCATGTCCGCCGATCGCCCGCTGCCGTGCATTGGCGGTCTCGCCTTCACCGTCGAATTGGAGGAACGTGCGAAGATAGGCGGCCTCCTTCGTTTGGGAGAGCTTGTAGTAACCCTTGAAGGTCGTCTTCGTCTCTTCGGTCACATAGGAGCCGCCCATCGTGAGGTTCGAGTCCATCGCGTTGCCGAAGTTCTTCGCGCACATGCGTCCATTGCCGAAGTCGGCAACACCTTTGAGGTCGCGGCCGCTGCCGTGGCCCGATGAAACGACACGGAAGGTCTGTGTCGCCTCGCAGACGATATAGAAGCGACCCGCGGACTTGCCATCATTTGGAGTGTTCGGACGGGTTGCGTCCATGGCGAAATAGCAGGGATTTTTGACCGTGCCTTCGCTCACTTTTCGCATGTAGAGCGCGCGGGCTCTTTGCAGGATCGGTTGGGCAATCTGCCCTTCACCGGTACCGACATCGGCTCCGAGCCAGGCCGGAATGTCCGGCTGCCGGGTCGCGGCCAGGGATTGCGATGTTGCGGGAATGACGAGGGCGAGGGAGCAAAGGCTGAGCATCTGGGGGACGCTTCGAAGGGCATATCTCAACCGCACGGAATTAGTTCTCCTATCAAATATCCCGGGCCCTCACGCGCCGCTGCCGTCAAAAGCAATGTTGACAGCCTGCCTGCCCCACAAGCTCGACTGCCACGCGCTCAGATCCGGAAATCATACTTGTGCGCTGCTTTGCTGAACGAGACCCTAACAGATGCGGGAAATCCTGGCTGACAAGGAAAATTGCTCGCCTGTCATTGATTGTCGACATCCATTTCGCGCCAGCATTCTTCAGCGATCGCGGCGCAAATATGGCGGACTTCAGGCGAGCAGGGCGCCAGAAGCTAGGAACTCGTGGGAATGCCTTGGAACCGCCGATGTAGCTCTTCCGCGTCTGGATCAGATTGGCAGGGTGGCCGGTCACTTATTGCGAAGACAGATGCGGGGCAGGAAAATCCAGCACCCGGCTGGTATAGCTTTCGATCAGCGCGCTGAACGGTGTTCCATCCGGCAGTTTCAGCACGGCATGGTGTTCGAGAAGAAACGAAGGCAGCGCGAGAGACGCGTTTCCGGATGGCGGCAGATCGACGCCTGTGTCCCATCCTTGCGGGAGAGGCGACCAGAGCAGCTTTGCCGACAGGTTCGTACGCGTGAAATTGAGGGCCTGAACGGCGCGGCCGAATGCGATATCGCTGGTATCGAGCGACTTGTTCATCTCGGCTGTGAGCTTTGCCGGCACGTACCAATTATCCGCCTCGGACAGAATACGATCCCCGCAAGCCAGGCGAACGCGACGATAGGCGACAGGCTCGTCGGATCCGACCGCCAGCAGCTTCCGGATGGAAGCATCGGCCGGTTTGTCCTGACCGCGCACGCGCTGTGCGACGATTTTCGAGCCTTCCGGCGCAAGCTTATGCGCGGCGCACCAGCGGTCGAGCGTCAGCGTGGCGCTGGCATTGCTGAGGAGATCGGCATTGAGGGTCTGAAGGATTGCCAGTGCTTCCAGACGCGAGGTCGGCGTGTCGGGCCACTGGGAAGCAGCCGACATCTCCTGCGCCGTTGCCGTCTGCGCGCCAAGCGCGATGGCGACCGAGCTGCCGATGGCAATCATGCGGACGAATGACGGGGACTTTGATGCCATGCGATGAAATCCTCTGCAGATGATTTTACAGGCCAGAACCTAGTGGCTGACAAGTGCGCCGTTGGCATAGATGGCAGGCCCGCTGCTATTGGCAAGACCTGAAAAGGCTGTTGCGGACAAGCGCGGCAACCGGCCGCAAAATCAGCCGGTGTCTTCCTCGCCGTATGAGATGCCTAAGATCCGATTGCATCGAGACCGATGATCGCCAACTGGATGAGGCCGGCCGTGGCGACGAAGGCCAGCGCGGAGACCAACAGTGCCGCCAATATCAGCAATCCGTCCCGTGCCATCAGGGCGACCAAGATCGCGACGAGGGCAAAGACCGGCATATAGTTGCCGAGCGGGATCGGAAGGACAATGGCAATCGCCAGCAGCAGGATCGGAAAGGAAAGCAGCCATTGCATGGTGCTGCCCGTGAAAGCGGCCAGACGACCCGGACGAACGACGGTTTCAATCCTGGCGAGGATCGGCGCGCTGTAGCGCGCAATGAGTTCCACGAGTGACGGCGACAGCCTGTGCCGGCTTAGAAAGGCGGGCAACCATATCGTCCGGCAGCCTAGCCCGATCTGCACCGCCACCAGAGCGAGAGCGCTTCCGAAAACGACACCGAACGGCCCCGGTATCGGAATCAGGGCAGGCAGGGCGAGAACGAGAATGGTAAAGGCCATGCTTGTGCGCCCGAGGCCGGAGAGCACCTCTCCGATGGAGAGGCCGCCCCGCTCATGGGCGAGCTTGGCGAGATCGTACAGGCGAGTGGACGCCCTATCATCCTCCTCAGTCGTGCCGGCAGCCCGTTCTATCATCGGACATCACCAGATCGGGCCACTCGAATCTCTTGCTTGCACAAAGCTTCAGGCCTCGTCGGAACCTGCGCTCTTTGTCTGGATAAGCTTGATGATGGGCGCGCAGGCTGGATTGCTTTTGTCGAGGAGATCCGCAGGGCTGCTCCAGCCAGTCGATAGGCCGATGACGGTGGAAATCGTCCAGAAGGTATCTTCCGATGCGCGTTGCGCCAGTGCCGGGACCTCCGATGAGAGACATGCCTGCGATTGCCTGACGATCTCGACTGGCTGGCCGGCGGCGACGGCTTGTCGCTCGATCTCGGCTTGAAGCGGACCAAGGGCGAAGGTGGCGAAGAGGGCTGTGAGGAGATTGGAGATCATGTCTGTACCTTGTCGAATATTTGTTTGAAGCGGGGAGGGAGATGCCCACGGGACTGCGGGCACCTCGCGGCATCAGGCGTTTTCGGTCTTGTCGCGTGTCTTCAGCAGGCTCCAGGCGACACCACTGCCGATAATGGCGAAGGTGATGCCGAGCGAGAGGGCGGCCGGGAATTTTTCCAGGCCCAGCATGTCGGCGACGAAGATCTTCGAGCCGATGAAGACGAGCACGATGGCAAGCGCCGGCTTCAGATATTGGAAGCGATGGATCATGGCGGCGAGTGCGAAGTAGAGGGCACGCAAGCCAAGGATTGCAAAGATGTTCGAGGTGTAGACGATGAACGGATCGGTCGTGATCGCGAAGATCGCGGGAACCGAATCCACGGCAAAGATCACGTCGGCGACTTCGATCAGCACAAGCGCCATGAAGAGCGGCGTGATGAACCAGACCATTTTACCGTTCTGTGGATGCGGCTGTTTGACGAAGAAGCGTTCGCCATGATGGTGGTCGGTGACGTTGAAGCGGCTGCGCATGAAGCGAATGAGCGGGTTCTTCGCGACATCAGGCTCGGCATCCTTCATGACCAGCATCTTGATGCCGGTTACGATCAGGAAGGCGGCAAAGACATAGAGCAGCCACGAGAACTCGGCCACTAGCGTCGCACCGACACCGATCATGATGGCGCGCAGCACGATGACACCCAGAATCCCCCAGAAGAGCACGCGGTGCTGATAGAGGCGGGGTACGGCAAAGAAGGCGAAGATGAGGGCAATGACGAAGACGTTGTCGAGAGCCAGCGTCTTTTCGACGACGAAGCCCGTCATATAGGCAAGGCCGGAATCGGCACCGAGATACCACCATACCCAGCCACCAAAGGCAAGACCGAGCGTGATGTAGAGGACGGAGAGCTTGATGCTCTCGCCAACGCCGATTTCCTTGTTTTCCTTATGCAGGACACCAAGATCGAAGGAGAGGATGGCAATGACGAGCGCAAGGAAGCTCGCCCACATCCAGAGCGGCTTTCCCAGCCACTCGACGAAGAGCAAAGACGTTTCCATGACGGAAAACCTCTGTCGGCGCGATGTCGGAAAGGTCCGACATCGCAAGAGCGCCGACGGCTCTCACCAGAGGGGCCCGGACCAGCGGGTTGGCCAATAGCTGGGAAGCGGACGTTTGCGTTTCAAGGGCTGCACGCACTTTTCAAAGGAGCAGCGGTTTAGCTTGCTCCATTAAGCTGCGGTCCGGCCGATGTGGATGCTGTGAACGCTCGCTCTCTTCTGTGCGACGAAATCCGTCAGCGCGGATGGAATGTCGACATGGGCGCTGCGCCGCGCAAGAATACGGAACCCTTTGGGAAGACAGGTGGCGATGCGGTCGATAATCGTCTCATAATCGACAATGAGCATCTCCCGACCGGCCATGAGGTCGAAGAGAAGGGGATCGGCGAGCACGCGCTCATTTTCGCAGAACCAGTAGGAGGAAATTGTCAGATCGGGGAGGTAGCCGATCTGCGCCGGCAGATTTCTTTGCTCGAACTGGAAATCGCCGGGCAACCCCGCGGCAGCCATCAATTCTCTGGCGAGGGACAGCTGGTGTTCGGATAAATCCAGCCCCCGAAGCTCCAGCTCGGGATTGTCGGCGAGATAGGCAAAGGCAAGGCTGAAGGCGCCGGAGCCGCAGCCGAGATCGCATACCCTTCTATATCTGTGGACGGCGTCTTCAAGGCTGGTAAGCGCCTGCAGGCATTTCAGAGAGTTTCGCATACCGAATGCACGGGTGAAGGCATCGGCGGAAAGGTTATAGTCGAATATCTCGATCTGGCGCCGGCTTTCGACAGCATTGCGCAAAGCAATACTGTCGTTGCTTGGATGGTACAGGTGGTCACACCTTAGCAGGACCTCAGAAAATTCTTCGATATTTCGTGTCTGTACGGCCGCGTATGTCATGAAGCCTGTCCTCGCCAAGGGTGTAGTCTTTGGCGTGATTGGAAAGGCTGCATGCGCCGAAAGCAAGCCCTCAAAACTTGCCTTCGTCGGTCGATGGGGCAGGGCCGCGCAATTGCGATCATCGAACGTCGTCGCCACGTCAGCCGTGTGGCGGCAACACAGGAAATCCTTCAAAGGTCTTGAGCGTGTCGAGGACGATCGACGTCTTTACATGCTGAACCGATTCATGCGGCAGCAGGACATCGTTGACGAAACGGGAGAGATCGGTAAGCCCGCGGGTGGCGACCTTCAGGTGATAGTCCATTTCGCCTGTCAGCGCATAGGCTTCCAGCACCTCCGGCAGCCCGTTGATGAGCTGGGAGAACCGGCGGGCATTGTCTCTGTTGTGGGTGGCAAGCGTCACCGAAATGACCACGAGCATGTCCAGCCCCAGCTTCTGCCGGTCGAGATTGGCTTGGTAGCTGCGGATATAGCCTTCCGCCTCCAGCCTCGTACGTCGCCTCGAGCACTGCGATGGCGAAAGTGCGATACGTTCGCCGAGCTCGTTGTTCGTCAATCTTCCGTCTTTCTGAAGCTCCTCCAACAGGCGCAGATCCAATTTGTCGAGCTGTTCATCCATTGCGCAAAACTCTTACAATCCTCACGAATCCTGTACGAGTTTTGTCTTTTCCCCGGAGAGTTACAAGCTTCAAGGACGAATCTTCGGTCAAATCTTGCACAGTTGGATTCGATAATTTTCGACGCTTTTGGGCCGAACGAAACGGGAAGGGGCTGCACTGCCACCAGCGTTCGCGCCATCTTTTTAGATGCCGCACATACAATCAGTCTTCCTTAGCGTTTGCACCTTTGGAATTTCCGGTTGCAGAAAGTTGACTCCTTTTTACGTGATTGTCATCTGGCTTTTATAAGTGGGAAGCGGGAAGCAACCAAACGCAGGGGGTAAAAATGCGTAAACTTCTTCTCGCCATGATGTCTGCGACCGTAATATCCGGCGCAGCCCATGCAGCGACAGTCTATCCGTTGGACCGGGCAACGGTACTTGCCGGCTCGCCCTTCGATTTCAAGGTGGAATTCAGCAAGGTCGTGAAGCCGGAGGACGTCAAGGTCACCGTCAACGGCGAAAGCTACGATGCCGTTTTCGGCAAGGCTGCCGATTTCGTCGCGGAAGAAAAGGGCGCTGAGGACAAGGTTCTCGGATCGGCCCTGATCCTGCGCGGCATCAAGCTCGCAAAGCCTGGCCAGTACAAGGTCGAAGTTTCGGCCGGCGACGAGAAAAAGTCGGTCAACTGGGATGTCTATGGCACGTCGGCGACGCCGAAGGCCAAGAACATCATCTTCCTGCTCGGCGACGGTCTCTCCGTTGCGCATCGCACCGGTGCCCGCATCATGTCCAAGGGCATGATCGAAGGTAAGGCCAACGGCCGCCTCGCCATGGACGATATCCCGCCGGTCGCTTTCATCGGCACGTCCTCGACCTCGGCCATCGCCACCGACAGCGCCAACACCATGTCGGCCTACATGACCGGCCACAAGTCGGCCGTAAATGCACTCGGCGTCTATGCTGACCGCACGCCGGCGAGCCTGGACGATCCGAAGGTCGAAACGATCGGTGAAGCCCTGCGCCGCACCGGCAAGAAGTCGCTCGGCATCGTCACCACGGCCGAAGTCGAAGATGCAACGCCGGCCGCACTCGTCTCCCACACGCGCAAGCGCGGCGACAAGGCTGAGATTGTCGGCATGATGTACGACGTCAAGCCGGATGTCCTGCTCGGTGGCGGCTCGGCCTATTTCCTGGCGAAAAGCGTTCCCGGCTCCAAGCGCAAGGACGACAAGGACTATATCGCGCTCTTCAAGGACGCCGGCTATGCCGTTGCCACCGACAAGAGCGAACTGGCGACCGCTGCCGGCTCCAACCAGGACAAGCTGCTCGGTCTCTTCCACACCGGTAACCTCGACGTGACGCTCGATCGCGAATTCCTCAAGAAGGGCACCGTCGACAAGTTCCCGAACCAGCCGGGCCTCGTCGATATGACCAAGGTTGCGCTCGACAAGCTCGCCAAGAACCCGGAAGGCTTCTTCCTGGTGGTCGAGGGTGCCTCCATCGACAAGATGAGCCATCCGCTCGATTGGGATCGTGCCTTGGTCGATACCATCGAGTTCGACAAGGCCGTTGCCGTTGCCCGCGAGTTCCAGGAAAAGAACCCGGATACGCTGATCGTTGTTACCGGCGACCATACCCATGGCGTCTCGATCATCGGCACGGTTGACGATAACAAGCCCGGTACGGAAATGCGCGAAAAGGTCGGCACCTACGCCGCTGCCGGCTTCCCGAACTACGAAGACAAGGATGGCGATGGCTATCCGGATCGCGTCGACGTTTCGCGTCGTCTGTTCATGGCCGCCAACAACGGCCCTGACCACTACGAAACCTTCCGTCCGAAGCTCGATGGTCCTTTCGTTCCGGCAATCCAGAACGAGAAGAAGGAATATGTTGCCAACGAAGCCTACAAGGACGTGCCCGGTGCCGTCTTCGTGCAGGGCAATATCCCGAAGGACGAGGATAGTGGTGTCCACGCTGTAGACGATATCGTTCTGCAGGCTGCCGGTCCTGGTGCCGAAGGCTTCCGCGGTTACATGGAACAGAGCGACGTCTACCGCGTGCTGGCCGATACCTTCGCGCTCGGCACCGAAAAGATGTAAGTTCTTGCGGACCATGTGAATATGGACAGGCGGCGTCAACGCCGCCTGTCTCTTCATCTTTCATGGGGTATGCGATGTCCGGGGACAAGATCGCCACCATCAATCGTCGGAGCTTTTTGGCTGCTGCCGCGGCTTTGCCTGTCATAGGCCCTGTCATGGGCATTGCGACACGCGCAGGCGCCTCCGAAAAGTTAGGCTTCGGCGAGCTCTACAAGAGTTTCGGCCCGCTTGGGCTGGAATTTTCTGACAAGGTAAAACAGCTGAGCGGCAAGGAAGTCGCCATAAACGGCTTCATGGCGCCGCCCTTGAAGGCGGAGGCCGCTTTCTTCGTGCTCACGGAAATCCCGATGTCGCTCTGCCCGTTCTGCTCTTCCGATGCCGACTGGCCCGACAATATCCTGGTCGTCTATCTCTCCTCCAAGCAGACATTCGTGCAGTACAACGCGCCGATCATGGCACGCGGCATGCTGGAACATGGTTCGTGGACGGACCCGGAAACCGGCTTCATCAGCCAATTGCGTCTCAGGGACGCCTCGTTCAGGACTGTCTGATCCTCATGCTCGCTCTCGATGTTTCCAGCCTGAAGATGCAGTTTCCGGGTCTGGCCGCGCCGGTTCTCTCCATTGATCGGCTTCATTTGCCGGCAGGCGGCCGACTTGCGATCACGGGTGCGTCCGGTTCAGGCAAGAGCACCTTCGTCAATGCCATTACCGGGTTGGAAGATGTCAGGGATGGCAGCGTGTCCTGGAGCGGGACGGAGATCACGCGCCTCTCCGCCGGCCGTCGCGACGCCTTTCGCGCGCGCAATATCGGTCTCGTCATGCAGGATTTTCATCTGTTTCCCGGCCTGTCCGCCTTCGAGAATGTCGTGTTGCCGATCAAGCTGACACGGCGCCTTGCGGCCCAAGAACGCGAGCGTGCGTTTTACCTGCTCTCCGTGACCGGTATCGCCCGGCCGCAGCAGAAGATCGAAACCTTGTCGCGCGGCGAAATGCAGCGCGTTGCCGTTGCGCGCGCATTGCTATCGCGCCCCGGCGTCATCGTCGCCGACGAGCCGACGGCGAGCCTCGATCGCCAGGCGGGTGGTGAGGTTGCGGAACTCCTGTTGCAATTGTCGGCAGAAGAAGGGACGACGCTTATCGTGGTTACGCATGATGCGGCGCTCGCCGAGCGTCTTGGCCGCCGCATCAATCTGGCGAGCGGACGCATCGAAGAAGACAGCCAAGAGGTTGCCGCGCAATGATTACCTTCATCCTTGCCGACCTCAGGCGTTTCTGGAGTGGAGCGCTGGCCGTCGTGGTGTTGATCGCCTTGTCGGTCGCGTTGAGCGTGACGGTGACGCTGCAGGAGCGGGCGGTCCGCCTCGGCAGTGCGCGCGCTGCGGAGAAATTCGATCTGCTTGTCGGCGCTGCCGGCAGCGAGACGCAACTGGCGCTTTCCGCGGTCTTCCTACAGCCGGCGCCACTGCCGCTGATGGAGGGCGCCGTCCTTTCCCGCTTGACCAACGATCCGCGTGTCGAACTGGCGGCACCCGTCGGCTTTGGCGATTCCGCTTACGGCCATCCGATCGTCGGCACGACCACGAGCCTGATCTCATCCCTTTCGCCATCGCTCTCGCAGGGGGTGATGTTCTCGCGCCTCGGTGAAGCAGTGGTCGGCTCCGATGTCGCCTTGTCGGCCGGTGCCGAGATCAAGCCGATGCATGGAACAGCTGAAACCGGCGGCGAAACCCATACGGCGATTGCCTATAAGGTCACCGGCCGCATGGCGCCGACCGGCACGGCCTGGGATCGGGCGATCCTCGTGCCGATCCGCGCCGTCTGGCAGCTGCACGGCATGCATGGCGAGGACCATCAGGATCATGATGCCGAGGAGGCGGATGCGCATGGCGCAGCCAGCCCAGAACAGGATCATCATGAAGACCATGACCACGAGCATGGCCACGTCGATGCGGATGCGCCGCTCGATGAGCAATTCGACGTGCAGACGCCTGGCGTTCCGGCCGTTCTCGTCAAGCCGAAGACAATTGCCGATGCATACCGCCTCAGGCAGGAATATCGCACCGGCACGACGCTCGGCGTCTTTCCGGCGGAGGTGTTGACCAGGCTCTATGCGACGCTCGGCGATGCCCGCAGCCTGCTTCTGGCGATTGCGCTCGGCACGCAGGCGATCGTGATTGCCGCGATCGTGCTGGTAACCATCATGCATGTCGGTTCGCGACGCCGGCAGATCGGCGCCCTGCGGGCGCTTGGAACACCGGTCCGCTCGATCGTCACGCTCGTCTGGGGCGAACTCTTCGTCCTGTTCGCCGCCGGCATCCTGCTTGGCATCGTGCTCGGCTATGCCGCAGCATTGGTCATCTCCGCCAGGCTGGCGGCATCGACCGCCGTTCGTTTGCCCGTCGGCTTTTCCTTCGATGATCTCTGGCTCGTTGGCGGCTTTGCGGCGGTTGCCGCGATCATCTCCATCGTGCCGGCCTTCAGTGCGTTACGCTCCAGCCCGGCGGCGGCGCTGCGCGCCTGACGCTTAGCTGGCAGAAGCAAGCAAACTATCGCGGGCTTTGGCCGTTGGATCGACGACGGGCCACCGACAAGTTCGTCCGTTAGCGCGGGCTTTTGCTCGCAAAAGACGAGATAAAACTGGATTGCAAAACTCCTCTTTATTGACTAAGCCATGTCGCGTGTCTGATGGAGGATCCCGTAATGGCGAACAGCGCACGTAAAATCGCTTCTGTTTTTGGTCTGCTCGCCGTTCTGGCTGCAAGTTCGGCCTTGGCGGAAGATACGAAAACCGTTTCCGTGATGGATGATCGTGGCGTCAAGGTCGATGTGCCCGTCCAGCCGAAGCGGATTGCCGCAATCTCCTATTTTGCCGACGACGTCGCGCTCGCCCTGGGCATCAAGCCAGTCGCCAGCACCTATATGACAGCGGGCCGGCAGCCGGATTTCCTTCTCGGCCTGACCGCGCAGATGGCGCAGATCGGCCAGCGCGCCAAGCCCAATTTGGAGCTGCTGTCGCAGGCCAAGCCCGATCTCATTGTGGCTATCCGCCGTTACACGGTCGGTAACGCGCCGCAGCTGGAAAAGATCGCGCCCTACCTCGCCTACAACATGGAGCTCTTGACCGAGAGCGACAAGGAAATCGCCGAATTCTCGAAGATCCTCGGCAAGCCTGAACGCGGCCTGCAGCTCAACGCCGATTTCCACAAGCACCTCGACGAGATCGCGGCCAAGGCGCCGAAGAACGTCCATCCGCGCTTTGCGATCATGTGGGGCGGCGCGACGCCCTTTGCCTTCCATACCGAAAATACCGCAGCCTCGATCGTTGCCGCCACCGGCGGCGACAATATCGCCGGACCGAAGACGGCAGGTGGCCCCTTCGGCATTGATATGAGCCTGGAAACCATGCTGGAGAAGGACCCGGAGGTCCTGTTCATCTATGATTCCGGGCCGGACCGGCCGCAGGAAAGCAATCCGATCTGGCAGGAATTGACCGCCGTCAAGAACAAGCGGGTATTCTACGTTGGGGATCAGTGGGTCGAAACCAATGGCCCGATCGCGCGCGAAATCGTGCTGCGCGAGGCGGCCCATTATCTCTACCCAGATGCTTTCCCGGCCGTCGATGTGAGGGCGGAAGCCGCCAAGATCATTCCCGCCGATATTCAGAAGTAAGATGCTTCGGGCCGTGGCCACGATGGATGCGCGCAAATCACTGGCGGTGATCGCACTCCTCGTTGCCGCGACCCTGCTGGTCGTCTTCATCGGCTTGCTGCCCGGCGCAAAGGTCTTGACGATCACGGACGCGGCCCGCGCCCTCTTCTCACCGGACGGCAAGGTCAATTCCATCCTTGTCTGGACGCTGCGACTACCGCGAAGTCTTGCAGCGGCGCTCGCCGGTGCCGGGCTCGCGATCTCCGGCTATCTCCTGCAGACCTTGACGCGAAACCCGCTCGCCGATCCTGGAATTACCGGCGTCACCGCCGGCGCGATCACGCCGATCGTCTGCTGTTTCGTTTTCATCCCCTGGCTTTCCTCCACGTATTATCCCTTCGTCGGTCTTGCGGGCGGCCTTGCAGCCGCGGCCGTCACCTTCTGGGTCTCGAAAGGCGGGCAGGGGCGGCCGTTGCATCTGGCGCTCGGCGGCGTCAGCATCTCGCTGTTTCTCGGTGCAATCACGATTTACGTGCTGCTTTTGACCGGGCCGCAATCGACATCGCTTCTGTTCTGGCTCTCCGGCGGCTTTCAGGGACGCTCCTGGCCGCATCTTGGCTATATGCTCCCCTGGGTCGTCATCGGCGTTGGGGGCGCGTTGGCACTGCATCGTGTGATCGGCATGTTCGCGCTCAGCGATCATGCTGCCGCCGGCATGGGTGTGCAGCTCACTCTTTGGAAGCCGGTGCTGCTCGTGCTCGGCATCTGTCCCGTCGCCGGTGTTGCACCGGTTGCCGGGCCTGTCGCCTTCGTCGGGCTTTCGGCGCCGCATATCGCGCGTATGCTGAAGCCGCGCGGTGCTGCATGGGAAATCGCGCTTTGCGCCGCCATTGGAGCGCTGATCGTGACGGTCGCCGACCTCGTCGCCCGCACGGTTGCCATCCCGAAGGAACTTCCCGTCGGCATCATCACCGCATTGATCGGCGGGCCGGTCTTTATTTACCTCATCCAACGCGGCCGCCTGCAATTCAGGGGTCATGGCCCATGACTGTGGACGCCTCCGTCTCTCATATGCCGGGAAGAGGGATGTTGCCGATTATCATCTTCATCGCGCTTCTTTCGCTGATTGCCGCGACATTCCTCGGTGTCGTCGATCTGCCGGCGGCGGATGTGCTTGCTGTCTTGAGCGGCAAGGGTTCGCCCGAGGCGCAGTCGATCATTCTCGATATCCGGCTGCCGCGCATCGTCACCGGTATTCTTGCCGGCATCCAGTTCGGCGTCGCCGGCTTGCTGCTCCAGACGATAACGAGAAACCCGCTCGCAGATCCCTCCCTGATGGGGGTGTCGCAGGGTGCGACGCTGACCGTCACGCTGTTCCTTCTCTTCACGGTCTACATCTTCAATCCCGGCGAGAATACGGTGGCGGAACTGCCGATCGCCTGGCTTCCGGTCGCAGGTCTTGCGGGCGGAATGCTCGCCGGCGGTATCATCTACCTGCTCGCCTTCCGGCTCGAACTCAGTCCGCTGCGCATCACGCTCTGTGGTGTCGCCATCGGCGCGGTCCTGCATGCGCTCGCCGTCGGCCTCATCGCCGGCTGGGGATCGGCGCGCATCGAGATCATTCTCGAATGGCTTTCGGGCAGCCTTTATGCGCGCACCTGGGACCATGCGTTGTTTCTCCTGCCGTTTACGATCGCAGGTCTGCTTATCTTGCCGCTGATCTACCGGCCATTGGTTATGCTGCAATTCGATGCGCAGGTCGCCCGTTCGTTCGGCCTTGCCTATCGCAGGCAGTTTTCCTTGGTGCTGCTGGTGTCCTGCGCCCTAGCAGCAAGCGCGGTCGGTGCCGTAGGCCCGATCGTTTTCGTCGGGCTGGTTGTTCCGCATCTCGCCCGCTTCCTTGCCGGCCGGCATTTCCCTCTGGTTCTGCCTTTGACGATTGTTCTTGGCGCTATCTTCGTTACGCTGGGTGATCTTATCGGCCGTCTTGTCGGGCAGGCGGAGGAAGTGCCGATCGGGGTCGTCACCGCGATTATCGGTGTGCCCGTGCTGCTTATGCTTTTGAGAAAAATTTCCTGAGATCGCCCATGCCACTTTCCTGTTCGCAATTGTCTGTCTTTTACGGCCGCCGCAAGGCACTCGACAGCTTTAAACTCTCCATGCATAAGGGAGAGATCCGGGCGCTGATCGGCCCGAACGGCTCGGGCAAAAGTACGGCCCTGCAAGCGCTTGCCGGCCTGATTGCCCCGGCAGAGGGACAGGTGACAATCGAGGATATCTCGGTCGCAACCATGTCCCGCCGTACGATCGCCAAGAAGCTTGCCTTCCTGCCGCAGCAGCCGTCGGCACCGGACGAGATGACGATCGCGCAACTCGTGCGGCAAGGTCGTTTCGCCCATGTCGGACTTTTTCGCAGCTATGATCGCAGGGATGAAGAGGCGATCGAATGGGCGCTGGAAAGCACCGGGCTTTCGAGCCTCGCCGGTCGCACACTGCAAGAGCTTTCCGGCGGCGAGCGACAGCGGGCATGGATATCAGCCGCGCTCGCGCAGGAAGCCGGCATATTGTTGCTCGACGAGCCGACCTCGTTCCTCGACATAGGCTATCAGGTCGAGGTTCTGGATCTCGTTCATCGCCTCAGCCGCGAAAGGGGCGTCACCATCATCATGGCGATCCACGATATCAATCAGGCGATTGCCGTCAGCGACCGCATCTCATTGCTGGAGAAGGGCGAGCTTCGCTTCGACGGCGAGCCGAGGGCGCTTGCCGAAAGCGGCCTGATCGAGAAGACATTTCGAGTGAAAGGGCGGTTCGTCCAGGTGAGCCCCGATGCGCCGCCGCATTTCGATATCGAGCTGACGCGGCTCAGCCATTGAGGGGCTTGACGAGCCGGAAGACGATTTTCGTCTGCGTGTAATAGTCGAGTGCATCGGCAAAGTCCGGCGTCCAGCCATCCTCGACGAAGGGGATGAAGCCGTCATATTCCAGTTTCCGGCCGGAGACTGCGAAGCCTGCCTTTGAGAAAGCGCGTCCGTAATCGGAAATCGAGCGATCCTGGACGACGGTGTTGGTGCGCTTGGCGACGAGGTCGCGCCACTTCGGCCAAAGCGGGTTGTCCGTGTGGCAACCGGTGACGGCATAATAGACACCGCCGGGCTTCAATGCCTTCCAGATATCCGCGGCATGAGCATGGATATCCTCGACGAGATATATGACCTCGTGGCTGATCGCAAGATCGAATTCTTCCACCCAGCCTTCGAGCGTTCCGCTCACCGCATGCTGGACCGGCAGGTTGCTCTTGAAAGATTCAGCCTTGGCGATCGACTGTTCGGCGATGTCGATGCCCAGCGCCTTGCGAAACGGCCTGATGGCATAGAGATGACGCAGCAGGCCGCCCTGGTTGCAGCCGAAATCGACGACGCTCTTGGCGGATAGATCACGCTCGACGATCAGGTCGATCAGATGTCTCCAGATCGGCGCATGCCCATCGGCCATCCTGTCTTCGGCGTCCGGGTCGACATACCATGTGGCGATCGTCTTCTGACCTTGCTGGCTCATCAGCTTTCTCTCCAGGCTATTCAAAACGTGCCCCGTCTTTAAGCTGGACTGCGGTCCATGGCTAGCGCAGTTCCGCTTTTCTTCGAATCGCGAAACCACTCTATCCTTTTATTTCTTGGCGCATTCCGGACGGAAAACCGCTGCGCACTTTTCCGGGAAATGCTCTAGATTTTGAAACCCAAAAGCCGTGCGGACAGAAGATTTTATCTGCCGCAATAACCCGGAGAACAAAGGCCTCGCAATCAATGCAGGCGCTGGCCATTCGACGGATCGAACAGATGTGCCTTTGCCGGATCGATCCTGAGCTGGATCGGCTGGCCGGGAGACACCGAAGGGCGGTCCCTGATGGCTGCCACGATCGATTGCGCGCCGGCCTGCAATTGCAGATGCGTGTCCGAGCCAGTCGGCTCGATAATGATGACCTTGGCCTCTACGCCATTTGCGTCGACGGCAATATGTTCCGGGCGGATGCCAAGCTGGACGGATCGGCCGAGATGGCGACGGGCGCTTTCCGGCAGCGGCCAATGCAGGTTTTCCGCGTCCTGCAATCCTAGGCTTCCGTTTCGATCGGTGACGAGGCCATCGATGAAGTTCATCGACGGCGACCCGATAAAGCCGGCGACGAAGCTATTGGCGGGCGCATCGTAGATTTCGAGTGGTGAGCCGATCTGCTCGATATGGCCGCCGCGCATGACGACGATGCGGTCGGCCATGGTCATGGCCTCCATCTGGTCGTGCGTGACATAGACCATGGTGGTGCCGAGGCGCTGGTGAAGCGTCTTGATCTCGGTGCGCATCTGCACGCGCAGCTTTGCATCGAGATTGGACAGCGGTTCGTCGAAGAGGAAGACGGCGGGATTGCGGACGATGGCCCGGCCCATCGCCACGCGCTGACGCTGTCCGCCCGACAGTTGTCGGGGATAGCGATCGAGGAGGGCGGAGAGATCGAGGATCGCGGCCGCATCGTTCACCTTCTGCTCGATCTCCTGTTTGCTGCGGCGCGCGAGCTTCAGCGAAAAGGCCATGTTGTCGCGCACCGTCATATGCGGATAGAGCGCATAGGACTGGAACACCATGGCGATATCGCGTTCGTTCGGCTCGAGATCGTTGACAACGCGATCGCCGATTTCGATCTCGCCGTCGCTGATGCCTTCCAGCCCGGCGATCATGCGCAGCAGGGTGGATTTGCCACAGCCCGACGGGCCGACAAGCACCATGAATTCGCCGTCCTGCGCGGCAACGGAGACGCCATGCAGCACTTCGAGTGCGCCGTAGCGTTTGATGGCGTTGCGAATGGTCAGTTTCGCCATGGATATCTCTCCCGAAATCGCGGCCGGTGCCTCAGCGGCCGCCCATGCCCGCATTGAGGGCGATGCTGTTGTAGATGAGCTTCTGCAGGATGATCGCGAGGAAGACGCCCGGAAGCATGGAAAGGGTGGCGCCGGCCATCAGGTAGTTCCACTGCGTGCCTTGCTGCGTCTGGAACAGGGTAAGGCCGACGGGCAGGGTGGCATTGTCAGCACCGGTCATGACGATCAGCGGCCAGAGGAAGTTGTTCCATTGCCCGATGAAGGTGAAGAGCGACAGAAGCCCGATCGCCGGCATGGACAGCGGCACGATGATGCTGACGAGAATGCGCAGGCGCGAAGCGCCGTCGATCCTTGCCGCCTCCTCGAGCTCCATGGGAATGGAGAGGAAGAACTGCCGCATCAGGAAAGCACCGAAGGTGCCGAAGGAGATCGGCAGGATCACGCCGGGGAAAGTGTTGACCAGACCGAGCTTGTTGACGATCAGAAACAGCGGAATGATCAGCATCAGCGGCGGCACCATCAGCGTGCCGATATAACCGAGCAGCAGCGCTTCGCGTGCCCTGAATTTCAACCGCGCGAAGGCGTAGCCGGACAGGCAGGAGACGACGACGGTGATGGCCGTCACGCAGATGGCGATGATGGCGCTGTTGAGGAAGAAGCGGCCGAAGGGCAGCTGGGTCCAGGCGGCGGCAAAGTTACCCCATTCGAAGACGTCGGGCAGGATACGCGGGGGTATTGCCGTCACCTCGGCATTGGAGCGCACCGCATTCGAGACCATCCAGAAGAACGGAAAGAGAAAGGCGATCGCGACGAGTGTGATTGCCAGGTGATTGACGACATCGAGCACCAGCTTCCGGCGTGCTCTGGCTTCGGATTTAAGCGTCATAATGCACCCATTTGCGCTGGAACCAGAATTGCAGGGCGGTCAGCGCCATGATCAGCGCAAACATCACCCAGGCGATGGCCGAGGCATAGCCCATCTGGAAGTTCTGAAAACCGCGCTGGTAGATGGCATAGCCGAGCGTCGCGGTCGACGATCCCGGCCCACCCTTGGTCATGACGAAAATCTGGTCGAAGACCTGCAGCGACGTGATCGCCGTCATGACGGTGCCGAAGAATAGCGTCGGCGAGATCAAGGGCAGGCGGATTTTCCAGAAGCGGTCCCAGGCCGTGGCGCCGTCGATGCGCGCCGCTTCCAGATAAGTTGCCGGCACCATGTCGAGCGCGGCATTGAAGAGAACCGTATTGTAGCCGACGCCAGCCCAGATCGATGTCAGCACGACGGCCTGCATGGCAAGCGTGCGATCGTTCAGCACGCCCGAGAACGGCAGGGACAACGCCGCCATCATGCTGTCGAACAGGCCGCCGCTGGTAAAGATCAGCATCCAGACCATGGCGACGGCGATGAGTGGGGTGAAGGTCGGCAGAAAGAAGATCACCCGAAACCAGCGCTGCCCGATCTTCAGGCTCGAGATCCAGGTCGCCAACCCCAGCGAGATGACGATATTGAGCACCAGATATTCGGCCGTGAAGAAGATGGTGTTGCGCATGACCGTCCAGAATTGCGGGTCGGTCGTAAACAGGCGCACATAGTTAGAGAAGCCGACGAAACGCGGCGTGCCGAGCAGCTGCCAATTGGTGAAGCTGAGCGCGATCGAGGCAAGTATCGGCAAGACGAGGAACAGGACGATGCCGATCAGGCCTGGCAACAGGAAGAACAAGGCCGTCCATCCCTCGCCTCTGAACCATTTGCGCGAGCGTGGCCTTGGTCTTGCGATCATGTCGGTGTGCTTGCCCAGCATCATGGGCCTCTCCTTTTCGGCAGTAGCGCTGCGGTCGAGCCGATGGCCCGACCGCAGGCCGGCCAGGTGCCCGGTCTATGGTAGCTGGCTCTGAATATCGCTCAATACGCCTTCGGGCTTCGAGTCCCCCGTCAGTGCCAGCGGCACGTACTGCATCACCAGATTCTCGAACTGGTTCCATTTCTCGTTGATGCGGAACGGCGTGGTATGGGCGAACATATATTCGAGCGTGTCGCGGGTGCCGCTGACATTCTTCGCCGCTCCGTCATACCAGGCGGTCTGCTGTGCAAGCCGGGCCGGCAGCGCGCGTCCGGCCGAACCGAGGATTTCGGCAGCCTTCGGGCCGGTCAGCACCTGTAGCGCCTTGAAGGCGGCATCCTTGTGCTGGCTGGTGGCGGAAATGCCCCAGCCGGAGCCTGCCGTAATGAAGCGCGAGGGACCGGTGCCGCGCGGCAGCGGCGCGATGCCGATCTTGAAGTTGACATTGGCCTGCCCGGTAATCAGCGACCAGGGACCGTCGATATACATGGCGACATTGCCCGAGGCGAAGCGGCCGCTTGCGGCGGAAGCATCGGCAGCGGAGGCAAAGACCGGCGAGAGTTTGTCCTTGGCGGTGAGATCGGCATACTTGCTGAAGGCATCGACAAAACCGGCATTGGTGAGGTCGAATTCATTGTCGGCGTTGAAATAATCCGCGCCAAGCGCGACGGGGCCGGCGATGAAATCGAAGGCCTGGGTTCCGTAGCCGTAGGTTCCGTCCTTGGTCAGCGCCTTGGCGTCGGCCTTGAAATCGTCGAACGTCCAGTCCTTGGCGGGCTCCTTCAAACCGGCAGCGGCGAATTTGTCGCGATTGTAGAAGACCATCCACGGGCCGACATCGTAGGGCAGGGCATAGAGCTTGCCGTCCTGTGAAAGGCCGGACATGATCGATGTCTCGAAGTCCGCCACCTTCACGTCGCTGCTTTTCACATAATCGTCGAGCGGCGTCAGGATCGAATAGAAATTCGGCATGCGCATCGACTGCATCGAAACGATATCGGCGACCTGTCCCGATGCCGCCAGAACCGGCAGTCGCGTCCAGTAATCCGTCCAGCCCGAAAGCTGCAGATTGACCTTGATGTTGGGATATTGCTTATTAACGAGATCGGCCAACTGCTGCCACAGCTCGGCATCGTTCGGCTGACCCCACATCTGCCAGGTCAGTGTCACGGGGGCATCCTGCGCCTTGGCGCCGATGCCGGGTAGTGAACTCGCCGCAAGGGCGGCGGCAAATATCAATGAACGCTTCATGATTGTTCCTCCTCCTTAATGACTTTCGTTGCAGTGACGTTCATCACTATCCGGACGCTCCCCTCCGGTTTGGTCTTGCGGCCTGTTCAGGCCGCGATCATGGCCTCCAGGTCGGCGATCAGGCCGATCAATTCTGTCCGCTGGCGCCGCCATATGTCCGGGTCCTGTCCCGGCTCCAGAATGGCGGTCATCCGCTGGAGGAAGTCCGGCGGCAACCGCTCCAGTTCGGCCGCCATCGGCAGGTTCCAGCCGTCGCCCGGAAAATAGACCCGGTTGAAGGCAAAAACCGTCTGCAGGATGGCGTTGGCAAGCTTGCCCGTCAGCCCGACGAGAAAGACGAGATCGCGGCGAACGACCTTGCTCTCATAATGATAATCCCTGGCCCAATAGCGCAGGATATCCATGTACTGGCTGAGGACCGAGGCCCTCAGCGCTTCAGGGTACTGCGCCAGCTGCTGCTTCCAGCCGGCCAGCAAGCCACTGGGGTCGGCGATGATCTGCTGGCTGACAAGATCTGTCGGCAGGTGATAGCCCCAGATCGTCCATTCGAAGCTCTTCGGCACGACGATGCCGGCAAGCCAGGAATCCAGATCGCGCTGCACGCCGGCGTACCGCCGCATCCAGACGCCATCCATGCGGATGCCTTCTGCCTGCCAACTTTGCAGCGCGGCATCGAAGCGCCGCCACGCTGCCGTTTGGCGAACCTCCGGTCCGCGATAGGCATCGGCATAGACCCGGAAATCGAAATCCGATTGCGCATCCGACCATCCCTTGCCGCGCGAGCCGGCGAGCGCGACGGCGCCATTGCCGTCTTCCGCCAGATCGGCGATCAAGGGGGTCATCGCGGCAATGAGTTCGGCTTCGCGGCTCATGACGGCACCGGGCGGCTGGGCTTCGTTCTCTCCTTAATCCTTGAGGATCAGCTCGATGACGGGGGTCACGACGTCGGGCTTCAGAACCGGCAGTTCGAGCGTCAGGATACCTTCGCCGACGGCGACGCCGATATTGGAATCGACCTCGGCATCCGGATCGAGCCAGTGCAGCTCGCTGGCATCGTGCAGGAATTGCGCATACTTGACCTTGCGCCCCAGCCCTTCGATGTGGATGTGGCGGAACGGCCAAGTCTGGATGTGCAGGTAGAGCCGGTTGCCCTTCTGGGTGAAGCGGCAACCGCTCGGCGCCTTATGGGTGGAAGGACCGGCGCCATAGATCGCGCGGCCGTTCAGCCGCAGCCATTCGCCATAGGTGTTGAGTGCCGTGATGGCGCGGGCGTCGAAGGTGCCGCGGCCGGTCGGGCCGACATTCATCAAAAGGTTGCCGCCGAGCGAAACCGTATCGACCAGGATGTTGATAAGCTGGCCGGCATCCTTCCAGCTGGTCTCGTCGCGATAATAGCCCCAGGAGCCGCTGAAGGTGTGGCAGGCTTCCCAGCGCACCGGTAGGCCTGCGACGGTCGGAGCGACGCGTGGCGTATATTGTTCTGGCGTCACCAGATCGGGCATGTGATCGGCGTCACGCGGCAGGTCGAGGCGATCGCCGACGATGATCTCAGGCTGCAGCTGGCGTACCAGCTTCATCAGGTCCTCGCTCTCCCAGTCGGCGCGGCCCTTGCCCGGCAGGCTCTTGTAGGTGCGGCGGGGATAGCTGAAATCGAACCAGATGACGTCGATCTTGCCGAAGTTCGTCAGGAGTTCAGTCACCTGGTCGCGCATATATTGCGCATAGCGCTTGACGTCGCGGCCCTCGTTGAGCTTTGCGGCATCGGGATGGTTGCGCTGCGGATGGTGCCCGTCGATCGGGAAATCCGGATGATGCCAATCGAGCAGGGAATAGTAGAAACCGACCTTCAATCCCTCGGCGCGAAGCGCTTCGACGTAAGGGCCGATCAGATCCTTGCCATAGGGCGTGTTGGTGACCTTGTAGTCGGTAACCTTGCTGTCCCACAGGCAGAAGCCCTCATGGTGCTTGGCGGTCAGAACCACATATTTCATGCCGGCCTCGCGAGCGCGGCGTGCCCATTCGCGGGCGTCGTAGAGATCGGGATCGAAGTTGTCGAAATACTTCTGATAGGCCTCGGTGGTGAATTCCTCGCGGTTCTTCAGCCATTCGTGGCGTGCACCGAGAGCGTAAAGTCCGAAGTGGATGAACATGCCGAAGCGGTCGTGTCCAAACCATGTTTTGCCATCGGCCACATTCTGGCCGCCACTGATCGCTGCGTCGCTCACACTATCCTCCCAAGTGTTAAGGCTTAATCGAACCGGTTCGATTTAATCATCGATCCACTTGCCCTATATGTCAAGCGCGCTGTTGAAATCTCTTTCTGCATATTGCTTCATGGCCGACAAATGTTAGATTTATGACAGCGATTCATTGAGGAAGGTATCTTCGATTGGAACGCTGAAGGCGATAGAAACGGTTCGAAAAATTCATGGCCACAATTCGCGATGTCGCCAAACTCGCTGACGTATCCGTCTCGACGGTGTCGTTGGCTTTGAGCAATCCGGCGCGTGTCAGCCAGAAGACGCTGGAAAAAATTCGTCAGGCGATTGCCGCTGTCGGCTTCGTTGCCGATCCGCTTGCGCAAAGTCTGGCGCGCGGCCGCAGCCGCATGATCGGTTTCGTCGTCGGCAATGTCGGCAATCCATTTTTCGGGGATATCCGGCGTGAGCTGGAAAACTATGCGCTCGACCACCAGCATTTCGTCGTCGTCACCGATTCCTCCGGCAAGACGGATCGCGAGAGAGCGATGGTCGAGCACCTGATCGGCCTCAAGACCGCGGGCCTGGCGCTTGCGCCGTCAGGCTACGACCAGGACTATCTTGACTTCATCGCCGGCTTGAACGTGCCGATCGTCTGTTTCGACCAGAAGGTCGCCGGCATCGAGCGCGATTTCGTCGGCTCCGACAACTATCTCGCCGGCGCGATGTTGACCGAGCATCTCCTGCAGCTCGGCCACCGGCGCATCGCCTTCATCACCGGCCCGAGCCATATGCACACGGCAACGGAGAGATATCGTGGCTTTGCCGAGACTATGGCCAATGCCGGCATCGAGGTGAACCCGAACTTCATCGTCGACGGCCAGTTCACACGCACGGCCGGCTATGAGGCAGCCATGCGCTTGCTGATCCAGCCCGAGCGCCCCACCGCGATCCTCGGCGCCAACAATACCGTGGCGCTTTCGGCGCTGCAGGCCATGCAGGAGCTAGGCTTCCGCTGTCCCGAGGACATCTCGCTCGCCATGATCGACAATGTGCAATGGAGCTCGGTCATCACGCCGCGCATCACCATGGTGGTTCAGGACACGCTGGCGCTCGGCGGCATCATCGCGCGCCGCCTGATGCACCGCATCACCAATCCGCAAGGTGCGGTCGAGCCGCCGCAGGATTTCGTGCTGACGCCGAAATTCGTTCCAGGCAATTCCTGCCGGAGAATTTAAAGCTCTGTGCATCGCACATTGGAGGCGCCGAAGACTTCTTGCGTCTTAGCAGCCGGGCGCTGATCCGGATTGCGTCAGAACTGGTTGCCGAAGCCGAAGCGGAAGTTTTCCACCTTGTCGTAGTCCTGCTTGAGGAACGGCACGGCGTAGCTGAGATTGATTGTGCCGAATGGTGACGCCCAGGTCAGTCCGATGCCGGCCGATGCGCGCAGCGCCGATCCATCGTGCAGGACATCACCATAAAGATTGGCATCATTGCCATAGAGCGTTCCCGCGTCCAGGAAGACGGAGCTGCGGAAGCCGAGATCCTGCGGCATGCCCGGCGTCGGCATGCTCGTTTCCACCGAGGCGGTGAAGTATTTGGTTCCGCCGAGCGGATCGCCGTCGGACGTCCTTGGACCGATGCCCGCATCTTCAAAGCCTCTAATCTCGCTGCCGCCGATCATGAACTGATCGAAAATGTTCAAGTCCTGACCATTTGTCGAAGTCATGTAGCCGGCACCAAGGGTTATCGAACCGATGATATCCTGTGAGTCCGAAAGTGTGTGGTAGTAGCGCGCCTTGCCGCTGAGTTTGTAATAGTTCGAGTCGCCGCCAAGACCGGCGACTTCCTGCGTGACCTTGGCGATGAAGCCGTCACGCGGTAGGTTCTGATCGTCAAGAGTATTGTAGGTGAAGGTCTGGGAAACGCTCGATTGCGTCCAGGGACCGTTGTTGATCAGGTTCTGGTACGGTGCGGAGAGATTGTCCTGCCAGTCGCTCTCGCCAGTATAGGTAATCTGCTTGTAGGTGTAGCGAAGCGTCGTCGAAAGGTCCTCGGTGATAGGCGCCGTGATCCGCAGCGAGATACCTTCCTCGCCGTAGTCGTAGTAATCGCTGCTGGTGGTGACGCTCTTGAAAAGGTCGAAGCCGGCGGCGAGGCGTTCGCCAAGGAAATATGGCTCGGTGAAGGAGAGAGTGTAGGTTTGGCTTCCGCTCGTGCTCGCGCCTGCCGCAACCTTGATATACTGGCCGCGTCCGAGGAAATTCTTCTCCTCCACGGAGGCTTCCAGCAAAGGACCACCGTTGACGCCGACAGCGTAGCCCCCGCCGATACCGAAGGAGCCGGTTGGCTGATCTTCGACATCGACGATGATGACGACCCGATCCGGAGCGCTGCCAGGACGTGTCGAGATCTTCACCGACGTGAAATAGCCGAGCGCATCCAGGCGGCGTTTGGCGCGCGCAATCATCTGCTCATTGAAGGCATCCCCTTCGTTGAGGTCGAATTCACGCCGAATGACATAGTCCCTCGTTCGTGTGTTGCCGCGAATTTCGATGCGCTCCACATAGGCGCGTTCACCCTGATCGACGATGTATTCTATCGAGACGGAATGATCTTCGGGGTTGCGATTGCCGCGCGGCGTTACCTTGGCAAATGGATAGCCGGCTGCCTCTATGCGTTTCGAGATTGCGTCAATCGACTTCTGGATATCCTCGGCATTATAGGTATCGCCTTTGCGCGTGATGACGAGGCTTTTCAGGTCGTCGGCATTGATACCCTGCACGGTTGATGTCACTGAAATATCGCCATAGCGATATTTCTCGCCCTCATCGACAACGAAGCTGACGTCGTAGCTGTTCGTCGCGCTGTCGAAGGTTGCATTATCGGACACCAGCCTGAAATCGACAAATCCGTGATCGTAATAGAATTTACGAAGTGCGTCCTCGTCGGCGTCTTTCTTCGTTTCGCTATAAATATCCTTGCGCGTCAGAAACGACAGGAAAGTGGATTTCTTTGTGCTGATCACCGCGGCGAGACGACCGCCGCTGAAAGCATGATTTCCGGAGAATGTCAGCTTGCTGATTGTCGTGCGGTCGCCTTCGTTGATGACGAAAGCGAGATTGACCCTGTTCTTCGCGATGTTGACGACTTGCGGCGTCACTTGGACATTGTTGCGCCCGATCGCGGCATAGGCATCCTTGATCGACTTTATGTCGTCTTGAACCTGACTTTCACTGTATGGGCCAGCCGCCTTGGACTTAACCAGCTCGGCCAATTTATCGTCCTTTATCTTCTTGTTCCCGTTGAATACAACTGCATTGATGAGATTGTTCTCGTGTACGGAGATAACGAGACTATGGCCTTCTACCGATATATGTACATCGGAAAAATAGCCAGTTGCATAGAGTTGTTTGATCGATTGGTCGATATCCGCATCTGAAAAGCTCTTGCCAGGAGCGATCGTTATATTGTCCTTTACTGCGGTCGGTCCAACGCGCTCGGCACCAACCACCCGTATATCACTTACCATAGCTGCCTGCGCAGACAGAGGCGCGGCTATGGCTGTGCTTATGAATGCTAAAATGGCAATTGTCGAATTTGAACGTTTTAACTTTGACCGCGGTAAATCAGAGTTCATCTACGCTTTTACCTTGCATTTCCAATTGGAGCTGTTCCGCGGGTTTTTCAGAGAAATGAATATCCATGCGGTCGGAGAATCTGCCTGTGACGTAGAAAGAGCACTATCACTTCTCCGTGCTCTTCGGTGTTAAGTAATGTTAAGTAATATTTCGATTGGGTCTCCGTCTTGCCGATCGCGCGCGGAACCCTGAAGTACATCGGGATCCCGGCATGTCGACCAAAACTGCTTCATCGCAAGGCGGTTCGCGATCTTGTCTGAAGCGATCCGAAAGCTGCGGATCAAATCTGAAATGATCTAATTGCCGCCGAGCTTGACTTCCCCCAGCGTGCGGAACGTCAGGTGCAGCATTATGGACCAATCGACGCCCGTCGTGCTGGAGGTATCCTTTTTCCAGTCGTAAACTAGGCTGGCAGTCGTGCATTCATCGGAATAGGTTACGCCGAAGTCGTGTTCGCTGAGATCCTTGGCGCGTAGATCATATCCGAGCGTCGTGTTGACTGACCATTGATCCGAGAGTTTCAATTTCACCTGCGGTTGGAGCTCATCCTCATTGGTGGGTATGTCGTAATCGGGCTGAGCCTCGATATGCGTATAGGTCAACTGCGTATCGAGAATCGGCGTGACATAACCAATCGTCGTATCGCCGCGCTTTAGCGCAAAATTGTCGTGGTCGAGCCGATAGGACGTCGAAACTGAAATGCCGTGCGGCATGGTTATGCCGAACATCGTCACATAGTCCGATCGTGCCGTTTCGAGCCCCGATTCGAGGCCGGCGCCGACCAGGTCCGGCGTTGCAAATGAATTCATTCCCATGAGCTGGTAGGACTGGCCAACGACACTGTCCAGTTTGTAGCCGCTGTCGAAGCTGCCGGTGTAACGCATGCCGACATTGGCACGCGTTCCCCCTTCCACGCGGTCGAAGCCGGAGAATTTATCCCGGTCGAAGAGGTTCGTCGCATCGAATACGAAACTTTGAGCATCCTCGTTCGGCAACTGACCGGCAAGCTGCTCGTCGGGTCGGAGATAAATCTGCGCTATGGGTTCGAAGACCTGCGTGGAGTGCTCCGTGGTCGCCAGGATCGGATATTTGGCCTCTAGCCCGGCCGTCAGCATTTCCCGCGCGGCAGCGCCATTGTCGTCGTAGTTACCGGCATAGACATATGAGGGGCTGATGGAGTTCGGCCCATCCATCCCAAGAGCCATCGTATCTCCACGGGCGGCAAGCAGCGGCGTCAACTCCAGCCCCTGAGGCGTCACGAAGGAGCGCTGCCACTGCATTTCGGTCGTAAGCCGCGCATAATCGCCAGTAAGCCCGAGAAAGCGGTCTGAGTTGTCGGGATTGACGACGACGTCCGCGGTGCTGCGCGAGACATTCGTGAAATTGCTGGTCAGCGACAGTTCTCCACCGAGAACAGGCTGTGGCGCGATCGCGTGATAATCGATCACCGGATAGGCGACGGCCTGCTGCTTTTGCAAGGTGCTGCCGGTTGTGGCGTCCTGCTCATTGTAGTAGGCGAACCGCATATCGAAAAAGTTCCGTTTGCCGATGCCGGTCAAGTAGGCCTGATTGGTATGTGTGGTTTGATTGAGCCCCTCGATATTATAGGTTCGGGCAAAGTCGTTGTCGCTCTGCGCCATGACATCCCAGCCGAAAGTCCAGCGTGGGTTGATCCTGAAATCGCCTTTGGAAGCTATGAGCGTCCTGAGCTTGGCATTCACATCGGTGGTTCCGGTGTCAAACGCACCCGGGTCGGCCTGATCGATGAGGGCTGCGCGCAGATCATAGCTGCCGTTTTCAAGCCGCTGGCGAAACTCGCCCTGCAATAGCAAACCCTGATTACTATATCCTGTCGCGGTAACCGTCGCGTCCATGCTCGGCGAAATCACATAGTAATAGGGGATTGCCGCGCCAAAGCCGAGATTCTGGGAGACGCTGAAGGTTGGAAACAGAAAGCCCGACTTTCTCTTTACGGTATTGTCGGGCACGGTCATCCAGGGAATATAGGCGATCGGCTGGCCGAAAAGTTCAAGCCTTGCATGCTCCAGTCTTATCGTATGAGTGATGCCGTTCTGGATAATCCTCTCTGCCTTCACCTGCCACAGCGGAGCGCGGCCCTGTTCCGAGCACGGAGCGCAGGCGGTATAGACGCCTTTGGTCAGGATAACCTTGGAGCCGCCGACGCGGTCGCCCTTGATTGCCACCATTCTCGTATTGTCGGGCATTTCAACCCGCAGGGCCTCGATAAATCCATTGGAGAAATCATTGGTCACGTCCATTTTGTCACCGTAGGTACGGTTACCATCAGGGGTGATCAATTCCACATTTCCTGTCGCAGTCATCCTTTTTGTGATCTGGTTGTAGTCGACCTGATTGGCTACCAATTTATAGCCGCCATAGTGGATTTGAACTGCGCCGCGTGCGGTTATTATCTGCGTATCTTTGTTGTAAATAGCCTCGTTCGCCTGTAAGAGCAGCTTCGTCCCATCCGGAATCTTAACGTTTGTCGTGGTCGGTAGTGTCGACGTCTGACCTGCCGGTTGCCGCTGAAATTGCCCTTGCGCAAGTGAATGATCACTGGCTGCACATGTGGCGATGATGGTGAACGACCAAGCCATGGTAGCTCGGTTTGAGGACAACGGAGCTATGCGTCTCAAATGCGGCACTCCGCAAGTAGCGCGAGAAATGCTGGTATCTCTTTGTGTATCTTGTTCCGCCTGCGTGCGATCGCGATTCCTTTAGGAGATATGTTCCTTCTTGACTGACTACTTGTCATTCCGTGACGAGATAACGGAGAAATACTTCTGATTTCCGCCGTGTTTCGCTCAGTTGATAGCCATTGAACTACCTGAGCCTTACAATCGAATTCTGCTTGACTATCCGGGCTTGTACCTGCCCGGCCTTCCTGCTGGGATACTGCAACACTATGCGTAGCTGGACGCACGATTTCGGACTCCATTGCCATTTGGCAAGGAATAGACGAAGATAGCTACGCTTTGGATTAAGTTGCGTTAATTTATGTTTCTGTATATTTCTGCTTATTTATTTTATGTTTCTCTATGTAAATTTATGCAATTTCCGAAACAAAGTGACAGTATTGCCAACTGCGTGGACGGTACCTGCCACAAGCTCGACAAAATTAGGTGCAGGCTACCTAATGTACAATACACCTTGTGCGGGAACAGCCGAGCTGGCTCGAAAGAACATTAAACGCATGCCTTGAGAGCATCGAAATGTTCCCGAATTGATCTGAGCTGCAGTAAAGGTGCCCATGAATACCATTAGAACTGCAAACAAGGAGCAGAAGCAGTCGATCCTTCTGGTGGAGGACGATAGCGAGATCGCGAAGATACTGTCGGAAGTTCTGGCCGAAAACGGCTTTAACAGTATGTGGGCCGCCTCCGCCGAGAAGATGGATGCGTATCTGGAAGACAATACGGCCGATCTTGTCATTCTCGACGTGATGTTGCCCGGCGAGAGCGGATTGAGCATCTGCCGCCGGTTGAGAGCGACGTCATTGGTCCCGATCATCATGCTGACGGCGCGTTCGGAGGATGTGGACAGGATCATAGGGCTGGAAATCGGCGCCGACGATTATGTCACCAAACCTTTCAACCATCGAGAGCTTCTTGCGAGAATCCACGCACTCCTGAGACGTTCCCATATCAGCAGACCGCCAAACGATCCTTTCCATTCCGCCTTCCGTTTCGAGGGATGGCGCGTCGAGCCGGGGCAGCGGCAGCTGTTCAGCCCGGAGGGCGCCCGCGTGACGCTGACAAGCACGGAGTTTGACCTTCTTCTGGCGTTCTGTCAGAACTCAAGGCGTATTCTGACGAGGGAGCAGCTTCTGGAGCTCACGCACAGCGGCATAGCCGGCCCGATCGGCCGCAGCGTTGATGTCCATATCAGTCGAATACGCCAGAAGATCGAACCCGACCTGCGCTCTCCGACCTTCATCAAAACCGTTCGCTTGGGAGGCTACGTCTTTACGCCCAGCATAGAGATATTATGACGGGGTATCTTCGTTTCATCAATCACAAGTCCATCGTCACGCAGATGATTGCGGTTGTGCTTGCAGCCGTTGTTCTGGGGACGGTATGCACCTCGGTGGCGTTTCTCTTTCTCTCTTATGGATGGCATAATGAGACCAATCTCAAGCTTGCGGCGGCCTCGGCGGCCGCGCGCATAGCCACGATCGCCGACGACGCCCGCCAGAGCGCGTCACTCGAGGAGCTGAAAAAGACCATCAAGGCTTCGCGATGGCTTGAGATGCATATAGAAATCGTTCCGAGTGCCGTGTTTTTCTCCAGCCCCGAATTTACCTCGGCAGAAAAGCGCACCGAGCAGGAAAGCGGCTTTGCCGACGAACTGCGAAACGAGCTCCTCTCCCATTGGAACCTGTCGTCATCGGATATCTCGATCTCCACGGGCAACTCGGTCGTCGTCAAGATCAACAATCAATACGCTTTGATTTTCCAGACGACGCACCGCCCGCCGATGCAGCGGTTCATCTTCATACAGCTTGGCTTCGTCGTTGCGACGGTCATGATCGTGGTGCTTTTCCTGGCCGTTTACATCATCAAGCGGCTTATGGCACCACTCTCGTCGATAGCAGCGGCGGCTGACGCTCTTGGCCACGTATCGACCCAGGCCCAGCCGATCAACGATGCAGGGCCGCAGGAAGTCATTCAAGTGGCGAGGGCTCTCAATCATCTTCATGGGCGTCTGCAGTCCCTGATAGAAGAACGGACCCGCATGCTGGCTGCAATCAGCCACGATCTTCGCACTCCGCTGACGCGCCTGCGCCTGAAGCTTGAGCGCGGAGTCCAGACCGGGAAACTGGGCAGCATGATCGATGAAATCGAAATCATAGACAACATGATCTCGGAAACGCTGCATTATCTGCGCGAGCAGAACGACCGGCGCGCCGGATATGTCATAGACATGCCGAGCCTCATTCAGACCATCTGTAACGAGTTTGCGGATTTAGGCTTCGATATACGATATCAGGGGCCTGCCAGAATGGCTTACTTCTGCGAGGAATTGGGAATGAGACGCGCGCTCTCCAATGTGATCGATAATGCGATCAAGCATGGGACAGAGGTCGTCGTATTGCTTGAAAGCCGAGGTGCAAGCGGCTTTGAAATCCGGATCTCCGACAACGGCCCCGGTATTCCGAAAGAACACCGCGCCAAGGTGTTGGAGCCTTTCTATGTTGCAGACGATGCGCGATCCCTGATCGGGAGAAGCGGATTTGGATTGGGTCTTTCCATCGTACGCGATGTCGTATCCCGTCACCGCGGAACCATTTCCTTTGCAGACAACTCGCCTTCGGGGCTCGTCGTGCGGTTGTCCTTCAATCAATCGCGATCGGCCGAATTTGCAAGCTGAACCTTTGACGGATGCGACCGGCCGGTCTGCAACATTTATCTCGTACGGCGTCACCACTGCCACGCGCGCGACGTCGGGGAGAGTGGCGGATGCAATATTCTGACAGAAATGTCCGCCTTGCCGACCCAGATGCGGTTCCGTGAAATTAGGCCCACAGATTGCGATTTAGTCTCGCGCAAGGTCTGGTTGCGATGGTCCATGTGGGGCGAATATCGGTGAACTGCGCTGTGGGGGCGATCAATGATTTCGACGTATCTCGGCTACGTGTCCGCGACAAAGGACATGGCATCAACGCTTGCGCGCATCGCCAAGCAGGCGACGGTCAAGAGCGACCAGCAATATTACGATGCGCATATCGGCAAGGTTAAGAATGTCGATGAGTTTCTGAGCGATTACAAGCTGTACAGCTATGCGATGAAGGCCTATGGCCTTGAGGACATGACCTATGCCAAGGCCTTCATGAAAAAGGTCCTGGCCAGCGATCTTAGCGATACGAGCAGCTTTGCAAACAAACTGACGGACAGCCGCTATCGGCAATTCGCCGCTGCTTTCAATTTTGGCGCTACCTCAAAAAATCAATCGGCTCAGAGCGATTCCCAGAAGAGCGATACGATCGGGCTTTATGAGCAATCCTTCGCCAATGAAACGGCCTTGGCCAAGAAGGAAAGCAAGTTCTACGATAGCTGGATCGACAAAGTGTCGAATGTCGACGATATCGTCAACAGCAGCAGGATGACGGACTATATCCTGCGGGCACACGGTTTAAACCCGGACAATATCTCGAAGGCGTTCCTGAAGTCGGTTCTGACCAGCGATGTCAACGATCCGAACAGCTTCGTCAACACGGCGAGCAATTTCTCGACGGCATCGGCGCAGCCGACATACAAGCTGATCGCGTCGCAGTTCAGCTTCAATGCCGACGGAACGCTTTCCGGTGCGACTGCGCAGACGACGGAGCAGAAGGAGGCCATGATCTCGCGATATGATAGCATGGTTCCGAGCCTCTTGACCTCGGCTGCGGCCACCAGCAATGACGACTACTATCGTCAGGCGATCACGAAAGTTCAATCGATCAGCGATATTACCGGCGATAACAGGCTGTTTTCCTATATAAAGACCGCATTCAATCTCAATCCCAAGCTCACTCCGGTCCAATTCAACCTCGCCTTCACGAACTCCGATTATGCCGCCGTGACCGGAATGGCGGACATGGTTTCGCACTTCCAGTTTGCGTCCGACGGAACGCTGCCGACCGGTCAGCCGGCGCAGACACAACAGGCTATCGACGATATCTCGACCAAATATATGAACGAGGCCAAAGGCGCGAAACAGGCCCTGTTCGACGACGCCGAGAAACACTACAAGACCGCGGTCGGCGAGATAAAGACGATTGCGGACTTCTTTGCCGCCAACGACACGAAGAACAAGAATCTTCCAACCATAGAGGACATGGCGCTTCGCGCCTTTGGGATTGACAAGAACGAGGTCTCCAGGGATCAGTTGCGCAAGATCCTGGAGAGCGACCCCTATGACAGCAAGAGCTATGTTAATTCGTTGAAAGACGACAGATTCGTCGAGCTTGCCAAAGCATTCAATTTCGACAGCGAGGGCAATCTGCGGGCGCCGGTCGTGCCCCTGTCGCAGACCTCGATCAACAGCCTGATTTCCGCCTATTCGAAGTCGAAGACCTTCGGGTTGACCGGCGAGATGCGGGACAAGGCAGTTAAGGATGCGAAGGACGCGGCGACCGAATTCAGCAAGTCGATCGCCAAGATCAAGACCGTCGACGAACTCCTGGCCGACAAGAAGCTGACGGAGTTTATCCTCGTTGCGAACAATATCGATCCCAAGACGGTCGACAAGAATACCTTGAAGAAGGCCTTCACCGCAGACCCCGAGGATGCCAAGGGTTTTCTGAATACACAGGCTGGCCAGCAATTCAAGGCGATGGTGAACGCCTTCAATTTCGACGCCAAGGGAAATCTGACCACAGCCAAGATCGAGCCGGGACAGAACAAGGGTGCGCGTCTCGCCACCAACGATCTCTATCTTCACCAGACGCTCGAAACGCAGCAGGGGGGCTCCAATGAGGGCGTTCGCCTCGCGCTCTACTTTCAGCGCAAGGCGCCGCAGGTCAATTCCGTCTACGATATCATGTCGGATCCGGCGCTCTACAATGTGATCAAGACGACCTATTCGCTGCCCGCATCCATGTCGAACATGGACGTGACCCGCCAGGCGGCGATGCTCGAAAAGTTGTTCCCGATCAAAGATTTGCATGATGCCGGCAAGGTGAACAACCTGCTCAAGCGCTTCTCGGCCGTCTATGATGCGGCAAATGGCGGGAGCACGACTTCCCCAGCATCCGCCATTCTCACGCGAGGCTCCAAGACGGGCATGAGCGCGGACCTCATGCTCTCGATAGCCCAACTCAGATCGCGATAATGCTTTTCCGCCCGGAGTTACGCAAAAACAGAGGCTCTAGCGCCACTGCGTGATCGCAGAGGTGTCCTCGTCTTCGATGCTATTGGTGCTGCAATACGCTCAGGCCTCCGTCCACGGTCAGGCAGGCGGCATTCATGAAGGGACATTCATCCGAAATCATGAAGACCGCGGCCATGGCGATCTCCTGGGGAGTGGCGATGCGGCCGCCCGGATGCAGCTTCATCGTCTCGGCCTTCGCCTTTTCCGGATCGGGAAAGCTGTTCCAGTAATCGATGGCCTTTTGCGTTGCGACGTAGCCGGGCGCGAGCGCGTTCACGCGCACGTTCTTCGAGGCATATTCGATCCCCAGCGATTTGGTCATGCCAAGAAGCGCATGCTTGGCAAGCGGGTAGGGGAAGGTGTGCGGAATGATCGTGAAGGCGTGGGTCGAGGCGATGTTGAGTATGACGCCGCCGCCCCGGGCGATCATCTCGGGCAGCACGGATCGGCAGCAATTCCAGGCGCCCTTGAGGTTGATGTCGAAGCAGCGCTGCCAATCCTCGTCCGTTGCCTGCAGCGGCTCGGCAAAGACGTTGACGCCGGCATTGTTGACGAGTGCATTGATGCTGCCGATTTCGCCGGCCGCCCTGGCCACGGCGGCGCGCACGGCTTCGGCATCGGTGATGTCGGCGGCTTGATAGCCAAGGTTGGCGCCATCTTCCCTGAGCTTGCCGGCGCTTTGTTCCAGCAGAGCTTCGTCGCGATCGATGAGGAAGAGGCTCGCATCTTCGGCCGCGCACACCTCGGCGATGGCCAGCCCGATCCCTTGCGCGGCTCCGGTAATGAAGATCCGTTTTCCAGAAAGGCGGTTTGGCATTCAGTGTTCCTTTTGCAGGCTATCGCGAATATTCCTGTGGCTGCAGACGGATTGATCCTGCAAAGATCTCTCCCGGCTGCAGGATCTTCAAATCCCCAAGATCGGGGAGATTATGACCGTTGGCGATGTGGGACATCGGCTCGAAGCAGAAATAGTCATGGCGAAAGGCCGGGTTGAAGCTCGTGTCGGGAATGAAGATGAATGCGTGCCTGACTGAGATGTCGGCAGTCAGCCGCAGGCTTGCATGTCTCTCCGGCCAGACGATCTCCGCCTCGCCGCTCCATCCTTCGAAGCCGTTGTTGACCCAGCGGCGGGGCAGGGGTGAGGGCTCGGAGAAGTCGAGATCGGCTGGAATCTCGGTGCGTTCTCCCGGAAGCCAGCCTTCCGTCTCCGTCCAAAATTGCTGCGCCGGCGCAAAGAGCGTCGTTTCAGGGGTCATCGGGAAGTATGGATGCCAGCCAAGCCCGAAGGGCAGCGCCTTCTTGCCGGTATTCTCAACGCTCATGTGAAGCATCAGCCCTTCAGATGACAGAGCGATGATCTGTCTCGCCTCGTAGCCATAGGGCGTATCGCCTTCCCTATGACGAAGGCCGATCTGCAATTCGTTGCTGCTGCGGGAGAGGATGGACCATTCGGCCTGCCAACCGTCACCGTGAAGGTAGTGAGGATCTGAAGCCGTGTTCGGCCTGAGCTGGTAGTCGCGCCCCTCGAATACGAAGCGATTGTTTCGCACGCGGTTGCCGAAGGGGACGAGGGGATAGCAGGCGGAGGCGGACGCATGAGCATCGTCCGGAGCGGGTCTTAATAGCGCAATCCTGCGACCGTCTACTGTCCAGGCGTAATCAAGCAATGTGCCGCCGAAGGTTGAAACGCGAACCGAAAGCGAACCGTCCTGCAAATCGATAATGGTCATTAAGCGGTTGCCTTCCCCTCACAACCAAGGCCGGTGCCGAATGGATCGCACCCTATATTCGCCGGGTTCCATGTCAACATATATATGATTTATTTTTGGGCTATCTCCGGCATTTTCGCCAATATCCTTACGATTTCTCCGTATCTAGCATTTCAAGCGAAGCCTCAATTGCTGTAGCGGCATAAATAATCATACATAAATATTGACTGGTATGATGTTTTTTCATATTCAAGGTCTCGGGTCCATTGGGCTGCAAGCGCGGCTTAATTGTTATACAAATAATTGACTCATATTACAATATAACTTAGGGAAGTCGAGCGGTTCCCGGGAGATGAATGGGAACGCGCCAACAAAGGGAGAGAGATCATGCGCTTTTTCAAAGCGGCAATCCTTGCAGGCACCTTTGCCGTTCTGGCGGCCGGCTCCGCTTTCGCGGAGGACGTCAAGATCGGCTTCATCGTCAAGCAGCCCGAAGAGCCCTGGTTCCAGGACGAATGGAAATTCGCCGATCAGGCCGCCAAGGAGAAGGGCTTCACGCTGGTGAAGATCGGCGCCGAGGATGGCGAGAAGGTGCAGTCGGCGATCGATAATCTCGGTGCACAGGGCGCGCAGGGCTTCATCATCTGCACGCCGGATGTGAAGCTCGGCCCCGGCATCGTCGCCAAGGCCGCAGCCAACCAGCTGAAACTGATGACTGTCGATGACCGCCTGGTCAATGCCGAGGGCAAGCCGCTCGAAGACGTGCCGCATATGGGCATTTCCGCCACCAAGATCGGCGAGACCGTCGGCCAGGCGATCGTCGATGAAATCAAGAAGCGCGGCTGGGACATGAAGAATGTCGGCGCGATCCGCGTTTCCTACGATCAGCTGCCGACCGCCGTCGACCGCGTCGAAGGCGCAATCTCGGTTCTGAAGACGGCTGGTTTCCCGGCTGCGAACATTTTTGACGCGCCGCAGGCAAAGACCGATACGGAAGCTGCGCTCAATGCCGCGACCACGGTTCTCAACAAGCATGCCGATATCAAGTATTGGGTCGCTTTCGGCCTTAACGATGAAGCTGTGCTTGGCGCCGTCCGCGCCTCGGAATCGGTCGGCATTCCCGCAGCGAACATGATCGGCGTCGGTATCGGCGGTGCGGATTCGGCGATCAACGAGTTCAAGAAGCCCGCGGCAACCGGCTTCTTCGGTACGGTCATCATCTCGCCGAAGCGCCACGGCTACGAGACGGCCATCAACATGTATGACTGGATTGCCAACAGCAAGGAGCCGCCGAAGCTGACGCTCACCTCCGGCTCCCTCGCACTGCGCGGCGACTACGAGAAGGTTCGCAAGGATCTCGGCATCGAATGATCGTCCTGCCAGGATGATGTCCGTCCGGTGGCTTGTTGCCGCCGGACCTTCTCTCGATGGAGCAAGCATGGCTTTCCTTGAATTCAAGGGCATTTCCAAGGGCTATCCTGGCGTCCAGGCGCTGTCCGATGTCTCTTTCGATGTCGAAAGAGGCGCCGTGCATGGGCTGATGGGCGAAAACGGCGCCGGCAAGTCGACGCTGATTAGGGTTCTCTCGGGCGATCAGGCAGCTGATACTGGCAGCATCGTCATCGATGGCCTGGAGCAGCATTACAGCTCCGTCCGAGATGCCTTTCATGCCGGCGTCATCGTCATCCATCAGGAGCTGCAGCTGGTGCCGGAACTGACCGTCGCCGAAAACCTCTGGCTCGGCCGTTTTCCCGGCAAGGCCGGTGTGATTGACGGCAGGACATTGATCGAAACCGTTCGCGCCAAGCTCACGGAAATCGGCATTGATGTCGATCCGGCAGCCAAGGTGTCCTCGTTGTCGATCGGCGCTCGCCAGATGGTGGAGATCGCCAAGGCCGTCATGGTCGATGCGCGGGTGATCGCGCTCGACGAGCCGACCTCGTCGCTATCGTCACGCGAGAGCGAAATCCTGTTTTCCCTGATCGACCGGCTGAGAGCCAATGGCACGGTCATCCTCTATGTCTCGCATCGCCTTGATGAGATCTTCCGGCTCTGCGACAGTCTCACCGTGCTGCGCGACGGCAAGCTCGCCGCGCATCATCCAAAGGTCGCCGATACGACGCGCGAGCAGGTCATTTCGCAGATGGTCGGCCGCGAGATCAGCAATATCTGGGGCTGGCGCGAACGTCCGCTTGGCGAGGTGCGTCTCGAAGCCAAGGGGCTCTCGGGATCGAAGCTGCGCAATCCCGTCAGCTTCTCGGTCTGCAGGGGTGAAATTCTCGGCTTTTTCGGTCTTATCGGTGCCGGCCGAAGCGAGATGGCTCGCCTTCTCTATGGTGCCGATCATCGCCATCAGGGCAGCGTCTTGATCGACGGCATCGCCGTTTCGCCGAACAATCCGAAGGCGGCCATCAGCGCCGGCATGGTTCTGTGCCCGGAAGATCGCAAGTTCGACGGCATTGTTCAGGGGCGATCGATTGAGGAAAACATTGCCATCTCCTCGCGGCGGCATTTCTCGCCCTTCGGCATCCTCAATCCGAAGAAGGAAGCCTCGGTCGCCGATCAGTTCATCGCCAAGCTCAGGGTCCGCACGCCCTCGCGCAAGCAGGATATCGTCAATCTCTCGGGCGGCAACCAGCAAAAGGTCATTCTCGGCCGCTGGCTTTCGGAGCAGGGCGTCAAGGTTCTCGTCATCGACGAGCCGACGCGCGGCATCGATGTCGGCGCCAAGTCGGAAATCTATGAAATCCTCTATGAGCTGGCGGCTGGCGGCATGGCGATCGTCGTCATCTCCAGCGAGCTCCCCGAGGTCATGGGCATTTCCGATCGCATCATGGTCATGTGCCAGGGCCGCGTCGCCGCCGATGTTGCGCGTGCCGATTTCGACGAGCGTGCCATTCTGACCGCGGCCCTGCCCGACAAGAATGCCGCCGGCACAATCTAGTTCAGGAATGGTAGTGATGAATTCGTTGAAAAAAATCCTTCTCGGCGAACAGGGTCTGGTGGTGATCTTCGCGATCGCCTTCGTGATCGTTTCGCTCTTTGTGCCGAGCTTCCTGACCGAGCGCAATATGCTCGGCCTGCTGCAGTCGGTGGTGACGATCGGCATCGTCGCCTGCACCATGATGTTCTGCCTTGCCTCGCGCGACTTCGACCTGTCGGTCGGCTCGACCGTCGCCTTTTCGGGCATGATTGCCGTCATGGTGTCGAACTCCACCGGCTCCATTCCGCTCGGCCTGCTCGCGGCGCTAATCTGCGGCAGCGTCGTCGGCGTCGTCAATGGCGTCGTCATTGCCAAGTTCCGCATCAACGCGCTGATCACCACGCTTGCCACGATGCAGATCGTGCGCGGCCTCGCCTTGATCGCGTCCGACGGTCGCGCTGTCGGCATCAACGATCCGGCCTTCTATCAGCTGGCGCTGTCGCGCTTCCTGACGGTGCCGACGCCGATCTGGATCATGGTGGCGCTGTTCATCATATTCGGCTTCACGCTCAATCGCACCGTTTTCGGCAAGAACACGCTGGCAATCGGCGGCAATCCCGAGGCCTCGCGTCTTGCCGGCGTCAACGTCGTCAATATGCGGATCTGGATCTTCGCCCTGCAGGGCCTGGTCTGCGCCATCGCCGGCATACTGCTCGCCTCGCGCATCACCTCGGGCCAGCCGAATGCGGCAACGGGCCTCGAGCTCTCGGTCATCTCGGCCTGTGTGCTCGGCGGCGTGTCTTTGGCAGGCGGCCGTGCGGCAATGACCGGCGTGATCGTCGGTGTCCTCATCATGGGTATTGCCGAGAATGTGATGAACCTGCTCAACATCCAGGCCTTCTATCAATATCTCGTGCGTGGCTGCATTCTGCTGATTGCTGTTTTGTTGGACAATCTGCGATCTTCGGCAGCAGGGCGCGGCAGCCGCATGTGACCAGACTTGCTTGGAGAAGTTTGGGGAGAAGTTTGCCGGACTTGCAGTTGCGGATTGATGCCGGGGCATGGTGCCGCTCATGATCGCTGCCGGGCAGCGGAAGGGAGTGCAAGTGATGAGTACGCGTTTGGGATCTTTAAGGGCTCATGGCAGGGCCACGCCCGAACAGGGCAGGCGCACCGTGCGCGAGGAGTTGTTGAAGAAACTCATCGGCCAGATCGTCTCGGGCGCTCTCGCCGAGGGCTCGATCCTTCCGAATGAAGCCGAGCTCTCAGAGGTCTATGGCGTCAGCCGCACCAGCCTGCGCGAGGCCATGCAATATCTGTCGGCGCTGGGGATGGTTCGCTCGCGCACCCGCGCCGGCACCACGGTCCTGCCGCGGGAAAACTGGAACTATCTGGACCCGCTGGTTCTCGACGCGACGCTGGCACTCAGCAACGACCGAAGTTTCTACGATTCTCTGCTCGATGCGCGGCAAGTGCTGGAACCCGCCGCCGCGGCGCAGGCAGCCGCCAACGCCACGGCCAAGCAGCTCGCACAGATCGCCGAGGCTTTTGAGGACATGGTCGCTGCCAACGCGCGGGACAACGAGGCATGGAGCCAGGCGGATCTGGAGTTTCACACGGCCATCATCAATGCCAGCGGCAACTGGGTCTTCCGCCAGTTCGCCACGGCGATCCGCGCCGCTTTGCTCGCGAGTTTTCGCCTGACAAACCGCGCCAGCCAGTCGCATGACTACGCGATCGCCCGTCATCAGGATGTCCTGGATGCGATCCGAATGCGCCGACCCGATGCCGCACGTTTTGCCATGGAGCAGCTGATCGGAACGGCCAGAATGGAGCTTAGTGACGCCCTGCGCGTCGCCAAACTGGATGAGCCGGAATAATCGATTTCCTGCGCGCAAGAAAATGGCGCGAGGCCCGTGTCGCCGTCTGCCAGAATGTTTTTAGCATGTGTTTAGCGAATTCGAGAGCTGGCCAGAGAATCCCGGCTCCTTGCGCCTGCCGGCAGGCAGGGCATAAATGCGAAGACCGCAACATGGCTCGAGCCGATCGATGACAATAAAGTTCTCGCTTTCCTGTGCCTTTTGCGTCGTCGTTGTCCTGGCGGAGAGCATGAAGCCTGCATTGGCGTCGCCGACAGCAACCGCGCCTCAACTTCCGACCATGCAGCAGCTGCAATCTGCTCTCGACGAGGTAAAGCCCGGACTTGCGCGAATCCGCGAGTTTTTCGGCTGCATCCCTGCCTTCGGAAGACCGATGACCATTCGCCTTTGTGCGCTGAAGGCGGAAGGAACCGATTTCGTTCAAACCATTCCATTTCGGCTTGCCGACCAACGCTGGCAGGTCGTTCTGGATCGAACGGGAAGACCTCCAGAAACTGATGGGGCTTGCGCGCCTCTTGATGTAGCCCAGGCTGAGCTGCGCAAGCTGCGTGGGGATGACAAGCTGCATGTTACCGGCGAGGTTGACGATGGCGCGGGAACCTTTACCAGCGAGCGCGGGTTATTGCGGGATCATAAGGGGCCTTATCGATTGATGTGTCGTTATGATGTCGTCACGGGTCCAGGCAAGAAAGCTTTGCTGATCGCCTATATCTGGCATGACGGAGCGCACTATATCGTCGATCGTGATATCGAGGCATGGCCGGATGATTGAGCATGCGCGGCATCATTGCAGCTGCGAACCTCGGCATTGCATATGGAGGAGATTTCGGAATGACCGATGATGAAAAGGCAATCCGGAAAGTCGTGGAAACCTGGACTGCCGCAAGCAGGCAAGGCGATACGGCCACGGTCCTCGGGTTGATGACGGACGATGTTATCTTCATGGTTCCTGGCCAGGAGCCCTTTGGTAAAGAGGCATTTGCTGCGGCGTCGAAAGGCATGGAGGGTATGACGATGGAGGGTGCGAGCGAGATCGTCGAACTGCAGGTGCTCGGCGACTGGGCCTATATCCGCAACCATATCGACATGACAGTGACACCGCCTGATGGCGACGCCGTTCATCGGTCGGGCTATACGCTCACGCTTCTGCGCAAGGAAGCTGACGGTTGGTGGCGTCTTGCTCGCGATGCGAATCTTCTGACGGTTAGCCGCTGATCTATCGCCCTCTTCGTATCTTAGGTCAGGCGGCGTCGAGTGCCGCAGCCAGATCGGCAATCAGATCGTCGGGATGCTCGATCCCGATCGACAGGCGGATCGTCGATTCCAGCACGCCGATGCGGTGGCGTACATCCACGGGAACGCCGGAATGCGTGGTTGTGGCAGGATGGGAAGCCAGCGATTCCGTGCCGCCGAGGCTGACAGCGAGCTTGAATATCTGCAGCGCATTCAGGAATTTGAATGATGCCGGCTGACCGCCCTTGATATCGAAGGAGAAGGTGGAGCCTGCACCGCTGCACTGGGCGGCGAAGGTGCGACCAGTCGCCGAAGATGGATCGATATAGGGCAGATAGTGGATCTGCTCGACCTTCGGGTGATCCCGCAGGAAATCGGCGACCGCCCGGGCATTGCTGTTTGCCCGCTCCATGCGGATCTGCAGCGTTTCCAGCGAGCGGCCGAGCATCCAGCAGGAATGCGGGTCGAGCTGCGTGCCGATCGCGCCGCGCAGTGCCTTCACCTGCTTGATGACAGCCTTGGAGCCAAGGGCGGCGCCGGCGATCAGATCGGAATGGCCGCCGACATATTTGGTCAGCGAGTAGAGGGAGATATCGGCCCCGTGCTCGAGCGGCCGCTGGAAGACAGGGCCGAGCAGCGTATTGTCGCAGGCGACGATCGGTGTGTGCCCCTGCTTTTTGCCGATCGCATCGGCAACGCGGCGGATCATCGCGATATCGACGAGGCTGTTCGTCGGATTGGCAGGCGTTTCCACCAGAATGACGGAGACGCGCCCTTTGGCCATGGCGTCCTCCGCACTTGCCATCACCGAACTTTCGCTGACGCCATCGGCGAAGCCGACGGCAGCTACTCCGAGATTGAGGAATGTCTTGGCGACCAGTGTTTCCGTGCCGCCGTAAAGCGGCTGCGAATGCAGGATCGCATCGCCAGGTCGTGCGAAGGTGAGAAGGGTCGTCGCGATTGCCGACATGCCGGAGGAAAACAGCGCGCCGCTTTCCGCTTTTTCATAGACGGCGAGACGATCCTCGACGATTTCGCTGTTGGGATGGTTGAAGCGCGAGTAGACGAGCCCGACGCCCGTGCCCGCCGGCGGCTCGGTGCGGCCGGAGATGTAGTTGAAGAAATCGCGACCGTCTTCGGCCGATTTGAAGACGAAGGTGGAGGTCAGGAAAACAGGTGGCTTGACCGCGCCCTCGGAGAGCTCAGGGTCGTAGCCGTAATTCAGCATCTGGGTTTCGGGATGAAGGGGGTGGTTGCCGATATGCGTTTTGGACGGATGCGGCGCAGTCATGACGGTCTCCTCAGCCGATGACACGAATTTTAGATTCGCATCATATCATCAGTTGCGGTGCCGCTTGCTATAGTCTTTGGCGGATGACGGGCTCGCTGAGGCGAGCCCGTCTAGTCGATATCGTCAGTAGATTTCCGGCACGTACATTTCCGGCGGCACCGGTGTGCGATGATAGTCGGCGTTGCGCATGCGCTCCGGCAGGATGATTTCCGGTTTCGGAACTGCCTCGTAAGGGATCTGCGTCAGCAGATGCGCGATGCAGTTGAGGCGTGCCCTCTTCTTGTCGACGGCATGGACGACCCACCACGGCGCTTCCGGAATATGGGTGCGCTCAAGCATCTCTTCCTTGGCCTTGGTGTATTCTTCCCAATGCACGCGGCTCTGCAGATCCATCGGCGAAAGCTTCCACTGCTTCAGCGGGTCCTGAATGCGCATGTTGAAACGGAATTCCTGTTCCTCGTCGGTGATCGAGAACCAGTATTTGAGGAGAATGATGCCGGAGCGAACCAGCATCCGCTCGAAATCCGGCACCGAGCGGAAGAACTCTTCCAGCTCTTCCGACGAGCAGAAACCCATGACGCGCTCGACACCAGCGCGGTTATACCAGCTGCGGTCGAACAGCACCATTTCGCCTGCCGTCGGCAGATGGGCGGCATAGCGCTGAAAATACCACTGGTGCTTCTCGCGCTCGGTCGGCGCCGGCAGCGCGACGACGCGGCAGATGCGCGGATTGAGACGCTGGGTGACGCGCTTGATGGCGCCGCCCTTGCCGGCGGAATCGCGGCCTTCGAACAGCACGACGACCTTGAGTTTCTTGTACTGCACCCAGTCCTGCAGGCGCACCAGCTCATGCTGCAGGCGGAAGAGTTCGCGGAAATAGACCCTGCGGTCGAGCGTCGCCTCGCCTTCGCTGATCAGGCCTTCGGCAACCAGCTCGTCGAGACGGTCCTCTTCGAGCTGCATCTCCAGCTCTTCGTCGAAGCTGTCGACGATCTCATCCTTGATGCGGCTGAGAGGGTCCTGGTTTTCTTCGGTCATTGCGCGCCTCCTGCTCTCTTTTCATGTTGATGCTGCAGCCCTTGGGGCCGCAGAGAGCCGGCACGCTGCTCAGGCATGTGCCGGCTGTGTTTCGGCATTACTCGGCGGTCCAGCCGCCGTCGACGGAAAGCGTCGTGCCGGTAATCTGCTTGGCGGCGTCGCCGCAGAGGAAGACGGCAATCGCGGCCACTTCGTCGACGGTCACGAATTCCTTCGTCGGCTGCGCGGCCAAAAGCACGTCATGCTTGACCTGCTCTTCCGTCATGTTACGTGCCTTCATGGTCTCGGGGATCTGCTTTTCGACGAGCGGCGTCCAGACATAGCCGGGAGCGATGGAGTTGACCGTCACGCCGTTCTGAGCAGCTTCGAGAGCGATCGTCTTGGTGAGGCCGGTAATGCCGTGCTTGGCCGAAACATAGGCCGACTTGAAGGGCGAGGCGACGAGCGCATGCGCCGAGGACGTGTTGATGATGCGGCCCCACTTGCGCGCCTTCATGCCCGGAATGGCGGCCTTGATCGCGTAGAAGGCGGCAAGCAGGTTGATGCGGATGATCGCTTCCCATTTGTCGTCGGGAAACTCCTCGATCGGGGCGACGAACTGGATGCCGGCATTGTTGACAAGAATATCGAGACTGCCGAAGGCTTCCTCGGCTTCGCGCACCATTGATGTCACTTCCTCGCCATTCATCATGTTGGCACCGGAGTAGCGGCACTTCACGCCGAAATCGGCTTCGATGCCAGCGCGTTCCTTCTCGATTGCATCGGCATCGCCGAGGCCGTTGATCGTCACATTCGCGCCTTCGGCGGCAAAGGCGCGGGCAATCGCAAGCCCGATACCGCTCGTCGAACCGGTGACCAGCGCATTCTTCGAAGTCAACGAACCCATGATGCAACTCCTGCAATGTCTATGACATGGTTGGGTAAATGGAAAATGCCAAGATGAGCGCACACTGCCAGCCTCGTATGTCGCTTTGATAACAGTGCAATTTTGCTCCGTGCCGCGAGCCATCGACACCTGACACTTCTCTGTCATGCAACCGTGCAAGTTTTCGCTCCGGTGCCCGGCGATTTCCTCCAACGACGGAATATACGATGAAGGTCGAAGACATTCTCAAGCATGCCTATGCGATGCCGCTGACCAACCCTTCCTACCCTCCGGGACCCTATCGGTTCTTCGATCGTGAATACATCATTATCACCTACCGCACCTCGCGTGAGGCTCTTGAGGCCGTCGTACCCGCGCCGCTCGAAATCGATGAGCCGCTGGTGAAATACGAATTCATCCGCATGCCCGATTCCACCGGTTTCGGCGATTATACAGAGACCGGGCAGGTCATCCCGGTCACATATCGCGGGCAGAAGGGCGGCTATGTTCACTCCATGTATCTCGACGACGATGCGCCGATCACCGGCGGCCGTGAGATCTGGGGCTTTCCGAAGAAGCTTGCCAGCCCGAAGATCGTCAACGAGGGCGAAGTCATCGTCGGCACGCTGCATTACGGCAGTGTTCTCTGCGCCACCGGAACGATGGGCTACAAGCACAAGCCGGTCGACCAGGGACCGCTTCTGTCCGCTCTCTCGGAGCCCAATTTCCTGATCAAGATCGTGCCGCATGTCGACGCCACCCCGCGCATCTGCGAGCTGGTGCGCTATTACCTGACCGATATCACCATCAAGGAAGCCTGGACTTCGCCGGCTGCTCTCGATCTTCGGCCGCATGTCATGGCCGACGTCGCACGGCTGCCCGTGCTGGAAGTGGTTTCCGCGGTTCATTTCACCGCCGATCTGACGCTCGGTCTCGGCGAAGTCGTTCACGACTATCTCGCAGAGCGCAGATAACCAAACCTCATTGCTATTTCATGCTGGAGACGGATCGTGCTTGAACGAAATACTAAGGCCGCAGCCCCGACTATTCCGGAAATTGCCATGCAATATGATCGCGTCGCTCTGGTATTCCAGGGTGGCGGCGCGCTAGGTGCCTATCAGGCTGGCGTCTACCAGGCGCTTGCCGAAGCGGGATGCGAGCCGACCTGGCTTTCGGGGGTCTCGATCGGCGCGGTCAATGCCGCGATCATCGCCGGCAACGAGCCGAGCCGGCGTCTGCAGCGTCTGGAGCAGTTCTGGCAGATCATCTCCGGCCGCAAGATCTGGGCCTATACGCCGGAAGGCGATTTCTTCCGCGATATCCGCAATCGCACCAGCTCGTGGATGACGATGACGATGGGCCAGCCCGGCTTCTTCAAGCCACGTTTCCCCAATCCCTGGCTGGAGCTGCCGGGTGCGGAAGGCGCGACCAGCTTCTACGATTCCTCGGAGTTGAAGAAGACGCTGGAGATGCTGATCGACTTCGACGTGCTCAACGACGGCAAGAAGCGTTTCAGCGTCGGTGCCGTGAATGTGCGCACCGGCAACTTCGTCTATTTCGACACCGACAATATCCGCATCGGCCCCGAGCACATCATGGCGAGCGGTGCACTGCCGCCCGCCCTGCCGTCCATCCGCATCGAAGGCGAATATTATTGGGACGGCGGCATCGTCTCCAATACGCCGCTGCAATATCTGCTCGATCAGGAGGAGGATCGCAGCTCGCTGGTGTTCCAGGTGGACTTGTTCAGCGCCCGCGGCGTCCTGCCGCGCAGCATGCCCGACGTGCTGTCGCGCCACAAGGACATCATGTATTCGAGCCGTACGCGGCAGAACACCGACAATTTCAAGCGCATCCACGGGCTGAAGATGAAGCTTCTGAATGCGCTGAAGCGCGTTCCGAAGGATCAGCTGACCCCGGAAGAGGAAGAGCTGATCGCCGATTATTCCGATGCCGGCGTCGTCAACATCGTGCATCTGATCTATCAGCACAAGAATTACGAAGGCCATGCCAAGGACTATGAGTTCTCCGGCACCTCGATGCGCGAGCATTGGGACATGGGGTTGGAAGATACCAAGCGCACGCTGCGCCACACTGAATGGCTGCTACCGCCCTTCAGTGATGATGCTGTCGCCATTCATGACCTGCATCGTGAAGATCCTGCCTGAGCCGAGAGGGTGCCTGTCGGCCCGACTTTAATAATAATCGGGCCGGAGCGAGCTGCGCTTAGCTCCGGCTGATTTCAAGATCCCTCCGCAAAACCTCCATCTTCTTGCGTGGCAAGCGTCAGCTCTGCTTGAGCCGGCGCCGATGCGCCGCCTGCTTGGCGCGATTGCCGCACATCGCCATGCTGCACCAGCGTCTGCGGTGGCCGCGCGTGTGGTCGACGAAAAGCAGGGTGCATGCGTGGCCTTCGCAGGCTTTCACATCAGAGAAATCCTCCGTGCAGACAAAACGCCCCAGCGCTTCGCCGATCGGCAATAGCAGTGATTCCGGCGAACGCCATTTCCGCATCGGCTGAAAGCCGAGCCCTTCTTCTTCGCCGGATTGCCTTGCGACAATGCGATTAAAGCCCTCGTCGCGTTCCAGCAGGCGATTTAGTGGCTCCAGATCGTTCAAGGCATCCGATGTCAGCGGCTTTCCCTTGCGGGAATTTACGAAGGCCCTGAACCATTCGCGCAGGCTTCTTGCCTGATCGGCAACCTTGTCGAGTTCGCCGGGCAGCGCCCGTTCGTGCATGGCAGCGAGCGTCTCACGGGGCACCAGGCCAGCCTGTTCCAGCCAGCGAAGCAAGCCCTCCCCATCGTCAATCCAGTCGATCGGCACATCCACAGGCGTTGCGACCGAATTGAGGAAATCCAGCCCTAGCGTATCGCCAACGAAGATGGCGGGCGAGTGGTTGTCCATGGACTACTTCCTTTCCGGCCGCCGACGAGGATGTTGAACGGCCATTCGAAAACATGATCGAGATATAACCTATCAAAGACCTCTTGACAAGTTACACACATCAGGAGTAACCCTACTAACGCAATTTGAAAGGTTACTAACACCAAGCCACATGGAGAAAGCTGATGCCGTCGCAAAATGTAGATGTTGTTCTTGTCCATGGCGCCTGGGCGGATGGGTCGGGCTGGGCAAAGGTGATCGCGCCGTTGGCGGCCGCCGGCTTTTCGGTAACCGCCGCGCCGCTGCCGTTGACGTCATTTGCTGATGATGTCGCCGCCCTCGAACGTGCGTTGGAACGGACGATGGGACCGGTGATCCTGGTTGGCCACGCCTATGCCGGCGCAGTGATTGCCGCGGTTTCCAGCGAAAAGGTCAAGGCTCTGGTCTATGTAGCAGCGCTCGCACCGGATGAAGGTGAGACGGTTGCCGATGTCTTCTATCGCGGTGAGCCTCACCCGCAGGCGCCAAAATTGGCGCCTGACAGCCACAGGCTGATCTATCTTCCGCAGGACGCGTTCGCCACCGCCTTTGCCCAGAACGCGAAGGCCGACGAACTGGCAGTTCTGGCGGCCTCGCAGCGGCCGATCTCGCCGGCATGTATCACCGTCCCTGTCGGGCGTCCGCTCTGGAAGGATCGTCCCACCTGGTTCCTGATCGCCGAGGAAGACCGGATGATCCGGGTCGAAAACCAGCGGTTCATGGCGGCACGCATGAAGGCACAGCAGCGCTCCGTCCCGGTCGATCATATGCCGATGATTACGGCTCCGGCCGCCATTGTCGACGTCGTCCGGGATGCTGCCGCTACCGTCTGAGTTTCGGATTTGTAACTCAATAAGCTCAATTATGAAGGTTATGAAAGGACCTTATCATGACTGATATCAGCTATCGCACCGTCAATGTCGAAGGCGTCAAGGTCTTCTATCGCGAGGCAGGCTCTCCAGGGGCGGACAAGCTGCTGTTGCTGCACGGCTTTCCGACTTCCAGCCACATGTTCCGCGATCTCATCCCGCTGCTTGCCGATCGCTATCACATCATCGCACCGGATCTTCCGGGCTTCGGCCAATCCGATGCGCCGAAGGGCAGCAACACATTCGACAGCATCGCCGCGACGATCGATCGTTTCACTGAAGTCGTCGGCTTCGACCGCTATGCGGTCTATGTCTTCGACTATGGTGCGCCGACCGGTTTTCGGCTGGCGGTAAAGCATCCGGAGCGGATCACGGCGATCATCTCTCAAAACGGCAATGCCTATGAAGAGGGCTTGAGCGAGGGTTGGAACCCGATCGAGGCCTATTGGCGTGAGGCTTCCGAGGAAAATCGTAATGCGCTGAAGGCATTTCTGCAGCCGGATGCGACGGCGTGGCAGTACACGCACGGCGTGCCCGACCCGTCGAGGGTCTCGCCAGACGGCTACTCGCTTGATAGTCTCTATCTGGCCCGCCCTGGTGCGGAAAAGGTTCAGCTCGACCTCTTCGGCGACTATAAGAGCAACGTCGCCCTTTATCCGACATTCCAGAATTACTTCCGCACCCATAAGCCGCGTCTCTTGGCGGTCTGGGGCAAGCACGATCCCTTCTTCCTGCCGCCCGGCGCCGAGGCCTATCGTCGCGACATTCCCGAGGCGGTCGTCAAGTTCCTTGATACGGGTCATTTTGCTCTCGAAACCCACGCAGCGGAGATCGCAGCTGAAATCCGCACTTTCCTCGGTTGATATCGGACCCTGCCGCGCCGGTGACTGGCCGGCGCGGGCCGGGCGACATCTTACGAAAACAGGAGAAACATCATGTCAGGCAGAGTCGCTGTTATTACCGGCGCCAGCCAGGGTATCGGCCGGTCGACGGCCCTTCGCCTTGCTCAGGACTTTGGCGCATTGGTCCTCGTTGCCCGCAACCGGGCCAAGCTGGAAGAGACGGCCAAGGCGGCCGAGGAGGCGGGCAGCAAAGTGCTTGTGATCGATGCCGATCTTGGCGAACCAGCGGCGGCTCAGCGCGTTGTCGATGAAGCCTTATCCACTTTCGGCCGGATCGACGCGCTTCTGAATATCGCGGGCGCCGTGCCGCAGATCGACCTTTTCGACATGACGGATCAGCAATGGGATGATGGCCTGGCGCTGAAACTGCATGGTGCGCGCAGGCTGACAATTGCCGCCTGGCCGGCATTGAAGAAGAGCCGAGGGTCGGTCGTGCTGATGTCGGGCAATTCGGCAATCTTTCCCAAAGCGCCCTATGCGGCCGTTGGGACTATAAACGCTGCAATCATAGCGTTGGCAAAGGCCTTTTCCGATCGCGGTATCGCCGATGGTGTTCAGGTCAACAGCGTCTTGCCCGGCCCGGTCATGACCGGGCGGCGGCAGTCCTATCTCGAACATTGGGCGCCGCTGCATGGTATGACTGTCGAAGAAGCAACCGCCAAGTTCCCGCAGGAAGCCGGGATCGCGCGCTATGGCGAACCCGAGGAGATCGCAGAGCTGATGGCCTTCCTGGTCTCGCCAGGAGCGCACTGGATGACCGGTTCGGCCCTGCGCATGGATGGCGGCGAGGTGAAATCGATCTGACCCGCGCTTGTGGGCGCGAGGTCAGCGCGCCTTGTAGCTGACAGAGATCTTGGCGCTTGCCAGTGCGGTCTGTGCCAGCTGCGCACTATTGAAGTCGAGCGCACCGATTTTCAATGGCTGGTCGAAGGCAAGATCGAGCGTGAAGAAGCCTGTGGGGTGCGGCAGATCCTGCACGAAGCGGAGCAGGGCTTTCTTCGAGTCCGCATCGATCCGGCTGTCGGGCAGTGCCTGCAGCGCCGTCACCGTCGTATCACGCAATTGGTTGATGCCTTGGGCGGGATCGTCCGAACCTGTCATCTGCTGGAGAAAAGCAGCCAGCGATGGCACCGCCATGCCTTCGAACAGCCCCATATTATCGAGCCGGAAGCGCAGATGGGTGAGGCCGACCGATCCATCTTGCGTCAGAGCCGGCATGCCTGCATTCTTGGGCAGGCTCAGTTCGGCCGAGAGCGAGGCCTTGCCGAGGCGCAGATTGGTGAGCTGCAGCTCCTGGATATCGAGATAACCGTCCTTCGGATCGAAACGGAAAGCGCCAGACACGTCCATCGGCCATTGCTGTACCGTCGTGATGTAATTGGCCATGGCGTTGTCGAGCATCGGCGTGAAGCGTACGCCTTCAACCGAGAATCGTCCCCAGGTGGGCAGGTGATCTGGTTTGCTTGCCATGGTCTTCAGGAAGTCGGCCAGCCCGTCTCCCTTGAACTCGCCGCGTTCGAAGGTCCATCCGATTCTGCTGCCGGATTTGAACAGCCCGTTCGTAACCGCGCAGCCATCGTGCAGATCGGAAATGGCGAAGCCGTCCGCATGCTGGATGATACCACTGCTCTCGATGAGGTCTGTACAGGGCGTCCCGGCGGCAACGGCAGAAAGAGGAGCAAAGGAGACGAGCAGCGGGAGCAGGAGGGAGAGGCGCATTTTTCAGGTCTACCTGTTTGAGTCGATCGGCAAATACGAGCCGCGACATGTTTGCGGCTATGCCGCCCATGTCAAGGCATGGCGCCTCGATAAGTGCCTCGCGCGCATGTCTTTCAAGGAGGATATAGTCTTGCTAGGTCGAGCCGCGCTTATTGCCATCGGCACGGATCAGATCGGCGGCCTTCTCGGCAAGACAATAGGTGGCCGCGACCGTGTTGGCCGAGACGATGCTCGGCATGATCGAGGCGTCGACGACGCGCAGACCCTCGACGCCATGCACGCGCATGGTTAAGGGATCGACGACCGCTCTATCGCCGCGCCCCATGGCGCAGGTGCCGACGGGATGAAACAGCGTGCCGACCCGCTCGCGGATAAAGGCGTCGAGTGCGCCGTCGCTTTCGATGTCCGGACCCGGATCGAGCTCGGCATCGAGATGCGGCGCAAAGGGAGCCTGCGCGGTAATCTTTCGTGCGAGCCGGATGCCCTTGCGCAGCACGTCCATAGTGCTGTCGCCGCGAAAGAAATTATAGAGGATTGCGGGCTTTTCGTCGGGATCGGCGCTCTTCAAGGCGACGCGACCGATGCTCCCAGGTCGAAGCTGGCAGACATGCATGAGGAAACCATGGCCGGTGAAACCCGATGCCGACTGTGTATTGGCTCGGCCGGTGCAGAAGAAGAGCTGGATATCAGGCCGTTCGCTTTCAGGATCTGTCGAGATAAACCCGCCGCCTTCGCCCGTCGTTGAGGAAAACAGCCCCCGCTTGTTGAAGATCCAGTTGAGTATGTGACCGACATTGCGCGGCAAGGCACGCCACGAGACGCCATAGGGTGCAATGGATTTCGCCCGATATTCGATCGTGACGTCGAGATGATCCTGCAGATTTTCTCCGACCCCGGGCAGGTCCGCGACAACTGGAATGCCGTGGCGGGCAAGCTCCTTGGCACTGCCGATGCCCGATAGCATCAGCAGATGCGGCGACGCGAAGGAACCGGCCGAGAGGATGACTTCGCGGGCGTCGAGCGTGCCGTTCTCTCCGTTTCGTCGAAAGGCAATGCCAGTTGCCTTTCGACCATCGAACACGATGCGTATGACCTCGGTCTCGCTCATGACGGTCAGGTTCGGCCGATGTCGCACGGGATCGAGATAGGCGCCCTCGGCCGTGACACGCTCGCCGTTCCTCTGCGTGAAGGTATAGAGACCGATGCCGTTCTGGCGCGCGCCGTTGAAATCGGCGTTGAGGGGATGGCCAGCCTCTTGCGCGGCCTCTAGAAACACCTCTGCCATCGGATTGACGCTGCGCAGCGGTGCGATGTTCAGCGGTCCATTCATGCCGTGATAGGCGGGATCGACCTGCCGTTCGAGCGGGGTGTCGCCGAAGCGAATGTGCTTGGCGGAGCCCGGTTCAGCGAGGATTTCGAAACGCTCCAGCTTGCGAAAATAGGGCAGCAGGTCGTCGTAACCCCAGCCGGGATTGCCGAGGTCGCGCCAATGGTCGAAATCCTCACGCTGGCCGCGGATAAAGATCTGGCCGTTGACATTCGTCGAGCCGCCCGTGCCCTTGCCGCGCGGCAGGGAGATCGAGCGACCCTGCAGGCCGGGTTCGGGTTCGGTCTCGAACCAGGACATGAATTTCGGGCCGCCCAGAAAGGCGAGTGCCGGGGCCATGAAGGTGACCATGGCGAGCGGAATGCGCACGATCACCTTGCGCGCATTGCGATCCATGCCCGCTTCGACGAGGCAGACGCGAGTTGCGGGATCCTCGCTCAGGCGATTGGCGAGCACACAGCCCGCAGCACCGCCACCGACGATGATGTAGTCGAAATCAGGCAAGGCTCAGATATCCTGAATCTGCGGCAGGATCACGAGATCGCGAATGGTGACGTTGGCGGGCCGCGTCAGCATGAAGAGCACCGCATCGGCCACGTCCTCCGACCTCAAACCCTCCCGCGCAGCAACCTTGGCATTGATGGCGGCAGGGTCGGTATAGCCCCAGAGTTCGTTGAGCACGACGCCGGGTGCGACGGAGCCGACGCGGATATTGTGCTTCATCGTCTGCCGCCGCAGCCCGTGCACGAAAGCCTGAATCGCGTGCTTTGATGCCGAATAGATCGGCTCCCAATGGATAGCCTGATGCCCGGCGACGGATGACGTCACGACGATCTGCCCGCCACCATTTGCAATCATATCGGGCAGCACGGCGCGCGCCAGCCGGAAGACGGAATTGACGTTGATCGAAATGAGTTGATCCCAGGCGTCCGGATCGCCTTCTGCGACGTCACCAGGGATGTAAAGGCCGGCATTGGGCAGGAGAATGTCGATCTGGCCGAAACGCTTGATCGCTGCATCGACCACCTTCTTGACGGCAGCCGGTTCGGTGAGATCCGCTGGCAGCACCAGCGCGTCGCCGCCAACCTTTGCGGCCACCGCTTCCAGCCGTTCGGCGGAGCGGCCGACAAGTGCGAGTTTCACTCCCTCTTCGCTGAGCGCCAATGCGGTTGCTCGCCCGATACCGGAGCTTGCGCCTGTGACCAGCGCGACCTTGCCTTCAAGCTTCTGTCCCAAGATGTCCTCCCCATTGGTGGAGTCTTGGAAATTCTCCGCCAATGGGGAGCCTAGGTAGGCGACCTCTACCCGTCAATAAAAAATCTTTTCTCACGTAAATTTTTGCCATCGAAACATCGATGCAGTGGTCGCGGCAGGCGGGACCCGTGGATGGGGCTTGTCAGGCCGAGAGCTTGAACGCGCCGGTTTTCGTCTGTTCGGTATAGGGCAGAATGCGGCGCAGAACCTCCTGAGCAAGCGTCTGGGCGTTCTGCTGCGCCTTGTCGAGATTGCTCACCGTTTCTGGATCGATCGAATAAAGGGTCTGGCCGTAGCCGAAGACTTCGCGATAGGCGGCGCGCTCGATGATGGGTGTGGACAGCACATGGACGCGACGGCTCGACAGCAGCTCTTTTACCGAGTGCAGTGCGCGCGTGGTGACCATCGGGTTGACGCGTGTCAAAACCACCGAATGCGGGATGCGGATATCGGCCCGATCCTCCAGATACTGCAGAAGCTCGATGACGTTGGTGGCGCCCTCCGCATCCATGGCCGAACCTTGCACGGGAATGAGCACATAATTCGAATAGCCGAGTGCCTGTGCAAGAAGCGGACTGCGGGCGCCGGGCAGGTCTATGAGCAGGAAATCGACCTCGTCGCGAAGCTTGCGCGCATGCTGGCCGAGATTGGCCGCCGTCACGTAGGGAATGACGGAAAGCGAAGACGGTGCCCTTTCGCCCAGCCGCTCATGCCATTTGGAGATCCACAATTGCGGGTCGGCATCGAGGATGGCTACCGAAAAGCCCATCCGCGCGAGTTCACAAGCGACGATGACGACGGCAGTGGTCTTGCCAGCGCCGCCCTTGGTGTTGGCAAAGGTCAAAACGGCCATGGGAGCTTCCTGGGCTGATCGGATGGACAACGCAATGGGGCAGGCGGGCAGCTGTCATGGCTTGGGCAAATCGTTACCCATTTATGGTTAACAAACCCTTTTGGATGAGGCCCAATCCCGTCAACTCCTTCTACCGGATCAAGCGGCTGTAAGCGCTTCGAGGTGTCGCTTCGTCCGTATTTTTCCGGTTAGGCGATTTGCCATATTCTGTCGTCGATCAGTGGGAGCTGCCGCGCCATATAGCTTGGCTATGGAAGAAGGCTCGCAAAATGCGAGCCCTCCATTTCGGAATGAACGAAGGATCAGTTATTCAAGAAATCCGGCGTAATGCGATCAAGTTGCTGCAGTTGCATGATGCCGCGATTGCGATCGACTGCTGACTCCGGAACCCTTCTCGGCCCGACGGGAGTCGACTTACCGGCATCGTTCTTTGATGGCAGATTTAGAATATTCGGCGATTTAAGAATATAAGGAGAAGTGCCCTGAAGCTCTTTTCCCGGCGGCAGGGTGTGGCTTTCCGGAATAGGGGCGACCACGATGACCTTTGTTGGCTTCGGCGTTTTCGGCAGCTCTGAAAAGGTGAAATCAATCGTCTCTATGGTCGTTCTGGCATGAGATATGCCGCCGGTCGCGATCCATTTCCCGTCGGCGAAGTCAGCGCCCACACCCGCGCCCGTGGTGACGGTCACTCTCACGGAATAGCTGAAACTATTCATTTGGCGCTCGGTGTGATGCGAAACTTGAGACACCCAATCACGCAATCTGAAGTCTTTTACGTCGACGTGTATATCCTTGTAGCTCTCTTTTCTCGCGCATGCCTTTGAACGTTTCTCAAGCACGAAGACGCTATATTCGACCTTACCGTTTCGATAGGCTTCACGCGAAGCGCTGGCATTTGCAGAGTATAGAAGCTTGTCGACGCCTGCCGGTGCTATCCATTTCAATGGATCGACGTTGGCGTCGTCGTTTGCTGTCACATTTTGAGTAATCGCATAAGTCGATGTCCAATTGGAGAAGTCAAAGCCGCCCTGGCTCTTGTTCTCTTTAAATACGGTCAAGATCTCGCACTCAACGATGTCAGCCAGCTTGTTTATACTTTCTGGCTGAGCGTCGGGCATGCGGGGTAATGTGTTGCATCCGGCTAGGCCGGTTAAGGTGGAAAGAATTATTACTTTGGTCTTCATTGGATTCCCCTCTGTTTGTTACAAACAGAGCGTCGTCGCACAAAGATATTCTGTCCAGTAAATAATAAACCTTATCGTGTTTTTCACTGAGTGCAAATAAACGCATGCGTTGCTGGAAGGCGGGTATTCTGCAAGATCCCTTCTGCCAGTTCCAGATGGGAGCAGCCGAAGAGATAGCAGGCAACATCATCAATGCCGTTTGTCAGCCGCCAGGATTTCGCGGGCGATCTGATCCAGCCCGACGGTTCTGTCGACACCGCCATGGGCGATCGCTTCCTTCGGCATGCCGAAGACGACGGAGCTTTCCTCATCCTGTGCCACGGTGAAGGCGCCGGCATCGTGCATTTCCTTCATGCCGCGCGCCCCGTCGTCACCCATGCCGGTCATGATGACGCCCATGGCGTTTCCCGCTGCCGAGCGCGCCGCCGAGCGGAAGAGTACGTCGACGGAGGGTCGATGCCGTGAAACGAGGGGGCCGTCCTTGATCGCGACGACATAGCGAGCGCCCTGTCGTTCCAGCAGCATGTGCTTGCCGCCGGGGGCGATCAGCACATGGCCGCGCAAGACCGCATCGCCATGTTCGGCCTCTTTCACCTCAACTTCGCAAAGGCTGTTGAGACGCTTGGCGAAAGCCGCCGTGAATTTTTCCGGCATGTGCTGCACGATGACCACGCCGGGCGTATTGGCCGGAAGCGCCACGAGCATTTCGCGCAGGGCTTCCGTGCCGCCCGTGGAGGCTCCAACGCAGACGATCATCTCCGTCGTCTTGGCCATGGCCCTGCCGCTTGGCGGCGGCAGAACTGCGTCGGCGGTCAGCTTGGCAGTCGGCTCGGCTGGAGTGACGATCCGGCGGCGAGTGCCGCCGAGCCGTGCTGCAGCGGCACCCTTGACCGCTTCGCGGATCATGTCAGCCGTTTCCGCCAGATGGTCGGCGGCGGCGATCTTGGGCTTGAGGATGATATCGACGGCGCCGGCCTCCAGCGCCTGCATCAAGGTTTCCGAACCTGCTTCGGTGAGTGAGGAGCACATGACGACCGGGATCGGCCGTTGTGCCATCAGCTTGCGCAGGAAGGTGATGCCATCCATGCGCGGCATTTCGACATCGAGAGTAATGACATCAGGGATTTCCTCCTGGATCTTCTTTGCTGCCATGAAGGGGTCTGACGCGACGCCCATGACCTCGATATCCGGATCGGCCGACAGCACCTGCGTCATGACCTGCCGGACACTGGCGGAATCGTCGACGATGAGCACGCGGATCTTCCTGGCCATACGCGTCAGACCTTTCTGAAGACCGTGTTGGCGACCTGCTTGACCGGCAGATTGAGCCCGCTGATCGTCTCGGAATGGCCGACATAGAGGAAGCCGCCTGTCACCAGTTTCTCGCAAAGCCTGGAGAGAACCTTCTCCTGCGTCGGCTTGTCGAAATAGATCAGAACGTTGCGGCAGAAGACGATATGAACCTTGTCGCCGATCTCATAGGCGCGATCCATGAGATTGAGGCGGCCAAAGCCGATCCTTGAGCGCAGCTTGGGATGAATGCGAACTTCGCCGCGCTCGGGGTCGCGCGCTTCCATGACGTAGCGCAAACGCCGCGGCCGATCGACGGGGTCGATCATCCCGGCGGGATAGACACCCCTGCGCGCCGCCCGAAGAACATCGGTCGACAGATCCGTGGCAAGGATGCTGTATTCAGGGGTGCCGTGGGCGTCGCGATAATCTTCCATGACCATGGCGATCGTGTAGGGCTCCGCGCCGATGGAGCAGGCGGCACTCCAGATCCTAAGGCGGCCGTGTCCCGCAGCGAGAAGCTCGGGTACGGCAGAGTTCTCGAGATGTTCGAAATGCTTCGGCTCGCGAAAGAAGTCCGTCTTGTTGGTCGTGACCGCATCGATCAGGTGGATCGCTTCGCGATCGATGCCGCCGCGCTTGAACAGATAGTCGCAGTAATCGTCGAGGTCGCCGATTCCGGTCGCCCGCAGCCGGCGGCGCAATCGCCCTTCCAGCATCGTCCGTTTGCCCGGAGGCATCTTGATGCCGCTATAGTCATAGATATATCGGGCGAGCTGATCGAAGTTCCGCCGGCTCAGCCCATTGTCTCCGTAGTCTCTTACATCCTGCAACGCCACTTTACGTCCCACTCAAACAGCGGCCAATTCGGAGGCTCTCAGGCCCGTCCCCACGCCCATCAGCGATACCTTGTCGGTCGATGAGAAGAGCTTTGCGAGATCGATGATGACAACGAACCCGCCATCGCGGCGCACGACGCCGGCAATGTATTCGGATGGCCAGCGCACCCCGATATCGGGGGCGCTTTCGATCGATTCATGCTTGAAGGATGTGACCTCGAAAACGCGATCGGCGACGAGACCGAGGGTCAGGATCTTTTCGGCGGTCGGGATGTCGATCACAAGGATGCGCGTATGCGGCGTCTTCGTCGTGGCCGACATGCCCAGGCGCAGACGCAGATCGATGACCGGCACGCCCTGGCCGCGCACATCACGCAGGCCGAGCAGATAGTCCGGTCCGTGCGGAATGCGAAAGGCGTCCTGATGGTCCAGGATTTCTCGGACCACCGTGACGGGCACGGCAAAGCATTCGTCGCCGAGACCGAACGTCACATATTGCGCTTCGGTGCTGGTTGCAGCCATTTACACGCTCTCCCTGAAGTCGTTGTCATCCGCATCGGGCCCACCCATGGACATGTCGAGGGTGAAGCCCTTGAGACGAGCCTGCTGTGCAGCAACGCTGTTGTCGGTGCGCGCCGCCGGAGCTCGGGTAGCTGGCGCCTTGACGGCAGGTTTGGTCTTGACCGGGTTGGCTGCATGATGGACCGGACTATGGGCGGCCTGGACCTTGCGGGCATTGGCCTGATCGACGCGGAAGAAAGCGATGGAAGCCTGCAACTCCTCAGCCTGGGCGGCTAGTTCTTCCGAAGTTGCCGACATCTCTTCGGAGGCACCGGCATTCTGCTGCGTCACCTTGTCGAGCTGCTGGATCGCCTCGTTGATCTGTGAGGCACCGATATCCTGCTCGCGGCAGGCAGCCGAGATCTCGGCCACCAGTTCGGCTGTTTTGCGGATGTCGGGAACGAGGCGCGAAAGCATGTCGCCGGCCTCGGTCGCGACCGTGACGGTTTCGCCCGAGAGGCTGGAGATCTCGGCTGCTGCCGCCTGGCTACGTTCGGCCAGCTTGCGCACTTCGGAGGCGACGACGGCAAAGCCGCGGCCATGCTCGCCGGCACGTGCCGCTTCGACGGCGGCGTTCAAGGCAAGCAGATCGGTCTGACGGGCGATCTCCTGCACGATCGAGATCTTCTCGGCGATGGTGCGCATGGCGTTGACGGCACGATCGACAGCCTGGCCGCTGATCTCGGCATCCTTGGCCGACTGACGGGCGATCTTTTCGGTCTGGGCCGCATTGTCGGCATTCTGCTTGATATTGGCGGCCATCTCTTCCATCGAGGCAGAGGCTTCTTCGGCGGACGATGCCTGTTCGGTCGCGCCCTGCGACAGCTGCTCGGAGCCTGCCGACAGCTGCTGGCTGCCGGACGAGACGTTGTCGGAGGCCGACAGCGCATCGGCAACCACGCCGCGCAGCCGCTCGACCATCGACTGCAGCGACATGCCAAGCGTATCCTTCTCCGACATCGGCTTCGGCTTCACCGTCAGGTCGCCATTGGCGATCTGGTCGGCGATCGTTGCGGTATTGCGCAGGTTGCTGGTCATGACGTTGATCGTGTTGACCAGATCCTTGATTTCGTCATTGGTCTTGATCTCGATATCCTGATCGAGATCGCCGATGGCAACACCTTCAGCGACAGCCTGGATTTTCTTCAGGCCTCGATTGATGCCGAGCGCGATCCAGATGGCGACGGCGGTCGACAGCACGAACATGACCGCGAGCGTCGTCAGCAGGAGATTTCGTGCAAAAGCATACTGGTCGTTGGTCGCAAGATCGGTCGCGTGCAGATCAGCGAGGATTGCTTTGTTGAGGCTCTCAAGGGCATCCTGGAGCAGGTCGCTTGCCTTGCGTCCCTCGCCCATGGAGAGGGCACCGGCCTTGCGGTTGCTTTCGTCGGTATTCTCAGTCGCAAGCTTCAGAATCTGATCGTCGATCTGCTTCCAGGCCGGATACTGCTTGGAGAACTCGGCAACCTTGTCTGAAATCGCCGGATCTTGCGCCAGCGTCCGGACGAGCTGATCGATCGTCGCCTGTTTCTCGTGAACGGCGTCGATATAACCGCCGATCGCCTGCGGATCGGTGTTGAGGATGGCGTTCTTTTCGTTGCGGATGGCATCCAGCACGGCGGTGGAGAGGTCACCGGAATTGCGCAGATTGTTGGCCGGTCCCTGAACGATGTCGGTGATGGCGGAATTGAGGGAGGACAGGCTCATGATTGCGAGGACCGACATGCCGGTCGACATGACGATCAGCAGGCCGAAGGCAAGGGCCAGTTTGAGTTTGATGGTGAAGCGCATCTCTGAAAAGCTCCTGGAGATGAAGGGTTTGATATTTGAAATGTCAGACGGGGAGCCGTCTTGATGCGCGAAGACCGATACATTCACCCTTCCGCGAACCGGGACCGGTTCTTGAGGTCGGCGATAGCATTTGCCGGCCTTTGGTCCGGCGCCTCCGGCGCCGGTGTTTGTTGATGTCAGGCCAAGCGCTCAGGCGCTCTGGCGAAAATCATTGTCATCGGCATCCGGCCCACCCATGGACATGTCGAGGGTGAAGCCCTTGAGACGAGCCTGCTGTGCAGCGACGCTGTTGTCAGCGCGTGTAGCGGCGGGTCTAGCAGCCGGTGCCTTGCCGAGTGGTGGCTGCTTGGCCTTGGCCGAGCTGACGGCGTGATGGACAGGAGCGTGGACCGGGCTATGGGCGGCCTGGGCCTTGCGGGCATTGGCCTGATCGACGCGGAAGAAGGCGATGGAGGCTTGCAGCTCCTCAGCCTGGGCAGCGAGCTCCTCGGAGGTCGCCGACATCTCTTCGGAGGCACCGGCATTCTGCTGCGTCACCTTGTCGAGCTGCTGGATCGCCTCGTTGATCTGTGAGGCACCGATGTCCTGCTCGCGGCAGGCAGCCGAGATTTCAGCCACCAGCTCGGCTGTTTTGCGGATGTCGGGCACGAGGCGCGAAAGCATGTCGCCGGCCTCGGTCGCGACCGTGACGGTCTCGCCGGAGAGGCTGGAGATTTCGGCTGCTGCCGCCTGGCTGCGTTCGGCCAGCTTGCGCACTTCGGAGGCGACGACGGCAAAGCCGCGGCCATGCTCGCCGGCGCGGGCCGCTTCGACGGCGGCGTTCAGAGCCAGCAGGTCGGTCTGGCGGGCGATCTCCTGAACGATGGAGATCTTCTCGGCGATGGTGCGCATGGCGTTGACGGCACGGTCGACGGCCTGGCCGCTGATCTCGGCATCCTTGGCCGACTGACGGGCGATCTTTTCGGTCTGGGCCGCATTGTCGGCATTCTGCTTGATATTGGCGGCCATCTCTTCCATCGAGGCGGAAGCTTCTTCGGCGGAAGAAGCCTGTTCGGTAGCGCCCTGCGACAGCTGCTCGGAACCTGCAGACAGCTGCTGGCTGCCGGACGAGACGTTGTCGGAGGCCGAGAGCGCATCGGCAACCACGCCGCGCAGCCGCTCGATCATCGAGTTGACGTGGCCCAAAAGCTCGCCGATCTCGTCCCTGGTCGTGATTGCCGCGAATTCGGTCAGATCGCCATCGGCGACGGTCTGGACGGTCTTAACTGCGCGGCTGATACCCTTGTTGATCGAGAGGATGATCCAGATTGCCGAAAGAAATGCAAGGATCGATGCCGTCGAGGCGATGACGATCAGGATCAAGCGTGCATTCGCATAGTCGTTGGCGGCATCCTGATCCGCCTGTTTCAGTCTCGCCCGTTCGGAATCGAAGACCTGTGCAAGCACATTGTCGATTTTGGTGCTTATGTCGCGGGCATCCGTCGTTGAAATATGCAGCGCGCCGGCAGTATCTCCGGCAAGCATCATGGCACGGATACGGTCGTCGGCATTGCGCCAATTGGCAGAGAGATCCTTGATCTGTGTCCAGAATGCCATGTCCTGAGCTGTGGTATTGGCCAGGATCTTTGCAAGGTCGGCATCGAACTCCGCCCGTGCGGCGTCGCTCTTTGCAATATAGTCCTTGGTTTCATTGACCGATGCGGATGACAGCATGTTCTTTTGCTGCCGCAACTGCTGCAGGACGGCAATATCGAGATTCTGGGCGAGCCGCAGGCGTTCGGCCGGACCCGATAGCGTATCGGACCAATTGTCGTTGACCTGGCCGAGGGTCGTGATGCTGTAGACGGCCGTGCCAAGAAGCATGGCAATGACGACAGCAAACGTTAGTAGCAGTTTGAGCTTGATCGTAAAGCGCATCTGATGGCCTCCTTGTCCTTGAAATTCATGCTGTTGCTCTGACCGCAACCGCCCGCTGCGACGAGAAGATCGCCTGGAGGTTCGGCAGGATGATAAATTCACCGCCGCGTTTCACGAGGGCGTGGATATAGTCGGTGCGCCAGCGCATGCCGATGACCGGCGGCGGTTCGCTCGCCGTCTGCGAAAGCTGCGCCACCTCGTGCACCTTGTCGGTGCGAATGCCGATCAGGGTCGTCTCGCCGTCCAGTTCGAGTTCGGTGACGACGATGCGGCTGTCGATGGTGACATTGGCCGCCTCCATGCCGAAGGCGATGCGGATATCGGCGAGCGGAATGACCTTGCCGCGGAAGTTGATCACGCTGCCGACGAAGGGCAGACTGCCGGGAACGCTGGTCTCCGGCAGAAGATCGAGGATCTCCTGAACGACGACTGCTTCGATGGCAAAGGTCTCGCCATTGAGGCTGAAGGTGAGCACCGAAAGCTCGTCGGCGCCTTTCCAGATGGCGCGATGGTCCGATTTTACGTCTGCTTCGATCATCCTGCTGCCCGCAATTGCGCCTCCTGGTGTTGTCCGGCGGCGATGAGATGGACGACGTCGAGGATCAGGGCCACATTGCCGTCACCGAGAATGGTCGCGCCGGAGAAGGTCGAGACGTGGTCGTGAAGCTTCGACATCGATTTGATGACGGTCTGGTGGTCGCCGATGATCTGATCGACGACAAGGCCGACGCGCTCGCTGCCGGTCGAGATCACCACGACCTTCTGGTAGGGATCGGGCTCCGTGCCGGTCCGGAAGAGTTCGCGCAGGCGCAGGAACGGCACGAGATCGTCGCGCAGCGAGATGAAGCTGCGGCCGCGCGAGCGCAGATCCTGTTCGACCGAAAGTTCGAGGCATTCCTCGACGGCGGCGAGCGGGATCACATAGCGTCCGTTGCCGACGCGGACGAGAAGGCCGTCGATGATGGCGAGCGTCAGCGGAATGCGCAGTGCGATCTCGGAACCCTTGCCGAATTCGCTGGTAATGTCGATCGCTCCGCGCAGCGTCTCGATCGTCTTCTTGACCACATCCATGCCGACGCCGCGGCCGGAGAGGTTCGTAACCTTTTCCGCCGTCGAAAAGCCCGGCTGGAAAATCAGCTGCAGCAGTTCCTTGTCGGTCAGCTGGGCGCCGGGCTGGATCAGGCCGTTGGCTTCCGCCTTGGCGCGCACCCTCTGGCGATCGATACCGCGCCCGTCATCCTTGATGGAGATGACGACTTCGCTGCCGGTCTGATGTGCCGAGAGGAAGACGCGCCCCGTCACGGGCTTGCCGGCCGCAACGCGGTCATCCGGGCTTTCAAGTCCGTGGTCGATCGAGTTGCGGACGAGGTGGACGAGCGGATCGGCCAGGCGGTCGATGACCGTCTTGTCGACCTCGGTGCCTTCACCCTCGGTGACGAGTTCGATATCCTTGCCCGTCTCGCGGGCGAGATCGTGAACCAGACGGCGGAAGCGGCTGAAGAGGCTTGCGACCGGCATCATGCGCAGGACCATCATCGTGTCCCGCAATTCGCCGGCCAGACGCTCGATTTCTTCCGAGACCGAACGCAGGCCGAGATCGGCGGCCGAATTTGCCATCTGGCTCAGGCGCGACTGGGCGATAACAAGCTCGCCGACCCGGTCCATCATCTCGTCGAGGCGCAAGGCGGGTACACGGACATTGTCTGCCTGCTTCTGCGATTTTGCATCGGCAGGCTGAGCCTTGCCAGCATCGATCGGCGGGGCGACGGCCTTTGACGGTTCGTCCTCGATCGGCTGTTCCGGCTTTGCGGCGACCGATGCAGGGACCGGTTCGGTCTGCGTTTGAAGTTCCTGCAGCTCCATCACCATGTCATCCATGACGAAGATGAAGACGTCTTCAATATCCGAGCGCGGCTTTTCCGTCGTCAGATGAACCGCCCAGCCGATGTGCAGATCGCGCGGTTCGAGGTCCGCAAGCAGCGGGATCGCGCCGGTATCGGCTTCGATCCGGCATTCGCCTAGCTCGCGTAGTTCGTCCAGTAGCCCGAGCGGATTGGTGCCATTGACCATCGAATTGGCCGGCAGGCTGAATTTCAGGTGCCAGGTCTTTGCTTTGCTAGCGCTTACGGTAGGGGCCGCGGCCGGCTGCACGCTGACGGGCGCGGCCGTTAGAGCATGCGATCCGGCTGCACCGGCGGCCTGGCGCAATTTTTCGAGGAGCACGGAGCTCATGGTCTCGTGATCGCCGTTCGGGTTTTCCAGAAGCGCCTGCATGTGGCCCTGCGCATCGAGAACGGCGCCCACCAGTTCCTTCGTGGCGGGAGCCTCACCCTTGCGGACTCGGTCGAAGGCGGTTTCGCAATGATGGGTGAAGGCGGCCAGCTGATCGAAGCCGAACATCGAGCCCGATCCCTTAAGCGTATGGAGGCCCCGGAAGACCGCATCGATCTGAGCGCGGTCGCTCAGATCGCGCATCAGATCGAGGAGGCCTGCCTCGATCAGCTCCAGCTGTTCGGCGGCCTCCGTCCTGAAAACGGCGATCGGATCGAGTTCGTTCATTTGCCGAGAACCTTGCGCGCGATCTTGATGAGGGTTTCGGGATCGAAGGGTTTCGTCAGCCATCCCGTAGCGCCCGCGGCCTTCGCCTGTTGCTTGAGATCGCCGTCCGACTCCGTGGTCAGGAAGATGACCGGCGTTCCCATGTAGGCCGGCAGCTGCCGCAGGCTACGGATCATCGTCAGGCCATCCATGTTCGGCATGTTGAGGTCGGTGACGATGAGATCGAAATTGCCCGATTTCAGCTTGGTGAGGCCATCTGCGCCGTCGACCGCCTCGGTGACGGAATATCCGGCGTTGGTCAGCGCAATGCGCGTGGTCAGTCGAATGCTGGCGGAGTCATCGACGGTGAGAATATTGGCGCTCATGCTGCTTTTCCTTCTAGCCAGAAACTGTTTTTTTGCCGGTCTCCGCAAAGGAGACCTGCACGTTGCAGGACGGTCAGAAAATTGCCGTCTGCTGGTTTGCTCAATGTGACTGCCACGCCGGCACGAGCGGCTGTTTGCCGTGCGGAGAGAAGCAGTTGCGGTAGGGTGAGGTCGATTTCCTCGCCGCCATCGACATCGATAACGAGGGTGTGGTTGCGTAACGCCGCTTCCTGGAGATAGACCTGAACGATGTCTCTGACATTGGTGATCGTCTTGATCGTCAGCGGTCCATGCAGGTGTAAAATCTCAGATTGCTCGCTCATGCCGAACCTCGGGATAACTGAAGTGTGGAAACCGTTGTTGCGGTGTCGTCGCTGTGCTGGGACTCGAAGAGCGCCTTGATATCCGTCCAGCGGCGGCAGAAGGCGGCAACGCAGGCCGGATCGAAATGGGTGCCGCTGCTGTTGACGATCTCGCGGAATGCGTCGGCGATCGGCCAAGCGGCCTTGTATGCCCGCTTTGAGCACAGCGCGTCGAAGACATCGGCTATGGCGACGATGCGGGCCTCGACCGGGATCGAGTCCCCCGAAAGACCCCTCGGATAGCCCGCGCCATCCCATCTTTCGTGATGGCTCTCGGCGATCTTGCCTGCGATCTGGATCAGTTCGCTGGAGCTGTCGCTCAGGATTTCGGCGCCGAAGTCGGCATGCTGCTGCATTTGCCGGCGTTCGTCCTGGGTTAAGGGGCCGGGCTTGGAGAGAATGGCATCCGGCAGGCCGATCTTGCCGACATCGTGCAGGGCGCTCGCCAGAAAGATCATGCGGCACTGGCCGGCATCCAGGCCCATCTCTTCAGCGATCATGCGCGCAACGATCGCGACGCGGTCCAGATGGTCGGCCGTCTCGCCATGGCGGCAAGCGATGGCCTTGGAAAGGCGCCAGATGATCTCTTCTTCGTGCCGTTCGATCCTTTGCATCGCAGCGTCGAAATCGCGCTGCAATGTTGCCGCCTTGGCGGCCAGCGCCAGTCGCTCTTCTCCGATGTCGAGAATGTTGCGGACACGCAGCGTCAGCTCCGTCTCGTCGATCGGCTTGTTCAGGAATTCGGTCGCGCCTGCCTTTATGGCAGCCAAACGGATATCGGCTTCCCTGCGGGATGTGATCATGATGGTTGGTACGTGGGCCGTCAGCGCGTTCCTGCGCACATGGCTGATCACGTCGATCCCGTTCATGTCGGGCATCATATAGTCGACGAGAATGAGGTCCGGTGTCCGGTCGTCGAGCCGCTTGAGGGCATCGCTCGGATGAAGGAACGACAACACCTCGCTGCCCTTGATGGCTTCGACTACGCGGCGAAGCGTGGCCACGACGGAAGGACTGTCATCGATTACGAAGACGCGCATAGCTACCCCGCGGAGCGCCCGCGGTACACCCACGGATCTACTCAGGATTTTCGGCTGGAGGATTGTTGGAGGCCTTTCTGATGAAAGGGCCGCGTCACAATGATTGTGAATCTTGGCTGAGGTAACGAAATCGTTAAATGGCTAACGGTGCGTTAAATTAATGCTCAACCTGTAGGTGATTTTATAATTAACTGCGATTAAATGATAAGATTGCGTTTTTCTGATATCAAATGTTGCCAGTCGCATGGAAGTCGCGACGGCTGATGCGTGTTGATGATGGCGATACACCATACATGGCGCGATAGCGGGCAGCGAAATACCCCATGTGACTAAAGCCCCAGCGTGCGGCAATCTCGGATATATTCTCGTCCACATCGCCGTGCAGCAGGTCGTGATGGATCTGCTGCAGCCGCAGGCGCTGCACGTAGTTCAAAGGGTTCATGCCCATGTTGTGCTGGAAGGAAAGCTGCAGGCTGCGCACGCTCTGGCCGGCATTTCTTGCAATATCGAGCACCGTGAACTCGTCGCCGAGGTGGGTCTGAATCCAGTCCAGCGCCCGCTTCAGATTGCGTGGCCGCGCGCTCTGGATCACGGTCTTTTGTACGGATTGCGGCCATGATTGCATGAAGGCCGTGATCAACGCCTCCTTGAAAAGAGAGGCACCCAATGGCGAGCCGGCGAAGGGATGCTCATCTGCCCCCAGCAACAAGGCGGCCATGCGGTAAACCGTTCTTATTCCGGTCTCGTCAATGTCGGCCATTAAAGCGAAGCGTCGAAAAAACAACTCAGGATCGTCTTTTCCTATATCGATCAATGGCAGGCAATGAATGCGGGGTATGGCAAGCGCGAGCTTGCACGCATTCGCGGACGCCTTGATTTTCGTCGACCCGGAAGACAGCAGCACGAAAGTGGTTCCTGCGGCAGCCGTGAACTCCCGGTCCTCCGTCTCAACCTGAAACACGCCGCTTTCGACGAAGTGCAGCTCTATCCGGTCGGCAGGATCAAACAGATAGAGGATTTCATAACCCGTTTTCGAAAAGATCTTCCAAGCTGCCATCTTTCCGATCGTGGCCAGCGTGACATCGATTTGGAAGCCGGGATTACCCGACTTTCGTTCGAGGACGACCGATATATCCGCGCCCTTCAATCTTTCCTGTAACTCCGCGGGCTCGCAGGATGACCAGGCGTATTTCTCGGTTGCTATCTTCATCTTGTCTTCAATCAGCATGAGCGAGCCTACTTGCGGGCGGAATTGCAAGCAGAGCATGCCGGTGGTCTGCACAAAGGCGAGACGTGCTGATTGCCAGCTATAAGATGTGGGTCTTGCCCAGGGCTTTCCCGGCGGCGCAAGGATGGCGGTTGTAGGCAGGCGCCCTGTTTCGTCCCTCGCGTTAACTCCATGTTTTTTTGTTCGCTTTAGTTTGCCTGACATAATCTTGGGCGGGGTCCGAACAGTATGGCGTATGCAGCGACAAGCCGGCAATTTATCCCATCGACGGATAGTTTCGTCGATCGCTTGGAAAGCGCCCGATTGCAGATCGAGCAGCGTTTCCTGGACGGCGGCGCGGTCCTCATCACGGTCACGGAAGCGCTCGCCAAGCTCGTCAGCCTGCTGGAACATATCGGCAATTCGCTGAAGGAGGAAAATGCCACCGAAGCCACGGCGCGGCTGCTCCAGACCGTGGACCTCCTGAACAAGCTGCCGCCTGCCGAAGCGCGGCGGCGGGAAAGCGTTGCCGCCATCGGCCAGACCGGACAGCGGCTCGCCGAGCATGTGCTCTCGATGGAGGAGACGCTGCGCTATCTGAGAACGTTTGCCGCGACGGCAAAGATAGCGGGTGCGCGCATTCCCGACTTTTCGAGTTTCGCCAGCGAGATCGTCGAACGCATCGAATTCGCCACCAAGGAAGTCAAGGCGCTGTCCTTGCAGATCCGTTCGCTGGAGGGGCAGATCGAATCCGCAACGGCAAACGAAGATGGCTCTTTAGCGCAGCATCTGAACGGTATCCCGTCCATCGCCCAGCGTCTCATATCCAACGCCGAGGAAATCCAGGCCCAGCGCCGCAATCTCTCCGAACTGGCGGAGACCGTCGCCGGTCTCGCGCGCAAGATCCAGAACAAGGTGGCTCATACGCTGTCGGCCATGCAGATCGGCGATATCACCAGGCAGAGGGTCGAGCATTGCCAGACGGCACATGCGATCATGGAGGCCTATCTTGCCTCGGAAGCTCCAGCGGACCTTTCCGCCAACGACCGCCAGCGCCTTTCGCAGCTGGCAATGACATTGATTTTCGAATTGCTTGGCGAGACGACCAAGGGTTTCGACCGCGAGACCGTCAAGATCGTCGATAATATCCGCAGCTTCAGCGGCGACATCGGCACATTGCTTGATCTCTACAGGACGATGATGTCGCAGAGCGGACAGGACGGCAAAAGCCCGATCAATTCATTGCGCGGCGATCTTTCCGCCGCCCGGATCGTCGTCGATCGCATCGACGTCGCTGCAGCCGGCGCCAATCGGCTCAGCGAGAAGACATCCGAGATGGTCAAGGAGCTGACCACAAGCATCCTGACCATCCAGCTCGTGCGGCGCGACATTCAATATATGGCCCTCAATACCAATCTGCGCTGCGGCAAGCTCGGCGAGGAGGGGCGGGCGATCAATGTGGTCGCGGGCGAACTTCGCTCGTTCGCATCGCTGCTTGATGAGGATGCCGAGAAGATCCTAGTCGGGCTCGGCAAGCTCGAGACGCAGGCGACTGGCCTCAAGGACTGGCGACAGGCCGGCGAGGAGGAGAATTCCTCCGGTCTCGGCACGCATATAGACACTGCTCTTGCCCATATCGGCGAAGCCGGCGCGTCGATGGATCTCAATGTGCAGGAACTTCGCCGTTGCGGCGAGGCCATGACTTCGCAAGTGGCCGATGTGATCAAGGGTTTGGACTTTCGCGCCGGGATCGGCGAAACCTTGGCGTCCTGCACGAAGGAGGCAGGACGTACGCGGAGCGCATTTGTCGATACGACCGGGCTGGAGGCTCCAGTAGCGGCGATTTCCGAGCGCATCTTCAAGATCTACACCATGGCTGCTGAACGCGAGATACATGCGGCCATTTTCGGTGCGGTGAGCTCCTTGGCCGAAAGCGCGCCGGCTCCGGCCAGTGACGAGGAGCTTTTTGCGGATGCTCTCTTCTAGCCTCCTGGCAGCTTGGTGCGGCGGGCAAATATCCCGCCGCTGTGCAGGTGTCTATCCTATCCCCTTGCTAAGCTAACTTCAGCCTTTCATAGCGTGCCCCACGAAAGGCTGACCTTGCCTTGACGCTGCCTTGATAATTCCAATGCAGATGGTTCGGCGAAACCATATTCGCCGGGTCTTTGCATGAATCGAAAGACATCGATCGCCGTGACGCCAGAGGGCGTCATATCCAGTATTTCCCCTTCCACGACGGCAGCGCCGACAGCCGCCGGATTGCGTACATCCCGATACGCCCTGCTCTGGAGAATATTGACCTTCGGCCTGCGGGTGCGCTGGAAGCGTGTTCTTCTCTTCTGGTGCCGCTTTGCCGCCAACCCACTTGTGACCATCCGATGGTGGCGCTTTACCGCGGCGTTTGCCGCTGCGCGCGGATTACCGCCGCCGCATGATGAGCTGTTGCAGAAGCCGCTGTCGAAATTTCTTGTCCACGGAATGCCCAATTCCCGGCGGCTCTCCCTTCTTGTCGAGCATTTTTCGATTGCGGAGGCCATTTTCTCCAGGGACAGCATGATGCGGCTCTGGCGCGGCGAATGGCTGGAAATGGGCGCCGTTCAAGGCAAGTGCGAAGCATATGCATGCTGCATTGCGCTCGCCGATCGCAGCGGCGGCCGACATGAGGGCGCTTTCGCTATCAAACTCCTGCGCGTGAGCGATCAGGCACTTCTCTGCATCGCAAGATTCACCTTCGTCAATCAAGAGGCCGAAGGGCACTACACATTCGTCGTCGGGAGCATGCAGGGTCCGCGCAACGCCAAGCAGCGTATTGTCGAGGTGACCCGCGATCTTGCAGGCCTGCGTCCGAAGGAAGCTATCCTCATCGTGCTGCAGGGCCTGGCGGCGGAAGGCGGCATGCAACACTTCCTGGCCGTCTCGCAGGCAAGACATCCGATCCAGTATCGTCGGCATGCCCGGCAGTCGATGTTGCTGTCGAACATCGATGCTTTCTGGCTCGAGCGATCCGCCGAGCCGGAAGGCGTCTATGGCTTCAGGGTTCCCTATTCGAAGATTCTCGGAGCGGACAGGCGTAGCCAGAGCAAATCATGGTTCTACAATATCGGCGAACTCTTCCACTGATCGCCTTCTGGCGGCGATGGCTTCGGTCAACAAAGCCGGCATTGCCGCGAGGCGGTATCCTGCTGTCCAAAACCGTGCGCTTCTTCCGGCATATCGCTGTCCGTCAAATGGATTGCGACCATGGCGCCGCCCCCGGGTCGATTTGCGAATTCAAGATGTCCGCCGTGGGCAACCGCGATTGCCTGCACCACGGATAGCCCCAGTCCGGTGCCGCCGGTCGCCCGCGAACGTGAGGGGTCGCCGCGCCAGAAAGGGTTGACGGCGACGGCATCCATATCCTGCGGAAATCCGGGACCGCGATCGAGAACGCGAATGACGATGCTATCGTCCGCCAGCTGTTCGGTTTCGCATCGCAGCCAGCCGCCTTCGGCAGCATAGCGGCATGCATTTTCGAGGAGTGCCAGTATGGCCTGGCGAATGCGGGGGGCGTCGGCCGAGATCCAGACGGGTTTCAGCCCCGTTTCTACCTGCAACTTGCTGGCCTCCAGCATGGGTTTTGCCGAGGCGATGACAGTCTCGACCAATAGCGATGCATCAATGTGCTGACGTTCCATCACCAGCTTCTGGCCGATGGCCAGAGACAGGGTGCGCAGATCCTCGACAACCCGTCCCAGCCCTTCGACCTGTAGAAGAAGATCCGAAATGATTTTCCGATCCATCGGGAACACGCCGTCAAGCATGCTCTGCAACGATCCCTGCAGGATGGTCAATGGCGTGCGCAGCTCATGCGCAATCGCCATGTTGTTGAAGCGCAATCTTTCCTCCATGGTCTCCAGGCCGGTCGCAAGGGCGTTGAAGGTTTCGACAAGGCTCGCGACTTCCCGCGTGCTGCGGTAGGAGGCTGCGACACGGACGGAGAAGTCACCGGACTTCAGGCCTTCGGCGGCGGAGGTAAGGTCTTCGAGCGGGCGCGTAAGTCGTCGCGCCAGGAAGACGCCGATAACAGCGCAGAGCAGAGCCGACAAGAGGCCGAAGACGAGCACGGAGAGCTGCACCTTGAGATCCGTCGGCTCCGTCAGCGAATTGAGATGTTCGACCAGAAGTTTGAGAGAATCCCCGTCGGGAACCTTGCTTTCGCTCAGCATCTTGTAGGCTGTTGCGGCTTGGGGCGGCAGGGCATCGGTGATGCCCTGCTCTAGATAAGTGGCATACCAGTTGACCCCCAGATAGGTCAGGCCGACGCTAAGCAGCAGCATGATCGTGGTGACGACGGCCGTCAGCGTTGCCAGCGGCGCACTGGGAAATCTCGGTGTCTTCATCTCGGGTCCGAAAAACGATAGCCGATGCCACGCACGGCAGGAAAGAAGCCGATCTGCCCCAACTCCTCCAGCTTGCGTCTGAGGTTGGAGATGTGTGTATCGACGGTACGCACCAGAGCATCACTTTCCGGCAGGCAGGCGTCGAGGATATCGGCGCGCGCGAAAGCCTGGGTCGGATGGCGGATCATGTAGGCGAGGATGCGGAATTCGCTCAGTGTCAGGGGCAATGCAATGCGGCGCTCGTCCCTGTTGATGAAGACGGTGTAGCTGCTGAAATCGACCTCCAGCGCGCCGAAACGCTTGATGGCTTCTGCGCGATCGCCCTGTGTACGGCGCAGAACAGCCCTCACGCGGGCGACGACTTCCTGCGGGTTGAACGGCTTGACGACATAGTCGTCGGCGCCAAGGCGTAACCCGCTCAGGCGGTCGATGTCGTCTGCGACGGCCGTGACCATGATGACCGGCGTCGAGCCCACCTGGCGCAAGCGGCCGAGCACCCCGAAGCCGTCCAGTTTCGGCAGGCGAACATCCAGAAGCACGAGATCCGGTTTCAGAAGCGCATGATGCTGAAGCGCCATTTCGCCGTCGCTGGCGCGGACCGTGCGAAAGCCGTCCCGCGTCAGATAGCCCTCGAGTATCTGTGCGATTGCCGGTTCATCCTCCACGATGAGAACGAGACTGTTATCCACCCTAGCGCCCTGTGTTTCTTCCGTTTTTCCGTTCGGTTTGCCGCCTGAGTTCTACTATTGCGGACAAAGTCGGCTTCCGCAATTTCCAAACAGCTTTCCGATCGCCTGATGGCCGATTCTGAACAGGGCCTTGATGCGATCTTCGCCGTTTCTTGACAATCGGGCTTCAGCTTGGTGCCATTCTGCCTCTGGAGATATGGCATGTGGAAATTTGCATCGAATTCCTGGAGCTCCGATTCTGGTCAAGCGCGGCCGCGCCGGCAGCGGGAGCACGCAACGACAGATGGCGAATTGGCGGCCATCGGCATGTTGATCGTCTGGACCAGCTTCGTCTTCGTGGTCTTTCCGAAACTCGATCTGGCCGTTGCGCGTTGGTTTGCCCACGGACATGTCTTCTGGCTGGCAGAAAATCCGTGGCTGAAGGCGGTGAGGGATGTCGCCCGCCAAAGCCAGCCTTATATTCTCGGCATCATGGCCGTCATCATCGTCCTGCATGTTTTCCTGCCGCGGCGATTGCGATTCTGCCCTCCTCACAAGCCGCTTTTCGTACTCCTGAGCTTTGCTGCAGGGCCGCTACTGGTGGTGCAGACGCTCAAGGTCGCAATTGGGCGCGTGCGTCCCCGTCAGCTGATCGAGTTCGGCGGCACAGCGGATTTTACTCCGGTTTGGCAGTTCTCGGCGGCATGTAGCCGCAATTGTTCCTTCCCTTCGGGCGAAGCTGCCGCGGCCGCCGCGGCACTATCGCTCCTGGTATTCGTGTCTGCCGGGCGCCGATGGATGGCCGCCGTGATCCTCGTGCCATGCCTGTTGCTCGTGGCATTCAATCGTGTGATCTTCGGTGCTCACTTTCTGTCGGACGTAATGCTTGGATGGCTTTTGACCATGTTTGCCATGGCCATGATCTGGCGCTGGATCGAAGCGAATTCGCGGGCGATCGATCGCTATGTCACGCGCCTGATGTTCAGATGATCCCATCGCTATGGAATCTGGCGCCGGCATCCTCTTTCGGTCCCGTCTCCTATCCTTTCGGAGCAGGATTGGCTGGCGAGTGTCGCCGCAATGCGACAGTCTCAAGCAAACCCATGTTACAAACCTTAATACAACGTTTCTTCACCTTTCCTTCGATCAGGGGTTACCTACTTAGCGTTGGCTATGCCGTCGGATGCGATTGAGGCCGGTAGGACGGATGGCGAAGGGACCTTGGCAGGGTGAGAGTGACGGGATGGGGTTGGTAGATTGGGCGTTGCGCGGAATGCTGGGCATGGATGGCCGACGCAGGATGCACTCCCGCAGAGAGCATTACGAGCCATGGGTCGTGCTTGCCGTTGAAAGTTTCGAGCGGGAAATGCTGGCCTTCTACAGGCGTTCGCAGTTCACGGTGATCAAAAAGGCTGCATGACGGGTGATCTGATAGTCCAAGTGTGAGCTGTTCTCCAGTCGACGCAGCTTGCCTGACAGGTGCGTAACGTCGATCTTGCCGGATTGGCCGGTTATGCTACGCTAAGGCGGTCCTGCCTTTGCGGAGAACTTTCAAATGGTTACGCTGCGCGAACCGATCTTGCATCCAGTTCCCATCGAAGAATTGAAACCCACACAGATCACCGTCGGCATGCGTGAGGTCAAGGCCAAGCGTAAGGCTTGGCGTCTCAAAGCGGAAGAAGCGGGCGACAAGGCCGGTGAGTTCCTCGGAAATCACATGGTGCCGACCATTCGTGGGCCACGCGGAAAATACTATGTCATCGATCATCACCATCTTTCCCTCGCACTTTATGAGGAAGGGGTGAAGGATGTTCTGGTCACGACGGTCGCCGATCTTTCCCGACTTGACCGGGATTCCTTCTGGTTCGTCATGGACTGTCATGACTGGATGCACCCCTTCGATGAAGAGGGGAAGCGCCGCGGCTATGAGGACATCCCGAAGAATATCAAGGATCTGATCGACGATCCCTATCGCTCCTTGGCTGGCGAGCTGCGCCATGTCGGCGGCTACGCCAAGGACACGACGCCGTTCAGCGAATTTCTCTGGGCGGATTTCTTACGTCGCCGCATCAAGCGCAAGGATCTTGAGAAGGATTTCAATGCCGCGCTGGAAAAGGCGCACGAGTTTGCCAAGGGCAAGGATGCGGATTACCTGCCTGGCTGGTGCGGTCCAGTCCCCGAGTAATCCGCTCTTCTCATGGAGCGGTTTTCGGAGGCCTGCGAACCGCGCGGGAGATCGAAGCCTATGGAAAACGCCATGGCTGACATGTTCTGCGCCTATCTTGAAAGCCCGAACTTCGTCGGGTGATCTCCCTGCTTTGCCGGCATCGTGTTGACAGTCATTCGGCAAGTGCCTATTGGAATGGCAGCCGGCCATGCTGGCCGTAAGCGTTTGACGTCAAGCAACGCACTCAACGATCCTCGTCGGTCGGAGTGCGTTTTTTTATGCCTTCGCCGATCGAGGAAAAGCCCGGAGATTATCATGGCTTTTCAATCGACACCCGATCCGGCGCGCGGCCGTCTTCTGCTGCTGAGTGCCATTCTTTTCATTTCCTATCTCTGCATCGGCATGTCATTTCCGATCGTGCCGCTTTATGTGAGCGGGCAGTTGCGGTTCGGCAATGTCTGGGCCGGACTTGGCGTCGGCATCGCCTTTTTCGCGACCATTCTCACGCGCGGCTATGCCGGCAGCCTTTCCGACCATCGCGGTGCCAAGGTGGCGGTGATACGGGGTCTTGCTCTCTATGTGGCCGGCGCCTCAATGGCATTGGTTGCCGGCCTTTTGGCTCACATGCCGCTGCCGTCCTTCCTGCTTCTCCTTGTGAGCCGCCTGCTTCTGGGGTTGGGCGAAAGTCTGGTTGCGGTCGGTATTATCGCCTGGGGTATCGGTTTCGTCGGCCCGGCGCGTTCCGGCAGGGTCCTGGCGCTGGTCGGCGCCGCCATCTATGGAGCGCTTGCCGTGGGCGGCCCGATCGGCCTGGCATTGTTCGGCCGGTTCGGCTTTGCCGGGACAATGGCGATCAGCGCCGTCCTGCCGTTCCTTGGCATGATGGCGATCTGGCGGGTTCCCAGCGTAGCACCACATCCCGGTGCGGAACGCCCGTCCTTCTGGGCCGTCATCGGCAGGGTCTGGCTGCATGGGGCGGTCGTGTGTTTTCAGGGCATAGGCTTCGCTGCGATCGGTGCTTTCTTCACGCTCTACTTCCTCGATCGGGGCTGGGACTATGCCGGGCTGGGCCTGACGGCCTTCGGTGTCGGCTTTGTTCTGGTGCGCGTGCTCTTCGGCCATCTGCCTGATCGTATCGGCGGCACGCCGGTCGCGATCGGATCGCTGGCCGTCGAAGCGCTGGGCCAATTGCTGATCTGGAGCGCTGCCGATCCCATGCTCGCCCTGGCGGGTGCGTTTCTGACCGGTCTCGGATGCTCGCTGATCTATCCTTCCATGGGACGGGAGGTTGTCCGGCGGGTGGAACCGCATCTGCGCGGCGCAGCACTTGGTGGTTTCTCGGCCTTTCAGGACCTCGCCTACGGACTGACCGGGCCATTTGCGGGCCTTCTGGCCGACCGGGCCGGCTATGGCAGTGTCTTTCTGTCAGGCATGGTCGCGGCGATCGTCGGCTTGTTGATTGCGCTTTCGCTTCGCAGCAAGCGCACTGTCGCATTCAACTGATAGATATGGCGGTCCCTGCGGTTTGGCGGGACCGCCTGAAATGCTGAACAGTTCGCGCCGTTCATGTCGCGCTCGTCTTCGCAGGTGTTGCGTCGCGGGATGATTGGCCGATGGGGGGCTACAGGGCCGTGAAAACAATACCGTAGTGATAGGGCGGCAGCTCGATCACGGCCCGGGACTTGAAGCCGCCGGTCTCGACAATAGCGGCGACGTCTGACGGCGCCATGCGCATCTCGGTCTTGGGGCCGCGCGGCTGCCCGAGCACCGTGGTCTCCTCCCGCGGTCGCGCCTCCCAGTTGACGATACCAAACGATCCCTTCGGAGTGAGCACCGAATGAACGGCTTGGACGAGGCCGAGCTGATCCGGAACGCCATGAAACGTGTTCGCTATCAGGACATGATCGACATTTTCGGGAAGGTGGCTGGCAATGTCGCGGGCATCGGCACGGATCCATTTCCGCACGGATACGCCTTGTCGTTCGGTTTCCGCCCTCGCCATCTCGATCATGCTTTCATCGAGATCGAGCGCATAGACCTTTCCATCGACGAGTTTCGCCAGCGGCGCGGTAAAATATCCGTCGCCGCAGCAAAGATCGAGGACGGTCATGCCCGGCTTGATGCCGAGCGTTTTAAGGATCGCCAGCGGATTGGGCCAAAGTGCCGCCCACCAATCACGGTCCGGCATCGATGTCGCTGGAAATGCTTCGCCCATGGGGGTCTCCACAGATGGATGATTTCCGGCATCATAGGATATCATTGACGCCTCGGCTTCAGCATATCACGGCGAATGCGGCGCCATCGCGACATCAGGTTGCCGCCTGCACTGGTAGCGGATTGAGAGCAATCCGGGTACGTCGGCGCGCTTACAGGGCTTGCGGCCCGTGCTTTGGCAGGTTCTTGAGAGCCCAGGATGTAATGGCCTTGTCCGCCAACCTCTCCGTGACCTCGAATTCGCTGATCATCAGGCTGGACAGAAGCGAAGCGCTGCGTGCCTGTGCGGCGAAATTCCTTTCGTAATGCGCCGGCTCCAGCACATATGTGGCGAAGGCGGCAACCTTTCGCCCGCCGAAATCCGTCCGTTCGAGGAAGCTCATGACAGGCGGCGTGATGGTATTCCACCACACCGGGCCACCGACGAGGATCAGGTCGTATTTCGAAAGATTGGGGAGGCCGTCGAACAAAGGGGGAAGCTCGCCCGTTTCCAGCTCGTATTTGGACTGCTCGGCCGCGCGCTGCATGTCGAGAGGATACGGGTCGCGCATCTGGATTTCGAAAAGCTCGGCCCCCATAAGTGCGCGAAGCTTTTCGGCAACCGCCCCGGTGTGGCCGGTATAGGAATAATAGACAACGAGGATCCGTCGCTCGTCTGCGGCGAAGCTCCATCTGGGTGCGGCGGCCGCAGCCACCATTGATGTCAACACGGTGCGGCGGGAAAGGTGCATGGGTTTGCCTTCCGATTTCAATGAGGCTTTTGGATGCGGAAGATGAGGGGACAATCTTGACTGCGGGCAATCATTGATGCCGGGCAGGTGAAGCGCCCATCGATGCAACGGCCCTCTGGGCCGGCAGCATAGGTTTGCCGTAAGTCTGCATTGCCTCGTCGAGGCGCTGTTCGAGAACGAGGGGATCGGTTTCGCCCTCATCAGCAAATTTCATGAGCTCGCGGGCGGCGATGATCGCCGTTCGGTCGGCAAACTCCAGTTCGTGTCGGGCACAGAAGATTTCGAGAACGCGGCGAAGCGTTGCGATCTGTGATAATTCTATGGCCAATTCCATATCCTCCTGTCAGCGTCGATATTCTCGACCGGGCAAGTGATTTTCCGGCAAGTGATTTTCGAACAGGAGGTTAGGACGCTGATGTCGCAGCTTTGTGCCGGAGATGTAAAAGCCTGTCGCCGACGATGGCAGCGCCAGCCATCGGCTCTGGAGCAGACCGGTGCGGCAATGATTGTTGGATGGCTGCCGCAAACGGCCTATTTTGCAGAGGGTGCGGCAGGATTTGACCATGGTCGAAGCCGGGTGATTTCGCCACCGCATTCCGTCGAAACAGAGCATATCGGCGTTATGAGAGCTGCGACAGCTTGTTACAAATTTGCCGGTCCGCGGCACATCCATGTGACAACAACCTTATAGTTTGTCAGCTGCAGGGGGCTGCTTTGCGCGGAATATCGATTGGATTTCGAGGACAGTTTCGATGAAATCCGTATCCTCTCGATACGGCTTGCACTGGCTTTAGCCAGATTTCCAAGTGGGAGCGCCGTTCGACACGCAACCCTCCGGTCGATGTGAAACTTTGATACACTTTTTTCGATGCGGCTCGGAGCGGCCTTCTGTAAAGTGGCGTAAGATCGTGGAAACTGTCATGCAAAAAGCTGCGCACATCGCCGTCGTCGATGATCATTCGGACATAAGGGACCTTGTCGGCCAATATCTCGAGCAGCAGGGTTACAAGGTCAGCGTCGCAGATAGCGGGCTCGCCCTGAGACGGATCCTTGAGCGTGGCGCCGTGGATCTGATCGTTCTCGATGTCATGATGCCCGGCGAGGACGGTCTTTCCGTCTGTCGCCATCTGAGGGCAACAACGGATACTCCCATCATCTTCCTGACAGCCATGAGCGAGGATACCGACCGCATCATCGGCCTCGAACTGGGGGCTGATGATTATCTCGTCAAGCCGTTCAATCCGCGTGAATTGCTGGCGCGCATCCGGGCTGTGCTACGCCGGGTCAATGGCGTGCCGCAGCAGCAGCGGGAAACGCTGAAGAAGGCCAGGGTCGTTCGCGTCGGCCAATGGCGCATCAACATGGGACGGCAGGAGCTTTCCGGCGATGATGGCGTCGGCATCCCTCTCAGCACCGCCGAATTCCGGCTTCTGAAAGTCTTTCTCGAACGTCCGGGTATCGTGCTCAGCCGTGAGCAGCTTCTCGACCTGACGGTTGGCCGGACGGCCGACATCTTCGACAGAAGCATCGACAATCAGGTGAGCCGCTTGCGCAAGAAGATAGAGCCGGACCCGAAGAACCCCTCGGTCATCAAGACGCATTGGGGCGGCGGCTACAGCCTCTCGGCGGATGTGGGGTTCGAATGATCTACTGGTGGAGGAGGAGCCTTGCCGCCCAGTTCATCGGCTTTACCCTGCTTGCCCTTGTCGTCTCGCAGTGCCTGACATTTTCGATTTCCTGGGACGAACGCACCAAGGCGCTGCACGCGGCCATGAAGAGCGAATTCTTCAGCCGCTGCGCCTCCGTTACGCGGTTGATGGAATCCATGCCCAAGCCGTTGCGCGAACAGGCGCTGCTGGCAAGCGAGACCAGCTATTCCCGTTTCTGGCTTTCGCCGACGGAGCCGGCCGATGCCGGTGCATGGCGCTCCCGCGCGGCAAACGAACTTGCCCGACCGATCGAGAATTTCATCGATCTCGGCGCGAAGTACGGCATGCGCTCGAACTCCGATGTCGATCATCTGATGTCGAAGGGGGTAATGACGGCGAACGCCGCCGAGGGCTGGGCAACCCCGCCGACCGTTCTATGGAGCCTGCCGCAGACTGCAAAATTCGTTTATTTCGGTGATCGCAATGGATACGGCCTGGTCGTCAGGCTCAGTGACGGCATGTGGCTGAATACGGCTTTTTACAAGAATGTCGGCGACCGGTGGTGGGATATGAAATCGCTCACCTCTCTTGCGACCACGGCGCTCATCCTGTCGCTCATCGGAGTGTTCATCGCCAGCCGTATCGCGCGCCCGCTAAGACGGCTCGCCGTTTCGGCGGAAGCATTGGGGCGCGGCGAAAATCTCCCGCCGTTGCCCGAAGAGGGGCCTGACGACATCAGGCGCACGGCCGAGGCGTTCAATAGGATGCAGGAGCGTCTCCATCGCTTCGTCGACGATCGAACCCGGATGCTGGCCGCGATCGGCCATGATCTCAGGACACCGCTGACCTCGCTCCGGCTGCGGGCGGAATTCGTCAAGGATGCCGATATCCAGCAGAAGATGCTGTCGACCATCGATGAGCTTCAGAGCATGACGGAAGCCGCCATTTCCTTTGCGCGCGGCGAATCCACGGCCGAGGAAACGCGGGCCATCGAACTAGAGGCGCTGGTCGGCAGCATCTGCGACGACCTTGCCGATCTCGGCCTGCCGGTGGAATATATCGAAGGACCGAAGACGACCTATCGCTGCCGGCCCGATGGCTTGCGCCGCGCTGTTCGCAATCTTGCGGAAAATGCGGCGCGCTACGGTGGCCATGCCAAGGTTCAAATCTGCCATTCGGCCAGCACCATCGATATCGTCGTCGAAGACAATGGCCCGGGCATACCCGAGGACATGAAGGAAAAAGTCTTCGCACCCTTCTTCCGTCTGGAAGCCTCGAGAAACAGGGGCACGGGCGGCGTCGGACTAGGCCTGTCGATTGCCCGCGCCGTCGCGCGGCAACATGGCGGCGATATCCTGCTCCAGCCCAACAATCCCGGTCTGAAGGCGATCATTTCCTTGCCACAGGAAGGGCAGGTCAGGACGCCCTCGTCGCGGGTGAGCAGGAGAAGAAAGCGGGCGCAGGCTCTCAAGCTTGCCGGGCAGGAACACTAAGATCCTCCTCCATCCCCGCCTGCAGAAAGATCACGCCGCGTAAAGCCACTTAAAGCGGGTCGGCAATTACGCCGAACCGCGCAATGTCCGAAATCCCGTATGCCGCGCCTCTGCCCTTCATCGTTGCCGTCAGGGATCGGGCGTAGCGGGAAACTACCGCATCTGCAATATGATCGGGCTGCTGCTGGCCGGATCCGTGTGTTCGCGCAAGGCCTTCACATCGTTTGCAGCAACCGCGCCGCCGTGATTTCCCCAGGACGAGCGCACGAATGTCAGAACATCGGCGATCTGCTGGTCCGAAAGCTGCTGACGGAACGGCGGCATGCGATAGGCATCCGGGATTCCGTTCGCCACGACGCGGCTGGAGCCGTTCAGTGTTACATTGATCTGGGACGCGTTTTCCTTCGCGAGCGAAGCGGCAGAGCCAGCAAGCGGCGGAATCCATTGCTGTTTTCCGCGTCCGTCGACGCCGTGACAGAAACTGCATTTCGCGACGAATGTCTGGGCGCCCGAAATCTGCTCACGGGCGGGAAGGGCGACATTCTGAGCCGTGGCGTCGTCATATTGCCAGGGCGTGCCGTCACGCGCGGGATCGCCCGGCAGCGACTTCAGATAGTGGCTGATGGCCTTCAGATCGTCATCGTTCATGAACTGAGTCGAATTGTTGAACGCATCCGCCATGGAACCGAAGACGACGGCGTGGGTGTTCCTGCCGTTCTTGAGGAAGGCATAGATATCGTCCTCGCTCCACCGGCCAAGACCGGTGTTGGGATCGCCACGCAGGCTCGGCGCATACCAGCCGTCGAGAAGAGCGCCCGAAAGATAGAGCGGGCTGCTTTCGTCAAGCGCCTTTTCCGCCATGGTGATGGCGCGCGGCGTATGGCAGCTGCCGCAGTGGCCCGGCCCTTGAACGAGATAAGCGCCCCGGTTCCACTGATCATCGCCGGCCGTTTTTGGCTGATAGGTCCCACTTTCGGTAAAGACCGCGTTCCAGAGTGCCAAAGGCCAGCGCATGTTCATCGGCCACTTGATGTCGGAGGGTTTGTCAGCCTGCTTCACAGGCTCGACCCTATTCATGAAATAGGTATAGAGCGCACGAATGTCGTCGTCGCTCATTTTCACATAGGAAGGATAGGGCATTGCCGGGTAGAGGCGATGTCCGTCGCGGGCAATGCCCTGGCGGACGGCACGGTCGAAATCGGCAAGCGTGTAGTTGCCGATGCCAGTTTCCTTGTCCGGGGTGATGTTGGTGGTGAAGATGGAGCCGAGTGGTGTCCCCATCTCCAGCCCGCCGGCGAAGGGAGCGCTCTTCGGCGTGCTGTGACAGGCAACGCAGTCGCCGAGGCGCGCGACATATTCGCCATGCTGCAGCAGTTCCTCCGAGGGTGGCTGTGTCACGGCGATATTGTCGAAGGGAGATGCCGGCGTGCGGGTCACGAACCACGCGACGCCGCCGGCCACAAGCACGATAATCAAGAGAAGAACTAGAAGAAGTCTCTTCAAGGGTGTGCCCTCATGTCTTTGCTTCGGGATTTCGTACTCGGCTGTGGGGGGAGCCAACCACGCCGGCTCTCGGGCCGGAATGGGCCGAGAGCCGGAATTGCGCCTGGCGCAGAGGAAGCTGCGCTTCAGCTTTCAAAGGTGTAGTTGGAGAGAGGCATGCTGCGTATCCGCTTGCCTGTTAGCGTCGAGACTGCATTGGCGACTGCCGGCGGGATGGCTGGAAGCCCCGGCTCGCCGATCCCGCCCATCTCGGCGCCGCTTTCGACGATACGGACATGGACACGCGCCATGCGGTCCGGCGGCAGGATCGGATAGAGGTCGTAGTTGCGGGCGACGGGCTCGCCGTTCTTATAGACGGCTTCCTCCATCAGAACCTGCGACATTCCGAGCGCTGTTGCCGAATTCACCTGTGCTTCGATGATCGCAGGATTGACGATGCTGCCGGGGTCGATCGCTTCCCAGACATCATGCACGACGACTTGGCCGTTGTGAATGGAGACCTCGGCGATCGCCGCCGTATGACTGCCGAACGGAGAAGCCATGGCGACCCCCCGTGCACGGCGTGAGCCGTCGTCTCCGGTGAAGGGACCTCGTTTCCAGCCGCCGGATAGATCTCCGACCGCTTTCAGGAGATTGCTCAGCCGTTCGTTCTTCTGCAGCAGCTTGAGGCGCAGCTCATAAGGGTCCTGCCCACCCTTGTCCGCCAGCTCGTCCAGGAAGGTCTCGTAGAAGAAGTCGTTCATGGAATTGCCGACCGAGCGCCAATAGGCCAGTGTCGGTGGGTTTTTGACGTAGATCTGCGCGATGCGGTAGTTCGGGATTGCGTAGGATTTGCCGCTCAGACCCTCCAGGGCCGTTGGGTCCAGTGAATCCTCCTTATGACCGTAAACGCCCTCTGTTGGCCCCTCGCAAGCGCTTATGGCCTCAAGAGCGACCGGCATGCCGCTGGCGTCGAGTGCGCCGCGGAAGCGCACGGCTGCCATCGGGCGCATCGGATCACGCAGAAATTCCTCCTCGCGGCTCCAGATGAGCTTGACCGGCCGCCCGACCTCCTTTGCGAGCTGGATGGCCTGCGGATAGGGGTTGGCGGACGGATACAGGAAGTGCCGCCCGAAGAAGCCGCCCAGGATGGGGCTGTGGAGGGTCACCTTCGATGGATCGAGCCCCGTCAGCTTGGCAATGTCGGCCTGGAATTGCTCTGGCGCCTGGTTGGGCATCCAGATTTCAAGACTGCCGTCCGGGTTGAAGCGGGCCAAAGTCGACGGCGGTTCCAGCTGCGCATGATGCAGATACTGGCTCCGGTAGGTGGCGGAAACGACGGTTTTGGCGCCGTCGAACGCTTTGGCGATATCGCCGACATTCTCCGCTTCCTTGCCATTGCCCGGCTCGTTGGCGAGCCTGTCGTTGAAGGCTGCGGTCGAAAAATCGGCGGGCATGTAGCGGACGGTGGAATTGGCATCGACGCCGGGCTCACGCCAATCGACCTGGGCGGCCTCTGCTGCCCGCTTGGCATTCCACCAGCGTTCGGCAACGACGGCGACGGCGCCGGGCAGACTATGGACGGAATGAACGCCCGGCATTGCCTTGAGCTGGTCTTCGTTGCGAATCTTACCGATTGTCAGGCCAAGGCGTGGCGCGTGCTGGACGGCGGCATGCAGCATGCCTTCGACCTTGCAGTCGATAGCGTAGACCGCCTTGCCCGTCGATTTGTCGTGGATATCGAGGCGTTCGACCGGTTTGCCGATCCAGCGGAATTTACTCGGATCTCTGAGTGTCACGCTCTCGGGGGCGGGAACGGGCAGATCCAGCGCCTCGGCAGCGACGTCGCCATAGGCGAGGTTCCGTCCCGACGCGGCATGGATCACGCGGCCCGGCTCGGTCGTGAGCTCAGCGATGGGTGCGTTGAGGCGCTTCGCAGCCGCCTGCAGGATCATGTTGCGTGCCAAAGCGCCGAGCCGGCGCATGGTCTCATAGCTGGTGCGCACCGACATGCTGCCGCCGGTGATGCGCATCTTGCCGTGCACGACAAGATAATCGCTGCCCGTCGGTGCATTTTCGACGATGAAGGTCTTCGGATCGGCATCAAGTTCTTCGCCGACGATCTGGGCCATCGCCGTAAATACGCCTTGCCCGCCCTCGACGAAGGGGCTCATGAAGCGGATGGTGCTATCCGGGCGGATTTCGAGGAATGCGGGAACGCGGGTGCCTGGAGGCATCGGGCCTGCCGCCTGCTGGGCACGCGCGCGGCCGACCGGAACGCCGAAACCAAGCACGAATGCGCCTGCCGCGGCACCGGCGGACGTCAGAAGAAAATGCCGGCGCGAGATATTGACCGGAGAGCCGGTGGGGAATTCATCTTCCGGAACGAGGTTGCGGCTGGTCTCGGTCATAGCGTTTCTCCTTCCTTGGAGGAGAGATCTTTGACCGCAGCCTTGATCGCATTGTAGGTTCCGCATCGACAGAGATTGATCATTGCCGCGGCGATCTCGTCATCGGAAGGATTGGGCGTTTGTTTGAGGAGCGCGGTCGCCGCCACGACCTGCCCCGATTGACAGTAGCCGCATTGCGGAACCTGGTGCTTGATCCAGGCGGCGACGACACGCTTGCCGATCGGGTCCGCTTCGATCGCTTCGATCGTCGTGATCTGGCGGCCCGCGACGCTGTCGAGCGGCGTCACGCATGAGCGCACCACTTCCCCATCGACGAGGACCGAGCAGGCACCGCATTGTGCCAGTCCGCAACCGTATTTCGTGCCGGTCATGCCCAGCTCGTCGCGGATGATCCAGAGGAGCGGCGTGTCTCCGTCTGAATTGACCTGATAGGACTGGCTGTTGATCTGAAGATTCATGAGGCGCCTCCTGAGGCTTTTTATGGCGAGCCTTCGATGCCAGGCGCTGTGCGATGATCTGAATGCTCGACAATCGGATGACGCATAGCTCAGGCTCACAACCCGGACTATAACACTGAACCCGCTGCATCAAAAAGATTAGCGTGTGAATCGCGATAGAAGTTAGAAGCCAGATTCATAAATCGGCTTTCGAGGCTCTTTCATTCACAAAAGAGAAAAGCGCCGCATCGATAGGGATGACCGATGCGGCGCTCGCATCAAGCTGTAACGTGCTGATTCTAATGCGTAATCGCGCAGCTATGGTCCTGTACGTCCTCGCCGCCCATGCCGGGCGTCGCGACATCCGTCAGGACGATAAAGCCGGGACCGTCGGCGAAATTGGCGCCGGCCACCACAAGATTGTGATCGCCCATTTCCTTTGCCGGATCCTTCAATGTCTTGGCCAGCGCCAGGAATGGATTGAAGTCGCCCAATGTCTCGCCCTTGACCCGCATCGCTGCGAACTTGTGGCCGGCGATGGTATCGGGGAGCGGTGCCCAGTCCGTGCCGATCTTGTCCGCATCGGCCTTTAGGGCTGTTCGCGCATCTGCGCTGAGGCAGTCTACATGGATGTGCAGCTGGTTTTGCGAACGCGCCTGCTGCGCGTTGACCGCGAGGCTCAAACCGTCGCGCGGGAGAGCGTGCGGCAAGCGGGCATCGACATCGCCTTGCTCAGTCCAGGCGTCGGCAAAGAAGTTATGTGTTGCAGGATCGATAAGTGCTGCGCTTTCGATGCCGGTGATCTTGTCGGTGGGAATGAGAAGAAATTGCGCAACACCCCGCAGATCCTTCAGCATCGCATAGTGCTCGGCCGTGTTGACCGAAATGCAGGGCGCGGTTTGCACGACGCACTTGTCATGCACGATCTTCCAAAGCACGTCGGAGTCGGCAAAGGCTGGAGCAAAAAGGAGGGGGAGGAAGGATGCGGCGAGAGCCGTGACGCGACGCGAGTATGTCATGGCAGGAAATTTCCCTGGTTCAAACGGTTTGGCACTTTCCGAAATTCCGGAGGCTTATCACAGGCCTATTAGGCTCATGTGACGGCTTGACGGCGGTCCTTGCCAAATCGGGGCCGATCCACGTGGTAGAGATTGCGCGATATCAGCCTCGCTTCATCTTCGGTTAAGGTCGCTTTCAGTTTGGTTGCCTAAATGGCAGGAGCCGGGGAAAACCATGCCTCGCCCTTGGGAGGAAAAAGGCTGCTCGCAGCGACCTTTTAAATATCCGTAGCGAGGTCTTTGCAACGCTCAATCGCCGCACGCCAGCGGCAAAGCAAAGAGATCAGGAGCTTGAAATGGGTATCGGAAAGCTGATTGAAGAAGTTGCAGGCGCCGTGGCTGCCGACGAGGCCGTTGAGGCTGTAGACCCGAATGCCGGTTTCATAACGAAGGCCGCCGCCGCCGTCGCCGGTTTCGAAGGCGTCAACAAGCTGACGGACGTGCTGAAGGACAAGGAACAGGAGCCGGCTGCCGACAATAGTGGCGATCAGAACGGCTGACTGTAAAGCGGCAGCCGCGTCTGCCGAGCAGATTTTCATTGTGAAGCTGGAAGCCGGGCACGTCCCGGCTTTCTGATTCTCCGGGCATGCTGCCATCCCTCAATAACTAGCGATGGCACCACTTGCCGTGGATCCTGACGTAGGTCTCATCGAACCGAACCACAATGGGGTCGGCGAAGTTGGCGCAACGGCTTCTCGATCATCGGGCATAGGCGAGGACCCAGCGGCTGATCGTGCCGTTGTCCACTTCGAAGCCACGCTCTCGGAACATTTCCTCAACGTCTCGATAGCTCGTCATATCGTCAGTCTAAGATCTGAATTTGCGCCAGGCCCATCAATCTTATATCCGTCTTCAGCCATTGGCCTCGACGGAAATAAAGGGGCGAAAGAATCCGGTCGGCTGCAGGATCGAACTGGCGATATTGGCAACGATCTGGCCGGGTGCCTCGCTCTTTGCCAGAGCCTCCTTCCAAGCCGGATCAGCCACGAATTCCGCCCATTTCCGCTCGCGCTCCTCCAGCGATTGCCATTCGAGGAAATAGATGAGGTCGTAGCTGGAAGGCCCGATCATCGTCGTCCAGAAACCGAGGGGGCGGATGCCGAGCCGGTCCCAGATCGCCAGCGTCGCCGTTTCGAAACGCTCCTTAAGTGCTGGCAGCTTGCCGGGCAGGCAAGTATAGATGCGCATTTCATGGATCATGGAAAATCCTCCTTGAGTGAATTGAAAACAGGCCGAGCCTGTCCCAGAGAGCTCGATTTGAAAATAGTTGAGCGATAACAGCAGGTTGTGATTCCCCTTTTGGCGCTGAACCAAAATGGATTTTCGATGACTTGAGCGACTATTGCTCAATTTGAGCATAAAAGGAATACACTTCGCTTTTCAAGTGATTTCACGGGCCGTGAATGGACGTTAATCGATCCTCTCATCCCACTGGCACGCAGTGGCGGGCGACCGAGGGGACATAGCAGAGGCTCTTTCGGTCCTACCTCTTGCCCATCCTTCACTCGGTTCTAGTTGGATTTGCCCGTTTGTCAGGGCTTGACGAAAACAAGCCAGGCATTAATTTAAACGGAGGCGCCTCCGTTTATTTGTGGCGTCCTTGCTTCCCAATTCAGATGAGAGCCGACCATGACGCCAGAATTCCATCGGCCTCGTCTTCCTGAAAGAAACCTATAGCAACGGTAGACCGACGGATAGATTCTATTAGATTCCGTAGGTCTCATCTTCGTGACGATGGCAGGAGCTTATCATGACACGAACCATCCATATCGCGCTCGACATCAACGGGCAGCGCCACGAACTCGATATCGAGCCGCGTGTGACGCTGCTTGATGCGCTGCGCGAGCATCTCTCGCTCACCGGCACCAAGAAGGGCTGCGATCAGGGCCAGTGCGGTGCCTGCACCTGCCATGTCGACGGCAAGCGTGTGCTCTCCTGTCTGACGCTGGCCGCGCAGGCCGAAGGCCGCAAGATCACGACGATCGAGGGCATTTCCAGCGAATCCGGCGATCTGCATCCGGTGCAGGCCGCGTTCATCGAGCACGATGCCTTCCAGTGCGGCTATTGCACGCCGGGCCAGATCATGTCGGCCGTCGCCTGCATCCGCGAAGGACATGCCGGTTCGGATACGGAAATCCGTGAATATATGTCCGGCAATCTCTGTCGGTGCGGGGCCTATAACAGCATCGTTGCGGCGGTGCGCCAGGCAGCGGAGGTGGCGTGATGCGAAACTTCTCCTATCTGCGCGCCACATCGACAGCCGAAGCCGGTCAGGCGGCGCAACAGGCCGGCGCAATGATCCTGGCCGGCGGAACGACGCTGCTCGATCTCGCAAAATGTGGCGTGGGCGAGCCCGATACTGTCATCGATATCACCCATCTCTCCGGCATGAGCGGCATCGCCGTTAACGCTGATGGCGCAACCATCGGCGCGCTTGCCAGGATGAGCGAGGTCGCCGACCACAAGGATATCCGCTCGGCGTTTCCGGCCGTTTCCGAATCCCTGTCTCTGGCCGCCTCCGCTCAGCTTCGCAACATGGCGACGATCGGCGGCAATCTCCTGCAGCGGACTCGCTGTTCCTATTTCCGCGATCCCGGCACCTTTCTCGCCTGCAACAAGCGAAGCCCCGGTTCCGGCTGTTCGGCAATCGGCGGCGTGACGCGCAATCACGCGGTGCTCGGGACAAGCGAGGCCTGCATCGCCTCCTATCCCGGCGATCTGGCGGTTGCCCTTGTCGCATTTGACGCTGTAGTGGAGACGGATAGCCGCAAGGTTGCCATCGACGATTTCTTCCTCGTTCCCGGCGACACGCCGAACAAGGAAACCGTCCTCAACCACGGCGAGATCATTACCGCCGTCACTATTCCTGCCTCCGCCGCTGCCCGGAACTCCACCTATATCAAGATCCGCGATCGGCAGTCCTACGAATTCGCCGCTGCGAGCGCTGCCGTAGGTCTGGAGTTTGAAGCCGATGGCAGGACGGTCCGCGATATTCGCGTGGCAATCGGCGGGGTCGCCACGAAGCCTTGGCGGGCGCGTGATGTCGAGCAGGCGCTGATCGGCAAGACACTCACTCCGGAGGCCGTCGAAGCGGCGAGCCGGCTTGCCATGAGGGGTGCCGTCTCTCACGGCGGCAACCACTACAAGATCGAACTTGCGCCGCGCGTTATCGCCCGCGCCATTCTGAAGATGGGAGGCCTTGCATGACCATGATGGAACCCCGCAAACATGGCGATGCTTCCGACGGCACAGTCGGCGGTCGTCAGTCGCGCTTCGAAGGCAACATGAAGGTGATGGGTACGGCGACCTATGCGCTGGAATACCCGGTTGAAAATCTCGCCTATGCCGTTCTCGTCCAGAGCACGGTCCCGGCTGGTCGCGTCGTCAAGGTCGATGCTTCTGCCGCGCTCGCAATGCCGGGTGTGCTGCTCGTGCTGACGCCGGAGGACGATCTCGGCCTTAAACTTTCGGCTGACTGGGGCGGCAACAAGCCGGCCGACGGTCCTTATTATCCGCTGCCGCGCGAAGTGCGCTTCAATGGGCAGTCGATTGCGGCCGTCGTCGCCGAAAGCCGCGAACTGGCGACGGAAGCCGCGAGGCTGGTGCGCGTCACCTATGAAGAGAGCAGCCACGTCGCCGACCTCAACGACCCGAATGCCGGTGAAGGCAAGCTCATGGAGCCGCTCTCTTCGAGCTGGGGTGATGCCGAGGCAGCCCTTGCCGCCTCGCCGGTGCGGATCGAGGCGGAATATTCGACGCCGCGTGAATATCACGTCGCGATGGAGCCGCACGGGCTGACAGCGAAATGGGATGGCGACCAGCTGACCATCTGGGAGCCGAGCCAGTGGTCGCATGGCATGGCGCGCATGTATTCCGAATGGTTCGACATGCCCTATGAGAATGTCCGGATCATCTCCCCCTTCATCGGCGGCGGTTTCGGATCGAAGGGCGTGCCGCTTGCCTATGGCGCGGTCGCCGTTGCGGCTGCAAGAAAGCTCGGCCGACCGGTGAAACTCGCGGTCACCCGCCCGCAGAATTTCACGAGTTATGGCGGGCGTGCCGCGACCAGACAGAAGATCGCGCTTGGCGCGACGGAGGATGGTATCCTGCAGGCGATCGTCCATCGCGGCGCCAGCGAAACCTCCGTCGATGCGGACTGGCCGGAGCAGACCGGGGCGGCAACGTCGATCCTCTACAAGGTCGAGAATTTCTCCTCGCAGCATCGCGTCGTGCCGGTCAACAGCGTGACGCCCGGCGCCTTGCGCGGCCCGGGCAAGAATCCGAGCGCCTACGGCATCGAATGCGCGATCGAGGAACTGGCCTATAAGCTCGGCATGGACCCGCTCGAACTCAGGTTGAAAAACTATGCCGATCACGACTACCAGTCCGGCAAGCCTTGGTCGACGCGCCGGCTGCGCGAGGCGTTGACCGAAGGGGCCGAAGCTTTCGGCTGGTCGCGGCGCAGCCACGCGCCTCGCTCGATGCGCGACGGCAAGACGCTGATCGGCTGGGGCATCGGCTGCGGCACCTTCCCCGTCATCCGCGCACCGAGCGAGGCGATGATCCGCATTCTCGGCAACGGCCGGGTCGAGGTCGTTAGCGGCGCCATCGACATGGGGCAGGGCACCTATACGATCCTTGCCCAGAGTGCCGCGGAAGTCTTCGGCATTCCGGTGGATCAGGTCGAGGTTTACCTCGGCGATTCACGCCTGCCGGGCGCGGCGATCGCCGGCGGATCGATGCTGGCCGGCTCGATCATGGGAGCCGTCCATAAGGCTGCGGTCGCTGCCCGCGACGAACTCATCGGCCTCGCGCTCAGCGATGCCAATTCGCCCTTCCGCGAGACGGGCGCAAACACGCTGAATTTCACCGAGGGGCGCATCGCAGCACCGCGCGGCGAGACGCCATCGCTGACGCTGGCGGAACTGATGTCTGCGTTGAAACGCGAGGAGATCGAAGTCCGGCGCAACACCCTGCCTGACGGTGCGACCGCGCAGGAACTGCAGCAGGCCTGGACCACCATGGCTAGGGTTCAAGGGCCGACCATGGGCGATTATTCCATGCACAGCTGGTGCGCCCATTTCGCCGAAGTGCGAGTCGACGAGGATTTTGGCACGGTGCGCGTCTCCCGCATGGTTTCCGCCTTCGATTGCGGCCGCCTCTACAATCCGAGACTGGTCGAAAGCCAGTGGCGGGGCGGCATCATCATGGGTATCGGCCAGGCACTTCTCGAAGAGGGGTTGGTCGATCAGCGCAACGGGCGAACCGTCAACAACAATGTGGGCGATTACCTCGTGCCGACGAATTCCGACATTCCGGATATTCAGGTGATCTCTGTCGGCGTCCCGGACCATCAGGCCTCGGCACTCGGCGGCAAGGGTGTCGGCGAAGTCGGCATCGTCGGCGTGGCGCCGGCGATCGCCAATGCCGTGTTCCATGCCACCGGCAAGCGCGTTCGCGATCTGCCGATCACATTGGAAAAGCTGCTCTAGCGGCAGGAAGGTTCGAGCCGCATGCTTCATGCAATGCGGCTCGAATGCCTCCGCGCTGTCTCAACTCTGGCCCGTGAGTGGCTGACGTCGTGTTTCCTCTCGCGCCAACGCGTTGCCATTTCGGCAATGAGAGAGCCGAAAAACGGCGCTTCTTCAGAACGCTTCCTTTTGTCATAGTTCATCGAAAGCGCCCCCGAGAGCGCTGCGAGGCGAGCGTCATGGCTTACGTAATCACCGAGCCCTGCATTGATACGAAGGATGGCGCCTGCACCGTCGCCTGTCCGGTCGATTGCATCTACGAGGGCGGGCGGATGTTCTATATTCACCCGGACGAGTGCATCAATTGCGGCCTCTGCCTTTCCGTCTGCCCCGTCGATGCCATTTTGTGGGATGAGGAGATGCCGACGGAGCGGTTTTTCCTGCGCGACGTCAACCGCGATTTCTTTGCTGATGGCGTGACCGGCTGGGGCGCACCCGGCGGCTGGGACAAGAGCCGGACGACCAGTCTTGACCATCCATTCGTGGCGGCTTACAGCACTGCGCCTGAAAATCGATTGTGATGGGAAGAATAGCCTGATCGGGCATCTCTGCGGCTGTTCCCACAGCGGTCGCCGCTTTTCACGATATCAGGAGATCCCGGGCCAGCTGGCATAATAAGCGCGCGTCGCCTCTGATAATGCGTTGGCGAGCGGTCGTTGCTTTTCGAGTCTCGGCAGATCGGCCTTTGCCTGTGCCAGGAGTTCGGATAGAGCGGTGTTAAAGTCGATGCCGGTCAAGTCACCCTCGCGCATCACCTCCCGGCCAGCGACGACGAGCCCTCTCGCATATCGGGCGCTCATGCGGGTCAACAGGACCTCTGCCTCGTCCATGTCATCGAACAGCGAGTCGGCGGTCAGGCCCTGATAATCGACGATGGTGTAGTCCTCCACGCTCCGGGCGTTGATGACCCGACCCCCAACCCGGATCGCTGCATCGAAGACATCCTTGGCCGTCAACTGCCGCGTCAGGCTTCGTCCGCCGTGCAGGAGATAGAGGAGGCGCATCTCCCGCCAGAGATCCTGATCGTCGTCCAGCCCGGTGCCGTCGAGGCCAATAGCGAAGGCGGGGCCACCGTGTTCGATCGTGGATGCGATCGGCGCGATGCCTGAGCGAAGGCGCAGATTGGCGGTGGGATTGCTGACGATCTGCACGCCGCGCTCGGCAAGCAATTCCAACTCATCGGGACGCAATTGAACGCCATGAGCGACCGCGAGCCGAGGCGATAGGAAGCCTATTCTGTCGAGATAATTGACGACGCCCTCGGGAAAACGCCGGTCGAGCCAAAGGCGTTGGCGCGGGCTTTCGAGCAGGTGCATGTGAATACGCCGATCATGATGCGCCGAAGCCTCGGCAATGGCCTCCAATAGCGCATTGGAGCACCATTGCGGCCCGATCGGCCCATACTGCACGTCGATCAGCGGGCTGGTGTTGGCGGCGGCGACCGCCTCGACGGCGGTTAACTGTGTCGAGATCGGCGCGTAGGTTGGAATGGTCGGCTCCAACGCCTGCCAGTCACTTGCCGGAAGAAAGGGTTTGAGCCGTTGCGGCCCGCCATCATAGGCCCAGGCATCGTGGTCGAGCAGCGGGCAGGAGAGCCCAAGCCGAATACCGATATCGCTGGCGGCCCGCATGACGGCGCTTGCCTCGTCGACGAGACGATCGACATTGAGCGAGTTGTGGCAGTGCATGGTGGCGCCGACGCCGGTTCGGGCAAGCCGGCCGAAGGCGACGAGTGCCTCGAGATAGGGATCCGTGCGCGGCCGCAGCCTCAGGCCCGGTATCCACACTTCCAGAGCGTCGTCGACCGCGCCGAAATCGAGGGTGCGGATGCCATAGCCATGGTCATGGGCATTGATGGGCGAGGGGAGAATGAGATCGCCGGGCTTAGGGCGAAGGGATTGGAAGATAGACGGCAGCTCTGCCGCTTCCGTAATCCTTTGGGCAGGCGCATGACCTGGATTGAGCAGCAATCGCACGGCCATGATCTCCTCCCTTTATCGCGAGACCAGCGTGTTGATCTTCTCGGCAAATTTCGACAGTTCCTCGCCCATCGATTGGGCGACAACTTCGGTCGCATGGGTCAGCTGGCGACGCCGCGACACGACGATGCCGACTTCTAGATCCTGGAGCTTCGATCCCGCGATTGAAAGCGCGACGGCATCGCCCGCCTCCAGCTCGCGCAGCAGCCCGAGCGGCGTGAAGAAGGCGACACCTTCGCCTGATAGTATCATCGGCTTCAGCATCATCTGATTGTTCGTCGCGACAAGCGTGCGGCCGACGCGGTTGAGCGCGCCGAGCTCGACTGCAATCATCGAACTCATGACCTCGTTGTCGAGCTGCAGCAGCATATTGAACTGGGCGCATTCCTGCAGCGTTACCGATCTTTGCCGCGCCAGCGGATGGCTCTTGGCGACGATCGCCATCAGCGGCATGCGCACGCCGTGGATCAGCTTCATGTCGTGCGGCCGGGCAAGATCGAAGGTGACGCCGATATCGACATCGCCCTCGGCGAGAAAGCGGAAAATGTTGTTGTAATTATCGGTGCGGATGCGGAAATCCACCGCCGGATGCTTCTTGTGAAAGCCGGAGACGAACTCTGGCAGGAACTGGATCGCAAGGCTGTCCAGGGCGGCGATGTGGACGCGGCCGGTATTCTTGCCGTGGAGGTCGCCGAGATTGGATTTCATGATCTCATATTCGTGCAGCGTGTCCTTGGCGTGGCGCAGCACGATCTCGCCAGCCGACGTCAGCCGCAGCCCATCGGAAAAGCGCTCGAACAGCGGCGTTCCAAGCTCGTCTTCCAGCTTCTTGATCTGTCGGCTGACGGCGGAGGTCGCTACATGCAGCTCGTCGGATGCCTTGCGGATCGATCCGGAGCGTGCGACCTCGGCGAAATACTTCAGAATGCTGGCATGCATGAAAAGCCCTCGGCAATCTCGAAGCTATAACATGCCTATCTGCCGCGCCAAACGGGCGCCCGCTTCTCGCGGAAAGCCGCGACACCCTCCATGGCATCCTCGCTTTTCAAGGCCTTGATGAGCGCGGGTGTCCGCAGCGCCTGCGCCTCTGCCGGGCTTAGATGTGCCGTGCGATTGACCGTCTGCTTGATCGCCCGCAGCGACAACGGCGCACAGGCAACGATATCGGCGACCCAGCGATCGACGGCGTCGTCGAGTTCACTGGCTGAGACGACTTCGTTGACGACGCCGTAGCTTGCCATTTCCTGCGCACCGAATTGTCGTCCCGTCAGCATCACGGCCATGGCACGGTTGAACGGGATCTTGCGCTGCAAGAGCACCATGCCGCCATCGAGCGGCATCCGGCCGACGCGCGCTTCCGGCAGACCGAAGCGCGCAGTCTCCACGGCAATGACGATATCGCAGCCAAGCACCATCTCGAAGCCGCCGCCAAGCGCATAGCCGTTGACGCGGGCAATCACGGGCACGTCGAGCGAGCGTCGGAAGGCGAGACCGCCAAAGCCGTTTTCCCGCCCGACCGTCCAGTAGTCGACACCGGAACTGCCGCTACCGCCTTTGAGGTCGGCGCCTGCGCAAAAAGCCTTTTCGCCGGAGCCGGTCAGGACGACGCAGCTGATGTCGTCGCGCGTCTCGATCTCCGTCCAGATCGACTCCAGCCTCGCCTCGGTCTCGGCATCGACCGCGTTCATTCGGTCGGGGCGGTCGAGCGTGACGCGGGCGACGCGGTCCTCTACGGTGAAGGAAACGCTCATGCGGCGTCTCCCTGCACCTCGGAAAGCGAGGCCAGAATTTCCTCATTGTGCTGACCGAGCTGCGGCGGCGCGATCCGTACGGTGACGTGGGCGGCCGACATGTCGATCGGCGAGCCGATCAGCCGGATCGGGCCGGCGGCGGTCTCACCTGCCTCGAGGATCATCTTGTTGATGATCGTCTGCTCGTCCTTCAGCGCCTCGGGCAGCGAACGGACCGGCGCGCAGAGAATGTCCACGCCTTCCAGCCGTGCGATCCAATGCACGGTGCTGTTTTTGGCGAAATTCTCGCGGAAGATCGCCTGCAACTCCGGCCGCCGCGCCATTTGCGCATCGAAATCCTTGTATTGCGGATATTGCGAGAGGTCTTCGATCTCAAGCGCTTCGCAGATATCGCGCAAGGGGTTCGGTTTGAAAGCGCCGACCATGACGATCGCGCTGTCCGTCGTCTCGAAGACGCCCGTCAGTGGGAAGGCGCCCCAGTTCAGGTCCTTCTGGCGCATCAGATGCGTCGTGCCTTCCTGCATCTGCATGGCGATCATGGAGTTGTAGAGGCTGACGGCGACCTGCTGTCCCTCTCCCGTCTTGTCGCGCTGCAGAAGCGCAAGCAGGATACCCTGTACGAGGTGCATGCCGGCAGAATAATCGGCAAGCGGCGTGGCATAGATCGAGGTCGGATGGCTATTGTCGGACTTGCGGCGCATGACGCCGGAGACGGCCTGCGCCAACACGTCCTGGCCGCCCTTATGCTGGTAGGGGCCGGTCAGCCCGAAGCCGGTGCCGACGGCATAGATCAGACGCGGATTGATCTTTTTCAGATCTTCATAGCCAAAGCCCATGCGCTCCATCACGCCAGGCCGGAAGTTGTTGACGACGACGTCAGCCGTCTCAAGCAGCGCCTGGACGGTCTTGCGGGCGCTGGCTTCCTTCAGATCGAGCGCCAGGCTCTTCTTGTTGCGGTTCAAGGAGCAGAAGACCGGGTTGTTGAGCCCATCCGGATCGGAACCGAGCGACCAGCGCGAGAGATCGCCGATCTTCACCTTTTCGATCTTGATGACTTCGGCGCCGTAGTCGGCCAGAACCTGGGTGCAGGAGGGGCCGAGCATGACCTGCGTGAAATCGATCACGCGGATTCCGTCGAGTGGCAAAGTCGTCATTCTGCAGCCTCCAAATATGTCGCGTTTTCCGAGGGGATGTCGCCGGGATCGGCGCCCTGAGCCCGCATCTGTTTCTGAATTGCCCTGACATCGGCCTTGCGAACGGTCGTCCCGGCATTGAGGGCGACGGTTGCGGCGATACCAGCCGCCTCACCCATCGCCATGCAGGGCGGGATCTCGCGGCTGGATTTCTGTGCCTGCGGCGTGGAAGAATAATGCCGGCCGGCGACGATCAGCTGGTCGACCTCCTTCGGCAGCATCGCGCGGTAGGGCGTGTAGTAGTCGCGGCCGCGGCAGACCGTGTCGGCGAAATGCCGGCGGGTCATGACGTCGTCCTTCGTCACGACATAGTCCCCCTGCAGCAGCCGTGTCTGGCGCACGCCAGTCTGCGGCGCGAAATCGACGACATAGGCATTCTCGAAGCCGGGCATCTTTTCCCGTGCGAAATCGAGCAGCTTGGCGATCCGGGAGCGGCCTTCCATCTCCGCCTTGGTCAGATCCTCGACCTTCAGGCCGCTTAAGGTCGGCATATGCGGGCAGTTCAGCCAGACGACGCCGGGCAGCGGCGTCTTCAGCCACCAGAAGGACCAGCAACCGCCGATCAGCCGCTTGGCTTCGTGATCGAGCGCCTTGAAGGCTTCCGGTTCCTGCTGTTCAAAACGTTCCGCCGCTTCCGTATCGACGCCGCCCCAGCGCGACACCGTCGTCAGAATGAAGTTGGATTCGACATGGGAAGCACCTGCACTCGCGGCGACATCGAGATCGCCCGTCGTATCAATGACGACATCACCGAGGATCGCCTGCATCCCGTCCTTGGTCTGGCAGATGACGCCCTTGATCGTTCCGCCCTCGACGATTGCCGAGGAGAACCAGCTGTGGGTCCTGAGCTTGATCTTCGCCTCGGCGATCATGTCATAGGCGGCGCGCTTGAAGGCATCGGGATCGAAGGCGGCCGAAAAGCAGATCGGGTGCGGCATTGCCTGTGTGTGGAAATCGAAGAGGCCCCATCGCGCCCAACGCTGCCAGGCCTCCGGCGTGTCGCGGAATTCGATCAGGCGGTCACGGTCGGTGGGCGTCACGCACAGATCCCAGCGCTTCATGCGCTCGATCATCTCCATGCAGATGCCACGCACGGTAATTTCGAGCTCGTTGATCATGTCGTCGAGCACCAGCACCATGCCGCCGGCGGCAAGTCCGCCGACATAGGGATAGCGTTCGAGAAGCGTGACGCTCGCGCCATTGCGCGCTGCCGACACGGCTGCGGCAATCCCCGCCGGGCCGCCGCCGACCACGACGACATCGGAGCGATCGACGACACGGATATCCCGTGCAGGCTGGTGAATAACCTGTTCCATTGGTGTTCCCTCGATGTTTTCTAAGTTTTAGTGCTGTCCGGCCGGCTTCCAGCGGATCATCCTGGCTTCTGCGACCGAGACGATGAAGAAGAGGATCACGGCAAGCAGGGCGGCAATGACGACCGTTGCGTAGAGCAGCGGCGAGCGGAAATTATAGGTCGCCTCGATGATGAGCGCGCCAAGCCCGAAGCTGGAGCCGATCCATTCCGCGACGATCGCCCCCATGACGCTGCTGGTGGCAGCGATCTTCAAGGCGGCGAAGAGGAATGGCAGCGAGCTTGGCAGGCGGACCTTCCAGAGGATCTCGGAGTTGCTGGCCGAGAGCACCCGCATCAGGTCGAGCATCGCGGGGCTTGCCGAGCGAAGTCCCTGGACCATGTTGACCAGCGTCGGGAAGAAACAGATCAGGCCGGCGATGATGATCTTCGGGGCAACGCCGTTGCCGAAGATCAAAACGAGGATCGGCGCGAGCGCGATGATCGGGATCGCCTTGACGAAGACGGCGATCGGATAGAAGGCCTTCTCCGCGGTGGCGCTGTGGACGAACCAGATTGCCAGCATGATGGCGATAAGATTGCCGAAGACAAAGCCGAGAACGGCCTCGAGTACCGTCGGCAGGAGGTTTCTAGTGAGCGTCGCGGCATTGTCGCGAAAGGCATAGAGGACGTCGAGCGGGCTTGGCGCCATGAAGGTCGGGATCTTGAAGATCCAGATGACCGCCTGCCACAGCACGATGCAGCCGAGTGCCGCAAGGATTGCCGGCATGTGCGAGGAGAGGACGCCGACGGTTGCGTCGAGGATGGCGACTTTGCGCGGCGCCTTGGCGATGCGGCCGATGTCGGAGTGGATGGCATTGCTCATATGCATTCCTCCAGCAGCGCACGGAGATGCGCGGTCACCTTGATGAAGTCGACGGTGTCGCGCATCCCAAGCGAGCGCGGATAGGGGAGGTCGACTTTCATGTACTCCTTCACCCTCCCGGGATGGGCCTGCAGCATCAGCACATGCTGGCCGAGGAAGACCGCCTCCGGGATGGAATGGGTGACGAAGACGATGGTCGTGCCGGTTTCGCGCCAGATGCGTAAGAGTTCTTCATTGAGCTTGTCGCGGGTGATTTCGTCGAGGGCGCCGAAGGGCTCATCCATCAAAAGAATGCGCGGCTTGGTCACAAGGGCGCGGGCGATGGCGACACGCTGGCGCATGCCACCCGACAGTTCGTGCGGCAGGGCCTTTTCACGCCCCTTCAGGCCGACGAGCGCCAGCAGCTCCATGGGATCGGCATAGGCGCTCTTGTCATGCTTGCCGACTTCCAGCGGCAGGCGGACATTGTCGATGACACTTCGCCAGGGCAGAAGCGTCGCTTCCTGGAAGACGAAGGCGAAGTCACGGCCCTGACGCGCTTCGCGCGGCGGCCGGCCGAACACCGAAACCGAACCGCCGCTGATGTCAACGAGATCGGCGATACAACGCAGCAAGGTCGACTTGCCGCAGCCGGATGGGCCGAGCATCGTGACGAACGACCCCTCGGGAATGTCGACGGAGACATTGGAGAGTGCGGTGAACTCATTGCCCTTGTCGCCGAAGCGGATGTCGAGATCCCGAATGGAAACGGCAAGCCTTGCCGTTTCAGCTGCTGGTAGCGGCTGTGGCTGCTTGATGGTGGCGGCGCTCATCATGGCATTCACCCGATCTGCTTGCGGATTTCGGTCGTTGCGTCGAGGATCGCCATGGTAGCGACGTCATCGACGGTCGGCGTGGTGCCTGTGAATTGCTTGAGATCGGCATAGGCCTTGATCTGGGCGGCCCAATTGTCCTTGTTCATCGCACCCCAGCCGGTCTGCTTGGTGCTGTCGCCGAAGGAGAAATCGATGACAGGATGGACGGCCTCGAGTTCGCTCGCCTTGTCGAGATTGGGATAGGCGTCGACCAGCATGTCGACGGCTTCTTCCGGATGGTCGCGCACATAGCCCCAGCCCTTGGCGGCGGCTGTGGTGAAGCGCACCAGCACGTCGGAATGTTTGTCGAGCTGCTCGTCGGTCGTGTAGTAGACATTGGCATAGAGCTGCAGGCCCGCATCCCAGAGCATCATGTCGACGCGCTCGTCGCCGAGCACCTTCAGTGCATTGGTGTTCGTCACCCACCCGGTAACCGCATCAGCCTGACCGGTGATCAGCTGGTTCATGTCGGAACCCATGTTGACCATCTTCACTTTGTCTTCCGGAATGCCGTTTTGCGCGAGAAGGGCGCGCAGAAGGATGAAGGCGGTCGGCTGCGTCGCGATCGTCTTGCCGATCATGTCCTTCGGCTCGCGGATCGGCGATTTCTTCAACGAGAAATATGTAAATGGATGCTTACGGTATCCGGCGAGAAACGCCTTGACCGGCATGCCGGCGGAACGCGCGAGCATGACCGACGGGCTCGAGGAAATCTGGCCGATAGCGGATTGGCCTGCTGCCACACCGGCAACGCCATCGACATTCGGGCCGCCGGGGACGATGGTGAGATTGATGCCCTGCTCGGTGAAGAAGCCCTTTTTCTGAGCTGCGACCTCGCCAAGCAAGCCGTTCGAGGCAAGCCAGCCGAGCTGCATGCGAACCTCGGCAACATCGGCCGCCTTGCCGGCGCGAATGCCGACGAAAGTCTGCGTTGCGGCAAGACCTCCGACCAAGGCAGCGTTGGAAAGAAAGCGGCGGCGATTCATCATGAATTGTGACATTCTGACAGTTCCCCTGTTGATTGGGCGATCGGACTTTGCGTCTCGTTATCCACCAATACCGGGATGATGGGGGAATTCAGTGTTCTAATAAAGAACAATTATGCGCACTATCGATTGCCAAAAAGGCAACGGTCAACGTGAGCAAAGGTGCTGCGGATCAATCCGCAGCCCGGTAACATCTGGAGAATATGCCGCCCTGCGGCGCCTTTAGCCGAGGGTCTTGCCGCGTCCAATCCCATAGGTCAGCGCGAGCGCACCGACAAGGACGGCACCCTTGATGAAGTCCTGCGTGTAGTAGGGCGCGTTCAGCATTGTCAGCCCGTTCAGCAGCACACCGACGAAGACCGCACCGATTGTCGTGCCGAGAACGTTGGGACGGCGCAGCCCCAGGACGGCAAAGCCGATGAGCGAGGCTGCGACGGAATCCATCAGCAGCGAGGCGCCTGAGGAGACATCGCCACGACCGACGCGGGCGGCAACGATAATGCCGCCAAGGGAGGCGAGCACGCCTGAAAGCACATAGGCAAAGGTCTTGAGACGGGCGACATTGGCACCGGCCAGCCGTGTCGCGGCTTCGTTGCCGCCGGTCGCATAGAGAAGGCGGCCAAGACGGGTCCGCTCGGTGAGCACATGGAGCACGAAGGCGGCGGCAAGCATCAGAATGACGGGAAAGGGAATAGTGCCGAACAGGCTAGAACGTCCTATCGTCAGAAAGGCAGGATCAACCCTGCCGGTAGCCGCCGTCCCGTCGGGAAGGATCAGGCCAACCGAGATCGAGCGCCCGGCCGTCGGGATGAGTTGCAGCCCGGTCAGGAGGAACATGGTGGCTAGGGTCGCCAGCAGATCAGGCACCTTCAGCTTGACGATCAGCAGAGCGTTGGCGAGCCCGACGATCGCACCGAAGGCAAGCACCAGCGGCACGGTCTCATAGGCGCTGAGGTTCCATACGATCATGGCATAGCTTGCGGCCATGACGCTGGAGGCGGCCACGGCGCCGACGGAAAGATCGAAGCCGCCGATGGCCAGCGTCACCGTGACGCCGGCGCCGATGATGGCGACGACCGAAACCGCCTGCAGGATGCTCATCAGATTGTTGATGTTGATGAAGGCGGGCTGGGCGGAGCTGAAGAAGATGATGAGGGCAAGGAGGAGGAGAAATACCGCTCCCCGCCGCACGAACTCTTGCGGCGATATCGTATGGTTGGCCGGCCTGATCTGTTCGGGGATTTCTGCAGTACCTTCACTCATCAGGCATATTCCTTGTTCTGTCCGCTGCCTGAGGCCGCATCAACGACTTCTTTGAGGCCATGATGTTCCATCAGCAGTACCCGGTCGGCGACTTCGAGTGCTTCTTCCGGATCGGATGTGGCGATCAGCGTCGCGCGATCGGTATGGGCGCGTATGGCTGCGATGATGTCCTGACGGGCGCCAACATCGACCCCCTGGAAGGGCTCGTCGAGAAGCATGAGCCGGCTTGGCTCGGCCTCCCAGCGCGCGAGCACGACCTTTTGCTGATTGCCGCCGGAAAGAGACCAGACGGATGACTCGGGACCGGAGGCCTTTATGCCGAGGCGCCGAATGGCCCTTTCTCCTTCGCGGCTTTCTCGCCCGGAAAACAGGAAGCCCGACGGATACCAATGCTTCAGATGCGGCAGGCTGATGGTCGCCGCAATGCTCTCTCCCGGCCAGTCCGACGGCATGAGCGAAGAGCGATGCCGGTCGGCGGCAGCCATGACGACGCCTCGTGCGATTGCATCTGCAGGCGAGGCTGGTTGAAATGCGGTGCCATCCAAACGTACGGTGCCCGCCGCAAAGCGGTCGAGACCGAAAAGGGTTGATAGAAGCCGGCTCTTACCGGCGCCGAGAACGCCGGTAATGGCTACAACCTCGCCAGCGTGAAGCCTGAGATCGATCGGTGGGCTGTCGGCAAACAGCTGCGCGCCCTGAAGTTCCAGTATGGTTCGGTCGAACTGCCCCCGACGCTGCGGGCGGGCCGCTTTCATTGAACGGCCGATCATGGTTTCGATGGCCGCATCGAAGTCGATCGGTTGCGAGAAGGCGCCGACATTACGACCGCCCCGCAGGACGACCACCCGGTCGGCGAGTGCATCGAGATCGGCCGTGCGATGCGATATATAGAGAATGCCCAGGCCCCGTGCTTTCAACCGGCGGACGATCTCATAGAGCCGTGCCGTCTCGCGCGCGGAGAGGCTCGCCGTCGGCTCGTCGAGGATCAGCAGCTGCGCCTTGTTGGAAAGGGCGCGGGCAATGGCGACCATCTGTCGGTCGGCTGTGCCCAGATCACCAAAATCCCGGTCGAGCGGCAGGTCGAAACCAGCTTCCGACAGGATGGCTTCCGCCTTTCTCCGCACCGAACGCCTCGACAGAAAAAAGGGTTGGCGTCCGTCGACGAATTGATTGAGCAGCAGCGCGTCCGCGACCGAAAGACCGGCGATGCCGACGACGTCGGTCGACTGATGTACGGTGACGACGCCCCGCACTGTTGCCTCGGCCGGGCCTTCCGGGCGATAATCCGAGCCGTTCCACAGGATCCTGCCTGAATCGGCCCGGTGAATGCCGGAGAGGATTTTTACCAGTGTCGACTTGCCGGCTCCGTTGGCTCCCATCAGCGCGACGATCTCGCCGCGATCGACCGTCAGGGACGCTCCCGCTAAGGCCTGCGTCGAGCCGAAGGCAAGCGAGAGATTTTGGGCATCCAGCAAGGTCATGAGCAAGGGTTCGATGATCGTCTGCGATACTCGTAAGCCACTGACGGTCAATCACAAGGGCGCGCCTTGCTTTGTTCACTTAATCTATAGAATAAATTTTTACGAAGCTTCAGTCCAGCTTTGTCGGGAGGCTGGATGGGTTGGTGGCGAGGTCAATCAAACACTGTCAGGGTCAGCTAACCGGGAGTTAAATTTGTCTGGAATTCCGAGAGAGCCGAAAAACCCTTCCTTTAATCTACTAATTTTATAGACAATATAAAACGCTTGAATATCAAGAATTTCCGTGATCGCGATGGCTTGGGCCGCGCCCGTACGGAGACATTTGGCAGGAGTTTTTATGGATACAGTGCTCTACCTTGCTTCTCTTGCAACTCGGCCAAGCCTTGCCGCAACCAAGCGCGTCTGGTCGATCTTGCAGCATTTCCTGGCGGGCCTGATGGTTCTCTTCTCCCTTTTGGTGCTGCTGCACGCTCTTTGCGGAAGCTGAGGCCTCGAGCCTCGATCAAGGGTCGGGTAACGAAGCAAAGAAAGGCCCGGCGTGCCGCATCTGAACGCCGGGCCTTATGCAGTTACTTGATGCTGTTCAGATCGACACCCTTGGTTTCGCGAACGAAAATAAGACCGATGACGAGGGTCATCGCAGCGATCGCGATCGGGTACCAGAGGCCATAATAGATATCGCCCTTGGCGGCGCTCATGGCGAAGACCGTTGCCGGCAGCAGACCGCCGAACCAGCCGTTGCCGATGTGATAAGGCAGCGACATGCCGGTATAGCGGATGCGGGTCGGGAACATCTCCACCAGGATTGCGGCGATCGGGCCGTAAACCATGGTCACATAGATCACGAGGATCGTCAGGATGAGGATGGTCAGCGGCCAATTGATGGCCGCGGGATCGGCAACCATCTTGAAGGCCCCGCCATTGGCGATGGTGTAGACCGGCATGTCGGTGGCGCCGCCAGCCTGATCCGCCGTCAGAAGCTTCGCCTTGACGAGGTCGGCGACCGGCGTGACCGTCTTGTCGCCCGCCCGCACGGTTGCCGCATTGAGCGCGAGCTCGGGATTGGCGGAGATAAAGGCATCCAGCTTCGCGTCCGGCACCTTGGCGGGGTCGCGTGCCAGCGGGAAGCCGGCCTTTTGCAGGGCGAGGTTCATGTCATGCGTGAATACCGCGCTCTTGGCCGCCGCGCCGGCACCCGCCGCCGTGGCATCATAGGAGGTTATGGTCGCGTCGCCCACCTTGACGGTTGCTGGCTGCCCGGCCGGGCCTTCGGCGATGGTATAGGGCACGGACGACTTCGACAGGAAAGACGTGGCGATGTCGCACGAATTGTTGAACTTGGCGGTGCCGACCGGATTGAACTGGAAGGTACAATCGTTGGGCGCTGCCGTCACCGTGGCCCGGATGGTTTGCTCCGCTTGGGCGAGCGCCGGATTTGCGGCGTGGGTCAGCGCCTTGAACAGCGGGAAGTAGGTCAGGATTGCAAGCGCAAGACCCGCCATGATGATCGGCTTGCGACCGATCTTGTCGGACAGCCAGCCGAAGACCACGAAGAAGCCGCTGCCGATCAGAAGTGCGATCGCGATCATGATGTTGACCGACTGGCCATCGACCTTCAGCACGCTTTGCAGGAAGAACAGCGAATAGAACTGGCCGGCATACCAGACGACCGCCTGACCGGCGGTAAGGCCAAGCAGGGCGATCAAGGCGATCTTCGCATTCTTCCACTGACCGAAGGCTTCGGAGAGCGGAGCCTTGGAGCCCTTGCCTTCTTCCTTCATCTTCTTGAACGCCGGCGATTCACTGAGTGACAGTCGTATCCAGACGGAGATGGCAAGCAGAACGCAGGAGAGAAGGAAGGGGATGCGCCAGCCCCAGGCGGCAAATGCATCCTTGCCGACGGCGTTCTGTACGACGAGAACGACGATCAGCGACAGGAACAGGCCGAGCGTCGCAGTCGTCTGTATCCAGGACGTATAATAACCGCGCTTGTTGTCCGGCGCGTGCTCGGCGACATAAGTCGCAGCACCACCATATTCGCCGCCGAGCGCCAGACCCTGCAATAGGCGAAGGATGATGAGGATGACCGGTGCGATGATGCCCCAGCTCGCCGAGCCGGGAAGGACGCCGACCAGAAAGGTCGAAAGGCCCATGATCAGGATCGTGACGAGGAAGGTATATTTGCGTCCCACGAGGTCGCCGATCCGTCCGAAGACGAGGGCGCCGAACGGCCGCACAAGGAAGCCCGCGGCGAAGGCCAGCAAAGCGAAAATATTGCGGGTTGCTTCCGGATAGTCGCTGAAGAAAGCTGTACCGATGAAGGCAACCAGCGCTCCATAAAGATAGAAGTCATACCATTCGAACACGGTTCCGAGGGAGGATGCGAAGATGACCTTCTTCTCCTCCCTGGTCATGCCTCGGCCGTTCGTCTCGGCCACGGACGTGGTTGCCATGAATCAATCCCTCCCAATTGCACCAGGGACATGGTCAAAAAGACCCGTGTCATGTCCCCCATAATGACGTTACGCAGGACTTTCCTGCCGATGGGCGCGGAAAGTCGCGCCAGTGGATGCTCTCCTGATTTCCTCCCCCAGGAGATCAAGCACCTGATGCATGTGCGAGTGTTGGCTAAAAATTGAAAATTGCAATGGCTGCAACCGCTGCCGCTTATGGAAATCTGTGTGTAAGTATCAAGAAATATGAATATGTCATTGCCCTGCGCGACGGCAGCGCTTTATCGCCGGGAAAAGCCATGCCGGACGGCGGTGAAATATGAAGCACCTAGTATGGTTCGTAGATGTGAGTCCAGGCCGTTTCTGGCCTGTTTCATGCCGCCTGCAGCCGCAGGCGCCGCATTGGTGGGAAGGCAAGCGCGATGGCAGCCGCCCCCAGTCCCACCATGGACGAGCCGATGAAGAGCCAGGAATAATTCGCGAAGGTATCGAATATCCAGCCGCCGATCAAAGGGCCGGCCGCCATGCCGATGCTCGAGAGCATCGAAGCTGCGCCGAAGACGGTGCCGATGACGCGGGGGCCGAAATATTCGCGTGCGAGCACGGCATAGAGCGGCATGACGCCGCCATAGGCACTTCCGAAGATGACCGCCAGCGCATAGAACTCGTCAAGTTCGCTGACCAGCAGATAGGTGGCGAGTGCCGCCGCCTGCACCAGCAGGCCGGCGACCAGCACCGGCTTGACGCCGAGCCGGTCCGCCAGCGTTCCATAAAGAAGACGGCCACCAAGACCCGCGAGGCCCTCGACGCTATAGATGCTGACGGCGGCCATCGGCCCAACGCCGCAGATGGTGGCGTAGCTGACCATATGGAAGATCGGCCCGGAATGAGCCGCACAGCAGGCAAAGAAGGTCGCGCCGAGCACGAGGAACTGCGGCGAGCGGAAGATCCGGCCAAGCGGCAGGCTCTGCTCCTCGCTCTGTCCGCCCAAGCCGGTCGTTTCGGCAAGAACAGGTGCGCGCCGCACCAGCAATGCCGCCGGTATCAGCAGCACCCACGCCATGATGCCGATGACAAGCATGGCGAAGCGCCAGTCGTAAGCCGAAATCAGGTAGCGGGCGAAAGGCGATATCGTCATCGGCGCGACGCCCATGCCGGCTGAGACCAGCGAGACCGCAAGACCTCTGCCTTTGTCGAACCAGGCCGTCGTTGCCGCGATCATCGGCGCGAAGAAGGCGCTGGCGGCAAGGCCGACAAGAATGCCGTAAGTCAGCTGGAATTGCAGAAGCGAGCCGGCCCGGCTTGCGAGGACGAGCGCAAGCCCAAGCAACAATGCGCCGATCACCACCACGATGCGGACACCGAAGCGATCGCTTGCAGCGCCCCAGGCAAAAGCACCGAGGCCCATGGTCAGGAAATTCAGCGTCATGGCGGCGGCGATACCGGCGTGCGACCAGCCTGTATCGGCAGCGATCGGCACCTGAAAGATCGCCAAGGAAAACATCGCACCGAGCGCAACACAGGTCATCAGCGCGCCGGCACCGACAATCACCCAACGATAGGACGAACTCATTTTGCAGCTCCCTTCATCCGGTTCAGCCCAAGGTGCGAAAGATCAGATCGTCGTCTTCCGCGGTATGTTCGCAATAAAGACGATTGCATCGGGATGATTTCGACATTGCCGCCGGAAAAATTTTGATTGGTACTGCGGCGATGCTTTTGAAAGTCTGGCGGCCAGATCATCCGCGGGTCGGGCGTGCCCTGATCCGTGGCATCCTCGGTAGACTGAAGTGGTAGGTCAACACCTCCCCCTTAAGGGGGAAGGTCGCGGCATAGCCGCGGGCGGGGGTGATATGCCGCAAACTTGAAGATCACCCCACCCCGGCCCTACGGGCCGACCCTCCCCCTCAAGGGGAGGGGGAAGATCGCACACCGGTGCGCCCTCCGAGAAGAACGCCCCGCGCGGGTTGGTGGTCTGGACATCCAGCCGCAGCCAGCGTCCGGGATTTAATCTTGAGCTCATATAGGGCTGCTAAGACAACCGCCTCGATGCTGAAAGACCCTGCTTCGCAGCCGTAAGGCGAGCGCATGCAGCTGCAAATGACTACAGGCTCAAAGTAATACCGAACCAGATCATCAATCATGGAGCGGACTATTCAATGGCTCATATCGTCATCATCAATCCGCGTTTCGAAACCTCTTATTGGGGCATGGAACATGCCCTGCCGCTGTTCGATGCGAAGGCCAATCTTCCCGTGGCCTGTCTGCCATTGCTTGCGGCGCTGACGCCGGCCGAGCATACCGTCACGCTGGTCGATGAGAATATCGAGCCGATAGACTACGGCCTTTGCGAGAGGGCCGATATCGTTGCCCTGACGGGCATGATCGTCCAGCGCTTTCGCATGACGGAAATTCTGACCGAGCTCAAACGGCGCAACTGTTTCATCGTCGTCGGCGGACCTTGGGTTACGGTCAAGGAGGATTATTTCGGCAATCTCGTCGATGTCTCCTTCATCGGCGAGGCGGAAGAAACCTGGCCCAAATTCTTGGCTGAATGGCAGGAGGGCCATCACGCGCGGCGCTACGAACAGTCCGACAGGACGGATATGAGCACGGTGCCCGTGCCGCGCTTCGATCTTCTGAAGATGGATGACTATGCGGTCGGCAGCATCCAGTTCTCGCGCGGCTGTCCCTTCACCTGTGATTTCTGCGATATCATCGTGGTCTTCGGCCGCAAGCCGCGCATCAAGACCAGCATCCAGATCATCGCCGAGATGGAGGCGCTGCTCGCGTCAGGAATGGATACGGCCTTCATCGTCGACGACAATCTGATCGGCAACAAGAAAGCGATCAAGGAAGTGTTGCGCGATGTCGTCGCCTGGCAGGAGCGCCATCATTATCCGATGACGTTCCTGACGGAGGCGTCGATCGATCTGGCTGACGATGCCGAGCTGATGCAGCTGATGGTCGATGCCAATATCCGCACGGTCTTCATTGGCATCGAGACGCCGAACGAGGAGGCGCTGCGCGAAACCAAGAAGCTGCAGAACCTGCGCAAGGGCGGGACGATGCTGGAGAAGATCCACTCGATCCAGCAGACCGGTATGGAAGTCTGGTGCGGCATGATCCTGGGTTTCGACAGCGATGATGCGACCATTTTCGATGCGCAGCGGGTTTTCATCAAGGATGCGCGCATCGTCAACGCCATGATCGGCATGCTGGCAGCGATCCCGAAGACGCCGCTCTATACGCGCCTCGCCAAGGAAGGCAGGCTCGATCATGACGATCCGCCAGCCTACGGCACCAACGTCATTCCGCTCAACCTCTCACGGGAAACCCTGAGGGACGGGTATCTTTCGGTCTTAAGCGATCTGCATCAGCCGGCCGCCTATTTCGATCGGTTGGATGCGCTTTACATTGATGCGCGTATCGAACCGGAAAGCACTCGCTTACGCCATCTGCGCCGACATCCGTTGCGTCTGATCGCGCTCAACGCAACATGGGCACTCGAGGCGGTCGGGATTTTCGTTCGGTTGATGCGCCGGGTGAAGGAGGCGGATTTGCGCGCCACCTATCGCGCGCGGCTTTTCAACCTCCTGCGGCATCGACGATCCCCCGTGGTTCTGCAAATCTACGCGATCAAGTGCGCCATGCATTATCACGCCCATATCATGGTGCAGCAGATGCGAACCGGCGGCGGCATCGTCAATTCGTTCTGACGTAATTTGGCGGCTCGGATGGGCGCCCCGTTTTGTCGATGCGTTTTCTTTGCGTCGAAAATGGCAGGTATCGACTGTTGCCACGAAGCAACATAAGTGACTGCAAATCTGCAATTCGAAATTGTGGGCTTGCCGAATCTGAGATCTTACGTATTATACGCTCATCCGCAAATCGAACACAGGAGGCGTGATATGCAACATACACACATGTTTACCTACGCCTCTAGCGGAATGCTCGTTACTGGTTTGGTATGTGCCATGCCAGCTACACGACGAGCAACTATTTAAAGCCCGAAATAGCTTTGAATGCCGCCACTTAGGCGTTTTTCCCATAAACACATTGTGACTTGCTGATGGAATGAACCGACGCATGTTCCATGCGTCAACTCCTGATGCCGGTCGAGCTTCAAGAGGACCTGGCTGCGTAATTGCGCCAGGAAAAACAATGACGAACTCACAATTTATAGTTGCTGATAACTTAGCGGCAGCGGTCGATGAACTGTGCCTGAAATTCGGTGCTTGGAGGACGGCGCGCGCCTTGCTGCTCGTCGTCTGGAAGCAGCGTCAGACCAGGAGAGTGGTGTCGGAACTGTCGAACTATCAGCTCCGCGACATCGGCCTCCCCGAACGGGAAGACCCTCTTGGGCATCCCAGCCATATGCCCCCGCATCTGCGCACCTACAGCTGAATGGGGGCGGTGCAGGCGAATGCCCGGCTGCATGTCATTCTCGCTCCACTTTGGCTCGGGTATGGCTTTGCGGCGGGAGAAAAGACGGGAAGGGTAAGCTGTTCACGAATCGGACGCACCAAATTCGTGAGCCGATGCTTACCTAAGAACATCCCGGAAGCGAAAGTGGCAGGGGAGGAGACGATGCATTCTCCCTTGTCACGCCGTTGTCACTGACGACCGCTTGCAGCAGGTGCTCCGCGAAAATGTCCTGCGTCCCAGTTCTTTCCATAAATGATCTAACTCCGCCCGAAGAGGGTCGCAATCTTCCTGCAATCCGCCTATGCAATGTAGCTGTTCCATTTGTGGGGATGGTTCATTGCGGATCTTGTTGCTGGAAGACGAGCCGGAAATGGCTGTGGCGTTGAGTGCCGCGCTGCAGGCTCGTGACGCTATCGTCGATCATGTGTCGATCTTGGCTGATGCCGAAGAGGCTGCGATAAATCTCCCCTATGATGTCATCCTCCTCGACCGCCAGGTTCCGGACGGCGACGGCCTGTCGATCGTTCCGAAGCTGCGCGCGGCCGGTGTCGGCACGCCAGTGATCATAATGACGGCGCGCGGCGATCTCGACGATCGTATTGGCGGTCTCGATACCGGCGCCGACGATTATCTCGTCAAGCCTTTTGCCGTGGAGGAGTTGCTGGCGCGATTGCGCGCTATCTTGCGACGCCCGGGTGACGTGCGGACCGAGGTGGTGAATTTCGGCAGGCTATCCTATGATTTCGGCTGCCACGATATTTTGATCGACGGCGAACGGCTTGAGCTGCCGCGTCGCGAAGTGCTGGTCTTCGAGGCGCTTGTGCGCCGGCTTGGTCGTACGGTGCCGCGCCATGCGCTGGAGGAGGCCGTTTACGGGTTTGCCGATGATATCCAGTCCAACACGCTGGATGCGCATATCTCCCGTCTTCGCCGCAAGCTTGCCGCCGTGGAGGCCGGCCTCGAAATTCACCCCGTTCGCGGCATCGGCTATCTGATGAGACTGACATCATGAGCGCAGGCCAGCCTTCGCTGCGATGGCGTCTCGTATCGCGCCTGTCGTTCCTGCAGGCGATTTTCCTGTCGCTGCTTGCGGTGCTCATCGTCGCCGCCCTCTGGGCGACCGGCAGTTTCATCTCGCTTCAGCCGGAAGACGAAACGATAGATGCCATCTCCCAGTCTCTTGTCCGTGATCAGAATGGCGCTCTTGCGCTGAAGGAGACGCCGACGCTTGCGGCGCGGCGGAGCAATCTGCCCGGCCTTTGGTTTGTCGTACGGGATCGAAGCGGCGCCGTGGTCAGAGACGGGAGCGTGCCGCCGGCCTATGCGGCGATCGGCGGCGCACTTGACGGCATCGGACAGGCCCGCTTCGGCAGCAATCTCGGCGGCAGCACCGTGCCGGCCGCCCGGCTGCAATGGGTGTCGTCTCCGGCCGGCGAGGTACAGGTTCTGACGGGCATGGACGGCAGCGTATCGACCGTCCGCATCCTGGGTGCGATGGGCATTGTGTTCTTCAGCACCCTTCTACCGCTGCTCCTCGTCATGGCGATTGCAACGGTGATTGCCGCGCCTCTCGTGGTTCGCTACGCTTTTTCCTCGCTCGATTCCGTGGTTGCCCGCGCCAAGCAGATCGATATCAATCGCCAGGGTACGCGGCTTCCGATTGATGATGTCCCGCGCGAGATCCTGCCGCTTGTCGAAGCTGTCAATGATGCGCTGAGCCGGCTGGACGAAGGCTATGAGCGGCAGAAGCGCCTTTTCTCCCATCTTGCCCATGAATGGCGAACCCCGGTCGCGATCCTGCAGGCACGTCTCGACGGCCTGCCGACAGGTCCTTTGAAGGAACGACTCTTCGAGGATACTGTGCGCCTTGCGACCCTTGCCGAGCAGTTCCTTGACCTACAGCGTCTCAATCATCGGTTCGAGCCGGCCCCGACCAATCTTGTCGAGATCGCGCAGCACGTCGTTTCGGAGCTGGCACCGCTCGCGATTGCCGCCAACTACGAGCCCTGCTTCATCAAGGACGAGGAGGTCGTGGAAGTTCTCGGTGATCGCGTGGCCATCGAGCGAGCCGTTGCCAATCTCGTGCAGAATGCGATCCAGTATGGCGGCCGCACCGGCAAGATAATTGTCCATGTCGGTCGTGCCACCGGCATCACTGTAACCGATGAAGGAAGCGGCATTCCGCAGGAGGAGCGGGCTCGCATCTTCGAGCCGTTTCATCGTCTCCCCGGACACGGCAAAGGGTTCGGTCTTGGGCTCAATCTCGTTCAGGAAATTGCCCGGCTTCACGGTGGAAAGGTTTGCGTCCTCGACGGACCGGCCGGTGGTGCAGCCTTCAGATTGAGCTTCCCGACGGTCGGATAAGTTGTCACGGGCTTCCCGGTGCAATGTTCTCGCAATCGGCTCCTCGTAGGAAAAGCCTGCTGCGCGGGCGAATCTCCCGCAGCCTTACTAGTGGGAACACATGTCAAACACTTCATTATTTCTGCGAACTCTGTTGACCAATCCGCGCATGGTGGGAGCGGTAGCTCCTTCCGGTACGATGTTGGCCAATCTGATTACAAGCGAAGTCGATCCCTCGGCCGGGCCTGTTCTGGAGCTTGGCCCCGGAACGGGAGTGTTCACACAAGCCTTGCTTGCGCGCGGCATATGCGAGCGCGACATCACACTGATTGAATCCGCTCATGGCTTTGCCAGCCTGCTCCGACGGCGGTTTCCCAATGCTCGTGTCGTCTGCGCCGATGCTGCACGACTTGGGGCTTATGACTTGCCGGAAGGCGTGCTGTTCGGCTGTGCGATCAGCGGGCTACCGTTGCTGAACATGTCGCCGAAGACAGTAATTGCCATTCTGACCGGGGTCTCGTCGCGGCTGCGTGAAGGCGGTGCGTTCTATCAGTTCACCTACGGCGTTCGCTGTCCCGTGCCGCATCGGCTGCTCGATCGGTTCGGCTTCAAGGCAACGCTGCAGGGCCAGGTGCTGCGTAACTTCCCGCCTGCCAGGGTCTATAAGATCGTCCGGCGCAGGCCGCTTCATTATCCGGCCGTTGTCGTATGAATGGTTCCTCGCATCTGTTGGATACTCTGTCCGATCTGGCGGCATGGGGATTGCTTGGCCTTGCACTTTGTTCTGCGATCGAGAAGCTCGTCCCTGTCATACCGTCCGCCGGCATGTTCCTGATGTTGGGTGTGCTGGGTGTCGCTCATCCAGCTGATCTGCCTGCGGTGATCGCCATTACGGCGGCAGGTTCGACGGCAGGCTCGTTGTTCTGGTATGGAATGGGCCGATGGCTGGGACCTACACGTGGCGACGTCTTCGTACAGAAAATGACCAGGCGTCTGGATATCAAGGAAGAATGGTATCTGCAGCTCAAGCGCAATTATCGTGGTAATCTGATACGGGTCGTGTTCTTCGGCCAGCTTGTGCCTGTCGTCAGGGCCTATATGGCATTTCCAGCTGGTGTGCTTGCCATGCCGGCGCCAGGCTTCGTCATCGCAACATTCTGCGGCGCATTATTTTGGAATACACCGTTTCTGGTATCGGGCTACTTGCTGCGGAGTCAGATATTTGTGCCAGACACAGCAGCACCTGCTGCCGTCGTGGCAATCGTTTTGGTTAATCTTTTGCTGTTTACCCTGTTCCGACTTCGCCGGCCAAGCCGCAACGCGGCTTAGCCGGTCGTGTCGTTTGCCGCCGGCTATACGGTCAGAACGGCATATATGACGCCGCCATTCTCGCCACGCGTAACGGAAATGTCGGCGATCGGATGCTTGACCTTGTCGATGATCGACTGGACATCCTCGTCCGTTCGCCAGATCAGCGGCCAGTTCATGAAGGTTTCCATATAACCTTCGACACCGATATCCTTGGCGAAGTTTGCGAGCAGGAACTTGCCGCCGGGCTTCAGCATCTGCAGGCAGCGCTCCGTCAGTCGCACGGCTACGCTTTCGGCCAGATAGTCGTAAAGGCCGGCTGCATAGATGAAGTCGAACGTACCGAGCTTCTGTGCACGCCCCAAAATGGTGCGGACGGAGCCGTTGATCGCTTCGATACAGCTGCCATGGAAGGCCGAGCTCACCGTTCCGACGCTGACCGGATCCTGGTCAAGTGCGACCCAGCGCTTGAGCTTGCCGCTCTGCAGAGCTTGGGAGAGCTCCGCTTCGCGAAGATGGCCGGCTGCGATCGCCAGGATCTCGGCGCCATCCGTCGTCTCCGCCACCGCATCGACATGCGCGGCCAGGATCTCGCGCCTTTCGCGCACGGCAACGGCGGATGCTGCGCGCCGGGTGAAATCGTAAACCTCAGCGCCCAGCGCCGAAGCCTCTGCCACCTGTGCGGCAACGGCCGGATGTTCGTAAATGAAATCCAGCAGATAGGCATCCCCGCTATAGCCGCGCGGCTTTTCAAAGGACCATCGCGTCAGAGGGTCTTGCAGCAGGAAGGACGAAACGGGATGACCCTGCGCAACCGAGGCCAAATGGGCCCAGGTCAGGGGTGTCGTCTTACTTTTCAGTGCCTGCAGACGTTCGGTCAAGGCCTTCATCGTGGCTGGAACGGGTGCGTTTGCTTCGAATGCTTGCTGCGTCAGGGAAAGAATGAGGGCGAGTTCGGCTTCGCCCTCCTTAATTTGGTCGGTTGCAAGGTTGTTACCGGACGATCTCGTATGTTCCGAGATGGACTGGGAGGTAACGAGGCTGAAGCCATCAAGAGCGGTTTGAAATTGTTTCAATTTTAAATCATTCCGTGAACACTGTGCAAACCATATCTCATATAAAAATTGAGCGCTATGGTTTTGTTAATGTCGCTGCGGCAACGCTGTCGTTATCAAACGGATCAAATTAGCCGCCGTGGTGAAGCGAGCGATTTGTTCATTCGAGCGACGCAAAGGTAACGCGGTGGACATGAAGTCTCGGCTAACTCGGGTGATGGTGAGCATGCGTCGATTGTCGGGAAGCAGCGATCTTGGTCAGGGCGAGGCTCGCATGACTAACCGCCCCGATGAGCTGCGTGCGCTCTACAAAGCCTATAGCAACGACGCGCGGCGTGCCTTGGCTCGCAGCGGTCTGTGGCTTGCTGTGCCCGTTTATGTCCTCTTCCTAATCACGGATCTGGTCTTCATTCCCGACGTCTCGCATGTGACGATCCCTGCGCGGTTTCTGATCGGTGGCTTTTCGCTTCTGATCCTGGAAATGCAGTTTTCGCGGCAGCGTCGTGCCGGCGAGCTTGAGGCGACATGTGCTGCGGCTGTCGTTCTTGGATATGTCGTGTGGCTGTTGCCGGCATTGCAGACGGCCAATGCCGAGGCATTCTCTTATTATGCCGCCTTCGGCGCCATCTTCATGATGGGTGTTAACCTTTTCTTCAGTCTTGAATTCGGCTTGGCATTGGTCTCGTCCGGGCTGATCTTTGCGTTTTTCCTGCTGTCGCTTACGGAATTTCACTACAGTGCCGCCTATTGCCTGGCCTTCACGACCTTCTATCTCTGCTGCTTCGTGTTCACTTCCTATGTGAACTGGAAATTGAACAAGGAACGTTTCAACGTCTTTCTCAATGCACGGGAAGCGGAATTGCAGCAGCGCCAGGCGACCGAACGCGGCGAGGCGCTCCTGCGGCTTTCCATTACCGATTCCCTGACCGGAATGGAAAATAGAAGAGCTGCCGATATAAGGCTGAAACAGTTTTGGGATCGCTGGCGCGAGAAGGACGCGCCGTTCGCCATCCTTCTCGTCGATGTCGACTTCTTTAAGAAGTATAATGACTATTACGGCCATCAGGAGGGCGATCATTGTCTTGTGACGGTTGCCAATGCCCTGTCGAATATTGTCGCTCCCCTTGGGGCGACGGTGGGACGTTATGGTGGTGAGGAATTCATCGTCATTCTCGATCTGGAGAGCAGCTCGGATGCGCTGGCGCTGGCAGAGGCGATTTGTCAGGGGATCGAAGCTCTTGATATCGTCCATGCGCAGCGTCTGGATGGTTTCCGGCATGTCACGGTGAGCGTCGGAGCGACCATTACGAGAGACGTCGCTGGTACGAAGCTTGAGAATGTGATCAACGAAGCCGACCGTGCTCTGTATTCCGCAAAGGCGAGCGGCCGCAATTGCGCAAGGATATTCGACCCGAACGAACTGCCCGGCGGCGATGCAAGCGAGAATATCGCAGCCATTCTGAAGATCGCTATTCAGCAGAACCTCGTCTCGCTGGTCTATCAGCCGATCCAATATCTTCAGACCGGAGAGATCGGTGCCTATGAAGCGCTGATGCGCCTGCAGTTGCTCGACGGATCGAATGCTTCTCCGGCAGTCTTTATCCCGATAGCGGAGCGCACCGGCGCCATCATGGAGCTCGGCTACTGGGCGATCAGAAGGGCCTGCTGTGACTTGCTGACCCGCGACATTGTCGACACGGTCAGCATCAATGTCTCCCCGATCCAGCTGCGGGCTCCAGGTTTTGCCGCGCAGGTGGCGGCCATTCTGGCGGAAACGGGCGTTTCGGGTCACCGGGTGGCGTTCGAGATCACCGAAGGCGTTGATATGGAGATACGCCCCGATGTCCTCGACAGCATTCAGGATCTGAAGAAGCTCGGCATCAAATTCTGGCTGGATGATTTCGGCACGGGTTTTGCCGGACTGTCATGGCTTCGCCTGATGGAGTTCGAAACCGTCAAGATCGACAAATCCTTCCTGCATGATGCGGCAAGCAACGACGGCGCGAAGATCCTTCTCGAGGACATCATCGGTCTGGTGCGCAATCGCGGTCACCGCATCCTGGTCGAGGGAGTGGAGGATGAGGAGCAGCTCAATCTTGTCAAATCCTTTGGCATTGATGCGGTTCAGGGATACCATATCGGTCGTCCGGCACCAGCGCTCAAGCATCCGATTGCAATGATGCATACAGGCCGCCGCCGTCTGCAGGCATCGGCCTGAGGCGCAGACCGTCTCCAGGTCGAGGGCAATGAGAATGGCAAGCGTCGACCTGTCCGAGACTTACCGAGGCTATGTTGCCTGTCTGAACAAGCAGGATTGGTCGAGCCTGGGCAAATTCGTCCATGAAGACGTGCATTATAATGGCGATTATGTCGGCCTATCAGGCTATCGGCAAATGCTCGAAGGCGATTTTCGCGCCATTCCCGATCTTCATTTCGAGATCACTCTGCTGATCTGCGAGCCGCCACGCGTCGCAAGCCGCCTGCAATTTGATTGTACGCCGACGGGAATGCTGTTTGGTATGGCGGTGAACGGCAGAAGGGTGCAGTTTGCCGAGAATGTCTTTTATGAGTTTCTCGATGAGCGAATCCGGAACGTCTGGTCTGTCATCGACAAAGCTGCGATCGCGGCCCAGCTATAGGTCAATTTAGGATTCCGAAATCCGCCACATGCCAAAGGGCTAATTGCGCTCGAGACGAAGAGCGATGAAGCCCGCGATGAAGGCGGTAATGCCGCTTGCGACGACGGGGCCGAAGTAGCTCCCGGTATGATCGAAGATGAAACCTGCGGCCGTTGGGCCGATCAAAGCCGCGATCCCGACGGCGGTATAGAGATATCCGATGACGGCGCCGATATGACGCGTGCCGAACAGATCGGCTGCAACAGCGGGATAAAGGCCTACACAGCCGCCATAACTCATGCCGAACGTCAATGCGAACAATGCCAGCTGGATCATGTCGGTTGCCGATGCCCATAGTGCAAAGGATCCGGCAACAGCAAATGTCAGCACGGCCAGCAGCTGGCGACGCCCGAAGCGATCGCCCAGGCTGGCGAGGAAAAAGCGACCGATGATGTTGCCGACACCGATAAGGCCGACAAGGGTGGTTCCATCCTGAATGGAAAGGCCCATGTCCTGAGCGGCCGCAACAATATGGACGTACGGGATGAAGGTGCAGAACGACGACAGGATAAGCACGACATAGAAAAGGTAGAACCGGCTGTCTCGCCATACAGCGAGCGAATTTGCAGGGTTGCTCGCTCGGTTCGAGGACGGGTTCGTATTGTCACGCCTTTTGCGGACGACCATTGCAGCCGGCAGTCCGAACCCGGCAAAGAGGCATGCCAGCGCGACGAAGCAGCCCCGCCAGCCGATTGATGGAAGAGCATGGCCGATGGCAAAAGGCAGGATCAGGGTGCCGAGGCCAATTCCGGCCGTCGCAATGCCCGATGCCCGGCTTCGTTTGCGGATAAACCAGGATTGCACGGCGCCAAGGGCTGGAACGTAAGAGAGGCCGATCCCAAGGCCAACGCCGAAGCCATACCAGATGTAGAGCGACACAAGGGATCCGGCGCGACTGGCGCCGATATAGCCGAGGATCATGGCGGCAAGCCCCAGAAGAACCAGACCGCGCGGCGACCATCTGTCGGCGAGTGGCCCGGTAATCGCGCCCAGGGAGTAGAAGAGGAATGCGGAAATGGAGAAGACGAGGGCGATCTCGCCGCGAGAGGCGCTAAACTCCGCGGCAAGCCCCGGCAAGGTGGCGGAGAAGGAGTAGGCGGCTCCGAATGTCACGGCCGTCAGCACATGGGTGGCGGCAACGACCTTCCATCCCTCCCGCGTATCGGCTTCTTCATGGTCACGCGAAAGGGCAAGATCGGACATCGGCGCGCTCGGTCAAGTTATGTTGCCGGCCAATATGGCCTAGGGGGCAGCATTGGAAAAATGAATAGCGTTGATGTCTTTTATTGATTCTCTTGATCCGTCCCGAGGGTGACGGGCCAATCTATTCACGAATTGCCTGCGAAGAGGAGGCGAGGTCGGTTTCGATGAAAATGCAGGATCTGTCGGCCGTCTGCAGCAGCGTGTCGGCCACGCTGCCGTAAGACAGGCTACCACTGGCTCTCTTGCTCACGCCAAGCACGATCAGATTATATCCGCCGCCGCGCGCATGCCGCAGAATCGAGAGCTCCGGGGACGGTCCCTGCTGCACGACCTTTTCGACCTGCACGCCATAATAATCTGCAATGGCGCCGACCTTGTTCAGAATATCCCGATGGTCGTTGCCGCGATCGCTGATGCGCGGGATGGCGCTGGCCTGACGCGGCTCTATGATCAACAAAAGCGCGCAGTGGGCATTTGCCGCCTTGGCGATTGCAATCCCGAATTCGGCGGCGCGGATGGAACGCTCCGTGCCACTGACGGGAAGTAGGATCCGCAGATCCCCGGGATGCTCCGGAAGCGAACCGCGTGCCGTTATGATCGTGGGAGTTCCCTGGAATGCCGATGTCATGACCTGCAGCGACGGGCTGAAGCGGCCATCTTCTCCCATGGAGGGTTCTATGCCCGCCAGGAGAAGATCGTGGCCGGTGCCGGAGACGTCTTCGAGCACAGTTTCGAGCTTGTCGCTCTTTTCTCGAACTGTGACATGGATATCGCCTTCGCTGGCCATGTCCTGTTCAGGCGGGGCCGACGCAAGCAGGTCGGTTGCGCATTGGCGCAGGTCTTCGGCAATAGTTTTGGCTTGCGAAGCTGGTAGCGCGGTTCTCGCAGCATCGGGCGCGTCTGCGGTTTCATCGGCCTCTCGTGTATCCAGCACTGTGACCGGCATCTTGCGCGTCACGGTAAAGAAGGCGGCGATCCAGGTTGCAAGACGGCTGCTTTGCGAGCCGTCGACGGCCAGCAGGATGCGTTCGAAATTTCCGAGAAAGCTCTCGCTTTCGAATTGTTCGCGCTCCAGACGATCGCGCTCCTCTTCGCGCAGCGGCAGGCGTGCGAGTGCCCAGCGAAGCGTCGGCGGCATCGCCATCGTGGTGATGACGGCCATGGCGACGATGACGGAGAAGAGTTTTTCGTCCAGCACGCCGACGGAGAGGCCTATGGTAGCGACGATCACTTCCGTCGATCCCCTGGCGTTCATGCCGCAACCGAGCGCCAGGGCCTCGGATGCTGAATAGCCGCCGAACCTGGCGGCGGCAAAAGCGCCTCCGAACTTGCCGATGCTGGCTATGACGACGACGGCAGCCGTCAGCAGCAGGATGGAGGGATCGGCAAGCACGGTAAGGTCGGTCTGCAGGCCGGTCAGTCCGAAGAAGACCGGCATGAACAGTGCCGTCGTCAAGCCGCGGAGCTGCACGTCGATTTGTCGGGTAAGGATCGGAGACTCTCCAACGAGAATGCCGGCGACGAAGGCGCCGAGCACGGTATGGACGCCGATCAGGTTGGTGATGATGGCCATGCCGCCCATGATCGCAATGATGGCGCTGAGCACTGGCAGGTCGCTGCGGAAATTGTCGTTGGTCCAGCGAATGATCTCAAAGACGATCCGCCGCCCCACCGTGAAGCTCACTGCCATGAAGGCCAGCGTGCCAATCACGCTGGTTGCCAGCGTCGCGAGGTCAACGGTCCCTTTTTCCGCAAGGCCAAAGGTGATGGCGATGATGACCCATCCGACCGTATCGTCGATGATGGCGGAAGCGACGATCAGCTGGCCGATGTTCCGGCGCATGAAGTCCATCTCGCGGACGACGGAGGCGACGATCTTCACCGAAGAGATGGAAAGCGCAGTACCAAGAAAGAGAGATGTGACCAGCCGCTTTTCGGGATCGGGAAGCAGCGCGTCCGGAATAAGCTCGCCGAGCGCGAAGCCGGCGGCAAAGGGAATGACGATGCCGGTCAGCGAGACGCCGGCCGCCGATTTGCGCAGGCGTTTTGCAAGGCCGAGATCGGTTTCCATACCCGCGAGCAGCAGGAGAAAGAGGATACCGAGCTGACCGATCGCATCGGCCATGCTCTTCTGCGCTTCATTCGACGGGAAAATGCTTGCCTGCACGCCGGGGAAGATCAGGCCCAGAAGCGAAGGACCAAGAATGATGCCGGCGATGATCTGGCCCATGATCGATGGCTGGCCGATGCGTACCATCAATTCGCCAAGCAACCGGCCCGAAACCACCAGAAGGATGATCTGGACCAGAAATAGCCCTTCCGAAGGGTGACCGGCCTTCTGTCCCTCTGCCGCGAAGGCAGTTTGTGCGATCGACAGCGACAGGGTTGCGGCAATGAGAATGATGAAGGCGCTTGACGGAAATGATTTCAGAAAATTCGGACGTGACGGCATGGACTGTTCCCACTGAGCAGCAGGAAAAACGCGCCAGCGGCTTTGCCGTTCCAGATTTTATCGCTGGTTGTAGCCTCGGATAACCCGGCGTCGGGTTTCGGCCGTGAGCATGGTCCGCCGCTCGCATGGCGACGGACCCTGGCTGGTCGGAACGATCAGACCCGTTCCAGCGCGATGGCAATGCCCTGGCCGACGCCGATGCACATGGTCGACAGCGAGCAGCGTCCGCCGGTCTCCTTCAGCTCCAGAGCAGCGGTACCGGTGATGCGGGCACCCGACATGCCGAGCGGATGGCCGAGCGCGATGGCGCCGCCGTTGCGGTTGACGCGGGCATCGTCATCGGCAATGCCAAGTTCGCGCAGCACGGCAAGCCCTTGCGACGCGAAGGCTTCGTTGAGTTCGATGACGTCGAACTGGTCCTGGCGCATGCCGAGCCGGGCCATCAGCTTGCGCGAGGCAGGAACCGGGCCGATGCCCATGATGCGCGGAGGGACGCCTGCGGCAGCGCCGCCAAGGATACGGGCTATCGGCGTCAGACCGTATTTTTTGGCTGCCGCTTCGGATGCGATGATGAGTGCCGCTGCGCCGTCATTGACACCGGAGGCGTTGCCGGCCGTTACCGTGCCGCCTTCCTTCTTGAAGGGCGTGCCGAGTTTGGCAAGCGCCTCCATCGAGGTCGCACGCGGATGCTCGTCCTTGCCGACGATCACGGGCTCGCCCTTGCGCTGCGGGATCGTGACCGAGGTAATTTCCTTGGCAAGCCGGCCGTTTTCCTGCGCCGCGGCTGCCTTCGCCTGTGAGCGGACGGCAAAGGCGTCCTGATCTTCGCGGCTGACCTTATAATCTTCGGCTACGTTCTCGCCGGTCTCCGGCATGGAGTCGACGCCATATTGCTTCTTCATGACAGGATTGATGAAGCGCCAGCCGATGGTGGTGTCATAGATCTCGGCGTTGCGCGAAAAGGCGCTTTCGGCCTTGGGAATGACGAAGGGTGCCCGCGACATGCTTTCGACGCCGCCTGCGATCATCAATTCAGCTTCGCCGGCACGGATGGCACGGGCGGCTGCAATGACGGCATCCATGCCCGAGCCGCAGAGCCGGTTGATCGTCGTGCCCGGCGCCGAGATAGGCAGGCCGGCAAGCAGGCTTGCCATGCGCGCGACATTGCGATTGTCCTCACCGGCCTGGTTGGCGCAGCCGTAGATCACGTCGTCGATGGCTTCCCAATCGACAGAGCCGTTGCGCTCGATCAGCGCCTTCAACGGTACGGCGCCGAGGTCGTCAGCACGAACGGAGGCCAGCGATCCGCCGAAACGGCCGATCGGGGTGCGGATATAGTCACAGATGAAAGCGTCGGTCATGATCTTCTCCCTACTGCAAGTCGCGCAAAATCTACGGCGATTACGATAACGACCTGCGAATTATTATAAGCTTAAAGCATATCGGGCGAATCTGAAAGATCGCAACGTGTCTTAGAGCGTCGGCACGACGAGGTCGGCAACGGGGCGGTCTGTATGGAGCGGCGCGCCGGTCATCGCCTGCAGCTCGTCCATCGTCATCGCAGCGAGTTTCTCACGCACGACGAAACCTTGCCTGCCAATGTCGATGACCGCATGGCTCGTATAGACGCGGGTGATGCAGCCGACGCCGGTCAGCGGGAAAGTGCAGGCTTCCACCAGTTTCGGCTTACCGTCCTTGGTCACATGTTCGGTGATGACGAAGACCTGCTTGGCGCCGTGCACCAGATCCATCGCGCCGCCGACGGCGGGCACGCCCTTCGAGCCGACGCGCCAATTGGCGAGGTCGCCATTCTCAGCCACCTGATAGGCGCCGAGGATCGCGACATCCAGATGGCCGCCGCGTACCATGGCGAAGCTATCGGCGTGATGGAAGAAGGAGGCGCCGGGTTTCAGTGTAACGGCCTTCTTGCCGGCGTTGATCAGGTCCCAGTCTTCCTCACCCTCCGCAGGCGGCTCGCCGAAATTCAGGATGCCGTTTTCGGTGTGGAAGATTGCCTGACGACCCGGAGGCTGGTAGCGGGCCACCATTTCCGGAAAGCCGATGCCGAGATTCACATAGGCGCCATCCTGGATATCCTGAGCCGCGCGCCAGGCGATCTGGGCGTTAGAAAGCTTGATGTCTTCGCGTGTGTCGATGGTCATACGTATGCCACTCCGGCTCGAATGAGATTTTCTTCCTGCTGCGGATCGGCGACTTCCACGACGCCGTTGACGAAGATGCCGGGGGTAATGATGTGTTCGGGATCGAGCTCGCCGGCAGCGACGATTTTCGAGACCTGCGCGATCGTCCTGGTCGCGGCCATGCACATCAGCGGATTAAAGTTGCGACCGGCCTTGTTGTAGATGAGGTTGCCCTGCACATCGCCGACTTCAGCCTTGACGATGGCAAAATCGGCCTTGAGCCAGCGTTCCTGAACATAGTGGCGGCCGTCGAATTCCGCGATGACCTTGCCGTTGGCAAGTTCGGTGCCGTAGGCGGTCGGGGTGTAGAAAGCCGGAATGCCCGCACCGCCGGCACGGATACGTTCGGCGAGCGTCCCCTGCGGCACCAGTTCCAGCTCGATTTCGCCGGCCAGGTAGCGGTCGGTGAACGCGCGCGGATCGGATGAGCGCGGGAAAGAGCAGATCATCTTCCTGACCATGCCCGCATCGATCATCGCAGCAATGCCGATACGCCCGTTGCCGGCATTGTTGTTGATGACGGTCAGGTTCTTCGGGCCTTTGTCGATCAGCGCATGGATGAGCTCGATCGGCGCGCCGGAACCACCAAAACCGCCGATCATCACGGTCGCGCCATCGCCAATGTCCGCGACGGTGGCCGCCGTGCTCGCGATTGTCTTGTCCATGCGGATTCTCCCCTTTGCCATTGCGGGCGGATTGAGACGACCCGTCCTCTTCCTTTCGAATAGATCAGCATGGGCTAGGCGGCAATCATTTTGTGCGTTATTTGATATTTGTTCATATATCGCACAAAACGATTGCGAATTGGGAGGCCAGGGTTCCGGTACTAACGGGAAGACGGCCAACTTGCCGCTCGATCATTTATTGTCAGTTGATATTGCTTCAACCGAATGAGGCTTGATCAATCACGGATTAACAATAGCTTGCAAGCCGACGACTGCCGGGCTCCTGGCCATGACTGATCTCGAGTGTGAAGAAGACGGGATGCCTGATTTTACAAACCGGTCACTGCGTATTTTGGCTCGCGCCGACCGCCAGCAGCGTATGAAACGGACTTAACTCACATCTCATATCCACGGTTCAAACGTCCGGCCAGTGTCGGTCCGACGCGTCCGGCGACGCAAACGCCTTTGCGAAATATTTTCCTTCGGAGCTTCAAAAGATGCACTTTGAATTGCAATCGATCCCTCGGCTTCGCCGCTCGTTCCTGAAGGGCTTCCTCGGAGGCACCGCGATCCTCACGGCGTCGTCCGGCTACGCGAAAGAAAAGCCGGGCTCTCCTATTCATCGCGTTGTCTTCCAGGTAGACAGCAATGACGAGACCTTGATGAAGCACGCTGTCGGCGGTGCGGTCAACATTTCGCATAATTACGGCCAGCTAAACGAACCCTATGCCGTTGAGATTGTCGCCAACGCAGCCGGAATAGCCATGTTCAGAAGCGATATCTCACCCGTTGGTGAAACGCTAAGTATGCTGCGTAAAGCAATCCCGACCTTGAGACTGTCGATGTGCGGCTCTTCAAAAGTGATTGCTGAGCAGAAGGAAGGACGCGAGCTACCGCTCATCGATGGCGTCGTGGTCGTCCCGTTCGGCGTTGTTCGGCTCGTCGAGCTTCAAGAGAAAGGCTGGAGCTACATTCATGCCTAACAGCAAGAAAACCGCTGTCCTCGGCAAAATAGACAGGCGGACGGCACTCGCGTCTTTGCTTTTCCTTTTGACGGCCAGACCGTCCAGCGCCGTTTCCAGGTCATTCGATGACCCTCCGGTGCTAGAGACTGTTCGCAGTCAATTCACCATGATGGCACCCCCGCAAAAGATGCCCGATGTGCGTCTGCCATTGCTGAACGGCAAGCTCGGATTGCTCACTGCCCGCCCTGGTGAAGTCCTCTTGCTGAATATATGGGCGAGCTGGTGCGTCAACTGCAGGGATGACCTGCGACAACTCGCAGAGCTTGCCCGACAACGACGGCGCGGGCTTTCGGTCCAGACGGTCAGTGTCGATACGATCGAGGCCGATAGGGTGCGCGATTTCGTCGAGGAGCTTCGCGTTGGCGACCTGCCTATATTCCTGGATCGTTCGGGGATCCTCAGCGGCCACGCGGAAAGAACACAGGCGCTCTTGCCGGCCTTTGGGATGCCGATAACGTTTCTGATCCGGCCCGACGCGATTATCGCGGGATACATCACCGGAAGCCCGGACTGGTCGAGCAAAGCAGCCTCCGATCTGATTTCCTACTATATGTAGCGAACACGCTGTCGCCAGACGTCGAGGTCAGCTTTCCTGAAGAGGAGGAGGGTGTCGGCTGCCGCGGCGCCGGAAGAACGCTTGGCAATAGCGGCAACTCACACAGTTTTTGGTCGGCTGGCGTCGACAGATCCGCGGCGCCGGATTTATGCTGGCAGATCAATTGGATCAAAGTGACCAAAACAAAATGATGCACACTGTGGATTTCGCAGGAAAAACAGTGTTGGAATCTGCGCTATGGACACAACAAAAGTGTGGGATCAGATGCGCGAAACGGATTTCGTCAGCGGCTTTGCCAAGGGACTGAGAGTCATCGAAGCCTTTGGCGAGACACGGCAGCGCCTGACGATTGCCGAAGCATCGAAGCTGACCGGGCTCGATCGTGCCACCGTTCGCCGTTCCCTTCTGACGCTCTCCGAACTCGGCTACGCCGTCTATGATGGGAAATTCTTCACGCTGACGCCGAAGATCCTCCGGCTCGGCCATGCCTATCTTGCCGCGACGCCGCTGCCGATCATCATCCAGCCGCATCTCGATCAGCTGGCCGAGCGCGCCGGGCAGAATGCTTCGGCTTCGGTGCTCGACGGAACGGAAGTCGTCTATATCGCCCGCGCTTCGCAGCGCCGGGTGATGTCGATCAACCTGACGCCGGGCAGCCGTCTCCCGGCCTTCTGTGCCTCGATGGGCCGCGTCCTGCTGGCGGCCTTGCCGGAAAGCGAGGCGCGTTCGGTGCTTGAGCGGACCGAGCTCAAGGCGAATACGCCGAATACCAGGACCGATCCGGAAGAGCTGATGGCCGAATTCCGCCGGGTGAGAGGCCAAGGCTATGCCGTCATCGACCAGGAGCTGGAAATCGGGCTCTGCTCGATCGCCGTGCCAGTCGAAAACGATCGCGGCCAGACTGTAGCGGCGATCAATATCGGCGCACCAGCCGCCTATGTCGCAGCTTCCGACATGGCCGAGCGCTTTTTGCCGCTGCTGAAGGAGACGCAAAAGGCGCTGCGGCTGGTGCTGCCTTAATGCCTAGAGGCCTAACTTCCCCCGTTCCTCGATGCGCCAGGCACGGGGTGTCTGGCCGGTCTGCTTGACAAAGAAGCGCGAGAAATAGGCGGGATCGGCAAAGCCGAGGCGATAGCTGATTTCCTGCACCGTCGCGAAGGTGAAGACCAGTTCCCTCTTTGCTTCGTCCAGCAGCTTGCGGGTAATCAGCTCGTGGGCGCCGTGCCCTGTCCGGCTGCGCACGATGCGGCTGAGATGGGCAGGAGAAATGCCGAGGCTTTCGGCATAGAAGGCGGCTGGCTTGTGCGAACGGAAATGGCGTTGGATGAGGCCCTGCAGCATTTCCATCCGGCGCTCGCTCTCGTCGCCCGGATTGGATTCTTCATCCGCCTTTTGGGCGATGCGCGCCGTCAGCAGCAATGCCGAGGTCAGATAGGCATCGAGCAGGTCGTTGCGGCCGTTGCGGTGGCTGGCAAATTCGTCACCCAGGCGTCTCAGCGTGCTGGCGACGTGGGCTGCGTCTTCGTCGCGGCTGTCGAGCAAGGTCAGATGCGGATCGGCAAGCCATGCTCCGAGCCGGCTGCGATCACCCGGAGATGCCTTCAGATGCGAGATCAGCACCGTGATGACGAAGCCGTCTATATCGCGCGAAAACCGGAAGCCGTGATTGAGGTGCGGCGGCACGGTGATGACGGCCGGTGGCGTAAAAGCATGCGGAACGCCATCGAAGATCGCGTCGCCGGAGCCGGCATCGATGTACAAAATCTGAAAGAAGCTCTCATGCCGGTGCGGGCGGATTTCCCAGTGATGGAGGCTGCTGCGGGAGGGGATGGTCTCGCAATGCAGCCAGAAATCGGGCTTTTTGCCGGTATTTTCACCGTAGAGCTCATAGGTCGGCACGTTTTTCGTCATGGCTCTCCTCCTTCGCCATGTTCGATTTGTGCAATTTCATGACCGAATTGTCCATTGCGGATCGATCATGCGCCGAAGAGACTTGAGGCAGGAAATACGCATGGGAGGAGACGATGCGCACTCAAGTCGCCATTATCGGTTCGGGACCGTCGGGACTGCTGCTCGGCCAGCTGCTGACGGAGGCCGGCATCGACAATGTCATTCTCGACCGTGTCGGCAAGGATTATATCCTCGGCCGCGTGCGCGCCGGCGTTTTGGAGGAAGGCACGGTCCGCTTGCTGGACGAGGCGAAAGCCGCCGCGCGGCTCCATGCGGAGGGCTTGCCGCATGATGGCTTCTCGCTCGCCTTCGATGGCCGCGACCATCGCATCGACCTTCATGGTCTCACCGGCGGCAAGCGGGTCGTCATCTACGGCCAAACCGAGATGACCCGAGACCTGATGGCTCACCGCGAGGAAAGCGGTGCTGCGACCATCTATAACGCTGCCAATGTCCAGCCGCACGGCTTCGATGGCGATACGCCCTATCTGACCTATGAAAAGGACGGTGTTTCCCATCGTATCGATTGCGATTTCATTGCCGGCTGCGACGGCTTTCATGGCGTCAGCCGCAAAGCAGTTCCTGAAAAGGCGGTTCGCAGCTTCGAGAAGGTCTATCCCTTCGGCTGGCTCGGCGTGCTCGCCGACGTGGCGCCGGTCAATCACGAACTGATCTATGCCAATCATCCTCGCGGCTTTGCGCTCTGCTCGATGCGGTCGATGACGCGCAGCCGCTACTATATCCAATGTCCGCTCGACGAGAAGGTCGAGGACTGGAGCGACGACCGCTTCTGGGACGAGCTGCGCCGTCGACTGCCCCCTCATCATGCCGAGGCTTTGGTCACGGCGCCGTCCTTCGAGAAGTCGATCGCGCCGCTGCGCTCCTTCGTCGCCGAACCCATGCGTTTCGGCCGTCTGTTCCTCGTCGGCGACGCCGCGCACATCGTGCCGCCGACCGGCGCCAAGGGGCTCAATCTGGCGGCGAGTGACGTGCATTACCTGTTTTCGGGTCTTGCCGAACATTATCAGGATCGCTCCAACGCCGCGTTGGAAGCTTATTCCGCCCGCGCGCTTGCCCGGGTCTGGAAGGCCGTGCGCTTCTCCTGGTGGATGACGACGATGATGCATCGCTTCCCCGATACCAGCGATTTCGACCAGAAGATCCAGGAAGCCGAGCTCGATTATCTCACCCATTCGCGCGCCGCTTCGACGGCACTTGCTGAAAATTATGTCGGCCTGCCGTTCTGATGAGGCTTTAGAGCTTCTTGGCGACCTCGCTTGCCGCTTCCCGGATCGTCTGCATCAGGATCGATAATGGCAGGCTGAGCACGGCATCTGTGCGAACGGTCAAGCCAACCGGTCCCTTTGTCTCGCTGGTGTCGATCGGCAGCAGCGCCAGCAGCCCATCATCGACATCGCCGGCAACGACGCCGGCCGAGATGATCCAGATGGCGTCGCTCGACCGCACGAAGGCGCGGCCGAACGAGTCGGAGACGGTTTCAATCTGGTTGGGCAGTCCGCCGGAGCCGTTGGCGATCAGGAAGCTCTCGACGAAGGGACGGATGATCGAGCCGCGTGTCGGCATGAGGATCGTATAGCGATTGAGATCGGAAAACATCGACTGCCCGTCGGAAAGCAAGGGATGACCGGCCCTGACCGCAAAGACGACCTGTTCGGAATAGAGGTGCTCGAATGAAAAGCCGGTCATCTTGTCGGGGCTTGCCAATCGGCCGACGACGAGATCGAGATCGCCGACGCGCAACTGCTCCAGAAGCACGGCATTTTCCCCTGTCACGATCTTGATACGGCTCCAGGTCTCCTCTTTCAAAAACAGGTCCATCGCCCGGGGCATGATCCGCGTCGAGACCGTCGGCAGCGCGCCGACACGGATCGCTGGTGCTTCGCCGGAGCGCTCCTGCGAGACGGAATCCAGGCCTTGCCGAAGCGCCGTCAGCGCGGCACCGGCATGGCGGAGAAAGACTTCGCCGTAGCGGGTAATGCGGATGCCGCGTCCGTCGCGTTCGAAAACGGCGACACCGAGTGCTTCTTCCAGCTCGCGGATCGTCTTCGTCACTGCCGGCTGGCTGATATTCAGCAGTCCGGCGGCCTTGATCACGCTTTTCTGGCGCGCAACCTCGACAAAGGTCTGCAGATGGCGGAACTTGATGCGCGCGTCGAGCATGCTCACTCATAACCCTGGAGTTATCGTAGAGCAAAGAAATATCATTTTACCTAACCAGATTATACATCCAATCTCGTGCCCGAGGAGATTTCCAGTGCAGTTTGCCCGTATCAACGACGTCACGATCCACTATCAGATCATCGGTGGTCCCGCCGACAAGCCTGTTCTCGTCTTTGCCAATTCGCTCGGCACCGATTTCCGGATCTGGCGGGATGTGATCGTGCGGCTCGCCGGCGATTTCGCCATCGTGCTCTACGACAAGCGCGGCCATGGCCTCTCCGATCTTGGCCAGATGCCCTATTCCATTGAGGATCATGCGACCGACCTTGCCGGCCTGCTCGATTTCCTTTCGATCAAGAATGCCATCATTTGCGGGCTTTCGGTCGGCGGACTGGTCGCCCAGTCGCTCTATCAGCGTCGCCCGGATCTGGTGCGGGCGCTGATCCTCTGCGACACCGCCCACAAGATCGGCACGGCCGAAAGCTGGAATGCCCGCATCGCCAAGGTCGAGGCTGATGGCATCGAGTCCATCGTCGATTCCATCATGGAGCGCTGGTTCACGCCCGCCTTCCGCCGCTCGGAAAACATCGCCTTTGCCGGCTATTGCAACATGCTGATCCGCCAGCCGGTTGCAGGCTATGCCGCCACCTGCGCGGCGCTTCGGGATGCCGATCTCACCGAAGCCGCGAGCAAGATCGCGGTGCCTACCATCTGCATCGTCGGCGATCAGGATGGTTCCACTCCGCCGGAGCTCGTGCTTTCGACGGCAAAGCTCATCCCGAATGCGCGTTATGAAGTGATCAAGGACGCCGGCCATATCCCCTGCGTCGAACAACCCGAGGCGTTGACCGAAGTCATCCGTGCCTTCGTCGACGTCGTCCTGCGTGGAGAACAAGCCTGATGAATGACCCCACCGCGCCGTCCGAGCGTTATCTGCAAGGCATGGCGACGCGCCGCGCCGTGCTCGGCGATGGCCATGTCGATCGCGCCCAGCAGGCTGTGACGGAGTTCGACCAGCCTTTTCAGGAGCTCATCACCGAAGCGGCTTGGGGGCATGTTTGGTCACGCCCGACGCTCAGCCGGCGTGAGCGCTCCATCGTGACGATCGCGCTTCTGGCCGCACTTGGTCAGGATGATGAGGTGGCCATGCATGTACGCGCCACGCGCAACACCGGCGCGACGCGTAACGACATCTGCGAGGCGCTTCTGCATGTGGCGATCTATGCCGGCGTGCCGGCGGCAAACCATGCGATCAAGATCGCCAAGCAGGTTTTTGAACAGATGGACGCCGAACAGGCGGCATGAAGCGAGGCAGACATGTCCGATAGAAGCAACAGCAAGCCCGAGACCGGCGCCTTTTTCGCGAGAGACCGCGCCTGGCATCCGCCGGCCTTTGCGCCCGGCTACAAGACCTCCGTGCTGCGCTCGCCGCAGCGCGCATTGCTGTCGCTCGACGGCACCATCTCGGAGATCACCGGGCCGGTCTTTGGCCATTCCATATTGAACGAACTCGACAACGACCTGATCCATAATTTTGCCAAGCCCGGCGAGAGCGCCATCGGAGAGCGGATCATCGTCCACGGCCGCGTGCTTGACGAGCGCGGCCGGTCGGTGCCGGGTGTCCTGCTCGAATTCTGGCAGGCCAACGCCGGCGGGCGTTACCGCCACAAAAAGGAAACCTATCTCGCCGCCATCGATCCGAATTTCGGCGGTTGCGGCCGCGCCATCACCGATGACGAAGGGCGCTACGCCTTCCGCACCATCCGCCCCGGCGCCTATCCCTGGCCGAATGGCGTCAACGACTGGCGCCCGGCGCATATCCATTTCTCTGTCTTCGGCCATGGCTTTGCGCAGCGGCTGATCACGCAAATGTATTTCGAGGGCGATCCGATGATCTGGAAATGTCCGATCGTCGGCACGATCCCCGACAGACAGGCGATCGAGCAGCTGATCGCGCCGCTCGACTGGGGTAACACGATCCCGATGGATGCTCGCGCCTATAAATTCGATATCGTGCTGCGCGGTCGTCGGTCGACCCTGTTCGAAAACCGACTGGAGGGCAATTGATGGTACAGGAACTCGGCTATCTCAAGGAAACGCCGTCGCAGACGGCAGGGCCTTACGTCCACATCGGCCTGACGCCGAACTATAGCGAGATCGGCGGCGTCTACGAAATCGATCTCGGCTCCACCATGGTCAACGACAAGACGCTCGGCGAGCGCATCACGATAACGGGCAGGGTGCTCGACGGTGCCGGAGCGCCGGTCAAGGACGCCGTCCTGGAAATCTGGCAGGCCGACAGCGCCGGCTTCTACAACAGCCCCTCGGAGCTGCGAGGCACTGCCGATCCGAATTTCACCGGCTGGGGGCGCTGCCCGACCAATTCGGCCGATGGCGTTTTTCGTTTCGAGACCATCAAACCCGGCCGTGTTCCCTTCAAGGACGGCCGCAAGATGGCGCCGCACATCACTGTCTGGATCGTGGCGCGCGGTATCAATATCGGCTTGCACACGCGGATGTATTTTCCGGAAGAAGCTGCCGCCAACGCGGAAGATCCTTTGCTTGCCCGCATCGAACACAAGGAGCGTTTGGCAACGCTGATCGCCCGCAAGGAAGGCTCCGTCTACACCTTCGACGTCCATTTGCAGGGCGACAAGGAAACGGTTTTCCTCGATATATAAGCCATGAGCGTTTCTCCCTTCGACCATCCTTTTCTGTCCAGCCTTCTCGGTGACGAGGAGATTGCGGCGTATTTTTCCGCCAAGGCCGACATCCGCGCCATGCTGGCCTTCGAAGCCGCGCTTGCCGAGGTCGAGGCGCGGCATGGGTTGATCCCGCAGGCAGCGGCTGCTCGTATCGCCGAAGTCTGCGCGACTTTCGAACCGGATCTGCAAAGCCTGAGGACGGCGACGGCTTCAGATGGCGTCGTCGTCCCCGATCTTGTTAGGCAGCTGCGCAAGGCCGTCGGCGAGGATGCAGGCAAGCATGTCCACTTCGGCGCCACCAGCCAGGATGTCATCGATACCAGCCTGATGATGCGGCTGAAGGCGGCGGCATTTATCCTGAGCGGCCGCCTCTTCGCCGTATCATCCGCGCTTGCCAAACTGGATGAGCGTTTCGGATCGAACAGGCTGATGGGTCGCACCCGGATGCAGGCGGCGATTGCGATCACGGTGTCCGATCGGCTGCAGGCGTGGCAGCATCCGCTCGATCAGTATCGGGACCGGCTGACGCAGGAGACTTTCCCGCTGCAGTTCGGCGGTGCGGCGGGTACGCTTGAAAAGTTCAGGCCGCAAGCGGCCGAAATCAGGAGCGCGCTGGCACAGGCGCTCGGCCTGACGGACGAGCCGCAGTGGCAGAGCCAAAGGGGGCGCATTGCCGAACTTGCCGGGCTCTTGTCCATGATCTCGGGCAGTCTCGGCAAGATCGGCCAGGATGTCGCACTTCTGGCGCAGGCGGGCGACGAGATCGAGCTTGCCGGCGGCGGTGGCTCGTCGGCGATGCCGCACAAACAAAACCCGGTTGCGGCCGAAACGCTGGTCACGCTTGCCCGCTTCAATGCGGTGCAGCTTTCGGGCATTCACCACTCGCTCGTGCACGAGCAGGAGCGTTCGGGTGCTGCCTGGACATTGGAATGGCTGCTCTTGCCGCCTATGGTGGTGACAACGGCGGTGTCGCTGCGCCATGCCCTGCAATTGATCGGCATGATCAAGCGTCTGGGAACTGCAGCGGAGTAGGATATTTACCGCTAATCATAACCGAATAAGTATGGATGGAAGGTTTTATTTCATTTTACATCACCTTTTCCTATGAGAAATTGGCGATGATCAGGATTTAAACGATCAAGGGCGGCACAAGAAACGGCTGCCGGGAGGAGAAAAAATGAAACGGTTTGTGTTGGCCGCCATTGCGGCCGTTGCTCTTGGCGGTGCCGCCTATGCCGATACCATCAAGGTTGGCGTCATCGGCCCGTTCTCCGGTCCGTTCGCGCTGCAGGGCAAGAATTTCAAGGCCGGCATCGACGCCTATATGGCCATGAACGGCAAGAAGGTCGGCAACGACGAGGTGGAGGTGATCTATCGCGATTTGCCTGCGGCTGATCCGGCCCAATCAAAGTCGCTCGCCCAGGAACTTGTCGTCAAGGAGAAGGTTCAGTATCTCGCCGGCTTCTACTTCACGCCGGATGCGATGGCCGTGACGCCGATCCTCAAGCAGGCCAACGTGCCGATGGTGATCTTCAACGCTGCGACCTCGGCGATCGTCACCAAGAGCCCGCTCGTCGTGCGCACTTCCTTTACCACCTGGCAGACCTCGACGCCGATCGCCAAGGTCGCCTTTGACGCAGGCGTGAAGAAGGTCATCTCCGTCGTCAGCGATTACGGTCCGGGCGTCGATGCCGAAAATGCCTTCAAGGCCGGTTTCGAGAAGCAGGGCGGCCAGGTGGTCCAGGCGATCCGCATGCCGCTATCGACCAACGACTTCAGCCCGATCATGCAGCGCATCAAGGATTCCGGCGCGCAGGGCGTCTTCGCCTTCCTGCCGTCAGGCCCGACGACGCTCGGCTTCGTCAAGGCCTATAATGAGAACGGCTTGAAGTCGGCTGGCATCAAGCTGTTTGCGCCCGGCGACCTCACGCAGGAATCCGATCTGCCGGCGCTTGGCGACGCGGCACTCGGGATGCAGACGACCTTCCACTATGCGATTTCGCATGACTCAGCCGAAAACAAGGCTTTCGTCGCAGCTGCTGGCAAGGCGATCGGTAATCCTGCCGAACTGACTTTCCCGGCCGTCGGCGCCTTTGATGGCATGCATGTCATCTACAGGATGATCGAAGCGACGGGCGGCAAACAGGATGCGCAGAAGGCAGTCGATGCCGTGAAGGGTCTGTCCTGGGTCAGCCCGCGCGGTCCGGTCACCATCGATCCGGAAAGCCGGCATATCACGCAGAACATCTATCTGCGCGAAGTCGCCAAGGACAGCGACGGCAAGTACTACAACAAGGAAATCCAGACCTTCGAGAAGCAGGGCGATCCCGGCCTTGCCGTCGCGAAGTAAGCGCTCCTGAACCTGAAGCCCCTGATCGGAATCTCCGTTCAGGGGCGTGACAGCAGCGGTCGCGCAACAACAACCGGATCAGCGATTTCAATGCAAACCGTGCTCAGCATAGCAGTCGATGCCCTCGCTTACGGCATGGTGCTGTTCGTCATCTCCATCGGTCTCTCCGTCACGATGGGGCTGATGCGCGTCGTCAATCTGGCCCATGGTGCCTTTGCCATGATCGGCGGCTATATCGCCTCTTATGCCGCGCACGACCTTGGTCTTGGCTATGCTGCGGCGGTGCTTCTGGCTGTCGTCGGCACCGTCATCATCTCCATCCCGATCGAGCGGCTGCTTTATCGCCGCATCTATGGCGCGCCGGAGCTGACGCAGGTGCTGATGACGATCGGCATCACCTTTTGCATCATCGGTATCGCCAGTTATGTCTTCGGCCCGACCTTGAAGACCATACCGCTGCCGGGTAGCCTGCAGGGCTCGGTCGATCTCGGCTTCCGCACCATCGGCACGCACCGTATCTTCGCGATCGTCTGCGGTCTCGTGGTCGCGCTCGCGCTCTGGTATCTGATCGAGAAGACTGCGTTCGGCGTCAAGCTGCGCGCGTCCGTCGATAATGCCTCGATGGCGGCCGCGCTCGGCGTGCGCACGGAAGTGGTCTACGCGGTCAGCTTCGCCGTTGCGGTAGGGCTTGCCGCCTTCGGCGGCGTAGTGGGTGCGGAGCTCTTGCCCGTCGAACCTTATTATGCCCTGCGCTACATGGTGACTTTCCTCGTCGTCGTCTCGGTCGGCGGCGCCGGCTCGATCTCGGGTGCGTTGCTCGCCTGTCTCATCCTCGGCTGTATCGATACGACCGGCCGTTACCTCATGCCGGAATACGGGGAATTCTTCTTCTATCTGGCCGTCATTGCCATCGTCTGCGTCTTCCCGCGCGGCTTTGCCGGGAGAATGAAGTAACATGGCGTTGACGCTTGAAAGAGAGGCCACTTCGATCGTGACCAGACATCGTACATTCGGGCAGGATCTGATCGCGGTTGCGGTCGTCATCGTCGTTGCTGCCGCCGGCTACCTGCTGTTTCCGGATAACCTTGCTCTTTTGACCCGGCTGATCGCGATTGCACTTCTCGTGCTGTCGCTCGATCTCGTCACCGGCTATTGCGGCGTGGCGACTCTCGGTCATGCGGCGCTGTTTGGTGCCGGCGCTTATGCGGCCGGCATCGCATCAGCCCATTACGGCATCAACGATCCACTGTTGATGACGCTTGCCGGCGTTGTCGTCGGAGCCATCGCCGGGCTGGTCTGCAGCGTCGTCATCTTGCGAGCGCACGGGCTGCCGCAACTCGTGCTGTCGATCGCGCTGATCTATCTCTTCCACGAATTCGCCAACAAGGCATCGAGCTGGACAGGCGGCAGCGACGGATTGTCGGGCATATCGGCCGATCCGCTTTTCGGTACTTTCGAATTCGATCTCTATGGGCATACAGCCTACATCTACGGCGTGGCGCTGCTGCTGATTGCGCTTGTGCTGTTGCGAATTCTCGTGCGCTCGCCCTTCGGCATGCTTTGCCGCGGCATTCGTCAGGACCCGCTGCGCATCCGTGCCATGGGCGCCTCGCCAAAGGTGGCGCTGATCAAGATGTATATGATTTCCGGCGCCGTTGCCGGCGTCGGCGGCGCGCTGACGGCGATCTCGACGCAGGTCGTTGGCCTCGACAGCCTGTCCTTCACGCAATCGGCGGAGGCGCTGGTCATGCTCGTGCTCGGCGGCACCGGATCCTTGTTCGGTGCTCTTGTCGGCACCGTGATCTTCATGCTCTTCGAAGATTATGTCTCCGCCGCCAATCCTTTCCATTGGCTGACGATCGTCGGTGCGCTTCTCATCTTCGTGGTTCTCTTCGCGCCCAAAGGGATTTACGGAACGGCCGCCGCCTATCTGGCCCGTCGCAGAGAGGCACGGGCATGAGCGCGATTTTCGAGGTCAGCAACCTGAAGAAGGCGTTCGGCGGCCTGACGGTGACGAACAATGTCAGCCTGTCGATGGCGCCGGGCGATCGTGTGGCCTTGATCGGCCCTAACGGCGCCGGCAAGACCAGCTTCGTCAATCTCGTCACAGGCAACCTGCCGGCGGATTCCGGCGAGGTCCGCATCGCCGGCCAAAACGTCAACAGGGTCGATGCCATCGGCCGGGTCCGCCGTGGCCTCGTGCGGTCCTTCCAGGTGACGCGGCTGTTTCAGGACATGACGCCGGCCGAGCATGTCGGCATGGCGGTGCTGCAGAGGACGGGGCGCTCCGGCCGCATGTTCGGCAATTTCCTCTCCATGCGCGATGTCATGGCCGAGACGGAGGAACTGCTCGGTACGCTTGGCCTTGCAGCACTTGCTCACCGCAAGGTCAGCGAGATCGCCTATGGCCAGCAGCGGCTTTTGGAGATCGCCGTCGCCATGGCCCTGAAACCGAAGGTGCTGTTGCTCGACGAACCCGCCGCCGGCGTGCCGCAGAGCGATACCGGACGCATCGAGCAGGCGCTGGCGGATCTGCCCGCCGATCTTGCCGTGCTGATGATCGAGCATGACATGGATCTCGTCTTCCGCTTTGCCAAGCGCGTGGTGGTGCTCGCCGCCGGCACGATCATATTCGACGGCTCACCGAAAGACGTGACTGAGGATGCGCGTGTGCGCGAAGCCTATCTGGGGAGCTACGCCAATGCCGGCCACGCCGCTTGAAGTCGAAAACCTGTCGGCCGGTTATGGTCCGACGCGGGTGCTGGAAGGCGTTTCCTTTTCCGTGCCGGCCGGTGGTCGGCTGGCTGTCCTAGGCCGCAACGGTATGGGCAAGAGCACGTTGCTTGCCACGCTTGCCGGCCAGACCCGCCGCTATGATGGCCGCATTCGGCTGGGCTCGGCCGATATCGCCGGCCTGCCAAGCGCCAGACGCGCTCATCAGGGTCTCGGCTATGTGCCGCAGACGCGGGATGTCTTCCCGACGCTGACGGTCGAGGAAAATCTTTCCGTCGGGCTGAAGAGGCGGCCGAAGAGCGCCCTGCAGGAGGCCTATGACATGTTCCCGCGCTTGAAGGAGCGTCGCCGGAACCTCGGTGGCCAGCTTTCCGGCGGCGAACAACAAATGTTGTCGACCGCCCGAACCATCCTCGGCCGCCCCTCCGTCCTGCTTCTGGACGAGCCGCTGGAGGGGCTTGCCCCTGTCATCTGCGAGGAACTGATGGCGGCGTTCGCCAAGCTTGCCAGGTCGGGCGATATGACCATCTTGCTCGTCGAGCAACGCATTCAAAGCGCACTGGATTTTGCGAGCGACGTCATCATTCTGGAGCGCGGCCGGCTGGCCTGGGAGGGGACGCCTGAGGCGCTGGCCAGGGATCATCATGCGGTCGAGCGCCTGCTCGGCGTCGGTGGCCTGCACTAGCGTATCCGCCTTTTCGGCGGAACCATAGCAACATGTCTTTGCTATAGAGTGATGCCTTTGCATCCGCGATGTACAATTGCGGTGATTGTTTTGTTTGTCGTAAACTTTCCGCCTGCTTGATGATGAAGGAGGCACGACATGGACCGTTTCACCGGCGGCTGCCTGTGCGGCAAGGTGCGAATAACGGCGTCGGGGCGCCCATATCGGGTCGGAATTTGTCATTGCCTCGATTGCCGCAAGCATCACGGCGCGCTTTTTCACGCATCCGCGATTTTTCCTGAGGATGCGGTGACGATCGAAGGTGAAACGGGTGACTATGCCGGCCGCTTCTTCTGCCCTCACTGCGGCTCGTCCGTCTTCTCGCGAAGCGCAGACGAAATTGAAGTGAACCTGGGATCTCTGGATGCCCCCGATCAGTTGAAACCGACCTACGAGCTCTGGACTGTTCGTCGCGAATCCTGGCTGCCGCCGTTCCCGCGCTCAAGACAATACGATCGCGATCGGGAGACAGCTAGCCGCTTCGAGGAATAGATCACGCTTCACCGAGGGTGACGCGGCCAAAAACTATCGACAGCGACCGAACTCGCCAATTCATGTTGACGACAAAACGTTGACGATTTATCGATATATTATCATTGTTGGTGTCGTTCTGCTGGAGGCGAGTTTGTCGGAGAACATTTCAGGTCGTTGGGATTTCTGGATCGATCGCGGCGGCACCTTTACCGATGTCGTCGGGCGTGATCCATCCGGCGCTCTCCACGCCCGCAAGGTTCTCTCTGAAAATCCCGAGGCCTATCGCGATGCCGCCGTTCACGGCATCCGTCTCCATCTCGGTCTCGACAAGGGCGAGCCAGTTCCCGAAGGTGCGATCGGCGAGGTCCGCATGGGCACGACGGTTGCCACCAATGCGCTGCTCGAGCGCAAGGGCGAACGTCTTGCTCTGGTGACGACGAAGGGTTTCAGGGACGCGCTGCGCATCGGCTATCAGGAACGCAAGAAGATCTTCGCGACCGAGATCGTCAAGCCGGAAGCGCTCTACGAAGATGTCGTCGAGATCGAGGAGCGCGTGCTTGCCGACGGCACCGTCGAGCTTGCTCTGGATGAAAAGGCTGCAGAAGCGGCGCTGCGCGATCTTCTCTCAAAGGGCTATCGCTCGGTGGCGATCGTCTTCATGCATGCCTACAAGTTTCCGGCGCACGAGGCTGCGGTCGCCAGGATCGCACGATTCCTCGGCTTCGAGCAGGTCTCCGTCAGCCATGAGGTTTCGCCGCTCATCAAGCTTGTGGGACGTGGCGATACGGCCGTCATCGATGCCTATCTCTCGCCGGTGCTCGGCCGCTATATCCGCCAGGTCTGTGATGAGCTCGATGTCGAGCGCACCGGTGCGCGCGTCATGTTCATGATGTCGTCGGGCGGCTTGACCGCTGCCGACATGTTCCAGGGCAAGGACGCCATCCTCTCCGGCCCTGCCGGCGGTGTGGTCGGCCTTGCAAAGACCGGCGAACAGGCGGGCTTTGCCAATGTCATCGGCTTCGACATGGGCGGCACCTCCACGGACGTTGCGCATTTCGACGGCGAATATGAGCGTGCCTTCGAGACGGAAGTAGCTGGCGTTCGCGTCCGCGCACCGATGATGCTGATCCATACCGTCGCTGCCGGCGGCGGCTCGATCCTGCATTTCGATGGCGATCGCTTCCGCGTCGGTCCGGATTCGGCCGGCGCCTTTCCGGGACCCGCCTGCTATCGCAATGGCGGCCCGCTGGCCGTCACCGACGCCAACGTCATGGCCGGCAAGCTCCTGCCGGAGTTCTTCCCCTCCATTTTCGGCCCCAATCAGGACCAGTCGCTCGATGTCGAGACGGTGCGCGCCAAGTTCGCAGCACTTGCAGCCGAAATCGGCGATGGCCGCAGCCCGGAAGACGTCGCCGACGGCTTTATCCGCATCGCGGTTGCCAATATGGTCGAGGCGATCAAGAAGATTTCCGTGCAACGTGGCTATGACGTGACGCGTTATGCGCTGAACTGCTTCGGCGGCGCTGGCGGGCAGCATGCCTGCCTGGTTGCGGATGCACTCGGGATGAAGAGTATTCTTCTGCATCCGATGTCCGGCCTACTCTCCGCCTATGGCATGGGGCTTGCCGATATCAGGGCAACGCGCCAGAAGGCGCTCGGGGTTCCGCTCGATGATGCCGCACCAGCAGCGATCGCAGCACTCGGCGGCGAATTGCGCGGCGAATGCGTGCCCGAGTTGGAAGCACAGGGCGTCGCAACAGCCGAGATCAAGACGGTTCAGCGCGCCCATATCCGCTATGCCGGCACCGATACCTTGCTGGCCGTTGAGACGACTTTCCCCGAGATCGATGACCCCGCGCGATTGCGCAGCCAGTTCGAGACGCTGCACAAGCGTCGCTTCGGCTTCGTTGCCGAAGACAAGCCTCTCGTCGTGGAAGCCGTTGAGATCGAAACCATCGGCGGTGCGGCCGCCGATATCGCAGTCGAGCTGGAAGCCGCTGCCGAAGGCGAGGCGCAAGCCGCAAGGCGTACTTCCTTCTACTCAAGCGGCGAGAGCCACGATGCGGCCGTTGTCCTACGCCAGGCGATCAAGCCCGGCCAGACCGTGACCGGCCCGGCTGTTATCATCGAGCCGAACCAGACGATCGTCATCGAGGACGGCTGGCAGGCGCAGCTGACCGCCAAGGATCATATCGTCCTCAAGCGCATCAAGGCGCTGCCTGAGCGCAACGCTATCGGCACCAAGGCCGATCCTGTCATGCTGGAGATCTTCAACAATCTCTTTATGTCGATCGCCGAGCAGATGGGCATGACGCTGCAGAACACCGCCTATTCGGTCAACATCAAGGAACGGCTGGATTTCTCCTGCGCCGTCTTTGACGCCGAAGGCAATCTGGTTGCGAACGCGCCGCATATGCCGGTTCATCTCGGCTCCATGGATGCGTCCGTCGCAACCGCGATCCGTGAGAATGCGGTCATTCATCCGGGCGATGTCTTCCTCATCAACGCACCCTATAACGGCGGCACACATCTGCCCGATCTCACAGTCTGCACACCGGTCTTCGACGATGCCGGCCAGATGATCCGCTTCTGGGTCGCCAGCCGCGGTCATCATGCCGATATCGGCGGCATTTCGCCGGGATCGATGTCGCCGCTCGCCACCCATATCGAGGAGGAAGGCGTCTATATCGACAATTTCAAGCTGCTCGATCGCGGCCGCTTCTGTGAAGCGGAGCTTACGAAGCTTTTGACGGGCGCGCGCTATCCGGTGCGCACGCTTGCGCAGAACATCAATGATCTCAAAGCCCAGGTCGCCGCCAACGAAAAGGGTGTTGCCGAGCTGAAAAAGATGATCGTTCACTTCGGTGAAGATGTCGTCGACGCCTATATGGGCCACGTTCAGGACAATGCGGCCGAAAGCGTGCGCCGCGTTCTCGACCGTCTGTCCGACGGCGAGTTCAGCTATGAAATGGATCAGGGCTGCAAGATCGTCGTCAAGATTTCGATCGACAAGGACAAGCGCGAGGCAACGGTCGATTTCACCGGCACGTCAGCGCAGCGTCCGGATAACTTCAACGCACCGCAGCCGGTGACGCGGGCCGCTGTCCTTTATGTCTTCCGCGTGCTCGTCGAGGCCGATATTCCGATGAATGCCGGCTGCCTCAGGCCGATCCGGATTATCATCCCGGAAGGCACGATGTTGACGCCGAAATATCCGGCCGCGGTCGTTGCCGGCAACGTCGAAGTCAGCCAGGCCGTGACCAACTGCCTGTTCGGCGCTGTCGAGGCACTCGCAGCAGCGCAAGGCACGATGAACAATCTGACCTTCGGCAACGACGCCTATCAGTATTACGAAACGATCTGCTCCGGTGCGCCGGCGGGGCCAGGCTTCAATGGCGCCGATGCGGTTCATACGCACATGACGAATTCGCGCCTGACGGATCCCGAAATCCTTGAGACCCGCTTCCCGGTCATTCTGGAAGATTTCCACATTCGTCCGAATTCCGGCGGACGCGGCAAGTGGAATGCCGGCAACGGCACGCAGCGCACCATCCGCACGCGCGAAAAGCTGGAATTCGCCATCCTGTCTGGCCATCGGCGCGTGGCGCCCTTCGGTGTCAAGGGCGGCGAATCCGGCCAGACCGGCCGCAACTATGTTCGCCGCAACGATGGCACGATCGAAGAGCTGATCGGCTCCGCCCATACCGTGCTTGAGGCGGGCGAGGCCTTCACGGTCGTCACCCCCACGGGTGGCGGCTACGGAAAGCGGGACGAATAGCAATGTGATGCCGGGTCGAGCGGCCATTGACCGTTCGGCCTGTCGAATCTGCAGGATCTTGGTCCGGTTCGGAGGAGTTTTTAGGTGACGTCCGAGGAAAAGAGCAAACGGCGCGAATTGATCGTATCGTCAGCCCATTTGGCGGGTGGCAGCTCGCCCGCTTTGTCGGAACTGGAATACGGGTCGATCCTCTTTTCCCATGCCTTCAATCGCTGGCTGGTGCGCTGCATGGCGGCAGCCGGCGTGCCCGGTCTTTCGCCGATCGAAATCCTGATCATTCATTCGGTGCGGCATCGCGACCGGCCAAAGACGCTTGCCGATCTCTGCCTCGTGCTCGATATCGAAGATACGCATGTCGCCAACTACGCCATCAAGAAGCTCGAGGCGGCAGGCCTCGTCAAAAGCGGCAAGGCGGGCAAGGAAAAGACCATCCGGGTGACTGACAAGGGCCTGGACGCGCTGAAGCGCTACACTGAAATTCGCGAGCGGCTGCTCGTCGAGGCGACGAAAGTATCCGGTCTCTCGCAGGACGGCCTCTCCGATATTGCCTCGCATCTCAGGGCGTTGTCCGGCTATTACGAACAAGCCGCCCGGTCGGCCGCCACGCTGTAAGATAAAAGGGCGTGCAAGTTTCTCCCAAATCTTCCTAGCCCCTCCCAAGGTTCGCTTTTCATCGTGAACTAATATAACCTGGATGACTGGCGTCACACGCAAATTCCCGCCCCTTATCTATTCTGTCATTTCATACCTATATTAGATCTGTGCGATCCGTTGGCGGCGATCCGCCCAACGATCTGTGTCGGCCAACCGATGAGATCCAGTTTTTACCACTGCACGACTTTTAGAAATTGCTGGCTTCGCACGATAGCAAAAGTGTGCTTTTTTTGACCGAAAGGGGAATGGTGTAAAAACTTCCATGAACAACGATAGTTTTGAGCTGAAATTTTGGGGAGTACGGGGGAGCATCCCTGTATCGGGACCGGAATTTGAGCGGTACGGCGGCAATACGTCGTGCATCGAGTTACGACATGACGGCAGGCATATCTTATTCGACGCTGGGACTGGTTTGCGCGAAGCGGCCGCCTCCCTTGCCAAGGAAGGGGTCCGCAATATCGATCTCTTCTTCACCCATTCGCACTACGACCACATCATCGGTCTGCCTTTCTTCAACGCGATCTATGATCCGCGCGTCAGCGTCGATCTCTGGTCGGGCCATTTGGCAGGCAAGACGACGACGCGACAGTTGATCGGCCAGTTCATGCGGCCGCCATGGTTTCCCGTTGAACCCGATATCTGTCGTGCGACGATGAATTTCCGCGATTTCGCCGCCGGCGATACGTTGAAGCCGCATCCGGGCATCGTCCTCCATACGACGAGGCTGAACCATCCCGGCGGCTGTATCGGCTATCGCATCGAATGGGCGGGCCGGGTGATCGCCATGGTCTATGATACCGAGCATGTGACCGGGCGGCTGGATGAGGCTGCACTCGAGCTGATGGCCGATGCCGATCTTGCCATCTATGATGCGACCTATCTCGAAGCGGAGATGCCGAAATATCTGGGCTTCGGCCATTCCACATGGCAGGAGGGCATCAAGCTCGCCAAGAAGGCCGGCGTCAAGCGGCTCGCCATGTTCCATCACGCACCCGGCCGCACGGACCGCGAACTGGATGACATGCAGCGCGATGCGCAGAAGAGCTTCCCCGAAGCGTTCTTCGCCTTTGACGGACAGTCGCTGCAGCTCTGAGAGGCCGTTTGGCCGCAAGTGTCCGTTGTTAGACCAGGCGACACCTTGTAGACTGGAACGACACCCGGAGGTTAAAGACATGGCCGTCAAGCGGATGGACAACGTAGGAATCGTCGTCGAAGATCTCGCAGGGGCAATCGATTTCTTTCGCGAACTCGGTCTTGAGCTTGAAGGGCAGGCCACGATCGAAGGAGAGTGGGCCGGGCGTATCACCGGACTGGGCGATCAGCGCGTCGAGATTGCCATGATGCGCACGCCGGACGGCCACAGCCGGCTCGAACTCTCCCGCTTCCTCGCACCGGCTGTCGTCGCGGATCACCGGAATGCCCCGGTCAACGCCTTGGGCTATCTCAGGGTCATGTTTGCCGTCGACGACATCGACGACACGCTTGAAAGGCTCCGCATGCGCGGTGCGCAGCTCGTCGGCGAGGTCGTCCAGTATAGTAACGCATATCGGCTCTGCTACATCCGTGGGCCTGAAGGGCTTCTCATCGGACTCGCACAGGAACTCGGCTGAGCGTAATATGATCACTAGTGTACGAAATGGCCGACCGGCCGCCATTCGATGGCGGCATGGCCGGCCGTTTCCTCGAATAGCGTCTCTACGAAATCCCAGGCGAGATCGTCATGGACGAGATGGTGCGTCATCACCCCGATCGGTTCGTCGTGGCCATCGAAACGAATCTGGAGCTCCTCCACCAGACGTGCGATCACCTCTGTATGCGGTAGACCGCCACGCACCCCGTGCCATCTCATGATGTCGATATGCGTGTTGATCAGGCCGATAGGGGCCTGCTTTGCCAATCCGAAGACGGAGACGGCGCGGTAGCCGAAGGGAGCGAGATGCGGCAGCAGCGCGTCATCGATACGGTTCCACGGCGGCACCAGCAGCGGGACGAACTGCTTGACATAAAGGGCCTTGAGCTTGTCGAAGCCGCGATGCAGCTCGTCGAGTACGATCTGCTGCGGCCGGTGCAGGCCAAGCTCCTGCTTCTTGGTATCGTCAGGAGCATAGTTTTGATGCGTCCAGCCGTGCACCGTGGCGGTGATGCGGTTCTCGGACGCCAGTCGCTCGGCCAACGGCTCGCCGGTCGGTCCCGGAATGATCGCAAGAGCCATCGGCACGTCGAAACGATTGGCAAGCGATAGCAGCCGGTCGAGGGCAGGGGTCGGCTCGATGGCGTCGTCGTCGCGGAACCACAGTTTTACCTTTCGTCTAGCCTCGCTCCATCGACGCAGTTCGTCGCGCAGGGGCTGCCAATCGGCTCTATCGCTCATAATAGGTATCTCCCAGATGGTTTCGAAGAATGGTTTCCAGCCGCTTCGATGCGGCGGGCAGTGAACGCTCCTGATGAACGAAGTCATAGGCTGCGTCTGCCATGGTCTGTCGCTGGCTTTGATCGTTCAAAAGCCGAGCGATGGCACCGGCATAGGCTTCGACATCGCCTTCCGGCGTTAAAAGTCCCGTTTTGCGCGCCATCACCACTTCCGGCACGCCGGCCGTTGCCTGCGCGACCACTGGCAGGCCCGCCGCCTGCGCCTCCAGATAGGCAAGGCCATAGGCTTCGTTGCAGCCGGGCCAGACATAGAGGCCGGCGGTCGCCAGCTCCTGCGCGATCTCCGCGGTGGAGCGTTCTCCGCGCCAGATGATGCGGCTTTCGCCGAATGTGGAAAACAACGATCTGACCTCGGCCCGCATCGGCCCGTCGCCGATGATGGTGAGGGTCCAATCCTGATCGCGGATAAGATCGAGCGCGCTCGCCAGCATGGCGTAGCTGTCAAACTTGTCGCCTTTCCGCAACATCGCCACGGCAATCAGCCGTCGCGGATCCGGGAAAGAGCGTACAAATGGCGTCGCGTCGATGAAGGGCAAAAAGCGCTCGTAGCGTCCATCGGGGATCGCATCGAGCAGACCGATCCGGTCCCGTTCGGTAAAGCACAGATTGACGGTGGCAAGCCTTACCGCATCGGCAATAAGACGCTGGTTCTCGCTCCAGCCATTCTCGTCATGACGGCGGGAGTAGGAAGCCTCGGCCGTCACATAGGGAATGCTCAGCCTCCTGGCGACGGATGGACCGATGAGATCGGGCGTCTTGTAATAGGGATGATAGGTGAACCATAGGTCGGGTGCCGTCTCGCTCCGCCAGCGCTCGATCAGACTATCCATTTCGGCCCGGGCCTGTCTGGCTATCTCCATGCGTGGCCCGGCTTCAGGACCCGGCGTGAAACTGCGCAATTCAGAAGCGACTTCGACCTGGTGTCCCGCCATCCTCAATACCGCGATGATCTGGCGCGCCATCAGCCGGTCGCCAGATGGGACCGGATGAGCGGGGGACTTCAAGGGGGCGTAAAAGGCGATCTTCATGGCGTCGTCACACAGTTGACGATTAAGTGATGACAGGAACCCGAATTGTGAGAGGATTGCCCGAATTCCGACCGGTTACGTGACAATAAGGTCCCTGCTTCAAAAAGCCGCATCCTCGACAGCATGCGGCGTTGCGGCTAGATGAATAGGCGATAGCCGTTTTCCCACCTGTTGTGAACGGGCAATATACATTGGGTTTGATGACCATCGAGGCAAGAAAGCCAATCATTACCGATCGTCTGGTGCGAAAGCTCCGTCTCGGCTCCGGTCTGATCGTTTTTGCTTTCGTGATCATGCATCTGGCCAACCATTCCCTCGGGCTGATCTCGCTCGGTATGGCCGAACATGCTCAACGTTGGTTCATGGCCGTGTGGCGCAATCCGGTCGGAACCGCGCTTCTTTATGGCGCGCTGATTCTCCATATCCTGCTGGTGCTGCGGATGCTTTACAGGCGCAGAACGCTCGTCATGCCTGCCGGCGAAGCTTTTCAAATCGTAACCGGTCTGCTGGTGCCCCTGCTGCTGATTGATCACATCATTGCGACGCGCATCGTCCATGAGGTTTACGGCTATCATGACACCTACAAGGCAATCGTGCGCAGCCTGTGGGTGACCTCGCCGCTCAATGGCCTGCGCCAGTCGTTCGTGCTGCTGATTGTCTGGCTCCACGGATGCATCGGCGTTCATTTCTGGCTGCGCTACCGTCCTTGGTACACGGTGATCGCTCCGGTGATATTATCGCTTGCCATCGTTTTGCCGGTTCTCGCTTTGCTTGGTTTTGCCGCGATGGGCAAGACCGTGGCGCATGAAGTCGCCCAGGAGGATGAGCGCGGCTATCCCGGCGGCTACTACAGCGACATGCGGAGCTATGGCGAGACCGGCTCCGCACCGGGCGGCCAGATGACACAGGCCTTGTGGCCATACCGAGCAGGGTTCTATGGCGCCTTCAGCTTGTCGCTTGCCGCTCTTTTCGCCTTTCGTACGCATCGCAGATTGCGTGAGCGCCAGTACCAGGTCGCCATCCGCTACGCCGGCGGCGAGGTGGTGCATGCGCCGCGCGGCTTTAGCGTGCTCGAAGCAAGCCGTCTCGGCGGCATCCCGCATTATTCGGTCTGCGGCGGTAAGGGGCAATGCTCCACCTGCCGCGTGCAGATTATCGAGGGAGCAGAGAACCTGCCGCCGCCCGAGCCGCTTGAGCAGAAGACGTTGAACCGCATCGGCGCCACGCCGGATGTCAGACTTGCCTGCCAGCTGCGTCCGACCGGCAATGTCAGCGTCTTGCCGCTGCTGGCACCGATGGCCGAAGCGACGATCCCGGTCTATACACAGGCTGCAAGCCCTGGCCGCGAGCGGGAGATCGTCGTCTTCTTCTGCGATCTGCGCCATTTCACGTCGCTGACGGAATCGCGGCTGCCCTTCGACATCGTCTTCCTGCTCAATCGCTATTTCGCCATCGTTGGCCGCATCATCGAGGAGAATGGCGGCCGGATGGACAAGTTCATTGGCGATGGTGCCATGGCCCTCTTCGGCCTTCGCACGACCCCGAAGGAGGCCAATCGCCAGGCATTGAAGGCCGCCGCCGCGATCATCCGGGAGATCGACAAGCTCAGCGATGAGTTGGCCGACGAGCTGGCAGCACCGCTCGAGATCGCCATCGGCATCCACACCGGCCTCGCGGTGGTAGGCTCGATGGGGTATGGCACCGTTAAGAACGTGACGGCGATCGGCGATACGGTCAATGTCGCCAGCCGCCTTGAAAGCGTCGCCAAGGAATTCAACACTGCGCTCGTCTTTTCAGAGCCGGTGGCGCAGCTGTCGGAAGCGGATATCGCCGGCACCGAAAGCCGCGAGATCGCCGTTCGAGGCCGCGGTGAACCCTTGCGGGTCTATATCGTTTCGAAAGAGGCGAGCGGCCACTTTGCCTGATTTTTAGAGGCCCGCATTGCCGATCTTCCCCGTTTGCAACGGAATGGCGCTGGTGTAGGGATGGCGCTCATGTTCGACCGCAAGATCCTCACGAGAAAATACTGGAAACGAGCCTTTCGCCGCAAACGGGATGCGATCGCAACGCGCCTGTTCGACACTAGGCTCGGCCGGGATATCCTCGTCAGTGCACTCGGGCCCCGTGTGAAGACGATGACGGTCGATTGCGGGGATCACGTTCTCAGTTTCTCGCCGGCCGACTACATCGGCCGTAAGGTTTTTCGGAAAGGGCATTTCGAGCGCGACCATGTCGACCGCCTTCTGAGCGTATTGCGCGAGCGCGGCCTATTGCGCAAGGGATCGGCGCTCCTGGAACTCGGCGGCAATATCGGCACGCAGACCTGCTATTTTGCCCTCAGTGGCGCCTATGACCATATCGTCAGCGTCGAGCCGGACCCGCGCAATTTTCGCTTGCTGGCGACCAACATCGCCGACAATGGCCTGCGGGAAATGGTAACGACGGTCAATTGCGCCGCCGGCGATCGTGAGGGGCAGCTCGATTTCTACCTCAACCACAAGAATCATGGCAAAAGCAGCGCGTTGCGGCAAAGCTCGACCGATGAGAAGATCTCGGTACCTGTCCGGCCGGTCAACGATATTCTCGTGCAGGCAGGCGTCGATCCCGCCGATATCGGGCTGATCTGGATGGACATCGAGGGTTATGAGCCGGTTGCCTGCCGTTCGATGAGCGCGCTGATGGCCCGCAGGGTGCCGCTTTATATGGAATTCACGCCAGCCTTCTACGGCAAGGATCAGACTAAGGACTTCATCGCCGATCTCGCCAGACACTACAGCGAATGTCTCGCCTTCTTCGAAGAAGGCGAGAAGGTTTTGAAGGTGAGTGAATTGCCTGCCGAGGGCGAGCAGTTCGACGTTCTGTTTCTACGCTGAGCCTATTTGCGCCGATAGATGAAATAGCGCCCGTCCTTGACGGTTGAAGGCAGGGCCAGTGCCTCGAGATCTGGATGATCGAGGGGAAGGCCGCTGACGGCAAGCCCGCCCGATGCCAGTAAGCCGGCCATGATTTGCGGCAGCCAGGTCAATGTTATCGCATCCTTGTCTTCGTAGCCGGTGCCGATATCGGCATGGGCGAGCGAGGCATTGGCGCCGACGAAGGTTTTCGCCGTATCCTTGATCTCGCCAAGGACGAGATTGTCGGCCGACGGCACCGAAGGACCATAGGCATTGACCGCCCGGTCGAAGGCAATGATGCGGCGATCGGGAAAAAGTTCGCGCAGATGATCGAAGGTGCGGCCATTGCCGAGACCGAGCTCCAGCACGGGGCCATCAAGCATTCTCACCTCGTCGGCGACGGCATTGAGGATGTCGCGCTGTGCGCTGAGGCGGCGAATGAAACTATCCAGGCGGCTCATCGTATTTGAAGTATCCTTGGCGTCTTGTGCCTCTCCCTCAGTGGGCGTAGCACGGCGGGCGTCGCGGCGTCGACCGCCCGCTGGCTTTTCAACGCATTTGCTGTAGGGATAGATTGTCGCGGCGCTCAATGAAGGGGGACATCATGGCCGAGCCATCCAATGATGATTTCTTCCATAAGCTTGCGGGTTTCACGCGTTTCGAAGGCGTGACCGACAGCGCCAATTACCAGCCTCTCCCGGATGACTGGCTGATTGCCGTCGCCGACATCGTCAGCTCGACGAAGGCGATTGCCGCCGGACACTACAAATCGGTCAATATGGCGGGCGCCAGCGTGATTTCCGCCGTGCTCAATGCTTTGGACCGAGGCGACTACCCCTTTGCCTTCGGTGGGGATGGCGCAGTGGTCGCCGTCCCATCCTCCGGCGGGGCGCGGGCGCGGCGAGCGCTTGCGGCCGTGCGGGGCTGGGTGAAGGAAGAGCTGCAGCTCGATCTGCGCACGGCTTTGGTACCGATGGCCGCCATTCGCAGCGAGGGGCTCGACGTGCGGGTCGCCCGTTTCAGTCCGAGCGATTACGTTTCCTATGCCATGTTTTCCGGCGGCGGTACGAGCTGGGCGGAGCGGCAGATGAAAGCGGGCCGCTTCATCGTCGAGGCGATGCCGGCAAGAGTGGAACCCGATCTGACAGGTCTTTCGTGCCGATGGAACCCGATCGAGGCGCATAATGGCGAGATCGTCTCGATTATCGCCATTCCCGGCGACGCGGGAAGCGGTCCGAAATTTCAGCAACTGGTTGCCGATATCATTGCCATATCTGCAGAGCAGAGCCGCGACAGCCATCCCGTTCCGGTTGAAGGTCCGACTCCGGCATTGAGCTTCGGAGGTGCCGATATCGAAGCGCGGGCTTTGGCCGCCCCGGCCAATCGCTGGTGGCGCAAGCTTGTCATCGATGCCCAGATCGTCCTCGTCTGGGTTCTCGACAAGCTCGGGGTGAGGACCGCAACCTTCGATGCTCAGATCTACCGGCGTGATCTCGCAGCGAATTCCGATTTCCGCAAGTTTGACGACGGCTTGAAAATGACGATCGATGTCGACGCCCTGCATCTTGAGCGCATCGAGGCGCGCTTGCGCCAGGCCGAGGCCGAGGGTGTCTGCCGTTTTGGTCTGCATCGCCAGGATAGCGCGTTGATGACCTGTTTCGTGCCGACCCCGCTCATGCGCGACCATATGCATTTCATCGACGGGGCGAGCGGCGGTTACGCGATGGCAGCCATGGCGTTGCGCGAAAAGCGGCCGCCCGAGCTTGCCGCGGGCGAGTGACTTTCGGATGTCACACGCAGCCGGCTATGGGTTGCAGTCGTGATTTTTATCGATCCATTTCGGTTTAGCCCATTGTTTCAGCTGAATATGCGCCTTATCTGAAAGAGAACAAAACGAGAGTCGCCGGTTGCGACGGCTGTCCTTTTGCTGCATTTCTGGTGCGGGGGCGTGAGGAATGCAGTCGATTTTTCTGGTGCTTGCGCGATCCAGGGGTAGCAAGGGAACGTGCCGGTGCGTGATCGTTTCATCCAGCCTTGAACGATAGGCCGGAAATTCCGGAGATGGCAGTCGGCGAAAGTGCCGGCACCCCATGACCGGCGAGACATAGTGCATTGCAAGATAGGCCGCGGGGACAATGACTATTCACTCGAGTGTTTCTGATCTTCTTCTCGATAAAGTCGCGGAATGGCTGACGCAGGCGGCGCTGACGGGCGAAAACCTGGAGACCACCGTTCGCGGCTTCTGCGAGCGCATGGCGGCGACAGGAATGCCGCTCAACCGCGTGCATCTGACCTTTTCCATGTTACATCCGCTCTACGATGCGCTCGGCTTTACCTGGCGGCGCGCCGGCGGTCTGACGATCGAGGGCTACCGGCATGGGAACGAGAAGCCGGAACGCTTCGTGCAGAGCCCCTATTATTATCTCCTGTCCAACAATCTCCAGCACCTGCGTCGTCGGATCGATGTCGACGGTGCTGTCGAATTTCCGATCTTCGAGGATCTGCGCAAGGAGAAGGTCACCGACTACATGGCCTTCGTGCAGACTTTCGGCGCGGGCTCGGTGCAGGGCATGATGGGCTCCTGGTCCACCGACAGCATCGGCGGCTTCAGCGAAGAGATGATCGGCGCGCTGATGCGCATGCAGAACCATCTGGCCATGGCCGCCAAGATGGCGGTTCTCGGCAAGCTCGCCAACAACATGCTGACCACCTATCTCGGCGGCGATGCCGGAAAGCGCGTGCTGAACGGCCAGATCCGCCGAGGTGACGGCGAGACGATCCGGGCGGCGCTCGTCATGGGCGACATGCGGCAATCCACGGTTTATGCCGAAAAGGAAGGTCGCCAAGCCTATATCGATACGCTGAACGAATTCTTCGATGCGATCGCAGCGCCGTTCAATCGCAACGGCGGCGAGATCCTGAGCTTCCTTGGCGACGGATTTCTCGCCGTCTACCCATGTGGGCGGCACAAGGACCCGTCCAAGGTGGCCTGCGAGGCCGCACTCTCGGCCGTTTTTGAGGCGCAGCGCCGTGTCACGGCACTCAACAGCGATCGCCAATCGCGCAATTTGAGCGAAGTGCGCTATGGGATCGGCCTGCATGTCGGCAACGTCATGTTTGGCAATGTCGGATTGAAGGATCGGTTGACGTTTTCCGCCTTCGGCGCGGCGGTCAACGAGGTCGAGCGGCTACAGTCGCTCACCAAGAAATATGCGACCGAGGTCGTCGCGAGCCAGGCTTTCTCCAGCTACACCGACTGCGAATGGGGAAAACTCGGCGAAGAAAAGCTGCGCGGCGTGCGCCAGCGCTTCACTGTCGTCTCTCCGAAAGCTGCGACGCCAGCCAATGGCGGGCTGGAAATCTTTCAGGAAACGGCACCAGACAGTCTCTCCGAGGCCGAGCAGGTCATTCTCTTGCACAGGGATGCCAAGAAGTTCGAGGGCCGTCTTCAAGTTGAAAACCTGACTCCGTAACCGCCGCTGCCTCCCGCTTCAGCATAAGCCGATATATCACTGGAAAGACGACAGTTTTTTTACAGTCGCGGCATTGCTTTGACCAGCTAGACACCCGTTATGGCCTACGTTAGTGTGCCGTATAAGGCCACAAAGGTCATGTGAGCGGGAAGTAATATGTATGGCGTCAGGGACTGATCTACTGCGTATTGAGAACCTCGACGTCTCGTTCTCCCTTTATGGAGATAGTCTGCGCGTCGTAAAGAATGCCGGCTTGAGAGTGCTCCCAGGCAAGGTTACGGCGCTCGTCGGCGAATCCGGCTCCGGCAAGTCGATCATCAGTCAATCGATCATGGGCATCCTGCCAACGGCGGCGAAGGCGACCGGCCGGATTCTGTTTACCGATCCGCTCGACGGTCAGACGACCGATATTCTCCAGCTGCCGCGCGATGGCGTCGCGATCCGCAGGTTGCGTGGCGCGCGCATGGCAAAGATCTTCCAGGAGCCGATGACCTCGCTGTCGCCGCTGCATACCGTCGGCAACCAGATCAGCGAAGCGCTTCGCATTCACAGCGCAGGCACCAGCAGGGCCGAGCAGCACGAAAAGACCGAGGAGATGCTGAACCTTGTCGGCTTCCAGGACCCGGTTCGCACTTTCGATATGTATCCTTTCGAGCTTTCCGGAGGCATGCGTCAGCGCGCGATGATCGCCATGGCGCTAATCTGCAATCCGGCGCTGCTGATTGCAGACGAGCCGACGACGGCATTGGATGTCACCATCCAGGCGCAGATCCTCGGCCTGCTGCGCAATCTCCAGCAGACATTCAACATGGCTATGCTGCTGATCACTCATGATCTCGGCGTCGTTGCGAACATGGCCGATGAGGTCGTGGTCATCTATCACGGCGAGATCATGGAAGCAGGTCCGGTCGATACGATCTTTCGTCAGCCGCAGCATCGTTACCTGAAGGCGCTGATGTCGGCGGTGCCGCATTTCGACATGAAGCCCGGAGAAAGATTGAAGTCCTTGCGGGATGTCCCGATCAATCTCGGCACCTTCTCCGGCAAGAAGAAGCTTATCGGCAACGGTGTGCCGGCGGCGGGCACGGCACCCGATGTCCTGCTTAGCGTGCGCAATCTGACCAAGACCTACACCTCGAAAGCCGGCGGGCTGTTTGGGCGACGGGATGGCACAAAGTTCCGTGCGGTCGATGATGTCAGTTTCGATATTCGCCGCGGCGAATGTCTCGGCCTGGTCGGGGAAAGTGGCTGCGGCAAGACGACCGTGAGCAAGATTCTGATGCGGGGTGTCACCGCCGATAGTGGTTCCGTCAGCTTCGATGATGGCAGCGGCAAGATCGATGTACTCGCCGTCAAGGGTGACGAGCTGATGGATCTGCGTACGAAGATCCAGATGGTCTTCCAGGACCCGGTCTCTTCTCTTTCTCCGCGCATGACCATCCGCAACATCCTGAGCGAGCCCTTGGAAATCCATGGGCATGGCGACAGCGCCGAGCGCAAGGAGAAGGTCAAGGCGCTGATGCAGGCGATCGGTCTCGACAAGCACTATCTCAGCCGTTATCCGCACAGTTTCTCCGGCGGCCAGCGCCAGCGCATCGGAATTGCGCGCGCTTTGGCGCTGGGACCGAAGCTTCTGATCCTCGACGAGCCCGTTTCGGCGCTCGACGTGTCTGTGCAGGCGCAAATCCTGAACCTTCTCAAGGATCTGCAGAAAGAACTTGGCCTGACCTATCTGTTCATTTCGCACAATCTCGCCGTGGTCGATTATATGGCCGACCGCATTGCCGTGATGGCACGGGGACGTATCGTTGAAATCGCACCACGCGAGATCATCCTGCGCGATCCCGTTCATCCCTACACGCGTTCGCTGCTTGCTGCGGTCCCGTTCCCCGATCTCGACCGGCCGCTGGATTTCTCCGCCCTGAGCAGCGAAGGCTCCGCAGCCAAGCAGAAATGGGGGCCGAAATTCTCTGAGGGGGCGGACGGAGATCTGGCCTATGCCGATTTGGGCGGAGGGCATTTCGTGCGTGCCCGCCGGGGTCTCGGTGCCCAGGAGCTGCGCAAATGATCAACCGGCGCACCTTTCTCGGCCTGCTGGCCACCACCGTTTTGCCTCAACCCGTTCTTGCCGCGGATGTTGACAATGAGCCGGAATATTTCGCCGATTGGCTAAGGGCCGGCCAGATGCCGCATCTTGCCAGGCGTTTGCCGAAATTCCCGCGCATCGTCAATGTCGCGGCCATGGGGCGCACGCCAGGCCATTATGGCGGGTCGGTGCGCACCATTATCGGCAGCCAGAACGATATCCGGTTCATGACGATCTACGGCTATGCCCGTCTCGTCGGCTATGACCGTACCCTGTCGTTGCAGCCTGATATTCTGGAGTCATTCACCTCCGTCAACGACATGGTTTTCACCTTCAAGCTGCGCGACGGACATAAATGGTCGGATGGACATCCTTTCACCGCCTATGACTTCCGCTATTGGTGGGAAGACGTCATCCTCAACAAAGAACTGACACCGGGCGGCGGCGCCCTGGAGTTGCGCCCGCATGGCAGCCTGCCGCGTTTCGAGTTGCTCGATGAGCTGACGGTGCGTTATTCCTGGGATGATCCAAATCCAGATTTCCTGCCGATTCTTGCCGCGCCGCAGCCGCTCGTCATTGCCGGGCCTTCGCATTATCTGAAGCAGTTCCACAAGAAGTATCAGGACAGCATTCGCCTGTCCTCGCTGATGAAGGAAAACCGCGTTAAGAAATGGCAGGATCTGCATATCAAGATGGCCCGTTCCTACCGGCCTGAAAATCCTAACCTGCCCGTGCTCGATCCCTGGCGCAACACGACCGCGCCGCCGGCCGAGCAATTCGTCTTCGAGCGCAATCCCTATTTTCATCGCGTCGACGAAAATGGCCGGCAGTTGCCCTATATAGATCGGATGATCCTGAACATCAGCTCTTCCGCGATCATCGCCGCCAAGACCGGTGCGGGAGAAAGCGATCTGCAGGCAAACGGCATAGATTTCAACGACTACACCTTCCTCAAGGAAGCGGAGAAGCTCCACCCGATCAAGGTCAATCTTTGGAAAGCGGCGCGGGGGTCGCGGGTTGCGCTGTTTCCCAATCTGAACAGCGCCGATGCCGTCTGGCGAGACGTTCTGCGCGATGTGCGCGTGCGGCGAGCCCTGTCGCTGGCGATCGACCGCCACGAGGTCAATATGGCCGTCTTCTACGGCCTTGGCGCCGAGAGCGCCAATACCGTCCTGCCGGACAGCCCGCTCTACAAGCCGGAATATGCGTCGGCTTGGATTGCGCACGATCCCGATCAGGCCAATGCTTTGCTCGACGCCGCCGGTCTTGCCAAGCGCGACGAAGATGGCATTCGCCTGTTGCCGGACGGAAGGCGTATGGAAATCACGGTGGAGACACCGGGCGAAAGCCCGTTGGATGCGGACGTCCTGGAACTGGTCACCGATCACTGGCGCAAGGTCGGGATTGCGCTGTTCACGCGTGTGTCGCAACGTGACATTTTCCGCAGTCGCGCCATGGGCGGGCGTATCCTGATGTCCTTGTGGTATGGCCTGGACAATGGCGTGCCGACGGCGGACATGAACCCGGCAGAACTGGCGCCGACAACCGACGACCAGATGCAATGGCCGCTCTGGGGCATGTATTATCTTTCGCGTGAAACGCAGGGTGTCGCGCCCGATGTTCCGGAGGCGGCCAAACTCGTCAAGCTGCTACGTGAATGGGAGGCGGCCGCCTCTTCCTTCGAGCGCGCCGAGATCTGGCACGAAATGCTGTCGATCTATACGGACCAGGTTTTCTCCATCGGCCTCATCAACGCCACGCTGCAGCCGATCGTGCATTCGGCGCGTATGCAGAACGTGCCGGAAAAGGCGCTTTACGGCTTCGATCCAACCTGCTTTCTCGGTGTCTACATGCCGGATACCTTCTGGATGAAGGAGGATCGCCGGAATGCTTAGGTATATCTTTTGGCGCATCGCCGTGATGATCCCGACCCTGATCGTCATTTCGATGCTGGTCTTCACGATCATCCAGCTTCCACCCGGAGACTTCTTCGAAAGCCAGATCGCCGAGCTGCGCGCCCAGGGCGAGACGGCGAACCTTCAGGAGATCGAGAATCTTCGTCACGAATACGGCCTCGATCAGCCCATGCCGATTCAATACGTCCACTGGGTCGCCGGAATGCTGCATGGCGATTTCGGCTATTCTTTCGAATATCAGCTGCCGGTTTCGGATGTCGTTGGCGACCGCTTGTGGCTGACCATTCTCGTGTCGATGACGACGATTCTCGTGACCTGGCTAATCGCCTTCCCGATCGGCATCTATTCCGCCACCCATCAATATAGCTGGGGCGATTATGGCCTGACCTTTCTCGGTCTGCTCGGCATTGCCATCCCGAATTTCATGCTGGCGCTGATCCTGATGTATTTCGCCAATGTCTGGTTCGGCGTGTCGATCGGCCATTTGATGGATCAGCAATACCTCTCGCAGCCGATGAGCTGGGAAAAGGCGCGCTCGATCCTGTCGCATCTCTGGATCCCAGTCATCATCGTCGGCACGGCCGGGACCGCGGGCATGATCCGCCGTCTTCGCGCCAATCTACTCGACGAGATGCAGAAGCAATATGTCATCACCGCACGAGCCAAGGGGCTGCATCCTCTGAAGGCTCTGGTGAAATATCCGCTGCGCATGGCATTGAACTTCTTCGTCGCCGATATCGGTTCCATCCTGCCGTCGATCATTTCGGGCGCTGAGATCACCGCTATCGTGCTGTCGCTCGAGACGACCGGCCCGATGTTGATCCGGGCCCTGCAAAGCCAGGACATGTATCTTGCCGGTTCATTTCTGATGTTTCTCGCCTTCCTCAATGTTATCGGCGTGCTGATCTCGGATATCGCACTCGGCTTTCTCGATCCCCGCATCCGCTTGCAAGGCAGGAGTACAAAGTGAGCGTATCCCTGCCAAAACCCGGTGCCCCCCTGGAGCATTATGTCTCGAACGCGGATTTCGATCCGGATCAGTTCGAAGCCATGTCCGCCGGCCAGCAGCGCTATTACATGGCCTCGCAGAAGAAGCTGATGTGGTGGAAGTTCAAGAAGCACAAGCTTGCGCTCGCCTCCGGCATTTTTCTGCTCCTGGCCTATGGCATGATCCTGATTGCGGAGTTCCTGGCGCCTTACGGGCTGCACAGCCGCAATGTCGATTACATCCACTCGCCGCCGCAGATGGTCCATTTCTTCGACAAGGGCGAGTTCGTCGGGCCGTTCGTCTATGGCCGGAAAATGACGCTCGATATCGATACGCTGCGCCGGATCTATACCGAAAATCCTTCGGACGTACAGCCGATCCGCTTCTTCTGCCGCGGCGATGCCTATCGTTTCTGGGGCCTGGTGGATTCGAACCTGCATCTGGTCTGCCCTTCCGTCGGCGGGCAAATGTACCTGCTTGGAACCGATCGCCTGGGCCGGGACGTGCTGTCGCGCATCATCTACGGCGCGCGCATATCCTTGACGATCGGGTTGATCGGCATAGCGATCAGCTTCGTACTCGGCGTTGTCATCGGCGGTCTGGCAGGCTATCACGGCGGTCTTTTCGATCTCCTCGTTCAGCGCGTGATCGAGGTGCTGCAATCGCTGCCGAGCCTGCCATTGTGGATGGCGCTCGCGGCGATCATGCCCGTGAGCTGGAGTCCGATCATCGTCTATTTCGGCATTACCATCATTCTCGGCATTCTCGACTGGACCGGCCTTGCACGCGCCGTGCGCTCGAAGCTTCTGTCCCTGCGGGAGGAGGACTATGTGCTTGCCGCGCAATTGATGGGCGCAAGTACGCGCCGTATCATTGGTCGCCATCTCGTTCCCGGCTTCATGTCGCATCTGATCGCCACGGCGACGATCTCTGTTCCGAGCATGATTCTCGGCGAAACCGCGCTCAGCTTCCTCGGATTGGGGCTTCGCCCGCCAATCACGAGCTGGGGCATTTTGTTGACCGAGGCAAGGAGCGTCAGCGTCATCGCCTTCTATCCATGGCTCCTTTTCCCTATGATCCCGGTGATTTTGGTCATTCTGGCGTTCAACTTTTTAGGAGACGGCTTGCGCGATGCCGCCGATCCCTACAAATAGCAGGGTGAACGGCGAAGACAGGATTGCAATTCGAGAAGCGGCCCGCGGATGTCGTTTGCCGACACCGCGTATAACTTTCACCCCCAGAGGTTTTTGCCTATGAAGCGGCGCTTAGAAGATGCTCGAATCCTCATGTATAGCCACGACACGTTCGGTCTCGGCCATTTGAGGCGGTGCAGAACGATTGCCCATGCGCTTGTTGAGGACTATCGCGGGCTGAACGTGCTGATCATTTCCGGTGCGACGATCGCCGGGGCATTCGATTATCGTGCTCGTGTCGATTTCGTAAAAGTGCCGAGCGTCATCAAGCTGCGCGACGGCGAATACACGTCTATGGCGAGCCATGTCGCATTGCAGGAAACGCTGAAGATGCGGCAATCGATCATTCGCCATACGGCCGAAACCTTCCAGCCCGACGTTTTCATCGTCGACAAGGAGCCGATGGGGCTGAAAGGCGAGGTCGAGGAGACGCTGACCTATCTCAAGGCGCGCGGCACCACGCTCGTTCTCGGCATGCGCGACGTCATGGATGCGCCGCACCTGCTGGAGGCCGAATGGAAGAAGAACAACGTCCTGCAGAAGATCGATCAATTCTACGATCGCGTCTGGGTCTATGGCCCGCCGGATTTTCACGATCCGCTCGTCGGCCTCGATGTTCCCTCCGGCGTGCGCCGGAAGATGGAGTTCGTCGGCTTCCTGCAGCGCAGCGTTTCCACTCTGGGCACGAAGTCGGAACATGTGCCTGACGAGGATTATATCCTGGTGACAACGGGCGGCGGCGGCGACGGTGCCGATCTCGTCCGCGATGTCATCGCCGCTTTCGAGGAAGATCGCTCCCTCACGCAAAAGACGTTGATCGTGCTTGGCCCCTATATGCCGGCCAAGGAGCGTGGCCAGCTTTTGGAGCGCGCCAGCAAGATCGACTGTCTGCAGGTCATCGAGTTCGACAACAAGATGGAAGAACTGATTGCCGGCGCCAAGGCCGTCGTCGCCATGGGGGGCTATAATACCTACTGCGAGATCCTGTCCTTCGACAAGCCGGCGCTAATCATTCCGCGCACCCGCCCGCGCGAGGAGCAGCTCATCCGCGCGCAGCGGGCAAGCGAGCTTGGCCTCGTCGATATGCTGCTACCGGAGGAATCTGCCGATCCGAAGCAGCTTGCCGCCGCCCTGAAGCGCCTGCCGAACCAGGCTCCTCCCTCGGCGAGCAACAGCAACATGCGCTTGGAAGGGCTCGTGCATATTTCGCGCACCGTCGGCGAATGGTTCGATGACCGCGAGCGCTATACGCCGCTATCGATCGTTGCCGAGTAGATTACCGGAACCTGTCGATGCGGAAGAAAATACTGGTGGTCCTGAAAGGCTATCCCCGCCTGTCGGAAACCTTCATCGCGCAGGAGCTGCTCGGCCTGGAGAAGGCCGGCTTCGACCTGACGCTGATTTCGATGCGCAAGCCCACGGACAAGAAGCGCCATCCCGTCCATGACGAGATCAAGGCAAGCGTCGTCTACCTGCCCGAATATCTGCACAACGAGCCGCTTAGGGTGCTTCGCGCCTTCGTTGCCGGCATCGGCAAGCCTGGGTTCAAGTCGCTCCTGAAGCAGTTCTGGGCCGATCTCAAACGCGATATCACCCCGAACCGCGTGCGGCGCTTCGGCCAGGCCTTGGTGCTGGCACATGAATGGCCCGATGGCGGCGAGTGGCTGCATGCCCATTTCATCCATACACCGGCCTCGGTAACGTCCTATGCCAGCATCATGACCGGTATTCCCTGGACTTGCTCGGCGCACGCCAAGGACATCTGGACTTCGCCGGACTGGGAGCTTTCGGAAAAGCTCGCCCGCGCCCGCTGGACTGTGACCTGCACGCGCACCGGTTTCGAGCATATGCGCGATCTGATCGGTGCGGACGACAAGGTCCATCTGAGCTATCACGGTCTGGATCTCGATCGCTTCGGCTCCTTCGCCGGTGAACATTCCAGTCGCGATGGCAAGGACGCTTCCGATCCCGCATTCATTCTCAGCGTGGGCCGCGCCGTCGAGAAAAAGGGATACGATGTGCTGCTGAACGCGCTGGCATTGCTTCCCGGCGATCTCAACTGGCGTTTCACCCATATTGGCGGCGGTGACGGTCTCACGAAATTGAAGGCATTGGCTGATACGCTTGGTATTGCCGATCGTATCACCTGGAAGGGTGCTCTCGCCCAGGAGGATGTGCTCGCCCATTATCGCCTGGCCGATATTTTTGCGCTCGCCTGCCGGGTTGCGGCCGACGGCGATCGTGACGGGCTGCCGAACGTGCTCGTCGAAGCCTCGAGCCAGCGTCTTGTCTGCGTCTCCACCAATGTCTCCGGCGTTCCCGAACTACTCGAAGATGGCACAAATGGTCTTGTTGTTCCCCCGGAGGATCCGCGGGCGCTGGCCGTGGCGCTGGAATCCGCCATTCGCAATCCGGCATTGCGCCAGAGGCTGGGCGAGGCAGCAGAAAGGCGGGTGCGCGAGCATTTCGACTATCACGCCAGCGTCCGGCAACTGACCGGGCTGTTCGAGGAGCAATGGCAGAAAGAAGATCAATGGCGGAAATCCGCATGACGGCCTCACATACTCGTCCCTTGCGGGTCTTCTTCTACGTTCAGCATCTGCTCGGTATCGGCCATCTGGCGCGGGCGAGCCGCATTGCCAGCGCTCTGGCGAAAGACGGCTGCCAGGTGACGGTAGTCACCGGCGGCGTGCCGGTGAACGGCTTCCCGGGGGCGGATGTCACTTCCGTCACATTGCCGGCCGTGGTTGCCAGCAGCGCCGGCTTCTCCGGTCTTGCCGATCAGTCTGGCAATGCCGCCGGCGAGGAGTTCCTGTCGCGCCGCCGCGATTTGCTGCTGGAGGCGTTCCGACAGGCGGCACCCGATGTCATCATCATCGAGGCCTTTCCTTTCGGTCGCAGGCAGATGCGTTTCGAGCTTCTGCCGCTGCTCGATGCCATTTCTGAAGCCGATCCGAAGCCGAGGCTCTATACTTCGGTACGTGATATTCTGCAGCAGCAGAAGAAGCCGGGGCGCGACGAAGAGACGGTCGGCCTCTTGCGCGACCACTTCGATGGCGTGCTCGTCCATGGGGATCCGCATTTCGTCCGGCTGGAAGAGACCTTTCCCTTGACCGATGCGATCGCCGACAAGATCGTCTATACGGGTCTTGTCGCACCCGCTTTACCGCCGGAACCTGTCGAAGTCTTCGACATCGTCGTTTCGGCTGGTGGCGGCGCTGTCGGGCGCGACCTCATCCGCGCCTCGCTGGAGGCGGCAAGCCGTGTGGCGACCGATCGTCGCTGGCTTTTGATCGCCGGGCCGAACCTGCCCGACCAGGATTATGCCGATCTCGCCATGGACGCGCCCGGCAATGTCGAGCTCGTTCGCTTTCGCAAGGATTTTCCCTCGCTTCTGCGCGCAGCCGAGCTGTCGATTTCGCAGGCCGGCTATAATACAGTCGGCGATCTTCTCGTGGCCGGCTGCCGCGCCATTCTCGTTCCTTTCACCGCCGGCGGCGAGACGGAGCAGTCCGTCAGGGCCGAACGGCTGGAGAGATTGGGGTTGGCATTGGCCTTGCCGGAGGCGGGATTGACGACGGATATGCTGGTCGAGGCCGTGAAGACGGCGCTGTCTCGACCCAAGCCGGACAATCCGGATATCGATCTTGGCGGCGCGGCCAGAACATCCGTCTTTCTGCGCGAGGGCAGGTAGGCACGTGTGCGGCTGATATCGGGGACATCCTGTCGTTTTATCCTCCTGGATTCCCGCAATCTTGTGATATAAATCGAAAAATCGATGAATCGGGAGGAGCGTGGACGAAAGACCGGGCGGCGTCCCCTTTCACATATGGGGCCACGTATCCGTAACGAAACCTTCCCGCATCTCTGCAACATCGGTGCCGGCATCGCGCTGGCGCTGGGCGTTGAATTTGAAAGCCTGCAGTAAGCAATGGAAAAAAGCCTAGCGCGCTACATTTGGTCGAATACCCGGCTGGAGCAGATCTGGATACTGCTTGTCGTTGCGGCCTCGATGATCCCGTACTTCCTGTCCTTCGACTTGCCGAAGCAGATCGTCAACGGGCCGATCCAGGGCAAGGGTTTCGAACATCCCGGCGATACGCAGACCTTCATGCACATTGCCTTCGATGTGCCGCTCATCGGCCATGTCGAGATTTTTCAGGGCATGCAGCTGACGCGCATGTGGATGCTCGTTGCACTGAGCATGGTGTTTTTGGCGCTCGTCGTCCTCAACGGTCTCTTCAAGCTCTATATCAACACCTATAAGGGACGGCTGGGCGAGCGCATGCTTCGCCGCATCCGCTTCGAGCTGATCGACCGCGTATTGCGGTTTCCGCCGGCGCATTTCAAGCGGGTAAAGCCCGCCGAAATCGCCACCATGATCAAGGATGAGGTGGAGCCGATGGGCGGCTTCACGGGCGATGCCTTTGTGCAGCCTGCCCTTCTCGGCGGCCAGGCGGTCACCGCGCTCATCTTCATCATCATGCAGAATTTCTGGCTCGGCATGATCGCCGCCGGCATCGTCGCCGTGCAGGCGATCGTCATCCCCCGTATGCGCAAGAGGCTTCTGGAACTCGGCCGCCAGCGGCAGCTGACGGCGCGCGAGCTTTCCGGCCGCGTTGGCGAGATCGTCGACGGTATCGGCACCATCCACGCCAACGACACCACGAATCTGGAGCGCGCCGATATCGCGCAGCGGCTCGGATTGATCTTTTCGATCCGCTACGATCTTTATCAGTGGAAGTTCCTGGTGAAGTTCATCAACAACTTCCTTGCCCAGGTGACGCCGTTCCTGTTCTATCTGATCGGCGGCTTTCTGGCGTTGCAGGGTCGTTTGGACATTGGTCAGCTCGTTGCCGTCATCAATGCCTATAAGGATCTGCCGGGACCGCTGAAGGAACTGATCGACTGGGATCAGTCGCGTCAGGACGTTCAGGTCAAGTACAATCAGGTGGTCGAGCAGTTCAGCGTCGAGAATCTGATCGATCCCAAGATCCAGGTCGTCTCGCATGCGCCGGCGGCCCGCATCACTCATTCCCTCGTTGCGACAAATCTGACCGTCGTCGACGATAGCGGCGCGCGCGTGCTGGATCATGTCTCGGTCGAGATTCATCCGGGTGAAAGGGTGGCGATCGTCGGCGACAGCGGTGCGGGCGGCGAATATCTCGCCGAGGCATTCGGGCGTCTGATCTGGCCGGACAGCGGCCGCGTCTCGATCGACGGCCGCGATATCCTGGAGCTACCGGAATCGCTTACTGGGCGACGTATCGCCTATGCCTCTTCCGAGACGTTCTTCTTTCACGGTACCTTGCGCAGCAATCTCCTTTACGGCCTCAAGCATGCGCCGCTCGTTGCTCCTGTCTACAGCGAGGATGAGGCTGCAAAAGCCAAGTGGAGCGTGGCCGAGGCCCGGCGCGCGGCCAATCCGGAATTCGATCTCAATAGCGATTGGGTCGATTATGCTGCCGCCGGCGCAACGGGACCGGATGATATTTATTCCGCCATCCGTCCGGTTCTCGATGCCGTTACCATGTCGCAGGATATTTTCGACATGGCATTGCGTTCGAATGTGGACGCTGCCGCGCATCAGGATCTGACGTCGCGCATTGTCGAGCTGCGGCAGGCACTGCGATCGCAGCTTGAGGAGGAGAAGCTCGAGGATCTCGTGGTTCCCTTCGAGTTCGATGCCTATAATCTGCAGGCGACAGTCGGTGAAAATCTGCTCTTCGGTACGCTGAAGCGACCGCAGATGACCAATCGCAAGCTGGCGGCACACCCTTACTTTCGGCAGGTATTTGCCGAGACGGGCCTAGTGTCCGACTTGTACGATATGGGTCTCGAGATCGCCGAAAACGCGGTCGAGCTCTTTACCGACCTGCCGCCGGACCACCCGTTCTTCCAGCAACTGACTTTCATGACTGCGGAAGACATCCCGACCTATGAGGCGCTGCTGCAGAAGCTGAACGGCAAGGGCTATGAGGCGGCCGACGATGACGAGCGTGCCGCCATTATCCGCCTAAGCTTCTCCTATATCGAACCACGTCACCGCTTCGGCCTTCTGACACAAGTGCTCATGGAAAAGATCGTGCAGGCGCGCGCGAAGTTCTATGAGAATATTCCGGCCGATCTCGCCAAGTTGATCGAGCGCTACGATCCGGAGCGTTTTACCGCCTCCGCCACCTTGATGGATAACGTGCTGTTTGGCCGTATCGCCCATCAGCAGGCCAATGCGCCGGAACGTATCCATCAGATCATGTATGATGTGTTCGGGCGTCTCGGCATGCATGACAGCGTTCTGTCGATCGGCCTGGATTTCGATGTCGGCTCCGGCGGCAAGCGCCTGACGAACGTGCAGCGCCAGAAGCTCAATCTCGGTCGCGCGCTTTTGAAACGGGCCGATTACATCATCTGCAATCGTCCGCTGCCGGCGCTCGATCATCGTATTCAGGATCAGATTGCGAGGGCTATTCTGGGCGAGTTCGATAGCGACGGCTATGCCCCAGCGATCATCTGGGTCCTGTCCAATCCCAGCTTTGCCGAATTATTCGACCGCGTTCTGGTCTTCGACCATGGCAGCCTTGTCGAAAGTGGCTCCACGACCGATCTTTTAGAGAAAAACGGTATGTTCAAAGAACTGTTATCGTAATATCCTATCTCGACAGTGGCGTCTGGGGCCGAACACTGGGGGTACCGAAGCTCATGCTTCTGAAGGATGAAGTTGAAATGCTGAAGCGGGTGCCGATTTTTTCGCGCATTGCACCCGCAAAATTGAAACTCTTGGCGTTTACGTCCGATCGGGTCAGCTACAATGCTGGCCAAACCCTGTTTCATCAGGGTGATCAAGGTGATGCGGCCTATGTTGTTCTTTCAGGAACTGCTGATATTCTCGTCGATAGCCCTGCCGGCGAGATCAAGGTTGCTGAAGTCGACCTTAATTCCATCGTTGGCGAAATTGCCATCCTCTGCGATGTCTCCCGTACAGCCACGGTGAAAGCGACCTCGAGGCTCGAAGCCTTGAAGATTAGCAAGGAGCATTTCCTGAAGCTACTCAGCGATTTCCCGGAAATGGCCGTCGAGATCATGCGCGTGCTGGCGGACCGCCTCAACCACACGACCTCGGAACTGACCGCCGTCCGCAGCCGTCTCAACCAGCCGCAGTCGATGTCCACCCATTGATATCGAAGGGTTCGGCGTCCGTGCTTGAGCGGCGGACGCCCATTGCGACATGGCGAACTCAATCCCTAAATATGCGCGGCCCGAATATGAGCGCCGGTTTCTTGTCGGCGACATTCCGGATCTTTCCGGAGCGGCATTCCGGCTGATCGACGATCTTTATCTCAACGACACCAGGTTGCGCCTGCGCAAGATCGTCTGCGATGATGGAGATACGCAGTATAAGCTTTGCAAGAAATACCCCGATGTCGGCGGCGATCCGCTTGCAATCGTCAATGTCTACCTGACATCGCAGGAATATGATGTCTTCTCAGCGCTGGCCGGCAAAGGTATTCGGAAGAGGCGGTACAATATCGCCTCGTCTGCGCTTTGCCTCGATGTTTTCGAAGGTCAGCTTACCGGTTTGGTTCTATGCGAGATCGAGGCGGCGTCCGTCGCTTTGCTCGACGCACATACATTGCCTCACTGGATTGGACGCGACGTTTCAGACGACCCGTTTTTCACCGGCGGCAATCTTGCATCTATCGATGCTGCGCAATTGTCGGCGAAACTGGCATCGCTCGGGTCTTGCCTCACGCGTTGATCCGTCGCGACCTGTAAGCCCGTGGTGAGGCGTGGGATGCGCTCGAAAAGGAGCTTGCACCGGCCATGCGCGCGGATGATGGCGAGTTCGTCGCAGTTTCTGCCGAAGATGTCATTCGCCGCAATTATATTCAGATCTGGCAATAGTGGTTGATGCTGATTTGCCTGACTTTGGCATCACGACGTCGGCCCTGGCTGAATAGCAAGGCCGACGTTCTGGTCGCACTCTTCGCTATTTTCCGTAAGTCAGTACCGTGAACGTATTGGGGAAGAACGTGTTGGCATAGAAGGGAGAGACTGCCGTCAGGATCTTCTTTGAGGCATCGGCGCTGCCTTCAGCCGTGATGGCATAGATCGCCTTGGTTTGACGGTCCATCGCCATGGTGCGAACGCCGGCGCGGGTGCCGAGCGTTTCCAGCGGCTTGTAACTGTCAGGGCCATCGACCTCGAAAACGTTGAGATTGGCGCTCACGCCATTTGCAGTGAAGATACGTTTTAGGTCGCCGTCGTAGACGATGCTGTCGGTTCCTCCCCCGATCTCGGCGCTGTAAACTATCTTGCCGCTATCGCCATCAAGGACGGTGAAAGAGGGCTTGATGGCATCGTGTCCGCGGCAGCTGATGTAGACGCGTTCGTCAGCGGCATTGACGGTTACTGCGGTTGGGTGACCGCAAGCGGGGGCGGTGTCGTAGGTTGCAACAACCTTTCCGGCTTTGGTGTCGATCTTGTAGACTTTATCGAGATCCTGTGCCGCGAGGAAGAAGGCGGACTTGCCGTCGCTATCGGCACCTTCGACCTTTTTGCTTGGCACCTTCAGACGACCGACTTCCTTGAGTGAAGGGACATCCAGCATGATCAGTTCGGTGCCGTCTTGCCCGGCGCCCATATTCAGCACCAGACGTTTGCTGACGGCATCATAATGGCTGGTGTCGAGATCCTCGCCAACCTTGATCGGTGCCTGGGCCTCCAGCGTTGAAAGCTTGAACGGCGTAATCGTGCCATCCTCGTTGTTGGAAATGCCAAGATCGAATTCGGGGATGAGTACGGCGCCATCTGAACTATCGGTCGCGGTCTTATCGATCACCTTTATGACCTTGTCGGTCGCGGGATCGAAGACCTGCAAACCTTCCTTACGATGACCCAGAAAAACGTGATGCGTGGCTGAATCGACCGAAACATAATCATAGCCTGAGCCTTTGCCTTCGATCATGGTAGCATGTTGCTGATGCCAACCATCGAATGCGAATGCCGGCGTCATCATAATCAACGCGAGTGCAGTTGTGGAAATTGCCAAGCTCGACCTTATCATCCTATTTCTCCCTGATAAGTTTGCCGTTCCCCCCGGCCTCTGCACGCTAACAAATGAAGCTTTCAATGAGCTTTCATCGAGGAACCTTTAGGCGCCGACCGCAGCGAAATGTCTGCCCTGACGGATCTCGGAAGCATACGATCGTCTTCTGTCGACCGAGGCGATCAGGCGTGCAATCTATAGCGGAGCAACCGCAGAACATCTTACAATCCCACGTGTCGCCGAATGCTGAATGCCAGACAAATTGAAGAAATCCCGCCATGGCTTGCCTGGCGGGCTGAGCTGCTCCAAATCTCGGTTCAGTCGAGGCCCTAAATCAGGCCGCGCCGGGCGAGGTTGCGCATCAGATGCGACGCACCGAACGTCCAGGGCGAGCATTCAGTCGACAGCAGCACGCGGTTCTTCAGCGAGCCGAGCTTGTCGTTGGAGATGGTGACGATGTCGCCGACCTTGTGGGTGAAGCCCTGGCCGGGCGTGTCGCGATCCTCGACCGGCGCAAAAAGCGTTCCCATAAACAGCACGAAGCCATCGGGATACTGGTGATGGCGGCCGATGGTCTGGGAGACGAGGTCGAGCGGATCGCGGCTGATCTCCTTCATCGACGAGCGGCCGTGCAGTACATAGCCATCCTCGCCTTCGACCTTCAGGTCGAGATCGGCATTGCGCACGTCATCCAGAGCGTACGTCTCGTCGAACAGACGGATAAACGGTCCGATCGAGCAGGAGGCATTGTTGTCCTTGGCCTTGCCGAGCAGCAAAGCAGATCGTCCTTCCACGTCACGCAGATTGACGTCGTTGCCGAGGGTGGCGCCCTTCACACGGCCCTGGCTGTCCACCGCCAGCACGATTTCCGGCTCCGGATTGTTCCATTTCGAAATCGGATGCAAGCCGACATCAGCGCCCGGTCCCACGGAGGACATGACTTGCGATTTCGAAAAGACTTCCGCGTCCGGACCGATGCCGACTTCGAGATATTGCGACCACACGCCTTCCTCAATCAGAGCCGCCTTGACCTTGGCGGCTTCGGGTGAGCCGGCCTTGAGGTTGCGCAGACTGTCGCCGATCAGTGCAGTCACTTTGCCACGGATCGCTTCGGCAAGATCCGGATTGCCAGCGGCGCGCTCCTCGATGACACGCTCCAGCATCGAGCGGGCGAAGGTGACGCCGCAGGCCTTGATCGCCTGCAGATCGATGGGTGCGAGAAGATGGACGATCGAGCGGTCGGCCCTGGCGGCCAGCAGATCGTCGAGCTTGGCGACGGCTTGACCTTTCTGCGCGCGGACGAAGGCGACCGGATCGTCCTTTTCCAGCAAATCGCGCATGGTCGGCGCGTCTTTCGACGTGATGTCGTAGAGTATGCCGTCGCGAAGGGTGACGAGGGCAGGGCCTTCCACATCCGGGCGCCAGATGCGGCCAACGAATGTTCCGGTGGTGAATGTTTCCGAGCTGGCCATGTCGTTCGTCTCCTCCAAACTGCGAGTGTTTTCTAACCCAGGCGAATGTGCTTTGCCATCGATTATCGATGCGACATTCGCCCGCGTTTTGGATTTTCATTTTTTCCCGCACGCTAAAAATGCAAGGCCCCGCGGCAGCACCGCGAGGCCTTTGGGCCGCAAGCCGGGAGAGAGTGGCTTCAGGCGGCCTGAACCTTGCGATTGCCGCGTGCCCATTCCGGCAGCCAGTCGCCGTGGGCGACGAGCAGTTCGTCAACCAGCGACCAGATCTGGTCGAGATCAAGCTCGGCTGCCGTATGCGGGTCCATCATCGCGGCGTGGTAGATATGCTCGCGATTTTCGGTCATGAGCGCCTTCACCGTCAGCTCCTGCACGTTGATGTTCGTGCGGATCAAGGCCGTCAGCTGCGGCGGCAGATCGCCGACATAGGTCGGCTGGATGCCGGAGGCGTCGACGAGGCAGGCGACTTCGGCCGCGCAATTGAACGGCAGCGAGGTGATGCAGCCATTGTTGCGGACGTTGCCGTAGATAACGGAGGGTTCGCCGGTCCAGACCGAGTTGATGATCGAGGAGGCATATTCCTTCGATTGCTTGACCTCGATCTTGTCGGCAGTGCGATATTCCTCTGCCTGGTTCTTCCAGCGCGCCACCTGCTCGATGCAGCGCTTCGGATATTCGTCGAGCGGGATGCCGAATTTCTCGATCAGGTCCTCGCGGCCTTCCTTGATGAAGTAGGGCGTATATTCGGCGAAATGCTCGGAGCTTTCGGTGACGAAATAGCCGAGACGCGTCAGCATCTCGTAGCGAACCTTGTTCGGGCAGCGCGGGTTCCAGCCGGGCTTCGGTGCGCGTCCTTCGCGATAGGCGCGTACGAGATCCGGATAGAGGTTGCGATAGGAACCATCCGGCTGGCGATGCTCGAATTCGAGATAGAAGGCCATGTGGTTGATGCCGGCCGAGCGGTAACGGATCTCGTTGTAGGGAATGTCGAGATCGTGCGCCAATTCCATCGCCGTACCCTGCACGGAATGGCAAAGTCCGACCTGTTTGATCGTCGGATACTTCTCGCCGATCGCCCAGGTGTTGATCGCCATCGGGTTGACATATTGCAGCATGATCGCATTCGGGCAGACGGCGAGTATGTCCTCGCAAATCTTCCAGAGATGTGGGACCGTGCGCAGGCCGCGCATGATGCCGCCGACGCCGAGCGTATCGGCAATCGTCTGGCGCAGCCCGTATTTCTTCGGCACTTCGAAATCGGTAACGGTGCAGGGCTCATAGCCGCCGATCTGGAAGGCGACGACGACGAAGTGCGCACCATCGAGTGCCTTGCGCTGATCGGTGAAGGTCTCGACCGTGGCAGAGGCGCCGAGCGTCGAGGCTAGCTTGCGCGCGACGATGGCGCTTTCGTCGAGCCTTTGAGGATTGATGTCCATCAGCGCAATCCTGGCGCCAGCGAGGGCCGGACGTTGCAAGACGTCGCCGATGATGTTTTTCATGAAGACGGTCGAGCCGGCGCCGATGAAGGTGATCTTGGGAGTTGCTGTCATTTCAAAATCTCCTGGATGCTATGAAGCTACCTCGAACGCCGCTCTGACAAGGCGTTCGGTGTAAGCGGTCTTGGGATGCGATAGAACGTCTTCGACCGGCCCTTCTTCCATGATCTTGCCATGCTGCATGACGATGACGCGGTGGCAAAGGGCGCGGACGACCTTGAGGTCGTGTGAGATGAAAAGGTAGCTCAGACCTTTCTCGTCCTGCAGCTTGCGCAGGAGATCGATGATCTGTGCCTGGACGGAAAGGTCGAGTGCGGAGGTCGGCTCGTCGAGCAGAATGAATTCCGGCTCGAGCGCGATGGCGCGGGCGATCGCGATGCGCTGGCGCTGGCCGCCGGAGAACTCGTGCGGGAAGCGCGAGAGAATGTTGGCCGGCATGCCGGCGCTGACGAGCGCTTCCTTGACACGTTCCAGCCGCTCGGCCTTGTTGGCGCCGAGATTGTTGACAACCAGCCCCTCTGAAATGATCTGGCCGATGGTCATGCGCGGATTGAGTGACGAGAACGGGTCCTGGAAGACGATCTGCATGCGCGAGCGCAACGGCCGCATCTCGGCGCGCGACCGGCCATGGATCGGTTTTCCGTCGAAAAAGATCTCGCCGCTATCGGCATCGATGAGGCGCAGCAGCGCCTGGCCGAAAGTGGTCTTGCCGGAGCCGGATTCTCCGACCAGGCCGAGCGTTTCGTGGCGGCGCAGCTCGATATTGAGGCTGTCGACGGCGACGAGTTCGCGCATGTCGGGCTTGAAGAAGCTACCGTGGCGCAGCATGAACGCCACTTTAACAGACTTGCCTTCGAGCACCGTGTCGCAGTTCGGCGGCAGCGGCTTTGCCTGTCCGCGCGGCTCCGAGGTCAAAAGGTGCTGCGTGTAGGGATGCTGCGGATTCGCGAACAGTGCGTCGGTCGTATTGTGTTCGCGCATCTCGCCGTGTTGCATCACATAGACATAGTCGGAGAATTGCCGCACGACGGTCAGGTCATGGGTGATCAGGATCACGGCCATGCCGAGCTGCTTCTGCAGATTGCGGATGAGGTTCAGGATCTGCGCCTGCACGGTGACGTCGAGGGCCGTCGTCGGCTCGTCGGCAATCAGGACGTCGGGATCGTTGGCGAGCGCCATGGCGATCATGACGCGCTGGCGCTGGCCGCCGGAAAGCTGATGCGGATATTGCTTCAGCCGCGCTTCTGGGTCGGGAATCTGCACCTGTTTCAGCAGATCGAGCGCCCGCTTCTCGGCGTCGCGGCGGCTGACCTTGCGATGAACCCGGATCGCCTCCACGATCTGGCTGCCGATGGTGTAGATCGGATTCAGCGAGCTCATCGGCTCCTGGAAGATCATCGAGATGCGATCGCCGCGCAGCTGCCGGCGTGCCCGCTCGGAGAATTTCAGCACGTTCTTGCCGTCGTAGTGAACGGTGGATCTTTCTGAAACAACGGCACGCTTGGTCAAGAGCCCCATCACCGTGCGGGCGGTCACCGATTTGCCCGAGCCGGACTCGCCAACGATGGCGATGGTCTCGCCGCGATAGAGCTGGAAGGAGATGTCCTTGACGGCGTCGACGATGCCATCCTCGACCTTGAATTTGACAGCGACGTTGCGAGCATCGATGACAGGCGCCACGGTCTTACCGGCGGCATCGAGCCTGATGTCGGGAGCGAAGGGATTGACGAGTGCGAGAGCCATATCCGTTCTCCTCTCAATAGGGATCGATTGCGTCGCGCAGTCCGTCGCCGAGCGCGTTGAAGGCGAAGACGGTGACGAGAACGAAGGCGACGGGCGAGAGAATCCAGGGATAGGAACCGATGACCGAATAGGTCGACGTGTCCTGCAGCATCAGGCCCCATGAGATCAGCGGCGGCTTCACCGCAAAGCCGAGGAACCCGAGGAAGGATTCCAAGAGAACCACGCTTGGGATTGCCAGCGTCACCGTGACGATCACGTGGCTCATGACGTTCGGGAAAATATGCTGGAGAATGATGCGCCGATCGGTGGCGCCGACCGCCATTGCTGCGCGGACATAATCGATCCTCGCCAACGCCAGGGTCTTGCCACGCACCTCGCGCGACATCTGCGCCCAGCCGAGCGCCGACATGACGATGATGACGAAGGCGAGGAAGACGTTGGTGGGGGCGGTCACCGGGATCAGCGAGGTCAGCGCCAGATAGAGCGGCAGCTGCGGGAAGGCGAGCACCACCTCGACGAAACGCTGGATCCAGGCGTCGAGCGTGCCGCCGAAATAGCCCGATATCATGCCGACCGTTGTCCCGACGATGGTGACAATGGCAACGACCGTCAGCGCGATCATCAGCGAGATGCGCGAGCCGTAGATGGCGCGCGACAACACATCCCGGCCGAATTTGTCAGTGCCGAGGAAATGAACCGGTCCGCCGTCGGTCGTGCCGAAGAGATGGCGGTTACCGGGGATCAGGCCGAAGAGATAATAGGGGTCTCCCTTGACGAAGAAGCCCAACAGGCGTGGGTGGTCATAGTCCGGTCCGACGATCGGCTGGAAGGTGACGGGATCGAGATCGCTGGTTTCGGCGAGCGCATAGACCCGAGGCTGGAAGACGAAATTGCCGTCCTTATCGTGAAAGCTGATGACCTGCGGCGGCGCAAAGCCGGTATCGGTCGCCTTCGGATCGAGCGGCGCGACGAACTCGGCGAAGATCGCCATCAACAGCAGCAGAATGACGAGGGTGAGGCCACCCACACCGGTCCAGGAGCGCTTCAGGCGGCGCCAGACCAGCGCGATGTAGCTCTCGTTGCCGCTCTTGTGCTGGATTTTCTCTTCCGGCGGGGGCGGGGAGTTGCTGAAGGCGAGCATTAGTGGATCCCTCCCTGTTGACGCACGCGGGGATCGAGCAGGGCAAGCAGGACATCGGCGATGATGTTGCCGATGATGAGCGTTGCCGAAAGCACCATCATGAAGGTTGCCGTCACGTAGACGTCGCCGACCGCCATCGAGCCGACGATCGCCGGGCCCACGGTTGGCAGGGTGAAGATGATCGCGGTTTCGATTTCGCCCGTGAGCATGTAGGGCAGAACCACGCCCTGATACATGATGAGCGGATGCAATGCGTTCGGTACGGCATGGCGCATGACGACGGCGCCGCCGGAAAGGCCTTTGGCGCGGGCGGTTTCCACATATTGAGCATTCAGCGTATCGAGCAGATTGCCGCGCATGATGCGCATGTTGTAGGCAAGCCCGCCGAAGGTGGCGATCGCGACGACCGGCCAGACATGTTTCACGAGATCGACGAACTTGCCCCAGGACCAAGGCGCGCCGCCATATTGCGGCGAGAAGAAGCTGCCGATTTCCGAGACGTTGAGCTGGAAGACGAGGATATAGACGATAATCAGTGCCATCAGGAAGCGCGGCACCGTCATGCCGAGGAAGGAAACGCCGGCAAGCAGATTGTCGATCCAGCTATATTGCCGGGTCGCCGCCCAGATGCCGAAGCCGATGCCGAGAATGGAGGCGAGGATGTGGCACACCAGCGCCAAGGCCAGCGTGCGCGGCAGGCGCTCGCCGACGACATCGGCCACCGGCTTGTTGTAGACCATGCTGTAGCCGAAATCGCCCCTGGTGACGATGCCGCCGATCCAGTTGAAATACTGGACGATCATCGGCTTATCGAGGCCATGTTCCTTGCGATAGGCCTGCGCCTGTGCATCGGCCTGTTCGAAGGATGCGCCGCCCTGGTTCATCAGCTGCGAGCGGATGTAATCGGCATAGTCGCCCGGCGGCGCCTGGATGATGGCGAAGGTCACCACGCTCAGGATGAAGAGCACGGGGATCGCGGAGGCTATGCGCACGAGCAGGAATCGTAACATCGGACGGTTCGCTTCTCTTGATGCCGGCGATACCTGCATTCCGTCGGAATGACATACGCCAGCGGTTCATTTTTCCCGGCGATAGCTGATCGCTGGATGTCTCAGGTGCCCTGGCAGCCGGCGTCATACCGGCTGCCAGGGGTTGCTTCATGCGACCTTATTTGATCGGGCCGGCGCTGCCCGGGGCACCCGGAAGCTGATTGGGGAACAGCTCGTATTTGCCCTGCTTGTCGGCAGCCACCCACAGGCGCTCACGGATGATCGAATCTTCCGCCCAGTTGAACAGGAAGATCGGAGTGCCTGGAGGAACGTTAGAGAAGCGCTTGTTGATGATCAGCGCGCCCGGATATTCGGTCAGGCCGATATTATAGAGGTTCCCGGTCGAGATCTTCTGGAACTGTTTCATCAGAGCAACGCGCTCGTCGTTATCCTTCGACGTCGTGAACTTGTTGATGATATCGACCATATCCTTTTCGAAGGGCATCAGGTCCAGCTGACCGCTTTCCGGTGCGCGGTGGTTCCAGCTGGTGCGCGGGCCAACCGGTGCGAGCTGTTCGGTATTCTGTACGACCGAGGCAAGCTCCGTGCTGTTGCGGCGGACCATCCAGTCGAAACGGCCGCTATAATTGGCATCGTCGCGCTTCGGGCCGACGAGCGAGTTGATGATCACTCGAAGGCCGAGCTTCTCCATCTGGCTGACGACACCTTCGGCAAGGCTCTTGTCGGTGGTGTAGTCGCTGCTGACCAGAAGCGTGATCTCGACATCCTTGCCGCCATTGACGCCGGCCGGGAAATTGACGATGCCGTCGCCGTCTGTGTCCTTGAGGCCAGCCTTTGCGAGCTCGGCCTTGGCGGCGGCAAGATCGAACGGATAATAGACCGTGGAGTTGCGATCGTAGAATGCGCTGCCGGAGGAGAGGCCGCCGGGATAGATCGCGGTGAACGGTCCCTTGACCAGCGATTCCCCGAGCGCCTTGCGGTCGAGCGCCATGGTGACGGCCTTGCGGAAATCCTCGTTGCGGTTCAGCTCGCGAACCGCCTGCGCACGCTCATCCGGACTGCCCCAGCCGTTGGCTGAGAAATTCATCTGCAAGTTATAGCCGATGAGGCGGGGACCGAAGGCAAGACGAGCCGGGGCATCGGGCTGCGCCGCGCGCTTCAGCGAAGCGACGAAGTTTTCCGGCTGCTCGAGGTTCGACAGGTCGGCGGAGCCGGCAACGGCCTGGACGTCACGATCGGCCCAGGTCGAGAGCTTGTAGTGCAGCTCATTGAGGTAGGGCAGCTGGTTGCCCTTTTCGTCGACCTTCCAGTAGTACGGGTTACGGCGCATGACGATGATATCGTCGGAGCGATACTCGACCGGCACCCAGGCGCCCATGACCGGAATGTTCATATACTCAGGCGGGAAGGCGTTCTTGAACTGGTCGTAGGTATTCTTGGAATATTTGGGGTGCTGCGGTTTCAGGATATGCGACGGTCCCGGGCAGAAATTCGGGTAGGCCATCGTGTAGAGATATTGCTTCGGGAAGGCGTCCTTGAAGGTCCATTCGATGGTGTAGTCGTCGACCTTCCTGAGGGTCGTGCCCTCGCCGAAGGCTTCCGGCGATGCGCCGCCACCGAGCGGCGAGACGTTCGGATCGATGACCTCGTCTTCCCAATAGAACATGATGTCGTCGGCGTTGAAGGGCACGCCATCGGACCATTTCGCCCCTTCGATAAGGTGCATGGTGAGCTTATGACCATCCGGCGACCATTCCCAGCCCTTGGCAAGGTTCGGCAGCGGCTCGGTATCCTTTGCCTGCACCTGGAAGAGCGGTGCTGTGCGCGTCAGGCATTCGGACAATCCGATGTCGATGCCACCCCAGCCCTGTGTCTGGCCGGCGCCATAGTTCCAGCCTTCCGGCCGGCCGCCGATGACATGGCGCAGCGTGTCGCCATAGACGCCGATGCCGTCGGGCATGTTGCCGGTCTTGAAGACCAGCGGCTCCTTCGGGAGGCGATCCTTGACGGGCGGCAGCTTGCCTGTTTTGACGAAATTGTCGGTGACCCAGGCAGGCTCGTGATATTCTGGCAGCGCCTTGAACTCCAGAATGGAGCTGCGCTCGACATATTTGATCTTCCCTTCCGCCGGGAAGACCGGTGGAACGGGTGGCACGGTCGGCTCGGCTGCATAGGCGCTGATCGCGATTGCGGATGTGGCAATCGTCAACGCGGCGAGAAGGCCGATCGGTCGAAAATGTCTCATCTTGTTCTCTCTCCCTAAATCGCGAGTGTTCCGTTCAAGGCCCCGCGTTCCTCCATTGAAACGAAAGATGGCTGGCTGAAGCGGGATATCCCCTTAAGATCCCGCCTCAGCCCCTATCTTCCGGCCTGCATAGTCATCAGCCCGCCTGTTTCAGCGCGGCTTTCTCCGCGCGCAACTCCTCGATCGAACGGACGTTGCGGCTTGCCGCACCCTTCCAGTCGCGCGTCTTGACCTTGCTGCGCGACAGGCGATCCTTCGCATCATCCACGGCGTGGGCGTATTGCGGCAGCCAGCGCGCTTCCGCGACGACCATTTCATCGACCATCTGCCAGACCTCCTCCGGCGTGGCGACGGCGCCGACCAGCGGGTCGTGCAGGACGGCGAGCTTCAAGAGATCGATATCGCCGCTGATGGCGGCATGGACCGACATGCGCTGAACGTTGATCGAAGAGATGCATGTCGCAGCGCATGCCTCAGGCAGCGTAATGCCTGCCACCATGTTGATGCCGAAGCGATCGACGAAGCCGGGCGACTCGATGATGGCATCGCTTGGCAAATTGGTGATGACACCATTGTTCTTGACGTTGAAATGGCCGCGATAGACGCGATTGGTTTCCAGCGCTTCGAGAATGTGGCTCGCATGTTCGTTGGAGCGGCGCGCGGGATCGATCGGCTGCGAGGCGCTGTCGAGGATCTGCGGGAATTCCGTCTCGAACCAGTTGCGCGTCTCGGTGGAGTGGCGCAGATAGCCGCCCGTCTCGCCATGGATCCAGTCCGACATGTCGATCCACTTGTTGATCTCGTCGGGGCGCTTGCGATACCAGGGCAGGTATTCGGACAGGTGCCCGTTGCTCTCGGTTGAATAGACGCCGAAGCGCTTGAGCACGTCGATGCGCAGCTTTTCCTGCTGCGAAAACACCGGATGCGCTTCAAAGGCTGCGATCAACTCGTCCTTGCCGATCTTGCGGCCGTTGAGGCGCAGGTCGACGAACCAGGTCTGATGGTTGATGCCCGAGCAGATATAGTCGAGTTCGCTCTTGTCCTTGGCGCCGAGCACTTCGGCGATCTGTTCGGCACCATGCTGGACACCGTGGCAAAGGCCGATCGTGTCGACCTTGCCGTATTCGATCGCCGCCCATGTGTTCATCGCCATCGGGTTGGCATAGTTGAGGAACTTGGCGCCGCTCTCGGCGACCTCGCGGATATCCTTGCAGAAATCGAGAATGACCGGGATGTTGCGCTGGCCGTAGAGAATGCCGCCGGCGCAGATCGTATCGCCGACGCACTGGTCGATGCCGTATTTCAGCGGGATGCGGATATCTTCGGCATAGGCTTCCAATCCGCCGACCCGCACGCAGCTGATGATATAGCGTGCACCTTCCAGCGCCTTGCGGCGATCCGTGGTGGCGGTGACGCGCGTCGGCAGTCTGTTTGCCTCGACGATCCGGTCAAGGATCGCCTTGATCATCGTCAGATTATGCTCACTCATGTCCGTCAGCGCGAATTCGACGTCGCGGAATTCCGGCACGCAGAGAATGTCGGTGAACAGCTTTTTCGTGAAGCCGACGCTGCCGGCGCCGATAATAGCGATTTTGAAACTCATGATCCTCACCTTCAAGTCGGTCGAACGAGCAGCAGCAGGGAAGGCAACAGCATTTTCGTCCCATGGTCGCATCAGTTGCGAGAGGGGCCGAAATCGTGGGTTTTCCTCCAATCGCCGGTCCTCGTCGGCGGTCAAGCGCTGTTTTCTGGGCGGGATTATGCCTATAATCACCGAGGCGAACAGAGAACTATTATGCTTTCAAGGGTAATTTTGTGCTGCAAGAATTGATCGATAACGGACAGGTCATGCGGACGGTTTCGCTGCCGCGCGGCCGCCACCGCCTGCACGCTATGCCGACCAGCGCCGGCTATGAGGTCAGGCACAACGAGCCCTATGATTGGGATGGGCGGCGGCGCGGCCAGACGCCGTTCACCGTGCTGCAGCACACGATCAGCGGCACCGGGCGATTGCGCTATGAGAACCGCAGCTATCGCGTGGATTCAGGCGATACGCTGCTGGTGCTCGTGCCGCACAATCATCGCTACTGGTTGGAGAAGGGGGAGCGCTGGGAGTATTTCTGGATCTCCATGAATGGGGAGGAGGCGTTGCGCATCCATCGCCTCATCCTGGCCGCGGCTGGCCCTGTCTTGAAGCTGCAGCAGGCAACCATCGATCATCTGGCCGATTGCAGCCTCCGGCTGGTCAAGGGCGCCAGGACACCCGCCTCGGCTTCGGCCATTGCCTATGAGGCGGCCATGGCGCTCTATGACGATGTTTTCGGCTCGCATGCCTTTGCCGCCGATCGCTCCGTCATGCAGATCGTCATCGATCATATAAACGCCAATCTCGACAAGCCGCTTCCCGTCGATGATCTCGCGAAGGTGAGCGGCCTCAGCCGCGCGCATTTCTCGCGCGTCTTTGCCGAGAGCGAAGGCGTGCCGCCAGCGGAGTTCGTGCTGCAGCAGCGCATGCAGCGCGCGGCGAAACTGCTGACGAAGGCTGCATTCATTCCGGTCAAGGAGGTGGCGATCATGTCGGGCTTCGACGATGCCAACTATTTCTCGAAGGTATTTCGCCGCATCTATGGCATCAATCCGACGGAATTCCGCACGACGGGCATGTATGCGGCGTTGCGCAGCCCGGTCGAAGAGGCAAGGAGCCGCTTGTGAGGCGAAAGCTGTTTCAATCAGTTGCTTGTCCTGAAAATCGAAATCCGCCAAGCGGTCGCATTGCGCAACGGCGGCGAGCCTGTATAGATATCGCCCCGCGGCGTCCCGCCTGCCTCGCCGCGCGCCTGACTTTCCAGCAACATCTGTTCGTCACCCGATGCGACGGGCTTAATCGATAGGATTGAATATGCGTTCTGTTGTCGTCTTCAACGAATCATGGACGTTCCATGAGGGGTTTTCGCCTGAGAATGTCGGTCGTCCGCAGGAAGGACAGAGCATTACGCTCCCGCATACTGCCGTCGAATTGCCCTTCAACTATTTCGATGAGAAATCCTATCAGCGTGCCTTCACCTATCAGAAGATCATCAATTGGGATGAGGCGTTTGCGGGGCGCGAGGTAACGCTGGTCTTCGATGCGGCGATGGCCGATGCCGTCGTATATTTGAACGGTGAGGAGATCGTTGCCCACAAGGACGGCTATACACCGTTCGAGGCGCGCCTGACCGGCCGGCTGCGCAAGGGCGAGAACCTGATTACGGTCAAGATCGATGGCAGCGAGAATCCCGAGATCCCGCCTTTCGGTGGCCGGATCGACTATCTGACCTATGCCGGGATCTATCGCGATGTCTGGTTGAAGGTTGCCGCTCCTGTCTCGGTCGCCAACATCAAGGTTGAAACGGCAGATGTCCTTTCCGACCGCAAATCCGCGACCGTGCGCTGCGATATCTCCAATCCGCAAAATCTCGCTTTCAAGGGCAACGTGAAAGTTACGCTTCGATCTGCTGATGGCGCGGCCATCGCTTCGGGCCAGGCCGACACGTCAGGTGAAAGCGTAAATCTCAACTTCGCCGGCCTTTCCGGCCTTTCGCTCTGGGAGCTCGACAATCCCGTCCTCTATTCTGCCGAAGTGGAACTTACCAGCGATCACGGGGCGGACCGCCTTGCCGCGACTTTTGGCTTCCGTACGGCGAGCTTCACAGCGGAAGGCTTCCTGCTGAATGGCAAGGCGCTGAAGCTGCGCGGCCTCAATCGCCATCAGGCCTTCCCCTATGTCGGCTATGCGATGGGTCGCTCGGCCCAGGAGCGTGACGCCGAAATCATGAAGCACACGCTGAAATGCAATATCGTGCGTACCTCGCACTATCCTCAGTCGAAGTGGTTTCTTGACCATTGCGACCGCATTGGCCTGCTGGTCTTCGAGGAAATCCCCGGATGGCAGCATATCGGCGACGAGGAGTGGCAGCAGGAATCGATCCGTAATGTCCGCCGCATGATCGAGCGCGACTGGAACCATCCCTCGATCGTCATCTGGGGCGTGCGCATCAATGAGTCCCGGGATTCCCATGACTTCTACGTCGAGACCAATCGTCTGGCGCGAGAACTCGATCCGACCCGCCAGACCGGCGGCGTGCGTTACATCACCGAGAGCGAAATGCTCGAAGACGTCTACACGATGAATGACTTCATCCTCGGCAATGAGGAGCTGCCAGGCGCCAACCGGCCGCGCACACCGCTGCGGCCGCAGCAGGAAAATACCGGTCTTTCCAAGGACGTGCCCTATCTGATCACCGAATTCGGCGGGCATATGTACCCGACGAAAATCTACGATCAGGAGCAGCGCCAGGCCGAGCATGTGCGCCGGCATTTGGAAGTGCTGAACGCCGCCTATGGCGATCCGTCGATATCAGGCGCCATCGGCTGGTGCATGTTCGACTATAACACCCATAGCGATTTCGGCTCGGGCGACCGCATCTGCTACCACGGTGTTATGGACATGTTCCGTGAGCCCAAATTCGCGGCTTACGTCTATGCCAGCCAGTGCGAGCCCGCGGAAGAGATCGTCATGAAGCCCGTGACGATCTGGGCACGCGGCGAGCGCAATATCGGTGGCGCGCTGCCGCTCATCGTGCTCACCAACTGCGATGAGATCGAGCTGCGCTATGGGTCGCTGACCAAGCGTCTCGGTCCGGACCGGGAAACCTTCCCGCATCTGCCGCATCCTCCCGTCGTCTTCGATCACCGTTCCTTCACGCCGGACGAACTCGGCGTCTGGGGAATGGAGTGGGAGGACGTGCATTTCACCGGCTATATCGGCGGCAAGATGGTGGTGGAGCAGCACATGGTCGCCAATCCGCTGCCGACGTCGCTGCAGATCGAGGCTGATGCGGATACCTTGCGTGCCGGCGAACGCGAGACGGTGCGTATCATCGTGCGTGCGCTCGATCAGGCCGGCTCACGTCTGGCTTTCCTCAATGAAGCCATCACGATCAAGGTCGATGGGCCGGCCAAGGTCATTGGGCCGGAAACTGTGGCATTCCAGGGCGGAACCACGGGTTTCTGGTTGCAGGCAACCGGAGATACCGGCGCGATCAAGCTCGAAGTAGCGTCATCGCGCTTTGCAAGCCAAAGGCTGAGCCTCACCGCGAAATGAACGGCAAGCCGGCTCTCGTCCTCAGGCGGCAGAGCCGGCAACTTCGCTCGCACCTTGTGGGATCGACTGCAGCAGCGTCTGTCGCGCCGAGGCGAGGTGCTGGCGGCAAGCCGCATCGATCCTTCGCTGATCGCGCGATTGCAGGGCTTCGATATAGTCGAGATGTTCGGTTACGGCGCGGGCGTTGCGTTCGCGGGCATATGCCTTGTTCCACTGATAGTGATAGTGAAAAATGATGGCGATGACATCGTAGAAATCGGCGATGAAGCGGTTCTTTGAGGCACGATGGATGAGCAGGTGGAACTTCTCGTCGAGGCGCGAGAAATCGCGGTAATGCGCGTCGAAATCCTTAAGCAGCTCGTGGTGCTCCCGTTCGATCGCCCTAAGTTCCTCCCAGGCGCGGTGTTGGGCGGGCAGACGACCGAACTCGGCTGCCGAATGCAGCTCGAACATCTCGCGTACATCGGCAAGCTCGAGCGCGAATTCGCTGGTGAAGCCCTTGAGAATCCAATGGCTGTTCGGCCGCTTCTCGATCAGACCGAAACGGCTGAAACGAATGAGGAATTCGCGCACGACTGAAGTCCCGGTGCCGATCTCGCGCGCCAGTTCCAGTTCGTTGATCTGCATGCCGGGCTGGGCTTCGTCGGACATGATGCGCATCATGAAGCTGCGCTCGATGATGTCGTGTAGTGAATCGGTCTCTTCCTTCGGGAAGAAATCGTCCTCCGTCGGCGGTCGTAGAACCGTCTTCTGCCGCTTGTTCCAGAGAATGATGCCGGCGTCACTTAGACGCATGAGGATCGCGCGCGCCGTGCTGCGGCTGACGCCGAGTTCGGCAGCGATTTCAGGCTCGCTCGGCAGCTCCGTATCGGGCTTCAGGCGCGCCGCATAGCGATTATACGCCTCCTTGAAGAGCGTGTTTTGCCTTGCCATTTCCCCCTCGCGTATCGTCACCGCTCTTTACCGGCGGCGCTGTCTGAACCATGATTGAATGGCAGTCAATTGCAGGAGTGTTGACGGAACCGCACCAGCCACCTTCCTCCCGGGCATGAGGCGATTTGCTCGTTGACACCAAAATGTTTATTGTAGATAAAAAACAAAATCAATTGGTGGATGGACTATCGGGAGCTGACCGTCGCCAAGGATGAAAGAGGAGAATGGAGTGGCCGGCTCGAGGTCGCTTCGAAGCCGGTCCAAGATCGGCGGAAATGAAATGACAGCCATCACAAGGGAGAGGTGATGCGAAGAAGAACAATCGGCAGGACGGACCTCGAGGTCACGGAGATCAGCTTCGGTGCTGCGGCGCTGGGTGGCCTCTATCGTGCCTGTCCGCGCGACCAGGCAATGGCGACCCTTCAGGCGGCCTGGGACAGCGGTATCCGCTATTTCGACGTTGCGCCCTGGTATGGTTTTGGCCTTGGCGAACGCCGTGTCGGCGATTTTCTGCGAGACCAGCCTGAGGATAGCTATGTGCTGTCGACCAAAGTCGGCCGGCTCATGCGCCCGGTGCCGACCGACAAGGTGCCGAATTACGGCTATGTCGACCCGCTGCCTTTCGATGCCGATTACGACTACTCCTATGACGGCATCATGCGCTCGGTCGAGTTCAGCTATGCCCGTCTCGGGCTCAATCGCATCGATATTCTCTATGTCCACGATATCGGCGGCTATACCCACGGCAAGGCGCTGAACGACCGCTATCTCGGGCAGCTCCTGGGGTCCGGGTTGAAGGCTCTCGAGGAGCTGAAATCATCCGGTGCGATCAAGGCCTATGGTCTCGGCGTCAACGAGGTGCCGGTCTGCCTGGATGTGATGAACGCGGCCGATATCGACTGCATCCTGCTCGCCGGCCGCTATACGCTGCTCGATCGCTCTGCCGTTGCCGAGTTGCTGCCGCTTTGCGAGAAGAAGGGAACGTCGCTGGTCGTGGGCGGGGTCTTCAATTCGGGTATTCTGGCGACTGGCCCTGTGCCCGGCGCACATTTCGACTATCTGCCGGCGACGCCGGATATTCTGGCCAAGGTGGGGGCGATGGAGGAGATCGCCCGCAAGCATGGCCTGCCGCTTGCCCAGCCAGCGCTTCAGTTTCCGCTGCACAGCCCTTGCGTGGCTTCGGTGCTGATCGGCACGGCAAAGCCGGAAAGTCTTGTCCGCAACATGCAGCTGGTGGAGCCAAGGCTTCCCGACAGCCTCTATGCGGAATTCGAAGGTTTGACCGTGGTCGCGCCTCCTTTGGGAGATGAGGCGGTCAGGGTTTAGAGCAATTCCAGGAAAAGTGCGAAGCGGTTTTCCGTCCGGAATTGCGTGAGACAGCAGATGGAGCGGTTTTGCGATTCCGTGAAACGCTGAACCGCTCCAGCAGATTGGGAGCTATCGAGCCGTCGGGAGAGACGGCTTCGAGGAGGAGGAAAGCCTGTTTTGCGTCGGTGGCCTTTTCGCCGCGCGATGCGTGATGCCGCAAGGCGTCACGATACCGAGCCGTAAGCGTTCAGCGGCAGGTGTGCAGGAGAGAGAGCGCGTTGAGAGGAGAAGCAGATGAAAATTGCCAAGTCACTTCTGTCCCGCCGCAGCTTTACCGGCCTTGCCGGCGCTGCCATCATAGCGATGGCGATGCCCGTGCAGTCCTTCGCGGCTGACGTGACCATCCCGATCATCGTCAAGGATACGACATCCTTCTACTGGCAAATCGTTCTTGCCGGCGCCCGCCAGGCGGGCAAGGATCTCGGTGTGAAGGTGCCGGAACTCGGCGCACAGTCGGAATCCGATATCAACGGCCAGATCAGCATTCTCGAAAACGCTGTTGCCGGCAAGCCGGCCGCTGTCGTCATTTCGCCGACCGAGTTCAAGGCGCTCGGCAAGCCCGTGGATGAAGCCGCCAAGTCCGTACCGGTCGTCGGCATCGACTCTGCCGCCGATTCCAAGTCTTTCGTCTCGTTCCTGACGACCGACAACACGCAAGGCGGACGCATCGCCGCTGACGGCCTTGCCGCTGCCATCAAGGGCATGACCGGCAAGGAAGAGGGTGAGATCGCCATCATCACCAGCCTGCCGGGCGTCGGTTCTCTCGACCAGCGCCGTCAGGGCTTCCTGGAAGAGGTCAAGAACAAGTATCCGGGCCTCAAGGTCGTTGCTGATAAATATGCGGACGGTCAGGCCACGACCGGCCTCAACATCATGACCGACTTGATCACGGCCAATCCGAAGCTTGTCGGCGTCTTTGCCTCCAATCTGATCATGGCCCAGGGTGTGGGCCAGGCGATTGCGGAAAACAAGCTCGGCGACAAGATCAAGGTCATCGGCTTCGACAATGACGACAAGACCGTCGGCTTCCTGAAGTCCGGCGTTCTTGCCGGCCTCGTGGTGCAGGACCCGTACCGCATGGGTTATGACGGCATCAAGACCGCGCTCGCTGCTTCCAAGAAGGAAAAGGTCGAGGCCAATGTCGACACCGGCGCCAACCTCGTCACCAAGGCGAACATGAGCGATCCGAAGATCGACGCCCTGTTGAACCCGAAGGTCAAGTAAGGCTTGAGGCCGCGCCCGTGTGATCGGGCGCGGCCTTTTCGTCTGGCCGCCTCTCCGAGGCGGTTGCGCGGTGATGCGAGAGGGAGGAGACCTCATGACGAGCCTTGAAGAAATCAGCCATCGGCACGACGACACCGTGAAGACGGAAGCAAACCGCATTCCGGCCGGCTCGCCCATCCTTGAGCTTAAAGGTCTGCAGAAGCGCTATGGCTTCGTCGAGGCGCTGAAGCCTGCGACCGTCACGTTTCTGGCCGGCGAGATCCATGCGATCGTTGGCGAGAACGGCGCGGGCAAATCGACCCTCATCAAGCTCCTGACCGGTGTCATCACAAGAACATCCGGCGAAATCTTCTGGTGCGGTCATCCTGTGGCGCTCGCAACGCCGAATGAGGCGATCGCCCGCGGCATCAATGCCGTGCATCAGGAAGTGGTGCTCTGCCCGCATCTGACGGTCGCGGCCAATCTTTTCCTTGGCGATGAAGTCAACCGCTTCGGCCTGATGCGCAAGAAGCAGATGGTGGCGATGGCACAGACCGTGCTCGACGATCTCGGCTTCGGACTACCGGCCGGTGAGCTCCTGAGCTCCCTTACCATCGGCCAGCAGCAGCTGGTCGCAACCGCTAGAGCCGCGATGCGCGGCACGCAATTTCTGATTTTCGACGAGCCGACTGCCTATCTCACCCGCCAGGAATCGGCGCAACTGTTCAAGCTGATCCGTCGCTTGCAGGGCGAGGGCGTGACGATCGTCTATATCAGCCATCGCATGGAAGAGGTGTTCGAACTGGCCGACCGGGTCTCCGTCTTGCGTGACGGCACACATGTCGGCACCCGCACGATCGCCGAAACCAACGAGGACGAGTTGATCAAGCTTATGATCAATCGCTCCATCGAGCAGATTTACCACAAGGAGGAGATACCGATCGGCGACACCATCCTCGAGGCGCGCGGCCTTTCCGGCCCCGGCTTCGAGAATGTTTCGCTCAGCGTTCGTGCCGGCGAGATCGTCGGCCTTTACGGGTTGATCGGTGCCGGCCGCAGCGAGTTCGCGCTTGGTCTCTACGGACGCCAGCCGCTTTCGGCCGGAGAGATCTACTGGCAGGGGCGCAAGGTCGACATCCGCAACGAGCGTGATGCGATGGATCTCGGCATTGCGCTGGCGCCCGAAAGCCGGCGCGATCAGGGGCTCTGCCTCAATCTGCCGATCGGGCTGAACATCAATCTGCCCGTTTTCAAGCGGCTAAGCCGCGGCCCGATCATCAACAATAAGGGCGAAGCTGCCAATGCCGACAAGCAGATTCGCGATCTCAGCATCAAGACGCCGAGCCGGCGGGTTCTGGTCTCCGCCATGTCGGGCGGCAATCAGCAGAAGGTGGTCATCGGCAAATGGCTGAGCCATGGCGCCAAGCTCTTCATCTTCGACGAGCCGACCGTCGGCGTCGACGTCGGGACGAAGGCCGAGATTTATAGACTGTTTGCCAAACTGCTGCGCGCCGGCGCCGGCATTATCGTCATCTCCTCCTATCTGCCTGAGGTCTACGAGCTTGCCGACCGCCTGCACGTTTTCCGCCACGGCCAGCTGGTCGCCAGCCATGATTTCCATGCGGCAACGCACGAGGAAGTCCTCGGCGAGGCAATCGGCGTTTGAACAATAAACAAGTCTAAAGAGGGAGAACAAAAATGGCCGCGAATACGACAGAAGGCCCGACCGTAGCGCCGCGGCGCAAGATGAATATCCTCTTCAGCTTGACGCTGATCCTGCTGCTGCTGGCGCTCTGGATTGTTCTTGGCTTCTGGACCGACAAATTCTGGACGCCGCTCAACATCACCAATCTGATGCGCCAGGGCTCAATGACGGCCATTCTTGCGCTCGGCCAGACCTTCGTCATCATCACGGCGGGCATCGATCTTTCCGTCGGAGCGATTGTTGGCTTCTGCACCGTCATCATCGCCTGGCTGCTGCAGGCCGGATTTCCGGTCTGGGCCGCAATCCTCATCACCCTGCTGTTCGGGGTCTTGATCGGCGCGTTCCATGGCTTCGGCATCGTGCGCATGGGCTTGCCGCCCTTCATCATCACGCTCGCGACACTGACATCGCTTCGCGGTATCGGTCTTCTCATCACCAACGGCTCCACGATCAACATCGTCAATGATGATTTCACCAATTTCGCCGTCTCGGATTTCTTGGGGATCCCGAGCCTGTTCTGGATGGTGATCCTGGTGGCGATCCCAGCTGTGATCTTCCTGCATCTGAGCCGCTGGGGGCGCTATCTCTTCGCTGTCGGCTCCAATCGCGAGGCAGCCCGGCTTTCCGGCGTCAACGTCAACTGGATGATCTATCTCGCTTATATCCTGTCGGGAACCTGTGCTGCCTTCGTCGGCGTTCTCCTGGCCTCGCGCATCGCCATCGGCAATGCTACCCAGGCCGATGGCTGGGAGCTGCAGGCGATCGCCTCGTCGGTCATCGGCGGAACCAGCCTGTTCGGCGCGGTCGGTACGGTTTATGGTCCGCTGATCGGCGCTTTCATCTTGGCGACCATCAACAACGGCGCCAACCTGTTAAATCTCAATTCCTTCTGGCAGCGCATCATCACCGGCGTCCTGATCATCGTCATCGTCTATTTCGATCAGCTGCGTCGCCGCCGGGCCTAGGCGCATGATCGGACATGAAGCGACGATCGAGCGGGAGCTATCCCGCCCGATCGCCTCGCTCGTTATCAGGGAGTGACTTCGCGGGTCACCTTGGAGCTCCATGGGCACCAGACGTATCCGGGCAGGAATGCGCCGCCGGCTTCATCGAGATGGTCGTTGACATAATTGGTGGTTGCGTCGCAGACCTCGATTGACACTTCGAAGAAGTCGATCGAATCCGGGTCCATGTAGAAATCCAAATTCGGATTGTAGGATTTCCTCCCTACCTTGATCCTTCCGATGACGTGAACTTTATCCTTTTCTTCCCCGGAGAGGATTTTCAGGACATGGGCGATCTTCGTTTCATCCGTAAGCTCGAATACAAACTTGGCGTCGTATGGGCTGGTTTCGAACTCGAAATAGCGAGCCATAAATTTTCTCCATGTTGAAAATTGGAATAGGGCAACGTTGGTTAGATGAGCTTCCACTTGCGGAAGCCTCGGGAAAATTAGTTTTTGCTTAACTTATTTCAATCCATCGATTTTATTGGGTTTTATCCAATTTTTTCTGACCGATGCGCAGGCATTTTTATATTCCGCCGGTATTGCCGATCCTGATCGGAGGACGGGCGTTGTAGAGGTGGCGTGGCTTTGTCAGGAGCTGCCAATGCGCCATGATCTTTCTGTCGAAAGCGAACGAAACAGAGGCGGAATTTATTGTTTTGGTGTCGCCTGGATTTGCCCCGATCGCTGGTTTCACCAGGGTCGTGATTTAAGTCAACGGACCTGCAAGGAGATAGAGTGGTTCAGCTTCTCATGGAATCTCTGAACGGCTCTATCTCTTTATTTTAAGCAATTATGGACGGAAAACCGCTGTGCACTTTTCCTGGAATTGCTCTAGCGATCGGGTCGCACGATCGCCCAGAAGGTGGCGCCGACCACGGCCCACATCGTCCCGAATGCAAGCGGCACATAGGGGCGATGGACGATGACTTCCATCAGGTATGAGAGCGCGAAGCCCGGCCCGAGCATAGCGAAGGCTGCGATGAAACCGATCACCCACGCGATGACCGAAAGCACGAACCATGTGACCAGATAGGCTCGAAGCGAGCGGTGGCCCCGCCTGCCCAACCATATATGCGATGGCAGTCCAATGGCGAGGACGGCCGCATATCCCAGGAGCGCACCTGCCGAAGTCGCCGTCCAGATCCATGACAGCCTGCTGGTATCGCTCAGGATATGTGGCACCGGCCAGAAGAGGGCGGTAGCGACGGCGAGAAGGAAGGGGACCCAAAGCGGAGCCAGCAGCAAAGCGGTTGCCAAACGTTTCATGTGGGGTCCGTGAACCGAGGATAGTGACGGCGGATCGCAGTCGCCGTGGAGTTTTCGAATTTCGCGTCCGCCCATAGGACGTTCTCCGACGCGTGTCGTCAAGCGCCCGCGAGCATAAGCGGGCGGGATTGCGCAATGGTTGTGCGGAGCGGGAGCTTCAGGCGGGTGAGGGGCGTGATCTCTGCCAGCTCAGATTCTTCAGAAGATTGCGCAATGGCTTTTCGACGGCTTCATAGGCACAGATGCCGAGAATGGTGCCACCGATGACGCCGATGAGAGTAATGGCGTCAGAAGGTATCTGCATCGACGCCATCAGCTTGACGACCACCGAAATGGCCAAGGTGTGCCAGAGGTAGATCGAATAGGAGCTGTTGCCGAGATAGGTAAGCAGGGGGATGGAGGGCAACTTGCCGCTGCGCTCCACCGACACCATGCCGAGCACGAGGGCAACAGCGAGCGGTCCGCAGGTTAGCTCGTTGAAGTCCAGGCCGAGAATCTGGATCGTGGCAAAGCCCGACAGGGCGACGGCGATCAGGGCAAGGCCGAGACCTGTCCCCGGCACGTGTCCGGATAGCCAGAGGCGCCCGAGGATGGCGCCGGCGACGAATTCCAGGATGATCGGCCGCGTATAGGTCAGAAGCAGCGGCGACTGCGGATCGATGATGCCGCCAGCAAGGACGAAGGAGAGGAAGATCGCCGTCATGCCGGCAAGCCGCAGCCGTTGCGGCAGAAACAGGCACGCCGCGAAGATGACGTAGAAGAACATCTCGAAATTCAGCGTCCATCCCTGCACCAGAACCGGCCAGATCTCGCCACCGCCGGCGCTTGGCGAGCGAACGGGAATGAACAGTAGCGAGCCGAGAATATGACTTGCCGTCAGCTTCATGTTCGGAAACAGGCCGATAACGGCGCCGACGATCATGATGGCGGTCACGATCCAGTAGGATGGCGCGATGCGCTGCAGCCGGTCGAGCGCAAAGCGCAGCGGCGTTACCGGCCGGCGCTCGCTCATGGTCCACATGATGAAGCCGCTGATGACGAAGAAGACGTCGACGCCTGCGGCTCCAATGCGAAAATGGCCGCCGCTGCGTTCGGCGGCGTGAAACAACACTACGGCGAGCGCGGCAAAGGCACGGAGATATTGAATGCCGTAGAGTGTCTTCATTGACCGGGTCGCGGCTCCCAGTTGACGGGAGGCACGAATTGTATCTGCTCATCCACTCGCGATGGCGTGTTCGTTGGCATACGCGCTCGCATGGAGAGCTTTCCTGCTGTGAAGTAGAACAGGAAGGAGCCGACATGGTACGGATTGAGAATGTCGATCTCCACGAAGGAGCGGATCAGCAACAGGGTCGCGACACCTAGAAGGATGTAGGATTCATCATTTCTGATGTCGCTCAGAAAACGGCTGATATGGCCGATGAAAGCCGTCAGCAGGATCGAGGCGAGCAAGAAGACGCCGATGAGTCCGGTTTCGACCGTGGTTTCGATATAGGTATTGTGGAAATGGAAGCCGGCGCGGGAGGCGATAAAAAACTCATCCCACAGTCGCTCGGGCTCGGAGAAACCCTGGACCCAGTAGGCTTGATAGCCGACGCCGAAGAACGGGTTCTGCTGCGCAGCCGCGATTCCCTGCTGCCAAAGATAGGTACGTCCGGTGAGCGTGGAATCCTTGCCAAAGACGCCGAGAACAAGATCGACCGCACCGAGATAGACGCCGGCAACTGCAATGATGATGCCGGAGACGGCCGCTGTCACAAACAGCCTTTTACGCTGCTTGGGCGATAGATATAGGATCACACGCAGGCTTATGCATAACACCACGACCAATCCCGTCGTCAGCACCGATGTTGCCGATGCCGAAGCATGGAGACAGTAGGCCGACAGCAGGCCGGCAAATCCTGCACCCAGCATCCAGATCCGACGTTCGCCAAGGACGAAGACGGCGGCGAAGGCGAAGTAGATGCCGAGCGAGGCGTAAAAGCCGAGCTGGTTCTTGGAGTCGAAGGCGCCGACGAAGCTGTAGCTTCCGTCGATCGGATCGTAGGCATAATAGCCGAACAATATCGAATAGATGAGCACGATGGCGGTGCCTGCGATCGCGCCGCGCGTCAGCGTGCGGATATCGAGCGTGCGCATGGCGACCAGGGCGCAGAAGATATGCGTCATATACTGGATCGCCGCGCGCGCCGTCACGGAGGGGACGACCGACCAGAAGATCGACAGGCAGGTGAAAACCCCGAACGCGAAGAGCCAGAGCTGTCTATTATAGCTGCCGAGCACATTCCGGTAGTCGATCATGACAAGCGGAAACCACAGGGCGTAGTAGAGCAGGATGGATGGCTGGCCGAAGCGGGAGGAATAGGCAAACACGAAGAAAGAGAGAGCAATCGCCACCATGCCATAGGTGGCGTTGCTGCCTGGACGCACAAAGAGCGATTTGGCTATCCGCATCGACTTTCCTATCGCATGGCAAGGCCGGTATTGACCTTGATCAAGTCGCCCGGCAGTACCTGCGTGTTTTCCTGAGCCTGGATTTCCTTCGGCTGGCCGTTTTCGTCACGAATGATCGTGTAGGAAATGCTTACACCCGGTCCGCTCGGATCGAGGTTGCCGGCGTCGGCCGATTGAGCCACGGCTTCCTGCATGAGTGATTGGCTGGTCGACAGCTTGAGCTGCAGCGTTTCCAGCTGCGTGTCTGTGTCCTGCATGTCCTGGGCCAACGAGCTCTGCCAGTCGTTATGCAGAGTAATCTCGTCCTGATTGGCCTTGTTGATATCCTGCTTGGCTTTCAGGGATGCGGTTTCCGTATCGAGAAGCGTCGCTTCCAGGTCGGAGGCACGCTGTTCAGCAGAGATTCTGCGGGAGGCAAGCTCCAGCCCACGCTCGGTCAGGCTTTCGACTTTGTCGCGATCGGCCTTGGCCAAATCGAGCTGACGGCTCTGCGTGTCGTTCTTCTTCGAAAGGGCCTCGACTTCGTTCTGCAAGAGCGCCTTCAAGTCTTCCAGCGATTGCAGTTGCGTTTTCATGCGCTTGCTGCGCGTATCCATCAGCGCTTTCTCGCTCGCGAGCAGATCTGCCGCTTGCGGCAATTGCTTCAGCTCCGTCGGCACATCGATATCATCCTTGCTAGCCAGTTCGGCCAGCAGACGTGCCTTGCGCATCAGCAGGCGACCGCGCTCCGCCATATAGACGACGGCGTCGCCCTTGGCATTGATGAAATCGCGGGCAAAGCGCTGTCCGGCATCGGCACGGCGCATGCCGCCACCGAGGCTTACGGCTTTCAGCACGGTCAGGTTGGGCGCGAACGGATATTCGCCGGGATTCTGGATTTCTCCCGAAAGATAGATCGGCCGGAACTGCGACATTTCAACGGAAGCCGACGGGCGATCACGCAGGCCGAACTGCTTTTGCAGTCCAAGGCCGATGGCGTCGGCGATCTGATCCGTGGTCTTGCCGACTGCGGGCATGTCCCCGATGAAAGGAACCGAGATCGAGCCGGATGGCCCTACGGTGTAGTCGCCCGAAATCACCGACCAGTCGCGGATGGTACCTTCGGCGGTCTGCCATTCGGCAACGCGCACATGTAGCTTGTCCATGACGCCCAGATGATATCCGGGAAGGTTTTCGGCCGAAGCCGAGACGGAAGCTACGCAAAGGCTGAGGGCTACGAAGGATGCGCAGCGCAGCGATGTCTTGACGCGTACAAGCCTTTTGGAAGGCCGAAATTCAATCATGCAGGATCTTCCCTGTTATTGGTAGGCAACCCGCAAGACGCGGGAAAACCGCAGGAAACCTCCCGCGGTATCTGCCAGTCATCATCAATAGCTGCCGCGCGAGAGGCAGACTGCAGGAATGGTTTTGGCGATGATCACCATGTCGCTGCTGAGCGACCAGTTCTTCACATAATGCGTATCGAAGGCGACGCGGCTTTCATAGGAGACGTCGTTGCGGCCGCTGACCTGCCAGAGGCCGGTCAAGCCCGGACGAGACTGCAAATAATAGATTGCCGAGGTCTCATAGCGCTCGAGCTCATCTTCCACGACCGGGCGTGGTCCGACAACGCTCATTTCGCCGCGGATGATGTTGATGAGCTGCGGCAGCTCGTCGAGGCTGAGTTTGCGCAGGACGGCACCGACGGTGGTGACGCGGGGGTCGTTCTGCAGTTTGCGCGTTGCGCGCCACTCGTCCATTGCCTTGGGATTGGACTGCAAGTGGGTATGCAGCACCTTGTCGCCATCGACGACCATGGTGCGAAACTTCAGGCAACGGAAAGTCTTGCCATTATGGCCGATACGGCGATGGCCGTAGAAAGCGGGGCCGCGGTCTGTAAGTTTCACCAGCAGCATCAGCATTAGAAAGAGCGGGCTGATGAAAATCAAAGCGAGCATAGCGGTAGAGACGTCGAAAACACGTTTCAGTACTCCACCAGTGGGCGGAAAGACGTCGCTTTCCGCGGCGCTGAAAAAAGCCGATGTGGCCGATCTCGTCGCAGACTTCATAGAGAAAACTCCATTCATGTTGACGATTGGTCGGAAATTCTCGGACGCGTAATTAGAGCCGGGATGATCGGAGTGTAGGTTCCGATTTGGACTTTTTAAGCCAAACTTTTGTAGCGATATGGCATGGTGGTATATATTTACCGCATCAATGGTGACTTGGTTTAAATCAGTGATCGGTTATAGATGGGTTGTACTGTATCGCGCTGCGTATAAAGGCACGGCTAGCAGCTCTGCCGCGTCATAGTCGACGATTTCTAAGGATGTTATAGGCATCGAACGGTAAGTTGTTCATTATCATTGGCTTCGATAGCCTGTGCTCGGTTTCCCTTCAGCTATATGCTATCCTAATTTCTTCATAGGATATATTGCGCTGCAGCAATATTTTGCGGTGCACATACTGCGATCGGATTTTTCAGGACTTTGTAATAAAAGTTGATTGAATTGGCGATGAAACCACAGGGGCGTGGCTGACCGCGTGCCTCGCTATAATTGCATTATTTCATTACATCTCCATATAATTGCAAAGAGAAAGATGAACAAATTCAATTGTAATTATAATCGAGGTGTAGTTTTAACAGGCCCGGCGTTAGGGTCGTCTCAAATCGCAACGGATCAACGTGACTTGGTTGAATCTCAATGAATCATAAAATATATTTGAGTTTCGGGTCTGATAAGGGAGGAAAGACCTTGATCGTTTTTTATATGATGGCAGAGCGGGCGAGGTAAGATTATGTATGCGCCCCGCGTTTTCATCAGCATGTTGGGCACGCTGATCGTATTTGCTATCGCAACATATTTCCTGACGAACTCGCTTTCGACCACGCTGATCGAAACGGTGATCTGTGCCGTCCTTTTGCAGGTCGGCTATTTCCTGGGCGTGCTCTACCTTGTGTGGAAAGAGCGCAAAGCGCACGAGGCCCTGTTGAACGAAGACAAGGTGCCGGTGGGCCAGGAGGACAGCAAGGTCGCCGGTCTGTCCGCATCCAGTTTGAAGCGGTCCGAGCCGTTCAACCCTTGACAGGGTAGACAATCAGATCTTTTGACGACCCGGCGGTTGCCGGATCAGAGCCATGTCCTAAGTCTCCGCCTGAACCATTGGAGGCTGACGTGACCGACCGTGCAGAAAAAAGTGTCTGCGTAATCATTGCCGCGAAGAATGCCAGCGACACCATCGGGCTGGCCGTTGCCTCGGCCCTTCGGGAGCCCGAAGTGGCTGAAGTCGTCGTCATCGACGACGGTTCGACGGATGGAACCGCCGCCGCCGCCGCCAAGGCCGATGACGGCAGCGGCAGGCTGACAATCCAGGAATTCGAGAAGAACCGCGGTCCCGCCGCAGCACGCAATCACGCGATCGAGATATCCAAGGCTCCGTTGATCGGCATTCTCGATGCCGACGATTTCTTCTTTCCGGGGCGTTTCGCTGCGCTGCTTGCCGCTGATGATTGGGATTTCGTTGCCGACAACATCGCCTTCGTCAGTGCCGACACCGTTCCTGAGGCGCATGCACGGCTCGATCATTTCGATGCAAAGCCGCGTTTTCTCGATCTTGCTGCTTTCGTCGAGGGCAATATTTCCAAGCGCGGCGTGCGCCGCGGTGAGATCGGCTTCCTGAAGCCCTTGATGCGGCGTTCATTTCTGGATGCGCATGGCCTGCGCTACAACGAGGCATTGCGCCTCGGCGAAGATTACGATCTGTATGTGCGTGCGCTGGCCAAGCGCGCACGCTACAAGATCATCCACAGCTGCGGTTATGGCGCGGTCGTGCGCAGCGATTCCCTGAGCGGCCGGCACAAGACAGAGGATTTGCGCCGCCTCTATGAGGCTGACCGGACCATTCTTGCCAAGGGCGGGCTTTCTTCAGAAGATGCTGCGATCATCCGCCGTCATGAGCAGCATATCCGCGATCGCTACGAGCTGCGGCATTTCCTCGACATCAAGTCGCAGTCGGGACTTTTGTCTGCCGCGATTTATGCACTTTCGCATCCCTTCGCCGTCCCGGCGATTGCCGGAGGCATTCTCACGGACAAGACAGAGCGCTTCCGCAAGCGGAGCGGCGCACCCATTGCCCATGCCGGTGCAAACGGCCTGCGCTATCTTCTGCAGGCCGCTCCGAAATAGCGGTATCGCGGCTTATAGATAGTCGCGGCGTACACCTTCGATCACATTGAGGAGGCGCTCCTTGCAGGCTGCCAGCGCGCTGTCCTTGCTCAGCTGCGGCCTTGCTTTGCTTGCCTGCCACAGCGCCAGGGCGGAAGGCATGGCGAGCGCCTGCTTCGCCATGACGCGCAGCGTGGTCTGTTCTGGATCGGCAAGCATCACGTTTTCCCCGTAGCGCTGCTTTCCAAGCTCGGCTGCTGCCAACGTGCTGCGCTCAAAGCCAACGCCCCAGAACTTCGCACCCTTGGCGATCGCCTCGGCGCGGGTTGAAACGGGAATGTGCTTCGGCTGATAGGTGACGCCGAGCGAGCGAGCCCAGTCGTTCCATTTGAAGCTGTTGATGGAGCGTGAGGAGCTGACTGCAATCCACGGAACGCGGAAAGCATCGGCAAGGATGGCGCCGTGCATGGATTCCGCAACGATCAGTTCGGAGGCGGCAATTTCGCGGATCACGGCCTTCGCCTCGCCGCGGGGGTCGAGATAGGAAAGGCCGACGGTCTTGCAGATTTCAGGCCAGAGGCCAGCGGCAGCCGATTCCCAATGCGGAATGAAGGTGCGCTTGCCATTTTTCGAAATGTTCTGGAATTCCGGCATTTCCGTCACCAGGACGGCGGGATCGACGATGCCCATTTCGGCGCGCAAGCCAGCCTTTTCCGCCGTCAGCGGGCCACGCACGCTGCGGACATCCCATTGCGAAGTGTCGCGCATATCGGGAAGGGAACCATAACCGAAGCCGCTGCCGATGACGAGCTTGCGTCCCTCGTGAGGCAGGATCTCTGTGTTCAGGACGGTTCCGACGCCGACCAGCAGTGTTTCCGCGTGAACATCGCGAAGGCCGGGGAGTAGGAAATCCCAGAGCCAGAGATTGAGATCATCACCGAAATTGCCATGGGTGGATTCCCAGTGGAACGGCTTCATACAGGACTCCTTGCTGATCCAAACGATAGCGGGGCATGCCGTGGCTCTTCGATGCGGCATGCGCAGCTCATGCTGCGCTGCAAAACCTAGGGCGCGAGCTTGCCCACGGCAAGCTGCATGACGCTTTGTAAAATCGCCGGGTCGCGCAAGGCCCATTTTGCCAGCAATCCAAATTGCGGCATACGCCGCTGTCGCATCTGTCGCGCCTGGCTCCAGAGCGCCTGCCGCCGGGCGCGGTTTTTATAGAGACGGATGGACTCGACATCCTGCGGCCGACGCGAAAATCTTTGCTCCAGCGTATTGAGCGCCGTCCATGTGTTGAATTGCTGACGCAGGAATTGCGGGGAGTCATTGTCGATGCTGTGGAAGATATTCACGCCTTCGCCGCGCAGTGCGCCGGCGTTTTCGCACAGCAATACCCGCTTGGCTGCGAGAATGCAGTCGCAGAAGAACAAGACATCCTCCGCCGCCAGCCGCAATGACGGCTCGAAACGGATCTTTTCGAACAGCGGCCTCCCGATCACCATGCAGGACATGTGCAAAAAGCTCCAATCCTGCAACATGACGCTGGCGATGTTCGGGATTTCGACGACGGCGGGCCTGTCCGACAATCGTATCGTATCGGCCGATTTCCCAAGCTCGGCGATGCTGAAGTGATAATAGAACTCCTTGCCGCCATCGATGGAGTCCCAGTAGCAATCGGCATTGTAATGGGTCAGCGTTCCGAAGGCATTGCTGAGATGCTCCGGTGCCCATTCGTCATCGGAATCCAGGAAGGCCACGAACCGGCTCTCGGCCGGCACGCTATTAAGGCCGGTATTGCGAGCCCCGCCCGGACCCGCATTGGCCTGACGGATCACACGGATGCGCTTTCTTTCTTCGCTGCTCAGCGACTGCAGCTCGCCTTCTGCCGGAAGTGGGGATTCATCGTCGACGATGAGGATATCGAAATCCTGAAATGTCTGCCGGGATATCGAGTTCAACGCGCGCTGCAGAACGCCGGTTTGCTTCTGATAGAACGGAATAACAATCGTGATAGACGCCATTTTCCCGCCTTTACGGTTTTGATTCAAGGGCTTGCGGTCTCATCCCCGAGGGCATGATCATTGGCTTTCCAACGGCATCCGCGGCAATTTCCCGGCCGATTGACCCATAACGGAGGTCGTTGTGACGCCAACAGGTAGCGTCCAATCGGTGTCGAGCAATGTTGAGAAACGAGATTTTCTCAAACTTTATCCGCGCGTGGCAGCATTCAGACCGTCCGGCCGACGGATCATTGTGATACATTGCGCACCATGATCGCACGTTATTGCACTCATGAGGGGAGCGATGTGAATTGCTTTTCTTATAAGGATTGAAATGCTGTCGCATTTTGGTCATGGTTCGCCTACGAAACTCTGCTGCGCTGCAAAAAATCTTCACCTTCCAGTAAAAAAACAGGGTGGGTCGGACCCCTTCGCCGGAAACCGGCATCGAAACATCGAGCGGGCGTCTAAGTGCCTTCTGCAGCAGAGCTTTTCTCCGATTCAAATCGATTATTCCATGCTTAAACGCGTACAAATCGGCGTTTTTTGCACTGATCCGCATATGATTTTTTGCTCAATTTTGCTGCGGTGCCATATTCCCTTTCCGAAGAGCGCCCTAGGTTACCTCTGCGAGCTCTGCTCTGTTTGAAATGGCTGCGAGGGGGGATGCAGCCCGAAGAAGGGGTGACAGACATCGTGAATGTGACTGCCAACGTGTCTTCGCGGATAAACCTCATGCGTATCGTGCTCATCTCGGGCATAATCTTTGTCCACATACCGTTCGATCCGCATACCAGCCCGTTCAACGGTGCCTATGGTTTTTTCGATTGGCTGCGCGTGTTCCTGCGTGACAGTTTGTTCCGTGTCGGTGTTCCCTGCCTGAGCGTGATCTCCGGTTACTTGCTGTTTCGTAATGGAAAGGCACCGCAGAGCTATACAAAGACCATTGGCCGGAAGACAAAGACAGTTATTCTGCCGTTCCTGTTGTGGAATAGCACTTTCTTCCTATTCGTATTGCTTCTTCAGTACTACGGTATAGGCGATGGATATCTGCCGGATCTGTCGGAAGCCAATCCGCATACGATATCAAATCTCTTGCTCGCTATCGACGGCGAACCGATAAATCTGCCGCTCTATTTTTTGCGCGACCTTTTTGTTTGCATTTTGCTGTCGCCGGTACTGGCTTTTCTTATCCGTCGTGCTCCGTTACCGACATTGGTCTTTCTGCTTCTGCTTGCAGCCTGGCCCATATCTATCGGGATAGTGTTGCGGAACTCGATCCTCTTCAGCTTCGGCTTCGGAATTTACCTGAGCCTCCATCGTATCGATGTGACGCTCATAGATCGCTATGCCGCCCTGATCGCACCTGCTTTCATTGCGCTTGCAGCGCTTCTGGCAACGGCTGCCTATATGACAGGGCCTGGATTGCCGTTGTGGCTTGAGGTTTGTCGCAATCTGATGGTGCTGGTGGGTATTCCCGGCTTCTGGGCGCTATCGGCAATCTTCATCCGCAGCCGGATCGGGCAGGGCCTGGCAGGAACCGGCAGCCTCAGCTTCTGGATTTTTTGCGCCCATTATCCGCTGCTCTTCTGTCTCTGGGTTCTTTGGAACCGCGGTGGCAGCGAACTCTATCCGATTTTCTATCTTCTGGCGGCCGCACTTGCCTTGCTGTTGCTGCCCTTGACCAATGGCATGGCGCGCTACGCCCTGCCAAGCTTCCACAACCTGCTGACCGGCAGCCGGGCACGCCCGCAAAGCGAAATCCGCGCCGCCCAGAACCGCGCTGCCGAAGATCGGCAAGTGCGTTCGAAGCAAAGGTGATGCCATGACGACATCGAAAAGCTACGTGCAAAGACTTGGTCTTGTCTCAATCGCTCTCATGAGTGCGTGCTGCCTGCCGCAGGCCGTGTCCGCTCAGGATGATCAGGCGAGCAGCCGGTCATTCGTCGACAATTTCGAGCATCTGGATACCAGCCGCTGGTATATCTCCGATGGCTGGAACAATGGAGCGTATCAGAATTGCACCTGGTCGAGAAAACAGGTGAGCGTCAAGGACGGAGCGCTGCAACTGCAGTTCACCCAGTCCAAGACCGGCGATCGCAATTATGCTTGCGGCGAAATCCAGACGATGAAACGTTACGGCTATGGCACCTACGAGGCGCGTTACCGCACAGCCAAGGGGCCTGGTCTCAACTCTGCCTTCTTCACCTATATCGGTCCGACCGACAAGAAGCCGCATGACGAAATCGATTTCGAAGTGCTCGGCAAGAATCCCGGCCAGGTTCAGGTCAACCAATATATTTCGGCCAAGGGCGGCAACGAAAAGCTGGTGCCGGTTTCCGGTGGTGCCGACCAGGGCTTCAACGATTATGCCTTCGTCTGGGAGAAGGATCGTCTGCGCTATTACGTGAACGGCAAGCTCGTTCAGGAGGTCACCGATCCTTCGAAGATACCGACGAATGCCCAGAAGATCTTCTTCAGCCTCTGGGGTACCGATACGCTCAGTGGCTGGATGGGCAAGTTCGCCTACGGCGGCGAGCCGGCAACCATGGAGATCAAGCGCGTCGCCTTCACTGCGCCGGGAGAGAAGTGCCTGTTCCCGGAATCGATCACCTGCAAGCTCGATTAAACACGGCCGGCTGCGTGGCATCCCCCGCGGCCGGTTGCAATGCACCATGCAACACCAACCACACGAGGTGCCCGGTCCTGGTCGGGCGCAAAAGCGGAAATTTTGATGCTGCATATACTGTACTTCGTTCATGATCTTGCCGACCCGGCCGTGCGCAGGCGAGTGCTGATGCTGCAGGCCGGCGGGGCACTCGTAACGCTCGCGGGTTTCCGGCGCGATAACAATGCGCTGGCTGCCATCCATGGTGTCGAGCCGATCGAGCTCGGCAAGACGCAGGATGCCCAATTTGCGCAGCGTATCGCGGCGGTGGCCAGATCGGCGGCGAAACTGCGTGGTGCGCTGCGCTCGGTCGCAAGGCCGGACCTCATCATCGGCCGCAATCTCGAAATGCTGGCACTGGCCAATCGCGCCAAGTCCGTTTTCGGCGGCGATATGCCGATCGTCTATGAGTGCCTCGATATCCATCGGCTGTTGCTGCGCGACGATGTGGTGGGCAGTGCGCTTCGCAGTGCGGAGCGTCATTTCGGCTCGCAAGCGTCATTGCTGGTGACCAGTTCGCCAGCCTTCATCGAACGTTATTTCCGCCCGCGCTCCGGGCTCAATGTGCCGGTCATGCTGCTCGAAAACAAGGTGCTGGCGCTTGAGCCTGCGGCGCGCTCCATCGCATCGGCCGCAAGGCCGCCGGCTGTGGGCAAGCCATGGAAGATAGGCTGGTTCGGCGCCCTTCGCTGCCGCAAGTCGTTGGCCTTGCTCGATCAATTCTCTCGCCGGATGGGTGGTCGTTTCGAGATCGTCCTGCGGGGCCGACCGGCTTATTCCGAGTTCGACGATTTCGATCGCACCGTCCGCGATGCACCCTTCATGCATTTTGCCGGCGCCTACAAGAACCCTGAGGATCTCTCGGCGATCTATGGCGAAGTCCAGTTTTCCTGGGCCATCGACTTCTTCGAAGAAGGCCTGAACTCCAGCTGGCTGCTGCCGAACCGCCTTTATGAAGGCGGCCTTTACGGCACCGTGCCGATCGCGATCAAGGGTACCGAGACAGCGAGATTCCTCACGAGCCGAAGGATCGGGCTTACGCTCGACGAGGCTGATGCCGAGCATCTCGCGGCGCTTTTGGGTGAGATGGACACGAAGCGCTACCTCGCCGCTTTCGAGGCCGTGGCATCCCAGGATCACAAGCAATGGATGATGGATCGCACCGACTGTCAGGGACTGGTGCAGCGGCTGGCCTCGCTGACGCGCGCCAATGAGCAGATTGCCGAAATACAGGCTCTCCCACAACTGCATCGCAATAGAGGTGGATTGCAATGACGACCGAAAGTTCAGGGGATATGCGTTGCATAATCGTTATTCCTTGCCTCAACGAGGAAAAGCATATCGAGCCGCTGATCGAAAAGCTCGGGCAGGCTCTGGACGAACTCGACGCCAGGATCGTGGTGGCTGATGGCGGCAGCACCGATCGCACGCGCGAGATCGTTCGGGATATAGCGCTGACAGATCCGCGCGTTCTGTTGCTCGATAATCCGAAACGACTGCAGAGCGCGGCGATCAATCTCGCCATCGAGACGTTCGGCGACGATCATGAGTATTTCATCCGTATCGACGCCCATGGGGACTACCCGGACGATTACTGCCAGACGCTGGTGCAAGAGGCTGGCGCGACGGGCGCGGATTCCGTCGTCGTTGCGATGCGCACCATGGGCTTCAGCGCCTTCCAGAAGGCAACGGCCGTCGCCCAGAACTCCAAGCTCGGCAATGGCGGCTCCAAGCATCGCGAGGGTGCCAAGGGTCACTGGGCCGAACACGGGCACCATGCGCTGATGCGCGTTGCCGCCTTCCGCGCCGTCGGCGGTTATGACGAAACCTTCAGCCATAACGAGGATGCCGAGCTGGATTATCGGCTGAACAAGGCGGGGTATCGGATCTGGCTGACCGACAAGACGGCCATGACCTACTATCCGCGTTCCAGCGTGCCGACGCTCTTCAAGCAGTATCTCGGCTATGGCCGCGGCCGCGCGCGTAATATTCTCAAGCATCGCAGCATGCCGAGCGTGCGCCAGATGCTGCCGCTTGCGGTCGTGCCGATTTTCATTGGTGCCTTCCTGGCCGTCCTCAACTGGATTGCTGTTATTCCGGTTGGTCTATGGGCCGTGGCCTGCATTGCCTATGGCTTCTGGATCGCTCTCGGCCAGAAGAACCCTTACGGCCCGCTGGCTGCAATTTCCGCCATGGTCATGCATTTCGCCTGGTCCATGGGCTTCTGGATGGAAGTCTTCAGCTTCCGCAATCGCAGGATCGCGTCATGACACAAGTCCATCGACGCCCGACAAAGATAGACATCGCGGTCTGCACCTATCGGCGGGCAGAGCTCGATCAGACGCTGCTGTCACTTGCCGTGCTCAGCGTCCCCACAGGCGCGATCATCCGGATCATCGTCGCCGACAATGATGTAACGCCGAGTGCGCGGGGCCGCGTCGACGCCATGCGTTCGGCCGTGCCCTTCGAGGTCGTCTATGTCCATTGCCCGGCATCGAACATCTCGATCGCCCGCAATGCCTGCCTGGAGCATGCGAGCGGCGATTTCCTCGCCTTTATCGATGACGACGAAACGGCCTCGGAAGACTGGCTGAGCGAAATGATCATCATGGCCGACACGACCGGCGCCGACGCCGTTCTCGGTCCCGTGCAGGCGGTCTATGCGAATGTCGCTCCGACCTGGATGCAGCATGGCGATTTCCATTCGACTTTGCCGGTCTGGGTCGCAGGAGAAATCCTGACCGGCTACACCTGCAATGTGTTGCTGCGCCGTGGCGCGCCTTCGCTTGCCGGTCGACGCTTCAATATCGCGCTCGGGCGCAGCGGCGGCGAAGACACCGAGTTCTTCACCCATATGCACAAGGCGGGCGGCAGGATCGCCTACGCAGCGGATGCGCTCGTCTACGAACCCGTCCCGAACAAGCGGGCGACCGTTTCGTGGCTCTCCAAGCGCCGGTATCGCATGGGCCAGACGCATGGTCGTATGCTGCTGGAAGCCAAGGGTGGCTTTGGGCGTTGGAGTGCGATTGCGCTTGCGGGTACGAAATCCGCCTATTGCTTTGCTGCCGCCGCGCTGCTTTCCGCGTCCCCCATCAAGCGTCATCGCTACGGTCTGCGCGGCATCATGCATGCCGGCGTCGTCAGCGGTCTCTTTGGAGTTCGCGAAATCGAACAATACGGAAATCTGGAGAAGGCACCGCAATGACGGATTTCATCCCTGATGTCAGCTTCGTCATCGCTGCCTATAATGCCGAGGAAACGCTCGAGCGTGCCATCGACAGTGCGCTGGCACAAGGCGCCGTCAGCATGGAAGTGATCGTCGTCGACGATTGCTCGAGCGATGGTACGCGCGAGATTGCCGGTAACCATCCCGATCCGCGGGTGCGCCTTGTCGCCATGGCCCGCAACGGCGGTCCAGGTGCTGCCCGCAATGCCGGGCTCGATGCGGCCCGCGGCCGCTGGGTGGCTGTGCTCGATTCCGACGATGCCCTTCGTCCGGATCGCATGGCCCGCCTGATCGCCAGGGCGGAAAAGGTCGAGGCGCAGATCGCGGTCGACAATCTCGATGTCATCCGCGAGGACGTGGGCACCATGCTGCCGATGTTCCCGGAGCCGATGCTGACGCGCATGCCGACGCTGACGCTGGCAAAATTCATCGCCTCGAACATGATTTTCCAGTCGGAGCACAATTTCGGCTACATGAAGCCGGTCTTTGAGCGAGCCTTCGTCGAGAAGCATCGGCTGCGCTTCGATGAGAGCCTGCGGATCGGCGAGGATTACATTTTCCTTGCTTCCGCCCTTGCTCGTGGCGGCGTCTGCGTCGTCGAGCCGACCGTCGGCTACCTGTATTATATTCGCGATGGGTCGATCTCGCGTGTTCTCAGACAAGACCATGTCGAGGCCATGCTTGCCGCAGACACCAGATTCTTCGCCGAACATCCCTTCGGGGCTGCCGCCCTTGCCGCACAACGGCGACGCACGCGCAATCTGAAGGACGTCATCGCATTCCTGAAGCTGGTCGACAGCATCAAGGAGCGCGAACTGCAGGCGATGCTCAAGATCGCATGCCTCAACCCGCGGGCGGTGCGCCATCTCAGCATGCCGATCTTTGCGCGTTTTCGTCGGTTGGCCGCATCTCTGCGGAGCGGTCGCCAGCCGTCGCCTACCTCTTCACTTTCCTCCCCCCTGCCCAATATGGGCGCAGGCCCTCACTCTAACAAAGGATAGAGCCATGGACCCCAAACATCGTGTGAGAAAAGCAGTCATCCCGGTTGCCGGCAATGGAACGCGCTTCCTGCCCGCCACCAAGGCGATGCCAAAGGAGATGCTGACGATCGTCGATCGGCCAGTCGTGCAATATGCCGTCGATGAAGCCATCGAAGCCGGCATCGAGCACATCGTCTTCGTCACCAGCCGTAACAAGTCGGCGATCGAGGACCATTTCGATGATACGCCGGAGCTGATTTCCTCGCTGCAGAGGGCGGGCAAAAGCCACCAGGTCAGCGAGCTGGAACGCCTTCTGCCGCGGCCGGGCGCCGTCAGCTTCACTCGCCAGCAGGCTCCGCTCGGCCTCGGCCACGCCGTCTGGTGCGCCCGCGACCTGATCGGCAACGAGCCCTTCGCGCTGCTTTTGCCCGACATGCTCTGCTACGGCATGCGCGGCTGCATGGCCGGCCTGATGGACCTCTATAATGAGACCGGTGGCAATATCGTTGCCGTCGAGGAATGCGCTCCGGAAGAAACTTCGAAATACGGCATCATCGGCAAGGGCGAGTCCGTGCGCCATGGCTTTGCCGTGACCAAAATGGTTGAGAAGCCGCATCCATCCGAGGCGCCTTCAAACTTTTACCTCAATGGCCGTTATATTCTGCAGCCCGAGATCTTCGATATTCTGGCCCGTCAGGAGCGCGGTGCCGGTAACGAGATCCAGTTGACCGACGGCATGCTGCGCCTCTCCGAGACGCAATCCTTCCATGCCCAGGTCTATAACGGACGCACGTTCGACTGCGGGTCCAAGCACGGCTTCATCGAAGCGAACGTCGCCTTCGCGCTCGCTCGCTCCGATATCGGCGGCTTGGTCTATGACTCGATCCGCAACCTGGTCGTCTCGCACGAAGCGCAGATGACCGCCGCTTAAGCCTGTCACATTGTGGCCTGCGGCCGAAAAGGCCGCAGGCCATGGCTATTGTTCATTCGGGCTTCTCCGACAAGGTGGTCGCCATGCATCAGAAGAACTTCACTTTCCACAGCGCTCTTCCGCAAGCAGAGTCGCAGGATAGCTTTATCGATCTCGACCGGCTGATGGCCGTCGTGATCCGGCGCATCCGCACCATCATTTTCGCCGTGGCCGCTTTTGTCATTCTGGCCGTTGCTTATCTGCTCACTGCAACGTCGAGCTACACCTCGATGACGCAGATATTGCTCGACGAAACCATGACGAAATATGCTGAGGACCAGCCGCCGGCGGCGAGCAGTCAGCAGGCGGACATGGAAATCGCCAGCGCGGTCGAAATCCTCAAATCGAACGAGATGGCGCTGCGCGTCGTCGACACGGCCGGCCTTGCGGACAACAATACGTTGCTCAATCCGCCGGTGTCTCCGGCGGCGTTGCTCAAATCCGGCGTCAGCCTGATCGTCAGCGTCTTCACGCCCGGTCGCCCGCCGATGACACCGGAAGAGCAGCGTGAGGCTCAGCGCCAGAAGGTTGCTGCCGTTCTGCAGGATAATCTGAAGGTCGAGCGCGTCACGCGAAGCTCGGTCGTTGCCGTCTCCTTCACCTCGACGGACAAGCGCCTTGCCGCCAAGGTTACGAGCGCTTATGCCGACGCTTATCTGACCGACCAGCTGAACGCCAATTTCGACGCGACCGAACGCGCTTCCGTCTGGCTGCAGGAACGCTTGAATGACTTGCGCCAGCGCGCCCAGGAGGCTTCGCTCGAAGTCGAGAAATACAAGGCTGACAATGGGTTGACGTCAACGGGCGGCGAACTGATGTCGGAACAGCAGATTTCCGACCTGAACAAGCAGCTGATCATCGCCCAGGCCGATACGGCGAGTGCATCCGCGCGCTACAATCAATATAAGTCGATCATTGATCAAGGCCCCGACAACGCCGTCAAGAACGCGACCATCTCGTCGAGCACGACCGACAACTCGGTGCTGCAGGATCTGAAGACGAAATATCTCGCTGTCGAAAAGCGCGAGCAGGACGTCACGCAGAACTTCGGCGCCGACCATCCGCAAGCCGTTGCGCTTCGCGCCGAGCGGCAGGATATCACGCGGCAGATCTATCAGGAGCTCCAGCAGCTCACCGCCAGCTACAAGAACGAATATGATGTTGCGGAGTCGCGTGCGGAATCGCTGCGCGAAAGCATCGACAAGGTCGTCGGCAAGAATTCCGAAGCCAACAAGTCGCTGGTTCATCTGAATGAGCTGAACCAGAAGGCATCCGCGCTGAAGACGCTTTATGAATCCTATCTTGGCCGGTTCGAACAGGCGACACAGCAGCGCTCGTTCCCCATCGCCAAGGCTCGCGTCATATCGGTCGCTGGCGTGCCGACAGCGCCGTCCAGCCCGAAGAAGACGCTTGTCATGGCACTTTCGGTCATTCTTGGCCTGATGGTCGGCTGCGGTGTCGCCGCGTTCCAGGAGTTCCGTGATCGCTTCTTCCGCGTCGAGGCCGACGTGCGGGCTGCTCTCGGATTGAAGTTCCTGGGCTATCTGCCGCTGCTCGGTCAGCAGAGCAAGAATAAGAAGAAGTCGCGCAAGGCCGATGCCGGAGCGGAACCGATGACGGCGGAAGAGGGAGAAAACGGCGTCGCCTTCGAGCGCATGATGCGTATCTCCGTCGAAGCGCCGCGCTCGATCTTCGCCGAGACCTTGAGGAACGCGAAGCTTGCCAGCGACGTGATGCTGCAGGGCCGCGCCGATCGCGTCATCGGCGTCGTCTCGGCGCTGCCGGGCGAAGGCAAGTCGACGACGGCTGCCAACTTTGCCGCCCTGCTTGCGAGCAGCGGCAAGCGCACGCTGCTCATCGATGCCGACTTGCGCAACCCGGGCCTCAGCCGGACGCTGAAGACGCCGCCGCAGGCCGGCCTGATCGAGGCTGTGCTTGGCGAGGTGCCCTGGACGAATGCCGTGAAGGTCGATCCGCGCACCAAGCTTGCAATTCTCCCGGTCGCCGTGCGCGATCATCTGCTGCACACCAGCGAGCTTCTGTCCTCGCAGGGCATGCAGCATCTGATGGAAAATGCGCGCAAGATGTTCGATTACATCATCGTCGATCTTGCACCGCTAGGCCCTGTCATCGATGCGAAGGCCTTTGCGCCACAGGTCGATGCCTTCCTGCTGGTGACCGAATGGGGCGCAACGCCGACCAATCTGGTGCGTGATGTTCTGGAACAGGAGCCGCAGATCAACTCGCGCATCCTCGGCGTCATCCTCAACAAGACGGACATGTCGGAATTGCCGCGCTACAGCGACTTCGGTGGAACGGAGCGCTACCGGCAGAAATATGTGAGCTACTACACCGAGGCACAGCCGCGCGCCCAGGTGGACGCCTAGCTGGCCGATGCCTTACCGGCCTTGAGCCGGGCTCTCGCCAGGGCATGTTCGCGCCAGATCGTGAATATGCCCGCCGCAACGACAATGAGCGCGCCCAGGATCATGGGCGCGCTTAATTTTTCGCCGAATATCGTGACACCGATAATGGCGGAGAAGACGAGTTGCAAATAAGTCAGGGGCTGGATGACCACCGCGTCAAGCATGTCATAGGCGCGGATGAGGAAATAATGGCTCGAAACGCCGGTCAGGCAGAGAATGCCCATGAAGATCCAGTCATGTGGCGCAAGCGGTGTCCAGAAGAACGGCCCGATGCAGGTCATGGCGATCGCACCCACCACGCCTGTATAGAAGAAGCTGGTCATGGCTCCGTCCTCGCGGCTGACATAGCGCGTCAGGACGACATAGAGCGAAAATAGCAATGCGCCGAAAAGCGGCACCAGGAACCGCGTATCGAAGACGCCGCTTTCCGGCTTCAGGATCAACAGCACGCCGATGAAGCCGAAACAGATCGCCAGCCATCGCCGCCAGCCGACCTTCTCGCCGAGGATCGGTATGGACAACAGGGCCACCATCAGCGGGCCGGATGAAAAGATCGCCTGCGAATGGGCAAGGCCGACGATGACGAAGGACGAGATGGCGACGACAATCTGCGCGGCGAGCAGCAGGCCTCGGGCAATCTGCAGGGCAGGGCGCTTGGTCCTGACATTGCGTCGCAAGCCGCCCGGTGCACGCGAAGCCATAGCGACGGCAAAAAGCATGAAAGCCCAATAGCGAATCATCGCCACCAGAAGCGGCGGATAGGCGCTGACAAGGTGCTTGGAGATGCCGTCCTGTATGGCGAATATGCTGATTGCCAACAGCGTGAAGACGTAACCGGTACTATTGGATTTCATGGCTTTCGAAGGAAGAGGATGTGCGAGGCCCCGGAGGCGCCGGGACTCGGCACCGCATTCACATTAGGTCATTCATCGGTTCAATCATAGGCTTCATGCTTGCGATTTGGCCCACTCGCAAAGCCACATCAGCCCTTTTTGCGATCCGCGATGAAAGCCGTGAAACCATCGATGAAAGCCGCAAGATTGTGTTTCACTTTCTCGTCGACGATCGCCCCGTTCGCGTCGAAGACACTGCCGGCACGTGACACCATCAGCCGGCCGCCGAACCAGGCTTCGGCGCCGAGCGTGCGCAAGACTGTCAGCCAGGCGTTCTGGCTGAGGATGGTGCCGAAATTGCCGGGCGAAGCGCCGAGAACCGCGATCGGCTTTCCGCCAAAGACCTGGGCGATGTCGGTGGAGGGGCGGCTCATCCAGTCGATGGCGTTCTTGAAGACGCCAGGGAGCGAATTGTTGTATTCCGGCGTAAACAGGATCAGCCCATCAGCTGAAATGGCGAGGTCCTTGAGTTCCTGCACTTTTCCCGGGATGCCATCCGCCGCCTCGAGATCGGCGTCGTAAAGCGGTACGCCGTGAATGGTGCGGGCGATCAGCTCGACGCCGTTTGGCGCCAATTCGACGGCCGCGTGTAGCAGGGCCGTGTTGAAGGAGCCTTTCCGCAGGCTGCCCGATATGCCGAGTATCTTCATCGCTTCCCCCATTTGCCGTGATGGGAAGACATTTATGCTTTGTCGTCCTTCGTCAAGGCCTGAGGGAAGCTTATGCAGGGAGGAGAGACTTCAGCTCGACGGATCATGCCGCCCGGACCGCATGATCCGGATGGGCTCGGGCGGTGAGGCCCGATCAACGCGGAAGCCGATGCTGGAAACTGTCGACATCACTCGCCCTGTTGAGCCGCTCGGTTTCGGCTCTCAAGGAAAGCATGGTCTATGTCACGGTGTCAGCTCTGACTGAGTAGTCCGCGGGCAACTCACCCGCCCGCCCCGTCATGCGAATGCGTTTCAGGATGATTTGCGCCATCGCCCGATGGGATGATGTGCAGGTTCCCGAAACGCACGCCGCGCTGCGTCACGACGCTATCGGCAAAGGTCTTTATCTCGTCCACCTTCCCTTTCAGCACGGAGACTTCGAGGCAATCTTGCCCATCGATGTGAACATGAAGCGTCGAGACTGAAAGATCGTGGTGATCGTGTTGCGCCGTCGTCAGCCGGCGCGACAGGTCGCGGGTCTCGTGTTCATAGACATAGGCAAGGGCTGCGTAGCATCTCGCTTCGCCGTCTATGGTTGGTTGCGCGCGGGTCACAGCATCGCGGACGAGATCGCGCAAGGTTTCCGAGCGGCTTGCATAGCCGCGCTGGGCACTGATCTTGTCGATCGTCTCCAGAAGATCGTCATCAATGGTGATGGTAATGCGCTGCATTTCCTGATCCTCTTTTGCCCCGCGGCTTGCCGCGGTCGACTAGAGGAAATTTCGAGAAGATTTGCAACGGTGCCCAGCGCTATTGCCGGCCGCGGAAACGGCGCTGATAGGTGGGGTCATAGAGCGAACTTTCGCGGAAATCGCTGGCGGAAAGCGACGGCCCGACGAAGATCAGGGCGGTGCGCTCGATCGGATCGGCGGCCACCTGCGCTTCGATCGTCGCTAGCGTGCCTCGAATGATCCGCTCATCAGGCCAGGAAGCCTTGACGACGATCGCGACCGGGCAATCGGGGCCATAGAGCGGTGTCAGGTCCTCGACCACTTCTTTGAGCGCGTGGATTGCCAGATGGATGGCAAGTGTGGCTCCAGTCGCACCGAATTTCTCCAGCGTCTCGTTGTTCGGCATGGGCGAGGCACGACCGGACACGCGGGTCAGGACAAGGCTTTGAGCCACTGCCGGGATGGTCAGCTCACGTCCAAGCGCCGAAGCGGCCGCGGCAAAAGCGGGAACGCCGGGGGTCAACGTATAATCAATGTCATGCTGCGCGAGCCTGCGGATCTGTTCGGCGACCGCGCTCCAGACCGAGAGATCGCCGGAATGCAGGCGCGCGACATCCTCGCCGGCGGCGGCCGCTTTCAGATACTCCGCCTCGATCTCGTCGAGCGACATCGGCGCGGTATCGATGATGCGGGCGCCGGGCGGGCAATATTGCAGCAGTTCCGGCGAAACGATCGAGCCGGCATAAAGGCAGACCGGGCACTTGCCGATCAGATCCCGGCCACGCACCGTGATCAGGTCGGCGGCTCCCGGGCCTGCGCCAATGAAATGCACTGTCATCGCTCTACCTCATTCTGATTTATGGCTTTACCCACGACCATTGCGTCACCGGCATGGCTGGCCGCCAGCCGGTCATGCGGCCGACGGGTGCGGCGCGCGCAATGTCGATGCGGATCAGTGAGCCGCCTCGGCGTGCCTGTTCGGCCAGCAGCAGCGCTTCCATTTCGGTGGTGACGGCATTGGCAACGAGCCTGCCGCCGCTTTTCAGCTGGCCGATCGCGGCCTCCAGCACGCCAGCGTCGCTGCCGCCTCCGCCGATGAAGATCGCATCCGGTGCCGCAAGACCGGAAAGAGCCGCCGGTGCCTCGCCTTCGACGATGATCAGGCCCGGCACGCCGAAATTTGCGACATTGCGACGGATACGCTCCGCGCGCTCAGGCGATGCTTCGATGGCAATGGCACGTAGCGAGGGATCGGCCAGCATCCATTCGATGCCGATCGAACCGGAACCGGCTCCGATATCCCAGAGCAACTCGCCATGGCGCGGCGCAAGCGCCGACAACGTGATTGCGCGGATCTGCCGCTTGGTGATCTGGCCGTCATGCTCGAAAAGCTCGTCGGCCAAGCCGGCGCTGAGCGGCAAAATCCGAGCACCGGCGTCCGCTTTGACCTCGACTGCGCAGATGTTCAGATCATTGATGCCGGAGAGAGTGAAATCGGCCGCAGTGTGCCGGGAAACCTTCTCATGCGGACCGCCAAGCGCCTCCAGAACCGTAAGCTCGGAGGGGCCAAAGCCTGAGCCTTGCAGTAAGGCGGCCAATTCGGCGGGGCCTTCGCCATCGGATGTCAGCGCCAGGATCTTGCGGCCGGGATGCAGATGCGGCCGGATCAGATCGATCGGCCGCCCGTGGAGCGAGAGAACCGTTGTTTCTTGCAAGGGCCAGCCGAGGCGCGATGCGGCAAGGCTGAAGGAGGATGGTGCCGGAATGACGGTCATTTCAGAAGCCGGGATGCGTCGTGAAAGTGTTACCCCGACGCCGTAGAAGAAGGGATCACCGGAGGCGAGAACCACCGTCGGCTTGCCTTGGCGGGCGAGCACCGCCTCGACAGACTTTTCGAATGGTGAAAGCCAAGCGTGCGTTTCACCTGTTATCAATGAGCCCATCAACTCGAGGTGGCGCGCGCCGCCAAAGACAATTGATGCTTCGGCGATCAGCCGTTTGCTCTCGTCGCCGAGCCCGGCTGGACCGTCCTCGCCGATGCCGATAAGAGTGAGCCAGCGTTGAATTGAAGGTGTCTCAGCCATGGGCAAGGCCCGCATTCTGATCCTGGGCGGTACGACGGAGGCCCGCGCGCTGGCAACGTCGCTCGCCTCTCGCGGAGATCTCGAGGTCGTTCTGTCGCTTGCCGGCAGAACCGCCGATCCGGCCCCGCAGCCCGTTCCGGTGCGCAGCGGCGGTTTCGGCGGCGCCGAGGGGCTTGCTCGCTATGTCCGTGATGAAGCGATCGATCTGGTGATCGACGCCACCCATCCCTTCGCGGCCCGCATTTCCGCCAATGCCGCGCAGGCGGCTGCTGAATGTGCCGTGACCGCCTTTGCCTTGCGCCGTCCGGCCTGGGTGCCGGTCGAAGGCGATAACTGGCTCTCGGTGCATAGCGTTTCGCAGGCTATCGCCGCGCTCGGCGCAGCGCCCTTGCGCGTTTTCCTCGCAACCGGCCGGCAGGAGGCGCATCAGGCGAACGCGGCGCCGCAGCACCTTTACTGGGTTCGCAGCGTCGATCCCGTCGAGCCGCCGCTGACGGTGCCTCATGTCAGCTATATCCACAGCCGGGGGCCGTTCCGACTGGCTGATGAACTCGACATGCTGCAACACCATCAGATCGAGGTCGTCGTCGCCAAGAACAGCGGCGGCGCCGCGACTTACGGCAAGATCGAGGCAGCAAGGCGTCTCGGCATCAAGGTGATCATGGCCGAGCGCGCAGAGACCGCCGGCTTGCCGGTGGTCGAAACGGTGGAGGCTGCGCTCGGCCGGATCGATCATTTCGTCTCTTCCCTGATGAAGCGCGGCGTATAGACCAGATCCGGGCGTCCTTTGCGGGCAATGACGCGGGTCTCGGCGGAGCCGATGATGACGCAGGTTGCCATATCGGCTTGCGAAGCCTCCGCCTTGGCAAGCCGTGCCACCGTCATGCGTTCGTCGGGCCGGCCGGCGGCGCGGCCGAAAATGATCGGCGTATCAGCAGGCAAAATGTCACGGACGATTTCGAAAGCCTTGCCGAGTTGCCAGGGCCGCGCCTTGCTGATCGGATTGTAAAGCGCGATCACGAAGCCTGCCTCGGCGACCGCACGAAGCCGGTTTTCGATGAGCGGCCAGGGTTTTAGATTGTCCGACAGTGAGATTGCGCAAAAATCGTGCCCGAGAGGGGCGCCGATGCGCGCAGCGACCGCAAGCATGGCCGTAATACCGGGCACGACGATCAGGTCTACCGTGCGCCATTCCACTGGTCCGTCATCGATCGCCTCGCAGATGGCTGCCGCCATGGCAAAGACGCCGGGATCGCCGCCGGAGACGACGCAGACGTTGACGCCGGCAGCAGCCCGCTGCAACGCTACCTTGGCGCGATCCAATTCCTCGCGATTGTCGGATGCCTGACGGATCTGGTCGTTGCGCAGTGTCAGGCGGTCGAGATAAGGACCGTAACCATAGAATTCATGGGAATCCGCGACAGCAGCCAGCGCCTCCGGCGTCGTCTGCTCAGGCTTGCCGGGGCCGGTGCCGATCACATAGAGACGCCCGCTCATGGCCTGTTTTCCCAACCGGGGACGAGAACCAGCGAGAAATAGGGTGCCTCGGCATCGTCGCGGCTTGCAAGCGGCGTCATGGCGCCGTTTGCCATCGTGCCCCGCTCGACATAGATCGCTTCCTCCAGCCGGCCGGCAGCATCAAGCGCGCGGCGGATTTTTGGCAGGTTGCGGCCGACTTTCATGATGACGGCGGCCTGCGTATCGCCCAGGCGGCGGGTAAGCTCGGCTTCCGCCATCGTTCCCGGCAGCACCGAGAGAACGTCGTCTCCCTGCACCATCGGCAATCCGGCCAGCGACCAGCAGCCCGACATGGCCGTCACGCCGGGTATGACTTCGGTCGGGAAACGATCGGCAAGGCGCACATGCAGATGCATATAGGAGCCGTAAAAGAGCGGATCGCCCTCGCTGAGCACGGCAACCGTCTTTCCCTCACGCAGATGCGCCGCCACCATTTCGGCCGAAGCATCGTAGAAGGCGGTAATCTGACTAAGATACTCCGGTGCGTCCTTATCGATCTCGGTCGTGACCGGATAGTAGAGCGGCAGCAGTTTTACGTCTGTTCTCATAAACTCGCCGACGATGGCCTTGCCGTTGCCGCCTCTGCCCTGCTTGGCAAAGTAGGCGACGACATCGGCGCGTTCGAGAGCCTTGACAGCCTTGACCGTCAGCAGTTCGGGATCGCCAGGGCCGGTGCCGAGGCCGATCAGCTGTCCATTGGATGGCGCGCTCATAGGCCCGGCCTCGCCAAGGCATTGAGGGCGGCGGCCGTCATGGCACTGCCGCCAAGCCTGCCGCGCACGATGGCAAAGGGAACGCCGTAGGAATTTTCGGCGAGCGCATCCTTCGATTCCGCCGCGCCAACGAAGCCGACGGGCATGCCGATGATGGCAGCAGGCTTCGGCGCACCGTCACACAGCATTTCCAAAAGGTGAAAGAGGGCCGTCGGCGCATTGCCGATGGCGACGATCGAGCCGGCAAGGCGATCGGTCCAAAGATGCATGGCGGCAGCCGAACGTGTATTGCCGATCGACTTGGCGATCTCGGCCGTACGCGGGTCCTGCAAGGTGCAGATCACCTCGTTGGCAGCCGGCAGGCGGCCACGGGTCACGCCGCGAGCGACCATTTCCGCATCGCAGAAGATCGGCGCACCGTCAGTCAGCGCCTTGCGGGCGGATGCGACGAAATCGGGGGAGAACAGGAAGTGCTCCGCCGCCTCCACCAATCCGCAGGCATGGATCATGCGGACTGCGACATCGGCCTCGGCTTCGGGGAAACGCTTGAGATCGGCTTCGCTGCGGATGATCGCGAAGGAGCGTTCATAGATCGCATCTCCCTCGCGGATATAGTCATAGTCAGGCATTTCTATCCCTGTCGTAAAGCCGTCGCGATTGCGTCCCGGCCGAGCCGTTTAAGACACTGCTGCGCCGATTCGCCAGCAGCTTTGTTGTTTCGTACCAGTTCTCCGAGCGCAGCCAGCGCTGATTTCAGGCCTTCCTTGTGGATGTAAGCCACCGGCTCTGATGATGATGACCCATTTACGACAATAGCATAGCCTGTTGCAGCACCGACGATGGTCAGCATTGTCGGGGACGGGTGGGCGCAGCCCTTTGTGCAGCCGGACAGATGGACTTTGAGCGATCCGTCAAGCAGTTCGGCTCCGACATCGACCAGATCGGCGGCCGCCTGTTTCGTTGCATAGTAGGCCGAGGCGCACGCGCCGGCGCCGGCGCAGGGGATTGCATAATTTGCCGGATCGTCGGCCCGCGTCTGGAGGCCGCAATCGGCTGCCACGGCGAGGATGTCGTCTATGCGATCGCCTGGAAGCCCGAGCAACAGCAGGCTGTGCTCCGGTCCCGTCCGAATTTCGAGCACTCCGGCCAGTTCGGCTACGTCGAGAAAGCGGACGAGCTCTTGCGCCTGGATCTGACCGAAGGCTGGGCGCAGGCCGAGGGCCGAATGCTGCTTGTCGAGCGGGATGACGCCGACAGGAGAGGTCGATAGAACGCGTTCGGGGCGTGAGAAACCGTGAACGGCAGGAAACTGCGCCTGCAGCGAGGCAATGTCCAGATCGCGACCACGGGCGCGGGGTCCGATTGCGGTCAAGGTTTTGAGCAGTGTGATGACACCGGCGATCGCCTCTTCGCCGGGCAAGGCGGCAAGTGGTACAGCTGTCGCGTCGGTTCCGGCGATGGCGAGCGTCCAAAACTCTCGGCCATCGGTGGCATGGGTGGCTTTCAGTCGGATATCCGCTGTCAGTTCGTCGAGTGTGAGCCGACCGCTGCCGTCGACGATAATGGCGAGCTTGGCGGCCAGCAGCGGCTTGGGATGAAGGGAATCGACTGCGTTGCGCAGGCGTTCAGCGAGCCCGCGTGCATCAGCGATCTCCGACGGATCGATGCCGCTGAGCGGCGGGACTTCGATCGCGACGCCGCTCTCCGGCACGATGCCGGCGCGATCGATATCGGCGGCCAGCCCGGGCATGCTTTGCGGCGTCATGCCGCGCAGCTGAAAATTGCCGCGCGCCGTGATCTCGATTAGGCCGTTGCCGTGCTTTTCTGTAGCCTCGGCCAAGGCGCGCAACTGCGCAACCGTCAGGCCTGGCGTCGATGGCCGCAGGCGAACGAGCAAACCGTCGCCCGTCTGCATCGGCGCGCTCAGGGAGGGACAGGCGCCGCGAACCATGGAGGGTACGGGCGATGCAACGTCATCGTGACCGGCCTCTCCTTGCGAGAGGCACGCTTGTCCCTTTACCGTCTGCGCGTTAGCCGCAACCATAAGACTGCCCTTCATAAGGGACATTTCCTTGCATAAACCGGATCGGCGGGCAAACGATTTGGCATTTGGCTTTTATGCGAGATCGTCGAAATCCTGCCCCTTGCGCATGAGGTAGATATCCATGATCCACCCATGCCGGGCGCGGGCCTCTGCCCGAACAGTAAGAATCTGCTCGGAAACGTCGGCAAGCCTGCCGGCGATGGTGATCTCGTCCTTGGTGCCGAGATAGGCTCCCCAATAGATATAGGCATCGGGGTCGTCGATCTTGCTGAAGGCCTGCTCGCCATCGAGCATGACCACGGCCGTTTCGACAACGCCCGGAAAGCTCTCGGCGAGCCGCCGGCCTGTCGTGATCTGGACCGGCTTGCCGACGAGGTTGAGCGGGATGCGATGGCTTGCCGTCAACGCCTGGATGCTGGTGATGCCGGGAATGACGCTATAATCGAGGGCAACATTCCCCCGACCGACGACGCGCTCGAGAATGCGCAACGTGCTGTCGTAAAGGCCCGGATCTCCCCAGACCAGAAAGGCGGCGCTCTGGCTTTCTGTCAGCTGCTCCAGAAACAGCCGTTCATAGGTCGTGGAAATCGCCTCATGCCATTCGTCGACGCTCTGCACATAGCTGCGGTCCGCCGTCTGGCGTGAGGGCACGTCATAGCTAACGAAGCGCGTCGCTTTATTTGTGACATAGCGCTCGCAGATCTCCTTGCGGACATCGGCGAGTTCGGCCTTGGCCGCACCTTTGCTGGGGATGAGAATGACATCGGCTGCATTCAGCGCATTGATCGCCTGCACGGTCAGATGTTCGGGATTTCCCGTGCCGATACCGACGATGTGGATATGCCGCATATGCTTGCCCTCGCTCTTCAGCGCTGTTTGCCGGAAGCGCTCGGCCATTTCAAGAGTAGACGTTCAAGCAGATGGTCGGTCGAAGGTCCAGCGGCTGGCCATATAGCTACGCGGCGAGGTGCCGAGCATGCGGCGGAACATGGTGGTGAAGGCGGCCACGCTCTCATAGCCTGCTTCGAGCGCGACATTGGTGACGGGCTGGCCTTCGGCGAGCTGCGGCAGGCAGGCAAAGACGCTCGCCTGCTGCCGCCATGTCGTGAAGCTGATACCGGTTTCCTTGCGGAACTGCCTGGTGAAGGTGCGGCGGCTCACCGAAAGCTTCTCGGCCCAGTCGTCCAATCTCGCATTGGGCGATGGATTGGCGAGATAGTCGCGGCAGAGCGCGGTCAATCGCCGGTCTGAGGGGAAGGGGAGGCCGAGCGGACGTACCGGCAGGGTTGCTATCTCCTCGACGAGCAGAGACAGCACCAACTTGGCCTTGCGATGGCCGACAGGCGCTTCCCGCAGCCGAATGGCTTCCAGGAGCAGGCTGCGGGCGAGATCCGTGACTTCGACGACACGCGGCGCTTCATCTTTCGGCGGCTGGCCGCGCGGCGTTACGTAGACCGATTTCATGCTGACATCGCTGAGGATTTCGATCGAGTGCTCCATTCCGACCGGGATGAAGAGAGCGTGGCCGGGCGGCACCATCCAGCGGCCGCGCGCCGTCATGATCAGCGCGACGCCAGAAAAGATGCAGAGCAATTGCGTGCGGCGGTGATGGTGCCAGGGAACGGTGTAGCCCTGTGGCGGCTCGGCACTGTGAACGAGCACATCGGCAGGCGACTCCTCCATCCAGCGGATGTTACGAACATGGTCGTCGTCGAGAGTTGCCAGCAACTGTTTCGATAGCTTTTCCATTTTGGCCCAATCGAGAAACTATTGGACCAAAACACGAAAGAAGGACACACGCAAGGCGTGTTAAAGGCGGATTAAGTCATAGGCTTGGCAAACCTGCCGGCACAGGAAGGATTCTCCGTCATGGTCGCGGAAGTTTTGGGCACGCAGGCCCGGTATCAAAAGACGACGATGTCGATCGTTATGGCCGTCAGCACATGCCACCTGCTGAATGACACGATGCAGTCGCTTTTGACATCGCTCTACCCGATGTTCAGAGAGAATTACGCGCTCGATTTCGTGCAGATCGGCCTGTTGACGATGATGTTTCAGATCACCGCATCGCTGCTGCAGCCGGTGGTCGGCATCGTCACCGACAAATGGCCGATGCCTTATTCGTTGCCGGTCGGTATGGTCAGCACCTTCCTGGGCTTGCTGCTGCTTGGTTACGCCGGCAGCTTTGGAATGCTGCTGGTGGCCGCAAGCCTGATCGGCTTCGGCTCAGCTGTCTTTCATCCGGAGGCATCGCGCGTTGCCCGTCTGGCGTCGGGCGGCCGCCACGGCCTGGCGCAATCGCTTTTCCAGCTCGGCGGCAATGCCGGTTCGGCGATCGGGCCGCTGATCGCTGCATTCTTTGTCCTGCAGCATGGCCAGAAGAGTGTGGCATGGCTTTCCGTGCTTGCCGTTATCGGCTTTATCGTTCTGAGCTGGGTCGGCACCTGGTTCATCAATCACCGACGCCAGCAATCGGCGCGCCCCGCGCCGAGCCGTACCTTGCCGATCGCGCGCAACAAGGCGATGTGGGCGCTTGCGATCCTCATCCTGCTGACGGCGACGAAGAACGTCTACATGGCCAGTATTTCGAGCTATTTCACCTTCTACGTCATCGACAAGTTCCATCTCGATGTCCGTGACGCGCAGCTGATGCTGTTCCTCTTCCTCGGCTCTGTTGCCGTTGGAACGATCATGGGCGGTCCGGTGGGCGATCGTCTGGGTGCGCGCTTCGTGATCTGGTTCTCGATCCTCGGCGTCATCCCGTTTGCGCTGCTGATGCCCTATGCGGATCTGTTCTGGACCTGCGTGCTGACCGTCATCATCGGCCTCGTGCTGGCTTCGGCCTTCCCGGCGATCGTAGTCTTTGCGCAAGAGCTTATCCCCGGCCGCGTCGGGCTGATCGGTGGAATCTTCTTCGGCTTTGCCTTTGGTGCCGGTGGACTTGGCGCGGCCTGGCTCGGCGATTTCGCCGATGTGCGCGGCATCTCCTTCGTCTACACGATCTGCTCGTATCTGCCGCTGCTGGGATTGTTCACGATCTTCCTGCCACGAATCCCGCGGCATTGATCGAAATCGGCGGGCAATCAGCCCGCCGTTTTTCTTGAGCGCTTATGCGCAAGCCCGCCTGTCAGGCATAGCGGCTGATGGCGAGGTCGGTTGCGTCGATATCAGGCTTACGGCCGCTGACGAGATCGCTGATGACGCGTGCCGAGCCGGAACTCATCGTCCATCCGAGCGTGCCGTGGCCGGTATTGAGGAACAATCCCTTGATCTTCGTCGGTCCGATGACCGGCGTGCCATCCGGTGTCATCGGCCGCAGTCCCGACCAGAAGGAAGCCTTGGCGACGTCGCCGCCGGGAAAGAGATCGGTGACGGAATGCTCGAGCGTCTGGCGCCGGGCAAGGCCGAGATCATTGGTATAGCCGGAGATTTCAGCCATGCCGCCGACGCGGATGCGATCGCCAAGCCGGGTGATTGCGATCTTGTAGGTCTCGTCCATAACGGTCGATTCCGGCGCACGCGAGGCATCGGTGATCGGGATCGTCAGCGAGTAACCCTTGACCGGATAGACGGAAAGGCTGATGCCGAGCGGCTTCAGCAAAAGCGGCGAATAGCTGCCGAGCGCGACGACGATCGCATCGGCGTCCATGCGCCCACGGTCGGTCATGACGGCGCGCACCTGCCCGCCCTGAACGTCGAGCCCCTTGATCGTCGTGCCGTACTGGAACTGGACGCCAAGCTCGACTGCCTTTGCCGCAAGTGCATTGGTGAATTTGAAGCAATCGCCGGTCTCGTCCTTCGGCGTCAGCAGCCCGCCGACGATCTTGCCGCGCACATGCTGAAGTGCCGGCTCGACACGAATGCAGCCTTCAGGATCGAGCACTTCATAGGGAATGCCGTCGGCCGCCAGGGCTTTGACGTCCTTGGCCGATGCATCGAGCTGCTGCTGCGTGCGGAAGAGCTGCAGCGTGCCCTGCATACGTTCGTCATAGGCGATGCCGGTCTCTTCGCGAACCTCAGCCAGCGAAATACGGCTGTAATCGGCAAGGCGCAGCATCCGGCTCTTGTTGATCGCATAGCGCTCCGAGGTGCAGTTCGACAGCATCTTGACGAGCCATGACAGCATGGCGCTATCGACCTTCGGACGCAGGATCAGCGGTGCGTGGTGCATGAACAGCCATTTGATCGCCTTCATCGGAATACCGGGCGCGGCCCAGGGCGAGCAATAGCCGAAGGAGACTTCACCGGCATTGGCAAAGCTCGTTTCCAGCGCCGGCCCCTGCTGCCGGTCGATGACCGTGACTTCGTGGCCCGCCTTGGCGAGCTGATAGGCTGACGTCACGCCGATGATGCCGGCACCCAGAACGACGACTTTCATGATGTCCTCAGAGAATTGAACTTTGGAGGGTCAGCGATATTGACGTTGGAAGCGGTGGCCGAGACTGGTCAGGATTTCATAGGAAATCAAGCCGGCATCTCGCGCAAGATCATCCAGGGTCTGATGATCTCCGAGAACTTCCACCATGCTTCCGAAGGAGAGAGTGCCTTCGGGTAAAGCGCTGATATCGATTGTTGTGCTGTCCATCGACACGCGGCCGACGATCGGCAGGCGCACGCCGCTATAGTAGACCGCGCCGCGATCGCTGAGGCTGCGTGGAAGGCCGTCGGCATAGCCGGCGGCGATCGTCGCGAGCCGGGTCTGGCCCTTCGTCACATGTCCGCCGCCATAGCCGACGCGGGCACCTTCCGGAACGGTTCGGGTCTGCACCACGGCGGAATCAAGCCTGACGACGGCTTCCATGGGGTTGGCAACGCCGCTCGTGGGAGCGCCGCCGTAAAGAGCGATCCCTGGCCGCGCCAGCACACCATGGAAATCTCCGCCGAGGAAGATGCCGCCGGAATTTGCGAATGAAACATCGTACTGCGGAAATTCCGCTGCGACGCGGCGCATTTCGGCAAGCTGGTCGGCATTTTGTCCGCTGCCGCCTTCGTCTGCGGAGGCGAGGTGGCTCATGATGAAGAGAATGTCGAGGTCGTCCGATGCCTGCAGATGAGCAGCGACGGCGCTTCTGTCTTCCGGCGGGACACCCAGTCGTGACATGCCGGTATCGAATTGCAGAACCGCAGGCAGCCTGCGCTGAAGAGACCGCGCCGTCTCCGACCATTGCTGCAGCTGATCGAGCGAATTGATGACAGGCACGATGCCGCCGTCGGCGCAGGTGGCCTCATTGCCGGGCAGCAGGCCGTTCAGCACGAAGATCGTTGCGTCGCCGGGCAATTGCGGACGCAACCGCAGCGCCTCGATGAAGTGGGCGACGAAGAAGTGCCGGCAACCGCGCGCATAGAGCGCTTTCGATACTTGGCTGGCGCCAAGCCCATAGGAATCTGCCTTGACGACGGCGGCCGTCTTCGCCGGCGCGACGATGGCGGATAGCTTCTCGTAATTCCGGCACAGCGCAGCCAGATCGATCGTCAGATAACCACATGCTCCGCTGTCGACCGCCAATTTCAGCGCTCGGGAATCTACTATGCCGCCGTCCATGTCCGCCCTCGTCTTTCAAAACAAGAGTATTGAAAGGATCGTGAAATTGTTCGCCAAACAGTGATTGATTATTGTGTAATTGCATTGATATTGAAACGATCTGCGAATTTTTGAAAGAATCCACATGGCCGCTCTCGATGCGATCGATCGCAATATCCTCCGCCTGCTTCGCCTCGACGCCCGCGTCAGTAATGCCAGGCTGGCAAGCGAGGTGGGGCTGTCGCCATCGGCCTGCCTGCGGCGGATCAAATTGATGGAGCAGGCGGGCGTGATCCGGGGCTATACGGCACTGGTGGACACCTCCCAGGCGGAGGCATCGATCGCCGTCATCATCAACATCACGCTCGAGCGGCAGACGGAGGAACACCTCGATCGCTTCGAGGCGGCGGTACGCAAGCACCCCGAGATCAAGGAATGTTTTCTGATGACGGGCGGCTCCGACTATTTGCTGCGCGTCGAGGTCGCCAATCCCGGCGATTTCGAGCGCATCCATAAGGATATTCTGTCGACCATGCCGGGAGTGCTGCGGATCCATTCGAGTTTCTCGATCCGCAATGTGCTGGCGACGCGGCCAAAGGGGCTGCGTTGAATAGGCCGATATTGCTTCGGTACAGGGCGCAGCGTTACTCTTCTGCCGTATTGTGGCTTTGATCCCAGCCGATGCCCGCCGCGGCATCCACCTCGCAGATCAAGCCGCTTGGCTCGTAACGGACTTGGACCTTGCCGCTCAATTCCGCCGCCAGCAGGCTTTCGATCAAGCGGGAGCCGAAGCCCTTGCGGGTTGGGGCTTTGACGGCCGGCCCTCCCGATTCCTGCCAGCGCAGCTTGAGCCGGTCGGTCTCGCCCGTTTCCACGGACCAGGTGATCGCAACGCGGCCCTCCGCGATTGAAAGCGCGCCGTATTTGGCGGCATTCGTCGCCAGTTCATGCAATGCAAGCGATATGGAAACGACGGCTCTCGGCGCGAGCTTGATCGCCGGCCCGGAAATTTCGAACCTGTCCTTCGGATAGGGTGAAAGTGCCTGGGCAATAACGGCGGTCAATTCCGCCTGCTCCCATTGGCCGTGGATCAACAGATCGTGGGCGCGCGCCATGGAGGAGAGCCGTGCCTCGAATGTCTCGACGGATGCCTTGTCCACGTCGTCTCGCCCGAGGGTCTGACGCGCGATGGCCATGACGGTCGCGAGCACATTCTTGACGCGATGATTGAGCTCACCCACCAGCACGGTCTGCAGGCGCTCCGCTTCCTTCTTGGCGCTGATGTCATGGGCGATTTTCGACGCCCCAATGATGCGGCCATACGCGTCGTAGATCGGAGAAACGCTGAGCAGCACATCGACAAGCTCGCCATTCTTTCGGCTGCGCTTGGTTTCGTAAGGTTCGACCTTCTGACCGGCGCGGATCTGGGCGAGGATCGCCGGTTCCTCTTCGCTGCGATCGTCCGGAACGAGCATCATGACCGAGTGGCCGATGGCCTCTTCGGCCGAATGGCCATAAAGCCTTTCGGCGCCGTTGTTCCAGCTGGTGATCACCATTTTGAGGTCGGTGCTGAGGATGGCATCGTCCGACGAGGCAATGATGGCCGCCAGCCGCCGCTCCACCTCCTGTACGCGTTTGCGTTCGCTGATATCGGTTATGACGCCGGCGACCCGCTCGATCCGTCCCGAACTGTCCCGCAGGCCGGAGACGGAGTTTGCCACCCAGACGAGGCTGCCATCTTTGCGGACATAGCGCTTTTCGATCTCGAAGCTTTCGCCTGTTGCCATCATCGTTTCGAACATGCGGTTGTTCTCGCGCAGATCGTCCGAATAGGTGATGTCATGCATCCGCATGCCGAGAAGCTCGGTCTCGGAATAGCCGACGATCTCGCAGAAGCGCTCGTTTACCAGAACGAAGCGGCCGTCCAGCTCGCATTGAGCAATCCCCGTTGCCGATTGCGAGATGACGGCGCGAAACCGCTCCTCGCTTTCGCGCAAGGCCCGCTCGGACCGGACACGTTCCGTCGTCTCGCTGACAATGCAGAAGACGCCCAGCGCCTTGCCGTCGGCGTCGCGAACGGGCGAATAGGAAATGTCGAAGTAAACCGTTTCGGGGTAGCCGTAGCGCTCGATGTAGAAGGGGCGATCCTTGGCGACGACCGTCTGGCCGTCGTAAAGGACGGAGCGCAGAAGCGGCTCGAGGTCGCCCCAGAGTTCGGCCCAGTTTTCCTTTGCGGGATGCCCCAAGGCCTGCGGATGCTTGTCGCCGATCGTCGGTGCATAGGCGTCGTTGTAGAGAGCGACAAAATCCTCGCCCCAGAACAGGACGATCTGGGCTTGCGCAGAGAGCATGATATCGACGGCAACGGTCAGGCATGGGGGCCATGCCGATTTCGGGCCAAGACTGGTCGCCGCCCAGTCGAAGCCAGAGATAAGCGCTGCCATCTCGTTGGTGTGACTTGCCAGTTCGGGCACGATATTCAGGATGCATCCTCTCTTGAGCGGCCGCAACCTGCAAGGATTGCCCCGTTCCGCCCATGCTTACGAGGATTCATAGCATATTCCCCGGCGTAAAGTGCAGAGAGAAAATCCGCCGATTCCAATGTATTTTAAATAACATAAGCAGCTTCTACCATGAATATTTCGGCTTGTTGAATGCGGTCGCCTATAACAGGCCTTCGCTACGGGCGCGCTTCTATCTGACGCGGGTTTCTAAAGAGCATCAGGTGTCCGGCCTTGCATGCATTTCGGCCGTCAGCCATCTTTCGAGCGCCAGCGCATCCGGTCTTCCGGCAATATGCGGCGCGATCCAGAGCACCATGCGGCGCGGGCCTGGCAGGAAGCCGAAAGGTGCCACCAGCCGTCCGGAGGCGAGCTGGTCGAGCACCAGCATCTGCGGCACCACCGCCATGCCAAGGCCGCAGGCGGCTGCCTGGATCAGCAGATAGAAGTGGTCGAAGGCTGCCTGTGGCGTCAGATGCAGATCCGCCTGCCCGGCAATGGCCTGCCAGTCGCTCCAGGCTTGCGGTCGTGTCTGCGTCGAGAGGATCGCTGCATGTTCCATATCATCGGGACGCAAGATGCCGGAGCGGCTCAGATATTCTGGCGAACAGACAGGACCGATGGCCTCGCCGCCGAGCTCCCGGATGATCGCATCCTTCGGCGGATCGATGACGCTGGAGCGGATGGCGAGGCTGATCTTGTCGCGGACGAAGTCGACCTGGTCGTAGTTCATGTTGAACTGAAGGGCGATATGCGGATGGCGCTCGTGGAACTGGCCGATGCGCGGAATGATCCAGCCCATCATGATCGAGGAGGAACAGGAGAGCGTCAGCGGGCTTGGGCGGACCCGCTCGACGCTTGCCTGCATCAGGCCGAAGGCGCTCGCCAGCCCCTCGGCCAGCCGCAATCCCTCCGGCGTTGGCTCGGTCGAACGCGCCCGGCGGGTCACGAGGATGACGCCGAGCGTCTCTTCGAGGCCACGAATATGTCGGCTGATCGCGCCATGTGTGACGCAGAGCTCGTCGGCGGCCAATGTCATCGACCTGTGCCTGGCGGTCGCTTCGAATGCCTTGAGGGCATTCAATGATGGGAGAGGGCCGCTCATTTTTTCGATTCCGCTGCGTCGTGATGTGATTTTTCCTCACATGAAGGAGAGATTAAATCGTTTGCCTGCAACTTGTCCATCCCGTTAGAGATCAAGGTCATTCGAAGGCGCATGCGGCCGAAGGCAGGAGTTGGAAGGGAAGTCGGAGTTTCCGTTCTGTCAGCGACGCAAGCGGATCGCTGCGTCGTCAAGATTTCAGCACGGGGGGAGGGATTTTCATTGCAGCCCGGTAATCAGGAAATGTCACAGGTCGAGCGCTCGGCCATATCAAAGGTGTCGAAGCGGCTGGTGCCGTTCATCGCCTTGATGTTCTTCATCAACTTCCTTGACCGCACGGCGATTTCCTTCGCCGGGCCGAACGGCATGACGACGGATCTGGCGCTGACGGCGGCGCAGTTCGGTTTTGCTGCCGGCATCTTCTTCTTCGGTTACATCGTTCTCGAAATCCCGAGCAATCTTGCGCTCCATAAATACGGTGCGCGCCGCTGGCTTGCCCGCATCATGGTGAGCTGGGGCATCGTTGCGCTGCTCTTCACCTGGGTATCGAGCGCGACAGAGCTCTATGTGCTGCGCTTCCTGCTCGGGGTTGCCGAAGCCGGCTTCTTTCCAGGCGCGATCCTGTTCCTGAGCATGTGGGTGCCGGCCAAGCATCGCAGCAAGATCCTGGCACTGTTCTATCTTGCCCAGCCGCTGACAACCGTCGTCGGCGCGCCTTTCGCGGCGATGCTGATCCAGATGCACGGTCTCTTCGGCCTGGAAGGCTGGCGTGTCATGTTCTTCGGCGTTGCCATTCCGGCCGTCATCGTCGGCATCATCACCTGGTTCTACCTTGCTGATCGGCCTAATGACGCGAAATGGCTGACGCAGGCCGAGAAGGATTGGCTGAACCGGGAGCTTGCCGGCGAGGAAAAGGCAAAGGCGGCCGCCCATGGCAAGATGACCGGTCTCGCCTTGACCGATGGCCGGGTGTGGCTGCTGTCGATCATCTATTTCGGCCTGATCTACGGCCTCTATGCGCTGGCCTTTTTCCTGCCGACGATCATTGCCGGCTTCGAAACGAAATTCGGCACCAAGTTCGATGTCTTTGACAAGGGGCTGATCACGGCCATTCCCTATCTGCCGGCGGCATTTGCCCTGTTCTTCTGGAGCCGCGATGCGTCCAGGCGCGGTGTTCGGCCATGGCACATCGGCATTCCGGCCCTGGTTGGCGCCTTCAGCATTCCAGCCGCGCTCTATATGGGCTCGCCTGAAGCGACGATCGTCATGATCACATTGACGGCCTGCGCGATCTTTTCCGCCCTGCCGAATTTCTGGGCCATTCCGTCGCGATTTCTGACCGGGCCGGCGGCTGCGGCCGGTATCGCCCTGATCAACACGATCGGCAACATTGCCGGCTTTGCCGCACCCTATGTGACCGGCGTCGTCAAGGATGCGACGGGTCTTTATGAATTGCCGATGTTCATCGTCGGAGCGCTGATGCTGCTATCGGCGCTGCTGGCCTTCTCGTTGAACGGCAGAGTGAATGAGCCGGGGCTTGTGGCATCGGCAAACAAGGGCTGATGCTGTCCAAAGCAGAGACGAGTGAAATTCGATGGCGGTCATGTCTGTGACCGCCATCGTCATTTTCTATAATAGGCCCGGACTTATGAGCTCCGAGGCGTGAGATGAATTCCGGCAAGTGTGCATCGAACGGAACCGCCAGCGCGCTCGATGGTCGGGAGATCGAAGGCGATAATCCTTACATGCCGCTCGATTGCCGTCCGCTGATTGTTGTCCAGTGCGGCCAGCGCCGTTGTTGAAAGCGCGAGGATCCGGCCTTCCGTACCCTGCAGTTCGATGGCGTTCCCGGCGAATTCGGCGATTTGCCTGTTCGTCAGGTGGATGACGTCCCGGCCGGAGCGCTGCAGGCGGGCAAGGATTTCATCGCGCCGTCTTGAGTCCGTTATCAAGCCGCTTCCGATCATGGTGAAATTCGTCGCCACGCACATCAGAACATTGGTGTGATAGACGGGGACTCCTTCATCATCGCGCGCATCGAATAACATTGGCTCGAAATTGAAATGCGTGCAGAAGCGCTCGAGTGCGATCGGATCGGTCCGGTCGGAGCGGACGGCGTAGGCCACCCGGTCGATATGATCGAGCACCATGGCGCCGGTGCCTTCAAGGAACAGCCCATCGGGTTCCAGCCCGGAATAATCGATGACGTCTTGGACACGGTAGCGCTGTTTCAACATGTCGACAACGTCGCTGCGTCTCTCGCGGCGGCGGTTTGGCACCTTCATGGGGTAGATGGCGACGTGTCCGCCCGCATGGGTCGAAAACCAATTGTTTGGAAAGACCGAGTCGGGTGTTTCCACGCTGTCGTCTTCAAATAAATGGACTGTCACCCCTTGGCGCTCGAGCGCTTCGGCGGCACGCGTGATCTCTTCGAAAGCCTGAGAGGCGAAATTGTCGCTCGCCGTCGTTAGGAGCTGGAAACGATTGTCGGCCGCCGTCTGGGTATTGACGGTAAAATGATGCGGACGAACCATGACCACGGCTGACGGCGCTTGCACGGAATAGGTGGCGTGTGCCATCGCTTCGTCCTCAGCCCGCCCGCAGCAGCATGCCGAACAGATCGCGCGGATCGTCCGGGTCGGCGATGATGTCGAGCTTCTGGAAGTAGTCTGTGCCGGCCAGTTTTTCGCGGACGTAGCGCAGGGCTGAGAAATCCTCGATCGCGAAGCCGACGCTGTCGAACAGCGTGATCTGCCTGTCGCTGCGGCGGCCCTGTGTCTGGCCGCTGACGACTTGCCAGAGCTCGGTGACCGGATAGTCCGGGTCCATCTGCTGGATCTCGCCCTCGATGCGGGTCTGCGGCGGATATTCGACGAAGGTGTCGGAGCGCAGCAGGATATCGCGATGGAGTTCCGTCTTGCCCGGGCAGTCGCCGCCGATCGCGTTGATGTGCACGCCGGCGCCGACCATGTTGTCCGTCAGAATGGTCGCGAATTGTTTGTCGGCCGTGCAGGTGGTGATGATGTCGGCACCTTCGATGGCGGCTTGAGCCGAGGTGCAGGGCACAAGCTTCAGGCCGGTTTTCGCAAGGTTGCGTACGGTCTTTTCCGTCGCCTTCGGATCGATATCGTAGAGGCGGACTTCCTCGATGCCGAGAACAGCCTTCATCGCCAATGCCTGGAATTCGGCCTGTGCGCCATTGCCGATCAGGGCGAGGTGGCGCGAATTGGCCGGTGCCAGGTGGCGAGCCGCCATGGCCGAGGTCGCTGCGGTGCGCAGCGCCGTCAGCAGCGTCATTTCGGTCAAAAGCACGGGATAGCCGGTCGCAACCTCCGCCAGCAGGCCGAATGCGGTCACTGTCTGCAACCCCTGCGCCATGTTCTTCGGATGGCCGTTCACATATTTGAAGCTGTAGACCGCGCCATCGGACGTCGGCATCAGTTCAATGACGCCGTCATGCGAATGGGAAGCGACGCGGGGCGTCTTGTCGAAAAGATCCCAGCGACGGAAATCCGCTTCGATGGCGTCCGTGAGTTCAATGAGCACGGTTTCGATGCCGACATGATGGACGAGCCGCATCATGTTCTCGACGCTGACGAAGGGAATGAAAGCTCTTTCCGATGGGAGCGGTGCGGACATTCTCGTATCCTCGATGGAAATCATTTCCCATAGGGTACCAAGCGGATCGATTGACTGAAATCGCAAAACTGTGCCAGTTTTGGTATGAGTTTGCACAAATTGTCCAGTATTTTTGACCGAAAAGACAAGAGCAGGATCGCGCGATGACGCTGGCCAAATATATTCCCGATGATCTCGACCGGCGTATCATCGCTCATCTGCGCGCCGATGGCCGCGCTTCGCTTTCCAAACTATCGGATGCCTTGGGTGTTGCACGCGGCACGGTGCAGAACCGGTTGGATCGGTTGATCGATACAGGCACGCTGCTCGGTTTCACCGTAAGGGTTCGGGAAGATTATGAGGAGCAGACTGTGCATGCCGTCATGATGATCGAAGTCGTCGGGAAATCGACGACACAGGTCATCCGCAAGCTGCGTGGTCTGCCTGAGATCTATTCATTGCACACGACCAATGGCAATTGGGATCTGGTCGCCAATATCCGCGCAACCAGCCTTTCGGACTTCGACCGCGTGTTGCGCGAGGTGCGGATGATCGATGGTGTCGCGAACAGCGAAACCAGCCTGTTGCTGAGTAGCCTCTGACAGGCACCTTGAAGGTTGCCGCCCCTGGCCGGCTATTATGAACGGCGCGCGCGCAATATGCGCTTCCAAAGGGTGCCGCCCAGGAATCGATTGAACAGGATGAAATAAGCGACGATGAGAGCGAAAAGCAGCAGGGCCGGCAGGCCATTGAGCTGGAAGCCGCCCTCCGTCCTGCCGCCGAAGATCGACGCGATGATATAGCCGAAAACTGCGAAGGCGGTGAAAAAATCGAAAATGGCGGCAAGCACGATGCGCCAGGTGGCTGGCTGCGGTGCGGGGTTTGTATCAGACATTGTCGGACCCTGTCTTATTGGCAAAAAAAGGTGTCGGCGGGAGCGCACGGGCTGTTGGCCGACGGACCACATCACCGATACATCCAATAGGGCAGAGCTTTGTCAATCGCGCTGGCAGCCATAGCAGATGCGGCGCTGGATGCAGCGAGCCGTTTTGATTCTTCCCCGGCGATCGGTCATCAGCCAGCCGAGCCGAACGGAAGCCCAGGCAGGCCATGCCGCGCAGCTTGAAAACTCACGGCTTGTTGTTATGATTTCGTATGGAACTTACTTTGCTCGCCTATGCCCTTGCCTGGACCGTGCTCGGTCTGATCGTCGTGACGACGGTCGTCCCGGTCGGGACGAAGTATCCGTTCATGGCAATGGCGAGCATCGACAGTGTCATTCCGTTCGGCCTTTTGGGATTTCTGTTTGTCATGGCTTATCCCGAAGACCGCCGCATCATTGCTCTTGTGTGCATATTGGTCGCAGCTGCAAGCGAGTCGCTTGCGTTGATCCTGCCGCAGAAGCGTCTCAGGATCGAGCGCGCGATCTTGAAAGTGCTTGCGACGGTGTCAGGTCTGCTTTTGGGCGCGTTATTTATGGAGTGCATGCTGCAGGCATCGTAATTGCCGACGGCAATCAGGCCATTCGAACCTCATGCATCCTTTGCGGTTTCTCAGAGCGAACCAGTGCTCCTATCTTCCATATACAACTACCGGTCAGATGGTTTGCCGCTTTGGCTCTCCAGCCGATAGCGATGCCCTGGATAAACCAGTCGCGCCGTAGAGACGATACCGCGCGCCGACCATGTGCGCCTCCAGATCGTCAGGCAGGGTTCGGTCTTCAGGATCGTCAGCAGCTTGCATTCCCAGGCCTGCGGCATGACGGCTTCGACGACATGTTCCGAGCCGCTTAAGGGGGCGACGGCTGAAAGATAGGCGTTCGGCGTCATGTCGGTGAAATCCTGCTGCAGATAGTCGGGTGCAGCGTCTGGATGGACATGCCGGTCCTCGATCTGTACCGGCACGCCGTTCTCGCTATGTACGATCAGCGAGTGAAAAACCGGCGATCCGATGTCGAGTTCCAATGCGTCGGCGACATCCGGCGATGCGGCTTCCCGGGCCAGCACGATGACGCTTGCCTGATGGGAATGGCCGCGTTCGGCGATTTCCTCGGCGATGTTTCGGACCTCGAACAAGGCCGATGCCCCCTTGCGCTCGGCGACAAAGGAGCCGACCCCCTGAATACGAACGAGCTCGCCTTCATTGGCCAGTTCTCGCAGTGCGCGATTGGCCGTCATCTTGCTGACGCCAAGTTCGACAACCAATTCGTTTTCGGAGGGAACGCGATATTTGGGCGGCCACTCGCCACTATGAATGCGGTCGAGTATCATCTGCTTGACGCCGGCATAAAGAGGGGCGGCATCATTTTCCGCCAGTTCGCGTTTCATCTCGCCGGACCGCTTCATTGCCCATTCCCTTTGCACCGAGTGAATCTGCCTTGAAAACAACTTTCCCACTTGCATATCATAAATTATCACATATGGTACCCTATACAACCTCGCAATCAACCCTAAAATTTAATTGGGACAGCGGGCAAGCCGGCGAAGATCGGTAGGAAGTGCTGCAAGGCCTGTTTCAACCTCAGAGGAGCTCTACACGATGAAATTCAGTGCAATTCTCTTGTCAGGCGTCATGGCTGCCGCCGCTTTTGCGGCTCCGGCTGTTGCCAAGGACTGGAAGACGGCGACGATCACCCTGGAAGGTGCCTACGCCCCGTGGAACATGACGAACGCCGACGGGACGCTCGGCGGCTTCGAGCCGGAGCTTGCCAAGGTTCTTTGCGAACGCGCCAAGATCGATTGCAAGCTCGTCGCTTCCGATTGGGACGGCATGATCCCGGCGCTGAACGCCGGCAAGTTCGATGTGATCATGGACGCTTTGTCGATCACCGACGAGCGCAAGCAGGTCATCGGCTTCACCATTCCCTACGCTGCCACCCCGGCTGCTTTTGCGACCGCCAAGGATAGCCCGCTCGCCAATGCTGCCGGCACCGGCACCACGATCAAGATGACCCCCGGCCAGACCGGCGTCAAGGAAATCGACGTGCTGAAGGAAGCCTTCAAGGGCAAGACGATCGGCATCCAGGCCGCAACCGTCTACGCCAAGTTCGTCTATGACAATTTCGGCTCGATCGCCACGATCCGCGAATACAAGACCGGTGCTGACCGCGATCTCGATTTGCAGAACGGCCGTATCGACCTCGGCTTCGACGATGCGGTCTACTTCGCAAACGCCTTCGCCAGCGCGAACGACTCGCTTGCCTTCACTGGCCCGGAAATCGCCGGCTCCATCTGGGGCGAAGGCGAAGGTCTCGGCATCCGCAAGGCAGATACCGACCTGCGCGACAAGTTCAACGAGGCGATCAAGTCGGCTCTTGCTGATGGCACCATCAAGACCCTGTCGATGAAGTGGTTCAAGGTCGACGTCAGCCCGGAATGATCGGTGCGGCCTGCGGGCCGCTATTTTCGGTCTCCGGCTTTGCGGCCGGGGACCGCATGATATCCTGACGCCTGAAACTGCCACAGACAGGGATTGGATCTATGGCAAGCTTGCAATTGCTGGGCTTCGGCTCGAACGGGTGGGGCGCGCTGCTGCTCGTTGCCACCTTGATGACGCTCGCCGTCACGGCGACGGCTTTGGCCATCGGGGCCGTATTGGGCGCGATCATCGCTTTCGCCAAGCTTTCCGGAAGCCTGGTGCTGAAAACGCTCGGCAATATCTACACGACAGTCTTTCGTGGCGTTCCCGAGCTCCTGATCATCTATCTCATCTATTTTGGCGGTTCGTCGGCGGTGACATCGATCGGCAAGTGGCTCGGTTATGAGGGCTTTCTCGGCCTGCCATCCTTTGCCGCGGGTGCTCTCGCCGTTGGCATCATTTCCGGCGCATATCAGGCAGAGGTTTTCCGCGGTGCCTATCTCGCCATTTCCAAGGGCGAGCTTGAGGCTGCGTCTGCAATCGGCATGCATCGCGGCTTGCGCCTGCGTCGTATCATCATTCCGCAGGTGGTACGCTACGCCATTCCCGGCCTCGGCAATGTCTGGCAGCTCAGCCTCAAGGACTCGGCTTTGATTTCGGTGACCGGCCTTGCCGAGCTTATGCGCACCAGCCAGGTGGCTGCCGGCTCCACGCGCCAGTATTTTCTCTTCTTCATCGCCGGCGGCATTCTCTATCTTGTCCTGACCAGCCTGTCGGATCGCATCTTCAACAAGGCCGAACGTCGCGCCAATCGCAGCATGCCGGCTGCGACGATCGGCCAGGCTTGAGGAGGAAGACATGGATTTCGATTTTCTTTCGAGCACGATGGTCACGCTGCTGAAGGCAGTGCCGATGACATTGCTGCTGTTTTTCCTGTCGATCCTCTGCGGCGGCATTCTGGCGCTTGTCATCGTCGCGATGCGCGTCAGCGGCAATCCGATCCTGTCGGGCTTTGCCAAGGGCTATATTTTCGTGTTTCGCGGCTCGCCGCTGCTGATCCAGATGTTCCTGGTCTTCTACGGCTTGGCGCAGTTCTCCATCATCCGCTACTCCTTCCTCTGGCCCTTCCTGCGCGAGCCGGTCGTCTGCGCAATCTTGTCGCTGGCGCTCTGCACCGCCGGCTACTCGGCGGAGATCTTCCGCGGCGGCATCCGTGCCGTTTCGCCGAAGGAGATCGAAGCGGCCCGCTCTATCGGCATGTCGCGCTTCCTGCTCGTGCGCCGCATCATCGCGCCGATTGCTTTCCGTCATGCGCTTCCGGCCTATTCGACCGAGATCGTGCTGATGATGAAGTCGACAGCGCTCGCAAGCCTCGTCACGGTCTGGGAGGTCACGGGCGTTGCTCAGCGTCTGATCTCGCAGACCTATCGCACAATGGAAGTCTTCATCTGTGCCGCGATCATCTACCTTGTGCTGAATTTCGTCATTCTGCAGGCCATGGCTCTGCTGGAATATTCTCTGTCCCGCCATCGCCGCGCGATCCCGCCGGCGTTGAAGGCTTAAAGCTTACTGGAGCAGGCAAATCATGCCAGGTGTCACCCGACTTTCCGTCCGCAACATCCGCAAAAGCTTCGGCACTCATGAAGTCTTGCGCGGCATTTCCCTCGATGCTCAGGATGGCGACGTGATTTCGCTGCTCGGCGCTTCCGGCTCGGGCAAATCGACCTTCCTTCGTTGCATCAACCTCCTCGAAATCGCCACCGATGGCGAGATCTGGGTGGATGGCGAGCAGATACGCATGATCCACAAGAATGGCAAAAGCTACCCGGCGAGCCATAAGCAGGTGGATCATATCCGCTCCGAGCTCGGCATGGTCTTCCAGAGCTTCAATCTCTGGTCCCATATGACCATTCTGCAGAATATCATCGAAGGTCCGGTTCATGTCCTGAAGCGTCCCCGCGCGGAATGCATCGCCGAGGCTGAAGCGCTCTTGGAGAAGGTCGGCATTGCCGACAAGCGCCATGCTTATCCCGCGCATCTCTCCGGCGGCCAGCAGCAGCGCGCGGCAATCGCCCGCGCGCTTGCCATGAAGCCCAAGCTCATGCTGTTCGACGAGCCGACCTCGGCGCTCGATCCGGAACTCGTCGGCGAAGTGCTGCGCGTCATGCGTTCACTTGCCGAAGAAGGAACGACGATGCTGGTCGTGACCCATGAAATGAGCTTTGCCCGCAACGTCTCCAACCGCGTCGTCTTCATGAAAGAGGGCCTGGTTGAAAGCACCGGCACGCCGGACGAAATGTTTGGCGGCGGCGCGTCGCCCGCCTTCCGCCAGTTCATTGGCCATTTCGGAAACGGACAATGACCGTCAGCATCGACAAGCCATTGTCCTGGCGTGACGTCGCGCGCGTCGGCGCCGGCGAGCCGCTCTCTCTTTCCGATGCTGCCTGGGAACGCGTTGCCAAGGCAGCCCGCATCGTCGAGCGCATTGTCGAGACGGGCGTGCGTGCCTATGGTGTCAATACTGGCGTCGGTGCCCTCTCCGATACGGTGGTCGACCGTGATTCCCAGAGCCGGCTATCGCGCAACATCATCCTCAGCCATGCCTGCGGCGTCGGCCCCTTGCTGCCGGCCCGCGAGGTCCGCTCGATCATATCGGCACAGATCGCCAATTTCGCCCATGGCCATTCCGGCGTGCGGCCAGAAATCGTCAGGTATTTGGTTGCGTTTCTCGAGCACGACTGCATTCCGGAAGTCCCGTCCAAAGGCTCTGCCGGTTATCTCACGCACAATGCCCATACCGCCCTCGTGCTGATCGGCGAGGGCAGGGCTGCCGTGAAGGGCAACTCTACGAGCGGCGGCGAAGCGCTGGCTGCAATCGGCTTGACCCCCTTGGTGCTCGGCGCCAAGGAGGGCTTGAGCCTCGTTAACGGCACGGCCTGCGCCACGGGATTGTCGGCGCTCGCAGTCTCCCGCGCGGAACATCTGCTTGATTGGGCCGACGCGATTGCAGCGCTGACGCTCGAGGCGGCGGGTTGCCAGATCACGGCCTTCGATGAAAACGTATTGGCGCTGCGCCCATCGGCTGGTATCGCCAAGGTTGGGCGCAGGCTGCGCAGCCGCCTGAATGGCAGCGGTCTCGTCGCTGCCGCATTGGGGCGGCGGACGCAGGATGCGCTGAGCCTGAGATCGGTGCCGCATGCCCATGGTACGGCCTGGGACGTCTTTGAGCAAACTGCCCGCATCGTCGATCAGGAACTGGCTTCCGTGACGGACAATCCGGCGGTTTCTGGTACGCCGGAGCGGCCGATCGTTTCCTCCGAAGCCCATGCCGTTGCGCCGGCCCTCGGTCAGGCGGCTGACAGTCTTGCGATCGCGATCGCGCAGATATCGGCGATGAGTGAGCGGCGGATGGATCGTCTCGTTAATCCTTTGGTGAGCGGCCTGCCGCCGTTCCTTGCGAGCGATGCCGGCAGCCACTCCGGTTTCATGATCGCGCAATATACGGCTGCGGCCCTCAGCAATGACAACAGGCGTTTGGCTGCGCCCGCATCGCTCGATGGTGGCCTGACCTCCGGCCTTCAGGAGGATTTCCTCGCCCATCCCACGGCTGCCGCCAACAAGCTGCTCGCGATCCTCGACAATGCCGAATACATCCTCGCGATCGAATTGATGGCCGCCGCGCAGGCTCATGACTTCCTTGCCTCGCAGGGGACGCGAGCGCCGGGCACAGATCGCCTCCACGCCGTTGTCCGCTCGCGTGTTCCTCTCTATGGCGACGATCGTCCGCTGAATGCCGACATGGAGGCGCTGCGGGATCTGATTGCCCAGACCGTGCCTCCTGCCGAACAAGAAACTGGAGCCTAAATTGTCCGCGGAATTCGACGTTGCCGTCATCGGTCTCGGCGCGATGGGAAGTGCGGCTCTATCTTTTGCCGCCGCGCGTGGCGCAAAGGCAATCGGGATCGAGGCGCATTTTCCAGCTCATTCCCTCAGCTCTTCGCATGGCGACAGCCGCCTGATCCGCCTCGGCTATTTCGAAGATCCGTCCTATGTTCCCTTGCTGAAACGGGCCTATCACAATTGGCGTTCGCTGGAGGAGAGACTGCGTGCCGAGATTTTGACGGTGACAGGCGTCCTGCAGATCGGGGCGCCGGACAGCAAGATCGTCAGCGGCACGCGCGCTTCCTGCGACATGCATGGATTGCCGCACGAGATCCTCGACTGTGACGCCATGAAACGCCGCTTCCCGGCTTTCGCGCTTGAGGAGGGCGAGGTTGGCCTGCTCGATCCGCAGGGTGGCTATGTGCGCCCTGAGGCCGCAATCATGGGCTATCTCAAGCTTGCGGCGGAAGATGGTGCGGTCCTGCATTTCGGCGAGCGCGTTGTGGCGATCGACCCTGATGATAGCGGCGTGACGGTCGTTTCTTCGACCAGGCGATATCGTGCCCGCAAGGTGATCGTTGCAACCGGCGCATGGATTGCCGAGTTGGTGCCGCAGTTAAAGGCGCATGCCCAGCCGATCCGGCAGGTGGTTGCCTGGTATCAGCCGAAGGACGGTTTTGTCGCCGAGCCGCAGCGCATGCCCTGCTTCCTGCGGGATGAAGGCGCCGAAGGGTCGTATTTCGGCTTTCCGGCGATCGGCGTCGATGGCGTGAAAATCGGCCGCCATGCTCATTTCAGGGAGCCGATCGATCCCGTCTTGCCAAATCCGCCTGTCAATGACGCCGATACCGATCTGCTCGACAGCTTTGCCCGCAAGTGCTTGCCGGAGGCAGCGTCGTTCCGCGTGCGGGCGACGACCTGCCGTTACACCATGCTGCCGAGTGAAGATTTTCTCATCGATAGGCTGCCTGGGCAGCCGAATGTGGTGGTCTCGTCGGCTTGTTCCGGCCATGGCTTCAAGTTTACGAGCGTCGTCGGCGAGATCCTCGCCGACCTGGCGCTTCAAGACGGCAGCGCACTGCCGACGGCCCTCTTCTCCTTTGAGAAGCATTTTGGCGGCCAATCGGCTTAGCCGCCAATTTCGCAGATGGTCTAGCCGATCGTCATCCGTCGCAGGACATCCGATTTGAAATAGAAGTGCTGAACAAGCGCTCCAAATATGTGAAGTACGACGACGATCCAAAGCAGCGTCTTGATCGGACCGCCATGGACGAAGGCGGCGGTATCGATACCGAGATAGTAGGCTGCTATTCCCGATAGGGGCATTGCGAAGATCAGCGCATAGAGCAGGAAATGCGTGATGCTTGCGATGTAGTGCAGAAACGCAGGCTGACCGTCTGGCAGCGCTGGGACATCGGACACCAATCTCAAGCCAAGGCGCAGGATAGCCAGCAGCAGAATCGCGATACCGGCATAGGCATGGATATTGGCGCTGGCAATATCGGCCGGCGTTGGCGTCTGGCCATGACGCACAAGACGCCGCCATGCGTTCATACCGTCGGGAAACAGGAGATTGAAAAAGATGAGGATGGCCATGAGCCAGTGAAGAATGCGTTGCGGAGCAGAGTAGGTCGATCTGGCAGGCATCGGATCTCCTTAAATTGGAATTGTTCTAAAGGTAGAACATGATTCTAACGAGAACCTGAATGCCGCCGCTGGCATTTGGAAGCATATCCTGGACAACCTTATGAGGGTTCTCCGGGGCGCTCCTTTCAGCTCGGGACGGCGCGGGGCCGACGGATATGGTCGCGATACCGATCGTTCCGGCAGTCCGCTCGCTCGTTGTCCGATCATATCGCGGCAGGTCGTTTGATTCCGGTACTGGAGGATTGGAGCCTTCACCGATCTGATCAGGGATAAAAATGCGCCCGGCGGATCACGATCGAAAGATTAAATTTCAGACAGGCGCTCCGTCATATATTGCGAACGATATCGAGATGATCGATCACAATGCCGGTCAGGCTATCGCCATCGTGCTTGATGAAGCAGCCGGCGCAATCGCGCGCTGGCGAACGACTGACTCAATGAGGAGTTTGTTATGGATCAGAAGATCGAAGCCGTTCTTGAAGCCTATCATGCACTTATTCGCGAAGAGCACAGCAAACCTAGGGAAATGCCGCCGGGCGGACGCGACGGTGGCCAGGATCGCCGGCTGAGGGCCGTTGGACCCGAGACGGGTCGCTTCATCAACATTCTGGCGAAAAGCCTGAAGGCGCCCACCATTCTCGAACTTGGCACATCCTTCGGCTATTCCGGCATCTGGCTGGCCGAGGCTGCGCGCGCAAGCGGGGGAAAGCTCATTTCCATGGAGCTGCATGCCTACAAGACCGAATTTGCCAGGGAAATGGCCGAGAAGGCGGGTCTGTCGGAGCATATCGACTTCCAGATCGGCGATGCCGTCGAGATGATCAAGGCGCTTCCCACCGGCGTCGATTTCGTTCTCGTCGACCTGTGGAAGGATCTTTATATTCCGTGCCTGGAGGCTTTCTATCCCAAGCTCAATGCCGGTGCGATTATCGTTGCCGACAATATGTTCATGCCCGGCAATAACGATGTGAAGCGCTATGGCGAGGCTGTTCGCGCCAAGCCGGGCATCACATCCGTTCTGCTGCCCGTCGGCTCTGGCATCGAAGTCAGCCGCTACGATCCCGTTTGAGATACAGAGTTCGGCGGCGGCCACATTCTTGAGACCGCCGCCGACTTGTCGTTACTTGCCGGCATCCTTGGCCGCCTTCTCGATCACCGCGGCAACCTTTTCCGGCTGCGAGGCGAAGACGGCGTGGCTTGCCTTGATTTCGGTCACATCGCTGCCGGCACGCTTTGCCATGTCTCGCTCAAGCTCGGGATTGATCGAGCGGTCATTCGTCGCCACGACGGCCCAGCTCTTCTTCGCCCGCCAGGCCGGGTCGCCGACCTTGGCGGTAAAGGCGGCCTTGGAAGCGAAGACCTGCGATTTTGCCAGGAAAGCGGCTTCGTCCTTCGGCAGATCGGCGGCAAAGTCAGCCGCGAAGGTTGCCGGGTCGATATAGAGATATTGGCCGTCCTTGGTTTCGCGGATGTTCATGCTGCCTGCCGGCTTCGAGCTTGCAAGGCTGATCAGGCTTTCGCCCTTGTCCGGCTGAAACGCCGCGACATAGACGAGACCGGCAACATCCGGGCGATTGCCGGCTTCGGTGATGACCATGCCGCCATAGCTATGGCCGACGAGCAGGCTCGGCCCTTTCTGAAGATCGAGCACGCGATTGGTGGCTGCGACATCGTCCGCAAGCGAAGTGATCGGCTCCTGTACGACGGTGACGTTGAAGCCATCCTTTTCAAGGATGTCGGCGGTCTTGCGCCATCCCGAACCATCGGCAAGGGCGCCGTGGACGATGACGATATTCCTGACCTCGGCTGCCTGCGCGGCAAAGGCAAAAGTGCTTGCGGCAAGACCAAGGGCGGCGATGGAGAGGAAACGGGTCTTCATGGGTATAACTCCTGTGTGTAGAGGTTCATGCTTGAGGTGGAGAGGAAATTTCAGCCGAAGGTGAAGGCGTAGGCCTGGACCCCGGGATCGAGGAAACGGATCTCGAAGTTGCGGGCGGTGACGTCACCCGACTGACGGACGAGCTGATAGAGCTTGGTGGCGGTCACGATGCCATTGCCGTCGGCGTCGATATCGGAGCCGTGGTCGGCGCCAGGCGCCTTTCCGTCCACGGTCACCTGGAAGCGGATCGGCTTGCCATCAGCCGAGGGTCCGAGAACGAGATGCAGGTCGCGGGCACTGAAGCGGTAAGTGATGCCGCCGCCCGCCTTATCGAGCACGGCCTGTTCCGAGCCGATCGTCCAGGTGCCCGCCAGTCCCCATTGGTTGAGGCCGGGATTGGCAATGGAATAGTCGGCGGCGGTGTCGGCCTTCACGCCTTCCGGGGAGACGAAACCTGTGGCCTGGCTATAGCCGACATAGGTTTCGCCTGAGCGGATATGGCCAAGGTCGGGGCTTGCTTCCGCACCCCTAGCATCGGGAACAACCGGGCCGCTTTGCGCCATGTCGCTGCCGGCTTCACGCAGGAGATCCTGGATTGCCTGTTCGGTCTGGCGATAATTGCCTTCACCGAAATGCTGGTAGCGCACCCGCCCCTTGGCATCGATCAGATAATGGGCCGGCCAGTAGTTGTTCTCGAAGGCGCGCCAGATGCGGTAGTCGTTGTCGATCGCGACGGGATAGCCGATCTTGAAGTCAGTGACCGCCTTCTTGACGTTATCGACATTTTTCTCGAAGGCGAACTCCGGAGCGTGGACGCCGATCACGACGAGACCCTGATCCTTATACTTTTCCGCCCAGGCACGAACATAGGGAATGGTGCGGATGCAGTTGATGCAGGAATAGGTCCAGAAGTCGACAAGCACGACCTTGCCGCGAAGCTCGGCCGTCGTCAGCGGCTGCGAGTTCAGCCAGGTGACTGCGCCATCGAGGGAAGGGGCAGCACCTTCGATGGGAAGATCGCTGTGGAACGGGCGAGCCGCATCTGTCGCGACCTTCATGGCGCCGTTGCTGGCAACCTCGGTTTCGGGAGCTGACGCCTTGGGGTGCAGCTTCTCCAGCAAGGCCTGTTCGAAGGAGCCGGTGCTTGCATAGGAGAGACGGGCAAGCAGGCCGGTATCGAGGCCAAGCGCGATGGCTGCAACGCCGGCCAGAACGGCCGCTCCCGCAACTTGCCGGATGCGTTCGCTGACGCCGAGGGACTGCTTCATGCGGGCAAAGATCTTGCCGCCGGCAAGTAACGCACCGGCAAGCGAGGTCGCGGCACCGGCGCCATAGGCGAGCAGCAGGAATGTTGTTTGTAGATTGGCGCCCTTCAAGGCAGCACCGGTGAGGACAAGTCCGAGGATCGGGCCGGCGCAGGGCGCCCAGAGCAGGCCGGTCGCGATGCCGAGTACGAAGGAGCTTCGCACACTCGCAGTCGCACGCTGCGCACCGGCGGCGTTCAGGAGATTGTTGCCGAGATCGACGGCTGGCCGCGAAAGCGCAGTCGCTATGCGCGGCGAAATCAGGCTGAGGCCGAAGAGCCCGAGCAGGATGATGGCAGCGAGGCGACCATATTCATTGGCGCGGATCGCCCAAGCACCGCCGACCGCAGCTAGCGTCGCAACGATAGCGAAGGTGAGCGCCATGCCTGCAAGCATGGGCAGCGTACTCCTGACGAAGGGCTGTCCGGCGCGGGCAAAGACGAAGGGGAGGATGGGCAGGATGCACGGACTTAAGATCGTCAGCGCACCGCCGAGATAGGCAATGATGAGAAGCGTCATCGTCTTGTTCCTTTAGAAGCGATTGACCAGCTGCCAACGGCGACGTGCCGTGCTCAGCAATGACGCTATCTGCAGTCGGCGACGTATCTCGAATGTGTCTGGTTGGATGCGGGAATGTACCGAAACGTCGACGCTCCCGGCTTCGATACATTGCGATACAAACTGGCCGATTTGGGCGCGATTTTGCAGGTGGCTCAGCTGCTTGCCGACGCGGTCGGAGAAAAGGGACTGGATTGTATCAGACTGTATCTGTGCGGCCTGAAGCTACACAGATATTCAAAAGCCGGCCGTCTGCGACACATCGGCGATACATGCGGCTGGCTTTCTTAAGCCCACGATCCAATTCACAGGAGAGACAGATGTCCGAGGAAATCAATCACAACCGCCGCCGCTTCTTTGGCATTGCCGCAATCGCTGTCGCAGCCGCCGAGTTTGGCCTGCCTGCCATCGCCGGCGCGCAGGAAACCAAGGCTTCCGCATCGACGCTGCCCGCCGTCAAAGCCGGCACCCACACCTCCTTCGAGGCACTGAAGCAGATCAAGGCGGGCGTGCTCAATGTCGGCTACGCGGAAGCCGGTCCGGCCGATGGTCCGGTCGTCCTGCTGCTGCATGGCTGGCCCTACGACATCTACAGCTTCGTCGATGTCGCACCGCTTTTGGCCGGTGCCGGCTACCGGGTCATCATTCCCTATCTTCGCGGCTATGGCACCACCACCTTCCTTTCGAAGGAAACACCGCGCAACGGCCAGCAGGCAGCGCTTGCCGCTGACATGATCGCGCTTCTTGATGCGCTGAAGATCGAAAAGGCTGTCATTGCCGGCTACGACTGGGGTGGTCGCACAGCCGATATCATGGCCGCCCTTTGGCCCGAGCGCTGCAAGGCGCTGGTCTCGGTCAGCGGCTATCTCATCGGCAGCCAGGAAATCAATCGCAAGCCGCTGCCGCCGAAGGCCGAGCTCGCATGGTGGTACCAGTTCTATTTTGCCACCGAGCGTGGCCGCCTCGGCTACCAGGAAAACCGTCACGATTTCGCAAAGCTGATCTGGCACACCGCCTCGCCGCAATGGGCTTTCGATGACGCGACCTACGATCGCTCGGCAGCAGCTTTCGACAATCCCGATCACGTCGATATCGTCATCCATAATTACCGCTGGCGGCTTGGTCTCGTCGAAGGCGAGGCAAAGTTCGATGCCTATGAAAAGAAGCTCGCCGCCGGACCGGTGATTTCGATCCCGACCATCACCATGGAAGGCGACGCCAACGGCGCGCCTCATCCGGAACCTTCAACCTATCGCGGGAAGTTCTCGGGCAAGTATGAGCATCGCACCATCACCGGCGGTATCGGACACAATCTGCCCCAGGAGGCACCCCAGGCTTTCGCCCAGGCGGTGATAGATGTTGATCGGTTCTAGTTCGACGGTAGTGTTCGGAAGGGTGCCGGCGTAAGCTGGCTCCCTTAGCCATTGGCGCCGTAAGGATGAATATTCGTAGCTTGATGCTTACGATGATGAGTGGGAAATCGAAATGGACCATGTCGACCATATCCTGATCGTCGATGACGATCGGGAAATCCGCGAACTGGTGTCGAGCTATCTGAAGAAGAATGGCTTGAGGGCGACGACGGCTGCCGACGGCCGGCAGATGCGCAGTTTCCTCGAGGCCAATTCGGTCGATCTGATCGTGCTCGACGTGATGATGCCGGGTGACGACGGTCTGGTGCTGTGTCGCGAACTTCGCGCCGGAAAGCACAAGGCGACGCCCGTCCTGATGCTCACGGCGCGCGACGATGAAATGGACCGCATTCTCGGCCTGGAAATGGGAGCGGACGACTATCTGGCAAAGCCCTTCGCCGCGCGCGAGCTGCTTGCCCGCATCAAGGCGGTTCTGCGCCGCACCCGCATGCTGCCGCCAAACCTGCAGATCAGCGAAGCCGGTCAGATGCTGGTCTTCGGTGATTGGCGGCTGGATACGGTCGGCCGCCATCTGCTCGACAAGGACGGCACGGAGATCACGCTCAGCGGCGCGGAATATCGCCTGCTGCGCGTCTTCATCGACCACCCGCAGCGGGTGCTCAATCGCGATCAGCTGCTGAACCTGACGCAGGGCCGCGATGCGGATCTCTTCGATCGCTCCATCGACCTGCTCGTTAGCCGTCTTCGCCAGCGCCTGGGGGATGATGCGCGTGAGCCGATGTACATCAAGACGGTGCGCAGCGAAGGCTATGTCTTCTCCGTGCCGGTGGAAATTGCGGAGCTTCGCTCATGAGCATGGCTGGCCTGTCAGTGCGCGGTCTCTGGTGGCCCAGCACCCTGCGTTCGCGCATTTTTCTGATTCTGCTTGCCGGGCTTGCGATCGCCTACGGCCTGTCCTTCAGCGTGCTCTATCTGGAGCGTTACATGTCGGCGAAGGCCGTCATGCTCGGCACTTTGGAGAGTGATGTCGCGACCTCGATCGCAGTCCTTGATCGTCTGCCGGCCGATGAGCGGGCAAATTTTGTCGATTGGCTCAGTCGCGGCAATTATAATTTCGAACTGGGCAACGGCCTGCCTGGAGTGCAGGATACCTCGGTCCGGGGTGGAGAAATCGCCTCCAAGATTGAGGACGCCGTTGGTCATCGCTTTCCGATCACAATGGAATCGATACCAGGCCCGGTCATGCGCCTGCAGGCGCATCTCAATCTCAGTGACGGCAGTCCGCTGACGATCGATGTCACGCCGAAGGGCATCATGCCGATCGCGGCATGGCTGCCTTATGTCTTCGTCGTGCAGATGCTGGTGATCGTGCTTTGCACCTGGTTTGCCGTCCGACAGGCGATCCGGCCGCTTGCCGAGTTTGCCGCAGCTGCCGATGCGCTCGACCCGAACAAGAAAGGGCCGGCATTGAGCGATCGGGGGCCAAGCGAGGTGGCGCATACGGCCAAGGCCTTCAACGCCATGCGCGACCGGATCGCGCATTATCTTGAAGAGCGCGTGCAGATTCTCGCAGCCATCTCCCACGATCTGCAGACGCCGATCACCCGCATGCGCCTGCGCGCCGATATTGCCGATGATTCTCCCGAGAAGACCAAATTGCTGCAGGATCTCGGCGAGATCGAGCGTCTGGTGCAGGATGGGATCGCCTATGCACGCAGCGCCCATGGCAACGGCGAGAAGAGCGCGCGCATCGACCTTGCCTCCTTCATCGAAAGCATCAGCTACGACTATCAGGACACTGGCAAATCCGTCGAAATCCTCGGCCTCATCCAGGGCACGGCGACAACGAAGCCGCATGCGCTTCGCCGCATCCTCACCAACTTCATCGACAATGCCCTGAAATTTGCAGGCGCGGCGGAAATCGCCGTGGAGCGCAGGGATACGGGTGAGATCACCATAACGGTGCTGGACCGTGGACCTGGCATCCCGCAAGACCAGATCGAGGCGGCCATGCAGCCCTTCTTCCGGCTGGAGCAATCGCGCAACCGCAACACCGGCGGCACCGGGCTTGGGCTGGCGATTGCCCAGCAGCTCGCCCAGAGCCTCGGCGGTTCCGTCAGGCTCTATAACCGCGAAGGCGGCGGCCTGGCGGCCGAAGTCGTTATTTCCTGATCGGTCGTGGAAAGGATTTTAGGTGGCTGGTCTTCTGTTAGCATGGACAGCAGCTAAATTCATCCAAACAGCCACGCTAGCAGCAAGAGGACCGCAGCTAGCGCCAGCCAAAGCAGGAATCGTTCTTTGGATGCCCGCTCGGCATCCGCTTTGGAAACAACTTGGTATGCTTCCATCCGAGTTTTCTGCGCGTCTCCGTCGAGATCGCGTATCTGGAAATGTTGTTTGGTCTCGTTTTGCACCAAGCGTATCCCTGATTCCCTATTCGCCCTTCCTACCCCACTTACACTTACCAATATCTTTGTAAGCCTTTGTATCCGACCTGCTAGGGCCTACGTTTTGTGACACTTCCGGCTTTTCCGGAAACATGCCGGATACGTCGATCCATCAAAAACAACTCCGTCAACAGACGTTGCCCCTCACGACATGAGAGAGCGGGCAACGCAACAAAGGAGTGTTCCATGACCAAGATCGACAAGGTTCTCTACACTGGCAAGACCCACACCATCGGCGGCCGCGACGGTTTCTCGCGCAGCGATGACAACCAGCTAGACGTCAAGCTGTCGCCTCCGGGCAGTGCCCATGCCGGCACCAATCCCGAGCAGCTCTTTGCAGCCGGCTGGTCGGCCTGCTTCATCGGCGCCATGGGCCTTGCCGCGGGCAAGCGCAAGGTCAAGCTTCCGGCCGATCTCGCCGTTGATGCGGAAGTGGACCTCGGCACCACGGAAGGCGCCTACTTCCTGCAGGCGCGCCTCACCATCAGCATGCCCGGCATCGAGCCGGAGCTCGCCCGCACGCTGGTCGAGGAAGCCCATCAGACGTGCCCTTATTCGAAGGCGACTCGGGGCAACATCAATGTCGAGCTGAAGCTCGCCTGAGAATCACGCAAGCGCCGATATTGCGTGCCGCTCCGGAAGGCGCGGCGCGCAGAATCGTTAATTTTTATCGCATCGGATTTCAGGCAAGGCAGGTCATGCCTTGCGCATGGAGGATCACATGAAGGCTATCATTCTTCTCCTTGCGGGAGCTGCGATTTTCGCCGTTCCATGCGTCTACGACCCCGCTTTCAACGAGCCTTCGGCGCTTGCGAGCATCGCCGTTTTATGGGGCGGATCGGGCTCGAATGGAGCCCTGCGTTAACCACTTATTAACCATATCAACGGTACACAAGATCAACGATTTATTCACATAGATGACCAAAGTGCTAACAGACGCTCGTTCGATCCGTATCAAGGGCCGCTCCTTTCTTGCGGTCATGCTTTCGCCGGATCTTCCGCTGGATCAGTGGTTGATCAGGCTTGACGACCTCGCAGCCCGTTCGGCCGGCTTCTTTCTAGGCCGGCCGGTCGTCCTCGATATAACCGACCTGCCGATCGACAAGGCGCAGCTCAAGGAGCTGATTGCTGAGCTTTCGGCCCGCAATGTCAGCATCATGGGCATCGAGGGCGGACGTCCGTCGATCGCCGGACCGGGGATGCCGCCGATCCTGAAGGGTGGGCGTCCGGCAGCCGATTTCGAGGTCTCCGAGGCCGAGCCGGTCGTGGAGCGCCGAAACAGCGAGCCCAAGGCGCCGCCGCCGGAAATCCGGCCGGTGACGCAGTCTCTGATCATCCGCGAGCCGGTGCGTTCCGGTCAGTCGGTGATCTTTCCGGAAGGCGATGTCACCATCATCGGTTCGGTCGCATCCGGGGCGGAGGTCATCGCCGGCGGATCGGTCCATATTTACGGCGCCCTGCGGGGCCGCGCCATGGCGGGCTCGATCGGCAATGCCTCGGCGCGAATCTTCTGCCGCAAGCTCGAGGCCGAGCTTTTGGCGATCGATGGAATTTACAAGATGGCGGAAGACGTATCACCCGGCCTCAGGGGACAAGCCGTCCAGCTCTGGCTGGATGGTGAAACGATCATGGCCGAAAAACTAATCTGAGCCGAAGCCGGCCAAAACAGGAGAGCAAGATGGGCAAGGTAATCGTCGTCACATCAGGCAAGGGCGGAGTTGGAAAGACGACTTCGACGGCCGCATTGGGGGCGGCTCTGGCACAGAGAAACGAAAAGGTCGTCGTGGTCGATTTCGACGTCGGCCTGCGCAATCTCGATCTGGTCATGGGCGCGGAACGCCGCGTGGTCTATGACCTCGTCAACGTCATTCACGGCGATGCCAAGCTGCCGCAGGCGCTGATCCGCGACAAGCGGCTGGAGACGCTCTTCCTCCTGCCGGCTTCGCAGACCCGCGACAAGGACAACCTGACGCCCGAGGGTGTCGAGCGCGTCATCAACGAGCTCAAGAACTATTTCGATTGGGTCATCTGCGACAGCCCGGCGGGCATCGAGCGCGGCGCAACGCTTGCCATGCGCCATGCCGACGTCGCCGTCGTCGTCACCAATCCGGAAGTCTCGTCGGTGCGCGATTCCGATCGTATCATCGGCCTGCTGGACTCCAAGACACTGAAGGCAGAGCGTGGCGAGCGCATGGAAAAGCACCTGTTGCTGACTCGCTTCGACGCCAGCCGTGCCGAACGCGGCGATATGCTGAAGGTCGACGATGTGCTGGAGATCCTCTCCATCCCGCTGCTCGGCATCATTCCGGAAAGCACCGACGTCCTGCGCGCCTCCAACCTCGGCTCGCCGGTTACGCTTGCCGATGCGCGCTGCGCGCCATCGCTTGCCTATTTCGAAGCAGCACGCCGTCTTGCCGGCGAGCAGGTGCCGATCACCATCCCCGGCGAAAAGCGGGGTATCTTCGGCAAAATCTTTGCAAGGAGGGCCGCATGAGCATTTTCGGACTGTTCCGCAAGCAGAGATCTGCACCGATGGCGCGCGAGCGCCTGCAGATCCTCCTTGCCCACGAACGCGCCTCTGTAGGTTCGGATCTGGTATCCGTGCTGCGGGAGGAAATCCTCGCCGTCATCGCCAAGCATGTACAGGTCGATCGTGACAAGGTGCAGGTGAAGATGGATCGCGACAAGGACGTCTCCATGCTGGAGATCGACGTCGAGATCCCGCGCGATGCGGCCTTGAAGGCGGCCTGATGGCCGCCAAGGCGCCGCTCCTATGTGCGAATGATGCCACATGGTTTCCCCATGTGGCAGAACTTCGAGTTTTTTCGAAGTTTACCCTTGCAAAGACGGCGATTCGCTATTATTTGCACGCTATCACCTGTAACGATGGCCTGCCGCGCTGACATTTCTGTGTCGAGCTGGTGTTCGCTGTCCAGGTTAAAAAAGCAAGGGCGCTCCCCAGAAATGGGTAGAGCGCCCTTTGCTTTTGTCGCGTTCGCGGCGCTTTTCTTGTCCAATGCGATATGCCAGTTTGCAGCGATCATGCGGGAGGCGGCTGGCTTGGGCGGATTGAGTCATCAATGGAATGCGGTCTTGAGATGGCTGCTCGCCGGCATCTTTGCTGTTGCCTGCGTGATCTCCGCGCAGGCGGCGGACAAGACGATCTACCTGACATTCGATGATGGTCCCCTGCCGGGAACGAAGAACATCCTTTCCGTGCTGAGAGAGGAGAATGTTCCTGCTGCCATGTTCATGGTCGGCTTGCATGTGGAAACCAGCCCTGCCGGTCGCGATCTCCTAGCCGAAGCTAAAGCGATGCCGCTGGTGACGGTCGGCAATCACAGCTACAGCCACGCCAACAACCGCTACAGGCGATACTATTCCAACACTCAGGCCGTGGTTGCCGATATGCTGCACGCCAACGAGGTGCTCGGCTTGACGCCGATCGTGAACGCGCGGTTGCCGGGCAGGGACGTCTTTCGGCTTCCGACCGTATCGAGAGAGGATCTCTCCATCAATGTCGCTCAATGGGAGCGCGAATGGCTGGACTACGAGCTCGTCGCCGAGGCGGGGTTCTATCTCTACGGCTGGGATTTCGAATGGGTGCACAGCGACGACGGTAAGCCTGTCCAATCGGTGGATCATCTCGTCAATGAGATCGATCATCTATTCCAATATGGTCGTTTCACGCAGCGCGGAAAGATGATTCTGCTCATGCACGACCAGATGTTTCAGGACCAGTTCAACGGCCGTGAAAACCTGCAGTCGCTGATCCGCAAGCTGCGTGATCGCGGGTACGCTTTCGGCGACATCCGGAATTATGCGTCCTCGAGCCCGTGAGCGCTATAGTTCCGGCTGACCTTGTCTTGCGGCAGCGCCGGCCGCGACCGTCAGGATGAAATCGTCCAGCTCCCGTTCCAGGCTTTCGATCGGCAGACCGACGAACCGTCCTTCGAGGCTGATGCTGACGACGCCATGTACGGCGCCGAACAGGGTTCTCGCGCGGATGGCGCGTGCCGTCTCCGACATGTTCGGCTGCAATTCGGCCAGCGGCTCGGCAATGACACCCATCAGGAACATATGTTCTTCGAGATGCCATTCCGGGCTCGGACGATCATCCGGCGGCCGATGATCGAAAAGTGCCTTCCATAGATTTCGGTGCGTGACTGCAAACCGCAAATAGCCGCGCGCGAGGTTGCGCAGGCGATCCGTTGGCGTGTGATCCCGAACCTCCGCCAACGTCAGAGAGGCTTCAAGCCCCTTCAACGTTGCGGAATTGACGTGGATGACCAGATCGTCGAGATCGGCAAAGACGGTATAAAGACCGCCAAGAGCACAGCCGACATCCTGGGTGACATCGCGCGCCCTGAGGTTTGAGAGCCCGTCGGCCGCGATGCGATTGCGCGCCGCCTCGATCAGCCTGAGCTTCAGATCCTCGCGCTTTTCCAGGGTTTTTCTCGCCATTGTCGATTCCAATTCGATTTTTTGAACATCGTTCAAAATTTTTCTTGAACGATGTTCATGATTCTGGCATACATCGTTTCGTGAACATCGTTCATAAACGGGAGACGACAAATGTTCAATTCAATTCTGACGCTCATTCGCGGTCGGGCCTTCGATGCGGAGCAGGCGTTCATCGATCGGAATGCGGTGCCTCTGCTGGCGCAGCAGATCCGCGAGGCGGCCAGCGCCATTCAGTCGGCGCGGCGGGCAGTGGCGATTGCCATCGCGCAGAATGAGCAGGAAAAGAACCGGCATGCAGCGATTGCCGGCCGCATTGCGGATCTGGAAACACGCGCTGTTGCCGCCCTGCAGAAAGGCAGTGACGAGCTGGCGCGGGAGGCGGCCGAGGCGATCGCCCAGCTCGAAGCCGAGCGCGATGCATCCGGGAAGGCGCAGGCGCAGTTCACCCAGACGATCGGCAAGCTGAAGGCAACGGTTCGTATATCGGAAGCGCGGCTGCAGGAATTGCAGCGCGGCGAGCGCCTGGCGCGCGCAACGCAGCAGACACAGAAATTGAATGCCGTCTGCGACGACAATTCCGGCCTTGCGACGCTCGATGACGCCGAGGAAACGCTTGCCCGTCTTCAGGCCTATCAGAGCCGCTGCGAGATCGCAGCCTCGGCCATGAAGGAGATGGACGCGGCAAGCCGGCAGGCACATATCATCGAAAAACTCGCCAATGCCGGCTGCGGCGCACCGCTCGGCCCATCGCCCGACGACGTGCTTGCCCGCCTGCGCGAGCGCATGAATTCAGCAGCCTGAAAACGAACACATGAAACACGTTAGATAATTGAGAGGATACGATCATGAACGACAGCTTCCAGAAACATTCCCAGGCTTGGGTCAGCTTTTCCTACATCTCTTTTGCCGCCGCCGCTTTTATGCTCTTCGTCGGCCTCTACATGATGCCGATCGATCTCTGGGGTAAAGGCTATCTCGCCATGGGCATCCTGATGCTGGTACAAACCACGGTCAACGTGACCAAGACGGTTCGCGACAATTCCGAAGCCGACAAGCTGATCCGCAAGGTCGAGGATGCCCGCACGGAAAAGCTTCTGGTTAAGTTCAATCGTGACGGTCAGGACTAATCTTTATTAACGACGCTGCAGAGTTGTATCCGCGCTCAACCTTTGCGTAACAACTCTGTGGCGTCTTGTTGGCTGAATGAGGGATACGCCATGCAAACGCACCTGATGAGATCGAGGAAGTTCGCGCCACTGTTCTGGACGCAGTTCCTGACTGCCTTCAATGATAATTTTCTCAAGCAGACCCTGGTTTTCGTCATCCTCGCGCAGATGGCGACGGAGGGTGCGGCCCTGGTGACGCTTGCCGGCGGCATCTTCATCGTGCCGTTCCTGCTCCTGTCGGCGATTGCCGGTGAGCTCGCCGACAAATACGACAAGGCCAAGATGGCGGAGCTTTTGAAGCGCTGCGAGCTTGGCGTGGCGGCGATCTCCGTCGTCGGCATCGCCTTCTCCTCCATCTGGATATTGATGCTCGCCCTCTTTGGCTTCGGCGTCATTTCCTCGCTCTTCGGGCCGATCAAATACGGCATCCTGCCGGATCACCTGCAAAGCCGGGATCTTCCCAAGGCCAACGCCTGGATCGAGGGCGGCACCTTCATTGCCATTCTCACCGGCACCATGGTTGCAGCTGTCGCCTTCCGTGAGGGCGAGAATGTCTGGATCTTCGGACCGATGATGATGGGGCTTTCCATCCTCTGCTGGTTTGCCGCCCGCATGATCCCCTCGACCGGTTCCAAGGCGCCTGATCTCGTCGTCGATAAGAATGTCGTGCGTTCCAGCCATCGGCTGGTCAACGAGCTTCGTGCCGATAGCCGCATCTGGCGCGCCTCGCTGATGAACTGCTGGTTCTGGTTCGTCGGTGCCTTCATCATGTCGATGCTGCCGGTCATGGTCACCGATATTCTCGGCGGCTCGGAAATCGTCGTTCCCGCCTATCTGGCGATCTTTGCCATCTCCGTCGCCATCGGCTCGGCCATTGCGGGATGGATGGCTGCCGGCCGCATCGTGCTTTTGCCAGCGCCGATCGGCATGTTGATCGTCGCGCTCTTCGGCCTCGATCTCGCCTGGAACCTCTGGGGCCTGCAGTCGACCAGCCACGCCGAAACCATCCTTGCCTTCTTCGCCGGACCGAAGACCATCCGCGTCGCCATCGATCTCGCCGGCATGGCGATCGGCGGTGCCTTCCTGGCTGTTCCAACCTTCTCGGCCATGCAGAGCTGGGCAAACGAGGATCGCCGCGCCCGTGTCATCGGCGCCTCGAATGTGCTCTCCGCTCTCTTCATCGCGGTTGGCCTCGCCCTTGTCGCCGTGCTGCAGGCCGTGGGTCTGTCGATCCCGGTCATCATCCTCAGCATCTCCGTGCTCAACGTGGCGATTGCCTGGCTCATGCTGAAGATGCTGCCGACCAACGCCTTCCGCGATCTCATCTCCATCATCTTCCGCGCCTTTATGCGGCTCGAAGTCGAAGGTCTGGAAAACATCCGCAAGGCCGGCCCCGCGCCGATTATCGCGCTCAACCATGTGAGCCTGCTGGACGGTGCTCTGGCGCTTGCCATCACCGAGGAAGAGCCCGTCTTTGCCATCGACACGGCATTCGCCAAGAAATGGTGGGTGCGGCCGCTTTTGAAGATGTGCAAGTTCCTGCCGCTCGACCCGACCAAGCCGATGGCGACGCGCTCGCTCATCAAGGTCATCCAGGATGGCAGCCCGGTCGGCATCTTCCCCGAGGGACGTCTGACCGTGACGGGCACGCTGATGAAGGTCTATGACGGCGCCGCCATGGTCGCCGACAAGACCGGCGCGATGATCGTGCCCGTGCGCATCGATGGTCTGGAAAAGAGCTATGCCTCCTATCTGACGTCGAGCCATGTCCGCCGCCGTCTCTTCCCCAAGGTCAAGGTGACGATCCTCGAGCCGGTCAAGCTCGATGTCCCCGCAGAACTCAAGGGCAGAAAGCGGCGCATTGCTGCCGGTGCCGCTCTCTATCAGATCATGTCGACCCTGATGTTCCGCACCGCTGACACGAACAATACGGTTCTCGGCCGCGTCATCGAAAGCGCTCACGAATTCGGTGGCAAGAAACTCGCCGTCGAGGACCCGATTGCCGGCAAGCTCTCCTATGCCAAGCTCCTGACCGGTGCTGCCGTGCTGGGCGCGAAGTTCAAGAAAATGTTCCCGAACGAGAAGACGCTGGGCGTCATGCTGCCGAATGCCAACGGCACGGCCGCGACCGTCCTCGGTGTCATGTCGGCGGGCAAGGTTCCGGCCATGCTGAACTTCACGGCGGGCGCGGCCAACATCCTGTCCGCCTGCCGGACGGCCGAGGTCAAGCATGTGCTCTGCTCGCGCGCTTTCATCACGCAGGCCAAACTCGGCCCGGTGGTCGAAGAGTTGGAAAAGCAGGTTACGTTCGTCTGGCTGGATGAGCTGCGCACGCAGGTGACCTTCCTCAACAAGATCGCCGGCCTCATGCGCAAGTATCGGCCGCTGGTGAAGCGCAGTGCCGACGATCCGGCCGTCATCCTCTTCACCTCTGGTTCCGAAGGGGCGCCGAAGGGTGTGGTGCTGAGCCACCGCAATATCCTGTCGAACGCGGCCCAGGCAGCTTCGCGCATCGACTTCCACCCCGGCGACAAGGTGTTCAACATCCTGCCGATGTTCCACTCCTTCGGCCTGACGGCGGGTACGATCCTGCCGTTGGTCTCGGGCGTGCCGGTGTTCTTATATCCGTCGCCGCTGCACTATCGCATCGTGCCGGAGCTGATCTACGTCTCCAACGCCACCATCGTCTTCGGCACGGATACGTTCCTGAACGGCTATGCCCGCACCGCCCATCCTTATGACCTGAGATCGATCCGCTATATCTTCTCGGGCGCCGAGCCGGTGAAGGCATCGACCCGCGAGGTCTATATGGAGAAATTCGGTCTGCGCATTCTGGAAGGCTATGGCGTCACCGAGGCTGCCCCGGTGATCTCGCTGAACACGCCGATGTACAACCGCACGGGAACGGTCGGCAAGATCATGCCGGGCATGGAATGGAAGCTCGAGCCGGTTCCCGGCATCGACGAAGGCGGCCGGCTTATGATCCGTGGCGCCAATGTCATGGCCGGCTACCTGCGCGCCGACAATCCCGGCGTCCTCGAACCCCTGCCGGAAGGCTGGCACGATACCGGCGACATCGTCACCATCGACGAGGACGGCTTCGTCAAGATCCGCGGCCGCGCCAAGCGCTTCGCCAAGATCGGCGGCGAGATGATCTCGCTTGCCGCGGTGGAAACCCTTGCCGCACAGCTCTGGCCGGGCGCGCTCAGCGTCGTTTCGGCCGTGCCTGACGCCAAGAAGGGCGAACGTCTCGTGCTCCTGACCGATGCGCCGAACGCCACGCGAAGCGACTTCCTCGCCTTTGCCAAATCCAAGGGTGCTACGGAAATGATGGTTCCCGCCGAAGTGACGGTCGGCAAGGTGCCGGTTCTCGGCTCCGGCAAGGTCGATTTCGTCACGGCGCGTGCCATGGCCTTGGAAGCTCAAGCGCAGTCACAGGCGGCGTAAGCTGCCCTCCTGAATAGCAAAAGCGGCCGGTGGCATCAGCTATCGGCCGCTTTTTGTTGTCTCAGCAAGATCATAGCACGTCGCCGCAATTCCGTTTCAGGCAATGCACGGCAGAACGATCCGAAATGCCGTGCCGTCCTTGCTCGTATCCAGCAGCTCGATGCTGCCGCCATGCGAAGCGAGCATCGCGCGGACGATCCCGAGGCCCATGCCCGTGCCGCCATTGTCGCGTCGCGTCGAGAAGAAGGGTTCAAAGATGCGATCCCGATTGCCGTCGGCAATTCCGTGCCCATTGTCGCGCATCTGGATCGTCATCTTTCTCCTTTCGCTGCTTGCCTTGATCGCAACGGTCGTAGCGCCGTTCTGAAACGCATTCTCTGCCAGATTGGCAAAGATGATGCCGGCTGCCTCGCCGGGCAGCGACAGCATCTTGTCGGCGCTGCCTTCATCGCTGATGGCCAATGGGCGAAACTGCATCTTCAGCTGGGCAATGATATCGCCGAGATTGCTGGAGCCCTGTTCGGATGGCAGCTCGGCTTTGGCCAATTCGCGCAGGCGCGACAGCAGCCGGTCCAGCCGCTCGGTGTCGGCGATGATGTTTGCAAGGAAGCGGTTGCGCTGCTCCGGGCTCATCGGATTGCCGTCGTCATCGTCACGCAGCAGTTCCGCCGCTCCCTTGATCGAGGTGAGCGGCGATTTCAGCTCGTGCGAGACATGGGCGGCGAAGGAACGGACGTAGTCGGAATGATCGACCAGCTTGCCGGCGAGATCGAGAAAGCTCTGCGAAAGGGTTGCGACCTCGCGCGTGCCGTAGATTTCGAGCGGCCGGATTGCGGATCGTCCGCCGCGGGCGATCTCGTCCGTGCGCGCGATCAATGCGTTGATCGGCACCGTCAGCGTACGCGTCAGCACATAGGCGACGACCAAGGTCAGGATCAGAACGGCGGCGAGGGTGGCAATCTCGGCCGGCGCCATCGCGCCTGAGGCGGCGCGCACGACGCGAAACCAGATGACGGTCAACACCGGCAGCATCATCACAGTCAGAAGCACCGCATAGACGATAAGGGCAAGTGGCGGCCGCCATTTCGGCTTCACCCGCGGCGCTCGCATCAGGCGGCTCCTTCTGCGGCTGATGTCAGCTTGAAGCCGATCCCATGCACCGTGGCGATGATGCCCTTGCCGCCGGCGGCCGAAAGCTTGGCGCGGAGATTGCGGATATGGCTGTCTATGGTGCGGTCGGCGACCTGCATGTCGGCACCATAAGCCGCTTCCATCAGCTGATCGCGGCTGAAGACGATCTCGGGACGCGACAGCAACGTGTCGAGGATCGCAAATTCGAGGGCGGTCAGGGTGAGCGGTGTATCGGCGAAACTCGCCGTGCGGCCGCCACGATTGAGCCGCAGCGATCCCACGGAAACGGAATCGTTGGCCGCATCCGGCTCCGAGCCATGGCCGCTACGCTTCAGGATGGTCCTGACCCGCGCGACCAGTTCGCGCGGGCTGAAGGGTTTGGTGACGTAATCGTCGCCGCCGATTTCCAGGCCCAAAATCCTGTCGATTTCTTCGTCGCGCGCCGACAGGAAGAGGATCGGAAGGTTCGATGTCTTGCGAATGCGCCGACAAACCTCCAGCCCATCCATCTCAGGCATGCCGACATCAAGGACGATGAGATCAAGACCGCCCTTGTGAAAGGCCATCATGGCCTCGGTGCCGTTGCGCGCGGTGGTCGTCTTCATGCCGGCGCGGTCGAGCGCGAAGCAGATCACGTCGCGGATATTGGGTTCGTCGTCGGCGACGAGGATGCGCTGTGCCATGCGATGCCTGTTTTGGTTATTCCGCTCTTTGTCTTCGTTTCCGCCTCATCTGACAAGGGTTGCATCATTTTTGAGGTAAGCGTCGAGGCGGGCGTCGCGATATGTCCAGCTGCGCCAATCGTGCGAGCGTCCAACATGCTGCCAGAAAAGTGCTTCACGCACTTTGCGGGCTTCGGTGTCGGCAGGCAGCGATATGAGATAGGTGTCGAGTGCCGGGATGGCCGCAGGCCCGAGTGTCGAGAGATAGTCAAGGTCGAGCACCATGCCCTCGCCCGATATCTCGCGGCTGTGGGCAACATTGAAGCGGGCGATGAAGGCTGGAATGTCGATCAGCGCGGCGGCATAGAGCGTGACGACGAGCATCGCCGAACTGAGTGCGATCAGCCATTCGTTGGAGCGGCGAAGCAGGATGCGCAGGAGGATGAGAAAGAGGCCGATCGCAACGAGGCCCATCCATATGCCGGCCGCAACCCGCAGCTCCGTCAGCGAATAGACTTCGACATAGAGATCGAGACGCAGAATGGAGGAAAGGCAAAGCAAGATGTTCTGCGCGATCCACAGATGCACCAGGCCGCGAAGCAGCGGACTTCTGTCGCCCGGGCCGCCGCGCCGCATGGCGGCAAGCACGAAGATGGCAGCGAGGATTGCTGTCAGCATCAGTGGATAGGCACCGCGATGGGCATATTCGGCATGGGTCATGCCATCGGGCAGGCTGGCGCCGCCCCAGAGATAGGTGAGATCGAGCAACGTTTGCACGGCAAACAACGCATTGAAGACGATGAGCGAACGCAGCAACGCACCATGGCCGAACAGCACGTCTTCGGCTCCGGTGACAATATCAGGCACATCGCGTCGGCGAGAGCGGCGGCGCATCAGGCGTGGACGAAGCAGCAGGGACAGGAAGGCTGCAACGACAAGCCAGAAGCCGATGCGCCATGCGTCGAGCAATTGCAGCAGGAAGGTAAGGTCGATGCTGCGCAGCGTCTTTTCGATCAGCGGATTGGCGGCTGCGAAGAGGGCAAGAAAGCCGGCGGCAAAAATCAGTGGTATGATCCAGTTGCGAAGATGATGCCGGACGCCGCGCGGTGACGGCTTTTGCAGGCGCTGCAGCCAGCGATAGCTCGCGCGGCGGAAAGGCCGCGCCGGCACGTCGAGGAGGAAGCGGAGTAGCACGAACGGCAGGCGGATCCATTGTGAGGGGATCAATCCGCCCGCGCCGAGCGAGATCAGGCAAAGGCTGAGAAAGCTGATTGCGATGCCCATCCAGGAGGAGGCCTCGGCAAGCGGCACGGACGCGACAAGGCCGAGGGCGACAAGCACCGCGATTTTTGGAATGGATTGCCTTTTTCTCGAGGAGATCAGCAGCCCTGCGGCAATGGCATTGGTGAAGACAAAAAGATTGAGGCCGGGCTCCCTGTCGAAAAGCAGAAGGTCGGCCAATGCGATAAGGACAATGAATGTGAGGAGTTTGCGATTGGAGCTGCTTGTGGAGTTTGCGGAGTTTGTGGGAAGGGCTGGTGTATCGGACAGGCTCATCGGCGCCGGCTCCGTGCGAGATGTTCGGCGAAGGCGAAGGGTATGATCTTGGCCCCTTGAGCGGGCGGATCGGCTTGAGGATGACAATCGTCCTTGAGCCACCAGCCTTCCTTGAGAAGGCTGTGTGGCAGGCGGACGGGCGGAGCTGTGATTATCTCGGGCGTGTTGTTCATGGTGCAACGATGCCGCCCGTCTTTGCAGAATCTGTGCAGAACCCGAGGAGCTATTCAGGAAAATGGGTTAAGTTGGAAAGTTCAAATCATCGCTCTTGTATGAGATCTGAACAACAAGTGCCGCAGACAAGGCTAATCTTGACAGGATAAATTTTAGCATTGCGTGAAAGATGTCTCGAAATGGGGCAGTCACTTGTGGAACTTAATCTTATGTTTCCCAGCTTCCAGTCAGCCTATGGATTGCCGGTCTGAAAATCGATTTGTTGACACGGCTGTCGTACTCACCCCTGACGACAGCCGGGAATCTCGGAAGCGGCGGCTCAGCCGCAACCGGGGTTCCCGTCAGAAGACCGCGACGCCCACAGCTCTCCGCGCCGTAGGATGCAAACGAGGGTTCGTGCCTGTGCCTGGAATAAGCCTTCCACGCTGCATATTCTCGCTTGATCCCGTGGCTGGATGTCATAACTGAGGGCTCGACAAGGCATGCAATTTAGGAGTGCCTGAAAAAGGCGCAGAGGACCGCAGATGAGAATTACCACAATTACGAATTGGGCCTACGGCATCACCGTGGTCCTGACCGTGCTGTCTGCTGTGGCATTCATTCTCTCGGCGCGAAGCGCTACGCAGGAACGGCAGGCGGTGGAGCAGCACCTGTTGCTGAACAGCATGGGCGAGGAGCTTGCGCTCGGCGCCGAGGAGACGACCGACGAAGCTCGTCTCTATGTCATGCGCGGCGAGGAGAGGCACCTGGATGCCTTCACCGTCGATGAAGGTGAAGAGCGCCGCCGCGATACGGCGATCAATGCCCTGCGCGGCCTCGGCATTCCGGATGCCGAGCGCCAGGTCGTCGAGGAGGTCGCGGTCAATGCGCAAGCGCTCGATAAGGTGGAGGAAGCGGCGGTTGCCGCCTATACAGACGGCAATCAGAATGGTGCGCGCGATGCGCTGTTCGGCGCTGAACACGAGCGCGTCCAGACGGCACTGCTCAACAGCGTCAATCAGTTTCGCGCTCTGGCGACGGCGCGCACCGAGGCAGCCTTCCGTTCCACACAGGCACGCAGCGATCTCTGGGCCAATATTGCCAAAGTGATGCTGGCCTTGACCGCCGTGATATTCCTCGGGGTGCTCTATTTCATATTGCGGCGCCGGGTCGCGCTGCCGCTGGTGCGCATGACCGGCATCGTCAATCGTCTGGCAAGACAGGACTATGCCGTCGAGGTGCCGACCGACCGCCGCCGTGACGAGATCGGCGAGATGAACGACGCTATACAGATCTTCCGCGAGAACGGCCTGGAGCGAAACCGTCTCGACGCCGAGCGCAAGCGCGATCTGGAGACGAAGGATCTCATCCTGCAGATGATGCATCGCCTGCAGGCCTGCTACGCCCAGAAAGAGCTCGCCGAAGTCGTCGCTCTTTTCGTGCCGCAGATCTTTCCCGGCGTCGCGGGGTGCCTCTACACGATGAATGAAAGCAGGACGATGCTGAGCGAAGTCAGTCGGTGGCTGGAGCCAGAGCATACCGAGCCTTCCTTTGCCGCTTCCGCCTGCTGGGGTCTGCGTCGCGGCCGCCCGCATGTCAGCCATGTGGCCGACACCGACATTCCCTGCCAGCATCTGGATCACTCCGGCGTGCCCGGTCTTTGCGTTCCCCTGACCGCGCTCGGTGAGGCGATCGGCCTGCTTTATTTCGAGGACCGCACGAAGGATGCGACGGCCGCCGATGCGCCGCGGCTCTATCTGGAGTTGATCGCCGAGAATATCGGTCTTGCGATCGCGAACCTGCAACTGCGCGACCGGTTGATCAATCTTGCCGTGCGCGATGCGCTGACAGGCCTGCTCAACAGGCGCTCGCTCGACGAGGCGCTCAACAATCTTCACAGGGATCAATCCGCCCGCACGGTCATCTGCATGATGATCGACATCGATCACTTCAAGCGTTTCAACGACGAATTCGGTCATGACGCCGGCGACGAAGTACTGCGGCATGTCGGGCAGATCGTCGCCGACACGGTTGGTGAAGCCGGCACGGTCTATCGCTTTGGCGGGGAGGAGTTGACTGTTATCGCCACCGACATGGCCGACGAGCAAGGCTTTGCTCTTGCCGAGACGCTGCGCACGAGCGTATTCAGCACGCCCTTCTCTTATCGCGCGCGCATTGTCGGCCCGCTTTCCGTCTCCGTCGGCATCGCCTCGTCCCCAGCCTCCGGACCGACCACAACATTGATCAACCGAGCGGATGGCGCCTTGCTGAAAGCAAAGCTGAACGGCCGCAACAGAACCGTGGCCGCCTTTGCGCTCGCGCCGGAAGACGACGTGAAGATGGGATAGGCCAGAAAGGTAGGTGCCCGCTCGCTTGGGAGCCGTCTTGCTGAATACATGCTTGGATTGTAGCCTGAGCTGAAAGTCGCATAACGGAGGAAAGCGATTTCATGGCCGTGACGCAGAGCACTTCACCCTTGTCACCCGATCACGAAACCTTGCAGGCCATGGGCTTTGATCCCGGGCTGCGCCGCAAGTTTGAAGCCGGTATCGAATCCGGCCTGCTGCGCGATCTGCATGTCGTGCTTGCCGCTCGTTCCGGGCGTGTATGCCTCGAATATTATGGCGTTGGCGCGGACGAAAATTGGGGAGATCCGCTCGGGGATGTCGCCTTCGACGCGGACACGCTGCACGATCTTCGTTCTGTCACCAAGAGCATTGCCGGTCTTCTTTATGGCATTGCGCTCGACAGGGGATTGGTATCGTCGCCGGACGCATCCCTTTATGAGCAGTTCCCAGAATATGGCGATCTCGCCCGAGATCCTGCGCGCTCCAAGATCACGGTCGGTCACGCCCTGACGATGACGCTGGGGATGGAGTGGGACGAGGATCGTCCCTATACCGACCCGCTAAACAGCGAAATTGCGATGGAGAATGCGCCGGACCGATATCGTTTCGTTCTGGAGCGTCCGATTGTCGCTCAGCCCGGGACGCGTTGGATTTACTCCGGTGGCAGCGTCGCGCTTGTGGGAGCGATCATCGAGCGCGGCACGGGCAAGCGCTTGCCCGATTTTGCGCGTGAGGTTCTCTTCGAGCCGCTCGACATCGCGAAATTCTACTGGTCGGCCGGCCATGACGGCGTGGCGTCATCAGCATCTGGTTTGCGCCTCACGGCCCCCGATCTGTTGAAGATCGGTATGCTTTTCCTTCAGAAGGGCGTGTGGAACGGAAAGAGGATCGTCTCGGAAGAGTGGGTCGCGCAATCCCTCGCGCCGGCAATTTCGACCGGAGACGGTTTGAGCTATGGCAGATTGTGGTTTTCGGGCGATGCACCGGTGCCGGCGTTTGACGGTCCGCGCCCGTGGTATGCCGGCTTCGGCAATGGTGGGCAAAGGCTCTGGCTGATGCCTGATGCGGGTATCGCCGCCGTCATCTATTCCGGCAAGTATAATTCATGGGACGCCTGGATAACGCCCACCCGCGTCTGGCGCGAGATCATTCTTGCCAACCTCCTGAAAGCGTGACGATGGCGTCTTCAAAAACCGAGTTTCCCGTGCTTCTCACCGAGCGGCTGCGGCTTCGCGAACCGAGCATGGATGACCGCGACGACTTCCATGCGCTGATTTCGATTCCGGAGGTCACGCGGTTCTCGAATTGGGTCGATGCGCCGAAGATGGCGCAGATCGAGCGCTCCCTGCGATGGATGATCAAAATCTTTCCCAAGGGAACGGGTTGCTCATGGATCATCGAGGATCGGGTTTCAGGCCGTTTGCTCGGCGCCATCCGCTTCAACAGCTTCGACAGGCGTGCTAGGTGTGCCGAGCTCGGATATGAGCTGCATCCCTTCGCCTGGGGCAAGGGGCTGATGAGCGAGGCGGCACGCGCTGTCGTCCGATGCGGCTTCGATGATTTCTCGCTGAACCGCATCGAAGCCTGGACATTGCCGGGAAACACGGCCTCCGACCGAGTCCTGGAAAAGGCGGGCTTCCAATATGAGGGCACGCTGCGGCAGAAGGCGCGATTCAAAGAGGCCTTCCATGATTTCCGCATGTTCGGCTGCCTGGCTGGCGACCAGCAGAGATAGTTATCCGTCAATCCCCTGACCGGTTTCATTGGGCGGTGTCGTGGATTGAAAATAGTCCCGAGGCGAGCGGCCGAGCGAGCGCCGGAACATGGCCGAGAAGGCGCTTGAGCTCTCATAGCCGCAGTCCAGTGCGACGTCGAGAACGCTCCGGCCTTCCGCAAGCAAGGTGAGGGCCTTCAACATGCGTGCCTGCTGCCGCCACCGGCCGAAGCTCAGTCCCGTTTCGCGCTGAAACAGCCGCATAAGGGTTGCCCGGCTCATATGCAGCCCCTTGGCCGCCTCTTCGATCGAGGTCGTGCTTGCAAGATCGCCAAGCATGATCTCGCAGAAAGCAGAAAGAGCCGGATGTTTCGGTAGCGGCAGCTTCAGCGGCTGGGCCGGCAGGAAGGTGAGCTCAAGAAGCAGCAGCGGAATGACCGCCTCCGCGACCTTCTTGTGATCCGGTTTGTCGACGAGGCCGGCCAGCCGCAGGATGAGCTCGCGCAGAAGCGGGGTGACTTCCACCACCATGCACTCTTTCGGCAGGGTGTCCTTGCCTTCGACATCGATCAGCAGCGAACGAAATTGAACGCTCGTATGGCTTGCCGTCACATGCTCAAGGTGCGGCGGCAGCCAGACCGCGCGGCTTGGCGGTACGACCCAGGTGCCGCTATCCGTGGTCAAGGAGATCACACCGCTGACGGCGTAGAGCAACTGTGCCTGCTTATGGCTGTGGCGAGAACTGGTGAAGCGACGATCGTCATGTGCGATGACGGCGATGCCTTCAGCGACATCGGTGCCGTGCTGCAGATAGGCTTGATCCTTTTGCGACGATGATTGATCCATGCGCGTGAGAATATCAAAATCCCTCACGATAACCTAGAGTTCCGTTCAAACAGGATCTCTCCTCCCGTGTCCGTCCCATCATCCCACAATCTGCATCGATCTGATCGGCCGCATCGCGCTGCCGCCGCATCGTTGCATGTGCGGGTGAACAACGCAGCTGCGCTCTGCGCACCGACGTCCTTTCAGCTTTCTGTTGCACTGCGACTTAGCCGCGGTCGTCGGGCCTGACGGCATCCCGGCGACCGTAGGCTGCTGTCCGCGTTTTCCCCGAATTTACCGACATGCAACGGAACGGATCATGCTGAAGAATCCCGAAACCAAATATCGCCCTTTCATCTCGCCCGTCGAATTGCCGGATCGGCAATGGCCGAACAAACGCCTCGCCAAGGCACCGCGCTGGCTTTCCACGGATCTGCGCGACGGCAACCAGGCGCTTGCCAATCCCATGGATGTCGAGCGCAAGCTGCGCTTCTACGACATGCTGCTTGCATCCGGATTCAAGGAGATCGAGGTCGCCTTTCCCTCAGCCTCGCAGATCGAGTTTGATTTCGTGCGTGCGCTGATCGAGGAGGAGCGCATTCCCGAGGATGTGACGATCCAGGTGCTCACCCAGTCGCGTGCCGATCTCATCGCCCGCACCTTCGAATCCCTCAACGGTGCCCGCAAAGCGATCGTCCACCTCTACAATGCCACGGCACCGCTCTTTCGCCGCGTCGTCTTCGGTATGGAACGGCACGAGATCGTCGACCTCGCGATCCGTGGCGTTACCACAATGCTGCAAAAAAGCTTGAAGCAGCCGGAAACCGACTGGACCTTCGAATACTCGCCGGAAACCTTCTGCTTCACCGAGCCGGATTTCGCGCTCGAAATCTGCGAGCGTGTGCTCGATGTCTGGCAGCCGACTGCGGAGCGTCCCGCCATCCTCAACCTGCCGGCAACGGTGGAAGTGGCGATGCCCAACGTCTATGCCGACCAGATCGAATGGTTCTGCCGCCATATTTCGCGTCGCGACGCCGTCGTCATTAGCGTCCATCCCCACAATGATCGTGGGACGGCAGTGGCCTCGGCCGAACAGGCGCTGCTGGCCGGCGCCGATCGTGTCGAAGGTTGCCTTTTTGGCAATGGCGAGCGCACCGGCAATGTCGATCTGGTGACGCTGGCCCTGAACCTCTATACGCAGGGCATCGATCCCGAGCTGACCTTTCCGTCGATCCGCGATGTCGTGAAGACGGTGGAGTATTGCAACGGCCTGCCCATCCATCCGCGCCACCCTTACGCGGGCGAACTCGTGCATACGGCCTTTTCCGGTTCGCATCAGGATGCCATCCGCAAGGGATTTGCCGCGCATGAGCGACGCAATGACGGTGTCTGGGAAATGCCCTACCTGCCGGTCGATCCCGCCGATATCGGCGAGAGCTACGAGGCCGTCATCCGCGTCAACAGCCAGTCGGGCAAGGGTGGTGTCGTCTGGGTGATCGAGCAGGACAGGGGCCTGAAGCTGCCGCGCGCCATGCAGGTCGATTTCAGCAAACGGGTGCAGCTCCTTGCCGATGAAACCAAGCGCGAACTGACGGCCGGGGATATCTGGAAGGTCTTCGTCCACGCCTATCACGTCGATGATGGTAAGTTCTTCGCGCTGGTCGATTACGAAGGCGGCTTCCGCAGGAGTGCGGGTGCGGAGCGCATTTTCACCGGCCGGATTCGCCATGGCAACCAGGATGTTGCCGTCAGCGGCCGCGGCAACGGGCTCGTCTCGGCAGTGCATGCTGCGATTGCCGAAGCCTTCGGGGTGGAGCTGAGCGTCATGGACTATCAGGAGCATGCACTGCGTCGCGGCAGCGATGCAAAAGCGGCCGCCTATCTGCAATGCGTCCGACCGGACGGATCGCAGGTCTTCGGTGTCGGTATCGATGACGACGTTGCAACCGCAACCGTCAAGGCGGTCTTAAGCGCCGCAAGTGCGGCTGGCTGACGATCGTGCGTTCCGCTCGTGCTATCGGCCGCAAATCGGCCGGTAGCTGCTGGCTTGAGGCGGGGAAGCCGGATCGGATCATTCGATTGGCTGTAGCCAGCCTCGATAATGGACGACGAGGCCGATGAACGGCAGGGCGATCGGTACGTCGAACTGGAAGCGATCATCCTCCGCCCATTCAAGGGCGACGCTTCGGGGCGCCAGAAAGAGCGGCAGCGGAATGCGCAGGAACGACCAGTGCCGCATCTCCATGCTGAGCCCGTTGCCGCGCATGGGAAGAGCAAACGAAAAGCGGAAGGGACCGAAGCGTTCGACGAGGTGGCCATTCTCTTCGTTCAAATGGCTGAGAAAGCGCTGGCCGGAAAAGTCCCGCGTCCATTGTTCGACGCCATCGCATTCCTCAAAGGACACATGCAGCGCGTGCTTCCCGGCTGCGGGAAAGCCGAATACTTTCGCGACCAGCCGGGCAAGGGGTGAGTGCCCGCGGGTGACGACTGCCTCGCCCTTGGCGCCGCCATCGCCGAAGACGTCGTGCATGGCGCGCACAGGATCGGAAAGGTGCGCGAATGCGGAGCCCATGACGCGCTGGTAAAGCGGCGTGTAGGGTGCTTCCGTCCTTTCCTCGCTGATTGCCAGATCGCGAAACAATGTCCGGAAATCCTCCAGCGACAGGAGTCCGCCCGCATGACGGGCACCGGGCGAAAGGTGGCCGTCGCGCGAGGCACGCGCCAGCAGTTGCGCCGGAAGAGTGGGGATTTCCACACCATCGCCATTTTCGGCCATCAGGATCCAGCGGCGGGCTCGCATCGTGCTCTGGCAGATCCCTTTCACTTCGATCGTGAAGGCCGAGCGTGCTGTGCCAAGCCGTGCCGTCACGCCCTGTAGCGGCAGCAGAAAGCGGCTGATCTTTCTGAGCGATGTCAGCCAACCCCAGGCGACCGGCCAGGACAGCAGCCAGAGTGCCAGCGTCTGAAACGCAAACTCGGGTCCGGCCCGGAAGATGACGCTGGGCCGTTCGGCAAAGCCATCAACCAGCAGGTCGTGATCCGGCACGTCGGCAAGCGCCACCAGCCGGCGCAGAGGGCGATGGCCGGAGACCGCATAGGTTTCGCGTTTCAGCATGTGCCAGCCGGTCGAATCCTGCCAGCGCCGGCCGCGCCAGAGCCGCACCGGTTTGCCGACATAACTCAGGATCGCCGATGCGACCGAGGCGCCTGCGGTCGCGCGATTGGAGGCGCTGATTGACATTTCTATCGAACGAACCTCCTCCATGTCCTTGACAAGGTCCGCAACGACGGCGCCGGAGAGTGCCGGCACGCTCGACGCACCCGAGATGACGGTGACGCCGGCAGTCTTTGCCTGTCCGTCAAGCGAGCCGATTGCGCCGGCGAAATCGCGCGCATCGGCAAGATCGATGTAGTGGACGCCGGCCTTTATGCAGGCTCGCGGCACTCTGTCGTCACTATGCTGAAAGGGGCCTGCCGCATCGATGAGCAGAAAGGGCTGATACTTGCCGAGGATCTCCGCGATGTCACCATTTCGATCGGCTTGCAGCGCAATCGCATTTGGCAATCGAGCGGCGAGTACCTTTGCAGCTTCAAGATTGCGTCCGGCGACCAGAACCTCGAAACCGTCGCCGGCAAGGCGCCGCGACAGCCGCGCGCCGAACCCGCCATAGCCACCGAGAACGAGGATTTTTTTCAAAGGATGCGGCTCGCCTGCTCTGGTGTCGGCAGCCAGCATGTTTCCCGCTTGCCGAAGATGCGATAGCGATTGCGCGCAAGCCAGTGATAGATCGGATTGCGCAGCAGACGGGGCACGATGCGCAGCACGGAAATCGCCTTCCAAGGCCAGCCGAGGCCGGCATAGATGGCAAGCACCGCGTCGCTGTCGCGTAGCACGATTGTGCCGTCCACGATGATGAGGCTGTCCGGATCGGCTGGGTCCATGCCGCAGCGGCGATAGAGGTCGATGCCGGTTTCATTCTGCATGGAGGCAAGACGAAAACGGCCAAGATGGTCATGGCGCAGCACGAACTGGGCGTTGGCGGTACACAGGACGCACATGGCGTCGAAGACGATGATCGGCCCTTGATAGTCGCTGATAGTGCTTTTGCTCATGCTGGCGGCGTTGTTTTCCGTAAACCGGTCTGGCCGAAGTTTTGACCGGTTGCATTGCCGCCGTCAATTGCGCGTTTCTATGGGCTGTCATGCCAAACTGATAAAAGACCGAGAGCTTTGCAGGGCAGGGCCAGGCTGCGGATGGATCGAGGGAAGAATGCCGATTAATCTATCGGCTGGCACGCGGCCCGATCCCCAAGATCGGACCGCGCACATCGCTGAAGAATGGCTTAGCGATAACGCCAGCCACCATGCCACCACTCGCGATGCACCCAATAGCGACGCCCATCCCAGTAACCACGGCCGGGATAGAAGATGCCGACAGCCGGGCCGGCGGGCACGACGACCACCGGCCGCCCGTTCGGACGGCAATAGCCGTAGGGGCCGCGATGAAAGCCGATACCGCATCCGTCGCGAGCCTCGGCTGGCGAGATGGCAACGAAACAGGCGACCGCGGCAAAAGCCAGCAAAATGATCTTTTTCATGATGTCCTCATTCGTCCTTGAAGAGCTTTAAGCTGTTATCCCTTCAGCGCTTAAACGGGGACGAGAGGCAAATCCGTCGCTGGATAGCGATGATTTTGTATCCGGATACGAAAGGCCGACATCAGCAGCGCCGAAGCAGGCAGGCAATACAGGAGAACTATATTCGCCCCGGGATCAGGATCGAATTTCAAAGGCTCGGGATGCGAGGCGAGCCTGCGATGGGCACGATTTTGCTGCAGGCACCGTTTTCTTGCCGATGATCGGCATACGGCGGATCAAAGCGCGCAGCACGGCCAGAATTGCCTTGTATTGCTCCCCAGGGCACAGGCGACCGCTGGTATCATAGGCAAACAAGAGACGCCGCCGTGCGAATGCATGCGCCAGCCACAGGGCAAAAGCGACGCCGACCCCCCAGCCCATCAGCGTGTCGCTTGCCCAATGCGCGCCGACCCATTGCCGCGACAGGCAGATCAGGACGCCGATAGGCATGAAGACAGGGCGAAGGCGAGGAAAGACGAGCGCCAGCGACATCGCCATGGCGCCGGCCGTTGCCGAATGTCCGGAGGGAAAGGAGGCGAAGTCGGCGTGGAAGGCGAAGGGTCGGAATGAGAAGGCGCCATTCGTATCCAGAAGTTCCGGCCTGGCGCGGCCGATAATGTTCTTGGCGAGCGAATCGACAATGCCGCCGCCGGCGACTGCCAGGAAGATGAAAGCGGCGGCGGTGGCGATGAGATCTGCCCCCGTTCGCATGGATTTCCGCAGCTTGTGTGCGGGCGCGAGGATTGCAAATATCAGCAGTGCACCACTGAATGAGAGTACCAAAAGCCCGGTGCCGAGGCTACTGATCCACTTCGCCGTCCCACGCAACTGCGAGGGAAACGACTTCATCCAGATGCCCAAGGGATAATCGGCCGTCCACATGACGAGCAATGACAAGGCGAGGAAGATGGCGATGATAACGATCGGGCGCTCGAGAAATGCGCGATTCGCAGGAGGTTTAATGGTCGGGGTGCGGAAAAAGCAGTGAAGGCCGCCAGCCATGCGCCTGCGACCGGTGTCGGCGGAACGCCCCAGCATTTCTTTTATGGCCTCTCGGCCTCGCTGCCATGCCTGCATAAAGCCGACTTTCCATTGCTGTCGCTACAGCCGCTCGTGGAGCTGGGCTCACCAATCGCCTTCCGCTCCGTTTTCCCTTGGAAAAAGCTGCTACAGCAACACGCTGACAGCCGCCTGAAAGGTCGCGATTGGCGGGTCAGATCTCGGTTGTTTGGATGACAAGCAACAATACCCGATATCTGCCAGTCGGCTTCGATTGTCGAAATGTGCAGTTATGGCTGAAGACAGGCGTCGCGTTGAAAAAAACTGTGCCGCCAACAAGGTAGCCGCTCAATCCCGCAATCTTGGACGAAAGCCGCCGGGAGGATTGCGTCAATGGCCTTTTTTAGCGACAATTAGCGCAGCGTTCGGTGGGAGGAGCCAAATGCACGACTATTCCGCGCATGCGGATCAGGTTTACGCGTCGGCGCAATCGACGGCGGCGAGTTCTTCGGTCGTTGCCTCTTGGCGGCGGTGCATGGTCATGCATCGCCTGGCGCCGGAGGAGAAGCGTCTGCCGATGCGCCTGGGCAACCAGGAATTTCAAGCCGCACTGGAACGATCAGAACGGCTGGTCGCCGAAGCCAGCAACGAGCTGGATCGCCTTTTCCTCGCAGTCGGCAAGGCCGGCTGCTGCCTGCTTCTGACCGATCGCGACGGTATCGCGCTGGAACGCCGCGGCGCCGCCGGCGACGACAAGGAGTTCTACGATCTCGGTCTGTGGACCGGTTCGGTCTGGACCGAGGCCAGCATCGGCACCAACGGCATCGGTACGGCATTGGCCGATGAGCGGGCTGTCGCGATCTTTCGCGATCAGCACTTCTTCTGCTCCAACATCAATCTCAGCTGCACGACGGCTCCGATCCGCGATCATCGTGGCCAGCTTGCCGGCGCGCTCGACATTTCGAGTTGCCGCGACGACGTGAACGATGCCACTCTGGCGATCCTCTCGCAGACGGTGCGAGACGCAGCGGTGCGCATCGAGCTCAATCTTTTCCGCAGCGCCTTTGCCGGCGCCCGTTTTGTCATGGTGCCGACGGATACGGCATCCACCTCGGCGCTTCTGGCAGTCGACCGCAACGACCTCGTGCTCGGTGCGACCCGGGCGGCTCGTCTCGCGCTGAAGCTCGACGATCACCGTATTGCCGCAGGAATTCCGGCATCCGACGTACTTCGCGAGCAGGCGGCCGTGGGCGAGGATCTGGCCGAGGCTGAACGCGCGGCCCTGCTCAGGGCTCTTTCCCGTGCCAGCGGCAATGTCTCTCAGGCAGCGACCGCACTCGGCATGAGCCGCTCGACGCTGCATCGGAAGATGAAGCGGCTCAATCTGCACTGAAGCACTGTCGACGCGCATTCGATCTGGCGGCTGTCGCAGAGTTGCGACACTGTGCGCTGCAGCATGTAAGGCCGCCCCTATCGCCTGCCGCGATATGCCCTCAGACTTCCCTCATCCGGTTCGCTTATCGAACCTTTCGACCAAGGGAGGATGGCATGCTGCATCAAAAGATCGTCGAATCTCCGTTCAAGCTGAAATATGGCAACTATATCGGTGGCGAGTGGCGCGAGCCGATCGGCGGCAAATATTTCGACAATCTGACGCCGATCACCGGCGGCAAGATTTGCGAGATACCGCGCTCGGACGAGAAGGATATCAACGCCGCGCTCGATGCCGCCCATGCGGCAAAGGACAAATGGGGCCGGACCGCTGTTGCAGAGCGCTCCAACATCCTGATGAAGATCGCCCAGCGCATGGAAGACAAGCTGGAAGTGCTGGCGCAGGCGGAAAGCTGGGACAACGGCAAGCCGATCCGTGAAACCATGGCGGCCGATATTCCGCTCGCCATCGACCATTTCCGCTACTTTGCGTCCTGCATTCGCGCTCAGGAAGGCTCGATCGGGGAGATCGACCACGACACCGTCGCCTACCATTTCCATGAGCCGCTCGGCGTCGTCGGCCAGATCATTCCCTGGAACTTCCCGATCCTGATGGCCGCGTGGAAGCTTGCGCCGGCACTGGCCGCCGGCAATTGCGTCGTCATCAAGCCGGCTGAGCAGACGCCGGCCTCGCTTCTGGTCTGGGCCGAGCTGATCGGCGATCTCCTGCCGCCGGGCGTCCTCAACATCGTCAATGGTTTCGGTCTGGAGGCCGGCAAGCCGCTTGCGACCAGCCCGCGCATCGCCAAGATCGCCTTTACCGGCGAGACGACGACCGGCCGGCTCATCATGCAATATGCCAGCCAGAACCTCATCCCCGTTACGCTCGAACTCGGCGGCAAGTCGCCGAATATCTTCTTTGCCGACGTCGCAGCCGAGGACGATGATTTCTTCGACAAGGCGCTGGAAGGCTTTGCGATGTTCGCCCTCAACCAGGGCGAGGTCTGCACATGCCCCAGTCGCGCGCTGATCCAGGAATCGGTCTACGACCGCTTCATGGAGCGGGCCGTCAAGCGCGTGGAAGCTATCAAGCAGGGCAATCCGCTTGATTCCGCAACCATGATCGGCGCCCAGGCATCGAGCGAGCAGATGGAGAAGATCCTCTCCTATCTCGATATCGGTAGGCAGGAAGGTGCAGAAGTGCTGACGGGCGGCGCGCGTGCCGATCTCGGCGGTGAGCTGTCGAGCGGCTATTACATCAAGCCGACCATCTTCAAGGGCCACAACAAGATGCGCGTGTTCCAGGAAGAAATCTTCGGGCCGGTCGTTTCCGTGACGACCTTCAAGGACGAGAAGGAAGCGCTCGAAATCGCCAACGATACGCTTTACGGCCTTGGCGCCGGCGTGTGGACCCGCGATGGCAATCGCGCTTATCGCTTCGGCCGCGAGATCCAGGCCGGCCGTGTCTGGACGAATTGCTATCATGCCTATCCCGCGCATGCCGCCTTTGGCGGTTACAAGCAATCAGGCATCGGGCGTGAGACGCACAAGATGATGCTCGACCACTACCAGCAGACCAAGAACATGCTGGTGAGCTATAGCCCGAAGGCGCTCGGCTTCTTCTGAGTTCTCCCAAGGAAGCCAGCAAGGCTCCCGGCTGCGGCCGGGGGCCTTCTCAAGCAATTCCAGGAAAAGTGCGCAGCGGTTTTTCGTCCGGAATTGCGTGAAATCAAAAAGATAGAGCGGTTCAGAGATTCCGTGAAAAGCTGAACCGCTCTATCTTTTTCAGGCGGCGATGGAGGATCATCATGGACGATAATGGATCGGAGCATCGAGTGCTCGCGACCGACAAGGCGCTTGAACTCATCCGCGAGATACAACAGGACCATCCCGATATCCTGTTTCATCAGTCGGGCGGTTGCTGCGACGGCTCCTCGCCGATGTGCTATCCGGCCAATGAATTCATGATCGGTGACAATGACGTCAAGCTCGGTGAGATCGGTGGCGTGCCCGTCTATATCAGCGGCAGCCAGTTCGAGGCCTGGAAGCATACGCAACTCATCATCGACGTCGTGCCGGGACGTGGCGGCATGTTCTCGCTCGACAACGGGCGGGAGAAGCGGTTTCTGACCCGTTCCCGCCTCTTCGGCGGCGGCGAGGCTTGTGCGATCCCGGAGATCCGGCGTCCGCCAGCGCAATAAGCAGGGTCATAAATCGCGTGTAGTATTCGCCTAATACCCGCGGTCGCAGACGCTTTGCTAAGGTGAGATCTGTTGGTTTTGAGGGAGGACAACGATGCCAGCAGCAAAGATCCTGATGATTACAGGTGATTTCACCGAGGACTATGAGACCATGGTGCCGTTTCAGACGCTGCTTGCCTGCGGCTATACGGTCCATGCCGTTTGCCCCGGTAAGAATGCCGGCGAAACGGTGGCAACGGCCATCCACGATTTCGAAGGCGACCAGACCTATTCCGAAAAGCGCGGCCACAATTTTGCACTGAACGCGACCTTCGCCAGCATCCGCGCCGAAGACTATGACGCGCTCGTCATTCCGGGTGGTCGAGCACCGGAATATCTGCGGCTGAATCCTGATGTCATCAAGGCCGTTCAGCATTTCTTCGAGGCAGACAAGCCGGTGGCCGCGATTTGCCATGGCGCGCAACTGCTGAGCGCGGCAGGCGTGCTCAAGGGACGCACCTGCTCGGCATACCCCGCCTGCCGCCCCGAGGTGGAACTTGCCGGCGGCATCTATGCCGATATCGCTATCAATGACGCGGTCGCCGACGGCAACCTCGTGACTGCACCGGCCTGGCCGGCGCATCCGTCATGGCTGCGGCAATTCATGGCCGTACTCGACGCCAATGCTTTGTCGGCAGCAAACGCCGCCTGAAACTGAAGGAGGGAGACGCGCATGTGCGAATTGTTCATCAAGGCCGATGCCAGGCTCTGGGAAAGCACCACGCGCTCCCTGCGCATCGACGGTATGGTGACGAGCGTCAGACTGGAAAACTTCTTCTGGTCGAAGCTGGAGGAAATCGCGCGGCGTGACGGCATGAACGTGGTGCAGCTCATTACCAAGCTGCACCATGAATCGATCGATGCCGGTCACGATCTCGGTAATTTCACCTCGTTCCTGCGAGTCTGCTGCTCACGCTATCTCGACCTGCAGCTTGCCGGTGACATTTCGAGCGATCTCTCCCAGCCGATCGCCGGTGTCGATGCTCCCGCCATCCTCGGCCGCGAGCGCCTGAAATATCATTGATCAGCCAACGGATGCCGCTCTCGTTCCCTCCGGTACGCGATAATTTATCGGCAATGAGTTGCGCCACAACATCCGCGGCGGTTTCCATGTAGCTCGGATCTCGATGAAGCAGCACGACCGCAAATGAACCATCGAGGAGCAGCATGATCTGGCGTGCGAGCGGCTGGGCATCATCGCTCGCTCCCGCTTCGATAAAGATCGAACCCAGCCAGTCCTCCACGCGTTTCTTATGGGCGCGCGCCGCAACAAGGGCCGGATGGCCAGGAAGATTGATGAGTTCGACCGAGGTCCGCAGGAAGCCACAGCCTTTCCATTTGGCGTTGCGCGCCGATTGCGCCAGATGACGGAAAATGCCGGCGACCTTCTCGGCGGTATCGCCTTCCGTTTCCTCGAACCAGCCTTTGAAGAGCGCAAGGTTCGGCTCGTCGCGCGCCTGCAGATGCGCGGCGATCAGGTCGTCCTTGCTGCGGAAATGATAATAGAGAGTGCGTTTGGTAATGCCTGCCTTCTCGGCGATGGCATCGACACTGATCGCGCGGATGCCGTCGCGATGGAAGAGCTTTCCTGCCGCCTGAAGAATGCGTTCGCGTGTCGGCTGTGAGCTGTCTTTCATGGCTCAATGTATACCGGGTAGTGAATATACACAATGTGGCAATGGCCCCATCCTGCCGGCTATGAGCGAGCAACCAATTCCACCAGCCGCAAAGCCGCGGAGCCTGCCGATTTCCATTTCGTGCCGCGATGGTGTCACCCTTGGCGGCCATCTCTGGCTGGCGGAGGCAGGTAAGCCGGAGGGTAGCGTGATCATCAATCCGGCCACCGGGGTTCTTGCGCGCTACTATCATCGCTACGCGCGATTTCTGGCGCAAAATGGGTTCGATGTCCTCACCTTCGACTATCGCGGCATCGGCCAGTCGCGACCGCAGGAACTGCGAGGGGTGGGCTATCGCTGGCGCGATTGGGGGGAGAGGGATTTCGAGGCTGCGCTTCAACTGATGATCGAGCATCGACGCAGCGGTCCCCTCATGGTGATCGGCCATAGTGTCGGTGGCTTCCTGCCTGGACTGGTCGAAAGCGCCTCGATGATCGACAGAATGCTGACGGTCGGAGCTCAATATGCCTGGTGGGGGGATTACATGCGCCGCCGCCGCGCCGCCCTGTTCCTCAAATGGCATGTCGCCATGCCTGCGCTGACTGGGCTTTGCGGTTATTTCCCGGGCCGCCGGCTTGGCTGGCTGGAGGACTTGCCGAAAGGCGTGGCAAACGAGTGGAGCTTTCGCGGCCCTCGGTTCGAGCGCAGCCATCCTGCGGGCGAGAGGGGGGATGTGCTGCGGCGAATGGGCGCTGTCAAGGCATCGATCCTGGCCGTTGCCGTTTCGGACGACGAACTTGGCACCGTGCCGGCAATTCACCGCACACTGAATTATTATACCGGTGCGCAACGCCAGTCGGTGCTGCTCCGCCCGGCTGATTTCGGTCGGTCCGCAATCGGCCATTTCGGCCTGTTTCACGATAGCCATGCTGAGGGTTTCTGGGTCAATACGCTGTCGTGGCTTCGGGAGGGCCGCAATCCCTGGCCGGCATCCAAGCTGAAATAGGAAAGCCAAGTGTCCGCTCGGGTCTTCGCTTCGCGCTTATTGCATAGGCTGATTGTCTCGGGTAGACGCCATTTATCAATCATGAATGAGATGAAAGTCAGGCGTTTGCCGGCTTTGGAATACTCAGAAAACCTGCAGGATGGAGTATGGCATGAGCAGCCAAGATGACGAATATATCTACGACGAAGTGACCGGTGAGTGGCGACCTGCCGCGGAGATGGCAGCGGCTGCTGCCGCCGCGGAGTTTGTCGTTTACGATGCGAGCGGCAACGTCCTTGCCGATGGCGACTCCGTCACCCTCATCAAGGATTTGAAAGTGAAGGGCGCCAATCAGACCTTGAAGCAGGGTACCGTTATCAGGTCGATTCGACTGACCGACAACCCTGAAGAAGTCGATTGCCGCTACGACGGGATCAAGGGATTGGTTCTCCGTACCGAATTCATACGCAAGCGCTAGAAAAACTTGGCCTGATATCGCCAGACGGCTGGGTTTTCGATGGACGGCCGTGTTCCGGGCGGAAATCAAGGAGATGTTCTTTGAAGACCTATAGTTACTGGCGTCGGGGCGATAGCGTATTCATGAACATCGAATATAGCTTCATGCTGATTACGCCGCCTAATCACTAGGTTCGGCCTCCCATATCTTATGCGCATCGAACCGAAACGCTTGCGACAGCAGGAGAGATGCGATGAAGAAGCGTGTACTTGGAAAAAGCGGCCTTGAAGTTTCGGCCCTGGGCTTCGGCTGCATGGGGCTGAACTTCGGCTATGGCCATGCGCTGGCCAAGGATGACGGTGTCAGGCTCATACGTGATGCCGTCGAGCGTGGTGTGACCTTCTTTGACACCGCCGAAATCTATGGTCCCTTCACCAACGAGGAAATCGTCGGCGAGGCCCTGAAGCCCGTGCGTGATCGGGTCGTCATCGCCACGAAATTCGGCTTCAGGATCGAGAACGGCAAGTCGAACGGCTTCGACAGCCGTCCCGAGAATATTCGCGCCGTCGCCAATGCCTCGCTGAAACGGTTGGGCATCGAGGTCATCGATCTCTTCTATCAGCACCGTGTCGATCCCGATGTGCCGATCGAGGATGTGGCAGGCGCGGTGAAGGATCTGATCGCTGCGGGCAAGGTGCGGCATTTCGGTCTTTCCGAGCCCGGTGCGCAGACGGTGCGCCGCGCCCATGCGGTGCAGCCCGTTACGGCGCTGCAGAACGAATACTCGCTCTGGACGCGTGGACCTGAAACCAACGGCATCCTGCAGGCCTGCGAGGAATTGGGCATCGGTCTCGTCGCCTATAGCCCGCTCGGCAAGGGCTTCCTGACGGGCGCGATGGACAAGGATACGAAGCTTGGCGAGAATGATTTCCGTCGCATTCTGCCGCGCTTCACGCCCGAGGCGATGGAAAAGAACCAGGCGCTCATCGATCTCCTCAAGCAGATTGCCGGTCGCAAGCAGGCAACCACGGCTCAGGTCGCGCTTGCATGGCTTATGGCGCATAAACCTTGGATCGTGCCGATCCCAGGCACGACCAAGCTGCATCGTCTGGAAGAAAATCTTGCGGCTGCGGATGTCGAGCTGAGCGCGGCGGAACTTGCCGAAATTAAGCGCGCAGCTGCAGACATTGCGATCGAGGGCGAGCGCTATCCCGAGCAACTGATGAAGACCACCGGCCGCTGAACCGAGCAATCCCGTGGCCGTCGATCGGCGGCCACAAACCCTATGCTGCGCCGACCAATAGATGCGCCGTCGACATCAAGATGGGGTGACCGCATAACGCAGGTAGACCGCCCCATGCGCCAGCGGCTCGCAGCTTTTGAGCGAGAGCTGGATTTTTCCTGCCAAACCTTCCTCCCCATGTTCGACGATGCTCTGGCTTGCGGCGCGTCCGTCGAGAACGGGTGCGATGATCAGGCTGATTTCATCGACAAGACCGGCAGCAAGGAAGGAGCCGTTGATCCCGGCACCGCCTTCCAGCAGCAGGCGCTTGATGCCGAGTTCGTGCTCCAGCGTATCAAGCATGGCGGCCAGGTCAGGCTGAGCTTGCTCGGAGACAATGTAGGAAATGCCGTCGTTCGTGAGCTCGGCCAGATGGCTGTCCGGCACGTCGCTGCCGAGGAGGACGACGATGTGATCGCCATCGATTTCATTCGTGGTGAAATGCAGCCTGCCGGAAATATCTATGGCAATGGCGAAATTGGCCGCTTTCCGATTGGCGAAATGAAGGGGACGCGCCACCGCGCCGTGTTCGTGCGGTGGATGCGGGCTGCCCTTGGTCATCTCGGCCATCGTGACGCGACCGACCATCCAGGCATCGCCTTCAAGCTTCTCGTGACAGGATTGATAGAGCGCCGTCCAGTCACTGAGCTTGCCGTCCGAACTATGCGTCCAGCGGCTGGGATGCAGGCCGCCGTCGAGAGACGAGACCATGTGGCAGATGACATATGGCTTCATGATTGTGCCTTTCCCAGGTAATCCGCGTCGCTCACCTTCTCCAGCCATGTCACCGGCGAACCGTTTTCCTTTTCGGCGATCGCGACATGGCTCATGGCGCAATCGGGCGATGCTCCATGCCAGTGCTTTTCGTCCGGCGCGAACCAGACGATGTCGCCGGGACGGATTTCTTCCACCGGGCCGCCTTCGCGCTGCACGCGCCCGAGGCCTGAAACAACGAGCAAGGTCTGACCGAAGGGATGAGTGTGCCAAGCGGTGCGGGCGCCGGGCTCGAAAGTCACGGTCGCGCCGCTGAGATTGCCGCGGCCGCTAAAAGGCGCGTCGATGCGAACCACACCTGTGAAATAGTCTTCCGGCCCTTTGGCCGATGGCTGGAAACCGCTGCGTTTGATGTCCATGTCCTGCACCTCTTGGGGGAACTTGCGGCTCTTTCGCCGTTCTTCAAGGCACCTTAGACTTGCCGGATAACCGGGACCATACAATATAAATGACATATAATTATATCTGGGGCTCATAAATGCAGCGGGAAGAACTGGTCGATCTCAACGCCTTTGCTGTTGTGGCCGAGGAGAGGAGCTTTACGCGTGCCGCCGCGAAACTCGGCACGTCGCAATCATCCCTCAGCCATACGATCCGGCGTCTGGAGGCGCGGCTGGGCGTGCGCCTGCTGACACGAACCACCCGCAATGTGGCTCTAACGGAAGCGGGCGAGCGGCTGCTTGCCACTCTTGGCCCGGCGCTCGAAAGCATCGATAGCGAACTCGCTTCCCTGCGCGAGCTGCGCGAAAGGCCGGCAGGAACCATCCGCATCACCACCTCCGAGCACGCTGCCACCACCATTCTCTGGCCGGCCCTTGAAAGGCTCCTGCCGCAATATCCGGACATCCACGTCGAACTCAGCATCGATTCCAGCCTGCGCGATATCGTTGCTGATCGCTTCGATGCAGGCGTCCGGCTTGGCGAGGCGCTCGCCAAGGATATGATCGCTGTCAAGATCAGTCCCGATGTGCGCATGGTCATCGTCGCGTCCCCGGCATATCTCGCCAGGAATCCTCCGCCGAAAGCGCCGAATGAACTTGCCGAGCACAATTGCATAAATCTGCGTCTGCCGAGTTCCGGCGGCCTCTATGCCTGGGAGTTGGAAAAGGATGGGCGGGAGCTTCGTGCCAGGGTAGAGGGGCAGCTCGTCTTCAACAATGTCGGCATGATCGTGAGGGCTGCGAAGGCAGGAATGGGTCTTGGCTTCGTCATGGAAGATCATGTCGCGACCGATGTCGCGGAGGGGCGGCTTGTGCGCGTCATGGAAGACTGGTGCGCGCCGTTTTCCGGCTATCATCTGTATTATCCAAGCCGACGGCAGCCATCCGCGGCTTTTTCTCTGCTGGTCGACGCATTACGGTATCGCGGCTAGTCGCTCTCGGGAAGGGTGAACTGAGCCCCGCCGATCATGAATGCTGCAGTGCATGTGGCCAAAGACATGCGGCGACTGGGGAGAACCGTTCCTCACGGGCCACGCGGTTGCAAAATCGAACGATACCGGGCTGATTATCCGGATTTCCGAATTGTAAAATTGCAAATTGCTGCTTAATTCCTTTGCTGGATGCTCTTACATAGCGTGTAAAGTTATGTATCGGCTGCAAGCCGGTTGGGGGACTATGCATGCATCTTGATGACTATGCCGCACTCGGCCGCTCGGAGTTGCGCGTCAGTCCGCTTGCGCTCGGAACCATGACCTTCGACGAGGGTTTTGCTTGGAAGTCGCGCGAAAATCAGCCCGCGTCAGTCCTTGCGCGATATCTCGAACTGGGGGGCAATTATCTCGATACGGGCAGCGGGGCAAAAAAAGCGGGTGGCCAGACGGTTGTCGGCAGCTATGTCGCACAGAACGCGATCAGACGCGATCGTCTGGTCGTCGCCGCCAAGTTCAATGTTGAGTGGCATCGCGAAACGCTGGGCCGCAAAGCCGTGATAGACGGCTTCGAACAGGCTCTTCGGCGGCTGCGTACCGACTATCTCGATCTCTATTGGCTGGACAATTGGGACATACAGGTCCCTTTGGAAGAAATGCTGGAGGCGCTCCATGACCTCGTTCAGTCGGGAAAGCTGCGTTATTTCGGCATTTCCGATACGCCGGCGTGGAAGGTCGCGCATGCCCACCTCTTGTCGCAGTCCAACGGCTGGAAGCCGTTCATCGGTCTGCAGATCGAATATTCGCTCGCCGCGCGGCTATTTGAAATCGAGCTCATCCCTCTGGCGCGGGGATTGGGACTTGGTGTCGTCTCCCATTCGCCGTTGAGCGGCGGTCTCATCAGCGGCCAATATACCCGCGCCAACAAAGCGGGCGTGAGGGCGGGGCATGCGGCACAATTGGCGCAAAGGCCCGACGAGCAGGATCTTGAAATCGTCGACGCCCTGTTCCGCGTCGCCGATGAACTCGGTACGACAACCGCACGCGTCGCCCTTGCCTGGGCAATGGCGCGCCTCGGCGTATCCTCAACGATTATCGGCGTCCATACGCTGGAACAACTCAATGAGGATATCGGAGCGCTTGAAGTTCGGCTCTCGCCGGAACAGACGGCGACCCTGGACGCACTTACGATCCCCAATCCCGTCATTGCCCTGCCGCTGCCGTTGCAGAATGCAGCACCTCTGTGCTGCGTAGACTAAACCGCCGCTTGCGAGCGGTTGCCGACGCTGTCATCTGCTGACGGTCGTAATAGCTTTCCTTATCGGTTCGCTGGCCTATCTAATATTTCAGTCGTTTAAAGAGGCTTAGCATGAGTGCCGGGCTGCGGTCATCGGCAGATGAATGCGCGTGATGGCCTCAAAAAGGCTATTTTCTACTCGCACCAATAGTACATTCTGCCCTGCAAGCTATGCATTGCCGCCCTACTTCATTGTTCATGGTCTCGGTGGAACGCCGATACCTCCTCTTTTGAAAAGCTCAAGGAGATAAGAAATGGACAAGAACCGTGTCAAAGGCGCAGTCAAGGAGGCAAGCGGTTCCATCAAGGAGGCCGCAGGAAGGCTGACAGGAAACAATCGGCTCAAGATCGAAGGTGCCGCCGAAAAGGTCGAAGGCAAGATCCTGGCGCAAGTCGGTAAGGCCAAAGACCCCATCAGACACGCGCTTCGCTGACGTCAAGCGCGTGCGAAACTTCGCCCCCGCGATTTATCGAGGTTTCCTATGCTTTTCCTGGCCAAGTCCCCATCGATGACGGCATCGTCGGATCGTTACGCAACCTGTGCGGCGATCCGCTGCCTGATCGCCTATGCCGAGGGACTTGAGGATTGTCACATCGAAGTTGCCGTCATGGAAGGCGCAATCGTTCTCTCCGGAGTGGCATCGACCGATGAGGCGCGGCAGCGGGCCATTGCAATAGCTGCCGAATATGCCAGGACCCGCGTCGTCAGCAATATCGCCCTGCGGGCCGATCGCGACCCTTCCAGCCATCCTCATCCGCAAATCGAGCTGTCGAATTCCCCTGCGCCGTCCGGACAGACCGCGGCGCCCAAAACGCCGAAGGAGACGTCATGAAAAAATTCATTATAGCGGCCGCGGCAATTGCAGTTGCCTTTGGTTCTGCAGCTCCCGCTGCCAGCACTCACTCCAAAAGGCAGTCGACACAAGTGGTGTCCGAGCCGAAGCAAAGGCTCGGAACGCTGTCTTGCGAGGTCGCCGGCGGTGTCGGCATGATTATCGGATCGAACAAGGCGATCAGCTGCACATTCAAGCAGCGAACCGGCAGAGCTGAGCGCTATACTGGCACAATCGGCAAGCTCGGCATCGATATCGGGGTCACCCGCAAGACCTATATGAGCTGGGTCGTCGTCAATACCGCGCCGACGCGTGTGGGCGACGGTGCCCTGGCCGGCACCTATGTCGGTGCTTCGGCAGGCGCTTCCGTGGGGCTCGGCCTTGGTGCGAATGCTCTGGTGGGTGGCAATTCCAAGAATTTCGCGCTGCAGCCGCTGAGCGCGGAAGCGGGAACGGGCCTGAACGTTGCAGCCGGCGTCTCTCGCCTGCAATTGCAGTCCGCCCGCTGAGGTCCGGAGTGCGTCTAGAAATCACGTCATGCCCGGACGCGACCTGAGTAGGGTCGCGTCCGGGCGTTTTATTCAGTCACTTCAAGCGATGTCGAAGCGGTCGGCGTTCATGACTTTGGTCCATGCCGCGACGAAGTCCTGTACGAACTTCTTCTCGGCATCGGCCTGGCCGTAAACTTCGGCGATCGCACGCAGCTGCGAGTTGGAGCCGAAGACGAGGTCGGCACGCGTTGCCGTCCACTTCACGTCGCCGGTCGCACGGTCGCGGCCTTCGAAGACGTCCTTGGCATCCGAAACGGCCTTCCACTCCGTCCCCATGTCGAGCAGGTTCACGAAGAAGTCGTTGGTCAGTGTTTCCGGACGCTTGGTGAAGACGCCGTGCTGGCTCTGGCCGACATTGGCGTTCAGTGCGCGCAGACCGCCGATGAGGGCGGTCATTTCCGGAGCCGTCAGCGTCAGCAGATGTGCCTTGTCGATCAGCAGCTCTTCCGAAGAGACGGTATAGGCCTGACGCTGGTAGTTGCGGAAACCGTCGACGATCGGCTCGAGAACGGCGAATGCTTCGACATCGGTCTGTTCCTGCGTCGCATCGGTACGGCCGGGAGCGAAGGGTACGACCACGTCATGGCCGGCCTTCTTCGCAGCCTGTTCAATGGCAACCGAGCCGCCGAGAACGATAAGGTCGGCAATCGATACCGTCTTGCCGCCGGTCTGGGCATCGTTGAACTTCTTCTGGATGCCTTCGAGCGTGTTGAGCACGGAAGCGAGCTGGGCCGGCTGATTGGCTTCCCAGTCCTTCTGCGGCGCCAGGCGGATGCGAGCGCCGTTTGCACCACCGCGCTTGTCGGAGCCGCGGAAGGTCGAGGCCGAAGCCCAGGCGGTCGAAACCAGCTGCGGGATCGTCAGGCCCGATGCGGCAATCTCGCCCTTGAGCGTGGCGACATCATTGGCATCGATCGATGCGTGACCGGCAGCCGGGATCGGGTCCTGCCAGATGAGCTCTTCGCTCGGCACTTCCGGGCCGAGATAGCGCACGCGCGGACCCATGTCGCGATGGGTCAGCTTGAACCATGCGCGGGCAAAGGCATCGGCGAACTCGTCCGGATTTTCGAAGAAGCGGCGGGAGATCTTCTCATAGGCCGGATCGAAGCGCAGGGCGAGGTCGGTCGTCAGCATCGACGGAGCATGTCGCTTGGACTTGTCGTGAGCATCCGGGATCGAGCCGGCGCCAGCGCCGTGCTTCGGTACCCACTGATGGGCGCCGGCCGGGCTCTTCGTCAGTTCCCATTCATAGCCGAACAGGTTCCAGAAGAAGTTGTTGCTCCACTTGGTCGGCGTCGAGGTCCAGGTGACTTCGAGACCGCTGCCGATCGTGTCACCGCCCTTGCCGCTGTGGAAGCTGTTCTTCCAGCCGAGGCCCTGTTCTTCGATACCGGCCGCTTCCGGCTCAGGGCCGACATGGGCGGCATCGCCGGCGCCATGGGTCTTGCCGAAGGTATGGCCGCCGGCGATGAGGGCGACGGTTTCTTCGTCGTTCATGGCCATGCGGGCGAAGGTTTCGCGGATGTCACGGGCCGCTGCGAGCGGGTCGGGATTGCCGTTCGGGCCTTCCGGATTGACGTAGATCAGGCCCATCTGCACCGCTGCGAGCGGGTTTTCCAGATCGCGGTCGCCACTGTAGCGCTTGTCGCCGAGCCAGGTATCTTCCGCACCCCAATAGATATCTTCTTCCGGCTCCCAGATGTCTTCGCGACCACCGCCGAAGCCGAAGGTCTTGAAGCCCATGGATTCCAGCGCGACGTTGCCGGTGAGGATCAGCAGGTCGGCCCAGGAGATGCTGTTGCCGTATTTCTGCTTGAGCGGCCACAGCAGGCGGCGAGCCTTGTCGAGGTTGACGTTATCCGGCCAGCTGTTGAGCGGCGCGAAACGCTGCGTGCCGGAAGAGGCGCCGCCGCGGCCGTCGCCGGTGCGGTAGGTGCCGGCGCTGTGCCAGGCCATGCGGATGAAGAGCGGGCCGTAATGGCCGAAGTCGGCTGGCCACCATTCCTGCGAATCCGTCATAAGGGCGGTGAGGTCCTTCTTCAGGGCCTCCAGGTCGAGCTTCTTGAATTCCTCGGCGTAGTTGAACGCCTTGCCCATCGGGCTGGAAAGGGCCGAATTCTGGTGCAGAATCCGAAGGTTCAGCTGGTTCGGCCACCAGTCGCGGTTCGAACGGGCCGAAACGCTCGTGTTCCCATGCGGAAACGGACACTTGCCGGCATTTTCGACTTTCGTATCCATAATTTTCTCCCTTACGATGATTTGATTTGTGACGACCGGAGAAGGAGCTTTGCCAGCCCGCCGGGAAATGGTCCGGCTCTAAAACGGGTATGGCGGCGACATGTCAGACGCATGAATCTCTCGTTGTTCTGGCCTCGCATGAAACGGAGGCGCGGAGCAGGCAAAGCTTGGGTATCCTGCCTTCCGACCGGCCCGTGCATCGATGAACTGAACGCAGTCAATGCTCTCAATGTGAGCTTCATGTGACAGGCGGCCGCATCTCATCTCTGCCGCGCCACTATAGCCAAGGCTTTCCATTAATTTAAGTTGGATTTCCTGATTGCTGCGATAAGATAGGCTTATGGCAAACTTCACGCTTAAACAGCTTCGCTATTTCGAAGCGCTGGCCCGGCTCGGCCACTTCGGACGCGCCGCCGATCTATGCGCGATCTCTCAGCCCGCCTTATCGATGCAGATCAAGGAATTGGAGGAGCGACTCGGCACGAATCTTTTCGAAAGAGGCGCGAGACAGGTCCGGTTGACCAATTTCGGAGAAGCGTTCGCGATCCGCGTCCGCGACATCCTGCGCTCCGTCGACGAGCTGGGAGATCTTGCCCGCGCATCGCATAATCAGCCTGTGGGACGGTTGCGCATCGGCATTATCCCCACCGTCGCGCCCTATCTACTGCCGAGCATCATCGGCAATCTCTCCCGCATCTATGATGGGCTCGATATCCATGTGCGCGAGACCCTGACTTCGAAACTGGTGGAAGAGCTGGAGGAGGGGAGGCTGGATACGGCGATCGTTGCTCTGCCGATCTCCGAGGCATCTTTGACGGAAGTGCCGCTATTTGCTGAAAACTTCGTCCTGGTGCGGCCGAGCGAGGACGAAGGTAAGCCGGTGCCCAACCGGGAAGCGCTTCGCGAAATGCGGCTGCTGCTCTTGGAGGAAGGGCATTGTTTCCGCGACCAGGCGCTCTCCTTCTGCAATATACAGTCGGCGCTTCCCCGGGAGCTGATGGATGGCAGCTCGCTGTCAACGCTGGTGCAGATGGTCAGTGCCGGCATCGGCGTCACCTTGATACCGGAGATGGCGGTCGCGGTGGAAACCCGTTCGGCCTCGGTTTCGACCGTCCGCTTCCAAAGCCCGCAGCCGTCACGGACGATCGGCATGATCTGGCGCAGGACAAGCCCTCTGGTCAAACAGCTCATGCAGATTTCCGAAGTGGTGCGCGAGGCGGCCGACGCCATGCGCGAGCAGCATGATTCGATCTGGCGCAGACAGGATCTGGAGCTTGATAGCCGCCTGTAGCTGAAGGCGGCAAGGTCAGCAGGCAGGGGCGTATTGCTTGCGCCGCTGATGATCCAGTGCCGGGTTCATAACCCTTGCACCTCCGCATTAACGCTGTTTGCGGCTTTTCCACAGGCGCGCATATTTCAAACGATTGAAAAAATTTTAATCGTTTAAATAATTTAATGCCTTGATTTACAAAGAAACTCTTCCATGTCATGCCAGTGACGCATGACAATGGAGGTCGTGATGCAAGAGTTTGAAAACGTAAGAAATGAAATTCCTACGTATGTGATTGATCGCCTGGAAAATGAATGGCGGCTGGTGCAGGCTCAGAGCGTGCAGGTGAAGACATCGCTGTCCACGGAGACGCCTGTCAAGGCCGCACCGGGAGCGCCCGACAGCCTGGCAGCCCTCGACAAATAATCCTTCGCTGAGACCGGATCACGCCGAGCTTATCTGATGATGAGGCTCTGGCGAGGTCGATTGCGGCACTCCACTCCTTCACGTCATCTCCGAAAACGGCTCAGCCCCGGCTCACGGCCAGGGCTGTCGTTTATTCTGTCGCTTGTGGGGTCACGCACTTCGCGAAAGTGCTTCAGGCGTCGAGATAGCGCTCGGTCAACCGTGCCCACATGGCGGCGCCAACGGTCAGGCTTTCGTCGGCGAAATCATACTTGGCGCTGTGCAGGATGGCCGAATTCAAGCCATTGCCGAGGCGCAGGAAGCTGCCGGGCTTGTGTTCCAGGTAGTGAGAGAAATCCTCGCTGCCGGGGATCAGGCCGCAGGTGGTGACCTTGTCGGCGCCGACGAGCTCTTCGGCGACCATGCGCGCGAATTCCGTTTCCTTCTCCGAATTGACGACGACCGGATGGCCGTGGACGTAGTCGATCTCGACGCTGGCGCCATAGCCGTCAGCGATGGATTCTGTCAGCTTGCGAATGCGAGCCTCGAGCAGTTCGCGCACCTTCGGATCGAAGGAGCGGACGGTGAGCAGCATCTTCGCGCTTTCGGGAATGACGTTCGAAGCCTCGCCGGCATGGATGGCACCGACGGTCACGACGGCCGTCTGCGTCGGGTCGACGCTGCGGGCAACGATCGTCTGCAGACTGACGACGAGATTGCACGCAACGACGACGGGGTCGATGGTCAGATGCGGGCGGGAGGCATGGCCGCCCTTGCCCGTGATGGTGATTTCGACCGTGTCGGCTGCCGCCATCAGCGGGCCGGAGCGCAGCAGCCAGGTGCCTTCCGTAGCACCCGGATGATTGTGCAGCCCGTAAATGACGTCGAAGGGAAAGCGTTCGAAGAGGCCATCCTTGATCATTGCGGGAGCGCCGCTGACGGCCCCCGCTTCTTCGGCCGGCTGGAAGATCAGGTTCACCGTGCCGTTGAACCGGCGGGTGCGGGCGAGATATTCGGCCGCCCCGAGCAATATGGTCGTATGGCCGTCGTGGCCGCAGGCATGCATCTTGCCGGGCGACCTGCTGGCGTAAGTGGCGCCGGTCTGTTCGGTGATCGGCAAGGCGTCCATATCGGCGCGGATCGCGATGCTCTTCTTGCCGGCGCCGACAGTCATGCGTGCAACGACGCCATGGCCACCGACATTGCGTGTGACTTCATAGCCCCAGCCTTCCAGCTTCTCGGCAACGAAACGCGCGGTTTCCGCCTCCTCGAAGGAGAGTTCGGGATTGGCATGCAGATGCTGGCGGATGCCGGTCAATTCGGCCTTCATCGGCTCGAAGTCCGAGAGGCGGGCGAAATCGTTGTCGAGGGTCATGGCTATTCCAATGGTTCGCTTGAGCCGCCATCCGCCATAGAGCGTGCAGGCTTCACTGATGATAGAGCTGTCGCGCTAAATGAAGCGCGACAGAAAACTTCTGGTGCGCGGATGCTGCGGATTGCCGATCACATCCTCGGGCTTGCCCTGTTCCACGATCTTGCCGCCATCCATGAAAACGACGCGGTCGGCCGCTTCGCGGGCAAAGCCGATCTCGTGGGTGACGACGATCATTGTCAGGCCTTGTTTTGCAAGGTCGCGCATGGTGGCAAGCACCTCGCCGACCAATTCCGGATCGAGCGCCGACGTCGGCTCGTCGAACAGCATCAGCTTCGGCTTGATTGCGAGCGCTCTTGCAATCGCCACACGCTGCTGCTGGCCGCCGGAAAGCTGCCTTGGGTAGTTGTTGGCCTTGGCAGAAAGCCCGACACGGTCGAGCAATGCCAGCGCATTCTCCGTCGCATGTTTGCGGCTTTCGCCATGGATGCCGATCGGCGCTTCGATGACATTCTGCAGCGCCGTCATATGCGGATGGAGATTGAACTGCTGAAATACCATGCCGATCTTGCGCCGCTGCAGCGCGATCGCATGGTTCGACAATTTGACCAGCCGGCCCTTGTTTAGCCGATAACCGATCTGTTCGCCGTCGACTTCGATCGAGCCGCGATTGATGGATTCCAGATGGTTGATGCAACGCAGGAAGGTCGACTTGCCGGAGCCGGACGGCCCGAGGATGACGACCACTTCGCCCGGCGTCACATCGAGATCGATGCCTTTCAGCACTTCGAGATTTTCGAAGGACTTGTGGACGTTGCGCGCCTGTACCAGCGGGCTTGCATTGACGATCGAGTTCATAGGGGCGTTCATTGGCCCGCCTCCTGTGCCGGTACGAGCGCCGGCGCACTCTCCTTTACAGCCTTCGTCGCGCCTGTGCGGCGGTCGGCGCGGCTATAGTAGCGCTCGATATAGCTCTGGCCGATGTTCAGCACCGACGTAATCAGCAGATACCAGATGACGGCGACCAGCAGCATCGGGACGACTTCGAAGGTGCGGTTGTAGATCGACTGTACGGAGTAGAGCAGATCAGCCATGGCAATGACGCTGACGAGCGAGGTCGCCTTGATCATGCTGATGAGCTGGTTGCCCGTCGGCGGCACGATCGAGCGCATGGCCTGCGGGATGATGATGCGGCGCAGAGCCCGGATTCTCGTCATGCCGAAGGCTTCGGCAGTCTCGAACTGGCCCTTGTCGACCGAAAGCAGGCCGCCGCGGATGATTTCGGCCATATAGGCCGCTTCGTTGAGAGCGAGGCCGGCGATTGCTGCCGTCATTGGGCTGATAACGGAATTCGTGTCCCAGCTGACGAAGGTCGGGCCGAAGGGGATGCCGATCGACAGCGTCGGGAAAAGCGTCGAGAGATTGTACCAGAAGATCAGCTGCACGAGCAGCGGCGTGCCGCGGAAGAACCAGATGAACAGGGACGCGAGCGTGCTTGCCAGCGTGTCCTTCGACAGCCTGGCGATCGCCAAAAGCAGGCCGAACACGATGCCGAGCGCCATGGCGACGACGGTCAGGCCAAGCGAAACATAAAGGCCGCTGATGACGACGGGATCGAAGAAATATTGCCCGACGACGTGCCAGCCGAAATTCTCATTGTGGGCGACCGACCACGCCCAATAGGCCGCGATCAGGAGGGTGACGACCCAGGCCGCCACCCGGCCCTTCGGGAACGGTGTGTGGGCATTCGCCACATCCCGTTCCCCCGCATCGCCAGATGGCGATGCGATATCTCTGGCATTCGTGCTCATTTCGGCAACATCCCGCCAAGATTGATACCCGGTTCCTTGATCATGTTGTTCTCAAGGCCCCATTTCTTCATGATGGCGGCATAGGTGCCGTTGTCCATAAGAACCTTGACGGCATCCTTGAGGATAGGTCCGAGCGATGAGCCCTTCGGCACTACGGCGCCCTGATAGAGATCCTCGAAACCGTTCTTCTGGCCGACGCCGGTCAGTTCCAGCTGGCCGCTGGCCTGCGAGACGAAATAGGTGAGCGGCGCCTGCGAGGAGAAGAAGGCGTCAGAGCGTTTGGAGCGGACGGCGAGAATGGAGCTCGGCTGGTCGGTGAAGGACTGAACCTCGATCGCGCCCTTGCCGTCGGTCTTGCACTTCTCGGCCTGCACCTGGATCACCTTTTCGGCCGACCCGCCCGCCATGACGGCAATGCGCTGGCCGCAGGCGCTGTCGAGCGAGGTAATGCCCTTCGGATTGCCCTTTTGGACGGCGAAGACGACGAATTCCTGCACCCAGTCGACGAAGTCATTGGCTTCCTCGCGGCTCTTGAAATCGCCGATCGGACCGAAGGCGAACTGATAGCGGCCGGAATTGATGCCGGCGAGGATGGCAGGCAGGCCGCTGACGCTCTCATGCTCGATCTTCACGCCAAGCACTTCGCCGATCGCGTCGGTCAGATCGGCGCTGGCACCGGTCAGCTTGGTACCGGTGACGATTTCATAGGGAGGGAAGGAGCCGTTGTTGACCGAGACCATCTTGCCTGAGGTGCGGATGGCCTCCGGCAGTTTGGCTTGCAGATCCTTGTTGACCGAAAGTTTCGGCAGGCTTGCATCTTCCGCGAAGGCTGCGCCCGACATCATCAGGCTTGCCATCACAAGGTAGGTCATTTTCTTCAGCGACATGTTCGTTCCCCTTTTGATTTGTGTCTCTGATTTTATGTGGTCGTCAGGCAGCGCTCGTCCGGCTGCCATCGACATCGATCGGAAAGAGTTCTTCCGGCGTCATCGGCCGTGGCAGGATGCCCTGCACATGCAATTCCTCGGCGAAGTCTGCAATCATCTTGCGATTGGCGGCAAATCCGCTTGCATCCCACCCTTCGGGCAGCTCGGCTGCCGATTTCAACAGTTCGTCGAGCATGAAGGGCGTGGTGTCGGCATATTTGCGCCGCTTGCTGAGCCACATGCGCTGCGATTCATCGATCAACTTGCTCAATTCGGCAATAACCCAGGGATGCTCGGCGACGATCTCAGCCTTCAAGCCGATCAGGTGCATGCCCGGTACATAGCCCACGTCAGCGAAATAGCGATGCTCGGCAGCGCGGAAATCGGAAAGCACCTGGCGGAAACCGGAATTGCCGGCGAAATAACCGTCCGGCATGAAGGGCGTGAAGATCGCGTCAAGCAGGCCTTCCTTCAAAAGCTCCACCATCGGCCTTTCGCCGGGTGCGGCCTCGATGCGGCCGGGGCGGCCGAAACCGTCGAGGCGATCGGTGATCGGGTGGGCTTCGGTGAGACGGCCGGCATACCACATGGCATCCTCGACGCCGACGCCTTCGCGGCGGAGTGCCGCCCGCGTCCAGGTATTGCCGGAGTCGCGCCAGCCGGTGACGCCGATGCGTTTGCCGGCAAGTTCGGCGAAGCTCGTGATCGGGCTGTCCTCGGTGGTGATGACGCAGCGATGGCGGAAGCCGCGCATGATGAAATTCGGAATGCCGACGACGCTATCGTCACCGTCGATGCGCAGCTGCGTGTAGCGGCTGAAGGAGGTTTCCGCCGCATCATAAGCATCGCTCTTGCCGACGTGGGAGATCAGCGTGCCGACACGGTCCACCTTGATGTCGAGTTTCGGGGAGGAGACGTCACCCAGGACCAGAGGCGTCATATAGTCCCAGTCACGGAGAGCAAGTCGAAGAGTAAGAGCCATAAAATTCACTCGCGGGAAAACTTGTTTTCTCAACGACTAAATGTTCAATATAAGTCGATCAAATGTTATTACGTTATTGAACATTAAAAATGGTGCGAAATTGAGCGAAGATCGGGACGCGAAATGGTTTGCCGAAAAATTGAGCGATCGGACCATTCGTGGCATTGCACTTGAAACGAGCGCGCTCATTCGCGCCGGGGCGCTGCCTGTTGGCACCAAGCTGCCGCCGATCCGCGACCTTGCCTTTGTCCTTGGGGTGAGCCCGGCAACCCTATCGGAAGCCTGGAGCGAGCTCAGGCGTCAGAAGATCATCAGCGGACGCGGCCGGAATGGTACATGGGTCAGCGGCGACCGCTTTGTCGCCAAGCCGGCGCGGCTGGCAAGCGTCGGCGACTACGGTTCCGACGCCCTCAATCTGACGGCCGCCGTTCCCGATGTGCAACTGCTGCCGAAGCTCGAGGCGGCGATGGCCTATGGCGCCTCGGCCGAGAATCTCAACAGCTACGAGCGCAACCGCATCCTGCCGGAGCTGGAAAGCGAGGTCAGGAAGAGCTGGCCCTATGAGCCAGAGGCCTTCCTGGCAACGAATGGCGGCTATAATGCCGTCTACACCCTGATCAATGCCCTCGTCATGCCGGGTGCCGCCGTCGCGATCGAAGACCCGACAGGCATGCGGCTTCTCGATATTCTCGAGGATCGGGGTGCCCGCATCATTCCGGTGAAATGCGATGAGGAGGGGCCGCTGCCGTCTTCGCTGGAGGAAGCGTTGAAATACCGTCCGGTTGCCTTCATCTTTCAGCCGCGCATCCATTCTGTCACGGGCCAAAGCGTCAGTGCGGCGCGCATGGCAGCGATTGCCGAGATCCTTCGCGACAAGGATACGTTGATCGTGGAAGACGATGGTATCGCCGATATCTCGATCGCGCCGCGCCATTCGTTAGGGAGCCTTTTTCCCGATCGGGTCATCCATATCCTGTCGTTTTCGAAGACGCACGGGCCGGATCTGCGCCTCGCGGTCTTGTCGAGTTCGCGGGCGATCATCGATCAGATCCAGTCCTATCGCAGCTTCAGCTCCGGCTGGACCAGCCGTATTCTGCAGGCGGCGGCGGCCTGGCTGTTGCGCGATCCGGCGACGGCGGCATGCCTCGATCATGCCCGCAAGACCTATCGGGAGCGCCGGGCCGGCCTCATCGATGCGCTTGGCGAGCGTGGCGTCGATGCAAAACACGGGGAGGGGCTGTGTGCCTGGGTGCCGGTCTCGTCGGAGCCCTTCGCAATGGTGACGCTTGCCGCCCGAGGCATTGCGGTGCATCCCGGTGCCAAGTTCTCGATTTTGCCCAGCAGTCATTTGCGTGTCGCGACGGCCAAACTCTCGGAGCGGCGTGACTATGTTGCGGATGCCATCGCACTTGCCGCTGTCCACACGTGAATGGCAGTGCTACCGGCTCGAGGTCGCGCCCACGCTTTTAGGCGCCTCCCTCCAGGGGGAAGCATACCTGACGAGTATAGTCGCAAGCTTGGCCGAGATGAGCGCAATGATGGAGATCGCGACGAGGTAGATTGCGATGTAGACGGGCTGCGGCAAGTGGATATTGCGCATCAGATGCCCGTAGATCTCGGTGAAACCGCGATGGCACATGTAGATCGGATAGGAGAGGTAGCCGAGAAAGATACCGAGCCGCTGCAGCTTGGCCGGCAGTTCGAGCATTGTGCCTGCAAGGACGATGAGCGGCGAGATGAGGATGCAGAACACCAGCGCGTATTTCAGCGAATAGGTGGGGAGAAACAGCAAGATCAGGATCGCTGCGATCGGCAGCAGCGCGGCATAGGTTTTCACCGTGTGGCCGAGCGCTGCGACGTTTCGAAGCCGATAGATGATCATTCCGAGCGTGAAAGAGAAGAAGACGCGGGCAAAGCCGCCATCCACGGAGTGCCATTCCCAACCGAGATCGAGCGATTTGTGGAAGAAGACCGAGCCGATCAGCATCGCCAGAGATGCGGCGGCTATGAGGACGAGGCTTCGCGTTTTCAGTCGGAAAAGCACCAGCGCGAAGACCAGATTGGCCAGCAACTCCCAAAACAGCGACCAGGCGGGGCCATTTAGCGGATAGAGCGCCAAGATGTCTCCGGCCGATCGCGTCAGAAAGCTCGGCGAAGGCAGCATGAACACGGTCGTAAGGATGCTTGCGGCAAGATCGGCCCGCCCGACGCCTGCCGCCTGCCAATGCAGCAGCAATTGCACAAGGCCGTAGACGCTGCCGATGAGGAAGAGCGGATAGAGGCGCGCGTAGCGGGCCTTCATGAACGCCAGCACGGTCATGCCGCCGGCGAGCTTTTCGCCATAGGCTCTGGCGATGACGAAGCCGCTGAGCAGGAAGAAGAAATCGACCGCGATGTAGGCCGAAGGCGCATAGGGCCTGTCAAGGTGGTAGACGACGACGGCGAATGCCGCCAGGCCGCGCATCGCATCCAGGGCCGCGTATCTATGTTTCGTTGCATCAGCCGGCATTCATCGAAACCTTGTTGAGCGAAAGGATTGCCGTGACTATCCGGCGGCGCGCGCGCCGAAGAATTCGTTTCTCAGATTGCGATCGAGCGGGCGTACCCGCGAAAGGTTACCCAGGAATTGGCGGGGGCTTGTCAGCACCGACCGGTTCAGGAAATGGGTCCTGATAAGATTGGAGGACTTGCTGTGGGCGCCGGCATGGCCGACCCGATAGATCGCGCCGCGGAAGGGAAGCGAACCGAGCGGCGAGCCCCCGTCGGCCAGCAGCTTGCCGATGCGCACATGGCTGCCGAGCATGGATTTGATGTAATCGATGTCGGCATCCTCGAAGGTCGCCGGCAGGCGATAGAGATCGGAGCGGATGATCAGCGACGTGCCGCAATAATTGGCGAAGTCGTTGTGATGCAGAAGCAGCCGGCCGCCTTCGTTCCAGAGATAGCCCCGGTCGATCTTCCAGCCATTGGCGTCGGAATTTCTGGCGGCGAAATCGACGATGTTGGCGCTGACGAAATCATCGTCGTCGACGATCATGAAGAAACGCGTATCGCGCGCCGAAAGCATGCCGCTCAGCACGCGGCGGCCCTTGTCCAACCGAAAGGCGTCATAGACCTTCTCGCGATCGGCGCCGTTGATGTCGTGGAGCTGGTTTGGTGGAAATGTCACGCGTTCGGCCGTAAAATTCGGCGGCAGATCGGGCAGATCGGCGCCTTCATTGGCGACGACCACGCCGCGCCAGTTGTTGTTGGATTGCCCGGCGATCGATGCGATCGTTTGTGACAGTCGTTGTTTCAGCGCCGGCCAATCGTTGGAATTGGCCTGATGGCGAACGGGAATGATGAACGTAACCAGTGTCATGAGGCGCCTTTCCGACATTTGCTATTGCTACCGCAGGAATCGAAGGCCCCATGTGGAATGCCATGCTTCGATCCGATGGCCACGATGCCTTGCTACTGTGCCCTTGCACGGCGACCTTGCAGTGTCGTCCGCACGAGGAAGAGGACCCTTTCTCTGCATAAGAGAAGGATGAGACCCGAATAGGTGAGGCCGCCGACCAGGACTTCGCAGATGAGACGTGTTGCGAGGGAGCGGTCGTACAAGGCCGACGAGGCCGCCAGCACCACGACAAGCATGCCAAGATAGGCGGCTATGGGCCGCAGGAACTGGCCGAAATATTCCAGAATGCTGAGACCGATCAAACGCGACACCATCCAAAGCGTCACCGGCCAGAGCATCAGCACCCCGACCATGAGCCCGAAGACGACGGTTGCGACACCATATTTATGGAGGATGAAAACGGTGAGGATCGAGACGACATTGCGCACCAGCTGATAGTAGAACCACCAGTCGGATCTGCCCTGGCTGGTGATCAGGGATGCCTGGATGATGCCGATGCCGGCCATCAGGCCGATCACGCAGAAGAAGCGAACGGGCCAGACGGCGGCCGCCCAATGCGGTCCGAAGATCAGCGGAATGGCATCGTCGGCGACCGCCGCCAGTCCCATGAAGGCCGGAAACGATACCAGCGAGCAGCCGAAGGTCGCCATGAGAAAGGCTTCGCGCACTTTGTCCTTATCGTGCTGCAGGGAGGAGAGCAGCACATGGCTGACCGAATTCAGTCCGCCCGCCACGACATTGTTGAGCATCTCGTAGAGCCGTCGGGCGAAATTATAGATACCGAGAGCGGCCGGGCTTACCAGCGTGCCGATGATCAGCTGGTCGAGATTCATGGTCTGGAGGAAGCGGTTGCCCGAGGCGAAGATGCCGTAATGCAGCAGTTCGCGCAGGCTTGAGAACTTTACCCTGAAGCCAGGCAGCCATTTTGCGCCCCAGAAAGCGGCGATGCAGGCGGCCGCCGGCGCGGCGATCTGGGCGATCGCAAGCGCCCACAGGCCAAAACCCGCAAAAACCAGCGAGAGACAGATAACCGCCGAAACAGAGGTGGCGATCGCGGTGCGGGCTGCAGCAAGATGAAAGGACATCGTCCGGCCGATCAGGGCGTTGGGGACGATGATCATCATGTCGAAGAAGATTTTGAGGCCGATGATCAGCAGCAGCTTGACGATATCATCGTGTCCGAGCCAATGGGCGAGAAACGGTGAAAGCAGAAACAGCGCGGCATAAAGGATGGCCGCGGAGACGAAGGATAGCCAGAAGACCGTATCAAGGTGGCTGCGTCGAATGGATTTCTGCTGGATCAGGGCCTCGCCGAAGGCCGTCGGTCCGAAGCCGGAGGCGAAACTGACGATAGCGAAGGCGAGCGCTACCAGACCGAAATCCTGTGGCAGAAGAAAACGGGAGGTGACGACGAAGACAAGGCTGTTGAGTGCCGTCGGGATAAGCGTATCCAGCGCCGACCAGAAGGCGCCCCTCAACGCGGCCCGCGATCGGTTTTCGCTCAGATGTTCAAAGACGACTTCATCCGCTTCGGACGCCAGCAAACGCATACCTCGCCGTTTTAGATCTGCAGCGGATGCCGGAGTTCCAGCGCCCGCCATTGCCGCTTCGCCATCGTTCGATGGAGCAGGACGGCGTGTTGGATGCTTGATTTAGGCCAGCCCCTCGATTTGTCTAGGGAGGATTGTTGCATTGCAACATTGCGTTGCCGAAAGTGATCTCGCGATCAAGGCAAACGCGAAATCTGTCGCTTCAGAGCGGCGAAACGCGCCGCCTCTATTGTGCGGCCGAGCGTACCCTTGGCTCGTCCCATTCGATTTCGGGAGCAGCATCGGCTTCGTGCTGGGGCTCGATCATCTCGTAAAGATAGCCTTCGAGCATGTCGCAGGCGCGTTCGCTGGCGCCGATCTTGGCTTCCGTTTCGCTGATGGCGGTGGCGATCGCCTTGATGCGGGCGCGCAGCATGTGGCCGACCACATCCTTGCCGGGGCGCTGACCCAGCCGGTCGAGGTGAAGGCCGATACGACTGGAATGCCGCTCGAGCTCGCTCTTGCTGAAATTCGCCTTGCGAATTTCTTCCAGAAGGCTTGCCCGCATCTTGGCGACCGGGTCGAAAGTGCCCGGCTCGCGCTCGTCCAGCACTATCTCGGTGATGAGTTTCTCGATGGCGACCAGCGCCTGCAGGTCGACGGCGTCGGTCAGTTCGACGTCATAGCCGGTATCGTCAAAGACCTTGCGGCGCACGGGATCGAGAAGCAGCTCATAGGCCTTCTGCAGCTGCGCGAAAGCCTCGGTGTCGCCGCCGGAATCCGGGTGGGCTGCCTTCGCGCGCTTGCGATAGGCTGCCTTGATCTGCTCTTCGCCCGCATCACGCGCAACGCCGAGAATATCGTATGGATCAGTCACTCCAACTCCTGCCGCCGCTATTCCTGTTTTTAAGGCCCTTGCCGCTGATACTGCCGGCGCGGTTTAAACTTCCCGCCAGCCCGTTTCAATCGGGTCCGGCGCTATTTGTACCATCACAAAGGCAGAGTTTGGACAAAAAGAAGCCCATGTCAAAGATGAACTGTCTCGTGCATGGAAATGTGCCGGCCTAGATCGTCCGGTCGAAGAAGACGGTCGAGCCTGCCTGTTTCAGTCGATAGAGCTGGGCGGGGCGATTACTGGCGCGGCGCATTTCGCCTGTGATCGGCTCGATGAAATCGACTTCCGCGATGCGTTTGCGAAAGGCAGATTTATCGAGAAGGCGGCCGAGAAGCCGCTCATAGACAGCCTGCAATTCGCTCAGAGTGAATGCTTCCGGCAAGAGATGTACCGGCAGGGTCGTATATTCGACCTTGTTGCGCAATCTGGTGATCGCCGCCTTCAGAATAGCGGCATGATCGAAGGCGAGGGGCTCCGCTGTCGTGTCGCCTGCGATCGGATGCCAGGCGACATCCGTGACGTTGCCGCCATGCTGTAGAATGACGGCATCCTGCGCGATCAATGCCATATAGGTGACGCTCAGGCTCCAGCCGCGAGGATCTCGCGCCGCATCCCCGAAAACGCCGACCTGCTCGAAATAGGGCGCGGCAACGCCGGTCTTCTCGCTCAGCACGCGTTTTGCCGCTGCTTCGAGGTTACGGTCTTCGTCGACATGGATCCAGCCGCCAGGCAATGCCCAGTGACCGGAAAACGGCTCCGCCCCGCGGCGCGCCAGCAGAACTTCAAGCCCATCCGACGTCAACGCGAAGATTGCGAGATCGACCGAAACGATCGGTCTTTGGTGAAGGTCTTCGGTGTTGCTCATGACTGCAAACATAGCGCGACCACCTCTTAGTGTAAAGTTTCAACTAACTTAGTTGACAAAATACAATAAGTCGTGTTTGTTGGCGTCATCGCAGTTTGCAACGCCGCTTTTCAGGAGGCAGTCATGTTCGGATTTCGTTTCATCAAGGCTCAACCGACCCAGTATGTGATCCAGTATCAAGGAGGCCGGCCGCAGCGCGAGGGCGCGGGGCTTTCGTTCTGGTATTTCGCGCCGTCGACCTCGCTGGTCGTGGTGCCGACGGCCAGCGTCAACGAGCCCTTCATCTTTCCGGAGGTCACTTCGGATTTCCAGGAAGTCACCGTCCAGGGGCAGATCACCTATCGCATCGCCGAGCCAAAGCGGACGGCGGAACTGCTTGATTTTTCGCTCAATGCCAAAGGCGTCTACGGCTCGGAAGATCCGCAGAAGCTGTCGCAGCGGTTGATCGACCAGGTTCAGGTCGTCATGCGCGCTGAGGTGCAGGCCCTGTCGCTGAAGGAGGTGCTGGCGGCCGGCGAACTGCTGGTCGGGCGCGTGGCAACCACGCTGCACGGTCATCCGGTGCTGCAGGCGCTGGGTCTTGAGCTTCTGAGCCTGTCGATCCTGGCGGTGAAGCCAAAGCCTGAAACCGCCAAGGCACTGGAAGCCGGCGCGCGTGAAGCGCTGCTGCGCAGCGCCGACGAAGCGATCTATGCCCGCCGCAACGCAAGCGTCGAGCAGGAGAGGACGATCAAGGAGAATGAGTTGGCGACCGAAATCGCCGTCGAAAACAAGAAGCGCCAGGTCCGTGAAGCGCAGATGGATGCGGAACGCTCGGTCCAGGAGCGGCAGCTGCAGATCCGCCGGGAGGAGATGACCGGCAGGATCGCGCTTGAAGAGCAGAACAAGGCGCTTGTCGCACTCGCTTCGGGCAACGCCCGTGAGGAGGCAGACGCCAAGGCCTATGGCCTGGCTGCCATGATGAAGTCGTTCGGCGATGCCGATCCCAAGATGCTGCAGGCGCTGGCTTCGGTCGGCATGGACCCCGGCCAGCTGATGGCGCTCGCCTTCCGCGATCTTGCCGACAACGCCACCAAGATCGGTCAGTTGAACGTCACCCCGGATCTCCTGCGCGAAATGCTGCAGCCGCAGGCAAGGGGGTGAGCCATGCCCATGGCAAATGGTGGAAAGGCCGAAGACAGAAAGATCGTGCTCATCGTGCGCGACACCCGCCTCGACGAGCTTGTCACGCGCTTCAATACGGTCCAGCAGGCGCAGTTCTATGTCGAGCATCTGGGCGCGGATTTCGGTGACTATCTTGCCGAGCAGCAACACTATCAGTCGGCAGTGCGCGATGTCGAAGCAAGCCTGCGCACTGTCGCCCGGGTGCAGACGCTCAACCGGCGCTATCTCGCAAACTTCATCTTCGGCGTCGACGATCTCGTCGTTGTTCTGGGGCAGGACGGCCTGGTTGCCAATACGCTGAAATATCTAGACGGCCAGAATGTGCTCGGCGTCAATCCGGACCCGAAGCGATGGGACGGCGTCTTGTTGCCATTCCAGGCGGCCGATGTTCGCCGGATCATGCCGGAAGCTTTGGCGCAGCGCCGGCCGCTCAAGCGCGTGAGCATGGCCAAGGCGGCGCTCAACACCGGCGAAGTGCTCTATGCGGTGAACGACCTTTTCATCGGTCCACGCAGCCATGTTTCGGCCCGTTACGATCTTCGCGTCGGCGAACGGCACGAAAGGCAATCATCGAGCGGCATTATCGTTTCGACGGGTATGGGGTCGACGGGATGGCTGAAAAGCCTCTATGCCGGCTGGGCGGGAGCGGCTGCAAGCTGCGGCGTGGAGCTGCCGGCTGGCATTGCCGACGCCTCGTTTCCCTGGGATGCAGACTTCCTGCACTATTTTGTGCGGGAACCGTTTCCTAGCCGGACGACGGGCGTCTCGCTGGTTTCGGGGCAGGTCGGGGCGGAGATGCCGATGACCGTGATGTCTGAGATGGCGGAGCATGGCGTCATCTTCAGTGATGGTATCGAGGCGGATTTTCTGCCCTTCAATGCCGGAACGCTGGCGACGATCGGTCTTGCTGAGCGCCAAGGTTTGCTGGTGACATAACGGCAATCGGCCCGCTTCGTCGAAGGAAGCGGGCCGATTGTCGAATATCTCAGACTTTTTATGCGGCCGAGAACGGGACGGCGACGAAGGTCTTATCACCATTGCGCTCGATCAGGAGCAGGACGGATTTGCGGCCATCCTTGCCGGCCTTGGCGACGGCCGTCTGCACCTCATGGGCGTTTCGTACCGGCTGATCGTTGACCGAGACGATGATATCGCCGGTCTGGATGCCGGCAGCTGCGGCCGACTTGTCCGGATTGACACTGGCAACGACTGCGCCCTCGACGCCATGCGGCAGATTCAGCTGCTGGCGTACATCGGGCGTCAGATTGGCAAGGCCGACGCCGATGCTTGGCTGGTTCGAGGGCTGGACCTTGCCGTCGCCGGCATCATTGGCAGCCTGCTTGCTGTCGTCATTGCCGCCGATGGTGACACTAAGGTCCATGCTCTTGCCGTCGCGCCACAGCGTGACCGAACGCTTGTCGCCGGGAGAGAGATCGGCGACCAGTCGCGACAGGTCCTTCGGTGTCTTGACGGTCTCATTGCCGACAGCCGTGACGATATCGCCGCTCTTGATGCCGGCGCGCGCGGCCGGGGTATCGTCATTGACGCTGGCGACGAGTGCACCCTGGGTCTGCGAGAGGCCCATGGCATTGGCGATATCCGAAGTCACCGGCTGAATGGCGACACCGAGATAGCCATGATCGATCGAACCGTTCTTCTCCAGCTTGGCAACGATTGCCTTGGCCTCGTCGGAGGGGATGGCGAAGCCGACGCCGACGCTGCCGCCATTCGGCGAGTAGATGGCGGTGTTGATGCCGACGACATTGCCTTCGCGGTCGACCAGCGGGCCGCCGGAATTGCCATGGTTGATGGGGGCATCGATCTGGATGAAGTCGTCATAGGGGCCACTATGCAGGTCACGGCCGCGGGCCGAGACGATCCCGGCGGTGACGGTCGTGCCGATACCGAAGGGGTTGCCGATCGCGAGGATCTGGTCGCCGAGCTTCAGCTTGTCGGAATCGCCCCAGGCGATGGTGGCGAGCGGCTTCGGTGCGTTGATCTTCAGGACGGCAAGGTCAGACTTGGCATCGGCGCCCAGCAATTTGGCAGGCAGCTCGGTGCCGTCATCGAGCGTCACTTTGATATCAACCGCGTTCTGAATGACGTGGTTGTTGGTGACGATGATGCCGTCAGGGCTGATGATGAAGCCGGAGCCAAGCGCCATGGCGCGCTGGTTCTGTTGCTGGTGCGGCATTTGCTTCGGGAAGGGGATGCCCTGATTTTCGAAGAATTGCCGGAACTGCTCGTCCATCGGCGAGTTGCTGCCGTCGGCGCTGGTGTCGGTCGCCTTCATGGTGGTGGTGACGGTGACGACAGCCGGCTTGTCGGCGTCGACGATCGGAGCGAAAGAACCGCCGGGCGCGATGATGCCAGCAGGCTCGGCGGCCGAGGCGACGGTTGCGGATGTGCTGAAGGCAAAAGGCAATGCGCCGGCACCGACGATGATGGCGGCGCCGACGATAGCGGCTGTGCGGTGCTTGCGGAGGAGAGATGACATGGCAAAAGTCCCTTGCGAGATTGTTGGCGAACTGGCGTCTTGTCCATGTCCGGGACAGGCGTCGAATGGAGCCGCGTCAATTCGTTTCGGGAGCCTTTGTTTCCCGCCTTTACTTTGGGGAGACAGAGTATAAAACCGAACTGGCGCTGAGGAGTAATATGATCCGCCAGTTGTCTTTTACAAATTAAATATTGATCATGTTTATATTGCGAAATGTTAAGATATTACATGAATTTAATGTTGGTTGACCGGAATTTTTCCATATTTAAAGCTGCGGTGCCGGCCACCGCTTGAGTGCTTCCGTTCCAAGATCGGTCAAAGCGTAGATGCCGCGGTCGATGCGCTCGAACCAGCCATAGACGTTATCTCTCAGAATTTGCGGGGCCTTCGGTGCCGCCTCGCGCATATCCTTCGGGCGTTGCACGCCGTTTTCGATCGCTGCCGCGCAGGCAAGGGCCTGTTGGCGATAGGCGGTCATGATCGGCTTGCGGGTGCTGCCGCCAAGTGCCGGGTCGCCCTTGCGCCGACGATGCTCTTCAACAAGGCGTGATCTGCGGCGTGCATTCTTGCGCGGCATCGGCGAAACGGGGCTGACGATGACATCGACCTGGTCGTTGTCTGAGACGGTCAGCATACCGAAGCCGAGCCGGCGGCAAAGATCGCGGAAGCGGCGATCGCCTTCGCGCCCCTTGCCCTTTGCCGAGACGCGGGCGGCGATCCAGACTTCGTCGCTGGCCGCGGCGCGGTCGACGGCCTGCAGGATCAGCTCGAGATTGAAGGTCATCTTCAGCTCGCAGATGATGACGACGGGCGGCTCGCCATCACTCAGGCCGACGAGATCGCAGCCGCCGATCTCGCCTTTCACCGCATAGCCGGCAGCTTCGAGAAATGATTTGATCGGGAGATAGAGCGCCGTTTCCAAATCCGCCTCCGAGCTTTGCATATCCGCATGAGATTAGCCGATTCGGTTAACCAGAACGTCGATAAAGCCATGGATGCGGGCGGCAAAGTCAGGTCCAGACATGTCGCAAGCCGGTTCATCAAACAAGGAGTTCCGTGCGCGTAAGATGCCTCTTTTGCCGCAATTCACCCAGCACTGACGTCATCGATATAGACAAGCCAAATCCGCCATAAAACAATGAGCTTCTAAACCGCGTCACTGTGCCGGGGAAATTCCAGTGGCGTAATTGTTCAGTATTTCAATGAGATAGTACGAAGTCCGCGTGTGGCTAGTTGGGATGGTTTTCGTATGGAAACATGGCTTGTGGTCTCGAATTGCCAGACATTCGGTCTTGCAAATTCCCTGAAGCTTCTTGGCCCTCGTTTCCATATCGATGCAATGGACATATGGGCATTCAGGAAAAGCATCGAAAAATACAAAAAGGAACTGCCCCGCTATTTCAGGGTCCTCCTCCATCCGCAGTTTCGCAGCCTCGACTTCGATTTCGGCATTGCGCAGAATCTTGATTTCATTCCCTCGATCAATTTCGACGCCTATCATCCAGACATTTGCTACGCATTTTCGGATGGCCCGATCGAAGGCCCGATGGGGTCCTATCATTCCATGATCGTTCTGGCGGCATACGAGGCAGGGCTCGGGATAGAGGCAACCCGGAAGCTTTTCCGGCGGGATGTCTTTGAAGGCTGCGGCTTCTTCGCACGATGGGAACAGGAGCGGGCGCAGCTTCTCAAGCACTTTGCGGAACATGGCCTGGATATTTTGCCCTCGTTCACGCAGTGGTCTCGCGGCGATGCTTTCATGTATTCGGTGAACCATCCCAAAATTCATTGTATCTACGATATTGCCCGTGCGTTCCTGAAGCGGCTCGGGGTCGAGCCTGTCGATGGCGAGATCATGCCGGCCGATAATCTCCTGAATGGGCCATGCTATCCGGTCTATCCCGAGATTGCCGAAGCCTTTGGAGCCCGCGGCTCATATCTCTTCAAGCTGCCGAATGACTATCGGCTCATCACTCTGGAGCAGTTTATCGAATTCAGCTTCGCCGTCTATTCGCGGCTACCGTCCGGCTCCATCCTCGTCGAAGGGGCGGTTCGTGCGCGTTATGAAAAGGTCAAAGCGGTCGTGGCGGAGGCAGCCTGATGACAAACCCCTATGCCGGGATAGAGAACTACCAGCTCTGGCGGCGATCCGTGGCGCGGATCGAGACGCATCTTTTCGATCCGGTGGTCAATCCGAAATTCCGTCTGAACAGAACGACGAAGATCGCGACGGCCGGCAGCTGCTTTGCCCAGCATATTTCCCGGCAGCTCCAGCGTATCGGCTTCCATTACTTCGTTCCCGAGAATGGGGAGGGACTGCCGGAGGATGAGCGTACCCGCCGGAATTTCGGCGTTTTCTCCGGGCGCTACGGCAATCTCTATACCGCCCGGCAGCTGCTCCAGCTATTCGAGGAGGTTTTCGAGAAGAGAAAGCCTGCCGAGAAGGCATGGCGGCGTGAGGATGGGCGCTATGTCGATCCCTATCGACCCCAGATCGAACCGGATGGCTTCGAAACGATCGAAGCCGTGGTAGAAGCTCGAAACCAGCACCTTGCCAGCATTCGCTCGGTCTTCACGCAGGCCGATGTGTTGGTCTTCACGCTTGGGCTTACTGAAGCATGGCGATCGAAGATCGACGGCTCGGTATTTCCGCTTGCGCCCGGAGTGGTCGCAGGCTCCTTTGATCCCGAGCAGTACGAATTCATCAATTTCGGCGTCGCTGATGTCGAAGCCGATCTCTTGACCTTCCTGGGGAAGCTCAAGAAAAGAAACCCGCGCATCAAGCTGTTGCTGACCGTTTCCCCGGTGCCGCTCATTGCCACCTATGAGAACAGGAACGTGCTTGTATCAACGACCTATAGCAAGTCGGTCCTGCGGGTGGTTGCGGATCAGGTCGTTTCGCGTTTCGATTGGGTCGATTATTTCCCTTCCTACGAAATCATCACGGGGAGCTATGCCGGCGGTCTTTATTACGAGGCCGATTATCGCGAGGTGAATTCACGCGGCGTCGCTCATGCGATGCGTTGTTTCGTCAAGAACTACGCTTCCGACCCATCGCCAGCGGTCGGGAGGGACACAGAACCACAAATAGTGGCGATCGAGCCGTCGCGCCGGGATATCATCTGCGACGAGGAGGCGATCGACGCCATCCGCGCCTAGTACTTTCAGATTGCTGTTTTCAGATTGCGCGACGCAAGAAAAAGGGCCGCTGATGCGGCCCTTTTGTCAAGCATGATTGGCTTCTCAGGCTTTGAAGTCCAGGTTGACCTCGCAAGCGCCGATCGAGGCCGGCAAGAGCGGCTTGCGGATGCGCTGGCCGAACTGGCGCTTGAAGCCGAAGATGTTGCCGATCAGGCTCTTGGTGTAGAGGCCGGGGCCGCTCGAATAGATGCGCCAGCCGCCATCGACGGCGATGTCGCCCGCCTTGACGCGCACCCATTCCGACGAAGCCTGATAGCGGTCGTCGAAGGCCGCGTCGCTGCTGCTGAAATAGGTGTTGCGCTGGCGGAGTGAGGCGTGCTCCACCCGGCCGCTGACAGCGATCGGGTTGGCAACCGCCAGCGCCGCCCAGACGGCCTCCGCGTCGTCGTCGAGGGCGAGCGCCTCGCAGTAGCGCAGATGCGCGTGCACATACATGAGCCCGATCTCGCGGCCGAAGAAGGCCGAGGATTCGGCACGCCGGAACAGTTTTTCCGGGCCACCGGAATAGGTCGCCGGCTTTTCCATCAGGCGAACGCCGTCGGGGAAGAGCAGGTTCTCGCGGATGATCTTCATGTGGGCGTGGCGCTGGTCAGGCGTGAAGAGGCCGCCGATCATCGGCTGGGTCATCGCGATCAGTGAATAATGCAGGCCGGTGCGGGTGTCCTCGGGATGCAGCAGAAGTTCGACGCCGTCATGGCTTGGATCAAAGACGCCGTAGCCGGCAACGACGCCATCGCGCATCAGGAGCCGGTTGAAATCGGCGCGCATGGCAACCGCGGTCGCCTGAAGCGACTGCGCTTCCTCATTGCGGCTTGCAAGCGTCAGGATGTTGGCATAGCGCACCAGCTGTTCGTAAAGCAGGGATACCGTCCAGCTGCTGACCATCCAGTCACGCAAATGCGGATCGGCCGGCTGCAGGCTATCGTTCCAGTCGCCCTCGCCGTAGCGGATCAGGCTTGTGCCAGGTACGAAGCGGCTGCGGACCGTGTCCAGCAGCTTTTCGATATGATCGGAGATCGTCGCACCTTCCGAGGTCAGTTGCATGGTGTCGTCGGCACGCCATGGGACCATCTCGGCGAGGAAGGTGATGTCGCCGGTCGCCTCGATATAATCGCAGAGCGCCTTCAGCGGCCAAACGACGATATCGCCATGCGCCTCGCCGGCGCGGATATTGGCGTAGGGCTCCAGCATGAACCATTGCGGCCAGTCGCCGCGATCGCGGTACTGCTCGGAAAAGAGCGTAGAGAGAATCTGCCGGACTTCTTCGTCATGCTCGTAGGCGAGCAGGAATTCGATCGGCCCCTGGCAGACGTCGCGCGTGCCCCAGGCAGCGCCCGTATATTGTTCGAGCCCATGCGGTACACTCAAATGCACGATGGCGTCATGCGCGATCCAGGGCAGCATCACAGCCTGTGCCTCTACATCGCGGCCGTTGCCGTCGATACGCGCGTCTCGCGTCACATGGCTCCAGAAGCGCTGGGCCGGTGCCAGCATCTCTTCGCTGTCGACACCGGCGCTGTAGCGCGCAGCAAGGGCTTCGGCCGCATCCGGATCGGTCATCGATCCCGTGACGGCAAAACGCAGTGCCTTCGTTGGTTTCGATTTCAACGCAATGAACGGGCCATTGCGGGTAGCGCCATCGCTGTAGAGCAGCTCATCGCCGCCGACTGCCTCGACCGCGTCCGGCGTCGAGGTGACGAGGTGATAGCCGGCCTTCGGGTAGCGATCCCACAGCCAGGATGGCTGCGGACGGAAGGAGATGCGCTTGGCGGCCGCATCCACCGCAATATTGGCCACCGCTTCATAATCTCGTTCGCCGAGCACGATGTGGCCGAAGACGAGGAAGCGGCAGGCTTCGCCCTCCACCAAAACGCTCCATTGCATGGCCGGATTGTCGCCGGAGGCGATTGCCGAGACGGTGATGGTGCGGCCGGGGAGCTTGTAGATCCAACGCGTGTCACTCAAGCCCATTTCGAAGGCGGCGGGTACGCCAAGCAGATGCCAGCCGTCACCGAGGTCGACAAGGATACGCAGGCCGCTCGATCGCGTCAGGTTGTACGGGTCGCGGGAAACGGAGAACAGCTTGTGGAAGGAGGTGTTGCCGATGGTCAGCTGTGCGGCGAAGATGCCCTGCATCCAGCAGGTGGCTGCCAGCGTCTGGTCGTCGAGCAGCATGTTCTGGCCGCTGCGGACGATGGCGCCGTGACGGCGCGCCACCAGCCGTTCTTTTTCGCGCAGCACGATATGCCTGTTATGTGGCCCATCCGGCACGAAGAAGGAGATCAGCTTTCCATCCGCATGCTCTTCCAGCATCCGCTCGGGATAGAGCGCATCGATCACGGTTTGATCCAGGTCGTCGCTCTCGGCAAGCGGCGCATCCTGCACGAGGCTGCGGGCTGATTGCGCTGATACTATCGTGTCCATTGCCAACTCGCCCTGAAGCTTCGGCAGGCCATCGAGATGGGCAAGATCGGCATCGCTGGAGGCGGCCGGATGATCGGCGATGAAGAGGCCGAAGAAGGTCGTGGTGGTTGACGCACCTGCTGGAAGGGAAAGCGGCTTCGACTGGATTGTCGGGCAGGCGACCTCATGCTGGCGGCGCACGCTTGGCAGGTCGCTGCCGAAGCCCGGTACCATGACGCCGTCGTTGCTCTTGGAGGGTACGAGGAGCTGGATTGCATCGGTCGCGTAAGCCGCTGCACCTTCGAGGCAGCCTTGCGCGAGCCACGGATTTCGTCCGCCACCCTGCTTGAGGTTCTGCCGGTTCATGATGACGGGGCCGAAGGCGGCATGGCCGGCGATATGATGGTCGATATATTGCGAAGCATAGGCTTCGCTATTCATCAGGAAGCCACGATCGCCGAGGCCAACGTCCTGAACGAGGATGAGATCGGCCGAAAGCGCCGCATTGGTGCCGTTTTCCAACGAGATTTGCCAGAACCATGCGGTCTCATTCGGGTGCAGCCGCAGGCTGGCCGTGTGTCTGACACCGGCCGTCTCGCCGCTCCAGGAAAAACCGCTTTTGCCATGGCCAAACTTTACCGCAGCCTTGGGTCCGACGATTTCGGCTGTTGCCGGCTTTGCGCCGCCGACGCGCAGATAGAGCCGGCCGATGCCGCCATAGACAGGCGAACCGAGCACCTGGTTGATCATGACGCCGCCCTTTTGGTCTGCGAAGTCGATCGAAAACAGCGTGCCGTTCGGCAGGGCCGAAGCTGAAAGACCGGCATTGTTGCCGAGCGTGATAAGACCGAGTTCTTCGCGACGGGGCGTTTGGAAACTGCGATTGGAGTCCGAGGACATAAGCGTGATCTCGCTGATTCATGGATCGGATGGGAGGCACTAGATCACAAGGCGGCGCCCGATCATAGGAGGCAATTCGCCATTGATCCGTGCAATCTTTTGTGACGATTTGCCGAGGACGCGGGGTCCGATCCGGCGCAATGCGCCGGATCTTTTCGTGCGCGGACGCACGGTTTCAATGGTGCGGAGGCTGGGCAACCTGGTTGGCCGTGCGCATGACAGTCGAGAGATCGGCATCGTCAAAGGCTTCCTTGGAGATGCCTTTGATCTTGAACGTCCTGCTTTCGCCAGGCGCGAGATTGACCAGCATGTCGTCGACCTCGGCATTCGGGCTGATACGGTCGACGAACAGGCAGACATCGCGCAGGAGCGACTGCGTCGTGATGGTCACGGTGATCCCGTCCGCCATCTGGACGCTCTCGATGTCGAAGCGGGGCTGCGGGTATTGCAGCTTCATATCCTTTTCGAAGAACCACCAGGCTTCCGCATCGCCGAGGCGGGCGCGCAGGAATTCATGGCGCGGATCGCCCGGTGTCGCAACCTCGGCCGGGATCTCGATATCTGCATTCTCGAAACGATCGCACAGGACGCGCCAGACGTGGTGGCGGGCAAGTAGCTTGCCGGTGAAGTCGAAACGCTCGACGGTGAAGGGTACGCGCCAAAACAGGGTCGCGTCGTTGACGGCGACTGCGGCCAAGCCATCGCCGCGCGGCTGGATGGTGAGGAGATGCGGCGCATAGCTATGTTTCAAGGCGTACCAGAGCGGCTTCTTCCGGCCAGCGCCATCGACGGCCGCCCAGGAGGTGACCGGCCAGCAATCGTTGAGCTGCCAGACGATGGTGCCCATGCAGGTCGGCCGATGCGAGCGCATATGGTCGATGCCGAAACTGATCGCCCGCGCCTGGTTCAACTGCGTGACGAAAAGCCAGTCGTCGAAATTTTGCGGGCGGGGAAACCAGCCCTCCAACCCTTGCAGAAGCTTGTCGTTGCCGCCGGTTGCCTTCTGGTGATGCAGGACGGCAGGAGAGGCTGGCGCGCGGTCTTTCTCGCGCACGGACTGGGCAAGCGTTGCGAAGGTCGGTGGCGCCTGCCAGCCGAATTCGGAGCAGAAGCGTGGGATATAGTTGCGGTAGGTCTCGTAGCCCACCTCGTTCCAGACGTCCCAGATGTGCCGGCAGCCGTGTTCATCGGCATTCGGCGCGATCTCCATCGAGCCGGAATAGGGGCTGCCTGGCCAATAAGGTCGTGTTGGATCGATCCCGGCCACCAGCTTTGGCAGCAGATCGAGATAGTAGCCGGCACCCCACGGACGATTGCCGAGCACATCCTGCCAGCCCCAGTCGAAATAGCCCCAGATATTCTCGTTATTGCCGTTCCAGATGACCAGCGAGGCATAGGGCATGAGCCTTGTGATGGCCTCGCGGGCTTCCGCCTCGATCTCGCTATAAACCGGCTCTTCCTCAGGATAGGTGGCGCAGGCAAACAGGAAATCCTGCCAGACCATGATGCCAGCGGCATCGCATTCCTCGTAGAAGGTATCGGTCTCATAGATGCCGCCGCCCCAGACGCGCAGCATGTTCATGTTGGCGTCGCGGGCCTGAGCGATTCTTTCCCGATAGCGCTCTCGCGTCACGCGCGGCAGGAAGCAATCGTCAGGGATCCAGTTGGCGCCGCGGGCAAAGACCGGCACGTCGTTGACGACGAGGGTGAAGGCGGAGCCGATCTCATCCGGTGTCGTATCCAGCCGCACGGAACGGAAGCCGACGCGCCGCTTCCAGCCGTCGAGTGCCGCACCATCGGAGCCGAGCAGTTGCAGGTCGAGATCGTAAAGCGGCTGGCCGCCCATTCCATGCGGCCACCAGACCTGCGGATTGTCGATGCGGCATTCGATCAGCGCATGGGTCTCTCCTTGCGCGACACGAACTTCCGCGCGCTTGCCGCCGATGAAGAGGACAAGGGCCGCGCTATCCGTGCCCTTGTCGGCCCATTCGATCTCGACATGCAGGCGCGCAACGCCCTGGCTGCCCTGTAGTGTGATTTCCGGGCGAATGCTGCCGAGACGCGCCTTTGACCAGTTCTCGATGACAATCGGCTTCCAGATGCCCGAGGTGACGACTGTCGGACCCCAGTCCCAGCCGAAATTGCAGGCCATCTTGCGGATGAGGTTGCTCGGGCCGGGGTAATTCTGGGGAATATCGGCCGCGCTGCCGAGCTGCTTGCGCACCTCATCGCCATGCTCATAGGCGGATTGGAAATCGACAATCAGCTCGTTGCGGCCGCTTTTGAGGTGGTCGCCGATGTCAAAGCGATAGCTGCGATGCATGTTGCGGGTTTCGCCAAGCGCGGTTCCGTTCAGCTCCAGGCGCGCAGCTGTATCGAGGCCGAGGCATGAAAGATCGATGCGCTCGGCGTCCTCGCCGTCCCAATCGAAGGCCAGGCGGTAACGCCAGGCGGAGCGACCGATCCAATCCTGCGAGATCTCGTTGACGTCGAGATAGGGGTCGGTGATCAACTGCGCCGCCATCAGGTCGAGATGAACGTTGCCCGGCACGGCGGCAGGTATTGCGTTCGGCAGGGCCGGTGCGCTGGAGGGTGCGCGAAGGCGCGAGATGGTCCAGCCGGTGTCGAGCGTCTGTCTTTTCATGTCATGTGTCCGTTATGGAATGTTTGTCTCAAACAGCCTTTGGCGCGATGAACTGCAGGCCCGCCTGCAGGTGGCGGTTCATATGATAGGCGTAGGCGATTCGATCCCGTTGTTCCAACGCTTCGATGATAGTGCGATGGTCATTATAAGCGCTGTCGACGGCCTCGCGAGAGCGCTTGCCCGCCTCCATGAGCCGCTGCAACAATGGCTGCAGAATGCCATAGACTTGTGACAGAGTCTGATTGCCGGCGAAGCCGACAAGAGCGGCATGAAACCTGAAATCGAGCTCCGCGGCCTCGGTCAGTCCTGGCGCGGCTTTCATCGCGTCGTTGATGGAGCGCAGCCTGTCGATGGCGGCTTCATCGAGAGTTTCGAACAGAAGGTCACTGAGATTGACCTCGATGAGGCGACGAAACCCCTGGATATCGAGAAAGCTTTCCGCCGATATGTCGATGGCGAAGGAAAAAAGGTCCATCAGCGCCTGCTGGCGGCGATCCGTTATGACGGCGCCGACCTTTTGGCGGCTTTCGACGATGCCGTAGGCCTTCAGGATGCGGATCGCTTCGCGCACCGTATTGCGGCTGGCATTGAACATGGAAGCGAGCTCCGCCTCCGAGGGTAGCGCGTCTCCGAGACCGAGATTGCGCTCGCGCATCAGTCGCCGCAATGCGTCGACCACCTGATCGACCGCTGAAGCTCTATCCTCGATATCAGCAGTTTTTGCCACCGTCTCTCCTCCGTTGTTGAAAGCATATTGTTGGTCAATAATGGGTGTCAAGCGACATGGAATGATAGACATTTGGCTTTTCAGCGGTATTTTGACCGACAAATGGAGGGGTGTCGCATGGAAAGCTGCTGGCGTTGGTTTGGTCCGAAAGATCTCGTTCCGCTTTTGCACGCCCGCCAGGCCGGCGCGACAGGCATCGTCACGGCCCTGCACGAAGTCTCGCATTCGCGCGTCTGGACTCCGGCCGAAATCGAGACGCGAAAGGCACTCGTCGAGGCGGCGGGATTGCGCTGGAGCGTCTGCGAATCGATCCCGGTGCCAAGCGCCATAAAGCTCGGCGGCGCAGGCGCAAAAGCTGCGATCGGTGTCTGGAAGGACAGCCTTGCGAATCTCGCCCGCTCCGGCATCAAAACCGTCTGCTATAATTTCATGCCGGTGGTCGATTGGACACGCACGGATCTGTGCTTCGAAATGCCAACCACGGCATTGGCCCTGCGTTTCGACATGGTGGAGTTCGTCGCCTATGACGTCTTCGTCCTGCGCAGGAAGGGTGCGGAAGAAAATTATGCGCCGGACCTGGTGCAGCGTGCCGAGGAGCATATGAAGGGACTCTCGCCGCAGGCCGTACAGCGATTGGAGAACAATATCATCGCCGGTCTACCCGGCGGCGAGGACAGCTATGGCCGCGAAGCCATCCGCTCTGCCATCGCCCTTTTCGACGGAATGACAGCAGAAGATCTCCAGGCCAATCTCGACGCTTTTCTGCGGGAGGTCGTGCCGGTTGCCGCCGAATTCGGCGGCAGGCTTGCGATCCATCCCGACGATCCGCCCGTCTCGCTCTTTGGCCTTCCGCGTGTTGTCTCGACTGTGGCGGACCTGCGCCGCATCCTTGGTAGCGTCGATGACCCAGCCAATGGTTTGACGCTCTGCGTTGGATCTCTCGGCTCTCGCGCCGACAATGATGTGCTTGCCATTGCAAGAGAATTCGCCTCGCGCATTAATTTCGCGCATCTGCGCGACGTTGCGATCGAAGCCGATGGATCCTTCGTGGAAGCCTCCCATTTGGAGGGACGCAGCGATATGTATGCCATTCTGCGCACATTGCTCGTAGAGGAGGCGCGGCGTCGCAAAGAGGGCCGGGAAGACCATATGATGCCGATGCGGCCGGACCATGGGCATCTTATTGGCGATGATATCGATAAGCCGACCAATCCCGGCTATTCCCTCATCGGTCGCCTGAAAGGCCTTGGCGAGCTGCATGGTGTCATCCATGCGATCGGCAAGACGGGGCTTTGAACCTCACGGTATTTACCGCTCTATATCGGTGAAACGGGGCAAAGGGAATAAAGCCTCCCGTTGCATATTCGGTAGGCTTTTGCCTAAAGTTTAGTCTTGTTACAATTTTGATTTTATTTAGTTTTTTCGTCTATCAATGTCCAATTCGCTAATCTTCAAACTCGAATTGGCAAGGTCGACCTTCCTATGAATTCCGTTTGGCTCGATGCCCCGAACGATGATTTTCGGTCGCTTTTCAAGACGCATCCGTCGCCGATGTGGGTCTATGATCCGCAGACGTTGAAGTTTCTGATCGTCAACGATGCGGCCCGCGACCTCTATGGCTATAGCCATGCGGACTTCGCGGTCATGACCGTGCTTGACATCAGGCCATCCGTGGAACGCGAGCGCATGCTGGATGCCGTGCACCACCGCACCGACATTGAGACGGCACAGCGCTGGACGCATCTGAAGGCGGATGGCGAGACGTTCGAAGTACTGACCTACGGGCGGGAGATTCGCTTCAACGGCAAGATGGCGATACTGGCGATCGTGCAGGACCGCACCGAGGTCAATGCGGCACGGCGGCAGGTCGATGCCACCCAGTCGCTGCTCGACAGCATCGTCGACAATCTTCCCGTCGGCGTCTTCGTCAAGGATATGGAGCGGGATGGCCGCTATATTCTGTTCAACGAGGCGTGCGGCGGTATCGTCGGGCAGGCCGCACAGGATATGATCGGCAAGTCCGATAGGGCCATATTCTCCGATGAGCAGACGGCGCTTTTCCGGGAACAGGATAAGCTTGCCTTCGAAACTGCCACAACCGTCTACTTCGAGGAAACCATTCACACGGTAGATGGCGCGTTGCGTATCCTGAAGACGGCGAAGCGGGCGCTGCCCGCGCCGTCAGGGCAAGTACCGCGCTATGTTCTCGGCATTTCCCAGGATGTGACCGAGGAGCGCAGCGTCGAGGCGAGGCTTGCGCATCTTGCCATGCATGATTCCCTGACAGGCCTTCCGAACAGAGCCTTCTTTTCCGAGAGCATCGTGCGGCAGGTGGCTGCCGCCACACCGGAAAAGCCAATCGCGCTGCTCTACATCGATGTCGATCATTTCAAGCATATCAACGACAGCAAGGGGCATGCCGCGGGTGACATGCTCCTACGTCAGGTTGCCGAACGCCTCCAGCAGCTTGCCGAGAGGAGTGATCTGGTCGCGCGCCTGGGCGGCGACGAGTTCGCGCTGGTCTTGAGGATGATGGATGCCGGGCGAGCCCGGCGCTTCGCCGATCTGTTGTTGCAATCGCTTTCTGCAGCCTTCGATCTCGATGGTGTGCGGGAACATGTGACCTGCAGCATCGGCATTGCCATGGCGCCTGAACATGGCACCGACGCCGATGTCCTGATGCGGGATGCGGATCTGGCGCTCTATGCAGCCAAGGCCAGCGGCCGCTCAACCTATCGTTTCTACCAGACGGAAATGAGGCTCGAAGCTGAACGGCGCCACCAGCTTACGCTGGAGCTTCGCGAGGCGTTGCAGAACGACGAATTCGAACTCCATTACCAGCCGATCATCCGGCTGGACGAGGATGTTCTTTCCGGCTTCGAAGCTCTGATCCGCTGGCGTCATCCCAAGCGTGGGCTCATTGCGCCAGCGGAATTCATCCCCGTTGCCGAAGAAACCGGGATGATCGTGCCGATCGGCGATTGGGTGCTAAGGGAAGCCTGCCGGACCGCCATGGAATGGCCGGGGAACCTGAAGGTCGCCATCAACCTGTCGGTCTATCAGTTTCGTCATGCGAGCCTGCTGGCCACCGTCGTCTCGGCGCTTGAGGAAACAGGCCTTTGCCCTGGGCGCCTCGAAATCGAGGTCACGGAATCCATCCTGCTTTCCGAGGTCGAGCAAAGCCTGTCGCTGCTGCGTGCCCTCAAAGAGCTGGGTATCCGCATAGCGATCGATGATTTCGGCACGGGCTATTCCTCGCTTAGCTATCTGCGCTCCTTCTCTTTCGACAAGATCAAGCTCGATCGCAGTTTCGTTGCCGGCATGGATGCCGATCCCGGCAATCTCGCAATCGTGAGGGCCGTGGTCGGCATCGCCTCCGGCTTCAATGCCGTGACATTGGCCGAAGGCATCGAGACGGAAGCGCAATTGGCGAAATTGCGGGCCGAGGGCTATCATGAGGTACAGGGTTTTCTTCTCGGACGGCCAATGCCGCGTGAGGATGCCTTGGCGCGAATTCTCAGTGAGACCTATCCCGCTCGGACTTTACGTGCCCGAAAGCCAGCGCATGGATGACCGCCGAAGCGGTTGGCGCCGCCGTCGCGAAAAATAGTCAAAAAATTTGGTTCCCGTTGTCGGGAAGGGTGATTGACCTGCGTCCTTGGGATAGCCCATCGAAAAGGGCATGACACGATGAACCGTTCCCAAGGAGACGAACATGACCGATACAGCAGATCAGACGCAGTCCCAGCCGCCGCGCGTGCCGGTTCGTGGTGGTGTCGTCGCCTATTTGACGGTAGACGGCGCGGTCAAGGCGGCCGAATTCTACAAGCGCGCCTTCGGTGCCGAACAGGCCTTCATGTATCCGGTCGATGAAAAAGGCCGGACCATGCACATCCATCTCTACATCAACGGCAGCTCGGTCATGCTCGGCGATGCTTTTCCGGAATATGGCCATGCGCTGGAAAAGCCGCAGTCCTTCACCATGCAGCTCGTTGTCGATGATCTTGATTTCTGGTGGAAGCGGGCTGTCGATGCCGGAGCCGAAGTCGTTGTCGAGCCACAGGTGATGTTCTGGGGCGATCGCTGGGGCCAGCTGCGCGATCCCTTCGGCGTTGCCTGGGCGATGAATGCGCCGGTCAACGGCTGATACAATAATGCCCTCGGTCCTTACCGCGCCGAGGGCACTTCTTTCGATGCGGCTGCGAAGACGCTAATCGGCAAGCAGGGTCCGCGTGAGAGGATGCTCGGCATCCGTAAGCCCGTCCAGAACCGAATAGTGATGCTTGTCCGGCTCGACGACTACCGCAGTTGCCGCGCCGACCCCGGTCCAGATATTGGCCAGCAGTGCATTTTGGCGGATGAATTCGGCGCGCTCGGCACCGCCGACCCAGCAGGTGAGGCGAATGCTGTCGGCCGGCTCGAGAAGTGCGGGACTTTCGGCTCCCGCCTCGGCATCATCGATGCGAAGCTCCTTGTTCATCTTGCGCTTCATGATCGGACGCAGATCGTGCACGCCGGAAATCGCAAGAACATGCCGGATGCGCTCGCGGATCGCCTCGCCAAGCGGCGAGGTCGTTGTCATCATCCGGGCAACAAGTTGACCGCCGGCCGAATGGCCAGTCAATATAATCGGACCTTCGACCAAATCGGCCGCTGCCGTAATCGCCGCTGCGATTTCCTTGCCAATTCCGCCGATGCGATTATCCGGGCAGAGCGTGTAGGACGGGATCGCCACGGCATAGCCGGCCGCAATCGAGCCGGCCGCCAGATGCGACCAGTAACTCTTGTCCAATTGCAGCCAGTAGCCGCCATGGACAAAAACAACCAATCCCTTCGGCTGGCCTTCGGGCAGGAAGAGATCGAAGCGATTGCGCGCGGCCGGACCATAGACGAGATCGAGCTTTGCGCGTCCTGCCGCCGTCAACCGGTCGCGGAAGGATTTTGCCGGCTCGACCCAGGCTGCAGGCCATCGATCGCCGTCGACGATATAGGCGCCGTTGGTGTAGGCGGCCTCCCAATCGGTGACCTTGAAATAGCTCATCTTCGGCTCCTTCTTTCCAGCGGTCGACGCGTGGTGATCAGGTCACGGCCGCACGCACCGTAAAGCGTGCTTCCTTCCATGATCCGCTGCTCAGAATGTCCTCCAGCACCGTTACGGCTCGCCAGACGTCGCGATAGCCGACATAGAGCGGCGTGAAGCCGAAACGCAATGTCGAAGGTGCGCGGAAATCGCCGATGACGCCGCGCTCGATCAGCGCCTGCATGACTTCGTAGGCATTGCTATGGATGAAGGACACCTGGCTGCCACGCTTCTCGCTGTCGCGCGTCGTCTCAAGCTCCACGCCATATTGGCCGCATTTGGCTTCGACCAAGCGGATGAAGAGATCGGTGAGCGCTATGCTCTTCCGGCGCAAGACTTCCATGTCCACCTCGTCCCAGATGGAGAGTGCCCCCTTCAATGCCCGCAAGGACAGGATCGGCTGCGTGCCGCAGAGAAAGCGCTTGATGCCGGCGTCGCCGTCGAAGCTCTGTTCGAAGGCAAAGGGGCGGGCATGGCTCCACCAGCCGCTGAGCGGCTGGACGATCGAGGCGTGATGACGCTTTGCGGCATAGATGAAGGCTGGAGCGCCCGGGCCGCCGTTCAGATATTTGTAGGTGCAGCCGACGGCAAAATCGGCACCGGCACCATCGAGATCGACGGGCAGAGCGCCGGCGCTGTGGCACAGATCCCAGATGACGAGTGCGCCCGCCGCCTGGATGCGCTTCGTCAGCGCCGCCATGTCACGCAGTTCGCCGCTCTTGTAGTTGACGTGATTGATGAGCACGACGGCGACGTTTTCATCGATCAGTTCCTCGATGGTGTCGGCATCGCGGCCTTCAAGACGCAACGTGACGCCGGGTCGGGTCGAGACGACGCCTTCCGCCATATAGAGATCGGTCGGGAAACTGTCGCCCTCGGCGACGATGACGTTGCGATCCGGTCGCATGGCGAGTGCCGCATGCAAGGTCTTGTAGATGTTGATCGAGGTGGAGTCAGTGACGACAGTCTGGCCTTCGGCAGCACCGATCAGCCGGCCGATGCGATCGCCGAGCTCAAGTGGCAGGTGAAACCATCCGGCGCTGTTCCAGCTGCGGATCAGGCCGTTGCCCCATTCCTCCATGGCGGCCTGACGGACTTCGGCAAAGACCTCGTGCGAGGCCGCGCCAAGTGAATTGCCGTCGAGATAGATGACGCCGGCGGGCAGGGCAAAGCGGCTGCGAAAAACGCGCAGTGGGTCGGCCTCGTCCATGGCCTCGACGGCCGCGAGATCGGGAAGGCTATCCATAACGTCATTGCCTCGTAAACTTATTCGCGAATGGTTTCTCGGGTGGCGGCTCCACCGCGGCTGCGGCGGATGCTCGGCAGCGCCAGCATGATCAGCACGAACAGGCCGGTTGCGAGTTTGAGGTTCGGCGGCGGCATGCCGGCGGCAAGGCAGAGCGATACGAGCTGGTAGTAGATGATCGAACCAACGAAGGGCGCCAGCAGCTGACGAACCACGGTCTGCTTGCCGGTGAAGGCTTCGCCGATCATGAGCGCCGCCAGGCCGTTGATCAGGATGCCGATGCCCATGTTGACGTCGGCAAAGCCTTGCGACTGGACCATGAGTGCACCGCTCGCCGCGGAAAAGGCGCTGGCGATGCCGACCCCGCCGATGGTGGCAGCCCAGACATTGATGCCCTGCGCCTCAGCCATATCGGGGTTGGAGCCGACGGCGCGCATGGCGGTGCCCTTTTCCGTCTTGAAGTAGAGGTTGAGGGCGATCAGCACGATAACGGCAAGAAGGCCGGCAATGACGATCTTGCTCGCCGGAAAACCGGGCTCCGTGAATGGCACGACATCGAACACGGTCGGCGCGCCGAAGACGGAAAGGTTCGACTTGCCCATGATGGCAAGATTGACGCTGTAGAGCATCGTCGACATCAGGATGCCGGCGAGCAGCGTATGAATGCGGAAGCGTAAGTGAATGAAAGCGGTGCAGCAGCCGGCACCGAGGCCGACGACGAAAGCAGCGATAATCGCAAGCGGCGGCGCGACCCCGGCGGCAAGCAGGATGCCACAGACGCAGCCGCCGAGCGGAAAGGCGCCTTCGCTGGTCAGATCCGGAAAGCTCAGCATCCGGAACGGGATCATGATGCCGAGGACGACGAAGCTCAGGATGAAGCTCTGCGCCAGTGTGACCGGGATGAGCGAGACGAAGCTCGAAACGGTTGTCTGAAGGAAGTCCATCATGATCTCAGCTCACCAGCAGCATTCGGTCGGTCTTGACGGCGAAGTGGCCGATCAGCTCGGGCACGGTGATGCGCCGCTTGCCGTCCCCGGTAATTTCAAGGTGAACACGGCCGGCATCGAGCATGATGATGCTGTCGCCGAAATCGACGGCGTGCTGCATATTATGTGTCACCATCAGGGTCGTCAGCTTCAGCGCTTCGACGGTGCGCACGGTTGCCTGCATGACGATATCGGCGGTACGCGGATCGAGTGCGGCGGTATGTTCATCGAGCAAAAGCACGTCGGGCGAGCCGCCGACTGCCATGATGAGAGACAGCGATTGACGCTGCCCGCCCGAAAGAAGCTCTACCTTGGTATCGATGCGGTTCTCCAGGCCAAGGCCGAGAACGGCGAGGCGTTCCTTGTAGGCGGCGAGACGGGCGGCATTGAGGCCAGGACGAAATCCGCGGCTCTTGCCGCGCAGTTCCGCCAGAAGCATGTTTTCACCGACCGTCATGCTGGCGGCGGTGCCCTTCATCGGGTCCTGGAACACGCGGGCCAGGCGCGCGGCGCGCTTGTGGACCGGCATGTTCGTCACGTCGTTGCCGTTGATGAGGATCTGGCCGGAATCGAGGCTGAGAGCGCCGGAAATCGCGTTCAGCATGCTGCTCTTGCCGGCGCCGTTGGAGCCGATGACGACGCCGAATTCGCCTGTCTTGAGGGAGAGCGTCAGGCCGTTGAGCGCGACCTTCTCGTCGGGCTGGCCTTTATAGAAAACCTTGCGCGCGGATTTGATATCAAGCATCCGTGCCTCCCCTGCAGTATAGGGTTATGAAATGGCGGCGTCCCTGACGCCGCCATGGATCGGATTGATCCCTAGAAGATGCCGCCTATCACTTCGTGAAGCAATTGCAATCGGCAAGCGAAGCCGGGACTTCGGCGCCGAATGCCTTCAACACGGTCTTGTTGATCAGCGGCGCGTGGTCCTTATAGGCGGGCACGGAGGGCTTGATCGTCTTCGGATCGGCACCCTTGAGGATCTGCGCAGCGATCTTGCCGGCATTTTCGCCAACCTGCTCGTAGTTGACGGCAAAGCTTGCCGGCACGACGCCATTGCGGACAGCGGCGTCATCGGAGTTGACGATCGGGATCTGCGCCTGGCGGGCGGCGGCGGCAACGGCCGGAATTGCCGGCTGCAGGAGGTTGGAAGCTGGCGTGTAGATCACGTCTGCCTTGCCGGCGAGCGAGGCGATGCGCTGCTGGATGTCGTTGACGTTGTCGACGCCGACGGGAACCACTTCAAAGCCGGCGGCCGGAGCGGCTGCCTTGACCTTGTCGATCAGCGCGACGTCATTGGCTTCGCCCGGATTATAGGGGACGCCGATGCGCTTGGCATTCGGGAGCAGCTTCTTGGTGAAGGTCAGGATGGCGGAGATGTCCTGCAGGTCGCTCGAGCCGGTAATGCCGGTGTCACCCGCGTCCCAGGACGGGACGAGCTTGGCGGCGACCGGATCGGTGACGGCAGTAAAGACGATCGGAATGCCGGAGCCGGCAAGCGCCTTCTTGGCGATCTGGGACACAGGCGTCGTTACCGTGTACATCAGCTTCGGATGTTCGGACTGCAGCTTGGCAATCATCTGCGGAACGAGCGAGGCGTCGAAGCTGGTGTTGCTTTCGGAATAGACGACATCCTTGCCTTCGACGAAGCCGTTATCGGCAAGAGCCTTCTTGAAGCCGGCGATCGAAGCATTGAGCTGCGGATGTTCGCCGAAATTGGCGATTGCGATCTTGATGGGCTCGGCCGATGCGGTTGCAACGCTTGCTGCAAAGGCGCCGGCGACAGCGAGGCCGGCCAGCCATTTGGACGTAGATCTCAGCATATTTTCCTCCCGGATGTGACAAGGAGCCGTGTTCCGCCGGCTCTCTTGGGCAGGGATCATAGCGGCTGCTGCAATCCTGTCAATTTGTGATATATGATATACACCGCAGGCGCCTTTGATATATATTTTCCTGTTGCGGCTATATTATATATAATCCGCGGATGGGGAGGATCGGGACAAGCGCCATGCAGGATAAGGATGAGTTGAGCAAGACGGAGGCGGCCTATTGGCTGTTGCGGCGCGATATCCTCAACACCAAGCTCAGGCCCGGCGCTTCTTTGCGGCTCGGGGCTCTTCGCGATACTTACGGCGTCGGCTGGACGCCGCTTCGCGAAGCGCTTTCGCGGCTGGAAGCCGAGAAGCTTGTTACTGCGATCAGCAATCGCGGCTTCGCGGTCGCTCCCGTATCGCGCGCCGAACTGGAGGACCTGACACGGGCGCGCATGGTCGTGGAGTTGCCGCTACTCATGGAGTCGATCGAAAAGGGCGGTCCCGATTGGGAATCGGCCGTCGTCACCGCACACTATCGCCTCTCACGCTGTAAGATCGTGCCCGACTCCGCCTCGGAGGAGATGGCGGACGAATGGGATGAGAAGCACAACGCCTTTCATGCCGCGCTTGTCAGCGCGGCAACGTCGAACTGGCTCCAGCGTTTCCAGTCCACCATCGCGGATCAGCTTCGCCGCCATCATCGTTTTCTCGGCCTTGCGCCGACGCAGCGCGCGGCAGCTGGTCTTTCGATCGGCTATGAAAAAGCGGTTGCCGCCCTGCAGGACGCCATGGCGATCGAGCATCATACGGCACTGATGGAAGCGGCTCTCGACCGGGATCTGGTACGCGCCAGAGCGCTGATGACCGAGCATATCGGTTACACGCTGCAGGTTTATATCCGCTCGGAGAAGGATACAGACGGGTAATCCCACTATATCAAATTCCACTAAATATATCTACTATATCAATTTGTTAGTTTGACGCACTTGCCGATTGGGCGCTCTTTCTGGCAAAGCCGCTACACTCTTTGCGCGGCGTCAAGCACCATATATCTCCCGAGCGATATCCTGAGGATAGGACCCAAGGCAGCCTTCGACCGCCGTGTTGGACATGATCGCAGCGGAAATGCCTTCCACCGGATCTATGAACCAGCTGTGTCCATAAACGCCGCCCCACGTTACCGATCCCTTTGACAGCGAAACCTCTGCCAAAACAGGGTCCTGGATCACTGCGCCCAGAAAGGAGAAGCCTTGTCCTGGTTCGCCGGGGCGTGGGATGTCGCCGATCTGGTTGAGAAGCGCCGCCTTCGCCGTCCCGGTCTTCAAGATGGGGACGCCGCCGCGACGAATGGCTTCGAGAAAGGTAATTAAATCTGGCGCCGTACCCACCATGCCGGCACCTCCGGATTGAAAAGTCCTTGGGTTAAACAGCCGGGTCGGCGCAAAGGCCAGCAAGTTGCCATCATTGTCCGAGACCAGATGATGGTCACTCATTCTGACGGCTGCCGGATTGCCATCGGCATAAGGTGTTGCAAGCCGCTCCGGATCACTGACCGAAAAGCCGGTGTCGTTCATGCCGAGCGGCCCGGTAACATGACGACGCACCGCTTCATCCAAACTGCAAGCTTCGATCCGCGCTATTGCCGCCCCAAGGACATCGATGGCGATCGAATAAGACCAAAGCGTACCCGGTGCTGCGAGGAGCGGAAAGGTCGACAGCCGGCTGAAGTTTTCCTCAAAATCGAGGTCGGTATCGGAAAGACCGCTATTGAACATCCGCTCCGGTGGTGTGGTTTTGGGATCCGCACCGTAACTGAGGCCTGCCGTATGAGTGAGGAGGTGGCGGATGGTAATATCGGCTACATTGCCATCCGGTCCTTTCGGACGAAAATAGGGCAGATAATCTCGGACAAGATCGCTAAATGCGAGCTTACCCTTGTCAACCAGAGCCAGAACGGTTGCTGCTACAATTGGTTTAGTCACGGAAGCGAGCCGGAATATCGTCCGCGTTTCGGTTGCTTTTCCGCTTTCGCGATCGGCATAACCGGCGGCCCGGCTATAGACGGTCTCTCCGTCTTTCTTAACGATCACGACAGTGCCGACGATCTTGCCGGTCCTGATTGCCGTTTCGATAACCGCGTCCATCCGCTCTTTCATCGCAACAATCCTCCAATGGTTCCGAGTAAGCAGGCACAGAACTACTCATGGCGCTGACGTTCCACAAGGCGCGGGAATGGGAAAGTCGGTCTCTCATCTGATCGGGCATGAATAGCCTCGTATCGCGTTTGCGCCCCGATAGATCTCTGTGAAGCGAATAGGACCTAGTCTGAAGGCGATGGGTATCAAGCGGATGGCCCGGCATTTAGCTGAGCCGCACGCAGAGGGGACCACTTGGCCGATATCCCGACGTCCACAAAAGCGGAAGTCGATCGATGATCTGACGAAGAGGGCTGAACTCGGTAATGACGAAGCTCGCCCCTAGGGAAGACTGAGCGAGAGGTAGCTTCCGACAACTACTCGAATTGCGATTATTGTTTTGCGGTCTACTTGATGGAAAATTCGACGGTTTCCATTACCTTCCCGTCCACCGAGAGGACCACCTTGTATTTGCCGACGGGGAAACCTGCATTGGGTTTGCTAAGCGACGCGTCAACGTGGTTTTCGAGAGAACCGATATCAAAGGTGGCTTCGTCGATCTTATAGTTCGCCGGCGCTACGCCATTGGTATCAACAGCGATCCAGGAAACGGTAATTTTGGAACCGGAGCTGATGTCATCAGTGACGCCCGCCGACAGATAAATCGCAGCGCTGTCTGCGGGAAGTGTCGTTTCTGTCTCATCAGCGCCCTTCGCGTTCGAGATGATTATGTCCTCGAATCCTGACGCCCAAGCTGCCGAAGCAGAGGCGAGGGCACCGGTAAAAACAAGCGTCCGCATTACTTTCATGAGAATATGCATGGATGAATCCTCCCAAACTGGTGGGATGTACCTAGACTGGCTCTATGAATTCAATGTTAGCGGACGGGCGAGGGAAGCAGAGATTTCAATGCTATTGGTTATAGAACCAAAAATAGTCCCGGAAGCCATCAGATATGCTCGCTTGAACTGAGCGGCGCCGAAGGACACGCGACGAAAACATGTCCTGCGGTGTAGAAGTGTCGATCGGGTCCTTAGTAATCGGAAACGGGTGTAATGGGCTGCTAGATTCCTCGATAGCCGCAAGCAGATGGCTGAGGGGGCGTGCCGAACGGTCTAGTCACACGACAGTGAGCGCGTTTCGAGTCCTTATCTCACGCAAAAGCTTTGCCCAGGGCAGGGTGGGCACGCGTTGCGCCTGAATCGTGCTCTCGAATGATGGCTTTGTGGCAAACAAGGCGCAGGCCGATCTCTTGCGCTTTGATCGTTTCTTCGTCCGTGGATGCTGGCGCGTAATATAGCAGCTTGATAATGAGATAATGTGGTGTCTCAAATCACCGGGTCGCCGCGCCCAATTATTGATGTCTGGCGTGACATCTCAAATGCCGGCATACCATTCGTAGCCACGATCCTCCCAGAACCCGCCATTGCCGCCCCAGAGATCATCAAACCGATCACGGATTTCGATGCGCATGACGTATTTGGCGTGTTTGTAGCCAAGATGACGCTCGACGCGCAGGCGCAAGGGGGCGCCGTGTTCGACTTCCAGATCCTTGCCGTTGAGTGAGTAGGCGAGGATCGACTGCGGGTGAAAGGCATCGATCAGGTCGATGCTCTCGTAATAGCGGCCGCTGCCATCGAGCGTCTGTTCCAGTTCATCGGCACAATAGAAGACAGCGTAGCGAGCGCCTGGCTTCAATCCGGCAGTCTGCAGGATCAACCCGAGAGGAACGCCCTGCCATTTACCGATGGCGCTCCAGCCTTCGACGCAGTCGTGGCGGGTGATCTGGGTGCGGGAAGGCAGTTTCTTTAGGTCGGCCAGCGAAAATTCCATCGGCCGGTTGACCATGCCGTCGATCTTGAGACGCCAGTCGGCGAACTTGGTTTCGACCATCTGGACATATTCGGCGCTGTTTGGCTGAATTGATCCATTCGGATGAAAGCTCGGTGAAATGTCCGCGTCGGTATATTCTCGGGCAAGCGTTTGCGGCGAAACTATGAGCCGCTGTGTGCCCATGGTTAGCCGCTCAGCCAGAGCGAGCACCTTCTGCACGTGTTGGTTCTGAGAAATGTCGTCGCATCCGGTCAGGCCTACGGCGCCGAGGCTCGCGGCCGAGCCGATAAGAAAGCGGCGGCGGGTGAAAATGGAGCTCATCGATCGGCCTCCTCGTTGATGATCGCGTAGCGGCCGGTCACCATCGAACGCATGTTGTTCCAAACACCGGAGAGAACGACCATTGCGATATGCACGACGACGAAAGCCACCAGGCTCCAGGCGGTGATGAAATGAATGGAGCGGGCCGATTGACGACCACCGAAAATATCGAGCAGGAAGGGGTAACCGGCGTCTATCGCGGGTGACATGGTCAATCCCGAGCCGATCATCAGCGGTAGCAGGATGAAGATGACGATGAGATAGGTCAGCTTCTGCAGTGCATTGTAGCGCCGTGCCTTTTCGCCTTTCGGGAAGCGCAGGCGGGTGTGGTCCTTGATCTCATGCCAGATGTTTCCGGGCCGGATATCTTGTATCGTCGGCATCAGATCGCGGCGGAAATGAGCGCCGATCAGGCCATAGGCCATGTAAACGAGCCCATTGATGACAAACAGCCAAGCGAAGAAGAAATGCCAACGCCGGCCAGCCGCAAGATCCTGGTAGCTGGGTATCGTCGCCCAGGCCGGGAATGCGCGCGGCGTCATTTCGCCGTCGGCCGTGAAAGCACCGAGTATGCCGGTGGTGGTCATCGAGAGACGGCCGATGCGCAATATTCCGGTGATGTTGTCGCCATTCTGATTGCTGGCGATTTCGAACCACGATGGATCTTCAACGGCGCCGTAATTGCCCCAATGCAATTGCGGGTCGGCATTGAAGATCTGCATGCCGCTCATCAGCAGCAATGTCAGACACAGCACGTTGATCCAGTGGGTCATCCGCGTGAGAACCGAATGACGGCGAATGAAGATCTTGGCGGGGGGAGATGGTGGCGCGGTGCCGATCTCTTCGATGCTTGCCATGGATTACTCTCCTGACGTGTCGCCGGGAAGCGGCATCTGAAATTACGTGCTGCGACGATGTCGCTGTTCATTGAGGTTGCCCGGATGCCTTTGGCAACCGGGCAACCCATGATGTCGGCATGGATGCGTCACATTGGCGGAATGACGCCGTTTATGCCGACCAGAACACGGTCGGATTCAACCGTGTTGTCTCCAGCGGTCGTGCCGTTGATGATAACACCGGCGCCGGGTTTGATGTCGTCCTTCGTTGCGGTGCCGAAGGTGACGACCGGCGTGCCCGGCGGGATCGAGATCTTCTTTTCGCCGCCCTTGTAGGTGAGCGACAGGGTCGGACCGTTGACCGAGGTGACGGCACTGGCAACAGTCGCATTCGTCATCGAGCTCTTCGGCTTCAGATCCCAGCCGTAGTCGCCCTCGCCGGTGCCCTTCATGGCGGCCGGGAAGATCAGCACTTCAAGCGCACCATTGACGCCGCTGTCTGTCGGAACGGAAGCGATGCCGACGAAATCCCCGGGCTTGATGTCCGTCACGGAGGCGTTGACGATGCCGTTGACGGCCCATCCGGACTTCAGCTTGATCGTCACGTCCTTGCCTTCGCGCGATTTGACCATCAGCGTATCGCCGCTGAGGTTCTCAACGACGCCGCGAACGCGCGCCTTGTCGGCAGCCTGTGCGGACAGAGCGGTCACCGCGCCGAGCGCCAGCGCCATACCCATGATCTTCAACTTCGTGAGCGACATTCTGCTCTCCATATCTTCGATCTTCTCGACATGATCCCCATCCGGTTCTCTGGAGCGGGTAGGGTGATCGCTTTGGAAACGGGACAATCCGCAATTGGCATCGTGTCGACGACACCGGATTGTCCCTTAATCCCGCTCCCTCATTCGGCGCCTTCGCGAATGCGTTACAGTGATCACGCCGTTGTGATCGTAAGAAGGGGGACAAAAAATTCGGATGGGGATGTAACAAGTAGCGCCGATCAACGAATGACTGCCCGTGAATGACTAAATCGGTATCGGAACAGCTCCTGAAAGGTTTGATGCTTCTGTCGCTTGATGGCGATGAGGCTGCGTACAGGCGTTTGCTCGTTATTTTGCGGGATCTGCTTTTGGCGTTTTATCGCAGGAGGCTTGGGTCCAATGCCGACCGCGACGCCGAGGATCTGGTTCAGGAGGTGCTTTTGGCAGTGCATGGCCGGCGCATTACCTACGATCGGGAACGACCGTTTACCGCCTGGTTCTTCCAGATCGCGAAATACAAGTTGATCGACCACTTCAGGGCGAATGGCAGCAAAAGAGGTGTCGAAATTGCATTGGGAGACGAGATCGCGGCCGAATTTCGAGAGGAAGCACTGTTTGCCCACCTCGACGTCGATCGTCTTCTCGATCAACTGCCCGCCAAACAGAGCGAGCTTCTGCGGCAGGTAAAGATCGCCGGAAAGACCACTGCTGAAGCCGCGATCGAGAGCGGGCAGTCTGAAGCAATGGTTCGCGTCAGCATTCACCGAGGGATGCGCGCGATTGGACGCAAGCTGGGTTTTGCCAATGACGAAAAATGATGAATTCATCGAGGCTTTGGTGAGCGATCTCACCCCGGTTCGCCGTCATGCCCTGCGGATGCGGCTTGCACTTGCGATCGTTGTCGGCGTGATCGGTGCGGCTGTTGCGCTGCTCATATCGCTCGCCTTTCGCCCGCATCTGCATCATGTGACGGTGGCGGCGTTCTGGGTGAAGTTTTTATATACAGCCGTATTGATGAGCGCGACGATCGTCGCCCTTGAGCGGGTTGCGCGACCGGAGGGTTCGATTGGCAATATGGTTCGGGTTCTGGCCGCGGCGTTCGGCATCGTCGCGCTGCTGGCAATCGCGCAGCTCGGACTGTCGCCGGTCTCATCCTATCCGGGTTTGATCGTCGGATTTTCGGCGTCTTTTTGTCCGTTCCTGATCATGGCTTTCGGCATTCCCGCTTTCTGTGCCAACATGTGGTTTCTCAGGCGCGCGGCCCCCACGCGTCCAGCGCTTGCCGGTTTTGTGGCGGGCGCCTGCGCCGGCGGCGTCGGCGGCTGGGTGTATTCCTGGGCCTGCGTCGAAAACGGCATTCCGTTCATCGCGATATGGTACACGCTCGGCATCCTGCTGGGCGGGCTGGTCGGAAGCCTGATCGGCAAATTCAGCCTGCGCTGGTAGCTTCATCGCGACCAGGCGGCATGCCCCAGGCACGCGGCCGATTGGGCGAGATCCCTGAAGATCGCGGCGCCGATCCGAAGCTTTACCAATTTTCTGGCGGTGACGGTCATCGCAAGAGCGATCGGCGGGAGACGATCAGGCTTTTTCACGTTATGAATAGCAATCATTGATCCCACCAATCAGACACCGAGGTCTCCCACATGGCTTTGAACGTGCTTTTCATTGGCGGCACCGGCCAAATCTCATATCCCTGCGTCGAGCGCGCCGTTGGTCAGGGGCATCGCGTCAGTGTCTATAACCGCGGCCTGAGGGGTGACCCCTTGCCGAACGGTGTGACGTCGATCACCGGCGAACTCGGATCGGCCGCCTATGCCGATCTCGCCAAGGCCAATTATGACGTCGTCTGCCAGTTCATCGCCTTCACGCCGGATCAGGTTGCGCGCGACGTCGAGGTGTTTGCGGGCCATTGCGGCCAGTACGTTTTCATCTCTTCGGCCTCGGTCTACGAGAAGCCGGCACGCCATTATGTGATCACCGAGAAGACACCGGCGATCAATCCCTACTGGCCCTATAGTCAGGCCAAGATTGCCTGCGAGGAATTGCTGACGGCGTCAAGAAATCTGGCCTGGACGATCGTCCGCCCCAGTCACACCGTGCGCACCGGCCTACCGATCATGATGGGTGACAGCGACATAATGGCGAGACGCATGCTGGATGGAGAGCCCACGATTGTTGCGGGTGATGGCCACACGCCGTGGACACTGACGCGCTCGGTCGATTTCGCAGTGCCTTTCGTCGCGCTTTTCGGCAAGCAGGCAGCCCTCAATGAAATCTTCCACATCACCTCCGACCGCGCCCATATATGGGACGATATTCAAAAGTCGATCGCCAGATTGCTGGGTGTCGAGGCGAAGATCGTCCATGTGCCGACTGATACGCTGATCAAATATAATCCGGATTGGATCGGCCCATTGGTCGGCGACAAGGCCTGGACCGCGATCTTCGACAATTCGAAGGTCAAGCGCGTGGCGGGCGACTTCACTTGCGCGGAGAGCCTGGATGAAATCCTGGCCGAACCGATCATGCACTTGAAGCAGCGCCTCGCCAAAAATCACCCACCAAAGGGCGAGCTTGATGCCCTGATCGACAGAATTTGCGCAGCGCAAAGCGCTTTGGGATAGGACAGGCATCTCTTGAGTGCTGCCTAGGGCACTGCCTGTTGATTACCAGCTGAAAATGACCCACTTGCACATTTTACCATCACCCGCTGCGCGCCCCCAACTTGTTGAAAGAGTTGGTTTTGTTTGCTTCTGTAAGATCGGATTGAAATCCTCACATCCTGGCAGCAATTCGACCGCCTTCTGGAACGGCATACTCATGTCGTGACGGAATAATGCAAAGGACATTCCGGGGCCGGTGACAACGAACTTGTCGATATTCTGGCGCGCAATGCGGCACGCTCTGTGATGACTCAGCCCGCGGCTCTCAGTCGCAGTGCTTCGGTGCCTCAAGCGTCTTCACCATCCTGTCAATCAACGGCCCGAACCGCTTCTGTTGCGCTGCGGGGTACTCGAATGTGAAGCTCCCCATTGCGTCATCGCAGAGCGCGATTTGCCGCATGTAGATGATCCGGTCGCCCTTGGTTCCCGAAAGGCTCGCCCATGATGAACCCCGCTTCTCGTAGGTGAACTTCCATCCGTCCTCGGTCTCGAACTTCTTCCGAAGGTCACTCTCCTGGCTGAAGCCGCCTTCCGTCAGATAGTTGCCCCAGACCGATAGCTTCGCCGTTCCGTCCGCGCTCTCGAGACCGATCCCGTCGCCGTTGTCGGACGTCTGAACCGTTTTGAAGTCTGCAGGAAGGTCGATCACGTACCCGAAGCGGCCGTTTTCATACGGTTTGAAGTCCGCGGCGACAACCGGCGTGGCGAACACACATGCGGCGAAGATGATGGAGAAGCGATACATGGCAGCCCTTCGATGTGTCTCGCGTTAGAGGAAGTCATGAACACCGATCGGAGGTCAACAGATATCATGCCATCTCAAGGGCGTTGTCCCGGAATCACACGAGATCTTCGTCGGCACTGACGCAGCAGTCTGGCGTAAACGAGCTGCATAGCTTCACTGGGGGATCCTGTGATCGAATATATCGGCCGTGATTTGCTGGGATGGACAACCGTTTGCTATCGCGACGTTGAATAGCTACGGCGTGAACCGGAGCCAGTCTTGCGCGGTGTACGTGAAGTAGATCTTGGTACTAAATACTGTAACAGGTATTTGATATAATTGGAGGATTTTGCTCAAAAGTCGATATGGCTGATGCGATCCCCGTGGGTTTGTATCTCTTCAAGAGCATAAGCTTATCAGATTGCTGGCAAACAGCAGCTTTGGGGCGCGTGTCGGGCAATACTCCCGATTTCGCACTTCACTTGCGCGATGGACCGACAGAAGCCAAGGGCCTAGACCCTAGACGGGACCCAACAAGAGGCTGTTTTCTGCTTTTGTCGATGACCTTCTTGTCAAAGGTCGCATGGAGAAGCTCGCGGGCTATATCGATGGCGACAGATATATCCAGCACAACCCGCAAATCGGTGATGGCCTGTCGGAACTGGGCGCAGCTCTGAAAGCAATGACGGACGCTGGCATAACTATGAAGTGCGACACGGTCTACAGGGTTCTTGGCAAGGGAAATTTTGTCCTGACGGTTAGCGAAGGCACATTCGCGGGCAAGCTAATGTCGTTCTGCGACCTGCTTCGGATCGAGAACGGCAATATCGCCGAGCGCTGGGATACGATCGAAACCATCCTGACCAAGGCCGATTGGCAGAACCAGAACGGCAAGTTCTGACATTTCGCGCGCTTTCGGCCCCTGATCGACTTCTGTCCGGCCAATTCGAGCGGGCTGCTCCACAGGCAGACAGCCTGAAACGTGACTGCTGTCGCATGAATATCGTAGCGGCGACAAGTCGCTGATACGAGGTCTGTTAGAACCGCGGCTTACATAGTGGCTTTAGAAAGATCGCTGATGTCGAACAAGCGATCGGGAGTTGATTGATGTGGCTCGGAGGGCACGAACGCCCTCCAAGCTCTCGACGATTTTATCAAGCGTCACGTTCTTGCGATCCTCAACCATATCGACGACAAACGCTTCGCGTGTTTCAACGACCGCGGGCGCCGTCTTGGCGCTCAGAACGGATAATGCTGCGCCGGATCCTCGATGGTGATCCAACGGAGATCGGTGAATTCGGCAATGGCTGCCTTACCACCGAAGCGGCCGTAGCCGCTGCCCTTGACACCGCCGAACGGCATCTGCGCCTCATCGTTCAAAGTCGGGCCGTTGATGTGGCAAATGCCGGACTGGATGCGGCCGGCGACCGCAAGCGCCCGCTGCACATCGGCGCTGAAGACCGCCGACGAAAGACCGTATTCGGTATCGTTGGCAACCCGCACAGCCTCATCCTCGTTTGCCACACGGATGATCGGCTTTACTGGCCCGAAGGATTCTTCGCCATAGACACGCATATCCGGCGTGACGAAATCGAGCAGCGTCGCCTCGACCACGGTGCCGGTGCGCTTGCCGCCGGCGACGAGCTTGGCACCCTTTGCCTGAGCGTCAGCGATCAACTCTTCCATCTTCTTAGCAGCTTCGAGGCTGATCAACGAGCCGAGGACAACATGGCCGCGCGGATCGCCGGCGGGCAATACGGCCGCACGTGCCGCAAGCTTGGCGACGAAGGTATCCGCGATCGCTTGATGCACGATGATACGCTCGGTCGACATGCAGATTTGGCCCTGATGCATGAAGGCGCCGAAGATAGCAGCGTTGACCGCACCATCGATATCCGCATCCTCAAGCACGACCAGCGGCGCCTTGCCGCCGAGTTCCAGAAGAGCTGGCTTCAGATGCTTGCCGCTGAGTTCGGCGATGATCTTGCCGACCTTCGTTGAACCGGTGAAATTGACACGGCGAACGGCGGGGTGAGCAATCAGTGCCTCGACGACACCAGGTGCGTCCTCCGGCGCATTGGTAATCACGTTGATGACGCCAGCCGGCAGACCGGCTTCGGTCAGTGCGGTTGCGATCAGCCGCTGCGTGCCGGGGCACTGTTCGGATGCCTTGAGGATCACGGTATTGCCGCATGCAATCGGCATGGCAATGGCGCGCGTTGCCAGGATCACAGGTGCATTCCAGGGCGCGATGGCGAGGCAAACGCCGGCCGCCTGACGCACGCCCATGGCAAGCGTGCCAGGCTTGTCGGACGGGATGATCTCGCCGCCGATCTGCGTCGTCATGGCAGCCGCCTCGCGCAAGATATTGGCCGCGAGCATGACGTTGAAGCCGGCCCAGGGTGCGGTCGCTCCCGTCTCCTCCATCATCAGCTTCGTAAACTCGCCGACCTTGGCGTCCATGATATCTGCGGCCTTGGCCAGGATCGTACGGCGCTGCCCAGGACCTGTACTCGACCATGCGGGAAAGGCGTTAGAGGCAGCCTCGATCGCGGCGGCGACATCCTCAGGCCCTGCGGCCGGCGCCGTGCTTGCCAGTTCTCCCGTGAAAGGATCACGCCGGTCGTAGGTGCGGCCGCTGGCCGCCGGCTTGTCGACGCCGTTGATGAGAAGGGAAATGTTCATCTCTTGTCTCCTGATGAGGATGCTATTTCAAAAACCGAGCACGTCGGCATTGATAGAGGCTTCAAGGCCGCCATCGACGGGAAGATTGGCGCCGCTGATCCAGCGTGCCCCATCGGAGCACAGGAACAGGATTGCAGGCGCGATATCGGCTGATGTTCCTGCCCGCCCGACGCGCGTGATGTCGCTGTTGACGCGCTCATCGCCGAGCACGGCACGGAATTGCTTGAGGATCGGCGTCTCGACCGGACCGGGGCTGACGGCATTGACGCGAATGCCGCGATCCTTGAAGAGAGGCTGGTACGGGGCACGCATCGTCCAAAGCAGCAGCAGTTCCTTGGAGAGGGGATAGCCTTCCTCGTTCTTCAGTCCGTGTTCGCTGACCAGCGCGGCAACATCCGGAAAGCCCTCAATCCCAGTCAACCTCTTTGTCCGTTCCAGATTGGCGCGCCAGCCATAACCGGCGATAGAGGCGACATTGACGATCGCCCCACCTTCGCGCAGCCGAGGCGCGACAGCTTCCGAAAGGGCACGCAGGCCATAGAAGTTGACGGCCAGCGTCGCCGTGACGCCGGTGTTTCCCGAAAGGCCGGCGACGTTGGCCAGCGCATCGATGCGGTTGGGCAGTTGCTTGACGATGTCCTCGACGCCAGCGGCAGTCGAGACATCCCCCTTGATGAAGGAGCTGATGCCCGAGGACGGTTCCCGGATATCGACGCCGATGACATCGGCTCCCAATTGCCCCGCAAGCTCCGCAGCACGCGCGCCGATGCCCGAGGCAACGCCGGTAATGAGGATGGTCTTGCCGAAAAGCATGATTTTACCTTTCCTATGAAATGCAGCGAATGCTCGCCGCTATTGTTTGTCCTTGAAGAGATCGGAAATCGTCAGCCGATAACCCACGGGTAAAAGCTGCAGATCGAAGCGGCGTTCGATTTCGCCCCAGAGACCGCGCGGCAAGTAGAGGGAGAAGAGCACCGCAGTCGCGCCGAGGCCGACCAGATACCAGACCCCTGTTCCACCGAAGACAGTCTCGATGACGAAGAAGAGAATGGCTCCGAGGATCGCGCCCTCGAACTTGCCGATGCCGCCGACCAGCACCATGAAGATCATGTAGGCGGTCCACTGTACGCTGAAATAGGTTTTGGGCTGGAAGGTGACTGCCGTTGCCAGCCATAGGCCGCCGGCAACAGCAATGCCGAAGGCGGCAAGAACAAAGAGCAGGCGTTTCGTCGCCGCGACGCGGACACCCACGGATGTTGCTGCCTCCTCATTGTCGCGGATCGCCTGCATGGCGGCCCCCGCCCGGCTTCGCATCAGAGCAAAGAGCGCTCCGAGAAGAGCGACCATGGCCGTCAGCGCCAGCCAATAGATCACACCGCGCCGCGTGCCGCTGTCATAGGCGTTCAAGGAAATCAGTGAGGTCCCGGTTTCGCCCTGTATGAGCCGGTCGAGATTGACGAGAAGATGGGCAAGCTCGGCAAGCACCCACATGCCGATGGCAAATTCGCCTCCCTTCAGCCGCAGCATCAGCCATGAGAGCGGCAGTGATATCGCGCCGGTAACGACGGCTGCAGCGATGAGTGAGACGAAGGGATCGAGCCCCGCATCTGCCAGACGAATCGTGAAATAGGCGCCAAGGCCGAAGAAAACCTGCTGGCCGACGGAGACGAGACCGCCGAAGCCGGCCAGTGCGTTCCACATGGCCGCGAGGATCACGTAGATGAAGAGAGCGGTCATGCGATCGGTAACACCAGCGCTCGAGACGTTGGGTACGGCGGCGAGAAGACCGATCGCCACCATCATGGCAGCCAGGGTCAATCGTGAGGATGCAGTCCAGCGCTCGACGGAAATTCCAGGTGCGATCGTACTCATGATGGGCTCCGAAGACGTTTGTGGATTTTACCGAGGCTCAGGAAGCCGAACTGGTGTAGCCGCACGAAAAGAACGAGAAGGAAGGCGATATGCCCACCGATCAGAAAGCCCTGCGGATGGATCTGGGCGCCGATCGATTGCGCCAGTCCGAGTACGATGCCACCAAGCAGAGTACCCCAGAGCGAACCGGCGCCGCCGATGACGGCCGCCTCGAAGGCAAACAATAACTGCGGCCCGCCAGAATAGGGATTGAAGGTCGCCCGCATGGCGAGGAACGCGCCGGCAATGCCGACCGTGGCCATGGTAATCGCGGTCGCAACGGCATTGACGCGGCGCGCATCTATGCCGACGAGGCCGGCTGTATCCGGATCCTCCGCCGTGGCGCGGATCGAGCGGCCGATGGCAAACCGGCTCAGGAAGAACTGCAGTCCGCCGATGATGACGATTGCCGTCACCATCATCAGCACCGCAAGCTTGCCGACGAACACATGACCCGGCAGCTGCCAGGACGCATAGGAGAGATTGCCGATGAAGGGGGCGAGCGAGCGCGTATCCGCCCCGAATTGCTCGAACAGTAGGTTGTCGATGACGATTGACAAGCCGAAGGTCGTCAGGATCGGCAGCAATGCCCCTCCACGCGCGCTGCGATCGAGGATGAAGCGCTGTAGAAACCAGCCGATGGCAGCCATAACAGGCAGCATGATCAGCAAGCCGATGAAGGGCGGAATGCCAAGTTTCGCCGCCAGCAGCCAGAGGCCATAGGCAGCGACGACGGCAAGGCTGCCATGCGCAAGATTGATGATGCGCATGACGGAGAACATGAAGGATAGGCCACAGGCGATGACGGCATAGTAACCGCCGAGCAGAATGCCTTGGATGAGGGTGTTGGTCACGAGACGCTCCTCTCGGCTGTCGCCCGATGCAGGCCGAAATAGGCTCGGGTCACCTCTTCGCGCGTCACGCCATTTGCCGGTCTGTCGAGCACGATACTGCCCTCGAGCATGCAGATGACGCGGGTTGCGACGCTCATGGTGCGTGCCAGATCCTGTTCGACGAGCACGATGGTCGTGCCCGAAGATAAGAGCCCTTGCAGTTGCTGATAGACGCGATCGACGACGAGCGGCGACAGGCCGAGGGAAACCTCGTCGAGCAGCAGAATGTCGGGGTTGCTCATCAGCGCCCGTCCGATCGCGGTGGCCTGTTGTTCGCCACCCGACAGATGGCCGGTCTTGGCGTGCCGGCGCGGTTTCAGGTTTGGAAAGGCATCGAAGATCCGCTCGATTGTCCACTCACCCGTGCGGCCGGCACTGGTGCCGAGCAGCAAATTTTCCTCGACCGTCATCTGCGAGAATAGTCGCCGCCCCTCCGGAACGAGTGCAATGCCCCTGGCGATACGTTTATGCGACGGAACGGTCGTGACATCTTCGCCGTCAAGCACGATGTGGCCGGCAGCAGGTAGATGCGCACCGGCAATGGAACGCAGCAGCGTCGTCTTGCCCGCGCCATTGGCGCCGACGAGCGCCAGCACCTCTCCCTTGGCGAGATCGAAACTGATGCCGCGCACAGCCTGCAGCAGCCCGTGTCGGACATCGAGATTGCGAACGGAAAGAATGCTCATGCGGGCGCTCCCCCAAGATAGGCGCGCACCACTTCGGCATCGCTCATGACTGCCTTCGGATCGCCATCGGCGATGATCTTGCCGGCATCCATGCAGATCAATCGCTCGACGACCTGCAGGAGGATGTGAACGATATGCTCGATCCAGACGATACCGATGCCGCGACGGCGCAGTTCGAGGATGGTGCCGACGAGTTCGCTCGCTTCACCATCCGTCAACCCGCCGCCGATCTCGTCGAGCAGTAGCAGACGGGGACCGGTGGCAAGCGCGCGGGCCAGTTCAAGCCGCTTGCGATCGAGCAGGCCGAGCGTATCGGCGCGACGATTGGCGACGCCGAGCATGCCGCAGAGCCGCAAAGAATCGACAACGCGCTCATAAGCCTCGTCACGGCTCGATGCCTTGCCATGCGAGGCGGCAACGAAGACATTCTCGAATGTCGTCATGCCGCTGAAAGGTTTTGGTATCTGATGCGTTCTGACAAGACCCGATCGGCAACGATCGGCCGCCGTCAAAGCGGTCACGTTCCGACCGTCAAAGCTGATCGTTCCGGCATTCAGCGGAAAGGCGCCTGCCAGCGCGCTCAGCAACGTCGTCTTGCCGGCTCCGTTGGGACCGACGATACCGACGGCATCGCCGTCTCCCATGGAAAAGTCGAGATTTTCGAGGACCACAAGCGCCCCGAAGCGCTTGTGGATCCCCTTGGCCAAGAGAAACTCCCCTCTCGGCCGATGTCCTTCTTGTCCCTGCACGATGGCCTTATCCATTGTAAGCGATGAGTTTGGCAGCGACGGGGACATTCGGATCGGTGGCGTGTTCGGTCACGACATAGTCGAGCGCGAATTTCGAGCCGACCGGCGCCTTGACCCATTGCGTGCCGACGATCGGTCCGGGAGAAACATTGGCGACAGGACCGCTGGTAAAATCCACCTTGCCGGCGATTGTCGTCGTTTTCAGCGTGCTCAGTGCCTTGGCAACCGCCTCTTTGCTCTTCGCATTCGATGCAGCTTTGAGCGCATCGAAACCGGCATCGATAAGCGACAAGCTCGCGCCGAGCTGCTGCGTCCATTGCTTGCCGCTTGCCGCCTCATAGCCGTCGGCAAGTTCGAGACCGGAAACGCCCGTCAGCGACGACTTGTAAGGGAAGGCCTTATGCCAATAGGCGGCGCTGGCGATGTTGACGCCGAGGTCGCCGAGCGCCTCGATATCGGAGGGGAACAGCCCGGTCTTGGCGACCTGGCAGATCTTGATCTGCTGGATGAGGCCTTGCTGCGCCGCCTGTCGCCAGAAGGCCGCGAAATCCGGCGGGATCGGGAAGCTGTTGAAGATCTCGACGCCTTCCTGACGGAAAAGCGCGATCTGCGAGGAAAAATCCGTCGTACCCGTCTCATAGGCGCCGGGATCGACGATCGTGAAGCCGGCCTTGGCCAGCGCTGGCGCCAGATTGGCGCGGATTGCATTGCCATCGGCATCGTTCGGATACATGACGCCGACCTTCTTGTTGGTCTCGATCAGGTTCCATTGCGAAATATAGGTCTTCAGGAATTCACCAACGCCGAAGCCAAAATGATAGGTCCACTTGAACGGCGACGGCGCACCGGGCTTGGCGCCGCGGCCGAAATACCAGGCTTCCCACGGCATGACTGTCGAGAGACACGGCACGCCCGCCGCCTCGCAGGCATCGGCGACCGGATTGATGGTCTCAGGCGTCGAGACCGCCAGCATCAGGTCGATGGCCTGATTGTTGATCAGATCCTTTGCCAATTGGCCGGCCCGCGACGGGTCGGATTGCGTGTCGCGGTCGAGGATTTCGACCTTCCAGGTCTTGCCGCCGGCCTGTAATCCATTGGCTAGCGCCTTGCGCGCGAGATCGAGCACATAGCCATCGGTTTCGCCGAAGCCGCCAAGCGGTCCGGTGCGGGGGCTGACGAAGCCAACCTTCAGTGTGTCATCGGCGGCAAAAGCCTTGCGCCCGCCGAAGGCCAGTGCAGTCGTGCCTGCTGCCGCCGCAGTCATGAAATCACGACGCGTCAGTCCTGCTCTCGAAATCCTTCCCCTGGAACCAGTCATGCAATTCCTCCCTCTTTGGCGGAGCCCTCTTAAACTCCGTGTTCTCTTGTGTTTTGCCGATCCGTAATGTCAGATCGGATAGTTGCGCCTGCCCGAAGCAAGCGTGATCCAGCGCAGTTCCATGAACTCGTCGATCGCCGCCCTGCCGCCGAAGCGGCCATAACCGCTCGACTTCACCCCGCCGAAGGGCATTTGCGGCTCGTCGGAAACCGTCGCCTCGTTGATGTGGCAGATGCCGGTCTCGATACGTTTGGCAACGGCCAGCGCCTGGTTGATGTCGCGGCTGAACACGGCTGACGAAAGACCGTATTCGTTGTCATTGGCGACAGTCACGGCTTCGTCGATGCTGTCGACGCGGATGATCGCCGCCAGCGGTCCGAAGCTTTCCTCGCGGTATATGCGCATGGCTGCAGTGACATGATCGATGACCGTCGCGTCGATCAGCGTGCCGCGGGCGTGACCGCCGCAGACGACAACCGCGCCTTTCTGCGTGGCATCTTCGACCAGCGCACGAACGCGCCGTGCGGCTTCGGCCGTAATCATCGTCCCGAGCGGCGTGTTGCCGTTGCGCGGATCGCCGGCGACGAGCGTCTCAGCCTTTGCCTTGAATTTCTCGACGAATTCATCGGCGATCTCGTCCATAAGGATGATCCGCTCGGTCGACATGCAGATCTGGCCCTGGTTCATGAAGGCGCCGAAGGCAGCGGCACGGACCGCCTCGTCGATATCGGCATCTGCAAGCACGATGAAGGGCGCCTTTCCGCCGAGCTCGAGCAGGCAGCGCTTCAGATGCCTTGCCGATGTCTCGGCAATAATCCGCCCGACGCGCGTCGAGCCGGTGAAGTTGATCCGCCGCACCGCCGGATGGGCGATCAGGGCTTCGACGACGGTGGCGGCATCCTTGGGAGCATTGGTGACGACATTGACCACACCTGGCGGAAAGCCCGCCTCGCGCATGACCTCTCCGATCAGGCAATGGGTCTTCGGGCAGAGTTCGGAAGCCTTGAGTACGACCGTGTTGCCGCAGGCAAGCGGCATGGCGATCGCCCGCACGCCGAGGATGATCGGCGCGTTCCAGGGCGCGATGCCGACGCAGACGCCGGCGGGCTGGCGCACCGCCATGGAGAAGTTGCCGGGAATGCCTGAGGGGATGATCTCGCCGGCGATCTGCGTGGTCATTGAGGCCGCCTCGCGCAATATGTCGGCGGCAAGATCGCAATTGATCCTGGCCCAAAGGGCGGTCGCCCCGGTCTCTGCGATCATCGCCGCCACGAAATCCGCCGATCGCGCAAGGAGAATATCCGTCGCCCGATTGAGCATGGTGCGGCGTTCACCCGGTCCTAGTTCCGACCATACGGGAAAGGCAGCGGCGGCGGCGTTGGCGGCCCGCGCTGCGTCCGATGTCGAGGCCGCAGGCGCGATGGTCGCGACATCGCCGGTCCCCGGATCAAGGCATTCGAAGGTGGATGCATCTGACGCATCCACCGTCTCGTCATTGATCAGAAGCTTTGCCACAAACATCGCGATCGTCCGCTCCTCCGTAGGTCTTTTCCTCAAACGCATCAACGGGAGGAGGCGCGCGCAGACGCGCGCGGCCAGGATGGGCCTCGCAATCGGCATTTGTTGTGTGGAGTCCTCCTCCCAGAGGCTCATGAGATGAGACTACGCCATTGCAATTGGGAAGGAATGTGTTTTTCTGGGTTAATGTTGTAATTAACTGGCATTCCCGGCTGCGGTATCGCGGTGCCGGCAGGAGGCGAACTTCATGGTTTCCGATGGCGGCATCCATCACCATGCACACGGCGAGTGGCGGGAGCCATCGCTGTCGCACCGGACCATCCGTTTTCAGAAAGGCATCTATGCCGATTTCCACCATCTGTTTCTGCTGCAGGCTGGAACGGCGGCCTTGTTGTTCGCGCCGGAGGAGCAACGATCGTTGCAAGGGCCGGCGCTCGCTTATCTGCCGCCGCAGGCGCGGTGCGAGCTGCGCATGGCTGCGGGTGCAGCAGGCTTCCTGATCGGCGCGTCGCCGCAGATCATGGTGGACGCGATTGGCGACCAGGCGGAATCCTATGCGCTGCGGACTTTCAGCGAGCGGCCCTGGCTGACGGACGAACCGAAGCCGCATGCAGTCGAAGAGACGCAGCCGCTGGTGGCGGGCTTCGTGCGGGAGCTTGGCGATCCCTCGCGCGCCTCGTGGATGGTCATCTCCGCCTATTTGCGGCTGATCCTCATGACGCTGTGGCGCAGCGGCGGCAGTGATGCGGCCGAGCAGCGTGGCCGCGGCGGCGGCGCTTCGATCCTGCAGCGATACCGGCAATTGGTGGAGATCTGGTTTCGGCAGCACCGGCCGATCAGCGATTATGCGCGGGAGCTCGGTGTCACCACCGACCGCCTGCATTCCATCTGCAGCAGCGCGCTCGCGCGCTCTCCTGTACAGCTCTTGCATGAACGAGTCGTCCAGGAGGCGAAGCTGAGGCTGGAACGCTCCGCCAGGACCGTTCAGGAGATTTCGGACGGCCTTGGATTTCGGGACCCCACCTATTTCAGTCATTTCTTCAAGAGAAAGACCGGATTTTCACCCGCCACCTATCGCGATTTCGCCAGGAAGGCGGAAGTCGCCCGCAGCGACATGCTTTCGTCGGGCTATTCGGATTGGCCGTAATCAGATTGCGAACGGGCAGGCTTTGCAGCTCAGGCATGGATAGGCTTGGGTGCGGTCAGCATCAAGGCATCCAGCGCCACTGCACCTTCGCCGTCGGGATAGATCACGACGGGATTGAGGTCTATTTCACGGATTGCCGGTTCGGCCAGTAGCAGCTGGCCGAGCGTGGCGATGATGCGGGCGGCGGCATTCACGTCGAGCGGCGGCGAGCCGCGGAAACCGCGTAGCAAAGGCGCATTCTTCAGCCGATGTAGCTCGCGGATGATAGCGTCATCTGGCAGATCGGGCGTCAGGATGCGGACGTCCCCAAGAATCTCCGCCGTAACGCCGCCGAAGCCCGCGAGGATCACAGGTCCCCAATCCGGATCATTGCGCGCGCCGATGATCAGCTCTATGCCGCGTTTGCCCATGGCTTCGATCAGCACGCCGTCCAGGGCGAGGCCTGGGCGATGGCGCGCGATATCGGCATGCAGCCGGAGCCAGCCCTCCTTGAGGCTGGTTGCGTCCACCAATCCGATAACGACGCCACCCGCATCGCTCTTGTGGCTGAGATCGGGCGATTGCGCCTTCAGCACCACGGGATACCCAATCGCGGCAGCTGCCGCGAGGGCTTGTTCAAGGGTTGTTGCCAGGCGGCCTGCAGGAAAGGGAATTCCGAGTGGCGCCAGGATTTGCTTGGCCTGATATTCGGGAATGACACCTCCCTGCGAGAGGAGGCCGGCAATCGCGACCGGTGCCGCGGTGCGGGTGGCGATGTCGCGAGCCGCGAATGCGTCAATGCGTTTCAGCGCTCGGAAGGCCCGTTCGGTCGACGGGAAATAGACGATGCCGAGCGCCCGCAACTGCGCGATATAGTCCGCCGGGATGGGAGCACCCTCATCGAGCCCGGCGAAGATCAGCGGTTTTGCCGACTTGCGCTCTCGCGCCGCTTTCAGGATCGGCGACAGCTTGATGGCTGAGGTGACAGGGTCGGTCTGGATGATGCAGGCGACAATGCTGGCAAAACGGGTATCGTCGAAGAGGGCGGTGAGCGTTCTGTCGTAAAGGTCCGGCTCCACGAGGCCCTGTGCCGTCAGATCCAGCGGATTGCTGACGCCCACGAAGGGCGGCAGGACGGCGCGCAGTGCTGGCGCGGTCTCATCGTTAATCGGAGGAAGATCCAACCCAAGCTCCTCACACAGATCGAGCGTCAGCGCCTTGAACGCGCCGGATTCGCCAAGCACCGCTGGGCCTCCAGCCGGAAGGGCCGGGCATCGCAGGGCGATCTCGGCGATGTCACCAAGTTCCTCGAGTGTCTCGGCCAGAATGACGCCGGCACGCGCGACCTTGGCGCGCATGACCTGATAGTCACCGGCCAAGGCGCCGGTGTGGGTTGCGGCGGATTCACGCGCCGCACTGCTCCGGCCGGGATGAAGAAGGACGATCCGCTTTCCCTTCGCATATGCTTTGTGCGCCGCGGCAAGGAAACGGACTGGCTTGCGGAATTGTTCAACGATCATCGCGATGACCTTCGTGGAGGCGTCCTGCACCAGAAACTCCACATAGTCTTCGACGCCGCTTGCGGCTTCGTTGCCGGTCGAAATGGAATAGGAGAGGCCCAGATCGCGGCTGGCGAAGGTCACGCCAAGGACGGCAGCCATGGCACCGCTTTGCGACACGATCGCAATGCCCGGCCTGGCGCCGAGTTCCTCTGACGCAGTTTCGATGAAGGTCAGGGGGATGCGGTCAACATGGTTGACCATGCCGAGGCAGTTCGGCCCCTCGATCACCATTCCCACCTCGGCCGCTATGCGGGTGATCTCGCGTTGATCGGCCAACCCTTCCTCACCGCCTTCGGCAAAGCCTGCCGAAAAGATTATCGCCGCACCAACATGACGGCGGGCAAGCGCCTCGATAGAGGGAAGCACGGCTGCGCGCGGCACGGCAAGAACGGCCGCATCCACGCCGTCCGGCAGGTCATCGATCGAGGCGAGGCAGGGCCGTTCGCCGATCTCGGTCCGTTTCGGGTTGATCAGATGAATGGCACCGGCATAGCCGCTGCGGTCGAGATTGGACAATACCGAAGCGCCAAGCGCGCCGGGCTTGTCGGAGGCGCCGACGATCGCCACCGATCTTGGACGCAGCAGCCGTTCCATCGAACCGCTGGGAAGAGCCGATGGGCGCGCGCTAGTGGTCTCGACCGTCATGGTAGGGCGCTCCTCAGGCCTGGTGCTTGGATTTGTCATAGGCCCCAAGACCGGGCTTGTAGGTCTTGTCGTCGATGAACTGCTTGATACCTTCCTTGCGTCCCTCGTTATCATAACTGTTGGCCGCTTCCTGGGCGCGGACGAGGTAATCCTCCGCATTGTCGTAGGTCATCTCCCGCACGCGGCGAATGGCATCCTTGGTGGCTTTGAGCGCGACAGGGTTCTTTTGCAGCAGGATGTTGGCGACATCGGTCACGCGCGCCTTCAACTGCGCAAGCGGCAGGGACTCGTTGACGAAGCCCCATTCGGCCGCCTTCCTGCCGCCGATGTTCTCGCCGGTCAGCGCGTGGTACATGGCGTTGCGGAAGGATGTGAGCTCGGTCGCCACCTTGGCGGCGCCACCGCCGGGCAGAATGCCCCAGTTGATCTCGCTCAGTCCGAATTTGGCTTCATCGGCGGCAAAGGCGAGGTCGCAGGCGAAAAGAGGCCCGTAACCGCCGCCGAAGCACCAGCCGTTCACCATGGCGATGGTCGGTTTCTGATACCAGCGCAACCGGCGCCACCAGCCATAGCTCTCACGCTGTGCCTTACGCGTACCCTGTAGACCGTGAGCCTCGGTCTCGCGGAAATATTCCTTGAGATCCATACCTGCTGACCAGGCCGTACCCTCGCCGGACAGAACCAGTACACCGACATCGGCCCGAAACTCGAGTTCGTCCAGAACCTCCATCATGCGCCGATTGAGCGTGGGGCTCATGGCATTGCGTTTCTCCGGGCGGTTGAAGCTGACCCAGGCGATGCCGGCTTCAACGACAAAGGCGACGGTATCTTTTTCGGGATGTTCTGTTGTCATGATGTTGTCCTTCTTGCCGTTTGGGCCTGCACATCAAAAGGGAACCGGCCGCAAGATCGCGACCTTGCATTGAATACAGTAAGCCTCACCAGGGTCTGGCGAGCCTCGGTGAAATCCAAAATGAGACGCCTCACGCCAGCCGGCGCGAATGCGCAGAAAGCTGTTGCGTCGTTGATCAACGGATCGCGGCGCCTCTGCAGATATCTAAAAGAAATTCCTCCAATACCGGGATATGACCTCCTTACCGGTAATGTTATGTCTCATAGCATCGTTTGATTGTTATGTGCAATAGCATTATAGCCGGATTATGGATATCGACGCCCGTACATCGAAATTGAGCGACCCGCTCGAGACCCTGCTTGGCTATCAGCTGAGGAGGGCATCCAACGTGATGATGGCCGACTTGGGCTCAAGGCTGCAGGCAATCGAACTCAGGCCGGTCGAAGCTTCCATTCTGACGCTGATCGATGCCAATCCCGGCTGTACCCAGAGCGATCTCGGACGCAGCCTCGGTATCCAGCGCGCCAACATGGTTCCCTTGATGCTCGGGCTGACCAAAGCCGGGCTTGTCGACCGGGCTCCGGTTGGCGGCCGATCGCAGGCTCTTCGCCTCACGAGGACCGGCATGGAGAGGGTGGAGACAGTGCATGCCATCATCGGCGCACACGAGGCGCGGTTTCTGCGCCTTTTCGCGCCCGAGCTGCGGGAGGCGGCGTTGGAAGTCCTGCGAAGTATCCGGCAAGAGGGGGAAGGGGCCTCGCGCCAGGATAACCTGGAGCTCCCGACTGGTGGTTGATCGGCTAAAACCGTAACAGTCGGTCGCCGCAGCGCTATCTATCTACGCATCTTCCGGACGTGCTTGGATTATTCTGCTGCGGTGAGGTCGGGGCGATAGCCGGTATCGATGACGATCCGTCCGCCGCAAGCCCGCGAAACGCAGGCGCACATGCGTGAATTTTCCTGCCGCTCGGCTTCGGAAAAGAAAACATCGCGGTGGTCGATCACGCCATCCGCTTCGATGATGTTGACGGCACAGAGTCCACATTCGCCGCGGCGGCAATCGAAAACCATGTCGACGCCGGCCTCCACCAAGACGTCGAGCATGGATTGGTCGGCCCGAACCCGAACATGGGCACCGAGCATAGCGACTTCGACATCGAAGGCCTGCTCGGCAAAGCGGCCGTTATCGCCAAAGACCTCATAGCGCAGGCGGCTCATCGATCGTCCGCTTTTCTGCCAAGCCTGTCGCGCTGCCTCCAGGAGGCCGAGCGGGCCGCAGATATACGCCTCGCCATCCCGCGGCAGGGCTGCAAATTCGGAGTCGAGATCGAGAGCCTCGCCGTCATCCTGAGCAAAGACCTGCAACCCGTCGCCAAGCAGCGCGGCAAGCTCGTCGAGGAAGGCCATTTGCCGACGGCTCTTCGCGGCATAGGCTAGCCGGAGTTTCCGCCCGCGCGAGGCGAGTGTTTTCGCCATACCATAGATCGGGGTAATCCCGATGCCGCCGGCAATCAGGAGATAACGGGAGGCGCGCCAGGAAAGCTCGAAGCGGTTCTCCGGCTCCGTCAATTCAGTGTCATCACCCGGTTGCAGCTGCCAGATGAACGCCGAGCCGCCGCGGCTGTTCGGGTGAAGCTTCACGGCTATGGAAAGCGTGCCGGGCCGTCCGGGTACAACGGTATAAGTGCGGATCGTCGGTTCTCCGTTGATCTGTACCCTGATATTGGTGTGTGAGCCGGGATCGAAGCCGGCACGCAGGCCTTCGACGGCGAAGGTCACCGCCCGCACATTCTCGGCGATCGTTTGTGCCTCAATGACCCGCGCCTTGCGCCACTCCAGTCTGGACCGCATATTTCCCTCCCTTTGATGAATCTCGATGATCAGGCGGTTATCCGCTGCAAAGGCCTGCTCCCCACGAGCCTCTTGCGCTTCAGCCGGACATCAGCGCCAGCGCTAGCACCTTGCGGCGCAGGTCTGGTTGTTCTTCCGTGACGAAATCCAGGTTTTGACGTGCCAGGCGTGCATGTTCACGCGCCAACGCTTCGGCGCGCGCGCCTTCGCGCAGTTCGATGGCGGCAATGATCGCCCTGTGCTGCGTCTGCGCGACCACCAGCGTGCGTTGAAAGGCCGGCACGTCTGCTTCCGTGTTGACGAATGCATTGGGGCTGGCAAACGGCAGGCTGGTGATCCGCTCGATCTCTCGGCTCAGGACATCGCTGCCGCATAGGGCTGCGAGTTGTCGGTGAAAACGTTCGTTCAGCATTTCATAGAGCCCGAAATCCATGGCGCCCGGTCCCGGCTCGACGACACGGTCGAGATTGGCGACCACGTCCGAAATCGCCTTCAGCTTTACCGGTGGCACGCCGCGTTCTGCTGCCAGCCGTGCGGCTGTACCTTCGAGAACGCCGCGAAGTTCTATGGCGTCGATCACGTCTTGGCGGCTGAAGCTGCGGACAGCATAGCCGCCCGAGGGGATCATGACGACCAGCCCCTCCTGTTCCAGCTTCTGCAGGGCGGCACGCAATGGGGTGCGCGACACCTTGAGCCGGGCGGCGATCGCCACCTCCGAGAGCCGCTCCCCGGGCAGCACCGCGCCTTTGAGCACGAGGTCACGAAGGCCGTTCACGGCCTTTGCCGTCTGCTGTTTGGGGGCGCCGTCCTGTTCTGTCGCCATGCCCTACTCCGCCGCCACCGCTGTGGTGTTTTCTTCCGGGTTGATTTCCTGGTCGATCATCCGGTCGATAAGCTTACGAGCCCACATCGTGCCGACATCAATATTGAGATTGTAGAATTGATGATCGGGATTGGCCTCGATCGCGATCTGCTGTGCTTGAAGCACCGCCTCATCCTCGCGGAAGACACCGGCGACGCCCTCGCGCAGTTCATGCGTGCGAGCCTGGTTATGCAGGTCGTAATTTCGGGCAAAGGCCCAGAAATACAGACAGGTGTTCTCAGTCGACGGCGTGATCGTGTTTAGGACGTAGCCGTTCACGCCTTGCGAGCGGTCTCCCTGCTCGGCTCCAGTACCGGCGGCCGCGACACCGACATCAATGGTGACGGTGCAAGGAGCCTCGAAGCGAATGATCTGCCAGCGATCCACCTTGCCAGGCTTGCCATATTGTTTGCGCCAGAAGGGTGGAGGGTCGATCTCATGCATCCACCTGGTCACATAGGCGAAGCGGTCGGAATGGCTGGCTTCGAAGGGGGCTTCCGCCACGGCGCGATCGCCGATCGAGGAACCGTGCACGAAGGTTTCATGGGTGAGATCCATCAGGTTGTCGACGACAAGGCGGTAATCGCATTTCACCTCAATCAGCTTGCCGTCAGCGGCCCAACCGGGATCGTCGTTCCAATGCAGGTCAGGGATCAGCGCCGGGTCGGCGAGTGCCGGCTCGCCCGGCCAGATCCAGACGAAGCGGTGCTTCTCGGCCACCGGATAGGATTTGACGCAGGCCGATGGATTAATGGTGTCCTGTGATGGCATGTATACACAGCGGCCGGTCTCGTCATATTCGAGGCCGTGATAGCCGCATACCACGTTGTCGCCATCAAGCCGACCGAACGAGAGCGGCACCAGCCGGTGCCAACAGGCATCCGCCAAGGCTGCGGGCGTGCCATTTTCCTTGCGATACAGCACGATTGGCTTGTTGCAGATGGTGCGCGGCAGCAGCGCGCGCTTCAGCTCCACATCGTAGGCGGCAGCATACCAGGCATTCAGGGGAAAGGTTGGTCGCTTCATCTCATCTGTCCTCCTCAGATGGCTTAAGGAGCGCACGATGTATACATTATGTCAAGATGAGGAGTAAAAATTCGAAAATATGACGTTTATGGCGGTATTTATCTGGTCGCTGTATACAGTCACCTCAACTGATAAGGCCAAGTTTTTTCAATCTGTATTCCAGCTTGGCGCGGGTGAGGCCAAGGCTGCGGGCAGCGGCTGAGACATTGCCGGCCGCGGCCCGCAGCGCCTCCCGGTAGAGCGTGTCTTCGGCGGCGGCAAGGTCGCCAGGCGAGGTGATAGGGCCAGGATGCGGGACAGCGATGGGTATATCCTTCGGCTTTATCCGCCCATCCCGGTTCAACGTCTGCGGAAACGTCGGGGAGGCTTCGCCACTCGTGAAGAGATGGTGGATATCGATGAGGCCACCAGACTCGGCAAAAATCACGCCGCGTTCGATCAGATTCTGCAGTTCACGGATATTGCCTGGGAAGTCATAGGCCAAAAGCGCATCGATCGCTCGTCGCGACAGGCCCATGATATTGCGGCGGTGGCGTTCCCGGAAAATGCGCAGGAAATGATCGATCAGCATCGGAATGTCATCGCGTCTGTCGCGCAGCGGGGGAATGACGATCGGGAAGACACAGAGGCGGAAATAGAGGTCCTGCCGAAACCGTCCGGCGCGCACTTCGCCTTCAAGGTTGACATTGGATGCCGCCACCACCCGCACGTCGGCCGGAATGGTGCGGATGCCGCCGACCCGCTCGATCTGCCGCTCCTGGATGGCGCGAAGCAGCTTTCCCTGTGCGGCATAGGCGAGCGAAGCGATCTCGTCCAGAAATATGGTGCCGCCCGCAGCCCGCTCGAAATATCCCGGCCGGGATGCGATTGCGCCGGTATAGGCCCCCTTTTCGACGCCGAACAGCTCCGATTCCACCAGGTTTTCGGGGATCGCAGCGCAGTTGATCGGCACGAACGGGCCACTGGCCCGGCCGCTCAGCCGGTGAAGCTGCTGCGCAAAGACCTCCTTGCCAACGCCGGATTCGCCGATCAGCAGCACGGTGGCCTCGGTATCGGCGACCTTTTCCACCATCAGCCGGGCGCGCAGGAAACTTGCCGATACGCCGATGACCTGGCTAGAGCCGGCGGCTTCGGACGGACCGGCCTTCGCCGGCGGCTCGGTCGACTGCAATGCCGGCTCGGCGCTCCGACGAACGATGCGGCGGGACCTCGGCCATTCAAGCCCGAGGTAAGCGCGTTCCGGTGCGTCGTCGCCCCATTCCTCCGCATTCTGGCCCACCACTTTGCAATGGGATGCCCCCATGCCGGCGCACTCGACTTCGCGAAAGATGACGGGGCGTCCGAAAAGCGTGCTGGTATAGCCGCTAGGATAGCCCGTCTGCATCCAGCAGACCGGCGCGCTGGCAAGGCCGTGATGGGCGATGTGTTCGGCGGCTTCGGAGGAATCGTGCCAGTCGAACTCGCCGAAGTAGGTGCCTCGGGCGCTGTCGAATTCGAAATGCCGGGTGGTGACCTTGACGAAGCCCTCGAGGGTGTGGACCCGTGGCCCGGCCGCCAGCGCGTGGGTCAGATCCTCGTTCGGAAAACGCTTTTGGATCAACTCCGCATCGCGCACGCCCTGCATGTAGCCGACCCGCATGAACATGGCCGTGGCGGTTTCGACCCCGAAGGCTTCGATGATCTCCTGCCGGAGCCGGCCCAGAACCTGCGACTGCATCAATACCATGCGCTGATCGTTCAGCCAGATGCGTCCATCCCCGATTGCGAAGTGAAGGGCCTCGGTCAACTCGGTCAATGTCGGGGACGCCCGGGTGTCGAGCTCGCTATACGCGCCGCGCGACAGCATCTTGCCGGTCCGTTTGGATGCATCGGCCAGGGAGATCAGGTGCGGCGGAAGCGTGCGCTTGGGCATGATCATCTTTCATGGAATTCTGAAAATAACGAAACTATTCATCATCTAATGAATTTCGGCAAGCCAATTTCCGAAACGGCTTTGATCTCTCGATCCCCTGAAAATCAAGTTGGTGGAAGCGTTTATCTGCCGCGATCATCGTCCGGCTCGGCGGAAAAGAAAACTGGCACGCGCCTTGCTGCGGAGGGAGTGACCGCTTGAGGAGCAGCGGCCGGGAGGATTGCAGCATTATCATAGCCGACGTCGGTCGAACTGTGCGGACCGTGCAATGGTGAAGCGATGCCTTTCTCTCATGACAAGAGGATCTGAGGAGGCCCACAGCATGAATATCCAAATCCATAGTTTCATCGATGCCGAGCGCTGGACCGGCCGCGCCTTCTTCGGCGGCTGGGATCGGACCGAAGCGGGGACGATCAATGTCATTGATCCCGCCAACGGAACGGTTCTCACCTCCGTCGGGCTTGGTGGGCCAGCAGACATCGCCCGTGCCGCTGGCGAGGCACGCGCTGCCCAGAAGGCCTGGGCAAAGATGCTTGGCGCGGAGCGTGCGCGCATCCTCAACAAGGCCGCGGAATTGCTGGAGGCAAACGGTAAGGAACTCGCCCAGTGGATCATGAAGGAGTCCGGCTCGATCCATCAGAAGGCGATGATTGAGATCGAGCACGGAGCGCTTTTCATTCGCCATGCGGCAACACTCGCCACGGCTCCCTCCGGCGTGTTCCTTCCCGGCATGGATGATCGTGAAAACTATGCCCGACGTGTGCCGCATGGCGTCGTCGGCGTCATCTCGCCGTTCAATTTTCCGCTCGTTCTCTCGGTTCGCTCCATTGCCGCCGCGCTGGCGGTCGGCAATGCGGTGGTGCACAAGCCCGATCCGCGCACATCGATCTCGGGCGGTATCATCATCGCCCGTATTTTCGAGGAGGCCGGCTTGCCGGCGGGCATTCTGCATATCGTGCCCGGCGGCGCAGATGCCGGCGAAGCTCTCTGCAGCGATCCGAACGTGGCGATGATCTCTTTCACGGGCTCCGCCCGCGGCGGTGCCAAGGTTGGCGAGATAGCCGGCAAGAACCTGAAGCGTGTTCAGCTCGAACTTGGCGGCAAGAACGCGCTAATCATTCTTGATGATGCCGATCCTGACGTCGCGGCCTCCAATGCCGCCTGGGGCGCGTTCCTTCACCAGGGTCAGATTTGCATGGCAACCGGCCTGATTCTCGTTGACGAGACGATCGAACGGGCGGTGACTGAGCGGCTGGTCGCAAAGGCCGCGCAGCTGCCAGTTGGCGATCCCTCGAGCTACCAGGTGGCGCTCGGGCCGATCATTTCGGATGCCCAGGTGATGGCGATCCAGGCGATCGTCGACGACGCTGTGACAAAAGGCGCCCGATTGCTCGCCGGCGGTAGCGGAAAGGGGCGCTTCTATCCCGCAACCGTGCTCTCTGGCGTGAAGCCCGGCATGCTCGCCTTCGAGGAGGAGATCTTCGGCCCTGTCGCCTGTATCGTCTCTTTCCGCAGTGACGAAGAGGCGATAGCGCTTGCCAACCGATCCGACTACGGCCTCGCCGCCGGGGTCATTTCCGCCGATATCGGCCGGGCGATGGCAGTCGGACAAGAGCTTGAGGTTGGCCAACTGCACATCAACGACCAGACGGTCAATGGCGGGCCATATGCCCCCTTCGGCGGACGCGGCAAATCGGGTAACGGCACGCGGGTGGGTGGCCCGGCGGACATCGAAGAATTCACCCAATGGCAGTGGGTTTCGATCAAGAACGCCGCAACACCCTATCCGTTCTGATCTGCCTGCATTTTCGTCCATTTTCGCGATCGAGCCCCGGACCGCCTGACTGCGCCCGGTTCGACGCCTTCCAGAACAAGGATGATACCCATGAACTTTCACGGAAAAACAATCGTCGTCACCGGCGCGTCCTCCGGCATTGGGGGCGAAGTCGCTCGCCTGGCACGCTTTCATGGCGCACATGTTATCGGTCTTGATCGGAACGATCCGATGCTGACGCTTGACGGCTTCATCAAGGCCGACCTGAGTGATCCCTCCGCAATCGACATAGCCGTGCGCTCACTGCCCGGGCAGGTCGACGCGCTGATCAATGCGGCGGGCGTGCCCGGAACCGCCGATCGGGCTCTCGTCGCGAAAGTCAATTACCTCGGGCTTCGCCACCTCACCGAAGTGCTGGTGGCGCGGATGCCCAAGGGGGCATCGATCGTCAATTTTGCCTCCATTCTTGGCGCTGAGTGGCCCAAACGTGTCGAGGCTCATCATGCGCTCGCCGCGACGAAGAACTTCGCCGAGGGACTGGCCTGGCTAAACGACAACCCGGTCGCACAAGAGACTTGCTATCAGTATTTCAAGGAGGCGCTGATTGTCTGGACGCGCGCGCGTAGCTCCGATCTGTTCATGCGGTACGACATCCGCATGAATTCGGTGGCACCGGGGCCGGTCTTCACTCCGATCCTTGGCGATTTCGTCACCATGCTGGGCGAAGAACGGGTGCAGCGAGACGCGGGCCTGATGAAGCGCCCTGCCTTTGCTGACGAGATTGCCGGACCCACCCTATTCCTCTGCTCGGATGCCGCTCGCTGTGTGGTCGGCGTCAACCTGGCAGTCGATGGCGGCCTGGCGGCGACCGCTCTCTGATCGATCAAAGTCTTTGGTTCTTGATCGCCTACCCGACGCCCTCGACCCTGCCATGGGCGGTGGCCTGCGAAAGCTCCTGCCCGGGGAGGGGAACTGCGTGTTTCGGCCTTAAAATATGGCACTCACTTTTCCTTGGCAAAAATTGACTGGGTCGTTTCCGGTTGGTTTCCCACGCGCGGCAACCGGTGTCGAATAGTGACGGCGCCAGAACCTCTCGATTCGATCTGAGCGTCGGTATCAACGCTCCTGCCATTTCCTCCAGGATTGCGTTGACGGTTCTTTCCGCATCTTTCAGATGGAGATAGGGGGTACGCCTTGCGACGATTTCGATAAGTTCGGCTTTGCAATCGTCGCAACATCGTTCATGACGATGCTCGATCCGGATCACACTTACTCAGCCTTTTTCGATCCAGGTCCATGAAAACCTCCTCTGTCGAAGACGCTTGTCACGCGTGGACCGCTTCATCAGATATCAACGGCAATCAACGCCGCGGCGAGCGATGGAACTCTACTACGTCTGGTCCCTGAACCAAGGGATTGAAAGTCCCCGATCTTCATATCGATACGCTAAAGGTGAAGGCTCGGAATTTTCATTAGAACTGCGCGGATCGTTCACATCGCTTGCAGTGCTGAGGGCTTTCAACATCGTCAGTTACCTCATTGGCGGCTCGTAGCTGACGCGGAGAGTCTGAACTTGTCTGACCCGATACGATATGATCCATGCGCCTGCACCAACCGCGAGAAGTGCGCCGAAAATCATTCTTCCGGTCACGGTCTCATCAAAGAAAACAACAGCAGAAATAACGCTTAGCACTAATTGGAAGGATTTGTTTTTGCAGAGCTTTTGGCTCAGTTTAATCGGGCAACGCCAAATGAAAACCGGTCAAATCCTACTGATATTTAACACCCAGAAGCCGGCCAGCCCCCGATCGGTCATTCTATCGAGGTTAAGCCGATGTATGCTATTGGAAAATTTGAGGCGGAAGACTTCCGTAACAATAGGGTCGTCGGTTCCAATCGCATCAACTGCAAATAAACTCTATTGAAAGCGATCGGCATTGACGTTTAGGTTGCGAGCCGAACGTGGGTGCCAATATTTGGTGTCATGATTTCGAGGCGCATGCCATGCAGCCTTGCGATCGCTGAAACCAGGCTCAGTCCCAAACCATTGCCGGGGGCATGTCGGCTTTTCTCGGCCTTATAGAAGCGGCGAAGCACGGCGTCGGCCTCTTCCGCGCGGATCCCTATGCCGGTATCCTCGACGGTCACAGCCACTCCGCGCTCTGTGCCTTCGACGCGGACGGTTGCGCTCCCTCCCGGCGGCGTAAACTTGATCGCGTTGTCAATCAGGTTGGCGATCGCTTCGAAGATCAGGCTCGGGTCGCCTGAGATGATCGCTGGTTGCTCCGTGCTCGCCGCATAGGCAAGAGTGACCGCGCATTCATCGGCTGCGGGCTCGAAGAAATCGACGGCATCGCGTGCGATCTCCTTCAAATCGATATCGACGAAGCCTGATCTCCGCAGGCCATCCTCCACTTCCGAGATACGCAGAAGCGCGCCAAACGTCTTGAGAATGCCGCGTATCTCGTCGAGCGCTTCGTCGATATAGCCGTGATATTCATCGATACTGGTCGCGCGCCGGCGCGCGCGCTCAAGGCTGCCCAGCAGGCGGGTGAGCGGCGTACGCATATCGTGGGCGATATTGTCGCAAACGCCCTTGACTTCCTGCATCAGGCGCTCGATTTCGTCGAGCATTTCATTGACCACTTTGGCGAGGCGATCGATGTCGCCGCCGGCGCGGCCTGTCGGCAGTCGCTGTTTGAGATCTCCCTTCATGATTTGCGCTGCGGCGCCAGACATGGCGTCCAGCCGACGAACCGCGCCGAAGCCGACGGCGATTGCGCCCGCAAGTCCCAATATCGCTGTTGTCAGCGCCGCGAACAACGTCGCATTTTCGAGACGCTCGCGAAATTCGCGCTGCTCATGCAGACTTTGTGCGACAAGGATGGAGGAGCCATCGGCGCGCCGATGCAGCAACCCTCTATAGTGATATTTCCTTGCGGTGCTGTGGTCGGCGAAATCGAAGGGAGCGTCAACAACGGATCCTTCGGGATAGGTGAGCGGGATTCCCGCCACGAGCTTGCCATCCCGATCGAAAAGCGAAAAGGGGCGCTCGGTGTTCGTCAAATCCCGGCTTCGGGCGGATAGGCGTGAAACGACCGCGTCCGTCGGCAGGTTCTGAAGCGATTGCATCTCGCGCCTCAGCCATTCGTCGCTTCGCTGGTCGAGAAAGTCCTGCATCTGCCAATCGACGAACAGAAACAAAGCACTTGCTGCCGCGCCGAACACGAGCAGGAAGGCAAGCGCCAAGCGGAAGCCGCTCGTCCTGAAAAGTTCAATTGGCCGCATCGAGAATATAGCCTGAGCCACGAAGCGTTCGGATCAGGGGCGTAAGGCCAGGCAGATCCAGCTTCTTGCGAAGTTTGCTGATATGGACGTCGATGACGTTCGTCGCCTCGCCGTAGCGGTAGTGCCAGACTTCTTCGAACATCATCGTGCGTGTAACGATCTGACCGGAGTGCCGGGCGAGATATTCAAGCAACTGATACTCCCGCGGCAGGAGATCGATGATGTTGCCAGCCCGGCTGGCGGTATGTGTCAGGAGATTGATTTCAAGATCGCCGACTTTGAGAACCGTCTCCTGAGCCGTGTTGGTTCGGCGGCGCATGAGGACATCCAGCCGCGCCGTCAGCTCGAGCGCTTCAAACGGCTTCGTCAGATAGTCGTCGCCGCCGGCCTTGAGACCGCGTACCCTTTCGTCGACCGCTGAAAGCGCACTCAAAATCAGGACCGGGGTCTGCACGGACGCGGCCCGTAAGGCAGCCAGCATTCCGAGCCCGTCAAGCGTGCCGGGCAGCATGCGATCGAGCACGATGGCATCAAATGTGCCGGAAATCGCCTTGACCAGTCCATCCCGACCGTCGACCGACTGTGTAACGGTGCAGCCGTGGTCCACAAGTGCCGCCTCGATTTCCGACGCCGTCCCCAGATCATCCTCGACCACGAGTATCTTCGACACATTTCCTCCAAGAATGCTGACTAGCTTTCGCACATTATCTAGATAATCAATCTTGAATATTCGTTCGCCTGAACATGAAATCAATTTCATCTTCGCGAGCGCTTGGAACGACGTGCTGTCTTCAACGAGGATTGAATGCGCCTGCTGGTAGTTGAAGATGATGACCGAAGTGCGGCCTATCTGAAGCGAGGCCTCTCCGAATCCGGGCATGTCGTTGATGTCGCAGGCGATGGTGAACTCGGCCTTGCACTTGCAATGGAGCTGATCTACGACGGCCTGGTGGTGGATCGGCTTCTGCCCAAGCTTGACGGCATCGAGCTCGTCAGGCGCCTTCGCGAGATGAAGGTCAATGTGCCGGTGATCATGGTGAGCGCGCTGGCGAGCTCGATGGATCGTGTGGAGGGGTTGCGTGCCGGCTGCGACGACTACCTCGCCAAGCCCTTCTTCTTCTCCGAACTCCTTGCCCGCATCGAGGCCATTACGAAGCACTTCGTAGCGGATGGCTACGAGAACACGCTGGTCGTGGGCGATTTGTCGCTCGATCTTCGGCGGCGAATTGCGCGCAGGAAGGAACGCATCATTGATCTGCAGTTCAGGGAATTCCTCCTTCTGCAGGCTCTTATGCGCAACGCAGGTTCCGTCGTAACCCGTGCGATGCTGCTTGAGGCCGCGTGGGACTACGACTTCGATCCCCGAGGTAATATCGTCGACATGCATGTCCATCGTTTGCGCAAGAAGATCGACATGGGCGCAACGACAAGCATGATTATCACGGTTCCAGGCGCCGGGTATCTCATCAAGCCATAATCCGCGGCTTCGGCGAAACATAAAAAATTTTTCATCCTGGCGCGAATTACCGGCCATTTGCGATCCGTCACATTTCCAAGCATCGCGTGACGGGGCTCCGTGTCCCTGCGCAATTTTAAACGCTTTATGGAGTTTTGCAGTGGATCGTTCCCGTGTAGGGTCAAACAGTTCAGCTAGGCCATTTTACCTTCTGGGGATAGGCGCTTTGGCGGTAGCCGGAGCAGTAGCCGGGTATCTCGTCTATTGGCCGGGGCCTGGTCTTAGCAAAACCAAAGCATCGGCATCCGAACGCGCGCCGGTCCCGGTGCAGACCGCGACGGCGGCAATAAAAGATCTGCCTGTCGTGCGCAGTGGTCTCGGTGTGGTTTCCTCGTTGACCGCCGTAGATGTGAAGGTCCGCGTCGACGGCCAGCTCCAGCATATCGCTTTCGCTGAAGGACAGGATGTCAAGGCTGGAGATATCCTTGCGACGATCGACCCTCGCCCCTACGCGGCGGCCGTGGCACAAGCGCAGGCGGACTACGACAAGGAGCTGGCCCAGCTCGATCAGGCCAAGATAGACGAGGCCCGGGCACAGAAGCTCACGACCACGGGCAGCGGCACGACCCAGGCGGCCCAGACGGCGGCGGCGCAAGTCAAGGTCATGGATGCCACGGCGGCATCGGGAAAGGCGGCGCTCGATACTGCGAAACTCAATCTGGAGTTCGCAACCGTCACGGCTCCGATTACCGGCAGGGTAGGCCTGCGCCAGCAGCAGGAAGGAGGCATCCTGCGTACAACCGATGCGACGGGCGTGGTGACCGTCACGCAGATGCGCCCCATCTCCGTCGAATTCACGCTGACGCAGGATGATCTTCCGGATTTGGTTGCGGGACAGGCAAAGGGCCAGCTGACCGTCTCGGCATATAGCCGCGACGGCGCCAAGCATCTGGCCGACGGAAAACTAAGCGCGATAGACAGCCAGGTGGATTCATCCACCGGCATGGTGAAGCTGAAGGCCGTGTTTGCAAACGAGGACCTGTCGCTTTGGCCCGGAGAGCTGGTGACGGCAAACATAACGCTGCGCACCGATCCGAATTCGACGGTCGTGCCATCATCGGCGATACAGAACGGGCAGACAGGTCCGTATGTCTTCGTCGTAAAGCCGGGCAACAAGGTTTCCACCGCCTCGGTGACCGCCGGCATTGCTTACTCGGGCCTCACCGCAGTCACGCAAGGCGTCTCCAGCGGCGAGATCGTCGTCACCTCCGGTCAGTCCCGGCTTGCCGATGGAACCGTCGTCTCCACGCAAGGCCCTGACGACAAGAAGCTGGCCGCCGGCGGCGAGGGGGCGGTCCAATGAACCTTTCACAAATCTTCATCCAACGCAGGGTCGGAACCTGCCTCCTGGCTGCCGGACTTTTGATCGTTGGCTCCATTGCCTATGGCTTGTTGCCTATCGCATCGCTGCCCCAGGTCGATTTTCCCACGATCCAGATTTCAAGCTCTCTTCCCGGCGCTAGCGCCGAGACAATGGCGACATCGGTTGCCACACCGCTGGAAAATCAACTTTCGACGATCTCGGGCGTATCCCAGATGACGTCGACGAGTTCGTCCGGGCGAACTTCGATCGCGCTGCAATTCGATCTCAACAGGGATATCGATGCCGCCGCGCAGGATGTTCAGGCCGCGATCAGTGCCGCCAGCGGTCAATTGCCCAAGGATCTGCCGGCCGCTCCTGCCTTCCATAAGAGCAATCCGGCGGAAGCGACGATCCTGACGCTAGCGCTCACATCCGACCGCATTCCGACGACCGAACTCGATCATTATGCCGAAGACATCATCGCACAGCAGGTTTCGCAGATGAATGGCGTGGGCCTGGTGGATTACCATGGTCCCCAGCGACCGGCGATCCGCATCCAGCTCGATCCGGACAAGGTTGCGGCGCGAGGATTGACGCTGGAGGATATTCGAAGCGCCGTCGGCCTTCAGACGGTCAATCAGCCCAAGGGGCAGCTGGCCGGCAACGGACGGACCATCGTTCTCGATGCGACCGACCAGATCATGGACGTCCCGGCGTTTCGTTCGATGGTGATCGCCTATAAGAACGGCTCGCCCATTCGCGCAGAAGATCTCGGGACGGTAGTGTCGGCTCCGGAGGACGTCAACCAGGCGGCCTGGCTGCAGGATACGCGGTCGGTGATGCTGGATGTCCATAAAATGGCCGGTTCAAACGTGCTTGATACCATTCAGGGCATCAAGGCGAAGCTGCCGCAAATGGAGGCAGGGCTGCCGGCCGGCATCAAGCTGTCGGTTGTCGCCGACAGGTCGGGCATGATCCAGGCCTCGGTCGACGACGTCAAGGTGACGATCCTCATCACTATCGGCCTCGTCGTGCTGGTGATCTTCAGTTTTCTGCGAAATCTGTGGGCGACGATCATTCCGGCGGCAACCATTCCGCTATCCTTGATCGGTACTTTTGCCGTCATGTACCTCGCCGGTTACAGCCTCGATAATCTCTCGCTCATGGGATTGACCATCGCCGTCGGGTTTGTCGTCGATGACGCCATCGTGGTCATCGAAAATGTGATGCGACATGTCGACGAGGGAAAGTCCACTCTCGAGGCCGCTGTCGAGGGATCGCGCGAGGTGGGCTTTACCATCGTTTCGATGACTGTCTCCCTGGTTGCCGTTTTCATTCCCATCCTGCTGATGAGCGGGATTGTCGGTCGCCTTTTCCGTGAGTTTGCCGTTACGATCAGCGTGGCGATCACGATATCGGGGCTCGTTTCGTTGACGGTCACCCCGATGATGTGCGCCTGGTTGATCAAGCATGATCACGACAAGCCGCACGGTGCGCTCTTCCGCTGGTCGGAGGCATTTTTCGAAAAATGCACGGCGGGGTATGGAAGAGCGCTCGATGTCGTCCTTCGCAGCCGCATCATAGTCCTTATCGTTGCGGTCGCCACGATGGCGGTGACGGGCTGGCTTTACGTTTCCATCCAGAAGGGCTTCATCCCGCAACAGGATACCGGATGGGTTCAAGGGCAGGCGCAGGCGGCAACCGACATATCATTTGCGGACATGTCGACGAAGATGCAGGAACTCGCGCATATCGTCATGGTTGACCCGGCCGTCGACAACGTTGCCTACTGGATCAATCCCAGTCCGTCGGCCAGTGTCGGCCAGCTCCAGATCAATCTGAAGCCGATCGGCACGCGAAGCCCGGCGTCGGCAGTGCTGGCGCGTCTGCGAACTGCGACCGCGGGTTTGGAGGGACTGACGGTCGGCCTGCAGGTTCGCCAGGATGTCCAGATCGGTGGACGGTCTTCCGCGTCGCAGTATCAATACACGCTTCAAGATCCAGATACGGCGGAGCTCGACAAATGGGCGGCGGTGATGACCAAGGTCTTGAAGGGCCTCGCCGAGCTGCAGGATGTGATTTCCGATAAGCAGAAGGCTGCGACCAGCCTCACGCTCGATATAGATCGCTCGACGGCATCCAGGCTCGGTGTCAGCGTTTCCCAGATCGATCAAACGCTTTACGACGCTTTCGGGCAGCGGCAGATCGCTACGATGTACACGCAGGTCAGCCAGTACCACGTCGTGATGGAGCTTGCGCCGCAGTTCGCCTTGTCACCCGAGTCGCTGTCGCACCTCTATGTCAAGTCTTCCACCACCGGCAAGCTTGTTCCACTCAGCGTGCTTGGATCGCTGAAGACAGGTGTTCTGCCGGTCTCCATAAATCACCAGGGGTCCATCCCGGCAACGACGATCTCTTTCAACCTGAGGCCGGGCAGTGCCCTCAGCGACGCCGTGACGGCCATCAAGGCGGCGGAGACGGGCGCGGGTATGCCGGCCACCGTCATCGGCACCTTCCAAGGGACGGCGCAGGCATTCCAGGATTCGCTGCGAAGCCAGCCCTGGCTCATCCTGGCTGCCATCGTCGCGGTCTATATCGTGCTGGGTGTTCTCTATGAAAGCGCTGTTCATCCGCTGACGATCATCTCCACGCTGCCATCCGCGGGACTTGGAGCCTTGCTGGCCCTGAAACTGGCCAATCTGGACCTGTCCATCATGGGGATGATCGGCATCATTCTTTTGATCGGCATCGTCAAAAAGAATGCGATCATGATGATCGACTTTGCGCTTGTTGCCGAACGAACGCAGAAGCTGGCGCCGCAAGATGCGATACGACAGGCCTGTATGCTGCGGTTCCGGCCCATCATGATGACGACGCTTGCTGCATTGTTCGGGGCGGTTCCACTGGCATTGGGAACCGGGCCTGGATCCGAATTGCGCGTTCCCCTCGGCATTGCGATCGTCGGTGGCCTGGTCGTCTCGCAAGCACTGACGCTGTTTACGACACCGGTCATCTATCTGGCATTCGATTGGCTGCGGGGACACCGCTCAAAGCAGCCGTCGCATTTGCAGGTCGTGCTCTCCGCAAGGCAACGATAAACCGGCTGGAAAAAGGCTAAGGCTTTGGAATGTTGTCGGTATTGACGCCCATGTCGGCAATACCGACTGGAATACTGAGTCCGGAGACTTTCAGATCGGCATTGCTCGTTCTTATTCGCGAGCGCGCAGATGCATCTTAAGGGTCGAACGCCCCTACAAGGCTGACTGCCAACACGGCATTCCCTGTCATCATCATGAAATAAACATTTCCTAATCATGCCGCATGAAATGTTTGCGACCGAGCTGAGATGATGACCGAACAAGCCCCCGATCAATTGACGCTGAACGAACGGATTGATGCCGCACTTCCGTCGATGTCGCCTGCCGAGCAGAAGATGGCCTCGTATTTTCGAAGCCAGAAGCAAGCGGTCCTTTTGAATTCCGCAGCTGAAATTTCGGCTAAGGTCGGGGCGAGTGACGCCACCGTTGTTCGCACCGCGAGAAGTTTGGGCTTTGACGGTCTTGCGGATTTGCGCGAGGCAATCCTTGCCGATCTGACCGCGGCCGGCCCTGAGGGCCGTCTCAGCCGCACGTTGGAAGACCTTGGGGCAACTTCCGAAGGTGCCTTGGGTCTTGTGCTGCGAGCTCATCACGAAAGCCTTGAGGTCATGTCGTCTGTCGCGTTTTCCGAGGCCTTTGCACGGACGGTTCAGGCCCTCTTTTCCGCTCGGCACAGGTTCGTGTTCGGCATCGGCCCTTCTGGAAACGTCGCCGAATATGCGGCGCTGCAGTTCAATCGGCTCGGCCTTTCGACAACGGCTCTGTCCGACAGCGGCATCGGCCTGGCTGACCGGTTGATTTCGGTTGAGAAGGGTGATGCCATCCTGATGATCGCCCATGCACCCGTCTACCGAGAGGTTTCGGTTGTGCTTGATTATGCCGAGGCCCACGAAGTGCCGGTCCTACTGGTCGGCGACAGTCTTTACCCCCATGTCAGCCGGCAGGTCGCTGAAGTCCTGCCGATATCGCGGGGGCGGGCGGACCACCTTGCCATGCACGGCACGACGATCGTTCTGATCGAGGCCATGATTGTGGCGCTTGCCGCGGAAGATAAAGCTTCAGCCCTTTCATCCCTTGCAAAATTCGGCGCCTTGCGCGGCGCCATCGACAAACACTGGCTGAAACGCGGTGTGAAGAAGTGATTTCAGTTCGAACATTCTAAGCCCTCAAGGATATATCGATGAAGAAGCTTTCTTTTGTAAGTGCAATCTTACTTGGTGCGGCGACCGCCTTTGGTTCCGCCCATGCGGCCGATCATCTTGTTGTCTATTCGGCTCTTGATACCGTCGATACGGCGACCAAGGCATTTACGGCGAAGACCGGCATTCCAGTCGATCTGGTCCGGCTTTCCACCGGTGAGTTGCTCGGAAAAGTCGCGGCGGAAGGCAACAATCCCAAGTTCGATATTCTCTGGGTCGAGGGTTCGGCCGTCATGCACCGGCTCGCCGAGCAGGGGATCCTCAAGCCGGAGCCGGGTCTTGCGGACAAGGTCGACTACACCACGCTTGGACGACGCCTTGTTCCGACGAACCAGGCCTATTTTCCGATCACCGTCTCGACGACGGCAATCGCCGTCAACACCAAAAAGATCGGAAGCGCCAAGCCTCCTCGTTCGTGGAGCGATCTGGTCGGCTTTTCCGGAAGCGTTGCCGCCAAGGACCCGAACCTGTCTGGCCCGGCGTTCCAATGGCTGGCGGGCTATTTTGCCACCAAGGGCGTCGATGCCGGCAAGCAGGAACTCTCAAGCATCCTGACGAACAGGAAGCTGAGCGGCATCCCAAGCGGCGGTGCGGTCAACAAGTCTCTGATCACCGGTGATGCGAGCGTCGCGATCCAGCAGGACACCTCCATCTATGCCCTCGTGGACAAGAAGGAGCCGATTTCGGTCGTGTATCCGACCGAAGGCGTAGTCGCGATCCCTTCAAGCGCGGGTATTGCCCGCACGACGACGCATGAAGAGGATGCCAAGGCCTTCGTGCAGTTCCTGCTCACGAAGGATGGCAATGCGGCTATGGAGCAAACCGAGGGCGGCGATGCGTTCTTTGCTCCCTTGATCCAAGGCGTGAAAGCCAAGGGTGCCCGCATCGACAATACTGCGACCTGGCAGGTTCTCGACGACAAGGCAGCTGCCGCAAACGAAACCGAGTGGAAGCAATGGTTCAGGGATCAATTCGTACCGTGACCGAACCGGAGGCGCGGATCGTCCGCGCCTCCGCCAGGGGCAGGTCGATCAGGGACGTTGCATTGCGCCCATTCACATCTCACGGAAGACGCTGGGGCGGCAACGCGCCGCTCCTGTGGCTTGTCGCCTTCATTCTGGTCGGCTTGCCGATGCTCCTTGTGCTCGTGCAGGCCATTTTCCCAAAGCTCTTCGATCCCACAAGCCCAAGTCTCAGGCCGTCGCTGGATGCGCTAGCGCGCATGATCACCTCACCGCGCCTGTTGCGCGGCATTGTCAACACCATCATTCTCGGCATGGTCGGTGCTGTGGTTTCCACACTTCTCGGCGCCGCATGGGCGCTGATAGTCCATCTGAGCGATGTTCGTCTTCGTAGGGTTTGGACCGCTTTACCCTGGATCGTCTTTGCAACGCCAAGCTACTTGAAGGGGCTTGCCTGGGTGCTGTTGATGTCGCAGGGCGGCTATCTGGTCTATCTCGGGGTGCTTTCGCCCATGCAGGCATCGGCCTTTTTCGGTCCGCCCGGTCTGTTGCTTGTAATGGCGCTTTCGCTGTTCCCGGTACCTTATTTCATCATCCGTGCCCGCCTCGAAGGCATTGGGGGCGAATATATCGACGCTGCCCGTATGGCTTCCGCCGGCCCCATGCGGACGGTCGTCAAGATCATTGTTCCCATGCTCATGCCAGCAATCGGATTGTCGCTGTTGACGACATTTGCCGAAGTCATCGGTGATTTCGGTCTGGCAAATACGATCGCGCGCTCGATGAACTTCGGGTTGCTGACCTACAACATCTATGCCGCGACCTCGAGCTTTCCTGTCGATTTCGCAGCCGCCGGTGCCCAGGCGTTGCTTCTGGCCGTGCTGGTGTCCGGATCCGTCAGTGCTGCTGCCGTGAGCGGAACGCAGCGCGAGGCTCGGTTCCTTTCCGGCCGCAACCGGCATCTGCGGCCCTATAGGCTCGGAGGCTGGCAGCCGTTGGCTGTCGGATTGCTGATGCTGGTCGCCGTCTTGTCGGCCGCGCTGCCGTTGCTGGCCGTCACTTTGAGAGCGCTTACGACCTCCCTGGGAGATGGGCTTGCTTTGGCGAATTTTTCCCTGGATGCGATCAGGGCCGTCTTGGACCTATCGAATGTCGCAGGACAGGCACTGGTTTCGAGCTTTCTTTATGGTTTTGCGGCAGCTTTCGTAACGGTCGCCTTCGCGGTTCTGTTCGCCTTCCGGGTTTCGCTTGCGTCAAGCAGGGTGCGCACGATCGCCGTCGCCCTGGCAATGGTTACGGTTGCCGTGCCGGGGATCATTCTCGCCTTCGGCTATATTCTCCTTTATGATCGCGTGCCCGGTTTCACGGAACTCAATCTTTATGGCACGAGAACCTTGCTCGTTCTTGGCTATAGCGCGGCGGCATTGCCCTACTGCCTGATCTTCATGTGGTCGGCATTGGATCGGCTCGGCCCGTCGATTGGCGAGGCGTCGCGGTTGGCGGGCGCAAGCCCCTTTCAATACCTGCGCCGGATAGTTGCGCCACTGGCGGGGCGCGCGATTGCGGCCGCGTTTGGCGTGACGATGGTGCGCACCGTGTTTGAGCTGCCCATGTCACAGCTCCTGATGCCGCAGGCCGGACCGGCGCTGCCTGCGCTGATCGTCGACGATTTCACCCAGGACAGGGATGCCGTTGCCTGCGCCATGGCGCTTGTCGCCCTGCTGGCAGTTGCTCTCATTTGGGGACTGGTACTCGCAATTACCCGGTCGAGCGCGGGTCAGAAGGAGATGACGTCATGACGAAGGCTGCTCTTATATGTTCGGGCATCACCAAGTCGCTTGGCGGCAAGGCAGTTCTCAAGGACCTGAGCTTTGTTGTCGAGGTGGGCGAGGTTATTGCCCTCGTCGGCGCCAGTGGATCGGGCAAATCGACGTTGCTGCGATCCATTGCCGGCCTTGTGGAGCCGGACGAGGGTGACATTCATATCCAGGGGGACGTCGTCTGGTCACGCCGCGTTCGGGTGCCGGCCGAGCAGCGCAATGTCGGCCTGGTCTTTCAGGATTATGCGCTCTGGCCTCACATGTCCGTCCGAGAGAATCTAAGCTTCGGCCTTGAGGTGAAAGGTTACGATCGTGCCGAGGTCGAGCGCCGCATCGACCATGCGCTTTCCATTACGCATCTCGGGCAGCTGGCAAACCGTAGGCCCAGCGAGCTTTCCGGCGGCCAGCAGCAGCGCGTCGCCATTGCAAGATGTCTCGCCATGCGGCCGAAGCTCCTCCTGCTCGACGAGCCTTTGAGCAATCTTGACGCGGCGCTTCGCGACGACCTGCGGGCGGACATGATGCAGCTTATCCGCGCGGAGGGAATGAGTGCCGTCTATGTCACGCATGACCAGGTTGAGGCAATGGCGGTTTCGGATCGCCTTGCGGTCATGGACAGCGGCTCCATCGTGCAATTTGCCGCACCCCAGGCGATCTACGAGGCGCCTGCAAATGCTTTCGTCGCCAAATTCCTTGGAGGCTTCTCCCTACTCAAGGGAATGGCTTGCGACGACAGTTTCAAGGTCTCCGACAATGGCGGCGTCATGCATCACGCTTCGCCTTATATGAAAGGACCTGCCGTTCTCGTCGTTCGTCCGGAAGACGGGCGGCCGGCTACCGGCAATAACGATCTGACCGGAGAAGTCGTCGACAGCGCATTCCAAGGGAGGTGCTGGCGCGTTCAGGTTCGCATCGGCTGCGACGTTGTTCGTCTCGACTGGCCACGTAAGGAGGAAAGAGGGGCTTCTCTCTCATTTTCGCTTCCGCCCGAACGCTGCACGGTCCTTCCCGCATAGCCTGGAACCGCTCTGCTTTTCCGCGAATCGTAAGAGCGATCTATCTTTTTGTTTTTACTAAATTTAAGGCAGAGGATCGTTATGCATTTTCTGGGAATTGCCCTGGATCGCCGGTTCATGAATCCCGGCATTCGGCCTTGATATTGGCGGGACCGGACCTGTCTTTGCGGCCGTCTCCCTTGCGATCTCGTCAATCATCTTGCCTTCATGTGAAAGTGTTTAATGTGCCGCTGGGGCCCTCGACCTTGAGATTCGGGAGCAGTTGATGTCGGCAATCCAGCGTTCGACCACGCATTCATCCTCTTGGTTCCTGGCGAGTATCGGTGCCCTCGGCATCGTGTTCGGCGATATCGGCACCAGTCCGCTATATACGTTCAAGACCGTGCTCGACATGACCGGCACGGGCGATCCGGCAACCATATTGGGCGTGCTTTCGCTGATCGTATGGACGCTCGTCATCATCACTTCGGTCAAATATGCCGGATTTGCCATGCGCATCGACAATGACGGCGAAGGCGGCATCCTGGCCCTCATGGCCCTGCTTGGCATCAAGCGACAGGTCAGGCCGCTTGTTGTCGCCTTCGGCCTTTTCGGCGCCGCACTGATCTATGGCGATGGGGCCATAACGCCGGCGATCTCGGTGCTTTCTGCGCTTGAGGGTCTCAATATCGTTTCTCCATCGTTGCAGGCCTATGTGCTGCCACTGACAGTCGCGATTCTGCTCGGCCTATTTCTCATCCAGCCTTTCGGCACGGCGCGGATCGGACACGCCTTCGGTCCGATCATGAGCGTCTGGTTCCTTTCCATGGCGCTGATGGGCATATGGGGCGTGGTTCAGCATCCGGCGGTCCTTTGGGCGCTCAATCCGCTTTACGGTCTGTCCTTTCTTCTTCACCACGGCAGCATTGGCTTTCTCGTGCTCGGTGGCGTCTTTCTCTGCGTTACCGGCGCGGAGGCGCTCTATGCGGATATGGGGCACTTCGGACCCATGCCGATCAAGCTTTCCTGGTCGCTCATCGTCTTTCCGAGCCTCGTTCTGAATTACGTGGGGCAGTCCGCGATCGTCCTTGCCGGAGCGCCGACCGACGGCAATATCTTTTATCGTCTTTGTCCGCCCGGTCTCACCCTGCCGCTGATCCTTTTGTCGACGGCGGCGACGATCATTGCCAGCCAATCCATCATTACCGGCGCATTCTCCATGACACGGCAGGCCATCGCACTTGGTTGGATGCCGAGGCTGAAAGTGGTGCAGACATCTGCCGGCGGTTATGGCCAGATCTATGTCGGAGCCGTCAACTGGCTATTGATGATCGTGACGATCGGCCTCGCCTTGGGTTTCAAGAAATCGGACAATCTGGCGGCCGCCTACGGCATTGCGGTCTCGGCCACGATGCTGATGACGACGACGCTGCTCTTCATGGCGATGCGGGAAATATGGCGCTGGAGCCTGCTTGCAAGCGGTATGGTGGCCGGCCTGTTTCTTGTAGTGGATACGGCATTCTTCGTGTCGAACCTGACAAAGCTCCTCGATGGCGGCTATGTGCCGCTTATCCTTGCCGCTCTCGTCTATGCCATCATGTATATCTGGCACCGTGGCGTGCTGGCGATGACGGCAAGCATGGAGGAAAACCCGATATCGGTCGGCGACTTCATCGCAAGCCTGCCCCAGCGGCAGATAGCCCGTGTACCGGGTACGGCCGTCTTTCTGACGCGTTCGACCGCCAATACGCCTCTGCTCATCCAATGGTATGTCAATCATTCCAATTCATTGCACAAGAAGGTGCTGACAATCACGTTGCGGACGGAATCGGTACCGTGGGTGGCTGAGGCCGACCGGGTGGTTTTTTCCGAGGAGGCACCAGGCTTCTGGCGGGCTGTTACGCGCTACGGCTTCATGGAACGTCCCGACATTCCCGGCCTTGTTCGACAGATCGAGTCGCTGAAATGTCCCGTCGATCTCGATAATATCAACTACTTCATCGGCACCCAGAAGATCGTGCGACGCGAGGATGGGCGTGGTCTGCCTTATTGGCAGCACGCGACTTTTGCGGCCATGATGCGTAATAGCGCCCACATGATCGATTTTTTCCGTATCCCCGCCGGCCAGCTTCTCGATCTCGGCCATGAAGTTGCCGTTTAGAACAATTTCGGCAAAAGTGCAGAGCGGCTTCGCGTCCGGAATTGCGTGAAAACAAAGAGATAGAGCACTTCCGCAGTTCCGTTTAGGACGGAAATACTCCATTCAGAGCCCCGCCTCATTTTGAATTAAGCGTTCGGTGGGAGCGCCTCCTTCGTTCGCCGATGGAACGCCGGCGACGCGGTGCGTAGGATTTCAACTTCGCAATACCCAGCCGAGTCCTGATACCGGGATCCAACCTTTGCCGATCGCTGGCGGCACTCGCGCATTAACCAATAATTAAGATTTGCGACGCCGGTGGCGCGACCCAAATTGACTTCGCCGACTGTGGAATTTAACCATTTATTAACACTGCTCCCTAAGGCAAAGGCGTTTGTATGTTTTGCGTCGTCCGGCCAGCCAGCTTGTTCCACGCAGGCAAGACCATGGTCTCAGCTCTGGCTTTTGCAGCAGCATTGTTAGCCTGCGACACAGGCGCCTCCGCGGCTTCAAATGCGTTCATGCCAACGGGTTCAATCACATCGCAGCCGATCGGCCACTACGATTTCTGCAAGCGGCGCCCGATGGAATGTGAGATCCATCCCACCGATCTGCGCCCAATCAAGCTCACACAAGAAACCTGGGACAAGATTGTCGCAGTCAATGACTCCGTCAACAAATGGGTCAAACCAATCAGCGACCTCGATCATTATGGTGTCGTGCAATACTGGAATTACCCTGACGACGGCATGGGCAATTGCGAGCATTATGCACTGGAGAAGCGCAGGGAGCTGATGGAAAAAGGCATATCACTTGCCGATCTTCTGATTACGGTGGTGCGCCTTCCGGATGGCGAAGGTCATGCCGTCGTCACGGTGCGCACCGACCGCGGGGATTTCATCCTCGATAATCTGAGCGATCAGGTGAAGAACTGGACACAGACGCCGTATCATTTTCTGAAGCGGCAGGCGACTGACGATACCAGTCGTTGGGTAGATATCCTGCAGCCGCAGACCGTCGTTGCCAATCTTACGAAATAGTGATCGCGCGCCCGTTGTCGACAATTAGGTTCGATGGGAAGAGGCGCCCCTCGTAGGTGGCATTTGTTCCTAACATCATTCTGAAAAAGCGCTTTTTTATTGATCCCGTCGGTCACCGCCTCGATGTCACTGTCGCGGGTCGGTATATTGGAAGTCGGTCCGGAGGGTCGAAGCGGAATAGCAGGCCGTTGCAAAAATAAGTGGAATGTGGCTGTTCGAAAGCCGGATCGGGTGGCTTGGCCCATGAGCAGTGCAATAGGGCGGCAGTTGATCGTCCTTGGTGTCAGACATATACAGCATGCCCTTGGTCGCTACGTCGCTTGCCGTAACCCAGGGGGAGAGCCTGAGATCGCGATCAACGGCCACATTGGGTCTCTGTGGCAGGCCGAGTGATACGAGACCTGCAAGCCACATACTTCCTCCAGTGATTTGCAGGGGAGTATCGACTTCGGCTTTCCAGATAGAATTTGCTTTTTCCGCAAGTTCCTGCATCGGCCAGGATGTTCTCTGTGGTTTATGCGATTTCGACCAGACGGCTTCGCCGATAAACACGGCGCCTACGAGGGAAACAAACGTCGCAGCACCGATCGTCAGGCGTTTGATCATAGTCGTATTCCAAACGCTATCAATTTCGGCAACGACCCAAAGTCCGACAGTGGTGAACATCGGCATCCCCCACATGGTGACGAGGCCTTTTCCAGTTAGGAGTGCGCCAATGATCAGCATTGCTAAAGGTGTGAAGGTGAATAAGCGGAAGAACGACTTCGTTGACGACGAGCTCTCGCTGTCGCCCTTTACACTGAGGGTCGAAAAACCGACACAACTCAACAACAGCAGCATAGGTATGTGATTTAGGATTTGCATGAGCAAGAATATGAAGGGCTCTTCAGCAAATCTGCGGCCGGCGGTGCGGTCCGACACGTATTTGAAGGTCCGGAAATCGGTCTGGAACAACCACACAACGTGAGGCAGGAAGATCAGCCCGGCGATCGTGATCGCAAGATAGGGTCTCGGTGTCTTCAGCTGCGCTCTGACGTTGGAAAAAACGACACCGGCAATCGCTGCCGTAATTGCAATTACGCAGACGGAGTATTTGGCGTACATGCCCGCGCCGACGAGTATTCCGAGGATAATCCAGAGCGATGTTCTTGCCGGCTTCTTCAATATATGGGCAAAAACTAAAATGATTGCGGACCAAAATGGTAGCTGCAGAACATTATGATTAAACTGGGTCGTGAAATAATTGAAGTATAGCGATCCGGCGAGCAGTAGGGTACCTGCCAATGCGCGCCATTTATCCATGAAGACGCAACCCGCAAGATAGACAAACAGATAGGTCAAAGCGACGGCGATCTGCGACAACAGATAGGGGCCAAACAAATAGCCTGGTATCAGATAATGCATGATCTCGATCGACCATGCAGGCCCGGGTGGATGCTTATATGTGCCGATTAGCCAATGGGGTGCCCAGGTCCAACCCTCAACGACGTCCAGCGGCGGCGCGGAACTAAATGCTGTTGGGATGATCGTTAGAACGACGAGTTGAAAGGCAATAAGAAGCCACAGGATATTTGTGGGGCGTCGGAAAATGGTGTTAACAGCCGTTTGCAAAAAATCGTTCCCTAAATTCACATCCGTGACATTGCGCCATAGCGAAGTCGAGCAACTCGCTGTCTTCGATCATTGTGACATCCGTCTTCCCGCCGAGTTGGTAAGATTTTAGGTTGCATACAGGAATTATTTGCCGCGAAACTCAGTTTGAATTCACCAAGATAGGCCACGGTTCAATCGAAAATTGGATAAATTTATTCGTCGATATGAGTGCCAAATGCCAGTACTATCTATTGTCTCACCATTTCTGAACGAGCAAGCGTCGGCGGAAGCCTTTGCACGATTCTCAAAAGCACTTGCACGCGATGTCAAAAGCCGCTTTGGGCTCGATTTAGAGGTCGTTCTCGTTGATGATGGCAGCACCGATGATAGCATCGGCCGATATCGAGCGGTTCTTGAAGGCAATTGGCGTATTGTTGAACTCAGTCGAAATTTCGGAAAAGAAATAGCACTTTTCTCCGGCATCGAAGAAAGCAGCGGCGATCTTATTTTGATGGTGGACGCCGATTTGCAGCATCCGTACGACGTCTGCATGGAGCTGATTTCAACGCTGATTGCCGATGACGATCTCGACGTCGTCTACTCCGTGCGAATTGATCGAAAGACGGAATCTTGGACGAAGGCGCTCGCGAGCAAGCTTTTCTACAGCCTGATCAATGCCGGTCAGCGCTTCGACATGCCCGAGAATGCAGGTGATTTTCGCATCATGCGGCGTCAGGTGGCAGAAGCTCTGCTGCGCATTCGCGACAAGAGACGTTTCAACAAAGGGCTCTATGCTTGGATGGGTTTCAGGCAAAAGGGCATTTCCTATATTCCGGCTCCACGCGCGGCAGGCAGGACCAAATGGTCGAAGCGAGCTCTTGCCTCCCTTTCGCTTGAGGGGATTACATCCTTCTCGGCACTCCCACTGCGTTCAATGTCGGTCGTCGGTGTTGTTATCGGCATCCTCGGCATGCTGTACGGAGGCGAGATCATTATTGAGGCTTTGCTATTTGGCACCAATGTGCCTGGCTATCCTAGCCTGATGGCGTCCATTTCCGTGCTTGGCGGATTCAATCTCGCTCTTCTCGGCCTGCTTGGTGAGTATATCTGGGTGACCATCGGCGAGGTGAAGGATCGGCCCCTCTACATCGTGCGGCGGCTCCATCGATCGGATGACGCAGTTTGATGGCGTCGCGAGTCAATGTCGTTGCCGATGACTACGGCCTGTCCCCCGGTGTCAGTGGTGCCATCAGAGAGTTGATTGATTCCGGCACGTTGACGGGTACCGGATGCATGACGCTTTTTCCGGAGTGGCTGGAGCAATCGCGATTGCTTCGCCAGCTCAATCCAGAGTCTGGGGCCGACATTGGTTTGCATCTGACGCTGACTGATTTTGCGCCACTCTCCCGGTGGGACGCTGATAAGAATTTACCATCACTCCCACGGCTGCTATCCGCAGCCTTCTTTCAGCAGCTCAATCAGGAGACGATCGACGCCGAGCTCGATGCTCAACTCGACCGCTTCGTTGCGGGTATCGGAAGGCTGCCGGATTTCATTGATGGACACCAGCATGTACATTTTTTACCGGCCGTGCGGCGATGGCTGGAGGCGCGCACCGATCGGCTCGTGCATGATGGCCGTCTGCCGTGGTTGCGTGGAGCCCCTTTGATGCGATTTGCGCCAGACATTGGGATGAAGGCGAAAATTGCTTTCGTTGGGTTGATTGCGGCCGGTTTTGATCGCCAGATGACTGCCGCGGGGTTTCCCGTGCGTGGTCCTTTGGTCGGGTTTTATAATTGGAAGCGCCCCGACGATTTTTTTAAGATGATCGACCGGCTTCAAGGCAAATTGTCGAAAAATACAGTTTTGATGTGCCATCCCGGCTGGGTAGATGAAACACTCATCGACAGGGATAAAATGATCCTGGCAAGACCAACGGAATTCAACGGCCTTCGACGGCAGTATTTTCGTTAATTCTGAAGGGAAGCGGGCGGTTCAATCCCATTGCCTGCAGTCAGTTGTCGATGAGTCAGACCTGCGATGCCTGCACCATCAAAAAGCAGCTTCTGGGATGCCAATCGACCCAGGAGTGTTGTCGATTCTATGCGTTGCTGCCGTTGCATCATTGGCACAGGTGAATTGCGCCCGGCATCAAGCTCCGGATGACGCCATTTGGCAACGTTCTTACTGAGACCGGCGTCATTTCCGGAACGACGGCCATGGTGCTTGGCCGCATCGTCGATCCCCCGACAATCTCACGGTACAGCATCTTCTGGACAACAGGCTTGCCTGCATGGTGCGCGCCGATCATCCCGAAATTGGAGACCATATACCGTAGTCGCCGGCGCGGCTGTTATCGGGGAGGAGGGCGTAGGGGTCGACGGTTCTGATCCCTTCAAGAGCAAAAAATAAAATATACCGCTTTCGTGGGCGCAATGGACTAGGGGTCGAAAGTTCGGGTACCTCTACGTAGCTTTTGGGAGACGGGATCATTCTACCTCTCCTCACTTGGACAGGCGTCTAATGAGGAGAGGGAATCCTGGCTGCGAAAAGGCCGCAGCTACTGACAGGCAGTCAAGCCGCCCGGGTTCTGAATTGCTGCGAAACCGACGGTGTTGATGGTGGCATCGTTGCGAGCGATGAAGCAATAGTCGTCGTTCGCATGTGGCGCGGCAACGATGCATGAGTTGGATCCTGCCGGAATAACATATGTGTCCAGGTTATTGATCGCAAAAACCGAAGCTGTCCCGGTGGGATGTGGTACGGGCTGTTTGGTGAACAGGATCGCGTTCTGCGGTGGTACGACTGCAATAGGCTGATGGTTTCGGCAATCGGATGAAAAGGCCAGTTGTGCCGAGGCCGGCACAGTCGTTGCCAGCATGGAGATGGCACTCAGTGCCAGCCCGATAATCAGCTTGCGGTCCCGCCTGGTGGGCTTCGATTGGGAATGGGTCGACATATCTATGTTCCTTTGTGGTTTGAGAGTTTGATGGGTTGTTCAAGCTTCAAGGTTGGATTGGATCTTCTGGGTCTATGATCCTCCTGTGGTTGAAAACGTTCCGTTTGAATTGTAGGTGGCGATAATCGTGGCAAAGCCGGTCGTGAAATCGCAGCGCGCCGAGTTGCTTTCGTCATAGGTCAGGAGGCTCCCGACCGGCTGATAGCCCGTCTTTACGAAAAAGATCTGTGTCGGCGAGCAACTCATCGTGGCGTTGGGTACGGGCGCCACGAAGCTTGAGAGGATAACGGCCTGGTTAGTGTTCACCGCAGCGACGCCGCTGAAGAGCGCGGGAAGCGGTGCCGGCGTATAGGGCGGCACGTTGATCGCAAATGCTCCAACCGAGATCCCCGATTGATAGATAGGCTCTGACAGCCCCAACGGACTGAGTGTCAATTCCGTAAAATTTGTCGGCGGATTGCTGCCGGTGCCGGTCGTGAGCGAGATTGCTTGTTTCGTCGTCGCGTTGCTGACCAAGAGCCGCGAAGTTCCGGACGAGACCGACGCGGTAGACAGCGATGGCGGCGGTGGCGGCGCCGCGGTGCTGATAGCGCCCGCGTAGATCTGTTTGTCCAGGCCGAAGACTATCTGTGCGCCAGAGCTGACGTAGTTGCCGACATTTTGGCAACCGAGACTGCAGCAGTAGATGGTGCTGGTAGATGGTTCGAAGGTCGCCCTTTTCTGGAAGACATAGAAATACTGCGCAGTCTGCGAGAGATTCTGAACGATGATTTGATAGGACAAACTGCTCATGGTGTTCTGACAATCCCGTTCAAGATTCCGGCCCGTCTGGGTGAGGCTGTCCACCGCCTTTGCCGGCGGCGGACATCAGGTGGCGCGTGCCGGGCACACGCGGGTGAGGGTGAGGAGGTGCGTTTTTCACCCGCGTGTCCGCAGTCGGCCTACTGCAGCTGCGTGCTCCAGTTGCCGTTGGCCTGCAAGCTGACGTTGCAGATGGTGTAGCCGCCTGTGAAGTCGGAGAGCGCGGCATTCACACTCGACTGCGAGAAGTTCATGACGTTGCCCGGAGTGTAGGCACCAGTCTGAACGAAGTATTTGAGGATCGGCTGGCAATCGATGTTGTTCATCGGGTTTGCCTGCACGAAGTTGGACAGCACGATGCCGCCATTGACGGCGATCGCCGAGCCGACATTGTAGTAGGGAGGCGAGGTGAAGCTCGGCGTTGTGATACGGAAGGCGCCCGGCTGGACGCCTTGGCCGTTGACCGGTGCGGAAAGACCCAGCGGCGATACCGTTGCGGTCGTCCAATCGTTCGGAGACCCGCCGCCCGCACTCGGGGCAAGGTCGATGGCACGACTGGCGGAGGCAAAGCCCGAGGACGATCCGATCTGCGGCGGCGTGTTCGCCTGCTGGATACCGGCATAATATTGCAGATTGACCTGGAAGGTCAGGATTGCGCCGGTTGCATCATAGTTGCCGAGAGATTGCGAAAAGAGGCTGTTTGAATAAACCTGTCCGCCGCCGGTATAGATGGCCGGTTGCTGGAAAAAGTAGAAGCTCTGTGTCTGCGGCTGGTAATTCTTCACGTTGATGGTCAGCAATGTAGACATGGTCAACAATCCTTTTGCGTTGAGAGTGAAGCACAGGGTCTCTCCCGCGGCTGAAGCTCAAGGAGCTTGCCGCCCGATCATTCGGTGCTCTGTTTGAAACCCTGATTAGAAATATCTAATATAATTTACTTCTAATCAACCTGAAGCTGTTGAGCTCAGAGTAAAAATTGAGAACACATTTTGCGCTCAGCGCAATTCAAGTTCCGGAGGAATGGCCTCCAAGATCCGCATGAGGCAAGACTGGATAGTCGTGGATCGACTGCGGAATGCCCGTACCCATTCCAGTTCCGTTGTCGAGATTGATGTGTCCTCATGCCGGTCAATGGTGCCGCGCCCAAGAAGTAGCCAGTCGAGGGAAACATCTAGCAGGCTGGCTAGGGCGCAGGCGCTTTCCAGCGAGGTGTGGCCGCCATTTTGCCAGCGTGAGACGGCGGCGACGGATACATTGAGCTCAGCGGCAACCGCGTGAATTTTCCGGATATTGCTGCGAGACATTGCCTCGCGAATACGTTTACCACGAGCGAGATCGTAAGCCACAGAATACTCCCCTACTGGTTGCATTGAAATCCGCAACCAGCGAAAGGCGGAACCATATGTTATGGAATGCTGATCCAAGGAGTGGACGGCAAGCGGATCCTATCCGCCGTTCGTCTTATTGATGCAGCCTATTGGAGATTGTCTTAGTGCTACAACCAAATGCAATAGCGCAAGCGTCAATGCTATACCGCAAGCCCAATAAAGCGTCGCAGATACGTTTGTAGCGCCAGGTGCCAATGGAGTGATGATGTGGACGCCTCTGCCTGAGAGAACCGCTCCTATGGTATCCGTTTTACGGTCGGATAGAGAAACAAGGAGCATCCGCACGGCAATCTCCACGACCGGCTTCGATCTGGCCAAGAGTATCTTCAAGTCGATGGCATCTATCTGAACCAGGATAGCCGCAATATCGAGGCGGTTTGCCATCGAGAAATTCAGGGACGTGCGAGGTGTCTTGGGCTGACGCTGTACTTTCGGCAGACCGATTTGCCGATATCAACAGGCACCAAAGGGCAAGCAAAGCACCACGGCTTTCATGAACGAAGAGGCGAATTAGCGTGGTTGATTTAAAGGCAAATGTGTTATCGGTGCGTGCGATACGGCTAGAGCGACAGCTCTCCAGCAAACTGTTATGTCGCACGCTCCGTCGGAACTAATCCGATCGAGCGCGCGCATGCTTGACGACACTCTTTTCGTAAGGAACGCCAAGTGGCCATCCTCCACAATTTCCGCATTCCCACGGAAGTAGATGCAGATCGATGCTACGAAATCGAAACTTCCGCCTATGAAGGGGACGAGGCCGCCACGTTCGAGAAGATCAGGAAGCGTATCGTAGAATATCCGGAGGGGTTCTTGCTTCTCGAAGCCGAGGATCGCATCGTCGGCTTCATTAATAGCGGGTGCGCTTTTGACGTTCAAATGTCGGACGAGGAGTTCAAGGACCTTGTCGGCCATGATTCTGCCGCGCCGAACGTGGTCATCATGTCAGTGGTCGTGGATGTTGCCGAACAAGGCAAGGGGTATTCGGGGACGCTTATGAAGGAATTTATCCGGCGGATGGGTGCCCTTGGCAAGAAGACCATCCACCTCATGTGCAAGGACCGGCACGTCCCCCTCTACGAGAGGATGGGATACCGATACGTCAAGGTTTCGGATTCGGAGCATGGTGGAATGAGGTGGCATGAGATGGTGATGGAACTCTGATCCAAGCTTCCTCGTGCTATCACGACCCAAGTGAGGTGCCTGCGCTCGGATGTGCGGGAACCTGTCTCCCTCCAGTTCTCCGCCCAGGCGCGGCAATCCGGCAGAACACGGGGCTATGTCGCCAGCGACTATCTGGAGCCGAGACTGTGCTCATTCTCGAGGCAGAGCGCTTTTGACTTTGATATCAAGAAGTTAATGTCATTCAAAGCTCTTCCCAACTGTCATTGCTCACGGCCAGCGCGGCGGAGCCTTGCGCTTGAAATTGCGGTCGAACACGCCGCCCGCTGCCTTCAAAGGCAGGATTGGACGGACGAGTAAGTTGCTTGGCCGGTTCCGCCGTTCGCGTCGCCTCGCCATATTTGAATTGGCCGAGCAGTTGGAACAATGCGGCAGCTTCGCGTGCAAGGCTATGGCTGGCGGCTGTCTGCTCCTCGACCATGGCCGCATTTTTCTGCGTGCCCTGATCGACGGTATCGACTGCCTGGCTAATTTCGCCCAGCGCCGTCGACTGCTCCCTTGCCGCTTCCACGATCGCCACGACGTTGGTGTCGATTTCCTGCACCTGACTGGCAATCTCCTGCAGAGCTCCGCCCGCATTGGTCACCAGGGCAACACCATTGGCGACTTGAGCGCCGGACGCGGTAATCAACGTCTTGATCTCTTTTGCCGCCTTTGCGGATCGTTGCGCAAGTTCGCGCACCTCTTGCGCCACAACGGCAAAACCTTTGCCGGCGTCTCCGGCTCTGGCCGCCTCAACGCCGGCATTTAGCGCCAGCAGATTCGTTTGGAATGCGATTTCATCAATCACTCCGATGATGCTGGAGATTTCGCGGGAAGAAGCCTCAATTTGATCCATGGCGCCAATGGCATTTCGCACGACATCGCCCGAATGTTCCGCATGGTTGCGCGCCCGGCTAACAAGTCTTCCTGCGTCTTCTGCCCTTTGGCTCGAATTCTTTACCGTCGTGGTGATTTCCTCAAGCGCGGCAGCGGTTTCCTCGATAGAGGCTGCCTGTTGCTCCGTACGTTTGGCAAGATCGTCAGCTGCAATCCGTACTTCATTCGAACCTGAGGCAATCGCATGGGCGTTTTCAGCGACGGTTGCCATGGCGTGCTTCAGCTTTTCGGACGCACTGTTAAAGTCTGTCCGCAGTCGCTCTAGTGAAGGAATGAATGCTTTCTCGATCTTTTGTGATAAATCGCCCTCGGCGAGACTTGTCAAACATCCGGCAAGTTGATTGACATTTTCCACGCGGCTGGTCACGTCGGTCGCAAACTTGACGACTTTGAAAACCTTGCCGCTAAGATCGAAGATCGGGTTGTACGACGCCTGAATATAGACCTTTCGACCACCCTTCCCAAGCCGCATGAATTCGTCCGCAACCAGATCGCCAGCAGCGAGCTTCTTCCAGAAGTCTTGATATGCGCTCGATGCCGTATAGGACGGCTCGCAGAACATCGAATGATGCTTGCCCTGGATTTGCGCAAGCGAATAGCCGAGCGCTGACAGGAAATTTTCATTGGCAGTCAGGATTTCGCCAGTGGGCGTAAATTCTATCACGGCTTGCGCTCGCGAGAGAGCCTCGATCTTGCCCGCATCCTCGGCTGTCTTCAGTTTGCTCGCCGTGATATCGGTGGCAATCTTGACGACCTTGATTGGCTTTCCTCGGCGGAAGACCGGATTATAAGAGGCTTCGATCCAGACCTCCCTTCCGCTCTTGCCGATGCGCTTGTACTGTTGCTGGTCGAAATTGCCGGCCGCAAGTTTCGACCAGAATGCCTTATATTCCGAAGACTGTGCGTAAGCTGGCTCGACAAACATACTGTGATGCTTCCCGACGATCTCGGTGAGTTCATAGCCGAGCGCTCGGCAAAAATGTTCGTTGGCGGTGAGAATCTTGCCGGAAAGATCGAATTCGATCATGGCCTGAGATTTTGATAATGCGGTAAGTACTGCAATAGCATTTGCGCCGCGATCAAAAATAGTCATTCGATCACCTCTGTATTGATTCTGTATGTCCAAAGATAATATGCGGCAAATCTTATAATTTACTTATTAATATGCGATTAAGTATAATTAATCTTTGCTAATATTATATTGTTTTCTCAATATTTAATACAAATTCATAGGGAGATGCCCGGCTGCCGAACAGGATCCAAGCTCGAAACCCGCCTGATCTAGGGGGCAGGGTTCCGAGCACCGCGCCCATTGATGGAGACAGTTGGGATGTTTCAGCCGTGGGAGCAATAATCGCCATTTATCCCGATCGCGGAGGGTAGAGCCGAAATAGGTATGACAGGTCCATGCAGCCTGAGCCGTGCTACGGAAACAGGCGCGCCAACTACGACAAGGTCGGACCGACTATTGTCGTCGGTGTCGCATTTGATCCGGGGCATCGCCCAGCGCAAGCGCATCTGAGCATAGCGGTGGTCGATCGCATTGGTACCTTGCGCCGATCTCAACCGTGATGAAGAGACAGACTGTCTTATTTAACTATTTGGTGCGGCGAAGTACTGCAGGCGTCGGCCATCAATTTTGCAACACCTGCCAAGTCCTTTAGTTTTCGAGTTTCTTATAGATGGACAGCCAGCGGGTCCATGATGTTATAGGCCGCAAGCTCCGTTTTGGTTGAAGGCGATGCGATTTATAGATTTGCGGCTTTTCAGGATACTCAGATCGCGTAGCCTGCGCCGCGTTGACGGCGTCGCGGAGCCTTACGAGCCTTGGGTCTATGAGGCCTTCGATCGGTTTGAGCGTGAGATTGAAGCGTTCTGCCGGCGGTCTGTTTTTTCGGTGGTAATTTGAAAGTCGAACCGGCAAGGGCTCGGCCCTTCTCATCCCAGCGCTGGCCCAATCGCTCCAACTCGGTATCCATTTGCCATTGGTGGCGTAGTGCTGCTTCGCCGCCAGGTTGAACATGGCTCGCTTTCCCATCCGCCGCTAGCCAGCGATGTCCGAGAACCATCTCCAGATGAAGTTCGCGTGAACACTGCGGTAATCTCCCGTTCATCGGGCCGATGCTAGCCTTGATCCAACGTCCTCAAAGACGTTGTAAAATAGCAAAATGTTCGGAGCCCCCGATGAACAAATTTTTTATTGCTTCTGCACTTACAATCGCCTCTCTCGCGGCGACAGTTCTTCCATCCCAAGCCGCTTCCATTGTCCTTGTGAACGACGATGGTCCCTATTATCACCGCCATCACCATCATGATCGCGGCGATTGGAATGATCATCGCCGTCACTGTTTTACAAAGGTCGTGAAGGGGTGGCACCACGGCCGTAGGGTCGTTACGGAAGAGCGTGTCTGCCGATAGCCATCTTCTTAAGGCCCGGTTGGCGTAGACCGGGCCTACTTCCTAAGTAGCCCTGCCTTTCCGATTCCAGCTTAACCGATCAATAGTGCAAGATATGCTTTTACGTCAGGTGCGATGCCCTGTCGGTTAGACCAGGCTCGACTGAATGTTTGGCAATTGCGCAATGACGCGGTCTGCCATGGCGGCACATCGCGCGCCGTCGAACGGGAACAATAAGGAGAATGTCCCCGCCAACTGTTTCTCGATGGCAACCCGCATCAGTTTGCGCGCCCGATGCAAACGCGTCTTTGCGGTTCCCGGCTTGATGCCGAGATGTGAGGCGGCCTCCTCGGTGGTCATGCCCTCGACGTCGCGCAGCATGAAGATTGCGCGGAATTCATCGGGAAGCGCGTCGATCGTGCGTTCGAGCAGACGGCGCGTTTCACTGCGGGAAAACTCGGCCTCAGGGTCGGCGACCGAGAGTGAGCCGGGAAATTGCAGCAGCTCGCCGCCTCCTGATCCTGCCGTCATGTCAACCTCCTCAAGTCCGACACTGGGTCGACGGCGTCGAACACGACCGAGCGCTTCGTTGAGCGCGATCCGTGTGAGCCAGGTTGAAAGTTGCGCCTCGTCGCGAAACGCGTCGAGGTGGGTGAAGGCATGCACATAAGTGGCCTGGACCACGTCCTCCGCTTCCGCATCGTTGCGGATGATGGCGCGCGCCGAGCGAAACAGGCGACGATTATGCCGCTGCACCAGGATGCGTATGGCCATCTCGTCGCCTGTCCTTGCATGAACGACGAGATCGGCATCGGACAGTGCTGCCATGTCCGGTATGCGCTGCGGCGCCGTGCGGGGAATGCCAACCATGATCGCTCCAACATAAAGTAGCGTATCTGCTGCCCAGCCTATGGCTGGACATCGAGCGTGCCTGTCATCATCGGATGAAAGCGGCAATAGAAATCCACTTTTCCCGCCTGTTTGACAGTCAGGCTTCGTTGCGACTTCGGCGGAAGATCGATGTCGAAACTCTTGTCGCGTGCAGTCGCGGTATGGCGAAATATATCATCATTGCGCCAGGTGATCACGTCGCCGACATGCAAGGCCGGCACGATGCCGAATTGCATCTTGGCGATGATGATTTCGCGATTGGCCGCCGCTGCGCTTTCGGGTTCGCTGATCGCGAACCCGACGAGTGCCAGTGCCGCAAGAGCGCGGGGTAAGGAGTGCATGGCGAGCCTACTTGACCATGGATGCAAGATGTTCGGCATGCATCTGGTGTTCCTGGAAGAGCTTCAAGCCCGTCTGCAGCAGCGATTTCAATTCGGCATTTTGAGCCGATGGGATCAGCAGCGTCTCAAGCGCGCCATTGACCTGCTTATGATACGCCACTTCGTTGTCGACATAAGCCTTGTCGAAGGCTGCGCCATGAAGCTTGGCAAGCTTTGCCAGTTCCGTCTTGGCGGCAGATGACAGCGATTTGCTGGTATCGTTGTCTTCGGGCTTGACCTTGAGCTTCTTGAGGAGGGCAAGCGCCTGCTGGTTCACGGCAGTGTGGTCGCGCTCCATGGTTTTGGCGAAGTCCCGAACCTCTGCATTCTTGCTGATCTTCAGAGCCTGCTTGGCTGCGGCGACGTCGATCTCGCCGGCGGTGTAGGCGATATGTGCGATCTGCGGATCGGTCGGCTTGTCGGCGGCGTATGATGCAGTCGCAAGTGATACCGCCATCGCCGTTGCCGTGAGAAGTCCCTTGAACATATTGGTCTCCTATCCTCGAGAGAAAATTCCAGACGCGTTTGGCCCCTGAAACACCCATTGGATGCGGTTTCCATCAAAAGGTTCCCGAAAATCTTTCTTGATTGCCTGAATCTGGTTGGTCGCGGATCAAATGAGGCGAAGCCCCGATAGAATAGACTGTATGACGATGAGGCACGGCTGCTGCGCAAAGGAATATCCAGCATGTTTTGATGATGCCAGGGGTTGGAGGATTCTGACGGTCTCTCTTCGTTGATTGCAGCGGCAGCGCTTCAATCCTCTGTTTCAGGGATCAGACGTATCGAATTTCCATCACATGCCGCGATGTTGATTGCCGTTGATATCTGATGAAGTGGTCCACGCGCGACAAGCGCCTCTGGCCGAGGGACTTTTCCGGGGCCCGAATCGATAAAGGCGGCCCATTCGTGTTCCGAGTCGAGCATCGCCATGAACGACGTCGCGACAATCGCTTCGCCGCAGGCGGCGCATCGAAGAATGTATGAGCCCCCGTGAACGACCGCCTCGGTTTTGTCTAATCCGCACGATGTGCAGGTCAACGCATTACCCATTGTGCTATCCTAATCTCAACTGGCTCGAAGACGTGTCGGCAGCAGAATTCGGCATTCATTTCAAGACGATCTACGACGAAATCCCTCAATGGTGTCAGGATCGATGCCGGGTGGACTTCCGACTGGCTCGCCTCGGCAGCCCTCCGGCTCTTTTTTGATACGGTGCCGCGCAGTGGCATCTTTATCAAGAGCTTAGTCAAATCAACTTGGCGCCAATATCTCGGTTCCAGTCAAGAGCGGAGATTTGCCACTTTCGCGAAAAAACTTGTTAGGTTTAGGAACCGAAGAAGCGGTCTTTCGATGACCGGAAGCCGAGCTTTTCGGAGATCTCATGAGCAGCTTTCAAGAGGCTGTCGAGATAGGCGGCGCGGTTGCGCAGGCCATCCTCGCGCGGAGTAACCAGGCAGAGTGTGGCGATGCACGCACCGTTGGCCTGATAGATGGGGACGGCGAAGCAATGGGTAAAATTCTCCACCTCGCTGTTGAAGGTGAAATATCCGTCTTCGGCGGCCTTTCGCACTTGAGCGATGAAATCGGCCGGTTCCAGCCGCTTGCCATTTGGCAGAACGAAATCTTCCGGCGGAATGAAATCAAGGATTTCCTGGTCCGAAAGATGTGCGACGAGCAAGCGTCCCGAGGCGGTCCAGGGAATAGCGACGAGTTCACCGACATTCGAGGAAATGCGAAAGGGGCGGATGCCTTCACGCATCATGGCGACCGTATATTTATTGCCTTCCAGCAGGCACATTTGCGCGGTCTCGCGCGTTTCCTCAGCCAGCATGCCCAGCATACGGCCGCATTCGCGCATCAGGTCGAATTGTTCGGCATAGGCGGTTCCGAGAAAATAGAGACGGCGGCCGAGAAAAACCCGGCCTTCGCCACCTTGATAATCGAGCATGCCATGACCGAGCAGAAGATTGACAAGCTCATAGATGGAGGAGCGTGGCGCGCCGATTTCCGTGGCGATTTCGTTTGGTCGCATGGGCTGGCGTCTGACCCGCAGAAACTCCAGGATTTCGAAGGCGCGATCGAGGCCTCGCATGCGTCGGGATACAATGTCGTTTGCAGTCTCGGCCACGCTCTTCTCCGAATATTCCTAAACCGGCCGTAACCGGCACGCTGCGACGCACCAGTACATGGTGCCGTCAGATCTCAGCAAGACGCTGCGATAACATCCACACGTGCGATGGCGCAACGCCTACGCCGCGCTCTTCGTTCCTCTCAATTGAAACTCGAGGTCTTGAGAAATTCGGCAAGCCGCTCCGTCTTCGGGCGCACGAACATGTCCTTTGGATCTCCTTCTTCGCAAATGACGCCCTGGTTCATGAAGATCACGCGTGACGAGACCTCATAGGCAAAGCGCATTTCATGGGTGACGAGGAGCATCGTCATGCCATCGGCGGCGAGCCCCTTGATGACTTGAAGAACTTCTCCAACAAGTTCGGGGTCAAGGGCCGACGTCACTTCATCGAACAGCATCAGCCGTGGCGCCATGGCAATGGCTCGGGCAATCGCAACGCGCTGCTGCTGGCCGCCCGAGAGCTGGCCCGGATAGTGGTTGGCGCGGGCAGCAAGGCCGACGCGGTCGAGCCATTTTTCGGCGACGGCGCGTGCCTCCGGTTTCGACATCTTCTTCACTTTGACGAGGCCGAGCATCACGTTCTCGGCGGCGGTCATATGTGGAAAAAGATTAAACTGCTGGAAAGCCATGCCGGTGAGTGCGCGCTGGCGGGCGATCTCCTTCTCGCTCTTGCGGCGGCGGGTGCTGCCGTCGGCATGATAGCCGATCTCCTCGCCATCGAGGCTGATCTTGCCTCCCTGGAATTCTTCCAGCATGTTGATACAGCGAAGCATCGTCGTCTTGCCGGAGCCGGATGAGCCGATGATGGAAATGACCTCGCCTTCCTGCACCGTGCAGTCGACGCCCTTGAGAACCTCGTTCTGGCCGTAGGTCTTGCGCAGGCCCTGAATGTCTAGAATTGTCTTGCCCATCGGTCCGATCTCCTCAGGACGGCAGTGCGGTCTTGCGCTCGACATATTTGCCGAAACGCTCGATACCGAAGTTGACGATGAAATAGAGGCCACCAGCCAGGAAATAGAACTGAAGGCTCATGAAATTGCGGGAGATGATCTCCTGTGTGCGCAGCAGCAGTTCGGCGACGCCGATGACGGAAAGCAATGTTGATGCCTTGACCATCTCGGCTGCCGTATTTACCCAGGCCGGCAGGCACTGGCGCATCGCTTGCGGCCACAGGACCGAAGTGAAGGTCTGGGTGAAGGTGAGGCCGATCGCCTTCGCCGCTTCCGTCTGACCTTTCGGGATAGCCTGCAGCGCGCCGCGCACGATCTCCCCGACATGCGACGAGCAGAAAATCGCAAGGGCGAGAATGCCGGCCGAAAAGGGACCTAGATCCAGGCCAACGGCGGAAGAGACGTAGTAGCTTGCCAGCACGAGCACGAGCACGGGCGTACCGCGGATGATGTCGGTATAGGCACGGATCAGAAGGCGCAGGACGGCGCCGCCATAGACAAGCGCGAGGCCAACGAAGACACCGACGATCGAACCGGCGAGAATGGCGAGAAGAGAAATCGATACCGTCACGCCGAGCCCGTTGATGATGACGTAGCGGGCGATCCAGAGTTGTTCGAGAAAACTATGAGACATCCGGTGTTACCTCGGCAAAGCCAGCCTGCGCTCGACGAAACGCATCAGCGCCGCGATGAGGAAGCAGGTTGCGACATAAAGAGCTGACGTGACCATCCAGGTTTCGATGACGCGAAAGCTCTCGACGTTGATCTTGCGTGCGGCGAATGTCAGCTCCGGCACGGCGATGGCGGCTGCAAGCGAGGTATCCTTGAATAGCGAGATGATGGTCGAAGACAGCGACGGCAGTACATTGCGCAGCATCAACGGTGCGATGATCGATCCGCGGATCTGCATAGGCGTCAGGCCGATCGCAAGGCCGGCCTCCGAGAGACCTTTCGGGATCGACAGCAATCCTGCGCGAAACACTTCGGCAAGATAGGCGCCAGAGTAGATAGAAAGGACCAGGACGAAGCTTTTGATCTTGTCCAGACGGAAGCCCATCTGCGGCAAGGCAAAGAAGGCGAACAACACCAGCACCAGGATCGGCAGGTTTCGGATCACGGTCACATAGACCTGTGCCGGGACAACTGCCACCCGCCTTTTCGACGTCAGCGCGAAGGCGAGTATCAGGCCGATCAAGGCACCAATCAGAATCGATATGATCGCCAGGCCGAGACTGAGCGCCAGACCGCTCATAAGAAAATCAAAGTTGCGCCAGACGGCGGCAAAATTCAGCGTGTAACCCATGTGGGCCGCCCCTTTCAGACTGGTGGAGCGGGAGGATATCCCGCTCCGCTCCGCCGTTACTTGTATTCGACGGGAAAACCGATCTGCGGCGGGGTGAGGTCCTTGCCGAACCAGGTCTTGTAGGATTTGGCATAGCTGTCGAATTCGACGCCGGTCATGGCCTCATGAAGAGCGGTGTTGACGAAGTTCAGCCAGTCCTGATCGCCGCGCTTGACCGCGCAGGCATAGGTCTGCGGGTTCCATCCGTAACCCGCATCCTTATAGCGGCCCGGGTTCTGCGTCATGTACCAGGCGAGCGACGACTGGTCGGTGGCAACGGCATCGGCGCGTCCCGATTCCAAGGCCTGATAGATCAGATCGACGGATTCGTACTGGTCGACCTTCGCGTCGGGCAGGGCGGCATGGACCATGGATTCGGCATAGACGTTCTGAAGAACCGAAACGGTGACGGAAGAGCCTGCCGCCTTCAGCGCCGCGTAGTCGGCATATTGCCCATCCGCCTTCAGCATGAGGCCGACGCCTTCGCGATAATAGGGAATGGTGAAGGCAACCTGCTGAGCGCGTTCGCCAGTCACGGTCATGAACTGGCAGGTGATATCGACCTTGTTGGTGGTGATGTTCGGAATACGGGCGTCGGACGACTGGTTCACGTATTCGATCTTGTCGGGATCGCCGAAGAGGGCCTTGGCGATGATGTGGCCCATGTCGACGTCGAAGCCTTGCAGCTTGTCATCGGCGCTCTTGAAGTGCCACGGCGCGTTCGTGCTGCCGGTTCCAAGAACGAGATGGCCGCGTGCAAGCACCTCATCGAGTTTGCTGCCATCGGCAAGAACGGGCGTGGAAGAGAGGAGTGTGGCCGCGGCCAGCGACATCAGGCCGACGCGGAAGGAAATGGTCATGGTTGTTCCCCTTGTTTAACGGCTTTCGAATAATCCAATATTCCGGACATCTGTCTGTTATCTCGGATGGTCGTATCAAGGGATATACGAGGCAACTTGTCAATAGCGACCGCTGTTGCTGATCGTCGAAGGTGGGAGTGGCAAAGGCGCTTTCGACACAAATGTCTTGGTCGACTATGCCAAGGCGATACTGCAGGCGTGCCATGAGCTGGCGCGATATCAAAAAGGCTATCAGTATCATCACGTGGATGGAGGTTCTCGTCGGCGCCGAGGGAGGCGCCGGATATTCGGGTGCACCGCGAAATCTGAGCGCCCTGTTTGATCTATTGTCAGGCGTTGTCCACGCACCTTCGTCGCAGGTCGCCAGTACGGGTCCCATCGAGAGCAAATGGATCGCCTCACCTGCCGAAAGTCCTGCGAAGGTTTAGAGCTCGGTATGTCAAGGATGCTTCTAACGCAACCGGCGGGTCTCTTTATCTGACGATCATGCTTGGGGCCAAAAGGGTGTTAGCTTTTTGAAATCGACCGTCAGAGGCGACTCGGGTAGTCGTAATGCGCATAGGCGTCCCGGCGTACCATTGGCTATATCTTCCCCGCGCCAGCCAAGATTGGTCTCGAAGTAGCGGGATGCTGTCGTGATCGCTGGCCACCAATAGTCATCCAGAACGATGAGCCCGCCAGGCCGTATGATCATCTGCAGGTAATAGAGGTCGACGAATACATTGTGAAACAGGTGGCTGCCGTCAACGAATGCCGCATCCGCCGAAAACTTCTCCGAGACCAGCCGTGGTAACGCGATCTGGGATTTCTCCCTCACCAGGGTCGCAATGCTGTCCAGCCGAGCTGAGCAGATCACGTCCCAGCCTGCATCTTGAAATTCGCTATCCTGGAACGGATCGATAATCAGATGCTGATTTCCACCGACTGAGACAAGTGCTTCGCCAATCGCCAGCGCCGAGCTCGCATAGGCAAGGCCGATCTCTATGAGCGTATTTGGGCTTTCCGCTGCAAAGACATCACGAATTGCGTCGCAGTCACGTTCAGGCAACGAGACCATACTGAAATCGTCGACCGTTCGTGTCCGTGGCGGTCCGTCGTCCGCAAGTTTCCGGCGTGTTTCGCGGATCAATTCGAGATGCGTCATCTCAGCGGCTCTCCCTCCCGCTCTCAGGTTTTGGCCATCGTTGGCAGGCTTTTCCGGCGAAGTATCAAGTTGGATCACCGCCGGAAATCTCGATTTCCGAGTCTCATCACAGAGCCGCCTCAACGACTTCCAACCTGATCTAATTTTGGTCTATTTAGAGCCTGAGCTTCCCGAAGATTGCATCGTCGTCATCGTATGCCCCACTTACCCGAAATCGTAAGTGCGGCAGATTTGGAGACACAAACGCGCTTTCCAGACTATCCCACATATTTCGTGGAATGGAAGTCACCCCGCCATCCAGAGGGCTCTTCGCGTTCAGCAAGCCTACCTATTAGGCGAAGCGAACTATCCACACGATGAGGAGCATGTCGATTAACAATGCAATCACCAGAAGAAGGTTTATGAGCTTTCGTCGCTCTACCGTCTCCTTGGATTCAATTTTGAAAGCCGCTTTATAAGCATTTTGGGTGTCTCGATCACTCACTGGTCTAATAGAGTTTCGAGGGCGCGTCATATTGACGAGGCCGCATGTGACAAAGATGAAAAATAATAGCAGATAAGAGGCCATCTCAAACGCAGCCTTTTGCTGTCCAGCCACTTGCAACTTCTCATTAGATAAACAGGTTTCGCTGTCCGTCGCAATTCAAAGCCGCTTCTGCATGCCAGGAAGCCTTCTGCACGATCACCATCGCAAAAATCCTGACATTTACTGAGACGTTCTAATTGAGATTGCAGCCGGAAGGTGGTCTTGTTCCGGCTGCCGAGTCCTCGCCCTCCCATCCATTTAGAGTTCGAGCACCCATGTCAATTTCAGATGCGATCTACCGCCCCTTCGAAGACCTGATCCGGCCGCTCGACATCCCCTACCGGCCACTGCCGTCGAACGGGCCATGGGCCGTCCTTCTTCACTTCATCCTGATGTTTCGCGGCATCCTGATCACGCTCGCCCTTTGCACCATGGCGATTGAAGTCATGAGCCTGACCATCGTCTGGGGCCTGTCCGTCATTGTTGATGGCGTCACGCAGCAGGGAGCTGCCGCTTTCCTGCACAACGATCGGATGCTGTTGATCTTCCTCAGTCTGATGCTTTTCCCCTGCATCCCAATCGGCTCCTTCCTCGTCAATACGCTGAACTCGCATACGCTTGGCATCGGCATGCCGGCCGCCATTCAATGGCAGGGTCACAGGGCGGTCGAGCGGCAGGACCTCGCCTTCTTCCATGATCTCTATGCCGGCCAGGTCGCCTCGCGCCTGCAGCAGGTAGCGTCAGCCGTGCAGCAGCAGGTCATTTCGGCCTTCCAGTCCATCCCGCGCTTTATCATGCAGATGATCGGCTCCGTCGTTCTTCTGGGCGCGCTGTCCTGGCAGCTTGCCCTTCCATCCATCGTTTGGATCACGCTCAACGTGCTTCTCGCCGTCAGGCTGGCGCCCATCTTCACCGAGCGCTCACGCCGCTCCGCCAAGCGTCGCAGCCTGATTTCCGGCGCCATCACCGATCTCTACGCCAATATGCAGATGGTCAAGCAATTCGCCGCGGAAGACAGCGAGGCCGGTGCCATCAGAGGCATCATCGGTAAGGCGATCAAGGCGCAGCAGAGCGAACAACGCATCTACCGCACCGCTGAAGTCATCGTCGTCGTCCTCAACATGATGCACTGGCTGGCAATCCTGTCGATCGGCTTTACCGGGCTTGTGGATGGCTTCGTCACGATCGGCGAATTCACTGCTGCCGTCTATGTTCTCAACCGCTTCTCCGGTCACACATTTACATTCCTGCAGATGGGTCAGCAGATCTTCCAGGCGATCGGCACGATCAAGGACGCCATGCCGGTCATGACCACGCCGCCCACCATCACCGACGAGCCGGACGCACAGGACCTTGTTGTTCCGAACGGCGAAATCCGCTTCGACAACGTTCGTTTCGCCTATAAATCTGGCAAACCCGTCATCGAAGACCTGTCGCTGACGGTGCGGTCTGGCGAAAAGGTCGGCCTCGTCGGCCTCTCAGGCGCCGGCAAGACGACGCTCGCCAACCTGCTCCTGCGCTTCTACGATATCAAGGACGGTGCGATCCGGATCGACGGGCAGGATATCCGGGCGGTGACGCAGGTAAGCCTTCGTCGCGCGATCGGCGTCATAGCCCAGGATGTCGCGCTGCTGCACCGTTCCGTCGGTGACAATATCCGCTACGGCCGGCCGGAGTCGACGCAGGAAGAGGTCGAAAGGGTGACGATGATGGCGAGTGCCGATGGCTTCATCGCCGATCTTGCCGACAGCGAGGGCCGCAAGGGCTATGACGCCTTCGTCGGCGATCGCGGCATCAAACTGTCGGGCGGTCAGCGCCAGCGAGTGGCCATCGCCCGTGTGCTCCTGAAGGATGCGCCGATCCTGGTGCTCGACGAGGCGACCTCGGCGCTGGACAGCGAATCCGAGGCCGCGATCCAGGAAAAGCTGAACCTCGTGATGGAGGGAAAGACGGTGATCGCCATCGCCCACCGCCTTTCGACCATTAGCAGGATGGACCGCATCGTCGTGCTGGATCACGGCCGCATCGTCGAGGAGGGCAGGCCGGAGGAACTGGTCAAGCAGGACGGGTTGTTTGCCCGCCTGTGGAAACGTCAGACGGGCGGCTTTATTCCTGACGACATCAGCTAGCCTAGCTTTGTCGCAAAATTTATAATTTATCGCTAGGGGAACCCCTTGAAAGGCCACGAAGAGCGAGCCGCACCAAGCTGCGATCCGTGATCCCCGGCCTCACCTGTGCTCTCTCAATGGGTGTAGCTATGCACACTATTTTATGCTCGCTCGCTGAAATGCTGCCATCGATTTGCCCCACGTACCTTAAAGCGCTACGCGTGGCATCCGGTGGCAAGCGGCTTAAACCGGCGAGAAGTAATAGTGCAAATCCATTACGATGAAAGAGTAGCGATCCTTATTGATCTCTAGTGATGTGCGGATAGTCGTGAGGCTGCTCGTGAAGTTTTGACAGGGGAACATGCAGGCCAGCCATTGAGCCGCGAGAGTGTGGACATCTCCGGCGCCGCTGATTTCCACCTATGCGAAAGGCAGTGCGATTGTGCATCCTTAGGCTGTGTTTTTAATATAAAAGACGCTACTTTCAGCAGATTTGAAGCAGCCATGCTGTTCATTCAGCAATAATACACGGATATTCCAAGCGTTTGCGGACGCGTTCCTGCGACGATTACCAGGTACCAACGAGGGAGTCGCCGATGAGCGGTACGGTGCTGGATTTGCCATCCTGATGCCGCACTGTGATCGATGCCTGCATCTTCCTGGGAGATTTCCGGAACCAGTTCGCGGCGAGGCTGGCAAGGTCGCCAATCATCGGATGCTTGCGCCAGTCTGCGAAACGTCGGCTCGTTGCATCGGGTTCAGAACGAAAGAAGAAGTCGCCGGACTGGCTCAAATCATTGATGGACTGGCGCATCGATGAGAGCGGCCGCTGAAACATCTTCGGCGGTATCACCAAACCCGGCGCGGTCTGTGAGAATGCAGGGGCCATGAAATCGATCGCCCAATCGTCAGCCTCGACCCAGCAATGGAAGTTCTCGCCAGCGCCAGAGACGTAACCATCCTCGCGCTGGTCAGCGAAGAGGATGTACTTTCCGTCAAGGTTGTAAGCGGCTAGCCCGCTTTTTGCCTTTGCCTTGACCTTGAAGTGATGTTCAAGGATGAAGGCTCCGAAGGTGCTAAAATACATCGAAGCCGTGGCGGCATTGGCGTTTTCGTTGACTAGCAGGCTATTGATGACCCGGTAGATCCGATTGTAGTCGCTTTGCGTGATCAACATCACCGGTCGCCCTTAATCCAGATTGTTGACATTTCCGTAAGTGACGGCGGCGGCCGTGTAAACTCCATATCCGGCGGGTTGCCGCGACAAATTCGATTTAAGCAGAGTAATGAAGGTAAACGTGTACCCAGAGCGAAGAGCGGATCTCATGCTTGCTTCGGAAGATGGATCAGGAAGCGGCCTATAGGTTCGATGATGCTTTTTAGCAGGTCTCGCTTGGAAACGCAGAAAAGTTGTGCAGCCTTAGGCATGGCGAACCGGACCGACATGGCCGCCCCTTTTTGCGGGTGACAAGCGAATGGCCTCGCTCCAGGCAAGACGAAAGAGCCCTGTAGATATTGATCTTTTGAATTTGCGGGTTGCCAATGAAATATGAAGATCTGTCACCATATGTGCACTCCTCCTTAGTGGGGGTTGAAAATGCTTACAATGTTGGATGGATTTCGGCTTCGACGTCCACAATCGAGGCGAGTACCGGTCGTGAAGCCGGATGCGGAAACAACCCAACCGTCATCAACAGTGAGCACGACACCCAGTATCTTGCCTCTGGGCCGGGCGACCATTTCGATTTCGTTCGTATGCCCGCCCATAGCGACACCGTCGCTAACAACGGATGAACCACACAAAGTAAGGAAGAACCCGATTCAGTGCAAAACGACATAAGTTCGCCGCGTAGAACGAAGCACTTTGGCGACATCGTTGCTGTTGCGCCATAGTAGAAGCTGCCTTTAACGAATTTCATTGAAAGGCTTGGAAAAATCGCCTCATCGCTGAAAAGAACTACGGCTTCCGGTTCCAATCCCATCAAGAGCTGCGATTGTATCCTTTGTCGAAAGGTTGATCGATATATCGGAATTAAAGAATCAAAGGTCCTGGCGCCACCGAGGCAGTGGAATTTGATATCATTTTCTCGCGATTTTCTGATCGCCGGCTCCGGGCGGCACTACCGAGAGCTCATTTGCGCCTAGCGTTTGCCGATTGATGGGCTGAACACCATGAGGCTCAGAATCTCAAAGAGCACTTGAGCTCCGGCATGTGCGGTGTTGGTCGTCGCGTCATATTGGGGAGCGACCTCGACGACGTCACCGCCCACCAGATTTATGCCCTTCAGCCCGCGTATCAATTCAAGGACTTCACGGGTGGTCAAGCCACCGACTTCCGGCGTGCCCGTGCCTGGCGCAAAGCTTGGATCTAGGCTGTCGATGTCGAAGGAGAGATAGGTGGGGCCGTCACCAACGATGGATTTGGCTTTGGCGACGATGGCTGCAATTCCCATTGCGCTGATATCTTCTGCGTGGATCACGGTCATTCCCGACGCATAGGAGAATTCCCACAAATATTCCGCCGAGCCACGGATGCCGATCTGGATTGTCCTTGTCGGATCGAGCACGCCATCCAGCACGGCATTGCGAAACGGTCCTCCATGATGAAACTTCGTCTGATCGAAAGCCCCGCTGGTGTCGCAGTGCGCATCGATATGGATGAGACCCACCGGCTGGTTCCGGCCGACAGCCTTCAAGATCGGATGGCTGATGGAGTGGTCTCCCCCGACCGAGAGCGGTGCGACGCCGGCATCGACAATCTGGCCGATACGTTTCTCGATGTCGTCGTGACTGAGCTCCAGCCGGTAGCGGCTCTGGAACGGCACGTCACCAATGTCGGCGACCCGAAGATCGAAGACCGGCGCCGTTCCGAGAACGTGGTTGTAAGGGCCGATCCTTTCGATGGCGCGAAGGGCACGTGGTCCGAAGCGGGAGCCCGGACGATTGGTGACGCCAAGATCCATCGGGATTCCCGTGATGGCGACCTGGAGATTGCCGAAGTCTGGCTCGTCGGCTGCGACCTGCATGTAAGGCGCGCTGAGGAAAGTCGGGATTCCGGCATATGGCGCCAGTCTCGTGCCTTTCTTCGAGATGATTTTCTCCGCCACTTTGCGAAACTTCTCATCGAATATCTCGCCGCCTTTGCCATCTGCAAATTCCGCGCGCAGCTGTTCGAGCCGCATCTTGTCCCACACCATGTGCATGCGTCTCCGCTTGAGGTCCGCCTCAGCCAACAAAGAGGTTGAGAAAGCAATTGGTATCGTTGTAGCAATCGGTATCAAAGAGAAATCGATATGACCGCTGCAAAATCCAACTCGCTCGTTGCCAGTCTCTCCGCTCCACCTATCCCTTCCGTCGTCGCCTGGGGCCGCGACTACAAGGGGCTGAAGGGGCCACTCATCGATCTGTCCCAGGCCGTACCCGGCTACCCCGCGCACCCGGAAATGCTGCGTCTTCTTGGCGAGGCGGCCGGACAACAGGCGATGACGGGATACGGTCCGATCGAGGGCGAACCTTTGCTGCGACAGGCCTATGCCGCCCATGTCGCGGAAGTTTACGGCGCTGACATATCTGCCGGCAATATCCATATTACGGCCGGCTGCAATCAGGCATTCATGTGCACGACGATTGCGCTTGCAGGCGCCGGCGATACCGTAGCACTCACCAATCCGTTCTATTTCAATCACGACACGACGCTATCGATGCTGGGGATCGGGCGGCGACTGGTCGACTGCGACCCCGCCGCCGGCTTTCTTCCCGATCTCGGTTCAGCCGAAGCCGCGCTTGCTGCCGGTGCAAAGATGCTTGCCGTCGTTACGCCCAACAATCCTACCGGAGCCGTCTATCCGCCTAGCCTGCTTCATGCGCTTTTCATGCTGTGCCGGAAATACGGCGCGTGGTTGATCATCGATGAAACCTATCGCGATTTCCTCGCCGAAGATTACGGCCGGCCGCACGCTCTGCTGTCGGAGCCGGGCTGGGAGGATACGCTCGTTCTTCTCTATAGCTTCTCGAAATCCTTCTGCATTCCCGGTCATCGGCTAGGCGCCGTCACGGCAGGCCCCAGGCTCATCGCAGAGATCGCCAAGGTTATGGACAATATGCAGATCTGCGCGCCACGTTCGGCTCAGGTCGCCGTTGCCTCGGCTCTGCCGGTGCTCGCCGATTGGCGGGCTGGCAACCGGCTGGAGATCGCCCGCCGTGCCGAGGCTTTGAGACTGGCTTTTTCCGGGCTGGCAGGTTGGGAGATTGCAGCGATCGGCGCCTATTTCGCCTTTGTTCGCCATCCTCTAGCGGATCGATCGTCGTCCGAGGTTGCCGAAGAACTTGCCAGAGAGCGCGGTGTTGTCTGCATTCCCGGGGCCTATTTCGGGGAAGGGCAGGAGCGGTATCTCAGACTTGCCTTTGCCAATGCCGATGTCGCCTCGGTCGGGTTATTGCCGGATCGGCTTCGCTAGGCAGCGCTCATCGACAGCTGCCGGAAGGTCATGATAGCCGCCTTGCCAGTAGAGAAGCGGTCCGACGTCCTGCCGGATTTCCATCGCACAGATATGCCCAACCAGAATGGCGTGGGAGTGATGATGGAACACGGTTTCGAGCTTGCAATCAAGGACAGTCAAGGCCTTTTCAAGGGCGGCCGCACCGGTCCTGAGGCGATACCACTCTGCGCCATCGTAGCGATCGGCGCCCTTGCGTCCGCCAATGCCGGCGAAGGATTGCGCCACAAGCTGCTGGTCGGCCGCAAGCACGTTGACGCAGAAGCAGCCATACCGCTGTAGCGCCGGCCAGGAGGAAGAGGCCCTGTTGACACTGACGATCACGGAAGGCCGTTCCGCCGAAAATGAGGAAACCGACGTTGCCGTGAAGCCGGTACGGTCCTGTCCGTCACCGACCGTTATGACGCTGACCGCACCGGCCAGATGACGCATGGATAGCCTGAATTCCATGTCGCTGATCAGAGCCTCGTCAGCCATCGGACTGGCCCTCACGTTTTCGCAAAGCGGTTTGCCGGCGTTGACGCAAAGCGGTTTGCTGGCGTTGAAATGCCGAGGTTTTCGCGCAGGGTCTTGCCCTCATACTCCTCGCGGAACAGGCCGCGGCGGCGAAGCTCCGGCAAGACGAGCCGCACGAAATCGTCGAGACTGGACGGCAAGGTCGGAAACATCAGGATAAAGCCGTCGGCGGCACGCGTCTCGAACCACTCCTCCATGTAGTCGGCGATCTGGACCGGCGTGCCTGTTATGCCGTTGCCGGTGTGTTTCTCGGCATAGTGCCGGATCAGCTCGCCGACTGTGTGGCCGCTCTTGACGAAATCGACCAGTTCGTCGAACAGGGCTCGTGATCCCTTTGGCGCCGCCGGCAACCGGTCCATCGGAAAAGGCTCGTCGAGAGCCACGCCGCGCAGATCCGCCTCGAGGAACTCGGAGAGCATCAACCGCCCGACATCGGGATGCATCTTGTCGATCAGATAGTCTACCTTCGCCTTTGCCTCGGCCTCGGTTTCGCCGACGTTGACAACGATGCCCGGCATGATTTTCAGATCATCCCGATCGCGGCCATAGGCCGCCATTCGGCTTTTGACATTGTCGTAGAAGGACCGGTTCCGCTCGATGTTCGATGCGAGGCTGAAGACGATCTCGGCGGTGCGTGCCGCCATGTCCATTCCGGGTTCGGAACCTCCCGCCTGGGCGATGACAGGACGGCCCTGCGGCGTGCGCGCGATATTGAGCGGGCCGCGAACCTGAAAGTGCTTGCCCTTGTGGTTGAGCGTGTGGTGCTTGTCCTTGTCATAGTAGACGCCGTTTTCGCGATCGAGAAGGAGCGCGCCTTCCTCGAAGCTGTCCCAAAGGCCGAACACGACGTCGACAAACTCGTTGCCACGTTCGTAGCGCAGTGCGTGCGGATCAAGCCCCTCGCGATTGAAGTTGTAGCCGGTTTCGTCATGGTCTGACGTGACAACATTCCAGCAGACGCGGCCCTTGCTCAAATGGTCGATCGAGGAAAACAGGCGCGCAACATTGTATGGCTCATAATAGCTCGTTGAGACTGTCGCCACGAGACCGAGATCGTTGGTCGTGACCGAAAGTGCCGAGAGCAACGACAGAGGCTCGAAGCGATTCATCTTTGTGGGAATGCGGGCAAGCGCATTCGGATCGCCGACGGCAGCTGCCGGAGAATCGGCCATGAACATGAAATCGAATTTCGCCGCTTCGGATCGTTTGGCGACATCGAGCAGGTGCGCGAAGTCGTTGGCGCCGTTGACATCGCTTGCCGGATGCAACCAGGAGGCCGGATGAAAGCCGAACGTATAGACGAAAGTTCCAAGCTTCATCTTGTCGGTCCGTGCCATCGAACTCTCCGATCATGTCATTCACGCCGTCCCCTTGAAGGCGAATGCGCAAATTATCGTCAGGCGCAAAATTCCATCAATATCGCGCAACTGGATTCCGTTTTAGTTTTTCTAAAATGTTGATCCGGGAGCCGACGTCAGGCCCTGCTGGCGGGAGATGTTGACGAGCCAATCGCGAAATTGGCGCCCGTGAGGTTTTTCCAAGGCGGCCCGATCCCAGGCAAGAAAGTAACTTTCGCGCAAGGCAATGCGTATGTCGACGGGAATAACGAGCGTTTGCGCCTCGAGCTCATCTGCAATCATCGACATCTGCGCGAGAACGACGCCACGTTTGTTGACGGCGGCGTCGATTGCGCTGCTCGACAAGGTAAAGGAAAGGCCGGCAGTGGTTTCTTCAAGAGCGGTCTGCGCTTTGGAGGCGAATTCAAGCCAGCTCGGATAGGGCGTGAAATGCCGCTCCCATTCGACATGCAGCAACGGATATTCAAGCAATTGCGCGGCAGAAGGCGTCTTACTCTTGAGCAATGCCGGCGAGCAGGCGGGAACCACCCAATCGCGGAACAGCTCCGCATAGTATTCATGCTGCAGCACGTCCGATCCGTAGCTGATGCGGAAATCGATGTCGTCGAAGCCCATGCGCGGCTCCTTATCGCGCCCGACGATCCTGACATGCGCGTTTGGATGAAGGGCCTGCCAGTCGAAAATCCGGCGCCCGATCCATTTGTTGACGACGGAGGACAGGGCGCTGAGTACAAGGGCATTCTCGTTGCGTGCCCGTTCAAGGATCTGTTCCGCGGCTGCGAATTGCTCGAATCCTTTCGATATTTCCTGATGATAGAGCCGTCCCCATTGGGTGAGTTCCACCGTGCGACCATTGCGCTCAAGCAAGGTGACGCCGAGAAAGCTTTCGATCTTCCGGATCTGCTGACTGATCGCTCCGGGCGAAACCTTGAGCTCCACCGCCGCGGCGTTCACGCTGCCACAACGGCCGACGGCTTCGAAGGCCTGCAAGCCCTTGAGCGGAACTGCCCTGTTGATCCGTTTCTCGTTCAAGAAGCGCTTCCTTGTAGCGGTTGATCGATGGTCCTGCTTTCATTGGGATGAAAGTCGCCGGCGAACTGGAACCGGTCGCCGGGATGGATGAACTCGACATAGGTGACCGTACGGCTGCTCTGCCATGTCTGGCGGATGAGCGTCAGGCAAGCTTCGCCGCGCTCGGTTTCAAGCAGGCGCGCCGTCGTGGCATCAGCCGAGACGGCACGAATGACATGCCGGGCTTTTGACCAGGGTACCATGTCCAGCAACCATTTGCCGGGGGGTACGGATGCGAAACTCTCAGCTCTTGCGGACGGAACCAGGTCCAGCATGATGATGCGCCGCTCCAGCGCATTCGCCTTGCCGTCCACCGCATGCAGGCAGTGGAGCCGAAGGATTTCCGCTCCTATGGTTTCGCCAAGCCGCATCGCGGTGGCAGAATCGAGCCTCTCGACTTTCCGCATCAGCATCGTGTGACTGTGTTGATGCCCTGCCAACTCCGCTTCCGTGGAAATGTCCTGGATGTCCATGACCGTGCGGTCGATCTGCCGCGAGGCGACGAAGGAACCGAGCTTGCGGCGACGTATGATCATGCCACGCTCAGCCAGGGTCGAAAGCGCCTTGTTCACCGTCATCCGGGAGCATTGATATTCTTTCAGCAACTCGTGCTCGACGGGTATTCGGTGACCGGGCGGCCAGATGCCGCTCATGATCCTACTTTCGATATCCTTGAGAATTCTCTGATGAATTGGAACCAACGCTCACCTTGCTCCGGCAATGAATTCAGTGTCCGTGGAAGCCGCGTCTGCCAGATTCATCGGCATCATGCGGCATAAATCTTGCGTCTGTTGTGTTTTGTGTTTGACAGTGTAGGCCGGCCTGTATCTATTTGTATAGACAAAAGCGGATCATAGAAATCCGCCTAGACGGGACAATGCCTGGGGAACCTGAACCTTCCAAAGGAAGGGTACAAAACTGGAGAGAAAACATGAGGAAGAATTCGCTTCTGAAGGGGCTGGTTGGCGCAGCACTTTTGTTCGGCGCAACGATTTCGGCCCATGCGGCTGATACGCTTGCCGCCGTCAAGGCTGCCGGCACCCTGAAGGTCGGCACCGAGACGGCCTTTGCTCCGTTCGATTTCATCGACGCCGGAAAACATGTCGGTTTGAACGTCGACCTCTTCGATGAGATCGGCAAGGAACTCGGCGTGAAGATCGAGTGGGTCACCTTGCCGTGGGACGGCGTTTTCCCGGCGCTTGAAGCCGGCAAGTTCGACGTCGTTGCGGGGCCGGCGACGATCACCAAGAAGCGCATGGAGCGCTATCGCTTCACGCCGCCCTTGGCCGAAGCAACCATCGCGATCCTGAAGAAGGCCGGTGACAAGACGATCAACAAGCCGGAAGACATTGCCGGCAAGAAGATCGGTGTCGGCAAGGCGACCGCCCAGCTCGATCAGCTCAAGGAGTTTTCTGACACCTTGCCGACAAAGGCTGATATCCGTGAATATCCGGCATTTACGGAATCCTATGCAGATCTCGCAGCCGGTCGTATCGCCGGCGTCGCCAACTCGCTGCCGAATATTGCTTTTGTCGCCAAACAGCGTGAAGGCACGTTCGAAGTCGTGCTGCCGCCCTTCGGCAAAAAATCCTATTTCGGCTTTATCGGCCTGAAGGATGCCGATCACACGCCATTGATGGACGCCATCGATGCCGCCATGTTGAAGATCAAGGCTGACGGTCGCATGGCGACGCTGCAGAAGAAGTGGTTCGGCGCAAGCTTCGATACGCCTGACGCTGTCAAGGACCCGGCATTCTGATCAGTTCTCGAAAATCGGCCGTGCCCACGCTTTTGTCGGGCATGGCCGGTAAACGAGATCGCAGCTTTCTGATCACCAGCGGGCGAAAACTCAACAATGTCCATCGAGCTCTTCGGGTTGCTTCTGCAGGCATCCATCTACACGGTGACGATCAGCCTCGTGTCGATCTTTATCGGTTTCGCGATTGCGATCCTTATTTCGGGAATGTTGCTGACGAGGCGTAGCCTTTTCGTGCGACCTGCCCAGATTTTCATCAGTTTTTTCCGTGGCGTGCCGCTGCTGGTGCAATTGCTGCTGATCTACAATCTGCTTCCGGCCGTCGGCATCAACGTGCCGAGCATCGTCGCCGCGATCATCGGCCTGTCGCTCTGCACGGCTGCCTACCAGGCAGAGAATCTGCGCGGCGGCTTTGCCAGCGTGCCAATCGGCCTGGTGGAGTCGGCCGAGATGGTTGGCCTGACGCCGCACCAGATCTTCCGCCGCATCAAGGTTCCAATTGCCCTGCGTCTGACCTTTCCAGCTCTTGTCAATGAGGCGATCCTCATTCTGAAGGCATCGTCGCTAGTCTCCGTTGTCGGCATCGTCGAACTCACCCGCATGGCGCAGGATCTTGCTGGTAGCACCTTTTTGCCGTTGCAGATCTTCGCCTCGGCGGGCCTCATCTATCTCCTGATCAATTGGGTGGTGGCGCTTGCCGGCGGCCTGATCGAAAGCAGATTGCCCGGAGTAACGCGATGACCTTCGACATCAACGTCCTGATCGGGCAATGGCCTGCGATCCTCAGCGGCGCCGGCGTAACGATCATGATCTGGGTTCTCGGCACCATTGCCGCGGCTGTCATCGGCTTCCTGATGGCGATCGCCCGGCAATATGGCGGCCTGGTGGTCGACAAGGTGCTGGGTGCTATCGTGGCGGTACTGCGCGGCACGCCGTTTCTCATCCAGATCTTCCTCGTCTACTATGGTGGGCCTTTCATCGGCCTCGAACTCGATCCCCTGCCTGCCGGACTGATCGGCATTTCGATCTATGGTGCGGCCTATTTCAGCGAAATCTTCCGTTCCGGATTTCAGGCTGTGCCGAAAGGCCATATCGAGGCTGGCGAATGCGTCGGCTTGACGCGCGGGCAGATCATCAGGCGCATTCTCTTGCCCGAGATGACCATGCTGGTGTTGCCGCCCTCCGTGAACATGGTCGTCATCCTGATGAAGGAGACGGCGGTGCTTTCCATCATCACCGTGCCGGAATTGACGGCAACGCTCAGCGCGATCGGATCGCAGCAATATGCCTTCGTCGAGGCGCTTTCGGCCCTGGCGCTCTTCTACTGGGTGCTCGTCGAAGTCACCGGCTGGCTTGGCAACCTTGCCGAAACGAAACTTTCCAGATTCAGGTTTTTCAACGCATGAGCGTCCCCGCTATAGCAGTCAGGAATCTCGTCAAGACGTTCGGAGAGACCACGGTCCTTCATGGCATCGATCTCGCCATCGAGCCGGGGCAGGTCTCCTGTCTCATCGGCCCATCCGGCTCCGGCAAAAGCACGCTTTTGCGATGCATGGCTTTCCTTGAAGAGGCAACGCGCGGGACGATATCCATCAACGGTGAGGTCCTTGGCTTTGCCGAGGATTCTCAAGGGCGCCGTGAACGCATTTCGGCGGCTGCCAATCGTTCGATCCGCGCCCAGATCGGCATGGTGTTCCAGCAATTCAATCTTTGGCCGCATATGACCGCGCTCGGCAATGTGAGCGAGGCTTTGAAGACGGTTCACAAGATGAGCCGAAAGCAGGCGGAAGATGCGGCCATGATGCAACTCGTCAAGGTCGGGCTCGAAGCGAGGGCAGGGCATTATCCCTCGCAGCTTTCCGGCGGACAACAGCAACGCGTGGCGATCGCCCGCGCCCTGGCATTGAAGCCGAAGATCATGTTGTTTGATGAGCCGACCTCTTCGCTCGATCCGGAACTGACTGGCGAAGTTCTGAACGTCATGCGCGACCTAGCGGCCGAGGGCATGACCATGGTTGTCGTTTCGCACGAAATAGGTTTCGCCGCGACGGTCGGCCAGCAGATCATCTTCCTCGACCACGGCAAGATACTGTTCACCGGGGCGCCGCAGGAGGTATTCAAGAAACCGCGAAATCCGCGTCTGGAACAATTTCTGGACACCTATCTCGATCGCGGCGCGTCGATGCTTCTTTAAGCGCAGCCGTGGCGAGTGGTACCGCATGGTTCGGCAGCTTCATTGTTTTGAGAGCGATCATTCCAATTGATCTCTCGCGAAAGCAATAAGACTTTCTATGTGGCCAGCTACGGCAAGGCGTGTCTGCTCCACATCGCCGCGTTCCAATGCTTCGATTATGAGCAGGTGTTCTGTCGAATCCGGCTTGAGCCGATCTTTCAGTCGATCGATCTCGAACAGTCGCGTCGTGGCGCGTAGCTCTCGCAAGACTTTCGCCATCACCGCGTTGGCGCAATGGTCGATGATGAGATTGTGCAGATTGTCGTCCGATACCCAATGGGCATCCGTGTGATAGGCCGTCGCATCGAGAAGATCGTTGATTTCACGCCTGACGACGATCAGTTGCCGGCGCGGTATGTTAGGGTTCGCCAACACGGCTGCTTCGGGTTCGATCAAAAGTCTCAGGCGGAGGCTTTGCAGATATTCGCCGATGTCGACATGGCGAACAATATAGTTGCGGCCATCTCCCTTGCGCACCAAGCCTTCACCTTCCAGTCGCTGCAGGGCTTCGCGCAACGGGGTTCGGGAAATGCCCAGCGCCTCGGCAAGCCTCGCCTCGACGATGACCTGGCCGCCTTTCAGCCGGCGGTGACGGATCATGTCCGACACGGCCTTGTATGCAAGCGAGGCGAGATTGTGCTGCCCGCTGGTTGAAGCGCCGTTCTGCACGATTGGAATGTCACTCACCTTTTCCTCGCTCTGCGTATGGTCGGCACCGTTGGCAACAGCCGGCTTCCCTTGGCGCACTTGGTGTTACATATGATAGCCGAACTCATGAAGAAGCAAAAAGGGGACTCATGGACGACCACGATGTGATAGACGACACAGCTGAAGAAAGCCTGGCTGAAGAAACCTATCGGCTGCTTCTCGCGGAAATCCTCTCGGCCCGGCTTGCAGGCGGATCGGTGGTGCAGCAAAGGCGGCTGGCAAGCCGATATGCGGTATCCCGCTCGCCGATGCGCCATGCGCTCGGACGCCTCGAAGGCGAGGGGCTGCTTGTCCGCAACGACAAGGGCGTACTGTGCGTGCGCGTCATTACCCTGAAGGATTATCTCGATAGCCTTGCGATGCGCATGTTGCTGGAACCCAGCGCCGCCGCCGCTGCGGCAGGGCGCATGGCTGTGACGACATTGCATTCGCTGGAAGCGATGCTCGATGCGATCGAGGCGGATGCCGAGCCTGATCCGGAATTTGTCTGGCAGTTCGACGATGCCTTGCACATGTCGATTGCCGACGCGAGCGGCAATGGTTTCATGGCGGCAACGATCGGCGAAATGCGCCGCTATACCACGATCTTCGAGCGGCAGATGGCCGTCGTCCGGGCCAAGCCCGGCGTTGCCGAACATCGCGGCATTCTTGCCGCCTTGGCGGGCAGCGATCCCGAGGCCGCGCGTCAAGCGATGACGCGTCATCTCGAGGCGGTTCGCCAAGGCGTTCTTACAAATTTCTGACGGCAATCGAGTCATCTCTTGCATCGATGGGAAAGTGTTGTATAAAACTGGGATCCCAGATGAATGCAAGTGTCTGGGCATAACAAAAATAACTCCAGAGGTCAGCATGTTTCGATTTTCAATGTCACGCGGCCTGCTCGCCGCTTCGCTTCTATCCTTGACGACATCAGTCGCTCTCGCTCAATCCTGCACGCCGAAGGTCGCGGCAGGTGATCTGACTACCCCCGGCAAACTCGTCATGTCGACGAACCCGACCTTGCCGCCTCTGCAATTCGTCGATTCCAGCGGCGACCTGAAAGGCATGCGCATCGAACTTGGCACCGAGATCGCCAAACGTCTCTGCCTTGAGCCCGAATATATTCGCATCGAGTTTTCGGCCATGGTGCCGGGCTTGCAGTCCGGGCGCTGGGATATGATCGATACCGGCATCTTCTTTACCGAAGAACGAGCCAAGATCATGCAGATGATTCCTTACGAGGATCAGGCGATCAGTGTCTCCGTCGCGCCCGGTTACGACAAGAAGATCGCTGCCAAGGACGATCTGGCCGGCATGACGATCGGTGTGGAAATCGGCGGCTTCGAGGAAACCAAGACGCGTCTGCTGGACAAGGAACTGCGGGATGCTGGCAAGCCGGGCCTGACGATCCAGACCTTTGACAATTTCGCGCTCGCCTACCAGGCCCTTCGCGCCGGTCAGGTTCAAGGCGTGGTCTCGATCGATGCCGTTGCAAAGGACTACGATGCGCGCGGCGACTTCAAGCGCGCCCTGAGTGGCCTCTATCCTGCCCCCGTCGCTCTTGCCTTCAAAAACTCCAAGCTTGCCGATGCCGTTTCGGCGACCTTGAAGGAAATGAAGGCCGATGGTTCGCTAAAGACATTGTTCGACAAGTATGGCTTGCCGATGGTGACGGGCGACTATTCCGTAAAGGGACCCGGCCGCTGATTGGACTGATCGGTCCATCGGAAGGGCTGCGCGCGGCTTGGTCGCGCGCTTCGGAAGGAAGGTTACGTTCATGCAGCTTTGGAGCTGGTCGGGTTTCTTCGGATACCTCTTCAACCCGTTCATTCTCGGGGGTGTCTTCACCACTATATGGCTGACGGTGGTCTCGCTGAGTGCAGGCCTGATCCTCGGATTTGCCTTGGCATTGATGCGGCGTTCCAAGGCGCGTTTGGTTCAGCTGGTAGCCAAGGTCTATATCTGGCTTTTCCGCGGCACGCCCTTGCTTGTCCAACTGATCGCCATCTACACGGCATTGCCGCAGTTCGGCATCCGCTTTTCGGTTGTCGAGGCGGCACTGATCGGGCTAGCGCTCAACGAGGCAGCCTATCTGGCCGAGATCATTCGTGCCGGTATCGAAGCCGTTCCCGAAGGGCAGGCGAGAGCCGCACGCGCGCTCGGCATGACCGAGCGGCAGATCATGCGTCATATCGTTATGCCGCAGGCGTTCAAGGTGATCATTCCGCCGCTTGGAAATTCGGTCAACGGTCTTCTCAAAACGACGTCGGTGACCTCGGTCATCTCCATGGAAGAACTTCTGCGCCGCACCCAGGTCCTCATCCAGGAGCGCTTCATGGTGCTGGAGCTCTTCTCGGTAGCTGCCATCTACTACCTCCTTTTGACCACGCTCTGGGACTTTTTCCAGAGCCACATCGAGAAACGCTTCGGTCAGGCAGACTCCCGGCTGTCCATGACGGAAAAGCGCTAGAAGCAGGATAATCGACATGACCAAGAAATTTCGCGGTGTCTATACCGTGATGATCACGCCGCTGGACGAGCATGGCGCGGTGGATCTGAAAGCGCTCGCCGCCTTCACCGATTGGCAGGTTCGCCAAGGCATCCACGGATTGATACCGTTGGGGTCGACGGGAGAATTTCTCTCGCTCAGCGAGGACGAGCGCGACGGCGTCGCACGCACGGTGATCGAAACCGTGGCCGGCCGCGTGCCGGTGCTGATCGGCGCCGGTGCGGAAGACACGCGGGAATGTGTTCGTCTGAGCCGCAAGGCGGAAGCGATGGGTGCCGACGGCGTCATGATTATCCCGCCTTTTTATTCGACCCCGACCGATGACGAACTGGTGCACCACTATCGCACTGTCGCATCATCGATCTCCATTCCCATCATGGTCTACAACAATCCCGCAACGGCCAATGTCGACCTGAAGCCGGAGCTGGTCGAGCGGATCGCTGAAATCGACGGCTGTGACTATATCAAGGAGTCGACGCTGGAGGTCACGCGCGTGCGTGATATCATCCGGCTTGCAGGCGACAATATGACGGTTTTCGGCGGCATTCTCGGCTTCGAATCCTTCGTCATGGGTGCGCAGGGCTGGGTGGCGGTCGCTTCCAACGTTGCTCCAGGGCCGATGGCGCGCATTTTCGAATTGGTGGCCGACGAAAAGAAGATCGACGAGGCCCGCGCCCTTTATCTGCACTGGCTGCCGATCATTCAGGCCGTCGGCGGGCAGGCCTATGTCGCCGGTTCGAAGTCGCTGTTGCGGCATATGGGTTTTGGCGCCGGTGCGCCGCGCCCGCCGCGTCTGCCTCTCCCCGCCGAACAGGATGCGGCCATGAAAAAACTGGTTCAGGATTTCAGCCTGAAATTCGACGCCTGAGGATGCCATCCGTGTCAACCGCTCCTCGATCAGTGGCTGAATCGACCATCGAATTCTTCGTCGATGGCCGTTCTCGTCATGCCGAGCGCGGCATGACGATTGCCGCGGCGATCGAGGCTGGCGGGCAGCACGGTTTCTCGCGCGGATTGAAGGGCGAAGCGCGAGGGCTCTTTTGCGGCATGGGTGCTTGTCAGGATTGTCTCGTGACGGTCGACGGTAAAACCAGCCAACGCGCCTGCATGACGATCGTCGAGGCCGGCATGCAGGTCCACAAGCCATCTTCGCGTCCGGCTATCGCGTCGAGGGACATTGCAGATCTCTGTAACGTCCCTGGGTCGATCGCGACCATCGAGATGGATTTGCTGGTCATTGGCGCTGGCCCAGCCGGCCTTGCGGCTGCAGAAGCGGCTGCAAGCGCTGGTGCCAAGGTCACGGTCGTTGATGAACGCAAGATTGCAGGCGGCCAATATTATAAACAGCCTGCGACGTCGACAGCCGTGGCGCAGCTGGAACACGATGCGCAGGCCCGCGAAGGACTGAACCTGATCCGAAGTGCCGGCGAGGCCGGAGCGACCCTGATCGGCGAAACGGTCGTCTGGGGCGCTGAAAACGGTGAAGGTGGCACCATCATTGCCTGCTACAACCCGTCGGGCGCATTCTATTGCAAGCCTCGAATGATCGTGATTGCAACCGGTGCCTACGAGCGGCCATACCCGGTGCCGGGCTGGACGCGTGCGGGCGTCATGACCACAGGGGCGGCGCAGACCCTCCTTAGAAGCTACGGCACGGTACCTCGCGGCAGGATCCTGATTGCCGGCAACGGGCCTCTTAATATCCAGGTCGCCAACGAGATCCGCAGGGCGGGCGGCACGGTGGTCGCGCTGGTCGAAGCCGCAGCGTCGCCATGGTCGAAGCCTTTCGAAGCCTTGAGTTTATTGAAGCTCGGTGGCGGCCTTGCCATCCACGGTGCCCGGCAGCTTGCGACTTTGCAGGCAGCCGGTATCCCAATCTGCTGGGAAAGCAGGATTGCCTCCATCGATGGACCCGCCGGCGTCCACTCAGTCATCATGTCCGGCCCGAAAGGTGACAAGACACTGGATGCCGATACTGTCCTGATCGGCGGCGGCTTTGCCTCCTCGAACGAGCTTGCGCGCCTGCTTGGCTGTGGCCACGCGGTCGCTGGTGGCGATCTGGTGGTTCAGGGTGCCGATGACGGCGAGACCACGCTTCCTCACATCCATGTCGTCGGCGAGGCCGCCCGCTTTGGCGGTGCTCATATCGCCAAAGCACAGGGCCGGCTGGCCGGGCTCGCGGTTGCGCGCAAGCTGGGTCTTGGCGGCGCACCCGATCGTGAGGCAGAGCGCAGGCTTGCCCGCCATCGCACCTTCCAGGCTGCTCTGTGGAAGGCTTTCGAGCCGGCAACCGTCGATCGAGGCGAGACGCTTGCCGATGGGACGATCATTTGTCGCTGCGAAGGTGTAGCGGCGGGCACTTTAAAGGCGATCATTGCAAAAGGCGCAGCGGATATCGCCACGTTGAAACGACTTTCGCGTGCTGGCATGGGACGCTGCCAGAGCCGTTATTGTGGTCATGTGCTGGCTAAGGTCGCAGGCGAGAGGCGCAACGCCGGAGAGACGCAGGGTTTTTTGGCGCCGCAAATGCCGTTGCGACCCATTCCGCTGGCCGCGCTCGCTGTCGAAAAGCCCGAATGGGGAGGGCACAAGCGGGCAATGTTGTCCGAGAGGCAGCCGTTGCAATCGGCTGAGCCTTTGCCGTTCCGTGAAACATCGACATTGGTAATCGGGGCAGGGATCGCCGGTCTATCGACCGCGCTTTTCCTGGCGCGAGAAGGTGAGGACGTTGCGGTTGTCGAACGCGCCTTTGCCAATTCGCTTGCCTCCGGAGGCAATGCCGGCAGCTTGCATGCGCAGCTTCTATCCTTCGATCACGGCGTGCGCGCCGAAGGTGGTGGCGGGCCGGCGGCCCAGACGCTGCCCTTGCAGCGCGATTCCATCGCCCTTTGGGCCGCCTTGCAGCGGGAGCTCGGTTGCGATTTTGAGATGAAGGTGACCGGCGGCCTGATGGTTGCCGAGAGCGAGGCGCATATGCGCTTCCTTGCCGATAAGGTCGTCGTCGAGCAACGCGCCGGTATCGAGTGCCGTCTGATCGATCGAGACGAGTTGCGGTCTTTGGAGCCGGCATTGTCACCCGCATTCGTCGGGGCTGCCTATTGTCCACAGGAAGGCAAGATCAACCCGCTCGTCGCGACCCAGCATATCCTCGATGCCGCGCGTGCAAAGGGAGCCCGCATCATCGAGAAATGCGAAGTCGTCGCCATCACTGCTGCGGCGTCCGGCTTTGAGGTACGGACATCGCGCGGCATCATCAGGGCGAAACGCATCGTCAATGCGGCCGGCGCCTTTTCTTCGCGCATCGGTGCCATGCTCGGGCTAGACATTCCCGTGTTCGGCGCACCGTTGCAGATGGTCGTCACAGAGGCTGCTGCCCCGCTGATATCCTGCCTAGTCGCCCATGCGGACCGGCATCTGACCCTGAAGCAGGCGAGCAACGGCAATTTCATCATCGGCGGCGGCTGGACAGCAGGCCTTGATCCGGTGCATCAGCATCCTCGCACGCTGCTGTCGAGCCTTGAGGGCAATCTCTGGGTGGCCCAGCATGTGGTTCCGGCGCTGCGCAAGCTGCACGTCATCCGCAGCTGGGCGGCGATGAACATCAATATCGACGGCGCCCCCATCCTTGGTGAACATCCGCTGCAGCCCGGCTTCTTCAACGCCGTGACCTCCAACGGCTATACACTCGGCCCCCTGGTCGGCCAGCTTACCGCGCAGATCGTCCTTGGCCGCGAGACCGGCAGGGCGTTGCAACCCTTTTCCATCACTCGTTTTACGAAAGGCCGCTCATGATCGAGATCAACGGCGTCTCCAAATTCTACGGCACCTCTCAGGTCCTGAAGAACTGCAGCGTCAAGGTCGAGCGCGGCGAGATCGTCGTGGTGTGCGGCCCATCCGGTTCGGGCAAGTCGACCTTGATCAAATGCGTCAACGGCCTGGAGCCCTTCCAGGAGGGGTCCATCCAGGTTCACGGGATCGAGGTGGGCGATCCGAAAACGGATCTGCCGAACCTGCGTACGCGCGTCGGCATGGTTTTCCAGAATTTCGAGCTCTTCGCGCATCTCAGCATCCTCGACAACATCATGCTGGCTCAAAAGATCGTGCTCGGACGTAGCCCGGCGATGGCCGAAGCCAAGGCCATGCAACTGCTCGACCGCGTCGGCCTGATCGATCATGCGAAGAAGTTTCCAAGCCAGCTTTCCGGCGGCCAGCAGCAGCGCGTGGCCATAGCCCGCGCGCTCGCCATGGACCCCTTGGCGATGCTTTTCGACGAGCCGACATCTGCGCTTGATCCGGAAATGGTGTCCGAGGTGCTTGACGTCATGACGGGCCTGGCAAGGGACGGAATGACGATGATGGTGGTGACCCATGAGATGGGTTTTGCCCGCCGTGTGGCCACCCGCGTCATCTTCGTCGACCAGGGCGAGATCGTTGAAGACAGGCCGAGTGAAGAATTCTTCACCGCTAGTCACAATCCGAGAACGGAAGCCTTTCTCGGCAAGATCCTCCGGCACTGATGGATGCCCGCGTGCCGCGGAAACCATACGGCTGCTGTCGGACTCGACCACAACAGAGATAACCAGAGCAAGAGAGAGTGGAATGAAACTGAAGATCACTGCCGGCCCGTTTGAATTCGATGCCATGCTGGAGACGGCAAAGGCGCCCAAGACCTGCGAGGCATTTATGAAGGCGATGCCCTTCGAAGGAAAAATCGTCCATGTGCGCTGGTCGGGTGAGGGCGTGTGGATTCCGCTTGGGGAGCGAGATTTCGGCGTTCCTTACGAGAACCATACCAGCCATCCGGCCCCCGGCCACGTTATCCTCTATCCCGGCGGTATCAGCGAAACCGAAATCCTGCTCGCCTATGGCGGTGTCGATTTCTCGTCAAAGATGGGGCAGCTCGCCGGAAATCATTTCATCACGCTCACATCGAACCTCGACAAGCTGCCCGAACTGGGCCGCTTGGTATTATGGGAAGGCGCGCAGAGCATCCGGTTCGAGCAAGTTTCCGCGTAAGTTGAAGCAGACTGTTAGATTCCGGAGCATTTCATCGAGCTGAGGATCCCACTCATGGCCCTTGAACATCTGTGGATACCCCCGTAAGTGCGAGAGAAAATTTCGTCAAATCTCAAGATCGGTTCCCCAATTACGTGGGCTCCTTTAAATCAGAGGTAAGTGACTTGAAGCGCTTGAGGACATCCCCTGCATACGGGTTCGCACCCAAGATTGCCTTAAGCACTTCTGGCGCGTCGTGCCGGACCATCTCCACGGCAGACATCAGCGCCTCGAAGCTCTTAGTCGCCATTCGCGTCGGCCTAAGATCCATTTTCACAAGCAGATTAGCGACGAATTGAAAGCCATGCTGCAAGGCCGCGCGGAGCGAAAGATCGATGCGCTGTGCGACGCAGTCGGCGCTTTGATACCCCGCGTCACGCATGCAGAATGTGCCAACCACTTCAGAGCCGTCGAATATGACCCGGATTGAACAGGATTTGCTCCAGTTTTAATCCGAACTGAGGGCGACGGCTGGATGCAGCCGGGATGCCTTGTGTGCTGGCAACAGGCCAAAAAGAAGCCCCGTTAGAAACGAGCAGGCAAGCGCGAGAAGTATAGGACCTGGGGTAAAGCTCACCGGCAGTCCGGCGAGACGGGCCAGAAGACCGATGCCGATGCCGCATGCAATGCCAATCATCCCGCCAACGATCGAAACGACCAACGTTTCGGTGATGAACTGCCACAATATATCACGACGACGCGCGCCGGTCGCCATTCTAACGCCGATTTCCCTCGTGCGCTCGCTGACGCTGACAAGCATGATGTTCATGATCCCGATTCCACCCACCACCAGCGAGATCGCCGCGACGCATCCCAGGAAGAGCTTCATCGTCGTAAAGGTACTGGCAAAGGTTTCCCTTACCGAGGACATATTGGTTACTTGCGTATCCTGGCGCTTGTGGCGCTCATCCAGTAGTTTCTGTATTGCATTCTCGGTGGCTTCGATAGCGGCGCTATCCTCTACCTGAACGGTGATGCTGCGGACGTTTCGCGCGCCGAACAGTCTCACGCTGCCGGTTGTCAGCGGTACGAGGACAACGTCGTCCTGGTCGTTTATGCCGGCGCCAGCTCCCTTTTCCGTCATGACCCCGATCACCTGGAACGGGACCTGGTCAACCAGAACATATTGTCCGATCGGATTTTCGCCTTCCGTAAACAGCGCCTTGGCAACGGTTTGGCCAAGTGCCGCTACCGGCGCATAAGCGTCGACGTCTTGCTGGTTCAGAAACTCTCCGCGCAGGACCTGCCAGGATTTCGCGGCCGTGAACTGGGGTACGATGCCGTTGGCAGTGGTGCGGTAGTCTATGCCGCCGCGGCGGATCGTGACTGCTTTCTGCATTTCCGGCACCGCAAAGGCGACGTTGGGGATGGCCAGCATCGCGTCGGCGTCGGCAGATATCAATGTGGCGCCGGCATTGTCGATATTGCCGCGGAAGCTGGCCATGCTCGGGTGCACGATCAGCAGATTCGAGCCCATTGCCGTGATACGATTCAGGATCGATTCCTGCACGCCCGTTCCGATCGCCAGCATGGCGACGACCGAGCAGACGCCGATGATGATACCAAGCAGTGTCAGGATGGTCCGGAAGAGATTGGCGCGCAGCGACCGCAGCGCCATTTTGACCGCTTCGCCCATGTCGGCGATCGCCGCCGATCCTTCCACCGCCGGCTGCTCCGCTAGCGGGGAGCGGACCATGCTCTCCGGTTTCTTTCGTCTCCGATCGCTGACGATCCGGCCGTCATGAAGCTCGATCAGCCGGTCGGCCTGTTCGGCGATGGACCGTGAATGCGTGACGACGATGATCGTGTGACCCTTGTCGTTCATGCTGCGCAGCAGTGCCATGACATCGCTGCCGCTTGCACTGTCGAGGGCGCCGGTCGGCTCGTCGGCCAGGATCACGCGGCCACCGTTCATGAGCGCGCGCGCGATCGACACGCGCTGCTGCTGGCCGCCTGAAAGCTGGCTTGGACGATGATGCAGCCGGTCTGCGAGGTTCAGGGACCGCAGCAGCGCATCGGCGCGCTCGTGTCGCGCCTGCGCAGACATGCCGGAATAAATAGCCGGTACTTCGACATTCTCCTTTGCCGTCGCGGTCGCGATGAGATTGTAGCTTTGAAAGACAAAGCCGAAGGTTTTGCGGCGAAGGGTGGCCAAGTCGTCGTCTTGAAGCTGCGACACGGGCTCGCCGTCGATCCGATACTCACCCCCGCTCGGCTGATCCAGACAGCCGAGAATGTTCATCAATGTCGACTTGCCAGAACCAGACTGGCCGATGATCGCTACGAATTCGCCGGTAGTGATATCAAGCGAAACATCGTGCAGGACAGCGGTGGAGAGATCGCCGTTCACGTAGCTTTTGGAGATATTTCTCAGCGAGAGGAGCACAGGCATCTGCTTCTCTTAGAACAGCGAGCTGAGACGCGTGTCGCCGGTGCGCGTCTTTCTGCCGTCGTCATTGACGACGACAGCCTCACCCTCGCGAAGTCCGTCCTTGATTTCTACATTCACGCGGTTGCGTATGCCGACGTCGACGTGACGCGCTTCGATGCTGCCGTTTTGGTTCGTCACGAATACCTGCACATCCCCGGGCTTGCCCTCAACCGGATGGAGCGCCGCGGCGGGGATCCGCAAAACACCGGTCGCTGCCGCCTTTACAAAAAAGACCTGCGCACTCATCGACATCATTAGTTCGCCGTCGCGGTTGGGCACATCGAAAAGAGCATAATAGAGCACGACGTTATTGTCCGTGCTCGGCATAGGCTGAATCTGGCGAAGCGTTCCGGGAAACCGCTTGCCGCTCTCGCCGATCAAAGTGAAGTAGGCCCGCATGCCGAGCTTGAGCTTGCCGATATCCGCTTCGGAGACCTGCGCTTTCACGACCATCGTCGACAGGTCGGCAATGGTGACAATGGTGGGCGTAGTCTGGTTCGCATTGAGGGTCTGTCCCTGTTTTGCGGGATTGGCGACGATGGTGCCTGAGAGGGGCGCATAGATTTTCGTGTAGCCGAGATCGACCTTGTCGCTGCCAAGCGTTGCCTGCTGCTTACGAATCTGCGCCTCGGTCGCGTCAAAGTCGGCCTGTGCCGAGGCAAGATCCGCAACGGCTTGATCCAGCGACGATTGCGCCATGCTTCTGGCCGCGACCAATGTGTGTTGCCGATCAATATTGGTTTGTTTCAGGGCGAGCTGCGCCTTTTTTGCGATGCGCTGCGCCTCGAGCATCGCAAGTTCGGCGTCGTCGATTTCGAGCTTGTGCTCTGTCGGCGCGGGGTCGATTTCGGCAATGAGCTGGTTTTGAGTAACCATGTCGCCGATTTGAACATAAAGCGTTTTCAACTGGCCGGAGACCTGCGCACCGACATCAACCGACTTGACCGCTTCCAGCTTACCGACGGCGGTTACGCTATTTTCGATATCGCCGCGAACGACAGGTTGCGTCACCTTCGCACTCGCGGCCGGCCCAGTGGAATATTGGTTCCAAAACCAATAGCCCGTGCTTGCGACAGCAAGCAGAGCGATCAGGCGCAACCAGCCTCGGCTATGTTTTCTGCTGGTCTCAACGCCGGGTATCGTATTCAGCTCGTAACGACGCTCAGGTGAGAAGCCGCTTTGTTCTTCGCGGGAGGGGCTGTTTTTCTGAAGTGACATATCGCAGGAGGCACTCGGGGAAAGGAATTGTCGTGAACCTTGCTCAAGGAATAGTCCGGATCTGCATCGTCATCGTTCGCTCCCTCAGGTTGGCCGGAGTCGATCGAGCAGCGGCTTTGGAAGGCAATAACGCAATTGCCGCATTCTGCTCTCCCAAGATTGATCGCGATCGTGAGAGAGCGCCCCGATCGGGCGCTCTTTCGCAGTCCTTGTTCAGTTGATCCAACCCTGGCCCGAGAAGCCGCAGGTGAATTCTTCAATCAGGCTGCGCCAGTACCATGCATCCGAGCAGGAATTCACCAGCGCCACTTGTACCGGCTCAGCGGACATGCGGGCTGCGGAAAGCTGCAATGCGCCTTTCTGCGAGGGGACGGCAACGTCGGTCAGGCTGTTGTCGGCCGCATGCGGAATGCTGGCGATTGCCATGGCGGGCAGAGACGCAGATGCGAGCGCGCAGCCCAAAACGATCGAGGTGATTTTCTTACGCAAAGGAGGATCCTCCGTGTTGATGAAACCGCCGCTGATAGCAGTTGACTATCGGAAGTCGATGGGGGGGCGAGCGGGGACCCTGCAATCTGCACGGATGTGCACTCTTTGTGGACCAGCTTGCACCAATCGATAATCGGACTGTCGGACGCTATCCTCTTGATCGGACAGTCCCTCCGGCAAGCAAGATTCCTTTAGGTAGATGACGTGCGCCTTCGAACGGCGGCACGGGCATACCTTGTCGAGTGGATAAGCTAACCTATTCAAAGACCAATTGATCTTGATTTGCCGAGACGGTTCAAACGTCATGCAGCATGAAGTTCCCCATATCGTTCAATCGACGATGCAACTCGTAACTGCCGCTGTATCACAATATTCGGACCAAATGTCCGAGTCGGCCGGCACCCGCCAATCAGCCAAGCGACACCTTTGGAGTGGCGCATGTTTCGACGGTCAACTGAAAACATCTCACAAGCCACTCACAAGATTTTTATAAATTAGAGCAACCTAAATTTGCGAAGGCTATTTTCTTCCCGCCGCCCATACCTATCTCGCACTTGCGAAATGATCGCGCATTCCAACCCGCCGGGCATGGGTACGCCCCCTGCCTGCCGTCCGGCCCATCACAAGGACTCGACAATGGGTGATTTGCTTAAAGGTATCTCCAGCTTTCGCGGTGCCGTCTTTCCAGACCATCAGGCACTTTATCGCAAGCTGGCAGAGGAGGGGCAGCAGCCGCAAGCGCTGATGATTTCCTGCGCCGACAGCCGGGTGATGCCTGAAACGATCACGCAATCTGGTCCCGGCGAACTCTTCGTCTGCCGGAATGCCGGAAATATCGTCCCTCCCTTTTCCACGGCCAATGGCGGCGTATCATCGGCGATAGAATATGCGGTCGTCGCACTCGGCGTTCGTGATATCATCGTCTGCGGGCATTCCGATTGCGGCGCGATGAAAGGGCTTTGCCATCCCGATCTCCTGAAGCCGATGCCGAATGTCGCTGCCTGGCTGAAACACAGCCATGCCGCCCATTCGATTGTCTGTGAAGCTTATCCTGTTGATCTGCCCGAGCGCCAAAGGGTTCGCGCCATCGCCATGGAAAACGTCGTTGTCCAGCTTGACCATCTGCGCACACATCCTTCGGTCGCGGCCAAGCTGGCGACCAACGACATTACCCTGCATGGTTGGTTCTTCGATATCGAGACGGGAGAGGTGCTCGTCTATGACGGTGCCGCCGCTCGCTTCACGGAAATCCTTGAGGACAGGCCCTTGCCTGTCGCGGTTAAGGGTCGCGGTCGCCCGCATGTGATCCCGCAAGCCGCGGAGTAGATCGATGATATCAAGCCCTTTTCTTTCGCGAGACTTCGCGTCGTCGCTCGTCGTGTTTCTCGTTGCTATACCGCTTTGCCTCGGGATTGCTGTGGCCTCAGGAGTTCCGGTGGCCATGGGCCTCATTTCAGGCATTGTCGGCGGCATCGTCGTTGGCCTTTTGGCCGGCTCTCCACTTCAGGTGTCAGGTCCGGCCGCCGGCCTTGCCGTGATCGTCTTCGGTTTTGTCGAGCAACATGGCATCACCATGCTCGGACCGGTTCTCATCGTCGCGGGATTTCTGCAGGTCCTTGCTGGATTCCTGCGGATTGGTTCGTGGTTCCGGGCAATCTCGCCTGCTGTCGTTCATGGCATGCTTGCAGGCATCGGCATCCTCATCATTCTTGGCCAGATCCATGTGCTGATGGGGGCAAGACCGGCTGCCGGAGGCATCGAGAACGTCACCGCCATGGAGCAGACCTTCGCTCGCGTATGGGGCGCGGGGCTGACGCGAGAAGCGGTCGCTCTCCTCGTGGGTCTGATTTCCTTACTTGCCATGATCGCCTGGGAGAAGTTCAGGCCGAAGTCACTGATACTGGTACCCGGTGCCCTGGTGGGGGTCGCGGCCGGTACGATATTGACGGTCGGGATGCAGTTGCCGATCGCACGAGTGGAGGTGCCGTCCTCTCTCATCGAAAGCATTACACTGCCGACGCTCGATGGCTTTGCCAGACTGGTCGAGCCCGGTATCATCGTGACAACACTGGTCATAGCGGTGATCGCCAGTGCGGAAACGCTGCTGTCGTCCGCCGCGGTTGATCGCATGCACGATGGCGTGCGCACCCGCTTCAACAAGGAGCTGTTTGCCCAGGGCATCGGCAACGGACTTTGCGGTCTGCTGGGTGCGTTGCCGATTACCGGTGTCATCGTCAGATCGTCCGCCAATATTCAGGCCGGCGCACGGACCCGGGCGTCGGCCGTTCTGCACGGTGTTTGGATCCTTGGGCTCGTAGCATTTCTACCGCAGCTGCTCGCGATGGTGCCGCTGACGGCGCTTGCCGCGGTCCTGCTTGTGACAGGATGGCGGCTGATCAGTCTCCATCATGTCCGGCACCTCTTCAATCATCACGGCTGGGTTCCCGTCGGGATTTGGACCGCGACGGTGGCAATGGTGGTGCTTCAGGATCTGCTCGTCGGCGTGGCACTCGGCCTTGCGCTATCCATACTGGAAATCCTTCCGTATCTGCGCCGTAAACTTGCCATCGACAGGTTGGAGGAGGACGAAACCATCCATCTCGACCTCGTTGGCGTGGCCACATGCAAGGACGTTCCTACCCTGCTCAACATGCTGGAAACGCTTCCCGAGGGCCGTAAGATCAGGGTTGCGGGCGCTCGCCTGCACTACCTTGACCATACAAGCGCCGAGACCCTGCGTGAATGGCTGAAACGACAGAAGAAATTAGGGCGCCTCGTCGAAATTGAGCATCCGCCGGTCGGGCGCCACCGGCGGCTAAAACCGATCTTTGAACGGCTGTCAGAGGAAGTTGCCTGATCGGCGGAGAATGCATCAGGTAGCTAGCGACAATGTTCTTGCCCCGCTTACCGGGGCAAGGCGAAGAGCAAGAAGCGAAGCGCTAAACATCACGTTTATTTCCATTGCTGCGGCCATATGAGGTGACGCATTGCAATCACGCCTTGTTGGCATTCAGTCTCTGCAGCTCCAGAAAGAGGAGGCGCGTTTCGAGCAGATTGACGATGCGCAGCACCGTCTCCACGGCGTCGAGCGGTTTCACGAGGAAGTCTTTGGCGCCTAGCGAGAGCGCGCGTCGGCGGGTTTCGATCGAAACGTCCGCCGTAAGCACGATGACGGGAACGAAGGTTTGCTGTCCGATGAGGCGCGAAAAGGCCTCCAGCAGCTGAAAGCCGTCGACATGCGGCATCATGAGGTCCAGAAGCACGATGTCCGGCTGCAGGCTTCGAAAAAGATCCACGGCGTTGCGGGGATCGGACGTGGAGCTGATCTTGCCAAAGCCTTCGCGCTGCAAAAGCCGCGTGAGCAGGGTGACGTTTGCCGGTTCGTCGTCGATGATCAGTATCTGGGCCTCGGCGGGGATGTCGATCGTCGTGTTCAGTTGCATGTCAGATCTTCTATTGTTCGTACAAGGAGACGCAGGTCGAGGGGCTTGGTCAAATAGCCCGCCGCTTGACCCGCCTTGGCCTTCTGGCGGCTCTCACCCGTGGCATCGGCGCTGACAACGACAACGGGGATCGTCTGCGTCCTCCGGTCACTTTTTAGCCGCAAGAGAACGTCAAGGCCGCTGATATCGGGCAGGTCGAGATCGAGAAGGATCAGGTCGGGCTGATGTTCGACGGCAAGAGCAAGGCCCTGTTCGCCCAAGATGGCCGGTATCACCTTGCAATCGAAGCTACGCGTCATTGCATTCTCGACCAGGCTGAGGTTGTGGGGATTGTCCTCGACACACAGGACTTTGGCAATTCCGCCGCCTCTCGTCCCCAAGGCCGCGATCGGCGCCGATTGGGCCTGCTCGGTATGTTCGTTGCTCTCGCTGACAGGCAGGTGCAGAGAAAATACGCTTCCCAGATGCGAGGTTCGCACGAGCTCCAAGCCGCCGCCCATGGCCTCCATCAGATGCTTGGACAGGGCAAGGCCCAATCCCGTGCCGCTTGTCGCATTGCGGTCCTTGCCGAGCCGTTCAAAGGGCTGAAACAGGCGTTCGATTTCATCGGCGGCGATCCCGCCTCCGCTATCGCTAATTTCGATCGCAAGCTCCTCCGCCCGGTTCCTGCGCGCCGCGACGGTGACGCTGCCCCCCGCATGGTTGAACTTGATGGCGTTCGACAGCAGATTGAGCAGCACTTGCAGCAGCCGCCGCCGATCCGCATGCGAGTAGGCCCGCGCCAGCTCAGCGTCGTCAAGATGCAGGTCGATGTTTCGTTCCCGCGCCAGCGGCCGCGCCAACGCGATCGCTTCACGCAGAACCTCGGTCACGTCGATCTGTTCGATCAACAGATCCATTCGTCCGGCTTCGATCCTGGCAATATCGAGGACTTCGTCGATGAGGCTTAACAGATGCCGGCCGGCCATCAGGATCTGCTTGATGGAAGATTGCGACTCTTCATCGCGAAGATCCATCTCAAGGATTTGGCCAAAGCCCAGGATCGAGTTGAGGGGAGTGCGCAGCTCGTGGCTCATGCGCGACAAAAACTCACTCTTGGCCCGGCTTGCGCGCTCAGCCTCCTGGCGTGCCGCAAGCAGGGCTTCCTCAGCCTTTTTTCTGTCCGTCATATCGCGGGTGATCTTGGAAAAACCGCGTGATTTGCCTTGGTCGTCCTGAAGGGCGGTGACGACCACGTTGGCCCAGAAGCGCGAGCCGTCCTTGCGGATACGCCAGCCTTCGTCCTCGACCCGCCCATATGTCTTGGCCTGTGAGAGTTCCTGCGCGGGATGGGTTCTGCGTGTTTCCTCGGGGTAAAACGTGGAAAAATGTTCGCCTATGACCTCATCCGCCTTGTAGCCTGTAATCCGTTCGGCTCCGCTATTCCAGCTGACGACATGACCGGCGTCGTTCAGGCCGAAAATACCATAGTCGTGCACGCCATCCACCAGGAGGCGGAAGCGCTCCTCGCTTTCACGCAATGCATCCTCGCGCGCCTTGAGCAGACGGCTCGCATCCTCAAGCGCCGCCGCAAGTTCACCCAGCTCGTCGCGTGCCGTCGGGAAGCGTTCCAGCTCCCGCCCGCCGGCAAGCTTGTGGGCGGCCTCCTTGAGAACACCGACACGCCGGACGATCCCGTTGGACATGAGGATGATGGCCGTGATGCCGCCGAGCAGTCCGAAGAGAGCACCGAACAAGGTGATCCATTGCGCGCGGTCACGAATGGCGTCGGCCTCTCCGGTCCGGATCGCCAGCAGCACATCTTCCCGCTCGCGCATTTGGTCGATCTTCGTTCGAAGCGTATCCAGCAGCGCCTTGTTTTCGATCAGGGTCCTGCGGATCTCCTCTGTGGTCGGCTGTCCAGCTTTGCCGGCGGTATCGCTGAGCGCGCTCAGGCCTTTGAGTTTTTGCATCACCAGCGGCTCCATCTCGTCGAGCCGGGCGAGCTGTTCTCCATCTCTGATCCTCGGCCGCATGGACGCGAACACCCCAGGAAGCTCCGCTCGTGCCTTGTCGAAGGGCGCAAGGAAAGCCTGGTTGTCGGTGAGGAGATACCCGCGTACGCCGGAAGCCGCTTCGGCGAGAAGAGCGTGCAGCTCCAGAATGTCCGATTGGATCGACAAAGTCACCCGCACATAGTTTTCCGCCCTGCGGCTCTCGCGATCCGCAAAGAAGACCGAGGTCAGGGCAATGAAGAAGCAGATCAACGGAACGGCGATGACAATCAGCCCCTTGAGTGCAAGGGGTAGATCAAGAAAGCTCTTCGATAGCGAGGCAGACAGGCGTCGGTGGATCATAGACGTTCCCGATCGACCAGCCCGGCTTTGACGGCGACGACGGCCGCCTGTGTCCGGTCGTTGACCCGGAGCTTGAAGAGAATGCGTTCGACATGCACCTTGACCGTGCCGGGTGCGATCGAGAGCGCCTTGGCAATTTCCTTGTTTGTCTCGCCAGTCGTCATGCGCTCGAGAATCTCGCGTTCGCGCACGGTCAGCCGTTCCATGGCGATTTCGCCGGCCGCCTCGGGTGAAACGCGCCGCAACAGGCGCCGCATCAGCTCGATATTGAAGAAGGATTGCCCCGCGGCGACATTGCGTATCATCTGCAGCAACTCGTCGCGCCGGATGTCCTTGAGCGCATAGCCGCTCGCTCCGGCCTTGATCGCGGCTTCCAGATAGTCGACGCTGTCATGCATGGTCAGCATGATGATACGGGTTGAAGGCGATTTGGCGCCTATCTCGGCCGCCGCCTCCAGCCCGTCCATCCCGCCCATGCGGATGTCCAGCAGAGCAACGTCGGGGCGCAGCGTTTCGCAAAGCGAGACGGCGGCACCGCCATCGGCTGCCTCGCCGACGACCTCGATATCGTCTGCGGTGGACAGGATGGCCCTGAGGCCGGAACGAGCAAGATCGTGATCGTCCGCGATCAATATTCGGAGGCGCTTCAAGAGGGTTCTTTCACTGGATTTATAATGGGTGCTCGCGCGAGGATGGCTGTTCCCGCGCCTGGTGTCGAGCGGATGGTCAAAGAACCTCCAATCAGGGTCATTCGTTCTCGCATGGCCGACAGGCCAACGCCCCAGCCATTCCTGGCATTGGGAGCCGGCGTGACAGCGATACCGCAACCATTGTCGGTTATCGTGAGGGTGACGGATTGCGGATCTTCCGTTGAAAGCCGCACCTCGATCCGGCTGCATGAGGAGTGCTTCACGGCGTTCGCCAATGCCTCCTGCGCGACCCGGTAGAATGTAACCTCGAACGGGCCGCTCAGCCGCTGGCCGTTCAGGTCCGACTGAAAGGCGACGTCTTTGTCCGTAATGCTGTCGAGCCGCGCGCGCAGAGCCGCTTCGAGCCCCAGATCATCGAGTTCGGCCGGACGAAGCGCGGCAATCGCGCCCCTCACATCCCGAATGGACATTCGAGCGATTTCAATGCCGCTCTCGATCGCTTGCTTGGCCGCGCCCGCGTCATGCACCGCGATACCCGCTGCCTCGAGGTGAAAAAGCAGGCTTACCAAAGACTGGGCCACGCCATCATGCAGGTCGTAGGCGACCCGGCGGCGCTCCTGCTCCTGCGCACCAATCATGGCCTCCACCAGGCGAGCCAGATCGCGCTCGCGTGCCTGAAGGTCCATCGTCAATTGCTTCTGAATGGACTGCTGGCGTTCGGCCGCCAAAAATACGGCAAGCTGATCCGCCACGATCTGGATCGTGCTGCGATCGTCCTCATGGATGGGGAACGCGGGCTGGGACAGACGAAGCTCCAGCTGCTCGCCGTCCCTCCATGCCGTACCGATGAACCTGGTTTCGGCGGGATCAATCATTGGCCGCTGCTGTCCGTTTTGCCCGACGCATTGCCACGTTTCTCCGCTCTGCGAACGAAGCGAAGCCGCCGTTGCCCCGGCAAAGACGACGATTGCGGTCAAGGCCTCATGCACGGACGTCTCGGACGGCGATCGATCAAGCGTGGAGCGCACGTCGACAATCAGCCTCAAGCGGGCGGCTTTAGCCTCGGCGTCTCGATAAAGCCGCCGCAACTCCCGAATGGGTGACGCTATCGCGTCGTCGTTTGCGTCTTCCATATGCGTTCTGGTCCTTTGGACGTCCTGGCGCTCCCTAGATCCCTAGATAGTGTGTCCGTCGGCCACAATACATAGGCCATCCGGCATATGCGATTGCCGCCATGCGGCAGACGCGGGAAGAGAAGCGGCAAACCATCTCTAGGAAGCCGGCGCGGATTGTCGCCGGGGCACAAGACCGAAGATGGAGACTGACATGATAAGACATATGCTTGCCGCTTCCGTGATCGCGCTGATGGCGACGCCGGTTCTCGCAAGCGAATGCGCGCCGATCACCAAGCCCCAGGTGGAGCAGTTGTTCGACCGCTGGAACGCCTCGCTTGCGACGCTGGATCCCGACAAGGTGGTTGAGAACTATGCCCCGGACGCGGTACTCTTGCCGACCGTTTCGAACAAGCCGCGCCTGACCCAGGAGGAGCGTAGGGATTACTTCGTCGAATTCCTGAAGAAGCATCCGCAGGGCAAGATCGATAGCCGCACGATCAAACTCGGCTGCAACAAGGCGACCGATACCGGAACCTATACCTTTACACTGAAGGATGGCAGCAAAGTGCCTGCACGCTACACGTTCACGTACCAGTTCGAAAACGGCAAGTGGCTGATCTCGACGCACCATTCTTCTGCCATGCCCGAAAAGCACGCCAGCTGATCGGATGTCGATCGGAAGCATCGGATAGTCCCGGTGCTTCCCAACCAAAAAACTTCCATCTGATGCAGAGGAGGCAAACAGGGTCGTCGCTTGGATGCCCATGTGAGAATGTTGTGGTTCGATTTCTCAACTGCCAAGTTCTACCGCTTCGTCAAAAGTGGTTAGTTCGGTATTCTATAGAGACGGCTCAGCTCACGTCGAGCAAAGCGCGGATCATCAGCTGCATGGAAGGCTTCAAGCATCATCGTTGCGGCCAGCAATTGCCGGTCGGTCGCATTTGTAAGGTACATGATTGTTAGATGTTTCCGGAGATGGCCAAATATAAAATTACCGCGTATCTGAAATACGCGATAGTTTCATATAGTCACCACTATCTACTGACCTGGATGCTGACCTGCAAATGGTCTTGCGACGCGCATTGTTCGCCTGGCTGATAGCGGACGGCGATATGCATTTGAAGAACATGGCCGTTTTTGAATAGCATCGCGGGATATCGGTTCGCCCCGCGGTTTTTCCCTGCGATACTGATTTATGCAAATTGACCGCGAGCGGCCTCCGAATTCTTCGGTGCTCAGCTACATGTTCAAGAGCAAGGCCATGTTGCAATCGACTTGCCAGCTTTCGAAGCATACCCTTGACCTCCACTTAAGGCGGCTTCATTGGCCCAAAATAGAATGCTCTCGCTGATGTACAGGGCTGAAAAGTGGCCAATAAAACCTCAGGTCAGAGATCAACTTCGTCCCGTTGATGTCTTCGCCAACATCTCGCTCAGCGTTGCCGCGGAGAGCATCGCTTCGGCCAAAAGCTTCTTGAGCTTCTGGTTCTCTTCTTCCAGTGCTCTCACTCTTTTGGCATCGAGACCGGCATTTCCGAACTGAAGGGATTGCCACCGGTAGAAGGTCGGCTCGCTGATGCCGTGCTTGTGGCAAACATCTGCCACCGTCACTCCGGCTTGGTGCTCCCTCAGAATACCAGTAATTTGGTCATCGTCGAATTTTCTCTTGCCCATCACCGCTTCAGTCCTCACGAAATGCTCTGTTGAAGCTGTCGAGGAGTGGCCTGATGGCATAGAATGCCACGCTGCCTTTGCCCGTTTCGATCAATGCTTGTGCAGGCATGCCTGCGACAAGTTCGACATCGCTCATTTTCACCAACCGCTCGTCCGTTATCCGGATTGTCGCTGCAAAGTAGGGCTGGCCGGTCTGCGCATCGGTGAGGCGGTCCGCTGAAACATACTCGACCCGACCTTTCAGGAGTGGAACCCGGCGCTGATTGTATGGAAGGAGGTGAATCTGTGCCGAGAGCCCCGCGCGGACCAGATTGATGTCTTCCGGCCTGACGTGGGCAGACACGATAAGGCGATCGGCGCGTGGCAGAAGATCGACGAGTGGTTCGCCCGCGCCGATCACTCCACCAGCTGTGTGGATGCGCAGGTTCATGATTGTTCCATCTTCGGGAGCGCGGATATCGGTCCTTGAAAGTTGGTCATCGATCGCCCATAAACGCTCGCGCAACTGCATGATCTGGCTTTCCGTGTCGCGCATGCCTTGTGCAACTTCGCTCAACCGGTCGCTCTCGAGCTTTGCAAGGTCGGCCTGTGACTCGCTAATCACCTGATAGGCACGGGAAATCTGCGCCTCTACCTGTCCCTGCTGGCCAGCAAGGTCTGCTTTTTCCCGCTGCAGGTTGAGAAGTGTGTTCTTTCTTTCCAATCCTTTGGCGTTGAGGGCCGTGACCTGATCCAGCTCCTGCTGCGAGATCGAGGCTCTTTCAGTGAGCGCTGCTTTCTGGGCGCCGAGTCCGACGATTTCCTGCTGCACCTGCGCGATTTTCTCATTGGTGATCCCAACTTCGGCCTGCATGACCCGGCGACGAGCTTCGAAGATCTTCTGTTGTCCTGCAAGGATCGCGCCGACCGACGGATCTCTGTCCGTTGCTGCCCTGAGGTCTGGTGGATAGGCGACGTGATCGGCGCCTGTCTGCTCGGCAAGCATGCGGGCGCGGCTACCTTCGGCGTCCCAAAGTTGCCCTTGAATACTGTCGCGCTCCGAGCGAGATTTTGTATCATCGAGTTCTATCACGACTTGTCCGGCCGTGACCGCATCGCCGTTTTTGACGAGTATCCGCCGTACAATTCCGCCTTCCAGGTGCTGAATGGTCTTACGGCTGGACTCCGGTTCAATGACGCCTGATGCAACCGCAGCGCTTTTCAGCGGCGCCAGCATCGACCAGGTTCCCAATCCGACCACGAAGAAACAGATCAACAGGTTACCTGTCCAAATGACGCCCCTGAGCCCCGGCATGGGCGAAGGGGGAGCCGGGTTGCGCTGTTTCGACTCGATCACCGTCGAATAGCCAGCCTGTTGCTTGGCCGTCGCTGCCGATCGTTGGGCGAACCGCTGACCCGTCCCTGACGATTTCGATAATCTCGCCAGCGTTTCGTCCAGTCGAACAAGGGTCATGGCAGCATCCCTCCCTAGGTTCCTGTTCGAGATGGCGGTTGAAGATAGGTTTCGTAGATCTGCTCGCTGTCGCCGAAGGCGGCCACCGTCCCGTTACGCATAATGGCAATCTTGTTGGTGACCGGCAGGATACCCATGCGGTGCGTGATGATGACGACGGTCATCCCCTTGGATTTCATGCGCTCAATCGCTTTGTACAGCATGCGCTCGCCGTCATAATCGAGGCTCGAGTTCGGATCGTCGAGTACGATGAGAGACGGATTTCCATAGGCCGCCCGTGCCAGTCCCAGCTGTTGGCGCTGAGCTCGAAGAAGCAGGTTTCCACCTTCGCCGATATCGGTCTCGTAGCCCTTCGGCAGCCGTATGATCGCCTCGTGCAATCCAACCAGCTTTGCGGCGTCGATCGCTTTGGCGGGGTCTCCTCCGTCCAGCCGGCCTATCACATCCTTGATTGCTCCGCCGAAGAGCTCGATGTCCTGCGGCAGGTATCCGACGTGGTGGGTCCCTCCGCAAAGGCGCAGAGCCGAGATATCGACCCCACCAAGAAGCGCGCACCCGCTCGTTGCCTGCACAACGCCCGCTATGACGCGGCCCAGCGTCGATTTTCCCGATCCCGACGGGCCGATGAGCGCTATGCAATCACCCGGCGCCAGGCGCAATGTGATACCAGTCAATATCTGCCGGTTGGCGAATGGCTGAATATAGCCGACGTTATCGAGAATGAGGCCGTTGGGTTCCGGTTGCGGAACCGTTCGGGCATCGTGTTCCGATGCCATGGTGATCAGCATTCTGTTCAGGCGATTGAAGGCATTCCGCGCAAACGTCAGGGAGCGCCATGCGCCGATTGCACCCTCGATCGGCGCGAGCCCGCGCCCGAGCAGCAAGCTCGCTACGAAAATGATGCCGGGACTGCTGTTGCTCGCAAGCACCAGCCATGTCGCCGATCCCATCATCAGGATCTGCGCGAGCGTGCGGATCGCTTTGGAGAAACCAAGAATGATCTCCGTCCGATGCATCGCGACGTCCTGCGCTCTTCTTGCCATTTCCGCATCGCGATAGACGAGCAGCGCTGCGCCATACTGCATGCCCATTGCCCGGATCACTTCGATGTTTTTGAGAGCGCTCGCAAATCGCAGATAGCTCCTCGAAAGGGCAAGATTGGCGCGGGCAAGCGGCTCTTGCGTCGCCAGTTCCGTCAGGAATGCAAACAGAAGAAGCGCAACTGCGCTCAAAAGACCGATGGTCCCAAGCAGCGGATGAACAAGAAAGAGCAGCAGCAGGAAGACCGGCGCCCAGGGAACGTCAAAGAAAAGGGAACTTGCCGGTGAATCGAGGAACTGGCGTAGTATGGCCAGGTCTCTATAGCACTCCGTAGCGGCTCCTGCGTCGGCGCGAGCGGCATATTCGAACGATGCGGTGAGCACCATGGGCCGCAACCTGTGATCCAGCCAGCTGCCGATGCGCGAAAGCGCCGCCCTGCGCACGATATCCAGCGTGGAGCCGACCACGACGGCGATGGCGATGATGATCGTCAACATCAGGAGCGTGTCGGCGCTTCGGCTCGACAGAACCCTGTCATAGATCTGCAGGAGATAGATGGAAGGCACAAGAAGAAAGAGATTGTAGCCGCAGCTGTAGAGGAAAACCAACCCGAAGGCTCCGGCACAAGCCCGGAGCGCAACGACGAGCTGTGTCTGTGGGCGCGATGGCTTTACAGAAAGCGTTGCCATTATCCGATCTCGCTCCACTTGATACTGACAAGACGAGGCTGCCGGCGGGTTCCGCAACCTATGAGGGTCGCCAGCCGAAGCCGGCGACCCTCAGGGCCTGGGGTCATGAGCCAAGATGGCTGAGATCGATATGGCCGAAGTCGTTCGTGAAATGATCGAGAGCATTGTTCACGGTCGTCGTTGAGGGGTCCGTGTGAACCAATGCCGCCGAGATGTCGCCGCCGCGAGCGACGTTGCCGTTGCCGCCGTTGCCGCCGACGCCTGCGAGGATGGTGGCATGCTGATCAGCCAGAAGCTGCGTATATTGGGTCGCCGTCGTATCGGCGCTTACTGCCGCCGTGTCGCCGCCGCTCACGCTTCCTTGGCTGCCGTTGGAGTGAGAATCTCCCCCGGCGCCCCCGGCACCGCTATTCGTGACTGCCGCCAGGAAGCCGTTCTGGGCCTGGGTAAAGCCACCAGGTCCGCCGCTGCCGGCAGTCCAATCCGCCATCTGCCCAACATGATCGCCGTTGTGCAGATCGGTGGATGCTCCTTCGACCGATTGCACATTGGCGACATACGCAACCGGATTGTAGTCGATGTTGCCATGGCTGATGCCATCGCCGCCGTTGCCGGCGCTTCCGTCGCCGGCAACCGGGTCACTGAAATGAATCGTGTCAGATATTTGTGGAATAGGCATTGATGTCCCTCCTTCAACTTCGTTTCGTCCGAGTTCCTTGCTACGGCGTGGGTATCCAGCATCTCATCGCCAGCCAATACAACCGTAGGTTAATATTATCCGCGATTTAATTCGTGAGCTATCTAGATATTCGGTGATGTTCCTTCGGACGTATCGTTTGAGGTGGTGGGGCGCTGCTTCGGCTTGATGCTTCGTGATTTGGCGCCGGATGGCATGACCAATGACTATGTGTGCGATCTCGGCGAAGCGACGCTGCTTTCGAAGCAACAGCCGTCCAGGCGAACCGGCCAAATTCCGGGGTTCCGATCACGCTGCGCGTAGCCGGGGAGACCCGGTTCGGGGCTGAAAACGAGTATGTTCCGTTGGCGGAAAAGGGGCGCACGGGAATGCCAGACCTCCAATCCAAAAGCGGATTTGGTGCCCTCAAACTCGTACAAGGGGGTACTGCATCCATGACAGCCATATGGCTATAGTACTAGCCGACGGGATGTAGACGAATTGCAGGCTCTGCTTTTCTCATGTTCAGATGCACAATGCCTGAAAAATTCAAGCTGCATACGCTGCCGCACGCTCGATGGGGTGCGCGTTTGACCGCGGAATGGAGATGGTAATGACGGAAATTCGTCCTTTATTGGAAGACATGCCCAAAACAGGCACCGATCAAAACCCGACCTCCAATTTGGCTGCGGGGCATCTGGCGCTGGTGCCGACTTGGCTTCCATTGGATGTTGCTTCCGGTCCGAGCTATAATTCAGCCGGCAGCGGCGGGGACGGGATCAGCGAAGGCGTGATCAACAGCAATGCATTGGCCGTCTTCGTGCCCTCCAATGCCGCCATTGCGGGGCCTCATTCGGCTGCAGACGCCTTCCAGGGCAATGACGCGCTCATCAATCAGCATCCCACCGAAATGGCTGGGATAGGCGGGAGTGGCGGAAGCGGCAATGTTGCTATCAGCGGCGGCGGTGGTGCCAATCATGCGGGCACCGGGGGCGACGGCCTTTTCTTCGGCGGGCTCACAAGCACCAGCGTCGCGGTGTTTGCTCCAGTGAACACCGCTGTGGCGGCAGGCCCCGGCGCTGAGGCGCACGCCGATCAATCGAACAACGCGATGTTCCTGCAGGGAGCAACCCAGATTGGCGGCATCGGCGGTTCGGGCGGAGACCATAACGTCGCAGTTCACGACTCGTCGATGAGCCCGGGAACCGCGCTTACATTTACCGGCGACAATTACGCCGGGCACGGCGGCGCTGGATTTTTCGTCGGCAGCATGGTCGACGTCAACGTGGCCATCTTCTCGCCGATCAACATCGCGGTAGGCGCCGCGGGCGGCTCGGCGGAGGCCCATCAGACAAACAATGCAATTTTCGATCAGGGCAGTGTGCAGATTGCAGGCGTCGGCGGCAACGGCGGTGGCTTCAACATGTCGTCGGACACGATTTTTACCGGCAACCATGCGGGGGGCGGCGGCGGGATTGGATCGTCAACCGGTAGCGTGGTAGACGTCAATCTCGCCTATTTCCATCCCATCAACATTGCCGTGCCCGCTGGCGGGACGGCGGACGCTCAGCAGATCGATCATGTCCTCTACGATCAGCATGCGCTTCAGTTGGCCGGCATCGGTGGCCACGGCGGAGGCGGCAACCTCACGGACGCCCATTCGGCTCTCGTGGACGACATTCTGGGCTTCATCCATACCTAGCCGACAGCTTCCCCACTCGCACTGCAAAGGCTGACCGACACGAAGCCGTTATTCCTGCAATTCTTGAATGCAGATGTCGGATCAATTCCCCCAACCGGCTTTTGTCTTTCGGCAAACATGGCGCAGAACGACCGGTTCACTGCGATATCGAAAATTCAACCTTGCCTCCAACTATATCGCGCAGATCTCGACCATCGGAAACCGTTACATTCTCGTGGCATCTGATGTGTCCGTCCATTGCTACGGCTGCTTTATGTTGAGATATGTTATCAAAGCAAGGTTGATCTGTTGATCGTCATCTAAATTGGAATCGTAGCCGAATGAATGACTTTCAGTGCGTTTAAAATAATTGCCGGCTAATTCGATAAGCGTGAGTTCCGAAAAAAACTCTATCATATGTGGCAATTTGTATATCTAATATATATCCATAAATAGCGCTTTGAACGTTATATGCAGTCTTTGGTTGTCTGCTGATCATATCTTGCATGTTATGATAATTATCACGATAGATAAGACTATTGATATCGATAGTACCTCTTTTTTATGCCATGACATGAAACGATAACGGGAATAATATGTATTGCTGTTGGGCTAAAATAGCCACCGGGGGAGCAAGCAGATGTCCAACAGTGCCAAATCTAGGCGCCATATGCGGCGCAATACACCCACCATTGTCGTTATTCAGCACTCAACACTCGCGCGGACGACTGTGGTGAAGCTTCTTGAGCGTGAACTCATCGGTTGGAGTTTTATCGATATGATCTCGACTGAGAGTCTCGATAAAGCTCTTGGGTCTGAGGTACGCTTGATTGCACTAGATCTGGCCGGCAGAGGCGTTGAGAGCGCAAGTCTGCGTAATGATCTCGCCGCTATTGTTGCACGTTTTCCTGAGGCTCCTGTCACATTGCTCCTGGATACTGATGATGTCGACATTGTCCGTCAGGCGCTCAAGATGGGTATTCGCGGCTTTTTCTCGACGTCGCTTCCGATTGATATCGCCCTTGCCGGCCTTCGTCTCGTTCTGGCGGGAGGAGCATTCTGCCCGCAGCTCTTGGGCGCTGTCACAAGCGATTCAAGCGATAGTAGTCTGTCCGGAAATGACGTCGAAAAAAGCCTGGATGGCAGGGCGCAGCATTTGGCGATTGCCGATTTCACACCCCGAGAGGCGGATGTTCTCGCGGAGTTGCAATGCGGCTGCTCAAATAAGGTAATTGCGGGAAAACTTCATCTTTCGGGACATACGGTGAAGATGCATTTGCAGCACATAATGCGTAAGCTGCAGGTGCAAAACCGCACCGAGGTGGTTGCCCGCCTGGTTCAAAGAACCGCGGGCGGGCAGGACGCATCGCCGAGTTAGGTGGTATTGCAATAACCCGCCATGGAACTTTCATGCAGCGGCGCTAGAGCCTCGGCGCTTTAGCTTTGCTTGTGGCAGATGCCATGGCTATGCTCGATGTGCTTGTCAAAGGAGTGACAAAAGCGGAAGCGATGTGGGTTGGTTCAATACCGAGAATGAGTACCTCCGCTGTCTGCTCCGGCTATCAATTTTGCGGCATTATGGAGCAGTTTCCAGAAGAAGTCGGAACTTCCAACAAATCACGGATTGAGACTTGTATGGACGATGCGTCACACTGGAAAGGCCAGAACGCGGAAAGTGGTAGCGCATACATGTTGCTGCCAAAGGAAGGGACGCGCTCCCCCTATATAAGCCACGATCCCGATGATGTTCCAGGTCTTGCCCGATCCATTTTCCCTGAACCACCGCAAATGACGGAAATCATCTTCTTCGGTCATCATATTGCTACCTGAGGGAGAGTTATCGGGTATGCTGCTGCCGCACCGTGTTTGCGGTGTTGAGATGCGGGGGCGGGTGGCATTTGCTACAGATCCCGCAATTTTGCAGCGGAGTGCTGCGCAAGCCGCTGCTCTATCTCAGTCTCTATTTGAAGACACACAGGGCGTAATACTATCGCCCGCTGCAAGAAGTTCGTGAACAAGGCAATTGGGAGGCTTGGCTCGATTTCTTTCTCACCGGTATTGCTGACACCGCTAATCAGGCGTTCGACGCCGCCACCCGGATTGTCGATGTGTTCAAGGAAGACCGTGAGCGGATCACAACAGAAAGCGATCGCGCGGGTTCAGCGCTTCGCATTCATGATCCTTTTCGGCAAAATCCGTTCTTTACAGCCAATCAGCTCGTTCAGAAGACAGGCTTATCCGCGCCCACAGTCAACGCGGCGCTCACAGACCTGGAACGCTTCGGCATTATCGAGGAAGTGACGGGTCGCAAGTGGAGGAGAGTTTTTAGCTATAGACGGTATCTCGCAATTCTGAGCGAGGGTACCGATCCCTTGCTTGCGACGGCGTGACAAGCTCAAAAAGCTTGCGGGCCGGTGGTTCGATTCCCTTCAAAAGCAAGCCTACTTTGCTACCGCTGTTGGAAGCTCGTCGATGAGCGAATGGCGGTCGCCGCGCTTGCTGTCGCGACGTTCTGGTGAAGATCTTACAAAAGGCCGCAATCATTGAAGATAATTCTGATGAGCGGCAGCGCGAGTGCACTACCTCAAGACCGCGTGCGTCATTTCCTTGAGCGCCGCCACAATGACAATCTGCTGCGCTTTCCTGCGTAAACGATCGGGAAAGTTCAGCGCTCGGGCGACATGGGATGGCTCTTCGTCGAAGCCGGCAATACCAATGGCATCGCAGACATCGCGCTTGCCGGTATAGGCTTGAAGCCCGATGATGGTGTAGCCTCAGGTGTTGAAGACAGGAGCTTATTTGAGGAATTGCACATGGCTGATGAGGAGACGGTCATAATCGGTGCAGGCCCGGCGGGGTTGGCATGTGCCGCGGCACTCCGGTCAAGAGGCTGCCGCTCCTTAATCCTTGAAGCGACGAACAGGCTCGGCGCCTCGTGGCGGCGGCACTATGATCGTCTTCATCTCCATACTGATAAAAGTTACTCAGCGCTTCCGGGAAGACCGATGCCCGCCGGTTTTCCAAGATATCCGTCGCGACTGCAGGTCATCGAGTACCTCGAAAACTATGCGCGGGCAAACAACCTTCGAATTCTCACCGACAAGGCCGTCGCTCGTGTAGCCAAAAAGACTGACTGGATTGTCGAGACCACAGAGGGCGATGTGTTCGAGGCGCGAGCTGTCGTAATCGCGACCGGTCTATCGAAGGCTCCTGTCAGACCACACTGGACCGGTCAGAACAATTTTCCAGGAAACATTATCCACTCTTCCGAATACCGGAACGCGTCTGCCCTCGGCGCAGGTCGAATCCTGATAGTTGGCTTCGGAAACTCGGCGGGAGAGATTGCGCTGGAATGCGCCGAAGCGGGTCTTGATGTTGCCATGTCGGTCCGCGGCCCGGTCAATGTCGTTCCAAGGGAGATATTAGGCGTGCCAAGCGCGACGATCGCCATCCTTCAACAACGCTTTCCGTACAGAATGGTTGATGCAGTTAACGCGCCTTTTCTACATCTACGCTACCACGATATCGAGAAACTGGGTCTCAAGCGCTCCCAGAAAGGCCCTCTGACCACGATGATAGAGCAAGGCCGGACTCCCTTGATCGATATTGGTACCATTGCGAAGATCAGAGATGGTCGGATCAAGATGTTCCCCGGCATCGAAATGTCGGACGGTGCCAACGTGCTCTTCGCCAATGATCGATCGGCGGAATTCGATGCGATTGTGCTGGCGACAGGTTATCGGCCGTCTTTGGAGACACTTCTGCCGGATTTGGCAGACCGGCTTTCGAATGGCGGGAAGCCGGCCAGGGACGAGCTTCAACCGGGAAAGGACAATTTGTACTTCTGCGGCTTCAATCCTGCCACCACGGGCCTTCTTCGCCAGATTGGGATCGAGGCATTGCAGATCGCAAAGTCGATCGCAGCGACGGCCCGCGCGCAAATCGTTTCGTCTGGACGGAGCTGAGCTGGCCCAAAACAGATAGGTTGGCGCAGCTCCACGGTCTCGGTCGGGACGGTCCAAAAGCTCAATTTAAATGCGCGGCGATGACGCCTTGATAGCTTCCCGAAGATGACGGCAGCGTCAGTCAGGATGTTAGCGAGCTTTTGTGCAAGCCCGGCGCTCGGGCTGGCGGGCTGGAACATTATTCCACTTTGGCAGTTGATCATGAGAGAAATCAAGGAGGATACGCAAATGCGAAAGATAATTATTGCCTGCGCGGCCGCCATCACCATCGGTGCTGCTTTGCCTGCGGCTGCGGAAGAGGTCATCGTCGACGGGCCTTCCTATGATCAAGGCTATCGTCACCATCGCCATCACCATCCGTATGTTGCGCTAAGCGATCGGGGCATCGCTGTCGGATCGGTTCGCGATCGTGACCGTTACGATCGCTATAATGATCGTGGCCGATGCACGACAAGGAGCGTTACCCGCACGGATGAAAACGGCGATCAGGTCACCAAAACCATGAGGCGCTGTGAATAACAGCGCCGATGCGGGTGCTTGCTCCCAACCCGTTGAATCATCGGAGAGGATCGAGTGCGGGGTAACCAGCATAAACTTCCGCACTCGAACGGCGTAAACCGATCGCCCCCCCTTTGAATAGCGCCCCCGTCTTCAAACGCTGGATAAGACCCGAATTGGCCGGCACCGTGAAGCCGAGCCCTAGATCCAAGTCCGAGCCGGCCCGCCCGGACCTGCCTGCATCAGCGGACGAATGATCCGAACCAGCGAACGCCTTGCGGGTTTCTTCCAACAGCGGGATCTCAGGCCCCGGTCGCTATCGCGACCGCGAAGTCGCGATAGCTGTGCAGCGGGCGATCCAAAATCGTCGTCAGCCGCTCGACGTCGCCGATCTCGGGAATCATGCCATCGCTGACGTAGTGTTCCGCCATCAGGCGCATCTCATAGGCCATCCACTTGGGCATGAAGCCCGCCATGTTTTGCTCGAATCCGCTGGGATCGTCGCCGCCGTAGACAACCGGGCGACCGAGCAGATCCGACCAGATCTTCGCAACGTCCGGGCCGGTCAGCGTGTCGGGGCCGACCAAATTGATCGTCTCGATCGGCAGCTTGCCTGGAGCCTGATCGCGACGGATCAGCTCGATCGCGGCAACCTCGGCGATATCGCGGGCGTCCACCATGGCAATACCCTTGCCGCCGATCGGCATCGGATAGACGCCGTGATTGAGAATCACGTCCTTGATCATCAGCTCATTGTCGATGAAATAAGTTGGGCGCAGGATGGTGGCGCTGAAGCCCATCTGCACGAGCATGCGCTCGGCGCCGAACTTGACAGCGAAATGCGGCACGTTCACTGCCCGATCGGCTTCGAACACCGACAGATAGACGACCCGTTCCACGCCCACCTCGCGGGCGATATTGAGCGTGATGATGGCCTGGGTGAATTCATCGCCGGTAACTGCGTTTAGCAGGAAGAGAGTGCTTACGCCATGGAAGGCGCAGCGCAGCGCATCGATGTCGAACAGGTCGCCTTGAGCGACTTCGACACCGGCTGGCGCATTGGCCTTCGAGGGATCGCGAGTCAGCACGCGGACCTTTGCGCCGCGCTTGACGAGTTGATCGACGACGTGGTGGCCGACACGGCCGGTGGCGCCAGTAACGAGGATGGTCATTGTGGTTACTCCGGTTGGGGTTCAGTTGACAGCCATCAAGTTAATGATCCACATTGATCCCGATAGACGCTATATCTGGACGCACCGTCTCACTGGTGGAACGCATGGATCTGCTCGCTCTCGCCGATTTCAATCTGGTTGCCCGCCACGGCGGGTTCGGCAAGGCCGCTCGCGCTGCCGGCCGTCCGAAGGCAACCTTGTCGCGGCGGGTGGCCGAGCTGGAGGCAAGCCTCGAGCTGCGCCTGTTCGAGCGCGGTGCACGGGCGCTGAAGCTCACGGAGGAGGGGCGGACCCTCTTCGCGCGAACAGGGGCGCTGTTGACCGAGCTTGAGGAAACGACAAGGGCGATCGCATCGGGCGGACATAGCCCCCGCGGTCGATTGCGGATCAGCGCACCGCTGCTGTTTTCGCAGACGGCGTTGGGAAGGCTAGCGGCTGGATTCGTGCTGAAATACCCCGAAGTTCAGCTCGAGATCACGACGGAAGACCGGGCTGTCGACATGATTGAAGAAGCCTACGATCTGGTCATTCGCGTCAATCCGGAGCCGGATGAAAGTCTTGTCGGCCGCGTTTTCCTACGCGATCGGCTGGTCGTCGTGGCAAGTCCCGACCTGCAGCGCCCCTCAGACGGCGAACCGGTACCAGCTGTGGTGCGTGGCACAATCAACCAGATTGAAACGTGGGAGGTAACGACGCCTTTGGGCAAGTCGCGTCTCGCGGCAAAGCCGGTTTTGAGCCTCTCCTCATTCACCATGGTTCGCGATGCCGTTCGCGCCGGGGTCGGCGCGGCACGTTTGCCCCTATCGCTCGCCATCCCCGATCTGGCCGCTGACATGCTTGTCAGCTGGGGCGAGGTGGAGGGATTTGAGACCGCGCTTTGGGCACTTTATCCGACACGGAGGCTCCTTAGCGCCCGAGTGTCGACGTTCCTGGACTATCTGAAGGACGTATTTCCGAAAGGGGCGCCTGAGGAACTTGCCGCCTATGTGGGATGATGCCGCTTTGCCGAAGCGAAAGCGTGCACGGACCAATCAATCAGGCTCGCCTCGCCGTTGCCCAGGCGTGGATGCATCAGAAGCGGCAAAAGCTGCGTGAACGGTCTCCGGATATTCACCGATCACATTCGAGCCTGTTAAGTCTGCGGCTGAGTGCCGGTAAATATTAGCCGCACACAGGCTTCCGCCCGCTCTTCAGCGGCTTAACCGAGACGAGATGGTCGGCCACCGGAACGAAGAACTCCGAGATATCGCAAGACAGCGCTTCAGCGATCTTCTCAAGGGTCGTGACCGTCGGGTTCTTATTGCCGCGCTCAAGATAGCCCACGTAGGCACGCCCAACATTGGCCTCAAGCGCTAGGTTATCCTGCGAGATTCCCCGCATAACCCGTATTCACCTCAGATTCAGTGCCATTCGCTGCCGTACATCCATGGCGGAAACACAACATTTGGCAGCTCATAAAGCCACGTATTATAAAACTGGGAAAGGTGACATTGAACGAACTGCTCAACGAACAAAGGGCGCTAGCTCCTGATCGATCCAATCGTGGAGCCGGCGCCAATCAGATCACGCCCTTCTTAAGGATGAAGTTCCCATAGGGACGTGATTCCGCTGTCTGGATAACTGCAAATGCTCGCATCGCGATGGGATAATAGGCGAACCTTTCGACAGGCTGGCTCACTATCAAACGCCCCTCTGCCTGACTGCACTCGGCGATGACGTCTCTGTGCACTTCCAGCAACTCACCTGGTGCATCGGTGGCCTCCATATGCATGAGTGGCGCTTCAACGAACGTATCCAAAGGCATCATCTGAAGTATCCCGCGAACCGCAGTCGGCGCATCGATACCTTCCAAGATGACGAGCTTTCCGCTGGTGGTCTGAGCCGACACGCGAAAGCCCGAGAAATTTCGATCTACGATCGCCAGTTCGTCGCCATGACCCATGGAGGCCATAATCCATAATATGTCGGCCGTAATGAACGGCGGAACACCCTTCAGCATGACAATTCCCTCCCAGGAGATCATCTCCGACAAGAACGATAATCAGAAAAAAACGATTGCGCAAACGTTTCGATGACGCTAGCGTTGCCACACTAGCGGATCCTGGGAGGCCTCTTGGAGGTTGGAATTCCGCTTGGGAGGATACTTTGAAAAGCCTGTTTGTTGCGCTGCCGGTGAGAGCCGGAGTGCGCTCATGACGACTATTTCCGCAGTGGCAAAGGCGGCTGGGGTTTCGGTCTCCACGGTTTCGCATGTTCTCAACAAGACGCGCTACGTCTCGCCCGAGAAGGTGAAGCTCGTGATGGATACTGTGGAGGCGATCGGATACATCCCCAATGCCCTCGCTCGTTCGCTCAAGCTTTCCTCCACGGGCACCATCGGCCTCGCGATATCGGCGATTTCGAACCCTTACTTTAGTGACATTATCTGCGCGATTGAAGCCGAATGTTCCAAGCGAGGCTTGATCGTGTTCCTGTGTGACACGCAGGATGACCCGGATCGCGAGCTGGAGCTGGTCCAGCATCTGCATCAGCGCCGCGTCGACGGCATTATTCTTGCTCCTTCGGGCGATGCTAAGAAATCGCTGGATTACCTGATCGAATCCGACCTTCCCTGTGTGCTCGTTGACAGGCTGTCCGATAGCCGTTTCGACCAGGTCGGGACCGATAATGTCGCTGCCATTCGCACGCTCGTCGATCATCTCGTGACGCTCCATCATAAACGAGTTGGGATCATTCTTGGGCAGCCCGGTTTTGCGACGACCGTGGAGCGAATGAATGCCTTCCGGGCTGCAATGACGGAAAATGGAATAGAGGTGCCGGACGACTTGATTAGCGACAGCAATAACAACACCGCTGACGCCACTGCTTCGACGCACCGTCTGCTCGATTTGAAGGAACCGCCAACCGCCATTCTCGCATCGAACAATCTCACGATGATCGGAGCTGTGAGGGCTATCCGGGAACGGGGACTTCGCGTCCCCGCGGATATTTCCGTGCTCGGGATCGATGATTTCGAATGGGCAGATTATTTCGAACCGCGCCTGACGCTGATGGCCCAGCCTTGCGATGAGATCGGTCGGAAGGCCGCGGACTTGCTGATCGAGCGGATAGGCAACAAGCGTCGCCCCTGCCAAACCGTTCGACTGTCGCCGGTTTTGCGACTGCGTGAATCGTGTGGAGAGGCAGCATGAGCGAGGTTGTTCTTTCAGCAAAAGGTGTCGTCAAGCGCTTCGGCGGGGTTCAGGCGCTGCGCGGGGTGGATTTCGAACTAAAAGTTGGCGAAATCCACGCACTGCTTGGTGAAAACGGTGCCGGAAAATCTACGTTGATGAACCTGTTGTCCGGTGTGCATACGCCGGACGAGGGAGAGATCTTCATCGACGGTAAACCCGCTCGATTTCACGGCCCGCGCGATGCGCAAGCTGCGGGTATCGCAACGATCTTCCAGGAGTTGGACCTCGTTCCGAGCCTGAGCGTGGCCGCCAATCTCTTTCTCGGGCACGAGCTTGTTCATCCGCACGGCATGCTCGACGGTAAGGCAATGCTGCACGAGGCGCGCAAAAGGCTGGAGGCGATCGATCGATCGATCGATCCGAGCCAGCTCGTGAGTGAGCTTTCCATCGGCCAGCGTCAGGTCGTCGCCGTCGTCAAGGCGCTTTCCTACGCATCGAAAGCCCTCATTATGGATGAGCCGACGGCGGCCTTGACCGTCGGCGAAGTGGATCGGCTGTTCGACATCATGCGTAGCCTGGCGTCCTCTGGCGTTGGCATAGTCTATATCTCCCACCGTCTTGAGGAGGTTCCTCAGATCGCTCACCGAGTAACGGTCATGCGCGACGGCAAGGTGGCTGGTGTCACCGAACCGGACGCGCCGCAGGCCGAGCTGGTGCAGCTTCTCGTCGGACGTCCCTTGAACGAGCTTTATCCGCGCCGCGCAGATGGTGTTGGTGACGTGCTCTTACGGATGCGGCAGGCTTCCTTCCATCCACATCGCGCGTCTCCCGGTTGGCAGGCGCCAGTCAAAGTCGATCTGGATGTTCGGCGTGGCGAAATCGTCGGGCTCGCTGGGGTTATGGGGGCGGGTCGAACCGAGCTTTTGAGCGCTCTCTATGGAGCAGGCGTGCCGGGCCATTGGCAGGGCGAGATTGCGATTGAGGGCCGGCCGGCCAGGCTCAAATCGATCGCGGCTGCGCGTAGGGCAGGGTTGGCATTCGTAACCGACGACCGGCGTGGGGCCGGCCTCATGCTGCGCATGTCGGTAGGTCTCAATCTGGTCATGTCGATCATCCGCCGGATATCACCAAATGGCTTGCTGTCTGCGCGACGCCAAGAGGATGCGATCAAGAGTTCTTTCGGCCAATTCGACATCCGTCCGAAGAATCCCGGTATCGCGGTCGGCGCTCTCTCAGGGGGCAATCAACAGAAGGTCGTTCTCGCAAAGGAAGTGCAGGGCAATCCGCGTCTATTGCTTCTCGACGAGCCGACGCGCGGCGTTGACGTCGGTGCAAAGGGAGAAATCTACACCCGCTTGCGCAAGCTTGCTTCCGAGGGATTGGGGATTCTTGTCGCTTCGAGCGAAATGCCCGAGCTGATCGGCCTGTGCGATCGAATAGTGGTTCTGCGCAACGGCTGCAGCGTTGCTGAGTTTTCTGGCGGCGTCAGCGAACATGAAGTCCTGGCGGCTGCCAACGGGAGGGAGGCCTGATGTCCGAACAGCAAATCACGTCCAGTCCAGCGATTCAGCCCGCCAAGCGCATTGATCCGCTCGCGGTGATGGTCCGCTTCCAAAGCTTGATCGGCCTTATCCTTGTCTTCGCCGGCGGCATCATTTTCTCGCCGCGCCGACATGGTGTCATCCTGTTTCTTCAACCCGACAACATCGCCAATATCGTCCGCGCGGTGTCCGAAACTGGCATTATCGCGATCGGAATGACGTTCGTGATCATCACCGCCGGGATTGATCTCTCGGTCGGGGCGACACTTGGTCTCGCGAGCGTCGTGACAGCAACGTTGATGGTCTCAGGCGGTTTCGGGCTGATTACAACGGTGCTCGCAGTGCTGCTGATGGGTACGTGTTTCGGGTTGGTCCAGGGAGCGATTTCAAGCAAGTTTCGACTTGAGGCATTTATCGTGACCCTTGCCGGTTTACAGGCAGCTCGCGGACTTGCGCTCGTCGTATCGGGCAATCAGTATATCAATATCTCCTATGGCGATGGCCCTGGTCTCGCTCCTCCCATCTTTGCCATTCTGGGCGGTCGATTATTCGGCAATGTCGTTCCCGTGGCCACGATCGTCTTTCTGATCTTTGCCTGCGTCGCCACGCTCGTGCTGAACACAACCAGGTTCGGCCGTTACGTCTATGCCGTCGGCGGAAACGAGCGCGCCGCTCGCATCTCGGGTGTTCCGGTCTCGGCAATCAAGATCGCCGTCTACGCCATTACAGGCTTTGCATCCGCGCTGGCCGGCATCGTTCATGCCGGGCAGTTCAATTTCGGAAGTGCCAATGATGGGACCGGGTACGAACTGACAGCCATCGCGGCTGTCGTTATTGGAGGTACCAGCCTTTTTGGTGGTTCTGGTTCAATGGTTGGAACAATCGCCGGCACGATCATGCTAGGCGCTTTGGCCAATATTCTTCAGCTCAACAACATTACGCCAGCCATGCAGTTGCTTGCCACAGCGGCAATCATCGTGCTGGCGGCAGTCCTTCAATCCCTCGTTCGTCGCCGCGAAGGATTGGGCAGGTAGTGTGGCGGCATCTCCCGGAAGGTGGATTCGGGATCAATGTGGAGGAGAAAGTAATGACACAGAAAGCACTTCGATTGTCGAATGCCTGGCGCATGGCACTCCTGGCCGGTTCTTGCCTTGGTATTGCCAGCGTGGCCCAGGCTGCTGATCCGCTGGTGAAGGCTTGTGCCAAGAATGGCGAATTCGTGATCGGCTTCTCGCAGGCAAACAATGCGGAACCCTATCGCCAGCACGTCAATGATGAACTGCAGGCAGCGGCCAAGGCAGTGCCGCAATTCACGCTGCAGATTGCCGACGGGGCGGGCAACGTCAACACTCAGACATCGCAGGTTGACAATTTCATCACCCAAAAGGTTGACCTTCTGTTGATCTCGCCTTTCGAGGCGGCTCCGCTCACACCGGCCGTCAAGCGGGCGATGGACGCGGGTATCCCGGTCGTCGAACTTGATAGGAAGACGAACGGCGAAGCTGGCAAGGACTACACATCTTTCATCGGTGGAGACAACTACAAGATCGCATTGGCCGCGGGTCAATATACGAGCAAGACGCTTCTGCCGGATGGCGGCGAGGCTGCGGTGCTGGAGGGCCTCCCGAGTTCAACGCCCGCCGTCGAAAGGCTCAATGGCTTCAAAGATGGCGTGAAGGCCAATTCCAAGATCCAGATCGTGGCGGAACAGGCGGCTGACTGGTTGCCGGATAAAGCGCAGACGGCGTTCGCTGCGATGCTGCAGGCCCATCCTGATATCAAGATGGTCTATGCCAGCAACGATATGATGGCGGCGGGTGCGCTGCTTGCCGCAAAGGGTGCCGGAAAGAGCGTGAAGATCATCGGTACCGATGGCCTGCCGGGTCCGGCAGGCGGAATCGAAGCGGTCGCGAAGGGCGACTGGTCTGCGACCTTCACATATCCGACAGGCGCGAAAGAGGCGATCGACATGGCAAAGTCGATATTGCTGGATTGTGCGTCGTCGGTGCCTGCAACGGTGACGGTCGACACAACCGCGATTACGCCCGACAATGCGAAGCAGATGATGGGCAAGTAGGACTCGACAGCTCAATCCGGCTTGGCGCAGGGTCTAGTCGGATTGAGCGGATCGCATGATAACCGCCTCTTGGCTACTACAGAAGGTAGCTTCGCACAACGTCCGCTTCAAAGGGTGCCGGTCTCCTTCCCACCAAGATCGGCTCTGTTGCAAACATCGAAATCGCTGAAGAAGTCTTGTCTTCTCCGCCGTCAGGCGGCCTGCGCTTCCAGATCCAGAGCGAGCATAACTACGGCTTCTGTCAGCGCGCTCGGCCCGACGCCGAAGGCATCGTTTAACGATGCGTGCTTAACCACAGATGTCGCCTGTCGGATAGAAAATCGCCGCCTGGCCCTTACGCAAAGCGCGTATGATCTCGAAGCCCTTGATCGTCGTATAAGCTGTTCATTTGCGTCGAGATCTCACCCAACTTTGCATTTCGTCGTTACCCTGCTTCGAGATCGATATAGCAGATTCATCGATTGGTTCCCCGTGACTGAACGGATCACCCTCAAATGAAAATCGGGGGTAAAGCGTCGTGAGACTCGGCATGCCTTCGATTTGGAGAGGATGGTAATAAAATTCGTTAAATGCCCTTCAATTGCGCGAATTGACCATTCCCAGCGTCGCACCGGACAAAGCTCGCACAAATCAAGGCGGCAATTTTGCATGCTGTCACAGTCAAGGAGTGCGCTAACAACGCATGATCCAGCTCGCTCCTAATTGGCATCCTCCATGTGTGTCCTCCTGATTTTAAGGGTTTTCTCGTAAGAGCACCGAGATTGAAGAGCTGAACGCGACGATTATCGGCTGCTTGCGATTTCGAACCCGCAATCGGAAAATTTCGTCGGTGCCGACCGTAAGAAGACGATCAGGCGTAACCGTGGGTGAATTTAGTATGGAATTTAATAGCCGCGAGCTAATTATCCTTGTGCAATCATCGATTATGAAGATACGGCTCACAACTATAGATTAATATCTGGCTGAGCGTGCCAGTAACAACGGCATATCTGAGTTGGGATTATTCCATTTAATCTTGTTGCTTTGTTCGATAAGTGGTCATGATCTTAATATCTTGTATTTAGAGATCTCATGGCCGCCCTGTATATCGGCTTTAAGCTCTAAGGATTCTACCATGAAGAAAATCATCGCATTGGCTTTGCTTGCATTAACATCTCCTCTCACCGCGCACGCAGCGACCTTGACATTTCCTGGTGACAAGCCCGTCGCAAGTATCACCATTCCAGATAGCTGGAAGCCGGAGGAAACCGACGGCGGCGTCCAGGGAACTTCGGAGGATTCTGCGGTCTATCTTTCAGCCGAGGTCGCCAGCGACAAATCCATGGAGAAAGTTGTTACCGGTGCGATCGATTTTCTTGCAAAAAACAAAGTGACGATCGACCCCTCTACTCAAAAGGAGACGCCCGCCACCGAGGTCAACGGTATGCAGATGGCCACCCTGGAGTGGGATGGCAAGGATGAAAACGGTCCAATTAGCGTCGGCTTGCTCATCGTACAGGTGAGCGCTGACAACGCTCTCGTGGTGACGTATTGGGGAGACAAGGGAGACGAAGACAAGCACGATGCTGAAGTCAAGGCAATCGTCGCCTCGATCAAGCCGGTTGAGTGATGCAATCTGTGGTGGCGATAAACTTATCGCCGCTGCCGGTGGGTTGTTAAATTCCGCCCTGATTTGACCTTCTTTCCACCCGGCGATGATTCGGCCGGGTGGAGGCAGGGCTATGAAATGCTTTGTTATTTTGAACCAACTGCGGTCATCGCGAAAACACCGTGTTCGAGCATCAATCCTTCGACTTCGCGCAGGCTGACATTGAAGCGGACATGGAGCCAGATCGCACGCGCAACAATCTCGATTGGCGTAAGGCGAATCAGATGCGCCCTCAGAAGCAACCATGGCCACCCTTACCAGGAAAGCTGCTCGTCGTGATGTGGAAATATGTGACGGCGGGCGTTGAAATCGAGGTTTCCGTCACCCGGCTGTTGAACGAGATCTTACACCGACATCTCATCCCTCGATGTCTGATCAGTCTCGGCGGATCGCGAAGGCCAACCCAGATCCGAGCTGGCTTTCACGCAGTATCAAAGACGGACCTCGCCGTTTGGGCCTATGCAGCGGCTGCCGCGGCGATGGGGTCGCCAGCCTCACGCGGCCGGCAGCACCCTGATCGGAATGTCGTCGTCCTCGTCGCCGCGCTCGAAGGCCATTTGGTCGGCGAGCTGGCGGAGTTGGTTGAAGTCGGCCGGGCCGTCGAAGGAGGTGCCGCCGAGGCGGATGGCGACGGAAAGCGGCGCGCCGTCGGCACTGAAGGTGGCCGCAGAAACGCCTGTGCGGATACGGGTGCCGATGTCAAGGGCGTTCTCGACCGTGGCGCCAGGCAGGAAAATGCCGAGTTCGTTGATCGCAAGCCGCGCTACGAGATCGTCACGACGAACCGAGGACTGGATGATCGAGGCAAGCGATTGCATCACGGTATCGGCCCATTGAGGCCCGTAGCGGCGGCCGATATCGTCGAGCGTATCGACGATGACAGCGAGAACGATACCACCGGTATCGGTGGCGGCATGCTTGCGCCGGTCGATAAAGTGCTCGACGGCCGCGGCGAAGGCAGTGCCGTTCAGCGTCTTCGTCACGCTGTCGTAGCGCGCCGCCTGGGTGACATTTTCCTGCATCTTGCGGATGGTGCTGTTGTTGAGCTGCAAGACAAAAAGTAGCGGACAGGTCACAAATGCGGAAATAAGTGCTGCACCGACAAATCCGACCAAAAATGGTCGATCCGGCATCAATAAGTTTAGTATAAGTAAAAGACCAACGGAACAGACCACGGCGCATAGCGCGCCGAGCGTGGCCCTCCGCAGGGCTTTGAAAATGGTGGCGGAGGGATGTCGCTGTTGTAGAATCATATCGGAGTTATACCCGTTCTTGATACTGTGTCAGCTAAACATGGGGCGGGAAAAGCCAGCTTAAGAAATCCAGTAAAATTTGTTGCTTCGCAGGGTTGTTTTCACGAACTAACTGTCTTCGAACACATATCCGGAACCGTTGTTTGCGCTTGGTGCTGGGTTTCCGACGGAACCTCAGCGCTTCATCCCGGTCCATGGTCCTGCGCATGTTTTATCTTGTCTAGCGGCGTTGGTTTAGCAGCGGACTGTCGATTCAGAGGATTGGTCACTCGCAGGCGGTGCCGAAGGTTCCAATCCCGTCAACAGCAACTCGCAGGCCCGGCCCTGGCAAACCTGGCCAAAATAACTGCCTCTCCGCAATCATTTGGAACGAGACATAGAAGCTCTCCTTCGTCGCTCGGATATCGCCTGTTCAATACCGAAGTCGCGCCAGTCCAACTGGACACATTAGACACCAAGTTTATGAGGATTCTTCCTCATGAAATTAGGAGAACCGGGTGAGTGAGGAAATCAAGCGATCGGCCGCGAAGGTGCCTGATCTCTCTCAGGACCTGGAAATAGTCGAGAATCGATGTCAGCTGCTATCAGTGAAACACGCTGCTTCACTCTTCAGACGGGTTTGACGCCAATTCGCCGACAACGACCTCTCGCAGTCCCTGTCGCAGGGCTGCGACCTTCGGGGCGCCGTTCAAATGCTCGAATTCCCGTTGTGCCTGCTGCCAAAGCGGAGCTGCTTTCTCGTGCAGGCGCCTGCCTTCATCGGTCAACTCGACGAGACGAAAACGACCATCAGTAGGCGATGGCTTTATCGCCACGAAGCCGTCGCGTTCCAGGAAACCCACCATCTTTCCCATCGCAGTCCGCTCGATATCGAGCCGTTCAGCCAGGGCGTTGACCGCAGCACTCTCAACCTCGTCGAGAGCCGCCAGCGTCAGGAATTGCGTGATGCGCAAACCAACGGGTTCGAGATGGCTGTCGTAGAAACGAGAAATCTGCCGGCTGGCTTTTCTTACCGCAAAGCAGTTGCATTGATCTATTCCGAGCGGTTGGCCTGCTGACAACATCTCTCTTCCTTTCAGTTTTTCTTGCCCACTGAAGCCATCATCGGCGAAGTGAAGGACCTTCGCCGATGATGGCTTGCCAGTAGACTGCCAGACTTGTCGTTTCCAGCGTTTAGATCAACCCTGCCGGCGGCGTGATATAGCCGGGCATCTCGGCTGCAAGCGTGCTTTTGAGCAGCGCCGTGCCCTCGTCGGCCATGATCTCACTCTTGCCGGCGGCAAGTGCGTCATAGGTCTTGCGTACGACGTCCTGCGGGCTGGACTTCGGCACGTCGATGCCGTTGGTCAAATCCGTGTCCACGAAGCCGACATGCAGCCCGAGGACCTCGATGCCACGGTCCCGGAGATGAAAGCGAAGCTGGTTCGTGTAGCTCCACGCCGCTGCCTTCGATGCGGCATAGGGCGTGAGATAGGGACGCGGCAGCCATACGATGTCGGACAGGACATTGATGATACCGGCATTGGGTTTGGACGACAGGATCTGTTCGAAGGCCTGCGTGACGCGGGCCACGCCATAATAGTTGATATCGAACAATTGCTTCGACTGTGCTTCGAAATCCCTGGCGAGTGGTCCGTCGATCAAGGCGGCGGTGCCGGCGTTGTTTATCAGCAGCGTTGTATCGCTCGCGATTGCGGCGGCAGCGGCAACCGACGCCGGGTCCGTGACGTCGATCCTGACGGGTATGATGCCCGGCTCATCGAAACCGCTCGGGTTGCGCATGCCGGCGTAAATCTTCGCGGCTCCGCGGTCGCGTGCCTCTCGCGCGAAAGCAAAGCCGAGGCCGCGATTGGCTCCGGTAATGAAAACGGTGGCGTTGGTGATATCCATGACGCAATATCTTTCCTAAAGCGCGGGCCAGGCATTTGACGTTCGACACTGCGCCCACGAAGGTTGAGTTCAAAGAAAAAGGTCTTCTGGCAACTGTTTGGAAAGTGTCTCTCGCAGATGAGCTGCGAGAGACAACAACGGACCAAGGGGGCTCATCCGCACGCTGACGTGGGGCACCGTCCCGTCGGCATTGTGGTCGACGACGACAACGGCGCTCAGGCTCTCTCCGTTCGTCAGAACGGCCTCATATTCGAGAAACAGCCGCGAGCCGACGGTCTCAAGAAATGTCGGTTTCTGTGACGCGTAGAAGGTCCCGACCGTGTCGACGACCAGGCGGATCGTGTCGCGCCCTTTAATGGTGCCGCGCAGCACCGAGCTGTTCAATTCAGCCTCCTCGGTGAGGTCATCGAGAAAGGGGTGACGTGTGTCTTTCGCACTCGACATGGTTCAATCTCCAGCTTGATTTCAGGATGCTTTAGCGAAGGCAGCGCGATTATTGGCGATGAATTGCTCGACCGAGAGGGCCGGCTTGCCGGTGATCTTCTCGACGGCATCGTTGGCACCTGCGAAGATGCCGTCGCGATAATTTTGGGCAACTTCAACTAGGTGCTGCACAAGGAAAGAAGGAAACTTGTAGAGATTTTCCATCTTGTCCTTGAAGACCTCGATCGACGTCGGCGCGTATTCGATCCTGGCGCCAAGCACATCGCTCATCGCAGCGGCGATTTCAGCGTGATTCAGTTCGATCGGGCCGGTGAGCGTGTAGGTCTTGCCCCCGTGGCCTTTCGGATTGGCCAGGATATGGGCGATGACACGGCCCTGGTCGTCGGTCGCGATCGGCGCATGACGGCCATTCTCGGACGGAAACTCGATCTTCTTCGTGGCCCATATCTCCCTGGCAAAATGCGGATAAACAAGCCAGTCGGCGAAGAAGGTCGGGCGAAGATGCGTGGTCGGAACACCGGACCAGTCGAAGACCCGTTCGGAAACCCAATGGTCCTGTGCGGCGTGGCTCGCCGATTCGCGTCGTGCCGAAATCTGCGACATGTTGACGATTGCCTTAACGCCCGCTTCCTTTGCCGCCTGCGCGAAATATGCGGCGGCCCCGATGATGCCGGGTGCGATCGGATGAAGGAAATAGGCCGACGTGATGTCTTCCATCGCGGCTCTAATGTCATCGATGTCCGTGAAATCGCCCACGGCGATATCGACTCCACGCTGCCTCAATGCCGCAGCCCGGTCGTCATCGGAGCGCACGTAGGCGCGTATTGATTTTCCCATCTTCAGCAATTCGTCGATCGCGGCACCTCCGGTCCGTCCGGTTGCGCCGCTGACGAGAATGGTTGCTTCGCTCATGGTCTCTTCCTTTCCTGTTTCGGAGCATCTGCTTACCATTCCAAGTAAGGGCATATGCTCTCACATTCAAGAGAGCATATGCCTCTAATTTGGTCGCACGCGTTCATTGAGACTTTGCAGGTTTGCCCTAAGCGGTGCTTCGCCCAGCATGGCGCACGACGAGCAGTTATTCCCGGAGGAACGCCAAAATATCGGCGTTCAGTTCCTCCGCATTGACGGTCAACAAGCCGTGCGAATAACCGGAATAGACCTTGAGGCGACCATGCTTGAGCAGCTTTGCCGAGAGCGGCGCCGAATCCTCGTAGGGGACGATCTGGTCGTCCGTGCCGTGCAACACTAGCGTCGGCACGTCGATCATCTTGAGGTCAGCGGTGAAATCTGTCTCGGAAAACGCTTTGATACAATCGTAGTGCGCTTTCGCTCCGCCCATCATTCCCTGGCGCCACCAGTTATCGACGACGCCGGGGATAAGCTTGGCGTCCGGCCGGTTGAATCCGTAGAAGGGGCCACTCGGCAGGTCGCGGTAGAGCTGAGCGCGATTGGCCGCCAGTGCTGCGCGTATGCCGTCGAACACGCTCAACGGCAGTCCGCCAGGGTTGTTTTCTGTCTTCACCATGATCGGGGGGACGGCCCCAGCCAGCACCGCTTTCGCAACACGCCCCTTGCCATGGCGAGCAACGTATCGCGTCACTTCTCCTCCGCCCGTCGAGTGGCCGATGTGGACCGCATCCCGCAGATCGAGGGCCTCGACCAGCTCCGCGACATCGGCGGCATAGGTGTCCATATCGTTTCCGCCATCCGTCTGTGTGGAACGGCCGTGACCGCGTCGGTCATGGGCGATCACGCGGTAGCCCTTTTCGCGGAAGAAGAGCATCTGTGTATCCCAATCATCCGCCGACAACGGCCATCCGTGGTGGAAAACGATCGGCTGACCCGTTCCCCAATCCTTGAAGAAGAGTTCGGTGCCATCCCTTAGTTTAAGAATACCCATGTTGGTCTCCATTCATGCGCCTCAGCGGTTGATGATATGTGATAGTGAATATTCAGCGGGTAGCGGGCGACAGCCCGCTGATCGCGGCTCAGCTTTGCCAGGACGAGCGGCGAATGACGGTGCAGAAGTTGCCGGGATGAAAACTGTGATCCTTCTCGGCGATGACGTCGGCTTTGACGTTGCCGAAGGTCGTTTCCGGTTTGTGTTTGATACCGTCGTAGAAGGCTTGGATGATGTCCTCCTTGAAATGAATGGTGCGAGGGTGCGCCTTCACGATCGCTTCGCGCTGGGCATCGGAAAATTCGTGATAGGTCAGACCAAGGACATCCATCTCGACGCCGGCAGTCACAAGGGCGACGACCGGATGCATGAACTCGGGAATACCGGGCGTCGTGTGTAGCGCAATCGCGGTCCAGACCAGATCGATATCGGCTTTGGAGATGCCGCGGCCTTTGAGGAACTCGCGGGCGACATCGGCGCCGTCGACCTCGAAGCGCTTGTCTGAACTGCTGTGTTCATGCAGCAGCCCCATGTCGTGAAACATCGCTCCGGCATAGAGGAGTTCGCGATCAAACTTCAGATCGCGCCTCACGCCCGAGAGTGCCCCGAAATAGTAGACGCGGCTCGAGTGATGAAAGAGGAGCGGAGGTGCCGTGGTGCGAACCAGTTCCGTGATCTCCTGTGCAAGCTTGCTGTCAGGGATCGAAATACCTTCGACATTGAACGACATGCGCAGTCACCTCTCGGTTGGCGGTTCAGACGTCTTGGTCGTGGTCTATTGTGCGGCGCCTCTTTCGGGACCTGCAGTCCTCCTAATGGCTTCGGGGCCTGCACTCGTCAAATGGTAGAGATGTGATGGGATGAGGTCTGGTAGGAAGGCGCCCGAATTGGTATCAATCAACCGAGATCGCTTTTGATCGTGATTGGTGGCTCGCATTTCCTTTGCGCGGCAATGCGCAGGGAGCAAGATCGGGAAAATTCCAAGGGAATATTGACAAGATAGGAGGTCCGCGTGCTCGCCGATCGGGTGTCCTTGGCGATTAGCAAGGGATACAAGATCCCGCCGCCTCCGACTGTGGTTGCTCGGATTGCTGGCGCGTCGGAAATTGCGTTTTCGCACTTCAAGAACCTCGAGCCTCGGCTTGGCCTGTCTGTGCCATCTCCCCGCGAGGAGGCGTTCGTCTTCAATATCCCATTGGCGCCCGCACGCTATCCGATCGTCTCTATCGATGGCAGGCGACAATCCGTCGTTCAGGATCCGGGAAAAGCCTACTTATTTGACCTAACATCGAGAAACGAAGTCAGCCTGGACACGAGTTATGACAGCATACGCATTCATCTGCCACAAACCACCATCGATAGCATGGCCTATGAAAGAGGCCTTCCCCGAGTCGGAGGTCTCAGGGCCAGTTGCCTCGGGCAAGATGATGTCATCCTTTATCGCCTCGCTCTAACTGTATTGCCGGCCATACTCAATTCAGTGCCGGTCACCACAGCATTTATGGAGTACATTGCTTTAGCGCTGCATGATCATGTCATTTATACTTATGGCAATATTCAAAGAGGCGCCAGCTCGACGGGTGGGCTGACGCCGTGGCAAGCCCGCCGTGCTTGCGACTATATCGAGGCAAATCTCGCTGACGACCTTTCAATTGCTGAGCTTGGTCGGGAGTGCGGTATCTCCGCCAGCTATTTCGCGCGAGCCTTTAGGGTCACGTTCGGCATGACGCCTCATCAGTGGATCACAAGAAGGAGGATCGAACTGGCGAAGTCGCTGATGGCCCAAGCCACCGAAAGCCTGGCCGGGATCGCCATCACGTGCGGGTTCGTCGACCAAAGTCATTTGGGCCGGCATTTCCTCAGGCTGGAGGGTATCAGTCCCGCCCAATGGCGCCGGCGGCGGCACATCGGGCAGGGGGCAACAGAATAATTCAAGCCCGCTACGCCTTATAAGGCCGGTCAACTCACCAGCCTCGTTCCGGTTCAGCCCGTGTGCCTTCAGGAAATCATGGTTCTCGGCCTGATATCGTTGGCTTACAAGGAGCGAATGATGCGCCCCCCGCTCCGAATTCCATCAAGAGCAAAAAGTAACCTATTCAAGTCTTTGGTGTTTCTTTCCATTGTTATCGAGTTGATGGCTAACCTCTCACCGCGCGCTATACCCCCCATCAGCCATGAGGATGTGTCCGGTGACAAATGATGCGTTCGATCCTGCGAGATAGACGATCGCATCGGCGATCTCGCTAGGTTCTGCCCAGCGTCCAAGGGGGTGAGCGCTCTTGATGGCCGCTTCTCCGACTTTCGGATCCTCCAATCCCTGTAGGTATCGTGTCAGGAATGGCGTGTTGATGGAGCCGGCGCCCACGGCGTTGACGCGAATACCTTTCGGCGCATAGTCGATTGCCATCTGTCGAACGAGCTGCAACAGAGCGCCTTTGGCCGCGCAGTATGCGGCTTGTTCGGGGAGGCCCACGACGCTTGAGATCGAGCCCGTCGCGACGATCGAGCCGGACTGCCTTTCGATCATGGCGGGGAGGGCTCGTCTTGCCATCAGGAAGAACGCCTTGGCATTCGCATTCATGACGCTGTCCCATTCCTCCTCGCTGGTCTCGTGCACTGATTTCGAGATGATGAAGCCTGCATTGTTGATCAGGATATCGACCGGGCCGAAAGCATGTTCCGCCCGGTTGAAAATTCGTTCGACATCATCCGATCGCGTAACATCCGCCACGACGGCGACGATGCAACCCGGCGCGAGGTTTTCGAGATCTTGCACTGATGATGTGATGTCGGTCGCGCAGATGCGTGCGCCTTGTTCCAACAGTTTCACCACGACCTCGCGGCCGACGCCGCCGGCGGCGCCTGAAACCACGACGACTTGTTCAGCGAAGGATGAGCTCATTTGTTTGGTTCCTTTAGTGAAACTTACAGATTGGGTGGTCACGATCGAGACGGCCTATGTCGTCGCCGGGCGAGCCATCGCCCTGGTTTGCAGGAAGACGGCATAGAGGCTCTGGGTAGCGCAGATGAACAGGCGGTTTTTCCTGGCGCCTCCGAAGACGACGTTGGCGGTCGTTTCCGGGATGCGGATCTTGCCTAGCAATTCCCCTCCGTTGCTCAGGCAATGCACTCCGTCGGCCGCGCCCACCCAGATGTTTCCTTTTTCATCGAGGCGCATGCCGTCGTAGATGCCCCGATTGCAGGCCGCGAGAATCCGGTCGTTACCCAGCGTCTTGCCGTCCGGGGCGACGTCAAATTCGCGAATATGTCTGGGGCCGTCGGCGCTATGGGTCGCGCCACTGTCGACAATATAGAGCTTCGTCTCATCGTGATTGAAGGCAAGGCCGTTGGGCTTGACCAAATCGTCCGCAACGATCGAGACGTGGCCATCAGCGGGATCGACGCGGTAGACATTGGAGCTGCCGATCTCCGACGGGCTTCGATGTCCTTCGTAGTCGCTGTCGATGCCATAGGTCGGGTCCGTGAACCAGATGGAGCCATCGGACTTTACGACGACATCGTTCGGAGAATTCAACCGTTTGCCCCGGTAGTGCGATGCGAGGACAGTCACGGAGCCGTCATGCTCGACGCGTGAGACGCGGCGCTCCCCGTGTTCGCATGCGATCAGTCGGCCTTCGCGGTCGATGGTATGTCCATTCTGAAATCCGCAAGGGCTCTCGAATATCGAAACGGAATTGTCCGTCTCATCCCACCGCATAAGCCGATCATTGGGTATGTCCGAAAAGAGCAGGTAACGGCCTGCGGCGAAATAAGCCGGCCCCTCGAGCCATCGACCGCCGGTCCACAGGTTTTCGACATGAACGTTCGGAAGGATCAGGCCTCGAAAACGGTCGTCATGAATTTCAAAAGCGTCGGAAAACATCTGCCCCTCCCAGGCTCCTCGCAAATGGCTGACTGCCTCGTCGCTCTCCCTGAGTATCTTCCGCAAAGCATAATGCAGATTATCTACAATCTGCAAGCCATACGAAGCGACCTGTCGCGAAAAAGCTTGGGGCTATCGTCGCAACGCAGCAGTTGGAAGGAGACAACGAAGCTTCATCCCCCTGTTACGAGAACTGGGTCTGCGATGCCGTACATGGGTCTAAATGTTGGTCTTGGTGATTTGAAATTGCCTGCACCGGATCGTAGGTGGCGTAATTTTTCAAACCAATTCATGTGGTTATTGACAATCTTCCCTCATCGCGGATTCGTGTGTTGACGGATTGTAGATAATCTGCAAACTTAAATGCACTTGAATGGGAGCATCCAATGCGCGACCAGAATGAAGAAAACTTCCGCCAATCCATGCGACGCCTCGCGGCCACCGTTTGCGTCATCTCCTGTCAGAACGAGGGGGTACGGCATGGCATCACCGTGACTTCGGTGACGTCGCTATGCTTCTCGCCCCTTTCTATCCTCGTATGCATCAATCAGAAGGCTTCGGTGCTGGCCCCGCTGCACAAGGAAAAGCGCTACTGCATCAATCTTCTGCAGGCTTCGCAGGTCGAAATCTCACGGCGTTTCAGCGGCGGTGTTCCCGCAAGCGAGCGTTTCCTCGATGGCGGCTGGGAGCTTGAGGGCGGAATTCCTTATCTCGCCGATGCCCAGGCCAATCTCTTCTGCGAGATCGATAGGGCCTACAGCTATTCAACGCACGACATCATCATCGGCAGGGTGAGCAATTCGCGCTTCGCTGCCGAGGTTTCGCCACTGATCTATCAGGATGGCCTCTACGCGATCGGCGCACCGATCCCCCTTTCGAATGCGGCTTGAACGGTCGCAGAGCCATTGGCGCTCTGGCGCTTCAGAAATGTTTTTAGGAGAATGACATGCAACTCGGCTTATTCAGCCTTATGACCTTGCGCGACCATCCCGATGGTGCCGTCGGCGTCATGCGCGATACGAAGAAGATGGTCCAGACCGCCGAGGAGTTGGACTTCGACATCGCCTGGTTTGCCGAGCACCACTTCGCCAACTATTCCAGCTCGCCGTCACCGCTGATGATGTGCTCCTACGCGGCTGGCTGGACAAAGAAGATCAAGCTTGGGCCGGGTGTCATCGTGCTGCCGCTCTACAATCCGCTGCGCGTTGCCCAGGAGATCGCGGTTGCCGATACGCAGACAGAGGGACGCCTGGTCGTTGGCATGGGAACCGGCTACCAGCAATATGAATTCGACCGCTACGGCGCCGCCATCGAAGACAAGGTCGACGTCTTCCTCGAATATTGGGACGTCATCGAGAAGGCATTGGTCGACGGCGAGGTCGAATATCAGGGCAGGTTTTTCAGCGTTCCCAAGACGAGTTTCGCGGTCAGCACGCAACAAAAACCGCTGCCGCCGATCTTCGTAACGACGTCGCATCCCAAGCTGCTCGACAGGTTCAAGAAATGGAATGCGACGCCTTTCATTGCGGCAAGTACCCTGGGTTCGCCCGTATTGTACAAAATGGGAGACGGGCTCAACAAGGCATGGGAATCCATCGGCGAGAACCCGCTGAAGAAGCCGCTGGCGATCATGCAATATGTCAACATCACCGACAGCCGCAGCGAAGCGCTCGCTGTCGGCGAGCGTGCCCGCTATGTCGGTCGCATGGCTCACCATCTTCGACAGGCCGAGCTGCCGGTCGACGACAAGGGTTACATCCGCGACGAACCCTATGATGGCGAATATACGCTCGATCAATACGCCGACAACATGGTGGTCGGCGACCCGCATATGGTTGCGGAAAAGATGATCGCCGATATCAAGCGGCTTAATCCCACCAACTACACGTGCAACTTTTCCTTCGGATGCATGCCGATTGAAAAGGCGCACAATTCGATCATGCGGTTCAAAAAGGAAGTCGTGCCGCTGATCGAGAAGGAGCTCGGTCCTATCGGATCGATTGGCCACGAAGCAAGCCAGCAGAGAAAGGCCAGCTAAAGAATGCGTACGGGTATAAAGCCCGACCGCGATCATGACAGCATAACCTAAAAACAAGGGGAACTACGATGAAAGCAAAATTCAGCCTCATTCTTGCGAGTCTCGGTCTTGCGACACTGGCCTTTGCCGGTCCTTCGCATGCGCAATCGGCACTCGACAATATCGTCAACAGCAAGAAGCTGCGCTGCGGCATCATGCTCGACAGCCCACCCGCTGGTTATCGCGATCAGAACAACCAGCCTGACGGTTATGACGTTACCTACTGTAAGGATATGGCAAAGGCACTTGGTGCGGAGCCGGAAATCGTTGAGACGCCTTCGCCGGATCGTATCCCGGCTCTCGTTTCGAACCGCATCGATGTCTTGATCGCCTCCACGACACCGACACCGGCGCGCGCGCTGACGGTAGCCTTTACCCAGCCCTACACAAACAACATCATGACCGTGGTGACACGCAAGGACACGGGTATCACCCAATATTCCGATCTTGCATCCAAGAAGCTCGGCGGTGTTGTCGGCACCACGCCGGAGCAACTTTTCAAAGAAGAGCTCGCGAAAGGTTGGCAGGGCTCTGGTGCCACCTATACCGGTTATGCCAGCGATGCCGAGAGCTATCTCGCTTTGCAGCAGGGCAAGATCGATGCCATTCTGATCTCCGCTGGTGTGTTCAAAGCGCTGTCGGAAAGCGGCCAGTTCCCCGAATTCGTTGCTTCGGGAATAGCGCCTCTCGCCGATTTCGGTTCGATCGCTGTACGCCGCGACGACCAGCAGTTCCTCAACTGGGCGCGTATGTTCGTTTTTAATCAGGTCGCGAGCGGTCGCTGGGCAGAAGTCTACCATAAGTACTATGGCAATGGGCCACTTCCGCCACTGACGTCTCAAGGCATCAACTTTTAACATAGCGTCCGTGCCGGCAGGCTATCTTGCCGGCACTCGCATGGAGTGATTGCATGAACGGCTATCAGTTCTATTGGTCCATCGTCTGGGATGCGCTTCCGCTTCTTTTGGCCGGTGCTTGGGTAACCATTCAGATCACCATCCTCGCCTTCGTTATCGGCACGGTAATCGCGATGCCCATGGCCGTGGCGCGCCAACATGGCGAGGGATGGGCCTACCGCTTCTCGACCGGATGGGTGGAGCTGTCGCGTAACACGCCGGCGGTCTTCCAGCTCTATCTTTTCTATTTCGGACTGGGCGCCTTCCACATCAATATTCCCAGCTACGCCGCCCTCCTGATCTCGGTATCCTTCAACAATGCCGGCTATATGACGGAAATCTTCAGGGGCGGGCTGGTCGCGATCCCAAGACAGCAACTTTCCGCTTCACGCTCGCTGGGCATGACCAGCCCCCAGAGCTTCATTCATGTGATCTTTCCGCAGATGTTTAAGGTCATTTTTCCCGCCTATGTCACGCAAGGCATCTGGGGCATGTTGAACACGTCGCTGGGTATGCTGGTCGGACTGCAGGAGCTTTCAGGCGCCACGCAGTACGCGCAATCAACCTCCTTCCGGACATTCGAGTTCTTTTTGGTCACTGCGCTGATCTACTACCTCATCGCCAAGGCGCTGCAGATTTCATCGCAACTGGCCTTTCGGCTTATCTATAGGAGCTGAGCGTGCAGTTCTCTTTTGCAAATCAAGGCCTTGTATGGTCGGATTCCTATTTCTTGGCCGAGGGGGTGTTCAACACCATCCGGCTCGCCGTTGCAGCAACCGTTGTCGGCACTCTTGCGGGTATCGTCCTCGGCTGGTTACGTGCGGTGTCCTTAACCGCGAGGATTGCCACGGCTCCATACATCGACATCCTCCGTAGCGTGCCGATGATTATCCAATTGATACTGGCCAACAGCTTTCTGTCGATCCTTGGTTTTGGAGCATCGCCCTTCTGGTTCGGTACCATTGCACTTGGTGCCTGGATGTCGGCGGTAACTGCCGAGGTGGTCCGTGCGGGCCTTCTTTCGGTTCCCATTCAGTATCGCAGGAGCGCTCGTTCGCTGGGAATGAATGGTCTCCAGGAGTTGCTATACATTTCGATGCCGTTGGCGTTCAGGACGGCCCTCATCCCATGGATTGGGCTTGTTCTCAGCCTGATCAAGGACAGCGCACTGGCGGGTGTTGTCGGCTATGTCGAGTATATGCGCTCGACCCAGATACTCATCACCAGGACACACGAGACCTGGTTGCTTCTGATCGGAGCGGGACTTTTCTATTTCATTATCTGCTACCCGGTGTCGCGATACAGCCGCCGCCTCGAAGGAAGGATCGTCGTATGATCGAAATCAGGAACGTGCGAAAGACTTTTGGGCCGCTGACCGTACTTAAAGGAATAAGCCTTGACGTCAGCAAGGGCGAGCTACTTTGCCTAATCGGTGCCAGCGGCTCAGGGAAATCGACGCTGTTGCAGTGCATCAATGGACTTGAGCCGATACAGGGCGGTGAGATTGTTGTTGATGGAGTGAGCGTCCATGACCCGAAGACCAACATCAATAAGCTGCGTCGCAAGCTGGGCATTGTTTTCCAGCAATACAACGCATTCCCTCATTTGACGGCTCTGGAAAACGTCGCACTGGCTCCAAGAGTCGTTGCGAAGCGCAGCCGCAAGGAAGCAAGAGCGCTCGCGCTTAAGCACCTTCAGCATGTGGGCCTGGGCGATAAGTCGGACAGCCTTCCGTCGCGCATGTCCGGTGGTCAGCAGCAGCGCCTTGCCATCGCACGTGCGCTCGCAATGGAGCCCTCTTACATGCTTTTCGACGAAGTGACGTCGGCGCTTGATCCTGAACTCGTCGGTGAGGTTCTGGAAACGATGCGCCTGCTCAAGTCGGAAGGCATGACCATGGTGGTCGTCACGCACGACATCAACTTCGCGCGAGAATCGGCCGATCGCGTCGCATTCCTGCACCAGGGGGAGGTCTGTGAACTCGGCACGGCCGAACAGGTCATTGACGATCCTCAGATGGAACAGACTCAGAAGTTTCTGCGCCGCGAGAAGCGGCCGGCCGGCGGCTGCAAGATGTCGGCCGCGTAGCCCTCGCGCCAAGCTAAACACAAAGGAGCATTCAAATGATCTCGTTCGACCTTTCCGGACGTACAGCCCTCATTACGGGCGGGGCATCCGGTATCGGCCTGGAAGCAGCACGCCTCATCGCCAGCAGCGGTGCGATGGTTGCAATCAACTTTCTTCCCGATGATCCGCGTGGACCGGCAGCAATCGAAGCCTTGCAAAAAGAAGGGTTCAAGGTTGTCGCGGCGCCCGGCGACGTCGGCAATGCCGAGAGTGCGAAGGACATGGTGTTGAAGGCGATCGCCGATCTCGGCCGTCTCGATCTCCTCGTCAACAATGCAGGGACGCCCGGAGTTCGCCATCCCATTCCGATCACCGATCTGGACTCGATTACCGAAGAGCTGTGGGCAAATCTTTTGAACGTGAATTTCATGAGCGTCTTCCGCTGCTCCAAGGCGGCCGCACCGGCTTTGAAAGAAGCGCAAGGGTCGATCGTCAACACGGCTTCCATCGCCGGGCTCGGCGCCGTTGCGAGCACTATCGCCTATAGCGGCTCGAAAGCAGCTGTCATCAACCTGACGAAGAACCTTGCCCGTTCGCTTGCGCCTGACGTGCGGGTAAATTCGGTTGCGCCGGGCGCAGTCGACAGTTCGTGGGGCATCGAATGGTCTGAGGAGCGCCGTCAGGCGACGATTGCCGCAACGCCGATGAAACGGCTCGCGACTCCGGCCGAAGTCGCCGAACTCATCGTCTATCTCGGCTTTGCCGCGAAGATGACGACAGGTCAGACAATCGCGATCGACGGCGGTATCTCGATCTAAGCATTCGTTCCCGGAACTCTACCGAATTCAAGTGAGGAAATCTTCAGTGACGGAAATCGTAAAGGTCAAGTCGGGCAGCATTTTAGAGGACAAGGAGGGTTACTCCCGCATCGTGGCGGTCGGGGACTGGATTTTCATGTCGTTGACCGCAGGACGCGATTACAAGACCCGGGCAATGCCAGACACGGCGGTCGAACAGGCCAGGCAAGCGATGAAAAACGTCGAGGGCGCGCTTGAGGCCGTTGGCGCCTCGCTCGCCGACGTCGTCCGGCGGCGGATTTTCATTCCGCGGCAGGAAGACGTTGCTGATGTCATGGCCTATATGGGCGAGAAGTTTCGCGGCATCGATCCGGCAAGCTGCGTGAGCTGCGGCCCGCTCGGCGGCCCGGAATATCTGTTTGAAATCGAAATCACGGCCTATCGGGGCGCGGGAGCCCAACCGGCCAGGCAAATCTCGATCTCATTATGATTTTACGGGCTCGCGCCTTCTCATCCGAACAGCGCAGGCCCGTAATTTGTCTCATCTTTTGTATATAATCGACAAAAGCAAGCCGATACATTATGACGCTCTGCAATTGAAGCGAGGGCATCATGGCTAGAACCGGTTCAAATCCAGTCATCACTCCTATGAGCACAATGGAGGCGACGCAGTTTGCTGCAGAGCAGATTCGCAAAGCCATCATAGAGGGTCATTTCAAACCCGGAGACCGCCTAATCGAGCAGCAGTTGACGGAGATGCTTGACGTTTCACGTCATCCGGTCCGCGAAGCACTGAGGCTGCTTGCCCGCGAGGGTTTCGTCGAACTCAAGCGCAACAAGGGCGCTTCTGTCAGCGCGGTGGAGGCCGATAGCGTAACGGAAGTCTATAATATTCGCGTTGCGCTTGGAAAGCTTGCCCTCGATTATCTCATGGCGACCGAGGACCGATTGTCCGTCACGGATCTGAAGCGCCTGGAAAAGCTGGCAAACAACGCCGTCCGCTTGGCCGAACTGGAAAGCCAGGAAGAGACCGTTCACAACGATCTCGAATTCCAACAGGCAATTATCGATGCAACCGGTCTTCAGAGGACGATACGCTATTTCTCCGAACTGACTGGCGATGTTCGCCGGTTCAACAATCTCCTGGGCGTTGTCTATACGGATCGCAGGGGTGATGCGGAGAGTTATGTCATGAAGCTGTTCGAGGCCATTCGTGACCGAAACCTTCGTGAAGCGCATGCCATCTGGCAGGCCAAATTTGCTAAGGCGGCGGAACGTTATCTCTCGATCATCGAGCGCGGGAACTCCGATGGCGCGAGCAAGGCGATATGAGGCCGTCGTTTGGATGATATCTGTTTTGCATGATCAGCTTACGGTTGAGAAAATTCCATATCATCGTTAGGTCGCCGCGGCATTGAAATTGCTGGTCGATGGTTCAAATCTCATCAATGGCATAGTGGATATGGCACTGGCTGATGACTTATCCGGCGGCAAGGTTTTGACAAAGAAGCTCCGTGAGAGCGTCGATAACAAGCGTCATCCATCTGTGCGGTTCGCCGGCGGAATCGTATTTCCGATTGGCTTGCCTCCTGCTGCAGCTCCGGCCATCGCGGTAAATAAAACATATTATTTTAATATGATGTATTGCTAATGTAATTGCTTTTATATACCCTCTGAAATTGTAAAATTCACATGAATTCTCCTTTTTCGTGCTGCTTTATGGCACCGGAAAGGACGCGCGAGAGCGTGTCTTAATGCACTGACAGGAACGTCATCATAGGCAATTGGGGGTGCCGCATGACTTTTTCGTTGCAGGGACGCTGGACTTACAGAAGCTATCGTAATGATCCAGCGCTCATTGGAGACAATGCGCAAAAGGCGCTTCAGAATATCTTCGGCGAGGGCGTGTTTACGCTTGCCGTCTCCGGCGGCAAGGTGAGCGGCGCACTGGATATGGGCTCGGGCTACTTTCTTGATCTCACTGGAACCGTGGTGCCGGTCGAGGGCGGAGAGGCAAGAATTGCTGTCAAGATGGTGGGTGTCGGGCGGTCGGGAACACCAACCGCGGGTTGGCAATATGATTATCACGGCACCGATGCCTTTACCTGGCCGAGCGGTATCAATCAGGTTCCAGCCTTTGTCGGCTCGGTCATTCGCGCGAAGCCGCATAACGGCTCTCCAGCCGGCTATGTCGCTTCGTTCATAGCCGTCAGGCAGGCCTGATCGCGAAGCCATTTCATTTGAGTATTGACGTCACCGGCTCATTCGCCGTGCCCGTCTTAACGGGGGCGAGGGAGCAGGATGAAGGCATTGTCGCGGCGACTTGGCGCCACGAATTCTGGGGATTCGACCGATATAGGGGAGGCACGCGATGTCGGTGAACAGGATGGTGAGTGGGACTATTTGGCGAAATGGCTTGGCGATATCGGTGGCCCTTGCGGCATGCAGCCTATCGATGCCGGCTTTCGGTCAACAGGCGGAACCGCTTTTTTCCAACCCTCCGGTCTTGGAGGAAACCCGGCCTGGCGCGGCGCCGATGAGCCGGTTCAAAAAATCGCAGGCGGCGGTGACGACCTCGGGCCGCAGGCAGCTCGACCTGACCGTGAAGTTTGTCGAAAACGGGATCTACAATCCGGCGACCGGCCGCGTCGACAAGGTCAGGCTTCGTGGTTATACCGGCGCTGGTGTCAATCCGAACGCACCTTATGTCGCGCCGGTCATCGAGGCCGCGCCCGGCGAGAGGATCACGGTCGCGCTCCACAACGAGCTTCCCGATGATGGCAGCTGTGCCGGGCATGGCGACGCCAATCAGCCGCACTGCTTCAACGGCACGAACCTGCACTCTCATGGCCTTTGGGTCAGCCCGACCGGCAACAGCGACAACGTCCTGATCTCGATCAATCCCGGCAAGAGCTTCACCTATTTCTACGATCTGCCAGACGAGCATCCCGCCGGTACCTTCTGGTATCACTCGCACCGGCACGGCTCGACCGCACTTCAGGTATCCAGCGGCATGGCCGGCGCTCTGATAGTGCGCGGCAATCGCCCGCCGACACAGAATGCCAATGGCGATCTCGATACCCTGTTGAAGAACGCCGACGGCAAGCCAATGCAAGAGCAGTTGCTCGTTTTCCAGCAGATTCAATATGCCTGCTTCGATGCGAAAGGCCAGATCAAGACGCGGGTGGTGGACGGCAAGGTCGTTGCCTGGATCTGCGATCCGGGGGATGTAGGCGAGGTGCGCAACTACGACCAATTCGGACCTGGCACCTGGGGAGAGTCCGGGCGTTATACGACCATCAACGGGCTGGTCCAGCCTCGCTTCCAGTCGAAGACCGGGCAGGTTGAACGTTGGCGAATGATTCACGGTGGTGTGCGTGAAACCATCACCGTCGCCTTCCGTCCGCTCCGTGTCGGCGCGCCTGCTTATCGGGCGACTACGGCTGAAGCGGCAGCCGATTACATCAGGCAGAATTGCGCCGGGGAGGCTATCCCATATCATATCGTTGCGGCGGATGGGTTGACGACGGCGGTTGCCCGTTCCACGCAAACCGCGACGCTGCAGCCGGGATATCGCTTTGATGCACTCGTCATGTTCCCGACGGCAGGCGATTATTGTGTCGTCAACGAGCCGTTGCCCGGCACCGCGAGCGTGACGCGCGCCGATCAGGACCGGCAACTGCTTGCCACCGTGTCGGTCACGGCTGGAACGCCGGTCCGCAATATCGATGCGGCCCTGACTGATACGCTCGTCGCGGCTGCACAGCGGACGATGCCCACCGATGTGAGGGCCGCCGTCATCGCCGATCTCAACGACGGCCTCAAGCTGACCCGCTTCGTGCCGCACCCGGATGTCACCGACGACGAAATCACCGGGACGCAGGAACTGGTGTTCTTCATCGACCTGAGCGGCAATGTTGCGAAGTTCGAGGTCGGCAACAAATCCTTCGACCCGAAGAACTTCGATCCGGCGACATTCAAGCCGCGCTCGTACGATCCCAATTATGTCGATCGTGCTTTGCCGCTGGGTGGCGTCGAGGAATGGACTCTGCAATCGGCCTTCGTCGGCCATCCGTTCCACATTCACGTCAATCCTTTCCAGATCGTGGAAATCCTCGATCCGAACGGCGTCGACGTCAGCGCGCCGGGAGCAATCGATCGGGCCGGCGGGACCGTCGATCCGCAATATCCCGGCCTGAAGGGTGTGTGGAAGGATACGCTCTGGGTGAAGAGCCTGATCAGCAATCCTGCCGATTTCCCCGCAAAGCTTGCCTCGTCGACGTACAAGATCAAGATCCGCACCCGATATCAGCGCTTCATCGGCGAATATGTCCTGCATTGCCACATCCTGGATCATGAAGATCAGGGGATGATGCAGAATGTCTGCATCGAACTGCCCAATGGCGGCGGCGGAGCGAATTGTGCACGGCTGCTGCGCCCGACCGACGGTCAACAGCCGGCCTCCATGCAACATTGATCCCAGCCACGAACAGTCTTTGAACCCAAGGGAGAGTAAGATGAGCATCACACGCAGATCTGTCATTGTTCAGGGCGGTGTTATCGGGGCGGGCCTGCTCGCCAGCGGATTGCCGGGCATGAAGGCATTCGCCCAGATACCGCCGGTTCCCTGGCGGCGTTCTCTTCAGGGATTGGCCTGGAACGATCCGATCGTGGCCACCTATCGCGATGCGGTGCGTATCCTCAAGGCCATGCCCACCAGCGAGAAGTTCAACTGGATCAAGCTCTCGGAAATCCACGGCAGTGATGCCGGAGTCAAATATTGCCCGCATGGCAATTGGTATTTCCTACCGTGGCACAGAGCCTATACGGCGATGTACGAACGCATTGTCCGGCATGTAACCAAGAACAACGATTTCGCCATGCCTTTCTGGGATTGGACCGCCAATCCTTACCTGCCCGAAGTGTTCACCATGCAAAAGACGCCCGACGGCAAGGACAACCCTCTTTACGTGTCGTCGCGCACCTGGCCGATCAAGCAACCGATGCCGGACAATATCGTCGGGCCGGGGGTTCTCAATACCATCCTGACGGCGACGCCATACGAGGTTTTCGGCTCCACCCGCCCCGCCGGGCAGAACTCGCTCGATCCCTCTTGGGTCATCACCAGCACCGGTACGCAGGGCACCCTGGAATACACGCCGCACAACCAGGTGCATAACAACATCGGCGGCTTCATGCCGACATGGTCGTCGCCTCGCGATCCGATCTTCTTCATGCATCACGGCAACATCGACCGCATCTGGGCGACTTGGAATCTGCGCCACGTCAACAGCGCGGATCGGCTCTGGACCGATATGCAATTCACCGACAATTTCTACAATGTCGACGGTCAGTTCTGGTCCCCGAAAGTCTCCGAACTCTATGTTCCAGAGGAACTCGGATACACCTATGGTTTCCGAAACTATTTCAAGGTGGCGGCGGCGAGCGCCAAGACCCTGGCCCTCAACGATAAGCTCACCTCCGTGATAGCGGCGACGGCAACCGACGCCGCAATCGCCGGCGTGACGACCACCTCGACGGACAACAGCAAGGCGGCAACGGAAAATGACCCGCTTTCGCTGGCGGTCAAGATCCCGACGGACGCTCTGCAGGATATCATCAGCCAGCCGCCGCTGCCCTCCGGCATGGATACCATGGACTTTGGGGCTGCACAGGAGCAGGCGGCTTCCGCTCCTCGTGTCCTGGCGTTTCTTCGGGATGTCGAAATCACCAGCGCAAGTACGACGAGCGTTCATGTTTTCCTCGGCAAGAACGAACTGAGGGCCGATACGCCGGTCACCGATCCGCATTATGTCGGCTCTTTCGCCGTGCTTGGACATAACGGCGATCATCATGGTGGCGGCCATCACCCGTTGCCATCCTTCGTCCTCGACCTAACGGACGCCATCCAGCGGGTTTATGGTGCAAGAGGGCAGGCGGATGGCGAGGCCATCGACCTTCAATTCGTTCCAGTCGGAGCGGGGGCGGGCAAACCCGGCACGGTGAAACCCGCGAAGCTAGAAATAGCCATAGTGTCCGCCTAACATTCGGACCGGGCAGAGTTGTGGAGACATCGATGCGCTATCATCGTCGGGTGCTGATCGCTATTTGCGCGATGGCGTTCACGATGCTGCGCATCGGTGGCCCGGTCCAAGCCAGTGGGAGCGACATGCAGGCGACGGTCGGCAAGCCGGTAACGATAGCCATCGCGGGCGTGGCGGAGCACGCTCCGGTCGATGGCGGCAAACGAATTATCATGACCGTCAACGCATACGAACCGTCGAAATCGGGGCCTGTCACGATAGTTGTTTCTGTGCGCTGCGGCGAGGCGCTGCGGGAAATCGGCCGTTTTGGCATTTTCCCGAACGAGGCGTTCTCCGTGTCGCGCGGAAGCAACCCTCAGCGGTTCGGCTTTCCGCTGCCCGACGAGCCAAGTTGCCGGCAACCGCAAACAGTCGAAATTGCTCTCGAGCCTCAAACGGGCGATGGGGCGGGTGCCAGTATCACGATCGGTAGCGCAGGCATCGAATAGCGGGGTTTGCCACCGCTCGGTGCTTAATAGGGATCCTCCTCATTTCGGATGGTTCGCTGACCGCTAGCGGTCAAGCTGCTATGGGCCGGCATGCGAACGAAATCGAGTGATGAGACCATGGCAAGAAGCGGAGCGGTCAGGCTTGCAGTATTCGTCGGCTGGTCCGCGCCGCAGTGGGGTACATGCAAATCATTGCGCAAAATGGATATTCGGTTCGCAAGATGAACTTCTGATGTGTCTGGATGCGAGCCCCACGCAAGGTCTGGGCCATAGCTCAGGATCTATCTTCGCAATGTAGCGGATCGACCAAAAATGTTCAGAAGCCATGCTATTCGTACAGGTGCACTTACAAACAGAGAGAGCATCGATCTCTGTCAACGAGTCTTCTATCATGCCTGCGCCCAGAAGCGAGTTCTGACGAAGCAGGAACGTCAGGCTCTTGCCGTCTCCATTATTCACGATTTTTGCGAAGGCTTGACGGATGAGCATGATCTGCGACGTGCATACGTTGATTTTCGGAGTAAGGGTGTCGCTACGCCCCTGATGGCGACCAAGCGCGGATGCGCGCATGAGCCTGCTTTGCATCGCGTTGATTGACCGCATTTTTGCCTATCGCAGGTTATCGCGCATTTTCTCAACCAATATCGTATGGCAAATCAAATGACCGAAGATCGAGACTATCTGCTTAAAGCGGCGGCAAACCTATCGAAAGTAATGAATTCGCCGTTCACCGCATCCGACTGGAGTGTCAAACCTTCCAGAAAGGGAGGTGGCATGTGGAACGGTATGGCTACGGGATCAAGCAGCTTGGCAAACGTGGATGACAAGGCGGTTGAGCCTTCCGACCGACAATCCTGATCGATAAGGGCCGTTGCCGTCTTAGTCTATCGGAGACGTTTGGCCTGCACCATGTGCCGTTTCTGTCCCTCGCGATGGTTTCGCACCGAAACCCTGTTCAAGACTTGGGTCTCAAGGGGAAGCTGAGACTTGAGATGCCTCTTTTGTTCACTGGTTTGCGTAGCATGCCTGAGTGGTCAAATCCGTACCGCCTGCCAGGGACGTTAAAAGTTCCGGCAGCAATGTTGCAAACTTATAGGTAAGCGTTACCTGCGAAAAGCCCTCCAGGCCATAGCAACTGGCGGCATTGTCCAGAGAAATCGACGTCGCATCAAGAGGGACCGCCCAACCGGTTGCCTTCATCTGGGCGAACGTGACTGTTTTGGAAGCGCTGTAGGCACTTCCGTCCTCGCATTCGATTTGCGGAATACCCATGCAACGGGCTGTCGCGATTGCTGTTTCGTGAAGGGCGTGGCTTGTCCAGAACAGCCGGCCGAATTCTATGATGCCAAACAGCATCAGCAGAAACAGCGGCATGACCAAGGCAAATTCTACGGCACTGGCTCCCTCGCGTGAGCGCCAGAGTTTTTCTAAGCGGTGGATCATTTGAGCTGCACCACAGCGCTTGCGTAAATATAGCCGTCGTTGACGATATTGTAGCCAGAAAACAGCGGAGCGTAGGCCTGCTTGGCAGAGATCACCACATATTTGCCCGCGTTCGCTCCATCGGGGCACGACGAGCTGCAGGTTTGCTGGGATCCCCAAACGAAGGAGGCGGCCGATCCGCTTGGACAATAGCAGGCGCCCGTCGAAGCGGGAGTGCCATCAATCCTGATAGTGGCTCCGTCGAAATTGGCCTGCACGCCGTCGTTGATCGCGATTGAAGCACTGGCGCCGGCCGACGAGTACTGCCGGGCGATCATCAGGGCGATGCTCTTGGCCAACAGGCTGTCGTTGAGACCATCGGCTTGATCGGCGTGAACCAGCGCGTAGCTGGCACTGTTCGAGATCGCAGCTTCCAACTGGAAGCGAGCGAAAATCAGGCTGCCCATGTCAAAGCTCACCGCCATGATGAAGATGAAGAGCGGGGCAAGCACGGCGAATTCGACCGCGGCGTTGCCACGCTTATCTTGGCCCAAGATATTGGAGTGATGGGAAATCGATCGCCTGAGCTTTCGAAGAGAAAATGGGGGCAACTTCATTGGACCAGGGCCACCTTTCCGCTACCCGTCGACAGGGTGCATTCGGACATGGCCTGAGAACCGCCTGACAGGGAAATACTGGCGCCAATCAGTTGAAGACATCCGCCTGGCGCGTTGCTGAGCGAGCCGCCGCCTCCGAAATCGATCTTGCCGTTCGGAAAATAGAAGGCTCCTGAGATCGTACCTATGCCACCGGACGTTATTTCCGCCCCGGCGATGTTGCCGGAAGATTGAGGGCCGATGACAGCGAGGTTCGCGTTACTTCCGGATTGCGGTGCCGTGAGGCTGATCGCGTTTCCGCCAGTCAGGCAGAAGGCCTTTCCACCGCATTCCCAGTCGGATGGCGTGGTAATGCCGGAAACTACGAGTGTCACATCTTTTCCTGAAATGGCTATGGGATCGCCGCAGCTTGCGCCGCCCGTATTTGCGGAGAAATATCCGTCGATCGTATAGATGCCGGCTCCCAATCTTGCTCCGCCTGCAAGGTTGACATTGCCGGATATGTCATGCTGCGCGCTGGCGGGAATTGTAATGCAACTGCCGCCGCCGCCGCCGTTGATGTTGCCGTTGACGCGGAATCCGCCCGTTCCCGTCGTTGCGTCCGCCAGATAGGTGATCGATCCTCCGTCGAGCCCGATGCCGTTGTTGCTGCTGGATTTGCCGATCGTGTAGCTGTTGGCTGTCCCGGCGCCCAATTTCAACGTCGCACCGGCGCCCGTATAAAAGCCAGCGTTCAAGATAAATGTGCTGGGGCCGCCGATGAGGACTTTGCCGGAACTGCACAAACTATACCGGCCGTCCCCGCAAACCTGATCACCCATTCCAAAATGGAACGTGCCAGCACCAAAGGTCAGATCGGCTCCGTAGACCCCTTTGGCAACTCTGAAGATGCCATTGCCGAAGACGAGTTTCGTGCCGAAGTCGTTCTGAATCTTGCCGGAGAAGCTGTAGATGATGTTTTTGCCGCCGGCGATGTTGAAGTTGACTTGGATGTTCCCGTGCACGAGCAGGGAGCCGATACTGATTTTCGAGCCCGAACAGGTGATGTCCCACTTGGTGGTCCAGTACTGATTATAGTTGGCTGGATCATAGGTGCATCCTATTGCCTGAATGGCGGATGCGGTGTCTACCGGTGAGGAATTACCGCCAAATTCGACATCCGGGCTGGTGCCGACTGTCGCCTTGCTCGGCCACGACGCGCTACGGATGGTGTCGAAGCGGCTGATCAATGCGCTTATGCCGGCATTGCCGCTCAGGGGATCGCTGGTATATTGCTGTGTGACAGGCGCTTGGCTCCCGTCCGTGCGCAGGATGTTGGCAGACCAAGGGCAGGGTTGGGAAGAACCCTCGTCATATGTAGCGCTTTTGGCGGTGATGTTCGTACCACAGGGAGCCACCAGATTACTGTTGGAGGCGACGTAACAATTGCCGGCGTTAACCTGGACGCCACCGGATAAGGTCACGCCAGTTGATGATTTGTCGAGGGCTATAATGCAGCCGTTTTGGGCTGTGCCCAATGAGGAATAGGCTTCAGTCGCGATGTCCAGCTTGGAGCTGGCGCCCAGAATAGGCGCCAGGAAAAGCGTATTCGTTGTGGTGACCCCCACGTGGACGGCCTGATTGCGTGCATCTTTCGGAGACGTTGTCAGCGAGACCGTAGCGTTTGCCGTGTCGATACCATTGAGTTTAATGACGCGAAGGGCTGCTTCTCTCATCTGATCTTCAGAATTCGTGTTGCTATAGGCAAGTGCTCCGGCATAGGAGGCAAGGTCTGCAGCCCGCTGATTTTCGTCCCGCACAAGCAGCCCGTATCCGTACTCGATAGACAGAGCTGCGAATCCCAGGACGAGGGGCAGGCAAAGGGCACTCATGATGGCAATGCTGCCCTGTCGGTTCTCGCCGAGTGCACGTCCATGCCAGAGAGCCAATCGGATGAATTGGATCAAAGTTATTCCTCTAAAAAATCAAATCTCAAATATTGCGCTTGCAGCTGAGGTCCTTCTCAGCGGTCGAGGCGATAACGAATATCGAGATCGACAGCGAAGGAGCCTCACGAAGAATATGGATTGATATCTGTCCGCTCAGTTCCTTCTGGACATGTGATCGGTTTACGAAATCAAGCGTTTTGGAAGGTGGAAGCGAGATCATCTCACGGACACGCCGAAAGGTCGTCGATGCCCACGCGAAATGAAGGGACGACCTTGCTGCGGCGCGAAGTTCATCTTCGCACGGGCAATAAGCCGGCGGGATCCTCAAGGGATTCTTAATGCCTAAAAGTATGACTTATTATTGTGCGGGAACTGGATAAGGCCTGCCAAATTCGGATAGCGACTGTTTGAATAGCTGATCGTTTTCAAAGCAGAGACAGACCGTCGTGCGGTACTTGAAAATCCGACCTTGAGGTTACCTGCGTTCATCAAACAGCCAGCCGCTGGACATCTTTTGCCCGCGGATGATGGACGCGAAAGCAAGCAGATCGCATCTTTGTTTGGATGGGTTTTGGCGGGAGCGGCGCAGATAGCTGCGCCTTAATTTGCCTGCGAAGTTATTCGATGCTGAACGGAAAATATTTTGCGTTGATCATGTCATAGGTCCCATCCGCCTTGATGGACTGCAACGCTGCATTCAAGCGTGAAAGGCGTTTGCTGTCATCCAACCGCACAGCGATTCCGGAACCATCGCCAAAATATGTCGCATCAACCAGATCAGGTCCCCGGAACTCGCAGCAGCTTCCCGCCTTTGTGTTTGCGATCCAGTCATAGATGGCAAGTTTATCTTCCAAAATAATGTCAACGCTTCCGTCCGACAGTCCCTTGTACAATTCTGGTGAAGATCGAAAGACCGTCTCATGCGTTTGCGGATATAGATGTTGGGCAAAGGATTGCTGCGCTGTTGACGATGTCACCCCAAGGTTCTTGCCCGTAAGGGCCGCTGGGCTCACATCTTTGATCGGCGAGTCTTTTCGTACGATGAACACCGACGGACTATTGTAATATCGTTCCGTAAAGGCAACCTTCTGGCGCCGCTCGTCGCTCATCGACATGGATGAGATGATCGCGTCATATTTTCCGGCGACGAGATCTGGAATCATGTCATCCCACTTCTCGACGACGAATTGGCATTCGAGTTGGCCAACCTTGCAGATAGCATTGGCGATATCAATGTCGAAACCCTGCAGCTTGTTGTTTGCGTCGAGGTAGTTAAACGGCGGAAACGCGCCCTCGACAGCAATTCTCATCGACATACGCTCTTGCGCCGCCGTCGGAAATGGCAGGGTCGCGACCAAAACGAGGCCTATACCAATACCTGCTGACGCCCTGCGCAATATTGTCTGAACGGATAGCTGCAGCATCGTAGAGTATCCTTAGTGGGTAACCGATCCCGCTATAATGCGCAGTTGCTTTTAATTCTACGTGAACGCTTCTTTGTTAGCACTGATGTAGCCGTAGTTTTGTTTTGATGATGACGTCCTAATACAGCGTTGTTCAGGGATCTGCGCTTGCACATTATCCGTTCCTCCAGTCCAAAATCCTTTCAACAATCCTGGATAGCTTCGGGAAGGATTCTCTTCCTGATTGCGGCTAGCGCTCTGGGAGTAATTGGACTTGTCGTACTGTCTGCATTGTGGGCGGGAACTGAAAGTGACTCTGCAGCACTTGATAGACAGCGGCAGCTCGTGAACACGCGTCTGAGAGAGCAAGTTGATCAAGTGGCGCGTGTCATTGGACAAGTCGGCAATGGTTACCTTGCTGCAAACAGAGCCTACCCGACCTCCGGCGCATCCTCAGTTTCGCCTGCCTTCAATGCGGTTTTAACGACAGCCGCCGGAAGCGCGATCAGCCAGGCTGCAACATCTGTCTTTGGCTATGATCAGGCGTTTGTCGTGGACGAGCATGGTGACCTGGTCATGATGGCGGACGGCGAGACGGAAAAACGCTATCGCTGGATGAAGCCTCTTCTTTTGCCGCTTCTTCGAGAGGCGGGCATCGCCGTACACCAGCGAGCAATGTCGATTGAGCACTTACCCGGATCATTGGACAATCCCGCTGGAAATGCAGTTCTTGCTCATCGTGGCTTGGCCAGTTTGCTGCGCCTGGAAGGCCGGCCGACGATTGTCGGCATTGCAGCCGTCAGGGAGCCGCACGAGGGGCAAGGGCAGCCGTCATGGCAATTTGTGATCGTCTTACGGTTCCTGGATGGAGCGGCGTTGGACGAATTGAGCCGAGAACAGGGGCTCAATGGCGCACGCTTCGCGCGCACTGCCGACGCTGGTGATGACGAAGTTGCATTTCAGATTGACGATACGACAAATGGCGAACCGATCGGTTTCATCGTATGGCGGCCTGACCTTCCGGGATCAAGGGTGATCGGTCGATTGATGCCGGCGCTTTCGATCGCAGCCCTGATGATGGCGCTTCTGCTGACAATCCTGCTTGTGCGTCTGCGAAAGAGTCTGGGCGAGTTGAAAAAAAGCGAATTCCATGCGAGGCAGCTTGCATTACACGATGTGCTGACAGATCTCCCCAATCGCGCATTGTTTGCGATGAGGTTCGACGAGTGCCTGGCCGAATTGGAAAACTCGACGAAGCGGTCGGCAATCGCGCTTCTTGACCTCGACCGGTTCAAAGCTGTGAACGACACGTTTGGTCACGCCGCCGGCGACGAACTCATCAAGTTGGCCGCTGATCGAATCCGTTCACTCCTTCGGTCACAAGATACTCTAGCGCGGCTCGGAGGAGACGAATTTGCCTTGCTTCTTCGGGACATCGAAGATCACGATCAAGCTCTACCGGCAATCTGCGAAGCAATCGTCACGGAGCTTAGCAAACCTTTCCCGCTGTTGAACGGGGAAGCCGTAGCCCGCGTTGGCTGCTCGATCGGCGTTGCGCTTGTGCCTGATACGGGGCGGAATGCCGACGATATCATGCGCTATGCCGATGTCGCGCTATATGAAGCGAAAGTAAGCGGCAGGGGCCGGTGGCGTGTCTATTCACCCTCCATGGACGGAGGCAGGAATGCGCGCGATATCCTTAAAAACGAATTGCGTGAGGTCCTATCCAAGATCCGGGTTTCATCTGACGATGGTGAACGCGGTGATATGGTTGCGGACCAGCCGGACTTCGGAGCATTAGAGGTCTACTACCAGCCTGTACATCAAGCGGGGAAGGGATATTCGGTGACGGGAGCCGAGGCGCTCGTACGGTGGCGGCATAGCCAGCGCGGACTGCTGATGCCAGCGAGTTTCATCCCCGCCGCCGAAGAAGGCGGCCTTATTGACGCACTTGGATTCTGGGTGTTGCGCGACGCCTGCACCGCGGCCTGCAACTGGCCTGAAAACACATTTGTCGCGGTGAACGTGTCCCCTTCTCAGCTGAGGCGGCCAAATTTTGTCGAGGAAGTGCGCGCCGTACTTCAGGAGACCGGGCTATCGCCATCCCGGCTTGAGCTCGAACTCACTGAATCCTCGCTCATAGAGGATTATGCAGACATCTACTCAGTACTGAAGTCGTTGCGCGGCGAGGGTATTCAGATTTCGCTGGATGATTTTGGAACCGGCTATTCGTGCCTCAGCCATTTAACACGCTTCGATGTTGACCGGATCAAAATTGATCGATCATTCGTCTCGCTCCTCGGCACGAAAGCCAACGGCACGGCAATCGTCAGCGCCATTATCTCGTTAAGCAATAGTCTTGGCATTGCGACGACAGCCGAAGGGGTCGAAACTGAATATCAGCGCGACTTTCTAGCGGCGATGGGTTGCACGGATCTCCAAGGCTATTTCTTCTCCAGACCTGTTCCTCTCGACGAACTCGATTGTTTCAGCATTCCTCGATCTGTGGACAAATTGCTCAAGACAAGTTGAGAACTCAATGATATGGGTCCGGCAACATTTGATGCCAATCCATCTGCCATACCGAACAATATTTGTCACAAAGGCAACAAGCGCCTTCTAGCCATAGCAGGAGGTCTGGAAGGAAGGCAGATATTGGACACGAGATCGGCGTTCAGCATCTCAGCTGGAAAAACTGCTCGAGCTTTCTCATGCGGCCGTTGAGCGAATGCTACATTGAGAAAGGAATGTGGGTCTGTTGGATGTTGGTGGAATGAGTCAAATGCGAAGTACCGCATTGGTTGCATATTGCGGGCTGATCATTGCAATGCATGATGGATTATCGTACGCCCTCTTGGAAGACTTGAGACTGCCCGATCGAGAATCTCGATCTTATGGAGCATATGTATATGACAAGTTTTATTGAGAAGTGGTCTGCCAAGAGGGCCGATAAGCCGAAGGCTGGCACGCGAAATGCGATTGATTCCTTTCGTTTGAGAGTCGCAGAACAAAAGAATTATCTCGAAGAATATGAGCGTGATGCAGCCGGTTTTAAGAAATGGCGTTCGACGTGGTTTCAGCGTGTTCCAGGCGGCTTTGGCGTCAGCATTGGTCGCGACGCGGTTAGCGCCGGAGAAGGACTGACCTATGTTGTTGTCGAGTCCGTCAAGGAAGTCGCCGAATTTCTCGATGATCTTGCTCTGCATGCGGAACAGGATCTCGGTTTTCAAAAGGCACTCGAGGACAACCGTTCGCGTCGCGCCGCGCTACTGAATGCAGCAAAATCGCGGCCCAGTTCAATCAAGCCTGCTTCAGCAAAAGCCTCCACCAAGGCATCACGGACAAAGCGGACTGCAAGGGCTGGCAAACCCGAAACAGAGAAGTGAGCAAGACTGAATCTGAATACGTTACCCAATGCAACACCTGGCCCGCTTCGCGCGGGCTTTACCTTTTTTGATCCTTGGGCATATCGATTTCGAACATCAAGAAGTATCGATCGCCTAGTTGGCACCCTATTTCTCCGATTGAGCGAAATCGCCTCACCAGTAAGTGCTGCCGGCCCCAATTTATCCTTCCGCCGCTCATCAAGGTCTAATGCGCGAGGCTGTCCGCCAAGTCTTGGCCGGATTGCGGCTGGCTTATGTTCCCCCGCAAATACGAGCGCAGTCTATCCATGCAACCACCCTGGTGCGCCTTTTGTCACTGAGCAGTTTAGTCATGGGAATACGGTTCAACCCCGTTCAAGAGCAAACTGTTACATGTTTGCCAACATGCTGCCCAACTCCGGTACTGCTCAAGATTCCGTTCTTGCTGCAAACGAAGCGAGAGGCAGGATGGATACGAGTGAGGTCGATCATGTTCACTATTAGGCGCACCGCAAATAGCACTTCCTTACTCTCGAATTTGGTCGCAAGCCTTCTGCGGACCTGCCTGACGGTGAGGTAGGAGTTAGCAGGCGCTAAGGGGCTGACGTCCTTGGTGGTTCTGCTTCGCCGCGTTAGAGACCGACCCGCTTCATATGCTCTTCGGGATACCGATTGCCTTGCGGCTTAATGTTGGCGGCTTTGATCTCCGCGAGGTCGTCCGTCGTTAGGGTGACGCTGAGTGCCCCGATGTTTTCCTCGAAGCGTTCGAGTTTGCGAGTGCCGAACAGTGGCACGATCGAGGGCTTTTGCGCGAGCAGCCAGGCGAGCGCGACCTGCGCGGGTGTGGCATTGTGCCGGTCGCCGATGCGCCGGATCAGGTCGACCAGACGCTGATTGGCTTCACGTGCCTCCGCTGCGAAGCGTGGAATATTGTTGCGCATGTCGGAAGGGTCGAGCTGAGTGCTCACGTCTATCTTGCCGGTCAGGAATCCCTTGCCCAGCGGGCTGAATGGCACCAGACCGATGCCCAACTCCTCGAGCGTCGGCAGAATTTCGGCTTCGGGCTCGCGGGTCCAGAGGGAATATTCGCTCTGAAGGGCCGCCACGGGCTGCACCGCATGCGCGCGACGGATCGAGCCGGCGCCCGCTTCAGAAAGACCGAACCAGCGCACCTTGCCTTGCGCAATCAGATTCTTGACCGTGCCGGCAACGTCCTCCATCGGGACTTCCGGATCGACGCGGTGCTGATAGAGCAGGTCTATGGTCTCGATATTCAGGCGCTTCAGGCTGCCCTCAACCGCTTTGCGGATATGGTCGGGCTTGCTGTTGACGCCACCATGGTGGATGCCTGTTTCCGGATCGATGTCCCACCCGAATTTCGTGGCGATTTTGACTTGGTTGCGGACGGGCGCCAACGCTTCGCCGACCATCACTTCGTTGGTGAGGGGACCGTAGGCTTCGGCGGTATCGAAAAAGTCCATGCCGCGCTCGACCGCCGTGCGGAGCAGGGCGATCATTTCGGCTCGGTCTGGCAGTTCGCGCGCCTTGCCATAGCCCATCGCGCCCAGCGAGAGAGCAGAGACTTCAAGTCCTTGTCCAAGTTTACGCTTCTGCATGGCTAAGTCTCCTCTTGTGTTACTGATTGCGCGGCGTGATGCGAACCGTCGCCCCGCGCGCACGGTCGCCGATCATGGCAGCCAAGTACCGGCTGCCGGCATATTTCGCTCGATAGGCGTCATCGATCGCCGCATTGAGCGGCCCATCGACAGGGTCGAAGGATACGTCCCGATCGAGGCCTGCGGCGGTGATCCTGCCGGTGTGCTGCTTCATGGCGGCTCCGTACCAGCGGGAGCCTTTGCCATTGTAAGCCCGGACATAGAGCACGCCATCCACAACGACCGACCATATCCAGGTCAACGTACCGTAGGTGATGCCATCGTCCCGGAACGGGGCGATGTGCAGATCGTCGGCGGTCGCAATGGCGGCTAATTCTTGCGGGTTCCAATCCATGGTCAGTCCTTCAAACGTTCAAAGGTGACGGGCACACGGGCTGGGGCTTCGATCGCGTCCAGACCGCTTTCAATCCGGCCGAGCTTCACCAGGCCTTCGGAATACCGAAAGGTCTTGTGAAAAATCGCGAGATTGCCCCAAGGGGCATAGAACGTAATGTCGCCTGCCGAAGGTCTGATGCCGGCAGGCGCGCCATCGGTCGAGAGCCGGCGCGGCAGGTCGCTGATCTTCTCGGTGGCGGCATAGTCCTCAAGGACAAGCTTGAGCGGCAACAGCGCCAGAAAATCGCGCGCGGCGGTGTTGTCGTCGAGAACCGCAATTGCGGTTCCCCCAGGCGCGGAGATTTGGATCCTCATCGCATTTCCCAATTCGTTAGCATTGACAGCCGAACCTGCAGCCGCTGCCATGATGACAACGGTCCGCTTGATGCGAGCTGATCGGCCCAGCATGGTGCCCTTACGCGAACGGGTCATAACCAGGCTTCTTGTAAAGCTGATCAATCTTTTCCCGGATGTCCGGCACATAGACATTGTCGGTCCAGTCAGCGCGCGTCACGTCTTCGATTGCAATCGAGATGGAGGCATCTTCGACGCCAAGAGCGGACATGACGGCCTCCGTCAGTTTGGCAGTCAACGCCTGCTTTTGAGCCTCGGGGCGACCGGCCAGCATTTTCACGACGACGTGCGGCATTTCACATCCCTCCGGCTGTGAGGCCATATTGCTCGTCGGTAACATGCTCCATCCAGTCGACGAGTTTACCGTTCAGGTGCTCGTGGATGGCTATGTGGGTCATTGCGGTCGTGGGGGATGCGCCATGCCAATGTTTCTCGTTTGGCGCGAACCATACAACGTCGCCAGGCTGGATCTCCTCGATCGGGCCTCCTTCGCGCTGCACACGGCCGAGGCCGGCGATCACGATCAAGGTTTGGCCGAGAGGATGGGTATGCCAAACCGTGCGGGCGCCCGGCTCAAACGTCACACTACCAGCGGCGGCGCGGCGCGCGTCGTTCGATGCGAATAGCGGGTCGACGCGCACGGTTCCGGTGAACCACTCGGCCGGGCCTTTGCCTGAAGGCTGACTTCCGTTCCTGGTGATGTCCATGATGTCTCGTTCCTTCGGAAGATGATTGTTTTCGGATAGATTCTAGTCCGTGCCATAAGGTCCGATTAGACCGCAAATCATGCTAGCTATTATGTGTTGCGCACATGAATAGGCGCTCACAACATGCCCTATTCGGCGGAGGCGCAGCAGATTCCCGCATAATTATGAAAGGCATACATAAATGCTCAGAGAAAACATCCATGACCTGCTGGCCTTTGTGGTGGTTGCGCGCGAAAAGAGCTTCACCAGAGCCGCTGCGCAACTGGGCATGTCTCAATCCGGCCTGAGCCATGCAATTCGGGGGCTGGAGGAGCGCCTCGGGCTGCGTCTGCTGACGCGCACGACGCGCCAGGTCGCACCTACCACCGAAGGAGACCTGCTGCTTTCGACTCTCGGTCCGCGCCTCAAAGAAATCGAGAACGAACTGACCGCCCTGACAGAGCGGCAAGAGCGGCCGGTCGGCAATTTCCGCATCACAGCTGAAGATTACGCAGTGATGGCGGTTCTGCGCCCCAAGCTGCAGCGCCTGATCGACTATCCCGATATCAAGGTTGAGATCATCATCGACTACGGCCTGACTGACATCATCGGCGATCGGTTTGATGCCGGCGTGCGCCTCGGCGGCATAGTCTCGCAGGGCATGATCGCCGTGCCGATCGGTCCCGCGATGCGGATGATCGTCGTTGCCGCCCCGTCTTACATGAACGGTCGGGAAATGCCGTGCGTGCCCCAGGATCTGACCAACCATTCTTGCATCAACTTGCGCCTGCCGACGCATGGCGGGCTTTATGCCTGGGAGTTCGAAAAGGACCGCGAGGAGCTGCGCGTTCGCGTCGATGGCCAGCTGATCTGCAACAGCGTCGTCCATATCTACAACGCAGCTCTCGACGGCTTCGGATTCGCCTATCTGGAAGAGAGCCTTGTGGCAGCCGATCTTGCCACCGGCCGTCTGGTCCAGGTTCTCGACGACTGGTGCGCGCCGTTCGAGGGCTATCATCTGTACTACCCGACGCGCCGGCAGAGCTCGCCGGCGTTCGGTATTCTCGTTGACGCGCTGCGCCATCGCGAATGACGCGAGCTAGCCGGCGCGCTTGGCGAAGATCTCCTTGAAGACCGGCACGGCGCTCATGGCATTCGGCCAGCCGGCGTAGAAGGCCGACTGAGTCAGAACTTCTGCCGCCTCGGCCTCGGTCAGGCCGTTGTCCATCGCGCGGTTGAGATGGTAGGTGATTTGCATCCCCTGGCCATTGGCGATCAGGGCGCTGACCGTCACCAGGCTACGGTCGCGCGGCGCGAGATCCGGGCGGAGCCAGAGATCATGGAAAAGCGCGCTGCCAGTGTAGTCAACAAGGCTCTGCGATGCCGGCCCTACATTTGCCTGCACGGCCGCCGCCCGTTGATCTTCAGTTGCCTGATCGAGCGACATTAGATCCGGCGTCGCGCTTGGCAGCTGATCGGCGCCAATGCCGCGCTGTTTGAAGACGTCGGCCGCCGCGACGACAGCCGCCATCGCATTGCCCCAGCCGGCATAAAACGCCAGGTGAGTGAGAATTTCCGACAGCTCGGCAGGCTTCACGCCGTTATCCAGCGCGACATTCAAGTAGAAGGGCAGTTCAGTTGTCTGGTTGCGGGCGATCAAGATCGCGACGGTGACGATGCTGCGGTCGCGCGTCGATAGGCCTGGGCGCTTCCAGACCCCGCCTAGGAGCGTTGTCGACGTGTAGCGGTCGAGGGCGGGAGCCACTGCCTGAATGGCCTGCGCGTAGATCGCGACGCTTTCCTGAGCATTGGCACTATCGAAACCCACGATGGAAAGTGCGAGCATGGTGATGGCGGAGGTTTTCATAGGATTCCTCTCATAACGGGATTTTAGGTTTCCCGGGAGGGTAGGGCAGTCGACCTATGTGATATAGCGTCATAAATTGATAGGACTTATGTGCGCTGTGCATTAATCGGCTATCAAAGCAAGATTTGTTCAACCTCATTAGGCCGACGCGATCGTGACTGCGATCACGGTATCCGCCTACAGCTGCAGCAGTTGTGGAGAAAGACGCTGCCTACGTGATCATCCGACCTGCGGTGCCCTTAAACTCCGGGCCGAGATCTTCAAGCTCAATGGGTGATGAGCGGAATTCGCGCGATCCAAAAGCGTTCATACCATGCCAAGCCTATGTCGCTGAAAGCCCAACGGGTTGATCGATCTCCTGATCGAACCGTTTCGGTAATTCGCTTGCAAGAGCGTCGATCGCCAGCCGGGAACGCAGTGGGAGATGTTGCGCTACTGGCCAGACTGCGTAGGTTTCTATCGTGGCACTTGGCCTGTCCGCCCAGAGTTCAACCAGATTGCCGGCGCGTATGTGATCGCTGACGAGCCAATAGGGCAGCCAGGCAAGCCCCATGCCTTCGACGGCGGCGTCCGTAATCGTCTCCAAGTCGTCGAAGCGGAGCCTGGAGGCAACGGGCACATCAACGAGGTTGCCGGACAAATCAGGAAGCCGCCACGGCAATGCGTAATCGTTGCGCCAATAGACAAGCGTGTCGTGATCCTCGAAATCGGCAAGGGAGTGCGGCTGTCCGCGAACCGCCAGATATGCCGGGGACACACAGAGCGCCTTGCGTTGGCTGACAAGCCGCCGTGCGCGCAATGAGGTTCCATTACCGAGTGCACCGTTGCGAATGGCAAGGTCGAAGCCATCGGCGATCATATCGACCTGGCGGTCATTGAAGCTGAGCTCGAGTTCAAGCTTCGGATGCTGGCGGGCATAGGCACGCAGAATGGGCGCGACGCAGTAGCGGCCGAACAATACGGGCAGCGATACGCGAAGTTTGCCGACAACCTCGCGCCGTCCGGTTTCCAACAGGGATTCGCCCGTGCGCAACTCCTCGATGGCACGCACGCATCTCTCGTAATATTGCTGGCCATCTTCGGTCAGACATTGCGTGCGGGTCGTTCGCTGAAACAGGCGGACACCAAGTCGTTCTTCCAGGCGGGCAATGGCCTTGCCGACAGCCGAAGGAGTGAGGGAGAGCCGGTCGGCCGCTCTTTTGAACCCCCCAGCTTCAACGGCTTCCACAAAGACTTCTATCCCGTCAAATCTGTCGCGCATGGCGAAACCTTTTCAGACGCATTTGTGACGCGATTGCGGAATTTAAGGAAATAAACAAGTGAAAAACAATCGCCACTGCTGAATACCATTCTACGATATCGATGAGATCAAGCAAATGACATTTTCAGGGCGATCAGGGGCGCACGGCCCAAATCGCCCTCCCGTCATGCGGATTCTCATTGCTAGAGGGCGATCAAGTTGTTGATTTCAATCGTATATGATAGTGGCTTCGGTCACACCGCACGCGTCGCTGAAGCCGTGGCGGCCGGCGTTGACGAGGTACCGGGAGCTGAGGTGAAACTCATCGCGGTTGCGGACGGTCCGATGGACTGGGCGACACTTGAGCGGAGCGATGCCATTGTCTTCGGATCGCCGACCTATAACGGCCTGATCAGCGCCAAGTTCAAGCAGTTCTTCGAAGATTCGACCAAGGCGGCCTGGTCGGCTCAAACGTGGCGCAACAAGATTGCCGCTGGCTTCACCAATTCAGGAGCCCAGCACGGCGACAAGCTGAACTCGCTCATATCGATGGCATTGTTCGCAGCCCAGCACGGCATGATCTGGGTCGGCCTCGATATGATGCCGGGCAATAGCAGCAGCACCGGCAGCGTGGATGATCTCAACCGGCTTGGAAGCTGGCTGGGGGTCATGACCCAATCGAACGTAGACCAGGCCCCGGACGTCGCGCTGATCGGCAGCGATCTGAAGACGGCTCAGTATCTCGGCCGGCGCGTGGCGGAGACGACCAGCCGGTTTCAGCCCGTCCAACCATAAACCAAACGAAGGAGCCTGACTATGAAACTGCTTTGCCTCGACGTCCCACAGCCCGGTGCCTCGCTGGAGAAGTATCAGCCGCATATGCAGGATGAGGCCCGCCACGCCTGGCAGATGTACAAAGGCGGGATCATCCGTGACATCTACTTCCGGCAGGACCGTCCCGGTGTCGCCATCATCGCGGAAGCCGAGTCCATCAACGCGGCCAAAGCGGCGCTCGCCGAATTTCCCCTCGCCAAGGCAGGCCTGATCGACTGGGAGCTGATCCCGCTCGGTCCGTTTACGAACTGGGAATCGCTGTTCGCCCCCGGCAACGCCTGATTCCGCGTACGCGTCCGAGCTATCGGGCTCACGACAATTCGGAGTAAACACCATGAACGCACTGGGCTTTGCGGCTCAATCGGCCACTGGACCGCTCGAGCGTTTCGCCTTCGAACGGCGCACACCCCGGCCAGATGACGTCGTTATCGACATCCTCTACTGCGGCGTCTGCCACACCGACCTCCATTTGGCCCGAAACCATGGCGGCTTCACGACTTACCCCATCGTGCCGGGCCACGAGATCATCGGGCGGGTGCGTGAGGTCGGTGCAGGTGTGTCGCGCTTCAAGGCTGGTGACATGGTTGGGGTCGGCTGCATGGTGGATTCCTGCCAGCATTGTAAGCCCTGCCTCAACGGCTGGGAGCAGGACTGTGACGAGGGTCCGACTTTCACCTATAACGGTAGCGATCGGCAGGATGGCAGCATCACCTATGGCGGCTATTCGGATTCCATCCCCGTGCGCGAAAAATTCGTGCTGTCATTGCCTGATGGGCTCGATCCGGTCGGCGCCGCACCATTGCTTTGTGCTGGTATCACGACCTGGTCACCGTTGCACCGCTGGAATGTCGGCAAGGACAGCAGGGTCGCGGTGATTGGCCTGGGCGGGCTTGGCCACATGGCGCTGAAGCTCGCCAAGGCGCTTGGCGCCGATGTCACCCTGTTCACCCGCTCGGCCGGCAAGGAGAAAGATGCTTTCCGCCTCGGCGCCGACCATGTCGTCCTGTCGGGCGATGCGGAGCAGATGAAGGCCGTCGCCGGCCGCTTCGACGTCATTATCGATACTGTTCCCTACGATCACGACATCAATCCCTATATGCCAACTCTGGCGCTGGAAGGCGTGTTGGTCCTCGTCGGCTATCTCGGACCTCTCAGTGCGCCGGTCGATGCTGCAAATGTCGTACGCGGCCGCCGGGCGATCTTGGGTTCCTTCATCGGCGGCGTGTCTGAAACCCAGCAGATGCTCGATTTCTGCGGCGAACACGGCATCGTCTCCGATGTCGAGATCATACCCATTCAGAAGATCAACGAAGCCTATGAGCGCATGTTGAAGAGCGATGTGAAATATCGCTTCGTCATCGACATGGCCTCGCTTAAATTCTGAGGAAAAATCCATGACCGAAATCATCAAGCCCGTTCTGTGCGTGGTCACGAGCCATCCGATCCGCGGTGACAGCGGCGAGCCGACCGGCTTCGCTATGGTCGAATTGACCCATCCGCTCCAAGTGTTTGAGGCAGCCGGCATTCAGGCGGAAATCGCCTCGATCCGGGGCGGTCATCCACCGATCGACTTCTTCGACCTCTCCGATGCGGCTAACGCTCACTACTGGAATGACAAGCACTTCCGCGCGGCACTTGCGCATTCCCTGGTGCTCGGCGACCTCGACCCATCGCGCTACTCGGCAGTCTTCTTTGCCGGAGGCCACGGTACGATGTGGGACTTCGCAGAGAGCGAGGCCGTGCAAAAGGTCATCCGCGAAATCTGGGAAGCGGGCGGCATCGTCTCGGCAGTCTGCCACGGCCCGGCCGCGCTGGTGAACGCCACACTTTCCGACGGCAGCTATCTCGTGGCTGGCAAGAGGCTTGCCTGCTTCACGGATGAGGAGGAGGCCGAGGTCAGATATACGAAGGTGGTGCCATATCTCCTTGCGACCACTCTCAAGCAGCGCGGCGCGCTGCATCAGGCTGCACCGAATTGGTCGGAAAATGTCGTAACCGACGGTCGCCTGATTACCGGCCAGAACCCGGCTTCTGCGCACGGCGTCGGCCAAGCTATCGTCGATCAGTTGACGACGAAAGGCTGAACGCTGCCCTTCGTGCAAAGGGTTACCCGGCCGAGGGCCAAAATATAGAGAAGCTCGACCAATGGAGATCGTTGCTGGTACGCGCAAGCAGATGACCGCAGATGCTGAGGTCCTTGCCCGATTGGAAGGTGCTTGGCATCTTGTGACCATCGAGCAGCCCGACGCGAACGGAGCGATGAGGAGCGCCAGCGTAGAAGGCCTCCTCGTCTTTACAGGCGATGGTCAAATGGCGGTTCAGGTTCGCAACCTCGAACCCGATCATGTCGATAGCGCATATAGCAGTGCTGGATACGAAGCGAGCTACGGCAGCATTGCACTTGATGCCCTGAACGGCGTCTTTGTCTATCGGGTCGAAGGAGCGTTGGTTCGCGGGCTTGTGGGACAGGACTTCCGGCGAGCTTACAGCTTCGTGGATGATCAACTTATCCTCACATCCACGCGGGATGATGAAAAATGGCGCGTCGTTTGGCGCCGCGGATGATGCGAATCCAAAGGTTTCAGAGATGAAGATCATCGCGATCGAAGAGCATGTTCTCCCCAATGAGGTGAAGCAGGCCTGGAATACCATACCCGGCGCCGATGATGGGACGCTTAGCCTCAATCCAGGGATCATTGGTGAACGGCTTGCCGACTTTGGAGAACAGCGGCTGGCTCTGATGGACGAGACGGGCGTCGATGTTCAGGTTCTCTCCTTGACGGCACCGGGCCTCAACAATCTTGGTCACCACGGCATCGATCTTGCTCGTCGTGCCAATGATTTGCTGGCCGAAGCCGTTTCTGCCAACATGTCCCGCTTCCAGGCGATGGCAGTTCTGCCATCCTCGGAGGCTGATGCGGCGGCGCTGGAGTTGAGGCGATCCGTCGAGCAACTTGGCTGCAAGGGTGCCGTTCTTTTCGGGCGGGTCGGCGACAAAAATCTGGATCATCCGATCTTCGAACAGACATTCGCTTGTGCGGCCGAACTCAATGTGCCCCTCCTGATCCATCCGCAGATACCGCGGATGAGCGTGCGCGAGTCCTATTACGCCGGTTTTAGCGCCCCCGTCGATCTCGCCTTGTCCACATTCGCGCTTGGATGGCATTTCGAGGCGGGTATCCAGTTCGTGCGTCTGATCCTGGGTGGCATCTTCGACCGCTATCCAACCCTTCAGGTGATCCTGGGTCATTGGGGCGAGTTGGTGCTGTTCTATCTTGAGCGGCTTGTGATGATTGATCGTGTGTCCAAGCTCCAGCGGCCATTCATCGACTATATTCGCAGCAATCTTTATCTGACTGCAAGCGGCATGTTCAGTCCGACCTATATGCAGCAGGCGATCGACGCCGTCGGTATCGACCGTGTCCTGTTCTCGACTGACTATCCGTACCAATACCGTCCCGGAGGCGATGCACGTGGTTTCGTAGCGGGGCTGGAGTTAGATGATGCCAGCAAAGCGAAATTCGCCTATCGGAATTGGGAGCGCTTGACCGCAGGCGGTGGCAAGGATCAAGTACGACTGCATACAGCTGCTCCTGACGAGCGGTGATATGGACGTTTACGCATCGACGCAAGCACTGAACTCGTGCTGTCTCAAGCCATATTGAGATGGAATGAAAGTCAAAGCGCGGAGATTCTGATTTAACTGTTGAGGCGGCAGCTTAGCATTCAAACAATCGTGTCGGCAGTTTGATCCATCGTATTGACGGAAGTATTATTTCAATTGACGGCCTGCACTGAATGTTGGATCAGTGCGCAATAAATTCTTCTGCGGCGTCCGCTAACTGATAGGCGAAAGGTCCTGCCGCAGTAGCCCTCCCACATCCCGGCGTGGTGATGTCCCGAACTGACGCGCGTACTCTCGACTAAATTGCGACGGACTCTCACAACCCACCTCATAAGCAGCCGTAGACGCATCCACGCCTCGGAGCAGCATTCGGCGTCGAGCTTCAGTCAGCCGGAGCCACTTCTGAAACTGAAGAGGGCTCATCGACGTGAGACGTCGAAAGTGATGATGAAACCGCGAGGAGCTCATGCTTACCCGGGCTGCGAGTTCTTCGACGCGCAATGGTTCCCGGAAATTGGCCTTGAGCCAATTGATGGCTCGGCCGATGCTTTGGTTCTGATTGTCGATAGAGGCCACCTGCTACAAATGGCTTCCGGCGTCGCCGCACAGAACGCGATAGAAGATTTCCCGCTGTGCCAGCGGCGCCAGCGCTGGAATCAATTCGGGCTCATCCAGTAGCCTGACGAGCCGTTCGAAAGCGGCCAAAAGCCCCGCGGTTGTACTGCCCAACACCATACCATGCCCGCTTGCGCCTATCTTTGATTTCGATTGTGACCCGTGATGCTTTGAATAGTAGGTCAGACATCAGGTAAAGCGATTTCGCTCAGTCCACGGCACTCGGATCGCCCATCGACCATGCAATGCCACCGCCACGGTCCATGGTGCGGATCAGAGCCATGTCGCCATCGTCGATGGAGAATCTATCGAGATCAAGGTTTTGCCGCATGCGTTCAGGCTTAAGGCTCTTGGGAAGGACTGCATAACCGTTCTGGATTCCCCAACGAAGGAGGAGCTGCGCTTCGGTAACGCCGTACTTCTTGGCCAGGGCCGTGAAGACACCGTCATCCCGTTTCATATCTTCCGTCTTTGCACTGTCTTCTCCAGGGCCTGCGCGCCACGTCGAAAGTGGCGCAAGACTGCTATAGGCAATGGGGGCGATCCGGTTGTTGTGCATGTAGGAAATCAAATCCGGCTTCTGCGACCACGGGTGGAGTTCGATCTGATTGGCATCCGGCATCGGGAGCCCTGCGTTTTTGAGCTCTTCAAGATGGGCTGCGTTGAAATTGCTGACACCGACGGCACGGGATTTTCCAGCCTGCTTCAGGTGAAGAAGAGCTTTCCATTGACCGATGCGCGCCGAACCACCGTGTGGTGAATGGATGAGATAGAGATCAAGGTAGTCCAGACCGAGGCGCGCGAGACTTGCGTCGAACTCAGCCAAGGTCTCCCTTTCGGTTTTTGGCTCCTGATTCCAGGCAGCGTGACCTAGCCAGAGTTTGGTCGTGACGAAGATGTCCCTCCGGGAAAGCCCCGTGTCTTTCAAGGCAGCCCTGATGCCTTCCCCGACGCCTTCTTCATTCTGATAGACTGTTGCGGTATCGATGTGACGGTAGCCCAGTCCGATAGCCGTGCGAACCGCGGCTCCCACGTCATCGTTTGAGACAAGATACGTCCCGAAGCCAATTGCCGGGATCCGGACAGTGGGGCTGATGGGAAAAGTCTGTTGTGTGGCAGTCATGCGGGTCTCCAAATCTTGCTGCGGCACGGGCTGGCCGATCAAGCCAATGAGCGACATCGAAAACCTTTAGTCGCACGCATACCCGCGTTTCCACGCAGCCGTTTTGGACTTTAATGTAGAAGCGATCTTGCGAGTGGCGAAAACTCTTCCCCCATACGTAGCCTGCGGGGATGCGTTCAAAACTTGCCCGATGCGGATTGTCAGGGCCTAGAGCGGTTCAGCTTTTCACGGAATCTCTGAGCCGCTCTATCTCTTTGTTTTCACGCAATTCCGGACGGAAACCGCTGCGCACTTTTCCTGGAATTGCTCTAAGATAACGGGCCGGAGCCAGCTTCCAGAGCTACATCTAAATGGGAACTCCAAGTGTGGCGGTCTGGTCCAATTTGGCGGCCAGCGTATCTATGGTTACCCGCAGCTTCATGGGGATATACTGGGTGGAGGGCCATAAGACGTAGGTGGTCATGCGGGGAGAGGGGAACTTTTCCAACAAGGAGACCAGCCGCCCGGATTTTAGATGGTCGTGGACCAGCCAATCGTGCATCCAGGCGATTCCCATGCCTCGCACCGCCGCATCCGCTATTGCTTCATGGTTGTCGAACTGCAGACGCCAGTTGAGGTGAGGTTCCACCAATTCGCCCGTGTCGCTGCGCAAGGTCCAGGGCACATGCTGGTCGTTACGCCAATAGACGAGTGCGTCGTGGTTGGAGAGGTCGTCGATGGTTTTGGGAATTCCGTGCTTTTGAAGGTAGAGCGGCGACGCACAAATGGCCTTCCCTTGTGTCGCGATTTTCCGAACATGTAGGCCGCTGTTCTGGACCGGGCTGGTGTTCCTGATTGCCAGGTCGAATCCTTCGCCGACGATATCAACAATCTTGTCGGTGAACCGCAGATCCAGCTCAAGTTTTGGATGCTCCTGTGCGAGGTCAAGCAGAATTGGCTGAACGCAGAGACGCCCGAACAGCAATGGAAGCGCTATCTTCAATCGACCGGCGACATCACGCCTGCCTGTTTCCAGCAGGTTTTCCGCAGTTCGCAGTTCTCCGAGCGCCCGCTGACATCTTTCATAGTAGATTTGGCCATCTTCGGTCAGGATCTGACTTCGCGGCGTTCTATGAAACAGCCTGACACCAAGCCGCTCTTCCAGCCGGGCGATCGTTTTGCCAACGGCCGAACGAGTCAGGGCAAGCCTGTCGCCAGCTCGCGCGAAGCTTCCCGCTTCGACGGCTTCCACAAACACTGCAACGCCATCAAGACGATCCCGCACTCATGCCTCCAATGTAGAATTTGAGGATACATGTATGCGAAAAACTATCCGCACCGCAAATCAAAATTCCACACTATGAAGCGGGCTGAAATGTGGACGCAAGGCGCTCGCGGAGCTCTCGTCACACGACTTCAACCTTTGAAATTGGCAAACAGCAAGCAGGGCCAGACGAAATGAAGGTCGCGATCGTATATGATAGTGGATATGGGCATACCGCCAAACAGGCCGTTGCAGTTGCGGAAGGCGTTGGCCGGGTAGCCGGTGCCGAGGCACAGCTCATTGCCGTGGCGAATGACGAGATTTCTTGGGAGGTGCTGGAAGCGAGCGACGCCATTATTTTTGGCTCGCCGACCTACAACGGCACGCTTTCTTCCCGCCTCAAGAAGTTCATGGAGGATTCGACGCGGCCAGCCTGGTTCCCGCAGAAATGGCGTAACAAGGTTGCCGCAGGTTTCACGAACTCGGGCGCCATGCACGGCGACAAGCTGAATTCTCTTGTCACGATGGCGTTGTTCGCCGCCCAGCACGGGATGATCTGGGTAGGTTTGGATATCTTCCCCGGCAAGAGCGCGGATGAGCAGAACCGCGTCGGTGGATGGTTGGGCGCGATGGCGCAATCCAATGACGAGTCTCCGGAACTGTCTCCGATCGCAAGTGATCTAAATACCGCGGCTTATTTGGGCCAGCGTGTCGCCGAAATCACCAAGCAGCTCCACTCCGGGCGAGCTTGAGTTCGCTCTTTGACCGAGCGCTTGCATGTTTGCCGCGCTCGACGCGCTCACGCCGTGAGGTCCGCCCGGTGTGAGCGCGCCTCCAACGATCTCTCCGCCGGAATGAGGCGTCAGACAATGTATTGCGGACATCAATCGCTTCATGCGGGAGACAGTGAAATGGGCAACGAAGCCAACAGCAATCCGCTCGAACAGATGCTTGCAGGAGTTTCACCCGTCCTGCTCTCGTTTACCCAGGCAAACATAACGGAAGAACTCTGGCACAGGCCGGGGCTGGCTCAGCGAGACCGGGCGCTGGTCACGGTTGCGACCCTTGTGGCGCGCAACGCAACCATGGCCTATCCCTATTATTTCAACAAGGCGCTCGACAGCGATTTGACGGCCGCGGAGTTTTCGGAACTGATCACGCATTTGGCATTCTACGCGAGTTGGCCCTACGCATTCGGTGCCGTTGCCGCGCTAAAGGTGATCTTCGATGCGCGGGGAGTTTCTTCGGACCAACTCCCCGAATTATCTCCCGAGCTGCTTACGGTAGAGGAGGCTCTACCGAACGACGAAACCCGCGTCGCCATGATCGCGGCAAATATCGCGCCGGCGTCTTCCGCACTTCAACATTTCACCGATGATCTCCTATATCGTAACGTCTGGTCGCGTCCAGGGCTTGCGCCGCGGGATCGTGGCTTGGCATCGATTGCAATCCTCGCAGCCTCGGGTCAGGCATCGTCGCTGCCGTCCTATCTGAAGCGGGCGATCCTTAAAGGAGTTACCAAAGTTGAGATTGGTGAACTGCTCGGCCACACGGCATTTTATGCGGGTTGGGGCAATGCCATCGAAGCTGCGCGGGTCGTGACGCAGTTCTTTGATGCACCGCAAGGCTGATCGATGATAGGGTGATTCATCTGCCTGCCATTGCATGTCATTCTAGTGAGTTCTTCGCGGAGACCGAATGAAGACGCTGCTGATCTTCGCACATCCTGCCATACAGCATTCCCGTACCAATCGCCTTATGTTTGCAGCCGCGCAACGGGTCGCGGACATCACGGTTGTCGATCTCTACGCAGATTATCCGCGCCACGAGATCGACATCGACCGAGAGCAGGAACGCCTCGCGGCACACGACATACTTGTCCTTCAGTTTCCGCTGTTTTGGTACTCGCCGCCGTCGCTGATCAAGGAATGGCAGGATCTCGTTCTCGAACATGGGTTTGCCTACGGCGAGAAGGGAACTGCGCTGAGGGGCAAGCCATGGCTTTGTGCGGTTACGGCGGGCGCGTCCGCCGAAGCCTACGATCAAGGTCGGCACCGGTTCTCGTTGCGACAACTGCTGTCGCCCGTCGAGGCCACCGCAGCTCTGTGCGGTATGCCGTTCCTTTCGCCCTATGTTTTATTTGGCGCAGCCGGAGTAGAGGATGCCAGGCGCAAGGCCCATATCGAGGGGTTTGTCACGCTGCTCGAAGCGTTGCGTGATGACCGCTTTGATATCGCGGCAGGGCAGCACGCCGATATTCTAACGAATGCCAATCTTTCCTCCGCGCTGATGGGACAAGCGTCATGAATAGCGTGCTTTTTCAGTCCTTCGTCTATCTATGCGCCGCCGTTATCGCAGTCCCCCTGGCAAAGCGACTAGGCCTCGGATCGGTGCTGGGCTATCTGATCGCCGGAATTTGCATAGGGCCGCTGATCGGTCTCGTGGGTGCGGAATCGCAACAAATCCAGGAGTTTGCGGAATTCGGCGTCGTCATGATGCTGTTTCTGGTCGGGCTCGAGCTGGAACCGCGCCAGCTATGGGGAATGCGCCATCGCCTGCTGGGCTTGGGTGGCTTGCAGTTGGCGGTAACCACAATCGTCATATGGGGCGTTGCCTGGCTATTCGGTGTTGCTTGGGGCGCGGGGCTCGCCATCGGTCTGGTGGCTACGGGTTCGTCCACCGCCATCGCCCTGCAGACGCTGGCCGAACGGGGCCTGCTGAAGAGCGACGGTGGCAAAGCGAGCTTCGTGGTGCTCCTGTTTCAGGACATAGCGGTCATCCCGATGCTGGCGCTTCTGCCGCTCTTGGCCAGCTCCGCCCTGCTTCACGCTGGTGGCATCGATGCGACGGCGCATGAGCAGGCCGGGCTTCAGATTTTCGAAGGTCTGCCGGAATGGGCGATGGCGCTTGTGACGCTCGCCGCAATTGCTTTCGTGGTCGTTGGAGGGCACTATCTGTCCCGACCGTTATTTCGCTTTATTGCGTCGGCGAAGTTGCGCGAGGTCTTTACGGCCGCGGCCTTGCTGCTCGTTGTCGGCATTGCCCTGCTGATGACACTGGTTGGTCTTTCGCCGGCTCTTGGTACTTTCCTTGCCGGTGTCGTGCTTGCCAACAGCGAGTACCGGCACGAGCTGGAGAGCGATATCGAGCCCTTCAAGGGGCTTCTGCTCGGCCTATTTTTCATCACGGTGGGCGCGCGCATCGATTTCTCGCTGCTCTTTGCAAATCCAGTCCTGATTGTCGGCCTCACGGTCTTGCTCATACTCGTCAAGGCTTCGATCCTTTGGGTGATCGGCCAGGTCTTTCGGCTGCGCGGGAGTGATCGCTGGCTATTTGCCATCGGACTTGCGCAGACCGGCGAGTTCGCTTTCGTCCTGCTATCTTTCTGTGCGCAAAATGCGATTATCCCGGCGCCGCTGACAGACCTGTTCCAGCTGGTCGTCGCGATCTCGATGTTGTTCACGCCGCTTCTTTTCATGCTCTTTGATCGCGTCATCGTACCGCTGATTACGATCGAGCAGGAACGCGAAGAGGATACCATCGATGTGAAAGGAGTGGCGATCATCGCGGGCATCGGAAGGTTCGGGCAGATCGTCAATCGTATGCTGCGTTCCAACGGCTATGAAACCGTCGTCCTGGACTTGAGCACCGAGACCGTCGACACGCTTGCCCACTTCGGCGTCAAGGCCTTTTTCGGCGACGCCGCACGCCCTGACTTGCTCGAAGCCGCCGGCCTTTCCGAAGCGCAGCTTCTCGTCGTCGCGATCGATGACAAGGATCATGCTCTTTCGATCGTAAAACATGCGCGGCATGTGCGCCCGGATCTTCACATCGTCGCGCGGGCCTATGACCGGCTCAATGTCTACGAACTCTTCAATGCTGGTTGCAACGACATTGTCCGCGAGACATTCGATAGCGCCGTTCGCGCCGGGCGATACTCCCTCGAAGCGCTCGGTGTGCATCCCTACGAGGCCGAGAAAATCGTCCGAACATTTGTAAAGGGCGATCGGCGGTCGATGCGAAGGCTGGCGGAACTCTACGATCCCGAGAGCTCTCTCACCTCCAATCCGGCCTATGTCGCTCTGGCACGGCAAGTTAGAGCTGAGGAAGAGGAAGAGATGTCCGTCAGCCGCGCGCCCGCCCGGGGAGCTACGCGGCGTGCCTGGCTGCCGCAGGACGAGCGCTAGCAGCATTCCGTATATTGCCGAAACGACATGGAATAGCTTCCATCCGTGGTTCACGGCGATGCGCCAAGGACTGCAAGGCTGGAAGAATGTCAGTAGCAAACCCGCAGATCGTTGGGGTCGGTCGCTTATCTCTGCGCAGGGATTTATCGGCCAGTCCACGCCTCCGATGCGATCCAGTAGGCGCGCCGGTCAATACCCTCATGGTGGAATTTTCTTCCCCATGTAGGGAACAAATTATCCGGCCGGTTCACGCAGCGAGGAATCGGCTTGTCGAATTGCATCAAATTCACTCTGTGAAAAGATCGTGAAAAGCACCGGAACCGTGGCGGAAAGTGGGTTTTCCGATGTATTATTTGATTGCGTTGTCTGACGAAATACAACCAAAGAAAGTGACATGCTGACATCTGATGTCGCAAGGTCAAGCTAGAACTGTTTCAGCCAACAGATGATTAGGAAAGGACAACACCATGGCTGAACAGAACGCAACCGCTGCAAAGATCGCCCGAGCCTATGGCGAGGCAATGGCAAAGAAGGAGGTCGACGCGATCATGAAGATTTCGGCTGACGACGTCGTCTGCATCTCGCCGATCGGCAAGACCACGGGGGCTGCTGCATTCCGTGGCTTCCAGGAAGGTTTTGCCCGCATGATCAAGAAGCTCGACATTCGCGCGGCATATGGAGACGAGACGCAGGCTGTGCTCGTCTATGTCGTGGAAACTTATCCTGTCCCGCATTCGGTCGTCGCCGAGCTGATCCAGGTCAAGGATGGCAAGATCGCTTCCACGGAAGTGATCTACGACGCCACGCCCTATGCGGCCTACATGTCTGCGGTTCAACCGCATTAAGTCTGCATCACAAGGCCAACCCTCAAGGGGAATGATCTAGCATGAAGCGGATTCAATACTATCAATACGGCGGCCCGGAGCAGATGAAACTCGAAAACTTCGAGCTTCGGCCGCTGGGCAAGGGCGAGATGGCGGTGAAGGTGAATTTCGCCTCCGTCAATCCGATCGACTGGAAAGTGCGCAGCGGCTATCTGAAGATAATGACCGGCAAGAAGTTCCCGCGCGCCATGGGCAGCGATATCTCCGGTATCGTCACGGCGGTCGGACCCGGTGTCACCCGCTTCAAGCGTGGCGATGCGGTCTTCGGTTCCGTCAGGATTAAGGACGGTGGTGCGCTCGGCGAAGCAGCCATCGCTCCGGAAACCTTCTTCGCGAAGAAGCCGGATTCCCTCTCCTTCGAGGAAGCCGCCTGTCTCGGCACGCCGGGTGTCACAGCCTGGAACGGTATCGTTGACAAAGCCAAAGTAACCGCTGGCCAGCACGTTTTCATCAATGGATGTGCCGGTGCGGTCGGCGAGGCCGCCGTGCAGTTGGCATTGGCCCTTGGGGCGACGGTTGCCGGAAGCTGCAGCGCAAGTGCCGTGCTGCGCATGGCCGATCTGGGTGTGAAGCCGTTGTTCGACTATCGCACCACCGATCTTTCGGGGATCACAGACCGCTTTGATGTGATTTACGACACGGCCGGCACAATGGACACGGGTACAGCCTACGGCCTTTTGCGGTCCGGCGGTGTGTTTCTGGACATCAATCCGACACCAGGCAAGTTCGTCCGCGCGATCTTCAGCCGCAAGCTGAAGCCGATTGTCTGTACCGCCCGCGCGGATGTTCTCGACGGAATTGCCGAAGCCGGCGAAAGGGGCAAGCTACGACTTCCGATCGGAGAGATCGTGCCGCTGAGTGATGCAATCCGCATCATCACGGCACTGGAAAGCGGCCACAAGGCCAACGGAAAGGTCCTCGTCCGCATGGATTAGGACGAGTTATGCTCCAGTCCCACCGCATGGGCTGGAGCATGATGAGTCGAAGGATAGGGTTATGTCCCAGAGTCAGCGATTGTTCGATATCCTTCAGATCCTCCGCCGTCATCGGCAGGCGGTTTCGGGGACTTATCTGGCGCAGCAAACGGGTGTCTCGCTGCGGACCATCTATCGCGATATCATTCTTCTGCAGTCCATGGGGGCGGAGATCGAAGGCGAGGCTGGCTTCGGCTATGTGCTCAAGCCCGGTTTCATGCTGCCGCCGCTGATGTTCTCCGAGGAGGAGATCAAGGCGATCGCGCTTGGCGTGCAATGGGTGAGCCGCCAGACCGACGACGAGCTGTCGTTCGCCGCCCAGAATGCGCTTGCCAAGATCGAGGCTGTGCTCCCCTCGGAATTGCGCCATAAACTCAATGACACTGACTTCCATGTTTCCTATCCGTCACAGAAAGACGAGGCGATCGACCTCAAGATCCTGCGCAAGGCCATGCAGCAGCAAATGAAGCTGCGCATCGTGTACAAGGACGGCAAGGGGGTGGATACCGACCGGGTCATCTGGCCGATCGGAATCGCCTTTGCTGAAACGATGCGCGTCATTGCCGCCTGGTGCGAACTGCGTCAGGATTTCCGGGCGTTCCGAACCGATCGCATCCAGCAGGCGGAACTATTGGCGGATCGCTATCCCGGCCAGCGCCGCGATCTCTACAGGCAATGGCGCGCGCAGGTAGCCGAGGAGCGGGCTAGGGCCGCAATGTCCTGAGGTGATGGATCTGCAGGCACGTATGGCCAGCCACTCGCATGCTGACATTCCCTGTCAGGTGGCCGCGGTAGGCTTGCGAGTGACGATGCATGCCCGTCGGCAAGGTGCTACAACAACAATCAGACGAGCAGGGGAATATGGTCGCTTACTACATGATGTGGAATCGAGATTCCGCGCATCCTGAGTCCCTCAAACGCTACACGGAACAGGCCGCCGCCTCGGTCGAGTTCTACGGCGGTAGGTTCGCATCTCTCTGCGGAAAGCTCGAGAGTGCCGACGGCGCAGATCTCGAACATCAGGTGATCGCATCGAGTTCCCATCCATGACCATCGCTCGGGAATGGTATGCATCTTCGCAGTATGAAGCCGCCAGAAGTCTTGCCTCGATGCTGCCAGGCTTCAACGTGATGTTTCTGGATAGTGTCGGCGACGGGAGATGAACTCCATGTTTGACCGGGACGCCTTTCGAGAGCCGGAATCGAAGCGACCTTCGAGGCACCAAGGACGTCTCGTCTTGATCTACACGGGTCTGACAGACACTACCATCCGTGCTTGAACTCTACACCGACGTAATTCGCATCGCGGCCGGCAGCACGTCGCAGGGCATCACCGATCGCAAAATGGACTGCCTCTAACGCTAGCGAAGTCGTGCGGTCTACTGTCCAGTCGAGTCGTATCTGCCCGTAGCTTCCGGTATAGGCACCAGGGCGTCCGGCGGTGTTCGGCACAGGAACTGCGGGATAGGTATAGATCGCATCCGCCGTGTTCTCGCGCCACTGAGCCGCCGCAGCGAGCATGACCTTCACTGACGAGGTGGGATATAGCGTGAGCGAAGGCTTCACATGGACGAGATTGGAGTAGCCCGTGTATCCCGCGAGCATAAGATATGCTCCGTTGGGAAACAGCGGATTGAAGGTGCCGAAATTGCCCCCCTCCGATTTGCTGTCGCCGGATGCAGCATCGATTTGAATGCCCAGTCTGGGCGTCCAAGGCGCGTCGGCAAATGTGTAGCCTGCAATACCTCCGAACGCCCAGGCCTCAATATGGCGAGAACCTATACGGCCCGTTTGGTTCATTGCCTCCAAATCCCAATCGATGTGATTGTCACGACCGGCGACACGCACGTCGAAAATGTCCCGGCGCTCATCGCCTGATGCATTTGCATAGCGACCGCCTGCCTGAGTGAATTTTGCGTAATAGGCGCTAATGCTTGTGGTGTCGGAGAGTTTGCGCTCGACGCGCATGCCCGCGAATGTCTGCTGACCGACGCTGCTGTAATCGTCGAACGCCGCATCGTCTCGTACTTGCACCGGAAGACTGTATAAGAGTTCAAAGCGCCAGGGGCCGGTTTCGTACTCTGTCCAGGCGCCGTCGTAGGACTGGCGAACGTTGGGGCCGTCACGAACAGATACGAAGCGTTGCAGGTCGAACCCGATTTGCTGACGTCCAAGTCTCAGCCTCAGCGTTCCATCCCCTACGGGTTCCGTAACGGCAATGAAGGCCTGCTCCAGATCCAGACGATTTTGGTCGATCGGCAGCGGCACGCTCTTCCAAGGCGCGAAATCGCTCTGGAGCTGCAAGAAGAGCTGCAGCTGATCTGCGATGTGGAGGTCGGCATGAAACTCGTTGCGGCTGAGAAGATAGTTCTGGCTTCGATTCCCACCGATACCAAAGCCTTGCGCATTGTTGGACTCGAACCGGTCACGCGTGTCTGCGCCGAAAGAGAGATAGGTCTGCGGATCGGCATCGGAGAGGGGGATATATTTGAGCTTGTCGAGCGGTTCACGCGCAGCGCGCGGATCGGCGAGCACCGACCAATCTTCCTGCCAGCGGTTGAACATGATAGCGGGGCGCGAGGCAATAGGCTCCTGGCTTTGGTCTTGAGCAGATGCTGTGTGTGGAACTGCGAGCGCACACAGGACATATAGAGCAAGTGTGGCTCCGTCAGCGCTTCTCAACGACATCTTAGGCCGCTCGATTTTCAAGGGCAGGGAGACCCAGCCTTGGCCCACGCCCGCGTCGCGGCGACAAAAGCGTCGTGACTAATGGGAGGCGTTTGGCGTTGGGTGCCATCCGCGCGCTTGCCGGGTGACCAGGCCCACAAGACGAGTGCCTCGGTCGCGTTGTGCTCGACAAGCTGTTCGGCGCTGCGATGACCGTTTCTGGTTTGGTCATTCATCAGGGCGCAGAGTTCACGACTGGTCATCGGCACGCCTGGTGCGCGTTCCCATTGCATCGACAGCGGCGCCAAGTGCCAGCCCGGAGCGCCTGGGACTCCGGATGCGTCGGAATTGGTGTCGTGGTGGCACATCGCGCATTGGGAGCCGGGCACACCGTGTCCGTCAGGCCCGCGCACCACTTCGAAATTATGCCGATGGCGATCGTCGCCCTGGCGGGGGAAGTTCGTCTGCGTATGACAGTTGGAGCAGCGCGGGCTCATCATGACAGATTCCATCACTCGCCATTGCGCCAAGCCGTCTTCCCGCTTTGCGGAGGGAGACGGTGCGGCCGCAGCGGCGATCGCCACGGCAATGGCGCTGATGGCGCACGCGCCAAAGACCCCGTGTGCGAAAGAATACCCGAGAGAGGTCATGGCTTGCCCCTCGCTGCGAGGTCTGCCGCAGTGTGGATGGCCGGACGCACTCGCGAATAGGTCCCGCAACGACAGATGTTGGTGATGCCCTGGTTGATATCCTCATCGCTTGGATGAGGAACCTTGAGGAGAAGTGCGGCCGCTGACATGACCATCCCGGATTGACAGTAGCCGCATTGGGGAACTTGATGCTTGACCCATGCGACCTGCACCGGATGCGACCGGTCCGGCGAGAGGCCCTCGATCGTGGTGATACGCTTGCCTTCGAGGAGCGCGGCCGGATAGGTACAGGAGCGCACGGATTCGCCATCCACATGGACCGTGCACGCACCGCATGCGCCGATGCCGCAACCGAACTTCGTTCCGGTAAGTCCGACCAGCTCTCGAATGACCCAGAGCAACGGTTCGTCAGGAGGAGCGTCAATATCGACGTCACGGCCGTTTATGGTGAATTTCATGGTCGAGGCTCCCGTCGTCGTCAGGCAAATTGCAAATTGTTTCGCGACAGCGGCATGGCACGCAGACGCTTTCCGCTCGCCGCAAAAATTGCATTGACGAGTGCGGGAGCGGTCACGACCGGGCTGACCTCGCCCATTGCTCCGAGTGGTCCACCGCTCTCAATGAATTCGGTAACGAGTTCCGGGCATTCGCCAAGATAAGGCATGGCATACGTGTCGAAGTTGGTTTGGCGGACTGCACCGTCTGCGAACGTGACTTCTGACTTGCACCCGGCCAGTCCGAATACGGTGCCGCCTTCGATGTTGGCCCTGGCGATCCCCGGATCGAACACCCGGCCCGGATCAGCGACGGACGTGACCCGCTCGACCTTTACCTCATTGCCACGCACATGGACCTCAATCACCTGAGCGATCAGTGTTCCGAATGCGAGTGCAAATGCGAGGCCCCGGCCGTGGCCCTTCGCAAGGGGCTGGTTCCAGGAGCTGAGTTCGGCCGCGCGATCGAGGACCTTCAACGCCTTGGCGTTGGAACGCAAAAGTTGCCGCCGGTAGGCGTAGGGGTCCTGCTTCGCCAGGCCAGCCAGTTCGTCGATGAAGCTTTCGAAGGCGAATATATTCGGCCCATACCCCGTCGTCCTCATGACCGACGTGGGAACATCCGTTTCCAGCAGATGAAAATCCACTTGGCGATGGTCGATCGCATAAGGGGTTTCCTTCATGCCCTCGATGCAGAACGGATCGATATGGGTCTTCTTGATCTCATCGATCATCATGGGATTGCACAGACTGATAATGGTCGGCGATACCACGCGGGCGACGATTGCCTCCGGCAAGCCATTCGGTTCAAGTGCCGCTGTCAGTTTCACCATCGTCGCGGGACGATAGCCGTCCCTGCGCATGTCTTCTTCACGGTCCCAGAGGACCTTGACCGGGGCCTTTACCGCTTTGGAAATCAACGCCGCCTGGACGATGAAATCGGCGAGCGAACGCCGGCCGAACGCGCCGCCCATGTAGGGCGTCCGGTTCACTTCCACCTGTTCGCCTTTGAGCCCAAGTGCAGCCTGCAATGCATACCACGCGAGGTTCTGACCTGCCGTCGGCGCCCACACCACGCAATGATCGTCCGTCACATGCGCGACCGCGTTCATCGGTTCCATCGTCGCGTGGGCAAGGAATGGGTTCTCGTAGTCCTGTTCCACCGTCTTTTTCGAGGCGGCGATGCGCGCAGGAGCCTGCCCCTCGTCAACCGCAGTCGCGAAGGGTCCGGTGTCGAGGCGGGCCTTGTATTCAGTGCCCAGAGCCGGCGTGTTTGCCTTCGCGGTGGAGGACGCGGGCTCATGGATGCTTGTCTCGGCCTTAAGCATGGCACTACGGGCATGCCAGTAGGTGTCCGCGACAACAGCAAAGCCTCCCTCGACGGGCACGACCGCGACGACACCTGGCATCCGCAGCAATGCATCGCGGTTGTTGAGGTCGAGCACTGATCCGAAGGCCGCCCCGGTGCGCACCGCGGCGTTCAGCATGCCGGGTACCCTGAAATCGATCCCGAAAACGGCTGATCCATCGACCTTGGCGGGAACGTCGACCCGAGGCACCTCTCGTCCGACCAGCTGCAGCTCGGCGTCTTGCTTGAGCTTTGGCTTTTCCGGCGGCGTGATTTTCGCCGCCGCCGCCGCCAGCTCTCCGAACGTCGCGCGTTTTCCACTCGAAGCGTGGACGATAAAGCTCTTCTCGGCGGCCAGTTCCGAAGCCGGAAGTCCCCATGCCTGGCTCGCCGCCGCCATCAGCATTTCGCGAGCGCTCGCGCCGACCGTGCGCATGATGTCGTAGAAGACCTGGATGCTCATGCTGTTGCCGGTGAACATCCATTTGAACAGCGGATTGGCGTAGGCAGGATCATAGGGCGCCGTTTCCAGCCGAACGTTCGACCAGTCGGCACCGAGTTCATCGACGAGTACCGCAGGGAGAGTGGTGCTGATGCCCTGACCGATTTCGGCCTGGCTGACGATGACGGTTACTGTATTGTCGGATTGAACCCGTACCCATGCATTGAGAGCGACTTCGCCGGCAGGCGTCCGAGTAGTTGCGGCTCCGATCAGCTTCGCTGCCTTTACGGAGGATGAAAGAGCCAGCATGAATCCGCCCGCCATCAACGCGGTACACTGGATGAAACGGCGCCGGTCGAGTTGAATAGCGTCAGTCGAAGGAGTGTCGAGCATAGGTTTGATTCCGCCGGATTTCAGCAGAAACTACGGACGTCAAACGCGCTGCCGGAGCGCCACCGAACTCCATAATCCTCTGCCCTTAGAGGAATCTTATAGTGAGGAACTCCAGCTATCAGTGGTGATAAGTTTTCCCCATCAGGTAGATTGGAGATCTACGATAAATGGCGATGGAGCTCTTCGTTGCTGAACTGAAACATGCTCGATGTCTACTGCGATCATAGACGCATTTGATGGTTTCTGTGAATGATTTCAGTTATTTAGCAGGAAGATTCGGCTAGTCGCCCGTTCGAATTCCATCAAGAGCAAAATAGCGGGGCATGATGCTACACGACACCAAGCAGCGATAAAGAATGCTGCCCTCGCAAAAATTGTTTACCTAGGAGTACATAATTGCTATCGGTTGTTTATGGCTAGACCGTTCGAATTTGACCCCGATACAGCGATTGACAGAGCAATGGAGGTGTTCTGGCAAAAGGGCTATGCGAGCACCACCCCACAGGATTTGTTAGAGGCTGCCGGTATAGGAAAAGGCAGTTTTTACAACTACTTCAAAAGCAAGCATCACATGTTCGAACTGTGCCTGGAGCGGTATCGCGCTTCTCAGGCCGAGGCATTGGTAGAGTTTCTGAAGCAGCCGATATCGGCTAGGGCCAAGCTGAAAGGTGCTCTGGAGCAGCTCATCAAGTTCGATCTGGAGGGGCCTGTGAGGAAGGGTTGCATGGCGGTTAACGCGGCCGCCGAATTGGCCGCATCGGACGAAAGCGCGCTCCGCATTGTCCAGGCAATGTTTAACAGGACGGAGGCCGCCCTGGTGAAGCTGATCGGGGAGGGCCAGGCGGCGGGCGAGTTCCGCAGCGATATAGATGCGGTTTCGCTGGCGAGCCTGTTGTTGACAACTATTCTTGGTTTGCGGATTGCCGGATTGGTAGCCGACACCCCGGACAGGCTTGAACGCGCGATCGAAACGGCTCTTCGTCTCCTCTGAAAACTAGCGGGAATCTAAATCGAAATTAGCACGCATAATTATGTACCCAAAGCTACAGAAAGGAATGAATATGAAACTCGGCCTCGAAGGCAAGACGGCGATTGTAACCGGAGCGAGCCGCGGCATTGGGCTGGCAACGGTCAAGGTGCTCGTGCAGGAAGGCGTCAAGGTTTTTGGCGCGGCCAGGACTGTGACACCGGAGCTACTGGCGCTAAGCCCTGATGCTCTTGCGGTGGACCTGTCCAGCGCAGAAGGGGCGCCGAAGCTTATGGCTCACATTTCCAGCCGGTCCGATCGCATTGATATTCTCGTCAACAATGTCGGTGCAGGTGATGCAGTCGCCCTTGGCGAATTCCTTGATGTCACCGACGAGCAATGGCACGCCAATCTCGATATCACCCTGATGAGCGCCGTATGGATGAGCCGCGCTGTATTGCCAGCACTGCTTAAAAGTCGGGGTGCGATGATCAACGTATCGTCGATCAACTCGAAAGTGCCATCGGCCGGGCCTGTAGCCTATACGACGGCAAAAACCGCGCTGACAGCATTTAGTAAATCGCTTGCAGAGGAGTTCGGCCCTCAAGGCGTGCGGATTAACACGGTATCACCAGGCGCGGTGCGCACGTCGCTTTGGGAAGGGGCGGACAGCTTCGGCAGCACGGTTGCAGCCGCCTTCGGTGTCACTCACGAGGCGCTTTTATCTGAAATACCTGCTCGTTTCCAAATGACAAGCGGTAGGATCACCGAAGCCGACGAGGTGGCCAATCTGATAGCTTTCCTTGCTTCCGACAGGATTCCGAATGTAGTCGGCGCTGACTATGTCATCGACGGTGGCACGCTCAAGGCAATCTGAAAATCCGGTATCACGAAGATAAGAGACAAGTATGCCGTAGGTCAGGCGTTCTGAGGCTTGGTTGATCTTCATTTCATTCTCACTGAGTGCGCGATTTTTGCTTTTTTTACCGCAATGCTCGCCAGTTCAAGGAAATGGCGGAGGAAATCTTGTAAACCGTAGACTCAGCGGTCCATCTTATTTGTGTGTCGTTCCTCGAATTGAACGCAGCCAACTGTTTTTCATTGATGAAAAACATCCTGCAGATTTGGCTGTTTATCACTCAGGCATATCTCCCTATGTCTGCCTGCAACGGTAGATGCTCGTGGAGGATGACATGCTGACCAAACCCGATAGCGCGCCCACAATGACACTCTGGAATGACCGGGAAATTCCGCGCCTGGGCATGGGATGCTGGGCAATCGGCGGACCGTTTTACGCTGGCGATGTGCCGCTCGGCTGGGGCGAAGTCGATGATGATGAATCGGCCCGTGCCATCGACCGGGCGGTGGATCTCGGGATTCGCTTCTTCGACACCGCCTCGAATTACGGGGCCGGGCATTCTGAAGAGGTGGTCGGCAGGGCGCTCGGCAATCGGGACGATATCGTCATCGCCACCAAATTCGGCTTCGCGACAGACGAGAAGACCAGGCAAGCGACGGGTGCCTTTTCCGATCCCGCCTTTATCCGGCAGTCTACTGAGACGTCATTGCGCCGCCTGCGCCGCGATCGGCTGGATCTGCTGCAGTTCCATCTTAACGATTTTCCGCTCGAAGCGTCGGACGAGGTCTTTGAGACACTCGAAGCGCTCCGAGCCGACGGCAAGATTGATGCTTTCGGCTGGAGCACGGACTATCCAGATCGGGCTGCTCGTCATGCGCATCGCGCAGGGTTCGTCTCGATTCAGCATACGATGAACGTTTTCGAGCCGGTTCCGGCGATGATCGATGTCATCGAGCGCAATGGTCTGATCTCCATCAATCGCGGTCCGCTCGCCATGGGGCTGCTCAGCGGCAAGTTCACGCCTGACAAGGCTGTCGGCGAGAAGGATGTGCGTGGTGCAAGCCTTGACTGGATGGTCTACTTCAAGGATGGCAGGATTGCTCCTGAATTTGCCGCTCGCCTGGAAGCGGTCCGCAATCTGCTGACTGAGGACGGTCGCACGCTCACGCAGGGTGCGCTTGCCTGGCTGTGGGCGCGTTCGCCGCGCACGCTGCCAATTCCCGGCTTTCGTACGGTTGCCCAAGTCGAGGAAAACGCCGGAGCGCTGGCAAAGGGACCGTTGCCAGCAGATGTGATGGCGGAAATCGATCAGGCGCTGACTGACCTGTAGATCGGCGCATATATACCGAGAGGCGGATCGTCACTGGAGTTGGCGGTCAACGCGACGGGCGTTCGCTTGCGCCAGTTTTGTTCCGATATCTTAGCTATGGTCGGATGGTCTTAAGCGGAATTTATTGTCGTTCCTCGAGCTAGGGAAAGGGCGGTTTCAAGCAGTATCTTTGCGCCCGTTTCAATATTTTCTGACGTGACGAACTCAGCCTCATTATGGCTGATGCCGTCTCGGCACGGGACAAAGACCATCGCCGTCGGCGCAACGCGGCTAATGAAATGTGCGTCGTGGAAGGCTCCCGAGACCAACTTCATACTGGAAACTCCGAGCCTTTCACAAGCGCGGCCGATCACATCGACAATGGCCGTGTCGAACTTTCCGGGCGCCAAGTCGAAACGCTTCTCGATGCGGACACCGACCATGTGGCGTTCTGCCGACGCGCGACATTCCGCATTGACCTGTGCCTCGATGGCAGAAAGCACATCTTCCTGCGGATGGCGAATGTCTATGGTGAATGTGACCCTGCTCGGAATGACGTTGACGGAGCTGGGTTCGATGGTCATTCGGCCAACGGTCAGCCGCGCCATTGGATCGGTTGGCATGACGGCTAGCTGCAGTTGCGCGATCGCGGCAACGGCGGCTGCCATGGGATCTCTGCGGAATTCCAGCGGGGTCGTGCCCGCATGGGCCGCCTCGCCGCTGAAGGAGATCTCAAGCCACCTGGTTCCCTGTACGCCGGTGACGAGGCCGATCGGAATGCCCGCACGCTCGAGTACGGGTCCTTGCTCGATATGCACCTCAACGAAGGCGGACACGGCATGGCCAAGCGGCTGTGTCGCGGCTTCCGGCAGTGCATTTAATGTCGCTGCGAGTTCATCGCCGAATCTTGCACCATCGACGCTGTGCATATCCTGCCATCCGCGTATGTCGCCCGCGCCGACAAAAGCCATCGAGCCCATGCAGCCGGGAGAGAAACGGCTACCTTCCTCGTTGGTCCAAGACACGACTTCGATGGATCGTTCCGTAACGACACCCGCATCCTCCAACGATTCCAATACCTCGAAGGCGGACAGCGTGCCAAGCGCACCATCGAACCTGCCTCCCGTGGGCTGACTGTCGAGATGGCTACCAATCAACACGGGGGGCAGTGAAGGATCATGTCCCTTGCGCCGGATGAACAGGTTGGCAATCGCATCCTGGTGAATGCTGAATCCACGTGCAGTGGCCAACTCCGCAAGCCGCCGCCGCGCTGCGCGATCCTCCGCGCTCAGCGCCTGACGGTTCACCCCGCCTGCTGGGGTTGCTCCGACGGCTGCAAAATCGGCAATGCGCTGTAGCAGACGCGGCGCATTGATCTTCGGGCATGCATTCATCGGCGGATGCCTGCCACGAAGTTCGTCACCCGCAGCGGATCGACCGCATTCCACCAGACCCCATCGTACTTCAGAGAGCTTGCGATAATCACGCCATCGGCGACCGACAGAATGTCATTGACATTGTCTGGCGTCACACCGCTGCCGACGAGCGTCGGCAGGCCCGCCGCCTGCTTGATCATTCTTATGTAGTCGAGATCGGCTGCATGTCCTGTCCTTTGCCCTGTGGCGATAACCACATCCGCATCAAAGAAGACAAGATCCTTGACCTGTTCCTCGACCGGTCGGTCCGCAACGATGGCATGCGCCCCATGTTTGACATGGGCATCGGCGAAGATGCGGATGCCATGGGCATTGAGCCGTGCACGATAGCGCATCGCGCGGGCAGCTTCCCCCTCTATGAAGCCCTCATTGGCGACATAGGCGTTTGCCCATTGATTGACGCGAACGAAGCCTGCGCCTGCCGCGCTGGCGATTGCAAGCGCCGGAACGGCGGCATTGGCAAGAACATTGATGCCGATCGGACCGCCGAGTTCACGGCGGATACGATCGGAGATGACGGCCATATAGGCCGAGGTTTCGGGACCGATATCATCGGGCTTCGAAAAGGGAATATCGCCATGGTTCTCGATGATCACGGCATCGCAGCCACCTGCAAGATAGGCGCGGGCGTCGTCAAGTCCGCGCTGGTAGACGGCCTCGATCTCCTCGCCGGAGTAGCGCGGCGCACCGGGAAGCGGCGCCAGGTGAACGACGCCGATGATCGCCTTGTCACGCCCGAAAAGATCGATGAGGGCGTTGCCCGCTAGCTGCCCGATGGGTTTCATTGTCCCGCTCATGTGTTTTCCAGTTCTGATCTCTTGATGATTTCCGAAATTTCCGCCCGCGAGGGATAGGAGGCGAGCGTTCCAGGCCGGGCGACTGAGATGGCGGCGGCCTTGGTCGCCAACTTTGCGGCCGCGACCAAGTTTTCTCCCTGTGCGAGCAAGCCGACGAGGACGCCCGCAAAACAGTCACCGGCACCGCTGGTATCGACGACGGCACACTTTTGCGCCTCAAGAATAATGGGGGCATGATCTGCCTGATCCCAGACGATGCCCCCTTGACTTCCAAGAGTCACGACGACGTTTCTCGCCCTTTTGTCAGAGAGCAGGTCTGCCGCTATCGCCGGGCTTTCGCGGCCTGTCAGCGCGGATGCTTCACCTTGATTGACAATCACAAGATCCACATCGGCAAGATCTTCGACCTTCAAGTCCGACAGCGGGCTCGCATTGAGCACCGTCTTCAGACCTGACTCTTTGGCAAGTTTCAGGCAGGTGGCGGTGACCTCCCGCGACAGGTTGCCCTGCATCAACAGGATGTCATTCTTGCTCCAGGTCTTGGCGAGGGCCGTTTGCCGAACCGGATCGAAGGCTCGCGCACAGGCGACGGCGCTGACGATGGTGTTTTCGCCACCTTCTTCCACCAGGATCGTCGAGCGATCAGTGGGAAAAGGCAGATGCACCAGTTGATCGACCTCAAGGTCGCTCTTCAGCATCTCGGTCACTCTGCCCGCGATGTCGTCGTCGCCCAGGGGAGCCCAGAGGCATACAACGGCACCACTTCGCGCGGCCGCGACGGCTTGATTGGCGCCCTTGCCTCCGATGCCTTCAACTGTCGAGCTCGCGTTGAGCGTTTCCCCCGGACGCGGGAGGCGCGTCAGCCGGAAGCTCGTATCGACGCAGACATTGCCAACGACATGGAGGCGCATAGGCGTCAGTCCTTGAGTGTTGCCCAGGCCAGCATCTGCTCGAAGAGCGTCTTGTAGCCGTTCCAGGCGATAAACTCGGGCGGCAGCCAGTGCGGGCCGACATCCGAAGTCCAGACGAGCGTCCGGCCAGCGCCATAGGTGCCGGTTACCAAAAGTGGCTGCGAACCATATTCGCCTGAAACCGTCGCAAGCACCTCAGCTCCCTGCTTCACCTTGACCTCGTTGAAACCGAGAAGGTAGGGCCAGTCTTTGCCAAGGCCTTTGAGGACCGGGTGATTGTTATCGCCCGTTACGACAGGCGAAAATCCCTCGGGAACCTCGACGCGGTCATCGATTGACAGGCAGCTCACCGGCAGCACCTCCTCGACCGGCGTTTTATGATAGCGCGCGCCGCCATTGATGCCCTGGAAGCTGTAATAGCCGCCGAACATCAACAGCGCGCCGCCATTTGCAACGTAGTCGCGCAGCAGCTTCAGCCGGTTCGGCGTCCTCCTGGAATGAATCCAGGTATCGGGATGCAGTAGCAGCGTATTGGCGCCGATATCGGACAGAACGATCGCGTCATATTCCGCGAGTGCTTCGGCCGTCAGCGGGAAATCGCGCTGTGCCTCATGGGCCGGCATGAAAGTGACGTCAAAGGCACTGCCCTTCAATGCCTTCAGCAACTCGTCGGCACCGGTGTGATAGGTCACCGTCGGAAACTGGTCGAAACCCTTGATGTGGGTGGCGGTCGAAACCCATGATTCACCCGCTAGAAGAACCTTTTTCTTGCTCATGTCTGCTCCTTGATGCACTCGACCTTCAGGCCGAGGCGGAAAATACCGATTGGGGGTTGGTGATCAGCATCTGGTCGATCGCTTGCTGATCGACGCCGTGACGCTTCAGTCGCGGCAGGAAATGCTTGAGAATGTAGCCATAGCCGAAGCCGCCATAGCGAGTCAGCATGATCTTGAGAAAGACGTCCTGCGACAAAAGCAGGCGATCGGCAAAACCAAGATCGACGAGCGCCCGGAGCGCCCTGGCATTTTCCTCGTCCGATGGCGATTGAGCATCCTGATCGGCGTAATAATAGTCCATGCCGATCATGTCATATTCCAGGAATGCGCCGCGTTCTGCGAGGCTCTTTTGATAGTCGAGATCATCGTGGCTGGGATTCATGTGGCAGAGCACGGTGTGGCGCAGATCAGCGCCTTCCTCCTCGACCACATCCAGCACACGATGGGCAAGGCGCTCCCATCCCGGCAAATGGATGGACAGCGGCAGGCCTGTCAGCCGCGATGCTCGCGCCGATGCCCGCAGGGATTTTTGCTCCTCGGCCGTAAAGTCCTTGCTGACGCCGACCTCGCCAATGATGCCGGCCATGATGTCGGGCTGGGTCTCGCCGCCGCCGACGTCGTTGACGATGAAGGCGGTGACCTCGTCCAGATCCATGGCCTTCAGCCACTCCGGATGGGTGTGCTCCAGATAGAAGCCCGTCCCCATGATGATCTTCAGACCGGACATGCGGGCGATGCGGCGCAACTGTTCGGCATTGCGTCCTATGCCAAAGTTGGTGGTTTCCACCACGGTATGGCCGCCGAGCTTCTGGAAGCGAGAAAGTTCGGCAAGGGCCAGATCCTGATCGTCCAGCGAGACGTTGTCGCGGTTCATATAGGGGTTCATCCGCAACTCGCCGATGATCTCTATTCCAACCGGCTGTTCGGCGATCGCCTTTTCGTCAGGATGGCAAGGGCACTTCCATGAGGTCGCTCCGTCAAGGAAGATGTGCTCATGCATGAGCGTGATCCCCATATCAGCGACGGGGATGGGACCGAGCACGGTCATCGCGCAGCCGGTGTGAACGCCGATGGCATGACGCATTCTGGCCGTGTCGGCAAAGAGATGATCCATCATACTCAGCGGCTCCTCGTTGCGCCCTTGAAAAGGCGGAAGTTCAACCAGATCGCCACGAGGATGATGACGCCGGTTACGATCGGCGTGAAGAAGGGCGACATGTGCGAGAGGATCAGGCCGTTGGAGATGACGGCAACGGTCAAAGCGCCGAGCACCGTGCCGACGACCGAACCGCGTCCACCGAACAGGCTCGTGCCACCCAGCACCACGGCAGCGATGACATCGAGCTCGAAGCCTTGCCCGGCATTTGAAGAACCCGACCCCAGGCGTGCAGCAAGAATGATGCCGGCGATCGAGGCAGCGACACCCGATATTACATAGACGAACAAGGTGACGCGTCGCGTGTTGACGCCGGCGCGGCGCACCGCCTCGGCATTGGCACCGATGCCGGTGACATATCGCCCGAAGGGCGTTTCATTGAAGGCGATATAGGCTGCGGCAAGAGCAACGATCGCAATCATTGCCGGTGCTGGAACGCCAAAGAACCAGGCCTGGCCAATCGCTGTGAACGGACTTTCCGGAGCGACCGGGATCGAGTAGCCGCCGGTGATGAGAAGTGCGAGGCCTCTGATGACCGATAGCCCAGCCAGCGTGACGATGAAGGCCGGAATCCGCTCATAGGCGATGAAATATCCCTGAATCAGCCCGGTCGCAGCGCCAAGAAGCATCATCAGAACAACGACAACAGGCCAAGCGATTCCCGCCTGAAGACAGGCCGCCGAAAGCGTGGCGGCAAGGGCCAATACGGATCCAACCGAAAGATCGATGCCACCTGTGGTGATGACGAAGGTCATGGCTGCTGCGACGATCAACAAGGGTGCCGACTGCCTGAGGACGTTCAAGAGATTAGGTGCGGTCAGGAAGACATTGGTGAAGAGGGAGAAGAAGACGCAGACCACGATGAAAAACAAGGCGATCGAAACGATGCCGCCATTGGCTATGGCCCTGTCATAGAGACGTGCCTTGCGCAGGCGAGACGACGGGCTGGTTTGGGTGTGAGAAGATGTCATGGTCATACGGAAGCGCCTCGCTCGGTATGTTGGCCGGCCGAGCGCGCGGAGAACTTGCGACCGACGATCAGGTTGACGACTTCTTCGATGTTCGTTTCGGCGATAAGGCGCTCGGCGACGTTCTGCCCCTCATACATCACCTGGATGCGATCGCAGACGAGGAAGAGATCCTGCAGTCGATGCGTGATCAGAATAACGCTGACGCCGCGGGCGCTGACCGTGCGGATGAGCTCCAGCACCGCCTCGACTTCGGCAACAGCCAGGGCGGCCGTTGGCTCGTCCATGATGAGGACCGATGGATTGAATGAAGCCGCACGCCCGATCGCGATGGACTGGCGTTGGCCGCCTGAGAGATTTTCGACCTTCAGACGCGTGTCCGGAATGACGATGCCAAGTCCCTCCAGCATGTGACGTGCCTGTTCATGCATCATCTTTTTGTCGAGGATCGGAATGCCCGCAAGCTTCCATTTCGGCTCACGCCCAAGGAAGAGATTTCCCGCCACATCGACCGTGTCGCAAAGAGACAGGTCCTGATAGACCATTTCGACATGCGCAGCGCGTGCGTCGGCTGGCGAAGTAAAGGAAACCGGTTTGCCGTCGATCTCGATCGTCCCCGAATCCGGGATCACCGCGCCCGAAAGGACCTTGCTCAAGGTCGATTTACCGGCGCCGTTGTCACCGACAAGGCCAAGGACCTCGCCCGGCTTCAAGGTCAACGATACATTGTCCAACGACTGCATCGTGCCATAGCGTTTGGAAATACCGGTCATCCTGACGCGGTAGGTATCAGCGTTTGTCATATCAATGCTGCCTTGCGGAAATGGCCTCAGCCATGATGCCACAACGCCATGGCCGAAGCGATCGGCCATGGCGTGACGAGGTGCGAGAGCTACTTGAACATGCCCCGGAACTTGTCGACATTTTCCTTGGTGACGATGGTCACCGGCACATTGATGATCGGATCGATCTTGTCGCCCTTTTTCACCTTGACGAGCGCTTCGACGGCAGCTTTGCCTTCGCCGGCCGGATCCTGCTGAATAACGGCTGTCACCCAACCCTGATCGATACCCTCGATCGCCTGCTTGGTCAGATCCCAGCCGAAGACCTTGACGTTACCCGTCTTGCCCTGGCTGGTGACGGCCGCAACGGCGCCGAGGAGTGCCGGCTCACCGGTCGCATAGAGCGTCGTCATGTCGGGATTGGCGGTAATGAGATTTTCCGCAGCGCTGAGCGCCACATCCTGGACGTTCTGCCCATCCACGGTATCGAGGAAGTCGACCTTTTGGCCGCCAGTCTTTACCGCTGACTTGAAGCCGTCGAGACGCTGGTTCTGGATGAAGGAATTGAGTGCGCCGACGACGCCGACTTTGGCGCTGCCGCCCAGCTTATCCTTGACGTAGTCGGAATAGAACTTGCCGATCTCCTCGCCCGCCTTGGTGTTGTCGACACCCACGAAGGCGATGTTGTCGCCATTCGGAATCTGGGCATCAATGGCAATGACCGGGATGCCGGCCTTCTTGGCGGCGGTGATTGCCGGCTTCACCCCGTTCACGTCGATGGCAACCAAAATGATGCCGTCAACCTTCTGGGTGATGTAATTCTCGATGGCGTCATTTTGTGCGCTGGGCACGTTGTTGGCGTTGAATATGACAAGATCAGCGCCGGCCTTCTTTGCCGCCTCCTTGGCGCCATCATTGATCTGGTTGAAGAAGAGAGCTTGCTGGTTGATCGTCACCAGGGCCAGCGTATTCGCTGTCGCGGCGCCGGCACTGCCGGTAAGTGCGATGGCTGCGCCAACCGCGCAACCGAACAAATATTTCTTGAGATGCATGATCGTTCCCCATGTTTTTGGATTGCATAGGGATTATTCAAGTAACTTGAATTTATGTCAAGTGACTTGAATTGATGATTCTGAAGATGATCGCGAGTTCGCTCGCACGACAGATGTGGGTGCTAAAAAGTCGCTGGCGTATTGACCCAGAAGATACTCGCGCGCTCGCCCCCAACATTTCGATACCAGTGAGGGAGCTCTGAATTGAAAACGAAACTGTCACCGACCGAGAGCCGGAAAGTGCGTTCACCAACCATGAGTTCGACTTCGCCGGCAAGAACGTAACCCACTTCCTCGCCGATATGCTGGATCGGCCCGGCGCTTTGGCCGCCAGCTTCGATGTGGTGGATGTTGCACTGAAGAAGATGGCCTTGCGAGTAAGGGATGATCCGCTCAAGAGAAATGCCTTCTCCCCTGCGCAATGGGTCCAGCCCGATCAGCGGTCTTGTCCCGGAGCGGAAGACAATACCTTCTTCACCGTCGGCCTCCTCGAACATCCAGCCGATATTCGTGCCGAGAACGCCGACAAGCCGATGAAGCATTGGCAAAGAAGGTGAAGCCTTGCCGTTCTCGATCTTCGAGAGCAGGCTTTCAGAGCAATCCGCAGCTAGGGCGAGAGCCTTGAGGGTCAAGCCACGGGTTTGCCTGGCGAGCCTCAGGCGGCCTCCAAGCCGCGTCGGATTTGTCAGTATCTTTTCCTCATTGCCTTCTCCCGATTTCCCGGGGGGGTCGATCATATTCATGGTTCTGGTATCGCTGTTACAAAACCAAAGCTTAACGCCAGCCCTTTGCCTCTGTCCAGTTATCTCGAACAGCGGTGACATGCGTTGCGAGTTGGCACCTCGGATATCCCATATATTATCCACTTACCGAGCAATGTACTACCAAGGTACTACATTGAGATTCTCGTGATGATGTATGCCCATCAGCAGGCCTTCAGTGCTTGAGCCCGCGATCAAGAGCCGCTTGGTTTTGCCTTATGTCAACAAATGTCCTTAGGGGACGGTATCGGTCTGTGTGACCAGGTCCAGAAACAACCGTTGCGGAACGGTCGGCAGCCAGGTCCGCCGTAATGTCAGGCCAATCGGTCTCGCCGTATGCTCCAGATGCAGTGGCAATGCCTTGAGAAGGCCGCGGCTTAGCTCTGCCTGGGCCTGCAGAAAGGAGATGCATCCCAGATGATTTGTCCTGCTTAGAAGCTCTCGCATCAAGATCAGGGAGCTTGATTCGACGATCGCAGCCGGTCGTTTTGCTAAACCCTCGAACAGCGCATCGAAATGCTTGCGGATCGGCGTTCCCTTCTGTCCGACGACCCAGGGATAGGATGCGAGTTCTTCAGGAGTAGGTTTTGCCCGCTCAACCAGTGGATGCCCGGTGCCGGCGACGACGACGATCGTGTCGGTGAATAGGACCCGCTGCTCGACGTCGCCGATCGGGGCAGGCTCTCTCAATGCCCCGATGAGGAAGTCGATTTCGCCGCGCCGAAGCCCGGCAAGCAGATCGGCATAGGGGCCTTCCAGGACATGGACCGGGGTTCGTGGACGAAGCTTTCTGAACTCGGCAATGGCTCTGGGGAGCACGAAGGATCGCGAAAGCGGCATCGCGCCGATGACGACGGTCCCGGCCTCCTCCTGATTTGCCTCGGCAAGGTCCACTTCGGCCTGGGCCAGTTCCGCCAATGCAAGACGTGCCGCCTGCGCCACCGAATTCGCCATCCGTGTCGCCACGATGCCATAGGACGTCCGTTCGAAGAGCGCTCGTCCCGCTTCTTCCTCGAGCTGAGTGACGGCTCTGTGGACGGTTGGCTGCGCGACACCCAGTTTCTTTGCCGCAAGAGTGAAGTTCTCGCACTCACGCACGGCGATCAATGCTCGAAGCTGCGAGGCGGTCGCAACCAGTTTTAGGCGTGGACTGAGCTCGTTCAATGCCGGGTCAAGGTAGGCGAATGCCCGCTTTACCCGCTCCGCCAGAAGATCGCCCCGACTGTTTGCAAACAGGCCCTGAGGCGTCCTGGTGAATAATGTTGTCCGCAGCTCACGCTCGATTTTGGTCAGCGCCTGCGTCACCGCCGGCTGCGAAAGATGGCTGGTTGCGGCAGCCTTGGTCACGGATTTGGTGTCTATGACGGCGAGGAAGACCCGCAGATGCCGAAGATTGTGCTGGATTTGCGCTGTCGAAGGTTTCTCGTCGTTCAATCCGGGTAGGACTCCAAGATCATGTCGGCTCTTGCTTCGAGGGTACTCGCCTCGGGTCGAATCGCGAGTTCACCGATCTGACGCTGCCAGTCTGCGGCCGCAACAGCCATGCGGTCTGGCAGTCCCAATTCCCTCAGGGTGGCAGCGACTTCGACCATCTCCGAAGCGCGCCGCCTTCCGTGAACCATCATTCTTTCAAGGTTGTATGCGGCCCGCTTGTTCCAGTCTATCCCCGGATCGGAGGATTGCAGAGAGGCAAGCACTGCTTTTTCCACGCCGGCCCTTCGAGCCGCCAGAAAGCATTCGGCCGTCAAGGCCTCGAAACCCTTGATCATGACGGAGCGAAGCATCTTGATCGATGAGGCTTCTCCAACATTGCCGCCGGCCAGCTTTGCATTCATATGCAATTCCGCCAGCGCTGCCTGTGCCTGCTCGGCCGCGGCGCCTGATACCAGGAGCGGCGTGCGATGGCGGGCAGGGTGTACGGGAGACATGACCGCAACGTCGATATAGACGGCTCCAGTCGTTTCGACGATTCCGGCAGCCATCGTCTTCGTCTTCGGCGAGCAGGAATTGCAATCGAGATAGAGAGTGCCAGCGGCCAGAAAGTTTGCCGCACGCTCGGCCGCCTGCAGAGCGTTGTCCGCTGTCACGAGACTGAACACGATCCTTTTGGCTGCAAGCGCCTCGGCCGGATTGTCGGCGCAGTGGACACCAAGGCTCTCGCATGTTTCACGCAGTCCCGTTCGAAGAGCGGGATCTTCGACTTTCAAGTCGAAGGTCGAGATGGTGCCATGCCCTCCTGCGCCCAGGATTTCTGAACGCCATCCCGAGACGAAAGCCTGTGCCGCTTCGCCAAAACCGATCAGGCCTATCGTCATCACACACTCTCCATCCTTCATTGCGACACGGTTTTTGAAGGGGGCGGAAACAAATGCCCCGCCCCTGGCATGAACTAGTGCGCCGGATCTTTTACGTTTTCGATCGTCTGGAATTCCGTGTTGTAGAATTCGTCGCCGACCTTCTCGACCTTGCGCATGTAGATGTTCTGGACGATATCGCGCGTCTGTGGGTCGATCGAAATCGGGCCGCGCGGGCTTTGAAGCTGCATTCCTTCCGCTGCCTTCACAAAGGTATCGCCGGAGGCGTCGCCTTTCGTCTTGTCGAGCGTTTTGTAGATGAGATCGAGTGCGTCCCACGCTGCTGCAGCGACCATGTTCGGGCGCATGCCGTTATTGTTCTTCTTGAAGGCGTCGACGAAGGTCTGGTTCTCCGGCGACGAGTGGTTCGTCGAATAGGGTCCGCCGGTGATGACGCCAAGGGCCGGAGTGCCCATATCGTTGAGAAGGTCGTCGTCGGTGACGTCGGCCATCGCGATGACCTTGATGCCGGACTTGTCCAGTCCGCGTTCGACGAACTGCTTCATGAACGCTGCGCCCGCGCCGGTCGGGACGAAGACGAACAGGCCTTCCGGCTTTTCGTCGGCGGCGCGCTGAAGGAACGGAGCGAAATCCGGATTTGCGAGCGGTACCTTCAGCTTAGAGATCACGGAACCGCCATTGGCTTCGAGTGTTTTGGAGAACCATTCTTCTGCGTCTGCACCCGGACCGTAATCCGAGACGATGCTGACGAACTTCTTCGTGCCGTTTTCGGGCGCCCATTTGCCGATGACGCTCGCGACCTGCGGAATGGTCCAGGAGGTGCGCAGCATGTAGGGCGACGCCTTCATGATCGAGGACGTTGCCGCAACCATGATGATCTGCGGTATCTTGGCGCGCTTGGAAATCTGCGCAACCGAAAGGGCGGTTGGCGTGTTGCCAAATCCGGTCAGGATCGAAACCTTGTCGCTTGTGACGAGTTCCTGCGAGATGCGCAGGGCGTTGTCGGCGGAGCTGCCATCGTCCTTGACGATAAATTCGACCTTCTTGCCGCCTGCGGTCTCTCCATGGGTCGCGACATAGGTCTTGAGCGCTGCGTTGATCTGGCGACCATTCGACTGGAAGCCCCCGGTCATCGGAATGACGACGCCGACCTTGACGGTGTCGTCCGCCCTGGATGTGGCGGTCGTGGCGGCCATCATCGCAAGTGCGGCCATGGTGCCGGCAATAATCCGTTTGGTATTCATTCTCTCCTCCTTTTTTCTTTGTCCGACATGCGGAAAAACCTCTCCCCGCAGCCCATCCTGTAGTTTCGTCTCATTTGCATTCTGATTTCGGCTTGCAGTCCGGCCGGCGCTTCCTCATTCGGTTGCGCCCACGCCAAGGAATTTGCCCAGTGTCTGGCGATCCTCTGCAAGGTGGCCGCTGTCACCGGAATAGGCGACGCTTCCCCTGTCGAGGATGATTGCCTTGTCGGTGATTGCGAGCAGTTGCTGTGCGTGCTGTTCGACGATGATTGCCGCAAGTCCCTCGGCGCGGACAATTCTGCGGATGGCCGCGAGAAGTTCCTCGACGATGATCGGCGCCAGCCCCTCCGTCGGTTCGTCGAGAAGCAGAAGGATTGGATTAAGCACGAGCGCGCGACCGATCGACAACATCTGCTGCTCCCCGCCGGAGAGCTGGTTTCCAAGGTTCGATCGCCGTTCCTTCAGTCGCGGGAAAAGATCGTAGATTGCTGAGAGCGTCCACCTGCCGGGTCGGGCAACCGCCGTTATATTTTCCTCGACCGTCAGCGACCGGAAAATTCCACGCTCCTGTGGAACCCAACCGATGCCGGCTTCGACACGCCGTTCGGGGGACATGCCCTGAATGTCGGTGCCCCGCAGCCGGATCGACCCTGATCGATATCGGGTCAAGCCGACGATCGTATTAAGGGTCGTCGTCTTGCCAACGCCATTGCGCCCCAAAAGTGCGACGGATGTTCCAGGCTCGACCGACAGGCTGACGCCGTGAAGGACGGTCGCCTTGCCATATCCGGCAGAAAGGGATTCGATCCGCAGGAGCTCAGCCATGCGCTGCCCCTCCGAGATAGACTTCCTTGACGCGCTGATCCCTCGCGATCTGATCGACGCTACCCTCCGCAAACAAGGCGCCGGCGACAAGGACGGAGATTCTATTGGCGAAATTGAACACCAGATCCATGTCGTGTTCGATCAGAAGGATCGATACGTCCGACGACAGCCTCGATATGTGTTGCATCACTTCCTTTCGATCGGCCTCGGGAACGCCGGCGGCCGGTTCGTCGAGCAGCAGGACGCGCGGGCGGCAGGCGATTGCCAGCGCGATTTCGAGAAGGCGCTGCTTGCCATAGGGAAGGGCGAGACATTTTTCATCTCCGACGCCATCGAGGCCGAAGTCTTTCAGCAGAGCCGCGATTTCCTGTTCAATGCCGGCAATGGCATGTGTCGGTCGCAGCCAGTTCCATCCGCGCCCGCTGCGTTCGCTGATGACGAGCGCGAGGCTTTCTATGACCGTCAGCCCGGCAAAGAGCTGATTGATCTGGAACGTGCGTACGAGGCCTTTCCGAACGCGGCGCTCGCGTTTGAGGCCAGTGATGCTCTCCCCGTGAAGAATGACGTCACCGCTGGACGGTTGTAAGACGCCGGTCAGGAGATTGATGAAGGTCGTTTTGCCGGCACCGTTCGGTCCGATCAGAGCATGGCGGGCGCCAGGTTCAAGCCGGAAGTTGACGTCTGTCGTAGCGTTCAGCGCGCCGAATGTCTTATTGAGGCCTCGTGTCTCAAGGGCAGGGAGGGTCATGATTTTCCTCCCGCCGAGGCCTTGGCCGATGTTGGCGTTTTGCGCATGGCGAGTGCTTTTGCGGTGAGGCGTTCGACGATCTGCCTTGGCCGATCCCGCCCGATCATGACGAAGGCGACGAGCAGTATGCCGAGCCAGAACTGCCAGTATTGCGGCGTGACCGAGGAGAGCGCGTCCTGGATAAGTTCGTAGACCAGAGCTCCGATCAGACCACCATAGAGGTATCCTGTGCCACCGATGACGAGGACCATCAAGCCGTCGGCGGATTTCTGAAAGGAAAGCGCGTCAAGTGAAACGAACTGCTGCGTCTGGCTGAAGAGTGCTCCGGCTACGGCGGCATAGGCTCCAGCCAGCGTGTAGATTGCGACGAGGCGACCCTTTACCGGGATGCCGACGGCCGATGCTCGCAGCGGATTGTCGCGGATAGCCTTCAGCGAATTGCCGAAGGGGGAAGCGACGATGTAGCGGGCGAGAACGAAAAGGACGAAGAGAACCGAAAGGCTGTAGGCATAACCAACATGCCCATAGAGATCGAATTCGATCGTGCCGAACAGCGGCTGGATGGTGATACCCTGCAGACCATCCGCGCCGCCGGTCAGCCAGGTGGCCTGATTGGCGATTTCGAGCAGGACGGCCGCGACACCGAGCGTCACCATCAGTCGCGTAAGATCCGCACCACGCAGAAGCAGGAAGCTGGTTGGCAGCGCGACGGCAGCCCCGGCAAAGGCTGCCACCAGGAGGCCGGTCAACGGCTCTCCGGTCACATGGATCGAGAACAAGCCGCTGGCGTAGGCGCCGACGCCATACATTGCAGCCTGACCCAGCGTCACGATCCCGGCAAATCCGATGATCAGGTCGATCGATAGTGCAAGGAGGGCGAAGATCGCGATCTCGGTGAGGATGAGATGCTTGCCCGGCAGGACAAACCAGGCAGCGACCGCTGCGATCCAGAACGCGATCTCAAGCGCGCGCCAGCGGGTTTGCCGCCGAAGGCTTTCCTTGACCGAACTGACGAGCGGATCTTGCATATTGGCAGAAAGCGACATCATCCGGTCCTCGTGAACAGTCCTTGCGGGCGCACGACAAGCACGGCCACGAGAACGATGTAGATGATGAAACCGCCAAGCGATGGGACATAATATTTGCCAAGGACATCAGCCAGGCCGAGCAGGATAGAGGCAACCAGCGGCCCGATCATGCTGGACGTTCCGCCGACCGAGACGACGATCAGAAAATAAACCATGAATTTCAGCGGGAAGGTCGGATCCAGGCCAAGGATTTCAGCACCAAGTGCTCCGCCAAGTCCTGCCAGACCCGATCCAACGGCAAAAGTCGCCGCGAAAATCGTATTCACACGGATACCGACGCCACGGGCCACGCGCCGGTCATCGACGGACGCCCGTAGCCGGCTTCCGAAACGCGTATGGCTCAGCACGAGCTGCAGACACACGGCAAGCACGCCGCAAGTGATGATCAGGAACGCGCGATAGATGCCGATGCCGACGCCGAGCACATCAACGCGGCCCTTCAAGAAATCCGGAAGGTCGAGGATCTGCTGCTGGGAGCCCATCAGATAATCCATACCGGCGACCGCGATGAAGACGATCCCGATAGAAAAGAGGACCTGGTCGAGATGGGTCTTGTCGAAGAGCCTGACATAGAGTGTCCGCTCAAGGACAAGTCCGATGACGGCCGTCAATATGAAGGCGATCGGCAGCGTCAGCAGGAACGGCACGCCCCAGCGATTGGTCAGGACGACAGTGACGTAGCCGCCTGCCATCGCAAAGGCGCCATGCGCCAGGTTGATGAAGTTCATCAGACCGAGCGTGACAGCCAGCCCGCACGAGAGGACGAACAATAGCATTCCATAGGCAAGCCCATCGAACAGAAGGGTCAGCATCTCTCCTCCCCGTGTCAGCCGCCTCTAATCGATATGGCAGGCGCACGTCGTGTTGATGGCCCGGATGAGATCGTCCGAGCTCGTTTCCGTTCCTAGGGTGTCGGGAAGAGGGCGGAATTCCTATTTCAAAATGGTCTTCCAGATATAAGAAAAAGCTATAGTGGCGAGCTTTTAGGGCTCGCTGCCAATTCTCCTATAGCGAAAACTTATCGCTTCGATCGCAATTCCAAATTGGCAAACGAGCGCTTCAGGCATGAAATCCCGGTCGATCAGCAAGGAGACATCACATGTCGGAAAAGAAGACTGCGCTGGTGATCAGCGCACATGCGGCGGATTTCGTCTGGCGGTGCGGGGGCGCAATCGCGCTGCACGCGCAGAGGGGCTACGAGGTGACCGTCGTCTGCCTTTCCTTCGGTGAGCGCGGGGAATCGGCAAAGCTCTGGAAAGAGCCGGGCATGACGCTCGAACGGGTGAAGGCCGCTCGCCGATCCGAGGCAGAGCGCGCCGCGCAGGCGCTTGGCGTGCACAATCTTATCAGCTTCGATCTTGGAGATTATCCGCTACGGCTGACCGACGATGACAAATATCGTCTGGTCGATGTGATCAGAGATGTGCAGCCTTCCTTCATGCTCAGCCATTCGCAATATGATCCTTACAACACGGACCATATGTACGCGACACAGGTTGCTCTCGAGACACGGATGATTGCACAGGCATGGGGCCATAATCCCGGCCAGAAGGTTCTTGGCGCACCGCAGCTTTATCTCTTCGAACCGCATCAGACGGAGCAGATGGGATGGAAGCCGGATGTATTCCTTGATATCACCCCGGTCTGGGAAAAGAAGCGTGCGGCGATCGAGTGCATGGAAGGTCAGGAGCATCTCTGGGAGTTCTATACCCGGGTTGCCCAGAACCGGGCCAACCATTTCCAGCGAAACTCTGGCGGTCAGTCCGGTGGACGGGCGGCGAAGTATGCGGAAGGCTTCCAGTCGGTGTTTCCGCGGACGGTCGACGAGCTTTGATCGGCTCGGGGAGGATAGAAATGGAACCATGCTTCGACATCGCGCATCTGGCGCACGTCGAGATGTACACGAACAAATTCGATGAAAGTCTCGACTTCTTTTTGCGGGTCTACGGTCTGACGCTTTCCGATCAGGATGAAAACTCCGCCTATCTCAGGGCGTGGGACGACTATGAATTCCACACGCTCAAGCTCACGCGCCACCATACGACGGGCGTCGGGCATATTGCCTATCGGGTATCGTCTCCCGAGGCACTCGACCGGCGGGTGAAGGCGATCGAGGCGAGCGGCTATAAAGTGCTCGGCTGGACCGACGGCGATCCGGGCCATGGTCGTTCCTTCCGGTTCGAGGATCCTTTCGGGCATGTGTTCGAGATCTACTATGACACGGTCCGCTTCCGCCCGTCGGATGCCGAAAGGCCGGCCCTGAAGAATGTCGCGTCGCGCTATCATGGGCAGGGCTGCCATCCGAGGCGGCTCGATCACCTGAACCTTTTGGCTTCGGATGTTTCGGAGTTCAGGCGGTTTATGCAGACCTGCCTGGGATCTCGTGTCACTGAAATGATCGAGCTCGACAACGGGCGGATCGGCGGCTGCTGGTTCACGATCAACAACAAGGGCTACGATCTTGCATGCACCGAGGAGCATGGCCGCGGAGACGCGCGCCTGCACCATGTCACCTACGCAACGGACAGCCGCGAAGACATTTTGCGCGCTGCCGACATCTTCCTGGAAAACGGTGTTCACATCGAAACCGGCCCCCACAAGCACGCCATCCAGGGAACCTTCTTTCTCTACGTCTGGGAGCCGGCTGGCAACCGTGTCGAGCTTGCCAATGCAGGTGCGCGCCTCATCCTAGCGCCGGATTGGGAGCCGGTCGTCTGGACCGAGACTGAGCGCAAGAAGGGACAGGCCTGGGGATTGAAGACCATCGAGACATTTCACACTCACGGCACGCCACCGGTAGGGATAAAGGGAGACTGATATGGGTGTTGTCGTACAGAACATCGAACGCGCGGACGCGTCGATCATTGATCGACTTGCCTCGGCGGGCGTCGCCACCGTCCACGAAGCCCAGGGCCGCAAGGGAATGCTCGCAAGCTACATGCGCCCCATCTATCCGGGCGCTCAGATCGCAGGATCGGCGGTGACGATCTCGGCTCCTCCCGGCGACAACTGGATGATCCATGTTGCGATCGAGCAGATCATGCAGGGCGACGTGCTCGTTCTTGCGCCGACCTCGCCTTGCGACAACGGCTATTTCGGGGATCTGCTGGCGACTTCGGCGCTCGCTCGCGGATGCCGCGGGTTGATTATTGATGCAGGTGTCCGCGACATCCGCGATCTCACGGCAATGAGTTTTCCTGTGTGGTCGAAAGCCGTTTCAGCTCAGGGAACGGTGAAGGAGACGCTTGGCTCGGTCAATATCCCGATCGTCTGCGCAGGCGCGCTGGTCGATGCCGGGGACATTATCATCGCCGACGATGATGGCGTCTGCGTCGTCAGGCGAGCGGAGGCCGAACAGGTCGCAGTGGCGGCCGAGAAGCGGATCGCCAACGAGGAAGCGAAGCGCAAACGGCTTGCCGCGGGCGAGCTTGGCCTCGACATCTACGACATGCGGGGCAAACTGGCGGAGAAGGGCCTCAAATATGTATGAGGACGGCATCCCCTGCCTTTGGATGCGCGGCGGCACATCGAAGGGAGCCTATTTCCTAGCCGAGGATCTTCCCGGCGATCAACAGGAGCGCGATCGGCTGCTCCTTGCGATCATGGGATCACCCGATCCACGGCAGATCGATGGAATCGGAGGGGCAGATCCGTTGACATCGAAGGTTGCAGTGCTTTCCCCCCCGACCCGCGATGATGCCGACGTCGACTATCTCTTCCTGCAGGTTTTCGTCGACAAGGCGCTCGTCAGCGACGCCCAGGGATGTGGAAACATCCTGGCCGGCGTTGGTCCTGCCGCTATCGAACGCGGACTGGTGCCCATCACAGGCGACATCACTTCGGTGAGGGTTCACATGGTCAATTCCGGCGAGGTGGCGGTCGCCAAGATCGCGACACCAGCCGGAAAGCTAAGCTACGCGGGCGAGACGAGCATCGCCGGCGTACCGGGATGCCATGCCGCAATTCCGATCCTGTTTACGAACACCGAAGGATCGATGTGCGGCGCGCTGCTGCCGACCGGCAACGAGGTTGATGTGATCGACGGCATCGAGGTGACGCTGATCGATAACGGCATGCCCTGCGTCATCATGCGGGCTGCGGATTTCGGTCTGACGGGCGACGAGACGCGTGAGGAGTTGGAAGGCAATGACGCCGTCAGGCAACGGATAGAGGCCATCCGGCTGCAAGCCGGGCCGATGATGAACCTTGGCGATGTCAGTGCGGCTTCGGTCCCGAAAATGACGCTCGTCTCAGAACCGCGGCATGGAGGCGCGATCAACACACGCAGCTTCATCCCCCATCGCGTGCATGCTTCTGTCGGCGTCCTTGCAGCGGTAACAGTGGCGACCAGCACGCGACTGGCGGGCTCTCCCGCGTGCGGGCTTTCGGTCGCTCCTTTCGATGGACACTACAAGATCGAACATCCGACCGGAGACATGGAAGTCTTTCTCGACCTCGATGGCGACGGGATTATCCAAGGGGCGGGGACTATCCGAACCGCCCGAAAACTGTTCGATGGCAGGGTCTTCCCGGCTCCAGTCCAGTGACTGCGACCCCACCGGCCCGGTTCTCATCAGGAGCGTTTATGCGGGACTTGCTGAGGGCGGGCGACTGGTCATTGTCCAAAACGGCTGGGTAGAAAGGCGTAAGCGTTGTCGCTGATGCGACGTTCCAGCGCGTCGAGCACCAGATCCGCGGTTTTGGGAGCTGCCGCGATGCCGACATGTCCATGGCCGAATGCGGCGATCAGGCCGGGATGGCGCGACAGCGGGCCGATCACCGGCAGTCCGTCGGGCGTGGATGGGCGATGTCCCATCCAGAGACGAAGGTTGGGTGTCTTGTCGGCCGACAGATAGGGGTAGCTCGCCAGGGCATGCCGTTGCAGCACCTGCGCGCGCTCCCAATTCGGAGGTTTGTTCACGGTTGCAAGCTCGACCTGGCCCGAAAGGCGCAGACCCATATTGGTCGGCGTATTGGCCATCCGGCCCGTGCTCGGCATCACGGGAATTTCGAAGGGTGTTTGCCCTGATGTTACGGTCACATGATAACCCCTTTCGCTCTGCATCGGAATGCGCACGCCGAGCGGGCGAAGCAGGCGGCCGGAATGTATGCCCGCGGCCACGACGATGCGGTCGGCAGATAGCGTCTCGCCACCCTCAAGTACGGCCTGCGGCGTCATACCGTCCAGGATGGCTGTCACGGTGGACTGGTGGAATTGCACGCCCCTGCGTTGGGCGGCTTGCACAATGCCGGCCACATAGCGTCCGGTGTCGCGGCAATGGGCACCGTTGACCACATGGATGGCGAACCGGTAGGGAGGGCCCAAAGCCGGGAGCTTTTGCCGGATTTCGGTCTCGTCCCACTCCACATATGCAACGCCGTTTTCTCGACGCAGCTCCCAGCTTAGTGCTTCGGCCTCGAAGGAAGCCCGGTCGGGATAGGCGTAGAGCAGCCCTTTTTGAAGAACGAGCTGCTCTTGCCCGGTCTTTCGCGCGAGTTCCAGATGTCGCTCGGGGCCATCGTGCAGCAGGAAGCTCAGCAATTTCGCCGTCCGGCGCACGCGGGTCTTGCTGGCGCCGGCCCACAAAAACCGCAGGAGCCAGGGTGTCAGCTGCGGTAGTGACCTCCAATCGATCGTCAGCGGCCCGTTTCGATCGAGAAGGAAGACGGGAACCTTCCGCCACAGACCTGGCATGCTCATCGGTATGATCGAGGCCGGACTGATCCAGCCGCCATTGCCGTAGCTTGCCCCGGCTTCGCTGCCCGGCGCGTTGCCGTCGCAAAGTGCGACATCCCAGCCAGCCTCTGCCAATCTCAATGCCGCGGTGGCACCGATAATGCCCGCGCCGACCACGATTACCTTGCCTGTCATTGCCGTTTTATCCTGCTCTCAGGAAAGTCCGCCATGGAAATGGCTGAGAAATTCCCGCGTTTTCGTTTCGCGGGGTTCGTTGATGACCTGGCGTGCATCACCGGACTCGATGACGAAGCCGTCCTGCATGAAGATGACCGTGTCGGCGACATCGCGGGCAAAAGCCATCTCATGGGTGACGAGGATCATCGTCATGCCTTGCTCGGCGAGTTGACGGATGACGGCCAGAACCTCGCCGACCAGTGCCGGATCGAGGGCAGAGGTGGCCTCATCAAACAGCATGACTTCCGGTTTCATGGCGAGCGCCCGCGCGATTGCCACGCGCTGTTTCTGTCCACCCGAAAGCTGCTCCGGGCGGGCATCGGCTTTCGCGACCAGGCCGACCTTGGCGAGAAGCTCCATCGCGACGGTCCGCGCGGAATTCCTGTCCTGTTTCAACACGCTCACCGGGCCGACCATCACATTGTCGATGACACTCATATGCGGGAACAGATTGAAGTTTTGAAACACCATCCCTGTATTGGCACGGAAGGCTGCCAGATCCCGGTCGCGCATGGCGACCCGGCCTGCGGAAAAATCCATCCGCTTTCTGCCGATGGTGATGCGGCCTGCATCCGGCAATGACAGCAAATTGAGGCTGCGCAACAGGGTCGACTTTCCCGAGCCGCTTGGCCCGATCATCGCCACGACATGACCGCGCGGTACGGAAAGGTTGATGTCCTTCAAGACCTCGAGAGGACCGAAGGATTTCTTCAGGCCTACGACCTCGATCATTGGTTCCTCGCCGTCCGTTCTCTCTACCTTGCTACTCATGCCTTGCGACCCTCCAGCCAGTACGCCAGGCGTGTCATTGGGAACAGGACCGCCAGATAGACGAATGCAATCAAAGTATAGGTTTCAAGCGGCCGGTAGGTGGCAGACGTCACGAGCTGACCTTGATAGAGCAAGTCGGGCACGGCGAGCACGGAGAGAAGCGAGGTGTTCTTGAGCTGCAGGACAGACTGGTTGACCAGCGGCGGCACCATGCGGCGCAGCGCCTGCGGCAGGATGATCTTGGCCATCAACTGGCCTCGACGCATGCCGATCGCGCGGCCGGCATCCCATTGCCCGGCGTCGATCGAGACGATGCCGCCCCGAATGATCTCGGCGTAGAACGCGGCGCCGTACATGGTCAGCGTGATGAAGGCTGCCATTGCAGGAGAGATCTGAATTCCGACCAGCATGGGCAGAGCGTAGTAACACCAGACCAGCTGCACGAGGACAGGCGTACAGCGAAACAGCTCCACGATCGTCATGATCGGAACGGTGACGATTTTCAAACCCGAAAGTCGGGCAAGAGCGAAGACCGTGCCTACAAGGATTCCGGAGACGATGGTCAAAACGGTAAAGCCGACCGTGTAGCCCAAGCCTTGAAGAAACAGGCCGCGGTACTGCCAAAGGCTGGAGAAGTCCCATTGATATTGCATCACAGCGCGCTTTGTTCGGCCCGACGGAAAGTCCGGGGAGAGGTTGAGGTGAAAAGCCACTCGCCAAGCGTCAGTATGTCGAAGACGGGGAGATCGAGGGCAGCCGAAATCGCCTGGGCAAAGGGCGGCATGTTGGTGCATTCCAGCACGATGGCGCCGACGGATGGATGTTCGGCGACAAGCCTTTGGGCTGCATCGATCACCTCGGTCTCCAAGGCTGCATGATCATATGCGGCAGAGCCCTCGATGAGCGCGTGAAATGCGCCGCCGGCGGGCACGCCGCGCACAGGCACGGATGGATCGGCCCCGCAGGCTTCGAACACTTCGGGACCAAGGCTGGCTGCATCATAGGTTATCACGCCGGGGCGTAGACCTGCGCCGAGCGCCATTTCCACCATGGGCAGCTGCATGAGGCTGGAGGCGGCCACCGGCACGCCCAGCGCCTCGGCCAGCTTTCGTTGGTGGCGCGCCATGAAGCCGCAAGACGTGATAATCGCGCTGCAGCCCTCCGAGATCAGCTCTCGTCCGGCGGCGACGAAATCGTCGACGAGACCCTCGCCGCCCGCGCGGACGACGAGGGAAACGGATGCACCACGCACCCGGCGGAACCTGACCGGAAAGCGCCATGATGCAGCATGGCCGACATCGCCAGGCGGACGTTCGAACGTCGTATCCAGCATGATGATGCCCAGGGCACCTGAAGAGACGGACATGGTCGTGCCCGTCAGAAGGTCAGGTTTGCAGGCAGCGCAGCCTTGTCGACACCGACGAGCGCGAGGCTATCGACAATCCAGCTTGAGACCTTGCCTTGCCCGCGGCGTTCCGCAAGCCAGGCATCGACATAGTCGCGGAATTCGCCATTCGGGTCGCGGCGTACGCCGATCGTGGTCGGCTGGCTTCCGTGAGGGTCCGGGATGATGAGTTTGACGTTTGGAGCAAGGTGTTTCGTCGTCACGACGGCAAGGAGAGCGACCTGGATGATGGCATCGGCGCGACCCGACTGAAGCGCCAGAATGGTCTCATCGGCAGATTTGAGCGCGACCAGCGTGCAGTTCGGCAGGTTCTTGCGGGCGAAATTGTCCTGCGTCGAGCCGAGATCGACGGCCACCCGCATCTCCGGCTTGTTCATTTCTTCCCACTTCGTTACCTCCAGATCCTTGCGGGCAACGAGGGTGAAGGTATTGTCCATCAGCGCCTTGGTGAAGTCGACAACCTTGGCGCGCTCCGGACTGTTGCTGAGCCCGAACATGATGTCGATCTTGTTGCTTTGCAGATCGATCACGGAGTTGCCCCAGGTCGTCTCGACCAATTCCAGCTTGACGCCGATATATTGCGCGAGGTCGTGCCCCATGGCGACACAGAAACCTTCCCACTCTCCGGTTGTGAGATTCTTGTGATAATAAGGTTCGGTGCCCGCAAACACGCCGATCCGCAGGGCGCTACGCGCCCGGATCGCTTCGAGTGTCGGACCTTCGGTCGCTGCTAGAAGTGCGGAGGGCGGAAGGAGTGCAGCAGCGCCTGCAAGCAGCATTACCCTTCCGAAGTCACGTCTGTTCATGGTCATATCCCAGTTGATTGTTCGTTCCCTATTGCGCCTTGCGGGCGATCAATGCGTTTTCGCGATTGATTTTGTTGGAAAGCACGACCGAATAGGTCACGCTTTCGATTTCTTCGATCCGCGCAAGCTCTTCAATGAGCGCTTCCAGATCTTCCAAAAAATTGACGTTCACACGGCAGAGAATGTTGGCCGGGCCGCTGATCGCATCGGCGGTCGAGATCTCGGGATACCCACGCAATACCGTAAACAGCCTTCGCGTGGCGCGCAGGGCGGTGGTAATGAAGATATAGGCTGAAACGCTTTGATCAATTTCACGGCGACCCACGATCGCGCGATAGCCAAGGATGACGCCGCGACGTTCCAACCGCTCGATACGTTCCTGGACACTTGAGCGCGCGAGACCGACACGTCGCGCCAATTCACTGGCTGTCACGCGTGCGTTTTCCTCCAGGATGCTGAGCAGATTGCGGTCAATGCTGTCGCCGTAGTCCATGTCGTTCCCACTTTTTTGTGCGGGAAGACTGGGGCTAAACTTTCCCAAAGAAAAGCATTGAAAAATGGGTTCTTCATGACTTTTATTCATGCCGATCAATAGGAGCTTCGTCATGCGCCGTTTTCTGCCATCCTTGAGCGCTCTGCATGCATTCGATGCGTCCGTGCGTCACTTGAGTTTTACCAAGGCTGCCGAGGACATGGGGATCACGCAAAGCGGTATCAGCCGGCAGATAAAAAACCTTGAGGATTTTCTTGGTCTTACCCTGTTCGAACGAGCCGGTCCGAAGCTGATCCTGACGGAGGAGGGCGCGCGCTATTACGATGAGATTTCGCGCCTCCTCGACAAGCTGGAAGATGTCTCCATCGATGCCGTCCGCGGTCGAAAGGCGCAGAGCATGCTGAAGATCGGCTTTCCGCCGACATTGATGCGGCGTTGGGGTGCGGCGATGCTGACCGCCTTTGCAGCCGCGCATCCTCAAACATGGTTCGAGGTCTATCCCTGCCGCCACGATCTCGATTTCGCGGCATCCGAGCTGGATCTGGCATTTCTACGCGGCACGGGCAATTGGAGCGGAGCGCGCAGCCAATTGCTCTTCGACGAGGAGCTGATCGTGGTCGGTGCGCCGAAGCTGGTGCCATCGGGAGGGTTGCCGAATGACGAGGCGCTACTGGAATACCCGCTGATCCAGAATTCCAGCCGCCCGAGCCTGTGGCTGCATTGGCTGCGCGGGGCGGGCGTGCACTATAAAAGCCGCATCTATGGTCCGCGCTTGCCGAACTTCGATATGATCCTCGAATGCGCCATCAGCGGCATGGGGCTGGCGGTCGTTCCCGAGCTCCATGTGCGCACCGAACTAGCCGCAGGAATTCTGAAGCCCGCTTTAAGCAGGCTCCAGACATCCGGGGAAGGTTTTTATCTCTGTTTCCCGCAGGCACGGATGAACTCGGCCAATGTGCGGATCTTTCGCGATTGGTTCGCGACCGAATTCACGCGCCGGCGGCAATTCCTGCCTCTGGTGTATCCCTTGGATCAAAAATAGGTTTTTTCCACCGGCTTCAGCTCGAGCGGATCTTCCCCTCGCTTCAATAGCCAGGAATAGACCGGCGGTACCCGGTCTGCGATGGATTCGACGTGAATGTCGATAAAGCACGGCCCGTCGTCCTGAGCAAAGGCGGCTGCGAGCGCGCCATCGAGTTGCGAAGCCGTCTTGGCTGTCCATGCCTTGAGACCATAGGCCTCCGCGATTGCCTGACCGCGCGGCGCCAGAAAATCCACGCCAAAGCACTGATTATGGCCTTTGAGCCGATGAAGGCCCTTGATCCAGCCGAATGTCCCGTTGTTGAAGAGGATAAGGATTGCCGGCACCTGCAAACGCACCAGCGTTTCCAATTCGCCGACCGTCATGCCGAACGATCCGTCACCGAAGAGACCGATCGGCCTCTTGGATGGATCGGCCCGCCAAGCGCCGACTGTGGCGGGAAGCGCCGAACCGAGGCCACCAAAGGCACGTGGTATGGCAAAGCGGGTCTCGCGATCATTGATTTTGAGGAAGCGCGTCATGTATGGGGTCGGCGTTCCGGCGTCAGAGTAGATGAGCGCGGGCTTGCTGGAGGATTGGAGAGCCTGATTGAAGGCACGCACGGCGCGCTCGGGCCGCAACGGAACTCGTTCGTCGGAAAGCGCCTCCTCCGCATGCTCCCAAAAGACTTGCCGGCGCCGGTTGAGCTCGCTGACCCAGGCTTCATGCCGGGCAGGTTCGATACTTGCTTTCAGCTCCAGCAACTCCTTGAGGACCAGCAAGGCATCTCCTTGGATGGACAACAGATTCTCGTAGTTGTTTGCCATGATTTCCGGGGAGATATCGATCTGTGCCAGCCGCCGATTGAGGGTGATCCGCGGGAAGGTCCAGCCGATGGTGACGACCGAGCCGATGCGGGAGCCCACGAACAGCGTGAAATCGGAATGTTCAAGCGCCCAGTTCGCATGAGGATGATATCCGTTGTCGCCGATGACGCCGATTGCCAGGCGATGGTCGTCATCGATGGCCCCCTGACCGGTCATCGTCGTGCACATCGGCACGTTGAATTTCTCGGCAAGCCGTGTGATCTCGTCGCCTGCGCGGGCGCGGTTCACCCCACCGCCTGCCACGATCAGCGGCCGCTCGGCTTTGGAAAGGAGCTCCAGCAGCCCTTCGAGTTTCGCGCGCGGCGGCAGCGTTGGATAGGCCGGGAAGGTGCGGCATTCCTCTTCGACATGCAGGGATATCCGGGTCAAGTCTATCTCGGCCAACAGCATGTCCTCGGGAATCTGCAGATGCACGGCGCCAGGTTTGCCAGAGCAGGCGACACGGAAGGCGCGGCGGATGATTTCGGGCAGCTTTTCCGGCGTCTTTACCTGCACGGACAGCTTTGTGACCGGTTCGAACAATTTCGCGCAGTCCAATTCCGTCAGAACGCCGCGTCCTTCGCCCGGCAGTGGAATGTCGATGGTCAGCAGGATTACCGGCACCGACGATCCGTTCGATTCAGCGACCGGCGGTAAAGAATACATCGCGCCTGCGCCCGACGGGCATTCAAACACGCCTGGCTTGTTGGTGAACCGTCCGTAAGCGTCTGCCATGAAGCCGGCAGAGCGCTCGTCGCGGGCCATCACATGCCGTATTTCGCCTTCACGGTGCTGGAGTGCTTCATAGAGCGGCACATTGGTATCTCCGGGAACACCAAAGATCGTATCAACCCCGTAGCCAATGAGCATATCTACCAGAATGTCCGCACCGCGCATTCGTCTCTCCTTTTGTCTCGCCGCGACGATCAGGATAGTGAAGCGGAGGTTCGCCGGGGACCGGCAAATCGGCGGCTTGAAGCGGCCGTAGCCGTCAATCTGCCGGCCCGGTCCTTGAGATTGCATGGAGCTGCAGTGTGCCAAGTGCATCGCAATCATGAATCTGTTGGACGAAGGAAGGATGTTACGAAAACATCCACCATGGAAAGATCGCGGCTGCAGTGGTGCGATGCCTGCGCCATTTGGCTCTATTCCCGCCGGGCTCGCGCATGGTCGAGGATATGCAGGCGGATTGCGGTATCATCGTCGTCATGATCCATCGTACTATTCGGAACCGGGTTGAGAATGTTGGCCGGTATTTCGCCATGCAGATTTCGGGCGAAATTCCCCTCATACGTTTTCACGAGTATAGATGTCGAAGGGGACGATCTTTGTGTAGCTGGCATTCTCCGCCTTGGCTCCGGTGGCCATGACCATGCCTTTCATCGTTTCGCCGGCGAGGCGGGCGAGTGGATGGGCGATGGATAGAGTGAGCGTTCCATCGAGCAGAGCCGCCTTCACATTGTCCATGAGTTCGTAGCCGACGACGGCCAGGGTGCCGGCCCGTCCGGTCGTACGCAGAGCCGCCAGCACGCCGGAAATGCCGCCGCCGGCAACGTAAAGGCCGGCAAGATCGGGATGATCCGCCAGCAGGCGTTCGGTCATTTCCTGCGCCACGGCGGAGGACTCGAAGGTCGAAAGAGGCTCGAGCAACACGAAGTCTCGGGCGTGCTCACGAAAATAAGAACGAAAGCCGGTCTCGTTCATTTCCTGATTCCGGTAGCGTGGATTGCCCATCAACAAGCCGATTTTGCCCGGGCTTTTGCAGATATGGTCAAAGGCCCAGGCCGCAGTGCGTCCAACCTTCCAGTTATCCAGCCCGATATAGTGGACCTGGCCTGTCGCGGCGACTTGCGAGATCAGCGCAAAGACGGGGATGCCTCCAGCCTGGATCTTTTCCAGCGCCTGAAGGACGATGGGATGGACTGCGGTTGTTATGCAGAGCGCATCACATTCCTCGGCCAGCGCCAGCGCCCGGTCTGCGGTGTTCTGGGGCGAGAGGTCTTCCAGATGCTCGATCCGCAGATCGAGTTCGGCGGTTTCTATCGCTGCGGCTGCCTCCTGCAAGGCCTGCGCCACGAGCTGGTAGAATGGCCGGTGCGGTTGGAGGAGCAGCACGCCGAAGCGATATTTCGGGCGGGCTGCCGCATTGCGTGCCTCGATGGCTCCAAGCCCATAGAAGCCGATGCTTTCAGCAGCAGCGCGGACCGTCTCTCGCGTCTGAGCCCGCACATTCTCCGCACCGGAGAGGACCCGATTGGCTGTCGCGATCGACACGCCTGCGGCCTCGGCGAGATTGCGGATGGTCGGTCTTCTCATAGAAGCTCCATGATACGAAATGTATCAATTTATCGACTTTCTGAGACGAATGATACGATCGTCTATGGAGAGAGAAATGCGCCTTGATTTCATGGAGGTCAAGTTGGCATTGTCCTTGCCAGAGGGCGACGGGTGAACGCGCACGCGGCTCACGGCGCTCTGGGAGAGAAATACAATCGACATCGCTGCTTATGCGCTTTGGGCCTTCGCCCGAAGAGCGCCGTGCTTTGTCCGCGCGATCTGCGGCACCTCTCTCTCATCACGAACAGGGACACTCGATGTCCAGGAGGCATGACGATGGATGATCTCAATTACGGAACTCGGAACAAGCGCGGCGACTGGGCGCCCCATGGACGGATCGAAATTGCGCCTTTCTGGTCCTGGCCGCCGAAGATCCCGTCCGTGCTGAAGTGGGTGCCGGAATATATCTGGCCGTGGAATGCCTTTCACATGGCAACAGCACTTCTCTACTGGTTCTACGTCGTGCCTGGCGTTGACGTCATGAAGACATTAAGTTGGAGCTGGGCACTCTGGCTTTACGCGGTCAATGCGGCTGCGATCTTTGTCTTCTATGGCTCCATCGAACTCTTTTTCTACGTGAAGCGTAAGCAGGGCAATCGCTTTAAATACAACGCCAAGTTCCCGAGCGAGCAACCATCCGATGTCTTCTGGTTCAAGAGCCAGAACATCGACAATTTCCTGCGCTCGTTCTTCTTGTCGATCCCGCTGTGGACTCTCGTTGAGGTCTTGTTCCTGTGGGTGTTTGCCAACGGTTGGGTGCCTTGGCTGAGCTGGTCGGGCCATCCCTATTATCTGGCATTTCTCGTCGCCATCGCGCCGATGATCCATGAGGTCCATTTCTTCATTATTCACCGCCTCATTCATTGGGGGCCGCTTTATCGCTGGATCCATTCGGTCCACCATAATTCGGTGAACCCGTCGCCGTGGTCCTCGCTCTCCATGCATCCGGTTGAAGGCTTTCTCTATCACGCCGTTGCCCTCTGGCACCTCGTCATCCCGTCCAATCCGATAGTCGCGCTGTTCCAGCTCCACATTGCCGGCTTCGGTGCGGTCAACGGCCATATCGGTTTCGACAAGCTGGAGATCACCGAGGAGACACCGCTCGATACCCATGCCTATGCCCATTACCTGCATCACAAATACTTCGAGGTGAACTATGGCGGCGACGGGCTGATCCCGCTCGATAGGTGGTTCGGCACCTGGCACGACGGTACCAAGGAAGGTGACGTGCAGATGCAGGCCCGCTTTGCCAAAAAGAGAGAGCGCATGAACGCAAAGACGGTTCGCGCAAACTCCTGAATTCACGGAATTCCCAGATGTCCGCGAGGAGGCGGACACTCTCGGAACAAGGGCCACCACGCCCGCAGCACAATGCTTTTTAAACCCGTCGCATGACGGAAACTGGGAGGAAATTCGATGACAATGCTGACCACCATGACCAAGGCGCTCGCGACCTCGGTTGCCCTCTGTCTCACCGCAAGCGTGTTGCTTGCCGCCGACATTGCCGTCGTCGGCGGCAAGACCGACGACGCCTTCTGGAGCAAGATCAAGAAAGGAGTGGACGACAGCCGCCTCGTCGTAGCGGCGAACGGCGGCAAGGTGACCTATCTCCAGCTACAGACCTACGACAATCTCGGTCCAGACGCCGCCGGTCTTGTGCGCACCGCCATCAGCCAGGGCGTCAAGGGTCTCGTCGTTCCCAACTGGGTGCCGGAGGCCGAAGATGAAGCGATCAAGGCCGCCGTCAGCAGTGGCATCAAAGTCATCCTCATGAATGCCGGCTCGCTCGACAAGGCGAAGGAACTCGGTGCCATCAATTATGTCGGCTCGGATGAATACCTCGCCGGGCTCGCTGGCGGACAATATTTTAGCAAGAGCGGTCAGAAAAAGGTGCTCTGCGTCAACACGCTGCCCGGCAGCGCCAACCAGGAAGCACGCTGCAAGGGTGTAATCGACGGTATCGGCAAGGCCGGTGGTGCAGGCAAGCAGCTGCCGCTGCCGGCGACCAGCTTCGGAGACCCCACTGCGATTGCCGAAGCCGTCAAGGCGACGCTGACACAGGACAGCGCGATCGACGGCGTCATCACGATCGGTGCGGGCGACGCGGATGCGGCGGCAAGTGGTATCCAGCAGGCCGGCAAAGCCGAAACCGTGAAGCTTGGCTCCTTCGACTTCAATCAGGCGGGGCTCGACCGCATCAAAAGCGGTGCGCAGCTCTTCGCTATCGATCAGCAGCCCTATCTTCAGTCGCTGCTCTCCGTTTCCCTGTTGGCATCCAATATCGATTTTGGCACTGACCTGCCGGTGAAACCGGTCTTGACCGGACCGGGCATTGTGGACGCCTCAAATATCGAAACGACGCTTGCAGGCGTGTCCAAGGGCGCGCGCTGAGCTGCGCGCTTCCAGGTTGCTCCCTGTGACCTCCCCAGGGAGCAACCATAGCCACAACACGGCACAGCCCGCGAAGGGGAATCATCATGAATTCGAAAACCGCAACTCAACCGATCGCCATGGCGCAGACGCTGCCTCCTGCACGGGCCGCTGGTATATCCATCGGCGGACTGTTCCGCCGGCCCGAAGCAGGCGCCTTTCTCGGCCTTTTCGGCGTCTTCATCTTCTTCCTCGTCTTCGGGAGCATCGATTTCCTGAAGCCGACGGGTGCTGCGAGCTGGCTGAACGTCGCGGCCAATCTCGGCATCGTCGCCTTCCCGATTGGCCTGCTGATGATCGCCGGTGAGCTTGATATTTCCATCGGTTCGATGATCCCCGCCGGTTCCATGACGGTTGCGATCATATCGGGCTATTATGATCTGCCGATCTGGCTCGGTATTGCAGCTTCGCTCGCTTTTGGCGTCATCGTCGGCCTTATCAACGGCATCCTTGTCGTGCGAACCAACGTGCCCTCATTGATCGTTACCCTCGGAACTCTTTTTGCCGTGGCGGGTCTGGTGCTTGGCCTTTCGGTGCTGCTTACCGGCACGACGAGTGTCGCCATCAAGGCGCCGGAGCTGGCAAAGTTCCTCTTTGGCCACTTCGTTGCCAACACGTTCCAGGTTATCATCTTCTGGTGGCTGGCGCTGACGGCACTCTACATCTACGTCGTTCATTATTCGATCTATGGCAACTGGATCTTCGCCATGGGCGGCGACAGGATCAGCGCCCGCAACGCCGGTATTCCAACGGCAAAGCTGACCATCGCCCTGTTCGTGCTCTCGTCGACCAGCGCCTCTTTCGTCGGGATGTGCCAAGCGATCCTGTTCAACTCCGCCCAGGTTTCGGCGGGCATGTCCTTCATCTTCAACTCGATCATATCGGTGGTCGTGGGTGGCGTATTGCTGACCGGCGGCTTCGGCTCCATCGTCGGGATCTTTTTCGGCACCATCACCTTTGCCGTCGTCAATCAGGGTATCTACTTCACATCGTTCGACCGCAACTGGTCGAGCCTCATTATCGGCGTGATGCTTCTGCTTGCCGTATTGATGAACAACACCTTCCGCAGCATGGCGCTCTCCTATTCGCCGAAGAAGAAGTGAGGTCGGCCATGTCTACCCCCATTCTGAAACTCAGAAACATTTGCAAGTCCTTCGGTCCCATCGATGTCCTCACCGATATTTCCCTGGATATCCGTCCTGGCGAGGTACTCTGCCTGCTCGGCGACAATGGTGCGGGCAAGTCGACGCTGATCAAGACATTGTCGGGCGTCTATCGTCCGAACTCCGGTACAATCGAGATGGACGGGAAACCCATCGAATTCACCGGTCCGCGGGACGCCAGCAGCCACGGCATCGCGACAGTCCATCAGTTCGGCGGCACGTTTCCCTTGATGAGCATCGGCCGCAGTTTCTTCGTCGGGGTCGAACCGACCAAGGGCTGGGGACCATTCAAGATCTTTGACCGCAGACGAGCAAACGAGATTGCGGTCAAGGCCATCCGAGACTTTGGCATCACGCGTATCGACGATGGCGACCGGCTGGTCGGCGGGCTGTCGGGCGGGGAGCGGCAGTCGCTCGCCATTGCCCGTGCCGTCCATTTCGGCGCGAAGGTGCTGATCCTCGACGAACCGACTGCAGCGCTTGGCGTGAAGCAGGCGACCCACGTGCTCCGGATCGTCAACGAAGCCAAGCGCCGGGGCCTGGCGGTCGTCTTCATCACCCACCAGGTCATGCACGCCATGGCGGTGGGCGATCATTTCGCGGTGCTGATCCGCGGCGCGATCGCCGCCGATTTCCGTAAGGGAGAGAAGACGCGCGAGGAAATCACCGACCTCATGGCGGGTGGCGAGACGATGGCGGAACTCGAAGCCCAGATCGATGGCTATATGACGACCCATGACGGTCATGCGCCGCAGCTTTCCGGTGCGGCGGGTTAGCCTGCTGACCCTCAAGAACCGAAATGCAAAAAGGATGAAATGATGGGGACCTGGACCCGCGCGTGCGCAGCCGAGGATGTCGAACTCGAAGACCTTTACCGTTTCGATAGTGGCGGGCGCACCTTTTTGCTGATCCGCAGTCCCGAGGACGAGTTCTTCTGCATCGATGGCATCTGTACCCATGAACGGGTGCATCTTGCCGATGGCCTCGTCATGGACGGCATCATCGAATGTCCGAAGCACAACGCGCACTTCGACTACAAGACCGGCGAGGCGACCCGGGCGCCTGCCTGCATCAACCTCAAGACCTGGCCGGTCCGCATCGAGAACGGCGATATTTTCGTAGAGATCTGACGATATGACACAGTTTGCATTGGCGGCTTGCGCCGAAATGATCTGGCGGGACCGCCCCATCGAATGGCGCGCGTCTCGCCTCAAGGAAATGGGGTTCGGCGTCGGCCTCTGGAACTGGCCGCAGCATGATCTTGCCAAGCTAGAAGCGACCGGGGCGGCCTTCACCATCATGAACGGCTATCTCACCGGCCGCCTTACGGACGACGAGGGGGCCGATGAGCTTCTGCGGACCGCGCGCGAAACGGCTGAGGTCGGCAAGCGCCTCGGCGTCCAGCGCCTCAACCTGCATGGCACGGGCCTTGGTGAGGGCGGGCTTCCCGTCCAGCCGATCGAGGTCGTGACCGGCGCCATGTGGTTGAAGGCACGCGACACGCTCCGCCGCGTCGTCGACATGGCGGAGGAGAAAGGCGTTACCTTCACGCTGGAAAACCTGAACCTGCCGGTTGACCACCCGGGCGTCCCCTTTGCCCGTGCCGAAGATACGCTTGCCCTGGTGTCGAGCATCGACCATCCGCGGCTCCGGCTCAATCTTGACCTTTATCATGCGCAGATCGGCGAGGGGAACCTGATCGAACTTTGTCGCAAGTGCTTGCCCTTCATCGGTGAAATTCAGGTGGCCGATGTTCCCGGCCGCTGCGAACCCGGCACCGGCGAGGTGAACTGGCATGGCATCGCCAAGGCTCTCAAGGCGATGGGCTATGCCGGACCGGTCGGCATGGAGGCCTTCGCCTCCGGCGATCCGGAAGCGGCTCTCGAAGCTTTCCGCAACGCATTCACGGTATAGTTCCATGGTTCATAAGAATACCCGCCCGACCGTCGCCGACATTCGTGCCATGAAGGCGCGGGGCGAAAAGATTTCCATGCTCTATGTCACGACGCCGGAGGAGGCTGCGGCCGCTGACGCCGCGGGTATCCACATGCTTTCGATCGAAGGTCGTTTCTTCTCGCCGGAGATGCGCGCGGCGGCGGGGCGCTGCTTCGTGCAGGTCGGCCTTCCCTATGGCGGATGGGGCAAATTCGAGGGCCAACCGCTTGCGACCGCCGAGGACTATCTGCGCGCCGCCTTTCATTTTTCCGCCATGGGGGGAGATTGCTTCTACTGCGCGGCATCGCTGGATATCCAGAAAATGCTTTGCGACAACCACGTCCCGATCGTCGCCCATGTCGGGTTGATTCCCTCCTACATTACCTGGACAGGGTTTCGAGCGGTGGGCAAGACGGCACAGGAGGCGCTTGACGTCTTCCGGCACGTCAAGCGGCTCGAGGCAATCGGCTGCTTCGGCGCGGAGCTGGAGGTCGTGCCCGATCGCGTCGGCGAGCTGATCTCCCGGAATACCTCGATGATCATGCTGGGCATGGGCGCCGGGCCAGGTGCGGATGCGCAGTATCTCTTTGCTGAAGACGTGCTCGGCCACACTGACGGCCACCGGCCGCGCCACGCCAAGACCTATCGCAACTTCGCCGCCGAATTCGACAGGCTACAGAAGGAGCGTATTGCCGCCTTCCGTGAGTTCATCGCCGATGTGAACACCGGCGCCTATCCGCAGCCGCAGCACAATGTCGCGATCGGCGACACGGAATTCAACGCTTTCAAAGCCGAACTCGGCCTCTGATCAACAAAGGAAAATCCCATGCTTAAAGTTGGCCTTCTTGGTGCCGGCCGCATTGCCGGCGTGCACGCCACCGCGATCTCCAGCCATCCGGGCAGCACACTGGTTGCCGTATCCGATATCAACACGGTGGCAGCAGAAAAGATCGCCGGCCAGTACGGCGCCGAGGCGCGAGACACCGACGCCATCCTCGGTGACAGCGCAATCGATGCCGTGCTGATCGCCACCTCCACCGACACGCATTCCGACCTCATCGAAAGGGCGACGGCGGCTGGCAAGGCGGTGCTTTGCGAAAAGCCCGTCGATCTCAGCCTTGCGCGGGCGCTTAGCTGCCAGAAGACCGTTGCCGCCACAGGCCGTCCCGTGATGATCGGTTTCAACCGCCGTTTCGATCCGAACTTTTCGACGCTGAAGAAGGCTGTCGATGCGGGTGAGATCGGCAAACCGGAACTGCTGTCGATCACTTCCTTCGATCCCGCTCCGCCGCCGGTTGCTTATATCAAGGTCTCGGGCGGTCTCTTCCGAGACATGATGATCCACGACTTCGACATGGCGAATTTCATTATGGGCGCGGCGCCGGTCACGGTGACGGCCGTCGGCTCTTCCATCGTTGATCCGGCAATCGGAGAGGCAGGGGACGTCGATACGGCTGTGGTGGCACTTACCTATGCCGATGGCCGCATTGCCGTCATCAAGAACAGCCGTCGCGCCGTCTATGGCTATGACCAGCGGGTCGAACTGCTGGGCTCCGAAGGGTTGCTGCAGGCACAGAACATGCTGGAAAACACCGTCGTGAAATCGACAACGCAAGGCGTGACCGGCGCCAAGCCGACCTATTTCTTCCTGGAGCGCTACATGCCGGCCTATGCGGCCGAATGGGCGGCTTTCGTGGATGCGGTCAATGGAAACAAGGTTTTGCCGGTGACGCTTGCTGATGGCGTTGCCGCGCTGGCCATGGCGGAAGCGGCAACCCTCTCGGTCAAAACCGGTGCTCCCGTCTCGCTTGCGACCCTGCTCGGCTGAGTCTCGCAGCGTCCCTCTATGGCGGAAAGACAAATCCAAACAGTCGCGCCAAAGCGGCCGCCATCCCTCCTTTCGCAATGCCGGGAGATCGGAAATGCTGTCATCCTCGAACTTGAAGACACCGCTGAGCATACGGGAGCTGAAGCAGCTGATTGCCGACCGACACATCGATTTTCCTGCCCTTCCGGAACAAGCGATGCGGCTACTTCTCAGCAAGCCGGAGATTATCGCCTTCGGAACGCTGCAGTCGGTTGCGCGAAACTGCGGCGTTTCGCGAACCACCATCATCCGACTTGCGTCTCGAAGCGGATATTCGAGCTTCAAAGAGATGAAGGGCGCTTTTCGTCAACACCTGCTCTCCGTCGCCCGGACGAACCAATAATCGGCTTGGATAACAGCAAAGGCTTTTGCGATGACTTCTTTCGTTATCATTGGCGCAGGGGAATGCGGTGCCCGTGCCGCTCTGACCTTGCGTGAGCGCGGTTTTGCGGGAGATGTGACGCTCGTCGGCAGTGAGGCACTCCTGCCCTATGAACGGCCGCCCTTGTCCAAGGCGGGACTTCTACAGGGTGCCGAGCCCAAATGGATCGCGGATGTCGGCCGCTACAAGGAGCTCGGTATCGCAATTCGGATCGGTACAACCGCAATTGCCATCGATCGCCTGCAAAAGATTGTCGAGCTTTCCGATGACACCACGCTTGGCTATGACAAGCTGCTTCTGGCGACCGGCGCGAGACCGCGCGAGCTTGGAAATGCTGTCAGTACGCACGGCCACATCCGTTCACTGAGAACCCATTCAGACGCCATGGCGCTGCGGCCATTCCTGAAATCCGGCCGGTCCATCGCGATCCTCGGCGGCGGCTTCATCGGCCTCGAGCTCGCGGCCAGTGCCAGAACGCTTGGTGCATCGGTCATCCTGCTCGAAGGACTGCCTCGTATTCTGTCGCGAGGTGTCCCGGCGGAGATCGCTGCGCGGATCGCAGACCGTCACGCGGCTGAGGGGGTAGACATCCGCTGTGGCGTGAAAATCGTTTCGGTCACGGAGACGGTTGCAGGTGTTTCGATAGCTCTTGACGGAGCTGATACGATCGCCGCCGATATTCTGGTCGTCGGGATCGGCGCCATTCCGAATGCTGAATTGGCCGCGGTTGCAGGTCTTGCGATCGAGAACGGCATCTCGGTGGACAGCAACTTGCGCACCAGCGATCCCGACATTTTCGCGGCCGGCGATTGCTGTTCCTTTCCCTCGGTCCATTTCGGTGACCGTCGGCTTCGCCTTGAATCCTGGCGCAACGCACAGGAGCAGGGGGTTCGCGCAGCGGCTTGTATGATGGGGGCGACGGAGGCGCCGCTATCCGTCCCCTGGTTCTGGTCGGACCAGTATGATCTGACGCTCCAGGTCACAGGACTTGCCGACGGAGCGATGACGATGATCAGGCGCAACCTCTCTGAGGATGCGTTCATCCTGTTCCACCTGGATGGAGGTGGAAAAATCCTCGCCGCAAGCGGTATCGGACTGGGCAATGCGGTCGCCCGCGACATTCGTCTGGCTGAAATGTTGATTGCCGCCGGAAGACGACCCGATCCGACGGCACTCGCAAATCCGGAAATGAAACTGAAGCAGTTGCTCGCCGCCTAGCGACTTATCCGAACTTGACGCAGAGAATGATAACAATGACGACTTCATATGCCCTGACCGTATCCTGCCAATCGACACGAGGGATTGTCGCGGCGATCTCGAACTATCTGGCCGATGAGGGCTGCAACATCGTCGATTCCAGCCAGTTCGACGATCTCGATACCGGCATGTTCTTCATGCGCGTCTCCTTCATCTCCGAGGAAGGTGTCGGCGAGGCAGCCCTGGTCGAAGGCTTCAAGCCGATCGCCGAGAAGTTCGCCATGGTGTCAGAGTTCCACGATGCCAGGAAGCGCATGAAGGTGCTGCTCATGGTCTCGCGC
>JAAMEZ010000028.1 GCA_013322215.1 Martinezella rhizogenes
GGAGCGGGGCGAGGGCAAGAGCCGGCTGGTGGGCGATGTCGCCTATGGCGAAGTCTCCGAAGTCGCCGCCGCCATCACGCCGGTTCCGGGCGGTGTCGGTCCGATGACGATCGCCATGCTGATGGCCAATACCGTCATCGCTGCCCATCGCTCAGCCGGCAAAAGGCCACCGAGGTTTTGAACGAAATGCCGCCTGAAGAGTCAAGAAAAACACCTCGGATCGGCTTGCCAAGGCGTGAAAGACGATTATAGTCAGGAAATAAATATTCCATAGAAGAAAAAGAGGGAACGAAATGGCATTATCATGGCGTTTCTCCGCCTTGGCGGACCGGCACCGTGCTCTCGGATCGAAACTCGAGGACTGGAGCGGCATGGGAACCGCCTGGACCTACGAGAAGGACATGTCGCAGGAGCATGTCGCGATCCGCACCAAGGCCGGGCTGATGGACGTTTCCGGCCTCAAGAAGGTGCATCTGGTCGGGCCGCACGCCATTGCCGTCCTCGACTATATCACCACCCGCGACATGTCGAAGATCTATCCCGGCCGCTCGGTCTATGCTGCGATGCTCAACGAGCGCGGCTACTTCACCGACGACTGCATCGTCTACCGAACCGGTCCGAACTCATGGATGCTGGTGCATGGCTCGGGCTCCGGCCACGAGGAGGTGCTCAAGCAGGCGGCCGGCCGCAACTGCGCTGTTCTCTTTGACGACGACCTGCACGATCTGTCGCTGCAAGGTCCGGTCGCTGTCGATTATCTTGCCAAATACGTGCCTGGCATCCGCGATCTCAAATATTTTCATCACATGCAGACGACGCTGTTCGGCGCACCTGTCATGATCTCGCGCACCGGCTATACCGGCGAGCGCGGCTATGAGATCTTCGTACGTGGCCAGGATGCGCCGATGGTCTGGGACCGCATCGTCGCAGAGGGCGAGGAGATGGGGATCATTCCCTGCTGCTTCAGCGTTCTCGACATGCTGCGCGTCGAAAGCTACCTGCTGTTTTATCCCTACGATAACTCGCAGATGTATCCTTTCGCCGACCAGCCGCCCGGCGACAGCCTGTGGGAGCTTGGCCTCGATTTCACCGTCAGCCCCGGCAAGACCGGTTTCCGCGGAGCCGAGGAACATGCACGCCTCAAGGGCAAGGAACGCTTCAAGATCTTCGGCATGCTGATCGATGCCGATAGTCCGGCCGATCTCGGCGACGAGGTCTATGCCGACGGCAAAAAGGTCGGCGTCATCACCTGCCCTTGCTATTCGTCCTTGACGAAAAAATCGATGGCGATCGCCCGTCTCGACGTTGACAAGGCCGTTCAAGGCGCGAAGCTGGAGGTCCGCGGCAAGAGCCTCAAGGCGAGCGCGATTGCCCATACGCTGCCGTTCGACGATCCGGAAAAGAAGAAGAGGACGGCCATCGGCTAAGGAGGCGCTCATGCTTGTCGAAGGCATCAAGAGCCGACCGGTCTACAGGGGTCTCTCCATTCAGCCGCACGCCCGGCGGCATCTGTTTGCGCTGGAAGGCGAGGGGGCCAATGCCCTCCTCAACCAGAAGCCGGCGCTCGATGATGCGGTCCTGTCGCGCAGCGAAATCCTTTATGTCGCGCGTGGCTCGCAGGGCAAGGGTCACGACGAGAGCCTGCGCAGGCTCGGCGCCGACATGTTCTTCACGGCGCCGACGATTGCGACATTGCTTTTCCGCCTGAAAGGCTCGCTTGCAACGGCGCATATGGGCACGCGGCTTTATATCGCCGGCACGGAAGGCTTCATCGGCCAGGCAATGATGGTGGCGCTCGACTACGGCATGGATCATGCCTCGATTATCACGGAACATCGCGGATCGCTGTCCCGTCGCGTGCAATGCGTCCACTGCAAGGGCATCACCGACGATGTCACGCATAGTCCTTTCGCCTGCGGCCATTGCGGGCTTCCGCTATTGGTGCGCGACCACTACTCGCGCCGTCTTGGCGCCTTCCAGGGCGTCAACATCGATGCGGAAGAGCCGGGTACTGCGCCCGATCCAGAGGAGTTGTTCCTGTGAGCGGTGGTACGCAAATTCCGGTCCGCGTTGCGAAGGTGACTCCCATTGCTGAGCGCATCAAGCGTTTTCGCTTCGAGCGTCTCGACGGCAAGCCGATGCCGTATTTCTCCGGTGGCGCACATGTGATCGTCTCGATGAACGACGAAGGGCATATGAGGCGCAATGCCTATTCCTTGATGTCGCCGCCGCATGATTGTTCGGCTTATGAGATCAGCGTACTGCGCGTCGAGGATTCACGCGGCGGCTCCGCCTTCATGCATGAGAAGGTGAGGGAGGGCGACGAGCTCAAGGTCAGCTATCCCGTCAATCTCTTCCAGCCGGACTGGCGCGGGCGCAAGCATCTCCTGATTGCCGGCGGCATCGGCATCACCCCTTTCATCGCGATGATGCAGCAGTTCTCGCGCGAGGGCGCGAATTTCGAGTTGCATTATGCCGTGCGTTCGCTTGATCGCGGCGCCTATTGCCGCGAGCTTGTCGAGCAATATGGCCAGCAGCGGGTGAAGATCTATTGCGATGCCGATCGTAATTTCATGCCCGTCGCCCGCCTGCTTGAAAGCCAGCCGCTCGGCACGCATCTCTATGTCTGCGGCCCGGCCGGCATGATCGATGGCGTATTGAAAACGGGCATCGAGGCCGGCTGGCCGGAACAGAACCTGCATTCCGAGCGCTTTCTGTCGTCGCAGCCCGGCAAACCCTTCTCCGTCACGCTGACGCGGTCGGGCAAGACCGTTCATGTCGGCCATCACGAAAGCATGCTGGAGGCGATCGAGGCTGCCGGCATCGATGCGCCCTTCCTCTGTCGCGGCGGCGCCTGCGGGCAGTGCGAGACGGGTGTCGCGGCCTGCGATGGCAAGCTTCTGCACAACGACGTCTATCTGACCGACGAAGAAAAGGCTTCCGGCCGAAAGGTCATGATCTGCGTTTCCCGTTTCGAAGGAAGCGCATTGCATCTCGATCTTTAGGCTTCAGGCCGATACTCAGGAGAACGGACATGGCAATCGCCTTCAAGAATGAAACATTCCGGGACGATTTCAGCTATCGCAACAGTCCGGAAAATATCCGGCGCTTTCCGTTCCCCTTCGATCGCGACGAATACATGTATTCCGTCAACATGGAACCGCATGTGAAGGGGCAGCCGAATACGGTCTTCGAAAGTCTCATCGACGTCGATGAGCACTATGTCGCCGAGATGCACGACCGGGCTCTGGTGCTGAAGGAGGATCCCTTACGCTATCAGGCGCTGCCGCACATGATGACGGCGCAATGGGATACGCTGGAACTCTTGATGGAGGAGCAGGCAGCCGGCTATCCCGAGCATTTCACGCTCACCAAGAACGGTGACCAGTGGCGCTGGATCAACCGTCCCCTTGGCATCGACGACACCTTCACCTTCGGTGATGCGTCGACGCTGCCCTACGAACCCTTCGAATACATCACCCGCCAGGCACAGGGCGATTTCTGCATCGTCGACCAGCGCGACAGCAATCTCTGGATGGATGCCGGCATGGTCACGACCCAGGCCGACTGGTCGCTCGATTTCGACATCGGTATGAACTTCATGGAATGGCACGGGCCGGTGCCGCTCGCCCACCAGATCGGCGTCTTCGACCGTGCCTTGAAATTCCTCCTGAACCTGCAGCTGGGCAAGCCGACACGCCGGTTCAACTGGACGATGACGATCAATCCGCGCCTCGATACCAGCCCCGAAAACTATCCGAAATGGGGTCCGGATCGCGCTACGGTGACGCCTGAGAATGTCGGCGAAAAGGTGCATCTTCGCGTTGAGTTGCAGAGCCTGTGGCGCCTGCCGCGTTCCAACGCCATCCTGTTTGTCATCCGCTGCTACCTGATGAACATGGATGAACTCGTCACCGTACCGAAATGGGCGCGCCGCTTCCCGCGTGTGCTGAAAACCCTGCCGCCGGAACTCATCGACTACAAGGGCCTGACACGGTTCCGACAGACCACGATCGACTGGCTTTCGAAATATGACGACGGCGCCCCGACCAGTCCCGGCATTTTCCCGGATTGATGCCGGGCACCACGCCAAACGACCGCATGCCATAAGAATATCGATACAATCGAGAAGGGGAATGCCACATGACACGAGTTGCCGTTATCGGTGCCGGCCCTTCGGGCCTTGCCCAGTTGAGGGCCTTTCAATCGGCCGCAAAGAAGGGTGCTGATATCCCGGAAGTCGTCTGCTTCGAAAAGCAGGCGGATTGGGGCGGCCTTTGGAACTATACCTGGCGCACGGGCCTTGATGAATATGGCGAACCCGTCCATGGCAGCATGTATCGCTATCTCTGGTCGAACGGCCCGAAGGAATGCCTGGAATTCGCCGACTATTCCTTCGAGGAGCATTTCGGCAAGCCGATCGCCTCCTATCCGCCGCGCGCCGTGCTCTGGGACTATATCAAGGGCCGCGTCGAAAAGGCCGATGTGCGCAAATGGGTACGCTTCAGCACGCCGGTGCGCATGGTGCGCTTCGATGAAGGGACGAAGAAGTTCACGGTGACGGCGCATGATCGCACCCAGGACCGGATGTATGACGAGGTGTTCGATTATGTCGTCGTTGCCTCGGGTCACTTCTCGACGCCGAACGTGCCCTATTTCGAGGGGGTGAAGACCTTCAACGGCCGCGTGCTGCATGCGCATGATTTCCGCGATGCGCTGGAGTTCAAGGGCAAGGACGTGCTGCTCGTCGGCCGCAGCTATTCGGCCGAGGATATCGGCTCGCAATGCTGGAAATACGGGGCGAAATCCGTAACGACGAGCTATCGCTCGAAGCCGATGGGTTTCAAATGGCCTTCCAATTTCGAGGAGCGGCCGCTGCTGACGCGGCTTGAAAACAAGACGGCATATTTTGCTGACGGGTCGTCGAAGGAGGTCGACGCACTGATCCTGTGCACCGGTTATCAGCATCACTTTCCGTTCATGCCGGATGATCTGCGCCTGAAGACGGCCAATCGCCTCTGGGCCGACCACCTCTACAAGGGCGTGATTTTCGACGGGAACCCACAGCTCTTCTATATCGGCATGCAGGATCAGTTCTACACCTTCAACATGTTCGACGTGCAGGCCTGGTGGGCGCGCGATGTCATCATGGGCCGCATCAAGCTGCCGTCGGAAGCAGAGCTGCAGGCGAACTTCGACAAGTGGCGCGCCCGCGAGGAGACACTCGAGGATGCCGAGCAGATGATCTGGTATCAGGGCGACTATGTGAAGGAGCTGCTCGCCGAGACGGACTATCCAAGCTTCGATATTGAAGGCACCAACCAGACCTTTATGGAATGGGAGCATCACAAGGCGGAAAACATCATGGGCTTCCGCGACCATGCCTACCGTTCGCTGATGACCGGCACCATGTCGCCGACACATCACACACCCTGGGTCGACGCGCTTGACGATTCGATGGAGGAATATCTGCGCAATTGATCTGCGGTCATTTCCCCACCTAACCGGCAAGGGAGGCGAAGCGCAGCCCTTGCCGGCTCTTTTGTGCGTTGAGACGAAACGAGTTCATCCGCAACCTTCTCTTCGGGCATGGCATCCATGGATTTCCAGACAAGCGTTCTCGGCCGCATGGCCGGTTTCCTTTATCGCTGCCGGGCAGACGAAAACTATACGATGCTCGAAATGACCGATGGCATTGAGCGCATCTTCGGCTATCCCGCCGACGAGATTATCGGTAACAGCACGCGAACCTTTACCTCGATCATGCACGAGGACGACATTCCGCTCATGGATGAGCTCGTCGGCAAGGCGCTGGAAGCCCGCACGGACTGGACGATGGAATATCGAATTCGCCACCGCGACGGACACCTTATCTGGGTGACGGAGACCGGCGGCGGTGTCTGGGACGAGGCCGGCGAGCTGCTCTATCTCGAGGGCAGCATCCTGAACGTCGAATCCCTTTATCAGCGCCTTGACGAACAGACCGCGGGCATGCGGGTCACGGCATCCAAGACGAACGAGATCCTGCAGTCGCTGCGCTATTTGAAGCTACTTGCCGTCAATGCCGGCATCGAGGCGGCGAGAGCCGGAACGGCCGGATCGGGCTTTGCCGTATTGGCGGCGGAGATGCGCACGCTCGCGAACTCCTCGGAAGAGGCCGCACGCGCGATTTCGAGCGCGCAGCGAAAAGCGGATTAGGAACGCGGCCGCGTCTTCTGCGGATCGTAGTGGGAAAGCGGTACGATGACGGCCGGAAGTCGCTTCTGCTGACCGTCGAGCTTGCCGATCTCGACCCTGGTGCCAACAGCGGCATGCGTGACGTCGACGCGGGCAAGCGCGATGGTCTTGCCGAGTATCGGCGACCGTGTGGCGCTGGTAATCACGCCGATCTGCGCGCGGCCGATATGGATGCAGTCGCCATGCCCAACGGTTTCGTTCGCCTCGATATCGAGGCCAACCATTAGGTGTCGCGGATTTTCCTTGCGCCGCACCAAGGCGTCACGGCCGATGAAGTCATCCTGCTTGGACTTCAATGGCACAGTGAAGCCGATGCCGGCCTCGAAAGGATCGGTCTGATCGTCGAATTCATGATGGGCAAAGACCAGGCCTGCCTCGATGCGGACCATGTCCAGCGCCTCCAGGCCCATCGGCTTCAGCCCATAGGGCTCGCCGGCTTTCCAGACGGCGTCGAAGACGGTTGCCGCATCCTTCGGATGGCAGAAGATTTCATAACCGAGCTCGCCCGTATAGCCAGTGCGAGAGACGACGACCGGCGCCCCCTCGAAGTGGCCGATACGGCCGACGGCGAAGCGGAACCATTCGAGCTCGCCGATCGTGGACTGGCGCGGCGCCGTCCAGATGATCTCCTTGAGGATATCGCGGCTCTTCGGGCCTTGCAGGGCAATATTGTGCATCTGGTCGGTGGAAGAGCGGACCCAGGCCTTGAAGCCCTTCTTCTCGGCCTGCTCGCGCAGCCAGATGCCGCTATAGTCGTCACCGCCGATCCAGCGGAAGTTCTTGTCGCCGAGACGAAACAGCGTGCCGTCGTCGATCATGCCGCCATGTTCGTAGCACATGGCGGAATAGACGACCTGGCCGGTCGATAGCTTGCGCACGTCGCGCGTCAGGCAATATTGCAGCAATTCCTCCGCATCCGGCCCCGTCACCTCGAACTTGCGCAGCGGCGAAAGGTCGATGACCACGGCGCGTTCGCGACAGGCCCAATATTCCTCGACCGGTCCTTCCGAGGAGAAGCGGTTCGGCAGCCAGAAGCCGCGATATTCGGTGTAATCGCGCGTCATGGCGGAGAGGTGTGGGTGGAACGCGGTTTCCCGCGTCAATTCGGGGTCGGCGTCAGGGGTCATGCGATAAGCCACCGCTCGTGTGAATTTCTCTTTGCCGGAAAAGGTGCGCACATGGATATCGGTCGGGTCCCAGCCATTGGCCGCATCGATGTCATCGGGGCAAGAGGAGGAAACGCAGACCAGATCCGTCAGCGCGCGCATCAGGACGTAATCGCCGGGTCTCGACCAGGGTTCATCGAGATAGAGCTGATTATTGTGATCGACATTGGTGTTGTAGAAGTAGTTGAGCGCCTCCCAGCCCTTGCGGCCGGCAATGCCATAAGGTGCGAGCGCCGCGTTGAAATTGTCGGTGCAGTTGACGTGGCCGGGATAGCCCATGTCGTCGTAATAGCGCGAATTGCAGGCCGTTGCGAAGGCGTCGTGGCGGCCAACCGTGTCCTGCACGATTTCCACCAGCGGCTCGAAATCGCGGTCGAACGCCTTGGACGGCAGGCCGGGAGCTGGATAGCTGCGACCAAGAAGGGTGCGGGTCACTGTGGAATCGAGCGCAAGATCGAGGCCCTTGTCGACCTTACGGGCGGAAAAGGCCTGAAAATCGGTGCATTGCCGGCCGTAGACATCGATAATCTGGATATATTCGCCGGCGCGGACGAAATAGGCGGAGGCGGTCGCCGCCTTGATGCGAATGTCCTCGATCGGATCGGCGAGCGGTTCGGGCAGCGCGGAGGCATAGTCGCGCAGGATCGTCGTGCGGCGTATCCTGACCTCGATGGGCGTTGCCGTGTCCTGCGCCTCGGGCGACATGGCCGTTCCAGGTGCACAAGCGACAAGCAGGCCCTTGGTCGCGATGGTGAATTCCGCCATGTTGCCCGCTGGCGACGATGTTCCGAAGAGGCGAAGTGCTGCCGCGGACGCTAGATCGGCCCCGCGACGTTCCAGCGCCGTCCTGACGCGAGCAGCGCTTTCATCGCTTGAGGAAAGAATGGTTTTCAGACCTGTCGCTTCGCCGGTGAATGCAGAACCCAGGCCAGCGGATTGAAAGCGGCCCTTTTCGTCGATGAAGGTGAGCTCACAGACCTGGCCACCCTCGCTGTCTGTCAGCGTAATGCGATCGCCGGGCTCGACGCGTACGACCAGCGAGCCGCCGCCCTTGCAGCGATAACGCTCGGTATCTTGCGGCAGGGCTGGAATGCCCGGATAGCGCACAATGCTCGCCGAAATCGGCCGTATTCCGGCTATTGGCGGGTGGAGATCTCGCATCAAGCCCTCTCGGGAATTGCAGTGCGTTTGAACACTGGAATCATGCTGACAAAATGCCGTCCGAAAGTAAAGGGATATTGACTAAAAAGAAAATATCTTCACTATGCATAAAGGGCATGCATCTGGAACCCGCGCACAGACTCGGCTCATGAAAACCTCCAGCAAGCCCCGCAATGCCATGGGAGGCACGTTCAGGGAGACGTACAAAGATACGTCCGGAACAAAGATGGGGAATATCACTAATGACGGATATCGTGGACGCCGGCGCTTCTGCCGGCACCGAAGGTAAGCTTATACGCGCGCTTGACTGGAAGGGCGCGTTCTGGGTGGCAGCCGGCGTACCGCCACTTGTTCTTTTCTCCATCGGCGGCATCGCCGGTACGACGGGCAAGCTTGCCTTTGTCGTCTGGATCATCTCGATGATCATGGGGTTCCTGCAATCCTTCACCTATGCGGAAATCGCCGGCATGTTCGGCAACAAGTCCGGCGGCGCCTCGGTCTATGGCGCGACGGCATGGCTGCGCTATTCGAAATTCATCGCGCCGCTCTCCGTCTGGTGCAACTGGTTTGCCTGGTCGCCGGTGCTGTCGCTCGGCTGCGCCATTGCGGCGGGCTATATTCTCAATGCCTTCTTTCCCATTCCGGCGGCGGATTCGCAGGCCGTGCTGAGCTGGATCAGCGCGCATGCCACGTCCGTTACCGCCGATAGCCCGCGGGTGGCAGAATATATTGCCGCCCATGCCGGCACCGCGCCGGCGGATGCGGTAAAGGCGCTTTTAAGTGCCGATGGTGTCGCCGCCCTGACGCCGGCTATCCGCAACTGGTCGCTTTTCACCTTCAACATTCCCTTCCTCGCGACCGCCAACATCAATGCCACCTTCTTCATCGGCGGCATCCTGATGCTGATCATCTTTGCGATCCAGCATCGCGGCATTTCCGAGACGGCGAGCGTGCAGAAGTGGCTTGCTATCATCGTGCTGGTGCCGCTGCTCATCATCGGCGTCTATCCGATCGTCAGCGGCCAGATCGTTTCCTCCAACGTTACCGGCCTCGTGCCGCCTACAGCGGCTTACGCCGGCACGGACGGAACCTGGAGCAATGGTGGCTGGACGCTCTTTCTGGGTGGCCTCTATATTGCCGCCTGGTCGACATACGGCTTTGAAACCGCCGTCTGCTATACGCGCGAACTGAAGAACCCGAAGACGGACACGTTCAAGGCAATCTTCTATTCCGGCCTTGCCTGCTGCATCTTCTTCTTTCTCGTGCCTTTCGCCTTCCAGGGCGTGCTCGGCCATGCCGGCATGCTGGCTCCGGGCATTGTTGACGGCACCGGCGTCGCCGAAGCGCTCGGCGGCCTGATCGGCGCCGGTCGTATCGTCACGCAGCTGCTCGTCATCCTGATGATCCTGGCGCTGTTCCTGGCGATCATGACCGCGATGGCCGGTTCCTCGCGCACCCTCTATCAGGGGTCCAAGGATGGCTGGCTGCCGAAATATCTCGATCATGTGAACGAGAACGGTGCGCCCACGAGAGCGATGTGGACCGACTTCGCCTTCAACCTTTCTCTTCTGGCAATCGCATCCGACACCAGCGGCTATTTCTTCGTGCTCGCCGTCTCCAACGTCGGATACATCATCTTCAACTTCCTCAACCTCAATTCCGGCTGGATCCACCGCATGGACTCCGGTCATGTCGAGCGCCCGTGGAAGGCACCGTCCTGGCTCATCGGCCTCAACACGATCCTTGCTTTCGTTAACGCGCTTTTCCTCGGCGCGGGGGCGAAGGTTTGGGGCTATGCCAATGCCCTCTGGATCGGCTTTGCCTTCGCGGCCCTTATCCTGCCGGTCTTTGCCTACAGGCATTATGTGCGTGACGGCGGCAAATTCCCGGCCGGAGCTATGGATGATCTGGGCCTGGTCGGCCAGGACCTGGGCGTCAGGAAGGCGGGCATTCTACCCTATCTGGCGCTCGTTGGCGGCCTTGCCATCGTGCTGATCGCCAATTGGGCCTTCCAGCTGCCGGCATAGCGTCATCTGGTCGAAGACGAGGTTCATGCTTGCAAGTCCGGCCTGGCCACAGGCCGGACTTCGCTATTGGATCAAATGATCCTGACCGTTCGATCATTCGGGTGCGACGATCAAGGTATCGTCGATTTCGGCTTCTTCTTCAGGCCGGCTGTGCTGCTGCGCCAGCCTTAGAAGTGTGGCCGCCAGCAGGATGGCCATCAGCCCGAGTTCGACGGCGATAGCCGTCACCCCGGCCGAGAGATAGGCGCTCGAATATTGCAGGACCTGTGCAAAAACGGCCCCAAGGATCGCAGGCCCAAGACCCAATGACACCTGCTGCATGGTCGCAAGCATGGCGCTGCCGGCGCCGGCATGTTCATGCGGCACGTCCGCAAGGCCGAGCCGGTAGAAGCTGTTGACGATGAGAGCTTGTCCGAAGCCGATCAGCACGGTGGATGGGATAAGGTTGATGACGCCGGGTTGCGGCCAGACCGTTTCGAGCGTCACGATAAGCAGCGCAAGCCCGGTCATCTGGATCACGCAACCCATCGCCAGCATGAGCTCCCGGCGTATGTTTGCAAGGCGACGCGTGACGAAGGCGGCAGAGATGAAATAGGAACCGCCGAGCGCGATCAAGGCATTGCCCGATTGCAGCGGTGTCAGCCCGGCACCTGCCTGCAGCGTCAGGGCGAAGACGAACATGAAGCCGCTCCAGCAGGTGAAGAACAATATGGCGATCAGTCCTCCGAACCGCATGCTGGAGATGCGGGTGAGCGAGGGAGGCAGGATCGGGAAGGCACCGCGCGCCTCCTTGGCGCGCTCGATGCGCCAGAGGAGCGCCACCAGCGGCAGGATCGGCACGAAGCCGAGCAGGCAAAGCCAATTCCAGCGGAGCGACGGGCCGAGCGCAGTCGGTAGCAGGACCGAGAGCGTCAGCAGCGCCAGCGTGATCATGCCTGACCAGTCGACCGGAACCCTGCCTTGGCCACGCGTTTCGGGAACATGGCGCCACATGCTGAGCAGGATCAGAATGCAGATCGGCAGGTTGATGAGAAAGATGCTGCGCCAGCCGGAACCGGCAATATTAGCCGAGATCAGGAAGCCGCCGAGAACCTGGCCGACGATGAAGGCGATGCCGCCGATCGCGCTATAGAGCGAGACGGCGCGGGCGTGATCGCGTCCGGTCAGGCTGACATGGATGGTCGCCAGCACCTGCGGCACCATGAGCGCTGCCGCAATTCCCTGCAGCGCGCGAGCGACGATGAGGAAGGCGACCGAAGTCGCCAGCCCGCAAAGCAGCGAGGCAAGGCAGAACATCAGAACGGCCAGGCCGAACATGCGCCTGCGGCCGAAATTGTCGCCGAGGCGGGCGCCCATGGCTAGGCAGACGGCAAAGGCGACGCCATAGGCGGCAACGAAAAGTTCAAGCTCGGTCTCGCCGGCATGCAGGGAGGCGGAGATGGCGGCAAGGCCGACATTGATGATGGAAAAATCGAGCTGCAGCAGCAATTGCCCGGCAAGCAGGATCAGCAGGCCGAATTGGCCAAGCCGGATTGGTGCGGATGTCATGGGGACCTCAAACGATTTCCAGAACTGAGTCCACAGCGTTCTACACCTATGTTAAACTGGTACAAGATACCTGCTTAGACTGGTATAAAAAGTGTCAGGCTGGAGAATGGAAATGCACGGTACGCTCGATATAGGCTCCAATCAGACGCTTTCGCGGGCACAGGAGCTCGGCGAGATGTTGCGACGGCGGCGGGAAACCCTTGACCCGCAGCGACTGGGTCTTGGCCGCGCGGGGCGCATTCGTACACCCGGATTGCGGCGGGAGGAAGTGGCGTCACGTGCCGATATCGGCATTACCTGGTACACCAAGCTGGAGCAGGGCCGGCCGATCCGCGTGTCGCCGCGCGTGCTTCTCTCTGTCGCACATGCTTTGGAATTCAACGAAGTCGAGACGGAGCACCTGTTCAGATTGGCCAATCTGCCGGTCCCGCCGCGGCTCGAAAATCCACGGGTCTGTGAGCCGCTCACCAAGGCAAGCCAGAGCATCCTCGATCAGCTCTGTCCTTACCCGGCTTTTATCCAGACGAAGCGCTACAATATACGCGGCTTCAACGAGGCCTATCGCCGCCTCGTCGGCGTCGATCTCGATGCGATCCCGCTTGAAGATCGGAATTGCATCTATCTGTCCCTCGTCAATCCTGCGTGGCGAGCGAGCCAGGTCAATCCCGATGAGGTATTGGCCGGCATGGCTGCCCTGTTCCGTGCATCCATGGCAGAGCATCTCGACGACCCGGCCTGGGAACGGCAATTGGAACGCTATATGAGCGTTTCGGATCAGTTTCGTATCGTCTGGGACCGCTATCAGCTCAAAGGCATAGAGAATGTCGTGAAGCGTTTCCGCCTGGCCGACGGCACGATCCTGGCGCTGCAATCCAACAATTGGTGGGCAAGTCCCAGCAATGACGACCGCATGATCGTCTACACACCCGTCGACGAAGCCGGGGCGGAGAAGCTGAGCGCGATGATGAAGCGCAGGCGGGCTTGCTGAGCGGTAAAGCTGGCAGAACCCCAAGGGATCGATCACCACGAGCGCACTTGCGGCAGCTTCCGCCTGTTCGTCGGGTATTCAGCGTTCCGGCGGTGTCAAAAATGGACGTAGGCTTTAGACGACAGTCTGCCTAACGTGCTGGTGGTAGGCATAAGCAATGGCCGGTTTTGCTGGCGGCTCGCCGTCAGGGATCGCCACCACGTAGAGTTGAAGTAACAGACTGCAATAGTATCTGAGTAGCTTCACTTGCAAGAGCGAGTCCATCTGTGATGTCGCAGTAGCAGTGGTCCTCGAAGGAGGCATGATGGAACGCTTTCGCTACCTCATGGGAGGCAGCCTATCGCTGGAGCAAGCCGCGACACTCCAGAAGGTGCTCGACAATGTCGCCAGCCAGCCCTGGTTCGATAACAATGAGCATTGCCGCAACGCGCTAGCCGGGCGCCTGACTTTTCTCATAAAAATTGGAATAGAAAACACCGCGCATCTCCAAACCATCGGTGTTTGCTGGGCGGTCAATGACTTCAACCGCGATGTGCTGAAAACGAACCGAAGGAAGCCGGCAGAGATAACGGAGATAAGGAAGGCCGAGCAGCTTCGGCTTGAGGATTACCGGTAATGTTCGCATCTCGGCAAAGTCCAATGTCCCGCCGTGGAACGCGATCCGCCTCGGGCTCAAAGAGCGCCGTGACCCTTCAGATTCGCTTCTCGCGCTTTAGCTCTTTGATTTTGCACCTGTCGTTGCCGCAAAACCGCATCACGCTTTTGCATCCGAGCCGATGAGCTCGCTCATTCGCTTGATCAGATCGTCCAGGATTGAGATGCGGTGACCGCCGGAAGGACGAATGGCGAAGTAGGCGACCTCAATCTGCGGTTCGAACGGGACCGCGACAATATCGGTTCCGGCGGACTGCAGGCTTGTATGATCGACGATGCCAACGCCCATGCCGGCGGCTGCAAAATAGCAGCAATTGAGCATCGATGTCTCCATCGTGCTGGTCGGCGGATGATCCTGCGTGGAGAAGGCGCGGTCGAGCGCCAGTCTGAGCGGTGAGTTGCGGCCGGGGATCAGCACGCGCTCCTCCATGAGATCGGCGGGCCGGATGACGCTTCGGGACGCAAGCCTATGTCCCGGCGCCATGGCGGCGACGGCATGGGAACTATGCAGGAGAACGGCATTCTTGTCCGCCATGCGGGGCGAGCCGAAGACGAAGCCAAGATCGTAGCGGTTCTTATCGACCATATCCCAAATATGCCGGCTGTTTTCGACATCGATGACAAGCGGAATGTCGCGCCGGTTGCCAACGACATCGAGGATGGCTTGGTGAAGATATGGCCGGACGAGCGACGTCACGCTCGCAATTCTGAGAACGATGTTTTTATGCCGACGAATGTCGTCGGCGGCCTGGGCGATCTGGTCGAGGCCAAGATACAGCCGTTCGACTTCCCGGAAGAGCTGCGTCGCCTCGGCCGTCGGCACGAGGCGGGCTCCCACCCGCTCGAATAGTGTGATCTCGACGATTTCCTCCAGATCGCGGATGAGGCGGCTAACGGCGGGCTGCGTGACGTTCAAGGCATCGGCTGCAGCCGTGATGCCCCCTGTCATCATGACGCTTCTGAAGGCTTCCACCTGTCTTGGTTTCAATCGCATCCCAATGCCCTTTCCATAACATTAGGGCATGGATCGAACACAAAATGCAATTTTTCTTTTCCCATCAGGTTCGTTAGTTGCAGAGAAAATCTGCTTGGAGAGTGCGGATTTCAAAAAAGCGGGAGGAATACCATCATGAAATTTCTAAAGGTCGCGGCCGTCTTGGCGGCATCCGTCCTTGCCATGCCGCTCACAAGCCAGGCGAGGGATCTGACCGTTGGCCTTGCCGCCTCGACGACATCCATGGATCCGCAGTTTTACGTCGTCGGACCGAACAGCGCGATGGCACGCAATATTTTCGATGGTCTCGTCAACCAGGATGAGAAGCAGCGGCTGCAGCCGGCACTGGCGCTGTCCTGGAAAACCATCGACGACACGACCTGGGAATTCAAGCTTCGTCCGAATGTGAAATTCCACGACGGAAGCGATTTTACCGCCGATGATGTCGTTGCCAGCATCAAGCGCGTGCCGCTCGCTTCCAAGAATAGCCCGAGCTCCTTTGCGGCCTATGTCAAGGCGATCACCGAGGTCACCGCGGTCGATCCGCTGACGGTTCGCATCAAGACCGATGGCCCGACGCCCCTGCTGCTGAACAATCTCAGCCGTATCGCGATCCTGCCGGCCAAGATGCAGAACACCACGACCGAAGAGATGAATTCCGGCAAGGGCGTGATTGGTACCGGCCCGTTCAAATTCGTCTCCTGGACGCCCGACGATAACGTGGTGCTCGCACGCAACGATGCCTATTGGGGCGAAAAGGCCGCCTGGGACAAGGTGACCTTCAAAATATTCAAGAACAGCAGCGCCCGCGTTGCGGCAATGCTTGCGGGCGATGTCGACATGATCGAAAGCATCCCGACAGCAGACACTCGGCGGCTGCAGGCCTCCGATCAGCTGAAGGTCGTCAATGTTGCCGGAAACCGGATCATGTATCTCCACATGGATCAGGCGCGCGACGTATCGCCCTTCGCCAAAGGGCCTGATGGCAAGAATCCTCTCTTGAAGCCGGAGGTGCGTCGCGCGCTTTCGCTCTCGATCAACCGCGAAGCGCTCGTCGACCGCATCATGGACGGACAGGGCGTGCCAGCAGGTCAGCTCGTTCCGGAAGGCTATTTCGGGTATGACCCGTCCATCAAAGTCGATGCCTACGATCCGAACAAGGCGAAGGAACTGCTTGCCAAGGCCGGCTATCCGAACGGCTTCTCGCTGACCTTCCATGCGTCGAACGACCGCTACCCGAACGACTCCAAGGTTGCCCAGGCGATCGGTCAGTTCTTCAGCCGCATCGGCATCAAGACCGAAGTTGCGACCCTGCCTGGCAGCGTCTATTTCACCCGCGCCTCCAATCTGGAGTTCAGCTTCATCATGGGCGGTGCGGCGGTCGAGACGGGCGAGGCATCCGGCGTGCTGGGTCCGATCCTGGAAACCTTCGGGGACAAGGCCGGGCAGGGCAACCGCGGACGCTATTCAAATCCGGAATTCGACAAGATGCTGAGCGCCGCGCGCTCGACGCTCGATGACGGCAAGCGCGAGGAGCTGCTTCGCAAGGCGACGGAGATCGCGATGAACGACCTTGGCGTCATCCCGATCTTCTACCTCGCCAATACCTGGGCGGTGAAGAAGGATCTCTCCTATCCGGGCCGGTCGGACGGCTACACGCTTCCCTATTATGTGAAGCCGAACTGAGCCGGCAAAAGGACGATCGAACATGTCTTTCTACGGCGTATTTCCCTATCTCGTCTCCCCGATCGATCATTCCGGTCAGGTGATGAAGGGCGTGTTGACCGACCTCGTGGATCACCTGATCGCTTCAGGGGTTCACGGCCTGACGCCGCTCGGAAGCACCGGCGAATTCGCCTATCTGAACTGGGATCAGCGTCGCAGCGTCGTCGATACGGTCATTGCCGCCAGCCGCGGACGCGTCCCCGTCGTGGCGGGCGTTGCATCGACATCGACCAGCGATGCCGTCGCCCAGACCGAACATATGGTCGAGGCAGGAGCCGACGGTATCCTTGCTGTGCTGGAATCCTATTTTCCGGTCGGCGATGAGGGTGTCGAGGCCTACTTCACGGCCATTGCGAAGGCCGCGAAGGGACGGCCGGTGGTGCTCTATACCAATCCGCAATTCCAGCGTTCCGATTTGAGCCTGCCAGTCATCGAGCGGTTGAGCCGTGTTTATAACATAAGCTACATCAAGGACGCCTCGACCAATACGGGGCGGCTGCTCTCCATCATCGAGCGGACCCATGGTCGAATGGAGGTGTTCGCCGCCTCGGCCCATATTCCGGTCTGCGTGATGATGATCGGTGGCGTCGGCTGGATGGCAGGCCCCGCCTGCGTCGTGCCGAAGCAGAGCATCGCGCTCTATGAGGCGGCCAATGCCGGCGATTGGGCAAGAGCGATGGAGCTGCAGCGACCACTCTGGCGGGTGAACGAGATCTTCGCAAAATATTCGATCGCCGCCTGCATCAAGACGGCGCTGGAGCTGCAGGGCTTTGCGGTCGGCGCACCCATGCAGCCGCAGCTCCCCCTTGGCGAGACCGCACGAACCGAGATCGCAGATGTTCTTCGTGAACTCGGCGCGCTTTGAGACCGCATTTTCCATTCATTGAAGGCATGTCCCCATGAAGCCGATTTCGATCATTGTCGATTGTGACCCCGGAATTGACGATACGATCGCCCTTCTGACCGCATTCGTATCGCCGGAGCTTAACATCCTCGGCATCACGCCGGTCTGCGGCAACCAGCCTCTGGAGCGCACCGTGCGCAACGCCCTTCAGGTTTGCGAGCTCGGTCGGCGTTCCGATATCCCGGTCTTTGCCGGCTGTTTTCGTCCGATGCTGCGCGAGCCGATCTATGGCCAATTCCACGGCAAGACCGGGCTTGGCAACACGATCTTGCCGGAGCCTGAAAAGATGGCCGAGAGCAAATCGGCGGTCGATTTCCTCATCGACACCCTGAGCGAAGCGGCACGGACGGGCGAGCGCGTCACACTTTGCTGCCTCGGGCCGATGACCAATCTTGCCGTCGCCCTCAGGATGAAACCGCAGATTGCCGAAGGTATCGAGCGGATCGTCATGATGGGGGGCGCCTATCGCGAACCCGGCAATCGGACGATGACTTCCGAATTCAACATGCTGGCGGACCCGCATGCGGCGCATGTCGTCTTTTCAAGCGGAATTCCGCTTGTCGCGCTGGCGCTCGATGCGACGCATCAGGTGATGCTGAAGCCCGAGCATGTCGCCGAGTTCTCGCGTGTCAGCGGCCGTATCTCGCAGACGCTTGCCGAGCTGATGGCCTTCTGGGATCGCAATGACGTGCGCCGCTACGGTTCGCGCGGAGGACCGCTGCATGATCCTCTGGTGATGGCCTATATCCTTGCCCCGCATCTGTTCGTGACCGAGAAGGCCCGCGTCTTCGTCGAGCATGAAAGCGAGCTCTGCATGGGCCAGACGATCGCCGACTGGTACGGCAAGAGCGGCCTCGAGCCGAATGCGGATATCGTCACCAAGGTCGATGCCGAGGGTGTGATCGCCTTCTTCCTCGACCGGCTGTCACGCTACGCCGAAAAGGCTGTCGCATGACGCGCGAGAAGATCATCATCGATGCCGATCCCGGCGTGGACGATGCCGCCGCCATCCTGATGGCGCTTGCATCGCCGGAAGTCGATGTGCGCGGCCTCTCGATCGTCGCCGGCAATGTTGCCCTTCGCGATACGGTGCTCAACGCCTGCAAGATCGTCGGCCTCAGCGGTCGCCATGACGTGCCGGTTCATGCAGGCGCGGCCGGACCGCTTGTGCGGGACCAGGTCTATGGCAAATATGCCCGCATCGGTGCGTTTGACGATGCCTTGGTCAAACCTGGCGACATCGGCCCATCCGAAGAACATGCCGTGCATTTCATCGTGCGCTCGGCGCGCGAAGCGGCAAAGGTCGGCGAAAAGATCACCATCTGCGCCATCGGGCCGATGACCAATATTGCCCTGGCGCTCATCCAGCATCCGGACGTGGCAGCGGGCATAAGGCAGATCGTTTCGATGGGCGGCGCTTTCTCGGCGCTGGGGCACCGCACGCCCTGGGCCGAGTTCAACATCTATGCTGATCCGCATGCCGCCGAGATTGTCTATCGCTCCGGCGTGCCGATCGTCGTGATGCCGCTCGACATGACGTTCCAGGCACTGTTTACTTTAGAGCATTTCGAGCGGTTCCGGGCCGGCGGCGAGGCAGGCAAGGCGCTTTTCAATCTGTTTTCCACCTTCGACCGCAGCGATGTCGGGCGGTTTGGCAGGCCGGGTGGCCCGATCCACGACGCCACAACGATCGCCTGGCTCATCCGCCCGGATTTGTTCACCAGCCGCAAGGCTTTCGTCGGCGTGCAGGTGACGGGCCTCACCATGGGATACACCTTTGCCGACTTTTACGGGAAATTGGATCGGTCGGCGAATGCCACCGTTGTCACTGAAGTCGACGAGGCCGGGTTCATCGCACTGCTGATCGAGCGCATCGCCCGCTACGGGCAAAGCGGGCTCGGGGCTACAGCGCAGGGAGGTTGAATTTCATGGGCGGATATTTGCTGAGCCGGTCGATCCAGACCGTTCTTACGCTGCTCGTCATGTCAGTTCTGGTTTTTGCCGGGCTCTATCTCGTCGGCAATCCGGTCGATGTGCTGTTGAGCCCGACGGCAACGCCGGCGGAGCGTCTTCAAGTCATCCAGTCCTTCGGTCTCGATAAGCCGGTCTGGGAGCAATACTGGCTGTTTCTCACCCGTGCGCTTTCGGGCGATCTCGGCAATTCCTTCGTCTATAATCAACCGGCGCTGACGCTGATCCTGCACCGCATGCCGGCGACCCTGGAACTCGCCTTCGTTGCCCTGGTCATGGCGCTCGTGATCGGCATCCCGCTTGGCGTCTATGCCGGTCTCAAGCCGAAGGGCCTGATCTCGAAATCGATCATGACCTTCTCGATCCTCGGCTTCAGCCTACCGACCTTCTGGATCGGCCTTGTGATGATCATGCTGTTCAGCGTGCATTTTGGCTGGCTGCCGGCATCAGGCCGCGGGCAGACGGTGCCTGTCTTCGGAGTGCCGCTCAGCCTCTTCACCTTGGATGGGCTGTCTCATCTGGTGCTGCCGGCCTTCAATCTGGCACTCTTCAAGATTTCGCTCGTCATCCGCCTGACTCGTGCCGGCGTAATGGAGACGATGCAGCTCGATTTCGTCCGGTTCGCCCGTGCCAAGGGTCTCACGGAACGGCGGATCGTCACCGTGCATGTGCTGAAGAACACTCTGATCCCGCTGATCACCGTGATCGGCCTGGAGCTTGGATCGCTGATCGCCTTTGCTGTCGTGACCGAGACGATCTTTGCCTGGCCCGGCATGGGCAAGCTCATCATCGACGCGATCGGCGTGCTCGACCGCCCGGTCATCCTCGCCTATCTGATGATCACCGTCGTGATGTTCAGCATCATCAATCTGCTGGTCGACATCCTCTATTCGATCGTCGATCCCCGCGTTCGTCTCGAAGGGAATTCGTAATGGCCGAGAATAGCTCAAACGCTGGCTCGGTGCATGCGAGCAAGGGGAGTGCAGGCAAAGGCGCATCGCGATCACCCTTCCGCCAGACGATGTCGGCCCTTCTGCACGACAAGCTTGCGCTGGCAGGCCTCATCATCGTTTCCATCTTCGTGGTTACTGCATTATTCGCGCCGTTGCTCGCCCCGCAGAATCCCTATGATCTGTCCCAGCTCGACATTCTCGATGGGCGCCTGCCGCCTGGCTCGCATAGCACGAGCGGCATGCTCTATCTGATCGGCACGGACGATCAGGGCCGTGATCTGATGAGCGCGATCCTCTATGGTCTTCGCACCAGCCTGCTGGTGGGCATATCGAGTGCGGCCGTAGCACTTGTCATCGGCGCTTCCATCGGGCTCGTCAGCGCCTATGTTGGCGGCCGCCTCGATGCTTTCCTAATGCGGGTAGTCGATATCCAGCTAAGTTTCCCCGCGATTCTCATCGCGCTGATCTTTCTCGCCATCCTCGGCCAGGGTGTCGACAAGATCATCCTGGCGCTCATCGTCACGCAATGGGCCTATTATGCTCGCACGATCCGCGGCTCGGCGCTGGTGGAGCGCAAGCGCGCCTATGTAGACGCAGCCCGGTCGATGGCCCTGCCTGATCGCAGCATCCTCTTTCGTCATATCCTGCCGAACTGCCTGCCGCCTCTGATCGTCGTTGCCACGATGCGCGTGGCCTATGCCATCATGCTGGAGGCGACGCTCTCCTTCCTCGGTATCGGTCTGCCGGTCACGCAACCCTCCCTCGGTCTGCTGATCTCCAACGGCTTCGAATATCTGCTCTCCGGCGACTACTGGATCAGCTTCTTTCCGGGTCTTGCGCTTCTCATGCTCATCGTCGGGATCAATCTTATCGGCGATGCGCTGCGCGATATCCTCAATCCACGGCGGGAAGGCTGAGCCATGACCAAACCGATCCTTTCGATCTCCAAGCTCAACACGGCCTTCCGCGTCGGCGGCGAATGGCGCAATGTCATCAGCGATATCAGCTTCGATATAGGCCCGAAGGAGACGGTTGCCGTGGTCGGTGAATCCGGCTCCGGCAAGAGCGTCACGGCGATGTCGATCATGCGGCTTCTGTCGCCGGCCAATTCGAAGATTACGGGCAGGATCGAATTTGAGGGACAGGATCTTCTGTCCCTGCCGCTCAACGCCATGCAGGCGATCCGCGGCAATCGGATCGGCATGATTTTTCAGGAGCCGATGACCTCGCTCAATCCCGTTCTGAGGATCGGCCAGCAGATCACCGAGGTGCTGGTGCAGCATCGCGGCATGTCGCAATCGCAGGCCGAAGCCGAGGCCGTGCGCCTGCTCGAGAAGGTGCGCATCCCCTCGGCAAAATCGCGTCTCAACGAATATCCGATGAATTTTTCCGGCGGCATGCGTCAGCGCGTGGTGATTGCGATCGCGCTTGCCTGCGATCCGAAGCTGCTGATCGCCGACGAACCGACGACGGCTCTCGACGTGACCATTCAGGCGCAGATCCTCGGCCTGATCAAGACGCTGCAGGAAGAGGAGGGCATGTCCGTCCTCTTCATCACCCATGACATGGGCGTCGTCGCCGAGATTTCCGATCGCACGGTCGTCATGTATCGCGGCGAGCAGGTCGAGACGGATGCGACGGCGGCGCTCTTTGCCGGCGCCAGGCATCCCTATACGCGGGCGCTTCTTTCGGCCGTGCCGCAACTCGGCTCGATGACCGGAAAGGACCGCCCCTTGCGCTTTCCGCAGGTGGATATGGCGACCGGCGAGGTGCAGCCGGTGAAGCCGACCGAAGATACGGTAAAGCTCAGCGAGCCGCCCATCCTGAAGGTCGACAACCTCATCACCCGCTTTCCCGTCAAGCGCGGCTTCCTGCGCAGGACCGTCGGCAGCATCCACGCTGTCGAAGGCGTTTCGCTCGAACTCAGGCAGGGTGAAACCCTGTCGCTGGTCGGCGAATCCGGTTGCGGCAAGTCGACGACCGGACGTTCGATCATCCGTCTTGCCCCGGCAATGTCAGGCGAAATCCAAATCGACGGCAAGGATGTCCTGAAGGCCGGCAAGGGCGATCTCGCCGATATCAGGCGCGAAGCGCAGATGATCTTCCAGGATCCGTTCGAAAGCCTCAATCCGCGCATGCGTATCGGCCAGGCGATCGCCGAACCGATCATTGCCCATGGGCTGGCAAGCGCCTCGCAGGCAAAGGATCACGTCGGCCGCCTTCTCGAACGGGTCGGCCTTTCGGCCTCGATGGCGGATCGCTTTCCGCACGAGTTCTCGGGCGGGCAGCGCCAGCGTGTGTGCATTGCCCGGGCACTTGCGCTCGAGCCGAAGCTTCTCATTGCAGATGAATCGGTTTCCGCGCTCGACGTCTCCGTCAAGGCACAGGTCATCAATCTCATGCTGGATTTGCAGGAGAAGTACGGTCTCGGCTATCTCTTCATCAGCCACGACATGGCCGTGGTGGAGCGCATCAGCCACCGTGTTGCGGTGATGTATCTCGGTGAGATCGTCGAGATCGGGCCTCGCCGGGCGGTGTTCGACAATCCGCAACACGACTATACCAAGCGCCTGATGGCGGCAGTGCCGATTGCCGATCCGACGAGGCGCCAGGTGCGCCGCATCTCGAATGAGGAGATCGGGAGCCCGTTCCGCACAGTCGACTACCAACCACCAAAGCGCAGATACGAGCAGGTGGGAGACGGCCACTTTTTCCAGGTGGCTTGAGAGATCGACGCGCCGCGCTGATGAGGGCGCGGCTTGCGGCTTGGTTTTCAGATTGGCGATCGTTGTATACGAAGAAATATAATGATAGCGATTGGGACCTTTTCAGGAGGATCCCATGTTTCAGCGCCAACGTCTGCTTGTTTTCGTTAAAATCGCTATCATTTTCAGCAGCTTGTTGTTTTCCGTCCCTGCCTGGGCTGACCGTGTCGTGACCGATCAGATCGGCCGGCAGGTGCATATTCCCGATGCCGTCAACCGGGTCGTCATCCTGCAGCATCAGACGCTCAATATCGCCGTCCAGCTCGATGCGATGGACAAGGTGGTTGGCGTTCTCGACGAATGGAAGAAGCAGCTCGGTGCCAATTATGTGCGGCTTGCGCCGCAGCTGCCCAATCTGCCGATGCCGGGTGGCCTGACCAAAGTCAATATCGAGGAGCTTTTGAAGCTGAAACCGGATGTGGTCTTCGTGACCAATTATGCGCCGGCCGATATGGTGAAGCAGATCGAGGATGCCGGCCTTTCCGTCGTGGCGATCTCGCTGCTCGATGTGCCGCCAGCAGAGGCCGTCAAGCTCAACCCCTCCGTCAAGGATGAGCCAGCCGCAATCGACGCCGGCTTTGCGACCGGCGTGCGCCTCATCGCTGACGTGCTCGGACGCAAGCAACAGGGCGAGGCGATGATTGCGGTTACCAAGAAGACCCGCAAACTCGTTGCCGATCGTCTTGCCGATATCCCGGCGGACAAGCGCGTGCCGGTCTATATGGCCAATCCGGACCTGACGACCTACGGCCGCGGCAAATATACCGGCCTGATGATGGAGCGCGCCGGCGCACGCAACGTCGCCAGTTCGATCACCGGCTTCAAGCAAGTGACGATGGAGGACGTGCTGACGTGGAACCCCGCCGTCATCTTCGTCCAGGAGCGTTATCCGGCCGTCGTGGATGAGATCAGGAAGGCTGCCTCCTGGCAGACGATCGATGCCGTCAAGAGCGGGCGCATCTACCTCATGCCGGAATATGCCAAGGCATGGGGCTATCCGATGCCGGAAGCCATGGCGCTCGGCGAGCTCTGGATGGCGAAGGAGCTTTATCCCGAGCGGTTCAAGGATATCGACATGCAGAGGCAAGCGGACGCCTACTACAAGGAATTCTACCGCACCGATTATCGCGCCGTGCAATGAGCGCGGCGGCTTCCAGCCGATACGGGCCTAGAGCGATGATCGCTACATTGGCGATCCTGCTTGTTATTATCGCTGTCGTCTCGCTCGGCGTCGGCCGCTACGACATTCCATTCCTGCGCGTCGTGGAAATCCTCTGGTCGCCGATCTCACCGCCGGCGGTGCCCGTCACAGCGACCGAGGCGAATGTCGTCTTCACGGTGCGCATGCCGCGTATCCTGCTGGCGCTGCTTGCCGGTGCCGGACTGGCGCTCTCGGGCGCGACGCTGCAGGGCGTGTTCCGTAATCCTTTGGTGGGGCCGCAGGTAATGGGCGTTTCCTCGGGAGCGGCTTTCGGCGGCACGCTTGCCATCCTCTTGAGCTTTTCACGTTATGGCCTGCTCGGCTCGGCTTTCGCATTCGGTTTGTCCGCCCTGGTCATCGTCTACGCGCTGAACGGCATTGTCGCGCGGCGCAATATCCTGGCGCTTGTCCTTGCAGGCGTCGTGGTGAGCGGCTTCTTCGGAGCGCTGGTGAGCCTCGTGCAATATCTCGCCGATACCGAAGACAAACTTCCGGCCATGGTGTTCTGGCTGCTCGGCAGCTTTGCGACGGCCAATTGGGAAAAGTTCTGGCTGATTGCGGCACCTGTCCTGATCGGCAGCCTCCTTTTGCTGGGTCTGCGCTGGCGCATCAATCTGCTGTCGATCGGCGACGAGGATGCGCGTGCCCTCGGCGTCAATGTCGAGCCGCTGCGCTGGCTGATCCTTGTGCTGGTCTCCTGCATCGTCGCGGCGCAGGTTGCCGTCAGCGGCATCATCGGCTGGGTCGGTCTCGTCGTGCCGCATATGGCGCGCATGCTGGTCGGGCCGGATCACCGCGTAATGATGCCGGCATCCCTGCTGATCGGCGCGCTTTATTTGCTCATCATCGACACCATCGCGCGGACCGCGACCAGTTCCGAAATCCCGCTTGGCATTCTGACAGCGCTGATCGGCACGCCGGTCTTCGCTTTGGTGCTCCGGCAAACCCAGCGAGGCGTGCATGGGTTCTGATCCGATCAAGCTGCGGGTCGAAGGGGCGAGCCAATCCTATGATGACGAGCGCTGGCAGTTTCGCGATCTTCATCTTGATCTTCGCGCCGGCGAGATTACCGCTATTCTCGGGCCGAACGGTCGCGGCAAGTCTACCTTGCTGCGCGTGCTGGCTGGACTTTTGAAGCCGAGCGCCGGCAACATCACGCTGAACCTGCAGACAGGCTTCGTGCCGCAAGAGTTTTCCGGCTCCTTTCCCTATTCCGTGCTCGATGTCGTGCTGATGGGGCGTGCCCGTCACATCGGGCTGTTCCAGACGCCGCGCAAGATCGATGTCGAAAAGGCCATGGAGGCGCTTGATCTCACCGGTATGGCCGACTACGCGCAACGCAACATCGAAGCGCTCTCCGGCGGTGAACGGCAACTGGTGCTGATCGCGCGGGCGTTGGCCGGCGAAAATGCGGTGCTGTTGCTCGATGAGCCTGCCTCCGCGCTTGATCTCAAGAACCAGGATGTTGTTTTGTCGCTGCTTGCAACCCTTGCAGATCGCCAGAGACTGGCGATTGCCTTCACCACGCATCAGCCGAACCATGCGGTCGCCATCGCCGACAAGGTGCTGCTCATGCTCGACCAGGCAGGAACCATCCTCGGCGCCACCGATGACGTGATGACTGAGGATAATCTCGAAGCGCTCTATGGCCTTCCGGTTCGCTCGGCGACGCTCGGCAATGGTGAACTTGCGGAGACCGCGTTCGTGCCGCTGTTCCGGCAAAGAGACCGAAAAGGAAATCGCCCGTGAGCAATGCAGTTCAAGTCTTGTCTGCCGGCAGCCTGCGCCATGCCTTTCCGGCGATCATCGGTGCTTTTGGTTATGAATTCGGCATTGGCATTTCGCTGACGCTCGGGCCTGCGGGACTATTGCGCGAAACGATCGAGGCGGGCACCAGCTTCGATCTCTTTGCCTCTGCCAACATGGCGCATCCGCGGCGGCTTGTTTCCATGGGTCTTGCGGAAGATGCGGTCTGCTTTGCCCGCAATCGGCTCTGTGTGCTCGCGCGTGCCGAGCTTGGCCTGACGACGGAGAATTTTCTCGCGGTGCTGTCCTATCCCGCCGTGAGGATCGGCACGTCGACACCGGGCGATGATCCAGGCGGTGACTATGCTTTCGAGGTTTTCGACCGTATCGAAGCCCGGCATCCGGGAAAGGGCGAGGCGATCCGGTCCCGCTCCCGGCAATTGGTGGGCGGTCGCAATTCGCCGCCGACACCGCCAGGCAAGGGCGCTGGCTACCTGGTCACCGATGGCGTGGTCGATCTGATGATGAGCTATTCTTCAAACGCGCGTCTTCTGGCAGGTGATCCGGCTTTCAGCGTTGTTCCTGTTCCCGACGAGTTTCAACCGCTCATCGAATACGGCATGGCGATTCGCATGGATGCGGATGTCGAAACCAGAGAGCTGCGCGACTTTTTATTGTCGCCGACCGGGCAGGAGATCTTGAACGAAGCCGGCTTTTCTCCGGTCAGCTGAGAATATCAGCTGTTCGGCGGCGTGCTCGAGCGCAGATAGACCTCGGCCTCGTCATGCAGCCATTCGCAAAAAAGTGCGGATTTCCGGTTCCGGCGGGCGCGACGGAGGGCGACATATTCGTGGCCGCTTTCCAGGAAGCCGTAGGGCGCCATCAATCGGCCAAAGCGGATATCGTCGCTGACATAGGGCCAGGGGGCGACGCAGACGCCAAGGCCGGCGCTCGCAGCTTCGAGCATGAAGTAAAAATGCTCGTATTCGACACGAGGCCCGGTGGCGACCGATCTTTCGGAGCGGGCCAGCCAGTCGCCCCAGGCGCGCAGCCTCGTGCGCGTGTGAAGCTGAGGCAGGCCGTCGAACTCAGGCGTCGACGCCGCAAAGAGCGATGGCGCGAGCACCGCGCCCGTCTGTTCCGGAAACAGGGAAATCACATCGGCGCCGGGAGGCCATGGTGCGGTCCCGACGCGGATCGCCACATCGAAGCCGTCGCGGCTGAAATCGACGGGTTTTGACGAGGCCGACAAGCGCACTTCTATGTTGGGATATTTCGCCTGAAATCGGTAAAGGCGAGGGATGAGCCAGCGCATCGTAAAGGTGCCGGGGCAGGAGACGTCGAGCTGACCGTCTTCGGTGTCGGCCACGGCACGCACTGACAGATCCATCTGGTCGAATGCGGTCGTGAGCCCCGTCAAAAGGGTCGCCCCGCCTTCGGTCAGTCTCAGGCGATTCTTCGGTCCTTCGAACAGAGGAACGCCAAGCACCTCCTCGAGATGCTGGATCTGCCGGCTGATGGCGCTGTGGGTCACATTGAGCTCGTCGGCCGCAAGCGTCATGCGGCCGAGCCGGCCGGCCGCTTCGAAGGCGCGCAATGCGTTCAGCGAGGGAATTCGTCTAGCCATGTGCATTTTCCGAACATTGACTGTTCGAACATATCGTTTTTCTTTCGAGAAAATAACGTGTTTTTTGACGCCGAAAGAAGTGGACAGCGTATTCATCGAACAATGACGCGCCGATGCAACGGCATTTTCGCGTTCGGCGAAGCTATGTCTGACAAAACAACGGAGGTATGACGTGCAAGGCAGACATCAGGACGGCAGCGCAGGCGATGCGAACTACGGCGTGATCGGATCGGGCTATACCAACTACCGCCAGCCGGACCCTCATATCGCCGAATTCATCCGCACCGCCCTCGGCGATGCGAAAACCGTGTTGAATGTCGGCGCCGGTGCCGGCTCCTATGAGCCGATCGATCGGCAGGTGACCGCCGTCGAGCCATCGGCCTCCATGCGCGCCCAGCGGCCGGCACATCTCCCGGTCGCGATCGACGGGACGGCCGAACATCTTCCTTTTGCCGATCGGAGTTTCGATGCGGCAATGGCGACGTTCACAGTCCATCAATGGTCGGACCTCAGCCAAGGACTTGCCGAGATGCGCCGTGTCACGCGCGGACCTGTATTGGTATTGAGCTGTGATCCGGACCTGCTCGAACGATCGTGGCTGAGCGTCTATGCGTCGGAGATGATTGCCGTCGAGGCGAGGCGTTATCCGGCCATGCATACGATCGCGGCCGCCCTCGGCGGCAATGTGGAGATCAAAGCGGTGCCGATTCCGCTGAATTGTGTCGATGGCTTCGGCGAGGCGTATTATGGCAGGCCGGAACGAATGCTCGATCCCGGTGCGCGGCTTGCCAATTCGGCGTGGAGCTTTGTCGACGCCTCCGTCGGCGAGCGTTTTGCCGACGAGCTTGGCCGCGATCTCACCGACGGATCCTGGGATCGCCGTTATGGCGCCCTACGGACGCAGCCCTTCTTCGAGGGTTCGCTGCGTCTCATCATCGCAAAACCTTGAGGAGAATGCCGTGAGAGACGAATTGCGCATACTGAAGTCCCTGGCCGGGCCTTTTCCATCGTTCGAGGCGGATCTGACACCCGATAATCCGCAAGACCTGTTTTCCGACTGGCTGCGCGATGCCATCGAGGCTGATATCAAGGAGCCTCATGCCATGGTGCTTTCCACGATCGACGAGGATGGCGTGCCGGATGCCCGCGTTCTTATCCTGAAGAACCTCGACCAGCGTGGCTGGCACTTCGCAACGACGGGCAAGGGGCCGAAGGGCCGGCAGATTGCCGCCAATCCCTCCGTGGCGCTCACCTTCTATTGGCCGCAGCTCGGGCGGCAGGTGCGGCTGCGCGGCATGGCGTTTCAGGCCGAGGCACATGAGCGGTATGCCGATTTCCGTGCGCGTGCATCAGGCGCCAAGGCCATCGCCCTGACCGAGCGTCAAAGCGAGGTTCTCGGCTCGTCCCAGGAGCTCGACGACGCATTGAAGGTGCAGCATCGGCGATTGCAGGACGAACCCGATCTTGTCGCAGCCGGCTGGGCGCTTTTCATCGTCATGCCGCACGAGGTCGAATTCTGGCAGGGAGACGCCGAGCGCCGTCACCATCGTTTGCGATATCGGCGTGAAAAGACAGGCTGGTTGAAGGAGCGACTCTGGCCGTGATGCCTCGTGCTTTGATGACTGGGCTTGCCTGATGGGGAAAGACGCACTAGCGTAATATTCGAAGAAATATAACGCTAGTGCTCACATGTCGGTTCTTCTCAATCACAAACGGCCCTTTGCGCTTCCGATCGTCGAACGACGCCCGGACGATCGACCGACTCTTTCGTCGGCATCTGTCAGGACCCAGCGGCTGAAAACCTGGGAACTGCCGTCGATGTTCCATTGTTCGATTGTCGGCACATGCCTGACGACGATGGAGCTGCGGCAGATGCTGGCGAAAGCAAGTGATATCGATACGAAGACGGCGACCGACCATGTCTTGCATAGCCGCGGTGTCCGGGCAGCCGGCCAGCGTGACATTGCCGCCAAGCTTCTGAACAAGGCGCTCGATCGTCGTCACGAACGCATTCTCAAGCAGTTTTCAAAGCTTTCGACCCCGGCGGAGATCAAGGCTCAGTGGGACAAGGCCGTCGATGACGGCGATATATCGGGAGCCTATTGGGCCGTCATGAGCCATCCTGCCAGCGATCGTTTGCTGATGAACGATATTTTTGGCGAAGTGCATATGCTGTCGCATCTCGTCGGCAGCTCCAGCCGGCTTGATCTGGCACGTTTGCGTAAGCTGCAACTGGATGTCGAGGCGAGAGACGAGAAGATCGCCCGCCAGGAGGCCCGTCTCCAGGCGGCAGCTCAAGACAATGTCATCCTGCAAAAGCGTATAGAAGAATTGGAGCAAAGCCTGCGGCGCGCGCAGGTGGCTGTCGGCGATCCCGTTTCCGCAGGCGCGGGGCAACGTCAGGAGGCAAGGCTTTCGGAGAAGCTGCAGGTAGCCGGGGAGCGCGCTGAGGGATACGAGAAACGTCTTGCATCTTCCGAGGCGAAGCTTGTCGAAGCCCGGTTGCAAGTGTCCGTCCTTCTCGAAGAGAATCAAATATTGAAGCATGAGTTGGATCTGCTCGAGGCGGCCATTGCGCCGGACGCTCATCCTGCCGCTGCGACAGATACGGATGGGCATGAGACGCTGCTTTATGTCGGCGGCCGCCCGAGCCTGTTCGATCGCTTGCGGAAACTCGCCGAAAGCAGGAACATAGAGCTGCTGTTTCATGATGGTGGCGTCGAGGACAATCTTTCCCTGTTGCCGGCCCTGGTCGGGAGGGCATCATCGGCGGTTTTTCCGGTTGATTGCATCAGCCATTCGGCCTCCGACATGGTGAAGCGGCTTTGCCGCGACAGCGACAAGACGTATCTGCCGCTTCGCTCGGCAAGCCTGGCGAGTTTCGCCGCTGTGATTGCTGCGCCCCTGGCGGCTGAATGAAGACCGTTCACGTTTCGGTGTTCTCACCAGCATGTGTGTAACAAGACGGCCCTCTCTTCCGTAATCCATGGTGACGGGGCGCCCCGTCGCCGAAGCAATATCAGGCCGGATGTCCTGTGAGCTCGGCTTGTCCGCTGAAGGAGAACGGTGCGATGCTGAACAGACGACGAGTGCTTCTGGCAACGGTTCTTGGTGCCATCGGCCTGCGATTGGGCTACGGCTCTGCTGCAGCCAAAACCTCCATGAATTTCCCCGTTTCGCACACGGATCAGGAATGGCGGAAGATTTTGACGGCGGACCAATATGCCGTCCTCAGGGAAGAGGGAACCGAGCGTCCCTTCACCAGCCCGCTACTGAACGAGCACGGCAAGGGGAATTTCGCCTGCGCCGGCTGCAATCAGGATGCGTTTTCCTCGGCCACGAAATTCGACAGCGGCACCGGCTGGCCAAGCTTCTGGGCGCCGCTCGACACCGCCGTGGCAACGTCGCGCGATACCTCCTTCGGCATGGTGCGCGACGAAGTACATTGTACTCGCTGCGGCGGCCATCTCGGGCATGTCTTCAACGATGGGCCGAAGCCGACTGGGCTGCGCTACTGCATGAACGGCGTCGCCATGACATTCCATAGGGCTGCTGCCTGAACGATCAGAGACCGAACGATGCTTCTGTTTATCCTTGCCTATCTCGGCGGCGTTCTGACGATCGTCAGCCCCTGCATTCTGCCCGTCCTGCCATTCGTCTTTGCGCGGGCGGGCCAGCCTTTTCTGCGCAGCACGTTGCCGCTGCTGGTCGGCATGGCGGCGACCTTTGCCGCCGTCGCGACACTTGCCGCCTTCGGCGGCGGCTGGGCTGTGACAGCCAACGAATATGGACGTTATGCGGCCATGGCGCTGCTTGCGGTTTTCGGCATCATCCTTCTCTTTCCGTCGCTTTCGGATCGTTTGACGCGGCCTCTCGTCTCGCTTGGCGCACGGTTGTCGCAATCGGCCGATCGCGCCAGCCGCAGCGGAGGATCGACGATTGCTGCATCGCTGCTGCTGGGCGTCGCGACGGGTCTGCTCTGGGCGCCCTGCGCTGGCCCCGTGCTTGGCCTCATCCTGACGGGAGCTGCGCTACAGGGCGCGAGTGTGGGTACGACATTGCTTCTGCTTGCCTACGCGCTGGGTGCTGCCACATCGCTTGCACTTGCGCTTCTGATCGGTGGCCGGGTCTATCAGGCGATGAAGCAATCGCTCGGGATCGGCGAGTGGCTGCGCCGCGGTGTCGGTGTCGCGGTTCTGATTGCCGTCGTTGCAATTGCCATGGGGCTCGATACCGGCCTGTTGACGCAGGCGTCGCTTGCAAGCACCGCATCGCTTGAACAGAATCTTGTCGACCGTTTCCATGCCCAGGATCCGAACAAACCCTCATCTGTCATCATGAAGAGCGATGGCGGCGCGATGATGAGTGCAAAGCCGGATGGAGCAGCTGGCGGCGGTTCCATGACGATGGCCATGGCGCAAAAGCCTGCCGCACAGCTGCCGGTCGAAGGCTCCGTTCCCTCGCTCGACGGCGCAGTGCAATGGCTGAATTCGCAGCCGCTGACGGCGGCCGGCCTGAAGGGCAAGGTCGTGCTCGTCGACTTCTGGACCTATTCCTGCATCAATTGCCTGCGTGCCATTCCCTATGTCGAGGCATGGGCGCAGAAGTATAAAGATCAGGGCCTTGTCGTCATCGGCGTGCATGCACCCGAATTCGCCTTTGAGAAGAACGTCGACAATGTGAAGAAGGCGATCGCAGATCTCGGCATTACCTATCCCGTTGCGATCGACAACAATTATGCGATCTGGCGCGCCTTCGACAACGAATATTGGCCCGCACACTACTTCATCGACGCGCAGGGGCAGATACGCCACCATCACTTTGGCGAAGGCGATTACGATCAGTCCGAAAGGGTGATCCAGCAGCTTCTTGCTGAAGCCGGCAAGAGCAATGTCGCGGGCGATATCGTGAACGTAAAGGCGACAGGTGCGGAGGCCGCCTCCAACGAGGCCGATGTGCAATCGCCGGAAACCTATGTCGGCTATCTGCGTTCGCAGAATTTCGTTGATGATGCCGGTGCCGTAAACGACTCCGCTCACGACTACGTCGCGGCGATGCCGAAACTCAACGAGTGGGGTCTTGCCGGCAACTGGACCGTCGGCCCGCAGGAGGCGACTTCGAACAGCGCCGATAGCCGGCTCTATTATCGTTTTCATGCGCGCGATCTGCATCTGGTGCTAGGGCCATCGATGGATGGCAAGCCGGTGCGCTTCCAAGTTACCGTCGATGGCAAGCCGCCGGGCGACAGCCACGGGGTCGATACCGACGCGAACGGCAATGGCGTGGTGGCGGGGCAAAGGCTCTACCAGCTCGTCCGCGAAAGCGGCCCGATATCGGATCATACCTTCGAGATCAAATTCCTCGATCCCGGCGCCCAGGCCTATGCCTTCACTTTCGGCTAAGGAAACGGTCCAGCTTTCGTCGCTCGCCCCTTCGGTCGCTCAGGGCAAAGAGATTAGGCCGTGATCGATAGGAGGCAGGTCGGCCCCTTCAAATGCCGAGATCGAGCTGAGGCTGTGATCTCCTATCGTCGTCCTCTTCGTTCGTCAGAGACGAAAGCGTGACGCCAAGCAGCCGGATTGGCCTTGTAAACGGGTGGACCGTTGCCAGAAGCGCCGACGCTATATCGAGAACCGCGCCGACGTCGGAGACCGGAGAGGAGCTTGTCCGACTGCGTGTCGCCTGGGTGAAGTCCGAATATTTGATCTTCACGGTCACCGTCTTGGCGCTGATGCCGCCTGTTTCGCAGTAGCGCCAGACCTTCTCCGTAAGAGGCCGCAGTTCCGCCGTTGCCGCCTCGAGATCGTCGATATCCTCGGCGAACGTATCCTCTGCGCCAATGGATTTGCGTACCCGGTCGGGCTTCACCTGGCGCTCGTCGATGCCGCGGGCGATGCCGTAGAAATAAGGGCCAGCCTTTCCGAAATGCTCCTGCAGGAAGGCGAGCGATTTCGATTTCAGATCAAGCCCGGTTTCGATTCCGTATTTGCGCATGCGTTCGGCCGTCGCCGGCCCGACGCCATGGAATTTCTTGACGGGAAGTGTCTCGACGAAGGCCGGCCCATGTTTCGGCGTGATCACTGCCTGGCCGTTGGGCTTGTTCAGGTCGCTTGCCATCTTGGCGAGGAACTTGTTGTAGGAAATGCCGGCCGAGGCATTGAGCCCGGTGACCTGCTTGATCCTCGTTCGGATCTCCAGCGCGATCTCGGTGGCGATTTCCATGCCCTTGAGGTTCTGGGTAACGTCGAGGTAGGCTTCGTCAAGCGACAGCGGCTCGATCATCAAAGTATACTCGGCAAAAATCTCGCGGATCTGCTGCGACACCGCCCTGTAGACGTCGAAGCGCGGCGGCACGAAAATCAGGTCCGGGCATTTCCGTTTGGCCGTGACCGACGGCATAGCCGAGTGAACGCCGAAGGCGCGGGCCTCGTAGCTGGCGGCCGCCACCACGCCGCGCGCCGCAGACCCTCCGACCGCAAGCGGCTTGCCGCGCAGTTCGGGATTGTCTCGCTGTTCTACCGACGCATAAAACGCATCCATATCCACATGGATGATCTTTCTGACGGGGCTTGAGCTCGTATCGTTCATGGCGGTCTCGATCATTACACTGCAGCTTCAGCACGGGCCTTCAATTGCGGGACCTGAAACAAATGCAGAACATATCATCCTCGATGACGATATCAAACCGGCTCCGTTGCCCTGTTCGGCGAAGCCGGGAGAAATCGCTCCATGCCGGCCATGCCAGGTATGCCGCAGACGCCACCTTGAGATGCGGTCGAGGCTTCCTATCTTTTGTCGGTCCCCCAATACGGAGCCTCATGATGGGCCAAATCGCATTCGATCCACTTTCCGACCTGCATATGGAGATCCTTCCACCCGAGCGAGATGAGGAATCTCGAGCGAACGGCACTGCGTGCCTCTGCTGTCGAAAGGTGCGATCGGCAAGGAAGATGGATGAAGACGGCTGCGGCATATGTGACGAATGCCTGGCGCCATGACGAGCAGCGCACCGCAATTGCCGCCCGACGACCTGTCTGAGTTCGAACACGGGCTTGCGGCGCTGCCCGGCGGCTACATGGAGGGACATTTTCAGGATCAGCCTTGGGGTGTGACCATCAAACGGTCGGCGGATGGGAAGCGGATCTGGCTCTATGGTGAAGAGCTTGGCGGGACCGACGTCGTCAGCTTCAATCTCTATGTGCTCTCCGGAGCAAGCCTCACCCTCAAGCCTTGCGAAATGTCCTCATCGAAGGTCGTGGATTTCGTGCTGGGTTTCAGGCTCGCTCCAACGCTGCGTCCGGCGTAAGCGCGGACGCTTTGCAGTGGCGGGTAACCCCCGCGCTGCTTCAGCGCGTGGAAAGCGGCGGCGGCGGCGGTTGCGTCGTTGCGCCGGGACCGAGGGAGCGCTGGACCATCACGGTATCGGCCCAGCGGCCGTAACGATAGGCAACGGCCGGCAGAAGGCCGACGCGGACGAAGCCGAACCGTTCGTGCAAGGCGAGAGAGGCCGCGTTGTCGGCGTCGATATAGCCGATCATCTGCCGGAAGCCGGCTGCGGCACAGGCGTCGATCAGCCCGCGCATGAGCAGGCTCCCGACGCCCTGGCCGACATGGTCGTGATGCACATAGATCGAGTGCTTGACGGTGTAGCGATAGGCCGGACGTTTGCGGAACAGCACCACATAGGCGTAGCCCACGACCTTTTCGCCCTCGATCGCAACGACGTGCGGGAAGCGTTTATCCTTTAAATTCTTGCGCCGTTCGCGCAGATCGTCGGGTTGCGGCGTGTCGCTATCATCAACCCCGGCCTCGACGCCGCGGTGAATATGGCGGCGATAGATTGCCAACATGGCATCGACGTCGCTCTCCCGAGACGGGCGAACGACGATTGTTTTATCCTGCTTCATGATCAATCCGAATTTTCCAGCCTAGAGCTCTTCCGCTTTTCTTTGAGTCGCGGAAAAGCTCTAGCTTATTGTTCCTTTACGCATTCCGGACGGAAAACCGCTCCGCACTTTTCCTGGAAATGCTCTATTCCGCGACGACGTAGGTATAGAGCCGGATCTTGCCGGATGCATCAATCTCGCGATAGAGCCCTTGAATCTCCACCTCGAAGCCGGGGAAGGTGTTGAAGCAGGTTTCAAACATCTTGAGATAATCGATCATCGGCTTTGCTTGCTCCGTCAGCCGCTCTCCCGGCACGATGGTCGCGATCCCCGGAGGATAGACGACGAAGGGTGTGGTTGCGATACGGCCGGCAATCTCGTCGATCGGCAGATAATCCACATCGTTGCGCACCAGGCAGCGCGCGGCATCATGCGGCGACATGGCGATCGGCGGCAGGTGATCGGCGGAGAACTGCTTGGTCTGCAGCGCGCTGACATCGGCCTGACGGAAGAACTTGTGCATTTCCATGCAGAGGTCGCGAAGCCGCACGCCGGCGTAGCGTCCCGGACGACGTCGATAGAATTCCGGAATTGCCTCCTCCAGCAGCGCATTGTCGTCATGGAGCTTCTTGAAGGCGACCAGCCCGCTGATCAGGGTGCCGGCTTTGCTGGCCTCGACGCCAGGAGTGAGGAGGAACAGCAGCGAATTGAGGTCGTTCTTTTCCGCAACGATGCGGTTTTCGCGCAGATATTGCGCGACCACGGGTGCCGGAATGCCGTGCTCGGTGTACTTTCCGCTCGCCCGGTCGAAGCCGGGGGTGAGCAGGGTCAGCTTGTTCGGATCGGTCATAGCAAAACCAGGCTCCATTCCCGAAAAGCCATGCCATGCCGCGCCGGGCGTCAGGTGCCAGAAGGCCGGATTGGTGGCGAGCTGATCGGTGGCGATGCTCTCCCACGCAACGTCATGCACCGCGCCGGGGCTCGACACATCCGGGATCGCCACACGATCCGGCACGAAAGGCTCGAAGAACCAGCGGCGCTCGGGGCGATGCTCCTTCTCTTCGAATTCACGGCGCACGGCGCGGATCTTCTTGCGCAGCTCGATGCCGAGGCGGATCGTGTCGTCCCAGAGCACTTCGCCCGAGCGGCCCTTCATCATCTGCGCGCCGACGTCGAGCGAGGCAAACAGCGGATAGAAAGGCGAGGTCGAGGCGTGCTGCATGAAGCTTTCGTTGAAGCGCCGATGCTCCACGCGGCGCTTCTGGCCGGTGATGTGCCGGTCCTTCATGTGGATCTGCGAGGCCTGCGAGAAGCTTGCCAGCTGCTTATGGGTAGATTGCGTGGCGATAATGCCAGGCGCATCCGGACCGAGGTCCGAAAGACCCATGGCAAAGCGCCCGGCATAAAGCGGGTGAAACTTCATGAAGCCCGCCCATGCCTCGTCGAAGAGGATGTAGTCGCACAGATGTCCGATGCGCTTGAGGATCATCTCGGCATTGTGGATCGTGCCGTCATAGGTGCACTGCTCCACCACGGCGACGCGGAACGGGCGTGGCTTCTTGTAGGCTTCCGGGTCTTTCACCAGCGGATGGGTGCGGATGCGCTCACGCAGGGCGTCCTCATCCATGGTCGCGAAGTCCATGGGGCCGATCAGCCCATAGAGGTTGCGTGTGGTCGGCAGATAGATCGGAATGCCGCCCGAGATCATCAGAGCGCCGTGATGGGCGGCCTTGTGGTTGTTGCGGTCGAACAGCACGAGGTCGCCATCGGTGACGAGCGCCGAGAGTGCGACCTTGTTGGAGGTGGAGGTGCCGTTGAGAACGAAATAGGTCTTTTCGGCGCCAAAAATCTTGGCTGCTTCCTTCTGCGCGGCCAGCGCAGGCCCCTCGTGGGTCAGGAGATCACCGAGATCGAGCACGGAATTGTCGAGATCGTCGCGGAACACCGCTTCGCCGAGATGCTCCATGAAGACCCGGCCAATGGGGCTGCGGCTATAGAAGATGCCGCCATTGTGTCCGGGGCAAGTCCAGAGGTGGTTGCCTTCCTCGGCATAATCGACGAGCGCGCCAAAGAATGGCGTCTTCAGCGTCTCGGCATACTGCTTGAGCCGGCTGATGAGGCTTTTTGCGATGAAGGCCGGCGTCTCCTCGGAGAGGAAGACGTAGCCGTCGATGAAATCGAGCACCTCGACCGGAACATCTTCGAAGCGCTTGCGGCGGATCAGCAGGATGATCGGGAACTCGAGGCCGCGTCGGCGCATCAGATTGATGAGGGATGCCGTCTTGCCTTCCAGCCCCTTCTTGCCCCAATCGACCAACATGCAGCCGATGGCGGCGTCCGTCTGCACGGCGATCTCGGCGTCCTCGAGATTGCGCGCCCGCACGACTTCAAAGCCGGAGCGTTCGATCTCCTCGACGATCTGATTGTAGCGGGCGCCCTCCAGATCCTCGCTGTCGAAGGCCGGCGTTGCGAACAGAAAGTTGAAACGTCTGAAATAATCCATGTCGATACCCGCTCCTGATTTGGCATGAGGTGTCGGCGTATTTCATGACATGGATGTGACAGAATAGAGGACGTCCGAAACACGGCCGACGGGCATCGCCAATCGGATCGCCGGTCCGCGGTTTCATGCTGGATGGGTAATGCTGAATCTATGGATTTTGGCCGCTCAGTGAGCAGCCACGGTCCAAAAATAATAGGCAAGCGGGATGGCGAGAAGATACATGCCGATCGAGACCTGTTTTGCTTCGCCCGACAAGACCTTGACGATGACGTAAAACAGCAGTCCTCCGGCGATACCGGTTCCAAAACTGTTGGAGACCAGGGTCAAAAGGACCATCATTAGGGCGGAAAGACCGTCGGAGAAATTCTCCAGGTCGACCCGCTTCAGCGCGCTGAACATCGACATGCCGACGAGGATCAGAGCCGGTGCGGTGGCAGCGGCCGGGATCATCAGCGCGATCGGGGTAAAGAGCAGGGTAAGGGCAAAGAGGGCTGCGGTTGCAAGCGAAGCAAAACCGGTGCGACCGCCGGCTTCCGCGCCGGTGGCGCTCTCGACGAGCGCCGTGGCGGAGGGAATGCCGAGCAGCGGACTGATGGTGGCGGCGATCGAATCGACGAGGAACGGCTTACCCAGATCCGCCATGTTGCCCTCTTCGTCGACCAGGCCGGCTTTGGCGCCGACGGCGAGCGTCGTGCCCAGGGTCGAGAAGAACTCGGATGCGAAGAAGGCAAAGAGATAGGGGAAATATTCTATCTTCAGCGCACCGAAGAAATCGAGCTGCAGGCCGATTTCGGAGATGCCGTGCGGCGCTCCGAAGAATGCGGCGGGCACCTTGGTGACGCCGAGCGGAATGCCGAGAAGCGTGCTGCCCAGAATGGCCCAGAGGATTGGTCCCGGCACCTTGCGCCCGCGCAGAAAGACGGCGAGGAAGATGCCGAAGACGGCAATGATCGCCTGTCCCGAGTTGAACGAGCCGAGCATGAGCGCGTGGCTCTTGGCGTTGACGTCGACGAGACCGGCATTCTTGAAGCCGAGAAGCGCGATGAACAATCCGATCGCGGCACCGAGGCCGAGCTTGATCTGGGCCGGAACCATGCGGGCGATGACCTGACGCACGCCGAGCACCGTCAGCAGGACGAAGATGACGCTCGACCAGAAGGAGATGGCAAGGCCGGTCTGCCAGGGAATGTGCTCCACCGCCGCCATCGTCGGTCCCACTAGTACCGAGCCGCCGATGCCCGGCCCAACCACGAAGGGCATATTGGCATAGAGCGCCATGAACAGGGTCGCGCCGATGATGACGAGAATGGTGGCAGTCGTCGCGGCGGCGCGGTCGATGCCACCGGCGGAAAGCAGGGAAGGGATCACGACAAGAAGATAGGCGGCCGCCAGGAAGGACGTCATGCCGGCGATGATTTCCGTCTTCGTATTGGTTCCGCGCTCGCCCATGCGGAAATAGGTCTTCCACCGCGGTTCAGACGTGTTACCCGGCTGCCCGACATTCGTATTTGAGGTCATTGCGTCTATCTCCTAAGTCGGCAAACGCGCCGTGCGGTGGGTGACCTCAGTTTCGGCTTGCAGCCAGAAGCGGTCGAATTTCCTGGGTCGTCCCATCAGTCAGTCCGAGGTCGGTAACGTGCGGGCCGGGATTGCAGGCAAGGCTTGCCCCGACGACTGCCTTGAAGGTGCGAATGGGCGGCATCCAGTCGGCGATTTCATCGGCTGCCGCGCGCAGCCTGGCGAAGTCGTTGGCCACCTCCCGTGCGGGCGCATCCGACAGTAAGCCGCAGACGGGCAGAGGCAGCACCGCGGTGACCTTACCATTGGCAGCCGTTGCCATGCCGCCGCCGGCTTCGATAACGTCATTGGCCGCCGCCGCCATATCCGCGGGGTCGCGGCCGAAGACGGTAAGGTTATGGCTGTCATGCGATATCGTCGTTGCCAGAGCACCGCGCCAATGGCCCCAGTCCTCCAGTATGCCGATGACGGGCACCGGCTCTTTTCTGCCATGACGATGGATGACGGCCATCAGAAGCGTGTTGTCAGGCAGGACGAGCTTGTCATCTTCGACCTTGACGACCGCCTCGCCCCATTTCGTGAATCGCGGGCTGACAACAGTGTTGACGCGAGCCTCCGTCATGCCTGGCAGAGTGACGGTGAAGTCGGCGGCAGAAAGCTTTGTGAGCTTTACGGTGTCGCGATAGGCATCCGAGGACACGCTTTCGTGGGTTTCCGTGAGGCCTCCGTCTCTTGCGACCTCCCGCCCCGATGCGAAAACACGGCCGACCACGATTTTTTCGAGATCGGAGAGGATGACGATATCGGCGCGGCGACCGGGTGCTACCAGCCCCAGATCATAGCGGTTCAACCACATGGCGGCGTTGAGTGTGGCGGCACGGATGGCATCGACCGGCTTCATGCCATAGCCGATAAGACGCCTGAGAACGGATGACATCGCGCCGTCGTTCACGAGGTCGTCGGGGAAGACGTCATCGGTGCAGATCGTCAGGGTCTGCGGCAGATGCGGCAGCTTTTTCAACACCTCGATCACGCCCGGCAGGACATAATCGTGGGAGCCGCGCAACTCGACGGTCAGGCCAGCACGTAATTTTGCCAGCAAATCTTCGCCCGAGGTGAGCTCGTGATCGGATTGAATTCCCGCAGAGACGAAGGCCTGCAACTCCGCGCCTTCGAGGCCGCGCGCATGACCGCAGACGCGCTTGCCGCTCGCAAGCCCGGCTTCGACGATGCCGCGCATCGGCTCGCTTCTCTCAAGGATCCCGCGCATGTTCATCACTTCGGCAACGCCGGAAATCTGTGGCCAGCTCAGCATAGTTGCCATTTCGCCTGAGCGGAATTCTGCGCCGGCAAGCTCCAGGCCAGGCGCCGAAGGCACGCAGGATGGCGCCAGGGTCAGGAAGCGCAGCGGCAATTGCCGTGTTTCCTCAAGCGCCCATCGAATGCCGTCGAGGCCGGCGACGTTGCCGATTTCATGCGGGTCCCAGCAGACCGTCGTCGTGCCCTGGGGAACGACCGTTTCGGCATATCGCCTTGGCGTCACCATCGAGCTTTCGACGTGCATATGCGTGTCGATAAATCCGGGTGCGATGAATTGTCCCGAAGCGTCGATGATCTGGTTTGCGTCCTTCCTCGTCCCGGAGGGATGAACGCTCGCAATCAAGGGGCCGACAAGGCCGATATCGGCCGGCCTCATTTCCGAGGTCGCGACATCGACGAGCGTCCCGCCGATGATAAGTACATCGAACGGCTCAAGCCCCAATGCCGCCCGCACGGCGCGATCGCGCAGCTCGGATGAATGGAGGTCATGGGGTTCATTCGGCATGTCTGCCTCCCTTGGCAAATGCGGATGGGCGCGCGGTTGACTGTCGCACGACGAGTTCCGTCGGGAATATTCCGCTGGTCCCGGTTTCCCCAGCAACGAAGGCGAGCGCATGGTTCGCCACCGCTTCCAGATCCTGCCGGACAGTGGTGAGCGGTGGAGAGACGATTTGCGCCCACATCAGATCATCGAAACCGGTGAGCGACATGTCTTCCGGAATGCTGTAGCCCCTGTCTTTGACGGCAATGGCAAAGCCGATGGCGAGAGCGTCATAGGCGGCTGCGCAGGCTGTAAAGTGCTGCAGATCAAGCTCGCGGCCGAGGGCGCTGCCGGCGTCGAAAGTTGCATCGCTATGTCGCAATGTCGGTTCGACGCCTGTTTGACGGAAAATTTCGCACATTCCCCCGACGCGCTCGTGCGCCACCAGCGAATTCTCTGGGCCGGCGAGGATAAGAAGCCGGTCATGACCGAACTCGAGCAGATGGCGGGCGATGAGACGTCCACCCTCGCGGTGATCGCTGGCGGCGACATTGCCTGTTGTGGCGGCGCTGTCGATGACGGCGACCGGCACCGTAACATCCTCGGGCATAACGGTCGTGCCGCGCGTCGGGATCACGATCAGCGCATCGACGCCGCGGGCGATCATAGTTCTGATTTCGAAATCCTGCTGCCGGGCGTCGCCTTGGCTGTCGCCGATCAGGACGGCGAGATCGCGCTGCTTTGCCGCGCGTTCGATGGCCTGGGCAAAGGCAGGAAACAGGGGTTGCCCGATGTTTGGGACCAGCAGGCCGACCGTATTGCTCCGGCCGGTGCGCAACGCGCGTGCCGTATGGTCAGGCACATAGCCGAGCCTGTCTGCTTCCAGACGAATCTGCGCCGCAAGGGCTGAAGACACCCGCCCCGTACCGCGAAGGGCATTCGAGACCGTCGCCGTCGAGACACCCAGCTTGGTTGCGATTTCGCGAATGGAAGAAGGGCGTGCCTGGCTCATTCAAGAGTCCGCTCTGGTTTTCTTGATTAAACGATTAATCAAAGCGATGTGCTTTTGCAAGAGTATCTTTGTGGTGCGTGGATAAAGCACGGTCTGCGGTGCTGGCGGCTGCTCAATCTACGGATGACGGAGGGCGTCAGGCCGATCGGAGTGAGGTGTCAGAGCGCGACCAGATGATTGGGAGAGACGGTTCGATATTCACGCGGCTTGACCAGATAATCGACCGGCCGGATGGGGCTCTTCAGCTCGTCGCTCGCCGCCATGCGTTTCTCGCGCCGGCGATCGGGGTCCGGTACAGGAACGGCCGCCATCAGCTTCTTCGTGTAGTCGTGCTGCGGATTGCCGAAGACGGCTGCGCGCGGGCCGATCTCGACGATTTCGCCGAGATACATGACGGCGACCCTATGGCTGACGCGCTCGACCACGGCCATGTCGTGGGAGATGAACAGGAAGGAAAGGTTGAGGCTCTGCTGCAGGTCGAGCATCAGGTTGATGACCTGCGCCTTGATCGACACATCGAGCGCGGAGACGCTCTCGTCGGCGACGATCACCTTCGGCTGCAATGCCAGTGCCCGGGCGATGCAGATGCGCTGGCGCTGGCCGCCGGAGAATTCATGCGGGTAGCGGCTGGCCATATCGGGCGTCAGCCCCACCTTGCGCAGCATGTCGGCGACGACGTCTCTCGCCTCCTTTGCCGTTCCCATCCTGTGTTCGAGATAGGGCTCGGCGACCGCCTGCCCGACCGTCATGCGCGGGTTGAGCGAGGCGAACGGGTCCTGGAAGATCATCTGCACGGATTTGCGCATGTCGCGCATGTCGCGCTTGCCAAGCGAGAGCACGTCCCGGCCGTCAACGATGACGGAGCCCGACTGCGGCTCGATCAGCCGCATGATGGCGCGACCGGTGGTCGACTTTCCGCAACCGGATTCGCCAACGAGCGACAGTGTTTCGCCGGCAAAGAGATCGAACGAGACGTCTTCGACCGCATGCACGCGGCCTCTGAGCTTTCCGAAGAGGCCTGAATGGATGTCGAAGTGCTTGGTGAGGTTTTTCACCTGCAGGATCGGCTTTTCCTTTGCCACCGTATCGGGCACCTCGACCGGTGTGTCGGATTCTCCCGTTGCCGTATTGACGATGGGGAAGCGCAGCGGCCGTTCATATGTCTGCATCGAGCCGAGCACAGGCACCGCCGAGAGCAGTGCGCGGGTATAGGGATGCCGGCCGCGATGGAAGATGTCGGCCGTCGCACCCGTCTCCACCTGCTCGCCGCGATACATGACGACGGTACGGTCGGCGATCTCCGCGACCACGCCCATGTCGTGGGTGATGAAGAGGACCGAGGTTCCTTCCTCGTCCTGCAGCATCTTGATGAGGTCGAGGATCTGGCCCTGGATGGTGACGTCGAGCGCCGTCGTCGGCTCGTCGGCGATCAGCAGCCTCGGTTTCGAGGCAAGCGCCATGGCGATCATGACGCGCTGGCGCATGCCGCCGGAGAAGCGGTGCGGATATTCGTCGAACCGCGAGGCGGCCGAAGGGATGCGGACCTTTTCCAAGAGCCGGATCGTCTCGGCCCTGGCGTCCGCCGCCGACATGTCCCTGTGGCAGAGCAAGGCTTCTGAAATCTGGTCGCCGATGGTGAAGAGCGGATTGAGAGAAGTCATCGGCTCCTGGAAGATCATCGAGAAATCGTTGCCACGCACCTTGCGCATCTCATGCTCGGGAAGAGAAAGCAGGTCGCGACCGCCGAGCATGATCTTGCCCTCGATGCGGCTCGAATCGCTCTGCAGCAACCGCATGATCGAAAGCGAGGTAACGCTCTTGCCCGAGCCGCTCTCGCCGACGATCGCCACCGTCTCACCCGGCGCGACCGAGAAGGAAACGTTGCGCACAACAGGCTTCCATGCGCCGTCCACCAGGAATGAGGTGGTGAGGTTCTCGACGGAGAGGATAGGTTCGACGGTTCCTGCGGCTTTTGCCTGTGACATGCTCATGCTTGTTCCCTTCTCGCGTTCCCTGCCACAGCTCAATCGGGCCAGTTCAGCATGCCATCGAAGCGATGCCGGCTGCGGTTTTCGATCGGCGTTGCGATGATCTCGTTCGAGGCGCGCGCTTTGTCGAGTTCCTCGGCAAGCCGCGTTGCGACGATCGTCTCCTGGCCGGGATGCAGGTTGCATGGGTCGAGATAGAAGTAGTGATGCTCTACCTCATGATCCCGTACGATGATCGGTGGGTTGCCGCGGCTGAGTGCTGCGGCGAGATCCCAGGCGCTGATATGCGCCTCGGGCGCCGAGATGATGACTCGCATGCGGTCGAGCGGGTTGTCGGTGGGGTCAGGCTCGATCAGGGCGGTGACGCCGGGCCGGCCGTCGAGAGTTCGTTTCCACAGGTTCAGATAGCCGGTCTCGCGTTCGCGGATGCCGGCGTGATCGCGCTTTTCCCAGGCTTCCAGCGCCGCCATGGTGCCATAGATGCTTTCCTTGCCGACCTTCATGCCGCGGCCGATGCCCATGTTCTGCAGGAAGGCGTTGCGCACCAGTTCCTTCTTGCCGGCGACGATGCCGGAGGTCGGGCCGCCGAGGAACTTATGGCCGGAATAGAGCACGATATCGGCACCCTGAGCGAGAAAAAGCTCGAGGTCATATTCCGAAGCCGCATCGACGATGACGGGAACGCCCTTGGCATGGGCGATCTCGACGAATTCGGTGAGGTGCAGCAGGCCGTAGTCGACCACATGATGGGATATGACATAGACGGCGGCGGCCGTTTTCTCGGTGATGGCGTTTTCCATGTGGAAGCGGTGTGTCGATGTCGCCTGGCCGATCAGCACGATCTTGCCGCCGGCAAGGCGGATCGCCTGGTCTACCGGCGCACCGTAGCTGACCACATGGCCCATCTGCAGGAGGACTTCGTTCTTGTCCGGAGCGACATCGGGCAGTTTCTCGATGGCGAGCAGGTTGTTGCCGGTGATGGCGCCGGCGACAGCAAGGCTGATGCCCGAGGAGCAGGATGCCGTCACGAAGCCCGCCTCGCCACCCGTCAGCCGCGCGATGACGGCGCTTGCTTTGCGCTGGAGATCGTTGACCTCCACGAATTGCGGCAGGATTGCCGCCATTGCCGCAATGGCTTCGGGCACGACGATCGACGCGCCGAGGCTGGTCATGGTGCCTGATACGTTGATGACGGGCCTCAGGCCGATTTTGCTGCGGATATCATCGGACATTCTATCTCTCCAAAGTGACGACTGACTGCCGATTGCCATCGACAGCTATACCATAGTAATGTAATAGCTTCTCGAAATCTCACGAGGAGCGTTGATTTGGACGCCAAGACTCTACTCGCCGTACTCCCTGAAGACGTTGATTCCACGGGGGAAACGGAAGCCAAAGGCGTACGCCGTTCGCGCGTAAGCGGCATCGACCGCGCGCTGCAGGTGATCGATTATCTCTATGAAACCGGCGCACCGGCTGGAGCCTATGCGATTGCCAAGGCGATCAAGGCGCCTCTTTCGACCGTCTATGTGATCATCGACGATCTGGTCGAAAAGAACATGCTCGGCCGCAATGCCGACGGCTCCGTCTGGCTCGGGGCGCGTCTTTATCATTACGGTCTCGCCTATGCCCGGTCGCTGGATTTCATGAGCGTCGCCACCCGCGAAATGCACGACCTTTGCCGACAGGCGAGCGAGACGGTGCAGGTCTGCGGCCGCGACGGCGACAACATGCTTGTGCTGGCGATGGCGGACGGACCAAGCCATTTCCAGGTCGCCTCCCGCGTCGGAACCCGCGTGCCGCTCAACTGGACGGCCTCCGGCCGGCTTCTCGTCGGCCACCTGCCCGAAGAGGAAAGGATCGAGCTTTTCAAGCGCTGTGCCCGCACCTCGCCGACCGGCCGGGCCGAGGTCGATGCCGGTGTACTCTCCGATGCCGCGGGCAAGGCTTTTGAAGAGCGCTTGTCGGTTCAGGTGGCAGAGTCCGATTATGCGGTTGCCTGCATCGCCTCGCCGGTCGTGGACCGGGACGGCCAGTGTGTCGCGACCATTTCGATCGTGCTGCCGGAACAGAAAGTCTTTTCCGACGGCAACCATTATGGCGAGCAGGTACGCGCGGCTGCCGAGCGGATCGAAAAGTTGATGGGCTGGCGCAACCACTGAATTCGTCCTCCTTAGAGCAATTCCAGCAAAAGTGTGACGGGGTTTTGCGTCCGGAATTGCGTAAAAACTAGTCGTTAAGCGAGACGATCGCTTCGATTTCGACCGTGATGTTGCCAGGCAGCGAGCCAAACCCGACGGCCGAGCGGGCATGCTGGCCCGCTTCGCCGAAGACCTCGATAAACAGGTCCGAGCAGCCGTTGATGACGCTTGGATGATCCTCGAAATGCGGCACGGCGTTGACCATGCCGAGCAGCTTCACCACCCGCTTCACCCGGGAGAGATCGCCGAGCGCGCCGTGCATGACGGCAAGCAGGTTGATGCCCGTCAGCCGTGCGTGCTGATAGGCCCGGTCGACGCCGACGTCACCGCCGACCTTGCCGGAATGGAGATGACCATCCAGCTCCCGCGGTCCCTGGCCCGATAGATAAAGCACGTTGCCCTCGCGGACGTGGGTCACAAAATTGGCGATTGGCGGTGGCGGCGGCGGCAGCTCGATCCCGAGCGCAGCCAGTCGCTGGTAAGGTGTTTGCGCTGCTGAAGCGGCCTGTGTTGGGGACGTGTTCACGTATGCTCCTGCTATGCGATCCTTGGTGTTTCGATTAGCGCCACGAATAACCGTGGCTGTGGCGGACAAGCTTGCGCGCGCGGGGGATGTAGCGGCTGGCGGTAATCGCCTCCGCGCCGATCACCGCGTAACGCGGCTCGAACAGCTTGCTCAGGCGCGAGACGTCGCCGTTTGAATCGGTCGCCTCGAGATCCGAGTCCACCAGGTCGAAGATGGTGAAGTCGGCGCGTTCGCCGACCGACAGCCGGTTTTCCATCGAAAGCTTGATGACCGAGGCCGGTGCGTGGGTAACGGCGTCCACCACCTTGTCGAACGGCATGCCGACCGAGAGCAGCTTGGACATGGTGGTCGCCAGGTCCCAGACCGGGAAGTTCATCGAATGCCCGTGCAGGTCGGTCGAGATGGAGTAGGGCAGCAGGCCGCGCCTGATCGCCGCTTCCGCGACCTTGAAGGAGAAGGAGGCGCCTCCATGGCCGATATCGAGCCTTATGCCTTCGCCGGCGCAACGTTCGGCGAGATTGTAGAGGTCCTCGTCCTCCATGATGCTCGAACCGGCCTTGCCATTGAAGCAGTGCGTGACGACATCGCCCGGTCCAAGGATTTCGAGCACTTCGTCGTAGAGCGCCGGCGGCTCGCCGACATGCACCATCATCGGCACCTTCAGGATCTTGGCGATTTTCTTGCCGAGCTTGACGGGCGTTACCCCCCAGGAGCCGGTGATGACGTGGCTTGCACGGACCTTGATGCCGACGATGTGCTCGCTGTTCTCGGCATAGCATTCGAGGATGCGGTCGAGGTCGATATCCTTGATATCGCGCAATTCTGGAACGCGATTGCAAGCAACGAGGCCGATCGAACCGAGATTGAGGAAGGCCTTGATGCGCTCCCTGGAGGGTTCAATGATATATTCGCGGAAACCATGAAAATTGGCTTCGCCGGCAGAACCTGCATCGACCAGTGTCGTGACGCCGCGCTCGGCGCCGCATTCGGACGGGCGGATCGAGATATCAGTGCCGCCATGCCAGATATGGACGTGCAGGTCGATCCAGCCGGGCGAAACCCAGGCACCCTTGCCATCGACGCGCTCGACATCGCCGGGAGCGGCGAGCTGCGAGCCGACAGCTGTGATCTTGCCGTCGGCGCCGATGAGGATGTCCATGACGCCGGTCGGCGTATCACTGCCGAAAGCCATAGGCTTTACATTGGTGAGGAGGAGCGGCTTGCCCGCTTTTTCACCGGTCATTTACAGGTCCTTTCGAAGTCTTGGATCGAGCATGTCCCGCAGGCCGTCACCGACCATTTGCAGCGAGAGCACGGAGAGAATGATGGCGAAGCCCGGGAAATAGGTCATCCAGTCGGCCTGGCCGATATATTGGCGGCCGGCGGCGATCATGGTTCCCCAAGTCGGGATTTCGGGGCTGACGCCGAGGCCGAGGAAGGAGAGCCCGGCTTCGGCCAGCATGGCGCTGGCGAAGAGAAACGAGCCCTGTACCAGGATTGGCGACAGGAGGTTTCTAAGGACGTGCCGCGTCATGATGTGAAACGTCGAGATGCCGAGAGCCTTGGCTGCCTCGACGTAAGGAAGCTCGCGGATAACAAGCGTCGAGGCGCGGACGATGCGGGCCAGCCGCGGCGCGTACACGATCGACAGCGCGACGATGACCGTCGTCAGCGATGGTCCGAGGGCTGCGACAAGCGCGATGGCAAGCAGGATGTCGGGAAACGCCATCATCGCATCGATCAGACGGGCGATTGGCGTGTCGAGCCTCTGAAAGAAGCCGGCGAGCAGGCCGAGCGTGACGCCGATCGCTGCCGACAATGCCACTACGGCCGCCCCGACGAGCAGCGACAGCCGTCCTGCATAGATGGTGCGGGAGAAGATATCGCGGCCGAATTCGTCGGTGCCGAACCAGTAGATCTGGCTTGGCGGCTTCAACCTGTTGACGATCGAAAGTTTCGAGGGCGAGTAGGGTGCGATCCATGGGGCGAGGATGGCAAGCAGCACGAAGATCGTCAGCACGATCAGGCCTGCGGTGACCGTCTTGCGCTTCAGAAGCCGGCGAAGGAACTTGCTCCGCTCGCTCGGCGCCTGTTTCTGTGTATCGGTTGCGATATCGGCCATCAGTAGCGTACCCTCGGATCAACCAGCAGGTAGAGCATGTCGATCGCAAAATTGATCAGGACATAGAGGCCGGCGATGACGAGCAAAGCCCCCTGGATCACCGGATAATCGCGGCGCAGCACCGCCGAGACGACGAGGCTTCCGACCCCCGGCAGGCCGAAGACGGTCTCGGTGACGACAGCGCCGGAAATCAGGACTGCGGCGGTCAGCCCAAGGACGGTGAGAATTGGAATGAGCGCGTTCTTCAGCGCATGTTTGAGGACGACGCGGCGCTCGATCAGGCCTTTCGCGCGGGCAGTGCGGATATAGTCGTCCCCGAGTACGTCGAGCATCGATGCGCGGGTGAAGCGCAGGATCAGCGCGGAGGAGACGAGGCCGAGTGCGACTGCCGGCAGCGTTAGATGGTACATGCGATCGAGGAAACTTGCGCCCGGTCCGCCATAGCCGGACACCGGGAAGATCCCCAAGCGCACCGCGAAGAATTGCATCAGGATGAGGCCGAGCCAGAAGCTCGGTATGCTCGCCGCCAGCATACCGATCGCCATCGAAGCCTGGTCGACGAGCGATCCGCGCCGATAGGCGGCATAGATGCCGATCGGCAGCGCGATAACGCCTGCGATGAGAAGCGAGAACAGCGTCAGGAAAAAGGTCGGCTCGGCGCGTTCAAGAAGTGCGGAGGAGACCGGAATATTGAGAAAGATCGACTGACCGAGATCGCCCTTCAACAACTGCCCGACATAGAACAGGTATTGGACGATGATGGATTGGTCGAGGCCAAGCCGGGTGCGAAGTTCGGCAATATCCTGCGCGGTCGCATCCGGGCCGAGCATGACGGCGGCCGGATCGCCAGGGGTCACGCGCACGATCACGAAGACGATCGTGACGACGAGAAACATCACGACGATCATGCCCGCAAGACGTTGAAGAATGTAGCGTATCATTGCGTCGGTTCCCAGAGTGGTTCCGCTTTTCTTCGAACCGCGGAACCACTCTATTTCTTTGTTCTCTCGCAATTCCGGACGGAAAACCGCTGCGCACTTTTCCTGGAATAGCTCTAGGTCCGCAAACGGACAGGATCGGTAACGGGCGCCGGTTGCGACCGGCGCCCGAGCGCCTTGGGAGGCTTATTTCTTGATCGATGCGTTCCAGAAGTAGGGCCATGGCGCCGGGTCGACGCCTTGAAGCTTGGTGGAGATCGCCGCAACGGCGTTGAAGTCGCCGATCTTCATCATGGGAGCTTCGTCATAGATGGTCTTTTGAACGTTTGCCCAAAGCTCGATACGCTTCTTGGGATCGACCTCGGTGTTGAACGCGTCGATTGCCGCCTTGCTTGTCGGCGTCGTCCACCAGCCGGGAGAACTTGGCGACAGCGTGCCGATCAGCGCCGGTTCCGGCAGGAAGGGGCTGTGGCTGATGTAGATGTCCCACAGCGCCTTGTCGGTGCGGCGCTGGGTGAGTGTTGCCCAGTCGACCACCTGAAGGTCGACCGTGAAGCCCGCCTGTTTCAGATATTCGGCCGCGACCTGCGCCATCTTGTAGTGGAATTCGTATTGGCGGCTGGTCAGGATGCGGATCGGTTCGCCCTTATAGCCCGCGGCCTTGGCGGCGGCGGCAGCGGCTTCCGGATCGGCGATGTTGTAGTTGCCCTTGACGCCGGCATCCGTGCTCCAGGTATAGGGGGCAGGGTACATATTGCCGTCGACTGTATAGAAATTCGTGCTGCCGAAGGCCGCTGCCAGCATATCCTCCATGCTGAGCGCCTGACGGATCGCCTTGCGGATCGCGATATTCTTCGTGATGCCGTCTGCGGTATTGAAGACGAAGACGGGATAGCCGAACGGCTTCAGGAGCAGCGGCTGGGTTGCCGAGGAGGACTTCAGCTTGTCGAAGGATTCGACCGGAAGACTGTCGATATAGTCGTACTGACCGGAAATGGCCGCCTCGACGCGGGTATTGGCATCGGGAACCGGAACGAAGCGGATTTCGTCGAGATATTGATGGCGGGCGCCGCCGTAACCGTTGCTTTCCCCATCGCGCGGCTTGTAGCCGTCGAAGCGCACCAGCTGGATATATTGGTCGGGCTTGCGCTCCTTCAGCATGTAGGGGCCGGTGCCGATGAAGTCGGTCATCGTGTCCGCCTGCTTGCTGGCCGGAATGATGATGGCGGCGGAGTTGTTGAAGGCAAGCAGCGAGGTGAGCGGGGCGTAGGGTTGCTTCAGCTTGATGATGACAGTTGCCGGATCCTGGGCGGTGATCGATTCAATGAAGCCGCCCGCCTGCTTGCCGCGCGACGCCAGCTTGATCCAGCGGTTGAGCGAGGCGACCACGTCGTTGGAGGTCATGACGCTGCCGTCGTGGAACTTGATGCCGGTTCTGAGCTTGATCGTGTAGGTTTTGCCGTCGGCGCTGATCTCGGGCAGACTTTCGGCAAGCAGCGGCGTGACATTCCAGCTCTTGTCGAAGGTGTAGAGCGTTTCGAAGATGTGCTGCGTGACGATTCCGACGAGATCGGCCGTGGAGGTCATTGGATCGAGCGTCGGCGGCTCGCCGATCGTTGCGACGTTGATGACGCCGCCTTTTTCCTGGGCCATCAATAGCGAGGGGGCTGCAATCAAGGCAGCCGCAATCAGCAAGCCGGCACTTAGCTTCATTGATATTCTCCCATTTATGTTCCACAATTATGTTATATAGAATTTTATAACAGAATACAGGACACGCGCGGGCTGTCAATGGCAGCAAAAACAAGACCGCATAGGCTCGAATGCAAACAGGTTCAGTCTTGCCGAAATACTTTGGTCGGAGCAGATTGCAGCGATAGAGGAGATAGTGCATGGCGCTTTACGATGCTTCCGGCTCCAACGTGAACGGTATCGAGCCTCGCTGGACGTCCAGCGCAAAGAGTGGAATTGGCACAGCACTTTCGCCAGCCTGCCGCATCTGGTTCACACTCAGTCATGGCATCCTGAACGAAGTCTACTATCCCCGCGTCGACAGCGCCTGTACCCGCGACATCGGATTGATCGTCACAGGTCCCAACGGTTATTTTTCGGATGAAAAGCGCGATACGGAGAGCGTCGTCACGACTGTCGAGGACGGCGTTCCGGCCTACCGGTTGATCAATACCGCAATCGACGGCCGTTACCGGATCATCAAGCGCATCATCGTCGATCCGATGCGCAGCAGCTTGCTTCAGCAGATATCATTCGAGCCGCTTGAAGGAACGATCCACGATTATCGCCTTTACCTGCTTGCCGCTCCGCATCTGGTCAACGCAGGTTACGGCAATACGGGCTGGGTGGGAGACTATAAGGGCACGCCGATGCTTTTTGCGACGGGCACAGGCGGCGTCTCGCTTGCACTTGCCGTCAGCGGCGGCTGGCGGACAGCCTCTGCCGGCTATGTCGGCATTTCCGACGGATGGCAGCAGTTGCGGAAGGCGGCTCAACTGGACACGTCCCTTGCGCGCGCCGCCGATGGTAACGTCGCATTGACCGGCGAAATCGATCTGACCGGTGGCAGCGACACCGTCGTCGTATCGCTCGGCTTTGGTAGCCACGCCAAGGAAGCCGGCTACAATGCTCTTGCCAGTCTGCAGGCCGGCTATGAGAGCGCCGAGCGCAGCTATGTTTCCGACTGGCGGACATGGCAGGATGGCTTGCTGGCGCTCGACGAACCGAGGGCACCGCCGCCCGAGCTCAATCGCTATCGGATATCGACAGCCGTTCTGGCAACGCACCGGCCTCTCTCCTTCGAGGGGCCGGCCGTTGCTTCTCTCTCCATTCCTTGGGGATTTGCCAAGGGAGATGAGGACCTCGGAGGCTATCATCTGGTCTGGCCGCGCGATCTGGTCGAGACCGCCGGCGGCTTCCTGGCCGCGGGTGCCTCGCAGGACGCGCTGCGGATTCTGGCCTATCTGCGCGTCATCCAGGAGGAGGATGGGCATTGGCCGCAGAATTGCTGGCTGGATGGTGAGCCTTACTGGACCGGGATACAGATGGATGAGTGCGCTTTCCCGATCCTGCTTGCGGATGCACTGCGTCGCGAGGGAGCGCTAACGGGCAAATTGCTCTTGTCCTATATGCCGATGGTCGAACGCGCCGCGCGCTATGTGGTCATCAACGGCCCCGTCACCGGTGAGGACCGTTGGGAAGAGGATGGCGGCTTTTCTCCCTTCACGTTGGCGGTTGAAATCGCTGCCCTGCTGGCGGCGGCCGACATTCTGGAAATTGCCGGGCAAACGCACAATGCGGACTACTTGCGGCAGACTGCCGATGCCTGGAATGACCAGGTCGAGCGCTGGACCTATGTCAGCAGCGATGCGGAGAGCTCGGGCCTAGGGGTCAAGGGCTACTATGTCCGTATTGCGCCTCCGGAAATAGCCGATGGAACCTCGCCGGCCGATGGTTTCGTGCCGATCAAGAACAGGCCGCCTGCCGAATCCTTTTTGCCGACCGCCCGCGTCGTCAGTCCCGATGCCTTGGCGCTGGTACGCTTCGGGTTGCGTGCCGCCGACGATCCCCGCATCCTCGACACCGTCAGGGTTATCGACGCACAACTCAAATGCGACCTGCCGCAGGGCCGGCTATGGTACCGTTATACGGGTGACGGTTATGGCGAGCATGAAGACGGCGGGCCATTCGACGGCACCGGTATTGGGCGCCCGTGGCCGCTGCTTGCAGGCGAACGAGCCCATTATGAGCTCGCGGCCGGTCGACCGGAAGTCGCTCTGGAGCTGCTCAAGACACTCGAGCAGTCCGCAGGGGAGGGCGGGCTGTTGCCCGAACAGGTGTGGGACCAGCCCGATGTCCCGGAGCTGGGTCTTGTCCTCGGGAAACCTTCCGGCAGCGCCATGCCGCTTGTCTGGGCTCATGCCGAGCATATCAAACTCTTGCGCTCGCTGAGAGACGGGGCCGTTTTCGACATGCCGCCGCAGGGTGTCGAGCGCTATGTGAAAAACAAGGTTACGGCACCCTTCGTGCTCTGGCGTTTCAACAATAAGCTGTCGCAGCTTTCCGTTGGCAAGCGTCTGCGGGTCGAGGTCATGGCCCGTGCCAGCGTTCGCTGGAGTCTCGATGGCTGGGCCAGCGTCAACGATACCGAAACGCGCCAAAATGGCTTCGGCATACATGTTGCGGAGCTGTCATGCGAGCGCCTGGCGAAAGGTGCGGTGATTGCCTTTACCTTTTACTGGCCCGACACCGACCATTGGGAAGGAGAGGATTTCTCCGTCTCGGTCTTTGAAGCGCCATAGTACGAATTGTGCCGATCACGGATAGAAAGTGTGGACGAAGATGAGCCAGGTAACAGAGAGCCGCAAAGCAAACGCAAAATCGAAGAAAACCGTGGCTCCGGCTGCGACGGAAGATCTCGTCGTCTTGGCAATCGATCTCGGCGGTTCGCATGTAAAGATGCGTCTTAGCTCCGGCGGTGAGCGCCGCGCGGCGGTTTCGGGCCCAACCATGTCGGCAAAGGAGATGGTTCAGGCCGTCAAGAAGCTGACGGGCGATTGGCAATACGACGTTATCGGCATGGGATATCCAGGTCCGGTTTCGAACAACAGACCGGCGGCGGAGCCGCACAATCTCGGACCTGGCTGGCAGGATTTCGATTTTTCTTCCGCCTTCGGAAAGCCGGTCAAGCTCGTCAATGATGCCGTGATGCAGGCAATCGGCAACTATAAGGACGGCAACATGCTATTTCTCGGCCTCGGTACCGGGTTGGGTTCGGCTATGATCGCCAATCATGTCTGCCTGCCCATGGAACTCGCACACCTGCCCTACAAGAAGCGCGACACTTTCGAAGATTTTATCGGCGAACGCGGGCTTGAAAAATACGGCAAGAAAAAATGGCGCCAGTCGGTCGAGGAGATCGTGGAAAGGTTGCAGGCCGCGTTGTTGCCGCATGAAATCGTCATTGGCGGCGGCAATGCCGAAAAGCTCAAGGAGTTGCCCCCAGGTTGCCGTGTCGGCGAGAACGAAAATGCCTTCCTTGGGGGATTTCGTCTCTGGCAGGATGCAACACTGAGCTTCTAAGCCTGCTTGTATCCTTTTGTCTTGAATGAGGCGCCGCCACTGTGACATTGACGGAGCGGCTGCCATCAAAGCTTCTTGTCGCGAATGGTCATGACCCCGAACGGATTGAATTTATATTCATCTTCGTCATAGCGGGTGTCGTCGGATAGAGTGGCCAGACGATCCGACAAAGACGCATCAACGCCTTCCCGCATCATTTGATCGCCGATCTCGTCAATCAGAGCGGCGATTTCAAGTTGCTCCTCATTGGTCGACGGTTGCCGATCGTCTTTCCGGATAAAGGTAACGAGTACATCGGGCAATCCGACCAGATGGTTCCCGACGCTTGCCATGCCCTCGGCATCGTCGCCGATGGGCCGGCGTGCAAAGGCCAGACGGCAGGTCTTGGCAAGTGTCAGCAGATCATGGGAATCGGCTGCACTGCGCCCCTGCTCGGAGAGCTCTTTCCATCGCCGTACGCCGTGGGCCACGCCTGCGGTCTCGCCCTTTACGGCAATCGCACCGTGATCGAGCATGTATTGCACGAACATCAGGGCTTTTGCAGATGTCGCAACGGCCGTTTCGGCCGCCATGGGCGGGCCGAGCACATAAAGGACGGATCCGTGCGTGGCGACGGCATCCTCGTCGGCCTCCTGATAGGCATTGGGGTCCACGCGGTCCCAGCAGATATTGAACGAACGGACCATGCGGTCGTCCGGCTCATTCTGCGAACCGTCTTCATCGGCGGTGAAACCATCGCCTAATTGGGCGATGGCGGCACGGGCATTCTGCAGGAGCGCCGCAAGACCATTTTCTTCGCCGAGAAAGCAGAGCACATGACGCGGTTTATAGCTGGAACGGGAGGCTGCAAACGCCGACGGCTGGCTCGAAGCTTGGCTGGGAGACGGTCTACCCAGAATGAGACTGCCGAAGAATGCAAGAATGCCGCGCCGCATCGAATTCATTCCGGTGTCCTCATGGTTCAAATCGGCAGAGTTGAAGGCATTCACAACGACAGGGCTACGCGCGCCATATCGCATTCGTTTTGTTTTCGTTGCAACCCGATTTTACTGCCATTTCAGCATCAGCGATTCTTCCAGCTCAGGAGCATGGCGTGAAGTTCGCGCATTGTGGGACAGGCTGCCCGATCTTTGCTCGTAAATGGGATAGCCGGCTCATGGGCTGTATTTCAACGACACTTTCTCCCGATGGACGATGTCGGCAAACAGCCGCAGCGCGCCACTTGGTTGTTCATCGCGCTGCGCAAGATAAAGTGGCGCTATGAGATTGGTGTGAGGGTCAAGCCTTAGATAGGCGATGCCGTTCGTTTCCAGTCGGGCGATCGATCCTGGAATGATCGAAATTCCGAGCCCGGCGGCAACCAGGCTGAGCGTTGACAGCAACCGGGGAGCTTCATGCCGTATTTTCGGGCTGAAGCCGGCGGCAAGGCAGGCAGCTATGATGCCGTCATATAGTCCGGGGCCTGATGGGCGCCGGTAGAGGATGAAGGCTTCGTTCGCGAGTTCTGACAATCGAATAGGTCGTGGCTTTTCGCTTTTCGCCATCGCGATCGGATGACGATCGGGAAGAGCGACCAGCATCTCTTCATCGAGAATTCTTGAAATTATCAGCCCGCTCGACTGTGCAACGGGAGAGCGCACGAATGCGACATCGAGAAGGCCGGAATGCAGCATGGCGATCAGATCCGGCGTACTGGCTTCCTCAAGCTTTAGCGTAACATCGGGTGACGTCTCGCCGAGTGACCGGACAGCCGAGGTGACCAGCGGATGAAATGCAGCCGAACTGGTAAAGCCGATGGCGAGGCTTCCCTCCTCTCCGCGGGCATTGCGCCTCGTCGCTTCCATCGCAAGGTCGACGTCATGCAGGATGGCCCTTGCCCTCTCCACGAAGGTTCGGCCCGCATCCGTCAGCTCGACGCCTCTCGGCAGACGTCTGAAAAGCGATGCACCGACGATCGCTTCCAGCTTGGCTATCTGCTGGCTGAGCGGCGGCTGCTGGATGCCGAGCCTTTCCGCAGCTCGGGTCATATGGCCCTCGTCGGCGACGGTTACAGCATAGCGAAGATGTCGAAGCTCGATCATGGCATATCTCAAATATATGAATACCAGTTAATCCATATATTGGACGCATGGTCGATGAAAGCCTATTTTGCCGCCTTGTTCGACATGAAGCACATAGGCCAAGATATGGACGCCATTTCCCCTCACAGCACCGTTCAACGCGAAAAGCCAACAGTCGCCGAACTCTTCTTCGGTTTTTTCAAACTCGGCCTCATCGGCTTTGGTGGGGTCTTGCCGCTCGCGCGCCGCATGGTGGTCGAGGATCGCAATTGGCTGACCGGAGAGGAGTTTACCGAGCTGCTTGGGCTCTGTCAGTTCCTGCCCGGCGGAAATATCATCAATATGTCGGTTGCGATCGGCTCGAAATTTCAAGGTGTGGCGGGCGCTTTTTCAGCTCTTCTCGGCCTGATTGTCGCGCCGACGGCGATCGTGATCGGTCTCGGCGTCATTTACGATCAGTTCAACAGCGATCCGCGCATCCAGCACATGTTTGCCGGCCTTGCCGCAGCCGCAGCCGGCCTGCTGATCTCGATGGCCGTCAAGATCGTCCTGCCGTTGCGTCGCAGGCCCGTTGCCCTGGTCATTGCTGCGATTTGCTTTGCTGCCATCGCCATCGTCGGATTGCCCTTGCTGCCGACCATGCTGGTTCTGGCACCTCTCAGCATCATCGCCACTTGGAAGCTTGAATCATGACCACGACCCTGCTCGCTCTCGCAATCATTTTCACGCAGCTTTCGCTGCTGGCCTTCGGCGGCGGTAATTCCATCCTCCCGGAAATGCACCGACAGGTCGTCGACGTGCAGCATTGGATGACGGCGCAACAATTTGGTGCGCTGTTCGCATTGGCGCAGGCAGCTCCAGGCCCGAACCTGATGGTTGTGCCTCTGGTCGGCTGGCATGTTGCCGGATGGGCGGGTGTGCTCGTGACTTCGGTGGCAAAGTTCGGTCCTTCTTCGGTTCTGACCTATCTGGTGCTCCATCTCTGGAACCGCTTCAAGGACAGGCCGTGGCGAAGGATCGTCCAGGCCGGGCTGGTGCCGATGACCGCGGGGCTCGTCACCGCCAGCGCGGCGGTCATTACCGAGGCATCAACTCAGGGCTGGATTCTGGCGGTGATTGCGGCCGCTGGCGCGCTTGTTCTCACAACGACGCGCGTCCATCCGCTCGTGGTTCTGGGCATTGGCGCATTGATCGGGCTGAGTGGCGTCGGCCAGGTATGAGCAGGTAGATGCCGGTGTCAGAATTGAGGCAAACACCTGTTCTGATTGCCGAGATTCATTTTAGCGAAGGGTGCGTTGCGCCCGTCGGTTGCTCCATGTATTCGCAAATACGTCTTTTGCTTGAAATAACCCCTTCTTTGGAGGCTCAGTCGCAAATTAGAGCTGTTGATATCGGCGATAATCGCAGTGCTCGTGCTTTTAGAAACCAAAATGCAAACAATCCATGCAATATTCCAGCGGGAAAGATTGCCGGCAATAAAGCCGCGATAATCTTTTGATCAGCTGGTGAGGGCCTCCAGTGTCTTGCGATGGAAATGCAATACTCGATCCACAGGCAATCGGCTCCCGCGAGTTCATGCATTTGCGTGAATTGTTTGATCGATCGTTCAAGGCCGCGCGCATCGGGGTATGGGAATGCAGCCTTCCCGACCAGACGCTCAGCTGGACGGATATGGTCTACGAGCTCTTTGATCTCGCGCCGCAAACGCCGCTGACAAGGGACGAGATCCTTAAACTTTATACCCCGGAGACCCGAAAACGCCTCGATGAGGTGCGCGAGAAAGCAATTCGCACCGGCGAGGGCTTCAGCCTGGATGCACAGATCATTACCGCAAGGGGTAATCGTCGATGGATCAGAATAACCGCCTGTGTCGAGTTCGCGAACGGAGCTGCGACTAGAATTTTCGGGATGAAACAGGATGTCACCGCCGAGAAGACGATGGTCGAGCAGCTTCGTCAATTGGCCGAGTATGATATGCTCACCGGGCTGACATCCCGTACCAGATTTGAAACGTTCTTCAACGAAATATGTGCAGCCGAGGGCCGAACCGGCAGGGCACTCCTGCTGGTGGATCTCGACGGCTTCAAGTCCGTGAACGATACTCTCGGGCATCAGGCGGGGGATGATTGCCTCAAAGCGGCAGGGCGCAGGCTTTCGCGCGCGGTGCCCAAGGCCAATATGGTGGCGCGAATTGGCGGCGACGAGTTTGCCGTTATCCACGAATGCCTCTCGATCGAACATCTTGCAAAAATTGCCGATCGCGTTGTCAGGGGATTGAACTGGACCGTCTCCACGCCGGCGAAGACCATTCGCATCGCAACCTCCGTTGGCGCGGCGATAATCGTGCCCGGCCATTCGTCCAAGGACATATTCGCGAAAGCGGATCGTGGTTTGTACGAAGCGAAGTCGTCGGGGAAGAATGGCTTCCGGATCGCGCCGCCGACATGGCCCGCATACAAAGCTGCTCTTTAGATCGAGCCCGCCAATCGCTCACCAATCACAAGCATCGAATAGCGAATTGTCGGCGAGCGATGGGGAAAAATATTTCTCCATAGAGTATATAGACATTATGCAATTACTTTTCGAGTAGCATTGCTGCCCGTAGCTTGATCGCCGGTCTAATTCGTCCGGAGCTGGCATGACAAGGCATATTCGATTCAACGCGTTCGACATGAATTGCGTCGCGCATCAGTCCCCCGGACTGTGGAGACATACGCGCGATAAGTCGTGGAAATACAAGGATCTGGACTATTGGCAGGATCTGGCGCGGACGCTGGAACGCGGCATTTTCGACGGCATATTCATCGCCGACGTCATCGGTTATTACGATGTCTACAAGGGTTCGAACTACCATGCGATCGAGCAGGCCGCGCAGATACCGGTCAATGATCCGATCCAGCTCGCGGCGCCGATCGCGCTTGCGACCGAACATCTCGGTATAGGAATAACCGCCTCCACTTCCTTCGAGCACCCCTATACGTTTGCTCGCCGGCTCGCCACCGCCGATCACCACACCAAGGGCCGCATCGGCTGGAATATCGTGACCTCCTATCTCGAGAGTGGCGCCAAGAACATCAGTCAAGGCGGTTTGAAGACTCATGACAACCGTTATGAGATCGCCGCTGAATATGTGGAGGTTCTCTACAAGCTTTTAGAAGGAAGCTGGGAAGAGGGTGCTGTGCTGCGCGATGCCGAGCGCGGCATTTTCACCGATCCCACCAAGGTTCACGAGATCGGTCACAAGGGCAAGTATTTCGACGTTCCGGGCTACCATCTCTGTGAGCCGTCGCCGCAACGGACGCCGGTGCTTTATCAGGCAGGTGCATCCGGCCCTGGCAAGGCCTTTGCTGCCGGCCATGCTGAATGCGTATTCGTCGCTGCGCCGACGAAAAACCTGCTACGCGCCTACGTCGCCGATATCAGGCAGAGGGCTGCGGCGGCTGGCCGCGATCCGCGGAAGGTGCTGATCTATAATCTCTCGACGCTGATCATCGCGGAGACCGACACGAAGGCGCAGCAACTCTTCGAGGAGTATCAGAGCTACGCGTCCTATGACGGCTCGCTCGTATTCATGTCCGGCTGGAGCGGCATCGATTTCGGCCAATATGCGCCGACCGACGAGTTGAAGAAGGTCGAAACCAATGCCATCGTCTCGATGATCGAGCATTTCGGCGGCAAGGACCGGACCTGGACGGTCGAGGAACTCGCCAAATGGGGTGGGATCGGCGGAACCGGGCCGGTCTTCGTCGGCTCACCCTCGACTGTCGCTGATATCCTGCAGGAATGGGTCGAAGAGACCGATGTCGATGGTTTCAACCTCGCTTATGCCGTGACGCCCGACAGTTTTGAGGCGGCGGTCGATCTGCTCGTTCCGGAACTACAGAAGCGTGGAGTGTATCCCACCGCCTATCGTCCGGGTACCCTCCGCGAAAAGCTCTTCGGCGAGGGACCTTATCTGCCGACGACCCATCCGGCCAATGCCTATCGCGATATCGAGGCAGTTAAGCGTCGGGATGCGGAACTGGCTGCACCGCTGCGCCAGTCGGCCGGCGTCTAGGCTTTGCCATATCACCGATTCGGCTGAAGTATGCGCATATTCGGCCCGTCTTTGACAATGCTCTCAGGGCTGACGGGCCGGATTGATACGGGAGATATTCCGCGCAGTCGGCTATTTAAAGTAGCAGCAGATTAACGCTCTGTTCACCTTAAGATTACTAAGGTTTCCTGATGAAAAGGAAGGAAGCCCAATGAAAAAGATCTTTGTTCTCGCCATGGCTACGGTAACGCTGGCAGCGCCCCTTGCCAGCGCGCAGGAATGGCCCCGTCATCATCGCGATCGTCCCGACGAAGTTCATCGCAAGATGCCGCCGCGGGGACCGGGACGTCCTGGATGGGGACCATATCGGGGTAAGGACCGTTCGGGTTACTATCACGGCTACAGAGGTTACCATGATCGCCGCCCGGGCTATCGCCGTCACAGCGATGGTCTTTGGTATCCTGCCGCAGCCTTCGCACTCGGTGCCATTATCGGCGGCGCTTTGAACAACTAGAGTTCTTCTGCTTTTCTAAGAATTGCGTGAAAACAAAGAGATAGAGCGGTTCAGAGATTCCGTGAAGAGCTGAACCGCTCTAGAAAAGGCCGCTTTTAAAACCGCTCCATCTCGCGGCCGACCTTTGCCAGAAATTCCTTACGGGACACGTCAGTTGAGCGGTTCATGTCGTAATGGGCGAGGAAGACGACCGGCGCGAAAGGCTTGATCTGGGCGCGGAGCACGCGCTTGACGATCTTCTTCGGCGGATTGCCGGCGACGAAGGCGCGAAATGGATCGGCGCCATAGGTCAGGACCGCACCAAGTTTGCGGATATGTTGCAGCTTGGAGCGTACCTTGCCATTTACGAGTTCGAAGGAAACGCCTGGAAGCCAGACCCGATCGAAATAGCCCTTGAGGATCGCTGGGAAGCCGAAGTTCCAGACCGGAGTGACGATCACGAGGGCTTCGGTACGCTCCAGCCGTTCCACGTAGGATTTCAGCGCATCGGTGTTTTCGGGATAGTCATGGTAGATGAGCCGATCATGGCGTGACAGGACGGGGTCAAAGCCTTCGGCATAGAGGTTGCAGTCATCGACATTGTGGCCGGCTTGCTTCAGACTTTCGATTGTTTGCCGATGCAGCGCGCCGCCATAGCTTTCCTCGACTGGATGGGAATGAAGGACGAGAACCTTCATGAAGCCTCCATCAGATCAGCAAGGCCGGGGAAGAGATAATTTTTACCCGATTTGAAGTCGAAATTCGGATCGTCCCACGCAATCATCTTGCCGGGATTGAGCAGCCCCTTCGGATCTGTCTCCTTCTTGAAGGCGAGCTGGACGGCATCCGTCTGCTTCATGCCACCTTCCTCCAGCGTATAGCGGTGCGGGTTGAAAATCGGGCAGCCGTGGTCCTGGTGAATCTTGATGATCTCCTCGAGCCGCGCCTCCGATGTATAGCGCACCAGCGGCAGGCCGGCGCATTGGATCTGCCCGTCGAACTTGATGAATTCGAGATGGCCGGGTACCTCGTCGCCGAAGATTTCTACCATCTTCTGGACCTTGGCGACATGATCCGGTCCTGGATACTGCACCTGCAGATAGGTGATCGACGGATCGACCTTGAGGGCGCGCAGCGTCGTGTGGTTCCAGGCGAGTTCGTACGCATGAGGGATGCCCTTCATGCTTTCCACCTTGTCGGAGCGGAAGGTGATCTCGCCTTTCTGCTGCCGGGTGAAGGCGATGAAGGGGTCCATCGCATGCGGTGCGATCATCAGCGCGACGATCGATTGCCCCTGGCGGATATAGGGCTTGTGGCGGGCAAAATAGTCTTGCGGAATGGGGGCGGCGATCGGGGCGATCTCCTTGACCAGAATGCCGTTGCATTTGGCGAGCGCATCGGAAAAGCGCACGGCATCCATGAAATCATCGTATCCGACCAGCACGTCGACCCAGTCATAGGCCGGCGCCAGCGGCATTTCGATCTCGGTGATGATGCCGTTGGTGCCGTAGGCGTGGCTGACCTTGGTCAGATCCCAGCCGGTGAGATCGAGAACGCGCGGTTCGGCTTCCATCGTCACGACGCGTAGCCGCAATATATTGCCGAGATCGCGCAGGCCGCCCCAGGTAATCGAGCCGACACCACCCGAACCGCCGGCAATGAAGCCGCCGATCGTTGCCGTCTGCGCCGTCGAGGGATGAAAGCGCAGTTCCTGGCCGGAATGGGCCTTGGTCTGGCGGTCGAGTTCGGCAATGACGATGCCGGGCTCGCAGATGACGCGGCCGGGATGGATCTCCTTGATCTTGTTCATGGCGGCGAGGTTGAGCACGATGCCGCCGGAAAGCGGCATCGCCTGGCCGTAATTGCCGGTGCCGGCGCCGCGCGGGGTGACGGGCACGTCATGCGCGTAGGCGACCTTCAGCGTGCGGATCACCTCCTCTTCGGTCTTCGGGGTGACCACGAGATCGGCGGTGACATTGTCGAGCTGGGCTTTCAGGATCGGCGAATACCAATAGAAGTCGCGGCTCTTCTGGCGCACGAGCGCCGGATTGTCTTCGACGGCGATACCTTCGAGTTCTTTCTTGATGCGCTGATAATCCGGCATGTCAGGCTCCCATGACGCTGTCGAGTTCACGATAATCCGGCAGGCTGCGGTCGATCACCTTGCCCTTGCGAAGGACGACGCGGTCAGACTGTGGACGGGAAAGGAATTCGCTCCAGCGCCGGGCGCTGAAAAGCACGAGATCGGCCGGGCTGCCGACGGCGATATGCCCGATATCCGGGCGGCCAACTATCTCTGCGGGCGAGGTGGTAATGACCCTTGCGGCCGTATCCAGCGGATGGTCGAGATGCAGGATGCGCACGCTTTCCCGGAAGACTTCGACCGGATCGAGATCGCCATAGGCATAGAAGGGGTCACGGGTATTGTCGGAGGCAACCGCGGTTGGCACGCCGGCCTTGGCAAGCTCGTGCAAAAGCGTGACACCTCGCCAGCGTGGCGTGCGGCCCGCGTGGCGGTCCTGCAGATACATGTTGCACATCGGCAGCGAGACGATGGAAATCCCGGCCCTTGCGACGAGATCGATGGTCGCGCGGGCGACATCCTCGTCCTGCCGGGCAAGCGAGCAGCAATGGCCGGCGGTCACCTTGCCGGTGAAGCCGTTGCGAAGCACGGCTTCGGCGAGTGCTTTCAGCGTCAGCACCTGCTTGTCTTCGGTTTCGTCGACATGGAGATCGACGTCGAGGCCATTGTCGGCGGCAGCGCGCAACAGCTTGTCGAGCTGAGCGTCGATATCCGGGTTCATCTGCGTGACACCGCCCATCAAGCCGCCGGCATCGCGCACGACGCCGAGCAGGTCGGCGAAAAAGGCATCGTCGACCATGCTGTCGAGCGGGAAAAGCGCGACGGCCTGCAGTGCGATCTTGTCCTTCCAGGCCTCGCGAACAGAAGTGAAAACCTCGAAGGAAATGCGATGCTGCGGCGCCAGCGAATCCAGATGGGTGCGGATCAGGCCGGTGCCATGAGCGTAAGCCGAGCGCAGCGAGAATTCCATGCGCTTGCGCACATCCTCGGCTGACCAGTTGGCCTCGCGATCGGCGCGCACTGCATCGAGTGCGCCCATGAAGCTGCCATCCGGGTTGGGTCGCCGCTCCCAAATGTGCCCCTTGTCGAGATGGGTGTGCATGTCGGCAAACGTCGGCCAGACCATGCCGTCCCGCATATCGACCTTGGCATATTCGACCGGTGCTGCGCCAGGCGCGAGAATACCGCTGACGAGGCCATCGGCGACGACGATGTCGGCCTTGACGAGCCCCTCGCTGGCGGGCGCCTGAAATCCGGCGAGGGTCACGGCCGGGATGGTGGCATTGCTCAGCACGAAGCGGGCGGCATTCGGCGGCGACATGAAGGCGTGGGACATCAATTTTCCCGCTTGAGGCTGCTCTCATGCCAGCGATGCAGGCTCAGCCATGAGATGAAGGAGGTGAAGGCGAAGATGGCGACGCCGAGCGCCGAGAGCAGAAGCAGGGCTGCGAAGAGCCGCGGCATGTTCTGGCGGTATTGTGCTTCCAAAAGGCGGAACGCCAGACCTGAATTCGGACCGCCGGAGCCGGCCGCGAATTCGGCGACGACCGAGGCGATCAACGACAGGCCACCGCCGATCCGAAGCCCTGTCATGAAATAAGGCTGGGCGGCGGGCAGCTTCAGATGCAGCAAGGCCTGCCAGCGCGAGGCGCCGTAGAGATCGAAGAGATTGAGGAGATTGTGATCGACGCTCTTCAGGCCCTGCACCATGTTGGACAGGATCGGAAAGAAGGCGACGAGGAAGCCGCAGATTAAAAGCGCCGCTTCGCGCGTCGGCGCGTATATCAGGATCAGCGGCGCGATCGCGACGATTGGCGTTACCTGAAGGATGACGGCCAGCGGATAGAAGGCAAGCTCGATCCAGCGGGACTGCACGAGGAAGATCGCAAAGCCGACGCCGCCGATCAGCGCCAGGATCAGCGATATGAATGTGATCTCCGTCGTCACCCACAGAGCAGGCCACAGGATACCCCAGTCGGAAACGAGGGCCTTGGCGACGGCAATCGGGCTCGGCAGGATATATTGCGGAATGCTGGCGCCGACGACCAGAAGCTGCCAGAGGATAAGAAGAACAAGGACGGTTAGGATCGGCACGAAGATACCAAGGACACGCTCGAAACTGCGCTGCCTGGCGGCAGCGGGCATACCGGCCGGTTCAATGGAAAGAGTGGCGGGCAGGCTGGTGCTGTCGCTCATCAATGGACCTCCGGCCAGCCGATGGCCTCGATCAGGGAACGGGATACCTTTTCGCACACCTGCCGGTATTCTTCGGACGAGCGATAAAGGGGATCGCGCTCGCCGCTGGTTTCCAATGGAAAGTCGGTATGGACGCGGCCTGGCCGCGCCTTCATGACGACGATACGATTGGAGAGATAGGCGGATTCATAGACGGAATGGGTGACGAAGATGACGGTGATCCCTGTTGTCTGCCAGAGGCGCAAAACGTCGTCGTTCAGCTTCTGGCGCGTGATTTCGTCGAGTGCGGCAAAGGGTTCGTCCATCAAAAGCAGTTTCGGCTTCGTCACCAGGGCGCGGGCGATCGAAACCCGCATCTTCATGCCGCCGGACAATTCGCGCGGATAGGCTTCCGCAAAGTCCTGCAGACCGACCGTGGCCAATGTGTCCATGATCTGTTCGTGTGCCGCCGCCTTCGATACGCCCAACAGTTTCAACGGCAGATGAACGTTGCCGAAGACGGTCTTCCAGGGCAGCAATGTCGGCTCCTGGAAGACGAAGCTGATGTCGCCCTCCGGCAGGCCCTTGGCGTTGATGCGCGAACTCGGCCAGTCGATCCGGCCACCCGAGGCGCCGCCAAGGCCCGCGATGATGCGCAAGGCCGTCGATTTGCCGCAACCGGAAGGGCCGAGCAGGCTGATGAACTCGCCGCTTTCCACATTGAGCGACATGCCCGATAGCGCCAGCGTGCCGTTGGAGAAGATCTTGGAGACCTGCTCCATGACGACAAGCGGTCGCTTGCGCTTTTCCGTTCGATCCGTTGCAATGGTTTCCGATAGTGTCATCGTTCGGCTCTTTGTTGATCCACCCTCCCTTGAGGGGGAGGGTCGGAGCGAAGCTCCGGGGTGGGGTGATCCTCGTAATCTTCAGGTGTCACCCCCACCCGCCGCGTAGCGGCGACCTTCCCCCTCAAGGGGGAGGTGCAGGGACTTACTTCTTCAGCGACATCCCGACGCCCTTGCAGACGAACTGCGTGTCGAAGGCCTTTTTGTAATCGATGTCGGCATCGAAAAGCTTGATCTGCACCATCTCGTCGAAGAACTTCTTGTAGTGCGCCTCGGTGATGCAGCCGATGCCCTTGTCGAGGGCATCGCCGGATTCGATGATGCCATATTCCTTCATCTTGGCGATGGAATAAGCGATCTGGCCATCCGTCATATCGGGATTGTCCTTCTTGATCAGCTCGTTGGCCGCCTTGTTGTCGCCGTAGAGGTAGTTGTACCAGCCCTCGATCGAGGCGCTGACGAAGCGTTGCACGAGATCGGGGTTTTTGTCGACCAGTGCTTTCTGCGCGGTGATCATCGTCGAATAGGGCGAATAGCCGGCGTCGGCGATCAGGAAGACTTTCGGCTTCCAGCCGGCCTGCTTCTCGATCTCATAGGGCTCGGAGGTTACGTAACCCTGCTGTGCGGACTGCTTGTCGGCGAGGAAGGGAGCAGGGCTGAAATTGTAGGGCTTGAACTGTTCATCCTTGAAGCCCGGGAAGTTTGCCTTCATCCACTCGAAATAGGTGATGTAGCCATCCTTGCTGAGGAAGAGCGTCGGCAGCTTAGCGAGATCCTCGAATTTTTCCACGCCGGCATCCGGGTGGGCAATCAGCACCTGCGGATCTTTTTGGAAGATCGCCGCGACATCGACGATCGGAATGCCCTGCTTGACCGCGTCGATCTCCTGCTGCGGTCCGCCCATGTAGAAGTCCAGCTTGCCGGAGACGAGCAGTGCCTGGTTGGCAGCGTTGGGGCCGCCCTGGACGATGGTGACATCAAGGCCGTATTTTTTGTAAGTGCCGTCGGCGATGGCCTGGTAGAAGCCGCCGTGCTCGGCCTGCGCAAGCCAGTTGGTGCCATAAGTGACTTTGTCGAGCGCATTTGCGGGCTCGGCCGCCATGATCGCGGCGGCCAGCCCCATGGCGGCGAAGAATGTTTTTGTTTTCAGAGCTTTATACATGGCTGACTGTTCCCTTTATCTGCCATGGGACGTCGTTGTTGGCGCCCATTTCCTGCATTTGAGCGGTTGCCTTGCTCTTTGAAAAGCATCAAAATTCGTGCGCATTGATGCCTTTTCGGCATCTGTTCCCGGGTCTGTGCCTAAATTGTGCGGCCTGGGCAAAAATTAAGCAATGGGAACGCGCATGCTGCACTCAAGAAGGCTTCTCTACATCAATGAAATCGCCCGCTGCGGCTCGATCCGCAAGGCGGCGGCGCGGCTGAACGTAGCCTCATCGGCGATCAATCGGCAGATCCTGGCGCTGGAGGAGGAAATGGGCGCCCCGCTCTTCGAGCGCCTGCCGCGCGGCCTGCGGCTGACGGCGGCCGGGGAACTCTGCATCGAGCACATCCGCGAGGTATTGAAGAATTACGAGCGGCTCGAGGGTCGCATTCGCAGTCTCAAGATGCAGCAGGCCGGCAAGGTCAGGATGGTCGCGACGGTCGGCCTTACGGGCGGTCCCCTGCCTGAGATCATCGCGCGCTTTCTCTCCGAACATCCAAGGGTCTTCATCCAGCTGCGCAACGATGCCGGCTCGACGACCATTGCGCCGGTGGTCTCGGGCGAGGTCGATATCGGGCTTGGTTTCAACATCCCGGCGACACCCGGCATCCGCTCGCTGGGCAATTTCGACATACCGATCGGCGTCGTGCTGCCGCCCGGTCACCCGTTGATCGGGCCGGGGCCGATCAACCTTGCCGACGTCGTCGAGGAGCGGCTGCTATTGGCGCAGCCCGGCACAAGCCTTAGAGATGTCATCAACCTGACGCTCGCCCGTCTTGCCGTCCAGGTCGAGCCGGTTCTGGAGAGCAATGCGTCGGAAATGCTGAAGCAAATGGTCAAATGCGGGGCGGGGCTGACGCTGCTCAATCCGCTCGATGTCATCACCGAATGTCGGCGCGGCGAGCTGGTGTTCCGGCCGATCGCCGAGCCGCATTCGCGGCCTCAGCCGATGAAGCTCTTCGCCCGCACGCGAGCACCGCTCGATGCTGCCACCAGCCTCTTCGTCGAATACCTGCTTGCGGAGTTGGCCGGGATCGTCGAGGAACTGCAGGCGAAGGGGCATATCATCCCGCCGTCCGAGCGCCGCCGCGCGGACGCCTATTTCGAATAGAGGTTGGCAAGCGGATAGTCGCGCAGATCGCGTAGCATCTCGATGAAGCCCGCGACCTCATGACGGCAGATAAGCGCGCCCTTTTCCGCCGTGCCGTTGGCGGCATTGCCGACGACGCCGTTCGGATTGAGGTCGTGCGCGATCCAGGCGAGCGAATGCGGCGGCAAAGGCTGCAGATATTTCGAATGCTCCTTCATCCACTCGGCCTTGGAGGCGAAATTCTGAGCCTTGTCCATGCGCACGAGCTCGGGCCGGAAATGGAGCATGAGCGAGGTCTCGACATCGCCGCCATGGATACCGAAGCGCTGCTCATGGTCGTCGATCATGCCATCTGGCGTGCCGAAGCGGGTCCATTGCGTGGCGACCACGGCCATCCGGTAGCGTACGCGCAGCTCGCGCGCGACGATGCCCATGATATCGAGGTTTCCGCCATGGGAGTTGACGATGACCATCTTGCGGATGCCGGCCTCGGCCACCTTGGCGCCGATGGCGGTCCAGACCGGGATCAGCAGCTCTGCGCCGAGCGACAGCGTGCCGGGACCGTAGATGTGCTCGTTGGCCTTGCCGATCTCCTGCAATGGCAGGACGAGGAAATCGAGATCGTCCGGGCGTTGGACCTTCAGCTCCGCCAGCATGCCCTCAGCGATCGCGACATCGGTTGCGATCGGCAGGTGCGGACCATGCTGTTCCGTCGAGGCGATCGGCAGGATCGCAATCGTGGTATCGGGCGAGAGACCGGCGAAATCATAGGTGTTGAGTTCATTCCAGTAGAAGGGCTTCGCCATTGCCATGTCCTCTCGTCAGCGTCTCGTCTCCTCAACCGATACGGCAAGGATGATGGCGGTGGAAAGCATCAATTTGCGGCCGTGCCGCTGCCTTTTTGCGTACGCTTGAGGCGCAATCGCCAAACCGGCTTTTTGCCGCTCCGACGGTCATCGGGCTTCGGCTTCATCACTAGGGCCTATGCAGGACGTGGGCCGCCTTCACCGCCGCGGATGCCCGGTTCTCGACGCCGAGCTTCACATAGATCTGTTCCAGATGCTTGTTCACCGTGCGGGCCGAAAGCCCGAGGATCTCGCCGATGTCGCGGTTCGACTTGCCCTTGGCGAGCCACAGCAGCACCTCGGACTCGCGCTGCGTCAAGGCAAAGCTCTGACGCAAGGTTTCATCGTCGGCGTTCTGATTGCTGGCCGTCAGGCGGAAGAGGTATTCGTCGGCCCCGATCGCGCCAAGGAAAGTGAATTGCAGGGCGGCCTGGCGGCCATTGCTGATCGAAAGAAGATTGTCGCGTGCCGGGCCGAGCCGTTCGCGTTCGAGCATGAAGGCAGCAATATGTTTGGATGCCAGCTCCAGGCCGTCGTCGCTGCCGGTTGCGGCATTGATGAGGCGGGTTGCCTGCGGCGTCGACCAATGAATGGCGCCATTGCCCTTGACCGCCAGGAGATGACGCCCGGCGGCATCGAGCGCCACTCTGGCGCTCTGGGCGGAACGGGCATTGCGCAGGTGCACACGGATGCGGGCGCGCAGTTCGTCGACATTGATCGGCTTGGTCAGATAGTCGACGCCGCCAGACTCCAGAGCATGCACCACATGCTCGGTTTCGGTGAGCCCGGTCATGAAGACGACCGGGATCTGGGCGATGCCGGCATTGGCCTTCAGCCGGCGGCAGGTCTCGAAGCCATCCATTGCCGGCATGACGGCATCGAGCAGGATGAGATCGGGCGTGATTCGCTCGACGATGTTCAGCGCCGCCAGTCCCGAGGTGGCGATCAGCACGGAGAAGCCGGATTGCTCGAGCGCGTCTGTCAGGAAGCCGAGCGCCTCCGGTGAATCGTCCACCAGCAAGACTATGTCGCGGGGATGCGTGGGCTCAGCCAATCTGTTCTACCTTTTCAGTATCGAAGCTGTGCAGCACATTCAAGAAGCCGTCGAGATCGAAGGCCTGGACATGGGCGCGCAAGGCATCGGTGAAGGGTTTGTTTTCTTCAAGCTTTGCAAGATCCGCAAGCTTTGCCTCGATACCCCTGACATAACCGATCTCGCCAAGCCGCAGCAATTCGCGGACATGCTCGATACCGGGGCTTTTCAGGGGTGGCGGCGGCTTCGGCGCGGCCGGGATGGAGGCATCGGCATAGAGCCATTTCAGCCCGAGATGCAGTGCAAGCTTGTCGCGAAGCTGGCGGATGTCGACCGGTTTGGAGATGGCGTCATTATGGCTGTCGTCGCTGTCGGTCGCCGCGGCGGCATCGCCGATATTGGCCGACAGCATCAGGATCGGCGCGGCCTGGCCGTTCTCTCTGAGCCGGGAGACAAGCTGCCAGCCGTTCATGCCGGGCATGGAGATATCGACGAGGAACAGATCGGGCTTGATGCCCTCGATCAGCGTTAGGCAGTCCGGCCCGCCGGCGGCGGTGAGCACGATGAAATCGAGTGGCGACAGGATTTCGCGCATCAGTTCGCGATGATCTTCATTGTCATCGACGACGACGACGGTGCGCCGCGGCCCCTCGTAGCCGACGATACGCTGTTCCTGCGCCGGCGGCTTCATCGGCCGGATCACGGCAGATAGCATCAGGCGCACCTTGAAGGTCGAGCCGACATCCTTCTCGCTCGTAACCGAAATCTCGCCGCCCAGTGTGTTGGTCAGCAATTGCGTGATGGTCAGGCCGAGGCCGAGGCCGGGCATCGGCCTGACACTATCGGCCTCGCCGCGCTGGAAGGGCTCGTAGATGCGGGTGATATCCTTGGTCGCGATGCCGCGGCCGGTGTCCGAAACCGTGAAGGTCGCGACCTGGTTTCGGTAACCCACCTCGAAGCGGACGGTGCCCGCATCGGTAAACTTGATGGCGTTGGAGAGCAGGTTGACGAGGATCTGGCGCAGCCGCTTCTCGTCGGTGCGGACATAGTCGGGCAGGCCGGACGAGCGCTCATGGATGAAACTCAACCCTTTCGCCTGTGCCTGCGGGTGAAACATGTCGACGATCTGGTCGAGGAAGTCGTGAATATTGATCTCGTTGGAATAGACCTGCAGGCGGCCGGCCTCGATCTTCGATATATCCAGCAGCCCGTCGATCAGACCAGACAGATGCTCGGCGCTGCGCCGGATGACTTTGAGGGAGGATTGCCGGGGTGCCGGAATGGTCTCGTCGCGCTCGAGGATTTGCGCATAGCCGAGCACGGCGTTGAGCGGCGTGCGCAATTCGTGGCTGAGGCCCACGACATAGCGGCTCTTGGCGCGGTTTGCCGCTTCGGCCGCCTCCTTGGCGCCTTGCAGGGCAGCGTCCGTCTTCTTGTGGGCGGCGATTTCCTTCAACAGCAGCGTGTTCTGGCGCGAGGATTCCTCTTCGGCGACAACGCGGCTGTCATGGGCAAGAACATAGAACCAGCAGGCGACACCGGCGATCACGGCAAAGACGAAGAAGACAATCAGGATCGTTCGATCGACGACAGCTGCCGTTTGGGGAGAGGCCGCGCCGACCTGATGCGCGATCATTGCGAGGATCGCACCCATGGCGGTCAGCGCCACCACAACGGCGATGCCATAGCGGCCGAGGCGCGTGGCGAGCTTGGCGACGATGCTTTCCGGCAGCAGGGTCTTTGCGACCGTTCCGACCTGCGTATTGAGCCGTGCCTTCGGCTTGCACATGTCATGGCAGCGGCTGTCGAGCGAACAGCAGAGCGAGCAGATAGGGGCGGCATAGGCCGGACACCAGGCCATGTCCTCCGGCTCGAACGGATGTTCGCAGACCGAGCAGGTGATGGTGCTGAGGTTCTTCCAGCTCTGCCGTGGCTTGCGGGCGAGATAATATTTGCCCTTGGTGGTCCAGGCGATGGCCGGCGAGGCGATGAGCGCGACGATCAGGGTGATGTAGGGCGCAAGCGATGCCGCGACCGTGCCGAAGGCGCCGAAATGGGCGAACAGCGAGATGGTCGCTGATAGCGCCATGGCGCCGAGGCCGACCGGATTGATGTCGTAGAGATGGGCACGCTTGAATTCGATGCCTGATGGAGCCAGCCCCAGCGGCTTGTTGATGAAGAGGTCGGCGGAGACGGTGCAGAGCCAGGCCATGGCGATGATCGAGAAGATGCCGAGCGTTTCTTCCAGCAGCCGGTAGATGCCGAGCTCCATCAGAAGCAGGGCAATCGCGACATTGAAGACCAGCCAGATCACGCGGCCGGGATGGCTGTGCGTCAGCCGCGAAAAGAAGTTCGACCAGGCGAGCGAACCGGCATAGGCGTTCATGACGTTGATCTTCAACTGTGAGATCATCACGAAAGCGGCCATGAGGAGCAGCGCGGCATTGTGCCAGGGGATCATGTAGCCGAAGGCAGTCAGGTACATCTGTGCGGGATCGGCGGCGCGGTCGGCCGGCACGCCCGAGGTCAGCGTCAGGACGACGAGGAAGGAGCCGGCAAGCAGCTTCGGCGCGCCGATGATGACCCATCCGGGGCCGGCCAGGAAGACGGCCAGGCGATGACGCCATTTGCGGTGGCCGTCCGGCGGCAGGAAGCGCAGGAAGTCAGCCTGTTCGCCGATCTGCGACATCAGCGCCAGGATGACGGCGGAGGCTGCGCCGAATTCTATCAGATTGAAGGGGGCGGCGGTGCCTGGTGCGCTCGCGGGATGATGGATGCCCGCAAACGCCCGCCATAGATCGAATTTTCCCCAGTCGGCAAAGGCGATGAAGACGAAGGGCAGGATGTTGAGAACGATCCAGAACGGTTGCGTCAGCAGCTGGAACCGGCTGATGAGACGTACACCATGGGTGACGAGCGGGATCACCATGACGGCGCTGATGATATAGCCGATCCACACCGGTATGCCGAGTGTCAATTCCAGCGCTCCCGACATGATCGAGGCTTCGATCGCAAACAGCATGAAGGTGAAGCTGGCATAGATCAGCGAGGTGATGGTCGAACCGATATAGCCGAAGCTCGCGCCGCGCGTCAGGAGATCGATATCGACGCCGTGGCGAATGGCATAGCGGCTGATCGGCAAGCCGACCGAAAGCATGACGATGCTCGCCACGATGATGGCGTAGAAGGCGTTGGTCGTGCCGTAGGAAAGCGTGATCGCGCCGCCGATCGCCTCCAGCGCCAGGAAGGAAATGGCGCCGATCGCTGTTTGCGAGATGCGCTGCGAGGAAAATTGCCGCGCGCTCTTGGCGGTGAAACGCAGGGCGTAGTCTTCCAGCGTCTGGTTCGCGACCCAGCGATTATACTCCCGTCTTACTGGAATGATGCGTTGCCGCGCAGCCATGCTTACCCTTCAGCAGTCCCGCCATCGTCACTCCGGCAGTTCAAAGACGTCGTAACATGGATCGATACGGTGCTTAAGGGCATGAGGATGCCCAAAGCTGCACATTTCGCCCCGGCGCCTACGTCATTTTACGTATGTGGTTTCGCAAGAGGCGGCCGGATAGTCGCTGAAGGCAACGGTTAATCCTTGTTTACCGGCCGTTGCGGCAGACAAAAAGAGGGGAACCACGGATGAAATTCAAGACTCTCGTCTCCGGCGCGCTGCTCGGCGCCATCATGTCCACGACAGCATTCCACGGCGCTTTCGCAGCCGATGACACCATCAAGGTCGGCGTCCTGCATTCGCTTTCCGGTACGATGGCGATCTCGGAAACGACGCTGAAGGACGCCATGTTGATGCTGATCGACGAGCAGAACAAGAAGGGTGGCGTTCTTGGCAAGAAGCTCGAGCCCGTCGTCGTCGACCCGGCCTCGGACTGGCCGCTCTTTGCCGAAAAGGCGCGCGAACTGATCCAGAAGGACAAGGTTTCGGCTGTCTTCGGTTGCTGGACCTCGGTGTCGCGCAAGTCGGTGCTGCCGGTCTTCAAGGAACTGAACTCGATCCTGTTCTATCCGGTTCAGTTCGAGGGCGAGGAGTCCGAGCGTAACGTCTTTTATACGGGTGCGGCTCCGAACCAGCAGGCGATCCCCGCCGTCGATTATCTAATGAAGAATGAAGGCGTGCAGCGTTGGGTGCTCGAAGGCACCGACTATGTCTATCCGCGCACGACCAACAAGATCCTCGAAGCCTACCTGAAGTCCAAGGGTGTCAAGGACGAGGACATCATCATCAACTACACGCCGTTCGGCTTTTCCGACTGGCAGACGGAAGTCTCCAAGATCAAGGCTTTCGGCTCGGCCGGCAAGAAGACCGCCGTCGTCTCCACGATCAACGGCGATGCCAACGTTCCCTTCTACAAGGAACTGGGTAACCAGGGCGTCAAGGCCGAGGATATTCCGGTCGTCGCCTTCTCGGTCGGCGAAGAGGAGCTTGCCGGCGTCGACACCAAGCCTCTGGTCGGACACCTCGCAGCCTGGAACTACTTCCAGTCGGTCGACACGCCGGCCAACGCCGCCTTCATCAAGGAATGGCACGCCTATACGAAGGACGACAAGCGCGTCACCAACGACCCGATGGAAGCCGCCTATATCGGCTTCAACATGTGGGTGAAGGCCGTCGAGAAGGCCGGCACTACCGATCCGGACAAGGTCATCGACGCACTCGTCGGTGTTTCCGTTCCCAACCTCACCGGCGGCACCGCCACCATGATGCCGAACCACTACATCACCAAGCCGGTCCTGATCGGTGAAGTGCAGGAAAACGGCCAGTTCGACGTCGTCTCGCAGACCCCTGCGGTGGTCGGCAAGGAATGGTCCGACTACCTGCCCGACAGCAAGGACCTGATCTCGGATTGGCGCATGCCGATGAACTGCGGCAACTTCAACGTCACTACCGGCAAGTGCGGCGGCAAGGGCTCCTGATATCAGCCGACGCAAGACCGCCGCGGGCAGGCTTTTCTGCCCGCGGCAGTTCGAGGGGACAACAATGTTCGACAAATTCGTTTACCGCATGGCCATGGCGCTGGTCGCCGGCTTCTGCCTGATGCTGGCGCTAACGGTTACAAGCCTGCGCGCCCAAGAAGACGCGCACGGCCTGATCAATTCGCTCGGCCAGGCCAATTTCCAGAAGGCTGGCGATATCGTCCAAAGTCTTGCGAAGACGGGCGATCCGAAGGTGGTGCCGGCATTGCAGGCCTTTTCCGACGGTGATCTTTACATAAGAAAATCGGACAATCAGGTCTTTATCGCCAAATCCGCCGGCGACATGATGGATCTGGTGGATCCCTTGACCGGGCAGGCGGCCGGCCAGGAAGCCAAGGACAATCTCGGCAAGATCAAGATCAACAACAATCTGCGCCGTGCGGTTCGCGCGGCTCTCGGCGGTCTGACGCTGATGAGCCCGGATCGTGCGACGCGGCTTGAGGCGGCGCAATCCATTCTGAAGGCGCCGAGCGCGGATTCGCTGGATGCCGTCGAGACCGCGCTTCAGAGTGAAAAGGATGCGGAAATTCGCGGCGTGCTCGAAAGAGCAAGGGCCGTTGCGATCCTTGGCTCCGACCGACCCGCAGAAGACAAGAAGGCGGCGATCGAGACGATCAAGAACGAAGGCGGGCGCGATGCGATCGGCATTCTATCTTCGGTTTCCGTGGATGACAGCCTCAAGCCTGAGGTCGCAGCTGCCATTGCCGGCATCCAGGAGCAATTGAAGTTCTGGGATGCTGTGCAGAATGTCTGGTACGGCCTGTCGCTCGGCTCGGTGCTGCTTTTGGCCGCCATCGGCCTTGCGATCACCTTCGGTGTCATGGGCATCATCAACATGGCGCATGGCGAGATGGTGATGCTCGGCGCCTATTCCACCTTCGTCGTCCAAAGCATCATTCGCACGTCCTACCCAGAGCTGTTCGACTGGTCGCTGGCCATTGCCCTTCCGGTCGCCTTCATCGTCACCGGAGCTGTCGGCCTTATCATCGAGCGCGGCGTCATCCGTTTTCTCTACGGTCGGCCCCTGGAGACGCTGCTTGCCACCTGGGGCATTTCGCTGATCCTGCAGCAGGCGGTGCGCTCGATCTTCGGACCGACCAATCAGGAGGTCGGCAACCCCTCCTGGATGTCCGGCTCCTTCGATCTTGGCTATCTCTCCATCACCTGGAACCGGCTCTGGATCATCGTCTTTGCGCTCGGCGTGTTCGTTGCGCTCCTGCTCCTTCTCAAGCGTTCGGCTTTCGGCCTGCAGATGCGGGCGGTGACGCAGAACCGGCGCATGGCCTCCTCGATGGGGATCCGCACGTCCTGGGTCGATGCCTTCACCTTCGCGCTCGGGTCAGGCATCGCCGGCATGGCCGGCGTGGCGCTCTCGCAGATCGACAACGTCTCGCCGAATCTCGGCCAGAGCTATATCATCGACAGCTTCATGGTCGTGGTGTTCGGCGGTGTCGGCAATCTCTGGGGGACGCTCGTCGGCGCCTTCTCGCTCGGCATTCTCAACAAGTTCCTCGAGCCCTATGCCGGGGCAGTGCTCGGCAAGATCCTTGTCCTCGTCCTCATCATCCTCTTCATCCAGAAACGTCCGCGCGGCCTCTTCGCGCTCAAGGGAAGGGCGGTGGAAGCATGATCACGGCCTTTATCCTCCGCTCGCTCGACCGCCGCATCAGCATCGCCATTTCGATCCTGCTTGCCGTCGCGGTGCTCGTGCCCCTGTCGAACTTGGCTCTGCCGGAAACGAGCGCGTTGCATGTGCCCACCTATCTCATGTCGTTGTTCGGCAAGTATCTGACCTATGCGCTGCTCGCTTTGGCGCTCGATCTCGTCTGGGGCTATTGCGGCATTCTTTCGCTCGGCCACGGCGCCTTCTTCGCGCTCGGCGGCTATGCGATGGGCATGTATCTCATGCGGCAGATCGGCTCGCGCGGTACCTACGGCAATCCGCTCCTGCCTGATTTCATGGTCTTCCTGAACTGGAAGGATTTGCCCTGGTTCTGGTACGGCTTCGATCAATTCTGGTTCGCGATGCTGATGGTCCTCGTCGCACCCGGCCTGCTCGCCTTTATCTTCGGCTGGTTTGCCTTCCGTTCCCGCGTCAATGGCGTCTATCTGTCGATCATCACGCAGGCGATGACCTATGCACTGCTGCTTGCCTTCTTCCGCAACGACATGGGTTTCGGTGGCAATAACGGCCTGACCGACTTCAAGGATATTCTCGGCTTCAATATCCAGGCGGATGGCACCCGCGCCGTGCTTTTCGCCGTGACGGCGGTGTTTCTCGCCCTCGCCCTGATGCTGTCCTCGGCCATCGTGCGGTCGAAGTTCGGCAAGGTACTGGTCGGCGTGCGCGATGCGGAAAGCCGCACGCGTTTCCTCGGCTATCGCGTCGAGCATATGAAGCTCTTCGTTTTCGTCGTCTCGGCCATGATGGCAGGCATTGCCGGCGCACTCTATGTGCCGCAGATCGGCATCATCAACCCCGGCGAATTCGCGCCTGCCAATTCGATCGAAGTGGTCATCTGGACGGCCGTCGGAGGGAGAGCGACGCTGATCGGACCGATCATCGGCGCCATCCTCGTCAATGGCGGCAAGACTGTTTTCACCGGCCTGTTTCCCGATTTCTGGCTGTTCGCGCTTGGCGGCTTGTTCGTCGCCGTAACGCTATTCCTGCCGAGGGGCATCGTTGGCACCATCGCGCACTATCTCGGCAAGAAACGCCGGCCGGCCAGCCCTCCGCCGAAGGCTGCGAAGGATGACGCCCAGCAATCCGTACAGGCTGCGGAGTAGGACCATGATTCCGGACATCAAACCCAACAGCATGCTCTATCTCAACAATGTCTCCGTTTCCTTCGATGGCTTCAAGGCTTTGAACTCGCTGTCGATCGTCATCGAGCCGGGCGAGCTTCGCGCCATCATCGGCCCGAACGGCGCCGGTAAGACCACGATGATGGATATCATCACCGGCAAGACGCGGCCTGACGAGGGCGAGGTGTTCTTCAATGGCCAGATCGATCTGACGAAAAAGGACGAGGCGGATATCGCCCAGCTGGGCATCGGCCGCAAATTCCAGAAACCGACCGTGTTCGAAAGCCATACGGTCTGGGACAATCTCGAACTGGCGCTCAATCGCAATCGCGGTGTTTTTGCGACGCTCTTCTACCGCCTGACGCCTGCCGATCGTGATCGCATCAAGGAAATCCTCGAGACTGTGCGCCTGTCGCATCGGCGGGACGAGCTGGCGGCCAATCTTTCCCATGGCCAGAAGCAGTGGCTGGAGATCGGCATGTTGCTCGCTCAGGAACCGAAGCTGCTTTTGGTCGACGAGCCGGTGGCGGGCATGACGGATGCGGAGACGGCCGAAACGGCGGTGCTGCTGAAAGAGATCGCCAAGACACGCTCGGTGGTGGTGGTCGAGCATGACATGGGCTTCATCCGCGATCTTGGCGTCAAGGTCACGTGCCTGGCGGAGGGTTCGGTTCTGGCGGAAGGATCGATCGATTTCGTCAGTAGCGATCCGAAGGTGATCGAGAATTATCTGGGGCGGTGAGATGCTGACAGTCGAAAACGCAAATCTGCATTATGGCGTCGCCCAGGCGCTGCGCGGCATCTCCGTCAAGGCGGAGATGGGCAAGATCACCTGCGTCCTCGGGCGCAATGGTGTCGGCAAGAGCTCGCTCTTGCGTGCTGTCACGGGACAGCATGCGCTATCGGCGGGTACCGTGGCCTTCAATGGTGTCACGCTGAACGGCATGGCGCCGTTTGCGCGCGCCAAGCAGGGGATCGGCTATGTGCCGCAGGGACGCGAGATCTTTCCGCTCCTGACCGTGAAGGAAAATCTCGAGACGGGTTATGCGCCGCTTTCCCGCCGTGACCGCAGTATTCCCGACGACATCTACAGCCTGTTCCCGGTGCTGAAATCCATGCTGTCGCGCCGTGGCGGCGACCTTTCGGGCGGCCAGCAGCAGCAACTGGCGATCGGCCGGGCGATGGTGACACGGCCAAAGATCCTGGTTTTGGACGAGCCGACCGAGGGCATCCAGCCGTCGATCATCAAGGATATCGGCCGGGCGATCCGCTATCTCAGGGATTCCACCGGCATGGCGATCCTGCTGGTTGAGCAATATCTCGATTTCTGCCGCGAGCTTGCTGATTACGTCTATATCATGGATCGCGGCGAGATCGTGCATGAGGGGCTGGCGGAGACACTGGATACGCCGGAGGCCCGCCGCCATCTGACCGTCTGAGTAGGGATATTGCTCACGGCCAGTGTTCTGTATTGCCGACGGCTGCCGCTGCAGTTTCGGGGTGCATGTGGGCGGTTCCCCGCGGCTCTATCTCTCAGGCGACTTTGCTGAGGATCGTATGGACTATTTCGTACGATGATATCTGCTTCCATGGAAGCGACCCTCACGCATTTGTGACAGTTTCCCGAATTCCTGGGATATCTTTGCGACAAATCGCGACTAAAGTGCTGGCAGTCGTTCTATCTCTTGAAGGCGCCCAGACTTTTGAAAGAGAATCCCATGCAGCAACGTAAAAGCGTATCGGTCGAAGAACTCCCGGAAAATACAGCGCTTGCTATATATGAGCTAATCGGCGGTACGTTCCGCAACTATTCCGAGATCCTTTATATTCGCGTACCGGATGTGACGGATGACGGCAAGTCCATGGGTGGAATCGAAATTACCATTCGCAAGACAGCTTCTGCCACACCACTGCAATGAGTGCGGCTGAACGCATATAACAAACCTCTTTTCTCAGGTGAAATCCGGGCGTGTGCCAACGGTAGTGCAATGGTCATGCACAACTGGTTTCCAGCCGCATTGAAAGTATGCATCGACAGATGAATGGTGTGATCATTAACCCATGATCGCGCATGCATAAATGTCGATGCTTATGCGGTGATGCACATGAATAAGATTGACTAGATGATGATATGAAAAACCATATATCCTGACACACTTTGACTATATTCCGGCAAAGCTATGCGACAAACCAAGAGTAATCATACCGTCGGAGCGTACCAGATAAGGAGTAAGGCGGTGATCATCAACTTCATATCGAACCACCAGATATACAAGAAATTCAATTCAATCATAGGTAGTTATGACAGTATGCCCGCGATTCATTCATCCATTCCCTGTGATGTTGATGCAAGAATAACGGCAGAAATTGCCGATACTAACACTAACGTGATCACCCATGTGTTTGATCCAGGTACAGATTTTTGCTCAGATAGATCGGATCGTCACGAGAATATGTTCATTCAGCGAGAGCGATGAAAAACGTGAATCGCGGTCGATCCGCTGACTACACCATTATGGTCAATGGATTAAGAGCTTACGGTACAGGAGTGGCAGTCGCGAATGCAATTCGCAATCCAAGCAGAGCCTGGGCGGGAAGCTATCTGATCGCGCTAGACAAGCTGCTTTATGCCCTATCCGAGCAGACTTGACGGTAACTTCTAGCCGCAGCGCGATGGTCGCGAATTTGCGCGGAGCCATGTCGCCAGGAAACAGCCCTTTCGCTCCCTCCTTCCCTTCAGATTTAGATCCGCACGCAACGAGGAATATATGAAACGACATCTAACGCGGGCCGTGGTTTCGGGATTCGTGGTCACATTGTTGGCTGGCTGCAACCAGCAACCGGCAGCACAGAATGGCGGCAGAACCGTGAAATCTGAGGTCAGTGCGATGACATTGCATCCGCAGTCGGTCGCGATCACCGCCGATTTACCCGGTCGCATCAGCGCCAATCTCGTCGCTGAGGTTCGGCCGCAGGTTGGCGGTATCATCCGCAGCCGCAATTTCAAGGAAGGCAGCGAGGTCCAGAAAGGTGATGTGCTCTACGAGATCGATCCGGCCCCCTACCAGGCATCCTACGATAGCGCTGTTGCCGCTCTGCAAAGGGCGGAGGGTGCCGTTCCCAATGCTCAGGCCCGGTTAGACCGCTACAAGGGTCTGAGCGCACAGAACGCCGTCAGCCAGCAAAATGCCGATGATGCACAAGCCACGCTGGTGCAGGCCCGAGCGGATGTGGCTTCCGCCAAGGCGGCACTGGAGACCGCTCGTATCAACCTTGATTATACAAAAATCCGGGCGCCGATTTCCGGGCGCGTCGATGCATCGACGGTGACGGTCGGTGCGCTTGTCACTGCCGAGCAGACGACGGCGCTGACCACCATTCGCCAGCTCGATCCGATCAATGTCGACGTGACGCAGTCGAGTACGAACCTCCTGCGATTCCGGCGTGCGGTGGAGGAGGGGCGCCTGAAGACAAGCGGAGACAATGTTTCGGTCCGTCTGACACTTGAGGATGGCACCCAGTACAAGGAAACCGGCAATTTGGAATTTGCCGAGGCGGCCGTCGCTGAAACTGTCGGAACGCTTAATGTCCGCGCCATCTTCCCCAACTCGGAGCGTGTTCTGTTGCCGGGCATGTATGTTCGCGCGACTATTCAGGAAGGCATTGCCGAAAACAGCTTCCTGGTGCCGCAGCGCGCCGTGACGCGCAACACGAAGGGCGAACCGATCGCATTCTTCGTCAATGCTGACGGCAAGATCCAGCAGCGTGTTCTGACCGTTCAGCGCAGCATCGGTAACAGCTGGCTCGTAGGCAATGGAGTAGGGGAGGGAGATCGCGTTGTCGTCGAGGGCATACAGCGCGTGCGTGATGGCCAGGAGGTGAACGTCGCGCTGGTGACGGTCGATGATGCCAGCGGAAATCTTGAACAGGCATCGGCGGCCGGCGCATCCCAATCCGGCCAGCAGAGCAAGGCCGACGGCACCGACAGGGGCGCTGTCACCGGTTCGACGAATTGAGGGTAAAAGATGTCTCGCTTCTTCATTGACCGGCCTGTCTTTGCCTGGGTGATCGCCATCGTCATCATGCTGGCGGGTGCACTTTCAATCCTCACCCTGTCGGTTGCACAATATCCCCAGATCGCGCCAACGACGGTGCGTATCACCGCCACATACGCCGGGGCTGACGCCGCAACCGTCGAAAACTCGGTGACCAAGGTCATCGAGCAGGGCATGACCGGCATCGACAATCTCGACTATATGGCCTCGACATCAACGGCGACGGGCCAGGCCTCGATTTCTCTCACCTTCACCAACAAGGCCAATCCCGATGTCGCGCAGATGCAGGTGCAGAACAAGCTGCAGCTCGTCACCGCTCAGCTGCCGCAAGTCGTTCAGAATACCGGCATCACCGTCTCGAAATCGACCAGCAGCTTCTTCCTGGTCGCGGCGTTCGTCTCGACGGATCGCAAGCTTATGCCGACCGATCTTGCCGACTATATCGACAGTACCCTCAACGATACTTTGAAGCGCGTTCCGGGCGTTGGCGATACCACGCTCTTCGGTGCGCGCTATGCCATGCGCATCTGGGTCGATCCGGACAAGCTCGTCAAATACCAGCTGATGACTTCGGATGTCGTCTCCGCCATCCAGGCGCAGAACGTTCAGGTCTCGGCGGGCCAATTGGGCGCCCTGCCGCAGCTTGGCGGTCAGCAGCTCAATGCGACTGTCACGGCTGGAAGCCGCTTCCAGACGCCGGAGGAATTCGAGAACATCATCCTCAAGAGCCAGCCTGACGGTTCCCTGGTGCGCGTCAACGATGTTGCCACGGTGCAATTGGGCGCCGACAGCTATGTCACGTCAGGTGTTTATAACGGCATGCCAGCGGCCGGCCTCGGTATCAGCCTTGCGACCGACGCAAATGCCATCGATACGGCAGCGAGGGTCGTGGCGACGATCGATAGTCTGCGTAATACGCTGCCGCCGAATGTCGAGATCGTTTATCCCTACGATACGACGCCCTTCGTGAAGCTGTCGATCGAGGACGTGGTCAAGACGCTGTTCGAAGCCATCGTGCTCGTCTTCATCGTCATGTTCGTCTTCCTGCAGAACATCCGTGCCACGCTGATCCCGACGCTCGCCGTCCCGGTCGTCCTGCTCGGCACCTTCGGCGTGCTGGCATTGTTCGGATACTCGATCAATACATTGACCATGTTCGGCATGGTGCTCGCCATCGGCCTGTTGGTCGACGACGCCATCGTCGTCGTCGAGAACGTCGAACGCGTGATGGAGGAAGAGGGATTGTCGCCACGCGAGGCGACGATCAAGTCGATGCAGGAAATCACCGGCGCGCTGATCGGCATCGCCACCGTGCTGTCGGCTGTGTTCATTCCGATGGCCTTCTTCTCCGGTTCGGTCGGTGTCATCTACCGCCAGTTCTCGGTGACGATCGTTTCGGCAATGGTGCTCTCCGTCATCGTCGCTCTCATCCTGACCCCGGCCCTTTGTGCCACTATTCTGAAGAGGCCGGCGCACGGCGCAAGAGAGCGCGGCCTTTTTGGCTGGTTCAATCGCAACTTCGAACGGGGAACACGAGGTTATCAGCGAACCATCCATGGCATGATCCGCCGCGGCGCCGTCTTCCTGGTGATATTCGTTCTGATCGGCGTCGGCGTCGGTTATCTCTTCAATCGTCTTCCGAGTTCCTTCCTGCCGGAAGAGGACCAGGGGCGCCTTCTGACCAGTATTCAGCTTCCCCCTGGTGCCACGGCCGAGCGTACCCGCAAAGTGCTCGATCAGGTCATGGATTATTATCTCAACAACGAGAAGGATTATGTGGACGGCGTGTTTGGTAGCGTCGGTTTCAATTTCAGCGGTCAGGGCCAGAATGTTGCCGTTGCCTTCGTCGACCTGAAGGACTTCGATCAGCGCCGGACGCCGCAATCCTCGGCCCAGGCGATCGCCAGGCGCGCGATGGCGGCCTTTGCCAAGATCAAGGACGGCAACGTCTTCGCGCTGGCCCCGCCGGCAATCCCCGGCTTCGGCAATAACAGCGGCTTTGATTTCTTCATCAAGGACATCAACGGTTCCGGCCACACCTCATTGATCGCCGCCCGCAACCAGTTTTTGGGAGCGGCATCGGGGAGCACGAAGCTGAGCGGAACACGCCCGAACGGGCTGGACGACACGCCGCAATATTCGATCCATATCGATCAGGAAAAGGCCCGCGCCTTGAACATCGATCTGGCTGATATCAATGCAACCTTGTCGACGGCCTGGGGCGGCAGCTATGTCAACGACTTCATCGACCGCGGCCGCGTCAAGAGAGTCTATGTGCAGGCCGACCGCAAGTTCCGCATGCAGCCGGAGGATTTCGATCGTTGGTATGTGCGCAACTCCAGCGGCGACATGGTGCCGTTCTCGGCCTTCGCCTCAGGTATCTGGACCTTTGGTTCGCCGCGCCTGGAGCGCTATAATGGTGCTTCCGCCGTTGAAATTCAGGGGGCAGCGGCTCCCGGTGTTTCGTCCGGCGATGCCATGAACGAGATCGACAGGATCATGGCGACCCTGCCGCCCGGCTTCAGCCATGAGTGGACCAGCCTGTCGGCCCAGGAAAAGCTCTCCGGCAATCAGGCAAGCCAGCTCTATGCGAT
>JAAMEZ010000049.1 GCA_013322215.1 Martinezella rhizogenes
GAGCCCCCGCTGAAACCTCGCGAGGGATGATTGAAACATGGGTCAAATCTCAGTGATAATTTCCCGCTATCCCGGGTCAGTTCTCAGTGCAAATCAACATCTCGGTTTCCTGTGGTCACAAATGGCCGGGCAGAACCGATCCGATAAGTGCCAACTGACTGAAGAAAGGCTGCGAAATTGCTGTCGGCGGCAAAGAACGTCGATAAGCGCTTGCCTGCAGTGCTCAGAGCTTTTTCCGCAGCTTTTCGATATGTTCCTCATAAATCGTTTTTACCAGTTGCTGAAGTGCGTCCGTACGTTCGCCAAGCCAGGCGAGTGCTTCCTCGCTGATTTTGAAATGCTCGGAATAGCGGGCTTTCACGTAGGCTTGGTTGATGATGTTGAACCAGGCGGTATAGCGTAGCCGATCTTGTGGCCAGATCTCAGCAAGCCGCTGATCGCGACCTTCGGCAAGTGTCCTTAAATGGTTGAGGTTGTGTGAGGCAGGGCTGTAATTCGTCAATGTCAGCAGTAAGGTCGAATAGGCCTGTTCAATCGCTTGATGGAGCAGGAATGCTGCTTCGTCTGGGTCACCCTCGTTTGCGTAAAATCGAGCGCCTTTTAGAAGCTTTTGGCTTCTTTGAAATCTCTTAAAATGCTGTTGAGCCGCACGATGTTCTTCTGCTGGCGTGAGCGGCTTCGGCTCGGCGAGTTCTTCGTCATCGAGTTCATAAAGAACGATGCCGTCACGACGGATCTCGCTGAAGAAATATTTGCCGAGTTTCAGTGCCGTGTTGACCTCACGCAGCGAATGCACGGCAAGGCTCACCGGCGGCTTGACGATGCGGGGAAAGCGGTCGGCCGCCTTGCGCCAGTATAGGCCGAAGTCGGTCAGCTTGCGATTGTTGACGATCACCAGCAGATCGTAGTCAGACTTATAGCCTTTGCCGGTATGCTCTTCATCGACCCAATTGCCACGCGCGTAGGAGCCGAAAAGAATGATCTTGAGGATACGGCCCTTTTTCTTGAAATCGGCCGTACCTTCCTTCAACGCATCTTCGAATTCTTCATGCACGATCTCGACAATTCGCGACAATTCCAGTCGTTTGTGTTCCGGCAGATGATCGAGGCTGAACTTCATGGAGAGCGGGACCCTTCTGATGATTCCAGTTCTAGGGACGATCCGTTTACAATGCCAGTCCGATATTGATCCTATGCCACCCGGATAATGTAGCAGAAGAGATCTTTCAGCCCTTCGATTGAATTCGGATTTCGAGGGCGCCTGCTCAATAATCTGCTCTGCGCTGGTCACGGTAAGATCCGCGTGTTCCCTTTATGTTCTTATATTGCAAATGACAAGTCAAGTTTGACTTCTGAGCATTAAGGTGGTGGCTCATCTCATTAAATGCCGCCGATAAAAACCAAATAGCTTGCGGACATTTTCTCCTCAGAGACTCCAGGCGCCGATGTGTTTGAGAAATGTCCGTTCGCCGGAGTCTTTTGGGTATCCAACCGTCTCGACGCTTTACAGGCCGAGGCATTTTGTCGTGGGATTCAACACCAGGACCTCAGGCGCGGTCACTGCGGTCGAGGCTATCCCCTCCGACGCGCTGCCTATCACGGATGAGCAATGGTCGGATCTCGTCATCAACCAGGGTCGGCGCAAATTTATCAGTGGCCAAGTGGTCGAGTACGATCCACCTGTTATCGTGGTCGTACCCGCTGCCGTCTCCTCCCGCCAGTTCGAGCTGCAGTTTCTCGCAGCCGGTCTCCTCGATCAGGTAGACGCATGGGTTTCCAGCCAATCGAAGGCTGTCCAGATCGCCTATGAATATTCCGGCTCGTTCGTCCGGACGGAACCTATGATGGCCGCTGGCTTCGCGGCGCTGGGCTTTACCGATCAGCAGATCGACGACTTCTTCACGGCTGCGGCTGCGCTATGATCATCCGCTATCTGGCATATTTCCCGGCGAACCTGCTGTTCGTCCTGCTGGCTTTGACCGGTTCCATTAAGCCGCGGGATTTCGGCGCGCACAGAGAGCAAAGGCTGGCCCATTAACGTGGTATGGATCATCGAAGGCGATGTCGATTGCTTGGAAGCCCTTGGATCGCAGATAGCCGATGATGCTTTCCCGGGTCATCCAAATCGCATAGGGCGCATCGCCACCGGAGAAAATTGCTAAGTCCATCACTTCCCGCGGATAGGCCCGTTTAGATCCAAAATAACCAGGCGCGATCTCAGATGCAGGCTGATAGATGCTGCTATCGGGTCGTTTTGCGATAATGTTTTGGTCAAAATATTGGGTCCAGAAGAACAGTCGATCAGACTTCGACGACAGGGCATCGAGCAGCGCAATGGGATTCGTCATATGGTAAAGAATGCCACTTGCGACAGCAATGTCGTACTTTTTGTCGCTGCCATTGAGATGGCGTATTGCGTCATCGAGAACAAAATTGGCGCGTTTTAGATTGAATATCTCTTTGATCGCCAAACACTTTAGATAGGCGCGAGGGTTGTTTTCGATCGACGTTATCGACTGGGCGCCGAGATTGTGAAGCATATACGTATGCGCTGCTTCGAGCGGCCCAAGTTCAAGGATATCCATTCCGGTCATGGGGCCGAACTTCTGGTAAAGCCAGCCAATACGAGGATCCTCGAAAAGGGTCGTTGTCCCGGGTATTGCCTTCAGGCCGTGGCTTGACTGCGCGCTTCGTAAAAGCTGGACAGTTATTCCGCCAATTCCCGGTCTATCAGTCTATGCAGGCCTCTACTGCTGAAGTTACCGCAAGCTTGGTTGCAACAGTGCAATATCTTGGTAAACAGCTGGCCGAATTGAAGGCGGCTAGCTCTTAAGGCTGTCGGACTTTATGCCGACGAAGAGGCCGCGCTGATGGGTCTTATAATATCCCTTGTCGAGGACATCGAGAAGCTCCACTCCACCCCATAGGTCATACTGCTCGAAAACCATGTCGAAACCAGCGACGCGCATCGCATGAACGAGACCATGGCGCGTGGGCCAGAATGATTTCTGGTTTTCCCATGAATGCCACTTCAGTTTGTCGAGGTCTTCCTTGCTGCCGCCCTGGTGTTCCGGCAACCAGCGACCGGGTATGCCCTCATGCTCCGTCATTGGGGACAGCGCGTGGGCGGTCTCGTCATCAAGCGGGGCGAAGTGGGTGTGAATGAAGATGGCGTTCTTGGTGCAGCTTGACATGAGCTGGATGAAGTCTCGTGGCCTGTCCAGATGGTATAGAAGGCCGATGCAGAAGGTGAGATCGAAAGTGCCATACTTTGCCATATTCCAGCAGTCGTCATTGACGAAATTAAGGTTAGGCAGATTGAAGGCGTCTTTCACCTTCAGGCAATTCTCATAGTTCGATGGGCGCACCTCGAGGCCCGTCGAGATCATGCCGCGTTTCGCGAATTCCAGTGCGTAGCCGCCCTCCAGGCAGCCAAGATCAATGATGGATTTTCCTTCAAGCTTTCCACCGTAAAGGACATTCAAATCCTTCAAGACTGAATGCAACTGCGGAGCGTCGGCGATGAAGCCGGGCTCATCAGGGATCGTAACGGTTCCATCGGGAAGGCGAATGTTATGGCCGCTAAAACCGGCACGTTTGGTTGGGTCGAATTTCATGTTCATGTCGTTCCTCCGCGAGCATGAGAGGCTCATTTTTAAGGAAATGCTTTTGGATCGCAACTAAAACATGATTTTTGCCGCTTAATTCGAAGCGGATTTCAATCATAAGTCTAATTCGCGATTAATAATACGCCATTCCTTTTCTTTTCTCAGGGCATCCAATGAAACCGAAACTCATGTGCAGGCTGGGGCGGGCACGTTGGCGCGCCTATCTCATGTGGCCGGTCTATGTCATGGAACTTCGGGACGCCGGTGCCGGGCATCGTCCCCTATCTCGACGGCTGGATCCCTCACTGGTTGTCGATCGCGCCAAGTCCTTCATCCGCGTCCAGGCTTATGGCTTCACGTCGCTGCCAATCATCCATGCGCTGCAGCGGGCTGCGGGCAGGGACGTCGAAGTCCTGATGATCCTCGACAAGACGAATGAGCGAAAATATTCGGGCGCGACCTTGCTCGAGGCGGCTGGCTGTCCATGGTTGAGGAATTCAATTCCCGCACTCTCAAGGGCTCGTTGGACGGCTTGCACGTTTGCTGCCAGGCCCGAGATGCCCGCAGAGCCAGACGCCTCCATGCTTCGGATCGTGTTTACGTGCACGTTCGCTGTTTTAGCTAAACGTAAATCCAAAACGAGAAGGTAGCGGCGCGACAAAAAGGGCAATTTCTGCATCCTGGAGAGGCGTCATTGGGCAAGGAAGCCCGCCGCGCTTCGAGCATTTCTGCTCGCAGGCGGACCTCCTACAGAGGGGTATTGGGGATGCGTCGGCGTCAAGCCTTCATTCAATGAACGATCACTGAACGTTTATCTTCCAAACGTCGTGGCATCCCAAGATCATACCCAATGTTTTCACGTCGTCATCCTGTTTTAGCGAACCCAGTTGTTCCATCTTTCCAGCAACTCCGAGGCATGATCGTTGATCCATTTGGCATCTGGAATGACAATGCTGTCGCGCACGTCTTCGGCGCTCGGCATCTGGTCGCGAACTGCTTGCGGCATCATCGTAATCGCCGTGCTGCTAGGCGGCGTGCACAATAATGCCTCGCAAACCTTGGCTTGGATGTCCGGGGAATCCAACCAGAAGGCGATGAGCTTCAGAGCATTGTCCCGATTGGGCGCCCCTTTGATAACCGTAAGACGATCGCCCACCAGAAATGCCGCCTTGTTCGACCAGGCGATCGAGCGTCCTTCTGCCTTGAGCGCGCTTGCCCTCGTTAGCCAGATCTGCCCAATGCTGTAGTCATTCTCACGAAACCCCTGGACGCTTTGATCTCCGGTTTTCCACCAGAGCGAGATGGACGGCCGCAATGCGTCAAGTTTCTTAAGGGCGCGATCGACGTCGAGCGGAAATAGGTTCTCGCGCTTGACCCCATCTGCCAAAAGGGCAGCCGCCATGACGCGCCACGGATCGTCGAAATTCGGAAACGAGCGTCCGCCCGGAAACTTCGAAGTATCCCACATATCCGCCCAGGTGACCGGTTGGTTGCCTTTGAAGGCTTGCGGATCGTAGGCCATCAATGTGGCTGTCGAAAACAGCCGCACGCCGGCCGGGATGCAGGCATCGGGAACAAGATCCTGACGGTCCTTAAATTGTGTGCAAAAACTGTCAAGCGGCTCGGAAATCGCAAGATGATCCTTTGAGCTCACCTGGATTTCTCCATCGGGATAGAGATCCCAGCTGACATTGCCGGTTTTCACCATCGCGGTCGCCTTGGCGCGCATCTCCGCGTTGGTCGCCGCTACGGAAACGACCTGGATACCAGTCTTAGCGGTGAACGGCTCGAACCACCATTTGCGTAACGCCGCATCATAGGCGCCGCCGGTGGTGGCGATGACGACCTGCTCGCGGGCATATGCTGGACCGGGCGTCTCTCCCAGAAGAATGGCTGCGCAAAGCATAGCGATGCCGCTCAGCCGGATGGCTGCTCTCATTGTCATCAATATTTCCCTCTTTTGGTCGGTCCCGCCTGCAGCGGGTATTTTTGCCGCTATTGCTGCTCCCGGCGGCTGTTCAGGAGATGTATGGAACCCATCAAAAGCAGCGAAACGGCAACGATGATGACCGAGACGGCCGCAATGACAGGTGTCAGGTTGAAATCGATATCCTCGAACATTTTCCGGCTGATCGTCTTGCCCCCGGTATCAGAGATGAAGAATGCCACGGTCGCTTCGTCGAAGGAGGTCAAGAAAGCAAAGACCGCGGCCGTCGCGACGGCCGGCGCGAGATTGGGAAGTGTCACCGCAAAGAAGGCCCTGAGCCGCCCCGCTCCGCAGCTCAAGGCCGCGAGTTCCAGCAACGGGTCCATTCTTTCCAGCGACGCGGAAACGATGATGACGACAAAAGGTACCGCCAGCACCGAATGGGCAAGGACGAATCCCGTCAAATTCCCGGTCAGTTGCAAAGGTGAGAAAACCAGATAGAGCGCCACGCCGAAGACGATTGCCGGCACGATCATCGGCCCTAGGCAGAGGGCCTGTAGCAGTGCCTTGCCGGGAAGTTTGCCACGTACGAGAGCAACCGCCGCCATCGTCCCGATGGTCGTCGCTACCACAGTGGTTACCGCGGCGATCTGTAGGCTGAAAATAGTCGATCTCAGCCAGTCGGGATCGGACAGATACGCCTCGAACCAGCGTAGGGTCAGTCCCTGCGGCGGGAACGTGATATAGGAAGCGTCGCTGAGAGCAAGCGGTATCACCAGCAGCGTCGGAAGGACGAGAAAGAACAGCACCGCCGCAATAATTAGATTGGATGCATGTCGTGCCATCCGTGGCCAGACCGGGCGATGCCGGCGGGCGTCGGATGACGGTTTTGCCAATCGCTGCGTCAAAGATTGAGATTCAATGGACACTGTTCAAACCTTTGCTGAAAGAGAGCGCGCGGCGAAAGAGCAGCACCAGCAGTAATGTCGCGGTGAGCAGGATGACTGACAGGGCGGCCGCAAATGGCCAATCCAGAAGGACGATTGTCTGCTGACCGATCAGGGTCGCCATCATCAACGCGCCAGGTCCACCGACTAGGGCGGGCGTGATGTAAAACCCGATGGCGAGAATGAAGCAGATGACACAGCCGGCGAAGACGCCGGATAGGCTGAGTGGAAAGGTCACGCGCCAAAAGGCGACGATCCGGCTGGCGCCGAGATTTCGCGCCGCCTGCTCATAAGCGCTCGGCATCGAACGCAAGGCGGAATGGATCGGCAGAATCATGAAGGGCATCAGCACATGCGTCATCGCGAGAATGACGGCACCCTCCGTATAAAGCATTTTCAACGGTGTCGAGATAACTCCAAGCTGGATCAGCCCGTCGTTGATGATGCCGTTGCGACCTAGCAGCACGATCCAGGCATAGGAGCGGACAAGCACCGAAGTCCATAGCGGAATGAATAAGCAGGCTGTTCCGAGCTTTGCCAGCTTGCCTCGCATGCGCGCGATCGCATAGGCGGTCGGATATCCAATTGCAAAGCAGGCAACGGTCACGATCGCCGCGATGCGGAAGGTTCTGAGTAGGACCTGAATATAAAGTGGGCTGTCGAAGACACGCTGGTAGGGGGTAAGCGGAACTTCCCCGGAAAGGCTGATGCGGACAAGCCTGAGCACCGGATAGATGAAGCCTCCCGCCAGGAGGAGGAGCAGGGGCAGGATCAGCAACATGGCCAATAATGGCGAATAGTGGCGGCTCGATCCTGTGAGGATCCAGCGAAGGAAAGACCCTGTCGATTGTGTCGCGAAGGATGACGCCATGGATTAACCCCCCACTTTTGCAAACAACCGCAGCGCGTTTGCTTCGGGGATGACGTCAACCAGGTCTCCTTGACGAAGACCTGCGGCCACATGCCCGACGGGCATCTGGATCTGCAGGAGGCGGTCATCGCCGTTCTGGGTTCGCACGAAGAAGAGGAAAAACGAACCGGCGAATACGGTTGCGTCGATGGTGCCCGTCAGAATGGCGCCGCGGTCGCGACCATGAGGCGCTAGCGACAACCGTTCGGGACGAACCGCGATACTGACAGCTTGGCGAGAAGCAAAGGGGCTTGCCCCGTCTTCGGCAGCCGCCGTAGCAACGACGTTGCCCCCTTTTGGCTGTACCATGTACTTCCCGTTATCTTGACCGAGATATTCGCCGTCGAGAAAGTTCATGCGACCAATGAAGTCTCCGACAAAGGCCGAGACAGGTGAATGGTAAAGCTCGAGCGGCGATCCCACTTGAGCCAGCCGGCCTTCTGCCACCACTGCAACGCGATCAGACATGGTGAGTGCCTCCTCCTGATCATGCGTCACATAGACGACGGTCGCCCCAAGGCGTTGCTGCAAGCTCTTGATTTCCAATTGCAGCGCCTCGCGCAGTTTCTTGTCGAGGGCCCCAAGTGGTTCGTCCATCAAGAGAACGGGCGGCTCGAAGACGATTGCCCGAGCGACGGCGACGCGTTGCTGCTGGCCTCCGGAGAGTTGATGGGGATATCGATCGCCATAGCCGTCGAGATGTACCTGCGCCAGCACCGCCTCCACCTTGCGGCTGATGAGATCTTTGTCCATTCGGCGCATGCGCAACGGAAAAGCGATGTTGGCCGACACCGTCAGATGCGGAAAAAGGGCGTAGCGCTGGAACACCATACCGATGTTGCGCCTGTTTGGCGCCATATAGGTAACGTCGCGACGGCCGATCATAATCTGGCCGTTGCTCGGGCTCTCGAAACCGGCGATCATCGTTAGTAGCGTCGTCTTGCCGGAGCCCGAAGGACCAAGGATCGACAGGAATTCACCCGCACGGATGGCCAGCGAAATGCCATCCACAGCAAGCGATGTGTCATATCGTTTTTCAAGCCCTTGCAGCGTAAGTGCTTCACCAATCAAAGTCCCTCTCCTTATTGTTGTCGTTATGAAACGTTGTCGTTTACGCCGGCGCTGCAACTCGCTCACCGATCGCTTGGCTTTTGGTCCGGTTCCCGAATTGAACTTTGGGAAGACGGAAATTTGCGAACGTGTTATGACTTTTAATGTCACATAATGTTTGCAAGCACGTCGCTTTTCATTTTTGTTGCAACAAAATAAACGTTTGTCAAAGGAAATTGGAGAAATTTTCAATGGAAATCGCCCCGGATGACGAAGGAAACCATCGACATCAGCCCAATCGCTTGGGCGAAATGGCGTATGGCAACATGAAGGAGCGGCTGATCCGAGGCGCTTTTTCTCCTGGAGATAAGCTCACAATCCGTGCGGTTTCGGAAATGCTGGATGTCAGCACGACGCCCGCTCGTGATGCCATCAACCGCCTGGTGATCGATGGGGCGCTCATTTACTCCGGCCCGAAAACCGTTATCGTTCCTCACTTAAGATTGTCGGATCTCGAGGAGATTACGCAGATGCGCCTGGCCCTGGAAGGGCTTGCGGCGGCGCTGTCCGTCAAGGCGGCAAGCGAGGCGATGATCGAAGAACTGGAGCTACTTCAGGCGAAAATTGACGCTGCATTGGATGAAAAGCGTTATTTTGACGCCCTCTGGCATAACAAGGAGTTCCATTTTGCGATCTACCGTTTGAGCGGTATGCCCTATCTTTTGCAGACGATCGAGACCCTGTGGCTGCGGGTTGGTGCGTCATTTAATGGGCTCTACCCAGAATTTTCCGAGACCCGCCACGGTGCTCGCAACCATCGTGCCGCGATAGAGGCGCTTGTCGAGAAGGATGCGGCCGCTGCGCGCGCTGCCATCGAGAACGACATTCGTGATGGATTTCGTCAGATGAAAAAAATCGGCACAGACCGCGATCAAAGGAATCTCTCCCGCCGCTGAATAATTATGTTGCACTTTCCTTCTCTCCGTGTTTTTTTGTTGCAACAAAAATGTGAACGGGATGCGAACGCGCATCTCTGCATGGAGAGGGCAAGGCATGCTTCATCAGGATTTTCCATCATTTCGGCGGGTGGCGCCCAGATCGCGCTCGCAATACTTTTTCGAGCGAGGGCAGATCGTGTTTCCCGATGGAACCACGCGCGTCACCGTCGAACGCGATCCTCTGCCGACGTACATTTCCCGCGGTGAGGGTGCCTATCTGATCGATGTCGACGGCAATCGGCTCCTCGACCTCAATAACAATTTCACAACGCTGATCCATGGTCACGGTTACCTGCCCGTCGCTGACGCAATTGCGGATCTCCTGCAGAAAGGAACCTGCTTTTCCAATCCAACGGAGCACGAGCTGGGATTGGCGGAATTGCTCGTGCAGCGCATTCCCACGATTGAGCAGATCCGCTTCGTCAATAGCGGCACCGAGGCCGTCATGTTCGCTATCAAGGCAGCCCGCGCCTTTACCGGGCGGTCGCGCATTGCCCGCGTCGAAGGGGCCTATCACGGTTCCTATGATTGGGCCGAGGTAAGCCAGGGCGCGTCGCCTGCATCCTGGGGACCATCGGATGCCCCTGCATCCACGACCTCTTATGCCGGCGCGCCGGAAAGTGTGGCCGAAGAGGTCGATGTGATCCGTTTCAATGATGTCGAAGGCTTGGAACGGAGGTTGGCCGCGTCGGGCGGCGACCTTGCCTGCATACTGATTGATCCCATGCCAAGCAGGGCAGGTTTGCTCGCCCCTGAGCCAGCCTTTATCGAAGCCGTCTCTGATCTGGCCCGACAATATGGCGTTCTCGTCGTAGCGGATGAAGTGCTCAATCTTCGGCAGGGATATCGTGGTGCATCGGCGCGTTTCGGGCTCGTGCCGGACCTTATTGCTGCCGGAAAGATCATCGGCGGCGGCTTTCCTGTCGGCGCGGTTGGTGGCCGCAAAGAGGTGATGGGGGTGTTCTCAAGCTTGGGCGCGAGGCCGGCGGTGCCACAGGGCGGCACCTTTTCGGCCAATCCGGTGTCAATGGTCGCAGGAAGGGTGGCTATGGAGGCACTGACATCGGCAAGCTTCGAGCGTCTTGATGAAATGGGTGCCCGTGTGCGCGATGGCCTTTCTGCCGCGATCGTGCGTCATGACGCCCCATTTATCGTCACCGGTTCGGCTTCGCTTTTCCGCATCCACCCCAAGCGGCAGGTTCCACGTGACTATCGGCAGGCCTTCCCGACACCGGAACAGAACAGTTGGATGACCAATCTGACAAGCCATTTCCGTCAACTCGATATCCTCCTGCCCTTTGGCGCCGCCGCCTGCCTCTCCACGGCCATGACGAATACCGATCTTGATTTGATCGTCGAAGTCTTCGGCGATTTCCTCGAAACCCACGAAGCCGATTTTGCGGGAGCAATCGCATGACCACGAAGTCCTTGGAAACTGTCGCCGAATGCCTGGCTCGCTCGCTGGTGCGCCATGACGTCACCCATATATTTGCTCAGAGCCTACCATCAGCGCTCATCCTGGCTGCCGAAATGGCAGGCATTCGCCAGGTCGCTTACCGGCAGGAGAATATGGGCGGCGCCATGGCCGATGGTTATGCTCGCCGATCCGGAAAGATCGGTGTGGTGGCTGCCCAGAATGGTCCGGCTGCCACGCTGCTCGTGCCCCCCATGGCCGAAGCGCTGAAGGCGAGCGTTCCGATCGTAGCACTTGTGCAGGAAGTCGAGCGCGATCAAATGGATCGGAACGCGTTTCAGGAGCTCGACCATATCGCGCTCTTCCAATCCTGCACGAAATGGGTGCGCAGGGTCATGGTTCCGGAGCGAATCGAGGACTATGTTGATGCCGCCTTCACTGCTGCTGCCTCCGGTCGACCGGGGCCGGTCGCGTTGCTGTTGCCTGCCGATCTGTTGCGCTCGGAGCTTGGTCTCACAACGCCTTCACGATCTCTGAATCTTGGCCATTGGCCGCTTGATCGGTCGTGCCCCGATCGCGCGAGTTTGCAATGGGCAGCGGAGTTGATCGCGAATGCTCACAATCCCGTAGTCATCGCGGGTGGGGGTGTCCTCGGCAGCGATGCGTGCCATGAACTGGCCATGTTGCAGGATCTGGCTGTACTCCCAATTTTGACCACCAACATGGGTAAGGGCGCCGTTAATGAATATCATCCGCTTTCGGCCGGCGTCTTAGGATCACTCGTGGGTCCCCGGTCACTTGGACGCCATACGGCTGCCCTCGTCGGGGAGGCAGACCTTATCATTCTGATTGGAACGCGAACCAATCAGAACGGCACGGATAGCTGGCGGCAAATTCCTGCTGGTGCTCAGGTGATCCACATCGATGTCGACCCTCAGGAGATCGGCCGCAATTATCAAGCGCTGCGCCTGGTCGGGGACGCGCGCGAGACGCTCAGAGAGCTTGTTCATGCCCTGAACGGGCAAGACTTATCCCAACGTCGGGACCAACGTGCTGCTATTACCGACCGCATAGCCGAGTGTTGGCGGCGGTTCGATGAGGATCGGCATCAGCTCGTGCATGCTACTGCCTCGCCGATCCGCCCGGAACGCATCATGGCAGAACTGCAGGCAGCATTGACATCACAGACGACCGTCGTTGCGGATGCAAGCTATTCATCGATGTGGGTCGTCGGCCAATTGCGATCGCTTGCCTCAGGAATGCGGTTCCTGACGCCACGCGGTCTTGCGGGACTGGGGTGGGGCCTGCCTCTGGCTCTTGGCGCAAAGGCAGCGAGGCCCAAGCATCCGGTGGTCGCCATCATTGGCGACGGCGGGTTCGCCCATAGCTGGGCGGAGATGGAAACCATGGTTCGCTCCGAACTTCCCGTAACAATTATCCTTCTCAATAACGGTATCCTCGGTTTCCAGCGGGATGCCGAGACCGTGAAGTTCGGGCGCTTCACATCGGCGTGCCATTTTGCTCCTGTCGACCATATGCAGATCGCTCAAGCCTGCGGATGCCCGGCAGTGCGCGTTGAGGATCCGGCCGAGCTCACGGGTCATCTACAGGGTGGACTGGCAGGCAAGGGGCCGCTGTTTATCGAGGTCATGACAGATCCCGAGGCTCATCCGGCTTTGTCGTTGTTTGCCGGCTTGGATGAGGCGGCATGATGCCTAAGCCGTCTCGCATCGCCGTCGTGACAGGAGGGACGAGCGGTATAGGATTGGCGACGGCGCGAAAGCTATTGGCGGCGGGGCATTGCGTCGCCGTCTTTAGTCACAGCGCTAAAACTGTGACTGACGCAACTGCCGTGCTATCCGCAGAGTTCGGATCTGGACGGGTCTTGGGCCGAGTGGTCGATCTGTCGGATCCTGTGGCTGTAGCCAATTTCTTCGAAGAGCTCTCATCGACCTGGGGAGATGCCGGAATTCTCGTTTGCAACGCCGGGATATCGCCCAAGGGCTTTACTGGCCCTCGGCAGTTCGAGGATATCGGGCTGGAGGAATGGAACGAAGTGCTGGCCGTGAATCTGACCGGCACCATGTTATGTTGTCAGGCAGTCGTCAGGGGAATGCGACAGGCGGGATTCGGACGCATCATTTTGATCGGATCGCTCGCTGGGCGCACACGCCCTCGCATCGCCGGTGGCGCTTACGCCACCAGCAAGGCAGCACTGGCCGGTCTTATGCGCGCGCTTGTCGGATCATGCGGTCCTTTCGGCATAACCGTTAATCTCGTGGCGCCGGGCAGGATCTTGACGCCCTTGACCGGCGACCCCAATACGCCAGCCAATCGGGACGCGGTCGGACGTATTCCTTCTGCCAGATTGGGAACGCCGGAGGATATCGCTGCTGCCGTTGCCTTCCTGGCGTCGGAGGAGGCGGGTTTCGTTAATGGTGCTATCCTCGATATCAACGGGGGTGAATATGCGCCAGCCTAGAGCCGTCACACGGTTCGGCGCGTCCAACTTCAAGCGCTCTGATGCGGCAGTGAAGCTCGAGGTGACTGCCTGCAACGAAGTCATTATCTGGACCTGCGATGCGGAGTTGTTCCTGCCGTTTAGCTATATTCTGAAGACCGAAGGTTTTATCCCCTCTTTGGCTTGCAGCGCAAACGATGTTCTGACTTCCTGCGCGGAGCGCTTGCCGTGCGCAATCCTTTTAGATTGCACCCACGAAACCCAGGATGCCGTTTCCATATGTGGCGAAATCAGGCGCTCCACCACACATGACAACGAGGTCCGTCTGATTGCGCTTTTACGAAGCGAAGCGCAGCCGCTTCATCTGGCCTTGCTGCAAGCCGGTGTTGATGACTTCCTGTTCAGGCCGCTTTCGCCGGAGAAGTTGCTGACATCTCTCAGACAGGCGACGGGACAAGCCATGGAAACGGCCAATTCTAAAATAGCTGCGTCGCTGGCCTTTGCCGATCTGGAAGTCGACGTCGACAGCCGCCGAATACATTGCAACGGTCGCGATTTTGCGCTGCCGCCAATCGAGTTCAATATTTTACGTCATCTGATGAACCGGCAGGGACAGCTCTGCAGCCGTTCCGAGCTGATTGCTTCGGCTTGGCCGGCTTCCGCCGAAGTCACGCCGCGAACGGTGGACGTTCACATTGGCCGCTTGCGCAAGGTGCTGGGAGAGTTGCCCGGATGTAGTGCTGCCATTCGCACCGTCCATGCAGCTGGCTATGTGTTCAGGCCACGGGGCTTACGAAAGAGTGGCTCAGGCACATCGGCATAGTCGCTTTATTTGGACGTTTCTGAGTTTTAATTGATTATTTCAATTCAGTTTGATTCGGCGACTGAGACGACCAATCACCGCGCCTGAAAGCTCCTTAGCTTCTCGAAAATCTCCGGCGCGATCTCAAATTGACGGGCCTTGCCGCGGCCCATCGAATTTTTCACGAACGTCTCCGTCAGGATCCCACGTTTCACCAGCGGCTCGATTGTCTCCGTCACTCCCATGCGTGTGAGCTTAGTAATTTCGACTATATTTGAGATAGTTAGTGCCTGGTGAGCTTGGTTCATGATGTAAAGAACACTCATCATGCCGACCTGTTTTAGCCGGGATTGCGGTGTCTCGTCCTCCTGCGGATGATCCATGATCTCATGCAGGATGAAGGCTGCAAACGAAAGACTGTGCCACTGGATGGTTAGGGTACTTGTCATCTTTTTAACTGCATTATATAAACTAGTATAAATTACGAGCAGCGCCAGATTCGTCGCCGAACGGATCGTTTGATATCGCCACATCGAAGGATCATGCTGATGAAACGCCTTCTGGTTGGAACAATCTTCGCCATTGCCGGCTGCATCCCTTTATACCTCATTTCCGAGCGGCATGCGCGCGCCGATGACTGGGGATGTCAGGTTATCCTGTGTCTTTCCAATCCGGGTGGACCTACACAATATGCCGCCTGCCGTCCGCCGATCAGCAAGCTCTGGCAAGAGCTTGCCAAGGGGCATTCTTTTCCCACCTGTAGCGGTGTCGGCTTCCGGGCATCGCGTCCTGGTTACGAGCCCTATTTCTGCAATGACAGCTATCGCCTGACGACACGCTATGGCGAGCGCGGTCAACAGGAGACTTGCGTTTCGCTGACGCTTTCCAAGGTTGATGGCGGCTATTGCGCCTCCGGTCGTAATAGTGGCGCAAGAGACGATGGGCTGGTGATATCGGCGCGCTGGCAACGGGATGGCCGGCACACGCAATGCATGGGCTATCCGACGGCGCGGCCGAATATGCGATCCGAGCCCCATTATGTCGATGTGACCATCGATGGCGTTGGAAGCCAGCGAGTGTGGTACTGATCATGGCCGTCTCCTTCACCGATCTTGCCCAGACTTGTGCGCCGGCGATTCCGATCGAAACGCTTGCAGCGGTTGTCAGTCTCGAAAGCCAGTTCCAGCCTTTCGATATTCGTGTGGGCGGAAGTTCATCTCTTCTTGAACAGCCGAAGAGCAAGGCTGAGGCGATCGAAACCGCAACGGCGCTGATGGCGGAGCACAAAGATGTCCAGCTAGGGCTTGGCGGCATTGGCATCGCCGAATTGCGCAAGTTTGATCTCAGCATCGCGGACGCCTTCGATCCATGCCTCAACCTCAAGGCAACGGCCACACTGCTCGATGGTTATTATCGTTTGGCCGTGCACGCCGGCGCGACATTGCAGCAGGCTGAGCGCGTAATGCTTCAATCCTACTACGGGCGCTCCGATCCTTCGATCGGAAAGATGGCCCAATATGACGATCAGGTCCAAAGCGAAGCCAAACGGCTTTCGAAGACGCTCTCCGCCATAGCGATAGGGCAGAGCGTCGAGATGCCGACAGTTCCCGAATCCCAAGCCAGTGATCCGTCCTTGAACGGTGAGGAAAGGCCTTTGCCCGAACGGTCGGTGAAACCACCGTCTTGGGATGTCTTCCACGCAGCGCGGCAATCATCTGCGCTGGTTTTCCAAAATGATCACCCGGAGCAGTCTGAATGATGACCAGGATCAATATTCGTTCGTTTGGCATCACCGTTGCGATGGCAAGTGTCCTTTCGATCGCGATGATCGAGCCAGCCTTCGCGCAGAGCGCCGGCGGAATCGAGACGGTTCTTCAGAATATCGTCACCTTACTCACCGGCAACGTCGCCAAGCTCTTGGCAACGATCGCCGTCATCATCGTCGGTATCGCCTGGATGTTCGGTTACCTGGACCTTCGCAAGGCCGCCTATGTCGTGCTTGGTATCGGCATTCTATTTGGCGCCTCGCAGATCGTCAGCACGATTTCCGGGGGCTGAAGATGATGCTGGAGAAGGTTTCGCTTGAGGAAGATACCCTATTCTTGGCCTGCACCCGGCCAGCGATGATTGCCGGGGTGACGATGGAGGCCATGGGCGTCAACATTATACTGACGACGATCCTCTACATAATTGCCGGCTCGATTGCCTATGGGCTTGCCGGTGTGGTCTTTCATTTCATTTTCCGCTCGCTCGTCAAGCATGACCACAACATGTTCCGTATTCTGCTGGCCTGGATCGAAACGCGCGGTCGTTCGCGCAACGGCGCCTATTGGAGTGGTGCTTCGCTGACGCCGTTGAGGCTAGTGCGACACTATGACGAAAGGGACCTTGGTCATGCCTAATGTGTCCCGTCTCAAATTCCGTGAACTCGAGCCGGAAACGTTCATCCCCTATGTCCGGCACGTGGACGAGACCGTGATCGCACTCGATTCTAGGGCATTGCTAGCGATGATCGCTTTAGACGGCGTATCGTTCGAGACAATCGATGCTATCGATCTGAACAGCCTGCAGCGCGATCTCAATACGCTCTACCGCAATATCGCGGATGAGCGTCTGGCAATCTGGACCCACCTCATCCGCCGGCGCGACAACACCTATCCCGACGGCGAGTTCACCAATTCCTTCTCGGCAACGTTGAATGGCAAGTATCGGGCACGGATGGTGAGCGAAGACTTGTTTCGCAACGATCTCTATCTCACCCTGCTCTGGCATCCGGGACGCGATCCGGCCGAACGGCTCGCAAATCTGCTGTCACGGCTTCGCAAGGCCCAACGAGCCGCGGTCGAGCTCGATGAGGATAGTCTGAAGCATCTGCGGGACAAGGTAACCGATGTCACGGCAGGACTGCGACGCTTTACGCCGCGCGTGCTGTCGCTTTACGATCAGAACGGCATCCTGTTTTCCGAACCGAGCGAGGTGCTGCATCAGTTGATCGGCGGCCGCCGAGAACCCATACCATTGACGGAAGGCAGGATCTCCTCGGCGATCTATTCCGATCGTGTAATCTTCGGGCGCGAGACAGTCGAGATCCGCGATGAAGGGACAAGCCGTTATGCAGGCATGTTCGGTTTCAAGGAATATCCGGCGAGAACCCGCGGCGGTATGCTGGACGGCATTCTGACGGCACCTTTCGAACTGAACTTCACTCAGTCCTTCGCGTTCAGGTCTAAAACCGATGCCCGCACCATCATGGGACGCAAGCAGAACCAAATGGTGAGTGCGGTCGACAAGGCGGCCTCCCAGATTGAAGAGCTTGATGCGGCAATGGACGAGCTGGAATCGAACCGTTTCGTGCTCGGCGAGCACCATCTGACCCTCGGGGTATTCGCTTCATCTGTCAAAGACCTTGCTGACAATCTCGCCAAGGCGCGCTCGCATCTGACCAATGGCGGCGCTGTTGTGGCCCGCGAGGATCTGGGGCTCGAGGCTGCATGGTGGGCACAATTGCCTGGTAATTTTCGCTATCGGGCCCGTTCTGGTGCGGTCACCTCGCGGAATTTTGCAGCACTTTCTCCGTTTCATTCCTATCCTATGGGCAGGAAGGACGGCAACGAATGGGGGCCGGCCGTCGCCATGCTGAAGACGGCGTCGGGCTCGCCGTTCTATTTCAATTTCCACTATGGCGATCTCGGCAACACCTTCGTCTGCGGTCCGTCGGGTGCTGGTAAGACCGTACTTCTCAATTTCATGCTATCGCAACTCGAAAAGCATGACTCGCACATGGTCTTCTTCGACAAGGATCGTGGCGCCGACCTCTTCGTGCGGGCTGCCGGCGGTACCTATTTGCCGTTGAAGAACGGGCTGCCGACCGGATGTGCGCCGCTGAAAGCCTTAGAGCTAACACCGGCGAACAAGATATTCCTGGCACGATTTATCGCCAAGCTAGCCGGTGCGACCGTGCGTGACTTTTCGGTCAGCGATGTCAGCGATATCGCGCTGGCGATCGATGGTCTTTCCGATCTGCCGAAAGAGCAGCGCACGATCGGCGCTTTGCGCACCTTTCTCAACAATACCGATCCGGAAGGGATCGCCGCACGCCTGCGTCGGTGGGAAAGAGGCGGGCCGCTTGGTTGGGTCTTCGACAACGAGGCCGATGAAATCGGTATCGGTGCCAAATTTCTCGGCTACGACATGACCGATTTTCTCGACAATGAGGAAATCCGTAATCCCTTGATGGCTTATCTTTTCTATCGCGTCGAACAATTGATTGATGGCCGACGGATTATCATCGTCATCGACGAGTTCTGGAAGGCGTTGCAGGACGAGAGCTTTCTTGATCTTGCCCAGAATAAGCTCAAGACCATTCGCAAGCAGAACGGCTTGATGCTGTTTGCCACGCAAAGCCCGCGAGACGCCATCAACTCGCCGATCGCGCATACAATCATCGAGCAGTGCCCAACGCAGGTTTTCTTGCCGAATTCCCGCGGTAATCGAGACGACTATGTCGGTGGCTTCAAGCTCACCGAACGCGAATTTGAGTTGGTTGCCCGCGAGCTCTCCGCTGAAAGCCGGCGCTTCATTGTTAAACAGGGTCACAACAGTGTTGTCGCCGAACTCAATCTCAACGGTTTCGACGATGAGCTCGCAATCCTGTCGGGGCGAACGGCCAATATCGAACTCGCCGATGCGATCCGGTCTGAACTCCGAGACGATGGCGATGGCGAAGCATGGTTACAAATGTTCCAGCAAAGAAGGAGTGTGTGATGGTTCGATGCAGAATGTTTCGACAAACAGCGTTAGCGTTGCTCGTCTCAGCCCATGTCGCCGGTGCGCAGGGTATCCCGGTGATCGACCAGACGGCGATTGCCAAGCAGATCGAAAGCATAACCCAGCTGAAATCGCAGCTCGATGCGCTGAACCAGCAACTCCAGCAGGCCCAGCAACTCTACGGTTCGCTAAACAAGCTCACCAATATGGCTGACGTCGCCAGCCTGTTGAACGATCCAGCGATCCGCAAGGCATTGCCAGGGGACTTTTCTGCCGTCGAAAGCCTGCTCAAGGGCTCAGGTTCAGGCGCGATTGGCGATGCCGCCTCAAAGTTCTTGACCGACAATTCGACCTACAAAACTAGCGCCAATGACTTTTACGCTCAGGAACTGTCGCGTCTTCAGAACAAGAATGCCGGGCAGATGAGCCTCGGCCAGCAAATCTACGACGCTGCGACCAAGCGGATCGACGGGATTGATCAATTACGCCGGCAAATCTCTTCGGCGAGCGACGCCAAGGACATCGCCGATCTGCAGGCGCGGCTGCAAGCCGAAACGGCCTTTCTTCAGACCGATATGCTCAGGATGCAGGGGTTGCAGATGATGCAGCAGGCCGAGGTTCAGGTCGATGAGCAGCGCAGGGCCGAGGATTGGCGCAAGCGCATGGATACAATGGGAGCGGCCCTTCAATGAAGCTTCTTGTTCTCCTCATACTCGGTCTTTCTTTGTTCGGCTGCTCGAAGCAGCCCGAGCGTACCTATTCGGTCGACGAGCTGATGGCCAACCAGACGCTGCTGTCGGATCTCATCGCCAAATGCAAAAGCAATCCCGGCGAGCTGCGAGCAACGCCGAATTGCGTGAATGCCGAGGCGGCCGATTGGAAATCCCGCCTGGAACGCATGGGCAAAGCACTCGGAGGCTGAGGCATGTATCAGATCTTTGCCTTCGTCGATGGGCAGTTCAAGGCGCCGCTGGAGAACTTCATATCGTCAGGTACGTCGAATATTGCCAGCTGGGTCACCGGGCCATTGACGGCGGCTTTGACACTTTATGTCATCCTCTATGGCTTTCTGATCCTGCGTGGATCAGTCCACGAACCGATCATGGATTTCGCCTTTCGGGCAATGAAGCTTGCCATCATCCTGATGCTGGTCACGAATGCTCGCGAGTACCAGACTTATATCGGCAGCATCTTCTTCGACACATTGCCCAAGGAGATCTCACAGGCGTTGAACTCCGGCACGATACCAAGCGCCTCGACCTTCGACAGCCTACTGGATAAAGGCCAGAAATGCGCGAAAGAGATCTGGTCGCGTGCCTCATGGGGTGTCGATATCGTTACCGGTCTCGGTGGCATGCTGGTCATCCTAGCAAGCTTCGTGGTTGCCGCGATCGGTTATATCGTTTCGCTCTACGCCCGCCTGGCGCTGGCGATCGTGCTCGCTATCGGCCCGATTTTCGTAGCGCTCGCCATGTTCCGCTCGACACGCCGCTTCACCGAAGCCTGGATCGGGCAACTCGCCAACTTCGTGATCCTGCAGGTACTGGTTGTGGCGGTTGGCTCTCTGCTTATTACCTGTATCGATTCCACCTTCACAGTGATCGAGAGCTACAGCGACGTACTGATGCGACCCGTTGCGCTCGGCGCCATTTGCCTTGCCTCCCTCTACGTCTTTTACCAGCTTCCGGGCATCGCTTCGGCACTTGCCGCGGGCGGAGCTTCGCTCACCTACGGCTATGGCGCGGCACGCGACGCGCATGAAGGCACGCTTGCCCGAGGCGCCACCTATATGGCGCGAGCGACTGGTCGGGGTGCACGTGCCGTTGGCCGCAGCTTTCGTTCCGAAAGAACCGACTGATGTGGAACTCCAAGCAAACAACAAGATGGCTGGTTCAGGATGATCCGAATATTCGTGCTTTTTTGTGTGGTATCAACGCTCGGCGGCTGCGCGTCACATTCCTATCCTCTACCCAAATGCGATGGCTATTCGCGCCGGCCGCTCAATCGCGCCATGTGGCAATGGGACGGCGATAGTCGGTCGACGCCGCAGCCTGCTCACTCTTTACCGACACAGTCCGGTGACAAGCCACCCGCCTATGTCGAGGAAAAGCCGGACATCGTTCCCGCCGCCTTTGCGCATTTTGATGTCGGCCACTCCTATCGCCCATGCGGAGGGCAGCGGTGATGGTGACGACGGACAATCTCAAGGATTATTTCGATAAGGCCCGGCGCTTCGATCAGGACCGCATGATCCAGATGGAACGTTCGGCTCGGATTGCCTGGTTCGTAGCCACTGCGGCCGGCGTGCTTGCGGCAATTTCGATCGTCGCCATCGCAGGCTTGACACCGCTAAAGACGGTCGAACCTTTTGTCGTGAGAGTCGACAATTCCACCGGCATTGTCGATGTTGTTTCGGCACTCACGTCTTCTGCTGGCACCTACGACGAAGCGGTGACTAAATATTTCGCCGCCCGCTACGTTCGCGCCCGCGAGGGTTACGTCTGGAGCGAGGCGGAGGAGAATTTTCGCACGGTTTCGCTGCTCTCAACGGCGCCGGAACAGACCCGTTTTGCCGCAATTTATCGCGGTGGTAATCCGGATTCCCCGCAAAATATCTACGGCCGCGGCGCCACATCGCGGATCAACATCGTTTCGATCTCGCTGATCAACGCCAATGTGCTGTCTGTTCGCTATATGCGTACCATCACTCGCGGTGACGAGACCCATACGACCCATTGGGTGGCAACGCTTACCTTCTCCTATGTGAATGCTCCAATGTCCTCGACCGATCGGCTGATAAATCCGCTCGGCTTCGCTGTCAGCGACTATCGATCCGATCCGGAGGCCATCAATTGAAACATCTGAAACATCATTGTTTGATTGCACTACTGCTGACTGCTAGCTTGCCATCGGCAGCCCTTGCGCTGGAAACGCCGCGCGGCGCATCCCAGGACAGCCGGGTTCGCTTCGTCGACTATCAGCCTTACAATATCACCAGGATCGTGGGCTCGTTGCGTTCCTCCGTCCAGGTGGAGTTTGCCGCCGACGAGGAAATCGCCCATGTGGCTCTTGGCAACACGGTCGCCTGGGAAGTGGCGCCGGCCGGCAATATCCTCTTCCTGAAGGCCCGAGAGAACCAGCCGGTCACGAACATCTCCGTGGTCACGACACGTCGTGATGGTTCGACGCGCAGTTACCAGATGGAGTTGACGGTCCGTGACGGTCCGGTTGCCGCCGGCCAGGACACTTACTTCTATGTCAAATTTCGCTATCCGGCCGATGATGCGGAACGCCGTCGTCAGGAGGCGCTTGCGCGAACCCAGGCAGCACAAGCTGGACAAGCCGACACAGTGCTGGCTTTGCATGAGCAATATGGACCGCGCAACTGGCACTATTCCGCACAGGGATCAAAGGCTTTGGAACCGAACGCTGTTTATGACAACGGCAAGATCACGACGATCGCCTTCACCGGCAATCAGGAAATGCCGGCAATCTATATGGAAAACTCCGACGGCACCGAGAGCCTGGTACCCAAGTCGGTGGCCGGCGATCTCGTGCTCGTTCACGCGATCGGCCGCAAATTCATCCTGCGGCGGGGAGGAGACGTGCTCTGCATCTTCAACGAAGCCTACGATCCGACCGGCATCGATCCGAACACCAATACCACATCGCCTTCGGTTGAGCGCGTCATGAAGGTGCAGGCGAGAAGTGCTGCAGAAGGAGGAGCCGATGGCCGATGAGGCGGAAGACCGTATCCCAGGTGAGCGCGCCGAGACCGATGTCAATTCGCGAACCGAGGCCAGTCCATTCCTGAAGCGCGGTGCCGTCGTTTTAGCGATGGTCGCTTTTGTTGGGTTTTCGCTGTGGTCGATGCGTGACCGGCAAAAGACTGAGACGACAAAGCCCGACCATGTCGTTATCCGCCAGACGACTGACTTCGAGCCGGCGAAGGAAGAGGTAAAGCCGGCTGCACCTCTTCCCGAGGTGCTGCTACCGACGCCTGCGCCAAAGGAGCAGGTCGCACCCGCTGAGGACACGTTATTGGACTCTGCCCGCCGTGCGCCGGTGATGGCCTATGGACAGCAGTCCTCATCGCAACGCCGCGACACAGCAGCCGCCATGTCGCAAGACGCTAGCTCCAATTATCTCCCTGTTCCAGGCAGCCTTGGAGGCGTCCAACCTGAAACCGAGGATCAGCGCTTCAACAGGATGTTGACGCCGACCCATCTGGAAGGATCACGCGCCGGCACGCTCGGCAATCGCGACTTCATCGTGGCGATGGGAACTTCGATTCCCTGTGTGCTGGAAACGGCGCTCGCCTCCGACCAGCCGGGCTTCGCCAGCTGCGTCATCAACCGCGATGTGCTTTCCGACAACGGCCGCGTCGTTCTGATGGAAAAAGGAACCCAGATCGTCGGAGAATATCGAGGCGGCTTAAACCGCGGCCAGAAGCGTCTGTTCGTGCTTTGGAACCGGGCAAAGACGCCAAGAGGTGTGATTATTACACTCGCCTCGCCCGCAACCGACGCGCTCGGGCGGGCGGGCATGGATGGCTATGTCGATACACATTGGTGGGAGCGCTTCGGTAGCGCCATCCTGCTCTCTATCGTCGGCGACGCGACGACCTATGCCGGCAGCCGGCTGCAGGATAGTGACGTTCAAGCGCAGAATACGACGAGGGCTGGCCAGCAGGCAGCAGCGATCGCCGTCGAGCAATCTATCAATATTGTGCCGACATTGACGAAGCATCAGGGCGAACTCGTCTCGATTTTTGTCGCCCGCGATCTCGATTTTTCCGATGTCTATAGCCTGCGTGTCACCGAGCCCCGTAACAAGATCCTCGATCGGGCGGTATTGGGGGACTTCATGCCCCGATCGACGCTTGTGACGAAGTAGGGCGCAAGATGGCGGAAGCTTCAGATGCTGGTGTCGTACGTGAATTGCTTTTGCCACTGTCTCGCTTCCTGAAGGATAAATCTCTCTATGAAATTGTCGTCAACCGTCCAGGTGAAGTCCTGACTGAGGGAGCGGAGGGATGGCGGCACCACGCATTGCCGGATCTTAGCTTTGAGAAGCTCATGCGTCTGGCCCGGGCCATTGCAAGCTATTCGAACCAGGCAATTAACGAGGCCCGGCCGATCTTATCGGCCTCTTTGCCCGATGAAGAGCGGATTCAGATCGTTGTTCCGCCGGCAACGAGCAAGGGCACGGTCAGCATCACGATCAGAAAGCCGCCGTCAGTGACGCTGACGTTGGTTGATCTCGAAAGGGGGGGATTATTTTCCAATGTCTCCTCGCCGAACCGTGATGTCGAATCCTCGGATACGAGGTTGGACAAGATACTTAGGGCAGGCAATTACGCGACGTTTCTACGTGCGGCGGTTCTTGCGCGCAAAAACATCATCATCTCAGGCGCGACCGGATCCGGCAAGACAACCCTGTCGAAGGCATTGATCCGGCATATCCCGGAGCATGAGCGGATAATCTCGATCGAGGATACGCCGGAGCTGGTCATCACGCAGCCTAATCACGTCAGGCTTTTCTATTCGAAAGGAGAACAGGGGCTGGCGAAAATCAGCGCGAAAGATCTGCTCGAATCGTGCCTCAGGATGCGACCCGATCGCATTCTTCTGCAGGAGCTGCGCGACGGCTCGGCCTTCTACTACATCCGTAATGTCAATTCAGGACACCCTGGATCGATCACAACGGTCCATGCCGATTCTGCGGCGCTGGCATTTGAGCAACTGACGTTGCTCGTAAAAGAGTCGGAAGGTGGTCGTGACCTCGAGCGCAGCGATATTCGTGGTTTGCTCAACGTCGCGATCGATATCATCGTCCAGTGCAAGCGGATCGGCGGGCGGTTTCGGGTGAGCGAGATTTATTTTGAGCCGTGATCGAGCGGAGAAATGATTAGTTCCTGCATTTTGCTTTGTTCGCTTCAGCCGAGGTTCCTTGTAAACGGAAAGCAGGTCTAACCAGATTTTCTGGTGCTTCGTCTTCCTCGGCTTCGGGCGAACCGCCTCGCTCATCGGAAAACTGAGTCGGAAAATGGCCGATGCACATGCGAAATTCGAGGTACGTGAGCGCTCTCCAGGGCCGCATGCCGTCTTTCGTCGCACGGCGCCATAGTTGTCCGTGGATTATGTGACGAAAATATAGAGCATTGGCGTACAAATATTTGAATTTCGCGGTGGCGAGCCGGAATCGCAGCATCATCAACTTGGCAATGACGCTTTTAGTGCGTTGTTGAGCGAAAAGCCGATTTCGTCAGTCGCTGAGGGGTTCTAATTGGTTTCTATATCACCAGATTATACCGGATTATCGGAGGCGACCAGATTAAATGCCAGATTATGCCCGAATAGATTCTCGACCTTCCCGTTGAAGTTCAAGGGGCAAACGAATTGTACCGGAGATATGGGTGGTAACACTTTCGGCTTTTTGGCGGGAGGTGTTGATGCCGCGGAGACAGATTTCGGTGATGGAGGAACGTCTACGATTTGTCGCTCAGCTGCTGAAGGGCGAAGGCATGGGCGATGTGTGCCGGGAGTTCGGCATCTCGCGCAAGATCGGCTACAAGATCTTCAACCGCTACAAGGACGACGGCCTGGAGGCGCTGACGGATCGGTCACGGCGGCCTGTGCGCTATGCCAACCAGCTACCCGAGGCGGTCGCGCAGCTATCATGATCAGGCTCTCACGGCCGCTTCTTTCCTTTCCACCTTCGGCGTCGTCAAATACTCCCCCTTCAGCCGCATGTGACACCAGCAGGCGAAGGCGGAGCTTGCGAAGGCCAGGCTTTCGCCGATCGCCAGGCGGTTGTTGGAATTGCTGAGGAGCGTCAATGAGAAGAAAAACAGGCAGGCGATATAGGCGTGCCATGCCGCGCGCGGGATGATGGCGGCCTTGCGGGCGCGCCAGACGGCGCGGATGAAGACGGCCAGCATGAAGCCCATGATTGCCGCACCGAACAGGCCGTAGCGCACTAGGATTTCCAGATAGCCGTTGTGCAGCAGCGTGTACTGGACATGCGAGTAGCGCGTCTCGGCCCAGCGCTCTAACCATCGGTTGCCCCAGCCGAAGATCGGTGCCGAGGAAAAGACCTCCCAGCTGTTCGACCAGAGCTGCAGGCGTTCGTCCATTGATACAGGGGTGTTGGTCGAGCTGATGGTATTGGAGACCACGCCGCCCATCTCATGGCCGTTGGCTACATTCTCCACCATGGAAATGGCCGCCGACACGGTCGGTCCTGCCGTCTTGTCGAGATTGTGCCTGACACCATAGATGCCGGTGATCAAAAGGGCCGCAACGGCAATGATGGCGATGACGCCGCTCCTCAAGCGCAAATAGGTCAGCGTAATCAGCGCCAGCAGCGGCAGGGTGATGCCGAGTGCCAGCCAGACGCCTTTCGATTTGGCGCCGTAGATGGCGATGAAGCAGAGTGCGAAGATGAAGGGCGAGACGATATAGGCGAAGCGCGCGATCCGGCGGTCGCTCGATTTGTCCGTCAGGTAGTGTAGCAGCCAGAACAGCGTGAAGATCACGATCATGCCACAGGCGACGGCGCCATGGATCTGATTGTTCATGATCAGCGGGCGGATGGTCTCACCGGCAAAGACCTCGCGCAGATGCTGCGTGGCGACCAGCATGATGAGGACCATCGCAAAATAGGCCGCGACGATCTTCTCCATCAGCTCTTCATAAAGCAGGAAAGCGACGCCCATGATGGGGAAGAAGAAAGGGAAGGCATAAAGCCAGTCCGAGGCACCGATATCGTGCTGCGGCGTCAGCCAGAAGGTGATGAAGAACCGGGCCATGACATAAAAGGCCCAGCCCATACAGAGCCAGCCGATCCAGTCCGTGCGCGGCCGTATCGGTGCCTTGATATAATAATACAGGGCGATCAGGGACAGGAGTGCGGTGGCATAGCGATAGGCATCGCTTTCGACCACGGTCGGGGAGGCGACGAGTAGCCAGAGCAGGCCACCGATGATGGCGACCGGCTTTGCCATGCTGCTTGAGGCCTTTGTGACGCCGATCGGTTCAGCTGCGAGATCAGCATACGGTTTGTTCATGCGCGAGTCGTCCAATGTCGTCCGCCTTCGTCTAGAGTCGGTTCATCATCCGGCATTTCTCGCCCCCACGACCGCCCCTATGGTTGCAAAGGGGCAGGAATGCGGCATTTTCCCATGCCGGTGCATCAATGATGTCGTTTTCGCCGGATGCTTGTTAATGGGCAACTCCATCGCGTCGGACCACTTTCAAGGCTGTCAGGAAAATCACCTTGAGATCGAAAAGAAAGGAGCGCCGACGCAGATAGTCTTCGTCCCAGGCCACCTTCTCGGGGATCGGCAGTTCGTCGCGGCCGTTGACCTGCGCCCAGCCGGTCAAGCCCGGCAGCAAAGCGTCGACGCCGCGCTCGGTGCGTAGGGCTATGAGGTCGTGCTGATTGAAAAGGGCAGGACGCGGGCCGACGATGCTCATCTCGCCTTTGAGGATGCACCAGAGCTGCGGCAGTTCGTCGAGGCTGGATTTGCGCAGAAAGGAGCCAATGGGCGTCAGATAAATCTTGGGGTCCTTCAGGAGATGAGTTGCGACCGCCGGTGTGTCGGTACGCATGCTGCGAAATTTCGGCATGCGGAAGATCTTGTTTTTGCGGCCGACCCGATCCGACCAATAGAGGATCGGGCCGCGCGACGTCAGCCGTACTGCGAGTGCGACGATCAGGATCGGAATGAAAAAGACGATGGCCGCCGCAAAAGCGGCGAGAAAATCGAAAAGGCGCTTGGCGATCGTATAAAGCATCATCTCTTATCGTTGCATCGCCCTGTGTTGTAAGGGTAATGAAGGTCGTCATTGCCCTGTGCATCTCATATCGCGATTTTAAGCACAACCATCCACGGCAAGATTCCCCGCCCTTGTTCCGAGCGGATATCCTGTGCAAAGCATGTCTCAGCTAATCATGGTGCACAAAAGCGGAGGCAGCGTAGGCATGATCCTGGTGACGGGTGCGACGGGTTTTGTCGGACAGGCTCTATGCGCGGAGCTTTCCCGCCGGCGGATGGACTATCGGCCTGTTAGTCGCAACTCCCGCCCAGGCTTCGCCGTCATCGGGGCAGTTAATGGCGATACCGATTGGACCGGAGCGCTTGCCGGCGTCGATACCGTCATGCATCTGGCAGCCCGCGTCCATGTCATGAACGAGAGTGCTGTCGATCCGCTAGCCGCGTTTCGCGCCGTCAATGTCGATGCAACGGCCAATCTGGCGCGGCAGGCAGCGGGCGCGGGCGTGAAACGCTTCATCTTTTTAAGCTCGATCAAGGTCAACGGCGAGGGGACGGCGGCGGGAGAGCCCTTCAGGGCTTCGGACGCGCCGCATCCAGAAGATGCCTATGGCCGCTCGAAGCTGGAGGCGGAGGAGGCCCTGCTCGCGATATCAGCGGAAACGGGCATGGAGGTCGTCATCATTCGGCCGCCGCTCGTCTATGGTCCCGGCGTGAAGGCGAATTTCGCAAGCCTGATGAAATGGGCCGCCCGGCCATTTCCCTGGCCGTTCGGGGCGGTTCGAAACCGCAGGTCGCTGATCTTCGTCGGCAATCTCGTCGACTTCATGTTGCTCAGCGCTCGCCATCCGGCCGTTGGAAATCGTGTATTTCTGGTCAGCGACGGTGAAGACCTTTCGATCGGCCAACTGATCGCCAAACTATCTCTGGCCTCGGGGCGCAAGGCTTGGATGTTGCCGGTGCCGCCAGCGTTGCTGGAGGGGCTCGTTGCGCTTCTGGGGCGTCGAGCCGCCGCGCAGCGGCTGCTTGGCTCGCTTCAGGTCGATATCGGCGAAACGAGGGCGGTTACCGGCTGGTCGCCGCCTTATTCAGTCGAAGAGGGGTTGGCCGCGGCGGTCGTCGATGCCGGGGCGAAGGCTCGCTGAGTCGGCATTTCGGTCCTAGAGACTCCAGACCGAATGACCTTCGAGCAGGGGATTCGTCCGCTCGAGCGCCGCCTTCACGTCGACGACGACGCCGTTCTCGCTTAATAGCTCGAGGATGTTGGCGGCACCTTCGGCCAGATAGGATTTGTGGGGAACGGCAAGGACGAGGGCGTCAAGCTTGCCGAAATCCTGCAATTCTTTGAGCTTTATGCCATATTCTTCTTCAGCTTCCGAATGGCTCGCCATCGGGTCGTGGACCAGCGGTTCCAGGCCGAACTGATGCAATTCACTGATAATATCGGGCACGCGGCTGTTGCGCAGGTCGGGCACGTTTTCCTTGAAGGTCAGGCCGAATATGCCGATCCGGGCACCGTTGATCGGCTTTTTCGCCGCAACCAGCATCTTGATGAGCTTCTGGGCAATGAAGGCGCCCATGCCGTCATTGATGCGGCGGCCGGACAGGATGACTTCCGGGTGGTAGCCGAGTTCTTCAGCCTTCGCGGTCAGATAATAGGGATCGACCCCGATGCAGTGGCCGCCGACCAGGCCGGGAGTGAAAGGCAGGAAATTCCACTTCGTCCGGGCCGCCTTCAGCACATCGGCCGTGCGGATATCCATCTTTTCGAAAATGATCGAAAGCTCGTTCATCAGTGCAATGTTGAGGTCGCGCTGGGTGTTCTCGATCACCTTGGCGGCCTCGGCCACCTTGATGCTGGGGGCGCGGTGGATGCCGGCCTCAACCACGGCGCCATAGATGACGGCGATCCTTTCCAGCGTTTCCTTGTCGTCGCCAGCGACCACCTTCACGATGCGCTCGAATGTATGTTCCTTGTCGCCGGGGTTGATACGCTCCGGCGAATAGCCGACATGGAAATCCTCGCCCTGGCGCAGGCCGGAGACTTCGGCCAGTACCGGGCCACAGACTTCTTCGGTGACGCCGGGATAGACGGTCGATTCATAGACGACGATCGAACCTTCGTGCAAAACCTTGCCGACCGTGCGCGAGGCCGAAATCATCGGCCGCAGGTCGGGTTGCCGGTTCCGGTCGATCGGTGTCGGCACGGCGACGATGAAGAAATCTCGACCCCGCAAATCCTCAATTTCGCTTGAGATCCGCAGGCCACTGGCCTTCAGTCGCTCGGGCGAAACCTCACGGGTATCGTCGTCGCCCGCCTTTAGCGCGGCGATGCGCGAAGCATTGATGTCAAAACCGACTACATCGTGGAATTTTTCGGCGAGCGCGATCGCGACTGGTAGGCCCACATAACCGAGGCCAATGACGGCAATTTTTTCGTTCAACACAGCATACCTCGAACATTCCGCTTGAATTAGCCCAAATCCGAAGCGGATGTCAGCGCCTAATATTTGCCTTCAGGATCATTTCAGGTGCGGGTCGCATGAATGTGATGACCGGTCAGCCGCTTTGCAATGGGCGCACAGGGCAGGTTTTGGCCAGTCTTGCCACCGCACTACCGGAGCGATGGATAGGATGCCTATCGAAACTTTCCGGTTTCGACCCCATTTATTTGGGTGAGACCTATTTTCTTTTCTCTGAAAGAGCGGTTCGCGATGCGAAACAGCTATCTTAAACAACTACGTACCCAGCGCGAGCAGCTTGAAGCCAAGCTCGAGCTGCATATAGCGCGCTATTGTTTTGGCGAAGGCGAGGTGGATGACGGTACCGAGGCGGAGCTCCGGCAACGCATTGTGGAACTGTCCGACGAGATTGCCGCTCTTGAGGCCGAGCGCGGAGAGTAAGATTTGCACGCGGCAGGTTTCGAGCTGTCCGGATCGGCTTTAACGCTTACAAAATAGCAAAACTAGTGGGGCGATTCTTGATGGTTTTGTCTTCGCCTGTCACGACCGCTGACACAATGTCCTCGGAAGCATTGGCCCGGTCGTCACTTTACCGTCACGCTATATCCTTGCTTTCTGAATTGGTCGAGCGTGCGTCGGCTCGGAACGCTTCCATACCAATCTTGTGAAGCTCGCGGTATTGCGCAGTATCTGACGGGATTCGGCTTGCCTCGATCAGGGCGCCGAGCAAGAATGCGCGATCAGCGTTTCTTAAGCCAGCCTTGATGATCAATCCGCCGAAGATCATCTTTTCGCGCGTTTCGCGCTTGCGATCGTTCGTCATATCGCGCTGCCGCCTTCGTTCGAGAAGCATAATCCGTTGATCTATCCTCTTAAGCGGATTCGCTCGCTGTCCTTTTTGGGCCGTCGCGAAATCGCGCTGTGATTTCGGCGAGAACCTCATTGAGCTCGGCGTCGGAAATGTCCAGTTCGGCGAGACCGGCCCTCCGTGCCGCGCTAGCGAAACGTTCATTGGCCTTGGCGACCATGGTCTTTCGTTTCTCTCTGAGCAGCTCGATCTGTGTGTCGATCTCGGACACCGTGGTTCTTGCACGCATATCTGTCCTTTCTTTCATCAGGGTCGAGTCTGATGGATCTTTTATACTGAATTAAATACGGTAGTCAAATCGGCTGAAATAATGTAGGAAAGTGGAGAAATCTTGAAAGAATGGCCACTTTTTAGGCATTTTTGCCAAACATCTCGATATCCGCGCGGTATCGACGTGCTAGAAAGGATAGAGTCAAATTTGGCTATTATGTTTTTGAGAGCGAAATTGATCAGCCGCGGAGCGGGACAGAACATTGTCTCGGCTGCAGCCTATCGTCATCGTACCAAGATGATGGATGAGCAGGTGGGGACTAAGTTCCGCTACTCCGCAAAGGCGGACGAACTCGTTCATGAAGAACTCGCTTTGCCCGACGATACGCCGGCATGGTTGCGAATTTTAATTGACGGACGATCGGTTGCCGGCGCCAGCGAAGCGCTTTGGAATGCTGTCGATTGTTTCGAGACCCGGCAGGATGCACAGTTGGCCCGCGAGCTCATCCTTGCGCTTCCAAACGAACTCAGCAGCGAGGAGAATATCGCCCTCGTACGCGACTTCGTTCGCAAGAACCTGTTGTCGCGCGGAATGGTGGCAGACTGGGTCTATCACGACAAGAAGGGCAATCCGCACGTCCACGTTATGACCACGCTGCGTCCCCTGACCGCGGAAGGGTTTGGACCGAAACACGTCGCTGTCGTCGACGACAGGGGCGAGCCGCTGCGCCTCAAAACCCTCTATAGGCCGAAAGGAGCATTTGTTTACCGTCCGTGGGCAGGCAACAAAGCAACGATGGAGGAGTGGAAGGTTGCCTGGGCTCAAACGGTAACGCACCATCTGGGACTTGCCGGTCACGATATCCGCATAGACGGGCGCTCCTACGAGGAGCAGGGATTGCGGGGAATGGGGCAGCGCCATGTCGGTCCTGCACGCACGGCGCTTCTACGCAAAGGTGCCGATGTCCATTTCGCCCCTGCGGCATTGGCGCAGCGTTACAAGACTGCGGATCGCCTCGCTCTCGACCCCGCCCTACTGCTTAGGCAACTCAGCAACGAGCGCTCGACCTTCGATGAAGCCGAGATCGCCCGTGCCCTGCACCGCCATGTTGATGATCCAATCGTCTTTGCCAACATCCGAGCAAAACTGATGGCGTCAGACGATTTGGTAATGCTGCGGCCGCAGCAGGTGAGTGCGGAAACTGGTGGGGTCGAGCGGCCGGCACTCTTTACGACGCGCGCGACGATTAGGACCGAATTCCACATGGCGCGGTCGGCATTCAATCTCTCGAACATCGGTGGCTTCGCGGTATCGTCATCCCAAGTTGATGCTGCCATAGGGGAGATTGAGGCAGCGCCAAACAAGGCCATTCGCCTCGGCGCTGAGCAGGTCGATGCGGTTCGACATATCACCGCCGATAGCGGCATTGCAGCAGTCGTCGGTATTGCGGGTGCTGGCAAATCGACATTGCTGAGTGTGGCACGTATCGCCTGGGAAGGAGACGGCAGACGCGTTCTCGGAGCAGCGCTTGCCGGTAAGGCGGCGGAGGCGTTGACTGGTAGTTCCGGGATCCGTTCGCGTACGATTGCCGCTTGGGAGCTTGCCTGGAAAAACGACCATGACCTTCTGCAGAAGGGCGACGTGTTGGTTCTAGACGAGGCTGGTATGGTCTCGTCGCAACAAATGGCGCGTCTTCTCAAACGCGTCGAGGATGCCGGCGCGAAAGCGGTTCTTGTCGGCGACACGATGCAACTTCAGCCGATCCAGGCGGGGGCTTCCTTCCGTGCCATCGTCGAGCGCATCGGCTTTGCCGAATTGGTCGGCATTCGCCGCCAGAGGCACGAATGGGCGCGAGAGGCGTCCCGTCTGTTTGCCCGTGGAAATGTTGAGGAAGCCTTGAGTGCCTATAGCGCCCATGGCCATCTCCTCGAAAGTGACACGCGCAATGATGCGGTTCAACGCATCGTCTCCGACTGGGCCAGCGCCCGCCTTGATGCCATAGCCAAGGCGCAGGTCGACGGTCGTAAGTTGCGTGGCGACGAGTTGATGGTTCTCGCCCACACCAACAGCGATGTGAGACGCCTCAACGACGCGATCCGTGCGGTCATGTTGCAACAGGATGCGCTTGGAGAAGGCAGGTCCTTTAGCACTGAGCGCGGCAGACGTGAGTTTAGCGAGGGAGACCGGATCATCTTCCTGGAAAATGCGCGGTTCGTCGAACCCAAGGCCTCTCACCTAGCTGTTCAGCATGTCAAGAACGGCATGTTTGGAACGGTGATATCGACAGCAGATCGAGGTGGGGCCCCATTTCTTTTCGTTCGGTTGGACAGTGGTCGCGATGTCATGTTCGCCGAAGACACTTATCGCAATGTCGACCATGGCTACGCCGCAACGATTCACAAGACTCAGGGATCGACCTTCGACCGTGCTTTCGTGCTGGCAACAGCCATGATGGACCGACACCTGACATATGTTGCCATGACGCGTCATCGCGAGCGTGTCGATCTATATGCGGCAAGGGAAGATTTTCAGCCAAAGTTCGAATGGGGCAAGCCGGTGCGCGTCGAGCATGCCGCTGGCATCACGGGCGAGCTTGTTGAAATCGGGATTGCGAAGTTTCGCAAGCGGGACGACGATGGTCCTTCTCCTTATGTTGACGTCAGAACGAACGATGGAACCACGCATCGCCTTTGGGGCGTCAATCTGCCCAAGGCGCTTGAGGCGGCCAGCGTGGGCGTCGGCGATACAGTGACCATGCGCAAGGAGGGAACTGAAAAAGTCACCGTTAAAGTGCCCGTTTTTGATGAGGAAACGGGCGCGAGGCACTTTGAGGATCGTGTTGTCGACCGCAATATTTGGACAGCATATTCAATTGATAAGGCCGAGGCTCGGATGGAGCAACTTGCCGCCGAACATCACCGACCGACGCTCTTTGCGCAACTGATTGAACGGCTGTCGCGCCCCGGCGAAAAGACGACGACGCTCGATTTCGAAAACGAGGCGTCTTATCGATCCGTGGCTTTCGATTTCGCACGGCGGCGTGGCATCGACACTATCGCGGAGTATGGTTACGCCATCGAGGCACAGGTGGAGCGCCTATCCAATTGGCTCAGCGTACAAAGTGATCATGTGGCGCGGCTCTGGCAGCGGGCGAACGTGCCCTTCGGGGGGCCAATCGAAACTTCGGAGCAAAATACTGCTATTCACGCGACACACGACAAAGACGCCTTGCCCGCTCCGGCGGCGGATGCTTCCGATCTATTACCCGCAGTGAACTCCCTTACCCAATCGATTGCAGAAGAGGCGCGTCTCGCCCAACTTGCATCTCCCGCAATGTTGCCGGCGGTCACGAAATTCAATGCAAGCCTCGACGAGGAGGCGCGAATGCGCGTGACCGAGACTGAGCATTACAAACAGGTGAGAGCAGCACTCGCCGCGACCGGATCCGTGATCTGGCGCGATCCCGCAACAGCCGTGAGGATGATCGAAGATCTGGTGATCAAGCAGATCGACCCTGAGCGTGTTGCACGTGCTGTTGCCACAGAGCCAACGGCCTATGGTCCTTTGCGCGGTAGCGGCAGGATGATCGATAGGCTGCTCGCTGGTGGCCGGGAGCGCAGGAAAGCACTGCAGGCGGTTAACGCGGTTGGTGCCAACATTCACTCTCTTAGTCGATATTACTTGAGCGCCTTTGAGACCGAAAAATCGGCGGTCATGATAGAGCGGGAACGGATAGCAATAGCTATTCCAGGGCTGACGAGAATTGCCCAGAATGAGCTGCGACACATCACGTCCGAGACGGAGAAGAACCCGCGCGAGCTGGCGCGATTGGTCCGGTCTTTGTCACCAGATGTCCGCCAGGAATTTTCTGTGGTCAGTAAGGCACTTGATGCTCGCTTCGGACCGGGTGCAATTTTCCGCAACGAGACTGATGTTGCCAACATGGTCTCAAAGTCTCAGCAAACGGTCTTCAAATCTATCCTCGGTCAATTGCGCACGATCCAGCGTGCCGTCGCTATAGATAAGACAGAAGAGATTATCGCTGAGCGCCAACGTCGAACGATCAACCGTGCCCGCGGTGTTGATCGCTGAGGATGTCCTGGGACTTTAAAGGGAAAACGACAAGCTCATATCGTCAATTGTCGAGGAGCCGTCTTTTGGAAGTCCAACAGAAACAAAGATGTGGTTTGTTCGGCTGGTAACGAGTAGTGGCGAACATGCGCACAGCCCTTGTCGCTCCGATCCCGATGGGACGAATGGTGGGCCTTCAGAAGTGCCTGCGGCCGCGTTGTTCTTGTCGAGCGATGACACGAGCTACATCGCTGATGCCGAAAACTGTGCGTCGACGTCGGCTTGCGGCAGGTCTATGGTTAAGTCGAAACGCTACCCCGATCTGAGTAGGTCGGGTACAGCAAAACGTGCCCCATGACGGACCGACTTTAAATTGAAGCGGCTCAACATCGAAAAAAGTCACTGAACACCGAGTGCGATCATGTTAGCGCCTCTGTTCTCGACGGACCCGTTGACCTGTCGTGAAACGTCAGGTTTGGCCCGAAACGGACTTCCGCAAACTGCGGCGGCTTGGTCGCTTTCGTATCTTGCTTTCGGCAAGCAGTCAGACCGCAGACGGTCCCATATCGGTCATTCCATCAAGGTCAAGCAGAAGTATGCCATTGAAAAATAGGAGGCAGATGACGTCTGTACCAACAGGGTCGTCGCCGGTGCCAAGGGCATTTGTTGTGTTTGCAATAAATGGGGGGGTTGGCCCATCACAGCGGGTGACGGCCACCTACCATCCGATTTCCCAGGGCGGGGTTTGCCATGAAAAATCACCACTCGGGCGTCGTTCGGGATTGATCCATTCTCACTTTCGTCATCGTAAAGAGCTTTCCGTACATGCGATTTCCATGAGACGACCTGGCCGGGCAGCAAATCCTACTACCTGCCGGCGCGGCCGAGCCAAAAGCGCTCGAGAAAGGCCTGGTCGCCGCCTTGTCGATAAAGGTCCATCCAATGCTGTGGCCATCGGCCCATTCGGTCCAAATCGGCACGCGTTCCGCCTCAGGCAGATACATGATCAATGACTGCAGACCTCCTGGGCGACAATATCGCAGATCAAGGCAAGCCGATCGACCACAGCGATATCGGCAAGGTCTCCGACAATCGAGGTGTCGACATCCATGAAGAGAATGTCACCAGATATGTCCGGCCGAAAAAGCTCCATCTTCGAAATCGGCGTTCATCACCTGCGCCTGCAAGCGCGCCACGTGCTCGGCCTTGTACTCGCCGCCAGATCGCAGAACACAATAAAAGGAGATCACGTTATGCGGACTTCGCTGCCATTGTCGTCTTTAAGATGTAGGATCCGCGAGAGCATGTGGGTCGTGGCTCCAGCTGTCATGGCGTTTCGCAAGCTTTTCGAGCCGGCGCCGGAAAGCACGGTGTTCGCGAGCGCGTGTGTTTATGAGATTTCTCGACAATTGCGATCGGTTACCCTTCGAAATTGATCGGAACTGTGCCATGCTGCGAAAGGTTGCAGGATTGTTGGGCATGTCTGGGAAATCGCTTCGCACATTTGGATTGATTGCAATTAGTCTTTGGCTGAGCGCCGGCGTGGCGAATGCAACGATGCATATTCCGAAGGGGTGCAGGCGTAATGTTTTCCTGACGGTATCAGGGAAAATTGGAAAGACGACGAACAGCGCAAACAATGCCTATGAGATGTCGGAGCACGAATTTCTCGCTTTGCCTGCATCAACAGTGTCCACATCGACATCGTGGACACCGAAAAGCGATTTCGTAGGACCGTTGCTGAGCAAGGTGCTCGGCAACGTCGATGCGAAAGGGTCGAAGCTGCGTCTTGTGGCACTTGATAATTTCAGTGTGGAGGTGGATGCCGCCCACCTGGAGAAATACGGCACTATCCTTGCCGTGAGTATGAATGGGGTCCGTCTGACGATCAGAGATTTCGGGCCGATTTTCGTCATGTTTCCCCGCGACAGTTTCAAAGAGGACTTGGATACGCCGACCGCTGCATCGTACCTGGTCTGGCAGCTTTGCGGGATCGAGGTGGAATGAGGTTTTTCCATCTCGCGTGGTTTAGCATTCCCGCAATGATCGTCGCCTTATGTATTGGCGTCGTGGCTTATAATTGGGCTGCCATTAGAGCGGAGTATGATCTTTGGGATTCCACGAATGGCAGGAATCCCTCTTACTTTTACTGGCCGACCGCGCAGGTACTCAGGGAGCTTGAGGACGTCAGATTGGATCTGAAGGCGGTTGCCGACGGATCTGCCGTCGAGCCGGACGCGCTGTCGTTTCACATCGATGTCCTGATATCCGGCATCAATATTATTGTACGGCCCTCGGAGCTGAATGACGGTTATAAGGCGCTTCCCGGCTTTTCGGAGGATGGTGCTGCTTTGGCCAAGTTCGCGGCGGACGTCCTGCCCGCAATCAAGCCCGACATTTCGTCGGCCGATGCCCAGGCACTGTTACCTAGGCTGGAAGATATATCCTTTGCAGTGGATAGAATATCCAAGGCAGCCATGGATCGGGATAATGAGTTAAAGGAAAAGTCCTTTAAGACCATCCAGGCTGGACACGTCATCATTCTCGTGATTGCCGGGCTGCTGATTTGTGCGATCCTGTCCTTTGTGATTATTTCGATATTTTATTGGTGGGCGATCGCGGCCAGAACACGCGCCATAGCCGCCGCGGAGACGGCTGTTGCGGACAAGATCACCTTCCTCGCCATGGTCAGCCATGAACTCAGAACGCCACTTCAGGTCATCGTTTCGGCGCTGGATATTCTGGAACGTCCTCAGGATGTAAAGACGCGGGGCGAATTGACTGCGCGCATCCGCCGGGCGGCAAACAGTCTGGCCGTTCAGCTTCGCGACATGCTGACACTGGCTCGAGCCCAAACGGGGTATATCGAACTGCAACCTGGTGTCTTCGAGGCGGGAGAGCTTGTCCGCGAGGTGGTGGAAAATTATCAAGACATGGCTCAAGCCAAGCATTTGCAGTTGCGGCAGACAGGCCCCGATGATGCCATCTTCGTGGTGGCGGACAGCGAGCGCATTGCGCAATTATTGCATAATCTGATTTCGAATGCCGTGAAATATACGCCGTCAGGCTATGTCCAGGTCGATCTCGCCTCTTTTGATGAAAAAGCCAGTGAATTGACGTTGCGCGTCACAGACACCGGACCGGGCCTGCCGTCGAGGGTCCTTGAGAGCAGCGTGGATGCGAAGGGCCTGTTTAGTCTCGGCGCCGGGCGGGGGATCGGTCTATCGGTCGTCCAGACTTTGTTACGACAGCTCGGCGCGCGAATGACAGTCAGCCAGCCGCCCGATGGCGGCAGCATATTCGACCTTGCAATTCCCGCAGTTCCTGCGGAGGGACGCTCATTTGGGGCGAGGGATGTTCAGAAGCGGGTGCTTGTCGTTGACGATCATCCTGACCTTCTGAAAGGTTTTTCGGCGGTGATCGAAGAGCTTGGTTTCGCGACCGATGTCGCATCTTCGGGCATGGCGGCGCTGAACTATGTGGCCGCGCATGATTATTCGGTGATCTTCATCGATCTCGACATGCCGATCATGACCGGGCCTGAGCTGGCCGCCCAGATCCGCAAGACGGACCTGGGCTACAAGCCAAGGCTTGTCGCAATCTCAGCCGCCCATCATGGTTCCAGGCATGACCTGTCATCCTTCGATGGGACGCTGGTGAAGCCGATACGCCAGCAGCAATTGCGGACGATCATGCGGTTTTGAAACTTGCGTTCAAAGCGGCAATGAGGATCGGCATGCTCGCCGGCTTGGTGAAGAACTTCAAATTGTGCTGTGCCAGGGCCGCAGCGATGTTCTCTTCGTCGACATTGCCCGTCCTGATCTGTCCGGTCAGGATGATGATCGGGCAAAGCGCATTGCGCGCGCGGATATTCTCAACGAGCTCCAGCGCGGTCTGGCGCCGGGCGTCGCGCTCGATGATCCAGTCAAGCACATAGGCGTCGAAATCGGTCTGATCGTAGAGAGCTTGAGGATCGGTGAAGGCAACCGCCTCAAGCCCTGCCGTCTCCATATACTGCACGATCGTCTGCGCGGTATCGGCGTGATCGTCGAGAATGGCGACCCGGCGACGGGAAGCGGTCGGTTCAATCAGCAAGCGGGTCACGACGTGCGCCGGTATGATCGATCTGGCGTCCGCGGGCATCACCCGCCATGAGCCGTCAATCTCGGCGGCAATCAGCGTACCGGGAGATGCCTGGCCAACGACATTCCCCAGGCGGATACGGCAGGGCACGATGTGGTTGTTGATGACGATGGAGGCGTCAACGAAGGCATCCGCATTTTCTGATGTGACGAGTTCCTGCAACGTCTCACCAAAATGCTCGGCGACGCGCTTCAATTCCTCAAGCGACCAGGAGGCGTTCGTCGTCAGGCGGCGGTTTCCGGCCGAATAGGAAAGGCCGAGGATTTCGGAGACGGTGACTGCGAACCGATACTTCGGAATGCCGTGCCGTGTCAGCAGTGCAGCGATGCATTGTGCGGCGAGTGCGGCTTCGCCTTCTGGATGATCCGAGCGTATTTCGGACATATCGTGATTATTTTCGCTTAATTCGCTCGTCATGTGGGAGTCCTGTATTGTAAATATGATAAATGCGCGTATACGTAGCGATAATACGCGCATCATGAGCGGTACGAAATGTCTCAGTGTCGATTTCGTTCCAAATTACGGCAAGTATATGTGGGAATTGCGTGAGAACAAGGATGCTGAAGCGCGACGGTTAGCAGCGCGCTACTGAGAAGGACAATGGCGCGGGCGCGATAGTGTTTAATGCTGACGGAGATAGCGAGCAACGGTTCGAAAAATTCGAGTGGAACAGCATAGCTTTCGACGACGGTGCATCTCGATTTGATCAAGAGTGACCTTGATGTCGGCGGCAGTATTCAGTCTTCAATGGATCACTGCCTCTGCGTTTATCTTGTTTACGCTATGGTTCACATGTGACGTTTCAATCCCACTACTCGGTGGTAGTGATGATTTGAGGATAAAATATAGCTTCCATGAAGAGAAACGTAGAGAGAATATACCTTATTTTTTTAAGAAGTATAATAATTATAGGGGTTTTTACGCTATTAATATTATTTAAAATAACTCTATCTGTCGTAGAAGTATGGTTTATTCTCATTTTACCGGGAATATTCTCGAGATATATTTCTCCATTTCTTAAAAATGAGGAGTATAAACCGAAAGCGGATTTGAGATACACGTGGGGTTTTGAAGTAACGAGATATATCTGGAATGGATTTCGTGGATTTCATAAATAGCGGAGGGGTCTTATATGGGTAATCAAGATAATAATCGCAACGCCCAATCGCAAATTGACCGCGGGTGGGAGTCGTGGTGGGATGCTCCTGGAGCCATCATGACCGGGATGGCTGTAAATCAGGCCGAATCAATCGCCAAAGCTTTGGACCACGCTAATCTGATCGCTACGGCAGGAACCGCAGTGGGTTCAATAACGGATGCCTACGCAGAAGCAAAAGCCGGGGACAAAGTGTCCGCAGCGCTTGATGAAGCAAAAAAGCAGTCCGTCGCATTCGCAGCTGGTTATGCCGGAGCATACATCGGTGGAATAATAGGTGCGCCTGCTGGCCCATTAGGAATCGCTGTGGGAGCCGCTCTCGGCAATTATGCCGGAACTGAAATTGGTGGGGCTGTATATGGCTCTTTAAAAAACGCTCCGATCTATGATCCGGAAACGTTTGATCCAGACTCAGAGAAGTGGGGGGCTCCTGCTTATCAAGCTGGCCAGCCAATCGACTCGAACGATCGAAACCCATACTCGAAATACGATCCATTCAACGGTACATCTGACAATAGAGATTGGACTGGCTATACAGGGCCGAATACATTCTACGAAACGCCGCGTGAGATGATTGCTCCAGTTGCGCCTTCGGCGCCGTATACTGGCCCATTCAACCTTGATCTGGCGACTAATCCACCAACAGTAGATAGTGTCGGTCCTATCTCGTTCACCGCCGTTGATCCCGTTGCGCCGACACCAGTTACACCAGTTGATAGTTCCTCGTGGAATTTCGGTTTCATGCCTAACGTTGCTGTGGCACCGACGCCGCCGACAAACTTCGAGCCCTATTACGGGGGACTTCTTCACGACCTCGGGTATGATGGTTCGCCTGGGGGCGGTTACTATAGCAGCCCTTCCCACAGCGCGACTGAAGATCACGCGGGTAAGTCCGCGGATGATCATATTGGAGGAGGCTATTCATCATCGCATAGCGCGACCGAGGACCATGCTGGTAAATCTGCGGATGATCATATCGGAGGTTATTCTTCATCCCACAGTGCGACGGAAGATAATCCAGGCAAGTCTGCGGATGACAATTTCGGAGGCAGTTCGCCATCCCATAGTGCGACTGAAGATCATGCTGGTAAATCCGAAGACGATAGGCTACCCGTCCTGCTCGACCTTTCCGGCAATGGCCTTAGCGTCAACACGTTGGGCAATTCGTCTCAGTTCGTGAATGTGAATGGCGACGGCTACCAGCATCGCATGGCGTGGGCCGGCAATGGCACCGGCGTTCTGGTGTTCGATGCCGATGGCGACGGCAAGATCAGCAATTCGAAGGAGTTCGAGTTCACGCAATGGGACCCGACGGCGACGGGTGACCTGGAGGCGCTCAAGGACGTCTTTGACACCAACGGCAACGGCAAGCTCGATGCTGGCGATGCGCAATGGTCGAAGTTCAAGGTCATGGTCGATGGCCAGCTCGTGTCACTGGATTCGCTCGGGATTACTTCTATCGATCTGACGCCGAAGGGCAGTGGTCAAACGTTTAGCGACGGCTCGGCGATTACCGGGACGACGACCTACACAAAGTCGGATGGCTCGACCGGGGCGGTTGGCGACGCCGTTCTTGCCAGCGATTCCAATGGCTATATTGTCAAGTCGACCGTCGTCACCAATGCCGACCTGTCGAAGACGAACACGATCCAGGCCTACAATGCCGATGGCAGCCTGGCGTTCCAGGATCTGGTAACCACCAGCGTCGATGGTAACAGCGTGTCGACCAGGTTCGACGACGACGGCAACGGCACTTACGATCGTTCGCAGACGGATGTCACCACGGTTGCGTCAGGCGTTCGCACACGGGTCGTCACGAACTTCAATGCCGACGGTTCCGTCCTTAACAGCACGACGACGGTCACCAGCGCCGACCATAACACCATCACTACGACGATTGACCAGGATGGCGACGGCAACGCCGACCAGGCCCAGACTTTTGTCACCAATGCCGATGGTTCGACGACCACCACGACCAAGGCGCTGAGCGCCTCCGGAACGGTGCTGAGCCAGGTTCAGGTTCTGTCCAGTGCAGATGGCCTGGCGAAGACGACGAAGACCGATATCAATGGCGACGGTATCTATGACGAAGTCGTTTCCGACGCCACGACTGTGGCCGGCGATGGATCGCGCACGAAAACGGTGACGGACAGCAGTTCGAATGGAGCCTTGCTGTCGAGCGTGACGACGGTGACCAGCGCCGACCGGCATACCAAGACCGTGACGAACGATCTCGACGGCAACGGCACGATCGACGAGCGCGATCTGACCCAGACGACGATTGCCGCCAATGGCGACGTGACGACCGTGGTAACCACCACGAATGGCGACAATTCGGCCAGAAGCAAGGTGACGACGGTCGCGGCCGCAAACGGCCTGTCTACGACGACTTCGACCGATGTCACGGGCGACGGCATCGCCGATCTCATCCACTCCGATGTGACGACGGTCGCCTCCGACGGCTCGCGGACGGAGACGGTTCAGGACACCAGCGCCAGCGGCGTGCTTCTGTCAAAGAGCGTCACCGTCACCAGCGCCGATGGCAAAAGCAAGAACATTTCCGTCGATGCCAATGGCGACGGTGCGGCCGATAGCCAAACCGTCATTACGGTCGCTGGCGACGGAACGATCACCGAGACCGACAGCACTCTCAATTCGAATGGATCGCTTGTCGGCAAGGTGCTGACGACGACCAGCGCCGATGGTCTTTCCAAAATCATCAGCACCGATGCCAACGGTGACGGCGCCTATGATGCGGTAACGACCGACGTCATCACGGCAGGCACCGGCGGTGCGCGGGTCGAGACGGTGACGAAGAAGAGCGGCAACGGCACGTTGATTGGCCAGACGGTGACGACGACGTCTGCCGACAGCCTGACCCAGACGGTGCAATCGGATCTCAATGGCGACGGCACCTTCGATCAGACGGTCACCGATGTGATCACCCTCAACGCCGGCGCCCGCACGGAAACGGTCACGGCAAAGAGCGGCAATGGCGCCCTGCTGAGCCAGACGGTGACGACGGTCAGCGCCGATCGCAAGACCACCTCGGTTACTAGGGATTCCGACGGTGACGGCCATATCGACTTTGCCTCAACCCAGATCATCGCCGCGGATGGCAGCCAGACGACGACCACGATACAGGCTAGCAACGACGGCGCGCTTCATCGCCAGACCGTGGCGACGGTCAGCGCCGATAAGCTGACCGCAACCACGGCCGATGACCTGAATGGCGACGGCACGGTCGATGTGACCACCGTCGACCAGACCGTCATCAATGCCGACGGTAGTCGCACCGAAACGGTCACGGACAAGGGCAATACTGGCGTTCTGCTCGACAAAATGACGACCACCACTTCGGGCAATGGACTGACCATCGCCGTTCAGAAGGATCTGAATGGCGATGGTGTCGTTGATTCCAAGACGGTGAAGGCGACGGTCCTCAACAATGACGGCTCGAAGACCGCAACGACGTCGGACTACGCCGGCACGTCGCTCACCGATCAGACCAAGGTGACCGTCAGCGCCAACGGGCTGGTGACGAAGAGCGATTACGATTATGACGGTAACGGTACCGTCGACCGGTCCGAAACCGCTACGAAGACGTTGAATGCCGACGGTTCGACCTCGCTGGTCGATGCCGTCAGCACTGCCAGCGGCACGCTTCTGTCGAAGACGACCAATACCGCGAGTTCGGACGGCAAGACCCTCACGAGCCAGGTGGATCTCAATGGCGACGGCAAGACCGATATCAAGACCACGGCCGTTATTGATGCGACGGGCCTGACGACGAAGACGGTCGAGACCTATAAGACCGGCACGACGACACTTGCCAGCCGTGCTGTCACGACCACATCCGCCAATGGTCTGTCGGTCACGACAAAATCCGATCTTGACGGTGACGGCACCTACGAGCAGGCGCTCAGCGATGTGACGACGTTGAGCGCCGACGGCTCGCGCACGGAGGCGTTTGCCCGCTCGACCAGCACGGCTCCGGTCGAGCTGACGAAAGTCACGACCTCCGGCAATGGCCTGAGCAAGACAACGGTCGTGTCCGACGATCTGGTCGGCGCAACGATCCGCAACGAAATCTATCGGCTGTACCATGCGGCTTTGGGCCGCGATCCCGATGCGACAGGCTTTCAAAGTTTCACAAGTAGATTACAGTCCGGTACATCGGACATGCAGATCATGGCCGAGCTCATCGGTTCACCCGAATTCGCGCAAAAGTACGGTACGCTCACGGATCTGCAATTTGCGACCCTTATGTATCAAAATGCTTTAGGGCGGGCTCCGGAAGCAGGTGCGGCGCAAGCCTGGGTAACTCAAATTGCCGCCGGGACCACTCGCGCGCAACTAGCCCAGCAATGCGCGGATTCGCCCGAAGGCCAGGTGCACACGACTGTCAGCGCGCAGACATGGGCGATTGCCAATCCCTCGGTCGTTCTCGCCGCGGTCAGGACGACGACCGATGTCACCACGCTTGGCGCGGACGGCTCGACGACGGAGGTCGTTACCAACTCTGGCGTGATCGCGAACAAGACGACGACCACGACCAGCGGTGACGGAAAGACGGTCACGGTGACTTATGACATCGACGGCAATGGTGTCGTCGACCAGAAGTCCGTCACGATGAAGAATGCCGACGGAAGCGTGACGCAGACCCTGTCCGACCTGACATCGGCAGGTGCCGTGTCACATTCGAAGACGGTGACCACTGGTGCCGGTGGTTTCAATACCGTGGCCAGCTACGACACCGATGGAAACGGAGCCGCCAACAAGACCATCTCGGACCTGACGACGCTGAACGCCGATGGCAGCAAGACGACGGTCGAAAAGACCTATACGGTCAATGGTAGCGGCACGTTGGTGTTGAGCGCCATTACCGAGACAGATACCTCCGCCGATGGGCTGGCGGTGACGACGAAGTGGGACCAGACAGGCTCCGGCAGCTTTACCAAGAGTCGAACCGACGTGACGGTCCTGAACGCCGACGGCTCGCGCAGCGAGACCATCAGCTACGTCACAGGCACGACGCTGACCAGCCGCTATTTGACCACGACCAGCGCCAATGGTCTGTCTATCACCTCACAATCGGATTTGACCGGGGCTGGCACCTATGCCCAGACCTCGACCGATGTCACCATGGTCAACGCCGACGGAACCCGGACGCGGACGGTTTCGAGCACGAAGGCGGATGGCTCGCTGATCTCGAAATTCATCACAGCGACGAATGCCGACGGCCTGGTCGTCTCGACCAACGAGCAACGCACGGGTCTTGCCACCCAGACGATCAGCGATACGGTCGAGATTCTCGCCGACGGCGCCAAGCGCGAGACCGTTACGACAACGGATGCGTCTGGCAAGCTGCTCGACAGGACCGTCACGCTGACCAGCGCCGACAAGCAGACTGTCACGATCGACCGCGATGCCAATGGCGACGGTGTCATCGATCAACATCAGCAGACGGTCACGGCGGATTCTGGCGTCACGACGCAGACTGTGACCGACTACAAGTCTGCTGGCGTCAAGGGGGACGGCTCGACCTCTACCACCACGGCCAACGGCTTGCAGACCACCACCAATTGGGATCTGGATGGCAATGGCACGGTCGATCGCCGTCGCCTCACGGTCAATACCAATAATGCCGATGGAAGCAAAACGATCGTCATCTCCGACACGGATCTGACGACCAACAAGCTGGCGGCGAAGACGACGATCCAACAATCGTCCGACGGTATGATGCGCACGACCTCCAAAGATGTCGATGGCGACGGGACCGTCGACCAGGTGGAAACGCTGACCGCCGGCACGACCGGCGCGACGGTCTCGATCGTCACGAACAATGCCACTGCGCAAAAGACGAACTACCTTCTGGCCGGCAAGGTCTACTGGAAACAGGCGATTGCCGCCAAGGTCGAGACCGACAGCTCTGCCGATGGTCGTACGAAGACGGTGAAGTATGACTATGACGGCAATGGCACCTTCGAGGTTGTCATGCAGTCGCAGCTTCAGGCCGATGGTTCGACGGTGGCCACGGTGACCGAGACTAACGCCGGTGGCACGGTCGTCGCCAAGGGCACGATCACGACCAGCACGGATGGCCTGATCACGGTGCTGAGCAAGGATTCCACCAACGACGGCGTCATCGATCATAAGGAAACCTCCGTCATCCATAATGACGGCTCGATCTCGCTGACGAAGGTCGATCTCAACGCCAGCAGTGCCGTGACGCAAACCGTTGTCGACACCGTTTCGGCCATGGGCAGCTTGACGCTGCGCGTGACCAGCAACGGCCAGGGCCAGAAAACTTCGCAGGTTGCAATTGCTAGCGACGGAAGTTCGGTAACGACAAGCTATAATGCCGCCGGTGGTCAAGTGACGAGCGTCATCAATGCCAACAAGGCCGGCATTCCGACCTCAGCCGTCCTTTACGATCCACTGAATGCCAATCCCTGGACCCGCGCCGAGCAATCCTTCGATGCATCCGGCAAGAAGACTTTGGAGAAGCAGTTCAACGACGACGGCTCACGGACAGAAATCACGTTCTACACCCCGACAGGTGCGCAACAGCATATCGATTTCTTCAATTCTGCCGGCCAGAAAACTACTACCCGCGATTTCGATGTCACCAATGCCACCGATTGGAGCCAACTTGACAAGAGCTTCAACGCCGCCGGTCAGCTCGTCTCGCAGGCAGCGCAGTTCCACGATGGCCACAAGGCCAACTGGTTCTGGGATCCGACCAATGCGCAAACCTGGTCTCAGATCACCCAGAACTACGATACTGCCGGTCGAATGATCTGGCAGCTTGTCCAGAACGACGATGGTTCGCAGACCCATACCGATTACGATGTCACCAACGTCGCCAATTGGAGCCGGCTTGAGAAGAATTCTAACGCGGCTGGTCAGTTGGTGTCGCAGGTCGCCTATTATGACGATGGGACGAAAGGCATCTGGTTTTGGGATCCCACCAACGCCCAGACCTGGTCCGAGATCGACCAGTCGTTCAACACCGCTGGCCAGATGGTGTCCCAGAACGTCAACTACGATGACGGCAGCAAGGTGCTTTACGCATATGATCCAAGCAACGCTCAGAGCTGGTCGCAGATCGTCGATTCTTATACGGCTGCCGGGAAGCTGATTGAGGATAACGTCTACAGTGATACGGCTGGCAAGTTCGTCAGAACGGATTACGACGTCAACAATACCGTCCCCTGGACGCGATTTGTCCAGAATTTCGTCAACAACGTCATCAATACCGCGACATCCTATAATGATGACGGCAGCTATACGAACTACCAGTACGACAGCTCGGGCAATAATACCGCTTGGCAGCGTTATGCCATCACTAGCGGCGGCGGAAGCCCGAATGGAGGTGGTGGCTCCGGCTATCAGATGGTCGACTATTGGCCCCAAGCTCATTCCGGGCATGGTCCGGTTCTGCTTGATCTGAACGGCGACGGCCATATCGACCTGCGTCCTCTCGACACCAATGCGCTCGCCACCGGTTCATCCGTCACCTTTGACTGGAACGGTGATGGTGCACGCGATGGTACGGCCTGGGTCGGGCCGCAGGATGGCTTTCTGGCGATTGATCTCGGCGCTGACGGCCAGGCCGGCCCGGATGGTAAGATCGACCAGTCGAAGGAGCTTGCCTTCTCCGAATGGGCAACGCCGGATCAGGTGGCGGCCAATGGCGGGTCGGTCTCCGACCTTGAAGGTCTCCGTCTTGCCTTCGATAGCAACCACGACAATGTGCTCGATGCCAGCGACGACCGCTGGAGCCAGTTCCGTGTCTGGCGCGATGCCAATCAGAATGGCGTCGTCGACGATGGTGAACTGCAGACCATGTCGGAAGCGGGCATCAAACTGATCAATCTTCTGTCGACGACGGATGGCAGCCAGTCCTTCTCCGATGGGTCCGCGATCACTGGCACAAGCTCTTATCAAACGAGCGATGGCACATCGCACTATCTGGTTGGCGACGCCACGCTCAGTTACCAGCCGGCGATCCCGAAGCAGAATGCCGCCTGAGGATCACGGACGAAGTCGGCATGCCGGGCCGGCGCGCTTGGCATGTCGATTTGTAGCCTTCCATTCTTCAGTGATGAATCCTGGTTTGCCGCAATCATGGTCAATCACAACAGTGCAAAACAGATGAGATCAGAATGAAAAACTATCGTGTGATTTTCACCGCAATTACTACGGCTGCCTGTTCCGTGTCGGCGAATGCTGCACCCGTCACCACCAAAGGCGGTTATGAATACGACAAGAACATGCTGAGCGATCCGGCTGCTCTTAACTGGAATATTGAGCACTGCAGCCACTCTGGCATTACGCCTGACGTTCAGGAGAAGCTTTCGAAGCTGATGAACGTTCCACCGGCCAATGTCCGTTTTGAATATTGCCGCCGTATCCTCACCGCTTATGCCAAGGGCGCGATTCCATACGACGATTATCTTCAGTTCACTCAAGGTCACGTGATGACTGCGAGCATTGCGAGAGCTCTGCGGGCCTCCGGTTCCGGCCCAGCAAAGCCGCACCACGCATCATAAATGATCTGGATCTGCTATACTTGGGCGAAAAGTAATAAACTGCCGGCGGCAGTTTCGTCTTTGGCGGGACGGTGATCCATGGACCAAGTGACGACCGCCGACGCGGAGCAGTCCCCGACCGCATCCTCGCGATCAGTGGACGAGGTGAGACGCCCTGACAGCGGCCTTGCAGCAATCGCGGCGATTGCCGGTTATTTCCGCATCGCCGCCAATCCGGATACCCTGGCCCGTGACCTAGCCCTGTCGAAGCCGGCGGGGCGCAGCGACCTGCTGCGGGCGGCCAAGCTCGTAGGCCTGAAGGCAAAGCATCTGGAGATCCAATCGGATGCCCGGCTGTCGACCTTGCCGACGCCGGCGATCGCCTGCCTGACCGATGGCCGCTTTGCCGTCTTCGGCGGAGCGGCATCCGACAACACCTGGCGCGTCATCGATCCGACAGATTTTTCCAGCCGCAATCTTGGCGCCCATGAGGTATTGGCGGAGACATCAGGCCATTTCATCCTGCTGCAGCGGCGGCTGGCGGGGCCGGGGGCATCGCGCGGCAATTTCGGCTTCCGCTGGTTTCTGCCGTCGATCTGGCGTTACCGCCATGCCTTTGGCCATGTGCTGCTGGCCTCGCTGATCGTCCAGATCTTCGCGCTGGTGACACCGCTCTTCTTCCAGGTGGTGGTCGACAAGGTCCTGGCCCATCGCAGCTATTCGACCCTGATCGTGCTCGTCGTCGGCCTGGCCGCCGTCGGGTTGTTCGATGTGGTGCTGCAATATCTTCGAACCTATGCGCTGTCGCATACGACGAACCGTATCGATGTCGAGCTCGGACGGCGGCTGTTCCGGCATATGCTCAATCTGCCGCTCTCCTATTTCGAGACGCGGGCAACCGGACAGACGATTGCCCGCGTGCGCGAGCTGGAGACGATCCGCAACTTCCTGACAGGGCAGGGGCTATTCTCCGGCCTCGACCTCATCTTCACCATTGTCTTCATCTTCGTGCTCTTTTCCTATTCCTCCAAGCTCGCCTGGATCGTCGTCGCCTCCATTCCCTTCTATCTGGCGATCGGCTTCCTGGTGCGGCCGTTCCTGAAGGAAAAGATCGACGAGAAGTTCGAGCGCGGCGCCTATAGCCAGCAGCTACTCGTCGAGACCGTGGTCGGTGTGCAGACACTGAAGGCGGCGGCCGTCGAGCCGGTTGTCTCGGCCCAATGGGAAGAGCGGCTGGCAGGCTATGTGCAGTCGTCGTTCGCCACTACCATGCTGGCCGCCAAGGGCCAGAATGCCATCCAGTATGTCAACAAGATCACCTCGGCAGCATTGCTTTTGTTCGGCGCCCAGGCGGTCATCAATGGCGAGCTGACGGTCGGCGCGCTGGTCGCCTTCAACATGATCGCCGGCCAGGTGTCACAGCCGATCCTGCGCCTGTCGCAGCTCTGGCAGGATTTCCAGCAGGTGCAGGTGTCGGTCGTCCGTCTCGCCGATATTTTGAATGCACCGCCCGAACCGCGGCCGGAGGTTTCCGTCAGCCTGCCGAAGCCAAGAGGCGCGATTTCCTTCAAAGGTGTCAACTTCCGCTACACGGCCGACGGTCCGGAAGTCCTACGGGATATCTCGTTTTCGGTCCGGCCGGGCGAGGTGATCGGCATCGTCGGACCATCCGGATCGGGCAAGTCGACGCTGACGAAGCTGGTGCAGCGCTTCTATATCCCGACCCGCGGCCAGGTCTTCGTCGATGGCCAGGATATCGCCCAGGTCGACCCGGCCTGGCTGCGCTCCAACATCGGTGTCGTCCTGCAGGAGAACATGCTGTTCAACCGGACGATCCATGACAATATCTGCTTGGTCAATCCGTCGATGTCGCGGGCGGCCGCCATGCAGATGGCAAGGCTGTCGGGCGCCGACGAGTTCATCGCCAAGCTGCCGAAGGGCTATGACACGCTGATCGAGGAGCGCGGCGCCAACCTTTCCGGCGGCCAGAGGCAGCGCCTGGCGATCGCCCGAGCCCTTGCCACCAATCCGCCGATGCTGATCCTCGACGAGGCAACCAGCGCGCTCGACTATGAGAGCGAGCGCATCATCCTTGGCAACATGCGCGAGATCGTCAAGGGCCGAACGGTCATCATCATCGCCCACCGCCTGGCGACCGTCCGCCATTGCGATCGCATCATCGGCATGAAGGACGGCCGCCTCGTCGAAGAGGGCACGCATGACAGTCTGCTTGCCCGGCCCAACGGTCTTTATGCCCATCTCTGGCAATTGCAGACGGGGCTCAATCAGCCATGAACCCTGTCATCCGCCCCCCCAAACGACCGAAGAAGCCTCTGCGCCGCGGCAGGATCGAGAACGAGTTCCTGCCGGCGGCGCTCGAAATCCTGGAGACGCCGGCTTCGCCGATCCGCACCGCCTTCATCTGGTTCATCGCCACTGTCGTGGCGGCCACGCTGCTGTGGAGTTATCTCGGCACCTTCGATATCGTCTCGACCGCGCAGGGCAAGATCCAGCCGACCGGCCGCGTCAAGGTCATCCAGTCGATCGAGGTCGGCAAGGTCCGGTCCATCCCGGTCGTCAACGGTTCGCATGTGAAGGCGGGCGATATCGTCGTTCAGCTCGACGATACCGAACTCAAGTCCGATGAAGAGGCGATAGCAGTCAATCTGCAGGCCTATCGGGATGAGATGATCCGGCGCAGGGCCGTGCTTGCAGCGGTCGAGCAGTGGCAACAAAAGGGTATCTGGACAGGCGAAAAGTCGATCCCGGATGCCCCGCTCGATCTTGCGTCCGATACGCCCGCTAGCATCCGCGAGCGCGAACAGTCGATCTTCAGGGCCGATCTGTCGCAGCTTGCGGCCAGCCTCACCAATATCGCGGCACAACATAACCAGAGCCAAGCGACCGTTGCCCGACTACAGCAAACGATGAGAGCGCAGCAGCGGCTGGTCGATACTCTCAACGAACGGGTCGCCATCCGCGCGTCACTGGTGGATCAGGATGCGGGCTCAAAGGCTGGTGTGATCGACGCCAAGGAGACGAGCCAGAAGGAGGAAGCGACGCTCGCCGAGGAGACAGGCCAACTCGAAGAGGCCAAGGCGTCCCTTGCAGTGACGACCAGCGACGGCGAAAAGACGCTACGCACCTTTATTGCCGACAATGTCGAGAAGGCTGGCGAGGCGTCACGGCAGGCCGATGAGCTTGACCGTCAGCTGGTCAAGGCGCGCGAGCGAAGGGAATCCATGACCATCACTACCCCGATCGATGGCACGATCCAGTCGTCCTCGATCAATACCACCGGGCAGGTGGTCACGACGGGCGTCGAACTCATGCGCATCGTGCCGGATAATTCGACACTTGAGGTCGAGGCCTATATTCCCAATAGCGATATTGGCTTTGTGTCCGTCGGGCAGGCAGCCGTGGTCAAGGTCGAGGCATTTCCATTCACGCGCTATGGCGTGATCCGCGGCCATGTCACGGCGGTTGCGAGAGATGCGATCCCGGAGCCCGATGCAAATCAGGTCGAAGGCGACCCGACGAAGCAACTGCAGGCGATCGTGCCGACGACGAACGTGCAGCGTGTTCAGAACCTTGTTTTCCCGGTCACGGTCAAACTCGACACCAGCACCATGAGTGTCGATGGCAGTATCGTTCCGCTCTCACCGGGCATGGCCGCCACGGCGGAGTTCAAGACGGGAAAACGCAGAATTCTCGAATATCTGTTCTCGCCGATTGTAGAGGTCACCTCGCAGGCGATGCAGGAGAGGTAGGAGAGGAGCTATGCAGGCAAATAGGGCCTTGCGATTTGCGGCGCCACTGGATCGCTGCCAAGATGTTTCCTGACTTTTCTTGTGATGTTGGCCGTCGTAGCAGCCTGCGCGGAGGCAGGGAGAATCGGAACTGATAACCGGAGGGCCATCGATACCACAAAATAAGAACACCAAAAGCATAAGGCCCAGCTTTCGCCCTGCATGGGCTGTTCACGGCGCATGTCACGGGCAATTTTGTCACGCTCGGCGCTTCATTGGTGCTCGGAACCTCGGGTGCCCTTGCCAAGCTTCTGGCTTTGCCGGTTTTCTGCGTCGTCGTCATTCTTGCCCGCCTTGTCGGCGGCGATCTTTCGCGGCGTAATCTGCCGACCTTGCAGATCATCCTGTCGCTGAAATTGCTGTTGCTCGTGCTTGCGGCGATCCTCGCCATGCTTTTCGGTCCATTTGGCGATGGGGACGGGTGGCAGCCGATTCTGACAGGGATGACGTTTGTCGCCGCCATGGCCATTCAGACGACGGCGCACCGCATCCATCTCGGCTCGACGCCGCCGACGACGATGATGACGGGCACGACGACGCAGATCATGATCGACATTGCCGATCTGCTGCGCGGCGCCAAGCCGGAGGAGAAAACCGCTATGAAGGCGCGGCTCGGACGCATGGGTGTCGCCGTTGGCGGCTTTGCCTTCGGTTGCGCGTTGGCGGCAGCACTTTTCATGCTTGCCGGCATGGCTTGTTTCCTGCCGCCGCCGGTTCTGGCGCTTGCCGGAATTCTTATGCATGCCGGCAAGGTAGAGGCCAAGCCGGCTTAGCTTCTTGGTCTCCGTCCATTCTTGAGACTACCAATCTTGCTCCTTTCTCCCGCCTTGCAAGTCGGCTACAGCTCTCTAAGTGTACGCGTCGGATCGAACTGGTCCGCCGCGTCTGGGGCGGTAAATCCTTGTGAGTCGAGAAGGGATGGTCATGGCAGGAGAAACGGTGCTTGTGGTCGGCGGAGCCGGATATATCGGTTCGCACACATGTCTGGATCTGGCGAATAAGGGGTTCAAACCTGTCGTCTACGACAATTTCTCCAACGGTCATCGTGAGTTCGTCAAATGGGGTCCGGCAGAGGAAGGCGATATCCGTGATCGTGCCCGTCTCGATGAAGTCCTTGCCAAGCACAAGCCGGCCGCCATCCTGCATTTCGCCGCACTGATCGAGGTCGGCGAGTCGGTGAAGGATCCCGTCTCCTTCTATGAAAACAATGTCATCGGCACGCTGACCCTGCTTTCGGCAGCACAGGCGGCCGGCGTGAAGGCTTTCGTCTTTTCGTCCACCTGTGCGACCTATGGTTTGCCGCAGAGCGTGCCGCTTGATGAAAGCCACCAGCAGGTGCCGATCAACCCTTACGGCCGCACGAAATACATCGTCGAGCAGGCGCTTGCCGATTACGACCAGTACAAGGACCTGCGCTCCGTCGTGCTGCGCTATTTCAATGCCGCCGGTGCCGATTTCGAGGGTCGGATCGGCGAGTGGCATACGCCGGAAACCCATGCGATCCCGCTTGCCATCGATGCTGCCCTCGGCCGCCGCCAGGGCTTCAAGGTCTTCGGCAGCGACTACGATACGCGCGACGGCACTTGCGTCCGCGATTACATCCATGTGCTCGATCTTGCCGACGCCCATGTCCGCGCCGTGGAATATCTGCTGCGCGGTGGCGAATCCGTCGCGCTCAACCTCGGCACGGGTACGGGAACGACGGTGAAGGAGCTGCTCGGCACGATCGAGACCGTGTCCAACCGGCCGTTCCCGGTCGAATATGTCGGCCGTCGCGAAGGCGATTCGACGACGCTCGTCGCCAACAACGACAAAGCCCGCGATATTCTCGGCTGGTCGCCGCAATATGATCTGACCGAGATCATCCAATCCGCATGGAACTGGCATGCCAAGTCCAACCAGCACTGAGCCCTCTTTCCCGGGTGGTGTTGGCGGCAGGCGCCCGAATGTCCTTTTGATTTCGGCTGATCAGTGGCGGGGAGATTGCCTCTCCGCCGTCGGGCATGAATGCGTCAAGACGCCCAATGTCGATGCTCTCGCAAAGGAAGGCGTGCTCTTCCGACGCCATTATGCCGGCACCGCGCCCTGCTCGCCGGCGCGGGCGACGCTCTATACCGGCCTTTATCAGATGAACCATCGCGTTTGCCGCAATGGTTCGCCGCTCGATGCCCGTTTCGACAATGTTGCGCTTGCGGCGCGCCGTGCCGGCTACGATCCGACGCTGTTTGGCTATACCGACACGGCGCCCGATCCGCGCGACCGCGATCCCCATGATCCTCATCTGACGACCTATGAAGGCGTGTTGCCGGGGTTCACGCCGCGGCAGCTTCTGCCCGAGCATGAGAAGCAGTGGCTCTCCTGGCTGCGGTCGCGCGGCCATGCTGATGCCGTCAGCCGCGATATCCATATTCCCGTCGGCGCCGAGCCCGGCGAAATTTCCAACAATGCGCCTGCCTATTCCAGGGACGAGACGCAGACGGCCTTCATGGCGGGCGAATTCATCCGCTGGCTTGGCGAGCAGGATCAGCCCTGGTTTGCACATGTTTCCTTCCTGCGGCCGCATCCGCCTTTCTCGGTGCCGGAACCCTATAACCGCATGTTCGCGCCCGCCGATGGCCCGGCCTTTGCGCGCGCCGCCGACCGCGAGACGGAAATGGCGCTGCATCCCCTGCTCGCCTTCGGCCTGCCGCTGATCGGCAAGGGCGGCTTCATGTATGGCGGCAAAGGCTCCATCAACGAGTGGACGTCACAGGATTTTGCCGCGATCCGCGCGATCTATTACGGCATGATTGCCGAGGTTGACGCGCAGCTTGGCCGGATCTGGCAGGCATTGAAGGATGCCGGCGCCTGGGACGACACGGTCATCGTCTTCACTTCGGACCATGCCGAAATGATGGGTGATCACTGGATGCTCGGCAAGGGCGGCTTCTTCGATGGAAGCTATCATGTTCCCCTTGTCATTCGTGATCCCCGTCGGAGCGCCACGCATGGCCGGCAGGTAGCACGCTTCACCAGCGCCGCTGATATTTTCCCAAGCCTGTGTGACCGGCTTAGTGTCGCGCCGGCAAATCATGTCGATGGTGAAAGCCTGCTGCCGTTCCTTTCCGGTTCCGAACTGGCGAGCTGGCGCGATGCCGCCTTCTGGGAGTTCGATTTCCGCGATATTGCCGCGGGTATTCCCGAGCGGCATTTCGGCTTGCGGTCCAATTCCTGCAATCTGGCCGTTATCCGCGATGAGCGTTTCAAATATGTCCATTGCGCGGGTCTTCCGCCGCTGCTCTTTGATCTTTCAAAGGATCCGGCGGAACTATCCAATGTCGCCGAGGACGGCGCCTATACGGCGATCAGGCTCGCCTACGCCGAAAAGCTTCTCTCGCTTCGGGCGGAGCATCTGGACCAGACGCTGGCCTATACGGAACTGACGGAAAAAGGGCCGGTATCGATCCGGCCCTGAGTGGTTCTGTCATTCGTTTTTGCGTAATTCCGGACGGAAAACCGCTGCGCACTTTTCCTGGAATTGCTTCTTAAGCAAACGATCCGAGATAGTTCATCTTGCCGATGGGCAGGCCGCGGCTGCGCAGGATGTCGTGTGCCGTGGTGACGTGGAAGAAGAAATTCGGCAACGCGAATTTCGCCAGGTAATCCTCGCCCTTGAATACGATCTTGTTGCCTCCCGGCGTGACCGTCACTTCCCGCGTTTCGCTGCCTTCCATCGTGGCCGGTGTGACCGTTGCCAGGAAATCCTGCGTTTTCTTCAGGCGCTCGCGCAGGTCGGCGACGGTCGTCTCGTTATCTTGGAAGCGCGGCGCGTCGATGCCGGCAAGACGGGAAATGGTGAGCTTCGCGGTGTCGGAGGCGCGTTGATATTGGCCGGAGAGCGGCAGCATGTCGTCGATCAGACGCGCGGAAATGAGTTCCTCCGCCGCAATGCCTTTTTCCGCGGCATGGGCTTCGATCTTGTCGAGATAGGCGGAGAGGTTTTGGAGGCCGCGTTGGAAGACGGGGACCGAGAAACTGTACATCGAGGGCATGTGTGTTCTCCGTTGCGGGCCGCAGCGCGGCCGGTTGGTCGTCTGCATTCTATTCCGTTCCCGTGTCGATGGAATAACCGTTCCATGGTGCGGGTGCCCGTATGTAGGTTTGATCATCCAATCTTGCAGTGGCAGCGGCGAGAAAACCCGTCTTCGCCGGTTCCGGCGACGAGCCCAGAATTTGCTGTTGACCTTTGCATCGAAAAATGGAATGAATATTCCGCATAATGAATTTTACGGTTTGTTTGTTCCGTTTTCGATGTGGCTGCCATGGGAGTGGCGACCGAATTGAATAGAGGCCCTGCAGTCGAGACTGGGGGCTCCGGCATTTAGGAGGGGTGTGGCCGGGCACCTTATCTGGGAGGAAAACATGAAGAAATTTATCCTTGGTTCTGCGATGGCTCTCCTGCTGTCGACTGCTGCTCACGCCCAAACCATCGGCGTTTCGATGGCTCTGTTCGACGACAACTTTCTGACCGTTCTGCGCAACGGCATGCAGGACTACGCCAAGGACAAGGGCGTGACGCTGCAGGTCGAAGATGCCCAGAACGACATTGCCAAGCAGCAGAGCCAGATCCAGAACTTCATCGCCAGTAAGGTCGATGCCATCATTGTGAACCCGGTCGATACCGACGCAACGGCTGCCATTTCCAAGCTCGCCGCCGATGCCAAGATCCCGCTCGTCTACGTCAACCGCGAGCCGGCCAACGTCGACAGCCTTCCGGATCAGCAGGCCTTTGTTGCTTCCAACGAGCAGGAATCCGGTACGCTGGAAGCCAAGGAAGTGTGCCGGTTGCTGGGTGGCAAGGGCAAAGCCGTCATCATGATGGGCGAACTCTCGAACCAGGCTGCCCGCATGCGCACCAAGGACGTCCATGACGTCGTTGCGACCGACGAGTGCAAGGGTATCCAGATCGTCCAGGAGCAGACCGCCAACTGGCAGCGTACCCAGGGCGCCGACCTGATGACCAACTGGCTCTCCAGCGGTCTCGAATTCGACGCCGTCATCTCCAACAACGACGAAATGGCGATCGGCGCCATCCAGGCGCTGAAGGCTGCCGGCAAGCCGCTGGACAAGATCGTCGTTGCCGGCGTCGACGCCACGCAGGATGCACTTGCCGCCATGCAGGCCGGCGACCTGAAGGTCACCGTATTCCAGGATGCTGCCGGCCAGGGCAAGGGTGCGGTCGATGCCGCGATGAAGCTCGCCAAGGGCGATAAGATCGAGAAGAAGGTCTACATCCCCTTCCAGCTCGTCACGCCGGCCAACGTCAAGGACTTCGTCAAGAAGAACTGAGAACGAAGATGATCGACGGATGCGGGCTTTGCCCGCATCCTTTGAAATCCGATCTGCCCGGGAGGGAAAAATGGTTGTGAGCCCATCCACCATGGCGGCGGTACGCGCCAGCGGCGTTGTCCCCAATGCCGCCTATCTGCTGAGCGCAGAAGGCATCCGCAAGGAATTTCCCGGCGTGCTCGCCCTTGATGACGTTTCCTTCCGCCTGAAGCGCGGAACGGTGCATGCGCTGATGGGCGAAAACGGCGCCGGCAAATCGACGCTGATGAAGATCCTTGCCGGCATCTATATTCCCGACCAGGGCGAAGTGCGCCTCAAGGGTGTGGACATCCGGCTGAAGTCGCCGCTCGACGCGCTGGAAAACGGCATCGCCATGATCCATCAGGAACTGAACCTGATGCCCTTCATGACCGTTTCGGAGAATATCTGGATCCGGCGCGAGCCGAAGAACCGTTTCGGCCTCGTCGACCACGCGGAGATGAGCCGCAAGACCGAGGAACTCTTCCAGCGCCTCAACATTTCCATCGACCCTGAAATTCAGGTGCGCGAGCTTTCGGTCGCGAGCCGGCAGATGGTCGAGATCGCCAAGGCCGTTTCCTATAATTCCGATGTGCTGATCATGGACGAGCCGACTTCGGCGCTGACCGAGCGCGAGGTGGCGCATCTCTTCCAGATCATCCGCGACCTGCGCTCCCAGGGTATCGGCATCGTCTACATCACCCACAAGATGAATGAGCTGTTCGAGATCGCTGATGAATTCTCGGTGTTCCGCGACGGCAAATATATCGGCACGCATGCCTCCACCGATGTGACCCGCGACGACATCATCCGCATGATGGTCGGCCGTGAGATCACACAGATGTTCCCCAAGGAAGAAGTTCCGATCGGCGAGACCGTTCTGTCGGTCAAGGATCTCAGCCTCAACGGGGTCTTCTCCAATGTTTCCTTCGACGTCAGGGCTGGCGAAATTCTCGGCGTGGCCGGGCTTGTGGGATCGGGCCGGTCGAATGTCGCCGAAGCCATCTTCGGCGTCACGCCGGCCTCGTCCGGCACGATCGAGCTTTTCGGCAAGAAGACCGAAATCACCTCGCCGGCGGCTGCGATCCGCCACGGCATGGCGTTCCTGACCGAGGACCGCAAGGATACGGGCTGTCTTCTTATCCTCAGCGTGCTCGAGAACATGCAGGTGGCCGTGCTGCATGACAAGTTCGTGCGCGGCGGCTTCGTGCAGGAGGGCGCGATCGAAGAGGCCTGCGAGGAGATGGCGCGCAAGCTGCGCGTCAAGACGCCGAACCTCGACGAACGCATCGAAAACCTTTCCGGCGGCAATCAGCAGAAGGCGCTGATCGGCCGGTGGATGCTCACCAATCCCCGCATTCTCATCCTGGACGAGCCGACGCGCGGCATCGATGTCGGCGCCAAGGCGGAGATCCATCGCCTCGTTACCGAAATGGCGCGCAACGGCGTCGCCGTCATCATGATCTCGTCGGAAATGCCCGAGGTGCTCGGCATGAGCGACCGCATCATGGTGATGCATGAGGGACGGGTGACAGGGTTCCTGGATCGTGCGGACGCAACTCAAGTGAAGGTGATGGAGCTGGCCGCGCAGTGACGCCGCCAACCATCGCAAGGGAGGATTGAACCATGGTTAGCAAAGTTGCAGAGGCGACCGCCCCGGCAGTCACACGGCCAAGACGTCGCCGCGTGCCGCCCGAACTCGGCATCTTCCTGGTGCTGATCGGCATCGCGCTCCTCTGTGAGATCCTTGGTTGGATCTTCGTCGGCCAGAGCTTCCTTTTGAACCTGCAGCGCCTGAAAATCATGATCCTGCAGGTCTCGGTCATCGGCATCATCTCGGTCGGTGTGACGCAAGTGATCATCACCGGCGGCATCGACCTCTCGTCCGGCTCCGTCGTCGGCCTGACGGCCATGGTGGCCGCGAGCTTCGCTCAGTCGTCGACCTGGGCGCGTGCCGTCTATCCCGCGCTGACCGACATGCCCTTCTTCGTGCCGATCGGTATCGGCCTGCTGATCGGCCTCCTTGCCGGCTATATCAATGGGCAGCTCATCACGAAAACGAAGATCCCACCCTTCATCGCAACGCTCGGGATGATGGTCTCCGCCCGTGGCCTATCGAAGCTCTACACCAAGGGCCAGCCGATCTCGGGTCTGACCGACCAGTTCAATTTCATCGGCTCCGGTATCTGGCCAGTTGTCGTTTTCCTCATCATCGCGGTCCTCTTCCATGTCGTGCTGCGCTACACGCGCTATGGCAAGTTCACCTATGCGATCGGCGCCAATGTGCAGGCGGCGCGCGTATCGGGCATCAATGTCGAGGCGCATCTGGTCAAGGTCTATGCAATTGCCGGACTTCTGGCAGGTCTCGCCGGCATCATCACGGCTGCCCGCGTGCAGACGGCGCAGGCCGGCATGGGCGTGAACTATGAACTGGATGCGATCGCAGCTGCCGTCATCGGTGGCACGTCGCTGACAGGCGGTGTTGGCCGCATCGCCGGCACGGTGATCGGCACCGTCATCCTCGGCGTGATGATCTCGGGCTTCACCTTCCTCAACGTCGATGCCTATTACCAGGAAATCGCCAAGGGTTTCATCATCGTCGCGGCCGTTGCCATCGACGTCTACCGCCAGAAGAAGCGGGCCAAGCGCTGAAATGCCCGACACATCGTCAGCGTTCTAAAACATGCTCTTGAGGCGGGGTTTTTACCCCGCCTTTTCCATTCGGCGATGCCATTCCATGCAAATGCAAATTTTTTTCATTTGGGTATGGCGAATCCCGTCAGCTTTTCTATTCTGGCCGCTTTCCATTCGCTCCCCCAGAGCGCTTCACCCAGGATAGAAAATGCAAGCCGTATTCGATGGTCACAACGACGTTCTCTTGAGACTCTGGCATCACGCGCGCGACGGCGCGGACCCGATCGCTGAATTCAAGGACGGGACGTCTAGCGGCCATATCGATGCACCCCGGGCTCGGGCCGGTGGCCTGGCCGGTGGTCTTTGCGCCATCTATATTCCTTCGGGCGATCTCGTCTTTGCCGATCCGGACAGCAACGGTCACTATGCCACACCGCTGGCGGCTCCGCTGGAGCGGACGCCTTCTCTCGACATCGCGCTGGACATGGCGGCGATCGCGCTGCGGCTCGATCGCGCCGGCGCCTGGAAGCTTTGCCGCTCCACCGCCGAGATCCGCAATTGCATGGAGAAGGGCGTTTTCGCCGCCGTCATGCATATGGAAGGCTGCGAGGCGATCGACGCCGATCTCATTGCGCTCGAAACCTTCTATGCCGCCGGCTTGCGCTCGCTCGGTCCCGTCTGGAGCCGCAACAACGTCTTTGCCCATGGCGTGCCCTTTGCCTATCCGAGCTCGCCGGATACCGGACCTGGCCTGACGGACGCCGGCTTTGCGCTGGTGCGCGCCTGCAACCGGCTCGGCATTCTCGTCGATCTCGCCCACATCACCGAAAAGGGCTTCTGGGATGTGGCCAAGACTTCGGACCAGCCGCTGGTCGCCAGCCACTCCAATGCGCATGCTCTGACGCCGGTCGCACGCAATCTCACCGACAAGCAGCTCGACGCCATCAAGGAGAGCCACGGTATCGTCGGTCTCAACTATGCAACGGCGATGCTGCGCGACGACGCGCGCTCGGATGCCGATACATCGTTCGAGGCGATGGTGCGCCATGTCGATCATCTCGTCAGCCGCCTCGGCATCGACTGCGTAGGTCTCGGATCGGACTTCGACGGCGCCACGATCCCAGCCGAAATCGGCGATGCTGCCGGCAATCAAAACCTGATTGCCGCCCTTCGGGACGCTGGTTATGCTGAAGCCGATCTTGTGAAGCTGTGCAGGGAAAACTGGCTTCGCGTGCTGGCGTCCGCCTGGAAGGAAGGCAGCCGGTAAAGTGCGTGCCGATATTGCGTAGAGTTTAAAAAAGGGGAATGAAAACAATGATGATTACCAGGATGAACCGCGGTTTCCGCGCACTTTCTGCCGGCGTGGCTCTCTCGCTTCTGCTGATGGCGGCGCCGAATGCCTATGCTGCGACGCCCAAGGACACGCTGGTCGAGGGCTTTGCCTTCGACGACATTCTGAGCATGGACCCGGCCGAAGCCTACGAACTGTCGGCTGCCGAAATCACCGGCAACACCTACAGCCTGCTCGTCCGCCTCGACATCAACGACACCTCCAAGATCAAGGGCGATCTGGCCGAAAGCTGGTCCGTCTCCGACGATCATCTCACCTATACGTTCAAGCTGAAGCCCGGCCTGAAATTCGCCTCCGGCAATCCGATTACCGCCGAAGACGTCGCCTGGTCCTTCGAGCGTGTCGTCAAGCTCGACAAGAGCCCGGCCTTCATTCTCACCCAGTTCGGTCTTACCGGCGACAATGTGACGGAAAAGGCCAAGGCGACCGATCCGAACACTTTCACCTTCACTGTCGACAAGCCCTATGCGCCGAGCTTCGTGCTGAACTGCCTGACGGCGACCGTCGCCGAAGTGGTCGACAAGAAGCTGGTCCTGCAGCATGTGAAGCCGGCAACGCCGACTGCCGACTACAAATACGACAACGATTTCGGCAATAGCTGGCTGAAGACCGGCTTTGCCGGTTCCGGTCCGTTCAAGCTGCGCGAATGGCGTGCCAACGAAGCCGTCGTACTGGAGCGCAACGACAATTATTACGGTGAGAAGGCCAAGCTCAATCGCGTCATCTATCGCTTCATGAAAGAAAGCTCGGCGCAGCGCCTGGCGCTGGAGAACGGCGATATCGACGTCGCCCGCAACCTCTCGCCGACCGATCTCCAGGCTGTCGAGAAGAATGCACAGCTCGCGACGACCAGCGCGCCGAAGGGCACCATCTACTATATGAGCCTCAACCAGAAGAACGCCAATCTGGCCAAGCCGGAAGTGCAGCAGGCGTTCAAATGGTTGGTCGACTATGATGCCATCGGCAAGACCCTGATCAAGGGTATCGGCGAGATCCACCAGACCTTCGAGCCGAAGGGCATGCTCGGCTCGCTGGATGAGAACCCGTTCAAGCTCGACGTTGCCAAGGCCAAGGAACTGCTGGCCAAGGCAGGCCTGCCCAATGGCTTCTCGATCACCATGGACGTGCGCAGCATCGAGCCGGACACGGGCATTGCAACCGCGATCCAGCAGACGCTCGGCCAGGCCGGCATCAAGGTGGAGATCATCCCCGGCGACGGCAAGCAGAAGCTGACCAAGTATCGTGCCCGCAATCACGACATCTATTTCGGCAACTGGGGCCCGGATTATTGGGATCCCCATTCCAATGCCGATACCTTCACCACCAACGACGACAATTCCGACACCAGCACCAACAAGACGCTCGTCTGGCGCAACACCTGGACCTCTCCCGAGCTGGAGAAGGAAGCCAAGGCTGCGCTCTTCGAAGGCGATGCGGCCAAGCGCGGTGCCATGTATCAGGACATCCAGAAGAAATTCCTGGAAGCAAGCCCCTTCATCATCCTCTATCAACAGACGGAAGTCGCCGGCTATCGCAAGGACGTGAAGGACTTCAAGCTTGGTCCGAGCTTCGACAACAACTTCGTCTGGCCGATCTCCAAGTGATAATCCGGCAGGATTAGTTCTTTGAGCACCGTCGAACGGAAAATGCAGGTGCGGCCCAAAAAGGGCCGTGCCGCTCCCTTCTTCATGGGTCTGCTGCGATTTCTGGTCGTGGCGGTCACGACCTATCTCGGCCTACTCGCCGTAACCTTCTTCATCGGGCGTGTCATCCCGATCGATCCGGCGCTGGCGATCGCCGGCGATCACGCGCCTCAGCAGGTGCTGGAGCGCCTGCATCGAGAGATGCACCTCGACCAACCGCTCTATCTGCAGTTCTATTATTATCTCGTGAGCGCTTTGACCGGCGATTTCGGCATTTCGGTGCTGACCACCAATCCGGTCATGGACGACATCAAGCGCGTCTTTCCCGCGACGATGGAGCTTGCCACCGTCGGCACGATCATCGGCGCCGTGTTCGGGGTTCCTTTCGGCGTCCTTGCGGCCGTGCGCCGCAACAGCATCGTCGACCAGATCGTCCGCGTGATCGGCCTCGTCGGCTATTCCGTGCCGGTCTTTTGGCTGGCCATGGTTTCGCTTGTCATCTTCTATGCGAAGCTCAACTGGGTGGCCTATCCCGGCCGCATCGACATCGCCTATGAATATACTTTTACGCCGATCACGGGCTTTTTCCTGCTCGACAGCGCCATGCAGGGGCAATGGGACGTCTTCTGGGACGTGTTCCGCCACATCATCCTTCCCGCATCGCTGCTCGGCTATTTCTCGCTCGCCTATATCAGCCGGATGACGCGCAGCTTCATGCTGAACGAATTGGGCCAGGAATATATCGTCGCCGCCCGCGCCAAGGGGCTTTCCGAGACACGGGTGATCTGGGGCCATGCCCTGCGCAGCGCCGCTGTTCCGCTGATCACGGTGATCGCGCTCTCCTATGCCGGGCTGCTCGAGGGCTCCGTGCTGACGGAGATCGTCTTCTCCTGGCCGGGCATCGGCTTCTATATCACCAGTTCGCTGCGCAATGCCGACATGAACGCCGTTCTCGGCGGCACCATCGTCGTCGGCACTGTTTTCATCGGCATCAATCTGATTTCCGATCTCCTGTATCGGACGCTCGACCCAAGGACCCGACGTAAATGACTGTCGAGACCACCCAACCCAGCTTGAGGGACTGGCTGCTCTCTGATCGGCCGCAGTCGCGCCGGCAGGCGAGACTCGGGCGCGCCTACGTCACCTGGCGGCAGTTTTCCGCCAATCGCCTTGCCGTCATCGGGCTTGCGATCATCATCGCGCTCGTGCTCGTGGCGGCGCTTGCCGATGTCATCGCTCCGCATTCGCCCGTGATCGGCGATCTCACCAATGCCTATCTGAAGCCGCCCGGCACGCCGGGCTATCTTCTCGGCACCGACGACCTCGGCCGCGATATCCTCTCGCGCCTCATCTACGGCTCGCGCTGGACGCTCTATATCGTCGTTCTGGTCGCGATCATCTCGGCGCCGATCGGCCTGATCATCGGCATGGTATCGGGCTATATGGGCGGCTGGGTCGACGTGATCCTGATGCGCGTCACCGATATCTTCCTTGCCTTTCCGAAGCTGGTGCTGGCGCTTGCCTTCGCCGGCGCGCTCGGCGCCGGCATCGAGAATGCCATCATCGCCATCGCCATTACCTCCTGGCCGCCCTATGCGCGCCTGGCGCGGGCCGAGACGATGACGGTGCGGCGCTCGGACTATATTGCCGCGGTCCAGCTCATGGGCGCCTCGCCCTTGCGCATCATCTTCCGTCACGTCATGCCGCTCTGCATCTCCTCGGTGATCGTCCGCGTCACGCTCGACATGGCGGGCGTGATCCTGACCGCCGCCGGTCTCGGCTTCCTCGGGCTTGGCGCGCAGCCGCCGCTGCCGGAATGGGGCGTCATGATCGCAACCGGCTTCAAATACTATCTCGATCAATGGTGGGTGGCGGCCATGCCGGGGATCGCGATCCTCATCGTCAGCCTCGGCTTCAACCTGCTCGGCGATGGCCTGCGCGATGCGCTCGATCCGAAGGAGAGCGGCCAATGACGACGCTTTTGACCGTGGAGAACCTCAAAGTCCGCTATCCGACGCGCACCGGCGTCATCGACGCCGTACGCGGCGTATCCTTCACGCTCGGCCGCGAGCGGCTGGGCATCGTCGGCGAGAGCGGCTCCGGCAAGTCGCAGACCGGCCGCGCCATCATGGGGCTGACGTCGTCGCATGGTATCGTCACGGCCGACAGGCTTGACTTCAGCGGCATCGATCTTCTGTCGACCTCGGCAAAAGAGCGCCGGTCGCTACGCGGCAAGCGCATCGCCATGGTGCTGCAGGACCCGAAATATTCGCTCGATCCGGTCATGACCATCGGCAAGCAGATCACCGAGACGCTGCGCACGCATGAGAAGGTAAGCAAGGCGGAGGCGCGGGATCGCGCGCTTGCCATGCTCGAAGCCGTGCAGATCCGCGATCCCGGCCGTGTCTATGACCTGCATCCGCACGAGGTTTCGGGCGGCATGGGCCAGCGCGTCATGATCGCCATGATGCTGATCGCCGGGCCGGAGCTTTTGATCGCCGACGAGCCCACTTCGGCGCTCGACGTCACCGTCCAGCTCGATGTGTTGAAGATCATGGACAAGCTTGTCTCCGAGCGCGGCATGGGGCTGATTTTCGTATCGCACGATCTGCGGCTGGTGTCGTCCTTCTGCGACCGCGTGATCGTCATGTATGCGGGTAAGGTCGTGGAAGAGCTCAAGGCTTCCGAATTGAACAATGCCCAGCATCCCTACACGCGCGGTCTGCTGAACTGCATGCCCGTCATCGGCGAAAACAGGCATCCGCTGCCGGTGCTCGACCGCAAGCCGGAGTGGGCGGCATGACGGCGGCACTTGCAGTTGACGGCCTCAGCGTCGTCTATGACGGCTACTATGCGCTCGATGCCGTCGGCATCGAGGTGAACAAGGGCGAATCCTTCGGCCTGGTCGGCGAGTCCGGCTCCGGCAAGTCGACGCTGCTGCGCGCCGTCGCCGGTCTTGCGCCCGTCACGGACGGTACGATCCGCGTCGGCGGCGAACAGCTGAAGGGCGCCAGGCGCAGCAAGACCTTCTATCGGCAGGTGCAGATGGTGTTTCAGGACCCCTACGGTTCCCTGCATCCGCGCCAGACGATCGACCGGCTGTTGCTGGAGCCGCTGGCGATCCACGGGATCGGCGATACCGAGACGCGCATTGCCCGGGCGCTGGACGAAGTCGGCCTCGGGACCGGCTTTCGCTTCCGCTATCCGCACCAGCTCTCCGGTGGCCAGCGTCAGCGCGTCGCCATTGCCCGCGCGCTGATTGTCGAGCCGTCGATCCTGTTGCTCGACGAGCCGACTTCGGCACTCGATGCCTCGGTTCAGGCCGAGGTGCTCAACCTGCTCGAACAGGTGCGCAAGGACCGACACCTGACCTTCGTGATGGTGAGCCACGATCTCGGCGTCATCACCCATATGTGCGAGCGTCTCGCCGTCATGCGCAACGGCGCCGTCGTCGAGAGGCTGACGGCGAAGGAGCTGGCAGCCGGCGACGTGAAGGAAGACTACACGCGCAATCTCATGATCGCCAGCAAGGGGTTCGTCCGCGTCTAGAGCCTTTCCGTTTTTCCTCGAATTGCGGAAGGGCTCTATCTCTTTGTTTTTACGTAATTGCGGACGCAAAACCGCTTCGCACTCTTGCTGAAATTGCTCTAAGCGGACGGCAGCCTGCGCCTTCGTCGCATTAACGAATGGGCCGTTTAAACACGACCAATCGTATAGACTATTGACACCTGCCGCAATTCTGTCATGATCTCGTTAATGGCAGTTAACTTTCGTGATCCTGATCAAGGGGTCAGACGTTAAGTGGAGGCAGGCATGTTTTTCATGGGTGGCATGACCATGGGCTATCTCCATCCGCCGGTTCCGGCGAAGCAGGAAGGTGCACGGTCCGCTACTCTTTCTGAGGAAAACAGCCGCCGCCAGGCCGGACCTGCCGAAGAGCAGACGGCCGATACCAGCGCCATCGAGCGCAGCTTGATTTGGGCCCGCCGCATTCTTTGCTGATTAGGCGTTGCCGATCTTTCGGGTCCTCGACATCCAATGGTTTAATTTTTCTCGGCTCGTGTTCTGGACGGAAATTCATCTCTACCTAATTGATAGGAAATGTATGAATGTCTGTCCTGGGCTTGGCCCGCGAGACATATAAAAAACGAACGGAGGCAACACATGGCGAATTTGGGTATGTCGAATACGCATGTGAATCAGTTCGATGGTTCCAAGCGCGCCGCCAAGACGCGGCAAAAGATTCAAACGGCGATTCACGTCGTCCTGTTTTCGGCTGCATTCCTGTTTGTTGCGGCCATTGTTTGCGGCATTGTCGTCTAACGCGACGTTTTGCCGGATGGCGGTTTTGTTTTGCCGCTGATGTGAGGCCGATGCGGCCCATCTCTTGAAATTCGCGAAGTTTGCGGATCCAGTCGATCAAGACTGGAGTTTCTCCCTTGCGCAGCTTCCGATCTCGTTTCACTGGCATAGTTTCGCCGGGCAAAGTAAATTTGCCCGGCCGATGGAATATGCCGTGTGAAAACAGTAAACTTCACCTCAAAATATAAGGAGGTTCACGAAGGCCGTCGGCGCAGCCAGGCCTTGGTGGCGCGGAGGGGCAACCGATCTTTTGTATTGAGCTTTCCGGGATCAGGAAAGGGGCTGTCTTTTGGTGGCAGGCATAGGATTGGGCCAGGTTGGTCAACTTTCGCATTGGCACGCTGGCTTCAAACCAAGCCATGAGCTGCCGCGAAAGCGATGCTCCCGACAGGAATTTGCGAATCTTTTGAGGGGGTTCAGTTGAAGTTCATCTTCTGCGGGATATTGAGGGTTCAATATGCCGAACCATGCTGAATTTCCGAAAGCGGATCCATCAGCCGAAGGAGAATGCCTCATGATCTTGATCGATTGTCGTTGACGTGTGCGGATCGCTGCCGGAACCATTTGGCCGCGTATCCAGTTTCATGGGCACCCAACCGGGATAATGGCAAGAAGCGCCAAGATCCTTAAGACCGGCCCTGTGAAAATCTCGCCTCTATATATTTGTTCTAAGCTGACACTTCTAATTCACCCCCTTCGCCCGCCGGGAAGCGAAGCAAAAGGGTCCAAATGCGTGAATTCTTGTGTCGGGCAGGGCAAAGACGATAAAGGCGACAATGCCACTTACTCTGTTTGGACCCAGAACCCGATCCATGACATCTCAAAATCTCTCCACCGTTACGCCACGCGATTCTGAAGCCAAGCAGATCGATCATAATGATGCGATCCGTGCCACCTATTTCTCCAACGAGCAGATAAAGGAATGCGGCGCGACCTTCGCCCGCAATGGTGCGAAAACCAAGCTGCCAGGCTTTGCGCCCTTCGATTTCTTCGCCCGGCACAAGGAAAACGAAAAAGAGATCCTGCGCGTCTATCGCTCGGCCAATGCAGATGTCGATGCCGGCGAGTCGATCACGCCGGCCGCCGAATGGCTGCTCGACAACCACTACATCATCGAAGAAGCCATTCAGGAAGTCCGCCGTGATTTTCCGAAGAAGTTTTACGACCAGCTGCAGACGCTGACCATCGACGGCATGGTGATGCCGCGCACCATGGCGCTGGCCTGGCTTTACGTCGCCCACACGCATAGCACAGTATCCAATCAGGGCCTGCTGGCGCTCGTCGAAGGTTTCCAGTCGGTGGAGATGCTGAAGATCGGCGAGCTTTGGGCCGTTCCTTCGCTGGTGCGCTACATCCTCGTCGAAAACCTGCGCCGCATTTCCAGCCGCGTCGAGCAGAGCCGCATTACCCGCAAGAAGGCCAATGCCGCCGTCGACGAGCTGATCCGTCTCAACGACGATGCCAAGGTCGCCGAGTTCCTGAAGACGCTCGAGCCCTTAACCTCGGACAATACCTTCGCCACGCAGTTCCTCTATCGCCTGCGCGACGGCTCGCATACGTCGGGTCTTGCCGTCACTTGGCTCGAAAAGCGGCTTGCCAAGGCCGGTACCGACGCCGAAAGCGTCATGATGGCGGAGCACAATCGCCTGTCGTCGGGCAATGTGACGATGGGCAACATCATCAAGAGCCTGCGTCTCATCGACGATACCGACTGGTCCGTCTGGGTCGAAGAGGTCAGCGCCGTCGACAAGCTGCTCTGGGACGAGACCGACTACGCCAAGCTCGATCCGGGTTCGCGCAACAGCTACCGCCGCCGCATCGAAAAGCTCGCCCGCCGTTCCGACAAGACCGAAATGGAGATCGCCCAGGTCGCCATGGCGATGACCGAGGCCGCCAAGGCATCGGGCGAAGGACAGGCGCGTGAGCCGAATATCGGCGATTTCATCATGGGTCAGCAGACCCAGAAGCTGGAAAAGGCAATCGGCTACCGTGCGCCGATTTCGGTCAGCTTCGTGCGCCAGTGGCGCAAGCTGAACTGGCTGTCGATCGCAGCCCCGGTGCTGTTCCTGACCGTCGTGGCGCTGGTCGTCGTCGGCTATTTCATGCTGCATGCCGGCATGGGCTGGGCCGAGACGATCCTGCTGCTCCTGATGTTCTCGCTGCCGGCCTCGGAAGGCGCCACCGGCCTCTTCAATTTCTTCGTCACCATGTATCTGACGCCGGCGCGTCTGGTCGGCTACGAATTCAAGGAAGGCATTCCGGAAGAGGCCCGCACCCTGGTCGTCGTGCCGACGCTGATCGGCAATCGCGACAGCGTCGACGAACTCGTGCGCAATCTCGAAGTCCATTATCTCGCCAATCCGGGTGGCGAAATCTACTACGCGCTGCTCAGCGACTGGCCCGACAGCCAGGAGGAAGAAAGCGAGCGCGATCTGGAAATCCTCGACTACGCCCGCCGCGAAGTGGCCAATCTGGCCGCACGCTATGACGAGGATGGCATCCAGCGCTTCTACCTGCTGCATCGCCGCCGTCTCTACAATCCGGCCGAAGGCGCGTGGATGGGCTGGGAGCGCAAGCGCGGCAAGCTGCACGAGCTGAACATGCTCCTGCGCGGCGACCGCGACACCACCTTCCTGCCTGGCGCCAATATCGTGCCGAAGGACGTGCAGTATGTCATGACGCTCGATTCCGATACACGCCTGGTGCGCGATACCGTGACGAAGCTCGTCGGCAAGCTGCATCACCCGATCAACCGCCCGGTTTTCGACCCCGAGAGCAAGCGCGTCGTGCGCGGCTACGGCGTGCTGCAGCCGCGCGTCACGCCGTCCTTGACCACGGGCAAGGATGCGTCGGTCTTCCAGCGCGTCTTCTCGGTCAACCGCGGCCTCGACCCTTACGTCTTCGCCGTTTCCGACGTCTATCAGGATCTGGTCGAAGAAGGCACCTTCACCGGCAAGGGCCTCTATCACGTGGATGCCTTCGAAGCGTCGCTGAAGGGCAAGATCGACGAAAACGCCGTCCTCAGCCACGATTTGCTCGAGGGCTCGATGGCGCGCTGCGCCCTCGTCACGGACTGCGAACTCGTCGAAGACTTCCCGATCCGCTACGAAGTGGAAGTCTCGCGCCAGCATCGCTGGGCGCGCGGCGACTGGCAGCTCCTTCCTTATCTCTTCAATCCGAAGCGCGGCGTCACCGGCCTTGGCCGCTGGAAGATGATGGACAATCTGCGTCGTTCGCTGACGCCGATCGCCTGGTTCTTCGCCTCCGTGCTCGGCTGGTATTTCATGGAGCCGCTGGCGGCGCTCATCTGGCAGATTCTTCTGATCTTCTGCCTGTTCGTCGCGCCGACGCTGTCGCTCATCAACGGCATCATTCCGCGCACCAGCGATATCGTCGCCCGCGCCCATCTCTACACCGTCTGGTCGGATATCCGCGCCGCCAATGCCCAGGTGGCGCTGCGCATCGTCTTCATCGCCGACGGCGCCTGCATTATGGCCGACGCCATCGGCCGTTCGCTCTACCGTGCCTTTGTCAGCCGCAAGCTGATGCTGCAATGGCGAACTGCCGCAAGCGCCCAGGCTGCCGCGCAGACGACGATCCTCGGCCACTACCGCGTCATGTGGCATGCGCCGGTGCTGGCGCTCTTGGCTCTGGCCTTCGCCTCGCTCTCCGGCGACAACGCCTTCTTCGTCGGCATTCCCTTTGCGCTGCTCTGGGTCCTGTCGCCGGCGATCGCCTGGTATGTCAGCCAGTCGGCCGAGACCGAAGACCGGCTCGAAGTGCCGGAAAGCGTTTCGTTCGAACTGCGCAAGATCGCGCGCCGCACCTGGCGCTATTTCGAGACCTTCGTCGTCGAACAGCAGAACTATCTGCCGCCCGACAACGTGCAACAGACCCCGAATGCCGTCGTCGCATCGCGGACGTCGCCGACCAATATCGGCGTCTACCTGCTGTCGGTCATTTCGGCCCGTCATTTCGGCTGGACCTCCTTCGAGGAAACCATCGATCGCATGGAAAAGACCATGGCGACCGTGACGAAGCTCGAAAAATTTCGCGGGCACCTGTGCAACTGGTATCACACCGATACGCTGAAGCCGATGGGCGCGCGTTATATCTCGGCTGTTGACAGCGGCAACTTTGCCGGCCACCTGATTGCCGTTTCGTCGGCCTGCCGCATCTGGGCGGAAGCGCCATCGGCGCATATGCAGGGCAATCTGGACGGTATCGGCGACGTCGCCGGCATTCTCGCCGAAATGCTTGCCGAGCTTCCGGACGACCGCAAGACGGTGCGGCCGCTGCGCCGCCGCCTGGAAGAGCGCATTGTCGGCTTCCAGAACGCGCTCGCCGCCGTCAAGCGCGAGCATGAGTTCGCCTCCATCCGCGTCATCAATCTTTCGGTTCTGGCGCAGGACATCCAGAAGCTTGCTGCAAACCTCGACCATGAGGTGAAGTCGACGCAGAGCGGCGAAGTGCTCACCTGGTCGCAATCGCTGGTTAGGGTTTGCGAAGGCCATATTGCCGACAGCATCTTCGATCTCGCCAATGTGGATTCGCTGCGCCAGCGTCTGGCGAAACTGCGCGACCAGATGCGCGAACTCGCCTTCGGCATGGAATACGCCTTTCTCTATCGTCCGGAGCGGCGCCTGCTTTCTATCGGCTTCCGCGTCGAAACCAACGAGCTCGATGCGGCCTGCTACGACCTTCTGGCCTCCGAAGCCCGCCTCACCAGCCTTTTCGCCATCGCGAAGGGCGATCTGCCGACCGAGCACTGGTATCGTCTCGGCCGTCAGGTCGTGCCCGTCGGTTCGCGTGGCGCGCTGGTCTCCTGGTCCGGCTCGATGTTCGAATATCTGATGCCGCCGCTCGTCATGCAGGAGCGCCAGGGCGGTATCCTCAACCAGACGAACAATCTTATCGTGCAGGAGCAGATGAACTACGCCAAGCGTCTTGGCTCGGATATCCCTTGGGGCATTTCGGAAGCGGCCTTCAATGCCCGCGACCACTACATGCACTACCAGTACACCAATTTCGGTGTGCCTTCCCTCGGCCTCAAGCGCGGCCTCGGCCAGAACGCTGTCATCGCACCCTATGCCTCGATCCTTGCCAGCCAGTATCGTCCGGCCGCGGCGCTCGAAAACCTGCAGAAGCTGCGCAAAGTGGGCGCGCTCGGCATCTACGGCTTCCACGATGCCGTCGACTTCACGCCGACCCGCGTTCCCGAAGGCAAGAAGTGCGCGGTGGTCTACAATTACTATGCGCACCATCATGGCATGTCGATCGCCGCGATCGCCAACGTCGCCTTCAATGGCCGCTTGCGCGAGCTCTTCCATGCCGATCCGGTGATCGAGGCGGCCGAATTGCTGCTGCAGGAAAAGGTGCCGCGCGACATTCCGGTCATGGCCGCGAAGCACGAAAGCGACCAGCCGGCCAATATCCAGGAAGACATGCTGCGTCCGGAGATCCGCAAGATCGCCGATCCGGCGACGCAGGATCGCGAGCTCGCCTTCCTTTCCAACGGCCACTATTCCGTCATGCTGACGGCAACCGGTGCCGGCTACTCGCGCTGGAATGGTCTGACGGTCTCGCGCTGGCGCGCCGACCCGACGGAAGACCGCTGGGGTACCTTCATCTTCCTGCGCGATACGGCTTCCGGCCAATGGTGGTCGGCGACCGCCGAGCCGCGCAGCATCGAAGGAGAAAAGACCAAGGTCGCCTTCAGCGATGAAAAGGCCGAATACAGCAAGACCGTCGGTGATCTCACCAGCGATGTCGAATGCATCGTCGCGACGGAGCACGATGCCGAAGGCCGTCGCGTGACGCTGCTCAACATGGGTGCGGAAGATCGCTTCATCGAAGTGACCTCCTATCTCGAGCCGGCGCTTGCGAGCGACGACGTCGATTCCGGTCACCCGGTCTTCACGCGCATGTTCGTGCGCACCGAGATCGGCAAAAGCGGCGACGTGATCCGCGCCGAGCGCAACAAGCGCGACTATAATGAGCCGGATATGTCGGTCGCTCACCTGGTCGTCGACAATGCCGGATCGGAACGCCCGACCGAATTCGAAACCGACCGCCGCAAGTTCCTCGGCCGCGGCCGCACGCTTGCCGAAGCAGCCGCCTTCGATCCTGGCGCAACGCTCTCTGGCACCGATGGCTTCACCATGGATGCCTGCCTGTCGCTGCGTCGCGTGGTGCGCGTTCCCGCCGGCAAGAAGGTCAGCGTCATCTTCTGGACGATTGCCGCGCCGAACCGCGAGGAAGTCGACAAGGCCGTCGAGCGCTACCGCAATCCCGATACGTTTGGCATCGAGCTCACTCAGGCCTGGACCCGCACGCAGATGCAGATGCGCCATGTCGGCGTCACCTCGCAGCAGGCGGCCGCCTTCCAGAAGCTGGCGCGTTATCTCGTCTACCCGGACATGCACCTGCGCGCCGACGGCGCCACCGTGCAGGCCGGCTTGCATTCGCAGTCTGCTCTCTGGCCGGTGACGATCTCGGGTGATTTCCCGATCTTCACCCTGCGCATCAACGATGATATCGACCTCGAAATCGCCCGGGAAGCGCTGATGGCGGCGGAATATCTGCGGTCGCGCGGCATCAGCGCCGATCTGGTGATCGTCAACGAACGCGCTGTCGAGCAGGCCCAGGACATGCAGCGAGAGCTGGACAAGCTCGTCGAACACGTCCGTCACAATCAGGGCGACGGTCTCAGGCAGAACATCTTCTCGGTTCGCAAGGACCAGATCGAGAACGAGACCTATCAGGAGATCCTTGCCGCATCGCGGGTGATCTTCCATGCGCGCAATGGCAAGCTGGTCGATCAGATCGCCCGCGCGGCGACGCTGTTCGCCTCCGCGCAGTCCGACGGCCCGGCGCCGGTCAATCGTCTGACCGTGCCGACTGCGCTGCAGGAATCGATCTTTATGGCCGAGCCTATCGAGGCGCAGGACGACCTCGATTTCTGGAACGGCTATGGCGGCTTCTCCAAGGACGGCCGCGAATATGTCGTGCGTCTGCCGGGCGGGCAGTCGACGCCGCATCCGTGGATCAACGTCATCTCGAACGAGCGCTTCGGCTTCCACATTCCCGCCGAAGGCGGCGGCTTCACCTGGAGCCACAATTCGCGCGACTATCAGCTGACGCCCTGGACCAACGACATGGTCATCAACCGTCCGGGCGAGGCGCTCTACGTCGCCGACCTCGACAGCAACAAGGTCATGACGCCCTATGCCGGCCTGTCGCGGAATGCGAAGGTCCGTTTCGAGGCGCGTCACGGTCTCGGCTACTCCGTCTTCTCGAGCGAAGAGGATGGCGTGGCGCTGGAGCTGACGCAGACCGTCGATCGCGAGCGCCCGGTCAAGCTCTTCCGCCTGCGGCTCAGCAACAAGGGCGCCGGCAGCCGGCGCCTGCGGATCTACAACTACGCCGAATGGGTGCTCGGCATCAATCAGAACAAGACCAGGCCCTTCATCCTGTCGACGCTGGATGAGGAGACGGGTGCCCTGTTTGCCAACAACCCCTACAGCATCGATTATTTCAAGCGCACCGCCTTCATGGTGGCGAGCGAGGCGCATTCGAGCTTCTCGGCAAGCCGCCGCGAGTTCATTGGCCGCCATGGCACGATCCAGATGCCGGAAGCCGTGGTGACGGCTGCGACGCTCTCTAACTCGACCGATCTGGATGGCGACCCCTGCGGTGCTCTGGCCTTCGACGTGACGATTGCCGCTGGCGAGCAGAAGGAAATCTGCTTCTACATGGGCGATACGGCGACCGTCGAAGAGGCCCGCGCCCTGGTTTTGGAAATCCGCAAGGCCAATTTCGAGGCCGTGCTTTCCGAAGGCCGCGAGTTCTGGAACGGCTTCACCGGCCATGTGAAGATCTCGACGCCGGACAAGGCGATGAACAACATGATCAATGCCTGGCTGCCCTATCAGAGCCTCGGCTGCCGCATCATGGCGCGTACCGCCTTCTATCAGTCGTCGGGCGCCTTCGGCTTCCGCGACCAGCTGCAGGATACGCTGGCATTCCTGGTGCACAAGCCGGAGCTTGCCCGCAACCAGATCCTCAATGCCGCCCAGCGTCAGTTCCGCGAGGGCGACGTGCAGCATTGGTGGCTGCCGGGCAGCGGCGCCGGCGTGCGCACGCATATTTCCGACGACGTTGTCTGGCTCGCCTATGCCATCGACCAGTACTGCACCGTGACGGGCGACAAGTCGCTTCTCGATGAGGAACTTGCCTTCGTCGAAGGTGCGGCGCTGATGCCGGGAACCCACGACGTCTTCTATCAGCCGACGGTGTCGCAGGACAAAGTCAGCGTCTACGAACATGCGGCCTTGGCGCTCGATCTCGCGATCAAGCGCAAGGGCGGCAATGGCCTGCCGCTGATCCTCGGCGGCGACTGGAACGACGGTATGAACCGCGTCGGCATCCAGGGCCGCGGCGAAAGCGTCTGGCTCGGCTGGTTCCTGGCCGGCATGCTCACCGCCTTCCTGCCCTATGCCGAGGCCCGCGGCGACAAGGGGCGCGTCAAGCGCTGGTCCGACCATCTGCCGGAGCTGCGCAAGGCGCTGGAATCGGCCGGCTGGGACGGCGGTCACTATCGCCGCGGCTATTTCGACGATGGCAGCCCGCTCGGCTCCAGCGAGAATTTCGAGTGCCAGATCGATTCGATCGCGCAGTCGTGGAACATTCTCTCCGGCGAAGGCGACAAGGCACGCGGCGAGAAGGCGATGAACGCCGTGCTCGACAAGCTTGTCGACGACGAAAACCGCATCATCCGGCTGTTCACGCCGCCCTTTGCCAAGTCGGCCCGCGACCCGGGCTACATCAAGTCCTACCCGCCGGGCGTGCGCGAAAATGGTGGTCAGTACACTCATGCGGCCACATGGGTGGTCATGGCGCTGGCGGAGATGGATCGCGGCGACGATGCCTGGCATTGCTTCGACATGCTGAACCCGATCAACCATGCACGCGATCGTGATCAGGCCGATACCTATCGTGTGGAGCCCTATGTGGTCGCCGCTGATATCTACGGCGAAGGACAATTGACGGGCCGAGGCGGCTGGACCTGGTATACGGGCTCCGCCGGCTGGCTGTATCGCGTCGCTGTCGAAGGCATTCTCGGTATCCGCGTGAAAAACGGACAACTTTTCGTCAAACCGGTACTGCCTTCGAACTGGGACGGCTTTGCGGCGGATATCGAACTGCCGAGCGGAAATTACCGTATTTCCGTCTCAAAAGCGCCCGATGCGGCGAGATACTCGGTGACCATCAATGACAGGGCGGTCGCCCATCCCGAAGAGGGCTTTCCGGTCGGACAGTAGCGTTTCTGCACTGTTTCGCTTCGACGATCGGGGCCAAAGGGGGAACTCTTTGGCCCCGATTGCATTTGATTGTCGGAACAGGAGAGTTTTATGAATTCAAGGGCGAATATGAGCCCGGTGCCGGCACAACGAGTGAGTTTGCCGAAGCCGGTCTCCCAGAGGGATACCCGACTGGATGTTCTCAGAGCCTTGGCTCTGATCATGATCTTTATCAACCATGTGCCAGGGCAGATCTTCGAAGATTTGACCTCCAAGAATTTCGGCTTCTCCGATGGCGCCGAAGCCTTTGTGCTGATCTCTGGCATATCGGTCGGCCTCGCCTACGGAACGCGGTTTCTTCCGGGTAATCGGTTGAACATGGCATGGAAGGCGGTCAGGCGCGCTTTCACGCTCTATACTGCGCATATGATCACGACTTTCGTGACACTGGTGCTCTTCATTTCCGGTGCGTGGATTTTCCACCAGAAGGGCCTGCTCTGCGAAGTGAACATTCTTGCCCTGCTGATGGACCCGGCGCGCGGCATTCCCGCGCTGCTGACGCTCGGGCACCAGATCGGCTACAACAACATTCTACCCATGTACGGCGCCCTATTCCTGATGCTGCCGCTGATCATGCTGCTGGAGGCGAGGAGCCCCCTGCTTCTGCTCGCAATTTCGGTTGGCGTCTGGCTGGGGTCCGGCATCTATTATATCGCGCCGCATACGACATTGCTTGACGGCTTCTGGTTCCTCAATCCGCTATCCTGGCAGCTGCTTTTCGTCATCGGCTTCGTCGCCAGCATGCATGTCAAGCGCGGCGGCCAAATCCCCGCCCATCCGGTTCTGATCGCACTGGCCTGCGCCTATGTGCTCGTGTCCTTCATCTGGGTGACCGACAAGCTATGGATACTCGGCGACTACCTCGCCATGCTCGGCCTGCCGACCGTGGTCACCGGCTTCGACAAGACCTTCCTGTCGCTGCCGCGGCTGCTGCATGTACTGGCGCTCGCCTATCTGATCATCAGCATACCTTCCATTTCGGCGCTGCTGCGCCGCTCGGCAAGCCACCCGCTGACGATCCTCGGGCGGCATTCGCTGAATATCTTCGTTGCGGGCACGATACTCGCCATGGCCGGCCAGGTCCTTCTCTATGTGACCAACAAGAGCTCCGTCGTCGGTGCGGTCTATGTCGTCTTCGGCATCGCCGCGCAGTTCCTCTATGCCTATCATCTCGAGCACAAGCGGCTTGAGCTTGCCGGCCAGCGCGCGGCGAAGGCGCCTGCAGCACCGATCGCAATGCCTGCTCATTTCGGAAAGCGTCATTGAAGGGTTCCGCCGCGCCGCGTGCTTGCACGCGGTTCGGCCCATCGATCTTCCCGCCGTTGCTGAGATCGCGGCGACCAGGCTCACGGGACCCGCACTGACAAATGGACGGCCTGTTCAGCTCCCGCCGGGTCTTTCTTTTTGGTTGGTCCTGTGGCTTCGATCGAGGCAACTGGCTCTTACTGGTCCGCTCCTTGCGGGCATTGCCCCTCACTCTAACCCCTCTGCCCATTGAAACGGGAGAGGGAATATTCCATGTTCGCGGCACTACCACACAGGGACTGAAGGCGTCGGTTTACGCGGCTAGCTCCCGCCTCCCGGTAAGCGGGAGGGCAATAGCGTATGAGCGGGATCTACTGAGGAAACTCCCGGCCTTATGGAGCAACTGCCACCAGTTCTCCCTGTCTCTTCAGCTCGTAAGGACTTAGCCCGCCGAGGGCACGTTGTAAAACAGGCGATTCTAGCATATATAGGAATAACGTATTTCTATAGGAGTCTGCTATGTCGTCCACAATTTCGGCGAATGTCGATGGGAAGACCGCCACGAAATTGAAGATGGTGGCCTCGATGGAGAACAGATCCGTATCAAATGCTGTTTCCAGCGCGATCACTGTATTTGTTGGACTTCCGAAGGGAGTTCGGGATTTTCTGCTCGAATTGAACGCGCAGAACGATCAGGAGACAATTGTCAGACTTGGTCGTGAGATGATGGCTGCGGCCGCAAGGGTTCGCCTTGAGAAAGCTACTAACGACCTAGCATCCGAGCACCGTTTCGGAGGGTCGGATTTCGCAGGTAGCGAGATTGACTTGTTGGAAGAAGCCACGGCGTTGAGCCGAGCCGCAGCTCATCGGAAGTAAGGCATGGATCGTGTCGTCCGCGTCCTCTTGGATGTCAATATCTTCGTGGGCAACATAATGGCGCATGACCGTGGCCATAAAGGAACGGCAACGCAGACCCTCATTTCCATGGTCAGCGGTCAACAGTGGGGTCTCGCGAACCGGGCGCAACTGATCATCTCGTTCGAAATGATCGACACCCTCGAGACCGTACTCCGTCGCCTGAAATATTCTGAGGATCGAATCAAGGCCTACTCCGGATCCATAGTTGACATAGTAAGGTATGGTCCGGACGCGCTTGACCCATATCTCATTTTGGGTGGCGAAGAGCATTTTGCCATGTCTGACGTGGAAGATGCGGGCGTGTTGGCTACGGCTGTGGGCGCCAAGGCCGACATTCTCGTCACGGACAACCTAAAGGATTTCACGACCAAGGACGCATCCATGGTGGAAACCCAAGTGGTGGACACTACCTCGTCGGGCCACAGAACCCTACAGGCTCTGAGATACGAGATTGGAAGTGCGGATCTGATCGTCGCACACCCGTTCGATGTGATGCGATGGGTGCGCATGGGCTATGACTTTACGCCCAGCACACTTTGGGATGTCATTCAGAGGCCTGGAAAAGACGTCGATCTGTGACAGCAGAGAGGGCTCTTGTTGATTATGGGATGGCCCGCCCTTCCGAAGACATCGAGTATGATGATCCGTCATTGAAGGAAGAGGAGCCGATCCATGACGATTTCAATTTTGGGCAT
>JAAMEZ010000045.1 GCA_013322215.1 Martinezella rhizogenes
ATTTTACGCGTACGCTCTGCATCCTCGGCCAGAGACGTCAACGGCAGTTCGACGGCGTGAATGGACTGATGCCCCTTGCGCGCCAGCTCGAGCACCACTTTTCCCCAATGCGCCGCTCCACCCCAGAAGCCGTGCACCAGAATAATAGCAGGTTTGTTACTCATGGTTTTCTCCTGTTATCCTGAAAGAGGGCGATACGATCCGTAAACGATGAGCCGCAAATGGCCAGAATGGAAATGACGAGATCCCTTACCCACCTTATAGAAACATTGACTGCAGCCAGCACAAAGTATCCGGTGACGTCCGATGGGATTCGAAACTCTTGGCATTGCGGTCGCATTTCCCTAATTCCACAAAAAATGAACGACGGCTGCGGCTTGCGGATCAACCTCCCAGCCTGCTGTTGCCGTCTGCGACGATCAGCCGTATTTCCGATTACAGGACGAATGATATTATCGTCAATGCCATTATTGACTGCATTCAATATGGATACATTTTCTTTATTGATTCCATATAGCATAGTGACGTCTGGCATCGCCACGCGGCGAGATCGAGCGGACTTTCGAGCCCCCGCAACAAGGGACGCTGTCTATTGGAAGCGACAACAATGAGCGCGCAATGTATAGGAACGACCATCCCTCGGGCACCCTCACCCCTGGTCTTCGTCACACCGAAGACGCTCGCCGATAATTTCAACGTCAAGGTCGACGCGACCCGGAAGCACCCAGCGCTCTCTAGCGAGGAGACTGCGCCATCTGGCGAAGATCGGATGTATCCTGCCTGCGCTTCGGCGATATTCAACGATAGGCGCCCATGTTTGGACTAACGGCACTCGAACTCGCCCGAATTCAATTCGGCTTTACGATTTCGTTTCATATCATCTTCCCGGCGATCACCATCGGTCTTGCGAGCTATCTGGCCGTCCTGGAGGGTCTCTGGCTCTGGAAGAAAGACGCGGTCTATCGCGACCTCTATCATTTCTGGTCGCAGATTTTCGCCGTGAATTTTGCCATGGGCGTCGTGTCGGGTCTGGTAATGGCCTATCAGTTCGGAACGAACTGGAGTTACTTTTCCGCTTTCGCCGGAAGCATCACCGGACCGCTTCTGACCTATGAAGTGCTGACAGCCTTTTTTCTTGAAGCAGGGTTTCTCGGCGTCATGCTCTTCGGTTGGAACAAGGTCGGCCCCGGCCTGCATTTTCTGGCGACGATCATGGTCGCCATCGGAACACTGATTTCGACGACCTGGATTCTCGCATCCAACAGCTGGATGCAGACGCCGCAAGGCTTCGAGATTGTCGACGGGCGGGTTATTCCGGTCGACTGGCTGAAGGTTATCTTCAACCCCTCCTTTCCCTACCGCCTCGCCCACATGACGGTTGCGGCCTATATCGCGACGGCTCTGTTCGTGGCCGCCTCGGGCGCCTGGCATGTGCTGAACGGTCGCGCGACCGCCGCAACGCGCACCATGTTGTCCATGGCTCTGTGGATGGTGCTGATCGTCGCACCGCTGCAAATCGCGATCGGTGATGCTCATGGTCTCAACACACTCGAGCATCAACCGGCAAAAATCGCGGCGATGGAAGGCCACTGGGAGAACAAGCCAGGCGAAAGCGTTCCACTCATCCTGTTCGGCTGGCCGGACATGCAGGCGGAAATGACGCGTTACGCCGTTGAGATCCCCTACCTTGGCAGCCTCATCCTGACGCATGACCTGAATGGCCGGATCCCGGGGCTCAAGGAATTTGAGCCAGAGGACCGGCCGAATTCCACCATCGTCTTCTGGAGCTTCCGGATCATGGTCGGCCTTGGAATGCTCATGCTTCTTCTCGGCGTGAGCGGCCTTTGGATCCGGTGGCGCAAACGGTTGTTCGATACTCCCTGGTTCCTACGTTTTGCCATATTGATGGGACCGACGGGGCTGATCGCCATTTTGGCCGGCTGGTTTACCACGGAGATCGGGCGCCAGCCCTGGATCGTCTATGGAGTCATGCGGACGAAGGATGCGGTTTCCAATCATTCGGCGTTGACGCTATCGATGACGCTGGTCGTCTTTATCGTAATGTACGTCGCTGTCTTCGGCACCGGCATCAGTTACATGCTCAAACTCGTCGCCAAGGGCCCCCATCCTCATCACGACGACGGCCACGGTCCCGATGAGGATGGGCAGTCCAGGCGTCCTGCTCGGCCGCTATCGGCTGCGCCCGACGATATCGATCCGACAATCGCGCCACGTTCCTGAATAATGGAGGCTTGAAGCCAATGGGAATAGACCTGCCTCTTCTCTGGGCGATCATCATCGGGTTCGGTCTGATGATGTACGTGATCATGGACGGCTTCGACCTCGGTATCGCCATCCTGTTTCCCTTCGTGCGCGATCGTGACGATCGCGACACGATGGTCAACACCGTGGCACCAGTTTGGGATGGAAACGAAACATGGCTCGTTCTCGGCGGAGCCGCGCTCATGGCGGCCTTTCCGCTGGCCTATGCGGTGATCCTGAGCGCGCTCTATCTGCCGCTTTTCCTGATGCTGGCCGGACTGATCTGGCGCGGTGTCGCTTTCGAGTTTCGATTCAAGGCGGATGATGCCCACAAGCCTTTCTGGGATAAGGCATTTGCGTGGGGATCGTTTATCGCGGCCTTTTCGCAAGGGCTAGCCCTTGGCGCCTTCATCACGGGCTTTCCCGTCGAAAACAACGCGTTCACTGGCGGGGCATTGGATTTCCTGACACCGTTCAGCCTGTTCACCGGTGCCGGCGTCGTCATTGCCTATGCGCTGCTTGGCTCCACTTGGCTGATCATGAAGACCGAGGGCGATCTTCAAAAACGGATGGTGAATCTGGCCCGTCCAGTGACGATTATTCTTCTTGGCGTCATCGGCATCGTCAGTCTGTGGACGCCGCTTGCATACCCCGCTGTGGCTCTGCGCTGGTTCTCCATGCCCAACCTGTTATTTTTCTCGCCGGTGCCACTGCTGGTTCTCATCACGACGGCGGCGATCCTCAGCGTCCTGCGCCGCGATCCGCATGCCGCCCCCTTTATCCTGGCATTGCTGCTGCTGTTCCTTGGCTATAGCGGGCTTGCGATCAGTGTCTGGCCCAATATCATCCCGCCGGGCATTTCGATTTGGACAGCCGCCGCTCCTCCGGAAAGCATGGGTTTCACGCTGGTCGGCGCGCTCTTCGTCATCCCGTTCATCCTGGCTTATACGGCATGGTCCTACTACGTCTTTCGCGGGAAAGTGAAAACCGGGGAGGGATATCACTGATGACAGACCGGGCGACTCGCGCAAACACGTCATGGCTGCGCCGGATAGGCTGGCTCGTTTTGATCTGGGCCTTTAGCGTAATGTCCTTGGCCGTCGCTGCGGCATTTTTTCGGTTGCTCATGGGTTTCGCCGGGCTCACGCTTTGAGAGCAACTGGCTTACCCTGTTCTGGAACGCTGCAGTTAGACACTGAAGACCGTTCAGGGGGCTGTAAACAGTTTCGGACGGTGTTTTGCCTTAAGCCACGAACGAAGCGGAACCGGCATCCAAACTTTGGAAAGCGATTCTAGTGATCGGTATATGGGCATCCGGGGGTATTTTTCAGGATTACCTGAGCGTAGTCGCCCTCGCGCAATCCACCAACATAGACCCAGCGGGAGGAAAAACGCTCGATGGCCGGTCTCTTCACGCCGTAGTCCCTCGCCCGCCGAAGTGCGTCCTCGGGCGAACAGCTGTCGTTGGAACGAGGCACATCGCTCCAGGTCGCCGGTGGCTCATAGCGAGGCCGCCGCTCCCAGGGCGGCGGCGGAGCATCTTCAGAACCCCATTCATCGCCCCAGACCTGGGCAGCAGCCGGCTCAATCGCGGCTATCGATGAACCGATGACCAGGAGACCGATCAAAGTAGCTTTCATGAAAATACTGGACATCTGGCCTCTCCTTCAAGCACTGAGACCCGAGTTGCGACGTCACGATTATTCGGATTCTCAAGAGAGTAGATACCGGAAGTACATATTTTGCTGCGTTCGATTTTATGCACTTTTATTGTGGAGTAGTGAACCGCTCCGGCAAACCCGGCGCAGTTCAGTGCGCGAGAACACTGATGCACATGCTGCATTAGGTTTCACTGGCTGGCTCCTAGAAAAGAGGCTGGAAAAAGATGTTAGTTTCAGGGACCCGCCCACGATTTTTGCTTTCGAAGTGCGCTTTGTGCGCCGGTTAGAATGAACGCAGACTGGCTAGGAAGGATTGCCGCAACATTACCTGACCGGGTAGATTGCTCGATGGACGCTGTTTCGAAAGTTGCGGGCGCTGGCTGTGGCCCGAGCCTTCTTGGGCGTGACATTTGCCATGCTAACTGCCGAACGCTGAGCGAGCGGTGGATCAGCAAGCGAATGTGACAGCTTCGTCGCCATAAGAGTCGAGGCAACGCTCAGAGATGTTGGCGACTAGGATCAAAGCACCACTCGAGTTGAATCGGAATCGAGCCGAACATCGCGAGGCGCGGATACCTTTAGAATGAGCGGCGGTAATGGAGTTCGGGCTTTCTTCGGATCCACACCCTTACTCTCTTCAAGTCTACATGGCCGGCCAGGTGCGGCAGAGCGGCGACGGACCATTCGCCTTTGGCGATCCGCGACAACGAGGTCGCCACTGAGCGCCACCTCACGCAAACCGGCACCGCCAACACGCTGCGCGTGCTCGCCTCCAGCCTCATCTATATCGATTGACCGACGTAAGTCAGAGGCTCCGTTACCGAGATCGCATCAGAATGGGGACAGGGCCTTCATATGCTGAGCCATCAGCAGAAATTGTGATTCAAGCATCGGCTTTCCGGGAAAAACCTTGCACCCTTTTGCTTCTGCCGCGACTAACAACGGCGTCATGGCCGGCTCCATGATAGCATCAGCGACGAGGTGTCTCCTGTGTATGCGGTTGAAATCGACGGGATCGGCATCGGAGGGCTGCATTCCGAGCGTGCTTCCGTTCACGATGAGATCGTGATGCTCCAGGTCCTGATCGTTGGTGCTTGCGGAAAGGCCAGGATATGCCGCCCTCAGGAACGGCGCCCGCGCCTTCGCGGTCGCCATGGCCCGTCCCTGCGGCGCGGTCGTGTTGTCATGGCCTCTCCTGTTCCCGGCATCTAAGCCGAAGTCAGGCAGAAATTCCACTTATCTCCGCTGTTCGAATTTTCCGAGCCACCTCCGCAGGATGTCGACCCGATAGTTCAACCCATCCAACCAGTGTCGGAAAGCGACTGGGCCATGAAATGAAGCCCGGCTTGCAACTGTTCGCGCTGGATCACGCCGCCAAGGCATACCCTTACATGCTCATCGGGCTTTCCCAGAACGGTGAAGGCATCTGAAGGCATCAAGCCGATATGGCGTCCTGCCATTCGCCCCATCAGCTCTGCCCTGCTCGCCCCCTTCGGCAGCTTCAGCCATATGTTGAAGGCCTCCGGCTCACCTTTGATGTCCAACCCCGAAAGGGTATCGACGGCGATCTTGTGACGGACAGCGCTTTCCGCACGGACAAAGCGGCGAATGGCATCCGCCGTCCCGTCCTCAATCCACCGTGTCGCCAGCGCCATGCAGATTGGTGAAGGCATGACGGCGCTAGCTCGCATTGCCTGGGCGAGAGAATAGGCGGCTCTGGCGTTAGGGGAAACTGTATAAGCGAGGCGCAGGCCTGCGCCGAGGCATTTGGCCAGGCCTCCGATGTGCCAGGTGAGGTCGGGAGCAAGCGTAGCAAAAGGTACGGGCGCCGTTGCGGGAATGAAGCCGTATGCGTCATCCTCGATCAAGGGCAGCCTGTGGCGCAGGAGAACCTCGGCGATCTCCATGCGCCGCTCGCGCGGGATGGTCAGCGTCGTGGGATTTTGGACCGTCGGATTGAGATACAGGGCTTTCGGCTGATGCAAATGGACAGCGGCATCAAGCGCATCCGGCAGGATGCCAGAAGCGTCCATTGGAATTCCCACGAGCTGCAACCCCATGCGCGCTGCGATTGCTCGTAGCCCAGGATATGTCACCGCCTCGCACAGGATCACGTCGCCAGGTCTGGTCATCGTCGAAAGAAGCGCAGTCATTGTCGCATGCGCTCCTGGGGTGATCGCGATCCGCTCAAGGCTCGGCACCATCCCCCTTTTCGACAGCCATGAAGATGCAGCGGCCTTATCCTGCTCTCCACCGGTCGTCGACTGGTAGCGGAGAAGCGAAATAAGGTTAGCTGAAACAGTCTGCAGCCCCTCTTGCATCCGAGCCACGAGGTCCGGATCTTGCGGCTCTGGAGGCATGTTCATCGACAGATCCTCATCTCCGGCGCGGCGCGGATCGACACGATGCTCCTCTTTCGGGCGGCCGAGTGCAAAGGTACCTCTTCCGACGTGGCTCTCCACGAGACGTCTGGAATGCGCCTCGGTGTAGGCGCGACTGACTGTCGTAAAGTCGATCTTGAGACGCTCGGCGAGTCTGCGTTGTGGCGGCAATCGATCGCCAGCGGCGATATCGCCTCGTTTGATCGCCAGTTCAATCGCATCCGCAATCTGAAGATAACGAGGCTTGCCGTCAGGACGGAGTTCAGGGAGCCACTTCAACATTTCATCATACCTCAAATAGCAAATGTTTCACATTGTATGGATATCTGCAGGCGGTTTCAAGTGTTGATTTGACAACAAATCTACGACTATGGATTGAGCACTGAAGCCGATTTTCGAGCTATTATTTGAGCACTGCGCGCATTCAATGTGCAGGATTGCGTTTAATTAAGAAATAATTGTATGCATATTACACTTGCTATTGATTCATACAATTTCCCTCGTATCGTTTCTGCATCAACCCCGCGTAAGGAGATGCAGACATGCCTGAAGTAACGCAGCAGCCGCACAAGGATGGTGACTTCTTTGTCGACTACGAGTCCAAGGTTTTCGAGGATGTTAAGGCCGATCCTGGTGAGAAGGCGCTCGTAACCTTCCACACGATGGCGTTCGAAGGCTCAATCGGGCTTGTGAACATTCTCAATGCCATTCGCCTGCAGCGGAAAGGCTACGAGACTTCGATCCTTCTTTACGGCCCGGGCGTGACACTGGGGATCCAGCGCGGTTTCCCCAAGCTCGGCGATGAAGCCTTCCCTGGTCATCTCAACTTCAACAAGAACCTTGAGCGCTTCATGAAGGAAGGCGGCAAGGTCTACGCATGTCGCTTCGCACTGCAGGCCCTCTATGGGCATGGCGAACCGGCTCTGATCCCCGGCATCATCCCGATCCTGCCTCAGGACGTGCTGGACTGCGTGCTTCTGCACAAGAAGGCCAATGCCCTGATCATCGACACATGGACCGTCTGATTTGACCTCAGCACCCCGTTCCGCAACGAACGGGGTGCTCAGTTCCAGGTAATGTGAAGGAGCCAGTCATGCCCAAAACAGTACGTGCCGCGGCCGTCCAGATCGCGCCCGACCTAACCTCGCGCGCAGGCACTGTCGAGCGGGTTCTGAATGCGATCGCCGAAGCCGCAGACAAAGGCGCGGAGCTGATCGTATTTCCTGAAACATTCGTACCCTGGTATCCCTATTTCAGCTTCGTTCTGCCGCCCGTTCAGCAAGGCCCCGAGCACCTGCGGCTTTATGAGGAAGCAGTCACGGTACCGTCCGCGGAAACACGGGCTGTCGCTGATGCCGCGCGCAAGCGCAATGCAGTTATCGTGCTCGGTGTGAATGAACGCGACCGCGGATCCCTATACAACACCCAATTAGTCTTTGACGCGGATGGCAGTCTGAAACTGAAGCGCCGCAAGATCACTCCCACCTATCACGAACGGATGATCTGGGGCCAAGGCGATGGCGCCGGCCTGAAGGTTGTCGACACTGCCGTCGGCCGCGTCGGCGCCCTGGCATGCTGGGAGCATTACAATCCTCTGGCCCGTTATACGTTGATGGCCCAACATGAGGAAATTCACGCTTCTCATTTTCCCGGCTCACTCGTCGGCCCGATATTCGGCGAGCAGATCGAAGTCACGATGCGCCACCACGCGCTGGAAGCGGGCTGCTTCGTGGTCAATGCCACCGGCTGGCTGAGCGAGGAGCAAATCGCCTCCATTCACCCGGATCCCGCCTTGCAGAAGGGGCTGCGCGATGGCTGCATGACCTGCATCATTACGCCGGAAGGCCGCCATGTCGTACCGCCCCTGACCTTGGGTGAAGGCATCCTGATCGGCGATCTGGACATGCGGCTCATTACCAAGCGCAAGCGGATGATGGATTCGGTCGGACACTATGCACGGCCCGAATTGCTGCACCTTGTCCATGACACAAGGCCCGCACGCGCCCTCGAGCAGATCGGCCTTTCAGGCGATTTTTCCGACGCAGAGCAAGGCAAGCCATTTGAGGAGGCTCAGGATGCGTGACCTACCATCGACAGATCCAGAACTCATCAACGATCTCCAGACACGAGGAATGCGTCTCGTCGATCCGCGGGCCGGCCACGAGAGCAGGCGCGGTGGCGCAGGCCCCTCGGACCATAAGGCAGTCAATTTCGGCGACACAACCGTGATGGTGCCGGTCCATACCGCACCTGCATTCGACAGTCCCTATCTGGTGGAAGCACCCGATGCCGACGGCCGTGCGCGCATCACCAAGGAAGGATCCGAAGTCGCACGAATTCGATTTCCTAATCGCCCGCGATTTTACGATCTGATGACTGCAGACGGCATCCCGTACAATAAGATCGCGGTTCTTCATTCGCGCGACGTGCTCGCCACGACCATTCTGCAGACCTGCATTCGTTATGAAAGCCGCAAGAAGACCTGTCAATTCTGTTCGATCGGTCAGAGCCTTGCCGCCGGCCGTACCGTCGCCCACAAAACGCCCGAGCAACTGGCGGAGGTCGCAAAGGCGGCCGTCGAACTCGACGGCGTGAAGCATATGGTGATGACCACCGGCACTCCTGCGGGCAAGGACCGCGGCGCCGCCGTTTTGACCGAAAGCGCGCGTGCGGTGAAGGCCGTCGTCGATCTGCCGATCCAGGTACAATGCGAGCCGCCGGAAGACGATGCTTGGCACCAGCGGATGAAGGATGCAGGCGCAGATGCATTGGGAATGCACCTCGAAGCGGTCACACCCGAAGTCCGGGAACGGATTATGCCGGGCAAGGCAAGCGTTCCGCTCGCGAAGTATTTTTCCAGTTTCGAGTCGGCAGTGAAGGTGTTCGGGCGAGGACAGGTGTCCACCTATATACTTGCGGGCCTGGGCGACACACGTGAGGCTATCCTCGACATGTCGATACGCTTGGTCGCCATGGGCGTCTATCCCTTCGTCGTCCCGTTTGTGCCGATCTCCGGGACGCCGCTCGAAAGCCACCCTGCGCCAAAGGCGGACTTCATGGCATCCATCCTTGCGCCTTTGTCCAAGATCGTCATCGATGGCGGGTTGAAGGCATCGGACATCAAGGCTGGTTGCGGAAAATGCGGCGCCTGCTCGGCCCTTTCAACCTACGAGAAACTGAGGATCCCGGCATGAGCCTTCTGGATCACTCCGCCTTTATCAGCCCAGAATTCCTGATCCGGGCAGCGTCGGAACCGTGGGAACTCCGGGGAGTATCGGGCCTCAGGCATCAGGTGTTTGTCGAGGAGCAGCGCATCTTCGTCGGCAACGACCATGACGAAATCGACAATACGGCAATCCCGCTCGTGGCAATCGCCACATTAGCGGCCGAGCCTGCGGAAGTCGTGGGAACGGTCCGGATCCACGAACCCACACCCGGCATCTGGTGGGGATCGCGACTGGCGGTCGCCCCCACATACCGTAGAGTTGGCCGGCTGGGAGCGGAGCTGATCCGGCTTGCAGTGAGTACCGCAAACGGCCTTGGATGCCGCGAGTTCCACGCCCACGTCCAGCTTCAGAATGTTCCTCTGTTCCGGCGTCTGCATTGGGAATCGGCACAAGAGATTGATCTACATGGCGTACGCCATATGCACATGTTGGCTTCTCTCGAACACTATCCCCCGACATGCGATCCGGCCAGCGGCTGGTCGGCGAGAGCACGGAGGTCGTAATGAACGTCCACGCCTTGGCGGCCGCGCTCGCAGCCCATCCATCCATCCGCAGCAAGCTGGACATAGCAGGCACGACACGCACGCTGTCGTTGTCAGCCGGAGCGCCGGGGATGCCCGGAGACGATGCAGCAGCAATTCCAACCCTTGACGGAACCTGGGATCTGCTTGCGGGCGAAGGCTTCATGCCTCAGTTCGTGCAGGACGACCCGTGGTTTGCCGGGTGGTGCGGCGTAATGGTGAACCTCTCCGACATTGCCGCCATGGGAGGGCGGCCGACTGCTGTGCTCGACGCCGTGTGGTCGCCGGACGCGGCGTCCGCCGAGCCCCTGCTTGTCGGTCTGCGGGACGCGGCAGCCGCCTACGGCGTGCCCATCGTTGGCGGCCATACCAACCTCCACAGCAAAGAACTTAACCTCGCCGTCTCCGTCACCGGGCGCGCAAAGCGGCTGATTTCCAGCTTTGCAGCAGCTCCTGGAGATGTGCTTGTCGCCGCCATCGATCATCGCGGGCAATATCGACCCCGCTTTGACAACTGGTGTGCGGCCCTCGATGCTCCGCATGAACGGCTCCGCGAAGACTATGAACTCTTGCCACAGCTTGCGGAAGCTGGACTGCTGGATGCGGGAAAAGACATCAGCCAGGGCGGCATCGTCGGCACTGCGCTCATGCTTGCGGAGTCTTCCCGCTGCGGTTTCGACATCGAGCTGGCCAACATCCCGCTTCCGTCAGGTGTTGAACTGGAACGCTGGCTCCGAAGCTTCCCGAGCTTCGGATTCCTTCTTTCCGTCCGGCCCGAACGGGCGAACGAAATCTGCGCCGTGTTTGCTGCGCGAGGCATCAGCTCAGCTGCCATAGGTCGCGCAACGGATAGCCCCCGGATCGACCTGACAAGCGACGGCGCTCGGGCAACGTTCTGGGATTACTCGTTATCCCCCTACATCTCGCTGGCAAAGGAGGTCGCCCATGCCTGAAGTTCGCTTCACCATCCGATGGCCCGATGGCAAGGAGGAGAGCTGCTATTCGCCCTCGACGGCCATTACGCGTCATCTTGAGGCCGGATGCACCTATCCACTCGCGGAGTTCGTCGACCGTGCCCGCACCGGGCTGAATGAAGCCTCAGACCGCGTCGCCGCCAAATTCGGCTTTGCGTGTTCCTCCGCACTCGACCAGCTCGCAAAGATCGAAACGACGGCCGCGGCTCAGCCTGCCGACTCCCAGGTCACCTGTCTCTCGATGTCATGAAAGGGTTCGTTATGACCGACGCCATTGTACCGCACGTACCAGTTCTCATCATCGGAGGAGGCCAGGCCGGTCTTTCGGTCAGTTGGTATCTGATGCAGGAAGGGATTGAGCATATCGTAATCGAGCGCCACCGTCGGTTCGAAAGTTGGCGCAACAATCGCTGGGACAGCTTCTGTCTGGTCACGCCAAACTGGCAGTGCCGATTGCCCGGCTGGCCCTACAAGGGCCTGGATCCGGACGGCTTCATGCTCAAAGAGGAGATTATCGACTATCTGGATGGTTTTGCCGAAAGCTTCAAGCCACCGCTTCGCGAAGGTGTGGATGTGAGACACGTCTCGCCTCGCGACGGTGGCGGATACCGGATCGAGACCACAGAGGGCACCATGACCGCGGACCAGGTGGTTATTGCAACTGGCGGCTACGACAACCCGATCGTGCCTCCTTACGCTGCCGATCTGGATTCCTCCATCCACCAAATGCATTCTCGCGATTACCGGCGCCCCTCGCAGCTGCCTGACGGCGGAACGTTGATCGTGGGAACAGGGCAATCCGGTGTGCAGATCATGGACGATTTCCATCTGGAAGGCAGGCCCGTTCACCTCGCAGTCGGCCCGGCTCCGCGCAGCCCGCGCAAGTACCGCGGCCGGGACGCAACGGACTGGCTGTACGAAGCCGGCACCTATGCGGTCACGATCGATCGCCATCCAGATCCGATCAAGGCCCTCACTCAGACCAACCACTACATGTCGGGTCGTGATGGGGGCAAGGAGATCGATCTGCGCAAATATGCACTTGAGGGGGTTCGCCTCTACGGTTCAGTAGCCGGAGCCAACGGCACGACAATGACCTTTCTTCCTGACCTGGAAAAGAACCTGGACGATGCGGATCGCAGCTATCTGGGCATCCGCAATCAGATCGACGCGTGGATATGCTCTCAGAACATCGACGCGCCGGAAGAACCACCATTCGAGAAAGTCTGGCGGCCTGAAAGGGAGACCACCATTTTGGATCTTCGCGAGGCAGGCGTCACGTCGATCATCTGGGCGATCGGGTTCCGTCCGGATTATTCCTGGTTGAAGGTCGATTGTCTTGACGAACGCGGCAAGCCGCTCTTCAATCGCGGCGTCACGGATGTGCCCGGTCTGTATTTCATCGGTCTCGGCTGGTTGAACACCTGGGGATCGGGGCGTTTTCTGGGCATCGATGAGGACAGCCGCTATCTGGCGGAACGGATCGTCGCCCGTCAAAAGGGCAAGCTGGCGGCATGAGCAACCTTGCCCTCACACGCCCTGAAGAATCCGGACTTGCAGAAAGACATGTCCTGGGAATGGCGGAAATGGGCTATAGTGGCCTGTCGGAGCAATGGTTGAAGCGACGAGCCGGCGACTTGCACTGGCGGCTAATCGCGCTAGCCATGGGACAGCGGGATGCAGTTTTCACCTGCACAGACGGTGAGCCGCTCTATGCGGCTTTCTGCGCGACCAGCGTCAAACTCGCAAGGCCCGAACTTCCACGCCTGGGCGGGCAGTTGACCCTATCCGCAAACCTCTACCGCGTCGGTCATGGGCGTTTATCTTCCCGCCTCACCATCACCGCAGATGGCGTCGAGGTGGGGCGGATGATTTTGGTCTCAACCTTCGTGGGGCGCGTAGAACCGGCTCTCAATCGTTCGGTGGTCCGCCGGAGCCCGCGGGCGCTGGCGATGCCGCCTGAGGCCCCTCTCGCAATCCGCCGCGTAGCGGAGCATGCCGCCGCCCTCGCGCGTGACATCCGCAACCAAGTCCTCATGTTTGACTGCTGGTCGGAAAGACATCGAGTTCTGCCGTGTCCCGTAACCGATTTCAACGCTGCCCGGCTTCTCTACTTCCCAAGCTACAGCGCGCTGGCAGATCGGGCATTGTTTCAAGCCGGCGAGACGCAACTCGGTATGCTGGCGTCGCGGCACGTGGTTTATCTTGGCAATGTGGAGCCGGGAGATTGGATAGGCGTCAGCTTCCGAAAGCTGCCCTGGGGTCGTGATGTCGCGCTAATAGGTTCGGACGATAGACCATTGGCGTTGATGCGAGTCAGGCTTCATCATGACAGATAAATCTAATCTTCTTCTGGAATGCCAGATAGCGAGCGGTGTACTTCGCCATAATGGGCCTGAACCGACGACCCTCAATAAACAAATCGCTAGTCGTACGAAATCAGGAAATTGAGGAGCGGCCTTGGCCCTTAACGACCTTCCCTCTTCGCCTGTGTTAGCTTGAGGTTTATCAGTGCTTATTTTTCAACGATATTGCCCCGGAAAGACAATATCCTGATCTACGAGGACATTGAACTTATAGCCCGGTCGGATCTGCAACGTCGGCTGAACGTCCATATTCCGCTGGATTGTCCGATCGGCCACGCGCCCGAAGGTCTCGGCAAAATTGCGTCTCGCCGCATCCGACGCCGTATCCTGGGTGGCCAACGTCGAACTCTGCGGGACTGCCATGTCGATGCCCGTCCCGATCAGTGCGATCATGACCGCCGAGCCGAAGGTTTTAAGATAGTGGTTGTTCACCTTGTCATTGAAGCCACCGTACCCTTCAGCATCCGTGCCGGCCATGCCGCCGATTTGCAACGTCGAGCCGTTTGGGAAGATGATGTCCGACCAGACGACGAGCACGCGGCTCTGGCCGAACGACACCTTGCTGTCGTAACGGCTGAACAGTTTCGTGCCTTGCGGGATCAGCAAGCGATGGCCAGTCGCGCTGTCATAGACATTCTGGCTGACCTGAGCGGTGATACGCCCTGGAAGATCTGAATTGATGCCTGATATCAATGTCGCCGGAATGACTGAGCCTCGTTTGAGTTCGTATAGAGACTGCTGCGGCACAACGCGGTTCGGCAGGTAACCGAGATCCTTGAGGTCGGCATTGAAGAAGTCTTCCTTGGAGTTCTGACCGTTTGGATCCAGGTTCTGTCCGCCCAAACCGGCGCGCAAGGCTGCGGCATAAAGATCGGACGCGCTTGTACTCGCGGCGGCTGTCGTCGTCCGAGCTCCGGCGCTCTCATCCTTATCCGGCCGCGCTTCCAGCTTGCCGCGATCGATGGCGAGAGGCGCGTCATAAGCGGAGTCTCGTGCCTGCATTCGGGCCATCCGCTGACGCTGCTGCTCGCGCAGAACCTGTTCCTGCTGCTCACGGGCGAGCCGCGCTCGCCAAACCTCTTCCGGCTCCAGTTCCGATCCGTTCCGTTGCTCTTGTCTCCGTTCGGGCTGCGTGAACGGATTGGCCGCCTTCTCTTCGGCCTGCTTCGTCTCGACTGGGGTCGGCTGGAACGGCGTCTGCGGCTGTGGCTCGCCGATGATGCCGTCGGTGACGCCCCTCTTGATCTGGTCGGCATAGGTCGAGGCCGGATTGCCCGAACTGCTGTCCGGACCATTATCCTTGCCGAAGTAAAGCCCGCGCGAGGCGAGCCCAAAGAAGATGATGCCGAGAAACGCGACCAACAGCACGATCATGACGATGACCGGCACACGGTTAACGCGCTTGATGCCGGACGTGGCCTGACTGTTCGCGGCGCCACCAAGCTTGAGGGACTGCACCATGATGTCCTCCCTCACCCGCGCCGCATGAGCGACAGCGCGCTGGCAGGCGTAGCGCCCGACGTCGTCACCTTGTATGCCCGACCAAGCTCAATGCTGCTGGTCGAGAGCCGTGCGAGCACCTGGCCTTCGTAAGGCACGATGACATAGGCGAGCGGAACGGTGGCCGCGCCGCCATCCGTCTTTTGATCGGTAACAACGGCATAGCCCCATCCCTTCAATGCCGCGTCGAGCGCCTGTCCGAAGGGAGAACCATCCTGCTTGAGCACAACGGTCGCCTTACCCTGTCCGATTTGTTCGGCTAGTCGGCTGACCATGTCGCCGGCGATCGCGCCCGCTGCTGGTCCGGAGACCTCTGGAGGTGCCGCGCTGGAGGCGAGGACGTCGGTGTCCATCGACTGGCATCCGGAAACGAGGACGGCGAGGGCAGCCGTTGCGGCGAAGCATCGGACGGGTCCGAGGCTGTTCGCGCTGCGGCGAAGGAGGTTCAGCATCATCGCCCTCCCCTGCTGATTGTCACCTTCTGCTGTTTCCAGCCAACGCCTGAGACGAGGACAGCGCGATCGATATTGTAATCGACCACCATCATATTGTTCTTCATGCGATAGTTGACGATGCGGTTCTGGCCGCCGGAGACGACGAAGAGAACCGGCGCATCCTGCCCGGAGATCGACCGCGGAAACTGAATGTAAGTTTTTTGCCCATCCGAGTAGACCCGCGTCGGCCGCCAGCCGGCGCTGCCCGAGACGGAATAGGCAAAGCTCAATTGCTCGGCCGGAACGCCGGCGCCGGGAATCGTACTCGCTTCCAGCCGCGCGTTGACGTCGGCAAGCTTTGCCGAGACGTCCTCGGGATACTCAAAGCCGACGCGTGCCATATACTGCGTGGCATGCGATTTCAGCTGGATATGATAGGTCCGCCGCGACGTCGTCACGACCATCGACGTGACCAGACCCGGCTCCGATGGCTTGACGATCAGATGGATCGCCTGGCCACCTGATGCACCCGAGGTCGCAGGCTCGACCTTCCAGCGCACAGTGTCGCCGACGAGCACATCGCGAACGACCTCGCCACCCTGAAGCTCGATGTCGCAGACCTGCAACGGCGAGCAGACGACGGACGGCTGCACTTCTCCATAGAGGAAGATGACCTTTCCATCCGCACCTTTCGTGACGAGCCCACGGCTCCCACGCCATTGTGTCGAAATCCCCATGCCTTTCGCCTCGTTGGCAGTGACACCATCGGCGGCAACTGCGTGGGAGGGGGGGAAAGCCATCACCGGGAAAATGAGCAGCATGGCGGCGCTCGCAGTCAGCGTGGCCCGCATTCTGAAGTGTCTTATGTTCATGTTGGGAGCCATGCCTTTCAAAGCTGTGCAGTCCAGTCGAAGTCGCGGAGATAGAGGCCGATGGGATTGAGGCGGATGACGCCCTCGTCCTGGGGCGGCGTCAGTGTCACGGTGGCGATCCCGCGGAAACGGCGCGTGGCGGTCTCCTTGCCGCGGCGATCCCGCTCGAACTCGGTCCAGTCGATCTGGTAGCTCTGGTTCGAGAGTGCGACGATATTGTTGACCTCGATCGCGACCGTCGCGTTCTTGGCCTTCTCGAAGGGCGAGTTCGACCGGAACCAGGCATTGACCTTTTCGGTCGCGGGATCAGAAGTACGCAGCAGCCCATAGGTCCGGTCGATATACTGCTTCTGCACGACCGCATCCGGCGTAACGGATCGGAAGTTCGACACGAAACTGCCGAGTGTTGCGCGCACCACGCGTGGATCGGCATATTCGATCTGCTGCGGGAAGCCGGCATTGACGGCCGTACCAAGCTTGTCGACTTCGACGATATAAGGGATCAGCTTGACCTGAGTGCTCTGATAAAGCGCATAACCAAAACCGATAACGGCCATGGTCATGCCGGCAATGCCGACGACGCGCCACGCGGCAGCTGCCTTCACATAGGAACCATAGCGTTCGTTCCATTCGTTGCGGGCGGCGATATAGGGATTATCTGGGATATTTTGTCCGGCCATTCTGTCAGCTTCCCGTCACTTGCTGTCGTTGATCGGTGGTGGTGGAGGCGTTGTGCCTGGCCGGCCGGGTGGTTGATCGAGTTTGGCGTTGGCAAGGCCCAGCATCGATCCGGCATAGGCGCCTGGCGAACCGATCGCTTTTTCTTTCGCTGCCGAGCCGACCGCACCTGCCGCCCCGCCAACCCCCGCCTGCATGCCGCGTAGCGCAGCACTGGCCAGAGACGAGCCCCCCGCCCTTGCGGCACTGGCGGCCCCGAATCCTCTGTTGGCCGCACCGATCGTGAGGAACCCGGCGCCGAGAGCAGCGGATGCGGCCTGCCCGCCATGACGGATGGCTTCCATGCCGCCGCCGACCGATGCACCCTGGACCACGCCCTGCAAGATGGGCGGCACATACATCGCAATGACGAAGACAACGACCGAGATGCCGGCAATTGCCAGCGTCGTGATGAACTGTTCCGCCGTCGCGGTTGGTGCCTCTGCCAGCCCAAGAAGGATGTCCGAGCCGATCTTGGCGATCATGACAAGCGCCATCAGCTTCATGCCGACGGAGAAGGCGTAGACCAGATACTTGATTGCGAAATCCTTGGTATGGGAAGAGCCACCGAGTCCGAGCATGATCATGCCGGCCAGCAGGCCGACATACATTTCGACCATGACTGCCACGAAGATCGCAGCGACGAGGCTGAACGACACGACGACCACGACCATGGCGAAGACGGCAGCGATCGCGAGCGCGTTATCCTCCCAGAGCCCGAACTTTGCCTGTTCCGACATCTTCGTCGCGACACGAATGCCGGCATCGAAGATGTTGGCGGGAGATGCCGATCCGCCACCGGCGCCGATCTGGTAGAGACTGTCGACGACGGCCTTGGCGAACTCCGGCCCCCTGTCGAGGATGAAGGCGAAGAGCCCGATGAACATGGTGCGCTTGACGAGTTCGGCGAACCAGCTGTCGAGCGAGGCGGCATTGATCGCCAGCCATACGGCGGCGATCCCGACCTCGATGCCGGCGAGGATCCAGAACAACGAGCGGGCTGCATTCATCACCGTCGTCTCCCAGCCCTTGGCAGCGGTGACGACGGAATTTTCGAGTGTGGTCAAGACCTGGCCCTGTTGTGCCAGCGCCGGCGTGGTCACCAGCAGGGCGACCGCGATCGCTATGAACACCCGTTCAAGCGTGCGGGAAGGCGGAGCAACTACCATCGCGGATTCATCTCCTGGCCGCCGCGGATGTCGCGGTTGGCGTCTCCACCGAAGAACTCTTCACGATGTCGGCGCCGGTCTTCATCGGAGGGAATGCCTGTCGCGACGGCGCCGGATCCTGAAACTGGCTGCGGTCGATCGACGATCGAGGTAATGACGCTCGCAGCGGCTCCTGAAACGACCGCGACGAGCGCGATAACGGCGATCAGTCGCGGGCTCACCAGCGGGGCTCCATCGTTTGGCCGCCCCTGATATCGCGCTCGGTGCCGCTGAAGAATTGTTCGCGGCGCGCTTGCGCCAGATCCTTTTGTGCCTGTTCGGACTGGTACCAGGTGCCCATCATCGTCATCTGCTGGGAGACCAGACCCCGCAGCTTCTGCATCTGCGCGACCTGTTGGGCGGCGATCTCGTGCCCGACCTGCAGCGCCTTCATCTGGCCGTCGGCCGATTCCGACATCGACCTGAGCTGCGACATCGTGCTCTCCTCACTGGAAAATTGTTCGACCGTCAGGTTGGCGGCCTTCAGCGTACCGGCGATGGTGTCGCGATTGGTGTTGGACCAGTTCTGATAGGTCGTGGAGAAGCTCGCGCCATCAGGCAGGTTGCTCTTCATCTGGGCAAAGCTCTGAAAGCGCTGCTTGAGGACGTCGTCGACATTGCCCATGGAGAAGGCAACGCCCTGCCCCTGGTTGACGACGGTCTGGAGGTTCTTCAGATCGCTTTCGACCTGGCCCCAGATATGGTCCGGAAGCTGCGCCGTGTTTTGCAGCATGTTCTTGTAGATGTTGAGCTGGTTCTGGATCTGCTCGGCCAACTGCGAGATCTGGGTGATCTGGTTGTTCACCTGTTCGGCGGCCTTGCCGACGAGGCTGATCAGTTCAGTATTGTTGGCAAGCTGGGTCCATTCGGTTGCCTGTCCCGTGACGCCACCGGCCTGCGCGGGAAGCGGAAGAGCGGACGAAAGCGTGAGGGCGACACCGAGCGCGGCGTGCCATATCCTATTCGGTTGGGAAGAGCGTTTCGGCATGGGCGATCCCCCTTTGCTGGAGCCAATGGAGAGGCCAGGCGGCCCCATGTTCAAGATGCAAACCGCGGATGCGCTTAAGGTCTTCCTTTCCGGACGCTCCGACAAAGGAGAGCGCGACGGGCCCGAGTGCCATGTCGAACAGACGTCGACCCTCGGGCGACACGACGTAATAGTCCCGCTTCGGGATCGCGGTTGCGACGATCTCAATCTGCCGCTCGTTGAAGCCAATGCGCTCGTAGAACTCGCGCGTGCCCGGCTCCCGCGCGGCACCGTTCGGGAGGCAGATCTTGGTCGGGCAGGATTCCTTCAGCACATCGATGATGCCGGACCGCTCGGCATCAGAGATCGACTGTGTGGCGAGCACCACAGCGCAATTGGCCTTGCGCAGCACCTTCAGCCATTCCCTGATCTTGTCCCGAAACACCGGATGGCCGAGCATCAGCCAGGCTTCATCGAGAATGATGAGGCTGGGCGCACCGGTCAGGCGCTTTTCGATGCGTCGGAAGAGATAGGTCAGGACAGGCACAAGATTGCGCTCGCCCATGTTCATCAGTTCTTCGATCTCGAAGCACTGGAAGGCGCCAAGCGCCAGACCGTCCTCCTCGGCATCGAGAAGCTGCCCCATCGGGCCATCGACGGTGTAGTGATGCAGGGCGTCCTTGATCTCCCGCATTTGGACACCCGAGACGAAGTCCGAAAGCGAGCGGCCGCGGGAATCGGCCATCAGTCCGACCTGCCGTGAAATGGCATTGCGGTAGTCCGGAGTGATCGTCACGCCCTGCAGTGCAATCAGCATCTCGATCCACTCGGAGGCGAAAGCACGATCGCCATCGGTCGAGAGCTCGGCCAGGGGGCAAAAAGAGAGTGCCCTTCCCTCCCCTGCTTCCTGAGCATCGCCACCGATCTGATAATGATCGCCGCCGAGCCCCAGCGTCAGCGGCAGCATCGAGCCACCCTTGTCGAACGCGAAGATCTGCGCCCCGGCGTAGCGTCGGAACTGGGCCGCGATCAATGAGAGCAGCGTTGATTTCCCAGAACCGGTCGGTCCGAAGATCAGCGTGTGGCCGACATCGTCGACATGCAGGTTCAGCCGGAAGGGAGTTGATCCGCTGGCGACCTGCATCAGCGGAGGCGAGGCCGGCGGATAATACGGGCAAGGAGCCATCGGGCTTCCGGACCAGACCGAATTGAGGGGGATGAGGTCGGCGAGGTTGCGCGTGTTGATCAATGGCTCACGGATGTTGGCATAGGAGACACCCGGCAGGCTGCCGAGAAACGCGTCGGTGGCGTTGATTGTCTCGATCCTTGCGCCAAAACCTTCCGCCTGGATCAGGCGGCGAACCGCCTCACACTTCTCCTGTAGGCTTGGCTGGTCCTCATCGAAAAGTACGAAGACCGGGGTGTAGTAGCCATAGGCCACGAGCTGCGATGACGCCTCAGCGATCGCGTCCTCGGTCTCGGCAACCATGAGCATCGCGTCCTGATCGAGCGACCGCGATTGCGTCTGGAAGAGCTGGTCGAAGAATGGCCGCACCTTCTGCTGCCATTTCTTGCGCGTACGCTCCAACCTCGCGCGTGCCTCCTCGCCGTCAAGGAAGACGAAGCGGGACGACCAGCGATATGTGAGCGGCATCAGGTCAAGGCTGTTGAGGATTCCCGGCCAGCTTTCCGCGGGCAGGCCATCGATCGCCACCACGCCGAGAAACCGGTTCTCGACCAGCGGCGTCAGACCGTGCTGAAGCTCGGCCGTCACCAGCCAGTCGAGATACATGGGAATCTCAGGCAAACGCAACGGATGATTTTCCCCGGTGATGCAGAACCGGATGAACTGGAAAAGCTCATCGTAGCGGGCGACGCGATGACCGCCGCGCTCCGGTGTTTCGCGTGTCATCATCCGTCTGATCGATACGACATTTGCGAGATACTGTTCGACCTCGCGGATCGACGTCAGAAAACTATCCAGCGCCTTGTCGGCATAAGTGGCGGATCTGCTGCCGATGTCCGAATAGACATAGCGCGTCAGTCCGGACCGCCTTGGCTCCGGTGGTCGCCAGGTCAGGATCAACGCATGCCGGCTCTCGTAATGTTCCTTCTCCCTCTGGAAATGCGCCCGCCGTTCCGCATCAATGGCGCGGGTGACCGGATCGGGGAAATGGCTGCCTTCCTCTGTCGGATAATCCCCCGTCGGCACTCGGACAGCCTCGACCTGGATCATCCAGCCGGAACCGAGGCGCGACAGGATGGCATTGATCTGCCGAGAAACCTCGTTGCGCTCGGCGTCGGTCGAACTTTCGCTGTCCGGTCCGGCAAAATACCAGCCGGCCATCAGCGAGCCGTCCTTGAGAAGAATTACGCCGTTGTCGACCAGCCCGGCATAGGGAACGAGATCGGCAAAGGATGGTCCGGAATGGCGGAAGGATTTGAGGGCAACCATGCCGTGCTCCCTCAGTACCGACGCCACGGCGACGACGTGGCGCGGTAGAAGGTCTTGTAGGAGATATGCCGGATATAGACCCTTCGGATAAGCGGATCGGCCTTGGCCATCGCTCGAAGGACTGCGAGCGTGACCAGCCAGACCGCGATGCCGAACAGCGCCGCATACCAGGTCAGGACGACGAAGATCAGGATGACGGCGGCTAATGCGGTCACAAGCACAAGCTCGCGATCGGCGCCCATCAACAGATTGGGACGCGACAGCGCCCGATGCACCCGCGACCGGATGAGGTTAGAACCAGCTTCAGCCACGAGCCCCCTCCCCCGGCATGGATGGCGTCGTCACGGGCACAGAGACTATTGGACCAACACCGACATCGGCATGGCGCTCGCCGATCGACGCACCGGTTGCGCCGAAAAGAGCAACGATCTGAGTGGCACCAAGGAGAACGCCGCCGACCAAGGCGACGTAGCATAGGCGACGGGCAAAATCGTTGAGTTCGCCGCCGAAGATCAGCATGGCGCCGGCAATCGCGACGGCGGCAAGCGCTATGAACCCGGCGACGGGTCCGGTGATCGATTGCTGGATCTGCTGCAGTGGCGATTCCCACGGAAGGCCGCCACCGCCCGAGGACGCCAATGCGGGCTCGGAAAGGCTAATGGAGATGCCGGCGATCATAATGATTGCGAGAATGGGATAGGGCTTACGCAACATGGCTGTCCTCGTCGATCTGGGCATAGTGTTCGGTCTGGTAGTGGTTGTTGCGGTATCCTTCGATATGGATCACCTCGCGGACCCGCCTCCCCTTTCCGGTCCGCTCGATTGAGACCACGAGGTCGACCGCCTCGCCGATCACCTCCTGCATTGGCTGCTGGCTCGCTTCAGCCGTCAGTTGTTCCAGCCGGCGTAGCGCCGACATTGCGGTGTTGGAGTGGATGGAAGTGACGCCGCCGGGATGGCCGGTGTTCCAGGCTTTCAGGAGCGTGAGAGCTGCGCCGTCGCGGACCTCGCCGACGATGATGCGGTCGGGCCGCAGCCGCATTGTGCTTTTCAGTAAACGCGCCATATCGATCGTATCGCTGGTATGCAGGCAGACTGCGTTTTCGGCCGCGCACTGGATCTCGGCAGTATCTTCGAGGATGACCATGCGGTCGTCGGGTGCGCTCAAGACGATCTCGGCGATGATTGCGTTAGCGAGCGTGGTTTTTCCGGAGCCAGTGCCCCCGGAAATGACGATGTTCATGCGGGCATCGATCGCGCTACGGATGGCTGATGCCTGTGCCTCGGTCATAACCTTCGAGGTCACATAGTCATCGAGCGGGATGAGACGCGAGGCGCGGCGACGGATTGTGAATGCAGGACCCGAGACGATCGGCGGAAGCAGGCCCTCGAAACGATGGCCACCGATTGGCAGTTCGCCGGAAATGATCGGGCGCTCGTCGTCTGCCTCCGACTGCAACGCGTGGGCGACGCTGCCTATCACGACCTCGGCGGCTGCGGGTGTCATGATGCCGGCCTCAGTGACACCGTGACCCAGGCGTTCAATGAACAGGCGACCGTCGGGGTTGAGCATGATCTCGACCACCGATGCGTCTTCGAGAGCGACGCAGAGGTGGTCGCCAAGTGCGTCCTGCAGTTTGCGGACAAGGCGAGGATGGGAGCGAAGCTGGGTCACGCAGCACTCCTCTCGGAGTGACCAACAGCACAAGAGAGAGCGGACCTATAGGTCGACGGGCGAACCTGTTCGAAGCTCTTTTTGTCCGCTGGCAGTGTGCCGGCAATGGCGATAGTATTGCCGATCGCGACGGGTTCACCCAAACGCGCCATCGGCCAGCCAGCCCGGTTCAGGATGCGCTCGAAGCGCAGATCGGTGGCGGTGACGATCTTGTCGTAGCCGTTCGCCATCGACCATTCGATGATTCCGGCGAACATGGTAAGCGTCGCAAGGTGGAGTTGGCCCCCTCCCCTGCCGGCGGGCAAGGTCGTATCGACGCAGAAGCGGGAACTCTCGATCATTGTACTGGTGGCATGGAGCGAACCACCAGTGAGCAGCTGCGGAAATGTCAGCTCCAGCATGGTGGGGCCTATCGCCGGAAGAAGGCGTGCGCATCCGACAACCTTGTTGCCGCCGGAGATTGCCAGGATGTAGATGGGGTTCAGATCGTCATACTGATCTCGCTCCCCACCATCGATGATGGTGACGTTCCATCCGAGCCGCCCGTCGAACACGTCGGCGCGCAGCTGATGCATCTGTTTCAGAAGGTTTTGATGATCGACATATTGGCCGGGCGAGATTGTGAGAATCTGCATCCTTATCTCCGCGTGAACTTCGTCAGGCGGTATGAAGATCACCTCGATCCACGGTTGGCCATCTGCAGATCTGCAGGCGGTGATTCTGGTGAGTCGGACAGTCGAGCCGGGAATCGACCCAACAGGGGTGTGCAAAACGTGCCGAATTTTCTGCAGATCTGCAGTTGATCGCAACTGGTCAAGCAATCGGGAATCGAGCTAATACACGGAAAGTCTTCAGCAATATCGGCAGCCCTCAAATTTCGGCGAACACTCGTTAACGTGCCGTTAACCAAAAACCTCTTGCTCGCCAACCAGAATCGACGCTTAGTGTTGCTGGCGGAACTTTGCCGGTTCCGCGAAAAATACCGCCACTGGCAAGAAATGGGTTTTGAGATGGCGAAGACCGCCGCAAAAATAGCGCCTATTGTTGAAGGGCTGACTGCGTTGATGGAGCGTCATGCTGAGGCGCTCTCCAGTCAACTTCAAATACATCATCTCAAGGTATTTCCCCCGACGGCCGAGAAGGGCATTCGGACATTCGCGCCGTCTGAGGCATCGAAACTCCTCGGAGTCGGTGAATCTTATCTACGACAAATCGCGTCTGAGATGCCGGAGTTGAATGTTAGCATCAGCCCGGGAGGGCGGCGAACTTTTTCGATTGAAGATATCCACGCCCTTCGCAAGCACATGGACCAAGTCGGCCGCGGGAATCGACGCTACCTGCCACATCGTCGCGATGGTGAGCAGTTGCAGGTTATCTCCGTCATGAATTTCAAGGGCGGTTCGGGAAAAACGACCACGGCCGCGCATTTGGCCCAGTACCTGGCAATGCGTGGATACAGAGTCCTGGCAATCGATCTTGATCCCCAGGCAAGTCTTTCCGCCCTTTTCGGCAGTCAGCCCGAGACCGATGTTGGCCCAAACGAGACGCTTTACGGCGCCATTCGATACGATGAGGAGCGCGTACCGGTCGAGCAAGTCGTTCGAGGGACCTATATTCCCGACCTGCACCTGATACCCGGGAACCTTGAGCTAATGGAATTCGAGCACGACACCCCGCGTGCTCTGATGAAGCGGAAGGAAGGCGACACCCTCTTCTACGGGCGAATCAGTCAAGTCATCGAAGATATAGCTGAGAACTACGACGTCGTCGTCATCGATTGCCCTCCCCAGTTAGGCTATCTCACGCTGTCGGCGCTTACGGCGGCAACATCCATCTTGGTCACCGTACACCCGCAAATGCTCGATGTCATGTCGATGAACCAGTTCCTGGCAATGACGTCGAACTTGTTGCGGGAAATCGAGAACGCCGGAGCCGAATTCAAATTTAACTGGATGCGCTACCTGATAACGCGCTTCGAGCCGAGCGATGGTCCGCAAAACCAGATGGTCGGTTATCTTCGTTCGATCTTCGGGGAAAATGTTTTGAATTTCCCGATGCTTAAAACCACGGCGGTTTCCGATGCCGGTCTAACGAACCAGACCCTTTTTGAAGTCGAGCGCAGTCAGTTTACCCGGTCGACCTATGATCGAGCTCTAGAGGCAATGAATGCCGTCAACGGGGAGATTGAAACGCTGATTAAAAAAGCATGGGGTAGGCCCACATGAGTCGAAAAGATATCCTTGGCGTGTCAACGAACACTGCCAACCCAGCGACAATCGAAAACAGAACCGCCAAGAGCCGCTCCATGCCGCTCCTCGGAGTCGCCAGGAAAGAGCGCGATCCAGCGACGAAACTGACTGCGAACATCGGTAACGCATTGCGCGAGCAAAATGAGCGGCTCGGCCGTGCGGAGGTAATCGAGAGACGTCTTGCCGAAGGCCAGGCGGTGGTCGAGCTGGAAGCCTCGTCGATTGAGCCCTCCTTCGTTCAGGATCGGATGCAAGGTGACATTGACGGTCTCTTAGCGTCTATCCGCGACCAGGGTCAGCAGGTCCCAATTCTGGTGAGACCGCATCCCGAGCAGTCGGGCCGCTATCAGGTTGCCTTTGGGCACCGCAGGCTGCGGGCCGTTTCGGATCTTGGTCTTCCTGTGAAAGCAGTCGTTCGCGAGCTCACGGACGAGCAACTTGTTGTAGCTCAAGGCCAAGAAAACAACGAGCGACAAGATCTGACCTTCATCGAGAAGGCGCGCTTTGCACATCGGCTCAACAAACAGTTTGCACGCGAAATCGTGATTGCTGCGATGTCGATCGACAAAAGCAATTTGTCCAAAATGCTTCTTCTCGTCGACGCCCTCCCATCGGAGCTGATCGACGCTATTGGCGCCGCACCAGGCATTGGGCGCCCAAGCTGGCAGCAGCTAGCGGAGCTGGTTGAGAAAGCTCAATATCCTTCGGAAGCAATCATATTCGCGACCTCAGAGGCAGTGCAAGCATTGCCGTCGGCGGATCGATTTAAGGCCGTGATGACCCATTTAAAGCCTGCCCGGCCGGCGCGTGGCCTGCCTCATGTGATGTCGACCCCTGATGGCGACAGGCTTGCGCAGGTGACGCAAAGCAAATCGAAACTGGAAATCACGATCGACAGGAGAGCTACGCCCGACTTTGCTGCTTTTGTGCTCGAGCATTTGCCGGCGCTCTACCAAGATTATCGGACCAAGATTCAACGCAAACACGGAGAATAACCCGCAAAAGAAAAGAGCCTCCTCAACGTCGCCGTCGCGGAAGCCCTTCTGTCTCTGTAGCAAGAACAGAATCGCATTTCCTCGAATCCTCGTCAAGAGTTTTTGGCACCGTTTTGGTGAGTTGATTTCTTTTGCCTGCTGAAAGGTGAAAGACGATGCGAACGGGAAGTGTGACGACGCCATTTGGGCGGCGGCCTATGACGCTTGCGCTTGTGCGTCGCCAGACGGCGACGGCCGAGATAAAGCGCGGCAAGACTGTTGATAAATGGAAGGTATTTAGGGACGCGTCGGCCGCGATGGAGCTGCTTGGGATTCAGTCCAATAGTCTCGCGGTTCTTGATGCCCTTTTGAGTTTTTATCCAGATAGCGAATTGAGTCAGGATGCACAATTGATTGTGTTTCCCTCGAACGCCCAGCTTATGCTTCGGGCTCATGCCATGTCGGGCGCCACCTTGCGCAGGCATCTCGCGTTGCTAGTGGAAGCAGGGCTGATCATCCGTAAGGATAGTGCCAACGGAAAGCGCTATGCCCGCAGGGACGGAGACGGGCAGATCGAGAATGCCTTTGGCTTCGACCTATCCCCTCTCCTTGCACGCTCAGAAGAACTGGCGGCTCTTGCTCAACAGGTGTTCGCTCATAGAGAAAATTTGAGGAGGGCGAAGGAGAATCTAACGATTTGCCGGCGCGATGTTCGAAAGCTCATCACTGTGGCCATCGAAGAGGGTGCTGAGGGCGACTGGCTAGCTGTTGAGAATGTCTATGTGGCAATTGTCGGCAGAATTCCGCGCGCCCCGACACTGCCGGATGTCAGAGCTGTCCTGGAAGAAATGGAGATGCTCCGAGAGGAAGTAATCAACCGGTTGGAAATGCAAGCAATTTCTGAAAATTTAAGCAGCAATGATGCTCATATTGAGCGGCACAAACAGAATTCAAATACCGAATCCATACATGAATTTGAACCTAGCTCCGAAAAGGAGCAGGGCGCGAAGTTCGGTGGAAACACGCGACCACCGAGCGAGGCGATGAAAGCGTTTCCGCTAAGTGTCGTGATGAAAGCCTGCCCGACGATATCGGATTATGGGCCTGGCGGCGCAATCCGAAGCTGGCGGGACCTGATGTCGGCCGCGGTGGTTGTTCGCTCTATGCTGGCCGTAAGCCCTTCGGCGTATCAAGACGCTTGCGAGGTCATGGGGCCAGAAAATGCAGCTGCGGCTGTCGCCTGCATGCTGGAGCGCGCTAACTTTATCAACTCTGCCGGCGGATATCTAAGGGATCTTACTCGACGTAGCGAACGAGGTGAGTTCTCGCTTGGGCCAATGATCATGGCCTTGCTAAAGGCTAACGGACAGGTGAATTCGCTGGCTGGCTAACGCGTATCGCATTATTCGACCTCACCGCAGCGGGTCGAATGAATTTCGGCATTCGGCAAAAAGAGCACGACGACATGGCCACGCGAGACCGTGGGGACGAGCTGAGTTCCGATCCAAGGTGCGGCTAGGTCGTGGCAGCACGGGCTGCAATTTGGATCGGGGTTCTCCATTGACGTAACTGGGTGCGATAGCGCTGACCTTCGAGTAATTATTTAGTGCGCTTAGTCGGCTTGGTATTGGCTGAGGTTTCATCGATGAAAATCAGTCATGCCAGAGCTTTGCTGAAGGAGCGCCGGCATCGCGCAATCCATAGGTCACGCTGCCGAGGTGAGCTCAGGCCGCAATGGCTCGCTTGCCCTGAGACTTTTCTATTGCCGAGCCCGTGGAGAAATCGATCCGCCGGTGCGCGACGGGCACAGCTCACCGGGCCTGTCCAATTCGACGCACAGTTCATCCAGCTCGAATTCGCTCTTGCCTTTGCAGCGTCAGTCTATTTGGCGCGTTGCCACCAACTTGTCCCGTTTGAAGCATGGCCATGTTGGGCCGACGCCTGAGAACGCCGGGCCGCTTCATGATGGCGATAACCTTCTTCTGCAAACGCTGCCACACGCACACGCAACTCTATTGGATGAGTCGCTTACCCAAGGTGCTGCTCCGTCCAGTGGTTATGAAATCACGAACCTTGCTTCAGCTGATTCCCTAATCACAGAAACTGTGACATGCTTTAGATGCTGAAGGGAGCCTCTAGTGGTCAGCTGACCACCAGCATAATCCATTGAAATTAAACGTTTTTCGAGGCCTGTTGGTAATTTGACCGACTTCGAGGACTTTGCCGCGGGCGCAAACGGTAGCTGATTGAATGCGACGGGCGTCGTTGTTGTGGTCAGCTGACCACCACTCTAAGTCCTTGAAAATGAATGTTTTTACTAAATCGTGCATTCTGAGGCTAGTTGTAGGGATGACAAATTGACTTAGGTGGGCCTTTATCAATCGTGCTCAGAGCCACTACGAGCAGGCTGGCCGAACTACTCCAGATGGAGGTATAGAAGAGGTGCTGCTCGTTTTAGAACAACAGGCGACATGAGAATTCACCAGCTAACGGCGTTATTGTGTTCTCGCAATACCGAACCCTTCTCTTTCACGGCTGTCGCCACGTAGCATAAATCGCGTTGGCGATATCTCGCGGATAGGCTCCCAGGCAGCCCTCTACCGCTGTGTTGGACATGATTGCAGCAGAAATACCTTTCACAGGATCGATGAACCAACTGTGTCCATAGACGCCGCCCCATGTTACCGATCCTTTCGACATCGGAGACTCCGCCAAAACCGGGTCCTGGATGACCGCGCCCAAAAAGGAAAATCCCTGTCCTGGTTCGCCTGGGCGTGGAATGTTGCCTATCTGGTTGAGGAGTGCCGCTTTCGCCGTCTCAGACTTCAAGATGGGGGCCCCGCCTTGGCGGATGGTTTCAAGAAAGGAGATCAGAGCCGGTGCTGTCCCCACCATACCAGCGCCACCGGACCGGAAAGCCGTTGGGTTGAACAGCCGGGTCGGCGCAAAGGTCAGCAAGTTGCCATCATCGTCCGGGACTAGATGATGGTCACTCATTCTAACAGCTTTGGGATCGCCATCGGCATAGGGTGCAGCAAGTCGCCGGGGATCACTGACTGAGAAACCCGTGTCGCTCATCCCGAGCGGTCCGGTTACATGACGACGCACCGCTTCATCGAGGCTACACCCTTCGATCTGCGCGATGACCGCTCCAAGAACATCGATGGCGATCGAGTAAGACCAAAGTGTACCCGGCACTGCCAGCAGCGGGAAGGCCGATAGCCGGGTGAAGTTCTCCTGGAAATCGAGGTCTGTATCGGAAAGGCCGCTATTGAACATCCGCTCCGGTGGCGTGGTTTTGGGGTCTGCCCCATAACTGAGGCCTGCTGTATGAGTGAGCAGGTGTTTGATGGTGATATCGGCTATTTTCCCATCTGGCTGTCGGGGCCGGAAATAGGGAAGATAATCTCGCACGAGGCTGCCAAGGGCTAGCCGACCTTTATCGATAAGAGCCAGAGCAGTCGCTGCTACGAGTGGTTTGGTCACCGACGCCAGCCGGAATATGGTTCGGGTTTCAATGGGCTTTTCTATTTCCCGATCGGCATAACCGGCCGCACGGCTATAGACGGTTTCTCCATCCCTAACGACAATTACGACAGTGCCGACGATCTTGCCGGCACTGATCGCCCTCTCCACGACCGCGTCGATCCGCATCTTCATCGCAATCATCCTCCAATGGTGCCGAGTAGCCAGGAGCAGGACTACTCATGTAGCTGATGTTCTACAAGGCGTGGGAATGGGAAAGTTGCTCTCTTGCGCTAGTCTTGATCGGCCAAGAATACAGCCTTCGGGTAGGTCCCACGTGTCCGATGGATCTCGGTGAAGCGAACAGGACCTAGTTTGAAGGCGAGGGGTGTCAGCGCGGATGGCCCAGGATCTAGTTGAGCCGACATTCCGCCGTCCACAAGAGCGAAAGGCTCGCGGTGATCCGACAAAGAGGAGTAAACTCAGCAGCGACGGAGTTCGCCTTGGAAGAGTGTGCGAGCGGTCGCTTCCGACGGCACTTACGATTACCTGCCAAAAGGGGCGAGCATCTGGAGAGTGAACATTTCCTGTCGTGCCGACGTGTCGATCGGATCTTGCCGTGGCCGAAAGTGTGCATTCTTCGGAACTGCCATCAGCTATAGTCCTCGTTTCTATAACTCAACGTTGCACACATTTGTGAGCTATAGAAATGGAGTCTATCGCTCATCGGACGCCGCATCATATAGTCTTGTCGGAGTGGTCTACATTGCCAACCGTGCGGCCTGCCTGTTCTTTCGTTCGGGCATTGTTGTAATAGCTTGCCGCCTACGCCACTGATTTGTAGAGGGATTATTGCATCGCCGCCTGCAGAGGGACGCCACGATTGGCCGCCTCGGTCAGATAGCCCGATCGCAGCCCATGCGCCGGAAAACCGGTCCAGTGTGGATCCTGGCTTCTGCTTGCCATCGCTTCAAGGCATCGACTGGCCGCCCGATCAAAACCACATCCTCGCGGTCGTCGGCTGTCGTCGTCTTCGTTCAGCCGAGATTGATAGTCAGGCACCACAGGAGAAAGGAGGCAGGGTCTCTTTGGATTGGCATGGACGGGCTCTTCATCGACTAGGAGGTCAGCTGCCGGTGAGCGGTATTAGGCGCATGCGGGCGTCGGCCCGTATTGGAACCTTTTGCACGCAATCCAATCTCGACCGCGACTGGCATGCCGTGGCTGGGATTCGCGGCGCGTTCGACGGGGTTCTCAGAGGTCATGGGCGACGCGCTCAGCAGAAGTGCCTACGGCGCCGGGTAGGGCAGGGAAAGTCCGGTCGCCACCAGTCCTCAGGCTTCCAGATTGGCGAGATCCGAAATAGCGCCGTTAGCGTGTTGTAGCCCATGCTGAGCTTAACGAGGTAGCGCAGCGCTCGATATGCCTGCCATAGTCGATATCCAACTCCGTGGCGCCCTTTTTAGCATTGCTACTTTCGAACCGCAGAATACGCTAGGCGAGTTCAGCCAAGGCCGTCCCTAATACTGACAGCGGCATTGCTTCGACGTCTTGCTTCATGGGGAAAACCTCCTGCCCCGGGTAGACGACGATCCGCCGCACCGGATTCAAATCCTCGCACGCAAGATAGAAGCCCTTTTCGAGTTTCGGCGATAGACTGCGTTTGATTTCAATGGCCCAGGGTCGATCGCCCGGTGGCGTGAGGAGCAGGTCGATTTCGGCACCGGCGGATGTCCGATAGAAATTACTCTGTGTTCCGGGTGGTGCGGCAGCAACCAACGTCTCGATCACGAAACCTTCCCAACTTGCACCGGCGACCGGATGACCGAGCAAATCCTCCTGAGTGGTCAGCCCCAAGAGGGTGTGGGTGATGCCGCTGTCGCGAACATAAACTCGGGGTGACTTTACAAGACGCTTTCCAACATTTGCATGCCAAGGCTCCAAACGCCGTGCTAGCAGCAAATCAACCAGAAGATCGAGATAGGCGGCGACCGTCTTGCCATCGACGCCAAGCGCGCGTGCAAATTCTGCGGCATTCAGAAGTCCGGACTGATGGTGTGCGAGCATCGTCCAGAAGCGCCGCAATGTCTCGGCGGGAATACGAGGACCGAGCAAAGGGATATCTCGCTCGAGATAGGTGCGAATAAAGTCCTGCCGCCAACGCTGGCTTGCGCGATCTGTGGGAGCGAGCAAGCTGTCCGGGAAGCCACCTCGTAACCACAACGTATTGAGCTCGCCCGCTGGCACTTCGATGCCATTGACGGGCCCCATTTCAAGATAGGCGATACGGCCAGCCAGCGTCTCGCCCGACTGTTTTAGCAAGTCGATGGAGGCCGAACCAAGCAGTAGGAACTGCCCAGTTTTCCTTCCGCTTCGACGGCCGCGGTCGATAAGTCCGCGCAAATTCTGGAAAAGATTAGGAAGCCGGTGGACCTCGTCCAAGATGACGAGCTTGTCGCTATGCTGGCTGAGGTATAGTTCCGGCTCGGTGAGCTTGGCACGATCAGCATCCGATTCCAGATCGAGATAAATGGAGGGCCGATGGTCGGCGATCGAGAGTGCCAATGTCGTTTTTCCGACCTGACGCGGCCCGATGAGCGCGATAGCTGGGCGCGTGTCTAGCAGTTCGTTCAGTTCGGACGATATTCGACGGTTAATCATCCTCGCATTTATGGAGCAGGACTCCAGAATTGCAAGGAAAATCCAAGCAGCCTTTCCGAAAAATCGGGGCGCGGCGCTATACAAGCAACCGCGCCGCCCGCCCGTTCTTCAGTTCGGCATTGTTATAATAGCTCGCCGCCTGCGTCACTGACTTGTGCAGCGATTGCTGCATGGCTTCTTGCAGCGGCACTCCGCGGTTCGCCGCCTCGGTCAGATAGCCGGACCGCAGCCCATGCGCCGAAAATATCTCTGCGTCCAACCCCGCCAGCTTGCACCGGCTTTTCAGGATCAGATTGACCGATTGCGGCGTCAGCGCGCGCCGGTCGATGTTCCCCCACTGGTCGATCCGCCGGAAGAGCGGTCCGCTCTCGATCCTTGATTCTTCAATCCAGCGCTTCAACGCGACAACCGGCCGACCGATCAGAACGGCATGCGCCTGGTCTTCAACCGTCGTCGTCTTCGTGCGGCCGAGATTGATGGTGAGACACGGCAGGAGGGGGGAGGCGGGGTTTCGTGGATCGGCATGGACCTGGTCTTCATCGACCAGATCCTCGACCCGCAGGTCGGCAACTTCGGAGCGCCGGCGGCCGCCGGAGGCAAAGGCGGTCAGCAGCAAGGCGCGATCGCGAAGATCGACCAGGCGCTCGCCGTTACAGGTGGCCAGCAGCTTTGTCAGAACGTCGGCGGTGACCGCTCGTCTGCTCTTGCGGCGGCGTTGCCGCGGTGCGGCGCGGACTGCCAGTCGCAATGCGGCCTTCAGCGAGGGAGCGGTAAAGGATCCCGCTAGGCCACGCCAGCGGGAGAGGATCGACCATGAGGTGAGGCGACGCCTCACGGTATCGGGCGCGTGTGGGCCTTCGGCGCGCAGCAGGCCCTGGGCGCGCAATCCCGTCTCGACATCGGCCGGCATGCCGTGGGAAGAATCCTTGGCACGTTCGACCGGATCCCAGAGATGATGAGCGACGAATTTCAGGAGTAGGCTCTCCGGCGCCGGCCAGGGGAGGGGAGCGCCGGTCGCCAACTCGCACCAGGCTTCGAGATAGCCCAGATCGGAGGCAAGTGCGCGCAGCGTGTTGGCGCCCATGCCCTCCTTGGCCAGATGCTTGAGGGTGGCGACATCCTCGTCGGTCAGCAGCGCGGCCAGCTGATCGCGACGGGCAAACGGCAGGATGGCGTCAAGCGCATCGAGCTCTTCGGCGCGCGCCAGCAACGGATCGGCGGGGGAGGTGCGGACGATCGTTTTCCTTGTCATTGGGTAGCCGATGCGAGATGACATCTCACGTCCGTCCGCCCGAAATCATTCCCCTTGAATAGCAAGGGCGCCTTGGCGATCGCGGCAACGGCGTACGAATAGCAGTCGCCCATGTTAAGGCTGGCCGGATGGCGACCTTTGCCAAACAGGTCGAAAGCCTTCTCGGCAGCATAGTAATGCCGCTCGCCAAAGGCCACAGCGGTCACATTTGGCAAAGCGACGAGCTGTGAAATGATGGCTGCGGCGTTCGGAAAGCTTTTGCCGGTGAGCACCATTCGTGCCTCAAGTAAGGTCGGCCAGCCAATGACGACCTCCTCACGGGTGACGAGCGCATGAAACCGTTCGGCTTCGGGCTCTCCCAGTGACGTGGCCACAATCACCGACGTATCGACGGCGATCATTTCGGCAAGCCGTTTTCGTCGTAAAGATCGTCATGGGAGGAGGTGGTGCCGGGTGGCACGGACTGTCGGCCCTCGGCCATCAGCTCCCATAGCGTGTCGGCTGGCGTCTGTGTCGGCTTTTGCCGCAGTTCTTGGTCGTAATGCTCGAGCGCGATCTCGACGAGCTTGTTGATTGGTTGGCCGGTGCGTCTGGCCAGCGCGTGTGCCAGATCGCGTGCCTTGCTGCTGCGGATGGAAAGCTGCGGTTCGGACATTTGGAGCACTCCTGGCGCGGATATTATGCCGCAAAGATAGTGCTTTGGGCCGAAGATAGCAAGGAATTGCCGTCAGATGGCTCACTATCGATACTTGATACCTATCGATAGTAAGAACCGCAGAAAAACACCGCCTGAGCAACGGAAGCAAATGTCAGCTTCAATTCAATATGGCAAAAGAACAGCGTTAATTCATATGGTTAATGATAGGGAAATTTGTGAATACCGCGTACGCGGAGCAAAAAGGGTGGCGCCGCCGGAGTTTCCGAGCTGACAACGACGGGCACGCAGTTAGCTGTGCATAAACATCGGCCTTGAATCCGACGACTGTCGTGGCCGATTCCGCCGGCGGGCAAATCATGATTCCTTCTCGCTATGGGCAAGAAGCCACTGCCGTCCATTGAGCATGTCGAGACGCTGTCGCTGGTGGCGATGCGCCGGCTCGTCGGCGGCCTTGTCGAAGAGCTGCACACGCTGAAGGCCGACGTCGCGGCACTGCGGTCCGAGAATGAAGCCTTGCGGCAAGACAATGCCGAACTCCGGTTGGAGAATGTCCGCCTGAAGGTTGAGAACCAGCAACTGCGTGATGAGATCGCCCGGCTGAAGAAACTACCGCCGCGTCCGCCGTTTCGACCATCGGGTATGGACAAGGCAACAGATCCGGGCAAGGTTAATCCCGAGGATGATCGAAAAGCTGGCAAGCCGCCCCGCGGTCCTAAGCGTGACAAGAACCGGATCACCCGCACCGTGACGCTGAAGTCCGACATACCTGAAGGCTCACGCTTCAAAGGGTACAAAAGCTTCTTCGTACGTGACCTGATACTTGCCGCGGAACTTGTCCATTATAGGCGCGAGCGCTGGCTGACGCCTCAGGGCAAACTGATAACGGCTCCCTTGCCAGACGGAGTCGCCTGCGGCTTTGGTCGCAATTTGCGTCGGATCTGTCTGGCGCTCCATGCGCAGGGGCAAGTCACGACGCCCAGGCTGACCAAGATTCTCAACAGCATCGGCATCGAGATCTCGAAGCGACAGGTCGTGCGATTGCTCACCACCGACCTTACGCCGTTCGTCGAGGAAGACAGTGCCGTTCTGCATGCCGGGCTGGTTTCGGCGTCCTTCATCACTGTTGATGATACCGGCGCCCGCCATTTCAGGCGCAACGCTTACACCACCCAGATCGGCGGCGAGCGCTTTTCCACCTTCCGCACCAGCTTTTCCAAATCGCGGCTCAACTTTCTGTCGATCCTGAAGGCAGGCCATCAGGACTATATCCTGAATGAGGAGGCGATGAACTGGCTGCGGACACAGGGTACTGTCGAGCAGACGATTATGGAAAAGCTCGCCACCAGGTCCTCCACCATCTTTGCCGATCAGGTTGCCTTCCTGGAGTACTTGACTGGCAGAGGTATTGATATCTTTGACCGGCAACTGATACGCCCGCTTGTCGAAGCCGGCAGTTGGGGCACGATCCGCCATCATGGTCTGCTCGGCAACACGGTCATTGTCTCCGACGACGCTGGCCAGTTCCGCGTCGGCAACCACGCCCTGTGCTGGATCCATTGCGAGCGTCTGTTACAAAAGCTGATGCCGGCCAAATCAAAGGAGGTGCGTGCTGTCACCCTCATTCGCGACCTTGTCTGGCGTTTCTACAGGGCGCTGAAGGCTTGGAAGCAAAACCCCGCTCCGCAAGCAATCCCGGCTTTCCGACGACGGTTCGATCGCATCTTCACCCTGCGCACCGGCTATGACGCCCTCGACAAGCTGCTCGTGCGCTTGCATCGACGGGGACGGGAACTTCTCAAAGTCCTCGAACATCCCGAGATTCCACTGCATACCAACGCCTCGGAGAACGACCTGCGAACCTTCGTCACCAAGCGAAAGATCTCCGGTGGCACGATGAGTCTTGACGGTCGTATCGCTCGCGACGTCATGCTCGGCTTACTGAAGACCTGCCAGAAGCTCGGCATCTCATTTTATACCTATCTTGGTGACCGCCTCGGTCTTGCCCCCGCCGGATTGACAATTCCGCCGCTGGCTGACCTTGTCCTGGCGACAAACTGAGATCAGCCTTTTCTCGAAAACGGCACCAGCTTGCCGGACCGTGTTTCTTCAACCCGGCTTTCTTTCCGCAGCAACTGCGGGGAAACATTCCATTGACGGCCGTTGTCTGCATGCACCGTCACTGTCTTACGGTTCCGACGGATCACGATGCCTGCCTGCGTCTGGCCGCTATTGTCTTCGAACATGACACGCTCACCGATCGCCAGCTCGAGCAGCGCATGCGTGGTCTTTTGCTGATGCAGAAGATGCAGCCGATCGACAATCTGATCGTGCAGCTCGATCAGTTCCGCTTCACTCAAGCCGTCAAGGGTGATCCCGTGCATCTCGATGCCTCCATACAAGACAATCGTCGCTCCGAAAAAGTACCAAAGCAATCCTGCGTCATCGATGACCCACAGGATCCTTTGCTAAGCACAGCTCCTCTGCCACCCCTTCTGCCCCACGTACTTCGGAAAGGTAAGACGGGCAAATTTATAGCTGTCGCTTTCATTGAAGTGCTCAGCTGAAACTGAATCCGGCCTCACCTAGCAAGCGACCTGCGATCCCATTATCGTCAGGTTCCGACGCAAGGCCATTCCAAACAGCGACGACAACACCGGTTGTAACATTAACGGATGTCACTATTGCTACTTCTGTTTTTGCCCAGCCCTGCCTCCTCGGCTGACGGTCCAGGACAATGAATGACGCCGTCGCCATCTCAGCGTAGCCGCTCACCCTTCTGGCCAAACACGCGCAAGTCAGCCGCAGTGAAATTTAGGTCCAGCCGATCTCCCGTGCGAACCGTACGCTCGTCGCCGAGTTCCGCCGTGAGTGTTTGTCCAGATGCGGTATGGGTATAGGCATATGTTGCGGTTCCCAGATGCTCGACGACATCCACCGTGACCGGCAGCGTCAGGGAGGCGTCGGGGCGTCCGGTCAAATGCTCCGGCCGAATTCCGACAGTCACCTTCTGCCCGGGTGACAATGGTGTTGACAGTTTCGCCAGCGCAAGCTCCGTGCCGTCGATGCAGCGCACCGACTGTGCTCCGTTTGCCTCGGCATCCAGGAAGTTCATCTTCGGTGAGCCGATGAATCCAGCGACGAATACATTGTCCGGGTCGTCATAAAGTTGAAGCGGCGCGCCGACCTGTTCGATTCGTCCAGCTCGCAGTACCACTATTTTGTCGGCAAGAGTCATAGCCTCGGTCTGGTCATGGGTGACATAGATCATCGTATTGCCGAGCTCCATGTGGAGTTTGGCAATCTCGACGCGCATGGACACCCGCAGCTCCGCATCGAGATTGGAAAGCGGCTCGTCAAAGAGAAAGACCTTCGGATTGCGGACAATAGCACGGCCGATGGCGACGCGTTGACGTTGGCCGCCGGAAAGCTGGCTTGGTCGCCGCTCGAGCAGGTGGGTGAGTTGAAGAATGTCGGCGGCTGCCCTGACGCGGGTTTGAATGTCGGCGTTCTTTTCGCCTGCCATTTTGAGGCTGAATCCCATGTTCTCGGCAACCGTCATGTGCGGGTAGAGCGCATAGGATTGGAAGACCATTGCGATGCCGCGCTCGGCGGGATCGACATCGTTCACAAGATCACTGCCGATGAAGAGCTCGCCCCGCGAGACACTTTCGAGGCCGGCGATCATGCGCAACAATGTGGATTTGCCACAGCCGGACGGGCCAACCAGGACGCAGAATTCGCCGTGGTCGATCGTCAGATCAAGGTCCTTAATGATGTCGACTTGTCCGAATGACTTGCAAATACGATTGAGTTCGACCTTGGCCATGATCAGTTCCCTGCAATCCCGTTGTTTTCTTGATAATGGATAAAAGTCTTCGCCGGACGCAGCTCGTAGGCTTCGAAGCTGCCGCTGGCGTGATCGCCACTGGAAGTCATCCGGATGACGCGTATCGGCACCGAGCTGTCGAACCTTTTCGTGCAGCAGTGCGCACCGCCGTCGGCAAAGATCTCCAGCAGCCCCCGATCGACAAGGATACGCACGTCGTTGATCCGTCCGGTGTACCGCAAATATCTTGGGGTCACGCGGTTTCCGGCATTGAAGTGGAGCTCCATTTCGATGCCGTCATATGTCAGGCGAAGACCGAATTCCGGATGCGCGAACTCTATCTCGAAGCCAACGCCATCGATCTCGTCAAGGCGGATGTCGGCCAGTCCGTTCGGCAAATCGAGTGTCGTGAAGGTGGCGAGTGGCCCTCGGGCGAGGAGTTTGGTGCGAAGCGCATCGATCTCGGTTGCCGGCGGCGTAAGCAACCTCGTCCCGTCGTAAGATATCCGCCGTGGAAAGGTCATGGCGCTTGGAAAATCCAATTCCTTGAAAACGTCAGCCCAGTTGGCCGCCCATGCGATCGCCAGGGGTCCTCTCGCGCGCGGGATTGCCTGGAAGGCGTAGGCATCCGTTCCGAAATCCATTTCGAAGCGGCTGGTATCAAGAAGCCGATCCCCTTGCAGGCGCCCGACGACACCGAAGGAAAGGTGGCGACGCAACGTAGTCTTGTCACGCATGCCGATGATGCCGAAGATCAGCAAGTGAAGCCCTTCGCCCGCTCCGTCCAGGGGGACGAGACAGGGGCATTCTAGCGGCAGCGATCCGCCAATCGTTTCTCGGTAGAATATGCCGACATATCGCCAATCCGATGCGGCGTCTTCCGCCGCCGTCTCGTACAGGTAGATAACCCCGCCTGCCTTGTCGGCCCCGCCGAGGAGAAGTTTCCATTTGCCGTCATCACCCTTGAAGACATATGCGTCGCGATTGTCGCGGACAGTGTCTGGCTCCGGTGGACGATCCTGGATGATCGTCTGGGCAGATTCCGCGGTAATCCAGTCCCGGCTTAGCACGGTCTTCTGCCATTCCCAGTTGGGTAAACGGTCGTCCTCGCGATCCGTGTAGAATGCGCGGAGCGAGCCGTCGGGCATTGGTATGGCCGAGCCGGAGAAAACACCGCCGATCTTTTGCCTGTCGGCCAGCAGCCCTTTGTCGGGGCTCAGGAAGATCGGATAATGCACCCAATCAATGAGATTGTCCGTTGCCGCATGTCCCCAATGCATTGCGCTCCAGCGTCTTGCATGTGGGTAGTGCTGGTAGAATAGATGTAAACGATCACCCTGCAACGACATACCGTTTGGATCGTTCATCCAGCCGAAAGGCGGTTTGAGGTGGCAAAGAAAGCGATCGCACGCCGGTGCGTTCCGGAAGGTAGTGAAAAGGACGGTTATGCCCTCAGTTGCGACCCGTTCATGATCGAAGATATACGCCAGTGAAACCTCGGTTTCGGATTCGTCCCACTCGATCATGGCCGGTCCGCAAAGCGCGGCGACATGAAGTTGGAAGTCATGCGTAGCGCCACCGTCGAGACGATGCGTCCCATCCGAAGCGCGCACGCTGACGGAGGATGTTTCAACACGATGTCCGCCGCCGGGCAGCGGGCGTTGCCACAGATGGAGCGTAAGGCCGTCTGCTTGCGTGATCTTGAGCTTGCTCATGTGTCAATTCCGAAATTGAAGATCAGCCTTTGACCGCGGAGCCGATCATCGATGCGACGAACCAGCGCTGAAAAAGGAGGTAGAACAGGAGGACCGGAGCCATCATCATCACCGATGCAGCGAACGCCGTGTTCCAGTAAACCGTGTCGTGACCGAAATACGAGGCGATACCGACGGAGATTGGCCGCGCCCAGTCTGTCTGGGTGACCATCAGGGGCCAGAGATACTGGTTCCACGACTCGATGCCCTGAAGGATAGCCACGGTTGCGAGTGCCGGCGCGCTCATCGGCAGATAAATGCGCCAGTAGATGGAGAACGGCAGGGCACCGTCGACCCTGGCGGCGTCGTAAATATCATCCGGAATCTGGACGAAGAACTGGTAGAGCAGAAATATGTAAAGCGGGCTTGCGACCGAGGGCAGGATGAGCGCCGCGAAGCTGTCGGCCAGGCCAAGCCGGGTAATCAAGCTGAGCAGGGGTAGCACGATGGATTCCTGCGGGACGATGTAGAGGCCGATGAGAGCCGACAGAAGGAGCGCGCGGCCCGGAAAGCGACCGCGGGCGAGAACGAATGCAGCCATCGAATTCACCACAATCCCCGCGGCTACCGTGATCGCCAATATGATGATCGAGTTGACCAGATATCGGGCCATCGGCGTCGCGCCGGAAAAGGTGGCAATTTCCGCATAGTTGGCAAGCGATGGATTGCCGACCCAGAACGCCCTGAAGCTGCCCATGTCGGCGAGAATCTGGAAGCGGTCGGGTTTCAGGGAGCCGACAAAGAGAGCGATCAGCGGCGATACGATCACGGCCGCGATGATGACGATCGAAACGGATTGCACCACTTTGATCCCATCAAATGATGGGGCGCCGGATTGTCGCGGTACCGCGCTGATGGAAACTTGCGCCATTACCTTTGGCCTCTCGTGACATAGCGTTGAAGGAGCGAGATGGTCAGCACGATCAGGAACAACAGGATCGAGACTGCCGAGCCATATCCAAGGCGTTGGTTCACGAAGCCGGCGTTGAACATGTATTGAACAACGGTATCGGTGGTGCCGCGCGGGCCACCTTGCGTCAGAATGTTGACCTGAACGAACAGTTTGAACGCCTGGATGGTCGTGATGATCAGCACGAAGACATTCGTCTGGCGCAGTCCGGGAAGGGTGACATGCCAAAACCGGTTCCAGACGTTTGCACCGTCAAGTTGGGCCGCCTCATAAAGCGAAGTCGGGATGTTCTGAAGTCCGGCCAGATAGACGACCATCTGAAAGCCATAAGCCTGCCACGCGGAGAGCAGCACGATCGAAGGCATCGCCCAGTGGGGATCGCCCAGCCAGTCGATCGGTTGCGCGCGCCCGAACGTCAGGAGACCGACGATCTGATTGAGCGGACCGCTTGGATATTGGAACAACGTTCCCCAGACGGTGCAAACCACGGCCATCGACGTGATCGCCGGCAAGAAAAACATGCCACGGAAGAAATTCCTGAATGGCAGTTTTTGATTGAGCAGAAGCGCAAGAGCCAGCGCAAGTCCACACTGTACCGGCAGAACCATGATGGTGAAGCGGAAGACATTCCACATTGCGGTCCAGAAATCGGCATCGGTCAGCACATTTTCAAAATTCTCAAGGCCAACGAAGCGCGTCGGGACTGGCCGCGGAATCAGGCGTTCGTTGGTCAGCGCAAGGCGAAAAGAGCTTAAGAAGGGCGCTAACAGGAACACGCTCACCAGAATGCAGGCGGGCGTCAGCATGGCCAATTCCTGGACGTTTGCGCCGTAACGTCGCCAGAGTCCGCGCCGCGACTGGCCGGCATGGCGCAAAGGCAGGGTGCTCATCTCTCTTCTCCCATTTTCGTGAGTCCCTGCGCCCTGGCCGGACTTGCTTGCTATCGCCGATCGATTGTCGTCCTCCCCGATCCGGGCCGCACTCGTGGCAGCGCCGGATCGAGAAGGTGTGTTCGAAAGAAGGTCGTCTCTAGTGTCCGAAGGGTGGGTAGCCGCTGTTGTCCTCGATGTCCGCATCGATCTTCTTGGCGGCCTTCGACAGTTCCGTCTTGGCGTCAGCTCCGTCGAATATGTTTGTCATGGCGATCTGGAACGCCAGCGTGATCGTCGGATAGGCCGGATGCGGCGGACGCGGCACGGCGCTCTTGCTTGCCTGCTGGAACGCAATCGCCATTGCGCCGTTTTCCGCATAGAGCGGGGATTTTGCCGCGAAGCTCTTCAGGCCGGGAAACGACGAATGATCACGATAGGCGGCACGGTAGGCCTGATCGCTCAGCATAAAACTCAGGAATTTGCCGGCTAGTTTCGGGTCTTGCGTCGTTTTGGAAATCGCATAAATCCAGGTTCCATTGGGGCTGGCGCTCTTGGAGCCGAACTTCGGCAGCGGCAAAACGATCAAGTCGTCGCCCATCGCGGCATGGGCGTCGGCGTAGAACCAGTGCCCGCCCCAGGCTAGACCGGCCATGCGTTCCTTGGCGTAGAACTGGTTCTGGCCAGCCGACTGCGGCACCACCCAGCCCTTCTTAACCCAAGAGGCCAATTCCTGTGCAACGGCAACGCAAGCGGCGCTGTCGAGCGTGCCTGTAGCCTTCCAGCTCTTACGGTCAACCAAATCGCAGCCCGCCGACACCAATGCGGGCTCATAGGCGTAGGTGATCCATTCGGTCTTTGTGCCATAGCTACGGAACAGATCGATCGGCCATTTGACTCCGCTCGCGGCGAGCTTTTGCAGCACATCGTCGAATTCTTCCCGGCTCCATGCGTCGTCGACTGAAGTTGGAATACGGATCTTCAGGCTTTCCAGCTGTTTGCGACTGGCATAGATCGCGACCGTCGAGTCGCTCAAGCCGGTAGCATAGAGCTTACCGTCGACAGGGTAGGTGCCCTGAGAAATGTTCGAGGGCGTCATGTCCGATAAGACGGCGTCGTCAACGAGACCCTTGAGCGGCTGAAGATAGCCGGACCAGACGTAATTGGCGAGGAACGGTGCATCGAGCTCCATAATATCCGGCAAAGTATTCGCACTGATCATCGCGCCGAATTTTTCGTTATAGGCGTCGTGCGGTGTGTTTATCAGATCGATGGTCGTGCCGGGATTGGCGGCTTCAAATCGCTTGGCGACATCGTTGATCGCGCTCACTTCATAGGGGTCGCCCTGAAACATCAACTTGATCGACGCCGCTTCGGTTGAAAAAGCCGTGCCGAGCGCCAAGGCGAATATGCTGCCTGCCGCGGTTATTCTGAGTAAACGATTACCTATATAAGTCATTTCATCCTCCCTTTGGATTTCGAGATTACTGCTGCATTAGACGGAAGACCGCTTGACAAGACGGAACGGAATTCGAGTAAGACCTTGGGGAATTGGCTTCCTGCCGGTGACGATATCGCCGGCAAATCGGCCGATCTCCCTGTGCGGCAGGGCCATAGTCGTAAGCGGCGGATCGAGACGGCTAGCAATATCGACCTGGTTATCAAAACTTATTATGGCAACGTCGCCGGGAATGCTGCGGCCGATCCTGCGCAAGCTGTTGTAAGCTTCCATTGCGACGCGATCGTTGCCGCAGATAATTCCTTCGGGTGCCTCCGAAGCATCGAACCAAGTTTCGATTGCCGCCTTAACGAGACTGCGTGCACGATCCGAATAAAACGCTCCCTTCGTGGCGGGCATCAGCCAGTCCTGCCGAACCGTCTCACCATGCTCGGACATGGCTCGCCGAAAGCCATCCGCGCGAAGGCCGCCTGCGATGAGGCCAGGGAGGTCGAGATAAGCGATGCGCCTTCGGCCGTGATCAAGCAGGTGGCTCGCCGCCTCGTATCCTGCCAATTCCTCATCGGGTACCAGGGATGGGATCTCGCCGTGAACGTCGAAACAATTCAACATAAGGGAGATCTGGCGGCGAACCGCCTCCGGCAAGTCGATCGCTTGATGGAACATGCTGGCATAGACAATTTGCTGCGGCATGAGCCGCTTTAGTTCGCCGATGCTTTTCTCCGTCTGTTGGCCGCCGTGGATGCTCGTCACGATGACGGTTAAGCCTTTGCCGCGCAGCAGATTGTCAAACTGGCGAAGGATCTCGGTGGCAAACGGCTGGGTGACAAGGCCATCCGCAAGCAGGCCGACAATCGGCATCACGCCCGCGCGCATTCCGCGGGCGATTTCGTTGGGTTGGTAACCCATCTCGTCGGCAAGCGTTCGAATCCGGTGCCGGGTTTCGTCCGACATTCGGATGCTGTTGTTGTTCAGCGCGCCGGAAACCGTCTTCACGGAAATGCCCAGCCTCTCGGCGATGTCGCGCAAGGAAACCGAACGTGAGCTCATCCAATTACTCTGTCCATGAGTTAACGTTTACCCAATGAGCCATACGAGGCGTATTGTCAAGATCAGTCCGCGCATCACGTGCCATTTGGGCGTTTTTTGTGGCGTAATAGGGATTATGGGAATGTCGGGCGCCGGTGGCGTCGACGGTGACATAAGACGACGACACCAGACCGGCATGCAAGACCGCCGCATCCTCGGCAACAAAGCCATCCAGCTCTTTCGTTAGAAGCCGCACCATCTGGCGCTTGGAGATATCGAGACCGATATCGTTCAGCAATGTCGTCATGCGTGCGCTCGTCACTTGTCCGTGTGCATGCAACATCAGGCAAAGCCGTCTGAGATTGGCGCCATAGCCACCGATGGTCCCTGCGGGCAAGGCTGCCAGCACCGTCTTTCCATTCGGGGTCACCCAACATTCACGACGGTAGCGCACGAGTTCGGCCTTGAGCACCAGGTCGCGAACGTAAAAGCTTCTGTATCCCTTGAAGCGTGAGCCGGCCGGCGCATTGACGCGCAGGATCTCCTGCCGGCTCACCCGCTTGACATCCAACTTTGCGCCGCGTGGTTTCTTCTTACCCGTCGGCTTATTGCCGAGTGCAGCGTCCGTTGCCTTGTCCATTCCGGATGAGCGAAACGGTGGCCGCGGCGGCAGGTTCTTCAATCGCGCAATCTCGTCGCGCAGCAGCTGGTTGCCGAGTTTCAGGCGGGTATTCTCGAGCCGAAGCGCGGCGTTTTCCGCGCGCAGCTGGATGGTCTCGGCTTCAAGTTTCTCAAGTCGAGCTTCCGCCTGCTGCGACCGCTCCAACAGACCGGACACAAGACTGCGCAACGCATTCAGCGAGAGCGTGTCGGCATGCTCGGGGGAGGGGAGCCGTTTCGTCATGACAGAATCGAATCATGATTTGCCCCGCCACGAGAATCCCCAGGCTATCAATCAAGCCTCAAAACGCTGGGTTATGCACACTTCTATGCTCGTTCACCGAACCGCTGCCACCGATATTGCCCCACGTACCCAAGTTGACGGTAACGGACGCGGAAATGAAGCTATAGGCAATTGAGGAAGGCCGAACCTGCCCACGCCTCAGCGGCAAGCTCGGCCAAACCACCGCGCGGACGGTACGTGGGCAAACGTTGCGTTCCGGCCTATGCCGCTTCCCAGACCTGGTTCAGGATTTTTGCGGCGAGCGCCGCCTTGTCTTGCGGCAGGAAGCGGCCATAGTGTTGTTTCACAACATCCGGCGTATCCTGAATCGCATAACTCGCCTGCTCGTAGGATCCCGTCTGCTTGAGGATATGCGTCGCCAGAATATCCCGCACATTGTGCGGCCCGTGCGGCAAAAGGCCTTTGATAGCGCCGCGGCCTGTATAGGGGTTGTAGATGCCATAGCGTTGAATGACGGTCCGCCAGGCCTCATAGAAGGTGGTGGAGTCGTATGCTGCGTCGGTGCTGGTCGTCTTGACCGTCTTCACGAAGAGCGTGCCGGGATCCTTCGCGCCGGCGAGCAACACACCCCGGTGCCGGTCGATATAGGCGCTGAGGTATTTGTAGAGGTCGAGCAGGTCAGGCAGGATCAGCCGGAACGGCTTTTGGCCGAAGAAGGACGAGCCGGAGTTCTTGAAGGCGACCGATGGAATGAGCACTTCCCAGCCATGCTCGCGGTCGCTCCAGCGCAGCTCGCCGCACTTCATGTCTTCCAGCCGGCGCTCCGCCGTCGGAAAATGACCGCGCGGGCAGACGCGCAGCTGGCGAAGATTCTTCTGCCGCAGTCCGAGATGAAGTCCAAGCCGGAGCATCAGGAAGGAGCGGACAGCTTCCGCCGCCGGGCGCGGATAGAGATGTTCGTCCGGCATGCGCTTCAGGATCTCGTCGGTGATCTTGCGGTATTCTGCCAGCGGTCTGTCCGCCTCCAGGATCACCATGATCGGCTCGAACGGATCGCGATGCACCCGCATGACCCGCTGAACCTCTTTGGAGCGATTGGCGGCGTGCCGGTGAAACGCATCGCAGGCGCCGTGCCAGTCGCGCGAAGCGAAGTTGATCTCCTCTGGTGCGATCAGGCCTTCGATCGGCCTGACATGCCTCAGAAGCTCCGGATGCTGCCGGATCCAGCCGACCTCGGCACGGGTGAGGGCTTGCGCGACCATCAGCATGTCTTCTTCCCACTTGGTGTAGAACCCGCGCCGCTGCTCGCGCCATTGCAGATACCAGTCCCAGACGCCAGGGAAGATCAGCAAGCCGAAGGTAACTGGCTGAGCGGGACGCCGCGGCCCTTGACAACGCCCGCCGGTGAGGCGGCCAGCGCCCCGAACATCAACCCGAGATGCTCGATCTTTTGCGATGCCGTCTCCGCGCCCCACACGCCATTGCGATGAAACCCGATCGCCGTCAGCGTCGACGTCTTGAAGCGGATCAGGTCCGCCATCTCCATCGCCAACCGTGGCGGCGCGCCGACCACGCCGGAAAGAAGGTCCGGATCCTCGAAGGATTCATCCGCACCGCGACTGGCGCCGCTGGCCAGCACGGGAGACCGGGCAGACAGGGTTCCGCCGCCATAGGTGATGCCGGGAAAGCGGATGGCATAGCGTTGCTTGCTGGCGGCCGCCTGATATCGGCGATAATCGGTCGAGCCGGAGATGATGACGCGGCGCACCCAGTCGATGATCTCCTCGCGCTTGGAAAAGGGCAGGTTGCCAAAGTCGTCCGGCAGATGCCAGGCCAGTCGCCGCCGCTCGGCAGGACTGATATCGCCAAGATCGTGACCGTTGAGCGAACGCGACTGATGCGGAAGCTTGGCCTTGAAATATCCCGGTGTCAGTCGGTAGCCGCGCTCGATGCGGGCGAGGATGTCGAAGCTGGCAATGGACCTCGGGGCGCGTTCACCCTGGATCCATGACAACAGGGTCTTGTGGTCGAAGTTCTCGCCGAGAGAAGCCGGTGACGGCGGTCCCGGGCAGGATTGTCAATCGCTGCACCATCGGAAGTCAGTCTTTTGCCCTTGATCTCGTCCCACTTCAGGCCGGTCAGCCGGAGATAGGCTTCGTTGACTTTCACATAGCTGGATGTTTTCGTGTCACTCGTCGTGATGGACATCGCTATAGGCGCGGACTCGAACATTCGCACCAGCATGGATACCAACAATTCCGTCGGCAAAACGTCTTCCTGACCTATGACGGATGTAGCACTCCCTATTCCAGAATTCGGCAAATCCAGTTCATGCTTCACTGCTGAGGGACGCCAGGGTGCAACTGCAATACCGGTCGGCGATTTCGCCTGCCACACCTTCGTCGAAGTTCCGAACCGTTCGATTTTCGGTTCGAACCCCTCTCGAGCCGCAACTGCGGTGATGACGCCGTACCACTTTACGATCTTGCCTTCGGCGTCGCGATGCGGCTTTGCACGACTGAGCATCCATCTCCATGCATCGTCTTGAAGCCTCATTCGAAACATCGTTTTAAAAGGTTTGCCTGATGGCAACCAGGCAAGCCATTCCTGCCGGACCCGGAGACGATCATCAGGATGCATGCGACGATACCAGTCCGCAACACGATCAACGGTGCTATCAGCCATTCCATCGAGCGAGGGTCCCATGAAATTGATAACACCTTTGGCGTCACTCGACCAAGGAATACTTGCGCTGAGTTCGATCGATCGTCGAGCATGGTCCTCGGTTTCCCTCAGCGCGGTTTCGATCGCTTTGCGATCCGTAATATCGATCGCGGTAACTGAAATACCGATCTGTTCGCCCCCGTCGTCCTCGACGGGCTGATTGATGATAAGGAAAGCCTTTTCGCTACCGACAGGCTGGTATTCGTTGATGACAACGGTCTCGCCGGCGAGGACACGTCGCAGATCGCTGGCGACGCGAGGTGCGTCATGATCGGGCACAAAGCTATATACCGCCTGCCCGATCAGATCATCCGGACAGAGGCCAAACATTTCCGCAAAGCGATTGTTGACGCTGACATAGCGCAGTTCCATGTCGAGAAAACATAGGCCAATCGGTGCTGCTCTGTACAAAGCGTCCAGTTGGTGAACGCGCTGGAACAGCGAAACATTCCCGGGACGCTGAGACAGCGATTGTTGTTTGTGACATGCCAGCCACTGCGCCGTTTCAGCCCCATTTAAGGGTTTGCCGAACAGCCAGCCCTGTCCGACATCACATCCCAGTCGGCGGAGAATTGTCGCCTGTTCCTCGGTCTCGACGCCCTCTGCAACGACGGTCATGCCCAGGCTTTGGCCTAACCCGATCACCGAAGCGACGATCTTGCGGCTGTCGTTGTCGTGCCGCATCGAGCGCACGAAACTCATGTCAATCTTGAGTTTATCGAAAGGAAAGGCGTGCAATCGGGTGAGACTGGCGAATCCTGTTCCGAAATCGTCAAGCGCGAGGCCTATGGCCGCAGATTTCAATAGAGCGATTGTTGACCGTACGGTCTCATCATCTTCAAGCAGAACGCTTTCCGTTATCTCAATATGAATTCGATTTAATGGAACCAGTCGCCTGAACCGTGCTGCGGATGAATTCGAACAAGTTCGGATCACGGAATTGTACGGCGGAAATATTGATCGCGAGCACGAAATTTCCCGGCCAGAGATTTGCCTGCTCACAGGCTTCCGAGACGATCTTTTTCGTCAAAGCGTCGATCAGGTCGCTTGCTTCGGCAATGGGGATAAATTCCGATGGTGAGATGATACCTGGTTCGGAATCGGTCCAGCGCGCCAGTACTTCAAACCCGACGAACGCCCCGCTTTGCATGTTCACCAATGGCTGAAACGCCGGCCAGATTGCTGGGGTGGACAATGCCTGTTTCATCGAATGTGGCAATATCTTCCGGTCGCTAAGCAAGGTGCGTTGCTCTGCGTCTGACCGCCTGCCGTGTTTCTGAATTTGAGCGGTTTTCCGACGAGATATCATAGTGCTTCCCACCTGCGCGCAATAAGCATGCCGGCATCCGCTTAAAATTCGATTATCTCTTTCGAGCATAGTGAACTGCGATACTATATGATCAAAATCTCATAAGCATTGAGTGAAGTTGTTAGACTTTCGAGTGATGGAGGTCTCGACTATCCTGCTGGAGTTGGTGGGATATTCTTGTAAAAGCTGCACAGCTTTATTGTGGGGCGACAAAGACGGCATTGCTAATAACATTCGTAGCTTGGCGGCCGTCTGTAACGTGTAATGCACCTCAACCCGCTGAAGCCTTTATGACTGACCTTCGCAGGGTTGGATTGCCAGCAGCATGTGAGACGACATCTGCTGATATCGCAGCGCTGTGATTTGCTTTCGTGATCCCGTGCAATCAAGGCCGCTAGAGCAGGTCCTCATTTCTTCGGGAGGGGCTGCCATCGGCTCCGGAAACCGTGTCAGCACCAGGCGCGGTCGGAAAACGCGAAAAAGTTTCGAATGCACTATAATCGCTTCGCCGTCTGTTAACGCATGGGTGCTTGACTGCGTATGGTGCTATGATTGTTTTGATACTCCGGGTGCTCTGAGTGATGCGAAAGCGGATCAGGCTTCACCAACTGCGGGTGGGGATGTTTGTAGAGGATGTGGAAAGCGAAGGGCATGCATCGGCGCGCGAGTTCGTCCCGTCCCTGATTTCTTCACACTCCGAGATCGACCGCATGATGAACTACAACGCCATGAGTGTGGTCATCAACGTGCGGAAGGGTGCTGATGTCGAACAGGAAGCGCTACCGTCACCCTCCTTCGCAAGGAGCCGCTTTGAAAGGGAGCTTCTGGCCTCATTTTCGATGAAGGCCATCGAGGCCGCGCGGCAGTCGCTGGAGAAAACGAAACCTCACATTCGTAACGTCCTGGCGGACGCCAGGATCAATGGCACCTTCTCTGCTAGCGCTGCGGACACCGCGGTGAATAGCATCATGTCGGAGGCGATGAGCAACGCAGGCGCGATGGTTGCAATCGCAAGGCTCAAGGAGCATGACGAGGTGACGTTTCTTCACTCGTTTGCGGTGAGCGCGCTGATGGTCACGTTTGGCCGGAACCTGGGGCTTGGCGAACATGATGTACGACTTCTCGGAGTCGGAGGTCTTGTCCACGACCTTGGCAAGATGGCATTGCCCCAATCCATCCTGTCGAAAACGACAAAATTGACGCCCGAAGAAATAGCCATCGTTCGCACCCATCCGCAGCGCGGCCACCAATTGATATCGAAGATCGATAACGCACCGCAGCAGGTCCTCGATATTTGCCTCTACCATCATGAGAAGTTCGACGGTTCGGGCTATCCTCGCCGCCTAGCCGGGGAGAAGATACCCTACATGGCTCGCATCGGCGCAATTTGTGATGTCTATGATGCGCTGACGACGGTGAGGCCTTACAAGAGAGCCTGGTCGCAGGCCGAGGCGATCGACTTGATGATGAATTCGCCGGGGCATTTCGACCCAAATTTGCTGGCAGCCTTTGTGTCAAAGATGATTATCACCGGCACGCTCCATTAACGGGCCTTGACGTCAAGCCGTCCTCATGTCGGCATAGAAAATGAGCCCGAGACAGCAGCAAATAAGGGGGCGCTGCCACGCCGCACACGGGCTGTCGAGCAATCTCAGCACGGCCTGCCTATGTGTTCAACATGATTTTGAAGCGGATCAATGACCATATGGCACGACCCGATTGCGGCCCCATTCCTTAGCGCGATAAAGTGCCTGGTCTGCTTGGCTTTGAAGCTGTTCCGGCGTGGCACTTTGGATATCTTCTACGTGGCTCACACCGATACTGACAGTGACATAGGACGATACCTGTGAAGCGGGATTCGGAAGGGACGCGATCTCCACGCTTTCTCGGATTTGACTGGCGACCTCGATTGCTTCCTCTTCCGCGATGCCGGGAAGAACGACCAGGAATTCCTCGCCCCCGTAGCGTGCCGCATGATCATGGCTTCCTCGCAAGTTGCTTTGAATAATGCCTGCGACCTTGACGAGGCAGCGATCGCCTTCGCCGTGGCCGAGGCTATCATTCAGGGCCTTGAAATGATCGATGTCGCACATCAGCAGGGCAATGCCTCCTGGTTCGGCTTCCGCACTCCAAAGGCGGCTGAGTAATTCCATCATCCAGCGCCGATTGGCGATGCCGGTGAGTGGGTCGGTTCTTGCCAGGAGCTCAAGGCGACCATTCGCAGCGGCCAGTTCCGCTACTCGGCCTTTGTCCCGGAGCTCGAGAAGAAAGGTCTTTTGCGCGAGGATCGTCATGGTGCGACGCGATACCACTGTGGCTATAATGCCGGCTGCGAAGAATAGGGTGGCGGCCTCCGAACTCCCCAGCGCAATGGTAGGATTGCGCATCTGGAAGAAGAGATAAAGACCCAGTGCCATCGCCGCGATGATTGTCGTTGCGATCAGCGGGATGGCAAAGATGATGATGGCGGAAATGGCCACGAACAGCATGATGTTCAAATGCCGCTCGTAAAATTCGCCTCCGGCGTTTACGCCGACCAGAGCGACCGAGAGAAGGATAAAGAACAAGCCGGCGATAAGGATGGCTGTCTGAAGCCTATGGGAGCCCGGCCTTCTCCAGAAAAAGGCAGTGCCCAAAGCCGCGGGCGGCAAAATGCAGGCCGGCGCGAGCATGGAGAGCGCCACTGCCTTCGGAAGCAAAATCGCGTTCAGTCCCAATGTAAGCAGGTCTATGAACGTCACCCAGATCATCCATGAGCGGATGATCTTGGCGGTTCGCGGCCAAGAACGCTCATGAAAGAGCCTCAGAAGCTCACCTTTGAGCCGGATATCTCGCGTGCGGCCGCTAAGAAGCTGCTCTACCGATTGCTTGAGAAGAAGGCTCGATAGGCCCTGTCGGTTTGTTGAATCAGTATCCGGCATATTGGCCGAGACATTGTTCTCGTGTCGTTTCATCCCCATTCACCGAAGGGAGCATCTTTGGTTCACAATACAGATGCGTCGATTCTATCAGCCAGCTCGTTAGCATCTCCTTGTTATGATTATCGCAATTTTAACGGTCGCTCGCTCGAAAGCGTCGGCCGATGTGGAAGCGAAAGCGCCTGCAACGTAAAATTAGTATTATAAATCTAATTTCACCGAGCGGGATAGGAGGTTCTGCCATGATGGATGCGCGACAATGGGCTATGCGACAGACCGACGGCCTGCTCGATATTGCGCTCGACAACATGCCGCATGGGCTTTGCATGTTTTCAGCCGATAAGCGGCTAATTTTGTGCAACGTCGCTTACGCGAATATGTATGACTTGTGCGAGGACTTGACCGTCGCCGGCACGCCGCTTCAAGCCATACTCGATTATCGCTCGCAATTGGGCAACGGTCCGCTTCACACCGCGACATATTTCGATGTGATCGGATTGGCAGAGCAAAAGGGTGGAAGAGCAAGTCAGGATGTCGCTCTCCAGGATGGACGAGTAATCTGCATCACGCATAGCTCCATGGCTGATGGTCGTTATGTGGCGACACGTGAGGATATCTCGGAGAGCGTTCGAAATGCCGAAATTCTGGTGCGGCATAAGGAGACCCTCGAGGTAACGGTTGCCCTGAGAACGAAGGAGGTCGAGGAGCAGGCTCGCGAACTGGAACGCCTTCTGCAGCAGGAGCGCAACATCAATGAACTCCAGCGTCAGTTCGTCGCGCTTGCGTCTCATGAATTTCGCACGCCTCTGGCCATCATCGATGGAGCCGCGCAGCGCTTGTTGCGGGCCAAGGGAGATATCCAGTCTCAGTTTGTCCGAGATAAGGCAGAGCAAATACGATCGTCAGTTGTTAGAATTGTCGATCTGATGGAAAGCATCCTTGCCGCTAGCCGTATGGATAACGGGGTAATTCAAATCCGTTATGAGCGCTGTGCTCTCAGGACCATCATCGAATCCTGTTGTCATCGTCAGGCGACCATCAGTAAATCGCATCGCATCATGGTCGATCTTGGCGATTTGCCCGACTACGTCGATGCCGACAAATTCGCTCTGGAACAGGTGTTCTCCAACCTGTTATCCAATGCCATCAAATATGCACCGGGTCATCCCGATATTCACGTTGCGGGCTGGCAAGAGGGCAAGTCGGTAAAAGTCGTCGTGCGGGATCACGGCGTTGGCATCGATGCCGAGGACGTGCCGAAGATCTTTCAGCGGTATTTTCGCGCGCGAACATCCACGGGAATTCCCGGGACAGGTCTGGGCTTGTACCTGGTGAAACAAATCGTCGAATTGCACGGTGGATCGATAGAGATCGAGAGCGAGAAGGCGAGGGGTACTTCCCTCATCGTTACATTTCCAATTGCACAAACAGCTTCCCCGGCGTCGCCGGATCATCATACGAACGCCGCATGATCGCCAAGAGGACAAGCCAGTGACTACTATTTTGTGTATCGATGACGAAGCGGAGATCAGGGGGTTGATCGTCGAAGAGTTGACCGAGGCCGGTTTCACGACATTGGAGGCTTCAAATGGCCGCGAAGGCTTGGAACTTCTGGTTTCCAAATGGCCGGATATCGTCATTTGTGACATCACCATGCCGGAAATGGATGGTCATCAGTTGCTTGCGGAGATTCAGATCAATTATCCGCAACTTGCCAACATCCCGTTCATATTCCTGACCGCGATGACCGATAAGCAGAACGTCGTCATGGGGCTTCGGGCGGGAGCTGCCGATTATCTGACAAAACCCATCGATTTTGAGATTTTGCTAGCGAAGATAGAAGGATGCGTCGCCCGTATCGAAAGCGATATCAGAAACGATCGAGCATTCTGATCTGAGCAAAAGCACATCGCGGGAGTGTCTTCGCGCCGGGGTCAGGCGTGAATGCAGTTGCACCGAGCTATTTTGACGCTTGATGAAGTCGGGCAAAGGGACTCCGTTCCGGAGCAATCAGCGCTGAAGGTTGGTCAGACCCAGTCGGCAACAATCATCTGAGCAGTTATTGACCTTGGAAAAAGACAAAGAAAGACAAAGCCTGCCGGTTTCGTAGTCGAAGCGTATGGCGTTTCTTGACCACAAGACCTGTAGTTCCGTTTAGGGCTAATTGGTTGGTTCCGGGATCATGGGACGCATGCGGCCTAAGAGCCCGGGGTTGCGAGCCGAGGCCAGAATCGTGTGGACGCCAACTGACAGAGCGCTCTCTCACGATTGAAATCGGTCGCAACACGATATATTTTGTTTCCTGCGCAATGAATCCGACAACGATCACAGGACTACCCCGAAGCCGTTTCTCGAATGCCTGCGACGAAATGGAAGCGTTCCGGTGGGAGGCGTTCGTCCAGCATCTATTGGCTTGTTGCATTTCGAGCATGGGCTTGGCTTGGGAGGCCGAGCCAGACTGCTTGCGTGTAATTTTCGAATCGTTGTCCGTCTGAGAAGAGGAACACAGGCGAGGTTTCGGGGCATCAATTCCCAGCAAAAGACTCACGCGAGCGATGAAGGGGGAGTTTTGAAAACAAGAAGGCACAAGCAGGCGCGTGAGAAGGCCCTTGCCGTTTTCTATGATAATTGGGAGCTTTTGGATCGTGAATCGAAACGCCGTGCGCATAAGGCCTTCGATAAAATGATCACAGTCTATCTGGAGGCGCTCAGCGGTCGCATTTGTTTGAGCGAGGCCGTTGGTTTTATGTATCCAAGAGACATTGAACGGCTGCAAGCCGGCCGACTAGCGCAGATATTTGCCGGGAAACAACACGATAGAAAATTCATTCCAGTGTTTTCAGGCGATCCGTCCTTCATTGATACAGAAAGCTGATTGTCGGAAATTGCACCGATGTCACTAGGAAGTGGGCATCCGCCGATTTGAGCGCATGCTCGAGACGTGAGATCATGCTGGCGCATCAGTATTCGTCGTGCCTCTCCCCGCCCGTGAAAATATACGCGAGCCAACCGGACTTGAGACGGGCGACAGCCCACAAGAATAGCGGCTCGCAGAACGCTGCCTCTGGCGACGACAAGATGTCCGGTAACAACCAGACCTCGGGAACCCGCGGTGGCTCGCATGAGCAGCCCGTCAAGGCGGGGCAGCAGTCGCACAGAAATTCCTGACATCGCCTTGGGAGCCCGCTGATGCGGGCCCTTCCTTTGGTCGCAGATAGATATCCTTGCGCCCGCTCAACGTTGGATGTTGTCAAGGGGAATTCGGACAGTGATCTGAAGGCCGGCCGGATTCCATTCGCGGTCGATCGATCCCTGAAGCGAGGAAATTGCCGCTTTTTCCAATTGGGAGCCGAACCCACCGGCACCAACAGGTTGCTCAACCGTCGGGCCTCCGATTTCGATCCATCTCAGCAAAAATTCCTCATCGTGTCGTATATCAATCTCGACACGGCCTGTCGCCGCGGACAGTGCGCCGTATTTAATCGCATTCGTTGCGAATTCATGCAAAAGTAGGGCAAACGACGTCAATTGAGGTCCGTGAACTGGTAAGTCGCTTCCGGTTACAGACAGGCGTTTGCGGCCCTCGTACTGGTGCGCGGCAAAAAGAGCTTTGATCAGCGTGAAAAGGGTTGTGTCCTGACGTTGGGCGGCGCCGATGTCGGGCAACGTCAGTTCGTGAGCAATACTCAAAGCGCGCGTGCGCTCTCTGAGTTCGCTTGCAAGTTCCGCAACCGTAGTCGCAGCTCGTTCGCTTAACCCGATCACCGCGCCGACAATGGCAAAAATGTTCTTGATACGGTGGTTCATTTCCCGAAGGAGGAGAGCTTGTCGCTCAGCCACAAGCTTGCGCTCCGAAATGTCCCGCGCGATTTTCGATGCTCCGATCACCGCCCCGCTGTTGTCGCGCACGGGAGATACCGTCAAGGAAATATCCACCAGACTGCCATCCTTACGGCGACGGACGGTCTCGTAGTGATCGATCCTCTTTCCTTCGCGGATGTTGGCAAGGATGGAATCTTCTTCATCAAGTCGGTCGGCCGGAATGATAAGGGTGATATGCTGGCCTATCGCTTCTTCTGGCGTATAGCCGAACAGTCGCTGAGCACCACGATTCCAACTTGTGATAATGCCATCAACGGTTTTACTGACGATCGCATCGTCGGAACTCTCGACGATCGCGGCAAGGAGGGCCTGCACCGCGGATGCGTCCACTCCGAACTGCCCAATTCAAAGTCACTCTTGCTTGCGTCAGGGATGGGGTGGCGCTTCCCGCTTGCAAACCATTCGATGGCTGTTGCAAACTCCCGTTCATAGGTCTCCTCCATGGTTAACTGCACATGACGTGCGATGATCAATCTCCAATTTCTTTGTTGTATCACGGAAAAATAGCGCGATTTTCCGTCATTTTCTATCCTCATCGTCGCAATCGCAGCCGGGAGAGTCGGCATTCGATCGCCGGCTCGTCCAGAACAAAGAAGTCCGTCTCACGCGTCCCAAAACCGGGCGCGATCGCGATATCAACAAGCCTATGAATCGGAACCATCTTCTTCATCGCTAGTTGCATTTCTACCTTTTTCGCGAGGAAGTCATGATCGGCAGGAAGTTCAAAGCGGTGCCGGACGGTCCCCACTCATGGTCGGTTGTATATGCGAGGAACGATGAGGTGGTTCGCCACCAAGGGGTAGCACTCTCCGGGCTTAGCAAGGCGCTTGCGGAAGATCTGGCCAAATTGCTTAATCTGGAAAAGCCGGAGGATAAGTGTGATAATCCGGCAGCTTCCTGATCCACACGATCCGAGCCGACTACAACTTTGCTTTTTCTGCATCAGCTCTTTGTGAGAGCCCGGTTCGTAAACGGCTCCAAAACAATGGCAGTCGAACCGGAATATGCTGCGTGCATCGGAGTATCCAGATGCAGATGTGGCTGACATTTTCCGGTGGACGATCCCGATGCCGACAAAGCTGCAGGTATCCCCGAGCCCGAAACGCCGATCTTCAGGATTTTAATACGCCGCGTTTTGGCGCCATCCCAGTCATAGACCACAGAAAACTGCCGAGCGCCAAACAAATCTCTCCTAGCCTGAAGGTGTCGATGCCAAGCGCTCCAGCTAAGAGAACCGATAGGCCTCCCATCTTAAATTATTATCACCTAAAATACAATTTGGCGAGACGGATTAATGAATCGTCCCCACCGCAGGCAATTCTTCGCAGCGAGCTTGTATGGCAAAGATCAAGCAGACGGCATTGCTGATGATTGTCATATTGCTTGAGCTGCAACACCTTGCCAGGTCTTCCCGCATGACCTTCAGCATCCATCCGATATCGAGAAGCGACCTCACCGTCTGGGCATCGCCTTCGCCAGCGACGTCGAAGGCGAGATCCGAGATCGTCGCGGCGAGGAAATCAACACGGTCGAGCCGTTCGCTGTGGTCCAGCTCCGCGTAGGGTATCGTTGAGGCTTCGTCGTTTGCCAGCATATTCGTATCCTCCTAGGGCGTGGTGACGATTTAACGGTTATGGGTTCCCAGGCTGGCGCAAATCAGATTCAACACTGACTTTTGGAGGTCGGTGATGGATTGCGACGCACTTCGAGATGATCAATGGGAGCGTATCAGGGGCTTTGTGCCGGGTGGGACCAAAGGCAAGCGCGGTCCACGCACGGATAATCGAACATTTCTGGAGGCGCTTTTGTGGATGGCGCGTTCCGGCGGTCGCTGGCGGGACCTGCCCGAGCGGCTTGGCGACTATCGCTCGGTGAAGCGACGCTATTACCGCTGGATCGAGATGGGTGTTCTGGACGAGATGTTGTCGGTTCTTTCCCGCGAAGCCGATCTGGAATGGCTGATGATCGACAGCACCATCGTGCGGGCTCATCAGCATGCTGCCGGCGCGCGCAAGGAAAAAGGGGGGCGGATGCCCAGGGCCTGGGTCGGTCTCGCGGCGGCTTGAGCACGAAGATCCATGCTGCGACAGAAGCGCTCGGCCTTCCAATCCGATTGATCGGCTCTCCCGGACAACACAACGACATCGCCTTTGCCCATGACCTCGTCGATGGCTTCGAAGCCGGGGCTGCTCTTGCCGACAAAGGCTATGATGCCGATCATCTGTGCGACAGGATTGCGCAAAGCGGAACGGAGCTGGTCATCCCGCCAAAACGCAACCGAAAAGTCCAGCGCTGCTACGACGCCGACAGCCAGCCAACCGGCTGCGGATCGCATTGGTGAATTGCCTACTGAATTTCTCGGCCTACCGGCGGATTGTCTGATAGCAGACAATGATGCCGCGCGCGGCCAACATATCCGAGACCACCCGCAGCTGAGCGGAACCGGGAAACAGAGCCGGACTGGATGAGCAATCATATCAGCTGGGAAACGGTGGCGACAGTAGACCGGATCAGGAGTAGGCCATACGTCATCCTCGAAAGCATGTTAAGTTGACAATGTCATGAACCCCGTCAACCTCACAGCCATACAGTCCTATTGCCGTGACGACATCAGAAGCGTTACTGGCTGCGAGGAAGGAAGGCCGACGATAGTGCTGCAAAAAATATCAAGAAGATACAAGCACTTGTTATTAGGTGATAGTATCCTAGTACGTTGGCGAAAGCCGCAAAAATGGCTGATCCTAGGAGGCTGCCAATCTTCCCTGCATTGAGAAATTGGGCAGCAATCGAACCAACCTTATTTTTACTGATCGCTTTGAGCAAGCCCAAGCAAACCACCGTGGAGAACGCAAAATGTGCGCCATAGAGGACTTGCATGCCGAGTATCACCCACGGATTTGTGGCAAACAGTAAAAGGGCAAAATAGACAAGCCCCGCTCCTAAGCCGGCTTGAAGAACGAATTTTTCGCTAATTCTCCGCGCTAACTTCGGGATGAGGTAGATTGCGACGACTTCAGTGGCTGCCGCTGTCATCATGACAATGCCAGGGATGTTGATCGGAACGGCTAAAGTTTTCAGGAGATAGATCGGCATCGTCATGGAATGGATCAGATTCGCAGATGTGACAAAGACCATCACAGAAAACACTGACAAAAGTTCCCTGTACGAGAAGCGATGCGATGATGGTTCCTTGATTGCACTCTCTTCGGTCTGTCTGTCGTTGTCATGAGAGATGTACTCTATCCCGGATGCGGACGTCTCAAGAAAAACACCTACAAATGCCATTGCTCCGCAGATGATACATCCGACGAGGACGAGGGAAAACCCACCAAGATCATAGAGATGGAATGCGAGAGGTGGTCCAACAATCCAGACAATGGAAACGAGAAGGCGCGTGCCATACATGCCCTCCACAACTTTCCTTTTCCCGAGATGATAGCCTTCGTCATACATAAACAGTGCGGGGATTAGAAGCTGCGAAATTCCACCGAAGCAGGCAGAGGCAATTAGAAAAAACGGCGATCTAAAAGCCAATGCCAGGCAAACGATATTGAGGATGGACGCCGAGAGAGAGGCTAGTGTGAGAAGAACGGGGTTTTGTCGATCTATATGCCCTCGGCCAGCGAAATATGTGACTACCATCCCTAGCAGTGTAGATCCGTAGACATAACAACCGACCGTGAACGGGTCCATCTCCAACTGCGTAATTAAATACACTGTCGCGATGACGCGAACCATCGCACTAGGAAGCGCTGCAACCAGCAACAAGCCATAGTGCGCGGGGGAGGCAAGCCAACGTATTGATTGCGAGAGGGTTGATGGAAAGTGACGGATACGCCGTTTCACCTTAATTGCGCACCTCTGAAACCAATGTCTTATATAGCTCGGAGTAACGAGAAAAACCGTCATCAGCCGAATTCCACGCTAACAAACGTTCTCGAGCGGATCTGCCAAAATTTCGCTGTGCTTCGGATGGGAGATCAGAGAAGCGGGACAGCGTCGCCAGAATCTCTTCTTTCGTCACAGCTTGGACCAGAAAACCTGATTTCTCATGTTCAACCAGGTCGCCTATCCCGCCTGCCGTCGAGGATAGAATAGGCATCTCACTGGCCATTGCCTCCTGGATAACAAGCGGCAGCCCCTCTTCCAGAGAAAATAAGCAGAGCGCATCGAGCGCGCCCATAAGTGAAAATACATCATCACGGTGCATGTGCTCGCGAAACCGGATGTTGGATGCGCCGGCAGAGATTTCCACGCATTCCGCAAGGAGCGGGCCGCCTCCTACCACCGTAAGCGTATCGTCAGGGTATAACTGTAGATGCGCTTTAAACGCGGCCACCAGTGTCTCTGGGCTTTTCTTGTGCACCAAACGGCCCACAAAAAGAAAATTCGTTCCTTTCTTTGCGGATACGCCCCAGCGCTGCTGGCCTTCTTCTCGACATCTGATTGCCAATTGAGCAGTCTTCAAATCTTGGTCATTAATGATCGAAACAGGAATGTAAAGAGAACGCGAATTTATCGCGGCCCATTTGTCGTATGCATCTAAGCCAATTGCAACGATCTGATCACTTTCTCGGGAGACAAACTCTTGGAGTTCTCTATTGACCTGATGAGCTATCAGACGATGCTGTGCGTCTTCCTTGTACATCCTTTCGATGTCATGCTCATGGCATATGCTCTTCACCACACCAAGATGCTTCGTTGAAACATGTATAAATTGCGCGGGAGGTAGTTCATATTCCGGAAATTGCTTTGAAAGAGGAAGTATATCTTCGTATATGCTATTTAATTGGTGCACTTCTGAGTCGATAATCCGCTTTGCTTGCAACATTTTCTCAGGCGAGATGGTCTCAGACAGGCGAGCGATGTAACGTATAGATCCAAGCTTGGCGGTAACTACAGATAAATCAGCGATGAAGATGTGGGAATGAACGATGTCGATATCGAGATGATTTACAAGATGGCTAATGAAGCTGGCCATGCGGAGGGCCATGCTTGCCGAGCCACCATCTTGTATCGAGTGGACGGTAACTCCAAGCGCATCCATTAGCTCGTAATAGTGGATATTTTCGCTACGGGCATGCGCGCGAATCTCGGCGAGATGAAGTTCAAATTCCCCCCCATGTCGACTTGTCAGATACTCGAGCAGTTTGCAAACGTAGACATGATCGCCACCGGGCCAAGAGAGATCCGTGACTACCTGAAGAATACGTAGCATGCTAACTTCTCCCGAACCGTTGAGCCCGGCGCATCAGTGCGGGAAGTTCGGGTGGGCAAGGGATAGCGTCAGCCTCGTCCGGTGTGACCCATTGCATGAATTCCGACCCCTCCAGATTATGACGTACTCCATCATCCATTCTGCAATGATAGATTAGGTCGATATGCCAATGCTCTGGCTGATCTTTCCGCGCTGGGATTCTTTCGCAAAGGGTCGCGAGCGGAGCCGGCAACTCCACTACGGAACCAGTTGGCAGAAACGGCGCTAAGTCGCTCTCCTGCTCTTGTGACACGAATGAAACCGACACGCCAACTTCTTCGGCGACCTCGCGCAACATTGCTTCGTGAGGTTCTTCATTTTCCTCGATGTGCCCACCGGGGTAGAGCCAAAGATTCAACTTCTGGTGGAATTGAACGAGGAACTGTCCCCTGTTCTCAATGAGAGCCGACGCCGTGAAATGTTTAATGCCAGTCCGCAGAGTAAAACTCATATCGCCCCTCGAATTATTTCCACGATTCGCGCAAGATCGGCCTGATCCAAGCCAGGATGCACCGGTATCTGCACGAGCCTCTCCATCAAAGATTCGGCATTTGGGCAACTGGCGGCGATGTCCTTGTATGCGTTGCGGCGATAGAAGACATTATAGCCGTACTTGATCTGATCGATCGCAATTCCTTGAGCCGAGATCTTTTCCAGTTGCCTTGTCGCATGCCCTTCGGAGGTCAAAACGAAAGTCAGATTGTAATAGTTGGGCTTTCCACCTTCAGGATAATCCAACTCGCTGATGGAGCCAGCGCTGCCTATTTCCCGAAGAATGTATTGAGCATTTTCCGTCCGCATGCGTATGAGGACCTCGAGCAGCGGAATGCGTGCGATACCAACTGCCGCAGCCATAGCGTTAATCTTATAGTTCACACCAGTTTCATCACCCCGCAGATTTCCGAGGCGGGTATAAGACTGGATTCGGTCGGCGATCTCTTCATTGTCGGTGAGGATAAAGCCCCCTTCGCCGGTGGCTAAAAGCTTCCGGTCGTGAGTTGAGAAGCAACCCAACAATCCCTCTGTCCCAACCATCTTGCCGTTTGATCTAGCCCCGTGGGCATGGGCCGCATCTTCGATCAACGGGATGCCAGTGGCGTCCAGAATTGACCGAATGCGCCGCAAATCCTGAGGGTAACCCCAAAGCGGCACCGCAAGCGCCGCACAAGTACGGGACGAAATTTTTCGTTCCAGATCTTCCGGATCAAATCCAACCGATCCTTCTGTCACGTCCACTGCGATAGGTATCAGTCCGTTGGCAGTAATGGGGAACACCGAAGGGAGAGGAGCGGTGGCGGGTACGAGGACCTCGTCTCCTGCCTTGGCATCAATCGCGCTGAGCGCTGCCTGTATTGCCGTGCTGCCGGACGATACAGCGACGGCACGTCGCACGCCAAAAGTTTGGGCGAGGGCCAACTCATATTCGGCAACGACTTCCGCCGTCCCAGACAGTTGCCCGTCCGAAAGAAGTTTACTTAACTTTGGTAGGTCGTTGTCGCTTCTAGAGAGGAATTTATCAATGATCGGCTGCATTTTATGCCCCGTGATAGGTGATTAGCGTCGCTACGTCCGAAAAACTGCCAACCATTTCCTTATAAAATCGCGGCACCTCTTCGAACGGGACTGTACGAGTGATGAGTTGTTCGGGCTCGATATCGCCACGGTCGAGAATATCTCTTGTGGTTTTAAGCAAGCGGGCGATATCCCATATCGGTGCTCCACGATGAGGGCACTCATTCACTGACATTGAACTGACAACTTCTATCCTGTTGCGATGGTACTCCTCCCCCAAGTCAAGTGTTACACCGCCAGTGGGGTAGGTGGAAACGGTGACCACCCGACCTCCAACAGCCACGCTTCGCAGCGCAGTGCGCAATCCTGCCTGACTAGCTGATGTCTCTATGGCGAAATCCGCGCCCGTGCCGTTTTCGGCTTTCTTTATCTCCGCTGCGACATCACAGTTTGATGGATCGATCGCGATAGCGCCGCGTGCTTCGGCTGCTCGCCGCCTTCTTGGACTTGGATCTATAGCATATACCCTGGATGCACCGCTAAGTTTCAACAGATCCAGGGTAAGTTGCCCCACAACTCCTAGACCGACAACAACAGCGACAGACCCCAAGTACGGGTGAGCATCATGAATGCCGGCAAGCGCAACTTTCGTAAGAACACGGAAAGTATATCGACGTGGATCAACATCTCGACTGCAAAGACCGGATTCTGCTTCATATTCTGAAACAACGTGCTCATCGGCATGTGGTCGATCTAGCCAGACTGTATCACCGATCTTTACTGTCGATACTGCAAGGCCAACTTCCTCCACTTTTCCCACGCAACTGTAACCTAATTCGGTTGGAAATTTCTTGAGCTTAATGTCGCTATCATGGAAGATTCTGAGGTTTTTGTCCCAGCTGCGTCTGAAACTTGCTGCTCTCCCCTGGATAGTGATTGATTCTGTGCCTTGACTAACCAATGAATACATTGAACGAATACGAACTTCGTCCGGTTGGAGCACCATTGGCAGAGGACGATCTAGTACCTCTACCACTCCTTCCTGAACGGCGAACAATTGTCGAGCCAAGATATTCCTCCTCCCAGCTTCTGCGTACCTTATCGATTTTGGATTTTCATGTTAGAATGCTACTCAAAACCTCTTTCAGCCTGAGTATTGTCGAGCGAATTCCATCGGAATTATCGACTACATGAACAGTAGCCCGTCCTTCGGCACCCATCATCGAAGCAATCATTGAGAAATCATGACTCATCCTGTCAATCTCGGAATGATCGATATGTTGTTCGTACGGTCTACCCCTCTTGGTAATCCGGCTCTTTATTTCAGGTGTGGATGTATGTAAGAAGATTAGTAGGTCTGGAGTCGGAGACGCGGACTCCACCAGCGATGCGAAACGGGACATGATTTCAAAATCTGACTTCGACAGATTCTGTTTGGCGAAATAGCTGTATTTGCGAACATGCCAATCGCAAATTGCTGGTTGATCGGGTGCTCGTTTCAGACGTTCGCTAATAGACTCGAGGCAGGTATATCGTCTGAATAGAAACTCCAATTCTGTAGCCAATGGGTCAGAATTAAGGTCGTTGAATCTCGTTACTTCTACAAAAGGGTCAGGGAAAAATTGGCCAGAGAGCTCGCTGGCGAGCGCTTCGGCAATCGTCGTCTTGCCTACGCCTGTTGGGCCTTCAAATGCGATAAACACGGGCGGGGGCACCTTAGGAAGAATGGGGTGGTGCCAGAAGCTGTCACAAAACTGTTATACTATACAACCCTGTATTTTTATGGGTTTTTGCAATTTATCGCATTACGTTTGTTTTTGATGGCGACGTACCTGCGTTGTCCTCGATTAGGCTGGCAGTACCGTATCATTCGCTCTGCGCCCCCAGCCTGGCTCGCTGGCGGAATCGACCACAGTCGACACGGCGCTGACGGGGGAGGTTTCCTCTGTGCATTTTCTGGGCTCGCTTATCCGCACCCGCATGAATGTGGCCGGCAACACGATTTCCTTCGATATGTTTAACAATCCACGGCGCTTACCACCGGTGGTCGGTGGGCGGGTGATTGTTCGCTTCAAGGCGTCGATGTACTGTCTTAATCTCTTTGATGATTTAACCCGGTTTTTCGTTTGGCTAAGATCCAGAAAAAACGCAGAATAATCAATCGTCTCAAATGGTTGAATCTCCCACGCTGAGGTCAGCGCAAAATAAAAATGCGAATCAGAATCTCGCGCAACTCAACAGTTAGTCTAAGGCAAAGAAATGCTCATGCTGAGCGCCATCATTATGCTGCTCGGTAAGTGGATCTACGGTTCGATTCCTTTCACATCAATCGATCCGAGTTTGTTGGCTGTGGGTTGTAGTCTTTAAAAAGTGAAGTTGCAGCTAAGCGCGGGATGATTGCTTTGCGCCCTCTTGCACGAACCCGCTCCGCGGGAGGGCCTGCGCGGTGAGGTCGGTGTGATCATCTGAGGTTCTAGGCAGGTTGCTGGCGTTGTCGGACCATTGTGTTCCATTCAACAGGAGGAACGTTCAATACCAGTTTTCAATATGATGCCCCGATGACACCGCTTCGCCAGCGCATGCGGGAAGACATGATAATGCGAGGTCTGGGATCTCACACGCGGCAGGCCCTAATCACTGCGCCGTTTCACACCGCGCCGTAGCGCGTGCCATATATTTGGTAGCCGGGGCAGGGATTCGAACCCCGCGTCACAGCTCGAAGGCTGGAAGCAACCTCGGATTTCCGAGGGTAGGAGAGCGCCACACTCCGATTACGCTCACGCCCGACTGCTCCTTACAACGTTTCAGCCATTGCGATTGTTCCTAGAAAGTTGGCTAACGTACCTGACCTCCGTCCGGCCAAGGGCAGGGCCATCGGCTCTTCAACGCCGACGCTCCGTTTGCCAAGCTTCGCCTCGCGGATCAAGTGATCACCAGTACCGACGTCATCGTTGCAAGCTACCAGCCTGCATAGGATCGAGCATCCGCTTCGGGTGGAAGCTGCCCTCCTGATTTTTTGGGGGCGACGCCCCTGTGAATCGGCGCGGTGATTAGAGGCAGATTGGCGTCACCAGGTATTGATATTTCATGGGCGGGGTCATTCGGCGACGCCGATTCACAGATCGCGAGACTCCGCCATCGGCGGCGCCTTACCTCGATCGGAATGGCGGCGCGCGATTAGCGCGCCTCGAACCTGGCGAGCATCTTGCGCAATTGCGCGTTCTGCTTGATGAGCTTCTTTGCAAGCTGACGCCGCAACGCCGCGACCTCCGCATCGAGGTCGGCCATTTCATCCGTGAAGGATTTCGGGCCGGCTGCGGCGGCAGGAGGTTCCTTTAACGCAGCTCCGATCGAAGCCGTCGACTCCGCAATCGGCTCAACCTTCTTTCGACGTGCCGGTGCTGGCTTCCCCAGTGTTTCGGCAGCTTCGGCCGCAGGGGGAGCAGGCGAGGTTTGCTCGGCCCGCTGCGTGGTGGCGAGGGTTGCGGTCTCCTCGTTACTGACTGCGGTTGCAAGAGCTTCTGCTGCAACTGGCGCCGCCGTTCCGGCTTCACTAGCATTGGTATCAAGCTCCGGTGGGCTGGCTTCGACTTGCGCCTCGGAGCCAGGCTCTGCGGAGCGGTCGATTGCCGTCGTACCGAAGCCAGGTTGTTCCTCTTCGGGGACGGTCTTGTATTCTAGAGCAATTGCCTTCGGTTCGACTGCTGGACTGTCGTCATGAGTATGTGGTTTCGGTTTACGCGACACCAGGTCGGCCACAAATCTCCATGGTGTTCTCATCACATGTAACCTTCAAAGTATGGCGGCGGGACATTGCCGCGGTCATCTATTGTCACCTAGGTCGCATTGATCCCGACCAATGGACGAAAGATCGGCGGCGCCATCGCATGAAAATACATGGCGCCGCTCCAAACCAGAAATCACGCCTTGCCGAGCCGCTTGCGCAGATCCGCATTTTCTGCGCGTAGCTTTTCGGAGAGCTCCTTACGAAGCTGCTTGTTCTCTTCCTCAAGCTTGATGAGGTCGGCGATATCGTCAATGACGTCAGCAGCGGTAGAGACCGGAGCGGAAGCAGTAGCTTGAACCCGGCGCGCGCGAGTGGCGGCCACCTTCGGTGCGGCAACCGGCTTTTCGGCTTTCACCGGAACCACTTTGGAGCCACGCTTTGCGCGCGTCTTCTTCGCCGGCTTTTCAGCAGGTGCAACGACAGCATCGACGTTGCTGGCTTCAGCGGCAGCTTTCGGCGTGCGTGACTTGCGTGTCTTCTTCTCAGCGGGTGCTGCAGTTGGCGTTTCGGTCGTCGCAATGGTCTCAATCGTGGGTTCGTCGGCCATCAGTGTTCTCCTCTGTTAGGCCGGCAAGCATTTGATTCGTCGTTACTTAAAGTCAATCCAGGGAGAGGCGATTTCGCGTGCAATCGATGTTTGACGAGGTGCCATGTGGGAATTCCTTTTAATTGTCCGACAATGGGCGGGTCCATGCGTGCTCAGTGAGGCATGTCTGACCGAAGAGCGGCTTGCGCCTCGATCGGCTTTCCGGGTCAAGTTCTTGGCTTGCGTAGCGAATTTGTTACAGAGGACGTTTACAATGGCAGGGCCGACGGTTCGTATCCCCTTAAGAGCTAGGAGTTTGGCTTTGGAGGAACCAGGCGTTGGCGGCTCAGCTCGCCTGCCAACACCAGTCCAGGGGAGCGGCGGACTGCCAGCCTAGGGGTCGCGGCCAAAATCCTTTCTGAGTTCCGCTTTTGCCCTTTCCAATGTTGCTCGCCGGGATTTCGAAAGCTGGGCACCTGCCCGATTAATATAGAAATTCAACATCGACATGGCGGATTGAAACGGGCTGGATTTGCGACGATTGCTCCGTTCCGCAGACTGCTTGAGCGATGCGGCAATTTTTTTGGCGCTGCGCTCGTTGAATAGGCCTTTCTTCAGGTCCAGGGCGTCACTGTTCTCTGTGACGTTCTGAGACCATTTATTCGATCTAGCTTTGGTCATTGCTACTATCCTCCTTGACGTTTGTCGGGGTTGATAAGAGCTTGTCTGCTTGCAGTTACCGAAACTGTCGCTTCCACGAGGCTACCGAGTGAACAGTCAAGCTCGATGGCGTGTTCTTTACCCGAAGTCAGGGTGCCTTTCGGTACTGCCTTCGGTTCTCCAAGAGGCGCAAGAGCAAATTCCGCTTTCTCCCATGCTGGGCAAGGTCAATGTCGCTCACAAGCATTGCGCCTCCCTTGCCTCGCTCCAAGGTGATCTTACGACTATGAAAGGCTTCCAGCTCGGCTCGGTGCGCAACGCTGATGATGGTAACCTTCGGCAATTCATTGATCACCATTTCCATCATTTTGTCCTGGCTCTTTTCATCGAGTGCCGACGTCGCCTCATCCAGCACGATGATATCAGGCGCGTGTAGCAAAAGACGCGCAAATGCCAGCCTCTGCTTTTCACCACCCGACAGTGTCTGGTCCCACGGTGCGTCTTCCTCGATTCTGTCGTTCAGATAGTCAAGGCCGACTTTCCCAACAGCAGTCTTGATTTCGTCCAGCGTCCAGTCGTCGGCTGCACGGGGGTAGGCGACGGCGCGGCGAAGCGTGCCTGCGGGCACATAAGGTCGCTGTGGCAGCATGAACAATCGGCTATCGGGAGCGACATTGACGCTACCATGACCCCACGGCCAGAGACCGGAAATTGCCCGTATCAGCGTACTTTTTCCCGTGCCGGATTCTCCGGCGACCAAAACGCGTTCACCTGGGTCGATCTCGACTTCCGTTTCCTTGACCACGGAGGTGCCGTCGTCGAGCGTTACCGAGAGATCGTTTAGACACAGCATCGCTTCACCTTCGGTTTCACCGTGTTTGATGCGTCCCAGGGAGTCGCTCTTTTCGGCGCGCTCCAGTCCGTCGAGGGACGTCATGAGTGAGGCGACGCGGCGTGCGGAGGCGTTCCAGTCGGCAAGGCGTGGATAGTTGTCGACCAACCATCCGAACGCACTCTGGACGATGGCGAAGGCAGAGGCGGCTTGCATCACCTGACCGAGCGTCATACTGCCCTCGAGAAACTTCGGTGCGCAAAGGAGGACCGGCACGACGGGTGCGATCAGCATAGATCCCTGCGACACAAATGTGGTGCGCATGTATTGGTGCGCAAGTCGCGCCCACTGCTTCAATACGTTGCCAAAGGTCTCTTCGAGATCATTGCGCTCCTCCTCTTCGCCGCCGAGCAATGCGATGCTCTCGCCGTTTTCGCGGACATGCGTCAGCGTGTAGCGAAATTCGGCCTCCACCTGGTTCTTGACCTCGGAGATCTGGACGAAATGCCGGCCGATGATTGCCATCGAGGTGGATGTGACGATTGCGTAGAGAACTGCGGTGACGACGAGAAAGCCCGGAATGGTGATAACCGTGCCTGCGATCTGGAATGTCAGAGCTCCGCCAATCGTCCACAGCACCACGATGAAGGTCGAAGCTGACACGAAGGCGGCAATGACACCTGCAAGGAAATCGACGGGGGATTCGGTCGCGATCCGCATATCCTCGGAGAGACGTGCCTCGGGATTCTTATGGCCTTCGCCGCCGATCAGATTCAATTGATAGTAGCGGCCGTTCGCAAGCCAGCGAGCGATGAGCGCGGTCGTCAGCCAGGAACGCCAACGTCTCTGGATCATCATGCGAATGTAGACTTGTGTCGTAACAAGGACGACGCTGCCAAGCACGAGCGGCGGGAACACGAGACTCAGGAAATAGACGGTGTGGGCATTGCGCTGCTGAATGGCGTCAAAAATAGCGCGGTTCCAGATATTTATCCCGTATTGGAAGCAGACATTGAGGCCGATCAGGGCGAGTAATCCGATCGTGCATGGCCATGCAAAGCCATCCCCGCGGCGGCTCCAGTAACCGCGAGCGCTGATCCAGAAGCGTGTAAGCAGGTATCTCTTACGTGCCTGCTCGGCTTCCTCGGGTGTCAGCTTTGGATCCGGTTCAATGATATTTGCCGGCTGCTCGACCTCCGCGGTCGGGGCCTCTTCGTGTTGCGACCTCTTGGCACCACGCGACTTGGTACCATCGACCGTCTTGGGGTTGGATTTCACGCCGGTCATAAGCACGACAACGGCTTAAAATTCAAAAAGTTTCACTCGTCGAAGGAGGGATGTGCCTCCAGTCGGTCTCGGGGCCAACCCGCTGCCAGATCGTCCGCATTTGCTTCATCGGCCTATGGGGCGGTGGCCTTCGCCGAAGACAATGTGCGATGGTCCGATGGCCTCAGGGAACCGTCGATCGCAAATGACGTTTCAATGTCAGGAGGAATTCAACATGTGCCCACAAACGCCAACCACAACCCCAATCTTCGCACCTGCGCTTGGGCTCCCGAACCCAATACAATACTACCCAGATCAATCACCCAGACTTCCGGCTTCTGAAAGCGAAAAAGAGGCATATGAGAAAGGGGTGGAGGCTGGGAAATGCGAAGCGGAGAATAGAAAGAATCCATATCCTGACAATAGCGAACAGGCCAAAGCCTATGAGCATGGCTATCTTGATGGACAGAAAATCCGGTGCACGGATATGACATAGCGGTTTATGCCGCGTACCCGCTCATTCGGCGGTACGTCCTTGAAAAATGTCCCAGATCCTGGCTGTTAGGTGACGTTGATGGAAGGCAGGAACGATATGACCTCATTGCGCCGTCTCGGTGCCAAACCTTCGATTTCGTCTTTCCAGAAGGTCTCGGCTTCAGGCGGATCGGCTTCCCAGCTCTTGGTCGAGAGGATGTTGTCATCCATCACCAGGAGTCTTTTTCCGCCAAGCCGCAGATATTCCTTGGCAAGTTCCTGAGCACTGTTCATCATGAGTCTACTCCTCGATTGACCATTTGGATGCCGGCGATGCGCATGCGGCGTTTTATAGCCACTGCAGTTGCGGGCAGTTTGACGCGCACAGATCCCTCCATCCGCCAAAGGGATCGGGCGGGGATCAACCAGTACTTTCGCGTTCGTTGAACTCGATCTGGCCCTTCTCCGTCAGGATCGGCAGGGCGATGTTATGTTGAGTTTCGTTCATCTCCTGAACGGTCACCAGCGTTCCTCCGCGTTCAAGGGCGGCCGCATAGGCAGCACGCTGTTCTTCATGGAAGAACATGCCCGTCAGGGCGTCCAGAAAGCCGATGTGATCGATCGGAGCGGTATCCGGCCGGTTGCCGGGCGTCATGGTGATGGCATCCTTTGGAATGCCCGCTTCTATCAATGCGTGCGCGGCGGCCTCCGCGTCATATTCGTCATCGAAGAATGAGCTGAGCGCAAAGGTGCCGAGTTTGCTTTCGGTGGTCATCAGGATCTCTCCCTTATGGATATATGCCTCTTGTCTTAACGAATGCGGCAAGTGTCGGTTCCCGCAATAAGATCGGTTCGACGCATGGAACAAAGAGTACGGCGATCAGTTGATCGTCTTAGAGTCTGGAACCATTTGCGAGCCCCAAAATGCTCCAGAGATTTCCCTCGGCCGGCGCGGGCCCCTCACTCGCGTATGAACATGCAGACGCAGAGACACTCGACGAGCTGCGGGATCATGCGCAATCATGCCAGCGCTGCGAACTATATCGCAATGCCACACACGTCGTGTTCGGGGAGGGACCCCGTGCAGCAGATATCGTGCTCGTCGGCGAGCAACCGGGTGACAAGGAGGATCAAGCCGCGCGACCTTTTGTCGGGCCGGCTGGACGGCTGCTGGATCAATGCCTGGAGGAAGTGGGCGTCGATCGGGACCGCTGCTATGTCACCAACGCCGTCAAGCACTTCAAATACCAAATGCACGGCAAAAGGCGCCTTCATGCACGTCCCAATGCAGGCGAGGTGCAGCGCTGCGCCTGGTGGCTCGGCGCCGAACTCGAATTGTTGAAGCCGAAGCTCGTCGTGGCACTCGGCGCAACTGCCGTATCCTCGATGCTCGGCTCCAGGGTCAGGGTCATGCGCGATCGCGGCCAAATCCTGAATCCCTCACCGAGGTTCAACGTTCTCGTGACCATTCATCCATCCGCGCTGTTGCGGATCAGGGATGCTGACGAGAAGGAAAAGAGCCGGCTCGACTTCATCAAGGATCTTAAAGAGATCAAGCGCTTTCTGCAGCGCTGATCTCCGCTTCTTCGACGACCGGGAACCGAATCCGGCGGGACAACAACCAAAGGTCATGTCATGGCTGGCAATCAACCGACGACGAAGGAAACCGGGCCGGATCGGCCCATGCAGCGGACCTCTGAGCGAGCCCAGCATCAAAAGGAGAATCCGCAGGAAGCAAAGCGGCCTTCCTTCCTGCGCCGTCATCCTTTCTGGGCGCTATGCGGCGCTGCGATCGTGGCTGCTCTGATTGTTGCGTCGTGGTTCGTCTGGAAGATCTATTTCTATCCCTATGAGACGACTGATGATGCTTTTGTTGATGCTCGCAGCTTCTCCGTTGCTGCCAAGGTCTCGGGCTACGTGGCCGAGGTTCCGGTGACGGACAACCAGCACGTCAAGGCAGGGGATGTCATCCTGAAGATCGATCCGCGTGATTATCAGATCGCGCTCGACCAGGCGAACGGGCAGGTGGAGGTGGCAAAGGCCTCGATCGATAGCGCCAGCGCGCAGATCGAAGCAGCGAGCGCCTCGGTCGACGTTGCAAGGGCGCAACAGAATTCCGCCAGCGCGGCTCTGCAATTTGCGCAACAGGAATCCAGTCGCCAGCAACAATTGGTCAAGACCGGCTCCGGTAGCGTGCAGGCAGTACAGCAGGCGGCGGCGACCTTGCAGCAGGATCAGGCGAGCCTCGCCCAGATGCAGGCGAACATCACCTCGGCACAGAAGAACGAGGCCGTCGCCGAAGCTCAGAAATCCAGCGCGCTTGCAAGCCTGAAACAGGCGCAAGCGCAGGCGGAAGAGGCGCAGCAAAATCTGAACTATACGACGATAACGGCCGCCCAGCCGGGCCGCGTTGTACGCCTCACCGGCGCCAAGGGGCAGTTTATCGATGCGGGCCAGGCAATCTCGACCTTCGTTCCCGACGAGGTCTGGATCACGGCGAACTTCAAGGAGACGCAGCTCACCGACATGCGGCCGGGTCAGCCGGTGGCTCTGACGATCGACGCCTATCCCGATCATACGCTGCGCGGCAAGGTCGCGTCGGTCCAGCCGGGTTCCGGCACGGCCTTCTCGCTGTTGCCGGCCGAGAATGCGACCGGCAATTATGTCAAGGTCACACAGCGCGTGCCGGTGAAGATCATCGTCGATAAGTGGCCGGCAGATGTCGCCATCGGTCCCGGCATGTCCGTGGTGCCGACCGTGATCGTGCGCCCGGGAGATTGACATGAGCGGGGCAAGCGCAACGGCCGGCGGAGCGGGAGCATCCTCCGCAGGCGCGACAAATCCCTGGCTGATCGCCATTGTCGTATCGCTGGCGACCTTCATGGAGGTGCTCGACACGACGATCGCCAATGTGGCATTGCGCTACATTTCCGGCGGCCTCGCCGTCAGCTCCGACGAAGCCTCCTGGGTGGTGACGACCTATCTCGTCTCGAATGCGATCGTGCTCGTTGCCAGCAGTTATTTTTCCGAGCGCTTCGGGCGACGGCGCTTCTATCTTCTGTGCCTTGCAACCTTCACAATTGCGTCCGTTCTGTGCGGTCTATCCTGGAATCTGGAGACATTGCTGATTTTCCGGATGATCCAGGGCTTTGCCGGTGGCGGCATGGTGCCGACGTCGCAAGCCATTCTGGCCGACGCATTTCCTCCGGCAAAGCGGGGTCAGGCCTTTGCCCTCTTCGGTGTCGCCGTCGTCGTCGCCCCGGTCATCGGACCGACCTTGGGCGGCTATCTCTCCGACAATCTGTCGTGGCACTGGTGCTTCCTCATCAACGGTCCCGTTGGCATATTCGCGTTTGTGTTAGTCTATGCGCTGCTGAAGGAATCGTCACAGACG
>JAAMEZ010000044.1 GCA_013322215.1 Martinezella rhizogenes
CGTCGCTTATGTCGAAATCTGTCGAGGTCGCGGCTCTTATCGATGAGGCAGCCAGCGACTTGGCCTAATTGGAGCAATAGGCTTTTGCGAGAATCGTGATTAGGTCGAAGCAGATCGCATCCCCTGCCGTCGTGTTGGGGGATGCAAGGGCAGTCGTACGCCCTGAGGCAATCTGGACACTTGGGTTTGCATCTCCTGTGAAACGACAGCTGAGATTCTGTCTAGTTTGAGATGCGCATCCTTGAGGGTGGGATTCCGTATGCTGCTTTGAAGGAATGATTGAAGTGGTGATCAATGCCATGTCACCAGTAACCAGGAAGTTTGCAACAGAACCTTCGAAAGCGGCCCCAAATCGGTCAGTCGGCGTCGATAAAGCGGCTGTCCGCTACTGAAGAATTTCAAACGGATAGCATTTGCAATAACAGGGTCGTTGGTTCGGCTCCGATCAAGAGCATAGACGTGAATTGGACGCTCTACGGCTCTTCAACTGCCAGTCAGTTTACCCGTTTAGATTGTGAAGAGGTGCTAACGAGCCCGCCGAACGTCAGTCTGGGTGAAATCTTCCCCCACATAAAGCAGAGGACAATCGTGCTCTTTGGCGACTTCATACGAAAAGCAATCGCCATAGTTCAGTCCAGCCGGGTGAACACCCTTGCCCCATCGGCCGTAGGCATGGGCCACTCGACGGGCGGCGGCAGCTGTTACGGACACGATCTCGAAGCCGAGGCCTGAAATGAGTAGGCTGACTTCTTCCCCGACATTGCGTCGTGAGGCTACGATGAGGGCCTCAGCGACGGTGCCGGCGGAAATCAACAATCGATCCGCCTCTTCGATTGCCGTCATGCAAGCTTCGCCCTGCGGCTCGTCGAGCACAATCGCCATGAGGGCCGATGTATCAACTGCAATCATGCCGGCATCCCGTCATCGTCATAAAGAAAGTCTTGGCTGCGGGCGGCTGCTGGTCCTTGAAGCGCCTTGGCTATGGCCGATGCCTTGGCTTTCTCCATCAATGCGCGCCGTCCCTTCAGGCCGGGTGAGACTGCGACGGCGACCAGGCGCACGATCTCGTGGCCGCGACGGGTTAGGATGACCTCATCTCCTGCTTCGGCTCGCTTCACCAACTCAGTAAGTTGTCCTTTGGCCTCGCTAACAGACACGCGCATCACTTGGACTCCTTTAAGCTTTCCCAAATTCCTCCAAAGAAATGGTCTATGACTTGGTCTAAGTCAAGGCTGCGGGCGCACCCGTGGCGAAGACAGACCGCAAGCGCCCCCAAATCGGACATCCCAATCGGGCAAAAGCCGGTATCTGTTACTTAGGAAATTCAGACGGATGGGGTTTGTACTAATGGGGTGGCCGGTTCGAATTGGTTCAAGGCGATCACGGACGTGCGGCAAGCAGCCTTAAAACCTTTTCGGCCATTTCTGCGATGCATGCATGGCGGTAATGATCTCAATATCATGGCGAACCCTATAAGCAATAATGTAAGGAATGTCGGACAGCACGACTTCGCGCGTGTCGGCAATGCGACCGATGCGTCCAGCAGCTGGAAACTCAACCAACAGATCGGCGGCGGCTACGAGCCGGGCAACAACCCGTGCAGCAGCATCGGGGTCGTCGTGTTCAATGTAAGCGCCGATTTCATCAAGTCGCCTCAAGGCTCGCACTGTCCATCGGATGCGCCTCTGGATCATGAGCGAGAAGGCACTTTGACATATTTTGCGACCACACGAGCTACGTCGTCGTCACTGGCGAACTCGCCGCGGTCTGCCTCAGCGATTCCGGCTTCAATTTCGGCAAGCTGCCATTCTTCGCGTGAAACGAAGTCCTCAATGGCCTGTGCTGCCATGTAAGAGCGCGAACGGTCGAGCTTCTGAGCGATTTGGGTTAACCGATCAGCCACCTCGTCTGGGACGCGGATCGTGAATGAGGTCATCAGTAGGTCCTAGCTTGTTCACATTGAATATCTCTGAACCATTCTGGTTCGTCAAGGTTCAGCCGCGGTGTTCACTGCAAACTCCATTGCGGCAGCGCCGACAAAGACACTGATGCTTCAGGCTGGTGTCTGGCGCGACGTTGTTAGGAATCCAGCGATGAAGTCGACAGTGTCGTCGCCGTCTCTCAAGCCGAGGTGGATGCTTTTCTGGATCCCGCTCTGACCGATGCGGACGGGACGTACACCAAGTGTGGCCGCCTCCCGGCGCACCAGCCAATTCGGAATGGCGCTGACCCCGCGGCCTGCTGCCACCAATTGAAGCATCATTTCCGTGGTCTCCACGTTGCGGTGGTGGCGCGGGCGGCAATTTGCGGGCACCAGGAATTGCGTAGACACATCCAGCCGCTCCGGCGCAACAGGATAGGTGAAGAGCGTCTCATCGTGAAGGTCTGCCGGTTCCGCATGGCGCTTCAATGCCAGCGGATGATCTGCTGGCACGGCAAGCACCAGCTCGTAATCGAACACAGGGAGATAATGAATGCCGGGCGTCTCGATCGGATCCGGTGTGATCAGGATATCGATTTCGTAACCCGTCAGCGCCGCGACACCCCCGAAGGCAAATGATGTCGTCAATTCGAGGTCCACGTCCGGCCATTCCGTGAGATAGGGCTTTGTGACACCCATCAGCCATTGATGGCAAGGATGGCATTCCATGCCGATCTTGAGCGAACCCCGCTGGCCGTGGCGGTAGTCCGACAGGACATCTTCGGCTCTTTCGATCTGTGGCAGAACGCGCTGCGCCAACCTTACGATGTAGCGGCCGGCTTCGGTGAGACGAAGGTTGCGCCCGTCCTTTTCCCACATCGCCACGCCATAGCGTTCTTCCAGCTTGCGGATCGTGTGGCTGAGAGCGGACTGGGAGACGTTTAGCCGCTCCGCCGCAGCCGTCAGGCTGCCCAAGCGGTCGACTTCACGCAGGATCGACAGATGCTGCCTGTCCAACATGGTTATGCCCGCCCGTTCTCAAAAGGAACTGCTTCTGCCGTGACACTGTCGCGCACCGGAATCGGGTGGTGGTCCTTATCAACAGCAACCATGGTAAAATGTCCGGTCGCGGTAATGTGCCTCTCGCCGGTCAGAAGGTTTTCGGACCAGAGTTTCGTTTCGATCGACATGGAACTGCGGCCCACATGCTCGACGCGTGCCTCCGCCTCGACGATCTCACCGATCTCGATGGCTCTTGCGAAATCGATACGCTCGGATGAGGCCAGCACCACCAGCTTGCCGCAGTAGCGGGACGCTGCGACGAAAGCGGCTTTGGTCATATAGGCGATGGCTTCACCTCCGAACATCCGGCCGACGCTGTTTGCCTGGTCCGGAAAGACGATCTCAACCATCGCAACAACGTCGCTCGTATCCGATTTCTCTTCAGAAAGGAGTTCGGGCAAGGCATAACCTGCGGCGTTCTCGCCTTCCGGTACAGCAACCATATGGAAGATGCCGCGCGTGCAGGTATGGCGCTGCCGGCCGACAATGGCCTCGGCGGCCATTTCGACCTCGACCGTCAGGGACCGGCGGCCTGCCTTAACCGGTCGCGCCGCGAACTCGATGATATGCCCTATGCGGGCCGGTTGCTTGAAATCGATGCGCTCGCAGGAGGCGGTCACGAATGGCGCCCGTCCGAACCGGGTTGCCGCGATGAAGGCAACGCGATCCATGAGCGCAAGCCCGGTTCCCCCGAAGAGGGTGCCGTGGTGGTTGGTGTCTCCGGGAAAGACGATATTGATGAGGCGGGTTATCGAGCCGTGCTGGGCAAGCTTTCCTATCGTCGCGTTTTCTGTCATCGGTACTGCCATCAGGTTGCGGCAGGGAAGTGACATGACGCAGAGGCGACGGTACAGAAATGCCGTTCGCAAAAGCGGCACACCGGGACACCCCGCCCGTGGACGTTATCTATCGCGGCAGGTCTCCTGGCTTACGGGTCTTCGCTCCGGTCCGTCTTCCCGAGGCAGGCCTCAGTGACAGGTGTGGACTTTCGCTCGCCGCTTACAGTTGCGGGGGCAGCTTCGGCTTCAGGCTGTGATCAAAGCCCTTACCGAATTCCCTCTTAGCCCCGGACTTGTCATCCGCAGAACCACGATGACGAACCAATGTCGCATGTCGCTGAAGGGGTCAAGGCGTCTCTCATAGGAATATATCGGAAGCGGTCGTTTCGGTGCCTTCCCTTTCTGCCTGCCGCCTCGACGGGGCGTCAAAAGCCTTTCTCCTAGATACTACAGGCCGACTACTGACGTTGAGAACCCGATGCCTTGGCCGAGGCATAGATTATGATCGCCCCGTTCGCCTCGCCATCATAAGGCTCGCAATATACCGATATCCCGAGCTTCTTTAGATGCCGGCTCTCACGTCAAATCATGAACATGGCTCATGCTTGCGTGAGATAATACCATTTTTAATCGATCGAACTGTCCGGCATAAAACGCGCACCGCTCTTAAGTATGGGCAGCGTTAAGACTATCCGACTGGAGACAATTGAAAATAATATCCGGTGTATCCTGAAACATGCGTCAAAAGTTTCAGGATTTATCTTGAGATTTAGGAGGTTCGATCGTGATGAGTAGAGATTTAAATTTCAGTATCAAGAGAATTACTTTTGATGAGGATTATCGCCCGTCAGAAAATACGCGAATCACGACGAATTTTGCTAACTTGGCCAGAGGAGAGAACCGCCAGGAGAACCTCCGCAACGCCCTGCGGATGATTGACAACCGTTTCAACGCTCTGGCGCACTGGGACAACCCGAAAGGCGATCGCTATTCTGTCGAACTCGAAATCATTTCGGTTGAGATGAATGTCGGCGCTGGCAACAATGATGCTTTTCCCCTGATTGAAATCCTGAAAACGAACATCGTTGATCGAAAGACCAACGAACGCATCGAAGGTATCGTCGGCAATAACTTCTCCTCGTACGTCCGAGATTACGACTTCAGCGTCGTGCTGCCAGAGTACAACAAGGATCGCGGCGCATTCAGCACGCCAGAGAATTTTGGCGATCTGCATGGCAACCTGTTCAAATGTTTCGTAAATTCAGCTGCTTACAAAGAGCATTTTCACAAGCCTCCGGTCATATGCCTGAGCGCTTCAAGCAGCAAGACATACCGTCGGACTGGAAATCAGCATCCTGTATTGGGTGTAGAATACCAACAGGATGAATTGTCTTCGACCGATCTCTACTTCCAAAAAATGGGGCTGCAGGTTCGCTTTTTCATGCCGCCGAATAGCGTTGCGCCTTTTGCCTTCTATTTTCTCGGCGATCTGTTCGATAACTACACCAATCTTGAGCTCATCAGCACCATCAGCACAATGGAGACGTTTCAGAAAATTTATCGGCCCGAGATTTACAACGCCAATTCTGCAGCAGGGGCCTGCTACCAGCCAAGCCTGAAGCACCAGGACTATTCACTGACCCGCATTGTCTACGATCGTGAAGAGCGTAGCCGGCTGGCTGTCGAGCAGGGAAAGTTTGCTGAGGAGCACTTCATCAAACCCTACAAGACCGTTCTTGAGCAATGGTCTGCCAATCACGTCCGCTGACGAACTCATAAACATAAGGTCCCATAAAATGAAAAGACCGTTGCCCACGTCAACCGCCGGCAGCTTGCCAAAACCTTCCTGGCTTGCAGAGCCTGAGAAACTCTGGTCGCCTTGGAAATTGCAGGATGAGGGACTGATCGAGGGCAAACAGGACGCATTGCGTTTGTCCTTGGACGATCAGCGACAGGCGGGCATCGATATCGTGAGCGATGGCGAGCAGACGCGCCAGCATTTTGTTACGACGTTCATCGAGCATCTCGACGGGGTGGATTTTGAAAAACGCGAGACCGTCAGAATCCGGGATCGCTATGATGCGAGCGTTCCGACAGTGGTCGGCGCCGTGTCGCGCAAAAAAGCGGTTTTTGTCGAAGACGCCAAGTTCCTGCGTCAGCAGACCACGCAGCCGATCAAATGGGCTCTGCCGGGTCCCATGACGATGATCGATACGCTCTATGATAGCCACTATAAAAGCCGTGAAAAGCTAGCGTGGGAATTCGCCAAGATCCTCAACGAGGAAGCGAGGGAACTGGAGGCGGCCGGTGTCGATATCATTCAATTCGACGAGCCAGCATTCAACGTCTTCTTTGACGAGGTGAATGATTGGGGCGTTGCAACCCTCGAAAAGGCGATCGAGGGGCTCAAATGCGAAACTGCCGTCCATATTTGCTATGGCTACGGCATCAAAGCCAACACGGATTGGAAGAAGACCCTGGGGTCGGAGTGGCGGCAGTACGAGGAGTCTTTCCCCAAGCTGCAGAAATCCAGTATTGGTATGATCTCGCTCGAATGCCACAACTCTCATGTCCCAACGGATCTCATCGAACTTGTTCGAGGCAAGAAGGTGATGGTCGGGGCCATCGACGTTGCAAGCAACACCATCGAAACCCCGGAAGAAGTTGCCGCTACTCTGCGAAAGGCACTTCAATTTGTCGATGCCGACAAACTTTGCCCTTGCACCAATTGCGGCATGGCGCCCCTGTCTCGGCGGGTGGCACGCGGCAAGCTAAATGCTCTCGCGGCGGGCGCGGAAATCGTCCGAAGAGAACTCTCGGCCTAGCGTTGGCCTAACAGCAGGAGGCCGACATGAATATGGTGAACCACCGATTCGACATCGTGGATAAAGCCACTTTTCGCAACGGCATGTCGCGCCTCGGCTCGGCGGTTAGCGTCGTCACGACCCTCTCTGCCGGCAAGCGTTACGGCTTTACGGCCTCGGCGGTGTGCAGCGTCAGCGATATGCCACCGACACTTCTCGTCTGCATCAATCGCGCCAGCTCGTGTTTTCCCGCTTTTGAGAATGTACGCCATTTCTGCGTCAACACCCTGATGCCGGGTCAGGAGGACCTATCGAACCTCTTTGGTGGCAAGACGCCGATGGACGATCGATTTGCGCTTGGCGAATGGAGAGAGGGCCTCTCGGGTGCCCCGATGCTTGCTGATGCTTCGGTGAGCTTCGAGTGCGAACTGACCAACGCCATTGATGAGGCATCCCACCGCATTCTCTTCGGACGCGTGATCGACATCAGTGAGAACGCAGAGCAGGCAGCACTGCTCTATTGCATGCGCCGCTATCTCAGCGCTTAGACGATTGAGGCCAGTCTTGTCTTAAGAAATGGCAAATGGCAGATCAGGCAGCGTCGAGGTATGACGCAATATCGATGTCGTTTGCCAGCAACGCTGCCATGGAGTGTTGTAAATGCAGCCTATAAATTCTAGCAGAGTCTGAATGCTTGCTCCCGAATCGACCATCATCCGCCCGCTACCCGCATCTGTTGAGTTTCAGCTAGATTTGCGCCAATTCTTCATTTCGTGTTGTACCATCTAATTGCATTTATGGTGTTGATCGAAAACATTTTCTCGCAGTGTGGGCGGATCCGTCCGAAATGAAAAAGTGGGGCAAATTCGTACGATAATCAACAGCGGTTGTTTCGTCCACGTCGGTATGTTTCATCGCCTCCCTGTCTCCAAGAAATTGGAACAGGGCAGGCGTGTCTAACAGCATAGAAGGTCGAAGCTTTAGGCGAGAAGTTTCTGTCTGCAAGCCAATCCCTAAACGTGGCGCCAATCGGAGCGCGCCGAGCGATTGAAGGGTAGAAGCTCTCGCTAAACGACGCAACCACCACTGAGTTTAAGCAAGCTGGGTTCGCGCGCCACATAATTTGCCCCACTTACCACGAGTGGTACGCGGGGCAAAAAGGGCAATTGCTCGATCGCCGCGCGATCCCCGCAGAATTGTTGGCGACCGAACTGGGAGACGATGAGGATTAAGGCAGCCTATGCTGCCTGCATTTGATCCCGTCGTTATCGAGAATACCCCGATATCACCCGCCCCGTGGCGTCACAGAGCCTCTGCTATAATCATGTCAGCCAAATCGCCGAGCGCAACGAGCTCTAAGTCCGGCTGCTGGAGGATGAGAGGCGACTGCTCGTCGCCTCTGGTGCTGCGTCGGTCGAAATAAGATCGCGCGAGCAGCATTCGGGTCTCTTGATCAGAGCTTGCGGGTGCCGAGCCACTTCACTTTGTCCGGATCGCGATGGTCGAAGAAGCTGCTGGTCTTCTGGTCGAGCGTGCTGATCGAGGCGACGTCGTCCTGGTCGAGTTCGAAGTCGAAGACCAAAAAATTCTCGGCCATGCGCTCCTTACGCACGGACTTCGGGATCGCGACGATATTGCGCTGGATCAGCCACCGCAGCACAACCTGCGCAACGCTCTTGCCGTGCTTCTTGCCGATCGACTGCAGAAGCTCGTTCGTGAACAGGCCGTTCTTCCCTTCCGCGAATGGACCCCAGGCTTCAGGCTGCACGCCGTATTCCTGGAGGATCTTCTGTGCGTCGTCCTGATGGTGGAATGGATGAATCTCGATCTGATTGACCGCGGGGACGACCTTGTTGTGGAGTGCGAAGTCCACCAGACGGTCGGGATAGAAGTTGCTGACGCCTATCGCGCGGATGCGGCCCGCCTCGTACAACTCCTCCATCGCGCGCCAGGCGCCATATACGTCGCCGTAGGGCTGATGAATAAGCCAGAGGTCGAGATAGTCGAGCTGCAGCTTGTTCAGCGAACGCTCGAAAGCGGCCTTGGCCCCTTCATATGTCGCGTCCTCGATCCAGAGCTTCGTCGTGACTAACAGTTCCTTTCGATCAATACCGTGGTTACGGATCGCGGTGCCCACGGCCTCTTCGTTTCCGTAGGAGGTCGCGGTATCGAGCAGACGATAGCCGACGTTGATCGCATCGCGGACGCTGCGCTCGCACTCGGCGGGATCGGGAACCTGGAAGACGCCGAATCCCAGGATCGGCATCTGGAGCCCGTTGTTCAGGGTGACGGTGGGTACGGTGGTAGTCATCTTCATATCCTTTGTCTGGATGGGGAGCTTGTGGTCGTTGGCCTTATTTTCCAACGCGTGCCTGAAGGTGCGCGGGGTATCTGTCTCCGACGATGTCGATCTTCGCGAGGGCGTCGGCGATTTCAGAAGCGTCGCTGGCGCTGAGGTCTACGGTTGCCGCGCCGAGGTTTTCCTCCAGGCGGTGCAGCTTGGTGGTACCGGGAATCGGCACGATCCAATCCTTTTGAGCCAGCAGCCATGCTAGCGCGATCTGCGCGGGCGTGACGCCCTTTGCCTCGGCGATCTGCGTCAACGCTCCTACGAGCGCCTTGTTCGCCTTGAGGTTCTCCGCCTGGAAGCGCGGAACCACGCTGCGGAAGTCGCCGGGGCCGAAGGTCGCCGTTTCGTCGATCTTGCCCGTCAGGAATCCCTTGCCGAGTGGGCTGAACGGCACGAACCCGATACCGAGTTCCTCCAGCGTCGGGATGATCTCCTTCTCGGGCTCGCGCCAGAACAGCGAGTACTCGCTCTGGAGCGCGGTCACTGGCTGAACAGCATGGGACTTGCGGATCGTCTGAGCGCCAGCTTCAGACAGGCCGAAATGCTTGACCTTGCCTTCCGCGATCAGATCCTTGACTGTCCCCGCCACATCCTCGATCGGAACGTTCGGATCGACGCGATGTTGGTAGAGAAGATCAATCACCTCCGTTCGCAGCCGCTTCAGAGATGCCTCGACGGACTGTCGGATGTAGTCGGGCCGACTGTTCATATGCTGACCGCCATCCCGGCTCGGGAGTTCGAAGCCGAACTTGGTGGCGATCACGACCTTGTCCCGGATCGGCTGGAGTGCTTCCCCGACGACCTCCTCGTTGGTGAACGGGCCGTAGACCTGTGCCGTGTCGAAGAAGGTCACACCGCGGTCATGAGCCGCCCGGATGAGCGCAACGGCATCCTTCGTGTCGGTCGCCGCTCCATAGCCGTGGCTGAGGCCCATACATCCGAGGCCGAGCGTCGATACCTCGAGCGTTCCGATTGTTCGTTTCTTCATTGTCATTCTCCTTGATCAGGCCGCGCGTTCGGTCGGCGCGACTTCTTCTTGGGACTGAGACTGCCGCCGTGCGGCGGGAACGATGGTCAGAAGCGAGATCACCAGTGTTGCCATCAGCATGACGGTGCCTGCGTCGAACGCATGGGAAACCCTGTATGCTGTCAGGTCGGCTCCGTTGAGGCCATTCGATCCGATGGCGGCGATCGCGATGAGTACGCCGAGACCGACCGAACTGCCGATCTGGTGGGCGACATTCACCGCGCCGGACGCTGCTCCTGCGTCCGCACGATCGACCCGAGCGACGCCGGACGATGTCAGGGGGCTGAGCGTCAGTCCCTGGCTGATGCCGATCAGCGCCATCGGTAACGCCACCGCCGTCCAATAGTTCGAACTCACTCCCGCCCGGCTTAGCCAAGCCATGGCGACGATGCCAATCAGCATCCCCACGACGAGAACGGCATTCCGGCCGAAATGCCTGATGAGGCGGGGCACGACGATCGCGACCGGGACATGCAGCATCGTCGCTGGGACGAACGCGAGACCCGCCAGTGCCGGGCGCAGGCCCGCGACCTGCTGCAGATACAGCGTCGTGAAGAAGAAGAAGCCGACCATGGCGCTGATGTAGAGGACACGGGCACCATACGCGCCCGAGCGCTCGATGTCAGCGAAAAGGCGAAGCGGAAGGATCGGCTGCTTCGCACCGCGCTCGATTAACACGAATGCCCCGAGCAGGATGAAGGCGGCGACCAGTGTCGCTAGGGTTACGACGTCCCATCCCGCCTGTGCGGAACGAATGAATCCGTAGACGAAAGCGGCCATGCCCAGCGTCGAAGTCACTGCACCGGGCAGATCGAACGCTCCTGGACGCTTGTTTGTCTCGCGGATGTAGATGCGGGCCGCGGTAACCGTGGCGATGCCGATCGGGAGATTGATCAGAAACCCAACGCGCCAGGAGAGCCAGTCGGCAAGCAGTCCACCAACGACGAGACCGACTGTCGCGGAGACGCCCGCTGCGGCGCTGTACAGCGAGACGGCCCGGACACGTTCTTCGCCTTCGTCGAACGTGGTCTGCAGGAGAGCGAGCGTCGTTGGCGCGAGGATCGCGGATCCCAGTCCCTGGATCGCACGCCACGACAGCATCCATGCGGACGATTGAGACGCTCCGATAGCGACGGAGGCGACGGTGAAGATCGTCATGCCGACGACGAACATCCGACGGCGGCCGAGTATGTCCCCGGCACGCGCGCCAAGGAGGAGGAAGCCACCGAAGGTCAGCGTATAGGCGCTCTGCACCCAGGCAAGCCCGGCATCCGTGAAGCCGAGTTCGTTATGGATCTTCGGCAGGCCCGTGAGGACGACAGAGATGTCGAGCACGATCATCACGTAGCTGATGAGGATGATCGAAAGGATCGCTGTCTTGTTCGATGGCGAGGTAGCTGTGTTTGCGTCAGACATTGCAGTCCCATTGACTTGCCTGCTTGACGTCCTCCGCGGCAAGCTGCGTTGCGATGACGGAAAGATAGCTCTTGCTCACCATATCGATTAGGGGCAGTAATCGGGATGAAGCTATAAGGATGCCTAATGAATGCCGCAGGAGAACTTCAACGATCTGGTCGCCTTCATAACCGTCGCGCGCGAGGAGAGTTTTACGCGGGCGGCGGTGAAGCTCGGAGTTTCGCAATCGGCGCTTAGTCAGACTGTCCGGGGACTGGAAGAGCGGTTGGGCCTCCGCTTGCTGACGCGGACGACCCGCCGCGTGTCTCCGACGGCGGCAGGCGAACGTCTTCTCCAGACGGCCGGGCCGCGCTTCGAGGAGATCCAGGCGGAGCTTGCAGCCCTCACCGAGATGCGTGACAAGCCAGCGGGGACTGTTAGGATCACGGCGGGAGAGCACGCCGCGATCTCGGTCCTGGCGCCCGCGCTCGACAAGTTCCTGCCTGACAATCCCGATGTCAATGTCGAGATCACCGTTGACTACGGCCTGACCGATATCGTTGCGGAGCGCTACGATGCAGGCGTCCGGCTCGGCGAGCAACTTGCCAAGGACATGATCGCGATCAAGATCGCGCCAGAGATGCGCATGGCCGTCGTCGGCGCTCCGTCCTACTTCCGCCAGCACCCGTGGCCGGAAGTCCCACAGGATCTCACGGCCCACAACTGCATCCAGATGCGCATGCCGACGCATGGCAACATTCTCCAGTGGGAATTCGAGAAGGGCGGACATGAACTGAACGTGCGTGTCGAAGGGCAGATGATATTCAACAACATCGCGATGCGTCTTGATGCAGTCCGTCGCGGCCTCGGCCTTGCGTACATGCCCGATGACCTTGTGGCGGAGGATCTCGCTAAGGGCACCCTGATACGAGTTCTCGAAGACTGGTGCGCACCGTTCCCCGGATATCATCTCTACTATCCTAACCGCCGCCACGCGTCCCCTGCATTCCAGCTCGTCGTGGACGCTCTTCGGTATAGGACATGAACGGCATCAACACAGCGGATTGATAAGGTGAGCTTATACCTTCAATCGGAAATGCGTCCCTAATCATCTGAATGATGCTCGGGTAATCTCCTGCCAGCTCAATGTTTCAAGGCAGGTACCGAACATGTTCGCCAGAACCCTATCCGCCCTCTCGCTTTCCGTCCTGCTTCTCTCATCGGGCGTGGCAGTTGCCCAGACCGCTTTGAAGCAGGAGCCTTTGACAATCCAGGAGCAAGGAAGCTTCGCCGTCGGGGGGTACGGTATCGAGTACGCCAGGAACCTACGACAACAACGCTCCCACGGCAGCAGGACAGACCCTGCATGGCGACCACGCCTACGTATTCTATCAAATCCCGCCGAACCCCAAGCCTCTGCCAATCGTGATGCTCCACGGAGCCTTCCAGTCCGCCCGAAGCTGGGAGACGACGCCCGACGGCCGCGAAGGCTTCCAAAACATCTTCCTTCGTCGCGGCTATCCGGTCTATCTCGTCGATCAGCCGCGTCGCGGACGAGCAGGCAACAGCACCGTCGCGACAACGATCGAGCCGACACCCTACGACCAGCTCTTCTTCGACCAGTTCCGCATCGGCAAGTGGCCGGAGTATTTTTCGAACGTCCAGTTCTCCCGCGACCCCGCGGCACTCGACCAGTTCTTCCGCTCCGTCACACCCAATACCGGACCGTTCGACGCAAACGTGATCTCCGATGCCATGGCCGCGCTGTTCGACAAGACTGGTCCAGCCATCCTGTTCACTCATTCGCAGGCGGGCGGCCCCGGCTGGTTGACGGCGATCAAGAATTCGAACGTCAAGGGTATCGTCGCGCTTGAGCCGGGGAGCGGCTTCATCTTCCCAGAAGGCGAGGTACCGGCCGACATGCCGAGCGCCGCTGGAACGCTCAAGGGCGAATCGGTGCCCGTCGCCGATTTCGAGAAGCTGACCAAGCTGCCGATCATCATCTACTACGGTGACAACTTCCCGACCGAGCCGACAGCCGAACGCGGCCAAGACAACTGGCGTGTGCGGCTCGCAATGGCAAAACTTTGGGTCGATGCGGTCAACAAGCACGGTGGGGACGCTACGCTCATTCACTTGCCCGACATTGGCATCAAGGGCGGCACCCACTTCCTGATGTCAGATCTGAACAATGTCGAGATCGCCAACCAGATCTCGAAATTCTTGGCGGAAAAGAAGCTCGACTGATCGATTGAGGCCTTCTTCCCGCCGTCGCCTCGCGAGTAACCTGAACGACTGCCGGGTCGGCTTCCCCATGACATAAGCAGTTGCACTAGATTTCGAACGATCCCCTGGCGAGCACGTTTATGGAGTCTCGAAGACCATCGCCGGGCCTCCGGCGCCTATCTCGCGGTACCAACATGCCCCAGCAGCACCTCGAATCGATCACCATAAGACCTGCTGTGCAAGCTGACGCTGCGGTTCTCGGATCCTACGGCGCGTCACTCATGTCGCTGCACAACATGTGGGACCCAGCCCGGTTCCTTCCCGCCGGGCCAACCACACCCGACAAATACGCGTCGTGGCTCGCGAGCCAGGTCGTCCGCGACGACGTCGTCGTCCTCGTAGCCGAGGATCGGGATTCTATCATCGGTTATGTCTACGGTGCGATCGAGGGCGCCGACTACATGGTCCTCCGAGGCCCCGCGGGGGTTATTCACGACATCTTCGTCGATCCACAGAGGCGGAGGGAAGGCGTCGGCAGACGCTTGCTGGAACAAGCGATCACGATGCTTGCGGGAAAAGGCGCTCCGCGGATCGTCCTATCGACCGCCTACAAGAACAAAGGTGCTCAAGCTCTGTTCGAACGAATGGGTTTCCGAGCCACCATGATCGAGATGACCAAGGATTGCGAACGACCGGATCTTGCGCAATCGGCGTCCGACTGACGCTTAGAGTTCTCGTTAGCTCAGCCAGCCAATCTTTAGCTAAGTAATCCCCTGCTGTTCGCTGCTGTCGAATGCGGTCCGAAATTCACGCTTTCCGGGCTCCGCTGGTTTTATTCCATCACAGCTTATCAAGTGATCGTGATTAATAAGGAACCCTAATAGGCTCTAGCGGCGCGAGCCGTCTAATCGCCCGTGCTGTAAGCGGCTATCTTTTCTCCGACGATTTCGAACACCGACCTTTAGGAGCCGGGCATGACGGAAGTCATCGACAGCAGACGACGCGAGTTTTTGGGCGCGACCGCGCTGATCATTTCAGGTGCCATCATAGGAGTTCCAGCAATGACCACCACCGAAACTGTGGCAGCCGACTACAAGCAAAACCCATTCACGCTCGTCTATGACGGGGCGGTCACCAAGAACGAGCCGGGCAAGGTGAACATCCACCAGGTGACCTACAAGCTCAACAATCTCGATATCGTGGCGAACGTCTATACGCCCGCGGGCTACGATCCCAGCAAGAAATATCCGGCGATCGTGCTCGCCCATCCCAACGGTGGCGTGAAGGAGCAGACGACCGGTCTCTATGCGCAGCGACTTGCAGAGCGCGGCTTCATTACGATCACCGCCGACGCAGCCTACCAGGGTGGAAGCGGCGGCGCGCCGCGCAGCATCGACAAGCCCCAGCACCGCATCGAGGACATTCACGGGATGGCGGACTTCATTAGCGGCTTCCCCGGCGTGGACACTGCACGCCTCGGGCTGTTCGGAATCTGCGGCGGAGGCGGCTACTCTCTGGCTGCCGCCAAGACCGACAAACGCTTCAAGGCGGTTGCGACGTTAAGCATGTTCAATTCCGGGCGTGTCCGTCGGAACGGCTTTCAGGATTCTCAGATGGACACCATCCAGAAGCGGCTGCAGCAGGCCTCGGCGGCCCGTGCGCAGGAAGCTGCGGGTGGCGAAGTCCTCTATGCCGGCGACGCCAATCTGACGGACGCGCAGATCGATGCGCTCCCGTTCGACCTCTATCGTCAGGGGTGTCACTACTACTGGCGGACCAACGCGCACCCCGGCTCGACCTTCAAGTACACGATGAGCAGCCTGATGGACCTGATGCGCTGGGATGCCACGGATGAAATCGGCCTCATCGACGTCCCGCTTCTGATGATTGCGGGGACCGCCGCCGACACGCTCTACATGACCGAGGACGCGTTCCCCAAGGCCACAGGCACGAAGGACAAGGAACTCTTCAAGATCGAGGGTGCCAAGCACATCGAGACCTACTGGGTTCCCGAGTACGTGAATGCAGCGCTGGGCAAGCTCGCACCGTTCTTCGACCGAACGCTGGCCTGAGGAGGAAGCGATGGCGCGCCACCTGTTTCTGAACACGTTTCTCACCATCGGCACAGTGTTGGCGACGCTCCCCGGCGTCGTCTGCGCCCAGCCTGTCAATCAACCCAAGGAGAACCCAATGACCTCTCGTGCCCAGCAGCTCATGGGGGACACGGCCCCGAAACTGGCCGAACTGACTGATGACGTACTCTACAAGGACATCTGGGAGCGACCCGGTCTGTCCAAGCGGGATCGCAGCTTGGTGACGATTTCGGCTCTGATCGCGCTGAACCGTCCCGATCAGCTCAAATCGCATATCCGCCTGGGCCTGCAGAATGGCCTCACCAAGGATGAGATCGTCGAGACGATCACGCACATGGCTTTCTACTCCGGATGGCCGAGCGCCGTTTCGGCCGTGGCTATTGCCAAGGAGGTCTTCGCCGAATGACCGAAAAGAAGATGACAGTAGCTTCGGCGGTAGCGGTGGCGGCGTTCGTGTCGGCGTCGCCCACACTGGCAAGCGAAGCGATCACCATTCTTCATGCCGGATCGCAGCCGGCGGTCGTCGGAGCCCCTGACAGATTTACAGGGTCCGTGCGGGTCGAAGACAGTTTCAAGGCAACGGCGCCCGCCACGCTGGGCGGCGCGACCGTTACTTTCGAACCTGGCGCGCGCACCGCCTGGCATAGCCACCCTCTCGGGCAGACTCTCATCGTGACCAGCGGAGTGGGCCTAGTACAGATGTGGGGAGGGCCGCTTCAGAAAATCCGGTCCGGTGACACGGTATGGATCCCGCCGGGCGTGAAGCACTGGCATGGCGCATCTCCGAGGAATGGGATGACGCACATCGCCTTCTCGGAGTCCTTAAATGGCAAGTCTGTCGACTGGCTGGAGCTGGTCACCGACGCCCAATACTTCTCGCAACCATCGGAGGGTCAGCAATGACGCGTGCTCGTTCCCGACTTCCCGTCCTCGCCGCCATAGCATGCGGCGTCGTCATGGTCGGCTGGCAGGTGGATGCCGAACCGACCAAGGCTACGATGCCTGATATCAGCAAGCTCGTTCACTACACCACGGTGACGCGCGGCGAGGTCACCGAACACATCATGACGACCCGCGAAGCGATCGAGGCCGCGAAGGCGGGCAAGCCTATCCCGAATGGCACGCATTTCGTGCTCGTCGACTACCGCGAAGGGAAAGTCTTTCGGTACTTCATCATGGAAAAGGGCGCCGGATGGGGCGACGACTACGACGAGAACCGCCGCACGGGCGACTGGCAGTTCCAGTGGTTCAAGCCGGACGGAACCATCAACGCGGCCGAGAACACCGCCCGGTGCCAGAGCTGCCATAGTTCTCGCGCCGACCGTGAGTTCCTATACACCTTCAACGACATCCGGCGTTTCGAGTTCGAGTGACATGACACTGCGGATCCGCCTCATCCTCGACTTTACGAGCCTTGCTCTTGTTGTCCTGTGCCTTGCCTACTGGTGGCTCGGCAATCTGTCGCACGAACTGTTCGGAACCGCGCTCTTCGCGCTCGTGATCGTCCATAACGTCTTCAACAGGCGATGGTATCCGAACGTCGCACGGAATCTGGGCGACGGCCCGAGGCTGCTGAACGCGGCTACCATCGCATGCCTTGCCGCGGCGATGGCGGTCATGTTCGTCAGTAGCGCGTTAATCTCGCGCGATCTGTTTCCATTCCTGTCCTTGGACGGAGCGTTCGCCGTCCGCGAGATCCATATGTTCGCGGCCTACTGGCTGCTCATGATCCTGGCCCTGCACCTCGGCACCCGATGGTCGGTGGTGATGAGCGTGTTTCGCGGGGTCTTCGGCATCGAACGCCCAAGTGTCTTTCGGCCGGTCGCGCTTCGCCTCCTCACGTTTACCGCCGCCGCATGGGGTGTTCACAGTACCATCGAGATGGGCTTCAGCTCCAAGCTGATGCTGACCTACACGCTCGACATGTGGGACTTCAACGAGTCCGCCCTTGGGTTCTTCCTCAATTATGGCTCGATTGTCTGCCTGTACGCCGCGATCACGCACTATTCATTGGCGTTGATGAGCTGGCGCAAAATCAGCACTGCCTCCAGATCCAGCTAGGCATCGTCTCTGCCACTCCAAGCACCGCCAGGGCGATGGCATAGTCTTCGAAAGAGACCCAGCTCCTGCCCTGATCGTCAAAGATAAAGATAATGTCGTTCTTGCCCAGTCGGAACTTGCCGGTGCGCACGCCTACCGCCGGCAAACGTCTAGGTTTTAGGGCATTAATCCACAACTAAGGTGTTTGCGCGCATTCGGGAACGCCAAACTAGATGACGTCTCATCCCGACAAGGCCCTCGCAAGCGTGCTGATGGCTCTCTTTTTGCGCTCATCGGCGGGCATTGCCATTTTTGAGCCGTTCCGTTGCCGGGTCGATACCCACAAGATCCTCGATCGTTTCGCGGCGAATCGAGCCACGTTGCGAGAAACGAGGTTGCCCATCGTGTGGCTGCTTCCCGTGAGCTGAGCGGCGGCTGCACTTGTCGAGGCTATTCGCAGTTAGTTCATAGGTTTATAGAATTAGGGTACTACCACGTCGTAGGTTCGTATCCCTTCACATCATACGGATTCGATTTTGCTAACTAGGGGTCGTGATCGTTAAAAGTGGGGTTGCAGCCAAGTGCGAGATGACTGCTTTCCGCGTTCATTCTCGCCGTTCCCGGACAAAGTGCGTCATCGCGAAAGCGGCTATCTATTCCAGATAGGGCGTCAGCACATCTTCGATCCATTTCATGAATACGCGGACTCGGCGCGACAGATTGCTCCGATGTGCTACGACGAGAGACATGGGGATCGCCCGGCGACGAAAATCGGGCATGATCTCCACAAGCGCTCCACTCTCAAAATATTGGCCGATCCCCACGAGCGGGGCTTGAATCAAGCCAAGGCCGGCGAGGGCAGCGGCGTCGTAGGTCTGCGCGCTGTTGACGTGTAGCGCGCCTGGCAACTGAAACGTTGCGTAGCTGTCGCCCTCCGGATATTCCCATCCAATGGGTTTTGTGCCCAATATCGTCGAAAAATGAATTGTCCGATGTTGCTGACGCCGGAGATCTTCCAGCGATCGAGGAATGCCGTAGCGCGCCAGATAAGCGGGACTGGCGGCATTGACCATGCGCAAGAAACCCAGAGAGCGGGCGATCAGCGTCTCGTCCCTGATGGCGCCAAGCCGCAATACACAGTCAAATCCTTCCTGAACCAGATCAACTTGGCGATCGGTACTCGACAGCTCCAGTTCCAACTCGGGGTGGGTTGCCATAAAGGCCGGCAAGGCCGGCACGATCGTTGTGCGCGCCACTTCGGTCGGGAGATCGACCCGTAAACGCCCGCGGAGTGCCACGCTATCACCTGCGAACATCGAGTGTAGGTCATCAACTTCAGCAAGCAGATCACGGGCGCGGGCATGAAATGCGCGTCCATCCTCCGTTAACTGCACGCTGCGCGTCGTCCGGTGCAGAAGCCTAACACCGACATTCTCTTCCAGCTTCCGGACCGCCGTTGAGGCCCTTCCCTTTTGGATGCCCAGGCTATCGGCTGCGCGAGTGAAGCTCCCCATTTCCGCTACCGTTATGAAAATGAGGATGGGTTCGAGATTCTGCATTTTCGTACATCGCTATTGTTTCTCATAGAGAGAACGGTGAGTTCATTTTCGCCACGTTTATCATATCCAAGACACACAGTAACTTAAGCTCCGAATATGTTATCCCCAGCGGAGAATGACAAATGTCCGAGACTATGAATCCGCATCAGGTGCCCGAAGCTACGAACTTGCATCGCACCCTTTGGGCCGGCCGGATAATGAGCGTGTTTGTCGTTATCGTTCTGGTGGCAGACGGTGCTATTCAGCTCTTCGCGCCGGCACAGATTGCAAGCATGTTGCAGGAAACCGGGCTCGCGATGGACCTGACCCGTGTCGTGGGTCCGATGATCCTGGCCTGCGCCATCCTCTACGCCATTCCGGCCACCGCCGTCCTCGGCGCGATCCTGGTGACGGGTTTTTTGGGAGGTGCGATCTGCGCTCATGTCCGCATCGGTGAGTTGGGGTCGCCGCCGGAACTTATTTCCCTGCTTCTGGGCGCGATGACATGGGGCGGCCTCTATCTGCGCGATCGCCGTATTCGGGCCATTCTGCCGCGTATCGATTGAACCAACAGGGGCATCAGTCTGTCCCGCAACATCAGGAGAAGACGCATGTTTTTAGTAATGGGAATCACAGGAAAGGTGGGCGGCGCAACAGCACAATATCTGTTGGCACAAGGCAAGAAAGTTCGCGCGCTCGTCCGCAATCGTGAAAAGGCGTCAAGCTGGGCAAACCAGGGCGTGGAATTGGTAGACGGCGATTGGAATGATCCGGCGGCCATCGAGCATGCGCTCAAAGGCGTCGAAGGCGCATTTGTCATGTTGCCGTCTGTCTGGGCGCCTTCGCCCGATTACAAAGAAGCAAAGGGCGTGATTGCAAACTATGTCGAGGCGCTCACCAAGGCAGCTCCGCCGCGCGTTGTTGCACTTTCATCAATGGGTGCGAACAGAACCAGCGGGCTCGGGATGATCACCGCCTTGTCGCTGCTGGAACAGGGTTTTCGCGACCTGACATCCCCAATCGCATTTGTGCGCGCAGGCGGCTTCTTTGAAAACTTCCTCTACGGCTTGCAGATCGCTCAGGGCGGAACGCTACCGGTCTACTACAATCCGACAGACCGGAAATCGACAATGGTCGCGACAAACGACATCGGCGCGGAGGTCGCAACCCTTTTGACCGGGCCAGCCTGGTTAGGGCAGCGCCTCATCGAGCTTGGTTCGATGGTCAGCGCGGATGAAGTTGCGGCGCAATTGGGTGAAGTCCTGGAACTCGACGTGAAAGCCTTTGCAATCCCACGCGCAGGTTGGGCGGAAGCGTTCGAGCAATTCGGCATTCCGAAGGGCCGCACTGGACCTGCTGAAGAAATGTTTGAGGCCGTGAATGCAGGATGGATGGCCCTCGGAGCCGAAGGTACGGAGCACGTAGCGGGTACGACATCCGCACGCGAAGTCTTCGAAGCCGCACAGAACGCCGCCAAGACGTAAGTCCCCCGACGGATTGGGTATGAAGAAGACGATCCGCTTTGCGTCGGATACATGACGGGAAGCTGGTTTCACTCCGCGATGCAGCCGAAATTGCGAGGGCCTGTTAAGACCATATTGGCGGCGAAGCGGTCTCATGCTGCGGATTGGGAGTCCGCATATCGCCATTCAAGGCTGCAGAAGCCGACTATTTGGCAACATCGCTTGCTAAAGGAACCACTGGCTCAGAGCGCTTGTGAGTTCCGCTTAGCCCGTAGAGAATGGAAAGCGCCAGGCCGATAACCATGGCGGTGACCATTATTCTTCTGCCAAATCGGGAATCCATTCTGGTTCTCCTTCGGACGTTCCGTCGAACGATTCCTGTATCGGGCAACGCGCATTTTTAGTCGGCAACGGCGCCGGTGAAGAGGTCAGGAAGAATGTTGATCTGGCCTTCCAAACCGGCCGCCCCAGAGCGTCCTCAGTGAACGGGTGCGCGTTTCGTCAGCTCGGCGACCTTCTTGACATGATCTACGGCCGCGCTTCCGCCGCCTGTCTGCGTGAACAGGGATAAATGACTATCGCCATCGCCGGCAACCGGCGTTAAGGCCTGATCCATATAGGCCTTTGACGTCTTATCCCTGGCGATGAGGTAAGCTGAGAAAGAAAGGCCAGTGATCGCTCGGGCGAGCCTCCAGTGTTTCATGAGAGTATCGCCGATGAATTTTGGCCAAAACCATAGGGGATTTTCTCGCGCCAGACCCGGCCGGCGCTCATCTGGATGCTTCAGCCGCATCATGCCGCTTTGCAAGGGATGAACGTTTTCAAGCGGCACGGTCGTCGCAAAGGATATCAGCACCTTTACCAGACTGGCGAGCGGCACGCCGGTGGCGACAGCGCGCCGCAGCAACGTTTTCATATGTTGCGGAGAATAATAGAGGGACCAAGCCTCTTGATAGATGTCCTCCCACTCCACCTTGCTCATCTTATCATGGGCTGTGCAGACATGTTCTACGTCGTATATGTTCAGGTCATCGTCCATGCTGATACCACTGCGCCAGAGTTTCTGGTGATCTTCCGAGCCGGGGAGCGGGGTGAGCACGAAGAATTCGATGACATCGAGCGGCAGCTCTTCCTGGATGATGCGAATATCGCGGCGAATGGTATCCGGTGTATCGGAAGGAAAGCCGAGTATATAACCCGCAAGCGTCATGATGCCTTGCGCTTTCCAAGCGAGCAGCATCCTGCGGTACTCGGTTATTTTGTTCTGGTTTTTCTTGGCCGCGACGAGATTGTCGGGATTGACATTTTCAAGCCCGATAAAGACGCGAGTGACACCGGCGCGCTTAGATTTTTCGATAAAGTTCGGAATCTTGTGACAGAGCGTATCGACCTGGATCATTAAGCCGAGCGGAATGCCGTGTTCCTCCTTCAGCTCGATAAGGCGGTCGAAGATGGCCTCCCAATCTCTGTTCCGAGCGAAATTGTCATCCGTGATGAAAAACTTATGAATTCCCTGCGCCCAATTCAGGCGCACCAATGTTTCGATATCATCGGCGGAGCGAAAGCGCGATTTGCGGCCCTGGACATTGATAATCGTGCAGAAGGAACATTGATACGGGCATCCGCGCCCTGCATCGAAGCTGCTGCTGAGGCCAAGCGTATGTTCGATGCTATCCTTGGGAAGAAAGGGCACTGGGGCGCCCTCTATGTTCGGTAGATCGTTCATGAAATTGTAAAGCGGTTTCAACGCCCCCTGCGAGGCATCACGCAGCACCGTTTCGAGGCGTCCCTCCGCTTCGCCCGCAAACATCGCTATGCCCATGTCCCGGCAGGCATCAAGTTCCACGGCTGTGCCGTCGAGCATGGCTAGACAACCGGAAATGTGAAAGCCGCCCATGCAAACGGCGATATCGGCTTGGCGGAAGGGGCGAGCAATGTCAAGCGCGCGTGGATACTGGTTGGATTGAACACCTATTAGGGCCAGCATTCCGAAATTGTCGTTCTGGCGTAACCTTTTAATGATTGAAGCGGTCTTGATGCGGGTATTGGTCTCGTCGATGACCACAATGTCGATCGCGACATCAGGACCGAGGACCGCTCGCTCCGCACAATCGCGGGCGATGCCATAGATGGCAGCCAGCGAATTGGACGGAATCATTGCTCTCCACCATCGGATAACATAGCCGTCATCGTCGTAGTGAGAGGGCTTTATAAGAATGAGTTGGAAGCGTCGATGACGCGCCTCGATCTGTTGGGTCAAAAATTTATCTTTCGGTTGAGGCGCTGACCCCAGGGTAACAGGCAATATTTTAGAAGCAAGGAATAGATTGAGAGCCCGCGATCCGGTTGGGCTCTCCTCAGGTTCCGATCAACCTGCCGGCAGTAATCGCCGCTTATCAAATAAATCAATCTGCGCATTGCAAAATCACAAATTGATCCTATGTATGACAGATCGACCACTGCTTGTGATGTCGCTCAAGAGCCACAGGGCTTTCTTGGATTTCCTCTCAAATAATCGATCTGATCTCGCGAGGTATCGCGGGAGCCATCGCACTTGGTTCGAAAGGAAACCGACCGTGGCCATTGGCACTGTGAAATGGTTCGATGCCGGCAGAGGATTTGGGTTCATTCAACCCGATGACGGGAGCACAGATGTGTTCGTCCACATCTCCGCCTTGGAGCGCGCAGATATACGTGCGTTGAAGGACGGTCAGAAAGTTAGCTTTGAACTCGTGCAGGATCGTAAAAACGGCAAAAACTCCGCCGCCAATCTTCAGGCGGTTTGAATTTGTCATTCGCATCAGCTGACCACGGATGTACTGGCAGCATAATTGAGTGGCTGTGATGGGTCGGGGTAACGCCGGCCTTTTATTTTGGAGAGATAAAATGACGAAGACAGACGCAGATAAACTTCTGTCACAGGCACTCCGCCAAGTGAAAAGTACGAGCGGGGGTGGCCATCTGGGCGGCACCAACTTCGGACAAGCGTATGATGCCAAGACATCGTCCACCAAGGCGAAAGGCGATAAGTCGCGTAAACCCCAGCACATGAAATAGCCTTAAACAAAGAGCGATAGTATTTCATCAGTGTTGTTATCGTTCTGCCTTATCTAACATTCGTCCGGTGCTGTCGGTGGCAGCGCGGATCTTGCGAGGGCCTGTGCTTTCGACAGCGATCCAACATGATGTGAGGCATTTCTCGAGACTTCGCTTGTTTGCTATGAGGAGACCAGGATCATGCGTATCCGAGAGCCGGGTGTACAGCCCAGCATCGATTTGGCAACGAAGTCGGATATTTCGATGACACCAGTTGTCATCGAGCCTTCGAAGTTGAGCGGTGACGATGGGGCATTCAGAGAAGCTTATGAGCGCGGAGGTGAAGCTGGGATGCACGAGATGGAGGGTGAAGAAAATCCTTATCCAGTAGGGAGCGCACTCGCCAAAGCCTTTGAACACGGCTATCTCGATGGGCAAAAGGTGCGGCGATAACGCAATGATTGGGAATCTAGTTTGCAATTGTCAGCTGCAAAAGATAGTGCTCGTCCCTATGAATGCGTTCATTCGTCAAGTGATCAAGAAGTACAACGCCTGAGACCTTCTCTCCGGTATTCCAGGATGAAATCGATGCTCTCAGGTTCAATACGTGGAGGTCTGTAGCTTGGTGGTATCATATCAAAGCCATGAGATATCTGTTCAAGAGCAAACTTACCAACGCGTTCAACCTCGGCCGTAGAGTGAACTCAGTTTAGCCCGCTGGACACTAGACATGTTTTGTGGGAAGTCGCTTAGTGCCCAGAACATGGCGATCTTTTCCAGCTGCATCGGATTGACTATCCCACATCGAAATAGGTCGATCAACCCAACCGCAAAACCCTCGCGGCTATAGTCGTTGTCGTCGAACCAGCTTTGTGTCGTCGCCATATTGAAAACCTGCTTAATGATCTCAAGTTCGCTTTGCGACAATTTTCCCTGCGCGAGCCGTTTCAACTGTTCCATGAGCGTCTCCACCAAAGCCGGCTCTAAATAAGTTTAATCGCAGCATGAGCTGAGCTCACCAGTGAACGGCTCAAAATTCCTCAACCAACCGACTGCGCACGCTGCGTCCGTTCCAGCGTCAGCACGCGATGCGCACAGTTATCCTCGCTCACACTTTTCTCAGCGCATAGTTTGAGGGCGCATAGGGCGATCCCGCTCTATCCTCAAGGCTTTTAGAAGTGCGGCCTTTTCGAGCCGTCTAGCTACGTCCCCGGTAGTAATCGGCCGGAAGACTGTTTCAGTCTTCTCGCGGATTGGGCAGGTAAACTGCTTTGAATGTTTGAGCATGATCATATCCAAAAGCGAACTGATGGGAGGCCTAGGCTCAAGATGGCAGCGGTTCCGGCGATCAAAACGGAAGTTTCGATCAGCGTGTCAACCGGTGGAGTGTATTGGATAAAATAAAATTTTTCATTGGCGTTCCTTGTTGTAATTATTTTTTATGGAATGGGCACCATATCATGGATTTTTGGAAAAGTTTGATAATATATATAAAATATTAATTTAGATGTTTTGCAAGTGCTCTAGTCTCGCCAATAAACGGGCGCAGCGAGAAGGGCTTCTTTCCTCCGCCAAAAGGCAGGTTGCACAGTCGCGCTGATTATCCTTCCTTTCATTCGGCTGGAGACGTTATGGCCGCCACCAAAGAGAAGTTTTTCAAACGGGACAAGCAAGTTCTTCACGATAGGCATCGGCGACGGATATGACGGTGAAGGAGATCACGGCCACCGAAAATCGCGATCGAGAGAAAAAGACCGAGAAACTCCGCGCGTTTCGATTGGCGCAGCCCGAGGCAGAGCCGATCAAGCCAGCGGCGAAACGCAGGCATAAGGCGAAATAAGGGAAGTACGATCGAAGGAAAACGTGTGCTCGTGGCGGAGGATGATTTCTTTCTCGCGGATGACCTTAAAGAGCACGGTGCGTCCGTCGTTGGGCCCATGGCGAGCCCCTCAGCAACCCTCCAGGCATTGGAAACGGAAATCCCAGTATTTTCAAAACCTCTGGAGATGCGCAGTTTCCCGGAAGAGCTTTCAGGCTTCAATACTCCTGATCGACGTTCAGGGGTCCCTCGGGTGAACGAGCCCCACACTTAAAAGTTCACGCTTGCGCCGACTGGGTCAGAGCAAGGTGACCTGCAGAGTCTCAACCCAACGACGCGCCATGTTGGGCAAGATGCTGGTGACGGCCGAGGTTGTCATCCGGATGCCCGCTCAGTTACTTGGTCCGGCGGGAAAGCGGATAATCCAGCGCGTCATAAAGCGCACGGATCTGGGTATGGTCGAAACGCGCCTCATCAACTTCCAGCACAGAGCCTCGCTGCTGTGCGCCAGGCATGTCTTCGACCGCAAATCGCAAGGCCTCGGCGACCGTTTCGAAACGCCTGTAGCGAAGTCTGCTGCTTCCGCGCATCGTTTTGCCAGAATAGAGTCCTGCTCCAACGGTGTAGTTGAATTGGGTCAAGTGATGCCCCTGCGCGTTCCCGATATGGGTTGACGGTCGACGCGCGCGTTTTCTCTGGCCTTGCGCTCGCTATCTCGAAGCTCGCGCTTGTGCCGCTGCATCGACTTTCGGATGTTCAGGAGCTTTTCGGCATTGGAGCCAGCTTCGGCAGCCGGTGCGCAGAACAGCTTTTCCGCGGATTTTGGGATGGTGTAATTTATCATGCAGTCCTCGAATAATGGGCGACAGCGCGCTCTTTGGCAGTGATATTGGCCTGATAGGACCCGCTTTTGCTACTTCTTGCTGACACTCGCCGCGTGGCCGCCCGTGAGCTTGACCTGCGAGCCAGATGGCGCGGGTGCCACCGCTGCGGTCTTGTCTTTCTTCGGTTTGCGGACCTCTCGGTTGCTGCGCATTTGGCCTTTGGCCATGGGCTTTTCCTCTGGCGCCAAGATGAATGTCGGCGCTGTTTGAGCCGGTGGATTTGGGTCGGCGTTTATCTCGAGCGGATTTGTTAAAGTGGGAGTAGCGCCGTGCCCTGAAGCGCCGTCGGCATGCGGGTTTTCCCATCGACGCCGAAATCGGGAAATGCTCTCATTCCTGCCAGAGGCAGCTTTAGCTGAGCGTCACCGATGACCGCGGTTTCTGGAAGCGCGCGAAGGGTTGCTTGTTTATGATATCCGAACGTACTCGTGCGAACCAGATTTTGTGAGACGTAAGCGGAATACTTGGTGGAAGACATCGCGTCCTCCTCTCGTTTGGGTAAGGCCGTCCAGAAGACAGCGATGCCTATGACGCGGCTATTTACCTCTGCCACATACCTGCCTTGCCGTTTGGGCAGGGTATTGTTATTCCTGCATGCAATGACGCTTAGGCCGGATATGGGAGCGGTCGAAACCCGGACTCATCCTGGCCGATGCTTCGAAGATTACGACGTTAAAGTACGATCCTGTCACCGAGGATTAGCAAATTTGGGCGTGACGGTCTCTATAGCGAGAAAAACAAAAGGCCGGGCATGAACCCGACCTCTCACAGTCATTCAGCTTTGCTGCCAGTACATCCGTGGTCAGCGGAGCAAATGACGTTATTATGCCGCCTGAAGGTTGTCGGCCGAGCTCTTGCCGGACCTGCGGTCCTGGACGATGTCATAGGTGATCTTCTGACCATCCGAGAGCGAACGCATGCCGGCGCGCTCGACAGCTGAGACATGCACAAATACGTCCATGCTGCCGTTGTCGGGCTGAATGAAGCCAAAGCCTTTGGCGGAGTTAAACCACTTTACAGTACCAGTGTTCATAACGATTTCCTTTCGAAGCAATCGCTGTGGTTCCCGCGATGCCTTGCGGGATAAGATCGATTATTTGAGAGAAAATCCGACGGGAGCATAAAGCTCTGCAACGACGTCACAAGCATTGGTCGATGATCAACATATAGGCTCAATTTTTGGTTTTGCAATGCCTGTTTCGAGTTTCCTCTAAGTTTCTGCTGAGTTGGTCGTATTGACCTTATGTAGCGCAACCGGCGTCCCGTGTGTTCATTTGCGTCGCGATTTCATCCAGTTTTGCATTTCGCCGTAACCCCGTCTCGATATAGATAAGCAGTTTTATCAACGGGTTCCCTGCGGATGAATGGATCACCGTTAAATGAAAATCCGGGTTAAAGCGTCGTGAAACTCGACACTTGTGCAATGTCAGCATCCAGCCTTCCCCAGATTGACGGTTTTGCGGCGTCGGGTTTGGGTTTGCGGGACGGTTTGCGCTCAATGATGAACGGCTTGGTCTGCTGACGCATTGGTCCTCCAGGCTGCGATTCGTGGGTACAACGATATCGCACGAGGTATCTTGGGCAAGCAGGTCGATGTCTGTGTTGAGCTCGTTTCCCCATTTGGAGCGCGCAACGACGACGGTGCGAGTGGGGCATGATGCAGGTCAGCATTCGTGCCCGAGGCAAATGCGGCGGGTCGCCGCTGCCATATCCCTTCCCGTCGAGTCTCCGGCAACCCATCTGCGGGCTCGATGAGGCATGTCTGACCGGAGACCGGCTGCGCCTCGATCGTCTTCCCGCAACGGCCACGACCACTTTTCTTACCCCTGCCGGCTTCGCCGCCATTCCTCTCCCACTAACAAAAGTGGCAGTTGCCGCCCTCCACCTTGTTCCGGCCTTATCAGGTGCGGTCCGATCGTCACCGGTCTTTGCGACAGCCATCGAGACCGCGATGGGCGCGGCCCGAACACGAGAAAAGGAATACGACAATGGCAACCATCGGCACCTTCACCTCCACCGAAAACGGCTTCACCGGCTCCATTCGCACTCTTGCCCTCAACGTCAAGGCCCGCATCTCTCGGGTCGAGAACCCCTCAGACAAGGGCCCGCAGTTCCGCGTCTACGCCGGCAGTGTTGAACTCGGCGCCGCCTGGCAGAAGACCTCCGAGCAGGGCCGCGACTACCTCTCGGTCAAGCTGGACGATCCGAGCTTCCCGGCTCCGATCTACGCAACGCTCGCCGAGGTCGAAGGCGAAGATGCTCTGCAGCTTATCTGGTCCCGCCCGAACCGGGATTGATTGACATCACGAGGCTCCGCCATCGGCGGAGCCTCTCCCACTCTAAGATTTTCCGCGATTTTCGTTTATTGGATGAAAATGGATGGAAAAATGGATGGAAAAATGGATCCCGGTGTGTCATATCTCATTTGGATGTAAATGGATGGGAAAATGGATGACGCAGATCGATCTCTCCAAATTGCGTATCACGCCGGAGATTCTGTCGCTGATCGCCGAAATCGATGAATTCAAAGGAGCGTGGCGCGCACTTGGCCGCATCGCGCCAGACCGCCTGTCCAGTTTGCGACGGGTCGCAACGATCGAAAGTATTGGATCGTCGACCCGCATTGAAGGTGCAAAATTAAGCGACCGTGAAGTCGAAAGACTTCTTTCGAGCCTTCGTATCGGCTCGTTCGCCAGTCGAGACGAACAGGAGGTTGCGGGATATGCCGAGGTGATGGAAACGATCTTCTCAGCCTTCGACGCAATCCCGCTCAACGAAAATCACATCCGACAACTTCATCGGGACCTGCTTGCCCACTCGACCAAGGACGAGAGGCACCGAGGAAACTGGAAGACACTTTCCAATAATGTCGAGGCTTTCGACGAAGATGGGCGAAGCCTTGGAATCGTCTTCGCGACAGCATCTCCATTCGATACGCCCGGCCGGATGTCGGAGCTGATAGCCTGGCAACAGGCCCAAGAGAAGGATGGCAAGTTCCACCCGCTCCTCATCGTCGCCGTCTTCATCGTAGTCTTCCTGGAGATCCATCCTTTCCAGGACGGTAACGGACGCCTGTCGCGAGCCTTGACCACCCTGTTGTTGCTTCGAGCTGGTTACCTCTATGTCCCGTACAGCTCTCTCGAAAGCGTAATCGAGCAGAACAAGGAAGCTTATTACCTCGCGCTTCGCCGCACGCAGGGAACAATCCGAACAGAAGAACAAGACGGGAATCCGTGGGTTGAGTTTTTTCTTCGGAGCCTGCAGCGCCAGAAGCAGCGGCTCGAGCGCAAGATCGAACGTGAACGTATCCTATTGAGCGACCTGCCGGAACTATCCGTCACGATCCTCGAACTGGCACGAGAGCGGGGGCGCGTTACTGTCATGGACGCGGCCAAAGCCACGGGCACAAGCCGCAACACCGTCAAGGATCACCTTCGGGCGTTGACGGAACAGGGACATCTGGCCCTTCATGGAGCGGGTCGCGGGACTTGGTACGGCCTGACTTAAAGCTGGAGTAATTTGGTATGCCCATCCGCCGAGATCGGCAATACGATCAGCACCACTGTCGTGCCATCGATCCATAGTGTGTCGCCATCGACGACGCAGGTGATCCGATGGCCACGAGTGCATTTATCAAATTGTACCGGCGCCATATTTGGTGTGGCCAGTGTCGTCATAGCACTGAGCCCCAAGGCGATGGCGCTTAGATTGCCAGGGGCCATTGCGATTACCGCGAAGTTGGGTTTCTTCTCCTTTTTCCGGAAGAAAAGCCGGATACCGAGCCGCCGAAGCGACCGTTCTATATCCGCGGCTTCTCTTCTGTCGGAGAAGATCGAGGAAGACTGCGACAGCATCGCGTTCGCTGGCAAAAGGCTGGACCTTCGTCTGGCCGTGCGCTCCGATCCGGCCCCAGCGGCGTGTCAGGCAGATTTCTCCGAACAGATTGAGCTCGATCGTCATGGCATAGAAGCGAGCCATGTTGCGGGCTTCGTCCGTGCGTTCGACATAGAGCTGGTAGGGCTGTGAGATCATGATCTGAGAATCGTTGATCTCGGCAGCCGCGTCCAACGACACTTATGAATCGGTCGGCATGGATCGATTCATTTCGGTGATGATAAGGTCATGTCTGGTGGAGGATGGATGGACGCATTTTGCGTGCGGCCCCACGGCATGCGATCCCGCACGATCTTCGGCTAGGCTCGCTCATCGCAGATCAACCGCTGCGCGAAGACAAGAGGCCGGCGAGCGTCGCGATGACGATAATGATGCCCGACTGTATGATGATCCATAGGTCTGGCCCGTACACAACGCACCATAATGCTGTCATGCAAAATACGAGAGCGCTGAACATCAAGCATTTGATCTTGAAGGAGAGACGTTTTCCCCTCTGCGAGAACAGAATGTAGAGTGCCAGGACGATTGCGGCCAATCCAGCGAACGTGAAAAGCAATTCCATGAGCATTTAGTCCTGTCGATATTTCAATGTGGAAAGCTGTAGCATTGTCTCCGGGAATGACGAACCGCCATCCGCACGATGTCGACAGCGCCGGCTTCGTCTCTCTTTTGCCGCGGAAAAGGAGTCGTCTTTTTCCGTAGTCGAGACGAGTTGGTTGAACGGGCGGCCAAACGGTGTGCGAGGCGCGGGGCGCAGTCGGTCTCGCCTCTCGAGCCACGGTATCGAGGCTCCTGCGGCTGCCCTATTCCCGCTCCTTGCACGACGAGAATTCCCGAAATCCTGCCCCGCGGGCAGCGCTTGCGCTGATTTCTCCTATACTCTTCATTTTTCTGGATCAGCCTTGCTCGCCGCTCTACGCGCCGGTTCGATCGCGGAGGCTTCAGACGGCTTTCCGATTTTATGAAACCGGTTCCCTCCGATACATGCCTTCATATCGTCGCGGCGGAACCAGACGGCGCGCCCGCATCGAAGGGGTGCGTTGCCCGAGGTGAAGACGATCTGTTCGTCAGCCCGCATGCGCAGCACCTCATGCGAAAGGATCAACGGCCGGCGGTTGAGTTGCTTTGATCGCGATCTCGACCATCCCTTCATTCCGGACGAGCGATTGGTCTGGTCGACCTCGACCGTGGTGTCACCACATCGCTTGGAGATGTAGTCTGCGGTGTCAGGATCGTTGATCGCCGAGAACGAAATCCAGGATGCGGATTCGAACCATTTGCTCGTCGCATCACGTCCGCCATAAGCCTCGCGCATCTGGCCGAGCGACTGGAAAATCATCGTCAGTGTGATGCCGTATTTGCGGCCTGCGTCTCGGGCGGTTTCGAGAATGCGCAGATAGCCGAGACGCGCCACCTCGTCGAGCAAGAAGAGGGTGCGACCCTTCACATCGCCGTTGCGGTTATAGATCGCGTTCAGCAGCGAACCGATGACGACCCGCGCGAAGCCCGGATGCGCTTCCAGCACTTTCAGATCGAGCGCTATGAAGATGTCGGTCTCGCCGTTTGCGAGATCGTCCGTCGAAAAACTGTCGCCGGAGACCAGGCCGGCATAGTTCGGGTAGGACAACCAGTGTGTTTCCTTGACCGCATTGGCATAGACACCGGAAAACGTCTCCGGTGTCATGTTGACGAAGACGGCGACGTTCTCCTTCACGAAATCCGAATCCGACCCTTCATAGATCTTCGTCAGACGCGCCCGAAGTTTTGGCTCGGGTTCGGACAGGTTGGCCCGGACCTGGCGCAACGTCTGGTCTTTTTCATCCGTATGTCCTGACAGACACACGTCGGCGATCAACGCCGTCAGGAGCTGCATGGCGGAAGCCCGGAAGAAGTCGTCACGAGCGGATGCCGTGCGCGCATTGTCGGTCATGATCCATGTGGCGACGGCAACAATATCCTCTTCCTTGGTATTGCCATGACGGCCGATCCAGTCGAACGCATTGAAGCCGACACCCGATGCGGTGGGATCGAGCACGATCACCTTGCGGCCGGCCTTGCGCCGGTGTTCGATCACCATCGGCGCGACCTCGCTTGACGGATCAAGTACGACGAGGCCGCCGCCCCATTTGAGCGCGGTCGGGATCGTCACCGACGTCGTCTTGAAACCGCCGGAGCCGGCAAAAACGATCCCGTGCGACGAGCCGAAGGAGCCGTCGAAGCAGAGCAGCGGCGACTTGCCGCCGGCGCCCCAGCTTTGCGGTTCATCGGAGCGGAACGGCAGAGCGGCAACGCTGTCGCGATCGACGCGATAATGTTCGCCGATGACGATACCGCCGGTTTCTGGAAACAGTTTTGCGGCTTCGGGCAGTTTCATCCAGTCGGCCTCGCCGTGGACAGCGCGTTTGCCGCCGATGCGGCGCGGTCCGGACGCCGCGAACGCAGCATTGCCTTTCAGCGCAACGCGCAAGCCGAAGATACCGCTGAAGAGTGCTGCGGCAGCACCCACCATCGTCGCCGGGTCGGAATAGGCGAGAACGGATTGTCCCGCCGGCACGTTTCCGGCGATACCGGCAAGCCGGACAATCTCGCGCACCATGGCGATGACGAGGGTCAAGGCGTTTCCGGCAAGCACGCTCCCACCGGCCGTCTTGATGTTCGCGGAACCGTTGACGGCGAACAGCGCGATGACGCCGATCGCGGCTGCCGCAATGTAGGGTAATGCAAGGCCGGCCCGCCCGAGCATCAACTTCGCCTGCGGGGATGTTCCGAGTGCCGCCAGCCGATGCTCCACACCCGAAGTTAGGACCATCGCCACAAGCATGATGATCGCCGGCACGACTGCCAGCAGCGTCCTATTCGCCGTCATGACCGAATGCCTCCGCGCCAATCGTGGTCAGACGTGCGCGTTCCATATCGTCACCTTTGATGCGGCGGTTCGCGTCGATCAGCAGGCCGAGCAACAGCGCGCGCTTCTCGTAGCGCAATCCCGCCTTGATGATCAGACCGCCGAGCTCGATTTTTTCGCGCGTGTCCTTCTTTCTAGCATCGGATGTCATCGCCTTGGCCATCCGCTCAAGCCTCACCAGTCCCGCTCGCATCCGCGCCAGGCGACTGCGTCGCGGACGTCCCGCTTGCGGTTCGGCCATCTCCGACGTCTTTCTTGCCCGCCGCACTCCCTTTGCCTCCGCGAAACCGTTTGGCGATCTCCTCGAAGGCCGCCTGAAGCTCTGCTTCGTCAATCTCGATTTCCCCCAGACCGGCCTTCAGTGCGATGCGGCCGATGCGTTCGGCCTCACGGGTCTCGGCCTGCTTCAGCTGGTCCTGCAATCTTGCGATCTCTTCCCTGATCCGCGACGACGGTTTCTTCATTCCGGTTGCTCCTTTGAGTTCTGGGCGTTGCACTTGCGACGCCCAGATTCTTCCGGATGTGCTGAAAAAGACATCTGCAGATCTGCAGATCGCCAAGGGCGATGCTTTTGTGAATGATCCCGACCGTTCCGAAGGAATGGCTCCAAGGGCGCAATTATACGTCGCAGTGCGACGTGTTGCTTTTTGGCTCTGGCGGGGCCAGACGGCTGCCCGCCACTCCCGACGAACTTGGTTCTAACCGGGAGCGCTCTTCGCCGTGGCCATCGCCCATTTCTCAGCCAGCATCGTCAGCCGCGGATCGGGCTGCAGTGCGGTGCTGTCTGCGGCCTACCGGCACTGCGCGAAGATGGAGTATGAGCGCGAGGCCCGAACCATCGACTACACCCGCAAGCAGGGCCTGCTGCACGAGGAGTTCTTGGTTCCCGCCGACGCCCCGAAATGGGTCCGCTCGCTGACCGCTGATCGTTCCGTCGCGGGGGCGTCGGAAGCCTTCTGGAACAAGGTGGAAGCGTTCGAGAAGCGTGCCGATGCGCAGCTTGCCCGCGACCTGACCATTGCCTTGCCCCTGGAACTTTCGGTGAAGCAGAACATCGCCCTGGTCCGGGATTTTGTCGAGAAACACATCCTGGCGAAAGGCATGGTCGCCGATTGGGTTTATCACGACAATCCCGGCAATCCGCATATCCATCTGATGACGACGTTGCGGCCGCTCTCCGACGACGGGTTCGGTTCGAAGAAGGTTGCGGTCATCGGTGAGGATGGCCAGCCGGTTCGGACGAAATCCGGCAAGATCCTCTACGAACTTTGGGCCGGTTCGACCGATGACTTCAACGTCTTGCGAGACGGATGGTTCGAGCGGTTGAACCATCACCTTGCGATTGGCGGTGTCGATATACGCATCGATGGACGGTCCTATGAGAAGCAGGGTATCGATCTCGAACCCACCATACATCTTGGCGTCGGGGCCAAGGCGATCGAGCGGAAAGCGGAACAACAGGGTATCCGCCCGGAACTGGAACGGATCGAGGTGAACGAGCAGCGACGCTCGGAAAACACCCGCCGGATACTGCGCAATCCTGCCATCGTGCTCGACCTGATCACTCGAGAAAAGAGCGTCTTCGACGAACGCGATATAGCCAAGGTCTTGCATCGCTATATCGACGACCCCGCGCTCTTCCAGCAATTGATGTTGAAGATCATCCTGAACCCGGACGTGTTGCGGCTGCAGCGCGAGACGATCGATTTCGCCACCGGCGAAAAGCTGCCGGCCCGCTATTCGACGCGAGCGATGATCCGGCTGGAAGCGACGATGGCGCGGCAGGCAATGTGGCTGTCGGACCGGGAGGGAAGGGGCGTTTCCCACTCCTCTTTGGACGCTACGTTCAAGCGGCATGAACGGCTGTCCGACGAGCAGAAAGCGGCGATCGAGCGCATTGCAGGACCTGCCCGTATCGCTGCCGTCGTCGGACGCGCCGGCGCCGGCAAGACCACGATGATGAAAGCTGCCCGCGAGGCGTGGGAACTGGCCGGATACCGCGTCGTTGGCGGAGCGCTTGCCGGCAAGGCGGCGGAGGGCCTGGAGAAGGAAGCGGGCATCGAAAGCCGCACGCTCGCGTCTTGGGAGCTGCGCTGGAACCGGGGCCGAGACGTTCTGGACGACAAGACGATCTTCGTCATGGACGAGGCCGGCATGGTGGCCTCGAAACAGATGGCCGGGTTTGTCGATGCGGTGGCAAGAGCAGGCGCGAAGATCGTGCTGGTCGGCGATCCCGAACAGCTTCAGCCGATCGAGGCCGGGGCCGCTTTCCGCGCCATCGTCGATCGCATTGGCTATGCCGAGCTCGAAACCATCTATCGCCAGCGCGAGGACTGGATGCGCAAGGCTTCGCTCGATCTCGCACGCGGCAATGTCGAGAGGGCGCTCGTCGCATATCAGGGCCAGGGCAGGGTGCTTGGCTCGCGCCTGAAGTCCGAAGCCGTTGAAAATCTCATCGCCGATTGGAATAGGGATTACGATCAGACCAAAACGACGTTGATCCTCGCCCATCTGCGCCGCGACGTGCGCATGCTCAACGTCATGGCTCGCGAAAAGCTCGTCGAGCGCGGCATTGTCGGTGAAGGCCATACCTTCAAAACGGCTGACGGCGAACGCCGTTTCGATGCTGGTGACCAGATCGTCTTCCTGAAGAACGAAGGATCGCTCGGCGTCAAGAATGGAATGATCGGTCATGTCGTAGAGGCCGGCGCAAACCGCATTGTTGCAACGGTGGGCGAGGGCGATCAGCGCCGCCAGGTGATCGTCGAACAGCGGTTCTACAACAATCTCGATCACGGCTACGCGACGACGATCCACAAGTCTCAAGGAGCGACGGTCGATAGGGTCAAGGTGCTCGCTTCCTTGTCTCTGGATCGGCATCTAACCTACGTGGCGATGACCCGCCATCGTGAGGATCTGCAGCTCTATTACGGGACGAGATCCTTCTCCTTCAATGGCGGCCTGGCCAAGGTTCTCTCCCGGAGAAACGCCAAGGAGACGACGCTCGATTACGAGCGCGGCCAGCTCTATCGCGGGGCGCTGCGCTTCTCCGAGACGCGCGGCCTGAACATCGTCCAGGTTGCACGCACCTTGGTACGCGACCGGCTCGACTGGACACTGCGCCAGGAGGCGAAACTGGTCAATCTCGGCCGGCGTCTGGCTGCCTTCGCCGCGTACCTCGGCATCACCCAATCCCCGAACACTCCAACGACGAAGGAGGCCGCACCCATGGTCGCAGGCATCAAGACATTCGCTGGCTCTGTTGCCGATACGGTCGGTGACAAGCTTGGCACCGATCCCGCGCTGAAACGCCAACGGGAAGAAGTTTCCGCGCGTTTCGCTTACGTCTTCGCCGATCCCGAAACCGCCTTCCGTGCGATGAACTTCGATGCGGTTCTGGCAGACAAGGAGATGGCGAAACAGATCCTACAAAAACTCGAGGCAGAGCCGGCGTCGCTCGGTCCACTGAAAGGCAAGACCGGTATCCTCGCCACCAGGTCGGAGCGGGAGGCGCGTCGTGTCGCCGAGGTCAATGTTCCCGCCCTGAAGCGGGATCTCGAGCAATATCTGCGGATGCGCGAAACGGTCACGCAAAGGCTGCAAGCGGACGAGCAGGCCCTGCGTCAGCGGGTTTCGATCGACATTCCGGCGCTGTCGCCGGCAGCGCGCGTGGTGCTGGAGCGGGTGCGCGACGCCATCGACCGAAACGACCTTCCGGCGGCGATGGCCTATGCGCTCAGCAATCGCGAAACAAAGCTTGAAATCGACGGCTTCAACAAGGCGGTGACCGAACGCTTTGGCGATCGCACTCTGTTAAGCAACGCTGCCCGTGATCCCTCCGGAAAGCTGTACGAAGAGCTGTCTAAGGATATGAAGCCGGAGCAGAAGGAGCAGCTGAAACAAGCGTGGCCGGTGATGCGAACAGCGCAACAGGTTGCCGCCCATGAGCGTACCGTCCACTCGCTAAGACAAGCCGAGGGACAGCGTCTTACCCAGCGCCAAACGCCGGTGCTGAAGCAATGAGGAAAAGACGGGTTCTCCTGTTTCTGACCGGCTCCGCCGTCATCATATCCACACTGGCGGCGGCCGCGTTCACGGGCGGCTATCGGCTCAACCTGACCCCAAGCGAGCCGCTCGGCCTCTGGCGTATCGAGAAGCTTCAGCGTCCGGTCTCTATCGGCGATCTGGTGTTTTTATGCCCGCCCACGACAGCCGTTTTCGAAGAGGCGCGGCGGCGCGGATACCTGCGCCGAGGGCTGTGCCCCAGCGGATTTGCGCCGCTCATAAAGTCGGTCGCCGCACTTCCCGGACAGCGTGTCTACATCACCAATCACGTGCTCATCGATGGTCGCCTGGTTCCCGCATCGTCTGTGTGGGACAGGGACGGCGAGGGCAGGGCAATCAACCCCGATCCCGGCGGTGTCGTGCCGCCGCACCATCTGTTTCTTCACTCACCGTTTGCGAGTTCTTATGACAGCAGATATTTTGGTCCGGTTCCAGATTCCGGTCTTCTCGGTCTGGCGCGGCAGGTCCTCACCTTCGATCCGTGATCGCGGTGGCGATCATATGACTGGTCGCTGGACATCCATCCTGCCGATCATCGCGGCCATTGCCTGCGGGTGGATCGGCTGGAGCGGCGAGGTGCTTTTTCTTCCGCTCGCCATGTTCTTTCCTTTGCTCTGGGCGATGGCGTCGTCACGCTCGATCGCAGCGCTTGTGGCGGCGAGCTATTTCCTGGCCGCCTCCCGCGGGTTGCCGCAGGGTGTGACCAACTTCTATAGCGCCGATCTCTGGCCGGGGCTTTTGCTCTGGGTAGTGGCTTCCGCCTCCTTCGTTATCGTCCATGCAGTGCTCTGGACGAAACATCGTGGCGAAGACGCATCCCGGAGAAAAGGAACGGATGCGGCGAGGGCGCTACGCTATCTCATTGCAATAGTGCTTCTGGCGCTGCCGCCCTTCGGTATCACTGGTTGGGCGCATCCCCTGACGGCTGCCGGAGTGCTGTTTCCCGGTTGGGGATGGTGGGGGCTTGTCGCGACCGCGATCCTGTTGGTCCTCATGACCGGTCGAAGATGGCAAATCGCGGTCGCAGTCCTTGCAGGACTTCACGTCTGGTCCGCCACGAACTGGACGCCCCCGAAACTGACACCCGGATGGATGGCCGTCGATCTGAAACGAGGGGAAGACCTTGGGCGCGATGGCTCGCTTAGCTATCACCTTGACCTGATCGCGACAGTGCGTCGGACGATTGCTGAGCAGCCGGACGCACATGTTGCGGTGCTGCCCGAAAGTGCGCTCGGCTTCTGGACGCCGACCGTTGCGCGGCTCTGGCAGGAAGGTCTCCGTGGCTCGGACCTCACCGTCATCGCTGGTGCTGCCGTCATCGATACCAGGGGCTATGACAATGTCATGGTGGGGATCTCGGCCGACGCAGCGAACATCCTCTATCGCGAGCGCATGCCGGTTCCCGGATCGATGTGGCAACCTTGGTTGCCATGGACCCGGCAAGGAGGTGGCGCGCGGGCCGACTTCTTCGGCAATCCGGTGGTCGATGTCGACGGAGTAAGAGTCGCGCCGCTGATTTGCTACGAGGAGCTCATTCTCTGGCCGGTCCTCCAATCGATGCTGCACTCGCCTGGGGTGCTCGTTGCCGTTGGCAACGGCTGGTGGACCGAAAGCACCTCGATCGTTGCCATCCAGAAAGCGAGCGTCTCAGCCTGGGCAAGGCTCTTCGACCTGCCCGTCGTTATGGCATTTAACACATAGGGAGTACCCGGGATGCTCGATGCCGTCCTTAGCCACCAATGCGCCGATCCTTCCCTTAAGCCCGCGATCGTTGAGCAGTTCATCGCGAAGGCCGGATCGCAGGATCCGCTGGCTGTCACCGTACGCTCCGGCAACCGGGTGGTGCTCGTGCCGAAACCGACAACGCCGGAAGCGGCTCTGGCTCTGATCCGCGACAATCTCGGACGCAACACCGTTCGCGTTGGCATCACCCAGTATCCGGCAGGGGTCGGGATCGTCGAGGCCGGTCAATTGCAGCCGGAAATGGTCGAGCCTTGTGAGAATATCCGCATGGGGACAGCACTGTTTGCCAAGGTCTTTCGCATCGTCATGAAATGGTATGGCAACCCCACGGCGAAAGACGTCTTGCCACAGGTCATGGATGATGCGGTCATTGCCTGGCAGACAGGGTATTTCGAAGGGGTGGCGGTGTTTCGGGCGCCAGATCCCGGCGTGGAAAAGCCGTCCGAGCCAAGGCCTAGCGAGCAGCCCGGCGAAATGGATAAGGGCAAAGATGATCGGCCGCGGGACGATGAAGGCCCGGACACATCCGGCACGGACCCCCACAGCAATCCCTACGAAGCAGGAATGCCCATCGACCTCTCTGGAATTGGCGGCTCCCGATAGAGCCGAGCTTCCGCCCGGTCACGTGCGAAGCGGCGATCATGACGGGCTTCTCGAAAGGAATTCAATGGAAAATCGAAAAAGACGGTCACGATTGGCTCGGTCGTTGGCGATCTTGCAAAAGGCAGGGAGCGAGGCGGATTTGAATGCTGCCGTCGCTGATATTCGAGACCGCTATCAATTTGCTCATCTGGTCTTCTTGCTGGTCCGCTTCGCAAACCGAGCAGACACGTTCCCCTGGTATTGCACAACATATCCAGAGGAATGGACATCGCTTTATCTTCGGAAGAATTACTTCGAGATCGATCCCGTCATCGAGCTTTACAAGACCGGGCTCCTGCCCGTCGATTGGTCGGGCCTTGATCGGCGATCTGCAAGAACACGCGGCTTTTTCCGGGAGGCGAACGCATTCGGTGTCGGTCGGCACGGCGTAACGGTCCCGGTCAGGGGACCGAGCGGCGAGCGCAGCCTGCTTTCCGCGACATCGAACCTGCCGTGGCGCGAATGGCGGAAATTACGTGCTTCAAGCAGCCACGAACTTCAGGTGCTTTCCTGCTATCTGCATGAGAAAGTTCTCACCGTCTCGGGTCTAAGAAAAAACGGCGGCTACCGAAAACTTTCCAGACGCGAGCAGGAGTGCCTTCAACTTCTTGCAAGCGGCATGGTTCCGAAGCGCATTGCTGCGAGATTGCAGATTTCGGAGGATGCCGTGCGGCTCTATCTCAGGCTAGCCAGACGCAAACTCGATGCGACGACGATCTATCAGGCGATCGCAAGAGCAAGCTTTCTTGAGCTGGTCCAACCGTGATAAGACGCAAAGATGAACTGTCGACAAATGTCTCGCGAGCGGGGTCGATCAATTTGACGATGCGGCCGCCCCAGGTTTCATTTTCGTCTTGAGGAAGCAAATCTGCGTATTGCATTTTGCGATACGAACCGTTATCTTTCGCTCAAGGAGAACGTCATGGCTACGACCGTCGAACGCAAGGAATACCCGATCGCAATGCGTCTGCCAGCCGCGGACGTTGCAATGATTGATCGTGCGGCCACTCTACGCGGCCGATCGCGTACCGACTTTGTGCGCGATGCCGCCGTGCGCGCGGCTGAAGAAGTCGTCATGGAGCAGCGGCTGGTCCGCATGAGTCCTGAAGGATTCGCAGATTTCATGGAAATCCTGTCTCGTCCCGCAGTTCCGGTTCCTGAGATTGTGGAGCTTGCCAAGCGACCCGCCCCCTGGGAGCCGGGTTATAAGCCGAAGCGATAAGCCGTGGCTTTATCAGCGCCTGAACCGCTCACTGCCGCGCATGATGTTTCCGAATTCTCCTGCGGCAAGCCGACGCTCGATCACTGGCTGAAAACACGCGCTCTCTCCAATCAGCAGAAGGGCTTCACCGCCGTCCTCGTCGTTCATGAGGCAGGGCGCGTCGTCGGTTATTACGGTTTGGCGCCGACTGCCGTAGTACCGGCGATCCTCCCGCGCTCAATTCGCACCGGACAACCGCCTGATCCAGTTCCCTGCCTTCTTCTTGGCCAGCTCGCAACAGACGAAGCCTGGGCTGGGCAGGGGATCGGAACAGGATTGGTCAAGCACGCGCTCCAGCGCTGTGCTCAAGCCGCCACGCTGATCGGTGGGCGGGCCTTGATGGTCAATGCCGTCGACGAGGCCGCCGCCGAATTCTGGCGCCGGCGAGGATTCATTCCTTCAAAGGACGATACGCTCATCCTATTTCGCTCGATCGCGGACATCGCGGCATCCTTGGACGATCTCAGCTAATCAATTTACTGGGAAATAGGTCCTTTCATCATTTCCCCTAGCAGGGGAGGGTCGATCGCCCGCATGCGCTGAACGGGCGGAAAAGAAGACCGACTGTGGGGATGATGGCGCATGGGAACAATGCCGCGCCGCGTCATATCGGACGCATTCATCGCATGCTTTTGAGGAGGCAAAACGCCGAGTCGATCTCCCAATATCGGTAGATTGTATCGAGGCGACTTGCGATCAACCCTAGGACATCATGTGCAAGCGTGAACCGCACCCTCGACGGGGTGTGATTTGACGAAGTGCCGAGGCTCGTTCCGAAAATCGGATTGGGCGACAGCTGTTCCTTTGGCTCAACGACGAGGCTCGCGCGATGGTGGATCGGGAGATCATGGAGTCCTGGCGGAATGCTCCGCGTCTCAATTCGTTCGCAGGCTTCTTTGAACGAACCGCCAGCGGGCTTGAAGGTGCGCCCGATCTGAGCAGACCGGAGCCCGAGATGGATCTTCTATCGTTCGATCTCGATTGCATGACGTTCTGGGATGCCCACCGGCGTTTGTGGGGACATTTCGACAGTCATTATTTCGCGAGCATTCCCTATCGACTTGAGGAGGAATGCCGCCTTGGCCCGGCAATGCTGTTATTCGGTCACCAGGCATGGGCGCGCAGTGGACAGGCGGCGACAATCTACACTTTGGGGGCCGGCGCCGGCACGCTTGCAAGAACCCTGGCAAAATTAGGTGACGGGCGACTGAAAACCCTCTGCTGCAGTCCCACAGACGGCAACCGTGTCTGCTTTTTTGCTCGCATAGGCAGCGAAGACGCTCATTTTCATCATGGACCATTCTTCGAACTGGATGACGAGCGCTATGCCACGGATGAAAATCTTCGGCCTTTCCGGGACGGATATGACATTCTCTTCGAGGACACGACGTTCCAGATGTACAGTCCCGATCGAGAAAGCCAGCTTGACTTCATCGCCCCCCGACTTCGGCCCGGCGGACTGCTGGTGCAGCTACAAAAGCTCAGCCAGCCGAACATCGACAGCTACCTCGAACGGGAGCGTCAAAAGGATGAGTTGTTCAAACCTCGATTTTTCTCCAACGGCCAAATTGCCACGAAGAAGCGCGATGTCCTTGATACGATGATGGACCTTCAGGTTGATCTGAAGGCATCGGTATCAGCTCTCCGCTCGTATTTTCGTTACGCCGTCCTCACCTGGAATAGCGGCAACTTCTACACGATCGTCTCATCCAACTCGCTGAAGTCCTTAGGCAACTTTGTCGCTTCGATGGTGAGACCGGCCATCCCGCCGGAGTTTTGTTATGAAGACTTGCCACACGTTCTCGTAAATGCCGGCAAAGATCCGATTCCGTCGGATTGGGCGTGGCGAGCCCCACGGGTTCCCTTTTGAAACAGCAATCGCATCCGGATTGCGGCGCAATCAAAATCACTTTTTGCGGAACGAGGGCGGCAATATATGAGCGGGCAGCGGTCGAACGGCAATTGGGGTTCCAGTAGCGCTGCGGAGGTAAGAAGGACCATGTCTTATCTCATGCCGGACCTTGCCCCCTTCTGGGAGCGCCCGCTCAAGGACTATGCGCAGGCCGTTTACCGCGCCGAAAGCGTCCGTGGCGAAAGCGTGCATCGCCAGGACGCGGCAGCCCGGTTCCGCAGGTTTGTTGAGCGCATTGCGTTGAGATCAGGAGCGACCAAAGCCGATGCTGAGGATGCGAGCCGGCAATTGGCCGCTTCACCGGTAATCCAGACTGGCCCTCATTGTCATCTGCTGATCGAGCCGGATGCTTTCTATACGCACCTGTTCAGTATGCTGGGCCTCACCAGCAATGCTCATCGGTGGCATATCTGCTACACTGCCTCGACCGTGAAGTTCGTGGAGAAGGGTAAAAAAGGCCCTGGATGGCTCCGGCTCGATGGCGAGGTGCTGAACGTTTTCGGCCTGTCTCGAAGCCGGATGGATCCATACAGCATTTGTGGCTTCAACGGGCCTTATCGCTTCACACTCGCGGGTCAAAATGGCGACCGCTTGGTCGATCCCGCTGCTGTCCAGCTCAAGGCCATTTTGCCGGACACGGACTCTGCGTCGGCCGCCGATGCGATCAAAGCCGCCAATCAGTCGCTGTGGCGAAGATGGTTTCCACCGTCTCTCCGGCTGCTGCAATTTGACGATATCGATGTTGCCGATCTTGTGGCGGAACATTTCGAAGATCCAGCATCCTGGCTATCGTCCCGCTTCGCCGCCGGCGGCCTGTTCGCGCAAAGCATGTTGCTGGCGCTGGACCGGCTCAACAGCGGTCCTTGGGCAGGATGGGTACGCCGAACGACCGACTTTTTCTGGGGCCTGGAGGATGGCAGGCTATTTCCCCTGCGTTTGCGGGAGGGTGTCCTTTCCGGCGGTTCGCCTTCAGTTCGCGACGTGCGGTTTGATCCGGAAAGTATCGCGGTATCGCTGCGCCAGCGCAAATTGGTGCCGAATCTGATTATGACCTTCCTGGTGACGTCGATCTTGCCGGGCGTTCGTGTCCTCGGAGGATGCCGACAGACCGTCTATTATCCCCTCATGCGGTATCTTGTTGCTGCTGCCCTCGATCCGTCAAGCGATCGGGAACTTCTTGACGCGCTTCGTACCGACGAGCGGCCCGGAATGTGGGGGCACCGGGTCCTGCGCCCAGCGAACGGCTCACCGTTCATGGAAATTGAGGAAAACGGATCTGCGCTGGAGATAGCAAACAGATATGGCGCCCGGTCTTTGGAGGATACCGCCGGCGATCTTGCCAGTTTCACCAGCGATCCGATTTGGGCGGAGTTGTCGGCGCATATCCGAACTGAAGGAATTCGCTCGGCTTCCCCCGAGTGGCAATGGGCATAATCCTGGACCGGAACGCCCGTACGGAGGATCCGCTAGGCGCGGCGAATGGTTCGTTGGAGCCCATAACTCTCCCGGACCGGAGCCGGCGTCGTTTTTCTGGAGTCGATCAGGGCAATGAAGCGAGTAGCAATCAGGCGCATTGCCCCCGACGAAATCGATGTTTTCCGGAGCATTCGGCTGGAGGCCCTTCGCTGCGAGCCGGCTTCCTTCGCGAGCCGGTTTGAAGATTGGCAATCCCTCTCGAATGAGAGGTGGCGCCAACGGCTTGATGATCCGGTGTTTGTCGCGTTCAGCGACGACGAGCCCGTCGGCATCATGCGGCTCGTACGTTTTCGCCCGAGCAAGATGGCGCATCGCGCCACGCTTGCCAGCGTCTATGTGCGAAAGAGCGAACGCGGGACGGGAATTGCTTCAAGCCTTCTGAGTATGGTTTCGGATCATGCAAAGGGCCTTGGCGTTCTCCAAATGGAACTCGCTGTCAACGCCGAGAATTCCGTCGCACTGCGCTTCTACCAGCACCATGGATTTGTCGAGGTCGGCCGGATACCTGGCGGAGTGCTAGATGGTGTTAAGGAAATTGACGATATCATTATGGTGCGGCGACTGGATGGATGAGGAGATATGGCGCCTCCCCGCTCCGGGCTCTTGCTGACACTCTGGCCAAACATTAATTAGAGTGACGGCGAAATGTTAATTAGATCAGCGGCAAAGCGTTAATTTGTAAGTCCTGGGAATGCTCATTTTTCTTTCCAAGCCTACCAGATTCTTTTGTATTATCCGCAGGACATCACACAACTATAGAGCCTGTGAGTCCATGCTGAACCGCGACTTGCGGTCCGCTCGATCTTTGGTTGGGCCGTCCCTCAAGGGATCGGCCTCTTATCATGTCGCTATCTTCGTCTGCTCGCGCCGCGGCTCAACGGAAACATGTCGGCATCGTCGTTCCATGGATCGAACACCACCGCACCCGACGGCTTCGCGTCCTTCACGTTGCGCGTAACCAGATAGAGATCGTGCTCGATTGCAGTTGCACCGAGCATCGTATCGATCACCGGGGGCGGATGGCCGCTCGCGCGCTTTACTTCGCCGGAAGTCCGGCCCCAACGACGAACGATATCGTCGTCCAGAGACAGAACACGCGAGCCGAAGCGGTCAGCCAGCGCATCGCGTGACGCGGTGTAGCGCGGCCGATCGGCGTGGTCGTCAGGAAGGTTATAAATTCCCTTGTCATATTCAGCGAGCGTCAGAACGCTGATGTGAAACGTCTCTTCGCTCTGTCGAGCCGCCCAGGCTTTTACCGACGGGGCACCCCGCGGATTGATCAGGGCGGCCACCACATTCGTGTCGAGCAGCCAGCCCCTCACAGCTCGACGTCACGACCGTGATCGTCCTCTCGTGTCAGATCAAGCCCGTCGAGATGCAAACCCTCCATAAATTCGACGAATGGTGCGCGCGGCTTTTCCGGAACGAGCCGCTCAAACTCTTCCACGCTCATCACGACGACCGCATCATGACCGCGCACAGTCACGCGCTGCGGTCCGTCTTCGCGCGCATGTCGCACCACCTCGCTGAACCGCGCCTTCGCGTCTTCAAGCTTCCATCGTCCGTCCGATGTCCGGCTGCCAGATGTCTTTGTTTTCGCTACTTGCACATGCTTGCCCATCGGTTCATACCTAGTCAGATAGTCAGACATATAGCACGCCCCTTGCGGTGCTTCCATATCGCCGTGCGGGAAAAAGTGAGCAGAGAGGATAGGGATGTTTCCGTCGCAGCCTCCTTGAGATAGCCAATTTGGGTCTTGCGGCGCCCCGAATCCAACGAGCCCGTCTAAAATCAATACTGTAGCTGCAATGCTAGCTCAATGCAGCAAGGCGGCGAGCAGGCAACTGGACGGGCGAGAAATCATGCGATTACTACACGCTTCGGATGCTACCCATCCGGGCAGCTTCACTGAACCCCTGGTAGATGCCATCGTCTCTACTGCTTGATTGGATGCCACCCCCGATCCGGCGGAATGCAGGGTCCGACGGCGCTGCCCCCATAAAATGCGTCGTCGGACGCTTCGATGTCATTATCGTGGTCGCGTGACGGCGGCCGCCTTATCCCCGCGCAAGCAATTGATCAGAGGCCTAACGGCCGCTTTGTGCCTTCAACTTAGCCGCTCGGCTGATCCGAAGCTAATTGCAAAAGCCGTCGTCAGTTCGCGTAGCGTCGTTGGAGACGACTGGTGGGATGCGGACGGGTGGCGTTGGAACGGTGCTTGAGGTAAGCTTTCCCTCGTGCATATGAGCGCCGCACTGTCAACCTGTTCCTGAGCTTCAGGTGGAAGGACGGTGTGGCATAGTGCGACGCCAAGCTTCATGGCCGTCGGCTGTTTTTCAGTCGGAACAAACCGCACGACAGATAGGCGTCTCAGAAGCGGTTGTCGCGGGTGGTTCGCGGGTCAAAGCGCCCGGGCAGGTCGCCCAACGGTGGACCTTTGATGTAAAACGCACCCAAGGTCGGGCGGCAATTTATCGTTAATACTATATTTAGTGTTTGCGGCCGATATTGCCTCAAGTTAACAAATGGTAAAGAGCGCAAGTCAAGGCTTCAATCGTGCAAATTTACTGTGATGAAAGCGGAGGGTTCGACGGAGATAAGCACTCCTTTGTGGTTTCCGCCGTACGTATATCTGGGCACGACGCCTCGCGTCTGATGAAGAAGTTTCGCAAGGCTTCTAGGCTGGCAGGCGAAATCAAGGGAAGCACGCTGTCTGAAGCGCATAGAACCATGTTCTTCGATATGCTTGCTGAGATGGATCATATAGGCGCCGTGGTCGGATGTCATCGGACCTCGCTGATAGGCTCGGTGGTCCAGCGGCATCACCCAGAACGCGATATTTATCAATGCATGCTTGTTGAGGCATGCGCCCCGCTGTTTGATGTGCACGCCGCAAAGGTCAATGTCATGGCCGACGGCGGGCGATATTCGAAACCTGTATATGCGGAAATGGGAGCGAACCTCGAAGCCACGCTTGCGGCAGATGCGATTTCGGCCAGCTTCGAGTTCGTACGCAGCGACAACAATCCTGGTGTTCAAGTCGCGGATATTGTGTCCAACACCGTTTATAGAGCTACCGCAGAAGCTTTGTACGATCTGTCAGATCATGCTATCTGCGGGACACTTTTCCGCGCAGGCCGGCTTGTTGTGGCGCCGGCAAAGTTGGGGACGCTTAAGCCCCTGTGGATGGCAGCAGAGTAAATTAAAAGGGCCACCGAAAGGTGGCCCGAAATAGTAGCGTCGACGATAGATTAGGAATTCCTTATCTAGTGACTAACGGTGCCGGCTGGCCCCTCCTGACAGGTAACCTATCGTGTTCCCCTATGGGGAAGACTTTCCCTGACGCATGGATAGATATGGTTCAAAATGACGGTACCGTCAAGTAGGAAGGTCACCCTGAGGCCAGTCACTTGCGACAGGCCTCGCGGGGGTGACTCATAGGTAAACTATACGACAGACTGCCTGATCATGCTTCATGGGTGATGGCTTGAGGCATAGTTTGGCTTCACTCAGCACCCCTCCACGAGAGCTCCCAATGAGGAAATTTCTAGGCACCGCCGGCGTCTTCAACGAGCACGCGGGTCTGGTGATCGGGGCGACAGCGGCGGTCCGTTGCGGAATTTGTTCAAGGCGGCATAGTAGGAAGAAGCTGCATCCATAGACCGGTGGGCCTTCGCAATCTCCCAGGGGACGTTTTATCTCGTCCCACTGCTAACGTCTTACCGCAGCCCTCAGGACGTCGACTTCTTACATCGCACGCCGACCCCACCGCCATTTTCTGAAATGAACTCAATTCCGGCTTCTCGAAAAGCGGTAACATTACTCGTGAGGTTGTTATTAATGGGCATATGCGCCCCTCGTTCAAAATCAGCGATCGTTTGCCGAGACACGTTCGCTGCTTTCGCAAGTTCTGCTTGGCTCCACCCCAACATAGCTCGTGCCCGCGGCATCGCTCGGGTATAAGCCCCCCGCTGCACCTCATTCAGGTTTCTTCAACCGCACTCCGACCCCGCCGCCATTGCTTGGTATGAATTCAATCCCGGCATCTTCCAGAGTAATTTTGATGAGTTTTAAATTTGCGGCTGTGATCGATGGTGGGCCGTCTTCAGCTTCGGCGCGACGCACCGTCATAACTCCGATACTTGCCGTTTTCGCAAGATCTTGCGCGGTCCAGCGGAGGAGCGCCCTCGCTGCTCGAATTTGACCACCGGTTATTCCGCTCATTTTTTCGATTTCTCATTGTAAAATATGACACCACATGGTACTTAAAACATCACGCGGCTGGACTGGGTGTTTGCATCACCCGATCCAGCCTGACCACAACCTAAGCTGTCAGGAGCTCGGATCATGGCTGATTCCGACAATAGCAGAACTTTGTCTACGGTCACACAGGGAGACCTCCATTCCTTCGTGGCGGCGTCTTTTCCCACACATCCTGAGCTTGCAGCCCGGCTTACGGGGCCTTTGGACATCCAGAATGACGATCTCGCCTTTATCATTTGGCAACGATGGTGTGCGGCTCGGCACCAATTGATCGAATCATGTCTGCGGCAGCAGGGTCTCGAAAAGAGACTGCTCGCGATGGTTGGCACGCCATCCGAGGCGCCCGAGGCCTGGAAGGCCGCCGATGAGGAGTTCGGATATAGCGAGGCGGTCCAGGAAGAGGAACGCGCGGCTGCCATGGAGGACGATCTGGCCGAAACGCTATGGGATACGCCAGCGGAATCGATCGTCGGCGTGAGCGTTAAGCTCGATGCCATGCTTGCGAAATGGCAACCTTCCGCTTCAAGCGATGAATACCCGTGGCCACAGCTCCGTTCCGTCATCGCCGATCTGCTCGAGATCGACGCCGAATATCGTCTCGCGGCAGCTTCCGTCGCCAGGTCACAGCGGCGATGCAGGGGGCGATTCACGGTGTTTAGCGCAGCGCGTGCAGCGCAGTTCACGTTCGCTGTTTCAATACCACTCTAAGATTCCACCGGCTTTGTTCGGCTTCTTGGATTATCTGTTCTCCTTGCTTGGCTTGGGCGGGGAGGCCTCAGGATTCGGTGTTCGGAGCGATTGCCGCGAGGCTGGTTATCGGGAGAACGGTACAAGCCCGATCCTTGAGGAAATCATCTCAATCGACATGCGTGGTGGGACCGCTTCCACCGCGGCGGCGCCGGTCGCGTCAAAAATCAAAAAGGGAACTTCATGATGACACTCGGAAATCCATTGCGTCGGCTCATCCTGTCCGCGTCGCTGATCCTGCTCGCGATCTGGACCGTACTGGCCGGGCCGGCACAGGCTCAGGAGTTGCGGATCGCGACCTCGTACAAGCTGATGACGCTCGATCCGCATTATGCGAACCTCAATGAAAATACCTCGCTGCTGTCGCACATCTATGAGCGGCTCGTCTACCAGGATGAGCGTCTCGATCTGAAGCCCGGTCTTGGCGTCTCCTGGCGGGCAACATCAGATACGCAATGGGAATTCAAGCTGCGGGAGAACGTTCGTTTTCATGACGGCTCTCCCTTCACCGCGGACGATGTGGTCTACACGATCGAGCGCATTCGAAATTTCCTGAACACGCCAAATGGCGGCTTTCGCTCCTACCTAACCGGCATCAAGGCGGTCTCGGCGGCCGATCCTCTGACGGTTGTCATCGATACGGATGGCAACGTGCCCAACCTGCCGCTGGCGTTCTCCTCGATCTTCGTGATGCATCGGCCAAAAGGGGAGGGGTTCCAGACTACGGAGGAGCTCAATGCTGGCAGCCCTCCCGACGGCACCGGCCCTTACAAGTTCGAGAGTTGGAGTTCCGGCGAGATGCTGAAGCTCACGAGGAATGACGATTATTGGGGCCGCAAACCCGCCTGGTCGACGGTGACCTTTCGGATCATCGAGAACCCGGCGGCGCGCGTGGCGGCATTGGCCGCCGGAGATGTCGATCTTGCAGACTCTATTCCGGCCCGCGACGTTGCTTCCCTGAAGCAGCGCGGTGCTGGGATCGAGAACATCAGTGCCGCGCGTATCAATTTCCTGCAATTCGACGTCGATCGCGAAACGCTTCCAGGTGTGACGGACAAATCCGGCGAGGGGATCCCCAATCCCTTCAAGAACCCCTTAGTGCGGCGGGCGCTTGCGATGGCGACCGACCGAGGCATTCTCGTTGACAAGATCCTCGCCGGCTACGGAACCGCCGCGGCGCAGGTATTCCCGGCTGGCCTGCCGGGCACATCGGCAAATCTGAGGCCTGAGGCTCCGAACTATGATGAGGCGAAAGCGCTTCTCGCCAAAGCTGGCCTTGCGAACGGCTTCAAGGTCGCGCTGGCCGGACCCGCAGGCCGTTATCCAGGCGATGGCGAAAGCCTTCAGGCCATTGCACAAAGCTGGGCTCGCATCGGTGTCGCCGTCCAACCTGCCGCCTTTCCGTTCTCGGTCTTCAACACGAAGCGTGCCAACGGCGACTTTGCTGTCTGGTACGGCGGGACATCGGGCGAGGCGGTCGATATCATTCTCCACGCCCTCCTGGCCTCGCCCAATTCCGAGCGTGGAACCGGCGCCTTGAATTTCGGGCATTACCGGAACCAGGCTTTCGACGCGATGCTCGCGAAGGCGGAAAGCATTCAGGACGGGCCGGAGCGGAACAAGGCGCTCGCCGACGCCACGGAGTTCGTGATGGCTGACCAGCCGATCATTCCACTCTACCATTTCCATCACATCGTCGGCTTCGGCCCGCGAGTTGGCTCATACGTGATGCATCCACGCGGCTGGACGACCGCGATGCAGACGCTTCCGGTGACGGAGTGAGCGACATGGCCCTGATTTCAGCCGCATTGGGAAGACTGAGCCAAGCTTTCCTTCTCCTCATTGCCATGTCGTTGATCGGCTTCATCGGCATTCACAGCATCGGCAATCCCGTCTTCAACATCGTCAACATCGAAACCGCCACGCCTGAGGATATTCAGCGCGCGACGGTGGCGCTGGGATTGGATCAACCGATCTTGCGCCAATACGCTCTTTTCATCGATAACGTCATCCGCGGAAACTTCGGAACGTCGTACATCTATCATCTGCCGGCCCTCCAGCTGGTCATGAGCAAACTTCCCGCGACGCTCGAGCTCGCCTGCGTGGCGATGCTCATCGCGGCTCCGGCCGGTATTGGAGTGGGGCTCCTTGCCGGCCGGAGGAGAGGCACCCTATGCGACCGCGCCATCCTCAAATCGAGCGTGTTCGCGCTCAGCGTTCCCTCATTCTGGTTGAGCATGGTTCTGATCCTTATCGGCGCCATCCTGACGGGTTGGTTTCCATCTGGGGGCAGGGGTGCGACTGCGAGCGTCATGGGGCAGGAATGGAGCGTCCTTACGTGGGACGGGCTGTGGCATATGGCCCTTCCGGCGCTCGCGCTCGCCATACCGAATATCGCGCTGATCGCGCGTCTGGCGCGGTCGGGCACGATCGAGGTCGAGAGCCTGGACTTCACACGGTTCTGCCGTGCGAAAGGGCTTTCTCCCCGGCGGATCTTGCTTCGTCACACGCTGCCGAACATCAGCATGCCGATCATCACGATCATCGGCCTGCAATTCGGCGGCATGCTCGCCTTTGCGGTGGTCGTGGAATCGATTTTCTCATGGCCAGGTGTCGGCAAGCTGCTGATCGATTCCATCCAGCTTCTCGACCGGCCGGTGGTGATGGCGACACTGACCTTCATCTCGGTCGTCTTCGTCGCTCTGAACGCCTTTGTCGATCTCTTCCACGCCGTACTCGACCCGCGCGTGCGTCTGCCTTCATAAGGGAACCGTCATGAAAGCTCTTATTCTGCGGGCCTTGAGCGGGCGCCCTCCATGGCCAACGCCGACCATGTCTGGCATTCTGCTCGCCACCTTCGTCCTGGTTGCTCTCATCGCACCGGTGGTTGCTCCGCAAAATCCCTACGACCCCCTACAAATCTATGGGTGGGAGGCATCCGCTCCTCCAGGCACATTGGGCAGCGGTGGCTATCTCTACCTGCTCGGAACGGACGGGCTCGGCAGGGATATCGTCAGCTGCATCCTCTATGGCTTGCGCATCAGCTTGGTTGTCTCGGTCACGAGTGCGGCGATTGCCGCCCTGATCGGGCTGACGGCCGGCGTCAGCGCCGCCTATTTCGGCAAATGGGCCGACGTCGTGATCATGCGGCTCGTCGACCTTCAACTCAGCCTGCCGACGATCCTCGTCGCTCTGATCGCGATCGTCACGCTGGGGCCAGGAATCGACCGGATCATCCTGGCGCTGATCATCGCCCAGTGGGCTGGTTATGCCAGGTTGGCGCGTAGCGTGGCTTTGAGCGAAACGAACAAGTCCTACATGGACGCCGCGCGGCTCATGAGACTGCCGACATCCAGGATGATCTTCCGCCACCTTCTTCCAAACAGCATTGCGCCCGCCGTCACTTTGATACCGATCGAAATCGGCCACGCTATCGCGCTTGAAGCAACGCTTTCCTTTCTTGGCCTCGGTGTTCCGATGGACAAGCCGTCGCTCGGCTCCACGGTTGCAAACGGGTTCCAGTACCTTCTGACGGGCCAATACTGGATCAGCCTTTTCCCCGGCCTTGCCCTCTTTGGCCTGATCGCAAGCATCAATCTCGTCGGTGAGGACGTTCGCCGCCGTCTCGACCCAAGGAGCCGTCCGGAATGACTGCTGAAATTGAAAAAACGTGTCTGCTTCGGGTGAAGAACCTCGGCCTTCGCCATCTCTCCGCATCGGGGCCGGTCACAATCCTGCAGGATGTGAGTTTCGAGCTCGGGCGCGGCGAGATCCTGGGCATTATAGGTGAATCGGGTGCCGGAAAGTCGACATTGGGCAATGCCGTCCTCGGCTTGCTTGCCCCTGAATTTGAGCGGGTGGCGGGGACGATTGAATTCGACGGCAGGCCGATCGGTGCCACGGAAGAAGGGCAGGTTGATAGCCGCGGGCGGAGGATATCCGCAATTTTTCAGGATCATACAGCTTCCCTCGATCCACTGATGAGTGTTGGCGCTCAGGTCGAGGAAACAATTCTGGCAGTCGATAGCTGTGTCTCGAGACGCGAGGCTCGCGCGCGTGCAGTCGAACTCCTGACCCGCGTCGGCATTCCGGAGCCGGAGCAGCGATACGGCAACTATCCTCACCAATTTTCCGGCGGACAGAGACAACGGGTGGTCATTGCCATCGCGCTTGCTGGAACCCCCGACATCATCATCGCCGACGAGCCGACCTCGGCACTGGATGCTACGGTCCAGAAGCAAATTCTGAAATTGCTTCGAGCCCTTGTCGACGAGACAGGCGTCTCCATCATCCTCGTCACCCACGATATGGGGGTAGTTTCTGAAATCACCGACCGGGTTCTCGTCATGAGAAAAGGCCAGGTGGTGGAGCAGGATCGCACCGCGACCGTTCTCGATAGGCCCAGGAACGACTACACGCGCGGCCTGCTTGCGGCAGTTCCACGCCTGTGGACTTCTACAACTGCAGCTGAGGAAGACGCAAAGGGCGATCGGAGCATCGCGAAGCCGGAGGAGCCGGACCGTACGATCCTACTTACCGCAGCCGGCGTTTCGAAGAGCTTTTCGCCGAGCTTGTCGCGCCGCTTTAGCCGGACCAACGCGAAGTTCGCACTGCAGGATGTGAGCGTGGAGCTGCCACGCGGTGCGATCGTCGGGATTGTTGGCGAAAGCGGAAGCGGGAAGACAACGATTGGCCGCATCATCGCCGGATTGGAGACAGCCTCAGCGGGGAGTGTCACGATCGGTGCAACGGAGTTCGATGTTTCGAAAGGTGGCCGCCGCAACGGTCTTCTCGGTCGCGTGCAGATGATTTTCCAGGATCCCGCGGTCTCGCTCAATCCCAGAATGACCATAGGAGAGACCCTGCGTGAAAGCATCCGGTTTGGCGCAGGCATGCAATCCGATGACGAGCCGGGGGAGGCGGCAGCGATGATGGATCGGCTGGGTCTTCCGCGAAACCTTCTCAGCCGCTATCCGCATCAATTGTCGGGTGGCCAAAAGCAGCGCGTCTGCATCGCTCGGGCGCTATTGGCGAGGCCTGAGATCATCGTTGCGGATGAGCCAACCTCGGCGTTGGACGTGTCCGTACAGGCGGACATCATCGGGCTTCTCAAGGAGAGCATCGAGGAGCGGGAAATGACGATGATCTTCATCTCCCACGATCTCGCGGTCGTGCAACAGCTCTGCAGCTCCGTCTATATCTTCAGGGACGGCCGGGTCGAGGACTTCGGGCCTTCCGATTTCATCTTCTCGCAATCCCAAAATCTTTACACCCGCGCCCTCGTCGATGCACGGCCGAGCCGGTTCACCTGTTGAGCCCGCCGAGCTGTTGCGGCCAGGTTTTGAACTCCCGCTTTCCAAACGTTGGTGGCGCTTCGCAGCCACAAGAGGTGACGAATGAATGACAGGTTCACATTGGCCGTCACGGGCCAATCGCTTATAAAATACGACATCCGCGCCATTCGGGCGCCAGCCTTCCAAGACGTGCAAGCCCTCCTTCAGGGAGCGGATCTTTCATTTACCAACTTTGAGGGCACCATCCTTGGAAGCCATGGCGGATGGCCGCTCAAGGGATCGTTCTTTGGCTCCAGTGAGCCCGTCGTTCTGGATGCACTTCGCGCCGCCGGGTTTGGGGCACTTTCGCTGTCGAACAACCATGCCTTCGATCTTGGCCCGCCCGGCGTGCTGTCGACCCTGAACGAGGTTGAGAAGCGAGGCTTTCTCCACGCCGGTCTCGGCCGAGATCATTTTGACGCTTCGCGGGCCGGCATCGGGACAATTGCCGGGCGGCGTATCGCCATCGTCGCGATGGACGGCGGACCGGGTCCCGATTTTATGTATGCAGCGAATGCAGACATAGGTCGGCCGCCGCGGCCAGGCGTGAACCGGCTGCGTCTGTCGCAGGTCATCGAAGTCGATGAGACGGCGTTCGGCCAGCTCCGCTCCATTCGGGAGAGTGTCGGCTACACTGCGATCGACCTCACGAATGACAGCCAGCCGGACGATCCGCCGCTTGTTGATCCGCAAGAAGAGATCGGGATCGCGCGCGCAATCTTTAAACGATCCGACAGCTACGGAAGGAGCGTCAAAGTCGATGAAAACGACATTGCACGGAACCTGGCGGCGATCGCTTCTGCTGCCGGCGAGGGGTGCCTCGTCATAGCTTATCTGCATCATCACCACTGGGCATCCGACTGGTACCAGGTGCCAGAGTGGGTCAGCGGGGTTGCCAAGCGGTGCATCGACGCGGGCGCCGCAATGTTCGTCAGTCACGGCGCACCGGTGCTTCAGCCCGTGGAGATCTATCGTCGTCGCCCGATCTTTTACAGCCTGGGAAACTTCATCTTTCATGTCAGGTCGGAAAAATCGACATGGCAGGCGCCGGAAGTGTGGGAAAGTGTTGTCGGCCTATGTTCTTACGGGCGAGACAATGATCTGAGCGACATCAGATTCTATCCTATCGTAATCGGCGGTGAGGACGGGTTGAAGGATCGATTGCTCGAAAGCCGGATGGTTCCCCACCTTGCGACCGGGAGCAGTGCAATAAGAATCCTCCAGCGCTTCAAGGAACAGTCAGCAGAACTAGGCGCGCAAATCGAACTGGACCACGGTGTCGGCATTCTTCGCGTCCAGACGTCGGCTGAAGCGTGATCGGCCTCCATGCGCAGAGACTGTATGATCTGAAAGTCGAGCGGACGGATGGCGATGGTCGGCTCTTCGTGGAATATCCTCGCAGAGCACCATTATCCGTCGCGGGTGAGGGAATGGAATGAATTCGATTGGACAACAAGCGACGGCCCCGCGCGATGAGCTTGTCGCGCGGTTTTTCCGCTACGCCGTTATAGAGAGCCAGAGTGACGCCGCGTCGTCGCATCTGCCCTCTTCTCCGGGTCAGCTTGAGCTCGCGAGGCTGCTGGCGCAAGAACTGCGCGATCTTGGCGTCGATGATGTCATCATCGACGAACATGCCATCGTGACGGGCGTAAAGTGCGGCAACAGGCGAGGGGTGCCGCGCATCGGATTCATCGCCCATCTTGATACGGTCGATGTCGGCCTATCGCCGGTCATCCGGCCGCAGATCAAACGTTTCGAGGGACAGGATTTGTGCCTCAACCCCGAGGAGGATATCTGGCTTCGGGTCGCAGACCATCCGGAAATTCTCGCTTGGCAGGGCGAGGACATTATTGTCAGTGACGGCACGAGCGTGCTTGGCGCGGATAACAAGGCAGCCATCGCGGTCATCATGACGCTTGTCGCACGGCTTGATTCAGCCGACGCCCATGGCGATGTCTTCGTCGCCTTCGTTCCGGACGAGGAGATCGGGTTGCGCGGCGCCAAGGAACTCGATCTGAGCCGCTTCCCATGCGACTTCGCCTACACCATCGATTGCTGCGAGCTCGGCGAGGTCGTCGTGGAGAATTTCAACGCAGCATCCGGTGAGATCGTCTTTACCGGCGTCAGCGCGCATCCAATGTCCGCGAAGGGCGTGCTCATCAATCCGCTGCTGATGGCGCTCGACTTCATTTCCCATTTCGACCGCAACGAAACACCTGAATGCACGGAGAAGCGAGAGGGGTATTTCTGGTTCAAGGATCTTGTTGCGAACGACACCGAGGCGCGGCTCAAGGTCATGATCCGCGACTTCGATAACGCCATGCTCGAACAACGAAAACAGCGCATCGGCGATGTCGCGGAACGGATCGGGTCGCAATATCCGTCCGCATCGGTACATTACAGTGTAGCCGACACCTATCGTAATATCGGGGACTGCCTTAAGGGCGATGACCGCTCAGCCGAACTCTTGTTCAGTGCGTTGGACAGGCTCGGGATCGAGAAAAAACTCACGCCGATGCGTGGCGGAACCGACGGGGCGGCCTTATCGGCCCGAGGTCTGCCTACCCCGAATTTCTTCACCGGCGCCTATAATTTTCATTCGCGCTTCGAATTCCTGCCGGTTCCGGCGTTCGAAAAATCCTACGAGACCGCTCGCATGCTCTGTACTCTTACAGAAGAACGCGGCGCGAAAACCCGGGACGCTAAAGGGTCGATCCGGATCGCGCTAAGCAGCGCGAGCTAACTCGTCAGATTGGTGCGAACGAACTTGGGAGCAGTTTGAGGTTCACTAATTCACAAAAAGGGTAGGGTGGATAGGTTAGGAGATCTGTGAGAAATGTCACTTCGTTTGATTCGATGTGTGTCCATGCACTGGAGCCAAAGGCCGCAGGACACGCCGGGTGCAATTTTCGACCCGGCCGGGATCGAGGACTAGCGGTTTGGAGCGGACCGCGGACTAAACTTGGGAGGATCGGTAATGAGTTTGAGTGACGCGACAGTGTCGGATACGAGTGAACTGCGTCCGGTGATCGGGCTTACACGGGGTCTGAATACCGCAGATATCGAGATTTTGACAGTCAACGCCATACGTCTCCACAGACAACTCGTGGAGAAAGCTGATCAGCTGTTCCAAGCATTGCCGGCAGACCATAAAACGGGACAGGCGATTGGCGGAGAGCAGCATCTCGAATACGTGGAAGCTATGATCGCGATGCACGCGCAGATGAACGCCCTCAATACATTGGTCAGGATTCTGGGTTTTATCCCCAACGTATCCGTCAATTGATGCTGTCGATCAGATGAGCCCTGCCCGGATGGCCAGCGCAACTAGGTGCGGCATGGTGTGAATCTGAAACCGCTTCCTGGCTTCTTCGAGCTTGCTTTTGACGGAATTGTATTTGACGCCCTCCAGATCGGCGGCTTCGTCCATCGTTTTACCGACCGCGATCCAGTTGAGATAGGCGGCCTCCTTCGGGTCGAGCCAGGCCGGGTGCTGGTCACTCGGTGTTAGAGGCAGGAATGACATGCGGGTGTGAAGTTGGCCGACGGCGGCGGCCGCCGCAACAGGATCGATATCGCGTTGGAGGTCAATTGCGGATTTATCGGAGGCCAGCGTGAACATGGACGTCGATCCATTGGCAGCTTTAATGGGTATGGTGATCCCAGAGCGGATCCCGAAATCCGCTGCGCGGTCAAAGAACACCCGCTCTTCTTTGGAAAGGTGCCGCCTTTCTGCCTCTCCGCTCCACGGAAACACCCGCTTCAGCGACTTTGCCCGGTTTACGATCGGATCGATGGCCTCGAATTTTCGTTTGAAATAGATCGACCGCCATTCGGCAGGATAATTCGATGAGGCGATGGTGTGACCCGGTCGAATGAATAGATAGGCGTAGCCGGAAAATCCCGCTTGGTGGGCAAGATGGGTCAGAGCATCCTTGAGAACATCTTCGTCGCCCCGAAGCGCAGCAAGGTCGATTAGCTTGTCCAGCCAATGTTGCATATTTTACTCCGTAAATTGTCAGGTGGGACAGATCAAGAGGTACTCCTCATTTAAAGGTGTCTAATCTAAAAAGGCAATCTAAGATAGAAAATCAGATAATCCAGTTTATGGAACCAAATTTGATGCGCCCGCGACACGTTATCAAAACGGATCACTCTCACGCGATAGCAGGCAACAGATGGTTTCCACCGATTCTATTGGCTCTCAAGGCGGTTGGCTGCCGAGTTCATCAAACCCATTGGCTGCTTATCACGTGATAGGCAGTCAATGGCGCCGGCTCTACAGTTCAAAATGCTAAATTATGATACTATTTTGCTCCAGAAAATGTGCCTCCGGGGCGGATGCTCCGAAGGCGTGACGAACCGTTTACAGCACAGCATCCCCTCAGTGGTATTTATCGCTAACTAAAAGGATCTACTTATGTATGCCGCAATGCATAAGAGTATCAGTCTTTGGTGAATCCTGCGCTAGCGCATTGTTGAGGGAGATCTATCTTCCATCTCGCGCCCACTCTTGGAGGAATGGTAGGCATTTCCGGTTTGGGGCTTGTCCTGGGAGGATCTAGTGAAACATTATTTGGCAGGCGCACTCGGCGCCTTCATTTCTGTCGCAATCAGCTCGACGGCTCTCGCCGAAACACTGACGATTGCAACCGTGAACAATGGCGACATGGTCCGTATGCAGAAGCTTACGGACGATTTCAAAGCCAAGAACCCCGATATCGACCTGCAGTGGGTTACGCTTGAAGAAAACGTATTGCGCCAGAAGGTCACGACCGACATCGCCACCAAGGCGGGCCAATATGACGTACTGACGATCGGCACCTATGAAGTTCCGATCTGGAGCAAGCTCGGCTGGCTCGCGCCGCTCGACAAGCTCACCGCCGACAAGGACTACGACGTCAACGACCTTCTCCCGGCTATCCGCAGCGGCCTGACCACGGATGGCAAGCTCTATGCCGCTCCGTTCTACGGCGAAAGCTCGATGGTGATGTACCGCAAGGACCTGTTCGACAAGGCCGGCCTGAAGATGCCGGATGCGCCGACCTGGACTTTCATCGCCGACGCTGCCCGCAAGATCACCGACAAGAGCCATGAAGTCTACGGCATCTGCCTTCGTGGTAAGGCCGGCTGGGGCGAGAACATGGCGTTCCTGACCGCGATGTCGAATTCGTTCGGCGCGCGCTGGTTCGATGAGAAGTGGAAGGCGCAGTTCGATCAGGCGGAGTGGAAGAACACGCTCGACTTCTACGTCAAGCTGATGAAGGACGCCGGTCCTCCGGGCGCTTCGTCCAACGGCTTCAACGAAAATCTCTCGCTGTTCCAGACCGGCAAGTGCGGCATGTGGATCGACGCGACAGTTGCCGCCTCGTTCGTGTCCGACCCGAAGGAATCGAAGGTTGCCGACAAGGTCGGCTTTGCGCTGGCTCCAGACAATGGCCTGGGCAAGCGCGGCAACTGGCTCTGGGCATGGAGCCTCGCCATCCCGGCTTCCTCGAAGAAGACCGAATCCGCCGAGAAGTTCATCGCCTGGGCAACCGGCAAGGACTACACCAACCTTGTCGCCCAGAAGGAAGGCTGGCTGAATGCACCTCCCGGCACCCGTACGTCGCTCTATGCGAGTGCGGATTACCAGAAGGCGGCTCCCTTCGCCAAGATGACGCTCGACTCGATCAATTCTGCGGACCCCGCGAAGCCTGCTGTAAAGCCGGTTCCCTACACCGGTATCCAGTTTGTTGCCATCCCTGAATTCCAGGGCATCGGCACCGCCGTCGGCCAGCAGTTCTCTGCTGCCCTTGCCGGCCAGATCACCGTCGATGCCGCTCTCAAGGCTGCACAACAGCTGACCACACGCGAAATGACCAAGGCTGGTTATCCGAAATAATCAACCTCCCAAGACGGGTGGGCCCGCAAACAAAACCCACCCCCCTTAGGCCGCCGAACCGCTTCGGCGGCCTCTTTTTCCGCAGTGTTCCTACAGCCGTAGCTAGCTTCAGCAAAGACCGTTTCTATCATGGCAACATTACATACCCGTTCTGCCGCCCGCGTCATGATGGCGCCTTCGGTTCTGCTCCTCTTCGCGTGGATGATCGTCCCGCTCGTGATGACGATCTATTTCTCGACGCTGAACTACAATCTGCTGAACCCCGGCACGCATGATTTCATCGGGTTTCTCAACTACGAATATTTCATCAGTGACCCTGCCTTCCTGAGCTCGCTGATCGTGACGCTGCTGCTTGTCGGCGGTGCGTTGCTGATTACCGTGGTCGGCGGCATTGCACTGGCTCTCCTTCTTGATCAGCCGATCTTCGGCCAAGGCATCGTGCGCATGCTGGTGCTTGCGCCCTTCTTCGTGATGCCGACGGTCGCAGCCCTCATCTGGAAGCATATGTTCATGAACCCGGTGAACGGGCTTCTGGCGCATCTCTTCAAATTTTTCGGGCTTGATCCGCTGACCTGGCTGGAGACGGTTCCACTGCTGTCGATCATCATCATCATCGCCTGGCAGTGGCTGCCTTTCGCAACACTCATCCTGCTGACGGCCCTGCAGTCGCTGGACGAGGAGCAGAAGGAAGCTGCCGAGATGGATGGCGCCGGACCGGTTTCGAAGTTCATCCACATCATCCTGCCGCATCTGGCGCGCGCCATCACCGTGGTGATCCTGATCGAAACGATCTTCATGCTGTCGGCCTTCGCCGAGATCCTCGTCACCACCAATGGCGGTCCGGGTACGGCGACGACCAACCTCACTTATCTCGTCTATTCGCAGATCGTTCTGTCGCAGGACGTCGGCGGCGCATCGGCGGGCGGCATCATCGCCGTCATCCTCGCCAATATCGTCGCTATCTTCCTGATGCGCGCGGTCGGCAAGAATCTGGAGGCTTGAGATGGCACGCAAAGTCTCCACGCAACGCAAGATCGTCGTATCGATCGCCGCCTGGATCGTGGCAATTCTCATCTTCTTCCCGATCCTGTGGACCATCCTGACGAGCTTCAAGACGGAAGGCGATGCCATTGCCTCGCCGCCGCAGTTCCTCTTCTTCCACTGGACGCTGGAGAACTACTTCGAGGTGCAGTCGCGCTCGGACTACTTCCTCCACTTCGGCAACTCGGTCATCATCGCCTTCGGTTCGACCATTCTCGGTTTGCTCGTTGCGGTGCCTGCCGCCTGGGCCATGGCCTTCTCGCCGACCAAGCGGACCAAGGACGTCCTGATGTGGATGCTGTCGACCAAGATGATGCCGCCGGTCGGTGCCTTCATCCCGATCTACCTGCTGTTCCAGAGCTTTGGCCTTTTGAACAACCAGTTCGCCAGTCGCGTGGGGATGGTCGTCGTGCTGATGCTGATCAACCTGCCGATCATCGTCTGGATGCTCTACACCTACTTCAAGGAAATCCCCGGCGAGATCCTCGAAGCCGCCCGGATGGACGGTGCGACGCTCGCCAAGGAGATCATCTACGTGCTGACGCCGATGGCGATCCCCGGCCTTGCCTCGACGATGCTGCTCAACATCATCCTCGCCTGGAACGAGGCCTTCTGGACGCTCAACCTCTCCGCGGTAGACGCGGCGCCGCTGAGCACCTTCATCGCCTCCTATTCCAGTCCGGAGGGCCTGTTCTATGCCAAGCTCTCGGCAGCATCGACCATGGCGATCGCTCCGATCCTGATCCTCGGCTGGTTCAGCCAGAAGCAACTCGTTCGCGGCCTGACCTTCGGCGCGGTTAAGTAAGGAAGAGAAACATGGGTAGCATTGTTCTCAAACAGGTCTCCAAGGTCTTCGGCGAAGCCAAGGTCATCCCGTCCATCGACCTTGAGATCGATAATGGCGAGTTCGTCGTGTTCGTCGGTCCGTCGGGCTGTGGCAAGTCCACGCTGCTGCGCCTGATCGCCGGTCTCGAAGATGTCTCCGGCGGACAGATCCTCATCGACGGCAAGGACGGCACCAATCTGAAGCCATCCGACCGCGGCCTTGCCATGGTGTTCCAGTCCTACGCGCTCTATCCGCATATGAGCGTGCGCAAGAACATCGCCTTTCCGCTGAAGATGGCGAACATGCCACAGGCCGAAATCGACAAGAAGGTTGCCGATGCCGCGCGCGTCCTGAACCTGACCGATTATCTGGAACGCAAGCCGCGCCAGCTCTCGGGTGGTCAGCGCCAGCGCGTCGCCATCGGCCGCGCCATCGTGCGCCAGCCGGCGGCCTTCCTCTTCGACGAGCCCTTGTCGAACCTCGATGCGGCGCTGCGCGTCAACATGCGTCTTGAGATCAGCGAGCTGCATCAGCAGCTGAAGACGACGATGGTCTATGTGACGCACGACCAGGTCGAGGCCATGACCATGGCCGACAAGATCGTCGTGCTCAACCGCGGCAATATCGAGCAGGTGGGCTCGCCGCTCGATCTCTACCGCAACCCGCAGAACCTCTTCGTTGCCGGCTTCATCGGCTCGCCGAAAATGAACTTCGTCACGGGCGCCTATGCGCAAAACCTCGGCGCCCATACGATCGGCGTCCGTCCGGAACATGTACTGCTGTCGACCACCGCGGGCGACTGGCAGGGTAAGGTGAATGTTGCCGAGCATCTCGGCTCCGACACCTTCCTGCACATAGAGGCCGACGGCATCGGCGCCGTCACCGCGCGTGGAACGGGAGACTTCCCGGCTCGCGCCGGAGATACCGTCTATCTCACGCCTGACAAAAGCCGAATCCATAAATTCAACGAGAAAGGAATGGCAACCCAATGAAACGACTTGAAGGAAAATCAGCCTTGATCACCGGTTCGGCACGGGGCATTGGCCGCGCCTTCGCCGAAGCTTACCTCCGCGAAGGCGCGACTGTCGCAATTGCCGACATTGATGTTGACCGTGCGAAGAAAACTGCCGAGGAACTCGGCCCCAAAGCCTACTTCGTGAAGATGGACGTCACCGATCAAGCCTCGATCGATGCCGCGATCGCCACTGTCGATGAGAAGACAGGCGGCATTGATATTCTGATCAACAATGCAGCGCTTTTTGATCTCGCGCCAATCGTTGAGATTACCCATAAGAGTTTCGATACGCTGTTCGCCATCAACGTCTCCGGCACGCTGTTCACGCTGCAGGCCGCGGCGAAATCGATGATTGCGCGCGGCAAGGGCGGCAAGATCATCAACATGGCAAGCCAGGCGGGACGCCGTGGAGAGGCCCTGGTTGCGGTCTATTGCGCGACCAAGGCGGCCGTTATTTCGCTCACCCAATCGGCCGGGCTGGATCTCATCAAGCATGGCATCAATGTCAACGCCATTGCGCCTGGCGTCGTCGACGGCGAACATTGGGATGGTGTGGATTTGAAATTTGCAAATTACGAAAATCGCCCGCTCGGCGAAAAGAAACGGCTGGTCGGCAAGGCTGTACCGTTCGGTCGAATGGGAACTGCGGAAGATTTGACCGGAATGGCAATCTTCCTTGCGTCCAAGGAAGCCAATTACATTGTCGCCCAGACATACAACGTCGATGGTGGCAATTGGATGAGCTAGCAGCTATCAATCGCAAAGGTCAGGTTCATTGTGATCAAAACAATCGGAACCAGCAGGATGAGCAGCCCAATCAGATCGGTCCAGCCCCGTGCCCCGCGGAAGGTCGCACCTCAGCTGGCGCCGAAATTCGAGCAAATCCTGACAACCGAGCATGATACCTTCGTTTGGCGGATCGACGACTACCCCTGGGTGCGGTCGCTCTGGAATTTTCATCCGGAGTTCGAGATTCACCTCATCCGCAAGTCCTCCGGCACAGCCTATGTCGGTGACTATATCGGCGACTTCGGACCTGGCGACCTCACCGTGATCGGCAGCAACCTGCCGCATGATTGGGTCTCGCACATCGGTAAGGACGACAAGATCCCAGGACGGGATCTTGTCGTCCAGTTCGATCCTGACAAACTGCGGCAGGCAAGCCAGCATCTACCCGAAATAAAACGGCTTAACTCCCTTCTGACGACAGCTCAGCGGGGATTGAGGTTCTCGGGAGCAACAGCACAGCGCGCGGCTCATCTGCTGGAGACTATTGGCAAATTCGAGGGATTGGAAAGATTGATCCGCTTCCTGCGTGTCCTGGAATTGCTGGCAGATTCTAAAGAGTGCGACGTTCTATCCTCACCTGAATTCGCGCCGAACGTCGATGCCATCACACTGAACACCATGCAGCGCGCCATTCTCCACATTAACAGTCACTTTACAGAAAAAATCCAACTCCCCGACGTTGCTGCCGTCGCCAATATGTCAACGAACAGATTCAGCCGGTTCTTCATCAAGAATACGGGCCGCAGCTTTACCGATTATGTCGTGAGCCTGCGCATAGGACGAGCTTGCAGACTGTTATCGGAGAGTGACAAGCCCGTCATCGATATTTGCTATGAAGTCGGCTATACGAACTTGTCCAATTTTAACCGCTCCTTTCTCCGTCATGTTGGAAAAAGCCCTTCCGCCTACAGGAGGGCTGCTCACGGAAAACGTGTCTCCACGGATTCCCAATGAGTAAAGCATAAGTGCTATGCGACAAGTCTGCCCTTCGACTTTATCCCTTGCATCACGGCAACTGGTCTACCAAAGCGCTGGTCGTCGGCTGTTTCTGCGTCGCCCAAATTGAATTGGGAGACCAACTGATGCAGATGCGTTGCCTCACTCGCCAATATGGCGCTTGCCGCACTGGTTTCCTCGACCATCCCGGCGTTCTGCTGCGTAACTTGATCCATCTGGTTGACTGCGGCATTAACCTCACCGAGACCCATGGCCTGTTCACTGGCGGACGTCGCGATGGAAAGAACACGGTGATTGATTTCGGTCACGTGGCCCTCGATCGCGTTCAGGGCATCGCCTGTTGCACGAACCAGCAAAACGCCGTTCTCGACTTCTTGCCCCGACTTACGAATAAGGTCCTTGATCTCCTTCGCGGCCTTTGCCGACCGCTGCGCCAGTTCCCGCACTTCCTGAGCAACGACGGCAAAGCCCTTGCCGGCCTCGCCCGCGCGGGCCGCTTCAACGCCGGCGTTGAGGGCGAGCAGGTTGGTTTGGAAAGCGATCTCGTCGATGACCCCGATGATGCTGACGATCTGCGACGAAGAACTCTCAATGCGCCGCATGGCTTCCACGGCATCGGCAACAATCTTGGCCGAGCGGGTTGCGCTCGCCGTCGCTTCGCTGACTATAGAGCGCGCTTCCTCGGCACGCTTGGAGGAGTTGGCGACGTTGACCGTGATTTCATCCAAGGCGGCGGCGGTCTGTTCCAGTGAAGCCGCCTGCTGTTCCGTTCTGCGTGAGAGATTGTCCGTGCTGACGCTGATCTCGCGTGAGCCGTCATTCATTGCACCCGCGGCAATCGAGACAGACGTCAAGGTGTCCCTCAATTGAAGTACTGCCGAATTGAGGTCACGTCGCAGCGCCTCGAAATCAGGAGACATCGGCTCAAGAAGCTGAAAATTGAGGTCGCCGGCGGCCAGGCGGGTCAATCCATCCGCCAAGGCCGAAGTAGCGTCTCGAAGACGCTTATCCGCCGCCGCGTCAGCCTCTTGCGTCAATCGCTTGCGATCGACCTCTGCAATCTCACGATTTCTTTCGGCTTCCAATTCGAGGCGCCTGTTGGCGATCGCGGCCTGCCGAAAAACTTCGACGGCGCCGGCCATCTGGCCTATTTCGTCAGTTCGATCCGCATAGGGAATAACGCTCTCGGTGTCGCCGACAGCAAGCTTGGTCATCGATGCGGTGATGGCCTTGATCGGTTTGGCTATGCTGATCAAGGCATAGATCGAAGACCCAAGCACCAGTGAGAGCACCAGTCCAATGACGGCAAAGGCAGTAAAGCGTGTCTTGCCATAGGTGTTGTCGGCCGAAACAACGGCAGCTTCGGCATTCTGCGTAGCAATTGCCACGAGTTCATCCATGGCCGCAAACGCCGGCTCACTCGCTTCCATCATGCCGGTCAGAACGCCGGTCGCCTCGTCATATTGGCTCATCTTGGCAAGCGTGAAGACACCCTCGCCCTTTTGGCTGAACTCGTTCAGGCTCTTGTCAATGATCGCAAGTAGTTCGATCTCCCGAGCGTTGGGTCCGAGCTGTTGGGCACGCAAGACTTCATCCTTGGCAACCCCCTGAAGCTTCTTTACGCTCTCTTCTGCGGCCTGCATGATGTCCGGTTTCGATGCGGTGATATAGGTAAAATAGGCCGCCTGAATCGCCTGCATATCGGACTTGATGTCCTTTGCAGCAAGGATGCTGGGCAGCGAGCTCCGCGTTATCTCCACTGAGCCTTCATGCAAATCTGTGAGCCCGTTGACCGACGTATATGCGAAAGCCACCACAATGATCGCGAGGGCCGAAAATATCGCTATGAGCGATGTTCTGATCGATGGCTGTTTCAGCCTTTTGAGTTTCATGAAGATCCCCTCCCCTTCTCAACGCGAATGGGAAGATCCAACTTCCCAAGCGGCGACAAGAGAAACATAAAGTATAATCAATTAATAAAATGTAAGCTCTGCGAATAGCCTCGGACTGATATCGCTTAAATTCAACAGAAATTTTAAAATTTGAAAATACTATATGTATATATTGAGGATATCATGATATATGTGGAAAAATGACTTCGCCTATGCGAATGACAAGTCCTGCATCTAAACTAATACTATTACGCAACAAAAACTATACCAGATATATATTTTGCATAAAAGTATCATACTCCTGACTTCCAGCACCTCCATGCGCGAACATAACTTCAGGCATCGGACGGATGGCCGCCTCGCGCAAATACAGTAGCCGCTGGATTCACAGCGGCTTAACTACCGACGGTATTGCGCGTCAGGCGACGGCTCTGGCTTCGCCTTTCCACGCCTCCCCCTTTGCGACGAGAGCGCGAGACGATTTGATTCAACTTCTGCTGTCACGATTCTCGCAAAAGCCTATTGCTCCAATTAGGCCAAGTCGCTGGCTGCCTCATCGATAAGAGCCGCGACCTCGACAGATTTCGACATAAGCGACG
>JAAMEZ010000005.1 GCA_013322215.1 Martinezella rhizogenes
GCATTCCTCGATCGCTGGAAGATCTCCGGCGTCAGCAACATCGGACAATTCATTTTTCGACGATGCTGGGCGTAAAACCCCATGGGTGGGAATATCCGGACGGTGATGGCTACGCGACGTTTCAGTTACCTGGTTCGCTACACGTCAACAGCGCGCAGACCTACGACGCCGCCGCCCTCGCCGGCCTTGGCCTGATTCAGGCGCCACTCTTGGGGATTGGCCAATACTTAGAGAGTGGAGCGCTTGTGGAGATCATGCCCGATTTTCGTCGCCGGGCGATCGCCGTGTCTCTTGTCGTGGCACATCGGAGCAATCTGTCGCGCCGAGTTCGCGCATTCATGACATGGATCGAAGACCTGCTGACGCCCTATCTGGAATAGATAGCCGCTTCCGCGATGACTCATTTTTCCCGGAACGGCGGCAAACGAGACAAGCAAGAGCCGGGAGGTTTGACCCACCCGGCCCATATTTCTTCAGATCGGTAGACCGATTACTTCGCCGGCTTCTCATGGTGACCGCCGAAGCCGGCGCGCATGGCGGAGAGAACCTTGTTGGCGTAGTCGTCATTGCCGCGCGAGGCGAAGCGGCCGTAAAGCGCGGCGCTCAGCACTGGCGTCGGAACACCCTCGTCGATAGCGGCCGAGATCGTCCAGCGACCTTCGCCGGAGTCGGAAACGCGACCGGCATATTGCGAAAGCGCTGCGTCGCCATGCAGGGCGTCGGCCGTGAGGTCGAGCAGCCAGGAGGTGATCACGCTGCCGCGGCGCCAGACTTCGGAAATTTCGGCGATGTCGAGATCATACTGATAATATTGCGGATGCGAGAGCGGCGCTGTTTCGGCGTCCTTCTCGGCCGTCTGCTTGCCGATATTGGCGTGATGCAGAACGTTCAGGCCTTCGGCATAGGCGGCCATCAGGCCATATTCGATGCCGTTATGGACCATCTTGACGAAGTGGCCGGCGCCGGACGGGCCGCAATGCAGATAGCCCTGCTCCGCCGTGCTGTTCTTGGCGGCTTCTTCGGAACGCATCTTCGAGGGTGCTACGTCGCCGACACCCGGAGCAAGCGTCGCGAAGATCGGCGAAAGATGTTCGACGGTTTCCTTCTCGCCGCCGATCATCAGGCAATAGCCGCGCTCCAGGCCAAAAACGCCGCCACTGGTGCCGACGTCAACGTAATGGATGCCCTTCGGCTTCAGCTCTTCGGCGCGGCGGATGTCATCGTGATAATAGGAATTGCCACCGTCGATGACGATGTCGCCCTCTTCGAGAAGCGGCACGATCGCTGCCAATTCCTGGTCGACGATTGCTGCCGGCAACATCAGCCAGACAACGCGCGGCTTTGCGAGTTTCGACACGAAATCCGCGAGAGACTTGCTGCCGGTGGCACCGAGCTGCTCCAGCCCCGCGATGCTTTCCGGACGCGCATCGAAAACAACCGCGCTGTGACCGCCTCTCATCAGGCGCTGCACCATGTTGTTGCCCATACGGCCAAGGCCAATCATTCCGATTTGCATATGTCAGTCTCCTAGGACGGTTTTAATCGTTTGAATGTTCAATAGAGACATTTCGCAGTATTTTCCAATGAACAAATGACGGGCGAGCTATGCACAGGCCAGACAGCGAAGAAAAATTCGCCCGTTCACGCATCTGTGATATCGCTTGGTCAAACCTCCCGCTTTTCACCATGATCGCGCTTTGCCGGTTTCGAGGAAAGCTGTATTTTGCTCTCCCATTCGCGTCGATGGATTTAGCATCGATCTCGGTTCTTTACATCATTCTCTTTAGGGCGGCGCTCATACAGGGCGTCAAAGGGGGCATATGGCTGCGTCTTTGAAATTGCCGCTGGTTCCAGCTTCATTTTTCGGTGTGGTTCTGGGGCTTTCCGGTCTTGCCAATGCCTGGCGTGTGGGCGCACGCATCTGGCACCTGCCGGCACTTGTCGGGGAAGTGCTGACCTTTCTGGCGCTGGGCGTCTGGCTGGTGCTGATCGTGCTCTACGCTATGAAATGGATGGTGGCGCGCGAGGAGGCATTCAAGGAAGTGGCGCACCCAGTTCAGTGCTGCTTCATCGGCCTTGTCGGTGTCGCGACTATGCTGGTGGCCGGTGGCCTCCTGCGCTACTCGCGCATCGGTGCCGAAACCATATTCCTGATCGGCGCCGTTTATACCCTGGCATTTTCCGTCTGGCGCACCGGAGGGCTCTGGCAGGGCGAACGTGATATCGCGACGACGACCGCCGTACTCTATCTGCCGAGTGTCGCCGGCAGTTTCGTCACCGCCGTCGTCGGCGCGGCACTTGGCTTTCCACAATGGGCGCAGCTTTTCTTTGGCGCAGGCTTCTTCGCCTGGCTTGCCATCGAATCCGCCCTGCTGCATCGCCTGCTGACAGGACCGGCACTCGCGCCGCCACTGAGACCGACCCTTGGAATTCAACTGGCCCCGCCGGCCGTTGGCGCGCTTGCCTATATCAGCGTTACGCAAGGCCCTCCCGACATGCTCGTCCATGCAATGATCGGCTACGGCTTGCTGCAGGCCCTGATCATGTTGCGTCTCCTGCCCTGGATCATGAAGGAAGGCTTCAGTCCGGCTTATTGGGCTTTCACCTTTGGCGCGACAGCGTTGGCGACTGCCCCGATGCGCCTTGTTGAACGTGGTGATGTCGGCCCAGTCACGCAACTTGCCCCCATTCTCTTCGTCGCCGCCAATATCGTTGTCGGTTTGATCGCGCTGGCGACGATCTGGCTGATTGCCAACCGCAAACTCGTGATCGGCTGGGTCGAACTTGCCGATCGCGGCGCTGGCGCTATTGGTCAGAGGTGATGGAGCTTAATCTCGCTGTTAGGAGGGCCATATGCTTGATCATGTGACGATCGGAGTTCGTGATCTCGAGCGATCGAAGATCTTCTACGACACGATATTGCGCGCCATCGGCATAGAACGTCTTTATGCCGAAGGCGAAAGTTTTGCGGGCTATGGCATTGGACAGAAGGCTTTCTTCTGGATCGGTCAGCGCGATGCTTTGCAAACAGGCACGCATATCGCCTTTGCTGCCTCAAACCGGAAAATCGTCGATGAGTTCTATCGAGTCGGGATTATCGCCGGCGGCACCGACAACGGTGCTCCCGGTCTGCGCCCCCATTACCATCAGAACTATTATGGCGCTTTCATTCTCGATCCGGATGGCCACAATATCGAAGCTGTTTGTCACTTGCCGGTGAGTTGAGGGCGCGCGCCCTATTTCCCGGTGGAATGAGATCAAGGCACTGACGGCCCCACATAGCGCGCCCGCGGCCGGATGAGCCTGCCGCTCGTCGCTTGCTCCATGGCATGTGCAAGCCAGCCGACCGTCCGGGCCAGCGCGAAGATGATCAGCGGCGCATCTTCCGGGAGATGATAGGCGTGGGTCATCGCTGTCAAAGCGAAATCAACATTGACGCGTTCTCCGACCAGCTGTTCTCCGACATCTCGAACCCTGGCGAAAAGTGGCGGCAACGTGAAACAACCAAGTAGCGCCTCGCCGCGAATATCGACATCCGGGTAAAGCTGATGACCGAAAGCCGGCAATGGCCGTCCTTCCGCCAGATAGCTGCGGACCGCCTCGTCCACCCCAATCGTAGCCGCCCGTGCGATCAGCGTGCGCACGCTCTGCCATGCGCCGCCATGCAGTGGCCCCGTCAGCGTAGAAAGACCCGACAGAGTGGCGGCAGATAACGTTGCACCGGCGGATGCCGTGATCCGCGCTGTGAAGGTCGAAGCGTTCAGCTCGTGATCGGCAAGCAAGACGAAACTGCGGCGGATCACATCGGCTGCGTCGGGGCGCATCCAGGCCGTGGCAAGACGTCTATGCAGCGGTTGATCCCATGCGCCGGGTGCCAAGGCTTCTGCCACCGTGCCGAACACGCTTTCGGCTTCGTTCTGCAAGGCCGGAAGCGAGCGTCCAAGTGATGGCAAGTCGCCTGTTATGCGCTCTGCCAATGCTGAAAACGCGGCGTTCAGGGAAGGAAGTCTTTGCCGAGCCGCGTTTTGCTCGAATCGCAACGGCCGCTTCATATCCCACAGCAGCAATGCGACATCCTCCAGACTCGCGCTTTCGGCAAGCACTGCCGCGTCGCTGCCGCGATAGAAAAGCCTGCCGTTCGAAACCGTCGACAGCGCTGATGGCAATACCGGATCGCCCCATTGAATGGCCTCGGCTGCCACCGCCTCGGTCTTGCGCCGTCCGGCATGGCGGGTAGCCAACCGCTTGACGTCATCGGCGAAATAGAGGCTGCGTCGTGTATCGGCGGGATCGGCTTTCGCACGAATGCGCCCGCGGCTGACATTGGCGTACAGCGTCTGCGATTTCGTTCCCAGCAGGTTCAGCGCCTGCTCCGCCGTCAGCCAGCTCATCGGTCCTCATGTTGATCAATTGCATCAAGATTGACGTCAATAGAAATAGGCCCGATCTAATCGGATAGTCAAAGGAGAATAATGATGAAAAGTGGTCTTGAAGATGTCATTGCCGCAGAAACCAAGCTGTCCGACGTCGATGGCGCTGCCGGCCGTCTGATCATTCGCGGCGTGTCGCTGGACGATCTGGTCGCGACCAGCCGCTTCGAGGATGTGGCTGCGCTTTTGCTCGATGGCCTGTTCGACGAACATATCGACGCAGTCACCATCCGAACGCAGCTTGGCGCGGCCCGTGTTACCCTCTTCGCGCATGTGGAGGCCGCTGACGCCGCAGTGCTTGCGCTGCCGCCGGTGGATGCCGTACGTGCCCTGCTGGCACGCGTTGCCGACGGCGAAGACTTTGCCACGGCGATCCGCCTGATGGCGGCGCCTGCCGTCTTCCTGCCGACCGTCTTGAGATTGCAGAAGGGCGAAGCGCCGATCAAGCCGGATGCCTCCCTCTCACAATCGGCCGACATCCTGCGCATGTTGACGGGCCGAGTGCCGACGGCGGAGCAGACGGCAGGGCTCGACGCCTATCTGGTGACGATTTCCGATCACGGCTTGAATGCGTCCACATTCGCCTCCCGCGTCATCGCCTCGACGCATGCCGGCCTGACCTCATCGGTGCTTGCGGCAATCAGCGCCCTCAAAGGCCCGCTGCATGGCGGCGCCCCCGGCCCGGTCCTCGATATGTTTGACGGTGTCGGCAAGCCCGAGAACGCGCGTACCTGGCTATCGAACGCGCTCGATCACGGCGAGCGGCTGATGGGCTTTGGCCACCGTATCTATCGCGTTCGCGATCCGCGCGCCGATGCCTTGAAAACGGCTTTGAAGCCGATCGTTGCCAGCGGACAGGCGGATGCCGGGCGCATCGCGCTGGCGGAAGCGATCGAGGCAGCAGCTCTCGCGCTGCTCAAGGAGCGCAAGCCGGATCGTCCTCTCGACGTCAATGTCGAATATTACACCGCCCTGCTGCTTGACGCCCTCGGCTTCCCGCGCAGCTCCTTTACCGGCGTCTTCGCGATCGGCCGTACGGTTGGCTGGATCGCCCACGCACGCGAGCAGACGCTCGACGGGCGCTTGATCCGGCCTCAGTCGCGCTATGTCGGACCGCTGCCGAAGGCGGCATAGGCGGGTCTGCCAGAAGACGGAATTTAGGCGGCCGCGGATTGGCGCGGCCGCATCATGCCCTCGCGGATGTGACGGGCCAGCTCCAGCGCTTGAGGCGTCGCATTGCCCTTCGGCAAATGCAGGTTGATCGCAAAGACCGGCAGTTCGGGCAGGCCCTGCTCGACAGTGAGGATATCGAGATCGGCGGGAACGGTCGAGGCAAGCCAGGCGGTGACAGCCAGATCCGTACGCACCGTCGCCGTGGTCGCCTCGATATTGCCGTTCTCAAAGACCGTCCGCCAGCGCAGACCATCCTTGCTAAGCGCCGCAAAGACGGATGTGCGGAAGGCACAGGTATCGGCGACCATCGAGATCGGCAGCGGCATCTTGCGATGAGCATTGCCGGCCTTCGCGCCGACCCAGACGAGCCGCTCGACAGCCAGGCATTCGCCCCGCGACGTGCCGTATGGTTCCTCCACCACGCAGAGGTCGACGGTTCCCTGCCCCAGTTCTTCCAGCAATTCGGGCGATGATGCGCAGACCAGCGAAATCTCCACCTGCGGATGGCGCTCGGAATAGGATTTGAGTACGGGCGCCAGTGTCGCTCCAACGAGATCATAGGGAACGCCGAGCCGGACACTGCCGCGAACCGTGCTCTCCGTCATGTCGTCCCAGATCTCATCATTCAATGCCAACAGGCGGCGGGCATTGCCGCGCAGTCGTTCACCGGCTTCGGTCAGCCGCAATCCGCGCCTGTCACGCTCGAACAAGGCGCAGCCGAGCACGTCCTCCAGCCGCTTGATCTGCTGGCTGACGGCACCTTGGGTCATGTGCAGCATATTGGCTGATATCGTCATGCTGCCATGGTCGGCAACGGCGGCGAAGGTTCTGATGAGGGCAATGTCGAAGTTTCGGATCATTTTGGCATTATAATTGCTAATGCCTCAATCCTTCAATATTCGATTTCATGATGTCCGAGCGGCGCCTATGCCTTTTCTCGATATGGAGAAAGGCTGGACATGACGATCGAACCTCTACTGCCGCTGATCCTCTTCGCGTTGGTTTCTACCATAACGCCGGGCGGCGCGACGACACTCGCGACCGCGTCCGGCGCGCATTTCGGCTTCCGTCGTTCGATACCCGTCATGGGCGGCTTTGCCTTCGGCCTGGGTTCCATGGCCTGCGTTGCCGCTGCTGGGCTTGGCGGCGTATTGATGGCCATGCCAATGTTGCAGATCGCCATGAAGACGCTGGGCTCCCTGTATCTGATCTGGCTCGCCGTTCGGATCGGCAGAAGCGGCCAACCGCAGAAGGCCGGGCAGATGGCGAAGCCGACAGGCTTCCTCGCCGGCGTCTGGATGCTTTGGCACAATCCCAAGGGCTGGGCCATGACGATCGGCGCCGCAGCCTCCTTCGCCGCACTCGCAGACAGTCCGCTGACGCTCGCGCTGCTGCTCGGCGTGACCTTCTGTGTGATGGCGGCGTTCTCGCTGACATTGTGGTGCGCTCTGGGTCAGCTGTTTGCCCGAATGCTGAGCGCGCCATGGCAATGGCGCATCCTCAATATCGTACTCGCCTGCCTTCTCGTGCTCTCGATCATCCCTATGTGGCGCAATTGACGTCAGGAATGATTGATCTGCAAGCTGTCATACCCCTTTGCCTTGTAGAGCACTGTCGAAATCAACCAGCTCAGCAGGAAAATACCGACGACGGCGAAGCCGAAATTGGCAAGATTGTCGTTGAGTTCGCCGATGAAGTTCCAGAAGCTCCCTTCGAGACCAAGCTTGTCGGCGATCAGCCCCAGGGCCTCCACGCCGCCGATGAAGACGGCGACGACGATGGACGCAGCAGTGATCGTCAGATTGTACCAGAGCTTACGCACGGGCTTGACGAAGGCCCAGCCATAGGCTCCCGTCATCAGCGTGCTGTCGAGTGTATCCATCAGCGACATGCCGGCAGTAAACAGCGCCGGGAAGACGAGGATGGTCCAGAAGGACATGCCCTGTGCGGCCTGAGCGGCGGAAATTCCCAAGAGTCCGATTTCCGTTGCGGTATCGAAGCCGAGGCCGAAAAGGAAGCCGATCGGATACATGTGCCAGGAGCGGGTAACGACCCTGAACATGGGCCAGAAGATGCGTGCGAGAAAACCGCCTCCGGCAAGCAGCATGTCGAGGTCATCTTCTGCGATCCTTTCGCCCCTCTGCGCCCTTCTGAAGGCAGACCACACCCCCTTCAGGACGAAGAGATTGGCGATACCGATCAGCAGCAGAAAGGCAGCCGAAACCGTTGTACCGATGACACCGCCAACATCGTGGAAGGCATCGAGCTGGCTCTGCATGGCGGCGGCTGTTGCGGCAATCAGGACAGAGGCGATGACAACAATCGAGGAATGGCCGAGCGAGAAGAAAAAGCCGACGGCATAGGGCTGCTTCTTTTCCTGAATCAGCTTGCGCACGACATTGTCGATGGCGGCGATATGGTCGGCATCGAAGGCATGGCGAAGCCCGAACATATAGGCAAGTAGCGCAATGCCCAGTAGCGACGGCCTGTCGGCGAAGGCGATCCAGGCCCAAATCCAGGCGGCAATATTGAAAGCGACCAGCAGTGCGAAGGTAACGGCGATCTTCGCTTTCGACCTTTCCGCCCGATCGTCAAATGGATTGAGGATCATACTTTTGTTCCCGTTATGCTTACTCGCACAGTGTCACGGAAACGGAGGTGGCGCGACAGTCAAATGACGTAGATGCCGAAGTTTTTCGCAGTGTCGCAAAATTGGGCAGATCCTGCATATGCCAGATCTGCCCTCTTTGCCTGCTAGCCAATTTCGAAGCGGTAACCCTCATCCGCCCAACCGGTCATGCCGCCGATCATGACCTTCACGCGCTTGCCGAGCGTGCCCAGCCGCAAGGCCGCCTTGTCGGTGCCGTTGCAATGCGGTCCGGCGCAATAGACAACGAACAGAGTATCATCAGGCCATTCCGCCATCTTCCGCGCAGTCATCTTGCCATGCGGCAGATTGATAGCACCGGGAATATGCTGCTCCTGGAACATGGCCGGCCCGCGAACGTCAAGCAGGACGAAATCCACATTGCCTGATCTCATCGACTGGTAGACGTCGGAGCAATCGGTCTCGAAACCGAGCCTCCTGGCATAATGCTCGGCGACGAGACTTGGGTCTGCGGCGGGTATTTCACTGACTAGGGACATGAGCGCTCCTTCTTGGGTTCGATGCATTCATGCCCGAGCGATGCCAGAGTTGAAACTGGCCGAAATGCCATATAGCGTTAATATCATGCCAAACTCTGACAAGCTCAATCTTCTCGGCCCGCATGTCGTCGCCCTCGTCTATGACGGGCTGTGCACCTTCGAATTCGGCGTCGCCTATGAAATCTTCGGCCTGCCGCGCCCGGAAATGGGCGATGGCTGGTATCGCTTCTCCGCCTGTGCGATCGAGGAGGGCCCGCTTCGTGCCGCCGGCGGGCTGACGGTGCAGGTCGACCACGGGCTGGAAGTCATTTCAGGTGCAGATCTGATCATTGTGCCCGGCTGGCGTGGCATCAGGACACCGGTCCCTGCTCCGTTGATTGCCCAACTACAGGCAGCCAGCCGCCGAGGCGTTCGCATCATGTCGCTCTGTTCTGGCGTCGCGGTTCTTGCCGCCGCGGGATTGCTCGCCGGCCGCAAGGCGACGACGCATTGGCGCTATGTCGATTCGATTGCCGCGCGCTATCCGGATATCACCGTCGATGCCGATGTTCTCTATGTCGATGAGGACAATGTGCTGACCGCCGCCGGCAGTGCTGCCGCGATTGATCTTTGCCTGCACGTCGTTCGCCGGGATTTCGGACCTGACATCGCCAATAGCGTCGCGCGCCGTCTGGTGGTGCCACCCCATCGCGAAGGCGGTCAGGCGCAATATATCGAGACTCCGGTTCTGAGACAGCGCGAGGGTGCCCGCTTGGGTCCGTTACTCGAATGGATGCGCGAGCGTTTGCAGGAAGAGCAGCCCATTGCCGCACTGGCAGCGCGGGCCGGCATGAGCGTGCGGACCTTCCAGCGTCGCTTCGAGGCGACTACCGGCATGGCGCCGGGCGAATGGCTGTTGAGCGAGCGGCTGCGACGCGCTCGCGACTTGCTGGAGAAGCAGGCTGCCATTTCGCTTGACGATGTGGCGGTGGCCAGCGGGTTTGGATCGCTCGCCACCATGCGCCATCATTTTCGGGAGAGGCTTGCGGTCAGCCCGAGCGACTACCGCAAGCGATTTGCAGTCCTCAAAGCAATTCCAGGAAAAGCGCATAGCGGTTTTCCTGGAATTGCGTAAAAGCAAAGATGCAGAGCGTTTCGGTGAAACGCTCTATACCAGACGGCTCTGTTCCGTCGCAGCTTCGATGAAGCTCGAGAACAGCGGATGCGGTTCCAGCGGCCGGGACTTCAGTTCCGGATGGTACTGCACGCCGATGAACCACGGATGGTCAGCATATTCGATCGTCTCCGGCAGGACGCCATCCGGTGACATGCCAGAGAAGGTCAAGCCGCAATCTTCCAGCTTGGCCTTGTAGTCGATGTTGACTTCATAGCGGTGGCGATGGCGTTCCGAAATATCGCTCGAGCCGTAGATCTCCGAGATCTTCGTGCCCTTCTTCAGAGTTGCCTTGTAGGCGCCGAGACGCATGGTGCCGCCGAGATCGCCGGATGCCGTGCGCTTCTGCAGCTCGTTGCCCTTCAGCCATTCGGTCATCAGGCCAACGACCGGCTCCTTGGTGGGGCCAAATTCGGTCGACGAAGCGTGTTCGACACCAGCCAGATTGCGAGCCGCTTCGATGACGGCCATCTGCATGCCGAAGCAGATGCCGAAATACGGCACCTTGCGTTCGCGGGCAAAACGGGCTGCCAGGATCTTGCCTTCCGAACCGCGCTCGCCGAAGCCGCCGGGCACGAGGATGCCGTGCACCTTTTCGAGATAAGGCGCCGGATCTTCCTTTTCGAAGACCTCGGACTCGATCCATTCGAGCTTAACCTTGACCCGGTTGGCGATGCCACCGTGATGCAGCGCCTCGATCAACGACTTATAGGCATCCTTGAGGCCGGTATATTTGCCGACGATGGCAATGGTCACCTCGCCTTCCGGCGTACGGATACGGTTGCAAACCTCTTCCCACTGCTCGAGACGCGGCTTCGGAGCCGGCTCGATGCCGAAAGCGGCCAGCACTTCATTGTCCAGGCCTTCCTTGTGGTAGGCCATCGGCACGTCATAGATGTTCGCGACATCAAGCGCCTGAATGACGGCAGATTCCCGCACGTTGCAGAACAACGAAAGCTTGCGGCGTTCAGCTTCGGGAATTTCGCGGTCGGCACGCACGAGCAGGATGTCGGGATGAATGCCGAGCGCCTGCAGTTCCTTGACGGAATGCTGCGTCGGCTTGGTCTTCAGCTCGCCGGCAGCCGGAATGTAGGGCATCAGCGTCAGATGAACGTAGACCGCGGTGCCGCGCGGCAGGTCGTTGCCGAGCTGGCGGATCGCTTCCATGAAAGGCATGGCTTCGATGTCGCCGACGGTGCCACCGATCTCGCAGATGACGAAATCATAGTCCTCATTGCCTTCCGTCACGAAATCCTTGATCTCGTTGGTGACGTGCGGAATGACCTGGACGGTCGCGCCCAGATAGTCGCCGCGGCGTTCCTTGTCGATGATGTTCTTGTAGATGCGACCGGTGGTGATGTTATCGGTCTTCGTGGCCGAGCGGCCGGTGAAGCGCTCGTAGTGGCCGAGATCGAGGTCGGTTTCCGCACCGTCGTCGGTAACGAAGACCTCGCCATGCTGGGTCGGGCTCATCGTGCCCGGGTCCACGTTCAGATAGGGGTCGAGTTTGCGCAGGCGGACTCGATAACCACGAGCCTGCAACAACGCTCCGAGAGCCGCAGCCGCAATTCCTTTTCCGAGGGAAGAAACCACGCCGCCAGTGATGAATACATATCGCGCCATGGGAGTCACCGGATACCTTTTCACAAATGATTCCGCTAGCCCTAAAATTCGTTTCCGGAATTTTGGCTACAGAACGCGGAATATGGACAAAACAAAACCGGCAGATCCGAGGACCTGCCGGGGATGATCTTCGGCGACCGGGATTACTTACCGGTCGGAACGCCGCCGTTGTCGGCTGGCGCAGGAGTCGTTGCCGGCGCGGTCTGCTGACCGGTTGCGGCCGGAGCCTGCTGGGCAGGTGCTGCGGCAGCCGGCTGATTGGTGGTTGCAGGAGCTGCCTGATTCGTCGCGGCAGGCGGCGTTGCCTGCGACTGCGGAGCGACAGCGCCGCTGTTCGGAACGCCGCTATTGTCGGCCGGCTTCGGCTGGGACGTGGCCGGAGCAGCACCCTTCTGGCCGCCAAGCGAATCGAGGATGCCGTTGCCCTGGCCTGCCGTGCTCGGGATACGATTGAGAATATCGGTCGGGCGAGCTTCGAAGCGGGACAGCACGTTCATGCCGAGCGCAAGTGCGAAGAACAGCGTGGCGAGGATAGCCGTGGTACGCGTCAGCGCATTGGCCGTACCGCGCGCAGACATGAAGCCCGATCCGCCGCCGATGCCGAGACCGCCACCTTCGGAGCGCTGAATCAGCACCACGCCGATAAGGGCGACGACAACCATGAGATAGATGACAAGCAGTACGGTTTGCATAGATCCAGTCCTGCCCGGTGCGGGCATCAAAAATAAAAGCTCGCGGCTCTTTACATGAGGCTCTCGCCTATTCCAAGCCCTTTTAAGGCCGGAACTCCGGGCAAGTTGTTGCTTCAGGCGAACTGCCGTTCGAATGCGGCATAAATGGCAAGGAAGTCGACCGCTTTCAAGCTCTGGCCGCCGACAAGCACACCGTTGACATGCGGAACATCCAAAATGTCGCGTGCATTGGCGCCGCTGACCGATCCGCCATAGAGGATTCGCATGTTCGCTCCCTCTTTACCGAAGCGCTCGATGAGCTCGGCGCGGATGAAGGCATGTGCTTCCTCCACGTTCTCCTGGGTCGGGACCACGCCGGTGCCGATCGCCCATACCGGCTCATAGGCAATCACAGTTGTCTGCGCCGTGGAGCCATCCGGAATGGAGCCCACAAGCTCCCGCTTCAATACTTCGAGCGTCTGGCCGCTGTTGCGCTCGTAAGCCGTTTCACCGATGCAGATAACGGCGATGAGGCCGGCATCATGAGCCGCCTGCGCCTTGGCGCGCACCAGCATGTCACTTTCCGCGTGATTCCTCCGGCGCTCCGAATGGCCGACGATGACGTGGGTACCAAAGCAATCGGCGATCATCTCGGCCGAAATATCGCCGGTATGCGCGCCACTGACCTGCTGATGACAATCCTGTGCGCCGATGGCCAGCGGACTGTCGTCGCAAAGTGCCGTCGCGACATAGAGCAAGGTGGCTGGGGGGCAGAGCAGTGTGTCGATCTTCTCCGATAGCGGCGCCTTGACGCCGTCCGCGATCGCCTTGATCTGATCCAGGCTCGCGCGCGTGCCGTTCATCTTCCAGTTTCCGGCCAGAAGCGGCCGTATGGTCTTCGTCATTCCGATATTCTCCCCCTTGATCCATCTTCGGACTAACAAAAAGGAAAGGGAAAGGAAAGTTATCGAATGCGGCCGAAACCGGCTCAAATCGTTTGAAAAATGCTTATCCGGAAAATTAAGTCGGATTGCGAGAATGTTTCATGACGCCTGCGGATCGACGATCCAATTGAGCACCTTGCGCCAATCGGTCATGCGCACCGGCGTTCCGTGATTTCCGGTTTCGAAAAGCGTGAAGCGTGTCGGATAGTGCGCCTTGTAGAGTTTCTCAAACAGAGCTTGCTGGTCCGCAGCCGCATAGACCGGATCCTTGCTGCCATGCGTGAACCAGAGCGGCAGCTTTGCCTTGTAGAAGGCGCTCTTGGTGAAATCCGGATCGGTGACGCCGCTCAGGATCGCCATGCCTTTCAGGCGCTTGACGCTCTCGGCATCGCGGGTAATGCCCCAGCAGATGAAGCTGCCCATGGAGGCGCAAGTGAGGATTACGGGCTTGCCGCCCGACTGCTCGTAGGAATAGCGGATCAGCGCCGCGATATCGGCAACGCCGTTGCTGTCGAAGCCTTTGACGCTCGGCGCGTAGTAGGTGCCGCCGTTGCGGTAGGCGAGGTTCTTCAGCCGGTTGAAATTGCCGCCGAACGTATAGTCGTTGGAGCCAAGTCTGCGGTCGCCCCCGCGGCCATGGATGAAGATGACGGTAAAGGCTTGCTTCGACGCCGGGCCTATGCGGGTGACATCCACTTTACGGTCGCCGAGCTGCAGGGTTTCATCTTCCTGCGCCTTCCAGCGCAGACCGGTATCGACATAGGCCGGCTTGACGCGCTTTTCCGGAATCTGGTCGCGGCCGTTAATGTCACGCATTTCCTGGTAGTCGATCGTCTGGAACGCGCCGTTGTCGTGGCTTTCGATGACGGTCTGGTTGGAAAACAGCTCGTCCTTGAACGGCTTCAACATATCTGCGGAGGCGGCCTGCCCTGTCGCCAGAAGCAAAAAGCCTGAAATTGCGGACAGGATGGGCAAATGAGCTGTGGACATTGGCATGCGGATACTTCCTCCGATCGGCCATCGGGCTTGCCATTCTTCACCCGGCAACGCAAATCTCTTTCATGAATCTGCCCCGTAACGGGGCGCCATCGCTCTTGTGCGCCGTTTCTGGCAGAATCACGATGATTCGCGAATAGCGGCGACAAATGCGATAATAAAGGGGTTTGGCCCCTCCAGGACAAATCTAGCAGCTCGAAGTTCTATGGATAACAGCAACGATCTCTTCTCCGGCCTCCCCCGCCCGCCGAAACCGGAAGCAGCGGAAAAGCCGGCCGCAAAGCCGGAAAAGCCAGCCGCCGCGCCCGCACAGCGCGCGGCTCCGATGACGTCGTCGTCGGAGGAATACGGCGCAAGCTCCATCCGTGTTCTCGAAGGGCTTGAGCCCGTCCGCATGCGTCCCGGCATGTATATCGGCGGCACCGACGAAAAGGCTCTGCATCACCTCTTCGCCGAAGTCATCGATAACTCCATGGACGAGGCGGTGGCCGGCCATGCCAATTTCATCGAGGTCTACCTCGACCGAGAGGGCTATCTGACCGTCACGGATAACGGCCGCGGCATCCCTGTGGAAAATCATCCGCAGGTACCCGGCAAGTCGACGCTCGAAGTCATCATGACCAAGCTTCATGCCGGCGGTAAGTTCGACGGCAAGGCCTACGAGACGTCAGGCGGTCTGCACGGCGTCGGTGTGTCCGTCGTCAATGCGCTGTCGGATGATCTGGAAGTCGAGGTCGCCCGTAACCGCAAGCTCTATCGCCAGCGCTTCTCGCGCGGCCTGCCAGTCGGTGGCATCGAAGAGCTGGGCGATGTGCATAACCGGCGCGGCACGCGCGTCCGTTTTCATCCCGATCCGCAGATCTTCGGCGATCACGCGCGTTTCGATCCGGCCCGCGTTTTCCGCATGGCCCGTTCCAAGGCCTACCTGTTCGGCGGCGTCGAGATCCGCTGGGGCTGCGATCCGGAGCTGGCGCCCGAAAGTTCTGATGTTCCGGAGAAGGCTGTCTTCCACTTTCCCGGCGGCTTGAAGGATTACCTCAAGGCGACGATGGGCAATGAATTCACCGTCACCCGCGAGATCTTTGCCGGCAAGTCGGAAAAAGAAAGCGGCCACGGCTCGCTCGAATGGGCGATCACCTGGTATGGCGGCGATCCGCAGATCCACTCCTACTGTAATACCATCCCGACGCCCGAAGGCGGCACGCATGAAGCCGGTTTCCGCATTGCGCTGACCAAGGGTCTGAAAAACTACGCCGACCTCACCCAGAACAAGCGTGCGGCCAATATTTCCACCGACGACGTGATGATATCAGGCGTCGGAATGCTGTCGATCTTCATCCGCGAACCGGAATTCGTCGGCCAGACGAAGGACAAGCTGGCGACGGTCGAAGCCCAGCGCCTCGTCGAAAACGCGCTGCGCGATCCCTTCGACCACTATCTTACCGATAATCCGGCCGAAGCCGAAAAGCTGCTGGAATGGGTGATCGAGCGCTCGGAAGAGCGCATGCGCCGCCGCAAGGAAAAGGAAGTCAACCGCAAGACCGCCGTGCGTAAGCTGCGCCTGCCAGGCAAGCTGGCGGATTGCTCTCAGAACACGTCCGAAGGTGCCGAACTCTTCCTGGTCGAGGGCGATTCGGCAGGCGGCTCGGCCAAGCAGGCGCGAAACCGTACCAACCAGGCCATCCTGCCCTTGCGCGGCAAGATCCTGAACGTCGCCAGTGCCGGTCGCGAGAAGCTGTCGGCCAACCAACAGATCACCGACCTGGTCCAGGCGCTCGGCTGCGGCACCCGCACGAAATATCGCGAGGAAGACCTTCGCTATCAGCGCATCGTCGTCATGACCGATGCCGACGTCGATGGCGCCCACATCGCCTCGCTACTCATCACCTTCTTCTATCAGGAGATGCCGGAGCTGATCCGCCAGGGCCATCTGTTCCTGGCCGTCCCGCCGCTCTACAAGATCACGCAGGGCTCGAAATCCATCTATGCCCGCGACGACGCCCATCGGCAGGAGCTGATGTCGACGGAATTCAAGGGCAAAGGCAAGGTCGAGATCAGCCGCTTCAAAGGTTTGGGCGAAATGCTTCCAGCCCAGCTCAAGGAAACGACGATGGATCCGTCCAAGCGCACGCTGCTGCGCGTCGAGATCGACGAGGTCGATTTCGAGGGAACCCGCGATGCCGTCGACAATCTGATGGGCACCAAGGCCGAGGCTCGTTTCCGCTTCATTCAGGAGCGGGCTGCCTTCGCCGAAGACCTCGATATCTGACGATAAGCCAACCGCCGATTGCCGCAGTCCACGCGACTCGCGATATTTTATCGGATTGTCGGATATCCGTTACGAAGGCGTCATGGATGAATGTGTAGATGGCGGCATTGCCTCAGGAGCCGCCATTTTACCATTCGGGTTGACGATTTCGCCATGTTGAAGCCATTTCTGACGACTGCCGCTGCTCTCCTCTTAAGCCACGCCGCCTACGCGTTGGATATCGGAACGACGATCGACGTGCCCTGCCCTTTCGGCGACTGCCAGGCCGGTATCAGTCTCTCCTATCTCGGCAATTACGAAATTCCGACAGGCTTCATGGAAAATGGGGTGGAGGTTGGCGGCCTCTCTGGCATCGATTTCGACCCCTCGACCGGCCGCTATATCGCCATTAGCGACGACCGCTCCGAAAAGGCGCCGGCGCGGTTCTATGATCTGGATATCGATGTTGACGCCAGCGGCCTGAAGGGCGTTACCGTTATCGATCACGTCACTCTGAAGGACAAGGACGGGCAGCCTTTCGCGGTCAAGAAGGTCGATGGCGAGTCCATTCGCCTGGGCAAGGACGGTATCTACTGGACCAGCGAAGGTGACGGCAAGGCGCTGCTGCCGTCCTTTGTGCGCGTCGCCAGTCGCGACGGCAGCTTCCTTCGCGAGTTCTCGTTGCCCGATGGTTTTGCCCCGACCGCGGACAAGAGCACAGGCATCCGTGATAATCTTGCATTCGAAGGCCTGGCGTTTCTTGCCGGCGGCGATGTTTTGGTCGGTACCGAGTCAGCGCTCTATCAGGACGGTCCGATCACGACATTGACCAACGGCGCGCTTGCACGTCTTATCCGCTACGACGCGGCGACCGGCGCGCAAAAGGCGCAATATGTCTATCCGGTCTCGCCCGTCCCGCAGGCGCCCTCCATCGCCGGCGGATGGAATGATTTCGGTCTGTCCGAGATCATGGCGCTCGATGATCGTCATCTCCTGTCGATCGAGCGCGGCTTTGCGCAAGGCATCGGCAATTCGGTCGCCATCAATATGTTCGATCTTGATGGCGTCACCGACGTCGCCAATATTCCGTCGCTTGCGAAGACCGATCAGCGCATCGTGCCGGTGCGCAAAACGCAGATCATGGATCTGCGTGCCCTCGGCCTCGCCCCCGACAATATTGAAGGCATTACTTTCGGCAAGGCGAAAGACGGCACCGATCTATTGATCCTGGTGGCCGACAATAATTTCAATCCGACGCAAAAGACGCAGTTTTTCGCGTTCAAGGTGATCAGGCGCCCCTCCTGATATCTCGCGATAGTCGTGCTAATGTCATGCCTGCATAATAAAGAGGCTTTAAAGCCGTTGCTCTTGAAACGGCCTAGATCATACCCCATAACCGGATGATCTAGTAAATAGGGGCGAAGTAAGACCGGTGGGTGTATTTGAACGTCATAAGCCAAAGGAACACCGGTGGCTGGGGCCGAGTGCGCATGCGCGCATGCCTTTGATACCTTCGATTTCCGCGGCGCGTTGGCTGCTGATTCTAATTGCCATTGCCGGCATCTATTTCTTTTACGGTTTTCTCGTTCCGGTTTTGGCCGCCGCGGTGATCGGCTTTGCCACCTGGCCACTCTACAGCGATATCGTGCGGCGTACCGGCGGCAATACGACGCTTGCCGCCACCATCGCCATCGCCTTCATCGTGACCTTCCTTGTCCTGCCCATCGTTCTTTCCGCCATCTATATGGCTGGTGAAGTGCGTGACTGGTTCAGCTGGGCGATCCATGTGAACCGCGAAGGTGCGCCGCCGCCGCAATGGATTCTGGCTTTGCCAGTCGTCGGATCCTGGCTCGGCGAGCAGTGGGCGCAATATGTCGGCAGCCCCGGTTCGCTCGGTGAGCTGGCGCAGCTGGTCAGTGGTGCCCATATCGGTAATATATACAGAGCGGTGCTTGCGGCCGGCGGTGGCGCGTTCCACGTCGTGCTGACCTTGCTCTTCATGCTGATCGCGCTGTTCTTCATTTATCGCGACGGCTCGACATTCGTTCGCCAGGTCGATCTGCTCGGCGAACGCATCCTGCCCAATCGCTGGGAGAGGATCTCCCGCGTCGTGCCGGCGACGATCAGTTCTACTGTCATGGGCATGACGCTGATCGCTATCGGTGAAGGTATCGTTCTCGGTGTGGCCTATTGGATCGCCGGCGCTCCCTCGGCCATCACGCTCGGCGTTCTCACCGGCGTCATGGCGCTGGTGCCGGGCGGCGCGCCGCTTTCGATGTCGCTCGTCTCGATCTATCTCGTCGCCAGCGGCTCGCTTTGGGCCGGTATCGCTCTCTTCCTCTGGGGCACGATCGAGCTTTTCATTGTCGACAAGACGCTTCGTCCCAAGCTTGTCGGCGGGCCGATCAAGCTGCCGTTCCTTCCAACCTTCTTCGGTCTGGTGGGCGGCGTGAAGACCATGGGTTTCCTCGGGCTTTTCATCGGCCCGGTCCTGATGGCGATCATCGTCGCGATCTGGCGCGAATGGATTCGCGAGGCCGAATTGACCGAGGAACAGCAGGCGCAGGAACCCGAACTGCAATTGCATGTCCGGGACGCTGCCGAGGGCTGATTGCTCAGCTCGTTTGTTCCAGCCGTTTTTCCATGAACAGGCTGAGTGGGTCCGGTTGATAGCTGCCGAAGGCGGGGATTTCGAGATATCCGAATTTCCGGTAGAGGCCGATCGCTTCCGGCTGATATATGCCGGTTTCCAGCCGGACCGCCGAATGGCCCCTTTCGAGCGCCGCCGCTTCGAGCGTCTCCATGAGCTTGCGCGCGACGCTGCGGCCCCTGGCAGCCGGATCGACGAACATGCGCTTGATCTCGGCTGTGCCGTCACCGGCCTCGACTAGCGCGCAGCATCCGACGATCGCATCCTCAACCCTGGCGACCCAGAAAGTTACCTCTGCCTTCTCCAGCGAAGACAGATCGAGGATATGGTTGCTCTCGGGCGGATAAAGCGACTCCGCATAGGCGCTCGACATGTCAAGAAGGCGAATGACGCCTTCCTGGCGTGGGGGTTCGATAGCAATCGTCAGCGACAAGATGAACCTCGGAAAATAGAACGCCCGCTGGATATCACGCAGCGGCGAGCGTCGCCAGTGCGGCGAAACTGCGCGCGGACTGCCGCCGCTCGGCATTTGCAAGCTTCTCCACCATGTCGAGAAGCTGTGTAGCGGCCGCGGGAGCTGGCTCCGCGAGGCGGAACTTGCGCATCAGGCGCGAAGAAACATCTTCCAGCATTGCGTTGCCGTTTTTGCGGGAGGATTCGCGCCATATCATCGTCGCCTCGACGAAGATGGTGCTGATATCCCTGGTCAATCCAGCGCTTTCGTAGAGCGCCCGAATGGCGTAGACGCGGCCCCGGGAGATGATGGAGCGCACGCGCCGTTCGTCGCAGCCGGAAAGGTTGGTGATCGCACAGGCGAAGAAATCGACCTTGCCGGAGCACAGCGCATGCATCAGGAAAGCCGGCGTCAGCCAGCCTGTCTGCCTCAGATGCTCGACCAGATCGGGCAATTGCTCGTGCTGCGCCGTTCCCGCGATCGTGACGGTTGCAGCTTCGGTTGCTTCACGCGTTACCTGCTGCAGCCTGGAGCCACCGACAAAGCTCTGGACAAGCGCCGATTCCGAAAGCGCTTCGCTGACCTGGCGCATCAGCAGGTGCCTGATATCCGAAGACAGAATGTCCCGGGAAAGAAGCAACCCGCGTATGTCGGCGCAATCGCCCAGGCGCTCCGCAATGCGCTTTAGCGAAGCCTGCGAAAGCAAGGCTCCGTCATTTTCGAGCAGGCACTGGATTTCAGTCTCCCCGCCGATCTCGGCAAGTGCGGCGCAGACTGCACGCGGCACCAGCCCGCGGGAGGCGATGAGAATCCGCGCCACGTCGCTGCCATGCAATGCGAGATCGACAAGATCGGCATCGGTGAACACAGGCGAAAACAGGATGATCTGCCCCGCAATCTCGGGCTGGTCCTGGGCGAGAGACAGGATGACGTTGCGCGGTGCGCTGGCCGAATGGGCGACGGCTTCGGCAAGTGCCAGCCGCACGCGAGGAGACGGATCGTCAAGCAGATAGGTCATCGCCATCTCGGCGGCGTCACGCTCTTCCCTGGGCATCTCCGACTGCAGATAGGCCCTGCCGAGCGCATTGGCCGCCCGGGTTCTGCTTTCTGCCTTGGCGGTTTCAGCCCAGCGAAGGAATGCTTCTATGATCACGTAACGCCCCGATATCGACGAGGCGACTCTTGCCCCGCAAATTCATATGCTTCACGTTATCGGGCAAAGGTTTACGGGACGTTTACCCTGCTTATTAACCTTTCGCCTATCGGCATGAGTGGCGCCCCCTCAGGGCGCCTTCGGCCTGATCATCTCGAAGACGTCGCTGCCCTCGCTATAATCCATGTACCCCATGCGAGCGACGGGACGCGCCAGCGCCATGTCCAGCCTGCCGTCGCGAATGATCGTCTCGTCGATATGGATGCCGACGACCTGGCCGATGACCATGATGTTTTCCGATGCCGTGCCGTCGAGACCCTTGGGCTGCAGGATTTCGGTCACCCGGCATTCGAGCACGGCAAAGGCCTCGGCAACATAGGGTGCATCGACCAGCTCGCCCGGCTTTGCCGTCAGTCCGGCGAGCTCGAATTCGTTAGTACCATAGGGGACGGCAATCGATGAATGGTTCATCTTCTCCACGATATGGCGACTGACGAGATTGGCGGTAAAGACGCCGGTCTCTTCAACATTGCGTACGCTGTCCTTCCGGCCAGCGGAGGAAAACATCACCAGCTTCGGCCGGTCGCTGACGGCGTTGAAAAAGGAATAGGGAGAGAGGTTCAGCGAGCCGTCCCTGCCCTTGCTGCCGATCCAGCCGATCGGCCGCGGCGCGACGATCGCCTTGAAAGGATCGTGCGCCAGACCGTGGCGATTAGTGTCCGTCGTATAGAACATCACGCGTCCTCGCCGCCGACCCAGGTCACCGTTTCGGCAAGTTCCGGGCGTGGGCGTTCGACCGGCGGGAAGCTCGTCGAGCCGATATGGATGAAGCCGGCAACCTTCTCGCCCGGCTGCACGCCGAGCAGAGGATAGGCACGCTCGTCGAAGGCGAACCACTCGGTCAGCCAGTTGGAGACCCAGCCATGGGCATTGGCTGCAATCAGCAGATTCATGCAAAGCGCGCCGGCCGACATCAGCTGCTCCCACTCCGGAATCTTGAAATGCGGCGCCGCCTTGCTGACGACTGCGACGACGACGGGTGCGCGGGTGAAGCGTGTCCGCTCGACCTGGATCATTTCCTCCGACAGATCAGGCTTTGCTTCCAGCGCGAGCTTCAGCAGCTCTTCACCGATACGGGCACGCTCCTCGCCGCGATAGACGATGAAGCGCCAGGGCGCGAGCTTGCCGTGGTCCGGCACGCGCGATGCCAATCGGAGAATCTCCTCGATCTCAGCCTTGTCCGGTCCCGGCTCCGACATTTGGAACGCGGGAATCGATCGGCGCACCGCGAGATAGTCGACCAGCTTGATATCGGTTTTCATTGAGGAACTGCCTTCATTTTGGCTTGTGGTAGGATGAGGTCTTGAATTTGCCACCGCATTGGTTTTGAAGTGGCGTGTGTTTTATCGGAAGTCAATCGGTTGGTATCCATGTCAGGCATTTCATCCGCTCGCCGATTGAGCGCGGTTTTCGCGATGCTTGCGGGCATGAGTACCGCCGTCTCGGCACAGGATGCCTTCAAGGAATTCAAGCAGCTCGACGGCAGCGTCAAGATGCCGAAGCTCAATGCCTTCGTGGCGCCAAATGGAGAGAATTCGTCTGCGCGCACCTTGCGCGACGTTTCGCTCGAGGCCAAGCTCACGCCACAGAGCAGCCCGCAGCAGCAGGGTCTTGCCTGGTATGTCTTCAGTCCGATAGCGGGGGCCGACGGTAAACTGCCGCTGGTTGCCAGTTCGCGCGGAGGCTCGGCCTCATTCCACCTTTTGCCGGGCGATTATTTCGTCAATGTCTCCTTCGGCCGTGCCGGCGTCACCAAGCGGCTAAGCGTGCCGGAAAGTGGTGATACCCAGAAGCAGACGATGGTTCTCGATGCCGGCGGCATGGTTTTGAACGCGGTATCCGGTCCCGATGTCCGCATTCCTCCGAACGAGCTGAGCTTCTCGATCTATTCCAGCGAAGCCAAGGAAGACGGCGAGCGCGGCCTTGTCATGGATGACGTGAAGCCGAACACGCTGGTTGGCCTCAGCGCCGGCACCTATCATGTCGTTTCCGAGTATGGCGAGGTCAATGCCGTCATCCGCGCCGATATTCAGGTGGAAGCCGGCAAAGTGACGGAGGCGACTATCCAGCACAGGGCGGCAAAGATCACATTCAAGCTGGTCTCGGACGCCGGCGGCGAGGCGATCGCCGATACCGCCTGGTCGATCCTGACATCTGCGGGCGATATCGTCGGGGAAAGCGTCAGCGCCTTTCCGACCATGGTACTGGCAGAAGGCCGCTACACGGCCGTCGCCCGCAACAAGGACAAGATCTATCAGCGCGACTTCACCGTCGCCGCCGGCATGAATACGGATGTGGAAGTGCTGATGAAGCAGCAGCAGCCGCAGGATGCCGATAATGAACAGCCCGCCCGGCAGCTGCCGATCCAGATGCCGCCGATGCGCCAGAGCCAGACACCTCCGGCAACCACCAATCAGCAGCCGCTGCCGACCTACGAACAATTGGCGCCTGCTGCCGGCGGTGATGACGGCGATAGCATGGATTGACGGCCGCGCCGCCCTTCCCGCTTAGCTGGCCTTGCGTCGCAGCATCCTTCTCGGCGGCGCCATCGAAAAGACCGCGCCATAAAGCTTCGTCAGCAGATCCTTGCGGTCGCTGCCTTCGCTGAGTGCTTCCCAGCTTCTCAGAGCGCCGACATGGGCGGTAATGGTACTGCCCGACAGGCGTCGGAACTCCCGGATCAGCAGCGAAATGCGCAGGGTCATCGAGATACGGCTGGCCAGATGGAACAACCGGCCGTTCTGTCCTTCGAAATAGATGGGAATGACGCTTGCGCGTGCCGCCTGAATGAGTTTTGCCGGAAATATCTTCCAAGGAAGATCCTCGGCGCGTCCGAAACCCTTTTTGGCGGTTGCGACGCCGCCGGCGGGAAAGACGATGATGGTCGTGCCTTCCTTGAGCAGGCGAACGGCCTCATGCCGGGTCTTCATGTTGATCGCCATCGCTTCCTTGGTTTCCTCGAAGGAAACCGGCAGCGAATAATCGAGCATCTCGGGCACTTTCAACAATTCGTTGTTGATCAGGACCTTGAACGGACGTCCCAATTGCTCGGCAAGCGCCAGCACCGCGATCCCGTCGCCGATACCATAGGGATGATTGGCGACGATAACGATCGGCGCCTCGGGGATCTGGTTCGGCGGCCACTCACCCTTGATGAGTAAGCGCACATCGATGAGGTCAAGCATCTTGCCGAACACCCGCTCGCTCTTACCGACGATATCAGTGCGCCAGATATCGTAGAGCCGGGCGTAACGGTCTCGGCCGGAAAGGCCCTCGATGGAGCGGATGAACCAGCGCTTGATGCGCGTATCCCGCTCATTGGCGTAGGATAATTCTTTGAATTCCAAGTGCGCGACGGGGCTGCCCCGCTCCTATCGTTCAGTTGCGCCACATGTTGCAGCCACAGCAACGCGTTGATTCATCAACTATATGAAAGCTGTATGTCAGTTCTCTGACGGCACCCTGAAGGTGCCGCCAGATATGAGGACCGTCAAGCGGCCTTGACGCGTCTTGCTTCCCGCTTGCGCAGAACATCCGGCGGCGTTGCCTCGAGAGCAAGCGATGCGATCGCCTCATCGAGCGACATCGACGTCTGCGACTGGCTGCCGAGGCGGCGGATGTTGACCGAACGCTCTTCGGCTTCCTTCTTGCCGCAGACAATGATCACGGGAACCTTCGTCACCGAATGCTCGCGGATCTTGTAGTTGATCTTCTCGTTGCGGAAGTCGGTCTCGACATCGAGGCCGGCGTCGCGCAGGGCTTCGGCAACTTCTTCGCCGTAGGCGTCGGCTTCCGAGGTAATGGTTGCCACGACCACCTGCAAAGGCGAGACCCAGAGCGGCATATGGCCGGCGAAGTTCTCGATCAGGATGCCGAGGAAGCGCTCCATCGAGCCGCAGATGGCGCGATGGATCATCACCGGCTGCGTCTTTTCGGAGTGCTGGTCGATATAGAACGCACCGAAGCGTTCCGGCAGGTTGAAGTCGACCTGCGTCGTGCCACACTGCCATTCACGGCCGATGGCATCCTTCAGCGTATATTCGAACTTCGGCCCGTAGAACGCGCCCTCGCCCGGCAGGATGCCAGTCTTGATACGCCCTTCGGACTGCGCCTCGATCGTCTTCAGCACGTCCATCATCACGCTTTCGGCGCGATCCCAGAGCTCGTCCGAACCAACGCGCTTTTCCGGGCGGGTCGAGAGCTTGACGACGATCTCCTTGAATCCGAAGTCCTCATAGACAGACAGGATGAGATCGTTGATCTTCAGGCATTCGGCGGCCATCTGCTCGTCGGTGCAGAAGATGTGCGCATCGTCCTGCGTGAAGCCGCGCACGCGCATCAGGCCATGCAGCGCGCCCGAAGGTTCGTAGCGATGGACCGCACCGAATTCCGCAAGGCGGATCGGCAGTTCGCGGTAAGACTTCAAGCCATGCTTGAAGATCTGGATATGGCCCGGGCAGTTCATCGGCTTCAGTGCGAAGACGCGATCGTCATCGGTGTCGTCACCGGCGACCGTCACCTTGAACATGTTGTCGCGGTACCAGCCCCAGTGACCAGAAGTCTCCCAAAGCGACTTGTCGAGCACCTGCGGCGCGTTGACTTCCTGATAGTCGCCCTGCAGCCGCCGGCGCATATAGGACACCAGCGTCTGGAACATCCGCCAGCCCTTGCCGTGCCAGAAGACGACGCCTGGGCCTTCTTCCTGGAAATGGAACAGGTCCATTTCACGGCCGAGGCGGCGATGGTCGCGCTTTTCGGCTTCGGCAAGGATGTGCAAATAGTTATCCAGATCCGCCTGTTCGGCGAATGCCGTGCCGTAGATGCGGGTCAGCATCGGATTGTTGCTGTCGCCACGCCAATAGGCACCGGCAACCTTCATCAGCTTGAAGGCATTGCCGATCTGACCAGTCGAAGCCATGTGCGGACCACGGCAGAGGTCGAACCAGTCACCCTGGTAATAGATCTTCAGATCCTGACCTTCGGGGATCGCGTCGACCAGCTCCACCTTGTAGCGCTCGCCCTTGGAGGCAAAGACTTCCTTCGCCTTCTCGCGTGACCAGATTTCCTTGGTGAACGGCTTGTTGCGCTGAATGATCTCGCGCATCCGCTTCTCGATGACCGGAAGATCATCGGGCGTGAAGGGCTCGTTCTTGGCGAAGTCGTAATAGAAGCCGTTTTCGATGACCGGGCCGATCGTCACCTGCGTTCCCGGCCAAAGCTCCTGTACGGCTTCGGCGAGAACGTGTGCGGTGTCGTGGCGGATCAATTCCAGCGCGCGGTCGTCCGAGCGGGTGATGATCTCGATTTTGCCGTCGGTGACCGGATCAGAAAGGTCGCGCACGGTGCCGTCGATAGCAATGGCGACAGCCTTCTTGGCCAGCGATTTGGAAATGGATTCAGCGACATCGCGACCGGTCGTGCCGGCAGCAAAGCTGCGCACGGAATCATCGGGAAATGTCAGGGAAACAGGTTGGGACATCGATATTCTCCTTGTCCAGTCCCGCCAACGAATGCGGGTGGTTTCGAAAGTTACGGACCTAATAAGTCCGCGCGCCTGATAGCTGTATTTCGCTATTTAGTAAAGAAAAAGCGGCGTTAGCGGCCGATCATCTCGGTCAAACGGCGCACCGTGTTCCAGTTTCGCATCGTTCCGACGCCAAGCCTCTTCGTTGTCAGGGCCGGCAGCATTTTTGTCTCGCTGGCCTTGAGACCGAAGTCGATCCAGAGATCGCCGCCGACAACGGCCATGCGTTCGTCCCGGCGGTATTTCGCAAGCCTATCCAGCACTTCGGGCTCGAGCGGCCGCCGCATCACCCGAACGATGACCTCGCTGCCGATCCCGTCGAGAAAGGGATTGCCGTCGGCAAGTCTTAGCCATGTATCGGCATCGCGGGCGATGATATCGACATGCTTGCCGAAAGCCGCCGCAAAACCCGCTTCGAGTTGTGCCTCGATCGACGCAATCGGCTGTGGCTCAGCTTCGAAAACAAGATTGCCGGTCGCAACAAGCGTACGGGCATTGCGAAAGCCTAAACTCTCCGCCATCGCCTTGAGATCGGCCATAACAACCCTACGGCCTGGGCCGAGAACAATGCTGTAGAGCAGCGCGACATAGACCGCCATACGGTCAGGCGGCCTTTTGCCCGAGCCGAAAATAGCGCCAGGGCGTCCACCAGTGGTAACGGCGCTCCAGCTCGCCGGGCACCGGATCGAGCCCGCTCGTACCACCTGGCCCGCAGCGCGCGACGCGGAAGAGCGTCATCCAGCCGCCAGCCCAAAGCCCGTGGCGGGCAACCGCTTCATAGCCATATTCCGAGCAGGTCGGGATATGGCGGCAGGAATTACCGATGAATCCGGAAAGCGTCAGTTGATAGAGGCGAATGAGGCCCATGCCGAAGAGCCGGTCCGGAGTTTTGCGAAAGGGGCCGGAATAATTGCGCGATTTGACCGGCTTGTCGCCGGATGGTGACGCATGACGTCGCGCGGACCTCGAAGGAGCGGCACCACCCTCATCTTCATCGTCTTCCTGCATAAGACAGAATTGGCACATCGCACGAAGCCTCGGTCAAACAGCTTCTGCAGTCTTGGCGATGCCGCCCGCCCGCGCCGCCTCGACCTGCCCGATCGCATCGACAACGGCATCGAATGTCAGCATGGTCGAAGCATGACGGGCCTTATAGTCCCTGACCGGCTTCAGGTAGCGCATGTCTTCGAAACGGCCGTCCGGCCCCTCGCCGTCGGCCTTGAGCATGGCAAGCATGTCTTCGCGGGCCTTGCGCACTTCATCTGCCGAAGCGCCGACGACATGAAGCGCCATGATCGAGGATGAGGCCTGGCCGAGCGCACAGGCCTTGACGTCCTGGGCAAAATCGGTCACCACATCGCCGTCCATTTTCAGCCAGATTTTTACGCGAGAACCACACAGTCTGGAATGGGCCTGGGCACTGGCATCGGCGTCAGGAAGACTGCCGATGCGGCCGATATTGCCGGCAAACTCTAGGATTTTGCTGTTGTAGATGTCGTCCATCACAGATTTTGCTCCGATGCACCCGCTAGAGCATGATGCCGAAAAGTGTAGGCGGTTTTCGGACGACATCATGCTCTATTTATTTGATCTAGAGCGGATTCAGATTTTACGTCGAGCAGACCTAAAATCATCCGGCTCTAGTGTTTCGTAACAAAAAACACAGCGTGTCCGTTTAGGACACTTTCACAGGGACAATGCCATACTATATGTATGTCGTTCGAAGACCATCGAAATGCAATGGTCTTCTGTAAGTTTGATGGGAAACCGTGCAGGACGGCAGGCTTGTCCGCCAGCCAGAACGCCCCGGAGCCCGCCAAAGGTACAAAATCTCCGTACCTCGGGGAATGCCAGTGGCGAGTCCGACAAGATGATATCCGCGCAGCGGATCAGGAGAACCACAGGTAATGGACGCCATTGTAAAGAACTTTCCGCAAGTCACTGATTCCGAACGCCCGTCGCAGCAGGAAGCTGAAGACGCAGTCCGCGTTCTCCTTCGCTGGGCCGGCGATGATCCGCGTCGCGAAGGCCTGCTCGATACGCCCGCGCGCGTCGCCAAGGCCTACCGCGAGCTCTTCGGCGGCTACGAACTGAATCCCGAGGATGTGCTCGGCCGCACTTTCGAAGAAGTCTCCGGCTACGATGACATCGTCCTCGAGCGTGATGTTCCATTCTACTCGCATTGCGAACATCATATGGTGCCGATCATCGGTAAGGCGCATGTCGCCTATCTGCCGAGCGGTCGTGTTCTTGGCCTGTCGAAAATCGCCCGCGTCGTCGATATTTTTGCGCGCCGCCTGCAGACGCAGGAAGCCATGACGGCCCAGATCGCCAATGCGATTGACGAGTCGCTGCGTCCGCGCGGCGTTGCGGTGATGATCGACGCCGAACATATGTGCATGTCCATGCGTGGTATAAAGAAGCAGGGCTCCTCGACGCTGACGATGACCTTCACGGGTGCCTTCAAGGCCGATCCGGCTGAACAGGCCCGTTTCATGTCTTTGGTCCGGGGTCGCTGACCGGGCTTTAACGAAAGAGCCGGAAATGAACCTGATTTTCAATGCTCCCTCCGAAGATAAATCCGAGTTGGAGGATGCAGGCGATTTCACGCCCCGTTTCGACGATCGCGGTCTGATCACCGCGATCGTGACGGATGCGCATGACGGCGAGCTGCTGATGGTCGCGCATATGAACGCCGAGGCGCTCGCCCTGACGATCAAGACCGGCACGGCGCACTATTTCAGCCGCTCGCGCGGGAAAATCTGGAAAAAGGGCGAAACCTCCGGAAACCTTCAGACAGTGAAGGAAATCCGAACGGATTGCGATCAGGATGCAATCTGGCTGAAAGTGGAGGTCGCCGGACATGATGCGACGTGCCATACTGGACGCCGTTCCTGCTTCTACCGAACGGTTGAGCTCGAAGATGGGAAGCCGGTGCTGAGCGTGGTCGACGATCACCTGCATTTCAATCCGGAAGACGTCTACAAGCAGTAGACCTATCGGTGATGGTGTTTCAACAAGCCACAACCAGTATACGATTTGGAAACGAAAAAGGGACAGTATTTTAGCCGAGGCACACGGAGCCTCGGAGGAGGCGTAAAATGCTGAATTGGGGGTTGAATCGTCATATCGGCGGACAGAGCTCGACCGGTTCAGGCCTCACGCAGGATACGTCTACCCCGCTTCTCCCTCCGGCCCCTCCCAAAAAAGTGAAGATTGCCTTGGCGCTCGGCGGTGGTGCTGCGCGCGGCTGGGCGCATATCGGTGTTTTGCGCGCGCTCGATGAAGCCGGCATCGCAGTCGGCATGATTGCCGGCACGTCGATCGGCGCCCTCGTCGGTGGCTGCTATCTCGCGGGCAAGCTGGACGAACTTGAGGCCTTCGCGCGTTCGCTGACAATGCGACGCATCGCCAGCCTGCTCGATCTCACCATCGGTGGAAGCGGACTGTTCGGCGGCATGCGGCTCACCAAGCGCATGCAGGAGCATCTGGAGGGATTTTCCATCGAGGATCTCGATCGTCCCTTCGTCGCCGTCGCGTCGGAGTTGAATACCGGCCATGAAGTCTGGATTGCCAATGGCTCTCTCATCACAGCGCTGCGGGCATCATATGCCCTGCCCGGCATTTTCGAGCCGGTGCGCTCCAACGGCCGTACGCTGGTCGATGGTGCCCTGGTCAATCCCGTGCCGGTTTCGGTCTGCCGGACTTATGAACAGCCGTTGGTTGTCGCGGTAAACCTGCACTATGATCTCTATGGCCGGTCCGCGGTAGTGAAACATAATGTCGGCCCGCCAAACGGTGATCTGCTGCGCCGCGAAGATGCGCCCGCCATGAAACTCGGCATGACCGGTGTCATGGTACAGGCCTTCAACATAATACAGGACAGAATTGCGCGTGCGCGCCTTGCCGGCGACCCGCCCGATCTGGCGCTGCATCCGCGCCTCAGCGATATCGGCCTTTCGGAGTTTCATCGTGCTGGCGAAGCAATAGAGCGCGGCTATGAAGAGGCATCGGCAAGATTGACCGAAATCCGGCGCATGCAGGAAGCCTACGCGCGTTAAGCTGTGAAAAAACGTCGGTCACGCAGACCTTTCCGCCGATGACAGAAAAGGCTCCGCGAACGCCGCACAATCGGTGCTTTACGCTGAGTTCAGGGCGTTGGTTGCTGCAATCGACCCGCCGGGTCGATTGCTTCGACGGTGCCCGACAGCTCCTTACCCGGCGATATAGGCCTTGATCTGCTCGGCCTCGAGTTCGATCTCACGGATGCGCCATTTGACGACGTCGCCGATGGAGATGATGCCGGAAAGCTTGCCCTTCTCCTCGACGGGGACGTGACGGAAGCGGCGCATCGTCATCAACTCCATCAATTCGTCGGTCGTCGTATCTTCCTTGCAGCGGTGGACCTTGGCCGTCATCATCGATGCGATCGGCTTATCGAGGCATTCCTGCCCATGCTTGGCAACTGCATTGACGACATCCCGTTCGGTGAAGATGCCGGAAATCTTGCCGCCCGGTCCGACCACCACGATGGCACCGATGCGATTCTCGTTGAGAATCTTCGCGGCCTCTGCAACGGTCGTATTACCGCCCGTCGTCACGACGTCGCGGCCCTTGGCTTCAAGTATGGCCTTTACGGAAACTGACATTCGATCCTCCCATCTCGAAAGCATGATGAACACCTGAAGCGTCCGATATGTTCCGAAATTACCCCCGGAGCTCAAACCGGCGCCTTGCCCGTCGGTCGGTCGATCTCCTCATCCCACGATCGACGGATAGCAATGGTGCTCCTGTGTCAGTAAGAAAGCAACAGCTCATTCATCGCGTGGTAAAGCTTCCTGAGCTTCTACGGGCGGCTGCCGGTCGAAGGGTGCAAAAAGCAGGAATCCGAACAGGAAACCACCGATATGAGCATCCCATGCCACCGGCTGAGAGCTGTCGCCGGCAAGGTTGATGCCGAAGGCGACGAGTGCATTACCGGCAACCCACATGACGATATAGGCGACGACGGTGCGGCTTCGAAGCGACTCTAAAATGCTAAGGCGCGGGTTGAGATGCGCCTGCCGCATGGAGGTCTTGCGACCGTCCATAGCTGGAAAGGCAAAGCGGCAGGCCGCCCCCATCAGCGCCGAGACGACGCCGGATGCCCCGATCAGAAGCGTCTGGTCTCCCCAATAGAGCGCTGCGTGCAGGAAGGCGGAGGCGGCGGATGAGAAAATCCAGAAAATCACATAACGCAGGGCACCGATGCGTCGCGCCACGGGCGCGGCAAAGACCATCAGCCAAAGGCTGTTGAAGACGATATGCTCGATCCCGCCATGCAGCAGCGAATAGGTGACAGGCGTCCACAGCCATTCCAGCCCCTGCTGCGACAAGGGAAAGGCATAGCGGGCCGGAATGAAGCTGAAGGCGAAATAAATCCAGTTCAGCGTATCGTCCGACCACCATGGCAGGTTCATGACCGCGAAGATGACGATCAGGACAGCAAGGCTCGCCAGAATGGCAGGAGGCAGATTGAAGGCCGGCGCGTACTGCTGCGGCCGCGGATTTTCCGGCTCTGGGCGCGGCAGCTGTTCATCGTCCATGTCTTGCTCGGCTTATCGATAAAGGTCATCGACACATAGCGCAGCAAAAATCAAAAAAAAAGCCGCCCGCAGTATGGGGCGGCGTACCGGGATGTTCCTTTCCGGATTGGACCTCGATGGCCCGTCCGGCACCCGGGAAATTCGTGCTGAAGGTCACTTGGTGAAGTGATGAACAAACTCTTACGCCGACCAGCCCGCATAGCAACTGAAACTCCTTGTTAACCCTAATGGCCCGGTTCTGGCATGGAATTCGCAAGGTTGGAGTCGAAGGCAATGAATGCCTTTGTATTTGAAGTGAAATGGGACACGGACGCATTATGCGCCAGAAGACGAGCATCGATATATTTACCTATTGGGAGCACATACGCGGCAACGCGGATGCCCCCTTGCGCAATTTGATACAGCCATCGGCGATCGGCCATATTCTTCCCGAGCTGTTCATTCTGGAGAACACGGCGGACGACAATCCCCGCTTTCGTCTGGCCGGTACGGCGATCTGCAACCTCATGGGACGCGAGATTCGTGGCGAGGATTTCGCGGCGCTCTGGGCTGGCAGCCAGCAGGACGATCCGGTGCGTATTGCCGCCGGCGTGATGAGGCATGTTGTTCCTGCATCGATCCATGCGACCGGTTATTGCATCAGCGGCCGCAGCATGACCTTCGAGATGATGTTGCTGCCGGTTCGCACATCGAGCGATACTTGCGACAGACTGCTTGGCTGCCTGACGCCCACCGTTTACGCGACATGGCTCGGCAACGAACGTCTGGAATTTCTGGCGCTGGATCGCAGCCGCCTGCTTCGCGACCGCCCTGCCCGGCTCGTGGAGACGCCGCCCCATCCCGATCCGACGGATCTTCTACCGCATCAGGGAAACACAAGCCTGGGCGAATGGATGCGCCGAAAGTTAATTCAAGCAAAAAATGGGCGCGAGAGAGCCGGAATTGACCCAGCTCGGAACAAAATCGACGATCATCTCTAAGTCATGCCTCGGGAAAGACAACCTTACCTTAAGGAGTTGCGGCTAATAGTTGGAAGAGACGCAATAGGGTTCAAGACGCTTCCATGCACTCATTCCAGCCGGCCCATGCGACGCGGCCCAACCAAATGACAGGCAATGCTGTTCGCAATGATCAGCGGACCTTTCAACGGGTTCCGATCAATATGCAGGGCCGCCTGATGCTGGCTAATTACGAGGAATTCGAGTGCCTGGTCACCGAGATGTCGCCGGGTGACCTTCATGTCACCTGCCTGGGACGTCCGCGTGCCGACGAGCGCGTTATCGCCTACATCGATCACCTTGGCCGCGTCGAGGGCAATGTCGTTGCCGTGGATGGTCGCGGTTTCACCATGTCGATCAACGCGACCGAGCGGAAACGCGAAAAGCTCGCCGCGCAATTGACCTGGCTTGCCAACAAGCACGAACTCGGCCTGCCGGAGGATCGCCGCCATGATCGTCTGACGCCGCGCAACACCCGCAGTGAGCTCACGCTCGACGACGGTACGCAATATGTCTGCCGCATCATGGACCTCTCGCTCTCGGGCGCAGCGGTCGATGTCGAGATACGCCCCACGATCGGGATGCCGGTGCGCCTCGGCAATATGCGTGGCCGCGTCGTCCGCCATTTCATGGAAGGTGTGGCGATTGAATTCCTTTCGCTGCAGTCTCGTGAGACCTTGCGCGAATTTCTCTGATATTGTCATTCTCCCGTCACGCGGCATCGCGAAATAGCGACGCCTGTCTTCCTCCACAATGCGTGACGGCACAATGCTCTACCCGGACACAACTCCTTTTTCCGAGGGTCTGCTTGAGGTCGGTGACGGCCACAGGATTTACTGGATGCAATCGGGCAATCCGGAAGGGGTGACTGTCCTTATCCTTCACGGCGGTCCTGGCTCCGGCAGTTCAGCCAGAACGCGGCGCTATTTTGACCCGCGATATTATCGGATCATTCAATTCGACCAGCGTGGCTGCGGCGATAGTCTTCCGCATGCGTCGGAACCGGTGATCGATCTCTCGGCCAACACGACATGGCACACGATTGCCGATATCGAGCAATTGCGGTTGCGCCTCGGCGTGGAACGCTGGATCGTGTTCGGCAATTCCTGGGGTTGCACGCTTGCGCTCGCCTATGCCGAAACCCATCCCCAACGAGTGAAAAGCTTGCTCCTCGTTGGTATCACCATGACGAGACAATCGGAAATCGATTGGCTTTACAAAGGTCTCGCCCGCTTCTTTCCAGAGGAATGGGCGCGCTTTCGCGCTGCCGCGCCCGAAGAGGATCGCGATGGCGATCTGGTGACCGCCTATTATCACCTGCTGCGCGACCCCGATCCTGCAATCCATGTGAAGGCTGCCAGGGATTGGCACGAATGGGAAGCTGCTTCGATCCTGGTCGACCCGCGCGAGACCCTGCCGTCTCGCTGGTCCGATCCGCGTTATCTGACGGCACGGGCGCGGATCATCACCCACTATTTCCACCATCTGGCCTGGCTCGAGGAGCGGCAGATCCTGCGCGACATCCATCGGCTCGCCGGCATCCCTTGCACAATGATCCAGGGCCGCATGGATCTCGAGGCGCCGCTTGTCACGGCCTGGGAACTGTCGCAAGCATGGCCGGAGGCGGAACTGGTGGTCGTTGCGAACGCAGCCCACTCACCGGCGGTCGCGGAGATGGCTGCGGCGATCATCCGCGCAACCGACGGGCTTCGCAGCGATAGCCAGCAATAAAATCAAAAATATTTTTTGAGCCGGCTTTCTCAAAATGGGACAGGTTCAGGCTCTTGCGGGTATTTCCGGCACTTGGCAGGCCTATCGCTACGCGCGCGCTGTATCAGTACAACACGTTTGCAGCTCAGATCGGTGCTCGGACGTTAACGATTCTCGTTGTTGAAAAGCGTTCTGAAACAGCCGGATATCAAACTCTCGCGTCGCTGCATTCCATACTGAAATTCCTCAAATTTTAATCGAATTTGCCGCGAACTTGAATCAAGTTTTCTGCGTGTTTTATGAGAATTTTCGCCAGATTTGATTCAACTAAGCCATTAATTTGACTGTGCAATTTTGCGTCAGATAAAATCACGCGTGTCATTCTGATCCCAATAAGAACAGGGACAGGGACATGAACTTTCAAATCGTACTTCGCGGCTTTGCCGCTCTGGCGCTTTCCACTCTTGGCTTCTTCGGCCTTGCTCAGGCAGCACCCGCCAACATGACGATCACCGGCGACGCCGCCCCTCCGATCGGTCACTATGAGTTCTGCAAGGAAAACCCGCGTGAATGCGCCTATTCCGGCGGTGACGCAGGCCCGATGATCCTTAACCAGGATAGCTGGAAGACGATCCTGCAGATCAACTACACGGTCAACACGACCATCAAGCCGATGACGGATATGGAACTTTACGGCGTCGAAGAGAAGTGGGCGATCCCGACCACCGCTGGCGACTGCGAAGATTTTGCGCTCCTGAAGCGCAAGCAACTCATCGATGCCGGATTCTCGCCTTCCGATCTGCTCATGACCGTCGTGCTGCAGCCGAACGGCGAAGGTCATGCCGTGCTGACGGTTCGCACGGATCGTGGCGATTTCATTCTCGATAACATGCGCAACAAGGTGAAGCTCTGGTCTGAGACCGAATATACCTTCCTCAAGCGCCAGTCCGCCGATCACCCGGCTCGCTGGGTCAAGATCCAGGACGGTCGCGCCGTCGCGGTCGGCAGCTTGAAATAAGCGCTCTTCACACAGGATCATCGGCGACCTAGCGTCGATGGTCAAAGTCAGAGGCCCGGTCTCGTCCCCTGATTTCTGTCCAGGCCGGTGCCTCTGAGCCGTTCCCACTGTCCCGGGGAACGGCTCTTTTTCGTTTGTGGGCCGGCCTCAAGGCATGCGCTGAAAATATCCCGAGAATTTAACTGTGCCATAGCATGGCTTGCGACGTATATTTAACCGTCGGTTAACTATCGTGGCGCCAATCATCATTCCAACGAGACTCAAAAAAGTCAGATGCCGCGAGGCTTTGCCATCGATGATGGCGACCGGAGCGGAAAGAAATGAAGGCAAGAGTATGGCTCCTCCTCTGTCATCCGCCGCAATGATCGAAGAAAGACCGCTGATATCGAGCGGCTTTGTCTATCGACTCACGGCTGGTGTTGCTGTTCTGGCAGCCTTGACCGTCGCCATATCCGTTGGTGGACACTGGCTTGGTGAGAAAATTTCGCTTGCAGGCCATACGACCGATACCAAGCCCATCTCTGTCACGATCGGCGACGACATGATGCGTCTGGCTGCAAATACCATCCGCTTTCCGAGCGAGCGTTCGGACGGTACGGCAGAGCGTCTCGATCTCTACCTGACCTGGCCGCAGATGCAGGGGTATAGCGAAGCCGATCGCATGCGCTTCGACGATATCTCGCAATCGTCCTCGCTGATCTTCCTGCAAATCAGCCAGAGCACGATGTCTCATGACATGTCCGGCCGGCTCGGTCCGATCTATTCGCAGCTGATGGACGGGGCCGCCTATGCCGGTCCCCATGGCCTCACGGCGCATCGGCTGCGTGCGGATGCCGGCTATAACGATGAAATCCTTTTGACGGCGGCGCGGCCTGGCGAGACCGATTACGTCGTGCGCTGCCTCCTGCCCTCTTCGCCCGCGATGGCAACCAGCGGCGACTGTCAAAGGGACATCAAGGTCGGTAAGGATTTGAGCGTTCTCTACCGCTTTTCCAGCAATCAGCTGGGTGATTGGCGTGCGATGGATGCAGCCGTCCAGAACTTCGTCAATATCCACCTTGTGGATAATGCCGCGCCTGCGGCAACAGCCGTCGGCGGCCGCTAAAATGGCGCAGAAACCTGAAACCAACTGTTCATCATAAACCGATTGGTAACGCTAAGCCTCTATTGTTGAACGGAATGGCCGTTCATGGAGGCGGCGGCCGGACAATCGAGAATGTACATGCAAGCAGAGAGTGATTTAGTGTCCAGATCCATTCTTTCCGTTTCGTCGTCTCAAACCGGTAAGATTCTGGCGAGAGCGCTTCTTGGTTTTTCGATCGCAACAGCGACGGTCGCGGTGACTGTCATTGACGCGAGCGCGGCCGGTCCGAAGTATGCCGGCATCGTCATCGACGCCAATACCGGCAACGTTCTCTACAGTGAAAACGCCGACACGCTGCACTATCCAGCCTCGCTGACCAAGATGATGACGGTCTATCTGACCTTCGAAGCGCTTGAGGCCGGACGCATCACCCTCGATACCCCGGTGGTATTTTCGAGGAACGCCGCCGCTCAGGCGCCGACCAAGCTCGGCATTGGCGCCGGTCGCTCCGTGACTGTTCGCGAGGCGATCCTCGGCATCGTCACCAAGTCTGCCAATGATGCTGCAATGGCGCTTGGTGAAATGCTCGGCGGTTCGGAAGAAGGCTTCGCCCGCATGATGAACGACAAGGCGCGGGCGCTCGGCATGACGCGCACGACCTATCGTAACCCGAACGGCCTGCCGAATACCGCGCAGATGACGACGGCTCGCGACCAGGCCCGCCTTGGCATCGCCTTGCGCGAGCATTTCCCGGAATATTACGGTTTCTTCTCCGAAACGAGCTTCCGGCTCGGCAACCGCACGATCCTCGGCCACAATCGCCTGGTCGGCTCGGTGCGCGGCGTCGACGGTATCAAGACCGGTTACACGCGCGCCGCCGGCTACAATCTCGCCACCTCCGTCAAGGTCGATGGTCGCTCCATCGTAGGCGTCGTCCTTGGTGGCGCTTCAACACCGGCTCGCGACAATCAGATGCGTAAGCTGATCGCCGATTATCTGCCCGCAGCATCGACGAAGCACATCGCTTCCAATGTGATCGCGCAGGTCCCGGCTGCGACGTCCAATGTGCAGGCAGCCAGCGCACGTATGGCGGATATCAGCCGCGCAAAGATCAAGAATGACGGGACGACCGAAGTCGCTGATTCCAGCCCATCCAGCGCAGCGGCTTTTGCGGCGGTGACGTCGCAGTCGAGCAATCCGTTGCTCGCCACAAAGCCCGTCCAGCGCCCCGCCTATGATGAGACAGCCTCCGCCGGATCTTCAGACGACGCCGATGAGGACGAAGTCGATACCGTAACGACCGCATCGACCTCCAAGAGCGATACGAAACTCGTCAAGCTGCAGCGGGCCGAGAAATCCGAAAAGGTCGCAAAGGCTGAAAAAGCTGAGCGCGGGCCGACTGGCTGGGTCGTTCAGATCGGCATTTCCTCCAGTAAGGATGGCGCGACCGACCTGCTTGATACGGCAAAGAACAAGGGGGGCAAGGCCTTGCGTTCGGCCAAGCCCTATGCGGTCGCCTTTGATGGCGGCTACCGTGCCCGTTTCGGCGGGTTCGAGGATCAGAACGAAGCCCTCAATGCCTGCAAGGCGCTCAAGCGCGCCGGCGTGAGGTGCTGGGCGAGCATGGAATAGAATGTGGCCGGTGTTTTCGCGCCGCATAATGTGAAGATTGGTCGGGCCTTCTGTTGCGCCCGGTCTTCCGGTTCCGAATGTCAAACGGGCCGGCCCTGAGTTTGTAACGTGTACGGGGTTTTGAAATGGCAATGAACGAGAACTTTCCCGGTTTCTCGCTCGACGGCGGGGGCAAGATGAAACAGAAGGGCTTTGCTCTTCATCCGCTGCATGAGGCGGCGATGCGGCTGGCGGACCTCGGTCTCAGCCGCTCGCGTTCGCGCAACAAGACGAAAGACTTGATCGGCATCCTGCTTTGCCACGGCGCCCGCGCCTGGCGCTATTCGCAGCCGGAAGCGCATATTCATCTGCATATCACCGCCCCGACCGGCCGCGCGCCGATCATGATGCGGCTGCGTTGAAGCAAACTCGGGAGAACTGCGCAGCAGTTTTCCCTCTGGAATCGCGTGAAAACAATAGGATAGAGCGGCTCAAAAGCTTGTTGAAAAGCTGAACTGTTTTAAACAGCCGCTCTTAAAGCAAACCAAGTTCGGAAAGCTCCCGCCGCAGATCGGCGGGCAATTCGGCTGCCGCGCCAAGACTGTCGAGATCGCGCGGCACATCGTCCTGCGGCAGATAACGCCAGCCCTGAAACGGCCGCTTCGGCTGCCCTGTCGTCTCGACAACGCTCGGGTCGAGAATAAGACGGCAACGCTGAATGCCGTCTGCGTCGGTGAAGGTCTCGATGCCAAGCAATTTCTGCCGCGCCTGCACCTGTCCCTTGATCACCCAATAGAGCGAGCCGCCATCCAAAAGCTCATCTACCCGTTTCGGCACCATGCGCGTCGTGTGGGTCGTATGCGGCTCAAGCCCGGCGGCGATGGCGTTCATCGCCCGCTCGGAAACCCATTCGCGCAGATCATCGAGCGAATCCGCGCCCACGCACAATTTGATGAGATGCAAAGCCATAGTGTCGTTGAAATCCTTTTGGCCGGCAGCGTCAAGCTTTTCGCTACCGACATCCACAGAGTGGGTAACATCCCCTGGCGGCGCAAAAGGTGATTCTCTCGGAGACGATTATGGGCAGCGCATCGGATTACCCATCAAACGAGTGGACGGTAGCGGATGATCCCGGCCAATTCGGTTGGTCCAGCACCGCTCTCGCGAATGCTTACCGCTATGCGCAATCGATCGGATCGTCCGCGATCATGATCGTGCAAGACGGCTTGATTGTGAGTTCATGGCGTAAAATTGCCGATGTGACCGGCATCGCCTCGATGCGCAAAAGCCTGCTGAGCGCATTGATCGGCACGCACGAGATCGAGGGTACCATCGATCTGGCAACGACTCTCGCCGAACTGGGTATCGATGATTGCGAGCCGGCCCTGACGTCGACGGAAAAGCAGGCTACGATCGCTGATCTTCTGATGTCGAGATCGGGTGTTTATCACGCCGCCGTCGATCAGGACCCGGCCCTCTTGCCTCCCCGCGGCGCCCATGCCCCCGGAGAGCAATGGTTCTACAACAATTGGAGCTTCAATGTTCTGGGGGTTATCCTCCAGCAACTGAGCGGCGTTCCGATTGCCTGGGATTTCTCCAATCGCATCGCGATCCCGCTTCAGATGCAGGATTTTCAGCCGGAACACTTCCGTTTCAAGACGATACCTCAATCGGTCCATCCCGCTTACAAGATCAGAATGTCCGCGCGTGATCTGGCACGCCTGGGCGTCCTCCTCGTGAATGGCGGCCGATGGCGCGATGCGCAGATCATTCCGGCGGAGTGGATCAGCAGAAGCACCGTGCCTTACACGGATCTCGGCCGCGGTGCGGGTTTCGGCTACAGCTGGTGGATCGGACGATACGCGTTGCAGCCTGCAACGGAGTCCGGTGGCGACGTCGTCAAAGACAAGCCATTCTATTGGGCATCCGGCATGGGGAACCAATATCTCATGGTGTTTCCTGATATAGCGACAGTCTTGGTTCACAGGGTATGCGACACCAACAATGGGCCGAGCAGTGCTCAAATCGAGCAACTACAAACCATGCTCCTGGGAGGCCGCGTGGCCGGCATCCCCATCACGACCCCAATAAGCAAATGATCTTCGCGTAACGCAGCGCTCTAACCCTGGACCGCATCAGCATTCCACGACATTGACGGCGAGGCCGCCCGTCGAGGTTTCCTTGTATTTCTCGCTCATATCGTAGCCGGTCTGGCGCATAGTCTCGATGCAGGCGTCGAGCGGCACGAAATGCCGGCCGTCTCCCTTGATCGCAAGCGAAGCGGCGGTAACCGCCTTGACCGCGCCAAGCGCATTGCGCTCGATGCAGGGCACCTGCACGAGGCCGGCGATCGGATCGCAGGTCATGCCGAGATGGTGCTCCAGCGCGATTTCGGCTGCATTCTCGATCTGCTCCGGCGTAGCGCCCATGACCGCTGCAAGTCCCGCAGCCGCCATTGCGGCCGCCGAACCCACCTCGCCCTGACAGCCGACTTCAGCGCCGGAGATCGACGCGTTGTGCTTGATGATGCCGCCGACTGCCGCCGCCGTCAGAAGATAGTTGCGGATGCCGTCCTGATCCCAGTCTTCGTGGAAATGCTGATAATAGCGGATCGTAGCCGGGATGACGCCGGCGGCGCCATTGGTCGGAGCCGTTACAACACGTCCACCGGCCGCATTCTCTTCGTTGACGGCCATGGCGTAGACGCTCAGCCAGTCGTTGGCGAGCAACGGATTGATGCGGTTGCTGCGCCACTCCTCCTGCAGCTTGTCATGGATGGCGCGCGCGCGGCGGCGCACCTTCAGACCGCCCGGCATGATACCGTCAACCTTGAGGCCGCGATCGATGCAACTGCTCATGGCAGCCCATATGCGGTCGAGGCCGGCATCAAGTTCCTCGGCGCTCATATGCGTCTCTTCATTGGCACGCTTCATCTGCGCAATCGAGAGACCGGAACGCTCGGACATTTCGAGCATCTGCTTGGCGCTGGCAAAGGGGAATGGAACGCGCTCGCCCGCCGCTGCCGGCTTCTTCCGGTCGGCCTTCATCTGCTCCAGTTCCGTATCGGTGACGACGAAGCCGCCGCCGACGGAGTAATAGATCCGCTTCACGAGCAGGCGATCGTCCTTGTCGAAAGCCGAGAAGCTCATGCCGTTGGCATGACCGGGCAACGGCACCTTCTTGTCGAAGATAAGATCGGTCTTCGGCTGGAACTGATAGCCCGGATGACCTGGTGGCGTGATGCGCCCGCTGCGCTCGACCTCGTCGATAATAGCATCCATATGGTCCGGATCGACGCTGTCGGGTCTCTCGCCCATCAGGCCGAGAATAACCGCTCTGCCCGTGCCGTGGCCGATGCCCGTATGGGCGAGCGAGCCATGCAGGCTGACCTTGATCGACTCGACATGCACGTTCGAAGACGGGCGCGGCCATTCGTTCGAAACCACAAGGTCGAGGAAGCGATTCGCGGCCGACATCGGCCCCATCGTGTGCGAGCTGGACGGTCCCACACCGATCTTGAACACGTCGAAAACTGAAAGAAACATGGACCTTTGGTGCCTCCAGGCAAATCGATTTCCGGCAAGGCTACGCTATCGAGGCAAGCTTGCACGGCGATTGGCCGACATCGGATTTCATGGCAGCGACATTACATATAGGCATCCGGGGAAGCAAACAGAAGGCCATTGCGCCCGGCACGCGCTGAGCTACAGTCCACATCGGATTGATCTGGAGAATCTGCCTTTATGACGACTGCCGACTATGTCGCCCTCGCCCTTTTCATCTTTCTCTGGGTCGCGCTGAACTGGATCGTCAGCAGCGCCAGCTTCTTCAATCGCACCAGCCTGACGCTGGCGATGAACGAGCGCCGGCGGGAATGGATCTACAACTCGCTTCGCCGCGACCTGAAGATGATCGATACGCAGATCCTCTCGGGCCTGCAGAACGGCACGGGCTTCTTCGCCTCCACCTCGATTTTCGCGATCGGTAGCTGCTTTGCGCTGCTCGGCGCCACCGACAAGATCAATGCCTTCTTCTCCGACATGCCCTTCATCTTCAACGGCGGCCGGGCAGCCTTCGAAATCAAGGTGGCGGGGCTTGCCTGTCTTTTCGGCTATGCCTTCTTCAAATTCGGCTGGGCCTACCGTCTGTTCAACTACTGCACCATTCTCTTCGGCTCATTGCCGATGCTGGAAGATGCCATTCGTGATCCCGTGCGCGCCGAACGTGCCGCCGAGCGGGTCATCCGCATGAACATCATCGCAGCCAGGAATTTCAACTCCGGCCTGCGAGCCATCTTCCTGTCGATTGGTTACCTCGGCTGGTTTCTGAGCCCCTACGTTTTCATGGTCACGACCATGTTCATCATCATCGTGCTGGTCCGCCGGCAGTTTTTTTCCGATGCCCGTCTGGCCATTATGGATAGCGATGTGCCATGACATGCTCGCGCCGTCTCAAGCGACGCTCGTGATTTGAGTTCATGCCTGGAAGGACCCGCCAATGGTCGCTATCGCCGAGAGTGCCGATGCACCGCAAAAGACGCCCCGCATCGGCATTCTGGATACGGCGCGCGGCGTCGCGCTCTTGGCCATGGCAAGCTATCACTGCACCTGGGATTTCGAATTCTTCGGCTATCTCGATTCTGGCACCGCAGAAACCGGCTGGCTGAAGCTTTACGCCCGCGTCATAGCCAGCACCTTCCTGTTTCTGGCAGGCTTCAGCCTCGTACTGGCCAATACACCGGAGATTCGCTGGCACTCCTACTGGCGACGACTGGGCATGATCGTCGCGGCCGCCGCTGCCATCTCCCTCGTCACCTTCATCGGCATGCGCGACGAATGGATATTCTTCGGCATCCTGCACAGCATCGCGGCGGCGAGCCTCATCGGGCTCCTATTCCTGCGCCTGCCGGCATTCGCCACGCTTCTGATCGCGGCATTGCTGGCGGTCGGCATCGTGGTCGACAATGTCCTTGCGCCGATGTCGCTGCATTCGACGTTTTTCGACGCGCCCTGGCTGTGGTGGGTCGGGCTTTCGGAAAACATCCAGCGGTCGAACGATTATGTACCGTTGTTCCCGTGGCTGACGCCATTCCTCTTCGGTCTCGGTATTGCGCAGCTAGCGACGTCTCTCGGCTGGCTGAAGCACCTGGCCAAGTTCGGCCCTGGCAGCAACCTCATTGCCCGCGCGGGCCGCCACAGCCTGATCTTCTATCTGGTCCACCAGCCGGTGCTGTTCGGTCTCGTCTATCTTCTGTCGCTGGTCGCTCCGGCTCCGCCGCAAGACCCGACGGTCGGCTATATCAGGCAATGCGTGGCGTCATGCACACGTTCGGGCAGCGAAGCCATGTGCCGCAGCTTCTGCCAGTGTACGCTCGACAAATTGCAGGCCCAGGATCTTTTCAAACCCTTGGAATCCGGAGCGATTAAAGCAGATAGCGATGAACGTGTAAGCCGAATCGCGATACAATGCACGGATGAAGCGCAATGACAGGGTTATTCCATGAATGCCTATCGTTCGAAGTCGCTGAGTTTTCCGTGGCCGCCGCTGCTCTATAGCCTTGCCGTCATTGCGGCGTTGTCTCTACAACGATGGTATCCGTTGCCTTTGCCCCTCGTCTGGGCGCTTTTTGCATGGGTTTTCGGCGCACTGTTGACCGCCTTTGCGGTGACACTCAACGTCTGGGCCGTCAAAACGCTGCTAGAGCGCCGCACGACCGTTCTGACACAGCGCTGTACGGCGCATCTGGTAACTACCGGCCCCTTTCGCTTCACTCGCAACCCGACCTATCTCGGCTACACGTTGCTGACCGCGGGCCTCGGCCTGCTGATCGGCAACCTCTGGTTCCTGGCGATGGCGGCCGTGGCCGCCGCCTTGACGACCTTGCTCGTTATCCGTTGCGAGGAGATGCATCTCCTCTCGCGATTCGGCTGCGAATTCGAATTTTACTGCAGGCGCACCCGCCGCTGGCTATGAAATCGAAAGGATTGAGGGGCGCTGAAGGAATCGTTCCGGCCATCTTGGGGGAACTATGGCTGAGAAATTATCTGCTTAGCCTTGATTGAGATCTTCACGTCCCAACGCCGATTTCGGCGAGGCGGCCGAGACAGGCTTCCTCGACATTATCGAGTTCGCTCAGCGTATCGTCGATATCCTTGCGCTTCTGACGCAGCTCGTCGCGCTTCTCATCGACGCGCTTCATCAGCAGTTTCAGCTGGCCGATTTCACCCGGAGGTTCTTTATAGACCTGAATGATCTCGCGAATCTCGGCGATGGTGAAGCCGATGCGACGGCCGCGCAGGATTTCCATGATCAGACGCCGATCGGCCGGACGGAACAGGCGCGTGCGGCCTCTGCGCTCAGGGTGGATGAGACCCTCGTCCTCATAGAACCTCAAGGTCCGGGTCGAAACCCCGAATTCCCGAGTGAGCTCCGTTATGCTATAGTATCCGTCGACCAAGAATCCGCCCCTATCTGCTGCCCATGATAATATTGACTTTTACGTAATAGTCAATTTTCATGGGTTCTAGTCAGCTCCGAACCCGCCAGCGCAGCGCAAAACTATGGGCTCGCAAGGCCTAAGGGGCGAAATTCCAGTAAATTCGATAGTAATGGTCACGAAGATAGGCGACGGCCCCAGCGACTCAATCCACGAATCGATGTGACAGACGTACGGAATGCTAAAATGCGGCGGTCGCACCCTCAATCATGGCAAACGCCATTCGGCTGGAAGGCCTCTGGCTTGCCCGACATCCCTAACTGACTTTCCTTGAAATCGATATAAAAACAATTGGATAATGGAGAAGACTCATCGGGAAGCGCAGCCATCAAGACGATAGCATCTCCGCCATCTTCGCTTATCCTGACCGCCTTCTACCCATGTCCTCCATCCGATAGAGAGTGCCGTGCCCGCCCGCCCCATCATCCGCTTTCCTGATCCGCTACTACGAACCACCTGCACCGCCGTCACAGCCTTCGACGACGATCTACGAGCGCTCGTCAACGATCTGCTGGACACGATGCGGGCCGCGCCCGGCGTCGGCATCACCGGCCCGCATATCGGCGTCCTCAAGCGGGTCGTCGTGATCGAACTCGGCCGCGAGGATGGCGTACGAACCTATATCAATCCGGAAATCCTATGGTCGTCGCCGGAGACCATGCGGCATATGGAGGGCAGCGTCTCCATGCCCGGAGCGACGGAGGAGATCGTCAGGCCGAAATCAATCCGGTTTAGCTATCAGGATGTCGCCGGCGAGACACATGAAGCGGAGGCGCACGACTTTCTGGCCATCTGCATCCAGCACGAGATCGACCAGCTGGATGGCATTTTCTGGCTCCAGCGGCTTTCCAAGCTCAAGCGCGACCGGCTTGTCAAAAAATGGGAGAAGATGCGGGATTGAAATCCGCAAAAGAAAACGGGCGCCCGAAAGCGCCCGTCCTGTCACTGCTAAACTCGGCAATCAGCCCTTGAGCTTGGTGTTGCAGAGGCTGTAGTAGCCGCCGCCCTTCTGGATCCACTTCAGACCGCCGAGTGCATTCTTGGCCTTTGCGGCATTGTATGCATCGACGCAAGTGTGGAAGCGGCCCTTGCCGGGTGTCTCGCTGGCATACTTGGCGTCGACCTTTGCCGGGAAGGTTACGCCTGCCGGAGCAGCCGTCGTCGGCTTTGCCGGCTCTGCTGCCGGCGGCTTGGTGGCGTCGGGCTCGCTGGCATCGACCTTGGCTGCCGCAGTCGTCTTCGCCGTCTTGGGAGGCGTCGTAGCCGCTGGTGCGGTGGCTGCGGGAGCGGTGGTCGTCGTAGTGGCGCTGGCATCGGCGCTGCACTGCGTTGCGCGGAAGTCATTCCACTTCTGGCCGTTCAACGTACCAGCGGTTTTGGCAGCTTGGTATTTGGCGCTGCACTCTTTCATGGTTAGCGCAGAAGCCGAAGAAGCGAGGCCCATCGAGCCCACAACTGTAAGAGACGCAAGAGACATCAACAGGATGGCACGACTTGTCATTGGCATATCCTCCGCTCTATGACGAATGTCGAAACTATTAATCGTATCGTCCATATCGATTGTCAATCGACGCGCGATCTGGGGGCGACGGAAGACACCATATGCGGACGAACATGAACGCAAACTGTACAAAAATAGCCATTAAAAAGAGTGGCTTGGCCGGACTGACAATCTTTGATGGCGATTCGCCGGCGAGTTGAGCTCAGCCGGAGGTAGAAAAAGGTCACGGCCCCGATCTGGCACATTGGCAGGCTTGATTCTGCTATTCGCAGGTCAGCGATGCGCTTGGGCTGCAATAGCATTCGTAACGGGGAGCCGGGCATGTTGCGGTTGCAAGGCTGAAATCCTGGCAATTGCATTGGACATGAAACTGTTGATCTGCCGTCGCCGACGTCGCGCTGTAGATAGAAAAGCCGGTGCCGATATCGGCCGGGCGAGATCCGACGCTGAAGGAATAGGTCGAAGCGGTGCTTTGCGGCGGCGCGTTATCCTGCTTGGCCAACGCCATGAATGGAAGGCAGAGCACACCGCAAATCGCAAGCAATAGCCTTGGAATAGATTTGACCATATCTCATGCCCGCCTTTCCTATTGGCACATCAGATAGGCGTGCGGAACGCAGGTGCATGCATAAGACTGTGTCGGGCACGTCATGTCCTGCAATGTCCGGTCGTCGCAATTACACGTTACGAAATAGGACGAGTTATTCGGCATCTTCAGAATGCTCGAAGTGGAATAGCCGCTGCCAAGATCCGCGCGCCGATAGCTGAAGCTCGAAGCCGAATTTTGGCCATTCTGGTTGTTACCAGCCGTCTGCGCCATGACCGGCAGGACAGACACGGTAAGGAGAAATAACGCTTTGAAACCGGTCTTCCGATAACGGATCGCGCCAAAAACGGGTCTCATGTCCTAACTCCATTCTGCAGTTTTGTTTGGGAATGAATTCTAGTTTCGGAATGTTTCTTCCGTTTCTCCCTCTGTTGCGAAACTTTTCCTGTCCGCAATTTCCAGCCATGAGATAAGCGGAACGTCGCAGGCGCCTCGGCTCGGCATGATGGTTGGGAACCATCGGGACTTTCGTCCGACTTGCTGGCGTCTAACTTGCTGGCCGACGATATCACCACTGCGCGGAGGGAAAAAGTCGTTAGGACCCTATCAAAGAGCCGCTGACGATCACTGTTTCGCGAGGAATAAGAGCGATTGCGGAACGGATACAACCTATCGTGAACTTCGGACCTTGAAGTGTAGTCGCATCGCCCTAGTTTTCTTGGTGCAGTTCCCCTCTCTGTGCCCTGGATGCTCTCCCTTCCAGGGCATTTTTCTTTCGGGCATCTTTCTGGCGAGTGAGGCGCAGTGGATGGACCGTCCACCAAATGATTCGCCACAGCTTCCAAATGGGCGTAGGCTACCTCTACCGCAGGCTACCGAATCCGTAGGCGCCAGCGGCTGAGAGAGACAACGCGCTCTCGCCTGCAGAGGTCAAGGAGTTACCCGCATGACCTCGCATGACAATCGTGACAATGTACTGAGCGATCAGAAACTGCATGATCTTCTCAAGGCAGAAGACAGGATAGATCTTTTGGAGAAATCGAAACGGGGCACTCTGGATGAGTCGGAAATGCCCGTAGCGGAAGATGCCGAAGGCACCTCCTTGTAAGCTATCGCAGTTTTTCGCGGTCAATCGGACAGGTCGTTTGACCTGTCCTGCTTAGCATTGGAATTCGACGTAACATCCGAGATCGTCTTCAGGCGATCACCGATCGGTTTCACACGTCATTGATCGTTTCGCCGAAGACTTGTTCGAACGCCTCACGGAGGCGGATATCGACATCCGTCATCATGACCGGCAAGCCGAGATCGACGAGGCTGGTGACGCCATGGGCCGAGATTCCGCAGGGAATGATGCCGGTGAAATGCCCGAGATCGGGATCGACGTTCAGCGAGAGACCGTGAAACGTCACCCATTTGCGCACGCGGATGCCGAGAGCCGCAATCTTGTCCTCAGCCACGGTGCCATCAGGCAGAATCGGCTTCTCCGGGCGCCTGACCCAGACGCCGACCCGATCTTCGCGCCTCTCGCCGCGCACATTCATCGATTCGAGCGTGCGAATGATGACCTCTTCGAGCGCGCCGACGAAGGCACGTATATCCTGCCGCCGACACTTCAGATCCAGCATGACATAGGCGACGCGCTGACCCGGCCCGTGATAGGTATATTCGCCACCGCGTCCGGTCGCGAAGACCGGAAATCGATCCGGCTCGATCAGATCGGCGGCATTGGCGCTGGTGCCCGCTGTATAGAGTGGCGGATGTTCGACCAGCCAGACGAGCTCCGGCGCCCGCCCCTCGGCAATAGCGGCCACTTCCGCCTCCATGGTGGCTACGGCCTCTTCATATGGCACGAGGCCGTCACTGATCCGCCAGCGGACGGGCGGCGTGCCTTGAGCGGGAAACATCTGATGAGAAAGTTCGGTGCGAAGCATATGGCAGTCCTTTACGCGCCGCGCGGGCCGCATATGTGGAAAACCTGCGTGCCGACGGGTTGTCCACATATGGCGCTATTCGGGCGGGAATTCAAACATGTAAGGCGTTTCCGCCGCATCCGGACCAGCTCGATCGGAGGAGCTGTGAAGGAATTTAAAAAAACTGACATATCGCTCTTGTGCCCCCCGAATGCTTTTGCTACATGCAGCCGCGCCGGAGCAATCTGGCCTACCACGATGCGGTCGTGGCGGAATTGGTAGACGCGCAGCGTTGAGGTCGCTGTGGGGCAACCCGTGGAAGTTCGAGTCTTCTCGACCGCACCAAGAACCCGGCTTTGGCCGGGTTTTTTGTTTTTGGCCCTTGGCGAAACCACAAAGGTCTGCGCCTTGCGTCAATTTGGGCGCTCGCGTTGCGGCCCTCCAAACGGATCTTCAGTTTTGGGTCCAGAATTTGGAAAACTGCTCGCACAAGGGTGACCCGATCATCTACAGGCGGCATCGCGCGCCAGGATGTCGGCGAGCTCATTGCCTGCAGCTCCTGAATGCCCCTTGCACCATTCCACAACCACATTCGGATGCTGTTCAAGCAGGCGGTCGAGTTGTTGCCAGATCTCCATGTCGTGGATCCGCCGGCGTCGCGTGTGCGGGTTCGAGGTAATCCGCTTCCAGCCGTTGGTGCGCCAGATTGCCCTCCACCGACAGCAGCCTTCTACGACGTGAACGGCATCCGTCCAGAGCGAGATCGGCTGTGCCGAAGCCTCTGAGGCGATCCAGGCCATTGCGTTTAGAACGGCGAGGACTTCGAACGTGTTGTTCGATATGCCAGCCCCCTTGCCACAATCGGCATATAACTGTCGGTCGCCTTCATAGACCACGAACGCCCATCCTCCGGAGCGGGAGGCGGCGTTGAAGGAGCCGTCGGTGTAGATGTGAAGCGAGTCGGTCATGCGGAGAACATAACATCAATAGGGAAGTGGCTAGGGGAGAGTTCCAGGGCTTTCGCGAACGGGTTCCTTCGCTTAGAGGCCGCTCTCGCTTTCTCGCGGATAACGACGGCGGAATCCGGCCTCCGATTTGGGGTGATGTAAATGCCCTGCCCGCCATCAATATGATGCGGCGGGAAGTGAAGGCAGCGGACGACGGTGACGAAAACGCGTATCGCGTTCCATTCGATGCGTCGCGCCACGATAGAATTCCATGGATGTTTTCAGGCGCGCGGCGTGCAAGCTGGCAATCATAGAAAACCTTGGAGGTGGCTCATGCCCCGTTTCCTTGCCGTTTACACTATGAAGCCCGAAGATCTCGCGTCTTTTCGAAGCCTACCCAAAGCCGAGCAGGATGCTGTCGATGCTATCGGCATCGCACAATGGGCTGCGTGGGAAGAAAGAAACGCTGCCTCTATCCTTGATCACGGCGGCATGGTGGGAAAGACGACTCGCATCACCAGGAACGGCGTCGCCGACGCGGTCAATCCATTCTGCGGCTACCTGGTGGTCGAGGCTGAAACCGCAGATGCCGCCGCAAGGCTTTTCCAGGACCACCCCCATATTACCGTCTTTCCCGGCGACGGCGTCGATATCATGCCGTTTTTAACCTGACTTCGTTGATGTACCCTTCCACCATAACGATGAGACCCGGCAGAAGTGTGCTTGGGGAAAACAAGCAGACGCGCTGCCGATCATCGGCATATCGGCCGTGAGAGCGAAGCGGCTTCATCCGAAACGGGAGAAGCGAAAATAATCAAAGCGGAGGCTGAAATCCAAGCGAATTCGCCTTCCTCGCCCTTGATGGCAAAAGCGGCCGGATTTTCATGCTCACTTGACTTCGCGCTCCTCTCTGGCACCGTAAAATTTCCTGAGACGTTGGAGGATGCATGACGCCAGAACGCTTTTCCGAATGCCTTTTGCATATCCGCTGGACGCCGATCAATCTGGCGAGCGCCCTGCAATGCGACCTCTCATGGGTGGAGGCGCTGGAGGCTGGAAATGCCGAAGTGCCGGCCGGATTGGCAACCTGGCTGGAAACTCTCGCCCAATGCCATGAGCAGGCCGGCGTTCCCACGACCTATCGCGGACGGGGGCACGACTGAGATTGGCAGAATAAGCCTGGAAACGAATGACAGCTCGAAACAGCGGATAACTCATTCCAACGGAGGGATTGGAGATGAATGATGATTTTCGCTTGAAGCTTATCAAAATCAGAGGCGAGAAGATCGCCCACCGCAATGAACTGCTGGCGATGAAGATGCAGGACGCAAATACAAAAGGAGCTGGCCAGGATATCGATCTTGACGGCATGATCGCCCGCGAGCAGCTCGCGATCGACAACCTCGACGATACGATTGCCCGCCTCAGCTAGAGAGGCTCAGCTCCGCGCCATGAACGTCAAAGGGCGCAGCGCTCAATGCGCCACATCCTTGCTGAGATTGCGCAGCCTGATCTGATGGTCGAGGCGCTCAAGTTGGTTTGTCGTCGTCTCTATCAGCCGGCCGATCTCCTGATAGGCCGTTCGCAGCCGCGAAAGCTCGTTCCTGACGGCTTCCAGGGCGCGCTCGTCGCTGTCCTCCCCGGGCCCGTCACCCGATCCGGTCATCAGCCAAGCCGGTGAAACATCGAAAAGAGCCGACATCTTGACCAGCGCGGAAGAATTGGGCTCGGCGCGGTCGGATTCCCACGCAAGCATGGTCTCCTCGCTGACGCCAAGTTGTCGGGCCAGTGTTTCGAGACTGATTCCCGCGGCGTCGCGCGCCATGGACAAGCGCCCTCCAAGCGTGTCACCGCCTTCATCCGAAAAAACGGTCGTCTCTTGTTCTGGTTTGAACATCGGTGCGATCCCTTTCCTGGTCGCGCCGGCGATTTTGTGCCGCGCATTCATGTTTTAGCTGTTTCCAAAGCTCCAGATAGGTCTAAGGGCGTCATCTCGCCATTGCGATCTGTCCCAATTGGAAAAGTGTGACACTTTCCGATGGCTATCGCCGAGACTTGCAACCCACTCCTGATCGCGCCTTGATTGCATGCCTTTCCTGTGTTTGATGTCTGCCCATGTCCGTTTCTCCCGCCATTTCCACACAGCAGAATCCACTCAGGGGCATGACGATCATGGCGAGCGCCATGATCCTGTTGCCGACGATGGATGCGATCGCCAAATACATGGCGAGCTTCGAAGGCATGTCGCCCGGCCAGGTGACCTTCTATCGCTTCTTCTTTCAGCTTGTCTGCATGCTGCCGATGCTGTTGACCGTGGCCGGACGGTCGGCCTTTTCCGCAAAACGCCCCTGGATGAACCTGCTGCGGGGCGCGCTGCACGGCGCTGCCAGCCTACTCTTCTTCGCGGCGGTCAAATACATGCCGCTTGCCGATGTTTTCGCGATCTATTTCGTCGAACCTTTTATGCTGACGGCACTTTCGGCTCTGTTTCTCGGAGATAAGGTCGGCTGGAGGCGCTGGCTGGCGATCGTCATCGGTTTCGTCGGCGCGATGATCGTCATCCAGCCGAGTTTCGAGATTTTCGGACTGAAGGCGTTGCTGCCGGTTGCCTGCGCTTTCCTCTTTGCTCTCTATCTGTTCATGAACCGGGCGGTCGGCGAGGCGGATTCGCCGATGACGATGCAGGTCATGGCCGGCGTTGGTGGCACGCTGTTCATGTCGGTCACCCTGCTCGCGGGAGCATCCGCCGGCATCGCTGATTTCGAACCTTCCCTACCCGCCTCGACGCTGGGCCTCATCCTTCTGCTGATTCTGGGCTCGATATCGGGCTACGCGCATATGCTCGTCGTCAGAGCCTTCCGGCTGGCGCCGCTCTCGTTGCTTGCTCCGTTCCAATATTTCGAGATCATTTCCGCCACCGTCCTCGGCTACGCGATCTTCGGAGATTTTCCCAATCTTTCCAAATGGATCGGTATCGCCATCATCGTCAGCTCCGGCCTCTTCATCATCTGGCGGGAGCGCGTTCAGTCGAGATTGGAAAAAACCGCGTGAGTGCAGATATCTTGCACATGGACCCGCAGTGCAATTTGTGGCTAAAACACTGACTGAATAGGGTATTTGGGCGGAGATTGCATGTTCAAGAAAATCCTGATCGCCAATCGCGGCGAGATCGCCTGCCGCGTCATCAAGACCGCGCGCCGCATGGGCATCCTCACGGTCGCCGTCTATTCCGATGCCGATCGGGATGCTCTGCATGTCGAAATGGCCGATGAATCAGTCCATATCGGCCCGGCCCCCGCAGCCGAAAGCTATCTCGTCGCCGACAAGATCATCGCGGCATGCAAACAGACTGGCGCTGAAGCAGTTCATCCGGGTTACGGCTTCCTCTCAGAGCGCGCCTCCTTCTGCGCGGCACTGGAGAAGGAAGGCATCACCTTCATCGGCCCGAAGCCGAAGGCGATCGAAGCCATGGGCGACAAGATCGAATCGAAGAAATTCGCCAATGCCGCCAAGGTTTCCACCGTTCCTGGCTATCTCGGCATCATTGATGACGCTGATCATGCAGAAAGGATCGCGGCCGAGATCGGTTATCCCGTCATGATCAAGGCGTCTGCGGGCGGCGGCGGCAAGGGCATGCGCATCGCCTGGAGCAAGGATGAGGTGCGTGACGGTTTCGAGCGCGCCCGTTCCGAGGCGAGAAGCTCCTTCGGCGACGACCGCGTCTTCATTGAGAAATTCGTCGTCGATCCCCGCCACATCGAGATCCAGGTGTTGGCCGATGCCCATGGTAATGTCGTCTATCTCGGTGAGCGCGAATGCTCCATCCAGCGCCGGAACCAGAAGGTCGTGGAAGAAGCGCCCTCTCCGTTCCTCGATGAAGCGACCCGCAAGGCCATGGGCGAACAATCCGTGGCGCTTGCCAAGGCCGTCGATTATCAAAGTGCCGGTACTGTCGAATTCATCGTCGATCGTGACCGGAATTTCTATTTCCTCGAAATGAATACGCGCCTGCAGGTCGAACATCCGGTGACGGAACTGGTGACAGGCATCGATCTCGTCGAGCAGATGATCCGCGTTGCCGCCGGCGAAAAGCTGCCGTTCAAGCAGGCGGATATCACGCTCAATGGCTGGGCGATCGAAAGCCGCCTCTATGCCGAAGACCCCTATCGCAACTTCCTGCCCTCCATCGGCCGCCTGACGCGCTATCGTCCGCCGCGCGAAGGCAGAACGGAGAAATTGGTCGTGCGCAACGACACTGGCGTCTTCGAAGGCGCCGAAATCTCCATGTATTACGATCCGATGATCGCCAAACTCTGCACCTGGGCTCCGACAAGACTGGAGGCGATCGAAGCCATGGGCGAGGCCCTGGATGGTTTTGTCGTCGATGGCATCGAGCACAATATGCCGTTCCTCTCCGCGCTGATGAAACATCCGCGCTGGCGCGAAGGCCGCCTCTCCACGGGCTTCATTGCCGAGGAATATCCTGATGGCTTCGCGCCGGTGACGCCGGACGAAGACCAAACCGCCTTGCTGTCGGCAATCGCCCTTTCCTGCAGCCTGATCGAATCCAACCGCCGGGAACGCTACGGTGACCGGCTGCGTCCAGCCGCCGTGCCGACGCGGGAGAGCTGGGTCGTCAAGCTCGGTGCCGATTATCTGCCTTTGACGTTGCTTGAAGGCGTGGTGACCATTCCTTTCGAGATGGACATGCAGATTGGCGGCAAAACCGTAACTGTCGCAACCGACTGGCGTCCCGGCGATGCCATCTGGGTCGGCACCGTCGGCGGCCGCAAGTTGACGGCCCAGATCCGCACCCTGCTCAATGGCCTGCGCATCGATTGGCAAGGTATTTCCGTCCGGGCCAAGGTGTTCACGCCGCGTCAGGCCGAACTCGACAAGCTGATGCCCGTCAAATTGCCGCCCGATACGTCAAAGCTTCTGCTCTGCCCCATGCCGGGCCTGGTCGTTGCTATCGCCGTTACTGAGGGACAGGAAGTCAAAGCGGGGGAAACGCTGGCCATTGTCGAAGCGATGAAGATGGAAAATGTCCTTCGTGCCGAACGCGATCTGGTCATCGGCAAGATCAACGCCAAGCCCGGCGAAAGTCTCGCTGTCGACGCCGTGATCATGGAATTTGCCTGATCCAGGGGCTTCGCCATCGCAGCCATATGGAAAAAGCTGCGTGGCGATTGCTCGGCTAAAACATGACAATTGCGACGCTAAGTGTCTGATTTTGGCTTGAGCCTTTCTATGGGACCGTGCCAATGTTGCCTGGACCAAAATCATAGCATGAAGGGATGAGACCATGGACGTAAGAGCAGCGGTAGCGGTTGCGGCTGGCAAGCCGCTCGAGGTGATGACGGTTCAGCTTGAGGGGCCGAAGGCCGGTGAAGTGCTGATCGAGGTCAAG
>JAAMEZ010000025.1 GCA_013322215.1 Martinezella rhizogenes
CTGACGCAAGGGTTCGGCAGCTTGCCTGAAGTCGGCCCAGGGATCCGATCTGAGCGCCGCAAGCCGTGTCGGCACGTTGAGCACGGTGAAATAGTCCGGGCCGATTGCCGGGCTCAACTCCTCCCAGGACAAAGGCATGGAGACGGCTGCTCCCGGACGCGCGCGGGTCGAATAGGGGGCGACGGCGGTCGAGCCGCGCTGGTTTCTGAGATAATCGATGAGGATCTTGCCGCGGCGTTTCGACTTGGTGATCGTCGAGACGTAGCGATCGGGGGCGTCTGCCGCCATCGCGTCGGCGATATCCTTGGTAAAGGCCTTGACGGCCGGCCATTCGGCCTCGGCGACCAGCGGGCAGACGACATGCAATCCTTTGCCTCCCGATGTCTTGACGAAGGGTACGAGGCTCGCCCGTCTTAGCCGTTCGGCTGTTTCCTCTGCCGCGACGATGACTTCGCGCCACGGGACATCCGGACCGGGATCGAGATCCATGACGATCATGTCAGGCCTTTCCCAATCGCCGACCATCGATCCCCAGGGGTGGACTTCGAGTACCGCGGCCTGCACGAGGCCAATCAAGCCATTCACGTCATCGATGCTCACATAGGGCTCTTCGTCCTGCGGGTCCTTTGCCAGCGCGATATTCTTGTTCATGCCCTTCCAGGCATGTTTCTGGAAGAAGTGCTGGCCGTTGATCCCGTTCGGGCAGCGCACCAGCGCGAGCGGCCGTCCCACGACGAAAGGGCCCATATAGCGCCAGACCTCGCTATAGTAGTCGGCAAGCCCAGCCTTGGTCACGCCTTCGTCCGGCCAATAGAGGCGATCCGGGTGGGTGAGGGATACGCCGCCTCTGGGAGGCTTTTCCGTTGAGGCTTTCGTCGGAGATTTCAGCGTCTCCCGAACGATGTCGAGCGGTTTCTTGTCTTCTCTAAGGCCTCGGAAAGAGGCATGGCGCAGGTGGCCGTCGGCGGTCCAGGCGCGAAACTCGACTTCTGCCACAAGGTCCGGTCGCACATAGCGGACGCCGCGATTTTCCTCCGCGGTCAGCTTTGTGGCAAAGGGGTTTTCCTCCGCCTTCATGCGGGTCAGCTTCTGGAAGAGCTGCTCGGCGACGGTGTGCGTATAGCCCGTGCCGACGCGACCGACATGCTCCAGCTTGCCGTCCTCGTAGACACCGAGAACCAACGAGCCGATCGCCTTTCGAGATGTCGTCGAGGGTACAAAGCCTCCGATGACGAATTCCTGCCGTGACGAGCATTTCGATTTGACCCATGTCTTGCCGCGACCGGAGCGATAAGGATCGCTGGCGACCTTGGATACGATCCCTTCGAGGCTCAACCGGCAGGCATGGCTCAGCAGCAAGTTTCCGTTTTCATCAAAATGACTGCTGAAGCGAAGGGTCCCGGTTTCGGATGGAATGATCTTCTGCAGCAATTCCTTGCGGCTGATCAACGGGCAGGCGGTCAGGTCATAGCCGTCGAGATGGATGAGATCGAATGCGTAGAAGACGAAGCGGTCGCTGCGCCCTTCGCTAAGGTCGGCCTGGAGAGCGGAGAAATCAGAGGCGCCGGCCGCAGGCTCGACGACCAGTTCGCCATCGATGATCGCCGTGCCGACCGGAAGATCCCGGAAGGCGGCGAGAATCTCCTTGCCGAATTTTTGCGTCCAGTCGAGACCGCTGCGCGTCAGCAGCTTGATGCGGCCCGCCTCGATGCGGACCTCGAGCCGATAGCCGTCGAATTTGATTTCGTGGAGCCAACGTTTACCCGAGGGCGGCTTGGATACCAGTGTCGCCAAAACCGGCTCGATAAAGGAAGGCAGCGCTGCCTTCCTTGAGCCCTTCAAGGAAGAGGGATCGACAGGCTCTGTACCGCGTTCTGGTTCCGTCTTGCTCGACTCATGGGAGCCGTTCTTCGGTCTCCCTGTTCTGCGATCGATCTGACCCGTCTTGGATGACCAGCCCGGCCTCTCGTTCTCGACCTCATTGATAAGCCGTCCCGTCTTGGCCGATTCCGGTCGTTCTTCCAGGATGTCAGGTGCTCCTTCGGGACGAGCCGCATTGTCGTCCCGCTTGATCAGCAGCCAGTTTTCGCGCTTCTCGCGTGGCTTTCCGGCCATCCGGATCAGGTGCCAGCGCCCGCCGAGCTTTTTACCGTGGAGCTCGAATTCGAGATGTCCCTTGGTCAGCCCCTTGTGCGGATCTCCGATCGGCGTCCAGGAGCCTTTATCCCAGACGAGGACCGTGCCGCCGCCGTACTCGCCCTTCGGGATCGTGCCTTCGAAGCCGCCGTATTCGAGAGGATGGTCTTCGGTCTGCACCGCGAGCCGCTTTTCGCCGATCACCAGGCTCGGTCCCTTGGTCACGGCCCAGCTCTTCAGCACGCCGTCGAGTTCGAGGCGAAAATCATAGTGGAGGCGGCGTGCATCGTGCTTCTGGATGACGAAGCTGCTGCCGGCAGCGGCGGCTTTTTTTCTGTTTGCGCGACCTTTCGGCTCGGATGTTTTGGTAAAGTCACGCTTACGGTTGTAGGTTTCCAATACCATGGTCAGCTTGCCTTGCGTTGCGTCCGTGAAGAGGATGGCCCGCGAGATTTCGTTGCTTTCCTGGATCTAGGGCTCGACGTCGCCGTTGCCTTGCTTTTGCCATCCAGCCCGGCGCTCTGGCGTAGGGCTTCCATGAGATCGGTAACCTTTGCAGGTTTTTCCGGCTTGTGCCGTGGGATCGCCTTGCCCTCGATCTTGGCTTTCACGAGATCCGCAAGTGCCGCCTCATAACGATCATCGAATTCGCCTGCGTCGAACTTTCCCTTCTTCGTGGCGATGATATGCTTGGCCAGATCGAGCATTTCGCCCTTGATCTTCATGTCGGGCACATCCTCGAAGGCTTCGGTTGCCGAGCGAACCTCGTAATCGAAATTCAACGTGGTAGCGATCAGCCCCTTGCCGTGAGCGCGGATCATTATCGTGCGCAGGCGGCGAAAAAGAACGGTCTGGGCAATGGCGGCAACCTGCCGAGCGCGCATGCCCTCACGGATCAGCGTGAATGCCTCTTCCGCTGCCGGGGCCGAAGGAGCGAGATAATACGGCCGGTCGAAATAGACGTCGTCGATCTCAGCACATGCCAGAAAGGCCTTCACGTGCAGGATCTTGTCGCTCTCCGGCACCACGGCAGAAATTTCCTCAGGCTCGAGGACGATGTAATCGTCCTTGCTGAGTTCGTAACCCTTGACCTGGTCCTCGCGCGGTACCGGTTTTCCTGTCGCGCCGTCGATGAATTCGCGCCTGATGCGGTTTCCGGTTTCCCGGTTCAGCGTGTGAAAGGAAATCCGCTCCGAAGTGGAAACCGCCGTATAGAGCGCGACTGCGCAACTGACCTCTCCGAACTTCAGGTATCCCTTCCATTGCGCGCGCGGATTCATCTGCGGACTCCATGTCGACGATAGAACTCAAACGGTGTCGAATGGGCATTGTTCCCTATCGTCTACATGAGATCAGGCTCATCCGAGCCAATGCGGTGGAACCGGGTCGCTCAAGCGGAGTTATCCGGCCATGAACCAGATGCTCTCCAAAGTCGGTCTTGCCGCAGCAGCAGCGGAAGCGAAGCTCAATTCCGGATTGATATACATTCCGGGCCTTGAGACGGGCATTACCCGAAAACAGGGAAAGAAGGGCTTTCTTTACTACTCACCCGCAGGGAGCCGGATCACTCGTCCTTCGGAGATTGCCCGACTGGATGCATTGGCCGTTCCTCCTGCGTATACGAACGTCGTCATCTCCACGAATCCTTTATCCCATCTTCAGGCGATCGGCACGGATGCACGTGGTCGCAAGCAATACCGCTATCACCCCGACTGGCAGTCCGAACGCGACCGCGCGAAGTTCGATCGACTTGTCGATTTCGCCGACTGCCTGCCGGACATTCGGCGCAGGGTGGATGGCGATCTGCGCTCTCGAGGTCTGAGCATGGAAAAGGCGTTGGCGACCGTGGTCTGGATGCTGGACAATCTCTATATTCGTGTGGGCAATGCGGCCTATGCGGAAACAAACCGATCCTACGGCCTGACCACGCTCAGGAGCCGGCATGTGCGAGTGGAGGGTGGAAGCGTCAAATTCCGCTTCAAGGGGAAATCCGGCAAGGAATGGAACCTCATCCATTACGACCGTCGCATCGCCAACGTGGTGCGACGCCTGCAGGAACTGCCGGGACAGCAGCTTTTCAAATATGTCTGCGACGAAAGCGGGTGCCGCCAGATCTCGTCGCAGGATGTGAATGCCTACATCCAGGAAACGGCCGGAGAGGATTTCAGTTCTCGCCAGTTCAGGACCTGGGGAGCGACCTGCATGGCGGTCGCGGCGCTCGCTCCGCTCAAGGTCGAAAATTCCGAGCGGGGGATCGCGCGCCAGATCAACGAGGCGATCGACGTTGTGGCATCGAGGCTGGTCAATACGCGCTCCGTGTGTAGGTCATCTTACATCCATCCTGCGGTGTTCGAGGATTTCAGGGCGGGAATCCTTGGCGACGTTCTCAAGATTCGAACCAGCAGCAAGCGGCTTCTGGAATGGATGGACTTGGAAGAAGTCGGCGTCCAGCGCTGGCTTAAGCGTATGGCCCGGCAACGGCAAGTCATCTGACTGGGGATTAAATTGTCAGCACCATGCATTTGGGCGATGATAAACAAACAGCACCCGTTGGCCCGCATGGATCGACAGGTGCTGCTCGTCGCCGGACAGGAGGCTGGGTCGGCGACATAGCGGGTTGGGAACCTCAGGCCAGCATGCGTATCTTGGGCTCGCGGTCCCAATATCGCTTGGCAGCTGCCCCGATGAAGGAACCGAGATCCACGACACCAGCATCAGGTTGAATGCCGGCCTTATTGAGCAGCGGTTTGGCTGCCGCGTCATGGCCGATCGCCTTCAAGTGCCCGAATGCGTCCATCACCCATTGTATGGCCGCTCCCTCGTTCATCAAGGACGTTGCTCCCTCCCTGGAAAGGATGACGGCGACGGCGTCGAAAAGTTGTGACGGCGAACCAAGGAGCTGGCCGTCGGCGCGGATCGTATTGCCGTCGGAAAGTTTCGTCTCCCCGATTTTCGGAGCCACGATGAAGGGCTTTGCCTTGGCATCGTTCAGGGCCTCGACGAGATCGGAGATCGCCTTGGCATCGCTTCCCGCGGCGATGAGGATTCCGATCTGGCGCCCCTCCAATGTCTCCTTCATGTTCCTGTGAATGGAGAGCGCTGCAGATGCATCGAGTTCTATTGGTTCGCGCGCCGGCGAGTTCTTGGTTGGCACGACAAGTCCTAGCCCCGCGGCAACGCGACTGGCGAGGCTGGCATCGACATTCATCAGGTTTCCGACCATGCGCGGCGGCACATGCTGCAATTGCACCTTCGACAATTCGAAGACGAAGGCGGACGCTATATGAGCCTGCTCCGAAGGCGTCTGGGATTTCCAGAAAAGACGCGCTTGGCTGTAATGGTCGGCGAAGAGTTCGGCGCGGACGCGCAGCTTGTTGCCTTGTTCGTCTTCACCCGCTTGATGCTCGTAGGTACGAAAACCCGTCACCGGACATTCGCGCGGTCCGCCCGTTTCACCGTTCTCGCCGAGGCTGTTCGGTTCGTAATTGGCGCGGCCTTTCGGGACCTGCATTTGCATCTGCCCATCGCGCTGGAAGTTCATGATAGGACATTTCGGTGCATTGATCGGCAACTGATGGAAATTGGCTGTCCCGAGACGGGATTTCTGCGTGTCGAGGTAGCTGAACAGGCGCCCTTGGAGGAGAGGATCGTTGGTGAAATCGACGCCTGGCACAATGTTGGCCGGGCAGAATGCCACCTGTTCGGTCTCGGCAAAGAAATTGTCCGGGTTGCGATCAAGGACGAGGCGCCCGACCATCCTCAGCGGTAGAATTTCTTCGGGAATGATTTTGGTGGGATCCAGAACATCGTAGGGAAGGCTTTCGGCGAAGGCTTCGTCGAATAGCTGCAGACCCAATTCCCATTCCGGGAAATGCCCGGCGGCGATCGCCTCGAAGAGATCGCGGCGGTGATAGTCGTTGTCGGCCGCCTGCAGCTTCAGCGCCTCGTCCCAGACCAGCGATTGAATCCCGAGTTTCGGTCTCCAGTGAAACTTTACGAATGTCGATTTGCCCGCTTCGTTGACAAAGCGAAAGGTGTGAACGCCGAATCCTTGCATCATGCGCAACGAGCGGGGGATGGCGCGATCAGACATCGCCCACATCAGCATATGCGTCGATTCCGGCATCAGCGACGCCCAATCCCAGAAGGTGTCATGAGCGGAGGCGGCCTGCGGATAGGCTCTGTCTGCTTCCATCTTCACGGCATGGACAAGGTCTGGAAACTTCATCGCATCTTGAATGAAGAACACGGGGATATTGTTGCCGACCAGGTCCCAGTTGCCTTGCTTGGTATAGAACTTCACCGCAAAGCCGCGGACATCGCGCGGTGTATCCACCGAGCCGGCGCCGCCGGCGACAGTGGAGAAGCGGACGAAGACCGGTGTTTTTTCGCCTTTGCGCTGAAAAAGATCGGCGCTCGTGATGTCCGAAAGCGGCTCATAGAGCTCAAAGAAGCCATGCGCGGCCGAACCGCGGGCATGCACGATCCTTTCGGGAATGCGCTCGTGGTCGAAATGGAAGATCTTTTCGCGCAGCACGAAGTCTTCAAGCAGCGTCGGGCCGCGCACGCCTGATTTGAGGCTGTTCTGATTGTCCGAAACCCGGATGCCCTGATTGGTCGTCAGGTGCTCCGCGCCGTTGTGAGGACCGCTTTCGGGGATGTGCTGATGTGTCTCTCCGCCGCTGCCGCGTGACGTTTCGAAGCTCTCTTCCGTCGCCATGATATCCTCCTTCTGCCGCCGGTACCGCTGACCGAACCTCTCCCGGTCCGGAATGTTCCTGCTGCCTGGAGGCTAACGGCCGTCAATTTCAAAGCTCGATCAGTGCGATGCCGAGATCCCTTTGGTGCCGACGATGCAGCTCTGCCGGCGTTTCGACGATGGTTGCTTCCAAGGTCGGATGGACGACGCCATTTCGAGGAAATGGCCGCCGCGTGTCGAGCCATCCTTGAGGCCCAGGACAGCATGGAGGTGGAGGCTCGCCTTGCCATCGTCGCCCATCGCAATGTCACCGATCAGGCTCAGCACTTCGCATTGCTCCGCAACCGGGATCTTGCGGTAGCTGCGACCAGCGAAATCGAACCAGCCGACGGTCGCCCTTTCAAATGCACCGATTGCAGTGATCGAAGCTGCGGTCAAACCCTGTTCGGTTGCGAATGCGGCAAGCGTGGAGAATGCCTCCTCATTCGTGTCGAGAACGACGACATAGGTCTTTTGTCCGTTTTGAAGTTCGATCTTCTTATGATGCATGGCATCGCCTCCATGTTGGCTGTCGCGATCTGTGCGTGCCGAGGCTGCTCCTGCCGTCGACGACAGTCCCGGTACAGTCACTTTGTCGGCCTTGAGCCGACGAACCGGCGCCTCACGTGGATTGCGGCCGGTTCGTAGAACTCTCGCAAGGTCGACGGATTGAAACCTTGCGAGGGCCCGAAGGTTCCAATGGGTTGATCGATCGCTTGCTCTCTTGGCGAGAAATCGTTGCAGCTGTGGGAACTACAAGGCGACTCCACGGTTAGGCGGCAAACGAGCTAGTTGAAACCACCCTAGAAGGGAGAAGCGCATGTTCACTCATCCCCAGCCTCCATTTCCATCACAGCAGCAATCGATGCCTGGAAATACCGCAGCGATGCGGCCGCTTCCCGATCACGGCGAGGAATCCTACCGCGGATCCGGCCGCCTGCTGGGCAAGAAAGCGGTCATTACCGGAGGAGACAGCGGCATTGGGCGGGCAGTTGCGATCGCCTATGCCCGCGAAGGGGCGGACGTTCTCATTGCCTATCTCAATGAAGACGAGGATGCGGCGGAGACAAAGGGTTGGATTGAGGAGGCAGGGCGCAAGGCGGTACTTCTCCCCGGCGATATCCAGAACAGCAAACATTGCCGAAGGATCATCGACACCGCCGTCGCGGAGCTTGGCGGTATCGACATCCTTGTCAACAACGCCGCTCATCAGGCGAGCTTTCATGACATCGGCGATATCAGCGATCAGGAATGGGAATTGACATTCAGGGTCAATATCCACGCCATGTTCTTCCTGACAAAGGCGGCGGTTCCCCACATGAAGCCGGGGAGCGCGATCATAAATACCGCTTCAATCAATTCCGACAGCCCAAATCCGACACTGCTGGCCTATGCGACCACGAAAGGTGCGATCCAGAACTTCACGGCGGGACTCGCGCAATTGCTGGCCGAAAACGGTATCCGCGCCAATGCCGTCGCGCCGGGGCCGATATGGACGCCGCTTATTCCCTCGACCATGTCCACTGAAGCCGTGGAGAATTTCGGCAAGCAGGTTCCGATGAAGCGACCCGGCCAGCCGGCCGAATTGGCGACAGCCTACGTCATGCTCGCGGATCCGCTGTCGAGCTACGTCTCGGGAGCGACCGTGGCGGTGACCGGAGGCAGACCCATCCTGTAGGAGCGGTGAGACGGTTAAGGTCAATCATTCGATATTGTCCCACGGACCTCGCAGGCGAAGGCCGCCTGGGAGATTTTTTCAGGTCGTTGGAACTGGTCCTTCGTCTGGGTGTTTTTCTCGCGGAAATCGGTAAGGAGAGAAAGATGCTGAGCGTCAGCATTGCAGTGCGACAAGGCGGAACAATTGAGCTTCAATCGGGAGTCTTTGACGACAGGGAAGCAATTGCCCTCATTTCGTCGATGACGCGATCTTCGCACACCGAAGCTATCGAGATAATTTACGAAACGCGTCGGATGGGCCGATGCAGGCGGCGGTCAGATAATTTCGAAGTTCTGGCAACGATGTTGCCTGTGACGGACCAAGCGGATACGCAGGCAGCGTAGTTCGTCGGGCTCGTTAAAGTGGCTTCGTTCGAAGCCTGGATTCAAAAGGATATAAGTCCTGCGACAATTGTGCGACCCGCTGTCAACGGGCCGCGCTTCAAGCGGGCATGACCTCCAACGACCCCTTCCTATCGTGTCGAACTCAATACGAATCCGATGGCCGCGGCAGCTATGACGGAGAGCAGCGGTCTTTGACGTATCTTCTGCTTGATGTCACCCACAACGCTCGAACACCCAGGCGCGGCAACGGCCGGCCGGGACATGCTCTCGTGATCATATGTGCCAATTCGGCGGACGGCTTTGTAGAGGGCCCGGACGTTCCTTCTTGCGGTGCCAGCATCGATTCGAGTGTCTGGTTCGCTCGCAGGCTTCGACGTTGTCCTCCTCATCGGATAACTATCTTCGAAACGATCCACATGGCCCCGCGCGACGGCGCCTTCCGAGGTTTCCGCTGCAACCCTCCCAGAGGGCACCGCCGTATGAGTGGCGGAGATCGGGTCCGACGCCGGGAAGGTATCTTTCAGCGCGTTGTCGAGATCACTTCCAGTGGATCGTTTGCGTTGCTCTTGCCGTTCGTTCAGCACTGATTGGACTGCGGGCGAGCCGGATTTTTCTGGCATGGCGGTTCCTCCGTTCTGCGGAAAGTTTGATGGGGATCGGATTTCAATGAATCGAGGCGGCGGCGCGTATCGAATCCTCGCCGAGTATCCCGACGAGAGTGGTTCGCGCGCGAGAGACCCGGCTTTTGATTGTTCCCACCTCACAGCCACAGTGTTTGGCGGCGGCCTCGTATGAGACTCCTTCCACGATCATGAGAAGAGCGTCGCGCTGATGTTTCGGAAGCTGGCCAAGCGCCTTGCCGACCTCTACGGCATAAATGCATTTCTGTTGGGAACACTCTGTCGGGATTTCAAAGAGCGCATCGCTGTTGGCGCGAACCTGCAGCCGCTTTCGGCGCTTGTATTCGGTCATGTAGGTGTTTCGCATGATGGTGAATGCCCAGCTCTTGAGGCTGGTGCCGGGGGTGAATTTTTCGGAATGACGCAGCACCTTCGAGATGGTCTCTTGCGCGAGATCGTCGACATCGGTCGGGCTGGACACAAATCTTCTGGCAAAGTTTCGCAGTGCTGGCAGTAGCACTACGACGTCGGCGTCCAGCGACGCGCGCGTTGCTTCAGGCATCTTCATTTCTCCTGGTGGGGTACAAGAGCAATGCTTGCGAAGCGTCCTTGTTCCAAGGATTCGTCAAGGTTATTTGCGATCAACGCTGCAGGTAGCAACGAGACGGCAGTAGAGGGATTCGGAGGCTCGTATCGGATCTCGCGCCTGGCTTGTCGTCACGCATCAAAGATTTCAATGCCGCTTTCTTCGATTGCCGCAAGGAATGCGGTTCTCGCCTCCAGGGCGCCCGAATGACCTTCATGGGCTCTGATAAGAGTCCTCTTCGCGGTCTTGTAGGCGGATCCGTGCGCCTTCGCAGGCCAGCGTCGAAGCAGGTAGTAGGTGGCAGTCTCGGTATTTGTGATTGTCAGGCGCTGACCAGGCTTGCTCGTCTCGACTGTGACTGGCTTGCTCCACAGTTGTCGCATCATCTTCTGTCCTCCAAAAGAGAAACGGCACCTCGACCTGAATGTTCCGGCAAACAGCTTCCGCGAGCGTCGTCGTTCATCCCGTGTCAATCGTCTGATGGATTGGTGAAGGTGGAACAATTCGAAGAGACAAACGTAAAGTCAATCCGCGGAAATTGCAGTGAGGCCGGAGATGTTCAGTGGAATGGCGTTGGATTACATCGACGTTGGGTCGGGCACCTTACGCATCCGCCATGGCGGCAGCGGACCGCCCTTGTTACTGCTGCACGGTCATGCACGCATCCGACTTCGAACTAGATTTCCGAGGACAGACTCCAGATGACGGTCCATGGATCGAATGATCCGACTGAACCGGGCGCCGACGAAAATATCGTCTGCCCGTGGATTGGACCGCTGGGGACAACGACAGCATTCGACAAGTTGGCGATCAACGAAAGGATCGCTGTCCGAAACGTCCAATGCACGCTGATGAGTGAGCCGTTTTTATCATGAGTGGCCGCCTGACCACCGCCTTGTGAGAGGAGTGATACGATCGTTTGATGTCGAAGCCCTATCAGCCGTCGATAATGTTCGCCGAGACCCTGGTCGTGCGAGAGCTCCTCCCAGCGCAGCTTCGCACTCCGGAATGTGCTTTCCGACGTCGGGTCGGGAGCATCTCGCGCATCGAAGCCGGGCAGGCGCCCCAGTTCTTCTTTGCGGCCGAGCCGGACTTTTCGGTTCAGCTCTTCGTTAAAATCGCAGAAGAAGGGAAAGGGATCGACCGAGCCCCACTCTTCACCCATGAACAGCATCGGGATTTGCGGCGAGAGCAGATAAATGGCCGCAATCGCCTTAATTGCCGCAACGGGATGAGAAGAGATCATTCGATCGCCATGCGCCCGGTTGCCGATCTGGTCGTGGTTCTGGATGAAGGAGATGAAAGCCGTGGGTGGCAGTCCGGCGCTCGGCGATCCCCTAGGGCGACCTCTGTATCGCATGTGCTCGCCTTGAAACGCGAAGCCCTCCGATAGCGCGCGGCTTAGGCGAGATCCATAATCGGCATAATCTCCATAGTATCCGAAAATCTCGCCGGTCGCGGCCACATGCAGAGCATGGTGGATATCGTCGTTCCATTGCGCAGTAAAATGGCGTGGTTCCCCAGATACCCTTCGAGAAAGAAGACCAGCGTCGTTGTTCTCGTTTTCGACAATGAGATGGATGTGGCGCTCGGGGCAGGCGAGCCTGACGCGCTCGGCGAGCTCCGTGAGAATATGCGGATCGCTGTCATCCGTCATCGCGTGAACGGCATCGAGGCGCAGTCCGTCCATGCGGAACTCGCTCAGCCAATAGATCGCGTTTTCGATGATGAAATCACGGACGAAGCGGCTGCTCTCGCCATCGTAGTTCAGGGCGTTGCCCCACGAGCTCTTGTGCCGGCTGCTGAATATTGGCGCATAGAGTGGGAGGTAATTCCCGTCAGGGCCGAAGTGGTTGTAGACGACGTCGAGGAAGACGCAGATGCCACGATCATGTGCTGCATCGACGAGAGCCTTGAGGTCCTCGGGGCGGCCGTAGCTGCTGTCTGGCGCATATGGCAGAACACCGTCATAGCCCCACCCATAGCGCCCGTGGAAATCTGCAATCGGCATGAGTTGCATCGCGGTGATGCCGAGCCGCTGCAAATGGTCGAGTTTCTCGATCGCCGACAGGAAGGTGCCAGCCTCCGTGAAGGCACCGACATGAAGTTCGTAGATGACAATTTCCTCCCATCGGCGGCCCTTCCATCCTTGAGTGTGCCATTCGAACGACGGATCGATCAGCTCACTTGGTCCGTGAACATCGTCTGGCTGAAAACGGGAGGCCGGATCTGGGACCTCAATGCCGTCGGGCAGGATAAATCTATAGCGGTCACCGACGCGGGCATTTGAGACTTCGGCAACATGCCAGCCGTCTTTCCCTGGCTGCATTGCCCATTGTCCGCGTTGTTCGATCTGGACGAGGACTTGCTCGGCAAGCGGCGCCCATAGGCGAAACATGACGGCATGCTCGTTGATTTCGGGGCCAAATGCGAAGCGTTGCAGCATGGCATCTCGTCCTTTGGTGTCGCCGATTACTTGCATTGCCAACGCGTCTTTCAGGAAACGGTTCCTGAAACGGGAACAGATCTCGTTCAATTCCGTTGGTAAGGGCGCTCAGATGTCGAGAAAGAGAGATGACCGTCCTGACCTCCACCTATCGCCTGCAATTCCGAGGCGATGTCACCTTTGACCGAGCAGTCAAGCTTGTTCCTTACCTTGAGGATCTCGGTATCAGCCACGTCTATGCGTCCCCAATCTTCACGGCCACGACAGGATCGACGCATGGCTACGACGTTACCGATCCGAACGAGATCGATCCAGCACTCGGCGGTCGTCAAGGCTTCGACATGTTCTGTGCGGCCCTGCAGCGTGCGGGAATGGGGCTGGTCCTGGATATCGTGCCCAATCATATGGCCGCCTCCGTCGAAAATGTCCGCTGGAACGACGTCCTCAGGCATGGATCGGCTAGTCGCTATGCCAGCTGCTTCGACATAGACTGGAGCCGGAAGCTTACTCTGCCTCAGCTTGGAAAGCCCCTCAACGAAGTTCTCGCGGCGCAAGAGCTTCATCTCCGCCATGAGCCCGTCGATGGCCGTATGTACCTCGAATATTTCGATAGCCTTCTTCCTCTTTCGGATGAAAGCGCCGGGCAAATCGAGGCGCGGATCGGAACGGATACTGGCCGTTTGCAGGCCCTTTCGATGGACCCGTTCGCAATGACGGAACTCCTCGCACAACAGAATTGGCAATTGCTCTACTGGAAGGATGCCGCCGCGAACCTCAGCTACCGGCGCTTCTTCGAGGTGACAGGCCTTGTCGGCGTGCGGGTGGAGGACGAACAGGTTTTCGATGACACCCATCGGCTGATCTTCGAACTGGTGCGGGCAGGGCAAATCCAGGGCCTGCGTATCGACCACATCGATGGACTTGCCGATCCGGGAACCTATCTGAAGCGATTGCGGAGCGCGGTCGGCCCAGACATCTTCATCGTGGTCGAAAAAATCCTCCATGATGGTGAGACACTTCCAGCGAACTGGCCTGTCTCGGGAACAACCGGCTACGAGTTCATATCCGCCATGGCCGATTTGTTCGTCAGCCAAGAGGGATTGTGCCAACTGGATGCAGCCTACAGGGCTGTCGACATGGAACACGCCGATTTCGCCAGGGGCTTGCGCAAGGCGAAGCTTCTGATGATTGACCGCAATTTTGCCGGAGAGACCGCGCGACTGGCCACGCTCGCTCGTTCGATTTTTCCCGAATATAGCGAGTCCGATAGACAGTCGGCGCTGCGGGAATTGCTGGTCGCCTTCCCGGTCTATCGTACTTATGGGTGTAAGGGAGCTGCGTGTGGGGAGGACGAGGCCGTTATCCGCAGTGCGACCGAACAGGCACGGGTTCGATTGCCAGCCATTGGCGCCGTAGAGGCGATCGCGGGTCTCCTGAAGGATCCCAATACTGCCGAAGCACTGGAGTTTCGCGCGAGATTCCAGCAACTGAGCGGCCCGGTGATGGCGAAGGCGGTCGAAGATACGTTGTTTTATCGCTATAACCGCCTGATTGCGATGAACGAAGTAGGCGCGCGCACCGAGATACGTCCTGAGGCTACAGCAACGTTTCATCGTTTCATGGAGGATCGTGCTCGGCGCCAGCCTCATGGCCTTTCCGCGACCTCGACGCATGACACGAAGCGCGGGGAGGATGCCCGCGCGCGCCTGTATAGCCTTAGCCAGGATCCGGAAGCGTGGGTTGCGGGCGTCCAGCGATGGCGCAGTATGAACTCTCCCTCTCTTGAAAATCTTGCCGACGGACCGGCGCCAGAGCCCAATATCGAGTGGATGCTGTATCCGGCTCTCGCCGGGATTTGGCCCGACGATTTTGGACAAAGCGATCGGGATGAGCTGAAGGATCGCTTTGTCGCCTATGCTCTCAAGGCAGTGCGCGAGGCGAAGCTCCGGACGGATTGGCGGGATGAGAGCACGGCATATGAACGCGCCGTGGAGGCCTATGCCAGGGCTTTGCTTTCAAGTGAAAACGAGGCATTCGCCACGGACTTCGCAAGAACCCTCCAACCATTTATGGAGATTGGCTATCGCAACAGCTTGTCCCAATTGCTGATCAAGCTCACGGCTCCTGGAATTCCGGATATTTACCAGGGATCGGAGGGTCTCGATCTCAGCCTCGTCGATCCGGACAACCGCAGGCCCGTTGACCATGTGTGGAGCGATGTCTCGACAGACGCCAATTCGCTCGCGTCGAAAACGGCATCGCTCAAGCGGCAGATCATCCGTAGCGTTCTGCGCTACCGCAGGGACCATCCACTTATGTTTGTCGATGGTCACTATTTGCCGCTCAAGACAAGCGGCGAGCGAGCAGCCAATCTCCTAGCCTTTGCTCGCGTTTACGAGCAGGAGATTGCGATAACGGTCGTGCCGCGTCTGATTGACGGCCATTCCTCGGATTTCTGGTCGGACACAGCCGTCATTGTGCCACAAGACCTGCGCGCGCAGATGCGCAATCTGCTGACGGATCGGCCGTTGACGGGCGGCGATCTTCTCGCGGCGCAGCTCTTTGAGGATCACCCTGTCGCCATTCTCGTCAGACACAGCTGACGATTTCGCCGGCAACTTGCCTGCAAATGCGACACCGGAACAAAGCCCATCGTTGCGGTGTTTCTGCTGCGCATCAACGATGAGGTTTCCATGACTGAAAACGACAAGCGGCATGCGATCCAATCAGGCGATTTCACGCGCCTTGGCGCACATTATGATGGTCAGGGCATCAACTTCGCAATTTTCAGTGCTCATGCGGAGCGGGTGGAGCTTTGCCTGTTCGATGAGGATGGAAAGCGTGAGATCGAACGGATTGTCCTGCCCGAATACACCAATGAGATCTGGCATGGCTATCTTCCGGGGTTGAAGCCGGGCACCTTGTATGGCTACCGCGTTCACGGACCTTTCGACCCGGAGAAAGGCCACCGGTTCAATCCAAACAAACTGCTCGTCGATCCCTATACCCGTGAACTCGTGGGTGAGGTCGAGTGGTCACAGGCGCAGTTCGGATACGGTCTTGATGACGAGCAGAAGGATCTTTCCTTCGACGAGACCGACAGTGCGGCCGGGATGCCGAAGTGCCGCGTCATCGACATCGAGAGGGACGCGCGCGTTGAAAGGCCCTGCGTTCCGTGGTCGCAAACGATTTTCTATGAGGCGCACGTCAAGGGAATGACGATGCTTCACCCGGCAATTCCGGAGACGCTGCGTGGCACCTTCGACGGCCTGGGGCAGGGGGCGATTGTCGACTATGTGAAGAGCCTTGGAATAACCTCGATCGAGCTTCTTCCCATCCATTACTTTCCGGATGACAGCCACCTGCTCGACAAGGGTCTGCGCAATTACTGGGGCTATAACAGTCTTGCTTTCTTTGCTCCCGCCTCGCGTTATTACGGCCCAAGAGGTCTTGCGGGTTTTCGCGACATGGTACGCGCCTTCCACGATGCTGGCATCGAAGTCATCCTGGACGTGGTCTACAATCATACGGCTGAGGGTAACCAGCTTGGCCCCACCCTTTCGTTCAAGGGTATCGACAACTTTTCCTATTACCGCACTCTTCCGGACCAGCCCCGCTACTATATCAACGACACCGGCACCGGTAACACGATCAACACCTCGCACCCGCGCGTGCTCCAGATGGTGACGGATTCGCTCCGCTACTGGGCCGAGGAGATGGAAGTCGACGGCTTTCGCTTCGATCTCGGAACCATTCTCGGCCGCGAACCGGAGGGCTTCGATCAGCGCAGCGGCTTCTTCGATGCAGTGGGCCAGGATCCGGTGTTGTCAAAGGTCAAGCTTGTCGGGGAACCGTGGGACATCGGACCGGGCGGTTATCAGGTCGGCGGGTTTCCGCCCGGCTGGGCGGAGTGGAACGATAAATATCGCGACACTGTCCGGGATTACTGGAAGGGCACACCCGGTACGACGAGAGATTTTGCAGCCCGCATCCTAGGGTCAGGCGATGTCTATGATCTGCGTGGCCGCCGACCCTGGGCAAGCGTCAACTTCATCGCCGCGCATGACGGCTTCACGCTCAATGATCTGGTCTCCTACAACGACAAGCACAACGAAGCGAATGGGGAGGATAATAACGACGGCCACAATGACAACCGCAGCTACAACTACGGTGCGGAAGGGCCGACGGACGAGGATGGTGTCAACACCGTTCGGGAGCGCCAGAAGCGCAATTTTCTTGGCACCCTGTTTCTCTCGCATGGCACGCCGATGCTGCTGGCGGGGGACGAATTCGGCCGCAGCCAGATGGGCAATAATAATGGCTATTGCCAGGACAACGAACTGAACTGGCTGCATTGGGAAGATGCTTATGGGAGCGCGGAGGACCTTCGCGCCTTTACCAGGCGTCTCATCGCGTTGCGGCAGGAGCATTCCATCCTGAGACGTGAAAATTGGCGCGACGGCTTGGCAGTCATCTGGCTCAATCCCGGTGGCGGCGAACACACGGAAGATCAATGGGACGACGGATTAAATACGAGCATCGGCCTTAGAATATCCCGGGTGCAGCCACTCGAAGAGGGGTGGGACGATGTTCTGATCCTTTTCAATCCCCTCGATGGTGGGATCGACTTTACCTTGCCTGACGACAAGCGGTGGGCCCTGGAATTGTCGACCTCGAATCCTGAATTGCAAGGAACTGAAAGGCTCGACGGGCAGGTCCTGCAACTCGAGGCCCGCAGTCTCGCGCTCTTGCGACAGGCCTGACGCCTTCCATCGAGCGAAGCGCTGACGGGCTGGCGGCTCCCGGCGGCGCATGAAATTTCTACGGCGATGTGGCTCCATACACCGTGGAACCTACTGTTTTCACCTGCGTTTTCTGATGAGGATTTTGAATGATTCTGGCAAACGTCGAGAGGAGATCGCCATGTTGAAGCATGTCATGTTAGCCTGCTTTATCGTCTTTCCGACTGCAGCTCTTGCACAATCCCCCGACCTTGAGGCTACGTGCAAGACGGTCGCCAAGAACTTCTTCCTGTCGGACGGGCTTGCCATCGGTCTGGTTCAGTCCTTTCCGGAACTCAAGCCACCCGGTGTGCGCATGACCTACTCGACGCGCCAGGGAACCGCTGCAGCGGATATGACTGACACATTCGAGTGTGAGTTCGACAGGACCGACAAGCCACACAACCTCGCGAAATTTTGCGTATCGAATACGTGCTATGCGCCCAATGACGGCGATGCCGACCGGAAACGGCGTTTCGAAGAGATGCGCATTCTCTTGCAACGTGCAGAGAAGTAGAGACTGTCGAAAGCGGCTAGCGCGTCGCGTCTTGTATCTCCTTGGCCGCAGCCAGGAATTCGCTGCGGGCATCTTCGGGATTTTTCCGTCCGGCAACCGCGGCCTTGCAGGCGTTGCGGGCACGAATGAAGTGCAAGCCTGAACGATTTGGCCAAAGATCCGTCAAATAGATCATCGCCTCGAAAGGGCCGTTGACGGAACGAGAACCGGAGGGACCAAGCTCAATCTGAACCGGTCTGCTCCATGTATTGATCAGCATAGGAAGTTCCTCCGCATTTTCTCCCGTAGGTAGAAATGCAGAGGTGGCGGCTTGGGTTCCATTTCTCAAGCAAATTTACTGCCCGGCATCGTGCTGTCGCCAGAATAGCGCTTTCGATCTGCCTGCGGACATCGCCCGAAGCGCGTGGACAAATTTGCATTTCCTGGCGCAACATTCATCCGCTTGTCTCGGGAATAGGATCCAAATCGGATTGAAGAAGGAGAACGGTCGCCGGGATCTTACTGTCTGAAAGCTGGGAAGCGGCTCATTCAAAAGTCTCAAGCACGACGGTGAGCCGTGCTTGAGGCTTTTGTCCATTCTTGGTTACTAGCGGCATATCGGCGTCGTTACGGACGTCGACGCGCACCGATCAGCAGATCTTCTTCCTCATCACGTTGGCGGCCGCCAAGGGCTGCTGCAGCGGAGGCGATGAAGGCACCGACCAGCAGTGACAGAGAACCGACCAGCGCTGTCGTTGCTCCGACCTTCCGGGCTTTGTCAGCCGCTTCTTTCGCCGCCGATTTTGTATCGTCGATTTGCTTGAGCACCGTGTCTACGCGGCTGTGGGCGTCTGCCTCGGAGAGACCAGTTCGCGCTGCAATGATCGACGCGACATAAGATTTGTCGCCTTCGGGAATCTGTCCGCTTGCTGCACCTTGCAACAGTATCCGCGAGATTTCGGCGGCAGCGGCCCCATTGTCGGACTGAGCACGGTCTCCCGCTTTTGTCGGGCGAAGCAGGGAGTCGGTAAAATAGGCAGTCGAATCCAGATTGCCCTTGGGGGCCGCGGATGCGGCTGCAGTGACGGCCGTCTGCGCAGCCTGGCCTGCCGCATTGACCGACGCGCCAGCCAGGGAGGTCAATGAGGAGGCGAGAAAACCTGCCACAAAAACCGTCGCCAATGCCCAGCTTAGAAAACCATGTGCCGTGTCGCGAAAGAAGACCTCGTCGGAATGGACTTCGACCCATTTGGTGCGGAGCCGACCCGTCAGGTAGCCGCCGATCGCTGATGACAGCCACTGAACGACCACCAGCCAGATGGCTGCCGTAATGCCGACGGTCGTCGCCGAGCTACTCTGACCGGACCAGGGAGAGACCATTGTCAGGCCGACGCCTGATCCAAGGAGTAGAAGGATGAGCGCAATCCCGGTTGCAGCAAGAGCGCCTCCGATGATTGGGCCCCATACAATGGCGGGTTTGGAGGATTCGATGGGTTCGGCTCCTGCAGGCGCGTTTTCGAAGGCGGCCATTGACGCCTCCTATCGCGTAAAGAGAACGAGAAGAATGACGATCGGCAACGGGATTCCCAGAAGCCAGAGCAGAATACCTCGACCCATTTGAATATCCTCCAAGAGTTTGAACTGATGTCACCAGCAACGGCAATCGAGCCGATTTTGTTCCGAAGTCCTTGCGGGTGTTTCGCGTTTTGCTTGTATCGAGAATAGTAAATCGAAGCACATTGCAGGATATTTCCGCGCCGCAAGTACACAATCTGCGGCGCAGGTTCGACGTCGGAACGTCTCACTCCCGAACAGACTTGGAAGCCTTTGCGGATGCGGCTCCCGTTTGCTCGTGGTCACGCGCGGTTGGATCGCCGCTTTCCTGTCCTGTGGGCGACTCCGCTTCCTGTTCGGTGCGCTCGTGCTGTTCTTCGGCTCGTTGCCAGTGGTCCAGATGACGCCCTTCGGGCCGTCCTTCCTCTTCCCAGATCCTGTGGGCACGCTCGCGGCGCTTGTCTTCATTCTCGTTTTCGTCATTGTTCATTGAACTTCCTCCTTCTTTTTCGATGCTGGGGTTGACGTCCTTCAAGGATGCCTAACGCAATGGCATCTCCTTCGTCAGTTCATCGAAGGACAGAGACCGACGCTTTGCTGCCATGAGCAAATCCAATTCGACTGAGGACGGGCCGAAACGAATGAAAAGGTCTTCGGCCATCCTGTCGTCGAGACGGTACTTCTTCTGGAATTCTGCCAGGGAATAGGCTGCACCCCGGATCGTCCGGCGCCGTTCGAAAAGCCCTTGCGTTTTCATATCCGATGATCCTCCTCATTTCGATCAAGCAAATCGATACGAGTGTTGAAAGTTCCCTCAGCCCAGAAATATTGCGAAACAGCACGCAAGGATTGAGGAGATAAGGAAGTTAAGTTTTTGGAGTTGCATTGTTTTTAGTCTTTGCCGGTCCGCGGGAACAAACGGTCGACGTGTGAAGTTCAGTCGGACCGGGAGGTGCGAGTCCTTCCCGTTGTCTGCTGGGAGGCGGTCATGAGCGACTACCGTTTGGATGATAGAAGCGCTGTCGTTGAACCTTCAAAGCCACGACTGTTGGAAATCCTTGGGCCGGGCCTGGTGACAGGTGCTTCGGATGACGATCCGAGCGGGATCGCCACCTATTCGCAAGCCGGAGCGCAATTCGGATACATTGCGAGCTGGACGCTGATACTGACATACCCGCTGATGGTCGCCGTGCAGATGATCAGTGCGCGCATTGGCCGGACGACGGGCAAAGGCTTGGCGGGCAGCATGACGCAGTGCTATCCGCGCTGGGTTGGCGTCAGCATCACGGTTCCATTGTTGCTGGCCAACGTCATCAATCTCGGCGCGGATCTCGGCGCGATGGGGGATGCGGCGCATCTGCTCGTCAACGGCAATTCGCTGATCTATGTCGCTGCGTTCGGGGTGATCTGTATCCTCCTGCAAGTGCTCCTTAAGTACAAGCGCTATGTCGCTGTTCTCAAATGGTTGAGCCTGGCACTGCTCTCCTACATCGCGACCCTGTTTGTCGTGCACGTCGATTGGTCGAACTTCATACGGGGGTTGCTGCTGCCGACGTTCAAGGCGGACCCGAACTACTGGTCGATGATCGTTGCGATCTTCGGGACGACCATTAGCCCGTACCTGTTCTTCTGGCAGGCCTCCCAGGAAGCCGAGGATCTGAAGGATAAGCCGCGTCAGGAGCCCCTGATTGAGCATCCGCATGAGGCAAAGAGGGCGAACACACGCATCACGCTCGATACGCTGATCGGCATGGCGGCCTCCAATATCGTTGCGCTTGCGATCATCACGACAACCGCCGCCACGCTCAACAAGGCGGGTGCGACCAATATCGAGAGCTCGGTCGATGCGGCGAAAGCGATCGAGCCGCTTGCCGGACATTTTGCCAAGATAATCTTCGCAACCGGAATTATCGGAACCGGTCTGCTGGCAGTCCCTGTTCTTGCGGGTTCAGCGGCCTACGCGGTTGGGGAGGCAGCGCGCTGGAAGGTGGGACTGTCGCGCGAACCGAGCGAAGCTAAGGCTTTCTACACAACGGTGGGACTGGCGACGATTGTCGGCATGCTTTTGAACTTTACGCCGATCTCGCCGATGAAGGCACTGTTCTGGAGTGCTGTCATCAATGGCGTGGTCGCGGTTCCCGTCATGGCGATCCTCATGCTGATCGCCTCCAATCAGCAGGTCATGAAGCAGTTTGTTATAAAGGGCGGTTTGAAGGCGCTGGGTTGGGCGTCTTGCCTTGCGATGTTCGCCGCGGTGATCGGCATGGCGGTGACTGCATTTTTTTAGAAATCACGCAGGAACTAAACGTCGCATCGGCTGTTCGAGGCGCGAGACCGAGGAGGTCTCGCCATCAAACGAGAGGAGAAAACATCATGGCTTCCCACGGTGGATCCCACGAACAGCTCGTTAAATCCGGTCAGCAGGGCCACAAGAAGGCTCTGATGGGGTGGACGCCCCCCGACGGCATCTGTGTGCCAGAATGGAGACGTTGATCACCATTTAGAGGAGGCGTCCGTGAAAGATGTTAGTATTATCGGACTGGATCTGGCGAAGAATGTGTTTGTGCGACCTGCAAGTCGCGTGAGTTTCTGTTTCACAGGAGGAGAAATATCCTGAAGAAACCGGCTGTTCCATCAGCCGTTCCCTACCTGGACATGCGGAGCCGGCAACAGCTCGGTGTGAAGCTCCAGGGACAACGTAGCCGCCGGATATCCGGTACGCCGAACCGCAAGGCAAGGCGGAATCTGCCAGCACGAAGGCGGAGAGGAGCAAGGGATGAGTAGGTACGACCAACATATGTGAACTTCCGATAAACGTCGTGATCTTTGACAAGCCAAACGTGCTGACAGGCTTGAACCAAAACGGTACGCGGTGAGGTGTGGTCTTTGAATACTGGGCCACCATGGACGATCAGCCGCCGGCGAAGAGGAAGGGTCCGCCCCGCTCGGAGACACATGCGGAACAGGGTAAGCCCATAGTGCTGCCGGCAACGGCAGGCGGACCATAAGGAACGCTGTTGGCGCTGGGGGTAAAGGAATGCGGAAAAAGCGAATGCCCGGCTGTAATGGACGGGATACGGGCTGAGACATTGCCTGACGCGAAAGCGGGCAGACTTCCGTGCGGTCATTCATGGCGAGAGAACTTTGGCCAATCGTTATACGAGGGAAAGCAGATGACGGCGATCGGCGCGAAAGCGAACGAGGCTGGTGCGTCCTCGCGCACTGCCCAAAACTGGGACCAGGCGAACTGGTCACATATTGAGGCAGAGGTGAAACGACTCCAGGTGCGTATCGCCAAGGCAACACGGGACGGCCGGTGGGGCAAGGCGCAAGCACTGCAACGTCTGCTGACCCGCTCGCATAGCGGCAAGATGTTGGCCGTGAAACGGGTGACGGAGAATCGCGGTAAGAGAACGCCGGGGGTGGACGGTAAGATATGGTCAGCCCCGGCGGCCAGATGGAATGGGATGATGTCACTTCGACATCGCGGCTATCGCGCGATGCCGTTGCGACGTGTCTACATTCCCAAGAGTAACGGCAAGAAGCGTCCGCTGGGAATTCCCTGTATGCGGTGCCGGGCGATGCAGGCGTTATGGAAGCTCGCCCTGGACCCGGTGGCAGAGACACTGGCGGACCCGAATTCCTATGGATTCCGGTCCGAACGCTCGACGGCCGACGCCATTGAGCAGTGCTTTATCACTCTGGCGAAGCGCGCTTCGCCAGAGTGGATTCTGGAAGGTGACATCAGAGGCTGTTTCGACAACTTCAGTCACCCCTGGCTTCTGGAGCACGTCACGATGGACAAGGAGGTCCTGCAAAGGTGGCTTCAAGCTGGATATATCGATGAGGGAACTCTGTTCGAGACGTCGGCGGGTACCCCGCAAGGCGGGATTATCTCACCGGTGATCGCGAACATGGCGTTGGATGGGCTGGAGGCAGCGGTTTACGCAAGCGTGGGATCGTCGAAACTCTCGCGCAGCAAGGCCCTGCTCAACGTCGTCCGCTATGCCGATGACTTTGTTGTGACCGGCGCATCGAAAGATGTGCTTGAACACAAAGTCCTTCCGGCGGTCAGGCAGTTCCTGATCATTCGAGGTCTGGAACTCTCGGAAGAGAAGACCCGGATTACCAATATTGCGGAGGGTTTCGATTTCCTTGGCCAGAACGTACGAAAGTACGACGGCAAACTATTGATCAAGCCGGCAAGGAAGAGTGTTAAAGCACTCCTCGACAAGGTCAGGGAAATCATCAAGGGCAATGCGAGCGTCACGCAGGAGGAGTTGATACAGAAACTGAACCCGGTTATCCGGGGATGGGCCATGTATCACCGCCACGTCGTGGCGAAAGCCAGCTTCTCATCGATAGACTCGTACATCTGGAAAATGCTCTGGAAATGGGCAAGTCGACGTCATCCCATGAAAGGAGCGCGGTGGGTGAGGAACAGGTACTTCCGGGTCAATGGACACCGGTCCTGGGATTTTGCTACGAAGGGTCCGGCGGATGCCAGTACCAGTGGGCGCCGGCTCTTCCGCGCAATGACAATCTCAATTACGAGACACGTCAAAATCCGGGGACTGGCTAATCCATTTGATCCGGCATGGTCCGCTTACTTCTCCCGCCGTCAGATCGCGAAACATTCCGTCGAGTTGTTCGGAGCCACACCATGGTGCTGAAGAATGGCTTGAGCCGGATGCGGGGTGATCCGCATGTCCGGTTCTTAGGGGGCGGTGGCGCAGCAATGCGCCGCTGCTACCCGACCAGGTCCATGGCTCTGACAGAACTGGCAGCGTGCTTTTGCGCAAGAAACTTCGGCGCGATCAGCTACTCGGATTTTTCGCAAAGCAGCCGAGTTGCCCTGTCGCGATGGAAGCATGCTCCAGTAGCCACTATTGGGGTCGGGAGATCGGCAATTTCGGCCATCAGGTTCGGCTGATTCCCCATGAACGGAGAACGGCTGCAGCGGGATCTCGCAGCCATGCGTCCTTTGCCGGCGTCGCCCTTCGATGCGTGTGATCAGGCAAGTGCTATTGTGACGGCCTAGTCCCTGGTGCGCTACAAGACCAACGACTATTCCGTGCCAGTCGCCTATGGTCATCAGGATGTTTGGATCCGGGGTTACGTGGCGAACTCGTCCGGTATTTGCCAGCCCAGGAGAGGTGCCCCTGATCCAGGGAATTGATCTTCCCCTCGATCAGCTGCAGGTAAGGGAGAGGATCGAAGATGACGTCTTCGCGCGCCCAGCACCTGGGATGGCGGGCAATGATCTCGCCGCGGCAGCCAATCACCACCTCATCGACATAACGCCGGCTGATGGAAGGCCGCATGTACGACCAAAATCCAGGCCGGCAAGCGAACCTGCCGGCCCGCAAGTTCACTCAGGTTTTGTCTTCGTCCATAGCCGCTGACAACAGTTTGTCCCGTTCGCGAAGGCCCCTGTTGAAAAGTCTTGCAATGGTCGTCGTCAGTTTCCCGATTGCAGCGGGGTCTCGCGTAATGCCTTTTGCAGACGCGACTTCCTTCACCACCGAGGCGCATAGACGCGCCTCGTCCTTCGAAATGGCTTCTATCATTTCTTTCGTCTCTGAAGGGCCCGCCCCGGCGGAGGGGGCGAGCCTTACCGATCGTTTCTTAGAAGTCCATTCCAGCACCTGCGGATACGGCAGGTGCGGGGTCTTTCTTGGGCTTCTCGGCGATCATGGCTTCTGTTGTGACAAGGAGCCCGGCAACCGAGGCGGCGTCCTGGAGCGCCGTGCGGACCACCTTGGCGGGGTCGATGACGCCTTGCGCGTAGAGATCGCCGTATTCTCCGGTCTGCGCATTCCAGCCGAAGGAGAAGTCGGTTTTCTCGCGCAGTTTGCCGACGATCACCGAACCCTCCGCGCCAGCGTTCTCGGCAATCTGGCGGACAGGCGCTTCGATGGCGCGCCGGATGATCTCGATGCCGACCTTCTGGTCCTGGTTTGCCGTCGCGAGATTGTCGAGTGCCTTGACGGCACGCAGCAGCGCAACGCCGCCGCCCGGCAGGATGCCTTCTTCGACAGCGGCACGGGTCGCGTGCAGCGCGTCGTCGACACGGTCCTTCTTTTCCTTGACCTCGACTTCCGTCGAGCCACCGACGCGGATGACGGCAACGCCGCCAGCAAGCTTGGCGAGGCGTTCCTGCAGTTTCTCGCGGTCATAATCGGAGGTGGTTTCCTCGATCTGCGCGCGGATCTGCGCAACGCGGCCGTCGATCTCGGCCTTGGAACCGACGCCATCGATGATCGTCGTATTCTCCTTCTCGATCGAGACCTTCTTGGCTCGGCCAAGCATGTTTAGCGTCACGTTCTCCAGCTTGATGCCAAGATCTTCGGAGATGACAGTGCCGCCCGTCAGGATCGCAATATCTTCCAGCATAGCCTTGCGGCGATCGCCGAAGCCAGGAGCCTTGACGGCTGCTATCTTCAGGCCGCCGCGCAGCTTGTTGACGACGAGGGTCGCAAGAGCTTCACCCTCGACATCCTCAGCAATGATCAGCAGAGGCTTGCTTGACTGCACAACGGCCTCGAGGACCGGCAGCAAGGATTGAAGGTTTGACAGCTTCTTCTCGTGGATGAGGATATAGGGGTCCTCGAACTCGACCCGCATCTTATCCTGGTTGGTGACGAAGTAGGGGCTGAGGTAGCCACGGTCGAATTGCATGCCTTCCACAACTTCGAGCTCGGTCTCGGCGGTCTTGGCTTCTTCGACGGTGATGACGCCTTCATTGCCGACCTTTTCCATCGCTTCGGCTAGGTACTTGCCGATCTCCTCGTCGCCGTTGGCAGAGACGGTGCCCACCTGGGCGATCTCGGAATTGCTGGTGATCTTGCGGGCGTTGGTCTTCAGTTCCTTCACGACGGCGTCGACGGCAATGTCGATGCCGCGCTTCAGGTCCATCGGGTTCATGCCAGAGGCAACGGCCTTGGCGCCTTCCTTAACGATGGCCTGTGCAAGGACTGTCGCCGTGGTGGTACCATCGCCGGCCAGGTCGTTTGTCTTCGATGCCACTTCGCGCAGCATCTGGGCGCCCATATTCTCGAACTTGTCTTCGAGCTCGATTTCCTTCGCAACGGAGACGCCGTCCTTGGTAATGCGCGGCGCGCCGAAGGACTTGTCGATGACGACGTTGCGGCCCTTCGGGCCAAGTGTGACCTTGACGGCATTGGCAAGCACGTCGACCCCACGCAGCATGCGTTCACGGGCGTCGTTGTGGAATTTGACTTCTTTCGCAGCCATTTCTTTAACTCCTCAATAGGCAGCCACTGACTGATGATGTTGTGGTTACGGGACAGCCCGGTCAGGCGGCCTGCTTCTGCTCGGCCTGGGCTTCGATGATACCCAGTACGTCGCTTTCCTTCATGATCAACAGGTCTTCGCCGTTGATCTTGATCTCGGTACCGGACCATTTGCCGAACAGCACGCGGTCGCCGGCCTTGACGTCGAGCGCCTGGATCTGGCCGGCCTCATTACGCGCGCCAGTGCCAACGGCGACGACCTCGCCCTCGGAAGGCTTTTCCTTGGCAGTATCGGGAATGATGATGCCGCCCTTGGTCTTTTCCTGGGATTCGATGCGGCGGACGAGAATGCGATCATGAAGCGGTCGGAACGACATGTTTTCCTCCATTGAGCAAAAATGATGACGTTGAAAAACCCGAGCCGAACGGGGTGACCAGTCCGGGCGGGTGCGAACCTCATTGAGCGTTCACGCAAAAAATTTATTTTCGGGATTTTTCGATTTCAAGAGGGTGATCAAGAAAAATTAGCACTCGGAATCTATTGCTGCTAACATATTGTAAAGGTGGGATAAAATGGCCGTTTTTATTTGAAGCGCGTTGATGGCGCCGGATTTTTGCGCCACCATAGCCGTGTCACGAAACGGAGATGAAGCATGCAATTCTCATCGGACCTGGAGCGTCAGCTCAATGGCTATGGATTGACCACCGCGCATATCCTCTATCGCATTCCGGACTTCGAATCCGTCCTGCAGACATATGTCTGGCAGGACTACGATCTTGCACCTGATTTTCCCGAGATGCGCAAGTTCTTGCACTTCTGGCAGGCGAAGCTCGATGGTCCGCTGCACTCAATCCGCTATACACACCAGCGCCTCGTCGGGCCGAATGAATGGCGGCGCGTCGACGGCGAGTTCAAGCTGCCGTGAGCCTTGAAATTGATATTTCGTCTTCCCAGCTCATCGCCCGCCCGAGGCGTTGAACTCGGTAGTGAGCCGATTGTGTATGGAGTAACACCTGCATGGAAGAGAATATCAACATCATCAAGAGCGTTGGCATTGATGAGCGGGAAGAGATCATCGCCGATTTTGCCCGGTGGCTTGAGACCGCCTCACAAGAGGCGCTGATCGTTGGCGAAGGGCGCTTTGCGATGATGTCCGCCAGCATGGCAGAAGCAATGCGGGTCAATGCCGACGAACTTGCTCGCGATAAGCCTGAGAAGACCGAACGTGTGGTGCAGCAAGCCGCCGCAATGATGGCGCAGTTCAAGGCGGCGTACCCTTACCGCGTCGTGAGTCGATGCGTCCATTAATGGTGCTTCCAAGCGAAGCGATTTATGAACTTGGCGCCGATGAGGAGCTCTTCTCTGATGCGCAAAGTGCCTAAGCGAAAAGCAAGCTAGGCCATATTCGATCAGCCCTCAAGTGCGTTGCAAATTTTTCTTGTTGCGGATCTTGAATCCGAAATTGCGCAAACCAAATCGATTGCCGCCAGCTGCTGAAGACAGAGTTGGCCTTGCTGGGAGCGCCGCCTTTCGGCGCTTCCGTGCCCATGTTGCTTCAAGGAGGATATGGCTATGGCAACATCTTACGACTACGCACCCCTCTTCCGCTCGAGCGTCGGCTTCGATCGGGTCTTCAATCTTCTTGAAAACGCCCAGCGCGCCCGCTCGATCAGCGACTGGCCGCCCTATGACATCGTCAAGACCGGTGACGACAGCTACCTGATCTCAATCGCAGTCGCAGGCTTTGCCCAGGACGATCTCGACATCACCTTCCAGTCCAACCTGCTGACCGTCACCGGCAAGAAGCAGGAGGCTTCTGCCGATGCCTACTTGCATCGCGGTATTGCCGGCCGTCCGTTCGAACATCGTTTCGAGCTCGCCGACCATGTCAGGGTCAACGGAGCTGATTTGAGCAATGGTCTTCTGTCGATCGATCTTGTCCGTGAGCTACCGGAAGCACTGAAGCCGCGAAAGATTTCGATCCAGAGCTCGCCGGCTTCGCCCTCGTCCCGCCCGGCACAGATCGAAGCACAGAAGGCCGCTTGAATTCCAGATGTAATCATAGGCGAGGGCGCCACTGCGGTGGCGCCGTCAACATTCCGGGTTGGAAAGGAGAGAGCGATGAAACCCGATATGTTCAGACACCCTGTCACCATTCTTGTCGGCCTGGGCTTCCCTGCGGAAGTTCGCAGCGTGATGGACGCTTACCGACACCTTACTGAATGGCCCACATCGTTCAGAGACACGGCGCACTCTGTTGCCCTGAAGGCGTGTCAGGCGGCGTTTCGCGGCGAAATCGAAGCAGAGACGGCGCGCGGGCTATTCAAAGCATTTGCGGAAAAGCATGATCTGCTGGCTCCCGAAACGCCAGCGATTGCTGCCTCTCGCATGCGACGCGACCGCGATCCCCACGTGCAATGAGGTGATGTTATGGAAAACCCCATTTTGCAGGAGGTGGTCGACCGGGCGCTTACGATGGGGCCGGCGGTATTGATGCATGGCAAGCGCCTCCGGCGGCCGAGCGATGTCGTGGCTGCGCCATCGCTCGGCCGCCGGACGACAAACGTGCGATCCTGACCGCGTGGGTGTCCGATATCTATGCAGTAGACTCGCAGCCTGCTCTTCGTAAGTTGCCCGGTACGATCGAACCCGTCTCAGTCGATGACGTTCAGGCAGCGCTTAGCGAACTCGATCGGCAAGGTCTATCGTAGCGGCTCAGATGCGGTGGGCGGGGTCGTTCATCGGCAGATCATTATGCTTCGAGCGACCTCCTTCCGCCCACTTGTTCGTCCGTCGCAAAGCAGACCACGTTCAGGGTTCTATATCCTGGTTCGATCAGGACCGTCTGTGTCTTCGGCGCTTTTAACGAAGGGACGTCCTTCGGCAAGTGGCACCATTTGGCGCCTCCGCCGAAGACGTAATCACGGCAAATCGCCGATTGTGCTCAGAGAATTGCAACCAGAAGGTAAGACCTCGAAAATTCCAAAACTAACCGTTGACCTCTGGCTGTCATTCCCTTATTGATGCTTCATCGATCTTTTGCTTGTCGAGCTTTGTTCACCGCGCGATTGGCACCGTGCTCTAAGCGAACTTTTCTTTCAAAAATAGTCGGTTTTCGTCTGCGTAGCACCTGCTTCGCGGTTCATCACTCTATGCTTTGAAAGGGTTCATCATGACCACTGGCACAGTAAAATGGTTCAATTCCACCAAGGGCTTCGGCTTCATCCAGCCTGACAACGGCGGCGCTGACGCCTTCGTTCATATTTCCGCTGTGGAGCGGGCCGGAATGCGCGAGCTGGTCGAAGGCCAGAAGATCGGCTTCGAACTCGAGCGCGACATGAAGTCGGGCAAGATGTCGGCCTGCAATCTGCAGTCCGCTTAATCAATACCCGCTTTCCTTTGACCACGGATGTACTGGCATCGCCGGAAGCAATTATCAGTTTGAGGCCAGGCAGTACGCCTGGCCTTTTTCGTTTTGGCGTCATGGCCATTATCGAGGACATTCAATGACAGAGATATATAGCAAATCCCGCCAGCAGGCCGAAACCGCCTTCGGCAATCTGCAGAGGGAATTCTTCGCCAAGAACAATGCGGCGGAAGAGCTTGAGTCCGAAGCTCAGGCACGCGAAGCGAAGACTATCAGGCTGCGCGAAGCGCGGCTCGCCAAGGAGCAAGCCGACCGGATGCATGCAACATCTACGCTGCTTGCCAAACGTTCCAAGGCCGGCTGATCATCCCAACTACGAATATCAGGGTAAAAATTTGAGACACGCCAGAAACAACGAACTCGGCTGCTACGGACGCCAAGGCAGCTCTCCTCACGGCCTACCGCGCTGCACAGACGGCGGCCGAGCCGTCACAAGCGCCAGACAGGCCGAGCGCGTCTCGCTTGTCGAAGTCGTGAAGCGCGCCGTGCAGAACGGGAACGACTGAAGCATGAGGAGCGCACCCGGATCGAGACCCTTGCGGCTCAAAAACAGGCAGCCATCGAGACCGCGGCCGCAGCCGAGATCGAGGCGCGACAGTCGGCCGAGAATGCCCGGCTATCACAGGTTGTTCAAGACGAGGCCGCCCGCAAGGCCCGGCAGGCTTAGTATCCAGGGACCCGTCTTCTATGACGCCATCATGCACGAATTTATTCAGTCTCGAGGAGCCAACCATGGCAACGGACCCGAACGAACTACAAGCGATCAACACCTCCTGGCAAATTGCGATTCAGGAAATCCTGCGCATGGTCATTCGTGACATGTATCATGCCGGGGGTGAGGCGTCATTTAACATGCATATCAAGCGGATCGAAGAAGCTGCCGTCGACAGTATCTACACGGATTTGAGGCTTCGCGGCACTGATGAGTGGACGGAGATGCTGGTCAAGGAAAGGGCCAGCAATTTCGTGACGACGTTGCTGACCTCATTCACCTACGACCGCGCCTGACCACGATAGAGGTCAGCGAAGGCGCTAACTCTCAGAAAAAATTTGAGCGGCTTGAACTTTCCAAGGGTGTGCCGGGTTGATCTGTCGGGTGCCTGCCTAGATCACTCCAGCGTTAGTATCAATAAGGCAAGCAGTGGTACATGGACGAGCCCAGCGCAGAACGCCTCGCAGCCATTGTAGAGTCTTCTTTCGACGCGATCATCAGCAAGGATCTTTTCGGTACGATCGTCAGCTGGAACAAGGCTGCCGAGCGCGTGTTCGGATATGCCCGGCAGTTCGGTTTGCCACCGTCGAAAGATGCAGCAAAACTGCGGGCATAGAGCGCACTGTTTGGTGGCGGTTCGAAAGTTCGATTCCATCTCAAGGCGGACATTGCCTCGCAGCAAACTATAGTTTATATGTAGGCACATTCCTACATGGAGGGTGCTATGAGTATTACCAGTTTATCTAGCCGGGAGTTGAACCACGATGTGAGTAGGGCAAAGAAGGCCGCCAATAAAGGACCTGTCGTTATCACAGATCGTGGGAAGCCCTCCCACGTATTAATGACCTACAGCGAGTTCGAGCGCTTGACCGGCAAGCGCCGCAATCTTGTCGATGCTCTTTCAATGCCTGGCTTATCGGCCATCGAGCTCGATCCGCCCCGAACCGAAATTGCAACACGCGGAGTGGATTTGTCTTGAAGTATCTGCTGGATACAAACGTCATCTCCGAGCTGCGTAAAGTCGGAGACGGTAAAGCTGATCCGAATGTTACGAAGTGGGTCGGTGCTCAAGATTCCAGCGACCTATTCATTTCCGCAATTACGATTCTGGAACTTGAACGCGGGATTTTAAGCATTCAGCATCGAGACGCTTCCCAAGGTTCCCGCCTGCGGGCATGGATGGACAGCCGTGTCCGGCCAGAGTTCGCGGAGCGAGTTCTGTCAATCGATGACGCGATAGCAACTCGTTGTGCTCACTTACATATTCCAGATCGCCGTAACGAGGCCGATGCCTTGATAGCGGCGACCGCGCTGGTTCACGGCTTGACGGTGGTCACACGGAATGTTCAAGACTTCGAGGATACCGGGGCGATCGTCGTCGATCCATGGTGCGAATGACATTTGGCGGGCGGATACTCGCGAGCCGAGGTCCTTTCGGGGAGATCATGGGGCTGCCTCAGCCATGAGGTTGGACTGTCGCGCGAACCGAGCGAGGCCAAGGCTTTCTACACGACGGTGGGACTGGCGACGATCGTCGGCATGCTTTTGAACTTCACGCCGATCTCGCCGATGAAGGCGCTGTTCTGGAGCGCTGTCATTAATGGCGTGGTCGCTGTTCCCGTCATGGCGATCCTCATGCTGATTGCCTCTAATCACCAAGTCATGAAGCAGTTTGTCATAAAGGGCGGTTTGAAAGCGCTGGGTTGGGCGTCTTGCCTTGCGATGTTCGCCGCGGTGATCGGCATGGCGGTGACTGCATTTTTTTAGAAATCACGCAGGAACTAAACGTCGCATCGGCTGTTCGAGGCGCGAGACCGAGGAGGTCTCGCCATCAAACGAGAGGAGAAAACATCATGGCTTCCCACGGCGGATCCCACGAACAGCACGTTAAATCCGGCCAGCAGGGCCACAAGAATACCGACACGAAGCAGGCTTCGTCTGGCAGTAAGGAGCAGCAGTCCGGCGGCGAACGCGGCGGCTCGCACGAACGGCATGTAAAGGCCGGTCAGCAGAGCCACAAGAATTCCTGATCGAGTCCGAGAGAGGCCCGCGTTCGCGGGACTCTCTTCTTCTGATGCGCTTCCTCGGCTTGCCGCTCTCAGGGGCCGTGGAAGTTGCCTCATACCGCAATAAATTCACCAGAGATGTTGGAGGACCCCAAAATGGCATCCGAGAAGACGTTGAACGATCTCTTTCTGGAAACGCTGAAAGATATCTACTACGCCGAGAAGCAAATCTTGAAGGCGTTGCCCAAGATGGCACGCGCGGCCCAGGCAGAAGAAGGAAAGCAGGGCTTCCTTCACCACCGCGATGAAACACAGGGCCACGTCGAGCGACTGGAGCAGGTGTTCGAGCTCCTCGGCAAGCCCGCGCGCGGAAAGACCTGCGAAGCAATCCAGGGGATCATCGCCGAGGCCGACGAGATCATCGAGGAATTCAAAGGCACTTCAGCACTCGATGCCGGCCTGATCTCCTCGGCGCAAGCCGTCGAGCATTATGAGATCGCGCGCTATGGCACGCTCGTCGAATGGGCCAAGCAGTTGGGACTGAAGGAGGCTGTCACTCTGCTACAGCAGACGTTGCAGGAAGAGAAGGCGACCGATCAGAAGCTGACCAAGCTTGCGGAAACCGCCGCCAACGCCAAGGCGAAGAAGGCGGCATAAGGGATGACTATTCTTCGGTGCGCTGTGGAGGCAGCGCACCCTTTATTCAGGCCGCGGTCGGATCCTTCTCGCCGTCCAGAACGCGCGACGGAATCCTCAGGACGATGCTTAGGCCAGACTGCTTCCATTCACGCTCGATGGAACCGTGGAGCGATCCGACCGTTGCCCGTTCCAGTTGGGATCCGAATCCTCCGGGACCTTCAGGCGGCTCGACCTCGGGCCCGCCGATTTCCGACCAGGTGAGGACGAAATCGTCGCCTCGGTCGACATGGATTGCAATCGGTCCTTCCTGAGTGGAAAGGGCTCCATATTTGACCGCGTTTGTCGCGAACTCGTGCAGAAGTAACGCTAGCGAAGTCAGCACCGCGCTGTTGAGTTTCAGCTAGATTTGCGCCACTTTTTCATTTCGCGTTGTACCACCTAATTGCATTTATGGTGTTGATCGAAGACGCTTTCTCGCTGTGTGGGCGGATCCGTCCGAAACGAAGAAGTGGGTCAAATTCGTGCGATAATCAACACCATTGACTATCGCCTGAAAGGGGTTTGCGATAGAGTCCGTGTGGGTTTGGGAGACTGTTATGACTGGAACGGATAAGGTTTTCGCGGGAACCATTCCCGAGATCTATCAACGATACCTGGTGCCGATGATCTTTGAGCCATATGCAAAGGACATGGCTGATCGCGTAGCGCGCCTCTGTCCGTTGAGGGTGCTTGAACTCGCAGCAGGTACAGGGGTAGCGACGCGAGCAATCGCCTCGCAGCTTGGGACTGCGGCGGAGATCGTGGCAACCGACCTTAACCAATCGATGTTGGACGCGGCGGCGAACCTGGAGAGCGGGCAGGGCAAGGTCACGTTTCGCCAGGCCGATGCACTGTCACTACCCTTCGAGGACGAGAGCTTCGATTTGGTGCTCTGCCAATTTGGCGTGATGTTCTTCCCGGACAAACTACAGAGCTATCGCGAGGCGCGCCGTGTCCTCAAGCCCCGCGGCACCTATATTTTCGCGGTATGGGATCAGCTTTCGAGCAATGAGTTTGTAACCGTCGCCAATGCCGCGCTTGCAAGTCGTTTTCCGGATGATCCGCCGCGGTTCATGGAGCGGACACCGCATGGCTATTACGACACTAGAGCGATTTTGAACGCGGTGAAGGAGGCAGGTTTCACGGAAGCTTCCGTTGAAACCGTCGACAAGATAGCTCGCGCAGGTTCCGCACACGACGCGGCAACGGGGTATTGCCAAGGAAACCCCTTACGCGCTGAAATCGAGGCACGCGCACCAGGCAAGCTTCAAGCGGTTACCGACGTCGTGGCAACTGCGCTGGCGGAACGTTTCGGCCATAGTGGAATTGAGGGCAAAATCCGTGCCCACGTCATCACTGCTCGGAGGTAACCGTTAACGGTAGCAACCCTCGCCACAAACTTTCCACGGCATCTGATCGTCATGCCAAGCTGATCCATTCGACCTTTGTACTGGCTATACAAGTGAAAATGGCCGCGCGATCTGCCGCCATTTGCTAACGAACAACCTGTCTGAAACAACGCGGCAATAGTCGTAGAACCTGGCAAAATCCGCATGCATCTGCGTCTGACCTTTTCGATGTTAAGTTGAGGATGCCATGAGGAACAATATGCTGAAACTCGGCATTCGAATGGTCAGGGAACTGGGTGCCGCTGATCCGACCGAGCCAGCGAACATCACTTAGCCCACCGGAAATGGAAGAGCCTTCATGCTGAGGCATCGGCGCCGTGCGGTTTGCGAAAGAGCCCGACCATATGGTCCCGGACGTACGCAATCCGCGGATGGCGCAATGCGCCCTTGTTCCATACGAGATAGAGCAGATTTTCCGGACCGGGGCGAATGGTTGGCAGTTCGACCATTCGTCCCGAATTGACATAGTCCGCGGCAAGATAGTCGGGAAGCACCGACCATCCTGGCCCTGTAGCGATAGCATTTGCAAGAAGACGGAGATCCGGCGCAGTGATCGCGGCCTGATATAATGGTGTTTCTTCGAAGACTGCTTGGATGAACTCACGAACCAGAGGCAGGTGCTCGTCATAGGCTAAGCAGGGCAATTCGCCGAGAAGCGCTGCTGTGAGGGACCGGCCCTTGATTAGTCGCGCCGTTTCCAGAGCCGCGACAAGCAGCAGCCTTTCGCGCCCGATTTCGACATGGCCATGTGTCGTGGTGTCCGGCTTCGATGTGGTTACGGCCAGATCGACGGTTCCTTGATCCAGAAGCGCCTTGACGCGGTCACGGTTGCCGGTCTGCAGCCGGAATTTCAGGCCATGGGCCTGAAGCGGCATCAACATCGGAACTAGGCGGACCGACAGGAATTCGGCCGGCCCCGCTATATGTACCGTTCCCTCAAGGCTCCCCGAACGCAGTTTCACGCCGTCGAGGCTGGCTTGAAGGGCATCGAGGTGGGGAGCGACGGCGCGGGCGAGGTCGTCGGCGGCTGCTGTCGGCGTTACCCCACGCGCCTGCCGGGTGAAGAGCGCTTTCCCAAAAATGGCTTCGAGGCTCTGGATGTGTGCTGATGCTGCTGGTTGGGTGATGCCAAGCCGGTTTGCAGCGCGCGTAAGTGAGCCGGATCGATAGGCATCAAGGAAGGTACGTAGGTAAGCAAGTTGATTCATATTCCGCCTTAGCCATAATTTTATTTATGCCTGATAGGCTAACACATGATTTTATGCGCGACAGCTTCTTTCGTAGGATGCGCCGATAGGCTCAAAGCGAGACGTTGGCTAAGCCTGCCTTCCGCTTGCCGGACCAGGCATCCACAAAGAAAGGGACAATCACATGATACGAATGAATGCAGCCGGCCTCTTGCTGGCCATGATGTTGGCGGCGCCGGTTCCCGGAGTTGCCGCCGCGGACAAGCCGAATGAACCGCAACTGTGGCGTAGCTACAAGGGCGTCTCGTGGGACATTGCCGCGGGCAGAAAGCCCGACGCGGCTTCTTATCAGGCCCCGATTGCAGGACTTCACTTCGCGAAGGATGGTTCTGCGTTCGTATCCGTCCCGCGCTGGATCAATCCTGCGGTTCCGGCGACGCTCAATCGCTTATCTACTGCCGAAGGGAAGGGACCGGCGTTTCTGACCGCCTTCCCGTTGGCGAAATGGAATGTCACGGGTGATGCGCCAACGCAGACGCTCCGCAACGTTCTTGGCTTTTATGTCGACAATACCAACAACTGGCTGTGGGCGCTTGACATGGGTTTCGTCGCCGGTGAGACCGAGGCACCGGAAGGCGGCCAGAAGATCGTCATCTTCGATCTCACGACCGGCGACCCTGTACGCACGGTAGTCCTCGACGGCGTCGCTGATCGCAAGGGCAGCTTCCTCAATGATATCGCCGTCGATGAAAAGGCGCGCATCGCGTATATCTCGGATAGCGGTTTCCGCAGCGCCCCGGACAACAAGACCGGCATCATCGTCTATGATTTCAAGAACAACAGCGCCCGTCGTCTTTTGAACCAGGATCCTTCAGTCCAGATCAGGAAGGATATTCGCGTGACGGCGCATGGCGAAGCCGTATGGAAAGGCCAGCCCATTCTCATCGGCATTAACGGCATCGCTCTGTCTAAGGATGACGGCACCCTCTACTGGACGGTAACAACAGGCGACGCCCTCCATGCCGTCAGCACCGAAAAGCTCAAGGATGTGTCGATCGCCGCGGCAGATCTTGCAGCCTCGGTCAAAACGATCGCCCGTCTCGACTTTGGCACGGACGGTATCATGGTCGAGAGTGGGAAAAACGTGGGGGTAAGGGTATTCAGGTAATCGAGTGCTTTTTGGAAAGGGTACTCGTTGACCGCACAATTGAAGATGATTATCTCCGTGGAGCTTGTGGGGGTGGACGGCGTTCGACAGCGTCGCGAAATTGCCAACGTTAAGCGAAGTGTCGATGAGGCTCGCCTCGACGATTTTGGCCTTTCCCTGGAAGAAGCCAAAGAAATTCAGCTGCATCTGCAGAAGGAGCTGACGCAGTTTCAGACGGATCAGGCCGCCCAGCGTGATCGGAAGTGCCCGCACTGTAATTGCTCTCGCCAGGTTCACGACTACAGATCCCGTACGATCCATTCGCTCTTCGGCCTTTGTCGTGTGCGCGTGCCACGGTTGCGACGCTGCGAATGCGGATCGAGCGCAAGATTGGGCACCGATTGCGCCCCGACCCTGTTGAATGGAAGAGCAACGCCGGAATTGGAGCGAATTCAGGCAGAACTCGGCTCCCGTTTGTCCTTTCGAGAAGCAACTCGTGTACTTGATATCTTTTTGCCGACGGCAAGAGTCCACAATCATCGGACTGTGAGCAACCGGCTGGCCAAGGTTGCCGATCAGATCGAAAAGTGGGACGTCGCGAGCCCCTATCGTCTCAGTCGTTCCGGCAAGTCTCCCGTTTCCGTTTTCATCGATGGCGCCTACATTCGCGCGGTTCCCGGCTATCAAAGCCGGCATTTCGAGATCGCGATGGGACGCGTTGTTTCGCAAGGCCGAGCACCGCGTCAGTTTGCCGGTGCACCTCATATCGCTACCGGCAAACACGATATCCTTCGCGCGGCGATGCGCGCACAAGGATGGCTGCCTGGCCGAGATGTCACTGTCTTCAGCGACGGTGAAGTTGGCTTGCAAAACATCGTTGTCAGCGCAACACGCCAGTCCGTCACGCATATTCTTGACTGGTTTCATCTATCGATGCGGCTGCGGCACGTTGAACAGACCTGGGAGGGCATCAGACATCTGCAAAATCTGGAAGTCTATCTACAAAACGTCGCAATCCATGTGCCCAGACTTCGACATCTCCTATGGAGTGGATATGTCCGAGAGGCAAGCGAGGCCGTAAAGCAGATGCTTGCCCAATTGGATCAGCATGCCGGGCTGCGCGATGCGAACGGCAAAATCAGGCGTCTATACGAACTGATCAGCAATTTTGGCACCTACGTGATCCAAAACGAAGCTTCGATCGTCAACTACTGCCAGCGGTACTGGTCCGGCTTGCCGATATCCAGCTCGCCGGCTGAAAGTGCTGCCAACAGCCTGGTCAATGCCCGCATGAACAAGAAGCGTCAGATGCGTTGGTCGCCGATTGGCGCTCATCGGGTTCTTCAGGTACGAGCCGCCGTTGCGGATGGTCGACTTAAGCAGGCAAAGCTAAATCTTGCAGCGTGACCCCCAGGTTTTTCCCGCTCCCTTCGGCGTTCTGCCGAGCGACGAACTCGATGACGAAGACGATCTGGAGATCGTGCATGAATACGTTCCGGGTGCGTCTCATTGAGACCCTTCATCTCCTTGGTGCCGCTCGCGAGCGGCAGGCGGCAAGGGAAGCTTTGCCGCGCCTTGGCACCGACGATTGGCGTTGATCTGCAGATCAGCAGATTGCCAGGGCGCGCCCTTGCCCCCTTTGCTCTTCGCGGACGCCGGAAACGGTCCCGCAGATTGTGGGAAGGATGAATCTGGAGAGAAGGGCGGCGCCAAGAGCGCCGGGGAAAAATAATGGAGAAACAGAAACTGGAGGAACTTCGGGACCGTGTCCCTTGCGCCGCCGTGCTGGAACAGGCCGGCTTTGCCATCGACGTCAAGGAAAGCACCCGCAAAGCTTTGAAATTCCGGCGCGGCGCGGAAATCGTCATCGTCATTCATGGGGGGCGGGGTTGGTTCGATCCACTGTCCGACGCGAAAGGCGATGTCTTCGGTTGTTGGTTATGGGATGGCCCGCCCTTCCGAGAACATCGCGTATGATGTCTCGTCATTGAAGGAAGAGGAGCCAGATCATGACGATTTCGATACTGGGCATCGACATAGGAAAGAACAGCTGCAGCGTTGTGGGAGTTGATGACAAAGGCTCGGTGATTGTCCGCCGAACGATGCGGCGTCAGACGCTCATTGAGTTTGTCGGCAAGATGCCGGCGTGCATCGTTGCTATGGAGGCATGCTGTGGCGCTCACCACCTTGGTCGACTTTTCGCTGCACGAGGACACGAAGTGCGACTGATGTCGCCCGAGTATGTTCGCCCCTATATTAAAGCGCAGAAGAACGACGATAGGGATGCGGAGGGCATAGCGGAAGCAGCGTCGCGTCCCACAATGCGGTTCGTCGACCTCAAGAGCGAAGAGCAGCTCGATATTCAGTCGCTGCACAGGGTTCGATCGCGCCTCGTTGCACAAAGAACGACGTTGATCAATCAGGTCCGGGCGATCCTTCTTGAGCGCGACCTCATCTTCGCTGCCGGTCGTCGTAAGCTTGAGGTTGCCCTGGATGCCGTTCCGGGTGATCACGAGGTCAACTTGTCTCCGCGCATGCATCAACTGATTGTTGAGTTGCGAAACGAGTGGAAAGTGCTGGATACGAAGATTGCAGCGCTGAACGCTGAGTTCGTGTCGCTCGCGCGGCATAATCTTGCGATGCGTCGTCTAACGACCATTCCCGGTATCGGTGTCCTTAACGCCACAGCCCTGGTTGCCGCGATCGGCGACGCCAGCAGCTTCAAAAATGCGCGAGATCTCGGCGCGTGGCTTGGGCTCGTTCCACGACAGTTCACGACCGGTGGCAAGCCACGGCTGCTCGGAATAACGAAACGGGGCAACAACTATCTGCGAACTTTCCTTGTGCACGGCGCACGAGCGGCGATGCCCGTACTCAGTCAAAGCGATACGCCTGTCGGCCAGTGGCTACGAGCGCTAGTTTCCCGCGGTATTCACCGTAATGTTGCGATCGTAGCCCTTGCAAACAAGCTTGCGCGTATTGCCTGGGCGATTTTGCGCAAGGAGCAACCGTATGAGGGAACCTTCGGGGTAGCGCCAGCATAACAGGGTCGGCTGCGCTTACACGCAGCCCATGATGTTTGCGAGAAGGAATATAGATGGCCTGACAGTCAATCGGCGTTCAGAAAGCCCAGGCGTGGAAATGGTTCATTGAAACCGTGTTGGTTATCGTGGCTCTGGACGTGCGGATATCCATCTTGGCCACGGCGTGACCGTGAGACCGAATACGTTGAAGCAGACTGCACAGGAATCTAAAAAACTACTTGCGAACAGGGCGGGCCATACGCTTCACGCGGAACTGAGCCGCCTAACCGGCTCAGTTCCGCGTGAAAACCAACAGATGCTGTACCGACCAATTTTCGGTCGCTCGGCGCCTTTCGCGACCGCATCATCAGGCTCTGGGCTCAGACGCTTCGGCGGCGGAGCCAGAGACATCGATTGATCTGGGAGAGAATGATACGGCTTGCCAATGACTGGCTCCCGCGCCCCCGGATCCTTCATCCTTGGCCGCGTATACGCTTCGCCGTCAAACACCCAAGGTAGGAGCCGGATGCGGGAATTCCGCTCGTCCGGATCTGTGCGGGGGGTGCTCAGTAATGGGCATCCCTACCGCGATGACATTGAGACCGCCGTGGAAACGTGGGATTTTTTCAAGCAATATCAGCATCATCAGTAGGAGATAGGTCGAATGCAAGCCCGAAGCAAACAGGCCTCCGTACGCATCGTGTATGAGACGCGCGACAGCTCCGCCGCGGCAAGCCGCCGATGATATACGAAGTTAATCTTTACAGTTTGCCTTCATTTATGGTAACGATGCTGCATGATCGAAAACGCAACAAAACCGCCCCTCGCCTCCACAGTCGCTGAAGAGCTCAGAGGCTTCGCAAGCAAGCTGAAGCGCAAGCTGCGCGAGCAGGGCCATGCCGGAGACCTGACGCAAAGTCAGGCGTCGGCGCTCGTCCGGCTGGAAAAGGAGGGTCCGATGACCACCTCGGCACTGGCGCGCGCAGAAGGCATGCGTCCGCAATCGATGGGCGCGCTGCTCTCGGCTCTGGATACGATGGGCTTCGTCGTGGGAATGCCCGACCCCTCGGATGGCCGGCAAACTATTCTGTCGCTGACGGACCGATGCCGCCGCCTGATCCAGGAAGGCCGCGCCGCCCGCCAGGACTGGCTCAGCCAGACCATCGAAGCCAGGCTTTCGTCCGAGGAGCAAGGCCAGGTACTGGCCGCCATCGCCCTGCTGCAGCGGCTGGTCGAGCAGGATTAGACCGGCCTTTCCCTCCCCATCGCCAGGATATCCCATGGCCCTGACCACATTGGATCCGCAAACCGCCCTGATCGTCGTCGACCTCCAGAAAGGGGTCATGAGCGCAGCCCTGGTAGAGCCGATCGCCCCTATCATCGACCGCGCCGTAGCGCTTGTCCGCGCTTTCCGGCAGCACGATCTGCCTGTCATCCTCGTCAATGCCGCCGGCACCGCGCCGGGGCGCACCGAGCAACCCAGGCGCCATACAGGACCGCTGCCAGACGGCTTTACGGATTTCATTCCTGAGCTCGACCGGCAGCCGGGCGATCTCGTCGTGACGAAATACAGCTGGGGTGCCTTTGCGACGACCGACCTCGACGTCCGTCTCAAGTCCCTCGGCGTCACGCAGGTGGTGGTCATCGGTGTCGCGACCGGAACCGGGGTCGAGGCGACCGCGCGGCAGGCCTTTGAGGCCGGGTACAATGTCGCGCTCGCGATCGACGTCATGACCGATACCCGACCCGAGGCCCATGCCTACAGCATCAGGAACGTCTTTCCCCGGCTCGGCGAAACCGCCACGACGGAAGAGATCATGACCGAACTCGCAAATCGGAACGCTTAAGGATGGCCTTCCTCCACACTCTCTCGCTGCTTGCCGGCGGTGCATTTCTGATGAATGCAATTCCGCACCTCGTCAGCGGCGTTCTCGGCCGGCCCTTTCAATCGCCCTTCGCCAGGCCACCCGGTGAAGGCCTGTCATCGTCGACCGTCAATGTCCTGTGGGGCTCCGCCAATCTCGTCCTGGCCTATCTGCTCCTCGTCTGTTTCGGCAGCGGGAATTGGGATGGAGCCACGGATGTCTTATCTGCAGGCCTCGGGGCTTTCGCCATCGCCCTGTTTTGCGCGCGTCACTTCGGCAGGTTCCATGGCGGGAACGCGCCGGAACGGCAATGACGCGACAGACGCTGCGGACCTTCCGGTCGCTCCGCCACTACAATTACCGGCTCTGGGCGGTAGGGGCGCTCGTGTCGAATATCGGCACCTGGGTTCAGCGAACCGCACAGGACTGGCTCGTCTTCGCCGAACTGACGCGGCATAACGGCTCGGCTGTCGGCATCGTCATGGCTTTGCAGTTTGCGCCGCAGTTTCTTCTGCTTCCCTGGTCGGGTCTTGCCGCCGACAGTCTGAACCAGCGCAAGCTCCTGATGGCGACGCAGGCGACGATGGGCGCGCTCGCGCTGGCGCTCGGTATTCTCACCGTTACGGGCCTCGTACAGCTCTGGCACGTCTATGTCTTCGCCTTCCTGTTCGGCAGCGCGGCCGCGCTCGACGCGCCGGTTCGCCAAACCTTCGTCGCGGAGCTGGTCGGCGACGACGATCTGCCGAATGCGGTGGCGCTGAACTCCATGTCGTTCAATCTCGCGAGGATGATCGGTCCGGCCGTGTCGGGTGTCGCGATCACCACTGTCGGGACCGGATGGGGCTTTCTCGCCAATGGCGCATCCTTCCTGGCCGTCCTGATTTCTCTGACGCTGCTGCGGCGGTCGGAGCTGCGGCCGAACAGACGGGCGCCACGTGGCAAGGGCCGCTTTATCGAGGGTCTGCGCTATGTCCGGGGCCGCCCCGATCTCGTGGCGATCCTGTTCATGTTGTTCTTCATTGGCACCTTCGGCCTGAATTTTCCGATCTTCGTCTCGACAATGGGCGTGCGCATCTTCCATGCCGATGCCACCGGCTACGGGCTGTTGTCGTCGATCATGGCGGTCGGGACGATCACCGGCGCATTCCTGAATGCCGGCAGCGATCGCATCGAATTTCGGAATCTGGTCGTGAGCGCCACGGTATTTGGCGTCGGCTGCGCGTTGGCGGCGCTTGCGCCCGGCTACTGGCTCTTCGCGGCGGCCCTAGTCGTCGTTGGCGTCGCCGCGCTCTCCTTCACCAACGCCACCAACAGCCTGATGCAGCTTTCGACTGAGGCTACGATGCGCGGGCGGGTAATGGCGCTGCGCGTCGGCATCGCGCTCGGTGGCACGCCGATCGGAGCACCCATCGTTGGCTGGGTGGCCGACCATGAAAGCCCGCGCTGGGCGATGGCAATCGCGGCGGCATCGGGGGTGATTGCGGCGGCGGTCGGCGTCTTTGCCAAACTAGAAACGGGCGGGAACTAGGTCGTGATCGAAGTCCTGTCCCTCGTTTTGGCGGGATCGCGGCTGGTGTCAAAGAGCGACGACATCGCGAAGGCGCGTGGCGTTTCGGCGACACAAGGTCGTGCTTGCCTGGCTTCATGCTCAAGGTCAGAAGCTCAGGGTCAAGAAGATGCCGATCCCCGGAACGCCTTGAGACGAGAGCTGACGTTGTGAATTACAAGCTCTTGAAGGGGATCCGAACCGACGCCCCTTGCGTCAGGAGAGCTATGCGTTTGAAATTCCTCCGTGAGAACATCGGTGTTCAGTTTCACAAAGCTTTGACCCGGATTTGCTTTTGAGGTTGATCCATGCAGCGGCTGAGAACCCGTTGGCGGATGTACAATATTGACCCTCTAGGCAGGGTCGCGACGAAATGCACTTTTTCATTTCGCATGGATCCGCCCGCCCAGCGAGAAAATGTTTTCGATCAACGCCATCAATGGAATTAGGTGGTACAATGCGAGAGGAAAAAATGGCGCAAATCTAGCCGAAACTTAACACCGTCCAACAGGAAGCACTCCGCGCTCACCACTCACATTCATCGAATCCGCGCAATGGCGCAGTGGAAGGCTGTGACCGGCGCGGTGGCTTGATTTCAACCGCAAGCCCTCGCCTGACTTCAGGCAAACAACGTGACATCACCGACTGAAGAAAACTAGCTTAGAGCGTTTCCCTGACTGATTGAATCGAATTGCTTTTCAAATCACTTGGATTCTGATTCAAGCTATCTGCCGATGGAGGTCGGCAGATATGTCGAAA
>JAAMEZ010000031.1 GCA_013322215.1 Martinezella rhizogenes
AAAATGGCCGGCTTCAAATCGGAATGCTGGCCGGAATGAAATCGGAATGACTGGCCGGCTTCAAATCGGAATCGATGGCCGGCTTCATCGGAATATGCAAATTGGCCTGGTATCGTCCTAGACTCACGGTCATCTTGCGTGACGAATCCCTGACCTGCCAACTGGAATGCAACCAGCACGACCTCCTGATGATCGGTGCGGACATGATGCCTCGTGCGCTCTGTCAATTGGCTCGTGGAGTCCACAAGGCTTAGACTATGGGTTCCGGGAATAAACTCGACGACTCTCCCATAAAAATCGCGCGCATCACTCTTGCTCTCAAGTCGAACGTAGGTCGACCAGAGCTGTTCTCTCCACACCGATAGCGTATCCGCGTCCTGAAACATCCCTACAAACTCACGGCACTTATGTGGCTGCTGTCACGAGCATCTCAATATCAAGCAAGAAACATGCCGCAGCAATGCAGATGGCCATGTGAGACAAGGATTGCGGCCCTTAAGACCAAGCGCTCCGCAGTCCGTTGTGCGATGCCTATAGGGTCAAGGGGAGCAAAGAGAGGGCCACATGGTCAAAATAGCGTACAAAGTTGCTGCTGTGCAAGCAGCACCGGAATTTCTGGATATCGCAAAGGGTGTCGACAAGGCGATCTCGCTCATCGAGGAAGCAGCCCGGAACGGCGCCTCGCTTGTTGCCTTCCCTGAAGTCTGGCTTCCTGGTTACCCCTGGTGGATCTGGCTGGATTCGCCGGCCTGGGGAATGCAGTTTGTTGGTCAATATTTCGCCAACGCTATGGAAGTCGGCGACGCGCACTACGAGCGGCTGCGCGAGGCGGCCGCGATCAATGCTATCCACGTCGTCATGGGTTTCACGGAACGGGCAGGAGGAAGCCTATACATCGCTCAGGCGATCTTCAGCGACAAGGGTGAAATCATTGCCAACCGTCGCAAGCTCAAGCCCACCCATGCGGAACGGACAGTCTTTGGCGAGGGTGACGGATCGCATATCGCCGTCCACACAACGGAACTTGGGCGTTTGGGTGCGCTTTGCTGCGCGGAGCACATCCAGCCGCTCTCAAAATATGCAATGTTCTCACAAAATGAGCAGATCCATATCGCAAGCTGGCCAAGCTTCTCTGTTTATCGGGGCGCGGCCTTTCAATTGAGCGCCGAAGCAAATCTCGCTGCCAGCCAGGTTTATGCGCTTGAAGGGCAGTGCTACGTGCTTGCGCCGTGTGCGCTTGTCTCCAAGGCGATGATAGAGATGCTGGTGGACACTCCCTCGAAGCAGAATCTGCTTCTTGAAGGCGGAGGTTTCACGATGATCTTCGGTCCCGATGGTGCGCCCCTAGCCAAGGCAATTCCCGAAAATGAGGAGGGTGTGATGTATGCTGAAGTGGACCTCGGGTTCATCGGGGTAGCGAAAGCTGCCTATGACCCGGTTGGCCACTATTCTCGCCCGGATGTTCTCCGCCTCCTGTTCAACCGGAATGGACAACAGCGTGTCCATCCTTTCGAGACGGACTACACAGAAATCGAATAACGCGACGGCTACGGATTGGCTGCCTTAAAGGTTGTCAATCCGAGTTCGCTTCTCAAAAGCATGAGAACACAAATGGATATTTCAAGACGACAAATGCTGGGGGCATCTGCCGCCGCTCTTTATCTTACTCGTCTGGCACAGGATGTGCGTGCTGCGGACGCGGCGCAATCCGCATCCGGACATGCTTTGCCGGGAAATCGCCTGACGGAGGAGTTCAAGGTTGCCGCCGTACAGGCAGAAGCGGTCTACCTTGATCTCAAAGGCGGCGTCGACAAGTCGATCCGCTTGATCGGAGAAGCTGCGAGTGCCGGAGCCAAACTTATTGCCTTCCCGGAATTATGGCTGCCCGGGTATCCGTTCGGTCATGAATCGGAACAATGGAAGAAGGCCCATTTGAAGCAATACGTCGCCAACTCGCTGCAGATAGGCAGTGAGGAATGGCGGCTACTATTGGAGGCAGCCGCACGTGAGAAAATTTTCGTGTCGCTTGGGTACAGCGAGCTGGAAGGTGATTACCTCTATATGGGACAGGCTTTGATCGGGGCAGATGGCAGCCCTGTACAAATCCGTCGCAAGCTTCGCCCATCTGGTGGCGAAAGAACTGTATGGAGTGACGGCGATGCGTCGGGCCTGAGGGTCTACCAGACAGAGATCGGTCGCGTTGGCTCGCTTAGTTGCTGGGAGCATATGCATCCGCAAATGACTTATATCCTCCAGTCACAGATGGAACACATCCATATCGGCGCTTGGCCCATACTGCCGGAGGCCAACGGGTTCAATTGGGCCGGCCCTGCAGTCAATCTCGCCGCGGCGCGTTACTACGCGACAATTACCGGCGCTGTCACAATCGTCCCGTGCAGCATCGTGGGCGACGAAGCATATTCGAGATTTCAGGAAATCCCCGCGAGCAGATGGGTGCCCAAGGGGGGTGGCCACGCCAGAATATATCGGGGCAATGGAGCTGAAATTGGAAATCTAATCCCGCACGAAAAGGAGGGTCTGGTAATGGCTACAGTCGACCCTCGAGCATTCTCGCCGAAGACGGAGGATTCCAGCGGAGAGTTTTCCTATGGAGTTCTGCAGTTCATCCTTGAAAACTATCCTGGGCCGCGAGTTCCGGACAAGGAGCATGGCAGCAAGAATCTGGTGGCGATAGGCTCTCTCTGAAGATGATGCTGATGCTCATTCAGAAGTCTATGCCGGCTTGTGCTTTCAAGACGCCGTTTTGCTTATGCCTGCCACCAGTATATATGCCTCTGACGTCCGGCGTCTGTTCTGCCCTCTCGATCGACCACCGCGGATAATATCAATTCTTTTCGTCCGAAATAGACTATAGGCCTTGCAGACATGATTTCAGAATCTCGCGTAGCCAGGCCTGAGCCTCGATCTCGCCATCTGTCTCTCTCCAATGCAACCTGACTTCAAATTCAGGGATCGGAAGAGGAATTGTGCAATATTTAACCATACCGCTACTCGCGAACATGTGGGCCGTGCGAGATGGAAGTGTCGCGAGCAACTCGGTTTTCGCGACGATGTCGTGAAGGCCAGTGAAGTGAGGCAATCGCAGGGAAACCTGTCGGGCCGCACCAATCGCCCGAATCTGATCCTCGACTTGACGATGCCCGGAATGGGACGAAACGACGATATGCCCTTCGGATAAATATTGCTCAAGGGAGACTTGGTCGCGAATTCGCGGATGCCGGGCGCTAACAAGGCAAACGTAGTGCTCTTGGAAGATGGGCTCTGAGCGAGATTGCACTTTTGCACTTGTGGAATTGAAGATCGCCGCATCTATTTTGCCGGTCGCAAACCAGTCATCCAGTTTCTCGACTTCAAGTTCGACAACCTCGATGCCGACTTTTGGCGCCTCCTGGCTTAGGCGCGGCAAAATGTGCGGCAAAAATGTCATTTCGCCCAGGTCGGAGAATGCTAATTTGAAAACTTGATTGGAAGACTTCGGATCGAAGTTCCACCGACTGGCTATGGCGGTTTCAATCTCTGAAAGAGCTGATCGAAAAATACCGTACATCCGTTCGGCTACAAAGGTCGGCTTCATGCCGTCGCGGGTGCGGGTGAAGAGCGTATCGTCCAGCATATCCCTCAAGCGGCTCAAGGCGTGACTCACCGACGGTTGTGTAAGGTTGAGCTTGACAGCCGCCCCGCTGACACTCTCCGTCTCGTAGATCGCGATGAACGCACGGATTAAATTTAGGTCAGTCATTGCCTCTCCATCGTTCTCTTTGATTACAATATAGAGGGAATCTATATTGTAATCAAAACAATCGCGATTTGACTAATAATTGTTTTAGTTTTGACTGCCTTCAAACGAAGGAGGTTGTGTTGAAGACAGTCAGAGAGGCAACATATGAATTGCTCAGGAGCGTTGGTCTGACCACCGTTTTCGGCAACCCAGGCTCGAATGAGCTGCCGTTCCTGAACGGCTTTCCGGCCGACTTCCGTTATATCCTTGGCCTCCATGAAGGAGTTGTCGTGGGGATGGCGGACGGGTACGCGCAGGCGACGGGCAACGCCTCGCTTGTCAATCTCCATTCGGCAGCCGGCACGGGCAACGGCATGGGGGCTCTCGCGAACGCTTGGAACTCGCATACCCCAATTATCGTCACCGCCGGGCAGCAAACACGCGCTATGATCGGGGCGGAGCCACTGCTGGCCAACGTCGACGCCGCGATGCTTCCGCGGCCTCTTGTAAAGTGGAGTTACGAGCCCGCGAGTGCCTCGGAAGTTCCGCATGCCTTCAGTCGTGCGTATCACATTGCTGAGCTTCCGGCCAAGGGACCGGTATATCTCTCTATCCCTTACAATGATTGGGAGCAGCCCGCCGGGCCTTTCTCGGATGCAGTCAATATGCGAAAGGTCGAGGCCGCCGGAATGCCGGACGAACATCGGTTGGCCGCGCTCCTCGATAGGATTGCGTCGGCGCGCAATCCGGTCATCGTGCTAGGGCCCGACGTAGATGCTGCGCGCGCCAACAGTTATGCGGTTACTCTCGCGGAGAAAATCGCCGCTCCGGTATGGGTTGCTCCCTCCGCGCCGCGTTGTCCTTTCCCAACGACCCACCAGAATTTTCGTGGATTGCTGCCGGCGGGTATTGCCTCGATCTCGCGCCTATTGAGTGGGCACGACCTTATTCTGGTCTTCGGCGCACCGGTGTTTCGATATCATCAATACGATCCTGGTGCCTGGCTCCCCGAAGGCGCGAGCCTTATCTCTGTGACCTGTGATGCTCTTGAGGCCGCTCGGGCGCCCATGGGTGATGCAATTGTTGGCGACGTTGGAGGTGTATTGAAGCGCCTTTGCGAGCGCGTGGTTGCGGGCGCGCGCGCCGACCTCGAGGCATTGCCACGCCCAGAAAGGGCACCAGCGAGCGGTGGCGCGCTACTGCCTGAAGCAGTTTTTGACATACTCGACGATCTTGCACCGGAAAACGCTATCTACCTGAATGAGTCAACATCAACAACGGCTGCACTTTGGGAGCGCCTCCGGATGCGCCAGCCCGGAAGCTACTACTTCGCCGCCGCCGGCGGTCTTGGATTTGCGATGCCTGCCTCTGTCGGCGTCCAGCTTGCAGAACCAGAACGGCGTGTTATCGCCATCATTGGCGACGGATCTGCCAACTATGGCATTCAGGCGCTTTGGACCGCGGCGCAATATAAGATTCCCACGATTTTTATCATCATGAAAAATGGCACCTACGGTGCGCTTCGCTGGTTTGCCGGAGTGTTGAAGGTCGAAAACGTTCCCGGTCTCGATGTGCCGGACATCGACTTCCAGGCACTCGCTACGGGTTACGGCGTAAAGGCGCATCGAGCCGGAAATGCGGAAGAATTCGAGCATGCACTGACGGAAGCCCTGTCCTCGGATACCCCTATCCTGATCGAGGTTTTGACCAAGCACGGAGGTTGATCCGATGGGAAAATCCATCAAAGTCGAGGACTACCGACACCTCGCCCGCCGCCGCCTGCCAAAGATGGTTTTTGACTATCTTGATGGTGGCGCGGAGGATGAATACGGGTTGCGGCATAACCGCGATGTGTTCCTGGACTGGCATTTCAAACCGTCTCGATTGATTGACGTCAGCCGGCGGGATCTAACTGTTGAATTGTTCGGACAGCGGTATCCGTTGCCGTTCATGATCGGCCCTACGGGGCTTAACGGAATTTTCCGGCCAAAAGGCGATTTGCTCCTTGCTCAGGCGGCGGCAAGATTGGGCATTCCCTTCGTTCTGTCCACGGCCTCAAACTTGACAATTGAAGAGGTCGCGTCCAACTGCGACGGTGAACTCTGGTTTCAGCTCTATGTTGTACGTCGGGATCTTGCCAACTCTTTGACCGACCGAGCACTGGCCGCAGGCTACAAGACCCTTGTTCTGACCACCGACGTTACCGTCAATGGGTACAGGGAACGCGACATGCGCAGTGGCTTTGGTCTACCGCTCCGCTACACCCCAAAGGTCATCCTCGATGGTCTTCGCCATCCTGCTTGGTCGCTCGATCTCATGAGGACGGGCGTCCCGCAGCTGGCCAATTTCAGAGGCGCGGCCGCCGCAACCCCGCAAGCCCAGGCCGCCCTGATGAGCCGGCAGATGGATGCCAGTTTCAGTTGGGAAGATCTGGCAAGACTGCGTGATCGCTGGCCTCATCGGCTCCTCGTCAAGGGGATCCTGCGCTCGGAGGACGCACAAAAGTGCGTTGAGCTTGGTGCTGACGGCGTTATCCTTTCCAATCATGGGGGGCGGCAGGTCGATAGCTGCCTTTCACCCATGGAGGTTCTTTCCCAGACGGCGCGACTCGTGACGAAGCCAATCCTGATCGACAGTGGTTTCAGACGCGGTGGCGAAATCGTCAAGGCCTTGGCGCTTGGTGCGAAGATAGTCCTGTTGGGACGGGCAACCCTCTATGGACTTGCCGCCCGAGGCGAGCCTGGTATCGACGACGTGCTGTCGATCCTCCGCACTGAAATTGATCGGACACTCGCGCTTATCGGCTGCAATTCTGTCGTTCAACTCTCCTCGGACTTCTTGGTTCCGACATTCGGCAGACACAACGAGGAAAAACGTTCATGATGAAGATCACCGCTATTCGCTCGCGTCCGGTGCTCGTCCCTCTCGAGTTCCCGATCAGAACAGCGTCCGGTACAGTTTCTGCTTCTCCGTTGGTACTGATCGACCTGTTCACCGACGCCGGCATTATCGGGCATGCTTACATCTTCGGCTATACACCGTTGACCCTACAGCCTTTAGTCGCCCTGTTAGACAATCTTGCGGGCACGATCATTGGCCAATCCGTTGCGCCCCGGGCCCTTGAGGAACGTCTTCGGCGAAGCTTTTGCCTGCTCGGGTACACTGGTTTGATGCGTATGGCTCTGGCCGGCATCGAGATGGCCGCCTGGGACGCGTTTGCGAAAGAGCAGCGAATGCCTCTCGTTCGGTTGATCGGAGGGGAGCCGCGACCAATTCAGGCTTATGACAGCCACAGCATGGACGGAGAGGTCTTGGCGGTGGAGAGGGCCGTTCGCTCCGCCAAGGCGGGCTTTCGCGGCATCAAGACAAAGATTGGCTATGCTTCCTTTGCAGAGGAGCTCACCGTCATTCGGGCGATCCGGTCCGCAGTCGGCCCTCAGTTCGAAATCATGGTGGATTACAATCAGGCCCTCTCGGTACCTGAAGCCATAACCCGAGGACGCGCCCTTGCGGAAGAAGGTATAACGTGGATCGAAGAGCCTACTCTCCAACACGATTATGATGGACACGGGCAAATCACCCGAGCACTGACCACGTCGGTTCAAATGGGCGAAAATTGGTTTGGGCCTGAAGAAATGATGCTCTCCGTAAAGGCCGGCGCGAGCAACCTAGCCATGGTGGACGTCATGAAAATCGGCGGCGTGTGCGGATGGATGAAGGCCAGTGCGATTGCCGAGCAGCACGGGTTGCCGCTCTCGAGCCATCTATTTCAGGAAATCAGTGTACATCTCCTGGCTGCGTCGCCAACCGCACACCGATTAGAGCATATGGATATTGCCGGTTCTGTTCTGTTGCAAGGGATGACAATCCAGGATGGCTTTGCGTTGGCCTCGGAAGAACCGGGAACAGGCGTTGCTTGGCAGGAAGACGCAGTTGCACAATTCTTGATTGCCTAATCCAAACTACGCAAAACGCTTGTAATCGGCGCAATGAGTATGCCTAAAAGGTATGGAACAATACTCGGCATGGCATTGATACAGGTGCCTTCAGGATGGAAGCTAGGAGGCTAGCGAACTGCATATGTGGGCTGTAGCACCACAGTCATTTGCAGGTTCCTTTGGGAGGAGGAGCAAATGGTCAATGTAACGGAAAAACTCATCGAATATCGCATGGTCCGGCATAGCGCCGCCAGCGAGGCATCAAGTTATCTGACGAACCATACTGCGGAAGTGAGCCTCTGCTTTCCCAATCCAATCGTCTGCCAGATGATGCGCGGTCATAAGATCATGCGGGTCAACGGCTCCAAGCCTTTCGATTTTCTGCCTGGCGAAGCCATGCTCGTTGCTCCAGGCATGCCATTGGAAATCCTATTTCCAGAAGCCTCCCCTGAAGATCCAACCGAATGCATATGTATAGAAATAGATCGCAGTCAGGTTGATGAAATTGTCGAACGCGTTAATCAGGGCCAGAAACGGCTCGGTCTCGATGGCCGGTTTTCGTTGGATTGGACTCGTTTTGCGGTTTTCCGGAAGGATCTAGCGATCCTTGGGCAGATGAACAGATTGATGACGCTCTATAGGGACGAGAAGAGCCCGTTCCGGGATGTCCTTGTGGATCTCGGTCACGAGGAGCTCGTCTTGCGTATCCTTCAGGCACAGTCGCGCGAACTTCTCGTGGAACAGCGGACGTTTTCGCCCACAACTGGCCTCGACGTGGCCGCTGAAATGCTCCGCGATAATCCGCGAGAACGATATGCGATCGAGGATTTGGCCCAAATAGCATGCATGAGTGAGGCCACTTTCTTCCGACGTTTCAAGGCGCGCTTTGGCGTCACGCCGGCCAAATTTGCCAATGACTGTCGTATCCATCGGGCTCGGACCCTGCTCGCTACCACGCCCGTTACCGAAGTGGCATTTGATCTCGGTTTTGCGAGCGTGGAGCATTTCTCTCGGCTGTTTCGGCGGGTGACAGGAGAAACCCCGGGCGGCATTCGCAAACGTCTCCGCCCAGACGTACGGGCGTACATTCAATAATACTTTGCGGGCGAAGGAAAAGGCCGAGCCAGCTCGACCTGATCCACCTCATCCGAGAAGAATATCGGCCATTCGTTCGCCGATGATGACCGTAGAAGCCATTGTATTACCAGTCGAGACACGCGGCATTACCGAAGCGTCAGCAATGGATAATCCCTCAACGCCTCGAACACTCAGCCGACCGTCTACAACGGAGAGCTCGTCGCGCCCCATTTTGCAAGTACAGCTTTCGTGGAAGTAGGTACCGGCAGCATCCCTCGCGAAGTTCGCCATCGCTGTTTTATCCAGTGCGCCCGGCATGATTTCACGCTTTACGAAGGGCTTCATCGCTTCGGAGTTTCCAATTTCGCGGCAGAGTTCGATTCCACGCAGGATTGCCTTCAGATCAGCGGGGTCGGACATAAACCGCGCATCGATGCGGGCCATCGTTCTGGGGTCGGCGGACGACAGATAGACGCGGCCACGGCTCTTGGGTCGAACCAAGCCGGGCGCGATTGTCCAACTGCCTGCCGGCGGATTGTACTGGGGACTTGTGACTTCCGAAGCGAAAGGCACCTCGATCTGGAAAGGCTGCAGATCCGGTGTGTCCAGCGAACCGTCGCTTTTCCAGAACAATGTCGCTTCGGCTACATTGTTGGCTGACGGCAATGGCACCTTGTATTCCCATAGGCAACCCGCCACAAGAACATGATCCTGAAAGTTCCGACCTACGCCCGGCAGCTTCACGGCAGTCTTGATGCCATGCTTCGACAGTTCCGTATCATCGCCGATCCCGGAAAGCATCAGAAGTTTGGGCGTGCTGATGGCGCCCGCCGACAGCAGCATCCTCGTCTTGGCCTCGACCGCATGAGTCACGCCATTTCTGCTGAACGTCAGGCCTGTGACCCGGGAGCCGATCACCGTCAATGAAAGGACTTCTGCGCCGGTTAACAGCGTTAGATTGGGACGTTTCAAGGCCGCATAAAGATAGTCATGAGCGAGATTGATCCGGCGACCATCACGAATGCGAAGGTTCGCGATCGCAGCCCCACCAGCGCCCTCCATCATCTCGCCGTTCATGTCTTCGAAGGTGGGAATGCCCACGCTTTCAGCCGCGCTGAGAAACGCTGGAGCAATGGGGTTCGGATCTCGAGCAGGCTCGATCCACAGTCGCCCCCCATCACCGCGGCGCTTCGTATCCGGTTTGCCTTGCCAGTCCTCTATTCGCTTGTAGATCTCAAGCACTGAAGCGTAGGACCAGCTGTCGTCGCCCGTTTCCGACGCCCAAAAGTCGAAATCATTCCTGTGGCCCCGCGCCCAAACCATTGCATTCACGGAAGAGCCTCCGCCGACAACCTTGCCCATCGGCAGGATTAGGGCGCGTCCGTTAACGCTATCCGCTGGATCCGCAGTGTAACCCCAATCCCGCTCTGAACGAATGTTGGTCGGCCAGAGGCCGGGGTTCAAGACCGCATTGAGCTGATCGGTACTCCCTGCCTCCAGCAACAACACCTCAGCATCCGTTTCGGTCGCGAGGCGGCCGGCGACGACAGCCCCGCCACTGCCGCTGCCCACGACAATATAGTCGTACGCTTTCTTGAGGTTGTGGGCATTGTAAAGCTGCGTGATAGCAGCATCGCCACCATCTTGAGCCATTGTGCGAGCAGCTGTGAGGGAAGCGCCAGCGGCCATGGCCAATTGCATGAATTGCCTGCGGCCCACTTTGCCATGGTACAGCGCTGCTTCAAGGGTGTTCAAACGGTCGCCTCGGGCGAACCGCGAAAAGACAGGAGGTGTCATCTGTTCGATCCTGGATGCCGGATAATGGGGTAGCCGAGCCCGAGCAGCGGTTCTCAGAACGGGAAAGGGCGCGGCACCGTCTGGACCGATATCCACCTCTGCTCGGTGAAGGCTTCGATCGCACCGGATGCACCCCACTTTCCAACCCAGCCGGATGCTTTCATGCCACCAAAGGGGCAGTGAGGCTCATCGTGAACACATGTGTCGTTGACATGGACCATTCCCGCTTCGATCTGCGTGGCAAGTATTTGACCGCGGGTGGCATTGCCGGTGATGATCGAGGACGAAAGGCCATAAACCGTATCATTCGCGAGAGCGATGGCTTCCTCTTCGCTGTCGGCAGGCATTACGAAAGCGACCGGGCCGAAAATTTCCTCGCGATAGATATCCATGTCGCGCGTAACACCGGTCATCACTGTCGGACGATAGAAAGGGCCCAGCTTCTCGCCACCGAGATGAATGGTGGCGCCGGCGTCACGCGCGGACTTGACGAGCTTGTCGATCCGGTCGAGCTGTCGATCGTTGATTATAGGAGCTATGACTGCCATGGGATTTGACGGTTCGAGCGGCTCGAACATCGAGACCTTGGCGATAAGCTTCTCAACGAAGCTATCATAGAGGTTGCGCGCCACGATGATCTTGTCGGCCGACATACAGATCTGGCCCTGATGAAGAAAGGCCGAAAAGAATGCGACATTGACGGCATAATCCACATCGGCATCATCGAGAACAACCACCGGGTTCTTACCCCCAAGTTCAAGAACGACTCGTTTGAATTGCGTCGCCGAAGTCGTGGCCACCTCCCGGCCAACAGCCGTGGAGCCGGTAAAGCTGATCCGTGCAACGCGCGGATCGTTGATCATTGCCGCAGCCACCGCCTTTACCTTGTCGCGGCTACAGGTCACGACGTTGAATACGCCAGATGGCAGACCAGCGGCCTCGAAAAGCTCCGCCAATATGGTGCCCCCCGAAATAGGCGAATCCTCAGATGGTTGGAGGACCGCGGTATTGCCGAGCGCCAATGCATAGACAAAGCCACGAAGCGAAAGATACAAGGGGAAATTCCACGGAGAGATCACACCGACAACCCCTGCAGCGGTCCGTGAGATAGTGTTGACCTTGCCCGGTATATTGGACGGCAGGATTTCACCCGTAGCGCGTGTGGTAAGGGCGGCGGCCTCGCGGAGTGCCAGCGGAATGAGCGAGCATTCGAACATCGCCTTCCCAAGGCCGGACCCTGTCTCTTCCACCAAAGCGTTCACGAATTTTTCCTGGCTGGACTGAAAGATCTCAGCGGCCTTGTAGAAAAACCCGGAGCGAGCGGCCGGCGGTAGAGCCTCCCACGCTGGCTGGGCGGCCTTGGCGGCGGCGATGGCCGATTCAATGTCGCTCACGTTGCCATCCGCCACCGTTGCATATGACAACCGCGTCGTCGGGTTGATGTCGGCAAACGTGTGGGTGGATGCCGCTGGCCGCCAGGTACCGTTGATAAAGAGAAACACCGGCGTACGCGGTTGCGCTCCAGTTTGGGCGGTTGTGGGCTGAGAGTTTTCGCTCGTTCTAAGCAAATTCATTTTAGTGGGGCCTCCTCTCCCTTGATGTGAAGCCCAGCTTAGTATCATTTGACGGGAAAGCGCTTATCTGGCGCTCTCATATTCCTGACCGTTACTCTCACATCTTCGACTGCCGCTGCATTCTGTTGCAAGCGCTGGGGCTTCATATGCCGCCTGGTCGGTCTGTTTCAGCCCTCGCCCAAGCGAACATTGGATAACTGTAGCCACGGCGGATTATCCGCATACATTTCACGGATCAGTTGCTTGATCTGATTGATTTTACCGTCTGCGTCCGAGCGCCGGAAGCTCATGATGATGGGCGAGGTCGCCTTCTCGTCCCCGATCATTCTGTAACAAACGTCATCCGGTCTTTGTCTCTGTGACGCGGCGGGAATGATGCAAAGTCCCACGCCGGCAGCAACCATACCCAACGCAGCCTGGATTTCACGGACTTCTTCGACCGATCCAGGCGTGACACTTAACTCGCCCAGCAGATTCAGAATTTCATCGGCAAAACTCGGCCGAGGCACTGAAGGGTAGACGATCAATGGTTCACCTTGCAGCTCGGCGAGCGCAATAGGCTCTTTCTCAAATGATTTCACATGCCCTTTCGGAAAGGCTACGACTAGGCGCTCTTCGCGAAGTGTCAGTCGCTCGACTTCCCGGTCGTTAAACCGGACCCGGCCGAAGCCGACGTCGATGCGTCCTTCCTTGAGCGCGGTCACTTGTTCAGTCGACATCATTTCCCTTATCTCAATGTCGAGCTCCGGCCACTGTATCCGCATGCGTCGCACGAGGTCTGGAATGCCGCCGTAAAGTGTTGAACCAACGCAGCCGATGATAAACCTTTCGCGTTGAGATCGGCCGATCCGACGCGTTTGCTCCCGGATGTGTTCAAGATTCACAAGTGTCTTGGCGGCCTGCTCGTATAGGAACCGTCCGGCCTCCGTTAGCGACAGAGGTCTTTTCGATCTATCGAGGAGATCGACACCCAATTCCTCTTCGAGTTGCTGGATCTGCCGACTGAGGGGTGGCTGGGCGATATGCAGAATCTCCGCGGCACGCGAAAAGTTTCGTTCCCGTGCCACGGCCACAAAATATCTAAGCTGGCGCAGTTCCACCTTACTATACCTCCAGGGTATGAAATTCGACTTTTATAGTTTTGGACTGTTTCTCTTGGGAAGGCTAGCCTCCTTATAGACCAAGGGAGGAAGTGTTGTGTCTGGCATAATTCGCATTACCGCGATCGAGACGATTATACTCGATTTGCCAACTATCCGACCGCACAAGCTGTCGATGGTCACCATGAGTCAGCAGAGTATGACCATCGTCCGCATCCGTTGTTCTGACGATTTTGAAGGCACGGGTGAAGGGACGACTATCGGTGGCTTGGCATACGGGCCGGAGAGCCCGGAGGGAATGAAGCTCACCATCGACCAGTACGTCGCTCCCTTGCTGATCGGTCGGGACGCTACGCGCGTGCAAGCTGCGATGGACATCGTTTCCAAGGCGATCAAGGGAAACCACTTCGCCAAGTGTGCGGTCGAAACAGCGCTGCTTGATTGTCACGCGCGTCGACTGGGGCTTCCTCTCTCGGAGTTGTTGGGCGGGCGGCGGCGCGACAGTTTGCCGATCGCATGGACGCTCGCATCGGGCGATACCGCAAGGGATGTCGATGAGGCACAGCAAATGCTCGATCTTCGCCGGCATAAGGATTTCAAATTAAAGATCGGCAGCAAGCCCATCGCTGAAGACGTTCGTCACGTTGCCGACATCAGGAAAGCACTGCCGGACACAGCCTCGATTCGGGTCGACGTGAACATGGCATGGCGCGAGCGGGAAGCAAAAGGCGCGATTGATGCCCTTGCGGATGCCGGTTGTGTGCTTGTCGAACAGCCGGTGGCCGGAATCGCCCCGCTGGCGCGGCTCACGCGTGCATCTTCAATCGCGATCATGGCAGACGAGGCTCTTGTCGGGCCGGAAAGTGCGCTTGAGGCTGCGACGGCACGTGCCGCCGACGTCTTCTCCATCAAGATCGAGCAAGCTGGAGGGCTTTTCGCGGCGGCCAAGGTGATAGCAATCGCAGAAACGGCAGGTATAAGCATCTATGGGGGCACGATGCTGGAGGGGCCAGTCGGCACCATTGCAGCCTCGCAGTTGCTGGTCGGTGTAACGGATCTGCCGTGGGGCACCGAATTTTTTGGCCCTCTGCTGCTCACCGAAGAGCTCCTCATCGAGCCTCTCGTTTTTCGAGATTTCGAATTGCAGATTCCGACTGGTCCCGGGCTCGGAATTACGCTGGATGAAAGTGCTGTCGACCGCTTTCGCCGAGGCGCGAAGCCTGCTGGCGGCCTGAGAATTGCGGGGTGACGATATGCTCTTTTATGTCGAGATGACGGTAGAATTGCCATACGAGCTGCCACATCAGTTGGCTGTGGATCTGAAGGCAACCGAAAAGGAGCGTGCACACGAACTCCAGCGGTCGGGGAAATGGCGGCATCTGTGGCGCATGGCAGGCCAATACGCCAACATCAGCATTTTCGATGTCAGCGGGCCGGGTGAACTTCACGAAATCCTGTCGACGCTGCCGCTATTTCCCTTCATGCGGATCAAGGTGGCCCCACTATGCAGGCACCCCTCCGCGCTCCGGGAAGACGACAGCTAGCAAAGCGCATCACGATCGGCCCGGGAGGGGTCGAGTGAAAGGGACCATATAGGGAAGCGAGCGACCATCGCCCTTCCACGCCAAAAGGAGGATGTTATGGCAAGTGGTATCATCGAAAAGAGCGTTATTCAGGACCTGGCGCGGCGCGCGAGCGGACTGGATACGGATGGCGGCGATCGCAGGATCAAGGAGATCATGAATCGTGTTCTGGGCGATCTGTTCCAGGCCATCGACGATTTTGACATCAGTATGAACGAAGCCTGGAGCGCGGTCGCCTATCTTGGCGCTGCGGGCCGCAACAATGAACTCGGCCTGATCGCACCAGGCATCGGCCTCGAGCATTTTCTCGATCTGCGCCTCGACGAAGAAGAGCGGCGTGCCGGTCTGGCCGGCGGCACCTCGCGTACCATCGAGGGACCGCTTTACATAGCAGGTGCTCCGGAGTGTCAGGGCTTTGCCCGGCTCGACGATGGCTCGGACCAAGGCGAAGTGCTTTTCATGCAGGGCCAGGTGCGCGACCAAAACGGAAAACCCGTGGGCGGAGCGGTGGTCGACGTCTGGCATGCCAATACCCTTGGCAACTATTCCCACTTTGATCCGCAACAGGCGCCCTACAATCTGCGTCGCCGTATCGTCACGGATACCGAGGGCCGCTACCGGTTTCGCACCATCATGCCGAGCGGTTATTCCACGCCTCCGGGCGGTTCGACCGAAGAACTCCTCTTTGCTGTTGGCCGGCATGGTCATCGCCCCGCGCATATCCACTTCTTCGTGGAAGCCCCGGCCCATCGCCACCTGACGACACAGATCAATATTGAGGGCGATCCCTACCTCTTCGAGGACTTTGCCTTCGGCACCCGCAACGACCTCATTCCGCCTGTGATCCGGATCAATGATCCGAAGCTGATGGCCGAGAATCAGGTGCAGCAGCCTTACGCTTTCATCGAGTTCGATTTCGTCCTGATGCCCGCTGTTGAAGGCGTTGCGGATACGGTCGTCGAGCGCGAGCGCGCAAAAGCTGCCTGAGAACCGAATGGAAGGTGCCAGGCAGCTGGTGCCTTCCCGATCACTTGAGGAGGATGAAAGATGCTGGATATTCCCGCCGACCGGCGTATCGAGGAGAAGCTCGAAGGCTCAGTGATCGAGGATGCCGAGACTGGTTCCTATCGCTGCCGCCGCGACATCTTCACGGATTCGGAGCTGTTCGAACTCGAGATGGAGCACATCTGGGAAGGGAACTGGACTTACCTTGCTCATGAGAGCCAGATCCCCAACCTGAATGATTACATAACCGGCTATATCGGCCGACAGCCGATCGTGATCTCCAGGGACAAGGCCGGCAACCTCAATTGCTTCCTCAATGCGTGCTCACACCGCGGGGCGATGATCTGCCGCCATAAGCGGGGTAACAAGTCCACCTACACCTGTCCTTTCCATGGATGGTCGTTTTCGAATACTGGCAAGCTGCTAAAGGCCAAGGACGCTAATGGGGCAGGTTATCCTGAGCAATTCAACACCAACGGCTCGCATGATCTGACCAAGGTCGCGCGTTTCGAAAGCTACCGTGGCTTTCTGTTTGGCAGTCTCAATCCCGATGTACTGTCGCTGGAGGAACACCTCGGGGAGGCGCGGAAGATCATCGATATGATCGTTGATCAGTCGCCGGACGGGCTGGAGGTGCTGCGTGGCAGCTCAAGCTATGTCTACGATGGCAACTGGAAACTGCAAACGGAGAATGGTGCCGATGGCTACCATGTCTCCTCCGTTCATTGGAACTATGCTGCAACGACGCAGCATCGCAAGGAAGCGGTTGCCGCAGCGGCCGGTGAAGATGTGACCCGCGCCATGGATGCCGGGTCCTGGGCCAAGCAGGGCGGTGGCTTTTATTCGTTCGAGCATGGCCACCTGTTGCTCTGGACGCGCTGGGGTAACCCGGATGATCGGCCGCTTGCGGAAAAGCGCGGCGAGTTGACGGAACAGTTCGGCCAGGCCTGGGCCGACTGGATGATCGACAGGTCCCGTAACCTGTGCCTCTATCCGAACGTCTACCTCATGGACCAGTTCTCTTCGCAGATCCGAGTGTATCGGCCGATTGCCGTCGACAAGACCGAGGTTACAATCTATTGCATCGCGCCGAAGGGCGAGAGCGTTGCCGCGCGTGCGCGGCGTATCCGCCAGTACGAGGATTTCTTCAATGCCAGCGGCATGGCGACGCCAGACGATCTGGAGGAGTTTCGTTCCTGCCAGATCGGTTATCAGGCGCGGCAGGCTGCATGGAACGATCTCAGTCGCGGTGCGACACATTGGATCGAGGGTGCCGATGAAGGAGCCGAGGCGATTGGCCTGAAGCCACTCCTGTCTGGAGCGAAGACCGAAGACGAGGGTCTCTTCGTCATCCAGCACAGCTACTGGAAAAAGGCACTCGGGGCTGCGATTGGTCGCGATCCAACGCGATAATTCATGCGCCCCGGGGAGGGGCGCATCATTTCAAACAATGCACTGCCATAGGGGCGGGCTGGCAACGGCCTGCCGGAGGAGATGCCATGACAATTTCACGCCAGCAGGTCGAGGAGTTTCTCTATCGGGAGACGCGCTATCTGGACGAGCGGGACTGGGACAACTGGCTTGCGCTTTACGCGCCGCATGTCGAGTTCTGGATGCCAGCCTGGGACGACGACGACCGCCTGACGGAGGATCCGCAGTCGGAAATCTCCTTAATGTATTACGCCACCAAACAGGGTCTTGAAGATCGGATCTTCCGGATCCGAACGGATCGATCCAGCGCCACCAGCCTGCCGGAGCCGCGAACGCTGCACCACATTTCGAATGTCGAGATCCTGGAGCAGACGGCGGAGAAGGCCGAAGTTCGCTTCAATTGGATGACCCAGAATTTCCGCTACAAGACGACGGATACGCATTACGGCACGAGCTTTTACACGCTCGAGATCAACGAGGGCGGCATGCGGATCGCGCGAAAGAAAATCGTGCTCGTCAACGATTACATCCATCACGTCATCGACGTCTACCACGTCTGAGGTCACGGGAGGAAACACGATGCCCAAGATTGCCCTGAATTTCGAAGACGGCGTAACGCGCTTCGTCGAATGCGGCCCCAACGAGGTTCTCGTCGATGCGGCCTACCGTGCGCGCCTCAATATTCCGATGGACTGTCGGGATGGTGTTTGTGGAACGTGCAAATGCAGGGTCGAATCCGGCTTTTATGAAATGGATGCCTATATCGAGGATGCTTTGACCGACGAGGAAGCCTCGCAAGGTTATGTACTAACCTGCCAGATGCGGCCAAAAAGCGATTGCGTGCTGTCGATTCCGGCGACATCGAAGATGTGCAAGAGCGGTCCAATGGAGTTCGGCGCAAGTCTTGCCGAGGTCCGCCAGTTGTCCGATACGACGATCGGTTTCACATTGGAAATCGACCAGCCTGACAACCTCGCCTTTCTGCCGGGCCAGTATGTGCAGGTGTCGGTTCCGCAAACCGAGGACAGCCGGGCATATTCCTTCTCATCCCGCTTAAACGGCGGGCGCGTGGACTTCCTCGTGCGCAATATTCCGGGCGGGTTGATGTCGGGCTATCTCTCCGGTCGAGCAATGCCAGGTGATCGCCTGACCATACAGGGGCCATCCGGTGCGTTTTATCTGCGGGAATTGAGCCGGCCGACGCTTTTTCTTGCGGGTGGAACAGGGTTGGCGCCGTTTCTTTCGATGCTTGATTACCTCAGCGCAAGGGGTGGGAGCACGCCACCCATACGTTTGCTTTATGGGGTTACCCGCGACGCTGACGGCGTCGAGGTGTGCAAGCTTGAAGCCTTCGCCGACGCCATCTCAAATTTCACCTTCGAAGTCTGCGTCTCCGACCCCGACAGCAATGCCCCGCGAAAGGGCTTCGTCACTGATCATTTCGGCGCGGACGATCTCAATGGCGGAGACAGTGATGTCTATCTCTGCGGTCCGCCACCGATGGTAGAGGCCGTGCGCCGGCACTTCGACCTTATCGGAGTGAAGCCGGCTTCGTTCTATTTCGAGAAATTCAATGCCGCGGAGGTTGCGTGATGAAACTGGACCGCTTTACGAACAAAGCGATGGTCATCACCGGATCGGCCCAGGGGATAGGTCGCGAAGTTGCAATCCGCGCCGCCGCGGAAGGCGCACGGCTGGCGCTGATCGATCGATCGGATGTCGTTCGTGAAGTTGCCGCGGAGATCGAGGCTGCGGGAGGCAAGGCTACGGCCATTCTTGCCGATCTTGAAGCCTGGGAGGGAGCTGTAGAGGCGATTAGGCAGGCGCGCGCACATATTGGTGGCCCCGATATTCTGGTCAACAACGTCGGCGGCGCAATCTGGATGCGTCCCTTCGAGCATTTTGATGAACGGCAGATCGAGGCGGAAATTCGACGCTCGCTTTTTCCAACGCTCTGGTGCTGCCGCGCGGTGCTCCCTTTGATGATCGAAGCAGGCGGCGGAGTGATCGTTAACGTTTCATCGATCGCAACGCGAGGCATCAACCGCGTGCCCTATTCGGCAGCGAAAGGAGCGGTCAATGCATTAACCGTGGCTCTTGCCATGGAGAACGCCGAGCGCGGCATTCGCGTCAACGCGGTGGCGCCGGGCGGGACGGAGGCCCCCCAGCGTCGCATTCCGCGCAACAGTGAAGACCAGAGTGAGGACGACCGCCGATGGATGTCCGAGGTGGTATCCCAGACCAAGCAATCAAGCTTTATGAAACGCTATGGAACACTGGAGGAACAGGCGGGTGCAATCCTGTTCATGGCGTCCGACGAGGCTTCGTATCTCACCGGCACGATTTTGCCGGTTGGAGGCGGCGATAGCGGCTGATGCCGGGAATCCCACGGCTGCGCCAGTGTCTTGAGGAGAGACACGGCTGAGCCACAAACTTTAACGGAGGAGGGAACATGTCAAACAATAAGGGAATTTTCGAAACGATCGTTACACGTCGCTCGTTTCTTGGCACCACCACTATAGGAGCCGCTGGACTGGCTTTCGGGTTGGCGAGCCCAGCGATCGCCCAGGGGGCGCCGCTAAAAGTGGGGATCATGCTTCCCTTCAGCGGTACATACGCCAAGCTCGGTCAATTCATCGAGAACGGGTTTCACCTCTACGTCGAGCAGAAATCGGGATTGCTTGGCGGCAGGCGCGTCGAATTCGTTCGGCTCGACGATGAATCGAAACCTGAAACCGCAACAGATAACATGAACAGGCTGGTCGGGCGCGACAAGGTCGACTTTGTCGTAGGTACCGTCCATTCCGGCGTTGCCATGGCCATGGTCAAGGTAGCCCGAGATACGGGCTGCCCGCTGATCATCCCGAATGCGGGGGCAGACGAAGCCACTGGCCCACTTTGCGCTCCCAATATCTTTCGCACGTCCTTCTCGAACTGGCAGGCGGCCCATCCGATGGGCAAGGTCATGCGCGATGAAGGCTTCGGAAAAGTCGCGACGATCACCTGGCGCTATGGGGCCGGACAACAGATGACAAAGGCCTTCAAGGAAGGCTTCGAGGCGGCGGGCGGCACCGTCGTCGAGGAACTGACGGTGCCGTTTCCCGAAGTGGAGTTTCAGGCACTCATCACGCGTATCGCCGAGCTCAAGCCGGATGCTGTCTTCGCCTTCTTTGCCGGAGGGGGTGCGGTCAAATTCGTCGTCGACTATGCTGCGGCCGGGCTCAAGGGGAAAATCCCACTTTACGGCACCGGTTTCCTGACAGACGGGACGTTGAAAGCGCAAGGCGCATCCGCCGAGGGTATTCGCACGACGCTTCATTATGCAGATGATCTCGACAATCCCGCCAACAAATCCTTCCTAGAAGGCTTCAAGGCAAAGACCGGAGACACGGGCGATATCTATGCAGTGCAGGGCTTTGACGCCGCCGCCCTGCTCGATGTCGGCCTCGCCGCGACAGATGGCGACAGTCAGGCCCGCGACGCGTTGTTCGCGGCGATGCAGGCGGCCAAGCTCGACAGCCCGCGCGGACCTCTGAGCTTCTCGGCGGCACACAATCCGATCCAGAACATCTATTTGAGAGAAGTCCGCGAGGGTCGCAACATGCTTGTGTCGATTGCCGGTGACGCGGTGAACGACCCGGCTCGTGGTTGCCGCATGTCGTAACCGAACGGCGGGGGGCTACCCCGCCACCTCACTCTTTCCGGGAGGTGCAGATGGACATCGGCACATTCGCAATACAGCTCTTGAACGCCGTGCAATATGGTCTTGTGCTGTTCCTCGTCGCCAGCGGACTGACACTCGTCTTCGGCATTCTCGGCGTTATCAATCTGGCCCACGGAGCATTCTACATGCTTGGAGCCTATCTCGCCTGGTGGTTTGCGATGGCAAGCGGCAGTCTGGTCGCCGGCATTCTCGGCGCATCCGCCGTCAGCTTCGTGGTGGGGCTTTTGTTGGAGGCATTTTTCATCAGGCGGCTCTATGGCCGCGATCACCTTTCTCAAGTGCTCCTCAGCTTCGGTCTGATCCTGGTTATCGATGAAGTTCGCCAAATGCTCTTTGGCCGCGATGTGCAATCCGTCCCTGTGCCGGATTGGCTCTCCGGGTCAATCAACTTGACCGATATGCAATCATATCCTCTCTATCGGCTCGCGTTGATCGTCTTCTGTCTCATCCTGGCGATGAGCATTTTCCTTGTGATCAACAAGACCCGCATCGGCATGATCGTCAGGGCAGGGGCAGAGAACCGTGACATGACACGGGCGTTGGGAATTCCCTTCGATCGCGTCAATCGCCTCGTCTTTGCGGTGGGAATAGCCCTTGCCGCTCTCGCTGGTGCCGTTATCGCGCCGGTCTCAACGGTGTTCCCGGGAATGGGCGATAGCATGTTGATCCTGTCCTTTGTCGTGGTGGTGTTGGGAGGGGTCGGTTCAGTTCCTGGCGCCGCCATCGGTGCTTTGATGATCGGCCTGATCGACACGTTCGGCAAAGTCTTCCTGCCTGAATTTTCGGGTATGCTCATCTATGTGCTCATGGCCGCGGTCCTGCTGTGGCGGCCGACTGGCATTCTCGGAAAACGGGAGATCTGATCCATGACCCCTCTGTTCTCTCGCGCCCAGATTCCGATGCTCGCCATGTTCGGCGCGGCGGTGCTGTTGCCCTGGCTCGTGTCCGGTTATTATGTGCAGTTCGCCGCGAAAGTCCTGATGCTTGGAACCCTTGCCATGGCGCTTAACTTGTCTGTCGGCTTTGGCGGCATGGTCAGCCTGTGTCACGCGGCGTTCTTCGGTCTTGCCGGCTACACTCTCATTCTCGTAACGCCGGAATACGAAGTTCCGTCCCTGTTGCTCACACTCGCAGCGGCGATCGCCGTTGTCGCGGTCTCGGCACTGGTCATCGGCCTGTTGTCGCTTAGAACGCGCGGCATCTATTTCATCATGGTGACGCTCGCATTCGGCGAGATGTTATTCTTTCTTTTTCACGATACCGGCATTGGTGGCGGATCTGACGGCATCTTTCTTTACGTCAAGCCGGTGCTGGCCGCGGGAAGTATCGTCTTACTCGATCTTGAAAACCCCATCGTCTTCTATCTCGTTGCACTCTCGACCTGTGTCGCGTGCTGGTGCCTCATAACCCATCTTCTTGCCACGCCCTTCGGCGATGCTCTGACCGCCGCACGGGACAATGAACGGCGTGCTTTGTCGCTGGGCATCCCGGTCTTTCGGGTGCGTCTCGTTGCCTTTGTGGTTTCTGCCGTGATGGCAGGAATTGCCGGCTATCTGTCGGCCGCACAGTTCGGCTTTGTGGCACCTCAGATGCTTGGATGGCACTTGTCGGCGACCGCACTTGTCATGGTGGTGCTGGGTGGTACTCGCCGCGTTGCCGGCCCCCTTTTCGGCGCGATTCTCCTGGTCGGCCTTGAAGACCTGCTGAAAATCTATGTCGAAGAATGGAAGCTGTATTACGGGCTCATCATCATCATGCTCGTGCTCTTCGTTCCCGGTGGCCTTCAGGATCTTTTGCGTCTCTCGGGGACCGAGGCATTCTTTCGCCGCAAGTTACCGCAGCCTGTGGCGGTGGGAGGTAAGCTATGACAAAGGAGCTTCTCGTTGTGGAAGGACTGACGAAGCGCTTCGGCGGTCTCGTCGCCGTCGCCGACGTCTCACTCTCCGTCCGAGAGGGTGAAATCCATGCGATCATTGGTCCAAACGGCGCTGGAAAATCCTCGCTGATCAATCTACTAGCCGGAGATCTAGCACCGACATCCGGCAGCATTGAGCTCGATGGCAAAGATATGACCTCGTATACACCGCATGCTCGCTGCCGCGCCGGTCTGGGTCGGTCCTATCAAAAAACCACGATTTTTCAAGATCGGACCGTATTCGAGAACGTGAAGCTTGCCGCGCAGGGGGCTCGGCCGGGTGTTTTATCCATGTGGCGGTTGCGAAGTCGGGAGGAAGAAAACGAACGGGAGGCCCTGAATGCGTTGACGGATACCGGCCTGCTCGATCGGGCCGAGACCAAGGCTCGCATGATGAGCCACGGCGAACAGCGTCAGCTTGAGGTTGCCATGGTATTGGCGACCGGACCTCGCGTCGTGCTGCTGGATGAACCTCTCGCAGGCATGGGGCATGGCGAGGCAAAGCGCATGTCGGAGGTCATCCGCTCTTTGAAAAAAGGGCGCGGCGTGCTGCTCGTGGAGCATGACATGGATATTGTGTTTGCCATCGCGGACCGACTGACGGTCATGGCGGATGGGCACATTATCGCCACCGGCTCAGTCGAAGACGTTCGTCGCGATCCAAAAGTCAGAGGCGCCTATCTCGGAGAGATAGAGGAGGTGGCATGAGCCTGCTGTTGAATGTGCAAGGATTGCAAAGCTTCTACGGTGTCAGCCAGATACTGCATGGCATCGATCTACAGGTGAGGCCCGGTGAGCAGATCGCATTGCTTGGCCGCAATGGCATGGGCAAGACGACATTCTTGCGCTCGTTGATGGGAATGATGCCGCGCACCCTTGGCGACATAGATCTGCATGGGATCAGTGTTCGAGGGGAACTTCCCGAGACGATCGCGCGCGCCGGGGTCGCGCTTGTGCCGGAGGGAAGGGGTGTATTCGGATCGCTCACTGTCATAGAAAATCTCATTATGGCAGCCCGGCCTGGACGTAGTGGCAAGCAGGGTTGGACGCTCGATCGCGTGCTTTCTGTTTTCCCGCGTCTGGCGCAGAGGCGGAACAATGGCGGGCAGCAATTGTCTGGCGGTGAGCAGCAGATGCTGACGATTGGACGAGCATTGATGACCAATCCCGATCTTATCCTGATCGACGAGGCGACGGAGGGGCTTGCCCCGCTGATCGCCCAGGAAATCTGGAAGACGCTCGATATCATCCGCTCGGAGGGGATTGCGACGATCGTCGTCGACAAGGACATACGCAGCCTCTCCAGGGTGGCGGACCGTGTTGTGATCATGTCGAAGGGGCGCCTGGTATTCGAGGGCAGTCCGGGGGAACTGGCGGCTAGCGGCGATCTGCTCGAGCGACATCTGGGAGTTCAATGACATGCCATTCATCACCGTCAATAACGTTCAACTGCACTATCGGTTATCTGGCCGTCGCAATGGACCTCGTATTGCTTTTGCCAACTCGCTCGGTTCGGATCTGCGTATCTGGGGCGAAGTCGAGCAAAGATTGGGTCAAGATTTTGAAATGTTGTTTTTCGACCAGCGCGGCCATGGCCTGTCAGAAGTGACCGACCAGCCTTATACGATCTCACAACTGGCTGCCGATTTGCTCGGCCTGCTCGATATCATAGGCTGGACGCAAGTTAGCCTTTGTGGGGTTTCAGTTGGTGGCATGATTGCTATGGAAGCAGCAGCACAGTGTCCGGACTATGTTGCCAGGCTCGTCCTTCTCGATACCGCAACAAAGATCGGGACAGCAGCGGGCTGGAACGACCGTATCAGCGCCATCGAAACCAGCGGCATCCCCATAGTCAGTGAACAGATACTGACCCGCTGGTTTCCGTTGGGATATCGCATGCGCGAACCTCGAGCCTGGGAAGCCTGGAGGCGCATGCTCGAGAGCACGGCGGATCGTGGGTATATCAACACCTGCCTAGCCCTCCGTGACGCGGATTTGACTGCGGCGGCAGGCAGATTGGCGGTTCCCACTTTGGTCATGGCAGGCAGTAATGACCAATCGACTCCACCTGAACTCGTTGCGGCGACGGCCGGGCAAATTGCCGGTAGCCGTTTCGAAAATATCCCTGGCGCCGGGCACCTGCCGTGCATCGACGCGCCCGATGTCCTGGCCGGGGCAATCGAGGCATTTTGCCAAATACGGGAATCAATCAGGAGCCCTGCCATCGCGCACTCATAATTAGCGTCCGGATCGACGAGGATTGGAGCGATATCCTGGTGAAAGCCTAAAGGCACCGCTTTGTCGAGATGCTGCAACCTTGGAGCTCCTGATATCGATGGTAGCACAACGCGCTCGGCTTATGCCGGAGTGACCAGCGCGCATGGCTTGTCTGTGAGCTCATAAACTGAAAAGGAACAGATCATGAGGAAACTGAAAGCAGTTGTTGTGCTAGCTTTCCTTGCCCTTTCCATGTTGCCAATGGTGGCCAACATACGCCCAGCCCATGCCGCCGAGAGCTTGCGTTGCGATGACACGCTGAAGTCAAAATTCAAGGCTGACGATACCCGGGTGCTGCTAGTCAAGCACTTCTCGCGAGAGGAGAAAGTCGGCCTCTCCGGCTCTCCCGCACCGTCTCCTGAAGCTCCTGTTGATATGTGTTTGGTCAAGCTACTGGTTGGCCCTGGCAAAGCTGGCACTGCCGGGCTGAAATCCACTTCGGATGGGATTGGCATCGAGGTTTGGTTGCCATCACCGGACGCGTGGAATCGGATCATAAGGGTCACGGGCAGCGGAGGTTTCGCGGGCGGTTACCAAAGCAAAACGGACCGCATTGGCAACGCCGGACGGGCTGATCCGATAACATTGGCTGCGGTGGCGAAGGGATATGTGGTAAGCTCGTCCGATCACGGTCATTTGGGTCAAACGACGTCCGATGGATCATTCGCGCTGGATGAGGATGGAGGAATAAATACGGTGCTTTGGCACGATTTCGCGGAGCGCAGCCTCCACGAACTGGCCGTGAAGACGAAAGGTCTGGCTGCTGCCTATTATAGCAAGCCTCAGCTTTACACCTATTGGGATGGTTTTTCGACTGGTGGCCGCCAGGGTTTGAAACTGGCTCAGAAATATCCCGATGATTTCGATGGCATCCTGGCCGGCGCGCCGGCAATAAACTGGACTCGTTTCATCACCGCCGAGCTCTATCCTCAGCTTGTAATGCAAAAGATGTTCGCTGGTCCCATCGATATAGCTAAGTTAAACGCAACGAGTGCGGCAGCAACGGCGCAATGTGGGGGTAAGGAGCTTGGATTCCTGCTCGATCCGACCCAATGCCGTTATGACCCAAGTCACGATATCAATGTTCTCTGCAGCAGTGAAATCCTCAATGAAACCCCGGGCAAGAGTGACCCAGCCACATGTATCACGCTGACCCAGGCTGAAGCCGTAAATCGCATCTGGTTTGGGCAGTCGTCGGATGGTTCGTATATCGATCCCAAGATGGACAATGGGATGAGTGCAATGCTCAGCGGCAACCATTTATGGTGGGGGTTAACGCGAGGCACGTCTTTGGCGCGGCTTGCGGGAGAGAAACCATTTCCCATCGCCTCGACAATGGTGGCGTTGGAACTTCAGGATGCACGCTATGCCCAAGCCGGCCTGCTTCCCGATACTCCTAGCGGCAAAGGGATGGATCGATGGAAGATGCTTGATTATGGGAGCTTGGCCGATGCCTACGCTCTTGGCCTTCTCCTGCAGGGACCGTTCTCGAATATCAACACGGATGACCCAGACTTAAGGGCATTTCGGAATTCTAAGGCAAAATTGATAACATATCATGGATGGAATGATGATCTCATCATGCCGCAGGGCAGCCTGAATTACTTTAATCGCGCTTCCGCCAGCATGGGTGGAACAACGAGGCTCAAAGAATTCTATCGGCTCTTTATGATCCCGGGTCTTGCTCATGACGGGACGTTTGCGCGAGCTGGCTCCGTTGATCCTGTAACAGGCCAGCCAACAGATGTTGCCAAAGTGCCTTTGCCTCAGCCGGCAACGGGCCGGGATGAATTGTTCATAGCCTTGCGTCGTTGGGTTGAGAAAGGGAAAGCGCCAAGCCGCATAGACGTGCGATCGGCAAATGGCAATGTGACAATGCCGCTCTGTGACTATCCGCGAGAGCCTGTCTGGAACCACACCGGCTCCATTGGGAGCCGCGAAAGCTACAGTTGCGAATGATGGAACGACACCGTCATCGCAGTCCGGCCTTAGCCCGCAACTCGCCCGGGAGGCGATGCAGATTGCCCCCATCGCGCCACTGGCCGCGATGGTGTCTCAGCACTACCGCGTTCGGCCGGACAAATTGATAACCAAGACGTCGCCTACCAGAGGATGGTTGGCGAAATATCACACGCTTCTATCGCGTTGACTTTTCGAACCGATCACCCGTCACCGGGGATCTTCACATTCGTCGCCAACGTGCCGGACGCCTGAGATGTGATCAAATCAGATCCGTGTCGTATCAAAGCGTCGAGATCGACGATTGGTCCTTCAGTTTTCGAGTCAGGAATTCAAGGCCGGCCCGCAGGAATCGCCGACGTATAAATCTGTTCTGATGACGTCCCATTCGACCTCTCCGTCGGGATTCTCCAGCCTTGCCAGAAGCCTTTGAGCCGCTCTGCGACCGATGATGTCTGAATAGGTAGAAACCGATGTTAGACGCGGCCGCATAGCCTCGCCATTCCTGACGTGGTCAAAACCGATGATGGAATGGTCATGGCCGACCCGGATATTATGGTCATACAGTCCGCTGGACAGACCCATTGCAACGATGTCGTTGAAGCAGATGGTTGCAGTCGGCAAGGTCATCCCGGCAAAGAGAAGAGGCACCGCGGTCTGCGCTATCTCCGCCAAGGTTTCCGGAACACGGACAATAAGCCCAGCATTCAAATTGTGTCGCGACATTGCGCGATCGAAGGCAAGCGAGCGCTCTTCAAATGCCGAGTGGAGCCCGCCCTGGATGGCGAATGCGATGCGTTGATGTCCAAGCGAGACGAGAAAGTCTACGGCACTGTTCATGCCACCGGCGTAGTCGACCCCCACATAGTCGACCGATCGCGTGATATGACGCAAAACTTGAACGACGGAGAGTTGCCACTCGCGCTGGTCATCAAGAAAATCGCCCGTGGTATCCGAGGCGGGGCATAAGATGATACCATCTACGCCGTGCTCGCGCATTCTGCGCATCAGCGCACTTTGCCGGCAAGCACTGTCGTGGCTGTTGGCAAGGATAACGATCAACCCGGCGTCGTCGATGATCTCTTCCACCCCCGACAACAACTCTGCGAAGAATGGATTGGTCAGGTTGGGAACGATAAGCCCGACCATTCTTGTTTGGCTGGCCCTGAGACGAGCCGCGGTGAGATTCCTGACGTAACCCAATCGCGCTATCGCCGCTTCCACACGCTCGCGAGTTTTCACCGCGGCGAGTGGGCTGTTGCGGATGACAAGCGACGCTGTCGCTCGCGACACACCTGCTTCGCGTGCCACGTCAACCAGTGTCACCCGCTGTTTTCTTTTGTCATCCGAGGCCAAATGGGCTCCTCAAGGGTAAGTTAGTAGACTGACATTGATCCATGCAGTTTCAAGGCCCTGAACGACGGCGCTTAGCGCATTGCGAAGTTGATAGCAAAATGGGGAGCATAAGCATTTGTGGGGCGGTCAGGCGGCGAGTGCTGTTTCATCGTATTCTTGATTGTCGTTTGCCATGCTCGTGTACCATTGCTGGAAGGTCGAACGGAGGGAGCCGTCGAGCGTCTGGGTCCGGGTTTGTAGCCGAAGATGCGCGCCGATCCTGCTCCACGGCATCTGCTGTTTCTTGGCGAAACGCTTGGAGATGACGGCGTTGACGGTGGCCTCGACGAAGGCCGAAGAGATGCGCTCACCCGACCGATAGCGCTCGCCGTAATTGATCAGGCTCGCACTGTTGAAGGCGATGTAGGCTTGGAACTCGCCGATGGCGGTCAGGAACTTGCGCATGTTTGGATAGTCCGTTTCGAGACCTTCCGTATCAAATTGCAGGTCGACGATTTCGTCACGGGCACGAAAGCCGCTGCCATGCCAGAGATACCATTTGATCCAGCGTAGGCCTTCAAGCAGATCCCGCCCAGCCTGCTCGTCGTAGTTTTCGAGTCCCTGGGCGAACTGGCGAAGGACCGTGATGCGCATGGTGATATGGAACCAGTCGAGGACATGCTCGCTCGCTGGCGCGATCATCTCGGCGAGCGAGCGGACCTCTTCGCCGCCATCTGTGATGAAAGTGATATCCTGATTGGCCTGCACGCCCTGCTTTTTAAGATGATCGAGGATGCGCCACTGTGGCTTGCGGTCGTAGCCGTGGACGAAACCGATGTACCGCGGATCACCGTCGTCGGGCAGCGAGCGGCCGACGATCAGCTCGAAGTTTTTCTTTCGGTCGTTGCGGTCGCGGATGTATCCGCCATCCAGGCCGATGACGATGCGGCCATCCGGAATGGGCAGGTTCATCCAGTCGCGCGGGCAAGCATCCTGCATGAAGGAGACTCTTTCTTCCGTCAGTTCCCGCTCGATACGGCGGGCCGCGCGCAACGCATGCTGCCGGACCGTCGTGGCATTGGCGCCGCAATCGATCGGCAGCACGTCGGCCAACAGCTCGGCGGCGGCGGCATAGGGCACGAGCGAGGCCCACCGGGTCTCCAGATAAAGGCGTTCGGGCGCGATGTGGTCGGACAACGACAGGCCAAGATCTTCGGGCCTTTTCGTCACCTTCACCAGATCGGCGACCGTCTCAGTCACGACGATCTCGCTGTCGTCATTCAGCATTTGCAATACCAGTCGCGCCCGCATGTCGTCTCCCCGCATCAAATTTTCCACAACAGCCGTAGTGGAGAACCTGATGTTAGCAAAACTCCGTCGCCGCACTTCGGTCGTGCCGGAAACAGCGATAGAGATCATCGGTTAGCAATCCGCAAATTCTTCAGTGAACTGGCAAGACTTCGATGGGGTCACGGCCCCGGCCACCCGCGCAGAATGAAACGTCACATCTGTTGATGCATAAGGCTGAAATGTTCACCGTGTTGCAGGCGTTCATTGGTTTTCCGGCGTTCGAAGTTTTCTCCCAGCCAGCTTGCGCGCTCCTTCAGTCTCTCCAGGGCGGCGCGCAGTTCATCCCCGCGATCAGAGTCGTCCAGCATCGCAAGGGATTTTGTTTCGGTGACTTCTTGCAGAAACTCGGTCGTAATCACCAGATCGTCCATCGTCTCGTAGCCGAAGGCGTTGTCCTGTCGCCACATCCATGCTTCCGGCCCACCGCACTCCTCCGTCGGGCAGTCGCCGTCTCCTCCTGCGCATGCCGGATAGTGAATGCCCGGTTTGGCTGGCTGACGTTCCTCCAGCCGGATTTCATGCTCCCCGGGGAATGTTGAGGTCGTATTCATACAGGAATCGGATGCCCTTGCGCAGCTTCAATTCGCCAAGCGACATGGTCGGGGATCGGGCTCCAGTTTCCCACGAGCCATACCGTGCGGTGTGAATGATGAATTGGTAAAGGTGGATGCCTTCCCATCCCATCACGACCTGAAGGACGCCATGAAACTCGCACAACGTCATTGTCGAGGCAACCTGAACCCTGCGCCATACCATCGGGCTCACGCCCTTTAGCCAGATGCGGAATTGCAGGATGAAGGCCTAATCCTCCGAAGTTGCCGTCTGTTCAGCAGTTTTCTCTGCCGCTCGTTTTGCCCTCTTCACATCCACCGGTCCCATCGAAATTCAATGACGCCGACATACTCCGTTCTATCCCGCCCCACAAATGCTTATGCTCCCTGCTGTCGTCCTGGCTGCCGAAAGTCCTGCAGGAAGCGGGGTATGCCGAAAAAGCAAGCCTTCTGAGCCTCTTCTCGCTCAACTTCGGCGGCATGGTGGGCGCCATTGCGGGCGGTTGGCTGGGTAACCGGTTCGGTCTGCCGAAGGTCGTGGTGGGTTTCTTCGTGGCGGCCTCATTCTCGATCGAGCTGATTGGTTTCAACTTGCCGGCAGGGCTGCTGTTCCTGATGATCTTCATTGCCGGTGGCACCACCATCGGCACGCAAATTTTGCTCTATGCGAGTGTCGCGCAGCTTTACAATCTTTCCGTCCGTTCGACGGGGCTGGGCTGGGCTTCCGCTGTGGGTCGCATCGGCGCCATCGTAGGGCCGACCCTCGGTGGTGTGCTTCTTGCCCAGCAGCTGCCTCTGCAGCAGAACTTCCTGATCTTCGCGATCCCCGCTGCAGTCTCGGCGCTCGCCATGCTGGTCTTCGCTATAAGCAACGCACGCCGCGCCAACGCCGTCCAGCTCGCCGCGGCATAAGGAACGATACGATGATCTGCCGACGGTCAATCCCAACGTGGCCGTCGGCGCTTTTGCATTTCGAGCGTGGCGACCTTCGTCCTTCGGATCTCAGGAACATCCGACCGGATCGTTAGGAAGTCACCCAAACTTCTTCATAAACCGAAAGACCTCAAGCCATGCCGCATATCGATCTCAAAAGTCACCGCCTGCACTATTGCATCGACGGCGACGCGAATGCTGCAGGCAAGCCCTGGCTCATGTTCTGCAATTCGCTAGGCACGGATCTTCACATGTGGGATGCGCAGACAGCGGCATTGTCGCAGCACTATCGCGTGTTGCGCCACGATCGCCGTGGTCACGGTCTGTCGTCGGCCCCGCCGCCGCCCTATGCGCTATCCGACCTCGGTAACGATGTCATCGCGCTGCTGGATGCGCTGGAGATAGGGCGCGTCCATTTCTGCGGGCTTTCCATCGGCGGCATGATTGGACAATGGCTGGGTGTTCATGCCGGTCATAGCCTGGACAGGATCATTGTACGTGCGACGTCCGCCAAGATCGGCACCGCCGAAAGCTGGGTCGCGCTCATGCAGGCCGTCCGCCAAGATGGCCTTGGCGGGTTAATCGCGGCCACCGCCGAACGATGGTTTACGCCTGAGTTCATAACCACTGAACCCGATACAATCCGTAAGGTCCTCGACAGTTTCGCCGCGACAACGCCCGACGGCTATATTGGCTGTTGCGCCGCTTTGGCCGACGCGGATTTGCGGGAAGAAGTCGAACGGATCGCCAACCCCATGCTTGCCGTCGCCGGTGAAGACGATCCCGTGTGTGGGCCGGCCGAATTAGAGAGGATTGCCGTTCGGGTGCGGCGGGGTCGTCATGTGTCCTTGCGGGGACGGCATATCGTCAATGTCGAATCGGCATCCGCATTCAACACTATCCTTGCGGACTTTCTTGACAGCAACGATCAGCCTGACGTCCGGCCTTAGCACGTCCGCAGCTTCATAAGTGGTCCTCCCGATAGGGAATTCACGCACCACAACGGCCTACAAGGGTATCGAGACAGAAGCGTTTTACAAACGTCGAACCACTTTAACCATTTCAGACTGCTCGATCGGATTGGAGCGATGGATCTTTCCATGATTGCGATACGACTGAAAGCTGGAAACTCCGACGAAATGGCCCCTGCCGTCGTCAATGGCGATCATGAGATGCCGCCGCGAACATTTCGGAATATTTCAAAAGACATTGCAACATTCCGATCGAATATAAGAGTGTCCGAGTAAGCCATGCCGTCCGGCGCAGTTCCCTTGGAGCCTGAGAACCAATGAAATTCCTTCCAATTAGCGTTCTACTGATCGCGACATCCGTGATTGTCGTGGGGTGCACGACTGCCGATCCCACCGTGTATTCTGGCCTGACCTCGGCGCCGCAGCTCCAGCCGAACACTGAAGACAGTAGTGGTCGGGTTCCCTATCGCTATAAGAGCAATGTCGATTGGCGGCAGTACGACAAGATGATCGTAGATCCCGTTACAGTCTATAGGGGGCCGGACAACCAGTTCGTCAAGATCGCCGACCAGGACAAGACGGTTCTGGCCAGCTATATGCAGACCCAATTCACCAATAAGCTGAGGATGCGATTTGCACTCGTGAACAATCCCGGTCCCGGTACACTAAGGCTTCATTTAACGTTGACGGGCGCTAAAGACACCACTCCGGTCCTTGGGCCGTTCTCGCACCTTGACGTCGGCGGCAATGTCATCAATGCGGCGCAGGCTATTCGAGGCAAGGAAGGGACGTTGGCGGGCTCGGTGAGTTACGCCGTTGAAATCTACGACGCTCAGAGCAATCGCCTGCTGTCGGCCTACGTCGCCAAGCAATATCCGAATGCGATGAATGCAGGTGCAACCCTCTCGGCCTTAAAGGGTTCCAAGATCGGCATCGACAAGGCGGCCGATGCGCTTGCCGAGCAGCTCGCAAAGCCTGCGGTAGTGTCGGTCAATCGCGGTTGAGCTGGCCATGGCGGTAGTAGCGTCGATCGGCTTTAACCAATAGGACGAAACACAGGGCATGAGTAACCGATTTTAATATGAAATACTGGTCGTTGACCAGCTGCTTCTTGCGTTCATTGTTAGGCCCTACCTGGACGATAACAGCGGTGGGGCCTCTCGGCTTGTCTAAACGATCCACTCCATGAGTGAACGTAACGCGCTATTAAATGTCCTTCCAGCGGCGACCAGCGCCTTTCGGGGGACGGAGAGCTGAACTCCGAATTCGAGCTGTCGGGAGCCGGAATTTTCCGGAATTCTATTCTTCTTTGCAAATCGCGAGCTATGGTTACCGGGACGCGGCATGATACCGGTCGCCTCGAAGTTGCCCGATTGCTCCCAGCGCCTTATTCGCATTCGTAATGCAGTGACGACCTTGTGCCGCGTCCCCACAATAAAACTGAATAAAATCGAGCCTACGGAAATACGATCATCCGTTATCCATCCTTATGGGAACCCGAGCGACGTTCACGTCGCAGCGCGTGTCTCGCTAATCAGAGGAGAAACAGATGCCTGGCATTTTTCTGAACACTGCTTTGATCGGTCTTGACTGCATTCGTCTCCTGGTCGTGAGGAATGCAAGAATCAAATTCAGATCAACTATGTAATGGCCTAACTCTTCCGATGGAGGTGGAGCTAGAGATGATTTTGTAGAAAACCATGACGATTTGAGGGGCGAATGTTCTCCTTTCAGCGTGCGGGGAGCTATATGCGTAAGCGCCACGCTTCGCTTCTTGTGTGGCGAACATCTTCAGATCTAACGCAACATAACTGAATAGACCGTCTCATGCCGATCGCTATAGTCGTAGAGGTCATCGCTACGAGGTCGACGAAATGTTCCCTATGGCTGCGCAATTCAGACGGGCAGAGATCTTGCTTTACCTGGACGATCCAGCTGCGGTGGGAATCAACATGATCCTCATGTGGCTTGGCTTGCAAGCAATGTCGGCTCGGGGTTTCACAGAACTATGGCTCAACTCTGCCTCCGGTGACTATGCGTTGATTATCACAGACCGCGCCAAGATCCGGCGCATCCGGGATGTTTCAAGTGTTCCGATAATAAATGTCGAGGACTTTAAATTCCATAAGCAGGCGGTGGGCTTATTCCAGGAAACACAGTGGTGGTTTGATGCGTCGGGATTCATCAGCTGCGTTCAATGTCATCTCGACCTACGAAATAAAAATTGGCGGAGATCTCCTAAACGGCACCCAGGAGTGACCGATTTCCACGCATCATAGGCTGGTTTTGACCACCAGAAATTCCCCGTTGCCGCTCGGGATATTTAGAATAAAAACAAGGGTAGCTCTCAATGCCGTATTTGCAGGATCTCAGTCGCTTGGCCGCTGTTGTTGTGGCATGCTTTGCTCTCAATAGCTGCGAAGAACAGCCATTGGCGCGTGAAGCAACGCAGTCTCAGACAGCGGTTGCGACGGTAAAAGTTCAGGCCGAGACCTTGCCATTGGTGAGCGAATTACCTGGCCGCATAGCACCGATGATGACGGCGGATGTTCGCCCGCGCGTTACTGGAATGGTTCTGAGACGTGTCTTCGAGCAAGGTTCGACCGTCAAACGGGGTGATGTGCTCTATCTGATCGATCGCGAGCCCTTTGAAGCGAAGGTTGAATCAGCGCAGGCGAGCCTTGATTCGGCCGTCGCGGCGCAGACATTGGCGCGCCAGCAGGCGGAACGGCAGACGCAGTTGCAGCAGAAAGGCGTTGCCAGCAGCCAAGATGGCGAAAGTGCCGTCGCAAAACTGGCACAAAGCGACGCTGACGTAGCACGAGCCTGGGCCGACCTGAAAACGGCGCAGTTGGATCTTCGATATACTGAAGTTCGCGCGCCGATCTCGGGCGCGATTGGTCGCGCACTCGTCACCGAGGGAACCTTGGTCGGTCCTACTTCGGATGTGCTAGCGACTATTCAACGGATCGACCCGGTCTATGCGGATTTCACGCAACCGGCGAGCACTTTGATCACCCTTAAGAATGCCGTTGCCCAAGGCAAGCTTCAGGCAGACGCAACAGGCAGCGCTGTCTTACGATTGATCTCGGAGGACGGCAGTCAGTATCCTCATGAGGGCAAGCTTCTGTTTTCGGAGGCAACCGTCAATTCCGCAACTGGCCAGGTCATATTGCGCGGCGAATTCCCCAATCCGGATCGCAATCTTCTGCCAGGCATGTATGTGAGAACCCGGATTGAGCAGGGTACTCTCAAGGACGCGCTCGCGGTTCCGCAGCAGGCCGTACAGCGCGACACCGCGGGCCAGGCACAGCTCTATATTGTCGATGCTAATGGCAAGGTCCAAATACGCCCGGTCGCACTGGGTTGGGAGCTGGACGGCAGATGGATCGTGCTTAGGGGAATTACGCCTGGCGACGAAGTCATTGTTGAAGGCTTTCAGAAGATTGCTTCTGGTTCCGCAGTTAAAACAGAGCCGTGGGTCAATCCGGCTACCGCCCAAGCCTGCAACTCCAGTAGGGGCTGATCCAGCACATGGCCGCATTTTTCATCGACCGCCCGGTCTTTGCCTGGGTCCTCTCGATCGCCATCATGGTGGCTGGCGCGATCTCGCTTTTGCTGCTGCCCGTGTCGCAGTATCCCAATGTCGCTCCTCCGCAGATCAAGATCTCGGCAGCCTACCCCGGGGCGTCTCCGGATGACACCTATGAAGGTGTAACCCGCCTGATCGAAGATGAAATGAACGGCATTCCCGGCATGCTCTACTATGAGTCCACATCCGACGCAGCCGGGTCACTCAGCATCACAACGACGTTCGAGCCAGGCACGAATACCGAAACTGCTGCCGTAGAGGTCCAAAACAGGGTGCGTCGGGTTGAGACGCGGCTTCCTGCACCCATCGTGCAGCAGGGGATCAGTGTGGACGTCGCCGGCGGCGGCACCTTGCTGGTCGTCGCGCTGACATCTAAGGACGGCTTTCGGGATGGAACCGCGCTCGGTGACTACATGAACCGAAATGTTGCCAATGAGCTCAGACGCATCCCCGGTGTTGGCAACGTGCAACTGTTCGGCAGCCAGCGTGGAATGCGTGTCTGGCTCGATCCGGAAAAGCTGCTCGGCCTCAACCTGTCACCATCCGATGTCACCAACGCGATCCGGTCGCAAAATACGCAGGTCGCTGCTGGGCGCATCGGCGGTGCTCCGAGCGACGCGATCCAAAGAACCGCCGGCTCGATCCTGATCAAGGGCCAGCTTTCCTCGCCGGAAGAGTTCGGCGCGATCGTCCTTCGCGCGCAGGAAGACGGTTCCACCGTGCGCCTGCGCGATGTCGCGCGCATCGAAGTGGGGGCGCAGGACTACAATCTCTCTACCCGAATCAATGGCAAGCAGGCAGCAGGCGCCTCGATAGAGCTTGCGCCGGGAGGGAACGCGCTCACCGTCGCAAAGGCCATCCGCGACAGGCTTGCAGAGCTCGCTCCGACATTCCCTGCGGATGTCGAATATTCAATCCCCTATGACACGACGCCGTTTGTGAAAATCTCAATCCAAACGGTGTTGTACTCCTTGTTGGAGGCGATGGTACTGGTGTTTGTGGTGATGTTTCTGTTTCTACAGAATATCCGCTACACGATCATTCCGACGTTGGTCGTGCCAATCGCGCTTCTCGGCACCTGCGCGGTCATGTTCGTCCTCGGCTTTTCCATCAATGTCCTCACCATGTTCGGCATGGTTCTCGCGATCGGCATTCTCGTCGATGATGCCATCGTGGTGGTCGAAAACGTCGGGCGGATCATGATGGAAGAGGGGTTGCCACCGAAGGAGGCAACCCGGAAGGCGATGAGGCAGATCACCGGCGCCGTCATCGGGATCACGCTGGTGCTGACGTCTGTTTTCGTGCCGATGGCATTCTTTCCCGGGGCAGTCGGCGTGATCTACAAGCAGTTCGCCCTGACAATGGTGGCATCGATCCTATTCTCGGCATTCCTGGCTTTGTCTCTCACGCCTGCCTTATGCGCGACCTTTCTCAAGCCCGTCACGAAAGGACATGGCCGTTCCAGGAAAGGCTTCTTCCGATGGTTCAACAGAAGTTTTGACAATTCTGCCCAGCATTATAGCGGATGGGTCGGTCGCCTGATCCAAAAAAGTGGACGCGTGATGGTCGCCTATCTCGCTATCTCCGTCGCTACCGCTTCTATGTTCCTGCAGCTTCCATCGGCGTTTCTGCCGGAAGAGGATCAGGGGACGTTGCTGGCGCAGGTGCAGGCGCCGGCGGATGCCACTTCCGCTCGGACGCTGGAATCCGTTCAAGATGTCGAGAAGATCGTATTGAGCGATTCGTCGGTGGATCGTATCGTGGCAATCAATGGCTTTAGTTTCGCGGGCAGTGGCGAAAACGCTGCCCTTGCATTCATCACCCTCAAGGACTGGAGCGCGCGCGGGGCTGAGAATAGCGCTGGTGCGATCGCGGGCAAACTCAATGGAGGCTTCCAGGTGATCAGGGACGCGGTTGCTTTCGCGGTGTCGCCGCCGGCAATCTCTGGCCTTGGCACTACGAATGGTTTTGCTTTCCGACTTCAGGATAGAGCCAATAGAGGCACGGATGCGTTGAACGCCGCGCGCGACCAATTTCTTGCTGCCGCCTCTAAAAGTTCGATCCTGGCCGGCGTCCGGGTTGAAGGTCTTGCCGACGCTCCACAAATGATTCTGACCATCGACCGCGAAAAAGCCAATACATTTGGCGTCTCCTTCGCCGACATCAGCCAGGCGGTCGCAACGAGCTTCGGCTCCTCCTATGTGAATGACTTTCCCAATGCTGGGCGCATGCAACGCGTAACTGTGCAGGCGGATGCCGGCAAACGTGGCCAGATCGCGGATGTGATGAAACTGACCGTGCGCAATTCCGCCGGTGGGATGGTGCCGATGTCGGCTTTCACGAGATACGAATGGACCAAGGGAGCGACCCAGCTTGTCGGTTACAATGGTTTCCCGGCAATCCGATTCAGCGGCCAGCCAAAGCAGGGCTATTCCTCCGGCGATGCCATCCATGAGGTCGAGCGGATCGCGTCGGAACTTCCCGCGGGTTTCGGATATGAGTGGACCGGCCAGACGCGGCAGGAAATCCAATCGGGCTCTCAAGTACCTATGCTGCTTGGTCTTTCCTGCCTTCTCGTCTTCCTTTGCCTTGCTGCCTTGTATGAAAGCTGGTCCATTCCGATTTCGGTCATGCTTGTCATACCACTTGGCATCATCGGATCGGTGGTGGCAGTCATGTTGCGTGACATACCAAACGACATCTATTTCAAGGTCGGCCTGGTCACGATCATCGGGTTGTCCGCGAAAAACGCGATCCTGATCATCGAGTTCGCGAAGGATCTAAGGGCGGAAGGCAAGCCATTGTTCGAGGCGGCGGTAGAGGCCGCGCATCGTCGCTTCCGTCCAATCCTCATGACCTCCCTTGCCTTCACGCTCGGCGTGGTGCCGCTGGTCATTGCAAGTGGCGCCGGATCGAGAGGCCAGGCTGCAATCGGCACAGGCGTTATGGGGGGCATGATCTCTGCCACTGTGCTTGCCATTTTCTTCGTGCCGGTATTCTTCGTCTTCGTGGCGAAACTGACGCAGCGGCGAAAGTTGACCGAGGAAACGTCCAACAACGCTACTTCGCCTCATGTTTAGGCAATATCCTTGGTGGCTATAACGCTTGGGCGTGCCCTGCTATATCGCTGGTGCGCTCCAGGGAGGCGTGATAGCCGTGATTCTGATCACGGATGATCGGCAACTCATGGGTAAAAAATCTGGAGGAACGGATTCGGGTCCTTGATGCATGCTCGCCCCGAACAACCTGGAGAGTGCCCGTTATCGCAAAGCGGCCAAGCATGCTGAAAAACGGATGTCGCCGGAGAACTTGTTTCCGAAGGATGGTCCGCGGTGGGGCGATCGCTGAGAGCTCGCTCTTTCCCCCGAACCTCGCTCAGTGTGTAAAAGGCATCTTTGACCATACGGCACGACGGGACCCTAATAGTCTGCCTGGCCGTTTCACAGGCGCCTGGTGGAGCGGTCCCGGTAGGGACGATGGTTGCCCATCGCCCCCCGGCCAGATCCGTACGTGCGGCACTACCGCATACGGCTCCTATCGGATGTTGTGACAGTGAAC
>JAAMEZ010000016.1 GCA_013322215.1 Martinezella rhizogenes
ATTTTACGCGTACGCTCTGCATCCTCGGCCAGAGACGTCAACGGCAGTTCGACGGCGTGAATGGACTGATGCCCCTTGCGCGCCAGCTCGAGCACCACTGCGTATTCCGATGAAGCCGGCCACCCGTTCCAATTTCATTCCGGCCAGCATTCCGATTTGAAGCCGGCCAGTCGATGCTCCCCTGGGTCGTTGTTTTGAATGGCTCCTGATTGTCGTGCGGTCAAGCCTCGGATGGAGTCCGACGCTGCTTTCGCAGGCTCTCGCCGCTGAGCTCAATGCTATAGGCGCTGTGGACGAGGCGGTCGAGGATGGCGTCGGCGAGTGTCGGATTGCCGATCATGTCGTACCAGTGGTCGACGGGCACCTGGCTGGTGACGATGGTGGAACGCTTCTCATAGCGGTCCTCGATGATCTCGAGGAGATCGCGGCGCTGTTCGTCGTTGAGCTTCTCAGGCCCCCAGTCGTCGAGGATGAGCAGGTCGGTTCTGGCGAGCGCCTTAAGGACCTTGGGATAGCGGCCGTCGCCACGCGCGAGCGCAGGCTCGTCGTAGCTAGACAGTGCATGGTTGCCATGCAACGCGGCGCAAGTGATGCCAATCAGCCGGTTTTCCTTGAACAAGACCAAGCCTTGCAAGTAAGAAGATGATACGTAATAACGTATCTTCACGCCTAAAGGGTCGCGGGGCTGGCGAGATAGATAAAAAACCTTTCTCTAATGCGGCGTGGAAGAGCGCATAAAGTATGGGAATGCCGAAAACTAGTTCCGACGATACACAGCAGCTTCCTGAGATCAAAAACCGAGCAGACTTCCAGCTTGCCGCGGCTCAAGCCCATGATCTTGCAAGTCAGGGCTTCAGCGTTTCAACCTTCGCGGCCCTGCTTTTGCTCTGCGCACTGATTGCAAATACGTTCAGCCTTAACCCAATTTGGGTGGCTCTCTTTTGCAACAATGCCGCTGCACTTATCCTGTTTGGCACCGGGCTTCGATCTGCCTACGACGTTGCAGAGTGGCGTCGAAAGAATGCCGGTCTCGCCGGTGTGCCGCTCGGGAAACCAGCACAATGGCTCATTGCTTTCGTGACGTCGCCATGGTCGCAGCAGGAGACGGAAGAGCCGGATCGGATCGAGCGATGGACGGGAAGCGCTTTCTTCGCGGGGCGGTCACTCCTGTCGCGGATCGGAGCCCGCCCGCTCTGGGTCGCCGGTCTATCTATGCTCGCATGCTTGATCGTCTACGCCGGCTGGACATTGGAGGCGGATGGCACAGCGATCGGAACGCCGTCCCTCGTCATCATCGCAGTCTGTCTGGCTTTCGCCTTTCTTTTGCTTGTGACGGAAAGACGGCTGGCCGCGATTGATGCGACGGAATGGCCCGAGGCAAAAGCGATTTCGCAATTGGCGCGCTTGCCGATTTTCGTGCTCGTCCTGTCTTGCTTCTGCTTGTTCCTGAGCACGCGCGGATCCGGGCTCTCCATCAAGCTCCTGGCGGCGCTCGGAGGCTTTGTCGCACTTGTCGGGCTTGAGTTCCTGTTGCGCGCGGTCGCCTCCATGTTTCGCCCGCAAAACGACGGGCGCGAGCCGGCACTGATCGCCACAAGCCTTGTCGCCGGCGCTCTTCAGTGGCCGCCCCAGCCATTGGTCAGCATTCAATTGGAGCTGCGGACCAGGCATGGCATTGATCTCCGCCAGATCTGGGCCTTTTCGTTCATTCGAAAGACCGCTCCGACCATCATTCTCGGAACGCTCCTTCTGGGCTGGCTGTTGAGTGGCGTGCGCGAAATTCCAATGACCGGCCGGGGCGTATACGAGCGGTTCGGCAGGGCCCAGGCTATCTTGCATTCCGGTCTGCACATCGGCCTTCCTTGGCCGTTTGGCCGCGTCATTCCCATTGAGAACGGCAGTGTGCACGAGCTGGCAACCGCCGTCAGCACAAACGACAGTGACGAACCGCTAGCTGATGCCGAGGGCCTCGCGCCCGAAAGTGCGAACCGACTGTGGGATGCCTCGCACATCAACGAGAAATCGCAGCTCATCGCCAGCGGCACGGGCGGCGAACAAAGCTTTCAGATCGTCAACATGGATGTCCGTTTCGTCTACCGCATCGGTCTTTCGGACCAGGCGGCGATAAAGGCGGCCTATCGTGTCGCCGATCTCCCAGCCTTGATCGAAAGCACCGCAAACCGCGTATTGGTTCATGACTTTGCCAGAAGAACGCTCAACGACGTCTTGAGCGAAGGCCGATTGTCGCTCGCAAACAATATCGCCTCGGCAGTCCAGAAGAACATGGATGAGCTGAACAGCGGCGTCGAAATCCTGGCCGTCGTCGTCGAGGCCATTCACCCGCCCGCCGGCGCGGCCAACGCCTTTCACGGCGTCCAGGCGGCGCAGATCAGTGCGGAGGCGCTGGTTGCACGCGAGCGGGGAACGGCGGCACAACAGACGAATGAGGCACAATTGAACGCCCGCCTCGCACAGGACAATGCGACGGCGACGGCAAGGGAAGGTGTCGCGGCTTCGGAGGTCGCAAAACTCCGCTTCCAGGCCGAACAATCGGCTTTCCAAGAGGCTGGACAGGCGTTCTTGACAGAAGAATACTTCAACCGACTGACGATGGGGCTATCCCACTCGAAGGCTCTCGTCCTCGATCACCGCATTGGCGGAAACATCGCTCCAACCCTTGATCTCCGGAGCGTGATGCCACCAGTCGATCCCGACACAAGTGCCGAACCTAGCACCCCATACAAAAGCGAAGAAACCGGCCCATGACTGACGCGCACGCCCATCCGGGCTCGGACCATCACGAGCACGATCATCATCACGGCGATGATCACCAGGACACAATGCCCTTTCGGTGGTCCCGCCTGATCGTCGCAATGATCGTCGTCGCCATCATTCTGGTCGCTGCCTGCCTCGTCCAGGTGAGATCGGGGGCCGCGACCATCATCACGAGGTTTGGCAATCCGACACGCGTTCTGATCAATCCAGGTCTCGCCTTCCGGCTTCCCGTTCCCCTTGAAAAGACCATCGACGTCGATCTGCGCGCCAAATCGACGTCCAGCGGCCTGCAGGATGTCGGAACCAAGGATGGGCTGCGGATCATCGCGCAGGCCTATGCGATCTGGCAGGTTTCAGCCGATCCGGAAGCCATCAAGCGCTTTGTGCGGTCGGTTCAGAACCAGCCAGATCAGGCAGCAGCACAAATCCGCACATTTCTTGGATCGTCGCTCGAGACGGCGGCGAGCAATTTCGACCTGTCGTCGTTGATCAACCCCGATCCGGACAAGCTGCGGATCGACGTGCTGGAAGCACAGCTCAAGGCCCAGATCGCACAGCAATTGTTCGACACTTACGGCTTGCAGGTTGTCGATGTCGGTATCGAGCGCCTGACCCTGCCTTCGGTGACGTTGAGCGCCACTGTCGACCGCATGCGGGCCGAGCGTGAGACGATCGCCACCGAACGTGCGGCAGTCGGCAAGCGCCAGGCCGCGGAAATCCGCTCCGCAGCCGAGCGCGACGCGCGCGTCCTTCAAGCGGACGCGACCGTGAAGGCCGCCGGTATAGAAGCGAAATCCCGCGTCGAGGCGGCGAAGATCTATGGAACGGCTTATAAAAGCGCGCCTGAGCTTTACGAACTGCTCCGCTCCCTCGACACGCTCGGCACCATCGTCAATTCCAACACGCGCCTTGTCCTGCGCACCGATGCAGCCCCTTTCCGGGCCTTGGTCGATGGACCGCCCAGGGCCGCATCAGCTGGCGGAGCACATTAGAGATGGGTGCCGTTGGGGATAGGAATTCGGCGGCGCAGCATCAGGCCGTTCGCCTGGTGTCGATGCTGCTGTCCGCGATTACGGTGCTTGCGGCCGTCGGCTGGGCAACCTCCAATATCCGGGAGATCGCACCGCAAAACCGGGCCGTCGTCTTTCGCCTGGGCGCCTTGAACCGGGTGCAGGAAGCCGGCCTGTTATGGGCCTTACCCGCGCCTTTCGAAAAGGTCTTGCTGCTGCCCGACGGCGCAACGGTTCTGGAACGCCGGATCGACGGATTGCTTCGCTCGCCCGCCGCGCAGACCGGAGAGACCGGGGCTGAGATAGAAAGCGATACGCTTGCGGGATCGGGATATCTGCTGACCGCCGACGCCAGTGTCGTTCAACTCGACATCCGCGTCTTTTATCGGGTGACCGACCCCTCTGCCTATGCCCTGCAGCAGGATCATGTCCTGCCGGCACTCGACCGCCTCGTAACCCGCAGCGCCGTCGTAATCTGCGCTTCCCGCGATCTGGACAGTATTCTGGTCGCGCGCCCCGAGCTAGTCTCCGCGGAGAGCGATGTCGCCGAGCGCCGCGAACGCCTGCGCGCCGATCTGGTCAAGAGCATCAACGCAAGCCTGGGCTCGCTGAAGTCGAAGGGCCTGAACCTGGGAATCGAGATCGATCGCGCCGATGTCCAATCCGCACTTCCGGCGACGGCCATAAGCGCATTCGACGGGGTGCTGACCGCAAGCCAGCAGGCAGAGCAGGCGATTGCGTCGGCACAGAACGATGCGGAAAAGGACAGACAGGCCGCCGATCAGGAAGCCGATCGGATCGTGCAGGTGGCGGAAGCCCAATCCAGCGAACGTCTGGCAAAGGCGCGTGCTGACACGGCCATCGTCGCCGGCTTTGCAAGCGCGCAAGGGTCCGATAGCGACCCCGGCCTTCTCTGGCGCCTCTATCGCGATCGCGTTGCCAAAATCCTGTCGAAGGCAGGCTCGGTGGTCACGGTCGACCCCAGGGACGACGCACGCCTCATCCTGCAGGGAGCCGACAAATGAGTGTCGCGACCGATCATTCCCACGGCTCCCATGGCCACGCGCATCATCATGGCCATATGCTCATTGCCGGCCTTCTGACCGCCAACGAAAAGCAGGCGGTGGCCGTTCAGCTGACCCTCGCCATGATCGCCTTGAGCCTGCTTGCGCTCGGCATCGCATGGCGCTGGCTTGCGCCGGATGAAGAGGGCGTGAGCCAGCTTCTGCTGGCAGCTGCCTCGCTGATCGTCGCGGTTCCGGTCATCCAGTCCGGTTGGCATAGCCTGCGCCATCCAAGCCTGCATGGCATCACCGACCAATTGATCGCTCTTGCAATGCTGGCCGCCTGGGCGACGGGCGATCTGCTGACCTCGGCCCTCCTCCCGATCATCATGATATTCGGCCATGTGCTGGAGGAGCGCAGCGTCATCGGATCGAAGGAAGCGATGGAGGCGTTGGCGCGTCTGACCCGTAGCCACGCACGGCTGATCACGCCGGACGGCTCGACGCGTGAAATCGACAATGTCACGCTGAAGCCAGGCGATCTGGTGGAGGTGAGAGCAGGAGACCGCGTTCCCGCCGACGGTCGCGTCAGGCAGGGACAGGCGAGCCTCGACACCGCGCCGATCACTGGCGAATCCGTGCCTCTCGAAGTCGCAGCCGGGATGGAGGTCTTCGGCGGTGCAATCAATCTGGACGGTCGTCTCGAGATAGAGGTGACCCGAACCGGCGAGGATTCGACGCTTGGAAAAGTGATCGCACTGATGCAGCGCGCGGAAAATTCAAAGCCGCCGATCACGCGGCTCTTGGAGCGCTACGCCCAGCAATATCTGGGCTTCGTGCTGACGATAGCCGCCATTGCCTGGTTCCTCACCTATAATGACCAGATCATGCTGGCGATCCTGGTCGCGGCCTGCCCCTGCGCCCTGGTTCTGTCTGCGCCGGCAACGGCGATTGCCGGTATCGCGGTCGCCGCGCGCCATGGGATCCTCATCCGCAGCTCGGCATTTCTCGAAGAACTGGCAGATCTGACTTCCCTGGTTATCGACAAGACCGGCACCCTCACCTTCGGCCGACTTCGTCTGCAAGATACTAGACTGACGGGCAATACGGACCGGGAAACCGTTCTGGCCTTGGCCGCCTCTCTGGGCGCCGCCAGCAGCCACCCGGTCAGCCGAGCGCTGGCTACGCTCGTCGCCCATAACGCCTACCATCCGCTGGCGAACGTCCGCGAACTTCAAGGACTGGGCGTCGTTGCGGATACGACAACGGGTGAAGTGGCGCTGGGACGTCCTGAATTGTTTGAGCGCCTGTCTGTCACCGTTCCCTCGGCTCCCTTGCATGACGGTCCGCTCGCGGGCCTTTCTATCGGCAGGGAGTTCGTCGCCTGGCTTCTCCTGTCGGACACGGTCAAGCCGGAGGCAGCCGTTGCGATGACGGAGTTGCGGGCGCTCGGGCTCAACCGGCAGCTTCTGCTGACCGGCGACCGTCAAACGGTCGCGGATGCCCTGGCGCGCGAGATCGGCATAACCGACGTCGCGGCTCAGGCGCTCCCCGCCGACAAACTGAAACGCGTGCTTAGCGAGACGAAGAGCGGTTTTAAACCCCTGGTCGTTGGCGACGGGATCAACGACTCGCTTGCCCTCAAGGCAGGAGCCGTCGGGATTGCCATGGGCGCGGGCGGCGCCGATATCGCGCTCGCCTCCTCGGACATCATCCTGATCGGCAGCGATCTACGACGGCTCGGCACATGCATCCGCCTCAGCAGATTGTGCCGGCGGACATTGAAAGCCAACGTCATCATCGGCCTCGGCTGGACCGTGGCGATCATCGCATTGGCGGGATTTGGCTTTCTTGGAGCGGCGGGCGCCGTCGTTGCGGCTATCCTGCACAACATCAGCACCTTGCTGGTGCTCGCCAATGCTGGACGCCTGATGAGATACGACGAACCGCTCGATTTCAGTCGCCTTGCTGGTCAGCAAGGTGAGGAAATGACGAACAGCCAGGACCTTCGGTGACATCTCGGCAAAGGGATACGCCGGCTCGACGTTACGGTCGCTAGCTGCCCTGACTGTAATCGCGATAGGTAGCCCCAAGAATTGAGAAGGAACCCCGATTAGAATGCACGGCGATACACAAGCCGATTGCAGGCAAATCGGCATAGGCAACCAAGTCACAGTGCAGCACAGCGGGATGCTCGACCGCCGTTGAAATTCGTCGAGGTTAAGAGCGACGAGATCATATGCCCGTCAATCAGAGCAAGACAGCCACAAATGCATCTTGCCCTATAGATCTACGGGCGGGGCGCCTCCGCTCACTATCCTTCTTGCTTTCCTCGAAGTTTAGCAGATCAGCCATTTCGTGAGCCAGCTCTTCGCCAAGACCGATGAACAACGCGCCAAGCATCTCGGCCACGTCTTGGGTGACGGCATCGAATACCGACCATGTGCCGTTAACGTCCTCTTTTACCGAGTACCTTGGGGCGGTCATCGTCGCTCACCTTAGGAGAGGCTGTGATGAGCCTAATGTTCGAAGCGTCATAAGGTTTTGATAGACGCGACAACGTTTCGACGTTCAGTCCGACTCGAGCCCTTTCCGATGTAGCAAGTCTTGCAGGTTCATGAGCGCAACCAAATCGTTCGCCTCCTCACTGGTGAGATAGTCGACGGCAAGCGTATCTATCACGACGGCTTTCCCGGTGAACGCGTCAATCGCCGAATGTATTAAGGACAAAAGTATAGGCATATGGCTTGATAATTAAAATAATCCCCCTGGTGTGGCTGCTATATCCGCGCTGCGGGCATAATCAACCGAGCCTTTTCCTTCGCGGGCATCAGGGCGCAAAATATGCCCGCCGATCTTACCGGGTTCATTACTATCAAAGGCTCGAGGTGCCGACCTGGCGGCGAGGGCGAAGCTGCCGGCAATCGAGAGCAAGCCCGAGGAGCCTTACAATCACATCAACAAGGATACCGGGATTTGCTGGACGGCTTTGCGGCGAAAAGGCCAGGCCGATGACGACTTGCTGCGCTCCCGATGCCGTGGCCGGCCAAAAATCGAAGTGCGAGGCATCAAACGGGTAAATACCGCCCGCAACGAATTTGCCGGTCTCAAGCGATGATCGCGCCGCCTCCATCTCAATTTCAACAGGCAAGATGTCGCCGCGTTTTTCGATGACCACCATCGCCGTTTCGGCCGTCGCCATCACGACAACTGGAACGCCGAAAATCGCTTCCAGGGCGTTGGCGGCAACGGCAACGATTGCCTTTGTATCTTCGGCTGTGCCAATGTCGCGGCTACACGTCGCTCATCGAGCCGCTCTCACTCGACGGGGCCTACCTCAATGTAACCGAAAACCACAAGGGTATCTACATCGCGACAACAATCGCCGAGGAAATCCATACCAAGATCAAGGAGGTGACCCGTCTGACGGCCTCTGCCGGCGTCAGCTACAACAAGTTCCTCGCAAAGTTGGCAAGCGATCAACGAAAATCCGATGGCCTGTTCGTGATTACGCCAAAAAGCGGTCCGGGGTTTGTTGAAGTGCTGCCGGTGAATAAATTTCACGGCGTCGGGCCAGCCACGGCCGAACGAATGGGGCGACACGGGATTGAGACTGGCCTTGACCTAAGATCAAAATCACTGGCTTTCCTGCAGCAGCATTTTGGCAAAAGCGGTCCCTATTTCTATGGGATTGCCCGCGGGATTGATGGTCGCGAGGTTCGGTCACGATACCCGAAGGGGCCGCCACTGGCTCCGGAACCGGCGATACATCGGCAGCCTCGTGCGGCTCCGTCGTAATCGCAAGCGGCACAAAGGCTGGCTCGACTGAACCGCTATTGTCGCAGGGCACCGCCGGCATCAATTCTGCAGGCAGCGCCAAAAGACCCTGACGCGCCTGCCGTCGCCAGTCCGAAAGCTGATGCGCAGCCAGATCATAAGTGAGGGCGACATCAACAACCCCCGCACCGGGTTGAAGGCTCTCCGCCACTATCCGTGCCTTCAGATCATTGGGCCATCGCCGGTTTCCTCGATGAGGCTCGACAACTTCAAATCGCCCGACAAATCCATCACCGCCATCCGCCATGCCAATTCTCCAGCTCTTGCCGAAAACCTTCTGGCAGAAACCTCAATTTTCACAAACACACAGAATCAATGGGGTGTAGGCGGCGCATACGGTGAAGACGAAACCGCCTTCGCCTAAATGCTCCCTCAGCCCGGGGGCTGCCGCTGCACTGACCATCTATTGCGCTCGCGCAGATTGACCGGACTAAATAGTTTGAAACGCTGGAAGATCGCGTCTCTGCTTGAGCTCAAATAGCAGGTCGAAGGTTCGGCTCTCATCAAGAGCAAATCATGGGCACACGACTACTATCCGTTCGATATTCATAGACCTTCACGAGCCACGAGCACCGCAGTCGCGATCGGTAATGTAGATATAGCCGGTGACGAAACGCGCGGCGAGTCCGAGCGATCAGGCCGCCTCCATCATAAGTAGCGGCGAAATCACGGCAGGTCCCACGGCGAAGCTGCAAGGTTTCTAGCGGACGATTCGCAGCGCAGAGCCCGACTGGAATCTCTGGATCGAGTTCTTTTTGAGAGCCCTGCATCGGCAGAAGACCCGGCTTGAGAAGAAAATGGAGCGCGAGCGTATTATCCTCGCCGACATGCCGGAATTATCCGTCATATTGCTCGAGTTGGCGCGCGAGCACGGGCGTATTTCTATCGAACAGTCTTGCCGGCGACTATCTGTTTTGGCAAAAACTTAACGGTCGCTGACTGCTACATCTTTGTCATGTAGCTTTGGGCCGAACGCTTCGGCCTCGAGGCTCCCAAGCCTCTTGTCGCGTTACGCGAACGGATGCAGGCGCGCTCGGTAGGCGCCGCTTAGAAGCGCATTGACCTTCTGGGATCCGATCTGCGCACTCCATCAGGGTCAGCGACCTTGTCTCGGTCGCATACAAAGGCCAACCACATGAAACTCTCGACATAACCGTTCTATGTCGGCTCTCCGGCGCGATATAGTGCCACTCGACCTTGTGATCCTTCGACGCGGTAAGAATGGCATTTGACGTTAGCCCGGCACCGTTGTCGGAGACGATCATTCCTGGCCTGCCGCGCCGGGCTATCCGCTGGTCCGCAGGATCAAGTAATCGAGGCGGCGCTCGGCAGAAGATCTGTCATCAAATGACCTGCAAGGCGCAGGCGCTCTTTTCTCTTTCCGAATCGATTTATATAGTTTGACCTCGACACCGCGAGCGGTAACTCCAGAATGAACCATGATCAGCATCATGCTGATCTCGCGTGCGCCCATTGCGCATGAAGGCAGTTTTGGCAGCATCGCCTCGGTGGCCAAGGATCAACGGAATTCATTCGCTAACCTTGCGTTAGCGTGGTCTAATCTACCTGCTCAGTTCGTTGTTACCTGTTCTGGCATATGAGCTTTTTGGAGCCCGTTAGCACCCCTGGCGGGCTCCTTCTGGCATATGTGTGGCTTCGATCTGGCGCCGCATATAACTTAGTACTATACCGCAGCTTTATTTTAAAGTTGTTGCCAAAACACTCTAACAAGCGCAACGTATTTCCTGGAAATGTTTCCAGGGAAGGAAAAAATCCCATGGACCGCCTTATCGCAGCTGCCAACATTCAGTACTTTCGCGAGCGCCTTGCTGGGGCGGTGGACCAGCGGGAAATCAAAGATTTGCGCTTCCTGATCGCCCGAGAAGAGTGTCGTCTGCGCGACATCAGTTCTTCGAAAGAGCAGATCACAACTCGCCACTAAGCTTCCGTGAAGCGGATGGAACTCTCGTTCCCTTGAACACTCGGCAGCCTTCCTCTCAGAGTCTGTTTACGCGCTTCGCCTGATCTGGGGACCGATCAGGTGGGGGCTGCTGCCAGTACGACCAACAACGTCTGGCAGGAGTGCCAAACATAGACCTAGCAGCAAAGGAATACCGCCATGCCGCCAGTTAGAGTCACTTCCGCTAGAAAAGTCGCAAAAGGCTTTCAATGTCGTATCCGCGAAAAGACTGCCACGGTATTTCGCACGATTGAGACCGATGACATTGCCAAACGACTAGAAAACGCTGCCCTCCTCAAAGCGTTGCGTATTGAACGCAACCGGCCAGGACGCCCCCAACGAGAGAGCTGAGAAGTGGCGGATAAGCAGACAAATCTAAACCGGATGCTCAAAAAGGCCGAATATGTGACTTCCGATATGGAGTCATCGCCGGGCAGCGACCATGATGACGACATAATCACCATCCGAAGAATCCGTGCGGCGACGATTTCGCCTGGTGGCTACCCGCGTTCGCGTCAGCAAAAGCGGAATGCAAATCCGGCCGCCCTAGCAGCCCGGGAAAATGAACGGGGCGCCGTTCTCGAGGCGTAGACGCATCCGCTGTTCAAGTCTAGATTTCACCCGACTTTGCAGTCCGCCGTGACCATATTCTGCTCTCGATATAGCAGATTCATCAACGGGTTCCCGGCGACTGGATGGATCAACCGCAAATGAAAATCTGGGGCAAAGCATCGTGAAACTTGACAGCCTCACCACACGACGCTGCCAGTCCGGCGAAGTCGATTACGACGGCCATATATCCCGGCACGGCGATCGCCGTCTGCATGGGCTTCTCTACGAAGCAGCGTCGGTCATTCTCATGCGCAGCTCCGTGCAGAGTCCCTTGCAAACATGGGGGCTCAGCTCCGGGAGAGGATCGGTTTCAAAAGAGCTTCTGTGGCTGTCGCACGAAAGCTTGCGGTCATCGTGCACGCCGTGCTCCAGACCGGAGAGCCCTTCGATCTCACCACAGGAGTGACAGCAACCGCATAGCATCGAGTAGCGCTCAAAACTGAGCGCGTGAAGCGTCCCTGCCGGGACGTGAGCTGAGCCATTCCTTTGATGGGGTTGCGTCGCTGTCTCAGCTGAATGCGTCGTCCATATTGAAGGCTCGTGCCGCGAAGACAACATGCACCGCCTCAACAACTTAACGCTTGACGCCCCAGCTGCGATTAGACAACCCCATCAGTTCAATTCTTTTGATGCATTGGGTCTAATGGGCAGTTTGAGGTCGAAGCGGGCGATCACGCTCGATCCGTAAGGCTTTCAGAAGCGCGGCCCTTTCCAGACGGCCGGCGACATCGCCGGATTTGATTGGCCGGAAAACGGTTTGAGTTTTCTCACTGATCGGACATTTGAATTTTGGAGATTTCGTCATCGTCATGACCGAAGGTAAATTGACGAAAACTCAACGCCGAACATAGCCGCTGTAATGGCTATCAAAACGCTGCTTTGGATCAAAAAAAATAGCGACCTACGAACGGCAGTTGCGAAAAGAACGTTTGTCATTGCGGCTCCTTGTTATAATTATTTTCTATGGAGCAGGCATGGTATCACACTTTCGGGGAAAAATTTCATAATAATTTAATTATTTTGACGCCGGCTGTCTTCGTGGTGGCTCAGGAGCTGATCGAGAGACCCACGTAGCTCGCCAGCAGTTACCCAAAAACTTACTACCCTCCGCCGACTTTGTTTGGTGCGCCTCTCTCTTTCGCTTGCATAGCTTGGAACCTTGGCCGCAGTTGGGATTTAGCCATCAGGGAGGACACCAGATGAGCAACGATAATAGACCAAAGCCAGACCTCCGGACGACTCCGGATCGCTACAACCCCTGGATCTCATGGATCGCGGTCTTTGCGATTATGGTGGTCACGCTGCTCGCTTGGGGTTTTTGGCCTTACACCAGCATGACGGATCTTAATGGCTCGGCGCAGATAACCGCACAACCATCAACCACCACCCCGGTGGTCGTTCCAGCTCAACAATAGAAAACCACCGTCGAGGGAACTAGTTATGGCAAAACATCTCAAGCAGCCCGCATCTGACACAAGGCATTCCATCGAGAGCAATGCTGCAAATGCATATGAGCGTGGCACAGAAGCCGGCGCACAAAAGAACCAAGAAAATGGGAATCCTTATTCCGAAGGTTACTGCACGTCAAAAGCAACGACAAGCCGCCAAGCTAGTGACGCGATCTGTTCATCGTTTTCATGCCCGCCTCCGCGCGGTGCATCAAAACGAAAAGCCCCCATCCGTTTTAGGGGATAGGGACTCTGGTATGATGTGCGTGCCGCGCGCCCAATAGTTCGCTCAAAGGCTCCATAGCGACGTTACTGCAAGCCGTCGATGCGGTTCAAGGCCTTCGATGGCGCGAAGAAGCTGCGCGGTTTGTTCCTGCATGCCGGCCTTGATGGCGAACGTTTTGCGGGGTGTGGCATAGGTGCATATTGGCAATTTTCGCATTGTCCATTGCCAAATCAGAAATTGCGCCTATATTGTACTCATCGACCATTGCTTGTGACGTCGTTCAAGAGCACTACGCTCCCGTCGGATCTCCTCTCAAATAATCGATCTTATCCCGCAAGGCATCGCGGGAGCCACAACGATTGCTTTGAAAGGACATCGTTATGAACACTGGTACTGTAAAGTGGTTCAATTCCACAAAGGGCTTCGGCTTCATCCAGCCTGACAACGGCAGCACGGACGTCTTCGTGCATATCTCCGCAGTGGAGCGCGCCGGTTTCCGGTCACTCGCTGACGGCCAGAAGGTCAGCTACGACATCGTGCAAGACCGCAAGTCCGGCAAGAGTTCCGCCGACAACCTTCAGACAGCTTGAATTCGTCATTCGCTCCGCTGACCACGGATGTACTGGCAGCCAAGCTGAATGACTGTGAGAGGTCGGGTCATGCCCGGCCTTTTATTTTGCCCACCGGACAACCGTATCTATTGTTGGCGTTACCGGCTGAGTGAGACAATCCTGCTAAAAGCCGGCTTTCTTAGAAGCTCGGCCCCCTTGAGCCGCATTCAGATTCTATACTGCTTGTCTGGTGCGGAAGATAGCGCGCAATATCGCGTTGGGTTCGAAACAAGGAGTTTGAACGTCCTCTCCGATTGGCATTGATGTCATCCGTTCTCATTACCAACGCAAGACGTGCTTTCTCCGCCAGATGGGAAGTTCTTAGGCTGGGTCAATTTAAACGCCGTCAGCCTCCGAAAGCGATAGTTGAAGGAGTAAGCTTGCTAGTAGATGTAAGAGACAACAACGTCGACCAGGCGCTTCGCGCTCTAAAAAAGAAGATGCAGCGCGAGGGCTTGTTTCGAGAAATGAAGGCTCGCCGCGCCTATGAAAAACCCTCTGAAAAGCGGGCGAGAGAGAAAGCTGATGCCATCCGCCGGAGCCGCAAACTCGCCCGCAAGCAGGCACAGCGAGAAGGCCTTCTTCCTGCGCCGAAAAAGAAAGCAATTAGAAGACAGCGGTGAGGATCACACTCTTGAGTTCTCCGTCAGTGTGTCGGGCTCGGCGTATCGTCTATCGCTTTGAGAGGTAAGGCATGAGTGCGAAAAAAGATCGTTTTTTCAAGCCGAGTCGAACATCGGCTGAATCAAAGCTTGCCCAGACAGACGCTGCGGCAAGGGATATCGTGGACGCTGAGGCTACGGTCAGAGAGAAGAAGACGGAGAGACTCCGCGCACTTCGGCTGGCTCAACCAGTGGCGGAGGCGCCCAAAAAGGCTACCCGTCCTAAAGCCAATTCTTCAAAAGCTCAAAAAGCATAGCAACCTTCGGCGCTTAGGACTTGTAGGCCGCAATACACAATTAGCAAACGAGAACGGCCATTGCAGCGGCAGCTTGGGATCGCTTCAGTTAGAATGTGAATGATTAAGGGAGCCGCATCCGCGTGTTCCCGCAGAGGCCTAGCGTCATGAACACTCGCACCACGCAAACCGTCATTAGCTTTTCCTATCCGTTCCGGCTGCCGGGCTTCGAAGCGCCACAACCGGCCGGGGAATATCGTGTCGATTACGACGAGGAGCCTCTCGAAGGTGTCTTTCGGCTGGCATGGCGGCGTATTGCCGCCTTCATATACCTGCCGGCGATTGCCATGCAGGGTTCGGCGCAACAGATGGTGCCGATCAATATAGCGGACCTCGAAACCATCCTTGAAAAGGACCACCAGCAATCATGACCACACCAGCTACTCTACAGCGCAATGGCCACCCGATCCGTCGCACTCCAGCGACACATATCTTCGCGGTGGGACAATTGGTGCAACTCAAGAATGGTTTCCGCACATTTCCTTCCACATCGACGGACATCTATCGCGTCACTGGCACATTGCCTGCGAGGGGGGACATGCTGCAATACCGCATCCGCAACGAAGACGAGCGCTATGAACGCGTGACGACGGAGGATGCTCTGGAACTGGTTAGTCCATCGTCCGGCTTTGGCGCGACCCTCATCGAGAAGACATTCGGCCCCAGCTGAGGGAAACGCAAAAAGAGCAGCAGCAGAACTATCGACGACCAGATCGAGCAACGGTCAAATACCATTGCACCTAGCAAATGGGAAAACGATGTCGGCGCTCTCTCGGTCCAGATTCGAAATACGTCGCTTCGAATGAAACGACTGGTCGCGTTTTCGACCGGCGAATGCCTAGCCTGGCGGTTCCGGAGTTAATGCACCTTGATCACGACCTTGCCGTTCGCACGGCCCGTCTCGATATAGGCCGCGCCTCCGAAAGCTGGCTTTGATGGAAAGTGCGGGTAAAAGGCGCCATTCGTCAGTCCGGCATCCTTCATGATCGTCGCGAGGCCCGAGCCCGCTATAACAGTGGCCATCCGAAGAACACGCTGGCTTACGAGCCGCCTGGGCGCATTGCTGAGTTGATCGAAGCAGAGCAAAAGCAATCAAGAGTGGTTTTGACATCGAAGGCGGTTGCCGTGGCCGTGTACCCGGGCGCTCAATGGAAAAACATTGATTTCCGAACGTTTCCCTCGACTGTGTCGGGCACTGCTGACATTTCGTCGGCAGTCCGAATGGGAGGAAGTTATGAAAACGCTGCTGATCGCGATCGGCCTTTTCGCCGCAACAACTTTGCCGGCTCTGGCAGCCGAGCCCGTCAAGATGGTCGACACTAAAATGGGCAAGATCATGGCCACGGAAAAGGGCATGACGCTTTACACCTTCGACAAGGATGCTCAAGGTAAATCAAACTGCGACAAGGATTGCCTCAAAAAGTGGCCAGCTTTTCACGCTGCCGACCAAGCCAAGGCAGAGGGCGAATGGTCGTTGGTCCAGGATGCCAACGGCAAGAAAATTTGGGCATTTGGCGGAAAACCGCTTTATACATTTGCCGGAGACAAAAAGGCAGGCGAGATGAACGGCGATGGCATTGGCAACGTCTGGCACGTCGCCAAATAGCCGGACGACGTCGAGGAGCAGGGGACGGTCGTTGGATCGTTTCCATTTCCGGTGCCTGCTAATATTGATTGAGCTTTTGAAGAAATTGGGATGGCTCTGCTCCAAGAGAACGGTGCGCTAAGGAATCGTGACTTGTCGAGCAAGATTGCGGCGCGTGTTGCCTGATCCTACTTCCGCTTTAATCTGAGTCTTCGCGATCTCAAGGATGGAGCGGTTCCGTGATTCCGTGAACGCTGAACCGCTAGCTCCTTTCCACTCGATAGTCGCCACAAAGTCGCCAGGCTAACTGGCGTCGATATGCGCATTGTCGCAGGCGAAAAGAAAATACTGACGGGCAACGCTCGGGGCGGAGCGATATCGAAGCGCTGTCATACAGGAAAAAACCGCGTCCCAATAAAGCTGGCCGGAGTGTTGATCGAAATCTTTCTGCAGATATCGAAGCGCTTCTCTTGGCCCGCTGATGGCTCGGGTGCAAAAGCCAGCTTCCTGGATGAGGACCGGCGTCTCCCAGATGAGCGAGAATCCGACGTTAATGACAGAGCCCACTGATTTCCTCTCCGACACCCTCGCAGAGGGAAATATCTGCGGTGGCAACCGATACGACAAGTCAATTTGGGACCCTCAAGGATTCGCGGACCCCACTACGGCTCTTCCAACAGGGCTGGGTACAGTTCCCACGAGATCCTGAAAAGAACCGTCCATTTCAATGGATTGCAGTTCTATCGCTGCACTTTTTGGCCATCGAGATAGCCGTGTTCGTAAGCCTTGGCGAGCACGCTTCGTTCCGGATAAGGATTTTCCTCATCTGCCACGTCCCGCATGCCGGCTTCGCCGCCACGCTCATAGGCTTCTCTAGCCGCCTCATCGGAGACCTTCAAATCCGGAGGCCCGAGTACTTCTGCACCTATCGGATCAGGAGAGTTTGACGCCACCCCCAATCCGGACGGAGGGGGGAGATTTTCGACTTGCATGGCTGTTTCCTTCTTGGAGCGTAGAGCAGCGAGCACTGACGAGCTAGCCGCTTGGTGCGGCCATCGCAAAGAGCCGCCTTTACAAGAAGCCGTTCCATAGCCTCGAAGGATCGCGATATACTGGTCAAGGCGAGACGAGAGCGACACTGATAGATCAGTATCGCTCTCCATTTAAGGCTATTTGATGCGCGGCGGCTTGCGGGATTTATCGTTCCTGCTCTTGCTGGACGATGTTTTCGCATCGAAGGCCTGTCCAAAATTCGTGCCGCCCAGATGCCCGCCGCCACTCGTGTTGTTGACTTGGCGCAGCGCTCGCCGAAGGATCTTCTCTGCATTTGTCTTTGTCATTCTGTCTCTCCAAAACAAAAGGCCGGGGGTTGCCCGACCTTTTCAAAGCTCTCAGTCCCGCAACGCTGGTGCTTTCGGGGCAAAGCGATGCGAGCAGATCGCCTAATTGATTAGGCGGATAAAAGGTTCTGCGCGGCGTTCTTGCCGTTGCGCACATCTTGTACCAAGTCGAAGGAAATCGTCTGGCCTTCCCTGAGAGAAGACATGCCGGACTGCTCTACCGCGGAGATGTGGACGAACACATCCGCAGATCCGTCACTCGGAGCAATGAAGCCGAACCCCTTATTGATGTTGAAGAATTTCACGATGCCTTTAGCCATGACGATGTCCTTTCAATCGCATGAAATTACGATGCCGCAGATATGCGGGCGATCAATGATCGAGCTTGAGAGGGAAGATCAGCAAATGCGCTTGCACGCAGAAACAAAGCTAACGAAGCAAATCCGATAAACACGTGTAGAATAAATTTTTTGACTTAGCAATGCTTTCGCCATTCAATTTCATTGAAGTACCAGACATATACATAGAAATAGATGAACAATACTTTCAATCCAAATCAATGGATTGCCGGCATAATTGGCATAATTATTATAGAATCGTGGAAATAAGGAAGTATTCTGAATATCTGCTTTTCTCGCACGCTTTTTATCTGCACGATGTCGTTGGGTTGGACGCGCACGGTTTTGCGTGCGGTTTCCCAACGAAGCAAAACAAAAGGCCGGGCGTTACCCCGACCTCTCACAGTCACTCACTTCAGCTGCCAGTAAATCCGTGGTCAGCGGAGCGAATGACGAATTCAAGCTGTCTGAAGGTTGTCGGCGGAACTCTTGCCGGACTTGCGGTCTTGCACGATGTCGTAGCTGACCTTCTGGCCGTCAGCGAGTGACCGGAAACCGGCGCGCTCCACTGCGGAGATATGCACGAAGACGTCCGTGCTGCCATCGTCGGGTTGAATGAACCCAAATCCTCTGCCGGCATCGAACCATTTCACAGTACCTGTGGCCATGGTCATTCCTTTCGAAGCAGTTGCCGTGGTTCCCGCAATACCTTGCAGGATCAGATCGATTATTTGAGAGGAGATCCGAGGGAGCCTTGGGCTCTTGAGCGACATCGCAATCACTGGTCGACATACCATATGTAGCTTCTATTTCTGATTTGGCAATGTATGCAGGCTGATTTTATTGGTGAACGGCGATTACCGGCGAAGGCATGATCAAGATCGGCAGGAAAATCGCAAGGCCGAATGACAGGAAGGGCGTTGAGAACGGCGACGACTGGGTCAGGCTATCGAACGTGCCCGACCGGCCATTGGCTGCCGACAGGATGGTGTAACGGCTGCCGAGAGCGTAGGCGCCCGGCGCATTGATGACCTGGACCGTGCTATCATTGATCGTGGCTGTTCCCGTCGCGACGATCTTGTCTGACTGCCCAGCCGCGTTGACCTCGGCCTCGTAGATCGAACCGGCATTGAGGGTGATGTGCCGGCAACGTTGAGCGTGCCGATGGAGCTGCCGGGCGCGGTGGTGCCCGAGACGGTCGTGTCGCCGACCGTGCCCGTACCTGCAGGCGGCCGGCGGCCTGAATATCTAACGTGCCGCCGAGCTTGCCGTTTACCGCCAATATGCCGCCGTCGACCGAGGTCGCGCCGGCGAACCCGCTGGAGTCGCCCGTAAGCTCGGTCCGGCCCGAGCCTTTCTGGCGAATGCCGCCGAAGCCGCTAATCTCGCCCTCGAGGATGAGGTCGTTCGAACGGTTGAAGACCAACACGCCATTGTTGGCCACGTTACTCGTGGCCGAGCCGGTCGTGCCGCCGCTGATCGTCGTGCCACCGGTGTAATTGTTGCTTCCGGTGAAGATGAGCGTGCCGGCTCCCGCTTTTGTAAAGGAGCCGCCGCCGCTGAGCGTCTGGCCCAATCTGAAGGTATTCGACGCATCGGCGATGTCGAAGCCGCCACCTCCAACGCCCCAGTCGATCGCACGTGCGGTGGCTGTGAAGCCGGTTCCGGTGACCCGCAACATGCCGCAGTCAAACGTTAGCGCGCCGGAGGCAGCCCCGAGATTGGAATCGCTCAATACCGATAGGGAGCCGGCCGAAAGCGACGTGCCACCTGCGTAGGTGTTGTCGCCCGTCAGGATCGTCGTACCGGCCGATCTGTCGCACGGCAACGCCGCCCGAGATGTTGCCGGAGAAGGTGATGGTGTCGGAACGATTGAAGGCCAGCACGCCGTCGTGCAGGGCATGGACGATAACAACCTGTTCGTCTTCAACATGATAGAAAATCAGGTAGCTGCCATAAACTCCGCGACGAATGCCATGCTGTTCATATCGAGGCACCAAGGAAAAAACTTTGGGAACGTTGCTATCATTAGACATTTCTATCTCAGCTCATCGACGAACGACAAAGCAGGGGGCGGATTGTCATTCGGGATGAGGTCGCCTATCTGCAGCATGGCTCCGCTGCTTGTCAGCATCGACTATGCTACACATAATCGACGAATCCAATGCAGCCAGTTTCGTTTCTCGATCTTGAATTAGGCGAATACCTTCCCGCAGAACCTCACTTTTCGAGCCGTAACGATTGGCATCGACGAACTGCTGAAGGTAGGCTTCAAGCTGTTTATCCGGACCAGCGCTGATCACCTGCTGCTCCCGGCGGTGACAAAAAACCAGGCGCCGGAAATAGAATTGGGTCGGCGCCTGGTGCAGAAGGAGTTTAGTGCGCTCACCAATATACTATACATCTGCATGATTGGGGAGTCCTCAGCAAACTCCGACCCTGGACTGGGGCTCTTTGAGCCTGCAGAAGCCGGGCATCAGGCCACGGCCTCTCTCGCAAAGCCTCTGTATGTTGCGCGGCGATGCTGTGGCATACCGCCGCCACATGCTTGCAATTGATGCTGACCGGGAACCGCATCGGCCGTTCAAGCGCCGCCCGTCACGGAGCGGGGCAATCGTCTGGCGATATGTCTTTCCGCCACTGCCCGCGAACCGATACCGTGATATCGCCGTCCGCCTCATGGCAAATGTGTGAAACTCGTCCACGCCGTGCATAGGGGCCGTGCATAGGGAATGCTGTGCTCCCAGGTGCGCGCGTCGAACAAGGATCGCAAGTGCCGTTCAGTCAAATCCATTGAGCACCAAGTCCCAAATCGCATCCGTCATTCTATTTTGTTGGCGCCAACAATCCGACGGGCACAAGCCGAAACCCGTTTTATCCCGGGATGAGACCCCTTGCACTGCCCTCGCCCGTTATCTCGAGTACACGCACGGTCATCGTGCCGGATGAGTCGCCCCACAATATGACCGTCGACGGACGGCCGCGTCGATCTGGATCAGAATCTTGGTAGTGGAGACATTTGGGTAAGCGCAAGGCTGCAACCTTGTCATAACGGGACTATCCGCCTGTGCCGCGAATTAATTTTCCACCGCCGCTCTCGCACCCTGTTAACGGCAAATTTATTTGCCTCGATGAAGCTTGTTCTCTCGTGATCTCGAAGTATTGGAGATAACTCGTTTGAATTCAGTCATCGAGACAGCCCGTTGCCTTCAAGAGGATGATTGCTCTCCAGCTACGGCGTGGTTGGCCGACGCCGAGCTCGCGGCAGCTGTCTTGGCTCCGAATGGCGAGATGATGGAGGCAAACTCAGCCCTTGCGAATGTCGCTCAACTTCTGCCGGGCTTTCGCGTCGGAAGGGATATCCACGACTTCCTAGACGCCCATGATAGAATTATCTTCGACGCGCAACTCGTAGCAGCAGTGGCGATACCCGGCGTTACCCGGATCGCGCAGGTCTTCTTGCGTAGCAACAACGGCTCTTCTTGGCATGTCTTGATCGAGCTGGCAACGAACATCGACGGTGCCGCGCTGCCTCGAACGGTGCTGGCGCGTTTTGTGCCGACCGACGTGCATCTCCTTCGGACGGCGACGGAGACGAGCGCCGAAAGACCGTTGGATTTCGCCCTGGTCGCCAGCCGGACCGCCGTGTGGGATCACGATCTCGAGCGAGAGGAAACATACTACTCAGATATATGGCGCGAAATTCGTGGCCTGTCAGCCGACGATGCGGTTCCAAGATCGCTGGATGAGCTGCTTGAACAAGTTCATCCCGATGACAAGCAAACAGTTTTAGATGGCATTCACGAGCAGCGGCAAGGAGATGCAAGTCCTTGTGTATTTCAATACCGTTACAGGCATCGGCAGGGCCATTGGATCTGGATTGAATGTCGCGGTGGCTGCGTCAAATGGGATAGCGACAACCGTCCCCTCCGTGTCGTGGGTACGGATACCGACATAACGACCAGAAAAAATTCGGAAGAGACGCTTGAGCGGATATCGCGTCGTCTCAAACTGGCACTCGAAGTCTCGAAGATCGGTGTTTTCGAGGCTGACTTTGACTTGGGAAGTGCCGAATGGGACGCGGGCATGTTCCGCTTATACGATGTCGAGCACCAATCTGAGGTGAAGATTGGCGGCTTGTGGGAGTCCATGCTGCATCCCGATGATATGGAGCGGGTCTTCAAGAAAGTAGATCACCATGTCGCTAATCTTATCCCCTTCTCGGATGAGTATAGGGTAATTTTTCGAGACGGCTCGGAACATTTCATTCGGTCCCGAACACTGCCGTTCATCGACAATGACGGCCATCGCAAGATGATCGGGGCGAATTGGGATGTTACCGCCGATCTCGCCCTCCAGCGGGATCTTGCGCACGCCAAGAAACTTGCAGAAGCGAGGAACGCCGAACTCGAATCCGCCAAAAAGCATATTGAATACATTGCGCTGCATGATCCTCTAACGGGTCTACCCAACCGCAGGTATCTGGAAGAAAAGATCATCAGCATTGAAGCCGATTGCAAGGTCACCGGTGGCGGCGCTGCCGTGCTCCATTTTGACCTAGACCGCTTCAAGCAGATCAACGATACCTATGGGCATTATGTCGGCGATGTTTTACTACAGCATACAGCAAAGATACTGAAGGCGAGCGTTCGATGCGATGAATTCGTTGCCCGTCTTGGCGGCGATGAGTTCATCGCGATCGTCAAATTTGACGGTTCGGTGGAGCCGCTTGAAGCGGTATCCAAGAATATCATCGATGCATTGCGCAAGCCCGTAAACATAAATGGAATCGATTGTCGCTCGAGTACAAGCATCGGTATTGCTTGCGAAATCGGTCGCGACGTCGACGTGCGTCGCCTCCTGATCAATGCGGACATCGCTCTCTATCAGGCCAAAGAGCATGGGCGGAACCGCTTTGACTTCTATTCAATTAAATCCCGTAGTCGTGTGGTGACCTTAAAACAGATTTCGGACGAGATCTTGGTTGGGTTGGAACGGGACGAATTCATTCCGATGTATCAGCCGCAATTCGACGCGATAACACTTGATATTCTGGGCGTCGAAGCGCTTGTCCGTTGGCAGCATCCAACTCGCGGTCTTCTTGCGCCTAGTGAATTTCTCCAGATTGCCGAGGAAATGAACATTGTCGGCGACATCGATGACTTGATCTTTCGAAAGGCCATAGCGGACTCGGAGATTTGGGCAAAGGGCGGGGTGTCTATTCCAAAATGCTCTGTCAACGTTTCCGCCAGACGCTTGCAAGATCCCAAGCTCAAGACTCTGCTCGGTATAGATCGGGAAACTGCTAGCCGCTTTTCGTTCGAGCTTCTGGAATCAATAGTCCTCGACGAATTGGACTCGCAAATGGAGGAAAACCTTACCTACATTCGCGAGCTTGGCATATCGATTGAAGTTGATGACTTCGGCACTGCGCATGCTTCTATTATGAGCCTTTTACACCTCCGTCCTCATACCCTAAAAATCGACCGGCGGCTTATCCGCTCTATAGATACATCATCGGAACAACGGGAACTCGTCGGCTCCATCATTGGTATGGGGCATTCTCTCGGCGTTAAGGCGACAGCCGAGGGCGTAGAAACCGCGGGGCATGCAACTATACTTCGAGACCTTGGTTGCGATATTCTTCAGGGCTTTGGACTGGCCAAACCGATGTTTTCCTCAAACCTGATCGAGTTCGCCAGGAACCGGGTCTCCAGCAAAGTGGCTGATCGGCCGACGCTTCAGTAAAATCACGCTCAAGCTCAAAAGTAGACTGCGCCCCATCCAAGGGCCGCACGCGATCAACGTGAAACTCCTCGCAAGATCGCCGCGCTGTAATCGACTTCCATATGTCTCCGCACCGCAACCCGCCGCTACCGCCCCAAATACAGCAACCCAAAACCGCTGGAGCGAACTCAAAACTGGATAAAACTTGGGGGCAAGGTCATTCGGCCACTACGTTGAGCACACGAAGAACGGCGCGCACCAATGGATGGTCGCAGGAATAGAAGATGAAGTTGGCGTCGCGACGCGTATTGACGATTTTCAGTTCGCGTAGCTGCTGCAAATGCCGTGACAGCGCTGGCTGATTGACCCCGATCTTATTGGCAAGGTCCATGACACTCCACTCGCCCTCTAGCAAAAATACCAGCACCTGAAGCCGGATCGGGTTAGCCAGCGCGCCCAGAAGCACAGCCTCGGTTTCGAATGCGTACAAGGTTTTCATGATTGCCTCCTCGAATGACCTCACATGTCTGCCGAGACCAGCACCGATGAACTGGCGACTCGTTATCCGCACTTAATGTTTCATGCACAAGATGGAATGCCATCTATATATTGGCGCCTCAATATATGAGCGTGCTAATACACGCTCATATACGCTACGCGGTCACATCGTTCATTTGATTGCGGATTGCGATCAGGCCCGGCTGGCTCGCTGCTGTGCGTGACAAGCGAAGGTCTGCGGCACTTCCCGCCACCGGTCTCCCCGGCCATCATCGTGTCAGCCAGGACTGCGAGCGGCTTTCAATACGAATGGACCATCGCGGTGGAACAGATCGATTTTGATTGGTGTTATGGCGAACAGTGAGAAATATGCGGGCAAGACCGATTTAAAGCGGCGGGTTCCGCCGATTGGGGCAAAAGAAGAGGCGTTCACATCCTGCGCTAGCGATTCACGCCAAATTAAGATGGGACATATATCTGTACGAACAAATACCCATGATACCTGTGATCGTCGCGGGATATGAAAAGTCAACAATGACAGGGACAGTTGCCGCCACCCATCTTGGATGAGACGATCGGACAGAGGTCTATCACGACGCTCTCAAGCGAATGTTCGCGCTATCCGGACAACATTCCGAAAGCCTGACAATGTCCTTCGACTTTTTGAGGGCGACGGCCGCCCATGACATTGCGATTGATAATATGCCGCAAGGAATCTGCGTTTTCGATGTGGAGAAAAAGCTTGCTTTCTGTAATCGACGCTATGCCGAAATCTACCGCCTCGATCTCGAGCAAATTCTGCCCGGCACAGCGTTAAGCAAAACCGTTGCGCTGCGCATTGACGCCGGAACGGCCCATATCGACGCAGAGCATTATCTGGTGATCAACGAAACCGCCAATTCGGCCGCCAGACCTTCCGTACGAATAGTTCAACTCAATGACGGCCGCAGCGTTCAAATCTGTCATCAACGCTTGCCTGACGGACGCTGGGTTGCCACCCACGAAGATATCACCGAGCTGAAGACAACACGGGTGATCGGCAGTCAGGAAATTTCGCTGCAAACCATGATCGATTGGGTGCCGAATTATTTCTGGGCCAAGGACACTGAAAGTCGGTTCGTGGTCGTCAATCGTGCATTTCCCGAGCGTTTTGGCGTACAAAGCACCTCGGATCTCCTTGGCCGAACGGATTTCGATCTGCATCCGACGGAAATGGCCAGCATGTTCCGAGCACAAGAACTTGAGATTATGCGTTCCGGAGAGCCGCTGTTCGATCTGGAAGAGCTGCGTATCGGCAAGTCTGGCGCACGCAAGTGGCTACTGACCACGAGGGTGCCATTGCGCAACGACAGGAATGAGATCTTCGGGCTTGTCGGTATCTCCAGGGACATTACCGATCGCAAGCAGGCAGACCTTCTGCGCGACGGACAAGCGCATGTATTGGAAATGATCGTAAGCGGCGCTCCATTGGAGCGCGTGCTTGATGAAATAGTTCAGCTGGTGGAAAGTCTGTCGCAAGGGGTATTCTCTTCCATCATGTTGGTTGACGATACGAAGAGCCACATGCGATGCGTCGCCGCACCAAATTTCCCGGCCGCCTTCACGAAGCTTCTCGACTGCATTCCCGTTGGCGGGAAGGCGGGCTCATGTGGAACTGCCGTCTATCGCCGCGAATCCGTCATCGTCACGGATATTGTACACGACCCTCTATGGGATGAGTGTCGCGATGCGCCCTTGGCGCACGGACTTCGCTCATGCTGGTCGATGCCGATCCTGTCCCATCAAAACAATGTGCTGGGGACGTTTGCGCTTTATTCAAAATTCCCGCGCGAACCCACTATGACTGAGCTGGATCTTGTGAAGACATTTGGCCGGCTTGCCGGCATTGCAATAGAGCGCAGGCTGGCCGAAGAGCGTATTAGCTTCATGGCACACCATGACGCCCTAACGGGACTGCCCAATCGTACCCTACTGCAGGAGCGCTTGCCCCGCGCGCTCCTTGACGCGGAGCGGTTGGGCCATTGGGTAACGGTCGTATTTATCGACTTCGATAATTTCAAGGTCGTCAACGACAGCCTCGGCCACAGTGCCGGCGACGATCTCCTGAGGGTTGCCGCCGATAGGATGCGGAAACTTGTTGCTCCAACGGATCTGGTCGTCCGTCTTGGCGGGGATGAATTAGACATTGTCTTCACACAGCAACCACCGGACACGCATGCGATCCTGGAAAAGGCTCGTGCCATTTGCGACGCATTGGCTGAAACAATTGAAATAGGCGGGTACGACTACAGAATCGCGTGCAGCATGGGTATTGCGAGTTATCCAAATGACGGTACCAATGCCGATATTCTGATCGCAAATGCGGATGCTGCGATGTACCAAGCCAAGGAAAGTGGTCGCGACGGCTTCAGGCTCTATACACCCGATTTCAGTATCGAGATGCAAGAGCGCTTCTTGCTTCTTGAAACCTTGAAAATTGCAGTTGCCCGATCTGAATTCTCTTTGGAATATCAGCCGCAGGTGAAGCTGTCGACAAATACTGTTTTTGCTGCCGAAGCTCTGATCCGATGGCGCCATCCGCAACTTGGATCTGTCCCTGCCGCACGCTTTATACCTTTGGCGGAAGAGAGCGGGCTCATCGGACCGATCGGCGATTGGGTATTGCGGGAAGCCTGCCGGCAGAATAGAGCTTGGCAAGATGCGGGCCATCCGAAGATCGTCATTTGCGTCAACGTCTCAGCGCGGCAGTTTCATGAGAATGATCTCGTTGCATGCGTCGTTAATGCATTGGAAGCAAGTGGATTGGAACCGAAATATCTGGAGCTGGAGTTAACCGAAGGCCTGATCATGCGTGACCTCCCGCGAGCAATCCGAACAATGAAACGTTTGCGGTCGTTGGGAGTAAGCCTGGCGATAGATGATTTTGGCACGGGATATTCCAATCTCAGTGGCCTAAAAGACTTGCCGGTTTCGCGGCTGAAGATCGATAGATCCTTCCTTGCCGATCTCCCAAGCAATGAGAGTGACCGCACCGTTACGACCGCCATTATTTCGTTGGGACAAAAGCTGAAGCTGGATATGGTCGCCGAAGGTGTCGAAACCCTGGAGCAGCTTGAATTCCTGCGCGAGAACAACTGCGATGGCGTCCAGGGGTACTATTTCGGAAGGCCCGTTTCTGCCGTGGAATTCGAGGCATCATGGGACCGGAACAGGAGCTCCACCGCTAACCCTCGGCCGCTATCAAGCGAAGACAGCCCATAGCTTTGGTGATCATCGGTCATGACATTATTGATTGTAGCCAAGCCTCATGCGCCGCTGCCTTTCATGAATGAGCGTGGCCTTTAGGTGTCAGGAAGGCTAGCGCCGCGAAGCATCCGTCCCTCACAGTAGGTCATTCCTATGTTCTCAAATGTCGGACAAATCAAGCGCTGTGTCCTGAAACTTGATTGTGGAGCAGGAAAACCCCGCGATCGTTAAATTCTTAACGAAGCCTCCAACCAAACCGCAAAACGCTTTCTATAAGTTCCACAGTCGGAACTTCAGGAAAGCATCATGCTGCTGGATCTCAGGACAATCTATTTCATTGTTGCCGTCAGCTGCTTCGTGCTGGGCATTCTCCAGCTTGCAGCCTATGCGACTGGTCGCTTCGAGAGGTGGCCGCTGTGGTGGGGCGTCAGCAACCTTCTTGTCGGCGTCGGCTCGTTTCTTGTCGCGTTGCGAGATCTCGTTCCCTACTTCGTCTCGATCGACGGTGGCAATATCGTCACCATCGTCGGCTATATGCTGATGTTCCTTGCCGTGCGGGTGTTTTCGGGACGAGCGCTCAACCAGCGTTATTTGTGGCTTGCCATCTTGCTTGTCAGCGTTCCCGTCGTGCTCATTGTCAACAATCCGTCGGCAGTATCGGCGAGGCTCCTCTACGTCTCCGTCGTCTGCTGCTTCTGCGATCTTGCCGTCGCACAGGAGGCAATCAGCATTGTCCGGCGCGAGAGGCTTTATTCGGCAGCCTCGCTTGTCGGTCTCCATAGTTGCACTGCGGCGATCTTCGCGGTTCGCGGCATTCTCGTGGCGACCGGTGAGATCGGTGGGCCGGATCCTTTCGGCAGCAGTGCAATTCACAGCTGGATGGCTGTGTCTGCGGTTGCGTTTATCATGCTTCGCAGCATGGCCATGGTGCTGATGGCCGCTGAGCGCAGCCGAAATCAGCTGACGGAACTCGCTCACCACGATCCGCTGACCGGCGCGCTCAATCGTGGTGGTCTTGCTCAACATCTGCCCGTTCTCAATTCCCAGCCGATGTCGTTGCTTATCATCGATATCGACCATTTCAAGCAACTGAACGACAGGCATGGCCATGCCGCCGGCGATGACATCCTGCGGCTGTTCGCCAGTGTTTCAAGAAGCATCATGCGTTCCGCTGACCTGCTAGCCCGTCACGGCGGGGATGAGTTCCTAGCGGTACTGAAAAATATTTCCGGGGAGGATGCGGTAGCGCTTGCCGAACGCATCCGTCTCGCCTTCGCCGCTGCCGTCCTGCAGAGGCCGGATCTGGCGGTCTTTCCGACGCTGAGCATCGGCGTTGCCGCGCATGGGGGAAGCGGTGGAGATTTTGAACTGCTAGTGCAGCAAGCCGATGAGGCGCTCTATCGTTCGAAGCGCCACGGCCGCAACCGGGTCGAAGCCTTCGGGGAAAATCAGCGAGCCGCGTAGGAACGGAGCAGATATTCCTATCGCCGTGCCCGCCGCGCCGCGGCAACGTCGCCGCAGGAACATGAAAGCTGTGACCGGCGACGTTCTGGCGAAACTGCTCGCCTTTGCCTGCGGCGGCCGACGGGGGTCCGAAGTAGCCGGGCTGCGGCTCGAGGACCCGGTTGTGACACCGCACTGAAATGTAACCTCATCCACGTTTCAGATAGCCGACTGATATAAGAGAGGCATTTTGGTTTTGATCGAGATCCCAATCGGCGGCGATCAGGACCCAGTGCTTTCGAGGTTATTATTTTATTTTCAATGACATATCACGGATCCCATGGAGGGTTCCGCTTTGGTGCAGTTTCACAAGCGGAGAAAACGCAAGAGCCCTTTCTAGCGGCACATAGCTAAACCGGTATGCTCCGCTCGCGAGTAAAATCGTCCGAGAGGTCAGCTTTCCGTATCGATAAACGAAGGATCTCTCGAAAATACCGGAGTGTTCCGTTCTGTAGCCATAGGGCTGACAAGGACAAGCGATGGGCAGAGTTTTGCCCAATGAGGTCGCATTGAGCCGAAACTTGTAAAGCAAACGCAAGATAACCCTGCGCTTCGTATGCTATCTGCCATTACAAGTATTTCAGGGTCACCCTCGGTCAAGACGAAGATGACGGAATTCGATTTGAACTTGAAACCAAAATTGCTCATTGCAGCTCTCCAGCTCGGCAAACGCCCGCATTCGCGTAACCTACGGATCCCTTCAATCATCGAAGGAGAGAGGTTTAATGTATACACCTTTCACGTGAGAACTTGGAGAGCAAAAAGCGCAATGATAAATAGCGTACTTGAAATTTAATAGAGGTTGCTGGGACTAGGAATTCCTACGTTAACTTCGCGAATAATTAAGTATCCAAGTGGCTCTTTCGATATTTACAGCGACCGCCCTACGCCGGCCACCTGACAGTCGTCAACGCAAATACGGTATCGTCGACACAGTTTTGTTAAGTTTGGGTGCCCGGTCGTTGCGTATGTCGTTTTCGATGCGCGCCACGCAATCTTCGATCTTCGCCGGCAAGGTTTTAAAATCGATGGGTTTTGTTGGACAATCGGCAGCTCCCGCCCGAAGCCGTTACGATATTGGGTTGGTCGGCTTGGACCGACGGGGTTTCTGGCAACCGAACGAGCCGGAAGGTACTTGCATGAATTCGCAAGATACGTGAGATTAAGGGATGGTACAGGGAAGCTGGGTGGGTCAGCTTTTGAAAGAGCTAACATCCCAAGAGCAAATGGCGGTCTAAGAGGCGAAAGGAATGGCCAAGCTGGGTGAATGTCAGGATTGCGATACAGGCTTCCCATCCTTGACGTCCCTTGACCGAGACTCGGATTCTACATCGGCATCCCAGGCAAACGGGCTGCGGCTACCGTCCGGAACCACTGAAGGCGCCCAGGTGCCTGATCCGCGTGACTGGCTTTCAGCCATTATCGAAGGATCCGAGGACGCTATCATCAGCAAGAATCTCAATGGTATCATCCAAAGTTGGAACGGCGGAGCGACGCGACTGTTCGGCTACGCAGCCGAAGAGGTCGTCGGCAAGTCGATTACGCTCCTGATCCCGCCGGACCGGCTCAATGAGGAGCCGATGATCATCGCGCAGATTCAAAGCGGCAAGCGTGTCGAGCATTTCGAGACCAAGCGTCGCCGCAAGGACGGCACGTTGGTGAACATTTCGCTGACCATTTCGCCCATTCGCAACGAAAACGGCATCATCGTCGGCGCATCCAAGATCGCGCGCGATATTACCGAGAGGCTGATAGCGCAGGAGCAGCAGCAACTCCTGATGGGCGAAATGCGTCATCGCGTGAAGAACTTGTTCGCGCTGGCCAGCGCAATCGTATCGCTTAGCGCGAAGTCGTCTGCGAGCGAAGGTGACGTCATCGCAAACGTGCAGGCCAGGTTGTCGTCGTTGGCGCGAGCGCATGACCTGATCATGTCGGATCGATTGCTCGGTCCCGAGAACGAGCAGCATGTCCCGCTGCTCACCCTCGTCCAGACGATCCTCGAACCCTATGCGGCGGACAACCGGATCAGCATTCACGGCGACGATTGCGACGTGGGCGGCAAAGCGGTCACCAACCTGGCGCTGCTGCTGCACGAACTGGCGACGAATGCCGCCAAATACGGATCGCTATCGGTGGGGAGCGGCCGCATCGACGTTGACGTCACAACAAGCGGTGGTCAGACGCGCCTAGTCTGGCGCGAAACCGGCGGCCCTCAGCCTTCGCTTGGCGGAGCCGCTGGGTTCGGCAGCCGCCTGGAATGGGGACTGGCAAGCGCGTTGGACGCTACGATCGAACGTGACTGGCAACCGACTGGTCTGGTGGTTTTGCTCGCCATAGCGCAGGCGACGCTCGGCGCATGAGTAAGAGCGTTACCCTGGTTTCCGGAACATCCGAGCGCCATGCTCCAGCGGCGGCACGCGCGACGAACAGGACGGAAAGGATGATCCAGCGGCTTGGCATCTGGATTTTCTTTCATGTCTCGAACTATCCCATCGGCTTGATATTCTGGTTCAGGCGGAAGACATTGGTCGGATCATATTTGGTCTTGACCGCGACAAGTCGTGCGTAATTTTCACGATACGCCTCCCGCACCCGGTCCTCGCCCTCGTCCCCCAGATTGTTGGCATAGACACCCCCGGTCGAATAGGGTTTGACAGCGCTCCATAGATCGCGCGCCCAACCCATATTGGCACCGTCATCAACTGGATCGTCCCAGATCGCGATTGGGAAGCAGTCGAACGCCGCATCGCGGTTTGCGTAGGGCGAGTCGGTTACTGGCACCCGCGCGATTGCGCCGCCGACGTGCTGGAAAACCAGCAGTGACGAGGTATTGGGCGCTCTCGCATAGACCTCGAGCAGCGCGTCGATCGTACCTATACTAATCTCGCGCAGGAACTGCGCCTTCCAATAGTAACGGCGACCGCGCGGAAACAGGGCATCGCCGCCTGACTGAATCTCGAGATAAGGAACAGCCGCAAGGCAAGACTCAATGGGTGAGCCGAACTTGACGATCGGCGAAAGGGCGTACTCGCCGTCATGATGCGAACCGACATAGCTGCCGGAGATGCTGAAGAACCGGTCGCCAGATGGCAAGGTTACCAGAGCTCCATCAGCGTTGACCTCATCGGGAGCGTTTCGGGCGAATTCATCATAGAACCGCATGGCCTCGCGCGCCTGATCGTAAGGATGAAGCACTGAGGCGACAAGCAGCGACGTGCCGATCGCGTGTAATTGGTATTCGAACGCCGTCACGATGCCGAAATTGCCCCCGCCCCCTCTCACCCCCCAGAACAGGTCCGCGTGTTCGGTGGCGCTGGCGCGCAGGATCTGTCCCTCGGCTGTCACCACCTCGACGGCAATCAGATTATCGCAGGTCAGCCCGTATTTTCGTCCGAGCTTGCCGAAGCCGCCACCGAGCGTGAGCCCGGCGATGCCGGTATCGCTGTTGACGCCCATGGTGGTCGCCAGACCGTGCGCCTGCGTGGCACGATCGAATTCGCCCAGACTAAGGCCCGCCTCAGCACGCGCGGTCCGACGGACCGGATCGACATCGATGCATTTCATGCGCGACAGGTCGATGACCAGGCCGCCGTCACAGACAGACAAGCCAGCGACATTGTGGCCGCCGCTGCGAACGGCCACCGGGACCGCGCGGGACCGCGCGAACGTCACGGCCTTAACCACATCCTGGACATCCTCGCAGTAGGCGATCATCGCCGGCCGCTTGTCGATGGCGCCGTTCCAGACCTTGCGCGCCTCTTCGTAACCTTCATTCCCCTCAAGAACCAGATCACCCTTGAGCCGTAGCTGCGGGTTGGACCGAAGTTCCGAATGCGATTTTCCCTTGATTAGATCGCGGCGCTGTTCCATCCGATTTGCTCCCGGCTATGAGTGCCCATGCCATCATCTCATGGAGTGCCAAGCCATTTCAAAATCGAAGAATTCAGGTGCTGGATGAAAAAATCTCATCTATAGTGTTTATATGAGAAAGCTTCCGCCGCTTCGCGCTCTCCATGCCTTCGAGGCTGCTGCCCGACATCAAAGCTTTCGGGCTGCCGCAGAGGAGCTCGGCGTCACCCCAACGGCAATCAGCCACCAGATACGGCAGTTGGAGGAGGCCTGCGAGGTAAAGCTGTTCCAGCGTCGCCCGCGGCCATTGCTCCTGACGAGCGCGGGCGCTCGCCTCTATCCGGCACTGCGCAACGGGTTCGATGCGCTGGGCGCAGCGGTGGCGATGTTGCCGGAAGAAAATGTGCAAGCGCCCTTGCGGGTGACCAGCCCGAACGCATTCGCCAGCAAATGGCTGGTCCCGCAACTCCCGAAATGGCGTGAAGCAAACCCCTCTGTCCCCTTGGAGATTATCGGTACGGATGCAGTCCTCGATCTGAGAGCGGGCGCTGCAGACGTTGCAATCCGCTACGCGCGAAAACCGCCAGTCGATTTTGTGGTGCACGAGGTGTTTCGGGATACGTACATTCCCGTTTGCAGCTACCAGCTGCTGGCGCGCCACGGCCCGATCACACGGGCTGCGGATCTCCTGCGTCTTCCTTTGGTCCATTATGAGTGGATGAACCGCGACCCCGAAGCGCCGTCGTGGCGGCAATGGCTCGCGGTCGCGCGATCGATTGATCCCGATTTTAACTCTCGGGAAAAGGTCTGGGACCTTAGTTTCCGTGAAGAGTTGCACGCCATTGACGCCGTTATCGGCGGACAGGGGGTTGCGATCTGCAGCGATATGGTCATCAGCAATGAATTGAGGAGGGGGCAGCTTGTGAAAGCGCATCCGCTCTCCCTGCCCGGCTATGGCTTCTATCTTGTGTCAATGGCCCACAGTCCTCGGGCGCACGCCATCGAGGCTTTCTCGACATGGCTGAGAGACCTCAGTTGAGGTTGCAGAACTCGTTAGCGGAAAGGGCGTCCGAACGCCGGTCGCGTTCACCTGTCCGGCTCAAATGCCAGGAAGACGGAATTCACAGTCGTCACCGTGTTCGGGGTCAAGTTCACAAAGGAGACGTCGTCAAGACAATTCTGGGCGAATTGAATGTTGTGCCCGCGACCTGCCTCGGCTCAACTGACCGGCCGGTGCAAGATCGCGACCACTGTCCCATGGTAGCGGGAGGCCACCCTACATTGAGCATCTTCGTAGCGCGGCTTCGACTAGTCCTGTTTTTGCTTCGAGCCTCTCCGAACCTGCGCCTGACAAGCCTTTCCTCCAACACTTGTCGGCAATACCGGTCTCGGGGAGGCAAATGATGATGGCCAGCGGTGCGCTACTCAATTGAGTTTGACGATTGATGGAAGAAGCTCGATGGCAGCACGCTTGCCGGCATAGAAGGATCGCCCGTCCAGTACGTCATAACACCTTCGACGATACGAACTTCCCGGGACTTCAAGGCCTGA
>JAAMEZ010000019.1 GCA_013322215.1 Martinezella rhizogenes
TGCAGTCCCGCGTGCAGGGTGGGCGGAAGCGTTCGAGCAGTTCGGCATTCCGAAGGGCCGCACCGGACCTGCCGAAGAAATGTTTGAAGCCGTGAATGCGGGATGGATGGCCCTCGGAGCCGAAGGGACGGAGCATGTAGCGGGTACGACGTCCGCACGCGACGTCTTCGAGGCCGCACAGAATGCCGCCAAGGCGTAAGTTAGCGACGGATCAGGCATGACGGGACTACCCGTCTCTGCGTCGGACGTATCGCGGGAAGCACTCAGCAGTTCAAGTCAACACGAGGCGCGTCTGCTCCCGCCCAATCTTCTGAATTTTCGAATAGCGGACTTTTTCTAAGCCAAAAGTCCGCTATTCGCGTCTTTTCATCTCATAGCGGCCATTCAGCTTCCGGCCCCAAATCGGTCGTTTCCGCCAGGCCAAGTTCTCGGTCCGCTTATGAAGCTCTCAGAGAGGGAATTTCTTAACAACGGGGTCATTGATTCATCTACTGGAGCACGGGATGCCCCAAGGCATTGGTTGCATGTCTCTCGCCCTTGCTGGATCCTCTCTCGTGAATGTTACGCCACGAACTGACCGCTATCGCTGCGCTCACATCTTTTCCTTGACGCCAGCCGAGATCAGATACCAATTGACTGGATAACTCGTCGCAAAGCCGCAGATCATGGCGATCTGCATAGCAAACCAGAATTCCAAACTATTGACCTCGGCTTTCATCCCGAAAACTGTCGGAAAGACGAGGAGCTGTAAGATGGCCATAGCGCCATACATGCCGACCTGCCAGGCAACGAGCGAAAGCGTGTCTGCTTTCAAGGCAGCTTGCAAGCCATCGCCAAGAGATAGTCCCCGCATGGGGGCGATCGCGAAGTACTGAAAGACAATGCCGAGAGCAAAGGCGAAGATAAAGTCCAGGATCCACAGCGCGAACACCTTTTCGTCAAACAGGGTCTGCCACCCGAGTGCAACCGCAATGGCCGGCATCGCAAAGGCCAGCCATTCGGCGATAACATCGCCAATCATGCACCCGCTTCCGCAATGCAAGGCCCCCTTCCCGACCGTGACAGGGAAGGGGGTTTTGATCTGCTCTCCTCTCCTCGGTTCTTTTCCCCCGTCATGGCGTCCCGGCTGGCCAAACGCCCGTAGGCGAAATAGGCAAGAACCAGCGGGATCGTTCCGAACAGCGCTGTGACGGGCCAAACGACGTTCACGATTGCCGTGCGTTGCGGATGTCTCAGGACATCAACGAATATGACGACCGCAGAAAGGAAGCCGAGGCAGATGGCGAGTGCGGCAAGGATATGAAACCAGTTCGGAAACATGCGTTAAGCCCTTGCGGCAGGCTGCCGTTCTGGGTGACGGCCGACATTTCAAGACAATTGACTTGCCAACCATTTCGAGAGGCCAAGGTTCCACGAACCTATCGCTGGCCCTAACGAAGCAACCAAGCAAAAGCCCGGCGCAGCTCGCCGGCGCCATCAGTGTCATACCAGCGACCATGTGCCAGGATAATTCGCTCTGGATTCCAGTCGATCATCTTGTCAACGGCAGCTTTGAGCTTCTCCCGACTTTGCAGGAACGTCATTCTCATGTCGCGTGGCATGCTTCCATGTGGATCCTGCACGCCACCGAGCCATGTGAGCCAGTCCATGAGGCGTCCGTTGAGGCGAGAGGGTTCAAAATTTTCAATGAGGTCGGTGAGCACCAAAGTACGGCTCTTAGCATGAAAAAACTCGATCTCGGTCATGAAACTGCCTTCAACGGGCAAGGTTTCGAGTTCGTCATCCCACGGATAGCCCTTCGCTCCCGACAGAGCATGAGCAGTAAAGTTGATGCGTCCCTTGGATTGTTCGCGGATGCGCGGAGCAAGATAAATGTCTGCGTCGGGATAGGCTCGCTTCCAATCGGGGATCCACCAATAGTGGATGCGGTTGGGCCCTACGATCCAGCGTGGGGTTCCCAGTTCCTGGAGTTCATTCTTTAAAGTGAGGGAAAGTGCAGTCGGCGAATGAATGAAAAGACCGCCGGCAAGCCTGATCACCGTCATTCGTGTCGGGAACGGCATCTTTGGCCATGGCATGCCAAACCGAATGAGTGGACCGTCCACAATCCAGACATTTTTCGCAACAGGCTTCAGGACACCAATCGGCGGATAGGTGCCGCGGGCTTCACGAGACAAAGTGCCTCCTTCCTGCGGATCGGCGATCGGCCTAGAGGTCGCCGTGATATGGGTGGCGCATGCCGACGCCGTCATGTAGCAAAGCCGAGCAACCGCCGACATGCATATGCAGACAACAGAGCGTCATGTCTCCATACGACTGTCGCGGGCATCCCACAGATCATCATTGTCCAGGATGTCGAGCGCGAGATCATCTTCGCCGAATTCCAGATCGCTGAGAACAAGCAGATGACTGCCGTGACGCAAGTCCCGCAAGAGAGCGGCCCTGTCGTCGTCCTCGAACAGCAATGTTGCGAGCTTTTGCCAAAATCCATTCTCCGCATTGGCCGCGAATGCGAAGGCATCCGCCCCCGTCAGCAGCTCGATCTTTGTCGGTGAGATGCCAACGGAGACCAGACGCTCAATCGCCTCGTTCGCGCTGGCAAGGTCATCGAAAAGTGCCGTTATTGCGTTCGTCTTTTGCTTTGGCGCCATCGCTAACAGACCGTCAACCCTTGGAGTAGAGAGATGTTGTTTGTATCACAGTATGACATAGTTTGTATAGGCCAGTCACCAGACTGACGTCTTGAAAACCCATGGTAGATCGGGAATGTCACTGTAGCTTTCCCAACCCGGATCAATCCGCCCGGACCCTCAGATTGCGCAAATCCTATGCTTTGTCGTCGTCGGCGACGTAGCTCCGGGGCCTACGCAAGACGGCAAAAGAAAGCGGATCAAAAATCTTCCAAACTTCACAGGCTCTCTTTAATATATGTCATGGCATGATATATATTGTCTACAGGAGCAGGAAAACGATGGCGGTTGGCCGAACGGGCAAATGCAAAGCCGCCTTATCCATGGAGGAGTTTCAAGTGGAACGGCTCGATGCCAGAATTGATGGTTCAATACGGCTAGATCGCGATGTGCAGTTCTATGGTTTGATCACTGGAAGCCTGACGGTTCCGAAAGGTCGGTTCTGTGAACTTTACGGAACGATTTCTCACGACTTAATTGTCGAGCCGGGCGCGACCGCCGTGATCTATGGCGCCGTTGGCGGCCTTCTCAGAAACCAGGGCGGTGATGTCCGCGTTTTCGGCTCCGTTGGATCGGTGATGGATTCCGACGAGACGAGACCAACGGATTTGTCGGCACAGATAACTTATACGCGAACCGGATGAGAGCTGGCCGCATCCATATTCGGCTTGCTTAAATCGATTGGCCGAACGACCGGTTGGCCAACGCTTTTGATCCTAAATTCGTCAGAGCCCAATCACCCCCTGGGTATTCGAACATGGCTGAGGTAGTGCACTTTAAAGCGATAAAAGCGCGATCCAGGCGACGGCGCGTTGAGACCGCTGGCCGTGAGGCGAACTCCCGACTACCGGAATTGCACAAATCATCGAAAGGTCACACCAATGCTAACGTCATTGGAAGCAATCCGGAAACAACGCCCTCCGTGATGGCGCTTTTAAAGACGGTCGTTGTGCCTATCGTCATTTTACTTTGCTCAATAGCTGCTTTCGCTATCTTCGTCGCCCATGTCAGCGAGCAACCTGGCTATTCGGCAAGGAATAACGTGTCGTCCCCCTCGTTGGTCGAATAGGCGGCTCACGCCCGCACGGAAAGTCGACGATCAGTGCTTCATCTGGGATAGATCTTGAGACCGTCAGCCACCGAGTTGGCGACGTGTTCCCTGGTGATGACACCGACAACATCGGCGTCTCGCGGGACACCGTGCCCACGGACAACCACGGCCATGAATGCATTCTTTCGCCATAGTCGTTGGATGACTTCCGAGGCAATCATTTCCGTGCCGACGATGGTAAAATCACGGTTTGCTATATCTCCGAGACTTACGCCGGTATGACGATCCTCCAGACCGCGCCGCAACCCCGTATTGATGCGTATGACACCAAAGACATGACTGCCCTTGATGACCACGACGTGACGAAGCCGTCCTTCCTGCTCATGCTGGCGCAGGAACTCATCGAAGCTTTGCTCGGCTGGTAATATGAGGATGTCGCTGTCCATGACTTCGCGGGCGTGGCGCACAAGAAACATGTTGGCATGCAGTGCCTTGGGTATCGGCCGGCCCCGGCGCACCAGCTTGAGCGTGTAGATATTTTCTCGGGAAAGCAGCCGCCGGACACCGACACTGGTGGCGACCGCAAGAATCATCGGCATGACAATGTCATATTCCCGGGTCATCTCGAATGTCATGGTGATGGCCGTCATCACGGCGCCGGTGCCACCGCCGACCATGGCGCCCATGCCGACCATTGCAAAAGCCGGGATGCTGACCGGGAGCGGAACTCCGAGCATCTCAAGGAGAGCTGCAAAGCCGCCGCCGAGCGTTGCGCCCATGAAGAGCGATGGCGAGAAGATACCGCCGGAAGACCCCGCACCCAGGCTGGTTGACGTCGCGATCAGCTTGCATGCGAACAGCAAGGCGAGAAGCGACAGGGATGTCATGTGCCCAACCAGAATGCTCTCGATCGTCGCGTACCCAACACCATCGACATAGTATTCGCCGAACGAGTCGAAGAGAACGTACATGAGAAGGCCGAGAATCCACATGCCGAGAATATGTCGCGTGTAGCGGCCCGGGATCTTCTCAAAGCAGTCCTCGGCCAAATGCAGGCCGCGAATGAAGGCTGCAGCCGCCACGCCGGTCACAGCGCCGAGCACGGTATAAAGAAGCAATAGTACGACGGCACTCCCATCGGTCGTTAGCGCCTGTAGGGACGGTACGAGGAAAGCGGGCTGCTGGCCGATAAACCAGCGCCCCACGAACGTGGCGGCTCCCGTGGCGATTGCCACCGGCAGGAACGTGCTGACACTGACTTCCGGCATCATCAGCTCGATGGCGAACATCACACCGCCGATCGGCGTATTGAAGGTTGCCGCGATACCTGCGCCGGCGCCGGCCGCGACCATGACGATGCGCTGGCCGATCGGCATGCGGATGATCTGCCCAAGCGTCGATCCCAGGGCTGAGCCGATCTGAATGATTGGCCCCTCGCGGCCGACCGACGAGCCACTGCCGATTGCGACCGCGGAGGCTAAGGATTTCACGACCGCGACGATCGGCCGGATCCGCCCTTCATGATGATAAATGGCATTCATGACCTCCGGAACGCCGTGCCCCTTGGCCTCAGGTGCAAAATTGTTGACGAGAAAGGTTACAATGATCCCCCCAACCACCGGCGCGCCGATGACGAATACGCCCCATCGGCTGGGCGCTGTGAAGATGTTCGCATCGTAGGCGATTGAGAATGTGCCATTGAAAAACAGATTGTGCAGAAGCCCAATCAAATCGCGAAACAGGACAGCGCCCACTCTGGTTACGAGGCCGAGGCCGAGGGCTAAAACTGACAGGTAAAGCAGGCTCAAACGATAAACTTCGTCGGTGTCCGGCGTCTCATCCCTTGAAACGCGCTGGATAGGCGCATCTTCGGGCGCACGGAAGGATTTTTCATGATCGAGGCCTGATTTCTCTGTTTCTGCCATGGGCGTGCCTTTGAGTGGATTGCACCTGCCGACCAAAGCAAACCCATGTGCTAGCCGACAAGTTCAGGGATGCACATATATATCATGACATGATATAAAATCCGAGCTAGGAAAAGCAACCGATTCGCTTCGGCGGGTTGGGTCCAAATCAATCTTGAAGGAAATTGTCCGCGGCGAGCCATGCAATGGCGGCAGGCTTGAATGCATGATCGGATTTGCACGCACCGGCTCGAACCGGACCTCCTTGACAGAAGAAATGATAGGAAAAGATGACTGTCAAAATTCTTGCAGCCTCTCTCGCGCTCACCGTGTCGGCGATCACCGCAGCTCATGCGGCGACACCCGTCCGCATGGACCAGTTCGGTGCATGGGGCGCGTTTTCGTATAAATCAGGTGGAGGTACGAGTTGCTATATCTTGTCGACACCGATCTCCCAAAAACCCTCCGGTGTCGATCATGGCGACAATTTCTTCATGGTGGCGCATCCGTCTGGGAAGGACTATGTCCCGGAAGCGATGGCGGGTTACGATCTCAGGCAAGGAGCGCCCATGACGGCCGTGATTGGTGGCAAAACCTTTGCCATGTTCACCCAGGACAGGCATGGCTGGGTTCAAAACGAAGCTGACCAGCCGATCATGATAGAGGCGCTCAAGTCGGGCGATAAGCTGGAACTGCATGCCACCTCAAAGCGAGGGACGGCGACCAGCTATACTTACTCTCTGTCAGGCGTTTCGGCCGCTCTGGAGCGGATAGGGAAATGCCAATAGTGCCTGAAACGCTTTCTCTCGTTGCCCGCCGATCTATCGACGGGCAATTGGCTTAAAGGCTCATTTTTCATACCGAACTGCGTCTTGCCGATCGAACTCCAGGACGATCTTCTCTGGTCGCTTTCCTTCTCGTGTCTGAAGAATGGTGATGATGCATTTCTTCTCGTCGGAGCGAAACGAAAGCAATCGGCCGTTCGTTTTCCCGAGCACTTCGTCAACAATATCGGCACAATCCGCAAGGCGACCCGCAGCTCGGATCGGCTCGCGCAGCTGGGCATGGGCAACTGCCGTCATCCACGGTAGGATCAACAGCAGTGTCCAGGTCGAGTTCATGCTGTAGGTCGATAATCGCAAGGCTTCAAAGGTCGCCACAATCAGCTGTAATCGCATCGGCAATCCTCACGGTTGATGTTCACCTCTTTCGACATTGCGTCGGACGCGGATCGCTGCGGCAATGAAGACGCGCGACAGGCCGTGATAAAGCGGCTCGCGCGATAGCAGCCGCGAGGTGACATAGCCGATCATCGATACCGCCATGATCGGGATGACGGCCTGATGGTCGCCGGTCATTTCCAGAATGATGACGAAGGCAGTCATCGGCGCCTGGACGACGCCGGCGAAATACCCGGCCATACCGAGGATTGCCGCAAGCGCGATGCTGCCGCCGACAAGCGTGCCGACAGCGCTGCCGAAGCCCGCGCCGACGGCAAGCGATGGCGCAAATATGCCGCCGGGAATGCCCGAGATCATCGACAGGAAACTCGCAAGCAGCTTCTCGGCGAAGAACAGCAGGGGCAGCGCATGTCCCTCCACCGCGCTGCGCGCTTGCTCGTAACCGGTGCCGAAGGTTTGGCCGCCGGAAATGACGCCGACGGTGGCAACGATAAGACCGCAGAAGCCAGCAAGGATCAGCATGCGTTTTAGTGGCTGCGGTTGCGCCCAGCGACGGATGCGGATGCCGGCATAAAGTGCCAATCCGCTGAAGGTAGCGCCAAGCGCACCGCCGCCGACACCGCAGATCAGCATGACGATCCAATCCCGAAACATCGTTGGGGCGGCATCGGCCGTGCCGAAATAGTTGTAGCTGCCGGAAAGCCCGAGTGCGGCAAGGCCCGAAAGAATGACAGCAGTCAGGACCAGGCCGTTGGCGCGCGATTCATAGGTGCGGCTCATCTCCTCGATGGCAAAGACGATACCGGCAAGCGGCGTGTTGAAGGCGGCCGCGATGCCGGCGGCGGAGCCGGCGAGGATCAGCCCCTTCGCCTGCGCCATGCCACTGAGCCGGGCGACGGCCAGCATGAAGGAAGCGCCGACCTGCACGGTTGGTCCCTCGCGTCCGATCGAGGCGCCGCTCAGCAGTCCCAATATGGTTAGCACGATCTTGCCGAAGGCCAGCCTGAGGGAGAGCAGCTTCGTGCGATCCTCGTCATGATGGAGATGCCGTGCGGCGATCGCCTGCGGAATGCCGCTTCCTTGCGAATTCGGAAACAATGTCGCGGCGAGGTAGGCTGACAGCACGAAGCCGAGCGGCGTCAGCACCAGCGGCAGCAGCCACATCCACTCGCCCGATTGCGTGACGCCGGTAAAAGTCCGCTGCGCCAGATCGGCGAGCTTGGCAAAGCCGACACTGATCACGCCGATCGCCAGAGCCCCCGTCCAGAATACCAGGCGCGGCCGCCAGAGATTGAAGGAACCCCAGATGACACGGGAACGACGGATTAATTTCGGTCTGCGGAAGTGCGATGACATCATTTGCTCAAGGAAATATGGAAGCGGCGACAGCCGGCGCTATATGTCACGAAGTGATATAAAATACGAGCCTTTATTGACGTGCCGAATTCGGATCGGAGCAATCAGGACCTAACGTCACCGTGTCGAGACGACCGGAGACGACGCCAAGCGATATCGACTTGTCCACGCCTGATGGGCAGCAGCGACATGCAGGTTGAATATCACCGCTACTGCGTGCGCTTGCCAGCCATGGTATGCGTAAAATATATCGTCTCGGGACATATATAGGAAAGAATGCGCATGCGCTCCGACAAGCGGCCAAGACGATCTCACAAACGGGTATTCGAGGTGAACGAGCCTCTCGATCCCGACGTATATCACGGTCTTGCCGGCGTGCGGCTTGCCATGAGGCGGTTTCTTTCCTTCAGCGAGGCAGCGCTTTCCGAAGTGGGCGTGACGTCGCAGCAATATCAGGCTTTGCTGGTGATCAAGGCTGCCCCGACGGGCCGGATCATGATGCGGGAGCTCGCCGAACAGATGCTGTTGCAACACAATGGCGCGGTTCAGCTGGTAAACCGGCTGGAGGCCGCAGGCCTCGCGATCCGCATACCGTCCGCTGAAGACAAGCGCAGCGTCTTGATCGCCCTCACTGAGATTGGCGAAGAGTTGCTTGAGAGATTGGCGGCGATCCATCTGAAAGGCATGTTTGAAAATGAGGAGCTGCTGGTCGAATCCTTGAGGCGACTTCGGCGCCTGTCGCGATCCGACTGATCAGCGTCAAGATCCGCTCTTGCCCGAACGGGTCCAACGACAGCCGGCACCGGAGCGCTGCCCATGACCTAAGGCGGCCCGAAGCACGTTATTGTTTCACCTTGCAGCCTTCCAGCGCGTTGCAGACTTCCTCCATCATAATGTGCGCGGCATTCATCACGGCCGGGGAGAGCGATTTGCCGCGGCGTGCATCCCGCCCGGCTTCGATCAGCCCTTTGAGTTCGGCCATGTTTTCGAGGAGACCGGACAGCCTGTGCTGCAACTCGGCCGGCAGCTCGCCAGTCCTGGCGGTTTCGATCTGATCCTCTCCATCCGAAATCCCATGATGTCGCAGCAACTGCTCAAGGCGCAATGACAGAAGGCTGAGTGATTCGCGCGTCGCATCCATGATGCTGCCTTTCCTAGAGCGGGCCGCGTCTGTCAGACGCAAACAGGCGAAGTGCCGGAGGGTGGGGCGCCGGTTGGTTCTGGTAGTTAGACATAAACTCCAGCACCTGCTTGATTGTCGTCGGTTGCGCGGGCTTGGAGATGACGCCGATCACCCCGAAAATGCCATCGGCAACAACCTCTGGATTGGCCGTCACCAAAACGACGGAGATGCCGAATTAGCCGGCCAGAAATTGCCCGATGCGCGGCCCGGTCGCACCATCTATGAGGTTGACGTCGACAAGGGCAAGATCCGAATGAGGTGCCAGGCGTTTTGCGCTATCGAAGCTGTTGGCTATTCCGGATGTCACATATCCCAGATCGTGTATCATATGCTGGAGATCGATTGCGATGAGCGGATCATCCTCAACAATCAGCACGCGTTGCATTTTTCCTTAGCCCCCACCCTCTATCGCAGATTTGCTGCCCTTTATGCGCCTCCGCGCGATCGGCATCGCTATGCACGTCTCACCATCCGGCCAAAGCAATGAAATAGCGTCACAAGATCCCCGAAAGTTTCTACGCATTCATCCCCCATTCAGAATCACTAAAAGTCACTTGAGTTCAAAATATCATGGTATGATACAAAGTGCGAGAAGAATGCGGTCAGGCAGTTGCCAGAAAACGCGTGCTATTGCGAACCGATCAGCCAACCAATCAAGCGAAATTCCCAATTCATGAATTGCAAATTAAATATCTGTTTCTCATGGATATATTTCCAATTTTCCGCTTGGCTTTTTGGGGCCGCTTCCAAACCATAGCTCCTCGTCAGAGTTGCGACGACCTGTCAGAAGCCCGCTGGTAATGAGCCATCATATTAAGAAGATTTAATGTCTTTGCCCGATTATTGTCACAATCACGCCGGATCGTTTCAGCGTCTCGGCGCCACAGTAGCAGCCGAGCCAGCGTGCCTGCCATTGTTGATTTGGGAGTGATGCGATGAGTCGCTTTCGTCATTTCCTGCCGGCCTTAGTGCTTGCCGGCGGGCTGGTTTCGTATGCCTCCGTCGTCTCCGCGCAGACAGCGCCGGGAAAGCTCACAGGCTTGTGGCTGACGACGGATTTTCCGGTTCTGACCGAGCGTATCGGTGAAGACACCAACCTTTCCTTGACCCTTTCCAATTCCAACCTGCCTCCGGCGCGCGTTGCCTTTTCCGTCAACGGCCTCCCGGAGAACTGGAAATGGGAGCTGGATGGCGGAGGAAGGCCGGTCAGTGCGTCGATCGTGGGCGCCGATGACAGCCAGAGGCTGACCCTGAAGATTACCACGCCCGAAAACACCAAGCCCGGAACCTATGATTTCACCGTTCGCGGCACCTCCGATACGAATGAGGCTCTGCAACTGCCGATTTCGATGACGCTGGCCGCGGGGGAACCGGAAAAGGTAACGCTGACGCCGAGCTTGCCGGCACTCAGAGGAACGCCTCGATCGAATTTCGACTTCGACGTCGCCATCAAGAACGACAGTCAGGAAAACCAGACCCTCAATCTCGTGTCGGACGCTCCGTCCGGCTTTGCCGCTACGTTCAAAGAGCAATATGGCAGCCAGGAGCTGACAAGCCTTCCCTTCAAGCCCGGAGAAACGAAGACCGTAAAGGTTTCAGTCAAGCCGCCGCAGAATGTTGCGGCCGGCAAGTATCCGGTCATGGTTGAAGCATCCAGCCCGAAGGTACAGGGCAAGACGCAGCTGGTGCTCGATGTCACTGGTGAACCGTCGATATCCCTGTCGGGCCCGGATGGCCGCCTTTCCGGCAGGGCCGTGGCCGGTAGGGAGCAGGTGTTCAACTTCACCATCAACAATTCCGGCACAGCGCCTGCCAACGATGTCAAGCTTTCGGCAAGCGCTCCCAGCGGCTGGAACGTTCAGCTCGACCCGAAGACGCTTGATGCCATCGCACCCGGCGCACAGCAGACGGTCGCCGTCCACATGACGCCATCGAACAATGCGATTGCCGGCGATTACATGGTCAGCATTCGGGCAGATGGTAACGGCGCATCCGACAATGCGGACTTCCGTGTCACCGTGACGACGTCAACCATCTGGGGCGCCGCGGGTCTCGGCGTCATCGGCGCCGCCGTCATTGTGCTCGCCATGGCCGTGACAAGGTATGGACGCCGATGAGCGCGCCGGTCATCGAGGCTGCGGGCCTCACCAAGCACTACGGCCGCTTAGTCGCCGTCGAAGAGCTCGACCTGATCGTCGACAAGGGAGAAATATTCGGCCTGCTGGGGCCGAACGGCTCCGGCAAGACGACGACGATCCTGCTTCTCCTCGGCCTGACCGAACCCGACGGCGGCAGCGTGCGCGTGCTGGGTCACGACCCCTTGCGAGAGCCGCTGGAGGTCAAGCGCAGGGTTGGCTACTTGCCGGATGCGGTCGGATTCTACGACAGCATGAGTGCATGGGAGAATTTGCGCTACACGATGCGCCTTGCCGGCATTTCCAATGCAGAGGAGCGCATTGCGAGCGCCTTGGCGCGCGTGCGCCTCACCGATGTTGCCGATCGCCGTGTCTCGACATTCTCGCGCGGCATGCGACAGCGCCTCGGCATTGCGGATCTTCTGGCCAAGGGAAGCGAACTGGCCATTCTCGATGAACCCACGTCCGGCCTCGATCCGCAATCGACCCAGGAATTGCTCGACCTGATCGTGCAGCTCGCCGGCGAAGGCATGACTATCGTGCTGTCCTCGCACCTTCTATCAATGGTTCAGGCCATTTGTTCCCGGGTGGCTCTTTTCCATCGCGGCAGGGTTGGATTGATTGGCCGTGTTACGGATCTCGCCAGCCAGGTTCTGGGCGGTTCGTACCTCATAGAGGTCGAAGCGGCAGGATGCGATACTGCCAAAATACTCGCGGATATCCCACAGATTTCGCGGGTGACGGCCATCGCGTCTGATGTCACCCGCGTCGACGCGGAGATCGATATCCGGGCCGAAATCGCCAGCCGGATCGTTGCTGCCGGCGGTCACCTCAAGCGACTGTCGATGGATCGCTCAAGCCTTGATGAAGTCTATGTGCGCTATTTTGAACAGGTGGATCATGCAGCGTGAAGGCTCCCCATTTTCCGGTTTGTCGACGGTCGCCATGAAAGAGGCTGCCGATCACATGACGAGCCCGCGCATGCATCTCGTGATGCTGCTCGTGCTCCTGACAGCGTTCGGCTCGATCTACGCGGCGATCGGCGAGATCAAGAATACGCTGAGCGAGGATCAGTTTCTCTTCCTTCGCATCTTCACGACGGCCCGCGAACCGCTCCCATCCTTCGTGGCCTTCCTTGGCTTCCTCTTGCCGCTGGTGGCAATTGCACTTGGCTTCGATGCAATCAACGGTGAATACAACCGTCGCACAATGAGCCGCATCCTGTCGCAGCCGATCTATCGCGATGCCCTGCTCGCCGGAAAGTTCATCGGTGGGCTTCTGGTCATTGGGATCTGTCTCTTAACACTCTGGCTGCTCGTCACCGGCATGGGCATTCTCATGCTTGGCCTACCGCCGTCGGGCGAGGAGATCATGCGCGGCCTGGCCTTCCTGATCGCATCCCTTGCCTATGCCGGTGTCTGGCTGGCGATTTCCATGCTGTTTTCGACGCTCTTCCGGGCGCCTGCGACCTCGGCGCTGGCCGGGCTAACGCTGTGGCTCGTCTTCACGATCTTCTGGAGCATGATCGGCCCGCTCGTCGCTGGTGCCATATCGCCCGTCGATCCGTTCGATCCGACGACGGCGGTGCATCAGGCGGAAATCGCCCACGCCATTGCGCGACTATCTCCCAATACGCTGTTCGGCGAGGCGACGCTTGCGCTTCTCAATCCGGCGACCAGGGCGTTGGGACTTATTTTCGTCAGCCAGCTTCAGGGAGCCTTGATTGGTGCACCATTGCCCTTCGATCAAAGCATCCTGCTGATCTGGCCGCAATTTTCCGGGCTGATCGCTGCCATGCTGCTCGTCTACACGATCGCCTATGTTGTATTCCAAAGGCAGGAGATAAGGGCGTAGGCTTGTGCGCTTAGTGGCAAGGTGCACAACAAGATGAGCCGCGCACGATTCCTGGACAGCGCGTATCTTGCTTCGTTCATAGAGGCTTGTCGTCTGTCCCTTTGTGATTGTTGGAAGCGACTACGGAATTAATTTTCAGGCAGCGACGGTGTCTGCTGCCCGCTGACAATCCTGAGGGAAACATCCGGTCTTACAAAAGATGGCGGCGACCGGATGGTGCCCGGTCGCCACGGTTGGCTTCTACATCTTGCCGATGCTCTTCATGGCATTGTCCATATGCATCTTGCAATCGTCCATTTTTTTGGCCTTCATCGACTCTTTGGCCATCATCATTTCCTTGGATGCCATTTCCTTCTTTGCTTTCATTTTCGGACCAGTCACCGCGTCCACGTCACTCTGCGCCTTCATCATCGACGCGTCATCGCATTTCATCATCGTGTTCGCCGCATGGACCGGCAATGTGAAAGCAGACATCAGCAAAGCAGTCCCAATCGCAAACTTGAGCATGTTTTCCTCCTCTTGATGAGCACAATTGCCCGCAGTCAGACGTTCTCCGGCCGGTCAAATTCCCGCGTACCATTCATAGCCGCGGTCCTCCCAGAAACCGCCGTTGCCACCCCAAAGGCTGGCGAAGCTGTCTTTGATTTCAATGCGCATGACGTATTTTGCATGCTTGTAGCCAAGATGGCGTTCGACCCTCAGCCTTAGCGGTGCCCCATGTGCCACGTCGAGATCCGTACCGTTGAGCTGATAGGCAAGGATCGTCTGTGGATGAAAAGCATCGATCAGATCGACGCTCTCATAATAGGTGCCACTGCCGTCGATCGTTTGCTCCAGTTGGTCTGCACAGTAGAAGACCGCATAACGGGCCTCAGGCTTCAGACCCGTGCTCTGCAGGATAGGGCCAAGCGGCGCGCCGGTCCATTTTCCGATAGCGCTCCAGCCTTCCACGCAGTCGTGTCGCGTAATTTGCGTGCGCGACGGCAGCCTTTTTAGATCCGCTAGCGAGAGTTCGATCGGATGCTCCACTAAACCGTCGATCTTCAGCCGCCAATCGACAAAACCTGTCTCCATCATCCGGCTATATTCTTCACTGTCCGGCTGACTGGTGCCGTTCGATCTGAAGGTGGGTGAGATGTCTGTTTCTGAAAATTCGCGGGCCAGTTTGTCTCTCGGAACCAAGAGTCGCTGGCTTTTCAATGTCAGCGTCTCCGCCATGGCCAGTACGGCCTGAACATTGCTATCTTGGACGACCGCGTCACAACCAGTGAGACCAATTGCGCCAAGCCCGGCAGCCGATCCGACCAGGAGACGGCGTCGTGTGATGGAGAACGTCATTTCCCGCCCCCTTCATTTTCGATCCTGTAGCGGCCGGTGATCATCGAACGCATGTTGTTCCAAAAGCCGGATAGGATGACCATGGTGACATGAAGCAGAACGAAAAAGACGATCGACCAAGCGCAGATGAAGTGGATGGAGCGCGCCGACTGCCGGCCACCAAAGAAATCGAGCAGAATGGGGAAGCCAGCATCCATGCCGGGTGACATGGTCAGCCCTGTCGCAAGCATTAGTGGCAGCAGAATAAAGATAACAATCAGATAGGCGAGTTTCTGAAGAACATTGTAGCGGCGTGCCGTTTCTCCTTTCGGGAAGCGTAGCCGTGCGTGGTCGGCGATCTCCTGTTTGATATGAGAGGGTAAAAGTTCGCCAGAGCCTGGTGCGAGATCTCGCCGGAAATGACCACCCAGAAAGCCGTATAGCATATAGATCGATCCGTTGATCACGAAGAGCCACGCAAAAAACAGATGCCATCGGCGGCCAGTGGCGAGATCCTGGTAGCTCGGGATGGTCGCCCAAGAGGGAAAGCCGCGCTCGGTCACATCGTCGCCGACGCGCGAAACGCCGAGAACACCTGTCGTCGCGACAGACAGACTTCCAATGCGCAAGAAACCGCGCGTACGGTCTCCGTCCTGGACAGTCCCGATTGAAAGCCAGGATGGATCGGCATCGGCACCGTACTGCCCCCAGTAGAGGGATGGATGCGCATTGAATATCTGCAGCCCACTCATCAGAAGCAGGCTTAAACAAAGAACATTGATCCAATGCGCAATGCGCGTCAGCACCGAATGACGGTAGGCGAAGGTCGCCGTGGGAGCTGTCGGCGGCGTCGCTGCTTCCTGATGGTCCACGGTCGCCATGATCGCTCCTCCAGAGCTTGCTACGGTCCTACCGGGTAATACGGAAGATAAAATACTCTTGTTACAGGTGCTGCGAAATAATCTTCTGCAGCTGGTCCCGGCCGCATCTCCTGAACGCTTGAGAGATTTCGCCCAAGAACAGCTGACCGACAGTCACGATACCGTGAGCAGGTAACAAGCGGCGATCTCATTGCGAAAGCGATAATGGAACCATTGGGAGAAAAGCGATGAGGCAGTTAGCGAGATTAATGATCACAGGAACGGCCGTTTGCGTCATGGTGGGTGTTTCTCATGGGGCATCGAGCGGCAATCGCCCGCTTACGGTCGTTGAACTCTTCACGAGCCAGGGGTGTTCGTCTTGCCCGCCGGCGAACGCCAATCTTATAAAGCTTAGTAAGCGTGACGACGTCCTCGCCTTGAGTTTCGCGGTGACATATTGGGACTATCTCGGTTGGAAAGACATATTCGGAAAACAGGAGTTTACGGATAGACAGATTTCGTACGAGGCGCCGTTGCATCAGTCAGGGCCCTTCACCCCGCAGATGGTTATTAACGGCACGAAGACTGTGGTTGGGAATGACCTCGCCGAATTAACCCAACTTCTGCCAGTCGTTTCCCGCTTGGGAGGACCGTCCGTTACCCTCCGCCAGAGCCGCATCGAGATAGGGCGCGGCGATGCCCCGAGATTGCCGGCAGACGTCTGGTTGATCCGATACGATCCAGATGTCGTCAACGTGCCCATCGCGCGAGGCGAAAACGCCGGCAGCACTTTGCCCCACACCCACATCGTGCATGCATTGAGCCGTCTCGGGCAATGGGACGGAAGTCCTACCACATTCGATGTCTCGAAGGCGCCGAATGGCCTTCACACGGCAATTCTCGTTCAACAACCGAAAGGTGGTCCTATACTTGCGGCAGCGACAGACTGAGCATTGTTGGCAAATGACGGTGCCTCTACCTCTGCTCAACGAAGGTTCAAGATCGGGAATTAGCTTCGTTTCTGAATTCCGCGACGTGTCTGGCATATCCCTCGGCTTATTTCAAAAAACAGCGTGGCGCTGGCTTCCACAATAGCCGTGCTCACGGTTTGCTACCTATTGTCTGATTTTTTGACGGCCCAGACTATTTTTTAAAGGAACGGGCCGCCCTCAAAGCGGTTAAGCTCTAAAGCCAAAATCCCGGAAACTTTTGCGAAGGATTGACGGAGATGATCCTGGATGAATATCGTGAGCTGAAGCGGGCGCAGCGGAATTCGACCGCCGGCTTGGAGGTCTTCCGCGGCAAAAAGGCCGTAATAGTCATTGTCAGCGATATCGCGCGACAGGCGGGCATTGAGCAGGAGCGTCTCATTCTCGCTGACCGTCGGCGATTGGAAGCGGCGGAATTGGCGGTCGTGCGCGTGTTCGATGGCAAAGTGACCCCGCTATTCGGCGCTGTGGGCGGATTGCGATCAAAAATAGTTCGCGCGCAACTGAATGCCAATTCAGTAGTCGATTTTTCCGTGGCTCTCGTTAGCAGGGAAGGTGAGGTCTTGTTTCGCTCCAACCAGCCGACAAAGGCCGATATCCTCCTTGCTCTGCTATAGGCAATTTGAAGCGAACAAGCCGAGACCGCGTCAACTCTGCTAATTCGCTGATATTATAGCCACCGCAATGTGCAGAAACAGCGGACCATCGCTTCTACTCCCTTTAAGCGCTGGTGTGACGATCTGTGATCTGCCGTGCGGGGTCGGAAACCCAAATTGCGTGTGGTTGAATCGGGCGTGTCCGGAAAAGGGGGCGGCGAGAGGCGTTGATATATCGCCATATGAACTTTTTTACCGACACTGCAATTCGATGAACGACGCAATATGGGTAAGAGTGCCGAGACGTTGGAAAGCTAAGGTCTCGGTTCATTGAACCAGCGGCGAAATTTTTCTGCTTTCGGTCGTAACAAAGATGCTCGGCAGTGCGTAGTCGCAGGCAGAGACCAACTTTGCCATGCGGGGCCGCTGAATGACGATCGCAGAAGGAGACGTGTCCGTAAAACGGGCCAGGGAGGCATTGAACCAGGCGATGCAATTCCACATGGCAGGAGAGCTTGACCTGGCACGTGAGCGCTATTGTGAAGTACTCGCCCATCAGTATCGTGTTGCCGACATCCTCCCACTCTTAGCTGGAATCGCTGCGCTGAGAGGTGATGTGAAGGCCGCAATGTCCTGGTGGACGGACTTGCTGCTTCTCAAGCCGGATCATGTCGTCGCTCTTCTGGAAAAGGGTGCGTTGCTGCTCCGGGTCGGCGAACGCGCCGAAGCAATTGCCTGCTTCGAAATGGCCTCGGCCCTCTCTCCCGACAATCCGCTCGCCCTCAACAATCTCTCGGTCGCGCTGGCGCAGGCCGATCGACATCATGAGGCGCTGAACGGCTTTAGAAGGCTTGCACGCCTTCAGCCGGAAAGCGTCATGCCGCAGCATCAAGTGCGGCGGATAACATCGAGGATCGTTCCTTTCTGGCATATACCGATGCTTAACGATGTCCGCCGCAACGACGCCTTCGAAGCGGCAATTATCAGAGCCGTCGCCGAATGCGGCCCGAACGCTCAGGTTCTCGACATCGGCGCGGGCAGCGGATTGCTATCGATGATGGCGGCTCGCGCCGGAGCCCGGAATATAGTGACATGTGAGGCTGTGCCGGTGATCGCCGAGGCCGCGGAGCGGATCATCGAGAGAAACGGTTTTGCCGACCGCATCGATGTCATCAACAAGATTTCGACCGATCTTGCCGTCGGGTGCGATCTCATATCCCGCGCCGATATTCTGATCTCGGAAATTCTTTCCAGCGATCTCCTTGCCGAAGACGTGCTCAGCACGTTTGAGGATGCCCATGCACGATTGATCAAGGAGGACGCGCTCGTCATCCCGAGAGCAGCAACCGCGGTCGGTTGCCTCGTCGAGAGCGACGTTCTTGAGGACTATTGCTTTGTCAATGAAGTCTCGGGCTTCGACGTTTCCGAATTTTCCAAGCTTTCGACCAACCGTCTGCCCGTTCACGGCACCATGACCGACTGGAGACGATTGTCGCCTGACATCGACCTCCAAACGATCGACCTGACCCGCAAGAGGCACACGGAAGAACTTCGCCAGCTTGAAATTCCGGTAATGGCGGATGGCGTGGCGACCGGGATCATCCAATGGATGAGAATCGATCTCGCCGACGGTGTGGAGTTTTCCAATCATCCAAAGGATTATTGCGACGGCGGCTGGCTGCAGGTCCTTCACCCATTTCCAAAACCGATTGAGGTTCGGCAAGGATCAACTCTTTCGATCGTAGCTGGTCACGATCGAAGCAGTTTGATCCTGATGCCCAAACCACGGACAGATGACCAGTTCGTTTCGGTGAATTGAAATTTGGGTGTGAATCGGCGTTGCGCAATGACCCCGCCAATCTTTGAAAGATCAACATCTTGTGACGCCGATTTGCCCCTAATCACTGTGCCGATTCACACATCTATCTTGCGCCGGGCAAGACGCCCACTCCACCGAGCGAGGCGTCTGGCCTGCTAATCCCTGTCAGCTTGCCGGATTGCGCGCGGTAACGATCCACGCAGCACCGTCGATCATCACCGACCGCTCGCCGGGGCGGTCCGCGAAGGCGGCACGAACCGCGGCCGAGGTGCGGGCGCGGATGTCGTCGGGTTGATCAGCGAGCGCGCGAGACAGCGGGCCTACCTCGAGCGTCATCTGCACCGCGTCGTCGATCGCAGCGTCCCGCGTTGCGCCCTCGCCAAACGGGACGGAAGCATCGAAGGGCGCGATAGCGATATCGGTGAAGCCAGCCGCTGTTAGAATACGCGCCACCGGCCCCCGGTCGCCGAACGAGAATGGGCCGGGCGCTTCGGGATCGGGCGGCGCGGTCGGCGGGAGGATGTCCTTGATCGCGGCCATCGGCAGGCGCACCCAATCGTTCTCGACCATGCCGCGCCAGCAGACGAAAGCGACCCGTCCGCCCGGCTTGAGCGCCCGGCGCATATGAGCGAACGCCACGGTAGGATCGTCGAAGAACATCACCCCGAAACGCGAGAACAGGATGTCGAACGCGCCCTCGGGCAGCTCGGCGCTGCCGGCGTCGGCCACTCGGAACAGGGCCGGCGTATCCTGTGACGCAAGCGCTCGCGCCCGGCCGATCAGCGGTTCGGATATGTCCACACCCAGCACTTGGCCCCCCGCGCCGACGCGGGCGGCCAGATCCAGACTAGACGCCCCCGCGCCGCAGCCGACGTCCAGCACGCGGTCGCCCACGGCGGGCGCGGCGGCTTCGATTGCGGCCTGGCCGAACACCGCCAGCATGGCGTCGAGGCGGGCCTGGTGCGCGACCCAGCGCTCCCCGCTTTGGTCATTCCAATCGGCGACTTGCTCGGCATTGTACTGTGCCATGACATATCCTTGTTCTGATGCGCTCTAAGCTATCCGATGCCAAAGCGGGCATCGTCTCCAGCGATCCTGCGCCCGCCAGCGATAAGGCGCCGGTGCCGCCTAGCGCCGGACTTGGAAGGACAACCGCGCCTGCGGCAACCGGAAAAGGGAAGCCCTGCTCTTAAACCAGCATCGACTGCTGGGCGGAGATGCCCGCCATCGCGCCTTGCCATGATGCCGTGGTGACCGAGGGCATGCCGGGGTTGGTGAGGTCCCCCGCGGCGTAGATGCCGGGCATGCTGGTCTCACGGCGCTCGTCGACCTTGAGGACGATGCCGAGGGGCGTACCGGCCGTGGCGAGGCCCAGTGGTTCATGCAGGCTTGCGGACGGCTTGTTACGTGGATGCGCGAACAGGATGTCGACCGCGACATCGGGGCCGGTATCGAGCTTGACGGTGGCATTATGGCCCACATGACGGGCGATTTCAGTGATCCGGCCATCGACGACAGGTGTGTTGCGACGCTCAAGATCGGCCCGGATATCGGGCGGAATATCGCGACCATCGGCGAAGACCGTCAGCCTGTCGGTCCAGTCGTGGAACAGCCTGACCTGATTATGCGACTGCGGGCCGGACCAGACGAGGCCCCAATGCTGGCCGGCGACTTCAAAGCCGTCGCAATAGGGACATGGCACGATGGACGTGCCCCAGCCTTCGGCAAAACCCGGCACAGCAGGCATCTGGTCGACAACGCCATAACTCAGGATCAGGCGGCGCGCGCTAAGGCTTTCGCCATCGCCAGTGAGGACGGTGAAATTGTCGATGGTACCGGAGATGCCATCGGCGCGGGCATTGACCAGCCTGACCGTGGGATATCGCGCCAGTTGCTGCCGCGCTTCGGCCAGGATGTCCAGCGGCGGCTTGTGATCATGGCCGAGCATACCATGCGAGCGGCCGGCGAAGCGGTTGCGCGGCAGGCCGGTATCGAGAACGATGACCTTGCGGCGGGCGCGGCCGAGCTGCAATGCGGCGGCGAGGCCAGCAAAGCTGCCGCCGATGATGATGACGTTATCCATGATGATGGGCTCCGAGTTGTGAAGGGAAGAGGTTGGGTTGAATCTGGCGCGCAATATCGCCCAGCGATGCGCATTCGAAATCGCTGGGCGGCCAAGGGAAATCTGATTTGGCGGACACGATAAAATCCACTCTTGGAATTTATGAAACTACGTAGTATCGTAATTCTAGTATAACGATACTGTCAAGGACTGTAATTATCGTGCCCGAAGAAAACATCCGCGCACGGCGCGGCCGGCCCGCCAATGAGGCACTTGGCCAAACGATCGTCGACGCCGCTGGCGAACTCTTTGCCGAACTGGGTTTTCAAGCGACGACATTGGACAAGGTCGCCCAGCGAGCGAAGATATCCAAGCTCAGCATCTATCGGCACTTCGAGAACAAGGAGGCGCTGTTTGGCGCGGCGTTTGCGGCCCGCTGCCAGCAGTTAATACCGCAGGCCCTTTTTGAAGGCGTCGACGGTTCGGCCGAAGATCAGCTCATGGCAGTGGGATCATCACTGCTTCGCACGCTCTTGCGCCCTGACGTCCGCAACGTCGAAGCCATGGTCATGACCGATACGCCGAACCAAAAGTCGTTGAGCAAGGTCCATTACGAAGCCGGCCCCGCCCATATCATCACCCAAATCGAGGCCCTGTTGCGTCAGTTGCACGCGAAGGGGGCTCTGAACGTGCCCGATCCTCTCCGGTCCGCCCGGTTGTTTGCCGCGCTTTTCAAAGGCTCCGATCTCTTGATTATTGCGCGCTTCGATGAGGCGAGAGCACATGATGAGAAAGAGATCGAATCCTATTGCCGATCGGCCGTCGCCATGTTCATCGCTGCGCACGGTGGCAACGATCACGCGGGCGGATAGCCGGGACGAAGCCGCGAAGTACTTGCTTGATATTTTGGATGCTCGCACTGACATCAACGCGACTATCGGTGTCCGCTTTGGGTCGGATCCCAGACCACAGCGTCAGATGGTCGTGTGTCCGTTACCCGAGGAATTTCAGACGGATAGCTTTTGTAACAACGGGGTCGTCGGTGCATATCTCTTCAAGAGCTGCATAGCGCAGTTGGATGGCGGCCTCGTCAATCACACCGCGATCCTATAGGCTTCAAACCAAAGGGGAATCCCGTCGCCGCAAAAAAATCCAATGCCGCGATTCCATTATTTATCAACAGAGCCTTAATCACTTTACCCGCTAATTAAGGAAATGCCGTGAACAAACTTCACCTGACAACCATGACCCTCGCCACCATGCTTCTGACCACTGCGTCCGTCGATGCTGCTGATTTCTCCGTCACGCCGCTGAAAGACGGCGACAGCTTTATCGGTTGCCTCGCTCAGAACACCGCGACAGGCGTCGGCTTTCTTGCCGTTGGCGACAAGGTCGCCCTATTTGCCAATTCTTCGAAGTTCACTTTCGCCAAGGGCGATCAGGTGACCGGCTCCTGGTCGATCGATAGCGGTACGGCCACGAATTTCTCGTCGACTGCGGACACGGCAGCAACGGCAACGATCGACGTCCCGAACACGACCGAGGCCGTTGCGGCGCTGATCAGCGGCAAGTCGCTGAGCCTAACCGCCAACAGCACCACCGTCGATTTCAGCCTCGAGGGCGGCGAGAAGGCCTTATGGGCCTGTCGGAGTGTATGACCACCCAGGCGGCACCGACCGCTAACTAAGCCGTACCCATTTGCGATTGATATGGCGGGTATCACGTTGCCCGCCATATCAATCAGCCGAACCTCCGAAAAGTCTTCAACGACGGCGAAAGACTTAGTCCAGCATTTGTACGGCGTTGGTCTCTGCCACCAATGGGGTGGCTCGGACAATCAGCACGACGGCCGATGCCATGGCCGGGACGATGATCATGTTGCTGCGGGAACGCACGGCCGACTTCTTGCGGATTTTAGCAGTATTTCATGTTAAATGAACATGATAATATTCTAAATAATAGTATCAATAACGTAAATTTGAGCGATGCCGCTGTCTTATCTTCCGTATCTATCTAAAGGAAATTAGATAAATCTGGTCTATCTAAAATAAACACGGAACTTTTTTCTGTCCAGAGGCGCCATATTATCAATTTTTTGACGTTTTCCGAGCAACTGTCGGTAGTTTGAAAATATTGCAATCGAGCGACATCATGAAAAAGCTTCTTTTTACATTCGACGGCCGCATCAACCGCAAGAAGATGTGGCTCGCGGTACTTATTCACATTATCGCCGCTGCCATTGTTGGCCTTGTTTTCACGCTCCTTTGGTCCGTGATTCCCGGTTCCATCAGCGCGGATGGCACGTACCACGTTGAAGGGGCCGCAGCCATTCCCTATATCGTCGTTGCCCTTGCCTATCTCATCTTCAGCGTTTGGTCGGGTCTTGCCGTCGCCGTCAAACGACTACATGACCGCAACAAGTCTGGCTGGTTCTTCTTAATCCAGTTTGTCCCGCTGATTGGCAGCATCTGGTATCTGGTGGAGGTCCTGCTTCTAAAGGGCACCACAGGCTCGAACCGTTTCGGCGAGGACGCGATCGCCGCCTGATACGCCCAGAGCATAATTAGAGCATTTGAACGAAGTGAAACGCACGCCAGAAACGGTGCCGGGACGTTCCCGGCATCGCTTTTACTTTCAGTTACAGTCCGAGGCCACAATCTTGCAGCTGTCGCCACCGCAGCCCTGGATCGACTGCTGTTCTGCTTTCTTCTTGGTCGGAGCCTTACCCCAGCCGATCGACTTGCCATCTGAGGCCAGCGCCCCGCACTGTTCGTAGGTCATGGCGAGTGTGCAGTCTTTGCCACCTTCTTCGTTGCAGAACTTCATGGCATAGTCGGAAGCTTCCTTTTCCGTATTTCCACCGCCGACGCCGTAGTAGGGCTCCTTGGTCTTGTCCGATGAATCAACTGCAAATGCGCCCCACTTGCTGTCGTCAGCGAGCGCGCCACTGGCAATAGCGGCCGTGGCAAAGGCGGTAAGAAGGACAATCCTAACGATGCTTTTCACAATGGTGACGATCCCTTGAACACGTTCCACCCGCCACATGACGGATGGAAAGTATATCTGATAGCCCATACTTCGCCGTCTACAATGGGGTCCGGATGATTTTTGGGACGACTTTTCGCGCAATAGTTCGCGCAATAAGAAGAGTGACCTGTGTCGTTTGGCAGTTAATTGGGTTCTTCCTCAATCTCTGTGGTTAACAGGCTGTTGGCGCCTCGACTGCTATCTGCGAGGATGCGAGCGCAATTGAAATGGTCACCCGGCCCAGCGGTCGAAATTCTGGGTATCATCCTTCAAGATGAAGAAAACTGGGTTGTTTCCGCGGCTGCGAAGCCTGTCGGTATCTGCCCAGATTGTGGAACGCGAAGTCGGCACCGGCACGGCTGACAAAACCGTCGTCTCCAGGACTTGCCTGTTTAAGGTCAAGCTGTGAAAGTCAGACTCGCACTGAACCGGTGGCAGTGTAGACACCCCATGTTGTTTGGCATTTAATCGGGGTCTTCCTCAATTTGTGTGGAGATCGGTCAATTTGATTGGCATCATCCGCGCCCTGAGAAGCTCTGGACCCGCCCTGCCGTACATTGCGCGCTTGATCGTCTTCAGTCGGTTGATCTGGCCTTCCGCCTGACCGTTGCTCCAGGGCAGGTCGATGGCGTTACAGACGGCGTCGATATCACGGTGTAGTACACGGGCAAAACGGGCCAGGAAGGCGAGACCAGAATGAATGGCATCGTCGATCCATCGGTCGAGTTTCGCCGAGGTTCGGCCACGAAATATGCCGCGAAATCGCATGGCGAAGCTGCGCAAACGGCAAATGTCCATGATCCCTGTTTGAGGGCATCGACTTTCCGCGCTTGATGGATGGTCAGTGCGCCGCGCGGCTTGATGCAAAGAGTAGCGGCGACAATGGGTGAGATCAAATGACCGGTTTGCGGATCAGGGACAGGCAAATTGTCACGTGATCTGTCGGAGAGCCCAATCCGAGCCGACGCCGCATCATCCTGATCCTCATCCGTTTCCGGCCTCTCGGCGCGGCGCCATGTTGCCAGGAGGCGTTCAAGATTAGAAAAGCTGCCGGTGTATCCTCGGTGCTTTATGTCATGAAACAAATGCCGACCACGGCGATTGCCATCCTTCCAACATTGGGTGAGGAACGCTTCGAAGTAGAGAGGAGATGTCGGCTGAAGCGCGCCGCTGCGTCGGTCGGGTGGGGTTTCGAACGTCAGCCACTTCGCGATGCTTCGTCGGCCATATCCTGTGCGACGTGCAATGTCCGAGCAGGTCAGGCCTTCTTTGCTCAAGGTGTGTACTGTTTCGAACACATCCTTCCGGGACTGTCGACGCGCCCGACGAAGCTGATCGCGCCAAGGCGTCTCAGGCGTCCCCTCATGCAAAGCCCGATCGTCATGATCGTTCTCGATGTCCTCGTCTGGTAGCAGTGCCCGGCCTGTAGCTCGGCCGGAGAGGCTCATCTGTTCCTCGATAGCAAGCGAAGATTCTGGATGAGATGAAAGCGGTCTGCCACCTGAGACGCTTGTGGGGCACCTTCACGAGCGGCCTGCGCGTAGAGCCCGCATCGATCTCGGCTGACGACCTCGATAGAGGGATGCCGCTTCAACCATCGTACAACGATTGCCACGCTCCGGTCTTCGAGAATGTCCATGACCGTTCGGCGTTCGAGATCAACGATGATCGTGCCGTAGCGCCACGATTTCCTCCAGCTCCAGTCGTCGATACCGATGATCCGTGCCGGGGGTTCGTCGTCGACCCGTGAAGCATTGCGCTTCAACTGCCGAAGGATGGTGTCGTCACTGATCGGCATCCCAAGCCCGTCTCATCAAGCGCTCTCCGGGCCGCCCGCCGGCGCTATGCCCCAGCAGGCCAATTATTTCGGCGACCCTCGTCGTCCTGCGGCCGTAAGGGGAGGCAATCGCCGGGACCCGGCCAGTGAATGTTTGCCGTTTACACTGCCGATATGTCCAACGCCAGCGGCTCAACTGGAGCTTCACCGTCACGGGATTACCTTGGACCGGCAGGTCTTGAAGACTGCGGTACGACCAGCCGTGCCGATTTCTGCTCTGGTGTCGGCAATCAGGGCATATGCCTGATGTTGGCCCGCAGGTCGACACTATCCATTTGCCTTCATCGCTAAACACGACGCTCTGCACTTTAATACCCGGACCGGGCGACCATTTCGATTTCGTTCGCATGCCAGCCCATAGCCGGGTCATCGCTAACGGTCTGTTAACCACACAAAGTGAGGAAGACCCCGATTAAATGCAAAACGACACGTGCTGCGCTGGCAGGGTGACGAAGATCTTGCCGGCCAAAGTCTTAAGGAAAACATTTCTGACGGTTCGCTCCCCGTCGGTCATCCCGACGACACCGTTGGATTCATTGCCGATCTCATGCTTGCCGCAGACACCGGCCGAATCCCTATCGTAGATCGATCGACCGGCAAACTCGTTGGCCTGATCGCGCGTAAGGACTTGTTGCGGCTCAGGAGCTCCTTGAAATCTGCCGAACTCGAGCGGCGTCCCTATTTTGGAGCTCATCCGAAGGCGGTCACTGAACAATGATCGCTGAGCAGACGCGAATTTTTCGAGGAGATCGCGCCTGCGGCCTTGATGGGGTTTTCGGCAAGGCCATCGGCATCTGCGGTCGTGCTTTGGCGGGCTGAAACAGCGCTGCCAACCGCGATCAAGACAGGATTTTCGTAGCCGACCTCCTTCATGCCCTCGGCAAGTTTTATCAGGCTCCCGCGCCATTCCCGCTGTGTGGCGCGGCTGACGTCGCTCATGATGACGGCAGGGGTGGACGGCTGAAGACCCCCGGCGATGAGCCGATCGGCAATGAGCGAGGCTGTCCTGCCGCCCATGTAGAACACGGTTGTCGTATGCGGATCGGCGACGGATGCCCAGTCGACATCGGCTGGCAGTCCGCCATGGCGGGAGTGGCCAGTGATGAAGCGCACGGACTGGGCGTGATCGCGGTGCGTCAGCGATATGCCGAGGCATGAGGCCATGGCGCTTGCTGCGGTGATGCCGGGGATAACGTCGACGGGGATGTTCTCTCTATCGAGATGGGCAATCTCTTCGCCAGCACGGCCGAAGATCATCGGATCGCCTGACTTGAGGCGAACGACGCGTTTGCCGGCCTTTGCGAAGGCCAACATTGTCGCGTTGATATCCTCCTGCCTGCAGCTTTCGCGACCGCCGCGTTTGCCCACTAGCATGCGCTTCGCCTCGCGGCGGGCAAGTTCCAACACCTCCCCGGAAACAAGATCGTCGAACAGTATCACGTCTGCGGCTTGGAGGGCGCGGACGGCCTTCAGAGTCAATAGTTCGGCGTCGCCGGGACCAGCGCCTACGAGTGTCACGTGGCCGGCAGCGCCAACATTGCTGCGGATTCGGTCGGCGTCTGCGATTAGGTCCGGCACGCTATCCGCGTCAGGCTCCCTGCCCATGAAGGCACGATCGACGAAACGTTCCCAGAAATTGCGTCGTTGAACCGAGGTCAGGGCGTCCGTCACATGAGTGCGGATGGCTTGGGCAAGCTGAGACCAGGATTTGAGCGAGTGCGGGAGGAGTGTTTCGATGCGCCGGCGGATAGCTTGCCCGAGGATAGGAGCTGCACCGTCGGTCGAGATTCCAACCACCACGGGCGAGCGGTTAACGATCGAGCCGAACTTGAACTGACAGAACGTCGGCTTGTCGATGACGTTGACGGGAACTCCGGCAGCTACAGCGTGATCGTGGAAGCACCGTGCCTCCTCGTCGGTTTTGCAGTCGCCTATAGCCAAAGCAAAGCTCTTGAAGTATGCCGCCTGCCAAAATGTATCGTGGTAGACAAATTGGTCGAGTTTCTCCTGAAAAGTCTCGGAAAGCTCGTCCATGGGACAGAAGACATGGACTTCAGCACCCGCTGCGGCCAGAAGTTCGGCCTTCCACGCCGACCCGTCACTGCCGCCGGCGACCAGAACGGATTTCCCTTTGAGGTCGAAGAACACCGGCAGTGAGGCGAGCGGAGCGATACGCTCCTGCCTGTTATTCCGCGGCTTGACGAAGGCAACCATCGATAATCCCTTTGATTTCCATGCGGCAAGAGCCGCAATTTGTTCCGGCATTGAGCTGTTTGCCGACCGCCTCGACCGTGTGACAACCGCCCGCGACGGCGCCTACGATCTGGTTGACGCCGACCGAGAAGCAGGAGCAGACGGTTGCGCCAGGATCCATCTGATCGGCACCCGGCCGACCGGCGAGCACGGCAAAGCGAGCTCGCGCCGTCTCCAGGGGTGTGCTGAGTTGCTTGACGGCCCAGTCACGCGATACGGCGACCGGTTCGGGGGCGGCATAAAAGGCGAGCAACAGCCGTTCTCCATCGAAGAAGCCGTGACGTTGCTGCCGCGTCGGATTGTCGACATAGGCGAGATGGTCGCCACGATCAGAAAGACCGAACGTATCGCGGCACCATGTCTGGATATCGTCAAGCGCTTTATCGAAGCCGAATTCCACGCGCCAGCCGGCTTCTGTCTTCGCGATCGCCCAATAAGGCGCTTCCAGTCGTTCGGGGCGGGAGGTGGCAACCGCAAAACCGTAATATGCCATTTCAGCTGGCTGCAGCTTGACGCCGATATTCTTAAGCGCAGGCTGGCCGGAGATGGGGTCCGTGCGTGGCGCTAGCAAAGCGGCTACTCGCGCGTTTGCCGAATATTCGTCATTCCAATGCATCGGCACGAAAACGCCACCGCGCGGCTGTCGCTCGGTGAGCAATGCGCGCAGCACGACGGAACCGAAGGTATTTTCCACCCTTACCAACCCTGCCTTGTCGATGCCGAGTTCTGCGGCGTCCTCCGGGTTGATTTCGGCGAAAGGTTCGGCGAGATGCGATGAGAGCCGCGCCGCCTTGCCGGTGCGCGTCATCGTATGCCATTGGTCGCGGATGCGGCCGGTGTTGAGAATGAAGGGGGTATCCTTGCTCGTACGATCATCGCGCTCGGATTTCACCGGGATGAACCTGGCCTTGCGGTCCGGTGTGTAGAATTCTCCATCGGCGAAGAACCGCGTGGCCCCATCGGGGATGCCTTTGCGATGCGGCCATTGGAATGGTGACATGGATTCGAAGGCTTCACGTGAGATATCGGCTTTCGCGCCTATATCGAAGTCACGCGTATCACCGTTTTCGAATCCAGAAAGAGCCGCGTGTTCGGCGAAGATTTTGGCGGGACTGTCGTAGTCGAAGCCGTTGAAGCCCATCCGCTTGGCAACTTCTGCCATGTGCCACCAGTCGGGCTTTACGTCGCCGGGCAGATCCAGGAAATTGCGCTGGCGGGAAATGCGCCGCTCGGAGTTGGTGACGGTTCCGTCCTTCTCACCCCAGCCTGCGGCTGGCAATAGCACGTGGGCGAGTGCGGCGGTGTCGGTGTTCTTTTGGATATCGGAAACGACGACGAACGGGCAGTTGCGGATGGCTTCACGCACCCGGTCGGCATCCGGCATCGAAACGACCGGGTTGGTCGCCATAATCCACAGCGCCTTGATGCGCCCGTCCGCCACGGCCTCGAACATGTCGACCGCCTTGAGACCAGGTCTTGCCGCAATGGTTGGCGAGTTCCAGAAGCGCTGCACGCGGTCGCGCGCGGCTTCGTCCTCAATATTCATATGCGCTGCCAGCATGTTGGCGAGCCCACCGACTTCGCGTCCGCCCATGGCGTTCGGCTGTCCGGTCAGCGAGAAAGGCCCCATGCCGGGCCGGCCGATGCGGCCGGTGGCGAGATGACAATTGATGATCGCGTTGACCTTGTTTGTACCGGTGGAGGATTGATTGACGCCCTGGCTGTAGCAGGTCACCACCTTTTCCGTCGTTTCGAACAGACGATAAAAGGCATGTAGTTCGGCAAGCGATAGACCTGTTTCCTCCGAGATATCCAACCTGCTCCTGGTGAGTGCGGCTTCCAGCGCATCGTTGAAGCCGATCGTATGCGCCGATACATAATCGTGGTCGAAAGCCGACGTTCCCGCGAGATGGGCAAGTAACCCATTGTAGAGGGCAACATCACCGTCGCTTTTGATCATCAAATGCATGTCAGCAAGATCGGCGCTGACTGAGCGTCGCGGGTCGATCGTGACAATCTTCATGCCAGGCCGACTTTGTTTTGCCGCTTGGATCCGTTGGTTGAGCACTGGATGGCACCAGGCAAGATTCGAGCCGACGAGGACGATCAAATCAGCAAGTTCGAGATCCTCGTAAGTGCCTGGCACAGTGTCCGAACCGAAGGCGCGGCGATGACCAGCGACGGAGGAGGCCATGCAAAGACGAGAATTCGTGTCGATATTGGCGGAACCGATGAAGCCTTTCATCAGCTTATTGGCAACGTAATAGTCCTCCGTCAGGCATTGACCGGAGACATAGAAGGCGACCGAGTCCGGCCCATGCTCATCGACGGCTTCGCGGAATTTTGAGGCAACGAGATCTAGCGCGTCGTTCCAGCTTGCATGTTGAGCGTGAATTTCTGGGTAGAGGACACGGCCATCGAGATCGATCGTTTCGGCCAGCGCCGAGCCCTTGGAACAGAGCCGGCCGAAATTGGCCGGATGCTCCGGGTCGCCTTTGACGGAAACCTTTCCGTGATCGTCGACCTTGGCAACAACGCCACAGCCGACGCCGCAGTAGGGACACGTAGTCTTCGTTTCAGTGGGCATCCCTGGTCTCCCCGATGCTTATGCTTAGTCGCCGATGGTTTGCGCCCCGGTCTCGCAGCTTCATTGACATCTCCCCCTCAAGAGGAGGGATCGGGAGTTCGCCGTGCCACTGGTCTCCACCCACTGAGCAAGAACGATAGATACTTTCTTGTCCAAACGGGCCGTAACAAACTCAAACCGATCTTCTCCCTTAAGGGGGAGATGTCTCGAACGGACAGAGGAGGGCATCGCCGCACGCACGGACATGACCTATTCCGCCGCCATCATCAGGCTTTCGAGCGCAATGAAGAGCGCGCCGTTATCGTTGCGCACCGGAATGGTCCGCACCTCGCCCTGGTCTGCTCCAAGCGCCTTGCCGGTTTCGAGCGAGAAGACCCAGTTATGAAGCGGGCAGGTCACGGCTGTCCCGTGAACGATGCCCTGGCTCAGCGGCCCACCCTTGTGTGGGCAATGATCCTCGATGGCGAAGACCTGATCCTCAGCGGTGCGGAACACGGCGATCTTGCCCTGCGGGGTCTTCACGCAGCGTGCGCCGCGCAGCGGGATCTCGGAAATGTCGCCGATTTCTATCCAATTCATCTTGCTCTCCTCACTCGGCGGCCTGATGGAAGCCCACCGTCGCCATCGGCCGAAATTCGTGCTTGTCCTTGCCCGAGACACGCTCGGACCACGGATCGACCTGCGCGAATTTCTGGCTGAAGACGAAACGCTCGTAATAGGCCTTGCGTTTGTCGACATCCGTCATGATCTGACGGCGGATCTCGTCGAGGCCGATGCGCTTGGCCCATTTGTAGATGCGCTCGAGATAGCGGCCCTGCTCGCGGTACATCTGCGTCAGCGCCACGATATGCTCCAGCGCCTCGTCTTCGGTTTTGACGAGGCCGAGCACTTCCGTGCCCTTGATGTCGAGGCCGGCCGCACCCGCGAAGTGGATCTCGAAGCCACTATCCACGCAGATGACGCCGATGTCCTTGCAGGTCGCCTCGGCGCAGTTTCGCGGACAGCCGGAAACGGCCATCTTCAGCTTTGCCGGCGTCCACGAACCCCACATGAATTTCTCGATGCGGATGCCGAGGCCGGTGGAATCCTGCGTGCCGAAGCGGCACCAGTCAGAGCCGACGCATGTCTTCACCGTGCGCAGGCCCTTGGCATAGGCTTGTCCTGAGATGAAGCCGGCCTTGCCGAGATCGGCCCAGACGGCGGGCAGGTCCTCTTTGTGAATGCCGAGCAGGTCGATGCGCTGGCCGCCGGTCACCTTCACCATCGGGATCTCGAACTTGTCGACGACATCGGCGATGGCACGCAGCTCGCCGGAATTGGTGACGCCGCCCCACATACGCGGCACCACCGAATAGGTGCCGTCCTTCTGGATATTGGCATGCACACGTTCATTGATGAAGCGCGACTGGTAGTCATCGGCATATTCATCCGGCCAGTCGCAGACGAGGTAATAGTTGAGCGCCGGTCGGCATTTTGCGCAGCCGCAGGAAGTTTTCCATTCAAGTTCCTGCATAACGGCAGGAATGGTCTTCAACCCCTTTGCTTTTATGAGTCTTCTGACGTCGTCATGTCCAAGCTCAGTGCAGCTACAGATAGGCTGCACGGCCTTGGGATTGTAGGAATCGCCAAGCGTGATCGACATCAGCTGTTCGACAAGGCCGGTGCAGGAGCCGCAGGATGCCGACGCTTTGGTATGCGCTCTCACGTCATCGAGAGATGTCAGCCCTTTAGCCGTGATGGTCGAGGTGATCTTGCCCTTGCAGACGCCGTTGCAGCCGCAGATTTCCGCATCATCCGGCAAGGCTGCAACGGCCGCCATAGGGTCCAGCGGCGAC
>JAAMEZ010000054.1 GCA_013322215.1 Martinezella rhizogenes
GATCGTATCGGCAAGCTGATTGGCCTGATCGAGCCAAAAGAGGCACGAAACTACTTCAACTCCTGCGGATACGATCCAGTTTGAAGGGGAAACGCTCTAAACAGCCACTGGATATACAGGGTCTTCCGAATCTTACGCCACAAGAAAAGAAAAAACCGGCCGAGTAACCGATCGTTTTACGAAACGAAGAATTCGACACTTTAAGCCTCATTTGGGACCCCACCTACTTCCCGTCAGCTGGAAACAAGAGGGCTTAGAGTCCTGAGCGCCGCGCAGGCCGTGCAGGATAAGGCTTGGTCAAGCGGGATCGTGAAGAACGGAGATAACGATGTTTTACCTAGCCGAGTATCCCGACGACCCTCCGGGTTATGTCAACCTGTCTACGGCGAACGAGTGGGACGGCTGGCTAGTCGGAATTATACCAGGCTCGCTGCATCTCGATGTACGGACGCGACTGCGCTCAAATCTCAAGCACATATTAGTCGGTTTGGAGATGAAGGCGGCCCTCATCGTCCCGCATGCGATGCGGGTGTCGGGAAAGTCGGTGCTGTTTGAATCATATTACCAGCTTATCATTTTCGAGTTCTGCGTCGGCGTGTTTTCAGTCTGTGAGGGACTCGGTTCCGCCTTATGGCTGCACAACAGCAACAACGACGGAGCAACGGCACCGCAAATCGGGGTAAAGAAGTGGAATCCGGCTCTCATCGCTGCCGCCGATCCGGAAGGAACAGCCAGCCTCGATGCCAAACTGGAAACTGTCATAGGCGTACGGGACAAGATCCACCAGGATCGATTGGGAGCCCGCCAATCGATTGATTGGCATGCCTTCAGCTACCAGGCCGCATTCATTCCCGCCAAAGAAGCATTGAATACGCTCTTCACGTTTGCGCCGGCAAGCATCCCCAACACTACCAACTTGCGCGCGGTAGATTAAATTTACACACAGCACGGTATTTAGGCTCCAAGCAGCAATTTATCATGCTCGCAGGCTCTGATATGGCTCGTTTGCCCAAGCCGCCGTCACATCCCCCAGGGTGCCGGCGGTAAGCCCTGTCATCATCAACGCCACGCGATAGTGACAGGGCTACAATCTCCATTCGGCAGCGCGAGCTGCTTATTGCCTTTTAGGAACCAATTGCCACTCGCCAGCCGCGTTTTGCTCCACGCGTCGGCGCCCTCTATAAAATTCGGCCTCCCCGGATTTGCCGGTCTTGACCGAATCGGGAGCAAATTTGCTGGCCTCCTTTTCCCGATCGAGCAATGCTCGAGCCTCATTGATTTTGCCGGCATTCAACAAAGCCATGAAGTCTTCAGAAGATCCCATCGTTTCATTCACTCCATGTGGCCATTACATTCGAATCTCAGAATATATCATTTTTCAAACATTAGCATTTTATCCGAAATATAGTGCTCTCACTGACCGCGAATGAACGGGCGATCCGCGCATACGGTTCACCCTTGGCCCTTCGTTCGATAACCTGAGCCTTCTAATGGGGTGTCCGCGCTTGGCGTGCCTCACACGAGCGCAGGAATTCTACCGCTGCTTTGGCATAGGAGCGGCGCGTGTTGGGATTCTGGATCTGCGCGGTGAAGAATTCCAGAAAACGATCTCGCGCGAACGGCGTTATAAAAAAGGCTCGAAATGACGTTCGCTTCTCCGGAGAAGGCAATGATTGCGTTCATCAGGCCGCGTCCCGCTTGGGCAACGTCCGTCGCTGGGTTTTCTCCCAGGTCTCGATCAGGAACAACGCCAGCGTACTGGCTGCATTGATCGATAGGCGCGCGATTCTGGCATCAATACGGGTGCGGCCCCGCTCGCGGCCATGTGCATCGCCTGCATGTGTGCGCAGGGCGCCCACCCCCTTTGCAACGGACGTCAGGCCTCCGAGAACCTGACGGATATCGGCCGCCACTTCTTCTGGAAGATCGCCGCGCCCAGGTGAGAGGTTCAATGGCTCCTGAACGGCCCGGACCAGACCGTCGACGTCCTTTTTAGCTGGAAGCTCCAAGCCAAGTTCAATGAGAATCGACCGACATACAGCCTCGATCAGCGAACATGCTGCCGTAACGCTATCTTCCGGATCGTCCTGCACTCCTTTGAGAGCACGCTCAATCTCGTGGCTCACGGTATCAAAATCGAGCGTCATGGTCTTTTCCGAAAGGGCGAGCATGGCCGGGCCACTAGTGCCAACCTTCTGCAGCTTCGCCTTGCCACCCGATACAACAACTTCAAAGCCGTCGCCCTGGAGGCTGTGATTGATGCTCTCCAACACGGCTGTTGCCTTGTCAGGCTTCCCTAGAAATCCACGCGGGTCCGTCACACTCTCGATGCAGCGGCGGATCAGGTCGAAACCGTTGTCGCCTTCGGCTGCAGCCAGCAGTGCTGACCGCAACTTAGGCAGGCGGGAGCCATCGAACCGGGAGCTATCGATCCCGCAGGCCAGTAGGAACCCATCAATCTGGTTCGCGGTACGGTAAAGACCGATTGGTTCATCGTCCGTAAGACCGTGCCCGCCTGAAATGGTCTGAACCAAAGCCTCGATGACAAAGGACGAAAATGCGCCGGACATGGTACGAGTCTACTCCCGCTTCTATATGTGATAAAGGACATTATCATAGATTTCAGTGGCTTCGCGATCTGACTCGGATGGGTCGCGCGTTCGCTTCCTTTCAAGGCCCTCACAGTAATGCGCTTGCTTAAAGCCATCACCTAAAGGGACAGAAAACCTCTCTGTGCGCTGAGCAGAACCGCGAGTTCGCGGCCGGGATGCCGTTAGGCGCCTATTCTTCTACGATTGTTGGTGCACTCAAGCCGAATTTTTCCGAAGCATTTGCGAACGGCGTGATCAGCCAGCCGGGCCAGCCGAAGGGAGCTTCCTGCTCAGGTTCCGGTGACGGTCGGAATGCGCGGTGCCGTCTCGTTCTGCTGGACGCGAGCGGCCACAGCGACCGTCAACGCCTGCGCCAGACACATTGGCGCCGCAAGCGAACGCGAGAAGGTATAGTCGTGCTCGGGCACGGCAAACAGGACCTTCGCCGATTTGGCGAGCGGGGAGAGCGTGCTGTCGGAGATGGCGACGATGGGCACACCGGTCTTTGCCGCTTCCTCGACGATGTTGACGACCTCTGTCGCGTAAAAGCGGAAAGACACGGCAAGGAGGACATCCTCCATCCGCATCGTGCGCGCCATATGCGTGGCCAGTCCGCCGCCCGGATCGAGCAGAATGCAGCGCTTGCCGAGCATGGTCAGGACATAGCGCAGGAGCTCGACGACCGGTGAAGAACGCAACTGGCCGATCAGGTAGACCGTCTCGGCCCCTTCGATCGCATCTGCTGCTGTCGCAAGATCCTCAGCGCTGATGCGCTCCAGCAATTCTTGTAGGGAGGCGATATCGCGCACCACAAGATCGTGCAGGAAACCATATTCGGACCGGTCCTCGCGGTTCTGTAACTCGTTTCCGAGTGCACGCACCCTGGCTTCGAAGCCCGGTGCGGCCGTCGTCAGACGCTTCTGGAACAGCAGCTGGAGTTCCTTGAAGCCATTATAGCCGAGCGCCTGTGCGAAACGCACGAAACTCGATGCGTGCATGCCGCACCGTTCGGCAATCGTGTTGACCGATTGTACCGCGACTTCATTCGGGTTCTGTGTCAGGTAGACGGAAATCGCCTGGTATGTCTTGCTCATCTGAGCATGACGTTCATGGATCAGGCGAATCAGCTCTTCATAATCTTTCGGGGCATCGTTTGGCTGCGTCTGGTGCTTCATGGCCCGATCTTGCAATAATTGTTGCAAAACGCAAACAAAATGAATGAACGCATCGGATTGCCGAGGCTGACGATGAGGATTTTCCGAGACATCAAGGTCCTCATGGAGCGGGCGAACGTCCGGGAGAAAACCGGACGCTCGGAAAGCTGGGCGGCGCTATATCGTTAGGCGAGAACGCCCATCCACTGACGCATGAATGACGAACGCTGGATCGTCTCGACCAGTTGCTGGATGCGCAGGCCAGACGCAAAACCGAAGGGTTCGGGGATCTCCCCGGCGATGGCGCGCATAAAGCCTTCGATCTCGATTGCCTTCAGGTCGTTAAAGCCGAGCTGATGCCCGGGCGCGACGCAGAAACGGCCATAGGGTGGATGGTCGGGTGCGGCTTCGATCCTGCGGAAGCCGCGACGGCCCGCCGGATCGGCACTCGAATAGAAATGCAGTTCGTTGAAACGCTCTTGGCTGAAGGCCAGCGCCCCCTTCGTGCCGTAGACTTCGAAATCATGCTGCATCTTGCGACCGGTGGCGATCCAGTTGCCCTCGATGGAGCCCTGTGCACCGTTGGCAAAGCGCAGGAAGGCGCGGCCGACGTCATCGACTTCCACCGTGCGTGTCCCGCCCCTGCCGTCGGGCCGCTCGCTGATCATGGTGATGCAGTCGCCCATGACTTCGCTGATCGAGCCGAGCAGGAGTTCCGCGGTCGCGAGCGCATGGCTGCCGATATCGGCGAGCGCCCCGCCGCCCGCATGATCATGGCGGAAGGTGAAGGGACCGGACGCATCGGCCATATAGTCTTCAGCATGAAGCCCGCGGTAGCCGCGGATCTCGCCGAGTTCCCCGGCTGCAATCATCTCGCGGGCGAGCCTGAGCATCGGATTGCACAGATAGTTGAAGCCGACCTGCGTCTTGACGCCCTTCGCTTCCGCAGCCGCGGCCATCTCGCGTGCGTCGGCAGAAAGCGGTGCCAGCGGCTTCTCGCAGTAGACATGCTTACCGGCGGCGATGGCGGCAAGAGCCATCTCCTTGTGCAGCGCGTTCGGTGCCGTTATGTCGATCAGGTCGATCTCCGGGTTGGAAACCAGCGTTCGCCAGTCGGCGGTAGCATGGGCAAAGCCGAAATCGGCGGCCGCCCGGCCCGCAGCCTCTTCGGTGACGTCGGCAACCGTGTGGAGCTTGAGCCGGTAGGGCAGGTCGAAGACCTTCTGCGCCGAGGCGAAGCCGAACACATGGGCCTTGCCCATGAAACCGGTACCGATCAGGCCGATACCGAGAAGGGGTTTTTCAGCCATGTGCGAAATCCGGATTGACGACAAGCTGCGGGTCGATGGTGCCGACGAGAAAATTGACAGCGTTCTCGATCGCAGCGATGGCCATGCGTTCACCGCATTCGGCCGTCAGGCCGGCGATATGTGGAGACAAGATCGCGTTTGAGTGCGTAAAGAGCGGAGAGCCGGTTGATGGCGGCTCGTCGTCGAACACGTCCACGCCGGCAGCACCCACCTGACCGGAGGCGAGCGCATCGGCCAGCGCCTCTTCGCTGACGACGCCACCGCGCGCGGTGTTGACGAGGATGACCCCCCGCTTCATGCGGGCAATCTCTGCTGCGCCGATGGCGGGCTTGTCTGCCTTCGGGATATGGACCGAGATGCAGTCGGCCCAGGCCAGGCCCTCATCGAACGGAACGGGCCTAACCGGTCCTGTCGGCCAGCCGGCCTTTTCGAGGAAGGGATCATAGGCGCGGATCTGCATTCCGAATCCGGATGCCATGCGAGACAGATGACGCCCGATCCGACCATAACCGATGATCAACAGGTTCTTGCCCGAGATCTCCTGCTGCTCCAACCTGTTTCGCCAGCCCCATTGGCCAGGCTCCCGCACGGCGCGATCGGCGAGCAGCACGCGTTTTGCTCCGGCCAGCAGTTGCATCATGGCATGCTCGGCGACCGACACGGAGTTCACGTCGCCGACAATCGTCAAAGCGATCCCGCGCCTGTTGAGGGCGGGAAGGTCGACCGAGTCGTAGCCGACGCCATGACGTGACACGACCTTCAGCCGCTCCGCCTGGGCAATCGTCGCCGCCGACAGCGGCTGCGTGCGGATTACCAGCGCGTCGGCCTTCGCGATCAGCGGCGCGTAGGACGGTTCGGAGACCTCCTCGATGTAATCTACGCTAAAGCCTCGCGTCTTGAGGTCGCGCAGCAGGGCTTCGCCGGAGGGGTGGAGTTTCCCGGCGGCCAGAAGGTGCGGCATCAATAGGCTCCTTTCGTGGCCTCGGCAGGAGCGGAACCAGTCAGGTCGCGCCAGGTTTTGACCGAGGCGGCGGCCGCAGCGGCCAGAAGGCGGCTGTCGCCCGAAACGGTGGTGAGGTCGAAGCCCCAGCCGATGGCGCGGGCCGCATAGTCCGGCGTACCGCAATGCAGACAGGCGCGGATGCCATTTGCCTTGCAGGCCGCGAGAATGCGTTTGATGAGGTCGATCATTTCCGGTTCCTCGCGGTCGAAGCCTGGCGGCAGCCTGCCTTCCTGCGTGCCGAGAGTGAGATCGGCGGGGCCGACATAGATGCCGTCGAGGCCGGGCGTGGCGGCGATGGCGTCCAGATTGTCGACACCCTGCTGCGTCTCGATCATCGCCAGCGCCAGGATCTCGCTATTTGTGGCAAGCCCGTAGCTGCCATAGGCGAAGGCCGCGCGCGTCGGGCCGAAGCTGCGCTGTCCCTGCGGCGGGTAGCGCAGGTAGCTGACGAATTCCGCCGCCTCGTCGGACGAGTTCACCATCGGGCAGATGATGCCTTGCGCGCCGGCGTCGAGCGCCTTCATGATGATCCCGGGCTCGCGCCACGGCGCACGCGCCATCGGCGTGACGCCAGAGGCCCGCATCGCCTGGAACATCGGCAGCACGGACGAATAATCCAGGGCGCCGTGCTGGATATCGATGGTCACGGAATCATAGCCCTGAGCGGCCATGATCTCGGCGGTGAAAGGGTTGCCGATCGACAGCCAGCCATTGATGGCTGGCCGACCTTCGGACCATTGCTGCTTGAGCCTGTTGGTGAACATGTCGGGTCCTCAGAAGACGATCTGCGCGAGCTTGGTGTCGAGGTAATCATCGATCCCCTCGATGCCGCCCTCTCTGCCCATGCCCGAGTGATTGGTGCCGCCGAACGGCGCCTCGGAGGCGGCCAGGGCAAAGCTGTTGATGCCGACCATGCCCGATTTCAGCGCCGCCACCGTGCGTCTGGCGCGATCAGGCGAGCGGGTGAAGGCATAGGCCGATAGCCCCATGTCGGAGGCGTTGGCGCGTGTCAGAACTTCTTCCTCGGTCGAGAAGCGGGTGATTGCGGCGATCGGTCCGAAATTCTCCTCCGCGAAGACCTTCATGTCGTCGGTGACGCTGACGAGAATAGTGGGTTCGAAGAAGAAGCCGCTGTTGAGATGGGCCGGACGTTTGCCGCCATGGACGATCGTCGCACCGGCGCGCACCGCGTCTTGAACGATGCCGTCGATCTCCTGAAGCCGGCCGGCGTTGATCAGCGGCCCCATGCCGGTCTCGGGATCGAGCCCGTCGCCGAGTTTAATTTTCGCTGTGCGGGCGACGAAACCATCGACGAAGGCGTCATGCAGGCTGTCGTGGACGAAGATCCGGTCGGGCGTGACGCAGACCTGGCCGCAATTGGCGAACTTCGTCGGCACGGTCAGGTCCAGTACTGCCTGCAGGTCCGCATCGTCATAGACGATCAGCGGCGCATTGCCGCCGAGCTCCATCGAGACTTTCTTGACCGTATCGGCGGCATCGCGGATCATCTGCTGGCCGACGCGGGTCGAGCCGGTCAGCGATACCTTGCGCACCCGACTGTCGGCCATGATCGGCGCATAGGTGTTGCCGGTCGAGCCGACGACGAGGTTGACGGACCCATCCGGCAGGTTCGCGGCCCTGAGGCAGTCGACCATCACCATCGCCACGCCCGGCGTCTGCGAGGAAGGCCTCAGCACAACCGGGCAGCCTGCCGCAAGGGCGGGGGCCAATTTGCGCGCCGGCAGGGCTGCAGGGAAATTCCAGGCAGTGAAGGCACCGACAATGCCGATCGGCTCGCGGCTGACCTCGAACCGTCCGCCCGGCACGCGGCTGTCGATGATACGGCCATAGATGCGGCGCGCCTCCTCGGCAAACCAGCGAAACTGATCGCAGGCCAGCCCCCATTCCCGGCCAGCCTGGGCGATCGGCTTGCCGGTCTCGGCGGAGATCATCCGGGCCGCCTCGTCCGCACGACGGACCATCTCGTCGGCGGCCTTGTGCAGCGCATCGGCCCGCGCAAAACCACCCATGGCGCGTAGTTTGGGTAAAGCGGCCGCAGCCGCTTCGAGCGCCGAGCGGGTTTCCTCGACGGTGGCCAGGGGCACGGTGCCCAACGCCTTTTCAGTAACAGGCGAGATGACCTCTCCGGTTACGGTGCCGGCTACCCAGCGACCGTTTATGAAAAGTCCGAATTGTGCGTACATGGTTCACCCGATTTCGCTGGTGTTTACGGTCCGGCCTTCGGAGACGGAGCGCAGTGCTGCTTCTGCGAGGATCAGGGCCTGGCGGCCGTCCTCGAAACTGACCGCAGGCGGCGCTTTCTGTTCGACCGCATCGACGAAGGCGCCGATTTCGGCGGCAAATGCTGCGCCGTATCGCTCGATGAAGAAATTCATCAGCGGTGCGCCTTGGTCGGTGTGGCTGTCGGTATAAAGGCGCAGATTGTTGAGCGTGTGGTTTTCCGAAATCGCCATGCCGCCGCTGCCAAACGCCTCCACGCGCTGGTCATAGCCATAGACTGCACGCCGCGAGTTGTTGATGATCGCTTGCTTTCCCGATGCGGTTTTCAGCACCACGGTCACCGTGTCGTAGTCGTTGCAGCGCTCCATCAGCGCCGGATCGACGAGACGCGAACCGGTCGCGGAAACCGTGGTCACTTTTTCGTCGAGAATGAACCGTGCCAGGTCGAAGTCGTGGATCGTCATGTCGCGGAAGATGCCGCCCGACACCTCGATATAGCTGTTGGGTGCCATGCCGGGATCGCGCGACGTAATGATGACCTGGTGCAGATCGCCGATCTTGCCGGTCTCGACGGCCTGGCGCAACGCGCTGTGTCCGGCGTCGAAGCGCCGTACAAAGCCGAGCATGACCGGCACATCGTTCCCAGCAATTCTTGTTGCACACGCATTGACGCGATCGAGCGACAGGTCGATCGGCTTTTCGCACAGGACAGGTTTTCCGGCCGCCACAGCCAGCTCGATCAGATCGGCATGCGTTGCGGTCGAGGTGGCGATCAGCACCGCATCGACGTCGGCAGACGCGAATATCGCATCGGCCGAATCGAAGCGGGGAACGCCCAGTTTTTCCGATATTTCCACGGCCGCCGGCACATGCACATCGAAGACGCCCGCAAGCGCCGCGCGCGGATGAGCGGCGATATTTTCCGCATGCATGCGACCGATGCGGCCCACGCCAAGCACTGCAATTTTCAGCATTCAAATTCCTCCCGAAGTGTTATGCAATAATCATTGCAAATTATTCTATTTGTCAATATGTATTCCGGAACAGCACGACATTCCATCCGCAGGAGGAGGCGAGATGACCCGCAAGACTGTGCGCCTGACCATGGCTCAGGCCCTTGTCCGTTACCTTTGCAATCAGTTCACCGAGATCGAGGGCGAGCGCGTGCCGCTCTTTGCCGGCGTCTTTGCGATCTTTGGCCATGGTAACGTCACCTGCCTGTCCGAGGCGCTGGAAACCGTGCAGGAGAGGCTGCCGACCTGGCGCGGCCAGAACGAACAGTCGATGGCGCTCGCGGCCATCGGCTTTGCCAAGGCGAAACGGCGCCGACAGATCATGGTCGCGGCAACCTCGATCGGGCCGGGTGCGCTCAACATGGTGACGGCGGCCGGCGTCGCCATGGCCAACCGCCTGCCGGTGCTGCTGCTTGCTGGCGATACCTACGCCAGCCGCCTTCCTGATCCCGTGCTGCAGCAGGTCGAGCACTTCGGCGACCCGACGATCACCGTCAATGACGCCTTCAAGTCGGTCGTGCGCTATTGGGACCGGATCGTGCTGCCGGAACAGATCCTGCAATCGCTGCCGCAGGCGGTCGCAACGATGCTCGATCCGGCCGATTGCGGCCCTGCCTTCATCGGTCTGGCGCAGGATACCCAGGAAGTCGCCTTCGACTATCCGGAAGTGTTTTTCGAGCCGAAGGTCTGGAAGATCCCGCGCCCGCGTCCCGACCGCGATGCCGTGGTGGCCGCAGCCGAACTACTGAAGACCGCGAAGCGTCCGCTGATCATCTCCGGCGGCGGCGTGCGTTATTCCCTGGCTGAGGAAAAGGTGGCCGAATTCGCCGCGAAACGGGGAATCCCTGTTGTCGAAACCATCGCCGGCAAGGGCGCGCTCACGCATGACCATCCGGTCCATGCCGGGCCGATCGGCATCGTGGGTTCGACCTCCGCCAATGCGCTCGCGAAAGACGCGGATGTGATTGTGGCGATCGGCACACGCCTGCAGGACTTCACCACCGGATCGTGGACGGCCTTCTCGCAGGAAGCGCAGTTCATCTCGATCAATGCGGCGCGCTTCGATGCGATCAAGCATCGGTCGCTGTCCGTGGTCGGCGATGTCCTGGAAACCGTGGCCGAGCTCGACGTCGCACTCGGCGAGTATAAGGCCGCGGCGGACCTGATGCCGCGCGCCAAGGCATTGTTTGCCGAATGGGACAAGCTCCTCGATGAGCATCAATTCCCGACCAATGCGCCGGTTCCCTCCTATGCGCAGGTCGTTGGCGTGCTGAACAAGGTCGCCCGCCCGGAGGATACGCTGATCGCCGCCGCCGGCGGCACACCGGGCGAGGTGGTCAAGGGCTGGCGGGTCAAGAACCCCAACACCTTCGATTGCGAGTTCGGCTTTTCCTGCATGGGCTACGAGATCCCGGCCGGCTGGGGTTGCGCCATGGCGCAGGAAGGGCCTGGTGGCACCGGCGGCATACCGATCGTCATGATCGGCGACGGCACCTACATGATGATGAACTCCGACATCTATTCGGCGGCGCTGACGAGACACAAGCTGATCGTCGTCGTCTGCGACAATGGCGGCTTTGCGGTCATCAACCGTCTGCAGCAGGCCAAGGGCGTTCCGGGTTTCAACAATCTGCTCACCGATTCCCGCGTGCAGAACCGGGAAAACCCGCTCCATGTCGATTTCGTCAAGCATGCGGAAGCCATGGGCGCGAAAGCGCGCAAGGCCGAGAGCCTCGCCGACCTCGAGGATGCGATGAAGTGGGCGCAGGGCAATGACGGCATCACCGTCATCTCGATCGTGTCCGACGCCTGGAAATGGGTGCCGGGGGATGCCGACTGGGACGTCGGCGTTCCGGCCGTATCGAGCTTCGAAACCGTCCGCGCGGCTCGCGCGGCTCAAGAGAAAATCCGAGAAGCACAGCGTTTGGGTGTTTGAGATGAAGGCAAGATTGGGAATTGCTCCGATTGCATGGTGGAACGACGACCTCGCGGAGCTCTCCGATGACGTCAGCCTGGAGGAATGCCTGCGGCAGGCTTCCGAGGCCGGCTTCACCGGCATGGAAACCGGCCGCCGGTTTCCGATGGACATGAAGGAACTGGGGCCGATCCTGTCCCGATATGGAATTTCCGTCTGCGGCGGCTGGTTCTCCGGCCTGCTGCTCGATGGCGACATCGAGGCCGAGAAGGGCCGCATTGCGCAGCAGATGACCTTCTTCATCGCCGCGGGGGCGCCCTGCATCGTCTATGGCGAGACCGCGCGCTCCATTCAGGGCATCCGCTCGGCGCCGCTTGCGACGAAGCCAAAGCTTTCCGAGACGGAGATGGCGGCCTATGGCCGCAAGATTTCGGACTTCGCCGACTGGTGCGCCAGGCAAGGTATGCCGATTGCGTATCACCACCATATGGCGGCGGCCATCGAGACCGAGGCGGAACTCGATCTGCTGATGGAGCACTCTTCGGTGCCGCTGCTATTCGACGCCGGGCACATGGCCTTTGCCGGCGGCGATGTCATGCGGGTCATCGAGAACCACCACGCCCGGATCACCCATGTCCACACCAAGGACATTCGCCGCGCGGTCGTGGATGGGCTGGACCGCAGCAAGGAGAGCTTCCTCGATGCGGTCATCAAGGGTGTCTTCACCGTGCCAGGCGACGGCGGCCTCGATTTCGAGGCCATCGTCAAGGCGCTGGCTGCCAAGGGCTACGAGGGCTGGTTCGTGGTCGAGGCCGAGCAGGATCCGGTCAAGAACCCGCCGCTCGCGATGGCCCGCAAGGGTCACAAGGAATTACTGCGCGTCATGGACGCCGCCGGCTATGAGGTCGTGAAATGAATCGTATCGATGGAAAGATCGCCGTTATCACCGGCGGCACGCAGGGGCTGGGTGCGGCGATCGCCCGAACTTTCGCGCAGGCCGGCGCGGCCGGCCTGGTGATCGTCGGACGCGACGGCGCCAAGGGCGCCAAGGTAGCGAAACAAATCACCGCCGAGCACGGAACCCCCGTACTGGTCGTGGCGGCCGATCTGGGTGATATCCCGGACGTCCGGCGTGTGCTGGCCGAAACGGATGAACGGTTCGGCCGGGTGGATATCCTGGTCAATGCCGCCGCGCTGACCGATCGGGGCAATCTGCTGAACACCACGCCCGACCTTTTCGACCGGATCTTCGCCGTGAACGTGCGCGCGCCGTTCTTCCTGATGCAGGACGCTGTGCAGATCATGATCCGGGAAGGGATCGAGGGAACAATCGTCAACATCGGCTCGGCGTCCGAACACGCCGGCCAACCGTTCATCGCACCCTATTGCGCTTCGAAAGGCGCGCTTGCGACGCTGACGCGCAATTCCGGCTTTGCGCTGATGCGCAACCGCGTCCGGGTCAACCAGCTCGACATCGGCTGGATGAATTCCGACCACGAGCGTGCGCTACAGGCGGCGGAGACCGGAGACCCGCAAGCGATTGACCGGGCCGCAGCGGAGCTGCCTTTCGGGCGCCTGCTCGATCCGGCCGAGGTCGCCCTTGCTGTTCTCTGGGCGGCTTCCGGCGATAGCGGGATGATGACGGGATCGGTCATTCATTACGACCAGTCGGTCTGGGGCGGCTACGACGGCCAGGCTCCGGCACCCGCTAAGCGGCTCGGGGAGTAGGCGATGCGCACCATCAAGGGACCAGGCGTTTTTCTCGCTCAGTTCGCGGCCGACGACGCACCCTACAACTCGTTGCCGAGCCTTGCGAAATGGGCAGCGGACAAGGGCTTCAAGGGCGTGCAGATCCCGACCTGGGACACGCGTCTCATCGATATGAAACAGGCGGCTGAAAGCGACGCTTATTGCGACGAACTGACGGGCATGCTGGCCGACCACGGGCTTCAGATTACCGAATTCGCATCGCATATCACCGGGCAGCTGGTGGCGGTTCATCCGGCGCATGACACCATCATGGACAGTTTCGCGCCGGAGCATGTGCGCGGCAATCCGGCCCGCCGGCGAGCCTGGGCCGAAGAACAACTGTGCTTTGCCGCCCGCGCCTCGAAGCGGCTTGGCATCGACCGGCACGTGACGTTCTCCGGTGCGCTGCTGTGGCCTTATCTCTATCCCTATCCGCAGTGGCCGGAGGGCTTGGTCGAGGAGGGGTTCGACGAGCTTGCCAAACGCTGGACGCCGATCCTCAACGATTTCGACGCGCATGGCGTCGATGTCTGCTACGAGATCCACCCTTGCGAGGATCTGCACGACGGCCATAGCTGGGAAATGTTCCTCGACAAGGTGGGCGAGCATCCACGCGCCAACCTGATGTACGATCCGTCCCATTTCGTGCTCCAGGCGCTCGATTATCTGGCCTTCATCGACCACTATCATGAGCGCATCAGGACCTTCCATGTGAAGGACGCCGAGTTCCGCCCCGACGGCAAGTCGGGCGCGTATGGCGGCTACCAGCCATGGTCGAAGCGGGCCGGACGCTTCCGCAGCCCTGGCGACGGGCAGGTCGATTTCGGCGCGATCTTCACGAAGCTCACCACCTACGGCTTCGACGGCTGGGCGGTGCTCGAATGGGAATGCTTCGTCAAAAACCCCGAGGACGGCGCTGCCGAAGGCGCGCGTTTCATCGCGGATCATATCATCCGGGTTTCGGACCGGGCTTTCGACGATTTCGTGAAATCCGGCGCCAATCGCAGCGCCAACCGGGCAATGCTCGGACTGGAGGAGAAATGAGCGTTCAACGACCCTTGCGGCTCGGCATGGTGGGTGGCGGGCAGGGTGCCTATATCGGCAATATCCATCGGCTCGCTTCGCGGCTCGATGGACAATGGCAACTTGTGGCCGGTGCCTTCGACGTGGATCCCGAGCGCGGCCGGGAATTTGCGATCGGGCAGGGTCTCGATCCCTCGCGCAGTTACGGCACCTACCAGGATCTGATCTCGGGCGAGATCGGGCGCGAGGACCGCGTGGATGCGGTGGCGATCTGCACGCCGAATTTCACCCATTATCCGATCGCCAAGGCGCTGATCGAGGCGGGTTTCGATGTGATCTGCGAGAAGCCGTTGACGGCGACGCTGGAAGACGCTGTGGCGCTCGAAAAACTCGCACGCGAGTCCGGTCGTTTCGTCGGCGTCACCTACACCTATTCCGGCTATCCGATGGCGCATGAGGCGCGCGTGCGCGTCGCGCGCGGTGAGATCGGTACGGTGCGCTCCGTACAGGTGGAATATCCGCTCGAATGGATGGCAACGGCGATCGAGCAGAAGGGCAATGCGCAGGCAGCATGGCGCACCGACCCGAAGAAGAACGGCAGGGGCGGATCGATCGGCGATATCGGAACCCACGCTTATCATCTGGCGGGTTTTGTGACTGGGCTCAAGTTGGACTCGCTCACAGCCGATCTCGCGACCTTCGTGGAAGGTCGTGCGCTGGACGACAATGCCCATGTGATGATGCGCTATCAGGGCGGTGCGCGAGGCCTGTTGTGGTCTTCGCAGGTTGCTTTGGGGAACTCGAACGGCGTGCGGTTGCGCGTCTTCGGCTCCAGGGGATCGTTTCAGTGGTTCCAGGAGCAGCCGAACGAATTGATTTACGCGCCCCTGGAGGGCCGCGTCCAGATCATCAAGCGCGGCGCCGATGACTTGTCGGAAGACGCGAAGGTCCGCAGCCGGACCCCGCCAGGCCATCCCGAAGGTTACCTGGAAGCCTTCGCGAACTTGTATGCAGGCTTCGCAGAAGCGATCCGTGCGCAGAGGGAAAATCGCGAGCCAGGTGCTGTCGGTCGGAATGTGCCGCTCGCCTATGACGGCTTGAAGGGCGTCGCCTTTGTTGAAGCTGTGGTCGATAGCACCGAGGCGACGATCCAACCATGGGTCAGGCCGATCGCGATCTGATGGACCCCATCGCCGCCGGCGACAATGTCCCTTGGAGGACGATCCATTGAAAGGTCTTTTTCAAAGACCGCAATTATAGCGCGTATGAAGAAGGATTTGCGAATGAGGCGGTTCCGTCGATACCCCGTTCAGATTGTCTCTTATCCATCGCGCCGCCGCGGTCAGCTCGCCTGCAAAGTCGTGCGATATGACGTAATCCATACTGCCCGATTCCAGCAACGCGCGGGAATGGTTGGAGAGTTCGTGCCCGACGAACACGGTCTCCTGTGCCTTGCCTATGTGTTCAAGAGCCTTGGCGACGCCGCGATTGGCGCCGGCGACATTATAGATCGCCGCCGGATGGCCGTTGGCCTCGAAGTATCGAAGCAACTGCTCGCACGTGTTCTCGGACCGTTCGTCGGAGATCACGCGCTCCTCAATCCTGAGATGTGGAAAGTCGGAACGCAGGACCCTGCGGAACCCCATTTCACGCTCCTGTTGGCAGCGGAAGGGAACGCTCATCACGATCAGGATGCTGTTGCGCTCTTTTGGCAAGGCATTCCCGATCAAGAGAGCGGCGACGCTTCCGGCGGCATACTGATCGTTGCCGATGAAGGCGCTCCGGCGCGAACTCGGCAGATCGGTCGTCAGACAAACAACAGGAATTCCGATTGTTCGCAGCTTGCGGATTGCGCGGTTGACGGCGGGATGTTCTCTCGCGATGACCACAACGCCGTCGGCGTCGCCACCCTCCTGCTCTATGTTCCGCGCAAAAGCGATGGGGTCGAGCTCGCTCGTCGCCACGTAGGCACCCTCGATTTTGATGCCCGGAAGCGTCCGATTGACATCGGTCACGGCACCCGCCATCGCCGCGTTGAAGGTCTCGCCGGACTCGCAGAAGAGACGAATCTGCAAGGGCATATCCCGGTCCGTATTTTCGCTTCTCAGCTTCTCCAACGCAGCAAGGATGCGCGCTCTGGTTTTATCGCGCACCCCGCTACGATTGTTGAGAACCCTGTCCACGGTCGCCACACCGACGCCCGCGAGATGGGCAATTTCGTGGACCGTCGGACCTTTCCAGGCACCGTTCGAGGGGCGCTTGCTCAAGGCTGTCTCCATTCGTGATGTAATTGCCATCATATGACAGAAGAACTTGGCACACAAGTTCTGAATTTCTAACTGGTTAGCTTCTATTTATGCAATGCAACAAAGCTGATGTGAATACCATCATAAAATGAGCTTAAAAGCCCTTGAGTGATGGAAAAGCAATCCAGATAATCGCACCGTCCAACTGAGGAGGAGGAACTCATGAAACTCAAAAATTGGATTATGCTTTCGAGCTTACTGGTTGCAACCGCATTGAGCGGCCCAAGCAACGCTCAGGATAGTGGCAAGCAATATCGTTTCGTCATGGTCTCTCATATCGGGTCCAACGATCCGAACATGAATTGGCTGACGACGTCGCTGAAGGAGTTCGAGAAGCGGTACCCGAACGTCAAGACCGAGTATATTTCAACCAACAACTATTCGGTCCAGGAGCACGTTCGTCTTCTTGAACAGGCGATCGCCACTCACCCCGATGGTATCGCCGTGCCGATCGTCAGCTCCGACGCTTTCGAAGCGCCCTTGCGCAAGGCAATCGAGGAAGGCATCCCGGTTGTCGCCTTTAACATTCCCGACAGTCGGCCAGTAGGCGAGCGCATTCCCTACCTGACCTATGTCGGCGGCGATGAATACCTGACAGGCAAGAAGCTTGGCGAATATGCGATCGAGCAGGCGAAGGAAGGTAAAGTTCCGATGCCGAAGCATGTTGTATGCGCCAGTCACGATTCCGCTCACCAGGGTCTGAAGGCACGCTGCAAGGGCATGCAGGACGCCATGGCGACGGTTGGTGCCAAGTTCGACGAGCTGTTCATCGGCGCGGAGCCGGCGACGGCGCGCAACACGCTGCAATCCTTCCTGCAGGCCAATCCGGACACCAACTACATCTTTACGGTTGCCGGCTGGTCAGCACCCTGGGCCTGGAGTGTCGCCAATGACATGAAGCTCGATCCCGACGTCGACAACAGGGGCATGACGATCCTCACCGTCGACGAAGGTCCAGTCTCGATCGAAGGCGTGCGCGCGGGGCATATCCTCGCGACCAACAGCCAGGGCTTCTGGCTACAGGGCTACCTGCCGATGGAATGGCTCCTGTGGAACAAGGAGTTCGGATATGCGCCACAGAGCGATATCCTGACCGGGCCGATCATCATCAACAAGGATAACGCCGATCAGTGGGCCAAGCAGGTCCGCGGCGTGTTCGGTGACAAGGCCTACGACGCGCAGAACACCTGGTAGGTGTCCTCCCGAAGCCGGGCAGCAGGGTTGATTGACGGCTCTGCTGCCCTCCTTCGATTGCGTCTCGCGCAGTTCTAATCAGCGAGTCCAAGTCTCATGAAACATCTTCTGCGAAACCAGGGTCTCGGCGCAATCGTCGGTGTCGTCGTCATGTTTGCCGTCTTCACGGTGATCGATTTCTCGGGTTGGTGGACTGTTCAGACAGTGTCGAACGTCACCCAGTTCACAGCGATCCTTGCCTTCGTGGCCATGGGCCAGGCGCTGGTCATCATTACCAGGGAGATCGACCTTTCGGTTGGTTCGGTCTACGGTCTCACCGGGGTCGCCTTTATCACCATGGAGCCGGCGTTCGGCGTGCCCGGCTCTCTCGTTCTGGCGCTGGTCATTGCGGCAGCGGCGGGCCTTGTCCAGGCGATTGCGGTCGTCAAGGGACAGTTGCCATCGATGATCGTGACGCTCGGTGGTCTCTTCACGGCACGCGGTATCATCTATGTGTGGACAGGTGGCTCGGTCCATAACTTCTCACCCGACGCACGCAACCATCCGCTGACCCTGCTTCTGGGCGGTAGCCTCTTCGGTGTCGAGGCTGCGATATACTGGCTGATCGCCGTCGCTGCGGTCCTTGCTCTTGCTTTGTGGGCGACGCCGTTCGGTAACCGCCTTCTGGCGACGGGCGGCAGCCGGGAGAGCGCGGAATCGCGGGGCGTTCAGACCGATCGCATCAAGATCGCGACGTTCATCCTTTGCTCGCTGCTGGCAGGCTTTGCCGGCATCCTGACCCTGTGCAACCAGCCGCAAACCCATGTAACGCTCGGCGAAAACATGGAGCTCGAGGCGATCGCGGCGGCGGTCATCGGCGGCTGCCTGTTGACCGGCGGACGCGGCTCGATCCTTGGCGCCATACTCGGAGCACTCATCGTCGTCAGCCTGCGCTACGAACTGATCGCGCTTGGTGCGCCGTCGTCCTGGTACATCACTTTCGTCGGCGCCGTGCTCATCATCGCAATTATCTTCAACCAGAAACTGGCCCGCTTTCTCGGGCACAGCGTTTGATGCGGGAGGACGCTCAAATGACAAACAATCACCCGCTCATTCAAGTCAAGAACCTCGATCTTTATTTCGGCGCCTTCCATGCCTTGAAGAATGTTTCGGTCGATTTTCATGCCGGCGAACTGGTCGGCCTGGTCGGCGACAACGGCGCCGGCAAGACGACGCTGATCCGTGTTCTCTGCGGGATCCACGCGCCGACATCCGGTGAGGTCTTTTTCGACGGCAAGAAAGTCGAAAAGTTTCACCCGAAGCTTGCCATCGACCAGGGAATCGAGACGATCCAGCAATCCGTCGGACTTTGCGACAACCTATCGATCGCCCGCAATTTCTACCTTGGCCGAGAACCCGTCAAACGCGTCCTCGGCATCCCCTTCCTCGACTTCGGCAAGATGCGCGAAAAGTCCGCCCGGGTTATTCGGCAGTTCGGCCTGCGCGAGAACGTCTCCGCCGATGACGAGGTGGAGCGGCTCTCCGGCGGCGAGCGTCAGTCGGTCAAGATCGGTCGCGCCGTTGAATTCAAGAATCGCGTCATCATCATGGACGAGCCGACCAACCATCTATCGGTGCGCGAGCGCGAGCATGTCAACGAGATTGCCGTGCAGCTCAAGGAGCAGGGCCTGCTGGTCATCTATATCACCCACGACATCTTCCAGGTCCACAAGCTCGCCGATCGCATCGTCATCATGGAAAACGGCGAAAAGGTCGCCGACGCATCCACCGATGCCATGACCGCCGAAGCGCTTGAGGACGTCATCCGCCAGGGCGGCCGCGTCGTTGAAAAGAAGGAGGCAGTCTGATGGCACTGTCAGCAGCCAAACCGCTCATTCGGCGTCATACGGAGCTTGGCATTTTTCTCATCGGCCTCGTTCTGGTTGTCATTTTCGCCGCGACATCAGACGGCAATTGGGCCAATCTTTATAATATCGGCACAATTCTGCAGGTAACGGCAACCTTGGGGCTGATGAGCCTTGGCGTCGCGCTGGTGATCGGAACCGGCGAGATCGATATCTCGGTCGGATCGACGTTCGGGATGGGCGCGCTTGCCTATCTCTGGCTTGCGGCGCGGGTCGATCCATCGGTGGCCGTGATGGCCGCGATGCTAGTCGGGGCAGCGATTGGTCTTATCAACGGTCTGCTCGTCACGCGAACCGGTACGCCGTCCCTTATCATCACGCTCGGTACACTGATGATCTTTCGCGGCATTGCAATCGCACTGACCGACGGTTTTTCGTTTTCCATTCCCTATGCGGCACGCAAGGGCTGGACCTATGGCGTGCTCGGCGGGGGTGACTTCCTCAACTTCAACACAGCCTTTTACTGGCTTGTCGTGGTGCTCGTCGTTCTCTGGGTGATGTTGAAGGCGATGCCGTTCGGTAACCGGCTTCTCGCCGTCGGTGGTTCGGCCGAGAGCGCTCATTCCCGCGGCGTCCGGGTGGATCGTATCAAACTATCCGCCTTCGTCCTGTGTGGCATGCTCGCCGCCTTCGGCGGAGCGCTGGAAGCGGGCAAGCTTGGCTTCGCGGATGGCTCGATGGGGCGGCTCATGGAACTCCAGGCGATCGCTTCGTGCGTGCTGGGCGGCTGTTTGCTTGCCGGCGGGCGCATTTCCCTGATCGGCGCGCTGATGGGCGCATTCGTGCTGTCTTCCATCCAGTCTTATCTCGTCGTCATGGGAGTGCAGCCGCAGTGGTTCATCCTGATATTGGGAGTGATCGTGGTGCTCGCGGCCTACGGCGACCGGTCCCTCCGCCAATGGGCTCTCAAGAAATAAGGATATCGGAATGTCAGTCAGAATAGCGATCATCGGTGCCGGCATCATGGGAGCGGACCATGCCCGGATTGTCGCCGAAGATCTGCCGGGAACAACCTTGCAGGTGGTCTGCGATGCTGCGCCGGAGCGCGCCCGAAAGATAGCGGAAGAACGCGGTGCTGCCGATATCGCCTCCGATCCGATCGAAACCATAAGGCGAGGCGATGTCGATGCCATCCTGATCGCGAGCCCCGACGAAACACATGCGCCGCTGTCGCTTGCCGCGATCGAGGCTGGCAAGCCGGTTCTGTGCGAGAAGCCGCTGTCACAGAGCGCAAAGGAGTGCCTGGTCGTGATCGACGCCGAGGTGTCGCGGGGGCGCCAGTTCGTTCAACTCGGTTTCATGCGTCGCTTCGATCTCTCCTATCGCGACATGAAGGCCATGCTTGATGAGGGCGCGCTCGGTCGCGCGATCATGATGCATAATTTCCATCGCAACGTCGAAGCGCCTGCAAACTTCACCGGACAGATGGCGATCACAAACTCCGCACCCCACGAATTCGATATCGCCCGCTATGTGTTGGGCGCCGACTATGCGGCGATTTCGGTCTTTCAGCCGGCGGGCGTCGATGTGTCGAGGACCGGTGCTCCGGTGTTCATGGTACTCGAAACCGACAAAGGCCAGCTTGTGAACATCGAAATCAACAATAACGCGGCCTATGGCTATGATGTGCGCGGCGAACTCGTCGGCGAGAAGGGATCAATCTTCCTGAATACTCCCGTCCCCACGCGCCAGAACAGTCAGCTCATGGCCTATGAGCGTTATGCGCGGGATTGGCGTCCTCGTTTCGCGGAAGCCTATCGGCTGCAGAACAAAGCATTCCTGAATTTTGTTCGAACCGGTACATTTCCGTCAATCGCTTCCGATGCCTGGGACGGCTATTGTGCCGCCCTTGTTGCCGAGGCGGGCGTCGAGGCGCTCCGGAAGAACGAGCGCGTCGCAATAACAAAGACGGACAAGCCGTCCCTCTATAACAGATAAATGAGGATACATTCATGAAACTCGGCTTCGTCTCCGACAGCCTCGGCGGCATGTCCTTTGAGGCGCTTCTCGACAACGCAGTCCGACTCGGCGTCTCAGGTGTCGAGGTGAACACCGGCGGCTGGTCGACAGCGCCGCATTTCGATCTGCCGTCGATGAAGGCGGGCGCCGATGCGCGCCGCAACTTCATCAAAGCGTTCGAAGATCGTGGCCTGGAGATCATCGCTCTTAACGCCAACGGCAACCCTTTGCATCCAACCCAGCCGGAACAGGGTGAATGCCTGAAGGATACGATCCGCGTCGCCGGCAGCATGGGGATCAAGACGGTGTGCGCCATGTCCGGCCTGACCGCCGGCTGTGACAGCGATGTCATGCCGAACTGGGTCGTCTCCTCGTGGCCTCCGGAAACGCAGGCCATCCTCCGATATCAATGGGAGGAAAAGCTCCTGCCGTTCTGGACAGAAATTGCTGCGCTCGCGAAAGAAAACGGCGTCGAACGCATCGCACTGGAATTACATGGCAACCAATGCGTCTACAACGTGCCCTCGCTTCTGAAACTGCGTAAGGCCGTCGGCCCGGTCATTGGCGCAAATCTCGATCCGTCGCATCTCTTCTGGATGGGAGCTGATCCGCTTGTGGCTGCCGAAGCGCTGGGCGAGGCCATCTATCATGTGCATGCAAAAGACACGATGCTGAACGGTTCGGTGCAGGCCACGACATCGCTGCTTGAAAATGGCTCATTGATGAACCTCCCGGCGCGTAGCTGGTCTTACATTACGCTTGGCTTCGGCCATGGTGAGGAATGGTGGCGCCAGTTCTGCTACCGCCTGAAGATGGCGGGCTACGATGGCTGGCTCTCCATCGAGCACGAGGATGTGCTGCTCAACAGTCTCGAAGGCCTGGAAAAGTCCATCGCAATTCTCAAGGCCGTAATGCCTGTGGCGGAGAGCGATTTCAAGCCTCAGGCAATATGATTTGCGGCGGGCGCTCGCGCCGTCGACACAAGGTTCCTGGGCGCCGTCTCATGCGCCAAATGAGGGAATGCGCCGTCTCGAGCGCGATATATCGCCTGAAAACTATTTCACTTCGTAACATGCTAGGTCTGAAAATTTATAAGCCCGGCTGTTGAGATCGCGGATCATAAGTTTGAATCAACATCAAGACCAAAGGGTTGAAAGCATCCCGCCCGCTACGGGCAAAAGCGCCTGCGAAACAATATCCGCGGGCATGGAATCGCTATTCGACATCGGATAAGGTGACAGATAATGCACGATAGTTCGTCGGAATTGATCGCCGACACGCTCGTCCACGCTCGGTTGTTTGGCCATCTGCAAAGACACGGATAGCGTGACTCTACCGGATTGTTTGCTATTCTCCCTCTTGAATACGCTCGTTTGAGATGATTCGCGGAAGGGAGGAGACACCAATTGCGTGCCGACCGTGTGGAGACGCCAATTGATATTCCCAGGCTTGGTGGGTGGGTCTGCAATACGTGGAAGAAGGCGTTATTGAGCTCCATCAGTTGCCGTCGTGCCGCGATGGCGGCCCTCCTACCCTCCGCGCAGGCGCTCGCGCAATGTGCACCATCTGCGCCGGCGGCAGTCAGCATCTCCTCCGGCAGTTGCTCGGATCCGGCCCTCACCACGCGAGCAAGTGCTGGCGCAACGCCCGTGGTCGAGGCCTCCGGTACCGGGAGCTACAGCGGCACCTCCATCAATTTGACCGCAAACGACAATGGCGGCTTCGGCATGTACGCGACCGGCGGCGGGGCGATCACCGTGATCGGCACGGCCGCCGATGGCGCGACGATCAGCACCTATGGTACGGGGGGCCATGGCCTCTATGCCGATGGCGGAGGGCTGATCACCGGTAACTATACGTCCATCTACACGAATGGCATCGGGGCCTATGGCATCGGGGCGGTTGGGACGGGCAGCAGCGTCACGCTGACCGATAGTGGTGTGAACACGGCGCTCGATAACGCGCACGGCGCCTATGCGGCCAACGGCGGCGCGATTACGTTGACCCGTACCGATGTCACGACCTCAGGCGAGGGCGCTTCCGCCGCCTTCGCGGATGCCGGAGGCTCGATCACCCTCAATGACTTGAACACGTACAGTTATGGCGACAGTGCACCCGGTGCTGTCGCCTCAGGTGCCGGCGGGAGCCTTGCCCTGAACAACACTTACGTGAACATCTACGGCAACGGCAGCACCGGACTGTTGACCGCTGGCGGAGGAACGGCCGCCATCAATGGCGGCGCCATTGCGACCGGCGATTATTACGGGGGCATCGTCATTGCCAATTCTCCTGGCATGGTTGCGCGGGGAGTCGGCAGCAGCATCCGGGTCAGCAATGGCACGAGTTCCGCTACCTACGGCGCGAACAGTCCGGGCATATGGGCCGACGCGGGGGGCAGGATTGACTTCTCAGGCTACGGCGTTTTCACCTACCAACCCAATTCTCCGGGCGTGGTCGCGAGTGGGGCGGGCAGCACGATCACCCTGACTGACGCCATAGACCGCACATCCGGCCCTTCCAGCGCCGGTGTGCTCGTCAGCAGCGCAGGCACGGTTATCGTGACGGGCGGCGAGGTCACAACCGGATACCGGGCGACCGGGAGTAATCCTCCGGTTCTCCAGTTCCCTAGCGCCCAAATAGGCTTGGAGGCACACGGCGCTGATGTGAGCGGAGTCGGAAGTCGACTACAGACCGAGAACGCGAGCATAACGACGAACGGCGACGGCGCCATCGGTGTGAGGGTCAGTCAAGGCGGCGCGGCCTCGATCACTGGCGGCAGCATCAAGACCAACGGCGCCGATACCGCCACGGTCGGCGGCGCAGACGGCGTCCGCGCGAGTGACGCTGGCAGCAGCGTCACCCTGTCCGGGGCCTCGGTCACCACCGCAAACATCAACGCCATAGGCGTGCACGCGATGGCGGGAGGCGCGATCGCGGCGACGGATGTGAGGGTCGCCACGCGGGGGCAAAACTCCCACGGCATCGAGGTGCAGGATGCCGGCAGCGCCATCGCTCTCACCCGCGCCGCCATCACCACGGCCGGGGATGCCGCCGATGGCATCCTGGCCAGCAACGCGGGCGGTGTGCAAATCACCGGTGGCTCGGTCGCCACCGCCGGCAGCGCCGCGCATGGTATCGCTGCCATCGATGGTGGTAGGCTCACAGTCGCTGACACCACGGTCGCGGTGAGCGGCGCCGGATCGGCGGCGATCTACCTCGCCGGCACTGGGCCGAGCATTGTGTCGGTCTCCGGCGGCAGCCTGAGCGCCACCAACGGTGCGATTGTGCTTGCCGAGGGTGGGATCGGCACGGTCTTGATCAGCGGCGGCACAGCGATCACCCCTGCCACGGTGAATGGCCGGCCCTTGCTCGCGAAGGTCACTGAGGATGCCGCAGGCAAACCGGCCAACCTGACGCTGGACATTGCTGACATACCGTCACTCATCGGCGACGTCGTCGTCGACCCTTCGACCCTGACCTACAAACTCAGCGACAGCAACTGGGCCGGCAATCTGGTACTGACCGGGCCGGGAAACACTGCTACTGCCAACCTGACCACGTCGCAATGGACGGGGGACCTACTGGCGGACGCCGGCAACACTGCTGACGTCGCACTCGCACAGCGCAGCCTGTGGACCGGCTTGGCGCAGAACGCGACCAATGTTGCGATCGATGCCAGCAGTGCCTGGAATGTCACCGGAGATTCCAACGCAACCGGCACGGTTGCAAACGCCGGCCTCATCCAGTTCCTCGCGCGGTCGGGAGCCTACAGCACGCTGACGGTCGGCAACTACACCGGCAGCGCCGGGAGTCGCATCGGCTTCAACACCTATCTTGGTGCCGACAACTCGCCTAGCAACCTGTTGGTGGTCGATGGCGGCCAAGCCGGCGGCACAACATCGGTACTCGTCAACAATACTGGCGGCCCGGGTGCGCAGACCGTGGCGGATGGCATTCCACTGGTTAAGGTGACCAATGGCGGCTCCACCACAACCGATGCCTTCACGCTCGGCCAGCGCGTCGCTGCCGGCGCCTATGAGTACAAACTCTTCCGCGGTGGCAGCACCAGCGCCGACGACTGGTTCCTGCGCTCCTACCTCACCAACGCGCCAACAACGCCAACGCCAACGCCATCGACGCCCGGCACCCCGGTGATCCCGCTCTACCGTCCGGAGGTGCCGCTCTATGCACCGATCCCTTCGATCGCGCGGCAGATAGGTCTCTCGACCTTGGGAACGCTGCATGAGCGCGTCGGCGAGGAGGAGAATCTGCGGGGCCTGCCGGAGCCGCGTGCTTATGCGGACGGCGCTTGGGGCCGAGTGTTCGGCGAGCGAGTGAGCAACCGCTGGAACGGGACAGCAGATGCCAACGGGGATGGCAATCTGAGCGGGTTCCAGACGGGCTTCGACATCCTACGCCGGACGACCGATAGCGGTCACCGGGACCATGCCGGCCTGTATTTGGCCTACTCGGACTACGACGCTCCTTCGGTGCGCGGCTTCGCGCTGGGGGAGCAAAACCTGGCGGCGGGCCGCCTGCGGATGAACGGACCTTCGGTGGGCGCCTATTGGACGCATTTCGGCCCGAGCGGCTGGTATGTCGACGGGGTGTTACAAGGGAGCTGGTACGATGCGAAGGCGACGTCCTTCTACGGAGCGGGGATCTCGACCGATGCGACGGCATACACAGCGTCGCTTGAAGCGGGCTATCCGATCCACTTCGGAGAGGTTAACGCCTGGCTGATCGAGCCGCAGGCGCAAATCGTCTACCAGGGCGTCTCGGTGGAGCGGTCACAGGATCAGTATTCGAGCGTGGACTGGAATACAGGTACGGCCTGGACCGGACGGCTTGGGGCGCGACTGCAATACACTGGTCGCGATGAGCGGGGGACGCTCTGGCAGCCCTACGCGCGGGTCAATCTCTGGCATGCCTTCTCCGGCAATGACAGTACCTTGTTCGGGCAATCCTCACCCGCCATCGAGACCCGCTTCAGTGACACGGCGCTGGAGATCGGCGGCGGTCTGACGGCGCGCGTGAACCAGAATGTGAGCTTCTACGGCCAGGCCAGCTACCGTTGGTCGCTCGACGATAGCCGAAGCCGCCAGACCGCCACCGCCGGTACCGTAGGTATCCGCGTCAACTGGTGACCGGCGCGGGGCTTGTCGCAGAAAATTTCCGCGCAGAATAAGCTTCTCAAATGCGTAGTGCACCGGGGGCGACAATGTTACCATCTCTGCCCATTCAGCCATGTCAGAAAGCAATTTTTGTTTGCGACAAGCCCTGCTTGCGCACTATCAACATATGACCTGGGATAAGTCGAATCTGTCCTAGATGCGATGGATTTCCTCCAAGACTTCCAACAGCGCACGCACGGCCGCCGACTGACAAGAATAATAAACCATCTGGTGCTCCTTACGAGTTGTCACCAGACCTTCGGCTCGCAATTTTGCCAAGTGCTGAGAGGTTGATGAACAGCTCATCCCAACATGCGATGCAATCGCGCTAACAGGGGACTCTTGGCTGGCCAAATAAATAAGAATTGAAAGCCGCGTGGGATTGGCCATCGCAGACAGCGCTCCCGCGGCACGCTCCGCCGTTTCCTCGTTCAATTGAATCGCCTCCCGGAACTGTCGAAAACGGCCTCGCGATTTGGATATATTCTTGGCTCCCCTGCTCACAATCGCCGCAAATAGTGCATATCAAGTAAACCCAACGACCGGTGCATCGCCTTATGTGCCGCCAAGACGTTGGTGTGGGCGAGCGGCGAAACTATTCCATTCCGCCAACCAAGAAGTGCTTCAACCGTTTGCGACGGATGCTCAATACGGGTGATGGCCTTAATACGCTCGCGCTCGGAGCCTTGGCTAAAAGGCTCGATCACTTCGGATGTCATTTTCCAGTCACGTAACACAGCCCTCAATCTTGGCCAGCAGAAACTCAAAATCAATCGGCTTGGTTTTGAAACAGCACCAGAGCGGGACGTCGGCTCGCTCGCTGTGAGAGTCAGCACATCGTTCGATATGATGGCTGGCGTCTTTATGTCAGGCACAGGTTTATGGGGATCCATGCCGTGCAAAGATATGCGTCGTTGAAGATGAAGATCTTACCTACGCTGTCGTCGACGCCCGTTCCTTCGAGACGGTCGTGCGCTCCGGTATCATACTCGAGCATCTGTCGCTGCAAGCAGCCGAAGGAATTATTCCGTTGCTTGAGGCGCTGGATCGCCACAGGGAAATGCCCAAGTGATCGTAGGGCAGGGCCGATCGGGCTGTGTTTTTCACGGCAAGTGACGGGACAATTGCCAGTCGCGGAGATCCATCGCCCAGTCTCGGTATATTCGGGGCTCCTGGTGCTTTCCGATTCTACGGATGAGCACGGACCAGCAATATAGCAGGGCCGGCCAAGAGCGTCAGACCGATCAAGAGCGAAACACCGAACTTCAAGATCTTGATACGCCGTGTTCTGGCGCCGTTCCAATCATACGCCATGTAGAGCCTCGTGCGCGAAAACAAAAAGGTTTGAGCTACAGATAACGGTTGCAAGCGGATCGGCCAAGAGAAATCGACTTTTTGGCTGTTTGTTGCGGGCTGACGAAGATAAGGCATTGACCGAGTTTGAAGAGCCGGAAAACAACCGGGCCGGCTTCAAGCTTGCCGCAATCCCCATTCCTTTTCGAATTCGTCCGCAAAATCGTTTGGCGGCTCCTTCGTCGTTCGGGCGGGAGAATTTGGATCGGCATCGCTGGTCACTGGCGAGAGCTCTTTCGCCGACCTTCTGCCGTCTTCAATCTCAAGAGCATAGGCAATAGGCACGCCTGGTGTCAGATGAGGCAGCTTTGCCTTCGCAACTTCACTGAGATGCACGAAAACATCCGGGCTTCCGTCGTCAGGCTTTATAAAGCCGTACTTCTTGTTCGCATCGAACCACTTGACTTTCCCTCTCGCCATAGCGTCCCCCGTGTTGGTTTTTTGGTCGGATTGCGAGCGCTATCGTAGCCAATCTTTTGAAGCAGGCTCAATTTTGCGGGCATCGCGGTTGCTGGCTGCGTTCAGGCGATGCTGCATGTCTCTTCCAGCCTTGAAAAATGGAACCCATTTTTCTTCGACGAATATCGATATGCTCGTCTTGGGGTTTCTACCTGATTTCGCTCGGCGATGGCGGATACTGAACGCGCCGAATCCTCTCAGCTCGACCCTGTCGCCGCGCATCAGGGCTTCGGTCATTTCTTCCAGGATGGCATCGACGATCCTTTCGGCATCCTTCAGACGCAGAAGGGGTCTGCGATGTGTGAGGATCTCAATAAGTTCGGATTTGATCATGTCGCAATCTATGGTTCGGCAAAGTTGATGTTCGTTAAAATAGGCAACCAAGGCGGTGTCGGGCGAAACTGTGAAGGGTACCGGCGCCTTATCGAAGGTCTCTCTTGAGCGAGAATTTTGCAAGAGGCCGCGCAGCGATCTAAAGATAAGCCTGCCGTGGCCATGGAACGTATCGCGCCGGCTCTGTCTCAAACACAAATTCCTATCGGCGATTCTTCGCCCATGATCGCACAACCTTGTCAGCTCTATATCGAACGAACAGATCCGCCGAAGAACATGGCGCGGTACCATGCGATGTCCATCGAACCGACCTTGTTCGGGGACGTGCCTGACCCGACGCTGGGCCGCGTCGGAGCCACCGGTCAGCAGATCATCCATCATTTCGAGAAAGAGGAAGAGGCGGTCGTGCTGTTCCTGAAATTGCTCCGCCAGAAAGGGGCAAGAGGTATCGGCCGGCCGTTCGGCACACGCGGAAAATGGGCGACAAAGGTAATGCTTCGGTATATACTCGATATAGTAAAACAGGAGCTTGCCATGTCGGCGAAAGCCATTTTCACGATGAAACTGGAACCGGAGCTGCGCGATACGTTCATGGCCGAAGCAGCCGCGGATGACCGGCCGGCGGCCCAGGTCCTGCGCGAGTTGATGCGCGAATATATCAACCGCCGTCAGCAGGCGCGACAGTATGATGATTACTTGCGTCGCAAGGTGGAGATCGCACGCGGACAGCATGACGCCGGTATGCATGTCTCCAATGAGGAAGTAGAAGCCGAAGCGACGGCACGCCGCGCGGAGCTGCGCCGCCGGACCGATCAGGCGGATCTGTGAACATCCGCTGGATTGCAGCGGCGCGACAGGATCGAGCCGATATTGTCGACTACATCGCAGTCGACAATCCGCGTGCGGCGCTCAAGATGGACGAGCTGTTCAGCGAGGCGGCCGCTAAGCTCGGCGAGTTTCCGATGCTCGGCCGTATGGGTAAGATTCCCGGTACGTGTGAATTCATCCCGCTTGAAAGCTACCGGCTCGTCTACGAAGTGGACGAAGCAGCAAACACTGTATGGATATGGCGCTCGTACATACCGCCCGCCAATGGCCGCCGACCCGGGACGGTTAGCCGCCTTTCTTAACAGAAGCGCTTGCGGAGCCTAGAGAAAAAATGGGCCGCCGGATAAATCTGCGGCCCTTAGGTATGAAGGTTTCAAAAACCTCCAGAGGGGAATGGTCAATGCGGCGGCTCTGGGAGAAAAAAGCCCAGCATATGCATAAACTACGCCTATAGTGCCCGATTCGTGGGCGAATGAAAATCATCTATTGTGCAACACAACTATATGCGTGCTGACTTGCACATACGCATTTGCATCCACGCTGAAATGCGGGATGCCAGCTTCGAGCCGCCTCCGGCACGGACGCAATGTTGGCAGCTAAAAGGCGCAGACCACAAAGCGGCAACCGCTATCGTACGAGTTCTCGGATCTTGTAGGCAACTTCGGTTCGGTTTGTCGCGTTCAGCTTCGACATGATATTGCGAATGTGCACCTTTATAGTGCTCTCACAAAGACCCATCTCGTAGGCGATGATCTTGTTTGCCTTGCCACGCAGTAGCGCTCCAGCGACCACGGTTTCTCGCGGTGTAAAAAGACTTTCGAGAGCGTTGCTCCGGCCGGCCACGGGAGCGAGTGCTTCTTTCGCGGCCAGCAAGCTGCTTGCGGGCACGAAAATGCCGCCAGCGCGCGCAAGAGCCACAGCTTCCGCGGCAACCTTTATCCCGACATTCGTCGGGATATAACCGCGGGCGCCGCATTCCAGCGCATGTAAGAGTTGGACAAGCTCATCATTGTCTGCGCCCACGATCACAGGGCTTGTCTGAAACTGCTCAACCAACGCAAGAATGGTGGTACTGACATCGGTCTCAGAAGCCTTGCGCCCACCGATCATGAGGAGAATTGCGGACGGCGACGCTTGCATATCGAGCAACTGCCATTCATTCAATGACCCTACGGTCACGATGTGCAGTGTGCTGTCACACTCCATCAAGTTCTTCGACAGACACTCACGACCTAGCATGCGGGAATCGATGAGGAGAACATATTCGTTCCATTCATCAAACTTGGGCATGCCTGCCACAGTAAACGGCCCCAGACCATCGGATGCCCCGACAGAAATGCCACCTGCGCCCGGCTCCAATGTAAATTTCTCACTCGTAATCGACCGACCAATCATGGCCTCTACCCGCTACTCTCAACCCTGAAGCTAACCCGCGCATATATTTGGAATTAAAAGTATTAAAGCGGACAAAGCCGTAAAGATCTGTATTTCTAGAAGCGATATTTCACGCCATCTCATTCAGTTTTACGCTTTCATGGCTACAGTATTTCTCCTGCAACTATTTCTCATTAACATACATTAAAAGCTAAAACAATTTTTAATGTAATTTTCTTCATTCTCGCACTTGTGATGTATTTTTAATTTAAATGCTCTTTATAGTTGCTACTCAAAGTAGAGCTGCGCCGCCGGTTCACACACAACGGTCGCCCGGTGGTATCAGTTGACAGGATGGCCAATTGATGCAATCGGCTTGGTCGTCACAAATCTCATGTCGGTATTGTTTTAGTAGACGCGGGGCAGGGGTATCGGGATCGCACCTATAGATCTGGAGATCGTCGATGAGGAAATCCGATTTATCTTCACGACAGGCTATGCTGCGTGAACCAATCATGCTCAAATAAACTTAGATCGAGGATAAGTCCTTCTTACTGCAGATGCTTTGGCTTATGGCATTCTCTATCCTTCTTGGCTTCTATCTCCCGGTTCGCCTGCTTTTCGTCCAGCAATTCCTGCTGAGCCTGACGTTGTCGTTCGATCCCCTACGATTGGTTGAAGTCGGTCGGAACCGGCTTTGACGGGCTTTGTTCGATGGACCGTTCGGCGCGGACCGCAGACGCTGCCTCGGATTGTGTGCGGTAGGCGTGATCGTCACCGTCGCCGTCGAACGGCCGCCCATGCGTCGCGGTGCTTCGGTCGGCCTGCCGGATTTCGCGCTTCGGCTTCGGCCAGCTCACGCACTACCTGAAGGTTGACCGCGATCTCGGCGTGGCTGCGCGCCATCGGTAGCGACGACGCATGTGGACACAGTCGAGACATATGCCGTCAATGGCGATATTGTGAATTGACGGCGCGATGGCCGGCAGCATTCCTGCGCTGGGAGACGCATTGA
>JAAMEZ010000058.1 GCA_013322215.1 Martinezella rhizogenes
TGCAGTCCCGCGTGCAGGGTGGGCGGAAGCGTTCGAGCAGTTCGGCATTCCGAAGGGCCGCACCGGACCTGCCGAAGAAATGTTTGAAGCCGTGAATGCAGGATGGATGGCCCTCGGAGTCGAGGGTACGGAGCACATAGCGGGTACGACGACAGCACGCGAAGTCTTCGAGGCTGCACAGAACGCCGCCAAGACGTAAGTCCCGGAAGCATCAGGCGTGACGGAAGCTTCCCGTCTCCGCGTCGGACGTATCGCGGGAAGCACTCAACAGTTCAAGTCAAAACGGGGTGTTTACTCCCGCCCAATGTTCCGACTTCCCGAACAGCGCGGTTTTCCGTCCGGAATTGCGTAAAAACAAACAGATAGAGCGTTTTCGCGATTCGAAGATAAAGTGGAACGGCTCTAGCCGAGCAGATCCGGGCGCAGAAATATCACCCCAGTCGTCGCCCCCACCTCAAGCTCCGGCGCGTGCGGCGGACGCACGACCAGGCAGTCGGCGCGCGAAAAGACCTTCATCATCGACGAATCCTGCTTGGAGAAGGGCTCGGCGAGCCAGCCTCCGTCGGCAGCTTTCGTCAGCGTCGCGCGGACGTAATCCTGTCGCTGATCGTTCGCGGCGAAGGGCACGGCGGCGCGTGCAATGCCTTCACGCTTTACCGGAGGCAGGGATGCGAGCTTGCGAATCAGAGGTTCGAGAAAAAGCAGTCCGCAGACGAGGCTGGAGACAGGATTGCCGGGAAGGCCGAGGACATGCATGTCGCCGAGGCTACCGACCATCAGGGGCTTACCGGGGCGCATGGCAATGCGCCAGAAATCCAGCTTCATCCCCGCGGCGATCATCGTCGCCTGCACCAGATCGTGATCGCCGACCGAGGCGCCGCCGAGCGTGACGATGATATCGGCCTTTGCCACCTGCGCACGGCCAATGGCAGCGGTAATCTCGTCGCTGTCGTCGGCAACGATGCCGAGATCAAGCACATGGGCGCCGGCATTGCGCGCGAGTGCGGCAATGCCAAAGGTATTCGAGGCAATGATTTGCGATGGCCCTGGTTCATTGCCCGGAGCGACGAGCTCATCGCCGGTCGCGAGAATCGCCACCAGCGGCCGGCGATAGACATCCAATGCCGGATGATTCATGGCCGCGGCGACAGTGAGCCGCGAGAAGTCCATCACCGTACCGACGGGAAGCACAGCTTCGCCTTCCAGGAAATCCTGTCCGCGCGGGCGAATATGCTGCCCCTTGCGCAAGGGATAGGTCGTGCGGATACGATCGCCTTCCAGGCGCTCCGCATCTTCCTGCAGGAGAACCGAATCGGTGCCTGACGGAACGGGAGCGCCGGTGAAGATGCGAACTGCTTCGCCCTTGCCGACGCTGCCATCGAAGGCATGGCCGGCGGCGGAGGCGCCGATGACCTGCAGTTCCGAACCAGGCGCTGCAGCATCCTCGAAGCGCAGCGCATAGCCATCCATCGCCGAGGCGTCGAAAGGCGGCTGGGTTAGGCGGGCCGTCAGATCTTTGGCCAGAACCCGACCCTCGGCCATGTCGAGCGGAACGCTTTCGAAGCGATGGATCGGCGCGGCGCTGTCCAACAGGCGCGCTTGCGCTTCGGCGACGGGCAATAGGCTCATGTGTTAGGCCCCCGGATGGCGGAAATCCCCCGATTTGCCGCCGGATTTCTCCAATAGAGTGATGCCGCCGATTTCCATGCCACGATCGGCGGCCTTGGCCATGTCGTAGATCGTCAGGCAGGCGACGGAAACCGCCGTCAGCGCCTCCATCTCGACACCGGTGCGACCGGTCAGCTTTGCCGTCGCGATCACTCGCAGGCCGGGCAGGGCAGCGTCCTCTTCGATATCGACGGCCACCTTTGTCAGCATCAATGGATGGCAAAGCGGAATGAGATTGCTGGTCTGCTTGGCTGCCATGATGCCGGCGAGCCGCGCCGTGCCGATGACATCGCCCTTCTTGGCGTTGCCTTCGCGGATCAGCGCCAGGGTCTCCGGCTTCATCTTGACGTAGCCGGTAGCCGTAGCGCTGCGTGCCGTTTCGGCCTTGTCGCCGACATCGACCATATGCGCTTCGCCCGAGGCATCGATATGTGTGAGACCGGCCTTCAGCGTGCTCATTTCACTCGGCCGCCAGAATGCCGGCTTCGCCGTTCAGCAGCAATCGGGTCGCGGCCGCGACGTCATCCTTGCGCATAAGGCTTTCGCCGACGAGGAACGTCGTGATGCCTGCGGCCTCAAGACGTTTGCAATCGGCATGGGTGAAGACGCCGCTTTCGCCGACCAGCAGCCGATCCTTCGGCACCATGGGTGCCAGGTTCTCGCTGACCGTCAAGCTGACTTCGAAGGTACGCAGATTGCGGTTGTTGATGCCGATCAGCGGCGAGGAGAGCTTCAGCGCGCGCTCCATCTCTTCGGCGTCATGCACCTCGACCAGCACATCCATGCCGAGGCCGAAGGCTTCGTCCTGGAGACGCTCGGCATCATCGTCCGAAAGCGAGGCCATGATGAGGAGGATACAATCGGCACCCCAGGCACGGGCTTCCTGTACCTGATAGGTGTCGAACATGAAGTCCTTGCGCAGTGCCGGCAGCGCGCAGGCCGCGCGGGCTGATGTCAGGAATTCGGGCGCGCCCTGGAAGCTCGGCGTATCGGTCAGGACCGAAAGACAGGCCGCTCCGCCGGCCTCATAAGCCTTGGCAAGCGCCGGCGGGTCGAAATCGGGACGGATCAGGCCCTTGGACGGGCTTGCCTTCTTGATCTCGGCGATCAGGCCGAAAATACCGGCATCCTGCTTGGCGAGCAGCGCCTTGTGAAAGCCGCGCGGTGCGGACTGCCCGGCCTGCATCGCCTTGAGATCGGCAAGCGACAGCTTGGCCTTGGCGGCAGCGATTTCCTCGCGCTTGTAGGCTTCGATCTTTCTAAGGATATCGGTCATGACGTCCTAGTCCTGTCCTTCCTCGTTGGAAACGGCAATGAGCTTTTCCAACGCAACGGCGGTAGCGCCGCTATCGAGCGAATGGGCCGCGAGCTTCATGCCATCATGGAGCGTTTCCGCCTTGCCGGCAATGACCAGCGAGGCGGCCGCATTGGCAAGAGCGATGTCGCGATAGGCGTTCTTTTCACCACCCAGCACCGCACGAAGAGCCGCAGCATTGGCAACGCCGTCGCCGCCCTTGAGATCGGCAAGGTCGGCATGCTGCAGACCGAAATCTGATGGTGTCAGCTCGAAGCTGCGGATCTTGCCGTTTTCCAGAGCTGCGACGGAGGTCTTGCCGGTCGTGGTGATTTCATCGAGGCCGTCACCATGCACGACCCAGACGCTCTCCGCTTTCATATCCTTCAGAACTTCGGCCAGCGGCAGCACCCATTGCGGTGCGAAGACGCCGAGCAGCTGGCGGCGCGCGCCCGCGGGATTCGAAAGCGGACCAAGAAGGTTGAAGATCGTCCGCGTGCCGAGTTCGACGCGCGAGGGACCGACATGGCGCATGGAGGAATGATGCAGCTGCGCGAACATGAAGCCGATACCGGCTTCCCGAATGCAGCGGGCGATCGTCTCCGGTCCGATATCAAGCTTGATGCCTAATACGGACTGTGTGTCGGCGGTGCCGGCCTTGGAACTCTGAGCCCGATTGCCGTGCTTGGCGACGGGCACGCCGGCGCCGGCGACGATGAATGCCGCCAGCGTCGAGATATTGTATGTGCCAAAACCATCGCCGCCGGTGCCGACGATATCGATGGCATCCGCCGGCGCCTTCACCGGCAGCATCTTGGCCCGCATCGTGGTCACGGCGCCGACGATCTCATCAACCGTTTCGCCGCGCACGCGCAACGCCATGAGAAAGGCACCGATCTGCGACGGCGTGGCCTCGCCCGACATCAGGATTTCGAATGCCTGCCGGGCTTCGTCCCGCGTCAGCGCCTCACGATTGGCGACCTTGGCGAGGAAAGGCTTCAATTCTGTCATTGATGATCCATCCTCCCGTATGGGTCTAGCGGGACATCGCCTGTTCGGCGAGGCTCTGGTTGACCGTGACGGCGTATTTGGACTGCAGCTGATTGACCATCTGGTCGAGGATGTCGTCGCCTGCAGCATTGGCGATCTGGGCGACCTGCTGATCGTCGTTGCTCAGCGCATCGGTCGTCGGATTGTCGTTGACATCGGTGACCTTGAGCAGGATCTGCGTCGTGTCATCGGCGCCGACGGCATTTGCAGCCGTGTCGACTGGACCGGAGAAGGCGGCAGCGATACCACCGCGACCGAGAACCGGATCATCCGTCGAGCGCGTGATACCGGTCTTGCTTTCGACGGCAATGCCAAGCGGCGTGGCGATGTCGGCAAGCGACTTGCCCTTCTGCGCTGCCTGTTTCAGCTCGGTTGCCTTGGCGGCAAGCGCGACCTTCTGCTGCTCCGCGGTCCAGTCGGCGACGGCCTTTTCACGCACTTCGGCAAGCGGACGATCATGATCGGGCGTGACGTTCATGACGTCATACCAGATGTAGCCGTCGTTGCCGACTGTCAGGGGAGCAGGGTTACCGCCCTGATCGGCCTTGAAGACTTCCGAAATCAGCTGCTGTCGGGCCGGCAGATCCTTGATCTCATTGCCCTTCTGATCGAGGCCAGTCTGATCGATCGCATCGATGGTGACGAGCTTCAGCTTGAGCTGCGAAGCTGCATCCTGCAGCGATGCGCCAGAGCCGCGCAGGTCTTCGAACTTGTCGTGGACGCTGGTGATTTCGTTGGCGGCGTTGGCGAGCGCAATCTGCTTGCGGATATCGTCCTTGACCTCGTCGAAATTCTTCGCCGTTTCGTTCTTTACATTGGTCACGCGCAGGATGACCGGGCCGAACGAACCGTCCACGACCGGGGTTGTACCGCCTTCCTTGGAGACGGCGAAAGCAGCTTCGGCAACGGTCTTGTCCGGAACCTGATCCTTGGTGAAGGTGCCGAGCAGCACATCGGACGGCTTCTTGCCCTGGTCGGAGACGAGCTGGTCGAAGGTGGTTCCCGTCTTCAACGCATCGGCGGCCGCGTTGGCAAGATCCTTGTTGGCGAAAGTCAACTGCTCGATGGTGCGCGTTCCCGGCGTGGTAAAGCTGTCCTTGCGCTTGTCGAACTGCGCGCGCACTTCGTCATCCGTAACACTTGCCAGATCGGCAATATCCTCGGCCTGCAGCTTCACATAGGCGAACTTACGGTATTCAGGTGCACGATATTTCGACTTCACACCATCGAACCATTTCTGCAACACGTCGTCGGCCGGCGCCTTAACGGGATCGATATTGGCATTGGTCAGCAGCAGATAATCGATGCTGCGGGTCTCGTCATGATACTGCTTGACCGCATCGACAAGAACCGAAGGCGCGATAAAGCCGTTCGATACCGCCTCGACGATCTGGCTGCGGATCGCGACCTTGCTGCGCTCCTTGATATAATCGTCCGGCGATATGCTGCTATTGCGCAGAAGCATATCGAACTTTTGACGGTCAAAGGCGCCGTTCGCAGCCTTGAAAGCGGGATCGTCGCCGATGAGCTTGGCAAGGCGGTCTTGCGAAAGGCCGAGGTTCATATCGGCGGCAAGCTGATCGAGCGAGGCGCCGGCGACGAGCTGCGCGACCGTCTGCTGCCCGATACCGAAGGCGCGGGCCTGCTCCGGCGTGATCTGCATGCGCAGCTGCTGGCTGATCGCCTGGATCTGGCGGCGATAGGCGAGACGGAACTCGTTGGTATCAATGTGCTGATCGCCAACCGTGACAACGGTATTGCTGCTGCCACCGGTGATGAGGGACCGCTCGACGCCCCACACGCCGAAGGCTGCCGCAAGAAGAAGCAACAAACCCTTGGCAACCCAGGTCTGGGCGATTTTTCTCAGCACGTCGAACATCGGAAAGCAAACCTCGTCATCATCAAGTCTTCGCCCGCAGGCGAAACAATCGGAGTTCCTTAGAACAATCCGAACCGGAATTGAAGAGCCAGCGGGGAAATCGCCGGATGAGGCGCAAATATGCCGGAACCTTTGAGAAGCGGCGGCGTTTCAGCAATACGGAAACACAAGGAGCAAACGATGGCAGAGACGAAATCAGCCTCCACTCAGTCGTCTTCGGCACGAGCACAAACGGAAACGGCAATGGAGGATCTTGCCGCCCAGGTCGCAGCGTTGCGCGAAGATCTGGCAAAGCTGTCACAAAGCGTGGCGGCTGTGGGGCAGGGAGCGAAATCTGTCGTCGCGGAGGAAGCCCAGGAGATCACCGAGCAGTTGCGCGAGAGAGTTCGTGAAGAGCCGATTTTCATGGTCGCGGCCGCAGCCGGCATCGGCTATCTGATCGGTCTCCTGAGCAGACGCTAGCTTCAGGACGAGCTTTCGATCGGTGGACGAGCCCTGCGAGCCACCACAGCTGCGAAACTGCCGAAAAGGCGCGGACAACTTCCGCGCCTTTTCAATTGATCGCAAGTGGAATCGCCCGCACCTGAAAGCTGCAGTTCCTGCCGAATACGCCACAACCACCGCTTGGTGCGGCATCTTTGCGACACTCGCTGCGACATCTTGACCATCGCCACTTGTTGAACGCTCACCCTCTTGTATCACATGGGCGCTTACTATAGGTAATGACAATTATAAGGTTGCTTATGAATAGCAGGCTCCTCATACCATGATTTCGACCCCCACCGTTGGTTTTCTCCTCCATGACGTTGCCCGACTGCTTCGAAAGAGATTCGAGCAGCGTGCAAAGGATTTGGGCCTGACACGCTCGCAATGGCAGACCCTTGCCTACCTCGCGAACAATGAGGGCATCCATCAGGCCGGATTGGCCGAGATTCTGGAAATCGAGCCGATCACCCTGGTGCGTATCCTCGACAAACTCAGCGAACGGGGGCTGGTGGAGCGCCGGCAGCATCCGAACGATCGCCGCAGCTGGCTCCTCTACATGCGCGAAGAGGCTCGTCCGCTGATGGACACCATGCGCAGCATAGGTGAACAGTCGCGCCGGGAAGCGCTCGAGGGCGCCTCTCAGGAAGATCAAGAGCGCCTCTATGAATTGCTTACCCTTATGAAATCGAACCTGGTCAGCGCCTGCCGCTCGAAGGCAGTCGACAAAGAGTTACAACATGGCTGAAGCATCTTCCCCGCTTCGCGTACCCGCGAACGCAAATTCCTCCGAACAAAGTCAAACTCCTGTCGCCGAGGCCCCATCCTCCAACCCGGCGCAGCAACCCTCGACGACCGTTCCGGCCACACCGGCTGCACCTCCTGAAACGCCGCGCAAGCGCCGCGGCCTGACGCGGCCGGTGATGTTTGCGCTGCTTCCGATAGCACTTGTCATCGGCGGTTATTACTACGTTACCGGCGGACAGATCATGTCCACGGACAATGCCTATATCCAGGCGGACATGGTCGGGGTTTCCACAGACGTCTCCGGCACGGTGATCTCGATCGACGTGCATGAGAACGAAACCGTTAGGAAAGGGCAGGTGCTTTTTCGCCTGAAGCCGGATTCTTTCCGAATCGCGCTCGAGGGCGCGAAAGCACAGCTCGGCAATGCCAGGAACCAGATCCTGAACCTGCAGGCGAGCTACAAGCAATCCCTGTCGGAAATTGCACAGGCACAGGCCGATATCCCGTACTATCAGACGGAATTCGACCGCCAGCAAAACCTGATCACCAATTCGGTCGCTTCCAAGGCGGCCTTCGACCAAGCCAGGCACAATCTCGAAGCCGCGCAGCAGAAGGTATTGGTCGCAAAGGCCACAGCCGCTGCGACTCTCGCCCAGTTGGGCGGCGAAGGTACTGCCGATCTGCCTCCGGAGCAGAACCCGCTCTATCTGCAGGCGAAGGCGGCGGTTGACAATGCGCAGCGCGAACTTGACGACACCGTCGTCAAGGCCCCCTTCGACGGCGTGACCGCAAACGTACCCTCGCTGCAGGTCGGCGCCTATCTGACGGCCTCCCAGCCGGGCTTCTCGCTGGTTTCCACCACGCATCTGTGGATCAATGCCAGCCCGAAGGAAACCGAACTCACCTATGTCCGGCCTGGCCAGAAGGTCGACATCTCGGTCGATGCCTATCCGGGCGTTACGTGGAAGGGCACGGTCGCCAGCATTTCGCCGGCATCCGGCTCGAGCTTCTCGCTTCTGCCGGCGCAAAACACAACTGGTAACTGGGTCAAGGTCGTACAGCGCATACCGATGATCATCAATATCGACGACACGGCGGGCAAGCCTCCGCTGCGAGTCGGGATGAGTGTCGTCGCCGGTGTCGACACCGGCCATGCCCGTGGCCTGCCTGATTTCATTACCAACCTGCTGGGCCGTGCCCGCGGTCAGGATCATGAGTAATACCGCCGCCGCTTCTCCCGCGGTACCCGTCGCCAATCGCGGCGCGATCACCGCCTGCGTCATCCTGTCCGTCATCATGCAGGCGCTGGACACCACCATCGCCAATGTCGCGCTGCCGCATATCCAGGGCGACGTTTCCGCCAGTGCCGACCAGATCAACTGGGTTCTGACGTCCTATATAGTCGCAGCGGCGATCATGACGCCGCCCTCCGGCTTTCTTTCTGCGAAGTTCGGCCGCAAGCGCGTTCTGCTCGTAGCGATCGCCGGATTCGTCGCCGCCTCGGTCCTGTGCGGCCTGTCGGAATCGCTGATACAGGTCGTCGGCTTCCGCCTGTTGCAGGGCCTCTTCGGCGCCGCGCTCGTGCCGCTGTCGCAGGGCATTCTGCTCGATATCTACAGTGTCGAGGAACGCGGCCGCGCGATGGCGCTGTTCGGCGTCTCGGTCATGGTCGGCCCGGTGCTCGGGCCGGTCATCGGCGGCTGGCTGACCGACAATATCAGCTGGCGCTGGGTGTTCTACATCAACGTGCCGATCGGCGCGCTCGCCTTCTTCGGCATCGTCGTCTACGTGACCGAAACGAAGCTCGATGCGCTTGCCAAGCTCGACTGGTTCGGCTTCAGCATGCTTTCGATCGCGATTGCCGGCCTGCAGCTTTTCCTCGACCGCGGTGAACAGCTGGACTGGTTCTATTCCAGTGAGATCATCATCGAGGCGCTCGTCTGCGTCAGCGCCTTCTATCTTTTCCTGGTGCACATGTTCACGGCCGAGCGAAGTTTCGTCAATCCGCGGCTATTCATGGACCAGAACTTTGCCGTCAGCATCCTGTTCATCTTCATTGTCGGCGTCACCTATCTGGCTTCGCTGGCGCTGATGACGCCTTATCTGCAAACGCTGATGGGTTATCCGGTCGTGACAGCCGGTATTGTCATGGGGCCGCGCGGTCTCGGCACGATGTTCTGCATGTTCCTGGTCGGGCGCCTGATCGGCAAGGTGGACACGCGCTGGCTGTTGTTCATCGGTCTCGCGCTGACCGCCTGGGCCATGTACGACATGACAGGCTGGACACCGGATGTTTCGCAATGGACGCTGATTTCAGTCGGCTTCGTGCAGGGTGCGGGCCTCGGTTTCCTCTTCGTGCCGCTGACGACGATCGCCTTTGCGACGCTGCCGGCGCAGATGCGCGGCGAGGGGACCGGCCTCTACAACCTCTCGCGTAACATTGGCTCCAGCGTCGGCATTTCGGTCGTCTCGATGCTGATTACGGAGAACACGCAGGTCAACCATGCCAACATCGCCGCCTATGTGACGCCGTTCAACCGCTATTTCGACCTCACGGCCGCGCAGGGCGTGAGCCCGTTCACGGCGGTCGGCAGGGCCTCGCTTGATGGCATGATCACGACGCAGGCGACCATCATCGCCTATATGGACGACTTCAAACTGCTGATGCTGATGTCGATCTGCGCCATGCCGCTGCTTGTGCTCCTGCGCAAGCCGAAGGCGCCGCCGGCGGTCGATCACAGCGTCGCAATGGAATAGCCGCGCAGCCTTTCCAGTTTCACTGCGTGGTTATCGGCCGCCGGGCGCCACCCCGGCGGCTTATTTTTGATCCATCCCTAAAAACGACGGCTGACGAAGCGCGAGCCGGCGGCTCCGAAACGCCAAAGGGGATCGACATTCTTCGTGATGCCGATGCGCTTGCCCGCCACGATCGGCACCCTTTCCGCAAGCGAAAACGAAAACGGAGCCGCATCCAATGAACGGCCATTAAGCCCTATGTCGACGGCCAAGGCCTGCGAGAGCTTTCCTGGCCCGTTGCAAAGCGAAACGATATCGGCAAGGCCGCGCCGCTTCACCATCTCCTCGATGCCGCTCTCCGGCTCCAGTGCCCGAATGAGTACGGCGCTCGCGCCGGTACAGACAAAGTTCAGGCACCAGTGGATGCCATAGGACCGATAGATGTAGACATGTCCTACCGGCCCGAACATGGCCGCATTGCGCGGCGTCTGCCCGTTATAGGCATGGGATGCCGCGTCATCCGGCCGATAGGCCTCCGTCTCGACAATGTGTCCACCGACACCCGCAACGGTCACACGCGCTCCGATCAGATCGGAGGCGACTGCTACGGCGTCCCGGCTGAAGAAGGCGGCAAGTGCATCGCCGGTAAGAGGCTTGGCTCCAAGAGAGAGGGAATCATCGTCAAGTGTCATGGGCGAGGGCGATATCCAGATTGGTCGACACCGAACCGTTTGTAAAAAACGCAGAGTTTTGGAACCTCTTTTCCTACAAATTTCGGTGAAAGGACAGCAGACAATTAGCCCCGGCATGACGGATTTCCAGGATACACAATCCGATCGACGGCACCGGAAAGAGCATTCCTTCCGCTGGACCAGCAAATCCGCGGCCGCCCCCTTCTTTAACAAAGCCATCCAACTTATTGATTTAAATAAATCTCCATTTGCAAAAGAGCTGAATAGCAGAGAGTGAGGCAGCAAATGAGGATTATTTGCCCACGCCTTCGATTTGCCGAAATGAAGAGGTCGGATGCTTTGCGTGATGATAATTGACAAACACTAAGCTTCGCTTATCATTAGCCTGCTTCAGTCAGATTTGACCCCTGACCTGGCGAAGGGGGTTCGGCCGCTTTAGCTGGCCGGCCCCCCTTGTTTTTGCCGGTTTAGACAAGCGCTTTCGAATGGTTTGGATGCTTCTCTGGAAGCGACGCGGTCCTACAATCCAGACTCCCGCCTTTACATCACACTATCAAAATCATGATCCACGCTTGGGTAGAGGGGTTGAACAATATCCTGCGCCGTGGTCTGCATCCGGCTTGGATATAGGCTGGTTTCTTCGTCGAAACCGCGGAGCGCGACCAAGACGGTAAGCCGGTGCTGGAACCAAAATATTCGGGACTGCACTACCTTAGACATTGGTTCGCATCATGATGCATCAATCGTCGCAAGGATGGCGGTTTGGAACTTCCGACGAAGTTCGTTCAGGAGCGCATGGGGCATTCGACGATCGCGATGACAATGGACACGTATGGCATCTATTTCCGCGCATCGATGACGGCTCCGAACTGGCTGCGGCGGCGGAATTTGTGCTCTCTTGACGCAACATGAATGCAACACATAGCGCATATCGCCATATAATTCAGGCTTTGCGTCTTGATTTGTAATCAGGGGGTCGCGGGTTCGCAAATCCGCAATAGCTCACCGCTATCTCAAAAATAGAAAAGCTCATGAAACCGAAACTCGTCCCGAACGTGGGCCGGGTGCTTTGCTGTGCGCGGAGCATCCGCCTCATCGTCGTGGCCGGCATCCTGTCCGGCTGCGGAATCGCACTCGCGATCATTGACCAGATCGTCGCGAAGCCCCGCGGTGTCTTTGCCGCATTATCTGGCCTCGTGACCTGCGGAGCGCTGATCAGTCGCCTTGTCGCCGAAGAAAGCCTGAAAGGAAATGAAGATGGCGAGTAAGCGCGCCAAAGCCGGGGTTGCCGCCGGCATTGCAATGGCCGTCACCACATTGGCGGCGCCGTCAGAGGGCTATTATGGCTACGTCTATAAAGACCCGAAACGTCAGGGGCAATCTGGCTGCGGTTCAGGAAGACGTTTCGCAAATGCGGCCGGTCACCGACGACGTGAAGCGATGGAAGCTCATGAGCCTGGGGCGTTAGGCATGATCGGGATCATCGGCATGGCGCTTGGCGTGTCGTTTGTCGATACATTGAAGCGAATAGGCTTTTGCTTATCGGCAAATAGCCCTGCCTCGAGGGGATGAGGCAGGGTGCGGAGGCTAGGCAACGAACCTCCTATGCGAATATCCGGTTGAGGGTGGGCACTAGTCGCACACAGTTTCGCGCACCATCACTCGATGATGATGGCGGTAAGCGTAGTGCCTCTCCGTCCAGCACCGGCGATGATACCTATAGCGCGGGCCGTCATAATATCCATCATATGCGTAGGCTGGCGGATAGCGATAATAGCGCGGTGGCGGCGGATCGTAGTCGTAGCGAGGCCCAACTCCGTATTCAAAGTAGACCTGAGAGAATGCCGGCGATGCCGCCAAAGTCGTTGCGAGCGCCAGCGCCGCGATTACGATTCTTTTCATTTCTTTTCCATTCCGATTTACATACAGCTGCGAGGCATTAATCCACGCCTTAGATGTAATATGCCATGAACGCTGCGCGTGAACACGGACCAAAGTCCCGATCAAGTATGGACCTTGGCCTGAGAACTCGTGAAAGCTCGGTTCGCTAGCGTTGACGAAGCTAGCGTTAAAATAGCAAACGCTTTGCGCATGACTGTTCCTCTGGCTGAGAAAACCATCATCGCTACCGGGCGGGTTTAGTCCATTGTCACAAAAGGTGGTGTTTCTACTAGGCTCCTGTAGAACCCAGCAGCAGCCACGACACCGCCGAAGGTCGAGCGAACAAAGACGCTGGCCTATGACGCAGCTCAGACAGCGGTTCTGATTGAAGCTTTCCGCCCAAGCAGGATGTTTATACCGATGTTTCTCGCCGTGATGTGCGGGTTGAGGCGAGGGGAGATCCCGGCGTCGCGCTGGCGCCATGTCGAATTAGGCGACAACAGACGCATGCTTTCCATCAGGGAGAGTGCAGAACAAACGAAGGACAAGGTCCGATACAAAGAAAGGCGGCGGATCGCCCACAGTGGCGCTGTCGTCGATGATGCTGAAAGAGCTGAAGGCTCACCGGACGAAACAAGCGGAAGAGCTTTTGAAAATCGGCATCAGGCCAGACTATGACTCGTTCGTGGTGGCTCAGGTCGACGGTCGTCCGCTGAAGCCGGTCTCTCTCACCCACGAGTGGACAAGGCCGCTTGGGGAAAACGTCTTTACCTCTTATTCGCTTCCACGATTTGCGCCACACCCATGCATCACAGATGCTTGCCGCCGGCGTCCATCCGAAGGTCGCCAGCGAGCGTTTAGGCCATTCAACAATAGGGATCACTCTTGATCTTTACTCGCATGTGATGCCAGGAATGCAGGCTGATGCCGCTGAACAAGTTGACGCGGCGTTGCAAGTCGCTATAAGCGCAAGTCAGAAAACGAAATAGTTGCAAACTGCGTAGCAAACGACTATTTCACCCCTTGATATTAAAGAGAAAAGTTATTTAATATCAAATAGATGGAAGAGTGTCCGAGTGGTTTAAGGAACCGGTCTTGAAAACCGGCGTGCGGGAAACCGTACCGTGGGTTCGAATCCCACCTCTTCCGCCATACCTCTATGAAATCATTAGATTTTTGACGGTGAGGCGGCTCTGATGCCGCCCGAGGTCACTGCTGGCTAGCGCCGTGCCGATTGGCTTCACACCGGCGTGCAGAAAAGCTGTACGAATTTGAAGCTCGTCAGCCAGCCGATGTCCGGGGATGTGCCGACATCGATCACCTCTTTGCCGTCATAGGCATCCACTTTGAAGCTGTAGTTCAGATCCTCAAATATTTTCATGGTCGTGGAGACCGTCTTGACCGGGTTGTCGAAGAGGAAAGTGTGCAGTTCGAGATTGATATAGGGCCGATAGGACAGGATCTTTGGTGCCCCCAGCAATACTTCGAGATCAGCGCCGTCCACATCGATCTTCAGGAAATCGACCTTTCTCAAATGATCGTAGTCGTCATCCAGCCTGACGACATCCACCTTGGTCGACATTCTCGGGTCCTGATCCGATGCCAGAACCATGAAGGAACCCTGGCTGTCGTGAACCGGCAACATGCCCTTCCGGTCGCCGGCTGCGCGCGGATGGACGACGACGTTTTCCAGTCCGTTCAGCTTGGCATTGCGTTCGATCACAGCGGCGTTGGCAGGAGATGCCTCCCAGGCGTGGACCACACCACTCGGCCCCGCACACAGAGCCAGAAGAACCGTTGTAAGCCCCTGATGTGCACCGCATTCGAGAACCGTGGCACCCGGCCTGATGGTATCGATCCACCATTGCCGCTCGCTTTGCCATTGATTGGGGTAGCTGTACCATTGCCGGCCCAACTCGTCCTGAATATGAATATCGAACTTATGCGGCCCGACAAAACGCTCGCGCGCGATGAACGGTTCGAAGACTTCAGACATCTTGGTATGCCCCCTTTTTACCCAACATACACGACCTGCCGAAAGGCAGGCCCATCGAACGCCCGCAGTCTTACAGGATCACCCTACGTAGATCAATAATTACTAATATCTAATGTTTTGCTCGATTTTGGGCTGATTGCCGTCAAGGGTGAAGCATGACGTGTCACATTGGGAATTCCTGTCTTGTCTTGTCCTTCGCAACGCTATTTCCAAAGGAGATGACAAATGATCCGCCAGCGCATCGCAATCGTCTATCATAGCGGTTATGGACACACGGGCAGACAGGCCGAAGCCGTCAGGGCGGGGGTCGAGGAGGTCGACGGCGCAGAAGCCATGCTGTTGACCGTCGACGAGGTGGAGCGCCACTGGGGCGATCTCAATGCCGCACAGGCGATCATCTTCGGTTCGCCGACTTATATGGGCGCGGTTTCCGCGCCATTTAAAACATTTCAGGAGGCAACGTCGAATGCGGTTCTCGCCAGAGGCTATCTCTGGAAGGACAAGATCGCAGCCGGCTTCACCACCTCCGGATCACGATCCGGTGACAAGCTTTCGACGCTGATGCAGATGGTGATTTTCGCAGCCCAGCATGGAATGCATTGGGTCGGTCTCGATCTTCCTCCGGCGAACTGCTCTTCGACAGGTTCGGAAGAGGATATGAACCGTCTCGGCTTCTGGCTCGGCGCCGCGGCGCAGGCAAATTCGGATGAAGGCCCTGAAACCGCGCCGCCCGCATCCGATCTTGCCACCGCGCGCCATCTTGGAAAACGTGTGGCGCTGGCTACGTTGCAATTCGTTCGCGGCCGCGACTTCGATCCATTTCCACGCGAGTTTGCGGCCCATGAGTGAGACATCCTTCGACCCGATCTTTTCCGAGCTGCGCCCGCGCCTCGTCAGGCTTGCCTACAGGATGCTCGGGTCGGTCGCGGATGCGGAGGACATCGTGCAGGATAGCTGGCTACGCTGGCTGGCGACCGATCGCACCTCCGTTCGCGAACCGGCGGCATTCCTGCGGACCGTCGTCACCAGACTTTGTCTGAACGAGCTGAAATCCGCGCGCCGTCGCCGGGAATCCTATGTGGGCTCCTGGTTGCCGGAGCCGATCTTCGATCCGGAGGATGGCGATGCCGCCGACGATATAACCATGCCGCTGATGCTGGCCTTGGAGCGACTTTCGCCGCTGGAGCGGGCCGCCTTTCTGCTGCATGACGTGTTCGGCATGGATTTCGATGAGATCTCCTCCGCGATCGGTCGCGAGGCGGCCGCTTGCCGCAAGCTTGCCAGCCGGGCGAGGGCGCATGTCACTGAGGCGCGGCCGCGTTTCGCCGTCGGCAAGGAGCAGGGGCTCAAGCTTGCCGCGGCCTTCTTCACGGCGTCGAGAACGGGAGACATGGCCTCGCTTCGGACCCTGCTTTCCGAGGATGTCATTGTCTATGCCGACGGCGGCGGCAAGGTGGCGACGTCGCAGCGACCACACATCGGGCTTTCTGCCACCATGCGGCTCCATGAGCAGCTGGCACGAATTTTCCGCGCGTATCCCTCACAACTGATCCACTATGCCGTCATCGATGGCTTGCCAGGCTTCGTGACAATAGAAGCCAACAATGTGGTGCAGACGACCGCGCTGCAGATCGAACGGGAAAAGGTTGTTGCCATCTATTGCACCCGCAATCCGGACAAGCTGCGACACATTATCGAGACTTTGCCGCATTGATGGGTCGCATCGATGGTTGACGGCGTGAAGCGGGAGATGCGAAACCCACATCTTCTTTGCGCCGCTATGGCGCCTTGGCAAAGGGGGTGGGCATGCAGCGCTTCAGCATACGCCGTCTGGATCGTGACAACGCTTCGATGTTCAGGGACATCCGCCTGGAAGGACTGGCCCGTCACCCGGAAGCATTTGGCGCATCGCACGACGAAGAGCTGGACTATTCGCTGACCCAGATTGGCGACAGGATTGAAAACAATGCCATATTTGGTGGCTTTGCAGATGACGGAACGCTGGTCGGCGTCGTCGCGGTTGCACGATCAAAGAGCACGAAGATGCGCCACATCGCCACGATCTGGGGGATGTATGTGCGCCCGGAAGGGCGAGGCACCGGCCTGTCACGTTCCCTGATGATCGCGGCGATCGACGAGGCGGGGCAAACATGCCGCTCGATCCGACTAACGGTTGTATCTTCCAACGCGGCAGCCATTCGCCTCTATGAATCTCTTGGCTTCAAGGCCTGGGCGGTCGATATGGAAGCGCTAAAAGTCGGCAATATCTATCATGACGAAATACTGATGCGTCTTGATACAGGCGCCTGAAAGAACTGCGCCGAAACTGCTCACAACAATCCCATCACATGGCAAACCGAGTGCATCTGTTGCAATCCGGAACGACTGATGGCGACCAGAAAACAAGTCATTGCCGGAGCGGGGCGGTCGTGACCGACACTACTTGCAGCAGGCAATGCTTTACTGAGCATTAACCATGATCTTCGGAATTTCTTCGGTGCGCTCAATTTGCATCGCAAAATGGACAAACTGCAATCATGATTAAAGCACCGTTAGGTGATTGGAGCGTAGCAGGATACCGGAATGAGGGACGTACCGGTAGCAGACCTCCGTCAAAGTAATGAGTAGCGGCTTGGGACAGATGATATTCGAAAATCGTGCAGTGACATACGCAACGGGTATGCGTTGGTTTGCTCTCTCACTGATGTGCGCAACCATCACGGCCTGCGGAACGTCTCAAAAAGTTGCCTCGACGCGCCAGCACGGCAAGGAATATTTCTCCGAGAAGGAATACGGCGTGAAGGCGAGCCCTCGCGTCGTCAACAACGGCCCGGTGCCAAAGGGCGGCGGCCGCTTCATGGTCGGCAATCCCTATCAGGTGAAGGGCAAGTGGTATTACCCCAAGGAAGATTTCGGCTATAACAAGGTCGGCATTGCGTCTTGGTACGGCTCTGCATTCCACGGTCGCCTCACGGCCAATGGCGAAGTCTACGACCAGCAGTCGCTGACCGCAGCGCACCCGACGTTCCCGCTGCCGAGCTATGCTCGCGTCACCAATGTCGAAACCGGCTCCTCCATCATCGTCCGCGTCAACGATCGCGGCCCATACCATCCCGGCCGCATCATCGACCTTTCCAACAAGACGGCACAGCTGCTCGATCTCCAGCACAGCGGCACCGGCGACGTACGCGTGCAATATGTCGGCCGTGCCCGCATGGACGGTCATGACGAGCCTTATTTGATGGCATCCTATATTCCGAAGGGTTCGCGCCTGCCCAGCATCAATCCGGGCGGCCAGATCGCGACCGGCGTGATGGTTGCTTCGGCCGGGCGCATGACCGCGGATCAGCTGCCGGATTCGTATACGCCGACACCGACGCGCGCCAGCCGTCAGGTGCGCAGCTTTGATGCTACGCCGGCGATCGCGCCCATTCCGCGCCAGTCGCCTTATTCGGCAACGGCCTTCGCCGATGCGCCGAAGCCCGCTTATAATGGCGACAGGCGCAACAATCCGCCGCCGATGACCTGGAACGGCGGCGCGATGCCCGCCGTTGAGTCCGCCGAGCCCGTGATGATCGTTCTGCCGCAGATCGGGCCGATCCCACGCGAGCGACCTGATTTTACGCCTCGCATGGCAAGCCTCGACAACCAGTCCCTGGGCTCCATGGTTGCCGGCTATCAGGAGACACCGGTCAAGACCGTATACGTCGATCTCGCCTTCGATGCCGTCATGGTTCGCAACGACGGCCTCACGCAGGAATCGATCCTGTCGTCCTATCGCCGCCAGCATCAGGGTACGACGCAGGTCGATTGATCGGCGTCATTGCCTGAATCTTAACCCGTCACTAAAATAATCGTGCGGGTGGTCGGATGAAGGGGACGATATGCCAAAGCGCTTGATTCTTTTGTTCCTTTTCCTGCTCGGCGTCGGCAATGCCGCTGCCCTTGCGCAGCCGGCCGCACCAGGCGCTTTCGACACGAAAGCTGCGCAGGCATTCATGATCGAGGCGTCGACCGGCACTATTCTGCTCGCCAAAAACGAGGATCAGCTGATTTCGCCGGCGTCGCTTGCGAAGCTGATGACGTTGGATGTCGTTTTCGATGCGATCGGGCGAGGGGATATCAATCTCGACACCGAATATCCCGTCTCGGAAAATGCCTGGCGGACAGGTGGCGCTCCCTCGCGTGCGTCGACGATGTTCGCGGCTCTGAAATCTCGTATCCGCGTCGGCGATCTTATCCAGGGTATAGCCGTGCAGCAGGCGAATGACGCCTGCATCGTTCTGGCGGAAGGCATGTCTGTCAGCGAGCGCGAATTCGCGCGGCGCATGACGGCGCGCGCGAGAGAGATCGGCATGTCGCGGGCGACCTTCATCAATTCTACCGGATTGCCGGATGCCAACGACCCCGATGGCGGCGGTAAGGTCTCCGCGCGGGAGATGGTCATGCTTGCGCAGGACCTGCAGGAGAAGCACCCGGATCTCTACAAATATTTCGGGCAGGCCGACTTCACCTGGAACAAGATCTATCAGCGCAACAAGAACCCGATGCTTCTGCTCAATATAGGCGTGGATGGCCTGGGGCTCGGCTTTGCCGAAAGCGAGGGCTTTTCGATCGTCGCCTCCATTCAGCGCGACGGCCGCCGGCTGTTCCTGGCGCTGGGAGGCCTGAAGAGCGACAAGGAACGCATCGAGGAAACGCGCCGCGTGCTCGAATGGGGCCTCAGCAATTTCAAGAGCCAGCGTATCTTCGCCGATGGCGAGGTGATCGGCGACGCCAGCGTCTATGGCGGCGCTGCTTCCACCGTCGGCCTGCAGGCGAAAATACCCGTCGATGTCTATGTTCCGATCGAGACGCCGGATCGGCTGTCGGCGCGCATCGTCTATCGCTGGCCGCTGACGGCGCCGGTGGCTGCGGGCTACGAAGCCGGCACCCTTCGCGTGTTCCTGGGCGCGCGTCTGGTGCGGGAGCTGCCACTCTATACGAAGGAATCGGTTGAGCAGGGCACATTGGGTCGCCGCGCTTTCGATGCCTTCATGGAATTGACGGAATCGCTGCTGTTCTCCTGGCTGTGGGACAAGCCTTTGCCGACCTGAGTGAGCCGCAAGGCTCGCGAAATCTCTGTTCACACCCCATATAGAGTGGCGGACACCGGGACATGCACGGTTCCACCTGGACATGTCTTGGGTTAAACAGGATGCGTATCGCATGCCGGACGAATGGCACGCGAAAAGTGCAGGACATGATCATTGGCTGATGCAAACGGATTATTCGTAAGCTTCGAAGGCGGCGAGGGGGCTGGCAAATCCACCCAGATTCGCCGCCTGGCTGAACGGTTGCGCGAGCGTGGCCATGAGGTTCTGGTAACGCGCGAACCCGGAGGCTCGCCCGGCGCAGAGGCGGTGCGGCACGTCCTGCTTTCGGGTGCAGCGGAAATGTTCGGCACGCGCATGGAAGCCATTCTCTTTGCCGCTGCCCGCAATGATCACGTCGAGGATGTCATTCGCCCGGCACTTTCGCGCGGCACCATCGTGCTTTGCGATCGGTTCATGGATTCCTCGCGCGTCTATCAGGGCGTGACAGGCAATCTCGAGCCTGACTATATCGAGGCTTTGCAAAGGGTTGCCGTCAACGGTGTCGTTCCGCACTGCACGCTGATTCTCGACATTCCCGCGGAAGTCGGTCTAGAGCGGGCGCGCAAGCGCGCCTCCGCCGTGACCGCACCCGATCGCTTCGAGAAGGAAGAGATGCAGACCCATGAGAAGCGCCGCGAGGCGTTCCTCGATATCGCCGCCCGCGAGCCCGAGCGTTGCCATGTCATCGATGCTCAGAAGTCGGAGGACGAGATCGCCGCTGAAATCGCCGGGATTGTCGACAAGCGGCTCGGTGCTGCCAATATCGCTGCGAGATCGGAAGCGGCGCAATGAGCGACGAACGGCCGGGCGTCCTCGACGGCGCCATTCCTCCGCAGGACAATGCGAAGCTCTTCGGCCATGAGGAGGCAGAAGCCTTCCTTGCGCAATCCTATCGCTCCGGCAAGGGCCATCACGCCATGCTGATCGAAGGGCCTGAAGGCATCGGCAAGGCGACACTCGCCTTCCGTTTCGCCAATCATGTCCTTTCCCATCCCGATCCGGCATCCGCGCCGGAGGTGATCGGCGATCCGGATCCGGCATCGGTCGTCAGCCGGCAGATTTCCGGCGGGGCATCGCATAATCTGCTGCATTTGAGCAGGCCGGTCGACGACAAGACCGGCAAGGTGAAATCCGCGATTACCGTCGACGAAGTGCGTCGCGCCGGAAAATTCTTTTCGCAGACCTCAGGCACTGGCAACTGGCGGATCGTCATCATCGATCCTGCCGATGATCTCAACCGCAGCGCCGCCAATGCCATCCTGAAAATCCTCGAAGAACCGCCGAAGCGCGCTTTATTCCTCGTATTGTCGCATGCGCCGGGCCGGCTTCTGCCGACGATCCGCTCACGCTGCCTGCCTTTGAAACTCGCGCCGCTCGCGGATGATGCATTGCGCATGGCGCTCGAAAATCTTGGCGTGCCGGCCGGACAGGGGAGTGAATTGCTCCCAGCTGCCAAGGGCAGCGTCAGCGAGGCGCTCAAGCTCCTGAACTACGGCGGCGGCGAGATCATCGAGGCCTATCGGCAGGTGCTTTCGGCTGATGGACCTGCAGCCCGCAAGGCGATGCACCGCCTGGCCGATGCGCTTTCCGGCAAGGACAGCGACACGATCTTTGGCTTCTTCCTGTCACATATCGGCGATGACATTATCGACCGGGCTCGCGCTGCCGCGCTTGGCGGCTCCATCTCCACGGCCGAGAGACTGGCCCGGCTGCACTCCGAGACAACGGAGCGCCTGAACGTTTCGCAGGCCTATAATCTCGACCGCAAGCAGACGCTCATCACTATCCTTGGCGAGCTCAAGCAGCAGCTTTCGGTCTAGATTCCCTGAGTGGCAACTTACGAAATACAACTGCGCACTTTTCTGAAATTATGAGCGAAAACCGCGAATGCGCACTTGCGGCCCCAAGCGGACACTGTACCGGCAAGCAAGCGCTACAGTGTCCGCAATGATCGCGTATGCCTTAGGCAACCGGGCAGGGCTGCATGTTCCAGATTTCCTTGGCATATTGCGAGATGGCGCGGTCCGATGAGAATTTGCCCGAGCCGGCGACGTTGAGGATCGCCTTGCGAGCCCATGCGCCACGATCGCCATAAAGCGTACTGAGCGCCTCGTCGGCATCGAGGTAGGAGACGATATCGGCCAGATGCATGTAACGGTCGCCGTTCTTCAGGAGCACGTCGTGCAGGGCTGAAAACGCGCCCGGTTCATTTGCGCTGAAATGGTTCTGGGCGATCAGATCGAGCGCATGGCGCGTTTCCGCATCATTCTCATAATGCCAATAGGGATTGTACCAGCCGCGGCTGTCAGCGACCTCCTGGGCGGTCAGACCGAAGAGGAAGAAGTTTTCCTCGCCGGCCTCTTCGGCCATTTCGATCGTCGCACCGTCCCGCGTGCCGAGTGTCAGCGCGCCATTCATCATGAATTTCATGTTGCTGGTGCCGCTGGCTTCGAAGCCGGCCGTGGAGATCTGGTTCGAAACATCGGCGGCCGGAATGAGCCGCTCGGCGAGCGAAACGCAATAGTCCGGAAGGAAGACCACCTTGATCCGGCCGGCTACCAGCGGATCCTTTTCGATCGTCAGTGCGAGATTGTTGATGAACTTGATGATGAGCTTGGCGACTTTGTAAGCGGGTGCCGCCTTGCCCGCGAAGAAGAAAGTACGCGGAGCCATGTTCATGCCGGGATTGGCGCGGAGACGGCTGTAGAGAATGATGACACGAAGCGCATTCAGCAGTTGCCGTTTGTACTCATGGATTCTCTTGATGTGGCAATCGAAGATGCTGTCGGGATCGACGATCTGCCCGCTGCTTTCCTTCAGCCAGCTGGCGAAACGCACCTTGGCATGGCGCTTTGCGCCGAGGAAGGCGTCGCGGAATGCCGCATCGTCCGCTAAGGGCTTCAACCGGCCGATCTGATCGAAATCGGCCACCCAATTATCGCCGATCGCTTCGGAAATGACGTTCGACAGCTCCGGATTGGCAAGACGAACCCATCGGCGCGGCGTCACGCCATTGGTCTTGTTGTTGAAACGCTCTGGATATAGCTCGGCAAAATCGCGTACTGTCGTGGTCCGCAACAGCTCGGAATGGATGGCGGCAACGCCGTTGGTGCTGTGCGATCCGACGATCGCAACATGCGCCATGCGGACCTTGTCCTCGCGCCCTTCCTCGATGAGGCTGACACGCTCCACGAGCTTGTCATCCCCTGGATGGCGATTGCGCACGTCGTCGAGAAAACGGCGGTTGATTTCATAGATGATTTCAAGCTGGCGCGGCAGCATCTGCCGGAAATAGTGCAGCGGCCACTTCTCAAGCGCCTCCGGCAGGAGGGTGTGGTTGGTATAGGCCAGCGTGCGCTGCGTCAGGTCCCAGGCCTGATCCCAGCCGAGATGCACCTCATCGAGAAGGATGCGCATCAGCTCCGGCACGGTCAGCGCCGGATGCGTGTCGTTCATCTGTATGGCGACCTTGTTCGGAAGCTCGTTCCAGTCGTCATTGTCGCGGCGGAAACGGCGCAGCAGATCGGCGAGCGAGCAGGCAACCAGGAAATATTCCTGCGCGAAACGCAGGCTCTGTCCCATCTCGGTGGAATCGTCGGGATAGAGCACGCGCGTCAACGTCTCTGCGGCGATGCTGCCGACAAGCGCGCCGACGAAATCGCCAGAGCTGAATTCCTGGAAATCGAAATAGTCCGGTGCCGCAGCACTCCACAGACGCAAGCTGTTGATCGTCTTTCCGCCGAAGCCGACGATCGGCCGGTCATAGGGGACACCAATAAGCGTCGAAGGCTTGTTGGCGATGATTGCCAGCGCGCCCTGATGCATTTCGAAGCTGCATCCAAGCTTCACCTCGACGAACTGGCCGCGGCGCGATACTTCCCACGGATCCTGGCGGCGCAGCCAGTTATCCGGCTGTTCGTGCTGCCATCCGTCCTCTATCGCCTGGCGGAACATGCCGTATTCATAGCGCAGGCCATAACCCATAGCCGGCAGTTCCATGCTCGCCATCGAATCGAGGAAGCAAGCCGCCAGCCGCCCGAGACCACCATTGCCGAGACCGGCGTCCGGCTCCTGCTCAAGAAGATCAAGCCAATCGAGGTTCGCCTCGCGGCTGGTGTTTTCGATGAACCGGTCGAGCACGAGGTTCATGACATTGTTGCTCATCGACCGGCCGATCAGGAATTCCATCGACATATAATAGACGCGCTTGGGATTTGCCTGATCATAGGTGCGCTGGGTTCTGATCCAGCGTTCAGCCAGAATGTCGCGAACCGAACGCGCCATGGCTTCGAAACGCTGTCGCTGATAGGCCGTTGCCGGCTCGACCAGGGCGTCGGAGAGAAGATGACGCTCGAAGAATGTATCGGCCTGCCCAAGGTAAGGCATGGAGGTCAGATTTGGGAGATGGGCATGCTTTTCGACAGCATTGGCATGAATCAATTCGTCCACAACCTTCTCCTTTGAAATCAATTAGAGATTTTATAGTGCGCGATCCGGCCTTCGCCGCCGGACGGCGCGTATTCGCCAACATCCGACGGACGTTACGATTTTTCGACCGCAGAAATGTGACGCATCTTGACCGTCAGTATGAGGTCTACCCCAGGAGGGCAGCCTCATTGGCCACAGGGCGGGCTATAGCGGATTGGCATGCAGCGAAGCGTGGGAGGATGCCTTCTGGCGGAAGAACCAGCTCTCCATGGTCCGATTGCCATCCTCTATGAGATGGCGGCAATCCTCTGTCGGATCATGTGGCGGCCGTTTGCCGATATCGTGAACCGGTGGTTTTCATCGCGTTCTCGAGACGGCGCTTACAAACTCGCTCGAAGTCGTCACGATCGTATCGCCGAGGAAACGCAACGCATCGATGGAGCGCATGGCTGCCGTTTCGTCTCCATGACCGCAAGCGTCTTCGATGACGATGGGAACAATCCCGAGATCGGCAGCATGCCTACATGTCGGCTCGATGCCGATTTCCGTGGCGATGCCGCAAATCGCCAGCGTGGAAAGTCCTGCATCGCGCATGGCCAATTGTAATGGTGTTCCTTCGAATGCCGACATGCCCAGCTTGTCAAAGACGAAGTCCTGCTCCTCAGGATAAAGTTCCGGCACGATCTCGACCGCTTCGCTGCCCCGAAGGAACCAGGGATGCACCTTTTCCGGGTCGTCGGTGTGCTGCCAAGCCATTGCCATACGGGTCGCAAACAAACCCATCCATGGCTTGGGCAACGAAAGATGACGGCAGAAGGCCACTCGGATGCCTGCACTTCTGGCCACCGCTACGATTGTGGCAATGCGCCGAACCGTTTCATCCGAGCCTTTGACCTGTCGAGCGATACCGATCTGCATGTCGTACACCAGCAAGGCGGTTCGATTTGGAGAAAGCCAATCGGCAAGCGTCGTGGGTATGGTCATTGGCGCAACATCCCTGACTGCAGTCGAGAGTTCTTTTTAGGGTAAGCGGGTGCCTTTGCATAGCGTCGGCATTGGCGCCGCGGGAATCGGCAAGTCATCCGTTGACGGCACAATGTTGCCCACCCGACAACCGAACCGGTTGACGGCACTCGTTCCATAATTCCGCATTTCTCTGTGAAACGCCCTAGGGAAAGATCAGCTTCCAGGCGACGATCGCCAGGGTGACGGCAAGGATGATGCGCACCGACCGCTCATGCAGGCGTGGCGCCAAGAGGCTGCCTGCGACGATGCCGGGAATGGATCCCACCAGCAGGGCGAAGAGCATCGTCCAGTTGATCTCGCCGATGAACCAATAGCCCATACCGCCGATCAGGGTCAGCGGCACGGCATGGACGATGTCCGAGCCGACAATTTCGCGGACATCCGTCTGCGGATAGAGCACCAAAAGCACGGTGACGCCGAGCGCACCGGCTCCGACCGATGTCATCGTAACGAGAATGCCGAGAAGAAGGCCGAGAACAACCGTCAGCATGGCGATAGTGCGCGGCGATATCGTTCCGCGCTCACCGCGCCACTTGCGGATTGCCTCCAGAATCTGACCACGGAAAATCAGCATCAGCGCCGTCAGAAGCAGAAGACAGCCCAATGACAGGGTGATGGCATGGGCAACGGCAGGGCTCTCGCGATTGACGCCTGCCATGATCCAGAGCATGGCGAGCGCTGCCGGAACGCTGCCTGAAGCGAGAAGACTGACGACCTTCCAATTGACCCGTCCGTGCATGCCGTGCACGGCCGTTCCAGCCGTCTTGGTGATTGCGGCATAGAGCAAATCGGTTCCAACGGCTGTTGCCGGATGGACGCCGAAGAGAAGCACGAGCAGGGGGGTCATCAGCGAACCGCCGCCGACCCCTGTAATGCCCACCAGCATGCCGACGAAAAAGCCGGAAAAGGAATAAAGCGGCTGAAAGGAATCGATCAAACTCAAATTCACGGCCTCTTGAAGCCGTTAGGCAGATCAATACATAAAACGATGAAATTCACGGCCACGTCTGTCCTGCGCTCCACTTTTCCGAAGGGGTAAAGGCGAGGCGGAGTCGAGTCAAGCAAGGCGCCATCCAGAAGTTCCGAATGCTGCGGGCGCGAAACTTGGTGTTTCGCTCATGGCAAACATGCGCTAAAGCGAGCGTAGCCAAGAATAACAGCGACGTAACAGTAAAAGCGGACCACTGCCCGACATGACCGAAAAAACTCCGTTCTACATCACCACCGCGATCGCCTATCCCAACGGCAAGCCGCATATCGGCCATGCCTATGAGCTGATCGCCACCGATGCGCTGGCGCGCTTCCAGCGTCTCGACGGCCGCGACGTCTTCTTCCTGACGGGCACGGACGAGCATGGTCAGAAGATGCAGCAGACGGCGCGGGCCGAGGGCATGGAACCGCAGCAGCTCGCCAACCGCAATTCCGACGAATTCCAGGCGATGGGCAAGCTGCTGAACGCGTCGAACGACGATTTCATCCGTACGACGCAGCCGCGCCACCACGAGACCTCGCAGAACATCTGGAACCTGATGGCCGATGCCGGCGACATCTACAAGGATTCCTATGCCGGCTGGTATTCGGTGCGCGACGAAGCCTATTACCAGGAAAACGAAACCGAGCTGCGCGCCGACGGCGTGCGCTACGGACCTCAGGGCACTCCGGTCGAATGGGTGGAGGAGGCAAGCTACTTCTTCAAGCTCTCCGAATACCAGGATCGGCTGCTGAAGCACTATGAGGAAAATCCCGATTTCATCGGTCCGGCCGAACGCCGCAACGAGGTCATCTCCTTCGTCAAATCCGGACTTAAGGATCTCTCGATCTCGCGGACGACCTTCGATTGGGGCATCAAGGTGCCGAACGATCCCGCGCACGTCATGTATGTCTGGGTCGATGCGCTGACGAACTACATCACGGCGACCGGCTATATCGAAGACCGCAACAATCCGCGAGCGAAATACTGGCCGGCCGATCTGCACGTCATCGGTAAGGACATCATCCGCTTCCATGCCGTCTACTGGCCGGCTTTCCTGATGTCGGCGAAGCTGCCGCTGCCGAAGCGCGTCTATGCCCATGGCTTCCTGCTCAACAAGGGCGAGAAGATGTCGAAGTCGCTCGGCAACGTCGTCGATCCGGTCAACCTCGTGAACCATTTCGGCCTCGACCAGGTGCGCTATTTCTTCCTGCGCGAAGTCTCCTTCGGCCAGGACGGCAGCTATAGCGAAGAGGCGATCGGCACGCGCATCAACTCCGATCTTGCCAATGGCATCGGCAATCTCGCCAGCCGCTCGCTGTCGATGATCGTCAAGAACTGTGACGGTCAGATACCGGAATGCGGCCCGCTGACCGACGAGGACAAGGCACTTCTGGCGCAAGCCGACGGGTTGCTGGCCTCGACGCGCGAAGACATGGGCAAGCAGCTCATCCATCGTGCCCTTGCTTCCATTATCGCCGTCGTTTCCGAGACGGACCGCTATTTCGCCAGCCAGGAACCCTGGGCGCTGAAGAAGACCGACCCGACCCGCATGGCGACCGTGCTCTATGTCACGGCCGACGTCGTGCGGCAGATCGGCATTCTGCTGCAGCCCTTCATGCCGGAATCCTCGGCTAAGCTCCTGGATCTCATAGCCATCCCTGCCGACAAGCGCGATTTCGCGGCGCTCGGCGAGGCGGGCCGCCTCGTTGCCGGGACGCCGCTGGAAGCGCCGAAGCCGGTCTTCCCGCGCTATGTCGCGCCGACTGCCGAATAAGGTTATCCATGCTGATCGATACGCATTGCCATCTGGATTTTGCCGATTTCGAAGAGGAACGCGACGCGATCGTCGCCCGCGCTCACGAGATGGGCGTCAGGCAGATGGTCACCATCTCGACCAAGGTCAGGAAGCTCGATGGGTTGCTTGCTCTCACCGAGCGCTATCCATCGGTTTTCTGCTCGGTCGGCACGCATCCCAACAGCGCCGATCAGGAGCTTGATATCCAGACGGAAGATCTCGTGCGGCTGGCAAACCAGCACGAAAAGATCGTCGCGATCGGCGAGGCGGGTCTCGATTACTTCTATGATACCGTCAAGCCGGAAGACCAGAAGACAGGCTTCCTGCGCCATATCGCAGCCGCCCGCGAAACGCAGCTGCCGCTCGTCATACACAGCCGCAGCGCCGACGAGGACATGGCGGCGATCCTGACGGAGGAAACGGGGAAGGGGGCTTTCCCCTTCATCCTGCATTGCTTTTCCGCCGGCCCTGCCCTTGCTCAGACTGGTGTTGAGCTCGGCGGCTATATCTCGTTTTCCGGCATCCTGACTTTCCCGAAATCGGAGGAGTTGCGCGAGATCGCCAAGACGATCCCGCACGACCGGCTGCTGGTCGAGACCGATGCGCCGTATCTCGCACCGAAGCGCTGGCGGGGAAAACGCAACGAGCCGTCCTATGTCGTCAACACTGCCGAGGTGCTGGCCGACACGATCGGCGTCAGCATGGACGAGATCGCCGACATCACGACGGAAAACGCCTTCCGCTGCTTCTCCAAGATGACGAGGGTCTGACGTCGTGACATACCGGCGGCGCTTCACCATTTTGGGCTGTTCATCGTCGCCGGGTGTTCCCCGCATCACCGGCGACTGGGGTGCCTGCGATCCCAAAAATGCGAAAAACCGCCGTACGCGCGCTGCCTTCCTGATAGAGCAGATCGCACCGGATGGTGGCATTACCACCGTCGTCATCGATACCGGTCCGGATTTCCGCGAGCAGATGATCCATGCCGGCGTCAGCTTCATCGACGCCGTGCTTTATACCCATGCCCATGCCGACCATATTCATGGCATCGACGACCTGCGCGGCTACTTCCATATCTCAAACGAGCGTATCCCGATCTATGCTGATCCGCCGACCATGGATCGGATTCGCGAGGGCTTTCGCTACTGCCTGGAAACGCCGCCTGGCAGCAGCTATCCGCCGATCGTACGGCCGGTGCTGATCGAAAATCTCGAGAAAAGTTTCACGATCGACGGGGCAGGCGGCCCGATCCGCTTGTGGCCGCACAAACAGGTGCACGGCGATATCCATTCGCTCGGATTCCGTGTCGGCAAGCTTGCTTATTGCAGCGATATCAGTGACTTCCCACCGGAATCGATAGAAAGAGTTCAAAACCTCGACATCCTGATCATCGACGCCTTGCAGTATCGGCCGCATCCAAGCCATCTGTCGCTGGCGCAGTCGCTCGAATGGATCGAACGCCTGGCGCCGAAACATGCCATCTTGACCCACATGCATACGCCGCTCGATTATGAAACCGTGCTGGCTGAAACGCCCGATCATGTCGAGCCGGCCTACGATCAGATGCAGATCGAACTCGACGTGGAGGATGACGAGCTATGAGCGAAGATATCAAGAAGCTTTCCAGCCTGGAGCGCGTCGAACTTGTGGCGCGCACGCTGGGGCTCGACATCTCGATCAAACGCATGGAGCAATCCACGCGGACGGCAGAAGAGGCTGCCAAGGCTGCAGGATGCGCCGTTGGCCAGATCGTCAAATCGCTGGTTTTCGTCAATGCCGATACGCACGCGCTGACGCTGCTTCTGGTTTCGGGCGCCCATAACGCCGATACGGCTTATATCGCAACAGCTTATGGAGTTCGATTGAAGCGCGCCGATATCGACCGCGTGCGCGACGAAACCGGTTTTGCCATCGGCGGGGTTGCGCCGATCGGTCATCTAGTCGATCTGCCCGTTTTCATCGATGAAAGCCTTTTGGCTTATGATCAGGTCTGGTGCGCGGCCGGGCGCCCGGACAGCATTTTCTCCTGCCATCCAACAACGCTGGCCGAGAAGATTGCAGCCAAGGTGATCCGCATCAAGGCGAGCTGAGAACAGCGAATACAGTCTGCGCCGGCAGAGATTGCGTGAAATCCCTGCGGTGGGGCGCTACAGGGAGGATGCGATGAGCGAGGCTTCAGATGGCAAAAGGACCGACAGGGCTTCCCGGGTAATTCGCTCGACGCCAAACGCGATCTTCAAAGCATTCCTCGATCCCGAAGCATTGGCCCTGTGGCTTCCGCCCAAAGGTATGACGTGCCGCATCCATGTCTTCGAACCGCATAATGGCAGCAGCTATCGAATGGCGCTATCCTATGACGCGCTGGATCACTCGACACCCGGAAAATCCTCCGAACATACCGATATCGTCTCCGGCCGGTTCCTCGATATCGTGCCGGATGAACGCATCGTTCAGGCGGTGGATTTCGAGTCCGATGACGCAGCATTCGACGGAACGATGACCATGACTTGGTCCTTGGAAGAGGTTCCGACCGGCACAAGGGTCACCATAATTTGTGAAAACGTGCCTTACGGCATCAGCAGAGAAGATCATGACGAGGGACTGAAATCGACCCTCGAAAATCTGGCCAACCATCTGGAATAAAAGCGAAAGATATCGATCTTGTTGCAGAGCGGATGTTGGTTTTAGTTCCATAATCTATCTTATCTGATGTTTGTTTTGTAGCTGATGTGGGTTCAAGGATTAAGTGCGACTTGCGAATGACGCCAATGGGTTGTCACTCGCAAGGAAGACGCAATGAGGCGCACCTGCCCTCACATCGATCCGGCCGCTTCTGGCGCCGTTCGAGCAAACCGTGGAGGCAAACTGGAACTTCGATCGCTCGGCAGGCCCATCATGCCTCCAAAGCCATGACGACGATCCAGGCCTGCCATCTGACGCCCGGGATTTTCAGCAGCAAATTGTCGACCTGCTTGCCAGTACCCCGGACCGCAGTGCCGAACGGGCTCTTGCGAAACGGTATGGAAGCAAGCGCAGCGAGCCCGAAAAACTCCAGATCGCACTTCGAGAAATGTTTGCGTACGATGTCGAAGTCCGATTTCAAGAGCGGATGCTCATCGACCGTGCGGGCTGCTGGCGTCCGGTTGCGATAGAGATTAATTACAGGATTGTGGCCGAGCGGTTCGAAGAAGAAGGCTTTGCCGCCGGGTCTTAGTACGCGCCGGATCTCGCTAAGCGATTTCTCCAGGACGAGGTGGTGTAGGATGCCGCTGCCGAAGACGACGTCAAAGCTCGCTGACGGCAGATTCATATCCTCCGCATTATCGACTTGGAACGTCACATTGTCGATTCCGCGGAGAGCCGCCGTATTCGTGGCCTGTTGAATGGCGACGTCCGAAATATCGATGCCGGTAATCCGCTTGGCGGACGGTGCGAGACCAATACTGCTCATGCCGTTTGAGCACCCGTATTCGAGCACCTCTCTTTCGGGACAGGCAGCCCTCACCAGCCGCCAATAGGCGTCTACAGCAGGCTTTACGGCAAAATAGAACGAGTCCTCCTTGCGTTCCTCCACTGCACCGAAGCGTTCATTGTGAAAGTCGCGCTCACGCGCCAAGCGTGCATCATACGTCATCCCGGTCCTCCCAACTTGACCTAATGCGCTGAAATATTTGCGAGATCTATCTTACAAGGAGCATCAGACCGGTCGCGGCCAATGATGGATCCTTCATTTTCGGAGAATAACAAACTGGAACCAGATATCTCCGCCTACGCGAATTCGCAGTTCGGCGCTATTTCCTACCAGAACATGACAAGCGCAGCGAACGAGCAACTTCCGCTGTAGACATAGGGCAGCCCGCCCGTTCGGCAATCACTACTTGATTATTCGCCATGAGAGAGCTCTCTCAGCGAGCGGCAGTCGGGGTTTTTCATCCCGCGTTTGCACGAAGAAACCCGATCCCCTACCCTCTACGATAGGCATGATGCGGCGGGATCGGCTGCTCAGCGGAGCCAGCCTCTTGCCGGCTGCCCAAAGATGAATGGCTGGCTGGATGCTGAAATCCGGCCGAAATCAGTTGGCCGAGCTTTGCTTGGGAGTACCGGTCGATACTGTGGCAGTTGTCGACACCGGGGCCAGATACGTATCCAGCAGGCTTGCCATCTTGTTGTCGCGAATTTCAGCGGTCTTCTCACCCATGACCACGCCGACAACACGGCGTCCGTTCTTCGTCGCGGAGGTCACGAGATTGTAGCCGGAGGCATCGGTATAGCCGGTCTTGATGCCGTCGGCACCGGCGTAGCGATACATCAGATTGTTGTGGCCGCGCAGCTTCATGCCACGGAACTTGATGCCGCGCATGGAGAAAAGCTTGAACTCCTCAGGAAAGTCCCGCATCAGCGCAACGCCAAGCGTTGCCATGTCGTGAGCCGTCGTCACTTGTTCCGGATCCGGCAAGCCGGAGGCATTCTTGAAGACGGTATTGCTCATTCCAAGCTGATGCGCTTTTGCGGTCATCGTCTTGCCGAAATTTTCTTCAGAACCGCCAAGCTGCTCGCCGATGGCGACGGCAGCATCATTGGCAGACAGGACAACGATGCCTTCCACGGCTTCGCGTACGCTGACCTTGCGGCCGACGCCCACGGCGAGCTTGAAAGGTTCCTTGCCTTCGGCATTTTCCGACATGGTCAGCTTCTGATCCCATTTCAGGCGACCATCATGCAGGGCCTCGAAAGCGAGATAAAGCGTCATCATCTTGGTGAGCGAGGCCGGATAGTTCAGCTCGTTCTCATTCGATGCTTCCAGCACCTGACCGCTATGCGCATCAACGACGTAGCTTGCCTGCCCCGCCTCTACCACCGAAGCCGCGCCGAGAAGCGATAGTGTCGAAATCGCCGCGGCGAAAAGCAGGGATGTTGTCTTGAGCATGGATTTTTGCAGTCTCTTTTATTGGTGTTCTTGATGGAGCGGTCGACGCGACCGAGTTGAACCGGCGGCCAGCTTTTCGAGCGAAATGGATCGGGCAAATCTATGGCGGAAAGAAGAACGAGGCCATGAAAAAAAGACAATCCGCAAATAGTCCCCAGCCTGCTTGTCATCCACCCTCGCCCAAATAACGATCTCGCAGTCAGTTCAAAAGCCTTCTTATAAATATGATTATTTTACTCATGTATTATTGACGATTACGAGCTTGGCCTTTAAACACTCACGCATCGGTTGCGACCCAGAGGAAGAGAGGCGGATCTCGTATGTATCCATGCAGTGATATCAATGGTATAAGACGTCAAACCTCGACTATGGCCACGGCTACATCGGCTTTCGCTCTTGCTTTGTCGCTATCGGGAAATGCCTTCGCTCAGGACGGCGCGGCGGGTAGCGAGAACGCGACGCGTTTGGAGCCGATCATCGTCGAGGGCGCGGAGTCCGAGCAAAGCGACGACAGGACCGTGACGGCAAAGCGCAGCCGCGGCGCGACCAAGATCAGCACGCCGTTGATCGAGACGCCCCGCTCCGTCTCGGTCATCACCAAGAAGGAATTGGAAGAGCGGGCGGCCAGCAACGTCGTGGAAGCCGTGCGCTATACCGCCGGCGTGACCACCGCCTCGACCGGTTTCGATCCGCGTTACGATGTCATCATGCTGCGTGGCCAGGTGCTGTCGCTGAATGGCGATTATCGCGACGGCCTGCGCCAATACTATGTCAACTACGGCAACTTCCCGACCGAGCCCTATTCGTTGGAGCGCGTCGAAGTCGTCAAGGGACCGGTTTCGGTACTCTATGGCTCCGGTTCGCCGGGCGGGATCATCAACAAGGTTTCGAAAGAGCCGCTCGAACAACCGTTTCATGAAGTCGGCATCCTCTGGGGAACGAAGGATCGCGCGCAGGCGACCTTCGATTTCAGCGGTCCGGTCAAGCAGGACGACGATCATCTCTTCTATCGGCTGACGGGCCTTGCGCGTGTTGGCGATACCAATTTCGACATTGCCGACGATCGCTACATGCTGCAGCCCTCGTTGCGCTGGAATCCGGATGCGGCAACCTCCCTCACCCTTTACGGATTGCTGCAGGCAGACGAGAGCGATGGAAGCCCCGGCGCAGTCATAGCGCCGGATGGCCGTGTCCTCGACATTCGTGCCAGCGATCCGAATTACGACCATCAGAAGGTGCGCCAGCAGCAGGTCGGCTACCGCTTCGAACACGAGTTCGACAATGGCCTGACCTTCCGTCAGCACACTCGCTACTCACACATGGATCTGCATACGCGCTATCTCAGCGTCGCCAGCTGGACCGGCACCATCGCCCATCGCAGTGCGACTGCCCTGCGCGATGACGCCCATATCTTCCAGGTCGACAATCAGCTCGAAGCGAAATTCGACACCGGCCCGCTCGCCCATACCATGCTGTTCGGGCTCGACTATACCTACCTGACATCATCCTTCGGCTACGGCCTGGATTGGGTTACCAACCCCGCCTACGATCTCGATATCAGCAATCCGCGATACGGCGTATCGGGACCGACGCCCGACTATAATTTCTCGTTGCTGGACAAGGACATCAGCCAGACCGGCATCTACGCGCTCGATCAGATCGAACTCGACAGGTGGCGCTTCACGCTTGGCGCCCGCCAAACCTGGGTCAAGCAGACGCTCGACACCACCTACCCGACCGCCGGCACGAGCGACCATCAATCGGAGACCAATAGCGCAACATCCGTCCAGGCCGGCGCACTTTATCTGTTCGACAACGGCATCGCGCCCTTTGCCAACTATGCCACCTCCTTCGATCCGGTAACAATGCGTTCGGCTTCCGGACGAGTGCTGGAACCGACCAAAGGCGAGCAGTTCGAGGCAGGCGTGAAATATCAGCCGCCGGGGACGAATATTCTTCTTTCGGCGACCGCCTATCATCTGGTCGAAAGGAACAAACCGCAATTGGTCAATCCGCTGCTGCTCGCCTACCAGTCGCTCGGCGAAGTGACGACCAAGGGGCTAGAGCTGGAAGCACGCACGGCCTTCGATTCCGGGCTCGACCTGATCGCCACCTATACGCTGAGCCGTTCAGAGATCACCGAGGGCGAGAATGCCGGCAGGGAAGTCGCGGCAAGGCCCCGCCATGTGGCATCATTATGGGCTAACTATACCTTTGCGGAAGACTCCGTTGCTGCGGGGCTGAGTGTCGGAGCAGGCCTACGCTACAACGGCAGGAGCTATACCGACAATGCGAATACCGCCGAAAACAGCTCGACTTTCTATGTCGATGCCGGAATGAGCTACGATTTCGGCGCTGCGAACAAGGACTATGCCGGCCTGATTGCGGCGGTGAACGTACGGAATATCGCGAACCATCGCGACGCAATGTGCGAAAGCGGCTTCTGCTACCTGGGACAGGGCCGCAACGTCACCGCCTCGCTCAAATATCGCTGGTAGCCACTTCAAGAACACCGCTGCTCAAAGGCGTTCAGGCCCATGGCTTATGCGCCTTTGAGCAGCCTAAAGCGCGTCGTTGTCGCAATCGCTACGCACTTTTGCGCGACATGCCTTAACCCCAAAACCATGACTTGTTGACCTCGGTACGCGCTTCGGTGCGCGTCATGCCGATATCGCGAAGCTGATCGTCGGTCAGTTCTCGGAGGGTCCATCTTGTCTCGCGCTTTTCGAGATAGGCCAGAAATCTCGCCAGCACGCTTCGCAAAAATTGCCGCGTTGGCCGACCCCTGCCCGCACCGGCTGCTGCCGGCATCGGCCTATCGATATCGGTGGTCATTTTCCTGCTCCTTGGGGCTCATATCAACATGGCCTGAGGATGCACTGGCGTAAGCAATGAATGAAGCTTATGGTATTTATACAATCCATAAGGAATTCTTCTGTTGCTCAATCTGGATCAGCTGGCCGCCTTTGTGAGCGTCGTCGATCTCGGCGGCTTTACGGCCGCTGCCGATAAGGTCGGGCTGACGCAGCCTGCCGTCAGCCTGCAGGTGAAACTGCTGGAGCAGCGCCTCGGTGTGAAACTGATCGAGCGCGTCGGACGACGGGCGCAGCCCTCCCCGGCCGGACTTGACCTGCTACCGCATGCACGGCGCATCATCGAAGCCTGCTCCATGGCGGAGGAGGCAATGACGCCCTTTCGCGAGGGATGGGTCGGCCGCGTGCGGATCGGCAGCGGCGGCACGGCCTCGATCCATCTGTTGCCGCGTGCCATCGCCATGGCGAAGAAGCGCATGCCCGATCTCGAGATCATCGTCCGTGTCGGCAATATCGACGAGATCCTGCGCGATCTCGAATCCAATGCACTGGATCTCGCAGTGGTCGCCCTGCCCGCCGCCGGCCGCTCGCTCGAGGTCGAACCGTTCCATGAGGATGAGCTTTTGGCCGTCGCCCCCAGAGGAAGCGTGATGCCGGATGGTGGGCCTGATGTGGAATTCATGAATGACCGAACGCTATTACTCTATGAAGGCGGCAATACGCGTCGGGCCACGAACGAATGGTTCGAGGCGGAAGGCGTCCGTCCAGAACCGGCCATGGAGTTCGGCAGCGTCGAGGCCATCAAGGAGCTGGTCGCCGCCGGTCTCGGATGGTCCATCCTTCCGGACATGGCGCTGAGGCGCGACAAGTCCGATCTCCTCGTTACCTCGCCGCTCAGGCCAAGGCTCGTTCGACAGCTCGGCATGGTGTTGCGCCGGGACAAGCATCTTACGAAAGGTCTTCGCGAAATCATGAAATCCCTTCGCGAAGTTCAAGTGTCGGACCACACGGTATAGCGTAAGTGGAGCATTCTGGTCGGCGGCCTTTCGCTTACGGACTAAAGAGTAGTGTCCATAGCTGCTTGCTCCAAGAGCAGGTCATTGGCCTCGGGCACGATAGACCGTGATTCGGTCTCGGGATGTTGAAGAGACGGGTCTCGTAACTGGGTGGGCCGAAGTTCGCCTCAAAAAGCCACGCCACAGGCCGAGAACGGTCATTCCGAGCTCCTCTGTTGCCAAAATTTGAATTGAACCTATATAGAACCTATCGACCATTGCTTGTGACGTCGCCGAAGAGCCATCAGACTCTCGCCGGATTTCCTCTCAAATAATCGACCTAATTCCGCAAGGTATCGCGGGAGCAACAACGGTTACTTCGAAAGGAAATCGTTATGAACACTGGTACTGTAAAGTGGTTTAACTCCACCAAAGGCTTCGGCTTCATTCAGCCTGATGATGGCAGCACGGACGTCTTTGTCCATATTTCAGCAGTAGAGCGCGCCGGCATGCGGTCGCTGAGCGATGGTCAGAAGATCACTTATGACATCGTGCAGGATCGTAGATCTGGTAAGAGCTCGGCTGACAATCTTCGGGCCGCATAAATTTGTCACGGCTCTGCGCGACCACGGATGTACTGGCGCGCGGAAGCTATGACCGAGGAAGGTCGGGATACGTCCCGGCCTTTTGCTTTTCATTCAAACGGAGAACGACATGGCCCATGGTCGTTACCGGCCGGGCGACAGTATCGTCCTGAAGCCTGGAATTTTCGGAAGCATCCAACCCGCCGGCAGCGTGGTGTCTGTGATGCCGCTCTCACAGGGCGTTGTTCACTACCGCGTCCGCTTCCAGAACGAGAATTTCGAGCGGAGCATCCGTCAGGATGATATCGACGTTGAGGCCTCCCCATCGTCGCTTTCGCCAGCGCAAGCCGAGATACCGCAGATATCGAAATCAAACTGGATCAACTCGAATTTGATCCGTACCAAGAAATAAATACAGCGCGAGCTGAGAAGGAGACACTTTGCAGGTTCTGGTCAGAGACAACAACATTGAACAGGCGCTCCGCGTCCTGAAGAAGAAGTTGCAGCGCGAAGGCGTTTTCCGGGAAATGAAAGCCCGCAGCGCCTATGAAAAGCCATCCGAAAAGCGTGCCCGCGAAAAGGGCGAAGCGGTCCGCCGCGCCCGTAAGCTTGCCCGTAAGCAGGCTCAGCGCGAAGGCCTGTTGCCGGCGCCAAAGAGGAAAGTCATGACATCAGGTCGTGGACGTCCGCCGTCTCTTACAAAAACGCCCGCTGATAACGGAGAAGCATGACAAAGTCGAAAGACAATCTCTTCAAGCCCGAAAAGCCCTCTGCACAGGCCAAGTCCGAGCAGACGACGTCGATTGCCAAAGGTATCGTGGCCGATGAAGCATCTGCTCGGCAGAAAAAGACAGACAGGCTTCGCGCGCTTCGTTTGGCGCAAGAGGCGGAGCTAGCACCGGCGCCGAAAGCAAAAAAGAAAAGCAAGAAGGAATAGAGACCGCCCGAGTGCGGCTCCGTTTCCTTCGATCGACTTGCGGCCGTACCCCTTGCGGATCGACAGCGCCATTGCAGGTCTGCTGTGGGGACAGCCGCAAGAAATATGTTCGTTCTCCTGTCAGAGTAGCTACGCACCAATATTCCGGCGGGCTCCCGCCTCGGGGCTACAAGAGTGGTTATCTACGGGAATTGGTTCTCGGGGACGAGCTTCTGCGTTGTCGCCAAGAGCACTGGACAACCTCAGACGGTAAGACGGTGATGGCGCCGATCCGACCGTCTATCTAAGCCGTTTTCGGCGCTCGATCTCCTCTTCGGACGGATTTTCCCCAACGAAGGAACCGGTCTTCACCGGGCCATCCGGCTTATAAGTCGCAAAGATGACCCCGGTCGGGGAAGAGTGGGTGCGCAGTAGTTTCATGGCCGCGGGAACTGCCCCGCCGGCGAACAGCTTTTTGCCGCCGCCCAGCACGACCGGAAAGATCATTAGCTTGAATTCGTCGATCAGTCCGTGGCGCAACAGGGTCTGGATGAGATCGCCACTTCCCTGGATAAGGAGATCTGGCCCCTCTTCCGCCTTCAATTCCTTGATCCCTGCCACGACATCTTTGCCGAGAGACTGGCTTTTGTTCCATTTCAGATCGGCATCGCCGTGCGTCGCAACATATTTGATGACGCTGTTAAATCTATCGGCAATCGGATCGTCACCCTCGACGTAAGGCCAGAAGGCAGCGAAAATGTCATAGGTCTTGCGTCCAAGTAGCAGATCGAACGGCTTTTCGAACAGTTCGAAGAGCGCCTTGCCGGTTTCTTCGTCGGAGTAAGGAAATACCCAGCCACCATACTCAAAGCCGCCTGTGGGGTCCTCGTCCGGGCCGCCCGGTGCCTGCATGGCGCCGTCGAGGCTGATGAATGTTGCTGCTATTACTTTGCGCATGATGTCCTCCTTTTCTGGCATAGTGCCCGAAGGACGTCTCGTCGGTTTCGATCCCGACATATCATCGATTATTTTTTAAACACGCAATCTAACGTTCGCGTTGGACTTGTGACCGATTGACTCTTGAACGCCGCCACGGAATCGGCAAAATTCATCCTATCAATATTTTCCTTGAGATACGAACCCGTCTGCGGGCCCGCCTCATTTAATTATGCCTGGATAAAAGCGTGAGCAGCGATTCATCAAGAAGCGCGGCGAAGTCACTGGCTTCGCGTGCGCATGTCAATGCGGTCGGTTGGGGCCAAGGCCTGTCGACGATCGTCCGGATCACCCATATGACGCTGCGCCATCCCTGGCAGACCAGCTTTGCCATTGGAGCAACTTTTATAGCTGCAACGTTGCAGCTGACGATCCCGCGCTTGCTGGGCCGCGCCGTCGACCAGACACAGACGGCGGTTGCAGGTGGTGCCGCCGGGCAGATCGCCGAAAATGCCTTGATGACAACCGCTCTGCTTTTGCTCGTCGTCAGCATTTTGCGCGGCCTGTTCACCATGGTACAGAACTACTATAGCGAAGCCGTTGGCCATCATATGGGCTATGAGCTTCGGCTCGCCTGCTATGAGAAGATCCAGCAGCTCTCCTTCAGCTTCCACGACAAGGCCCATTCCGGCGATCTCATCACGGTCGGCCTGCTCGATCTTGAAGGCGTGCGCATGTATTTCTCCACGGCGCTGGTGCGCATGGTGCTGCTCACCATGCTGATCGGCGTCGGCGCCTATATGCTGCTGTCGACCGATGTGGCGCTTGGCCTGCTCGCCTTGAGCTTCGTACCCTTCGTCGCGTGGCGCTCTTCCGTCACTCAGCTGCGGTTGCGGTCGACCTGGCTCGACCTGCAGGAGCGCCTCTCGGTGCTGACGCGCGTGATGGAGGAAAATCTCGGCGGCATCCGCGTCGTCCGCGCCTTCGCCGCGCAGGCGCACGAGCTCATGAAGTTCGACCGCGCCTCGCACAATGCGCTTTCCCTCGCTCATCGGCGCGTCGGTATCCGCGTCATCAATACCAGCGCGATGAACCTCTCCTTCTTCGTGTCGATGGGGCTCGTGCTCTGGCTCGGCGGCCTCAAGGTCATCAATGGCGAAATCAGCGTCGGCACGCTGGCCTCCTTCCTGACCTTCATGACCATCCTGCAGATGCCGGTGCGTCAACTCGGGTTGATGGTGAATGCCTTCGCCCGCGCATCGACCTGCGGTTCGCGCCTGTTTGAGCTTCTCGATCTCGACATTCCCATCAAGGATGCCCCGGACGCCAGGCCGCTCGTCGTGACCGAAGGCACGCTGCGGTTTGAGAATGTCGACTTCAGCTATCCGGGCTCGGAAATGCGGCCGGTGCTTAAGGATATCTGTTTCGAAGCAAAGCGCGGCGAGACGATCGGCATTGTCGGACCACCCGGCAGCGGCAAGTCCACCATCGCGCATCTCATTCCGCGCTTTTACGACGTCACGGCCGGGCGGATCACTCTCGACGGCCAAGATATCCGCAAGGCGACGCTGCAATCGCTGCGGCAGAATGTTGCGGTCGTGCAGCAGGATTCCTTCCTGTTCACGACGAGCATCGAGAACAATATCGCCTATGGCGACCCTTGGGCGAAGGAACCCCGTATCGAACGGGCCGCCGAGTCGGCGCAGCTGCACAATTACATTCTCGGTCTGCCGGCCGGCTATACCACAATCGTCGGCGAGCGCGGCGTGTCGCTATCCGGCGGCCAGCGTCAGCGCCTGACCATCGCCCGGACATTGATGCTGAAGCCCGCCGTGATGGTATTCGACGATTCCACAGCTGCGATCGACGCCGCGACGGAGCAGCGCATCCGCAGCGCTATGAAGCGTTTCGCTCGGGACCGCGTGACGCTGATCGTCGCCCACAGGCTGAGTTCGCTGATGCATGCCGACCAGATCCTCTTCATCGAGGATGGCGAGATCGTCGAGCGCGGCACCCATGAACAGCTCCTTGCCGCGGGCGGGCGGTACAAGGCGCTCTACGATCTACAGGTTCGGCCGGAGGACGATGTCATCAGGACATCCGGCGTCGGCACGCTCGAAAGGGCGAAAAGGGAGGTTTGACAATGTCGGAAATCACCGAAACCGAGCGCAACGATGTGCGCGAGGATGGTCGCCGCCCTCCCCGTGCAGTCGTCGGCTCGCACCGCGTCGAAGAGGAGATCTTCGGCAAGGTCTTCGACAGCAAGATCATTCGCCGCATCTGGGCTTTCGTCAGCCCCTATCGCCGGCAGATCTATATCTCGGTTGTCGCCGTCCTGCTCTTCACGGCCTCGCAGATCGTCATTCCGCTCGTCATCCGCCATGCGATCGACGGTGCCATGGCGCCTGGCGCCGTGGACTATTCGGCGCTCTGGCTTTCTCTGGGGATTTTCACGGCGGCAATTCTCGTCAATTACGGGGCGAGCTACGTGCAGGAAACCTATGTCGGCCAGGTGGCGGAAGAGGTTCTGTTCGATATCCGCCGGGCAATGTTTGCGCATCTGCAGCGCGTCTCGCTGTCTTTCATGGACAAAACCGAGGTCGGACGCCTGATGTCGCGCTTACAGGGCGACGTTAATTCTATGCAGGAATTCCTTGAAACCTCAGTGCTTTCCGTCGGTGACATCGCTTTGCTTTTCGGTATCGTCATCGTCATGCTGTCGCTCGATTTCCGGCTCGGCCTGCTGACGCTTTCCGTCATGCCGATCCTCTTCATCGTGCGGCTGTTCTGGCTCCCGAAGGCCCGCGTCGCCTTCATGAACGCGCATGAGACCAACTCCGTCACCAACGGCGCGCTGGCGGAAGCGATCCATGGTGTGCGTGCAGTCCAGGGCATGCATCGGCAGAGCGTGAACTTCTCGCTTTTCGACGACAAGGCCCATGCGAACCTTCAGACGCACCTGACGGCGGCGCGCTATGCCCAAGTCATGGTGCCGATCGTCGACACGCTGACCGGCATGGCCATGGCGATCGTCATCATCGTCGGTGGTTCGATGGTGCTGAACCACAGGCTCGATGTCGGCATCATGGTCGCCTTCCTGTTCTACATTCAGCGCTTCTTCGACCCGATCCGCTCACTCACCATGCAGTATTCGGTGATGCAGCGCGCCATGGCCTCCGGCCAGCGGTTGACCGAGGTGCTCGACGTTCCGGTCGACATCAAGGATGCACCCGACGCCATTGAGCTATCGCCTGATATGGACGGCTCGGTCGAGTTCCGCGACGTGGTCTTCGGCTACGATCCCAAGCATCCGGTGCTGAAGAATGTCAACTTCAGGGTCAATCCCGGCGAAACCGTAGCGTTGATCGGGCCGACAGGTTCGGGCAAGTCGAGCTCGATGGCACTCATCCATCGCTTCTACGACGTGCAGCAGGGCCAGGTACTGGTCGGCGGTCATGACGTGCGCTCCCTCATCCAAGATTCGCTCGGCCGCCAGATCGCCATGGTGCTGCAGGAGCCATTCCTGTTCACAGGCACGGTGCTGGAGAACATCCGCTACAACAAGACGGAAGCGACGCGCGAGGAGATCATCGAGGCGGCCAAGGCGGTCGGCGCGCATGAATTCATCATGCGTCTTCCGGATGGTTACGACTCGGTCCTTGGCGAGCGCGGCGGTGGTCTCTCGCTCGGCCAGCGCCAGCTCGTCAGCTTTGCCCGCGCCCTTGTCGCCGACGCCAAGATCCTCGTGCTCGACGAAGCGACGGCGAACATCGACAGCTATACCGAGATGCTGATCCAGAAGGCGCTGGTGAAGCTGCTGGAAGGCCGCACCGGCCTCGTCATCGCCCATCGTCTGGCGACCATCCGCGAGGCCGACCGTATCATCGTGCTGCAAAACGGCCAGCTGCTCGAAAGCGGCAACCACAATCAGCTGATGGCAAACGGCAAGCTTTACTCGAAACTCTATAACCTCAATTATGCGTCCTTCGACGATATTCCGGAGGAGGAAGTCTCCGCTTCGGTGCCTGCGGAGTCGCGGACCTGAGGCTGGGAGGCATAAATGCCCGATATTGCAATGGGAGCACTAATCCAGAACGGAACCATTCTGCTTGCGAGACGAAGTTCCAAACGCAATGTACATCCAAATCGCTGGAGCCTACCCGGCGGCCATATCGAGGATGGTGAAGACGCCGAGACGGCCCTACGGCGAGAACTTATGGAAGAAATAGGCGTCACGCCCAGGCAGTGCCGGCTTGTCGGGAAATTCGTCTCCGAGGGCTCGATCGAGGCATCCGCTACGTTCCACATCTACCATATCGATGAGTGGTACGGTCATCCGCACCTCATTGACGATGAACATACCGAACTAACTTGGTTTACCGCCGCTGCGATAGAACGAGAATCCGAACTGGCCCCGCCCCAGCTTGGTGAAATGCTTGGCAGGTTGATCGTGCGTCCGGATGCGGAGTCCGTTTAGGCTCCGCGACGACGTCGCACTTGATCGAGGTGCCAAAGCCTAACTCGTATAAATAATCTGCTCTGCGCAGAACCGGCACAAACGCCTTACTTCTTTCATGCCGATCTTTTCGAGCAAACGGCACGATGCGGTGTTGGCAGCCTGGGTTTCCGCTATCAGCCGGTCAAGCTGCATATCCTCAAGGCCATATTCGAGGACGCGCCTTGCCGCCTCGGTCGCAAAACCCGAACCCCATGAGCCGACACAAAATTGGTACGACAGCTCGGAATCCCTACCGTCCGTATGATCCGAAATGGAAACAAGGCCAAGTGGTTGCCGCGTATCCTTGGTTTCGACCAGCCATATCATCTGTCCATCCTGAGCAAGGAAATAGGCATTGATCGCCGCTTCAAGGCGGGCGACGGGAATAGGCCCGCCAAGAAATCGACGTACGTTGTCGTCGGTTATCAGCTCCCTCACGAAGCCTCTATCGGACCTTATAACGTCGCGCAAACGCAAACGCTGGGTCACTAGATTTCGCTGCCCACCCATATCGTTCTCTAATTGTCCGAGCCCAATTTCCTGCCCGCAAGCCATCCAAACCAAAACGGCCGTTTTACGGCCCCATATAGTAACTTGCATTATGCTAGTTACCCATGCTATCTGCCTTGCCCATGCAGAGAACGAGCTTCAGCAGTTTCAAATGCCCCGCCGCCCGTGCGCTCGAAAGTGTCGGCGACTGGTGGAGTATCCTGATCCTGCGCGATGCGCTTCAAGGGTTGAGCCGGTTCGACGAGTTCCAGAAGAATCTCGGCGTTGCGCCGAATATCCTGACGCGGCGCCTCAAGCATCTGACCGATGAAGGCCTGTTCGAGCGTCGTCTCTACAATGAACGACCGCCACGCTATGAATATGTGCTGACTGAAAAAGGTCGGGATTTCTTCCCCGTGCTGATGGCGCTGTTTACCTGGGGCAACCAGCATTTGCCTGCAGAAGAGGTCGCGATGCGCCTTGTCGACGCCAATACCGGTGAAGATCGCGACCCGCTTCTCATCGACCGCGTCACCGGCCGCGCCTTTCACCCCGAAGACACGATCCTTGTGCCGGGGCCGGCGGCCGACGACGCGGTTCATGAACGCATCGCCCAGATGAAAGCATGGTTTCTGGGCTTCGACGCCTGACCAAATAGGAGCAAGACATGGATCGTATCGTCGTCACCGGCATGGGGCTGGTTTCGCCCTTGGGCGTGGGTGTCAATGCAAGCTGGAAGAGGCTTGTCGAGGGACGCTCTGGCCTGCGGCTGCTGCCTGAGGAAATGGTGGACGATCTCGCCGCCAAGGTCGGCGGCGTCGTTCCTGATATCGCCGAGGATGCAGAAGCCGGCTTCGATGTCGATCGCTACGTGCCGGTCAAAGACCAGAAGAAGATGGACCGCTTCATCCTTCTCGCCATGGCAGCGGCCGAGGAAGCGATCCTGCAGGCTGGCTGGCAACCGACTGACGTCAGCGCTCTGGAGCGGACGGCAACGATCATTGCCTCGGGCGTCGGCGGCTTTCCTGCCATCGCCGATGCCGTGCGCACGGCCGAGACAAAGGGCGTGCGGCGTCTGTCGCCCTTCACCATCCCCTCCTTCCTCGTCAATCTCGCCGCCGGACAGGTGAGCATCCGCTATGGATATAAGGGGCCGCTCGGTGCGCCGGTCACGGCCTGTGCCGCCAGCGTTCAGGCGATCGGCGACGCCGCGCGGCTGATCCGCTCAGGCGAGGCCGATGTCGCCATCTGCGGCGGCGCGGAAGCCTGCATCGACAAGGTGAGCCTCGGCGGCTTTGCGGCGGCACGCGCGCTCTCGACCGGCTTCAGCAACCGGCCGGAAGAAGCCTCGCGCCCCTTCGACAGCGGTCGGGACGGTTTCGTCATGGGCGAAGGCGCCGGCATGCTTGTCATCGAGACCTTGGAGCATGCCCTTGCGCGTGGCGCCACGCCACTTGCCGAGCTTGTCGGCTATGGCACAGCCGCCGATGCCTATCATATGACCGCCGGACCGGAAGACGGCGATGGTGCGCGCCGCGCCATGCTCGCTGCACTTTCCCAGGCTCGCATTTCGCCCGCCGAGGTCAAACACCTGAACGCGCATGCGACGTCGACACAAGTCGGCGACCGAGGCGAGATGGAAGCCATCAAGACCGTGTTCGGCCGCGATGGCGCGATTGCCGTCAGCGGCACGAAGGCTGCAACGGGCCATCTTCTGGGTGCTGCCGGCGGTATGGAAGCGATCTTCACCATCATGGCTCTGCGCGACCAGATCGCCCCGCCGACCCGCAATCTGCAGGAGGCTGACCCGGCTGCCGAGGGTATCGATATCGTCGGAGCGACCGCCCGGCCGATGGCCATGGAGTATGCGATCTCCAATGGCTTCGGTTTTGGCGGTGTCAACGCCAGCGCGCTCTTCCGCCGCTGGCAGTAATCGCTTCTGCTTACGATCAAAGCGCGCTAAGCTTTCTCCATTGGCTGGAGACGGATATGCGCGCTTTTTCTATCGCCGCTTTTCTCTGCTGCATCGCCTTTGCGCCGGCCGCTTACGCGGAAGATCCGGTTCAGACGGCACAAGGCCTTATCGAGCAACAGATAGAGGCCTTTCTGCACGATGACGCGGCGACCGCCTATTCCTTCGCCGCACCCGGCATCAAAGCGCTTTTCCCAGACAAGGACAGCTTCTTCGCCATGGTGAAGAAGAGCTATCAGCCGGTGTTTCATCCCGGCAATTATGCTTTCGGCAAGAGCCGCGCCATCGACAACGGCGCAGTCGTCTATCAGGAGGTGCTGATCACAGGCACCGATGACAAGGACTGGACGGCGATCTACCAGATCACCCGTCAACCCGACGGCAGCTACAAGATCAACGGCGTGCAGATCCTCTCCAAGGCGACGAGCGAGGGCATTTAGAGCATTTCCGCTTTTCTTCGAATCGCGAAAACGCCCCATCTTGTTTCTTTGCGCATTTCGGACGGAAAACCGCTATGCACTTTTCCTGGAAGTGCTCCAGCCGATAGCTCAGCTCAAATGAAAACAGCGCGCCTCCCAGGGAGAGACGCACTGTTCAAGAGCTTTGGCCAAGTGTTTCTAGCCGCGAATTCTAACCGAATTTCCGACCGCACTATTCCCGTCGAATTCGGGGCGCGGCTGCGGAATGACGACTGTCGAAGCCGGCATAGGCGTATTCGTGTATGTGGTTTCGCCGTTCGAGAGCGGTCCCGAAATCGCCATGTCCGTTGGTGCCGGCGTCGGGATCGGAACCGCGGCCGGAATAAGAACGGCATTCTGCGGCATCGTCACGACAGGGTTCGAGACAGGCGTAAAGGCCGCGACGGCCGAAGTCGTCGATGCAGGCTGCATTTCCGGCAACACGAATGGAGATTGCGGCGCGCCCTGCGTGGGCACGTAATTCATCGCGACCTCGTAGGCTGGAAGCGGTGCCGGCGTCTGCAATTCGCCATCGCGACCACGCTTCTCATAGAACGCGTTGCCGCCAGCATAAGCGACGTAGTGCATATTATCGTACGGGAATCTCAGCCCTTCGGTGTGGAAGAACATCGCGTCCTTCACCTGAGGATGCCGCTCACCACGCAGGATCTTCGACGCAGCAACTTCAAGATCGGGCTTTGCCTGATCCTTGACTTCTCTGGTCATCACACCTGGGGCAAACTGCCTTTCCTGGGAGACCACGCCACAGATCGTGGGCGGATAGGCACCGGAGGTCAATCTGTTCATCACGACCGTTCCAACGGCCATGTAACCGCCGGGATCGGAGCGTTCCGACTCGAAGTACATTGCACGTTCGAGACAGTCCTTGTCCTTTATCGTATAATTATACGTCACCTTCGCGCCACGAATGGGCTTGGTGGTATTGCTGGGGGTAGCTGTTGTCTTCTGCGTCGTCGTGCAGCTGGTAGCGGCCAAACCGACAACCAATAGCCCTGAAAGACATGCCCCGAATTTGCGTTGCGCCCTCAACGGCAAGTGCCTCCTATTTTCGGTAGTACAGCCCTTATCGATTAAGAGAATGCGTTTTAGCCGGATTTTTTCAAAATTCCAAGCGTCCACGCAATCAAATCAGCCAATGACGTTTTTCAAAGGCGGATGGACCGTTTATTCCGATTCGCTATTTTTCCCAATGCTTTATTGTTGCCAGGCCTATTTTGAAACGCAGCCGGAAACGGAGATTGCCCACGGCAAGCCCGTTCCAGCCGGCTCAAGATGATGTTGGTTAAGAATAACAATCAATCGATAATAAATGATTTACCAACAGAGCAAGGTCCATGCGCCAGCCGACTTCGATAAGGATTCGCCCCGGTGCAAAACAATAAAACGACCAATTGCCGCGTATGATCGAAGGTGGTTTCCAGATCTCGCAGCCGCTCGATTTCACCCGCTCGAACAACAGATCGACCGCCTCCCGGGAGGGCTGCACGAAGCCGATATGATAGGTATTGCGACCGACGGAGACGGTATCGGCGCCGCCGAATTTCTCCACCGGCCGGCTGATGACAAGCTCAAGCCCGGCATCGTCGCGAAGGATGGCAAGACCATTTGCGCCTCGCGTTTCCACTTCCGTCAGGCCGAAAACGGAAACAAAAAAATCCCGGGTCGCGGCGACATCGGGAACATGCAGATCCAGGTGGTTCAGTCTCATGACAGCTCCGAAAGGCTTTCCCGCGGAGACATGTCGGTCGATCCGGCCCACGCCAACGCGGGACACTCGACCACAATGGCCAAGTTCCGCGTCGTGGGTTCTCACGCCAATGGCGAGGAGCAGAGCTTCAAATAGAAGGGGTCGGGCTTACCGATCCGACCCTGCCATTTTTCGACGATGCTCAACTAACGTGAAATTGGGATCGAGGCAAGAGCGTGTGCGAGACCCGATTATACCGGCTCAAGATCACCCCTCGCCCAGTTTTCCTGCGTCTCGGCCATGAAATCGGCAAAGCGGCCTTCGGCGATCGCCTGGCGGATGCCCTGCATCAGTTCCTGGTAGTAGGCGAGATTGTGCCAGGAGAGTAGCATGCCGCCGAGCGCTTCGTTGGCGCGGACGAGATGGTGCAGATAGGCACGCGAGTAGTCGCGCGAGGCTGGGCAATTGGACTGCTCGTCAAGCGGGCGCATGTCCTCGGCGTGACGGGCATTGCGGATATTCACCTTGCCGCGGCGGGTGAAGGCCAGTCCGTGGCGGCCCGAGCGGGTCGGCATCACGCAATCGAACATGTCGATGCCGCGGGCAACCGATTTCAGGATGTCGTCCGGCGTGCCAACACCCATCAGGTAGCGCGGCTTCTCCGTCGGCAGTTCCGGAAGCGTGATCTCCAGCATGCGCAGCATGACTTCCTGCGGTTCGCCGACGGCAAGGCCGCCGACCGCGTAGCCTTTCAGGTCCATGCCGCTCAGCGCCTGCGCCGACCGGACGCGAAGTTCTGGCACGTCGCCGCCCTGGACGATGCCGAACATCGCCTTCCCGGGCTGATTGCCGAAAGCCACCTTGCAGCGCTCCGCCCAACGCAGCGACATTTCCATGGCGCGCTCGATTTCCTTCGGCGTTGCCGGCAATGCGACGCATTCATCGAGCTGCATCTGGATATCGGAATCGAGCAAGCCCTGGATCTCGATCGAGCGTTCCGGCGACATATGATGCAGGCTGCCATCGACATGCGATTTGAAGGTGACGCCCTGCTCGTCCAGTTTGCGCAGACCCGACAGCGACATCACCTGGAAGCCGCCGGAATCGGTGAGGATCGGATGCGGCCAGCGGATCAGCTGATGTAGGCCGCCGAGGCGGGCGACACGCTCGGCAGTCGGGCGTAGCATCAGGTGATAGGTATTGCCGAGGATGATATCGGCGCCGGTCTCACGCACCTGGTCGAGATACATGGCCTTGACAGTGCCGACTGTGCCGACGGGCATGAATGCCGGCGTGCGGATGGTCCCGCGCGGCATGGAAACTTCACCGAGGCGGGCGCCGCCGTCGGTCTTCTTCAATTGAAACTGAAAGCTCTCGCTCATCTCGTCCTAGTCTTTCCGGTAGAGCAGGCTGCCATCGCCATAGGAATAGAAGCGATAGCCCGTCTCGATAGCATGGGTGTAGGCCGCGCGCATCGTATCAAGGCCGGCAAAAGCCGATACGAGCATGAACAGGGTCGAGCGCGGCAGGTGGAAATTGGTCATCAGCATGTCGACCGCCTTGAAGCGATAGCCGGGTGTGATGAAAATACCGGTGGCGCCGTGCCAAGGCTGGATAGTGCCGTCCTCAGCGGCGGCACTTTCGATCAACCGCAGCGACGTCGTGCCGACGCAGACGATGCGGCTACCCCTCGCCTTGACGGCATTCAGCTTTGCGGCCGTCGCGGCATCGACATAGCCGATCTCGAAATGCATCTTGTGATCGTCGGTGTCATCGGCCTTGACGGGCAGGAAAGTGCCGGCGCCGACATGCAGCGTCACGAAATGCCGCTCGACGCCGAGGGCATCGAGTGCGGCAAACAGAGATGGCGTGAAATGCAGGCCGGCGGTGGGTGCTGCGACCGCGCCCTCTTCGCGTGCATAAATCGTCTGATAATCGGCACGATCGCGCTCGTCCTCGGGACGCTTCGCCGCAATATAGGGCGGCAGCGGAATATGCCCGACTGCGGCGATTGCCTCGTCCAATGCAGGACCAGACAGATCGAACCGCAGGGTAATCTCTCCGCCCTCGCCTTTTTCCTCGACGGTCGCGTCGAGCGTGCCGAGCGCGCAAACATTCTCGCCATGGCCGAACTGGATGCGGTCGCCGATCTTGATACGCTTGCCGGGCTTTGCGAAAGCCTTCCAGCGATCGGGCGCGGCGCGCATATGCAAGGTTGCCGAGACCTGCTGGCCTGGCGCACCTTCGCGATGGCGAATGCCTTCCAGCTGTGCCGGGATCACTTTGGTATCGTTGAAGACCACGGCGTCGCCGGGGCGCAGGAAGGACGGCAGATCTCGTATCCGGTGGTCGCTCAGCGTATTCGAACCATTGTTCGGATCGACAACGAGCAGACGTGCACTGTCACGCGGCTCGGCGGGCCTGAGCGCGATACGCTCATCCGGCAGATCGAAATCGAAAAGGTCAACACGCATTGAATTCATCCAAGCAAAGCGAAACCCGCCCCTCACGCCAAAGGCGCAAGAGGCGGGTTTCAGGAATAATCACGATCAGACGTCGGCAGCAACCCGAGCAGATACGATCGAATCCGGATCCTTTACCGGCTCGCCGCGCTTGATCTGGTCGACGAAATCCATGCCGGAGATAACCTGACCCCAGACGGAGTACTGCTTGTTCAGCCAGGGAGCGTCGGCAAAGCAGATGAAGAACTGCGAGTTGGCCGAGTTCGGGTTCTGCGAACGAGCCATGGAGCAGGTGCCGCGAATATGCGAAGTCGCGGAAAACTCAGCCTTCAGGTCCGGCTTGGAGGAGCCGCCCATGCCGGCGCGGCCTGGATTGAAGGTTTCGCTGCCCTGCTTGCCGAACTGCACGTCGCCGGTCTGGGCCATGAAGCCGTCGATAACACGATGGAAGACGACGCCGTCATAGGCCTTTTCGCGCGCAAGCTCCTTGATGCGGGCAACGTGCTCGGGAGCGACCTGTGGCAGAAGCTGAATGACAACCTGGCCCTTGGTGGTTTCCAGGATGAGGGTGTTTTCTGGATCCTTGATCTCAGCCATGTTCGTTTCCTTGTTCTCTCTGTTTGTGCATGATCCTGCCCGGATCATGCAACTTGCCTTGGCTTGATCTCATCCAAAAGCCGCGCCGCGCCTTTTGGGATCATGCCCGTGAAATCACTTCTTGGTGACAGTAACCTTGATCATCTTGTCAGGGTTGCTCACTTCGCCGTTCTGGCCTTCGCCACGCTTGATCTTGTCGACAAGCTCCATGCCCGAGATGACCTTGCCGACGACCGTGTACTGGCCGTTCAGGAAATCGCCATTGGCGAACATGATGAAGAACTGCGAATTGGCGGAGTTCGGGTCCTGGGCGCGCGCCATGCCGACGGTGCCGCGCTGGAACGGAACCTTGGAGAATTCTGCCGGAAGGTTCGGCAGGTCGGAACCGCCGGTGCCGGCCTTGTTCGGATCATAACCCTTGGAAGCATTGCCGTACTGAACGTCGCCGGTCTGCGCCATGAAGCCATCGATGACGCGATGGAAGACGACGTTGTCGTAGGCACCCTTCTTCGCCAGCGCTTCGATCTGGGCAACATGCTTCGGCGCAACCTCCGGCATCAACTGGATGACCACCGGGCCGTCCTTGAGCTGGATGGTCAAAAGATCTGCGGCTGCGGCCGAGAACGCGCTGCCTGCGAAGGCGGCAAGGCTCAGGAATCCTGCCAATGCAATATGAAAGAGTTTCATGGATGCTCCGTTCGGGATTGGATTTCGGCTCAGCTGTTGCCGCTGGCCTTATTTTTGAGTTTGCCGTTCAGCGCTTCCAGCACCGCCGACGGCACGAAGGCGCTGACATCGCCGCCCATGGATGCGATCTGCCGCACCAATGTGGCGGTTATGGGCCGCGAGGCCGTGCCAGCTGGCAGAAACAGCGTCTGGATATCCGGCGCCATCTGCCTGTTCATGCCAGCCATCTGCATTTCATAGTCAAGATCGGTGCCGTCGCGCAGGCCGCGCACGAGCAAGGTCGCACCATGGGCGCGGGCCGCATCGACGACCAGATTGTCGAAGGCGACGACGGAAATATCGCCCGCCTTTTGTGGCAACGCCTCTCCGAGTGATCTGCGAATGAGCTCCGCGCGCTCCTCGAAGGAGAAAAGCGGCTTCTTGCCGGGATGAATGCCGATCGCGACGATCACCTTGGCGGCGACATTCAACGCCTGCACGAGGACATCCAGATGTCCGTTGGTCATCGGGTCGAAAGACCCTGGATAGAAGGCTGTCGTCATACCAAGCCGGCTCGTTGTTTCGACGCCTTTTGTCATGGATGAGGCCGTATCGCAAGTGATTTGCAACCCAGCGACCGCCTCTGAACTGTAGATGAACACGCCGTTCAAGCCCGTTTCAGCTCGACCATGCTTTACTGCCATCAACATCGAAACGGGCCTGGTTCAACGGCCCGCCGGTCTCCGCTTCAGGGAAATCATGCCATGCTCGTCTTCATCATCGCAGGCGCCATCATCGGTTCATTTTTCGTCGAATACCTCGTTCATCTTTTCGCCGACAACTATGAGATCGAATGGGATTCCGCCTCGGGAAACAGCAACGACATCGATTTTGCCCAAGAAATAGCCATCGCCATGCGCAAAACGCATCGCGAATCTGAACGCCAGATGAACAAGGCATTCAAGGTCGCTTCAGGCGCGCATTGCTAGATAGCTCTCAATATCGGCGGAACCATTTGGGAAACGCCGCGTTAACAGTCCGAAACTCAAATTGCACATTGCGGCAAGAAGGAAGAAGAGTATGCCCGACAAGATCACCCTTATTAACTTTGTTTGGATGGCCATGATTTCGGGAATGCTTGCAGCAACCGTTGCGCTTTACGATCAGAAACCCGACCAGTCGAAGATCTATGGTCCCTTTGCTTCGGCTCGTCCCTTCGTTGCCTCCAGCCAATACTAAGGGATCTGAACGCTAGTCCCACCAAAGGAGGGAGCGATCATGTTCACAATTTTGACGCTGCTTACAGTTTTCATCAGCATCATGTTTGTCGTGTCAGTCGCATCCACCATTTCGGCGCTCCATCGCGAAAGCGAAGAGAGCAAGAGACTGCATAAGCGTCACAAGACGCTCTGATCTCCGCGTACCGAGCATCCTCTCCCCGCCAGATGCTCGGATGGACCATGAACCGGACGCTCTCCCCGCCAGCGTCCGGTTTTTTATTGCCATTACAATATAAATCTTCTCCCCCACACCCTTGTCGTCTCGACGCAAAAGCATGATTTTGCAAGAGGAAGCGCGCCAGCCGCTTCAATCATGCTATGGTGATCGCGGTTCATCGAGGGATCGAGATGCGCATTGTCCTGACAGGCAGCTCCGGGCGACTTGGCCGGGCGATCTTTAATGCGCTTGCGCCAGGCCACACGGTGATAGGCATCGATCGCTCGCCGTTTTCGACGACGCACCTCGTCGGAGATTTTACCGATGCGACGTTGCTGCGCCAAGCGCTGACGGATGCGGATGCGGTCATCCATTGCGCGGCGCTGCATGCGCCTCATGTCGGCACGGTTTCCGACGATGAATTTCGCCGCATCAATGTGGATGGAACACGGCAACTGGCTGAGGCAGCGCTGGCTGCCGGCGTGAAGCGACTGATATTTACCAGCACCACGGCGCTTTATGGTCGCGCCGTCGTCTCCGGTCATTGCACATGGATCGATGAAGACACCGTGCCGCAACCGAAAAGCATCTATCACCGTACGAAACTGGAAGCCGAACAGATCCTTAAGGGCATGGCCGACTCGAATCTGCAGATCCGCGTTTTACGCATGTCTCGAAGCTTTCCGGAGTCGACCAATGTGGTGGCCATCTATCGTCTGCATCGCGGCGTTGATATCCGTGATGTCGCGGATGCCCATGTGGCGGCACTCACGAACGGCGGCAAAGATTTTCAACGACATATCGTTTCCGCCAGCACACTGTTCAAACCGGAAGATTGCGAGGCGCTCGCGGTCGACGCCACCTCCGTCATCCGGTTACGCGCGCCCGGCCTTGCCGCGAAATTCGCCCAGCAAAACTGGCCTCTGCCTGACAGAATCGATCGTGTTTACGCATCGAAATCCGCGGGTGCGGTCCTCGGCTGGCATTTCCGCTTCGGTTATGACGAGGTTTTCGCGCAGCTGGATCGGGAGAGCCTGGAGGTTCTGCCACCCTTTTCGCAAGACAGCAGACGCCCGGAATAGAAGGTCCTACAAGCGTCCTTTGGCAGCTCCGGCTCGCCCACTGCACAAAAACAATCGCATGAGCCTGTCGCCAAGCTCATGCGATTGAAAGCATTGATTTTTTACTCAGCTCGGCGGGCAACCCCGGCTTTTCCGATCGGAGGCAGCGAAATCCTATTCTTCGCTGCCGCCCTCGACATCGCCGCCGGCATCCCCTGCCTCATCGGCAACAGTCTCATCGTCGACTGCCGCATCCTCATCGCCTTCCGGCTCGCTGATACGCTCGACGGATACGACCTTCTCGTCCTTCGCGGTTGAGAAGATGGTGACGCCCTTTGTGGCGCGGCTGGCGACGCGGATGCCGCCGACGGGGACGCGGATCAGCTGACCGCCATCCGACACGAGCATGATCTGATCGCCGTCCTCGACCGGGAAGGCGGCAACAAGCTCGCCGATCTCGCCCGTCTTCGACGTGTCGGTAGCGCGGATACCCTTGCCGCCACGGCCGGAGATGCGGAAATCGTAAGAAGACGAACGCTTGCCGAAGCCCTTTTCCGAAACCGTCAGGATAAACTGCTCGAGCGCCTTGAGTTCTTCGTAACGCTCATCGCCCAGCTGTCCCTCGTCGGTGACTTCCTCACCGACCAGCGCGATTTCCTCGTCCTCGCCCGTCGCCGAACGACGCTCGCTGACGGAGCGCTTGAGGTAGGCTGCACGCTCCCATGGCTCGGCATCCACATGCCGGACGATCGTCATCGAGATGATGCGATCGCCGGATGCAAGGGTGATACCGCGAACACCGATCGAATTGCGGCCGGCGAAAACGCGCACATCCGATACCGAGAAGCGAATGCACTGGCCAAGCGCCGTCGTCATCAACACGTCGTCATGCTCGGTACAGGTCTCGACGGAGAGGATTTCATCGCCCTCCTCCTCGAGCTTCATGGCGATCTTGCCATTGCGGTTGACCTGGACGAAATCCGACAGCTTGTTGCGGCGCACGGTGCCGCGCGTCGTCGTGAACATCACGTCGAGATTGTCCCAGCTATCCTCATCCTCGGGCAGAGGCATGATCGTGGTGATGCGCTCGCCAGGCTCCAGCGGCAGCATGTTGATCAGTGCCTTGCCGCGCGACGTCGGTGTGCCGATCGGCAGACGCCAGACCTTTTCCTTATAGACGATACCGCGAGACGAGAAGAACAGGACCGGCGTATGTGTATTGAGAACGAATAGCCGGGTAACAAAATCTTCGTCACGGGTGGTCATGCCGGAGCGGCCCTTGCCGCCGCGGCGCTGCGCACGATAAGTGGTCAGCGGCACGCGCTTGATGTAACCGAGATGGGAAACGGTGACGACCATGTCCTCGCGGGCGATCAGATCCTCGTCGTCCATCTCGAGACCGCCATCGACGATCTCTGTGCGGCGCGGCGTTCCGAATTCGTCGCGAACCGCAGCAAGCTCTTGTTTTACAATGGCTTGGATGCGCGCGCGCGAAGACAGGATATCAAGGTAGTCCTTGATCTCTGCGCCAATCTGGTTGAGTTCCTCGTCGATTTCATCGCGACCGAGAGCGGTCAGGCGTGCCAGACGCAGTTCGAGAATGGCGCGGGCCTGCTCTTCCGAGAGGTTGTAGGTACCGTCCTCATTGATGCGGTGGCGCGGGTCGTCGATTAGCCGGATAAGAGATTCGACGTCTACTGCATTCCAGCGACGCGTCATCAGCTCTTCGCGGGCCGATTGCGGATCCGGCGCCTGGCGGATGACACGGATGACTTCATCGATATTGGCGACCGCAATCGCCAAGCCGACCAAGACATGGGCGCGATCACGAGCCTTGCGCAGGAGGTACTTCGTGCGGCGGCTGATGACCTCCTCGCGGAAAGCCACGAAAGCGCGCAGCATGTCCATCAGGTTCATCAGCTCGGGCTTGCCGCCGTTCAGCGCCACCATGTTGCAGCCGAAGGAGGTCTGCAGCGGCGTATAGCGATAGAGCTGGTTCAGGATGACATCGGCATTGGCGTCGCGCTTCAGCTCGACGACGACGCGATAGCCCTGACGGTCGGACTCGTCGCGCAGGTCGGAGATGCCTTCGATGCGCTTCTCGCGCACGAGTTCGGCCATCTTCTCGATCATCGACGCCTTGTTCACCTGATAGGGAACCTCGGTGATGATGATCTGCTCGCGATCGCCGCGCATCGGCTCAATGGTCGCAACACCGCGCATGACAACGGAGCCGCGTCCCGTCTCATAGGCGGAACGGATGCCGGCACGGCCGAGGATCTTCGCACCCGTCGGGAAGTCCGGGCCGGGGATGATCTGCATCATCTCAGGCAATTCGATCGCCGGATTGTCGATGAGCGCAATACAGCCGTTGATCACTTCAGAGAGGTTATGCGGCGGAATATTCGTCGCCATGCCGACGGCAATGCCGCCGGAACCGTTGACGAGCAGGTTCGGGAAGCGCGCCGGCAGAACCTTCGGCTCTTCCGTGGTCGCATCGTAGTTTTCCTGGAAGTCGACCGTTTCCTTGTCGATATCCTCGAGAAGCTCGTGGGCAACCTTCGTCAGGCGCGATTCCGTATAACGCATCGCCGCCGGCGGATCGCCGTCGATCGAGCCGAAATTGCCCTGCCCGTCGATGAGCGGCACACGCATCGACCAATCCTGCGCCATGCGGACCAAGGCGTCATAGATCGAGGCGTCGCCGTGCGGGTGGTAGCTACCCATGACGTCGGCGACGGGGCGGGCCGACTTCACATATTTACGGTTCCAGTGATAGCCGCTCTGATGCGCCGCATAGAGGATGCGCCGATGAACAGGCTTCAGACCATCGCGAACGTCGGGAAGCGCGCGGCTGACGATCACGCTCATGGCGTAATCGAGATACGACCGCTGCATTTCCTCCATGATGGAAATCGGCTCGATGCCTGGCGGGAGCTTCCCGCCGCCGGGTGGTGTTTGCTCAGTCAAAACAGATCACGATCTCTTTTAGAATCACTGCGAAATTTATAGCCGAAAGGCCTGGCGAGCGCCAATTTAGGCCGGTGTTTTTGAACAGACTTTTGCCTCTTTAAGCCATGAAATCGAACATTTCCGTGGCGTAACCCGGCAATAGCGGCACATGACCCTTTGCGAAAGCCGATTCCTCGCATAACAATGCTCGATAACAGCGATAGAACAAGCTTCGGGGACCATATGGCGAGCGCGGATACGCTGATCAATGCCTTCACGACGCTGCTTGTGACTGTCGATCCGCCAGGGCTCGCGCCGCTTTTCATCGGACTTACGGCGGGTATGAATCGGGCGGAGCGCAAGCAGGTCGCGCTGCGCGGATCACTGATCGCCTTCTTCATTCTGGCAGCCTTTGCGCTATTCGGAGCAAGCGTGCTTGGCGTGCTCGGCATCTCCATTGGCGCCTTCCGCATCGCCGGCGGCCTGCTCCTCTTCTGGATCGCTTTCGAGATGGTGTTCGAGCGGCGACAGGACCGAAAAGAGAAGACGACGGAAGTCGCCATCACGAAGGATCATATTCGCAATATCGCGGTCTTTCCCCTCGCTTTGCCGCTGATCGCCGGCCCCGGCGCGATCTCGGCCACGATCCTCTTGGCAGGATCGCTGCAGACGACACTCGACCGGGCGCAACTGATCGGCGTCATCGCCGCCAATCTCTGTCTGGTCTTTGCCGCGCTTGCGATTTCCGACAGGCTGGACCGCATGCTTGGCGCAACGGGCCGCGCCATCCTGACCCGCCTGCTCGGAGTTATCCTGGCGGCACTTGCCGCGCAATTTGTCGTGGACGGCGCAAAAGCGGCGCTCGCCCTTTCATGAAAAAGCCCGCCAAGTGGCGGGCTTTCAAAAATCAAGCAGCTAGGCCGCTCTCAGAACGGGATGTCATCATCCAGATCGCGCGAGAAATTCCCGCCGCCACCACCCTGGTTGCCACCCCCGCGGTTGCCGCCGCCACTGCGGGAAGAGCCCTGCGAAGAAGACTGGCCGTAGTCATCACCGCCATAATCGCCGCCGTAGCCGCCACCAAAATCACCGCCGCCGCGACCGCCGCGGCTTCCGCCTTCCATTGCACCACCGCCTTCGCCGCGACCATCGAGCATGGTCAGGGTCGAATTGAAGCCCTGCAGAACGATTTCGGTCGAATACTTATCCTGGCCGTTCTGATCCTGCCACTTGCGGGTCTGCAGCGCGCCTTCGATATAAACCTTGGCGCCCTTCTTCAAATATTGCTCGGCGACCTTGCAGAGGCCTTCATTGAAAATGACGACGCGGTGCCACTCCGTCTTTTCCTTGCGTTCGCCGGAATTGCGGTCACGCCAGGTTTCTGAGGTCGCGATGTTGAGGTTGGCGATCGGGCGGCCGTCCTGCGTGCGGCGGATTTCGGGGTCCGCCCCGAGATTTCCAATCAGAATTACCTTGTTCACACTACCGGCCATGATACCACCCTGCTTGCCGCCCATCGACGGCTTTGAAATTCTATCCAGGCACCTTAACCCATAGCGGGCGTCTGGTGCTATTTATGCGGCCTTTCCAGTTCCGTTCATCCACAAAGAAATCGCCGCGACAATTTTGTTCTTTCTTTGTTCTAATTTATCCTTATGATCGTGTCAACGGAATCGAAAACCTGATCCTGCCCATCATTTCAGCCTCGACTCGCGGGCTGGCATCACTAAATAAAGGCAGACTCCAAGGGACCTGCATACGACGATGAGCGAACTGAAGACTATTTCCATACGTGGTGCGCGCGAGCACAATCTCAAGGGCATCGATCTCGACCTGCCCCGCAACAAGCTGATCGTCATGACCGGCCTTTCGGGCTCCGGCAAGTCGTCGCTTGCCTTTGACACGATCTATGCCGAAGGACAGCGCCGCTATGTCGAAAGCCTTTCGGCTTATGCGCGCCAGTTCCTCGAAATGATGCAGAAGCCCGATGTCGATCAGATCGATGGTCTATCACCGGCAATCTCGATCGAGCAGAAGACGACATCGCGCAATCCGCGCTCGACGGTCGGCACGGTCACCGAAATCTACGACTATATGCGCCTGTTGTTTGCCCGCGTCGGCGTGCCCTATTCGCCCGTCACGGGCTTGCCGATCGAGAGCCAGACGGTCAGCCAGATGGTCGACCGCGTGCTCGCCTACGAGGAAGGCGCGAGGCTTTATATTCTGGCGCCGCTCGTGCGCGGTCGCAAGGGCGAGTACAAGAAGGAACTGGCGGAGCTCATGAAAAAGGGCTTCCAGCGTGTCAAGGTCGACGGCCAGTTCTATGAGATTGCCGATGTGCCGGCGCTGGACAAGAAATACAAGCACGACATCGATGTTGTGGTCGACCGCATTGTCGTCCGGCCCGACATGGCCGCACGTCTTGCGGACAGCTTCGAAACCTCGTTGCGGCTTGCAGACGGTCTTGCGGTCGCAGAATTCGCCGACAAACCGCTGCCGCCGGAAGAGACCGCCGCCGGCGGTTCGGCCAACAAGTCGCTGAACGAGACGCATGAGCGTGTGCTGTTCTCGGAGAAATTCGCCTGCCCGGTTTCCGGCTTCACCATTCCGGAAATCGAGCCGCGCCTGTTCTCCTTCAACAATCCCTTTGGTGCCTGCCCGTCCTGTGACGGCTTGGGCTCGCAGCAGAAGATCGATCCGGAGCTGATCGTGCCGGAGCCGGAACGCACGCTGCGCGACGGCGCCATCGCGCCTTGGGCCAAGTCGACCTCGCCCTATTACAATCAGACGCTGGAAGCGCTCGGCAAGCATTACGGCTTCAAGCTCGGCAGCCGCTGGACCGAACTGTCCGACAAGGCCAAGGATGTCATCCTGAACGGCACGGAAGACAAGATCGAGTTCCATTATGCCGATGGTGCCCGCTCCTATACCACGCATAAGAACTTCGAAGGCATCGTGCCGAACCTCGAGCGCCGCTGGAAGGAAACGGATTCCGCCTGGGCGCGCGAAGAGATCGAGCGCTTCATGTCGGCAGCTCCCTGCCCGGCGTGCAACGGCTATCGCCTGAAGCCGGAAGCATTGGCGGTCAAGATCGACAAGCTGCACATCAGCCAGGTGGCGGAGATGTCGATCCGCGTCGCCCGCGACTGGTTCGATGCGCTGCCCGGTACCTTTACTGACAAGCAGAATGAGATTGCCGTCCGCATCCTCAAGGAAATCCGCGATCGACTGCGCTTCCTCAACGATGTCGGCCTCGAATATCTCAGCCTCTCGCGCAATTCAGGTACGCTGTCCGGCGGCGAGAGCCAGCGCATCCGGCTGGCATCGCAGATCGGCTCGGGCCTGACGGGCGTTCTTTACGTTCTCGATGAACCATCCATCGGCCTGCATCAGCGCGACAATGCCCGGCTGCTGGAAACGCTGAAACATCTGCGCGATATCGGCAACACGGTGATCGTCGTCGAGCACGACGAGGATGCGATCTTGACGGCCGATGACGTCGTCGATATCGGGCCGGCCGCCGGCGTGCATGGCGGCCAGGTGGTGGCGCATGGCACACCGCAGGACATCATGGCGAACCCGAAGTCACTGACCGGTAAATATCTCTCCGGCGAGCTCGGCGTTCCCGTTCCGGAGGAGCGCCGCAAGCCCAAGAAGGGTAAGGAAATCAAGGTTGTCGGCGCACGGGGCAACAACCTCAAGAATGTCACGGCTTCCATCCCGCTTGGCGTCTTCACGGCAGTTACCGGTGTATCCGGCGGCGGCAAATCCACCTTCCTGATCGAGACGCTGTATAAGTCGGCCGCGCGGCGCGTCATGGGTGCGCGCGAAATTCCCGCCGATCACGACCGCATCGACGGCTTCGAGCATATCGACAAGGTCATCGACATCGATCAGTCGCCGATCGGCCGCACGCCGCGTTCGAACCCGGCGACCTATACCGGCGCCTTCACACCGATCCGCGACTGGTTTGCCGGCCTGCCGGAAGCCAAGGCACGCGGCTATCAACCCGGCCGCTTCTCCTTCAACGTCAAGGGTGGCCGTTGCGAAGCGTGCCAGGGCGATGGCGTCATCAAGATCGAAATGCACTTCCTGCCCGACGTCTACGTCACCTGCGACGTCTGCCATGGCAAGCGCTATAACCGCGAGACCCTCGATGTCACCTTCAAGACCAAGTCGATCGCCGACGTGCTCGACATGACGGTCGAGGAAGGCGTCGATTTCTTCGCAGCCGTACCCGCCGTGCGCGACAAGCTGCAGAGTCTCAAGGATGTCGGCCTCGGCTATATCAAGGTGGGACAGCAGGCCAATACGCTTTCGGGTGGCGAGGCGCAGCGCGTCAAGCTAGCCAAGGAACTGTCGAAGCGATCGACGGGCCGCACGCTCTACATTCTCGACGAACCCACAACCGGATTGCACTTCCACGATGTCGCCAAGCTTCTGGAAATGCTGCACGAGTTGGTCAACCAGGGCAATTCGGTCGTGGTCATCGAGCACAATCTCGAAGTCATCAAGACGGCCGACTGGATCCTCGATTTCGGTCCCGAAGGCGGCGATGGCGGCGGCGAGATCGTTGCCGTCGGAACACCGGAGGCGATCGTCAAGGAGAAGCGCTCCTATACCGGGCAATTCCTGAAGGAGCTGCTGGAGCGGCGGCCGATGAAGAAGGTTGCGGCAGCGGAGTGAGGTTCACGCGGACGAACGTCCAAGGAGGAGAGAATGACCAAAGCGGGCGCAATCCGCACAGGCATAGGCGGCTGGACTTTTGAGCCCTGGCGCGGGACCTTCTATCCCGATACGCTGAAGCAGAAGGACGAACTCAATTACGCCAGCCGCCAGCTGAAGGTGATCGAGGTCAACGGCACCTACTACAGCACGCAGAAGCCCGAGGTCTTTGCCAAGTGGGCCGCCGATGTGCCTGATGGATTCATTTTCTCCTTGAAGGCCACCCGCTTCGTCACCAACCGCCGGATTCTTGCCGAGGCCGGTGAATCCATGCAGAAATTTCTGGAATCCGGTATCAGCGAGCTCGGCGATCATCTCGGCCCGCTGCTCTGGCAGTTCGCGCCGACGAAGAAATTCGATTCCGACGATTTCGAGGCTTTCCTCAAGCTGCTGCCGGCGAAGCAGGACGGCCTTGCCTTGAAACACGTTGTCGAGGTCCGGCACGATTCCTTCAAGGTGCGGGAGTTCGTCGCGCTGCTCGAAAAATACAATGTCGCACCCGTTTGCGCCGAGCATTTCGACTATCCGATGATCGCCGATGTCACGGCCGATTTCGTCTATGCCCGCCTGCAGAAGGGATCGGACGATATCAAGACCTGTTATCCGCCGAAGGACCTGAAAGCCTGGGCGGATCGCCTGAAATCATGGGCCACAGGCAATGTGCCTGATGATCTGCCGCTGATCGATGCCAAGCGCAAGGTCAAGACGGAACCGCGCGATGTCTTTGCCTTCATGATCCACGAGGGCAAGGTGAATGCACCCCCGGGCGCGATTGCGTTGCAGGCGGAAGTCGCGAAGTAGCGTTACAACGGCTTGACGGCCGACATGAGATCTTCGGCCGTCAGCCCCTTGCCAGCATGTTGCCCTGCCAAGCCATGCAGCCAGACACCGGCTGCTGCCGCCTCGAAGGCCGGCGTCCCTTGCGCCATCAGGCTGCCGACAATGCCGGCGAGCACATCGCCGGAGCCGGCCGTGGCAAGCCAGGGCGGCGCGTTGGCGTTGATCAATGCCCTGCCGTCCGGAGCGGCGATCACGCTGTCGGCGCCCTTGTAGATGATAGCAGCGTGGGCTCTCGCCGCAGCCGCTCTTGCCTTGTCGATCTTGCTCAAGGTTTCATCGGCGGCGATATCGGGAAAAAGACGGCCGAACTCTCCTTCATGCGGCGTCAGCACCAATCGTGTCGGCCCTTCGGCGAAAGCATCGAACAATCGCTGCGGGTCGTCGCGGAACGAGGTGATGCCGTCCGCATCCAGCACAAGACGGCGATCCGCAAGCGCGAGACAGAATTGCCGCGCCTTCTCGCCTGCGCCGAAACCCGGTCCGAGAATAAAAGTGGAGAGGCGTTTGTCGGCAAGCCATGTCCGCAACGACACTTCGTCTTCGACGTCGTGCAGCATGATTGCTGTCAGCAAGCCGGCATTGACGCTGAGCGCATCCGGCGGCGAGGCGATGGTGACGAGCCCGGCCCCGGCCTTTAACCCGGCCATGGCCGACATGCGTGCCGCCCCCGTAGCGTTCGGCCCGCCGGAAAAAACGACGAGATGGCCTCGCTTGTATTTGTGCGTGTCGGCACCTGCCGAAGGTATGGCCGCCTGCCACTGCGCAGGCGTATTTTCGGCGAGCAGGTCGTCAGAATGGGCGCGCACGATGCGGCTGGGGATACCGATGTCGAAAACCTCCAGCTCACCACACAGGTCGCGGCCCGGCAGCAGAAGATGACCCGGCTTGCGCGTCATGAAAGTCACCGTGCGAACGGCATGGAAGGCCGCGCCGAGAACCTGGCCGCTGCGCCCGTCGACGCCGGAAGGCAGATCGACGGCAATCACGGGAACACCTGCCTCCGCAACGCGAGCGATGACGGCAGCAACATCATCCGGAGCCGGCCTGGAGAGGCCCGCGCCGAAGATCGCATCGATGACGAGATCGCCAGGCTGAGGAAAATAGCCACCGATCGCCTCACCTTCGACCGAACAATCGGCAAAGGCGCGCGCAGCATCTCCCTTAAGCCGCTGCGGATCGCCCAGATAAAACAGCCTCACGGCGGTTCCAGCCTGTTGCAGCGCGCGGGCAGCTACATAGCCATCGCCGCCATTGTTGCCCGGCCCGCAGAGGACGACATATCGGATGGCGCCGGGAAAATGCCGGAGTGCGGCGGCAGCCACCGCCTGCCCTGCCTTTTCCATGAGCCCATAGGAATCGATGCCGGAGGCGGCAGCGGCGCTGTCGACGGCAGACATGGCATCAGGCGTGAGGAGCAGGTCGGGGAGCGGCAACATCATGGCGGATATTATAGATGCGAAATCTGCCTCAAAAACAACCGCTATTGCGCCGGCTGATTTGGCTTATAAATGTGCATTTGCATAATAATTAAACAATAAGATTCAAGGTGTTGCCGAAGCACAAACTCGCCGTGCATGGCTCTTTTTTGCGAATTTTTGCTTATCCCACGCATTTCCGCGCGAAATCGCTTCCATTTTTCCGAAAAATCCTCATCAATTCATCGTCTCGGTACGAATTCGCCGGGATTTTTTACAGCAGCTCGTTCTCAATTGGCATGATACGTGCATTACGTTGGCCGAGCGGGGAGTAGTCCTGCTGTATCAGGAGAAGCGGAGAGACATTTTCTCATGAAAAAGATCGAAGCGATCATTAAGCCCTTCAAGCTCGACGAAGTGAAGGAAGCCCTTCAGGAAGTCGGCCTGCAGGGTATCACCGTCACGGAAGCGAAGGGCTTCGGTCGTCAGAAGGGCCACACGGAGCTTTACCGTGGCGCCGAATACGTCGTCGACTTCCTACCGAAGGTGAAGGTCGAAGTTGTATTGGCGGACGAAAATGCGGAAGCGGTGATCGAGGCCATCCGCAAGGCTGCGCAAACAGGCCGTATCGGCGACGGAAAGATTTTCGTTTCCAACGTGGAAGAAGTCATTCGAATCCGCACCGGCGAAACGGGCATCGACGCCATTTAATCCGCCCGGCCATTTTCGGCCGCGGCTCGTTTAATCGTCATCTAAGTCAAGGGAAGTAATTTAATGACGACCGCAAGCGAAATTTTGAAACAAATCAAGGATAACGACGTCAAGTTCGTCGACCTGCGCTTCACGGATCCGAAGGGCAAACTCCAGCACCTCACCATGGACGTGATCTGTGTCGACGAAGACATGTTCGCCGATGGCGTCATGTTCGACGGCTCCTCGATTGCCGGTTGGAAGGCCATCAACGAATCCGACATGGTGCTGATGCCCGATCCGGACACGGTCCATATGGATCCATTCTTCGCGCAGTCCACCATGGTTATCCTCTGCGACATCCTCGATCCGGTCTCAGGCGAAGCCTATAACCGCGATCCGCGCGGCACCGCCAAGAAGGCCGAAGCCTATCTCAAGGCCTCCGGCATCGGCGACACCGCCTTCTTCGGCCCGGAAGCCGAATTCTTCGTTTTCGACGACGTCAAGTACAAGGCCGATCCCTACAATACCGGCTTCAAGCTCGATTCCAGCGAACTGCCGTCCAACGACGACACCGACTATGAGACCGGCAACCTCGGCCACCGTCCGCGCGTCAAGGGCGGCTACTTCCCGGTTCCGCCGATCGACAGCTGCCAGGACATGCGCTCCGAGATGCTGACGGTTCTCACCGAAATGGGCGTCGTCGTCGAAAAGCATCACCATGAAGTTGCAGCCGCCCAGCACGAGCTTGGCATCAAGTTCGACACGCTGGTGCGCAACGCCGACAAGATGCAGATCTACAAGTATGTCGTGCATCAGGTCGCCAATGCCTATGGCAAGACGGCAACCTTCATGCCGAAGCCGATCTTCGGCGACAACGGTTCGGGCATGCACGTTCACCAGTCGATCTGGAAGGGCGGCAAGCCGACCTTCGCCGGCGACGAGTATGCAGGCCTCTCCGAGAGCTGCCTCTATTATATCGGCGGCATCATCAAGCATGCCAAGGCGATCAACGCCTTTACCAACCCGTCGACGAACTCCTACAAGCGTCTCGTCCCGGGTTACGAAGCTCCGGTTCTGCTCGCCTATTCGGCTCGCAACCGTTCCGCATCCTGCCGCATTCCGTTCGGTACGAACCCGAAGGCAAAGCGCGTCGAAGTCCGCTTCCCTGACCCGACCGCCAACCCCTATCTCGGCTTTGCTGCCATGCTGATGGCCGGCCTCGACGGCATCAAGAACAAGATTCATCCCGGCAAGGCCATGGACAAGGATCTCTACGACCTGCCGCCGAAGGAACTGAAGAAGATCCCGACGGTTTGCGGCTCGCTGCGCGAAGCGCTGGAAAGCCTCGACAAGGACCGCAAGTTCCTGACCGCCGGCGGCGTCTTCGACGACGACCAGATTGATGCTTTCATCGAACTGAAGATGCAGGAAGTCATGCGCTTCGAAATGACCCCGCATCCGGTCGAATACGACATGTACTATTCGGTCTGATATCGAATACGAAAGCCCCGGCTTGCCGGGGCTTTCTTCATAAAGAGGAAGCTGGTGGCAGGTGTCCCTCCAAATAGCGCTTTCATATAGAGCTGTCGCTCGAAGTAAATCCGAGCCGAATATGACAGTTCAATGAAGGAATGGGGGCAAAAATCCTTGATATCAGTGGTGAAAGTCACCACATGATTACGTGAAAGGAAGTCGTGCCATGAAACAACGCAACGCAAAATTCAATATTGGCGACGTGGTTCGACACCGGATGTTCCCCTTCCGTGGTGTCATCTTCGATGTCGATCCGGAATTCGCAAATACAGAGGAATGGTGGAATTCCATTCCCGTCGAAGTGCGGCCTGACAAGGACCAGCCCTTCTATCACCTTCTCGCCGAAAACGACGAGACGGAATATGTCGCATACGTATCGGAGCAGAACCTTATCAATGATGAGAGCGGCGTTCCCTTACGCAATCCGCAGGTCGCTCAGATTTTCGACCGTGCCCCGACGGGACAGCTCAAACCCAAGATGAGCTTTGCCCACTAAGAGCAGATAAAATATATCCTATTCCAAAGGGAAGGTGCTCCCAACGCCTTCCCTTTTTGATTGGCTTCAGTGCACCGTATCTGCCATGCAAAGAAAAAGCCCGGATCACTCCGGGCTTTTTCTTTGATGAAATGGAATTCCGCGAGCTTACTGCTGCTTGGCAGCCTTCTGCGCGTCTTCCAGCTTCTTGCGAGCTTCCTCAGCCTTCTTCTGCATGCTGTCCTGCAGGCTCTTCTGGCTTTCGGCAAGCTTGCTGTCGGAAATGGCCGGACCATCAAAGGCGGCGCCGAAGCCGGTCAGCGAGATCTTGATCGGGTTCGGAGCGCGGCGGAAGTTGACCGAGGTGAAGGTGACGTCGGTGCCCTTCTTCAGCGAAGCGATCATCGCGTCGGTGACCGGAACTTCGGCGGTGCACTTGTCCGGAAGGCAAACGGCGTAATCGAGCTTCTGGCCCTTGCCGCCATCGACCTGCATGGTGATGCCGGGCGGAATCAGGCGAGCGGTCGGAACCGAGATCTGCAGGATCTTGCGGTTGACCTTGCCGTCAACGGAGATGAGGCCGACAGCCGTGACGAGCTGGCCGTTGTTTGCCATGATCAGGTTCTGCACGATGCAGATGTCGGCATCGTCCTGCTTGGTGCAGGTCTTGTACCAGCCGAGACGCGGCTGGTTGGGATCGCCGCCACCATCAGCGGGAGCTGCGTTGGACGCATCTTGAGCAAAAGCGGCAGCCGGCATGGCCGCGCCGATCATGAGAGCCAGAGCAGAGAGACCTGCCCGCATTTTGTTGTCAGTCTTGAACATCATAGCGAAACCGCCTCCTGAAATCCGCTTCGGGACGACAGCGTGCCGTCCCATGCTATTCGGGTCAAACCGTCGTCCACCTGTCGAATGAATAAGGCAAATACATGACCCGAGAAACCCGGCACCCCTGTTACATCGCACTGGCACGGATATCCAGCTTTTCTTTGGCCTTTTCTGCCGAGTCCTAAGATTTCCGCAGTCGCGTGTTGAATTCGGCACGCTCATGATAATGTTCGGCCGAATCGTACCCCTCCCGGAAAGGATGCCATGCAAGCGCTCCGGATCGCTGCCTTCCTGTTCTTCGCAACCTTGTGCAACGCCGCGGCCGCTCAGCCGCTTTACGGCATCGCCATGCACGGAGATCCGGCGCTGCCGGCAGACTTCAAGCATTTCCCTTACGTCAATCCGGATGTCAAAAAGGGCGGCCGCATCAGCTATGGCGTCGTCGGCACTTTCGACAACCTCAACCCCTTCATTCTGAAAAGCATGCGAACGACGGCGCGTGGCATGTGGGACCCGGAATTCGGCAATCTCGTCTACGAGTCGCTGATGCAGCGCTCGAGCGATGAGCCCTTCACGCTTTATGGATTGTTGGCGCAGACGGTCGAATGGGACGACAATCGCAGCTTCATCCAGTTCAACCTCAATCCGAAGGCTCAATGGTCGGACGGGCAGCCGGTCACGCCGGAAGATGTGATCTTCACCTTCCAGCTTCTGCGCGATAAGGGTCGCCCCAACCTTGCATCTCCGCTGAAAGGCGTCAGCAAGATGGAGAAGGTCGGCGAGCATGGCGTGCTGATCCATTTCAACGAGACGGCGAATCGCGAAACGCCGCTGATCATCTCCATGCTGCCTATCCTGCCGAAACACGCGATTGATCTCGATAATTTCGATCGCACGACGCTTAGCATCCCCATTGGCTCCGGCCCATATCGCGTCAAGAGCGTAGATCCCGGTCAGCGAATAGTCTTCGAGCGAAATCCCGATTACTGGGGCAAAGACATCCCGGCGAAGGTCGGCGTCGACAATTACGATCAGATCGTCGTCAATTACTTCCTGCAGGATACGACGGTGTTCGAATCCTTCAAGAAGGGCGATATCGACATCTATCAGGATGGCAGCCCCGCCCATTGGCAGCAGGCTTATGATTTTCCGGCCGTAAGCTCCGGCGCGGTGGTCAAGGAGACGTTTAGGCCAAAACTGCCGAGCGGCATGCTGGGCTTCGTCTTCAACACACGCCGCCCGATCTTTGCCGACAAGAACGTGCGCAAGGGCCTGGCGCTTGCTTTTGACTTCGAATGGTTCAACCGCAGCCTTGCCTCCAGCGCCTATACGCGTACAGAAAGCTACTGGCAGAACTCCGACCTCTCCTCCTTCGGCGTGCCCGCCGATGCCAACGAGCTTTCCATGCTCGGCCCGATCAAGAACCATATCGACGCAGACGTGTTAGACGGCACCTACAAGCTGCCGGTAAGCGATGGCTCCGGCCGCGACCGAAAGATCCTGCGCAAGGCCGTCAATTTCCTCAAGCAGGGCGGCTACACGATCAAGGGGGAGCGCATGGTCGACAGCGCCGGCCGCCAGCTCAGTTTCGAGATCATGACACAGAATACGGATCAGGAACGCGTTGCCATTGCCTATCGCCGTTCCCTGGCGCTGCTCGGCATTGCCGTCACGATACGTACGGTTGACGATTCGCAATATCAGCTACGGACGGGGAACTACGATTACGACATGATCCTGAAGGCCTATCCCTCCTCGCTATCTCCCGGCACGGAGCAGCTTGGACGATGGGGATCGGCCGCCGCCAGGGTGCCGGGCAGCTTCAACTACGCTGGTGTCGCGGATCCTGACGTTGACGCGCTGATGGGACATTTCCTGACTGCCCATTCGGCCGAGGATTTCCGCGACGCGGTACGCTCCTTCGATCGCATCCTGATATCAGGCTATTATATGGTGCCGCTCTATCACATCGGCCAGCAGTGGATAGCGCGGCGCAGCCACATTGCCCATCCGGACGTGCTGCCGCTCTACGGCTATCAATTGCCGGCCTGGTGGGATGCTTCGGCGCAATGATGTCTGGCGGTTCCCTTTCGGTAACTGGTTGAAGCCATCCTTACAAAGGCCTAGATGGAGGGGAGCAGCCCGAAAACCGAAAGGATGAAACCATGGAACGCATCACGATCGACATCGTCTCGGACGTCGTCTGCCCATGGTGCTATCTCGGCAAGGCCCGCCTGGAGCTGGCGATCGCCGAGGTGCAGGACGAAGTAGGCGTCGACCTCAACTGGCGGCCCTATCGGCTCAATCCCGACTATCCGCCGGAAGGCGTCGACCAGAAGAAGGCGCTGGAGCAGAAGCTTGGCGGCGCGGAGCGTGTCGCGCAAGGGCACAAGATGCTGACCGATCTCGGCCGCGAAGTCGGCATCAAGTTCGATTTCGATGCCATCAAGATCGGCCCCAACACGCTCGATGCCCATCGCCTCATTCATTGGGCCGTCACCGAAAGCCGTGAAAAGCAGGACAAAGTGGTGGACGCCCTTTTCAAGGCCAATTTCGAACAGGGCCGCAATGTCGGCGATCACGCCGTGCTGCTCGACATTGCCGAAGAAGCCGGGCTCGACCGCTCGATCATTGCCACGCTGCTTGCCTCCGATGCGGACCGCGATCTCATTGTCGGCGAAATCGAAGCCGCTCAGAAGATCGGCGTCAACGGCGTGCCCTTCTTCATCTTCGACCAGCAATATGCCGTCAGCGGTGCTCAGACGCCGGATGTGCTCGCTGGAGCATTGCGAGACATCGCCAAGATGAAAGCGGAAGCTCGCGCCGGAATGAACTAAGCGGGATTCCGCTTTTCGATTATGGCTGCAAAAGCTTCCGCGAATCGCCGATCGCGGAAGTCATCAAGCGATGGCTGGCATCAGGCCTCCGCCAGCAATCCCGAAGCCATCGTCCGGAAAGCGTCTATCGCCTTGGGCAGCACTTCCGCCGGATTGTCGCTGGCAGCAACCCAGAGGGCAGCATTCAGCGCTGCGCCCGAGAGGAGCCGGGCTGCCGCCTCCGCATCGACCGGCTTGACCACTTCTTGTTCCAGAAGCTTTGACACCGTCTGCCGGGTCCCCGCGAGACAGCTGTTCTGGCTGGGCCATTTCGAGGGATCGCCGAGCACCGCCGGCCCATCGAGCAGGACGATGCGCTGGACCTCCGGATCGAGCGCCATCTTGATATAGGCTTCACCTTCCGCAAGCAGGCCTTGCCAGCCGCCGCCCGCCTGTGCGCCGATTTCCTTTGCCCGCAACGCCAGCTCATTGTCGATCTGATCAACGACGGCAGCGAGCAACCCACGCTTGTCTCCAAAATTATGATAGAGCGCGCCCCTCGTCAGACCGACATCCGCCGTTAACTCGTCCATCGACGCCGCGGCGAATCCTTTTTCGGCAAAGGCTTTTCGTGCGGCGGCAATCAGCTTGTTCCGGTTTTCTTCCATCGTTTCCAGGCGCTTTGCCATATCACCCTCAATTTTCACATACGTTTCGTATTTGAAATATTGACATACGCCGCGCATATGAATATCTCACATACATGCCGTATATCAAACAACACGGCGCTTTGGAATGGCCGCACAAGCTTGCGCCCATCCGATCTTTTGACATCAAAGCGAATGAGAGCCGAATATGATGACGACCAGGAATGCAATTTTCCCGAAGAACAGACACGCGCTTTACGAGGAGCATGGCTATTCCGCCGCGATCCGCTCCGGCGATCTGCTGTTCGTTTCCGGCCAGGTCGGCAGCCGCACGGATGGAAGCGCGGAGCCGGATTTCGAAAAGCAGGTTCGCCTCGCCTTCGACAATCTAAAGGCAACCCTGGAAGCTGCAGGCTGCACCTTCGACGACATCATCGATGTCACCACGTTTCACACCGATCCTGAACAGCAGTTCGGTGCCATCATGACCGTCAAGAACGAGATCTTCACCGAGAAACCCTATCCGAACTGGACGGCAATCGGCGTCAACTGGCTGGCGGGCTTCGATTTCGAGATCAAGGTTATTGCGCGCATTCCGGATGCCGGGAAGACGCGTGAGCCGCAGGCCGCTTGAGGGTAAAGTCGAATCTCGGCCCGCGGTGGAAAATGGCCGTCGCGGGCCAGAAGTTGCCCTCAAGGCTAAATTGGTGCAGCCGCGCTTCCGGCCGTTGCGACATGTAAGAAAGTCGCTATTTTTCTTCGTCGATTAAACCGCGGATTTCGATGATGAACGTTTCCACTCGCCCCGATCTAAGCGATATAAAACTTGGAGACTGGGTGGATCGCCGTTTGCCTGCAGCGTTGAGACCTTACACGCGACTTGCGCGGCTGGATCGGCCGGTTGGCATTTGGCTCACGCTTTTTCCCTGCTGGGCAGCACTCATCCAAGCCTCACATGGTTTTCCAGATCTCAGACAGCTGGCCATCTTCTCGCTGGGCGCATTGCTGATGAGAAGCGCAGGCTCGACCGTCAATGACATTGCGGATCGAAAATTCGATGGGCATGTCGAGCGGACACGCTTTCGGCCATTGGCGAGCGGACAGATCGGCGTGCCGCAGGCTGCGCTGTTTCTTGCGGTGGAACTGGCGTTGGCTGCCTCGCTTCTATTCTTTCTGACGCCCTTTACGCGCCTCGTCGCGATCAGTGTCCTGCCCCTCGTCTTTGTCTATCCGTTCTGCAAGCGCTTCACATATTGGCCACAGGCCGTGCTTGGCGCGGCATTCAATTGGGGAATGCTGATGGCCTGGTCAGAAATCACAGGCACGATTCCCGTCGGGGCGGTTCTGATGTGGCTTGGAGCTATCGCCTGGCAGATCGGGTACGATACCGTTTACGCCTATGTCGACGTTCGCGATGATACCCGACTGGGTTTGAAATCGACCGCAATTCTGTTCGGCCATCACGGCAAAGCATGTATCGGTCTGCTTTATGCCATGACCGTCGTGGCATGGTCGGCTGGTGGATGGATGGCCGGGATGTCTGTGCCCTATGCCATCGGAATGCTTGTCATCGCAGCGCATCTCGGTTGGCAGATCTGGCGTCTTGACCTTTCGCGCCCCGAGATCAACTATCGCCTGTTTCTGGCGAATATTCTGACAGGCATATTGCTGGCCGCGGTGGCCTTTGTTGGAACCCTGTAAGCGGACCAACTCCAAAGAGAGTTGGTGTGCGGCATTCCTCCATCATAGGCTAGCGATCGAAATCGGCCGAAAGCGGAAAACTGGCCATTGTTTCCACTCGCCAGAAGTAGCGAACTGGGGATTTTCCACCCCAGATCAGGAGGCATCCGAGCATGTCGTCGATAACCTCTCGCAATGAAAAGCAGTATGCGGACAGCAAGAAGCTCGCCGCACGCGCCCGCCTCAACAGTGAATATACGATCGCCGAAACCGGCTGGTTTCCATGGGTGGTGCAGCAGCTTCCGTTGAAATCCGGCGATCGCATACTTGATATCGGCTGCGGCCCCGGCTGGTTCTGGGCGGTAACGGCGGCATCATTGCCGGGAAATCTCAACCTCACGCTTGCCGATCTTTCTCCGGGCATGGTTCAGGAAGCCGTCGAGCGATGCAAGGCGTTGTCCTTTGCCGGCGTCACGGGTGAACGCGCCGATGCCGCGGCCCTGCCCTTTGCAGACGGCTCCTTCGATGTCGTCATCGCGATGCATATGTTCTATCACCTGCCGGACCCTTTCAAGGCCATCGCGGAAATGCACCGTGTGCTCAAACCGGGCGGCTACCTCGCGGTGACAACCAACGGCGCCGGCAACATGCGCAAGATGTATGAGCTGACCACGGTCTTCGGCAGCCCACCCTACGATCCAGCCGGCGCGGCCTTTGGCTATGATGCCGCCGAACGGCTTCTGCAGACCCAGTTCGGAAATGTGAGGATGACAGAGCATCCGGCCCGCCTTCGCGTGACCGAGCCGGAAGACGTATATCTTGCCCTCACCTCCTATCCTCCCGGCGATGAGGCTGACGAAGCGCAGCTTGCCAAATTTCGCAAGGCGATTGCCGAGGCGTTCGAGGCTGGCAATGGCATGCTCGAAACCGAGAAGGAAACGGGGCTATTCATTAGCCGCAAGGAGGGTTGAGAGCATTTCCGCACACCGCCTTGTCAGTCCCGCTGCTAGTGCTGTGAGCTTCGCAATCATTCGAAGCGTATCGAGTTTGGGTACATAGCTTAGCGATCCTGCTTCTTATTTGATTTTGGCCACGCAGAACGAAGGGTTGGCCAAAACTCCCGAAGAGCGATGATCAATGATGCCTCCCAGGGACGCCAAACAATCCTCAACATCTCGTAGTCAGAAGTTTTAGGTGGTTCTTTCTCGCGCGGCGCTTCATCGTGCATAAGCCTCTCCAACACAACAGACTACCGCGCATTCTTCGATCAAAGATCGGCGTCCGGATCAACTGCGAACCGATCAATATGCTCCCTACTTCGCCAATTCCGCCAGCTGCGTCATGATAACTGCCGCCCCCTGCAGCCGCTTTTCTGGCGTCGGCAGGTCGCGGGTCAGGAAGACGCTGTGGTCGGGGCGGATCTTTGCCATCGTGCCCTGCTTGGCGATGTAGCCGACGAGGTTGGCCGGGTTCGGGAATTCCTTATTGCGGAACTGCACGACGACGCCCTTCGGGCCGGCATCCAGCTTTTCGACATTGGCGATGCGGCAGAGCGATTTGATGTAGACGATCTTGAGGAGATGCTGCACTTCGATCGGCATCGGCCCGAAACGGTCGATCATTTCGGCACCGAAACCGTCGATTTCCTTGATTTCGGTGATCTCGCCGAGGCGGCGATAGAGCGCCATGCGTAGATGCAGATCCGGCACGTAGTCGTCGGGGATCATGACCGGCGTGCCGACGGAGATCTGCGGCGACCAGCCGGTATCCTGGATTTCATCGACGCCCTTAACCTCGGCGACCGCCTCCTCAAGCATCTGCTGGTAAAGCTCGAAGCCGACTTCCTTGATATGGCCCGACTGCTCCTCGCCGAGCAGATTGCCGGCGCCGCGGATATCGAGATCGTGGCTGGCCAGCTGGAAGCCGGCGCCGAGCGTATCCAGCGACTGCAACACCTTTAGGCGGCGCTCTGCCGTCGTCGTCAGCACCTTGTTGACCGGCAGCGTGAAGAGCGCGAAGGCTCGAACCTTAGAGCGCCCGACGCGGCCACGCAGCTGATAGAGCTGGGCGAGGCCGAACATATCGGCGCGGTGGACGATCAGCGTGTTGGCCGTGGGTACGTCCAGGCCGGATTCAACGATGGTCGTCGACAGCAGCACGTCATAGCGGCCTTCGTAGAAGGCGTTCATGATGTCTTCCAGCTCGCCGGCCGGCATTTGGCCATGCGCAACCGCCACCTTCAGCTCCGGCACGTCCGATTGCAGGAACGCGTGGATATCGGCAAGGTCGGCGAGACGCGGACAGACATAGAAGCTCTGGCCGCCGCGATAATGCTCGCGCATCAGTGTTTCGCGGATGACGAGGGAATCGAAGGGCGAGATGAAGGTGCGCACCGCCATCCGGTCGACCGGCGGCGTGGTGATGAGCGACAGCTCGCGCACGCCCGTCATCGCCAGCTGCAGCGTGCGCGGGATCGGCGTTGCCGACAGCGTCAGCACATGCACGTCGCTCTTCAGTTCCTTCAGGCGCTCCTTGTGCTTGACGCCGAAATGCTGCTCCTCATCGATGACGAGCAGGCCGAGATTGGCGAACTGGATGCCGGCGCCGAGAAGCGCGTGGGTACCGACGACGATATCGGTCTTGCCATCGGCCACTTCCTTCTTGGTGAGCGCCAGTTCCTTGGAGCCGACCAGCCGAGATGCCTGCTGTATCCGGATCGGCAGCCCACGGAAGCGCTCGGAGAAGGTCTTGAAATGTTGCCGAGAAAGCAGCGTCGTCGGCACGACGACGGCAACCTGCACGCCGTTCATGGCCGCGACGAAGGCGGCGCGGAGCGCCACTTCGGTTTTTCCAAAGCCGACGTCGCCGCAGACCAGGCGATCCATCGGCCGGCCGGCGCCGAGATCCTCGCGCACTGCCTCGATCGCATTCATCTGGTCGTCGGTCTCGTCATAGGGGAAGCGCGCGGCAAACTCGTCGTAGAGACCATCCGGCGTACTGAGCACCGGCGCATGGCGCGTCAGGCGTTCAGCCGCGACGCGGATCAAGGCGCCGGCCATATCGAGCAGGCGCTTCTTGAGCTTGGCCTTGCGCATCTGCCAGGCGCCACCGCCAAGCTTATCGAGCTGCGCCTCGGTACCCTCGCCGCCATAGCGCGAGAGCAGATCGATATTTTCGACCGGCAGGAATAGCTTCGCATCATCGGCGTAAAGCAGCTCAAGGCAGGCGTGCGGTGCGCCGGCAGCCTCAATGGTCCTCAGCCCGACGAAACGGCCGATGCCGTGCTCGGCATGAACGACGATGGAACCTTCGTCCAGGCCTGCCACTTCCGAGATGAAATCGGCGGCGCGCTTGCGGCGCTTGGAGCGGCGCACCATGCGGTCGCCGAGAATGTCCTGTTCGCCGATAACGATCAGATCGCCGGCCTCGAAACCCGCTTCAAGGCTGAGAACGGCCGCTGCCGCTTCGCCCTTCGCCAAGCCGCCGAGGTCCTTGAAGGCCTCGATCGTCTTGACGCGCGCCAGCCCATGCTCGGACAGCACCTGCAGCAGACGATCGAGCGAACCTTCGGTCCAGGCCGAAATCAGTACCTTGCCGCCCGCAGCCCGCTTATCGGCGATATGCTTGACGACGGCATCGAAGACGTTGACGCGCTCGCTGTCGGCGCTCTCGGTGGCGGAACGCGCCCAGCGCGGCCCCTGCCGGGCATCGAGGCTGACGACGCGGCGCGCCTCACCCTCATGCTCGTTGAACGGCGAGATGCGGATGGCGCCGAAGGCATCGAGCGCATTACCAAAAGCTTTGCCATCCAGATAGAGCTGGCCCGGCGTCACGGGCTTATAGGGCGTGCCCTGCGCCATCTGCCCCTTGGCGGGCTGGCCGGATTGAAGGCGGGCGTCGTAATAGTCGAAGACGAGCTTGGAGCGCTCCTCGGCCGCCTCGCGCACGGTATGATCCGTCACCAGCCGGAAGCCCTTGAGATAGTCGAAGACGGTCTCCAGCTTCTCGTAGAAGAGCGGCAGCCAGTGTTCCATGCCGGCGTATCGCCGGCCCTCGGAAACCGCGACATAGAGCGCATCGTCGCGCGTGGCGGCGCCGAAGGCGGAGAGATAGTTCTTGCGGAAGCGGCTGATCGTATCCGGCGTCAGCGTCACTTCGCTCATCGGATTGAGATCGAGCGAGCGCACCTGCCCCGTCGTACGCTGACTGGCCGGATCGAAGCTGCGGATGCTTTCCAGCGTATCGCCGAAGAAATCCAGGCGCACCGGCTCTTCCGTACCGGGAACGAAAACATCGAGAATGCCGCCGCGCACGGCATATTCGCCGACCTCGCGCACGGTCGCGACACGATCGAAGCCGTTACGCTCCAGGCGGGCTGCGATGTCGTCCATCCGGACCTGATTGCCCGGCCGGGCCGAGAATGCGAGGCTCTCAATGATGTCCTGAGGCGCGACCTTCTGCAGCATCGCGTTGACGGTCACCAGCACGACCGCCGCATGCGGCTTGCGATGATGGGCGATCAGTCCGGACAAAGCCGCAAGGCGCCGGGCCGAGGTATCGGAGCTTGGGGAAACGCGGTCGTAGGGAAGGCAATCCCAGGCCGGCAAGGTGAGCACCGGAATTTCAGGCGCGATGAAGCCGAGCATCTGTTCGACATCGGCCATGTGCTGGCCGTCGGACATGACATAGGCGACCGGCTGGCCGGCCTTTGCCATCTCGGCGATCAGGAAAGGCTCCAGGCCGGCCGGGACATGACCGATCGTCATCGGCTCGCTTGCGGCAAGCAGCTTCTTCGCGTCGAAACCGGGGATCATTTGGTTAATCCGAACCTTTCGGCAATCTCTTCGAAGTCGGGCTTGTAGGAGGCCAGGCGTTCAAAGAGCGGTGTGCGCAGATGCTGCGGCGTCGGCTCACTACCGAGGATCCACTTCAGAAGATCATTGTCCTCCTCGGCCATGATGCGCTCGAGCTCATCGAGGTCGGTCTCGGCGAGGCCCGGCAGCTCGTTATCGGCAAACTGGCCGAAGACGAGATCCATCTCGCGGATGCCGCGATGCCAGCAGCGGAAAAGGATGCGCCGACGACGGGGATCGAGATCGGCACTGCTGAGGGTAAGCCCAGTCATCAAGAACACCTTTATGTTGATGGGTCTCTATAAAACCAGCGTTGTAAGGTGGGAACCGGTTTTTCAGAAAAAAGCACCTGCAACGCAATTTTCCGGGGAGTGTCAGGCTCAATGGCGCCGAGTTCTCTGCCACCCCTTGCCAAATGCGCCCTGCACGTCGCATTTTGCCGGCCATGCGTCCCGCCATCCTCGACCCGCTATTTGCCTCCATCTCTTCGCTTCCCGGCGTCGGGCCGAAGGTATCCGAGCTACTGGTGAAGCTGCTCGACCGCGAGACGATCGAGGATTGCCGCGTCATCGACCTTATTTTCCACGCGCCGCATTCGATCATCGACCGGCGCGAACAGCCTGGCATCGCCCGCGCGCCGCAGGGCGCCATCGTCACCATCACCGGCCGGGTTGACCGGCATCAGCCGCCGCCGAATTCGCGCAGCAATGTGCCCTATCGCGTCTATCTGCATGACGAAACCGGCGAGCTGGCGCTGGTCTTCTTTCGCGGCAAGGCGCAATGGCTGGAAAAGCAGCTGCCGATCGACGAGACCGTCACCGTCAGCGGCAAGGTCGACTGGTTCAACGGCCGGCCGTCCATGGTGCATCCGGATTATATCATGCGCGAGAGCGAGGCAGAGAACCTGCCGCTCGTCGAGCCGGTCTATCCGCTGACCGCCGGCCTCACGCCGAAATTCCTGCGCAAGACCATCGAGGCGGCGCTGCCGCGCATTCCGCAGCTGCCCGAATGGGATGATATAGCCCTTACCCAGAAACAGGGCTTTCCCTCGATCTCCGACAGCTTCCACATGCTGCATGCGCCGCGGGATGCCGCCGATATCGATCCGCAGGCGCCAGCCCGCCGCCGGCTTGCCTATGACGAATTCCTGGCGGGGCAATTATCGCTCTCGCTGGTACGCCAGAGGCTGCGCAAGGTTGCCGGCCAACCCGTACATGCAACTGGAGAAATCAGTGGCAAGATACTGGAATCCCTGCCCTTCTCTATGACAAACAGCCAGCGTGATGCGGTTGCCGATATTCTGAAGGATATGGCGGGCACCGAGCGCATGCTCCGGCTGCTGCAGGGCGATGTCGGCGCGGGCAAGACGCTTGTCGCGCTGATGGCAATCGCCGCCGTGATCGAAAGCGGTGGCCAGGCCGTGCTGATGGCACCGACCGAAATTCTTGCCCGACAACACTATGCGACGATTTCAAAATTCGCAGCAAGCGCAAACCTTTCCGTCGAAGTCCTCACAGGCCGCACTAAGGGCCGCGAGCGCGATGCGATCCTGGAGCGCATCGCCTCCGGCGAGGCGCAGATCATCATCGGCACCCACGCCTTGTTTCAGGATAGCGTCGCCTATGCCAACCTCATGCTGGCTGTTGTCGACGAGCAGCATCGCTTCGGCGTCCACCAGCGTCTGCGTCTGACCGCGAAGGGCATCTCGCCGCATATGCTCGTCATGACCGCAACGCCCATACCGCGAACGCTGGTGCTCGCCGCTTTTGGCGATATGGACGTTTCCAAACTCACCGAGAAGCCGGCAGGCCGCAAGCCGATCCAGACGATCACCATACCGAACGAGCGAACCGGAGACATCGTCGCCCGATTGAGAAGCGCGCTATCGGAAGGCAAAAAAGCTTATTGGATTTGTCCACTTGTCGAAGAATCCGAAGAATCCGATTTAATGTCGGTCGAGGAGCGTCATGAGACGCTGACCAAGGCGCTCGGCCCTGGCATCGGTCTCATCCATGGCCGGATGAGCGGGCCGGAAAAAGATGCCGTGATGATGGCCTTCAAGAACGGCGAGATCCGTCTCCTGGTCGCGACGACGGTCGTCGAAGTGGGCGTGGATGTGCCGGATGCGACGATCATGGTCATCGAACATGCCGAGCGTTTCGGCCTAGCGCAGCTGCACCAGCTGCGCGGTCGTGTCGGACGCGGCAACGAGGCCTCGACCTGCATCCTGCTCTACAAGGGACCGCTCGGCGAAACCGGTCATGCACGGCTGTCGATCATGCGCGAGACCGAAGACGGTTTTCGCATTGCCGAGGAGGATTTGAAGCTGCGTGGCGAAGGCGAGCTGCTCGGCACGCGCCAGTCCGGCACGCCGGGCTTTCGCATCGCCAGCCTTGAGGCCCATGCCGATCTTCTGGAGATCGCCCGCAAGGATGCTGCCTATCTGATCGAGCGTGATCCGGAGCTGACCAGCGAGCGCGGCGCGGCGATCCGCACCCTGCTTTATCTCTTCCGCCGCGACGAGGCTATCCGCTTCCTGCGGGCGGGTTGAGCGGATGGACGCGTTTGCCGCGTCCATCCCTGTTTCATCAGATCACTTGCTGCCAAGACCCGGAATGGTGACCTGGAACACCTGGAACATGGTGTCGACATCGGCTCCGCCATCGCCCTTATAGGCGGCGCCGACCTGGAAACCGTCCTGGGTCAGGAAGTCGTTGTCGTTGGCGACAAACAGGAAGTAATCGTCCGGCAGCTTCGGATCCTGAACGCTGACAAGCGACATGGCCTCCCACTTTTCCGAAAGGTTGTTGCGGTCGTTCGGCGCGCCATTGTGGAGGCCGAAACGCGCGAGATCTGCGCTGTCATTGATATCGATGAACTGGCTGACCGCCGCCGGCTTTACCGATGGATCGAGAACACCCTTGGGTGCTACCGCCGTATCGGCATCGAATTTGCCGCCGGCAATATCGGTTGCAGCAGAGACGTCGACAGCGACGATGCTGCGATAGAGCGACTTGTCGCCCTTCTGCCCGTAGCCGTTGTTGCTGTCGCGCGCCAGCATCAGGAAGGTCTGCGGCGAGAGCGCGTAGATCTCGCTCTGGGCTGCAACGGCCGTCTTGCCCTTCTCATTGGTGAAGACCGGCAGCGGCACGACATATTCATGCACCAGCTTCAGATTTGCGGGATCAGCGGCATCATAGACCAGCGCGCGGGTGTTCTGGCGCGTGGCGCTGGAATCGCCGCCATCCTGACGGGTTGCAGACTGCAGCACGGCGATCAGGAACTTGCCATCCGGCGTCAGCGACATGCCTTCCAGACCCTGGTTGTTCTGGCGGCCGCTGGTCGGGTCCTTCGGATCCGGAGCGGTTTCACCGGGGCCGGGATTATTGGAAGCAAAATTGACGACGCCGTTGCGCATCGGCAGCAAGGCGGCCGGCGGAGGAGTGGCGGACATCATGCGGCCATCGGCAGCAAAGCGGTAGATATAGGGGCCGTACTCATCGCTGATGAACATCGTGCCGTCAGGCAGATGCGCGACGGCTTCGGTGTCGAGCGAGATCTTGCCGTTCGGGGCCTGGGGCAGCAGCGGCATCTTACCTTCAGCCTGTCGGGTGCCATTGGCCGGGTCGAGGCCGGTCGTGTCGGCACCCTTGTCGTCCTTCAGCAGCGTGGTATCGATGAGCTTGGCGTCGACGCCTGATTGCTCCTTGCCGGCCGGCGGCGCCGCGCCGAGTGCCACAGGCGTCAGCGTGACGTCGATCGTGTTCAGACGCGGGCGATAATCGGTCGTGCCAACGGCATTGTAGCCGCGGTCCGGCAGCAGCCACAGCGACCCCTTGTAGGTGCCGTCGGCATTGCGGACCCAGCTCTTGGTGTCGATCGACATGCCAGAACCGGAACCGAAGGTCTCGCCGAACTTGTCGCGCAGGTTGGCGGGGATGCGACCGACAGCGACGCGGCCCTTGTTGACAAGCGTCACGCCTTCAACCGTTACGGAATTATCCGCCAGCACCACCGGTGCCGTGAAAACAAATGTGGCAAATACCGCCGACAGCAGCGGCAAGCTCTTCGAACGCATATATCTCAAAACAATATCCTCCTGATGAAAACCTTTGTGGAGACAACGGCATCCATCTCCGGCCCGCTTTGAAGCCGCGCTGAAGAACGACAGCCCGGCGCCGGCGCGCCGAACATTCGATGCTGAGATACATGCGATTATCTGCCCCAACTGACGATCTAAGGCGTCAATATGATAGAGGCATGACAGTTCGCGCAGCGCGCGAGGATATTGATCCAACTATCGGAAGATGAGCAATTCTACGTCAAAGACTTCATGGGAACCGGCTGCCGCAACTCCTTGGCTGCAATCAACTCCTTGTATTCCGGTGCCACAAGACCGCCCGAGATCAGCAGCTTGGCGCCATCCTCGGGGCTCATGTCGAGCACGGTGATCTTTTCGCGCGGAACGAAAACCAGAAATCCAGCCGTCGGCACCGGTGTCGGCGGCAGGAAGACCGCCACCATGTCCTGACCCATGGCGTTGAATTTCGAGGCGATCTCGCCCTTGGCATCCGTCGATATGAACACCATGGACCAGAGGCCCGGGCTCGGATACTCGATCAGCCCGACCTTCTTGAACGAAGTGCCCTGCTCTTTCAGCACCGTTTCGAAGATCTGCTTGACGCTCTTGTAGATGGTCCGCACCAGCGGCACGCGATTGACGATCGACTCGCCGAAGCGGACGATGCTCTGGCCGATCAGGTTCTTGGCCAGGAAGCCGACGAGCGTGATGAAGATCATCGCGATCACCAGGCCGGTGCCGGGAACGGCGAAATTCAGATAGCTTTCCGGATCATAGCGCGCGGGAATGTAGGGGCGAACCCAGCTATCGGCCCAATGTACGACGGACCAGGTCAGCCACAGCGTGATGGCGATCGGAGCGCAGATAATCAGGCCGGCCAGGAAATTGTTTCTGATCCGCGTGGTCACGGACATTTTGATGAGTTTTTCAGTCATTCGCCGCTCGAAAACTCCGTTCCGCCGCCTACCGCTACCCGGCAAATCCTCCCCACCATCTCCGTGGGAGAATCGTGCCAGAAATCGGGACGGCATACAACCCGCCAGTCGCGCTCCGAGCCGGACAAACGCCCGGCTCACGACGACGTGACAGGAAGTGCGGGACGGAAGTGCCCTATTCCACGGTGACCGATTTGGCGAGATTGCGCGGCTGATCGACGTCCGTGCCCATGAAGACAGCCGTATGATAGGCAAGCAATTGAATCGGCAGCGAGAATATGATGGGCGCAATGATCTCGTCGACGACGGGCAAGGTGATGGTCGCCATGGTCGGCAATGTCGAGGCTGCCGCGCCGAGCTCATCCGTGATGAAGATGATCCGGCCACCGCGCGCCGCCACTTCCTGCATATTGGAAACGGTCTTGTCGAAGAAGCGGTCATGCGGCGCAATAACGATGACCGGCATGTTCTCATCAATCAGGGCGATCGGCCCATGCTTCAGCTCGCCGGCCGCATAGCCTTCGGCGTGGATATAGGAGATTTCCTTCAGTTTCAGCGCGCCTTCCATGGCGAGCGGGAAACTGGTGCCGCGACCGAGATAGAGCACATCCTTGAACTTCGATATCTCGCGCGACAGGCTTTCCATCTGCGGCTGGATGATATTCAGGACATTCGCCATGATGCGCGGCATCTCAACGAGATGGCGCACCATCTCCTGTTCATCCGCAGCGCTAATAGTGCCGCGAGCAACACCGGCTCCGATCGCAAGCGATGCGAGAACGGCAAGCTGGCACGTGAAGGCCTTGGTCGAAGCGACACCGATCTCAGGGCCAGCCAGGATCGGAAACACCGCGTCGGATTCACGCGCAATAGTCGATTCCCTGACATTGACCACGGCACCGATTTTCAGGCCGTTGTCCCTGCAGTAGCGCAGCGAAGCCAAGGTATCCGCAGTTTCACCGGATTGAGAAATGAACAGCGCCGCCTGTGAGGGCGACAACGGCATTTCGCGATAGCGGAATTCGGAGGCGACGTCGATTTCGACCGGAAGACGCGCATAGCGCTCGAACCAATATTTGCCGATCAGGCCTGCAAGGTAGGCGGTGCCGCAGGCAGAGATCGCGAGGCTGGACACGCCGCCAAAGTCGATCGTCGAGACGCCCGGGCGCACGCGGTGGCTGGCGAAATCGACATAATGGCTGAGCGCATGGGAGATGACTTCCGGCTGCTCGTAGATTTCCTTTTCCATGAAGTGACGATGATTGCCCTTGTCGACCACATAGGCGGTCGCCTGGGAAATCTGCCGCGGGCGGTTCACTTCATTGCCGTTAAAATCAAGAATGGTCGCGCCGCTATGCGTGACAATGGCGCAGTCACCGTCGACCAGATAGGTGATCTCGTTGGTGAACGGTGCAAGCGCGATCGCATCCGAGCCGAGGAACATTTCGCCCTTGCCGTAACCGACGGCGAGCGGTGGGCCGGAGCGCGCGGCCATCAGCATGCCGGGATCGTTCTGGAACATAACAGCCAATGCGTAGGCACCGGTCACGCGGTTCAGCATCTTCAGCATTGCCGTGCGAGGATCGAGGCCATCACGGATATAATTCGCCAGCAGATGTGCGACGACTTCGGTATCCGTCTGCGAGGCAAATACCCTGCCCTCGGCCTTCAGCTCCTCGCGGAGTTCGGAGAAGTTTTCAATGATGCCGTTATGGACGACGGCAACGCCTTCGACGAAATGCGGATGAGCGTTGGTCTCATTGGGAACGCCGTGGGTTGCCCAGCGCGTATGGGCAATGCCTGTCGTACCGGGCAGAGGGTCGGACTCAAGCCGCTTTTCCAGATTGAAGAGCTTCCCTTCCGCGCGGCGGCGATCCATCGCGCCGTTGTGGATCGTCGCAACGCCGGCCGAATCATAGCCGCGGTATTCGAGACGCCGCAGTGCATCCACCAAGCGATCCGCTACGGGCTTCGTTCCGACGATCCCTACAATACCGCACATACAACTCTCCGTCTGGCCTCAGATAATGAGGGCAAGTCCTAATCATTCCTAGTATTTTCTCAATTGGCATAACGGTCACTTTCGATTTCCGACCGTTACGTCAGTCACCCAAGGGTTTAATGGCCACCCTTCTTCGCCGCCCTGATGGCAAGAGCTCGTTCGCGGATCACCTTGGCCCGCTCCGGCTTCACTTCCTGACGGGCGCGGCCGAATGCTAGCGCATCGGCCGGAACATCGGCAGTGATAACGCTGCCGGAGGCAATATAGGCGCCATCGCCAATGCGAATGGGCGCCACGAGCGAGGAGTTGGAACCGACGAAGGCATTGGCGCCAATGTGCGTCTCATACTTGTTGACGCCATCGTAGTTGCAGGTGATCGTGCCTGCGCCAATGTTGCTGCCCGCCCCGATCGTCGCATCGCCGATGTAGGTCAGGTGGTTGACCTTGGCGCCCTCGCCGATCTTGCCGTTCTTGACCTCGCAGAAATTGCCGACCTTGGCACCGCCGGCGAGATCGGCACCCGGACGCAGCCGCGCAAAAGGCCCGACCGTCGCGCCAGCGCTGACATGGGCGCCCTCGATATGAGAGAAGGCGTGGATGACCGCGCCGCCCTCGATCACCGCACCGGGACCGAAGACGACATTCGGTTCGATCAATGCATCCTGGCCGATCACGGTGTCATAGGCGAGAAACACGGTTTCCGGCGCAATCATGGTCACGCCCGACAGCATCAGTTCGTGCCGGCGGCGCTCCTGCCAGAGACGCTCGATGAAAGCGAGTTCGGCGCGGTTGTTGCAGCCGGTCATTTCGACCTCGGGCGCATCGACCGCAACGGCACGGCCGCCCAGCGAGCGAGCGATCTCGACGAGATCGGTAAGGTAATATTCGCCCTTGGCGTTGCTGTTGCCGATACGATCAAGGAGATCCAGCGCCTTGCGGCCGTTGATCGCCATCAGCCCGCTATTGCACCACTTTATCGCCAGCTCGGCATCGGTCGCATCCTTCGCCTCGCGAATGGCGATCAGCTCGCCGTCGTTGACCAGCAATCGGCCGTAGGCGTTCGGATGATCCGTATGAAAGCCGATGACGACGATGTCGTTGCCGTCGGCAAGCCCCTGCCGAGCTGCACGAAGCGGTGCATCTGTCAGCAGAGGGACGTCTCCGTAGGCGACGATAATATCGTCATATCCACGAGCAATCGCCTCGCGCGCCGCAAGCACGGCATGGCCTGTGCCGAGCCGCTCCTTCTGAAGATAGGATTCGACGGTGATGCCACCGAGCGACGCTGCGGCGCTGACCTCATCCGCATTGCGCCCGACAACCAGAGCCGCCGCCGAAATCCCGGTCTTGGCGATCGCCTCCATGACATGGGCGATCATCGGACGACCGGCGATCGGATGCAGGACCTTCGACACCGACGACTTCATGCGGGTACTATCGCCGGCGGCGAGGATGATGGCGAGGCAGCTGCGTTCCATTTCAAGCTCCGAGATATACGGTCAAGCGCCGCCCGGGGACCGGGCGACTCCCCTCATATCAACAAGTCGAGCGATGAACTACGGCGAAATTCAAGGCGACCTTCAGGCCTCGGCAAGAGCCTCGAAAGCTTCGAGAACATGTTGACGCCCGTCGATGATCACGAATTCCATCGCCTTATGCGCCGAAAGGCCGTCACGCGCCGCTATCGCGTCCACGATGGCCATATGCGTATCCGCAATATTGGCAAAGCCGTTGGTCGAAGGCGGCGCGCTCATGCGGAACATCCCGACGAGTGCGGCTTCGATAAGTCCACCCAGCGATCGCATGAATGGATTTTGCGAAGCTGCTGTAATTGCCAGGTGGAAATGCAGATCGGCGACCGCGAGACTATCCGAGGTATGATGCGGCGCTGCCATGGCGGCGGCAAGACTGCGAAGCAGTTCGATGTCCTCCCGACTGGCCCTTTCCGCCACCAGGCTCGCGGCAAAAGGCTCGAATGCCATGCGAATATCGTAAAGATGCAGAAGGAACTCCTTGTTGACGCCACTTTCGAAATGCCAGTTGAGCACCTCGTTGTCGAACATGTTCCAATGAATCTTCTCGGTGACACGCGTGCCGACGCGCGCACGCGGCACCACCAACCCCTTTGCGGCCAAAGTCTTCATGCTTTCACGCAGGACGGTGCGGGATACCTTGAATCGTTGCAGAAGCTCACTGTCACCGGGAAGAATGCTTCCGATCGGAAACGCGCCAGAGACGATCGCCTTGCCCAGCTCATCGACCACCTGAGCGTGGCTCGTGCGCGATTTTCCCTCTGATTTTCCGGTCTCAAGCAATCGGTCGCGCAAGCGCTCTGTCCTTCCCTCAGGCATATCGTCGATTCAGGCGGGAAAGCAGCAGAAGGCCCTTCTGCATCAGAATAAAAGCAAACAGCAACAAGCCGATCAATATCTTCGTCCACCAGCTGGAAAGCGTTCCATCGAAGGTGATGTAGGTCTGAATCAAGCCCTGTATGAGAATTCCGATGAGTGTTCCTCCGACGAACCCCGCTCCTCCCGTCAGCAGTGTTCCGCCTATGACCACGGCAGCAATCGCATCGAGTTCGACACCGACCGTGGCAAGCGAATATCCCGCTGAGGTATAAATGGAAAAAACGATTCCGGATAGACCAGCGAGAAAGCCCGACAGGGCGTAAATCTGGATCGTCGTTCGCCCCACGGGCACGCCCATGAGTTCCGCGGTCTGCGCGCCGCCGCCGAGCGCATAGACATTGGCGCCAAAACGGGTGCGCTGCGCCAGCACGATGCCGCCGGCAAAGACAAGCAGCATGAGACCGCCGATCAAGGTCAGCCGGCCGCCGCCGGGCATCAGCCAATAGAGATCGTTGAGCTGAGAATAGAAATCATGCTCGATCGGGATGCTGTCGATCGACAGCACGAAGGCGATACCGCGCGCCAGAAACATGCCGGCCAGAGTGACGATGAAGGGTGGCATGCTGAGATAGTGGATGATGGTGCCCATGCCGGCGCCAAAAATCGTCGTGATCACCAGGACCAAAGCGAAAGCGATCAAGGGATGGATCGTGGTGTCGCGAAGAACGATCGCCAGAAACACGCCGGTAAAGGCAATGACCGAGCCGATGGACAGATCGATCCCGCCGGAAATGATCACGAATGTCATGCCGACGGCTGCGATGCCGAGAAAGGCATTGTCGGTCAAAAGGTTGCCGACCACCCGTGTCGACAACATGTTCGGATACTGCGTCACGCAGCCGGCGTAGGCCAGGATGAAGATGACGATGGTCGCAAGCAGCGGAAGATATTTCGAATTCACTTTGCCTGCTCCTTTTGCACCATCTGCCCCTCGCCGCGTCGCCGCCAGAAAAATGCAGTCGCCGACTGCATGGCCGGCGACTGGATGACCAGAATGACGATGACGATGACCGCCTTGATCACCAGATTGAACTCCGGCGGAAAACCGGAGAGCAGGATGCCCGTATTGACCGATTGAATGATCATCGCGCCAATCAGCGAACCGACGATGCTGAAGCGGCCGCCGAGCAGCGAATTGCCGCCGACCACGACCGCAAGGATCGCATCCAGCTCAAGCCATAGACCGGCATTGTTTGCGTCCGCACCCTTGATGTCGGCCGTCACGATGATGCCGGCGGTAGAGGCGCAGAGACCGCTTAGTGCATAAACCGCCATGAGCAGGACCGGGGTGCGGATACCGGAGAGCGTGCTTGCCCGGCGGTTGATGCCGATGGCCTCGACCAGCATCCCAAGGGCAGTGCGCCGAACCAGAGCGATCACCACGAGCGCCGCCAGCAGCCAGATCACGACAGGCATTGGAAGCGCAGCAAACGAGCCGCTGCCAAGGAAGATCAGCCCATCATTGTTGAAGGTAAGGATCGTGCCCTCGGTGATCAATTGCGCGATGCCGCGACCCGCCACCATCAGCACCAGCGTTGCGATGATCGGCTGGATATCCAGTGCGGCAACAAGAAAGCCGTTCCATAAGCCGCACGCCAGACCGATGCCGATCGTCAGCAACAGCGTATAGGCAAGCGAATAGCCGGCAACGATCGAGGATGCCGCGACAGCACCGCAGATGGCGATCACCGCGCCGACCGAAAGATCGATCCCCTTGGTGGCGATGACCAGTGTCATACCGATCGACAGCAGCGCCACGGGTGCGCCGCGGTTGAGCACGTCTATAAGGCTCCCATAGAATCTTCCATTCTGAATTTCCAGATGAAAGAAATGCGGGAACATGATGAAATTCAAAAGAAGAATGACCGCGAGCGCAATGAGCTGCGGCATCAAACGAACCAAAGATGCCTTGATTTGCGAGCTCATGCGTCCTCCTTTGCCTTCTGAGCCGTGGCAATGGCCTCGACGATATTTCCGGCGGTTATCTCGCTGCCGGTCAACTCGGCAATGTGCTCACGATCACGCAGGACGATGATGCGCGAACTATAGGCGACAAGCTCCTCGAGTTCGGACGAAATGACCACGAGAGACATGCCCTGCCGGCAAAGGTCTTCGATCAGCCGGATGATTTCCGCATGGGCGCCGACATCGATGCCGCGGGTCGGCTCGTCCAGGATCAAGAAATTCGGGTTCGTCGCCAGCCATCGTGCGAGGATCGCCTTCTGCTGGTTGCCGCCCGAAAGAAGCCGGATAGGCTTTTCCCGGTCGGTCGTGCGGATATCCAGTGCCTTGATGTAGCGATCGGCGATGGCGTTCTGCTCGCTGCGTGCAAGAGGTCTCGCCCAGCCCCGCCGCGCCTGTAGCGCCATGATGATGTTTTCCCGAATGGAAAGATCACCGATGATGCCATCGGTCTTGCGGTCTTCCGGGCAGAAGCCGAAGCCGCTCTTGATCGCAGCACGCGGACTGGACAGCGCGATCGTTTTATCTTCGATCTTTGCGTCGCCGCTGTCAGCGCGCTCGACGCCGAAAAGGACTTCAGCAGTTTCCGTGCGCCCGGAGCCAAGCAGACCGGCGATGCCGACCACTTCGCCGACGCGCACCTCCATATCGAAAGGCTTGATCTTGCCGCGCTTGCCAAAGTTGGAGAAGCGGTATTTTACCGGACCGCTTTCCGCCTCGGTCTGCTTCGCCGTGCTTTCCGTCTCAGCGAGTTCGCGGCCAAGCATCATGGCGATCAGGGTCTGCCTGGGTAGACCATCCGCTTCACGAGTGCCGACAAGACGGCCATTGCGGAGAACGGTGATGCGATCGCAGATCTCGTAAACCTGCTCCAGAAAATGCGTAATGAAAACAATGCCCAGCCCGCGCTGCTTCAATCGCCTGACGATGCCGAACAACATTTCGACCTCATGCGTATCGAGGCTCGCCGTCGGCTCGTCGAGGATCAGCACCTTGCCGGAGAGATCGACTGCACGGGCAATTGCGACGACCTGCTGTATGGCAACGGAGAAGCGGTCGAGCTGGCGGCTGACATCGATATCCATGCCGTACTGCGACAGCAGGTTTCTCGCCATGCCATTCATGATACGGCTGCTGACCATACCGAACCGCTGCGGCTGGCGACCGAGGAACAGATTTTCCGCGACGCTCAGATTGGGCAGCAGATTCACTTCCTGATAGACGGTTCCGATGCCGAGCTTCTGAGCTGCCAGCGTGTCATGCGGATCGATCCCGGCCCCATCGAGAACCAGAGTGCCGGCGTCGCGACGATAAGCACCTGTCATGCACTTGATCAGTGTGGATTTTCCCGCACCGTTCTCGCCAAGCAGCGCATGGACCTCGCCGCGCATCAATGTGAAATCGACATGATCGAGAGCGGTCGAACCGGGAAAATATTTACAAAAGCCTGTCGCTGTCAGAAGTCGCTCGACGTCGTGAGCCATGAAGCGCTGATGTCCCTGCATTGAGCCAATAGAGCAACTCCAGGAAAAGTGCGTAGCGGTTTTCCGTCCGGAATTGCGAGAAAATAAAAAACAGAGCGGTTCGGAGATTCCGTGAAAAGCTGAACCGCTCTAGGCGAAAGCGATAGCTGGCGCATTGCGTTGATGCGCCGGCATCCTGCACAAGAATTCGCACCGGTGGCGTTGCCAACCGGTGCGATCGGCTTTGGTCTCAGTAGCCGAGGTCTTTCTTCTGCTCGTAGACCTTCTGCGGGTCATCGGCCTGAGTGTAGAGCTTGGACTCGGTCTGGATCCACTTCGGCGGCTCCTTCTTGGTCTTCAGATAGGCATCGAGCGCGTCGAAGGCCGGACCGGCCATGTTCGGGGTCAGTTCGACGGTCGCATTCGCTTCGCCGGCTGCCATGGCCTTGAAGAGATCCGGAACGGAGTCAACAGAAACGGTCAGGATGTCCTTGCCCGGCTTCAGGCCCGCTTCCTTGATCGCCTGGATGGCGCCGACAGCCATGTCGTCATTATGGGCATAGAGAGCGCAGATGTCCTTGCCGCCATTTTCAGCCTTCAGGAAGCTTTCCATGACTTCCTTGCCCTTTGCGCGGGTGAAGTCGCCAGTCTGGCTGCGAACGATCTTCAAGTTGTCATGACCCTTGATGGCCTCTTCGAAGCCCTTCTTGCGGCCGATGGCCGGCGAGGAACCTGTCGTGCCCTGCAGCTCGACGATGTTGCACTTCTTGTCGCCGACCGTCTTGACGAGCCAGTCGCCAGCAACTTTGCCTTCATGAACCAGGTCGGACGTGACGGCCGTCAGGTAAAGATCCTTCGGCGCATTGACCGTGCGATCAAGCAGGATGACGGGGATCTTGGCTTCCTTGGCTTCCTTCAGGACAGCATCCCAGCCGGTCTCGACGACGGGCGCCAACAGGATAGCATCGACGCCCTGCGCGATGAAGGAACGGATCGCCTTGATCTGGTTTTCCTGCTTCTGCTGCGCGTCGGCGAACTTCAGGTCGATGCCGCGCTTCTTTGCCTCCTGCTTCGTCAGCGTCGTTTCGGCCGCACGCCAACCGGACTCCGAACCGATTTGCGAGAATCCGACGACCAGGTCTTTAGCCGATGCCGACGTAAACATGCAGGCAGCAAGCATCGTGGCACTGATCAGTGCAGTCTTCAATTTCATGATGTCCTCCCAAAGGCCGTTTCCTCAGGCCCGCAATCAAAAAATCATATAGTAATACTTTTGTAAATCGGCATTCGATGACGCAGTGCAACAAAAAAGGGCGCCTTTTGGCGCCCTTTCTCAACTTGCACTATTTCGTCTGCTTATTTCGAAGCCGGCAGCTTGTCGTCGACACCTTCGATGTAGAAGTTCATGCCGAGTAGCGTGCCGTCATCGGCCTTTTCGCCAGCCTTCAGCCAGGGCGTGCCGTCCTGCTTGTTGATTGGACCAGTGAACGGTGCGAGCTCGCCGGACTTGATCTTGGCTTCGGTTTCCTGAGCCATCTTCTTCACGTCGTCAGGCATGTTGGTATAGTCCGCCATCTTCAGGATGCCGTCCTTCAGGCCATCCCAGCTCTGCTCGGACTTCCACTTGCCATCCAGCAGGGCGTGAACCCGCTTGGAGTAGTAGTTGCCCCAGGTGTCGACGATCGCCGTCAACTGCGCCTTCGGGCCAGCCTTGATCATGTCGGAAGCCTGACCGAAAGCATGGATACCGCGTTCTTCGGCAACCTGCATCGGCGCCGTCGTGTCGGTATGCTGCGTCAGGATATCGACACCCTGGTCGACCATGGCCTTGGCAGCGTCGGCTTCCTTGCCGGGATCGAACCAGGTGTTGACCCATACGACCTTGAGCTTGAAGCTCGGATCGACGGAGCGGGCGCCCTGCTCGAAGGAGTTGATGCCCATCACGACTTCCGGGATCGGGAACGACGCGATGTAGGCAGCACCGTGGTTCTTCGACATCTTGGCGGCGATCTGGCCAAGAATGTAGCGGCCTTCATAGAAGCGCGAGTTGTAGGTCGCGAGGTTAGGCCCGCTCTTGAAGCCGGTCGCGTGTTCGAACTTCACCTTCGGGAACTTGGCGGCAACCTTGACGGTCGCATCCATGAAGCCAAACGAAGTCGAGAAGATCAGCGAGCAGCCGGAGCGGGCAAGACGCTCGATGGCGCGCTCAGCATCCGGGCCTTCCGGCACGTTTTCGAGATAAGGCGTATCGATCTTGTCGCCGAATTCCTTCTGGATCTGCTGGCGGCCGAGATCATGCGCCTGCGAATAGCCGCCGTCCGTATGCGAACCGACATAGACGAAGCAGACCTTGGTCGGCGCCGCTTCGGCGGCGGCAGCGAAACCAACGATGGCGGCGGCTGTCGTTGAGAGGGCGAGTGCTAGTTTTTTCATGGTTACCCCTGTTGGTTTGACATGTTTTGCAGAAATCGGTCCGGTAGTAGCAGTCAGCGCTCCGGAACGAAGGGCTTGCCGAGCGACGCTGGCGTGTTGATCAAGGTCGCGCGACGATTTTGAGAGATGATGACGAGAACCACAATAGTCGACGCATAGGGCAGCATCGACAGGAATTGCGAGGGTATGCCGACGCCGAAACCCTGCGCATGAAACTGCAGGATCGTGACAGCGCCGAAAAGATAGCCGCCGGCCATGACGCGCATCGGCCGCCAGGAGGCGAAGACCACGAGAGCCAGCGTCACCCAGCCGCGGCCGGCCGACATGTTCTCGACCCATTGCGGCGTATAGACGAGCGAAAGCTGTGCGCCGGCAAGGCCCGCGCAGGCGCCGCCGAACATGACCGCGAGATAACGCGTGCGGATAACGTCGATACCGAGAGCATGGGCCGAGCCATGGCTGTCACCGACGGCGCGCAGCTTCAGGCCCGCACGGCTGCGGAAGAGGAACCAGCTCACCCCAATCAGCAGCGCAATCGACAGATAAAAGGTCAGATCCTGCTTGAATAGCACCGGGCCGAGGAATGGAATATCCGACAACAACGGGAAGACGATCTCGTGCAGCTGCACGCCCGGCACACTGACATAGCCCTCGCCGATCATGCCGGAAAGGCCGAGGCCGAGGATGGTCAGCGCCAGGCCGGTTGCCACCTGGTTCGTCACCAGCGTCAGGGTCAGGAAGCCGAACAATAGCGAGAAGAGCGCCCCGGCGACGATGCCGGCCAGCAGGCCGACATAGGGCGATCCGCTCATCTGCGCACCGACGAAAGCGGCAACGGCACCGATGATCATCATGCCTTCGACGCCGAGATTGAGCACGCCGGAGCGCTCCACCACCAGCTCGCCAAGGCCGGCGATGACGAGCGGCGTCGATGCGGTGATGATGGTGAGCAGAATGGCTTCAAAGACGCTCATGCCGCACCTCCCCGAACCCGCGACCAGACCAGGCGGATCTTGTAATAGATCAGCGTGTCGCAGGAGAGCACGAAGAACAAAAGCAAGCCTTGGAAGACGCTTGCCGCCTTGGCCGATATGCCCGGCGACAATTGCGCCGCCTCGCCGCCGAGATAAGTCAGCGCCAATACGAGACCCGAGAGGATGGCTCCGAGCGGGTTGAGGCGCGCGAGGAAGGCGACGATGATGGCGGTGAAGCCGTAGCCCGGCGAGATCGCCGGCTGCAGATGGCCGATAGAGCCGGAAACTTCGGAGATGCCGGCCAATCCGGAGAGTGCACCGGAAAAGAGGAAGGCAAACCAGACCATTTTCCGCGAGGAGAAGCCAGCAAAACGCCCTGCCCGCGCCGATTGACCGAGCACGGTGATTTCAAAGCCCTTCAGCGTGTATTTCATCAGAAACCAGGCAAGGATCGCCGCGACCACCGCAAAGACGATGCCCCAATGCGCGCGCCCGGAATCTTCCCAGATCGCCGGCAGAACTGCTTCCGGCGGAAAATCGATGCTCTGCGGGAAATTATGGCCCTGCGGATCGCGCCATGGTCCGCGCGACAGCCAATCCAGAAAGAGCTGTGCGATATAGACCAGCATCAGGCTTGTCAGGATTTCGTTAGTATTGAAATGCGCCTTCAAGAGCGCCGGAATGGCGGCATAGAGCGCACCGCCGATGGCGCCGGCAATCAACATCAAAGGCAGTACCATCGGCGAATGCCAATCGGTAAAGACGATCGGGATGAAGGAGCCAGCGACAGCTCCCATCGTGAACTGGCCTTCGGCACCGATATTCCAGTTGTTGGAGCGATAGCAGAGACAAAGGCCGACGGCGATCAGGATCAGCGGGCCTGCCTTGATCGCCAGTTCGTGCAGCGACCAGACTTCCAGCAAAGGCTCGACGAAGAAGGCGTCAAGCGCCTCGACGGGATCCTTGCCCATCAGGGCGAACATGATGGTGCCGGCAATCAACGCCAATGCGAGGGCAAGCAGGGGCGACAGGAGGCCGAACAGCTTCGAAACCTGCGGGCGCTTTTCGAGTTCAATGCGCATGTGCAGGCTCCGAATGCGTCTTCGATTCGTGCAGCCCACCCATCAGCAGACCGATCTTCTCGCGCGTCAATTCGCCGGCAGGATAGGACGGCGACAGACGCCCTTCCGAGATGACGGCGATATCGGTTGCCACTTCGAAAATCTCGTCGAGATCCTGGCTGATGACTAGCACGGCCGAGCCATCGCGGGCGAGATCGACCAGCGCCTGCCGGATGCGGCTGGCAGCACCCGCATCGACACCCCAGGTCGGCTGGTTGACGACGAGGACGCTCGGTTGGCGATCCAGTTCGCGGCCGACGATGAACTTCTGCAGATTGCCGCCGGACAGCGCGCCGGCAGCGGGATCCTCGCCGCTCTTGCGCACATCCATCACCTCACAGATCCGCTTCGTCGCCTGCTTGACCGCGCCGTGCCTGATCACATTGAAGAATCCAGCACCCAGAAACGACTTGCGATCCGACTGATGTCGGGCGAGCACGAGGTTATCCGACAGCTTCAATGCCGATACCGCGGCATGGCCGTGGCGTTCTTCAGGCACGAAGCCCGCGCCGATCAACCGGCGCGCATTGATGCCCTTGGCCCCGACAGACTTGCCGCGCAATCGGACGAGATCATCCGCGGCAACCGTGTATTCGCCGGAAATGACATCGAACAATTCGCCCTGCCCGTTGCCGGCGACACCGGCGATCGCCAGCACCTCGCCAGCACGCACGCGAAGCGAAACATCCTTCAGCGACATGGCAAACGGGGTCCGCGCCGGTGCCGAAAGACCCGCGACCTCAAGGAGAATATCCCCCTTGGAGCCTAGCCCTTCATGCTGCACGCTGGCGACATCGCTGCCGACCATCATACGGGCGAGCGACCCAGTTGTTTCCTGCCTGGGATCGCAAGCGCCCGTGACCTTGCCGTGACGCAGGACCGTGGCGCGCGAACAGATGCGCTGCACCTCTTCGAGCCGATGGCTGATGTAGAGCACCGAGCGTCCCTCGTCTCGCAGCTTGAATAGCGTTTCGAACAGCCGATCGGCTTCCTGCGGCGTCAAGACGGACGTGGGCTCGTCGAGAATGATGAGCTTCGGATTCTGCAGGAGAGCGCGAACGATCTCTATACGCTGCCGTTCGCCGACGGACAGATCCGCGACATGTGCATTCGGGTCAAGCGGCAGGCCATAGGCGTGAGAAAGCTTTGCGGCTTCTTCGGAAATTTTTGCGAGCGGGATATTGCTGTCGAGTGAGAGCGCTATATTTTCCGCGACAGTCAGCGCCTCGAACAAAGAAAAATGCTGAAATACCATGCCGATGCCGAGCTTGCGCGCAGTGCCCGGTGCATCGATCGACACAGCTTGTCCCTGCCAGATGATCTGCCCATGTGTCGGCTCGAGCACGCCGAACAGCATCTTGACCAGCGTGGACTTGCCAGCGCCGTTTTCGCCTAGAAGGGCATGAATTTCGCCCGGCTGGATTTCAAGATCGATTTCGTTGCAGGCTGCAAAACTGCCGAACAGTTTCGTCAGTTTGCGAACCGACAATAGTGCACCGCTTGCCGGCGCATCGGATGACGACACGTTCCCCTCATTTCCTTCCCACCGACCTGTCCTTTACGGATCTATGGGATCAGTAGTGTAGTTCCACTCGTTTTCCTGGCTTCCAGATCCGCGTGCGCGCGCCCAGCATCGCCCAACGGATAAGTCTGATGAATATTGATACGCACTTTGCTGCTTTGCACAACAGCAAATAACGCCTTTGCACTGGCTCTCAACTCCTCAGGCGTGCCGACATAGGCAAAGAGACTCGGACGCGTCGTGAAAAGAGAGCCCTTCTGGTTGAGGATTGCGAGATTGAAGTTCTCAATCGGGCCAGAAGATTGGCCGAACGTGACCCACATGCCGAGCCGCCTCAGACAATCGAGCGATTGCGGATACGTATCCTTGCCGACGGAGTCGTAGACGACATCGACGCCCTTGCCACTGGTGATTTCCCGCACACGATCGGCAAAATTCTCCTTGCTGTAGTCGATGACATGGTCGTAGCCATGCGCCAGCGCCAACTGGACCTTCTCAGCCGAACCGGCCGTGCCGATGACGGTGCCGGCTCCAAGCGCCTTGGCCCATTGGCCGGCAATCAGGCCGACGCCGCCGGCGGCCGCATGAAACAGCAGCGTCGTGCCTGGGCCGACCTTGAAGGTGCGGTTCAAAAGATACTCGGCCGTCATGCCCTTCAGCATCATCGATGCTGCGGTTTCGAGCGGGATATCGTCAGGTACTTTGACCAGATAGCGGATCTCGATGTTGCGCTCGACACTGTAGGCGCCGTCGCTGCCGACATAGGCAACGCGATCGCCGACGGCAAAATCGTTCACGCCGGGGCCGACCTCGGTGACCGTGCCTGCAGCTTCCTTGCCAAGCGGCAACGGAAATTGAGGCGCCTTGTAGAGACCGGAACGAAAATAGACGTCGATGAAGTTGAGGCCGATCGCGGCATGGCGAAGCTGCACCTCGCCCGCGCCTGGAGGCGGCAGATCCACCTCCTCCAGCTTCATGACCTCAGGACCGCCATTTTCATGGATGCGAATGACCTTGGTCTTCTTCATGATACGCGATCCTCATTGACGCCCGAGGGACGGGAAAAACTGCAGCACGGCACCGATGCAATAAAGATAAATACCACTGATGATGAAGAGGACAACGGCCCATTGCGGCATGACGAAGTGCATCAGCAGCGAATAGATGCCGAGCGCCGACCAGAAGAGAAATATGCCAAGATTCAGCGGCCGCAAGCGCTTGACGCGCACGGGATGCAGAAAATTGATCGGCAGGAAGGTCAGAACGACGGAAAAGCCGACGAGGATCATGGCTGTCGTGGCGCTGGCGCCGATGACGAAAAGCGTGAAGATCACCATGTTCCAGACGACCGGAAAGCCGGAAAAGAAATATTCGTCCGTCTTCATGCCGGTATCCGCGTAATAGATGGCACTGGAAACCACGATCATCCCGGCCGCGACAAAGGACCAGGGCTCGCCGATCATGCCGCTCTCATAGAGCGCGAAGGCCGGCAGAAGCACATAGGTCACGTAGTCGATGATATTGTCGAGCGTATCGCCAGACCAGTTGGGCAGCACTTCCTTGACGCGAACCTTGCGCGCGATCGGCCCGTCGATGCCATCGACCAACAGCGCCAGGCCGAGCCACCAGAACATGTCTACAAAGCGATGCTCGGATGCTGCAACGACGCCGAGAAAGGCGAGAAACGATCCGGATGCCGTCAGTATATGAACGGAGAAAGCACGCATCTCCGCATAAGGCACCCGCTTGTAATTGAAGATTTTCATCCGCCCCACGATTCGTCAGCTTATGCGCCTGCCCCGGCAGGCGGTTTTTTCGCTAATATGCATCCTTTGGTTTGCACCGCCAGCACAAAAGCGTCGATCCAGACACGCTAGCGCGACTTACTGTCATTTTCACCCGTTGCGATGTTTCATCCCATGGATTTCAACAGACTAAGCGCTTATTTTCAAAACCGAAGGCAATTGAGGCATCGATATGAAGCAGATTGAAGTGGCCGTTATCGGCGGTGGGCTCGCCGGCATGATCACGGCTTTCGCGCTGGCGCGCGGCGGAAGATCCGTCGCCCTTGTCGCGGCACCGCATAATAAAGCCGACAAGCGGACGACGGCTCTGATGGATCAATCGATCCGCTTTCTGGAGCGCCTGACGCTGTGGGACCGGATCGCGCCTTCCGCGACGGCGCTGACCACGATGCGCATCATAGACGGCACTTCAAGGCTGTTGCGGGCGCCGACCGTTTCGTTCCGATCGTCCGAAATCGGACTGGACGCCTTCGGCTACAATATTCCGAATGCCGTATTGCTCGACAATCTTAGCGAAGCCATCGACGCGGAAGGCAATGTCAGCCGCATAGGTGCCACCGCGTCCGAAATCACCTTCCGCGATGATGGCGTATCGATCGCCCTCGACAATGGCGATTCGATCGATGCCGCATTCGTCGTCGGCGCCGATGGCCGCAATTCGATGGTGCGCGAGACGCTCGGAATTAAGACCAAGGGCTGGTCTTATCCGCAATCGGCGATGGTTCTGAATTTTTCGCACAGCCTGCCACATCAGAACATCTCCACGGAATTCCACACCGAAAGCGGCCCTTTTACACAGGTGCCCTTACCCGGCCGGCGCTCCAGCCTCGTCTGGGTTCAGAAGCCGGCCGAAGCGGCTGCCAATGCGGAGAAGTCGCTCGAAGAACTCGGCCGGCTTGTCGAGGAGCGGATGCAGTCGATGCTCGGCCAGGTGACGATCGAGGACAGCGTGCAGGTCTGGCCGCTTTCCGGTATGACGGCCCATCGCTTCGGCAAGGGCCGCGCCGCGCTGATCGGCGAAGCTGCCCATGTCTTCCCGCCAATCGGCGCGCAGGGCCTCAATCTCAGCCTTCGCGATATATTGGCATTGTCGGACATTCTCTGCTCGCGCGCCGATCTGCCGATTCCGACCACGTCGGGCGATAGTTTCGATCGCAAGAGACGTGCTGACATCGTCAGCCGCACGGCGAGTGTCGATCTCCTCAATCGTTCGCTGCTGTCGGATTTCCTGCCTGTGCAGATGCTGCGGGCAGCAGGCCTCCATGTGCTTTCCGCCATTACCCCACTTCGTAACATCGTCATGCGCGAGGGCATCGAGCCCGGCGGCGGCTTGCGCAATTTTTCGTCGGCATTACGCGAAAAGTTGCGCCGGTAAGACGTCCGACTTTATCAGATAGAGAACAAGGGAAACCGTCACCACGGAACATGCCGTGGTGATCAGGATGGTCGCCGAGGCCCGCTCCTGCCAGACGCCATATTGCTGGCCAATGACGAAGACGTTCGTTGCCGTCGGCAGTGCCGCCAGCAACACGGCCGCCTCGATCCAGATCGGATCGAACCCGCCGACTGCTTGCAGAACAATATAGACGACAAGCGGATGCAGGATGAGTTTTGCCGGCACGATATAGCCGATCTCGACCGGAATCCGCTTCAGCGGACGCAGCGCAAGCGTTACCCCCATGGAGAATAGTGCACAAGGTGCAGCCGCTTGTGCGAGATAATTGACAAATCGCTCGAAGGCGATTGGCTGATGTAGCGAAAGCGCAGCCACGACGAAACCAAGCGCGGTCGACAGGATGAACGGGTGCAGCAGCACCTTCCGGGCGATATCCGCAGCAACGCGCCATGGCGAGCGCTTGTCGCCGCCTTCCAGCGCCATAAGAGCAGGTGCGACGATGAAATGCAGTGCGTTTTCAAAGCACACGATCAGCGCCACCGGAACCGCGGCCCTTTCCCCCAGCGCCAGCAGTGCAAGTCCCGGCCCCATGTAGCCGATGTTGCCATAGGCACCGGCAAAGGCCTGGATCGTGCTGTCGGCAAGCGAATTGCGGCGCAGGAAACGGCCGACCAGAAACAGCAGCAGGAAAATCGAATAGGTCGCGGCGATATCGGTGGCGATAAAATCGATCCGAGTCAGCTGTTCGATCGGTGTCTGCGAAACAAGCTTGAAGAACAGCGCCGGCAATGCAGCATAGATGATGAAGGTATTCAGCCAGCCGAGCGCTTCCGCCGGCTGCCTTGTAACACGTGCGGCAACATAGCCGATCAGGATCAGACCGAAGAATGGCAGAAGCAGACCAACAATATCAGCCATGGGGGTCAGCCATCGGGCACGTTCCATTTTGCCGGGGAAATGAGGGCGAAAGATACCGCCCGGCTTAGCCGATTTTCATCAGGATTGGAAAGGTCTGCTGAAACCAGATCGCCATATCGCTGATATAGCCGAAGATGAAAGCGAGGCCTGTCAGCACCAGAAGTCCGCCCATGACCTTTTCGACCGTGCCGAGATGGCGGCGGAAGCGGGAGAGAAAGCGCATGAAGGCACCGGAAAAGCCCGCGGCGATCCAGAAGGGAATGGCAAGTCCGAGCGAATAGACGGCAAGCAGACCGGCACCGGCGCCGACTGTTTCACGCGAGGCGGCAATACCGAGGATGGCACCGAGCACCGGGCCGATGCAGGGCGTCCAACCGAAGGCGAAGGCAAGGCCCATAATATAGGCGCCCGTCAGCGTCGCCGGCTTGCCGCCGCTCTGGAAGCGAGCCTCACGGGCCAGAAGGCCGATGCGGAAGACACCGAGAAAGTTCAGCCCCATGACAACGATGATCAAACCGCCGATCTTGGCGAGAATATCGAGGTGCTGGCGCAAAAGCATTCCGATCGAGGACGCACCCGCGCCAAGCGCGACGAATACGGTGGCAAATCCCAAGGTGAAGAACAGTGCCGACATCAGCACATTGCCGCGAACGCTCGGTGCCTGAGCGACGGCCGCTCCGCCGCCGCGAAACTGCTCGACCGAAATTCCCGCCATGTAGCAGAGATAGGGCGGCACAAGCGGCAGCACGCAGGGAGAAAGAAACGAAAGCGCTCCGGCGAGCAATGCGCTCAGAAGCGAGATATCGGCAAGCGACACGATGGACTCCGGCTATGTCATTTCGGCTCCCTTCCTAGCGGCGCGGGTATCGGAAAGCCAATCACCTTTTCGAGCGGGCCTGGCATCTTGCCTTAAAGTTGACGGAATTGAGATACCTGCGGCAACGCGTAAAACCCCGATTTCCCCCGGTTTTCCGGGCGCAGCCTACAGTCGCGAAGCTGCCGGATGAACGAATTGCTTTTGTAAAAATATTGGTTCAAGCTGTTGATGTTCGTCGAACAACGCACATTCCACCCCAGCTAGTCAGCAGAGGAAAAGCCCCCATGAGAATTGCTACTATGTTCACGACTGCAGCCTTCGTCGCACTCTTCAGCGTAAGCGCGATGGCACAAACGGCAACTACCCCCAGCACCACGACAACGACTACCCCCAGTGCGACGACGTCGGCGCCATCGACAACCACCACGACGAAGCCGAAGGCAATGAAGCCTGCTCAAACTGCCGTTTCCAAGGCATGCTCGACCCAGGCCGATGCCAAGGGCTTGCATGGAAAGGCACGCGCCAAGTTCCGAAGCGATTGCAAGAAGAACGGCGGCAAGGCCTAAAAACTCGCTTCGCTCTCGAATCGTGGTCAACTTTACCGCCCAGCTGGCGGTAGAGTTGATCGCTACGGCGCTCCCATCAAATGATCCCGACAGAAAGACCAGACTGCGGCATCCGAATGCCGTTTGCTTGATATGATCGCTTGTCTTGTGATCCTTTCGTCAGATTTATCTCATTGTTCTTACGGAATTCCGAACGGAAACCGCTGCGCACTTTTTACCGAGACTACTCTGTGGGCTGGCGCCATTGATGCCGGCAGGGACAAGCGCGCATTATCCGGATATCGCCCACCAACTATCGACATCGATTACGGCCGTGGTTCTCCCGAAGTCGAGCGGCAATAGCAATGTTCTGAAATAAACGAGACAAACCCGGGAAACCCGCTGAAATTACAGTCCATTCCTATCCGGTCGAATCAATAGACGGAGCAGGAAGTTGAGACCCGCCATAAATCCTCCCCCATCGGACACAGCATCGCAGACAAACTATCTGACAGCCTGTCTTTTCGCCCTAGAACCCTCGATCGAGAGCTTGGTTACCGCGGCGATGAAATCAGGCTGGAAGCGCGAATATATTCTCCTCGCCATCATGGCGATTGCGCTGAACGACGGCAGTACAAACCGATCGTCATCCCAGTCATTGCATTCGTGAATGATGGCTAATCGAGTCGCCCACGCAAGCCGCAACACCCCTGCTGAAGTGATTATCGCCGCAGCGCCATGTCGTCGGGCCGCAAGATTATCTTTTCTCCATCAGGAAACGCACGAGCAGCAGCCTGACGCCGTTGCCGCTCATGCGTCCCCAGGCTTGCGCTCCTTTGTAACAGGATCGACTTTACCCTCGGCAAGCCTGTTGCTGGGATCGGCAACGAGGGAAGCCTCGTCCTTTTCTTTATTCAGCCGGGCGTTCTTGCGTATCTTGCTGTGCTGTATCTTCGCCAGGGCTTGCTTCTTCTCATGTCCGCCGTGCGATTCACTTTCTCGATCCTGTGCCAAGGTGCGCCTCCTCTCATTGAAAAGGGAACTCACTTGATGGGATTAGGTTCCGATGGGAATAACGACAACGTGATACTCGGCGATCTCTTATCCAACTGCAGAGCAGATTTCGGAAGATTGCCGTCTTCGAAAGTGACAAAGCGTCATCTCACTGTACTTTTAGCGACGCATAATATTATAATGCGACGATAGACGTGAAACGAATCATGAATCTCATGCGTTTAAGCTTCACTACCATGTGAGGAAAGCTGATCATGACGTCGATCGAAAGGAAGAGGCTGGCGCGGCTCGTTATGCTCAGATTGCTACCGATCTTCGGTGGCCTGACGGCGGTTGCGGTCGTTGCGCTCTCCACAATCACGTAGGAACTGGCCACAATCGCATAGGAACCGGTCGCAGAACCTGCATCGGCCAGCTCGACCACAAATGATCACAAATCTCGAATCAGAACGATCTTGATGTTTGGTCCGTCCACACGTCAGGAGCAGTCGGTGCTGTCGACCGAAAATGAATAGTCCCTGCCCTTCAGCTGATAGATGTAATTCGCCAGAGATGCTTCGCCGGAACTGAACTTCGGCAGCAGGAAGTCACAGAGGTCCGTAAGCTGCGCGGATTTGACGAGAGGCGGATCGAAATCGTCATCATCGTCGTCAAGATCGTAGAAATAGCTGTAGATATGATCGGTGAGGTCTATTTTCGTCAGCGTCGTCTTCTGGTCGATCTTCCTGGGCAGATCCTTGTTGGCAAAGATCACCGGATAGCGCTCTGTAAGATAAGGGATCACAATTCGCTCCGTCACCGGCGTCGTGATCGCGATACCCACCAGCGGCAGCACGCTCAAGGCTACCGAAAACCTCCTGCCCGCCATCAATCCAAACAAGAGCCCCAGGGAAGCCAACAACCCGCAAACGATTGCATAAATTTCCCACACAGACAGTTCTGCCACGAATTCCATCATTCGCCCGTCGTCTTCACCAACCATCTTATTGATGGGAGTATGGTACTACCAAATCGATATTTTTCACCAGTCAATTTGCACCAAATCTCATCAACAACCTGTGCGTTATGGCTGGCTGGAAACGTCGGCGCACGCCGAGGTCGCGCAATCAGCGAGATTCAACAATGCAGACACAATCGAGAAGTCTTCACGTCTTTAATTGCCTCATTCGAAACTGAAGGACAGGCGCTAGCCTACTCCCAGCCGCACTGGGAGCCGGAACCGGGTGAAAAAGCTTCCGACGAGGAATATCAAGCCTGGGAGGATCGCAACCCTTTATGGCCGATGAAAAGGGAACTTGGAGGGGTATATCTCGATGAGGATTTCATCGAAACCATTTGGGCAATCGACGATGGCCTAACCGGCCCAGATTGGAAATATTTATCCGGGCGTCTCGAAGCAGCCGACGTCGAAGCATGTAAGGCCATTGCACCGTCGAGGGGCAGCACATTGATACTGATTGATGAACAGGCGTCCGACGGGCTCGATTTCAAACCTTCCTCGACGCCGGCGATGATCTATTGTGGAACCTACCGGCAGCGATCTTAAAAATCGATCATCGCTCATGAGCCTATTGTTTTACTGGCCTACCGTTTCCATATCGCTAGCGAAAAAAGCGGCAATATCCCGCAGCCCAACTTTCTGATCTAAGCCACGCACCAAAGCAAAGATTACCACCTCATACCCGGTTCGCGCGGTCTTTGGCCGAGCCAGTCACTCCATTCAATGAAGCAGCTTCGCTACGGGCGGGACAGTTTGGATCGCGCTCTCGTGGCGTCCGGAAGTCGACCCGATGATAACCGCGACGACAGCAACCATTATGTAAATAATGGCCCCTTTAGGCTTTCGGTCCGATACACAATGCCTTGTCGACTCTAGTGAACGCGGATGGTCAGACATCTTGATCCTTTGGTGTTGAAGAGCGTTCATTTAGTCGATCAGCTGTCCCTAAAGAATATCTCGATTCGCGCATCTCCCCTGCAGGAAGCGAATACCGGTCTTTTCTCCGGTCCTAATTGCTTGGCAAAAAGGCCGGCCTCACTGCTCGCACGCAGCATTTAGTGCCAGAATCCTGCCTTTATCGAGATAATTTCAACATCGCATAGAAAATCGAGCGATATAAAGCTTAGGGACTTTTTCAAGACATCACATTTCTTCACGATATGAACGGTAAATTTCGACGCGCTCATCACTTATGGATGGAGCCAAAACCCAATCCTGAAAAGACATTGCAGAATTAATGAAATTGATGGTGAGAGCGATGGGATTCGAACCCATGACCTACTGATTAAAAGTCAGTTGCTCTACCGACTGAGCTACGCTCTCCCTTTCCGCAGGCAGAGGCTGCCTCGGCTGGAAGTGCGCGGAACATATGCAGACGCCCTATTGTGGTCAACCCATAAAATCGTGGTTGCTGGCGACCGAAGATGCTTTTCCTCACCTCGCTACCGCGAAATGACGGCATCGAGCCGAAGAAGTCGCCCATTATCAAGGAAAATCAGAAATCCGACGCGATGGGTGGATGAGCGTCAACAAGGCAAACGAGTCTCAGAGACCCAAACAACCGTAACAATTTCCCTTAATAATCAGGGTTGCAATGAACGGATTGATCGGCTCGCCATCCGCAACAGTTGGGGTGCGAATCGTTTTTGGTGTATATCAGTTATTGTTAACAACCTGTCGGGCCCTCAGGAGGTTCTTTTATGGAAGACGCAAACGTCGGTTGGATTGCAGCAATTATCATCGGCGGCTTAGCTGGCTGGTTCGCCGAGATGATCATGAAAAGCAATACGGGCATAGTCATGAACATCATCCTCGGCATCATCGGCGCGCTTGTCGCCAGCTGGCTGTTCCGGACGATCGGCATCACGCTGCCGTTCCATGTATGGCTGAATTACCTGATCACGGGTTTCATCGGCGCCTGCATCCTGATTTTCGTCGGTCGACTGATCAGACGTTAGCAGCACATCGGGCTATACAGGCCCGAATCGGGAAGAGGAAAAAGGGAAGGCGGATCAAACCGCCTTCCCTTTTTTTGTTGCGTGGATTCGCGCCATGCAAGCCGGAAAAATCTCGCGCAAAGATATGCAGCGTAGTTTTGCAGCGACGACATGCCGGTCAGCAAGTGCTCGAAGCGTAAGATACTGATTTGAAACGTCACGATGCGTTTTCAGGTCTTTCCAAGCCGGACCTCGGCGCTATCTACTAAAAAGGAACCGAAAGGAGGTTGGAAATATGACGGAAAACACCAATCGGACAACCACCCGCAAAGTCATCCGGGGCCGCCCTTACAGCATTGCGGAGTTTGCGCGGAAATATCGCCTCGACGATGCGGAGGCGAAGCGCCTCTTTTACAAGTTCGGTCCGTCGTCCACCGAACTGGACCTGCTGATGGCCGCCAAACGAAGGCCGCCTACCCTTGCAACCGCAATCGGTCGATAGCACGCGGCTTTTCCAGCCAGGCTTGCGAAATGCCACCGAGATCGTCGACGGCAACGCGACGATCCGGCAGATGCGATATGCAGGCCGATGCATGGCCGCCATGATTGGCTTTTGCAATTTGGTGTACTGATATATCACGATTGGTTGCGTTCGTAGATGCTAGATGACACTGTGTGCTATCCAAGCAGAAGTCGGACGCAGCCTCGCATGCAGAATTCGCTCAGCCACCTCGCCTATCTCGCGTTGGAATACGCGATCGTGACGCTTGCGCTGAAACCAGGCGCCCTCGTCACCGAAAAGCAGTTGATCGAAGTGGCGGAGCATGGGCGGACACCGGTGCGCGAGGCAATCCAGAAACTTGCATGGCAGGGATTGATCCATGTGCGGCCGCGCGTCGGCCTGCAAATCGCGGAGATTCGCCCCGAAGACCATCAATATGTCATGCAGGTGAGACGCGAACTGGAACCGATTGCCGCCGCGCTCGCCGCTACCCATGCCGATCCGCAGCAGCGCGAGCAGTTGCGGGAATGCGTACGCCTGATGACACAGTGCGCCGTTACCGGCGACCTGCCCGGCTTTTTAGCCGCCGACAAGACATTCGATGAGGTTCTCGAAGCCGCCTGCCCCAACAATTTCATCATGGCGGCACTCGCACCCGTGCAGACGCATGCGCGCCGGCTATGGTACTCCACCGGAGCACATGATCGCATGGATCAAGCGATCACGATGCATGTTCAAGCCATCGAAGCCATTGAAAATGGGGATGCCATTGCCGCCGAGACGGCCATGGCGGCGCTCATCGATTATCTCAGCGGCGTATGAAAAAGGTGGCCTCGTTACCAAAGCCGCCTTTCATTCCGGATTCAGGTAATTTGATCAACCGACGAAAGCGCGCTCGATGACGAATTCGGCCGGCTTGTTGTTGGCACCTTCGTTCAGGCCGGCCTTTTCCAGCAGCCCCTTAGTATCCTTCAGCATGGCGGAGGAGCCGCAGATCATGCCGCGATCGATCGCCGGATCAAGCGGCGGCACGCCGAGGTCGCTGAAAAGCTTGCCGTTTTCGATGAGATCGGTGATGCGGCCCGTGAAGGGGAATTCCTCGCGGGTGACAGTCGCGTAGTGGCGCAGCTTGTCGCCGACGACTTCGCTCAACAGCTCGTCGTTGCGGATTTCCTCAACAAGGTCGAAGCCGTATCTCAGCTCGGCGACATCGCGCGTGGTGTGGGTGAGGATGACTTCCTCATACTTCTCATAGGTCTCGGGATCGCGGATCAGGCTTGCGAACGGCGCGATGCCGGTGCCGGTCGAGAACATATAAAGACGGCGGCCGGGTGTCAGCGCGTCCAGAACCAGCGTGCCGGTCGGCTTCTTGCGCATCAGCACTTCGTCGCCGGGCTTGATGTTCTGCAGGTGCGAGGTCAGCGGACCATCCGGCACCTTGATGGAGAAGAATTCAAGCTCGTCGGCCCAGGCGGGGCTTGCGATCGAATAGGCGCGATAGAGCGGCTTGCCGTCGACCATCAGACCGATCATGGCAAACTCGCCGGAGCGGAAGCGGAAGCCTTGCGGCCGGGTCATGGTGAAGCGAAAGAGCCGGTCGGTATAATGCGTGACGCTCAGCACCTTCTCGGCAAAGACGCCGGCTGGGACTGCTGAAGCAAATTCATCTGATTTGGCGGGGGCGTTCATTCTGTCTCGAATCCCGTATTAGTCTTACACGTATTCCCTGGCAGGCTCATTTCGCGACGCTGATATTATAATATAGCCGGTTTTGAAAGGCATTCCATTCCATCCGGCGATACAGGATTGAAATATGCCTATTCCAGTCAAGTTTCCATATCGCCGAGCGTACATAATTCGAAAGGCTTGAATACGGCAGCCCGACATTGTCAAATTGCCGCAATAGCCGCCTTTCGACATCAGGCCGATTTTGCCGGCAACCGCCGCCAGCTATAGGCCTGTCCACCTTCTGCGCGGCGCGCAGTCGGCTGATAGTAGTGCGGAATGCCCGGCAAGCGATTTTCCGAAAGCCGCTTCAGTGCCGTCGCGTTGGTCACGGCGAAGCTATCGATGCCGACGCGCAGCATCAACGGTACCTGATCGATCAACACATCGCCGACAGCGCGCAATTCCCTGGTATAACCCAGGCGCTGGCGCAGCAGCGAGGCATGGCTGAAGGCGCGGCCGTCGCTGAATGCCGGAAAGGCGACGGCGACGATATCGAGACGATCGAGATAGGGCTGCAGCCGGGCCACATCGTCCGCCGGCTTGATGACGACGCCGAGGCCAACGTCATTGCTTTCTTCCGCCTTTGCGATCAGCGCATCGAGGGTAAGCAGAGGCTTCTGCGTTTCGGTCGCCTTGACCTCGTCGGTCTCGATGACCCACGGATCGTTTTCAATGAAGCCGGTTTCCCGCCAAATCTTGGTCATGGTCAATCTCCTTACGCGGCTTCTGCTGCCGACGAGGACGCGCCGTAGAGCGCAGTCTTGAACGGCTGCGGCCCGACGCGACGATAGGCGGCGAGGAAGGTTTCGGAAGGGTCCTGACGAAGGCCGAGATAGGTATCGACAATGGTCTCGATTGCGTCAGTCACCTTGTCGGGCTCGAAGCCGCGGCCGATGATCTCGCCGATCGAGGTATTCTCGTCGCCGGAGCCGCCGAGCGTGATCTGATAGAGTTCCGCGCCCTTCTTCTCGACGCCCAGCAGGCCGATATGGCCGACATGGTGATGGCCGCAAGCATTGATGCAGCCGGAAATCTTGATCTTCAGCTCGCCGATCTCCGCCTGGCGCTCGGGCGAACCGAAGCGCGTGGAGATTTCCTGCGCGACCGGGATGGAGCGTGCATTGGCAAGCGCGCAATAGTCGAGGCCGGGACAGGCAATGATGTCCGTGATCAGGCCGGCATTCGCCGTTTCCAGGCCGATGGCAACGAGGCCGCGATAGACAGCCTCAAGATCGGCCAGCGCCACATGCGGCAGGATGAGGTTCTGCTCATGGCTAACACGGATTTCGTCGAAAGCATATTCCTCGGCGATATCGGCGACGGCCTCCATCTGAGCATCCGTCGCATCGCCCGGAATACCGCCGATCGGCTTCAGCGAGATCGTCACCATGCCGTAATCAGGGTTCTTGTGCGGCTGCACGTTCTGCTGCACCCAGCGGGCAAAGGCCGGATCGGCCTTCTTCCAGCGCGCCAGGCTTTCCCAGCCTTCGGCGCGCTCAGGCAGCGCCGGCGGTGCGAAATAGGCAGAGATCGCCTGAACGTCGGCTTCCGGCAGCTTCAGCTCTGTATCCCTCAGCTTGTCGAACTCGACTTCGACCTGACGTGCCAGTTCCTCGGCGCCGGTTTCATGCACGAGGATCTTGATGCGCGCCTTGTACTTGTTGTCGCGGCGGCCATGCAGGTTGTAAACGCGCATGATCGCCGTCGTGTAGGAGAGGAGATCCTCTTCCGGCAGGAAGTCGCGGATAAGCTTCGCAATGAGCGGCGTGCGGCCCTGCCCGCCCCCGACATAGACGGCGAAGCCGATCTCGCCCTTGTCGTTCTTCTTCAGATGCAGGCCGATATCATGCACCTGAATCGCGGCGCGGTCGCGCTCAGCACCGGTGACGGCAATCTTGAACTTGCGCGGCAGGAACGAAAATTCCGGATGAACGGAGGACCACTGACGCAGGATTTCGGCATAGGGCCTGGGATCGGCGACTTCGTCGGCCGCGGCACCGGCGAAATGATCGGCCGTCACGTTGCGAATGCAGTTGCCCGAAGTCTGGATGGCGTGCATCTCAACCGAGGCGAGATCGGCGAGCGCATCGGGCATCTCGGAGAGCTTCGGCCAATTGAACTGCAGGTTCTGGCGCGTGGTGAAGTGGCCATAGCCGCGGTCATAGGTGCGGGCGACATGGGCGAGCATGCGCATCTGACGCGAGCTCAGCGTGCCATAGGGAATGGCGATGCGCAGCATATAGGCGTGCAGCTGCAGATAGACGCCATTCATCAGGCGCAGCGGCTTGAAGGCATCTTCCGAAAGCTCACCCGAGAGGCGTCGCTCCACCTGATCGCGGAACTGGGCAACCCGTTCCGCAACAAAGGCGTGGTCGAATTCATCGTAACGATACATGACTTCCTCGGGACTTCTCAGACTGCAATGAAATCGGGATCGGCCGCGGCATAGCCCGGCGCGTATTCCATGGTGGGGCCTTCGGCGCGGATACGCTCGCGCAGGCGCAGCGGCCAGAGCTTGCCGCCAGTTTCCTGAACATCGACCAGATTGACGTCGACGACCTTGTTGTCAGCATAGGCCTGCTTGCCGATCGTTTCCAGAGCGGCTTCCGCTTCGGCATGGCGGGCGACCAGCGCTTCCTGCAAGAATAACGTCCACTCACCATTTGCGTTCAGCCAGACAGCAATGCCATCGGCAAGCCGGTTTGCGGTCAGAACCTTGTCGACCATAAATCAGTTCCTTGCATAGTCTTGAGCAGCGGCCTCGCGACGGACCAGCGGCTCGGATTGTTCAAAATTCGCACCGGCGACAGCATCGCCGATAATGACCATGACCGGGCCGCCCAACTCATCGCGATGCTCCAGATCTGGCAAATCCCGCAGGATACCATGCATCAGGCGGCGATCGCTCCGGCTGGCATTCTCGATGATGGCAACGGTCGTCTCGGGCGGCAGGCCGGCCTGCATCAGGCGGCCGGCGACGGAAGCAGCAACCGTGCGTCCCATATACACGGCAATCGTGGCCCCGGATACGGCCAAACTCGCCCAATCGGGCAGCACGTCGCCTGTGAGATCGTGACCCGTTGTGAATACCAGCGACGAGGCAACACCGCGCAGCGTCAGCGGCAGTTCAAAATCGGCAGCAGCAGCGAAAGCGGAGGTGATGCCGGGAACGATCTCATAACCGATACCGGCAGCACGCAGGGCCGCCATTTCCTCGCCCGCACGACCATAGACCAGCGGATCGCCCGACTTCAACCGCACGACGCGCTTACCTTCGCGGCCGAGCTGCACCAGCAGGTCGTTGATTTCTTCCTGCGACTTGCTGTGGCAGCCCTTGCGCTTGCCGACAGACAGGCGCTCGGCATCACGCCGTCCCATATCGACGATTGCCTGCGGCACAAGGGCGTCATAGACGATGACATCGGCTTCCATCATCACGCGCTGCGCCCGCAAAGTCAGCAGATCTTCCGCGCCCGGACCGGCACCGACCAGCCAGACGCGTCCCTCGACCTCACGCGACGACTGCAACAGCTCATCGGCCGCTTGCTCCGCCTGCAAGAGATGTCCGGCATTGACGGCGTTGGCGACGGGTCCTGAAAAGAACTGCCGCCAGAAGATGCGACGGGCAACGCCGCGCGGCACAAGGCGCTCGACCGGCTTGCGGAAGCGCGTCGCGAGCTCGGCCAATTTACCGAGCGACGGCGACAGTATCTGGTCGATCTGCGCACGGATCATCTGCGCCAGCACCGGACCAGCACCTTCGGTGCCGATGGCCACTGCCACCGGAGCCCGGTTGACCAGCGCCGGCGTGTAGAAATCGCAATAATCGGGCTGATCGACGGCGTTTGCCGGAATTCGCTCGACGCGGGCCGCATCGACGATCATCCGATCGGCCTCGGCATCGCCGGTGGCGGCAAAAACGAGCATCGCGCCCTTGACCTGATCGGCAGAAAAATTGCCGCGTACGGTTTCGATACGATTGGCAATGAGGAAGGCATGATAATCAGCCTCCGGCGCCTGCACAAAGGCGACGACCTTCGCCTGCGTGTTCAGAAGCAGCCGCACCTTGGCGAAGGCTTCATCGCCATTGCCGAAAACAGCAGTAATCCTTCCTTCCACGCGGAAGAAGGCGGGAAACACCGAAAGCTGTTCAGTCCTCAGAGGCATCGTTATTCCACTTCGAGATTTGGCGAATATCGCCCTTGCGGCCAAGAGATTGAAGAAACAGAAATTCTAATGCCCATGCATGCGCGTATTCTTTTGCTCGACATGCCAAGGATTTGAGCAAAACTCACCAGACGAGCAGACCGACATAAATATAGGAAATCTATAGACTTTTATGATTGACTGGCGCCTGCGACCATTTTATTGCCTGTGACAAACCGGGTCCATACGTCATTTGCGCATTCCGTCGCATCGGCAATGCCGATAGACTGGCGCCAAAACTTTGGAGCAGATCCTTGTCCGACAACAGCATCGCAGCCCGCCTTCTCGACGTCGTGGAGCATGACATCCTGCCCCTGACCCGCAAAGGCGTTTCTGCCGGCAACAAGGTCTTCGGCGCTGCCATCCTGCGCAAATCCGACCTTTCACTCGTTATCGCGGAAACCAACAATGAGTTGGAAAACCCGCTCTGGCATGGCGAGGTTCATGCCCTGAAGCGCTTCTACGAACTCGGCGAAAAGCTTGCGACCAAGGATCTGATCTTCCTGTCCACGCATGAACCCTGCACCATGTGCATGTCGGCGATCACCTGGGCCGGTTTCGACAATTTCTACTATTTCTTCAGCCATGAGGATTCCCGGGATGCCTTCGCGATCCCGCATGATCTCAAAATCCTGAAGGAAGTCTTCGGCCTGGAGCCTGGCGGCTATCGCCGCCAAAACGCATTCTGGAACAGCTTTGCCATCTCCGACCTGGTGGAGACGGAAGAAGATCCGCGCAAAGGCGAGTTGAAGGACCAGACGGCGCGCATCAAGCAGGCCTATGCCGGTCTCTCCGACAGCTACCAGGCGTCCAAGAGCGACAACGACATCCCCTTGAACTGACAGAGCAAGATCCGAGGCAACGATGGAAGCATCGCGAGACATTTCCCGCCTGATCGACATCATGGCGGCGCTGCGAAACCCCGAGAGCGGTTGCCCCTGGGACATCGTCCAGACGTTCGAGACCATCAAGCCCTATACGATCGAAGAGGCCTATGAGGTTGCGGATGCGATCGAGCGCAAGGACAATGACGATCTCTGCGATGAGCTTGGCGATCTGCTGCTGCAGGTGGTGTTCCATTCTCGGATCGCCGAGGAGGCTGGAGCGTTTTCTTTCGGCGATGTCGTGCATGCCATCACCCACAAGATGATCCGTCGCCATCCACACGTCTTTGCCGTCTCCGATGCGAAGACCGAAGACGCGGTGACGCTGCAATGGGACCGGATCAAGGCCGAAGAGAAGCGCGAGCGGGCCGAGCGTCGCGCCAAGAGCGGCATATCAGAGGATTTCAAGGCCGGTTTCCTGGGCTCGGTGCAGCGGACCTTCCCTGCCCTGACGGAAGCATTGAAACTGCAGGAGCGCGCCGCCAAGGTCGGCTTTGACTGGTCGGCGCCCGAACCGATCCTCGACAAGATCGAGGAGGAGATCGGCGAATTGCGGGCAGCCCTTGCAAGCGGCGACAAGGCCAAGGTCAGCGACGAGCTCGGCGACCTGCTCTTCGCGGTCGTCAATATCGGTAGGCATGTGAATACCGATGCGGAACAGGCCCTGCGCGGCACGAATACAAAGTTCCGCCGCCGTTTCCATCATATCGAAACAACGCTTGAGGCTGAGGGCGAGACGCTGGAAGGCGCCTCGCTGGAGCGGATGGAAGAGATCTGGCAGGCGGCAAAGGCTATCGAGCGGCAGCTTGCCGGCGTCAAAACGGCCTGAAGCGCGCCGCGATTCTTCGGATTCGCTTCTGGCTCTGGTCTTTCGCATGTCGTTATTGCAAAACTGCTTCACACTTTGCGCGACATGCGGGACGCCGCCTATTCCCAGTCCTCGCGCTGCGGCTTCGGGCCGTTGCCCATGCGCCGCTCCAATTCCGCCGCTTCGGCCTCGGTCAGGCGGACATCAAGCGTCACAGTGCCGTCTTCATTGTCCTCGCGGTTGTCGACAACTGCGTGGTTATAGAGCCAGGGCAATAGCGCCAGTTTTTCGACCGGCAAGGTGATCGTCGTTTCCGTCAGCACGCCGGAGAGGCGCCGGCTGATTTCGTCCATCAGACGATCAACGCCTTCACCTGTTATCGCCGAAACGGCAATGACGTTTTCAGCGGTCGACGCCTTCTGCACGATAGCATCATGCGCCTCGGGCTCCAGACGGTCGATCTTGTTCCAGACCTCGAGAATGCGCTCGGCGCCTTCCGCTTCGCCAATGCCGAGATCGCTGAGAATGCGCATGACATCGGCGCTCTGAGCCTGATTGTCATCGTCGGAGAGATCGCGGACGTGCAGGATTAGGTCCGCTTCCAACACCTCTTCCAGCGTCGCACGGAACGCCGCCACCAGATGAGTCGGCAGATCGGAGATGAAGCCGACGGTGTCGGAGAGAATGACGGTGCGGCCATGCGGCAGCTTCATGCGGCGCAGCGTCGGGTCGAGCGTCGCAAACAGCATGTCCTCGGCCAGCACGCCGGCGCCGGTGATGCGGTTGAACAGCGTCGACTTGCCGGCATTGGTATAGCCGACCAGAGCCACGATCGGATGCGGCACTTTCTTGCGCTTGGCGCGGTGAAGCTGGCGGGTGCGAACCACCTGCTCCAGCTCGCGCTCCAGCCGGATGATCCGCTCCTGCAGCATGCGCCGGTCGGCTTCGATCTGGGTTTCACCCGGGCCGCCCATGAAGCCGGCACCGCCGCGCTGGCGCTCAAGGTGGGTCCAGCTTCGGACCAGCCGGCCCTTCTGATAGTTCAGATGTGCAAGCTCGACCTGCAGCGTGCCTTCCTTGGTGGAGGCGCGGCGGCCGAAGATTTCGAGAATGAGGCCAGTGCGGTCGATGACCTTGGCGTTCCAGGCCTTCTCGAGATTGCGCTGCTGCACCGGCGTCAGCGGATGATCGACGATGACGAGGCCGGCATTGAACTCGTCGAGCAGCGCAAGGATTTCCTCGATCTTGCCGGTTCCAAGCAGCGTTGCCGGTCGCGGATCGTTGATCGGGACGATGGAGCCGTTGACAACCTCGAGGTCGATAGCGAGTGCGAGGCCCTTGGCCTCCTCCAGCCGGCTCTCCGGGGGACGAGAGACGGATATGGCGCTGTCGGCCTGGGCGGAACGCGCGGCGCGCGCCTGTTTCAGCACAGGCACGACGACGACAGCGCGCATGTCATCCCGGTGCTTTACAGTCTCCGGGATGAGTGAATCATTTTTGGTATCGCGTGTCGTGATAACGGCAAGTCCCAGTTAGGAAGCAGCTTCTTCGCTCTCGAACATCTGCATCGGCTGACCCGGCATGATCGTCGAGATCGCATGCTTGTAGACGAGCTGCGAATGGCCATCGCGGCGGAGCAGGACACAGAAATTGTCGAAGGAGGTCACGACACCTGTGAGCTTCACGCCATTAATCAAGAAAATTGTCAGTGAAATTTTTTGCTTGCGAACAGTATTGAGAAATAGGTCCTGCAAGTTCTGAGAACGTTCCGCCATCGCGCCGCTTCTTTCTTTTTTGCCGACCTGAGCCGGTTAAATGTCATGATATACAGAGGTCCCGGACGGGAGATACCCTCATTCTCTCCCCCCAGCGAATGTTGGTATCAAATCGCAGTCTTTTCCGCAACGTCGAAAAAGGCTTCACGAATTTTCTGTGACATGCTGCCCGGATGACCGTTGGCAATCGTCTCGCCATCGATAGAAACGACCGGAAAACAGATACTTGTCGCCGCGGTGATGAAGACTTCGCGAGCCTTCATCATCTCTTCGACCGAGAAGAATCGCTCGACGATCATCACATCGAGCTTGGCTGCAACGTCCATCAGCGTCGTGCGGGTGATGCCGCGCAGGATGCCGTGCTCGGCGGGGCGGGTGACGAGATTTCCGTCGTGATCGACGATCCAGACATTGGTGGCGGCCCCTTCCTTCACCATGCCGTTATGGTCGATATAGATCGCTTCCTGCGCGCCGGCTTCCTTGGCCTGCTGCCGGGCCATCGCGTTTGGAAGCAGGCCGACCGACTTGATATCCACCCGGTCCCAGCGATTGTCGCGGACGGTGATTGCCTTGATGCCGTTGGCATTCTTCTTGGCAATCACGGATTGATCGGTGCTCTTGGCGGTCACGACGATCGAGGACGGCGTGCCATCAGGCGGAAAGACGTGATCGCGCCGGGCGACGCCGCGCGTCACCTGCAGGTAGAACAGGCCGTTACGGACGTGGTTGCGACGCAAGGTCTCGCGAATCACCAGCACCAACGCCTGGCGCGTCATCGGCCAGGCGATCCGCAGCTCACTCAGCGAGCGGTTGAGGCGATCGAGGTGGCGCGTCATGTCGACGATCACGCCGTGACGAACCTCGCACACCTCATAGACGCCGTCGGCAAACTGATAGCCGCGATCCTCGATATGCACCATGGCATCGCTGTGCCTGACGTAGCGGCCGTTGACATAGGCTATTCTCGGCATGGAAGCCCCTGATCCGAATTCTGTGATGTTTGAAATGTCAGGCGGCTGATCAGACGCCCAACGACTTCAGCTTGCGATGCAACGCGGAACGCTCCATGCCGACAAATTCCGCCGTGCGCGAGATATTGCCGCCGAAACGATTGATCTGGGCGATGAGATAATCGCGCTCGAACATTTCACGCGCTTCGCGCAGCGGCAGCGTCATGATGTGATAGTCGTTCTTCGCGGAGACCTTCGGCAGCATGTCGCCGAGGTCTGTCGGCAGCATTTCGGCCGTGATCGGCGTATCGGCTCCGTCCGAACGCGCGAGAATCATCAGACGCTCGATATTGTTGCGCAGCTGGCGGATGTTGCCAGGCCAGTCATGCGCCTGCAGCACGGCCATGGCGTCATCGCCGATCCGGCGGGGACGAATGCCGGCCTGTTCGGAAATCTGGCGCATCAGCTGGTCGACGAGGAAGGGAATGTCCTCGCGGCGCTCGGCAAGGGCCGGCACGCGTACGGGCACGACGGCGAGACGGTGGTAGAGATCCTCGCGGAAAAGGCTCTCGGCAATGCGGCTTTCCAGATTATAGGCGGTAGACGAGATAATACGGACATCAACCTTGACGCGCTTGGAACCGCCGACACGTTCGAACTGCTGGTCGACGAGCACGCGCAGGATCTTGTTCTGCGTCTCGCGCGGCATTTCGCCAACTTCGTCGAGATAGAGGATGCCGCGATGGGCTTCTTCCAGAGCGCCGATCTTGCGCGCCTGCCCCGGCGAACCCTCGGTGCCGAACAAGGCGATTTCCATGCGCTCCGGCGTGATGGTCGCAGCGTTCAGTGCCACGAAGGGACCGTTGGCCCGGGTCGACTTCTTGTGGATCATGCGGGCTACCAGTTCCTTTCCGGAACCGGAGGGGCCGAAGATCATCACACGGCTGTTGGTGGGCGAAACCTTGTCGATCGTCTGGCGCAGCTGCGAAACGGCAACCGACGTGCCGATCAGTTCTACAGCATCACCGGTGCGGCGCTTGAGCTCCGAGACTTCACGCTTCAGCTTGGAATTTTCCAGAGCGCGCTCGGCGATCAGGATCAGACGATCGGCCTTGAACGGCTTCTCGATGAAATCGAAAGCGCCGCGCTTGATAGCAGACACGGCCGTCTCGATGTTGCCGTGACCCGAAATCATGACCACGGGCAACTCCGGATGACGCGCCTTGATCTCGTCAAGCAGCGCAAGACCATCGAGCTTGCTGCCCTGCATCCAGATATCGAGGAAGATCAGCCGCGGCGCTCGGTCGGAAATCGCGGCCAGCGCGCTGTCGCTATCATACGCGGTGCGGGTTTCGTGACCTTCATCCGAAAGAATTCCCGAAACGATTTCGCGAATGTCTTCCTCGTCGTCCACTACGAGAATGTCAGATGCCATAGACGCTTTCCTTGTCACTTTCTGTCTGGGCGACGGCGGCCTGCTCACGGCGCGGCAGATGCACGCGGATCATGGCTCCCCTGCCCTGGTCGAATTCGGCAGGCGCGTCGTGGAGTTCGATCTGCCCGCCATGGTCTTCAATGATCTTCTTGACGATGGCGAGGCCGAGGCCGGTGCCCTTCTCGCGCATCGTCATGTAGGGTTCTAAAATGCTGTGCCGGTTTTCGACCGGCAGACCGCGGCCGTTGTCGATGACATCGACCGTGAAGCGATCGCGATCCGGGTCCAGAGACGAACGCACCAGGATCTTCGGCAGCTCGGGCGCCTGATCGCTCGGCACGCCCTCGATCGCCTCGACGGCGTTCTTGATGAGATTGCCGAAGGCCTGTCCGAGCATTCGCGCATCGAACATGCCCTCCAGCCGTTCGTCGCCCAGCTCACGCTCGAACTGGACGTGATTGTTGCCCATTTCGCGCAGGAAGACGGCATCGCGCAGAATATCGCGCAGATCGGTCGGCTCCATGGTCGGCTTCGGCATGCGGGCGAAGGAGGAAAACTCGTCGACCATGCGGCCGATATCGCCCACCTGCCGGATGATCGTATCGGTGCACTGGTCGAAGACCGGGCGGTCGGCATCGGCGATATTCTTGCCGAAACGACGGCGGATGCGCTCGGCCGACAGCTGGATCGGCGTCAACGGGTTCTTGATCTCATGCGCGATGCGGCGCGCGACATCGGCCCAGGCGGTCGAACGCTGCGCTATGACCAGATCGGTGATGTCGTCGAGGGTAATGACGTAGGATTCGTTGGCGTCGCGCGATTCCTCGCGCGTCACCTGGACGCTGAGCGTGCGCACCGTTCCGCCGCGAACAAGGCTGATCTGCTTGCGGAAATCGCTGCGATGGCGCGTCGTCGCTTCCGTCACGACCTGATCGACCTCTGGTGAGATATCAGACAGATTCTTGCCGATGAGCTCATCACTCTTGAGCGTCAGCAGGTCTTCGGCCGAGGTGTTGACGATGGTGATGCGCCGATCATGCTCGACACCGATCACGGCTGCCGTAACACCCGAGAGCACGGCTTCGATGAAGCGGCGGCGATCATCAACCTCATCCTTCGCTTCCAGGATTTCGTCACGCTGGGTGCGGATTTCCGAGATCATCTTATTGAAGGTACGCGAAAGGCTGCCGACATCGCCATCGGCAGAGCGTACCGGCACCAGCACGTTCATATTGCCCGAGGCGACATTGTCTGCGGCGCTGATGAGAAGACGGATCGGCCGCACGATACGGTCCGCAATCGCGATCGCGGTCCAGATCGCAGCCAGAAGCACGATCAGAGCGAAGCCAATGTAGAGGACGGCGAAGGCGATCTGCAGCGACATGCGCCCCGCTTCCATCGCCTTGTATTCGACGGTGTTGTCTTCCACCATCCGCATGGCGTTCATGACGCGCGGATCGACCGCACGCACGGTATAGAGAAACGAACCTGGAAGCTCGTCCAACTTGATGACAGCGCCGACGAGATTGGTCACACCGGGCGGGATGAGCGTCGGCTGGCCATTGGCCGAGGAATCGAGCGCATCCTTCGGAATGGCTGGCAGCGGGCGTTCGGTCTTGATATCGGCCTGGACGATGGCGGTGCCGTCGCGGCGCACGAGGAAGGCGCCCAGCAGGCCGCGGCCGCGCGCCTGACGTGTCATCAGATCGGCAAACCCGGTGCGATCAAGATTGAAGAGCGAGCGGTTACGCTCCAGATCGTTCGCCATCGAGACGGTCTGGCCCTGCAGATAGCTCGCATTCTCCATCAGATAGGCTTGGGCGACGTTCTGCGAGGAGCTGATGATCTGCTGGGTTCGCACGCCGAACCAGCGATCGAGGCCGACATTGAGCGTCAGGCTGGCGACGATGGCGACAAGAATGGCCGGCGTGATCGCGACGATCGAGAAAAGAACGACGATGCGGATATGCAGGCGGGCTGCCGCGCGGCCACGGCTGCGCGCCTTCATCAGCCGCGCCACTTCGCGAGCAATCAGAGCAATCAGCCCCAGCACGAACAGGCCGTTGATGACGACCGAGGTGAAGACGACTGAGGATGTCGGGGCAATCGGCGTCAGCCCGAGAAGCATCAGCAAGGTCGCGATGGCGCACAGAAGAGCGCCGCCGGCCAGGATCAAACCAGGTAGGGCAAAGGAAGCACGACGGTCCGTCACCTTGACAACCGCCTCGTCGCTCGCCGCCGGCGACACCGCGTCCTGCATCATTCCCATCAATCTCCACGCCCGAGCGACGGTCGGCGCCCTGGTCAGATCGCACGACCACTATTGGGCACGGGTGCGAGCGACAGGCAGAGGCGGGAACTGTCGTCCGGTTTCGCACAGAAGCGAAACCTTTACTTCATGTCACTTTTGCAACAAGTTGAAAAATCAGACGAACTCTCGTTCTGACGAGAGTGGGCCAGATGAATCGCCACCGCAAAAACGACGAATCTGCTGCGTGACCTTTAAGCAACGCATTGTGGCGAAAATGCAACGCATCGGATTGCGTTGTCAAGCCGTACGGGAGCTTCTGTAAACCGAAACACCCAGTTCTCTGATCTTTTTGCGCAGCGTATTGCGATTCAGGCCCAAAAGATCGGCCGCCTTGATCTGATTTCCGCGCGTGGCCGTCAGGGCGGCGAGAATCAGCGGGTATTCCATTTCGGTCAACACGCGGTCATAGAGACCCGGGGGCGGCAGATTTTCGCCGAAACCGGCGAAATAGGTCCGCATGTTCTCTTCCACCGCCTGGGCTATGGTCATCGTGCCGGTGCGGACCGGACCTTTTTCGATCGGGCTGTCGGGCACGTCGGCGCGCAGTTCCGCGTCGATGATCTCCTTGGTGATGACATCCTGCGGATAGAGCGCCATCAGCCGGCGAATGAGGTTTTCCAGCTCGCGGACGTTACCGGGCCAGGGATAGGCCTTCATCAGCTCGAGCGCCTCCTGATCGAAACGCTTGGAACCCAAGCCCTCCTTCTCAGCCTGCTGGATGAAATGGCGCACCAGATCCGGAATATCCTCGGCGCGATCGCGCAGCGGCGGCAAGCGCAACGGCACGACGTTGAGGCGGTAATAGAGATCCTCGCGGAACAAGCCCTGATTGATCGCCTGCTTCAGGTCCTTGTTGGTGGCAGCGACGATGCGGACATCGGTGCGGATCGGCGTGCGGCCGCCGACGGTCGTATATTCGCCCTGCTGCAGCACGCGCAGCAAACGGGTCTGCGCGTCCATCGGCATGTCGCCGATTTCGTCAAGGAACAGCGTGCCGCCCTCGGCTTGTTCGAAACGGCCCGTCGAGCGGGTCTGCGCGCCGGTAAAGGCGCCCTTCTCGTGGCCGAACAGTTCGGATTCGATCAGGTCACGCGGGATGGCGGCCATGTTGATCGCCACGAACGGACCATTGCGGCGCTTGCCGTAATCGTGCAGCGCGCGCGCCACCAGCTCCTTGCCGGTGCCGGATTCGCCGGTAATCATCAGGGTCAGATCGGTCTGCATCAGACGCGCGAGCACGCGGTAGATTTCCTGCATCGCGGCGGATCGGCCGACGAGCGGCATGCCGTCCTGCATGTCGTCGTCGATCTTTGCCGGCTTGCGCTTCGGCTCCGCCAGCGCCCGGCCGACGATCGCGATAAGCTCGGTCAGGTCGAAGGGCTTCGGGAGATAGTCGTAAGCGCCCTTCTCCGATGCCTTGATGGCCGTCATGAAGGTGTTCTGCGCACTCATGACCAGAACGGGCAGATCCGGTCTCGCCTTCTTGATGCGCGGCAGCAGGTCAAATGCGTTTTCGTCGGGCATGACGACGTCGGTTACGACAAGGTCGCCTTCGCCGGCCGAAACCCAACGCCAGAGCGTGGCGGCGTTCGACGTGATGCGGACATCGTAACCCGCGCGGCTCAAAGCTTGATTGAGCACAGTGCGGATGGCCGCATCGTCATCGGCGACAAGGATCGTGGCTGTCATCGAGTAGTCCCTGTAGAGTTCGGAAGGGGGGCATCTTCTGAGGTAATGCCCTTGGAAGCAGGCATCAAAACGCGGAAAGTGGTGCGATGGTTCTGGCTGTCGCATTCGACGATGCCGCCATGGTCGCCGATAATCTTGGCGACCAGCGCAAGGCCGAGGCCGGTTCCGTTCGTCTTCGTGGTGATGAACGGATCGAAGAGATGCGGCACGAGATCGGCCGGCACGCCTGGGCCATTGTCGATGACGCAGAATTCCAGCGGCAGCGAGATCTTTTCGCGCGTCCCGGCAACCGAGAGCCGGATGCCGGGACGATAGGCCGTCGTCAGCATGATCTCGCCATCCTGACGGTCGCCGACCGCTTCGGCGGCATTCTTCACCAGATTGAGGAAGACCTGAACAAGCTGATCCCGGTTCGCGAAAACCGCCGGCAGCGACGGGTCGTAATTCTCGGAAATCTTGATGTTGCGGGCAAAGCCAGCCTTGGCGACTGCCTTCACATGATCGAGCACGGAATGGATGTTGACGGGAACGCGGTCGACCGGCCGCTCGTCGGAGAAAACCTCCATGCGGTCGACCAGCGAGACGATGCGGTCGGTCTCGTCGCAGATGAGGCGAGTCAGCGCACGATCATCATCCTCGACAGACTGTTCCAGCAGCTGCGCTGCACCGCGAATGCCCGAGAGTGGGTTCTTGATCTCATGCGCCAGCATCGAGGCAAGGCCTGTGACCGAACGGGCGGCGGCGCGATGCGTCAGCTGCCGGTCGATCTTGTCGGCCATGGAGCGCTCCTGGAACACCACCACGACCGAACCGGGCGTGCTGGAAACCGGGGCGACATAGATGTCCACCAGCTTGTCCTGTCCAAGGCGCGGCGAGCTGAGATCGACACGGTATTCGTTGACAGGCGCCCGGCGTTCGCGCACCTGGTCAATCAGCGCCAGCAACGGGCTGCCGAACGGTATGAAGGTGGAGATCTTGTAGCGCGACAGGTGCGACGCGCTGGCGCCGAAGAAGGCTTCCGCCTCCCAATTGGCGAAAGCGATAAGACCGGCCTCGTCGACCATGACGACGGGGTTCTGGATCGCATTGAGAACGGCCATGGCCACAGAATTGGCCGGGGTGTCACCGGCGCCGGAGCTGGATTTCGAAGTCATGCAGCCTCCTGGACGCAGTGGGCGAGATCAGCATCAGCCTGCAGCGCGGCATGGAAGGATGCAGCCACTTCGCCGCTCTCTCTCGACGTCATGATTTTCGCCTTGTCGGCACCCGTCGTCGCCGGCGCATAGCGATCGAGATACCAGGCGAGATGCTTGCGGGCGTGACGAATGCCGACAGCCTCGCCATAAAACTCCAGCATCATGCGATAGTGCTCGAGAGCGATCTCGACGATCTCCTGACGGCCCGGCTCGCGATGTCCAGCCAGCACCCCGGCATGCCAGGGACGGCCCTGGCAGCCGCGACCGATCATGACGGCGTCGGCGCCGGAGCGGTGCAGGATTTCCTCAGCGTCCTCAGCCGTTTCGACATCGCCATTGGCGACAAGCGGAATGGAGACGACATCGCGCACGGCGCGGATGGCATCCCAATCCGCCCTGCCCTCATAGAATTGCATGCGGGTGCGGCCGTGGATGGTGACGAGCTGGATGCCGGCCTCCTCGGCACGGCGGGCGATGTCAGGCGCGTTGATGGAATTCTCGTCCCAGCCAAGGCGCATCTTCAAGGTCACAGGAATATTCACTGCGCCGACGGTTGCTTCGATCAATGTCAGCGCATGATCGGGATCGCGCATCAGCGCCGAGCCGGAATAGCCGCCGATCACCTTCTTGGCCGGGCAACCCATGTTGATATCAATGATATCGGCGCCATTATCGGCGGCGATCTTTGCCGCCTCGGCCATCCAATGGGCTTCACGCCCGGCAAGCTGCACCATATGCGGCTTCAACCCGGCACTTTTCAAGCGCGCCCAGGACTCGGCCGTATCCTGCACGAGCTCGCGACTGGCGACCATTTCCGTGACGACCAGGCCAGCGCCGTAGCGTAATGCGAGCTGCCGGAAAGGAAGATCGGTCACGCCCGACATCGGTGCAAGGATCACGCGATTTCGGATAGGCACGGAACCGATGGAAAATGGAGCTGCAAGCTTGGGAGAAAGCAAATGATTATCTTTCGGGCACACCATACATCTGCACTATTTTTAGACACGCTTTGAAAGTTTGCCAAGGGGTTTCGAAGAACCCCGATATTTTTTGGGCAGATGCTGGAAAATATTCAGTTGAGGCGATAGACCCTGCTGAAGCAGGATCCCGTTTTGGCGATCTATTTAGCATGTGCTTGTTCAAAGGAAAGCTCTACGCTTTTTAAAGCCATGCCGCAGACCGAGCCTTTCATTCTTCGGGGGTTTATGACGCAAATGCATTCAAAGCAACCGCTGTCGGTGGGAATCGTCATCGTTGCCGCCGGGCGTGGCGAAAGGGCGGGCTCTCCCGAAGAAGGTCCCAAGCAGTATCGCCCGATCGGCGGCAGAGCGGTTATTGCGCATACGCTTGAAAGATTCGTGACATGGCCGCAAGCATCCAAGATCGTCGTCGTCATCCATCGCGATGACGAAAAACTGTTGCAGGCGGCGCTGGAGCAGGTTGACGGCCTGCCCGAGGTCGAGATCGCCTTCGGCGGAGCGACGCGCCAGCAATCCGTGCTTGCAGGGCTTCGGCACCTGAAGGCAAGCGGCGTGACGCATGTCATGATCCATGACGCGGTGCGCCCCTTCTTCGACCATGATCTGCTGGATCGTGTCGCCATAGCGCTGGCTGAAGGTGCGCTCGCCGTGTTGCCTGCCATGCCCGTCACCGACACGCTGAAGCGCGGCGACGCAAACGGTCTGGTTGTCGATACCGTATCCCGCACTGGCCTTCACGCCGCGCAGACGCCGCAATCCTTCCGCTTCGCCGATATTCTCGCCGCACATGAGAAAGCCGAAGCCGACGGCAAGATTGATTTCACCGACGATGCGGCGATTGCCGAATGGTGCGGCCTGCCGGTAACATTGGTGACCGGGAGCGCGGACAATGTAAAACTGACGATCAAGAGGGATATTGCCATGGCCGATGAAAAGCTCAGCGCCGCGCTGCTGCCCGACGTGCGCACCGGCAACGGCTATGACGTGCATCAGCTGGAGCCGGGCGACGGCGTTACCCTTTGCGGCGTCTTCATTCCGCACGACCAGAAGCTGAAGGGGCATTCGGACGCCGATGTCGCCCTACATGCCCTGACGGATGCCCTGCTTGCCACCTGCGGCGCCGGCGATATCGGCGATCACTTCCCGCCCTCCGATCCGCAATGGAAGGGCGCCCCTTCCCGCATCTTCATCGAACACGCGGCAAAGATCGTGCGTGAGCGCGGCGGCACTATCATGAATGCGGATGTCTCCCTGATCGCCGAAGCCCCGAAAGTCGGGCCGCATCGCGACGTCATGCGCGCCAGGCTATCGGAGTTTCTCGGCATCAGCATCGATCGCTGTTCGGTCAAGGCAACCACAAACGAGAAGATCGGCTTCGTCGGCCGCCGCGAAGGCATCGCAGCCATCGCGACCGCGACCGTCGTCTATCGTGGAGGCAAGGCATGACGCATTTCCCAGAGGAGATTCTCGCGCTCGCGCAAAGGATCGTCATCGACTTCGCGGCCAGGGGCTGGATGGTCGCGACGGCCGAATCCTGCACTGGCGGGTTGATTGCTGGCGCGCTGACGGAAATTCCCGGCTCCTCCGCCGTCGTCGATCGCGGTTTTGTCACCTACACCAATACGGCCAAGATGGAGATGCTCGGTGTGCAAGAGCAGACGCTGGCACAGTTCGGTGCTGTCTCAAGGGAAACGGCGCTGCAGATGGTGCATGGCGCCCTCTTCCGCTCCCGGGCTGATTTCGCCGTGGCGGTAACGGGTATCGCCGGCCCTGGCGGCGGCTCCGCTGAAAAGCCGGTGGGCCTCGTCCACCTCGCCGCCAAGGCGCGCAGCGGCGCGCTTATCCATCATGAAATGCGCTATGGCGATATTGGCCGCGACAAGGTTCGGCTCGCCACCTTGAATACCGCGCTGGAAATGCTCGTCACGCTCGGTCAATGACCGGGCGAGGCATCAGACATAGATCTTATTGGCGCGCGTCTCGAAGGCATCCGTGAACATGCGAAAGGCTCGATCGAACATCGATCCCATCAGGGCGCCGAGAATGCGGCTCTTGAACTCGTAATCGATAAAGAAGTCGATGACGCTGCCGCCATTCTCCGACGGCTGAAAACGCCAGCGATTGTCGAGATACTTGAACGGACCGTCGATATATTTCACATCGATGGCGCGTTCGGCCTTGTTCAGCAGCACCTGCGTCGTAAAGGTCTCGCGGATCGCTTTGTAACCGACGGTCATGTCGGCAATCAGCAGGGTCTTGCCGTCACGATCCTTGCGGCTGCGAACCGTGAGCGCGTCGCAAAGCGGCAGGAATTCCGGATAACGCTCCACGTCGGCGACGAGGTCGAACATCTGATCGGGCGAATGCGGAACGGGGCGATGGGTTTCGAACTGAGGCATGAGCCGCAATTAAGCAGGACCGCCAAGAAGATCAAGAAGCTGACGCATTTCGCCGCGGGATTTCAGCTGCAAAACGGGGACATCCGGACCATGCTGAGCAAGCCCAGCCAGAACTTTCGGCGCAAATTTCTGCTCCCAATCCCATATGTAGCGTAGAAACTCCCAATCGACGCGTTCGGGGCACCCTGGTGCCATATCGGGGCGTGACCGCCCCAACCATCGCAGTGCCCTCGACAAAGCGCCCCACATGCAAACCCAACGCGGCATGCGCACCCAAAGCACAAGCTCGGTGCGCGGCAATCTCAGATCGAAGCTGGATGGTCCCGTTCCATCGATCAGCCAGCGATCCTCGGCAACCTTCGCCGCAATAAGCGCGCGTTCCTCCACCTTGTCTCGCTTCACCCAGCCCGGCAGCCAGAAAAACTCCCGGTCCATGGAGACGTAGGGCAAATCCAGAAAAGCAACGATCTTCTGGGCCAATGTCGACTTGCCGCCGCCGGAACAGCCCATGATAAGGATACGATCGGCCGCCCTAAGATGGGCCGCACCCTCAGCTATGCTGCTCAATTCCTGCATATGTCACCTCCGGCAACCGAATGAGCACAATAATTTGAATGTCTGGCGCCTATGCCGGTTTTGCGAGCAAATCGAGCAATTCGCTCATTTGCCGGCGACTGGTCAATTGGAGGACAGGCACATCAGGCCCATGCTGCGCGAGGCCGGCCAGAACTCTCGGCGCAAACTTCTCCTCAAACGTCCAGATGAACCGCAGGAATTGCCAGTCGACCTTCTCGATGCAGCCTGGCGCCATTTCCGGGCGCGTGCGGCCCATCCATCTGATCCAGCGGGACACCACGCCCCATACGCACAACAGCCGCGGCATCCGCACCCAGATAACGAAATCCGTACGCGGCAGACGCACATCGAATGTCGAAGGGTTGGTGCCATCCAGGATCCATCACTCTTCCTGAACCTTGGCGACGATGATGGCGCGCTGCTCGTCCTTTGCGCGCTCGACCCAGCCCGGCAGCCACAGGACGTCGCGATCGATCGAGACATAGGCAAGGCCGAAGCGGGCGGCAATCTTCTGCGACAGGGTCGACTTGCCGCCGCCGGAGCAGCCCATGACGAGGATTCGGTTCGCCCTGCGGATATGATCGGCCGCTTCGGCGAGATCGCGCACTTCGCTGCGCAACGACGGCATCACAAGCTGATCCATGACAACCCCTCAGATTTTGCTTCGCAGCCGCGACAGCAATTCCTCGCCATCGCGGTAGGATTTCAGTGTCACGACCGGCACATTGCTGCCGTACCGTGCCAGCATGTCCTGAAACTGCGGCGCCTCGTCACGATCGAATGTCCAGATGTAACGCAGGAATTTCCAGTCCAGCCGCTCGGGGCATCCTGGCGCCATTTCGGGCCGCGACCGACCCCTGTAACGCAGCCAGCGCGAAATCACGCCGCGTAGCGCCACGTGCCGCGACGGCCGTCGCCATATGACGATATCGGTGCGCGGTAGCCGCAGGGGCAAGGTTCCGGGGCTGTTGCCGTCCATGATCCAGCGTGGTCCGGCGACCGCCTGCTCGATCAGCGCAATGGCTTCCGGACGCGGCCGTGACTTCCAGCCGGGCAACCAGAAGATATCGCGATCCATCGACACATAGGTCAGGTCGCGCAACGACGCGATCGCCTGTGCGAGAGTGCTCTTGCCGGTGCCAGAACAGCCGATGATAAGAATACGTTCTGCCTTTTGCAGGATAGACGCCGCCTCTTCGATATCGACGGCACGCGAAAGCGCCAGCGGCGCGATAGTCTGCTCCACGGTCCAGCTCCATGATCGAATCTAAAGCGCCGATACCGGTGACAAACGGCGGGGGTGTTCCCTAGGCCGCGTCGATGACAGATGAATGACAGAACGAAAAAACCGCGGCACACTCGCCGCGGTTCGTTCGAAAGTAGATGCGCCCGGCTGGGCTTATTCGGCGGCCAGCAGCAGCTTCTTTTCGCGGGCAGCACGAAGCCGCTCGAAATCATCGCCGGCGTGATGCGACGAGCGCGTCAGCGGGCTCGAGGCGACCATCAGGAAGCCCTTGGTGTAAGCCACGGTCTCATAGGACTTGAACTCTTCCGGCGTGACGAAGCTCATCACCTGGTGATGCTTACGCGTCGGCTGCAGATACTGACCGATGGTGAGGAAGTCGACGTCGGCGGTGCGCAGGTCGTCCATCAGCTGCAGCACTTCATTGCGCTCCTCACCGAGGCCGACCATGATGCCCGACTTGGTGAACATGGTCGGGTCCAGTTCCTTGACCCGCTGCAGCAGGCGAACGGAATGGAAGTAGCGCGCGCCGGGGCGAACCTTCAGGTAATTGCCGGGCACGGTTTCCAGATTGTGATTGAAGACGTCGGGCTTTGCGGCGACGACGCGCTCCAAGGCGCCCGGCTTCTTCAGGAAGTCCGGCGTCAGGATCTCGATCGTCGTTGCCGGCGAAGCGGCGCGGATCGCCCAGATGACCTTCTCGAAATGTTCGGCGCCGCCGTCCGCCAGATCGTCGCGGTCGACCGAGGTGATGACGACATGGCTGAGGCCCATCTGCTTGACGGCCTTGGCAACGTTATCCGGCTCGGCCATGTCGAGAGCGTTCGGCTTACCGGTCGCGACGTTGCAGAAGGCACAGGCGCGGGTACAGATCTCGCCCATGATCATGAAGGTCGCGTGCTTCTTGTCCCAGCATTCGCCGATATTCGGGCAACCGGCCTCCTCGCAGACCGTGACGAGCTTGTGCTCCTTCACGATCGAGCGGGTTTCGGCATATCCCTTCGATGTCGGCGCCTTCACACGAATCCAGTCCGGCTTGCGCAAGACTTCCGTATCCGGCCGATGGGCCTTTTCCGGGTGTCGCACGCGCTTGGCGTCCGGGTTGATCGTGTCGAGAATGGTCACCATGAAACGTCTACTTTCCGCCGCTCAGATGCGGCCCTTCATCGCCGAGCGAATTTGGCGAGGAATATCAGAATGCATGCACCGATGAAACCGGTGATGAAAAAGCCAAGCCGGCCGCCGGGTACGCCGACATGCAAGGCCACCATCAACGCTGCAGCCACGACCGAGCCGGCGATGCCGAGGATGATGTTAAGGATGACCCCATAGCGCGCATCCATCAGCTTGCCCGCGAGCCAGCCCGCAAGACCGCCGATGATGATCAGACCCAGCCAACCGATACTTTCCATCAAACCCTCGTTTCAGGCCCATACTGAGGTGCTCTAAACGATCACTCTCGCCAACAGCATCACGATAATAGCGCCGACCGTGGCATGGATGATCTCCACGACAAGCGCATTTTGAATACCGAGCGATATCCCGAAATAATGGAACAGGAAACCGCCCACGAAAGCGCCGATCACACCGCTCACCAGGCAACTGATGAGCCCGCCTCCGCCAACGATCAGGCTGGCGAGAAACCCCGCGACCAGCCCGATGAGAAGAAAGACGATCCAACCTTCCGTCGTGATAGACATGTTGATTTCCTTTCCTGTTTTCCACCCCCTGGATAAAGGGCATGGCAGGAAATTATCAAGCGTTCAGCACTCGGCCATAGGCGTCCAGCACGGCTTCCTTCATCGTTTCCGAAACGGTCGGATGCGGGAAGATCGTGTGCATCAGCTCTTCTTCCGTCGTCTCCAGGTTCATGGCGACGACGAAGCCCTGGATGAGTTCGGTCACTTCGGCGCCGACCATGTGCGCACCCAGAAGCTCGCCGGTCTTCTTGTCGAATATGACCTTGCAGAGACCCTGGTCTTCACCGAGCGCGATCGCCTTGCCGTTGGCAACGAAGGAGAAACGGCCGACGCGGATGTCGTGGCCGAGTTCCTTGGCCTTGGCTTCCGTCAGGCCGACAGAGGCAACCTGCGGATGGCAATAGGTGCAGCCCGGCACCTTGCCCTTGTCGGTCGGATGAACATTCGGCAGGCCGGCGATCTTTTCGATGCAGACGACGCCTTCGTGCTCGGCCTTGTGTGCCAGCATCGGCGGGCCGGCGACATCGCCGATCGCGTAGATGCCGGGAACATTGGTCTTGCCGTAGCCGTCGATGACGACGCAACCACGGTCTGTCTTCACGCCAAGCGCCTCGAGGCCGAGGTTTTCGATATTGCCCTGCACGCCGACAGCCGAAATCATGCGATCGGCAACGATCTGCTGAACCTTGCCGTCTTCTGTTTCGACATGGGCGGTGATCGAGTTGGCAGCCTTGTCGACCTTGATGACCTTCGCCTTGGTGAAGATCTTCAGGCCGCGCTTTTCAAGCTGCTTGCGGGCAATACCGGAGATTTCGGCATCTTCGACCGGCATGATGGTCGGCATGACTTCAACGACGGTTACATCGACACCCATCGAGCGATAGAAGCTTGCGAATTCGATGCCGATCGCGCCCGAGCCCATGACGAGCAGCGACTTCGGTAGGAAGTCCGGCTTCAGCGCTTCGAAATAGGTCCAGATCAGCTTGCCATCCGGCTCGATGCCGGGCAGAGCGCGGGGACGGGCGCCGGTCGCGACGATGATGTGCTTGGCGGTGTAGGTGCCCTCGCCCTTGACGTTCTTCGGCACCGGATGCTGCGGTTCGACGACGGGCTTGGTGGACTTGCCGACGACGATTTCGCCCGGCTGAGCGCCAGTCGAAGCCTTGGTGATCTTGGCTTCGCCCCAGATCACGTCGACCTTGTTCTTCTTCATCAGGAAGCCGACGCCTTGGTTGAGGCGGGCGGAGACACCGCGCGAGCGGGCGACCACTGCCTTCACATCCGCGCTCACCTTGCCTTCGAGAACGAGGCCGTAATCCTTCAGATGGTTGGAATGATCGAGAATTTCGGCCGAACGGAGCAGCGCCTTTGTGGGTATGCAGCCCCAGTTGAGGCAGATGCCGCCCAGGTGCTCGCGCTCGACGATCGCGGTCTTCAGGCCAAGCTGGCCGGCGCGCACGGCGGCGACATAACCGCCCGGACCGGAGCCGATGATAATGACGTCGTAATTCTCAGCCATGTGTTTCCTGCCTTATTGCTGGCGGCGGATCAGAGCCGGCGCCTTGAATTTATCAGAGACCGAGCATCATCCGCACGATCGGCTCGAGGCCGCGACCGAGCGCCCGGGTGTTTTCCGCATCGAGATGAACGCCATCGAGCGGCGTGGTGACGGCGACCGTATTGGCATCGAAAAAGCCGCATCCGAGTTCATCCGCCAGATCGCCATAGAGCGTCGGCAGCTTGGCCGATTCCTTGATTGCGCCGAGAAAGCTGGCCGCAAAGGCGGCATTGGCCGTCTCGGTGATTGCAGGCGGGGCGACGATGAGGATATCGGGCACCTCGTAGTCGAACCCCCAGGCATGATTGCGCACGAGCTGAACCAGCCGGCTGATACCCTGCAGAGCGGCGAAGGCCGAACCGGCGACAACCGGCTTCATGTCGTTGGTGCCGAGCATGATGATGACGAGATCGAGCGGATTGTGGCTCTGCAGAATCGTCGGCAAGATCCTCGCGCCGTTGCGATCGCAATCGGCGAGATGATCGTCGAAAGCGGTCGTGCGGCCGTTCAGCCCTTCCGGGATAATGCGTACCTGGTTGCCGAGCGCCTTTTGCAGCACGCTCGGCCACCGATCTTCATAGACATGACGGCCGACCGTTTCGGCACTGTAGCCCCATGTCAGCGAGTCGCCATAACACAGAACAGTCTTGGTCATTCATGCCTCCGTGTCAGAACAAGGCTCAGACGAGCATCCCCATCGGATTTTCGATGTAGCCCTTGAAGGCCGCCAGAAGCTCAGCGCCGAGCGCACCGTCGACGGCACGATGGTCGGTCGACAGCGTGACGGTCATCACGTTGGCAATCACCATCTCGCCCTTCTTGACGATGACACGCTGTTCGCCCGCGCCGACGGCCAGGATGGTCGCGTGCGGCGGGTTGACGACGGCGGCGAAGTTCTTGACGCCCATCATGCCCATGTTCGACACGGCAGTCGTACCGCCCTGATACTCCTCAGGCTTCAGCTTGCGCTCCTTGGCGCGCTTGCCATAGTCCTTCATCTCGTTGGAGATGGTCGAGAGCGTCTTCTGCTCGGCGCTGCGGATGATCGGCGTGATCAGGCCACCCGGAATGGAAACCGCAACGCCGACATCGGCATGCTTGTGCTTGACCATGGCGCTGTCGGTCCAGGAGACGTTGGCATCCGGAACGTCGCGCAACGCCAGCGCCAGGGCCTTGATGACCATGTCGTTGACCGAGAGCTTGTAGGCCGGAACACCATCCTTCGACTTCGGAGCGGAATCGTTGAGCTGCGTGCGGAGCGCCAGAAGCGCGTCGAGTTCGCAATCGACCGAAACGTAGAAGTGCGGGATCGTCTGCTTGGATTCCTGCAGGCGCTTGGCAATGGTCTTGCGCATGCCGTCATGCGGCACGAGCTCGTAGGAACCCTGCTCGAACAGCTTCAGAACAGCATCGTCGGACATGCCCTTCGGTGCGGCCGGAGCAGCAGCAGCGGCCGGCTGAGCGGCAGGTGCCGCTGCCGGAGCAGCCTTTGCGGTGCCGCCGGAAACCGCAGCTTCGACGTCCTTCTTGATGACGCGGCCATGCGGGCCAGTGCCGGAAACCGCCGCCACATCGATGCCGGCTTCCTTGGCCAGACGGCGTGCAAGCGGCGAAGCGAAGGTGCGATGACCGTCGTTTGCTGCCGAAGCCGATGCAACGGGTGCAGGCGCAGGAGCCGAAACGCTTGCCGGAGCCGAAGCTGCCGCGGGAGCGGCTTCCGCCTTCGGAGCTTCCTTGGCGGCCGGAGCAGCACCGGCGCCAGCGCCGGAAGCTGCAGCCGCGACATCTTCGCCATCGGCAGCAAGCACGGCGATCAGGGCATTGACCTTCACGCCTTCGGTGCCGGCGGGAACGACGATCTTGGCGACCGTGCCCTCATCGACAGCCTCGACTTCCATCGTTGCCTTGTCAGTCTCGATCTCGGCGATGACATCGCCGGACTTGATCTTGTCGCCTTCCTTGACCAGCCACTTGGCGAGGTTACCCTCTTCCATGGTCGGCGAGAGGGCAGGCATGGTGATGTTGATAGGCATCGATGAGCCCTCCCCTTACTTGTAGCAAACGGCCTTCACCGCATCGACCACTTCGGCGACGCTCGGGAGCGCCAGCTTTTCGAGGTTGGCGGCGTATGGCATGGGTACGTCCTTGCCAGCGATCGTCAGGATCGGCGCATCGAGATAGTCGAAGGCCTGCTGCATGACGCGGGTGGCGATTTCCGTGCCGACGGAGGACTGCGGGTAGCCTTCCTCGACGGTGACCAGGCGGCCGGTCTTCTTGACCGATTCGATGATCGTCGGAAGATCCATCGGACGGATGGTGCGCAGGTCGATGAGTTCGACATCGATGCCCTGGGCTTCCAGCTCGGCGACGGCCTTGGTGGCATAGGTCATGCCGATGCCGAAGGAGACGACCGTGACGTCCTTGCCCGGACGATGGATGCGGGCCTTGCCGATCGGCAGAACGAAGTTATCGAGCTTCGGCACATCGAAGTGCTGACCGTAGAGGATTTCGTTCTCAAGGAAGATGACCGGGTTCGGATCGCGGATGGCAGCCTTGAGCAGGCCCTTGGCGTCGGCTGCCGTGTAGGGCATGACGACCTTGAGGCCCGGAATATGGCTATACCAAGCGGCGTAATCCTGGCTGTGCTGGGCGCCGACGCGAGCCGCTGCACCGTTCGGGCCGCGGAAGACGATCGGAGCGCCCATCTGGCCGCCGGACATGTAGAGCGTCTTGGCGGCGGAGTTGATGATCTGGTCGATCGCCTGCATGGCGAAGTTGAAGGTCATGAACTCGACGATCGGGCGAAGGCCGGCCATCGCAGCGCCGACGCCGATACCGGCAAAGCCATGCTCGGTGATCGGGGTGTCGATGACGCGGCGGTCGCCGAATTCCTGCAGCAGCCCCTGGGTGACCTTGTAGGCGCCCTGGTATTCCGCGACTTCTTCACCCATGACAAAGACATCCGCGTTGGCGCGCATTTCTTCGGCCATTGCGTCGCGCAGTGCTTCACGCACTGTCATCGACACCATTTCCGTGCCGGCCGGAATTTCCGGATCGGCGGCGGCGGCAACCTTCGGCTGAGCCGGGACCGATGCGGCAGCCGGCGCCGGAGCGGCAGCTTCGGTCTTTGCCGGCTCGGCGGCAGGTGCAGCCTTGGCAGAGGAAATAGCGTCTGCGGATTCACCGTCCTGCAGCAGGATGGCGATCTTGGTATTGACCTTGACGCCTTCGGTGCCGGCGTCGATCAGCAACTTGCCGATCGTGCCCTCGTCGACGGCTTCCACTTCCATGGTGGCCTTGTCGGTTTCGATTTCGGCAATGACGTCACCGGAAACGACCTTGTCGCCTTCCTTCTTGAGCCATTTCGAAAGGGTACCCTCTTCCATCGTCGGAGAAAGGGCGGGCATGAGAATGTCGATGGGCATAGTGTCCCTCCCCGATTAGAGCAGAATGTCGGTGTAGAGCTCGGATGCATCCGGCTCCGGATCGTTCTGGGCAAAATCGGCGCTGTCGGCTACGATTTCGCGGACATCCTTGTCGATATCCTTCAGATCGTCTTCGGTCGCCCAGCCCTTTTCGATAAGGCGGGCACGAACCTGCTCGATCGGGTCATGCTCGGAGCGCATCTTCTGCACTTCGTCCTTGGAGCGGTACTTCGCCGGGTCGGACATGGAGTGACCACGGTAGCGGTAGGTCAGCATTTCCAGGATGATCGGGCCTTTGCCGGAACGGCAATGCGCAACGGCTTCGTCAGCCGCGGCCTTGACGGCGCGAACATCCATGCCGTCGACCTGGAGGCCGGGAATGCCGAAGGAGGCGCCGCGCTTGGAGAAATCGGCCTGCGCAGTGGCGCGAGCGGTCGACGTACCCATGGCGTAGCGGTTGTTTTCGATCACGAAGATAACCGGCAGCTTCCAGAGCTGCGCCATGTTGAAGCTTTCGTAGACCTGGCCCTGGTTGGCGGCGCCGTCACCGAAATAAGCAACGCTGACATTGTCGTTGCCGCGATACCAGTTGGCGAAACCAAGACCGGTGCCGAGCGAGACCTGAGCGCCGACGATGCCGTGGCCGCCGTAGAAATTCTTTTCCTTGGAGAACATGTGCATGGAGCCGCCCTTCCCTCGGGAATAGCCGCCCTGGCGTCCGGTGAGCTCAGCCATGACGCCACGTGCGCTCATGCCGGTTGCCAGCATGTGGCCGTGGTCGCGATAACCGGTGATGACCTGGTCGCCATCCTTCAGCGCCAGCTGCATGCCGACGACGACTGCTTCCTGGCCGATATAAAGGTGACAGAAACCGCCGATGAAGCCCATGCCGTAAAGCTGGCCGGCCTTCTCTTCGAAACGGCGGATCAGGAGCATCTCACGATAAGCCTTGAGCTCCGCATCACGATCGAAATCTGCGATCGGGCCGCCATTGGTTTCCTTGGCAGGCCTTGATGCTGTCTTACGGCTGGAAACGGTCGCGTTTTTTCGCGGCGCCATACAACCCTCCCTGTGTGAGTAGCCTCGTTTTGTGGTGAGGCGTAACATAGGCAAGATTGTTCGCCACAGCAATGCTATAATTGCATGGCTCATATTCATTGCAAGCTATTGATATGACTTACAAAAATTCGATTAACCGGAATTCGGTTAATTATGGCTATTTATTGAAAATGACGATCTCGTTCGCCTTTGAGTAGGTCAGCTGATAGCGCGCATATTGATCAAGCATATCCTTGTCCAGAGAGCCGTCGCTCAACAGGGCGACCTCCTTTTCAAGGTGCTCGCGCTTGGCGACGAGATCAGCCAGTTCCTTGGCGCGATCGATGCGGCGCTGCTCGAAAACTTCGGTCGCCTTCAGGCCGTAATCGCCATGAATGCAATGATAGCCGAAGTAGCTCACAAAAGCGATGGTGATGGCGGGAAGGATGAGACGGCCGAACCTTCTCTTCTTATGATACTTTGTCCACATACGCGCTCGAGACACTCTTGGCTTTACGCAATCCCACCTCAAAGCCAATGCCGCTTCGAACAAGATCGCATCAAATCAAACACCTAGAGCTAAATTAACCGGCAGAGATTAACCGTCCGTTGACTCTAACTGCATGGCCCAACAAAAAACCGCGCCCGAAGGCGCGGTTCGATCTAAGCGAATAATCTTGCTGCGGATCCGGATGGATCCGACGGATCAAATATCAGCCGCGGAGGATGGAGCGGCCGGCATACTTTGCCTGCGGGCCGAGCGCTTCCTCAATGCGGATGAGCTGGTTGTACTTGGCGAGACGGTCGGAGCGCGACAGCGAGCCGGTCTTGATCTGGCCGCAGTTGGTGGCGACTGCGAGATCGGCGATCGTGGAATCTTCCGTTTCGCCAGAGCGGTGCGACATGACGGCCGTGTAGTTGGCCTTGTGCGCGGTTTCGACGGCGTCGAGGGTCTCAGTGAGCGAGCCGATCTGGTTGACCTTGACGAGGATCGAGTTGGCAACGCCCATGCGGATACCGTCGCGCAGGCGAGCGGAGTTGGTGACGAACAGGTCGTCGCCGACGAGCTGGGTCTTCTTGCCGATCAGGTCGGTCAGCGTCTTCCAGCCTTCCCAGTCGTCTTCAGCCATACCGTCTTCGATCGAAACGATCGGATACTTGGCGGCGAGTTCGGCGAGGTATTCAGCCATCGCGCCAGATTCCAGCGTGCGGCCTTCGCCTTCGAGAACGTACTTGCCGTCCTTGAAGAATTCCGTCGAGGCGCAATCGAGGCCAAGAGCGATTTCTTCGCCCGGCTTGTAGCCGGCCTTTTCGATCGACTTCATGATGAAGTCGAGGGCTGCCGGAGCGCTGGAAAGGCCCGGCGCAAAGCCGCCTTCATCGCCGACGTTGGTGTTGTGGCCCTGCGATGCCAGTTCCTTCTTGAGGACGTGGAAGATTTCCGAGCCCATGCGAACGGCGTCGCGGATGGATTCGGCGCCAACCGGCAGGATCATGAATTCCTGGAAGTCGATCGGGTTGTCGGCATGGGCGCCGCCGTTGATGATGTTCATCATCGGAACCGGCAGCAGGCGGGCATGAGCACCACCGACATAGCGGTAGAGCGGCAGGTTGGCGCTCTGGGCGGCAGCCTTGGCAACGGCGAGCGAGACGCCGAGGATGGCATTGGCGCCGAGGCGAGACTTGTTCGGCGTGCCGTCGAGTTCGATCATGATGTTGTCGAGCTGGATCTGGTTTTCAGCATCCATGCCGCCGATCGCGTCAAAGATTTCCGAGTTGACGGCTTCGACGGCCTTCTCGACGCCCTTGCCATGATAGCGCTTGCCGCCATCGCGAAGCTCGACGGCTTCATGCGCGCCGGTCGACGCGCCCGACGGAACCGCCGCGCGGCCCAAGCTGCCATCTTCGAGGTAGACATCGACTTCGACAGTCGGATTGCCACGGCTGTCGAGAATCTCGCGGGCGATAATGTCGGTGATTGCGGTCATGATAGCTTCCTGCTCGCTGGTTTATAAATCGATTTAAATCGTCTTAATCGAAGGCGCGGAAATTACAATGGCGATCCGCGCCGCGATTTGGCACTCCTTCAGGCCCGTAACGCAAATTCATGTCAGCCTGTTGAATGCCGGCTACATTTCAGGCCTTGGCGATTGCGTCGAAGGCCAGCAGCTTCTCCAGAAGCCGTGGCATATCCTTCAGATAGACCATATTCGGGCCATCAGACGGTGCATTATCCGGGTCTTCATGCGTCTCGACGAAAAGGCCGGCAACACCGACGGCGACAGCGGCACGCGCCAGCGTCTCGACGAATCGGCGATCGCCGCCGGTCGAGCCGCCCTGCCCGCCGGGCTGCTGCACCGAATGGGTCGCATCAAAAATAACCGGAGCGCCCATCGCCGCCATGATCGGCAGCGAGCGCATGTCGGAAACGAGCGTGTTGTAGCCGAAGGAGGCGCCGCGCTCGCACAGAAGGATGTTCGGATTGCCGCTTTCATTGAGCTTGGCAAGCACATTCTTCATGTCCCAGGGGGCCAGGAACTGACCCTTCTTGACGTTGACGACACGGCCGGTCTTGGCGGCGGCGACCAGCAGATCGGTCTGGCGCGACAGAAAAGCCGGGATCTGCAGGATATCGACCGTCTTGGAAACGATGGCACACTGCTCTTCCGTATGGATGTCTGTCAGGACCGGAAAGCCGTATTCCTTTTTGAGGTCAGCAAAAACCTCCAGCGCCTTTTCCAGACCGATACCACGCTTGCCCGACAGCGAGGTGCGGTTGGCCTTGTCAAAGGAGGACTTGTAGACAAGGCCGATGCCGAGCTTGCCGCAGAGCTCCTTCAGGACGCCGGCAACCATAAATGCATGGTCGCGGCTCTCCATCTGGCAGGGGCCGGCAATCAGCGAGAGCTTGGAGGTGTTGGAGAACAGGACCTTGGAGGCTCCTTCGCCGACGGTCACTTCGGAATTCGTGCTCATGCTATCTCCTCGAAGGCGAACAGCGCGCCCTGACCGGGCGCCAGTCTTGCCAATATACGATTGTTCTTACGCGTATAGGTGACGCCGTTAGCAGTGAAATGCGACGATGTCACGGAAAGATCGCGCGTTTTAAAAAGGATTGCGCGCGCCCTGAGCCCCGGATCGTCTGTACGGACAGGCAGATCATAGAATGCCTCCATTCCTTCCGGCGTCAAAATCTCCAGATCGGCATTGGCGGCCCTGATCGTCAGGCCAAAGGAATGCTCCACAATGCGCGGGCCACCGATAACCTCCTCGAAGAAGCTGCGATAGACCGCCGGCTTCGGCGCGCAAAGCACAACCCGGGCAATGCCGGTCACGCCGTTCTCGTGCCGCTCAAGCATGCCGCGATCGGCTGGTAGCGGATTGATGCGCTGACAGCAGAATGTGAGAAAATCCGGCGCACGCAGATCAGCGGCAAAGGCAAGACGAAAGCCGGCCATGGTTTCCGTCCCATCCGGCATCTTCATCGGACGGGAGAAATCCAGCATCCGTCCCGCCGAGATTGCCGCCGCTCTGAAGCGCTCATCATCCGCAACGGCATCATCCGTGCCGAACACCACGGCTGAAAAACCATCCTCCCCGACCCGAAAGCGGTAAGCCTGGTCGCGTGCGACGAAAACATTACCATCCACGATGCTCTTCTCGCACTGCTCCGGAGATGCCACGCCCAGAGGCTCGAGATAGGTTGTATCGGCAAGGAAGACGCAGGCATTCTGCGTGCCAAAGGGATGGCGCGCATCTGGGGCCACCGTGAAGCCGAGCTTGCCGAGGCGTTCGCGTGCCAGAGCGATGTTGACGGTCGGCAGCACGAGATGATCCAGTGGATGCGGAGACGAAATCATAGTTCCTCCTGTTTGCCTGCGGCAGCAGATTTGCGCCCATCCCTTGCGCAATTCAAGATGGAAGCTTGAACGCACGAAGCGCACGACATGGGCGGAATGCAATCTCGCAAACGTGATTGCTAATTCTCTCCCATAGCCGGCTTATGCGATGTCACATGGCATTGGTCGACATCGTCGATATTCCCGGCATGTAACAAAACCTTGCGAATGAACGAAACGACATTTTCCATATTTTTCTATAGGTTAGCGCGGATATATCGCTTTGCTGCTCTCAGCCGGTCCATTCGCAAGTCATAATTATTTAATTGACCGGACAAGGCTTTACCGAAATTTAAGTACTTGCGGAACACATATGGAACATATAGTGTCCGTTCTGGATTTGTTTCACCGTTTTTCTTGATTCTGGGGTTCCAAGACGATGTTGACGCGCAAGCAGCAGGAACTGCTTCTCTTCATTCACGAACGCATGAAGGAATCCGGTGTACCGCCATCTTTCGACGAGATGAAGGATGCACTGGACCTGGCATCCAAATCCGGCATTCATCGCCTGATCACGGCGCTGGAGGAACGAGGCTTCATCCGCCGGCTGCCGAACCGAGCCAGAGCGCTCGAAGTCATCAAGCTTCCCGATGCCTATAATCCCAGCCTGCAGCCGCGCCGCGGCTTCTCGCCCAGCGTCATCGAGGGCAGCCTCGGCAAGCCACAGCCTGTCACCCCTCCGGCTCCGCAAAAGGTGGCAAATGACGATCACAATGGCTCGGCATCCGTACCGGTGATGGGTCGCATCGCTGCCGGCGTTCCGATCTCGGCCATCCAGAACAATACGCACGATATTACCGTTCCCGCCGATATGCTCGGCTCCGGCGAGCATTATGCGCTGGAGGTTCGAGGGGATTCGATGATCGACGCCGGAATTTTCGACGGTGATACGGTGATCATCCGCAACTCAACGACAGCCAATCCCGGCGATATCGTCGTTGCGCTCGTCGACGATGAAGAGGCTACGTTGAAGCGTTTCCGTCGCAAGGGTGCCTCGATCGCGCTGGAAGCCGCAAACCCTGCCTATGAAACCCGCATCTTCGGGCCAGACCGCGTCAAGGTCCAGGGCAAGCTCGTCGGCCTTATTCGTCGCTATCATTGACCGGTGAATTGTCAACGATTGGTGATGCCTGCGCATTTGGTGCATCGAATTTGCCGGTGCGCCAATCATAAGTTCGGTGTCTGGTCCATGGCCGCTGCGGGTTTTCGAACGCGGCGGAGATAGTGGGTTTATCGGCGGTGAGCGCCATTTCGATGGATCCGGTTTTTCGCAATGTCGCACCGGTTATGAGCATCGCTCCGGAGCGGCAATGGTCTAGCCGTAATCGGATTGGCGTTACGACGATATTCGCCATGTCGCAGGCCGAGGGCAGATAGGCTGCGTTCTCGATCGTGACCAATATTGCGCCGTTTTCGAGGATGGCTGCACACCATGCTCCTTTCTGGCAGGCGAAACTGCCCTGCATGGTGCGGTCCAGGGCTTCCTCCATTGCCGTGCGGACTGCCTTCTGTTCTTCAATGTTCAATCGTTTATAACGATCTGCCTTGCTGATCTGTGGCAGTCGGCTATCGGCAGGAAGCATGGTCGGCGGCTGATGCTCCGCCGCAACCAATGCCTTTTGCCATTGTTCGAAAATGAAGGCCTGCGGTCTCTCTCGATTGGTCGCAAGTATATCATCCTGGCGCAACGCGACCAGGACGCCATCCTCGGAGATCATCAGGTCGGGTTTTGGTACGCCGGAGCCGAATGCTGCCAAGCCCACGGACGAAAGCAACAATAGCAGACCCAGATGGCGAAGCCGCGTCCGCAAGATGCTCATGATCAGGAAGCCGACAATGAACGTCGGCATCAACCAGGCCGGCTGGCGGCCGAAGGTAATGTCGCCTCCCCAACCGGCTACGGTTCTTGCAATCACGATGACGAGTTCCAGTCCCTCTCCGGTGACTTTCCAGAAAGGCCCGTCGAGTCCGAGCGGCATGAGCAACATCGCCGCCATGCCGAAAGGCATGACGATAAAAGAGACGATGGGCATGGCCGCGAGATTGGCGGCAAGGCCATATGTCGCCAATCGGTGAAAATGTTCGATCGAGAAAATGGCCGTCGACGCACCGCCGATGAACGAGGTCGACATCACGCCTCCAAAGAAGCGCGTGACGAATAATAGCGGACTTAACAGACGGATGCGCGATAGAATGCTTTCACGATGCCGCCGCCGCTTCCATAACGAATAGCCCGACACGAGCGCCAGCGTCGCCGCATAGGACATCTGGAAGCTCGGGCCAAGTACCTGAGATGGCGACAGTACAAGAATGATGATCGCTGAAAGTGCGACATTGCGCAGACTGATCGATGGCCGATCGAAAAGCACGGCCACGAGCATGATCGCCATCATGATGAAGGCACGCTCGGCGGACACACCGAAGCCAGAGATGAGGTAGTAGGCCGTGACGGTGAGAAGCGCGCCGAAGGCGGCGAATTTCTTGGTCGGCCAAGCCTGCGCGACACCCGGAAACAGGCTGAACAAATAGCGTAGGCCAACGTAGAAAATGCCGGCTGACAGCGCCATGTTCAGGCCGGAAATTGCGACAATATGGGTCAGACCGGCAATTCTCAGCGCTTCGGTCGTGTCCTTGGAGATTGCACGTCTCTCATCGGTAACAAGCGCTGCAGCAAAGGCGCCGGTATCTCCCGGCAGGGTTTGCCTGATCCTGTCACCTATGCTGTTGCGCAGGCCGGCAAGCCAAATATCGGCCGTATCCATCAGAGAGTCGGCGGTATTATCACTGGCCGGGGACAATAATTTCGGCGTTCCGTAGGCAAAACCATTCGCACCGATACCATTGAAATAGGAGCTGAAGGCGAAATCGTTGAGGCCAAGCAAGGCTGGTCCGGCCGGAGGCGTCAGCCGCGCCCTGCCCTGAATACGGTCACCGAGATCGAACGGCTCCGCTTGCTTGCGCACGAAGATCGTAACCCGTTGCGGTGCGCGGCGAATGGAAGGCTTTTCCGTTGCCCCGACGCGGATGACATAGCGCCAGCGTCCATTGTCATAGGATTCCCGCCGTTCGACCTGACCGGTCACGGTCGTCGTCACGGCCGAATCGAGCATGACAGTGGAAACCCGCCAGCTTTCGCATTGCGCCAGCGCCATGCCCAGACAAAGGAGCATGCCGGCAAAAAGCAGATGGCGAAACAGCCTGCCCGCCTCCCGCATGAGCGCAAACCCGCTGGCGAAGACCAACAGGCCCGCAAGAACGGCCTGTGCAGGCGGATCGCTGCCAGCGTTGAACCAGAAAATTGCGCCAAGGCCCATGTAGATCGGCGCAAGCAGGATCGCGCGACCATAGGCCGCCTCCTCTTCGATCAGTCTCAGGGTGCCAAGCCGAATGCTGCCCAATATCCGCAGCAGCCGCGATGTCAGCCGCGTCTGATCTTGCGTCCGTTCCCGTCGCGGCACTTCGGCGCGGGAGGTAATCGTGGCGACAACTGGGCGAGGCTGCGAGAGCGCAGCAACGTCCCCACCCTTCTTCCGCTGCTCGGATGCCTCCAAATTAGGCACGCGCTACCGCCCCCACGCAAAACTACAGCTTTCGCGCGATTTTTGCCGTCAGCAGGCGGTGAATTCAACCAAAATCGGCGCAAGCATGGCGCAATTGAGCCGGTTTGCCCGCGTAGCATAATTAAAGACGCTTCTGCAGTGCCCAAAAGTTGATACTGCATTGCACAATTCAGCGTTAGGATAACTTGGCATTAGGCTCTGGATCATATAGCTAGTCGGTAGTCGCTTAACCTTTTGGCGCTTTTTATGGCGTCAATCCCGCCAAATCTTGGAGGATCAGCATGACGGAACAAAGCGCGAAACTAACTTGGGGTGAAAAGACGGTGGACCTGCCGGTCAAGACCGGAACCATCGGCCCGAGTGTCATTGATATTGGTGCCCTTTATAAGAACACCTCCACTTTCACTTACGATCCTGGCTTCACCTCCACCGCATCGTGCGAGTCGAGCATCACCTATATCGATGGCGACGAAGGCGTTCTGCTGCATCGCGGCTATCCGATCGATCAGCTGGCCGAACACGGCGATTTCCTCGAAGTTTGCTACCTCCTTCTCTACGGCGAACTGCCGACGGCGGCACAGAAGAAAGACTTCGATTATCGCGTGACCCACCACACGATGGTTCATGAGCAGATGTCGCGCTTCTTCACCGGCTTCCGCCGCGACGCGCATCCGATGGCCGTCATGTGCGGCTGCGTCGGCGCGCTCTCTGCCTTCTATCACGACTCGACCGACATCACCGATCCGCACCAGCGCATGGTCGCAAGCCTGCGCATGATCGCCAAGATGCCGACGCTTGCCGCCATGGCCTACAAGTACCATATCGGTCAGCCTTTCGTTTATCCGAAGAACGACCTCGACTATGCGTCGAACTTCCTGCGCATGTGCTTTGCCGTTCCTTGCGAAGAATATGTCGTCAATCCGGTGCTCGCACGCGCCATGGACCGCATTTTCATCCTGCATGCCGATCACGAGCAGAATGCCTCGACTTCGACGGTTCGCCTGGCTGGCTCTTCTGGTGCCAATCCGTTTGCCTGTATCGCAGCAGGCATCGCCTGCCTTTGGGGACCGGCTCACGGCGGCGCCAACGAAGCTGCACTGAACATGCTGAACGAAATCGGCACGGTCGACCGCATTCCGGAATTCATCGCCCGCGCCAAGGACAAGAACGATCCGTTCCGCCTGATGGGTTTCGGCCACCGCGTCTACAAGAACTACGATCCGCGCGCCAAGATCATGCAGAAGACGGCGCACGAAGTTCTCGGCGAACTCGGCATCAAGGACGATCCGCTACTCGACATCGCGATCGAGCTCGAGCGCATCGCTTTGACGGACGAGTATTTCATCGAGAAGAAGCTGTATCCGAACGTCGACTTCTACTCCGGCATTACGCTGAAGGCTCTTGGCTTCCCCACGACCATGTTCACCGTTCTGTTCGCTCTTGCCCGCACCGTCGGCTGGATCGCTCAGTGGAACGAAATGATCGAGGATCCGCATCAGCGCATCGGCCGTCCGCGCCAGCTCTATACCGGCGCTCCGCTGCGCGAATATGTGCCTGTTTCCAAGCGCTAAGCTTCGGTACTGAAACAAAAAAAACCGGTCAGAGATGACCGGTTTTTTTATGGGCTAGAACGTCCAGAACAATCTGCGCCGCCTTGTCGCCGGGCGGCTCCTCGGTCTGCATTCGCTCCCAGACGAGATCGTAGCCTGCCAGCATCGCGGCGCGCTCCGGCGTCTCGCTCGACAGGCGCTCCATATAGCGAGCCAACATGCCCGGTCGCAGAACATCGTTGATGAGCTCGGGCAGAACGGCGTAGTCGGCAATCAGGTTCGGCAGGGCTGCCGTCCATATCTTGATACGCGACAGCACGAACTTCGCGAGCCACTCCGTCTTGTAGGTCGAGACCACGGGAACACCGGCAAGCCCCAGCTCCAGGATTACGGTGCCAGAGGCCGCCATGGCAGCATCCGCCTGCGCGAAGGCAGTCCATTTGGCATCCTGGCCGACAAAGATATCCGGCTTGACCTGCCAATTAGCCGTCAAAGAACGAACCAACGCTTCCTGCCGCGGCACGGTCGGCAGCGAAAAACGAACATCATTATTTCGCCGGCTAAATTCTTCGGTAGCCCGCTCAAAAACCGGAAGCAACTGCCGGATCTCCGATGCGCGCGATCCGGGCAAAAGCAGGATCGTCTTCCGTGCGCCAGGGCCGCCGAGACCGCGCAAGGCACGCTGGCGGCGGGTCTCCAGAAGATTAGCGTCAACCGTCAGACGATGACCGACATAGGTGGTTGCCGGACCACCCAGGCGCTCCATGGCAGCAGGCTCAAAGGGCAAGACGGCCAGCACATGATCGACATAGGCGAGCATCTGCTGTGCGCGATATTCCTTCCACGCCCAGACACTGGGGCAGACGTAATTGATAACAGGCAGATCCGGCAGCGCCTTGCGCACCCGCTTGGCAACGCGATGCGTGAAATCGGGGCTGTCGATGATCAAAAGCACGTCGGGCTTTGCAGCGATGATCGCCTCGGCCGTCTGGCGAATACGAGCCAGCAGCTTCGGTAGCCGCTTGATGACCTGGATGAAGCCCATGATCGAAAGTTCGGAATAGTCGAAAAGCGAATGCAGGCCTTGCGCCTCCAGCGCCTCGCCGCCGACGCCCACCAGTTCGACCGGGCCATCGTAGCGTCGCTTCAAGGCCGCGACCAGATCGCCGCCCAGCAGATCACCCGAGACCTCTCCGGCAACGACAGCAAGCTTCAAAGGCGCGCCGCTCACATGAAGCCCTCCGCGCTCAGGCCTCGATCAATGCCGCAGACGAAAATGCCGGCCTCATCGGCAGCGGCGATCACCGCTTGCCGATCGAGGATCAGCGCTCTGCCGGCTTCGACGGCGACACCGGCAAGCCCTGCTTTCTTGGCATTTAGTACCGTGGAGACGCCGATCGACGGCAAATCGGCCCGGACATCCTGCTGCGGCTTGCAGAGTTTGACGAGCACGCCGCGCCGGCGGATGGAAATGCGTCCAGCCGCGCGCAGTTCGGCAACCCGCTCGATCATCTTGTCCGTGCCCTCGGCGCCTTCGAGCGCCACGACACGGCCGCCGACGCTGACCGCACCCTGCCCCACATCCAGAAGTCCCAGCGCATCCGCAGCCTTAGCACCCTGCGCAATATCGCGCAGATCTTCGTCCACTGGTGCGATTTTTCCCAAAGGACCTGTCGTCGCCAACAGATCCGGCGCAATCTCATGTGCGCCGACGACGCGAACGCCACCGGCTTCGATCAGGCGAATAACCATCTGCAGGACGGCATTGTCGCCGCCCGAAAGAAGGGTGCGGATGGTCGAGGGCAATTCCCTGATGACGCGCCAGGTCGGATGCACCTGACGCCAGGAAGGGCGCCGCGCCACGCCGCCCGACATGACGACGCGGTCGATGCCATGTCGGCGGAACATCGCTTCGAGACCGGCAAAATTGCCAACGCCAAGATTGGCATGATCGAAGGCGGACCAATCTCGGTCCGCCTCATCCGTCAATGCGATAATAACGGGGTTTTCACCAGCCTGCCGGGCGGCGTCAGCAACATAAACCGGCAAAAGGCCGCTACCTGCGATGATCGCCAGCCTGCCCTTGCCGTTTTGGCCGGCCGAAACCACTTCAGGCCTTGCCGCGATTGGGCGACGACAGTGCGCGGTCGCTATCGGCCGCGATGAAATCCAGAATTTCCATCGCTTCCTTGCAATCGGCATATTCATCGCGGATGGCTGCTGCATTATCGCGAACCGAACCTTCGGTCTCGAAGATGCTCTTGTAAGCGCGGCGAACCCGATGGATGACAGCGCGGTCGATGCCCGCGCGCGTCATGCCGACGATATTCAGCCCGGAAAGCACGCCCGGATTGCCGTTCAGCATGCCATAGGGAATAACATCATAGCTCGCAGCCGTGAGACCACCGATAAAAGCCTGTCGACCAATGCGGGTAAACTGATGCACCGCGCAACCGCCGCCAAGAATGGCGCGATCCTCGATGGTGACATGTCCAGCCAGCATGACGTTGTTCGACATGATGACGTTGTTGCCGACGCGGCAGTCGTGAGCGACATGCGAGTTGGCAAGAAACAGGTTGTTGTTGCCAACGATCGTCTTGCCACCGTAATCGGCCGTGCCGGTGTTGATCGTCACGCCCTCGCGGATCGTGCAGTTCTCGCCGATATCAAGCGTCGTTTCCTCGCCGTGATGATGAACGCTCTGCGGATCACCGCCAACAACGGCCATCGGAAAGATCTTGGTTCCCTTGCCGATCGTCGTACGACCCGTCACGACGGCATTGTTGAGCAACTGAATATCGTCATGCAGCACAACTTTGGGACCGACATAGCAGAACGGACCGACAACAACATTCTCGCCGACGACCGCGCCGTCTTCGATAACCGCCAGCTTATGAATGCGGGCGCTCTTTGCGATGCTGCTCATGCCTGTTCCTGGTCCTTCCGTACGATCATCGCACCGATATCGGCCTCGGCGACCAAAGAACCGTCGACCTTGGCATCGCAATGGAATTTCCAGATGGTGCCGCGCTGCTTCTGCTTGACGACATGGAATTCGACGCGGTCGCCCGGAACGACCGGCTTGCGGAAGCGGGCATTATCGATCGTCATGAAGTAGACGAGGTTGCCGCCGATGCCGTCCTTGCGGGCGCAGATCGCGCCGGCGGTCTGCGCCATGCCTTCAATGAGCAGCACGCCCGGCATAATCGGAGAACTCGGAAAATGGCCGGTGAATTGCGGCTCGTTGGCCGTCACGTTCTTGATGCCGATCGCGGAATTATCGCTATCGATCTCGATGATCCGATCAACCATGAGCATGGGATAGCGATGCGGCAAAAGCTTCATAATTTCCAGAATGTCAGCCGACGACAACGACGCCTTGGCTTCTTCAGTCATGCTCCGCACTCCCGTCTTTCTTGTCTCTGGCTCCTGACCGCTTTGCGATCTCCGCCGATTCCCTTAGAAAATCCCAAAGCGGCCGCGCCGGAAGACCCGCATAGCGCTCGCCGGCCGGGATGCTGTTCATCACGCCGCTCTTGGCACCGATCTGCGCGCCGTCGCCGATGTGGATATGCCCATTGAGGCCCGCCTGACCACCGATCTGCACACCATCGCCGATCACCGTACTGCCGGCAATGCCGACCTGACTGACGATGGCACAGTGGCGACCGATGCGGACGTTATGTCCGATCTGGACCTGATTGTCGATCTTCGTGCCTTCGCCGATCACGGTATCATCCATGGTGCCGCGATCGATCGTCGTATTGGCGCCGATCTCGACATTGTCCTGGATGATGACGCGGCCGATCTGCACGATCTTGACCATACCGCGCGGCCCAGGCGCATAACCAAAACCGTCCTGCCCAATGCGCGTGCCATTGTGGATGATGACGCCATTGCCGAGATAGGCACAGAGCACGCTCGCACCGCCGCCGATGCTGCAATTGCGCCCGATCTTGACGCCCGGTCCGATAAGGGCGTTGGGGCCGATATAGGTCCCCTCGCCGATCTCCGCGCCCGGGCCGATGATCGCACCCGGCTCGACGCCGATATCGGCCTCCAGCTTCGCAGTCGCGTCGATCGTCGCAGCAGAGGAAATCACGCGTGGATTCGCGGTGAACGTAACCGGGCGCATGGCTTGCGGATGCAGCAACGCACCGGCAATGGCGAAATCCGTATGCGGCTTCTTCGACAGAAGTACCGGGATATGATCGGGAACGAAAGATTTCAGCGCCGGTAGGCAAATGATGGCTGAAGCCTTGCAGGTCTCCAGCTCAGCTCGATTCTTTCGGGAAAGGATATAACAAACATCACCTTCGCCCGCCCGATAGACGGGAGCGATAGATCTGATGACGACCTCCGAAGAAGTCGCATCAGCCAATTCCGCCCCAAGATGCTCAGCCAATTGTTTCAAGCTGACGCCACCATGGGGCGGGAAAAAACCAGTATGTTCCATAAGCACAGCTCCAGAACGGTGTTCAAGCCCGCAGTTCTGGACTGCCGATATCAGAACTGGTTGGCGATGCCAAACCGGAAATTCTCAACCTTGTCGTAGTCTTCCTTGAGAACCGGCACAGCATAGTCAACGCGGATGACACCGAACGGCGACGACCAGATCAGACCAGCACCGAGCGATGCACGGATCGAGTTGTCATTGTGAAGCGTATCGCCGAAGAGATTCGCCTTGTTGCCGTAGAGCGTGCCTGCGTCAGCGAAGGCTGCAATACGCAAGCCGATATCCTGGGGAACACCCGGCATCGGCATGCTGGCTTCAGCCGAAGCGGTGAAGTAGGTCGTACCACCGAGCGGATCGCCATGCGACGAACGCGGACCGATACCGGCATTTTCGAAGCCGCGGATTTCACGGCCGCCGAGCGTGAACTGATCAAAGACGTTCAGCTTGCCATTCGTCGGCATCACGTAGCCGGCACCCACCGTCAGCGAGCCGATGATATCGGCTTCGTCGCTGATCATCTGATAGTAACGAGCCTTACCGCTCAACTTGTAGAAGTCGGAGTCGCCGCCGAGACCCGCAAATTCATGCGTGAACTTGGCGATGAGGCCTTCGCGCGGAAGATTCTGATCGTCCAGCGTGTTGTAGGTGAAGGTCTGCGAAACCGTCGACTGTACCCACGGACCGTTCTCGACGAGGTTGAGATACGGAGCAGAAAGATTGTTTTGCCAATCGTTCGTGCCATCGTAGGTCAGGCGCTTGTAGTTGTAGCGCAGGGTCGTCGCCAGATTCTCGGTAATCGGCGCGGTGACGCGCAGCGAGAAGCCTTCTTCCGAATAATCGTAGTAATCGTCGCTCGACGTCTGGTTCTTGAAGATATCGAAACCGGCAGCCAGACGATAACCGAGGAAATAAGGCTCGGTGAACGAGATGTTGTAGGTACGATTACCTTCCGTACCGGCACCTGCGGCGAGGCGAATGTACTGACCGCGGCCGAGGAAGTTCTTTTCTTCGACCGAAGCTTCCAGAAGCAGGCCGCCATTGTTGCCGACAGCGTAGCCGGCACCGATACCGAAGGAGCCGGTCGGCTGATCTTCGACATTGACGATGACGATGACGCGGTCCGGAGCGCTGCCCTGAGCCGTCGAGATATCGACCTTGGTGAAGTAGCCGAGCGCATCAAGGCGACGCTTGGCGCGCGTGATCATTTCCTGATTGAAGGCATCGCCTTCGTTAAGGTCGAACTCGCGGCGGATGACGTAATCGCGCGTGCGGGTGTTACCGCGGATTTCGATACGCTCGACATAGGCGCGCTCGCCCTGGTCGACCAGATATTCGATACCGATGGTGTGACCGGACAGATCGCGGTTACCACGCGGCGTGATGCGGGCGAATGGATAGCCAGCAGCCGCGACGCGCTTGGAAATGTTCTCGATCGAAGTCTGGATATCCTTGGCGCTGTAAACATCGCCCTTGTGGGTGATGACAAGGCCCTTCAGCTCGTCGGCATTGATGCCTTCGACGGTCGAGATGACGTTGATGTCGCCGTAGGTATAACGCGGACCTTCATCAACGTTGAAATTCAGCGTGTATTCGTTGTTCTGCTCGTTCAGCGTCGCATCGGCGCTGACGACGCGGAAGTCGGCATAACCATGGTTGTAGTAGAACTGACGCAGCTGATCCTGGTCGCCCTGCAGGCGCTCGGGGCTGTAAACGTCCTTACGCGTCAGGAACGACAGGAAGTTGCTCTTCTTCGTGCTGATGACCGAAGCAAGGCGACCGCTGCCATAGGCCTGATTGCCGGAGAAATTGATCTTGTCGATCTTGGTGCGATCACCTTCGTTGATGACGAAGGCCACGTTCAGGCGGCCCGGCGCGACCTCGGCGGTCTGCGTCGTTACCTGCACATCGTTACGACCGATGGATGCATAGGCATCCTTGATGGTCTTGACGTCAGCCTGGACGGTCGCTTCGTTATACGGGCCTGCCGCATGGGTCTGGACGATCCCCTGCAGCTTGTCATCCTTGATCTTTCGGTTGCCGTTGAAGACCACGGCGTTGATGAGCTTGTTTTCGCTGACCGATACGACCAGCGTGCTGCCCGAAACGGTGATGTGGACATCGGAGAAATATCCGGTGGCATAAAGCTGCTTCACCGAAGCGTCGATGTCACTCGGGGAGAAGCTCTTACCGGGCTTAATGGTGATATTATCCCGGACAGCCGTCTCACCGACACGCCCAGCCCCGCGAACGTCAACCCGCTGAATAACAGCTGCTTCCGCGACTGAAACAGAGGCAAGGGTGATCACACCAGCGCCCGACGCAACAACACCTGCAGACAGCGCTACCGCCGACACTGCGTTCAAAAATTTTGAACCAGCCTTCATTTCACTTCTTACCTTTTTTCAATCGTCCCCAGCCCCGAGCGAACCCGATTCCGGCCACGTGTGTCGTTTTACCCGCTTTTGACATACAAGCAAGGGAGCACGTTAATTTCTGTTTACTTCATTTCAAAGCGTGGCCCATTCGCCACTACGGCTTTGAAACATCGTAAATAAATCGTAATTTTCCTCTCGTCGCCCCACTAGCCTATTCTGGAACTAATATCGTTCCAGGTCGCAAACACCATGAGCGAGAGCACCATCGCAAATCCAATCCGGAAAGCGATATCCTGCGCTCGTGCACCCAGAGGTTTTCCCCTTACAGCTTCAATCGCATAGAACATCAGATGCCCGCCATCAAGTACCGGGACCGGCATCAAATTTAATAACCCTATTGAAACAGAAAGTATGGCGGCGAATTGGAGCACCGCAGAAAAACCCAGGGTTGCCATTTGTCCGGAGAGTTGCGCAACCCGGATAGGCCCGCCAAGCTGATCGGCCTTCATGTATCCGCCGATGACGTTGCCGATATATTCGAAGGTGCCGGAAACGATACTGCCGGTCTGCTTCACACCTTCGGTAAGCGCCTGCAGCGGCCCATAAGCCTCGTAACGCAGCCTGATAGGCTTCTGCCCATCGCTGATGCCGATCGTGGCAATCTCCGTTCTGGCGCCGAAGATATCGGTCTCTTCCGACTTTTTCGGTGTCACTGTCACGTCGCGTGTCTGGCCGTTGCGTTCGACCGACAGCGCCATGGGCTTGTCGGCGTGAGCTGCCGCATAACGCTGTACTTCGCCGATGGAGCTGATCTCTCGTCCATCCACAGAAAGAATGCGATCACCAAGTTCCAAGCCGGCCGTCTGAGCCGGGCTGTCGGAACCGATCGATGCAATCAGGGGATCGATCGGCGCAATGCCGATGCTGCCGACATCCTTCTTGTTGCCGGATGCATCCGTATCCACCAATGTCGCCGTCACGATCGGCAAATCGCGGATCGCGCCATTGCGCTGTATGGTCAGCACGATGCTCTTGCCGGGGCGCTCGGCGATATAGCGGCCGATATCGTAATAGGTGGCAGCGTTGTTGCCATCGACGGCAATCAGGCGATCTCCCGCCTGCACGCCGGCCTTTGCTGCCGGTCCAGCCGGCTCTATCGCGGTCACGACGGGATCGACGAGTGCGATACCGATGCGGCCCATCTCCATCTTGTTGCCGAACTGATCCGTGTCCTCGACGAGTTTCGGAACGATCCGGAAATCGCGATTCTGACCGTCGCGGTCGACGGTCAGCACAATTGTGCGGCCCGGACGCAGCCCGACATAGCGCTGCACTTCATCGAACGTCGTCACCTTGTTGCCGTCGACTGCGATCAGGCGGTCGCCCGGTTCGATGCCGGCTTCCGCGGCCGCGCCGTCGCGCGTCACCATGGCCACGACGGGATCGGCAATCGTGCGGCCGTAAACGCTGAAAAGGACTGCGAAGATCGCAATAGCGAGGAGGAAATTGGCGATCGGTCCCGCTGCAACGGTTGCAGCCCGCTTCCAAAGCTTGGCTCCGGCGAAGGATTGGGCGCGCTCCTCCTCCGTCATGGCTGAGAGCTGATCCACGTCGGTCTTGCTGGAGGCATCCTCGTCGCCGAAGAATCGTACATAACCGCCGAGCGGAATGAGGGAGAGCTTCCAGCGCGTGCCGTGTCTGTCGGTAAATCCGGCAATCTCCGGCCCGAAGCCGATCGAAAAGGCCATGATGCGGATGCCGGACCAGCGACCGACCAGATAGTGGCCCATCTCGTGCACAAAAACGAGCAACGACAACACAAAGACAAATGTGATGACATTGTTCGTCAAGAAACCGATGAAGCCAGCCGCGCTACCCATGCAACGATCCTGTTCGTGTTAATTCAGACCCCGAGCAGAACGCCGCCCAATGAAAAGGTCTCGCCGCTCATTGTCAGCGATATTACGATAGCCAACAAAAACGCTGCAAAACAAGCAAAAATTAGTCCATCGACCCGATCCATGACGCCGCCATGCCCGGGAATCAGATGGCTGGAGTCTTTCACGCCAAACTTGCGCTTGACGAACGACTCGAACAGATCGCCGATCTGACTGCAGACGGAAAGCACCAGGGCAAGGAGAGGAATCCACAGATCTTCGGCTGAAAAGAAGCTCCAGACCACCGCCGTTCCCGCGATGACGGCCGCGATAGCACCGCCGATGGCGCCCGACCAGGTCTTGCCCGGCGATATGCTCGGCGCGAGCTTCGGCCCGCCGATAGCCCGGCCGACGAAATAGGCAAAGATGTCGGTCGCCCATACCGTGGCAAAGACGAACAGCATCAGCACGAAGCCACGAAAATCGTCATCGCGGATCTCGGCAAGGGCAATCGCCGTCAATCCGGAATAGAATATGCCGCCCGGTAGCCACCAGCTCTTGCCTCGCACGGCGACCATGATCGCCGTGACGGCAACGAAGGCGGCCAGAACCTCGATGGAATAGACGGATTCGCTTAATGCCGTCGCACCGGCGATCAATACGAGCCCAAGCCAGCCGAGCGCGTTTCCCTGGGGATCACGGCCGTGCAGATCCGATATCGTCGACCATTCATAATAGACGAGCAGGCCGATCACGGCCGCCAGCAGCCGAAAACCCGAACCGCCATACCAAGTAGCGGCAAGAACGATGACGGCGAGAATGATGCCGGAGATGATACGCAGCCTGAGTTCGCGACTCATCAAGACCCCACGGCCGCCGCCTGCTTGGCGGAAAGCCCGCCAAAGCGCCGGTCGCGCGCAGCATATTTCTCCAGTGCGGCAAAGAAGAGATCGCGGCTGAAATCGGGCCAATAGTCCGGCACGAACATGAATTCGGAATAGGCGGCCTGCCAGAGCAGGAAATTCGAGAGCCGCTCTTCGCCGCTCGTGCGGATAATGAGATCCGGATCAGGAATGCCGGCAGTGTCCAGACGGGTATCGACCAGCTCCGGAGTGATATCCTGCGGGCGCAACCGCCCCGCCTCGACATCCTTTGCAAGGCCGGCAAAGGCACGCGTGATTTCATCGCGCGAACCATAATTGAAGGCAATGACCAGCGTCAGGGCCGTATTGTTCCGGGTGGTCTCCTCCGCCTCGATCAGCAAGGGCAGGATATCGCCGCGCAGACCAGTGCGATCGCCGATGACGCGGATGCGCACGTTCTGGCGATGAAGTTCTGCAAGGTCCCGACGGATGAAAGCCTTGAGGAGGCCGAGGAGATCGCTCACCTCCGCCTCGGGACGGCGCCAGTTCTCCGAGGAGAAGGCGAAAAGAGTGAGATATTTTATGCCGATATCGCCGGCTGCCCGCACCGTCTCGCGAACCGCCTCCACGCCCTTGCGATGGCCCATGGTGCGCGGAAGGCCGCGCGCATTGGCCCAGCGACCGTTGCCATCCATGATGATGGCAACGTGTTCAGGTACGACAGAGAACGTAGGAGCTGACATAGGGGTCCGGTTTCGTTCGGCGGAAAGATGCTCTGGCCTCATAATCTAGGGCGCAGTCGCCGCTTTCAATATTGCGAAAATCGAAAGCGCGACACTCCCCTGCGTACGATCAGACCTGCATGATTTCCTTTTCTTTGTCGGCTAGCAAGCGGTCGACTTCCGAAATCGTCTCATCCGTCATCTTCTGCACACGTTCGGAGAGCGAGCGGCTCTCGTCCTGACCGATTACGCCGTCCTTTTCGGCCTTTTTGAGGCCGTCCATACCGTCGCGGCGGACATGGCGAATCGCCACCTTCGCCTTTTCGGCATATTCATGGGCAACCTTCACCAGCGAGCGGCGGCGCTCTTCATTGAGCTCCGGCAGCGGAATGCGCAGGTTCTGACCATCGACGATCGGATTGAGGCCGAGATTGGATTCGCGGATCGAGCGCTCGACGGCGCCAACCATCGACTTGTCCCACACGGACACGGTCAGCATACGCGGCTCCGGTACGGTGATATTGGCAACCTGGTTCAGCGGCATGCGCGAACCATAGGCTTCGATGGTGACCGGATCGAGAATGTTGGCGGATGCGCGCCCGGTGCGCAGTGAGGCAATGTCGCTCTTGAATGCCGCAATGGCACCATCCATACGGCGCTTCAGTTCCTTGAGATCGCTGGCTTCACTCATGTCTATGCTCCCCTGTAATGAGGCGACACCGGGCTGACCCGGCGTCACAGGAATGTCAATTGTCTGATACGATGGTCTTGCGGCCGCCGCCGGTCAAGATTTCCGCGAAGCCGCCCTTCTCGTGAATGGAGAAGACGACGATCGGAATTGAATTTTCGCGTGCAAGCGCCACGGCAGCCACGTCCATGACGGCCAGCCCCTTCTCGAGCACCTGACTATGGGTCAGATGGTCGAAGCGCTCGGCATCGGGGAACTTCTTCGGGTCGGCGGAATAGATGCCGTCGACCTGGGTGCCCTTGAAGATCGCCTCGGCACCCATCTCGGCGGCGCGCAGCGCGGCCGCAGAATCGGTGGTGAAGAACGGATTGCCGGTGCCGCCGGCAAAGATCACCACGCGACCGAGCGAGAGGTGATAGAGCGTGGCGCGCTGCGAGAAGCTTTCGCAGATTTCCGGCATGGAGATGGCAGAGAGTACGACGGTGTCGATATCGAGCTTGCGCAGCGAGGTCGCCAGCGCCAGCGCGTTGATGATCGTGCCGAGCATGCCCATATGGTCGCCGGTCACGCGGTCGCCACCCTTGGAGGCCACCGCAACGCCGCGGAAGATGTTACCGCCGCCGACCACGACGCCGACTTCGACACCCATGGCGCGCGCTTCCGCGATATCGCCGGCAATCCGGTCGGCGACGGTGACGTCGATGCCGAATCCCTGGCTGCCCATCAGAGCTTCACCGGAGGCCTTGAGCAACACGCGCTTGTAGATCGGCTGGGACATCGTAGCTCCTTGAAGTGATCATCGGGGGAATGATTGTGAAAGCCGGATACACGAAGGGCACCGCGTTGTCACGCGATGCCCATACGTTTTCCCTGATATGGTTTCACCAAACCAGGATATGTCTCTTTTCGGCGATCAGCCCTTAGCGACGGCCGCGACTTCGGCAGCGAAGTCGGTTTCTTCCTTCTCGACGCCTTCGCCGAGCAGCAGGCGGGCCATGCCGGTGATTTCGATCGGGGCGCCGGCGGTCTTTTCAGCTTCCTTGATGGCAGCAGCAACCGTCAGGTCCGGGTTGATGACGAAAGCCTGCGAGAGAAGAGCGACTTCCTCGAAGAACTTGCGCATGCGGCCTTCGACCATCTTTTCGATGATGGCTTCCGGCTTACCGGATTCGCGGGACTGCTCGATGAAGACGTTGCGTTCGCGCTCGGCGACTGCGGCATCAACTTCTTCGGCGCGGATAGCGAGCGGGTTGGTAGCAGCAATGTGCATGGCAACCTGGCGGCCGATCGACGTCAGCACGGCCTTGTCACCGACCGACTTCAGGGCAACCAGAACGCCGAGCTTGCCGATGCCGTCGCCGGCAGCGTTGTGGATGTAGGTCGCCACGACGCCGTGCTCGACTTCCAGCTTGGCGGCACGACGAAGCGTCATGTTTTCGCCGATGGTTGCGATCGCGTCCTTGATGGTGTCGGCGACCGGCTTGCCGGATGCGGGATAGGTCGCGGCAGAAATGGCTTCGACCGTGCCGTCGGTGGACAGCGCAACTTCGGCAACGCCGCGAGCGAGGTCCTGGAAGGCATCGTTGCGGGCAACGAAGTCGGTTTCGGAGTTGAGCTCGACGACAACGGCCTTGTGACCGGCGCCGGCAATGGCGATCAGGCCTTCAGCGGCGGTGCGGCCAGACTTCTTGTCGGCCTTGGAGATGCCCTTGGCGCGCAGCCAGTCGATCGCGGCTTCGATATCGCCGTTCGTTTCGGTCAGCGCCTTCTTGCAGTCCATCATGCCTGCGCCAGACTTTTCGCGCAGTTCTTTCACCAGTGCAGCCGTAATCTCGGTCATAAGCTTCCTCTTGTCGGTTCATACGGTGCGGCAAACGGCGTTGAGCCGAAGCGGCACCGATTTGAGGGACGAAATGTACCCGTAAGTATGACAGCGTTATGAAGCAGCGTCATACTGTGGAATTCTGTTTGGAACATGCCTGGATTTTCCGCCCAGGCAACACGTTACCTAAAATGCGATAAGGCCGCTCGAACTTCTTGAAGTCGCAAACGGCCTTATCCCGGATGTCAATGCGCTTGAGCGGGCAGTCTACTGCCTGCCTCGCGGCGCGATCAGGCTTCGGTGCCGTCCGCCAGGGTCGGCTCGACCGGAGCTTCTTCAGAAGCGCCGAGGTCACGGCCCGATGCGCTCTGCTGGCGAGCGATGCCATCGATGGCAGCGCGCGAGATCAGGTCGCAATAAAGAGCGATGGCGCGCGAAGCGTCGTCGTTGCCCGGGATCGGGTAGTCGATCAGGTCCGGGTCGCAGTTCGAGTCGATGATGGCGACAACCGGGATGCCAAGGCGCTTGGCTTCGTCGATCGCGATCTTTTCCTTGTTGGTGTCGATGATGAACATCAGGTCCGGCGTGCCGCCCATGTCCTTGATACCGCCGAGGGCCTTGTCGAGCTTTTCGCGCTCGCGCTCAAGGTTCAGACGCTCCTTCTTGGTGAAGCCCTGGGCTTCGCCGGAGAGGATTTCGTCGAGCTTGCGCAGACGCTGGATCGAGTTGGAGATCGTCTTCCAGTTGGTCATCATGCCGCCGAGCCAGCGGGCGTTGACGTAGTACTGGGCCGAGCGCTTGGCGCTGTCGGCGATCAGTTCGGACGCCTGACGCTTGGTGCCGACGAACAGAACGCGGCCGCCACGGGCAACGGTGTCGCTGACAACCTGCAGAGCGCGGCTCAGCATCGGAACCGTCTGGGCGAGGTCGATGATGTGGATGTTGTTACGATCGCCGAAAATGTACGGCTTCATCTTCGGGTTCCAGCGGTGCGTCTGGTGGCCGAAGTGAACACCTGCTTCGAGAAGCTGGCGCATAGAAAAATCGGGCAATGCCATGCCTTTGTATCCTTTTCCGGTTGAACCTCCGCAAGGCGAACAGCATCCTCTTCGAGAATGCCACCGGGCGGAACAATCCGGATTTCTCCCGGACAATCCCATGCCTTACGTGTGGAATGCGGGTGCCCATACCTTCGATTCGCTTGGAATGCAAGGCTTTTGGACCAAAAATAAGCGTGCCCTGCCCTCAGCTGGCCAATTTATCGAGCAGCGACAGCATGACATTGGCGTCCGGCATGGGCAATACGGCATCGATTTCGGCCGGCAGCAGGCCGGCAATCACGCTGTCTGCATCACCGGTCGCGGTGCCGAGCGGGCCGCGGAATCCGTGCTTGGTCCAGGCGAGCTCCTGCAATCGCGGACTGATGAGAGCCTCGATCATGCGATCGACCTGTTCGTCGATGGCGATCAGCGGATGCGCGGAATAGACGGTCGGGTGCGGATAGAGCACAACGGGCTTGGCGCTGTTGCTCGCCTGAACCCTCTTCCAGCGCTGAGGATCGGCGATGATCCACTCCACCAGCTGATTCTCGTAGCCGACGATCATCGGTTCACCACCGATGCCACCAGCGAGATACTGTTCGAACAGCTTGCCCGACGACGACGACTTGAAACCCATGTTGCGGAAGATCGCTCGCGCCTTGTCGCCGAACTGCGCGAGACCGTCAGCGCTCGCCACATTGCCGTTCAGGAGGCTCAGCACCAGACCGGAGAACATGAAGCCGGAGTTGGAGCGGTTCGGATCCGTCGACACGATCCTGGCCTGACCATAAAGCGAATTGACGCCGAGCTTCGACCAGTTCGTGCCGGCGAGCACAGCATCCAGCAGCGCCTTGAGATCAAGCTGGTGCTGCCCCTCCGGCGTCGTGGTGACGAGCCCCGCCTTGGTCAATCCATCCACCACGGGCTGCCAGGAATAGACGACGACGGGCGTGTTGAGGATAACGCGGTCATTGCGGATCTTGAGGCCGTTCTGCCGGGCGATATCGACCATGATCGACGAGGAGGGCCAGAGGAAGGCCGGGTTTTGCGACAGAAGCGCCTGCTCGCGCACCATCTCCACGGAGCCCGCGACACGGCTGTTGATTTCGAGCCCATGGCTGTGCAGCGCCGAGATCACGTCCGGGTCGGCGAGGAATGCTTCCTTTTCACCGCCGATGAAGCCGAAGAGCTTGGTGCTGTTGCCGAGCAGCCCCTGCAGCTCCGGCCGGTCCTTGACGGCGAAATAGCCTCCGGTCCCTGCGACACCGGCGGCAAGAAGCCCTACTCCAAAAGCGCGGCGGGAAATGGCCATCAGCGTCCTATGTCCTCTTTGAGCGAGGCCTGTATCAGGCGCAGCTCCGTATCAAGCGTATCGAGCCTGTCTTCAACCAGGCTGTCGGAATAATGTACGAAAGCGTCTTCCAGCTTGGTCAGAACGAGGCCGACCTCCTGCAGGCGTGCGGCATCCGGCTGGCGTTTCGCCTCGATGACGGCAAATCCCTCCGCTACCTCCGCCGCGCGCGGCAAATAATAGCTGAGGAACCGCCGGACGGTGCCGGCGCTTTCCGGATTGGCCTCGACCTTGGCGAAGACGTCGGCGGCAATTTCCGCCAGATGCCGCACCCGTTTTGCCACATCCTTGCTGCCGATCTGTTTTGCCGATGCTTCGAGCCTCTCGGCTGCAGGTGCCGCCGTGCTCAACAGATCGCGAGCAAACTCCATACGTCCCCTGCCGATCGCCTTGGCATCCAGCCCCTCGAACATGCGTTTCGGCGCGAGGACGAAGATCAGACCGACAAAAACGAAAAGACCGATGATCGCTGCGATCCATATCGGCATGCCGGCGAAGAAGCTGAGCACGGGAACAACGATCGCGGCAGCGAGCCCCGCCACGATCCAATTCCAGTCATTGCCGAACCAATTGCGCATTATCGTCCTAGAGCAATTCCGGCAAAAGTGCGAAGCGGCTTTGCGTCCGGAATTGCGTGAAAACAAAGAGATAGGGCATTTCCGTTCCTCCGTTTAAACAGAAATACCCTAGTTGTAGCCGCGCACCGCCCGGAATGCGCTGACCAGATCGCCACGGCCGTCGAAGACGCGCGCTGAGGTCTCTTGCGCGAGGGCGTCGAGCTGCCGCTTGTCCGCATCGCCGAAAGTGATACCGAACACGGGCACATGCGGGCTCACAGATGCCCAGCGGCTCATGAAATAGCCGTTGGCATCGTCGGATTTCCCATCGGTCATGATGACGATCGCTGGCAGGTAGGACGACAGCTCTTGCGTCGACTTCATCCAGTCGAGCGCCTTGCTCGCACAGGCATACATATCGGTTCCGCCGCCCGCATGCTGACGCGAGACCCTTTCCACTAAAGTCTTCTGCTGATCGGGCCTTCCCGTCGCCTCGATGGTGGTGCGCACAGTGGCGTCGAAGGGAATGACCATGATGCGATCGGCGGGCGTCCATTGTGCCAGAACCTTGCCGGTCTCGTCGGGGTTGAACAGGAACTGCATGGCAGCCTGCAGCTGCTCCTCGCCCTTACCCGCCATCGAGCCCGAAAAATCGAGGCAGAGAGCCGTCAGCGAAGGCTTGCGCAATGCGACCTGATAGAGATCCAGCGCTTGACGGATCATGGCCGGCTCCGGCATGCGGATGGCCGTCACGATCCGGGTCGGATCGAAATTCCATGTCGAGTCCGGCTTCGCGGCGATATCGGAGAGCGGGATGCGGCGGCCCGTATCGGCGATGCGCTTCTGCACCGGGGCGGAGCGCAAATAGTCGACGAGCTGATTGAAGAAAGTCTCGACCTCCTGCCCTCGCCCATGATCGACAAAGCCGATCGGCGAATCGGCAACGACGACGCCATCGGCCGGGTAGATGGCATAAAGCGGCTCCTTGCCCATGCCGGTAAGCTTATCGTTGGTTTCCTTCAGGATCGCTTCGTAATTCCACATGGCGTCGTAAAGCACGCCCTTGCCGGCAGACTCCGTATAGAGATCCGCAAGCCAGCCCGACGAGCCCGAGGAACGCTCGACACCGCCAAGCAACGCGCGAACTGCGCTCTGGACATCGGGCTTGTCGAGATCGCCCGGCTCGATAACGAGCTTGTTGCCGAGCGCACTCGACAGCATGGCAAGATAAGCGCTGGCGCCGGAGTTGGATTGCGTGGCCGAGGTCATGAGGAACTTCAGCGAGCCGCTCTTCACCGCCGCCAATATGTCTTTCATATAGACCGGCTTGCCGACCCAGCCGAGCGCCTCGGCCTTGGATTTGCGCACACCGAGAACGACAGGCATCTGCGCGACCGATGTCAGCGACTTCACCCGGCGCTTGGTATCGAACATGTCGACCCAGACACCCGACGCCGGCCAGACGGCATCCTGCTCGACACCCTGCTCGCTCTGGAGTGCCAGGCCGATATCCAGCGTGCCCTCGTATGAGAAGCTGCAGGTCGTCTTCTTCTCCTTGCAGAACTCTTCGACGATCGGCTGCAGCACGGTGTTTTCCGAGCCGGAAATGATCGAGAACTTCGAGACCTGTCCGCCGACATTGCAGCCGCTCAACAGGAGCGCGGCCGCCAGGGTCAGCGCGGTAGCAAAAGTGCGGATTGCCATGGATTCACCGCGCCTCGATCATCGCCTTTTTGAGCTCAATGGTCATTTTCTGCATCCGCTGTTCGGCTTCGGCCCGCTTGGCGCGGCCATCCTCCTGAACCTTCAGAACGCCGCCGATCGTGTCGATCAGGTCGCGATTGGCGGCGGCGAGCGTATCGATATCCACGATACCGCGCTGCGATTGCTGTTCTATGGCGATCGCCTGATCCTTCATCATTTTCGATGCCTGGCGGATCATGTCATTGGTGGCGTCGGTGACGGTCTTCTGCAGTTCGAGGGCCGACTTCTGCTGGGTGAGGCCGAGCAGAATCACCATCTTCTGCTTCCAGGCCGGCACAGTCAGCGCCGACGTCGCCTGCAGATTTTCGATCAGCGTTTCATCGCCCGACTGGACGATGCGGATCTGCGGCAATTGCTGGATACCAAGCTGGCGGGCCTGTTGCAGGTAGAAAACCCGCTTTTCCAGCCGGTCGAGTGCCTGAAGGCTGTCCTGATAGACCTGCGCCTCCAGCATGCCGCCACCGGGATTGGCCGAAGCCGCATCAGCGGCACTTTTCAGCCGGGGAAGTTCGTTCGCGCGAAAACGCTCGGCGAAATCCTTGCCAGCTTGGACATAGGCATCGAGCTGTACGATCGATTGCTTGGTCTCTTCATGCAGGTCGTCCAGAAGGGCGATGTCCCGGCGCAAAACATCCTTGTGACGGTCAAGCTCTAGCCCGATGCGGTCGATCTGGCCGGCCACGTCCTCGAACTGCTCCTTGAAACGCTCCAGCTTGGCCCGGAACGAGGAAAACATCCGCGACAGGAAACCTTCGTCCTTCAGCGAGGCCGGATCGAGCTTCTTCGATTTGACGATGATATCGGTCAACAGCTTGCCGACTTCGCCGAGATCGCGGTTGCGCACCTCGCGCAGGATACGGTCGGAATAGTCGGAAACGGCCTGCTGGGCACGGTCGCCATAAACGGAAATGCCGGCGCGGTCGGTCAGATCGATGCTGTCACCGATGCGGGCGATCTCAGCCGGATCAGCGACGGCGACCGGCAGAATGTTGTTGGAACCGGTGGAAATATCGATATTGCTCATAGGTCGTGCTTTCTCGTCCATAGACGCGGAGCCGACCGCAAAAATTGCCAATCGCCCCCAAGACGATGCCCCCGCGCGCCCCACTACAATTCCTGATCGGCACAGAGAGAAGCTACACTTACCTCTGCGTGCCGATCATTTCACACAATAGTGAAACTTGGATCACAGTTTTATGACAAGGATTTCGCATCGAGGGAGCGCTACGAGAAAGCTATTGGCACGCCTTGTTGTCGAGAACCTCGAGCTTGGTGAGCTTGCCGGTCAGCACGAAGTCGCCATAGTCCATGGTGAGGTCGCGCGTGATGCCGTTCTCATAGAGCTTGAAAGACATGCGATAGACCGGCATGGCGTCGCCCGTGGACTTTTCATTGAAATAAGCCACGGTCACCGGCCAGAAAGGCGTCTTGGAGAAGGCGCCAGCCTTGTCGGCATCGGGATCATCCGTTGCTGGCGTCTGTTCCTTGCCGACGACAGTGGTCGCGATCAGCGGCTTGTCGCCGTCATCGGAACCGTCAAAGACCTGTGCCTCGAAGAAGTTCTTGCCGAGCTTCGCATTGTGGATGATGTCGAGCATATGCTCCGTCGGGAAGCGGCTCTCGATGATCTGGACCTGTTTGTTGTGCGGCTGCGTGAGATCGACCTTGATACCCTTCTGGTCGTCGCTTGCGGCGCCGCGCACATCCTTGTCGAGCTGATTGTCGGTAAAGGACTTGGTCTCGAAACGGAACAGGCGCTTGCCGAGATCCTCGAAGGTCGTCGTCTGCTGGTCGCTGACGCGGGTGGAATCGCCAGTGTCGATCTTCGTTACGAAGCGGAAATTGGTGGTGAATCCGGTACAATCGGAGCCTTCGAACTCATAGACCATGCGGCCGACCATGCCGGAAATTCCGGACCGATCGGAAGCATCCTTCAGTTCGAGATCATAGACGGCGCGATGCGCGATCAGTCCGCTCGGGCCGGCCGCATAGGCTGCCGAAGTACCCAGTGACAGAATGCTCAGGCCCGAAACGATGGAAGCAGCAAGACTCGAGCGGAACATTCATTATCTCCTGTTGGACTCGCACGCGATGTTATAAGAACGCTTTCGGCTGAAACGAGGCTGCCGATCCTAAGTGACGGAATTTAGTCTTGATGCCGGATTTTTGAAGTTTTTACAACAAAACGGGAGATGAAAATGTCCGACGCTATCGAGGGCCGCCTGAAGGAACTCGGCATCGCTCTGCCGCAAGCTGCAGCACCAGCTGCCAACTACGTTCCCTATGTCATCAGCGGCAATCTCCTCTATCTCTCCGGCCAGCTACCGATGGAAAATGGCAAGATCGGCGTGACAGGTCATCTCGGGAAGGATGTGGACGTTGCCGGCGGACAACGCGCAGCCGAACTCTGCGCCATCAACATTCTCGCCCAGGCGAAGGCTGCTCTTGGCGGCGATCTCGGCCGCATCAGGCGCCTGATCAAGCTGAACGGCTTCGTCGCCTCGACCCCTGATTTCGTCGAGCAGCACCTTGTCATCAACGGCGCTTCGAATCTTCTGGCAAACGTACTCGGCGAAGCCGGCAAGCATGCCCGTGCCGCCGTCGGCATGGCAGCCCTGCCGCTCAATGCCGCCGTTGAAATCGATGCCATTCTGGAAATCGCCTGATGAGCAAGCTTGCCTGGTTGACCGAGCGTCCCGTCGCTCACCGCGGCTATCATGACATGAACAAGCAAGTCTGGGAGAATACGCTCTCGGCCTTCAGCCGCGCCATCGAGGCGGGCTTTGCCATCGAATGCGACCTGCACTATGCCTCGGACGGCGTTCCGGTCGTCTTCCATGACGACGATCTGCAGCGCGTCTGCAACCTGCCCGGCGAAGTGCGCGAGCGCACCTCGGCCGAACTGGGCTTGCTCTCGATAGGCGGCACGAAGGACAAGATCCCGACGCTGAAGCAGCTCCTGCAGCTTTGCGACGGCAAGGTGCCGCTGGTGCTGGAGCTGAAGGGACGCGAGGGCGACGACGAGGGCTTTGCCGAATCCGTTCTTGAAGTACTCGAAGACTACAAGGGACATGTGGCCCTGATGAGCTTCGACCATTGGCTGCTCAAGGACCTCAAAAGCCTGGAAGCGCCCTACCCTGTGGGATTGACGGCCGAAGGAAACAAGCCTGAGACGTTTTTTCAGCATGACGAAGCCATGCATCTTGGGCTAGACTTCATTTCATACTTCTACGGCCACCTGCCGAACCCCTTTGTCACGGCGCAGCGCCAGCGCGGCATTCCGGTCATCACCTGGACCGTGCGCGACGAAGCGGCCCGCAAACATACATTTGCCAATGCAGATCAGATGACCTTCGAAGGTTTTGACCCGCGCATAGTCTCGTAAATCGGGATCGACTGAAGGAGAGGCTTTGCGCAAACCCAAATTATCGCTGCGCCTGTGGCGCGTCCCATTGGACGCATGGCGCAGCGGTGAGAGCCCTCCCTTCCTTCTTAGCGCAAGAGTTTGATGACAGACGAATTATCCATTCGAGTCGAACGATCCTTCAAGAATATCGCCCCGGAGAGCTGGTCCAAGCTGGCCGGAGCGTCCAGAACCGGCAGCGTGCTGCCGTACAATCCCTTTGTCTCGCACGCCTTCCTCTCATCGCTGGAGGAGTCCGGCTCCGCGACCGACAAGACCGGCTGGCTCGGCAATCACCTGCTGCTGGAAACCGATAGCGGTCAATTGCTCGGCGCCGTCGTGGGCTACCTGAAGAGCCATAGCCAGGGCGAATATGTCTTCGACCATGGCTGGGCCGACGCCTTCGAACGGGCCGGCGGCCGCTATTATCCGAAGCTGCAATGCTCCATTCCCTTCACGCCCGCCACCGGGCCGCGGCTGCTTGTTGCCGAGGGACAGGACCGCAGCGTACTGCAGCCGGCGTTGGCCGAAAGCCTCAAGGAAGTCACCCGGCAGCTCGGTGTTTCCTCGGCGCACATTACATTCCTGCCGGAAAACGAAGCCTCCGTCTTCGACGGCGATGGCTATCTGCATCGCACCGATCAGCAGTTTCACTTCATCAACGAAGGCTACCCCAATCACGACGCCTTCCTTGAGACGCTGGCCTCCCGCAAGCGCAAGGCCTTGAAGAAAGAACGGCGCGCGGCAGTCGAGCATGGCATTACCATCGACTGGCTGACCGGCAGCGATCTCACCGAAAACATCTGGGACCAGTTCTTCGCCTTCTACATGGATACTGGCAGCCGCAAATGGGGCCGCCCCTATCTCACCCGGAAATTCTATTCGTTGATCGGCGAGCGGATGCCAGAGGATATTTTGCTCGTCATGGCGAAGCGCGAGGGCCGCTACATCGCCGGCGCCATCAATTTCATCGGCGGCGAGACACTGTACGGCCGGCACTGGGGCTGCATCGAAGATCATCCCTTCCTGCATTTCGAGGTCTGCTATCATCAGGCGATCGATTTCGCGCTGAATAAAGGATTGAAGCGGGTAGAAGCCGGCGCTCAGGGCGAGCACAAGCTGGCGCGCGGCTATCTTCCGGTCATCACCCATTCGGCGCACTATATCGACCATCAGGGCCTGCGGCGTGCCGTTGCCGATTACTTGAAACATGAGCGGGAACAGGTGGAGGAGATGAGCGAAATCCTCTCCGAGCACAGCCCCTTTCGCAAAGGCGAGCGGCAGGATATCTAGGGTTTTTCCGCTTTTCTTCGAATCGCGAAAACGCTCTATCTTTTTGTTTTTACGCAATTCCGGACGGAAAACCGCTATACACTTTTCCTGGAATTGCTCCAGCTGTTCTGGACAACCGCAAACGCAAGACGAGGAGACACTGGATGACCAGCCCCGCCTATGACGACAACAATATCTTCGCGAAGATCCTGAAGGGCGAGATCCCGTCGTACCGCGTCTACGAGGATGAGCACACCGTTGCCTTCATGGATGTGATGCCGCAGTCGCCGGGCCATACGCTGGTGCTGCCGAAATCCCCCTCCCGCAACATTCTCGACGCCGACCCGGCTGCATTACAGCACGCGATCACCGTGGTTCAGAAGATCGCCGTTGCGGTTCAGGAAGCCTTCGAAGCTGACGGCGTCTATATCGCCCAGTTCAACGAGCCGTCTGCCGGCCAGACCGTCTTCCATCTGCATTTTCATGTCATTCCACGCCTGGAGGGTGTCGCGCTTAAGCCGCATTCCGGCAAGATGGAGGATGGCGCGGTGCTGGCGGAAAACGCCAGGAAGATCATCGAAGCGCTGGCCTGAGCGGGAGGCGCCTCATGATTCGCCATACCGTCGCCTTCCGCCTGAAGCACGAAGCCGGCTCGGCTGAAGAAGCCAGCTTCCTCAAGGACGCCCTTGTTCTGGAGAAGATACCGAGCGTCCGGAACTTCGAGCAGCTTCGGCAGACCAGTCCGAAGAACGACTTTACCTTCGGCTTCTCGATGGAGTTCGATGACCAGTCAGGTTACGACGCCTATAACGTCCACCCTGATCATGTCGCTTTCGTCAGGGATCGCTGGGCACCTGAAGTCGAGGCGTTTCTCGAAATCGACTATACGAGCCTCTAGCGTAACATTAACACATTCAAATAAGCATATAAAAGGCTGCATTGTTTCCAATGCAGCCTTTTATTTTTCTTAGGTCACCAGAGGGCGATTACTTGCGCGGAACCTTCGGAACCGCGCCGCCGCCCTTGCGTGGCGACTTGCCTTCGGACTCGTCGCTGTCGCTCGACGTCGAGGCCTTGGCCGAGCGGCGGCTGTCGGCTGCCGTTGCAGCCTTGCCGACGCGGCTTCTGGCCTTGACGGTGGTGTCGCCGTCATCCTCTTCCACCTCGACATGCTGTTCACCGACTTCGGCCTCCGGCTTCGGCCGGATCGGAGCAGTGTCAGCAGTCGCATCGAGCAGGATGCCGGTCGAGCCGTCTTCCTTCTTGCCGACCGTAACGGTGACGACGCCACCCTTCTTCAGTTTGCCGAAGAGGATTTCGTTCGCCAGCGGCTTCTTGATGTTTTCCTGGATGACACGCGCCAGCGGACGGGCACCCATCTTGTCGTCGTAGCCCTTCTCGGACAGCCAGGCGATGGCGTCCTCGTGCAGGTCGAAGGTCACGTTGCGTTCGGAAAGCTGCGCTTCCAGCTGCATGATGAACTTCTGCACCACCTTGTGAATGACCGTCGTCGGCAGCGGCGCGAAGGGAATAACCGCATCCAGACGGTTGCGGAATTCCGGGGTGAACAGGCGGTTGAGAGCCTCTTCATCCTCGCCCGTACGCTTGGACGAACCGAAGCCAATAGCGGCCTTGGCCATTTCCGAAGCGCCCGCATTGGTCGTCATGATCAGGATGACGTTGCGGAAGTCGATCTTCTTGCCGTTGTGGTCGGTCAGCGCGCCGTGGTCCATGACCTGCAGCAGGATATTGAAGATATCCGGATGCGCCTTCTCGATTTCGTCGAGCAGAACCACGCTGTGCGGATGCTGATCGACGCCATCAGTCAGGAGGCCGCCCTGGTCGAAGCCGACATAGCCGGGAGGTGCACCGAGCAGACGGGAAACCGTATGACGCTCCATGTATTCCGACATGTCGAAGCGCAGCAGTTCGACGCCGAGCGACGAGGCAAGCTGCTTGGCGACTTCCGTCTTGCCGACGCCCGTGGGGCCAGAGAAGACGTAGCACCCGATCGGCTTGTTCGGCTCGCGCAGGCCCGCACGAGCGAGCTTGATCGAGGTCGACAGCGCTTCGATTGCCGTATCCTGGCCGTAGACGACCGAACGCAGTTCCTGTTCGAGGTTGGCGAGAACCATCTCGTCATCCTTGGAAACCGTCTTCGGCGGAATGCGGGCCATGGTCGCAATCGTCGCTTCGATCTCCTTTTCGGTGATCAGCTTGCGGCGCTTGGACGGCGGCAGCAGCATCTGAGCGGCACCCGTCTCATCGATCACGTCGATCGCCTTATCCGGCAGCTTGCGGTCGGAAATATAGCGGGCCGACAGCTCGACAGCCGTCTTGATGGCGTCGTTCGAATAGCGCAGGTGGTGATACTCTTCGAAATAGGGCTTGAGGCCCTTCATGATTTCGATGGCATCCTCGATGCTCGGCTCGTTGACGTCGATCTTCTGGAAGCGACGGACGAGTGCCCGGTCTTTTTCGAAGAACTGCCGGTATTCCTTATAGGTGGTCGAACCGATGCAACGGATCGCACCCGAGGAAAGAGCCGGCTTCAGCAGGTTCGACGCATCCATCGCGCCGCCGGAGGTGGCGCCCGCACCGATGACGGTGTGGATCTCGTCGATGAACAGCACGGCGCCCGGATACTCTTCGAGTTCCTTGACGACCTGCTTCAGGCGTTCTTCGAAATCGCCGCGATAACGGGTGCCGGCGAGCAGCGTACCCATATCGAGCGAAAAGATCGTGGCATCGGCCAGAGCTTCCGGAACCTTGCCTTCGACGATACGCTTGGCAAGACCTTCGGCAATTGCCGTCTTGCCCACGCCGGGGTCTCCGACATAGAGCGGGTTGTTCTTCGAGCGGCGGCACAGCACCTGGATGGTGCGGTTGACCTCGGAGTTGCGGCCGATCAACGGATCGATCTTGCCGTTCTTGGCCTTCTCATTGAGGTTGACGCAATAGGCCTTCAGCGCATCCTGCTGCTTCTTGCCATTCCCTTCCTCCTGCTCGCCGCGGGAGGTCGGCTTGCTTTCGGATTCGCTTTCTTCGGCGCCGCGCGGCGTGCGGGTCTGGGAGGAACCCGGGCGCTTGCCGATGCCGTGCGAGATGTAGTTGACCGCGTCGTAGCGGGTCATTTCCTGCTCCTGCAGGAAGAAGGCAGCATGGCTTTCCCGTTCCGCGAAAATCGCGACGAGAACATTGGCGCCCGTCACTTCCTCGCGGCCGGAAGATTGTACGTGGATCACGGCGCGCTGGATGACGCGCTGGAAGCCGGAGGTCGGCTTCGAGTCCTCGTCATAGCCCGTGACCAGGTTGGAGAGTTCATTATCGACGTATTCAGTCAGAGTCTTACGGAGCGCGTCGAGATCAACATTGCACGCGCCCATGACAGCTGCGGCATCGGCGTCGTCTACCAGCGCCAAAAGCAGATGTTCCAGCGTGGCATACTCGTGATGCCGCTCGTTCGCGTAGGTCAGTGCCTGATGCAGCGCCTTCTCAAGACTAGGCGAAAATGTTGGCACGTTCAGATCCTCACTTCTTTTCCATAACACATTGCAGCGGATGCTGGTGCTGCCGGGCAAAGTCCATCACCTGGCTCACCTTCGTTTCGGCTACTTCATATGTATATATCCCGCACTCGCCCACGCCATGGTTGTGGACATGAAGCATGATACGGGTGGCACCTTCGAGATCCTTTTGGAAGAAACGCTCCAGGATATGGATCACGAAGTCCATGGGCGTGTAGTCGTCATTCAGAAGCAGCACGCGGTACAGGTTCGGTTTTTTCGTCTTGGGCTTGGTACGTGTGATGACCGAGGTCCCACGGTTTCCGTTGTCCCCGTTCCTTTCGCTGTTGTTTTGCATCCGGATCGGCTCAGCGATCATTTCATTCATTCCTCAAATCATCCGGCAGAAGCTATCGCATTCCGACTTGGCACTGGGTTGGTTTCTTCACTTGGTCGGGCCGGATATCCGAACCTCTAACTTAGTTCATATTGGCGTGATTTTAAGCCCCCTGCTGGACACTGCAATCACAATTCGCTGACAAAACGGGCTGCGGTCAAAAAAGTCGCTGCATATCGTCTCGTCCGGTTCGACGTGCCAAAATGCAAAAGACCGGCCACGCATCGCGTAGCCGGTCTTTCCGGAAATTTTGCCTTTCGGCGAAAGTTTAAGCGGCGGTCGCCGTTGCTGCTGCCTTGCTGGCAGCCTTCGTCGCAGCCGCTACGGGCGCTTCGTAAGGCTTGTAGGCATTCTTGGCGAGATCGGCATACATTTCGCCGAGCTTGGTGGCTTCAGCGACGAAGTTTTCGTAGGAGGACTTCACATAGCTGCTCTGCAGTTCGAAGGCAGCTTCGAAGCTCTTGACACCGGCGAGCGTTTCGAAGTGTGCAACGCCATCCTGGAAAGACTTCTTGGAGTATTCAGCGGTTTCGGCAGCAATCGCCTGAAAGCCCTTGGTGACATCGGAATAGCTCTTCAGCGCCGTGTCCATGGCTTCCTTGCCCTTCTTGTTTGCTTCATCGAAATTGAACATGCTTCTCCGTCCCTTGTTGGCCGGCCGGCGGCCGGTTTACAGGGACAAAGGTTAAATGCGATGCACAATTAGTCAAGTAGTCTTGTGCGTCGCAATATCTCCCTTTGGTTGCATTTCGAGTGACGGCGCGATGTCAGCGCCGATGAGTGCGGCGCATCATTTTGTTTTTCCTAATATATATCATTGCGCCTGCAACCACAGGCTTTGATTAAAATATTGGCATTTAGGTCAAAGAAGCCGCTATAGATCAGAACGGCAGCGGAATGATCAAATTGGCAAATGCCAAAGAAAAAGGCCGTATTTCAATGAAATACGGCCCAAATATTCGATCACTATACGAGACCGATATAATCAGAGATCGACGTCCAGAATGGCCATCGAGAAATTATAGGAGCGGTCGCCATCTTCATCGTCGATATAGACGACACCCAGAAATTCTTCGCCGAGATAAACTTCAGCCGAATCGTTCTTTCGCGGGCGGGCCTTCACCACGACCTGCGGGTTGAACGTGCGCTTGAAATAGGCGTCGAGTTTCTTGATTTCTTCAGGCTTCACAATGCTTCTCCGTGAGGATCTCGGTTGGCCGCTTCTTGCATAGGAAAAGCGGCGGTGTAAAGACCGGAACCGCGCATAGCTCCCCAGCGACAGCGCAAGCTTCCGAAAGTCAGTCTGGATTTTCCTAGATTCCCGCGCCCATGATCTGATCCACAACCAATTGTTCAGCCAAGAGCTGGTCCATCGAGCGAGACGGTTCCGAACACCCTGCTTCTCCGACCACCTTGGCCGGCACCCCTGCAACGGTCGTCTTGGCGGGCACTTCCTTCAGCACCACCGAGCCGGCGGCGATGCGCGAGCAATGGCCGATCTGGATATTGCCGAGGATCTTGGCCCCCGCACCGATCAAGACGCCGTGCGCGATCTTCGGATGGCGGTCGCTGCCTTCCTTGCCGGTGCCGCCAAGCGTGACGCCATGCAGGATCGAGACGTTATCGCCGATCACGGCCGTTTCGCCCACCACAAGGCCGGTCGCGTGATCGAGGAAGATGCCCTTGCCGATACGCGCCGCCGGATTGATGTCGGTCTGGAAGACGCTGGAGGATCGGCTCTGCAGATAAAGCGCGAAATCGCGGCGGCCGCGATTATAGAGCCAGTGCGCGAGGCGGTGCGTCTGCAGCGCATGGAAGCCCTTGAAATAGAGCACGGGCTCCAGGAACCTCAGGCAGGCTGGATCGCGATCGTAGACGGCCTGGATATCGACACGAAGGATCGATCCCCATTCCGGCCAGTCGGCCAGCATTTCCTCGAAGGTCTGCCGCAGGAGGATGGCCTGCAGGTCCGGATGGTCGAGGCGCTCGCAGATGCGATAGATAACGCATTCCTCCAGCGAGCGATGGTTGATGATCGTCGAATAGAGGAAAGCGGCAAGAAGTGGGTCCTGCGCGGCAGCGGCGCGTGCTTCCTCGCGCATGCTGTCCCAGATCGGGTCCATGACCTTCACTGCGCCCAAGCCTTCTACCTGGCGAATATCCGTTGCTGCGACCATTGGCGGTCTCCCGATTTTCTGTCAGGGGTGCATTATATAGAATAAATGCCACACAAGACAAATGGGTTGGTCGCGCATGAATTTCGAGCATGATTTTGCCGGCGGTCTCATTCGCGCGACGTGCAGCGACGCCATAGGCACGATCGCGATCAGCAACCCCGACAGAAAGAACGCCGTGACCGCCGCAATGTGGCGTGCGATCCCGCAGGCAGTGCGCATTCTGACCGATGAAGCACATGCGCATGTGATCGTTCTGCGCGGCGCCGGCGCGGATTTTTCGGCTGGCGCCGACATCAGCGAATTCGCCGTCGTGCGCAAGAATTCGGAGACGGCAGTCGCCTATGAGGCGCTGAACAGCCAGGCTTTCGAGGCAATTCGCCATTGCCGCGTGCCGACGATCGCCGCGATCCGCGGCATCTGCTATGGCGGCGGTTTTGGGCTTGCTGCCGCCTGTGATCTGCGCATCGCCGAAAGAGGCGCACGGTTTTCCGTACCCGCCGTTCGCCTCGGTATCGCCTATCCCGCCGACGCCGTGCAGGATATCGTCAATGCGCTCGGGCCGCAGATGGCCAAGGTCACCCTGTTTACCGGCGCTCCCATGTCGAGCGAGAAGATGGTTGTGGCCGGCTTTCTTCTGGAGGAAATCGAGGCTGATGCGTTCGATCAGGAAGTATCCGCCCTCGCCCATGCGATTGCCGCCAATGCACCTATTGCGCTGCATGCCTCGAAGCTCGCGATCCGCGCCGTCATCGAGCAGGATGGTGACTTGCTGCGCGAAGCGGAAGTGATCGGCGCCGAGACTTTCGACAGCGCCGATTATGCGGAGGGTCGCGCCGCCTTTGCCGAACGGCGAAAGCCCCACTTCACCGGTAAGTGACTTGAAACCTAGCGCCTGTCGAGACGCTGATAAAACTCCAGAACCGCCGCCTTGAAGATCTTATCGCCGACGGCGAGCATGTGGTCGCGGTTCGGAATATCGATGACTTCGGCATTCTGCATCAGTGCCGCCAAATCCTGCCCGGAACCGGCAATATCGTCCTTGGTGCCGACGGCGATCAGCGTCGGCACTTCGATCTTCGCCACATCTTCCCGCGAAGCCAGATCGCGCGAGCCCTGGATACAGGCGGCCAGCGCCTGCCGGTCGCTTTTCGTCTGCTCGGCAAAAGCGCGGAACATGCGCCCGCGCGCATGGGTGACATCATCGAGCGAAGGTGCGACCAGCGCATCCGCAATCGGGTCCCAATCGCCGACGCCTTCGACCATGCCGATACCGAGGCCGCCCAGCACCAGCGAGCGGACGCGATCAGGATGCGCGATCGCCATGAAGGTCGAAACGCGCGCACCCATGGAATAGCCCATGACATGGGTCTCGGATATGCCCAGATGATCGAGGAGGGCCACAGCATCCGCTGCCATGATCCATGGATGGTAGACATCCGCATCGTAAAGCTTGTCGCTCATGCCATGGCCGCGATTGTCGATGGCAATCACCCGATAGCCCGCTTCGCCAAGTGTCTTCAGCCAACCGGGATTGACCCAATTGGCAATCGCCGTGGAGGCAAAGCCGTGGATCAACAGCACCGGCGGCCCGTTGGGATCACCTTCATCGAAAAAGGCGAGCTTCAATCCGTCTCTGACAAAATGGGACATCGGGGGAGCGTTCAAATTCATGGCTTCGTCTTTGCAAACTGGGTCCTGTTGGCGCCGGACCATATTTTATCGGCGATATCAAATGAACCCTACGCTTGCGAAAATCTCTGCATCAAGCCGGACTTTCGCACTACACAATCGGGAAGAAGGATTATAAAGAGGGGCTACCAAGTCTGGCGCAACATTCATGCCGCTCACGGCAAGACGCATTCGGAGATCATCATGGCCGGCCACAATATTCCCCATTTCCAGAACGACGGCGGACATCGCGTCATCGAAATCGGCGTGAAGGAATTCATGTGCACCGGCGCCTCGGTCCCGTACGACCATCCACACATCTTCATCGATATCGGTGACGAGAGCGAAAAGGTCTGCTCCTATTGCTCAACGCTTTACCGCTACAATCCGTCGCTGAAGGCGGACCAGACCAACCCAGCCGGCTGCGTCTTCCACTTCAAGGCGGCGTGACGCCTTAGAGGCCGATCGGACATAAAGAAATGCCGATCAAAGCAGCCGCAATCATCGGCGCCGGAATAGCCGGATTGACGGCGGCACTGGCGCTTGCGAGACACGGCATTGCCTCCGACATTTTCGAACAGGCAGAGGTGCTGACCGAAGTCGGCGCCGGCCTGCAGATTTCGCCGAATGCTTCCCGCATCCTCGATACGCTTGGCGTGCTCGATGCGCTGAGACCTGTCTGGCTGGAGCCAGAGGAAGTCAGGCTCGTATCCGGCTCATCGCTGCGGCCTGTCGCATCCGTTCCCTGTGGAAAATTTGCCAGAGAGCGATGGGGTGCACCCTATGGCGCGGCGCATCGCGCCACCCTGCAAAAGGCGCTCCTCAATGCGATGACGGCCAATGCCTTATGCACGCTGCATCTCGGCCGGCACGTCGATATCAACAACAAACAGGCACTGGAAGAGATCGCCGGAAGGGAATTCGATCTCGTCATCGGGGCCGACGGCGTATGGTCGAAGGCGCATGCAATGGTGCCTGGCGCGCCCTCGCCGCTCTTCTCCGGGAATATTGCATGGCGCTTCTCCATTCCGGAGGCGGCGGCCCCGGCCCTGCTGGACAAGGCGAGCGTCACAGCGTTCCTCGGACCCTCCAGCCATCTCGTCTGCTACCCCATCCGGGAAAATGCCGCCTTCAATATCGTCGCCATCGTCTCCGGCAGCAGTGCCAGCCGCAATTGGGGGGCGACCGGCAGCAAGGCGCAGCGCGAGCAGATGCTACGGGGTTTTTCCGGCTGGAACACGGCGATCCTGCAAATGCTCGAAGCCCAGGAGCAGGCGAGCTTTTGGCCACTCTACGAGATGAAGGACGGCGGCCGGTGGCATAATGGCAGCGATACGATCCTGATCGGCGATGCCGCGCATGCGATGATGCCCTTTGCGGCTCAGGGCGCGGCCATGGCGATCGAGGACGCTTTCGAGCTTGCCGGCATGCTTTCGGGACGCTCGCCGGCCGAAGCATTCGAACTCTATGAGAAGCATCGGGCGCCGCGTATCGCGCGCCTAAGACAGCGCGCCGCCTTCAATCAATTCGCCTATCACGCCCGCGGTCCCATCCGCCTGGCGCGGGATCTCGTCCTCTCACTGCGTCCGCCGCAAAGCCTCGCGGCGGACATGGACTGGATCTATGGCTATAGCGCTGTCGGCTGATCAGGCGTCCCCCATAGCGCCGTGCGTCACATGTGACGCACGGCGCTATAACACTTTAAACCTGCTGCATAATTTTATCCTTAAACCGATCCCGATTTAAGGAATTATGCAGTAGTCGCAGCAAAGCCCTTTTCGATATCCGCCTTGAGATCGGCGACGTCTTCCAGGCCAATCTGCAGGCGGATCACCGGCCCCTCTGTCGGGGCCTTGGTCACGCGCCGGTCGTTGAGGTTGACCTGCAATGCCAGGCTTTCGAAGCCCCCCCAGGAATAGCCGAGACCAAAGATACGCAAGGCATCCAGGAATGCATGCGCCTTCACCTTGAACTTGTGCGGATCGTCGACGGCGAGAACGAAGGAGAAGATGCCGCTTGCACCCTTGAAGTCGCGCTTCCAAAGCTCGTGACCCGGGAAGCTCGGCAGGGCCGGATGCAGCACGCGTGCGACCTCCTCCCTGCCCTCAAGCCATTGGGCGATCGCCAGCGCGCTCTCCTGATGCCGCTCCAGGCGCACGCCCATGGTACGCAGACCGCGCAGCACCTGATAAGCGTCATCGGGCGCGCCACAGATGCCGAGCTGGCCATGCGCGTCAATCAACTGCTTCCAATGCGCTTCATTGGCCGAAACGGTCCCCATCAGAATATCGGAGTGACCGGCCGGATATTTCGTCACGGCATGGATGGAAACATCGACACCGTGATCGAGCGGCTTGAAATAGAGCGGCGTCGCCCAGGTATTATCCATGGTCACGACGCAGCCGTGGCGGTGAGCCGCAGCCGAGATCGCCGGAATATCCTGCATTTCGAAGGTGTTGGAGCCTGGCGCTTCGGTATGGACCAGCCTGGTATTCGGCTTGATCATCTGCTCGATGCCGACGCCGACCAACGGATCATAATACTCGACCTCGATGCCGAGGCGCTTCAGCATGGTGTCGCAGAAGAATCGCGTGGGACCATAGACCGAATCGACGATCAGCGCGTGATCACCGGCTGACAAATAAGCAAGAAACGGCACGGTGACAGCCGCAAGCCCAGACGGCACGATGACCGTTCCAGCAGACCCTTCCAGCGCATCCATCGCCTCGCACAGCGCATCCGTGGTGGGAGTTCCGCGCGTGCCATAGGTGTATTTCTGGTCATGCGTCTCCATTACACGCGCATTGGGAAACAGCACCGTCGAGGCATGGACGACCGGCGGATTGACGAAGCCGTGGAAGTCGAATGGCGAATTGCCGATGTGGGACAAACGCGTGTTGATACCAGCGTTCTGCAGGAATGTGTCTTTGTCTTTCATGTCCGAATATGCCTTTGGCGCTGCGGGAAACTGGATTTGTGGCGACCAAGCCTCCCCCGGTCAACCCCGACCGTTCCAATAGGGCCATATTATTCGAAGGCTAAAACAACGAAAATCGCAGCAGAAACCGCATTTTCGCGCAGATTTTTGGCAAAACGCCGCTCATTTTGACGCCAAATGCCCATTTTTCGGCAGCGCGCGGCGAAAATGCCGAATAAATCCGCAATAATTGGGGCGATCTCTTGACCGCTACACCATTTGCGACTGTGATAGCGCCACTCGCACCGGGAAAGGGAAGGAACACGGTTCTCCAGGAACCTGCTTCGGAGGCGATACACTTTAACTATAAAACAAATAGACAAAGGTAGGGAAAATGAAAAAGTTTGCTCTCTCCGCATTCCTCGGAGTCGCAGCATTGGCTTACACCGCGTCGGGCGCTTCCGCCTCGACGCTGAGCGACGTTAAGGCCAAGGGCTTCGTTCAATGCGGCGTGAATACGGGCCTTCTCGGCTTCGCGCAGCCGGACGCATCCGGTAACTGGGCCGGCTTCGACATCGACTTCTGCAAGGCCGTCGCTTCCGCCGTATTCGGCGACCCGACCAAAGTGAAATACACGCCTCTCAGCGCTAAGGACCGCTTCACCGCGCTGCAGTCCGGCGAAATCGATGTGCTTTCCCGTAACACCACCTGGACCATCAACCGCGACACCGCGCTCGGTCTCAAATTCCGTCCCGTCACCTATTATGACGGCCAGGGCTTCATGGTCCGCAAGGAACTGAACGTGAAGTCGGCGCTCGAACTGTCGGGTGCCGCCATCTGCGTCCAGTCCGGCACGACGACCGAGCTGAACCTCGCAGACTATTTCAAGACCAATAACCTGCAGTACAATCCGGTGGTCTTCGACAAGCTCGAAGAAGTCAACACGGCCTATGATTCCGGCCGTTGCGACGTGTACACCACCGACCAGTCGGGTCTCTACGCTCTGCGCCTGACCTTGAAGAACCCGGACGACAACGTCGTTCTGCCTGAAATCATCTCCAAGGAGCCGCTCGGCCCGGCCGTTCGCCAGGGTGATGACCAGTGGTTCAATATCGTCAGCTGGACGGCCTATGCTATGGTCAATGCCGAAGAATTCGGCATCACGCAGAAGAACGTCGACGAGATGAAGGGTTCGGCTAACCCGGACATCAAGCGCTTCCTCGGCGCCGAGCAGGGTTCCACTATCGGCACCGACCTCGGCCTGACCAATGACTGGGCCTACAACATCATCAAGGGCGTCGGTAACTACGGCGAAGTCTTCGACCGCAACATCGGCGCAGGCAGCCCGCTGAAAATCGCTCGCGGCCTCAATGCCCTGTGGAACAAGGGCGGCATCCAGTACGCGCCTCCGGTCCGATAAGTCGCAAACGACCAGACTTCCAGAGAAAGGCGGCAATCCGCCTTTCTCCCCTCAAGAAAACAAGCCTGAAACAGGCACATTGGGGAAAAACTCTATATGGCAATTACAGTAAACTCGCCTGAAGGCGAGCGCTCGGCCTTATCGGCGGCGTTGTACGACCCCAAAGTTCGGGGTGCCTTCTACCAGGCGCTTACTATCATCATTCTCGCGGGACTCTGCTGGTTTATCGTCACAAACACCATCGATAACCTGCGCGCATTGAACCGCTCGTTCGGCTTTGGTTTTCTCGAAGGACGCGCCGGCTTCAACCTGGGACAAGCGCTGATTCCCTATTCCAGCGATTCGACCAATGCCACCGCCCTTCTCGTCGGCGTGCTCAACACACTTCTGATTTCGGTGGTGGGCATTGTTGCGGCGACGGTCGTCGGCTTCGTCATCGGCATCGGCAGACTTTCGCATAATTGGCTGATTGCGAAGCTCTCCCAGGCCTATGTCGAAATCTTCCGCAACATCCCGCCCCTGCTCGTCATCTTCTTCTGGTACAGCGGCGTTCTGGTGTTGCTGCCGCAGGCGCGCGATGCCGTGCATCTACCATTCTCCAGCTATCTCAGCAATCGCGGCCTCGCCTTCCCGAGCCCGATCTTCGGTGCAGGCATGTGGGCAGTCGGCATTGCCTTCCTCGTCGCCATAGCCGCGGTCTTTTTTGTGGCGCGCTGGGCGCACAAACGTCAGGCGGCAACCGGCCAGCAGTTCCACACGATCTGGGTGTCGATCGGCATATTGATCGGCCTGCCGTTGCTGGTCTTCCTTGTGACCGGCATGCCGCTTTCCTTCGATTACCCCATCGCCGGCAAGTTCAACCTGACGGGAGGCACGGTCATAGGACCGGAGTTCCTCGCGCTTCTCCTCGCCCTTTCCCTTTACACCGCATCCTATATTGCCGAGATCGTTCGTGCCGGCATCCGTGGCGTGCCGAAGGGGCAATCGGAAGCAGCAGGCGCACTTGGTTTGCGGGCGTCAGCCATCAACCGGCTGATCGTCATACCGCAGGCAATGCGCATCATCATTCCGCCGCTGACGAGCCAATATCTCAATCTGATCAAGAACTCGTCCCTCGCCATCGCCATCGGCTATGCCGATCTCGTCGCCGTCGGCGGCGTGATCCTCAATCAGTCCGGCCGAGCCGTCGAAGTCGTCATCATCTGGATGATCATCTATCTCGCCCTGAGCATCGTGACGTCGCTGTTCATGAACTGGTTCAACGCCAAGATGGCCCTGGTGGAGAGATAAGATGTCGAGCGTTGATCAACACTTCGTCAGTAAGACACTGCTCGTGGCGCAGCCAGCACCCGCCAGCGAAAGGGGCGTGTGGCATTGGTTGAAAAAGAACCTGTTTGCAACGCCGAAGGACATTGTCCTGACCGTGCTTGCCGTCACCTTCCTGGCCTGGACGATCCCGCACCTGGTCGACTGGCTGTTTATAAATGCGGTCTGGAGCGGAACCGACCGCACCTTCTGCGCCACCACGGTTCAAGGCGGAACGCAGCCGGATGGCTGGAACGCCGCCTGCTGGGCCTTCGTCCGCGCGAAATTCGCCATCTTCATGTTCGGCCTTTATCCGCCGGACGAGCGCTGGCGACCAATACTCGTCTGCATCCTGATGATCGTCAGCTTCGTCCCGTTGCTGATACCGTCCGTTCCCAGGAAGGGATTGAACGCTATCCTCGCGTTCTTCGTGCTGCCGGTTGTTTCGTTCTTCCTGCTCCACGGGGGCTTCGGCCTTGAGACCGTCGAAACGGAAAGATGGGGCGGCCTACTCGTGACGCTGGTGATCGCTTTCGTTGCGATCGCAGTCTCCTTCCCGTTCGGCATCGTGCTTGCACTCGGCCGCCGCTCCAAGATGCCCGTTGTCCGCATGCTCTGTGTGTCGTTCATCGAAATCATCCGCGGCGTGCCGTTGATCACGGTGCTGTTCATGGCCAGCTACATGCTGCCGCTCTTCATGCCGCAGGGCTGGACCGTCGATAAGCTGCTGCGCGCCGTCGTCGGCGTTGCGATCTTTACCTCGGCCTATATGGCCGAAGTCATTCGTGGCGGCCTGCAGGCAATACCGAAGGGTCAATTCGAAGGCGCCGACTCGCTCGGCCTCGGCTACTGGCAGAAGATGCGGCTGATCATTCTGCCGCAGGCGATCAAGCTGGTCATTCCCGGCATCGTCAATACCTATATCGGCATGTTCAAGGACACGTCGCTCGTGGCGATCATCGGCATGTTCGACCTGCTCGGCATCGTCCGCCAGAACTTCTCGGATGCTACCTGGGCAAGCGCGGTGACGCCGGTGACGGGTCTTGTATTCGCCGGATTCGTTTTTTGGCTGTTCTGCTTTGGCATGTCGCGCTATTCAGGTTTCGTGGAACGCCATCTCGACACCGGCCACAAGCGATAAAATTGAGGGAAATACAAAATGGCTGAAGCCCAATCGAAAAAAATGACTGTCTCCGAGACCGAGGTCGCGGTCGACATGATCAACATGAACAAGTGGTATGGCGACTTCCATGTGCTGCGCGATATCAATCTGAAGGTCATGCGCGGCGAGCGTATCGTCATCGCCGGCCCCTCCGGCTCGGGCAAATCGACGATGATCCGCTGCATCAACCGTCTGGAAGAGCACCAGAAGGGCCAGATCATCGTTGACGGCGTCGAGCTGACGAACGACCTCAAGAAGATCGACGAAGTGCGCCGCGAAGTCGGCATGGTGTTCCAGCACTTCAATCTCTTCCCGCACCTGACCATTCTGGAAAACTGCACGCTGGCACCGATCTGGGTGCGCAAGATGCCGAAGAAGCAGGCGGAAGAAATCGCCATGCACTTCCTCACCCGCGTCAAGATCCCCGAGCAGGCGAAGAAATATCCCGGCCAGCTTTCCGGCGGTCAGCAGCAGCGCGTGGCGATCGCCCGCTCGCTTTGCATGAACCCGAAGATCATGCTGTTCGACGAGCCGACCTCCGCACTCGACCCGGAAATGATCAAGGAAGTGCTCGACACCATGGTCGGCCTTGCCGAAGAAGGCATGACCATGCTGTGCGTGACCCACGAAATGGGCTTTGCCCGCCAGGTCGCCAACCGCGTCATCTTCATGGACCAGGGGCAGATTGTCGAACAGAATTCGCCGAAGGAATTCTTCGACAACCCGCAGCATGAGCGCACAAAGCTCTTCCTCAGCCAGATCCTGCACTGATACGGAACGGATCGAATGAACAGAACCCGCCGCTGCATCGCAGCCGGCGGGTTTTTCATAGGTCTTCCGTTATTGACTGGCGGATCGAGAGCGGTCAACGCAACGGCAGAGCGTAGGTCTGCTTGACGATCTGGCTCGGTACATCGGTCTTGACGTTCTGAATGCCATTGACCTTCGTCAGATGCGTGGACTGGAACTGCCTATAGTCGTCGAGATCGGAAACAGCGACGCGCAGCAACGCATCGCTCTCGCCCAGCATGATGTAGCATTCCATCACCTCGGGCAGCTTCTTCATGGCGGCGATGAAGCGATCGATCGTCTCGGCATCCTGGGCCACCAGCCAGACGCGAGCAAACATCGAGAGCGGCAGGCCCGCCTTGACCGGATTTACCACGGCCACGTAGCGATCGATGATGCCTCCGTCCTCGAGAAGCTTGACGCGCCGCAAGCAAGGCGACGGCGAGAGCCCCACTTCCTTTGCAAGCTCCACGTTCTGTATCCGCCCATCGCGCTGCAGCGCACGCAGGATACGCCTGTCGATCTCATCCAGCCGCATTGGCATCCTCTACCGATAATCTTCTGATCTTGAATTCAGATGCCAATAATCTGGCAGAAATTGGCATCTTCGCAAGCCGATTGCGCCGGTAGATCGCTAGGCTTCCATTCATGGAAAACACCAATCTTCTTCTCTTTGCAGCCACCGTGCTGCCACTCATCTGCACCCCAGGCCCGGATATGCTGTTCGTGGTGTCGCAGGCAGTCTCGGGAGGCCCTGTCGCGGGCTTGCGTTCGACGGCGGGCATCTGCGTCGGTTACATCGTGCATTCGGTGCTGGCAGCCCTGGGCGTTGCCGCCATCATAGCGGCCTCGCCTCTCCTGTTTGCGGCGCTGCGATGGCTGGGCATCGCCTATCTCAGCTATCTCGCCTTCCGGCTCATCGCATCTTCCATGAAAAACGGCGGCGCTACGCCGCTATCATCAAGTGCTGGGAGCAGCAGGTTTCGCCGCGGCTTTCTGACGGCCGTTCTCAATCCCAAGGGCATGATGATCTATTTTGCCATCCTGCCGCAGTTCATGAGCCACGATGAGGGCATCATGCTACAGGCCTGCCTTCTCTCCATTGTCTTCATCAGCCTGTGCGGGATCGTCTATGCCCTGCTCAGCGTCGCTATCGCGGCGATTGGCTCCCGCGGAAATTTCAGCAATCGCCGGCGGAGATGGATCGAAGGCATTGCCGGCGGCCTGCTGCTTGTTGCAGCCGGCCGACTGGCAACGTGAACAAGCCATATAGCGCTTCGCGCAGAACGCGATATAGTTTCCGCTGCCGCGAATAATGCGGGATTCACGAGACGTCGGGGGAAGCGGGCCGTGAAAAAAAGCGACAGAATCATCGGCGGAGTCGCTCTCTTGAGCGTCGCCATCATCGTCATCAAGCTGGCCGGAGCAATGTATGGCTACGATCTCATCCAGATGGCGGTCGATGCGACAAGGCCAAAAGCTGCCGGCGGCTGGCCGACAATGGCGAACTGAGCGCGAAACAGAGCTGATGACGCTTGGATAGCGACACGCAAAACCATATCGGGAAAATGGCGACCCCTGCAGGATTCGAACCTGCGACCACATGCTTAGAAGGCAAGTGCTCTATCCAGCTGAGCTAAGGGGCCGTAAGGCCTGGCCGCACCTTGCGCGCGGCGGGCAACACATGCCTGAAACTGCCACCCAATTCAATGGGCTGCGTTCAATAAGTGTTTGGCTTCAGTGAGTCCAGGGCTGGATGCGGTTGAAGCGGAAGTTGTCGGAATAGGACACAGTCTGCCGGATCGGATCCTTCGGCGGGATGACGCGGTAGTCGATGCCTTCGCGCTTGGCGTAGTCTTCCGCCTGTTCCTGCGTATCGAAGGTCAGCTTGAGCTGCTGGCGCATATCGCCCGACGATGTATAGCCCATGATCGGATCGATCTTGCGCGGCGTTTCCTGGTCGAACTCGAGAACCCAGATATTGGTCTTGGCCTTGCCGGACTGCATGGCGGTCTTTGCCGGACGATAAATCTTGGCAGGCATTGCTGCAGCGCCTCCGAATAAAGCGGGAATGATCCGCCTTTGTGCTTCATTTGTCTTGCGCTCGGCCTTTGCAGATCGAGCGCATCTCGGTTTTGATTAGCCGCGAATCCCTTTGTTTTCAAGCGAAAAGGCAGCCAGCGCCAAGACGAATTCAACGACATCAATGAAGGGGTTTAAATGGTCGGAGTGGAGAGATTCGAACTCCCGACCCTCTGGTCCCAAACCAGATGCGCTACCAGACTGCGCTACACTCCGTACCGTGTGCATGATCGCCAAAACGCGATCATGACTTCAGTTCCGCACCGTCGAGCACTCGAGCCTGCGGAACGAGTGGGGAGATACACGGTTCATCTGCCCGCTGCAACAGGTAAAATCTCGTCGGGCAAATCTTCCCCGATGAAAATCTATTTGCCGAGCTTTGCCGCAATGGTGGCGCTCGTCACCTTGTCGCCGACGGCAAGGCCGAGTTTCTTGACCACTCCACCATTCAGCTCGATGACATAGGCAACCGGCCCGCTGGAGCTGATGATCGCTTCGGAATAGGGCACGGCGTTTTCCTGGATGTGGGTAATGACACCCTTCTGATCCAGAAAGAGCATGTCGAGCGGCAACTTGGTGTTCTTCATCCACATCATGACAGGCCGCGGCGTGCCAAAATCAAACAGCATGCCATGGTCGGCCGGCATCTTGTCGCGGTACATCAGGCCGAATTCGAGCTGTGGCGGCGTCAAGGCCAGTTCCACGGTGAATTTATGCGTCTGGCCTTTGGGCGATGCGATCGAAAGCGGTTCCGAATCGAAAGCCATCGACTGCTGCCCTGCGGTCTGTGCCGCGAAAGACGATGGAGCGATGGCCCCAACGAGAAAAAGCGCCAAAATGGCGCTTTTCAAAATTCCGAGAAATCCGGTTTTGTTCATATCAGTGCGGCCGCGTAACCGGGCTTGGTGCATCCGGATGGATTTCCGCGGCCATCAGGCCCTTTTCACCGGGTCCGAAGCGGACGAGAACCACCTGCCCCGGCCGCAGCTCAGCAAGACCAAAGCGACGCAGCGTTTCCATGTGCACGAAGATATCCTCCGTGCCCTCGCCGCGCGTCAGGAAGCCGAAGCCCTTGGTGCGGTTGAACCACTTGACCAGCGCGCGCTCCAGACCGCTCGTCGCCGTCACCTGCACATGCGTGCGCACCGGCGGCATCTGCGAGGGATGCACGGCAGTCGATTGATCCATGGAGAGGATCTTGAAGGCCTGATAACCGCGCTCCCGGCGCTGGATCAGCGCTACGATGCGGGTCCCTTCGAGAATCGTCTGATAACCGTCACGGCGCAGACACGTCACATGCAGCAAGACATCCTGCATGCCGTTATCCGGCACGATGAAACCGAACCCCTTGGCAACGTCGAACCACTTGACGACGCCTGAGATTTCGATGAGCTCGACGGTATCGCCGGACATCTCCTCGAAGTCTTCAACTCCCTTCGATGAAATTCTGTCACCCATCCTAGCCAGCCCTCGATTACGCGTCACACTGTTACGGTTAACTGATTCCCTGATATCAAGATTAACATCTTGGTAACGGAAAAGCGCAAGTCCTAGTTTTCGTTTATTCCCACCCTAAGATTATTGCTCCAAGACTTGCGCGAAGCTGGTGCTCCGATCGAAGATCCGCCCAGCTCAACATTAAGAGAGGAAATAGAATGCGTTATCTCCATACGATGGTCCGCGTCACCGATCTCGACGCCTCGTTGCATTTTTATAGCACCCTGTTCGGGCTTACCGAAACCCGCCGCTACGAAAACGAGAAAGGCCGCTATACGCTCGTTTTTCTTGCAGCCAGCGATGATGCCGAATCATCCCGCAGCAACGGCGCCCCCAGCCTGGAACTGACCTACAACTGGGACCCGGAAGAATATAGCGGAGGGCGCAATTTCGGCCACCTCGCTTACGAGGTCGAAGACATCTATGCGACCTGCCAGAAGCTGATGGCCAACGGCATCACGATCAACCGCCCGCCGCGCGATGGTCACATGGCTTTCGTGCGTTCTCCGGACGGCATTTCCATCGAAATCCTGCAGAAGGGGGCCAATCTTCCCTCGGCTGAGCCCTGGGCTTCCATGGCCAACACCGGCTCCTGGTAGGAGCCAAGCTTTCGCGAGGCTTACGGCATGCGCGGAGCCATCCGTTTCGCGCTTGCCGCCCATGCCCATCCTCCGGCATGCTTGGACGACTCGAAGCATCATGCATCGGATATCGCGCGGTCACCGTTCCCAGTCGGCGCGTGCGGTATCGTCGTCCCTCGCAGGAGGCCGTTCCGATGCAAGCCTTTTTTGCAGGGAACGTCCTATGTGCGATCAACAGATTTTATACGGCAGGAAGAAGCTCGCAAGCACAATTGCCGTTCTTGCCTCATTTGTGATGATTGCCGGCTGCGCGACCACGGCCAAAAAACCGACCGAAACATCCGACGTTGCGCCAGCGGCGCAGCTGACGACGGCCGAAGCGCTTGCAGCCGACATGAACAACAAGGCCGACGCCCGGCGACGCAAGGGCGATATGGTCTATCGCGATCCCATGGTGCACAGCGTCAACGGCACGCGCCAGCAGGTCGTCGCCCAACAGAACCAGGCGCTCTATCCGGCACCAGCAACAGCCCAGACTGCGGACGGGCAGACCGGCATCGGCGGCCTGGTCACGCAGCCGACTGGCGTCAATGCGAACAGAAGCAGCATCTTCTCTGCCCCGCCGCCGATTGCCGTCAACCCGGACGGCACGCTTGCAAAGAACCAGCCTGACGGCAGTCAGGCGATCACGCCGATGATGCGTAGCGTCTATAGCACGCCGCCAACGGCAATGCAGGCCGTGGCACCGCAAACCATAGACACCGCCAGCGTTCCGAATGGCCGCACTTCGGCGGACATGCTGCCACCGCCGGTCATCCGCCACTCGGCCTCGCCGGCTGCGGCTTCGCCACAGCCGATCGCGCAGGTGACATCATCGGGAGTTGCCGCGACACCGAACCCGAATGTGCGCGAGCTGAACGGCAGGCAGGCGGCAGCGCTGGCGCAATTCATCGCCGCAAAGAACCAGCCCCAGAATGGCAAGCTGCTGGTGCAGCCCGTGCCTGGCGCCAATGGTCAGTAGAAAAGCCCGCGTTTCCAGGGATTCTTCAATGTCGCCGGCAAGAGCCTGTTAAGTCTCACTTATTCGCGGTCGACGGCAGTTTCACCCATCTGTCATTTTTTCCACAAAAAAGCAAAATTGCCGCTTGCAGGAATGAAATCACCCCGCTATAAGCGCGCCACACAACAGCTGCACGCGCCCTTCGTCTATCGGTTAGGACGACAGATTTTCATTCTGTAAAGAGGGGTTCGACTCCCCTAGGGCGTGCCACTGTTGTTCTTCTTTCCATGGACAATTCATTTAAGCTACCGCTTGCGGACGCAATAGGCTATTCCTATCTACGCGGCAGAGCATGCGCCCTTCGTCTATCGGTTAGGACGACAGATTCTCATTCTGTAAAGAGGGGTTCGACTCCCCTAGGGCGTGCCAACTCCGTGGCTCGACGTTTTCCACAACGCCTCGAAAAATCTTCGCCTAATCATCGATTTTTCTGGGATTTTTCTCGTTTTTCCGCTTGCGGGAACAAAAGGTGCTGACTATAAGGGCGCCACAGCACGCGCCCTTCGTCTATCGGTTAGGACGACAGATTTTCATTCTGTAAAGAGGGGTTCGACTCCCCTAGGGCGTGCCACTGTACTTTCCCCTTAAATTAATGATTTTGCTTCGCAAAGCGACATTTTGCCGATGCGATATCGGGCGTGATTTGCCTTACGGAGCCTTTGCCGCGTCGGTCACGCGAAGCTGCACGCGCCGACTTCCCTGCCAGTGATCGGCACCGAGCGTGCCGGCCACATGGATTTGCGCGCCACGTGACGACATCAGCAGCTCGCCCAGCGGCGTTTCCGCTGCGCGGAAGGCAATGCCGTCCACACGGCCGCCGTCCATCGCCTCCAGCGTTATCTTGATGTGCGACTGGCCGACGAGGCGGGAATCGCGCAGCCTGTGGCTCGGAAGCGCAAAGACCGGCTGCGGATGCCCCGAACCATAGGGGCCGGCCGTCTCGAGCCTGTCGATCAGCTCCACGGTCGCGCCGCTTGCGCCGAGCGCGCCATCGATCTTCAGCGTTTCATTGGCAACCAGCCCGGCGACCTGCTTTTCCGCCTTCTCGGTGAAGAAGGCGCGCAGCTTGCCGAGATTGCTTCGCTCCACCGTCAGGCCTGCCGCCATGGCGTGTCCGCCGCCCTTGACCAGCAGACCGGCATCCACAGCCGCACGCACCATGCGCCCCATATCGAAGCCATTGATGGAGCGGCCGGAGCCGGTGCCCTTTCCCGTCGGATCGAAGGCGATGGCGAAGGCCGGTCTGCGGAACTTGTCCTTGAGGCGCGACGCGATCAGCCCGACGATACCCGGATGCCAGCTCTCGCGCGCCGTGACGATGACCGACGCGCCATCGCCGTTGCCATATTCTGCCAGCGCTTCGGCCTCGGCCTCCTGCAGCATGGCGGCTTCCATGGCCTGCCTCTCGCGATTGAGCTCGTCGAGCTTCGCAGCGATCGTTTCCGCCTCGCCGGTATCGTCCAGCGTCAGCAGGCGGGCGCCGAGCGCTGCGTCGCCGATGCGGCCACCGGCATTGATGCGCGGACCGATGAGGAAACCGAAATGATAGGGCGAGACAGGGCCGTTCAGACCAGCCTTGCGAAACAGCGCTGCGAGCCCGAGATTGCCCTGATGGCGGGCGGCAATCAGCCCCTTGACGACATAGGCGCGGTTCAAGCCCTTCAGCGGCACGACATCGCAGACGGTCGCCAGCGCGACGATATCGAGCCAGGCGAGCAGGTCGATGGACCGCACACGGGAATCACCCGCCTCGCGCAACAGCCGCAAGGCGGCGACCAGAACCATGAAGACGACGCCGGCAGCGCAAAGATGCCCCTGCCCCGACAGATCATCCTCACGGTTCGGATTGACCAGCGCATGGCATGGCGGCAGCTCGTGCGCCACCTGATGGTGATCGATCACGACGACATCGATGCCCCGCGCCTTTGCCACCTCGAGCGATTCGAAGCTGGTGGAGCCACAATCGACCGTGACGATCAGTGTGGCGCCATTGTCGATGAGCTGGCCGATGGCGGTCGGGTTGGGGCCGTAGCCTTCAAAGATGCGATCGGGAATATAGATGCTGGCCGGAACGCCGAAATGCGTCAGAAAGCGATAGAGCAGCGCCGAGGAGGCCGCGCCGTCGACATCGTAATCGCCGAAGATCGCGACCGTCTCGCCCTTCTTGATCGCGTGCAGCAGCCGCCGTGCGGCCTTTTCGCAATCGGTCAGCAGATGCGGGTCCGGCATCAGGCCACGGATGGTCGGATCGAGGAAGGCCATGGCTTCGTCTTGTCCGACGCCGCGACCGGCAAGTACGCGGGCGATCAGTTCCGGCAGGCCATGCGTCTGCGCAATCGCGAGCGCCCTGTTCTGACCAGCCTGATCTAGCCGGGATACCCAGCGATTGCCCGATACGGAGTGCTCGACACCCAGAAATGCCCGCTGAACTGGATCGACCGGTTGCTCCACCATCTCTCCTGGAATTTGAGGGCGGCGTCCTTGCGAGATACGCCGCCGCTATCAGCTTAGAGCGGTTCAGCTTTTCACGAAATCTCTGAACCGCCCTATCTCTTTATTTTCTCGCAATTCCGGACGGAAAACCGCTGTGCACTTTTCCTGGAATTGCTCTACTCTTTCGGCCGCTCGATACGGATGACCTGCGGTTCGCCAACGAGATAGCCCTCGTTCTTGATTGCCGCAACCGCCTTGCGCACCGAATCCTCTGTTGTCGCATGGGTGACGAGGATGATTGTCTGGTGATCGGACGGTGCCAGGTGCTGCTTCGAGCGCTGGACGATCGATTCGAGCGAAATCTGGTTTTCCGCCATGCGGGTCGCCACACTCGCAAAGACGCCGGTGCGATCGAGAACGGTCAGGCGGATGAAATAGCCGCCTTCATGGCTCTGCATCTGCGCCTTGCGATAGGGCTCCAGCGCCTTGGCGGGATGTCCGAGCACCGGCACGCGCTGTTCGCCCGGACGGCTCTTGGCGATATCGGCGATGTCGCCGAGCACGGACGATGCCGTCGCGTTGCCGCCGGCGCCGGGGCCGACCATCAGCAATTCGCCGAGGATATCGGATTCGATCGCCACGGCATTGGTGACGCCATCGACCTGAGCGATGACCGAATCGAGCGGCACCATGGTCGGATGCACGCGCTGTTCGATGCCGCTTTCGGTGCGCTGGGCGACACCGAGCAGCTTGATGCGGTAGCCGAGATCGGCGGCAGCACGGATATCCTCGATGGAGACGTTGGTTATGCCCTCGAGGTAGATGTCATCGGCCGCAATTCGGTTGCCGAAGGCGAGCGTCGTCAGAATGGCGAGCTTATGGGCCGTGTCGTTGCCCTCGATATCGAAAGCCGGATCGGCTTCGGCATAGCCGAGACGCTGGGCTTCCTTGAGGCAATCGGCAAAGGACAGGCCTTCCTTCTCCATCCGGGTCAGGATGTAGTTGCAGGTGCCGTTCATGATGCCATAGACGCGGGAAATGGTGTTGCCGGTCAGGGATTCGCGCAGCGCCTTGATGACCGGAATGCCACCGGCGACAGCCGCTTCGAAGTTGAGCAGGACGCCCTTTTCTTCTGCGATCTGCGCGAGCTCGACGCCGTGATAGGCAAGCAGCGCCTTGTTGGCGGTGACGACATGAAGGCCCCGCGCCAGAGCGGCCCTAACGGCGGCATTGGCAGCACCCTCGGAACCGCCGATCAGCTCGACGAAAACGTCGATATCCGCCTTCTGGGCCAGATCGACCGGACCGCCGAACCATTCGATGCCTGTCAGATCGATGCCGCGATCCCGCGTGCGATCGCGGGCTGTTACAGCGACGATCTTGACGGGACGACCGCAGGTAACGGCAAGCTCGTTGGCGCGACTCTGGATGATGCGGACGAGCGAGGCACCAACGGTGCCCAAGCCCGCAATGCCGATTTTGAGGGCATCTGCCATGGAAAATTCCTGATCAGTATCTTGGGACGGCAGCCGCGGAAACGGCTGCCGCGCGACATTACGAACGATGAGCGTTCAGTGAAATGACATTGTGCATCGTTTCGTCCGCAGTCGACAGGAAGCGCTTGAGATTGCGCGCGGCCTGACGGATGCGATGCTCATTTTCGACGAGCGCGATACGGACATAATCATCGCCCATTTCGCCAAAGCCGATGCCCGGCGCAACCGCGATATCGGCCTTTTCGACGAGGAGCTTGGAAAACTCCAGCGAGCCGAGATGACGGAATTTTTCCGGGATCTTTGCCCAGGCAAACATGGTCGCGGCCGGCGGCGGGACATCAAAGCCGGCCTTGCCGAAGCTGTCGACCAGAACGTCGCGGCGGCGCTTGTAGATGTTGCGCACTTCCGCGATGTCGGAGCCGTCGCCGTTGAGCGCGTGGGTCGCCGCCACCTGGATCGGCGTGAAGGCGCCGTAATCAAGGTAGGACTTTACGCGCGTCAGCGCCGCGATCAGCCGCTCGTTGCCGACGGCGAAGCCCATGCGCCAGCCGGGCATGGAAAAGGTCTTCGACATCGAGGTGAACTCGACAGTCACATCCATGGCGCCCGGAACTTCCAGCACCGACGGCGGCGGCGCGTCGTCGAAGTAGATTTCCGAATAGGCCAGATCCGAAAGCACGATGATGTCGTGCTTCTTGGCGAAGGCAATAACTTCCTTGTAGAAATCGAGCGTCGCCACATAAGCCGTCGGGTTCGACGGGTAGTTCAGGATCAGCGCCAGCGGCTTCGGGATCGAGTGGCGCACGGCCCGTTCCAGCGGCGGGAAGAAGCTGTCGTCCGGCTCGACCGGTATCGAGCGGATCACACCGCCGGCCATCAGGAAGCCGAAAGCGTGGATCGGATAGGTCGGATTCGGGCAGAGGATGACATCGCCCGGCGCGGTGATTGCCTGCGCCATGTTGGCGAAGCCTTCCTTGGAGCCGAGGGTGGCGACCACCTGCGTATCCGGATTGAGCTTCACGCCGAAGCGGCGGGCATAATAAGCAGCCTGCGCGCGGCGAAGGCCGGGAATGCCCTTGGAGGAGGAATAGCGATGCGTGCGCGGGTCCTGAACCACTTCGCACAGCTTGTCGACAATCGCCTTGGGGGTCGGAAGATCTGGATTGCCCATGCCGAGGTCGATAATGTCCGCCCCGCCCGCTCGCGCGCTCGCTTTCAAACGATTGACCTGTTCGAAAACGTAGGGCGGCAAACGCCGGACTTTATGAAACTCTTCCATTTCTTTCCCCATGGGACAGCGGCCCTCAAAACCGCGCTGAAGTTCGTTGAACTACCGGCCAGCCGCGATACGAACTTGGAAATCGCGGCGCCGCAACCATGCTTTCTCGAAAGATAAGGTGAATCTTGGGCGCTTATGCACGCAAAGTGCAATTCGCCGGTCAGATACATCCAAATTCGGCCTATCCGAACGCTTTGCGTCCAAATTGCCTGAAACGCAAGGCTAATTCTGCGTTTGCGCCGGTTGGGCGCTGCCCTCTTTCTGAATTTCCTGCAGCGTATCCTGGCCATGTTCGGCGGCAAGCTTGCGCATCTCGGCGACGCGCTTCTGGTACTCGGCCTCCGAGATCGTGCCCGCCTTGCGCTGAGATCCCAGCGCCGTCAGCTGCTTGACGAGGTCGCCGGCCTGCTGATCGTTGATCTGCACATTTGCGGCCGTCGGTGGCGCGTTGAAGGACGGGTAGCCGTCCTTGTAATATTGCTGCGTGCTGGTTTCTTCGACCGCACTGCCCTTGGCGGGCTTAACGATCACCGCCTGGGGCGGCTGCTTGCGCTTGGCATAAGCAGCCTTTTCCTCGGGCGTCGAGCAGCCCGCGAGCGTCAATGCGAGAATTCCGCACATTGCACCGCAGAGTACGGAATACCGGTTCAGTCTTGCCACCATGCCGCCGCCCATAATTGTCTTCCTGCGCTATTCCTTGCTGTGGGTTGCGACTGTTAAATTTGTCGCAGCAGCAAAGCAAGAGCAGGGTTGCGTTTCATTCGACTTGTATTCCTTTTCCCGCAAGATGTACAAATGGAAAACAAGACACGAGCTGCCGCCGGGAGGATGATGCGTGACCGACAGCAAGCGGGACAATAATGATGGTAGTGGCGGCTTTCCCGGCTTTGATCCAAAGTCAGTCGAGCCTTACATCGTCAGGGATCCCGAAGCGATGGCCGTCAACTTTGCCCGTGCGCTCGAGAATCTCGGCAAGGCAGCCTCCGCATGGCTCGCTCCCCGCGAACGTGGCGAGAAGGTCGACACGGTTGCCGATCCCTTCACCGACATGGTCAAGACGCTGTCCAAGGTCGGCGAATACTGGCTTTCCGACCCACGCCGGACGCTGGAAGCACAGACACATCTCCTGTCGGGATATTTCGGCCTGTGGACAAAAACCATGCAACGCCTCAGCGGCGATTCGTCCGCCGAGGTCGAATCCGAACCGGTCAAGGACAGGCGCTTTGCCGATGAGGACTGGCAGAAGAACCCCTTCTTCGATTTCCTGAAGCAGACCTATCTTCTGACGTCGAACTGGGCGGAAAAGCTGGTCGGCGATGCGGAAGGGCTGGACGAGCACACGCGTCACAAGGCTGCGTTCTACACAAAGCAGATCACCGCTGCCTTCTCGCCGACCAATTTCGTCGCGACGAACCCGCAGGTCTACCGCGAAACCATCGCCTCCAATGCCGAGAACCTGGTGCGCGGCATGAAGATGCTGGCGGAGGATATCAGCCTCGGTCACGGCGAGCTACGTCTTCGTCAGACCGACATGACCAAATTTGCCGTCGGCCGCGACATGGCTCTGACACCAGGCAAGGTGATCGCGCAAAGCGATGTTTGCCAGGTGATCCAGTATGAGCCAGCGACAGACAAGGTGTTGAAGCGGCCGCTGCTGATCTGCCCGCCCTGGATCAATAAATTCTACATTCTCGATCTCAACCCGCAGAAATCCTTCATCAAATGGTGCGTGGAGCAGGGTCACACGGTCTTCGTCATCTCCTGGGTAAACCCGGACCATCGCCACGCGACGAAGGACTGGACCTCCTATGCCCGCGAAGGCATCGATTTCGCCCTGGAGGCGGTCGAAAAGGCAACGGGTGAGCAGGAGGTCAATGCAGTCGGATATTGCGTTGGCGGCACGCTGCTCGCGGCCACGCTCGCACTCCATGCCAAGGAAAAGAACAAGCGCATCCGCACGGTGACCTTCCTGACGACGCAGGTCGATTTCACCTTTGCCGGCGACCTGAAGGTTTTCGTCGACGAGGAGCAGATCGCAGCACTGGAAGAGCAGATGAATGTGCTCGGCTATCTCGAAGGCTCGAAGATGGCGACGGCCTTCAACATGCTGCGCGCTTCCGAATTGATCTGGCCCTATTTCGTCAACAGCTATCTGAAGGGACAGGAACCCCTACCCTTCGATCTTCTGTTCTGGAACGCCGATTCCACGCGCATGGCGGCCGCCAACCACTCTTTCTATCTGCGCAACTGTTACCTCAACAATGCGTTGAGCCAGGGCAAGATGGTGCTCGACGGCAAGACGCTGTCGCTGAAGGACGTGCGCATTCCGGTCTATAATCTCGCGACGCGCGAGGATCATATCGCGCCGGCCAAGTCCGTCTTCGTCGGCAGCCAGTATTTCGGTGGGCCTGTGGAATTCGTCGTGACGGGCTCGGGCCATATCGCCGGCGTCGTCAACCCGCCGGACAAGCGCAAATACCAGTTCTGGACCGGCGGCCCCTTAAGCGGCGACTATGAGAAATGGCTGGCCGAGGCCAATGAAACGCCTGGCTCCTGGTGGCCGCATTGGCACGCCTGGATTCTTTCGCAGGATCACCGCATGACGGCAGCACGCCAACCCGGCGGCAAGGCTCTCAACGCGCTGGAAGAGGCACCCGGCAGCTTCGTCATGGAACGGGCATAGCGACCGCTCGATCATGCAATTTCCCTCGTCTCTCGTCCCTGCCCGCCTGATTTCGCGCTACAAACGCTTCCTTTTCGATGCCGAGCTCGAGGACGGGACGTTCATCACCGGCTCCTGCCCGAATACCGGCTCGATGCTTGGCCTCACGACACCTGGCTCGCGCATATGGCTCTCCGAACATGAGGGCGCGAAGCGAAAATACCGTCATGTCTTCGAACTGATCGAAGCCGACGGCACCACGGTCGGCGTCAATACCGCCATGCCAAACCGCATCGCGGCGGAAGCGATTGCGCTTGGGCAAGTCTCCGATCTCGGCGATTACACGACGGTAAAACGCGAGCAGAACTATGGCCGCAACTCGCGCATCGACCTGCTCTTGACCGACCTCTTGCGGACAACCACCTATGTCGAGGTGAAAAACGTCCATTTCATGCGACAGCCGGGCCTTGCGGAATTTCCCGATACGGCGACGGCGCGCGGCGCCAAGCATCTGGAAGAACTCGGCGATATGGCCGAAGCCGGTTACCGCGCCGTGATGCTGTTCGTGATCCAGCGCAATGATTGCGATCGCTTCCGGATCTGTGGTGACCTCGATCCGGTCTACGCCCGGGCCTATGATCGTGCTTTGGCGCGTGGCGTAGAAATCTATGCGCTGAAATGCAGGGTTTCGCCGACGGAAATCGCGCCTGCCGGGTTGATCCCGATAGACGAACCCGGCATAGCTGCATTAGAACAGTTTAAGATCTCTACCGAAGGCTGACCATGGTGAACTACATCGAAGCGGCAACGGCGCCGGCGAAAAATACGGGCGCTATCCGCATCTACGGGCAGGATGCCTTTGCAGGAATGCGCAAGGCCTGCCAGCTGACGGCCCGCTGCCTCGATGAACTTGCCGCGATCGTCGAGCCCGGTGTTCCAACCGATGTCATCGACCGCTTCGTTTTCGAGTTCGGCATGGATCACGGCGCCTATCCGGCGACGCTGAACTATCGCGGCTACATGAAATCCTCCTGCACGTCGATCAACCATGTCGTCTGCCACGGCATTCCCAATGACAAGCCGCTGCGCGAAGGCGATATCGTCAATATCGACGTGACCTATGTGCTCGATGGCTGGCACGGCGATTCCAGCCGCATGTATCCTGTCGGCGAAATCAAGCGCTCGGCCGAACGGCTGCTGGAAGTCACCTACGAATCCCTGATGCGCGGCATCGCCGCCGTGCGCCCTGGCGCACGCACCGGCGCCATCGGCGAGGCGATCCAGACCTATGCCGAAGGCGAGCGCTGCTCGGTCGTGCGCGATTTCTGCGGTCATGGCGTCGGCAGCCTGTTCCATGACTCGCCGAATATCCTGCATTACGGCCGCGTCAATGACGGTCCGGAACTGCGTGAAGGCATGATCTTCACCATCGAGCCGATGATCAATCTCGGCAAGCCGCATGTGAAGGTGCTCGGCGACGGCTGGACGGCCGTCACTCGCGACCGTTCGCTCTCGGCACAGTACGAGCACACCGTCGGCGTCACAGCGACGGGTTGCGAAATCTTCACCCTGTCGCCCGGCGGCCTGGATCGCCCTGGCCTGCCTCCCCTGCAGGGATAATTCATGGCGAAACGTCCCGCTTCTTCCAAAGGACATGGCGACATGCCCCTCGATAGAGGCGGGAAGACGGAGGCGTTGGAAGATGCGCCGCTGCTCGACGAGCGGCTATTCTTCGCCCAACAGGCTGCGAAGCCGGTCTCACAGGCAACCAAATCCGGCTCAACAGCCAAATCCGCGCCAACGAATGTTGAAGCCCATTATCATGGCCACCGCGAACGGCTGCGCAATCGCTATCGTGACGGTGGCGATGCGGCATTGGCGGACTATGAAATTCTCGAACTGCTGCTTTTTCGGCTGATCCCGCGACGCGACACGAAGCCGATCGCCAAGGCATTGCTTGCCCGGTTCGGCACGCTCGGCGGCGTGTTCGGTGCGCCGATCAACCTGCTAACGGAAGTCAGCGGCGTCGGCGACGCCGTTGCTCTCGACCTGAAGCTGGTCGCGAGCGTCGGACAACGCATGCTGAAGAGCGAATTGACGGGCAAGCCGGTGCTCTCCTCCTGGAAGGCGCTGATCGATTATTGTCACGCCGCCATGGCGCACGAGGCACGCGAGCAGTTCCGGCTGCTGTTTCTCGACAAGCGCAACGCTCTGATCGCCGACGAGGTCCAGGGTTTCGGCACGGTCGATCACACGCCTGTCTATCCGCGCGAAGTCGTCAAACGCGCCCTCGAACTTTCCGCCTCGGCAGTGATTTTGGTGCACAACCATCCGTCGGGAGACCCGACGCCATCTCGCGCCGATATCGACATGACCAAGACCATCATCGATACCGCCAAGCCCCTGGGCATCACCGTTCACGATCATGTCATCATTGGAAAAAACGGTCATGTCAGCTTTCGTGCATTGCGGCTGATTTAAAATTGTCGCACATACGATAATCTAATACTTCAATTTTATAATATATATTTTTGATTTTATATAATTATTCTCAGTTTCCACCCCATGCAGTTACGGCGAAATATCCCAAAATCGTCATCGAGATCTGTGCTTTCATTTTTCAGCTCAGCGTCAGGATGATCTGGCAGAAGGATCGTCGCATCCTCCAGCGGGTCTGCCGGCGGAAGCTGTTGTTTGATTTGGCCTATCCGCTTGCATGCGTGAGCCCTCTGGAGATTGAATGCCGAAAATGTCGTCCTTGCTTGCCAATCGCCTCCTTCGTATCGGTCGCGTCGCGCTTGTTGCAGGAGGCGCCTTTGTGGCGGTCGCCGGTGGCTTCTATGCTCACATGCTCTGGACGACGAACTTCCATCCGGTCATTGCCGGCGAGCTTTACCGCTCCTCGCAGCCCTCGGCCACCAACATCGCCGAGTTTCAGAAGCAATACGGCATCAAGACCATTATCAACCTGCGTGGCGACAATAGCGGGCACCATTGGTACGACAACGAAGTTGCCAAGGCAAAAGAGCTCAACATCGACCATATCGATTTCCATATGTCTTCCGGCCGCGAGCTGACACAGGCGCAAGCCGCGCAGCTCGTCGAAATCATGCGCGACGCGCCGAAGCCGATTCTCATTCATTGCCAGGCTGGCGCCGACAGAACCGGCCTTGCCTCGGCGCTTTACCTTGCCGCCATTGCCAAGGCGAACGAGGCAACCGCAGAAGGCCAGATGTCGATCATCTATGGTCACCTGCCGTTCTCGTTCACCCGTGCCTATGCCATGGATCGGACTTTTCAGAAGCTGGAACCCTGGCTCGGCTTTTCCGCCTCCTGATCTCCGGCCTTTCCTGTTAGATAATCTGTAACATTGAGCAGCTACCGGTTGACGGAGCATGTTGCGTTGCGACATTGATTCCCTATTCCAGTTATCCGAGGCTTCCCGATGGACCAATTCGATCTCCTAGTCGTGGGTAGCGGCCCTGCCGGCCGCAGAGGCGCTATCCAGGCCGCCAAACTCGGCAAGAAGGTGCTTGTCGTCGAACAAGGCAAGCGCGTCGGCGGCGTCTCGGTCCATACCGGCACCATTCCCTCCAAGACGCTACGCGAAACCGCGCTCAACCTTTCCGGCTGGCGCGAACGCGGATTCTACGGCCGCGCCTATCGCGTCAAACAGGAAATCAGCGCGGAAGACCTGCGCCGCCGCCTGCTGATCACGCTCGACCATGAGGTCGAGGTGCTTGAGCATCAGTTCGCCCGCAATCGCGTCCAACACATACGAGGCAAGGCGAGCTTCATCGATCCGCAGACGATGCAAATCGTCAAGGATGACGGCGAGGTCGTCACCGTATCCGCCACCAGCATCCTGCTAGCGGTCGGCACCAAGCCCTTCCGGCCGGATTACATGCCCTTCGACGGCAAGACGGTTCTCGACAGCGACGAACTGCTCGATATCGAGCAGCTGCCCCGCTCCATGGTGGTTATCGGCGCCGGCGTCATCGGTATCGAATATGCGACTATTTTCAGCGCGCTTGATACGCAGGTCACCTTGATCGATCCGAAGTCGACCATGCTCGATTTCATCGACAAGGAAATCGTCGAGGATTTCACCTATCAGCTGCGCGATCGCAACATGAAGCTGCTGCTCGGACAGAAGGCCGAGAAGGTGGAGCGGCAGAACGGTAAGGTTGAGCTGACACTCGACAATGGCCGCCGCCTGACCACCGACATGGTTCTCTTCGCTGCCGGCCGCATGGGTGCCACCGATACGCTCAACCTTGCTGCAGCCGGCCTCGAAGCCGATGCCCGCGGTCGCCTGAGCGTCAATCCGGAAACCTTCGCCACCAAGGTTCCGCATATCTTCGCCGCCGGCGATGTCGTGGGCTTCCCGAGCCTTGCCTCCACCTCCATGGAACAGGGTCGCATCGCCGCCCGCGTTGCCGTCGGCGCCATCGCCAAGGAGCCTCCGAAATACTTCCCCTACGGCATCTATGCCGTACCGGAAATCTCCACCTGCGGCCTTTCCGAAGAAGAGGTCAAGGAGCGGCATATCCCCTATGAATGCGGTATTGCGCGCTTCCGCGAGACCTCGCGCGGCCACATTATGGGCCTCGACACCGGCCTCCTGAAGATGATCTTCTCGCTGAAGACCCGCCGCCTGCTCGGCGTCCACATCGTCGGCGAAGGTGCCACCGAACTCGTGCACATCGGCCAGGCCGTGCTGAACCTCAAGGGCACCGTCGAATATTTCGTCGAAAACACCTTCAACTATCCGACGCTCGCCGAAGCCTACAAGATCGCCGGCCTCGATGCCTGGAACCGCATGGGCGATATCAAGTCGGAACTTTGAGTGCCGAAGCTCGCGTTAAGCTCCATGTAAAGCTTCGATCAGGGGTAGGACTTCGACGAAAGTATCGATGCGGTATTTCGGGGATGGCAGCGCATCCGGCCAGGACGTGCCGGCGTTATAAAATACGCCTCTCATTCCCGCTGATTCCGCACCCCTGACATCCGCCTCTGGATTGTCGCCGACAAAAATACAGCGTGCCGGGGCTACGTCCAGACGTTCGGCCGCAAGCTGAAAAATTCGCGGATCCGGCTTCCGTAGACCGACATCCTCCGAAATGACAACAAGATCGACGACATTCCCAAGTCCGGTGATCTCAATCTTTGCGGATTGAACGTCGGTATGGCCATTGCTGATGATGGCTGTCTTCAAACCACGCGCTTGCAGCGCAATCAGCATTTCAAGAGCGCCAATCGACGGTCTTGCGAAATAGGGATATCGCGTTTGAAAATCGGAAAGCAAAAGAGCTCCGGACTCACGGTTCATGCCGAAAGTCGCCGCCAATCGCGGGTAAAGTTTTTGTTTGTCGACGAGACCTTCCTTCTCCAAAGCTAGGAACGTTGCCTCGAAAGCCTGAAATGTTATGCCCTTCAGTTGATCTTCCAGTCGCCTGAATTGATCTGGCAGGAACGCCATCAGGGCGGCACGCCGATCGATGAGGGTTTCATCCAGGTCAAACATCGCCGCTTCAATCAAGTTCGGCCTCCTTCGTCATCTTATCGTACCGCGTTTCCAGAGAGAGCCTGTGACACCGGTAAGAAGTGTCGATCGCAACCGATAGCGCTTTAGCGCTGCAGGCGCAGTGTCCGGAACTGTATGGGCTTTATCAAGCCGGAACTCCTGACGAGACAATATTGACCACGCAGGCAGGGCTCACTACCCTGTCGGCATGATGAGCATTCTCAACATCGCTTCGGTCTTCTTCATAAGCCACTGATCCCCAGGCTTTCAGCCAATTGAAGACGAGACCGCCTTAACGGCCGTGAGGCCGTGGGTGGGTCTTTGCCGAAACAGCCGTGGTGCCCGCACAGGAAAGGGCGAAAACGGCGCGATGATCGAGAGAGATTTCATGCCATCTGAAAAACAGTATCCGGCTACGCTTTCCGACGCACAGCTGAACGATTTCATTGAACAAGGTTTTATACGCATCAACGATGCGTTTTCACAGGAGCAGGCTGCCGAAGCCCGTGCCATCATGTGGCGCGATATCCCGTGCAGCGAGCACGACACTGCCAGCTGGAGATTTCCAGTCGTCCGGCTGCCAGGCTATGGCGGCGGGCCATTCCGCACCATCGCCAATATGCCCATTTTGTACACCGCTTTCGATCAACTGGTCGGGCGGGGGCGGTGGACTCCAAGAGATGGGCTTGGCACCTTCCCGGTGCGGTTCCCGCATCCGGACGATCCCGGTGACGCCGGCTGGCACGTCGATCTCAGCTTTCCTGGGGACGATTGTGACCCGAATGAGCAAAGCGACTTCTCTGCCTGGCGGGTGAATGTCACTTCGCGGGGGCGCGCGCTGCTTACGCTGTTCCTGTTTTCCGATGTCGGTGAAGACGACGCGCCGACCCGCATCCGTGTCGGCTCCCATATGGATATGGCGCGCTATCTTGAGCCCGCCGGAGAGCAAGGGCGTTCTCGCATGATGCTTGAGCATATGGGAGCAGACCGACCTCAGGCATTGGCAACCGGAAAAGCGGGCACGGTCTACATCTGCCATCCCTTCCTCATCCACGCCGCGCAGAAGCATCGAGGCGCCACACCGCGCTTCATGGCGCAGCCTTCGATCGGCCTTGCCGAACCTTATCGATTGGAACGAGCTGATGGGGCCTATAGTCCGGTCGAGATCGCCATCCGCCACGCGCTGGATAAGGAATAGTCCGTCCAGCCGCTAGTCTCTAACCCCTCAGCCTTCCCCTTGTCTGCGGGGGAAGGCGTTTACTGTACCGCATAAAAAAAGCCCTGCCACGAGCGGCAGGGCTTAATTTCAGTCCGGAAGAAAAGCCGATTATTCGGCGCTGTCTTCAGCAGCCTTCTTCTTCGGAGCGGCCTTCTTCTTCGGAGCAGCAGCTTCTTCGCCTTCGGCGGCAGCTTCGGTTGCTTCAGCCTTGGCAGCAGCCTTCTTCTTCGGAGCAGCCTTCTTGGCAGCCGGCTTGCCTTCTTCTTCCTCGTCGTCGGCCAGCAGCGCTTCCTTGGAAACGGTCTTGTCCGTGACGTCGACTTCGGTCAGCAGGTGATCGATGACCTTTTCTTCGAAGATCGGCGCGCGCAGGTTGGCGGAGGCGCCGGGCGTGTTGCGGAAGAATTCCAGGATTTCCTTTTCCTGGCCCGGGAACTGCTGAAGCTGGGCATAGAGTGCACGCTGCAGCTCGTCTTCGGTCACTTCCACGCCGGCCTTTTCGCCGATTTCGGAGAGAACGAGGCCGAGGCGAACACGGCGCTCGGCAAGCTTGCGATATTCTTCGCGAGCCTTCTCTTCGGTGGTGTCTTCGTCTTCGAAGGTCTTGCCGGATTCGCTGAGGTCGGTCTCGATCTGACGCCAGATGCTGGCGAATTCAGCGTCGACCAGCTTCTGCGGGGTGTCGAACTGATACATTTCGTCAAGCTGGTCGAGGATCTGACGCTTGACCTTCTGGCGGGTGACCGAGCCGTACTGGCTTTCGATCTGGCCACGAACGATCTCCTTCAGGCGGTCGGCCGATTCGAGGCCGAGCTTGGAAGCGAGTTCGTCATTGATTTCGACTTCGCCAGGCGCTGCGACTTCCTTGACGTTGATGTCGAAGGTGGCTTCCTTGCCAGCGAGGTTCTTGGCCGGGTAGTCGGCCGGGAAGGTTACGGTGATGACCTTCTCATCGCCAGCCTTGACGCCGACGAGCTGCTCTTCAAAGCCCGGGATGAAGCGGTTGGAACCGAGAACGAGCTGCGAGTCTTCGTCCTTGCCGCCGTCGAAGGCAACGCCGTCAACCTTGCCGAGGTAATCGATGGTGACGCGGTCGCCGTTGGCAGCCTTGCCCTTCTTGGTTTCGTAGCTACGAGCGCTTTCAGCGATCTTGAGGATCTGCTCGGTCACTTCGTCTTCGCCGATTTCAGCGACTTCGCGCGTGACCTTGATGCCCGTGACGGACTTCAGCTCGATCGCCGGGATAACTTCGTAAGACAGCGTGAATTCGAAGTCGGCCTGAGCGGAGAGGATCTTTTCTGCCTCGTCCTGGTCTTCCGTCATGGCGATTTCCGGCTGGGTTGCCGACTTTTCGCCGCGCTCGGTCAGGATCGCCGGCGGCTGATCGCGAACGATTTCGTTGACGAGATCGGCCATGATCGACTTGCCGTAGACCTTCTTCAGGTGCGAGACCGGAACCTTGCCCGGACGGAAGCCGTTGATGCGGACCTTGTCCTTGACCTCGGCCAGGCGCTCGTTCATGCGCACTTCCATGTCCTTGGCCGGGATGACCACCTTGATTTCGCGCTTCAGCCCTTCAGCGAGCGTTTCGATAACCTGCATTGTCCTACCTTCATTCATGGCGGCCGTGCCCAGACAGCCGTTCGTTTCGATGAGCACGACGCCGGAAAATCCCGAGCGTGGCTTGGATGCAATTCTCTTTCACCTTGCAAGAGCGCCGCGCATTCGAACGAACGCGCAAAAGGCAGCTCTATCCCGTCACGAGCCAAAACATCTAGTCCCCTTCCTCATCGAAAGCGGGATGCTTTGGGCAAGATGGCGCGTCCTGCGGCATATCGGAAGACAGGCTTGATCAGCCTCCCCCCGTCCACAAGACAGTGTTGGTGCGGGTAGAGAGACTTGAACTCCCACGCCTTGCGGCACCAGAACCTAAATCTGGCGTGTCTACCAATTTCACCATACCCGCGTTCCCAAAACCGCATGGCGAATGCCTGCCCATGGGGCCTTCCGGAGCGCGGCGTCTCTATATCACCCGTTTCAAACCACGCAAAGGAAAAATGACGGTTCCGCGACGACGCTAAAGCTTATCGTGGCTCTTCGCGCCGATATCGTCAGTAAAGCGGTTCCTCGTAGACGGATTTGCCATCGAGAAGCAGGCTTCTGATATGGGCAACGCCATCGGAAGACACCCGCGCCGCAATGGCGACGCGATTGTCGTTGCGGGCGCTCTCGATATCGTGCCCCTGCCCCTCGGGCACATAGTAGCGCTCGATGCCATAAGTCACTCCAACAATCACCTGCTGGGGATCGGTGGCATCGCCATAGAAAACATAATCGACAGGCAGACTTTTGAGCACGACCGTATCGGGTTTCGGCTCAAGCTTTCCGAAGGATGATTCGACGATCCCCCAGTAGCCATCGCCCTGCTTCTTCAGGCGAACGGACAATATCGCGGCACTTTGGCTCATTTTCGGCGGCCCCTCGACCATCGTCGAGAACGGAACCCGTGAGATGTCGTAGTTCAAGGTCACGTAGTCGCCGCGCAGAAGATCGCGTGGATCGACCGGCGCGGTCTTCAAGAGAATCTCGACGCCGCTTCGCAGGCCCCAGGCCCGCTCGCCAACCATGTAGCCCAGCACGGCGGTCTGCAGAGCCGCAACGACGATGGCGGCGATCCAGACCCGGCGGGCATTCCCGTTTGCAACCACGCTCCCGTCAGCCAAATCAGTCATGCCCCTGTCCCCTGCCCGCGATTATCGGAAAAACGCCGCTCGAGCTGGATGACCAGCCAGGCGGCAATCGCCACAAGCAATCCGGCGACGAGAAAGAACCCCGCCGTGCCGATGATCGAGCCGATCGTCTCGCTGGCGAGGTAGAGAATCTCGCAGGAAAAGACGAAATAGGCGAGATAGCGCACCGCGCCATTGTCGCGACCGCTAAGCGCGATGGCAATCACCGAGCTCGCCAGTGTCGCCGCCGCCACGATGACGAGCGGCATTTTATCTTCGATCCAGACATTATTCTCAAAGGAACCGTTGCTGATTTCGGCATGGACCAGAAAGAAGCCGATCGATGCGACAAGAAAGGCATAGAAGGCTGGTGCTGCGCCGGCTGTGCGCGCAAAAGGCATCAGCGGCGAAGCGGGAATGCTGACAACGAGAAAAGCCGCCATGCCGAGAGCGGCAAACAGGATCGCGGTATTAAGCCCCTCGTGGCGGCCAAACAGCCATGTCAACCAGCCGACGAGCATGAGGTAGGCCAGATGCCGCGCCGCCGGCGCGTCGGCATAGCGAACGAGCACAATCAGGACCACGGCCATCAAAGGCGGAATCCAGGGCATCAGGCCATACCATTCGTCGAGATGTCCCCAGAGGTAGACGCCGCAAAATGCCCAGGCGAGGAAGCCGGCAAGCCCGACCTGCGCCGAGGACCGAAACGACGCCGCGACGATGCAGGCAGCAATGAACCAGACGATCATCATTCTGAGCTCGTCGCCGGACAGATTGTACATCTGGCCGACCAGCGCCATCGCGCCGCCGAAACTCAAGGTGCCGAGGATCAAAAGCCCGGCTGCAAGAATGGAACGCCCACGCGCCAGCAAATAGGCGGCTGCGAGATAGAAGCCCCATATCATCGCGACAAGCCCCAGCAGACGGGCAATTCTCGGAAGGGCCTCCCAGTTTGCCGAAATGAACAGCAATATGGCGAGACCGAAAAGCACGGCGGCGATAATGGTCAATACCCGGCCAGCGCTGAAACTTGTCTGGCGACCGTCATACTCGCTGAGGATGGCTTTCGCCGTTCCCGCGTCGACCAGACCCTTGTCGGTCCAGATTTTCAGATCCCGCTCCAGCCTGCCTCTGTACATGCCCGGCTCCCCTCGCTGCGATTCTGCTCGCGACAGAGTTAGCACAAATCGCCGCACAATCGATGCGAGCCACGCAGTTCCGGTAGAAGCTTCGGCTACGGGAATATGTGCCATATTAATACGGAATTAACGGACCATAGAGTATCCTTAGGACCGGTAAAGAGATACCGATAAAAGATATGCGCAGAGCTCATGCCTCCCATGAAATTATTGCGCTGCACAAATTCGAAAAGTCATACTATTTATTGGACAGCAAACACGGCGGTGGCGCGCCGGGCCGATGCAGATCGGACTAAGCCTGGGGATGGATATCCCGACACGATATTCGGAGCCGCATACTCCTCCTCCCAATGCGCTCCGATCGATTGACGACACTCCTCCTCCCAAGTCGTCAATCACTATAAATGACGCCCACCGCATCCTCCTCCCGCGGTGGGCGTTATTTTTTGCCCACCTAAATCGGTTTATGTTGCCTGGACATATGCGCGACCAGCCAATTGGCAAATGTCGGCGTAGACGACTGGTGGGATCGTTTTCCACCGACCGAAGGCAGCCTGCGATAGCATTCGACCCCTTCCAAAACAGCAAGGCTGGCGAAAAGGTGGCCAAAAGCCGGCAGTCATCGGTAACTGCCCTGGAACGCTGGGCTCATACGCGGAATCGACTTCCTGCGGCAAACACCCTTTGGCCGCGCTATGCACACAAAGCAGCCGCCATCTTAGGCAAAACGCCTATAAGGCTTGCATCTTATGCATAGGTGACATGAAGCTTTCGCTCTTTTAGTTTTCGCGGCGCAGCATATATTTAAATCCATTAGATCGACGACGGAACCAATTGTGGAACTGCTCGATCCCGAGATCCTCGAAAGGGACTACAATGAACCTGACCCGCTCTTTCAACAACTGGCGCAAGTATCGTCAGACCGTTAACGAACTCGGCCGCATGAGCTCGCGTGAACTGCACGACCTCGGCATCGACCGCGCCGACATCCATCGCGTTGCTCGCGAAGCCACCGGCCGTTAATCGCCGGATAGGCTTCGCCTTTCAGCGAAAGCCTTCTCAACGCCCGTTGCGGACCTCCGCGGCGGGCGTTCTTTTTTGCCTATCGACTGAGCAAGCGCAGCATAACCGAATCTGCCGCGAGCTATTCCTTATCTGCAGAGCACACAAATTTTGAGCATTGGTGTCTTTTTAAGCGTCATATTGCACAAATGCATAGCAGGGACCTTTTCTTTGCACTGCACAAATCACGTCCTCGCGCCTATATAGAGTGCAAGCGCTGAGGCGGTAATCGTACCGCTCGCAAACAAGATACCGAGGACAAGATCATGAACCCGCTTCGCATTGCAAAGAACTGGATCAGCTACCGCCGCACTCTGAACGAACTTGGCAACCTTTCCAGCCAGACCCTTTCGGACATCGGCGTCAGCCGCTACGAAATCCGCAACATCGCTGCTCGTTCTTTCCGTTAATCGGAACGGACTGAGCAGACTGTCTCAAGACGGCGCCTTTCGGCGCCGTTTTTGATTCCGGCGATTGAAATGCCGCCGGGACCCCAAGCGCAGCCCACTTTTACGCGACATGTTTTAGCAAAGCATTGGATCGCCGGCCTGCTCGTGATAATGACGCGCGCATGACACAGATCACTTCCCACTCTCCCATTCACGTCATCGGCGGCGGCCTCGCCGGCTCGGAAGCCGCATGGCAGATCGCCAATGCCGGCATACCTGTCATCCTGCACGAAATGCGCGGCGTGCGGGGCACCGAGGCGCACAAGACGGACGATCTTGCCGAGCTGGTGTGCTCCAACTCCTTCCGCTCCGACGACGCGACCAGCAACGCCGTCGGCGTCATCCATGCGGAAATGCGTATGGCGGGCTCGCTGATCATGGCATGTGCGGACAAGCATCAGGTACCGGCCGGCGGTGCTCTCGCAGTCGACCGCGATGGCTTTTCTGCCGCGGTGACGCAGGCCGTGCATGGCCACCCGCTGATCACAGTCGTCCGTGAGGAAATCCAGGGCCTGCCGCCGAAGGAATGGGATCAGGCGATCATCGCCACCGGCCCGCTGACGGCACCCGGGCTTGCCAGCGCCATTCAGGCTGAAACCGGCGCGGATGCACTCGCCTTCTTCGACGCCATTGCGCCGATCGTCTATCGCGAGAGCATCAACATGGACATCTGCTGGTACCAGTCGCGCTACGACAAGGTCGGCCCCGGCGGCACTGGCAAGGATTATATCAACTGCCCAATGGATGAGGCCCAATACAATACCTTCGTCGATGCCCTGATCGCCGGCGACGCTGTCGGCTTCAAGGAATGGGAAGGAACGCCCTATTTCGACGGCTGTCTGCCGATCGAGGTCATGGCCGAGCGCGGACGCGAGACGCTGCGCCACGGGCCAATGAAGCCGATGGGCCTCACCAATGCCCATAACCCGACGGTCAAGGCCTATGCCGTCGTGCAGCTGCGCCAGGACAATGCGCTCGGCACGCTCTACAACATGGTCGGTTTCCAGACGAAGCTGAAGTATGGGGCGCAGGCGGAAATCTTCCGGCTCATTCCCGGCCTCGAGAATGCGGAATTCGCCCGCCTCGGCGGGCTGCATCGCAACACCTACATCAACTCCCCGACCCTGCTCGATCGCTCGCTGGTCTTGAAGTCCCGGCCGGGCCTGCGCTTTGCCGGCCAGATCACCGGCTGCGAGGGCTATGTCGAGAGCGCCAGCATCGGGCTGCTCGCCGGTCGTTTCGCAGCTGCGGAGCGCAAGGGCGAAACACCTTTGCTGCCCCCGTCCACCACGGCGCTCGGTTCACTGCTGAACCACATCACCGGCGGCCATATCGTTTCGGACGAGGAGCCGGGCAAGCGCTCTTTCCAGCCGATGAACATCAATTTCGGGCTTTTCCCGGAGCTGGAGCCGGGGTCGATCGTCAAGCCGGAGGGCGTGAAGCGCTTTCGCGGCAAGGACAAGACCATCATGAAGCGCCAGCTCATCGCCAAGCGTGCGCTTGCCGACTGCGCCACGTGGCTTGGCGTGCGGGCGCCCGCACTTGCGGAAAGCGCCTGACCATCGGGCTTCGGGATTTCAGGTCGTTGCCGGCGGCGCGTGGTGCTCGAGCTTCGCGTCCTCGCCGGCGACATAATTGCCGAGCAGCCAGAGCGAGACTTCCGCGGCTTCCGTGGGCGTCTTGAACTCGAACGTGCCGTTGTGGTGCGGCACATCGAGAAAATCGACCGTCAAGCCGCGACCGGTTCCCGAGATCTTGGCATGCGCTCGGCCGGGCTCGATGAGGTGGACGCTGAAGTGATTGCGCACATTGCGCATGAACCCCGCCTTGTCGTCATGCAGGCGCACGAATACCGCCTGCCCATCTGCGGTCGCCTGCAACTGACGGATCGCTTCGGTCGGAAAGGCGCGGCCGAATTCCAGAATCGCAAGGCCGGTATCGTGCAGGCCGTCTTCCTTGTTTTGCGATGCCATTCGTGTCGCGTAGTAAGCAACGAAGATGACGATCGCAAACAGTATGCACCAGACGACAATACCCACAGCAGATCCCCCTGAAATGCAAATCAAGTGCCCGCCATCTCCATAGACGACGAGACTTGTGCGAGCTTGGTGTATTTTAGAGTTTCTTTGTGATCGACGCTATCGCCATGCGCAATTGCCGGCGCCATTGCGGGAGGGCCAGGGATTGATCGAAGATGCCGGCGCCGAGCTTCTGCGCCTTCTTCAAGACCGGCTCTGCCAAGGTAGCCGGCAAATAGGCGGGGAACACGGCCGGCGGTATGGCGCCCGCAGCCCTCGCCTTGGCGAGATGCTCGCGACCAAGACCAGCAAAGGCTTCGATCGCCGCCGAAATACGCGGTTTGTCTTCGCCGGCGAGAAAACTGTCGCGATCGAGCCCGGTGGCCGCCAGAATCTCCAGCGGCAGGTAGAGCTGGCCGCGATGGCAATTAAGCGGCATCAGGAGCAACAGGCCGGCGATTGCCTGCGCGACGCCGGCATGGCCGGCTGCATCGGCGGAGCGCTTCGCCTCGTCGGCGGACAAGACCAGGCTTGCAAGCTGAATGAGGGCCGACGCAGTCTCGCCGGCATAGCCTTCCAGGCTGCTGCGGCTTTCCATCGGGTCATCGTAGAGATCGAAGATGCGGGCATCAATCATGTCGATCAGCGTCTGGCGCGGCAAGCGATACTCTTCGATTGCGGTCAGAAGCTCGGAAGCGAGCGGATTGGCTTCGCTCGATCCGTGAGACTGTCCCTTGAGGAGATCGCGCCAATATTGCATGCGTACTTCGCCGGGCAGCGGCTCATGCACGAGATCGCGCACGCGGGCCAGTTCGGCATTGAAGGCATAGAGCGCCGCAAGTGCGGGACGTTTCTCCTCCGGCGCCAGCAGGCATGCGAGGTAGCGATCGCGATCGGTGTCGCGAAGCGTGGCAAGGCAGATGTCCCGGTTGCTACGGGGCGTAGCTGATGTCGTCATACTCTTCGATCCGAAGGTCAGACGGCGATCAGCGCCGCAGCCACGGCACGCGATTCGGAGAGCATGATATTGAAGGTGCGCACGGCGGCCCCGGTGCTCATCGGGTCGGAGGAAATCTGCTTGGCGCGCAAAGCAGCCTTGAGCTCGGCCGGCAGTGGACGCAGCTCCGTGCCGGTGCCGACGAGCAGCACTTCGATCTCCGCGGCCTCATCGAGAACCTTCTGGAAGCGATCCGGCGTCAGCGCATCACCCTGCAGCATGTCCCAGCCATAGATTCCGGAAGGCAGGCAGAGCAGAGAGCCGCGATGTGACATGTCGGCAAAGCGGAAGCCGCCATTGCCGTAAGCGTCGATCGGTGCGCGCCCGGGAAAATGCGCGTTACGGATTTCTATACCTTTTGCCACTGTATCACACCGCTGGTTTGCCTGACTGGATATTGCCGGCCGCGGGTCCATTGCTTTCGCCGCCGGTCTGGAACTTGTCCGGACGCAGCTTGAACAGGATCAGCACAGGAGCCGCAATATAAATCGACGAAAAAGTGCCGATAGCGACGCCGAAAAGCAGAACGAAGGTGAAGGCACGTATCACCTCGCCGCCGAAAATGTAGAGCGCGAGCAGCGCCAGGAGCGTTGTCGCCGATGTCAGAATGGTACGAGATAGTGTCTGATTGATGGAGGCGTCGATCAGAATCGGCAGCGGCATCTGCGAGTAGCGCTTGAGGTTCTCGCGCATTCGGTCATAGACAACCACCGTATCGTTCAGCGAGTAGCCGACAATGGTGAGGATCGCGGCGATGCCGGTCATATTGAATTCCATGCCTGATAGCACGAAGAGACCAAGTGTCAGAATGACGTCGTGCAGCGTCGCGATGATCGCGCCGACCGCAAACTGCCATTCGAACCGCAGCCATATATAGACGAGAATTGCTGCCAGCGCCGCCAGGACGGCAAGTGAGGCGGTGGTGGTGATTTCGCCCGACACGGACGGACCGACCACTTCGACGCGGGAAAAATTGTAATCCCTGCCCAGTTCGTCCTGAACAAGCGAGACGGCGGATTGTTCGGCGTTTTCACCGCCCTCCTGCGCATGGACACGAACCACCGCACCAAGACGATCTGCGAGTCGTTCGACACGCACGTCGCCCGGGATGACGGCATCAAGACGCGTTTGAATGTCGACCGGATCGGCTACGCCCTGCTTGGCGCGGACTTCTATGATCGACCCACCGGCAAAATCGATGCCGAGATGCATCCCGACCGTCGCAAAGGCAATGAGTGTGATGACGGACAGGGCGGCCGATACCGTGAATGTATAACGTCGGATGCCCATGAAGCGGATATTGGCATTGTCGAAAATGCCGCTGCGCACGCCGACAAGCAAAGTGCGCGGCTTGCGGCGCGAAATCCACATATTCACCAGCGACCGTGTGACGAAGCAGGAAGTGAAGAACGTCGAGATGACGCCGACCATCAGCGTGGCGGCAAAGCCGCGCACGGCGCCGGTGCTCGCATAGAAAAGAATGGCCGCAACGATCAGAACTGTCAGATTGGCGTCAGCGACGGTCGCTGCCGCGCGGTTGAAGCCATGACGCAGCGCATCGACGAGAAGATGGGTCTTCTTTTCCTCCTCACGCACGCGCTCGTAGATCAGCACCAGCGCATCCAGGCCGATGCCGATGATGAGGACGATGGCAGCGACGCCGGGCAAGGTCAGCGTTATGCCGAGCAGGCCCATGAGTGCTGCTACCATGACCATGTTGATGACGAGCGAGATGGTCGCGATGATGCCGAGCAGGCGATAGAAGCCGATCATCAACGCGGCGACAAAGACCGCCGCGGCAATGCAGGCAATCAGGCCATAACGCGCCGTCTCACCGCCGAGACCCGGCTGAATGGTGCGCTCCTCGACTGTCGTCAGCGTCGCGGGCAGCGGCCCGCTCTTGACCATGACGGCGAGATCTTGTGCCCCCTGGGCGGTGAAATCTCCGGGAACATCGATCTCGCCTGTAGCGATGACCGTCTTTAGTGAGGCTGCGGAGATGACCTGATCGTCAAGCACGACGACGATGATCTTGCCGAGATTGCTCGCGGTTGCCTGCGCGAAGCGATGCGTTGCCTCCGGGGTCAACTTGACCGAGACGGCACCCTCGCCCTTTTGATTGTCAACGCTCGCGATGGCATCGGAAAAATCGACGTTCGAGAGCAGCGGCTGCCGCTGCACGAGATAGCCGACGGGCGGATCGTCTTCGGAAAACAGCACATCGGAACCGGCAGGAGGCTGCTTGTCCATGGCGTCCTGCACCGACATCGACTGATCGATAAGGCGGAAACTGAGTTTGGCCGGCTGGCCGAGAAGGTTTTTCAACCGCTGCGCGTCAGCAAGATCAGGCACCTGAACGACGATACGGTCAGATCCCTGCCGGCGGATCAAAGGTTCCCCGACGCCGAGTTGCGCGATACGGGCGTGGATGACCTTTATTGCGCGGGCGATCGCCGACGACACATGGCTGTTGATGTCGGCATCGGTGATATCGAGCGTCAGCGCGCCGTTGTCCCCCTGGGACAGAGCGACGGATGGCTTGTCCGGTCCTGATGTCAGCGGCCGCAATGCCGTCAGGGCTGACTGGACCTGTGCGGGATCGTTGATGCGAAGCTGGATCTTGCGGCCGGTGCCGGTGAGGCCCGAATAGGCGACATTGACGGTGCGCAACCGGGTCGCGATATCGCCGACGATGCTTTCCAGGCGATCTTTTTCGACATCACCCCGCTCGATCTTCAGCAGCAGATGCGATCCACCGCGAAGATCGAGGCCAAGCTCGATCTTTCGATGCGCCCACCATGCAGGAAAGGATGAAAGCGCGCGCTCGCCAAGCAGGTTGGGAGCGGCCAGAAGCACGCTCAAGAGAACGACGAACCAGATTAGGGCGGTCTTCCACCAGGAGACGTGCAACATCGCTCTCTCGAATTAGGACTTCCTAACTGCGCCCTACCTTCGACAGAAAATGCAAAGGGCGCAGTAACACCTTGAATTTGTGCACAGTCCTTCAAGAAAGTCGATGCCGAATTTCGAAGATGCGCAGCGGCGCCGGGCGCCGCTTCCAGCAAAGTGCCTTACGCGGCGTCTGCCTTGACGGGCTCACCCTTGACGCGAACCTCGGAAATGGCGCTGCGGACGACGCGAATGCGCACGCCTTCGGCGATCTCGACTTCCAGTTCCTTTTCGTCGATGACCTTGGTGACCTTGCCGACGATGCCGCTGGTGACGATCTGATCGCCGCGACGAATGTTCTTCAGGATCTCGTCACGCTTCTTTGCCTGCGCACGCTGCGGGCGGATGAGAAGGAAATACCAAACGACCATCAGCGGCACAAACAGGATGATCATTTCAAAGCCGGAACCGCCGAAGGCACTCGCGGCCGAATCTGTTGCGCTCTGCGCATATGCGTTGGTGATAAACATCGAGAACTCCCTTGAACTCCTAGCGGGAACAAGGCCCCGCGTCAGGTGGCCGGAATATAGTTACGCGCATGGCGATTGCAACAAAAACAGCCGCAAACCGTACCGTTTTCCCGGTCTGTTAGCCTTTCAGCCCCCAAAGGAGCATGATACCCGGCAAGACAGCGCGCGCATTTTACGACTTTCTTGTTCAATATTCAGGAGGAAACGGTGACTGAAGACCAAAACGCCCTGATCCTTGCCGAAGTCCGTCGCCTTGCCGATGCTGTCGAACGTCTGGCCGGGCCGGCGCCGGCCGTCAATGACTGGAATGCCGCCGACTGCTTCGTCTGGGCCCCTGCCCGACTTCATTTGCAACCCGTCCCGCGGCCGAACCGTGTGGCGCTGACCCTCATCCGTGGCGTCGATCATGTGCGCGACATTCTGCACGAGAACACGCTGCGTTTCGCGGAAGGCTTTGCCGCCAACAACGTGCTGCTCTGGGGCGCACGCGGCATGGGTAAATCCTCGCTGGTCAAGGCGGTGCACGAAGACGTGCGCCGGGCGACCGGCGTTTCGCTGAAACTGATCGAGGTGCATCGCGAGGATATTTCCTCGCTGCCGGTGCTGCTGGATATCCTGAAGGCAACACCGCATCGCATCATCATCTTCTGCGACGACCTCTCCTTCGACCATGACGATACTGCCTATAAGTCGTTGAAAGCGGCATTGGACGGCGGCGTCGAGGGCCGGCCAGACAATGTGCTGTTTTACGCCACATCCAACCGTCGGCACCTGCTGCCGCGCCACATGATGGAAAACGAGCAGTCGACGGCAATCAATCCGTCGGAAGCCGTCGAAGAGAAGGTTTCGCTCTCTGATCGCTTCGGCCTCTGGCTCGGTTTCCACAAGTGCAGCCAGGAAGACTATCTGCAGATGATCGATGCCTATGCCGATCACTTCAAGCTTGGCCTCGATCGCGCGCGAATGCACCACGAGGCCCTGGAATGGGCGACGACGCGCGGCGCCCGCTCCGGCCGTGTCGCCTGGCAATATATCCAGGATCTTGGCGGCCGGCTGCGCATCACACTCGACCGCGACTGATCTTCAAGACCAAGCCATAAACGACAAAAAGCCCGGCGTTGACCGGGCTTTTTGCAGAGTCCTTGAGACGCACTACCTATTCAAGGAACGTCATTGGGTTGACCGGAGCCGAATTCTTGCGGACTTCGAAGTGCAGCTGCGGCTGGCTGACATTGCCGCTCATGCCCGATGTTGCCAGCGTCTGACCGCGCTGGACCTTCTGGCCGCGGGTCACGCTGAGCGCATCGGCGTGGCCGTAGACCGTGACCGTGCCGTCGTCGTGGCGGACGAGAACCGTGTTGCCGAGTTCCTTCAGGCCGTTGCCGGCATAGATGACCACACCGTTTTCGGCAGCCTTGATCGGCGTACCCTCGGGAACGGAAATGTCGATACCGTCGTTACGGCTGCCATTGACGTTGGAGCCATAGCCGGCGACGACAGCGCCGCGGACCGGCCAGCGATACTTGCCGATACCGGTTGCCTCAGGCGCATCCGCCTGTGCATCGGACTTGGCAGCATCGTTGATGGACTGGCTCGGCGAGGCGGAGGCAACTTCCTTCGGCTTGGCAGCGGCGTCGGGTGCCGCATCGGCATGGGCAACAACCTTGGGCGCCTGCTTGGCAATCGGATCGGCAGCAGCCTGCTTCGGCTCGACGGAGAGCGCGCCCGGCTTGACCGACGCCTTCTGCGGCTCAATCGAAGCGGTCTTGACCGGATCCGCCGAAGCAACCCCACCATGCGGCAATGCCAGCGCCTGCCCGATGCGAATGCTATCGCCGGCTTGCATGTTGTTCGCGCGCTTCAGTTCGGCGACGGAGACGCCGCTTTCCTTGGCAATTCTCGCCAGCGAATCGCCCGGCTTGACGACATAGGTACCCTTTGGCGTCGGGCCTTTGCCATTGCCTGCGGCAAGCTTGTTGGGATCGGCAAGGCCAGCCTGGGACTTGCCACGCATCTGGTTGCCGGTCGGCAGCGCGAGCGCTTCCTGCTGCGGCGCCTTGGCCGGGCCGGGCATCTTGCCGCCCTTGGAAAGATCCGTCGCCTCAGAGGCCATCTTGGCCGGGCCCGAGACACCTGCACCATTCATCGTCGGGATGACGATCTGCTGGCCTGACTGCGCGGCGGCGCCATTGCGCAGGCCGTTCGCGCGCAGGATTTCCTTTTCCGGAACGCCGTAGCGGCGCGAAAGAAGCGCGATATTCTCACCCTGATGCAGCGTCACGCTCGGCGCATTGACCGTAGTCCAGCCGGGCGACATCTGCGGCGCGGCAGCGGCCTTGATCGTGCCCGTCGACATGGTGTCGGGAGCAAGTGCCGGTGCGGCGCGGGAGCCGTTGTTGTTGCGCGATGCTGGGAACGGTTGCGCCATCGCCTCCGATTCCGCCTGCTGCACCCGACGAGAACTGGCGGAAGCGCTCGGAGCAGCAAGATCGGTGCGCTGTATTGCGACAGGCGCGGTCGATGCCCGTGCGCTGGAATAAGATGGATTATAGCGGGCCGGAGAGTTCGGATATGGTTGCGACACCGGCGCACTCTGCTGCGAATAATCCTGCTGGCCGTAACCGCCCGCCTGAGCAACATCGGCGCGCGGCACCGGATCACCATTCGGACCATTGAGGCCGCGGCGATTGATCGACCCCGTCGTCACATTGTCCGTTTTATTGAAGAGCCCGCTGAAACGGGTCGTGTCTGAACTACAAGCTGTTGCAGTGCTCGCCAGGAGGATGGCCACCAGGACTTTCCCTGCCGATTTACCGTAGTTTGAAGAAAGACTGAAACCCATGACTCGACCCACTTAAGACGCAACCGATTATGGGTCGATTAAAGCGCGTTAATCTTACCATGCGGTTAAAGCACTGGTGCGGCATGTGTTTTTTTGAGGAATTGCTAACCATAGAAAATGAAACGGCTCAAAGCGCCTGTTTCACGGGCATCCGCCCGAACTCAGCCTCAAAGATAGGAGGCGAGAAGAGGCACGATGGGCTGGTAGGGAACGTCGAATAATTCTTCGCGCTCGAATCGACTGCCGGTCTTTGTCAAGCGAACCAGGCGGCAAGTACGGTCATCGACGATAAGCGGGGCTATCATCGAGCCGCCGGACACCAGCTGCTCGGCATAGAACCGCGGCATCGTCGTAAAGGCCGCGGTGACCAGGATACGGTCGAAGGTGCCCTCGCCCGGCAGACCGGCGCTGCCATCGGCCTGGCGGATGATGACATTGCGCAGGCCGAGCGCATCCATGCGCTGCTGAGCCGAAGTCGTTAGCGTCTTATAGCGATCGACGGTCAATACGCGCTCGACGATTCGTCCCATGACCGCGGCGGTAAAGCCGCTGCCCGTCCCAATTTCGAGAACGCGATGACCGGGCTTGATCTTCAAGCCGTGGAGAATACGCACGACGAGATCAATGCCCTCCATGAAGGCGCCGCAATCAATCGGAATCGTCCGGCTGGAATAGGCATCATCGCCAAATTGCGCCGGCACGAAAGGCAGGCGCGGCGTCTGCTCGACCGCCGTCATCAGATCGATGTCCAATATGCCTTCCGCCCGCAACCGCAGAACCACGGCCGCAAAGCCTTCCTTTTCCACCAAACGAGGTGTCAATCCGCTACTCCATACCGAGCGCCCGCGCCACGCGGTCTTGCGCCGAATAATCCGTCAAATCGAGTTTCAAAGGCGTTACCGAAATACGATTTTGTTTCAACGCCTGAATATCAGTCCCCGGACGAAAGATACCACTCCGCTCGCCGAAGCGAAGCCAATAGTAAGGGAAGCCGCGGCCGTCGGCCCGCTCCTCGACCTGCACATTGAAGGCAAGATTGCCCTGTGCGGTCACTTCCGCTCCGTCGACTTCGTCGGGACGGCAATTCGGAAAATTCAGATTGAGGAAGGTACCATCGGGCAGATCGACATTCATCAGCTTGTTGAGCAAGGCCGGGGCATGGGTCTCCGCCACCTCCCAGGGAACGACCCGCGCACCGTTGTCATAGACATAGGCCTGGCTCAGCGCGAAGGAGCGTACGCCCTGCAGCGTGCCTTCGATGGCGCCGGCGATGGTTCCGGAATAGGTGACGTCGTCGGCGACGTTCGAGCCGGAATTGACGCCGGAAAGCACGAGATCGGGCTTGATATCCAGCACCTTGCGGATCGCCATGATGACGCAATCGGTCGGCGTTCCCCTGAGTGCATAATGCTTGTCCGAGACTTTGCGCATGCGCAACGGCTCGGACAAGCTTAATGAGTGAGCAAGGCCGCTCTGATCCGTCTCCGGCGCGACGACCCAGACGTCATCAGACAGGGTACGGGCGATACGCTCCAATGCCGCCAGACCTTCAGCGTGAATGCCGTCATCATTGGTCAGAAGAATACGCATCGCCCCACCGCTCGATTATGCTGCTTTTTCGATCCTTTTCAGACCACCCATATATGGCAGGAGTACGTCCGGGACAGTGACCGAGCCATCGGCATTGAGATAATTCTCAAGCACCGCGATCAGGCAGCGGCCGACCGCCGTGCCAGAACCGTTCAGCGTATGGACGAACTTGGTGTTCTTGTCGTCCTTGCCGCGATAGCGGGCATTCATGCGCCGGGCCTGGAAATCACCGCAGACCGAGCAGGAAGAGATTTCGCGATAGGTATCCTGCCCCGGCAGCCAGACTTCCAGGTCATAGGTCTTGCGCGCGCCAAAACCCATATCGCCGGTCGACAGCGTCATGACCCGATAATGCAGGCCGAGACGCTTCAGCACTTCCTCGGCGCAGGCGGTCATCCGTTCGTGCTCGGCAATGGAGCTCTCAGCGTCGGTAATCGATACCAGCTCGCACTTCCAGAACTGATGCTGACGCAGCATGCCGCGGGTATCGCGGCCGGCAGAGCCGGCCTCCGAGCGGAAGGACGGCGTCAGGGCCGTGAAACGCAGCGGCAGCTTCTCGTGATCGAGGATTTCGCCGGAGACGAGATTGGTCAGCGAAACCTCCGCCGTCGGGATCAGCCAGCGACCATCCGTGGTCCTGAACGAATCCTCGGCAAATTTCGGCAGCTGGCCAGTTCCGAACATTGCCTCGTCACGCACCATCAGCGGCGCGCTGACTTCAGTGTAACCGTGCTCGCCGGTATGCAGATCGAGCATGAACTGGCCAAGCGCCCGTTCGAGGCGAGCAAGCTGCGCAGTCAGCACTGTGAAGCGCGAACCAGAAAGCTTCGTAGCGCGCTCGAAATCCATATAGCCGAGCTCTTCGCCGATCTCGTAGTGTTCCTTCGGCTGATGGTTCCAGGTCGGCTTGGCGCCCCAGACGTGCTTGACGACATTGTCATGCTCGTCCTTGCCGACGGGCACGTCCTCGAGCGGGATGTTCGGAATACGCGACAGCGCATCGTTGAGCTCGGCCGTCAGCGCGCGTTCCTGCTCTTCCGCAGCTGGAAGAGAGACTTTGATGTCTGCGACTTCAGCCTTCAGCTTGTCGGCAAGTTCGCTGTTCTTCTGCGCCATCGCCGCGCCGATCTCCTTCGAGGCGGCATTGCGGCGGGACTGCATATCCTGGACGGACTGAATGACGGAGCGGCGCTTCTCGTCGAGCGCGATGAGGCTTTGCGACTGAGGCTCCGCACCGCGCTTGGCAAGCGCTGCATCGAAAGCCTCGGCATTCTCACGAATCCATCTGATATCAAGCATCTTCGTTCCAGGTCGTTTGACATGAGTATAACTCCGACCGAGGTCTCGGTCGGAGGTCGAAACGGCAATAGCTGGGAAACGAGGCTAAGCCTTCCGCGCCTAGACGTCGTCCGTCTTGGTGATCTCGGAAGCCCCGCCACTCTCTTCAAGCGCTTGCCGCTTACGCTGGCGTTCCACGAGTCGCGCCGCGTAGATGGAAATCTCGTAGAGAAGGATCGTCGGCAGTGCAAGGCCGATCTGGGACATCGGATCCGGCGGCGTCAGCACAGCGGCGACGATGAAGGCGAAAACGATGGCAAACTTGCGCTTTTCCGCCAGCCAGGACGAGGTCAGCAGGCCAACGCGCGCAAGCAGCGTCGTAATGACGGGCAGCTGGAAAACCAGGCCGAAAGAGAAGACCAGCGTCATGATAAGGCTCAGATATTCCGAGACCTTCGGCATCAGCTGGATACCGACCTGACCATCGCCACCCGTCTGCTGCATCTTCAGGAAGAACCACATCACCATGGGCGTGAAGAAAAAGTAGACAAGCGCAGCACCCATCAAAAACAAAACGGGGGACGCAATCAGAAACGGAAGGAAAGCGTTGCGCTCGTTCTTGTAGAGGCCTGGCGCCACGAACTTATAGATCTGCGCGGCGATGATCGGGAAGGAGATCACCAAGGCGCCGAACATGGCGACCTTGACCTGCGTAAAGAAGAATTCCTGCGGCGCCGTATAGATCAACTCGGCCTTTGCGAGATCGAGATGAGCCCATTCGACGGCCCATTTGTATGGATAGACCAGATAATTGAAAAGATGCTTCGCTACTGCGAAACATGCAATGAAGGCGACGAAGAACGACACGAGCGACCAGATCAGCCGCGTGCGCAATTCCATGAGGTGTTCGATAAGCGGCTGCGGCTTATCGTCGATGTCACCCGTCATGCCTGGTCCTTCTTCTTGGGCGTTTTAGGCGTCGCCTTGCTGGCTGTAGCGGTCGGGCGCTTCCTGGGAGCTGGAGGCGTCTTTTCTACGGCTGCAGCGGTCGCGACCTTGCGCGGGGCGCGCTTTGGTTTTTCCGTCACGACGGGCGTCTGGACGGCGGCGGCTGCAACGTCGTCGAGCTTGGTGACGGCCTTCGGACGCGGTTTGCGCACGGCCTTAAGCTTCTCGACAGTTTCACTCGCAACGGCTACCGGCTGTGGAGCGACCGCTGCCACTGCCTCGGGAGCAGCCGCCGGCGACGGACTGCTCGAAGCGGCAGGCGTCGTCGACGTGGCAGCTAGTGCTTCCGGCAGGCCGGACGAAACGCCCGGAACAGGTTCAGACGGCAATGGCGTTGCTGCAGGTGCTGCTTTGTCCGGCGTTGCGGCACGCTGCAAATCCGCCTTTATCTCGTTGCCCATATCACGCAGCGGGTTCATGGCTTCCCGCAGCGAGTTGACTGGATTGAGCTTCTGCGCATCGGCGATCGTCTGGCGCACGTCGTCCAGATCCGCCTCGCGCATGGCTTCGTCGAACTGGGCACGAAATTCGCCAGCGACCTTCCTGGCTCGCGCCGTCATCTTACCGATCGTCCGCAAGGTCGACGGTAATTCCTTGGGACCGATTACGACCAAGGCCACGACGGCGATAATCACGAGCTCGGACCAGCCTATATCGAACATGCAAAGGCTCCTGGGCCAACGGCAAGCCTTTCAGCTTGGCGCCTGCCCGACATAATTACTTCGTTTCGTCAGCCTTGTGCTCGACCGTACGGGACGCCGTCGACGTGGACGTCGACGTATCTTCGTCGTCGTTCATGCCCTTCTTGAAGCTCTTGATGCCCTTGGCGACATCACCCATCAGCTCCGGGATCTTTCCACGGCCGAACAACAACAGCGCGATGGCCAGGACGATCAGCCAGTGCCATATGCTTAGAGAACCCATTGCTTTAACTCCCAATTACAGTGTCTTTCCGATGTAAGACGTTTGCGGATGTTTTTCAAACACCAAAATGTACTGCATCCACGCATATCGGGATGACGAGCGCCCATGCGGGCGACCAAACGTCTCCAAGCTGAGAAGATGATGTGCATATTCGCATCCGCTGATGGCGAAAGAGAGACCTGACACGCCGTTTTGCGAAAATCTGCAGATGCGATTGCGGCCGCCTTTCAGGGACCGAGCAATGCCCTAATCCCCTGAGCTTGCGCCGCTCGGCGGCAGGATGCCGAGCTCTTCCAGATCCATTTGAGTGATCGGATCTTCGTCCTCGGTCAGTTCGTCATTCATCAAAGGCGACGGGATGTTGAAATTGGCCGGAATCCGGCCTGACAACAACCCCGCCCCCTTCAACTCTTCGAGACCGGGCAGATCGCGCAGTTCTTCCAAGCCGAAATGATCGAGGAAATCGCGTGTCGTACCGAGAGTTACGGGTCGCCCCGGTGTGCGGCGGCGGCCGCGGAAGCGGACCCAGCCGGACTCCATCAGGACATCGAGTGTGCCCTTGGAGGTCTGCACGCCCCTGATATCCTCGATCTCGGCGCGCGTCACAGGCTGGTGGTAGGCGATGATGGCCAGCACCTCCAGCGCCGCACGCGACAACTTGCGCACCTCGCTCTCGTCGCGCCGGATCACGAAGGAAAGATCCGCAGCCGTGCGGAAAGCCCAGGCGCCATCCACCTGCACGAGATTGACGCCGCGCATGGCGTAATCGGCCTTCAGCTTCTGCATGACGGCGGGAATATCGACTCCGCGCGCAACGCGCTCGGCAATGAAAGCCTCGGAGACCGGCTGTGCCGAGGCGAAAACCAGCGCTTCGGCAATGCGCTCGGCCTCGCTCAGCCGACGATCATCGAGATCGGATATTTCCGCCTCGTACTCCAAATGCTGATGTTCGCCGTCTGGTTCGCTCACGCTCTTCCCTGCCCTATTCCGCTGCTTCCAGCGACGAATGCTTCGGCCCGCGCCGCATATAGAGCGGCTGAAACGCGCCCTCCTGGCGAATTTCCAGCTGCCCTTCGCGCACCAGCTCAAGCGAGGCGGCAAAGGCGCTGGCGATCGCCGTCACCCGCTCGCTGGCCGTCGTCATGTAGCTCAGCAGATAATGTTCCAGCGCCGTCCAATCGGTGATCTCACCAATCATACGGTCGAGAATGACGCGGGCATCGGCCAGCGACCAGACACGGCGCTTCTCGATCGTCACCTGAGTCACGGCCTGGCGCTGACGCAGGCTGGCATAGGCGGTCAGGAGATCATAAAGGCTGGCGTCGAAGGCGGACTGGCGGCGATCAGGAATATGTTCCGGCGCACCGCGCGCGAAGATATCACGGCCGAGGCGATTGCGGTTTACCAGATCGGTGGCCGCATCGCGCATGGCTTCGAGACGCTTGAGGCGGAACGCGAGCGTAGCCGCCATCTCCTCGCCCGTCGGCCCGTCTTCCTTGCTCTGCTGCGGGATCAGCAGCTTGGATTTGAGATAGGCGAGCCATGCGGCCATGACGAGATAATCGGCAGCAAGCTCGATGCGGATGCGCCGGGCGCTGTCGATGAACTGGAGATATTGTTCGGCGAGCGCCAGAACCGAGATACGGGACAGATCGACCTTCTGAGTGCGCGCCAGATGCAGCAGCAGATCGAGCGGTCCTTCAAAGCCGGCAAGGTCGACAACCAGCGCCGGCTCATGCGAGCCGCGCTGCGTCTCGCCTTCCTGCCAGAGCTTGTCCATCGGCGTTGCCGCCTGCTGAAGCTTGTCCGTGCTGCCGCTCACCTTGTCACCCGTCCGTTCCTCGAAGTCCGGTTTTACGCCACTGCGAACATCGCGTCGAATTCCGCCCGAATAGAGGCCTCATCGGCGCCGTCATTCCTGCCGAAAGCCGCTTCGACCGCCTTGGCTCTTGCAAGCGCCGCACCCGCCAACGCCGGAACACTACGGACCACCTGCTGCATTTCGTCCATGACGCCATTGCAATGCAGCACGATATCGCATCCGCCCGCAATAATATTTGCTGCACGCTCGCCAATCGTGCCTTTCAGCGCGTTCATCGAAGTGTCGTCCGACAAAAGCAGGCCCTGGAAGCCGATATGGCCGCGGATGATCTCCTCAATCACCTTCCGCGACGTCGTCGCCGGGTTCTCCGGATCGATATCGGTAAAGACGACATGGCAGGTCATCGCCATCAGTTCGTCCTTGAGCGCCACGAAGGGAGCGAAATCATGTGCCTCCAACTCCGCGCGCGGAACCGAGACGACAGGCAACTCGTGATGCGAATCGGCAAAGCCGCGGCCATGGCCGGGCATATGCTTCATCACGGGCAGCATGCCGCCGGCCTTCAGCCCTTCCGCCGCCGCGCGTCCCATCTCCGTCACCGTCACCGGATCGGAGCCATAGGCGCGGTTGCCGATGACGTTGCTCGATCCTGCCACAGGAACGTCCAATACGGGCAGGCAGTCGACATTGATGCCGAACTTCAGCAAATCGAAGGCATGAAGCCGCGACATCAGCCATGCGGCGCGCAAGCCGCGCGCACGATCCTGACGATAGATATCGCCGAGTGCCTGTCCGGAAGGGTAATGCTGCAGGATCGGTGGTCGAATGCGTTGCACCCTGCCGCCTTCCTGATCGATAAATACAGGAGCGTTACGTCCGACGCTGTCACGCAGCGACGCCACGAGATCGGCGATCTGCGCCGGCTCGGAAATATTGCGTCCGAACAGGATAAAGCCCCAGGGCTGCTCCCCCTTATAGAAGGATCGTTCTTCGGGCGTGATGGTGTGGCCGCTGCAGCCAAGGATCATGGATTTCGATTCGGTCATATCCGAATCATAAAGCCTGCGCTGGGAAATGCGAGTGACGTCAAGCGGGGATACACAAGAACAACCGTCTTCGGCAGGTTATTGGGGCGGTATATGGTAGACGACTGAAGAGTATTTAGGATTTGACCTGCGCTCTCTCACCTCGCCGCCATAGGCTTCGGCAATCCGCCTGCTGGCGATATTCTCCTCCGCGGCAGGGTATTCGAAATATCGAATAGAGAAGCTCGCGCTCGCCCATCCGATGATCGCGCCGATCAATTCGCGACCGAATCCCAGACCGTGCGCTTCGCTGCGAAGCCAAATTCCAAGTTCCGGCGTGCCGGTCAGTGCAGCATGCACGCCGATAACGCCCAGAAAACGATCGTCATCCTTGTAGCGGGCTGTAAAGTGGAGTTCCGATCCGTCTTCGATTGCCTTCGGCCATCTCCGCCAAACATCTGCGAAAGCCGCCTCTGTCTCAGGCGGACGCCAGGTCATGAACCGCGTGATGTCGGGCGATATGCTGGCGAAGATGTCCGGAGCGTCCTCAGGAACAAAAAGCCTGATGGACGCTCGGCGCGTCGATAGCTGTAGGTGCCGCATCGTTCGCCATGTCCAACGCTTGGCTCGCCAAAAACAAATCCGCCCACAGATTGATCTCTGCAGGCGGATTTTTCAACTCTATCAGAACACCTAGGCCTGAAAGCCCAATCGACTACTTCGAGATCAGGCAGGTGCCGCCGGCGGCGCGATAGCGCGTGCAGATGGCCGCGGCCTCATCCTTCGAGCCGGCGACGACACGGACACGATAGTAGGTGCCCTTGCCGGCGATATCGGCCTTGCGGATCTCCAGCGGATGATTGCCGATGACGCTGGCGAACTTGACCTTGAGGTTGGCCTGCGACTTTTGCGCGTCGGCTTCGGTCGGCAGGGATGCGATCTGGACGCCGTAAGCGCCGCCGCTTGCAGTGGAAGCCGGGGCAGCTGCCGCTGGGCTAGCCGATGCGACTTGCTTCGGCTGAGCCTTGGGCTGAGCTTGAGCTTGGGCTTCCTGGGCCGGAGCAGCCGCATTGGCCTTGGCGGCGGGCTCGGGACGTGCCGTCGGAACCGGGTTCGTCTTGACGACGCGGATCGGCGTGCTTTCGGCGCTGGCAGCATCGGCATTATCCGACTGGGTTGCTGCCGGGGTATTTGCCTGAGACGGGCGCGAATTGGTCGATGCGACCTGATTGTTCGCCGGCTTGGCGGCAGTGGTCGTCGTATCGGCAACCGGCTCATCGCGCGGCACCAGGGAGCCATCCGGCTTGACAATCATCGTGCGCACCTTGCGCGGGGAAACGGACGGCACCTGATCGTCGTTGCTGGCGGCGACATTGGCGTTTCCACCATTCTGGTTCGGCAGCAGGCGCGGATCTTCGGTTTCACCGACCGGCGTCGACGTGACCTGATCGCCGTCGCTGTCGTCAGGCGATACGGCTTCGGGGATCAGCGTCTTCTGGACGACATCAACCGGCTGCTCGTTGGAGGAGACAAGCTCCTTCTGCTTCGGCGCAGCGGTGCTATCGCCGGCAACGCGGTCGTAGACGGCCTTGTCCTGATTCGGAACGACGGTGCCGCCCGGATTTTCCGGCGCGACCTTCACCGGATCGCTGTCGGCTGCAATCACACGCGGCTCTCCAGAGAAGCTGGAGATCGGCGCGCCGTGGCGGACCCAGCTATAGGCGCCGTAGGCACCGACGCCGAGGACCGCAATAACTGCGGCAGTCGTAACCATGCCGCGCAAGGAGCGAACCGGGCGACGGCTACCCGCGGCCGGGTTCAGCGTCATCCTGGCGACATTCTCGACCGGGTTGGAGGCTTCGCGATAGCTGCGGCGGAAATCCTCTTCGAGCGCACGCTCGAACTCGTCGAACTCCTCGATCGGCTGCTTTGCGACCGGAGCAGCAGGCTGGGCGGCCGCATTCTTCGACCAGGAAGCGGCGACAGCGGCACCACCCAGCGCGGCGGCAACAGCCGGCTTGATCGGCTCTGGCGCTGCTTCCTTGGCCGGAGCACCAAGCAGGCTCGCCATTTCCGAATCCAGATCGAAATCAAATTCCGGCGGAACCGCAATCGGCTCTTCCGGCTCGATCGCCGGCAGGTGCGGAACATGCGAACCCTCGAAGGTTTCGACACGATCCTCCGTCTCGGAGATTTCCGTGGGGTCGAACGGCAGAGGCTGATCGGCCTCGAATACCGGTGCTGCCCTCGTCGCGGCAGGCGCAACATTTGCAGCCGGCGCAACCGACGCCGGTGCAGGCCCCATCGGCTGCGGCACCGCAGCGGTAATCATCGAAGCAGCAGGGGCAGGCGCAACGGGTGTTGCACGGGAAAGGATCGGCTCTGCAACGGGAGCGGCCGGAGCCGGCTGACGTGCAGCAGGAGATTTGTCGGCTTCGGCGAAATCGAGACCGGCAAGCTCCATTTCGATATCGGCCAGATCGAACTCGAAGTCCTGGCCGGCGAATGGATCTTCCGCGCCAAAGGTGATCGGCTTCGGCTCTTCATGCCGCGCGACAGCCGCCGGCGCAACCGGCAACTCTGCGAGCTCGGAGAAGGAAGCGCCGAAATTACCGAAATCCGGCTCGTCCTTCGCGGCGGGCGCGTCGGTTCTTGATGGAACCGGGTAGCGATTGACGTCGGCCAGCAGGGCGTCGATCTCGGCGGAAAGTGCAGCCGGATCAGCCTTGGCAACCTTGGGCGGCTCAGGCGCCTGGAAGACTGTCGGAGCAGGCTGAGGTGCGACAGGTTGAGCTATCGCCTCGGGAGCATGCGGAGGTTCAACAGGACCAAACGCCTCAAAATCAAGGGCACCATCGAACAGCACTTCATCAGAAGCGGCTTTCGGCGCCGGCTGGGCAACAGCAGGCGTGAACTGCTCACGCGAGGCAGCGGGTGTTGCCAGGGTAAAGTTGGCAAGCGGCAGCCGTATGGTAGCGGCAGCGGATTGCGGCGTCGGCTTCAGCACCGGAGCAGCCAGCTGCGGCTCGACAGGTGCGGCCCTCGGTGCCGGCTGCAAAACTGGCGCGATCGACATTTCCAGCTCGTCGATCAGATCGCGAGCGCCGATCGTCGGCTTGACCGGAGCCACAGGCTGCGGCGCAGGCTCTTCGAACTTCGGCTCTTCAAACTTGGGCTCGGCCCGCACAGGCTCGGCGGGATGCGCAGCCTCGTCATGGCTCGGCGGCGACACCTGTTCCGCGGGAGCGGTGATGTCATTTGCCGGACTCATTCGCGGCGTATCGTAGCGTTCGAATTCGCGAAGAAGCTCGTCTTCCAGATTGAAGGCCGGCTCCTGCCGCTGAGCCGCAGGAGTTGCCTGAGCAGCGGGGCGCGGCTCGAAACCCACGATACGAGCAAGTTCTGCGAGCGGATCATCATCCGCAAAGAACTCGTCGTTTCCGCTTGCGCGATACGCCAACTGTTTTTCTGCCATCACCCGTTCCACTCGCAAACACTACAGTTAATGCCAGCGCAATGTGGGTAAATGGTGACGTTTATCGCATTTCGTCCGGTGCTGCGGTCCCGGTTATACCAAGACCCGACTTCAAAACCGACGCGACAGCGTACACCAGCCCAAGTCTGGCAATGCTCAATTCTCGGTTCTTATCGTTAACAAAACGTAATTCCGGTAAATCTTTACCTTTATTCCAGTGTCCATGGAAGGAACTGGCCAAATCGTAAAGATAAAAAGCAATGCGATGCGGCTCTTGAGACTGTGCTGCAGCTTCGATGATTCGCGGGAATTCCGCAATCTTTGCAACCAGCTGCAATTCGGCCGGATCGGAGATCGCGCCAAGCACAGCCTTCGACAGATCGAGCGAGGCGATATCGAGATCCGGGAAGGCTTCCTTAGCCTGACGGAAGACCGACATGCAGCGGGCATGCGCATACTGCACGTAAAAGACCGGGTTGTCCTTCGACTGCTCGGTGACCTTGGCGAAATCGAAGTCCAAAGGCTCGGAATTCTTCCGGTAAAGCATCATGAAGCGCACCGAATCGCGGCCGACTTCATCGACGACTTCGCGCAAGGTGACGAAATCACCCGAGCGCTTCGACATCTTCACCGGTTCGCCATTTCGATACAGCTTGACGAGCTGGCACAGGAGCACGGTCAGCTTCGCCGCTCCGTCCGAAACGCCACGCGCGACCGCCTCGAGCCGCTTGACGTAGCCGCCATGGTCGGCACCGAGAATGTAGATCATCTCGTTGAAACCGCGGTCGAACTTGTTCTTGAAGTAAGCAACGTCGGCGGCGAAATAAGTATAGGAACCGTCGGACTTGATCAGCGGGCGATCGATATCGTCACCCACTTCCGTCGAACGGAAAAGCGTCTGCTCGCGATCCTCCCAGTCTTCCGGCAGCTGTCCCTTCGGTGGCGGCAGCGCGCCCTTGTAGACATAGCCCTTGAAGGTCAGATCATTGATCGCGGTGCGGATCAGCGCCGCGCCGTTGGCATGCAGGGTACGCTCGGAGAAGAACACGTCGTGATGAACGTTGAGCGCCTCCAGATCTTCCTTGATCATCGCCATCATCGCGTCGATAGCCCGATCCTTGATGATCGGAAGCCACTGATCTTCCGGCATGCCGCGCAGCTTGGTGCCGAACTCCTTGGCGAGTGCTTCGCCGACGGGAACGAGATAGTCACCGGGATAGAGGCCTGGCGGTATCTCGCCGACCTGTTCGCCCAGCGCTTCGCGGTAACGGATGAAGACCGAGCGCGCCAGCACGTCGATCTGCGAGCCAGCGTCGTTGATGTAATATTCCTTGGTAACCTCGTAGCCGGAGAAGGCCAGCAGGTTCGCCAGCGCATCGCCGACGACGGCGCCGCGGCAATGGCCGACATGCATCGGCCCGGTCGGGTTGGCCGAGACATACTCGACGTTGACCTTCTGCCCCTCACCAAGCTTGGAGCGGCCAAACTTCTCGCCCTCGGAAATCATCGTCGACAGCAGGCGCTGCCAGTAGCCGACCGAAAGACGGATATTGATGAAACCAGGGCCGGCAACCGAAACTTCGGCGACGTCGGCATCTTCCTTCAACTTCGCGACGATGATTTCGGCAAGCGCGCGCGGATTGGTGCCCAGCGGCTTGGACAGTACCATGGCCGCATTGGTGGCGACATCGCCATGGCTGGCATCTCGCGGCGGCTCCACTCCCACACGTCCGAAGTCGACTTCCGATCGCTTTTCTCTTACAATATCAATTTGTTCGAGAGCGTTCTTAATTCTTACTTCGAAGTCGGTGAAAAGGTTCATGATATCGTCCATGCATTAGCTTCGGCGAGCCGCTATCAGCCCGACGCCGCCGCTGCCTACCGCAAATCGGGAGTCTGGTCAAACAGGCGCTTGTGGGCACTGATGGCATAGGTGTCCGTCATGCCGGCCAGATAGTCGCCGACATGCCTCGCTTTGGGAGCGATTGCGAGCCCGGCGATATGATCCACCCAATAGTGGCTCTGCATCTCCTTGGGATTTTCCATATAGGCATGGAAGAGGTCCGTGACGATCTTTGCGGCACCGGCACGGATGCGCATGATGTCGGGGTGACGGTAGATGCGCCTGAACAGCATCTGTTTGATCAGCTTGTCGGTCTCGGCCATTTCAGGCGAGAATGTCGCGACGATGCGGCCAGCTCCACGGATATCGGCGACGTTGCCCGGCTTGATTTCGGCGAGCGCCTGCTGCGAAACGGCGATGACATCCTCCACCATGCGGGTAATCTGCCGGCGCATGATCTCGTGCGTGAAGCGGCTCGCCTCCAGATGCGGGTAGCGCGCCCTCACCTCGGCCATCAAACCCGCGAGGAAGGGCACCTCCTCCAGCATGTCGAACGTCAGATAGCCGGAGCGCAGACCATCGTCGATATCGTGCGTGTTGTAGGCGATATCATCGGCGATCGCCGCGACCTGGGCCTCCAGGCTGGCATAGGAAGCGATTTCGAGATCGTGGATCTCGCAATAATCGAGGATCGGCTGTGGCACAGGCCCGCGAATGCCCTTGCCGTCCGGCGTCATCAGCGGGCCATTATGCTTGACCAGACCTTCCAGCGTCTCCCAGGTCAGATTGAGGCCATCGAAATCGGCATAGCGACGCTCGAGCTTCGTGACGATGCGCAAGGATTGGGCGTTGTGGTCGAAGCCACCATAGGGCAGCAGCACCTCATGCAGCGCATCCTCGCCCGTATGACCGAAAGGCGTGTGGCCGAAATCGTGAACCAGCGCTACGCCTTCCGCCAAGTCCTCGTCGAGTTTAAGGGCACGTGCCAATGCGCGGGCAATCTGCGCCACCTCGATCGTATGCGTCAGTCGGGTGCGATAGTGATCGCCATCCTGGGCGATGAAGACCTGCGTCTTATGCTTCAATCGCCGGAAGGCGGTCGTGTGGACGATCCGGTCGCGGTCGCGCTGGAATTCAGAGCGTGTCGGGCTCGATCCTTCTTCGTAGAGCCTTCCACGCGATTCCGAGGGATTTGTTGCATAGGCTGCCTTTTCCCCATACCCGAAACCCAATGCATGCGTATCAATCGTCATTATCAATCCATTCCAGCATTTGACTCCCGCACCGCCATCAGCGCGACAGCCGCTTCCCTGCAATCGGTCCCTCGCCTTGCCCGGCGATGCGGACTGCTGTCCGCTCTTCGTATATACCAGCCCATTGACGTCGCTTTGCGGCCTTCATACCTATAGACAAGAAACAGCAAAACGGTGTGTGGCTCAACTACGAAACCATGCTGTCACCGGCCTGACTTTCATGATAAAGGCTACGGATATCAGCCGTTTGAAAGTTTGACGGCTTATTGGTTCTCTCCGGATCTTGACCCCGGCAGGAGGAAGATATGACTGAGACAAGTGTTACCCTATCGGACGCCGCAGCCAAGCGAATCGCCGCCATCGTCGGCGCGGACGCCGGAAAGCGCGCATTGCGCGTCGCTGTCGAAGGCGGCGGCTGCTCGGGTTTTTCCTATAAATTCGACCTCGTCGAAGGTCCCGAAGATGACGATATCGTCGTCGAAAAGGACAATGCCACCGTGCTGATCGATCAGTTGTCGCTGGTCTACATGGCAGGCTCCGAGATCGATTTCGTCGATAACCTGCTTGGACAATCCTTTCAGATCAAGAATCCGAATGCGGTCGCAAGCTGTGGCTGCGGCACGAGTTTTGCTATCTGATCCCTACCCGCTTTTTCCACAGCTTGATGACCGGCTCGGAGCCCATGCTCCGGGCCGGTTCTCATTTGGGCTGTAGTCAAGCCGGACGGCTGCGGATACAACAAGCCGAAGCAAAGGAATGAGCCGCCCATGAAAATCGCCACCTGGAACATCAACGGTGTCAAAGCGCGTATCGAGAACCTCTGCCAGTGGCTGAAGGATTCGAACCCGGATATCGTCTGCCTGCAGGAGATCAAAACGGTCGACGAAGGCTTTCCCAGGCTGGAGATCGAGGCGCTCGGCTACCACGTCGAGACGCACGGGCAGAAAGGCTTCAACGGCGTTGCGATTCTCTCCAAGACCAAGCCCGACGAAGTGACCCGTGGCCTGCCCGGCGACGATAGCGATGAGCAGGCCCGCTTCATCGAAGCGGTGTTTTCGATCGAAGGGCACGGCGCGCTACGTGTCTGCTGCCTCTATCTGCCGAACGGCAATCCGGTCGATACGGAGAAATATCCGTACAAGCTTGCCTGGATGGAGCGCCTGCGTAAGTTCGCATCGACCCGCCTGGCATTGGAAGAACCGCTGATCCTCGCTGGCGACTACAACGTCATCCCGGAGCCGCATGATTGCTTCGACCCGAAGGTCTGGGAGAACGATGCCCTCTTCCTGCCGCAGACGCGCCAGTCCTTCCGTCAGCTCGAGCATCTCGGCTTTACCGATGCAGTGCGTGCGACGACCGATGCAATCAAGCTTTACTCATTCTGGGATTATCAGGCTGGCGCATGGCCTAAAAACAACGGCATCCGCATCGACCACCTGATGCTGTCGCCGGAGGCTGCAGACCGGCTCACCTCGACGGCGATCGAAAAGCATGTGCGCGCTTGGGAAAAGCCCTCGGACCATGTGCCTGTAATCGCGCATCTTGATTTCAGCCATTAAGACCGGGTGCTTAACACACCGGGATCCAGGCACCGGCGCCGCCATGGCGGCGCTGTGATCAAAGCCAATCAGTCGGAGCCGGCAACGTCAAGCTGATGCGCCATGGAGACCGCCACACGGCGGTCGTTCTCGTTGGCGATGGAGAAGGCCTGCTCCTGCATGTCTTCCATCCAGCTACAGTCCTTCGGCTTGCACTTGTCGAGCGCTGCGGTCATGAAGGCCAGGCCGCGGATCGATTGACCTTCCTGGAACAGGATATTGCCGAATACGGCCATGGCGCCCGGATGGCCGCTCTTGCGCGCCTGGTTCAGCCATTTCTTGGCCTGCTGAACGTTGGTGGCGCCGCCCTCGCCTGACAGCATCATCTGCGCCAGCTGGAACTGCGCCTCTGGAACGCCGAAGGTCGATGCGACCTGGAAATAGAGCTGCCGGGCCTGGTTGAGGTCGATCTTCACCGGACTGTTGGGGATGCCGCTCTTGTAGTAGCTCGCGAGCGCCAACAGTGCATTGATGAAGAAGCCGGTGTCTTCCGAGCCCGGTTCCACTCCCTGCTGGGCGATCTCGCTGTAAATCTTGAAGGCTTCGAAATCGTTCTGTGCCACGCCGTCGCCATCGGCATACATATTGGCCAAGGCCCAGCGTGAGCCGGTATGGCCTTTTTCGGCGGCGTAGCGATAGGCTTCGACCGCCTCTTCCTTCTGTCCGTTCTTGTAGGCCTTGAAACCGAACTTGAAGAGATCGAACGGACCTGATTCCTTGGTGACGCCGGCATTGATATCGAATGCCTTGGCTTGACCCGCCAGCACCACCGCGGTGGCAAGGGACAGGCTGAGCATCATGACTCTCGCTGATATGAACTCGGACTTAAACATAACAGTCGATTTCTTTCGCTCCATTCGGACCTGTCGCGGCACTTGCATAAACGCCGTCAGCTTCACGAATGTTTTCCCTGATGGCGCACGAGACGGGATCGTCCTTCGAGAAGGCAGTTCCTGTGACATCCAACCGATGCTGTTTGCCACAATTGCGAGCATAGCTTGCAATTATGTCCAAACCAGCATTTGTGCGGCCGCTATCGCTTCCCACCATCAAAGGCACGCTCTCATTCGCTTTCCGATGACGGAGTCCAAAGATCGGCCGTCTGACGATTTCCCTTGGCAGACAGCGAGTTTTCGGCTGCGTCGGAAACATCACTGCTCCGATCCCGGATTGTTGCTTATGCCAAAGTGGAAGTTCACCCATCGACCGCTTACGCACTTTCTACAAGGCTTGCCCCTGTGCCCACGTAATCGCTGCTCCCCATTTGTGGCGGGAAATGGACAAATTGTAATCTGATCACGTGGCTGCAATGTCTTGAAATAGAGTGTTGCTAATTCGTCACAAAGATTTTATCGGACTTGAGATTTCTTTAACCATAAATCGGGCAAAAGATGCGGTTTGCACTCCGCTTTTTGCCGATCAGACAAAGAAACGTCGCGAGACTTGGAAGAGCCCGCGACGTTGATGATAAAGTGAAGGATCAGTCAATAAGCTCCTTCAATTCAATGGTTTATCGTCAGAAGCTGACTTTCACCGATGTCTGAAGAGCAGCGACCAAGTCATTGCCGAAGCTATAGGTCGCATCATTGCCGTAGACGACACCACCGCGTGTGACCGGTCCGGATTTTCCTGATGTCATGAGGCCGAGAGCACCGCCGAAATTGAACTGAACATGCTCTGTCGCCTTGTAGGCGACGCCCGCGCCGAGGGTCCACGTGTCGGAATTCATGCCATAGCCGTCGCTCGTACCGCGATCCCAGGTCAGGCTGACGGCGCCGCTCCACTTATCGTTGAACTTGTGTCCGACACCGCCAGTGATCGTCCAACCGTCCTTGTACAGCAGGTCAAGCGAGGTGAGCTCGGTGGGGCCATTGGCGCGGCAGGATATGCTGCGAGTGGAGCTCGGGCAGAGCGCGATGCTTTGCAGGATGCTCCAGTTTGTCCACTTGACCGAACCGAAGGCGAGCCAGTCCGGCGCGATACCGGTCTGTACTTTCCACTCCAGAGAATCAGGAGCATCGGCCGAGCCGAAAACGGACGTCACCTTGCCACCGAAGCCAGGGACAACAGGCGGCGGTACTTCGGTCAAGTCGACGCTACCCTTCAGGTTGTCGTATTTGACCCGGCTGTTGTAGACGAGGCTCGTGCGGAACGCATATTCTGGGATTTCGTAGGCGATACCGGCGCGCCAGCCCCAGCCATGACCGTCGATATCAAGCGAACCCATGCCATTGTAAACGGCGGAAATCGGGGCCGGCGTGTCGTAGACCAGGCGCGACTTGTAACCACTGACTTCCTGGTAGAAGCCGCCGCCGATCAGGCGCAACTGGCCCGGACCCGCATCGAACTTGTACGAGCAAGTGGCCGAATAGTTGTTCGTGCGAACCTTGACTTCAGTTTCGTTGTTGGCGCCGGCCCAGTTTACACCTTCGTTGAGGTGGCCGCCGAACGGCTGCGAATAGTCGGCCATGCAGTCAAGATCATCGGTGATACCGATCTTGAAGGCGGCATAAGGAATGGCGTAATTTTCCGACGCGTCCGTCGAACGGCTGCGGTTATTGAGATTGCCGTCAGCTGGATTGATGTCCTTGGCATTCTTCAATTTGCGGTCCGGCATCACATAAGTAACGCCCGAGTCGAAAACATAACGGCCCTTATCGAAAAGCAGATCGATGTCGTAGCCGCCGCGATCAAGGCCGCCCGCAAAGGCAGCGCTCGCGAAAGATGAGCTGATGACGAGTGTGACTGCGCCCCTCAGCGCAATAGAAAATGCCATTGTATCTCCCCCACAGGTGCATTCATTTGTTTGATTGTTGCGATGATCGCGTGAATTGGCAATGTGCCGCTCGGGAGCACCAACTATGTAAGAGAGCAATTTATTTACGTAAGAAAACGAACGCCGCCTTGGAAAATCCATCGCTGTAGGTAATTTTTTCTTTCGAAATAGCATTTTAGGCCCCTGATAGATTCTCATTCTTCGCAGCAACAATTCTGTTACAATATGACAACAGTTTTGCTTTTCGAGCGTGTCCGACAACTTTAGGGGTAATCTGTTTCGCCTGTGCGAAACTGGCGGCGGATCTGGGGCTTTCGATCCAGTCAATCCCCATCGAATCGAGGGAATAAACAAAAAGGCACGCGGCGAACACCGCGTGCCTTTTTTCGATCCCAGATATCTACTTCCTCAAGCGAATCACGATTTCTCGGCTTCGCTTCTTGCGCTTTTCACCCTCCATCGGGCACATGCCGTTGTCGCAGACCACGGCATGGTTTTGCGCGGTATGCCTTAGCCGGCTTCGCTCACCCGGGCCAGCGCCACCTTGAGGCTCGACTGCTGCCCCTCGAGCTCGCCGAGGCGCTCGCGCTCGGCGGCGACCACGTCCGGATTGGCATTGGCAACGAACTTCTCGTTCGAGAGCTTGCCGGCAATGCGGGCGATCTCCTGATCGTTCTTGGCGATCGCCTTTTCGAGACGCGCCGTCTCGGCAGAGAGATCGATGAGGCTGCCGAGCGGCAGGCAAACGGTCGCCTCGCCCACGACGATCTGAGCGGCACCCTTCGGTGCTGTATCGGCAAGCGAAATCGCCTCCACACGCGCCAGCCGCTTGATGGCGGCATCATGACGGAAGAGGCGCTCGCGCGTCAGGCTATTGGCATCGACAACGACCAATGGCGCCGTTGCAGCCGGCGGCACGTTCATTTCCGAACGAACGGAGCGAATGCCGGAGACCAGATCGATCAGCCAGTTGATTTCATCGGCGGCGACGTTATCGGCATAGGACGGTGCCGGCCAATCCGCATGGCAGATCAGGCCTTCGCGCTCCTGACCATCGCCTGCCGTGTGCGCCCAGAGCTCTTCCGTCATGAAGGGCATGAACGGATGCAGCAGTTTGTAGGTCTCTTCGAGAACATAAGCGGCGCAGGATTGAGCCTCCGCCTTGGCATTCTCGTCTTCGCCGCTGAAGATCGGCTTCAGCAATTCGAGATACCAGTCGCAGAACTGGTTCCAGATGAAGCGGTAGAGAGCGCCGGCGGCATCGTTGAAGCGGAAGCTTTCCAGCGCCTCGGTGACGTCACGCTCCGCACGCGCCAGCTCCGTCAGGATCCAGCGGTTGACGGTAAGCTCGGCGGCTTCCGGCACGAAATGCGGGTCGCTCTTGGCGCCGTTCATTTCGGCAAAGCGCGTGGCGTTCCAGAGCTTGGTGCCGAAGTTGCGATAGCCGGCGATGCGGGCGGGATCGAGCTTCACGTCGCGACCCTGCGCGGCCATGATCGCCAGCGTGAAACGCAGCGAATCGGCACCGTATTGGTCGATCAGTTCAAGCGGATCGATGACGTTGCCCTTGGACTTCGACATCTTCTGCCCGTTCTTGTCGCGCACCAGGGCATGAATATAGACCGTGCTGAACGGCTCGACGGAATTGCCGTTCTCATCCTTCATGAAGTGCAGGCCCATCTGCATCATGCGAACGACCCAGAACGGGATGATATCGAAGCCGGTAACGAGGAGATTCGTCGGATAGTAGCGCGCCAGTTCCGGCGTCTCGTCCGGCCAGCCGAGCGTCGAGAACGGCCAGAGTGCGGATGAGAACCAGGTGTCGAGCACGTCTTCATCGCGCGTCAGGATTTCGCCGGGCTTGAAGTTCTCCAGCAGGTCCTCGACATAGGCCTTCATCGGGCCTTCATGCGAAAGATAGTGCTGGATCGCCGCCTGCAGCGCTTCCTCTTCGGATTTTTCGACAAAGACCTGCCCATCCGGACCATACCATGCCGGGATCTGATGACCCCACCAGAGCTGACGGGAGATGCACCACGGCTCGATGTTTTCAAGCCAGTTGAAATAGGTGTTTTCCCAGTTCCTGGGCACGAACTTGGTTCTGCCCTCGCGGACGGATTCCAGCGCCGGCTGTCCCAACGTCTTGTTGTCGACGAACCACTGTTCCGTCAGGCGCGGCTCGATCGGCACGCCGCCACGATCGCCATGCGGCACGGCATGCGTATGCGGCTCGATCTTGTCGAGCAGACCCGCCTCTTCGAAGATGCGGACGATGATCTTGCGCGCCTCCAAGCGGTCCTTGCCTTCCAGCTCGTCCCAGGCGCCATGCAGCGCTGCGGGATTATCGAGGCCCTCGAGGAAATCCTCGTTCTCCTTGATGTTGATGGAGGCATCGACGTTCATGACGTTGATGGCACGCAGTCCCGTTCGCTTGCCGACTTCGAAGTCGTTGAAATCATGCGCAGGCGTGATCTTCACCGCGCCGGTGCCGGCGGTCGGATCGGCGTAGGAATCGGCGACGATCGGAATGCGACGACCGACGATCGGCAGAATGACATGCTTGCCGACGATGCCGCGATAACGCTCGTCTTCCGGATTTACCGCAATACCGGTATCGCCAAGCATCGTTTCCGGGCGCGTCGTCGCGACGACAATATAGTCCCGAGTTTCGAATTCGGTCGGCTTGCCTTCCTCATCGAAGGCAATCGGATATTGATAGGTAACGCCGGGCTCCAGCGGATAGCGCAGGTGCCAGAGATTGCCCTTCACCTCATGCTGCTCGACCTCCATATCGGAGATTGCCGTCAGCAGTTTCGGGTCCCAATTGACGAGGCGCTTGTCCTTGTAGATCAGGCCTTCCTTGTAGAGCGTGACGAAGACTTCGAGAACGGCCTTTGACAGGCCCTCGTCCATGGTGAAGCGCTCGCGCGACCAATCGCAGGACGCGCCGAGGCGTTTCAGCTGGTTGAAGATCAAGCCACCCGATTCAGCCTTCCATTCCCAGATCTTCTCGATGAAGGCCTCGCGGCCCATCTTGCGGCGATCCGGCTGCTGGCGTTCGGCGAGACGACGCTCGACGACCATCTGCGTGGCGATGCCGGCATGGTCCATGCCCGGCTGCCAGAGAACGTCCTTGCCGCGCATGCGCTCGAAACGCACCATGATGTCCTGCAGCGTGTTGTTCAGTGCATGACCCATGTGCAGCGAACCGGTCACGTTCGGCGGCGGGATGACGATGGTGAAGGTTTCCGCGCCTGGCTTAGCGTTCGCGCCGGCGCGAAAGGCGTCGGCCTCATCCCATTTTTGGGCGATCTTCGGTTCGACGGTGGCGGAATCATATGTTTTGTCGAGCATTTTATGACCGGATCTAGAGGATTGGGTGATGCGGGTTGTAAATAGGATGGCCGTGGGCAAGTCAATAAAAAAGCCGCCCCGGAGCCCGGAGCGGCGGATCGTCTACCCGAAGCTCAGGCTTGTCAGCGGCGCGGGCCGCGGGCCACTCGTTCGATTTCCTCGCGCACGAGGCGCTCGACAAGCGTCGGCAAGTTGTCGTCGAGCCATTCCTGCAGCATGGGGCGCAGCATCTCCTGGGCAAGCTCATCAAGAGAGCGGCGCGGGCCACCATCGACGATCGCTGCGAGCTCTTCGAACGAACGGCTGACCTGCGCACCGGCTGCCTCGGACATCAGCGGCGATACCGATACGGCCTGGCCCTGCGGCACGGACGCTTCCGTTTCCGCAGCAACGGCTGGCAGTTCCGGCGCCTGGAAAATCGGGGCCTCGACCGGTGCGACCAACTGAGGTGCGGGAGCAACAGCCATCGGCCTCAACTCTTCCATTTCAGGCTCAATCCGGGCTTCGGCGACGGCCTGCATAGCGGGCGAAGCGGCCGGCGCCGGGATATCGGCAACGGCATGTCGCAGCGCAACGTCGGCAACCGGCTCGACACGGGCTTCAGTGACATCAACTTCGGCAAGGCGCGCGGCCATGGCCGGCGGCAGCTCGCGCGGCTGCGGCGGCTCGCGGCCGGCATTCAGCAAGGCGGCGGTATTGCGCTCTGAAGCGGCGCGGACGCGGGCGGCGACATCAGCCAGTGACAGGCCGCGACCGGCACCTTCCGGCTCGGCAACCGGCATCTGCGAGTTTGCCGCAACGAAACGAGGATCCTGTTCGGCGGCACGGGCGCGATCAGCGGCCGCAAACTCTTCGTCAACGGTCAGTTGAATATCGTCGGCGCGCATACCGGAGCCGGCAAAATGCGTCGCGGGGATCGGCTTGGCGCCTACGGGGTCGTTGCTTTCGATGATCCTGCGGATCGACGCCAGGATCTCTTCCATGGACGGTTCACGCACTACATTTGGCTGAGCCATATTCATCCCCGTTTTCCCATATTCAGCGACCGGAAACTCGCCAGGCGGCACCCGAATCAGGGCCACCCTAGATGACTGTCTTCGGGAAAAAAATCACCTGGAAAGCACTAAACCCGGTGATGCACAGTTTTGTTACGATCACGACGAATCGCTCTGCTGAGCACGATTCTGCCACAGGCGGCGACAATAAAAAACAGGCGCACAAAGGCGCCTGTCGCAAGCTCAAAAAGCAGGTCGTTCAGGAAATCAGAATACGAATTCCTTGGCCTTGGCAAAGCCCGGAAGCGGCTTGATCGACGCGTTGAAGAAGACGTTTTCCGAGAAGGCGCCACGTTCACGCATGAAAACGGTCGCGCGGGCGGCATGGCCATAGCCGATGACGGTGATCAGGCGGCCATCTTCGCCGAGCTGGTCAAGCAGGCCCTGTGGCAACTGCTCGATCGAGCCATTGAGGAAAATCACATCATAGGGTGCGTTGCCGGCATGACCCTTTTCAAGGTCGCCGCCAACAACGGTCACGTTGTCGTAGCCAAACGCGGCAAGATTGGCCTTTGCCTGAGCCGCAAGCTCCTCGTTGGATTCAAGTGCGATAACCTTGCCGGCAACCAGCGACAGGACGGCGGAGACATAACCCGTGCCACAGCCGACATCGAGAACCTTGTCGTCCTTGGTGATAGCGCCGAGCTGCAGCAACTTTGCGAGCGGCGAGGCTTCCATGAGGAAACGCCCGGGAGCAACCTCGATATCGCAATCGACATAGGCCAGGAGCTTCGACTTCTCCGGCACGAAATTTTCGCGCGGTACGGCGAAAAACGCATTCAACACGGAATGGGAGGTGACATCCGTCGTCCGGATCTGGTTCTCGACCATCTTCACGCGCGCTGCTTCGAAATCCATCTTATCCTCTTGCGCCCTTGGTGCCCGAACGGGCTGGCTCTACTTTCTGTTACGCGTGTCTTAATCGCCTGACGCTACGCTTTCAAGGCATTGCGGTAACAGGCGCCGAGATTCATGACCAAGCGTCGCCGACGAACAACAATCGATGCCCTTAAATGCCAGCTGGCGGTTTCCGGCATCCGGGATCTGCGACGCCTTGCAAATCCGCCATGTTCCAGACCGGGACGCTCGTTAGCAAAATGTTAACTTCACACGACCACGCTTCAGGGCATTGGACCCGCCCGGGTGTGGTGACCAATCAACCTTCCGGCCCGAAGCTATTCGGCCGAAACATTAAATTTGAATAGAAGGTGGCTGGGATGCCTGTTTCTCTTGTTCTTTTCGTCGTAACGTCGCTGCCGCTGGTGGTTTTTCTGGCCGCGAGTCTTTCCTCGATGATGTAGGTTTTCCGAATGAGGCTTTCGCTCTTCGTCGCAGCGCTTCTCCTTCTCTTACCCCAGGTCGCGTTGAGCGAGGAAACGTCAAGCGAGGACGAGCCGAAAGAGACAGCCCCGATCATCGGACACGTCGTTACCGGAAAACAGCTCGACGAATGGTGCGAAGAGGATCGAACGCTCGCGTCCGTCTATATCCAGGGCATTCTCGATGAGGCCCAGCGAACGAAGAACCTCACGATCCGAGCCACCAAACAGACGCCGAAAAACTCGTCGCGCTACGAGCGCTATCTTCAACAGTTCGTCGGCGCTTTCTGTCTGCCGCCAGATCTCAGTAATGCAAAGGCGACAGCAACCGCCTGCAAATGGATGGCGGAGCACTCATGGCAGCTCGAGCGGCCTGCCAGCTCGCTGATCGCGCGCGCCTACAAATTCGCCTTCCCTTGCCTTGAGGAATAGTCATTCTCTCGCAATGGCGCTCGAGCGGCGGCGTGAGACAGTTAAAGCTTTCGCGGAAGATTGAGAATCATCCAAAGCGACGAGGCCTCTGCCCGCCGATATTGCGGACCAAATGCCCAGCGGAAACCGGCGGTTCGAACGACGATCGCAAACAAGCCAAAGAGCGCAGCGCTTGATGCGCGAAGACGTCACATCGCATTTGCGTTGACAATTACTAAGTCCACCTTATAATTAGGATGCTGAATTTGATTGACCTCTAGTCCAGCAAAAGGCGGCCCAGTTTTTTCCCTAGACTGGACCGCTTTTGCTTTTGTAGAGCGTCAACTTTCCTGTCCATTTGCTTCCACATGTGCGGCGCCGATAGACCCGATCGGGCAATGGATGTCGCCACCTGGATGACAAGCACCCGGTTCGCAATCTTGGTGCGGTATTTTTCCTGATGCCTCATCCGCTCAGCCACCGAACCCTCGATGCCCTAGCAACCAGGTGCTTTGGACCCACGAGGACACCTGTACCCTTGCGCCGACCTCCGCAGCTGCTGCTGCGTTCAATATGCAATTGAAAAATATGACGGATGTCGGATCGGCATCCGATTGGATTTGCTACTCAGCCGCAATGCCGAAACTGAAGCGCCGGCACCTACGGTCCTCAACTCCTGCAACTCCCCAATACCTTAAGCGTCAGTTCAGTTTCGAATGCGACGCTGAGACGGGGATAGGGAGTATCAATGTCGTTACCGAAGTCACGGTGGCTTGCGCTGACAATGGGCGAGCGCAAGAAGCTTGCTCGCCAGATTATGATTCTGCTGCTGCCAATCCTTGGCGCCTTGGCGCTGCTCGGCAGCGTGTTGCTTATAGTGTTTACCTAACAGAGAGTTTCGAAGATCAAACGCTGCCACTTTCGTCTCATAGTGGAGAATCATCTCAGATCAGCAATGCGACCCGAGAACGCCGCGTCTCACATCTCAATCCGAGCCATGGATAGGCGACAGCGCGATTATAGAGGGCGCGCTCAACCCGATCGTCAGCTTTTTCCTTCCCTACTACGACTGCCTGACAAAAATCATCATGCGTGTTCTTCCACCGGTAGATCGTCCGCGTGTCGACGTCGAAGAAATTGGCAAGCTCATAGTCGGTTGCACCCAGAGCGTAGAACTTCCGGGCCTGATCGACGAACTCGGCCTTGAAGGTCTTCGGACGGCCACGGGGTCGCTTCTCAGCGTCAGCCGGCTTGCTGCTTTTCTGGACTGTCATGTTCCGCCTTCTGATCGGCTGATGGGAAGTACATTGATTGTCTTTCGAAGTTCAGCCACTCTCATGCCGTGCACTTCTTAAGAGCCGGAAAGGCGTACGGCGTCAGATATGGATCATCCGTCCGATCCCAACATTGATTTCATTGAGATGAGAGAAGCGATCAATGACGTTCCGCGCGACGAGTCCACTGGGCAACTATGGCTGCTGGCTGTGATTGTTGGAAGCTGCCTGATCTTCGGCATTCTTGTCTTTGGGATTTGGTCATGGCGTATCCATCACTTCCCGCATGCAGTCGCGACGATCGCCGAAGTGTGGAACGGCGAGATCGTCATAAAAGATCGGTTAGGCTTTGAGACTGGGCGGAAAACCATCACAGAAGGCAGAATCATATTTACCCGCAGACATGCTGGGAAGTCATATCCATGCGAAATGACAATCGAGTTAGGCGTACCGAACGACAATTTTGCAGTCGGACAAAAGCTCGATGTCGTTCCAGCTACTGGTACATGTGAGCGAATTGATGTCGTTAAGCGTATTCAAGACTGATCCACTAAGCGCTGGTCACCGGGGAAGGCAAATTCTCTGGCGGCGGCGCGGCTTCTACAGCCAAGAGTGGAAGCCTTGTTCCTCGTACCGGTGGCCGAAGTCGAAATACCCGCTTCCTTCAGAAATGGATAAAACCCGACCAGTAGTCATTCCGACCGGGACGCTTGCAACCAAGAGAGGGCGCTCCCATGTCTAGTCCGTACAAGACGGTCCGGAGAATTTGATGACGTCAAACGCTGCCACGCAGTGGATACGGATTATCTTTCGATGCATTTGGGCATTCGCCATAATTTCGGCGGCAGTAGGCTTCGGCGCCGCCTATGGCTTGCAAAAGCATGGTCTGGTTGCGGCGATCGCGCTGGGGTTTGTTGGTCTCGTGGTCAGCTCGCCGTTTGCATATTCACCCGCGGCGTTCTTTCAATTGCTGGCTGAAATGCTTGCTGAGCTCGTGCGATGACGCTCGGTTCGGCCGTCCTGCCTTTAGGCAACTCCTGGGCGAACTTCCCATTCCGGGCATTTTTCAGGACTGGCATGGGTTAACCTTAGGAGAGAAAATTGCGGATCAAACTAACTAAATCTCAGATCGAACGGATAAGCGTCACCGGTTCTCAACCGAAAGACCGATCCGTATCGGTTGAACACTTTGCAAAAGGCCCACCCCCACCGGCAATGGTAACTTTGAAGGACGCGTCACCTTTATTTTCGACCTTGGAAACAAAGGGTCTGAATTCATCCACCTAGATCTTCGTCCCGCTGACTTTGGAGTGATCGCTCAGCAAATGATCGATGCCGACAAGAACGCTGCGTTAGAAGCATTCGGAAAGGCGATCGTTTCACTCTCCAAACGATAAAGCCCGACCAGCAGTTATGCCGATCGGATCGAAATCTCAGCGCTGACCAATAAACCGGATTTTCGGGCTTTTCAGTTGTAGAGAAACTCTTTCCTACTCAGGACAGGCCGGACACGCTTGCACCTATACCGATTTTGTCTAACTCGACCAGATCAACCTGATAGTGCAGTGTATGCCATTTCCCAATATGCGTTGGGAAATAGGTTTAAGCGGGGGACAATTCTATGGTCGACGAAACCTTTATTGAAAGTGTGGCCCAAGAACGGATAGACGCTGAAATCAATGAACGGATACGTGCTCATCAAGCAACTATTGCGCGCATGCAAGCCGCCACGGAGGTTGCACAAAACTTGTCGGTAGCATCGCGCAACCGGCCATTCGTGATGCTTTCAGGCGGTGACTCGTGGTTTGACTACCCTCTTACGGGTAACGGCTTGCCCTTACAGAATACCGACATCATTGCACAGTTGCAAACGTACGGCGACAGTCCGATCACCGTCCTCAACCTTGCTCATCACGGCGAGACATCTACCGACGCGATGTCACTCCCGAAGCAAGAGAGAATGATCGCAGCACTGCGCGACAAGGCTAATTGGATTGGCGGCAAACCACATGCGATCCTTTTTTCTGCCGGAGGTAACGACGTTGCCGGTGATCAATTTTGCATATTTCTCGACTTCAACGATGGGCGGTCGGATGGACTGAACGCAGAACGGTTCCAGATGGCCTTAAATATGGTTGAAGCATCCTATCTCGCACTTTTTTTACTCAGAGACAAATATGCGCATGGTGTACCAATTTTCGCCCACAGCTATGACTTTCCAATTCCAAACGGCAAGCATCCATCATGTGCTGGTCCTTGGCTTAAGCCTTCATTGGATTTCTGCAATTGGAGCGTGTCGGACGGGCGAAGGATAGCGCGCGAGGCCTTGGAGGCTTTCAAGGGAATGCTTGTGAGATTGGCCAACGATCCGCGTCACAACTTTCACTTAATCGATACTCAAGGGACACTGAAAGATGAAGAGTGGGCAAACGAACTTCATCCGGGCTTTCTTGGATTCCGTAAGATAACCAAGAAGTTCTATGATGCGTTGACGTCTGTCGCTCTGTTCGACGATGAGCCAGAGAACGAAGATGTTGCTGCATTTCTTGCTCTTTTCCCTCCCTACGAAGAGCTAATCGCTCGTGAAGCTAGCGAGGTGGAATTAACTGCTCGGGCTCATGACGCTCCATCCATTCCCCAACTGATTGAGAACGGATCGTCTGCGGAAGGCCTAGCCAAGGCATGGAAGACAGCGCAAAAAGCGCTGCCAGAGTTCCCGCATAACGGATGCGCAGCTCACCTCAGCGCGCTATTGATCGAGTCAGGGATCGATATTCCAATGACCCTTGGCGCAGGCAATTTGGCACGAAGGCTCAGTTTGCGCGGCTGGGAACGGATTAAAGTTGGCAGTCAAAAACCCGGAGATGTTGGCGTTACCTACGATTTAGATCCTACACCTCCTGGGGCGGACCACATTTACCTTGTTATCGAGGTTGAGGAAAACCCAGACAACATGCTTGTAGCCGACAATCAGAGAAAAACAGATGCTCCGCACCCGAGATCAGCTAGCGGCAGAAGCGATCACAAAACGCCAACTGAATACTTCCTGCGAGCTACTTGAGAAGCGATATTCACTTTTCCTCGAATTACTGCCGAAATGAGTTCGGCAGTAACGCTGTCGCCACATCAGTCGGAAGGCCAACCGAGAGGACGATGGGTGCCGCGTCCGGAGGGTGTTCCGGTGTTCGAATTCTCAATCGAGAAGGGCCGATTGAGGATATTCGAACCCGCGACCACCTGATTACAAATCAGGTGCACCATCTCGACAATTCTGGATAGAAGGCACAATTTCTCTGACCGCCGATTGGATGTGATCGGCATTACGCTTGTTGCCGGTCACCAGCATCAAAACAAGGCGAAGGTGTTCCTTGCCATCTCCACAGCCAATCTCGCGCACCGTTGGTTTGCAATAGCAATCACGGCCCTTCCTGCTCGTCGGGCTGTTTGCCGCCAATCTCCAAGCAGCACACCACATTGACGCGCTGCCTTATGGATATCGCAGGAATGGGCGCCGGGTTGGATCATATTCCCGCCTCGCCAGGTGAAACAAATCGGCCTATGAGACCAATTACAGACATCCACAAACTTGAGGATTTCCGGTGACGCACAGAAAATGGAGCAAGGCGGTCACGATTGCGCTTGAGAGCCCCGACGAGTGGGTCGTCATCGATACGACCCAAGCCGCCAGTTGGGCACTTATTGAGGATTGGCCGCTTGAGGAGGCACCCGCGTTGGATCGAGCCTTGTCCGTCTGCGCCGACGTCATTAGCGGCAAGCGAACCCCAGAGGATGCTCGCCGAGCGTTCATCGCCGCAGTCGAAGAAGCGAAGATACCGATGAAGGAGCAGTGAAGTTACATCGTCCCCATGATCTGCCGGCATTCTGCATCAAGGTAGTCGCCTACAGGATCGATGAGACCCGCGGCGTCCATCGTCTATGATAGATGCGATGCAGGCCCAAATAAGAGCCCCGACGTGGGGCGACCTGATAGCAACCGGGGATCAATTCCAGCCCTATCCTTCGCGCCTTCTCTCACAATGTATGGGGAATTCAGTTGATTCGGTCCCCATCGGAACTGTCAGATTCGGTGATCATCTGAGTCGAAAATCTCATAGCCGTCAACAACAGAGGGATAATTAATTTTTATTGATTCTATTGATGATGCGGCGAAATTTCTTATCAGTGTTCAGAAATTCGCTATTTCTGAGACGCATAAATTTCTTTCCATTAACCTGGAAATTCACGACCCCATTTCACATTTCTTCTGCACGTTAGCGAAGCGGCGTTAAACTGCTAGCAGCTTTCAAAACGCAAAGGCGGCAGAAGCGATCAATGAAGCTAAAGGACTGTATTCAACAGCGAAAATCAACGCGACGCCGTCGGCGTGCACTTAGGACATATGGCGAAAACCCCAAATCGTTTCGGTGGATCCGGTGGGCCTTCATTTTACGTCGGAAGCCGTCGCGAGTGCCCTTAGCACCGGATTCTGAACGTTCATCTGACCTGGCTACCCAATCGTTTCGCCCTTGCCAGTGCAGAACGAAGAGACGATTGACTGCCGCGCCTACGCTGGAGTTCCAGTTCTAAAAACTGGTACCAGGGGAGAATTGCCTCTGGGTTTTTCGAGTGGGCCATTCCAATCGCAATGCGGTCCAAATATTGTTCTATCCGATCCGCGGTGACATGGTCAGGTAAACGTGGTCCGTCAGACATGATGCGCTCCTCGGTTGGATCCATTACTCCACCTAGAGGAGCCCTCAATCCGTCAAATTCTCGCGAGAATACGTAGCCCTGTAAAACACCTCACCAAATTGCGGTCTCATGGCCTGCAACATGTTGCATGGCATGCTGCATGGATTCACTGTCGCCTCTCGGAAATGCCTGAAAACCAAGGGAACCAGAACGTAACAAGATGTGACACGAAACCGGCATATCTGCCGGCCCGCATGTCACTTAAGCAACTGATATTACTTGGGAAAGTTTGTGGAGGCCTCGCCCGGAATCGAACCGGGGTGCAAGGATTTGCAGTCCTCTGCGTAACCACTCCGCCACGAGGCCATCCGAAAGCAATTTGCGTTGTGGTGGCGCGGATTTAGAATGATCCAAAGAAAACCGCAAGAGGCTTATTCTGAATTCTGTCCTTTTTTCATTCTGAGGCGATAATTGCCTGCTGCTCTTGTGGAGGCCGTCAATGCGGGTGATGAAACACATCGCACGCAACACTGCAGGAGTGTCGCAGATGCGAGTTCTATCGGGCGAACCGAAACAGCACAGGGAATAGTTGCGCAGTTAAAGGCCGCACAGCCTTTACGCGGCAGCGCGAGGACATTAAACAGCCATGCTGAGATTTCGGACAGCATACAGCATATCGAGAATTCAGACATGTTCCTGCTGCGACCTGCAACGCCCGACGACATCCCACGCAATTATGAGATATGGCGAACCTCCGTCGAGGCAACCCATGATTTCCTCGATGCATCAGACCGGGAGGCGATTGCGAGGATGGTTTTGGAAGACTATCTGCCGAATGCAGAGTTCACTGTAGCGGTGGATGCCAATAATTTGTCGCACGGCTTCCTGGGAGCGACCGGAAGCCATATCGATTCACTCTTCATACATGCCGACAGCAGAAGCACGGGTTTGGGACGTCTGCTTTTCGACGGATTCCGTGATGGGAAAGATGTCGTCACTGTCGACGTGAACGAGCAGAATGCCGGCGCTGTCGGCTTTTACGAGCGACTCGGGCTCATGGCGACAAAGCGCGCCGATGTCGACGATCAAGGCCGTCCCTACCCGATCCTTCATTTGCAATGGCAAAGACCGACTGCGCCATGAGGCGCAGCTGCCGACGATGTTCCATTTCGGATGCTGTGCCGATTATCTTGGATTTCGGCGAACCCGTGGGAATTAAGGGCCAAAAGATCATTGCCGGATCGAGGCGTAGCAACCGCGTCTGGAGGCTGGGACTGCCAGCCCATTCAGGTAGGTTATAGAAACCTATGGTAGATGCTAAAATTAACACCACCGGTTTGTACGCCACCCACGGACCGGACAGTGCCGCGTCCGACGAGACTACGCCCCCAGTAATGTCGTCGGACGCACCGTGGCCAAATGCCCGGCAGCGGCATCGCAACGAAGCGCGATTGCCAGGCAGTCTCCCCCCTTCTCTTCTATAGAGTGATGCGCATCCCCTATGGGTTTCTCTGCCCGAGAATCGTTTCAATACTCGCGACTCGAAAGTGTCGCGACCCGGCTGCCATGCCTATTGTACGGTGATCGGCTGCGCCCGGTCTCAGGATTGACGATAATCATATGGCTGCGGCTTCCTGCCCTCACCCGCCTTACGCCAGCGCGCTCACCGCCTTTAACACCTAGAGACTTAAACGCTTTCCGTGCTCGTAGAACGGAAGCTATTCAAATGCGATGGAACACACGCAGGGATCAGACACCCCCGCGAATTGCGTCATTTTTGCAACAACGCCGGTTTTCAAGTAGTGCACATATAGTTCCATACCCTTAGTATCTTGCCAAATCACCGAAGCAGGTTCAGGAAATAGTTCGCGAAGCTTATTACTTCGCACCTACTGATAGGGAACATGAACGGGATGGGGTTGGGCACGTCGTTTCTCGGCGCGATATCTCATGCCCAATCAAGAAAGATTGGAGTTATTATGAACATCAAGAGCCTTCTTCTCGGCTCCGCTGCTGCGCTTGCAGCAGTATCCGGTGCTCACGCGGCTGACGCTATCGTAGCAGCTGAGCCGGAGCCGCTGGAATACGTCCGTATCTGCGACGCATACGGCGCTGGCTACTTCTTCATCCCGGGCACCGAAACCTGCCTCAAGATCGGCGGCAAGGTTCGTACGGAAGGTGAATGGTACAACGCTTACAACCGCGACAGCCATCAGGGCACGCTCTGGCACACTCGTGCTGAGTTGAACGTCGACACCGCGACCGACACCGAATACGGTCCGCTGAAGACCGAAACCATCGTTCGTTGGGACTGGAACGACGGCGGCTCCACCTCCACCAACCTGCTGTGGTCCTACATCAGCCTCGGCGGCTTCACGGTTGGTAAGAAGGACTCGCAATACAACCTGTACATGGGTTATGCCGGCGACGTCATCAACGACGACGTGATCTATGACGGTCCGTACGAACTCAACCAGTTGACCTATGAATATGACGGCGGCAACGGCTTCTCGGCTGTGATCTCGCTCGAAGATTCCAACTCTGCCACGACCGGCTCGGCATCTTACGGTGCAAGCTGGTGGACGGACGACAAGACCAACCACTACGCTCCTGACGTTGTCGCCGGTGCTGGCTTCAAGTCCGGCGCATGGGGCTTCAAGGTCGTCGGCGGTTACGACTCGATCGTCGAAGAAGGCGCTGTCAAGGCTCGTGTCGATGCTGACTTCGGCGCATTCACGGCCTTCTTGATGGGCGGCTGGAACACCGACGGCGACAAGCTCAACAAGTACGCAGGCACCAACCAGGACGTCTCCGCTTGCACGGCACCGAACGGTACCGTCAATGCATCGAAGTGCGGCTGGGGTGACTGGGCAGTTTGGGGCGGTGTTGGCGTTCCGTTCAACGACAAGCTGAAGTGGAACCTCCAGCTCGCCTACTCCGACTCGAAGATCTTCGAAGCCACCACGAACCTCAAGTTCAACCCGGTCAAGAACCTCCTGGTCGAGCCGGAACTGACTTACGTTCACTACGACTATGCCCACGACGACACCGTTTCGGGCATCCTGCGCTTCGAACGCAACTTCTAACCTGATCAGACTTGACCTCCGATCAGAGAAGGAAGGGGGCCGGCTTTCCCTGCCGGCCCCCTTTTTTTGTCGTCAGCTCCTAGAATTATCAGTTTCCCCTGCGATCAGCGCACGAGCCGCAAGGATCTCCAATCAACGAAAAGGGGAACCTAGTCGCTACCGTGGCGTTTAGCCATGAAAAGGGACGTGACTGAATATAGGAGTTACCACCTTGAAACATCTGGCTTCGTTCGCTTTGACCGCCGCGCTGGCCGTAGGCGCGGTGCTGTCCGCCACCCTGCCCGCAGCGGCCGTGCCGCTCGCCAGCCCATCATCGACGACGGTTTCCAATATCATCCTGGTGCAGGAACAGGGAACACGCAGATATCCGTATGACGACCGCCGGACTTATTGGCGTGATCGCGATCGTGATCACCGCCATTGGCGCGAGCGGCGCTGGGAGCGGCGCCATTCGGATGACAGATGGCGGGACGACCGTCGCTATCATCATCGGCGTCATGGCGGTGTAATATTCGAAATTCGTCCGTGACGCCCACACTGTGGCATGGCGGCGCGCTGCCATGCCCGTCGACGCCGGTGATTGCATGCGCCGGTTCGGCCCTTCAAACATCAGTGAAACAACAAGGCCGCTGCCGGAGAGACTGGCAGCGGCCGACTAATCTTGTAACGGAACTTGCGCCAGTTCCGGATGTCTCCCGATTAACGGCAGACGCGCACTCTGCGGACGACCCAGCGGCCGTGAACCCTGTGCTTCACCTTCTTCATGTAGCAGTGATGATGATGGTGGTAATGACGATGATGCATCGGGGCGGCCTCAGACGGCACGCTGACGGCAAAAACCGATGCCACGGCTACTGCAGAAGCAAGAATCAGATTTTTCATGTCGAACCTCTAAAGCATTGGGGGACTATGCTGCGCGGATCGCGCATATATGTTCATGCGCCGCGTCGCATTAACGACACATGAACATGTTCTCACATTCGTGAGAGCAACCATACCTTGAACTATTTTTTCCGGAAATACCACATATATCCGCTCGAGAACCGCCGCTACGAAACGTCGAAAACCATCGATGTGTCGCGTTGGCACACTCTTATTAGCCCGCTACCAACCGCGATGACAGTCGAAGCGATGTGCAGCGCAAGATATTGTTATTGCATCGCAAAAGTCTGAGTGAGCTATGCGTCGATTTTCAGCCGCTCAGCGAACGAAGGGCAGCAAGCGTCTTACACGTTCGTCACGAAGATAGAGACCACTCCATGCGATGACGCCGAGCAACAAACTTATAAGTTGTGACGGAGACCCGATTTCCGCGAGACGAAAATGGGCGCAAATAGCGCCGCCGAAGAAACCGGTCGTGAGGATCGCTCCAAGGACTGCGGTGCGCGGAATTGCGTAAAGAACGACGCAGACGAGGATGATTAGGCCAACTGGTGTTGCCAGACCGGCGGGAAAGCCCGTCTCCTCCATCTGTGCGCCGACCAATGACGGTGCAAACAGATCAACGGCCGCATCGGCCGCCAACGCAAGAATCACGATTGCGCTCAGAAGCCACCCCAGCGCCACTCCTCGATGAAAGCTCGTATTCTCAGCCATTTCATCCCCCAATGCGCCGCATCTGGCTCATACCTCGATCGCCCAGCCGGCTTTCGCGTCTGGCTGACAAGCGGCGGCAATCTGGCACGAATGAGAAAGCGAGGTCAACGAAGATGCGGCCAGCGAACGGAGCGGGCTCCGGCCGGAATCAATGTCCCGAGGCATGTGCAATAAAACTGCAAAAATGCGCTGGTATAAGCCCGTCGGCGTTCATCGAGCTTCAGAACAGCGGATACAGGGCCAAGTCGTCAGGCGCGTAAGCGCCGACATATGAACAGTTCTGTAGAAGAAGAGTGGCTCCCCGGGCCGGATTCGAACCGGCGACCTGTCGATTAACAGTCGAATGCTCTACCGCTGAGCTACCAGGGAATGCGCTTGGCGCGGTGTGAGCGGGGTAATACAAATGCTTTCCCGATTTGCCAAGCGGTTTTTTCAAAAAAATCGCATTCTCTTGCATTATTTCCTCGCGCCACCATTTCCTGTGGATGACCGATCAAAGCGAAACGACAGCAAATGCCGATCGGAATGGCCGGAAAACCCGCCGTTTTGGCATTGATCCCTCGACCCGCGAGCTGGTTTTTGGCTCCGTGAGAATTCCCTTGCCCCGATCGCGTCTTGCCCGCGTCGGCGTGGGGATAGCCCTCATATTTGGCGGACTGCTTGGCTTTCTGCCGGTGCTCGGCTTCTGGATGCTGCCATTGGGCTTCATCGTGCTCTCGCACGACATGCCGATGGTTCGCCGCTGGCGACGACGCTTTGCCGTATGGTGGACGCGAAAGCGCCGCCCGGCAAACTGAAGCGCGTCGCGATCATTCAAATTCGCTTCTCGCGCTTTTGGTCTTTGATTTTACGCGACATGCTTTAAGCCCTCCCCCTATCCTGCGTGAACGGGACGAGCCGGATTGCCGACGACCGTCGCACCGGCGGCAACATCTCTGGTGACGACTGCACCGGCGCCGATGATCGCGCCGTCCCCCACCGACACGCCGCCCACAAGGATCACGCCGCCGCCGATCCAGACGCTTCTGCCGATCGTTACTGGCCGTGCGACTTCCAGACCCGCTCCGCGTAATTCGGCGTCCTTGTGATGTTCGGCGCAATAGATATGGACGCCCGGCCCCAGCATGCTGCCGTCGCCGATGCGGACGCTAGCGCTGTCGAGGATCGTACAGCCAGCATTCATATAGACCCGGCGGCCGAGCGAGATATTGATACCATAGGAGCAGTGAAACGGCGCCTCGACGAAGACGCTCTCGCCGATGTCGGCAAAGAGCGCGGACAGGGCCGGCGCGAGATTGCCGCGTTGGGAGGGCGGCATTGTGTTGTGCGCATGAACAGCCTCGCGCGCCTGCCAGCGCAAGGCGTCGAGTTCCGGATCGAAACAGCAGTACCACTCTCCCGCCGCCATTTTCTGCCGCTCGCTGAGACCCATATTCTCATTCCTCCAATGCCATCCGAACTTCCCGCCAGCAATCTTGCAACACCGTTCCGTGCACAGGCAAGGAAGACCGTCGCGTCTTTTTAGGCGACCAACAATCTATGGGCGAATGCGTGCGGCCCACATCTCTTGATTAGCAAAATCTCAAATGCACGATCCTGCAAGGAGCGCTTCTCTGCAAAGCCGCTGGCCCTGTGAAAAAGCCCGCCAATGCGGGATTCTTGCCCTCAACAAACTGTCACACAGCTTGTCTATAACCCGCGCTACCGCGGACTTGCGCAAGACCACCGGTTCCGAGCTTTCAAAAAGGAAATAGGGATTATGTCTAAACTTAAAAACCTCATTTCGGCTGCAACAGCCGGTGTCATGAGCGTAGCGCTCGCCATGCCGGCTGCCGCTGCTCCGGTCAAGTTCGATTTCTGGTTCGGCCTGTCGGGCGACCTGCAGCGCGTCGTTGAGACCATGTGCAAGAACTTCAACGACTCCCAGAAGGATTATGAAGTTTCCTGCGTCAGCCAGGGCAACTACGACGCCGCTCTGCAGAACACGATTGCCGCCTTCCGCGCTGGCAAGCAGCCTACAATCGTTCAGGTCTATGACGTCGGCACCGCGACCATGATGCTTTCGGGCGCCTACTATCCGGTCAACAAGCTGATGGCCGAAAATGGCTACAAGGTTAAGTGGGACGACTATTTCCCGGGTATCGCCCGCTATTACGCCACCTCCAAAGGTGAACTGCTTTCCTTCCCCTTCAACTCTTCGACCGCCCTGCTCTACTGGAACAAGGACGCCTTCGCGAAGATCGGCAAGACTGCCGCTCCGAAGACCTGGGAAGAAGCTGCCGAAGACATGAAGGCGCTCAAGGGCGCCGGCTATGATTGCCCGATGGCAATCAACATCTCCGGCAACGAAAGCTGGCAGCTCATGGAGCAGTTTTCTGCCATCCACGACCAGCCGGTTGCCACGAAGAACAACGGTTATGATGGCCTCGACGCTCGTCTGACGGTCAACAAGACCAAGTTCGTCAAGTACGTAACGGACCTCAAGAGCTGGTACGACCAGGGCCTCGTCAAGATCAAGTCCAAGGACCTCGGTCAGGACATGGTTCAGGCCTTCGCTTCGGGCGACTGCCAGATGATCATGACCTCGGTCGGTGACCATGGTTCGGTCACCAAGACCCAGAAGGCTGGCATGAACTGGGATGTTGCCGAACTTCCGGTATACGCTGGCACCGAGCGCAAGAATTCGCTCGTTGGCGGCGCGTCGCTCTGGGTTCTCTCCGGCAAGTCGGCTGACGAGTATAAGGGCGCTGCTGCGTTCCTGAACTTCATCGCCAAGCCGGAAACCGCTCTCTTCTGGTCGACCAACACCGGTTACATCCCGGTCACGAAGTCCGGCTTCGAATTCATGAAGTCCTCCGGCTTCTATGACAAGGCTCCCTTCAAGGGCCGCGAAGTCGCTATCGCCAGCTTGACCGCTTCCGAGCCGACCCCGATCACCCGCGGCGTTCGCCTTGGCAGCTTCACGCAGATCCGCGCTGAATTCGGCAACCAGATGCAGGCCATCTTCGCCAACAAGGTCAGCGTCCAGGAAGGCATCGACAACCTCGTCAAGAACGGCGATGCTGTCCTCGAGCGTTTCGAAGCCACCTACAAGGGCAAGCAGCTGCCGTAATCGGCAGAACTCGTAGCAAACAGCGTCCGCCGAGATTTTCCCGGCGGACGTTCGTTATGAGAGCAGGCGTGGCATCAGGCCCCCAAGCCGGAAGAGACAATGGAAAAGCGTATAACTTTCAACAAGTGGAGCGTCGGCATCCTGTTCGCAGTGCCGCAGCTGCTCCTTATCTTCACCTTTTTCTATTGGCCGGCCGGTCAGGCGGTCTTCTGGTCGGTGACGCTGCAGCAGCCCTGGGGCGGCGGCAATATCTGGGTCGGCCTCGATAATTTCAAATCCATTATTGCCAATGCGGACTACTGGAACTCGGTCACGATCAGCATCACCTTCGCAGCGATCAGCACCGGCATTTCCATGGTGGGCGGGCTCATACTCGCAGCGCTGACCGATCGGCAGCTGCGCGGTTCGAAACTCTACCGCGTAGTCCTGATCTGGCCCTATGGCATCGCAGCTCCCGCGGCGGCGATGGCCTTCCGCTTCATTCTGGCGCCGGAAGCCGGCCTCATCGCCGTGGTCAATCAATGGTGGCCTGGAATCTGGGACCCGGGCCTCGACGGCAACGCCGCGATGGCTTGCATCATCGCCGCCTTCTCGTGGAAATATATCGCCTACAGCTTCATCTTCTTCCTGGCGGCTTTCCAGGCAATTCCTCGTTCGTTGATCGAAGCGGCCGCCATGGACGGATCTAGCGTGCTCCGTCGCTTCTGGGACGTCCAGTTCCCGTTGATCACGCCAACCATCTTCTTCCTGCTCGTCATCAACATCACCGAGAGTTTTCAAGATTCCTTCGGCATCGTCGACATCATGACATCAGGCGGCCCGCACAACTCGACCAATCTCATGGTCTACAAGATCTATTCCGACGGCTTCAAAGGACTCGATTTTTCCGGCGCGGCAGCGCAGAGCATCATTCTGATGCTGCTGATCATCGTGCTCACCGTCTTCCAGTTCCGCTTCATCGAGAAGCGCGTACATTACCGTTGAGGCTGACATGGTCGAGCGCACACCCATTCTCAATTTCTTCACCCACCTGATCCTGTTTATTGGCTTCGTAGTCGCAGTCGGACCGATCATCATCGTTGCCATCGCCGCGTCCCACAATATCGCCGACGTCAATAAGGTGCCCATGTCGCTGATCCCCGGCTCGGATTTCTGGGTCAACATGCAGACGGCCTGGACAACCGCCAATCTCGGCCCCAAGCTGCTGAACAGCCTGATCTTTGCCAGCGGCGTGGCGGCAGGAAAGGTGATCATTTCGGCGATAACAGCCTTTTCGCTGGTCTATTTCCGTTATCCCGGCCGTCACTTCATCTTCTGGCTGATTTTCATCACGCTGATGCTGCCGCTCGAAGTGCGTATCGTGCCGACCTATGCGGTCGCGGCAAACGTCCTGTCGCCCTTCCAGGGGATTCTCGACATTACCGGTATCACCTGGCTTATCGAAAAGCTTACGGGCGTCGAGGTCGCGCTGAATTTCGGGCTGCTCAACTCCTCGCTCGGCTTGATCCTGCCATTGATCGCGACGGCGACAGGCACCTTCCTCTATCGTCAGTTCTTCCTGACGATCCCGGACGAGTTGACCGAGGCCGCCCGCATGGACGGCGCCGGAGCACTGCGCTTCTTCATCGATATCCTGCTGCCGCTGTCACGCACCAACATGGCCGCACTCGGCACCATCATGTTCCTATGGGCCTGGAACCAGTATCTGTGGCCACTGCTGGTCACCACCGATCCTGCGCACGTGACGGCCGTGCACGAGCTCAAGTCGCTCATCCCGAACGTCGGCGGCCTTCCGGAATGGCACATCGCCATGGCAGGCACGCTTGTCGTCATGCTGCCGCCGCTTCTCGTCGTCGTGCTGATGCAGCGCTGGTTCGTTCGCGGCCTCATCTCGACCGAGAAGTGATACGATCATCTGTCGCGTCCGCTTGCGGGCGCGACAGTTTCCGACAGGGGAGCCGCCGGCGAACCGTTTTGGCGCTGGGCTTATGGCCCTCACCCAATCCCCGAAACAATGCCGCTGGTCCGAGCTGGCCGATTGCCACCTCGATTGCTCGCGCCCGTGCCAACGCACCCGCCGCCAGCATTTTACCGCGGCCGAACTCCCACCGAATGATCTGACCGCAACATCGCAAAGGCTCCGGCCTCTCGCCCAGGGGCGATATCTGGCGCATCCGCCGATGTTCGATTAGTGCAATTTATTGCTTGAAAAATGCATTGTGACGCTCCGTCGTTCCCTGCATTTTTCACTGACGCAATCGGATGGAGAGGCCGATTGGAGGAGTCGTCAAGCTTCCCTTAGCCGCATGTTTTTCGCCGTGATCTCGCTCCGCTCCGCTGAGGCGGAGCCGGCATCCGTGACGAAGCGATGCCGCATGCGCAAATTTCGGGAGCGAACCCAGGAACTCTTTGCGGCGACAAGTCCAACCGCGCGAGCATTTCAAAATTGTAAGGAGGAGGATGGAATGAAACTGTGGCATTTGACGATAGCAAATGCGGTGTTTTTGCTGAGCGCGGGCATCGGTGCTGCTCAAGACATGCCGACGCCGGAAGAAGCGCACTGCATGGCTCTGCGCGGAATGTTGATCTCGCCCGAAAAGATCGCTGAGCCGGCCCGTCGCGGCGTCGTCTATTCCGCCGATCTCGTCAAAGGTGATCAGTCTGCCGGGGGCGGCTTCTGCAAGGTGCTCGGCGGCATCGAGCCAATCGACCCCAAGGCGCCTAATATCAATTTCCAAATCAACCTGCCGCTGACCTGGAACGACAAGATCATCCAGTACGGCGGCGGAGGCTATGACGGAACCCTGATCGAGGCGGTCAAGAACGTCTCCTTCGGATCGGACGCCGTCAAGACGCCGCTGCAACGCGGCTACGTGACCTTCGGCAGCGACAGCGGCCACCAGTCCCCTTCGGTGCTTGACGGCAAATTTCTTCTGAACGACGAGGCGCTGGCCAATTTCGGCGGCCTGCAGATCAAGAAGACCCACGACGTTACGATGACCGTGGTCGAAAGCTATTACGGCAGAAAGCCGCGGAAGAGCTATATTCAGGGCAATTCGCAAGGCGGGCATGAATCCCTGATCGCGATCCAGCGCTGGCCGGCCGACTATGACGGCGCCATCGTCACTCATCCCGCCAACCCTTTCTCGGCCCTGCAGCTTTCCGGCAATTATCTTGCAAAGGCTTTCTACAAGAACGGCGCCTATCTGAGCCCTGCGAAAGTGGAGTTGCTCAACACGGCTGTCGCCAAGGCGTGCGACAAGCTCGACGGTGTCGAAGACAGTCTCATTTCGAATACGGCAGCGTGCGATGCGACCTTCAAGGTCGAGGACCTTCGTTGCGCAAGCGGCAAAGATGAGGGCAGTGCCTGCCTTTCGGATGCGCAGATCACCATGTTGAAGACGATCAATACGCCTTACAAGTCTCCGGTCAGGCTGGAGGATGGCGTCGATGGCTTCGCCCGCTGGCCGATTTTTCAGGGCGGCGATCTCTACGGTCTCTGGAGTTTCGGTTCATCGCCTGATCTGACGACACCGCCGACACCCTTCGCCAATTTCGGCCTGGCCGTCCTTGCCGATCCAATGATCCGTTATGCGGTCGTGCGGGATCCGAAATTCGACTCGATAACGTTCGATCCGACGAAATATGCCAAGCGGGTTGCGCAGGTTTCCAAGCTGATCGATGCAAACAGCGCAGACCTCTCCGCCTTCGAGAAACACGGCGGCAAGATGTTGTTGATGCATGGCACCATCGATTTCGCGATCTCGCCCTACAATACGGTTTCCTATTATGAGCGCGTCGTCAAAACGATGGGGGCGGATAACGTCCACAGCTTCATGCGCTTCTACCTCGTGCCCGGATTCGGCCACGGCAGCGGCAAGTTCATCGCCGCCTGGGATCCGCTGACGGCGTTGGAGAACTGGGCTGAAAATGGGAAAGCACCGGAGAACCTGATCGTCAGCGATGCCGGCAAGGATGGCGCCGGTCGCACGCGGCCCATGTGCGAATATCCGTCCTATCCGAAGTACAAATCCGGCGCGACCGATCCGAGCAAGGCTGAGAATTTCGAATGCGCGAAATGATCTGCCGATTGGTTTAAGCCGGACCTCTGCCGCGTTCAATTCAGGCCCGGCATAAAAAAAGCCCGGAAGTCGGGAAAACTTCCGGGCACACCTACTGAAAAGTTATGTTTGAAATCAGCTCGCCAGCACCTTGAGCGGCGTGACGGAGGCGACGGCGTCGAGCCGCAACCCGGTATCCTGGGCAAAGAGATGCGTGTGCTGCTGCGGCAGCTCAAGCGCAACAGACTGGCCAGTCTGGCCGGTCGTATGATCGGCGACCGCGACTGCGAAGCTCGAGCCGTTGATGTCGCAATGGATGACGCGGCCGGCACCGAGTTCTTCGACAAAATCGACCGTTGCCGGGATCGCGCCCGGCGTGCCGGCAGGAACGAGGCGTGCATGTTCCGGACGGATGCCGAGAGCAACGGGCTGGCCGGCATGGCGCTTGCCGATATTGGCGTCGATGGCAATCGGTATGCCGTCGAAGATGAATTGCTCGCCATTGGCCGCGAAGGTGCCTTCCAGGAAATTCATGGCCGGCGAGCCGATGAAGGAGCCGACGAAGCGGGTGCGCGGCGTGTTGTAGACCTCGAGCGGCGTGCCGACCTGCTCGACATTGCCCTTGTACATGACGACAAGCTTGTCGGCGAGCGTCATGGCCTCAACTTGGTCGTGCGTTACGAAAACCGACGTGGCCGACAGGCGCTTGTGCAGGCGGCGGATTTCGACGCGCATCTGCACGCGCAGCTTGGCATCGAGGTTGGAGAGCGGCTCGTCGAACAGGAAGACCTTCGGCTCGCGGATGATGGCGCGGCCCATGGCGACGCGCTGGCGCTGGCCACCGGAAAGCTCGGCCGGCTTGCGGGCGAGGAAATCCTCAAGGCCGACGATCTTGGCGGTTTCCTTGATGCGGCGATCGCGCTCTTCGCGCGGCACGCCGGCGACCTTCAGCGCGTAGCCCATGTTGGCGGCAACATCCATGTGCGGATAGAGCGCATAGTTCTGGAAAACCATAGCACAGCCACGCTCGCGCGGCTCGAGCTGGTTGACCACCTTGCCATCGATGATGATCTCACCCGAGGTGATGTCCTCAAGGCCGGCAATCATGCGCAATAGCGTGGACTTGCCACAGCCTGAAGGTCCAAGGATCACGACAAATTCGCCTGAGCGGAAATTCAGGTCGACGCCATGAACGACTGGATTTCGTCCATAGGCCTTGCGAACTTGTTCGATGCGGATTTCCGCCATTTTAATCTTCCCCGCCTGTCAATCCTGGGCCTGTCAATCGGGTGGACTGCTAGCGAATTTGCATTACAGAACAGTGACAAGCACGCCTTATATCACAAACGGCATCCAGATTTCCTCACGAGAGTTGCGTGTAGGATTCCCTTATAAAACGCGCGGTGGTGGAACCATCTTGCTGCCGGTGCCGTATATTGGTTTCGGCGGAGGCAAGGAATGTGAAAGAAACGAAGGATAGGCGATCGACAGCGACCATGACGACATCGAAGACAGAGCCCAATCCCATCCTGCTGTGGTTTCGCAAGGACCTGCGCCTCGACGACAATCACGCCCTGCAAGCTGCCGCGACATCGGGCCGTCCGATCATTCCGATCTATGTTCGCGAGCCGGAAGGGGATGGTAACGGGCCGCTGGGCGGCGCGCAGGAATGGTGGCTGCATCATTCGCTGGCTGCGTTGCAAAAGGCTCTCGGCGCACTGAACAGCAGGCTCATCCTTCGACAAGGCGATGCGCTGGCCGTGCTCGAAAAACTTATTGCGGAGACTGGCGCCGGGGCCATCGCCTGGAACCGGCGCTACGATCCGGCCGGCATAGCGGTGGACATGCAGATCAAGAAGGTACTGCGGGACAACGGCATCGAAGCCAAAAGCTTTGCCGGCCAGCTGCTGCATGAGCCGATGCGCTTGCGCACCGGCACCGGCAACCACTACAAGACCTACACGCCGTTCTGGCGCGCATTCGAGCATTCCGGCGAACCGCCGTTTCCAGTCGAGGCGCCCGAAAAGCTTCTCGCCCCCAGTCATTGGCCGAAATCGGATACGCTCGATGCCTGGTCGCTGCTACCCACCAAGCCGAACTGGGCATCCGAGTTTCCGAATATGTGGAAGCCGGGCGAAGCTGCAGCTCTTGAGAGGCTGGAGGACTTCATCGACGATGCGATTGGCGACTATGCGGTCGATCGCGATTTTCCGGACAGGCCGGCAACCTCCCTGCTCTCGCCGCATCTGGCACTCGGAGAAATTTCACCTGCCCGCATCTGGCATGCGACGCGCGGACTGGCCAGCAAGATCCCGACGGACGATATCGTGCGCTTCCGCAAGGAGCTTGTCTGGCGGGAGTTCTGCTACCACCAGCTCTTCCATTTCCCGAAGCTAAGAACAGCGAATTGGAACGACCGCTACGACGATTTCCCCTGGCTGTCCGACGCCAAGCTGCTGGTAAGCTGGCAGCGCGGGCAAACCGGCTATCCGATCGTCGATGCCGGCATGCGGCAGCTGTGGCGTCATGGCTGGATGCACAATCGCGTCCGCATGATCACCGCCTCCTTCCTGATCAAGGACCTGCTGATCGACTGGCACGAGGGCGAAGCCTGGTTTCGCGATACGCTCGTCGATGCCGATCCGGCCGCCAATACGGCAAACTGGCAGTGGGTTGCGGGCTCCGGCGCCGATGCCTTACCCTTCTTCCGCATCTTCAATCCGGTGCTGCAAGGCGAGAAATTCGATCCGGATGGCGGCTATGTCAGAACCTTCGTGCCGGAGCTCTCCAAGCTCGACAGCAAATATATCCATCGGCCGTTCGACGCACCCGATGACGTGCTCATGCGCGCTGGCATAGAGCTCGGCAAGCACTATCCCCGGCCAATCGTCGATCATGCCATGGCGCGGCAGCGCGCGCTCGCTGCGCACGCATCGCTTAAAGATGATGGATAGGCGCTATTCGGCCGGATGTGCGGTTATACGCGGCCCGACCGACCGGCGCTTATTGCCGCGCCCGAGAAAGTATTTGAGCACCTTGAAATAGAGGCTGTAGGGCAGAAATTTCAACAGCTTCGCCCGATAGACCAGGCCCTTCGGGAAGCTGATGTCGAAAGATGGAGATTTCAATCCGGCAGCGATCGCATCCGCCGCCTGCTGTGCCGACACGATATCAGGCATGTCGAACTTGTTCTGCGCCGTCAACGGCGTGTCGACATAGCCGGGGGTGACGAGCTGGATGTGAATGCCCATGCGGTCGAGCTCGAAATTCAGGCTTTCGGCCATGTTGATCAGCGCAGCCTTGCTTGCGCCGTAGGCCGCGCCGCCGGGCAAACCGCCATAACCGGCCACGGAGGATACGAGGGCAACCTGACCATATCCCCTCGCCCGCATATGCCGCACCGCCGGAACGAGACAATTGACAACACCATGAAGATTGACGGCAAAACTGCGCTCGAACACTTCGTGATTGAGATCCTCGCCCCGTGCCGGCAAATAGATGCCGGCGTTCAGAACCGCCAAAGCGATAGGGCCGTGCTGATATTCGATTGCGGCAACCGTGTGTTCCATATCCTCGGTATCGGCCACATCGCCATCGAGTACGACGATGTTGCCGGCAAGCGCGCTGGCCTCTGCCTGCAGCGCCAGAAGCTTGTCGTGGCTGCGCGCCGTAACGGCGACCTTGTATCCTTCTTCGGCCAGCTTCAACGCGAGCGCGCGGCCAATCCCGGAACTCGCGCCGGTAATCCAGACGACTCCGTGTTCAGGACGTGCGATGAACGGGCTCATGGCTCTTCTCCTTGGCTGGCGGTCGCCTGTATCAAACGCTCAAACCGCGACCGTCCGTGGCATTTTAGAAATAGCGTATCATTGTGGCCGCTTTCGGCCAGCTTGGTGGCTCGAAGCGGAAATCGATGTCACCGATTAGGGACTCATGTGCTATTTGGAAAACCTCGGTCAATGATTGCCGCCAAGTCGAATTTTGCGGCGCGAACAAGGAGCGAGGAACAGAATTTCTTGCCTATGCCGCCTTGTGAAGGGAAAAGACCGTTCTTACAGTAGTTGCGAACAGAAGGCAGATTCCATGACCGTCCATCCCTCCGTCCTCGAAGCAATTGGCAATACGCCGTTGATCAAGCTCAAGGGCGCCTCCGAGGCGACGGGCTCGACCATTCTTGGCAAGGCCGAGTTTTTGAATCCCGGCCAATCGGTCAAGGATCGCGCCGCGCTCTACATCATCCGCGATGCCGAGAAGAAGGGACTGCTGAGACCTGGCGGCGTCATCGTCGAAGGAACGGCCGGCAATACCGGCATCGGTCTGACGCTGGTTGCCAAGGCGCTCGGCTATCGCACCGTCATCGTCATTCCGGAGACCCAGAGCCAGGAAAAGAAGGACGCGCTGAAGCTGCTCGGTGCCGAACTGGTGGAAGTTCCGGCCGTCCCTTACAAGAACCCGAACAACTATGTGAAGGTATCGGGTCGGCTTGCCGAACAGCTGGCCAAGACCGAGCCGAACGGCGCGATCTGGGCGAACCAGTTCGACAACGTCGCCAACCGTCAGGCCCATATCGAAACGACAGCCAAGGAAATCTGGGCCGATACCAATGGCAAGATTGACGGTTTCATCTGCTCGGTCGGCTCCGGCGGCACGCTGGCGGGCGTTGCCATGGGCCTGCATGCCTTCAACAAGGATATCAAGATCGGTATTGCCGATCCGGAAGGCGCCGCCCTCTATGAATTCTACAGGAACGGCGAGCTCAAATCCTCCGGCTCCTCAATCACCGAGGGCATAGGTCAGGGCCGCATCACGGCCAATCTGGAAGGCTTCACGCCCGATTTCGCCTATCAGATCACCGATGCCGAAGCACTTCCCTACGTCTTCGACCTCGTCGAGCATGAGGGCTTGTGCCTGGGTGGTTCCACAGCCATCAACATCGCCGGCGCGGTTCGCCTGGCTCGGGATCTCGGTCCCGGACATACGATCGTGACCATCCTGTGCGATTACGGCAATCGCTATCAGTCCAAGCTCTTCAATCCCGACTTCCTGAAGTCGAAGGGCCTGCCGCTGCCGTCCTATTTGGAAAAGCGGGCGGATATTGCCGTCCCATACGAAGCAACAGCGTGATCATATGACCGTCAATGCCCTCTATCGTGATGATTTCTATCTCTCGACGGCCGAAGCGGTCGTCACCGCAATTCACGAAGACGGGGGCATAGGACTCGACCAGACCTGCTTCTACGCCACCTCAGGCGGCCAGCCAGGCGACACGGGTTTCCTGGAGCGCGGTGACGGCTCCAGGATTGCACTCGGCCAGACCAAGCATGGTCCGATCAAGGATATCATCATCCATGTGCCGCTCGAGGGTGAACCACTGCCCATCGTCGGCGAGAAGCTGGTGCTTCATATCGACTGGGCGCGGCGCTACAGACTGATGCGCATGCATACCGCTTGCCATCTGCTCTCGGTGGTCTGCCCCTTTCCGATCACGGGTGCGGCAGTCGGCGAGGATGAAAGCCGCGTCGATTTCGACATGAGCGAAACCATCGACAAGGACGAGGTGACGGCGAGGATGATGGCGCTCGTCAACGAGAACCATCCCGTTTTCCTCCGCTGGATCACCGACGAGGAGCTGGTTGCCAATCCCGGCATCGTCAAATCCAAGAATGTACGCCCGCCGATGGGCCTCGGCCGTGTCAGCCTAGTCTGTATCGGCGAGGATTCGGCCATCGACAGCCAGCCCTGTGGCGGCACGCATGTGTCGGAGACGCAGGAAGTCGGCGCGATCCACATCGCCAAGATCGAGAAGAAGGGCAAGGAAAACCGCCGCTTCCGCATTCGTTTCGGCGCACCGACCGACGAGAATTGACCGGGCAAGCGCCTATATCTCGATATCAAGACCAATAAACTATAGCAGGGAGTGATCATCATGGCAGCGGACAAGAGCCGTTTCGTCGTATCCGCCGACTGGCTGCAAGGCGAGCTGGGCGCCAAGGACCTGCGCATCCTCGACGCATCCTTCTATCTGCCGGCGCAGAAGCGCGATGCCGATGCAGAATATGCCAGCGGCCATATTCCGGGCGCGATCCGCTTCGATCAGGACAAGATATCAGATCACTCGACCAGCCTGCCGCATATGGTCCCCTCGCCCGAATTCTTCGCGGCCGAGGTCGGCAAGCTCGGCATCAGCGAGACCGATCGCATCGTCATCTATGACGGCCCGGGCCTGTTCGCCTCGCCGCGCGTCTGGTGGCTGTTCCATATCGTCATGGGCGCGCCGAACGTCTTCGTGCTCGACGGTGGTCTGGATGGCTGGAAGGCCGAAGGGCGGCCGCTGGAGACGGCGCTGCCTGCCTTTGCGCCCGCAACCTTCAAGCCCAGCTTCAACGGCAGCCGCGTCGTTTCGCTCGACGAGATGCGCGGTATCGTCGACAGCCGTGCCCTGCAGATTGCCGATGCCCGCAGCGGCGGTCGTTTCGCAGCGACAGAGCCGGAACCGCGCGAAGGTATGCGCTCCGGCCACATGCCGGGAGCCAGAAGCCTGCCATCAGGCGTCTTCGCCGTGAACGGCAAGTTCAAATCGCTGCCGGAACTGCGCGAAACGATCGAGAAGGCCGGCATCGATCTCGACAAGCCCGTGGTGACGACCTGCGGGTCCGGCATTACCGCCGCCATCATCACGCTGGCGCTCGAATCCCTCGGCCATGGCAATAACAAGCTCTATGACGGCTCCTGGTCGGAATGGGGCAGCCGGGCGGATACGCCTATCGTCACCGGTCAAGCTTGAGCATCGCCGCCGTGAAGACGCCCTCGTCGATCAAAGTCCACATCACCCGTCTGGAAATGACCGCGCCACCCAAGGCAAGCCTGCCCGTGCCGGTCAATATCCAGACAGCGATCATGCGGGCGCCTGGTATTCCGCTGCCCTTCTATCGCTATCTCTATCGTCAGGTCGGTGCCCGCTGGCACTGGGTGGAGCGCCTGCGCCTCTCCGACGAGCAATTGACCGCAGTCCTTCACGACCAGCGCAACGATATCAGTGTGCTTTACGTCAATGGCGCGCCGGGCGGGTTCTTCGAATATTTCCGCCAGGACGAGGAGACGATCGAGCTCAGCCATTTCGGCCTCATCGAAAACGCGCTCGGCCTCGGCATCGGCAAATGGTTCCTGCTGCAGTCGCTCTACGCCATATGGACGCTGAACCCGCAACGGATCATCACGACGACAAACAATCTCGATCATCCACGGGCGTTGCAGCTCTACCAGATGTTCGGCTTTTCGCCGATCTCAACCGGCGAAGGCATCGTCAGGCCGCTGAGCGACAAGGAACTGCTCGAGCTCGCCAAGAAGGGCTAGGGGCGCCATAGCTGCAGGAATCGGGTGGCTTCGCGCCTCGCTCCGGAGCATCACATGGCAAATCTCGAAAGGAGCTTTGCCATGCCTTCCATCGCCTTTGCAGCCATGCCCACCCCCGACGCCGAAACTTTGTGGAACGGTGGTGCGGATGCCTACGGTCACCAGCCGGAGACCATGATTTCCGATGGTCCGGGCCATCCCTGCCGCCATTGCCTGCGCAACATCGATGCCGGCCAGGCGCTATTCGTCTTTGCCTATCGGCCCTTCCCGGAATTGCAGCCCTATGCGGAAACAGGGCCGATCTTCCTGCACAAGACGCCGTGCCGGCGCTACGAGGCGGAAGAGATCCTGCCGCCTGTACTGGCAAGCAGCCGGGACTTCATCGTGCGTGGCTATGGCAGGAACGACCGCATCGTCTACGGAACCGGTGCCGTAACGCCGACCGACGATATTGCGGTCTATGCGGCCTCGCTGCTTGAGCGTCCCGACATCGCCTATGTCCATGTCCGCTCGGCGCGCAACAACTGCTATCAATGCCGGATCGACAAAATAGGAGCGCCGGCATACGCGGATGCCGGCGTCTCCATCTGACGTACGCGCGATCGGCTTTACGCGACGTTCAGAATGCTTTCCGGCGCAACGGCCTCATAGCCGAGCGCTTCGGCCACCGGCCGGTTGGTGATGCGGCCCTTGTGGACATTGAGGCCATTGCGGAGGTGCTTGTCTTCCGCGATGGCGCGCAGGCCGCGATCGGCGAGCGCGAGGCCGTGATAGATCGTGGCGTTGTTGAGCGCATGTGCCGAGGTCACGGGAACCGCGCCCGGCATATTGGCGACGCAATAATGCACGACGCCTTCGACCACATAGGTCGGATCGGAATGGGTCGTTGCGTGCGAGGTTTCGAAGCAGCCGCCCTGGTCGATCGCGACGTCGACAATGACCGAGCCCGTCTTCATGCCTGAGAGCATTTCGCGGGTCACCAGCTTCGGCGCGGCAGCACCGGGGATCAGCACGGCGCCGATGACGAGATCGGCGGAGAAGACTTCTTCTTCGAGCGCCTGGATGCTGGAATAGCGGGTATGGACGCGACCGTTGAAGATGTCGTCGAGCTGGCGCAGGCGCGGCAGCGAGCGATCGAGGATGCTGACATCGGCGCCGAGGCCGGCTGCCATCTTGGCCGCATGCAGGCCGACGACACCGCCGCCGATGATCGCCACCTTGGCCGGCAGCACGCCCGGTACGCCGCCAAGCAGGATGCCGAGGCCACCATTGGCCTTCTGCAGAGCCGTCGCACCCGCCTGGATGGACAGGCGACCGGCGACTTCGGACATCGGCGCCAGAAGCGGCAGGCCACCACGCTCGTCCGTCACGGTCTCGTAGGCGACGGCGGTCACACCGGAAGCCAGCAGGCCCTTGGTCTGTTCCGGATCGGGCGCGAGATGCAGATAGGTGTAGAGAAGCTGGCCCTCACGAAGCTGTGCCCATTCGGAAGGCTGCGGCTCCTTGACCTTCACTATCATGTCGCACTTCTCGAAGATGTCCTTTGCACTTGCGGCAATCTTGGCGCCTGCAGCTGCATAGGCATGATCATCGGCGCCGATGCCGGCACCGGCCTTCGTTTCCACCCAGACTTCGTGGCCATGGGCGACATATTCCCGAACGGATGCCGGCGTCAGGCCGACGCGATATTCGTGGTTCTTGATTTCCTTGGGGCAGCCAACGCGCATTTCATTCCTCCTCGAATGCTTTTGCGTCTTTCATTTTCTCCAACCGAAATCAGACCACCACCGCCCCGCAATGTCCTTGCAAAGACGATTTGCACTGCAGTCATTTTTCGTGATTTATTGCGTAGACAGGAGTTTTTTCGAAAGTTCTTCGAATGTCTGACCTCGACGCCATAGATCATTCGATTCTGCGGATGCTGCAGCAGAATGCCAGGATCACCAATGCCGAGCTGGCCGAGAAGGTCGGCCTCTCCCCCTCGGCCTGCTCGCGTCGGCTCGATATCCTAGAAAAAAGCGGCGTCATCGACGGCTATCACGCGCATCTCTCGCACAAGGCGCTTGATTATAAGATGATTGCCTTCGTGCACATCTCTTTATCCGGTCAGTTCGCCAAGACGCTGTCGGAATTCGAGACTGCGGTGAAACGTTGCCCCAACGTACTCTCCTGCTACCTCATGTCGGGGGAATATGATTACATCTTGCGCGTCGCGGCGCGGGACCTCGAGGATTACGAACGCATCCACCGCGACTGGCTCTCGGCCCTGCCCCACGTTGTGAAGATCAATTCCAGTTTTGCGTTGCGTGAAATCATCGACCGGCCGAATGTCGGCCTCTGACGCCGTTCAGCATAGGTTCAACAGCAAGGCGCGATGATCCGAAACTTCGGGCTCGGCGACAGGATCGAAACCGACAACCTCGATGTCAGACGTCACCAGCATATAGTCGGCAAAGCGCGGCTGCTTTCGGTAGTAAGAGGTGCGCGTGTCGTCATGTCCCCGTGAGGTGACGAGATCGGCAAGCCCCAGGCTACCGAGAATTTCGAAGGTTTCGCTATCCGGCAGCACGTTGAAATCGCCGCAGACGACCAGCCGGTCGCCTTCCTGCAGAACCTGGCGAATGATCTCGACGAGCGTATGCGCCTGATGGCGACGGGCCGGCGTATCTCCCTTACCCGCGATATCGCGAAGGCCATGCATCTGGGCGATGGTGATGGGATAGCCACGCTCGTAGTCGAACAAGCGGATGCAATGGGCATTGCGCGAGCGCGGGTGCGGTCCCCAACCATCGGCGGAGAATTCGCCGTGGACGAAGCCTGCCGCCTGGCCAATGACCGGATAAGTCTTGCGGACGAAGGTTGCCAGCCCGAATTCGGAAGCAATCCGTCGATCGCCATCGAAGAGATCCCCTCGGGCAACCGGGAGAAAGAAACCATCATGAGCCGGCAAAGCAATCTGCAACTCGTCGAATAGATTGACCCGCTGCTGAAGTTCGACGCCGTGATCCCGATAGGTCAGCCAATCGGCTTGCGAACCAGGCGCACGTCCCACCTCTTGCAGGCATAGAACATCGGCATCAACATCGACCAGGTACCGCATCAGCGGCTCATGCAGCAGGCCGCCCCATGCATTCAAGGAAACGATACGCATATCCCGCACCCCAATATCCATATTGCCGGTCGCGATCAGACACCGGATTCCAGTGCCGATTCGGCACGCCCCGATACAATTTTAACGATTACACTAAGCATCTTTCAATGCACACATGCTATCGAGGAACGGAAAAGGGTGTACGAGCCGGGATAACATCATGCAGTTCTCTTCGAAATCTGTCGTTCAAGGCAATCTGAAAATCAAGACACGAGGTACGCCGCGCCATCACGCCCGGCTGGTGGGGCAGGTTCGATATTTCACCAAGCTCGTCGCCGGCCGTGTCGTCGATATTTCCACAAGCGGCATCGCTCTCGATCTTCAAGCGCCGCTTTATGCCGCTGCGGGCAGCAAGGTTCGCGTCGAATGCGACGATATCGGCTTGCTGGACGGTTTCGTGCGCTGGGCTCACAACGGCCGTATCGGCATCGAGTTCGACCGCTCGTCCAATGCCTCGGCGAAAGTCGCATCCTATTTCCGCTTTTTCCACAAGGACATAAAGCCGGTTCTCAAACGTTGACGGCATGTCGGTGCGAGCCGGCTACGATCCACAATAAGCCTGTCACATTACTGGTGCACACCTTCAAAAATCGTCCTAATCTCTCTCGCCCGAGAGATGATCGACGGACTATTGCCCCATCGTTGAAGGAGTGTCTTATGTCTTCCATTCTGGATTTGCCCAGCATGTCGCGCCGTTCCCTGCTGCAAGGCCTCAGCGCCACGGCGGCGCTGATCGTGCTGCATCCTTTCGCCGCCCGTGCCGCCGGCAACCAGGCGCATCTGCGCCTCATGGAAACGACTGATATCCACGTCAACGTCTTCCCCTATGACTACTATGCCGACAAGCCGAATGACACGATGGGCCTGACGCGCACGGCAACGATCATCGACAATATTCGCGCCGAAGCCACCAACTCGCTCCTGATCGACAATGGCGACGTGCTGCAGGGCAACCCGATGGGCGATTACATGGCCTATCAGCACGGCATGAAGGACGGCGACGTCCATCCCGTCATCAAGGCGATGAACACGCTCGGCTATTCCGTCGGCACGCTCGGCAACCATGAATTCAACTATGGCCTCGACTTCATGTTCAAGGTGCTGGCCGGCGCGAACTTCCCGTTCGTCTGCGCCAACCTGACCAAGGGCCAGCTGGCCTCCGACCCGACGAAGGACGACCTGTTCTTCAAGCCCTATCTGATCCTTGAAAAGACGATCAAGGACGGCGCCGGCAATGAAAGCCCGATCAAGATCGGCTTCATCGGCTTCGTGCCGCCGCAGATCATGCTTTGGGACATCAAGAACCTCGAAGGCAAGGCGCAGACGCGCGATATCGTCGAAGCCGCCAAGGCCTGGGTTCCGGTCATGAAGGCCGAAGGCGCCGATATCGTCATCGCCCTCTCGCATTCCGGCATCGACGGCAGCGGCCCGAGCGACAAGATGGAAAACGCCTCGCTCTACGTTGCCGCGGTCGATGGCATCGATGCCGTCTTCACCGGCCACCAGCATCTCGTCTTCCCCGGCCCGAAGACCTGGGACGGCATCAAGGATGCCGATCCGGTCAAGGGAACGCTGCACGGCAAGCCCGCCGTCATGGCCGGCTTCTGGGGCTCGCATCTCGGCCTCATCGACCTGCTGCTCGAAAAGGACGGCAAGAGCTGGAAGATCGTCGATTTCACCTCCGAAGCACGGCCGATCTATCACCGCGACGACAAGAAGAAGGTCGTCGCCGATGTCGCCGACAAGAAGGAAGTGGTCGAAGCCGCAAAGGCCGAGCATGAAGCGACGCTGACCTATGTCCGCACGCCCGTCGGCAAGACCTCCGCGCCGCTCTATTCCTACTTCGCGCTGGTCGCCGACGATCCGTCGGTGCAGATCGTCAGCCAGGCGCAGGTCTGGTACATCAAGGACATGCTGAAGGAGACGCAGTACAAGGACCTGCCGGTCCTTTCGGCTGCCGCCCCCTTCAAGTGCGGCGGCCGCAACGGCGCCGACTACTACACGGACGTTCCGGCCGGCAATATCGCCATCAAGAACGTCGCCGACCTCTACCTCTATCCGAACACGGTGCAGGCCGTCGTCATCAACGGCGCGCAGGTCAAGAACTGGCTGGAAATGTCGGCCGCCATGTTCAACCAGGTTAAGCCGGGCGCCAAGGATGCGGATCTCATCAACAACAGCTTCCCATCCTACAATTTCGACGTGATCGACGGCGTCACCTACCAGATCGACGTGTCGCAGCCCCGCCGCTTCGGCGATGACGGCAAGGTTCTCAATGCCGATTCAAACCGCATCCAGAACCTGCAGTTCAACGGCAAGCCGATCGACCCCGCACAGAAATTCCTGGTCGTCACCAACAACTACCGCGCCGGCGGCGGCGGCAATTTCCCGGAAATCGCGGCGGACAAGGTCGTCTACCAGGCGCCCGATACCAACCGCGACGTCATCGTGCGTTATGTCCACGATCAGGGCACGATCAACCCAACCGCCGACGGCAACTGGACCTTCAAGCCGCTGGCGGACACGACGGCACGGTTCCAGAGCTCGCCGAAGGCCAAGGATTTCCTCGATCAGGTCAAGAGCGTGAAGATCGAAGACGCCGGCGAAGGCGCGGACGGCTTCCGCAACTACCGCCTAATGCTGTAATCACCGGCGCGATTGTCCTCTCCCCGTTTCGGGGAGAGGATTTCCTCATTCTGCGGCGAGACGCTTGTCTCCCGGATGGAACATCTCGACCGCGGATTTGAAATCCTCGTGATTCGGGCATCGCGCCAGACGCGAGCGGAAAGCCTCTATCATCCAGGCCGCAGCCGGCCCCGGAGGATTGTCGACCTTGCGCACCGCATAGAGCGGATATTCGCTTTGGTCATAGGCATCGAGCGCCAAAGGCACCAGCCGCTCCTTCTGCAGATCTTCCATGATGAACGAGGCCGGCAGGCCGCCCCATCCGAGACCGCCGCGGATCAGCTGATGCTTGGTAGCGATATCGCTCACATGCCAGACCTTGTAGGACAGGACGTTGAAATCCCTGCCATTCGTCAGGCTCGAAGCGTCGGTAACGACGAGCTGGATCTCGTCGCGCACATCGGCCAAAGTCAACGGCCTTCCCATCTGCGCTAGTGGGTGAGTCGGTGCCGCGACCGGCATCATAAAGGAATGGCCGATGCGTTCGATGACCAAAGCATCATCCTGCTTCACCACGGAGCCGCCGATGCCGATCGTCGACTTGCCACTGGAGACGAGTTCCATCATCGAGCCGAGTTCGCCGGTGTCGAGTCGCAAAGACACGTAGGGAAAACGGTCACGGAATTCGCGCAGCACGTCGACGGTGGCGTGCACCGGCACCATGACGCTGATGGCGACGGCCACTTCCGCCTCAAGCCCCGTCTTCAGGCCCTTCACTCTGGCGCGCATCACCTGGAGATCGGAAAGGATGCGGCGCGCATCCTCCAGCATCACCCTGCCCTCGTCCGTCAGCTTCGGCTGGCGCGAGCCCGACCGCTCGAACAAAGGCATTTCGAGCTGAGCCTCCAGATTGGCGATCGTGTAGCTGATGACCGATTGCGCACGGTTGAGCATACGCGAAGCGGCCGAAAAACTGCCTGACTCCGCAACGGTCAGAAAGACCTGCAATTGGTCGAGGGTGGGATTGGGGAGCATCTGCCATCCATTCTATCGATAATTCCAATCCATATTATCACAGTTTTTCTCGATAGCACTGAAGACTTATCTATTGATGCGAAGGCGATCGGACTCTCCCAGCCGATTTAGCAACTCATTGAAAAGGAAAACGGATATGTCCTCCATTCTGCTTCTGACCTCCAGCCCGCGTCCGGACTCACTCTCCACCAAGATCGCCACCGAACTGGCCGAGAAGATCAAGTCCAACAATCCGGGCAAGACGCTCGTCAAGCGCGACCTCGCTGCCGATAACCTGCCGCACATCGACGGCCCCTTCACCGCCGCCATCCGCACGCCGGCCGACGCCCGTACGCCCGAACAGCAGGAACTGGTCAAGGTTTCCGACGCGCTCGTCGACGAGCTGCTGGCAGCCGACACCGTGGTCATCGGCACCGGCCTCATCAACTTCAACATCTACTCGTCGCTGAAGACCTGGATCGACAACATCGCTCGCGCCGGCCGCACCTTCACCTATACCGAAACCGGCCCGAAGGGTCTGGCCACCGGCAAGAAGGCCTATATCGTGCTCGCTTCCGGCGGCGTCTACTCCGAAGGCCCGGCTGCCCCGCTGAACCATGCCGTTCCCTACCTGAAGTCGGTTCTCGCCTTCATCGGCATCACCGATGTCGAGACCGTCTATGTTGAAGGCGTTGCCTTCGGCCCGGAAGCTGCCGAAAAGGCAATCGGCGCCGCTCAGGCCCGCGCTTCCGAGCTGGCTCTCGCCGCTTAATCGACAGCATTATTCCGATAACGAAAGGCGGCCGGCTCCAACCGGCCGCTTTGCTATTCTGCCTGTGGCAGCGCCTTAACGAATTGTTTCACCGTCTCCAGAATTTCGTTCGAGAGCGCCTCGTCGTTCGCCACGCGCGCAAGACCGAGCGCGCCAGTCATGAGACAAGAGGCGATGATTGCCTTCCGTCTGGCGTCGGCGGTTTCCGGCTTTGGCATACGCGCCGTCATGGCCTCGAAATTCCTTTGCAAGCCTTCCGTTGCCACGGCGCGGACCGCACCGCTGCTACGTGCCATATCGGCCGTAAGTGCCGCATAGGCACAGCCCTCGCCGCAATGATCTCGGTGTCGTTCGCTGAGATAGGTATCGACATACTCGTCGAGCGAGATGCTCGTCGGATCAATCCCCTTTTCCTCCTGCTGCCGTCGCCATGATCCAACCGCCGATTCCACGGCTTCCGCTACGAGTTCGTCGCGGGAGGCGAAGTGCTTGTAGAAGCCGCCGACCGTAAGCCCCGCTTCCTTCATCAGGTCGGCGACGCCGATCCCTTCCAATCCTTCTTCTCGCAGACGCTTGGCGGCAAGGGTCACAATGCGTTCGTGCGTCTTCTGCTTTTCCAGTTGCGAACGACCCATCGAAAATCCTTTCGTGCTCGGCTTGACAAAATGGATTACGATCATAATCCTTATAGATAACGATCATAATCCAGATCGTGACAAAAGCCAACAGGAGCTACGAACATGCGTCTCAAGAACAAGGTTGCCATCATCACTGGTGGAAATAGCGGTATCGGCCTTGCCACAGCCCGCCTCTTCCTCGCCGAGGGCGCCAAGGTCGCCATAACAGGCCGCAACGCGAAAACGTTGGCCACGGCGGCCGAGGAACTTGGCGGCGGCGTGCTGGCGCTTCAGGCCGACACAACAGACATACCGGCGATGGAAAAGGCGTTCGCCGAGGCTGCGGAGAAGCTTGGGAAATTCGACATCGTCTTCGCCAATGCAGGTATCGGCGGCGATACCCCACTCGGCAAGACCACGCTTGAGCAGTTCGAAACCATCGTCCGCATCAATTTCACCGGCGTCTTCTTCACCGTGCAGGCCGCTCTGCCACATCTGAACGATGGCGGCTCCGTGATCCTGAACGGCTCGGTCCACGCCGTGCTCGGCATTCCCGGCGCTTCGGCCTATGCGGGCACCAAGGGCGCCGTCCGCGCCATGACCCGCAATCTCGCGTCCGAACTCGCGCCCCGCGGCATCCGCGTCAACCAGGTCACACCCGGCGCGACCAAGACACCGATCTGGAACCCGCGCGCGGCGACACCCGAGGCCATGGATGTGTTGGAACAGCGCTTCGGCGGCCTGAGCCCACTCGGCCGCATGAGCGAAGCCGACGAAATCGCCAGGGCCGCGCTCTACTTCGCCTCCGACGATTCCGCCAATGTGACGGCCATCGAAATCACCGTCGACGGTGGTGCGACCAATGCTCCGTCGGGCGCGAAGATGTTCCGCACGGCTTGAGCCTGCCGAGATTGCTTGAGCCTGCCAAGATTGAATGACGGTTGATAGAGACAATCATATCGGGCCGCCCGACGCAGATGTGAAGGGCGACCTTCGCGGCCAATTCCCATTGCCGCGACGGGCGGCTTTTGCAATGCTCTGATCGGGAAGCGCACAAGTCTCGTCTTTAGCGCCGTTCTTCGTACAACAATTCCACCAGCAGGGCGACGACTCGGATGAAGAGAAAAAGATGCTAATTCCGTTGTACACGCCGCGACATTTCCGGCGCTTAGGCATCTGGCACATATCCGGTTGGCGCATCAAGGCTTACGGGATCTCTGAACACGCCCCAGAAAAAGAACAGTTCCTGCAACCGGAATTGATCATAGAGGCGCGCTCTTTCGTCGAAGCCAATCTTGGCCGTATCGAAGGGGTGCCCCATTACTCCGTCGGCTTCGTTATCCTTCATCACGGAAGCAGCGCAAAGACCTTGTTGACCCAATGGTGGGTAAACGAGTGCGTTTGCATGCAATACGCTGCTCAGTCGAACTATTCAGGACAACCAAAATTTTCATTCACCAAGAGCGATCTCATGGCCTGCGCTTACGAACTGGTCGCAATTGATTTTGAACGGCGCGCCTGGATTTCGACAGTCATGTCGGGAAAGCCGATTGAAGACTATCTGGAAAGCTGGCTGCCGGACGGTCTTAACTGACGCGGCATATCGCGATGTCGGACAAACGTCTTTATGACTGCTTGCCGCGTTTGCTATCCTTCTATTTTGCAAAAGCCGTTCTCACCGGCTTGGAACCCGTTGGATGAAGGTATGATCCCAAGCTTCCGAGCAATAACCCCGGACGACACCGCAGACCTGCTGGATTTATGGAGAGATGCCTGGACCGCTACCTACGGCCCGAGTCTGGGCCAAAACGCGCTGTCGGCTATGCTCGAATATATAGAGCGCAAAGGAACTGCATCGATGCTGCCGGGCTCAGGTGAGCGCGGCTATTGCGTGGCCTCAGACCATCAAATCCTCGGAAGTGCTATCGTCGCGGAACGTGGAGCCATCGCCTATCTCTGGGGGATGTATGTTCATCCCAGCCAACAAAGGAAAGGCCTCGGCTCGCGGCTGCTGCGTGGAGTGGCGGCTACAATCGAAACCGCTGAAAAGGTCGAAGTCAGGGTTCTCGTTTCAAGCCCGATGGCTATCGGCTTCTATAGAAAACACGGCTTTACGGAAACGAGCGGCGAGACGATCGAAATTTTGGATAGCGTGAAAGCCTCGGCACTGGTGATGTCCGCCAATATCGAGAGTTTGAAGGCGGCGGTGCAAGGAAATCCAAATTCCTTCATTGCGACGTCGAATAAACCTGCCTGATATCAGACTTGGCGAATCTTTTCGCCGTCGCCGAAAAGGCCGGCGCCGTTCTGGTCGATGATCTGCTGGCCCTTGCGGAAGGTCGATTCCACGGCATCATCAGACGAGGTGAAGACATCGGCACGGATGAAATTGCGCACCAGGATCTCGCCGTTCACGTCCTTCTCGATCCGGCCCATGAGGCGGAATTGATTGCCCTCGCGCTGTGGGGTGGCATGGATCGTGCAGCCGGCATGCACCTGGGGCTCGACGCTGACCGTGGAACCACTAGACTTTTCAGTGCCCGCCTGCGACGCGCCACCGGTGAAGATCGAAATGATATTTGAAAAGAACGAAGCCATGAATGGCCTTTAGCATGAAGGTTGCAAGGTCGCAAAGTCAAATGATCAGGTTGGCCAGGATCTCGTTTTCGGTGATGTCCTCATAGCCCATGCCGGAACTTTCGAAATTGGCGATAAGCTGCTTGAAATTATCCGGATTCTTCGTCTCGATGCCGATCAGGATGGAGCCGAAATTGCGGGCGCTCTTCTTCAGATATTCGAAGCGGGCGATATCGTCTTCCGGTCCGAGCATATTGAGGAAATCGCGAAGCGCGCCGGGACGCTGAGCCAGGCGCAAGATGAAGTATTTCTTCAGCCCGGCATAGCGCATGGCGCGCTCCTTGACGTCAGGCAGGCGCTCGAAATCAAAATTGCCGCCGGAAACGACGGCGACGATGGTTTTGCCGCGGATGCTGTCCCGATCGAGCTTTTCCAGAGCGGTGATCGCCAGAGCCCCGGCCGGTTCCAGCACGACGCCTTCGACATTCAGCATATCGGTGATGGTGACGCAGATGGCGTTTTCCTCGATGAGCTTGACCTGCTCGGCCGCAAAGCCCTCGAGGGCCGCAAAATTCAGTTCGCCGATGCGGCCGACGGCCGCTCCATCGACGAAATTGTCGACCTTGGCAAGCGTCACCACCCGCCCTGCCTCGATACTGCGGCGCAGGCTCGGCGCACCGGCCGGTTCTGCGAAGGTGAAAGCAGCAGGCGGAAGTTTATCTGCAAAATAGCCGGTGATGCCCGCCGCAAGACCGCCGCCACCAACCGGAAGAAGAACATGGTCGGGAACAACGCCGTCGGGCAGTTGCTCGGCAATCTCGGCCGCAACAGTTGCCTGCCCCTCGATAATATCCGCATGATCAAAAGGCGGCACCATGACGCCATCGATCTTTTCGACATGCTCGCGCGCGGCCTGATAGCACTGGTCGAAGAAATCGCCGAAGAGCTTGATGGTGATGAACTCGCCGCCGAAGATGCGGGTTTTGTCGATCTTCTGCTGCGGCGTCGTGACTGGCATGTAGACCACGCCCGGCACGCCGAAATGGCGGCAGACGAAGGCAAAGCCCTGGGCATGATTGCCGGCGGATGCGCAGACGAAGGTCTTTCCCGTGCCGCCCTCGGCAATCACCTTGCGGAAGAAATTGAAGGCGCCGCGGATCTTGTAGGAACGCACCGGCGTCAGATCCTCGCGCTTCAGCCAGATTTCCGCGCCATAGCGGGCGGAAAGATGCTCGTTCAGCTGCAGCGGCGTTGCGGGAAAGAGGCCACGCATGGCCTCTGTGGCTTCGAGAACAGTCTGTTTATCCACGGCTTGTCCGTCCTTCTTCAATCACCCCGCTATGACACAGGAAAGATGAGTAAAGAAAGCCTGTTTATCGCGCTTTCGGTCCTGTCGGAATGAGATTTCCGCTGTACAGGTGAAGCTGACTATTTTTGCGTCCAAAGACTGGCTCCCTAAATCTGCGAGTTGACAGCCAAGCGCCCCCTCCCTCCAATAGGAAGCAGCCATCATGACGATGGTTAGAGGCCCGCCTTAAATCCGATCCGTCGGCTACGGCGGGCTTCGCTTATCAGCGACAAAGCAGCAATTAACTTCATAATTGCGCTCCGGATTGAAAGTCGCGCGAAAGATGCTATCCCGACATTGTCCAAGGGAGACCATCATTATGCGCTTTATACCATCCGCGTCGTTCGTCTTTGCCCTAGCCGTTCTGGCCTCCTGCACATCCCAGGAAGAAAACTTCAAGAAAGGCGTTCCGATTATCAAGGAAAGCCCGACTGCCCGTGCGCAGCTCATCTCCAAGTGCATGTCGCAGCACTTGTCGCCGGAAACGCTGGATGAAGTCGCCTTTTACGTTAAATCCCAGAGAAGCGAAGCAAAGCGGCTCTTTTGTCAGCGGCTGACGAACGGCTTGGCATCGGGAAAAATCAGCTATACCGATTTCAAGGCCATGTTCCAGCAAAAGAAGGTGACGCCAGCGCTTGTCAGCGTTCTCAAGGGTCACTGAGCAACGCGCGTCGCGCCGACACCTGTCGGCCCTTTCCCACAAAACATTTCCTTGACTGAATCGCTCAAGTGCTTGATGGGGAAAGGCACGCGGACGTGGCGAAACTGGTAGACGCAAGGGACTTAAAATCCCTCGACCTTTGGTTGTACGGGTTCGACCCCCGTCGTCCGCACCAAAATCAAGTTCCATTAAAGTCCAAACGAAAAAGGCGCAGCTTTCGCCGCGCCTCTCTCAATGATGTGAAACGATCGAATTAAGCGATGAGCTTCGCAGCGATCTTGGCGACGTGGGCGCCCTGGTACTTTGCTGCTTCCAGTTCGATTTCGGAAGGCTGGCGCGAGCCGTCGCCGTTGGTGATCGTCGAAGCGCCGTATGGCGAGCCGCCCTTGACTTCTTCCGTGCCCATCTGGCCCTGGAAGCTATAGGGCAGGCCGACGACGGCCATGCCGTGGTGCAGTAGCGTCGGAATGAAGCCGAGGATGGTGGATTCCTGGCCGCCGTGCTGCGTTGCGGACGAGGTGAAGACCGACCCGACCTTGCCGACGAGCTTGCCGCCGAACCAAAGGCCGCCGGTTTGATCCCAGAAATTGCGCATCTGCGAGGCGACCGTGCCGAAGCGAGTGCCGGCGCCGACGATGATGGCGTCATATTCTGCCAGTTCATCCGGCGTTGCGATCGGAGCTTCCTGATCGAGCTTGAAGTAGGAGGCCTTGGCGACTTCTTCCGGAACGAGTTCCGGCACGCGCTTGACGGTGACGTCCGCGCCGGCGGACTTTGCACCTTCTGCGACGGCATAGGCCATCTTCTCGATGTGACCGTAAGCGGAATAATAGAGAACCAGAACCTTAGCCATGAGAACGTCTCCCGTTTGTTGGACGCGTTGAATGTCGAGGAATGTTGTATCAGCGATGCGACAGGGGCGCAGCCCCCGCGCTCAGAACGCAGTGTTCATCCTGTGTAGACGGAAATTCACTTGCAACATCTTGTGATGACCAGCGCCCCAGCAAAAGGAGCGTTTGCATTCGCCGCAAACAACGCTACCTATCTCGAACCTTTTCGAACGCGCCGACTGCGCATTTTCCTGGATGTCTTCATGTCGAACGAAACCATTGTCACAGCCGCCATGCTCGCCATCGGCGACGAATTGCTCTCCGGCCGGACGAAGGACAAGAATATCGGCCACCTCGCCGACGTGCTGCTGCTGGCCGGCATCGACCTGAAGGAAGTCCGCATCGTGGCCGACGACGAGGATGCGATCGTCTCAGCGCTGGACGCTCTGCGCGGTCAGTATGACTATGTCTTCACCTCTGGCGGCATCGGCCCGACGCATGACGACATCACCGCCGATGCCATCGCCAAGGCTTTCGGTGTGCCCTGCGAGCACGATGCCGAGGCCATGCGGATCATGGGCGAAATGTATGCCCGGCGCGAGATGGAATTCACCGAGGCTCGCCAGCGCATGGCCCGGATGCCCGTGGGATCGAAGCATATCGCCAATCCGGTGTCGACCGCTCCCGGCTTCAACATCGGCAACGTCTATGTGATGGCCGGCGTGCCGCAGGTTTTCCAGGCGATGCTCGATAATGTCATCCCGACGCTCAGGACCGGCGCGCGCATCCTGTCAACAGCGATTTCCTGTCCCTATGGCGAGGGCGAGATCGGCACGCCGCTTGGCCTCATCCAGAAGGCGCATCCCGACACCAGTATCGGCTCCTACCCGCGCTATGTCGGCCAATTCTTCTCAACGGAAATCGTCGTCAGAGGCCGTTCCGCCGAGTTGGTCGAAAGTGTCGCAGCAGAAGTACGCGCGATGATCGAAGCCATCCGACAGTCGAAAGCGACTGCATAATTCCTTAAATCGAGATCGATTTAAGGATAAAATTATGCAGCAGACCTAAAGTTGCTACAGCGACCTTTGCGCGTCATATATAATGCGCGGCGCTTTATGGAAAATCAGTCTGCTGAAGCCTGACATTCAACGAGGGCGTGCACTTTCGAGGGAACCCTAAGGCTATTCCGAACATTATTTTATAGCGGAATGCTGATATCATGATCCGATCCAACCCTTCCGCATGGGAGATCTCTTCATGTCCTACAAAACGATAGTGACCGTTCTAGATAACCCCGACAATACGCGTATCGCTGCGGAGTTTTCGGCAGCGCTTGCAAAGGAGCACGGCGCCTATGTCGTCGGGCTTCATGCGGAAATCGTCTCGACCGTGCCGCTGGTGGCGCCGATGGAGATTCCAGACCCCGTCGCGGTTCAGGCGCTTCAGGATGTCGCCCATAATCAGGCGGTCGAAATCGAGCGGGTGTTCCGCTCCAAGATGGAACGCGCCGGCCTCGCCTATGAATGGCACAGCTTTACCAGTACGGTCGGCTATGGCACCGAACCGCTGATCGAGAGCGCGCGCAGCGCCGATCTCCTGGTGGCCGTGCAGCCCGACCCGTCGAAATACGCCGACACGCAGGTCGATGTCGAAACCTTCCTGTTCGACAGCGGCCGGCCGGTCCTGCTCATCCCCTACATTCTCAAAGAGCCGAAGCCCGTCCGCCGCGTGCTGATCGCCTGGAACGGCTCCAAGGAAGTGGCCCGCGCCACCTTCGATGCGCTGCCTTTCCTCAAGGCCGCGGATTCCGTCGAGATTCTTTCCGTCAGCACGTCGGAGAAAGACCCGCATCCCTCCAAGGAAACCGGTGTCCAAATTGCCGCAGCACTGACGCGTCATGGCGTTCGCGCCAGGTTCGAAACGGCGGCGTGCAGCGGTAAGTCGACGCCGTCGCAAGTGATTGAAAACCGGCTGGCGGACGACAGTATCGATCTGCTGGTCATGGGCGCCTATACGCATTCCTGGCTGTGGCAGATGATCTTCGGCGGCACGACGCGCACCCTGCTACAATCGATGACCGCGATGACGCTGCTGGCCCGCTGAACGGCTGAAAGCTCAAATCCTGTGGCAACCGGTGCAAATGTGCACCGGTTGGCCGCTTGGCAGCTATTGCCTTTTGCCCGTAAATCCAGCAGAAAGCAGCGACCGATGACAGAATTCCCGCCAGGGAACCGTTCGCGCGGTCGAAGGAGCATGATCCCGAAAGCCATGGCTTTCCCCGGATGAGATCCTGTTCAAGCAGATAGCAAGCGAATCGCGTTCCGGATTTGGTTCTTGGTCCGCGCCCGCCGCGGGGTCTGCTCAGGGTCGCCGGTGCTGCCGGTGTGTTATTATTCCATGCCCCGGAGCTTTCTGCCATGTCCCTGCCCGATAAAGCCTTTCCCGTATCCTGGGATCAGTTCCATCGCGATGCGCGCGCGCTTGCCTGGCGGCTTGCCGGCCTCAACCGTGAATTCAAGGCAATCGTCTGTATCACCCGCGGCGGCCTGGTGCCGGCCGCCATCATCTCGCGCGAGCTCAATATCCGGCTGATCGAGACGGTTTGCGTCGCCTCCTATCACGACTATTCCAGCCAGGGCGAAATGAACCTGCTGAAGGGTATCGCACCGGAATTGTCCGTCAATGGTGGCGAAGGCGTCCTCGTCGTCGATGACCTTACGGATACCGGCAAGACGGCCCTCGAGGTCCGCGCCATGCTGCCGAATGCGCATTTCGCCTGCGTCTATGCCAAGCCGACTGGTGTGCCAACCATCGACACCTTCATCACCGAAGTCAGCCAGGATACCTGGATCTACTTCCCCTGGGACATGGGCTTCAGCTATCAGGAGCCTATCGCTAAGGGTCATCGCGGCTGATCTCCAATGGCCAGCAGCGCGAATCAGTCACGATCCGTGCGCCCTGGCGAAATATGATTCGAATAACGGTAATAGAGGTGGGCGCTGCGGCGCCCACTAGATTTAGTAGGCCTCCTAAGGGCGAGAAAGCGTGAGATTCAAGGCGTTCCGCGCGAATCATGATGCTCCACGGCATGAATTTGCTGCGCTGCCAATGGCATCGAGGTCACGGTCACATTTTTGTCGCTTTCGACTCTGCCAGTGATGATACTTGCTGCGTCAACGGTCGCACGAAGGGCGAGCATCCCTCCCCAAGCTCTTGAATCTCTTGCTCTACTGGCGTTTCCCCAATTTCCACAGGCAAGCCCACAAGATATTGTGGTTAACAATCCCTAGCAAACCACCCCTTGACGGAATCGGGTCTTTCAAAGTTAATGGACGACGTTGCGGCGGCGACTGGACCAGGCGGGTTTACGAGGGCTGGTTCTCATTTCGAAATCGGATTTGGATTCAAGGCGGTTCACCCTAGCCGGTGACCGCCGAGAGGGTTTTTGTGCCGATATCGATGCTGCCAAAAAATAGATGCGGGGACTGGCGGCAATAAGCTGTTAATACTATATTTAGTGTTTGCAGCCACCATCACCACAAGATACAGGAAAGACATCTCCGGATGACACCTCCTGTCAGAAAGCGGATCAGAGACTGGCTGCGCGTTGAATTCGCGATGCCGGAATGAGAATATCTGCGCCCAGTTTTCATGCGGGCGCGCACCAACGAATGAAGGATTGGGACCATGCGCATCGAACGTCGTTTTACGAAGGCCGGCCAGTCACCTTATGCGGAGATAGAGTTCCGCAAGGCGACGAGCGAGATCAAGAATCCTGACGGTTCGATCGTGTTCCGCCTCGAAAACATCGACGTACCCGCGCAGTTCTCGCAGGTTGCCGCCGATATTCTGGCACAGAAGTATTTCCGCAAGGCTGGCGTTCCCGCCAAACTCAAGAAGGTTGAGGAAAACGACGTTCCTTCCTTCCTGTGGCGTTCCGTGCCCGACGATGCCGCCATGAAGGATCTGCCCAAGGATCAGCAGAGCGGCTCGGAAACTGATGCGCGTCAGGTCTTCGACCGCCTCGCCGGCACCTGGACCTACTGGGGCTGGAAGGGCGGCTACTTCTCCTCTGAAGAAGATGCGTCCGCCTTCTGCGACGAGCTTGCCTATATGCTCGCCACCCAGCGCGTCGCACCGAATTCGCCGCAGTGGTTCAACACCGGCATGCACTGGGCCTACGGCATCGACGGTCCTGGCCAGGGCCACTATTATGTCGACCCGTTCACCGGCAAGCTCACCAAGTCCAAGTCGGCCTATGAGCATCCGCAGCCGCATGCCTGCTTCATCCAGTCCGTCGAGGACGATCTCGTCAACGAAGGCGGCATCATGGACCTTTGGGTTCGCGAAGCCCGTCTCTTCAAGTATGGTTCCGGCACCGGCTCGAACTTCTCGATGCTGCGCGCCGAAGGCGAAAAGCTTTCCGGCGGCGGACGCTCTTCCGGCCTAATGAGCTTCCTCAAGATTGGCGACCGCGCTGCCGGCGCCATCAAATCGGGCGGCACAACGCGACGCGCCGCCAAGATGGTCGTCGTCGACATCGACCATCCGGATATCGAGGACTACATCAACTGGAAGGTCAAGGAAGAGCAGAAGGTTGCTGCCCTCGTTACCGGCTCGAAGATCGTCGCCAAGCATCTGAAGGCGATCATGAAGGCGACGGTCAATTGCGAAGGCGACAACGACGATTGCTTCGACCCGGCCAAGAACCCTGCCCTCAAGCGCGAGATCCGCGCCGCCAAGAAGGACCAGGTTCCGGAAAACTACGTCCAGCGCGTCATCCAGTTCGCCCGCCAGGGCTATACGGATCTCGAATTCAAGACCTACGACACGGATTGGGATTCGGAAGCCTATCTCACCGTCTCGGGCCAGAACTCCAACAACTCGGTCTCGATCAAGGACGACTTCCTGCGCGCCGTCGAGAATGATGGCGAATGGCACCTGACCGCCCGCAAGGACGGCAAGGTCGTCAAAACGCTGAAGGCCCGCGACCTGTGGGAATCCATCTCCTACGCCGCCTGGGCATCGGCCGATCCGGGCCTGCACTTCAACACGACGATGAACGACTGGCACACCAGCCCGGCTGCCGGCCCGATCCGCGCATCCAATCCGTGCTCGGAATACATGTTCCTCGACGACACGGCTTGCAACCTCGCCTCGCTGAACCTGATGACCTTCAAGGATGCAGCGACGAAGCGCATCAACATCGCCGATTACGAACACGCCGTCCGTCTCTGGACCGTCGTTCTCGAAGTCTCCGTGATGATGGCGCAGTTCCCCTCGCGCCGTATCGCCGAGCTTTCCTACGAATACCGCACGCTCGGCCTCGGCTACGCCAATATCGGCGGCCTGCTGATGTCGTCGGGCATTCCCTATGACAGCGACGAAGCCCGCGCCATCGCCGGCTCGCTGACCGCGATCATGACCGGCATCGCCTATGCGACCTCAGCCGAAATGGCCTCCGAGCTCGGGACGTTCCCGATGTTCAAGCCGAACCGCGAGAACATGCTGCGCGTCATCCGCAACCATCGCCGCGCCGCTTACGGCGAGACCTCGGGCTATGAGAGCCTGTCCGTCAATCCGGTGGCGCTCATCCATTCCGACAATCCGGACCAGGATCTCGTTGCCCATGCCAAGGCTGCCTGGGACAAGGCGTTGGAACTCGGCGAAAAGCACGGCTACCGCAACGCACAGGCAACCGTTATCGCGCCGACCGGCACGATCGGCCTCGTCATGGATTGCGACACGACCGGTATCGAGCCGGACTTCGCCCTGGTAAAGTTCAAGAAGCTTGCCGGCGGCGGCTACTTCAAGATCATCAACCGCGCCGTTCCGGAAGCGCTGCGCACGCTCGGCTACTCCGAAAGCCAGATCGCCGAGATCGAGGCTTATGCAGTCGGCCACGGCAACCTGAATCAGGCTCCGGCCATCAACCCCTCGACGCTGAAGGCCAAGGGCTTTACGGCCGAGAAGGTCGATGCCGTCAACGCCGCGCTCAAGAGCGCCTTCGACATCAAGTTCGTCTTCAACCAGTGGACGCTCGGCGCCGACTTCCTGAAGGGCACGCTGAAGGTTTCCGACGAGCAGATGGCCGACATGAGCTTCAACCTGCTCGACCATCTCGGCTTCTCCAAGAAGGACATCGAGGCTGCGAACATCCACGTTTGCGGTGCGATGACGCTGGAAGGCGCGCCGTTCCTGAAGAACGAGCACCTCGCCGTCTTCGATTGCGCCAATCCGTGCGGCAAGATCGGCAAGCGCTACCTCTCGGTCGAAAGCCACATCCGCATGATGGCGGCAGCTCAGCCCTTCATCTCGGGCGCCATCTCCAAGACGATCAACATGGCCAACGAAGCAACCGTCGAGGATTGCAAGAACGCCTACATGCTCTCCTGGAAGCTCGGCCTGAAGGCGAACGCTCTCTACCGCGATGGCTCCAAGCTCAGCCAGCCGCTGAACGCCTCGCTGATCGAGGACGACAGCGACGAGGATGCGCTGGAAGAATTCCTGCAGGCCCCGGCAGCCGCACAGGCCGTCACCATCACGGAAAAGATCGTCGAGCGCGTGATCGAAAAGGTCGTCCGCACGCAGGAAAAGCTGCCGAGCCGCCGCAAGGGTTACACCCAGAAGGCCAAGATCGGCGGTCACACCATCTTCCTGCGCACCGGCGAATATGACGACGGCCGTCTCGGCGAAATCTTCCTTGATATGAACAAGGAAGGCTCTGCCCTGCGCGCCTTCATCAACAACTTCGCCATCTCCGTTTCGCTCGGCTTGCAGTATGGCGTGCCGCTCGAAGAATATGTCGACGCCTTCACCTTCACCAAGTTCGAGCCGGCCGGCATCGTGACTGGCAATGACGCCATCAAGAACGCCACGTCGATCCTCGACTACGTGTTCCGCGAACTGGCGATCTCCTATCTCAGCCGTCACGACCTTGCCCATGTCGACACGTCCGACTTCAACAACACGGCGCTTGGCCGCGGTGTTTCCGAAGGCAAGGCCGACGTCGTCTCGAAGGGCCTGACCCGCGGATACAAGCCGACGCTGGTTCCGACATCGGGCGAGCGTCCGGCAGCCGAAGTCAAGGGTTCGGCAACCGCCGCCCCGGCTCGCGCCGCCTCGCTTTCGACTGTGACAGCCTTTGCCGGCAACACTGTGCGTAAGCTGGAACCGGCCGGCGCCGTCTCCACCTCCGAAGTCGTCGCCTTCAAGCGCGATTACGAAGAGCGAGCAAAGGAACTGGCCGAAGAGATTGCAGAAGAACTGGCAAGCGAAACGACGGAAACCACGGGCCTCTTCAGCGACAAGGCCGCAAGCGACGCGGCAGCCGCGAAGACCGAGGCCAAGAAGCTGGAATCCGAACGCCGCGCCCGCTCCATCATGCAGGGCTACACCGGCAACATGTGCACCGAGTGCCAGAACTTCACGATGGTCCGCAACGGCACCTGCGAAAAGTGCGACACTTGCGGCGCGACGAGCGGCTGCAGCTGAGTGTTCAACTGATCGCCTAGGATGACGTGAACTTTGTCGTATCGACATTACGTTTGTCGCAAAGTCAGTGTCATCATCCAAACGTTCACCGGGTCCGCAATGGCCCGGTGAATTCGTTTCGGAGCTATCATCGTGGCTGGTTGCCTCGCACGCCCGCCCGCATACATTCGAGTACGCACCTTGTTAGGAAACGTTCGGCTCGATAGCGAGGAATCGCAGCCTTGAGGGACGCGGCAAGCTTCCGAATATCCCTAGAGCAGAGGTAACAACGTCAACTTGCCGGGTTTGCTAAGTTCGAGTTAATTGGCCTTGTCCGCGCCTGCGGCCAAAACAGGTTCAGCACCTATAATGCGCCAAGGGTATCAACAATGGGATGGGAAACACTCGGGCAATGGGGTGAAGACGCGGTTCGCATCGAACCACTTACCGGTGGAGTTGCCAACGACGTGTGGCGCGTTCGCGTCGATGGGCAGGTTGCGGTCGGTCGTCTCGGCTCCAGAGCCGACGCTGATCTCGCATGGGAAACCGAGCTACTCCAACACCTCGCCCGTGAAGGTATGACCGTTCCGGTGCCGATCCCGACGGTGGATGGCCGGCTCTTCGTGGATGGTCTGGTGGTGATGAAATATTTGGAGGGCGTGCCGCCCGAGACGGGCGCCGACTGGCGTCGCGTTGCCGACACGCTCCGTGAGCTGCACCGGTTGACGCAGGGCTGGCCACAGCGTCCAGGCTGGCGATCGTCGACCGACCTCCTGCATGTCGAGATGGGAACAAGGGTAAACCTTGCTGCGATGCCGCGCGAGGGCGTTATTCGATGTCGAGCAGCGTGGGCGCGGCTCGTCGGGCGTCAGACATGCGTCGTCCACGGGAACCCCAACAACCCTGGCAACGTTCGCATAACGGCAGATCGCGTCGCGTTGATCGACTGGGATGAGTCGCATGTCGACGTTCCAGACCTTGACCTCGTGTTGCCTGACAATGCTGCCGACCTTGACGAAGGTGCCTATGATATCGCCGCGCAGGCGTCAGCCGCATGGGAGGCTGCTGTCTGTTGGCGCGACGAATACGCGATCAAGCGGCTTGCCGAAGTTCGAGCAGTCTGAACGATGTCGGCGGCATGACGGAAGCCCTCGGCTTTATCGCCGTTCACGCCAAAGCATCTCAATTGCCCGATTTCGGCCACGAAACCGGCGGGAAATGATCCATTTTCATTGAAATTGTTGCTGCAGCAATATGCAGCAACATTCGGTCTGCCGAGCCTCAAACCCGTCACGCACGGTGCCCGGCCTTTCGACGCATTTTATCGCTGAATCTGGCCCTTGGGGCATCGGAGATAGCAGTTCAATCGTGTGAGGCACCGCTTTGAAAACCGGCAGCGATATCGCGAGCATTCAATATCTGCGGGCCATCGCCGCAATTTCCGTTCTTTGCTTCCATGTCTGCGAAACATACGGCCTGGACTTCAAGAGCGGAGCGGCGGGCGTCGATATATTCTTCGTCATCAGCGGCTTCATCATGTGGGTCACGACCGATGGAAGATCGCTCGGCCCTCAGGAATTCATGTGGCGCCGGCTCATCAGGATCGTGCCGCTCTACTGGATTGCGACGGCAGCAACCTTCGTCGTCGCCGTGCTGAAACCGCAATTCTTCTTCGACACGAATTCGAGCATCGAGAATTTGATCGGCTCGCTGTTCTTCGTGCCCTTCATGAAGGACGAAGCCCTGCACCCTGTCGTCGAGCAGGGATGGACGCTCTCCTACGAGATGTTCTTCTATCTCGTCTTTTCGATTTCCCTGCTTCTGCCTGAGTTCAGGCGGCTATGGTTCCTGATGGTGGCCCTGGTGACCATCGTGATTGCGCATTACCTGCTGCCTTCCGGCTATCTCAGTGTTTTCACACAGCCGGTCATTCTGGAATTCGCCGCCGGCATCGTCATCGGGCGCCTGTGGAAACGGGGCTTTTGGCTGCCTTTTCCCGTTGCCATCGGCTTGATGATCGTCGGGGTCGTGCTGCTGGTGGCAAGCGACCCGCTGATCCATCTGGAACGGGCTGTGCGCTGGGGCATACCGGCAGTGTTGCTACTGTCGGGCGCTGTTTTCGCCGAGCGGGAACGAGGTGTGCCGCAGCTGGCATTCCTGCATTTCCTGGGGGATGCCTCCTATTCCATCTATGTCTGGCATGTGCTGACCGGCATCCTGGTCACGGCGCTGCTTTTGCGCGTCGGGGTGCCGCACGGTATGCAGCCTGTGCCCATCGCAGTGGGCTCGCTGGCCTTTGCCATCGTTTGCTACGTGTGCATCGAGCGCCCGATACAGCGAAAAATGCGATCGTCGCGCCCGCGGCCGGCCTATCGCAGCTGACGCATGAAAGTGGCCGAACAGATCTCAGCGGACCGAAATGCATCAGGCTGCAATGGCATGCAGTCGCCATAGGGATCGACAACTCGAAGAGACTTACGGCACCGCTCCGGATACTTTTGCCGTCCCATCGATAACCGGGCAGGCTGGCGGCACCGGTCGATCAAACAGGACGGCAATGCCGCAATCCGAGGTGAACATCGCCTCGTCGTCATGCCCCACGCCCGGCACCTCGACGACCTTCTGATTGAGATCGGATGGATGCCGCTTCTTCATGTAGTCGAAATAGGTCAGCCCGCGCGCAAACCGGTATGGCCCTTGTGCCATCGCCCCACAGGAGCGGTCGATAAAATGGGTGTAGGGATTGGTGTCCGCCTGCCCCAGCAGATAAACAACGTCGCGCGCCGCATATCTGCTTTCGAGAAGCTTCTGGTCCTGCGAGGCGATGTATGGCGGTGCGCTGGCGAGCCCATATCGCCATTGCGTCGCCTTCGGGCATGATTCGAGCCCCGACTGCTGATCCTGCAAGGCCGGTCGCTCATTGTCGAAATAGACATAGCTCGACGGATTGGCGACGAGATAACGAACGGCGATGCCGGCGCTCGTCAGATTTTCGGCCTCCCGTCCAACCACGGCATAGCGCTGAACCAATTGTGCTCCTGCCGAGTGCCCCATCACGACGATGGTCTTCAGCGAAGGATACAGGCGACGATCGGTAAAATGCCGCAGCAGGGCATCGAGCGCGGAGAAGGAGCTGATCGGCGCCGGCTGACGCGCGGCGTCTCCACTTTTCCAACCGTTCTGCGTCCAGGCCAGCGTCTGCGCAGACAGCGAGAAGGCATTCACATCCGGTCTTATGAGGAATTGCGGCGCGACCACCATCGTACCATCGGCGAGATCGCCGGCCTTTGCGAGCAGCTCCTGCCCGGTTGCGTAATAGGCATCGGCGTTTCGGAGCGTGCCGTGGACTATGATCAGCACCTTCGTCACGTCAGGCGACGCCGCTTCGATCGCGTGATCCGCGTAGACCGGCAGCTCTCCCTTCCCCTCGGGCGTATCGAGAAGCAAGCGCTGATCTGCGACTTCCTTGACGGGTTCTTCGAGCCGCGCGTGTTGGGAAGTCGTATTGGCCGACTGGACTTCGCCTGACATGCCGATGGCGATCAGTGCTGCGATCGTCAGTCGGGCGCAAACCCGGCCCTGAATGCTTCTCATAATCTTCATCTGTAAAAACTCGGCTGGGACGGATGACAATGAATATAGCGACTTCCAACCAAGCGGAAGACAGCCGGCGATCCGATCAAGCGCCGATCCTGCTGAAAGCCATGCTGCTTGAACGAGCGCGTGGACAAGAATCCGTCGCCCCGGCGAAAGTTTCTCTCCCGCATGGCAGATAGGCGGACCGGAAATTGTCGCCTATGAACCTCAGTTCGCTATCGATCTCACATCTCCGCCCGAAAAGCTGCGACAGAGCGCGCAACCCGTGGCATAAGGCCCCCGAAAAACTTTCTTCGGGCCACGCGTAACCATGATTCGTATCGAGAATATCAGCAAGCAGAACAGCCATCGCATCCTCTTCATCGAGGCATCTGCGGCGCTCAACAGAGGCGAGAGCGTCGGGCTCGTCGGGCCGAACGGCGCCGGCAAGACGACGCTTTTCCGGATGATTACCGGACAGGAGCTACCCGACGAGGGCCAGGTCTCCACCGATAAGGGCGTCACCATCGGCTACTTCAATCAGGATGTCGGTGAGATGGAAGGCCGCAGCGCCGTCTCCGAAGTGATGGAAGGCGCCGGTCCCGTCAGCGCTGTTGCCGCAGAGTTGCGGGAGCTGGAAGCCGCGATGAGCGACCCCGACCAGGCCGACAAGATGGATGAGATCATCGAGCGTTACGGCGAAGTGCAGGCGCGCTATGAAGAGCTCGACGGCTATGCGCTCGAGGGCCGCGCCCGCGAAGTGCTGGCGGGCCTGAGCTTCAGCCAGGAGATGATGGACGGCGATGTCGGCGGGCTTTCGGGCGGCTGGAAAATGCGCGTGGCATTGGCCCGCATCCTTTTGATGCGTCCCGACGTCATGCTGCTCGACGAGCCGAGCAACCATCTGGATCTCGAGAGCCTGATCTGGCTCGAATCCTTCCTGAAGGGCTATGAAGGCGCGCTTTTGATGACCTCGCACGACCGCGAGTTCATGAACCGCATCGTCACCAAGATCATCGAAATCGATGCCGGCAACCTGACCAGTTATTCGGGCGACTATGAGTTCTACGAGCAGCAGCGGGCGCAGAACGAAAAGCAGCAGCAGGCGCAATTTGAACGCCAGCAGGCCATGCTTGCCAAGGAAATCAAATTCATCGAGCGCTTCAAGGCGCGCGCCTCGCATGCCTCGCAGGTGCAGAGCCGCGTGAAGAAGCTGGAAAAGATCGATCGCGTCGAGCCGCCGAAGCGCCGCCAGACCGTTGCCTTCGAATTCCAGCCGGCACCGCGCTCGGGCGAAGACGTGGCCGTGCTGAAGAATGTCCACAAGAAGTATGGCAGCCGCAGCATCTATGAAGGGCTTGATTTCATGGTTCGCCGCCGCGAGCGCTGGTGCATCATGGGAATCAACGGCGCCGGCAAATCGACGCTTCTGAAGCTCGTCGCAGGTTCTACACAGCCAGATGAAGGCAGTGTCGCGCTCGGCGCCAGCGTCAAGATGGGCTATTTCGCCCAGCACGCCATGGATCTGCTGGATGGAGAGCGCACCGTGTTTCAGCAGCTCGAACATGATTTTCCGCAGGCAGGCCAAGGCTCGCTGCGGGCGCTTGCCGGCTGCTTCGGCTTCTCCGGCGACGATGTCGAAAAGAAATGCCGGGTGCTGTCGGGCGGCGAGAAGGCGCGGCTCGTCATGGCGATCATGCTTTTCGACCCGCCGAACCTGCTGGTGCTGGACGAGCCGACCAACCATCTCGATCTCGACACCAAGGAAATGCTGATCGAGGCGCTGTCGCAATATGAAGGCACGATGCTGTTCGTCTCGCACGACCGGCATTTCCTGGCAGCGCTCTCCAATCGCGTGCTGGAGCTGACACCGGAAGGCATCCATCAATATGCCGGCGGCTACACGGAATATGTGGAGCGCACCGGTTACGAGGCGCCTGGCCTTAGAAGCTGAGAGTTCGCGGACCCAGCGCTATTGCGTATTGGTCGAGGGCGACGCGCCGGCGTTGATAACAGCGACAGGCGTCGTCCTGCCACGCACACGGATTTCGATGCGACGGCGTGCTTCGACGGCGCCGCGCTGGCCTGAGGTGACGGTATCGCCGGGCAGGATCAGCTGAGCGGCAGACATCGGCAGGACGGTCGCATCCTTCAGCTTCGGATTGGCCTTGAGTACGTTGGCAACCGCAATGGCGCGGGCAAGACCGAGACCGGCATTGTCGGCCGGCAGCAAAGCCGAGACCGGCAGCTTGCCATCCATCGCGCTGATGATCGTATCGTCGAGGTTGGATTTCTCCCGCGCTACCGGTTGCTCGTCCGTGTGGCCGATCACCTCGACGATATTGGCGCCATAGAGGCTCAGATTGCTGGCGATTTCATCTGTTATCGTCGTGCTGAGAAGCTGGGCGAAGGTGCCTGTGAGCTCAGCACTTCCCGATTGGAAATAGTTCTTTTTGGCATCGTCGAGATTGATGATCGGCGGCCAGTCATGCATGCCGTTCCCGCCCGCGTTACCAGCCAAAAGCTTGTTGACCTCATCGGGCGCCGCCGCCGGCGAAACGCCATGTTCCTTCAGAACGGCCGCAACCTTGGACAGCGATTGCAGATCGGCCGGGGTCGCGCCCTGGTCCGCCATGCTGTCGAGTGTCTCTTTCGCCAGCACCAACTCCCGCCACTGCTTGTCCACGACAGCCTTGTCCGCAGCCGAGAGATCACCGGAGACGACCTTGGACTGCAGCAAGACGATCTCGGCCGCCTGCTCCGCGCGTTTCTTCTCCAGCACCGCGACTTGCTGCTCAATTTTCCCAAGCTTCCGCTCGACGTCGTAGCGCTTGTTTCTCTCTGCGGAAATCATGGCAGCGGCCACGAGCAGCAGGCAGAAGACCAGGAGCAGCATGGATTCGGCCATGGTCAGGCCGAGGATCAGGCCGCGATTATAGCCCTTGTGCTCCAGTTTCGGCGTGCTGTCCGAGCCTCCCGCTACCATAGATGCCACCAGCGTTTTCGCGGTATATCCTCGGGCTCAACAGCGATGACCTCATCGGCTTTCGGCCGTGGCAACGGTGCCTGCCCCATCGCCTCCGCCATGCGACCGAGCGCCACTTCGATGTTGCGCAGAGGCTGCAACTGCGCCTCCGACATTTCCTTGATGGCAGCGATCGCCGGTGCCAGCTCGGCCCGCACGACATCTTCCGGCGAGCGGATCTCCTCCAGCTTCTTTCCGACATTCTCGACGGCGGCGCCAAAGGTGCCGATGATGTCGGAAAGCTGCGATGTCGTCGCAGTCAGCTGCGCAGCGGCGTCGTTGATTGGGGTCACCGCCTGCTTTGCCAGCATTTCAAGGATCTTGTTGATCTCCTGGCCGTTGCGCTCGGCCTGCCGCGCGATCTCCTCGAACCCTTCCGACAGCATCTGGTTGCTGACGCGCCGGTAGTGTGAGAATTCGCGCGAGGAGGAATCGAGTTCCGTGCGCACGCGCCGCGTCATCTCCGCTAGCTCATGGCGCACGCTGCGTTCGATGTCGATCGGATCGCGCCGCATCTGATTGAAGAGGATGCGCAGCGTCACGCCGGCAATGGTCGAGGTGACGGCAATACCGAAATTGCGGACGATGGTCTCGATCGATGTTTCGCCGGCAAAGAGATAGAGCGATACGCCGAGGCTCGAGAGGGTAAAGAGAAACCCCATATAATAGAGATTGTCGCCCGCCTGCTCGTTGTGCAGCCGGAACCCGGCAACGGCCAGCGACACGATGAAGTAGATCCCCATCAGCACCAGCGGCACGCCGGTCACGACAGGCAGCGACCAACCCATGAGCTTCGACGACCAGATGAAGATCATGCCGCCAACCGTGATGGAGGCGAACAGCACCATCGGCCCGTAATCCCGGATGAGATATCTGGCGTCGGTGTTAGCCATCAGCGTATCCCCTCCAAGCGTACGAAGCCGTCAAAATCACCTTTGTTGTTCTTGATCCACTGCGCCCAGAAGTTCGCGAGATCCTCTATGCTGAACTTCATGTTCGGCCTTTGAAAGGCAAGGATTTTGACCGTGACGCCATCCAGCGACGTGCGAAAGCGGTCGTTCGCCGGGCTACGCTGGTATTTCGGGTAGGAGGCGCCATCACGATAATTCGAAAAGGCTGCCGTATGTTCAAGCATGTCCGAGGCAATGTAGAGGCGCTTCGGGATGCCGGCCGGCGCATTGGCAAAGACTTCCAGATTGATCTTCTGGATAGCCGCCATGATCGGCGACAGCGTGCCGGACCCGCCTGCCGTCAGCTTGCCGGCGATGTCGGTGAGCGGCTTCTGGAATCCCTTCTCCCACCGTGCCTGCGCCAGCCGCGGGTTGCTGGTCCATTCGTCGACATTCGTGCCGCTTCCCGGGTTGCAGCCGTGGAAGGTCTGGATCAGCTCGCCTTCCTTCTCGGTCAGCGCATAGATGTCGATCGCGCCGCCGATCGGCACATCCGCGACGATCTTCTGGAACTGGTTGCGAAGATCGAGCGCCGTTGCATCGGCAATCGGATCGGTGACATCGAGCAATATGGCCGTTTCCGCCTTTGGGCCGTCCACGGGGCAGAGGGACGCCTGGTCGACGGCAACATTGCCGCTCGCTTTATAGCGCAGCCAGCCATAGGCGCCGACGATCCCAAGCGACAGGACCGCGAGAGAAATCGTTGCGATAATGAGACCCGCGGACCCGCCGCGCCGGCTACGCCGCTTGCGTCGCGCCAAGGATGCTCTCCGGGAAAAGATTATCGAGCTGGTGGTATTTCTCGATGGCGCGCTCGAATTCGTCGCCGATCCGCTTGATCTGCTCCGAAAGCTCCGCCTGGGCGCCCTGGATGCGCGAACCCAGCACCTTGTCGTCCCATTCTTCTTCGGTGCGAATGACGGGTGTCAGGCGCTCCATCTTGTAGGCGGCCTTGAAGTAGGATGGGCCTGGTTCGGTGCGTGTGGCCTGATTGGCGTCGCGATAGGAGGTGAGCAGCACATTGGCGGCGCGCTCGAGATGGTTCTGGTGTTCGGCAAACAGGCCCGCGGTCCTAGCGCGATGGGCGATGATGGCGGCCGTTTCCTGCCGGCGCAGCGAGAGGTCGCGGATGATTTCCTCGATCTTGCTGTTGTGCTCGTCGCGGATTTCACGAAGGTCCTCGATCAGATCGAGCTTGCGGTCGATATAATTGTCCCTCGCTGCATCGAGACGCTTCTGCACGCCGGCAAAGCCCGGATAGGGATCGGTCAGATAGCAGCCGTCGATGAAGGCGACGAGCGAGAACATCAGGCCGATGGCAAAGAGCATCCAAGAATTCAACTCCTGCAACCCGAGCGGCGCCGTCTTAAGCCGCTGGATCACCTCAGCACCGGCACCGCTTAAGATGGTCGCCGAGACTTCACGGTAATGCGCGAGCGCAATGTTGATCCCGAGGGCCACGGCGACATAGGCGATAAGCCCCAACAGGCCGAGCAGCTTCAGCGCAAAGGAGCGATGCACCAGGAAGCGGACGCAGAAGAAGGAAAAAATCAGCGCCATGCCGATATTCAGGAAGGCGAAGGCCGCAGCCTCGGTTACACCCCCGACGAGACCCTGCTCGCTTCCCTTAGCCAGAAAGCTGCCGTTCATCACCATTTCGATGAGTACGAGGAAGACGATCAGCGAGACTTTGAAGCCCCACGCCGCCCTGCTGGAAACCTTCGCCGCCCGCTGCAGCTTGTGCCTGGCCTTGAAACCCACCATCTCGTCTTCGGCAGTTTTCAGGTTACGGCGCAGACCATGCAGCTCGTCGACGCCGCTTGCCACCTCCGCCTTGAAATCCGAGACGCTCGACGCGTTCGCCTGGCGGATCAGCCCGAACTGGCCCTCGAAATCGAGGTTGCGCAAGCGGCTGTCAAACGTCTGGAACTGGTCTTCGAGGATTTGATAGGAGCTTTTCTTCTCTGCTTCGACCCAGGCGACAATGCGCTGTTCCGTCTCGTCATGCGATTGCGCATCCGGCGGCGGCCGGTTCTGCCGGCCGGCAGCGGCACCTTTTTCCTTCAGGTCGAGGGTCGTGCCCAGCTTTTCGATATCGACGACGGGAAACACGTCCGTCGAGGCGCGGAAATCATGGCTGGTCTCCCGAACGCTATCCCAGAGACGGTTGAGGGCTTCGAAACGCAACGATCTTCCCCGGCGAATTCATCAACTTAGAAAGGACAATTGAGAGATCGATACCGCACTGGTTGTCCACGGTCCAGAGCGATCTAGCTGAGGTTAGGATGCGATTGTGGTAAAGACTAGCCCGAGCCTGTAGTGATCGGAAAACACTCACGTGAGCAAGGAGACGCTTTCACCTGATGGCGGACCGCTGCTATGCCACGGTCACGTTCGGGGTTGCCTTCCAGAAACCTGCCCGGCGCAGCCCTTCCCGATAGATGTCACGCTGCCATTGCTCCTTGAACGGCACGACGGAAAGCCATCGATCGACATCGAAATCCGGATTGGTTCTTTGGACGCGCCGAACGAAAAAGCCTGCCTTTTCCTCATGCCCGAGCATCGCCCAGCTCGCCGCGGAAATCCTGTCCGCCAGGCGTGAATTCGCCATTCGTCCGATATAATCGAGGGCAGCTTCGAAGCGACCGAGCGTGTAGCTCGCCACGGAGGCAGTCCAAAGATACGTGTCGGGGCTTACCGGATTGAGCGCGATGGCGCTTTCAATCTTCGTCAGCGCCAGATCTGGCCGAGACGCGTGAAGCAAAGCTTCGGCATGGTCGGCAATGATGCCGGCATGACCCGGATTAAGGGCTTCCGCCAATTTCAATGCCTCGATGCTCTCATCACTCGCCTTTCGGAAGACTTTCGTCATGCCAAGCTCGCGATAGCCGTCGGCAATATCGCCACGCGCTGCGATGGCCTGCATCGCGTAGCTTTCCGCCTCGTCCAGCAAGGCCGCATTGCCACCGAAGGTCAGCACCCATTCCTTGGAATAGGTGCGGGCCATCGAGCTCAAGGCCGGCGCGAAATGGCGGCCGGTGCGCAGTGCCATCTCAAGTTCCCCACGCGCCCTCTGCAGGTCCGGTACCGATAAGCGCTCGATGTAACGTTTGCCGGCGAGGTAGCGCTGATAGGCCGCCGGATTTTCCTCGAAATGGGACCTCATCATCTCCCGACGTTCGATCTGTCCCGCAAGCGATAGCACGATATGACGTGCGACGGCCTGGCTCTGCTCTGCTTGTGAGGATTGTCCGAGGCTGACGCGCTCGGCCCAGATGATTTCATCGCTTGCGGCGTCGACCAGTTGCGAAAACAGCAGCGGTGCGTTGTCGCGAAGGCTAAGCCGCATCTCGAGAATGTAGGAGCGATCCCACTGATCGAAAGTTGCGACAGCACGTTCCCCAGCCCTGCCGACCCGGACCGTAGTGTAGCGATCCGCAATCTGGAGATTGTCCAGCGCGCAGAAGCCGATTGTAATATCGTTCACCAGGGACGAGGCATCATAATCCTTCCCTTGCCCCTCTGTGGAGGACAGGAGCAGAAGGGGTATCTTCACCCTCGTTCGCGCAGCTGAAGTCCCTTCATGATGGCGAATGGTATCCTCGGCTCGAATTTCCGAAGCATATTCCTGCTGCGCCGACCATGAGGCCAGCAGCGCGGCACGCTGCGCGAAAATCTGCCTGAAGTGCTCCACCTCGCCTTCCGCATCGAATATCCGCAACAGGGTGCGATGAATATCCCGGTCTTCAGGGTCTATACCGAAGACCAGGAGTGCTGCCTCTCGCACCAGAGCGATATCGTCCATCCCGTTGGCTTCTGCAGCTGCGGCATTCAGCGCCTCCTTCAACGCCATCAGATGCTTGCCGCTTTGGGCTTCCCGCCAATGAAAGAAAACCGCGCTCTGGCAATCGATACCCTGCAGGAATTCCGCCTCGAGCGTTTTCACCAGCGATTTCAATCTTGCAAAGATTGGCCCGCCACCATCCGAACGCGCGAACCAGAGGTCGGAGGTGGTTGGAGGCGCGTCGAGTTCGACGGCTGTTTCGCTGAAACGCAGAAATGATCTCCCGAGCGCTTCCTGACGGACCCTGATACGCGAAACCAGCTTGCGCAGATTGACCTGCGCGCTGCCATTGTCATCCCCCCACAAAAGCCGGGCGATCGCGCTACGCGACGCGCGCGCTGCTGGCTCCAGCATCAGATAGACCAGGATCAACAGGCCTTTTTCGGGAAAGGCGACCTCGTCACCGTCACCATCCAAAAGCTTCAAGCCGCCAAATGTATGTAGTGAAAACATAGTCTGTTCACAAAATCCGGGTGAAGCAGCGGCGGCTGAGAAGGTATTTCCTTTACCTGCTAACCTCATTCGCGCTCGGACGAGTATGGTGAAATTTCGATAAGGCTGTAGTGTGTCGAAAGGTTTGGCGATTTTCAATTCCAATTGCCGACAATCTGATAAACCACTCGCTAAATCACGGGCTCGTCATCCCTCGGCGGAGCGCGCGAGTTCATTCGGAGCATCAAATCATGACGCCCTCTCCCTTCAAGAATATCTGTGTCTACGGCGCCGGCGCACTCGGCGGTGCGATCGCGACCAAGCTCGCCTCCGCCAAAGAGGCGCAGACGAGAATTTCCGTCGTTGCGCGCGGAGCTCATTTGGAGGCCATTCGCGCTGGCGGCATAAGCCTGTGGGAAGCGGGTGCGGATAGTCCCCTCGTTGCGCAAATGACGGCAACGGCCGATGCAGGCGAGCTGCCGCCGCAGGATCTCGTCATCACCGGCCTCAAAGGCCATCAGCTTGCCGCAGCCGTACCCGGCATCGCGAAGCTGCTGCATCCGGGAACCCGCGTCGTTATGATCCTCAATGGTGTACCATGGTGGTATTTTCACCGGGACCGTCAGAGTGGTCATGCCGAGCACCAGATGGAAGAACTCGATCCGAACGGCGATCTCTGGCGCCTGATCGGCCCGGAGCGCATCATCGGCTGTGTGGCCTATCAGGGAGCGGAGGTCGTCGCACCTGGCGAGGTCAAACTCGCCAACAGCGGCCACTTCATCCTTGGAGAGCCATCCGGCGAGACGACGGCCGATATCGAAGCTGTCGCAGCGCTACTCCGACAGGCCGGCGTCAACATCTCGATTTCCTCGCGCATACGCGACGATATCTGGAGCAAGCTCATGGGCAATGCCGCCTTTAATCCCATCAGCGCACTTACCCGCGGATTGATGTCCGACATCATGGACGATCCCGCACTTGCCACTATGGTCGGGCAGGTGATGGCCGAGGTGAAAGCCGTCGCCGAGGTCTTGGGATCGCAAATCGCCATGTCCGTCGAAGAACGTCTTGAGCGCTCCCGCCAGATCGGGCCGGTGCGCACTTCGATGCTGCAGGATCTGCTTGCCGGCAAGGCACTGGAAATCACGCCTCTCGTGGGCGTCGTCGTCTCGCTCGGAAAGCTCGCGAATGTGCCGACGCCAGTCTCGGCGACCATTCTGGCGCTGGTGACGCAGCTCGATCGCAAGAACCAGCAAGGCACCGATTAAGCGGCGGTCGACTACGCCAGATAGATTTTCAATCCTCCGGCATCGGTCCACGGGCCTGTTTCCGGAGGAATTCCGGGCATGTCAGCTCTTTATATTTCACTTACTTCTTCGTCTTCAGCCCCGAATGGATTTCCTATGGGGACCGGCGTTACGCTTGCGGTGGAATATGGAGATAGATCCCATGCTCGACACGCACGCACCCAATCTCACGGAATCCATCCGCGTCCTCGTTCATAACGGCGACGAGAAGCATCATCGCGTTGCGGCATCGACTGCAACAACGAAGAGTTCGCGCAAGCGTCAGCCTCACTCGCGTCAGGTCCGGGAAAAGCGCACCTTTCAGGCCATGTTCGGCTTCGGGCTGCTGCTCGGCGCGCTCGAGCTGTTCATCGTGCTGCATTACCTCTGAGATTTCAGCCATATGAGTAGACCGACTTTTCAACGGCGGATCGGCGGTGCGATTACCGCCCTCGTCACGCCTTTTCGCGGCGGTGTTTTCGATGGCGTCGACATGATGGCCCATATCGAGTGGCAGCTGCTGAGCGGGATCGACGGGCTTCTGGTCTGCTCGCTGACCGGCGAAGGCCCGACGCTGACCGAAGCCGAGCGCATCCGCACCATCGAAATCTGCATCGAGCTTTCGGAAGACAAGGTGCCCGTCATCGTCATGACCGGGACCAACGACACGGCGACAACCTTAGAGGAAACGATACAGGCACAGCGCCTTGGCGCCGATGCGGCCTTCGTGACGGTTCCTTATTACTCCAAACCAACACAAAAGGGGATCATTCACCATTTCGAGCAGCTGGCGGCGCAGACCGAGTTACCTATCATCGTCCACAATCAGCCATCGCACACCGCGATCGATCTTGCCCCGGCAACGATCGCGCGGCTGGCCGAAATTCGTGGGATCATCGGGATCGCCGACGGCAGCGGTGACATCTCACGCATCGATCTCTGGCGGCCCTTCCTGCCGGAGCGGTTCGGCCTGTTTACCTCGAACGACGCCAGCGCACTCGGTTTCACCGTGGCGGGAGGTCATGGCTGCTTTTCCAATACGGCCAATATCGTCCCCCGGCTCTTTCAATCCATGCAGCATTCGGCCGGCTGCGGTAACATCAACGCGGCCCTATCCATCGACGAGCGCCTGCAGCCATTATTCAGCGCGCTGGCCCGAGAAAGCGAGTCGGCGACGGTCAAACACGCCTTGTCACTGGTGAGGGATATCGAAGCAGATGTACGCCTGCCCTTGGTCGTCGTCGGGACCGAGACAGCCGCGGCCATCCAGGCAGCAATCACCCCGTTTCAACTCGATGGCAGCGGTCGTTTCGCCTCGCGCCATGCCTATCGCCTGGGATTGTAAAACCACTCCATCCCTATGAGATTTTTATATTTTTGCCGTTTCAGGCAAATGGAAAACCTAGCAACTCCCCCATAGATTCAACAGCGTAGCACCGAAAATGGTCTTATCGGACCGATGGTGCCGGTGACACTGAAAGGAACTATGATGTCACGCTACAGGCATGTCGGCCTATCCGCCGACCCTCTCCAACGCCCTCGTGCCGTCGCGCTTCAGCGCGACGGGAGGCGCTTCTCTTCGGACGCATTGCTGGACGGAATTCGCTCCGTCGCTCCACGCCTTGGGCTTGTTTTCCTGATCGCCGCCGCCCTGCAAATGGCGCTGCATCTGACCGGTCACTGAGTGAAATCGAAGAGATCCAAGAGGAAACATAAAAATGGCAAACGCACAGCATCTTCAGCGTCGCTTAGCCCACAGCCTGCTCTCGCCGGCCCCGGCCCGCTTCATCATCGGGCGTGACCGCCGCGGCAGCTGGATCGTTCAGGATCGGCAGGGTCTGGTCGGCGGCCTATTCCGCAACGAAGCAGCCGCCCTGCATTTCGCCGCAGAAGAATGCAACCACAATCCGGCTGATATCTGCCTGGCGCCCGAAGGCGCTATCCTCGACCTCGACGGCTTCGCTCTCGCCTCGTCCAATTTGCACTGAACTTGCCCTTGGCAGGCTTCGACACTATCCCGCCGAACGCTTCCTTAACCGCCCTCAGTTAAGCTTCCGGCCAGATATCCCAAGAACAGAAGACAATGTCGAAGCCTGCCTTCCGCTACAGCCACTACGACCTCAAGGAACAGCGCGCCGGAACGGTGATCGAAATCACCCTCACGGCCATTGCCAATGTCAGGCTGATGAACGGCTCGAATTTCGAGCGATTTACGGAAACCCTCAAGCACCAGTTTCTCGGCGGCGTTGCCAAGAAGTCGCCGATCCGGCTCACCATCCCCGAATCCGGCCATTGGCATCTCGTCGTCGATATGGAAGGTCACAACGGGCAGGCAGAGTCGAGCGTGAAGATCGTCGATGCGGCACTGGCCCCCCGGATGCAGAAGGCTCCGCAGGAAACTTCCTCCGGCCGATAATACCGCGTTAACGCTCGCCGCGTTCCTTGCGCAGCTTCGACCACCAATCCAGCCGCTTGCGGATCTCCCGCTCGAAACCGCGCTCCGGCGGATCGTAGAAGGTTTGGCGACCCATCTTCTCCGGAAAATAGTTCTGGCCTGAAAAGGCATCCGGTTCGTCGTGATCGTAACGATAGCCGTCGCCATATCCCTCGGTGCGCATCAGCTTGGTCGGCGCGTTGAGGATGTGCTTGGGCGGCAGAAGCGAGCCATTCTGCTTGGCAGCTTGCGTCGCGGCTTTGAAGGCCGTGTAAACAGCGTTGGATTTGGGCGCGGTGGCGAGATAGACGCAGGCCTGTGCCAGCGCCAGCTCGCCTTCCGGCGATCCGAGATAATCATAGGCATCCTTGGCGGCATTGCAGATGACCAGGGCTTGCGGATCGGCAAGCCCGATATCCTCCACCGCCATGCGCACCAGCCGGCGCCCGAGATAGAGCGGATCCTCACCGGCATCGAACATGCGGGCGAGATAGTAGAGTGCGGCATCGGGATCGGAACCGCGGACCGATTTATGCAGCGCCGAGATCAGATTGTAGTGCCCATCCTGTGCCTTGTCATAGACCGGGGCGCGGCGCTGGACGATCTTGACCAGCATGTCGGGATTGAAAAGCTCGTCCTTGCGCGCCGCGCGCCAGACCTCTTCCGCCAGCGTCAGCACCGAGCGGCCATCGCCATCGGCCATGCCGATCAGGCTGGCGCGGGCATCCTCGGTCAGCGGCAACGGCTTGCCCTCTACCGCCTCGGCGCGGCGGAGCAGTTCTTCCAGGCTCTCCTCGTCATGCGACTGGAATGTCAGGACGCGGGCGCGGGACAGAAGAGCGGCGTTGAGCTCGAAAGACGGATTTTCGGTCGTCGCCCCCACAAGAATGACGGTGCCATCTTCCATCACGGGCAGGAAGCTATCCTGCTGGGCGCGATTGAAGCGATGGATCTCGTCGACGAACAGCAGGGTCTGGCGGCCATCCATGCGGCGCAGACGCGCCGCCTCGAACACCTTCTTCAGATCGGCAACGCCGGAGAAGATCGCCGAGATCTGCTCGAAGGCGAGACCCGCCTCGCCCGACAGCAACCGGGCAACCGTCGTCTTGCCGGTGCCGGGCGGTCCCCAGAAGATCATCGATCCCAGCGAACCCGCCTCGATCATCCGGCGCAGCACGCCGTCCTCACCGGTCAGATGTGCCTGACCGGTGACTTCGGCCAATGTTTGCGGCCGCAGACGATCGGCGAGAGGCCGTTTGTTGGCAACCTCCTCCGGTACCCGCGGTGCAAACAGGTCATTACTCATCGGAAGAACTGCCGGATACGCTGGCCGTCGCGCTCGATCTCGACGCGCCAGAAGCTTGGGTTTGACGTAACGGTCTTCTGGAGGATTTCCGTGGTGTTGATCGCGACACCATTGATGGAAATGACGATATCGCGGGCAGCAAATCCAAGCCGATCAGCCGGCGAATTCTGCTTCAGGCTCTCGATGACGACGCCGGTGGAATCCGGTGGCATATGCAGATCATCGGCGACGCGCGGCGAGAGATTGGCAACGGTTGCGCCGGAGAAGGGATTGTTGCCCTCGATCACCCGCTCATCGCGCGGCGTGGATTCGGGTGCTGCGGCAAGCGTCATCGTGGCCTGATGTTCCTTGCCGTTGTCAAGTACGGTCAATGATACAGTCGCACCGAGGCCGGCCGTGGTCAGACGATAGCCGAGCGCATCGGGATGCTCGATCGGGATATTGTTCAGGGCCGTGATCACCTCGCCCGGCTTGAGGCCGGCCTTGGCAGCCGGGCCGCCATCGACCACCTTCGTCACCAGCGCACCGCGCACCTTGTCGAGGCCAAGCGCTTCGGCAACGTCCGATGTGACAGGCTCGAAGGAGGCGCCGATATAGGGGCGCTCGAAAGCCTTGTCGCCGCGGTCGGCTGCGGCAAGGAAGACCTTGACCAGATTGGCCGGGATGGCGAAGCCGATACCGTTGGAGCCGCCGCCCTGGGAGAAGATCGCCGTGTTCAGCCCGATCAACTGGCCGGTCATGTTGACGAGCGCGCCGCCCGAATTGCCAGGGTTGATCGAGGCATCGGTCTGGATAAAGAAGCCGACCTCGTTCTTTACCTGATTGCGGGCGAGCGCCGAGACGATGCCGCTCGTGACAGTCTGTCCGACACCGAAGGGATTACCGATCGCCAGCACGAGATCACCGACCTCGATGCCATCGGAATTGCCGAGCGGCAGAACCGGGAAGGTCTCGTTCTTCGACTGGATCTTCAAGACGGCGAGATCGACGCGATCGTCCTTCAGAATGACCTTGCAGGGAAACTCGCGGCCGTCCGAAAGCGCGATCTTGATATCGTCAGCGCCATCGACGACGTGGTTGTTGGTGATGACGGTGCCATTCGCCTCCACGATCACGCCCGAACCTAGAGATGATTGCTTCTCGGTGCGATTCGGCATGCGCTGGCCGAAGAACTGCTCGAAGAAGGGATCGCCGGCGAAAGGCGACTGACGCTGCACGACGCGCTCGGCATAGACGTTCACCACGGCGCCGGAGGTCTGCTTGACCAGCGGAGCGAAGGAAAGCTGCATCTGCGTCTGGCTTTCCGGCAGCGTCTTTGCCGTCTGAGCCTCAGCGGAAAGCGGCATCGCCACGACGAGGGCAATCATCGAAACGGCAGTGCGCTTCAGGAGGACATGCATGGAAATTTCCCTTTTTAATTCTCTTTAAACAACGTTGTAGCGCCCGACGCTAGAAAGAAAAGAGGGCGGAAACATGAAGCATAAATGGACGTTTGCGGCGATAAAAAACAGGCTCGCTGAACAAAAACATGCTGTCATGCATTTCGCGTTGGGAATCGTCAAAGGGAGCCACATATGCGATCGATCCATCTTGCCGCCGCCACCCTCCTCATCTCGCTGGGTATGACCGGCATCTCCCATGCCGCCAGCTTCGATTGCGAGGGGCAGAACCTGAAGCCGGACGAAAAGACGATCTGCGACGTGAGGGCTCTCAACGATGCCGACGTGAGGATGGTAACGACCTTCGACCTGCTTTTAGGGCTTCTTGCCATGGGCGCGCGCGGCACGATGCAGGATCAGCAGACCGAATGGTTGAAGAAGCGGCAGGTTTGCGGGGCGGATGTCGCCTGCCTTACCTCGTCCTATCAAGAGCGTCAGAAAGAACTGAATGACGCCTACAAGCAGATCAATCGCCCGCTATAGGAGCGCGTTTTGTGATGGCTTGAAGGCTTTCACCGGAGATGTCCCCTCTCCCCGCCTGCGGGGAGAGGGTTAGGGTGAGGGGTAAACGCAGGGACAGACAAGCTCCGCCGTTGCGATAAAGCTCGAAAGCCCCTCATCCGTCCTCTCGCGGTCAAGCTATGCTCAACCGTTCGAGTCCACCTTCTCCCCGCTGTGCGGGGCGAAGGGGCTTGGTTATTTTCCACCCAAATCGCGAACGGCGCCGCGATCGGCACTGGTTGCAAAAGCAGCATAGGCCTTGAGCGCCGTGGTCACGTTGCGCTTGCGCGGTTCGGCCGGGTGCCAACCCCTAGCGTTCTGAGCTTCTCGGCGCGCGGCAAGTTCGGCGTCATCGACACGCAGGCTGATGGTGCGGTTCGGGATGTCGATGTCGATCATGTCGCCTTCGCGCACCAGGCCGATCGTGCCGCCGTTTGCAGCTTCCGGCGAAGCGTGGCCGATGGAGAGGCCGGACGTACCGCCGGAGAAGCGGCCGTCGGTGATGAGCGCGCAGGCCTTGCCGAGACCCTTCGACTTCAGATAGCTCGTCGGATAGAGCATTTCCTGCATGCCGGGGCCGCCCTTCGGGCCTTCGTAGCGGATGACGACGACGTCGCCAGCCACGACTTCATTGCTGAGAATGCCCTTGACGGCAGCGTCCTGGCTTTCGAAGACCTTGGCCGGGCCGGAGAACTTCAGGATCGATTCATCGACACCGGCCGTCTTCACGATGCAGCCATCGAGCGCCAAGTTGCCCTTGAGGACGGCCAGACCGCCATCCTTCGAGAAGGGATGCTCGACGGAGCGGATGACGCCCTTCTCGCGGTCCGTATCCAGCTCATCCCAACGGGAGCTCTGGCTGAAGGCAACCTGTGTCGGAACGCCGCCGGGCGCCGCGCGGAAGAATTCGCGCACGCTTTCGCTGTTGGTGCGGGTGATGTCCCAACGGTCGATGGCGTCGCCGAGGGTTTCGGCGTGAACGGTCGGGCAATCGCGGTTGATGAGGCCGCCCTTGTCGAGCTCGCCGAGGATCGACATGATGCCGCCGGCGCGGTGTACGTCTTCCATGTGTACGTCGCTCTTGGCGGGCGCAACCTTGGAGAGGCACGGCACACGGCGCGAGAGCGCGTCGATGTCGGCCATGGTGAAATCGACTTCGCCTTCATGCGCAGCGGCCAGAATATGCAGAACCGTGTTCGTCGAACCGCCCATGGCGATATCGAGCGCCATGGCGTTCTCGAAAGCCTGCTTGGAGGCAACGGAACGCGGCAGGATGGAACCATCGTCCTGCTCGTAATAGCGGCGGGCGAGATCGACGACCAGATGGCCGGCTTCGACGAAGAGCCGCTTGCGGTCGGCATGGGTGGCGAGCGTCGAGCCATTGCCCGGCAGCGACAGGCCGAGAGCTTCGGTCAGGCAGTTCATCGAATTGGCGGTGAACATGCCCGAGCAAGAGCCGCAGGTCGGACAGGCCGAACGCTCGATGACCTGAACGTCCTCGTCGCTGATCTTGTCGTCGGCAGCGGCAACCATGGCGTCGACGAGATCGAGCGCGACCTTCTTGCCATGCAGAACGACCTTGCCGGCCTCCATCGGGCCGCCGGAAACGAAGACCGTCGGGATGTTCAGGCGCAGCGAGGCCATGAGCATGCCGGGAGTGATCTTGTCGCAGTTGGAGATGCAGACCATGGCGTCGGCGCAATGGGCATTGACCATGTATTCGACGCTGTCGGCAATCAGCTCGCGCGACGGCAGCGAATAGAGCATGCCGTCATGGCCCATGGCGATACCGTCATCGACGGCGATGGTGTTGAATTCCTTGGCAACGCCGCCGGCCGCTTCGATTTCGCGGGCGACGAGCTGGCCGAGATCCTTGAGGTGAACGTGGCCGGGCACGAACTGGGTAAAGGAATTGACCACTGCAATAATGGGCTTGCCGAAATCGCTGTCCTTCATACCCGTCGCGCGCCAAAGGCCGCGCGCGCCGGCCATGTTGCGGCCGTGGGTGGTGGTTCTGGAACGATAAGCTGGCATGGTGTCTTCCTCGTCATCCTGGAATTTGTGCGGCGTCGGCATGGGCCAAAGGTTTCGGGCCGAAGGAGACGCCGGCAACTCCGCTTTTTGGAATTGTCCTAATCCAATCGTGCAATACTGTCACTATCAACTCAAGCGAATCCGGTACGCTGCGGGGCAAGTGCTGCGGCCGGACAAACAAGCATTACGACCACAATTGGGAACGAAGCCGCCTGTTCACAAGCACACACAAAAAGTTGCTTTCACTTCCAAAGAAATGCCTGCCTAAGAGTGTAACAAAATCCGTGTCCACTGCGTATGGCTGATATCGAAGCTGTTACCGCATAGAGGAATTGCTCCATGGCCTCCTTCCGCCCACCGAAAATCACATCCTCCGAGATCACGCCACGCTCGGTCTATCTGAAGCGGCGCGATTTCCTGACGGCCGCAGCGGCTGGCATCGGCATGGCGGCTGTCGGTGGCAAGGCGGCGATGGCCGAGGCGCTGACGGCGACCAAGAGCAATTATACGGTCGATGAGAAGCTGACGCCGATCAAGGACGTCACTACCTACAACAATTTCTACGAATTCGGTCTCGACAAGGCCGATCCGGCCAACCTCTCGGGCAAGTTCAAGCCGCGGCCATGGACCATCAAGGTCGACGGCATGGTCAACAAGCCCGGCACCTTCGATGTCGATGCTTTGATCAAGGAATTTCCGCCGGAAGAGCGCATCTATCGCATGCGCTGCGTCGAAGCCTGGTCGATGGTCATTCCCTGGGACGGCTTCCAGCTCTCTGCCCTGCTTGACAAGGTAGAGCCGCAGGGCAGTGCCAAATTCGTGGCCTTCGAGACCGTCGTCCGGCCGGAGGAAATGCCGGGGCAATCCGGCCTCCTGCAATCGCTGGAATGGCCCTATGTCGAGGGTCTGCGCCTGGACGAGGCCCGCAACCCGCTGACGCTGCTTGCGGTCGGCCTCTATGGCGAGACCCTGCCCAACCAGAACGGTGCGCCGATCCGGCTCGTCGTGCCGTGGAAATATGGCTTCAAAGGCATCAAGTCGATCGTACGCATCACGCTCACCGACAAGCAGCCGGTGAATACCTGGCAGGCGACGAACAGCCAGGAATACGGCTTCTATGCCAACGTCAATCCGGCCGTCGACCATCCGCGCTGGAGCCAGGCAACCGAACGGCGCATCGGCGAAGGTGGCTTCTTCGGCTCGAACCGTCATCCCACTCTGCCCTTCAATGGCTATGCCGATCAGGTCGCCAGCCTCTATAGCGGCATGGACCTCAGGGTGAATTTCTGATGGCCCTCTCGTTCGCGCTCCCCAAGCGCTGGCAGCCTGCCTCCGTCTGGGCGCTCTATGTCGTCGGGCTCCTGCCGGCCGCCTGGGAATTCTATCTCGGCGCAACGGATCAGCTCGGCGCCGATGCGGTGAAAACCTTCGAGCTTTTCCTGGGGCTGTGGGCGATCCGCTTCCTGCTGCTGACGCTTGCGGTCACGCCGCTTCGCGATCTCTTCGGCTGGAACTATCTGCGCTATCGCCGTGCGCTCGGCCTGCTCTGTTTCTACTACGCGCTGATGCACCTGACCGTCTATATGGTCCTTGATCAGGCGCTCGACGTACAGGCCGTCATCGACGACGTGCTGAAGCGGCCCTTCATCATGTTCGGCATGGCGGGGCTCGTCATGCTGCTGGCGCTAGCCGTGACCTCGAACAACTTCTCGATCAAACGGCTCGGCAAGACATGGATCTGGCTGCATCGCCTCGTCTATATCGTCGCCGCCTGCGGCGCCCTGCACTTCGCCCTGTCGACCAAGGTGCTGTCGCTGGAACAATTCATCTATATCGGCCTGCTGATCGCCATGATCCTCTACAGATCCTACCGGCCGATCATGATGGAGAGACGGCGGGCAGCGCGCGGGCCAGCCGTGGCTTCCAGTTCCAGGGCGGCCTGAAGCGGTCGCCCTGCTCTTTCAAGCAATAGTCATTCTGCAGCGCTGGCGATCTTCGCCTGGCCCTGCTCCTGCACCTCGACGGTCGCCGTCAGGCCGGCAATCAGCTTCGTGCCGTCAGGCACCTTGTCGAGCGCGATGCGCACCGGCACGCGCTGCGCCAGGCGCACCCAGCTGAACGTCGGGGTAATATTGGCAAGCAGGCTGCCGGAGGTGCGCTCGCGGTCCTCGATGCCGTAGGCGATGCTTTCGACATGGCCGGTCAGTTTCTCAGCCTGGCCCATCAGATGAATGTGGACTTCGTCGCCGACATGGATGCGCGGGAGCTTGGTTTCCTCGAAATAACCTTCGACGCGAAGGGAATCGCTGTCGATCAGCGCCACCTTGGCGGTGCCGGCAGAGACATAATCGCCCGGACGCAGGCTGAGGTTGGAGATCGTGCCATTGACGGTGGCGCGGACCTCGGAGCGGTCGAGATTGAGCTGGGCAAGCTCGCGATTAGCGGTCGCCTGACGAACGGCGGCTTCATCCTGCTGCTCTGTGGTCTGCGCCTGCTCCTTCTGCTGGAGAGAGGCGGCATCGCCAAGGCGCGCCTGCCGCTGGCTTTCGCGGCGGGCCTGGTCGAGAGCGGCATTGCTGCTTGCAAGAGCTGCATCCGCCTGTTCGAGCGCGATGGCGAAGCGATCGCGATCGACGCGGAAGAGGACATCGCCCTTCTTGACGGTCTGGTTGTCCTTGACGAGGACCTCGCTCACGAGGCCTGAGACATCAGGCGCAATGCCGACGACATCGGCCCGCAGGCGCGCATCGCGCGTCCAGGGCTCGTCCATGTAGTGGCCCCAGAGCTGGCGGCCGACATAGACGGCGGCAACGACGAAGATGAGAGTGACGGCCACGCGGCCGATGAGTTTTAACGCGTTCATGTGAAGTACCAACGGGAGACAGAGGAGACGGCGCCGAGCAAAAGGACGTAAAGCGCGAGATCGAAAAGACCGCGATGCCAAACCAGAGTGTAGACTCCGATCCATGCCAGCAGGCGTCGAACGATGATGACGGCAAACAGCGTCACCAGCATGAGAACAAGAAGGCGTGGGATATAGACGCCATAAAGATCGAATTCTGCGGGCATGATGTTACTCGGCGGCGATGGGAAGAGGTTGAGTTGTATCGGATAAAGGCGGCTGCCAGCTCGCCGGCGGTTCGGCATGGGGGAAGAGCGCCCGACGAAGACCGACGAGCGCATCTAGGCTTGCCCGGCCGGCGTGCCGCTTTTCCTGTGCGACGGCTTCGAGGCCATGGTCGATCGAGACTCGCAGCTCGTCCGTGGGTTCGATGGCGCGCTTGGCCTTCAGCCGCGAGCGATAGAAATCCGATACACCAATCAGCACTTCGCTGACGGATGCGGCGGCGGGCGGCTTCAGCTGACCACGCTCCTTCTGCAGCATCAGCACGTTAAAGCCGAGGCGGACATCGGCGTAACCGTCGACCTTCTTCAGTTCGCGGTCCTCGATACCTGCAAGGCGGGGCACGAGCTGGCCGAGGCGGTCGAGGATGCGGCCGGACAGGCGTTCGTGATCGGCACGACGGATACCGGCGGCGGTTTCGGCAAGATCGGTCCAGCCGGCCCTGACCAGTCGCCAGGCGGCAAGCTCGGCGCCGAACGGCCGGGTGAGCAAGGTCCAGACCAGGGCGAAGCCCACGCCGGCCAGAGCTGCAATAGCGCTGTTGGTAAAACTGGCGAAATCGGCCGTGTAACGATCCTGAAGCGCGATGAAACTTGCACCGTTCACCGCCAGCAGCATGCCGAGCATGTTCGTTTGCGGGCGGGTAATCAGAACGCCCATCACCAGGAAGGGCGGAGCGAAGACCAGCACCAGCATCTCGAAGCCGGAGATCGACGGCAAGACACCGAAGATATAGACGCAGGCGATGACGAGGCTGAGCGCGGTCCATATGAACATAGTGGTGATGAAGGGCGCGGGGCGATCGAGCGCGGCGAAAAACGAGCAGGCGACAGCCGCCATGGCGACGAAGCCGGCACCATCCTCCCATCCGGAATAGATCCAGAAGAAGCAGGCAACCGCGATCCCGGCGATGACACCACCGGCCGAGAAGGCCAGCAGGGCGTAATCATAGTGCCTGATGTGACCGACGACGTTGCGATGGCGGAAGGCGGGGCGCCAAGTGCCGACCTGCTGCCCGGAAACGATCTGGGCACGCAGCGTCAGACAATCCTGCCAAAGGTCGACGATTTCCTTCAGGCGGGCAAGAGCGCTCGACCGGACGAGGTCATCCCAACCGAGATCAAGATCATTCTGCTGCAACTCCTCGATCTTTCCCGACAAGGTTTCGGCGGTCTCATCGAGCTTGCCGCAACCACCCTGCCCGAGCCAATCGGCCACGTCGTTCAGAACGGCAACCAATTCCTGTGGTAGCGGCTTGCCGGTGGCCTTCAAGGCGTGCAGGCGGTCAGCAAGGGAGGAGAAGAGCGGCAACAGCATCAACAGGCGACCGCGCAGCTCGCGTGAATGCCTGACGATGTCGCGGCTGCCCGCATCATATTTCAACTGGCTGATGACGAGATCGAGGCCGGAAACGTCGGCGGCAAGCTTCTGGCGCTTCAGGGGTGTTGCGGGCGAAGCACCCTCGCCGCGCAGGATCTCATCCGCCCAGGTGCCGGCGTCATCCAGCCACGAACCGATTCGCTGACCGAGCAAGGTGCCAACGCTGCTCGGAAAGGCGATGGCGCTGACGACGCTTGCGCAGACGATACCGATGATGATTTCTTCCGAACGGGCGAGCGCGACATCGAAGATGGTTTCGGGTGAGCCGACGGTCGGCAGCGCGATCAGCGGCAGCGTATAGCCGGCCAGCATGAAAACATAGCTGCGCGAGGTGCGGTCGAGCATCGAGATGAACAGCAGAGTGCCGGTCCAGAGCGCAACCACGATTGACAGCAGTTCCGGCGCATTGACGAAGAGCGGAATGAGGATCACCGACGCTGTGGCGCCGATCAGCGTGCCGAGCGCGCGATAAAGCCCCTTGGAGCTGGTTGCGCCAGCAAGCGGATTGGCGACCACATAGACGGCCGCCATCGCCCAATAGGGACGCGGCAGATCGAGCGACAACGCGATGAACAGCGCTATGATCGCAGCAATGAAAGCTTTGACGGAGAACAGCCACTCGCGCCAGGATGGAATGCTCATAGGACCTTCTCCGGCTCCGGTTCGGTCGCCTTCGATGCTTCGAATTCCTCGAAAGCCTTGAGGACGCGAACCGCAGCTTCGATGTCTGCCGGGTCGACATTGGCAAGGATCTTGCCGCGCAGCTCGTCGAGGGCGTCCTCCATGCGGGAGGCCAGCTTTTCACCCTCCGGCGTCAGCCACAGGCCTTTTGCGCGCCGATCCGTCGGATCATCCTTGCGGATGACGAGATCCATGCTTTCGAGCTGATCGAGCAGGCGAACCAGGGACGGGCCTTCGATGCCGACATAGGTGGCGAGAACCACCTGCCGCACGCCACCCCCCAGACGGCCGATCCAAAGCAGCGGCGCGGCCACGGCCTCGGATATGCCATGAGAGCTCAGCGTGATGTCGACGACCCGGCGCCACTGGCGGCCGGTCGTGAGCAGATTGGCGGTGAATATGCGCTGTAGGGTGTTTGGCGAGTTCATAAGAACCAATTAGCACTAAACTAATTAGGATTCAAATTATTTTAATAGAAAGCGCTATCTGAAAAGGGAAATGCAGCCATGCGTTCTACGATGAGCGCGACAGTAAACGGCCCGAGATGCCAAGCCATGGCGATCCGGTCAGCCATTCGAACCCTCGGTCATCGATCGACGTTGCGCAGATAGGCACAGATCATCCTGACAAGCTCCTGTTTCAGTTCCGGCGAGCCCAACACATGCTTTCGAGCGGCGCTATGGATCACACCCTCCACCGCGCCGGATAGGAGCTGCGCGAGCACATCGTCGGAGGGACCATTGCGGTCACTGCGATGGGCAGCGACAAAAGCTTTGTAGTGACCTTGATATTCGGCCAGGAAGGCATCGTGCGCCAACCTCGAACCATCATGCCCCGGCGCCTCATCCAGCAGCACCCTGTGAAGCTCCGGCTTCACATTGTGAGCATCGATCATGCCTTGCACGAGCGCCTCCGCGCGCTGCGGCAACGGCAGTTCACCAGCCATCGTATTTCGCATGACGGTGAGAACCTCATCAAAGTGGCGGCGTCTGATGGCTTCGACCAACGAAAGCTTGTCGGGGAAATACTGGTAGAGCGAACCGATGCTGATGCCAGCGACGGCCGCGACTGTATTCGTCGTAAAACCAGCCCATCCGCGCTCCCCCAAAACGCGAGCACCCGATTCGACAATTGCGTCCACCGTTGCCCGCGAACGCGCCTGGCTCGGCTCCTTTCGCATCGGCGAACGCGGCTTCTTAATGCGAGTAGACATGCGATCCCCATTCCATGAAAATGTGAACAGATTACTCGCATTTCATCAACCGACGGAAGGGCAAACTCTTGAGCGACGTGTCATTGCTGCAAACACTTTTCGGCTATCAAGCCTGGGCGAATGAGGAACTGCTCGACGCGATCGGTCGCCTCGATCCCGACCGGTACGGCAAGGAGCGTCATCTCTCGTTACGGTTGATGAATCATTCGCTGGTCGTCGCGCGCATATTCGCGGCGCATCTCACCGGGCGGGGACATGGCTACACGGACGACAACACGCCCGAGACTCCTGCCCTGCCCGATCTTTGTGCGGCGCTCACGGCCTCCGACCAATGGTATCTGAAATATCTCGAAAGCATCGATCCCGAACTGCTGTCAACCTCCGTGCCATTCGTCTTCACGGATGGCGACAGAGGCTGCATGACACGGCAGGAGATGCTTCTTCACGTCGTCACGCACGGAGGCTACCACAGAGGCGAGATCGGCCGTCTGCTGGCACAGCTCTCCATCACGCCGCCCTGGGATACGCTTGCCGTTCACCTTCACCGCAGCGAGCCTTCGCGACGGCTGGCGATGGCGGCAGAATAGCTCGGGCTTGCCGCTAGAGTGAGTCCGATTTTTTCAGCAGCGCCGCCGTGTCGCGCAGCCAGCCGGCCGGATCGTCGCGGTGATAGATCCGTTCGGATGGCTCGATATTGTCGAGGAAGCGCTGATAGATCACCGCGCGTCTCGCCATGGCAATCGGCTCAAGCAGTTCGGCGGCGCGCGCGGGATCAGAACCGGGCACTCGAGCGAGCCATTCGCCATTCCAGTGATCTTTGATCGTCTCGACGTATTCCGGCGGCACACCATCGAGGAAGGCGGATTGATCGAGCAAGGGGTGGCCAATGCCGCTGTCGCCCCAATCGATCAATGTAATCTCCCGCTCCGTACCGCGAAAATTGCCGGGATGGCAGTCACCATGGAACGAGCGTATCCGGCAAACCGCAGGCGTCGACCTTGGCAAACAGCGCCGGCAGACCGTCCACGAACCGCCGCAGCGTCGTGCGTTCGTCCTCAGACAGTTCCTCACTCGTCCGCCGCACGACCTCGGCGATTTCCAAGGACAAGCTCAGACCACTCCAATCGGGCAATCGCATCGCGCCTAGTTCGTCGACGCGATCGATCCACGAAACCTGTATCTCGACAAGCAGCGTCACCATGGCGAGCAATTGCAGCAATGTCGCGTCATACAAGTCATCGCCCGGGATCTCCTCGATCAAAACACGCCCGTATTCGTCATGCCCATACAATGTTGGAATGCGGTGACCGGCGAGAGCCGTGATGACGCGGCCCTCATGCGCCAGGAATGGCGGCACGACTTTCAGCCAGGCCGATTGGCTGCCGATGGGAATGCGCCAGACGCTGGAGAGATTCCAGGTGCGAATCTGGAGCGGTTTGCCGGTGAGTGCCAGGCCGCGCCCTGCGAGCACCCGGACAGCCCAATCGAGATCGGCGGCGGGACCACCGGGCTCGGCATAGGTTTGGCGCAACGGATGAGTCTCGATCCGCCCTGGCCAAGGTTCTGCCGGCACGGGCTCGGCAATCTCAGCCAAATAGGTGACTTCGCCACCAGGCGCGCGGTCGCGCGCTGTTTCCAGCAGGCGCAGTATCGTCACGTCGATGCCAAGACGTTCGCGCGCGGCGCGCACGATGGATTCCACCTCCTGCCACCAGGGAACATCGACAGGGATCGGCGGCAGGGAGCCAATGACGGTGCCGTCTGACGTCACCAAGACCAGACATGCGGTGCGCGGTGGCACCGTTATCTTTTCCTGGTTCTCCATCTTTGTGCCCCCAATCTGCTCACACGCCGCAGCGAGCACGACTTTACCCTGTACCCGCACCCTCTCTGCTACCCTGGCGGCAACAATGCGGCAAGCCGAGCAATGCCGTTCGGCCGTTTTCATGCAATGCCCGCCTGTGAAATTCACAACAAGCGTCAAGCTGCGCGCGCGGTCCGCGACAGAACGCGATCAAGCGCCATCGCCGCCGCGATACCAATGGCATAGGCCAGGATGTTCCAGAGTGAGAACACTCTTCCGAACAACAGGGCTCCGGCGGTGGTCAATCGAAAGGCATCAAGATCCGGCGTATGCCAAAGCCTGAAAAGCTCCACGGCGATCGCGATGAGTAACGCCACCGCGGCAATTCTGAAACGCCCTGACGATATGAATATTGCTGCCAGGAGCCAGTAGACCATCGCTCCCCACAATAAAGAGCCGCCATATTTGACGACCACGAAGGGCAGATCAATCGCATAGCCATATCGCCGCAGCGCAAGACCGCCAGCGATAGTCAACAGCAGCGCAAGGAGCGGAAGCAGTCTCCCGCGTGTCAATCTTCGCTGCATTGTTCCGCAACGCTCCCTGTTACCTGATAGGCTTGAGCCGGATGCGACTCATCAAGCTGCCGCAATATTCCAAAGCAATCAGGGAGATTGGAAGAGCGTTCCCGCAAGCCCATACGCCAAAAGGCCGGATGATCGCTCATCCGGCCTTTCAAATTGGATCCGAAACCTGGCCTTAAGCGGCTGCGGCTTCTTCTTCAGCGGCAACGCGAGCCTTGTCGGCTGCGCCCTTGGCATTGACGTCGCGATCGACGAATTCGACGACTGCGAGAGCGGCATTGTCGCCCTGACGGAAGCCGGCCTTCATGATACGCAGATAGCCGCCGTTGCGGGTGGCGTAGCGGGTTGCAATCGCATCGAACAGTTTCGAAACGACAGCTGCGTCGCGGATCTGCGAGATGGCCTGACGACGAGCGTGCAGGTCACCGCGCTTGCCGAGGGTTACCAGCTTCTCGACGATCGGACGAATTTCCTTCGCCTTCGGGAGAGTGGTGACGATCTGCTCATGGGTGATGAGCGAAGCTGCCATGTTGGCGAACATCGCCTTACGGTGGCTAGCGGTTCTATTCAGCTTGCGGCCGGCTTTACCGTGGCGCATTGCTATTCTCCTTCACTTGCAGGCATCGTTCGCCTGCAGTTTGTTGGTTAGTATTGGTCTTCGTAACGCTTGGCGAGATCTTCGATGTTCTCGGGCGGCCATGCCGGCACTTCCATGCCGAGGTGCAGGCCCATGGAAGCGAGAACTTCCTTGATTTCGTTCAGCGACTTGCGACCAAAATTCGGCGTGCGGAGCATTTCTGCTTCGGTCTTCTGAATGAGGTCGCCGATGTAGACGATGTTGTCGTTCTTCAGGCAATTTGCCGAGCGAACGGACAGTTCCAGCTCGTCCACCTTCTTGAGGAGCGCCGGGTTGAAAGCGAGTTCGGTAACTGCTTCTTCTTCGGCTTCCTTCTGCGGCTCGTCGAAGTTGACGAACACGCCAAGCTGATCCTGAAGGATGCGAGCCGCGAAAGCGACAGCATCTTCACCGCTGATCGAACCATCGGTTTCGATCGACATGCTCAGCTTGTCGTAGTCGAGAACCTGTCCTTCGCGGGTATTTTCAACCTTGTAGGACACCTTCTTGACCGGCGAATAGAGGCTGTCGACCGGGATGAGGCCGATCGGAGCATCTTCCGCACGATTGCGCTCGGCCGGGACATAGCCCTTGCCGTTATTGACGGTGAACTCCATGCGGATTTCGGCGCCCTCGTCGAGCGTGCAAATGACATGCTCGGGGTTGAGGATTTCGATATCGCCGACCGTCTGGATGTCGCCAGCCGTTACAACGCCTGGGCCCTGCTTGCGGACAACCATGCGCTTGCTGTCATCGCCGTCCATCTTGATGGCGATTTCCTTGATGTTCAGCACGATGTCCGTCACGTCTTCCCGGACGCCCGGGATAGAGGAGAACTCATGCAGCACGCCGTCGATCTGCACGGCCGTTACAGCGGCGCCACGCAGAGAAGACAGCAGAACGCGACGCAGCGCGTTGCCGAGGGTGAGACCAAAGCCACGCTCCAGCGGTTCGGCCACGAGCGTTGCCTTGGTACGGCCGCTCGAGGTGAACTCGACCTTGTTGGGCTTGATCAGTTCCTGCCAGTTTTTCTGAATCATGTTTTTGCCTTCCGTTCGTTGCCACCATCCAATCGTGGCAACCGAGCTTGAGTAACACCAAGCCGGGCGCATCTACCCCGGCCGGTGTCGTGAGTGGCGATGATCAGACGCGACGCTTCTTGCGCGGGCGGCAACCATTGTGCGGGATCGGGGTCACGTCGCGGATGGACGTGATCATGAAACCAGCAGCCTGGAGGGCGCGCAGAGCGGATTCACGACCGGAGCCCGGACCGCAAACTTCAACTTCGAGCGACTTCATGCCGTGTTCCTGGGCCTTCTTGGCGCAGTCTTCGGCAGCGATCTGGGCAGCGAACGGGGTCGACTTGCGCGAACCCTTGAAGCCCTTGGCACCAGCGGACGACCAGGCAATAGCGTTGCCCTGTGCGTCGGTGATGGTGATCATCGTGTTGTTGAAGGTCGAGTTGACGTGTGCGACGCCCGACGTGATATTCTTGCGCTCGCGACGACGAACGCGGACGGCTTCCTTGGCCATGTTAGTCCTTTCTTGGATCTCTGCACCGCCGTAATGCCAGCGGCTACACCGAAGCGGCACCCATAGAGCACCGCTTCAAACTCAAAAGAGGCCGGCGGACCGCCAGCCTCCCAAATCCGGTTGCCCGGAAATTACTTCTTCTTACCAGCGATCGCCTTTGCCGGACCCTTGCGGGTACGAGCATTGGTGTGCGTGCGCTGGCCGCGAACCGGCAGGCCGCGACGATGACGCAGGCCACGGTAAGAGCCAAGGTCCATGAGACGCTTGATGTTCATCGCGGTTTCGCGACGCAGGTCACCTTCGACCTGGTAGTCACGGTCGATGGTTTCGCGGATCTGCAGAACTTCGGCATCCGTCAACTGGTTGACGCGACGCTCGGCCGGGATACCGACCTTCTCGCAGATTTCCTGAGCAAACTTCGGTCCGATCCCGTGAATGTAACGAAGCGCAATAACTACGCGCTTTGCAGTCGGGATGTTGACGCCAGCGATACGAGCCACGCCTGTTCTCCTTGCATTCCTTTTGCCTTGGCAAAGGGTCTTGTTATGCAGCCCGGGAGCTGCTTGTTCAATGTGCGTCCGCCACATGTCAAAACGACCGTACCCGGACTTCCCGTTGGAAATCCGCGCCGATCGCATAGCATGTCGCGAGTTGGCGCGGTGTTTAGCGGAATCAGCGCAAAAAAGCAACCGCTCCGGCAAGTTTATTTTAGGCTATCTAAAGCTTAGCCAAGATAGCCTCTATGCTGTCGGTCACATGCTCGATATCGGCCATGCCGTCGATGCTCTGCAACTTACCCTTTGCATAGTAGTAACCGATCAGCGGCGAGGTCTCCTTGTAGTAGACCTGAAGACGAGTCGCCATGGTTTCGGCATTGTCGTCCGGACGGCGCTTGAAATGCGTCGAACCGCATTTGTCGCAAACGCCTGCCGTTGCCGGAAGCTTGTCAGTGTCGTGATAGACACTGCCGCAGTTCGAGCAGGAATAGCGGCCCGAAACACGGCGAATCAGTTCGGCGTCGTCGACCTTGAGCTCGATCACGATGGAGAGCTCGAGGCCCTTCGCATTGAGCATCTTTTCGGTTGCATCCGCCTGGACCAGCGTGCGCGGGAAACCGTCGAGGATGAAACCCCTGGCGCAATCGGGCTGATCGATACGCTCGGAAACGATGGCGTTGACCACCTCATCCGGAACGAGCTTGCCAGCCTTCATCAGAGCGTCGGCGCGCTTGCCGACTTCCGTGCCGGCCTGAACGGCCGCGCGCAGCATATCGCCTGTGGAAAGCTGCGGAATGCCATGCTTTTCCACGATGCGCTGGGCCTGGGTCCCCTTACCTGCTCCCGGCGGCCCTAAAAGTATGAGTCTCATCGCCCCCTCTTTCCTCCACGCAACTTCGATTTCTTGATCAGGCCTTCATATTGCTGTGCGATCAGGTGACCCTGAATCTGCGCCACCGTATCCAGCGTTACGCTAACCACGATCAGAAGCGAAGTGCCACCCAGAGACAAGGGAATACCTGTCTGGGATACGAGAATTTCGGGCAGGATGCAGACGAAGACAAGATAGATCGCGCCGATGACCGTGATGCGGGTCAGCACGTAATCGATATATTCGGCAGTGCGCTCGCCCGGACGGATGCCCGGAATGAAGCCGCCATGCTTCTTCAGATTGTCGGCCGTGTCCTTCGGATTGAAGACCAGCGCGGTATAGAAGAAGGCGAAGAAGGCAATCAGCGCGGCGTAGAGCACCATATAGACGGGCTGTCCGTGGCCGAGTGCTGCAACGATGGAGGTAACCCAGGTCGGCAGCGCCGTATTGTTGCCAAGACCGGCAGCCGTTGCCGGCAGCAGCAGCAGCGACGATGCAAAGATCGCGGGGATAACGCCCGAAGTGTTGAGCTTCAGCGGCAGGTGCGACGTATCGCCCTGGAACATGCGCGTGCCAACCTGGCGCTTCGGATACTGGATCAGCAGGCGGCGCTGCGCGCGCTCGACGAAGACGATAAGCGCGATGACCAGAATGGCGACGATCAGCACGGCGAGAATAAGAGGCGTCGAAAGCGCGCCGGTGCGGCCAAGTTCGAGCGTACCGGCGAGCGCGGTCGGAAGACCGGCGGCGATACCGGCGAAGATGATCAGCGAAATACCGTTGCCAATACCGCGCGACGTCACCTGCTCACCGAGCCACATCAGGAACATCGTGCCGCCGAGCAGCGTGATGACGGTGGAAATGCGGAAGAACCAGCCGGGATCGACGACGACGCCGTTGCCGTGCTCAAGGCCGATCGCAATGCCATAGGCTTGCAATGCGCCGAGCAGTACCGTGCCGTAGCGGGTGTACTGGTTGATGATCTTGCGGCCCTGCTCGCCTTCCTTCTTCAGGTTTTCAAGCGACGGGACAACCGAGGTCATCAGCTGAACGATGATCGAGGCCGAGATGTAGGGCATGATGCCGAGCGCGAAGATCGCCATGCGCTGCACGGCGCCGCCCGAGAACATGTTGAAGAGGCCAAGAATGCCGCCCGACTGATTCTGGAAAGCCTGCGCGTAAGCGGCAGGATTGAGGCCAGGAAGCGGAATGTGGGTGCCGAGCCGGTAGACGAGGAGAGCACCGAGCGTAAACCACAGGCGCTTCTTGAGATCCTCGGCTTTGGCAAAGGTAGAAAAATTGAGGTTGGACGCCAATTGTTCCGCTGCAGAAGCCATGCAAATCTCCGCATCACCAATTCCGGCATAGTCGGCCGAGCCCGGAATCAGTCTGTAAATTGTTCAAAAGCCGGGCTTCGGACGGATTGCGCTGCAATCGGGCGCCTCACCCTTGGTTCCCGTTATCGATCGGAAAGACACTTGCCGCATCGATCAGATTCGTGAGGCTCACATATGGGAGCAAAATCGCCCGAAGTGAAGTCACTTCGGGCGATTATTGATAATATTATTCTGCGGCAGCAGCGAGCAGCTTGACGGAACCGCCAGCCTTTTCGATCTTCTCGACTGCGGACTTGGAGGCGCCTGCAACTTCAAGAGCAAGCTTCGCCTTCAGTTCGCCGTCCGAGAGAACCCGAACGCCGTCCTTGACGCGGCGAATAACGCCGGCGGCCTTGAGAGCTGCTGCATCAACGGTGTTCTTGGCATCGAGCTTGCCGGCATCGACGGCAGCCTGAATGCGTGCCAGCGATACGACAACGTAGTCGGATGCGAAGATGTTGTTGAAGCCACGCTTCGGCAGACGACGGTAGATGGGCATCTGACCGCCTTCGAAGCCGTTGATCGCAACGCCCGAACGGGACTTCTGACCCTTCACACCACGGCCACCGGTCTTGCCGGAGCCGGAGCCGATGCCGCGGCCGAGGCGCTTGCGGCTGTGGGTCGAGCCTTCGTTATCCTTGATTTCATTCAGTTTCATAGCGAATTACCTCCCGGCTCACTTCTCGTCGACAACGCGAACGAGATGCTGGACAGCACGGATCATGCCACGAACAGCCGGGGTATCTTCCAGCGTGCGGCGACGGTGCATCTTGTTCAGTCCGAGACCGATCAGCGTCTTCTGCTGAACATCCGGACGGCGGATCGGGCTGCCAATCTGCTCGACCGTAACGGTCGCCTTAGCTTCAGCCTTTTTGGTCGTCTTGGCCATAGGTCAAACTCCCTTATTCTTCGGAGGCGTTGCCCGAAGCGGCGCGGCGAGCCTGCAGGGTGGCATACTTGATGCCGCGCTGAGCTGCGATGTCCTTCGGGTGAACCTGGTGCTTCAGGGCGTCGAACGTGGCGCGAACCATGTTGTACGGGTTCGACGAACCGGTCGACTTGGCAACGACGTCATGAACGCCGAGCGTTTCGAAAACGGCGCGCATCGGGCCGCCGGCGATGATACCGGTACCGACCTTGGCCGAGCGCAGCAGAACCTTGCCGGCGCCGTGGCGGCCATGAACGTCGTGATGCAGCGTACGGCCGTCGCGCAGCGGTACGAAGATCATGTCGCGCTTGGCGCTTTCGGTTGCCTTGCGGATGGCTTCCGGCACTTCGCGTGCCTTGCCATGGCCGAAGCCTACGCGGCCCTTCTGGTCGCCAACGACGACGAGAGCAGCGAAGCCGAAGCGACGGCCACCCTTAACAACCTTGGCGACGCGGTTAATCGCGACCAGCTTGTCGACGAATTCGCTATCGCGCTCTTCACGGCTCTGACGGTCTTCCCGCGGAGCCCTCTTTTCCTGTGCCATTGTCCTCTTCCTTTTTCTTTTCCGGGTGCAATCGGCAAACAAAACGAAGACCGCATGCATTCCCTTGCGGGAAACCTGCGGTCCGGTGAATATCCGGCCGGCATCCTTGGGATCACCGGCCGGAAATCTGATTAGAAGGTCAGGCCGCCTTCGCGGGCTGCTTCAGCCAGGGCCTTGATGCGGCCGTGGTAGATGAAAGCGCCGCGATCGAACACGACTTCCTTCACGCCGGCCTTGGAGGCGCGCTCAGCAACGAGCTTGCCAACGAGAGCTGCGGCTGCGGTGTCGGCACCGGTCTTCAGAGAACCGCGCAGATCCTTGTCGAGGGTGGAGGCAGCCGCGAGGGTCTTGCCAGCCACGTCATCGATGACCTGGGCGTAGATGTTCTTCGACGAGCGATGAACCGACAGGCGCGGACGGCCATTGGCCACCGACTTGATTTGACGGCGCACGCGGTTGGCGCGACGCGCAAGTGCTTCTTTCCTGCTAGCCATTTCGCGTGTTCCTTACTTCTTCTTGCCTTCTTTGCGGATGATCCGCTCTTCGGCATACTTAACACCCTTGCCCTTGTAGGGCTCGGGGCCGCGGTATTCGCGGATTTCAGCTGCAACCTGGCCGACCTGCTGCTTGTTGATGCCGGTGACGACGATTTCCGTCGGCTTCGGCACAGCGATCGTGATGCCCTGCGGCGGCTCATAAACCACGTCGTGGCTGAAGCCGAGCGCCAGCTGCAGGTTCTTGCCCTGCATGGACGCACGATAGCCGACGCCGTTAATTTCGAGCTTGCGCTCGTAGCCGTCCTTAACACCCTTCAGGATGTTCTCGATCATCGTGCGGGACATGCCCCACTTTGCGCGAGCATCCTTGGAGTCGTTGAGCGGCGTCACGACGATTGCATTGTTTTCCAGCTTGAGACCGATTTCGTCGTTAGCGACGAAAAACAGCTCGCCCTTGGGGCCCTTAGCAGTCACTTTCTGGCCATCAACCGTGGCCGTGATCCCTGCAGGTACCTGAACGGGCTTCTTACCGATACGAGACATTTTTCAAACCTGTCTGTTTCGAAGGAGATATCTCTGTTCGATCTTAGAAGACCGAGCAGAGAACCTCGCCACCAACATTCTGTTCGCGAGCCTGGTGATCGGCCATCACACCCTTCGGAGTCGAAAGGATGGTGATGCCGAGGCCGTTCGCGACCTGCGGAATGGACTTGACCGAGACATAAACCCGGCGGCCCGGCTTGGACACACGGCCGATCTCACGGATCACCGATGCGCCTTCGTAGTACTTGAGTTCGATGTTGAGCTCAGACTTGCCGTTGCCGAAATCGACGACGGAGTAGCCACGGATGTAGCCTTCAGCCTGGAGCACATCGAGAACGCGTGCACGGAGCTTGGACGCAGGCGTCGAAACCGACGACTTGCGGCGCGAAGCGCCATTGCGGATGCGGGTGAGCATATCGCCCAAAGGATCAGTCATAGACATCTAATCTGCTCCTTACCAGCTGGACTTGACGATGCCCGGCACCTTGCCGAGATTGCCGAGTTCACGCAGCGCGATACGCGACATGCGCAGTTTGCGGTAGTAGGCGCGCGGACGGCCAGATACTTCGCAACGGTTGCGAATACGGGTCTTCGATCCATCGCGCGGGAGCGATGCCAGCTTCAGAGTGGCCTTGAACCGGTCTTCGATCGAGAGAGACTGGTTCATGATGATTGCCTTGAGAGCAGCCCGCTTTGCGGCCTGGTTGGCAACCGTATTGCGGCGGCGCTTGTTCTTTTCAACTGCGCTTGTCTTCGCCATATCAGGGTTCCTTTTCTACGCTCGTCGTTACGGTTATTGACGGAACGGGAAGTTGAACTCTTTCAGAAGAGCCCGTGCTTCGTCGTCGGTCGTCGCCGTCGTGCAAACGATGATGTCCATGCCCCACATCTGATCAACCTTGTCGTAGTTGATCTCAGGGAACACAATGTGCTCCTTGATGCCCATGGCAAAATTGCCACGACCGTCAAAGCTCTTCGGGTTCAGGCCGCGGAAGTCGCGAACGCGCGGAAGCGCGATGTTGACCAGACGATCCAGGAACTCGTACATGCGGGCGCCGCGCAGGGTGACCTTCGCGCCGATCGGCATATTTTCGCGGACCTTGAAGCCAGCGATGGAGTTGCGTGCGCGGGTGATGACCGGCTTCTGGCCAGCGATGGCCGCCAGGTCAGCAGCAGCAACGGTCGGCTTCTTCGAATCAGCCGTCGCTTCGCCAACGCCCATGTTGATCACGATCTTGTCCAGCTTCGGGATCTGCATCTCGTTAGCGTAGGAGAACTTCTCCTGCATCGCTGCACGGATGCGAGCAACGTATTCCTTCTTGAGCCGCGGCTCGTACTTTACCTCAGCCATCGATCACTTCTCCCGAGGTCTTGGCCACGCGGACCTTCTTGCCATCCACAACCTTGAAACCGACGCGGGTCGGCTTGCCGTCCTTGTCGACGATCGCCAGGTTGGACAGGTGAAGCGAGGCTTCCTTGCTGATGATGCCGGCTTCCTGGTTCTGCGTCTGGCGCTGATGGCGCTTGATGACGTTGACGCCACGAACGACCGCACGGTCTTCCTTCGGCAGCACTTGAATGACTTCGCCGGTACGGCCCTTGTCCTTACCGGTCAATACGACAACCTTGTCGCCTTTACGGATCTTCTGCATCGCTCCGCTCCTTACAGTACTTCTGGAGCCAGCGAGATGATCTTCATGTGGTTCTTGGCGCGAAGTTCGCGCGGAACCGGTCCGAAGATACGGGTGCCGATCGGCTCTTTCTTGTTGTCGATGAGGACTGCTGCGTTGGTATCGAAGCGGATGACGCTGCCATCCGGACGACGGATGTCCTTGGCGGTACGAACGACAACCGCCTTCATCACGTCACCCTTCTTCACACGGCCGCGCGGAATAGCTTCCTTGATCGAAACGACGATAACGTCGCCGATCGAGGCATACTTGCGCTTCGAGCCGCCCAGCACCTTGATGCACATGACACGACGTGCGCCGGAATTATCCGCCACGTCGAGGTTTGTTTGCATCTGAATCATGTCAGGTCGCCTTCTTGTTGTTACCGGAATGGTTGGGCCAATCGACCCCCTACCCCGGCTTATGGACTAGTGTCTTGTCTGATTATGCCTGGCTTCGGGATCACAAAGGATCGTCTCTGCCGGCCATCAATAAAGCAAAAGAACGCCCGTTCTCGAGCGTCCTGCTTCCAAGCTCGTGCTTCATACAGATATTTCGCCCAAGCGCAAGGGCCTGAGCGAAATTCTGTTACTTGGACTGGGCGGAAACGACCGTCCAGGTCTTGTCCTTGGAGATCGGCGCGCATTCCTCGATGGAAACGACGTCGCCGGTCTTGTACTGATTGTTTTCGTCGTGAGCCTTGTACTTCTTGGAACGACGAACGGTCTTCTGGAGCAGCGGGTGAGCGAAACGACGCTCAACGCGGACAACTACCGTCTTCTCGTTCTTGTCGCTGACCACGACGCCCTGCAGAATGCGCTTCGGCATGTTATTCTTCCTTTAGGCCTTTGCTTCTGCCGCCTTCTGGCGGGCAATGGTTTTTACGCGAGCGATGTCCTTACGGACTTCGTTGATGCGCGAGGACTTCTCGAGCTGGCCGGTCGCCTTCTGAAAGCGCAGGTTGAACTGCTCCTTCTTCAGCTTGGCAAGCTCGTCCTTGAGTTGGTCGGCGCTCAGGGCGCGAACATCTGCGGCTTTCATGAGCTTCTTCCTTACTCTGCAATGCGCTGAACGAAGCGCGTCTTGACCGAGAGCTTGGCAGCGCCGAGGCGCAGAGCCTCGCGAGCGATTTCTTCGCTCACACCGTCGATCTCGAACATCATACGGCCGGGCTTGACCTTGCATGCCCAGTATTCGACAGAGCCCTTACCTTTACCCATACGGACTTCGGTCGGCTTTGCGGTTACCGGAACATCCGGGAACACGCGGATCCATACACGGCCGGCGCGCTTCATATAGCGCGTGATCGCGCGGCGAGCCGCTTCGATCTCGCGAGCGTTGACGCGGTTGGGCTCCTGCGACTTCAGGCCGAATTCGCCGAACGCCAGATCAGAACCACCCTTGGCAACGCCCTTGATGCGGCCCTTGAATTGCTTGCGGTACTTCGTACGCTTTGGCTGCAACATTTTCTTATTCTCCGAACTTATCTGCCACGTACGCTATCAAGCGTTGTCGCGGCGACGGTCTCTATCGCGATCGCGGCTAGCCGGACCCTGGGCGTCGCCTTCGAGCGCGCGGCGTTCGGAGGCCATCGGATCGTGCTCAAGGATTTCGCCCTTGAAGATCCAGACCTTGATGCCGCAGATACCGAAAGCGGTTTCTGCTTCAGCCGTACCGTAGTCGATGTCGGCGCGCAGCGTATGCAGCGGCACGCGACCTTCGCGGTACCATTCCGTACGAGCGATTTCAGCACCGCCGAGACGACCGGCGCAGGTGATCTTGATGCCTTCGGCGCCAAGACGCATCGCGGACTGAACGGCGCGCTTCATGGCGCGACGGAAAGCAACACGGCGTTCCAGCTGCTGAGCGATCGACTGGGCAACCAGCGTCGCGTCGATTTCCGGCTTGCGAACTTCAACGATGTTGAGGTGCGTTTCGGAATTCGTCATGTCCGACAGCTTCTTGCGGAGCTTGTCGATGTCAGCGCCCTTCTTGCCGATGATCAGGCCCGGACGAGCCGAGTGGATCGTGACGCGGCACTTCTTGTGCGGACGCTCGATGACCACCTTGGAGATACCAGCCTGCTTCAGTTCGTTCATGACGAACTTGCGCATCTTCAGGTCTTCGTGGAGGAGCTGGCCGTACTCGGCATTGTCCGCGAACCAGCGGCTATCCCAAGTGCGGTTGATGCCAAGACGAAAGCCGATCGGATTGATTTTCTGACCCATTATGCGGCCTCCCCTTGAGCTTCCACTTCACGAACGACGATCGTCAGGTGCGCGAACGGACGCTCGATGCGAGACGCACGGCCGCGGCCACGAGCGTGGAAACGCTTCATGACGATCGACTTGCCGACGTAAGCTTCCGCTACGACCAGCGAGTCAACGTCGAGATCGTGGTTGTTTTCTGCATTGGCGATCGCAGATTCGAGCGTCTTCTTCACGGCGCCAGCGATGCGCTTGCGCGAGAATTCCAGCTCTGCGAGCGCGCGATCAACCTTCTTGCCACGGATCGAAGCCGCGACCAGGTTGAGCTTCTGCGGGCTGACGCGGAGCGTGCGCGCAACTGCCTGCGCCTCATTGTCCTTCAGCCGGCGTTCGGTTTTTGCCTTGCCCATTGTTACTTCCTCTTCGCCTTCTTGTCCGCACCGTGACCATAGTAGGTACGGGTCGGGGCGAACTCGCCGAACTTGTGTCCGACCATGTCTTCATTGACGCTGACCGGAATGTGCTTGCTGCCGTTGTAGACGCCGAAGGTCAGACCAACGAACTGCGGCATGATGGTGGAGCGACGGCTCCACATCTTGATTACTTCGTTACGTCCGCCTTCACGCACCTTCTCAGCCTTCTTGAGAAGATAGCCGTCAACAAACGGACCTTTCCATACTGAACGAGCCACTTGAGACTTCCTCTCTTACTTCTTGCGCTGATGGCGCGAGCGCATAATCATCTTGTCGGTCGACTTGTTCGACCGCGTACGCTTGCCCTTGGTCGGCTTGCCCCACGGGGTCACCGGATGGCGACCACCAGAGGTGCGGCCTTCACCACCGCCGTGCGGATGGTCGACCGGGTTCATGACAACGCCGCGGTTATGCGGCTTCTTGCCACGCCAACGCGAACGACCGGCCTTACCGTCGTTGATGTTGGCATGATCCGGGTTCGAAACCGCGCCGATCGTTGCCAGGCAATTGCCATGCACGAGGCGCTGTTCGCCAGAATTCAGGCGAAGGATCGCCATACCCTGGTCGCGACCGACGAGCTGGGCGTAGGAACCGGCGGAGCGAGCGATCTGACCACCCTTGCCCGGCTTCATTTCCACGTTGTGGATGATGGAGCCGACCGGGATGAACTGAAGCGGCATGGTGTTGCCCGGCTTCACGTCCACTGCCTTTTCCGAAGCGATGACCTTGTCGCCGGCAGCGAGGCGCTGCGGAGCGAGGATGTAGGCCAGTTCGCCGTCCGTGTACTTCACCAGAGCGATGTAAGCGGTACGGTTCGGATCGTATTCGATGCGCTCGACCGATGCTTCAACGTCGAACTTGCGACGCTTGAAGTCGACCAGACGATAGCTGCGCTTGTGACCACCGCCCTGGAAGCGGACGGTGATGCGGCCGGTGTTGTTACGGCCACCCTTGGAGGTGAGGCCTTCCGTCAGCGTCTTGACCGGCTTGCCCTTGTAGAGCGAGGAGCGATCGACGATGACCAGCTGACGCTGGCTCGGGGTCGTCGGATTGAATGTTTTCAATGCCATTTTCTTATTCCTCAGAGACCGGTGGAGACGTCGATCGACTGGCCTTCGGCGAGCGTCACAACAGCCTTCTTCACGTCCTTCTGCTTGCCGACGAGACCCTTGAACCGCTTGGTCTTGCCGAGGCGCAGCAGAGTGTTAACGGCCGTAACCTTGACGCCGAAGAGCGCTTCGACGGCAGCCTTGATTTCCGGCTTCGTCGCGGTCTTGGCAACGTTGAAAACAACCTGGTTATTGTCCGAAAGCAGCGTGGACTTTTCGGTGATCGCAGGAGAAACGATCACATCGTAATGGCGAAGATCCGTCACTTGAATCGCTCCTCTAGAGCTTCAACTGCAGCCTTGGACAGCACGAGCTTGCCGCGGCGCAGGATGTCGTAAACGTTGATGCCCTGAACCGGCAGAACATCGATATTCGGAATGTTCTGGGCTGCGAGCTTGAAGTTGCTGTCGAGTTCAGCGCCGCCGATGAACAGAGCGTTCGTCAGGCCGAGCGTCTCGAAAGCGCCAGCGAGTGCCTTGGTCTTGGCTTCGGTAGCGACGAGATTGTCGATAACAATCACGTCTTCAGCCTTGAACTTGGCCGAGAGAGCGTGACGCAGGCCGAGGGCGCGAACCTTCTTCGGCAGATCATGCTCGTGGCTGCGGGCGACCGGGCCGTGAGCCTTACCGCCGCCGCGGAACTGCGGAGCGCGAGCCGAATGGTGACGAGCGCGGCCCGTACCCTTCTGCTTGTACATCTTGGCGCCGGTGCGCGCTACGTCCGCGCGGCCCTTGGCCTGATGCGTGCCCTGCTGCTTCTTGGCAAGCTGCCAGCGAATAACGCGAGCGAGAATGTCTTCACGCGGCTCGAGGCCGAAAATCGCATCAGAAAGGGAAACCTTCCCGGCGTCTTTGCCCTCAAGGGTCTTGACGTTGAATTCCATTGGTTTGGCTCCCTTACTTCGCTGCCGACTTGACGGCGTCGCGCACGATGATCCAGGCACCCTTGGAGCCGGGAACCGCACCCTTGACCAGGATCAGACCACGATCTTCGTCGGTCGATACTACTTCAAGGTTCTGCGTCGTAACGCGCGTCTGGCCCATGTGACCAGCCATCTTCTTGTTCTTGAACACCTTGCCCGGGTCCTGGCGCGAGCCGGTCGAACCGTGCGAACGGTGCGAAACCGACACACCGTGCGTGGCGCGCAGACCGCCGAAGCCATGGCGCTTGATGGCGCCGGCAAAGCCCTTACCGATCGTCGTGCCGGTCACGTCGACGAGCTGACCCGCCGTGAAGTGACCTGCGTTGAGTTCGGTGCCGACTTCAAGCAGATTGTCTTCCGTGACACGGAATTCTGCGAGCTTGGCCTTCGGCTCCACGCTTGCAACGGCGAAATGGCCGCGAAGAGCCTTCGTCGTGTTCTTAACTTTAGCCTGGCCGGCACCGAGCTGAACTGCGGTGTAGCCATTCTTTTCAACTGTGCGCTGGGCTACGACCTGGCAGCCTTCCATACGCAATACGGTAACCGGGACATGCTCGCCGGCGTCGTTATAGACGCGGGTCATTCCCACCTTCTGTGCAATCACACCTGAACGCATCGGTTCAATCCTTCTCACTCAGCTCGAAGACCGGAGGTCTTAGAGCTTGATCTCAACATCGACACCGGCGGCGAGATCGAGCTTCATCAGCGCGTCTACCGTCTGCGGGGTCGGGTCAACGATGTCGAGGAGGCGCTTATGCGTGCGCATCTCGAACTGCTCGCGGCTCTTCTTGTCGATGTGCGGGGACCGGTTTACCGTAAACTTCTCGATACGAGTCGGAAGCGGAACGGGGCCCCGGACGCTAGCACCGGTGCGCTTCGCCGTCGACACGATCTCGCGCGTGGACGCATCGAGAATTCGGTGATCGAACGCCTTCAGGCGAATGCGGATATTTTGGCCGTTCATTCGACGTTATCCTTGTGTTTGTTATCTCGCGTGCCTCTCGAAAAAGGGCACGGATTGTTCTGTTTCCTAAGGCGGACCACCGGTTTCAAAGATCGAGAGGGACGCCGGCGACGGCATCCCCATCCACTCTTTAGGCCTTTCGGCCCACCTTATTGTTAATTTCATTGGCCGCTTCGTCATCCGAAGCAGCGCGCAAATCGCGCTCGCGCGCCATTTGCAACATTTCTATGTCATAAGCAAGCGGCTACAGCCGCTTGCATCATAATATTGTCATCGAATCGGCCACTCGGATGGAGTGGCCGCCTTCGAATTACTCGACGATGGATGCGACGATGCCTGCGCCGACGGTACGGCCGCCTTCGCGGATTGCGAAGCGAAGCTTTTCTTCCATCGCGATCGGAACGATCAGCTCAACGGCAACCGTCACGTTGTCGCCAGGCATAACCATTTCCGTGCCTTCCGGAAGCGTCACGATGCCCGTCACGTCCGTCGTACGGAAGTAGAACTGCGGACGGTAGTTCGTGAAGAACGGCGTATGACGGCCGCCTTCTTCCTTCGTCAGGATGTAGGCTTCTGCCATGAACTTCTTGTGCGGCTTGACAGAACCCGGCTTGCACAGGATCTGACCACGCTCAACGCCGTCACGGTTAACACCGCGGATCAGCGCGCCGATGTTGTCGCCGGCCTGGCCCTGATCGAGCAGCTTGCGGAACATTTCAACGCCGGTAACCGTCGTCTTCGACGTCGGACGAATGCCGACGATTTCGACTTCTTCACCAACCTTGACGATACCACGCTCAACGCGGCCCGTCACAACCGTACCACGGCCAGAGATCGAGAACACGTCTTCGATCGGCATCAGGAACGGCTGGTCGATCGGACGCTCTGGCGTCGGGATGTAAGCGTCAACCTGAGCCATCAGCTCGCGGATCGCGTCTTCGCCGATCTTCTTGTCCGAATCCTCAAGAGCAGCAAGGGCCGAACCCTTGACAACCGGGATGTCGTCGCCCGGGAAGTCGTAGGACGACAGAAGTTCGCGAACTTCAAGCTCGACGAGCTCCAGAAGTTCTGCGTCGTCAACCTGGTCGACCTTGTTCAGGAACACGACGATCGCCGGAACGCCAACCTGGCGAGCAAGCAGGATGTGCTCGCGCGTCTGCGGCATCGGGCCGTCAGCGGCAGAGCAAACCAGGATCGCGCCGTCCATCTGCGCGGCACCCGTGATCATGTTCTTGACGTAGTCGGCGTGGCCGGGGCAGTCAACGTGCGCATAGTGACGGTTCGGCGTCTCGTATTCAACGTGGGCCGTCGAGATCGTGATACCACGAGCCTTCTCTTCCGGAGCCGCGTCGATCTGGTCGTACGCCTTGAACTCGCCGAAGTACTTCGTGATCGCTGCCGTCAAGGACGTCTTGCCGTGGTCAACGTGACCGATCGTACCGATGTTAACGTGCGGCTTATTGCGCTCAAACTTACTCTTTGCCATTTTCGGCTCTCCGTTTTCCTGTCCCCTGGGGGATCAATTCTTGTTATCGGTCAATTGGTATTCCGGTCACTTCTGACCGGAATACTTTGCCTGGATTTCCTGTGCGACGTTCGACGGAACCGGCGCATAATGATCGAAGGTCATCGTGTATTGTGCACGGCCCTGAGACATCGAACGCAGGTTATCCACGTACTTGAACATGTTCGCCAGCGGGACGTTCGCGTTGATGACAACAGCGATACCGCGGCTTTCCTGGCCCTGGATCTGACCACGACGCGAGTTCAGGTCGCCGATGACGTCGCCGACGTAATCTTCCGGCGTTACGACTTCGACCTTCATCATCGGCTCGAGGAGCTGGGCACCAGCTTCGCGGGCTGCTTCACGGAAGCAAGCGCGGGAAGCGATTTCGAAGGCCAGAACCGACGAGTCGACGTCGTGGAAGGCACCATCGATGAGCGTCGCCTTGACGCCGAGCATCGGGAAGCCAGCCAGCGGGCCGGAAGACAGAACGCTTTCGATACCCTTCTGAACGCCCGGGATGTATTCCTTCGGAACGGAACCGCCGACGATCTTGGACTCGAACTTGAAGTCGTCGCCGTCCGGGTTCGGTTCGAACACGATCTTGACGCGCGCGAACTGACCGGTACCACCCGACTGCTTCTTGTGGGTGTAGTCCTTTTCCGTCTGACGCGTGATGGTTTCGCGGTAAGCAACCTGCGGCGCGCCGACGGTAGCTTCGACCTTGAATTCACGACGCATGCGATCGACGATGATGTCGAGGTGAAGTTCACCCATGCCGGCGATGATCGTCTGACCCGATTCCTGATCCGTCTTCACGCGGAAGGACGGATCTTCGGCAGCCAGACGGTTGAGCGCGAGGCCCATCTTTTCCTGGTCGCCCTTGGTCTTCGGCTCGATCGCGATCTGGATGACCGGCTCGGGGAATTCCATGCGCTCGAGGATAACCGGCTTCAGCGGATCGCAGAGCGTATCGCCAGTGGTGGTTTCCTTGAGGCCGGCCAGAGCAACGATGTCGCCAGCGAAGGCTTCTTCGATGTCTTCACGCGAGTTGGAGTGCATCTGCAGCATGCGGCCGACGCGCTCGCGCTTGTCCTTGACCGTGTTGATGACCGATGCGCCCTTTTCGAGCTTGCCGGAGTAAATGCGGGCGAAGGTGAGCGAGCCGACGAAGGGATCGTTCATGATCTTGAATGCCAGCATGGACAACGGCTCGCTGTCGTCAGCGTGACGTTCGATTTCGGCTTCCGTCTTGAAGTCGATGCCCTTGATCGCCGGAATATCGAGCGGCGACGGCAGGTAATCGACAACGGCGTCGAGCAGCGGCTGAACACCCTTGTTCTTGAAGGCGGTGCCGCAGAACATCGGATGGAACTTGACGTCGATCGTGCCGCGACGGACGAGCGCGCGGATCTGATCGTTGTCAGGCAGGTTGCCTTCGAGGTAGGCTTCGGTCGCGGCTTCGTCGATCTCGACAACGGTCTCGATCAGCTTTTCGCGGTATTCAGCAGCCTTGGCCTTCATGTCTTCCGGAATTTCGACGACGTCCCACTGAGCGCCGAGCGATTCGTCGCGCCAGATGAGAGCGTTCATCTCGATCAGGTCGACAACGCCCTTGAAATCGCTTTCAGCGCCGATCGGCAGCTGCATAACGACGGCGGTCGCGCCGAGGCGGGTCTTGATCATCTCGACCGAGCGATAGAAGTCAGCGCCGGTCTTGTCCATCTTGTTGCAGAAGATCATGCGCGGAACATGATACTTCTCAGCCTGACGCCATACGGTTTCCGTCTGCGGCTCAACGCCGGCATTGGCGTCGAGCAGAGCGATGGCACCGTCGAGAACACGCAGCGAACGCTCGACTTCGATGGTGAAGTCGACGTGGCCGGGGGTGTCGATGATGTTGAAGCGGCGAGTCTTGCCGTCGCGGCCCTTCCAGAAGGTGGTCGTAGCAGCAGAAGTGATCGTGATGCCACGCTCCTGCTCCTGCTCCATCCAGTCCATGGTGGCTGCGCCGTCGTGCACTTCGCCGATCTTGTGCGACTTGCCGGTGTAGTAAAGAATACGCTCGGTCGTCGTGGTCTTGCCGGCGTCGATGTGCGCCATGATACCGAAATTGCGGTAGTCTTCGATTTTATATTCGCGAGCCATAATGGACTGCCTTTCCGAAACCGTTCGGGATTACCAGCGATAATGCGAGAACGCGCGGTTGGCGTCAGCCATCTTGTGCGTGTCTTCGCGCTTCTTGACGGCAGCGCCGCGGTTGTTGGAGGCATCGAGAAGTTCGCCGCACAGACGGTCAACCATCGTCGTCTCGTTACGCTTACGAGCAGCGGTGATCAGCCAGCGGATGGCCAGAGCCTGGCGACGCTCAGGACGCACATCAACCGGAACCTGGTACGTAGCACCACCAACGCGGCGCGAGCGGACTTCAACGTGCGGAGCGATGTTATCCAAAGCCTGATGGAACACGCCGAGCGGCTCCTGCTTTGCCTTGCCCTGCACGGCGTCAAACGCGCCATATACGATGTTTTCAGCTACGGACTTCTTGCCGTCCAGCATGATGGCATTCATGAACTTGGTAACAACCAGATCGCCGAACTTCGGGTCCGGATTGATCTCGCGCTTTTCTGCTCTATGACGTCGGGACATGTAACTTCTCGTCTCTCAACTGTTTGCGACGCTTCACCACGCGGAGAACCTCGCGCAGCGCCGGATTATCTAAAAAACCGAATTACTTCGGACGCTTTGCACCGTACTTCGAACGGCGCTGCTTGCGGTTCTTGACACCCTGGGTATCGAGAACGCCGCGGATGATGTGGTAGCGAACACCCGGAAGGTCCTTAACGCGGCCGCCACGGATCATGACGACAGAGTGTTCCTGAAGGTTGTGACCTTCGCCGGGGATGTAACCAATGACTTCGAAGCCGTTGGTCAGGCGGATCTTTGCGACCTTACGCAGAGCCGAGTTCGGCTTCTTCGGCGTCGTCGTGTAGACGCGGGTGCAAACGCCGCGCTTCTGCGGGTTCTCCTGGAGAGCGGGAACCTTATTACGCTTTACCTGCGCCTGGCGAGGCTTGCGGATCAGCTGGTTTACGGTAGGCATTCAACCATCCCTTGTAAATCTATGTCGACACCCTTGCGGGCTTCACTTGCGCCGTCACCGGCAACGACACACGTTCGTCTCAATGCGCAAAACGTGGCCCGATCCGCTTTCGCAGATGGACCACAAAAAGCAGAGGACGCCGAAATAGCGTCTTGCGTGCAGCATTCGTGTCTTCAACGTGCGTTTAGAACCTTGTTTGAGGTGAACTCCAGGGCGCGTCGCCCCGAATAGCCATGCCTCACATGGGTTCCGATGGCGGCGGTACTACTGGTTTCCCGCCGGTTCGTCAAGGCCGGTTAAGAAATTATCTTTGTCATAAAGCCCGGAAAGGCCGGGCAAACCAGCCATTTGGCGCATTGGATACGGAAATGCCGCCTCCCCGGCAAGATGGACTTTGGTATTTTGTCAAAATCCCTATAAGGAATCACCGAAGGACATTTCCATCCGACGGACCCGCACGGCGAAAAGGAATCGCCGGGTCGATTCGACACTCCCGAAGGAAGACTCATGATTACAGCGCCAGACAACGACAACAATTCCGACGGCCCCATGGTCTTCATCATCATCGGCAAGGGATATGAGACCGATGGCGGCGAAGGCATCGACCTGCACGTCATGCTGAAAGCGCCTGACGACGATACCGCCGTGCGCGAGGCGCTGAACGCCCTTGCCGAAGAAGGCTTCATCGAGGCCGACCTCGATCAGATCGGCCTGCTGACGGATATACCGGACGAAGAGCCGCACGCCTCCGCCTATCAGGGCGCGCTCGAAGGCGAAGTCGCGATCATCCGCTTCCGCTGACGGATCTGCCTCCCTTGCGGGGGCGACCTCCCCTCACCCATTCAATTTCATCGCGGCAAAAAAGAAACCGCCCGGATCGCTCCGGGCGGTTTTGATTTTTTCCATCCCTTACCGATTTACTCGGCCGGGGTGTTCTCGCTGGCGAGGTCCTGCAGCATCGGCGTTGCGACGCCGGCGCCGGTGCCCTTGCGGCGCTCTTCGAGGATGAGCTCGTCGCGGGCCGTGGCAATGCGGCGGATCTGCGTCATGGTACCGCCGGTACCGGCCGGGATCAGGCGGCCGACGATGACGTTTTCCTTCAGACCCTGCAGACCGTCGGTCTTGCCGGCGATAGCAGCTTCGGTGAGCACCTTCGTCGTTTCCTGGAAGGACGCAGCCGAGATGAAGGACGGCGTCTGCAGCGATGCCTTGGTGATACCGAGCAGAACCGGATCGCCATAAGCAGGCTTCTTGCCTTCTTCGATGAGGCGGTCGTTGGCGTCGTCCAGTTCGATACGATCGACGTTGTCGCCGACGATGTACTGGCTGTCGCCCGCATCGGTGATTTCCACCTTCTGCAGCATCTGACGGACAATCACTTCGATGTGCTTGTCGTTGATGACAACGCCCTGCAAGCGGTAGACTTCCTGGATTTCGTTGACCAGGTAGGAAGCCAGAGCCTCCACGCCCTTGATCGCCAGGATGTCGTGCGGAGCCGGGTTACCGTCGAGGATGTAGTCACCCTTTTCGATATAGTCGCCTTCCTGAAGGTGGAAGGGCTTGCCCTTCGGGATCAGGTACTCGACCGGCTCGACACCGTCTTCCGCCGGCTCGATGATGACGCGACGCTTGTTCTTGTAGTCGCGGCCGAGGCGGATCGTACCATCGATCTCTGCGATGATGGCGTGGTCCTTCGGACGACGAGCTTCGAACAGTTCGGCAACACGCGGCAGACCACCGGTGATGTCCTTGGTCTTGGCGCTTTCCAGCGGCGAACGGGCGAGAACGTCACCCTGCGACACCTTCGTGCCCGGCTCGACCGACAGGATCGCGTCGACCGAGAGCAGGAAGCGGGCTTCGCCACCGCGCGAGAGCTTGGCGACATTACCGCTGGCGTCCTTGATGACGATCGCCGGCTTCAGATCGGAACCGCGCGGCGTCGAGCGCCAGTCGATAACCTGACGCTTGGTGATGCCGGTGGACTCGTCCGTCGCTTCGAGGACCGAGAGACCGTCGACGACGTCTTCGAAGTGAACCGTACCGGCCACTTCCGTCATCATCGGACGGGTATAGGGGTCCCACTCTGCCAGACGCTGACCGCGCTTCACCTTGTCGCCGTCGTCGACATACAGCTTCGAGCCGTAGGCAACGCGCTGCGAAGAACGTTCGACGCCACGTTCGTCCAGGATCTGGACCGTCATGTTGCGGCCCATGGCAACGAGGTTGCCATCGGAGTTGCGCAGCATGTTGCGGTTCTTGATCTGAACCGTGCCTTCATACGAAGCTTCCAGGAACGACTGGTCGACCACGGTTGCCGTGCCGCCCAGGTGGAAGGTACGCATGGTCAGCTGCGTGCCCGGCTCACCGATCGACTGTGCGGCGATGACGCCGACAGCTTCGCCGATGTTGACAGGCGTACCGCGAGCAAGGTCACGGCCGTAGCAGACCGAGCACACGCCCGTCTGGATTTCGCAGGTCAGTGCCGAACGAATGCGGATCGACTGGATACCGGCCTTCTCGATCTCGATGACATCAGGCTCGAGGATCATCTTGCCGGCATCGACGATGCGCTCACCCGTGACCGGATGATCGATGTCGTCCAGGGCCGTACGGCCGAGGATGCGGGCGCCGAGCGAGGCGACAACCTGACCGGCATCGACGATGGCGGTCATGGTGAGGCCGTTTTCGGTACCGCAATCGACGTGCGTAACGATGCAATCCTGCGCGACGTCGACGAGACGACGGGTCAGGTAGCCCGAGTTCGCGGTCTTCAAGGCGGTGTCGGCCAGACCCTTACGGGCACCGTGCGTCGAGTTGAAGTACTCGTTAACGGTGAGGCCTTCCTTGAAGTTCGAGATGATCGGCGTCTCGATGATTTCGCCCGACGGCTTGGCCATGAGGCCGCGCATGCCGCCCAGCTGGCGCATCTGGTTCGGAGAACCACGAGCACCCGAGTGGCTCATCATGTAGATCGAGTTCATCGGCTTCTGGCGACCGGTCTTCTCGTCGAACTCGACGGCCTTAATGCGAGCCATCATTTCTTCGGCGACCTTTTCCGTGGCCTTGCCCCAGGCGTCGACAACCTTGTTGTACTTTTCGCCCTGGGTGATCAGGCCGTCGTTGTACTGCTGCTCGTATTCCTTCACGAGTGCTTCGGTATCGCCGACGATCTTAACCTTGGTGTCCGGAATGACCATGTCGTCCTTGCCGAACGAAATGCCGGCGCGGCAAGCATGGGAGAAGCCAAGCTGCATGATGCGGTCGCAGAAAATGACCGTGTCCTTCTGGCCGCAATGGCGGTAGACCGTGTCGATCATCTTGGAGATGTTCTTCTTGGTCATTTCCTGGTTGCAGATGTCGAAGGTCACCTTGCCGTGCTTCGGCAGCAGTTCACCGATCAGCAGGCGGCCTGGCGTCGTCTCATAGATCTTCGAATAGGGCTTGCCCTCTTCGTCGACCGACTTGAAGCGGCCACGGATCTTCGAGTGCAGCGTCACGACCTTGTTTTCGAGAGCGTGATGCAACTCACCGAGGTCGGAGAAGGCCATGCCTTCGCCCGGCTCATTCTGGTTCAGGATCGACAGGTAGTACAGGCCGAGAACCATGTCCTGCGAGGGAACGATGATCGGCGCGCCGTTTGCCGGATGCAGAATGTTATTGGTCGACATCATCAGCACGCGGGCTTCAAGCTGGGCTTCCAGCGAGAGCGGCACGTGAACGGCCATCTGGTCACCGTCGAAGTCGGCGTTGAAGGCCGTGCAGACGAGCGGATGCAGCTGGATCGCCTTGCCTTCGACCAGCGTGGGTTCGAAGGCCTGGATGCCCAGGCGGTGCAGCGTCGGCGCGCGGTTCAGGAGAACCGGATGCTCGCGGATGACCTCGTCGAGGATATCCCAAACTTCCGGCTTTTCCTTTTCAACCAGCTTCTTGGCCTGCTTGACGGTCGAGGAATAACCCTTCGCGTCGAGGCGGGCGTAGATGAACGGCTTGAACAGCTCGAGCGCCATCTTCTTCGGCAGGCCGCACTGGTGCAGCTTCAGTTCCGGACCGGTCACAATGACCGAACGGCCGGAATAGTCGACGCGCTTGCCGAGCAGGTTCTGACGGAAGCGGCCCTGCTTGCCCTTGAGCATGTCGGACAGCGACTTCAGCGGACGCTTATTGGCGCCGGTGATGACGCGGCCACGGCGGCCGTTGTCGAACAGCGCATCGACAGATTCCTGCAGCATGCGCTTTTCGTTGCGGATGATGATGCCCGGAGCGCGCAGTTCGATGAGGCGCTTCAGACGGTTGTTACGGTTGATGACGCGGCGATACAGATCGTTCAGATCCGACGTCGCGAAGCGGCCGCCATCGAGCGGAACCAGCGGGCGCAGGTCCGGCGGGATGACCGGGACGACCTTCATGATCATCCATTCCGGACGGTTGCCGGATTCCATGAAGTTCTCGACGATCTTCAGGCGCTTCATCAGCTTCTTCTGCTTGAGGTCCGACGTGGTGTCGGCAAGCTCCGAGCGCAGGTCGCCGGCGATCTTTTCGAGGTTCATGCTGGCCAGCATCTCGTAGATCGCTTCAGCGCCGATCATGGCGGTGAACTGGTCTTCGCCATATTCGTCGACGGCGAGCATGTACTCTTCTTCAGAGAGAAGCTGATGCTCCTTCAGAGCCGTCAGGCCCGGCTCGGTGACGATGTAGTTTTCGAAGTAGAGAACGCGCTCTACATCCTTCAGCGTCATGTCGAGCAGCGTCGAAATACGCGAAGGCAGCGACTTCAGGAACCAGATGTGGGCAACGGGAGCGGCGAGCTCGATATGGCCCATGCGCTCACGGCGAACGCGCGACAGCGTGACTTCGACGCCGCACTTTTCGCAGATGATGCCCTTGTACTTCATGCGCTTGTACTTGCCGCACAAGCATTCGTAGTCCTTGATCGGTCCGAAGATTCGTGCGCAGAAAAGACCATCACGTTCCGGCTTGAACGTACGATAGTTGATCGTTTCCGGCTTCTTGATCTCGCCATAAGACCAGGAAAGAATCTTCTCCGGCGACGCAATCGAAATCCGGATGGAATCGAAATTCTGCGCAGGCACCTGCGGATTGAAAAGATTCATGACCTCTTGGTTCATGCCTATCTCCTTTAGGGGCGAAACGCCCTCGAATTGCGAACAGTGCCGGCAAATCCCGGGAACCGGACTGACGCCTTAAAACCGCCTTGCGGCGCCATGCATCCGAAAGGACGTCGACGGCGCTGCATTATTCCAAACGGTGCGCGCTGACCGACAGCGCGCACCCGCAGGCTATTACTCTGCTGCGTCCGGAAGCTGGCTTGCCGTCTGCAGATCGTCGACCTTGGAGTTTTCCAGTTCGACGCTGAGACCCAGCGAGCGCATTTCCTTGACGAGAACGTTGAAGCTTTCCGGAATGCCCGCTTCGAAGGTGTCGTCGCCACGAACGATGGCTTCGTAGACCTTGGTGCGGCCGGCCACGTCGTCCGACTTGACCGTGAGCATTTCCTGCAGCGTGTAGGCTGCACCGTAAGCTTCAAGCGCCCAGACTTCCATTTCGCCGAAGCGCTGACCACCGAACTGCGCCTTACCGCCCAGCGGCTGCTGGGTGACGAGCGAGTACGGACCGATCGAACGGGCGTGGATCTTGTCGTCGACAAGGTGGTTCAGCTTCAGCATGTAGATGTAGCCAACCGTGACCTGACGGTCGAACTGCTCGCCGGTACGACCGTCGTACAGTGTCGACTGACCTGTCTGCTTGAGACCTGCCATCGCCAGCATGTGGTTGACATCCGCTTCGCCAGCGCCGTCGAAGACCGGGGTCGCGATGGACACGCCACGCTTCCACTGATCAGCCAGACGCAGGACCGACGCATCGTCATACCCGTGAACGTCGTCGCTCTTCGGGCCGTCGCCGACGACCAGATCGATCGTCTTGCGCAGAGGCTCGATGTTGCCGCTTGCCTTGTAGGCTTCGATCAGTTCACCGATCTGACGACCCATGCCGGCGCAAGCCCAGCCAAGGTGCGTTTCGAGAATCTGACCGACGTTCATGCGCGAGGGAACGCCGAGCGGGTTCAGCACGATATCGACATGCGTACCGTCTTCCAGGAACGGCATGTCCTCAACCGGAACAATGCGCGAGACCACGCCCTTGTTCCCGTGACGGCCTGCCATCTTGTCGCCCGGCTGGATCTTGCGCTTCACAGCGACGAAGACCTTGACCATCTTCATGACGCCCGGAGGCATTTCGTCGCCGCGCTGGACCTTCTCGACCTTGTCCATGAAGCGCTGTTCAAGGCGCGACTTGGATTCGTCGTACTGGCCGCGCAGAGCTTCGAGCTCGCCCTGGACCTTTTCGTCCTCGACGGCGAACATCCACCACTGCGAACGCGGATACTCCGAAACGACTGAATTCGACAGTTCCGTGCCCTTCTTGAAGCCCTTCGGACCTGCAAGAGCAACCTGACCGCGCAGCATCTCGACCAGGCGGCCATAGACGTTACGGTCGAGGATCGCCTGCTCGTCGTCGCGGTCCTTGGCAAGGCGTTCGATCTCTTCGCGCTCGATCGCCATGGCACGTTCGTCCTTTTCGACGCCGTGACGGTTGAAGACGCGGACTTCGACGACCGTACCGTAGGTGCCGGGCGGCATGCGCATGGAGGTATCGCGAACGTCGGATGCCTTTTCACCGAAGATGGCGCGCAGAAGCTTTTCTTCCGGCGTCATCGGGCTTTCGCCCTTCGGCGTGATCTTGCCGACGAGGATATCGCCCGGCTGAACTTCGGCGCCGATGTAAACGATGCCGGCTTCGTCCAGGTTCTTCAGCGCTTCTTCCGAAACGTTCGGAATGTCGCGGGTGATTTCTTCCGGACCGAGCTTGGTGTCGCGCGCCATCACTTCGAATTCTTCGATGTGGATGGAGGTGAACACGTCGTCGGCAACGATACGCTCGGAGAGCAGGATCGAGTCTTCGTAGTTGTAGCCGTTCCACGGCATGAACGCGACGAGCACGTTCCGGCCGAGAGCCAGATCGCCGAGGTCGGTCGACGGACCGTCTGCCAGGATGTCGCCCTTGTTGACCACGTCACCGACGGTGACCAGCGGACGCTGGTTGACACAGGTGTTCTGGTTCGAACGCTGGAACTTCATCAGGCGATAGATATCGACGCCGGACTTCGACGGATCGAGGTCTTCGGTGGCGCGGATAACGATACGCGTTGCGTCAACCTGGTCGACCACGCCGCCGCGGCGGGCGCCGATAGCAGCACCGGAGTCACGCGCGACGACCGGCTCCATGCCGGTACCGACGAACGGGGCCTCGGCGCGCAGAAGCGGCACGGCCTGACGCTGCATGTTCGAGCCCATGAGAGCGCGGTTGGCGTCGTCGTTTTCCAGGAACGGGATCAGAGCCGCGGCGACCGAGACCAGCTGCTTCGGCGAGACGTCCATCAGGTTGATGTTGTCGCGCGGAGCGAGCATGACTTCGCCGGCATGACGGCAAACGACGAATTCCTCGATGAAGGAGCCATCGGCGTCGAGCTCGGCGTTGGCCTGAGCAACGTAGTACTTCGCCTCTTCCATGGCGGAGAGGTAGAGCACGTCGTTGGTCACCTTACCATCGATAATGCGACGATAAGGGCTTTCGATGAAGCCGTACTTGTTGACGCGGGCAAAGGTCGCCAGCGAGTTGATGAGGCCGATGTTCGGACCTTCCGGCGTTTCGATCGGGCAAATACGACCGTAGTGCGTCGGATGAACGTCGCGGACTTCGAAGCCGGCGCGCTCGCGGGTCAGACCACCCGGGCCGAGAGCCGAAAGACGACGCTTGTGGGTGATTTCCGAAAGCGGGTTCACCTGGTCCATGAACTGCGACAGCTGCGAGGAGCCGAAGAATTCGCGGACGGCAGCGGCGGCCGGCTTTGCGTTGATCAGATCCTGCGGCATGACCGTGTCGATTTCGATCGAGGACATACGTTCCTTGATCGCACGTTCCATGCGCAGCAAGCCGAGGCGATACTGGTTTTCCATCAGCTCGCCGACCGAACGGACGCGGCGGTTGCCGAGGTTGTCGATGTCGTCGATCTCGCCCTTGCCGTCGCGCAGCTCGACGAGCATCTTGACCACGGCCAGGATGTCATCCTTGCGCAGGATGCGGACGGTGTCTTCGACGTCGAGGTCGAGACGCATGTTCATCTTCACGCGGCCAACGGCGGAGAGGTCGTAACGCTCCGCATCGAAGAACAGCGAGTTGAACATGGCTTCGGCCGATTCCATGGTCGGCGGTTCACCCGGACGCATGACGCGGTAGATGTCGAACAGAGCGTCCTGACGGTTCTCGTTCTTGTCGGCAGACAGCGTGTTGCGGATGTAGGCACCGACATTGATGTGGTCGATACCGAGGATCGGGATCTCGTCGAAGCCGGCCTTCAGGATGATCGGCAGGGTCTTCTCGTCGATTTCGTCGCCGGCTTCGAGATAGATCTCACCGGTCTGGAAGTTGACGATATCTTCTGCCAGGAACAGGCCGTAAAGCTCTTCGTCCGTCGCCTTGAGGGCCTTCAGGCCCTTGTCCTGCAGCTGACGCAGCAGGCGCGGGGTGAGCTTCTTGCCGCCTTCAACCACGACTTCGCCGGTGTCGGCGTCGATCATGTCGGAAACGGTCTTGGCGCCCTTCAGCGTTTCCGCCTTGAAGGGGATGCGCCAGCCATCGCCGGAGCGCTCATAGAGCGACTTCGTGTAGAAGGTCGACAGGATTTCTTCGCCGTCCATGCCGAGCGCCATCAGCAGCGACGTCACCGGAATCTTGCGGCGACGGTCGATACGGGCATAGACGATGTCCTTGGCGTCGAATTCGATATCGAGCCAGGAGCCGCGATACGGGATAACGCGAGCGGCGAAGAGCAGCTTGCCGGAAGAATGGCTCTTGCCCTTGTCGTGGTCGAAGAAGACGCCCGGCGAACGGTGCATCTGCGACACGATCACGCGCTCGGTACCGTTGACGATGAACGTACCGTTGTTCGTCATGAGCGGCATGTCGCCCATATAAACGCTCTGTTCCTTGATGTCCTTGATGGACTTCGCGCCCGTATCCTCGTCGATATCGAACACGATCAGACGGAGGGTCACCTTCAGCGGCGCGGCGTAGGTCAGGTCGCGCTGGCGGCACTCATCAACGTCGAACTTCGGCGGTTCGAATTCATAGGAAACGAACTCCAGCATGGAAGCGCCAGAGAAATCAGTGATCGGGAAAACCGACTTGAAGACGGCCTGGAGACCTTCGTCCGGGCGGCCGCCCTTGGGTTCTTCGACCATGAGAAACTGATCGTAGGACGCTTTTTGAACCTCGATGAGGTTCGGCATCTCTGCGACTTCGGGAATCTTACCAAAAAACTTGCGTACGCGCCTGCGACCGTTGAACGAAAGGGTCTGAGCCATCGTCGCTCCTTTAAAATCCTGCACCCGGGCCTGCAACGGATGGGAATCGCTGGCCAGGCGACCCCATCAATCAATGAGTAGTTCAATCTCGTCTATCTAACCGAAAACCGCTCAGCCGGATTGCGTCGCGGTTCGGTTTGAGACCATCCTCTTGAAGAACCCATTACCCAAAAGCCGTTTTGCCCGCGGCTTTTGGGTAATTCGTTCAGAAAAACGGCAAATGGGAGGTAGCAAAAAGCCACCTCCCAAAGCAGTTTCAAGCTTACTTAACGTCGACCTTAGCGCCGGCGTCTTCGAGCTTCTTCTTGATGTCAGCAGCTTCAGCCTTGGAAACAGCTTCCTTGACAGCCTTCGGAGCGGCTTCAACGAGGTCCTTGGCTTCCTTGAGGCCCAGGCCGGTGATGGCGCGGACTTCCTTGATGACGTTGATCTTGTTCGCGCCAGCATCAGCGAGGATGACGTCGAACTCGGTCTTTTCTTCTTCAGCAGCTGCAGCAGCGCCGCCAGCACCACCGGCAACGGCAGCAACAGCTACCGGAGCAGCGGCGGAAACGCCCCACTTTTCTTCGAGAAGCTTGGACAGTTCTGCGGCTTCGAGAACGGTCAGCGAGGAGAGGTCGTCTACGATCTTTGCGAGATCAGCCATTTTTGTAGTTCCTTTTGTTCGGTTCGAACTGGTTGGTTATAAACAGCGAAAAACCGCCTTACGCGGCTTCGTCCTTCTTGGCGTAGGCCGAGAACACGCGAGCAAGCTGACTTGCCGGCGCTGCAACAACACCTGCGATGCGGGTAGCCGGAGTCTGGATCATGCCCAGCAGCTTCGCGCGCAGCTCGTCCAGCGAAGGCAGGGTCGCGAGCGACTTTACACCTTCGGCGTTGAGCGTTGTTGTTCCCATGGCGCCGCCCAGAACAACGATCTTGTCGTTGCCCTTGGCGAAATCCACGACGACCTTCGGAGCGGTAATCGGATCAGTGCTGTATGCAATCAGCGTCTGACCGGTGAAGAGATTGGAAATCCCTTCCGCATCCGTGCCCTGAAGAGCAATTTTGGCCAGGCGGTTCTTCGCGACTTTGACGGTGCCGCCAGCAGCGCGCATCTTGGAACGAAAATCGTTCATCTGAGCGACTGTAGCACCAGCATAGTGGGCCACGACAACCGAGCCCGAAGCCTTGAAGACTTCGTTCAGTTCCGTGACGAATTCGCGTTTTTCCGCTCTTTCCACTGCTTTTCTCCAGTTGACAGGACCGGGTTAACGGGCCTGCCGGGTTGCCTTTTGCCTCCTGGGATCAATGAGATCCCAAGCGACGCTTGAGGATCCTGTCCCCTCGCGCTCGAGCCTGACGGCTCCAAGGCACAAGGCATCCAAGGCTCGAACCGAGTTCATCGAAGCGAAGCTTCTTCAAAATTCGGGTCTTACCCGTCTCATGCAGGCTTAAGTGATTAAGGGATAACCACCTGCAATCTCGGACAGGAATTCCGGATTTCTCCGGAAATCCCGGCCCCGAAAGGCCGGGAATTCTTAAATACCGGGCTCAGAGCCCGGCAGAACCAATCAGGCGCTCGGCGCCGTAACCGTCGACGGCTCGATCTTGACGCCCGGACCCATGGTCGAGGAGATCGCTACGCGCTTGACGTAGTTGCCCTTGGCGCCGGCCGGCTTCGCCTTGATCACGGCGTCAGCGAAGGCGCGGATGTTTTCTTCCAGAGCCTTGGCGTCGAAGGAAGCCTTGCCGATACCGGCATGGACGATACCAGCCTTCTCGACGCGGAACTCGACAGCGCCGCCCTTGGAAGCTTCAACAGCTGCCTTGACGTCCATCGTAACGGTCCCAACCTTCGGGTTCGGCATCATGCCACGCGGGCCAAGAACCTTACCGAGACGGCCGACGAGCGGCATCATGTCCGGGGTGGCGATGCAGCGATCGAAATCGATCTTGCCGCCCTGAACGATTTCAACCAGGTCTTCTGCGCCAACGATGTCCGCACCAGCAGCCTTGGCCTCGTCAGCCTTGGCGCCGCGAGCGAAGACAGCAACGCGAACCGTACGGCCAGTGCCGTTCGGCAGGTTGACAACGCCGCGAACCATCTGGTCGGCGTGACGCGGGTCAACGCCGAGGTTCATCGAGATTTCGACGGTTTCGTCGAACTTGGCGACGGCACGTTCCTTGACCATGTTGATGGCCAGATCCAGAGCATAGAGCTTGGTCGGATCAACGCCTTCACGAATCTTCTGAATACGCTTTGCTACCATGGTCTTAGCCCACCACTTCCAGGCCCATCGCGCGGGCGGAGCCCTCGATCATGGCCATTGCGCCCTCGATATCGGCTGCGTTCAGATCCTTCATCTTGGCTTCGGCGATTGCCTTGACCTGAGCCTTGGTCAGGGTGCCAGCCTTGGCGCCCTTGCCCGGGGTCTTCGAGCCGGACTGGATCTTTGCTTCCTTCTTCAGGAAGTAGCTGACCGGCGGCTGCTTCATGACGAAGGTGAAGGACTTGTCCTGGTAGTAGGTGATGACGACCGGGATCGGCATACCCTTTTCCATTTCCTGCGTGGCGGCATTGAACGCCTTGCAGAATTCCATGATGTTAATGCCACGCTGACCAAGCGCAGGACCGATCGGCGGCGACGGATTCGCCGAGCCGGCCTTGACCTGCAGCTTGAGCTGGCCTGCAACTTTCTTAGCCATTTCTCTCTGCCTTTCTACATGACCGGTTGCCCGGCCTACTATGCCGGATCGCTCCGGCGGCTGCGGTTGCGTGGTGCGGATTAACAGGTCCGGCTAAGACCCTACCCTTCCACGCGAATTGCGGCTTTGCCGCGAGACATAAGTAAGCATTTACTTATATCCAAACTCGAACGAAAGGCCAGCCGCCAGGCCAACCTTTCGTAGAAATCCCAATCAGACCTTCTCGACCTGGCTGTATTCCAGCTCGACCGGCGTAGCGCGGCCGAAAATCGACACTTCCACCTTCAGGCGCGAACGCTCTTCGTCCACGTCCTGAACCGTGCCGTTGAACGATGCGAACGGACCGTCGGATACACGAACCTGCTCGCCGATCTCGAAGGATACGGAAGCCTTCGGCCGCTCGACGCCTTCCTGAACCTGGCCGAGAATGCGCTCGGCTTCATAATCCGGAATCGGAACAGGCTTATTGTCGGAGCCGAGGAAGCCAGTGACCTTCGGCGTATTCTTGATCAGATGGTAGGCCTCATCCGTCAGGTTGGCGCGCACCAGCACGTAACCGGGGAAGAACTTGCGCTCGCTGTCAACCTTACGGCCGCGACGAACTTCGACCACCTTCTCGGTCGGCACAAGGATCTTCTCGAACAGATGCTCGAGACCCTTCTGCTTGGCCTTCTCCTCAATGGATTCAGCCACCTTCTTTTCGAAATTAGAATAAGCGTGGACGATGTACCAACGTGCCGCCATGTTCATCTCCACCCGATATCAATTGCCGGTATTCAGCACATAGCTGAGAATCCAGCCAATGAGCTGGTCAGCAGCAAAGAAAAACAGCGAGGCGAACACGACCATGACGAGCACCATCACCGTCGAGATCATGGTCTCGCGGCGCGATGGCCAAGTAATTTTCGACGTCTCGGAGCGCACCTGCCGCAGAAACGCTAGTGGATTCGTTTTGGATGCCATTGACTGCCCACGCAATTACGGCGCGTAAAGCTGAACATATCAGCCCCACGCACCGCGTGTCTGTTAAACCCTACATAAACACCGATTCCCGATTTAACAAGAGGCAATACGGCGTTTTCTAAAATTTGCCGACAATCCGGCATAACCCTCAACCCAAGAAGCTGCGAAACGACGCGCCAGTCAAATCAAGGAAAATGGCAGGGGCAGCAGGGCTCGAACCTACGACCTGCGGTTTTGGAGACCGCCGCTCTACCAACTGAGCTATACCCCTTCTTCCTTCGAATATTCGCTTCAAGCGGTGGACCGCCTGGGCAGTTCGAAGACATGGCGCTCCCTTTAAGGCGGGATGAAACGATTGGCAAGAGCGTTTTTTGCTTTTTCCCAATCGAACCCGCAACTTCGCGCAGGACATAACCGGGCGGAAGATCCGCCACCGGGGCGAAGCTGCCGCGTATGCTGCGGAAAGACTGCCCCTCGCCTTCGTTATTCCCCGGGAGAGCCTTTCGGCTTGCGCTTGAGAAATTTCGGCCGGAGGCGGCGCATGAAGTTATCCGCGGAGCGAATCACATTCGTCAGGGAGATCAGCTTGTCTATTTCGGCATCGGTATTACCGAGCCGCTCCGACAAAACCTCGGCCGCTGCCAGAGCAATCTCGGCCGGAGGAACTTCCGTGAAGCGCTGGGCAAGGCTGATATACGGGTTCAGTGCGACCCCACCATGGATGGTGATCTTTCCCAACCGGGCAAACAGGCGCAGGAAGGTCTGCTCGAAGCTCCAATCGTGAGCGGAAACCACCCTCCACTTCTGACTGCGTCTGGCCGAGAAACCCGCAAGCACGATCGCGCCGGGCAATTTCAGATCGCTGAGCCAGAGCGCCATGGCAAAGCCGCTCGTCGGCGTCTTGCCCTCCGTATAGAAATCCGAACAAAAGCCCACAAGGTCGAGGTGGCCGGTCGGCGCTCCCTGAAAATCGGCGGCGGGATTGAGCTTTTCCTCCAGCCCGAGACGAATGTTCATGATGCCGAGGAAATATTCCTGCGGAAAGAATTTGACGACCTCGCCCACTTCGCCGCGATAGACGATGTTGGCACCGCGCGGCTGACCACGCGAGATCAGCAGCGAATGCCCATGGAACGGGCGATCCAGAACCTTGTAGACCTTATTGAAGAAGACGAAGAGCGCCGTCTGCGGAAACTGCGCCTGCAGGCTTGCGATATCGACCGCGTCGCTATTGGCGACCAGGACGATATGGGAAAACCCCATCAATATGGCCCGCCATTCGTCGGCGCTGTTCAAACCGGCCGCGGAGCCCGCAGCCGGTATGCCGACATCGATGTTTCCTGTCGTCTTATGATCCAAATCGCTCACTTCTGCTGGACGTGCAGCATGCGGTCGCGCATGGCAAACCATTCTTCCGCGTAATCGTCGTTGCGATATTCATCAAAATACGGGCCGCCATCGGTGAAGTGCACGAGCTTGGCATCTTCGCGATAGTCGTATTCGTTGACGAGATAGTTCCAGACGACTGGCACTTCGCCGATCTGATCGTCATTCTCCAGCCACTTGAACTGATGAAGCTGGAGGCCGGTCGCCGTATTGACGAAATCCTTCGTCAACGCCGTGCATTTGGCATTGTTGAACAGGATCATGCTCGACCAGTTCTTCTTCTCATACTTCGTCTGCGTCTGACCGAGGAACTTGGTTTCGATCTTCGGCTGATAGTCGTGCTTGACGCACATGGCGGCATAGCGGTCGTCGCGCAGCGCCCAAAGCTCGGCAATATCGGTGCGGGCGAGCATGTCGCAATCCATGAAGATGCTCCAGCCCTGGTAATCGCTGAGATAAGGCACGAGGAAGCGCGAGAAGGAAAATTCGGTCGACTGCAGCGGGTTGCGCTCGCGCGTGAAGATCCCCTCAAGATTGTTGAGCACGATCGGCGAGAACACCACCGGAATAGACGAGCGCTCGATGATGCTCTGGGTCAGGACGTGATAGGCCACGACCTCCTTGGAATCGAACCCGACAAAAATACGTGCAACATTATCCTTCATGACACCTCCGAAACGGCTGAGCGCTTGCAGGTCAGCCGGCTATTATCTTTCGCCACGACGCAAATCGCGCGCTGTTCACCCTTGAGACCCATCGGCCGGAGGGTGCTGGTTCGAAACACGGGCGCGGATATACCGGCCATGCGCTGCAATCTCTAGGAGATGCTTCGCGAACGCAACCCTACTTAAATAAACGGCGTTATTTGTCGAGTGTTTGGGGAAGCATTTTTGGTTTTGTTGCGTAACAAATGGAGAGGCACCCTTATCCGGATTGATGCCTTTGCCGGGCGCCAATGCAAAGCGCCCGGCCGATCGCAGGGATTGCGTCCCCTCAGACCTTCACATATTTGCGCCAGTCGTGCTCTTCCTTGAAGCCCAAGACTTCGCGGATCTTGCGATTGGACAAGAGGCCCTCGTATTCACCGATCTCGCGCGTGAACGGAACGTTCGGAAAGTGTCTGGCAGCGAGTTCGCGCGACGGTGTGCTGGCCGATACCGTATCGTTGGCGGCATTGAACACCTGGAAGCCGAGGCCATTCTTCTCGATGCAGAGATGGACGATCTGGCCGAGATCGCGAGCATCGATATAGCTCCAGGCGATACGCTTGCGGATCTCGCTGTTGGCGAAAAACTCGGGGAAGCGCTCGTACTCGTGCGGCTCGATGACATTGCCGATGCGCAGCGCATAGATGTCGATGCCGAAGCGCTCGGCAAAGGCGCGGGCAGTCTTCTCGTTCACGACCTTGGACAGACCATAGGAATCCATCGGATTGACGTCGTAATCCTCTTCCAGCGGGAACTGATGGAAGTCGCGATGGCCTTCGGCGAAGCAGATCCCATAGGTCGTCTCGCTGGAGGCGACGATGATCTTCCTCACACCGAGCTTCGCCGCCGCCTCGATGACATTATAAGTGCTCATCGTGTTGATGCGGAAGGTCTCGTTGTCGGGCTTGATCAGGATGCGCGGAATGGCAGCGAAATGCACGACGGCGTCGAACGGCTGCACGCCGTTGCCATGATCGAGATCAGGAAAATCGCGATGCATGCTGAGGACATTATAGACTTGTCCCGCATCGGTGACATCGGCCTGCAGATTGGTGACGCCGGGGCTATTCAGCGGCACGAGATCGACATTGTGGACTTCATAGCCGGCATTGACCAGCCAGGGAACAGTGTGACGTCCAGCCTTGCCGCTGCCGCCAGTGAACAAAATACGTTTCTTCATGAAATCTCCTCCAGATAAAATCGAGCGATACATAGGCCCTTGCCTCCGTTTCGCAAGACACGGCTTGGTGACCTCACACTTTCCCGGCAAAATAATCGGATCGACTCGGCAAAGCATATGTCGCGCGGCGAAAGGAGATAAGTGAGATGCGGCCGATCGCGCTCGTCGAATATGATCCGCAATGGCCCCTTCTTTTCGAACATAGAAGCAAGGTAATTGGCCTGCTGCTTGGCCAGCCCGCTGCGTTTCATCATATCGGCAGCACTGCCATCACCGGATTATGCGCCAAGCCCAAGCTCGACATCGATGCGGTCCTTTTCTCGGAAGAGGACAGGCTCGCCGCGACGGAGCGCCTGAAGGAAGGCGGATATCGTTTTCACGGCGATCTGCATGGCGCCGGCCGCTGGGCCTTCACCAAGGATGAGACGCCTTGCGGCACGCGCCTTTATCTTTGCCTGCCCGGCAATGAGGCCCATCGGGAGCGCCTTCTCTTTCGCGACTATCTGCACGCCCATCCCGAACTTGCGGCGAATTATGCGACCTTGAAACGGCGCCTGGCCGAAGAGGCCAACGGTGATTGGGACCGCTATACCAGCGGCAAGAGCGATTTCGTTGAGGATGTCGTGCGCCGTGCGAAGGCCGAATTCGGATCGACGGACAATATCACCGCCTGGTGATAATATTCTTGGACTAATCGATCAGGTGCCTCAGAACACCATCTACGCTCTGCTTCAGCGAAAGATGGCTCGTGTCGAGAATCTCAAAGCCGAATGCCTGGGCTTCGCGGCGCAGATAGGCGGCCCAGTTCATCATGTTCGCATCGGCAAGCTCCGGCTGGCCTCGTTCGACGGACAGGCGATGTCTCCTGGTTGCATCATCGCAATCGATCAAGATGATACGATAGTCATCGAGGCTGGCAGCCACAGCCGCCTCGACGATGAAGGATGGCCGCATCTGCCCCTCGAAAAGAACGGCCCTGCCCTTCTGTGCCTGCGGCACGAGCCGTGCCAGCCATTCGATGGTCTTGTCGCGCTGCCATGCCTCGGGCGAACCATGATCCCTGGCCATGGCCTCAAGCGACGGTACGCCGATGCTGTCGAAATGATAGACGGCTAATGTCTCCGCGCTGTCCCTGGCGATCGCCTCCGCGATAGCAGTCTTTCCCGAGCCGGAAGCGCCGGTCAGAATGATCAAGCTCATGCGAACCTCCGAATGCAAAAAGGCCCCGCTGTTTCCAGCGGGGCCTTCTTATAAAGGAATAATCCTGAGATTACTCGACGATGGATGCGACGATGCCTGCGCCGACGGTACGGCCGCCTTCGCGGATTGCGAAGCGAAGCTTTTCTTCCATCGCGATCGGAACGATCAGCTCAACGGCAACCGTCACGTTGTCGCCAGGCATAACCATTTCCGTGCCTTCCGGAAGCGTCACGATGCCCGTCACGTCCGTCGTACGGAAGTAGAACTGCGGACGGTAGTTCGTGAAGAACGGCGTATGACGGCCGCCTTCTTCCTTCGTCAGGATGTAGGCTTCTGCCATGAACTTCTTGTGCGGCTTGACAGAACCCGGCTTGCACAGGATCTGACCACGCTCAACGCCGTCACGGTTAACACCGCGGATCAGCGCGCCGATGTTGTCGCCGGCCTGGCCCTGATCGAGCAGCTTGCGGAACATTTCAACGCCGGTAACCGTCGTCTTCGACGTCGGACGAATGCCGACGATTTCGACTTCTTCACCAACCTTGACGATACCACGCTCAACGCGGCCCGTCACAACCGTACCACGGCCAGAGATCGAGAACACGTCTTCGATCGGCATCAGGAACGGCTGGTCGATCGGACGCTCTGGCGTCGGGATGTAAGCGTCAACCTGAGCCATCAGCTCGCGGATCGCGTCTTCGCCGATCTTCTTGTCCGAATCCTCAAGAGCAGCAAGGGCCGAACCCTTGACAACCGGGATGTCGTCGCCCGGGAAGTCGTAGGACGACAGAAGTTCGCGAACTTCAAGCTCGACGAGCTCCAGAAGTTCTGCGTCGTCAACCTGGTCGACCTTGTTCAGGAACACGACGATCGCCGGAACGCCAACCTGGCGAGCAAGCAGGATGTGCTCGCGCGTCTGCGGCATCGGGCCGTCAGCGGCAGAGCAAACCAGGATCGCGCCGTCCATCTGCGCGGCACCCGTGATCATGTTCTTGACGTAGTCGGCGTGGCCGGGGCAGTCAACGTGCGCATAGTGACGGTTCGGCGTCTCGTATTCAACGTGGGCCGTCGAGATCGTGATACCACGAGCCTTCTCTTCCGGAGCCGCGTCGATCTGGTCGTACGCCTTGAACTCGCCGAAGTACTTCGTGATCGCTGCCGTCAAGGACGTCTTGCCGTGGTCAACGTGACCGATCGTACCGATGTTAACGTGCGGCTTATTGCGCTCAAACTTACTCTTTGCCATTTGAATGCTTCCTGTGAACGTAATGAGTGACCCCGGCGAACCGGTTTAGTGCCGCCGTTTAAGGCTTTCGTCGCATTTGCGCAAGACTTAATTGCAGCCCTTATTCCGGGCGAAGCCTGGTTGACGGCGGATGATCTCAAGCCTTCAACATTCCTTCGCCGCGCAAGGTTCGCCGGTCGATCCGGTAAGATGTAAAAGCATTTGCCGGTTCAGGCGCTTAGATAGGAGCGCTAAGGAAGGAATTCCAGATGTCCGGCGCGTGAAGCCCGGCCAGACATCTGGCCGCTACACAACAAAACGCGCCCTCGCCCATCGGCGGGAGCGCGCAATCGCTAAACGACAATGATCGCTCACTGCCACGATCGGTATTACGATCCGGCGGCGTCCGCAATGGGCCGACCGCCGGGACGAAAAACGATCAATCGAGAAGATCGGCCGGCACCTTGCCGCCATTGTCGGCAAGCTTCTGCAAAAGAGCTTTGTGAAGGAACATGTTCATCTTGGCGGAGTCACCGGCATCGCCGGTATAGCCAAGCTCCTGCGCCAACTCCTTGCGCTCCGAAAGGCTCGCATCCATGCCGAGCGCCTTCATCAGGTCGACGATCGAATGTTTCCAGTCCAGCTTCTGACCGCTCTTCTTGACGGCGGCGTCGAGGATCGAGGCGACATCCACTGGTGCGGATGGAGCGCTCGTCGCGGGCGAGGTTGCCGCCGTGGTCGACGAAGGAGCCGGCGTCGACGCAGGTTCCGGATTGGCGGTTGCGGCGGTGGTCGTCGGTGCAGGCGCGGCCTCAGCAGCCTTTGCCTCTCCCCAGATTGCACCCTTGATCTTGTCGAAGATACCCATTTGCGCTCTCCCGTTTCGGTTGCCTGAGCAATATCTATCGCTCGCGGGGATTTAAGCAACCCTTCGTGTCAAATATGCAAAGATGGGATCTAATACGCATGCCAGCAGGGCCGCGTCTTGGCCGAAGCAGCTATCAAGGCCAACAATTGGCAAGCATGATACCCTCTTCGATGCGGCGAAGAATGATAAAGAAGCGAACAAATTGAAAATCTTGGAGCGGGTAGCGGGAATCGAACCCGCGTATTCAGCTTGGAAGGCTGCTGCTCTACCATTGAGCTATACCCGCGGGATGGTCAAGATCCGGCACGGAATGGTGGAGGGAGTTGGATTTGAACCAACGTAGGCTGAGCCAACGGATTTACAGTCCGTCCCCTTTAACCACTCGGGCATCCCTCCAGTTTTCCGACTGGATCTTGCGACCAAGCTTGTCAGACCGTGGCGTCGCCGCCGTGATCTGCGCCGCGTATATGGCCGGACCACTTCCTTCTGTCAACACAAGGAATTGCCAAAAATGACAAAAAAATTTCAGCCCGTGGAAAAAGTCCACAGGTCAAAGAGGGCTATGCGCTCGCGGACACGCTGGTTATAAAGCCGCATGAGCAAAGATAAAACACCCGGCCACCAGGGCCAAGACAACACCGCCGGCGACAAGTCCGCCAAGGACACCCACTACGCCACCCTGCGGCGCGCGCATCGCGACGCCAAGCGCGAGCGTGGCGAAATCCCAACGCCGGCGCCGCAGAAGCGCAAGAAGGCCGGCGCCGACGACTGGAAGCCGCCGGCGCTCGCGCCCGATCAGGTCTTTCTCTATGGCCTGCATACGGTTCGCGCGGCGCTGAGCAACCCCCAACGCAAGAACATCAAGCTGTCCACGACGCAGAATGCGCTGGTGCGCCTGGAAGTCGGCCCGGTCGATCAACTCGGCATCCCGGTCGAGATCGTCTCGCCGCAGGATATCGACAAGGTGCTTGGCCCGGAAGCGATCCATCAGGGTGTGATGCTGGAGACGCGTCCCCTGCCCGTGCGCCGTCTCGAGGCGCTGAAGGACAGCCCGCTATTGCTCGTTCTCGATCAGGTGACCGACCCGCACAATGTCGGCGCCATCATGCGCTCGGCCGTCGCTTTCGATGCGGGCGCCGTCATCACGACGCAGCGCCACAGCCCGACCGAATCGGGCGTGATGGCAAAGTCGGCCTCGGGCGCGCTCGAACTCATACCTTATATACAGATCACCAATCTGGCGGATGCGCTCAGCGAGCTGCACCGGCTCGGCTTCACGACGATCGGGCTCGATTCGGAAGGTCCGGCACCGCTGGAGGGCACCTTCAGCGGTGACAAGATCGCCCTCGTGCTCGGCTCCGAGGGCAAGGGCCTGCGCCAGAAGACCCGCGAAACGGTGAGTGCGCTTGCCCGGCTCGACATGCCGGGCGCCATCAAATCGCTCAATGTCTCGAACGCAGCCGCGATCGCGCTATATGCGACGCGGTCCTATCTCAAATCATAGTGACGCCTGTGGCGGCCGCAGCACGTTGGGAGAATTTGCTTTGATCCGTCTTCTCGGTCTAGCGGCGGTTTCCGCCGCCTTTGCTTTGACAGCGGTCCTGCCGGCGCGCGCTGCCGATGACGAAATGGTCCAGGCGCAGGCGGGTCAATGGCTGGTCGCACCCGAAAGCGGCGCCAAGGGCTGCCGCCTGACCTTCGGAACGAACACTGCTTCCGGCGGCTACGAAATCACCGGGGCGGATGCCTGCACGACGCCCCTGCCCGCTCTCGCCGAGGCCAAGATCTGGAATTTCACCGACGACGGTTCGCTTGCCATCGCCGATGCCGAGGGCAAGCCGCTCATGCGCTTCCAGCAGGAGGAAGGCTCGCCTTGGGAAAGCGAAGGCGGCGACCCGACCTGGCTGCTGCCGGCGCTCGGCGACGTCGATCACGTGCCGACTGCCGCAAGCCTTGCCGGTGCGTGGCGCATCCAGACACCGGACGGCAAGCCCGTCTGCGATATCACGCTCACCACCGACAAGGATCAGGACGGCACGGCCAAGATGTCACCGGCCAGTGATTGCGCCAGTGAAGTCGGCGACCTCAAGCTCTCCCTCTGGGCGACGGAAGGTTTCGGGCTTGTCATGCTGGGCAATGACGGCTCCTCACTCTCCTTCGATATGAAGCCCGACGGCAGCTTCCAGAAGTCCGAGGAAGAAGAAGGCGAACCGCTGCTGCTGGTCCGCAAATAGAGCCGCTGAACCATGCCCAAGCACGCTGCGGCTTGACGTATCAGAAATGTGACTATGTTTTTTTAAACCGGCATGAGGTCGGCAAAGAGTGTCACATAAGCGGACGGGTGCGGCGCGCATGGTACCATCGAATATCCGAAAATTCATTTTCCACGACCTTCGCAGCGTGGAGGGATATATCGATCCACCGGACGCCCTCGTTTTTCTTTCACTCCTCGAATGCCAGAGACAACACGGCCTTCATGGCGGCCTGGCCGAAATCGGCATCTATTTCGGACGATCCTATTTTCTCCTGAAGAAGATCGCCGCACCCAACGAAGATGTTCTCGGCATCGATCTCTTCGACATCGGTAACGTGTCGGATGGCACGTCGGACCAATATCGTCTGTTTCTCGAACACGGAGATCGGCTCGGCCTGCCCGTCGACGAGGACATGCTGCTTGTCGGTGACAGCAGGACTTTCTCTGCGGAGGAGATTACGGACAAGATCGGTGCGGTGCGTTTCTTCAGCGTCGACGGCGGGCACAGCCTGCCCAATCTCGTCTCCGACAGCCATCTGGCCCGGGACACGGTTGCGGATCATGGCATCATCGTCTTCGACGATACGTTCAATCCGGCCTGGCCGGAAGTGACTGTCGGCATGGCGGATTTCATCCGCGATAACGACGATGCTTTTTCGACCTTCTGCATGACGAAGTACAAAACCTACGTCTGCCGTCGCGAGTTTCACGACTTCTATCGTGCGGCCATAGAGCAGGCTCCGCATCTCGGAGCATTCGAACTGGCCGACACGCATTTTCTCGGATGCGATGCCATACGCCTGCACAACCCCTTCAGCCGCCGCCTTCTTTACGAGCTTATGACCCGCTCAGGCATGGGCGCCCTATCCGAGCGCGCCTATCGCTGCCAGTAGGCTGGATCGGCAATGCTCAGCGAAGCAACATCGGCGCCGGATGCCAGGCCGATTGCCGCAAGGGCGACCTCTCGGTAACCGGACATCCGTCTTGCAGCTTTGCCCATGAGGTGACATTCAGATTCATCTCGCATTGCGCAAGATAACTCTTGTCGCCCACGGTCATGCAGGCGATCTCGCCGACCGCATGCTGCTTTCCATCCGTATTTTTGCAGTAGCAATTTTCGCCAGCTAAAACCGGCGCGCTTGCAATCACCGCGATCACGACAAGCGGCAATCCCAAGACGACATGCCTCGATATCTCGCGCATGAACGCATCCTCACCCGCCATTGACGAGCGAAGTCTATGCCTATTTCCGGCGTTGTAAAAGCTCCGGCATTTCAGCCGATGACCGGCCCCCGCTCCACCGCGAGCTTCCGCATGGCAAGACAGCTCGAAACGCGCAGGCAGGATCAGTGAATCGCAGGGTCCGCTTCGTCGAAGAACGACCTGATTCCATCGCGAGCGATCGTCGCCAGGAACTCATCGAATGCCTCGCGATCGGTCGCGAAGGGTTCCTCCCATTCGATCAGATCTTCTTCCGGAGTGATGACCTCCATCCTCCAGTCGGCGTTGGTGCCGGCCGGGCGAAAGATATCGACAAGGACGGTCACGCCATCGTCGGTGAATTCACCCGAAAGCTCGGAGTGTTCGAGTTTAGGCTTCTTGGGCTTGCTCGGCATATGGTTCCAGGCACACGGATATAATATTGATGACTGTTACGAGCGTTCGGAGCTCGTTAGCAACGACATATTATGTCTCTGCCGCCGGTTTTCCATACCAGAGATGAAACGATCGATGATTTTCAGCAAAAAATTCTGGTGCCCCCGGCAGGGTTCGAACCCGCGACCCCCTGATTACAAATCAGGTGCTCTACCAACTGAGCTACAAGGGCGTATCGGCATGCCAAGTAACAGATTTTGAAATCCTGTAAAGGGAAAATCGGTCGATCCGCGTCAAAGCTGGGGATCGGCGATTCACCAGTTCGAGCGAAACGTCTTGTCGCGGCAAGGGAATAACATTACGTAGAATCGCCATTCAAAGGACATTGCATGTCGCGCAATCTTCAATCCGTTTGTTTTCTCGCCTCCACCGCGCCAGAGGCTCAAGCGGCGCAGCAGGAGCTTATTCTCCTCTACGGCCAGACATCGCAGGAAGATGCGGATATCGTCGTGGCTCTCGGCGGCGACGGTTTCATGCTGCAGACGCTGCACAAGACGATGAATACGGGCAAACGCGTCTATGGCATGAACCGCGGGTCCATCGGCTTTCTGATGAACGACTACCGCACGGACGGCCTGGCCGAGCGCATCGAGGCGGCTGTTGAAAACGCGTTTCATCCCCTGCAGATGACCACGCGCAATGCTGATAGCAGCTCCTGCGTCGCGCTCGCCATCAACGAAGTCTCGCTGTTTCGCCAGTCCTATCAGACGGCAAAGCTGAAGGTGGAGATCGATGGGCGGGTCCGCCTGCCGGAACTGATCTGCGACGGGCTGATGGTGACGACACCGGCGGGCTCCACCGCCTACAATCTCTCCGCCCATGGCCCCATACTGCCGCTGGAAGCGCCACTGCTCGCCATGACGCCCGTCAGCGCCTTCCGTCCCCGCCGCTGGCGCGGCGCTCTTCTTCCGAACAAGGTGACGGTCGACATCACCGTACTCGAAGCGGAGAAGCGGCCGGTCAACGCCGCCGCCGACAATACCGAAGTCAAATCGGTTCTCGGCATCCAGATCCGGCAAAGCGAAGATACGACGGCTCGCATTCTATCCGATCCGGACAGATCATGGTCGGACAGGATTCTTGCGGAACAATTCTCGGATTGAGCGGGACATCTGCGCCAGGCCCAAGAGGCCGGAGGCAGTCAGGCAGGATGCACCATGAAAAAAGCCCCGTCTCCGGGGCTTTTTTCATGCTTGAACGGATGCGACCTTATTCGACGTCGTCGATGACGGCATCGGCAGCACCGCTGATGCGATGCGCAAGGGCTGCCTCCATGAACTCGTTGAGATCACCGTCCAGAACGTCGCTGGGCGCCGTGCTGGCAACACCAGTGCGCAGATCCTTGACCAGCTGGTAGGGCTGCAGGACGTAGGAGCGGATCTGGTGACCCCAGCCGATGTCCGTCTTCGAGGCTGCTTCGGCATTGGCAGCCTCTTCCCGCTTCATCAATTCGGCCTCATACATGCGGGCGCGCAGCATGTCCCAGGCCTTGGCGCGGTTCTTGTGCTGCGAACGTTCCTGCTGGCACTGCACGACGATCCCGGTCGGGATATGCGTGATGCGCACGGCCGAGTCGGTCGTGTTGACGTGCTGACCGCCGGCGCCCGACGATCGGTAGGTATCGATGCGGCAATCGCTTTCGTTGATCTCGATCTGGATCGAGTCGTCGACGACGGGGTAGACCCAGATCGACGAGAAAGACGTGTGACGGCGCGCGTTGCTGTCATAGGGCGAGATGCGCACCAGGCGGTGCACGCCCGATTCGGTCTTCAGCCAGCCGTAGGCATTGTGGCCCTTGACGAGCAGCGTCGCGGACTTGATGCCCGCTTCTTCACCGTCATGAACTTCGAGCAGCTCCACCTTGAAACGCTGGCGTTCGGCCCAGCGGGTGTACATGCGCAACAGCATGTTCGCCCAGTCCTGGCTCTCGGTACCGCCAGCGCCGGAGTGGACTTCGAGGTAGGTATCGTTCGAGTCGGCCTCGCCCGAGAGCATGGCTTCCACCTGCCGGCGTGCGGCTTCTGCCTTCAGGGCTTTCAGGGCGTCCTCGGCGTCGCGGACGACATCGGCGTCGCCCTCTTCCTCCCCAAGCTCAATCAGCTCGATATTGTCGGCAACCTGCTGCTCGAGCGCACGCACGCCGTTGATACCGTCATCAAGCTGCTGGCGTTCGCGCATCAGCTTCTGCGCTTCGGACGCATCGTTCCAGAGGGTCGGATCCTCTGACTTGTTATTCAACCAGTCCAGTCGTCTTACCGCCTGATCCCAGTCAAAGATGCCTCCTCAGCAGGGTGATAGCCTGCTTGGTTTCGTCGACTATTTTCTCGATTTCGGCTCTCATGATCCTGCTTCTTCAGTTTGCCGCCCAGAAAGAGCGACATTCAATTCTGGAGCTCTTCCGCTTATCTTCGAATCGCGAAAACGCTCAATCTTTTGTTTCTTGACGCATTCCTGACGGAAAACCGCTGCGCACTTTTCCCAGAAATGCTCTAGGAGTGCTGGTGACATAGATATACATGCCGCTGGTGTAAAGCCCCGCGGCACGATGATCGGAAAATTGGAAAGGATCAGAACAGGCCGCCCGATCCGGACGTGACAGCCTGGTTCGCCTGCGGCGAGGTACGCAGAATTTCCTCAGGCGCAACCTGCGCGGCCGCATCGCCACCGCCAATGACCTGCAGGCTGGTGGCCGGGCCGGTGCCGGGCTTGAAGGCTTCCATGATGGCATTCGGCTCGCCGGGCTGTGCGGCCATGCCAGTGGCGCGGTTAACGGCGACCATGGTCATGCCGGCCGGAACCTGGAATTTCTCCGGCGCCTCGTCCTTGGTGGCAGCCTGCATGAATTCGTTGAAGATCGGTGCCGCGAGCGCGCCGCCCGTGCCGCCACGGCCGAGCGTGGCCGGCGTGTCGTAGCCGATGTAGAGACCGGCGACGAGGCTCGGCGTGAAGCCGACAAACCAGGCGTCCTTCTCATCGTTCGTGGTGCCGGTCTTGCCGGCGACATCGGTGTTGAGCTTGATCTTGCCGGCGGCCGTGCCGCGGATGATGACGCCCTGCATCATCGACGTAACCTGATAGGCCGTCATCGGGTCGAGCACCTGTTCACGGTTGTCGGCGATCACAGGCTCGTCCTGGTTCTGCCAGGCGTTGACGTTGCAATTATCGCAGACGCGTTCCTCATGCTTGAAGATGGTCTTGCCGTAACGGTCCTGAATGCGGTCGATCAGCGTCGGCTTGATCTGCTTGCCGCCATTGGCGATGACCGAATAGGCAGACACCATGCGCAACACGGTCGTTTCGCCGGCACCGAGCGACATGGCGAGCACAGGGTTCATATGGTCGTAGATGCCGAAGCGCTCGGCATATTCGGCAACCAGCGGCATGCCCATGTCGGAAGCAAGACGGACCGTCATCAGGTTGCGCGAGTGCTCGATCGCGAAACGAAGCGTATGGACGCCACCGCCCTCGCCTTCGTAGTTGGTCGGCTTCCACACATCGCCATTGCTGAGCGTGATCTGCAGCGGATCGTCGAGAATGACCGAGGCCGGCGTATAGCCGTTATCCATCGCAGCCGCGTAGACGAAAGGCTTGAACGACGAGCCCGGCTGGCGCTTGGCCTGCGTGGCGCGATTAAATTCCGACTGCGCGTAGGAGAAGCCACCGACCATGGCGAGCACACGGCCCGTATGCGGGTCCATGGCGACCAGGCCGCCCTGCACCTTCGGCGGCTGGCGCAGGCGATAGCTGCTCGAATCGGCATTACCGGTCTTCTGCACATAGATCACGTCGCCCGGGCTCAGGACGCCACTGGGCGATTTGACGGACTTACCGCCGGCCGAGCGATAGGCCCAGCGCATGTCGGCGGGAGCGATCGTGCCGCGCGTCCGCTCCGTCGATACCTTGCCGGCGGCATCGACGCGCGGCTGCAAGCCGATATCGACACCTTGATCCGATACGGACAGGACAACAGCGACCTGCCATTCCGGCACATCGCTCAGGCTTGGAACCTTGGCAAGCTCGGCGCCCCAATCCTGCGAGGTGGCAATCTGCTTGACCGGGCCGCGATAACCGCGACGCTCGTCATAATCGACCAGACCATCCTGCAACGCCTTGCGAGCTTCGAGCTGCATCTGCGGATCGAGCGACGTACGAACGGAAAGGCCACCTTCATAGAGGGTCTTTTCGCCATATTGGTCGATCAGCTGGCGACGAACCTCTTCGGCAAAATAGTCGGAGGCAAAGAGCGAAGGGCCGCTCTTCGGCGGTACGACGCCGAGCGGCTGCTTCTTTGCCTCTTCGCCGTCGCTCTGGCTGACATAGCCATTCTCGACCATGCGGTCGATCACCCAGTTGCGGCGGGTCAGCGCTGCCTCGGCCCGGCGGAAGGGATTGTAGTTCGACGGGCCTTTCGGAAGCGATGCTAGATAGGCCGATTCGGCAATGGTCAGTTCGTTGACCGACTTGTCGAAATAGGTGAGAGCGGCGCCGGCAATGCCGTAGGAATTGAGGCCGAAATAGATCTCGTTCAGGTAGAGTTCGAGGATCTTGTCCTTGCTGTAGGCCTGCTCGATGCGGAAGGAGAGAATCGCTTCCTTGATCTTGCGGTCGAACGTCTGGTCGGCGGACAGCAGGAAGTTCTTGGCGACCTGCTGCGTGATGGTGGACGCGCCGACGAAGCGGCGGCCGGAACCGATATTCTGCAGGTTCACGGCCACGGCGCGGATCAGACCGCCGACATCGACGCCGGGATGGTTGTAGAAATTCTTGTCTTCAGCCGAAAGGAAAGCCGCCTTGACGCGATCGGGAATCGCCTGGATCGGCACGAAAAGCCGGTTCTCGCGCGAATATTCCTTCATCAGCGCACCGTTGCCGGCGTGAATGCGCGTCGTTACCGGCGGCGCGTATTTGGCAAGCACCTCGTAGTCGGGCAGTTCCTTCGAGACCACGCTCAGATAGATGGCAGCCGCAGCCGCTGCACCCAGAAACAGGAGGCAGCCGAGGCCAAAGAAATATCCAATCAGTCTGATCATCTGATACTACCGGTGCTTGTTCTTCATGCGGCACGTGCGCGAGATCATCGCATAGTCACGGGCGTTTTGCACGCTCGCGGCGTGAATGCAAGACGGCAATGGGACAAAGCCATGCTTCATACGCGAGCAAATGATACTTCGCTGTAACGGCGGGAATGTGAGCAAAATAGGGCTCGCCGCCGGTATTCCAATTTCATCCAATTCTAAAGTGCATCGCTGTTACATGGAAGCCACGGCAGATCGCCCCATCCGGTGTCATCAGCCGCCGTTTGCGATAATCGATACGCGATACTGCTTCACCGCTTCCGTCAGCCGGTCGGCGACCTTCTGTCGCCAGTCGGCATCAAGTAGCAGCTTCTCATCCTCCTTGTTGGAGAGAAAGCCGAGTTCGAGCAGGATCGAGGGCACATCCGGCGCCGTCAGAACCTGAAAACCGGCATGGCGATGCGGATTGTTGATCATGGAGATCTGGCCATTGAACGAGGACAGTACATCCTGCGCCAGCGAAATGGAGAAGGCCTGGGTCTCGCGGCGTGTCAAATCCATCAGAATGTCATTGACGGCGGCCGGCTGCGTCTGGGCCTCGGCGCCGGCGATCTGATCGGAATTGTTTTCACGATCGGCCACTTCACTGGCGAGCCGGTCAGAGGCCTTGTCCGAGATAGTATAGACGGTCGCGCCGCGAATATCCTTCTGCTTCAGCGTATCGGCATGCAGCGAGATGAAGAGCGAGGCGCGATTCTGCCGGGCGATCGTCACACGTTCGGACAGGGACAGATACTGATCCTTGTCGCGCGTCAGGAAGGCCTTGATGCCAGGCTGCGCATTCAGCTTGTCGGCAAACATCTTCGCAAATGCGAGCGTGATGTCCTTTTCCTGCGTGACACCGTCCGTGCCGGTCGCGCCGGCATCGATACCGCCATGCCCGGCGTCGACGGCAACAAGGAATACATTCGGATCGGCTTTCTGGGTCGGCTCGACCGGACCGACGTCCTTGGCGGTATCGTCGCTGGTCCAGCTCTGTTTCTTCACCAGTTCGGCAAATTGTTCAGCCGGCAACATCTCGGCATCGAGCACAAGGCGCTGCCCCTTGCCGTTTTCATCGGCCTGAACCTTGGCCGTGACCAGCTTCACCGGTTTCTTTGCCGTCAGCACGATGCGGGCGCTGTCCGCATCCATCGTGCCGTAGCGAATGTCCTTGAAGAGGCCTGTCGGCTTGAGATTACCGGCCGGAAAGCCGAATGCTGTCGCCGGGAGATCGACGACGACACGGACGGGATTGTCAAGGTAGTGAACCGTGAAGGTAGGAGCTCGGTCCATGTCGATCACGATACGCGTGCGGGCATCGTCACCGGCAATGCGGGCGCCATAGGCAAGCACCGAATCATCCGCCGCCGCTACGGGCGCAAATGCCGAAACCGAAACGAGAATCACCAGGGCGAAGGCCGCCGCCACAAATCGCAAAGCCCTCACGCCAATCTCCGCCACATGCCGCAATCCCTTTACCAAGTGTCCAACGCGCCCCATATTGGTTTCGACGTTGTTTTTGAAGTCCCAATAACGGGAACCAGGTTTGACCTGTGATGGCTGCATCGATGATGCGCCGGGAGACGAATCGACAAGACACCCTCCAGCGTTCTCATCATCCGACGAATCCATCAATATTATGGCATACTTGGCTTTTCCCTTGCTATTGTGACAGATAAACCATACAACGCATATTAGGGTAGAAGTGTTGACGGGATAGAGTCGTCGCAAAGGCAGCCGCCTCCGAGTACCAGGCGCCAATAAGCGGCATTCATCCGCCGTCTGCAGTACTTCTGCTCGAAACAGTGGATATCTGAATTTCCGGTTTCAAACGGGAAATTCATCGGTGGAGAGCCACCAAACGCTCTTTAGAGAGCACATTCATCGGGCCCATTTGTGGGCCTAAGGCATAGTCGATCTCGCTTGGTTACGGATGCTACCGCAGCAGCTTTTTCAGGAAGTGAACAGACCCCAGGGATATGATGCCCCGGCTGCCGTCTGGATGCTGTCATCGCCGAACCAATCGCGACTTTCATTATCCGGTGCAACAATTGCGGATCATATCCGGCCTGTCCCTGCGACAGGCAGGCCCCCATCCGGTTGTCTGCGCCGAGGAGCACAGCTTTCATGGCAGACAAAATGCTTATCGATGCGTCTCACGAGGAAGAGACGCGCGTCGTTGTCGTTCGCGGGAACCGCATAGAAGAGTTTGACTTCGAGTCACAGCACAAGAAGCAAATTCGCGGCAACATCTATCTTGCAAAAGTAACGCGGGTAGAACCTTCGCTTCAGGCCGCTTTCGTCGATTACGGCGGCAACCGGCACGGCTTCCTGGCCTTTGCCGAAATCCATCCCGATTATTACCAGATCCCGCTTGCCGACCGTCAGGCGCTGCTGAAGGCCGAGGCCGAAGAACATCGCCGCGAAGACGATGTCGAGCATGTCGAGACGGCGCTTGATCTTTCGCAGCAGGAACAGCCCGATATCGGCATCGTGGCGAAGGAAGGCGAAGAAGCCGAGGTGCCGGCTGCGACCGGCGAAGAGGCTCCTGCCGCAGAGGCAGCCGCACCCGCCGAAGAAGCAGCTCCGGCCAAGAAGGCAAAGCCGCGCCGCAGCCGCAAGAAGGCGGTAGCAGACGCTCCCGCCGAAGAGACGCCCGCCCCCGAAGCAACGGCTGCCGTGGATGCGCCAAGCGACGAAGAAGAAGGACCGTCGGGCGAAATGGCCGCGATGGTCGAAACCGATTCGATCTCCGAGGATGTCGCGACCTCCAAGCGCCGCCACGATGACGACGATGATGACGACGATCACGACCATGAAGAGGAAGTGATCGAATCCGTCGGTGCCGAGGACGCGATGGAAGAAGTTCCGGATCGCACCCAACGCAAGCCGCGCAAGCAGTACCGCATTCAGGAAGTCATCAAGCGCCGCCAGATCCTGCTGGTGCAGGTGGCCAAGGAAGAACGCGGCAACAAGGGTGCCGCACTCACCACCTATCTCTCGCTCGCAGGCCGCTATTCGGTGCTGATGCCGAACACGGCGCGCGGCGGCGGTATCTCCCGCAAGATTACCAATCCGCAGGACCGCAAGCGCCTGAAGGAAATCGCCAAGATGCTCGAAGTGCCGCAGGGCATGGGCGTCATCCTGCGCACCGCCGGTGCCAACCGCACCAAGGTCGAGGTAAAGCGCGATTTCGAATATCTGATGCGCCTGTGGGAAAATGTCCGTACGCTGACGCTCGCATCGACCGCGCCGTGCCTGGTCTATGAAGAAGGCAGCCTGATCAAGCGCTCGATCCGCGATCTCTACAACAAGGATATCGGCGAAATCATCGTTGCCGGCGAAGAAGGCTATCGTGAAGCGAAAGACTTCATGAAGATGCTGATGCCGAGCCACGCCAAGGTGGTTCAGCCCTATCGCGACATTCACCCGATCTTCTCGCGCTCCGGCATCGAAGCGCAGCTTGACCGCATGCTGCAGCCGCAGGTAACGCTGCGTTCGGGCGGCTACCTGATCATGAACCAGACGGAAGCGCTGGTCTCGATCGACGTCAACTCCGGCCGCTCGACCCGCGAACATTCGATCGAGGACACCGCACTCCAGACGAACCTGGAAGCCGCCGAGGAAATCGCGCGCCAGCTTCGCCTGCGCGACCTCGCCGGCCTGATCGTCATCGACTTCATCGACATGGAAGAAAAGCGCAACAACCGCGCCGTCGAGAAGAAGCTGAAGGAATGCCTGAAGAACGACCGCGCCCGCATCCAGGTTGGCCGCATCTCGCATTTCGGCCTTCTGGAAATGTCGCGCCAGCGCATCCGCGCTTCGGTTCTCGAAAGCACGACGCAGATCTGCTCGCATTGCGGCGGCACCGGCCACGTGCGCTCGCAGTCTTCCGTTGCCCTGCACGTCCTGCGCGGCATTGAGGAATACCTGCTCAAGAACACGACGCACGATATCACCGTGCGCACGACGCCGGACATCGCGCTCTATCTGCTCAACCACAAGCGCCAGACGATCATCGATTATGAAAGCCGCTTCGGCGTCGCGATCGTCATCGATGCCGACAATGCGGTTGGCACGCAGCACTTCGCGATCGACCGCGGCGAGCCGGTTGCCAATCCGGTGAAGATCGAAAGCCTGTTCAACTTCGCAGCCATCCCCGACGATGATGACGACGATATCGTCATCGAGGCGGATGAGGATGAAGACGAAGAGCTGGAAGAAAAGGCCGCAGGCGCCGAGCAACAGCCTGCTGCTCGCTCCGAAGGCAATGATGGTAACCGCAAGCGCAAGCGCCGTCGTCGGCGTCGTGGCCGCGGCAATGACGGCCAGGCTGCCTCGGCTTCCGATGACGCCTCCACGGCCAATGCTGCCGAGGATGCAGACGGAGAAGACGGTGACGACGATGATGCTGATGCCGGCGCGGAAAATGCCGCATCCGCCGGCGGCGACGATGACGCGCAGCAGAAGCGCAAGCGCCGTCGTCGCGGCAAGCGCGGTGGCCGCCGCAATCGTGAAAACGAAGGCAACGAACAGATTGCTGCAGGCGAGGAAGCTGGTTCCGACGAAGCTGATGACGCCGAAGCGGAAGATAGTGACGAAGCAACCGTAACGGTCGCCGAGATCGTCGTTGCCGAAGCCGAATCAGCCGTCGAGGCGCAGCCCGCCATGGCAGCGGTGGAAACAGCAGCCGTCGTCACCGAAGACGTCAAGCCCGCCAAGGGCCGCGGTCGCCGCAAGGCAAAGGCGGTCGAAGCATCTCCGGTCGAGACGCCTGTCGTCGACGAAGCGCCGACAGCAGATGTCGAAATCGAGGCAGTTGCCGAGGTCGCCGAAGTTCTGGACAATTCGGCCGAAGCGACAGCACCCGAGGCAGCTGAGGACGCAGCCAAGCCGGCCCGTGCCAACCGCGAATCCAACGTTTCCTCCTCTGCTCCGGTGGTAAAGTCGACCCGCACCAATGAAGGTGGCGAAGGCGACGGAGAGCCGACCAAGCCGAAGAAGGCCGGCTGGTGGCAGCGCCGCGGCTTCTTTTAAGAAGCCCGACCGCACATGATTTGACAAAATCCGGCCGTGGCGACGCGGCCGGATTTTTCGTTTCCGGCATCCGATGTATTCGCCCGTCATGCCGAAGCACGCCGCGCAAAAGCATGTCGCGGTCTTGCAATAGCGACGGGAAACAGATCGAGGGTCTAAGCCGAGAGAAGCGAGCCTCGGAGATCGCGACGCACTTTACGCATACGGCCTCGGGACTTGCGAAAGCACTTTCGCAAGCTGGCACAAGCTGTTGATTGTGGATTCTATTTCAGCCAGGCCGCCATGCGTTCGGTGGCTTCCTCGATCTCGGTATTCGAGCCGGCATAGGAAAAGCGCATTGCGCGATGTCCTTCCACGGGATCGAAATCGAGGCCGGGCGTGGCGGCGACATTGATTTCCGCCAGCATCTTTTGTGCAAAGACCATGCTGTCATTTGTGAAGCGGCTGACATCGACATAGGCGTAAAAAGCGCCATCCATCGGCGAGGCAATACGGAAGCCGATTTCCGGCAGCCGACGCATGAGGAAATCGCGGTTGCGACCGTAGCTCTCACGATAGACATCGAGTTCGGCGCCGGCGCCGAGCGCGGCCTCAGCGGCAATCTGCGACAATTCCGGCGCGGAAATGTAAAGACTCTGGGCCACGCGCTCGATGGGGCGGACCAGCCGTTCCGGCAAGACCATCCAGCCGATGCGCCAGCCGGTCATGCAGTAATATTTCGAGAAGGAATTGATGACGATTGCCTCGTCGGTCAGCTCCAGCGCGCTCGTCTCCTCGCCGACGAAAGTCAGCCCATGATAGATCTCGTCGGAGATGAAGGCGATGGAACGGTCGACGCAATAGTCGGCCAGCGCCTTCAGCGCCGCCCTGCCCGTCACCGTGCCTGTGGGATTGGCGGGGCTTGCGAGCAGCACGCCCTTCAGGCGCTTGCCGCTTGCTGCCTGTGCCGCCTCCAGGCTTTCGGGCGTGAGCGTAAACTGCGTTTCCTCGGTAACCGGCACTTCGACGACATCGAGGCCGAGTGCAGCCAGGATGTTGCGATAGGCCGGGTAGCCCGGCCGGGCGATGGCGACGCTATCGCCGGCATCGAACAAGGTCAGGAAGGCAAGATTGAAGCCGGCCGAGGAGCCCGTCGTAATCGCAATGCGCTTCGGATCGATGCTCAGGCCGTGGCGTGCCTGGTAATGGGCGGAGAGTGCCTGCCGCAAAGCCAGAGTGCCGAGCGCATCCGTATAGCCGATGCGGCCATGACCGAGAGCCGCCCGTGCTGCCTCCAGAGCCGCTTGAGGTGCGGGATGGGACGGCTGTCCGACAGCCATCGAGATGACCGAGTGTCCGGCCTGGCGTCGCCGCGTCGCTTCCGCCAGCACGTCCATGGCGTGGAAAGGTTCGACATCACTGCGCTTGGATAGGGAAAACAAGGTCAATTCTCTCTCGCATCGGATAGGCAAGCGACATTTGCCGCAATATCGGCTTGTTCACAATCCTGCGATTGCGGCTTTGTCGTGAAAATTCCTGTTTCTGGAAGTAAGGACGCACCGTAAATTGTCGATGCTTATTTGCGGATGTTAACCCGACGATGCTATGGCGCATCCGAGAATGACGTCTCCGATCAGATCCAAACGAGGACCCAATGACCTTTTCTCTCAAAAGCCTGCTGACGGTTTCGGCGATTGCCCTGACAGCGTCCTTCGCCACAATCCAGCCGGCCGCCGCGCTGGACGACCAGCAGAAGAAGGAAATCGGGGATTTCATCAAGGAATACCTCGTCGAGCATCCGGAGGTGCTGCTGGATGCGCAGGCCGCGCTCGAAAAGAAGCAGGACGAAGCCCGCATTGCGCAATCGGCCCAGGTGATCGAGCAGAACAAGGATGCGATCTTCAACTCCAAGAACGATGTGGCCATCGGCAATCCGAAGGGCGATATCACCGTCGTCGAGTTCTTCGACTATAATTGCACCTATTGCCGGCATGCGCTCGGCGATATGGACAAGCTTCTGCAGCAGGACAAGAATGTTCGTTTCGTCCTGAAGGAATTCCCGATCCTCGGTCAGGATTCGGTTGCCGCCTCCCGGGTTTCCAGCGCGTTCCGCCTGCTCGCGCCTGAAAAATATGCCGAATTCCATCACAAGCTGCTGGGCAGCGACGGCCGCGCTTCCGAAGACACCGCCATCGAGGTCGCCACCTCGTTTGGCGTCAGCGAAGCGGCCATCCGCGCCGAGATGGCGAAGGCTCCGAACACCGACATGATCAAGGCGACCTACCAGCTTGCCACCGATCTTGGCGTCAACGGCACGCCCGCCTATGTCATCGGCAACGAGATGGTTTCCGGCGCGATCGGGCTCGATGCCATCAAGGAGAAGATCGCCAACGTTCGCAGCTGCGGCAAAACGAGCTGCTGAACGGCGCAAAAATCCACTCTCAAAAGCGGATAAGCAAAGTGCCTATCCGCTTTTTTGAGAGCTTCGGAACGGCGCTGCGGCATGGCATGGCGCAAAAATGCCAAAATCACGGCGTTTCCACACCTAGAGGCACGCAACCTTCGCACCAGGGCTTTCCTACAGAGCCGTGGGAGTCTATAGGTTGCGCTGCACTTTGACGGAACCTCTGATGGCGCAAACTATTTTCGTCCTTAACGGACCCAATTTGAATGCTCTCGGCAAGCGCGAGCCGGGCATCTATGGCGGCAAGACGCTCAAGGATATCGAAGCCGACTGCAAGTCCGCAGGTGAAAGCCTGGGCTTCATCGTCGATTTCCGCCAGAGCAATCACGAAGGCGTGCTGGTCGACTGGATGCACGAAGCTGGCGATAAGGCCGCCGGCGTCGCGATCAATCCCGGTGCCTATGGTCATACGTCGATCGCGCTGCATGATGCGATCCGCGCCATCTCCATTCCGGTCGTGGAGGTGCATATCTCCAACATCCACGCACGCGAAGAATTCCGGCACAAATCGATGATCGCGCCCGCTGCAAAGGGCATGATCTGCGGTTTCGGACCTCATAGCTACATCCTGGCGCTTCATGCGCTGAAATCCATCACCCAATAACAAAAATACAGGGCAAGAAATCCAATGGCTGAAAAGAAATCGGGTATCGACCAGGCGCTGATTCGCGATCTCGCCAACATCCTCAACGACACGGATCTGACCGAGATCGAAGTCGAACAGGAAGATCTGCGCATCCGCGTGTCGCGTGCCGGCACGACCCAATATGTTCAGGCGCCGATTGCTGCACCGGCCGCTTACGCTGCTCCTGCTGCCGTTGCAGCAGCGCCGGCCGCCGCTCCCGCAGGCAAGACCCGCAATCCCGACAACGTCGTCAGCGCGCCGATGGTCGGCACCGCCTATCTGGCCCCGGCACCAGGCTCTGCTGCCTTCATTCAGGTCGGTGCAGCCGTCAAGGAAGGTCAGACGCTGCTCATCATCGAAGCAATGAAGACGATGAACCAGATTCCTGCGCCGAAGTCCGGTACGGTTACCGAAATCCTCGTTCAGGACGGCCGTCCGGTCGAGTACGGCGAAGCCCTGGTCGTCATCGAGTAAGGTCGGCCCATGCCCATTATTTCGAAGATTCTCATAGCCAACCGCGGAGAGATCGCTCTGCGCGTGCTGCGCGCCTGCAAGGAGCTCGGCATTGCGACCGTTGCGGTGCATTCGACCGCGGATGGCGACGCGATGCACGTGCGCCTGGCGGATGAAAGCGTTTGCATCGGCCCGCCGCCGTCGCGCGACAGCTATCTCAACATCCACCAGATCGTTGCCGCCTGTGAAATCACCGGCGCGGACGCCGTGCATCCCGGCTATGGCTTCCTTTCGGAAAATGCCAAGTTCGCCGATATTCTCGATGCGCACGGTATCACCTTCATCGGCCCGACGGCGGAGCATATCCGCATCATGGGTGACAAGATCACCGCCAAGACCACGGCGCAGCAGCTCGGCATTCCGGTCGTTCCGGGTTCCGACGGCGAAGTGAAGACCGAGGAGGAGGCGCTGAAGACGGCGCGCGAGATCGGCTATCCGGTGCTCATCAAGGCAACCGCCGGCGGCGGCGGCCGCGGCATGAAGGTCGCCCGCACGGAAGAAGACCTGATCGAGGCCTGGTCGACAGCCCGCACGGAGGCCGCAGCCGCCTTCGGCAACGAATCCGTCTACATGGAAAAATATCTCGGCAAGCCGCGCCACATCGAAATCCAGGTTTTCGGTGACGGCGAAGGCAACGCGATCCATCTCGGTGAACGCGACTGCTCGCTGCAGCGCCGCCACCAGAAGGTCTGGGAAGAAGCCAATTCTCCGGCTCTCAACGTCGAGCAGCGCATGAAGATCGGCAATATCTGCGCCGACGCCATGAAGAAGCTCAAATATCGCGGCGCCGGCACGATCGAGTTCCTCTACGAGAACGGCGAGTTCTATTTCATCGAAATGAACACCCGCCTGCAGGTGGAGCATCCGGTCACGGAAGCCATCACCGGCATCGACCTCGTGCATGAGCAGATCCGCGTCGCTTCCGGCGGCGGTCTCTCGGTGACGCAGGACGAAGTCCACTTCCACGGCCATGCCATCGAATGCCGCATCAACGCCGAAGATGCCCGCACCTTCGTGCCCTCGCCCGGCACGATCACGCATTTCCATGCGCCCGGCGGCCTTGGTGTTCGTATCGATTCCGGTGCCTATCAGGGCTACAGGATCCCCCCCTACTACGACAGCCTCATCGGCAAGCTGATCGTGCACGGGCGCACCCGCGTCGAGTGCATGATGCGCCTGCGCCGCGCGCTTGACGAATTCGTGGTGGACGGCATCAAGACCACCCTGCCGCTGTTCCAGGATCTGGTTTCCAATCAGGATATCGCCAATGGCGACTATGATATCCACTGGCTGGAAGACTACCTGGCGAAAACATCGGCCTAGCCTATGCCCGGAGCGCGCGGCAAACGTCCCGGCATTACCCCGGAGATTTTGTTGCGCGCCTATTCCATCGGACTTTTCCCGATGGCTGAATCGGCAGACGACCCGGAAATCTTCTGGGTCGAGCCGGAATTGCGGGGCATCATTCCCCTCGATACGTTCCACGTCTCCAAAAGCCTCGCCAAGAAGATTCGCCAGAATCCCTTCGACATCCGTTTCGACACGGATTTCGAGGCGGTGATCGCAGCTTGCGGCGAGCAGACGAGCAACCGCCCCAGCACCTGGATCAACGATACGATCCGCTCGCTCTACGCTACCCTGCATCACATCGGCCATGCTCATTCCGTCGAGGCCTGGGAAGGCGATCGGCTGGTCGGCGGTCTCTATGGTGTTTCGCTGGGGTCCGCCTTCTTCGGCGAAAGCATGTTTTCCCGCCGCACGGATGCTTCCAAGATCTGTCTCGTCTATCTCGTCCAGCGCCTGCGCGAGCGCGGCTTCACCCTGCTCGACACGCAGTTCACCACCGAGCATCTGAAGACGTTCGGCGCTATCGACGTACCGAAGGATGCCTATGCCATGATGCTGGAAAAGGCGATGGAATCGCCCAATCTCAGCTTCTCCGACGGTGGAAATCTGCCCGAGATGAATTGATTCTAATCGGTACTGCCCTAAGTTCGGCGCAACAGCCGAGGGTAGAATAGTGAAGAATCATATTGCAATTGTCTTTCTGGCTGCGTTGACGATCACAACGCAGGCCAATGCCAAATCCTTCCACGATATGTTCGGAGCGGAGCCGCCGGCGGGCGATGAAGGCACCGTGCTGAAAACGCTGGATTTCCAGCAGGGCGCGATCAAGCTTCCCGCCGCCAATGCCACGCTGAATGTTTCCAACCAGTTTTACTATCTCAATCCGCAGGATTCGAAGAAGGTGCTGGTCGAGCTCTGGGGCAACCCGGAAAGTTCGGTTGGTAATCCGCTCGGCATGATCTTCCCGGTGAAATACCCGCCGACCGACCCACATTCCTGGGGTTCCGTCATCGACTATGACGGCAGCGGTTATGTCTCCGACGAGGATGCCGCATCGACTGATTACGACGATCTGCTCAAGAAGATCCAGGAAGCGATCAAGGAGGCGAATCCCGAACGCGAACAGCAGGGTTTCGATCCGATCACGCTTGTCGGCTGGGCAGAGCCACCGCATTACGATAAGGCGACCCATGCCCTGCACTGGGCGCGTGATCTGATTTTCGGCAAGGACCCGAACGCCGGCCATACGCTGAACTATTCCGTGCGCGTGCTGGGGCGAGAGGGAGTCACCGAACTCGATTTCGTTGCCGGGCTGGATCAGCTGCAGGAAATCAATGCTGCCATCCCCAACGTCATCAACACCGTGCAATATGACAGCGGCAAGCGCTATGCCGACTTTGCCAATGGCGACAAGATCGCGGCCTACAGCATGGCGGGGATGATCGCTGCCGGCGCGGGCGTGAAAGTTGCGGCAAAGCTCGGGCTTCTGGCAGTCGTTCTCGGCTTCTTCAAGAGCTTTGGCGTCGCGCTTCTTGCATTGAAGAAAGGCCTCATCGTCGTGCTGGCGGGTGTTGTCGCGGCCGGCCGCAAGATCCTGGGTCTGTTTCGCCGCAAGGGGAACACCGACACCTGAGGCAATCCAGGCCCGAGGTTCTTTGCGACTTCAAATCCTGATTGTACTCTGCTATCCCTGCTCGCGAAGAGCTTTGGTGCGTAGAGGTTCCACTTTGCCGTCGTAAATACCGGTCTCATCCAAATCATCCTATGTATCGGGGCGACCTAGTGTCGTCCGATGCATATTCATGTCCATCGGGTGATGGCCTGAGACCGGTTTGGCATTGTCAAAACGCGCCTAATGCAGCAGCCGCTGTCTCAGCTCTTCAGCCGTCCCGCAACATCGCCATACCGTGCCCTGACGGGCTTGTCTCACCGCCAGCTTGGTGGACTTCCAGACGGAAGACCAAGACGGTATGTGCAATATTCTTCAGGTCCGTTGGACCATTTCGCCGAAAACACCCCCTCAGCCATGGATCGCCTGCAGTGGCTGCGGATGTCAGAAACCCTTCAGATCGAGCGGCAAGGTCAGACTCAACGCCAATGGCAAGCGGCTCGATGCCTGGCTCGTCTACAAATGCATCGATTGCGACAAGACGTGGAACCGGACGCTTTTCGAACGCCGGACCGTTCACGACCTCACTCCCTCCACTCTCGAGGCGCTGCAGCGTAGCGATCCGGATTGGGTGCAAGCGCAGGAATTCGATCTCGACGGGCTGAAACGCAAAGCCAAGCGCATCGACGAGCCGCCCGATGTGACCATCCGGAAGGAGCCGATATGTGTGGCAAGCGATTGGACTGCGCTGGAGATCGAAATAACAGCCAAGTTCACGGTGAACCTGCGCCTTGACCGGTTGCTGGCGTCGGAGTTGGCAATCTCGCGCTCACGGCTCCAGGCTCTCCACGACGCAGGCGCATTGAAAGCCCATACGAACCGCAGCGACTTCCTGCGCCATAAGCCCAAGGACGGTTTGCGGATCGTTCTCGACCTGTCGGAAGCCACTGATCGTCGAGCGATAGGCGCGGCCGCCACCAATTTTCGGATCAGGGTTAAAACGATGCCCGCAGGAGCAAGGCTTCTGCGGGCTGCATAATACTGCGGCGAATGTCTTGGTAGCGATTACTTCGCGCCAGCGCCAGCGGTATCCGGCGCCGGCACGTCCGACTTCTGCTTGCACTCTTTCAGCCAGACGTCATAAATCGGATGCTCGACGGCGTTGAGGCCAGGGCTATCGGCAAACATCCAGCCGGTGAAGATGCGGCGGATACGGCGATCGAGTGTGATCTCGTCGACTTCGACGAAACCGTCCACCTTCTGCTGCTCGGTATCGTCTCGCGAATAGCAGGCACGCGGCGTCACCTGCAGCGCGCCGAACTGAACGGTCTCGTTGATGTAGACGTCGAAGGTAGTGATGCGTCCGGTGATCTTGTCGAGGCCGGAGAAGACGGCGACCGGATTGGCAATGCGGGCAGCCTCGGCGGTGGAAGCCGCCATGATGCCCGCGACGAGGGCAACGCCGGCTACGGCCAGTGCACGCAAAGAAGCGCTCCGCGTGAAAACCATCATATCCGCCACTCTCCGCTTGGTCTCGGTCAAGGCGCCGAGCAAAAGCCGGCATATGTCGCGCCTAAAGCCCAATTGTGGCCAAAGGACGAGCCCGGCTTCTCGGCTCAGTTGCCAGGCGTCCAGGCGTCGTAGTCGCCAGTCACGCGCGGACGCTCGCCAGCAACGGCGAGAGAGCCCGGCGGGCGATAAGCCTGCGGCGAACCTGTGGGATTGGCGCGATGTTCCTTCTGCCAATCCTTGGCGGCGTAGTTTTCCTTGGAGGGCGGAACGTCGGTGCGGTGATGCATCCAGCCATGCCAGCCCGGAGGAATGGCCGAAGCTTCGGCATAGCCCTTGTAGATCACCCAGCGCTTCGGAAGGCCGTAGGAGGACATGCCGCCTTCGTAGTAGACATTGCCGAATTCATCCTCGCCGACACGCTTGCCAAAACGCCAGGTCGCGAAGCGCGTGCCCATGGTCTGACCGTTCCACCAGGTAAATGTCTGTACGATGAAATTCCACATGTCTTTTCCTCGATACCCGCTGAGGGGCGAGCGATACCAGAATTCGATAGTTTGCTTATGCCGCCACCGGACCGGCTTGTCCAGTGATTCCAGCAGGCAAACAGCCTCATTTCAATGCCATCTTGAAGCCCAGATGCGTCGGCTTGAAACCCAATCTGTCGTAGAAGCGATGAGCATCCTTGCGCACCGCATTCGAGGTCAGTTGCACCATGCGCATATCGCGGCTTTTTGCCTCGTCGATGCAGAAATCGATCATCGCAGCCCCGATCCCCTGCCCGCGCATATCGTCCCGCGTCTGGACCGACTCGATGATCATCGCGGATGATCCCCGCCCGTGCAGCGAGGTGACGACGATCGTCTGGAAGGTTCCGACAATCTCGCCAGCAAGTTCGGCGGCATAGAGCGTTTGGTCCGAGGATGCAGAGATGGTGCGAAAGGCGCGCAGATATTCGTCATAGGCGGAAAGATCGGTCGTATCGCCGTGGCCACCCATGGTGTCGGCAGCGAATAGGCCGATCAGAGAAGGAAGGTCGGATTCTTTCGCTTCGCGAATTACCAGGCGGACGTCTTCCATGAATGATCTCGCCCATTCCCTTAATGGCCCGCGAGCGGCTTCTCGAATATCAGCGTCGGCAAGCCCGACTGCCCCTGCCCGCTATTGTCCGAGCGGCCGACCTCGACGAAACCGTGGGCCTTATAGAAGGCAATCGCCGGTTCGTTCTGCGGGTCAACTTCGAGACGCATGATTTCAGCGTCCGGGAAGCAGGTCTCCAGTTCGGCGAAGATATCGCGGCCGATACCCTGCCGCTGATGGCGGGGGCTGACATAGAGCATGTAGAGCATGACGGTTTTCGTCATCTCCTTGGACATGGCGGCATAGCCCATGCCGCCGATCGTCCGGCCGTCATCGGCCACAAGGAATTCGGAGTTCTTGTTCGCCAGCCGCGCCTTCAGCGAGGCCGGCGAGTGCCAGGAGGCATGCAGCTCGTTGACCTTTTCCGGACCGAAGATCCGGTCGTAGGTCGCATGCCAGGTCTCGCCCAGCAGAACACGGACCTTTTCCAGATCCTGCTCGCTGGCGGTGCGCACGAAGAACACCGGCTATTCCTCTTCGATGCCGAGCTTGGCCTTGACCAGCGCCTGAACGGCCTGCGGGTTGGCCTTGCCGCCGGTCGACTTCATCACCTGGCCGACGAACCAGCCGGCAAGGGTCGGCTTGGCCTTGACCTTGGCGACCTGATCCGGGTTGGCGGCGATGATCTCGTCGACAGCCTTTTCGATCGCACCGGTATCTGTGACCTGCTTCATGCCGCGTGACTCGACGATCTCGGCGGGATCACCGCCCTCGTTGAGCACGATTTCGAACAGATCCTTGGCGATCTTGCCAGAGATAGTTTCGGCCTTGATGAGGTCGATGATCGCGCCGAGCTGGGCGGGCGAAACCGGAGTCTCTTCAATGTCTTTGCCGGTTCTGTTCAAGGCACCCAAGAGGTCGTTGATGACCCAGTTGGCAGCCATCTTGCCATCGCGACCAGCGGCAACGGCTTCAAAATAATCGGCGATCGCCTTTTCCGAGACGAGCACGGACGCGTCGTAGATCGAGAGGCCGAGTTCACGGACGAAACGCTCCTTCTTGTCGTCGGGCAATTCCGGCAGATGCTCGGCAAGCGCCTTGACGAACGCGTCGTCGAATTCGAGCGGCAGCAGATCCGGATCGGGGAAATAGCGGTAGTCATGCGCATCTTCCTTGGTGCGCAGCGAACGCGTTTCGCCTTTGTTCGGATCGAACAAGCGGGTTTCCTGGTCGATCGTGCCGCCGTCTTCCAGAATGCCGATCTGTCGACGTGCTTCGTACTCAATCGCCTGACCGATGAAACGAATGGAGTTGACGTTCTTGATTTCGCAGCGCGTGCCGAACTCGCCGCCCGGACGGCGGACCGAAACGTTGACGTCGGCTCGCATCGAACCTTCGTCCATGTTGCCGTCGCAGGTGCCGAGATAGCGCACGATCGACCGCAGCTTGGTCATGTAGGCCTTCGCCTCGTCGGACGAGCGGATGTCCGGCTTGGAGACGATTTCCATCAGCGCGACGCCGGAGCGGTTCAGGTCGACATAGGACATGGTGGCGTGCTGGTCATGCAGCGATTTGCCAGCGTCCTGTTCCAGATGCAGGCGCTCGATGCCGATCTCGATATCCTCGAACTGGCCCTGACGATCCGGGCCAAGGGAGATGACGATCTTGCCTTCGCCGACGATCGGGTCCTTGAACTGCGAGATCTGATAGCCCTGCGGCAGGTCGGGATAGAAATAGTTCTTGCGGTCGAAGATCGAACGATTGTTGATCTGCGCCTTGAGGCCAAGACCGGTGCGCACGGCCTGCTTGACGCATTCCTCATTGATGACGGGCAGCATGCCGGGCATGGCGGCATCGACGAGCGACACGTTGGAATTCTGCGGCTTGCCGAACTCGGTCGAGGCACCGGAGAAGAGCTTGGAGTTGCTCAACACCTGGGCATGGACTTCCATGCCGATAACGATTTCCCAATCGCCGGTGGCACCGGGAATGAAGCGTTTCGGATCTGGCGTGCGGACGTCGACAAGGGTCATTGGAAGCTCTTGAAATGCTGTTCTTCTGAACTTTGTGAGGTAGAGCAATTGGCGAGGCGGCGCAAGGCTTTCGGCATCGACAGCACGCTATATGCCCGGGCCATAGACCCCGTCGCTGTCATCAACCAGCGATTTCGAAAGCCCGACAGTCGGCACGTCGCTGTCGAGCTTCGGCGAATAGACGATCGACAGCCAATGGATCTCATAGCCGCGCGCCTTGAAGAAGGCGATGGCATCTGTATTGCCCGCGTGGCTCTGCAGCGAAACCTTCTCCAGCCCCTGCTCTCGCACATCCGCTTCGATCCGCGCCAGAAGCGCCGAACCGAGGCCGCGCCTTACGAAATCCGGATCGATCCAGAAATCGGAGATCGACTCATCGAGCGCCTCGCGCGCCGCCCATCCCACAGCTTCGCCGTTCAGCTCGATGACTGATATCGTCAGCCAGAGATTGCGGGTGAAATTTTCAAAAGCCTCGCGTGCGCCCTCCAGCAGCTCGCCGGTGCCGCCGATCGCCCTCATGGCCTTCTGCCAGGAGCGCAGGCCGATACTCGCCAGGACCGCTGTTTCACCTTCATGGGCATTGCGAATGTGGATCATCAGGCCCCCGCCATTTGCAAATAGTAAAGCACCGCCCGCAGGCTTTTGCCAGCGGCGAGATTTGCCGGCTTACCTGCTAAGAAACCCCAGAAGCAGTTGAACTTGACTGCCGAGCACAACCTGCTTTAGAGAGGAGTATCAACGGAGTTTTGATGTCTAACTTTTGTCAGTGCCGGTAAAGGCCTCGCTCGCAAGCCTTCTTGCGTGCCGGGCCTGAAAAAACGAAGCCCCGACTTCCCTGAAGGGAAGCTTCGGATCGTTTTTCTGCGCCTTTTGGCGCTATACGGATTCTGACAACAATGGACATTTCCCGCGCAGAACAGCGCATCCTGCACCTGCTCGCCCAGGGCGGCCGCATCGAAATCGAACGCAGCAAAAACAAGAAGGCCGAAACCGCCTGCTGCTTTACGCGTGACGGCTGGGTCTATCCTGATTTCAGCATCGACCTCTTCCGGCGGCTGAAGCGCCTCAAGGCCATCAAATCCATCGACGGCCAACCCTATCGCATCAGCGAAAAGGGATTGCAGCTGGTGAGGGCGCAGCTGGATAATAGATAGAAAAAGCAGAGGGCCGCCCGACCGGACGGCCCTCTGCTTTTCGTGCCGTTGGCATGAGAAATTGCCGGGCAATCAGAATGTCCTGATGATCTCCGCCACCTCATCGCCACGACGATCGCTTTCTGCCTGCACCGTAGCGCGCCTTTCGTTCATCGCAGTGATTTGATCCTCGCTGTCTGACAGAGCCTTCAAATAGCGTTTCTTCAGATCGCTATTATCAGGTACTGCACCGAGATTCTGTCTTATCCGTTCCTGTTCGCCGGTAGTTTTCTCTATTTCGCCGTCGAGGCTCTCCAGATCGTTCTGGACAGCGACCTGTCTTTTGCGCGCGTCCGCCAAGTTTGCGAGCTTGTCCATCAGCGCCTTGTCATGTGTCGAAGCAGACCATCCGAGCAGCGTGTCCGGCTCCGCATCGACCAAAGCGTAGCTGTTGCTCTGAAGCTGTTCGTCGACCGCCGTCAATGTCTTCTCGGCGCCGGCGGGCACAACGACCTTGAGCCGCTGATGCGTCGCCGTCTTGCCGAAGCCTTCAGCCGAGGAGAATGTCCAGCCGTCCCTGATCGGATGCTCGACGATGACGGTCCGCTCGCCGTCGAGCGCACCCGAAACCGTGTATGTCGTTGTCTGGCGGTATTTGACGACGGCATTCATCACGCCATCGGAGACCTTCAGGGAAGCGACCTCCTCGGTCGGTGTCTGCTGCTCGCTGATCGACACTTTGCGATCAGTGGCGAAACTGGCAAGCCGTGTGTCGTCCTTCGGCAGCGCCGAGAGCTGGGAATCGCCGATGTAACCGGTCTTGCTGTCATAGAGCGTCAGAATTCCCGCCGGCATGCTGACGCCGGTGGTGTTCTTCAGCATCACGGCGGCGATCGGATTGCGATAGGCGCTGCCGGCCCGATACATATCCACCATATCGGCTTCCACATCCGCATCCATGATCGGCACCGACAAGGTATCGCCATTGGCAAGGTCATGAGTTCCCGGAAGTTCGAAAGTGGCGGAAATATCGCTTTCGATCGCCGTGGTCGGATTTCCGGCGGCAACTTGCATCGGCTCGGCAGGCCGTGCCAATTCGTCATTCGCGTAGGCCTGCGCGTCGGCCATTTTTCCGGCTGCACTCTTCATCGCTCGTTGCGGAGCGGGCATTGCCGGCGCCTCGGCACTCGAAGCCAGGCGCCGCCGGTTGGACAGATCGCCGCTGTCGGGATCGGGCACATTGTTCGACGCAGTGTTGACAGGCACTTCCTGCCGCTCGCGCCAATAGAGTTGATGCAGACCCTGCTTCAGCGTGACCGGCTCGGCCGAGGTCAGCGTCAGCTTGACACCCTTCCAATCCTCGCCGCTGGCATTTTCCAGCACCGTCCACGCCTGCAGGCGCGCCTTGTCATTTCCCTCGAAGACGACCTTGTAGGCGGTTTTCCAGATCGGCGACGGGACGACATAGGTCAGGCCGATATCGCCGCTGTTCTTCACGCCGTTCACCTTGATATCGATGGCGCGGGTGCGATCGTTCTTGCCGCGGGCAATGGCTGCCGCCGCCTTGCCGAGCTTTGCCCGCATGTCGGGATCGTCAAGCCGGACGGACGCATCCTCGCCGAGCGCCAGCGTCTCCACCACGCCATCCTTGTCGATGACAGTGAGCAAGGGCACCGTCGTTTTCTCGTCGACCTTCCTCGTCTCGATGCCAAGGATGCTGCCCTCAACCGTCTTGCCGCCGCTGGTGACCGATACCTTGCCGCCCTGCAGCGATGTCAGAAGCGACGGCACGGATGAGAGCGCTTCCAGACTGAACGGCAGGCCCTTGAAGGTTTCCTGCAACGGCCGCGGCCCCGCCAGCGACATGCCGGCCACAGAACCTGCAGATCCGTTGACCACGAGGCTCTTCAGGATGTCATCGACCTGATCAAGGGGAACCTCGATCCGGATCACGCCGTCGGTATTGATGTCCGCCGAGCGCGAAACCTGGGCCAGACCGCCCGAGGACAGGATAATGGATCGAATGGCCCCATTATCGGCCGCCAGCGAGATCGCTGGGCATGACACGCTGAGGAGCAGGATCGTCGTGACTTGCTTGAGCATGAAGAGACCTTCCGATTCGGTTGCAGAGGAGGAGACCAAGCGGCTCGCTGCAATTTATGATCGTATTTCGGTCCAAAATGTGATGGCGACTGGGCGGAATATTGGCATGTGAAAAAGGGCCGTCCGGATTTCCGGACGGCCCTCCTCACAATTGGCGTCAAACGTCGCGAAGCTTGACGAGATCGTTCATCAAGCCGCTCGTGCCGTTGTGGATCGTCAGGTTATCCACTTTGCCGGCGATCGATTCCAGAGCTTCGAGTTCCTTCAGACGCAGCATGACCGGATGCTCCGCCATGACCTTGGCCGTGTTGAGCAGCGAACGCGTCGCGTTCGTTTCCTCACGGCGGCGGATCACATTGGCTTCCGCCTGCTTTTCAGCCGCAACCACCTGGTTCAGGATCTCACGCATATCGCCCGGCAGGATAACATCCTTGAGCTCGATATCCGAGATCTCCACACCGATCGCCATCATGTCCTCGCGTACCTTTTCGGCCGCTTCGGTATTGATGGAGACACGGCGCTCCAGAATCTGGTCCAGCGTCATCGTGCCGAGCGTCCGGCGAAACGCCAGTTGCAGCGCACGATAGAGCGCATCCGCGAAATCCTTGACGGAGCCAACAGCCTTGACCGGATCGACCACGCGGTAATCCGCCGAGATGTTGACGCGGATCGTCACGCGATCCTTCGTCAGGAGTTCCTGTCCGGCAACATCAAGCGACTGACGCTTTAGATCCACGATCTTGACCTGTAGCGCCTTGCCGACGTTCCAGAAGGTGTGCATGCCCGGATCAAGCGTTCGCAGATAGATGCCGTCGACGAACAGCAGACCTACCTGCCCTTCGAGCACGGCGTAGCTCGCGATGAACTCGTGCTTCCGCGCCAGTCCAAGGCGACGCGCCAGAACGCGATCAACGGAAAGTTCGTCCGCGGTATCGACACCTATTTCCTTCCACGGGCCTGCTTCCTTCCAGACAACAAGCTTCTGGCTCGGACCAAGTGTGGCGTAGATTGCGCCATCGCGCTCGATGACGGCAACCTGGCCGACATCAGTACGGAATACGGTCAAATGATGCTCGGCAACCTGCGAGAGCTTTTCGAACAACGCCTTCTCGTAGACCGACGCGAAAATCGGATTGGTCAAGTCATAGCGGAAAACGTCAAGGCTATTATCGCGGTTCGGCAACACGTGCTGACCCGGTCCGAAAATGCCCATGATCGCACCCTTATGCAGGGCAAGCAGACGTTCGTTTTCCTTTACGAGGACGCGCTTGCGCCCCAAGATCTTATCGAGAAATGTCATCATTGTTCTTACTCCTTCGGCATGCGCTACGTCATAGACCGATGTTCCTTTCGTGTTTCGTTTCATGTGCCGATCATCGAGATCCGGAGACCGGTGGCGGCGACGACGGGCGGATTTGCGAAGAGCGGGTTGCGCAGTATCCCGACGGCTTTGGAGGGCTTCCTCCTCGCTGGTCGGGGCACGGCGAAATCTTCAACGCCAATCGAGCCCATAATCCCGGCGCTCGTCTTTCCATCCAGGCAATCCCTTGAGATCGCACGGATATCCGAACTTGCGCATTCCGGTCCCCGGACCGTCATTGGTAAACAGCTTCGCGGGCTGGTGCCGGCCTTTCGACCGGCGGTTGGAAAAGGATTCGAACCTTCGACAATCAGATTAGGAATCTGATGCTCTACCTAGCTGAGCTATCCATTTGGCCGGTGCAGCGGGATTCGAACCCACGACCTCCGGACGAACGTCCGGCGCTCTACCTAACTGAGCTATACTCCAAAAGCCTTCCCGTCTCCCGACACGGCATTCGTATACAGAACGGCAAACCGCCTGCACGGGAGGAGCTTTGGAACTCCAACCATCAACGCTCGCATCGGCACGACGACCGGGAAGGCGCGTATAGCTCCAGTTTAGAATCGCTTCAAGGTGGGGAAATGTATCGACACACGTATGCTGACGTGTTGTTGCAATTATAACACGACTTATTGATGTGCGATTTACTCAGGAATAACCGCGCCGATTGCTTGCTCGGCGCGATCAGAAAGAGACGGTGTTTACCACCACTTCGCCGGTGTGAACTTGCCGGCGGCCTGTTCGATGACGTGGGCGGTCTTGAAGAGGGTTTCCTCTTCGAACGGCTTGCCGATGAGCTGCAGGCCGAGCGGCAGGCCCTTCGGGTCGAGGCCGGCGGGGACGGCGATGCCGGGCAGGCCGGCCATGTTGACCGTCACCGTGAAGATGTCGTTCAGGTACATCTTTACCGGATCGGAAGCGAGGTCCTCGTCGGCAATGCCGAAGGCCGAGGACGGCGTGGCAGGCGTCAGGATCGCGTCGACGCCGGCGTTGAAGGCCAGTTCGAAGTCGCGCTTGATCAGCGTGCGAACCTTCTGGGCGCGCAGGTAGTAGGCATCGTAGTAACCGGCCGAGAGAACGTACGTGCCGATCATGATGCGGCGCTTCACTTCCTGGCCGAAGCCGGCAGCGCGCGTCTTCTCGTACATGTCGACGATGTCCTTGCCGTCGACGCGCAGGCCGTAGCGGACGCCGTCGTAGCGGGCGAGGTTCGAGGAGGCTTCGGCGGGCGCGACGATGTAGTAGGCCGGCAACGCATATTTCGTGTGCGGGAGCGAGATATTGACGATCTCGGCGCCGGCATCCTTCAGCCAAGCGATGCCCTGCTGCCAGAGCGTCTCGATCTCTTCCGGCATGCCATCGACGCGATATTCGTTCGGAATGCCGATCTTCATGCCCTTCAGCGACTGGCCGAGCGAGGCTTCGTAATCCGGCACCGGCAGGTCAACCGAGGTCGTGTCCTTGGCATCGACGCTTGCCATCGACTTCAGGAGGATGGCGGCATCGCGCACGTCGCGGGCGATCGGCCCGGCCTGATCGAGCGACGAGGCGAAGGCGACGATGCCCCAGCGCGAGCAGCGGCCATAGGTCGGCTTGATGCCGACGGTGCCGGTGAAGGCGGCCGGCTGGCGGATGGAGCCGCCGGTATCGGTGGCTGTCGCGCCGGCGCAGAGATGCGCGGCAACGGCTGCGGCCGAACCGCCGGACGAGCCGCCCGGAACGAGCTGCTGGTTGGAACCCTCGGCACGCCAGGGGTTGATGACCGGGCCGTAATAGGAGCTCTCGTTGGAGGAGCCCATGGCGAACTCGTCCATGTTGAGCTTGCCCAGCATGACAGCGCCGTCATTCCAGAGGTTCTGCGTGACGGTCGATTCATAGCGCGGCTTGAAACCGTCGAGAATGTGGCTGCAGGCCTGGGTGTGGATGCCTTCGGTGCCGAACAGATCCTTGATCCCGAGCGGAATGCCTTCGAGCGCACCAGCCTTGCCGGCAGCAAGGCGTGCATCAGAAGCCTTGGCCATCTCGCGCGCCTTGTCGGGCGTGACGGCGATATAGGCATTGATTTGACCATTGGCGGCATCGATCGCCGAGATATAGGCCTCGGTCAGTTCGGTGGCGGTAATCTGCTTGGCGCGCAGCTTGTCGCGGGCTTCGGCAATGGTCAGGCTGGTCAGTTCGCTCATTTTGTTTCGCTTCAGATCTGGAATTGGGCAACGGGTCGGAAAGGCTCGAAGGAACCGTTATTCGACGACTTTGGGCACCAGGAAAAAATTCTGATCGGTATTCGGCGCATTGGCGACGATGTCTGCGGCCTTGTTGCCGTCGGTCACTTCGTCGCTGCGCTTCTTCATTGCCATCGGCGTGACCGAGGTCATGGCTTCGACGCCATCGACATTCACTTCGGAGAGTTGCTCGACGAAGCCCAGAATGCCGTTCAGCTCGCCCATCATCCGCTGCGCTTCGTCTTCATTGACGGCGATGCGGGCAAGATGGGCGACGCGTTTGACGGTGGCGAGATCGACGGACATGGCATTCTCCGGATAGCAAGATTATCCACCAAAAGTGGATTTGCTTCACGCTATAAAGGCCATGCCCGCCATACGCAACGGGTATCGTCAGGCAGAAACGCTCTCGCCCACCTTCGGCGCAGCAACCGCGGTCTTGGAACCCTCCATGCCGGCGATGAACTTTTCCGGGGTCTGGTCGATGATCGGGAAAGTGCCGTAGTGGCAGGGAATGGCGGTCTTGAAGTTGAAGAAGCGCTGGCAGGCAAGTGCCGCCACGGCACCGCCCATGGTGAAACGGTCGCCGATCGGCACGATGCCGATATCGGGCTGATGCAGCTCGTTGATAAGGGCCATGTCCGAGAAGATATCGGTATCGCCCATGTGGAACAGCGTCGGCTCGTCGTCGAAATGCAGCATCAGGCCGTTCGGATTGCCAAGCGCATGGGAAACGCCGTCCTCGGTGATCTGGGCGGAGGAATGCAGCGCATTGGTGAAGGTGGCCGAGAAGTCGCCGAGACCGACGGTGCCGCCGGTGTTGCCCATTTCCAGCTTCTCGACACCTTTAGTCCCGAGCCAGGCTGCCAGATCGGCGTTGGCGAGAACCACCGCGCCGGTGTCCTTGGCGATCTGGACCGCGTCGCCGACATGGTCGGCATGGCCATGGGTCAGCAGGATATGGGTCACGCCGGCGGCAGCATCCTTGATGTTGAGACCGGCAGCGGCAAAGGAAGGATTGTAGGTGAAGAAAGGATCAATCAGTATTTTTGCCTTCGCCGTTTCGATACGAAAGGCGGAATGGCCGAGCCAGGTGATCTTCATTGGATTTCTCCTTATGACTTGATTTGAAATGGAAGGCTGCTGTCCAGAGCATTTCCAGGGGAAACGCTCTATCCATTTGTTCTTCCGCATTTCCCGACACAAAACCGCTGTGCGCTTTTGCTGGAAATGCTCTAGGAAATATCCCAAACCGCAGCAAAGAAAAGCGGTTTTGGCTTCAATTTGTTTTGACGAGAGCGAGACCCCGATGACGACGCTGACCATCGAAGACCTAGCCGTGATGCTCCTGCCCGGTCAGCCGATCGCCGGTCTCGATCTCGGCACAAAGACGATCGGGCTGGCGATGTCCGATCTCGGGCGACGCTTTGCCACGCCGCGCCCGGTCCTCAAGCGCGTGAAATTCACTCAGGATGCCGAAACCTTGCTCGCCTTTGCCGAGAAGGAAAAGGTCGCGGCCTTCGTTATAGGGCTCCCGATGAACATGGATGGCTCGGCCGGGCCGCGTGTGCAGGCAACCCGCGCTTTCGTGCGCAGCATGTCGGAAAAGACCGCCCTGCCCTTCGTCTTCTGGGACGAGCGGCTTTCGACCGTTGCGGCCGAGCGGGCGCTTCTGGAAATGGACGTCTCGCGGGCCAAGCGCGCCGAGCGCATCGACTCGGCAGCGGCCAGCTTCATTCTTCAGGGAGCCTTGGACAGGCTATCGGCGCTTGGCAGAGCAACCTTGCCCGATCTCGACGCCTGACGGCGGCGCCACCATTCCATGATCGCAGCACGCCGGCGGAAGCCGAAAATCGCGAAGACCAGCAGGCTGTCGAAAGCGATGGCGCGCGCCACCAGCGGCGGGATCGTTTCCGGCGGGATGCCGAGGATCTTGCCGTATATGTCAAACACCAGCTCATGTGCCTGCCGCGTCAGCATGAAGACGCCGAAGCTCATGTCGTAGTACGACAGATAATACCATGCCCCGAGAAACGAGACCGGTCCGGCCCAGCAAATCAACAACCACTTCATGCGGTCCCTCTCCGACGCGGATACTGCGTCGTGCCAGCCGACTGAACGAGCCAGTTCGACAGAGCCATGGCGCTCAACACCATTGCCGGCAGCGTGATATCTAGTGCGAGCGCCGCGAAGAACAGCATCGCTGCGACGAGAAACACTAATTTTGCGGGTCTGAACCCCATGGCTGCACGCTTGATGGTTAACTAATCGTCTTTTCACAGTGACGAGTTAACCGCTGCGGCGCAATGTAAACCATTTGTTAAGGTTAACAGCGGAGCGGGCTTGTGGATATCCTTCGCCAGGGGCCGGTATCAGCCATAGACGCCGCGCACGATCCGCTTCAAGGCCGTTGCCGCCTTCTCCCAGTCCTTCCCGTTTTTCAGGGCGAGACCCGCGCATTGGTCGCTGACGGCAGCGGCCAGGACGATGTGCTGAATGGCAGCAAAGATCATGGCATTGACGGCTTGGGTATCGACACCTTTGGGCGGCGCGAGCGAGCCGCGCATGCGTTCGATCCAGCCGGCGAGTGCCTTCGAGCGGGCTTCCGACAGGCGGCGCACTTGCTCACTGCTTTCGGAGACTTCCCAGGCGACGATGCGGCGCATCAGCGGATCGGCGCGCAAGGCATCGAGAAACAGCATCGAAAGCCGCTCCATCAGGTCGCCATAGGTCAAAAGGAACATGCCGCCGGTATCGTCGGGGATGCGATCCGTCACCCAGCTGCCGAGATCGGTGCCGATGGCTTCCACGAGGCCATCGAGGCCGCCGTAATAGCGGTAGATCAGCTGCTTGTCGCAGCCGGCGCCGCGGGCGACCGCATTGATACCGAAATTCTGGAATCCCTCCTCCGCCAAAAGCCTCTTGGCGGCGTCCAGGATCGCCTGTTGGGTTGCGGCACGATTGCGCACACGCTTTTCCGCAACAGGCATTTCCATGGGGATTTTAACGGCAGCGTTTGCACCGGCCATCGACTCGACTCCAATCTGTCACCGATCGGTGAATAGCAAGCCAGATCGCCTCGAACAACAAAGCCATCAGGCGTCTGTCCGCCAAAACGCGCGAATCCACAGATTAGAGAAACTGACCAAACCACACTGTCGTTTCTGACACCAGAGCCGGCGGAAGTTCCACAGGGGCGAAACCACGTGACGACCAGAAGCGGATACCGCCATGATTGCTTGCATTGGCGCCCAAGTGGATGCCCTTGACGCCATTGGCGCGGGCGTTCGCTATCCACCGATCGAGCAATGCCGAGCCGATGCCCTTGCCCTGGGCTCGAGGCAAGAGATTCATATGAATATGAGCGGGGAATTTTTCGACAAGCGGCGCCGGCGCTCGATTCGGATGATGGATAGCCGATATTCGTTTCTGATCGGCATCCCAAAGCGCGGGATCGCCTTGTGGATCGGGGTAATGCCGACGCAAATGCGGCCACCACTCACGCTCCAGCCGCTCGTCGAAGGCAATCGTATCGAAGACACCGGAGATATAACCGAAGACGCCTTTGTCATCTTCGGCAACGAACACCAGCTCGGGATCGAGCGTGGCGTAGGGTACGGAATAGATGTGTCCAATCAGGCGACCGTCGCGATGGAGCGGCGTCGCATCCTTGCCGGCATCGCCAGTCAGGAGCGAGATGGCATAGAGCTGATCGATATCCTCGGGTCGAACGGTTCGAATGGAAACCATTGCTTACGTCGCTGGCGGATACAGCAGATCGACGATGTAGCTGGCGTCGAAACGCGAATCGAGCATGCCGTAGGTCGCGCGCCAGCCGCCGGCCAGACGGGTTTCGATGAAGGCATCGGCGATCTTGCCGGCTCCGAGGCGATAGAGTTCGGCAGCGCCAGCCGCGAGCGCCAGCTGCTCGACCAGCAGGCGGGCGGCGCCCTCATCCTGTTCGCAAAGCGCCATGGCCGCGCGCAGGACATCGATGGTCTTCTTGCCGGCCGGGCCAAGATCGCGGGCAAGACCGGCAAAGACGGTCTCGAACAGGTCCCTGCCCCGGTTCAAGACGCGCAGCACGTCAAGCGCCATGACGTTGCCGGAGCCCTCCCAAATCGCGTTGACGGGGGCCTCGCGGTAATGGCGGGCGATCGGACGCTCCTCGATGTAGCCGCTGCCGCCGATGCACTCCATGGCTTCATAGATCAGTGCCGGCGCGATCTTGCAGCACCAGTATTTGGCGACCGGCGTCATGACGCGAGCATAGGCCGCATCCTCGCTGCTGCCACTCGCCTTGTCGAAAGCTTCAGCCAAGCGGAAGGCGAGCGCGGTCGCTGCGGCGACATCAAGCGCCATGTCGGCGAGCACGCGCGTCATGATCGGCTGGTTGACCAGCATCTTGCCGAAGACACTGCGGCCGCGCGCGTGATGTACTGCTTCGGCGAGAGAGGCGCGCATGATGCCGGCGGATGCCAGCGCGCAATCGAGCCGCGTGAGCGTCACCATGTCGAGGATCGTGCGGATGCCGGCATCGGGTGCGCCGAGCAGGAAGCCGAACGTATCGGTGAACTCGACTTCGGAGGAAGCATTCGAGCGATTGCCGAGCTTGTCCTTCAGTCGCTGGAAATGCAGGCCGTTGGCCGAACCATCTTCCAAAAGACGCGGCACCAGGAAGCAGCCCATGCCGTCCTTGGTCTGGGCGAGCATGATGAAGGCATCGCTCATCGGCGCCGACATGAACCACTTATGGCCCGACAGCCGGTAGATGCCTTCGCTGACCTTGTCGGCGCTCGTCCTGTTGGCGCGCACATCCGTGCCACCCTGCTTCTCCGTCATGCCCATGCCGATGGTGACGGCACTCTTCTGCATGGCGGGCTTGTTGGACGAATCATATTTGCGCGAGAGAATTTTCGGCGCCCAGTCCTTCTGCACCGCCGGCGAGGCCATCATGGCGGCCACGGAGGCGCTGGTCATCGTCAAGGGGCACAAATGGCCGCATTCAAGCTGCGCCGTCAGATAGAAGCGGGCGGCGCGCACCTTGTGCGACTGACCTCTCGCTTCTGGATCGGCCTGCGCATCCCAGATCGAGGAATGCAGGCCCATCGCCATGGAGCGGCGCATCAGCGCATGCCAGGCCGGATGGAATTCGACGACATCCAGACGCTCGCCGCGCGGGCCGTGGGTACGCAGCTGCGGCGTGCCCTGGTTCGCCATGCGCGCCAGTTCCTGTGCCTCGTGCGAGGTGACGAAACGACCGTGCTGCTCCAGCTCTTCCCGTATCGAACGCGGCAGGCCGGAGGTGAGATCGACGATCAGCGGATCGGAACGATAGGCATTGATGCCGGTCCAGAGGCTCGGCTGGTTCAGGTCGGCAAAGGGGTCGTCAGTCCGGGTCGGTTGGGTCATGAATCGCTTGTAGAGCAAGTAGGTTGCAAAGGGAAATTGGAAGTTATGTCTCCCACCGGCATGGCTCCTGTAGCGGGATTCGGGCGAAATTGCATGGGGAACAAAGGGCCTCGGCACATACCCCCGCTTGCCCCATCGGCGCTCCCTCTTTATAGACCGCCTGACGAAATCCGGAGGCAGGTTCATGGTCTTCTTTCCCCACCGCCACCTCATTGGCATCAAGGGCCTCACCGAGCAGGATATCACCTATCTTCTCGACAAGGCCGACGAGGCGGTCAAGATCAGCCGCCAGCGCGAAAAAAAGACGTCGACGCTTCGCGGGCTGACGCAGATCAATCTCTTCTTCGAAGCATCGACGCGCACGCAATCCTCGTTTGAGCTCGCCGGCAAACGGCTCGGCGCCGACGTGATGAACATGTCGGTCGGCAACTCCTCGGTCAAAAAGGGCGAGACGCTGATCGATACGGCGATGACGCTGAATGCCATGCGGCCGGATGTGCTTGTCATCCGACATTCAAGCGCGGGCGCTGCAGCACTCCTAGCGCAGAAGGTCTCCTGCTCGGTCGTCAACGCCGGCGACGGCCAGCACGAGCATCCGACCCAGGCGCTGCTCGATGCGCTGACGATCCGCCGCGCCAGGGGCAAGCTCTCGCGCATCATCGTCGCCATCTGCGGCGACGTGCTGCATTCGCGCGTTGCCCGCTCGAACATCCTGCTTCTCAACGCCATGGGCGCCCGCGTCCGGGTCGTCGCACCGGCAACGCTGCTGCCGGCCGGCATCGCCGACATGGGCGTCGAGGTCTTCCATTCGATGAAGGAAGGGCTGAAGGATGCCGATGTCGTGATGATGCTGCGGCTGCAGCGCGAGCGCATGTCCGGCGCCTTCGTGCCTTCGGTGCGCGAATACTATCATTTCTACGGGCTCGACGCCGAAACGCTAAAGGCTGCCAAGGAGGATGCGCTGGTCATGCATCCTGGGCCGATGAACCGCGGGGTGGAAATCGCCTCCGAAGTGGCGGACGGCCCACAAAGCGTCATCGCCGAACAGGTTGAGATGGGCGTCGCCGTGCGTATGGCCGTGATGGAGACCCTGCTCGTTTCGCAGAACCAAGGGCCTCGCAGCGAGGGAGTGGGCGCATGAGCAACTCGATCGTCCTCCAGAACGTCCGCATCATCGATCCCTCGCGCGATCTCGATGAGATCGGCACGATCGTCGTCGAAGACGGCGTGATCGTTGCCTCGGGCAAAGATGCGAAGAACCACGGCATTCCCAAGGGCGCGACCGTTCGCAATTGCAATGGCCTCGTCGCCATTCCCGGCCTGGTCGATGCGCGTGTCCATGTCGGCGAGCCCGGTGGCGAACATCGCGAAACAATTGCCTCCGCAAGCCGCGCGGCAGCCGCTGGCGGCGTCACTTCCTTCATCATGATGCCGGACACCGACCCGGTCATCGATGATATCGCTCTCGTCGAATTCGTTCGGAAGACGGCCCGCGACACGGCCGTCGTCAACGTCTATCCGGCAGCGGCTCTCACCAAGGGGCTTGCCGGCGAGGAGATGACGGAAATCGGCCTGTTGCGGGAAGCCGGAGCCGTGGTGTTCACCGACGCGCATTCCAGCGTCCACGATAGCCAGGTTCTGCGCCGCATCATGACCTATGCGCGCGAATTCGGCGCTGTTATTTCCTGCGAGACGCGCGACAAATATCTCGGCGCTAACGGCGTCATGCATGAGGGACTGCTCGCTAGCTGGCTTGGCCTTTCGGGCATTCCGAAAGAGACCGAACTGATCCCGCTGGAGCGCGACCTTCGCATCGCGACGCTGACGCGCAGTCATTATCATGCCGCGATGATTTCGGTGCCGGAATCAGCCGAGGCGATCCGTCTTGCCCGGTCGCGCGGCGGCAAGGTCACCTGCGGTATCTCGATCAACAATCTCGCGCTCAACGAGAACGACATCGGCGAATACCGGACCTTCTTCAAGCTCTACCCGCCGCTGCGCTCCGAGGATGATCGCACGGGCATGATCGAGGCACTGGCGGACGGTACGATCGACATCATCGTCTCCTCGCATGATCCGCAGGACGTCGATACGAAGCGCCTGCCGTTCGGAGAGGCCGAGGATGGTGCCGTCGGGCTCGAAACGCTGCTTCCGGCCGCACTCCGGCTCTATCACAGCGGCCAGGTCAGCCTGATGCGGCTGGTCGATGCGCTCTCGACGCGGCCGGCGCGGATCTTCGGGCTCCCGGCTGGTACGCTGAAGCCCGGTGCCAAGGCCGATATCGCGCTTGTCGATCTTGACGAGCCTTGGCTTGTCGCCAAAGACATGCTTCTGTCGCGCTCGAAGAATACGCCCTTCGAAGATGCAAGAATGAGCGGCCGGGCGGTGGCAACCTATGTCGCCGGCACGCTGGTTCACAGTCTCTAGGGCGGACCTAAGGGTTTACGGAGAATAAGACGTGATGGCTGATTTCTGGACTTGGCAGCTTACCCTGCAGACCGCGCTGGCCGCCGTCGTCATCGGCTATCTGCTTGGCTCGATCCCCTTCGGCCTTCTCCTGACCCGCATGGCCGGGCTCGGCGATGTGCGCAACATCGGCTCTGGCAATATCGGCGCGACCAATGTGCTGCGCACCGGCAATAAGGGGCTTGCGGCCGCAACCCTGCTGCTCGATGCCTTCAAGGGTACGGCCGCTGTTCTTATCACCGCACATTTCTTCGGCGAAGATGCCGGCGTGCTCGCAGGCTTCGCGGCCTTCATCGGCCACATCTTCCCGGTCTGGATCGGCTTCAAGGGCGGCAAGGGTGTGGCGACCTATCTCGGCATCCTGTTAGGTCTCGCACCGCTGATGGCATTGATTTTCGCCATCGTCTGGCTGGCGATCGCCTTTACCACCCGCTACTCCTCGCTTTCCGCACTGGTTGCAACCCTTGTCATCCCGGTTGTATTGTGGATATTGGGTGTCGATAAGATCGCCGCCGTCATGGCGCTGATGACCGTCATCTCCTGGTACAAGCACAGGGCCAATATCATCAGGCTGACCGCGGGAACGGAAGGCAAGATCGGAGCAAAGGGATAATGGACATAGGCAGCGCAAGACGGATCGGAGTTGCGCTGACCGAAAAACAAAGGATCGCCTGGCTCAGGCTCATCCGTTCCGACAACGTCGGTCCGTCCACCTTTCGCGACCTCATCAATCACTATGGTTCAGCTGAAGCAGCTCTGGCCGCACTGCCGGAGCTTTCCCAGCGCGGCGGCTCGACGCGCGCCATCCGCATTGCCGACGAGCGGGACGCCCTGCGGGAGCTGGAGGCTGCCCATCGCTTCGGTGCGCGCTTCGTCGGCATCGGCGAGCCGGACTATCCCCCTGCCCTTCGCGAGATCGACGGCGCGCCGCCGCTGCTTGCCGTCAAGGGCAACATGCCGACAGCAACACGGCCGGCCATCGGCATGGTCGGCTCGCGCAACGCCTCAATCAGCGGCGTCAAATTCACCGCGATGATCGCGCGCATCTGCGGCGAGGCCGGTTATGCGGTGGTTTCCGGCCTTGCGCGCGGCATCGATACGGCGGCCCATCGCGCCAGCCTCGCAACCGGCACGGTCGCCGCCATGGCGGGTGGCCTCGACCAGCCCTACCCGCCGGAGAATATCGGGCTGCTCAACGACATCTGGGACGGCAACGGGCTTGCCGTCAGCGAAATGCCATTCGGCTGGGAGCCAAGAGCGCGCGACTTTCCCCGCCGCAATCGCCTCATCGCCGGCATTTCGCTCGGCGTCGTCGTCGTCGAGGCGGCAACCCGCTCCGGCTCGCTCATAACTGCGCGTCTCGCCGGTGAATTCGGCAGGCTCGTTTTTGCCGTTCCCGGCTCGCCGCTCGATCCGCGCTGCGAAGGAACGAACGGACTGCTGAAAGACGGCGCGATGATCGTGACCGCGCCGGACGATGTCGTCGAAGCGCTGCGGCCGCTCGCCGAGCCGGATCTCTTTCGCCCGCGCCCCGCCGCACCGCCCATTGAGAGAAGCAGACCGCTCTCCACGCCGCCCGATGATGCCGAGCGCGACCACATCGTCGAGGCTCTCGGCCCGACGCCGGTCGAGATCGACGATATCGTGCGCCACACCGGCCTGCCGATATCGGCCGTTCATTCCGTTCTTCTCGAACTCGACATGGCCGGCCGGCTGCATCGGCATCCCGGCGGACTGGTGTCGATCTCCATGCTGGATTGAAAACTGTGACACGCGTACCAATTCTAAGCATCGCATCGTCGCGCCAAGCGCAAAAATCGCATTACAGCGCCGCGCGTCACATATGACGCGCAAAGGTCGCTGTAACACGTTAAAGGTGCTGCATAATTTTATCCTTCAATCGATTCCGATTTAAGGAATTATGCAGTAGCCTCTTGACCGCGACGATTTCCCTGTCCATGTCGGAAGGCCGGGAAGACGGAAAAACCCGGTATCTCCCGCGTCTTATACCGGCGCGACCTCGTATTCAGAGACTTGATGATGAACGTTGTAGTGGTGGAATCGCCTGCCAAGGCCAAGACAATCAATAAATATCTGGGACCCGGATATAAGGTTCTTGCATCCTTCGGCCATGTGCGTGACCTGCCCGCCAAAGATGGTTCGGTGCTGCCGGACCAGGATTTCGAAATGCTGTGGGAAGTCGATGGTGCCTCGCAAAAGCGCATCAAGGACATCGCCGATGCGATGAAATCCTCCGACGGCCTGATTCTCGCGACCGACCCGGATCGCGAGGGTGAAGCCATTTCCTGGCATGTGCTCGATCTTTTGAACAAGAAGCGTGTCATCAACGGCAAGCCGGTGAAACGCGTCGTCTTCAACGCCATCACCAAGAAGGCCGTGCTCGACGCCATGGCCGAGCCGCGCGACATCGACGTGCCGCTGGTGGATGCCTATCTCGCCCGTCGCGCCCTCGACTATCTCGTCGGCTTCAACCTATCGCCGGTGCTCTGGCGCAAGCTGCCCGGCGCCCGCTCGGCCGGTCGCGTACAGTCCGTGGCCCTTCGCCTCGTCTGCGACCGCGAGTCCGAAATCGAACGTTTCATCTCGGAAGAATACTGGAACCTCTCGGCGATCCTGAAGACCCCGCGCGGCGATGAATTCGAAGCCCGCCTGGTCTCTGCCGACGGCAAGCGCCTGCAGCCGCGTGCGATCGGCAACGGCGAAGAAGCCGGCAAGCTGAAGGCTCTGCTCGAAGGCGCTTCCTACGTCGTCGACACGGTCGAGGCAAAGCCGGTCAAGCGCAATCCAAGCCCGCCCTTCACCACCTCGACGTTGCAGCAGGCCGCTTCCTCGAAGCTCGGCTTCTCGGCCTCGCGCACCATGCAGGTGGCGCAGAAGCTCTATGAAGGCGTCGATATCGGCGGCGAGACCGTCGGTCTCATCACCTATATGCGTACCGACGGCGTGCAGATGGCGCCGGAAGCGATCGATGCGTCGCGCCGCGCCATCGCCAACCAGTTCGGCGACCGTTACCTGCCGGAAAAGGCACGTTTCTACTCCACCAAGGCAAAGAATGCCCAGGAAGCGCACGAAGCGATCCGCCCGACCGACTTCGACCGCGTGCCGGATCGCATCCGCAAGTTCCTCGATGACGACCAGCTCAAGCTCTACGACCTGATCTGGAAGCGCGGTATCGCCAGCCAGATGGCATCGGCCGAAATCGAGCGCACGACCGTCGAGGTCCTGGCCGACAATGCCGGTAAGAAGGCTGGCTTGCGCGCCGTCGGCTCCGTCATCCGTTTCGATGGCTTCATCGCCGCCTATACCGACCAGAAGGAAGACGGCGAGCAGAGCGACGACAGCGAAGAAGGTGGCCGCCTGCCGGAGATCAACGCGCGGGAAAATCTCGCCAAGCAGAAGATCAATTCGACCCAGCATTTCACCGAGCCGCCGCCGCGCTATTCGGAAGCATCGCTGATCAAGAAGATGGAAGAGCTCGGCATCGGCCGCCCCTCCACCTATGCGGCAACGCTTGCGACGCTGCGCGACCGTGACTACGTGACGATCGACAAGCGCAAGCTCTTGCCGCAGGCCAAGGGCCGGCTGGTGACGGCCTTCCTCGAAAGCTTCTTCACCAAATACGTCGAATACGATTTCACCGCCGATCTGGAGGAGAAGCTCGACCGCATTTCCGCTGGCGAGCTGAACTGGAAAGACGTGCTGCGCGATTTCTGGCGCGATTTCTTCGCCCAGATCGAAGATACCAAGGAATTGCGCGTCACCAACGTTCTCGATGCCCTGAACGACGCGCTTGCGCCGCTCGTTTTCCCCAAGCGTGAAGACGGCAGCGACCCGCGCATCTGCCAGGTCTGCGGCACGGGCAACCTGTCGCTGAAGCTCGGCAAATACGGCGCCTTCGTCGGCTGCTCGAACTATCCTGAGTGCAACTATACCCGCCAGCTTTCGTCCGAAGGCGGTGCGGAGGCCGAGTCCAACGGTTTGAACGAGCCGAAAGCACTCGGCACCGATCCGGTGACCGGCGAAGAGCTGACGCTGCGCTCGGGGCGCTTCGGACCCTATATCCAGCGTGGCGACGGCAAGGATGCGAAGCGCGCGTCGCTGCCGCGTGGCTGGAAGCCTGAAGATATCGATTATGAAAAGGCGATGGCGCTGATCTCGCTGCCACGCGATATCGGCAAGCATCCCGAAACCGGCAAGATGATCTCTTCCGGCATCGGCCGCTACGGTCCCTTCCTGCTGCATGACGGCGGCTATGCCAACCTCGAAAGCGTCGAGGATGTCTTCACGGTCGGCCTCAACCGCGCGGTTACGCTGATCGCCGAAAAGCAGAGCAAGGCAGCCGGCGGCAAGGCACGCGGCGGCACGCCGGCAGCGCTGAAGGAGCTCGGCGAGCATCCGGACGGCGGCGGCGTGATTACCGTTCGCGACGGCAAATACGGCCCCTATGTCAACTGGGGCAAGGTCAATGCGACGCTGCCGAAGGGCACGGATCCGCAGGCGATCACCGTCGAGGAAGCGCTCGCCCTGATCGCCGCCAAGGCCGGCAAGAGCGGCGGCACCACCAAGAAGGCGCCTGCCAAGGCAAAGACCGCGGCAGCCGGTGCCAAAGCGACGAAAACGACCGCCAAGCCGAAGGCAGCTGCAAAGAAGCCTGCGGCCAAGACGGCAGCGAAAAAGAAGAGTGCAGAGTGAGCAGAGAACCGCGCGGCAGGAATCCATCGTCGGAACGGCGTTCCGGCAAACCCGGCCGCGCCGGTAAGGCAGGCGGCGACGCCGAGCCGATGATGGCGATCGTCCATGGCGTGCTGCCGCCGCGCGAAGTCCTTCTGCGTTTCATCGCTGATCATCCCGAGCAGGCCTCCAAGCGTGAGCTCGCCAAGGCCTTCGGGCTGAAGGGCGAGAGCCGCGTCGCGCTGAAGGATCTTTTGCGCGAACTCGAACAAGAAGGCATGGTGCAGAAGAGCCGGAAGTCGCTCATCCGCCCCGGCGCGCTGCCGCCGATTGCCGTTCTCGATATCACCACCCGCGACAAGGACGGCATGCTGATCGGCCGCCCGGCCGAATGGGCTGATGAAAACGGCGTGGCACCTGCCGTGATGATCAAGCAATCCTCCTCGCCGGCCGGCCGTAACGGCAAGGGCAAGGCGCCGGTCGCCGGCATGGGCGACCGCATTCTTGCGAAGATCTTCCCGGCGGTGGATCGCGGCGGCCCAGCCTATACGGCCCGCATCATCAAGGTCATCGACAAGCGGCAGGGCGCCTCGATGGGCGTCTTCCGCGAAACGCCAGGCGGCGGCGGACGTCTGATGCCGATCGAGCGGCGCGGCGAGGAAATGGTCATCGACCCGGATTATACCGGCGGCGCCAAGGATGGCGATCTGGTCGAGGTCGAAGTGGCTCGTCTCGGCCGTTTCGGCCTGCAGCGGGCCAAGGTCCTGTCGGTCGTCGGCTCCGTCGCCTCCGAAAAGGCGATCTCGATGATCGCCATCCATGCGCACGGCATTCCGCATGTTTTCCCCGCTCCCGTGATCGCAGAAGCCGATGCGGCCAAGCCCGCGACCATGTCGCACCGCGAGGATTGGCGCAGCCTGCCGCTGATCACCATCGACCCGGCCGACGCCAAGGATCATGACGACGCCGTCTATGCCGAGATGGACCCCTCACCCGACAATCCGGATGGCGTGATCGTCACCGTCGCGATTGCTGACGTCTCCTGGTATGTGCGCCCGAACTCTCCCCTCGACCGCGAGGCGCTGAAGCGCGGCAATTCGGTCTATTTCCCCGATCGCGTCGTGCCGATGCTGCCCGAGCGTATCTCCAACGATCTCTGCTCGCTGAAGGAGGGTGTCGACCGCCCCGCCCTCGCCGTGCGGATGATCTTTTCCAAGGAAGGCCGCAAGGCCGGGCATACGTTCCATCGCATCATGATGAAGAGTGCGGCCAAGCTTTCCTACCAGCAGGCACAGGCGGCGATCGACGGCCAGCCCGACGACAAGACCGGGCCGATGCTGGAGCCGATCCTCAAGCCGCTCTGGCACGCCTACGACATTCTGAAGAAGGGCCGCGAACGTCGCCAGCCGCTCGAGCTCGACATGCCCGAGCGCAAGATCCTGCTGAAGCCGGACGGCACGGTCGATCGCGTCTTCGTGCCGCCGCGCCTCGACGCGCACAAGCTCATCGAAGAGATGATGATCCAGGCGAACGTCGCCGCCGCCGAGACGCTGGAGAAGCGCAAGCAGGTGCTGATCTATCGTATCCATGACGGCCCGACGCTCGCCAAGCAGGAAGTGCTGCGCGAATTCCTGGCAACCCTCGGCATATCGCTTGCCAAGGGCGGCAATGTGCGGGCCAACAGCTTCAACGGCATTCTTGCGAAAGCCGAAGGCACCGCGCATCAGACCATGGTCAACGAGATGGTGCTGCGCTCGCAGAGCCAGGCGATCTATAGCCCGGACAATATCGGGCACTTCGGCCTCAATCTGATGAAATATGCACACTTCACCTCGCCGATCCGCCGCTATGCCGACCTGATCGTGCATCGCGCGCTTGTGGGTTCGCTCGGCCTCGGCGAAGGCGGGATCACCCCGGACGAAGAAGCGTCGCTCGACGATATCGCTGCGGAAATCTCGACCTTCGAGCGCCGCGCCATGGCTGCGGAGCGTGAGACGGTGGACCGGCTCATTGCCCACCATCTTGCCGGCCGTGTCGGCGCGGAATTCGAGGCGCGGGTCGGCGGTGTCACCAAGTCGGGACTTTTTGTCACCCTGCCGGACTATGGCGCGGACGGTTTCATCCCTATATCTACGCTCGGCACCGATTACTTCATCTACGACGAGGCCCATCAGGCGCTGACAGGCGAGAGAACGGGGCTTGGCTACCGTCTCGGCGACGATGTGACGGTGAGACTGGCGGAAGCTGTGCCGCTTGCCGGAGCGCTGCGCTTCGAGATGCTGAGCGACGGCAAACCAATGCCGACGGCGGTTCGTTCCTTCCACAAGGCGACCCGCCGCAACAAGAACCAGGCCCGCAAGGCGCCGGGCACGAGACCGCCGCGCGGCCGCAGATAAAGGACGGCTGCCGGCACGGAGGAAGCGTATTCATGACGGGCAGCCCATCCGACTCCCCTATCCACTTCGGTGGGTCAGACGAGAGCGAACGTCCGCTCGGACGATCGATTTCCCGCGGCATGCTGAACCGCTGTCCGCGCTGTGGTACCGGCAAGCTCTTCCGCGCCTTCCTGAAGCCTGTCGACCGTTGTGCGGTCTGCGGCGAAAATATCTCCCATCAACGCGCCGACGATCTGCCGCCCTATCTGGTGATCCTCGTTCTCGGCCATCTCATCGTCGGCGGTTACATGCTGACGGACATGACCTTCAAATTGCCGATCTGGGCACATCTCGCCATATGGGCGCCCATTACCGTCATCGCAGCGCTTGCCATCATCCAGCCGATCAAAGGCGGCGTCATCGGCCTGCAATGGGCGCTCCGCATGCATGGCTTCGGCGGTCACGACGACAGCCCGGAGGAATGGGATCAAGGAAACGGCCAGCCGTGACCATGCTGTCCTCTTCATGTCGCCGATCTCTATCGACGGCAGAGATTGTTTCCGAGCATTGCGCTTCTATATCGAAAACTGCAGAGGTTTTGCTGCTTATTCGTGTTTCAGGCGAATTGCTTCACCGGCAACCGCTTGACATGGGCAGCATTTCTTGTCTGAACATGCCGCGCGTCATAGGGACTATTCTGGAGGGTGTGATCGATCACATGAAAGCCGACCCGTCACCTGAATTTGGCCGAGCCGTGCCTTCCTGTGTTCCGCATTCGGATCGATTCGCCCGCCTCATGCCCCAGGGATTTGTTTATGCTTGAACCGACGAACGACAAGGCTGGCCATGTCGAAGAAATTCACTGGCCCTCGCTCGTCGCAGCCATCGCCTCCGTCTCCGCTGTCGGCATCGCCATCGGACTTGGCCTGCCGCTTCTGAGCATCATTCTCGAAAAGCGCGGCATTCCTTCGAGCCTGATCGGGCTCAATACTGCAATGATGGGCATCGCCTCGATGCTGGCCGCAGTCATCACGACCAAGCTCGCGCACCGCTTTGGCGTCGTACAGACGATGATCTGGGCCGTCTTCCTTTCGGCACTGAGCTCGCTCGGCTTCTACTATGCGGAAAATCTGTTGCTGTGGTTTCCGCTACGCATCGTCTTTCATGGGGCGACGACGACGCTGTTTATCCTGTCGGAATTCTGGATCAACGCCGCTTCGCCGCCTTCCAAGCGTGGCTTCGTGCTCGGCCTCTATTCCACCGTCTTCTCGCTGGGATTTGCGGCCGGCCCCCTACTCTTTTCCGTCGTCGGCAGCGAGGGCCTGATGCCCTTCATCATCGGCGCCTGTATCATCCTGGCGGCCGCCATTCCGATCTTCATCGCCCGCAACGAGAGCCCGATCGTCGACGAGAAGCCGGAACTGCATTTCGTGCGCTACATCTTCCTCGTGCCGACAGCGACAGCCGCGGTCTTCGTGTTCGGTGCGGTGACCGTCGGCGGCGGATCGCTCTTCACCAGCTATGCGACACGTCTCGGCTTCAACGAATCACAGGCCGCGCTGCTGCTGACCGTCATGGGTGTCGGCAATTTCGTCTTCCAGATTCCACTCGGCCTGCTTGCAGACCGCATGCGGGACAAGCGCCCGCTTCTGTCGATCATGGCCACTATCGGGCTTGTCGGAGCGCTGCTACTGCCATCGCTGTCATCGAACTGGATCATTCTCGCAATCATCCTGCTCTTCTGGGGCGGCTGCGTTTCCGGCATGTATACGGTCGGGCTCAGCCATCTGGGCACGCGGCTGACCGGCGTCGATCTGGTGGCCGCGAACGCAGCCTTCGTCTTCTGTTATGCCGTGGGCATGGTTCTCGGGCCGCCGACGATCGGCACAGCCATGGATTTGGTCAATCCGAGCGGCTTTGCCTGGGCCGTTGCCTTTTTCTTCGGCCTTTATGTCTTCCTTTCGGGGATACGGCTGCTTTTCATGGGCAACAGAGGTTGACTTTTCGGGCGCGATTTGTATTTTCGCGCCAGAATTCGCCGTGGACCTCCGCACTGGCCGTCCACGGCGTTCATTTTTATTAAAGGCAGAACGACCATGGCTAAGGCTACCACCATCAAGATCAAGCTGCTGTCGACGGCCGACACCGGTTTCTTCTACGTCACGACGAAGAACAGCCGTACGATGACGGACAAGATGACGAAGACGAAGTACGACCCGATCGCTAAGAAGCACGTCGAGTTCAAGGAAACGAAGATCAAGTAAGTTTCCTAAACTTCAGGTTACAAAAAGGCGCGACCCATGGGTTAGCGCCTTTTTTGTTTTGTCGGTATCGTCTCGATCTGCGTCCGATTTTGCGACATCAGTTTGGAAATACCTGGGTCGAGGAGCAACGGCCCGCCGTGTCGACAAAAAAGAAAAACGCCGCCTTCGATGAACGAAGAGCGGCGTTTTAAATTGGGGGCCGGCTAGCCTGCAAAACGGCACGAGGAACCGTTACTTTCTGCCTGCCAGCCGACCGACCCCACGACCCAGGAGATGCGGCGGACCTGAGCATCATGGGGTATCTCGAAACCCTTGCGGGTTGTCCATGTACGAGACTAAATTCGCGCGAAATCGAAAGAAAATCAACAAATTCTTAATGATAAAAAATACTTGTCTGCTCGGATGGTTAAAATTCATGACTTTGGTGGAAAGGAATGTCCGATAGTCTTAGTGAAATAAATTCAAGAAACCATCAAGAATAAAGAGATAACGCCTCCTTTGGTAGAAAAGATCGAATACAGATATTCAAGGGTATTTGAATATACAAATTACACTTAGTTAATCCATCACCTTCCAACGGACATCTCATCGACAAGCCGCCAGCAAAACAAAACTATATACCAACACAACAAGAATATTTCAAAGGCACCAAAAAAGCGAAGGCATATACCAAATTCAAAAGTATAAGTATGCGGCGTTTCTTTAAAATAGAGCTATGTGGCTATGCCTGCAGGTTAAAGAACAAAAAAATTTGAATTGTTGTTCAAAACCCGAAAAATACCCTCAATATTCATGGGTAACCGCACTTCTCGACCATTCATCCCTAGGCCGCTGAAGCGACAACCCTGTTGCGTCCTGCTCTTTTGGCCTCGTAAAGCGCAAGGTCCGCCTGCTTCATCAACTGCTCCGGCGTCTCGATTGTCTCCAAACGGCACGAAATCCCGAAGGATGCCGTGATGTTAAGCGCAACACCGTTTTCGCGCAATTTCACTGGCATATTTTCTACCGCAGCGCGTAGCCGTTCTGCGACTGCGGCAGCCGTATCGGCAGGCGTATCCGGCATGACCACAACGAACTCCTCGCCTCCATAGCGGCATGCGAGATCGGCACCGCGCACCGTGGACCGGATCCTTGCGGCAAATTCCTTGAGAACTTCATCGCCGGCATCGTGGCCATGGGTATCGTTGACGGTCTTGAAGCGATCTATGTCCGTAATCAGAATCGAGAGCGGCCGGCCTCGCGCCAAGGAGCGGTCGAAAAGCACCTTGAGATGATTGTCGAGGTAGCGCCTGTTGTGCAAACCCGTGAGCGCATCGGTGACGGCAAGTTCAATCGTCTGCTGCACGCTGGCGCGCAGGCGATCATTATAGCGTTTGCGGCGTATCTGCGTGAGGCAGCGAGCGACGAGTTCGTTCGGATCGATCGGCCGGACGATATAATCGTTGACGCCGAGATCCAGCGCGCGGACGATCATGTCGTCTGCTCCCTGCTCCGTCACCAGCAGCACGGGTAGAAAACGCGTACGCTCCAGCGAACGAAGCTGCGAGCAGAGCCGCAGCGGGTCGTAGTCGTCGAAATTCGAGTTGACGATGACGAGTTCGAACGGCCGTTCAGCTGCCTCAAACAAGGCTGCCTGCGGATCGGACATCGCGACGACCTGAGCAATCGGCTTGAGCGTGCGGATGATACGCTCCTGCGAATTGGCGCGGCCATCGACCAGCAGCACTTGGCCAGCTTCCTCGGCGCGGCCGTCGCCGGCCCGCATCAGATCGTCGATACCGAAATTGCGCGCGGTCTCGTTGCGCATATGCAGCTCATCGCTCAAGGTCTTCAGGCGAAGCAGGCTTTTGACGCGTGAAATCAGCTGTAGGTCATTGACCGGCTTGGTCAGGAAATCGTCGGCACCGGCCTTCAGACCGCGCACACGGTCGGCGGGCTGATCGAGCGCCGTGACCATGACGACAGGAATATGCGTGGTGCGGGGATCAGATTTCAGGCGTTCGCACACCTCAAAACCATCCATGCCGGGCATCATAATATCGAGAAGGATGAGATCGACTTGCGTGCTCGCGCAAATGGCGAGCGCCTTCAAACCGTCTTCAGCGGTCAGCACTTCGAAATACTCGGCAAGCAGCCGTGCTTCCAGAAGCTTCACATTGGCCGGAATATCGTCGACTACCAGAATGCGTGCGGTCATCAGTTCTTCCCCATCATCAGGCGTCGCCCAGATAGGTCTTAATGGTCTCAATGAATTTCGGCACCGAAATCGGCTTCGAGACATAGGCCTCGCAACCGCCTTGACGAATGCGCTCCTCGTCACCCTTCATGGCGAAGGCCGTGACCGCGATCACCGGGATGACGTGCAGATCGTCGTCCTCCTTCAGCCATTTGGTAACCTCCAGGCCAGAAACTTCCGGCAGCTGGATATCCATGAGGATCAGGTCGGGGCGATGCTTGCGCGCAAGATCGAGCGCTTCCATGCCGTTGCGGGTCTGGATCGTCGTGTAGCCGGAAGCCTCGATCAGATCGCGAAAGAGCTTCATATTGAGCTCATTGTCTTCTACAATCATTACCTGCTTAGGCATGGAAAGCTGTCCCTGCATCCGGTATTGCATCCATTCTCTCGAAATATAGGGTCGCGAGGAACCGATTCCAGAAATACTTGAATCGCAAATTACCGGCATTTGGTTGAAAAATAGGTAACTCACCCTTCAAAATGCAAAGTAACTTCAAGAACCCGAAGAAGAGCGCGGCCGACCCGCAAGAGACTGCGATTGCCGTACTCGGCTGGCTGGCCAATGAACCGGCTATGTTCGGCCGCTTCTTGGCGCTGACCGGTGTAGAGCCGGCACAGGTGCGCAACGCCATCAACGAGCCCGCCTTTCTTGCCGGCATGCTCGACTTCCTCATGAACCACGAACCGACATTGCTGGCCTTTTGCGAGGCGAGCGGCATTCCGCCGGAGGCCGTCGCCGCCGCGTCGGCGCATTTTTCGCCGCCCGGCCTTGCCTCTGGAGAATACTGATCATGGATGCCCCGCTCGAATTCGACGTATCGCATATCCGGTTGCAGGAGCGGCCGCTGATTGTTTGCGATGTCGACGACGTCGTCTTGCACTTCTTTGCGCCCTTCCTGACCTTCATCGACGCCGAAGGCCATGAATTCCTGCCGCGTTCCTTCCGGCTGACGGGCAACATCGTCTCCAAGGCCAATGGCTCCGCGCTGGAAGAAAAGGATGTGCACCGGCTGATCGAGGCATTCTTCGAGGCGCAGGAACAGTGGCAAACGCCGCTTGATCGCGTCGTCGATACGCTCGGCGAATTCTCGAAAGATGCCGACATCGTTTTCCTGACAGCCATGCCGCCGCAATTCTGGGAGCAGCGACGACGGCTTCTCGACAGGCTCGAGCTTGCCTATCCGCTGCTCGCGTCGCTGCAGCCGAAGGGGCCGATCGTGCGCTCGCTGCATCGGCAGCGCGCAACGCCCGTCGCCTTCGTCGACGACATGGCTCACAATCTGCATTCGGTCAGCGAGCATGTTCCGGAATGCCTCCTCATCAATCTGAAACCGGATTCCATCGTTCACCGCATGGCGCCGGTCGCAGCCGCGGGTATTCCGGAAGCCAACGAATGGAGCCAGGCAGCGCCGCTGATTCAGGCCCATATCGCGCGCTGACACCACTGGCCATACCCTCAAAGGACGAGGCGCATCAGAGGCCTGCCGTCCTTGCGCTTCGCAACTTCCGAAAATCCGGCTGCCTCGAATATGCGCTGCGAGCCGACATAGAGGCCGACGGACTTCGATTGCTTCGTACGCTCGATCGGACAGCCTTCCAGCAGGCGCGCGCCGGACGCGCGGGCGAAATTCACGGCCTCCGACAACATGCGATGACTGTGTCCCTTGCCGCGATCCTTCGAATTCATGAAGAAACAGCTCACTGCCCAGACCGAGCTGTCCTCCGCATCGGCGGGATCGAGCGGGCGTGACACTGTTTTCGGCGAGTTCCATTGCGGCAGCTCGCTACGCGGACCGACCTGCACCCAGGCAATCGGCTGCCCGTCGATATAGCCTAGAAGCCCGGGCGGCGGCCCTACCGCGATGCGTTCCTCGATCAACTGCTTCTTTGCCGTCGCATCCATCGTCTTGCGCTGCGATGTCGGGACGCGGAAATAGGTGCACCAGCAGCCATAGCAGGCGCCGCTTGGTCCGAATAACGTCTGGAAATCGTCCCAGCGATCCGGCGTCAACGGCTGTACGCTTAAATTCTGCACTCCCGCCTCCCCAACAGTTTCCGGGCTTGAGACTCGCAAGTTTAAAACATAAAGTAGCGATGTTCAATTTTTGTTCTCGCTCGATGACCCATGCGCCCGACAAGATTTCCGGCTTCTGTCGCGATTGCTTGAGCGAGCAATCGGCCACGCGCACGCGCTGTCGGAACTGCGGCAGCCCTCGCCTCGTCTACCATCGGGAGCTTTACGCGCTGACGCTGGCGCATATCGATTGCGATGCCTTCTATGCGTCGATCGAGAAGCGTGACAATCCGGAGCTCGCCGACAAGCCTGTCATCGTCGGCGGCGGCAAGCGCGGCGTCGTCTCCACCGCCTGCTATATCGCCCGCATCCACGGGGTGCGCTCCGCCATGCCGATGTTCAAGGCGCTGGAAGCTTGCCCGCAAGCCGTCGTCATTCGTCCAAACATGGAAAAATACGTCCGCGTCGGCCGCGAGGTTCGAGGCATGATGCAGGAGCTGACGCCGCTGGTTCAGCCACTTTCGATCGACGAAGCCTTTCTCGAGCTCGACGGCACACAGCGGCTCCATCATGATCCGCCGGCCCGCATCCTGGCGAAATTTGCCAAACGGGTGGAGCGGGAAATCGGTATCACAATCTCGGTCGGGCTTTCCTATTGCAAGTTCCTTGCCAAGGTGGCCTCCGACCTGCAGAAGCCGCGCGGCTTCTCCGTCATCGGCCGCGAAGAGGCTCCCTCCTTCCTGGAGCCCCGGCCGGTCACGACCATATGGGGGGTCGGCAAGGCCTTTGCCGCAGCGCTTGAAAGCGACGGCATCCGTACCATCGGCCAATTGCAGGCCATGGAGGAAGGCGATCTCATGCGTCGCTACGGCGTCATCGGGCAGCGGCTTTTCCGTCTCTCGCGCGGTATCGACGACCGAACCGTGCATCCGAACGAAGCGGCAAAGAGCGTGTCTTCCGAAACCACCTTCTTCGACGATATCTCCCGCCATGACGATCTCGTGCCGATCCTGCGCGACCTCTCGGAGAAAGTTTCGCGCCGCCTGAAACGCAGCGACATCGCCGGCCAGACCGTGGTGCTGAAGCTGAAAACATCAGATTTCAAGACCCGAACGCGCAATCGCCGCCTGGAGGATCCGACACAGCTTGCGGACCGGATTTTCCGTACAGGATTGCGCATGCTCGAGCATGAGACTGACGGAACGAAGTTCCGCCTCATCGGCATCGGTGTTACCGATCTCGGCGACGCCGGGCGTGCGGACCCGCCCGATCTTATCGATGTGCAGGCCACGCGACGGGCCGCTGCGGAAGCAGCCATGGACAAGCTCCGAGAAAAATTCGGCAACAAGACTGTCGAGACCGGCTACACGTTTGGCGACAAACGCCATAAATAACAATTACTTAGCACAAGTCACCAAATGGTGATTTTGATGATGTCGCAAATAATTGCGCTACGCGCGCGATTCTTTAGCGCGAGAAAGCTCGGATTCAAACTTTTTTGGTAAATTTCCATTAGGACTTGGATTCTGTAACTTCCGAACGGCGCGGATCCGCCGTCGATTGTGTTTTGCGTACGGGTTCCTATGCGTCTATCGGCTGTATCGACCATTTTTCTTGCCTGCCTGACGATTTCAGGCTGCGCCGCCCGAGGTGAGCGCGAAGCCGCGCAAGCCGCCCCGCCCTCCAAAGAATTGACGGGCTCCATCGCAAAGACCAGCAGACCGACGCCGTCCGTCGAAATCGGCGAGACGGTTTCGCGCGTCGAGCGGCAACAGGCGCTCGCAGTCGCCATGCCGACGAATCTGCGGCCGGAGGGGATCATGCCTTCCGACCAGAGTGACGACGATACGCCCGTGCCGCTGCAACGGCCGCTCGCCATGCTCTCGCCATCGAACCCGATGCCCCGCGCTCTGCGGCAGCAGCCGATGCAGATCTACAGCCATCGTTTCCGGGATGCGAAGCCGATCAACTTCGGTACGTCCACCTCGCCCCGCAAGCTCGCGGTCCATGGCGTCGACGTCTCGCGCTGGCAGGGCGAGATCGACTGGGATACGCTGCGCACCCAGGGTGCGAACTTCGTCTATATCAAGGCGACGGATGGCGGCGATCATCTCGACCCCATGTTCAAGAAGAACTGGCGGGCCGCTCAGCAGGCCGGCCTGAAGCATGGCGCCTATCATTTCTTCTATTGGTGCCGGACTGCCGGAGAGCAGGCCGACTGGTTCATCCGCAACGTCCCGAAGGAGGCCGGCGCTCTTCCGCCTGTTATCGACGTGGAATGGAACGGCGAGTCGAGCTGCAAACGGCGCCCCTCGCGTGAGCAGGTTCTCGCCAAGATGCAGGTGTTCATGGACAAGCTGGAAAAGCATTACGGTCAGCGTCCGATCGTCTACACCGCGCCGGATTTCTATCGCGACAATCTGAGTGGCGAGCTGCTCAACTATCCCTTCTGGCTGCGCGCCGTGGCTCAACATCCGTCCAAGGTCTATCCCGGCCGCAAATGGCTGTTCTGGCAATATTCCGGCTCTGGCGTATCGCACGGCGTCGAGGGCAGGATCGACCTCAACGCCTTCCACGGCAGCGAGCAGGACTGGCACAATTGGGTGGCCTCCAGCGTCCACTGATCCTTCGAAAGTCCAAGATTTCAGGCATCGCCGAAGCAGAGTTTGACCACTCCGCTTCGGCGATGCCGCATTTGGCTGCAGTGAAGCAGGGCTCGCGCTTTCGTGCGCCCAGCAAAGCACCACCTTTCAGCAAGTCTTCCTTAAACTTCGAAGTCTAACCTTGGCCGCAACGAGTATTGCGTTTTGGTTGTGTCTATGAAGCCATTTTTGTTGCTTGGGCTCGCGCTATTGTCGGCCACCGCCCTTTCTCATCCCGTCTTTGCTGCGCCGGATGCCCGCACCCTGCAGATCGTAGTGTCGAAAGACAGGCAGTCGCTTGCGGTCTATGACGGCGACCAGGTGATCGCGACCTCGAAGGTTTCGACCGGCAAACGCGGCCATACGACGCCGAGCGGCATCTTCTCCATCCTGGAAAAGAAGGTTTATCACGAGTCCAATCTCTATTCGGCTGCGCCCATGCCCTTCATGCAAAGGCTGACATGGTCAGGCATCGCGCTGCACGAATCGAACTCGGTTCCGAATTATCCGGCATCCCATGGCTGCGTGCGTATGCCAAAAGCCTTCGCCAAGATGCTCTACCAGATGACCGAGCGCGGCGTACATGTGGTCATCGCCAATCAGCCGCTGGTGCCGCAGCCCTTCGAAAACGCGATGCTGTTCCAGCCGCTGGCTGCTCCGCCGCCGGCATTGTTTTCCGGCATTGAACTGCGGCCGATGACCGCGAGCTTTCTGCAGCAAGGGCAACCCCTGCAGGTTGCGACGAACGATGTTACCTCGATCCAGATACCGAAGGTTCAGGAGATCGTTGCGCCCCCTGCCGATCCCGCTCCGCTCAGCATTCTCATCACCCGGCGCGGCTTGCGCGAAAACGTGCGCGACCTTCAGGGCATCCTGAATGGTATGGGCTTCATCACCGGAACGCCTGACGGCATGCTCGGGCCGGCGACGGTGCAGGCGATCGAAGACTTCAAGAAGGCGCATGATATCAAGACGACAGGCGGCCTCGTCAGCCCTGCGCTGATGAAGGCCGCCTATGCTGCCGCCGGCAAGGGCGAGCCGCCGAACGGTGCCATCATGGTCCGCCAGAACTTCAAGCCGCTCTTCGAAGGTCCGGCCATCATCGCAGAACCGCAGGAAGCGCTCGGCGTGCATTTCTTCACCGCCAACGCGATCGACCGTATCAGCGGCAAGGCCGACTGGTTCGGCATGACGCTCGAAGAAGATCTGAGCAAGCAGACGAAGAAGCGCTATGGCATCACCAGCGAGGAGCAATCACAATCGCTCGATGCCGCCGGGCAGGCGCTCAGCCGCATCACCATTCCCGACGATGTCCGCCACCGCATCGAGGATATCCTGACGGCCGGCTCGTCGCTGACGATTTCCGACACCGGCGTTGGTCCTGAAACCGGCAACGAAACCGATTTCATCACCATCACCAACAACGGCGCGTTGGGTAAGAAGGGCTAAACCAATTCGACGTCGATGACACCCGGCGCCGTACGCAATGCGGCAGCGATTTCCGGCGTGATGCGATATTTCTCCGGCAAGGCCACCTCGACCTCGCGCATCCCTTCCTCCTTGATGACGATGAAGGAGACGAGGCCGTCGCCCTTGGCATTCAGATGCGCGGCAACCGCCTTCAGCGGCCCGGAATCGCGGACATAGACGCGCAGCGCCTTCTGCATCTGCAGCGACTTTTCCTCCAGCGATTGCGCCGTCTGCAGGCGCAGGCTGATGCCTTCCGGGCGCTCATCCGCCTGGGCCGTGATGACGAAGGATTTGCCGACTTCGAGAACGTCGCGATACTGGTTCAGGGTTTCCGAGAAGAGCACGGCTTCGAACTGACCGGAAGCATCGGAGAAAACGAAAATGCCCATCTTGTTGCCGGTGCGCGTCTTGCGCTCCTGCTTCGAGATGACAGTGCCGGCAAGGCGGCCGTTGCTCGCGCCCTGCTTCACCGCAGCGGAGAAATCCGCGAAGGGCTGCACGCGCATCTTGTCGAGAACGCTCTTGTAGGTGTCGAGCGGATGCGCCGTCAGATAAAAGCCGAGCACCTGGAATTCGCGCAGCAGCCGTTCCGAGGCAAGCCAGGGCGTGTAGGATGGGAACACGATCTTTTCCGGGCCTGAGGCAGCGCTTCCGAACATGTCGTGCTGGCCGCTGCGCTTGTTTTCCTGCGCCACCTGGGCATAGCCCATGATGCGGTCGAGGCCGGCGATCAGCTGGGCGCGGTCGATTTCGAAGCAATCGAAAGCGCCGGCGCAGATCAGGCTTTCCAGAACGCGGCGATTGATCTGCTTGGGATCGATGCGCAGGCAGAAATCCTCGATGCCGGCAAAGGGCTGGTCGCCGCGCACTTCGACGATATGATCGACGGCGGATTCGCCAACGCCCTTGATGGCCGCCAGCGCGTAATAGATGCGGTTGTCGCCGGTTTCGAAATGGCGGAACGAAGTCTGCACCGAAGGCGCAATGACCTCGATGCCCAGCCGCTTGGCGTCCTGGCGGAAGTCGTTGACCTTTTCGGTGTTGGACATATCGAGCGTCATCGACGCTGCCAGGAACTCCACCGGATAGTGGGCCTTCATATAGGCGGTCTGGTAGGAGACGATGGCGTAGGCAGCCGCGTGCGATTTGTTGAAACCGTAATTGGCGAATTTCGCCAGCAGATCGAAGATGACGTCAGCCTGCCCCTTCGAAACCTCGTTCTTGATGGCACCATCGACGAAGCGCTCGCGCTGCTGGTCCATCTCGGCCTTGATCTTCTTACCCATGGCGCGGCGCAGAAGATCGGCCTCACCGAGCGAATAGCCCGAGAGTACCTGGGCGACCTGCATCACCTGCTCCTGGTAGACGATAACGCCCTGGGTTTCTTTCAGCAGGTAATCGATCTTCGGATGGATCGATTCGATCTCTTCCTCGCCGTGCTTGCGGGCGTTGTAGACCGGGATGTTCTCCATCGGGCCAGGACGATAGAGCGCCACTAGCGCGATGATGTCCTCAATGCAGTCTGGGCGCATGCCGATCAGCGCCTTGCGCATGCCCGCACTTTCCACCTGGAACACGCCGACCGTCTCACCGCGCGAGAGCATGTCGTAGCTCTTTTTGTCATCGAGCGGGATGCTGGCGAGATCAATCGAGACGCCGCGCTTGGCGACGAAATCGACGGCCGTCTTCAGAACCGTCAACGTTTTCAAACCAAGGAAGTCGAACTTGACGAGACCGGCCTGCTCCACCCATTTCATGTTGAACTGAGTGACCGGCATGTCCGAGCGCGGATCGCGATACATCGGCACGAGCTTCGACAGCGGACGGTCGCCGATGACGATACCGGCGGCGTGTGTCGAGGCGTGGCGATAAAGGCCTTCGATCTTCTGGGCGATGTCGAGAAGGCGGGCGACGACCGGCTCCTTGTCCGCCTCCTCCTGCAGGCGCGGCTCCTCCTCGATCGCCTTGCTGAGCGGCGTGGGATTGGCGGGATTGTTCGGCACCAGCTTGCAGATCTTGTCGACCTGGCCATAGGGCATTTCCAGCACGCGGCCGACGTCGCGCAAGGCGGCGCGCGCCTGCAGCGATCCGAAGGTGATGATCTGCGCCACCTGCTCGCGGCCATATTTGGCCTGCACATAGCGGATCACCTCTTCGCGCCGGTCCTGGCAGAAGTCGATATCGAAGTCCGGCATCGAGACGCGTTCCGGATTAAGGAAGCGCTCGAACAGCAGCGAGAAGCGCAGCGGATCGACGTCGGTGATGGTCAGCGCATAGGCGACCAGCGAGCCCGCGCCGGAACCGCGGCCGGGGCCGACAGGGATGTCGTGGCGCTTGGCCCACTTGATGAAGTCGGCAACGATCAGGAAGTAGCCGGGGAACTTCATACGCTCGATGACGCTGAGTTCGAATTCCAGCCGCTCGCGATAGTCCTTTTCCTCATAACCCGGCGCCATGCCGAGCGAGGAGAGACGCTGGTCGAGCCCTTCGACTGCCTGGGCCCGCAACTCCGCCGATTCGGCACGTTCGGCCTCCTCCGCATCATCGGTAGCCCCGGTGAAGCGCGGCAGGATCGGCTTGCGCGTCTTCAGGATGAAGGAGCAACGACGGGCGATCTCGACGGTGTTTTCCAGCGCCTCTGGCAAATTGGCGAAGAGCTTGGCCATATCGGCGCGGCTTTTCAGATAGTGATCCGGGGTCAGGCGGAAGCGCGTATCGTCCGAGACGATGGCGTTGTGGGCCACCGCCATCAGTGCGTCGTGCGCATCATAATCATCGCGCGTGGGAAAAAAAGCTTCGTTGGTCGCAACGAGCGGAATCTCATGCTCGTAAGCCATCGCGATCATCTTCTGTTCGTGGCGACGATCATAAGTGCCATGACGCTGCAATTCGACATAAAGCCTGTTGCCGAACTGTCGTTTCAGTGCCAGCAGCCGGGAGAGCGCCTGTGCGGCATGCCCTTCCTTCAGGGCCATATCGACCGGGCCGGTCAACGAACCGGTGAGCGCGATCAGGCCTTCCGTGCCGATCTCTTCCAGCCAAGATGCAGCGACGTGAACGGCATGATTGCCTTCGCCGCCGAGATAGGCACGGCTGACGAGATCGACGAGGCGTTCATAGCCCTCTTCCGTCGCAGCAAGCAGGACGATGGACGGCAGCTTTGCCAAAGCCTGTTGCGGCCCGCGCTTTTCGCCCTCGCCGCCATCTTCCATATCGATCGATACCTGGCAGCCGATGATCGGCTGCAGCCCTTCGTCCATCGCCTTTTGCGAGAACTCCAGAGCGACGAAAAGATTGTTGGTATCGGTAATCGCGATGGCAGGCTGGCTGTCGCCGGCAGCCTTGGCCAAGATCTTCTTGAGCGGCAATGCGCCCTCTAGCAGAGAATAGGCGGAATGAACCCTAAGGTGTACGAATTCCGGCATCTCGCCGACCGGAACAACTGCGCCACCCATATCCGCCATATCAAACCCTTCCGCATGCTCAGATGAATCGGCGGTATTTTCGGCATTGCGGATCAGAAAGTCCATAAGTTGCTCCCATCAAATACGGGAGCGGCATGTGCATATGGGGGATAAAACTTACATCGCCATCATGATCAGGGAAAAGCTGGCAACGAACATGACGATGGAAGTGAATGCTGCAACGTCTCGAATAATGTCGGTCATTTACGCGCTCCTTACTCGTTATGTTTCTTTTTTGTTCTATTTTTGTTCGAGAGTCAATAGAAGCATCAATAAATTTCATCAGGCGGTTTTTCAGCTCTCCGATAGACGCCGGGGCAACCCGAGGCTATGCAAAGGCGAATAGGGAGATCACGATGAAATCACTTGGCTGCGTTCTCATTCTTCTGTCGCTTACAACCGCCGTCCGTGCCGAGGACGTCATCGCACCAAACCGCATCGTCGATGCCGTGATCGGCGACTGGAACAAGGACGGCAATGCGGACCTTGCCCTTCTGGTGGCACCCGCTCCAGGCGATGAGGCTGACACTTCCATCGGGATCTACATCTATCTGCGCGACCGTGAACATTCTTTGCTGCAACTCGCCGTAAACGCGCCGGATAAGATATGGGGCAGAGCCGCGCCGGATGGCATTTACGGCCAGGAGCCATCGATCGCCGCGCTGCCGAACGGCTCAATCGCGATCACCTCGCAAAATGATGCCATCGGGCGCGATCGCTGGCACCAGACGTTGACGCTCGCCTATCGCAACAACAGCTTCGTGGTTGCCGGCTACACCTACGACTCCCGTGATACGCTCGAACCGGACAACAGCCATAGCTGCGATTACAATGTGCTGACCGGCAAGGTGACGAAGGATGGCAAGACACTGAGGGCCGATGCCAAGACCGTCACAATTCAGGACTGGCAGGACGACATCGGGCAGAAGGCTTGTGGCAACAGCCAATAAGTGACTTTGTTCTCTTTTTGTTCTTTACAAAATATTCGATCAGTGGCATCGTTTGCGCTCACCAACATTGGAGAGAGTCATGCCGGATCTTGCCGAGCTGAACGATTTTATTGTCGTCGCCAAAGCCGAGACCTATGTCGGCGACGGGGAGAGATTGCCATCCTGCCGCAGCGGTTCGCATGACATCGGCTTTACGAGCGGCCGCTGGCGTTATCTCGACAGCTATTTTGGCGGCACGGATTTCGCCGGACAGGAGCTTGTCTGGCAGGATGACGAGCCGGTCTGGGCCATGAATTATTTCGGCCATATCGTCGAGCCCGATCTCATCGACGGGAGGCGTGCCGGCATGGTCATCAAGGCGGCGCTGCTGCGCCTTTATCTGGATGAAAAACGCTTTCTCGGAGGCTTCGAGTTCGAACACGCGTTCGGCCGCTATATCGACCAAAGCACGGGAACCTGCAGCCATTTCATCGGCCATGAGGCCATCATGGTGAACGGGCGCAAGGCCTATGAGCTGGATTATCGCGGCGGCCTGATCGTTCCCTAAAGCACGTCGCGATATTTCAGATTCGCTTCCTGTGCTTTAGGTCTTTGATTTTGCACATGTAGTTGTCGTAAAACCGCTACGCATTTTTGCGCGACGTGCTTTAACGAGCGATCAGACTTCAACCACCTTGCCATCGCTCAGCGTGACGCGACGATCCATGCGGGCGGCAAGCTCATGATTGTGCGTGGCAATCAGGGCCGCAAGGCCCGATTGGCGCACCAGCGCTTCCAGTGCATCGAAGACGTAATGAGCCGTGTCCGGATCGAGGTTGCCGGTTGGTTCGTCCGCCAGCAGCACCAGCGGCGCATTGGCGACGGCGCGAGCGATCGCCACGCGCTGCTGCTCGCCGCCGGAGAGTTCGGCCGGGCGATGATCGGCGCGGTGACCGATACGCATGTAATCGAGAAGCTGGGCAGCACGCGCGCTGGCATCCTTGCGCGAAAGACCGGAAATGAGCTGCGGCATCATGATGTTCTCGAGAGCCGAGAACTCCGGCAGCAGGTGGTGAAACTGGTAGACGAAGCCGATCTCGCTGCGGCGGACAGCCGTGCGCTTGTCATCCGACAAGGCTTCGCAGGCCTGGCCGTTGACGAGCACCTCGCCGCCATCCGGATGCTCAAGCAGGCCGGCGACATGCAGGAGTGTCGATTTTCCCGTGCCCGATGGAGCGACCAGCGCCACCATCTCGCCGCTGCGCAAGGTGAAATCGGCACCCTTCAGGATCGACAGGCGCGTCTCTCCCTGCCCGTAATGACGCTCCACGCCAGAGAGCTGGAGAACGACGTTGCGTTTCATCAAATGCGGTATCCTTATTCGTAGCGCAGCGCCTGCACCGGATCGAGCCGCGAGGCACGCCAGGCCGGAAAGATGGTGGCAAAGAAGGACAGAGTGAGCGCCATCACGATGACGGAGATGGTCTCACCGAGATTCATCTGGGCCGGCAATTTGCTGAGGAAATAGACTTCCGGATTGAAGATCACTGTGCCCGAAATCCAGGAGAAGAACTGGCGGATGGACTCGATGTTCAAGCAGACCAGAACACCTAGTACGACGCCCGCAAGCGTGCCGACGACGCCGATCGCCGCCCCCGTCATGAAGAAGATGCGCATGATCGCGCCCGAGGTCGCACCCATGGTGCGCAGGATGGCGATATCGCTGCCCTTATCCTTCACCAGCATGATGAGGCCCGAAATGATGTTCAACGCAGCGACGAGGACAATCAGCGTCAGGATCATGAACATCGTATTGCGCTCGACCTGCAGGGCCGAGAAGAAGGTGGCATTGACCTGCCGCCAGTCCGTCAGGAAAATCTGCCGCCCGGCCGCCTCCTCGATCTTCGGTCTGAGATCGTCGACGTCATCGGGATTGGTGATGAAGAGCTCGATCTTCTCGACGATGCCCTCGGCATTGAAGAAGACCTGTGCCTCCTCGAGCGGCATGAAGACGACGGAGGAATCATATTCCGACATGCCGACTTCGAAGATGCCGGAGATCGTATAGGCTTTGACGCGCGGATTGACACCAAAGGGCGTGACGTCGCCATCCGGCGCCGTAAGCGTGATCTGATCGCCAACCGTCAGACCCAATTGCCGCGCCAGCCGGCTGCCGACCAGGACACCCTGTCCCGAAGCGAAGCCGACCATGTCTCCGGAAACGATGTGATCGGAGACCGATTTGAGCTTGGTCAAATCCTCCGAGCGGATGCCGCGCACCAGTGCGCCGGTGCCGGAGCCGCCGCGGCCGGAGGCAAGCGTTTCGCCCTCGACGAGCGGCAAGGCCATCGTAACGCCAGGAACTGCGGAAAATTTCTTCGCCAGATCGGCATAATCGTTCAACGGCGAATCGATCGGCTGAACAACGACATGACCATTGAAACCGAGAATCTGCTTGAAGAGCTCGGCACGGAAACCGTTCATCACGGCCATGACGATGATCAGCGCCGCAACGCCGAGCATGATGCCGACCAGAGAGAAGCCGGCAATGACCGAAATCGAGGCTTCCTTGCGCCGGGAGCGAAGGTAGCGCCAGGCCACAAGCCGCTCGAAACCGGAAAACGGGCGAGACGATGGGCCGGCCTTGAACGAATTTTCCTGCTGTTCCACTGCCGCGCTCACCGCCATTCGCCTTCCATCCTTTAGTATCGTCAATCAGCCTGCCAGCCGATTGATCGCTGCCTCGACCGTCATCGTCTCGCGAGCGCCGGTCTTGCGGTCCTTCACTTCCACTTCGCCGCTCGCAATCGAACGCGGGCCGACGATGATCTGCACAGGCACACCGATCAGATCGGCCGTTGCGAACTTCGTTCCGGCACGCTCGTCGCGATCGTCGTACAGTACGTCCTTGCCGGCCTTCGACAATGCGGCATAGACCGTTTCGCAAGCCTCGTCACAGGCTTGGTCGCCGGCCTTCATGTTGATCACCACGACATCAAACGGCGCGACCGAAGCCGGCCAGATGATTCCGTTCTCATCATGCGATGCTTCGATGATGGCGGGAACAAGGCGTGTCGGACCAATACCGTAAGATCCCATGTGGACAGCATGTTCCTTGCCGTCCGGACCCTGCACCTTGGCACCCATAGGCTCGGAATATTTCGTGCCGAAATAGAAGATATGACCGACCTCGATGCCGCGCGCCGACAGGCGATCGCCTTCCGGAATGGCGTTGAAGGCGGCTTCGTCGTGCATTTCCGAGGTCGCAGCGTAGACCGAGGTCCACTTGTCGAAGATGCTCTTCAAGCCGGCGACATCATCGAAATTCGTGTCTTCACCAGGAATGTCGAAATTGACGAAATCCTTGTGGCAGAAGACCTCCGACTCGCCGGTATCGGCAAGAATGATGAATTCGTGGCTGAGATTGCCGCCGATCGGGCCAGTGTCGGCCCGCATCGGGATTGCTCTCAGGCCGAGGCGATTGAAGGTGCGCAAGTAAGCGGCGAACATCTTGTTATAAGATTGTACGGCGCCTTCCTGCGTTAGATCGAAGGAATAGGCATCCTTCATCATGAATTCGCGCGAGCGCATCGTGCCGAAACGCGGACGGATTTCGTCACGGAACTTCAGCTGGATGTGATAGAGGTTCAGCGGCAAGTCCTTGTAGGACTTGATGTATGACCGGAAGATGTCGGTGACCATCTCCTCATTGGTCGGACCATACAGCATGGGCCGATCCTGCCGATCCTTGATGCGCAGCATCTCCTTGCCGTAGGCGTCATAGCGGCCGCTTTCCTGCCAAAGCTCGGCCGACTGCAGTGTCGGCATCGACAGCTCGATGGCGCCGGAACGGTTCTGTTCCTCGCGGATGATCTTGTTGACCTTGTCCAGCACGCGTTTGCCCAATGGCAGCCAGGAATAGATGCCTTGCGACTGCTGACGGATCATGCCGGTGCGCAGCATGAGCCTATGGGAAACAATTTCAGCCTCCTTGGGATTTTCCTTCAGGATGGGCATGAAGTAACGAGACAGACGCATGACGCTTGTTCCAGATTGTTTGACGTTCCGCTGAGGGTGGAATCGTTAGCAAATTATGTACTGGAGGCAGTTCATAACTGCTTCGGCGCAGGAAGGAAACCCGCATTCTTCAACAGAAGAATTTGACAAAAGCCCGAGAATACAGGGGATAGAGCCTATTTTCGATGTTTCGAAAAAGCGCACGTTTATAAGGATTTACGACGGAAATTCGTCAACAGAAAAATTCTGCGCGGCTGTAGCAAAAAAGCAAAAAAAAGGATGACAAAGCTCAATGTTTGAGCTAATTTTAGCTCACAAAAGAGGCAAGAAGGCTAAATTCTTGCCGTTTCGCGGTCAAGTCTTGGGAGGATCAGATCTTAGGCGCGCTCGTTCGCTGCCCCGGTAACGGATAAGGATCACGCGATACTTTAAAACAAGGCTTATAGCCTTGTTTTTTTTTGCTTTCTCAGCGCCTCAATGTCCCATGACTTGCCCGGAACCTTTGGTTCGCTCTTCAGCTGAAATAATATACATGACCTGTAAATTCTTTGCGCCACCCTCATGACAGGCGTGTGACGAATTGATGGCGATCGCGAGGCGCCCGTATTCCAGGCGCCTTTCATCTACAATTTTCGTAGATCACTTGTAGCTTGGAACGATCCGCGGGATGGAATCTATACTCAGGCCGAAGTAGCGCGAGGCGACATACCAGGCGCCATAGATGAACGCCGATACAAGTGTCGTGACCAGCACAACCCGCCATGCACGAAATTTCGTCGGCGCGCTTTCGACTGTGCCGAGGATCACATGTTCATCCTCGGCCTGGGTTCGCAGGCCGAAAGGCAGGACGGCGAAAAGCGTGATCCACCAGACGACGAAATAGACGGCGAAACCGGCGGCGATCTGCTGTGCCATTACACTCCCTTCGAGACGAGTTTGTCGCCTCTTCCTCTTCCAAGCTTGCTTATAGGGGCAAAGCAGTCGTCTTTCAAAGCACCGATCAGCGCTTTAGTGTCACACTTGCTCAAGTTCGATGAGCGTGCCGAAGAAATCCTTGGGGTGCAGGAAGAGCACAGGCTTGCCATGCGCGCCGATTTTCGGCTCGCCATTGCCTAGCACGCGCGCTCCTTTTGCGACCAGCTGGTCGCGCGCCGCAAGGATATCCGCAACCTCATAGCAGATATGGTGCATACCCCCATCCGGGTTCTTGGCGAGGAAGGCAGCGATAGGCGAGATTTCGCCGAGGGGCTCGAGCAGCTCGACCTTGCTGTTCGGCAGCTCGACGAAAACCACGGTGACGCCGTGCTCCGGCAATGACTGCGGCGCAGATACAGTTGCGCCGAGCGTTTCGCGATAGGCTCTGGAAGCTGCCGCGATATCGGGAACGGCGATCGCGATGTGATTGATGCGTCCCAACATGGCTCTCTCCTCCCCGAGGCGACCTCAGCCGCCAGTGCGTGTCACGAATACCGTCACGAGCGGCTTCTTGCCCCAGCCCTGGTTGGCAGCGGCACGCACTGCACGGCGAACGGCCTCCTGCAGCATGTTGAGATCCTTGCGGCGAGCGCGGGGAATACTCTCGATGGCGCTGACAATGGCGTCGAAGAGAGTGTCTTCCATCTCCTCGCCTTCGTCATCATATGCCGGCAGGCCGATGGGCACGAGATCAGGATCGCCGACGATGTCGTAACGGGCATCGAGCACGACGTTGACGGCGACATGGCCGACATAGGAGAGCTTCTTGCGCTCGCCGATGCCCATCTCGTCGAAATCGCCGATCAGGATACCGTCCTTGAAAATGCGGCCATGCGGCGCTTCGCCGATCACCTCGACCGGACCCGGTGCCAGGCGCAGAACATCGCCATTGCGCACACGCGGTACGGTGGCAATGCCGCTCTGTTCGGCCAGTTCCTTATGCGCAGTCAGATGCGTCGCCTCGCCATGCACGGGTACGACGACTTTCGGGCGCGTCCATTCATACATCTTCTGCAGCTCGTTGCGCCGGGGATGTCCAGAGACGTGGACAAGCGCTTCGGCGTCCGTCACCACATGCACACCCTGCTCGATCAGGCCGTTCTTGATGTCCTGGATCGCCTTCTCGTTGCCGGGAATGGCGCGCGAGGAAAAGACGACGATATCGCCTGATGCCAATGCGACATTGCGCATCTCGTCCCGGGCGAGCTTGGCGAGGGCAGCGCGCGGCTCGCCCTGGCTGCCGGTCAGAATCACCACAACCTTGTCGCGCGGGATATAACCATATTCGTCTTCGGCGATGAAAGGCTTGATGCCTTCCATGAGGCCGATATCGCGGGCGACATCGACCACGCGCTTCAGCGAACTGCCGAGCAGCAGCACTTCGCGGCCGGCGGCTTCAGCGGCTTCGGCAACGGTGCGGATACGGCCGACATTCGACGAGAAGGTGGTGATCGCCACCCTGCCCTCGGCATCCTCGATGATCTTGCGCAGGCTTTCGGAAACGTCCTTCTCCGAGGGCGAAACACCATCACGCAGCGCATTGGTGGAATCGCACATCAGCGCCAGCACGCCCTCTTCGCCAAGCTGGCGAAAACGGGTCTCGTCGGTCAGCGGACCGAGCGACGGCTCGTGATCGATCTTCCAGTCACCCGTGTGAACGACATTGCCGAGCGGCGTGCGGATCATCAGCGACATCGGCTCGGGGATCGAATGGTTGACGGCAACGCCTTCGATCTCGAACGGGCCGACATTGATGCGATCGCCGGCCTTGAACAGCGTCACCGGGATCTCGCCCATCGACTTCTCGTAGTCGCGCTTGGCTTCGAGAAGGCCGGCAGTGAAGGCGGAGGCGTAGATCGGAACATTGAGCCCCGGCCAGAGATCGTTCAGCGCGCCGTAATGGTCCTCGTGGGCATGGGTGATGATGATGCCCTTGAGGTTCTTGCGTTCCTTGGCGAGGAAACGGATATCCGGCAATACGAGATCGACTCCAGGCAGATCCGGGCCCGGGAAAGTAACGCCGCAATCGACCATGATCCACTGGCGCTGCTCCGCCGGACCATAGCCGTAGAGCGCGAGATTCATGCCGATTTCGCCGACGCCGCCGAGGGGCAGAAACACCAGTTCGTCTTGTTTCGCCATGTGATCCCTACCCATTACCTAAAGAAAACGTCGCCCGCGGCAATCGGCATGATCCTGCCGTCCTCGGTTTCGAGCATCAACAAGCCATTATCATCGATTCCGGAGAAATGGCCCAAAATTGAGCGATCCGGCAGATTTACCGTGATCTTTTCTCCGATGCCGCATGCAAATTCGCGCCAGCGCGCGGTGATCTCCCGAATGCCCTTGCCGCGGTTCCAGACATCCAGTGCCTCGGACATAGCAGCATAGAGATGGGCAAACAGCTCGTCCGGCGACACCATCGAGCCCTGCTGTCTCAGGCAGGTGACGGGATACATCGGATTATCGGGCATGACGGCAATGTTGATGCCTATGCCGATGACGAGCGCATAACGGCCGTCCGGCAGAGCCTCGCCTTCGATCAGGATGCCGCAGGTCTTCTTGCGGCCGATCAGGATATCGTTCGGCCACTTGATCTCGGCCGGTTCAGCTGCGAGCGGCAACACGCTGCGCACAGCCTGATGCACGGCGACTGCGACAGCAAGCGGCAGAGACCCGAGGCGGTCCATGGGAGCGGGATCGATCAGAAGGAGAGAGGCGTAGAGATTACCAGCTTCAGATACCCAGGGCCGGCCGCGACGGCCGCGTCCACCGGTCTGGCGCTCGGCAGTCACCCAAAGGTTTCCTGTGTCGCCGGCGCGCGCGCGTTCAAGGCAGACGCTGTTTGTGGACGAGGTTTCCCGAAGAGCATCGTGCCGGAAGTCGGCGAGCGACTTCCGGCTATTCATGTCAGACGCCATCAAAACAACGTCGCAGCAGCAAGATCGGCAGCACCGCCGATTACGCCACCGAAGAAGACGTAGGCAATGACGAACAGGCCGGAGAGACCGAAGACGAGGCGCAGCGAACCGGCGGTCCGTGCGAATTCGTCCTTGGCTTCATCGAACCACATCACCTTGATGACGCGCAGATAGTAGTAAGCGCCGACGACCGAAGCCAGAACGCCGATGATGGCAAGCGCATAGAGATGCGCCTGGATGGCGGCGACGAAGACGAAGTACTTTCCGAAGAAGCCTGCGAGCGGCGGGATGCCGGCGAGCGAGAACATCAGCGCCGTCAGCACGACCGCCATGAAGGGGTTGGTCGTGGAAAGACCGGCGAGATCCTCGATGCTTTCGACCTGACGGCCATCCTTGCGGCGCATCGCCATGATGATGGCGAAGGAGCCGAGCGTCATGACCATGTAGATGACCATGTAGAGCATGACACCGGAGACGCCGGTCTTGGTGCCGGCGGCGAGGCCGACGAGCGCATAACCCATATGACCGATCGACGAATAGGCCATCAGTCGCTTGAAGTTGCGCTGACCGATTGCGGCGAAGGAGCCGAGCACCATCGAGGCGATCGAGATGAAGACGATGATCTGCTGCCAATCGGCCAGGACCGGATGGAAGGCCGTGACCACGATGCGGGTCAGGATCGCCATGGCCGCTACCTTCGGCGCTGCCGCGAAGAAGGCGGTGACGGGCGTCGGCGCGCCTTCGTAAACGTCCGGCGTCCACATGTGGAATGGAACGGCAGAGATCTTGAAGGCGAGGCCTGCAAGCACGAAGACCAGGCCGAAGACGAGGCCGAGCGAACGGGTCTCGGCGCTCAGCGCGGTGGCGATCGCATCGAAGGTCGTGTGGCCGGTGAAGCCGTAAACCAGCGACATGCCGTAGAGCAGCATGCCGGAGGACAGCGCACCGAGTACGAAGTACTTCAGGCCGGCTTCAGTCGACTTCAGGCTGTCGCGGTTGATCGCGGCCACGACGTAGAGCGCCAGCGACTGCAGTTCCAGCGACAGGTAGAGCGAGATCAGGTCATGCGCCGAGATCATCAGCAGGATGCCGAGGGTCGCGAGCACGAGCAGGACCGGGAACTCGAAGCGATCGAGCTGCTGCTCGCGCGCCTGCCCCATGCTGAGGAACATGGCGACGATCGAGCCGATCAGCGCGACAATCTTCATGAAGCGGGAGAAGCCGTCGGCGAGATAGGCGCCGCCGTAGGCAAGGCCATCGCCCGGCACGAAGATGATCCAGAGACCGGCCACCGCGAGGAGCGCGATGGCAAGACCGGTGACCGTGGGTCCCGACCGCTCGCCCGAGAAGACGCCGATCATGAGCAACGCAAGTGCACCGACCGCGAGAATGAGCTCCGGAATGGAAAGATGCAGGCTTGCAAGAATTGTGTCAGCAGTCATGTCGAATAGGTCCCGTCATCAATTCATCGACAGCGCAACATTCTGCGCAGCGTGCAGGGCAGCGGTATAATTGTTCACCAGCAGATCCACCGAAGCCGCCGTGGCATCGAAGATCGGAGCCGGATAGACACCGAAGAGGATCGTCAGCGCGATCAGCGGATAGAGGATCAGCTGTTCACGCGGCGACAGATCGAGAAGCTTCTTCAGGTTTTCCTTCTCCAGCGCGCCGAAAATGACGCGACGGTAGAGCCAGAGCGCGTAAGCCGCCGACAGGATCACGCCGGTCGCGGCGAAGAGCGCAACCCAGGTGTTGGCGCGGAAGACGCCGATCAGGGTCAGGAATTCGCCGATGAAGCCGGAGGTGCCGGGCAGACCGACGTTCGCCATGGTGAAGACCATCATGGCGACGGCATATTTCGGCATGTTGTTGACCAGGCCGCCATAAGCCGCGATTTCGCGGGTGTGGGTGCGGTCGTAGATCACGCCGACGCAAAGGAAGAGCGCGCCAGAGACGATACCGTGCGAGAGCATCTGGAAGATCGCACCCTGCACGCCCTGCTGGTTGGCCGCAAAGATACCCATCGTCACATAGCCCATGTGGGCGACCGACGAGTAGGCGATCAGCTTCTTGATATCGTCCTGCATCATCGCGACCAGCGAGGTGTAGATGATGGCGATGACCGAAAGGGCAAAGACGAGCGGTGCGAAATATTCCGAAGCATTCGGGAACATGCCAAGCGAGAAGCGGATGAGACCGTAGCCACCGAGCTTCAGGAGGATGCCTGCCAGGATGACAGAGCCTGCCGTCGGCGCCTGAACGTGTGCGTCCGGAAGCCAGGTGTGGACCGGCCACATCGGCATCTTCACCGCGAAGGAGGCGAAGAAGGCAAGCCATAGCCAGGTCTGCAGCTGCGGCGGGAACTTGTAGGCGAGCAGCGTCGGGATATCGGTCGTGCCGGCCTGCCAGTACATGGCCATGATGGCAAGCAGCATCAACACCGAGCCGAGCAGCGTGTAGAGGAAGAACTTGTAGCTGGCGTAGACGCGATCCTTGCCGCCCCAGACGCCGATGATCAGGAACATCGGGATGAGGCCGGCTTCGAAGAAGACGTAGAACAGCACGATATCCAGCGACACGAACACACCGATCATCATCGTCTCGAGGACGAGGAAGGCGATCATGTAGTCCTTCAGGCGCTTTTCGACCGAGAGCCAGCTTGCGAGCACGCAGAAGGGCATCAGGAAGGTCGACAGGATGACGAACAGCATGGAAATGCCGTCGACGCCCATGTGGTAGCTGATGCCGCCCGTCAGCCACTCATGCTTTTCGACCATCTGGAAACCCGGATTGGCATTGTCGAACCAGATCCAGACGAACAGCGACACGATGAACGTGACGATGGTCGTTGCCAGCGAAATGTTCAGGACGTTCCGGCGGCCATTGGCACCGTTGTCCTGTGTAAACAGCAGGAGAACGACACCGACCAGCGGCAGGAATGTGACCGTTGAAAGAATGGGCCAATCGGTCATCAGAGGGAACTCCCGAGCATCATCCAGGTAACGAGGGCTGCAATGCCGAGCAGCATCGCGAAGGCATAGTGATAGAGGTAGCCGGTCTGCAGGCGCACGACGCGGTTGGTGACATCGACGACACGGGCGGCAATGCCGTTCGGGCCGATGGTGTCGATGACCCCGATATCGCCCTTCTTCCAGAGGAAGCGGCCAAGCGCCTTGGCGGAACGGACGAAGAGGAAGTCATAAAGTTCGTCGAAGTACCATTTGTTCAACAGGAACTCGTAGAGCACGCGCTGCTGCTGAGCGAGGCGGCGCGGCGTTTCCGGCGACTTGATGTAGAAATACCAGGCGGTGACGAGGCCGAGAAGCATGGCGATGAACGGGCTGAGCTCAACCCACAAAGGCGCATGCTCCATCTCTTCGAGAATCTTGTTGTCCGGGAGCGTGAACAGGGCATGCTTCCAGAATTCCTCGTAGGCGTGACCGACGAAATCGGCGTTGAAATACATGCCGGCACCGACAGCACCGATCGCCAGCAGGTAAAGCGGGATCAGCATGACGTTCGGCGATTCATGCACGTGATGCATGACTTCGTGCGAAGCGCGCGGCTTGCCGAAGAAGGTCATGAAGATCAGGCGCCAGGAGTAGAAGCTGGTGAACATCGCGGCGATGACGAGCAGCGTGAAGGCGAAGCCAGCGGCCGCATTGTGCGAGGCGAAAGCCGCCAGGATGATCGCATCCTTCGAGATGAAGCCGGCAAAACCGATATGGGTCAGAGGGATACCGACACCGGTAATCGCCAGCGTGCCGATGATCATCATCCAGAAGGTCTTCTGGATATGCGGACGCAGGCCACCCATATGACGCATGTCCTGCTCACCATCGACGGCGTGGATGACCGAGCCGGCGCAGAGGAAGAGCAGAGCCTTGAAGAAAGCGTGGGTGAAGAGATGGAAGATCGCAGCGCCATAAGCGCCGACGCCGAGGGCGACGAACATGTAGCCGAGCTGCGAACAGGTCGAGTAGGCGATGACGCGCTTGATATCGTTCTGTACGAGGCCGACGGTCGCGGCGAAGAAGGCCGTGATCGCGCCGACGATGGTGACGACGGTCAGCGCATCCTGCGACAGTTCGAAGATCGGCGACATGCGGGCGACGAGGAAGACGCCGGCGGTGACCATGGTTGCGGCATGGATGAGTGCGGAAACCGGCGTCGGGCCTTCCATGGCGTCCGGCAGCCAGGTGTGCAGCAGGAACTGCGCCGACTTGCCCATCGCGCCCATAAAGAGCAGCAGGCAGACGGCCGTGAGCGCATGGCCGCGATCGAGATGCATGCCGAAGAGGTTGAGCACGATATCCGTCGGCTGACCGCCCTGTCCGGAGGCAAAGCTCTGGGCATTGCCGAAGATGACATCGAAATTGATCGAGCCGAAGAGGACGAAGACGCCTGCGATGCCGAGCACGAAGCCGAAGTCGCCGACGCGGTTGACGATGAAAGCCTTCATCGCAGCGGCCGAAGCGGACGGCTTCTTGAACCAGAAGCCGATCAGCAGATACGACGCAAGACCGACGCCTTCCCAGCCGAAGAACATCTGGGCGAGGTTGTCGGAGGTCACCAGCATCAGCATGGCGAAGGTGAAGAGCGAAAGATAGGCGAAGAAGCGCGGACGATGCGGATCGTGGTGCATGTATCCGATCGAATAGACGTGAACCAGGGTCGAGACCGAATTCACGACGATCAGCATGACCGAGGTCAGCGTGTCTACGCGCAGCGACCAGGAGACATCGATGCCGCCGGACTGGATCCAGCGCAGGACTTCAACCTTGATCGGGCCATCCGTATGGCCGAGCGCCACCGTGAAGAAGACGATCCACGAGAGGACGGCCGCGATGATCATCAGGCCGGTGGTTACATATTCCGAAGCCTTGGCGCCGATCGCGCGGCCGAAAAGGCCGGCGATGATCGCGCCAATCAGGGGAAGAAAGACGATAGCCTTATATAAAAACATAGCTTTATCAGCCCTTCATCACGTTGACGTCTTCAACCGCGATGGAGCCGCGGTTACGGTAGAAGACGACGAGAATTGCAAGACCGATCGCAGCTTCAGCCGCAGCGACGGTCAAAATGAATAGAGCGAAAACCTGGCCGACGATGTCGTTGAGGAACGACGAGAAGGCGACCATGTTGATGTTGACCGCAAGCAATATCAGCTCCACGGACATCAGGATGATGATGACGTTCTTGCGGTTCAGAAAGATACCAAAGACGCCGAGCACGAAGAGGATGGCGCTGACCGTGAGGTAATGGGAAAGTCCGATGACCATGTTCTTGTTCCTTTGATCCTCGTGCCTCGCCTCAGACGCCCTGCCCCGGCTTGACCTTGACCACCTCGACGGCGGTCGCGGGCGTGCGGGCGACCTGTTGGGAAATGTTCTGGCGCTTGATGTGCGTGCGATGCTTCAGCGTCAGCACGATTGCGCCGATCATCGCGACCAGCAGAACCAGGCCAGCGATCTCGAAGAAATAAACGTAGTTGGTGTAGAGCACGTCGCCGAGGGCGGCGGTGTTCGTCCGCTGCGTCAGAGCCGGGATCGGCATGGCGACGGACTTGGCAATGGTCGGCGAAATCACGCTGCCGCCGATGACGACGATGAGCTCGGCCGCCAGGATGACGCCGATCAAAGCGCCGATCGGTGCGTATTCCAGAATGCCGGCCCTGAGCTCGGAGAAATCGATATCGAGCATCATGACGACGAAGAGGAAGAGAACCGCCACGGCGCCGACATAAACGACCAGCAGGATCATCGCCAGGAATTCAGCCCCCATCAGCAGGAAGAGGCCGGCCGCGTTGAAGAAAACCAGGATGAGGAACAGGACCGAATGGACCGGATTCCGCGCCGAGATAACCATGAACGCCGACGCCACAGCGACAAAGGCGAAGATATAGAAAAAAAGAGCCTGCAGACCCATGTTGGTGCCTTTTTCGTCTTCCCCCGGGCAGCCGGGAGTTTCCCTGCCCGATGGAGCTCGACCGGACGATAGGTCCGGCAAAGCCCCGGTCTAGATTGAACCGCGACGGCGACAATCGGCCGCCCGTCACGGCATATTCAAAACTCCGCTCAGCGGTACGGCGAGTCGATCGCGATGTTGCGCGCGATTTCGCGTTCCCAGCGGTCGCCATTCTCCAAAAGCCGCGCCTTGTCGAAGTAGAGCTCTTCGCGGGTCTCGGTGGCGAATTCGAAGTTCGGCCCTTCGACGATGGCATCGACCGGGCATGCCTCTTGGCAGAAGCCGCAATAGATGCACTTCACCATGTCGATGTCGTAACGCACCGTGCGGCGGGTGCCGTCGTTGCGGCGCGGCCCGGCCTCGATGGTGATGGCCTGGGCAGGACAGATGGCTTCGCAAAGCTTGCAGGCGATGCAACGCTCTTCGCCGTTGGGATAGCGGCGCAGCGCATGTTCGCCGCGGAAGCGCGGGCTGACCGGCCCCTTTTCGAAGGGGTAGTTGATCGTTGCCTTCTGTTTGAAGAAGTAACGCATCGACAAAAAGAATGCGCCGACAAATTCCTTGAGGAACAGCGAGCTGACGGCGTTGGAAATTCCGGCCATCTTCAACCTCCAAATCTGCTTGAAGCGAGGATCGACATCATCATGCCCATCCCGTCAGCTTCAGCACGAATGCAACGATAACGACCATGGCGAGCGACAGTGGCAGGAAAACCTTCCAGCCAAGGCGCATGAGCTGGTCGTAGCGGTAGCGCGGCACGAATGCCTTCACCATCGCGAACATGAAGAACACAAAGCACGACTTCAGCAGGAACCAGATGATGCCCGGAACCCAGTTCAGGATCCAGATATCGACCGGAGGCAGCCAGCCGCCAAGGAAGAGGATCGTCGTCAGCGAGCACATCAGGACAACGGCGGCATATTCGCCGAGCATGAACATCATGTACGGCGAAGAACCGTATTCGACCATGAAGCCGGCAACCAGTTCCGATTCCGCTTCCGGAAGGTCGAAGGGCGGACGGTTGGTTTCAGCGAGCGCCGAAATGAAGAATACGATGAACATCGGGAAGAGCGACAGCCAGTGCCAGTCGAGGAACGAGGCCGGCAGGCCGAGCTTGGTGCCGAGACCGGTCTGCTGCGACAGCACGATATCCGTCAGGTTCAGCGAACCGACGCAGAGCAGCACGGTGACGATGACGAGGCCGATCGAGACTTCGTAGGACACCATCTGCGCTGCCGAACGGAGCGCGCCGAGGAACGGATACTTCGAGTTCGAAGCCCAGCCGCCCATGATGATGCCGTAAACTTCCAGCGACGAGATCGCCAGAATGTAGAGGATGCCGACGTTAATGTCGGCAACGACCCAGTTCTGCGCCACCGGCACAACGGCCCAGGTAGAGAGCGCCAGCACCACCGAAACCAGCGGCGCCAGCAGGAACACGGTCTTGTTGGCGCCGGCCGGGATGATCGGCTCCTTGAACATGAACTTCAGCAAGTCGGCGAAGGACTGGAACAGGCCGAAGGGACCGACGACGTTCGGGCCCCGGCGCAGCTGCACGGCAGCCCAGATCTTACGGTCGGCAAGCAGAATGTACGCGATGAAAACCAGCAGGCAGACCAGGAGCAGCAGCGACTGGCCAATCATGATCAGCGCCGGCCAGAGATAGGTCGAAACGAATGAATCCATAGTCCTGTGCCCTTACTCTGCCGCAACGCGGAAATTGTTGCGGGCCAATGCCGAGCACTCGGCCATGACAGCCGATGCGCGCGTTATCGGGTTCGTCAAATAGAAGTCTTTGATCGGCGACGCAAATGGCGATTTGCCCATCGCGCCGGCTTTTTTCGCAAGTGCGGCAATTTGGGCGCTATCGGCTTCGGCAATCTCGTCGATGCCGGCGAAATGCGGGAAGGCTGCGTGGAGCTTCGCGCGCAATTCTCTCAGCGAATCAAAGGGAAGCTTCTTGCCGAGTACGTCGGAAAGGGCACGGATGATCGCCCAGTCCTCGCGGGCGTCGCCCGGTGCGAAACCGGCGCGGTTGCCCATCTGAACACGACCTTCGGTGTTGACCCAGGTGCCCGACTTTTCGGTGTAGGCAGCCGCCGGAAGGATGACGTCGGCGCTCTGCGCGCCGTTGTCGCCATGCGAGCCGATATAGACCGTGAACTTCGCACCCTTGCGGCTGAAATCGAGCTCATCGGCGCCGAGCAGGAAGAGAACGTCCATCGACGACAGCATGGAAGCCGCGTTGACGCCCTTTGCGCCCGGCACGAAGCCGAGATCGAGGCCGCCGACGCGCGAGGCCGCCGTGTGCAGCACGGCAAAGCCGTTCCAGCCGTCCTTGACGACGCCGACGGCCGCAGCGAGCTTGGCGGCATTTGCCAGCACTTCAGCACCGTCTTCGCGGGTCAGCGCGCCCTGGCCGATGATGATCATCGGCTTCTGAGCATTCTTCAGCACGTCGGCAAAGCTGTGCGAGCCGCTGACGAGATCGGCCAGCGTATCCGGGCCAGCACCGAGATAGTCGTAGGAGTAGCGAAGGTCCGCAGCCTCACCGATCACACCGATCGGGAACTTGCCGCGGCGCCAGCGTTTGCGGATGCGCGAGTTCATCACGGCAGCCTCGAAGCGCGGATTGGCACCGACGATCAGCAGCGCGTCAGCGGCTTCGATACCCTGTATGCTCGGGTTGAAGATGTAGCTTGCGCGGCCGAGCGACGGATCAAGCGCCGTCCCGTCCTGGCGACAGTCGAGATTTTCCGATCCCAGCGATTTCAGCAGTTCGCCGAGGGCGTACATTTCCTCGACCGAGGCGAGATCGCCGGCGATGGCGCCGATCTTGTCACCGCTGGTGGCGGAAACCGCCGACTTGATGGCCGCGAAAGCATCGCTCCAGCTTGCCGGCTGCAGGCGGCCATCCTTGCGGACATAGGGCTTGTCGAGACGCTGGGTCTTCAGACCATCCCAGATGAAGCGGGTCTTGTCGGAGATCCACTCTTCGTTGATCTGCTCGTTGACGCGGGGCAGCACGCGCATGACTTCGCGGCCGCGCGTATCGACGCGGATTGCCGAGCCGAGAGCGTCCATGACGTCGATCGATTCGGTCTTGTTCAGTTCCCAAGGACGAGCCGTGAAGGCGAAGGGCTTCGAGGTCAACGCGCCGACCGGGCAAAGGTCAACAACGTTGCCTTGCAGCTCGGAGGTCATTGCCTGCTCGAGATAGGTGGTGATTTCGGCGTCTTCGCCGCGGCCGATGAGGCCGAGTTCGGAGATACCAGCAACCTCAGTCGTGAAGCGGACGCAGCGCGTGCAGTGAATGCAGCGGTTCATCACGGTCTTGACGAGCGGGCCAATATACTTGTCTTCGACGGCGCGCTTGTCTTCCTGATAGCGCGAACTGTCGATACCGAAGGCCATAGCCTGGTCCTGCAGGTCGCATTCGCCGCCCTGGTCGCAGATCGGGCAATCCAGCGGGTGGTTGATCAGCAGGAATTCCATCACGCCTTCGCGGGCCTTCTTGACCATCGGCGTGTTGGTGAAGACTTCCGGAAGCTCGCCGTTCGGGCCGCCGCGGATATCGCGAACGCCCATGGCGCAGGATGCCTGCGGCTTCGGCGGGCCACCTTTCACCTCTACAAGGCACATGCGGCAATTGCCGGCCACCGACAGTCGTTCATGGAAGCAGAAGCGCGGGACTTCGGCGCCGGCTTCCTCGCACGCCTGGATAAGCGTGAAGTGATCCGGAACTTCGATCTCTTTACCGTCAATCTTCAGTTTTACCATCGTCCACTCAGTCCTATGTCACGTCTTCAGCCCAACCTGGCCGCAGACAATTTCATGATCGCAAACCGGACTGCCACCGGCGCGGCATGAAACCGCATGGCACCGGTTCGCTCACAATAAGCTTTGCCAAGCCTTGTCCCCACAAGACCAGCTTTGCGATCGAGCCATGCGGGTCGCGCCCGCAACGTCTCCATCGACGTCATTCACCCTCCTCGACCGCCGATGCGGTCGAGGAAAAATCTCAACTCCGGCCCTTCGGCAGCAGCGCCTTCGCCTGGCCGACCCAGTCGTCGCGCCGGATGCGACCGTCGAAGCCGAGCTCCGCATCGATCCGCTCAACATCCGCATCGCTCCACACGGCGATATCGGCAAATCGCTTGATGCCGCGTCCGTTCAGCACCTGCTCCAGCTTTGGACCGACGCCGGAAATCCGCTTCAGGTCGTCAGCCTTCTCAGCTACCTTGCGGCCGCGCGCAGAGGCCGGCTTGGCTGCAACTTCAACTTTCTTTGCTGCAGCCGGCGCAGCAACTTCAACCTTCGCCGTCTTCTTTGCAGTCGCCGTCGCGGCCTTTGGTGCGGCAACCGCAGGCTTCGGCTCGACTTTCTTCACGGCAGCCGGCTTCTGGTTGGCAGCAGCCGGCTTCAGTACGACTGGCTTCGGCGCAGCTGTCTTGACAACAGGCGCTGCCTTTAAAGGCTTTGCGTCCCCTGCCCCGCCATTCGCAGCAGTCGGCTTCGCAGCGGTTTCCGCCTGATGCTTTTCGTCGTCCAGGGCTTCGGCCAGTTTGGTGGTTGCTTCAACGGCGCCCTGGAAAGCGCCGAGGAATGCACCCGCCAACTGCGAGGTAAAGCCGAAGCCGATCGCAGTGACCGCAGCAATGGCTGCGGCCGGATGGGCCATCAACGGGTGGATCGGCATGATCGGCGCGTTCCCAAACATACCGGCAGCAACACGGCCGAAATCAGCCGATGCACTATCGGTCGCTCCGCTGTCCTGCCTGATATCGTTGGTCTTCGCCATCTTCGATCCTTACTCGGCTGCTTCCAGTACCGCCCCGTGGCTCGTCGCGTTGGCGGTATACTGGTCGATGCGCTTCTCGATCTCGGGACGGAAATTGCGGATCAGGCCCTGGACCGGCCATGCGGCAGCGTCACCGAGCGCACAGATGGTATGACCTTCGATCTGCTTCGTCACCTGGAACAGCATGTCGATCTCGCGCTTCTGCGCGTTACCACGAGCCATACGCTCAAGAACGCGCCACATCCAGCCCGTGCCTTCGCGGCACGGCGTACACTGGCCGCAGCTCTCATGCTTGAAGAAGGCCGAGATGCGGGCGATCGCCTTGATGATGTCGGTCGACTTGTCCATGACGATTGCCGCTGCCGTGCCGAAGGACGACTTGACTTCGCGCAGGCCGTCGAAATCCATCGGGCAATCGATGATGTCGGCAGCCGGAACAACCGGGCACGATGCACCGCCGGGAATGACGGCCAGCAGATTGTCCCAGCCGCCACGAATGCCGCCGCCATGCTTTTCGACCAGCTCGCGGAAGGTAATGCCCATGGCCTCTTCGACCGTGCAGGGACGGTTGACGTGGCCCGACAGCATGAACAGCTTCGTGCCGACATTGTTCGGACGGCCGATGGATGAGAACCAGCCCGCGCCGCGACGCAGGATCGTCGGAGCCACGGCGATGGATTCGACGTTGTTGACGGTGGTCGGGCAGCCGTAGAGACCCATGTTGGCCGGGAACGGCGGCTTCAGGCGCGGCTGGCCCTTCTTGCCTTCGAGGCTTTCGAGCAGCGCGGTTTCTTCGCCGCAAATGTAAGCGCCGGCACCATGATGAACGTAAACATCAAAATCCCAGCCGAGCTTGTTGTTTTTACCCAGTAATCCGGCATCATAGCACTCGTCGATCGCCGCCTGCAGGGCTTCGCGTTCGCGCATGTATTCGCCGCGAACATAGATGTAGGCTGCATTCGCACCCATGGCGAAACCGGCGATGACGCAGCCTTCGATCAGCGTATGCGGATCGTGGCGCATGATATCGCGGTCCTTGCAGGTACCGGGCTCGGATTCGTCGGCATTGACGACGAGGTAGTGCGGACGACCGTCGCTTTCCTTCGGCATGAAGGACCACTTGAGACCGGTCGGGAAGCCTGCGCCGCCGCGACCGCGAAGGCCGGAAGCCTTCATCTCGTTGATGATCCAGTCACGGCCTTTTTCGAGAATTTGCTTCGTGCCGTCCCAATGACCGCGCGACATCGCGCCTTTCAGGGATTTGTCCTTGAGGCCGTAGATATTGGTAAAGATGCGATCTTGATCTTGTAACATGCTTCACCTCTTACCGCGGCTTCTTGCCGAAGACCTTGATATATTCCGCTTCGCCACCCTTAGCGAGTGCCTCGGCCTGCTTGACCCACTCATCGCGTTCGATGCGACCCTTGAAATTCAGATAGCCGTCGACCCAATGGCGCTCGGCCTCATGCCAGCTGGCAATCTGCGCGAAGGTGAAGATGCCGAGTTCGTGCAAGGTCCCTTCGATCTTCGGGCCGACGCCTGAAATGAGCTGCAGATTATCCGGCTGCGCGGGTCTTTCGATACCGGCAGGACGATCCTTATCATCAAGCGACGGCTTTCCTGCGACAGGCTCTGCGGCTGCAGTTCCCGAAAGCGGCTGCGTTTCGGCGGCCTTGGCGTTCTTGGCAGCAGCAGCCGGCTCGGTTGCCGGCGTCTTCAGGCTCTGATTGGTTTCAGCATCCGTGCTCTTGGCGCGAGCGGCCTCGGACGGCGGGATCGACACGGCCTCAGCTGTGGCCTTGGCCGTCTTGCCTGCGACGCTCTTTGCCTTCGCCTCGTCCGACAGGAGAGATGTCAAGCCGCCTTCCGGCGCGGAGAAAACGCGATCGATCTGCGGACCGGTCGGAATTTCATGGCCCTTGCCTGCGGCGAAGGCATCGATGATCTCTTCGAGACGTGTCGGCGTCAGATCCTCATAGGTATCCTTGCCGATCACCACCATCGGTGCGTTGACGCAGGCGCCCTGACATTCGACCTCTTCCCAGGAGAGCGTGCCGTCAGCGTTGCGTTCGAAAGCATGGTCGTTGATCCGGCTTTTGCAGATCTTGATCAGCCCCTCGGCGCCGCGCAGCATACAGGGCGTCGTGCCGCAAACCTGGACGTGGGCGCGCGTGCCAACCGGATGCAGCTGGAACTGCGTATAGAAGGTCGCGACTTCGAGGGCGCGGATATAGGCCATGTCGAGCATGTCGGCGATCGATTCGATAGCCGCCTTGGTGACCCAGCCTTCCTGCTCCTGCGCGCGCATCATCAGCGGGATGATCGCGGATTGCTGACGACCATCAGGATATTTCTGGATCGTCTTTTCAGCCCAGACCGCATTCTCCTTGCTGAAGGCGAAGGCGGCAGGCTGGAATTGATCTTCGGCTAGTCGACGAACGGACATCTTTCACGCCTTATCTCAGTTTAAGGACCCACACCGCGTATTCGTCAGAGACGAGAATTCGCAGGCATAGGCCGACTGGTCTTTCTGCATAAACACAACAAACTTGCCGCCATTCGGCACAGCGGCCTTGATTTCGTAACCCCGGGAAAGGAGGTCGCCCATGGTCGAATCTCCGCCCGCCGCAGCCTCATTTCCGCCTTGCGCAGAATTCGTGCTCATCGCATTCGAACCCTGCAAATTCATGCTCGGCAGGCCCTGCGTCTTGACGGACTGCTGCGCCGAGGCACCGCAGGCGACCAGAAGCGCCGGAATGACAACCTGCCAGGTCCGCATCAACGATCGACCTCACCGAACACGATATCGAGCGAGCCCAGCACCGCGGCGACGTCGGCCAGCTGATGGCCGCGGCACATGAAATCCATGGCCTGCAGATGCGCATAGCCCGGCGCACGGATCTTGCAACGATACGGCTTGTTGGAGCCATCCGAGACGAGATAGACGCCGAATTCGCCCTTCGGCGCTTCGACAGCCGCATAAACCTCGCCGGCCGGCACGTGATAGCCTTCGGTGTAAAGCTTGAAGTGGTGGATCAGCGCTTCCATCGAGCGCTTCATCTCGCCGCGCTTCGGCGGAACGACCTTGCCGTCGAGCGACGAAACCGGTCCGGTCTTGGCATCGCCGAGCAGACGATTGACACACTGCTTCATGATGCGGACGGACTCGCGCATTTCGATCATGCGGATGAGGTAACGGTCGTAGCAATCGCCATTCTTGCCGATCGGAATGTCGAATTCGAGATCGGAATAGCATTCGTAGGGCTGCGCCTTGCGCAAGTCCCAGGCAGCACCGGAGCCACGGACCATGACGCCGGAGAAGCCCCAGGCCCAACAGTCTTCCAGCGAGACCACGCCGATATCGACGTTACGCTGCTTGAAGATGCGGTTACCGGTCAGAAGGTCGTCGATATCGTCGAGTGCCTTGAGGAAGGGATCGCACCAGTCGCCGATATCCTGAACGAGCTTTTCCGGAAGATCCTGGTGAACGCCGCCCGGACGGACGTAAGCTGCGTGCATGCGCGAGCCGGAAGCGCGCTCGTAGAACACCATCAGCTTTTCGCGTTCTTCGAAGCCCCAGAGCGGCGGCGTCAGCGCGCCGACGTCCATGGCCTGCGTGGTGACGTTCAGGAGATGCGACAGGATGCGGCCGATTTCCGAATAGAGGACGCGGATCAGCTGGCCGCGGATCGGAATGTCGATGCCGAGCAGCTTTTCGACGGCCAGTGCATAGGCATGCTCCTGGTTCATCGGCGCCACATAGTCGAGGCGGTCGAAATAAGGAACGGCCTGAAGATAGGTCTTCGTCTCGATCAGCTTTTCAGTGCCGCGATGCAGCAGGCCGATATGCGGATCGACGCGTTCCACAATTTCGCCGTCCAATTCGAGGACAAGACGCAAAACGCCGTGCGCAGCCGGGTGCTGCGGGCCGAAATTGATGTTGAAGTTGCGAACGTTATGTTCTGTCATGGCGGCGATGCTCGCGTTTTCAGAATTTCAGAGAATGGCAGGCGAAGCCCGCCACACGCCAACAATCAGGCCTTCGCCTTCTCGTCGCCCGGGAGCACGTAGTCCGTGCCCTCCCACGGCGACAGGAAGTCGAAGTTGCGGAATTCCTGCTTCAGTTCCACCGGCTCGTAGACAACGCGCTTGGCGGCATCGTCGTAGCGGACCTCGACGAAACCGGTCGTCGGGAAGTCCTTGCGCAGCGGGTGACCTTCGAAACCATAATCCGTCAGCAGGCGGCGCAAATCCGGATGGCCGGTGAAAAGAACACCGTACATGTCCCAGGTTTCGCGCTCGAACCAGTCAGCACCGGGATAGACGGCACAGGCGGAGGGAACAGGCTGATCTTCACCGACCGGAACCTTGACGCGGATGCGCAGGTTCTTCTTCGGCGACAGCAGATGATAGACAACGTCGAAACGCTCGGCACGCTGCGGCCAGTCGACGCCGCAAATATCCGTCATGTTGACAAATCCGCACTTGGCGTCGTCGCGCAGGAAGGTCAAAAGGGCGATAACGTTTTCGGTCGTCGTCGTCACATTAAGCTCGCCGTACTTGATCTCGCTCGAGGAGATCAGGGCGCTGCGAACTTCTGTGAGGTAGGCGGCAAGCTCGTTCAGGGCTTCACTCATAATACCTTGTCCCCTGCCTTACCGTTCGATCGTGCCGGTGCGCCGGATCTTCTTCTGCAGCAGGAGCACGCCGTAAAGCAGCGCTTCTGCCGTGGGAGGACAGCCCGGAATATAGATGTCGATCGGAACGACACGGTCGCATCCGCGAACGACGGAATAGGAATAGTGATAGTAGCCGCCGCCGTTGGCGCAGGAACCCATCGAGATGACGTAGCGCGGCTCGGGCATCTGGTCGTAGACCTTGCGCAGAGCGGGCGCCATCTTGTTGGTGAGCGTGCCGGCGACGATCATGACGTCGGACTGGCGCGGCGAGGCGCGCGGCGCAAAGCCGAAGCGCTCAACGTCGTAACGCGGCATGGAAACCTGCATCATCTCGACGGCGCAGCAGGCGAGACCGAAGGTCATCCACATCAGGGAGCCTGTGCGGGCCCAGTTGATCAGCTCATCGGTGGAGGTGACCAGAAAGCCCTTGTCGGCGAGCTCGTTGTTGATTTCGCCGAAGAACGGATCGTTGCTGCCGACCGGTCTGCCGGTTGCGGGATCAATGATCCCCTTCGGCTGCGGCGCTACGAGCGTCGTGTTGCTTGGGGCTACTCCCATTCCAGGGCTCCCTTCTTCCATTCATAGATAAAGCCGATGGTCAGCACCGCGAGGAACACCATCATCGACCAGAACCCGAACCAGCCGATCGCACCGAACGAAACGGCCCACGGGAAGAGGAAGGCGACTTCCAGGTCAAAGATGATGAAGAGAATCGATACCAGGTAGAAGCGGATATCGAACTTCATGCGGGCGTCATCGAATGCATTGAAGCCGCATTCGTAAGCCGACAGCTTTTCCGAGTCAGGCGCCTTGAAGGCGACGGCAAACGGCGTGATCAACAGCGCCAGGCCGATTACCAAGGCAATACCAATGAAAATCGCTATCGGAATATAGGAACTGAGCAGTCCAGTCATCATGTCCATCCCTGCTTGCGATCAGCGCCGGGGCGGCGCATCTGAGCAAATGCCCAGCAAGCGAAAGAGCGTTGCAACAAAGCCGTGGTTAGCGCAGCCGGAGCGCGCGCGCAAGCCTTTTGAATCTGTCCGTTAGGGTACTATCGAGCGGTAGATATCAATGTGTTGCGACGGCAACGCGACAAATCGGCGCTGATGCGAAAAGGCTCTTTCGCAATCGCAATAAATTGATGTTTGATTGTAATGGCTTGGAGAGAATGGCGCGAGTGACGGGGCTCGAACCCGCGACCTCCGGCGTGACAGGCCGGCACTCTAACCGACTGAGCTACACCCGCGCATTGTTTGGCCTTTCAGCCGGTGCAGATCCGAAATTTGCCTTGAAATGGCGCGAGTGACGGGGCTCGAACCCGCGACCTCCGGCGTGACAGGCCGGCACTCTAACCGACTGAGCTACACCCGCATTTCATTTCAAGCATTCCAGATGCTTCCGCACCCATCAAAGCGGCCCTCGCCGTTCGATGAGCGGCTAACTACGGGGTTCGTGTTTGGGTGTCAAGCAGGTTTGAATACAAATCGATGACAGAGTGCGAATTGTTTTGGACAAGCTCGCCTGCAACTTTCCGTTCCGGCGATTTGGCATGGCAGGTTCCCGCTCCACGCATTTCATCCGCGCCTGATATGCACAGGGGCGATCCGGCAAGCCTCACATCCGCTCATGTGGATGAGCACGACCGGAGCGGTGTAAAATTCAAAAAAATCAAAAAATCTTCACAAACACTCTTGCGGTTTGTCGTCGTTACGCATAGATCACGGCCACCGAACGCGACGGGGAAATGACCCGCTTCGCTGAAGGGCGATTAGCTCAGTTGGTAGAGCGCCTCGTTTACACCGAGGATGTCGGGAGTTCGAGTCTCTCATCGCCCACCATTCTTCTCTTCACAAATTCAATTGTCAGTTTGATTGGCCGCCGGCGGTTCTTTGCGCTCACGATGAGCGGTTTTGCGCGCCCAACGCCTGCGTCTCAGTAGTTGCCAAGAATAATGACGGCCAGAAGCACCACGGAAACAAGCACGAGGGCTGCGATAATCATCAGCAGCTCCTTCAACATGAATCGTTCCATCTTGCTGTCATCCATGGCGTTTGCTCCCCGCAAACCGTTATCAACATTCATTCCCAGCATCGAATCGCCGCGCTGAGTTCCGCATCAGTGCATATGTAAGTGGCCGCATTGTCAATTTTAGCCTGAAGACCTCGCGGCGGTACCAATTCTTCTTCCGTTACATTGCATCATCCTTACGGCACATGAAGCTTTATCGGCCGCCGCCTCGGTGGCGGGTCGATGTAGGCGTCAGGCAGATTGACTGTCCGTGACAATAGTCTGTCGGCGATCTGTGCGGCGGCGGCACGCGCGCCCTCCCCGGAACAAAAGTTGCCGCGCACCTGTACGGCCGCCGCCAGCAGGCGAAAGAATGCGTCGCGCAGCTCCGGCGACGGCGGCGACGGCTCCAGCCAGAATCGATGCAAGCTGCCCTGATCGCTCAGTCCATCGATATCGTAGATCGCCGCTCCCAGCGCTTTGACCGGCTTCCCCGCTTGCAGCGCGGAAAGTGCCGCAGTCGAGTTGACCGTCACCATGCCCTGGCTGGCGGCAATCAACCGGTCGAGACTGCCGCCGTCGATCAGATACATGCGAGGTGATAGTCCGCATGAAGCGCCGATGCGATCAACACAGGCCCGCCAATCCACGAGCCCGTTGTCGAGCGGATGGAGCTTGAGGACAAGATGTGTATCCGGCGCGGCATTCTCCGCGAAGGAACGGAGAATCAGCCGGATGGCATCCTGCTGTTGATGAAAAGGCGAATGCGCTCGAAGCTGAAAATCGGTCTGAAGCTGTAGCGGATAGACGAAGAATCGTTTGCCGCCGGCAATCAGATCCTCGATCAAACCCTCCGCCTCTCGTGCCCTCCTGCCGCTGGAAGGAAGTTTCCTCAGCCAGCCGGCATACTCCATCAAGGGATGGTAGAGCCCATGCCGCCGGTAGCCTGGATAAAGAAGCCACAGGAAGACGGTTGGGAGATAATAGGCGAGATCATAAAGCGCTTCTGACCGGAACGTTTGCCTGTAGCGACGCGTCCAATCCGGCTCCGGCAGCTTGGACGCCACCTTCAATATATGGGCAGGATCGGCCGGAAAATGCGAATTGGAGGAAAGCCCGTCTCGCTCGAGCGTCACCCAGTCCGGCCGCAAATATCCCATCTCGACGACGTTGACGATAACGCCGGTACGCCGCACCTCCTCGATGGCAACCTGATGATAGGGGCGCTCCTCGCCGTGCAGAATCAGGTCAGTGACGTTTTCGGCCTCGATTCGCTGCCTGACATAGGCGCGCCATCCAGCAAAATCGCCACGATAATTAGAGGCGCCGTGCCAGCGCCAGGAAATCCAGTCCCCGGCATTCAGGTTGATGCGGATGCAACGGCTGCCGGCCCTCTCCAGGATCCTGGCGATCTCGACGAACAGTGGCGAGGATGGCCCCTGCAGGAACAGGAAGACGCGCGGGCGCGCGGTCCCTTCCCCGCTGGGCATCACTCCGGAACCTCGGTGGCAAGGCCGGCATAATGCAGCAATGTGCCGATCAGGTTCCAGGGCGCCTCTTCCTGCGACGGCTGCGGCTTTTGCGAATGGGCGCGCGCTCGGCCAAGCGGAACGATGATGTAATCGGTGCGCGGATCTGGGAACGGATCGGCAAAGGCCTTCAGCAAGGGCGCATGATCACCATAGAAAAGCAGCCAAACCGGACGGTCCAGCCTATCGAGGTGATGGGCGAGATTGCCGAGCGCGTGATCGGCACGCATCAGGAGCTCGCCATAGATATCCACCGGATTGACGAGGTCGCCACAGCGGCCCGGCTCCCAGGGGCCATGATTCGCCATGGATGCGACAAAGAGGAAGTTCTTGCTCGTGCCATCGTCGTCGATCGTCCGAATCACGCTCTTCGTCAGTGAGAGGTCGCTGACATAGGGGCCATCGCGCTCAGGATTGTGATCGAACTCGTCCAGCATCATCATCCGGTCGAAGCCGAGTTGCGGCAATGCCTTGTGACGCAGGAAGAACGTCTTGTCGTAGGGATGGATGAACTGCGTCTTCCAGCCCGCCTTCTTCAGCCGTGCCGGCCAGACCACATCCTTGTAATGGCTGGCGCGCAGATAGGGGTAGCTGGCATCGATATGTACATTTTCAGGCAGCAGCCCGCTCAGCACCGCAAATTCGGTTCGCAGCGTATAACCACCCTCGAAGACGCTGGTCATGCGGCCCCATTGCGCGGCCTGCTCGCGCAGACGGTCGAGATTGGGAAGCTTGATATTGTCGACGCCGAAATGTCTGAGATCGATAAAGGATTCGGATTGCCAGACGACGATGAGCGGCTCGTCTTCGCCGTGCTCCCAAAGCTCCTGAAGCGCCGACATGAAGCGCCCGGACAATTCCGCGACGATCGCCTCGCGCCGGACACCGACCCAGATAACAAAATGAAAGACGACTGAGGCAAAGGTGCCGAATCGCACTGTATCGATCTTCACGTCAACCTTGCCGAGAAACTTCTGTGTGAACCGGCAGACCGGTTCGCTCACGACCCTGCTGAACAAAGCGAGCCATGGCGCGAAGGCGACAACCAACATCAATAGGACCCATAGCAATCGGTTCGACGCCGGCAAAACCGATGGCTCAAGATACATGTAGAGGCCGCTGAGACCGAAAACATAAGCGAAGGCAATGATCCAGAAGACGATGTTCAGCGAGGTCGCGTAGAAGATCTCCCTGTATTTAAAGACGTCCACGACGAGCGCAATGTCCGAAAAGACCAGAGGCTCACGGATGAACTCGAACTTCGCCCTCGATATGCCCGTGAAAATGACGAAGAAGCTGATGACGGCCTGCGTGCTGTAGAGCGGGCGCCAGGAAATGGCGAAGAAAGCGACATAGATCAATATGATGACCGGAATCCGTGCCGCCCAATCGCAGGCCACCCGCTGCCAGCTCCTTTTCGGGCGATTCTCGGCGGTGACGGCCGCTGGCATGGCGAAAGGATCGGTCAGCAAGACGATGACGCAGGAAAACGCGAAGCAGGCAAGCGTCAAAAGAATTGGAAAATCATGAAGCTTCAAGATTGCGCCATCCAAATGCCAGCCGCCTCTGCGGCATTTCTCATATTCGCGAGGAGCCGGCCGCCAATTCCCTGACTTACCTTCTCTTGCACTTGTTTCACCGACAGCGCAACACTGGTAGTTGCTTCGTATTACTTATCACGATCAAAGCCCTGCTCGGTGGAATCGGCAAGGCCGCGACGCACCTCGTCACCAAATATTTTTCGCGTCTTGCGCGAAAACCACCATAGCAGCGGCGGTTTTATCAGTGCTCCGAAAAATGCGAGTGCCGTCAGCGAAAATCCGAAGTGGATTCTTTGTTTGCCGCGATCCAGTCCGTGGACGATTTTTGCCGCGACCGCCTCGGCACTCCACGGTTTGACGGCCCCCATCAACATTACCGCTTCGCGAGGTCTGAGAGAGATTTCCCGGCGGTATTGCGGCGTCATCGTATCTGGGGGGAAGCAGATGGAAATCTGTATGCCTGAAGCGGCAGCCTCGGCGCTCAAAGCTTCGGCAAAACCAGTCAGCGCCGATTTGGATGCGCAATAGGCGGTATAGCCGAAGATGCCGATCAAGGCTGCTCCCGAGGAGATCATCATGATCCGGCCGCTGCGCCGGCTCTTCATGCCCTTATAGACCGCGCGAACCGCGTTGGCCGTCCCGAGGACATTGATGGCGATCTGCTCATCGAAAACCGATGTCGGCATTGCATCGAAGGCGCAGGGCTCGACGATACCCGCAGAAGCTATGAGGATATCGCAAGGGCCGAAGGACGCTTCGCAAAGCTTTACCGCCTCAATGGTCTGTTCGGCTGAGGCCACATCAACGGAAGTCGTCCGGATAAAGGTGGCGTCAACACCTGGAAGCGCTGCGATTTCGGCGCGTGCCTCTTCGAGGCGCCCCGGATCGCGAGCGAGAAGCGAAATCCGAGCGCCTCTGGCTGCATAAAGCTTCGCTGCCGCCAGACCAATTCCGCTTGAACCTCCCGTGACGATAACGTGCATGAGACGATCGCCCCGAACTTACGAGCCGCCTGGAGCCTGAGCCATGGGCAGCAGCTGCATCATCTTGTCCATGTCCAGCGAGGCAAGACCGAAATTGCGGTCCTTCAAACTCTTGAGTTTTTCCGCCGTGAGCACGACCGTCCGCCGGATCTGCTCCTCGGTATGATTGCAGGTGATGAAGAAGCGAAGGCGCGCCATCCCCTCCGGCACGGCCGGGTGGATGATGGGCAGCACATTGATGCCTTCGGCGAGCAGGTCGTTCGAAAGCTGCGCCGCACGAAGCGAATCGCCGACGATCACGGGTACGACCGAATGACCCATGCTGAGGCCGGTATCGAGGCCCGCCGCCTTTGCTTCTTTCAGAAAAAGATGGCCATTATGGCTGAGGCGCTGGGTTCGCTCCGGCTCGGACTCGAGGATATCGAGCCCAGCGATAGCTGCGGCGGCGAGAACTGGCGAAAGACCGACGCTATAGACGAAACCGCCGGCTTCCGCTTTCAGAATATCGGCGAGCGCGCTGCTGCCAGCGATATAACCGCCGCAGCTGGAGGTCGTCTTCGACAGCGTGCCCATCCAGATATCGATATCACGCGGATCGAGATCGAAATGCTCGAATGTGCCGCGACCCGTCTTGCCGAGAATGCCAAGCGCATGCGCTTCGTCGACCATCAGCCAAAAACCGTAGCGCGCCTTCAACTCCAGCAGGGCGGGCAGATCGGCGATATCGCCATCCATCGAATAGATGCCTTCGACGATGACGAGGACGCGCCGAAAATCCGATGAGAGCGTCTTCAGGATATTTTCGAGATTCTCGACATCGTTATGCTGAAACAGCCGGCGTGCGGCGCCGGAAAGCTTGATGCCGGCAAGCGCACTGTTGTGAATGAATTCGTCGTGGATCACGAGATCCTGCGGCCCCATCAGGCAGCCGATCGCCGTGACATTGGTGAGGTAGCCGCTGACGAAGCAAACCGCGGCATCGACGCCATAGACTGCGGCGAGCCGTCGTTCGAGCTCAACATGGTCAGGCCGCTCGCCTGCGACCAGGCGGCTGGCCGACGCCGAAATTCCGAAATGATCGATCGCCTCTTTGGCACGTGCGGCGACATGCGGGTCGGTATTGGTCGCCAAGTAGTCATAGGAAGCAAAATTGACAAACTCGCGCCCGCCGATGCGCGTCGTCGCTCCAGCGGCGGCATCGTGCGACCGGTAGAAGGGATTGGCAACGCCGAGCAATTCACCCGCCATGCGCTGGGTTGCGACGCGCTTGTATTCGGGCAGATCGTCGAAGCGTGTCGCCTGGCGTGGCTGTGCCTGTGGTTGCCGGTTCAGCCGTTCGGTCCGATTACGGCCGGAGGATTCGCCGACACGGCGCATCTGCTCGAGCAGCTTGCTTTTCTTCTGCTCCGCCGGATTGCCATCTTCGGCATCATACGTGGTCACTGGACGGCCCTTTTTTCCTGTTCTGAGGCATGGCTGCGCGCCAGACGCTCGACCACCCCGTCATCACCCGCCGCGTCACCATTAGCATCATCACCATTGCGATTCATGACACGATCACGCAGGCGGCTGACGACATCGCCCACAGTCGTGCCCTCGCCTACCCCGCTCAGAGGAATATCGAAGCCGGTCTTCTGCTGGAAGCTCATGCCGAGCTCCATGGCCATCAGGCTGTCGAGGCCGATATCCTTCAAAACCTTGTCGGGCGTCACCGTGTCTTCCGTTACGCGCAGGATGGCGGCAATCTCCGCAGCGACGAGCGCATGCAGGGCGGCCTGAGCCTCCTCTTCCGATTTCCCCTTGATCAGTTCCTTGAGATCGATGCTATCGCCCTCGTTCAGAGCCTGGTGGCTGCCCGCATGCCGCATCAGCGGTTCAAACAGCGACCGGCCGGAGATCGGCAACAGACGAACGGCATTCCAATCGATCTCGGCGATCATGATCGCCGCCGCATCGACCGCACCTCTATCCGCCAGCATGTAGCGCTCGACCTGTTCCAGCGCGTCGCGTGCCTTCAGCGCCGCCTTACCGATGCGCTTGGAGAGGAGATCATTGACCTCGATATTGCGGGCAAGGAATCCCTTGTCGGCGATGGCGCCGAAACCGACAGCGAGCGCGGGCCTACCGGCGGCCCGACGCGCACGCGCCAGACCTTCGAGATAGCCGTTTGCCATCACGTAATTGGCCTGTCCGGGATTGCCGAGCATGGTCGTTGCCGAAGAGAAAAGCAGGAACAGCTCCAGCTTGTCGTCCCGTGTCAGGCGATCCAAGTTTTCGGCACCACGGATCTTGACCTCGAGAACGGGACGATTGCGCTCCGGCGTCAGGTTGGCAAGGAGCGCATCGTCCAGAACCATGGCGGCATGAATGACACCCTTCAGAGCCCCTTCGGCGCGAAGCGAGGCAAGTAGCGTCTCGACCGCGGCAGCATCGGTGATATCGCAGGCGTGCATCGTCGTGACGACGCCCCGCTTGGCCCAATCTGCCACCGCCTTTTTCGTTTCAGCGTCGGCAATGCCGCGGCGTGAACACAGCGCTATGCGGCGCGCACCCTTCGAAACAAGCCAATCGGCGGCGGACAGCCCAAAGCCGCCAATGCCGCCCGCAACCAGGAAAATGCCCCTGGCATCGAAGCGCAGGGATTTCGCAGGCGCCCGCAGGACGCTGTCGACGCCCGCAACAGGCGGCCGCACCACGATTTTGCCGATATGGCCGGCATTCTGCATCAGCCGGAAGGCATTGCCGATCTCGTCATAAGCGAAAGCGCGATATGGCAGCGGCGTCAGCTTTTCCTCGGCGAAAAGCTGGCCGATCTCCCTGAAGATGCGCCGTGTCAGGTCGGGTACATTGACCAGGAGCTGATCGGCATCGATACCGAAGTAGCTGACATTGCGCCGGAACGGACGCAGGCCGATCTTGCGGTCGGCGTAATAGTCACGCTTGCCAAGCTCCAGGAAGCGGCCGAAAGGCTTGACCAGCTCGATGCTCCGCTCCATCGCTTCCGAAAAGAGCGAGTTGAGAACAAGATCAACACCTTCACCGCCCGTAAGCCGCCGCACGCCGGACACGAAATCCAGCGAACGGGAATCCAGCACATGATCGGCGCCGAGCATTTCCAGGAAACCACGTTTCTCGGCCGTGCCGGCCGTAGCGATCACCTTGGCGCCCCTATGCTTGGCAATCTGGAGTGCTGCCAGACCGACGCCGCCGGCAGCTCCATGGATCAGGATGGTTTCACCTGGCTGAATGCGTCCAAGCTCGACCATCGCATAATAGGCGGTCAGAAAGGCAACGGGCACGGTGGCGGCAGCAACGGTTTCCATCCGCTCCGGCAGCTTTGTCACGCCATCGCGATGGACGCGCACATGAGTCGAGAATGCAGCAGGCCCAATCCCCATCACCTTGTCGCCCGGCTTGAGATCATCGACCGCATCGCCGACAGCAAGAATTCGCCCGGCGAATTCCATGCCGATCGTGGCGCCGGCAAAGCCGTCTTCCAATGCTTCTTCGGGCAGAAGGCCCATCGCCCACATGACATCCCGGAAATTGAGGCCGGTGGCTTCGACGGAGACGATAACCTCTCCTTCGCCGGGCGTGGGAAGACCCGTCTCCTCCCAGGCCACGCTATCCAGGCGCCCGCCCACATGCTGGCGGATCGTTGCTGCTGCGAAATCGCGGCGGCTCGCTTCAATGGCATCGAAGGGACCGGCCACGGCTCGGATTTCTTGGACCTTTCCGGTCGCGCGATCCAGGAACCATTCCCTATTGTCCGTTTCCGCCATCATCAGGGTATCGACCACCGAGAGCGTTCGACTGTCAGCCGTATCGGCATCCAGCAGATGCACGTCGAAGGCGTCGTACTCGTTCTGAAGGACGCGTCCGAAAGCCCACAGGCCGGCATTGGCATCATCGACAGAGCCAGCCGACAGCGGAGAGCCGCCGGACGCCACAATGACCAGTCGAGGCCGCGCTCCGTCGCTATTCTGCGACAACAGGCTCGCCAATTGCGTGAACGCCGAGAGACGTGACAACGAGAGCTCCGCTGCATCGCCGCGCTTCATATCCGCAAAATAAACGATGCGGCGAGTAGCCGGATCAATGGCACCGAGGGCGTCGACGATATCCGGAGACGATGCGCCGAGATCGATGACCGTTATATTCTTGCCCAGAGTGCCGAGACCCTTCCTGCCCTGCTCCGACAAGATCAGGATCGGATCGGCGGCTTCCACGACAATGGCCTCTTCCGGCTGCCGCTCGGATACGGCTGACACCGTGATCAGCGTGCCTTCGGGGAAGGTCTGTTCACGGATCAGAGGCTTGGCAAAGCCCAGAGTGCCGAGGAGATCGGCGATCTGCTGAGGCGTACCGAGCCGTCCAACCGGAAACTCCCACGACTGGCTATCGGCAAACCAACCTTCGGACAAACCGAAGACGAAATCGTTGAAGACGCTCGGCGCGCGCTCGGCGAGCAGCAGCTGTGCGCCGCCGGCGGCGACGGTCCGGACCATCCGCTTGATCTCGTCATTATGGCGCATCAGATGCTGGCTCTGATCGCCGGAGGCGACCACGATGTCGGCGAGATGGCGATCCGTCAGCCTGGCCGGATCGGCCACAATAACATGTGCATCACGCTCGAAGGCGATCTCCAATGCTCGGCGGGCTTGCTCGCGCGGCTCGGCGATCACGAGACGTGCACCGGCGGCCGCGGCGATCGTTGCCAGCTTTCGACTGAAAGCCACGGATACCGAGCCGACCTCAAGAACGTGCCCGATCGCCCCGGCATTGGCCTCGATGGAGGAAGCCAATGCCTCTGCCAGCATCGAAAGCCGCCTCTCGCTCAACGGAGAATGAACGAGCACATGCTCCAGCGTCGCCGCGCCCGGCATATTTGCGCCTTGGGCCGCAGGCTCACGCCCCAGCACATGCGGGCGTATCATCGCCAGATGCTCGATCGTCTCGCGATAGGCATCGCCAATGAGGACACTCTCGGCCACGCGCCCGGCGTCCTCGCGATAGATTTCCTGCAGCAGCTCCGCCACCGGCGGCAGCGTCGGCTCCAGGGGAACATGCCATTTGCCGTCCCCCGTCTCCGCAATGCCGGCATCCTCCAGAATGTAAAGGCAATTGACGATGAAAGACCTGAACTCTGGATCGCCGGGAAGGCCGGAAAAGGCGACAGTACCGTTGCGATCCGCAACCTTCAGCGCGATATCATGGCAGGCCCGATAGATTGCGGCATCGAGAAGAAGGCTTGCATTGTTGAGCGCAAGGTTCTCTTCGGAGCCGCCGTGCGATGGAACTCGCCATGCGCCGGCGCCGGGTCCATCTCCGCCGGCGAAAATAGCCGAAGGCATGCTCTCATAATGAAAGGCGATGGAATCGAGCGTCGCCCTGCGGCGCAGCTGCGTACGGCGAAAACGGCAATCGTCAAGAGCGACGACCGGCCTGTCATCTTTATCGAACAGGGTGAAACGGGCCTTGATCGAATTCGCGCTGAACCGCTCGATCTCGATAATGGCTTTGACGATCGATCTTCCCTTGCCGAAAGCTCTCACGGTGCCGAAGTGAACGGGAATGTAGGGAGCGCCGGTTTCATCGCCGGAGAACTGATCGAACAATGCGACCAAGCCATGAAACGCCGCATCGACCGACATGGGGTTGAGATTATAGCTGCCGAATGGGTGAGACGGCGGGGCGGCCGGCTTCAGATCCACTTCGATCATATGATGACCGAACGCCACGGCTTTCGACAGAAGTTGGAAACGCGGGCCATAATGCAATCCGAAACGTTCCGCCGTTTCGTAAGTCACATCGGAGGTCAGCGTCGATTTGCGCTCTTTGCCCGATCGCTCGAAGGCTTTGCGGTCCCCCTCGCCTGCCAGCGGTTTGCGGCAACGTCCAACCACGTGAACCGTCCACTCGTCATGGCTTAGGCGCTCGCGCGACCGGATCTCGATATCTCCGGTCTCAGGCGACAGGATGGTCGACAGCTCGACCATTCGCTCCTGGGCCAATTCGAGCGGCCGGATGATTTCGAGATTGCCGATTTCAACCTCATCCGTCCCGTAATAGCGTTGCGCCGCCGTTACCGCGATTTCGACGAAGCCGCTGCCGGGCATGATTGCCTTGCCGTCAACCACATGTTCGGCAAGGTCCGGGAAAAGACGGGCATCGAGATGATTCTTCCAATTCGAACCATTGAGATCGGCACGCCAACCGAGCAGCGTATATGGGCTCTTGTGATCCCGACCGAAGATATCGATCTCGTCCGTCGTTGGATGGGTGCGAAGCTCCACCGGCTCGAAAGGCAGAGGCGGAAGTTGGACGAAGGCGTTGCGGGTGGCACTGCCGCGTGCACGCAACGCAGGCGCTCCGTTGGCGACTGCGCGCGCAAATGATTGCGAAACCGGATCATGGTCAGCGACGGGCGCCTCCCGCAACAAGGTCGGTATCGCAATAACCTGAACCGATGCCTGTTTGGCGATCTCCGCGACATAGTTCGACAGAATCGGGCGCGGCGAAATCTCGATGAAAAGGTTGCATCCCATCGCCATGGCGACCTGACAGCCAGCCTTGAAGAGCACCGGATCGCGCACGTTGCGCCACCAATATTGGGTGTCCAGCAGGCGCCCGTCGCGAAGTTCGCCGGTCACCGTCGAAATGAAGATCCCCGTGCCGCTATCCGGCGCGAGATCGGGCAGGTCCGCGAAAAACGCCTCCTTGGCACGATCGATGATGGGATGATGAAATGGATAATTGATGTCGAGGACATGCGCCACGATCTGGGATTTGCGCGCAGCGTCCCTGTAGGCCTCTATCTCATCGGTGGGACCAGAGATCGTTACCGAATTCGGCGCGTTGATCGCCGCGATACATATATTGTCGAGGCCCCTGGATTTCGCAAAGGCCAGTGCGGCATCCTCGCCAAGCACAACGGCGGCCATCTTGCCCTCGCCGGCAAGAAGGTCCTGATGCAGCGAGCGCTTGGCGACGATTGCAACCGCCTCGGCCGCCGTCAGCGCCTTGGCGGCATAGGCGGCTGCGATTTCGCCGACCGAATGGCCGAAGACCGCGTCCGGCTTGACCCCCATGGACCATAGGCAATCCGAGAGGGAAGCCTGGATTGCGAACAACAGCGGCTGCGCGATCTTGGTATCGGCCAAGCGTGCGGCAAGATCAGAAGCGACCAGAACATCGGTCAGCTTCTCACCGAGATAGTACTCAAAAAGCGCGCTGAAGGACTGGAAGCATTGGCGGAAATGGCGGTTTTCCTGATAGGCGCCGACACCCATTCCTGCCCATTGCGAGCCGTTGCCGGAAAAGACGAAGGCGATCTTGGCGGCTTGCGCCGGAGCTTCGCCCGCCTCGCCGACCGAACTTTTGCCTGCGAGATGCGCATCGATCGCGGCAAGCACGGCCGCGCTGTCCTTCGCGCGGGCAGCAAAGCGGTGGCGCATGGGCTCGCGATTGGCGGCAGCGGAAGCAACGATCTGCCGAGCCTCCTTGGGCTCCGCAGTTTCAAGACGCGTCCTGTATCCTTCGAGCAGTGCCGAAAGAGCCGATGCCGTGTGAGCGCTGACGGCAAAAACGACCCCCTCGCCCCGGATTGGCGGCTCCGGCGGCGCGATCGGATCGGGGTCGCTGATGACAACGTGCGCGTTCGTTCCGCCGAAGCCGAAGGAGTTGATCCCGGCAAAGCGCGCCTGCTTGGCCGGAAGAAGCTCGATCGTTGACGTGTTGACCCGAACGTTCAAACCCTCGAAGTCGATGGACTCGTTCGGATGGTCGAAATGCAATGACGCCGGGAGGAAATTATTCTCCAGCGCGATGACGGCCTTCAGCAGCCCGAAAAGACCGGATGCAGGTTCGGTATGGCCGATATTGGTCTTGATGGAGCCAATCGGCACCGGAGCCCGCCGATTGCGTCCTATGACTTCGCCGATCGCCCATATTTCAGCGGGGTCGCCGACCTTCGTTCCCGTTCCATGACCCTCGATAAAGGCGATACGATTGACATCGATATTGCGGCCTTCATAGATCGACTGAAGCAAGGCAGCCTGCGCCTCACGGGACGGCATGGAAATGCCGTTGGTGCGCCCTGAAGAATTGACGCCTACGGCATGTATCCTGGCATAGCTGCGGTCCTTCTCGCGCAGAGCAACATCCGTCCGGCGCAATACAATCGCTGCACCACCTTCTGCGCGGACGTAACCGCGGCCGTTATCGTCATAGGCGCGGCAAAGTCCTTCCTGCGACAGCATGCGCGCCTGAGCGAAACCCACGAAGGACATGGGGTTGAGCAAGATATTGATGCCGCCTACGATCGCCGTATCGATCTCGCCGTTCTCCAGCGCCTTCACCGCCAGGTCGAGCGCAACCAGCGACGACGAACAGGCCGTGTCGATCGTCATGCTCGGTCCGCGCAAGCCGAATATGTGCGAAATGCGGTTGGAAACGATGGAAAGCGTGTTGCCCGTCATGAAATACGGGCTACCCGACGCGGGGTCTTCCAGCGTCAGATTGCCGTATTCAAGGGAGGATGCCCCGACATAGACGCCGACGCGCTGCCCCTCGAATCCATCGATCGGCAGGTTTGCATCTTCCAAAGCCCGCCAGACTATATTCAGAAGGATGCGCTGCTGCGGATCCATCTGCATCGCTTCGCGCTGAGAAAGACCGAAAACCGCGGCATCGAATGCGTAGACATTATCGAAGACACCAGCTGCAAAACTGTAAGTCTTTCCCTGAATACCAACAGCCGGATGCCAAAAGCGCGCGAGATCCCAGCGCCCCTCTGGTATGCGGCTTACGGTACAACGCCCCTCTTTGAGGACAAGCTGCAGTTCTTCAATCGAACTCGCCCCAGGGGCAACGCTTGCGCGTCCGATAATTTCAACTGTCATGATCTCTCAGCAATACTCGAATAAGTGCACCAAACTGGCCAAATTCAATATCAACTGCTCACATTATTATCTGTGGTTGTTATCGACAAAAAATCTGCGTGTGCAACCAATATGCGGCAGCGCAACAACCGATGCAATATGCGATCTCTCACACCCTTCAATCCAAGCCGAAGATCGCAGCTATTGCTTGCGACGATTGTCGTGTTTTCTACAAGTCAGTTCGCGATGAATTTCCGTTGCCGACAAGGCACGTTCCGTCACAATCATACAGATGTCGGCATCCACCAACGAATAGGAGCGCAGGTAGACGGGACAAAGCCGCTGCCCCTCCATTTTTCCAGGATTACTGCCCCAGATTCACCGCTGTTGCTGCTCCCTGGGACGCGATACCTAGCGGCGTACCGATAAGATTCAAGAACTTCCTGATGTCGACGGAAGGATGGCGCGACACGTAGATGACATCACGGCTCTTGACCGGGAAAGTCTGTCCTACGATCAGGCTGTCGGGATTGGACATATCGAACCGATAGACGATCGGATAGCGTCCCTTGGCATCCGGCACCATTCCCTTGCGCAGCAGGTCCTGGAAACGCGCCGGACCGAGCAGGATCTTGGCGATTTCAGGCTCTTCGTAGCGGAACAGGAAGAAGCCTTTGGCGTTGCTCGCATCATCGATCGCACCATGACCCAGCGCGACGGCCTCGAGCAGATTCAGATCGTTCGCCCCGAACTCGATACGGCCGTCTCCGCGAACAGAACCGAGCAAGGTGAAGGTTCTCGGATCGCGGACAAGGAAAATCTGGTCGCCCGGCTGGACATAGATATCCTCCGAAGGATGCTCGATGATCGACTTCAGCAGAACCGTTCCGGTTCTGCTGCCCCGAACCAGCGTAACATAGGTTTCGTAGGGCTGCGTCGCAGGCCCACCCGCCTTGGCGATAACCTCGGTGATTTTTTCCTTGGTCAGATCGAGCGGAACCATGGAAGGACGGCCAACCGCACCCGAAACGGTGACGGTTCGCGACGGCGTGCCCATGCTTGTCACGATAACATCGGGCTCGACGGCCTTGGTTGCCAGAGCCGCCAGGATTGCCTTACGAGCCTGGTCAAGCGTCTTGCCCACAAATCGAACTGAGCCGGCATAAGGGATCGCCGCCGTACCGTCCGGCTGCACGACGATATCGAGCGATACCTGCTTCGATTGCGCCGTGGAAAACAGGCCATCGGCGCCAGCCTCGAAAATCGTGACCTTCAATGCGTCGCCGACACCGATAACGACCGGACCGATGCCACCGCCCATGCCAAAACGGCGATTAAGTGTCGATGAAACATAGTCGGAAACCAAGCGCGCGCTGCGGCTGTCGATATCGACAATGTCGAAAACCGCAGCATTTCTGCGACCCAATTCGACACTCGATTGGCCGGCATCCTTCACAATAGCGCCAGCCAGCGGACCTTCGCTCGAAACGGAATTACATCCCACCAGAACCACGCAACAAAGTACGGCGCCAATACGAAACAATTGAAAACCTCAAACTAATTAGCTGCCGTGATTACCTGATGGCATACATCGACATAGAATGCATCAAATCTATCGACGCCTTGAGAAGCATAACGGGTGCGCGTCAACAAGCCCAAACGCCGGGAATACAATCAAAAATATCGGGTGCGATCATCTGAACACACCCGGGATTCAAGAAGCGCCCGATCAGATCGGGTTTATAAGGGGCAAAGGCGCACAAAGCAATTTGGACGAGTATTATTTGGGGATTTAAAATTAAAATTTTCTGAAAAATAAAAAGGAACCGTTAAGTAACGACAATAGTAAAAAATCGCCCGACCAGCGACATGAAGTTCCGCAGAATCGTACTTGTGCCGCTTTTCACGGGATTGCTATTGCTTGGAAGAGAATCGAGACCGGTCACAAAGCACATAAAGAGATAACGGAGCATAGCAATTAAAGCTTGCCGGACTTCTTCACGCTAATCGGGAAACATTCAATTGCTACGACCGAACGGGCTTCGGCAATCGTCGATTGTCCACCGCTATTCATAAGTTGCGCCGGTTTGCTATAAACTGTAGTTTCGAGATGGGAAGCGGCTGGGGACCGTTGTGCGCCTTTTGAAGTCGGTCAAGTAATGTCTCCCGCTCGGCGATATGCCGATGGAATGAAGGTTATTGTATTAATGCTTGGTTTTTCAAAACGCTCCCAAAAGAAAGCAGCGAGAAATCGGCCAGAAATATTCGATCAATACGAACAAAGCGAAACGGCGCATCGAAATGCCAGCTACCTGCGCCAGCCGAAGGTCGCCCTCAATGTCGCCATTGCATTACCAGATCTCGACGTGTCCACATTCCTCGACCTCGAAGGCATTGCGCATTGCGAGACCTATATCGATGCGACACGCAGAGAACATCCCGTCGATATCCTGAACTGCGGCGTTGCGACCGCTAACAATGTCGCAATCGTCGGTATCGATAGCTATCTATTCATCGGCGATGGTGCCAACGAATGGGAAAAGCAGTTTCTTGGCAAAGCGCAACTCGATCGAGGTTGGGCAAAGACATGGGCAAAGCTGTTCGAGACACGGCGAAAGCGCGCGGAACGCGAAAGGGTCCAACTCGTCAATTTTGTTATACCGGAGAAGCAAGTGTTGCTCTCCCAAAAGCGCTGGCCGGCCGTCGAGGTCGAATTAGGCACAGCGCGGCCGATGCGGCAATTGCGCGCAAGCCTCAGGCAAGATGCCCGTTTACTCTACCCGGAACAGGAGCTGCGGCAGGCGGAAGCTATTGCACCAATTTATTCACGCCACGATTCACATTGGAGCGCCTTTGGATGCTGCATCGCCATGCAGGCGTTACTGCGGGAAATCGGCGGCACGCCACCCCTTTCACAGTTCAAACTTGCGGTCACGCGGTGCAACATGGCCCGCGATCTGGCAATTCATTTCCTTAATAAACCGACTGCTGAGGAAACATTACGTCTCAACCAGAACGGTGTTAGGGAGGAATACAACGAACGGCCCGAGCGCACAGGACACTTCAATGGGACTTATTACAAATTGCGCAACCAGAATGCGCAAGACAAGCGGCGAATAGCCGTATTCGGTGATAGCTATTCCTTTACTGAAGGCGTCACCTACGTGCTTTCAGCGATTTTCGAAACCGTCGTATTCCTATGGTCGAAGGATATCGACTGGTCTCTGGTCGACCAGCAAGAGATCGATGTGGTGGTATGGGAGCATGCCGAGCGCTTCATGATTACAATCCCTGAAGAATGAAACGATAGCATCATGGTTTTGGTGCTAAGCAAATCTAGCTTCCATAACATCGATATTTGGAATGCATACCTAAGTCATTTATCGACACGAGTTTGGCGCGACTGGCAACCGAAGAATCAACCAAGGTTTGTCTACCCGCATTCCATATCAGAGATATCGGTGGGAGCGCGGAGTGCTTTGACGAATATGGCGCACAATTTGCTGGGCTTCGGTAATCGACGTGAATGCAACTCCCAACGGGTGAAGGCGCCGGAGGACATCCATGCTTTTTAGCCTCGAGTATGATCGCGGCGATTTGCTCGAGGGTTATCTGGTTCCCGATGGCTTTTCAGAGAAAGCGCAGATCAGGGTGTCCGATGCCGACGGCGAATTGATGATATTGCCGTGCGATCAGATCAAGCAGGTGATCATCAACGCAGGGCGGCATGAAAACGGCTATGTCGGGTTCAAGCTCGATACGACGATCATCCCCGATCTAGCCGAACGGACATCGCTGATGATCCATGATGCCAAGTCCGGATTGCTGATCTACCGGCGACCGCAAGTGGCTAATACGATACCGTTGAAAGTCGTGCGGCTTGAGACACAGCTGCTGCCAATGGTCAAATTCGACTACTATTGCGGTCGCAACTTTCAATATGAGCTTTCATCCGTCGAGCGCTTCGGTCACGAAACGACCCTCCAGGCCTTTCATCTGAACGCCATAGAGTCGATCTATATTAGTGGTCGGCTGTTGATGCGCAATTATGAAGAGTTCCTCGACAAGGGATTTAAAGCCATCGTTCTGCTTACCGATCCCTATTACGAACTTGCTCTGCGGATATTCCTTCTGAAACGAATGGCGAAAACTCAGATTTCCTTCTTCGGCGACCGCGACAAGATCATCCTGGCGCCTGCTGCGGAGCATTTTGCCGAGGTAAGCCTCGAAAACGAGGCCTCTCTCAAGGCGGCCCTGAAGAAAGCGCCTCAGAGTGTCAGAAACGTTCTGGTATCTCCGGTCACCCGGCAATTGGCCACGACCATACCGGAACAGACGGTGACACGCGGCGATGTCGCGACTGCGATCGACCTTCTCTCGCGCTTTGCCATTGTCGGTTTCGATACGGACAGTCTTTATTTTCAGCAGGCGCTCAGCGAGCTCATCGGGGTTGCGGTTGACGATTTTCCATTGCCACCCAGACACAGCACCCTTGAAGACGTTGCGGCAAGGTTGCGTTCATTGCATATTGCCGAGCTTATGCTCGAAGAGGATTTGATTTTCGATCACTATGTGCGTCAGGCGATAAAACCAGCCGCGCCCGAATTGCCGGAAACGATTGCAAACTGACATGCCGAAGCCAGTCATTGAAGACGCGATAGTTCAGGACTCTCCGCGGGTAAAAACGAGCCGTCATATCCTGCCTTCGCTGTTTCGGCGCAGGCTGCCGGCGCAACATGCGCGCACCGATCTCGAGGACGTTGAATACATACCGGTGCATGATGGCAACGAGCCTGAAACACAATCGGGCGGCAAGCCGCCGCTGAGACTCATCGGCTTTGTCCTGCTCGTCATCCTGCCGTTCCTGGCAAGCTCGATCTATTACGCCTTCATCGCTTCCAATCAATATGTGGCGGAAGCGCGCTTCGCCGTCCGTGCCGTGTCGGGAACAGGCGACACCAGCGATGGCGGTGATTCCGGTGGAGCCACCAGCGCTCTCAACATGCGCTCGGCTTCGCAAGACGCCTATGTCGTCACCAGCTTCATCCACTCGACGGAAATTCTGAACCGGATCGGCAAGAAAATCGATTATCGATCGATGTTTATCCGGCAGGATACGGATTTTCTGTCGCGATTCAGCTCGTCGCGGTCCGACGAAGAATTTCTGAAATACTGGAACGATCACGTCAGCGCTTACATAGACGTGACTTCCGGCATCATCACGCTGAAGGTCAGAACCTTCTCGCCCGATGATTCCGTCAAGCTTGCAGATGCGATCATCGAGGAAAGCGAAAAGCTCATCAACGAGCTTTCCGAACGGGCGCGCAACGACATCGTGCAGAGCATGAAGGCCGACGTCCAGAAAAGCGGCAAGACCTATGGCGACACACTGATCGCCCTTAATCAGTTCCAAAACGCATCCGGCCTTCTGAGCCCGCAGACACAGGCGCAGAACAACGGCACGCTTCTGACAGGGCTGCTTGCGCAAAAGCTGGAATTCGAAACGCGTCTCTTCGTCATGCGGCAGTCCAACGCCCAGAACTCTCCGACCTATCAGCAGCTCAATCTCGCCAAGGACAGCCTCGATGCACAGATCGAGAAGATGAGATCGGAGTTGACAGGCCCTGAGAATGCAAGCCTTGCAAAGGCTCTGCTGGACTATTCCAGGCTGGAGACCGATCGTATGATCGCGGAAAAGCTCTACGAAAGTGCGCAGAAGAACTACGATGCCGTGCTCGCCGAAGCTCTGCGCAAGACGCTCTATCTCGCCGTTTTCGTCAAGCCGGTACTGCCGGACGAATCGATCTTTCCACGCCGCGTCAGTACGCCGCTGATTATATTGCTTGCACTCATTGTCACCTGGGCAACGCTCTCTCTTATCTGGGCATCCGTCGAGGATCACCGGATATGAGCGGGGAAGCACCATGATCAGCTTCAAGAACGTCTCGAAATTTTTCAAGACGCAAAGCGGCAAGAAGGTCATTCTCGACCGGGTGCATTGTGAGTTCGAATCCGGCTATTCCTATGGCCTGCTCGGCGTGAACGGTGCCGGAAAATCGACGACAATCCGCATGATTGCAGGCACGATGCTGCCGAATTCAGGCAAGATCAGCAAGAATGTCCGGGTATCCTGGCCGCTGGGCCTCGGCAGCGGCTTCAATCCCTTCATGACGGGGCGAGCCAATGTTCATTTCGTTGCGCGCGCTTACGGTGAGGATGTCAGGCGCGTCTCCCGCTTCGTCGAAGAGTTCGCCGAGTTGGGAGACTACCTCGACGCGCCGGTGCGCACCTACTCCTCGGGCATGAGCGCGCGATTGGCATTCGGGCTCTCAATGGCGATCGAGTTCGAATGCTATCTGGTGGACGAGGTTCTTGCCGTCGGCGATGCGCGCTTCCAGGAACGCTGCCGCATCGCATTCGAGAACAGGCGCAAGAATTCCGATATTATCATGGTGTCCCATAGCATGAGCATGATTAATACACATTGCGACAGGGGTATTGTACTTGTCGATGGCAGACTTATCGTCTTCGATAAGGTAGAGCAGGCTATCGAAGCCTATTATAGATTGAATCGATAGACGACCAGGGATCGACGGCAAGGCCCAATATGGCTCATGATACCGAAAACGCGCCAAAAACGCTTCAGCTCAGCGCGACGGAGCATAGCCGGAACGTGGCCACGAATCTGTCGGTGACCGCGCGAAAGCTGCGCTTCTCGACATCGAGGCGCAGCCAGCTGTTCAAGGCTGTCGGCCTGCGGCCGCGTCCGATGCAGCAGATCATCAGCAAGGCCATCCTGGCATCGACCTTTCTGCTGCTTGTCGTCCCCAATATAGCTTCGATCTACTATTTTACCTGCGTTGCGTCCGATCAGTATCAATCGGAAACGCGCTTTACGGTCCGCACGTCCACGCCCGCACTCGGGAGCAATCAGATTACGAAGGTGACCGGCCTGCCGCCGGCGCAGATCGTCCAGAACACCCTGATCGTCACCAACTTCATCAAGAGCAAGGATATGGTTACCGCGCTCGAGGAAAGGGTCGACTTTCAAAAGATCTACGGCAATGAGTCGATCGATCGGATTGCGCGCCTGAAAAAGGATGCGAGCTCGGAAAAGCTGCTCAATTACTGGGAAGACATGGTTTCCATCAAAATCGATGCGAACAGCGGGATCGTGACGGTCAAGGCACGCGCTTTCACCGCGGCCGATGCCCAGAAGGTATTGCGCGAGGTTGTCGCCGCGTCCGAAGTCGTTGTCAACGACGTCAACACTCGCATCTGGCGCGACGTCATCGCAACCGCCCAGGCGAATCTCGACAATGCAAAGGATCAACTGCAGAAGGCGCGGGATCAGCTTTTGATTGCGCGCAACCAGACAGGCGTCCTCAGTGTCGAGGGATCGTCAGCCGTTATCACCAACTTGATCTCATCCGTGCAAAAGGAGAGGATAGAGCTTCAGCAGAAATATGATGCGCTGCTTGGAACGGTCTCCCCCGATGCACCGCAGATGCGCGTGTTGAAACGCGAGATCGATAGCAGGCAGAAGCAGATCGATCAGCTCAACAACCAAGTCGCGGGCCAGAACAAATCCGAACAGAATCTCGCGGATGTTTCCGTGGATATGTCACAGCGCGAACTGGAGCAGAGCCTTGCCGAGCAGCAATTTGCCACCAGCATGAAGACGCTGGAGCAGGTCAAGTTCGTCAGCAAGCAGCAGCTGCTGTACCTCGATACGTTTCTGGCGCCCAGCCTGCCCGACGAGGCCGAGTATCCCCAGCGGGCGCTCTGGATCGCCGGAATCTTGGGCGTGACGCTCCTGGCCTGGGGTGCTGTTTTCGGCATCCTTGCAAATCTCCGAAGTCGCCTGGCGTGATTTTGCGCGGAAGCCCCATGCAAGTTTTGCGCGACATCATCTACCAGATGCTTCCAAGACCGCGGCCATCGGGCTCTCCGACGGACGGTGGCGAGCGTGTTGCGAAGCGCCTGCTCATCTTGTCGCGCCATCCCAATCCGAGCTTCAGTTACTATCTTGATGAGCGGGCCAAGACACTTGGCCATATTCCGGTGATTATGAAAGGCCTCGACGACCCACTCGACGCTATCGATAGCGACGGGCTCTTCGTCATTATCTGCCGCTACATCAAGCAGCCGCAATTGCGCTGGCTGGAAGAAAGGCGGGACATGCTCGCCGGGGTCGCCTATTTCGTCGACGACGACATTCCCGCCGTCGTGACCGGCAACGAGGCAGGTTGGCTCTATAAGTTCAGGCTGATCAAATTGGCTGTCCGCCCAATGCCGAGGGTCAATAGGCTCCTCACTCATGTCTGGACCTCGACCGAACCCCTGGCAAACGCGCTCGCGATGAGCAGTCATCGGATCGATATCCTGCCCCCGCTTCCCGCGAATGCGACAGAAATCGTGGTCAATGGCAGGGATGACGGAGCCGCGCCGCTGAGGATGGTCTACCATGCCACCGGCGTGCATCGCCGCGAACACGAGTTCCTCATGCCGATCGTCAGAGCCGCGATGGAAAAACACGGCAACCTGCATTTCGAGGTTTTTGCTGCCGGCGCTCTTGCTAAACGCTGGGCTCTGCAAGGGATCGACCCCGCGAGAATGACGATCATCCCGCCGCTCCCCTGGCCGGCGTATCTCGCAAAGACAACACATCACCAAGCCGATATCGCTCTGGCTCCTCTTTTGTCGGGAAGGACGAATGCGAGCCGCTCGGATACCAAGCGGATCGACATCAGTCGCCTGCAGGCAGCAGCCATATTTTCCCGATGCCCGACTTTCGAACGATGCGTCGTTGCCGAGGAACTTCACATCGGCAATACCGCCGACGAGTGGCTGGCCGCTATCGACCTGCTCATCGGCGACCGCGTGCGGCGGCTCTCTGCCCGCGATGCCACGCGACATTCGATCGAGAAAATGCGGCTGTATGCCAGTCCGACATTTCCCGGCATACGTTTTGAACCTCTCAGCGGCGCGGGCTAGGTCAGGAATTTCGCGGGCAATGCCTCTCCTCGCATGTGGATGAAATCAATATTTCGATGACACTCAAAATCATACCGAACGCCGATCTCGAACGGGAAATATCTGCTGACGCCGATCTCAGCCTATGGAAATCCCTGGGTGATGATCCGGCTTTCGAGATCCGATTTTCGCCCCTGCGAAAGAAACTGGTCGTCATCCATGTCATCGCGACGGACGAACCCATAGATCCAAAATTCTATATCAATCGCGGCTATGGCTTCCGAGAGAAGGATGCAGTCTCCCTTCCGGAAGGGCATCGCTTCGTCATCACCGCCGACATCGGTTCGGTCGGCTCCATCTGCGCCCTGCGTGCCGACCCAGCCAGCTTCCCGACCATGTTCCAGTTCGCCGCCAGGGCCTTTGCGTCCGAGAAATCGGCCGAAGGATATATTTCGACCCTTCTTGAACTGGATGGACGAACCAAGCGCGTCGATCTCGGCAAACTGCCCCAACATTGGATGAAATTGCCCAGGCTGCGCTTCGGGCCGCGCGCCGCAAGTCTGACCGTGCAATATGCCGACGCCAGCTATGGGCTTGCCCTCGCACTGGAGACGGCACCGGTATCCGCAACAACGGGAACTTGGCTAAGCGTCGTCGTCCCAGTCTACAACGCGCCGACCCGCTATCTGGACGACCTCATCAAATCCTTCGAAGATCAGGGCGAAACGGGCACCGAGCTCATCCTGAGCGATGACGGCTCGACGTCGCCGGAAACGCGGCAGTGGTATCAGAGCCGGCAATCGAAAGACAATGTCCGCTTCGTGCTGAACGAACGCAACGGCGGGATTGCAGTGGCCACGAATGCCGGCCTGTCGCATGCGCAAGGACAATGGATCGCCCTTCTCGACCACGACGACGTCATCGCACCGCATGCCTTCAAGCTCATCCGGCATACGCTGGAGCAAAATCCGGATGCGAACTTCCTTTACACCGACGAGCTGGTGGTCGACGACACCTTGAAGCCGACCGGCGCCATGCTGAAGCCAGCCTATGATCCCGTGCTGCTGACGGGCGTCAATTACATCAACCACTTCTCCATCTATCGCCACAGCCGGCTTCGGGATATCGGCTATCTCCGCACCGGCTATGACGGCTCGCAGGATTACGATCTGCTGCTGCGCTATCTGGAGGGCGTTCCCGAAAACAGCATCCTTCATCTGCCCTACCCTGCCTATTGGTGGCGCCGTAACGGCAAGACCTATTCACGCAAATTCATGGATGCCGCCACGACCAATGCCAGGAAGGCACTGGCAGAGAGATTCGAGCGACAGCAGCGCGCGATCGCCGTAGAAGACGCTCTCACAAAGACCCTGCACCGGGTCGTCTTCGAAGCGCCTCATGAATGGCCGAAAATTTCGATCGTCATCCCGAGCAAGGATAATCTCGATCTGATCTCCCGTATCCTCGGCGATCTCTTCCAAAAGACGGATTATCCGAATTTCGAAGTCCTGGTCATCGACAACGGCTCCACGGATCAACGGGTCCTCGATCTCTACGAGCGCTATCGACAGTCCGAACCGCGCTTTTCCGCCTTTGTCACACCGGAGGCCTTCAATTTCTCGCGCTCGGTCAATCGCGGCCTGAGCGCAGCGACGGGAGAGCATTATCTCATCCTGAATAACGACGTCGAAGTCATCGAGGCGGGCTGGTTGAAGGAGATGGTTTCCTGCCTCGCCTATGACAGGACCGGCATCGTCGGCGCCAAACTGCTCTTCGCCAACGACAAGGTGCAGCATGCCGGTGTGGTGATCGGCTTCGGAGGACTTGCTGGTCACTGGTACTTGAACAAGCCGAAGGAGTTCGGCGGACCGATGAACCGGCTGCATGTGCGCAACACAATGACCTGCGTGACCGGAGCGGTGATGCTGATCTCGGGGGACTGCCTGCGGAAGATCGGCCTCTTCGACGAGGAGAATTTCGCGGTCGCCTATAATGACGTGGATTATTGCCTGCGGGCGCACAAGGCCGGCTATCGTATCGTCTGGACGCCCTTTGCCTGCCTCTATCATCATGAATCGCTGTCGCGCGGCTCGGACAAATCCGGCGAGCGGAAGAAGCGCTTCGAACAGGAAAAACAGAACCTGCGCCGGCTGCATGACACGCAGGGCTTCATCGACCGCGCGCTAAACCCGGCCTATAGCCGTGACAAGTCTGACCCGAGGATCGTGGTGCCGACGCAATTGCGTATCCCGTCGATGTCGTAGCGCGATTCGCCGGCAGGCCGCGTCAGAGCTGAATCAGATCCAAATCCTTGCCGATCTCGCTTTTGGCGATGTCGACCACACTCCTCTCATGGGTAAACAGGATCGTCTGGAAACGATCGGCCGTCGCGGCCAGCACTTGCAGACCGGCCCGAACGCGCTCATCATCGAAAGTCTGGAAAATGTCATCGACGATCAACGGCGCCGGCTCGTTGCGGGCGGAATAATCTTCGAGAAATGCCAGCCGCAGCGCGAGATAGAGCTGGTCGCCCGTGCCCTCGCTAAGACCATCCAGCGGCACGCGTTCGCCGGCAGCGCGTTCCGCCAGCAGCTGTAGCGCATCGCTTTCATCATGCGCTTCGACAAGGCGGGAGAACCGGCCGCCCGTCAGCTGCGAAAACAGTTCGCCGGCACGCCGGATGACGGGATCGGCCTGCTTCTCGCGATAGGCTTCCATCGAACCGGCCAGCATGCGCGCTGCGATCTTGAGGACGACCCATTGTCGCGCGAGGTCCTTTGCCTCCTGCTCGGCCGAGAGCTTTTCGAAAACCGCGTATTCTGCGCTGACGCCGGTTTCCAGGGCCTGCCGTTGGCGGCGATTCTCCGCGAGCCGTGCCGAAAGCTCGCCATGCAAGGCGAACTGCCGCTGATCTTCCTCAGTCAATCGCTCGACTTCGAGGTCGGCGGCAACGCGCTCGAAGCCGGCAAGTTCCGTACGGAGATCGTCCTCAGCCTTGCCATCGGCCTGCTGGCGGAAACGATCGCGGCTTTCGACGAGGCGCGTGGCGAGACGCATACGCTCGCGCAGCCGCAAGAGCAGTGCAGGCAGATCTTCGACACCGCCGAGATCAGCAGTTAACTGGTCGAGATCGCCAGCAATAGCGGCAAGCGCTGCCTCCTGGCGTGTCACCAGCCCTTCCCCACGCTGCCGTTCTTCTTCGAGACCATCGCGCTTCTTCAATTCGCCGCGCATGGCGTTGACGCGCGTATGCAGCGCCTCGGCGGCAGCATCCGGCGGCAGATGATCCAGCTCATAGCCGCTATTGGCACCAAGCGTCGCCAGCTGCCGCTCGAAATCTGCCATGTCGCGGCGCATGCCATTGACGCGACGCAGACGGTTTTCGCGCTCTGCCAGAACATCGGGCAGCTCCTGCCATGCCTTCAGGGCGGCAGTCGCCATGTCCAGGGTCGTGTCAGGCGGTAGCCCAAGCAGTTCAACGGCTTTGGCGAAGGCACTGCGCCACTCGGCATGTTGTCGTTCGAAGGTGTGCTGCTGGTCGTCAAACCGGGCCAGCCGATCGCGCGCCGCACCGATCTCACCTTCCCGCGTGCGGCTTTCGCTCCAGCGTTCCGAAAGAAGGCGCAGATGCTTGCGTAAGCCTTCCGCAATCGCGGCCGGCGGAAGGCGGCCGCTCTTGTAGCCGCTCGCCTCAACGATATCCTGCAAGGCAGGCAAGACGCGGCCTTCCGCCAGCGCATTCTCATCGCGTGCGTCCACCAGATCCCGCAATGCCTTGCGCTCGCGCCGCAGCAGCTCCACTCCACGTCGCCATTCCAGCATGGTCGAAGGATCGAGGGCATCGATACCGCAGGGTTCGAAAAGGGCAGCAAAGGTTGTCTGCGCACCCTTCAGCGCTTTCTCGAAGTCCTTGAGCCGACCGGAAGCCTCTTCGCGCTCCTGCAACAAGCGCACTTGACGCAAGCGATAATCGGCATGGCGCGCGACACGATCCGCATCGCTCAAGGCGGCATCTGCCAGACGATCCGCCTCGGCGACGCCAACGGTCAGTGCGGCAAGAACCTTCGCTTCCGGAGCCGCGCCCTCCGTCCACTTTTGCTGGATCGAGGTCCATTGCGCATCACGGCTTTCGCGCGCGGCGATGATCTGCTCTCGGGTGATGACCGACCCGGTGCGCTCGGCTTCCGCGAGCGTGCGTTCCATCTCTGCCAATTGCTCGTCATAGGTCTGCAGCTTGCTGGCTGCCTCGCGCACCTTCGATCGGGCCGCGTCGATGGCATCGCGATGCCCTGTAATTTCAGTCGCTTCCGGCAGCGGCACCGAGAATAATATATCGATGTCACCGATCGGTGGCTGCAGCCGTCCCGCAGCCTCAGCTAGATCAGATTCGATGCGGCGTATCTGTGTTTCCAGACCGTCGAGGCGGCTGAGGGCCGAGAGGTCGGTGCCCAACGCCTCCAGCTGATCGATATAGGACCGCGGATCGATCAGCCGGCCGGCCAGGCTGTCCCTTTCAAGAGCCGCAAGCTGCCTGCGCTCGCTTTCGGCTTGCACGGCGAGAGACTGCATCTCCCGCACAAGCTGCCTGCCCTCATCCACCAGTTCGGAGAGGCGCGCGCGATCGATGTCGCTCGGCTGCTGCCGTTCCAGGTCGGCCTCGGCAAGACCGAGACGACGGGCAAGCTGCGACAGCGTCGTGTCGTAACCGGCGAGCTCCTGATCGACGCGAGGCAGATCGTGGCGCTGGGCACGGTAGTTGCCGGTATCGGCAAAAAGCTGCGTGACATCGCCCGACATCTGCAGCAGCGCTTCATCGATGTGAATGCGCGAAAGGTCTTCCTCTGCACGAAGAACCGCTTGCTGTGCCCGTCGCAGCTCCTCTTCGCTTGCTTGTTTGTCGCGCAGTCTCTGTTCAAGCTTGTCAGCAAAGCCGTCCGGGATGGCGGCAAGATCGGAAAGATTATCGAGTGCGAGGGTTTCCGCATCGATTTCTGATAGCAACGGCTGGAGGGTTTTCAGCCGCTTCAACCGATCGAGCGCCTCGCGCGTACCACGGCGCTCCGCCTGCAGCCGCTCCAGTTCCGTCTCCAGCTCTGCCGCCTCGGCAAGAAGCTTTTTCCAGTCGCCGGATTTCAGCTCGTTGTCCTTCTCGGCTTTGCGCGCATCTTCGTAGCGGTCGAGAGCCTGGTAAAAGCCGCGATCCTTCGAGCGTCGGGCCGCATAGATGCCATCGGCCTCCGCCTCCAGCGATTGGCGCAGACGGGACAGGCCGGTGAGGCCGGAAGCGGCCGAAAACAGCAGGCTGCCGATCTCGCCGCCGCTACGCAGCATGGCGGTCGCGCCCTGCCGCAGCCTTTGCGAGTCGAGGCCGAAGGCGCGCTCGAAGACATCGCGGCTCAAATTGCCGAGGAAGGGCGAAAGTGCGTCCTCGGCGAGCGGCGATTCCTTGTCATCGGGGGCCAGCAGCGTTCCCTTGCGGCCGCGGCGGCGGCGGAAGCTCAGCTTGGCGCCATCGCGCGCACTGATATCAGCGCCGATCCGCAGGGTTCCAGGCTCGTGCAGGAAGCTTTGCTCGGCGGCTGTGGGGAAGCCGAACAGAAGATCGGAGATCGCGCTCAAGGCCGAGGATTTGCCTGCCTCGTTCGGACCATAGATCACATGCAGCCGCGCGCCGGGGCGAAAATCGAGCGCACGGTCGGTCAGCGCGCCATAGCGGAGAATATCGAGCCGGGTAAAGCGCATCAGGCAGCCCCCTGCCCGCGTGCGAGCAGCAATTGCCGCGCCTCTTCGATGAGAGCTTCCATGCTATCGTCCAGCGGCTGCTCCGTTGCGCCAAGACCGCCAGGCAGGCGCACGGCGACCTCGTCGATCAACCGACCTGCTTCCGCCGCGATATCGGTATCGCCGGCATGCTCGGTGAGAAGCTGGCGCAGATCGAGCGCGCCGTCCACGTCCGCCGATTTCTCCGGTGGCGGCTCCAACCGCAGCTCCAGCTTTTCCAGCCAGATATCCTCATGCACGCGGTGACAGGCGGCTTCCACCTCGTCACGCCATTGCTGGCGGTTGGCGGCGATCGCGCCATGCAACGGCGTCACCCCCGAAAGCCGGACGCGAAGCGCTGTCATGCGCCCATCCATCTCGTCGGCCAAGGGCTGCACCGCCTGCTCGACGCGACGGAGGATCGCCGATTGATCGTCCTCCGGGCCAATAGCGATATCGGCCTGGGCGAAACGCGCCTCATCGACGATGATGCGCTGATGTTCGATACGTCCGTCTTCGACGCTCACCAGCACCGCGCCCTTGGCACCCCGCTCGCGGATACTGCGGCCCTGCAGATTGCCCGGAAAGATGACCAGCGGGTCCTGCGCCACCACTTCGAAATCATGCACATGACCGAGCGCCCAGTAGTCATAGCCGCGCGAGCGCAGGTCCTCGACGGAACACGGCGCGTAAGGCGCATGCGGCTCGCGGCCGGTCAGCGAAGTATGGAGGATACCGATATTGAACCAACCGGAGACGGGTGCAGGATAGGTAATTGCCAGATTGTCGTTGGCGGAGCGTTCGGCAAAGCCCTGGCCGTGTAGCGCCACCTTCAGCGCCTCCAGCCTGACGCTGCCCGGCTTTCCGGTCGGAAACTCATGAACGTTTGGCGGCAATGTAATGGTCTTGGTGATAACGCTTGCCGCATCGTGATTGCCGCGCAGCAGGTAGACCGGAATGCCCGCCCGCTCCAGCCGCGCCATTTCGCGATTGAAGAACAGGCCGATCTTGTTGTCCTTCCAGTCGCCGTCATAGACATCGCCGGCAATGACGAAGAAATCGACCCGCTTCTCGATCGCCAGCCCCACAAGCGTCGAGAAGGCCTTGCGGCTGGCTTCGACGAAGACGGCAGCGACGGCGGCATCCTTCAAGGCAAGGCCCTGGAACGGGCTGCCAAGATGCAGATCGGCGGCATGAATGAAGCTGAAAGAGGGCATGGGCTCCGATAACAGTCAGAAATCCGATCTCCCCTTTTAAGGAAACGAAGGCGCTGTGAATACCGCGCCGGCGGCTTCATCCAACGGTTTCGTAAGCCGGCGCGCGCCTGCCAATGTTTCACAGTCACGCGATTGCGATCCTTGATCGCCGATGTGCGCTTGTGACCCTGTCGGACGGCTGCTACTGCCCTATCATCTTGCGAGCAAAAGAGAGGAGACATCTCATGAGACATCATGCTTTCGGACGGACGCCCTTTATCGTGACCGATGTCGGCTTCGGAGCCTGGCAGATCGGCGGCGCATGGGGAGATGTCAGCGAGGCCGACGGCGGCGCAGCGCTGAATGCCGCCCTCGATGCCGGCATGACCTTCATCGACACTGCCGACGTCTATGGCGACGGCCGCTCGGAGAAAATCATCGCTGATGTGCTGAAGGCGCGCGGCGGCGAGCGGCCGATGGTGGCGACCAAGGCCGGCCGCCGGTTGAACCCGCATGTAGCCGACGGCTATAACAAGGCCAATCTCGAAGGCTTCATCGATCGCAGCCTGAAAAACCTCGGCGTCGAAAGTCTCGACCTCGTGCAGCTTCATTGCCCGCCGACCGAAGTCCTCTATCGGCCAGAGGTTTTTGCCGGGCTCGACGAACTGCAGAAGGCTGGCAAGATCAGGGGATACGGCGTCAGCGTCGAGAAGGTTGAGGAAGCGCTGAAGGCGATCGAATATCCAGGCGTGCTCAGCATCCAGATCATCTACAACATCTTCCGCCAGCGCCCCGACCATCTGTTCTTCAAGGAAGCCAAGCGCAAGAACGTAGCGGTCATCGCCCGCGTTCCCCTCGCCTCCGGCCTACTGTCAGGCAAGATCACCCGCGATACGCAGTTCGCCAGCGACGACCACCGCAACTTTAACCGCCATGGCGAGGCCTTCGATGTCGGCGAGACCTTTGCCGGCGTGCCGTTCGAAGTCGGTCTCCAGGCCGTGGAAGAGGTCCGCAAGCTGGTTCCATCAGGCGCCAGCATGGCGGCCTTTGCTCTCCGCTGGATCCTGATGAACGAAGCCGTCACGGTCGTCATCCCTGGCGCCCGCAATGCCGAGCAGGCCAAGGCCAATGCAGCCGCAGCCGATCTGGCACCACTCTCGGCCGATGTCATGGCGGCCACGCGCGAGATCTACGAGCGCCTGATCGCGCCGCATGTTCATCATCGCTGGTAAGACGACTTTGATTGGATAGCCGGAACCTGCGCTTCCGGCTATCGCGACGCTTTGGATGGAGAAAAGTGAGTAAAGAGGCTCGGACCGGGCTTGGAGGAGGAATGCCATGAAAGTAGCACTGGTAACGGGCGCCTCGCGCGGTCTTGGCGCGGTGATCGCCTTGCAGCTTGCGGAGGCCGGCTGGGCTGTCGCGGTCAACTATGCCCGGGATACCGAGGGTGCCGAAAGGGTCGTCGAGACCATCCGGCAGCACGGCGGACAGGCCTACGCCGCCCAGTTCAGCGTGATCGACAAGGACCAGCTTGTGGACGGTCTGGAAAAGATCAAGGCATCGCTCGGACCGGTCGATCTCATCGTCAACAACGCGACTGGACCCCAGCCGGAAATGCCGCTCATGGAGCAATCCTGGCGGACCTATCTCGATCAGCTGGAATTCTTCGTCAAAGCGCCGTTGGAACTGCTGCAAGCAGTGCTGCCAGATTGGCGGGCGCGCAAGTCTGGCCGCGTGATCAATATCGGCTCCGAGGTTGCGGAGCTCGGCAATCCCAATTTCGGCAACTACGCCTCAGCCAAGGGTGCCATGCTCGCGATGACACGTTCCTGGGCGAGGGAACTCGCGCCGGAAGGGATCACGGTCAATCTCGTTGCCCCCGGCTGGATACCGGTCGAGCGCCATGCCGGCGCTTCACAGCAGGCAAAGGACGGCTACCTCGCGCATACGCCGCTTGCCCATTTCGGCAAACCCGAAGACATTGCCGACGCCGTCGTCTTTCTCGCCTCGAGCAAGGCGGATTTCATCACGGGCCAAAAACTTGCCGTCAATGGTGGCCGGACGTTGCTCTGACGCCGCCAGGCAGAGAAATGGATTCGATAACGGACGCCTCCAACCGGAACAGCGGTGTTTGCCGCTATTTTTCGCCATCGGCAGACATTGCAGTTCCTGCGCACAGTCGCCGAACCGAAGCATTCCGGCTGTCATCAACGCAAAACTATTTCACTCTTTGCGTTCCATTTTTGCGCGGACCTCGAGAAAGGCGTTTGTAAGGCCCATCAAGACGGACGATGTGACACTACCATTTGCTCCGCCGATCGGGTCCGCAATGTGAATGTTTCTAAGATCGTTCATGAAGTCGTCCCATAGGGTCGGGCCGCCGTTCTCAAGAAGTTCAGCGCGGATGCTCAAATCTTCGCTGACAGGCAGATGCCGCCTGCCCCAGGCGCCGATCGTAGCAATCATCGGCACAAGCTGAATCGCCGGTTCCGTCAGACTGTAAATCGCCTTCTGACTATGGCTGGGATCGTCCAGCTTGGTGATCAAGCCGAGCGAGACGAGACGCTTTAGTCGCGCGGCAAGTATGTTGGAGGCAATCCCCTCCTCGGACCGATTGAGCAACTCGCGAAAATGCCGGCGATTGCCGAACATGATGTCTCGAATGACGATCAGGCTCCAGCGGTCCCCCAACACTTCCATTGTCAGGTTGATCGGGCATCCCGACCGCCGCTCGATATCCATATTCGCTTCCTTTAGTGAACCAATTGCAATGTAGGATCGGCCATGCTACGACACAACCAGTTGCAAATTGCAATTAGATGGAGGAAAGTATGCCGAAAGTTCGCGTTGCAGGATTCTCGCTCTCTATCGATGGCTTCGGAGCCGGACTGGAGCAAAGCCTGAATGATCCCTTAGGCAAGCGTGGTCCGGAATTGTTTGAGTGGTTTTTCCCCACCCAGACATTCCAGGCGATGTTCGGCAAAGAGGGTGAAACGGAGGGTGCCGACGCGAAATACGCGGCGTCGGCAAATACCGGTTTTGGTGCCTTCATCCTCGGCCGCAACATGTTCGGCCCCATTCGCGGCGAATGGCCCGATGAAAACTGGAAAGGCTGGTGGGGCGACAATCCGCCCTATCATGCACCGACCTTCATTCTGACCCATCACCCCCGCGAGCCAATCGTCATGGAGGGCGGTACGACCTTTTATTTTGTCACGGGCGGGATCGAAGAGGCACTTACGCAGGCCAAGGCGGCCGCCGGAGGCAAGGATATCAAGATCGGCGGCGGTGTCAGCACAGTGCGCCAATATCTTCAGGCGGGCTTGGTCGACGAGATACACTATGCCATTTCGCCCGTCGTGCTCGGGAGGGGCGAAGCAATGTTCGCCGGCATCGACCTGCCCTCGCTCGGCTTTCAGGTCGCCGCCCATGAGGCGACGAAGAAAGCCACTCACATCGTCTTGAAGAAATGAGGCCATCCTATCGTTGGTCATCTATGCGGACTGGCCCTATCCGCTTGACGGCTTCGCAACTGCTCGCCCTGCCTGGCATTGAATTTTCAGCGCATAATTGCAGCATGAGATTATAAAAAAGGGCCCGCAAAAGCGGGCCCCGATTGTCATTCACCCGCAAGGCAAACGCCTCATAGCGGGTGAAAACGAATTAGCTGTTGACCGAGTCCTTCAGGCCCTTGCCGGGCGTGAACTTCGGTACGTTACGGGCAGGAATATCGACCTCGGCACCGGTGGACGGGTTACGGCCCTTGGTGGCTGCACGGTGGGAAACGGTGAAGCTGCCGAAACCAGCAAGGCGAATGTCGCCGCCCTTCTTCAGTTCGGCCTGGACAGTATCGAAAACAGCGTCGACAGCGGAAGCAGCGTCAGCCTTCGTGATACCGGCCTTCTCAGCCACTGCGGACACGAGCTCATTCTTGTTCATGTTTCCACCCCTTTCTCTGGTATGAAACGACTTATCAGTAAGCGGGGCGCAAAATAGCAATGCTCTTACCCGCCGCAACCCCAAAAGCCCTGCAAATCAAGGAAAAGCAAGCGTTGCCATACGCTTTTCACAAAAAAAGACCGGCAAAAATGCCGGTCTTTTCGTCCATTTATGTCAATTCGACAGAATTGAGGCGAAGGGGCTCAATGAGCGATGGAAGAACCCACTTCGTCAACGCCTTCGACCGTTGCGATCACAGGCGTTTCCACGGTGCCATCCCACTCGATCGGCTCAGGACGGCGAACAAGCGCGTGCTTGATCACCTCACCCATGCGCGACACCGGAATGATCTCCATGCTATTCTTCACGTTATCCGGAATCTCCGCCAGGTCCTTGGCGTTCTCTTCCGGGATCAGCACCTTCTTGATGCCGCCGCGCATTGCCGCCAGCAGCTTTTCCTTCAGGCCGCCGATCGGCAGCACACGGCCGCGCAGCGTGATTTCACCCGTCATGGCGACATCCTTGGAAACCGGGATGCCGGTCATGATCGAAACGATCGCGGTTGCCATGGCGACACCGGCCGACGGACCATCCTTGGGCGTAGCACCTTCCGGCACATGCACATGGATGTCGCTCTTGTCAAAGAGCGGCGGCTTGATGCCGAAATCAACAGCGCGCGAGCGGACATAGGAGGCCGCCGCCGAAATCGATTCCTTCATGACTTCCTTCAGGTTGCCGGTGACCGTCATGCGGCCCTTGCCCGGCATCATCACGCCTTCGATCGTCAGCAGCTCGCCGCCGACTTCGGTCCAAGCAAGACCGGTGACAACACCGACCTGATCGTCGCGCTCGGCTTCGCCATGGCGGAAGCGCGGCACGCCGAGATAGTCGGAGATATTCTCGGCCGTAACGGCAACCGACTTGGTCTTGCCCTTGATGATCTCGGTGACCGCCTTGCGGGCGAGCTTCATCAATTCGCGCTCGAAGTTACGAACACCGGCTTCGCGGGTGTACTGCTGGCTGATCGCCATCAGGGCATCGTCGCTGACCGAGAATTCCTGCGGCTGCAACGCATGTTCCTTGATGGCCTTCGGCAGCAGATGCCGCTTGGCGATCTCGCGCTTTTCATCTTCAGTATAGCCGGCGATACGGATCACTTCCATGCGGTCCATCAGGGGCGCGGGAATATTCAGCGTATTCGCCGTCGTGATGAACATCACATCAGACAGATCGTATTCGACTTCCAGGTAGTGATCCATGAAGGTCGAGTTCTGCGCCGGGTCCAGCACTTCCAGGAGGGCCGAAGACGGATCGCCGCGATAGTCCTGGCCGAGCTTGTCGATCTCGTCGAGCAGGAAGAGCGGGTTGGACTTCTTGGCCTTCTTCATCGACTGGATGACCTTGCCGGGCATCGAGCCGATATAGGTGCGGCGGTGACCGCGGATTTCGGCTTCGTCGCGAACGCCGCCGAGAGCCATACGGACATATTCACGGCCGGTCGCCTTGGCGATCGACTGGGCGAGCGAGGTCTTGCCGACGCCCGGAGGGCCGACGAGGCACAGGATCGGGCCTTTGATCTTGGTCGCGCGAGCCTGCACGGCCAGATATTCGACGATGCGCTCCTTGACCTTTTCAAGACCGAAATGATCCGCTTCGAGGATCTTCTCGGCATTGTTCAGGTCAGCCTTGACCTTCGACTTCTTGTGCCAGGGGATGCCCAGCAGCCAGTCGAGGTAGTTACGCACCACGGTCGCCTCGGCCGACATCGGGCTCATCTGCCGGAGCTTCTTCAGCTCGGCATCGGCCTTTTCCTTGGCCTCCTTCGACAACTTGGTCTTGGAGATGCGCTCTTCCAGCTCGGCCATCTCGTCGCGGCCTTCTTCGCCGTCGCCAAGCTCCTTCTGGATCGCCTTCATCTGCTCGTTCAGATAGTATTCGCGCTGCGTCTTCTCCATCTGGCGCTTGACGCGCGAGCGGATGCGCTTCTCGACCTGCAGAACCGAAATCTCGCCTTCCATGAAGCCGAGCGCCTTCTCCAGGCGAGCCTTGACGCTGGTGGTTTCCAGCATTTCCTGCTTTTCGGTGATCTTGATCGACAGATGCGATGCGACGGTATCAGCCAGCTTCGAATAATCGTCGATCTGGCTGGCGGCACCAACCACTTCCGGCGAAATCTTCTTGTTGAGCTTCACATAGCTCTCGAATTCGGAGACGACCGAGCGGCTGAGTGCTTCCAGCTCGACCTGGTCTTCTTCCGGCTCATGCAGGACATGGCCGAGGGCTTCGTAGAAGTCTTCACGGCCGGTATATTCGTCGATCTCTGCGCGCGCACGGCCTTCCACCAGCACCTTGACGGTGCCGTCGGGCAGTTTCAGCAGCTGCAGGACATTTGCAACGGTACCGACCTTATGGATGGCGTCCGGCGCGGGATCATCATCGCTGGCATTGATCTGGGTGACCAGCATGATCTGCTTGTCCGAACCCATGACCTCTTCCAGCGCGCGAATGGATTTCTCCCGTCCGACGAACAGAGGCACGATCATGTGGGGGAAGACCACGATGTCGCGCAACGGCAGTACCGGATAGGCAATGCTGTCGTGTGTCGCAGACGTTTTCTTACTCATGTCATTTCCTTTCCGTCGTCCCGTTCCCGGGCTCTCTGCCGGCTTGGGGGATTTAGCCGGCTCTCTCACTTGGTAAACAAGTGGAGCTTCACACTGCCTATTTCAAGTCACAGGAAACGCCCGCCACAAGGCGACGATCCCGCGTATTCGCGAGGAGGAACGCAACAACAAAACACCAAGGCCCGGCAACTCGAACACCACCGGCGACGCTAAAATCCGAAGAAAAAACGCCGGGCCTGCGCCCTGTCCGCCTAGTGCTCCAGAATCATGCCATCATGGCTGCAGCAGGGACTCTTCACAACCGGTTCCGACGGCATTCCAATAAGCTTATCCAAGACTTTATCAGCAAACTGTACGATTTTTCAAACAGAAAGGGGCCCGTCGATGACGAGCCCCCGATTCGTGATCACGGATGGTGGATCAGGCCGTTGCGTTGGCCTTTTCCTCCTGCCGGTCGGCATAGATGTAGAGCGGGCGGGCAGAGCCACGAACCACTTCCTCGGAAATGACCACTTCGCGCACGCCTTCCAGCGCGGGTAGTTCGAACATGGTGTCGAGGAGGATCTTTTCCATGATGGAGCGCAGACCACGAGCACCCGTCTTGCGGACGATCGCCTTGCGGGCGATTTCGCGCAGGGCATCCTCGTGGAAGGTCAGCTCGACGTCTTCCATTTCGAACAGGCGCTGATACTGCTTCACCAGCGCGTTCTTCGGCTCGGAGAGGATCTGGATCAGCGCATCCTCGTCAAGGTCCTCCAGCGTCGCCAGAACGGGCAGACGGCCGATGAATTCGGGGATGAGACCGAACTTCACCAGATCTTCCGGCTCCAGCTCGCGCAGCACTTCGCCGACGCGACGGTCATCCGGAGCCTTGACAGTGGCGCCGAAGCCGATCGAGGTCTTCTCGCCACGGGCGGAGATGATCTTGTCGAGGCCCGCAAAGGCGCCGCCGCAGATGAAGAGGATGTTGGTCGTGTCCACCTGCAGGAATTCCTGCTGCGGATGCTTGCGGCCGCCCTGCGGGGGAACCGAAGCCACGGTGCCTTCCATGATCTTCAGAAGCGCCTGCTGCACACCCTCGCCCGAGACATCGCGCGTGATCGACGGATTGTCCGACTTACGGGAAATCTTGTCGACTTCGTCGATGTAGACGATGCCGCGCTGCGCGCGCTCGACGTTGTAGTCGGCAGCCTGCAGCAGCTTCAGGATGATGTTTTCGACGTCTTCGCCGACGTAGCCCGCTTCGGTCAGCGTCGTCGCATCGGCCATGGTGAAGGGAACGTCGATGATGCGGGCGAGCGTCTGAGCAAGATAGGTCTTGCCGCAGCCGGTCGGGCCGACGAGCATGATGTTCGACTTCGCCAGCTCGACGTCACCGTTCTTCGATGCGTGAGCGAGACGCTTGTAATGGTTGTGAACGGCAACAGACAGGATCTTCTTTGCCTGCCGCTGGCCGATGACGTATTCGTCAAGAACCTTGATAATATCCTGCGGGGTCGGAACACCGTCACGCGACTTCACCATCGAGGATTTGTTTTCCTCGCGGATGATGTCCATGCATAGCTCGACGCACTCGTCGCAGATGAATACGGTCGGTCCGGCAATCAACTTCCGGACTTCATGCTGGCTCTTACCGCAGAACGAACAATAAAGCGTGTTCTTTGAGTCGCCGCCGTTGCTGCCGCTGACTTTGCTCATATCACTTTCCTTCCAGCACGCCGCAAATTTCCAATTTGAAATCGCGGTCCACTCTATGCGCCCGCCGGACCTGCCCCTCGTTTGCAGATCGCGGCGCCCTTCAGGGTACTGAACGCAGGCCAGGCAACCAACCGGAACTGCGTGGCAACGATCCCCCTTCGAATGCCGAATGCTATGTCATAAAAACGCTACATAGCATTAATGCCTACTATTACCGTGTTCCGCTCCACATTAAACCCCTATTCGATCACAAATGGGATAGAACTGTGGCGTAGAAGTCACCGCCTCGTGGATTAATCACGAGGCGCTTTCACCCTCTATTTCGGTACGCGACGTCAGCACCTTGTCGATCAGACCCCATTCCTTGGCCTCCTCCGAGGACATGAAATGGTCACGATCGAGCGTCTGCTCGACCTCTTCATAGGTCCGGCCGCAATGCTTGACGTAAACTTCATTGAGGCGACGCTTCATCTTGATGATGTCGCGGGCGTGGCGCTCGATATCCGAAGCCTGGCCCTGGAAACCGCCCGAAGGCTGGTGAACCATGATGCGGGAATTCGGCGTTGCGAAACGCATGTCCTTGTCGCCGGCGGCCAGAAGCAGCGAGCCCATCGACGCAGCCTGACCAATGCAGAGCGTCGAAACGGCCGGCTTGATGAACTGCATCGTATCGTAGATCGCCATGCCGGCGGTCACGACACCGCCCGGCGAATTGATATAGAGCGCGATTTCCTTCTTCGGGTTTTCGGCCTCGAGGAAGAGAAGCTGGGCGCACACCAGCGTCGCCATATGGTCTTCGACCGGTCCGGTCAGGAAAATGATGCGTTCCTTCAGCAGGCGGGAATAGATGTCGTAAGACCGTTCCCCGCGGTTGGTCTGCTCGACAACCATCGGCACCAGAGCCATAGCTGTATCGACTGGATTTCTCATGTGCGTCCTTTATCAAACTTGCCCCGGCGACGGAAACGCCGGGAATCGGAGTAAAAATCCTTTACTCCTACATAGAGTGTCCCTGCCCTGCACTTCAAGACGCCCGAAAGCATAACGTCAAAAAGCACTAATGCCCCACGAGGCGTTGACAAAGCATTTCTAACCACGGCTCCTCGAATGCCAAGACGCTGTAGCGACGCACCATCCGCTACCCACTACAATTCGCAATCGCAAGGTGAAGGAAGCATGAAGGTCTGTGCCGGTCTGGCGGAGATCTCCAGCACAGGCAAAATTTACCAACTGATTTAAGGAACTTGCCATCTTATTGGGCAAGGATGAGCCGATCGCGGAAATCGTCGTGCTGTTTGCGCCGACGGCCGAAAACAGCGGAGACATCCGATCGTGCTGAATATGACCACAGGCCTCACCATATGGTGTTCGGAAGCCATCACCTTGGCGACCGTTCTCCTTCTTGCCTGGCGGCACGATCGCAAATCCCCCGCCTATTTGATCTGGGCTCTGGGTTTCACCGTCAGCGCCGCGGGCTTCGCCCTGGTGGCAGCTCGCGGCGTCATCCCCGATATCTGGTCGATCCAGATCGGCAATGCCGTGGGGCTGCTTGGCGAAAGCGCCTGGATCGTCGGCTTCCGCATAATGGACAAACGCGAGCTGGAATGGTCGGCATTTCTGCCGCCCGTGCTCTGGCTGATCGGCGTCAGCCTGCCATGGGTCACGGATAATTTCATCAATCGCATCATCGTCTACGATCTCGCAGGAGCCGTCGGCGCGACCTTGCTCGCCTTCGCCGTCCAGCCGGCTGACGGCCGGCGCGAGCCGGCACGCGGACAGCTCGGCATCGTCTTCGTGACACTCGCCTGCTTCTGCTTCGGCTCGGCTCTCTGGATGGTGTTGATGGCCCCGCCATTGGGACAGGCCATGATCTATCGCGGCTACATGGCACTTGGCTATGCTCTGCTCATCATCGTCGCCATCATTCTCAACGGCAAGCTTCTCATGGAACGCGCCGAGCGCCGCTGGCGGGCGATTTCCATCACCGATACTTTGACCGGCGTTCTGAACCGGCGCGGTCTCCAGGAAAGCTACGAGATTCTTGTCGGCGAAGGACAGCAACAACCGCGGAAACTCGCCGCATTGCTGTTCGATCTCGACCATTTCAAGAAGATCAATGACCGCCATGGCCACCAGGCAGGCGACGCGGTTCTGGTCGAGTTTGCCCGTATCGCCCGTCAGTTCGTGCCTCGCACTGGCACATTCGGCAGAATGGGCGGAGAGGAATTCGTCGCCTTCGTTCCGATAGACGAGCAGTCGCAGGCCGAAGCGCTGGCGGAAACCATCCGCGCCGATTTCTGCCGCGTGCCGCTGCTTGCCGGCCGCTCGCTGGTGCCGGCGACGGTCAGCATCGGCGTTGCGATCATGCCGCGCGACACGGTCAGCTGGGACCGGCTGGTTTCCTTTGCAGACCGCGCACTTTACGCCGCCAAGCGCGCAGGTCGCAACTGCACCATCGTCTTCAATGAAATGGAGACCGCGGGAGAGCCCGACGCGACGACTGCGGCGGATGAAGGCGAACTGGTGCCGACGCTCGACGACCAGATCCACGCCTTGCGGCGCATGGGCACGCTCGCCAGGATGTGACCGGCCTATCCGGCACATCCCATTCGATAGCTTTGGCTTGACCAAATCATACAGTCGCCCAACAAAGCGGCCGCTCTCAAACACAAAAGGCGCGCCTGAACAGCGCGCCTTCGCAAATCGTGCGGCAATCTCCGGCCGTATCAGCCGTAACGACCGGTGATGTAGTCTTCCGTGCGCTTGACCTTCGGCGCCTGGAATATCTGCTCGGTCTGGCCGTATTCGATCAACTCGCCAAGATACATGAAGGCGGTGCTGTCGGAGATACGGCTCGCCTGCTGCATGTTGTGCGTGACGATGACGATCGTGAAATCACCCTTCAGCTGCGACACCAGTTCTTCGACCTTGGCGGTGGAGATCGGGTCAAGAGCCGAGGTCGGTTCGTCGAGAAGCAGGACTTCGGGGCGAATGGCGATGGCGCGAGCGATGCAGAGGCGCTGCTGCTGGCCGCCGGAAAGGCCAAGTCCGCTCTGGTGCAGCTTTTCCTTCACTTCGCTCCAAAGCGCCGTTTCCGTCAGCGCCGCTTCGACGCGGACGTCCATTTCCGCCTTGGAAATCTTTTCATAGAGCCGGATGCCGAAAGCGACGTTTTCATAGATCGACATCGGGAACGGCGTCGGCTTCTGGAACACCATGCCGACCTTAGCGCGCAGATCGTTCAGATCGACGTCCTTGGTGAGGATATTGCGACCGTCCAGCAGGATCTCGCCCGCAACCGTCTGGCCCGGATAGAGATCATACATGCGGTTGAAGGTGCGCAGCAGCGTGGACTTGCCGCAGCCCGAGGGGCCGATGAAGGCGGTGACCGCATTTTTGCGGATGTTCATATTCACGCTCTTCAGAACGCGATGGCCGTTCTGATAGGTGAAATCGAGGTTCTTCACCTCCAGTTTCGCCAGGCCGAGATCCGACTGGGACGCGGCGTCCTTCCCCGGCTGTGCGTTGACGCTCTGGAAATTGCTGTCGCTCATGTTCATGGTCTCATTCCTATCGTTCGGCGGCTGCGTCACTGGCGGCGCCCACTCAAGACACGGGCAAGGACGTTTAGCGCAAGGATGGCAACGGTGATGATCAGCGCGCCGGCCCAGGCAAGTTGTTTCAGATCCTCGCCGGCATCGGCGGCGAGCGTGTTGATCGCAACCGGCAGCGTGGCGATCGGACCGGTCAGGCCCGCATTCATGAATTTACTATAACCGGCGGTGAAGAGAAGTGGCGCGGTTTCGCCGCTGATGCGGGCGACGGCCAACAGGATGCCGGTGAGGATGCCGGTCCAGGCGGAACGATAAATCACCAGCGTCATGGACTTCCAGCGCGGCGCGCCGAGCGCGGCGGTCGCCTCGCGCAGCGCATTCGGCACCAACAGCAGCATGTCCTGCGTCGTGCGGTTGACGACCGGGAGGGCGATCAGCGCCAGCGCGAGGATGCCGGCGATCGCGGAGTTGCCGTGCATGGGCACGACGACAGCGCCATAGACGAACACGCCGACAATGATCGAGGGCGCCGACAGCAGGATGTCATTGATGAACTTGGCAAACTCGGCAAGCTTGGTGCCGTTGGCATATTCCACCAGATAGGTGCCGGCGAGAATGCCGATCGGCGCGGCGATCAGGATGGCGCAGCCCGTGACCAGCACAGTACCGTAGATTGCGTTGATCAGGCCACCGCGGGAGCCCTGAGCCGGGATCGACATGGTGAACACGTCGAGGCTGAGCGCCGATACACCGCGATAAAGCAGGCTCACAAGGATCACGCTGAGAAAGAATATGCCAAGGACGGCCGCGAGGAAGCACAAGGCCATCATCACCCGGTTCTTACCATAGCGTCTCGACACGAGGTTCTGACGAATTGCATTTTCCATGGGCTTTATCCTCAATGCGAGTCGCCGCGGCCGATCATCCACCTTGCGAGCGCAAGCACGCAGAAGGAGAGGACGAACAGGAGCAGACCGAGCGCAATCAAGCTCGACAATTGCAGACCGTCGGCATCGCCGAAGTTATTCGCGATCTGGGCGGAAATGGTGGTGGACGGCGAGATGATCGACGATTGCAGACGGCTCACCGAGCCGACGACGAAGGTAACGGCCATGGTTTCGCCAAGCGCGCGGCCGAGGCCGAGCATGATGCCGCCGACGAGGCCGCGACGTGTGTAGGGGATCAGGATGTGGCGAGCCACTTCCCATGTCGTCATGCCCATGCCGTAAGCGGATTCACGCAGCATCGGCGGCACGGTGCTGAACACGTCGCGGGCGATCGCGGTGATGAACGGGAGGATCATGACGGCGAGCACGAGGCTTGCCGTCAACAGGCCGACGCCCGGCGCCGGCGGCTGGAACAGCAGGCCGATCACCGGCACCTGGCCGACAGTCATCATGAGAAAAGGCAGAATATAGTTCTGCATCAGCGGCACGAGAATGAACAGACCGACGATGCCGTAGATGATGGAGGGAACGCCGGCCAGAAGCTCGATGGCCGTGCTGATCGGACGGCGCAGGCTGCCGGGGCAAAGTTCCGTGAGGAAGATGGCGATGCCGATGCTCAGGGGAACGGCAATCAGCATGGCGATGAGTGCACTTACCAGCGTACCGACCACGGCGGGCACAGCGCCATAGATATCGGCAGGAGCGCTCCATTTCGTGCCCCAGAGGAACGAAAGTCCGAAGGCCTGGAAGGTTGGCAAGGCATCGATGACGAGAACTGCAAGGATTGCCAGCAGCAGAAGCACGACAAGAGCAGCCGAGCCAAGCGTCATAAAATAGAAAATCCGATCCTGTGTCCGGAATTTTCTGGTGGCGGCGGTGGTATCCAGTGCCTGGAAGCCAGCCGTCTGAGTCGCGTCAGCCATCGATTTCCCCTTGTCCCGTCACGTAAGCCGGCGGACAGGGTTATACCCTGTCCGCCGCAACTTCTCACGCAGCAAATTACTTCGTGCCGAATTCCGTCTTCCAGGACTTCTCGACGATCTCGGCAACATTGTCCGGGATCGCAAGATACGACAGGGCGGTCGCGTCCTTCTGACCATGCTCATAGGACCACTTGAAGAACTTCAGCGCTTCTTCGTTCTTGGCAGCATCGGCCGGCTTCTTATAGAGCAGAACCCAGGTCGAAGCGGCAATCGGCCAGCTCTTTTCGCCCGGCTGATTGGTGATGATCAGGTTGAAGTTCTTGGCCTTGGCCCAATCTGCGTTGGAAGCAGCAGCCTTGAACGTGTCGAGGCTCGGCTCGATAACCTTGCCGGCAGCGTTCTTCATCTTCGCGAAACCGATGTGGTTGGCGACGACGTAGGAGTATTCAACGTAAGAGATCGAACCAGCGGTCTGGTTGACGGTGGTAGAAACGCCTTCGGAACCCTTGGCGCCGAAGCCGACCGGCCATTCAACTGCCGTGTTCGAACCAACCTTTTCCTTCCACTCCGGCGAAACCTTCGCCAGGTAGTCGGTGAAGTTGAAGGTCGTGCCCGAGCTGTCGGCGCGATAAACGACGGAGATCGTCGTGGAGGGCAGCTTTACTTCCGGGTTGAGAGCCTTGATGGCTGCATCGTCCCACTTGGTGATCTTGCCGAGGAAGATGTCGGCCAGCGTCTTGCCGTCGAGAACGAGTTCGCCCGGCTTTACGCCTTCAACGTTATAGGAAACGACGATGCCGCCGGAGATCATCGGGAACTGGGCAATGCCGTTCTTTTCGAGGTCAGCGTCGCTCATCGGCTTGTCCGAAGCGCCGAATACGATGGTCTTGTCGAGGAGCTGCTTGATGCCAGCGCCCGAACCGACCGACTGATAGTTGACGACATTGTTCGTCGCAGCCTTGTAGCCTTCAGCCCACTTGGACAGAACCGGTGCGATGAAGCTCGAGCCGGCGCCCGTGATATCGGCAGCAGAGGCCGAAACGGACATAGCCGCGATGAAGCCTGCAGTCAGGCAGAGCGAACGAAATTTTTGATTCAACATGATTGAACTCACTTCCCAGAGTGATGAAAGGATGGCGAGCAGGAGCTAAGCACGAAGTATCCCATCGGTTAGGAACCCCACCTCGATCTCCTGGCGACAGTGATGGCTCTAATGCCGCATTGTTTCAGTTTGATGACAGTTTAATGAAGCGGCGGTGACACAACCTGCAGCAAGCATGGCGGCCATTGCGGAGCCGCAGGGAAAGGCTCGCATCCTTTCATGAAGCAGGGCGATCTTCACGTTTTGAATCAAGATCATACTCAAAGGCGGATTACATAGTCCTTGCGAGTCGTTTCAATAACTTCCCAAGTCCCCTTGAAGCCCGGCTTCAAGATCATGCGGTCGCCTGCACGCAGATGAAACGTCTCGCCGTCATCGGCTGTCACAATGGAATAGCCGGAGAGAATGTTGAAATACTCCCACTCGTCATAGGCGATCTTCCACTTCCCCGGCGTCGCCTCCCAGATGCCGGCATAAAGGTCGCCCTCAGCCTCATCGAGGCTCCAGGTTCGGAAGGCCGGGGCTCCCGAAATGAGACGATCCGCTGCGGGCGCGCCCGCCTCAGGCTCCACACCCTCGACATTCAGTTGCAGATAGGTTGCCACTTGAGTCTCCCGTCCGTCACGCTTCACCAGGACCCAAAAAGTCCGCGACCGCCATTGGCGATCGCGGACCGAGACAAGCATGAAATGCACTTCGGTCAAAGAGACCGACATGCTTTTTCGGCCTCCCGCCGGGGCAGTCCTCAGACTTTTGCCAGTGCCTGCTCCAGGTCGGCGATGATATCCTTGACGTCCTCGATGCCGATGGACAGGCGCACAACATCCGGGCCGGCACCGGCGGCGACCTTCTGCTCGTCAGTCAGCTGCTTGTGAGTCGTCGAGGCGGGATGGATGACGAGCGAGCGCGTATCGCCGATATTGGCAAGATGCGAGAAGAGCTCAAGGCCTTCGACCAGCCCCTTGCCGGCTTCATACCCCCCCTTCAGTCCGAAGGTGAAGACCGAGCCCGCACCTTTCGGCGAGTAACGCTGCTGCAGGGCGTGGTTCGGATCGTCCTCCAGGCCGGAATAGTTGACCCACGCCACCTTCTCCTGCGCGTTCAGCCAACGCGCAACGGCGAGCGCATTGTCCGAATGACGCTGCATGCGCAGCGGCAGCGTTTCGATACCGGTCAGGATCAGGAAGGCATTGAACGGCGAGATGGCCGGGCCGAGATCGCGCAAGCCCAGCACCCGGCAGGCGATGGCGAAAGCGAAATTGCCGAAGGTCGCGTGCAGCACGATGCCGTTATATTCCGGACGCGGTGAAGACAGCATGGGGTAATTGCCCGAGGCGGACCAGTCGAAAGTGCCGCCGTCGACGATGATGCCGCCCATGGAATTGCCATGGCCTCCGAGGAACTTCGTCAAGGAATGCACGACGATATCGGCGCCATGCTCCAGCGACCGGATGAGATAGGGGCTCGCCAGCGTGTTGTCGACGATCAACGGCAGGCCATGCTTGTGCGCGATGGCTGCGATTGCCGCGATATCGACGAAGGTGCCGCCGGGATTGGCAAGGCTTTCGATGAAGATGGCGCGGGTGCGGCCATCGATCTGCGCTTCGAAGGTCGCAAGATCCGCAGGATCGGCCCAGCGGACGCGCCAGTCGAAATTCTTGAATGATTGACCGAACTGATTGACCGAGCCACCATAAAGCCGTTTGGCCGCGACGAAATTGTCGCCCGGCTGCATGATGGCATGGAAGACGAGCAACTGGGCCGCATGACCGGAGGCGACCGCGAGGGCCGCGGTTCCGCCTTCGAGGGCCGCCACCCGCTCTTCAAGTACGGCCTGTGTCGGGTTCATGATACGGGTGTAGATATTGCCGAACTGCTGCAATCCAAACAGTGCAGCGGCATGATCGGCATCCTGAAAGACGAAGGATGTCGTCTGGTAGATCGGCGTCGCGCGCGCGCCTGTCGTCGGGTCCGGCTGCGCGCCCGCGTGGATCGCAAGCGTGTCAAAACCTGGGTTGCTGGCTGGCATATTTTTCCTCCCGCCGGATTTTGTTCGTAACGGGAAAAGCATAACGCCTGGCATATGAAAGTTAACCGCGAACTTTGCCGTGCTTCTTGGCTCGCGGAAAAAACTTGCCATCTTTCAGTGAGATCGCGCGATAAACGGCCGGAGGCCGCCGTCGCGTGTGATCTCCGGTCATGCCACCAGGCGCGGATACTCGATCGCCGGGCAGCGGTCCATGACGACCCTCACCCCTGCGGCTTCCGCTCTTGCCGCGGCGGCGTCGTCACGCACGCCAAGCTGACCCCAAATGACCGGTGGCCGCGGCTCGATCATGATCGTCTCCTCCACGACCGATCGAAGATATTCGGGCGCCCGAAAGACGTCGACCATATCCACAGGCTCGGGAATGTCGGCCAGCCGCGCATAGACCCACTGCCCCAGAATTTCCTTGCCGGCCTGTCCGGGATTGATGGGGATGACGCGATAGCCCCTGTTCAGGAGATAAGCCATCACACCGTTGCTCGGGCGCGCGGGATTGGGCGAAGCACCGACGAGCGCGATGGTCCTTACGGACAAGAGGATATCGGCTATATAGGAATCGTCATAACTATCGTGGTTCATCACGAAGCCTCCCACCTCGATCACACTTGCGTTTTGTCACAAATATGGAAACCGCAATGGCGGTCTCCGCGTATATATATTGTATTATAACAACTTCAGGGAGGATTACTCAGATGAAAAAATTCATCCTGCTGGGCCTGCTCGTCACCTCGGCAGCGACGCCGGCATTCGCGATTTCGCGATATAATTCCATGTCCATGACCTGCGCAGAAGCCAGGGCGGTCATCAACCGGGAGCGCGCGGTCATCATGCGCTACCCCGCCAAGAGAACACCGAACATGACGCTCTATGATCGCTATGTCGCGGATAGCGGCGCATGCGATCTGGGCTATTACGCCTATCAGGATTATCTCCCCACGAAGGATCGCGCTTCCTGTCCGGTGTATATATGCCGGCCGTCAACCGACCTCGATGACGATGATTTGATTTTCCCACGCTGATCGCAATGCGCTACGGCTAGACGTGGCGGACGACTCACGAGTTCGGTACGACCATTGATTGTCCCAGGCACGATGCATCTTCGGCAACGCAGTCGTGCTGGCGTCTTCATGCGCCCGCGTCCAGGCCATCCCCCAAAGCGCTTTCATAAATTTCCCCGATGCCGTGGGGTTGCGTTCTCATGAAATGCAATCTTTGTTCGCTATTTATTCACATATAAATTAGAAACTTCGCATGGACAGTCAATTCAAACGAGAACCGAATGCGAACGCGGAACATATGCTATTTCATTATTTTCCCACAGAATAATTTTCGCGTTCGCGCAGTGATATACCCTGCGAAATTTTGGCTCTGGGATTCTATACTTAACTCTTAGTATGATTTTTATCAGCGGTGGCGCGCGTTAGCTGTAATATTTTTCATCTCTTGTAGAATTATCCACTCTATTCATGAGAGGAAGAGGGGCTGCGCGCGGCGTTTTCGCCGCGATTTTCGCACACCAGATCACATGCAGCATTGCAAGCGACACGGCCCTCTGTCGTTTTTAAGTAAGAAGTGTCTAATGCTACTCCCGCGTTCACAGGACATGCGATATTTGTTCGCGCTTCATACTCCAATAAATTAGTTATTTATAATGCTGGAAAGGACAATTTGGAACATAACGAAAACGTCGTTCTCGACGTCCGTGATGACCGGAGCAGGCGGGCAATCCTCCATAATGACCGATATTTCGTTGCTTTTCGATGTATTGCGGATCATATGGGGGCTACACTCCCACAAAATACCAAGCATTGCCGTTAGGCCTGTCAATTCCCGAGGTTTTCCGTGTCTTTCGACGTTATCGCGCTCGTCCTTTTCGGCGCCCTGCTGCATGCGACATGGAATGCGATCATCAAGGCTGGCACCGATAAGTCGCTCGATGCGGCGCTGGTTTCAGCCGGCGGCGCAGTCGCGGCATTGCCTCTTCTGCCATTCCTGCCTCTGCCGGCCTCTGCGGCCTGGCCGTTCATCGGTGCATCCGCCATCCTTCAATTTGCCTATTTCCAGCTGGTGGCGGCCGCATATCGAGCCGGGGATATCGGGCTCGTCTATCCGCTGATGCGCGGTGTCGCGCCACTCATCATCGTCTCCACAAGCAGCTTCATCCTGAAGGAGACGCTTTCGGGCGGCGCGTTGATCGGCACCATGACCATTTGTGCCGGCATACTGACGCTTGCCTTCGAGGCGCGAAAGGGCAGCCGCCGGGCGATCGTTCTCGCGCTTGCCAATGCCGTCGTCATCGCGACCTATACCTATGTCGACGGCATCGGCGCGCGGGCATCGGGCAATTCAGTTTCCTATACCCTATGGATGGCACTCCTGCCCCCCGTTCTCCTTTTCGCCTGGGCGATATCGCAACGCGGCATCAATGCTGTCGCCGCCCATGTCCGCTATAACTGGTGGCGCGGACTGATCGGCGGCGGCGGATCGATCGCTTCCTATGGGCTGGCATTGTGGGCGATGACCAAAGCGCCGGTCGCCATGGTCGCCGCCCTGCGCGAGACCTCGATCCTCTTCGCTTTGGTGATATCGGTCGTCGTCTTGAAGGAGCGATCGAGCATCTGGCGCTATATTGCCGGCGCCATCATCGCCGCCGGAGTGCTGGTTTTGCGCCTGGGTTGACCATAAAATATGTGGTTTTATTTTACCACATAAGCAACATATTGATTTTTCTTTATAATTTTTACAGGCCGCCAATGAGGCGATATTGACGCAGGCTCTCAATCGCTCTATAAGCCGCCGCAGATTGCAGCCTTTCCGGGCTGCTTTCTTTTTGGCACGCATTCATGTGCGCCAAACCAAGCAACAAGAAACGCCCAGACGCCTTCGGGCCAAGGGTCCAAAAAGAGAGTATGCAACATGGCAACCTTCTCCCAGAAGCCTGCAGAGGTGGAGAAGAAGTGGGTTCTCATCGACGCCGAAGGGCTTGTCGTTGGCCGTCTCGCTTCTATCATCGCAATGCGTCTGCGCGGCAAGCATAAGGCTACCTTCACGCCCCACGTCGACGACGGCGACAACGTCATCGTCATCAATGCCGACAAGGTCGTCTTCACCGGCAAAAAGTACGAAGACAAGGTTTACTACTGGCACACCGGTTATGCCGGCGGCATCAAGGAGCGTACGGCTCGCCAGATCATCGAAGGTCGCTTCCCGGAGCGCGTCGTTGAGAAGGCCGTCGAGCGCATGGTTCCCCGCGGCCCGCTCGGCCGTCGCCAGATGAAGAACCTGCGCGTCTACGCCGGCTCCAACCATCCCCACGAAGCCCAGCAGCCGGTCGTCCTCGACGTCGCCAAGCTGAACAAGAAGAACGTAAGGAGCGCCTGATAATGGCTGACCTTTCCTCCCTGAAGGACCTCGGCACGACGTCGGAAGCAGCTGCTGCTCCGGTTCACGTCCGCAAGGTTGACTCGCTCGGCCGCTCCTACGCGACCGGCAAGCGTAAGGACGCCGTCGCCCGCGTTTGGGTCAAGGCCGGCTCCGGCAAGATCATCGTCAACGGCAAGGACTACACGGCTTACTTCGCCCGTCCGGTTCTGCAGATGATCCTGCGTCAGCCGATCGTCGCTGCTGCCCGTGACGGCCAGTTCGACATCATCGCAACCGTTGCCGGCGGCGGCCTCTCCGGCCAGGCCGGTGCCGTTCGTCATGGCCTGTCCAAGGCGATCACCTACTTCGAACCGGGCCTGCGCTCGGTGCTGAAGAAGGGTGGCTTCCTGACCCGCGACAGCCGCGTCGTCGAACGCAAGAAGTACGGCCGTGCGAAGGCACGTCGTTCCTTCCAGTTCTCCAAGCGTTAATCGCTTATCCGAGATCGGATTTTTGGAAAGGCCGGGTTTTCCCGGCCTTTTTCTTTTGCAGCAGCAAAAAGATGCAAATCCGCCAAGGCAAGCGGCCCATTTTGTGGCAAAGTTCCGGTACAAGCACCGGGAGAGTTCAATGCGTGGATTCATCTTTTCGCTTCTGCTTTTGATCGCCAGCGCAGCGCCCGCTCTGTGTGACGATGCCCAGCCAGCTCCGCCAGCCGACAAGGCCGCGGAGATGCAGAGCATGAAGGATTTTCTCCAGGCAACTCCGGACTGTCGCGAGTTCAACGACAGCTGCTCCTATTGTGTCGTGACCGATGGACAGGCCAATTGCTCGACGCCGCAGATCGCCTGCGTGAAAAAGGCATATCAATGCACCGCCAGATCGGGCAAATAAGCATCGAACACGACCTATCCGCGATTCACAGAACGGAATTCCGTTCCATCCCGTGAGGCACGTCATGAGCACCAACAAAGCTTCCCGCTTTGCGGCCACTCCCGAGCCGCCCTACTACATCGTCTCCTTCGCCTCGATCCGGACAGCCGGCGACAATGGCTATGGCGCCATGGGTGAGCGCATGGAGGAAATGGCGCTGGCGCAGGACGGCTGTCTTGGGCTTGAGAGCGCGAGAGGCGCCGATGGCTTCGGCATCACCAATTCCTTCTGGCGGGACGAAGAGAGCATCCTTGCCTGGAAGAATGTCATGTCGCATCTGGCGGCGCAGAAGCTCGGCCGCGAGCGCTGGTACGAGCAATACAAGGTTCGCGTAGCGCGGGTAGAACGGGCCTACGACTTCCAGCGGGACAAAGGGGACGCGCTTGCCGAGCACATCGATTGATCACGCCTTCACTGCCGCCAGCCTGACCTCGGCTGCCAGCGACCCGACCTTTGCCGGCGCGCTCTCCTTCATGCGCCGCCGCTTCACAAAATCGCTTGAGGGCGTCGACGCCGTGGTCTGGGGCATACCCTTCGATGCAGCCACGTCAAACCGGCCGGGAACGCGCTTCGGACCGCAGGCGATCCGCCGCGCTTCGGCGATCTTCGACAATGATCCGCAATATCCCTTCGACCGCGATCTCTTCGCCGAGATGGCCGTGATCGACTACGGCGACTGTCTGCTCGACTACGGCAATCATCAGGATACGCCCGCTGCAATCGAAAGACAGGCGACGACGATCCTCGACAGCGGCGCCTTCATGCTGACGCTCGGCGGCGATCACTTCATCACCTGGCCGCTGTTGAAGGCGCATGTCGCCAAGCATGGGCCACTGGCGCTGGTGCAGTTCGATGCGCATCAGGACACCTGGTTCGATGATGGCAAGCGTATCGACCACGGCTCCTTCGTTGCCCGCGCCGTGCGCGACGGGCTGATCGACCCGGACCGCTCGATCCAGATCGGCATCCGCACCCACGCGCCTGAGGATTTCGGCATCCAGATTCTGTATGGCCATCAGGTCGAGGACATGAGTGCCGGCGACATTGCCTCCCTGATTGTCTCCCATACCAAGGGCGCACCGACCTATCTAACCTTCGATATAGATTGCCTCGATCCGGCCTATGCTCCGGGCACGGGAACGCCGGTCGCAGGAGGTCCTTCCAGCGCGAAAATCCTGTCGGTGTTGCAAAGGTTGCATCAGCTTGACATCAGGGGCGCTGATGTCGTCGAAGTCTCCCCCGCCTACGACCATGCCGACATCACCGCCATTGCGGGCGCGACCGTGGCGATGTATATGCTCGGTCTCCACGCCGAACGACGTGCGAGCGGTCGCTGAGACATGATTTCGGGACAGGCATGATGGCTTTCCAAGGCTGCCCTGTCGTTTCCGAAGCGGCTGTTATGAAATTGAATCAACGACATGGCAAACTGAGTCCGGAAGTACTCTCAACCTATTGAAAGAGCAGGAATAAGATGGCACCGAAAATCTTCATCGATGGCGAACACGGAACCACGGGCTTGCAGATCCGCACGCGCATGGCCGACCGCCGCGATGTCGAGCTGCTGTCCATTCCCGAAGCGGAACGCCGCAATGCCGCCATACGCGAGGACATGCTGAACAGTGCTGACATCGCGATCCTCTGCTTGCCCGACGATGCGTCGAAGGAAGCGGTGAAGATGGTAGCGGGCAACAATAATGTCCGCGTTATCGACACCTCGACAGCCTTCCGCATCCATCCCGACTGGGCCTATGGCTTTGCCGAAATGGACAGCAACCAGGGCAACAAGATCAGGGCGGCACGTTTCGTCGCCAATCCCGGCTGCTATCCGACGGGCGCAATCGGCGTCATCCGGCCGCTGCGCGCCGCCGGCATCATCCCGACAGGCTATCCCGTGACGGTCAATGCCGTGTCCGGCTATACGGGCGGCGGCAAGCAAATGATTGCGCAGATGGAAAACCCGGAGCATCCGGATGCCATCACCGCGCCGCATTTCCTCTACGGCCTGCCGCTGACCCATAAGCATGTGCCCGAGATGACGACGCACGGCCTGCTGGAGCGTGCGCCGATCTTCTCGCCCTCCGTCGGACGCTTCCCCCAGGGCATGATCGTGCAGGTGCCGCTGCATCTCGGCGATCTCGCAGAAGGCGCGACGCTGGAGAGCATTCATGCTGCGCTCGTCGACCATTATGCCGGCCAGGATATCGTTCAGGTCGTCTCGCTCGATGAGAGCCGCGCCCTGCCCCGTGTCAACGCCGTCGAGCTCGCCGGCAAGGATACAATGAAGCTCTTCGTCTTCGGCACGCAGGGCGGAGCGCAGGTCAATCTGGTGGCGCTGCTCGACAATCTCGGCAAGGGCGCATCCGGTGCAGCCGTACAGAACATGGATCTGATGCTGAGCGCTTAACTCAGCCCGACGCAGATTGAAGCTCGATCAGCCCGGCCTATTCATCCATAGAGGATTGATCGGGCCGGGCTTTTTTCATGCCTGCAAGGCGTTTTGCATGATTTCGAACTCGCCATCGTCCTCGGCCTTATTTTTGCCGCTACGCTAAATTAGCCGAAGCTACACGGAAAAGTGAACGCCTGTGAGGCTCCGCGACCAATTGTCGGCCGGATTTACTCTCTAACGGCTTCACTGGCCCGGGTGAGTGGGGCGTTCAAAACTATCCCTTTTTTCAATGAATATCCAAGAATGAGCCATCGTAAAGGAATTGGTTACCATAATTCGGCATGCTTCCAGACAGCCGGCAAGTTGGCGACCGAACGCGACTTTCGCGTTAGGGCGCGTGTGCGTTCTTGAGCCGGCTTGGTGTCTGTGTAGTTTGGATAACGAGTATCATGGCGTTCGTGACCGAAACGTTCGGTAACTTCAATTCGCGCTCCGGCTACGCCTCGCGATCAAAAAAACCCTTCAGCATCCGTCCCGGCACTCTGGCCACCGGCGTCGCAGTCGCGGCTTTCGCCTGGGTCGCGGCGACGCTGATGACGACGCAATCGATGGTGCTGTCGCTTCCAGGCGCAGCGACATCGGCCGACAGCTTCCTGACGCCGCGAGCATCAGCCTTCATCGTTCCACAAAGCCCTATGGCGCATACCGCCCGGTATGCCAGCCAGACGACTTCACTGCATGGGCAAAGCCGCTTCGGCAACGTTGTAAGTGCAGAGGTTCAAACGAAAGCTAACGGTGCGGATGCGGTTCGTGTGCAACTGGCATATGCACTCGCACAACAGACATCCGATATGAAGCAGGCTCAGGATGCGGCAGCAAGCATCAAGAGCGGCCGTCTCGAAGTGGCCGCGGCACCACCGCAGACGATCGACCGTCTGCGCAAGGTGATCGCGATCAATTTCGCAACCGCAGTGCAATCGCTGAGTCAGGCAAAATACACAGCCGCCCTGATGCCGGCCGCAGGTCCCCTCAAGACAACCGAGCAGCCGACTGCAGTCGCTTCTGCAGCGCCTGAAGTCAGCCTGCCCGCCATTGCGGAAGCAAAGCCGTTGCCCGCCAGGGACGCCGACATTGCGGTGGCCGAGGCCGTGCTGAACGTTATCCCGATGGCCCGCCCTGCCCGCGAAACGCCCATGCAGCGCGCCAACGCCACAAGCGCTATCGCCAAGGCGACGGGCAATGAAACAACCGCACAGCCGCCATCGCGCATGATGGCCTATGCCGATCCGGATGACAGCTCCGTTCGCAAGACGAAGCCGTTCATCAACCCGTTTGCCGCAATCAGCCCTGGCGCAGGCACCGCGATCTACGATATCGAGGCGAAGACGGTCTATCTGCCGAGCGGCGAACGCCTCGAGGCCCATTCCGGCCTTGGCCACATGCGCGACAATCCCCGCTATGTCGACCGCAAAAACACCGGCCCGACGCCGCCTGAAACTTATAACCTGACCTATCGGGAAAGCCTGTTCCATGGCGTGCAGGCACTGCGCCTGACCCCCGCAAACGGCGCCCGCGTCTATGGTCGCGACGGCTTGCTGGCTCACACCTACATGCTCAGAGGCGGCCGCGGCGAATCGAATGGCTGCGTAGTCTTCAAGGATTACAACCGCTTCCTGGCTGCCTTCAGACGTGGTGAAATCAAGCGCCTGAAAGTGGTCACACGCGTGTCGTCGGCGGCAAGCGTCGCTTCCTCGCGCTAGAAAGAGCTTGAGGCGCAGAGCGCCTCAATTTCTCACGACGATCGAGGTCTGGCGCGGCAGTTCGCCATAGAAGCCGCGCCAATTGGCAATTGCGAAGCCGAAGACGATCAGAGCGCCGGCCTGATGCGCCAGGGCCAGATCGAGCGGCACATGCAGCAGCAATGTCGAAATGCCAAGGATCGCCTGAATCAGCACGAGCACGAAGAGAACGACGGATCGCCGCGCATGGGTCGTTTGCGCCGCCGCGCGCAGCGAGACGATCATGTTGATGGTAACGACGATGAACAGCGCATAGGCGCCGAGACGGTGAACGAACTGGACCGTCTTCGGATTCTCGAAGAAATTGATCCAGGCCGGCGACTGTATGAACAGATCGCTCGGCACGACGGCACCATCCATCAACGGCCAGGTATTGTAGCTGAGGCCCGCATCGAGACCGGCGACGAGAGCGCCGAGATAGATCTGGAATAACGCCATGAAGACGATCAAACCCGCAAGTTTCGCCGAATAGCGCGTCGGCGGCGGTTCGTTCGAATGCGGCGAAAGGGCGCGCATGAACCACATGCAGGCGGCAAAGATCAGACAAGCGGTCACGAGATGGGTGGCAAGGCGGTACTGGCTGACATCGGTACGCGCTTCCAGCCCCGAGGAGACCATCCACCAGCCGATCGCGCCCTGAAAGCCGCCCAGCAGGAAAATGCCGGCCAGCGGCAGCCAGAGCTTGCGCTCGACGCGACCGGTCAGGACGAAGAACAGCAACGGCAGGCCGAAGATGACGCCGATGGTGCGGGCAAGCAGGCGGTGCGCCCATTCCCACCAGAAGATGCCCTTGAACTCCTCGACCGTCATATCCTTGTTCAGGATCTGGAATTGCGGGATGCGCTTGTAGAGATCGAATTCGTCCTGCCATTCCTGTGCGTTCAGCGGCGGGATGACGCCGTGGATCGGCTGCCATTGCGTGATCGACAGGCCGGAATTGGTGAGACGCGTCGCACCTCCCACCAGCACGAGGGCGAAAAGAACCAAAAGCACGCAGGCGAGCCAGATGCGGATGGCGCGACGATTGCGGTCCTGACGAGCCACTTCCTTCAAAATAGCCTGTTCGGTCGTGAAATTAGTGGCAGCCATGGCTTCTCCCTTCGATCAGGCTGTTGATTTGCCCGATAGGGGCGTGCAAAACAAGTCCCGGGAGTTTGCGGCATGCCGTCGCGGCATGCTGTTATAATGAGGAGAAAACCCCGTGCCCCTTCGCCTGCGCAAATTCATAGGCATGATCCTGCTCGTGCTGTTGGTTGCAATCTATGCGATCGTCGCCATGATCGTTGCAGTGCGAACGCTTGCAGATCAACCCGGCTGGGTGCATTTCCTCTATTTCCTTGTCAGCGGCGTCATCTGGGTGCTGCCGGCGATGGGTATCATCAAATGGATGGCCGGGCCGCGCCCGCAATGACGCTCGCCCCGGTGCGATTTACACAAGACTAACCCTGATCCGCTCCTTGTCCGGCGCGAATGTCCCATCTTAAGTCAAAAATAAGCCGTTGCCCGCCAGACTGCGTCCGAATACCGCCAGAGCGGAGAAGATCGGATGCAGACCCAGACGCGAGATATCGCCGGCATGGCCGCCGCCGAAGCAGCGGATGAACGGACTGCGTCCATCGAGACGGAGCCTGCGGCCATCGATCAACTTCGGGTCGACATCTTCGACAGCATGGCACCGCTCGAAGCCGAATGGCGCGCGCTGGAACAGGACGATCTCAACTCGCTGCACCAGAGTTACGACTGGTGCGCGGCCTGGATGGAAAACTTCGAACGTCCTGTCGCCATCATACGCGGCTCCATCGGGGACGAAATCGCCTTCATCCTGCCGCTCGAGATCATCAACAGCCGCGGAATAAGGCGAGCCGAATTCATCGGAGGCCATCACAACAATATCAATACCGGCCTGTTTTCTGCCAGGTTCCTGGCGAACGGAGAGCTGACGCCCCTTCAGGCGAACGCAATCTCTGCGGCTCTGCGCGGCAAGGCGGACGTGGTCATCCTGCGCAACGTCCCGCTCGAATGGCGCGGCCGCAAAAGCCCGCTCGTCTCGCTGACGTCGATCGAAAACCAGAACCATGCCTTTCAGATGCCTTTCCTCGGCAGTTTCGAGGCAAGCCTGAAGCAGGTGAATGCCAAGCGCCGGCGCAAGAAATTCAAGCATCAAAGCAGGATTCTCGACGCCAAGGGCGGCTACGAATATGTGATTGCCGGCCCTGACCAGCAGGACGCTCTTCTCGATCTGTTCTTCCGGCAAAAGGCTACCCGCTTCAAGGAGGCCGGCTTGCCGGACGCCTTCAAAGATGCCGGGATCAAGGCCGCGCTGCACGCGATGTTGCATCGGTGCGGAAACGGAGGTCTCGATGCAACGCTGCAGATGCATGTGCTGCGGCTGAAGGGCGAGCATGAGGGCCATATTCCGGCCATCGCCGCCTTATCACGCAAGGGAGATCACGTGATCTGCCAGTTTGCTTCTATCGACGAAACTCTGGTTGCTGATGCAAGCCCCGGCGAATTGCTGTTCTGGCTGATGATAGAGCGGCTGCACCGCGAAGGCGTCGCTCTCTTCGATTTCGGCATCGGCGACCAGATCTACAAGCGTTCCTGGTGCCCGATGGAAACGGTGCAGTATGATTTCTTCCTACCGGTCTCTCGCATGGGTCATCTGGCAGCCATGGCGCAGCGGGGCATCACGCACACCAAGGTCGCGATCAAGTCCAATCGAAAGCTCTATTCCTTCGTCCAACGGCTGCGGGCACAACAAGGCCGCCGCGCCAACTCGGATGACGGAGGCGGTGACGCGGATTGATCAGGCGGCGTCCCGACGCGTATTCGGATCATGCTCCTCGCGCCAGCCGGACATCAGGATGATGTGCTCATAGCCGGCCTTCTGGAATTCCGTCATTGCCGCAATGAAGTGGCTTTCATCAGGTTCAGGCATGGAGAGGATGATTTCCGTCTCCTTGCTGCGCGTCAGCCGTGCGACGCCGGAGACTTCGGCGGCGCCACACTCCACAAGAACGATGTCATAGGCCGAACCCAATGCGTCGAGGATCAACGACAGGCGGTCGGCGCCGCGCATCGCGCGGGCAAGGTCGCTCATTCCCTGCGGCACGAGATGAGCATCCGACAGGCGATCCGGATGGATCGTATCGCCAAATGCCGCTTCGCCACATAGCAGGTCGGTTACGCCTGGAAGTTCGTCATGCTCGACCATGAGCCTCGAGGGACATCCGGTGCCCGTCATATCGACCAGCACGATACGGCTTCCCGCATCGGCGATGGTCCGCGCCAGCATGACGGTCGCTGTCGAGCCACTGTCACCGGTCGGGGATATGGCGATCGCCAGCCGCGAGCCGCTGTCGATCAGATAATCGGCGACGGATTGGATGGAGAAATCCTCCTCTTCCTCCGCTGCGTGAACAGCCTGCCTGGGTTCATGGTCTGGAGCGATCACGGTGTCCGAAGTGATAGCGGTATCGGGAGCAATTGCAGTGTCCGCAACCCGAACCGGGATTTCCTCTACCGGAACCGAAAGCATGCTTGCTGGCGCCTCGGCATTGCTGGCTCTGGCAACTGCCCGAACCGGGGCCGGCTCGCTGATGATTGGAGCACGCTCCGCCGTTTCCCGCACGGCGGCGTCTTCCTTGCGGGCAGGTCCGACGGGCCGCAATGCGCGGCCGCTGAACAGCTCTGCGAGCATGATAACGATAGCCGTGAGGATGAAAGTGGCAAGGGTAGCAACGACGACGATCGGGCCAACCTTCGGGAAAGACGGATCGACCGGCTCGACCGCCGTGGAAACGATGCGCGCGTCGGCAGGGCTGGAATTCTTATCCACTCGAGAGGCGGCCTCGCGATAACGGGCGAGATAGGTTTCGAGCAATTGCCGCTCGGCTGTGGCTTCGCGCTCCAGAGCGTTGAGGCCGACTTCGTCCTCCCCTGCCCGGGCGCTGTCGGCCTTCAGCGTATTCGATTGCGCCAGGAGCTGCTGTTCGCGCAGCTGCGCCACCTTCGCCTCGTTCTCGATGCTTGCCAGAATCCTCTGGGTCTCGCGGTCGATCTGCTGGCGGATATCGGCGAGCTGCGCCCGCAGGCTCTTCAGCCGTGGATGCCCATCCATCAGTGTCGTGGACAGATCCGAGATCTGTGACTCGAGGCTCGACTGGGTCGCCTTCAGCCGCTGAATGGTTTGCGAGCCTGCGACGTCGGCAAGCGTGTCGGTGGAGCGGCCGCTGGACAGCGCGCTGCGCACCGCCTGCGCCCGTGCCTCGGCATTGGCCTTGTCGCCGCGGACCTGCGCCAGCTGCGTCGAAATATCCGCGAGCTGCTGCGTGGCGAAATTGTTGTTCTGACTGGTCTGGAGAAGACCATTGGCGGAACGATAGTCCGCAACCTTCTTTTCGGCCTCGCTGACCTTATCGCGCAGCTTGGCAATCTCCGGCTCGAGCCAGCGCGTCGCCTCGCTGTTGGAATCGAGCTTGGCGCCGCTTTGCATGGATAGATAGACCTGCGCCATCGCATTCGGCACGCTGGCGGCGAGATCCGGATTGCGGGACGTAAAGCTGATGCCGATCACGCGCGAGCTGTTGATCTGATAGACCTGCAGGCGGCTGTTGAAGGCGTCCAGCATCCGCTCTTCCGGGGCCTTGTCGGCCGCCGCCCGCTTCAGATGCAGTTTGATCAGAATATCAGAGAGCGCGGCGCCGTTGTTGCCAGCAGCAAATTCGGGACGATCGTAGAGCTTGAGATTGGTGATGACCTGCTTGACCAGATCCGCCGATTGCAGGATCTGCACCTGGCTGGCAATATTCAGCTCGTCCAGCAGAGGGCCGGCACCGGCATCATTACCGGATGTCGTCGTCGCAAAGGCCGGCGCACGCTGCTCGATGAGGATGCGGGCTTCGCTGCGATATTCCGGCGACATGACCTTGGCAATCGCAAATGCCGCGCAGGCGCCGGCGAGCGTGATGGCAACGACGCGCACCCGCCTCCGCCACACCGCGCGAAAGAGCTGAGCGAGATCGATGTCCACATCCTGCTGGGTGTTGTTGACACCGGACATATGCAAAACTCCGTAATAGAAAGCCAAAATTAATCGTAAACGACTATAGTAACCCAAGCGTTAATAGTATTTCGCCGATATTATTTTTGGCATCGCTAATTTTTTCCTGGAATTTGTTTTACTCTTTACCGACCGTTAACCCTAACGGATCGATAACGACGGCAGTGTCTTCCCTTTCTAATGAGCGCGAAATGCCCTTCGCAAAGTCAAAAATTGTCCTTGCACTCGGCATGGCTGCCGTGAGCGCCGCGCTCACCGGCTGCAACACCTATCAACCGGCCCCCAAAGCCTTCAACGAGGCCACGATCCAGCCCTATACGCTTGATAGCGGCGACCGGTTGCGCGTCACGGTGTTCGATCAAGCCGGCCTGACCAATACCTATACGGTCGATCAAGCCGGCTATATTGCCTTCCCGCTGATCGGTCAGGTCGCTGCCCGCGGCCGGACCTTGCAGCAGCTCTCCGGCCAGATCGCACAGAAGCTTCGCCAGGGATATATTCGCGATCCAGACGTCACCATCGACATCGACCGCTATCGCTCGGTCTATATTATGGGCGAAGTCGGCCAGCCCGGCCAATATTCCTACGTGCCGGGCATGACCATCCAGAATGCTATCGCGGTTGCAGGCGGCTTCACCAGCCGGGCCAACCAATCCAACGCGGATGTCACCCGCAAGATCAACGGTCATGTCATGACGGGACGGGTCGGCATCTCCGATCCGGTGCTGGCAGGCGACACCATTTATGTCAGAGAGCGGTTATTCTAACCGCGACCGCTCATGACCAGACCGCTTCGAATCCTTCATTGCTTCAGATCGCCCGTCGGCGGCGTCTTCCGCCATGTCCGGGATTTGGCGGAGGAACAGAGCAAGGCAGGCCACGAAGTCGGCATCCTTTGCGACAGTCTGACGGGTGGCGAGCATGAGGATCGTCTGTTCGACGATATCATGCCGTTCCTGGCTCTTGGCGTCGTCCGCCTGCCGATCCGGCGGCAAATTACTCTGTCGGATGCGGCTACGCTTTGGAGCAGCTACAAGGAAATCAAGAGTTTGCGGCCGGACGTGCTGCATGGGCATGGCGCCAAAGGCGGCCTGCTTGCGCGTGTTCTCGGCTCGATCCTGCGGGTCAACAGGTATCGCGTAGCCCGCCTTTACACAGCGCATGGCGGAAGCCTGCATTTCTCGCGCGGTTCGTTCCAGGGCATGCTGGTGCATAGCCTGGAACGGATGCTGGAATTTTTGACCGACGGCCTGATCTTCATCTGCGATTTCGAACGCCGCACCTATGAAAGAAAGATCGGCAAGCCGCGCACCCGTTCGGTGATGATCTATAATGGCATCAGCGAAAGAGATTTTCGCACCATACCGACACGATCGGACTCCGTGCATTTCGTCTATATCGGCATGTTGCGGGACCTCAAAGGTCCCGATCTGTTTGTGGACGCCTTTGCGAAAACGGAGCGGCGGATCGGCAGACCGCTCTCGGCACTGATGATCGGCGACGGGCCGGACAGAGACAAATATCACCGGATGATGGTCGAACGGGGCCTCGGTCACCGTATCGGCATGCTGCCGGCGATGCGCGTGCAGGAAGCGTTCGCGGTATCACAGAATATCGTTGTCCCCTCGCGCGCCGAGGCCATGCCCTATATCGTTCTGGAAGCGCTCGCAGCCGGAAAGACCGTCATCGCCTCGCGCGTCGGCGGCGTTGCGGAAGCACTTGGCGAAAACAGCCCCGCACTCGCAAAGCCGGAAGATGCCGATGACCTCTCGCGCATCATGGCCGAAGCGATCACAGAACCGCAATGGGGTGCTCGCAATATGCCCGATATCGGGACGATACGATCGAATTTTTCGGCCTCTGCCATGGCGCGGGATACTCTGCACCTGTATCAAAATATACTTGGCCTGAACAGCGACGGTTAGAATACAGCTAAGTGTTGTAAGTGTTTCTTAGCTGATATCTGATAGGCCTTGTCCGGTAACGACCGGATAAGCTGCCATGAACACTACCGAAAAGTCCGAGCAATTCAACTTGGACAATCTTCGCAAGCAGGTTTCGGAAATCCGCACTCGCGGTGCCGGCGAGACTCACGGCGATCGCCCAGACAGCATGAATGCCTATGCGCGACAAATCGCCGAGCAGTTTCGTGAAACCAACCAGTCTCCGGCTATCATCGTCGGACAATATCGGCTGTTCGAATTTCTGTCGCTGCTCGCCTTCGGGCTAGCGATCCTTCTCTTCGGGACGTCGGACAATCATCCCTTCCTGTCGAAGGCTGTGGTGACGGTCGCCCTCTGCGGTCTTGCCATCGTCTTCCTGCAGATTGCGGATGCCTATCAGATACCGGTCCTGCGCTCGCCGCATCATTTCCTGCACCGGATTCTCGGGTCTTGGGCTGCCGCCTTCGCGGTCATGGTCATTGCCCTCCTCCCCTTCGACATCAACAATATCTACTCCCTCTCGCTCCTCAGCCTTTGGCTCGCGGCAGGCGCAGGGTTCCTTCTCGTGGCTCGCCTGCTGTTTGCCTATGGCATCCGCCATTGGGCCCGCAACGGCGTCATGGAGCGGCGCGCCGTCATCGTCGGTGGCGGCGAACCGGCAAAGGAACTCATCCGCGCGCTCGAGCATCAACCCGACAACGATATCCGCATCTGCGGCATTTTCGACGATCGCGGCGAAAAGCGCTCGCCAGTCATGGTCGCCGGTTACCCCAAGCTGGGCACGGTGTCGGAACTGGTCGAATTCGCCCGGCTCGTGCGCATAGACATGCTGATCATCGCGTTGCCGATCAGCGCCGAGGATCGCATTCTGCAATTGCTGAAAATGCTTTGGGTGCTGCCTGTCGATATTCGCCTGGCGGCCCATGCCAACAAGCTGCGCTTCCGCCCCCGCGCCTATTCGCATGTCGGCGCTGTGCCGATGCTCGACATCTTCAACAAGCCGATCCGCGACTGGGATGGCGTTGCCAAACGCATCTTCGACATCTTCTTCAGCCTGGTCGCACTTGCTCTGCTCTGGCCGATCATGCTCGGCGCGGCAATTGCCGTGAAGGCAACCTCGAGAGGGCCGGTCTTCTTCATGCAGAAGCGCCACGGCTTCAACAACGAGATCATCAACGTCTTCAAGTTCCGCTCGATGTACACCCATATGAGCGATCCATCGGCGCGCAATGCCGTGACCAAGAACGACCCGCGCGTAACCCCCGTCGGCCGCTTCATCCGCAAGACATCGATCGATGAGCTGCCGCAGCTTTTCAATGTGCTGCTCGGCAGCCTCTCGCTCGTAGGCCCGCGGCCGCATGCCGTGCTTGCCGCCAGCCACAACCGCACCTATGCCGATGTCGTCGAAGGCTATTTCGCGCGCCATCGCGTGAAACCGGGCGTGACCGGCTGGGCACAGATCAACGGCTGGCGCGGCGAGATCGACACCGATGACAAGATCAAATTCCGTACAGCCTATGATCTTTACTACATCGAGAACTGGTCGCTGCTCTTCGATCTGAAGATCCTGTTCCTGACGCCGTTTCGTCTGCTCAATACGGAAAATGCCTATTGAGCGCGATCGACCTGCCATCGCCCCGCGTCGCGCAGCCGCAGCTTGCCGCCATGCGGCTGGTCGGTACGGCCAGCGTCGCCATCGGCGTGTTCCTGTCGGGCTTCGTCATCGCCGAGCCGGCGCCTTACGAGCTGTGGCTCGCCTTTTTGATCGGTACCTGGTTCATCCTCGGGCTGAGAATATCGCGCAGTGTGGCGCCGCTTCTGGCCCTGTTCCTGACATTCAATGTCGGCGGGATGCTCTCGATCACGCAGATGCACGATCTTGCTGCCGGCAACCACCTCGACGGCCCGATTTATATTGCCGTCTCGACCTTTCTGGCGCTAAGCGCCGTCTTCTATGCTGCCATTACCGAGGATAACGAAAAGCGGCTGAAGCTGATCTTCAATACATGGGTTGTCGCGGCGCTGATTACCGCAAGCCTCGGCATTCTCGGCTATTTCCACGCCGTTCCGGGCTTCGACATCTTCACCCGCTACGACCGCGCCATGGGCGCGTTCCAGGATCCTAACGTCTTCGGCCCCTATCTCGTGGCGCCAAGCCTCTATCTCATGCACGGCCTGCTGATCGGCGACCTGAAGAAGGCGCCGATCAAGGGCATCTGCCTGTTCGTGCTCGCCTTCGGCATTTTCCTGTCCTTCTCGCGCGCGGCCTGGGCTCTCTTCGCCTTCGCCTCGGTGATGCTGATCTTCTGCATGCTGTTGAAGCATCGCAGCAATACGTTTCGGCTGCGCATCCTTGTGATGTCGCTGGCGGCGATCCTTCTGATGGTCGTCCTGCTCGTCGTCGCGCTGCAGTTCCCCCAGGTCAGCGACCTGTTTTCCACCCGCTTGCAGCTGGTGCAGAGCTATGACGGCGGGCATCTCGGCCGCTTCGAGCGCCATAGCATCGGCTTCCAGATGTCGATGGAACGGCCGCTCGGCATTGGGCCGCTGGTCTTCGGCCAGATCTTTCGCGAGGACGAGCACAATACCTGGCTGAAGACACTAACCACTTACGGCTGGATCGGCTTCGTAACGTGGATCAGCATGATCTGCTGGACCATCTATATCGGCTTCCGCAACCTGCTGAGGGAGCGCCCCTGGCAGCCTTATGTGATGATCGCCTGGATCGTCATTCTCGGCCATGTCGGCATCGGCAATGTCATCGACACGGACCATTGGCGCCATTTCTACATGTTGATCGGCGTCGTCTGGGGCTGCGGCGCCCTGGAGCAAAAGTATCAGCGTGACTTGAACAGAAGGGAAGCTGCGCCGTGAACATTCGCACCAACGTCAAGCGCCTGTCGTTGCTGCAGGTTCTCGAGCCGAGCGGCGGCGGCTCCGGGCGACATTTTCTCGATCTGTGCCGGGCTATGCAGCATCGCGGCCATTCCGTAACGGCCATCTATTCGCCGGTACGTGCCGAGCCCGCCTTCGTCGCCGAATTGGAAAACATCGGCCTGGACAAGGTGATCCCGCTCGCCATGCGGCGCGCGCCCGGCCCTTGGGACCTGACGGCATGGTGGCATCTCCGCAAGATCGCCGCCATTCACGGTCCGTTCGATCTGATCCACGGCCACAGCTCCAAGGCAGGCGCGCTCACGCGCTTGCGGCTGCCGGGACGTCATGTGCCGGTTCTTTACACGCCGCATGCCTTCCGCACCATGGACCCGACGCTCGGCGCGAAAGGCCGTCTAATCTATGGCGGTATCGAGCGCCTTCTCGGAACATGGCTGACGGATCGTCTGGTCTGCGTTTCGCAGGATGAATATAACCACGCTCTGTCGATCGGCATCCCGGAGAAACGCCTGCGCGTCGTGGTCAACGGCGTCAGCGCGCCTCCCGTCAGCCAGCGTGCTGCCATCCGCAGGCGATATGGCATTGCTCAGGATGCCCTGCTCTTCGGTTTCGTTGGCCGGATGACCCGACAGAAAGCGCCGGAACGCCTGGTCGCGGCTTTTGCGAGGATAGCGGCCCAGTTGCCGCAAGCCTATCTGCTGATGATCGGGATTGGTGAGCTGGCCGACACTACAAGAGAGATGATCAAGGCGGCCGGGCTTGAAGATCGCGCCCGCATCGATGGGAGCATGCCGGGCGTGACGGCCATCGACGCCTTCGATGTCGTCGTCATGCCGAGCCGCTACGAGGCGATGTCCTATGTGATGCTGGAGGCAGCGGCTGCCGGCAAGCCGCTCCTCTTGGCGGATGTCGGTGGCGCACGCACGGTGCTGGAGCACGGCAAGAACGGCTACATCGTGCCGAACAGCGATAACCCGGAAGCGTTGGCGGCCGCGATGGCACGTTTTGCCGATCCGACGCTGCTGGCGAACTTTACCGCCGAAGCCCGCCGCCGCAAGGATGGCTATACGCTGGCCGGCATGGCTGATGCGACCGAGAAGATCTACCATGATCTGCTCGGCTACCCCGCCCCTGCCCCGCTGGGATTGGTGGCGAATTCCAGCTTGGACAGCACGATGGAAGACCGCGAGAAAAGTGCGGCCGCCTTTTAAATCTGCAGGCGATTTTTATCCGAAATCAGTTCCGCTTTTCGAGCCGATACGATAGACTTAACTCATGATTACTTCAGCACAATTGCGCGGCGCGCGCGCCATGCTCGGACTGACGGTGGAAACGCTCGCCAGCGAAAGCAAACTTCCGGTTTCAGCAATCAAAGCGCTGGAAACCGAAGCCGGTTCGGCAGACATGAGGGCACTTGTGACAGTTCGCTCCGTCCTCGAGAGCCACGGTGTACTTTTCCTCGCCGGTGGCAGTGACGGCACGGGCGGTCCTGGCATTCGCTTCAAGCACTGGTCCGAAAATGATGGCATTCGGCCGGAAAACCTGAATGCCACCAATGACGACTGACCTCTAAAGTGCATGGCGGTCTCTCAGACCCGCCCCTTGCGCGTTAAATCCCTGACCTTTCGCATATCACTATAGCAAGCCGCGGCGCAGGTTTGCACGGTCTGCCTTAGGCTGCGAGCTTCCAGCTTTTGACAAGCTCTTCGGGCGCCGAAAGGGCAGCGGGTAGGATATAGCGTTCAGTGTTGTTTGCCGGCTCCCAGCCTTCAACAATGGAGCCAACCGGCAGACCGTGCCCGAAATCGTTCAGCGTCACGAGTTCCAGGATCATATGGCCATAGTCGTCGCGCCATTCGCGCCGCTCGCCGCCTTCGAAAAGACGCAGCCGGCCCTTGGTGCGCGGGCGCTCGCGCGCAGTCAGCCATTGCGCGACGGATGCTTCCGCATTGGCAAAGGACACGACATCATCGGCATCGCCATGCCAGATGGAGACGACCGGATAACGGTCGGCTTGGGGGGAAACCTCGCGAACGAGCTCGCCCCATTTTTCGGCCGGGCGGCTTGAGCCGCGCTTCATGACGTCAAGCGCCGACATGGCATCGCGGGCAGCGCCGAAAGGCAGGCCGCCGATGATGGCACCTGCGGCAAAGAGTTCCGGATAGGTCGCAAGCAATGCGGCTGCCACAGCGCCACCGCCCGAGAGGCCCATGACGAAAATCCTGCTATCGTCGATCGCATGCAGACGGCGGCTGAAATCGATCATTTCTCTGATAGAGCCGAGTTCACCGCGATCGCGCGTGACCAGGCTCGGGCGAAACCAGTTGAAGCAGAGATTCGGGTTGTTCGATGCCTTTTGCTCCGCATAAAGCACCGCAAATCCATGCTGGCGGGCAAGTGCCGTCCAGCCGCTCGCGCGATCGAAATCCTCGGCATTCTGATGACAGCCATGCAGAACGACGACGAGCGGCATCGGCCCTTTCACGCCCGGCGGCACATATTCGAGCATGCGCAGATTGCCGGGATTACGGCCGAACCATAAAACTTCCGTCAGCCGCTGCGGCGACGGACGCGTGGAAACGCGACGGCGCGACGGCTGAGACAGCGGCTGCGTCATCGGAAACTTGAGCTGCGGCAGCTCGACGGAATCGACAAGCAAGCGGCGAAGCCGGCTCGGAACTTTAAAATTCATCATGGACCTTTCTATCCACGTCAGCCGCGGTCGGTTTTTCTTCCGCTGCAGGCTGGCGCGCACTGTTCCTTTCCAGAATCAGTGACATCGAGAAATCGAATCTCTTTGTGCAACGCAGCAAATATAGGGAGGCCGGTCCGCTTCGAACAGGCACAAAGCATCATTGCTGCTATGTGAAATCAGCTTAAATCGATTAGATTTTCGGCCACAAAAAAACGCAGCTGCGTCAGAAATAAGCCCGTGCAAGCGCGAGCAGCTTCGCGTCGTCCTTCACGCCCTGGCGATAAAGCTGAATAATCAGTGCGCCCAGGCGCTCGGCCTCAAGGCTGCGAGGGTTCATGCCACGATCCTTGCAGACGATATCCAGAACCTTCTCAAGACGATCCAGATCGTCTGAAAAAAGCGGCAGATCTCGTGGATGGATAGGTGTGTCCAGCATTTGCGCGTCTCATTGTCCGTCGGGCAGAAGCACGCAGTACTTCGCCGGCACCCGTTTTATTCCCGACGACACAACTAGACTATGCGCCTTGCATACGGGGTTGGCAAGGAAGCATTTCAGCGCAGCGCATTTCTGATTCGCAAATTTTACGGAAAATTCGATCGAAGATACAATTTTAAGTTAGTGCATCACCAAGCCTTTATTCGCATCTGCGATAAGCGGAAAAAACGGAGGCGCAATGATGACCAAACTTCTGATCCGGACTGTTCTCAGCTTGACGCTTGCAGCGACGGCTCTGCCTGCCCTCGCGCAGAACTTTTCGAATCTCCCGCTGCGCAACCCTCGCCAGCCGCCCGAAGGATATATTTCTGTGCAATCGGGACTATCGATCTCCTACCCCGTGGCGGACGGCGACAGCGAGGAGCAGCAGGAGAAGGCCTTGAAATCCTTCTACAAGATTGCCGCAAGCAGCTGCGCCACCCTGCTCGACACGCTCGCCGATGCCTGCGAGATCAGTGCTCTGTCGAGCAATACCTCTGTCAACAATCTCGACAATCGCGGCACGAGACTTTCCATCAACGGACAGGTGACGATGTCGGTAAAACTGAAGTTGCCGACAGCCGCAGCGAAGTAGCCCTGCCCCATCGCAGCTCATGATCTCTGCCAAAGCCAACGGATCGGTAAGAAATGGCGGCGATAATCGCCCTCGCAATTGAGGGATGATACCATGGCGAAAGCGAAACGACGCACGCGGCGCAAGCCGCAGTCCAAGGCGGGCAATTCGATGTGGCTATGGGGCGTTGTCGGCCTGGCAACGGTAGCCGGCATCTACGCCTATCAGCATCGCAAGGATATGCCGTCGATGCTAGCCCACGCCGGCGCGGTCGCCAGCATGCCGCACATGGCCCGGGAAGCACCCGTGCCGGCGGCAAAGCCGCAGATCAAGACGGCAGCCGTCACTTCGGAGCCGCGCGCGACATCTGCCCTGCCGGTGCCGCCCGCCGCCATTCCCGTGGCGATGCCCGTCAACAAGATACCGGTCGAGAGACCCATACCCAGCTTGCGGGCACAGTCCGGCGGCCGTTTCGTGCTTTGTGCCGCCGGCTCGGGAACGAATTGCGTCGTCGATGGCAATACATTCTGGCAGGATGGCATCAGGATTCAGTTGGCCGATATCGATGTGCCGGATGCCGGTGCTGCGCGTTGCCCCAGCGAAAGACAGAGAGGCGTGGCCGCGAAACTGCGCCTGCAGGCCATTCTCAACGATGGAAGTTTCGTGCTTTCCGGCAGCAGCCGCCGCGACGACCCGAATGGCGGCAAGCTGCGCATTGCCATGCGCGCGGGGCGTTCGCTCGGCGACCAAATGGTGTCGGAAGGTCTTGCGCGCCGCTGGACCGGCCAGGCATCGTCCTGGTGTAGCTGATTTTCAGAATTTTGATTGGGAGTTCAAGGAGATAAATGGTCGGGGCGACTGGACTCGAACCAGCGACCCCTTGACCCCCAGTCAAGTGCGCTACCGGGCTGCGCTACGCCCCGACCTGCCGAAACGGCTTGTTTCGTTTAGAGTTTAGCGTTTCCCGACGCAAGCGAAAAGTGTCGGCCTGCTCAGAAAAAGTTGCCGTTCAACGGCACACCTGCCTCGGTCCATGGCTCGGCTGATAGGTGTTATCGGAGGCGCGGTAAGAGCGGTAGCGGCTTGCGCAGTCACGCGCATGATCGCCGTAGTAGCTCTGTGAGCCCTGCCTGTTGAACAGAGTGCCGGTCACGAAGGATTTGAAGAGCACGCCGCTGTCCGAATCATCGTCGTAGTAACTATCATTGCCATGCAGCCGATGGCCGCTACCCCAACGATTATGGTGGTGATGCCAATGGCCGTGGCCGTGATCGCGAACCTGAATGATGTCCGACTGTTCGGTTGCAGGCACGGTCAGGGTCGGCATGGTAATGGCATTCGCCGGCATGGCGGCACCGGCCGCCAACAAAAGACCAAAGCCTGCGGCAGTTATCGATCTCGCAATCGTAAACATATGCGACTCCTTCGAAATCCGGCGGCGCCATCAAGTAAATCCGCACAACAACCTTGCTGCCGAGCACGCCGTCATTATCTGTATATAGTGATTTGGAGCCACACTCATAGATGCCCTTCCGTCTTTATTGTGCGACGGATTTCGCGAGACGGAAAGCGGGCGGAAAGTCAAAGCAATGAAGCCCTATATAATGACTCTCCTGTTATGCGCGCCGCTGCTTTCTGCGTGCAACACGGCCGAATCGGTACAGCCCGCTCCGGGCAGCATCACCTATGGCGGCCAACCGCATATGAAGCTGACGAAATCGCCTCCTGGTTCGCAATTTCAGCATCACTTCACAAACCAGTGGGGCCAGGAAGTCGAGGAGACCTATATCGTCCAGCCAGACCGAAGCCTGAAACTCGTCAACCGCCAGGAAATGAGCCCGCCAGACTAACGGCTCGTTACGCTTGAAAACGAAAACTCCGCCGGCGTGAGCCGACGGAGCATGATGGGATGCATGTAAAGCCACGCCTTACCAGCAGCGATAGCAGCGGCGATAATAGGGACGGCCGTAATAGCCGCGATGATGATTGTCGCTGACAGCAGCCCCGACGAGAACGCCGCCGATGATGCCTGCAGCGGCAAGGCCGGCCGCCTGGTTTTCAGCCTGCTGCGCCTGAACACGGTTCGACTGGTAGGTCGCGCCAACGCACCGATTATAACGCTGCGTTCCCGGACGCAATCCCTGCTGTTGGCAGGTCATTTCCGCGCTCATCGCAGATTCCTGCGGCGTCTGACAGCTTGATAGAATGGTGGTCACGGCAAGCAGGCTCGCGGCCACGGTGGCACGTATACGCATGTTCCCTCCGGCAAATAGTTTATACAACCGTAAGAAAGCGAGTTACAGCCAACGGTAAGGTTTAGCAAGCCGGGCCATCAAGTTTTGCGCGAATTTTGGCGAAAATGTGCCAGACTGTGTTCGAAAGATGGCATCATGCTTAACAGCAGATGCGGTCAGAAACAAATAAGCCCCGCAGATTGCGGGGCCTGCAGACAATGCTCTCTCGTACAGCCGAAAAGAGCTACACGGTCATCAGATCCGAACAAGATCAGAAGTTGCGTTCGAAACGAAGGATGCCGGCGACCGTATCGTCCTTGATATAGTCATAATGCACATAGGTAAGTTCCGGCTCGACGAGGAAATCCTTGACCGGATAGATTTTGAGGTTTGTGGTCGCTTCGAAGATCTTCGAATCTGTATAGGCAAGCTGCAGGTTCCACTTCAACTTATCGTTGACCGGAACGCCGACACCGCCCCAGAGCGCCCAGTCACCCCAGCCGCACTTGGCCGCGTTGGTGCCGCTCGAGGTCGTGCAGGCCGAGATATCCTGGTTCGTACCGGCATATTTGTTCAGCTTGTCGCCATCGGTATTCCAGCCACCCATCAGGAAGGCCTCCACGCCACCGAACTTGGCGTCCAGGCGAGCCTTGATGGCACCTTCCTCAACGATGGAGTCATAGCCGCCGACGACCTTGATGCCCCAATTGTCGGCCTTGTAGCCAAGACCAGCAACGACGTCCGGAGCATAGTGGTTGGATTTGTCGTCCGTCCACCAGCCGGCACCGTAAGAGGCCTCGCCATCGGAGGTGGAATTGGAGTCTTCCAGCGAGATCACGGCCGAGAAGCCGTTGCCCGGATCGTATTTGTAGGTCAACTGATTGAGTTCATACGGACCGTCATAGATCACGTCGTCGTTGACGACATCGCCAGCGTAGCCCACGTAAAGATTGTATTGAGAGTCGAGTTTACCGACCGTGAAGCCGCCGAGGCTGATATTGGCGAACAGCAACTTGGCGGAGGTTGCGCCCCCATCATTCCACTCCCAGCGGAAGATGGTATTGGTCTTCAACGGTCCGTATTCGGTGTCGGTCGCCGTATCGACATTGAGCTCCACACGCTCATGCCAGAGCGTGCCGACCTTGCTGCGCGGATTATAGGCGTCATACCACTCGCCTTCCGTGCGAACCTTTCCGCCGATCTTCAGGCAGGTTTCGGTACCGGGAATATAGAAATAGCCTGTGCCATATCCATCGCAGATACGGACATACTCAAGCGGTTCAGGTTCGGCGGATACAATAGCGTCAGCGGCATGGGCGGCGCTCGCTGCAGCGATGGCAGCGGCGGAGCCAAGAAGAAGGCTCTTGATGTTCATGGTGTCTCCATTCGACTATCCGTCAGAGATGGAGTCTCCCGGCAGACAACAACGTGCCCCTCCATAGCCTGACTGTTCCCCTCAAACAGGGCGAAGCAATAAGCTTCGCCGTCAAACTGAACTCGTGACCTTGCTACAGCAAGTTAATAAGGCTGCCGAACTAATTTTTACAACGCAGAAGAGTGGCAAGCGTGATAAAAATGTCACTCACCTGTCGTAATGACAAAACAAACAAGCCGCGCACAGCCAATGCGCGCTCCAGACTTGAGAATGCATACTATAGTTGCGCTCTTACGAAATATAGTATGCTTCAGCCGCAATCCCCAACGCGTGCGGCCCAAACGCGTGCGGACGCCTTATCGCACCTGATCGAGGAGACGTTTGCATTCCAGAAGATCGTAAAGCGTCTCCTGAAGCAAAGCGCGATCTTCCTTGCCGACACTCGATTTGCCGATGGAGACATCAGGCACACCATCATCACCGCTGACGAAATTAAAGAAACGGCGGCTGATCGGCGCCTTGGCGCGGCCAACGATCTGATCTTCGTCGGAATTGGCAGAGGCTACCCGCGGCTCGACGGCGGCGGGCTCCTGCGCAGCCGCAAGTGCTTCCACACTGGCCAGATCGCCATGCCCGACAGCGATGACGAACTTATTGCCGTTGGTCTTCAGAAGCTTTTGGACGCCCTTGATCGTATAGCCGTGATCATAAAGCAAATGGCGGATGCCGTTCAACAGATCGACATCCTCGGGGCGATAGTAACGCCGACCGCCACCCCGCTTCATCGGCTTGATCTGCGGAAACCGGGTCTCCCAGAACCGTAGGACATGCTGCGGCAGATCAAGGTCTTCCGCGACTTCGCTGATCGTGCGAAATGCATCCGGGCTCTTGTCCATCATCATACTCCCACACTGCGCATACGGCGCCGTTTGGCCGGATCACGCAAAAAGCGGATGTCGGCATTCGTATCGCTCGATGATACGACTCACCATATTTCAACGGTTTGGCGGTGGAAATTCAAGTCACATCTTCAGCCGCTGCACAGGCTGGCGACAAAATCAACACAGAAGACGCTCCGAAGCGACCGCACAACAAAGCATGCGGCCGAACGAAAACAGAAATCACAAGGATGAATCAGGAGGCGGGATTTACCGGCTTGGCCTTCGCCTTGCGGCTCGCATGTGCTTTCAGAATGCGGGTCTTGAGGACGTTCGACGCCTTGAAGGTCATGACACGCCGCGGGGAGATCGGCACTTCCTCGCCGGTCTTCGGGTTGCGGCCAATGCGCTCATTCTTGTCACGCACCTGGAATGTCGCAAACGAGGAGAGCTTTACCGTTTCTCCACGCACGATGGCGTTGCAAATTTCATCGATCACAGTCTCGACGAGCTCCGCCGACTCCGTTCTGGAGAGGCCAACTTTCCGGAATACCGACTCCGCCAGGTCTGCGCGCGTCACTGTCTTGCCCGTCATAGCTCCCCGCCCATATTGCTGCGAAATCTTCTTTAAGTTTTGCGAGACTATTGCCGTTGCGCCGAACGGTCAAGCTCTTGTTAGGAACGGCTTTTAGAGATGTGGCACTACCAGCGCAGCAGAACCGCACCCCAGGTGAAGCCGCCGCCCATGGCCTCCAGCATCACCAGATCGCCCTTCTTGATTCGTCCGTCACCGGCGGCAACGGCAAGTGCAAGCGGGATGGATGCAGCCGACGTGTTGCCATGAAGGTCCACGGTGACCACAACCTTCTCGGGAGCAATTCCGAGCTTCTTGGCGGAACCATCGATGATGCGACGGTTGGCCTGATGCGGCACGAGCCAGTCGAGATCGTCGGGCGTGGTGCCCGTCGCATCGAATGCGGCCTGAATGACGTCGGTAATCATGCCGACGGCATGCTTGAACACTTCACGGCCCGCCATATGCAGGACGCCGACCGTTCCCGTCGTGGACGGGCCACCGTCGACATAAAGCTTTTCCTTATGGGAGCCATCGGAGCGCAGGCTTGCCGTCAGCACGCCGCGATCGCTATTGGCACCGCTTCCCTCGCCGGCTTCCAGGATCAGCGCGCCGGCGCCATCACCAAAGAGAACGCAGGTCGTGCGGTCGGTCCAATTGAGGATGCGGGAAAATGTCTCGGCACCGATGACGAGCACGCGCTTGGCAAGGCCACCGCGAATATAGGCGTCAGCCGTGGTCACCGCATAGACGAAACCGGTGCAGACGGCCTGAACATCGAAGGCGAAGCCATGATGCATGCCCAGCCGGTTCTGGATATTCACCGCCGTTGCAGGAAAAGTGTTGTCCGGCGTCGAGGTGGCAACGATGATGAGATCGAGGTCATCCGGCGTCATCCCGGCATTGGCCAGGGCGGCACGCGCCGCCTGCTCACCCAGAGAAGCCGTGGTTTCACCTTCACCGGCGATATAGCGTTGGCGGATGCCGGAGCGCTGGACGATCCAATCGTCGCTGGTATCGACAACCTGCTCCATCTCGGCATTGGTCATGACGCGTTTGGGGAGCGCCGCCCCAAAGCCGCGAACAACTGAACGGATCATTCTGCTTGTACCCCGTCTCTCATGCCGCTTCCGGCCCGATCGGGGGCAGCCGTTTGGCATGATATCTCTTCAAATCATTTTCGATTTTCTGCGTGAGCCCATTCTTGGCCATATCGTAGCCGACATCGATGGCAGCTGCGAAGGCTTCGGCATTCGCGCCGCCATGGCTCTTGATGACGATGCCGTTCAGGCCAAGGAAGACGCCGCCATTGACCTTGCTGGGATCCAGCTTTTCGCGCAGCAGGTCGAAGGCGCCTTTGGCAAAGACATAACCGATGCGCGCCAGCAGCGTGCGCGACATGGCGGCGCGCAGATAGGCGCCGATCTGCTTTGCGGTGCCTTCGGCCGCCTTGAGCGCGATATTGCCGGAGAAGCCTTCCGTGACGACGACGTCGACGGTGCCCTTGCCGATATCATCGCCCTCGACGAAGCCGGAATATTCAAGCGATTCGAGATTGGCTTCGCGAATAAGACGGCCGGCGTCCTTGACCTCTTCCTGGCCCTTGATTTCCTCGACGCCGACATTCAGCAAACCGACGGTCGGGCGTTCGATCTCGAAGAGCGCGCGCGCCATAGCGCCGCCCATCAGAGCGAAATCGAGCAGTTGCTGGGCATCGGCCCCGATCGTGGCGCCGACATCGAGCACGATGCTTTCGCCGCGCAGGGTCGGCCAGATCGCGGCGATTGCCGGACGTTCGATATTGGCCATCGTGCGGAGACAGAATTTCGCCATTGCCATCAGCGCGCCGGTGTTGCCGGCGGACACGACCACATCGGCGTCACCCGTCTTTACTGCCTCGATCGAGCGCCACATGCTGGAGACGTAGCGGCCGCGGCGAAGCGCCTGGCTCGGCTTCTCATCCATGCTGATGGCAACTTCGCATTCGTGAAAGACCGATTTTTCGCGAAGCTTCGGATATTTGGCAAGGACCGCCTCGCAGCGTTCCTTCTGTCCGTACATGATGAATGTGATATCGGGATGCCTATCCAGCGCCTTGGCCGCGCCGGGAACAACAACCTCAGGGCCGAAGTCGCCACCCATTAGGTCAAGAGAAATTCTGATCACGCGTCCCTAGTCCTTTTTCTCCGCCGCGACGGGCGAATTTGGCGTCAAAATACCGTTTTCTCCCCCGGTTACAACTGAATTGTGCTCGAACGGCACCGGGGCCTATTCCTTTTTCCAGTCTTTCAGGACGGCGAAGGGCGAAGGCTTCCTGTCGTCTTCGCCGGTGTCTTCTATATGTGCATCGAACTCGACGCCGGGCTTGCGGGGATAAGGATCGATGGCAAGCGCGGCAAATTCCGCGACGACCGCGCCGGCATCTATCGTATCGCCGGTAAAGGTCTCCGGGAGATCCGGACCATCGGGATCAAGTATCATTTCTCCAGCATCCACAGAGGGCGCACGCGCCAGTTTGGAATCCTCGGGCACAAAAATATGCTCGAAGTCCTCGTCGATATCAGATTCGACCGGCTCGAGTGTGACAACGCAAGCCTGAACGATCTTCGCCTTCACATTGCCCTTGATGCGCACGCCGTCGCGCTTCCAGCGCGAAATCTTGAGATCGGCTTCGAGCTTGCCGACTGAGAGAACATCCCAGAGCACCGCAAGCCCGGCCAGTTCGCGCTCGTCGGCCTCGACATGCACATCCACCGGATTGGCGGAGATGTGTCCCACCTTCACCGGATAGGAAAACGGTGTCTCATCGGAGTCGTGTCTTTTCATTTTTATCTCCTAACCGGCTCGTTGGCCGACTTTATCCGGCACCGGCAGCGTCGCCGAGCCCGTCGCGATCTGATTTTCACTTACGGTCGCCAGATACGCTTCCGCAATCATCATCCAATCGGCCAGCGAACGCATGGATGCCGTGCTTTCACTCGCCTTGGGATAGATGTTGCGCTGTAGCGCCATGGCAAGCGCGGTGCGATCGTCGCTATCCATGGCACCCGCATAGCTTTCGAGCCGTCCATAGAACATGCCGGCGAGCTTTTTCATCCGCTTCGGCACGCTGTTGTCGCCGATACCGAGCTCGCGGATCGAATAATCGATGTCCTCGAAGAAAGCATCCACGATTTCCTGCGCCAGCTCCTGACCGCTTGTGGCCGAAGACCGTGTGCGGCGGAAGAACAGGATCATCATCACCGACAGCAATTCGAAACGCCCCATCACCGTATCGGGCACGTCGTAATCGGTGTAGAAAACCGGCTGTCGCGCCATGGATGTCAGGACCTCATACTGCCTGACGACGATGATCTGATTGTGATTTCTTTTGCGGAAGAGCCCAAAAATCATGAAAATTCCCGGAATTGGCTCCCTCGGAGCGCGCCGATTTTGCTTGGCCTTGTTGCATCCACGCAAAAGCTGGTTTACCGAAGCAGGCGCGAATTGCAATGCCGTTTGTGCCCGCTTCGAGGCTCCAGCCCTTACCGTCGTCACGTTGTGCATGATCGGTGACGAAGAGTGCCGAACAACATGATTGTGCCTTTTGCCATCGCGGAAAGGCCACAATGATGTGCACAGCAAGGTCATATCGGCCGTCCGGCCATCGGATTGATTCATTAGGGGAGATGAGATGTCGTTGACCAGACGGTATTTCAAGTCTGACATTACTTTCAGCAGCGCTGCCGCCATCGCCCTGGTGATTGCGACCGTAGGCCTTTCGGGTTGCAAGACCAGCGAGGTCATGAACAACGGCTACATCTTCGATCCGCAGTCGCTGGCGCTTGCGCCGGTCGGCTCGAGCCGCGAGCAGGTTCTGCTGTCGCTCGGCACGCCTTCGACCACAGCGACCTTCGACGGCGAAGTCTTCTATTATATCTCCCAGAAGCGCACGCGCGCCGTCGCCTTCATGAAGCCGAAACTGGTCGACCAGAACATTCTGGCGATCTATTTCGACAAGGACGGCGTGGTGAAGCAGGAAGCCAACTACACGCTGAAGGACGGCAAGGTCTTCGACATGATCAGCCGCACGACCCCGACCGGCGGTCGCGACATCACCTTCCTGCAGCAGATCCTCCAGGGTGGCGGCAGTGGCGTCAACGGCGCGAGGAACTTCCTCAACAACCTCAACCCTGGCCAATAAGCCGGGGAAGCATCTCAAGGAAAAACCCGCGAGGCACTGCGCCTCGCGGGTTTTCTTTATGCGTTCGGTTTGCTTTCCTTCTCGGAGCCTTCTTCAGGCTTATCCGGCGAGAATGGCAAGCAGCAGCAGCGCCACGATGTTGGTGATCTTGATCGCCGGATTGACAGCCGGGCCTGCCGTATCCTTGTAGGGATCGCCAACGGTGTCACCCGTCACCGAGGCCTTGTGGGCTTCCGAGCCCTTCATATGACGCGTGCCGTCCTTGTCGACGAAACCATCCTCGAAGCTCTTCTTGGCGTTATCCCACGCACCACCGCCCGATGTCATCGAGATGGCAACGAAGAGGCCGTTGATGATTACGCCGAGCAGCGAAGCGCCGAGCGCGGCAAAGGCAGAAGCCTTGGAGCCGGAGAGCAGCAGGACGCCGAAATAGACGACGACCGGTGCCAGAACCGGCAAGAGCGACGGGATAATCATTTCGCGAATGGCGGCCTTGGTCAAAAGGTCGACAGCGCGGCCGTAATCGGGACGCTCCGTGCCCTGCATGATGCCGGGCTTCTCACGAAACTGCTTGCGAACCTCCTCGACGATCGCCCCCGCCGCACGGCCGACAGCCGTCATAGCGATACCGCCAAAGAGATAGGGGATGAGGCCGCCGAACAGCAGGCCGGCAACGACATAGGGGTTCGAAAGCTCGAACGAGATCGTGCCGACATTGGCGAAATACGGGAACTTGTCGCCGTGCGCCGCGAAATATTGCAGGTCGTTCGAATAAGCCGCGAACAAGACCAGCGCGCCGAGACCGGCCGAGCCGATGGCATAGCCCTTGGTGACCGCCTTGGTGGTATTGCCGACCGCGTCCAGCGCGTCGGTGGATTTGCGCACTTCCGGCGGAAGATGCGACATTTCCGCGATACCGCCGGCATTATCCGTGACCGGGCCGAAGGCGTCGAGAGCGACGATCATGCCGGCAAGGCCGAGCATGGCGGTGACCGCAATACCCGTGCCGAACAGGCCGCCAAGCTGGTAGGTGGCGATGATGCCGCCAACGATGACGATCGCCGGCAGCGCCGTCGATTCGAGCGAGACCGCAAGGCCCTGGATGACGTTAGTGCCGTGACCGGTGACCGAGGCCTGGGCGATGGAATTGACCGGCCGCTTGTTCGTGCCGGTGTAGTATTCGGTAATCACGACGATCAGTGCCGTGACGATGAGACCGACGATGCCGCAGCTGAAGAGCTTCGTACCGGTAATGTCGAAGCCGGCGACAGTGCCGATCGAGCCCCAACCGATGGTCAGCGAGGTCGCTGCGGCCAGACCGACGATCGACAGCACGCCAGTTGCGATGAGGCCCTTGTAGAGAGCGCCCATGATCGAGCCATTGACGCCAAGCTTCACGAAGAAGGTGCCGATGATCGACGTGATGATGCAGGCGCCGCAAATCGCCAGCGGGTAGATCATGGCAGAGCCGAGGAGCGGCGAGCCAGCGAAGAAGATCGCGGCAAGCACCATCGTCGCGACAACCGAAACGGCATAGGTCTCGAACAGGTCGGCCGCCATGCCGGCGCAATCGCCGACATTGTCGCCGACGTTATCGGCAATGGTGGCGGGGTTACGCGGATCGTCTTCCGGAATACCGGCCTCGACCTTGCCGACGAGGTCGCCGCCGACATCCGCACCCTTGGTGAAGATGCCGCCACCGAGACGGGCGAAGATCGAAATCAGCGAGGCGCCGAACCCAAGGGCGACGAGCGCATCGATGACATCGCGCGAGCCTGCTTCATGACCGAGAATGCCGGTCAGGACATAGAAGTAGATGGAGACGCCGAGCAGGGCGAGGCCTGCAACCAGCATGCCGGTGATAGCGCCCGACTTGAAGGCGATATCGAGGCCTGCGGACAGGCTCTGCGATGAGGCTTGCGCGGTTCGGACATTGGCGCGCACGGAGACATGCATGCCGATGAAACCTGCGGCGCCTGAGAGGATTGCGCCGATCAGGAAGCCGAAAGCGGCTTCGGCCGACAAGAGGAGCCATGCCGCGATGAAAACGATGACCCCGACGATGGCGATGGTTCTATATTGGCGCGCCAGATAGGCTTGCGCTCCTTCACGAATATACCCGGCAATCTCCTGCATGCGGGCATTGCCCTGATCGGCAGCGAGCACCGACCGGGTTGCCCATACGGCATAGATGACCGAGAGCAGTCCGCATGCGATCACTCCTAAAAGAATCGACATTTCGCTTTTTCCCTCCAAAAAAGCCGGCGGTTCACTCCTCCCCCGGCCGCCTGCGACAACAGCCGGTCCCCTCCTCCAGGAGATCGGCTGATGTGCAGTTGCGAGATTGCTGTTGGGAAAACGTCGCGTCAAGACCGCCCGCAGGTAAAACACCCGCAGGAGGTTCAAAAGAATATTCAGAGATGAAATCAGGCGCGAACGAAGCAAACGAAAATGCGTTATGCCGCGATCCGAACGTCCGGCGAAGCTTATTTCTTCGCTTCGCCGCGAACCTGCTTAGCGATTCGGTCGAGCACAGCATTCACGAGCTTCGGCTCGTCCTCCTCGAAGAAGGCATGCGCGATCTCGACATATTCGGTGACGATGACCGGAACCGGCACGTCCTTGCGATCGATAAGCTCGAAGGTGCCGGCGCGCAGGATGGCACGCACGGTGCTGTCGAGGCGCGACAGCGCCCAGTCATCCTGAAGCGCGGAGCCGATCAGCGGATCGAGCCGGGTCTGCTCACGCACGACGCCCGACACGATGGAGCGAAACCAGGATGCGTCGGCCTTCAGATAGGTCTCGCCATCCAGCTCCTGACCGAGACGGTGGGCTTCGTACTCAGCCACCACCTCCAGAACGCCGGTTCCGCCAATATCCATCTGATAGAGCGCCTGAACCGCCGCAAGACGCGCAGCGCCCCGCTGGTTGGCGGGCTTTGCCGGTCGCTCGTTATCCTGATTGCTCATTTATTATGCACCCAACTTCTCTTTCAGCGCGATCATGGTCAGCGCCGCACGGGCGGCGAAACCGCCCTTGTCCTTGTCCGAACGGCGCGCACGCGCCCATGCCTGCTCATCGTTCTCGACGGTGAGAATACCATTGCCGATCGCGAGAGATTCGCTGACGGCCAGATCCATCAGCGCCCGCGAGGATTCATTGGCGACGATATCGAAATGATAGGTCTCGCCGCGGATAACCATGCCGAGAGCGACATAACCATCATAGACCACATTACCATTGTCGCCGCCATCGAGCGCCATGGCAATTGCTGCCGGAATCTCCAGCGCGCCAGGCACGGTAACAATGTCATAGGTCGCGCCAGCCTCGTCGAGAGCCGCTTTGGCACCATCGAGCAGGGCATCGGCCATATCGTCATAGAAGCGAGCTTCGACGATAAGGATATGAGCATTGGAAGAGCTGGTCATACATCACCTGCGATTTGAGAGGGCGCGGCACCTTGTTAGGCCCGGGTCAAACCACGGCGGGCCGCGCTTGGCAAGTGTTTTTCAATGGCCCGCCCCGATTCCGACCCTATTTGGAAATGATCGGCGCACCGCGGAAATTGTGGCTTCCGCACACGCAACCGCTTCGATAATAATTTGAAGCCTGCGAGGGGGAGGTTCATGACGAAGAAATCCACACCCGCCGTCAATGTCGGCGAGCTTGAACTGGAACATTGGCAGCAAGGCAGCTTCTTTGCCGGCAGCGACACGTCCTTCGGGGCGAAGCTCGGGCTGAAGCAGCTCGGCATCAGCTACAACGAGGTGCCCCCGGGCAAATCCGGCTGTCCGTTTCACAATCATCATGTCGAGGAGGAGATGTTCGTCATTCTCGACGGCGAAGGCGAATATCGCTTCGGCGATCAGCGCATCGCAGTCAGCAAGGGCGATGTGCTGGGCGCTCCGGCCGGCGGCCCGGAAACGGCACATCAGCTGATCAATATCGGCCCCAGCGTGCTCACCTATCTCGCCATTTCCACCAAGGCCCGGACCGAAATCGTCGAATATCCCGATTCCGGCAAGTTCCTGGCTAAAACCTACAGCGACGGCAAAACGGCGTTCCGTGCCATCGGCCGAACCGCCGCCACCAATCTCGACTACTGGGACGGCGAGCCCGGCGCCTCGAACGACTGACCATCACCAAAAACATTTTCGGCGAAGACCTAATCCGATGACCCATATTCCAACACTGACGACGGACCGGCTCCTGCTGCGCGGCCATACACTTGATGATTTCGACGAATTCCTCGAGCTCTGGAAACACAAGGACATTGTCCGCTTCATCGGCGGTGAGATGCCGACACGTGAGCAGGTCTGGGCTCGCCTGCTGCGCTATGCCGGCCTATGGCATCATCTCGGCTTCGGTTTCTTTGCCGTCGAGGAACGCCAAAGCGGCCGATTGATCGGTGAGGTGGGATTTCTCGATCTGCATCGCGACATGACGCCGATGACGGAAGGTACCCTGGAAGCCGGCTGGGGCATTACGCCGCCGATGCAGGGCAAGGGCTATGCGACGGAAGCCATGAGCGCGGCGATCGCCTGGGCGGACAAGCAATTTTCAGGACGTCGCATGACCTGCATCGTGGACCTGGAGAACGTACCGTCACTGCGGGTTGCCGAAAAGATCGGCTTCCGCCGCATCGGCGAACTCATGCTCAAGGACAGGTCCAACATCATATTCGAACGTCAGGCGTCACAGGGATGACCATCATGTCGGTTTCGCGGGGTGGATTTTCCGTCAAACCTTACGAACCGGGTGACGCCCAAGCCACGATCGACCTTTTCCTCGGGGCTATCCGCGAAGCGGCGTCGAAAGATTACAGCCCGGCGCAGATCGCCGCCTGGGCGAAGGTCGATGATCCCGAAATCTGGGCGCAGTACCGAGCCAGCCGGCCGACCTGGCTTGCGATGGATGGTTCTACACCCATCGGCTTCAGCGACCTGAAATCGGATGGTTGCCTCGACATGATGTTCGTCTCGCCCGACTATCAGGGAAAGGGCGTCGCCAGCCTGTTGCTTGCGACTGTCGAAAACGCCGCGCGCGAACAAGGTTTTCGACGGATCTTCACCGAGGCGAGCCTGACCGCCCGCCCCTTCTTCGAGCGCAAGGGCTTTGTCATCCTGGCCGCGCAGCAAGTGGAAAAGCGCGGCCAGACGCTGGCGAATTTCCTTATGGAAAAAACGCTCCTACAGGATGCCGAGGCACCATAAGCGCCTCCCCAGCGCAGCCTATCCGTAAACCTCAGGATTCGCGGACGGCAGGGAATTCCGCCAGCCGTGCAGCGTAGCGCGCCATGGTGTCGACTTCGAAGTTGACGAAATCGCCGGCCTTGCGCTCACCCCAGGTCGTCACTTCCAGGGAATGGCGGATCAGGAGCACGTCGAATTCCGTACCCTCGACGGCATTGACCGTCAGCGAAGTGCCGTCGAGCGCGACCGAACCCTTCGGCGCCACGAATCTTGCGAGATGTTCCGGCGCGCGCAGGCGGAAGCGCGTGGCCTCGCCCTCTGAAGTCACGGACAGAATTTCCGCCTTGCCGTCGATATGGCCGGAAACGATGTGACCGCCGAGCTCGTCGCCAATCTTCAGCGAACGCTCGAGGTTGATCTTGGCGCCGGCTTCCCAGGTGCCGATGGTCGTCAGGCGGAGCGCCTCTTCCCAGGCCTCGACCTCGAACCAGCGCCCGTTGCTGCCCTCTTCCGGCAGTCCGGTCACCGTCAGGCAGACGCCGGCGTGTGAAATCGAGGCACCCATGTCGATCGTCGCCGGATCGTAGCTGGTGGCAACGCGCAGCTTGATGCCTTCCTGCATCGGGGAAATGGATTCGACGGTGCCGACGTCGGTGACAATTCCGGTAAACATCAAAAACCTCTTTCGTATTCGTCGCAGAGATCGTCGCCGAAGCGGCTCTCGCCGACATGCATAAAGTCAGCTGGGATATTGGACTTGAGGACGGGCGATTCAATACCGCCCTCGCCGATATCGGCCGGCCCCTGAAACAGCAGAATGCGATCGACCAATCCGGCGTCGAGAAAACGCCGCGCCGTCTTGGCACCGCCTTCCACCAGCAGGGACGAGATGCCGCGTGTGCCAAGCGCCTCCAGCAGTTCTCCCGGCTCGCTGGAATTGGATTGCAGCACCTCGACACCGGCGGCATCTAGGGCCGCGCGACGTCCAAGGAATGCAGCATCGGTATTGTCGTCGAAGGACGGCGGATGGCCGGCGACCGCAATCACTGGATATTGCCGAGCCGTCCGGACCAGCTTGCTGCCGAGCGGCAGCTGAAGATCTTCGTCTATGACGATACGCAGAGGCGAGCGGTCTTCGAGGCCGGGAAGCCTGCATGTCAATTCCGGATCGTCGGCGATTGCCGTGCCGATGCCGACGAGAATGGCGTCGCTTTCAGCACGCAGCATCTGCACCTCAGCCCGCGAGACATCGCCGGTGATGCGGATCTGCCCCTCGCCCGTCTTGCCGATCATGCCGTCGGCAGAAACGGCAAGCTTGAGAGTCACATAGGGCCGGTTTCTCGTCTGGCGCATGAGATAGCCGGCGAGAGACCGTCTGCCTTCCGTCTCCAGAATCCCCGTATCGACCTCGATACCGGCCTCGCGCAGCATGGTGATGCCGCGCCCGGAAACGCGCTGATCGGGATCGGTGACGCTGATGACGACGCGCGCCACGCCATAAGCGATCAATGCTTCGGCGCAGGGCGGCGTCTTGCCGTAATGAGAGCAGGGTTCAAGCGTCACGTAGGCGGTGGCGCCTCTGGCCGCCTCGCCTGCCTCGGCCAGCGCCTGAGGCTCGGCATGCGGGCGTCCACCCAATGCGGTTACGCCGCTGCCGAGAATGACACCATCCTTGACAACGAGGCAGCCGACCGAGGGATTGGTGGAGGTCAGCCCCAGATGCGTGCGCGACAGGCGGATTGCCTCCGCCATAAAACGCTCGTCTTCCGGCCGCTGCACCATGATCAGGGATCCAGCGGATCGCGGGCGATCTTTGCGTTGATCTCCTCGATCACATGCTCGAAATCCTCCGCGTGCGAAAAATCGCGATAGACGGAGGCGTAACGCACGAAGGCGACGTCATCGAGGCTCTTCAGCGCTTCCAGTACCTGTAGGCCGATCTGCTCCGAGCTGATTTCCGTCTCGCCGGAGCTTTCCAGGCGGCGGACGATGCCGGACACGGCGCGTTCGATGCGATCACGATCGACCGGGCGCTTGCGGAGCGCGATTTCGAAGGAGCGTACCAGTTTGTCGCGATCGAAAAGCACCTTGCGGCCGGTCTTCTTGATGACCATGAGCTCGCGCAGCTGCACGCGCTCGAATGTCGTGAAGCGGCCGCCGCAATCGGGACAAATGCGCCGACGGCGGATGGACGTATTGTCCTCCGCCGGGCGCGAGTCCTTGACCTGAGTGTCTTCCGAGCCGCAGTAAGGGCAGCGCATGCGCTCTCCTTAGCCCATGTAGCCGTACATCGGGAAGCGGTCGGTGAGCTTGACCACTTTCTCGCGCACGGCAGCCTCGACGGCGGCATTGCCTTCGTCCGAATTGGCGACCTTCAGGCCATCGAGCACTTCGATGATCAGATTGCCGATTTCACGGAATTCGGCTTCCTTGAAGCCGCGCGTCGTGCCGGCCGGCGTGCCGAGGCGAACGCCTGACGTGACGAAAGGCTTCTCGGGGTCGAACGGAATGCCGTTCTTGTTGCAGGTGACGTAAGCGCGGCCGAGGGCCGCTTCCGCGCGCTTGCCGGTGGCGTTCTTCTTGCGCAAGTCCACAAGCATCAGGTGGTTGTCCGTGCCGCCGGAGACGACGTCGACGCCGCCAGAGATCAGGGTTTCGGCAAGAGCCTTGGCGTTCTTGACGATCTGGGCGGCATAGTCCTTGAAGTCTGGCTGCAGCGCTTCGCCGAGCGCGACGGCCTTGGCGGCGATGACATGCATCAGCGGGCCACCCTGGAGGCCAGGGAAGACGGCCGAATTGAACTTCTTCGCCAGATCCTCGTCATTGGTCAGGATCATGCCGCCGCGCGGGCCACGCAGCGACTTGTGCGTGGTCGTCGTGGCAACGTGGCAATGCGGGAACGGCGACGGATGCTGGCCACCGGCGACGAGGCCGGCGATGTGGGCCATGTCGACCATCAGATAGGCGCCAACGCTGTCGGCGATCTCGCGGAAGCGCTTCCAGTCCCAAATGCGGGAATAGGCCGTGCCGCCGGCGATGATCAGCTTCGGCTTGGTTTCTTCGGCCTTGCGCTGCACTTCATCCATGTCGAGCAGGTTGTCGCCTTCGCGCACGCCGTAGGAGACGACGTTGAACCACTTGCCGGACATGTTGACCGGCGAGCCGTGCGTGAGGTGACCGCCCGAGTTCAGGTCAAGACCCATGAAGGTATCGCCCGGCTGCAGGAGCGCGAGGAAGACGGCCTGGTTCATCTGCGAACCGGAATTCGGTTGAACGTTGGCGAAGTTGACGCCGAACAGCTTCTTGGCGCGCTCGATGGCGAGCTCCTCGGCGATATCGACGTACTGGCAGCCGCCATAATAGCGCTTGCCCGGATATCCCTCGGCATACTTGTTGGTCATGATCGAGCCCTGCGCTTCCAGAACGGCGCGCGAGACGATGTTTTCAGAAGCGATCAGTTCGATTTCGTGCCGCTGGCGACCGAGCTCCTTGCCGATCGCGCCAAAGATTTCCGGATCGGTATCGGCAAGCGAGCGATTGAAGAAGGGTTCGGTGGACGCGTTGGTCATCGTGAAAGCTCCTGAACGGGCCGGAACGGCAATGCAAACGGTATTAGCGTCAGGGTCGCCGGAGAGCAATACGACCAGCGACATTTGCTGGGCATTCTACGCAGAGCAGTGCCCGCCAAGGAAAAAGCCGCATCAAAAGACGCGGCTTCGATAGGAATTGCAATTGGAACGCCGATTACTGAACCGGCTGCTCCATGCCCTGGGTCGTATCGAGCGCCAACTGGGAATTACCGTCGAGATTGTAGATGTCGTCGCGGAACTGGACGATGCCGTCACGGGCGCTCCAGGCGGAGATGTAGACGAAATAGACCGGGACTTCCGACGCCAGCGTAATCGGCGTGTTGACGCGGGTGGAGATGACCTGCTCGATGTGCTGGCGCGGCCAGCCCGGAGTTTCGGCCAGCAGCCAGGTCGCCAGGTCGCGCACATTCTGAACGCGCACACAGCCCGAGCTGTCGAAGCGCATCAGCTTGTTGAACAGGCCCTGCTCCGGCGTATCGTGCATATATTCGTTGTTGGGGTTATGGAAGTTGATCTTCGTGGACGCCATGGCATTCGTCTTGCCCGGGTCCTGGCGAAACATCAGGTCCGGCGCCTTGTCCGAATTCCAATCGATCGTCTCGGGTGCCACTTCCTGGCCCTTGCCGTCGAGAAGGCGGATGTTGCTCCTCGCCAGATAGGTCGGGTCCTTGCGCATCAGCGGCATGATATCCTTGACGATGATGGAGCGCGGCGCCGTCCAGTAGGGATTGAGGATAACCTCGTAGATCTTCGAATTGATGATGTGCGTCGGGCGCGACTCCCGGCCGACGATCGCCTCGTGGCGCAAAGCCACCTGACCGTCTTCCACGGCTTCGACACGGGTCGCCGGGATGTTGACCATGACGTGACGGCGGCCAAGATCAGACGGGAATGTCTGAAGGCGGACGAGATTGGTATTCAGCTGCTGCAGACGGACGTTGGCGGGGATGTTCATCGCCTTCTGCGTGAAATCACCGATGACGCCATCCGGCGGCAGACCGTGGCGAGCTTGGAAACGCTTGACGGCGCCGTCTACGTAGGAATCGAAAGACGATGAAATGCCCGCCTCGCGCGGCAAGTCGCCTGAAACCATCAGATGCTGGCGAAGTGTCTGCACGGCGGGATCGGTAACGCCGATCTGCAGCGGCTGCTGGCTCGTCGGGCTGACTTGCGGCCAGCCGCCATTGGCAACGATGCTCTGATACTGAGCAATCGCCTGCTGAATGTTCGGCACGGAATCGGGGCCAAGGATCGGCGTGTTCGACTGGACAGCGGCGGCCGTACGAGCAGCAGCCTTGGCGTCGAACTGATCGTCCCAATTGCCGCGAGAACGGTCGTTGATCAGCGCTTCAAGCGGGGTCGCGTTTTGCGCTAGAGCCGGAGCGGCCAGTGCGGCAGCGCCAAGAGTTGCAGCCGACCGCAGGAAAGAGCGGCGCGAAAAGGGTCCAATTCCGTTTTTCTTCGACATGTCCTAACCGTTCAACGCTGCGATCCAATCATGCGCAGCCTAGAGAGGAAGCAGTAAATAGCGCAAGCTTGCGCCAAGTAACGTGGCTCAGTATCAATCCGTTCCCTTAATGCACCACCAAAAACTTGGCCGCGAACTATCACAATATCGCGAAGCCAAGACCTTCAGGTTGGAAGATCGTATTTCGAGAACGCTGCTTGCAGTCGATTTCCGCTGTCATAGCAATATGGCCAATTCGTGTCTCCCGGCATGAAACTTGCCTTGCCATGCGGGGGCGAAAGAAAAGCCAAACTGCTTTTGCTAAAATACCACAGCTGCGCGTGGTTCATAGCGTGTCTTCATCCGGCGTCAATGGCTTAGCCGCCCGAGACCTTACATGTGACGGAAGGTGAAGCGCGGACGTGGCAAAAAGCGCACAACGGCCGGGCCGGTAACGCGTTCAAGCCGGACACGCAGGGAAACGTGTCCAGCTTGTTTGACTGGAAGATCTTGCGATCATTCAGCTGCACTCACTCACATGCGGTAAGCGATGCTGTCGTTCCAGAAGCGGTCCAGACGCTGCAGCAGCTTGTTCATCTGGGTGAATTCGTCGGTGCCGATGCCGCCGACCTTGTCGATCGAGCCGATGTGGCGCTCATAGAGCTTGGCAACGGTTTCGGCGATGTCCTGGCCGGTTTCCGTCAGGCTGATGCGGACCGAGCGGCGGTCGATGCGTGAGCGCTGATGGTTGATGAAGCCGAGGTCGACCAGCTTCTTGACGTTGTAGGACACGTTGGAGCCGAGGTAGAAACCGCGGGAGCGCAGCTCGCCGGCCGTCAGCTCGGAATTGCCGATGTTGAAAAGGAGAAGTGCCTGGACGGCATTGACGTCGTCGCGACCCTGACGGTCGAACTCGTCCTTGATAACATCAAGCAGGCGGCGGTGCAGACGCTCGACCAGGTGAAGAGATTCCATGTAGAGAGCCCGGATGTCATCAACCTGCTGATCCCGAGCGTTTGCAACTGCCTGCGGCTTGATTTTCGTGTTCATCATGACTTGGCCTCACTCTGTTTTGTTTGGCGGTGTCGTTTTCTTCCCGCCTTGAGTGAGACCCTATCGAATACACATAAAATTCTACTTAAACTGCAGGCTTAACAGCACCTTACCAGGAAGTGTTGCTGTCTCAGGGTAAATCAACCATTACCTGCTGCTGGCGGCGCCGGCGTTTCTCCTGCCACAGAAGGACGCGGAAAAGGCAATAAATCACCGCGACGCAGGCATGCAAGATCATGATCAGTGGATTGGATCCGAATATCTCCGGCCAGACGCCATACATCAGTCCCTGGCCGCCTGCGGCCAGCACCCACATGACCGGCCCCCAGGAAACGGTGAGCCATAATCCGAGGGCTGCGACCGGGAAAACCACGGCAAGCCCCGCGCCCGCGACCTTCCAGGGCAGAGCAAGCAGATCGAAGCGCGCGTGGCCCGCGAGCGAATAGCCGACCAGCATCGCCCAATATTGCAGGCCGAGCCAGAAGCAGGCGATCGCGATCAGCCGCAGGAACAAAACGAACAGGATGTCCGTCAGCGTATTCTTGGGTACGGTCGAAGAATCAGGTTCCATGCGCGAACAATACGTAGGAGGCATCTGCCTCGCCAGAATATAATGGCTGCGGCCTTTCGCCTGGTTTTGAATCCTGGGGACAGCGTGATAGGTACGCGGCCTATGTAGAGTGCCATAAATAAATGAAGAAGGATGGCGGCATCATGGAGAACAAGACGCATCTCGTCGACGAGATCACCGGGCATCGCCGCATGCGACGCAACCGCAAGGCCGATTGGACACGCCGTCTCGTGCAGGAAAACCGTCTGACGGTGGACGATCTGATCTGGCCGATCTTCGTGATCCCGGGCACCGGCATCGTCGAGCCGATCCCCGCCATGCCCGGCGTCAACCGCATGACCGTGGACAAGGCGGTGGAAGCGGCCAGGGAAGCGGCCGATCTCGGCATCCCCGCGCTTGCCACCTTCCCGAACATCGAAATGGAACTGCGCGACGAGACCGGCTCCAACAGCCTCGAGAAGAACAATCTCATCAATCTTGCCAGCGCCGCGATCAAGAAGGCGGTGCCGAATATCGGCGTCATCACCGACGTCGCCCTCGATCCCTTCACAAGCCATGGCCATGACGGCATCCTGCGCGGCAATGAGATCGTCAACGACGAAACGGTCGAGCAGGTGGCGCGTGCCGCCGTCTATCAGGCGGATGCCGGCGCCGATATCATCGCGCCTTCGGAAATGATGGACGGCCGCATCGGCGCGATCCGCCAGGCGCTCGATGCCGCCGGGCACCAGAATGTCGGCATCATGAGCTACGCGACGAAATTCAGCTCGGCCTTTTACGGCCCTTACCGCGAGGCGATCTCGACGGGCGGCCTGCTAAAGGGCGACAAGAAGACCTATTACATCGACCCGGCCAACGGCACCGAGGCCGTGCGCGACGCCGCGCTCGATGTCGAGGAAGGTGCCGACATGCTGATGGTCAAGCCCGGCCTGCCCTATCTCGACATCTGTTGGCGGCTGAAGGAAGCCTTTGGTCTTCCGACCTTCGCCTACCAGGTCTCCGGCGAATACGCGATGATCAAGGCGGCGGCCGCCAATGGCTGGATCGACGGCGAAAGGGTGATGTTCGAAACTCTGCTCGCCTTCAAGCGCGCCGGATGCGACGGCATCCTCACCTATTTCGCTGTCGATGTGGCAAAACATCTGGCGAGAAAATAGTTTCGACTCACGGGTTGGCGGCCTGCTTATTGTATTTGCAGGCCCTGACACCATATGTTCGGCAAATGTTTCCCAAGGAGGAAAGCAATGAGCCTGAACCCCAGCCCGCTTTATGCAGCACCGGACGACTGGCGCGCCTATAGTGGCGTGCTGAGCCGGCGCATCTTCGCCTTCATCGTCGATTACATCATCGTCGCGCTGCTGTGCATTCCTGCGGCCGTGCTGCTGTTTTTCGTTTCGATCCTGACGCTGGGGCTTGGCTTCTTCCTCTATCCGGTACTCTTCGTCCTGGTTGCCGGCCTTTATTTCGGCTGGACGCTCGGCGGCCCCTATCAGGCATCGCTCGGCATGCGCGCCATGGGCCTCACCATGGTTCGAGTCGACGGCCGGCGAATGGATTTCCTGACGGCGATCGTCCATCTGGCGCTGTTCTGGATCCTGAACTCCGTCCTGACGCCGCTCATTCTGCTGGTAGGCCTCTTCACCGACCGTAGCCGGCTGGTGCATGACCTGCTGCTCGGCACCGTCATCGCCCGGACGGCTTAAAACAACGCATAATCATCGGACACCGCAAGATCTCCTGCGGAGCCAAAGGGCGCGCGGGAGATATTTCTGTGCATGGTCAATTAGGAAACTTCGATCTTTAGCGAAGGACGTAGTTGACGTTTTCTAAACTTGAGCCATGCTTGTAGAAAACGAGTGCCGAGAGAAAGGTCAATCAACGGCAGATGAACACGCAGTCGACGCCATCCCCGCAGTTTTATCTGACGGCACCGGCTTCCTGCCCGTACTTGCCGCACGAGATGGAACGCAAGGTCTTTACGCACCTTGTTGGTCCCCGTGCCGCCGAGATGAACGATATTCTGACCCAGGGCGGCTTCAGGCGCTCGCAGAACATCGCCTACCGTCCCGCCTGCGAATCCTGCAGGGCCTGCATATCGGTGCGTATCCTCGCCCAGGAATTCGAGCCCACCCGCTCGATGAAACGGGTGCTGACCGCCAACAGCGATATCATCGCCACCGAATTTCCGGCGCAGCCTTCCAGCGAGCAATATTCGCTCTTCCGCCGCTATCTCGACTATCGCCACCAGCAAGGCGGTATGTCCGACATGACCGTGCTCGACTATGCGATCATGGTCGAGGACACGCATGTGAACACGCGCATCATCGAGTATCGCCGCCGCGAGGAAGGATCGGGGCTCGAACAGCGCCCGAAGGGTGAACTTCTGGCCGCTGCCTTGACCGACGTGATGAGCGACGGGCTTTCGATGGTCTATTCCTATTTCAATCCTGACCTCGATGCGCGGTCGCTCGGCACCTTCATGATTCTGGATCATATCAAGCGGACGAAAGCCCTCGGGCTGCCGCATGTCTATCTCGGCTATTGGGTCAAGGGCTCGCGCAAGATGGACTATAAGACGCGCTTCCAGCCGCAGGAACATCTGACGCCGCGCGGTTGGGAACGTTTCGATCCGGCCGCCGACGGCGACAAGGATACCTTCCGCTGAATGTTTGCCCATCTCTCGGATCATAAGAAGGGCTTGCTGCTGACGACACTCGGCGGCCTGGCCCTGTCCATGGACATCCCGCTGATCAGGCTTTCCAGCGGCGAGGTCTGGTCGGTGCTGTCAGTGCGCAGCCTTGCGACCATTGTCGTGGCGCTCGCCGCCCTCGTCGTCATCCGCCGGGTCACGGGTTCGCTGCGCGGCGTATTGCCGGGTTGGCTGGGGCTTCCCGTCGGCTTCTTCTATGGGCTGACGACCATCACCTTCCTGCTTGCCGTCTATTACACGAAGGCGGCGAACGTGGTGTTCATCATCGCCTTGAACCCGATGTTCACCGCGCTGCTCTCGTGGATATTCCTCAAGGAACGCCCGGCAATTTCGACTTTCATCACTATGGCTGTCATGATCCTCGGTGTCGGCCTGATTGTCGGGGATGGCATGGAGGGCGGGCATATGCTTGGCGATGCGCTTTCCGTGGTCGCCTCGTTCTCCATAGCGTGCGCCATCACGATCAGCCGTGCTTCGGGTCGGGATATGGGCTTCGCCTCCCTGCTGGCGGCCGTCATTCCAGCGGCGGTCGGGCTCTATCACATGGTGCCCTCGGGTTTTTCCATCGACCATCCGGGCTGGATCCTTTTCGACGGCGCCGTGCTGATGCCGCTTTCCTTCTGGTGTCTCGCAACAGGCACGCGCTTTCTCTCCGCGCCGGAAGTGGCGATGTTCTATCTGCTGGAAACGATCCTTGCGCCGATCTGGGTCTGGCTGATCTTTTCAGAGGCGCCGACCAACATGACGCTTGCCGGCGGTGCGATCCTGATCCTGGCGCTTGCCGCACACTCGGTCTGGCAGGCGCGGGTCAAGGCGAGAGCGGCGTTGGCGACGCAGGGACTTGCACATTGAAGCACGGCCCACCCAATGTTATAACTAGGTTATTACATTGGAGCTAAAATATGAACGTCACCATCCGCAAGATCGGCAATTCCGAAGGCGTGATTATTCCGAAGGAAGTTCTCCAAAGGCTTGGCCTCAAAAACGGCGATGCGCTGGAGATACGCGAAGTAAACGGCAACATCGAGTTGGTTCCCGAACGTGCGGATCTTGCCGAACAGCTACGCGCGGCGAGACTTGGCATGCAGAAATATCGCAGCGCCCTGCGTGAACTCGCAAAATGAATGATTATAAATGGCTATCCCGTGAAGCCGTTGAGATCATGCATGAGGAACAGATCGCCGAACATGGTGGATCGCCGGGCCTAAAGGACGAGAACGCCTTAGAAGCCGCGATGGCACGCCCATTGGACAAGGCTGCCTACGGCGAAAGCAATTTATTTGCCTTGGCAACGGCCTACCTCTACGGCATCGTCCGAAATCATCCATTCTCGGATGGAAACAAGCGAGCCAGCTACCTCGCGGCGTTTACGTTTCTCTATATCAACGGCTACCTTATCGAGGCTGACGATGGAACTATCGTCGCCTTCGTGCAGGGCGTCGCGGCTGGAGAAATTGACGAAGCGGGTGCGACGCAATTTCTCAAAGACTTCTGCGTCCCGCTGACCGGATGACAGCTACCTCATCAGCCGCAACACCCCGGCCTTCGCTAGGGCTCAGGGCGTTCGTCGCGGCAATCGACCCGACGGGCCGGTTGCTTGGACTTAGGCCGACTGCTGTTTACCCCGAGAACCGGCCGCTTCTGGGGAAGCCCTTCGGCACGGCACGGCCGGCGCCGGCGCGGTCGCCCAGCCATTCCGCCAGCTCATCCTTCGTCTTGGTGAAGGTGCGGCCGGCGCTGTCTTCCCAGGTCAGACCCTCGGCGATCATGAAGCAGCGGATGTCGGAAATGCCGCCATCCTTGTATTTCTGCAGGCGCACGCCCTTGCCACGCGACATTTCCGGCACCTGCGAGAGCGGGAAGATGACCATCTTGCGGTTCTCGCCGACCACGGCGACGTGGTCGCCTGATATCGGAACCAGAAGCTTGGTCTCGTCGGGATAGGAGACATTCATGATCTGCTTGCCCTTGCGGGTATTGGCGACCAGTTCCGCCTCGGCGACAATGAAGCCGTTGCCTGCCGTCGATGCGATCATCTGCTTGCGCTGCGGATCGTGGACGAAGGCGGTCAGCACGTCCTGATCGTTTTCCATATCGATCATGATGCGCAACGGCTCGCCATGACCACGGCCGCCGGGCAGCTTGTCGCCGCCGAGCGTATAGGCCTTGCCGCCCGTGGTGATAATGAGGATCTTGTCCGTGGTCTGCGCCGGGAAGGCGACCTTGAGGCCGTCGCCTTCCTTGAAGGTCAGCGACGAGGTATCGGAAATGTGGCCCTTGAGGGCACGGATCCAGCCCTTCTCCGAAACGACGACGGTGATCGGCTCCTTCTCGATCATCGCCTGCTGGATGGCTGCATCATCGGCTTCGGGTGCCTCGGCAAACTGCGTGCGGCGGCGGCCGATTTCAGTCGCCTTGGCGAATTTCTTCTTCACCTCGCCGATTTCCCAGGACACCGTCTGCCACTGCTTCTCGTCCGAAGCGAGCAGCGCCTCGATATCGGCCTTCTCCTTTGTCAGGCCATCGAATTCCTTGCGGATTTCGAACTCTTCCAGCTTGCGCAAGGAGCGCAGCCGCATGTTGAGGATCGCCTCGACCTGATTATCCGTGAGGCCGAACCGCTCCATCATCACGGGCTTCGGTTCATCTTCCTCGCGGATGATGGCGATGACCTCATCGATATTGAGATAGGCGACCAGGAAACCGCCAAGGATTTCGAGTCGCTTTTCAATGGCCGTCAGGCGGAAGCGCGAACGGCGCAGCAACACCTCGCGGCGATGATCCAGCCATTCCTTCAGCACCTCGTTCAGGGCCATGACCCTGGGGATACGGCCCATGGACAGGACGTTCATGTTGAGCGGGAAGCGGCTTTCCAGCTCCGTCAGCTTGAACATCGATTCCATCAGGATCGTCGCATCGACGGTGCGGCTCTTCGGCACGAGAACGACGCGGATATCCTCGGCGGATTCATCACGGATGTCCTCGAGCAGCGGCAGCTTGCGCGCCAGCAGCAACTCGGCGATCTTTTCGATCAGCCGCGACTTCTGTACCTGGAACGGAATTTCGGTGACAATGATCTGATAGCCACCGCGACCGAGATCCTCGATCTCCCATTTGGAGCGAACCCGGAAGCCGCCACGGCCAGTCTTGTAGCTTTCGATGATACTCTGGCGATCGTCGATAATGATGCCGCCGGTCGGAAAGTCGGGACCTGGAATATACAGTTCCACCAGCTTCTCGACCGTCGCCTCACGATCCTTGATCAAATGCAGGGCAGCGTCGCAAAGCTCGTGAGCATTGTGCGGCGGGATAGAGGTCGCCATGCCGACAGCGATGCCCGAAGAGCCATTGGCGAGCAGATTGGGAAAAGCCCCCGGCAGAACGATCGGCTCGGAATTCGACTCGTCATAGGTGTCGCGAAAATCTACCGCGTCCTGGTCGATGCCCTCGAGCAGCAGTTCGGAAACCGCCGTCATCTTGGATTCGGTGTAGCGCATCGCGGCCGGGCTATCGCCGTCGATATTGCCGAAATTGCCCTGGCCGTTGACCAGCGTATAGCGCTGCGAGAAATCCTGCGCCAGGCGCGCCAGCGCATCGTAGATCGACTGGTCGCCATGCGGGTGATAGTTACCCATCACTTCGCCGACGATCTTGGCGCATTTGCGGAAGGCAGCATTGGGGCGCAGCCCCATCTCGCTCATGGCATAGACGATACGGCGATGCACCGGCTTCAGCCCGTCGCGAACGTCCGGAAGCGCGCGTTGCGTAATCGTCGACAAGGCATAGGCCAGGTAGCGCTCTTCGAGCGCCGCCTTCAGATCGACCGGAAGGATATTGTCGTCGCCGTCACTGGGCGGCGGTGTCAGATTTTTTCCCATGGCCCTTGACTATAAGAGATGGCGATTCACAGCAAGAAATCAGCCGAAAGCACCTGTGGATGAAGGCGTTTCGGCCCTCTTGCACGATGGCGACCGATGCATTTTTGCTGCACTTGCTTTCAGCACTCATTGTCATTGGATTTTCGAAGAAAGATCAATATAAGTCAGCGCAGTACACGCTCAATCTGTACACCCCCGCCAATATACCACCGGCTCAACGAGGAACGCCATAATGACTTTCTATCGGACCACGCGGCTGATGCTTTGCAGCGCCGCAATCCTGTCTTTCGCCAGCTCGGCCTTCGCGCTCGACGGCAATGATCTGCTGAAGAAGATCAACGACGTCTACGGCCAGCAGGGCGGTTCGATTGCTGCCACGGGCGTCGACGTCGACGGCAGCACGGTGACGCTGAAGGGCGCAAGTTTCAAGGCGGCCGGCATGGACGACAGCATTCCGCTCGGGGACATCACCCTGGACGGCGTCGAGGAAAACAATGGCGGCTACACGATCGATGAAATCGATTTCGCAGATGTCGATTTCGAAAAGGACGGCGCCTCCGTTTCCGCCACCGACCTCAAGCTGAGCGGCGTCGAGATCCCAGCCGACACGACCAAGGGCGATCTCAGCTCACTGCTTTACTACAAGAGCGCCCACGCCGGCGCCGTGTCCGTGACCAAGGACGATACCGAGGTGTTCTCGATCGAGGGCGCCGACGCCAACATGAAGAAGCGCGACGACAAGTCGGGCCTCGACTTCGATGCCAAGATCAATGGCGTCAAGGCCGATCTCAGCAAGGTCGACGATGCGAAGACCAAGGAAGCCATCGAAGCGCTGAAGCTGCAGCAGATCGACGGCACGATCTCCATGAAGGGTAGCTGGGAAATCGGACCCGGTACGATCGACATCACCGAATATTCCTTCGACTTCAGGGATATCGGCAAGCTGAACCTCGCCTTCAGCATTTCCGGCTACACGCCGGCCTTTGCCAAGTCGATGCAGGATGCGCTCAAGACGGTTCGCTCCAACCCGAACCAGCAGGAAGCACAGCAGTCCGCCGGCCTCGCCATGCTCGGCCTGCTGCAGCAGCTCACCTTCAACAGCGCCCAGATCCGCTTCGACGATGCGTCGATCACGGCTCGTGCGCTCGATTTCGCAGGCAAGCAGCAGGGCGTTACCGGCAAGCAGCTCGCCGACACCCTGAAGGCAATGACGCCGATCATGATGGCGCAGCTCAACATTCCGGAACTGCAGAACGCCGTTTCCACGGCCGTCAGCTCCTACCTCGACAACCCGAAGAGCATGACGGTGACGGCAGCTCCCGGCAAGCCGGTTCCTGTTCCGATGATCATCGGCGCTGCCATGGGCGCACCGCAGACGATCCCGCAGGTCATCGGCCTCAAGGTTTCCTCGAACGACTAATCTGTCGCTCCAGACCTCATTCAGAACCCGGCGATCTCGGTCGCCGGGTTTTTCTTTGCCTTGGCTCAGGCATCCTGCTGCACCTGATACGCTTTCAGCTCGCTGAGCGCATGAGACAGGAGGGCAAGCAATTCCTCCGTGGTCGCACCGTCGCGGGCCTGAACGGACATGCCCTGCACGATCGCGCCCAGAAAGCGGGCGAGCGAACGAGCATCGGCATCCGGCCGCATGTCCCCCTCGGCAATGCCGCGTTCGATGCGGGCGGTGAAGATGTCAAGCGTCTGCAGGCGCATCGATGCGACGTGATGGGCGATCGGCTCGTTTTCCTCGGCGCAATTCAGCACCGCCGTCGATATCATGCAGCCTTTCGGATGCTCCGGGGCCGTGAAAATCTTGGCAGAATTCGTCAGAAAGCGCTCGAAGGCCGCCACCGTATCCAGCTTGTCCTGAAAGGGATTGCCGGGCTCCGGCCGCGGCATGCGCCGATATTGATCGAGCGTCTCCCGATAAAGCTCCGCTTTCGAACCGAAGGCGGCATAGAGGCTTTGCGGCGTGATGCCCATCGCGGCCGTCAGATCGGCGATGGAGGAGCCGTCATAGCCATGCTTCCAGAAGGTGTCGCGTGCCGAGGCAAGAACCGTCTCGCGATCGAAAGCCGGCGGCCGCCCACGCTTGCGCGGTGAAGAATTTTCCATCTCTTCCTTATTTTTCACAATGGTCACTCTAGAATTATTTCCCGATCTGAGTTATTCAGGAATGGTCATTGTGATTATAGAAGGTTTTGCCCCATGAGTCTTCCCCTGGAAAATTCCGCTCGTCCCGGCGACGGCAGCCTTGCTGAAGGCGTCGATACCACGATCAATTCCGCCCTGATGGATAAGAGGCTGGTTGGGACCGTCGTCCTGATCGCTAGGAATGGAGAGCTGGTCTACGCCCGTGCCGCCGGTCTGGCGGATCGGGAAAACGGTGTGGCGATGCAGGAAGATGCCATCTTCCGCCTCGCCTCCGTCACCAAGCCGATCGTCACTATTGCCGCCATGCGGCTCGTCGAACAGGGCCGTCTCGACCTCGACGATCCGATCACCAAATGGCTGCCGGATTTCCGGCCGCGGCTGCCGGATGGCGGCGAAGCCACCATTCTCATCCGGCATCTCCTCACGCACACATCCGGACTGGGCTATACATTCGCTGAAGAGCAAAACGGCCCCTATCATCGCGCCGGCGTCTCCGATGGCCTGGACACGCCGGGCCGATCGGTGGCTGAAAACCTCAAGCGCCTCGCCAGCGCTCCCCTTCTCTTTGCGCCCGGTGAAAACTGGCAGTATTCCCTGGCAATGGATGTCCTCGGCGGCATCATCGAAAAGGAAACGGGCGGCGCCCTCGGCGATGCCGTTGCGGAGCTTGTCATGAAGCCGCTCGGCCTCTCCGACACGGCTTTCTCAGTGCGCGACCGCAGCCGCCTGGCAGCCAATTACGTGAACGGAACTCCCGAGCCGCAGCGAATGGAAGACGGCACGCTTGTTCCGATACTCGACGGTGTGATCCGCTTTGCGCCCGACAGGATATTCGATCCCGCCTCCTACCACTCCGGCGGCGCGGGTATGGCTGGAACGGCAAGCGACATTCTGGCCATTCTCGACACCATTCGCAAAGGCGGTGCGCCGCTGCTGTCGGCAGATACGGTGAAGAGGATGATGGCCGATCAGGCGGGCGGCCATATGCAGGCGCTGCAAGCCGGCGTCGGTTTTGGCTATGGCTGGTCCGTCGTCACCGATCCCGTGGCAGCGCAAGTCCCCTTCTCGGCCGGCACGATCAAATGGGGCGGCGTCTACGGCCACAGCTGGTTCGTCGATGCCGAAAAGGGGCTGACGGTGGTTGCCCTGACCAACACGGCGCTCGAAGGCATGTGGGGACAATTCACCACCGATCTCGCCAACGCCGTCTATGCGGCGATCTGACTGACACAAGCAGACAAACAAAAACCCGGCGATTTCGGTCGCCGGGTTTTGCGTTTTATCAAGCCTGAAGGATCTTAGTCCTTCTTCACCGGCGGTACCGGGCGGATGGCGAGTTCGCGCAGCTGCGTCGGCGTTGCGGCCGAGGGGGCGCCCATCAGCAGATCCTGTGCCTGCTGGTTCATCGGGAACAGCGAGATCTCGCGCAGGTTCTTGGCACCGACCAGGAGCATGACGATACGGTCGATACCAAAGGCGGCACCACCGTGCGGCGGTGCACCGTACTGGAAGGCGCGGTAGAGGCCGCCGAAGCGCTCTTCGACGTCGGTCTGGCTGAGGCCGACCTTTTCGAAGGCGGCGACCATGGTTTCCGGCGACTGGTTACGGATCGAACCCGAAGCGATTTCGAAGCCGTTGCAGACGGCGTCGTACTGGAACGCCTTGATCGTGAGGGGATCCTGGTTCTGCAGCGCCTCAAGGCCGCCCTGCGGCATCGAGAACGGGTTGTGGGCGAAATCGACCTTCTTTTCTTCCTCGCTCCATTCGAAGAACGGGAAGTCGACGATCCAGCACAGCTCGAAGCGGTCGCGATCGACCAGGTTCAGCTCTTCGCCGGCCCTGGTGCGGGCTTCACCGGCAAACTTGTAGAACTTGGAGGGATCGCCGGCGACGAAGAAGCAGGCGTCGCCGTCATCGAGGCCGAGCTGGGTGCGGATCGCATCCGTGCGCTCTTCGCCGATGTTCTTGGCAAGCGGGCCGGCACCTTCGAGCTTTTCGCCTTCCTTGCGCCAGAAGATGTAGCCGAGGCCCGGCTGACCCTGGCTCTGCGCCCAGGCATTCATGCGATCGCAGAAGGCACGCGAGCCGCCGGTCTTGGCCGGGATTGCCCAGACTTCGACCTTCGGGTTGGAGGCGATCATGTTGGCGAAGACCTTGAAGCCGGAGCCGGCAAAATGCTCGGTGACGGCTTCCATGACGATCGGATTGCGCAGGTCCGGCTTGTCGGAGCCATACTTGCGGATCGCGACGTCGTAGGGGATGCGCGGCCATTCCTTGGTGACCGGCTTGCCTTCGGCAAACTCTTCGAACACCTGGGTCATCAGCGGACCCATCGTGTTCCAGACGTCTTCCTGGGTGACGAAGCTCATTTCGAGGTCGAGCTGGTAGAATTCGCCCGGCAGACGGTCGGCGCGCGGGTCTTCATCACGGAAGCACGGCGCGATCTGGAAATAGCGGTCGAAACCGGCAACCATCAGCAGCTGCTTGTACTGCTGCGGCGCCTGCGGCAGCGCGTAGAAAGTGCCGGGGTGGATACGGCTCGGCACGAGGAAGTCGCGCGCGCCTTCCGGCGACGAGGCCGTCAGGATCGGGGTGGTGTATTCGGTGAAGCCGACGTCGCCCATGTGGCGGCGCATCGAAGAGATGACCTGCGTGCGCTTGACGATGTTCCGGTGCAGCGTTTCGCGTCGCAGATCGAGGAAGCGATACTTCAGGCGAACGTCTTCCGGATAGTCCGGCTCACCGAAGACGGGCAGCGGCAGCTCTTTGGCGGCGGAGAGCACTTCGATCTCCTGAGCGTAAAGCTCGATCTCACCGGTCGGCATGTTCTTGTTGACGGTATCTTCCGTGCGGGCCTTGACCAGACCATCGATGCGGATGACCCATTCGCCGCGAACGGTTTCGGCAAGCTTGAACGCCGGAGAATCAGGGTCGGCAACAACCTGGGTGATGCCGTAGTGATCGCGCAGGTCGATGAACAGCACGCCGCCATGATCTCGGACGCGATGAACCCAGCCGGAGATGCGGACGGTCGAACCGACGTCGGACTTGCGCAGGGCGGCGCATGTGTGGCTGCGATAGCGATGCATAGTATATATCCTGGGCTTGGCGGGCGGTGGCGCAAGGACATGCAAACCCCTCGCCCGCCGACGAGAAAATCGGGCGGAAAAGCGCATGGCACGCCCGATTTGTCAAGGCTCGAACGCCGGAAGTCGGGTTAAAGCTGTTTTCAATCGCCACCCATAACAGCATCCACAAGTAGCCGCTGCGGCAGTTTGGCTACCTCGATGCTATTGCTGAACATCGAAGTCAACTTTAAACAGGCATCCATAGATCTTCGCCCCCGGAGCCTGACATGCCGATCCTCACCCGCCGCAATCTCCTGAAAGCCTCAGCCGTTGCAGGCGCCTATGGTGTCGGCCTTGGCATTGCCGCGAAGTTTGCGGGCAAGGCGGTGGCGGCCGAGCCACTCACGCTGAAGACCGCTAAGATCGAGGCGAACCTTACCGACGGCGGCACGACCAAGAGCGTGCTGACCTATGGCGACGCCGGCATGCCGCCTGTTGTCCGCATGAAGAAGGGCGAGTCCTTCGCGGCACGGCTGATCAATGGCATAGACGATCCGACGACCATTCATTGGCACGGCATCCGGCTACCCAACACTATGGACGGCGTGCCCTTCCTCACCCAGCCCTATGTCTATACCGGCGATCATTTCGATTACGCCTTCACGCCGCCCGATGCCGGCACCTTCTGGTATCACCCGCATTGCAACACGCTGGAACAGATGGGCCATGGCATGACCGGTGTTATCGTGGTCGAAAACCCCAAGGACCCGGCATTCGATTCGGAAGTCGTGCTCAATCTGCGCGACTGGCGACTGGGCGCAGACGGGCAGTTCATCGCGCAGTTCCGCCCGCGCGATGCCGCCAAATCCGGCACTTACGGCACGGTCCGCACCGCCAACTGGCAGCAGGAGCCGCAATATGACGCGCCGTCCGGTGGCCTGGTGCGGCTGCGCATTGCCATTACCGATGTCACGCGCATCTTTTCCTTCCGCATGGACGGCGCCGAGGCGACCGTGATCGCGATCGATGGCAATCCCGTGCCGCAGCGCTTTCCGCTCGATCTCCTGCAGCTTGGGCCGGGGCAGCGGCTGGAGCTTGCCGTGCGCATGCCCGACGGCGAAGGCGCGATCGTCAAGCTCGAGGATATCAAGGGCACCAATCCGAAAGTGCTGGCGACCTTGCGCGCGGTGGGCGCTTCGCTGAAGCGCGATGTCCACGATCTCGCGCCACTCGAAAGCAATCCCGTGCAGAAAGCCGATCTCAACTCGGCCACCCATATTCCGTTGATCTTGAGCTCGACCGCGGAAAATACGGCCGACAACACCATATGCGGCTCGCTCGGCTACAGCTTCTGGGCCATCAACAAGGTTCCATGGCCTGGCGACACGCCCGATCCCACAGCTCCGCTTGCCGAACTCAAGCTCGGCAAGAGCTATGTCATCGATATGGAAAACGTTACGCCGCACAGCCATCCGATCCATCTGCACGGGATGAGCTTTACCGTCATCTCCTCCTCGACCCGGCAGGTGCAGCCGTTCGTGTCCGATACCTATCTGATCCAGCCGGATGAGAAGGTGCAGCTTGCCTTCGTTGCCGACAATCCCGGCGACTGGCTGCTGCATTGCCACATCATCGAGCACCAGAAGACGGGCATGACAAGTTACGTCCGCGTGGCATAGGCGGCCGCACGCCATCCCGATTGCAGGCGGTTTAGGTCGAAGCCGTCACAGTTCCCGGCAATTTCAGCGAAAAGCGAAACGCGGCAAAGGCTTTGTCCGCGAAAGTATTGACATATCCGGCTGAAAGGAGAAGGAAGTTAAGGAAGTATTTTACCGTTGAATGTGTTGAGATGATCGAAACTACCGCCCAATTGGAGGCGGCCTGCCAAGAGCTGGCCAAGTCGGAATTCATTACCATCGATACGGAATTCCTGCGAGAAACGACCTTCTGGCCGGAACTGTGTTTGATACAGATGGCAAGCCCCACCACCGAAGTGCTGGTGGACCCGCTGGCCAAGGGGCTGGATCTGGCACCCTTCTTCGAACTGATGGCCAATCCATCGGTCCTGAAGGTGTTTCATGCTGCGCGCCAGGATATCGAAATCATTTTCCATCGCGGCAATCTCATTCCGCATCCGATCTTCGATACGCAGGTCGCGGCGATGGTCTGTGGCTTCGGAGATTCGGTTTCCTACGACCAGCTCGTCAGCCGCATCAAGAATGTCCATATCGACAAATCCTCGCGCTTTACCGACTGGAGCCGGCGGCCGCTGTCCGAAAAGCAGCTGGACTATGCACTGGCCGACGTCACCCATCTACGCGACGTCTATCTCTCCCTCAGCGAACAGCTGAAACGCGAAGGACGCGCATCCTGGCTGCAGGAAGAAATGGCGATCCTTGAAGCACGCGAGACCTATGACCTGCATCCGGACGATGCCTGGCAGCGACTGAAGATGCGACTGCGCAAGCCACAGGAACTGGCCGTCCTCAAATATGTGGCCGCCTGGCGTGAGCGCGAGGCCCGTGCGCGCAATGTTCCGCGGGCACGCGTGCTGAAAGACGACGCGATCTATGAGATCGCCCAGCAGCAGCCGAAGGACACCGAAGCACTTGCGCGGCTGCGGACCATTCCGAAGGGCTGGGAGCGCTCGGCAGCTGGTACGGCAGTGCTTGAAGCAATCAATGCGGCGCTGGCGCTGCCGAAATCCGAAATGCCACATCCACCACGCCATCAGCAGGCTCCTGAGGGCACCGCCGCCGCTTCCGAACTGCTGAAAGTGCTGCTGAAGCTGATCGCGGAAAAGCATGGCGTCGCTCCGAAAGTGATCGCCAACAGCGACGATCTCGACAAGATCGCGGCGGAGGGCGAGAAGGCCGATGTTGCGGCTCTGACCGGCTGGCGGCGCGATCTCTTCGGCGAGACAGCCTTGCAGCTGATCCAGGGCCAGGTGGCCCTGCGTTTCGTCGGCAAGCGGATCGAAACCGTCACCCTCTAGCCGCGACATTCTCCTTTCCCGGCGCCTTGCGATTGCGTATGATTCGCGCATCGAGATGTCGGCCGCCATCACGATTGCGCCGCAAATCTCGTGGAATGAACGTCTTATGTAATCGTTCTATTCGATGACGTTCCAGTTTGCCGACGCAATCCCGCGTCGATGACAGGCGTCGCTTCTCGGCGGAAAAGTGAATGGGCATTCTCCATTCGATGCGCAACTGGATCCTGACGTCGCTGTTCGTCGCTTCGACGGGCGTCATCTACGGCAAGCTGTTCTTTCCGCAAGCGCCCATGTATATCGGCGCAATCTTCGCTTTGTTCTGCGGTATGCCGCTGCTGGTCTTCGAACGCCGCATGATCCTGCCGCGGCTGAATGACTGGATGCATCGCCTGCCGACGCCGGCCTTCATCCTTTCGGCTCTCATCGTCGATTTCCTGCTGATGAGCGTCGGCTATGCCATGGCGGGCAGCATCATGAAGCTGTTGGGCCTGGTCGACGGGTCCTGGGAAGACCTCACGCTGCTGAAGATAAATGTCTACCTCTATGCCGTCGTCGTGACCGCGATCGTTATTTTCATCGGCCGCGTGCGGGAGTTGCTCGGTCGCGACGTTTTCTCCAGCCTGTTGACCGGCCGCTATCGAAATCCGGTGCAGGAGGAGCGCGTCTTTCTCTTCATCGACCTCGTCGGTTCCACCGCCTTTGCCGAGGAATATGGTGACCTGAAAACGCAGGCATTCCTCGGTGCGGTGTTCGGTGCCATGGCCGAGCCCGTTCGCCGTCACAAGGGCGCGATCGACGACTATATCGGCGATGCCGCCATCATCACCTGGCCGCTTCAACGTGGCATCAAGAACGCCAATTGCGTGCGCTGCGTCTTTAATATCCTCGACAACATCGAAAAGAACGCCGAGACGTGGCTGAAATCCTACGGCAGAGTGCCGCGTCTGCGAGCCGCCCTCCATGGCGGCAGCGTCGTGACGGCCGAAATCGGCGTCGACCATCACAAGATCGCCTATTTCGGCGACACGGTGAATACGACTGCAAGGCTGGAGTCACTCTGCAAGACGCTGGAGCGCCAGGTGCTGATTTCCAGCGACCTTGCCAGACGGATGGAGCTTCCTGAAGCGATCATCAAGGAAGAACTCGGAGAACATGCCGTTCGCGGCCGCGATCAGCACTTGGGTGTGATCGCCCTTCACACACAGGACCGACATGCGCTGAAGACCATTCGCGGTAGATCGTAAGCAATACAAATCATTGGCTGCGCTTCAATATCGATGTACGCCTGGGCTTCACACCCTATGGGTTGTCCACAGTCACCAAATCTTCACCTAAGCGTTAATTCGCGGACATGGGTCGCCTGTTAAGCGGAGTTGTTTTCGCCACTCTCCACCACAAGGTGACATGATGATCCGAATTCTTTCCGCCTCCACGGCACTCCTCATTTTTCTCGCCGCCTCGGCCCAGGCCGACGAACAACAGTTCAAGGCAAAGCTCGTCGGACAGGCCATCCTGCCGGCCAACACCATCGCAGACGCACCTGCCGATGCACCCGATTTCCTGAAGACTTCAGGCAAATTCACCACGCCGGATCGCAAGCACACCGACGCTCTCGGCACCGTGCCGGGCAAGGATGGCGCCCGCGTCACCGACCTGAAGCTGCCCTTCGCCGGTCAGCCGATCCAGGGCTTCTCGGGCATCAAGACCATGCCCGATGGGACGTTCTGGACGCTCTCCGACAATGGTTTCGGCTCCAAGCAGAATTCTTCCGACGCGATGCTTTTCCTGCATCAGCTGAAGTTCAATTGGGATAGCGGCAAGGTCGAGGTCGTCAAGAACCTGTTCCTGTCCGATCCGAACAAGAAGGCCCCCTTCCCGATCGTCATGGAAGGCGCCGACAAGCGTTACCTGACGGGCGCCGATTTCGACATCGAATCGGTCCAGCCGGTTGCCGATGGCTTCTGGATCGGCGAGGAATTCGGTCCCTACCTGCTGAAATTCGATACCAGCGGCCAGCTGACCGACGTTTTCGCAACGACGCTTGACGGCAAGCCCGTCATGTCTCCGGACAATGCTCTGCTGCAGCTGCCGGGCAACCCCACCCAGAAAATGCCGGCCTTCAACCTGAAGCGCTCGGGCGGCTTCGAGGGCCTTGCCATGTCGAAGGACGGCTCCAAGCTCTACGGTCTGCTGGAAGGCCCGATCTACAAGGATGACGGCCAGATGGAGAGCGTCGATGGCAAGACCGCCATCCGCGTCATCGAATTCGACGTCGCCTCCAAGAGCTGGACCGGCCGCAGCTGGCTCTATCCCTTCGCAGACAAGGGCGTGTCGATCGGCGATTTCAACATGCTCGACGCAACGACGGCCCTGGTGATCGAACGCGATAATGGCGCCGGCACCAAGGACAAGGCCTGCGCCGATCCCAAGCAGCCGAAGCCGGATTGCTTCGAGGCTCCGGCCGAGCTGAAGCGCGTCTACAAGATCGAATTCAGTGACGCCAATGTCGGCAAGTCCGTTCGCAAGATCGGCTACATCGACCTGCTGCGCATCGAAGATCCGGACCACAAGCGTCGCCAGGGCGGCGGCGAAGGCTTCTACGACATGCCGTTCGTCACCATCGAGAATGTCGACCGCGTCGATGCCACGCATATCATCATCGGCAACGACAACAACCTGCCCTTCTCCGCAGGCCGCGCCGTCGACAAGGCTGATGACAACGAATTCAGCCTGCTTGAAGTGGGTGATTTCCTGAACGCAAAGTAAGCACAATGAAACCACCTCTCCCTGCCATGCAGGGAGAGGTTCCAATTTATTGGAAACGAAGCTTTATTCGAAGCAGAAGGCCAACCGACGGTTGGTGAGCTTGCCGAGCTGCTGCAGGCGTCCGTCCAGTCGCTCACCGGCAAAGTCGTGATATTCGGCGGGAACGACGAATTCGAGATCCAAATCCGGGTTTGCCGAGCGGCGGAACGACAGGTTGCGAACGATACCGGGCATCGACGCCGAAAACAGATAGACGACCCGCAGCAAACCGCCGAGCAACTTGGCGCGCTCGATGTAGAGCGGCGTCGCGATCGTCGCCAGCGGTTCGGTCGCCCCGTCGTCGTTCAATCCCTCGAAGCGATAATAGTTGGCAAGCGCGATGAAGGCGCGGCCGGCATGGGTGATGCCGACAAACGACGTGTGGGCGATGATGTTCAGCGCCTGCAGGCCGCGATAATCCGGATGCGCGCGCCAGCTGATATCGGCAAGGAGGCAGGCTGCCTGGCGATAGCGGCTTTCCTCGTCGGTCTCGGTGATGCCGAAGAACGGCATCATCCGCCCCGTCCACTCCGCCAGCTCGCGGGCATGTTCCGGCGAACGGGCGCGCAGGATGGCAAGCTCGCCGGCCGCGGTGAGCAGCGGATCGCTGTTGCGCTCGGCCTCAGTCAACAGAGAGTAGAGATAACCTTCGCGCACGCCTTGGGCGGAGAAGGAGATGACGGACGGCTTCATCGCGGCCAACACCTCGCGCATGGCAACCGCGCCGAAGGGCAGTAGCGAACGACGATGCTTGGAAACCGCCTGCAGCGCCGGGTCCTTCGAATCCTTCGAGTCAACGATCTGATCCAGGAAGCGGATCATCTCGTCGAGCGGCACTTCATAGCCCTGCATCATGTGCAGCGGATATTTGCGGATTTCCATATGCAGCTTGGCGATGTTTCGCCATGTGCCGCCAACCGCGTAGAAGGTGCGGCCCTCACCCTTGCTCAAGAGCTTGGCGGTCTTGACGTGCTTGCGCGCGAAGCTGCGCGCCTTTTCGATCGAGCCGCCGGCATATTCGGAGAGACGCAGGCCGCCGAGCGGCAGGGTGATGCCCTTGCCGATCTCCCGATCCTTGATGTCGATCAGCTCCAGCGAACCGCCGCCGAGGTCGCCGGCGATGCCATCGGGATGGAAGAAACCGCTGATAATGCCGAGCGCAGAGAAGCGTGCCTCTTCTTCGCCCGAAAGCACGCGTACCTTGCGCTGAAGAATGGCTTCGGCCTGATGAATGAACTGCGGGCCGTTGCTTGCTTCGCGCGCCGCAGCCGTTGCCAGAACATAGATGGTGGAGGCGCGCGCCTGATCGGAGAGCGCCTTGAAGCGATGCAGCGCGGCAAGCGCTCGTGCCACGCTTTCCTCATCCATCTTCCCCGTCAGCGCTATGCCCTTGCCGAGGCCGCATAGCACTTTTTCGTTGAAGAGAATGGTTGGCGACCGTGAATGGCCTTCATAAACGACAAGACGGACCGAGTTCGACCCGATATCGACAACGGAGACAGGGGCGATGCCCGGAAGACGCCCCTGGGCTTCTGATTCAACCATGCAGGTCCAATTTATTTGTTGCGGCCCGACAGCAGCCCAGCGATGAGTTTCGGTGCACTGGATTTCAGGGCTTCACCACGGCCAGACAGGCTGGGATTGGTCATGAAATACTGCTGCGCATTAAATGGCTCTTTTCCCTGGCGCACTTCCATGCGCCGTGAAGTTCCGTCCGGCAATATCTCGTAGCTTTGCTGATTGTCAATGATATTGCCCAGCATGATCTGTGAAAGCACCTGCTCGTGCACCGTCTTGTTGGTCAGCGGCACAAGGGTTTCGACGCGGCGATCAAGGTTTCTCGGCATCATGTCGGCAGAGCCGATATAGACCAGGGCCTTGTCCGACGGCAGGCCATGACCGTCGCCGAAACAGAAGATGCGGCTGTGCTCGAGGAAGCGGCCGACGATCGACTTGACGCGGATCCTCTCCGAAAGGCCAGGGATCTGCGGACGCAGGCAGCAGATGCCGCGCACGACCAGATCGATCTCGACGCCGGCATTGCTGGCGCGATAGAGCGCGTCGATGATGTCGGGATCGACGAGCGAATTCATCTTCATCCAGATCGCGCCCGGACGGCCGCTCTTGGCGTGCTCGATCTCGCCTTCGATATGCTGGAGGATGCGGGACCGCAAGGTATAGGGCGAAACCGCGATCTTCATGCCGTGCTCCGGCTCACCGTAACCGGTGATGAAATTGAAGATGTTCGCCATATCGTGGGCGATCGCCGGATCGCAGGTGAAGTAGGAAAGGTCGGTGTAGATCTTGGCGGTGACCGGATGATAATTGCCGGTGCCGAGATGGCAGTAGGTGCGCAGCTTGCCGTCCTCGCGGCGCACGACCATCGACATCTTCGCGTGCGTCTTGAGCTCGATGAAGCCGAAGACGACCTGAACCCCGGCGCGCTCAAGGTCGCGTGCCCAGCGGATGTTCGCCTCTTCGTCGAAGCGGGCCTTGAGTTCCACCAGCGCGGTCACGGACTTGCCCATGTCGGCGGCGTCGATCAGCGCGCGGACGATCGGGCTGTCGTTCGAGGTACGGTAGAGCGTCTGCTTTATCGCCAGAACGTCAGGATCCCTAGCAGCCTGGAGAAGGAACTGGACCACCACGTCGAAGGATTCGTAGGGGTGGTGGACGACCATGTCCTTTTCGCGGATCGCGGCAAAACAATCGCCGGCGTGTTCGCGGACGCGCTCAGGAAATCGGGCATTGTATGGCTCGAAGCGCAGATCGTCGCGCGGCGCCTTGCAGATTTCCGACAGCGTATTGAGCGCGAGCAGCCCGGGCAGAACCGCGATGCGGTTTTCCGGGACATTCAGCGACTCCACCACGAACTGGCGAAGTTCCAGTGGCATTTCGGAATCGGTCTCGATGCGGATCACGGAACCGCGGCGGCGGCGCTTCAGCGCGGTTTCGAAGAAGCGCACCAGATCTTCGGCCTCTTCCTCGACTTCGATATCGCTGTCGCGAATGATGCGGAACGTACCCGAGCCCTGCACCTCATATCCGGGATAGAGCCGATGGATGAAGATGTTCACCACGTCTTCAAGCGTGATGTAGCGGATGACGTTGCTGGCATCCGGCAGGCGGACGAAGCGATCGAGCGCCGGCGGCAGGCGCAGCAGCGCCGTCATCGGCTCGCGGCCGTTCATGCTCTTCAGCTGCAGCGCGATCGAGAAGCCGAGGTTCGGAATGAACGGGAACGGATGGGCCGGGTCGATGGAGAGAGGTGTCAGGACCGGGAAGATCGCCTGTTCGAACTCGGTATGAAGCCACTGCCGGTCCATGTCGGAAAGGGCGGCCGGCCGGACGATCAGAATATCTTCCTTGGCGAGGTACTGCTGCAGGACGGCAAGCGACGCCTGCTGCTCCATCTGCAGATTGTCGATCTCGCGCAGGATGTCATCGAGCTGCTCGGCGGGCGTCTTGCCGTCAGGCGTGCGCACGAGAATCTTCTGGCGGACCTGGCCTTCGAGGCCGGCGACGCGCACCATGAAGAATTCATCGAGGTTGGCGGCGGAAATGGAGAGGAAACGGACGCGCTCCAGCAGCGGATGGGCGGTGTTCAGCGTCTCCTCAAGGACGCGGCGATTGAACTGCAGCCAGGAAAATTCGCGGTTGATGAAGCGTTCGGGGCTGGTCAGCAATTCGCTGACCGGAGGTGCGGCCTCTGGAGTTTCCTGGTTGGCGTCCTGATGTTCCGTGAGTGCCGAGTCCATGTTCCACCTACCCTCTTCTAATCTTGTGCCACGTATATCAGTTTGACGACGGAACTGTGACAGTCGATGTCAACTCAATCCGGCTGACCGGAGCTACCCAGTTCGTTCAGGACCTCAGCGGCCAACAGGCGCGTGATCCTTGTTCCTCGCGCCAGTGCCAGCCGGTCCAGCCTGTCGACGATCAGCTGCGCCGCGTTCAGGGAACGCTCCATGCGATTGACGATATAAAGGACAAGTTTGTCATCGATATAAAGCTGGCGGTCGGCGAACAGCTTGACGATCACCTGCGACAGCAATTCCTCATCCGGCTCGCCGATCTCGACCACCGTCGCAGCCTTCAGGCGGGAGCGCAGGTCGGGCAGCGTAACCGGCCATGACATCGGCCAAAGCCGGCTCGTCATCAAGAGACTGGTGCCGTTTTCGCGCACACTGTTGATGACATGGAAAAGCTCCGTATCGTCAAAACCAAGGCGATCCACATCTTCGAAGATGACAGGGCCGTTGGCCGCTGCGACTGCGGCATCGGAGCCGGCGGCGGGATGAATGTGGACTGCCCCGCACCGCTCGGCCCAGATGCTAGCAAGATGCGATTTGCCCGAGCCGACGGGACCCGCCAGGATGACGACCGGCGACGGCCAATTCGGCCAGGCATCGACGATCTTCACGGCCGCATGCAAGGGATCGGCGACGAGCAGATCGTCGCGCCCGTTTGCGGGATCATGCGTAAAGGCCAAGGGCAGCTGCTCGGCGGCCTTGCGCCTTAGATCAGCGTTCTTTGTGTCGGTCATGTCTAGCTATTCTCGGTCTTGCCGGCCTTGGCTCTGCGCGCCTTGCCCGCTTCCGAGCGTCCGTAATAGAGATCGCTCTGAAGGTAGCGCGAAAGGGCGAAGCGGACAAGAACGCCGCAGGCGGCGGCGGCAGGAACCGCAATCAGCAGCCCGACGAAGCCGAAGAGCGCACCGAAGGCAAAAAGGGCGAACATCAGCCAGACCGGATGCAGGCCGACACTTTCGCCGACGAGCTTCGGCTGCAGCACGTTGCCTTCCAGGAACTGGCCGGTGAAGAAGACGGCAAGCGTCAGGCCGACCCAGAGATAATCGGGCCAGAACTGCACCAGCGCGACGCCCACGGCCAGAACGAGACCGACCATCGAACCGACATAGGGAATGAAGCTGATCATGCCGGCAAAGAGGCCGATCAACAGGCCGAAGTTCAGGCCGACCAATGACAGCCCGACGCCGTAATAGACGCCGAGGATAATGCAGAGCGAACCCTGCCCCCGGATGAAGCCGGCGATCGCCTGATCGATTTCGTGGGCGATTTGGCGAACGGTGGCGACATGATCGCGCGGGATCCAGTCGTCTACCTTGGCGACCATCCGATCCCAGTCGAGCAGCATATAGAAGGCGACGACGGGTGTGACGACCATCAGCGAGAGGATGTTGACCAGCGCCTTGCCGGAGCTCCAGAGCTGCGCGAACAGGCCGCCGACAAAGCTCAGACCCTCGGACATGATGCTGGAGAAATTGTCCTTGATCGCGCCGAGCTGATTGCGGATCCAGTCCGGCAGCACCATCGTCTGCGCCTTGGCGATAAGCTGCTGGATCTGCTGCACATAGGTCGGAATGTGCTGGATGAAATCGTTGAACTGGTTGACGATGATCGGAATGAAGATCGTCAGTGCCAGCGCGAAGATCAGTATGAAGGAGACGAGGATCACCACCGTCGCCATCAGACGGCTGAGGCCGATCCGCTCCAGCCGGTCGGCGATCGGATCGAGGAAATAGGCGACCGCCATGCCGGCGATGAACGGCAGGAGGATCGTGCTGAAGATATAAACAAAGGCGACGAAAACGACGAGCACTATCACCCAGAAGGTGACTTGACGCTTGAGGCTCGCCCCGCTGACCTTTTGCTCCATCGTCTTCCCCGTTGCTTCGCGCTCGTTTGCCGTGTGCTTAGGACATAGGATGATGCCGCAATTATGGTCAAGCCTGAGGCCGGAAATCTGCCTCGAGCAATGGGAAGCGGGGAAAATCGAGGGTGTTGCGGCGCTTGCGCCTTGCATAAAGGCCCCTATCATGCAATGGCGACCCGATCAAAGCCCTGTCATAATGGACGGGCGGCCATCGGAGGCGGAAGCATGAGCCAGTCTGGAAAAAACGGTCTGACCTATAGCGACGCGGGTGTCGATATCGACGCCGGCAACCTGCTGGTCGAAAAGATCAAGCCCGCCGTCCGTTCGACGCGCCGGCCGGGTGCGGATGGCGAGATCGGCGGCTTCGGCGGCCTCTTCGACCTCAAGGCTGCGGGCTTTGCCGATCCGGTGCTGGTGGCCGCCAATGACGGCGTCGGCACCAAGCTCAAGATCGCAATCGACGCGAACTATCACGACACCGTCGGCATCGACCTCGTTGCCATGTGCGTCAACGATCTGGTCGTCCAGGGCGCCGAGCCGCTATTCTTCCTCGACTACTTCGCCACCGGCAAACTCGACCCCGACCAGGGTGCGGCGATCGTCGGCGGCATTGCTGCCGGCTGCCGGGATGCAGGCTGCGCGCTGATCGGCGGCGAGACGGCTGAAATGCCGGGCATGTATTCCCACGGCGATTACGATCTGGCGGGCTTTGCCGTCGGTGCCGCCGAACGCGGCCAGCTGCTGCCGTCAGGTGACATTGCCGAGGGCGACATCATTCTCGGCCTTGCCTCGTCAGGCGTTCATTCCAACGGCTTTTCGCTGGTGCGCAAGATCGTCGAGCTTTCCGGGCTTGGTTGGGATGCGCCGGCTCCCTTCGCCGAAGGCAAGGCGCTTGGCGAAGCATTGCTGACGCCGACGCGCATCTATGTGAAGCCGCTGCTCAAGGCCATCCGCGAAACCCATGCCCTCAAGGCACTCGCCCACATCACCGGCGGCGGTTTCCCAGAGAATATTCCGCGCGTGCTGCCGAAGCATCTCGCCGCCGAAATCGATCTGGCCGCCGTCAAGGTGCCGCCGGTCTTCTCGTGGCTTGCCAAGACGGGCGGTGTCGAAGCCAAGGAAATGCTGCGCACCTTCAACTGCGGCATCGGCATGATCGTGGTCGTTGCTCAAGAAAACGTCGAGGCCGTGAAGGCCGCGCTCGAGGCTGAAGGCGAAGCCGTCGTTACGCTCGGCCGCATGATCGCCCGCGACGAAGGCGCCCACGGCACCGTCTACAAGGGCACGCTGGCCCTATGACCACGCCGCGCAAACGCGTCGTCGTCTTCATCTCGGGCGGCGGCTCCAACATGCTGGCTCTTCTGAAAGCCACGAAAGCAGCCGACTATCCGGCCGAGATCGTCGGCGTCATCTCCGACAAGGCGGATGCCGGCGGACTGGCAAAGGCAGCCGCCGAGGGCATCGCCACCTTCGCCTTCGTGCGCAAGGAATTTGCCAGCAAGGAAGCGCATGAAGAGGCGATCCTTTCGCAGCTGGAAGCGCTCTCGCCCGACATCATCTGCCTTGCCGGCTATATGCGGCTGCTCTCCGGCCGGTTCATCCAGGCTTATGAAGGGCGGATCATCAATATCCACCCTTCCCTGCTGCCGCTTTTCCCCGGCCTGCACACGCATCAACGCGCCATCGACGCCGGCATGCGCATCGCCGGCTGCACGGTGCATTTCGTCACTGAAGGCATGGACGAAGGCCCGGTCGTCGGCCAGGCGGCCGTGCCTGTCTTGACCGACGATACCGCCGATAGCCTCGCCGCCCGTGTCCTCACGGTCGAACATCAAATCTATCCGCAGTCGTTGCGGCTGCTGGCGGAAGGCAAGGTTAAAATGGACGGTGGCAAGGCCTTGAGCCTTTCCGAGACATCTGCCGCTCCGGGGCGGCAGATCGTGTCACTACTTGGTGACGCAAGCTAACCTTCAAGCAGCCATTGCCATCAGCGGGTGCAGCGTGCCGTCGCTATAGACGATGCGGCCGCCGCGGAAAGTTGCGCGGATGCGGTGAACCGAACCCGGCTCGACGGCAACCAGATCGGCGAGCTGGCCGACAGCGATTTCACCGCGATCCATCAGACCGGCCGAACGGGCGGCGTTGGAGGTTGCCGTCGCAACGGCAGCCGGCAGACCGCCTGCAACAACACCGGCAATCTTGAAGATCGCCGGCACGAAGGCTGCCGGGTGATAGTCGGCCGCGATGATACCGAGTAGGCCCGAGCGAGCCGCATCCAGGGCACTGAGATTGCCGGACATGGACTGACCGCGCAGCGCGTTCGGCGCGCCCATTAGCGTCCAGAGACCGCGACGGCAGGCTTCTTCGGCGGCCGGTCCCGTCACCGGAAACTCGCTGATCGTCACGCCGAGATCGTGCATGGCCGCGACCTTCTCGGCGCTGTCATCATCATGCGAGGCGAGCGACAGCTTGTGCTTCAGCGCAAGCCCGACCACGTCATGCAGCTTGCGCTCGATCTCCGGATCCTGGCGCTGCGCGATGCGCTGTGCGACGACTTCCTCGGCCGCCTCGCGCGACATGGAGCGGCGCTCAGACATGCTGCGGATATAGCTTTCGATATCGTTGTACTGCCCCTGCCCCGGCGTATGGTCAGTCAGCGAGACCATGTCGACGGAGCCTTCTTCCAACAGCCGCTCCAGCGTCGGGGCCGCGCCGAGATTGGTGATTTCGTAGCGTGCATGGACGCGATGATCGATCAGGAGTTCATCGCGCAGGCTGCCGATGCCGCGGATAACAGCCGAGGTAGTTTCGAGCGAACGGACATGGCCGTAGACGCTTTCGGTCGCAAAAGAGAGTGCCGCGAAGGCCGTGGTAACACCGGCTGCCGCCAGCTTCTTGTCCAGCTCGTGAATGCCGAAATCGATCGGCATCATCGCATTCGGCCGCGGCGCGATCTCGCGCTCCACCATGTCACAATGCAGGTCGACAAAGCCTGGCATCAGCAAACGACCACCGCCGTCGAAGGTCGGCTGTTCCACCGGCTCCGAGCGGATTTCGGCAATCACGCCGTCCTCGATGCGCACCGCGCCGCTCTCGACGACTTCATTGGGAAGAACGAGCGTGAAATTGCTGAGCCACATCGGCTTTCTCCTGAAACAGCGTCCATGATCGAAGGAGGCTCGGAAACATTCGAATGTTTCCGGCCAGCACGCCCCGGTAAGCTCGATTCGTGACATTGTGATGAACGACGCGAAGATAGTTCCCCGCCGTCGAACGAACTATCTCAGACTGGCCTCGTTCAGCGCTGCCCATTGCAGCAGCATGATCGTCTTGGCGTCATAAATATCGCCCCTTTCGATCATCGCCATCGCGTCGGAGAGGCGAACTTCCAGAACCTCGATATCCTCATGCTCTTCGGCAAGCCCGCCGCCATCGGCAACACGGTCGGACGTGTCGATCACGGCTGCAAAGAAATGGATGACCTCAGTCACGGCTCCCGGCGAGGTCATGGCCTTGAACAGGAAGCGGACATCACGCACACGAAAGCCGGTCTCTTCCATGGCCTCACGGCGGATCGCAGCTTCCGGATCGTCGCCGTCGAGCAAGCCGGCAGGTACTTCGATCATCCAGGCCGGCTCGCCGACAAGCTGTGCCGGCAGACGGTATTGCCGAACAAGCACCACGGTTTCACGCCTGGGATCATAGAGCAGGATGCAGGCGGCCGGCGTGCGATGATAGAGTTCGCGCTTCAGGCGATGCTTTTCGCCGCGTGAATCGGTGTAATCGACCTCAAAGGTGCTGAGCCGCGTCCATTGATCCGCCAGCGTCTTTTCGCTGACGATTTCGGCTTTCGCCTTTTCGAATTTACTCATGCCATATCCTTGCGGAGCCATACCTTGTTATCGTGGACAGCCGCGCCGCCATAGGGCGCGACCGGATCGGCGCCGGTGAGCACGTTGATGCCCTCACCGTCGACATGGGCTTTGTTCGGCCAAAGCCCCTCGGCAATCAGCACACCCGGTTTCACTTCCGTCGTCACGCGCGCATGAATGCGGATATCGCCTCTCCCGTTGCCGACGCGAACCAGTTCGCCATGGGCCATATCAAGCGCTTCGGCATCGGCCGGATTGATCATCACTTCGGGGCGCCCCTCCTTCTGCCGCGACGTCTTTGTCTCCGCAAAGCTCGAATTCAGGAAATTGCGCGAGGGCGAAGTCGCAAGCCGGAACGGATGCTCGGGATCGGCCACCTCGATGACATCGACCTGGTCCGGAAACTCCGGCAGCTCGACGTGAGGACCGAGCAAGCCGACGGCTGCGGGCGGCCGGTTCGGCGCCGGCTGGTTGGTCCAATCGGGACGGAAGCGGAACTTGCCGTCGGGATGGGCGAAGCCATTGACGAAATGCGCGTCCTCGAAGTCCGGCTGGCGGTCGAACCATTTGTGCTCGAGGAAATAATCGTAATCCGGCAGGCCGCTCCTCGACAGAACCCTGTCGATCATCTCGCGGGCGGAAAAACCGAAACCGGGGCGATCCGCGATGCCAAGGCGTTTGGCCAGTTCCTCGATGACGAAAAGATTACTGCGCACCGTCGGCGGCGGCTCGACGAGCTTCGGGCCGAGGAGAATATGGTTCTGGCCGCCGGCGCGATAGATATCGTCATGCTCGACGAACATGGTGGCGGGGATGACGATATCGGCCATCTCGGCCGTATCGGTCATGAACTGCTCGTGCACGGCGACGAAGAGATCGGAGCGGGCAAAGCCGCGCTTCACCAGCCGCTGTTCGGGCGCGATGTTTACCGGATTGGTGTTCTGGATCAGCATGGCCGTGACCGGGCCGCGATGGCGCAGCGCGACGGCATCGCCCGTCAAGGCGCGGCCGATCTGCGACTGGTCGATCATGCGGATATCCATGTCCTTCATGGCGCGGCCGGTGAGTTCGCTCGCGTCCATACGGAAGATATCGCTGTTCGAATGAAAGGCGCCGCCGCCCTCATATTGCCAGGAGCCGAGCACCGTGGCGATCGAGGCTGCCGCATGCATGGCGATCGCGCCGTTGCGCTGGCGGGTAAAGCCATAGCCGAGACGAAAATAGGTCTTCCTCGTCGTTCCCACGAGCTTGGCGAAGGCTTCGATCTCGTCGACCGAAAGGCCGGTGATGTCAGCGGCCCATGCCGGGGTCTTCGATTTCAAATGCTCTTCGAGGCCGGCGGGATCATCGGCATATTTTGCCATATAGGCGCGGTCAGCATAGCCGTCTCGGAAGGCGATGTGCATGACGGCGCAGGCAAGGGCCGCATCCGTGCCCGGCTTGACGATGAGCGCCATGTCGGCCTGCTTCATGGTCGGGTTGTCATAGATATCGACGACAATGATCTTTGCGCCGCGTTCCTTACGGGACTTAACCGCATGGGTCATGACGTTGACCTGCGTCGCAACCGCATTCGTGCCCCAGATGACGACGCAGTCGGTGCGGCCCATCTCGCGCGGATCGGGGCCGCGCAGCACGCCCGTCGCCATCGTGAAGCCGGTCCAGGCCGGATTGGTGCAGATCGACGAGAAGAAACCGGAATAGCGCTTGGCATGGCGCAGCCGCTCGATGGAATCACGCTGCACCCAACCCATGGTGCCGGCATAGAAATAGGGCCAGATCGCCTCGCTGCCGTCCCTGGCTTCCGCCTTGACGAAGGCTTCGGCGATCTCGTCCAGCGCCGCGTCCCAGGAAAGCTCCTGCCAGCGCCCCTCACCCTTGGCACCGGCGCGGCGCAGCGGCTTCATCAGGCGATCGGGGTGGTAAAGCCTTTCGGCATAACGCGCCACCTTGGCGCAGATGACGCCAGAGGTATAGGAATGGTCGTTGGCACCGCGCACCCGGCCGATCTTGCCGTCCTCCGTCAGATCGACCTCCAGCGCGCAGGTGGAGGGACAGTCGTGCGGACAGGCGGTGTGGCCTACACGCGATTTGGCTTGGATGGGGGTCGCAATGTTCATGAGGTTTGTATATTTCAAGCGGGGACCGGCCACTAGAGACAATCCGGCCCATCTCAACAATTCATGCGGACTTCAACGACGATGAACTATCGGCATATCTACCACGCGGGCAATTTTGCCGATGTCTTGAAACACGCTGTTCTCGCGCGCCTCGTCCGCTACATGCAGAACAAGGACAAGGCGTTTCGCGTTCTCGACACGCATGCCGGCATCGGGCTCTATGATCTGTCGTCCGAGGAAGCGCAAAAGACGGGCGAGTGGCGCGACGGCATCGGCAGAGTGCTGGAGACGGAACTCGTGCCGCAGGTGGCAGACTTGCTGGAGCCCTACCTCGCCGCCATCCGCGAGCTGAACCCGGAAGGCGGCGTCCGGCTCTATCCCGGTTCGCCGAAGCTTGCGCGCATGCTGTTTCGCCCGCAAGACCGGCTTTCGGCGATGGAGCTGCATCCGGACGATTTTCAGCGGCTGCACCGGCTGTTCGAAGGCGATCACCACGCGCGCATCACCGAACTGGACGGCTGGCTGGCGCTTGGCGCGCATCTGCCGCCGAAGGAAAAGCGCGGCATCGTGCTCGTCGATCCGCCCTTCGAAGAGGAAGGCGAATATGAGCGGCTGGTCGACGGCCTGGCGAAGGCCTGGCGCCGGTTCCCGGGTGGGACCTACTGCCTCTGGTATCCGATCAAGAAGGATGCGCCGATCAAGCAGTTTCATGAAGCGCTGCAGGCGCTGGAAGTTCCGAAAATGCTCTGCGCCGAGCTGACGATCAAAAGCGATCGCGGCTTTACCGGGCTTACCGGCTCCGGCCTCATCATCGTCAACCCGCCCTTCACGCTGAAGGACGAGCTGCATGCGCTGCTGCCCGCCCTGAAGGACATGCTGGCGCAGGACCGTTTCGCCTCGCAGCGCGCCTTCTGGTTGCGCGGCGAACATTGAGACTTTTCATATACATACAGGTGATTTCATGAGACTTCTCTGCTCGTCCACCTCCCCCTTCTCCAGCAAGGTGCGCATGGCGGCACGCCATCTCGGCATCAAGCTCGAGGAAATACACGTCGACACCAATGCGGGGCCCACGCTTCTGATCGACAACAATCCGCTCGGCAAGATCCCGACATTGCTGACCGGTGACGGCGAAGCGATTTTCGACAGCCGCGCCATCATGCACTATTTCGATCGGCAGGAAGGCGGGCTCTATCCTTCGAAAAAGAGCAAGCGCACCGAGATCGAAGTGTTGGAAGCGCTGATCGACGGCACCAACGAGTGCCTGCTGTCCATCGTCTACGAGCGCCGCTTTCGCGAGATGGAAAAGCAGCATCAGCCGTGGATCGACCGGCAGTGGACGAAGGTGAGCCGCGCCCTCACCCATCTCGATGCCGAACCGCCGAAAATCGGCAAGAAGCTGCACGCCGGCCATTTCGCCTTTGCCGCCCTCATCGGCTACCTGCAGCTGCGCTTCGAAGGGCAATGGGAGGCCGACCACACGGGGCTGATCGAATGGGCGTGCAAGTTCGAGAAGCATTTTCCGGATTATCCGGCAATGAAGCCACAGAGCTGACGCCGCCTACCCCTGGCGAGCACCGCCTGATTTCACGAAATCGACAAAGGCGCGCAGAGCCGTCGGCAATTGCCGGCGGCTCGGATAATAGAGGAAGAAGCCGGGATAATAGGGGCACCAGTCTTCCAGCACGCGGATCAGCCGGCCATCCTGCAAAGTCGGTAGCGCGTGATCCTCAAACACGAAGGCGAGACCGGAGCCATCAATAGCGGCATCGAGCATGATGTCGAGATCGCCAAGTGTCAGCGGCCCCTGCACCTCGATCTCCAGTTCAACGCCCCCACGCTCGAACTCCCAGCGATAATAGGTACCGCCCGGAAAACGATAGCGGATGCAGGGGTGATCTTTCAGATCGTGGGGCGTGATCGGTTTGGGGAAACGCTGAAAATGCTCGGGCGAGCCGACGATCGCCGTCCGCTGGCGGGGACCAATGGCAATCGCGATCATGTCTGCCGCGATGCTTTCGCCGAAGCGGATGCCGGCATCAAAACCGGCAGAGACGGTGTCCACAAGCGCATCGTCCACCACGATTTCCACTTCGATGGCGGGGTAAGCCCTCAAAAACCGGGATACGATCGGCAGCAACACCATCCTGGCGGCGGGCCGCGGCGCGTTGATGCGCAGCTTTCCATAAGGTTGGCCACGGAATTTATCGAGATCCTCGAGCGCATCGTCGATATCGAGAAAAGCCGGGCGGATACGGTCGAACAGGCGCTCGCCGGCCTCCGTCAATCCGACGCCGCGTGTGGTGCGATTGACCAGCCGCACATCCAACCGCTCCTCGATCGCCCGCAGCGAATGGCTGAGCGCGGAAGCCGTCACGCCAAGCTCTACCGCCGCTTTGCGAAAGCTGCGGTGTTGGGCGATTGCGAGAAAAATTGCCAGATCGGTCGAACGGATGCGTCGCATTGATGAGATTTTCTCAGCACTTCATGGAAGACAAAGTAGATTATCTCAACGATGCCATCAAGCTACCTTTCTCCTGCAAGCGAATTCCACTCACGGAATTGCAAACCTAAGAAGGAGAAAGCCATGCGTGTTTGGTTCATTACGGGCGCATCCCGCGGCTTCGGCGCCCTCATCGCCCAGGAAGCCCTCACCGCCGGCGACGCTGTCGTTGCCACGGCCCGCAACCCCGCCGGCCTGGCGGAGAAGTTCGGCAATCACCCGAACCTCCTGCCCGTCGCGCTCGACGTGTCGAACGAGGACCAGGCCCATGAAGCCGCCCAGATCGCCGTCAAGCGTTTCGGCAAGATCGATATCCTTGTCAACAATGCCGGCTACGGGCTGCTCGGCGCCGTGGAAGAGGCAACCGCCGAGGAGATCGAAAAGCTCTATGCGACAAACGTCTTCGGCCTGCTGAAAGTCACGCGCGCCATCCTGCCGCATATGCGCCGGCAGCGTTCGGGCCATGTGATCAACATGTCCTCGGTTGGCGGCTATCAAAGCCATGCCGGCTGGGGGATCTATTGCTCGACAAAATTCGCTGTTGAAGGCCTGTCCGAGGCAATGGCGGCGGAACTGCATCCACTCGGCATCAAGGTCACCATCGTCGAACCCGGCTTTTTCCGGACCGATTTCCTCGATGAAAGCTCGCTTGCCGTCAGCCCGAGCTCGATTGCCGACTACGGGGACACGCCCGCCGGGGCCATGCGCGATTTCGCCGCCGGCCACAATCACGCCCAGCCCGGCGATCCCAAACGGCTTGCAAGATCGATGATCACGCTTGCCCATTCGGCCAACCCGCCGCTGCGCATGCCTTTCGGCTCGGATACCGTCGGCGCAATCGAGACCAAGAACGAGTATGTCGCCAAGGAGCTGGCCGATTGGCGCCAACTGGCCATCTCAACTGACTTCCCGAAGGACGCCGCATAGGTCTTCAAGACGCATAACGCAAAAAAGCCGGGGCGAAACCCCGGCTTTTTCTTCATTCCATATCGTCGAGCGATTAGAACTTCACGCCGATACCGACCTTGACGCTCTGCTCGTCGAAGCCACGCGAGAAGCTACCGGAGTCGAGGTTGAAGGTCTTCTTGCCGTAGTCGGTGTAACGGTATTCGAGACGAGCCGTGATGTTGTTGGTGATGAAGGTTTCAGCACCTGCACCAACCGTGTAGCCAACAGCCGTCTTGCTTTCGGAAGACGTGTCGTCGGACAGCTTGTTCTGGCCGAGTGCCAGACCAGCCGTGCCGTACAGCATGAACGGGTTGAAGTCGTAACCGAGGCGACCGCGAACCGAGCCGTTGATGCCGTTCTTGGCAGTCAGGCCATTGCGGCTCGTTTCGGAGTCTGCGTAACCGAGGTCACCTTCGATACCGTATACGATCTGGCCCTGCTGCCAGTTGTAGCCGGTGAAGGCGCCGCCGCCGAATCCGTAAGTGTTGCCGGTGCGATTGAAGTGACCCTTGTTCCAGTCACCTTCACCACCGATGTAGAAACCGGACCAGTTGTTGACGACCGGAGCTGCTTCCTGAGCGACGGGCGGCTGCGGAATCTGCTCAACAGCGTCAGCAGCCTGAGCTGCGGTGTAGCCGCCGAGAGCGAAAGCGGAGACCATGAGGGTCTTGATAAGAGTACGCATACTTTTCTCCTTTCAGTCTCGTGTGCCCCGCTTACTGTCCTTGACTTCGAAGCGCCACGAGCAATTAAAACATATCCCTCCCGGATCGAGGTTGAAATTGGAATGCAAATGAGGAATTGGAAGAGCCAAAATATGATATCATTGTGGCACAGACGTGGCTGAATTTCGATGTTGCTTCATCGCAACAGAGGAATTGTTAACCCTAATCATTGGTTAAACCGTGTATACTTATTTTAAACTAAATATACCTCAAGTTTTACATAAGAAACCCCAAAGGGCATCATTCGCTCATGCATCTTTTCATATGGTGTATCGACGCCCTATATGAGCATCGATTGGGTAACGACGAGCAAAAGGCGATCTCTTGAGCCAGGAAAAACTACGCACGGCGCTGATAACCGGCGCCTCCAAAAGAATAGGCCTGGCAATTGCCGAGGATTTGTCGGCTAACGGCTTCGCGGTGGCGTTGCACGCCAATCAGTCCCTCGCCGAGGCCGAGGAAATTGCGGCGAAACTGCGGCGAATGGGCCGGAGGGCCATTGCGATCAAGGCGGATCTGCAGAATTTGGACGAGACATCCACCCTTGTCGAAAGGGCTGCGGACGCCCTCGGTCCGCTCGATCTTCTTGTCAATAATGCCTCCGTCTTTCTTGGTGATTCCGCCGATCGTTTCGACGCGGAAGCCTTCGAGGCGCATTTCGCTGTACATGTGCGGGCGCCGTCGATTCTCGCGGCCGATTTCGTCAGGCAGCTTCCCGGGCCGTATCCGGGCCTGATCGTCCATATGGTGGATCAGAGGGTATGGGCGCTGAATCCGCGCTTCTATTCCTATACGCTGTCGAAGGCTGCCCTGTGGACGGCGACACAGACGATGGCGCAGACCTTTGCTCCCCGCATCCGCGTCAATGCGATCGGCCCAGGCCCGACCGTGCGCAGCGTGCGGCAGACCGAAGAGGACTTTCAAGCGCAGATCGACGGCCTCATATTAAAGGCGGCACCAGGCCTCGAAGAATTCGGCCGGACCATCCGCTTTCTTTTTGACACGCCCTCGATCACGGGCCAAATGATAGCGCTCGATGGCGGCCAGCATCTTGCCTGGGAAACGCCAGACGTGTCGGAGAGTGCGGAATGAATGGACGAAAGCTGCCTGACGGCGGCGTTCTCTATGACGAATCAGAGGATATCGAAGACGACATCGAGGTAGAGGGCGATGCCGCCGCCTCCCCTGTTGCGCTGGTCGACTGGAACGAAGGCGGCAAGAACGAGACCGGGCTTCGCGGCGCCGAGCTGATCGCCGAATTCGTCAAACGGTTGCCCAACAGTCCCGGCGTCTACCGCATGTTCAACGAAGGCGGCGACGTGCTTTATGTCGGCAAGGCGCGGAGCCTGAAGAAGCGCGTTTCGAACTATGCTCTCGGCAAGGTCCATTCCAACCGCATCGCCCGCATGGTGCGCGAAACCGCGAACATGGAATTCGTCACCACGCGGACGGAAACCGAAGCGCTGCTGCTGGAAGCGAATCTCATCAAGCGCTTGCGCCCGCGCTTTAACGTTCTGCTGCGCGACGACAAATCCTTTCCCTATATCCTGATTACCGGCGATCAACGCGCGCCCGCGATCTTCAAGCATCGCGGCGCCCGTGCCCGCAAGGGAGACTACTTCGGCCCCTTCGCCTCGGCGGGCGCCGTCGGCCGCACCATCAACTCGCTGCAGCGCGCCTTCCTCATCCGCACCTGTACCGACAGCGTTTTCGAGACGCGCACACGCCCCTGCCTGCTCTATCAGATCAAGCGCTGTTCCGGGCCCTGCACGCACGAGATCAGCGATGCGGGCTACGGAGAACTGGTGCAGGAGGCGAAGGACTTCCTTTCGGGCAAGAGCCAGAACGTCAAGGCGCATATGGCCGAGGCGATGAATGCCGCCGCCGAGGATCTGGATTTCGAGCGCGCCGCGATCTTTCGCGACCGGCTGGCCGCACTCTCGCATGTGCAGAGCCATCAGGGCATCAACCCGGCCGGGGTGGAGGAAGCCGATGTCTTTGCCATCCATCACGAGGGCGGCATTTCCTGCATCCAGGTCTTCTTCTTCCGCACCGGCCAGAACTGGGGCAACCGCGCCTATTTCCCGAAGGCCGATCCATCGCTCTCCGGCGCCGAAGTGCTGAATGCCTTCCTGGCGCAGTTCTATGACGACAAGCCCGTGCCGCGGCAGATCCTGCTGTCGGAGACCATCGAGGAAATCGAGCTGCTGGCGGCGGCCCTTAGCGAAAAGGCCGGGCACAAGGTCGCGATCCTTGTGCCGCAGCGCGGGGAAAAACGCGATCTAGTCGAGCATGTCATTGCCAATGCCCGCGAGGCGCATGGCCGCAAGCTTGCGGAAACCGCCTCGCAATCGCGGCTGCTCGAGGGCTTCAAGGAAACCTTCAAGCTTCCCTATACGCCGCAACGCATCGAGATCTACGACAACTCCCACATCATGGGCACGAACGCCGTCGGCGGCATGGTGGTGGCCGGGCCGGAAGGCTTCGTCAAAGGCCAGTATCGCAAGTTCAACATCAAATCGACCGACATCACGCCGGGCGACGACTTCGGCATGATGCGCGAGGTCATGACCCGCCGCTTCTCCCGGCTGCTCAAGGAGGAAGGCAAGCCTGACCGCAGCGGTGAGGCCGATGCTGGCGTCGATGCCGCCGATCGCGCCTTTCCCGCCTGGCCCGATGTCATCCTCATCGACGGTGGCCAGGGGCAGATGACGGCCGTGCGCGCCATTCTCGAGGAGCTCGGGATCACCGACAGCGTCATCGCCATCGGCGTTGCCAAGGGTGTCGACCGTGAGGCCGGGCGCGAGCGCTTCTTCGCCCCAGCGCGCGAAAGCTTCTCGCTGCCGCCCCGCGATCCCGTGCTCTACTTCATCCAGCGCATGCGCGACGAGGCGCACCGCTTCGCGATCGGCTCGCATCGCGCCCGGCGCAAGAAGGAGATGGTGAAGAACCCGCTGGACGAGATCGGCGGCATCGGCCCTTCGCGCAAACGCGCGCTTCTCCAGCATTTCGGCACGGCGAAGGCCGTGTCGCGTGCCGCCCTTTCGGATCTGATGGCGGTGGAGGGCATATCCGAAGCCGTCGCACGGCAGGTCTACAACCATTTCCACGAAGACGCCGCGAAATAGGGAAAGCTCGTCGCAAATTCCACGCAATAGCGGTGAAAAAACAGAAACAATATTGACGATAAACTGACCGAACCATCATCTAGGGTATGACCACCAAAAAGTGCGAAGCGGTTTTTGGGATCACGCTCAATCAAATGACTTCGGCGGGATGAGATCAACAGAGCCCCATCCGGCCTGGTCAAGACAACAGAAACGAAACGATTTCCATGGCGTCGCGCGCTTACAGCATCCCCAATCTGCTCACCTACGGCCGCATTCTCTGCGTACCCCTGATCGTTCTTTGCTTCTTCATCGAAGGCAAGCTGGAAGGTTCTGATTTCGCGCGCTGGGTCGCGCTCTGGATCTTCGTCATTGCCTCGATCACCGACTTCCTTGACGGCTATCTCGCGCGCATCTGGAACCAGACCTCGAATATCGGCCGCATGCTCGATCCGATCGCCGACAAGCTGCTGGTCTCCGCGATCCTGCTTCTGGTCGCAGCCGACGGCACCATTGCGGGCTGGTCGCTCTGGGCCGCAATCATCATCCTCTGCCGCGAAATCCTCGTCTCTGGCCTGCGCGAATATCTGGCGGCACTGAAGGTCAGCGTTCCGGTGACGCGCATCGCGAAATGGAAGACGACCGCCCAGCTCGTGGCGATCGCTTTCCTGCTGGCTGGGCCGGCGGGCGACAAGGTGCTACCCTACACGACGGAGATAGGCATAGTCCTGCTCTGGGTCGCAGCGCTTTTGACCATCTACACCGGCTACGATTATTTCCGGGCCGGGCTGAAGCATGTCGTGGATGAGGAATGATGACGAAGCTCGTCTATTTCGCCTGGGTGCGTGAGCGGATCGGCAAAACGGAAGAGGAGATTTCCCTTCCGGCCGAAGTCGTCACCGTCGGCGATCTCCTGAGTCATTTGAAGGGCTTGGGAGAAGAATACGAGGCGGCGCTTCAATTTCCCAACGCGATCCGCGTCGCCATCAACATGGAGCACGCCGAACACGACGAGCCGATCGCCGGAGCGCGGGAGATCGGGCTCTTCCCGCCGATGACAGGGGGCTAAGCCGATGGCTATGCAGCCGGTAGTCCGAGTCCAGCGCGAGGATTTCGAGCTTCAGGCGGAGATCGACCGGCTGACGGACGGGCGGCGCGACATCGGTGCGGTCGTTACGTTCTCCGGTCTTTGCCGTGACGAAGGCGGCACTTTGGGTGCACTTGAACTTGAGCATTATCCCGGCATGGCGGAAGCGGAGATCGCCCGCATCGCCAATCTTGCCATCGAGCGTTTCGAACTTCTCGGCCTGACCGCCATCCATCGCTATGGCAAGATTATCCCCGGCGAGAACATCGTGCTCGTCATTGCCGCCGCCTCGCATCGGCAAGCGGCCTTCGATGGCGCCAATTTCGTTATGGATTTCCTGAAGACATCCGCGCCCTTCTGGAAGAAGGAGCATGGCAAGAACGGCGAAGAAGGTGGCTGGGTCTCGGCTAAGGATGCCGACGATGCGGCGCGGGCCAAATGGGCGGGCGAGAAATAGGTTTCAAGGCACGACGCGCTCGCGCCGGCTGAACACCAGCAGCAGCACCAGCAGCGAGAAGATGACGAAGTCGCGCCACAGGAACGGGCCATAGGCACCCCACATGGTCTCGGTGAGGCCGAGAAGTGCCGCCCCGCCTGCCGATTTCAGCGGATCGGAATAGCCGCCGACCGCCGCGATCATCAGCACTTTAAGCCCGAACATCAGCCCCGCCCCGAAATCCATCGTTCCATAGTAGGAAGTAGCCAGCAGGCCACAGATGGTTGCGACCACCGCAGAGGCGACGTACGCGAGTAGGAAAACACGATTGGCGCTGGCGCCGCATAGTTCAGCGGCGAGAGCATCGTCGGTGACCGCCCGCCAGATGCGGCCCCATCCCGTGCACTTCAAGACATAGGCACCCATAAGGATGACGAGGATCATCAGCGCGGTGTTGAGCAGCTGGATTTCGGTGAGCGTCACGCGGAAATCGCCGCTATCCCAGAAGACGACGGCCTCGTTCAGGAAGGGCGGCAGCCAGATACCGCGCGTATTCGAGGCCAGCCGCGCGGTTTCCATCAGGATGATCATCATGCCGAGCGCCGCGACGATGACGGTATTCGGCGATTTTCGCGACAGCGGCAGCATGATCGCGCGACCAACCAGAAAGCTGGTGCCGATCGTATAGCCGACGGCGATGATGGCGCCGAAGGCGAAGGCGGCCGGCAGGACCAGATACATCTTGGTGTAACCGACATCGGTGAACAGCACGAGCATCTGGCCGGCGAAGGCGAAGAGCGCGCCATAGGTGATATCGGCCCGCTTCATGACCCCGAATGCGATGGAATAGCCGAAGGCAAGCGTCGCATAGAGCGCCGCGAGCGGGACGGCATTCGCCAATTGCTGCAGAAGATAGGCCATTCACTCCTCCGAAGGACGAATAAATAGTAACTGGCAAAATGAATTTTACCAGTTATAATTTTCGCCATGAGCTTCACTTGGACCCCACATCGCTTCTCCGGCGGCGCGCTTGCGCTCGATGTCGCCAACAGCGTGATCCTGCGCCATGACGACGAGCGCCGCATCGACCGTTTCGAAGCAACGGGACAGATGGACAGCTTTCCAAAGGCGGCCATCAATTTCTGCGCAGAGCGCGCGCTCTTCGGCGATATCCTGCCGGTCCGGCGCGAAAACCGCGCCGATTTCATCTCATTGCGTGAGATGATCGATCGTTATTTCCGGGCGCGCGTTCTAGACGAGGCCGCCGATCTGCTGCTTGCGGATCTGCTTGCTGCTTTGTCGAGGGTTCTGAAACAAGCCCCATCCGATGGGCTCGATGCCGCGACCGTCCATTCGACGCTACGCCTCATCGCCATGCCCGATCCGGAACGAATGAAAATATGCCGCAACTGCGGCTGGCTCTTTATCGACCGCAGCAAGAACAAAAGCCGTGCCTGGTGTGACATGGCGGTCTGCGGCAACCGTGCCAAGGCCAGCCGGCACTACCGGCGCAAGAAGGAGGAGACTGCGCCATGACAATAAGAAGGATTTTGCTGACAACGATAGGTGCCGGGATCATCGCCGGCCTCGCGCTGGCCGGCTGCCAGAGGAAAGACGATGAAGGTCCGACCCAGCTCACCGGTCGCCTCTTCGTCTTCAACTATCGCGTGGCGAGCGCGAGCTATATGATTACGCTCAAGAAGATCGCCCCGATCCCTGAGGGGACGACAGCCGTTGCGGAGTTTGAAAACCCTGCCGGCGGCAATCCCCTTGTCGTCAACCAAAAGATCTATACATTCTGGGACAAGATCACGCTGGAGAGCCCGGATCTGCGCTGCGTCCGCAAGGACCGTCCCTATTCCGTCTCGATCAAGCTGGTCGATGCCAGCGACAAAACGATCCAGACCATCAAGACCGAGGTCAAATCCGATCTCGACCAGACCGTGCTCCCCACGAAGCCACTCGTCGTCGGTCCCGCCTACACGGCCAATCCGGATATTTTCAAAGGGGACGGCAGCGTCGATTACGGGAAGGATATGGCCTGCCCGGCATGAAAAAAGCCGGGATGCGATCCCGGCTTTTATTGAGTCATTTCAAATCGTTCAGCGCTGAAGCTGAAAGGCCGATTCAGCCGACGATTTCGGTTTCTGCGAACCAGTAGGCGATTTCGACGGCAGCCGTTTCCGGAGCATCCGAGCCGTGAACGGAGTTTTCGCCGATCGACAGGGCGAAGGTCTTGCGGATCGTGCCTTCGTCAGCGTTGGCCGGGTTGGTTGCACCCATGATTTCGCGGTTCTTCAGGATGGCGCCTTCGCCTTCCAGGACCTGAACGATGGTCGGGCCGGAGGTCATGCCTTCGACGAGTTCGCCGAAGAACGGACGTTCCTTGTGAACGGCGTAGAAGCCTTCAGCTTCGCGCTTGCTCATCCAGACGCGCTTGGAGGCGATGACGCGCAGGCCATTGTCTTCAAAAACCTTGGTGATGGCGCCGGTCAGGTTGCGCTTCGTCGCATCCGGCTTGATCATCGAGAAAGTACGTTCAATCGCCATGGGTCCGTTCCTTGTAATCAGAGAAAAGTGGGCGGTCTTTACCTGCCCCAAAGCCCGAAAACAAGGGGGATCGCCCAATTTCACGCTGCTGTCACAGTCCGTGCGGCCGATTCGCGATCCGCTGGGGCGGTGAAGCGGCTATCCATCGCCGAACTTCACGATAACATCATCATCACCATGGAGGAGACGCATATGCTCAGACATTTCAGAATGCTTGCCGACTACAATCACTGGGCCAACGCTCAGGTCTATAATGCCGCGGCGGATCTCAGCGACGCGGAATTTCACGAGGATCGCGGCGCCTTCTTCGGTTCGCTCCATGGAACGCTGAACCATCTGGTGGTGACGGATCGGCTGTGGATGCACCGATTCAACGGCACGGGCGAGGCTCCAGCCGCGCTGGGCGTCGTTCTGCACGACGATCTCGCAGGGCTTCGCATGGCCCGCGAGGCCGAGGATCGGCGCATCATGGATTGGATCGAGACGCTCGATGACGCGGCCCTTGCCGCCGACGTCACCTACGCGTCCGTTCTCCGGCCAGGTGCGATCACCCACCCTCTGCATCTGGCGGTCACGCATATGTTCAACCATCACACTCATCACCGCGGCCAATGCCACATGATACTGACGTCGATGGGCAAGCCGTCTCTGGTGCTCGATCTCCTGCATTTTCTGCGCGGAGAAGGGCAGCACTGGATGTCAACATGAAGCCTACCGATATTGATCGGCTTCGCTCAAGCGTTGAGCGCATGCCTCATTTTGTTGCGCAAGCACGCGCATAGACCGTTTTGTTCATGTTCCCTTAACCTGCCAGCCTGCAGATTGATAAGATATATCAGCTCACGGTCAGAAGCAGGCATGAAGAACTCGCAGACAAGCGTTTCGGCATATTCCATCGATGACGATGAAACGGAAACCGAGCTTGAGGTCATCGGTCGCTTCATGACGCGACTGAAGATCAAGAACCTGCCGCGCAACTATCAACTATTTTACGAAGCACTCTACGGCGAAGACCGCTGTCTTGCCGAAGAGATCGAGGCGCTCGGTCCCCTTCCCTCGCAGAGCGGGCTCGATGAGATCGGGCTGAAGCATCGCCTGGTCAGCCACTGCGGCCTGGTGGCGCGCAAATCGGAAAGCGATGCGGCCGAAATGCTGCGGGAAGTGGCAGATCAGCTCGCCAAGGGGCTGAAGAAGAAGCAGCGATTTAGCCGTGAGACCGAAACGGTAGCCAATGCCAATTCCGCCCTCGACAGCCTCAATGCCTCGCTCAGCAACCTCATGCTCTATGAAACGGAGCTGACCGAGCGGCTGCGCAACTGCGCCAACCTCTCGAAGTCCTCGTAAAGCGCGGACGCCTAAGCGCCCTCGCACTCTTGCCTTCGGCGCCGAGTTCGGCCAAAACCGCGCCATGATTTCGATTTCAGACCTCTCCGCCCGCATTGCCGGCCGCCTTCTCATCGACCATGCCAACGTGACGCTTCCGGCGGGCACGAAGGCCGGCCTCGTCGGCAAGAACGGCGCCGGCAAATCGACGCTGTTCCGGATCATCACCGGCGATTTTGCCGCCGAGAGCGGCTCGGTCTCGATCCCGCGCAATGCCCGCATCGGCCAGGTCGCGCAGGAAGCGCCCGGCACCGAGGAGCCGCTGATCGATATCGTCCTGGCAGCAGACAAGGAACGCTCCGCACTGCTTGTGGAAGCCGAGACCGCGACTGATCCGCATCGCATCGCCGATATCCAGACGCGTCTAGCCGATATCGACGCACATTCAGCCGAAGCGCGTGCCGCCAGCATCCTTGCCGGCCTCGGCTTCGACCACGAGGCGCAGAAGCGCCCGGCCTCCTCCTTCTCCGGCGGCTGGCGCATGCGCGTTGCGCTTGCGGCGGTGCTGTTTTCCGAGCCGGATCTGCTGCTGCTCGACGAACCGACGAACTATCTCGACCTCGAAGGCACCTTGTGGCTGGAGGATTACATCCGCCGCTACCCGCACACGGTCATTATCATCTCGCACGACCGCGATCTTTTGAATACGGCGGTCAATTCCATTGTGCATCTCGACCAGAAGAAGCTCACCTTCTATCGCGGCTCCTACGATCAGTTCGAGCGGCAGAAGGCCGAAGCCGACGAGCTGCAGATGAAGGCGAAAGCGAAGAACGATGCAGCGCGCAAGCACCTGCAAAGCTTTATCGACCGCTTCAAGGCCAAGGCCTCGAAAGCCCGGCAGGCGCAGTCGCGCATCAAGGCTCTGGAGCGCATGGGCACGGTCGCGGCCGTCATCGAAGACCATGTCATGGGCTTCAGCTTTCCCGAGCCCGAAAAGCAGCCCGCCTCGCCCATCATCGCGATCAGCGGCGGCGCCGTCGGCTACGAGCCAGGCAAACCGATCCTCAAACGCCTCAATCTGCGCATCGATGCCGATGACCGCATTGCCCTGCTCGGCTCGAACGGCAACGGCAAATCGACCTTCGCGAAATTCATCTCCGGCCGGCTCGGCGCCGAGAGCGGCGATGTCAGGCTGGCGCCGAACCTGAAGATCGGCTTCTTCGCTCAGCACCAGCTCGACGATCTCATTCCGAACCAGACGGCCGTCGAACATGTGCGCCGCCGCATGCCCGAAACGCCGGAAGCCAAGGTGCGCGCCCGCGTCGCGCAGATGGGTCTGGCGACGGAAAAGATGGACACGCAGGTCAAGGATCTCTCCGGCGGCGAAAAGGCGCGGCTGCTGATGGGCCTTGCCGCCTTCGACGCGCCGAACCTTCTGATCCTCGACGAACCGACCAACCATCTCGATATCGACAGCCGCAATGCGCTGATCCAGGCGCTGAACGATTATTCCGGCGCCGTCATCCTCATCTCGCACGATCGCCATCTGATCGAGGCCACAGTCGACCGGCTCTGGCTGGTGCGCGATGGCACCGTCTCCACCTTCGACGGCGATCTCGAAGAATACCGCAGCCTCGTCGTCGCCAGCCCAAAGACCAAGGACGGCAAGGCGGCGGCAAACGGTGGTGACGATTCCGTTTCGAAGGCCGACCAGCGTAAGCTCAATGCCGATCGACGCGCTTCTCTCGCGCCACTCAAGAAGAAGATCAACGAAATCGAATCCTTGACCGGCAAGCTTGAGAAACTGATTCAGGCGCTTGATGCAGAACTTGCGGATCCCGCCCTCTACGAAAAGGCGCCGGCAAAGGCGGCGGAAAAGGCAAAGCAGCGTGCGGATGCCGCCGAGAAGCTTGCGACCGCCGAGGAGCAGTGGCTCGAACTGTCATCGGAATATGAAAGCGGCATGGCCGGCTGAAACCTGACGGCTCGTTAAGGAATTCGCCGCCGATCCTAACCGATCATTAACCATAACTGCAGAAAATGCGCTCAACTTTCATAGACATATTGTTGAGCGATTCTGATGAACTACCGTGTTTTGCTGGCTGGCCTTGCCGTGTCCCTGGCTCTCGGAGGATGCGCCACGAAACCGACCAATGACGCATCGCTCAAGACCGGCTATGCCGCCGAAGAGCCGCGTCACAAGCCACTGAAGGCCAACGACCCCGTCGAGATGGAGCCGAAGAAGTGGCTCGTCGCCGATCTGGAAACCCGCGACGACCTGGCGGGCATGAACGGCCCGCACAATCTCGCCGGCCGGACGCTGGAAGTCGCCTCGCTCAAGGACATCCGGCTCGCCGACAAGGAAGTCATCCTCACTTTCGACGACGGCCCTGCCCCGGGCAAGACGGAACGCATTCTCGCCACGCTCGACAAGTTCGGCGTCAAGGCCGCCTTCATGATGGTCGGCGAAATGGCACAGGCTCATCCGGCGACGGCGCGCGAAGTTCTCGCCCATGGCGATGCGATCGGCAGCCATACCTTCCGCCATCCCGATCTCGACAAGATGACCTTCGATGCGGCGATGACCGAGATCGCCCGCGGCAAGGATGCCGTCACCAAGGCGATCGGCACGGATGTTCCCTTCTTCCGCTTCCCCTATCTTGCCGACTCCAAACGCCTGCGCGCGGCCATCGCCTCCCGCGACATGATCGTCATGGATGTCGATATCGACAGCAAGGATTACTTCACTTCGACGCCCGCCTCGGTGGTCGATCGCACCATGAAACAGCTCCATCAGCGCGGCCGCGGCATCGTTCTGATGCACGACATCCACCAGCGCACGGTCAGGATGCTGCCCACTCTTCTGAGCCGCCTGGAGAAAGAGGGCTACAAGGTCGTCACGCTGAAATACAAGCGCGAGTCCGCTCCGGCGACCAATCTGGTCGCACAGGCCGATACCAAAATGGTGCGCTGAGGCGGTCAATACCGAAAAATCCATGGACAATAAGGGCGCGGATGCACGGTTGCTTCCGCGCCCTTATTTTGGTTTGCTGATGCCTCATCACCATCAGCAATAGAATCCGGAGCCGCTATGCACCTCCACCTTGAACGCGACGACGATCCGCAAACCCTGCAATTCGTCGCCAAAATGGATGCGGACTCCGAGCGGCTGCTGAAGACGCCGGAATTCGAGGCGGATCGCATCGCGATAAAGGAAATGATCGAGCGCGAGGACCGGTTGATCACCACTACCCGGCGCGGCAACTGGCTGTTCGATTTTCATCGCAGTGCCGATCATCCGCTCGGCCGATGGTATCGGCTGCCAGCGGATCTAGCACCCCTGCCCGATGCGCCGTGGGAACCGATCTTCGATCTCGATGCCTTCTGTGCCCAGGAAGACAGGAAATGGCTCTGGCGCGGCGCGATCACCTGCCCCTGGGAGCCGACGCGGGTGCTGCTTTGCCTTTCCGACGGCGGCTCCGATCCCAGCCGGCTATTGGAATTCGACTGTGAGACGAAAGGCATCGTCCAGGGCGGCTTCGATACGCCGGCGGTTCGCAGCCATGCGACCTGGCTCAGCCGCGACGAAATCGCCTATTTCGGCTCGATCGACCGCGAATCCGCGACGCGGTCCGGTTGGCCGCGCGTCGGCCGTCGCCTGAAACGCGGTCAATCACCGGCGGATGCTCCCGTCCTCTATGCCGCCGAAGACAGCGACATCTATGGCTCCTGTTCGATCTTCGACCCACAGCTTGCCGGTCTTGCAGCGGAAGGTGAGGCCCGGCCGATCCGGATCTTCAGCGCGGGTCATGAAATCGGCAGCGCCAGTCACTTCATCGAGGATCGGGACGGTTCGCTGCGACAGATCGATTTGCCTGATGATATCGAATTCGGATTCAACCATTCCCATCTCGTCTGGCTTGCCAAGACCGACGAACGCATCCCCGCCGGCAGCCTGGCCTTGCAGCCCCTGCCGCGAGAGCCGGGGACAGCTGGCGCCGATGCGAGACGCATCCTGTTTTCGCCCAATGAGCGGCAATCGGTTTCGCAATTCCTGCTGATGCGCGAATGGTGCGTCTTCATCGTGTCGGACAACATGCGGCCACATCTCTTCGTCCTTGATCTGGCCAAGGCCGATGCCGAAATCCGCGAAATCGCGCTGCCTGAGGATGTTCAGACGGCGTCGGTCGCACCGCTCTATTCCGATCTGCATCTCGGCGACGACACGCTCCAGGTCTATGGCGCCGGCTTTCTGCAGCCACCCTCCTCCTACCAGCTGGATCTTAGCGATCGCCGGACATCCCTTGAACTCAAGCACATTGCCAGTTCGCCGACCTACTTCGACAGCGAAGGCATGACCTCCATCCTGCTGGAAGCCATCTCCGAGGACGGTACGAAGGTGCCCTATCATGTCGTCCTGCCGAAAGCCTGGACCAAGGGTGAACTGCCTGTCCTGATGTATGGTTACGGTGGCTTCGACGTCGCGCTCGGCCCCTATTATTCCGGCATCATCGGCCGCTGGCTCGAACAGGGCAACGCCTATGTGATGGCCTATATTCGCGGTGGCGGCGAGTTCGGACCGAACTGGCACCGCAGCGCCAAGAACCACGGCCGTCACAGGGCTTTTGCGGACTTTGCCGCCGTCGCCCGCGATCTGGTCGCACGCGGCTACACCAAACCATCCCGCATCGCCGGCAACGGCGGCAGCAATGGCGGTTTGCTGACCGGCGTCATGACGACGCGCTACCCGCAGGATTTCGGCGCGATCTGGTGCCAGGTCCCGGTGCTGGACATGACCCGCTTCCATGTCTTCCCGGCCGGGAAAGCCTGGATCGACGAATATGGCGATCCCGATGATCCGGCCGACCTTGAATATCTGCAGTCCTATTCACCCCTGCACAATGTCAAGGCCGCCTCCGAGATCACCTATCCGTCGATCTACATCGAAAGCTCGAGCAATGACGACCGGGTCCACCCCTCGCATGCCCGGCGTTTTGCCGCTCAATTGGAAGAACTCGGCCATCATCCGCTGTTCCACGAATTCGGCTCGGGTGGCCATGGCGGTGACGGCGCGTCCACGGAACGCGCGACGCGTACAGCGCTTGGCTACAGTTTCCTGCGGGAAACGATCGTGAAAGGCAAAAACCTCTAGGCCCACCTTCCGGTTCCGAGCAAAAATCAATGGTTGCACTCGCTTGCGATACGCTTGAAACGCGTCGAGGGGCATGGTTAGCTGCAGCCGTGATCACGAAGAGCGGGCGAGCCCGCCCGCTCGTATCCGGGGGGAGTAATAGATGGATCGTCGTTCATTTCTGCGGAAAGCAGGCGTCGCCGGCGCCGGCTCGGTTGCGGCTGCTGCAACCCTTGCCGCTCCGGCTATTGCGCAGAGCAATCCGAAGATCAACTGGCGCCTGACATCGTCGTTTCCGAAGTCGCTCGATACGATCTATGGCGGCGGCGAAGTGTTGTCGAAATACGTGTCGGAAGCCACCGACGGCAATTTCAACATTCAGGTCTTTGCGGCCGGCGAAATCGTGCCGGGCCTGCAGGCGGCTGACGCAACTTCGGCTGGAACGGTCGAGGCCTGCCATTCGGTCGCCTATTATTATTGGGGCAAGGATCCGGTCTGGGCCCTGGGTGCTGCCGTTCCTTTCGCGCTCAACGCTCGCGGCATGAATGCCTGGCAATATCACGGCGGCGGCATCGACATGTTCAACGAATTCCTGGCGACGCAGGGGCTGATCGGCTTCCCGGCCGGTAATACCGGCGTGCAGATGGGCGGCTGGTTCCGCAAGGAAATCAACACGGTTGCCGATCTCAAGGGCCTGAAGATGCGCATCGGCGGCTTTGCCGGCAAGGTGGTCGAACGCCTCGGCGTCGTGCCGCAGCAGATCGCGGGTGGCGATATCTATCCGGCGCTCGAGAAAGGCACGATCGATGCGGCCGAATGGGTCGGTCCCTATGACGACGAGAAGCTCGGCTTCTACAAGGTTGCGCCCTACTATTACTATCCCGGCTGGTGGGAAGGCGGCCCGACGGTGCATGTCATGTTCAACAAGGCGGCCTATGACGGCCTGCCGAAGGCCTACCAATCGCTGCTGCGCACGGCCGCCCAGGCGACGGACGCCAACATGCTGCAGAAATACGATTACCTGAACCCGGCCGCCATCAAACGGGTCGTGGCCGAAGGTGCGAAGCTCAGGCCCTTTAGCACCGAGATCATGAATGCCTGCTTCGACAAGGCCAACGAGGTCTATGCCGAGATGGAAGCCAACAACCCGACCTTCAAGAAGATCTGGGAATCGATCAAAGGCTTCCGTGGCCAGCACTACCTCTATACCCAGGTCGCCGAATACAGCTACGACGTCTACATGATGACGCTGCAGCGCTCAGGAAAGATCTGATCGGCCAGCATATCGGAAAGAAAAAACCCCGGAGCGGTGCTCCGGGGTTTTTCGTTGTGTCCGATCGAAAAGCTGGCCGATGCAGACCGCGCGTATCAATTGAACGACGGAGGCTGGCTGAGATCGTTGGCCGGTGGTTTCGGCTGATCGCTGCCGCCCTGTCCGGCCGGCTTGTCGTCCAGCGGGCTTCCCCCGGGAAGCTGCAGGCCCGGCAGGCCGAGGCCGCCGCCATTGTCCTGACCGGGCGCGCCGAAACCGGGAACCTCGATCTTGATCGTGTTGGGATCGACGCCCGCACCCTCTCCCTTGTAGTGCATGACCATCTGCGGGAACATGATCGTCAGCGCCACCATCAAGACCTGAATGCCGACGAAAGGCACCGAGCCCCAATAGATCTGCCCGGTTGTGACAGGCGCGATCTGCTTGCCTGTCACCTTGTCGAGATAGGGCACGCGTGCCGCCACCGAGCGGAGATAGAACAGCGCGAAACCGAAAGGCGGGTGCATGAAGCTCGTCTGCATATTGACGCCGAGCAGCACGCCGAACCAGATGAGGTCGATGCCGAGCTTGTCGGCCGCGGGTGCAAGCAACGGCACGATGATGAAGGCAAGCTCGAAGAAATCGAGGAAGAAGGCCAGGAAGAAGACGAGCGCGTTGACAGCGATCAGGAAGCCGACTTCGCCTCCGGGCAGCGACACCAGCAGATGCTCGACCCAGACATGGCCGTTGACGCCATAGAAGGTCAGCGAAAAGACGCGCGAGCCGATCAGGATGAACAGCACGAAGGCCGAAAGCCGCGTAGTGGACCTCAATGCCGAGCGGATGACCTCCATGTTCAGCCTGCCTTTGGCGGCCGCCATTATGAGCGCGCCCACCGCGCCCATCGCGCCGCCCTCGGTCGGCGTCGCAATGCCGAGGAAGATCGTGCCGAGCACGAGGAAGATCAGTGCCAGCGGCGGAATGAGGACGATGATGACCTCCTGTGCCAGCCGGGACATGACGTTGAGCTTCATCCCCTTGTCGAGCACGGCAATCGCGTAGATGAAGGCGACGCCGACGGTTGCGCCGAGAATGTCGGCGTTTTCGCCATAGGTGGGCGTCAGATAGACGTGTGCGGCATAGGCCACGCCAGCGCAGATCAACAGGGCGACGAGCAAAGAGGTAACGCCGGAGCCGAGCGAGCGGGCCTCCTTCGGCAATGCCGGCATGGAGTTCGGTTTCACGATCGACATGATCAATACATAGAGCATGTAGAGACCCGTCAGCACGAGGCCGGGAATGAGCGCGCCGGCATACATGTCGCCGACCGAACGGCCGAGCTGGTCAGCCAGCACGATCAGGACCAGCGACGGCGGAATGATCTGCGCCAGCGTGCCGGAAGCGGCGATGACGCCGGAGGCAACGCGCCGGTCATAGCCATAACGCAGCATGATCGGCAGCGAGATCAGCCCCATGGCAATGACCGAGGCCGCGACGACGCCGGTGGTGGCGGCTAGCAGCGCCCCGACGAAAATCACCGCATAGGCGAGACCGCCGCGGATCGGCCCGAACAGCTGGCCGATCGTGTCGAGCAGATCTTCGGCCATGCCGGATCGCTCCAGCACGATACCCATGAAGGTGAAGAACGGGATCGCCAGCAGCGTATCGTTCGACATCACGCCCCAGAACCGATCCGGCAGCGCGTTGAGAAGCGGCCAGGAGAGGTTGATGGTGCCGCCCGAATAGGGCGCGAGCTCGACGCCGATCCAGAAGAACAGCAGCCCGTTCGCCGCAAGCGCGAAGGCGACGGGATAGCCTATGAGCAAGAAAATGATCAGCGAGGCGAACATGATCGGCGCCATGTTCACGGCGATGAATTCGAGCATCAGCGCGCCTCCCCTGCCGGTGTTTCGACATCGAGGGGCGCCTGAGTCGGCGTATAGGGGGTCGGATCGTCCATATCGCCGCGCATGACGGCGATCTTCTTGATAATCTCCGAGATCCCCTGCAGTGCCAGCAGGAAGAAGCCCGCCAGCAGCAGTGCCTTGCCCGGCCAGATGATCAGGCCGCCGGCGCTGGAAGACACCTCTCCAGACAGCAAGGAGGTGCGGACGTAGGGCACGAGGTCATAGACCATCAGGAGCACGAACGGCATCAGGAACAGGCAGTGGCCGAGCAGATCGATCCAGTGCTGCACCTGGCGCGGCAGCGAGCCATAAATGATATCGATGCGGATATGCTCGTTCTGCCGGAGGGTATAAGCGGCGGCGAGCATGAAGGCTGCGCCGAACAGATACCATTGCGCTTCCAGCCACGCATTGGACGACGTGTTGAAGACCTTACGGACGATGGCGTTTCCGGCGCTGACCAAGACAGCGACCAGAATGAGCCATGAGACTGATTTTCCAATGATCTCAGTCACATAGTCAACGATTCGGCTGAAGCCGAGCAATGCTTTCATGATTTTCCCCCCGCAGCGATTCTTCCCGGATCTTTTGCCTGCGCAGAGGAAGAGTGCCGATTTCAGGCTGTGAATCAAGAGCCGGCACTCGTTTTCCAAGCATGATGGCGCTTGGGCATAATGGTCCAACATTGGACCCAGCACCTACCTTTGCGATTTGCCGCCCCTTGCCCGAATGTGGCATTCTGTTAAAGATCGCATCAATAATCATACTAATCGAGAGACACCCATGTCCCCCATCAACCTCGCTATTGTCGGCGTCGGCAAGATCGTCCGCGATCAGCACCTTCCATCCATCGCGAACAATCCGGATTTCAAACTGATCGCCACGGCAAGCCGCCATGGCACCGTCGAAGGCATCCCCGCCTTCACGACCATCGAAGCCATGCTCGATGCCGTGCCGGAGATCGACGCCGTTTCTCTCTGCATGCCGCCGCAATATCGCTACGAAGCGGCCTACAAGGCTCTGTCGGCCGGCAAGCATGTTTTCCTGGAAAAGCCGCCGGGCGCGACGCTCAGTGAAGTGGTCGATCTCGAGAACCTGGCAAAGGCCAAGGGCGTCTCGCTTTTTGCAAGCTGGCATTCGCGCTATGCGCCGGCGGTGGAGGCTGCAAAAGCTTTCCTCGCCAGCACCAACATCCGCAGCGCCCACGTCATCTGGAAGGAAGATGTCCGCCACTGGCATCCGAACCAGGAATGGATCTGGCAGGCCGGCGGCCTCGGCGTCTTCGATCCCGGCATCAATGCGCTATCGATCGTCACCCACATCCTGCCGCCGCTCTTCCTGACCGGCGCGACGCTGGAATTCCCGGAAAACCGCGATTCCCCAATCGTCGCCGATCTCCACTTCAAGAGCGGAACCGGGCTTCCCGTCCATGCCGAATTCGACTGGCGCCAGACCGGCAAGCAGAGCTGGGACATCATCGCCGAGACGGATGCCGGCCAGATGGTTCTCATCGAAGGCGGCTCCAAGCTTTCCGTCAATGGAGAGCTGAAATTCTCGGCACCTGAGGCCGAATATCCCTCGCTCTATCGCCGTTTTGCCGAGATCGTCAAAGCCGGCACGTCCGATGTCGACGTTTCGCCACTGCGCCACGTCGCCGACGCCTTCATGCTCGGCAAGCGCAAATTCGTCGAAGCATTTTACGATTGATAGGCCTTTCCCGGTGAAGACAATGCCGCCCGCGACGTGCTAGCGTAGCGCATCGTCTTCACTGGAGAGATGCCTATGGCATCGGAGCATGAACAATCTTTCGGGCTCGGCGTCGGCAACAAGTCCGTCAAGCTCGCCGACCCGAACCAGAGCTGGCACGAGGCCTACCTGCTGGAAGAATCCGCCATTCGCAAGGCTCTCGGCGACCTTGCCGTGGACGTCCAGCATTTCGGCAGCACCTCCATTCCGGAGATCAAGGCCAAGCCGATCATCGATATCGCCGTCGGCGTGCGGCACTTCGAGGACGGTCTTGCCTGCGTCGAGCCGATGGCCTCTATCGGCTATGTCTATGCCGGCAGCAATATCGTTCCGGACGACCATATTTTCGGCCGCGATATCCAAGGCGATACCCGCACGCACCTCGTGCATGTGGTCGAGTATGGTGGCCCGACCTGGCGCAACTTCCTCATCTTTCGCGACCGATTGCGCAGGGAGCCGGATCTCGCGCATGCCTACGAAGCGCTGAAGATCGAACTCGCGGCGAAATATGCCAATGATCGCGCGTCCTATACGGCGGCGAAGAAGGAATTCATCCAGAAGATCCTGGCGGAAGGCGCATAAAGCCGCTCCTCGCGAAGCGGGGAAAGGTCAGGCCTTCTTCTCCCAGCGACCATCCTGCGTCTGCTGCCAATAGGTGAGGTTATGCCCCTCGCCTTTCAGGCGCTTCCATTGAGCGCGTGCTCTTTCCAGCTGCTCCTGATCGTAGCCGTCGAACATCAGCACGACGCGCTGATAGGCTTCGACATCCGTCGCCTCGGCGCCGTCGATGAAGAAACGCACGGTGGCATTATTCATATTGTCAGGCGAAATCGTCAGCAGCACCGGCTGGCGACTTGCCATCTCGTCTTCATCGGTACCATGCGGCAGAAAGCTATCCTCGCGATAGGTCCAGAGATGGCTATCGAGGAGATCGCGTCGTGCAGGCTCACGCATCTGCACGGCGACCTGCCAGCCGCGCTCGACACTCTTGTCGATCAGCGGCGGCAGGGCGTCTTCGAGCTTCGATTCCGTCAGGTGATAGAAGAGAACGTCGGTCATGGCGCTCCTTCTATCTCACAAAGCAAGGTTGGTCACGATTCGTAATTGGCGCGGACCAGCTCATCGAGCAGGCGCACGCCAAAACCGGAGCCCCAGGACTGGTTGATCTCGTCCTGAACCGAGCCCATCGCCGTGCCGGCGATATCGAGGTGCGCCCAGGGCGTGTCGCTGACGAAGCGCTTGAGGAACTGGGCAGCGGTGATCGAGCCGGCATGGCGTCCGCCGGTATTCTTCATATCCGCGAACTTGCTGTCGATCATCTTGTCGTAGTCCTTGCCGAGCGGCATGCGCCACAGGCGCTCGTCGGTCGTAAGACCTGCCGCCGTCAGCTCGCCCGCCAGCTTGTCGTCGTTGCAGAAGAGACCGGCCTGCAGATTGCCGAGCGCCACGAGGATCGCGCCGGTCAGTGTCGCCAGATTGATCATGAACTGCGGCTTGAAGCGGTCGTTCGTGTACCAGAGCGCATCGCAGAGGACGAGCCGGCCCTCAGCATCGGTGTTGATGATCTCGATCGTCTGGCCGGACATGGAGGTGACGATATCGCCCGGACGCTGCGCGTTGCCGTCGGGCATGTTTTCCACAAGACCGATAACGCCGATGGCGTTGACCTTCGCTTCACGCGCGGCAAGTGTATGCATGAGGCCGGTGACGGCTGCCGCGCCGCCCATGTCACCCTTCATCTCCTCCATGCCGGCAGCCGGCTTGATGGAAATGCCGCCGGTGTCGAAGACGACACCCTTGCCGATGAAGGCGACCGGCTTGTCCTTCGCCTTGCCGCCCTTCCATTGCATGATGACCAGCCGCGGCGGTCGGGCCGAACCTTGCGCGACGCCGAGCAGGGCAGCCATGCCTAGCCGGCGCATCTCGCGCTCCGTCAGAATCTCGATCTCAACGCCGAGCTTTTCCAATTCCTTGGCTTTAGCTGCAAATTCCACGGGGCCAAGAACGTTCGGCGGCTCGTTGACGAGATCGCGCGCGAGAATCACGCCGCCGGCCACGGCTTCGGAAGTCGCATAAAGCTTCTTGGCGGCTACCGCTTCCTGGGTAACGATCGTCACCTTCACCGCCTTGCGAGAGGCACCCTTCTCGTCCTCATCGCCCTTCTTCGTCTTATAGGTATCGAAGCTGTAGGCGCGCAGAAGCATGCCCAAGGCAAAATCGGCCGCCTCCTTAGGCCCAACTTCGACGTTGGGCGCATCAAGGAAGATCGCAACCTTCTCCGTGTTGCGGATTTTTGCAGCTGCGCTGCCGCCAAGCTTCAGCCAGTCGTGCGCGGTCAGACCCTTGGCCTTGCCAGCACCGATAACGATGATCCGGTCGACGGGCGACGCTTCGGGCGCGATGATATCCAGACTGCTCAGCACTTTGCTCTTGAAGCCGGATACGGGTGCCGCCTTGGCGAAAACATTCGCCGGATCGGCGCTCTCGGCACCAGCCGGCAGCTCACTGTCCGTACCTTTCAGGAGAATGGCCAGACCGCCGCTGAGACGAACCGACTTGGCGAAGGAAATCTCGAATTTCACAGACATTTCTGCTCCGATAAATATGCGTCGTAGTGAGAGAATTTTACACAACCATCATTCAAGGTCTCGCTAAGGAATACAAGCTTTTGGCGCGGCATTCCCTCTATAAGCCGGCCGGCGGCTTCAAATCCCTGTCATTTAGCGTGGCTAGACTGCACAGGATGGTGCTTTAGCCGCCATAGGCACAATTCTTGTCGGAAAGCCGCCTTGATCATAGATTTCAACAGCCTCAATCGCGAAGATCGTTTTCCGGAGATTTTGCGGCCACGCACGGCAGGTGATGCCTTCATCGCCCTCTTCTGTCTCTGGTGGGCGCTACTGGGTCTGTTTTCACTTTTTCCACAGATCGATCTCGGCGTCGCCAATATGTTCTTCCAACCGCAGCAATGCCTCGGAAGCACCAAGCCCAATCAGATCTGTGGCATTTTCCCTTATAGCGGCGATCAGGACATGCGCCTGCTGCGGGAAATATTCTTTCAGCTCCCCTACATCGTCGCCTTCCTGCTGCTCTGGATGCTTCTCAGATGCTGGCAGGATCACGGCGCAACCTTCAATGCGCTCAGAGCCCGCAATCTCAAGGTCGCGCTTGGCTCGTTGCTCCTAGGACCGGTGTTGATCGTCAATCTGTGGCTGAAAGCCTTCTCCGGGCGGCCACGCCCGCGACAGACCGATCTCTTCGGCGGCGCGTTCGATTTCGTGCATGCAGGGTCTTTCGCCGGCAAATGTGTCAGCAATTGCTCGTTCATCTCCGGCGAAGCGGCAGCGGCGGGCTGGCTATTTTGTCTGATCCTCATCATTCCGCAGCCGTTCCGATCGGCGGCCGCCCTGCCGATCGCGGCAGTTTCGCTGCTGATTCCAGCACTTAGAGTCGCCTTTGGCGGACACTATCTCTCCGACGCCGTCCTCGGCTGGCTCTCTTCGCTTGTGATCTTCGCAGCCCTGCTGGCTTTATCTCAAACGACACACGACAGAAGAATCTCGGAAAATTAACGATTTTTTTTCGAGTTGGTTGTCGCCAAAAAAACGTAAACAGCGTAGAGGAGGGTGAATCTCTGTCGGCTTGCTCGGCAGCTGTTGCGTTTAAGGGCCGGCATGAAGTTATTCGAGACATATATCGTACGGCGTGTCGGTATGATGTTCCTGGTAGCGCTGCTGCCGGTGCTCGCCATTATCTGGACCACGCAGGTCCTGCAACGCATCAATCTCGTGACGGATAGCGGCCAGTCGATGGGCTCGTTCGCAAAGCTCGCGACGCTCATCCTGCCGACGATCATTCCGATCGTTCTGCCCTTCGCACTCGTCATCGGCATCACGCAGACGTTGACCGCGATGAACAGCGATTCCGAGCTGACCGTCATGGAGGCCGCCGGCGCGAAGCGCAGCATCATCATCCGCCCGATCATGATTCTCGCCATCGCGATCAGCGTATTTTCGTTCTTCGTCGATAACGTGGTCGAGCCCAGGGCCCGTGTCGCCGCCCGTCAGATGGTTGCCGAAGCCTATGCCGACCTTCTGTCCACGGTGATCGAAGAGAAGAATTTCCGGCGCATCGAAGACGGTCTCTACGTCCAGATTTCCCAGCGCTTGTCGGGGCGCATTCTCAAGGGGCTGTTCGTGGTCGATTCCCGCGACCCGGCCTTTGACCTCATTTATTATGCAAAGGAAGGCGCAGTCGATCCGAGCGGCACGTCGCTGCTGATGAAGGATGGCGAGGTTCACCGCAAGACGCCCGATGGCAGCGTCTCGGTCATCAAGTTCGATTCCTATTCCTTCGACCTGTCGGATATGACGCAAAGCCGTGGTCAGGCAAATGCGCGAGCCAGCGACCGCAGCCTTGGCTTCCTGTTCAATCCGGACACGAACGATCCGGACTACAAGCAAAGACCTGGCGACTACCGCGCCGAATTGCATCGCCGCCTCAACGACTGGGCGCTGCCGGCAATCTTTGCGCTGATATCGCTTGTCATCGCCGGCGATGCGCGGTCGCATCGCGAGGCGCGGCTGCATCCAATGGTATCGGCGCTAACCTTGTCCTTTGCTCTTCGCTGGGCAGATTTCTACGCTGCCAACCAGATCGACAATTCGGCCAAATTCATCGGCGTTCTCTACGCGATCAATATCACCGCGACGCTTATCGCGATCATCCTCTTGCTGCGGAACCGGAAGATGACGATGCCCGTCTCGATCCGCAACCGCCTCAGCAACTGGCGACAAAGAGTTCAGGACCGCATGCCGACCGCACCAGGCAGCTCGAACGGGGGCGGTGCATGATTTTCGGTACGCTCGGGCGCTACTTCTTCACGCGTTACATCGTGACGACGTTCTGGTTCTTCCTCGGCGTCATCTCGATCGTTTATCTCGTCGATTTCAGCGAGACCGCTGGACGGCTTGCCGGCTTGCCCGGATATACCGTCTCCATCGGCCTGCTGATGACGGCGGTCAGGCTGCCGTTCATCCTGCAGCAGACAGTCCCGTTCATCGCGCTCTTCGTGGGCATGACGGTACTGATCGCGCTCAACCGCCGCCGCGAACTGGTTATCGCGCGCGCGGCCGGCATCTCCGTCTGGCAGTTCATGATGCCCTTCATGATGGGTGCTTTCTGCGTCGGGCTTCTGACCATGCTCGCCCTCAATCCGGTAGCGGCTTGGGGCCAGCGACATGCAGAAGCGATCGAAGCTGATCTGCGCGGCGACCCGTCCTACCGCAATACACTTTCGATTCCGTGGCTGCGCCAGTCCAACGGAAAAGACGACACGATCATCGGTGCCAAGGCCATTCTGAACAACGGAACAACACTGACAGGCGTCGTGTTTATCCACTTCGATTCACAGGGAAATATCGTCCTGCGACAGGACGCGGACTCGGCAAAATTGGAAGATGGTTACTGGCTTCTTAACAATGTCGTCGAACGGCGACCGGGAGAAATTCCGGACCATAAGAGTTCGATACAAGTCCGTACGAATCTGAAACAGGATTTCGTCTCGCAACGTTTGGCTCAACCGGAAACCATTGCTTTTTATGATCTTTCTAATCGAATAAAGGCCGCACGCTCCTTCGGCATATCGACCAACGCACTTGAGACACAGTTTCATTCGCTTCTGTCACAGCCATTCCTTCTGGTGGCAATGACGCTGATTGCGGCAACTGTGTCCCTAAAATTCAGTAGATTCAATCAATCGCGCTCTGTGATTCTGGGTGGAATCCTCTCCGGCTTCGTGCTTTATGTTGTCACCGTGCTTGTAAAGGCATTCGGGAGCAGCGGAGTGGTTCCTCCCTATGTGGCGACATGGATACCCGTGATCGTCGCATTGGCATTCGGGGCAACGATCCTGCTTCATCAGGAGGACGGCTAAGTGGCGGCAGGCAACCGCAAGAGTATCAGAAAGTATGTGGCTGCCCTCGTTACGGGCACGGCCGCGTGTGCATATATTTTGAGTCCGGTCGTCGCTTACGCCCAGGCCAACAATAATAATGCCAACACCAACAACGGCGGTGCCGGCACTGCAACTTCTCCTATCAAGGTGAAGGTGCCGGAAGGCGCAAAGCTAGTCCTTTCGTCCAACGAACTGGTCTACAACAAGGATACGCAGATCGTCACCGCGAGCGGTGCGGTCCAGATCAACTATGGCGGCTACAGGATGGTCGCCCAGAAGGTCGAATATAATCAGAAGTCCGGGCGGATGACGGCTCTCGGCAATGTCGAGCTGATCACCCCGGACGGCAATCGCATGTACGGTGACAAAATGGACGTCACCGACAGCTTCTCAGACGGCTTCGTCAATGCCCTGCGCATCGAGATGCCTGACAATACCCGTATGGTCGCCGAAAAGGGCGAACGGGTCGGCGGCAATCAGCTGATCCTCACAAAGGGTGTCTATACCGCTTGCATGGCCTGTTCCGAGCAGGGGCGTGCGCCACTGTGGCAGGTCAAGGCCCAGCGTGTCGTTCAGAATGGTGTGACCCATACCATTCGTCTCGAACATGCTCGCTTCGAGTTGTTCGGACAGCCAATCGCCTATGTTCCGTGGATCGAAGTTCCCGACAATACGGTCAAGCGCAAGTCGGGCTTCCTGTTCCCATCAGCGAGCGTTTCTCAGCGTCTCGGCGTCGGTGTAACGGTTCCTTATTATTACGTCATCTCGCCGAGCATGGATGCGACGGTCACCGCAACGGGCTACACCAATCAGGGCCTGTTGCTCCAGGGTGAATTCCGCCAGCGCTTCGAGAACGGTACCCACACCCTGCGTGTTGCCGGCATCAGCCAGATGGATCCGAGTGCCTTCACCGCCGGTACGACCGATGCCGAGCACAAAACTCGCGGCATGATCAGTTCCAAGGCGGATTTCAGGATCAATCCTCGCTGGACTTTCGGCTGGGATGTCATGGCGCAGAGCGATAATAACTTCTCGCGCACCTATGGCCTGGATGGTCTCAACCAGAGCACCCATACGAACCAAGCCTACTTGACAGGTATCGGAAAGCGCAATTTCTTCGATATGCGCGCCTTCTACTATAACGTGCAGGACACAGACAATAACGCCACGGCGCAGAAGCAGCAGGCGTACGTCTATCCGAGCGTCGACTATCACTATGTCGACCCGAAGTCGGTCTACGGAGGCGAGCTGTCGGCAACGATGAATTTCACGCACTTGTCGCGTGACAAGACATCCTTCCTCGATGCCACGAGCTCTCTTGGTGACTCCAGCCTGAATGACCGCTACCTCGGTCTTTCCGGAGATTATACGCGTCTGAGCACCGAGGTGCAGTGGCAGCGTACCTTCACCACGGATCAGGGCCTGGTGTTGACGCCGCTGGCAGCACTTCGCGGCGACGTCTATGGCCTGGACATGAACGGGCCTGCGGCCGGCACCTACTCGGGCAATTACGACTCGAGCGACTATGCCGCGCGTGGCATGGCGACCCTGGGTCTCGAGGCCAAGTATCCGTTCCTCATCACGACAAGCAACAGCACGCACGTGTTCGAGCCGATCGCGCAGATCTATGTGCGCCCGGACGAGCAGCTTGCCGGGCGGCTGCCGAACGAAGATGCGCAGAGTTTTGTCTTCGATGCGACCAACCTGTTTGATCGTGACAAGTTCTCGGGCTTCGACCGCGTCGAAGGCGGCACGCGTGCCAATGTCGGGTGGCGCTACACGGGTAGCTTCGACAATGGCTACAAGTTGCAGCACATTTTCGGCCAATCCTATCAGCTAGCCGGACGAAACTCGTTCGCATCGACTGATCTGGCTGGCGTAGGTTCGGATTCGGGACTTGAAACCACCCGTTCCGACTATGTCACCATGTTCGGCTTGACGACGCCGCAGGGCATTTCGCTGTCGCAATCCTACCGCTTCGATGAGAAGGATTTCGCCTTCCGTCGCGGCGATACGGCAGTCGGCTTCTCGAACGATGTGTTCCAGACATCCTTGATCTACACGCATATTGCTGCCCAGCCACAGTATGGCTTCACCAGCAACCAGGACGAAATCCAGACGCGTGCGCAGATCAAGTTCAAGGAATACTGGTCGGTCTTCGGCACGGTCAGCTACGACCTCAACAGCAATGATATCACCCGCCAGGGTGTCGGTCTCTCCTACGAGGACGAATGCACGATCTTCACCGTGTCATTCCTCGACAAGAAGGATACGACCGCCAGCTCGGCAAGCGACTGGACGATCGGCGCTCGCCTGACCTTCCGTACGCTTGGCGATGTCAACCTCGGCAGCGTTCAGGACGCAACGTTCTGATAGGGTTCGAAACTGCACAGAGCCGGCTTCACCGCCGGCTCTTTTGCGTTGATGCAGCTTGCTGCTGTCGGCGTCATTGTTTCGCCGCAAGGATTTTGCAATTCATCGCGCTTGATGTAGACATGTGGCGCAAAGTTGCCGTATTGCGCGATAGGCGTGCCAAAACGGCGCAATGCTGGCAGGAAATACCTTTGGGAAGGGGTAGTTGATGTTTTCTGGAAAGACACCGATGCGCGCTCTGCTGTTCGGAGCCGCGGCCTTGGTTATGGCGAGCTTCGCCGTACCGAGCAGCGATGTTGCTTTCGCAGCAAGCGAAGTGAAGGTCCTCGTCAATAGCCAGGTGATTACATCCGGCGATATTGCCAAGCGCGTCGCCTTCCTCAAATTGCAGCGCCAGAAAGGCGATCTGAACAAGCTCGCCAAGGATCAGCTTGTCGACGAAACGTTGAAGCGTGCCGAGATCTCTCGCTTGCGCATGTCCGTTTCGACGACGGACGTCGATGCCGCCTTCGGCCGTTTCGCCTCCAGCAACAAGATGACTCCGGCGCAGCTTAGCCAGATTCTCGAAAAGGCCGGCGTCGGCGTCGATCACTTTAAGTCCTATATCGCCGTTTCCATGAGCTGGCCGCGGGTTGTCAATGCGCGCTTCGGCGCAAAAAGCCGCATGTCGAACGACGATCTCGTGACGCGCATGACGGAAAACAAGACGAAGCCGGTCACGACGGAGTATTTCCTGAAGCAGATCATCTTTGTCGTCCCGACCGCTAAGCGGAACGCCATTCTGAACAAACGCAAGGCCGAGGCCGAAGCATCGCGCTCCAAATTCCCTGGCTGCGACCAGGCGAAGGTCTTTGCTGCAACCATGCATGACGTCTCCGTGCAGGATCTCGGCCGTGTGCTTGCACCGGAGGTTCCTGAAATGTGGAAGCCGCTGCTGGAAAAGGCTTCCGGCAACACGACCACTCCGATCGTGACCGATCGTGGCATCGAATACGTTGCCATTTGCTCACAGCGCCAGGTGAACGACGACGTCGCCGCGGCCGCCGTGTTCCGTGCCGAGGATCTCGGCAAGGACAAGGCTGAGGGTGTGAGCGCCAACGACAAGAAGTACATGGATGAGCTGCGCTCCAAGGCGCAGATCGTCTATCGCTGATTGACGATGCCACCGCGCTCTTCCCTCCCTCTCGCGCTCACGCAGGGGGATCCGGCCGGCATTGGCCCTGATATCACGCTCGCCGCCTGGCTCCGCCGCGGCGAGCTGAATTTACCGCCCTTCCTGTTTCTTGGTGATGCCACCGTGCTTGCGGCACGGGCTTCTCAGCTCGGCCTGACCGTACCGCTTGCGACCGCCGATCCGGCGAATGCATGCAATATCTTTCCCGACGCGCTGCCGATCCTGCCGATCGAAGCTGGCATGGATGTGATCGCCGGCGAGCCGCATGTGGCGACCGCCAAGGGCACGATTTCCGCCATCGAAACGGCCGTTTCCCTTAGCATGAATGGCCGGACATCCGCAGTCGTCACCAACCCGATCGCCAAATCGGTGCTCTATGACGCCGGCTTCGGCTTTCCCGGCCATACGGAATTCCTGGCGGATCTTGCAACCCGCGCCACTGGAACGCCGGTCATGCCGGTCATGCTGCTTGCCGGTCCGAAGCTTCGCGCGATCCCAGTCACCATCCATATTCCGCTGAAAGATGTGCCTGAAGCGTTGACCTCCGATCTGATCGTCGAGACGTGCCGGATCACCGATCACGATCTGCGCAGCCGCTTCGGCATTTCCAAGCCCCGCCTTGCCGTTGCCGGCCTCAATCCACACGCCGGAGAGAATGGCGCACTCGGCAAGGAAGACGACGAAATCGTCCGGCCTGCGATTAATAGGCTCCGCTCCGAGGGCATCGATGTATTCGGCCCCCTGCCCGCCGACACCATGTTCCATGACGAAGCCCGCCGACGTTACGATGTCGCCATCTGCATGTATCACGATCAGGCCTTGATCCCGGCCAAGGCGCTCGGCTTCGACGATTCCGTCAATGTCACGCTCGGCTTACCCTTCGTCCGCACTTCGCCGGATCACGGTACGGCCTTCGGTATTGCCGGCAAGGGTATTGCCAAGGAAGACAGCCTTATCGCTGCCCTCAAGCTGGCAAGCGAGATCAGCAGCAAGACTGGAAACAATCACTGATGGCCGCTCTTGATGGCTTGCCGCCCCTCCGCGATGTGATCCAGCGCCATGGCCTCGATGCGCGCAAGGCGCTTGGCCAGAACTTCCTTCTCGACCTCAATCTGACCCAGAAGGTTGCGCGCACAGCCGGATCGCTCGAGGGCGTTACCGTCTTCGAAGTCGGACCCGGACCCGGTGGCCTGACGCGCGCAATCCTGGCGCTCGGCGCAGCCAAGGTCATTGCCGTCGAGCGCGATGCGCGCTGCCTGCCGGCTTTGGCGGAAATCGCCGATCATTATCCGGGCCGGCTCGAGGTGATCGAAGGTGATGCGCTGAAGACGGATTTCGCCGCCCTTGCCTCGCAAGGACCTGTCAAGATCATCGCCAACCTGCCCTATAACGTCGGAACGCAGCTTCTGGTGAACTGGCTCCTGCCGGCGCAATGGCCGCCCTTCTGGCAGTCCCTGACCCTGATGTTCCAGAAGGAAGTCGGGCAGCGGATCGTCGCGCAGGAAGATGACGATCACTATGGCAGGCTCGGCGTGCTCTGCGGCTGGCGGACCGTGGCTCACATGGCTTTCGACATATCCCCGCAAGCCTTCACACCCCCGCCGAAGGTCACATCGACGGTTGTGCATCTGACGCCAAAGGAAAACCCCATCCCTTGCTCCATCGACAAGCTGGAGAAGGTGACGCAAGCCGCCTTCGGCCAGCGTCGGAAAATGCTGCGGCAGAGTTTGAAGCCGCTTGGCGGCGAAGCGCTTTTGTTGAAGGCCGATATCGACCCGCAGCGCCGCGCCGAAACGCTTTCGGTAGAAGAATTCTGCCGGCTGGCGAATTGCCTTTAATCGGCTTTAGAGCTGCGGCGTCTCTTCCAGCAAGTTGCGAACAAAATCGAACATGCCATGCCGACGGTCGCGGCGCAGACGTTCGGCCTTGACGATCGACTGAACGGCATCGAAAGCAATGTTCAGGTCGTCATTGACGATGACGTAGTCATATTCGCGCCAGTGAGCGATCTCGGCCCGGGAATTGGCGAGACGCATGGCGATCACCTCTTCGGAATCCTCTGCGCGCCGATGCAGCCGCGATTGCAGCTCCGTCATGGTCGGCGGCAGCACGAAGATGGAGACGACATCGGCCGGCATTTTCTCCTGCAACTGCTGGGCGCCCTGCCAATCGATATCGAAGAGCATGTCGCGACCTTCCGCCATCGCCGTCTCAACGGGCTCGCGCGGCGTGCCGTAGAAATTACCGTGCACCTCGGCCCATTCGAGCAGGGAGTCGGAATCGCGAAGGCGCTCGAATTCGCGCTGCGAGACGAAATGATAGTGCACGCCTTCGATTTCACTCGGCCGGCGCTGCCGGGTCGTGACGCTGACTGAGAGGCTGACCTGCTTGTCCTTATCGAGCAATGTGCGCGCGATCGTCGACTTTCCGGCGCCTGAGGGCGAGGAGATGGCAAGCATCAACCCCCGGCGGGCGATCGGAATGGATGTGGATGTCGCCGGTTTCATGGCCTACTCCAAATTCTGGACCTGTTCGCGGAACTGGTCGATTACCACTTTCAGCTCTATGCCAGCGGCGGTCACGGCCGCTGCATTCGATTTCGAACAGATAGTATTCGATTCCCGGTTAAATTCCTGTGCAAGAAAATCGAGCTTGCGGCCGACAGGGCCGCCTTTGGACATGAGATCGCGCGCAGCCGCCACATGCGCCTTCAGACGGTCGATCTCCTCGCGTAGATCGGCCTTGGTGGCGAGAAGGGCAGCTTCGGCATGGAGCCGGTCACGGTCGAGACCCGACGAGCCGTCCAGAAGCATCGAAACCTGCGTCGCCAGTCTCACGGCAATTTCCTGCGGGGAACGAGATGGATCGCGCTCGACCGTTGATGTCAGCGTCTCGATCACCGTGACATGACCGAGCAGAACTTTGCCGAGGGCATCGCCCTCCTGCCGACGCATGTCGCGGAGATCGCCGAGTGCCGCCTCAAGACCGACCATGATATCGGCATCGCGCGCGGCGACGGCATCCTCATCCTCTTCGGCTTCCTTGAATTCCACCAGGCCGCGTACGGCCATCAGGCTTTCCAGCCGCAACGGAGCGGGATCGACGATACCAGCAAGCTGATCTCGCAGCGCCAGGACCGCCGCCAGCGCATCCTGGTTCACGACCACCTCGACACGGCTCTCTTCGACTGACAGTGACAGGCTGACCTGTAGATTACCGCGTGAGAGCCGATCCGCAATCGACTTGCGGACATCAGCTTCGAGGCGTTCCATGCCCGGCGGCAAGCGCAAGCGGATATCCAACCCCTTGCCGTTTACCGAACGCAGTTCCCATGCCCAGCGGCCACGACCACTCGTTCCCTCACGCCGGGCAAAGCCGGTCATGGACTGCAATGCCATGCAAGCCTCCGATAGTTCCTATCCCCAATCCATCGAAAATCTTCGGATTATGGGCCAATGTAAAGTGAATCCGCGCCGGACTCCTATGCAGACCACGGCGCGGTGAGGATTAGTTGGTCTTTTTCTTCTGCTGCGTGCCCGAGCCAGGGGCTACGGCAGCATCGTCGGGCTGGCCATCAACGGCAATGGCGCTCGGATCTTCACCCTTCTCGGCAACCAGCTTGCGCCAGCGTCTGACATTGGCATTGTGCTCGTCCAGCGTCGCGGCGAAAACATGCCCGCCCGTGCCGTCAGCCACGAAATAGAGGTCCTGCGTCTTCCAGGGGTTGGCGACAGCCTCCAGCGCATCCTTGCCCGGATTCGCGATCGGCGTCGGCGGCAAGCCCTTGATAAGATAGGTATTATAAGGCGTGTCCTTCTTCAGGTCGGACTGATAGATCGGGCGATCGGATGGCTTTCCTTCACCACCGAAGAGACCATAGATGACCGTGGGGTCAGACTGCAGGCGCATGCCCTTGCCCAGCCGGTTCAGAAAGACGGAAGCGACATGGGCGCGCTCGTCCGCCAGGCCGGTTTCCTTCTCCACGATGGAAGCCAGCGTGATGAAATCCTGCTTGTTCGCCAGCTGAACGCTCGAATCGCGCTTCTCCCAGATCTGATCGACCAGCTTCGTCTGTGCCGCCGCCATCTGCTGGATGATTTCGGTGCGCTTGGTGCCGCGCGTGAATTTATAGGTGTCCGGTCTCAGGCTGCCTTCCGGCGGTAGAGCCGACGGCAAATCACCCTCCAGCACGACATCGGCCTGCAGCTTGTTGAACATCTGCCGCACCGTAAGCCCTTCCGGCAAAGTAACCGAGTAGAGGATCGACTTGCCGGACTTCAGCAGTTCCATGATATCCTTCATGGAGGCGCCGGCCTTGATCTCATATTCGCCGGCGCGGAGCGTTTCACCGTCACGCAGATAGGTGGCCGTCAGCCAGCGGAAGATACGCTGATCCGTGATGATGTTATTGGATTCAAGCCGATTGGCGATCTCGCTAAGACCGGCACCATTGCGCACGATGAAATTGGTATTGGTCGTCAGTGGGCCGGAACCCTGATAGATCGAAAACGCGTAGTAAGCGCCTCCGATGGCGGCAACGGCGACAAAAACCGCCAGCGTCATCAGGAAGTTCAGGAAGATAACCATCTGGCTGCGGGCTTTGCGCGAACGCTTCGGCGGATCCGGAACACGCTCCGGGCGCAGGGCTTCATTGGCCGATTTCGGGATAATCGGTCCCTTCTGCCCGTTCGGAGTTCCGTTGCTCTGGTTCGTATCGCTCACCGGCAATCCCTTCCCTTTTGTCATTGCCTGCTCTTTGGCCAAGCAATGCGGCAAAAAGCAGGTTCAGAAGATAAGGCGGAGCTGCAGGCTCCGACTTCGACCGATCAGGCGTTCCCGCACCGCATTCCCGAAAAGACGAAGGCGCAGCAACAATCAAGGATGCGGGCGAGATTGCCGCAAGGCACCCTCGCCCTAACCGTTACGCGTTGTTATTAAGCCTCATAGCGGCGCAGGACAAGCGACGCATTCGTGCCGCCGAAGCCAAAGGAGTTCGACAGCGCGACGTTGATTTCGCGCTTACGGGCCTTGTGCGGAACGAGATCGATAGCGGTCTCGCGCTCCGGATTATCCAGGTTGAGCGTCGGTGGGGCGATATTGTCGCGAATGGCGAGCGTGGCGAAAATCGCCTCGATGGCGCCGGCAGCTCCGAGAAGATGGCCCGTCGCCGACTTGGTGGACGACATGGAGATTCTTGGCGCCGCATCGCCGACCAGTCGTTCGACTGCGCCGAGTTCGATCGTGTCGGCCATGGTCGATGTGCCATGCGCGTTGATATAGTCGATGTCAGCCGCTGTCAGGCCCGCACGCTTCAAGGCCGAAGTCATGCAGCGGAATGCGCCCTCGCCGTCCTCTGAGGGAGCGGTGATATGATGGGCATCGCCCGAAAGGCCGTATCCTACAACTTCGGCGTAGATCTTTGCACCGCGGGCCTTGGCGTGTTCCAGCTCTTCAAGAACGACAACACCGGCGCCCTCGCCCATGACGAAGCCGTCACGGTCGCGGTCATAGGGGCGCGAAGCCTTCTGCGGCGTATCATTGAAGTCCGTCGACAGCGCCTTGCAGGCAGCAAAGCCCGCAAGCGAAATGCGGCAGACCGGAGCTTCGGCACCGCCTGCCACCATGACATCGGCATCACCGAGCATGATCAGCCGGGCGGCATCGCCGATCGCATGTGCACCGGTGGAACATGCGGTAACGACGGCATGGTTCGGGCCGCGCAGCTTATGGCGGATCGAGACCTGACCGGATACGAGATTGATGAGGCGACCGGGGATGAAGAAGGGCGAAATGCGGCGTGGACCCTTGTCGCGCAGCGTATAGCCGGCTTCGACGATGCCTTCGAGGCCGCCAATGCCCGAGCCGATCATGACGCCCGTGGCGATCTGATCCTCATCCGTTTCCGGATGCCAGTGGGCGTCGGCCAGCGCCATATCGGCAGCCGCCATGCCATAGATGATGAAGGGATCGACCTTGCGCTGTTCCTTCGGCTCCATCCAATCATCAGCATTGAAGGTGCCATCGGTGCCGTCGCCGACAGGAATGCGGCAGGCAATCTTTGCAGCGAGGTCCTCGACCTCGAATTCAGTCACGCGGCGTGCACCATTGTGCCCAGCGAGCAAACGCGTCCAGGACACCTCCGTGCCACAGCCCAAAGGTGATACCATGCCGGTACCCGTGATAACGACACGTCTCATCGCCCGCAGACCCCCGTCTTTTTATGATGATATGCGTATAAATATGCTTCGTCCGGCTTCGCCGGACGAAATAGGGCGGACTCTTCAGCCCGCCCCTTCAAAAAGCGCGAAAGATTAGGCCTGAGCCTTCTCAATGAACTTTACCGCGTCGCCGACCGTCAGGATCGAGTCAGCAGCGTCGTCCGGGATTTCAACGCCGAATTCTTCTTCGAAGGCCATGACCAGTTCGACGGTGTCGAGCGAGTCCGCACCCAGATCGTCGATGAAGCTTGCGCTTTCAACAACCTTGTCGGCGTCAACGCCAAGATGATCAACAACAATTTTCTTTACGCGTTCTGCGATATCGCTCATGTCGGTTTCCTCGACCTTATATCCTGATGAGAATGCCTTGTGACATCCCTACCCTAATTCAAACCTGCAGCATCTGTTCCGACGCCGCTGGCAAACCCGTTCAACCCGGCATTGAGATCCGGTCCAGCGCCTTGAATGTGGCCCAGTCCGCCTGAATTTTCCGGACGACTGTTCACAGTCATGGCCCGCTTAACACGGTTTAAGTCCGTCGCAAAGCCAGAAAATAGCCGGCTCCGGGTTGCTCAACATGCTATTGGAGGGAAAGTTCCCTCCAACAGCAATTCCTTTAGATCATAGCCATGCCGCCGTTGACATGGATCGTCTGGCCCGTGACATAGCTTGCTTCCGAGGAAGCGAGATAGGCGACGGCGGAAGCAACTTCCGTGCCCGTACCCATGCGCTTCATGGGAATGGCGCCCATGATGGCTTCCTTCTGCTTGTCGTTCAGCTTGCCCGTCATCGCGCTTTCGATGAAGCCAGGCGCAACGCAGTTGACCGTGACGTTGCGGGTGGCGATTTCCTGCGCCAGCGACTTGGTGAAGCCGATCATCCCAGCCTTGGAAGCACAGTAGTTCGCCTGGCCGGGATTGCCGGTGACGCCAACGACGGAGGTGATGTTGATGATGCGGCCGTAGCGGCGGCGCATCATCGGATGGGTCAGCTCGCGCGTCAGGCGGAAGACGGCGGTCAGATTGACTTCCAGCACGGCGTCCCAGTCTTCGTCGCTCATGCGAACGAAGAGGCCGTCCTTGGTGATGCCGGCATTGTTGACGAGAATATCGACGCCGCCGAGCTCCTCTTCCGCCTTGGCGCCGAGCGCCTTCACCTCGTCGCGATCCGACAGGTTGGCCGGGAAGATCTTGACGCGATCGCCGAGTTCGGAAGCCAGCGCCTCCAGCTTTTCGACGCGCGTACCATGCAGGCCGACAATGGCGCCCTGTTTATGCAGGAGCCGGGCAATTTCTTCGCCGATGCCACCGGATGCACCGGTTACCAGGGCCTTGCGGCCGGTCAAATCAAGCATGTTTGTCCCTCGTTCCTTAATCTATTAGCCGAGCAAGGCGGCGAGCGCCGTGTCGATATCCGCAGCATTGTTGACGGCGATGCCATTGACCGTCTTGTCGATACGACGCGCAAGGCCCGTCAACACCTTGCCGGCGCCAATTTCATACAATGTTGTCACGTTGTTGGCGGCAAACCATTCCACCGTCTCGCGCCAGCGCACCTGGCCGGTGACCTGCTCGACGAGAAGCTTAGCGATTTCCTCTGCGTCCGTGACTGGAGCGGCCCGGACGTTGGCGATGACGGGCACAACCGGGTTGGCCTTGGCAACGCCGGCAAGCGCCTCGCGCATGGCGTCGGCGGCCGGCGCCATCAGCGTCGAATGGAAGGGAGCGGAAACCGGCAGCAGGATCGCGCGCTTGGCGCCCTTGGCGGTCGCAAGCTCGGCAGCCTTTTCGACCGAAGCCTTCTCGCCGGAAATGACGATCTGGCCGCCACCATTGTCGTTGGCGATCTGGCAGGCGCCGAGCGCGGATGCTTCAGCACAGACAGCAATGACATCGGCATGTTCGAGCCCGATGATCGCCGCCATGGCGCCGACGCCGACGGGCACCGCCGCCTGCATGGCGTTGCCGCGGATGCGCAGCAGGCGTGCCGTGTCAGCGAGCGAGAAGGTGCCGGCGGCACAGAGAGCGGAATATTCGCCAAGCGAGTGGCCGGCGACATAGGCGACCTTGCTCTTCAGATCGAGGCCGCGCGCCTGCAGAACACGGATGACGGCCATCGATACCGCCATCAGCGCCGGCTGCGCATTGGCCGTGAGGGTCAGCGTCTCTTCCGGGCCGGTGAAGATGATGTCGGAGAGCTTTTCACCGAGCGCTTCATCGACTTCCTCAAAGACGGCACGCGCCTCGACGAAATTGTCGGCAAGGTCCTTGCCCATACCGACGGCTTGGCTGCCCTGGCCGGGAAATGTGAAAGCAACAGTCATCATAAAGCGTCCTTTTGGGGGTCGTTTTGCTTCCCAATGACATTGTTTGCGGCGGAGTCAATAGTGCAAGCCCCGCAGCCACAGGCTTTTGCGCCCGCGAAGCGCAATGATTTTTTTCTTGCGCTCACTCAGATGAGGCCTAAATTCTCGCGACCTCATTCATTTTGGCTTTCTCCCATCTCCCAAGGTTTTCCCATGAAATATAAGAATTTAGGCCGCACCGATATTTCCGTTTCGCAGATTTGCCTGGGCACAATGACCTGGGGCACGCAGAACAGCGAAGCCGAAGCCCATGAGCAGATGGACTACGCCGTTCATAAGGGCATCAATTTCTTCGACACCGCGGAAATGTATCCGACGACGCCGGTGGGACCGGAAACTCAAGGCCGCACGGAGGAATATATCGGAACCTGGTTCGAGAAGACCGGCAAGCGCAAGGATGTCGTGCTCGCCACCAAGGTCGCCGGCCCGGGCCGCGAATATCTGCGCGGCGGACAGGGTCCGGATGCCGCCAATATCAATGCAGCTGTTGATGCCAGCCTGAAGCGGCTGAAGACCGATTACATCGACCTCTATCAGATCCACTGGCCAAACCGCGGCCATTTCCATTTCCGCCAGAACTGGCGCTATAACCCCTTCAACCAGGATCGCGAAAAGGCGATTGCCGATATCACCGAGATCCTGGAGACGATGGGCGAACTGGTAAAGGCCGGCAAGATCCGCGCTATCGGCCTTTCGAACGAAACGACCTGGGGCATCCAGAAATATCTTACCATTGCCGAGCAGAAGAGCCTGCCGCGTGTCGCCACCACGCAGAACGAGTACAACCTGCTCTACCGGCATTTCGACCTCGATCTGGCCGAGCTTTCGCATCACGAAGATGTCGGTCTGCTCGCCTATTCGCCACTCGCCGGCGGCATCCTCACCGGCAAATATGTCGGCGGCGCCCGCCCGGCCGGCTCGCGCGGCTCGATCAACCAGGACATCGGCGGCCGCCTGCAGCCGCTGCAGGAACCGCCGGTAAAGGCCTATCTTGAAATCGCCGCCAAATACGGCATCGACCCGTCGAAGCTGGCGCTGGCCTACTGCCTGACCAAGCCCTTCATGGCCTCGGTCATCATCGGTGCGACGACGATGCCGCAGCTCGAGACCGATATCGCTTCAGCTTATGTGACGCTGCCGGAAGAGGCATTGGCCGAGATCGAGCAGGTGCACCGCAAGTATCCGATGCCGATGTGAGGCCTCAGAGCGGCAACTCGGTAACGGATACCATCGAGCGAACCAACGCGACCTTCGACTAACTGGAGCTACCCGCCGTCTTCGGCGGGATGGCCCTGCAGCCACCAACGCCATAACCGGAACTCGTCTATCCGGGAGCAATGGGATGGGTATCAGAAACTATTTGATCGAGGGCGTTTCCGGCACCGGCAAGACATCGGTCTGTCGCGCGCTGCAGCGGCGCGGTTTTCATGCCATCAATGGTGATACCGATTTGGCTTATCAGGGCGATCCCGAAACGGGGGAGCCTCTGGATGCACTTGCCCATGAGCACCATATTTGGGACGTGGACAAGGTCAAAGCACTGGTGGCTGACCAAGGCCATGCTGTGTCGTTTTTCTGCGGCGGCTCCAGGAATTTCCCCAGCTTCATTCATCTGTTCGATCAGGTTTTTGTTCTCGAGGTCGATCTTGACACTTTGACCCGACGGCTTGCCCAGAGGCCGGAAAACGAGTGGGGTGGAAGACCTGCCGAACGGCAGTTCATCGAGCGATTGCACGCAACGAAAGAAGATGTCCCAGCAAACGGCGTCGTCATCGATGCGACTGCACCGCTTGAACGTGTCGTGGCCGAGATTCTGGAAAAATGCAACTAAGCCGCATCCACTAAAAGAAGAGCGGAAAGCGGTCTGCCAAGCTCTATTGCTCCGCCTTCGGCGCAATCGCCAATTCGGAGCCATGGGCTTCACGCAGCTCCTCCTGCCCTTTCACCCGGTCCGCGGACTTGTGAAGCAGGATCGACTGGTAGCCTTCCGAACTGCGTCCCTCGATCAAGGTCACATCGGCGTTGCCCGGATTATTCGACTGCTCGAACCAATCGACCGGGTGATGCAGGAAATTCATCTCGAAGGCCCTGTTGGTGACGCCATGGCCGACGATGATGACATTGTTCCTGCCGTTTTCGGCATCGTGCATGACGGTCTGGAGGAACAGACGGACGCGCTGAGCGACATCGGCGCGGCTCTCGCCATCCGGCGGACGCGCATAGAACTTGCCGTTATTGTTGCGCAGCCTTGCCCATTTTTCGAATTCATCGGGGAATTTCCGCTTCTGTTCGGCATGATCGTAGATTTCGGTGAAGAGCCCGAAATCCTGTTCGCGCAGCAGATAATCCTCCCTCACGTCCCTGATCAGATCAACCGGCAAGACCCCCAGCAACGCATCCTTGCTCTGTCGCGTCCTCAGGAAGGGCGAATACCAGACGCTCAGCTTGCGCAATTCGGTTGATGGCAGCCCTTTCAGATAGGCTGATATCGCCTCCCCTGCCTCCAGCACCTGCCGATAACCCCACTCGGTCAACGGCACATTGTGATCGCCGAACTGCCGATAGGCCCGGTCATCGATATTGCCAAGGGATTCGCCGTGCCGAACGAGAAAGATGCGCATGAACCATCCCTATTGCTGCAATTCGCCTCTTATCATATGGGAGAGCGCGGCGGGTGCAACGCTGCGGCAGGCCGGGGCTCACGATTTGGCCCGGGCATCGACGCCGCTTCCGAGCAAAACGGCATAATTTCGCTCGCACCCTTGCCTTTCGGAGAAAAATCCGTATAAGCCGCCCTGTTCGCAACCCGGTCTTCTGGCTGGTGGCTGAACGGAGGGCCGGTTTTTCGCAAGAAGAATCGTCGGAACGGAAGCGTTCCAGCCTCCCGTGTCTCCGCTCTCGACCGTCTCGGAAACGCTTTTCTTGCTTGGGTTTACCCTCTCAGGAGCAGTCGTTGAGGCTTAGCCGCCGAATATCGGGTTCAGATCAACGCAAGAAAGGCAAAGCTATCCATGGCTCTTTACGAACATGTATTCCTTGCCCGGCAGGATATTTCCGCTCAGCAGGTCGACGCCCTCGTAGAACAGTACAAGGGTGTCATCGAAGCTCATGGCGGTAAAGTCGGGCGTATCGAAAACTGGGGCCTCAAGTCCCTCACCTACCGCATCAAGAAGAACCGCAAGGCTCACTACGCCCTGATGGACATCGATGCTCCGGCCGCTGCGATCCAGGAAATGGAACGCCAGATGCGCATCAGCGAAGACGTCCTGCGTTACATGACGATCGCTGTCGAGAAGCACGAAGACGGCCCGTCGGCCATGATGCAGAAGCGCGACCGTGACGACCGTCCGCGCCGCGATGGCGACCGTCCGGAGCGTAGCTTCGGCGATCGTGGTCCGCGCCCGGATCGTGGTGACCGCGAAGATCGTCCGCGCCGTCCGCGCGAAGACCGCGTATAAGGAGATTTGAGAATGTCTGAAGTTTCCTCCGCACCGGTCCGCCGTCCGTTCCATCGCCGCCGCAAGACCTGCCCGTTCTCGGGCGCCAATGCGCCGCGCATCGACTACAAGGACGTCCGTCTCCTGCAGCGCTACATTTCCGAGCGCGGCAAGATCGTTCCGTCCCGCATCACGGCCGTTTCCCAGAAGAAGCAGCGCGAACTCGCCCAGGCGATCAAGCGCGCCCGTTTCCTCGGCCTGCTGCCCTACGTCGTCGCCTAATAGCGACCGACGCAGAATGAATTAAGAGGGAAGGCAGCGATGCCTTCCCTTCTCCCTTTCGCGATGGGCGCGGATCGGAACCTTGAAACCCCATGTTGGGGATAAGCTTTCAGGCCCGTGTGGCGAAGGCATCCTCTAACTGCTCGATCATGAAGCAGGACAGCGACGTGAAGAAGTTGAACGCAAAAGAGCTTGGCATCGGCGCGCTCGCCGGTCTGACCGCCGCCCTACTCGTGTATGGCGCGACGGTGCAGCCATTGCTGTTCATCCTGTTCGGCGCGCTTTCCGCTCTTCCGATCCTGATCGTCGGCCTCGGCTGGGGCAATATGGCCGTCATCGTCGCCGTCGCGGCGGCCGGCATCGTCGGCACGATCATCGGGCCCTCGATCTATTTCGGGCTGTTTGTCCTGCTGCTGACGCTGATCCCCGCATGGCTCAGCCATCTCGCCAATCTGGCGCGTCCCGCCTCTGAACTCGGCGGGCCGGATAATCTGATGGCCTGGTATCCGCTCTCCGACATCATGCTGCACCTGTGCGGTCTCGCCGCGGTCGTCATCATCGTCGCCGGCGCGGTCATGGGCTACGGCGCCGATCTCGTGGGCCAGGTCGTCGACGCCTACATCACAGCGGTGAACCAGCAGTCTCCCGATCTTCAACTCAATCCGGTTGCGATCGCGAAGATGAAGTCGCTGATGCTCTACATGATCCCGATCGCCTGGGGCATGATCTGGGTCATGATGCTGCTCGCCGCCTATTATGTCGCGACCCGCATCGTCGCGGCTTCGAGCCACAATCTTCGCCCACGCGAAGATATCCCCTCGGCGCTGCGCATGAACCGCAATGCGATCTTCGTCTTTCTCGTGGCGATCGTCGCCATCTTCTTCGGCGGTGTCCTCGGCCTCATTGCCGCCGCCGTGCTCGGTGCCTTCGGCGCGGGCTTCATCGTTTCCGGCTTTGCATCGCTGCATTACCGGACCCGCGGCAAGGATTGGCGCCTGCCGGTGCTGATCATCTGCTACCTGATGACCTTCCTGCTGACGCTGCCGCTCTTAATCATTCTCGTTCTCGGCCTCTACGATACCCGCAAGGCGATATCGCTCACCCCGAACAAGAATGCCGACACACCCAAACAAGACACGAAAATCTGATATCGAAAGGAACAACGAAAATGGAAGTCATTCTCCTCGAACGCATCTCCAAGCTCGGCCAGATGGGCGAAACCGTCAAGGTTCGTGACGGCTTTGCTCGTAACTACCTGCTGCCGCTTGGTAAGGCACTGCGCGCCAACGCCGCCAACAAGGCCCGTTTCGAAGCCGAGCGCGCCACGCTCGAAGCTCGTAACCTCGAGCGCAAGAGCGAAGCACAGAAGGTTGCCGACGTTCTCGGCGGCAAGTCCTTCATCGTCGTTCGCTCGGCTGGCGAAACCGGCCAGCTCTACGGCTCGGTCGCCGCTCGTGACGTCGTCGAAATCCTCGCTGCCGAAGGCTTCAACATCGGCCGCAGCCAGGTTCACCTGAACACGCCGATCAAGGCCATCGGCCTGCACCAGGTTGCCATCGCGCTTCACTCCGAAGTCGAAATCAACGTCGAGCTCAACGTTGCCCGTTCCGCTGAAGAAGCAGAACGTCAGTCCAAGGGTGAAACCCTCACCTCCGCCGACGCCATCTACGGCGTTGACGAAGACGCTCTGCGTCCGGAAGACTTCTTCGATCCGGAAGCTGAGCGCGACGGCGACGAAGAAGCTTGATCCTCAAGCCTTTTTCGTGATTGCGAATGAAAAAAGCCTGGGTCTTCCGACCCAGGCTTTTTTGTTTGCCTGCAAGGTATAAAGGTCTTTCAATCAGTCACCGGTCTTGGGCTCCGGCAATGGAGCCGAATCCTTGTCGATCGAAACGACGACGGACATGCCGGGCGCCAACTGATCCGCCAGAGGCTGCCCATCCTCGATCTTGACCCTGACGCCGAGACGCTGGGCGACCTTGGTGAAATTGCCTGTGGCGTTGTCGGGTTTGATCACGGCAAATTCCGAGCCCGCAGCTGGAGAGAACCGCTGGATGCGGCCCTTGATCTCGCGATGCCCGAGCGCATCCACGGAGATCGTGGCAGGCTGATCGAGCTTCATGCCGTCAAGTTGCGTTTCCTTGAAATTGGCGATGACCCAGACGTCTTTTGGGACCAGGTTCATCAGCTGCGTGCCGGGCGTCACATATTGGCCGAGGCGCACACCGACTTCCCCGACACGACCGTCCTGCGGCGCCCTGATCGTCGTATTGTCGAGATCGATATCGGCAAGCTGCACGGCAGCCTCCGCACCGCTGACGCCAGCCTCCAGCGAAGCACGGTTGACGATGATCGTCGTCAGGTTCTGCTGCGAGACGTCAAGTGCCGCCTTCGCTTGATTGACCGATGCCTCTGCCTGCTGCAGCGTCGCCTGCGCCTGTTCGGAATCGCTCGTCGTCGACACGCCCCTGGAAACCAGCGTGGTTACGCGATCGGCGGCAAGCTGGGCACGTTTCAGCGCCGCGTTGGCGCTATCGATCTGCGCCTGACTAGAGACGATGCCGGCTTTCGCGGCCTGCTCCTGCTGCTGCGAATTGGCGAGGGCCGCCTTCTGTCCATCCAGCGTGGCGTGCGCCTGCGCCACCTTCTGTTTGTAGATGCGGTTATCGATCTGGGCGAGCACATCGCCCTCCTTCACGAGCTTGTAGTCCTTGATCGGCACGTCGGTGATATAGCCGCTGACCTGCGGGCTGATGGTCGTGACATAGCCTTTGACATAGGCGTCGTCTGTGGTCTCGACCGAGGTTTTGAACGGCGGCAGATGCCATGCATAGAGCACCAGCATGACGCCGCCGACACCGGCGAGAACGGCGATGACTTCGATTGGGGAGCGAACGAGCCTCGACATGGAGCTATTTCATATCCTCATTGGTTAGATGTCACGACCTGCAACCGATCGTCGGCCAGGCGAGCCCTGACGAAGCGGAAGAGAACATGGATTGATAGGCCGGCAAGGGAAAGGAAGGCGATCACGGCGGCGACGAAAAATGCATCCCCATAGGCAAGCATGTTGGCCTCGCGGCTGACCTGCGCGCCGAGTAGCGCCACCCCCTCTCCCTTCAGAAGCGCGCTGTCGCCAATCACTTTGCCATAGGAGGATGAAAGCTGGCTGACGCGCTCGGCCACATGCGGATCGGTCAGCAGCACGCGTTCGGTCAGCACGGCGGAATGGAACTTTTCGCGAATGGTGATCAGCGTACCGTAAAAGGCCGAGCCGATGAGACCACCTATGCTCTGCGTAAAGGTGAAAACGACGAAGAAGGTCACCAGATAAGGCGGCCCTTTGGTGATGGCGGCCTTGAAACCCTCCGACATGGATGGCGGCAGAAAAAGCGCCGCGCCGGCCGCGACCAGCGCCTGGCTGAGATACATCTCCTCGGGACGGGTCAGGTTCGTTACCTGCGAATCCATCAGCGCGCCCACCCCCATCAGGATAAGCGCGACGAACTGGATCTGCCAGCTGAAGCCATAGCTCATGAACGCGGTACAGATGAGACCACCGATGACGGAGAAGGCCAGGATGATCCAATAGAGCATGGAGAGCTGATCGTAGAGCAGTCCGACCGCGTTCTGATAAAAGGTCATGACGACCGAAGTCTGCTCGGCCGCAATGATGCGGAAGATCAAAAGGATCGCCGTCAGATGCAGAATTTCCGGCCGAAGCAGCCAGCGAACGTCGATCAGAGGCGTCGAGCGTCTCAATTCGACGACGATGGCGATGGTCAGGGACGCGACGGCAATCGCCAGGACGACCCCGAGCCATGGCACCTCCAGCCACCAGTAGAGGCGCCCGACCGACAGGGCGACAGCCAGACAGCCGAAACCGATCGCCACAAGGAGATAGCTGAAGATATCGCCCAGGACGATGACCTTGACACGCGGCGGCGGCGTCAGCGGCAGCAGGTAGATGATCGGCATGACCAGCAACGCCAATGCCATTTCAAGCGTGTAGAGGCCACGCCATTCGCCATAATCCAGCAGCGAGGGCGATACGAGGCGAGTGATGGGGGCAGCAAGCAGCGTATTCATCATCGCCAGGCTGACACCGATCGTCATCTTCTTCGCCGGCTCGAAAGCCTCCAGCATGTAAAGGAAGCCGAGCGTCGAGAGCGGTGCGCCGGCGATGCCGCTCAGGAAACGGACGACAATCGCCGAATGCAGATCGGAAACGAAGAGATTGAGCAGCGAGGCGAGCACGAAGCCGAGAATGCTGACCTCGGCGAAATTGCGCACGCCATATTGGAGGCGGATCTTCACCAGCGCGATGGCGAGGCTGACATTGGGCGCCATATAGGCGGCGGAGAGCCATGCGGACTCTGTGGTCGTTGCCGCAATGGTTCCCTGGATCTGCGTGAGATTGGCGAAGGCGAGATTGAGACCCAGGCCCTGGGTCAGGAAGAACATGACCGATGCCGCAATATAGAGCGGCACTTTCCAGCCCGGCATAGGTGGTGGAGCGGCAGGAACGGCGTTGGCTTCCGCGTTGGCGACCGGGCCTGGCTCACCGCTCATGCGCTACCTCATGATTTGCCGATATTCTGAAGATTGGCAGTCATGGCGCGGATAACCTTGAGCGCCATGCCGACATCCTCGTCCGAAATCCCTTCCAAGATATCTGCGCGTACACCGGTGGCAAGAGCCTCGACCTCGGCGGCGACGACTTTTCCGGATTCCGTCATGAAAATCTGCTTGGCACGGCGATCGGATATCGCAGCACGGCGCTCGATGAAATTCTGCGCCTCCATGGCATCAAGGATGCGCACGAGCGTCGGCGTTTCCAGCTCCAGCTCGTCGGCAAGCTCCCTCTGGTTGATCCCGTCCCGGCGGGAGAGTTTGCGAAAAACCCTTGCGCGGGAGAGCGTCATGCCGTGTTCGCGAACGAGGGCGTCAAACGCTGCCCTCAGCTTGCGATTGAACGCGGAAAGGTCGTCGAAGAGTTCTTGTCTTGATGGCGCACCTGGCATTATTGCAACTTTATACTATTAGCATCCTACCCTAATTCAAAGGGAATACCCGGATTTTCCCAGTTTTTCAAGCAGGATAGCCGCAACAATTGATGTACACGGCGAAAGACCCGGCTAAAATATTCCCCACGGATGGTTTGCATATGTGATTCGTGTGTCGATCTTTTCGTTGCAAAGTGGCCACAAGAGATTTTTTACGTGGCGGAAATCTGTCCCTGTGGACGAGTGGAAAAACGTTGATAGGCCAGGCCTATTTGCCCCACTCCGGGTGGACACCCATTTGCACGGTTGACCATGACATCGGATCGTCGCAAACCAGTCGACACCCTAAAGCATGAAGAGATGGAAAATGAACGAAGCTGCGCGCAAGGTCGCCGCCATTGCTCCCACCGACCAGCACTATCGCGAAGCGCCCAATAACATCGAGGCGGAACAGGCTCTGCTCGGTGCCATCCTCGTCAATAACGATGCCTATTACCGCGTCTCCGACTTCCTGAAGCCGATCCATCTCTATGAGCCGCTGCACCGAAAGATCTTCGAAGTCGCCGGCGACATCATCCGCATGGGGAAGACGGCCCATCCGGTGACCGTCAAGAGCTTCCTGCCGGCGGACGAGAAGGTCGGCGACATGACGGTTGCGCAATATCTCGCCCGCCTCGCCGTCGAAGCCGTGTCGATCATCAATGCGGAAGACTACGGCCGCGCCATCTATGATCTGGCGCTGCGCCGCGCGCTGATCACTATCGGCGAGGATATGGTCAATATCGCCTATGACGCGCCGCTCGACATGCCGCCGCAGACACAGATCGAGGATACCGAGCGCCGGCTGTTCGAGCTTGCGGAAAACGGCCGCTACGACGGCGGTTTCCAGTCGTTCAACGATGCCGTGGCGCTTGCGATCGACATGGCGGCCGTCGCCAAGGAACGCGATGGCGGTCTTTCGGGCATCTCCACCGGCATTCATTCGCTGGACAGCAAGATGGGCGGTCTGCAGCGCTCCGACTTGATCATCCTTGCCGGTCGTCCCGGCATGGGCAAGACATCGCTTGCCACCAATATCGCCTATAACATCGCCGCGGCTTTCGAAGGCGAAGTGCAGGCGGACGGTTCGACCAAGGCGAAGAACGGCGGCGTCGTCGGCTTCTACTCGCTGGAAATGTCGTCGGAACAGCTCGCCACCCGTATCATCTCCGAGCAGACGGAAGTTTCCTCGTCGAAGATCCGCCGCGGCGACATCAACGATGCCGATTTCGAAAAGCTGGTGGCCTGCTCGATGATGATGCAGAAAGTGCCGCTCTATATCGACCAGACCGGCGGCATCTCCATCGCCCAGCTTTCCGCGCGTGCGCGACGCCTGAAACGCCAGCGCGGTCTCGACGTTCTGGTGGTCGACTACGTGCAGCTTATGACCGGCTCGGGAAAGTCGAACGAGAACCGCGTGCAGGAAATCACCCAGATCACCACCGGCTTGAAGGCGCTCGGCAAAGAATTGAACGTGCCGATCATCGCGCTCTCCCAGCTCTCGCGTGCGGTCGAAAGCCGCGACGACAAGCGGCCTCAGCTCTCCGACCTTCGTGAATCCGGCTCGATCGAGCAGGACGCTGACGTGGTACTCTTCGTGTTCCGTGAGGAATATTACGTGAAGAACCAGGAGCCGCGCGATCCGAACGATCCGAAATATGGGGAATGGGAAGCCCTGTTCGACCGCGTGAAGGGTACGGCCGACGTCATTATCGCCAAGCAGCGTCACGGGCCGACGGGCACGGTGAAGCTCGCCTTTCAGTCAGAATTCACCCGCTTTGCCGATCTCGCCGATTCCTCGTTCATCCAATATGAGGAACATTGACGGAGGCACTTGGCGGCGCATGGATCCAACCTATGGCAAATGCCACCGGACGGCATCTTTCGGCTTCAAAGTGGCCGATGGCCGCAAGCGGCAATTTCGCAAAGGCTATGGATTTTCAAACGCATCTGCGAAGCGTAGCTCTCCCCTCGGAGCAGGGCCGAAAAAGACAATCCTCTGAACGAAGCGGGGCTCTATGTCCTTATAAGTGAGCTGCCCATCGCTTTCGAAGCCAAAACGGCTGTAGATTTTCGGATTGCCGATGAGCGCTACTCCGGCTGCGCCGCGTTGCTTGAGGGCATCAATCCCCTTGGCGACGAGGGACTTGCCGATACCCGCTCGCTGGCGGTCCGGCTCTACCGCAATAGGCCCAAGTCCAAACCAGCCACCGTGGACGGCATTAATTGTGACCGGAGAGAAAGCAACATGTCCGATGATTGCACCATTTTCCTCCGCGACCAACGACACTTCAAGGTCGCCGGCCAGTCGAAGCCGGCGTATGATCGGCGCTTCGCTGCCATCGCTGAAGGCCATGGGCTCGAAGGCTCTTACCGTAAGGTCGTTGATTTCCAGCGCGTTTGACGGTCCTTCGTCGCGAATAATTATCATCTTGCAGCCACTCGTTGGATATCACACATGCACATTACGCATTTTCGTATAGGCGGATTTTCGTAGAGCTCGCAATGTCCGCCATCGGCGCGAAACCGCTGCCAAAAATGTAGTGGCAGCTTCTTCCCAATTCCGCATATGTGCGCCGCAGCACTTTTTCTTTTCATCGATGATCATTATCCTGGCCACAACCAAATCACCCCCGGCCACCTCGTTGTTCAGGCAGCTCCATGACAGATACTTTCAATGACGATGATGCTTTTGCTTCTGCCGGTCTGCGGCTGACAGTCGATCTCGGCGCGCTCGTCGAAAACTGGCGCGACCTGGCCCGTCGCTCCGGCAAGGCCCGCACGTCGGCCGTCGTCAAGGCCGATGCCTACGGGCTGGGGATCGAGGATGTCGGCGAAACGCTTTACGCTGCCGGCGCGCGCGACTTCTTCGTCGCTACCGCGGATGAAGGCGCAACCTTGCGGCTCTATGCGCCCGAGGCGCGCATCTTCGTCCTGAGCGGTATTTGGCCCGGCATGGAGCGCCGGTTCTTCGAAAACGATCTCGTGCCCGTCATCGCTTCGGAAGAACAACTGACCTTCTGGATGGCTGTGCTATCGGAATATGGCGACTATCCCTGCGCGCTGCAGGTCGATACGGGCTTCAACCGACTCGGCCTGCCTATGGATGATGCGATCGCGCTTGCCGATGACGTCTCCCGTCCGGCAAGCTTCTCGCCCGTTCTCGTCATGAGCCACCTCGCCTGCGGTGATGATCCCGCCAATGCGATGAACAAGCAGCAACTCGAGGCTTTCCGCAAGGTCAGCACGGCCTTCGAGGGCATCGAAGCGAGCCTTGCCAATTCAGCCGGCATCTTTCTCGGACAGGACTATCATTTCGATCTGACCCGTCCCGGGATCGCGACTTATGGCGGCGAGGCGGTTCCCGGCATGGCCAATCCGATGCGGCCGGTTGCAACGGCGGAAGCGCGGATCATCCAGACGCGCTCGGTCAAGGCAGGCGAAACCGTCGGCTATGGCCGCGCATTACAATTGACCCGAGACAGCCGGCTGGCGGTCGTATCGGCCGGCTATGCCGATGGCTATATGCGCAGTCAGTCGAGCGGCGGCGTGCCGCTGCGCCAAACCGGCATCGCCGGCGGTCACGGCTTCATTGCCGGTCACAAGGTGCCCGTTGCCGGCCGCATCACCATGGACCTCACCATTTTCGACGTCACCGACCTGCCTGACAATCTTGTCCGTGCCGGCGACTATATCGAGCTTTTCGGGAATAACGTCTCCGTCGACGAGGCGGCAAGGTCGGCCGGAACGATCGGCTACGAGATGCTGACGAGCATGGGACTGCGGCACGAACGCCGGTATATCTCGGAAGAGACCGAGGAATAGCCCGCGGCTTCCGGCAGGAAGTCGCAGCACCATTCCTCGAACTGTTTCAGCGATCCATGATCGCCAGCCGGACGCCGAGGGCGACGAACAGCGAGCCGAGACCGCGATCAAGCCACAGGCCGAAGCTGCGATTGCGTCGGAGAACTTCGCTCAGGCGGCCGCCGAGCAGAATGAGCGGCGGCTCGATGAAGGCGGCGACAACGATGATCAGGCTGCCATGCAGTAGCAGCTGCGCCCAGACCGGGCCGGCGCCTTCGACAACGAATTGCGGCAGGAACGCTAGAAAGAAGATCGCGACCTTCGGGTTGAGCAGCGAGACCATGATGCCTTGCCGATAGATGCGGCCAAAGGACAGGGTCTTGCGAGCCTCCTTGATCCATGCCCCCTCGCCCCTCGAGCGCAGCGCCTGGATGCCAAGCCAAATCAGATAGGCCGCACCGACCCATTTGACCGTCGAGAAGGCCAGCGCGGAAGCGGCGAGGATCGCCGACAGGCCGGCAGCCGCCATCAGCACATGCAGACAGGCGCCGCTCCAGATGCCGAACAGCGCCGCAAAGCCGGAGCGCATGCCGCTTCTGATCGTATGGCCGAGAATGAAGGCGATGTCCGGCCCGGGCGACAGATTAAGAAGGATTGCAGCGGTCAGAAACCCGATCCAATGGGCAAGCGAATAGTCAAACATCAGTCATCACCCATAAAAACCCGGCATAAAAGCTGCCACGATCACCGCTGATACGGAAATCATTAGTTTTGATGTCTAGTGAAAGACATTATCTGACAGCCGATCGCGATTCGCTGCGAAGAGCGAAGCATTTGAACTTGAGAACAGCATCCGATGGCTAAGGCCCGTACACAATTCATCTGCCAGAACTGCGGCACGGTCCACAATCGCTGGGCCGGCAAGTGCGACAGTTGCGGCGCATGGAACACCATCGTTGAGGAAGATCCGATGGGCGGGATCGGCGGCGGACCGGCAAAGACGCCGCGCAAGGGCAAGCCGGTGACGCTGACAACGCTGTCAGGCGAGATCGAGGAAGCGCCGCGCATCCATACCGGCATATCCGAACTTGACCGCGCGACGGGCGGCGGCTTCGTGCGCGGCTCGGCCGTCCTTGTCGGCGGCGATCCCGGCATCGGCAAGTCGACGCTGCTGATGCAGGCTGCGGCCGCACTCGCTCGGCAAGGACACAAGATCGTCTATGTCTCCGGTGAAGAGGCCGTGGCGCAAGTTCGCCTGCGCGCCCAGAGGCTGAAGGCGGCCGACACGGAAGTGCTGCTCGCAGCCGAAACCAATGTCGAGGATATCCTCGCAACGCTCGCCGAAGGCAAGCGGCCGGATCTGGTCATCATCGATTCCATCCAGACGCTCTGGAGCGAGCTTGCCGAATCCGCGCCCGGGACGGTCACACAGGTGCGCACCGGCGTCCAGGCCATGATCCGTTTCGCCAAGCAGACCGGCACGGCGATGGTGCTGGTCGGTCATGTCACCAAGGACGGCCAGATCGCCGGACCGCGCGTCGTCGAACACATGGTCGATGCCGTCCTCTATTTCGAAGGCGACCGCAGCCATCATTACCGTATCCTGCGCACGGTGAAGAACCGCTTCGGCCCGACCGACGAGATCGGCGTGTTCGAAATGTCCGACGCCGGCCTGCGCGATGTGCCCAATCCATCCGAGCTCTTCCTTGGAGAGCGCAACGAAAAATCGCCGGGAGCGGCTGTCTTTGCCGGCATCGAGGGCACGCGCCCGGTGCTGGTCGAAGTGCAGGCGCTAGTCGCACCGACATCGCTCGGTACGCCGCGCCGCGCCATCGTCGGCTGGGATTCGGCCCGCCTGTCGATGATTCTTGCCGTACTGGAAGCACATTGCGGCGTGCGCCTCGGCCAGCACGATGTTTACCTCAATATCGCCGGCGGCTACCGCATTTCCGAGCCGGCCGCGGACCTTGCCGTCGCTTCTGCACTGGTTTCCTCCTTGGCCGGTCTTGCCCTGCCCGCAGATTGCGTCTATTTCGGCGAAGTCAGCCTGTCGGGCGCCGTCCGGCCGGTTGCGCACACCGCCCAGCGCCTCAAGGAAGCCGAGAAGCTGGGTTTTTCCGCGGCCGTTCTGCCTGCCGCTTCCGCCGACCTGCCGAAGGTCAACGGTGGACGCTGGAGTGAGATCGACAGCCTGCCGGATCTGGTGGCGCGCATTGCCGGATCGAAGGGTGCGCTCAAGCGCGCGGAAGACGAAGACTGAGCCTTACTTCAGCCGTTCTTGGCGAAGAAGAGGCTCATGATTGAGGCCGATGCCGACCATGAGGTCTGGCAAGTCTTGAAGTGGATTATAAATGCCCATTACGATTTTCGACGGTATTGTTATCGGCGTTCTTCTCTTCTCCGCCGTTCTGGCCATGGTTCGCGGCTTTTCGCGCGAAATCCTCTCGATCGTCAGCTGGGGCGGCTCCGCAGTCGCCGCTTACTATCTTTATCCGCTGCTCGTTCCCTATGCCCTGCAATACAAGGCCGACACCAAGATCGCCACGATCGCGTCCGCCGCCGTCATCTTCCTGCTGGCGCTCATCATCATTTCCTTCATCACCATCCGGATTGCCGATTTCATCATCGACAGCCGCATCGGTGCGCTCGACCGCACGCTCGGCTTCCTCTTCGGCGCGGCTCGCGGCCTGCTCCTGATGGTCGTCGTGGTCGCCTTCTGGAACTGGCTGGTGGCACCGGCCGCCCGTCCGGACTGGGTCAACAACGCCAAGTCGAAGCCGTTCCTCGATTCGATGGTCGAGAAGCTGACCGCTGCGCTTCCACAAGATATTCAGGCACGGTTGCCGGCAGAGATCCTCAACAAGATCGCGCCGAACCAGCAGCAACAACAGCAGCAGGGAAGTGGCGACAACGCGACGCCGAACGATACCGCGCCCTCGGATGACGCGCCCGCGCCGCAGACAAACAATTAACGGTGCGTTTACAGGCTTGACCTGCCGCCCGAGAATCGCCATTTGAGCGGCGTGATAATAGAAGATCCGGCCCGATATTTTTTCCGGCCGGATTTTGAGCTATTTTAATGGTCACTCGTGACGCCGCCCCGATCCGCCCACGTTGAGAGCAAAGGCCCGCAGCCATGAACCATTCCGTTTCCTTCGAGGACGATATCGACGGCGACACGCTGCATGAAGAATGCGGCGTCTTTGGCATCCTGGGACACCCGGATGCGGCAACGCTGACGGCGCTCGGTCTGCACGCCCTGCAGCATCGCGGTCAGGAAGCGGCCGGCATCGTCTCCTTCGATGGTCAGCGCTTTCATTCGGAGCGGCGGATGGGCCTGGTCGGCGACCACTACACCGACCCCGCGACGCTTGCTCGCCTGCCCGGCGACCGTTCGATCGGCCATGTGCGCTATTCGACCACGGGCGAAACGATCCTGCGCAACGTCCAGCCGCTGTTTGCTGAGCTGGAAGTCGGCGGCATCGCGATTGCCCATAACGGCAATTTCACCAACGGCCTGACCATGCGCCGGCAGCTGATCGCCGACGGCGCCATCTGTCAGTCGACTTCGGATACCGAAGTCGTGCTGCATCTCATCGCCCGCTCCAAGCATCCCTCCTCCTCAGATCGTTTCATCGATGCCATCAGGCAGATGGAAGGCGGCTATTCCATGCTTGCCATGACGCGCACGAAGCTGATCGCCGCCCGCGACCCGATCGGCATCCGGCCGCTGGTCATGGGTGAGCTCGACGGCAAACCGATCTTCTGCTCGGAAACCTGTGCCCTCGACATCATCGGCGCGAAATACGTCCGCGATGTCGAAAACGGCGAAGTCATCATCTGCGAGATCCAGCCCGACGGCTCGATCACCATTGACGCCCGCAAGCCGGAAGTTTCACAGCCCGAGCGCCTCTGCCTGTTCGAATATGTCTATTTCGCCCGTCCCGATTCCGTGGTTGGCGGCCGTAACGTCTATGCTGCTCGCAAGAACATGGGGATCAATCTCGCCAAGGAAGCACCTGTCGCGGCCGATGTGGTCGTGCCGGTGCCGGACGGCGGGACGCCTGCTGCCATCGGCTATGCTCAGGCAAGCGGCATTCCCTTCGAGCTCGGCATCATCCGCAACCATTATGTCGGCCGCACTTTCATCGAGCCGACGCAGCAGATCCGCGCCTTCGGCGTGAAGCTGAAGCATTCCGCCAACCGCGCCATCATCGAGGGCAAGCGCGTCGTGCTGGTCGACGATTCCATCGTGCGCGGCACGACCTCCGTCAAGATCGTGCAGATGATCCGCGATGCCGGCGCCAGCGAAGTGCATATCCGCGTCGCCAGCCCGATGATCTTCCATCCGGACTTCTACGGCATCGACACGCCGGACGCCGACAAGCTGCTTGCCAACCAGTACAGCAGCCTGCAGGCCATGTGCGATTATATCGGCGCGGACTCGCTGGAGTTCCTCTCGATCGACGGGCTGTACCGGGCAGTCGGCGGCGAGCCGCGTAACAATGCGCAGCCGCAGTTTACCGACCATTACTTCACCGGCGATTATCCGACGCGCCTGCTCGACAAGGAAAGCACCAGCAACGTGCGCAAGCTTTCCGTTCTCGCCAGCAACGGTTGACCTTATAAACGGTTGACCCCAGAAAGGGTAGTGGGGCGTCCTGCTCCTCTCCCTTCGCAACATATCCGGATCAAGGCAGCATGAGCGTCAATCTCAAGGACAAGATCGCCCTCGTCACCGGCGCATCGCGCGGTATCGGCTATTTCACGGCGCTGGAACTGGCCAAGGCCGGCGCGCACGTGATCGCCTGCGCCCGCACGGTCGGCGGACTTGAGGAGCTTGATGATGCCATCAAGGCGGCCGGCGGTTCCGCGACCCTCGTGCCCTTCGATCTTGCCGACATGAATGCCATCGATACGCTCGGCGCTTCGATCTTCGAACGCTGGGGCAAGCTCGATATTCTCGTTGCCAATGCCGGTGTTCTCGGCGTGATCTCGCCGATCGGCCATGTCGAGGCCAAGGTCTTCGAAAAGGTGATGACCATCAACGTGACAGCCACCTGGCGATTGATCCGTTCCGTCGAGCCGCTGCTGATGCGCGCCGAGGCGGGCCGTGCCGTAATCCTGTCTTCGGCGGCCGCCCATCGCTGCCGGCCCTTCTGGGGTCCCTATTCCGCCTCCAAGGCCGCCGTCGAGGCGCTGGCCCGCACCTGGGCAGGCGAAGCGCAAAACACGCCGCTGCGCGTCACCAGCGTCGATCCGGGCGCGACCCGCACCGCCATGCGCGCTCAGGCGATGCCCGGCGAAGATCCGGATACGCTGCCGCATCCCCGCGACGTCGCCCAGGCGATCCTGCCGCTTGTCGGCCCCGATGTCACCGAAACCGGTAGGCTTTTCGTCGTGCGCGAGAACAAGCTCGTCGACTACCGGATGCCGGAATAAAAAACAGCCCCTCCCCATACGGGAGGGGCGCTCTCCCCACTTGACCAAATTCCTCCGGCGCGCGATAAAGCCGCCCATGAAAACGGTTATCTGCATTATCTGCCGGAAGATTATTCGCTAGCGTTTCGCTGGCCTGGCCGTTTTCGTCTCCCAAAATCCAAGATGACAAACGTCCGGCCCGCCGGTGACGGTATTTTTTTCGGATTTATGCCTTTGGGAGAGTGACATGGCCGCCGAGCCGCAACTGAAGTTCTACAACACGCTGACGCGCGAAAAGGTCGATTTCCAGCCGATCGACCGCAACAACGTCCGCATGTATGTCTGCGGCCCCACGGTCTATGACTTCGCCCATATCGGCAATGCCCGCCCGGCCATCGTCTTCGACGTGCTGTTCCGGCTGCTGCGCAAGACCTATGGCGAGAGCCACGTCACCTATGTCCGCAACATCACCGACGTCGACGATAAGATCAATGCACGTGCGCTCCGCGACCATCCCGGCCTCGCGCTGAACGAGGCGATCCGGCTGGTGACGGAGAAGACCGAGCAGCAATATCGCGAGGACACAACGGCGCTCGGCTGCCTGGAGCCGACGGTGCAGCCGCGGGCGACGGACAATATCGCTGAGATGATCGCCATCATCGAGACGCTGATCGCCAAGGGCCATGCCTACCGCGCTGCCGGCGAAGTGCTGTTCGACACCAAATCGATGGCCGATTACGGCCAGCTTTCGAAGCGTAATCTCGATGAGCAGCAGGCCGGCGCCCGCGTCGCCGTCGACGAGCACAAGAAGAGCCCTGGCGATTTCGTGCTCTGGAAGCTGTCGGATGAGAACGAGCCCGGCTGGGAAAGCCCCTGGGGCCGCGGCCGTCCGGGCTGGCATATCGAATGCTCGGCCATGAGCGGGCGCTATCTCGGCGATGTCTTCGACATTCATGGTGGCGGGCTCGACCTGATCTTCCCGCATCACGAAAACGAGATCGCCCAGTCGCGCTGCGCGCATGGCACGCATGCGATGGCGAATGTCTGGATGCACAACGGCTTCGTGCAGGTCGAAGGCCGCAAGATGTCGAAATCGGAAGGCAATTTCGTTACCATCCACGAGCTGTTGCAGACGGACAAGCTCGGTGGCCGGACCTGGCCGGGCGAGGTCCTCAGACTTGCCATGCTGATGACGCATTACCGCGAGCCGATCGACTTCTCCGTCAAGCGTCTCGATGAGGCAGAAAGACTGATCGCCAAATGGCCGGCGGCAGACGTCAGCGATGCCGCGCCGGATCAGACGGTTCTTGCCGCTCTCGGCGATGATCTGAACACCGTTGCCGCTATCCAGGCGTTGCACGCCCTGGCGCAAGCCGCCAATGCCGACGCCAGCCTCCTGCCGGTCTTTGCGGCCAGCGCCGATCTTCTCGGCCTGCTGCCGAAGAAGGCGGAGATCGACGAAGCTGTCGTCGCTGAAATCGATGCCAAGGTGCGCCAGCGCCTCGAGCTGCTGAAAGCCAAGAACTTCGCCGAGGCCGACAAGCTTCGCGAGGAGCTGACTGCAAGAGGTATCCAGCTCAAGGACGGCAAGGATGCGGCGACAGGTGAGCGGATCACGACTTGGGAGATCAAGCGGTGAGCAAGGTCTACACCGGCGGCTGTCAGTGCGGCGCGGTTCGCTTTCGGGTTCGGGGCGAACTGAAGGATGCGTCGATCTGTCATTGCCGGATGTGCCAAAAGGCTTTCGGCGCCTATTATGCGCCGCTGGTTTCGACGCGCGGTGCCGAGCTCGCATGGACGCGCGGAGAGCGCAAGGTGTTCCAATCGTCGAACTATGTGAAACGCAGTTTCTGCGGCGATTGCGGTACGCCGCTGACCTATGAGGCGCCGGATGGCATTGCGGTCGCGGCCGGCGCCTTCGACGATCCATCGCAACTGCCGCCTGTCGTGCAATACGGCACCGAAGCCAAGATCGGCTTCATCGACCGGCTGCATCTGCTGCCGGGACACCGGACAGAGGAAGATGCCGAGCAGGCGCCCTTCGTGCTGGAGATCGTATCCTATCAGCATCCCGATCACGATACGGCGACATGGCCACCGGAGCGCGGCAAATGACGATGACGGCGGGATACAGCGGTGGATGCCAATGCGGCGCGGTTCGTTATCGCACTGCCGGCGCACTCGGCTATCCGCATCTTTGTCATTGCCGCATGTGCCAGAAAGCGTCCGGCAATTACGCCCTGCCATTGGGTAGTGCCAAACGTGCCGATTTCGAGCTGACGCGTGGCGAAGCTACATGGTTTCATTCGTCGGATCTTGTGCGCCGCGGCTTTTGCGGCACCTGCGGTACGCCCTTGTTCTATGATGTGCCCGGCACGGATTCCATCAATGTGACACTTGGTTCATTGGATGAGCCGGCGCTGATCCAACCCGTCGCGCAATCGAACCGTGCGGCAAAGATGCCCTGGTTTCATGTGCTCGATACGCTGCCGATGGAACCGGATGAGGATAGCTCGGATCGTGCAATATCGATCAAGCTCTCCAATCATCAACATCCCGACTACGATACCCAAAGCTGGCCAGAGGAGAAGAGCCATGAGTGAAGCCACCAGAAGCGGAGGATGCCAATGCGGCGCGGTGCGGTTTCGCATCCGCGGCGAGCTTGGCCGCCCGTCGATCTGCCATTGCCGCATGTGCCAGAAGCAGTTCGGCAATTTCTTCTCCGCCCTGGTGACGGCACCGAGCGATGGTCTTGAATGGACGCGCGGCGAGCCGACTTACTTCCAGTCCTCCGTCAACATCGAACGCGGCTTCTGCAAAAACTGCGGCACGCCGATGACCTACCGCCATCCGGGCGGCCTGGAAATCGCCATCGGTGTCTTCGACGAGCGCGACGATCTCGCTCCGCAGATCCAGGTCAACCATGCCTACCGCCTGCCCTGGGTGGAGACGATCTTCGAAAAGCCTGTCCATCAGGATCCGGACTTCTATTCGCGGCAGGAGCAGATCATTTCCTTCCAGCATCCCGATCACGACACGGATGTCTGGCCAGCGGAAGGGCTGAAAATATGACCGAGGTGCTGCGGACGTTCTATCCGGAGATCGAACCCTATGCTTCCGGCCGTCTCGATGTCGGCGACGGTCATGTGATCTATTGGGAACGCGTGGGAACGCCGGGTGCCAAGCCCGCCGTCTTCCTGCATGGCGGCCCGGGCGGCGGCATCTCGCCGAGCCATCGCCGCGTGTTCGATCCGGCGCTTTATGACGTCACACTGTTCGACCAGCGCGGCTGCGGGCGATCGACGCCGCATGCCGGCCTGGAAGCCAACACCACCTGGCACCTGGTTGCCGATATCGAACGGCTGCGCGAAATGGCCGGCGTCGAAAAATGGCTGGTTTTCGGCGGCTCCTGGGGCTCGACGCTAGCGCTCGCCTATTCCGAAACGCATCCGCAGCGGGTTTCCGAGCTGGTCGTGCGTGGCATCTACACCCTGACGAAGGCCGAGCTCGACTGGTATTATCAGTTCGGCGTCTCAGAGATGTTCCCCGACAAATGGGAGCGTTTCATCGCCCCTATCCCGCAGGAAGAGCGCCATGAGATGATGGCCGCCTATCATCGGCTGCTGACACATCCGGAAAAGGCCGCGCGTCTGGAAGCTGCCAAGGCATGGTCGATCTGGGAAGGTGAAACGATCACGCTGCTGCCGGAGCCCACCGTCAGCGCCCAGTTCGAGGATGCGGAATATGCGCACGCCTTTGCCCGCATCGAGAACCATTTCTTCATCAATGCCGGCTGGCTTGAGGAAGGTCAGCTGCTGCGGGACGCCCACAAGCTGAAGGACATTCCAGGCGTCATCGTCCATGGCCGCTATGACATGCCGTGCCCGGCAAGATATGCCTGGGCGCTGCACAAGGCCTGGCCGAAAGCGGAGTTCCATCTGATCGAGGGCGCGGGCCATGCCTCGTCGGAGCCTGGCATTCTCGACCAGCTCATCCGTGCGACAGACAAGTTTGCTGGGAAGATTTGATCTCAGTAAGCCCCTCACCCCAGCCCTCTCCCCGTTAACGGGGAGAGGAAGCGACTGAGCAAGAAAAACCGGTTCGCCGGAGGAAACAGTATGACACGCGAAAAAATCTATCTCTTCGACACGACGCTCCGTGACGGTCAGCAGACGCCCGGCATCGATTTCTCGGTCGAGGACAAGATTGCCATTGCGACCATGCTGGATGAATTCGGCCTGGATTACGTCGAAGGCGGCTATCCCGGCGCCAATCCGACCGATACCGCATTCTTCAACGAGAAACGCACAAGTTCGGCCTCCTTCGTCGCCTTCGGCATGACGAAGCGCGCCGGCGTCTCCGCGTCCAACGATCCCGGCCTTGCCAGCCTCCTGCAGGCGAAGTCCGACGCGATCTGTTTCGTCGCCAAGAGCTGGGACTATCACGTCAAGGTGGCGCTCGGCTGCACCAACGAAGAGAACCTCGAAAGCATCGCCGAAAGCGTCAAGGCGGCCGTCAGTGCCGGCAAGGAAGCCCTGGTCGATTGCGAGCACTTCTTCGACGGTTACAAGGCCAACCCGACCTATGCGCTGGCCTGCGCTAAGACGGCCTATGACGCGGGCGCCCGTTGGGTCGTGCTCTGCGACACCAATGGCGGCACGCAGCCGCCGGAGGTACGCGCCATCGTCGAAGCCGTCATCGCCTGCGGCGTCCCGGGACACTGTCTTGGCATCCATGCGCACAACGACACCGGTCAGGCGGTTGCCAATTCGCTGGCCGCGGTCGAGGCCGGCGTCCGGCAGATCCAGGGCACGCTGAACGGCATCGGCGAGCGCTGCGGCAATGCCAACCTGATCACGTTGATCCCGACGCTGGCGCTGAAAAGAGCCTATAGCGAACGTTTCGAGACGACGATCGACGCCGAGCGGCTGGTGGGCCTGACCGGCCTTTCGCACGCTTTCGACGAGCTGCTGAACCGCTCGCCCGACCATCAGGCGCCCTATGTCGGCGCCTCGGCCTTCGCGACGAAAGCGGGCATCCATGCCTCGGCGCTTCTGAAGGATCCTCGCACCTACGAACACGTGCCGCCGGAAAGCGTCGGCAATTTCCGCAAGGTGATGGTTTCCGACCAGGGCGGCAAGTCGAATTTCATCAATGCCCTGAAGCGACGCGGCATCGAGGTGGGCAAGGATGATCCCAAGCTCGACCAGCTGATCCAGATCGTCAAGGAACGTGAAGCGACAGGCTATGCTTACGAAGGTGCCGATGCGAGCTTCGAACTGCTCGCACGCCGCACGCTTGGCACCATCCCGGAATTCTTCGCGATCGACGGTTTCCGCGTCATGGTCGAGCGCCGCTTCGATTCCCACGGCCGGGTGAAGATCGTCTCGGAAGCCGTGGTCAAGATCATCATCGACGGCGAGACCATCATGTCGGTTGCCGAAGGCGACGGCCCGGTCAACGCGCTCGACCTGGCGCTGCGCAAGAATTTCGGCAAATACCAGCACGAGATCGACGATCTGGAACTGGCCGACTTCAAGGTGCGTATCCTCAATGGCGGCACGGAAGCCATAACCCGCGTCCTCATCGAATCCACCGATAGCGACGGCGTGCGCTGGTGGACCGTCGGCGTTTCGGAAAACATCATCGACGCATCGTTCCAGGCGCTGATGGATTCCGTCATCTACAAGCTGATGAAGAACCGGCACATGGCGGGCAGAATCGCGGCGGAGTGATCCGCCGCCCATCAAAAAGCTTGACGATGCCGTCAAGGAAATGAATTAGCCACGCGTCACGCATTGGAGTAATCCCGTCTCAAATAACAGAGAATGACGGGAAAATTCATGGCCACCGATGCGGTGAAACCGGAAATCAAGAACAACGATGCTGTCCGGGGCTTCGGCTTCGCGATGACGGCCTATCTCTTCTGGGGCATTCTGCCGCTCTATATGAAGGCGCTGGCGCACATCCCGGCTTTCGAGGTCATCGCTCACCGCATCGTCTGGTCGGTTCCTGTCGCAGGTATCGTGTTGGTGGCGCTTGGACGCCTGGGTGACGTAAAGGCGGCGTTTCGCAATCCGCGGACAATCGCCATGGCGTCGCTGACGGCAGCGCTCGTCACCATCAACTGGGGAACCTATGTCTGGGCCATCGGCGCCGGCCATTCGCTCGATGCAGCCCTTGGCTATTTCATCAATCCGCTGTTCAGCATCGCGCTCGGCGCCATCCTGCTCAAGGAAAAGCTCGCGCCAACGCAGATTGTCGCGATCTGCCTTGCCGCCGCCGCAGTCATTATCCTGACCGTCAAGGCCGGCACCCTGCCCTGGGTCGCGTTGTCGCTGACCTTCTCCTGGGGCTTCTATGCCTTTTTCCGCAAGACCCTGCCTGTTGGAGCCAATCAGGGGTTCTTCATCGAGGTGCTGCTGCTCTGCATTCCGGCAGCACTTTACATCCTCTATCTGGAAGCGCGCGGTGAAGGTCATTTCTACCAGACCGGTCTTTCGGACACCGCACTTCTGCTCGGCTGCGGGCTGGTGACGGCGCTGCCGCTGATGATCTTCGCCAACGGTGCGAAGCTTCTGAGGATGTCGACCATCGGCATCATGCAGTATATCGTGCCGACGATGGTCTTCCTGATCGCCGTCTTCCTGTTCAAGGAGCCGTTCGGAACCACCCAGCTGATCGCGTTCTCGCTGATCTGGGCCGGTCTCGTGCTTTACACCTGGTCTATGCTGCGTCAGAGCAGAGGGCGCTAACGGCGCGATATGGTTAGCAAATCGCTAATTGGGGCAGTTGAGCTTTCACAGAAGCCGTGAACTGCCCCAACTCATCATCATCACGCAAGTCCAGACAGAAAATCGCTGCGCAGTTTCCCGGAACAGCTTTTAGAGCTTGGAAATGACGGCCTCTTCTCCGCCGCGGTCGCCGCGTGTCTCTGCGGCATGTTTGCGGATGGCCGGAATGATGTCGGCCACCTTGTCGATGACGAGCGGCTGGACGCGATGGGTCGTATGGACAAAGCCCTCTTCCGTCATATGGCGGATGAGTTCCATCATCGGGTCCCAGAAGCCGTTGATATTGGCGAAGACCATCGGCTTTTCATGACGGCCGAGCTGACCCCAGGTCATGATCTCGACGATCTCTTCCAAAGTGCCGATGCCGCCGGGAAGCGCCACGAAAGCGTCGGCGCGCTCGAACATGCCGTGTTTGCGCGTATGCATGTCCGGCGTTATGATGAGTTCGTCGAGTTGACCGAGCGAATGGCGCGTCGCTTCCATATCGACGAGAAATTCCGGAATGATGCCGGTGACCTGACCGCCGTGCGACAGCACGCCGCTCGCGACAGCGCCCATGATGCCCTTCGTTCCGCCACCATAGATCAGGCGCAGGCCGTTTTCGGCAATGCTTTTGCCCAGTTCGCGGCCGGCAGCCATGTGGGAGGGATCGCGCCCCGGCCGTGAGCCGCAATAAACACAAATGGATCGAATTGGCGTGGAATCGTCGGTCATGAATGCAAACAACTATGCTGCAGATGCTCAGTCAAGATTTTTCAAAGGAAAACTTGTGTCGGGACATGCGAAAATGGCTGAGAAAGCTTGTAAAAGCAGGCGAAATCGCTAGCAATTTCAGGAGTTGCGACGACTTCGCCGCGTGGAGATGAATGATGATGAAGAACCGTGCCGGTTGGCTGGCTCTGTTGGTGTTGATAGTGGCGACCCTGTTGATGGTCTTTTTTGTGATGCCGCGCATCAACGGTGACAAGACCCCGATCGGCGATGTCGTCAATCAAGCCGGCAACGCGGTGAAGAATACGATCGACCAAAACGCGCAGAAGGCCGGCGAGACCGCCGAGAACGCGACGAAGGCCACGCAGAATGCCACATCGACCGCCGCCAGCACAGCAGACCTTGCCAAGAAGCTGACCGACCTGACGGGCGCGGCAAGCGCTTCGCTGGCCGATTTGAAGGCACTCTTCAAGGACGGCAATGCACCGGCCCAAGATGTCTTCACAGCTGCGAAGACAAAGGCGATTACCGCGCTGCAATCCATCGTCGGTTTCGCTCTTCCCGAAGGGCTCGACGCAACGGCGACGGGACTTGTGAAGAAGGCACAGGACGGTGCGGGCAAGGCGCTCGCCATCATCCAATCTCTCCCCGACAACGCGACCGAAGCCAGTGCCGCGATCGACAAGGCTTTCGCAGCCTTGACCGGCCAACCGGCGCCTGAGACCAACGCTGCTGCCAATCCTCACGTACCATCATTCGACGTATTGCGCGTCGAGCCGGATGGCTCCACGGTTATCGCCGGCTCGGCCGAGCCGAATGCCAAGCTGGAGATCGTCGACGGCGAAAAGGTCGTCACGACGACCAATGTCGGCCCGAGCGGCGACTTTGCCGCCGTACTCGACAATCCGCTACCGCCTGGCGATCACGAACTGGTACTGCGCGCCACCGGCAAGGACGGCAAGCCCGTCAATTCCGAGGAAGTCGCCACCGTCTCCGTGCCGAAGGACAATTCCACCCAAGTTCTCGCGATGGTGTCGAAGCCAGGCACCGCAAGCCGCATCATTACGGCGCCTTCCGCCAAGCAGGGCCGCGTGACCTCCAGCGAACAGGATGCGTCGGCAGCCGATGCACAGGCCAAAGCAACGGATAAGCCGGCAGCCACGACAGATGCCAAGCCGCAACAGGATGGCACGAGGGTCGCATCCGCCAATCCCGAAGCGGGCACGGCAACGCCGCCAGCAGCGAAGGTGGAGGCGGAGCAAGACGTCATGGTCAATGCGGTGGAGATCGAAAACGACCACATCTTCGTCGCCGGCACCACGAAGCCGAATGCCAAGGTTCGCGCCTATGCCGATGACAAGCTCATCGGTGAGAACGTCGCGGGTGCGGACGGTCATTTCGTTGTAGATGGACCCATGCCTCTTGCCGTCGGCGATCACAAGATCCGCGTCGATGTGCTCGATGGAGCTGGCAAAGTCGTGGTGCGCACCAGCGTCAACTTCACGCGCCCCGAGGGCAATCAGGTGACGGTCGCGGCGCAGACGCCCGCCGCCAATGGTCAGACGCAAGCAACCACGGCAAACATGGTGCCGCTCGACGAGGGTGAGCTTGCCAAACTCAAGGAAGGCGCAGGCAAGGCTTTCGCGCTGCTCAAGGGGCTCTTTGCGGACGGCAAGCAACCGAATGCCGAACAGCTCGCAGCCGCCCGCTCCGGCACGGAAATCGCGCTGAAATCGCTCTCGGAATTCCGTCCGACCATCGCCGCCAGCGCCGTGCTCAAGAAGGCCGCAGCCGATGCCTCCAGCGCTGCCGCCAAGGCACTTGCTGCTCTCGTCGCCCTGCCGAAGGACCCGAAGTCAGTCGGTGCCGCCCTGCCCGGCCTGGAGCAGATGATCGCCGTCATCACCGTGCCCGCCGAGACGGCACCGGCGCAACCCAACGCAGAGGTCTCTTCCAGCGACAACGGCCCGAAGACGATCGAGCAGGCGCCGCTCTCGCAGGACGCCAATGCCGTCATCATCCGCCGCGGCGATACGCTGTGGCAGATCTCGCGCCGCATCTACGGCGCGGGCGTGCGCTATACGACGATCTATCTGGCCAACGAAGACAAGATCAACAATCCGGACCGGATCTTGCCGGGTCAGGTCTTCGGCCTGCCGAAAGACGCCCTTCCGAATGCCGAGGAGCTTCACCGCAAGCGGCTTTCGGGCGAGCATCTCTAGCGACGACTACCGTCCATCGCGAATATTGGCAGCGGCCAGGCTCTGATGAGCCTGGCCGCTGCTTTTATACGGCATAAAAATAGTATAAGCGTCGCCCGACCCCCATAGCCTTCGCTCAATGGCCATGTCTTGGCTGTGAAGGCTTGCCAGTCGGCTGTGCAAACGCTGCCACGCCCGGCTGCCCAATCATTCGCCGGAGACGGACATGGCAGGCCAGAAGAAAACCATATCGGCGGATTCCAGCAATCCATTGAACACGATCGTCAATCTCTGGCCCTATATGTGGCCGAGCGGGCGCATGGATCTGAAGATGCGGGTGGTCTGGGCGACCGTCTTCCTGCTGGTCTCGAAATTCTTCCTGCTGCTGGTCCCCTATTTCTTCAAATGGTCCGTCGACGCGCTGAACGGCAAGCTCGACATGCAGGGCATTCTGCCCGCTTTCATGGTCGGCGCCGTCGCCTTGATCATCGCCACCAACGCGACGCGCCTGATCCAGCTCGGCCTCAACCAGCTGCGCGACGCGCTGTTTGCAAGCGTCGGCCAGTATGCGGTGCGCCAGCTCGCCTACAGGACCTTCGTGCACATGCACGAGCTATCGCTGCGCTTCCATCTGGAGCGAAAGACCGGTGGCCTCTCGCGTATCATCGAGCGCGGCACGAAGGGTATCGAAACCATCGTCCGCTTCACGATCCTCAACACGTTCCCGACCTTCATCGAATTCCTGCTGACGGCCATCATCTTCTGGCGCGGCTACGGCTTTTCCTATCTCGCGGTGACCGCCGTCACGGTCTGGCTGTACATCTGGTTCACGGTGAAGGCGAGCGACTGGCGCATCTCCATTCGCCGGACGATGAACGACAGCGACACGGACGCCAATACGAAGGCGATCGATTCCCTTCTGAACTTCGAAACCGTCAAATATTTCGGCAATGAAGAGATGGAGGCCAAGCGCTTCGATCAGTCGATGGCGCGCTATGAGAAGGCCGCGACCGGCGTCTGGACATCGCTCGGATGGCTGAACTTCGGCCAGGGCGTGATTTTCGGGCTCGGCACGACCGTCATGATGGTCATGTCCGGCTGGTCCGTCCTCAACGGGCAGCATACGGTCGGCGATTTCGTCTTCATCAACGCCATGCTGCTGCAGCTTTCGGTGCCGCTGAACTTCATCGGCTTCGTCTATCGCGAAATACGCCAGGGCCTGACCGATATCGAGGAGATGTTCGACCTGCTCGAGGTTCAGCCCGAAGTAATCGATGCGCCAGATGCCAAGGAGCTCATCATCGGCAATGGTGCGATCTCGTTCAAGGACGTGCATTTCGCCTATGATCCGGCACGGCCGATCCTGAAGGGCATTTCCTTCGAAGTGCCCGCCGGCAAGACGGTCGCCGTGGTCGGACCCTCGGGTGCCGGAAAATCGACGCTGTCACGGCTGCTCTATCGCTTTTACGACGTGCAGAGCGGCACGATCACCATCGACGACCAGGATCTTCGCACCGTCACGCAAAAGAGCCTCCGCAAGGTCATCGGCATGGTGCCGCAGGATACCGTGCTCTTCAACGACACTATCGCCTACAACATCCGCTATGGCCGGCCGGGCGCGAGCGAGGCGGAGGTGACCGGAGCGGCCGAGATCGCCCAGATCGGCGAGTTCATCCGTAATCTGCCCGAGGGCTTCGAGACCAAGGTCGGCGAACGCGGCCTTAAATTGTCGGGCGGCGAGAAGCAGCGCGTCGCAATCGCCCGCACCGTTCTCAAATCGCCGCCAGTTCTGATCCTCGACGAGGCGACCTCGGCGCTCGATACGACGACCGAGCGCGAAATACAGGCCGCCCTCGACGTCGTCTCCAAGAACCGCACGACGCTTGTCATCGCGCATCGCCTGTCGACCGTCATCGGCGCAGATGAGATCATCGTGCTGAAAAGCGGCGTCATCGCCGAGCGCGGCACGCATGCCGAGCTTCTGGCACAGAACGGGCTTTACGCGTCCATGTGGAGCCGCCAGCGCGAGGCGACGCAGGCCGAGGAGCATCTGAAGCAGGTACGCGAGAACGACGATCTGGGCGTTGTCGACCGATTGGCGCCGGCAAGCTGAGAAAGCCTGCGGGAGCGCCGCGTTCCGTAACCCGCACAGGATCGGGGCGCAGCACTTGTGCACCGATGGCTGTCACGAGGCTGAGATGACAGCTTGCTAGGTACGGCTCTCACATAAAGGGAGCCACAAAATGCGTACTTTTGCCAAAGCTTTAAGCCTGTTGCTCGTCGTCGGCCTCGCCTCGCCGGTTTTTGCCGACGATGCCAAGCCTTTCTCCGATGCCAAGGAGATCAATCTCCTCGATCTGCTGCCGCCCCCGCCTGCCAATGATTCCGCACAGATGAAGGCAGAGCTCGGCGAAATCCTGACGATCCAGGTGACCCGCACGCCGGAAATGGCAGCTCGCGCAGTGGCCGATGCCGAAGAGAACGTCTGGCGCTTCTCCGACGTCATCGACAGCCCGAAATTCACCAAGGAAAACCTGCCGAAGTTCTCGGCCTTCTTCGACCGCATCGTCGAAACCGAAGGCGCCGTCGTCGACCCAGCCAAGGATGTCTGGAAGCGTCCGCGCCCGCATCTCTACAGCGACCTCGTAAAGCCGATCGTGCCGCTCTCCAAGTCCGGCTCCTACCCGTCCGGCCACACCACGGTCGGCACGCTGATGGGTATCGTTCTCGCGAACATGGTGCCTGAGAAGCGCGCCGTCATCATGGCTCGCGCCTGGGAATACGGCCATAACCGCGTCGTCGGCGGCATCCACTACGCTTCCGACATCGAAGCCGGCCGCATTGCAGGCACCGTCATCGCCGAAACCATCATGACGCATGACGATTACAAGACCGAGTACGAAGGCGCCAAGGCTGAGCTGCGCGCCGCTCTCGGCCTTTGATTTCCGATCTCTGACAGATGTGGAAGCCGCCGGATGACCTTCGGCGGCTTTGTCTTTTCCTCCCCATCTCCCCAAGCCTTTCAGAAATTTGCACCTCACAGGACCCCTCTCAAGATACCCATCTGGTTTGCGGCTGGATGATTTCCGCGTATATGCGAGGGCAGCGCGACGAAGGAGGCTGAGCGATGGCAGATGGGATCATTCATGCGAAAACCGATCTCGCCCGGCGCATCGCCGAGGTGTCGATGTTGCAGGGCGAATTCGAACTCCGCTCGGGCCTGATCTCCAACCGGTATTTTGACAAGTACCGCTTTGAAGGCACGCCTTCACTACTGAAGCCGCTTGCGCGCGCGATGGCCGATCTCATCCCGGCCGAAACCGAAATCATTGCCGGCCTGGAATTGGGCGGCATCCCGCTTGTGACGGCAATCTCGCTGGAGACCGGCCTTCCTGCCGCGTTCGTCCGCAAGGAAGCAAAGACTTATGGGACCTGCCAGGCAATCGAGGGGCAAGACGTTTCCGGCCGCCGCGTAACCTTCATCGAGGATGTGATTTCGACGGGTGGTGCGGTACAAGATGCCTATCACCTGGCAATCGGCTCGCAGGCGCATATTCTCGCCGTCATCTGTGCGATCTGGCGTGGAGATGGCGTGCCCGCGATCCAAGGCCTTCCCCAGCTTTCCGTCTTGCCCGTTTTTACGAGAGCAGATCTGGAGAACGCCCTGTAGGCATCCGTATCGGCGGAGGATAGGATTGCGTTGGGGGCGAGCGTGCGAAAGCATTGCCCATGACAGAGTTTGCCTGTAGTCACGCTCGACTAGTAATCAGAGCAAGACCGCTTATCTTGTTCTCATTCTTTTGACTGGCATAATCTCGTTCGGAGAACCGGAGCTCGGTTCTTGGTGAGGTTGCCCTAACGGAGTAGGCCGTAGATGAGCTTGATGAACAGCGTACGCAACGTCATCGTTCCCGTACACAAGGAGGGCTATCCCTTCGTTGCAGGCTTCTTCGTCGCGTCGCTGGTGCTCGGTTGGATCTTCAAGCCGCTCTTCTGGATCGGTCTGATCCTGACGCTCTGGTGCGCCTATTTCTTCCGCGATCCCGAGCGCATGACGCCTCAGGACGATGATCTGGCGATATCGCCTGCCGACGGCAAGGTTTCGAGCGTGCAGATGGTGACGCCGCCGGCCGAGCTCAATCTCGGCAGCCAGCCGATGCTGCGGATCTCGGTCTTCATGAATGTCTTCGATTGCCATGTGAACCGTTCGCCGATGCGCGGCCGCATCACCAACGTCGCCTATCGCCAGGGCAGCTTCCTCAATGCCGAACTCGACAAGGCCAGCGAACAGAACGAGCGCAACGGCCTCGTGATTGAAACGAAGCATGGCGAGATCGGCGTGGTGCAGATTGCTGGCCTCGTCGCCCGCCGCATTCTTTGCTTCGTCCATCCGAACGAGCCGCTGGATGCGGGTGAACGCATCGGCCTCATCCGCTTCGGCTCGCGCCTCGATATCTTCCTGCCGGAAGGCGCCTCGCCGCGCGTTGCCGTCGGCCAGCGGGCGATCGCCGGCGAAACCGTCATTGCCGAATTCGGCTCGGCCAAGGGCGCAACCATCAGCCGCCGCAGCTGAACTTTAGGAACACGAGCGAGATGAAGACGCCTTTTCCGCCTTTCGAGCCGCATGGGCCCAACGACGAAGCGCGCGGGCCGCGTCTCCGGGAAATTCCGCTGCGGCTAATCGTGCCGAACATGATTACCGTGCTGGCGATCTGCTCGGGCCTGACGGGCATTCGCCTCGCTTTCGAAAGCCGCTACGAGCTCGCCGTTGCCGCCGTGCTGGTTGCAGCCTTCCTCGACGGCATCGACGGGCGCGTCGCGCGGCTGATGAAGGCCACCTCGAAGTTCGGCGCGCAGATGGATTCGCTCGCCGATATCGTCAACTTCGGCGTTGCCCCGGCGCTCGTCGTCTACGTCTTCCTGCTCGACCAGGCCCGCTCTCTCGGCTGGATCGCAGCGCTTATCTACACGATCGCCGCCGGCCTGCGGCTCGCCCGCTTCAACGTCATGGCCGAGCGCGAGCACAAGGCGTCCTGGCAATCGGAATATTTCGTCGGCGTGCCGGCGCCTGCCGGCGCAATGCTGGTGCTGCTGCCGGTCTATCTCGGCTTTCTCGGGTTGACGCCGGACCATACGTTCGCCTTGTGGGGGGCAGCCTATACGGTTCTCATCGGCTTTCTGCTGGTCAGCCGCCTGCCCGTCTGGTCCGGCAAATCGGAAGGCAACGGCGTAAGGCGCGACCTGGTGCTGCCGATCATGCTCGGCCTTGTCGTCTATGTCGCGCTGCTGATGAGCTATACGTGGCATGTCATGGTCGTGACCGTCGTCATCTATTTGCTGTCTCTGCCCTTCGGCGCGCGCTCTTGGGCGAAGAAATATGGCACCTACACAATCAACGGCCCCGCCGATCCCAATGTCGACGATTCCAACGACGATATCGGCCGGCATATCTAGGGCCGGCATATCAAACCGCTACGCAATGGCCCTCTGGCGGCACTGCCGCGCTGCAACCGCCAGTCTGTAAGTCTCCCTTATCAATCAGAGACATGACGATCGTTCATCGGCGCAACGGAAGGCCCTCTCGGCGCGATATTTCCGCAGATTCAAACATTGCGGCAGTGCGGATTCTACACGAGGTTTCGGCGCTAATCTCTCGAAATATGGTCGTTGTTTACAAAAGCTGATTGGAAAACGCCTTCGATTTGTCATGATTTACGACAAAAAGCACTACTCGACTGTGAATCGAAAAATGCTCCAGGGGAGCATGGTGAGGAGTGAAACATGACGCAGAAGAAAGACCAACCGGCACAACCGCAGGCAAAGATCGATCCCAGCAAGCATTATCGTCCGCTGGGCCTGAAAGCCGTTCTTGCAGCCCATCTGATGCTGAAGACAAAGCCTCTCAAGAAGAAGATCGCTTAAGAATATAGTTCTGTCCGCCGCCGACCAATACCGGCGGCAGCATTTCCGGTCACTGGCCGCCGAATGGCGGCCGCTCAGAGAAGGCTTAGCTGGCCATCTTCCGGATCCGCCTTCTTCGGCGGCTTCCTGACCGGATCGAGCGCTACAGGTGCCTGCACCTCCGGCCCCATATTGGCGACCTTGTTGACACGATCCGAAACCGGGATCGCCTCGAAAAAATCCTCCTGGACCGGCTTCATCAGATCAAGGACATCGCGCGGTTCCTGCGTCTTGCAATCGAGCCAGCGGGTAAAATCCTCCGGCTTGATGACGACGGGCATGCGGTCATGAATGGATCGAATGGCGCTGTTTGCCGCCGCCGTCAGGATCGCACCGGTGTCGACTTCCGAACCGTCGGCCGACGACCAGGTTTCCATCAGCCCGGCAAAGGCGATGACACCGCCCTTGCGAGGCCGAATCCAATAGGCTTGCGGCTTCTCGCCACTTTCCTTCGGCGGCCGATGCCATTCGTAGAAACCGGATGCCGGAATGAGGATGCGGCGATGGCGCATGGCGGCGCGGAAAGAAGCCTTGCCGATCGCCGTTTCCGATCGTGCGTTGATCAACAACGGGAAGTCCTTGGGGTCTTTCACCCAGTCGGGCATAAAGCCCCAGCGCACGAGCAGGGCGCGACGATCCGGCAGGTTGCTGCCCGGTTGCTGCCTGTCGCCCGATATGACGACAAGGATCGGCTGCGTCGGCGCGATATTATAGCGCGCGGGAAAACCGTCATTCAGCAGGACACCGAGCGCTTCGCCCACTTGGTCTGCCGTCGATGTCAAAGCGAAACGTCCGCACATGAGGCCTGTGTTGCACCCGCAAGGCGCCGGGTCAAGCCTAAGCTCAGCCGCGCGGCCCGAGAAGAATGATCCCCGCACCGGCAAGGCAGATGACGGCGCCCGAAATATCCCATCGGTCCGGAAGCCGCCCTTCAGCGAGCCAGAGCCACAGAATGGAGGCAACGATATAGACGCCGCCATAAGCAGCAAAAGTGCGCCCGGCCGCCTCGCTCGGCACCAGTGCAAGCAGCCAGGCAAAGAGCGCCAGCGAGACAAGGCCGGGTGCGAGCCACCAGACGGGCTTCGACAGACGCAACCACGCCCAGAAGGCAAAGCAGCCCGCTATTTCGGCGAGAGCCGCCAAAGCATATAGCCCGTAGATCATCCCCGATCGTCCCTATATTCGGCGCATTGAGAATCGTCGCCTTAGCCGGGAGCGAGTTAATGGGCTTTCCCGCGGGACAGCAAGCGCCGTTTCCTGTAGAAATTGGTCGCGAATGGCTCATCGCCATTGCGCATCGATCTTCCTATCCGAATGCAAAGCGATCCATGATCTCCAATCCTCGCCCTGCCTCCTCCGCCATTCTCGAACGCAATGGCCGCTTCCTGCTGGTGCTGCGCAGCAATCCGCCGTCCGCCGATATGTACGCCTTTCCGGGAGGGCGGGCCGAAGAAGGAGAGACGCCGGCCGACGCGGCGCTGCGCGAGTTCAAGGAGGAGACAGGCATATCAGCCCGCAATCCCCGCCTGTTCGAGACCTATGACCTGCGCTCCCACGCGGCGGACGGGACGCTGATAAGCCACTTCCTGCTCTCGGTCTTCCTCGTGGATGCCGACGAGGATGCGGTTGCCGAAGCCGCCGACGATGCGGCTGCCATCGGCTGGTACACGCTGGAGGAGGTGCGCACCCTGCCCGTTCCGGCCAGCGTGCTCGAATGCGTGGAGCGACTTGCTGCAGAAAACGCATAGCTCCGCCCCGAAATTAACGATGCTGAGCAATATCGGCGTGGAAACCACCCGCCACGCCTTGTTCCCGTCATGCTTGTCCGGTCAACATGGTTACATGAATCATAACAGCCTTGGCCGACCGCTTCTGATCTGCATCGCGCTTGCCGCAGCCTTCCCAGCTGCAGCACAGCCGGCAGCAAGCGCACCACCGCCACAGGCGGCCGATAATGCGAATGCCGAGCAGCCTGCGCCCTATGACGAGCAGCTCTCCCGGCTATCCGAAATTCTCGGTTCGATCGACTATTTGCGCAATCTCTGCAGTCCGACGCGGGAAGACGGATGGCGCGGTGACATGCAACACTTGCTCGACACGGAAACCAAGAGCGAGCCGAAACGAAAAGAAAGGCTCACTGCGGCCTTCAACCGTGGATATCGGTCCTTTGCATCGGTTTACACGAATTGCACGCCGCAGGCCCGCGTCGCGGAAGAGCGATACCGTAACGAAGGTGCAACACTGGCGACAGAAATCACCGCACGCTTTGGAAATTGACGATTTATTAACCTCTTTTCATAGCGAGCCGTGTCGTTTTGGGAAAAGGCTGATAGAGTTATTAAGCAAGTGGTAAGGACATGAACGTCTCGAGGAAAGAAGCAATGGAAACCAGCCTGAACGAAATCGACGACATGATCGTTCATGAAAAGATGCAGGCAGCGCTGGAATACCAGAATGAAGCTTGGGCCGACGGCATGGCAGATGGCATCGAGCCCGAAATCATCGCCGATGCGGCTATTGCCCATGCGATTCGTGAGACGATCCGGATTCAGGGGGAACAGGGCGCCGAAGCCTTGCTCGAATCGCTGCGTGAACGCATGCTCGCTGGTGAATTCTCTCCGAACCGTACCCTGCAATAACACTCAGAGATTGCTAATGCGTATCTTTCCAGGCAATGCGCTCACCTGTTCCATTGCCTCGTTCGCTGCCGTAACCCTGCTTTTGGGCAGCACCGCCTTGCCGCTACCGGCCAATGCCTTTTCCCAGCTCAACCCGCCGGCCCCTCAGGCGAAAGACTCCGCACAGCAGAAGAACGAGAAGCCGATCGAACAGGCGCTGGAAGCACCCGCTGCCAACAATAACACGTTGCCGATGCCCGATCCGCTGATCAACAAGCAGGCCGGCCAGAGCAGCGGTGACGCCTCGAATGCGAACAAATCGGTCGAATTCCTCTTCGATATCGACAAGGCGCCGGAGCCGGTGAAGAAGCTCCGCGCGGCGATCGTCGAGGCTGCTGCTTCCGGTGATCTCGAACGCCTGCGCCCGCTGATGAATATCGGAGCGGGCCTGAAGCAGACTCAGGTTACCGCCGACGACCCCGGCGAAGATCCGATCAAGACGCTGCATGACCTTTCGGGCGATCCTGACGGCATCGAGATCCTGTCCATCCTCCTCGATATCATGTCCACGGGCTTTGCCCATGTCGGCCAGGGCACGCCCGACGAGGTCTATGTCTGGCCCTACTTTGCCCAGAAAGACATCAAGACGCTCTCCACGCCGGAGAAGGTCGATCTGATGCGCATCGTGACGGCCGGCGATTACGCCGACATGCTGGAATTCGGCGGCTATAATTTCTATCGCGTCGGCATCACGCCGGACGGCCGTTGGAAATTCTTCACCTCGGGCGAATGAACCGAAGGGGGAACTTGCGGTTCCCCGTCGAAGGCCCTACCTCTGCGTGATAGGCCAAATCAGCGGAACCATCATGCCAGCCGTATTCCTGAGAGAGCGCTCCTTCATTCGCATCACCGGCGCGGAGGCGGAGACCTTCCTGCACAATCTCATCACCACCGATCTCGCCTCGCTTGGCGCCGATGAAGCTCGTCCGGGCGCGCTGCTGACGCCGCAGGGCAAGATCCTGTTCGACTTCATGATCTGGCGGGATGGCCCTGGCTTTCTGGTTGAAACCGACACGGCGCAGCGGGAGGGCCTGCTCAAGCGGCTCACGATGTATCGCTTGCGTGCCAAGGTCGATTTCGCCACGGAGGACGCACGGGGCGTCACTGTCGCATGGGGAGATGCCGCAACGGATGGACCAAGAGACAGCCGCTTCGCCAAGGCTGGAATTGTTCTCACGCGGACGCCCGGTGAACATGGCGGCGATCCCGAGACACTCTATGATGCGCTGCGGATCGCCAACGGCATCGCCGTTTCCGGCGCCGATTTCGCGCTGCAGGATGCGTTCCCGCACGATGTGCTGATGGATCTGAATGGCGGCCTGGGCTTCCGCAAGGGCTGCTATATCGGCCAGGAGGTGGTTTCCCGCATGCATCATCGCGGAACCGCGCGCAGGCGCGTCGTCATCGTCGACGGCAGTGCCGAATTACCGCCCTCCGGCACGGAATTGACTGTCGGCAGCAAGCCGATCGGCACGCTCGGCTCGACCGCCGGCAATATGGGCCTTGCCATCGTCCGCATCGACCGGGCCGGCGAAGCCATTGCCGAAGAGGCTCCGATAAAGGCTGGCGAAGTCGACGTCACCATGTCGCTGCCGGCATGGTCCGGTCTCTCCTTCCCCACCCGCGCCGATGAGGCGTCGGCATGATATCGGCGAAGACGGCGCGTGCCTGGCAGCGCATGCTATCCGGGCGCAGGCTCGACCTGCTCGACCCGTCGCCGCTTGATGTCGAGATCGGCGACATTGCGCACGGGCTTGCCCGTGTTGCCCGCTGGAACGGACAGACCTCCGGCGATCATGCCTTTTCGGTCGCACAGCACAGTCTGGTGGTGGAGGCGATCTTTCGTCACCTCAATCCGGCAACGCCCGACGAGCTGCTTGCGGCGCTGCTGCATGATGCACCGGAATATGTCATCGGCGACATGATCTCGCCGTTCAAGTCGGTTGTCGGCGGTGACTACAAGGTCGTCGAGAAGCGGCTCGAGGCGGCGATCTACCGACGCTTCGCCCTGCCCCCGCATTGCACGCCGAAGCTCAAGGAAAAGATCAAGAAGGCCGATACGATCTCTGCCTATTTCGAGGCAACACTGCTTGCCGGCTTCACGCCTGATGAAGCCCGCAAATTCTTCGGCCAGCCGCGCGACGTCACGCGCGAGATGCTGCCGATCGAGCCTGTGCCGGCGATCGAGGCACAGCGGATGTTCCTGAAGCGCTTCGAGGCTATCGAGGCGGAGCGTGCCGCCGTGAGGATCGGCGCGTGACCGCGATTGTCGTATCACCGCTTGCGCGCATCGCCGAAATGGCCGTTCGCCATAAGGCTTGCGAGATGATCAGCCTGATGGCCAAGGAGCAGAGCTTTCATCGGCCTGCCGTCATCAAGGCGGATCGGCATCTGCTGCTCAATATGAACGATATCAGCTTTGCCGGAACCGGCGATCTCATCGCCCCGCAGGAGACGCATGTTCGCGCCATCATCGACTTTGCTATCGGCTGGGATCGAAGCGCACCTTTGCTCATTCATTGCTGGATGGGTGTTTCGCGTTCGCCGGCGGCGGCGCTGATTGCGGCTTTGGCCGTTCACCCGGAGGAGGACGACCTGGTGCTGGTGCGTCGCCTGCGCGCGAGCTCACCGTTCGCCACGCCGAATGCCCGGCTCGTTGCCATCGGCGACGACATGCTCGGACGCCACGGGCGCCTGGTTGCCGCAGTCAAGGAGATCGGCCGTGGCGCGGATGCCGATGGCAATGCGCCTTTCATTCTGCCGTTGGCCGAATTAGGCGCCGGCGAATAAAAAACGGAGATCGCGTTTCGCAATCTCCGTTCGTTTCATAGCAATAGGCCTCCGCGATTACGCAGCGACGCCACCCGTTTGGTCCGGATCATACTGGCCATAGGTGTTCTGATAAAGCGATGACGGATCCTGCATGTTGTTCAGCAAGACGTTCAGCGCCTGATCCTTGGCAAGCGTCGCGGCATCCGTTGGATTACTGTCACTCGTACTCGGCTCCAGCGACAGCATATCGGCGGCGGAAGCATCCGACGACTTCAGGGCATCGAGGCCCTCGGCGAACTGATCCTTGGTCAAGGAGCCGGCATTTTGCGTATCCAGGCTCTTGAACAGGTTCTCAGCATCGCTTTCGCTCATGTCCTTCGGACGCCCGGCAACGAACTCATCCTGCGAAATCGTGCCGTCCTGGTTGGTGTCGAGGCTGGCAAACAGCTGGTCCATGGGGGACGCGCTGGAAGAGCCGTCGGTCGACGTGGAACTGCTTGACTGGCTGTTCTGCTGCATCTGTAACAGCATCGACGCCAGATTGCCGGAAAAGACGTCCGTGGCGCTCGGATCACTGCTGCTGTCGCCATTCTCGTCGTTGACAATGCTCGCCGACAGGAGGCCGGATTGCGCCGCCGCCTCCAGCTCCTGAGCATCCACGACGCCATCCTGATTCTTATCCAAGGGACTGTACGAGGCAGCCGTCATGCTGCTTCCAATTGAAGAAACCCCGCTCATCCAAATCTCCTACGGCAAATGCCATCGCGTGGTTGATAGACCCCGGCACGCTTAGTCATCTGCAAGCAGGATAGGCCGTTTTGCCTCGCGGATTGAGATTGGTGTTAATTCACCATTAACTATAATTGACAGCCATCGAATCATATTGCCGGTGGGCGCTTACGCAGCCGGAACAACCGTTGCTTGAACTTCCACCCGTTCAATGCTCGAATCATCTTCGAGCTTCCATTGGCTGCTTTCCTATTGAATGACGGCACATGCCAGACGCTTGCCGGCGCCGCCGACGGGCTGGCTGCGGTAGTCGTCCGAGTCGGCATGGATCATCAGCGTGCGGCCGCGGATGCCGTTCTTGCCGTTCAGCGATACCATGCCGTTGAAGACCTGGGCGCGCAGCTTGCCGTCCTGATCGACATACTGGTTCGGCATGTCGCCGGCATGCGGCCCGTTGGCGGCCAGAAAGCCGTGTTCCGCCTTGGTGGGATTGAAATGACCACCAGCGGACTCGAAGCCGTGCGTATGCTCACATCGGCTATTCTCATGGATGTGGAAGGCGACCCAGCGATTGGCGGGCATGCCTGACACCTCCATCTCGATCAACACACCCTTTTTGCCCTCAGTCAACGTCGCCCGGCCAGCCTGCTTGCCGTCGAGGCCGACAAAATCAGCAGTGGCGGTGTTTTGACTTTGGGTTTGCGCTGCCGCGGGCGCGGCTGCAGCAAGAGCGAGAATTGCAACGATCATGATCCGCTTCATGGAACACCCTCCCTGTTCTGCGTGGCAATTGCCCAACGCATGGCAGGCATGAGGGTTCCGGCGAGTGGAAAAAATGATCCTACATCAAAATGATAAGGCGGCTTGCCGACATCCCGGCAGGCCGCCTTACATCGAATGAAAGTGCTTGTCAGGCCGCTATGCTGTCGAGGTCATACTGGCCGTATGTGCTGTTATAGGCATCCATCGGCGACATCAAATCAAGGTCGGAGCCGACATTGGATTCCGGTGACTTGGCCGTGGAGGCGGTATCGGCGCTCGGCAACTGCATGAGCTTAGCAATCAGGCCACTCAACGCACTGCTCGAACCATCGACGGTAGCGTCGGTATTGTTGGCCTCAAGAATGCCGGGGCGTTCGTCCACCGAGCGTTCTTCTTGGCTTAAAAGACCGTCGCCATTCGAATCGAGGCGCGAAAGCGTGCCACGATACGGGTAGGAGCTGTTGGATACGGAAGAAACATGGGACATACAAACCTCCTGAGGTAGGAGCCGCCTCATGCGACGTCGTTTGTACGCAATACATTCAGAGTTAGACTATGAACCGGTATTAAGCTGCTTCGCGCTGCCGGTAAAGACAAATTGTTAATGAGTATTAACCATAGTTCTCAAGTGGTAAATTTGAATTTCCTAATATTTCCTTTGTAATCCTTTATGACGGAATCTGGCATAATCCACTGGAATCATAGGGGAATCTGACTATCTAATCTTACCCGGCGAGCGGTTTCGTATATGGTACGGCGGATCGCCCATGGAGAAGACATGATGGAATTGTTACCGCTCGTCATCCTGGTCGTCGGCATCCTGGTACTGCGAGGCCACAACCTAAGGATAAAAAGGCTGGAAGCGCGCGTTCAGGAGCTGCAAAATGCTCTCGCGGGCAAGGTGCTGGCGGCGGATACGGGCGAATCGATTCCCGCGACAGATTCGCTGGCTCTTGCTACCGCACAGCCTATCGAAGACGAGCCGAAAGCGGTGATCGAAGACACCTCGACGTCCGGTATCGAGCAGCCGGCCCTCGCCGCAAACAATGTCGCGGACACGCTTGAGGAAGAGGCCGCCCCTCTTGCCAGCCAGACATCCGCGCAGACCAAGGAAAGCCTGGAGAGCACGATCGGCGCACGCTGGGCCGTCTGGGTCGGCGGCATTGCGCTGGCGCTCGGCGGCATCTTCATGGTCAAATATTCGATCGAGAGCGGCCTTCTCAGCCCCGGCGTCCGGCTTGTTCTTGCAGCATTCTTCGGCCTTGTCCTGATTGCTGCCGGCGAAGTGATCCGCCGTCGCGCCGCGCCCGTTCTGGATAATGCCTTCCAGAATGCGATGATCCCCGGCGTGCTGACGGCGGCCGGCGTCGTCGCCCTGTTCGGCTCCACCTATGCGGCACATGCCATCTACGAATTCATCGGCCCCACGACCGCCTTCATTCTTCTCGCACTGATCTCGCTCGCCACACTCGGGCTATCGCTGTTGCATGGACAGGCGCTTGCCGGCCTCGGTCTGCTGGCGTCGATGGCGACCCCTGCCCTGATCGCTTCGACCGCGCCAAAGCCCTGGATTCTCTTCGGCTATCTCGTCCTGACCTGGCTTGCGACCCTATTGGCGTCGCGCCTGCGCCGCTGGTTGATCGTCCCGTCCCTCGCGAACGGGCTGCTGAGCCTTTGGCCCCTGCTCTACATCACCTACAGCCCGGCCGTCGATCTGACGCCGGTTACGCTTGCCATGCTGGCGATGATCGGCGGCACAATCTTCCTCTGGCCGGGGCGCTACCCGATCTCCGAAACGGCGAAGGAAGACATTGCAACGGTGCCCACCGAAGACGCACCTCCACGGCCCGGTGCCGACATGGAATGGGCGGCATTTCTTGCCCGGCAGCCGCTCGGCATGACGCTGACGGCCGCGGTCGGCGCGCTCACGGTATCGCTCGGCCTCGTCTACTACAGCCTTCGATATGGATATCCGATCGTTGACACCACATTCATGTTTGCGGCGATCGTTGCAGCGGTAGCGGCCTTCGGTGCCGGCCGCCTGCATGCAGCCTGGGCAACGATCCTGTCCGCGCTCATCGCCATCGTCGGCGCGTCCGGCATCCTGACCAACTGGATCGCCGGGATCGAATCCACGGGTACGGACGGCACCGCCAGCCTGCAGAGCACGGTGCTCTATGAGGTACTCGGCCTCGGCGCCCTCTTCGTGCTGATCGGCGCCTTCTTCCTCCGGCGCTTCGCCGCGCATGAGAAACCCTATGCCGCGCTTTGGAGCCTCGTCATGGCCACCACGCCGCTGGCGATCGCCACGATCAGCTTCGTCAATTTCGGCAACTGGACGCTCGACTGGCTGCATGGGCTATACGGCATCGGGCTGACTGTCGTGCTTATCGCACTTGCGGAATGGCAAGATCGCCGCGGCGAAGAGGGGTTGAACCTGCCGACGAATATCCTTGCCGCGAGCTCTTTTGCCGCCGCCGTTTTCGCCCTGCATACGCTTGCGCATCATGCCACCGCGACAATCCTGCTGCCGGTTCTCGGGATCGCCTATCTGCTGGCGGGACGCGTGCGCAATTGGCTCGTTCTGCCGTGGGCGATGGTTGCCGCGCTGGTCATTGCCATGGGGCGCATCGCCTGGCAGCCGACGATCGTCGATCCCTCGGAGCTTGGTACGACGCCGGTCTTCAACATGCTCCTTGCCGGCTACGGCATTCCGGCAGCCCTTGCCGTCCTTGCGGCCTTCATCACGCGCCATTCGCCGAGCCTGCGGCTGCGCAATGCCTTGCAGGCGCTCGCTTGCTTCCTCGTACTGCTGACCATCGCCATCCTTGTGCGCCATGCCATGAATGGCGGCGTCCTGAACGATGCGGTTCCGACGCTCGGCGAACAGTCGATCTACACGCTGCTGGCGATCGGTGCCTCCGCGACGCTGATGGCGCTCGACCTGAGCGCGGCGAGCCCTGTCTTCCGCTATGGCGGCATGGCGCTCGGCGTCATTTCGGTCTTCATGATCCTCACCCTGCATCTGCTGGGGCTGAATCCGTTCATGACGGGCGAGAGCACGGGTAGTATCCCGCTCTTCAACCTGCTGCTGCTTGCCTATCTTCTGCCTGGTGTCGCCTATGGCGGATTGGCACTCTTTGCTCGCAACCGGCGTCCCCTGCCCTATGTCAGCATGCTGGCCGTCGCGGCGGCCGTCATGGCCTTCGCATGGGCGACATTGTCCGTGCGCCGCTTCTGGCAGGGCGAGTACATTCCCTTCTGGAACGGTTTCATCCAGGGCGAGCTCTATTCCTATTCCGTTGTCTGGTTGCTGATCGGTATCGCGCTGCTCGGGCTCGGCGCCCGCTTCGAGGCACGGAGCCTGCGCATCGCCTCGGCGGTGCTGGTCTTCATCGCCGTCGTCAAGGCCTTCCTCATCGACATGGCGAACCTCGAAGGCTTCCTGCGGGCGCTGTCCTTCATCGGCCTCGGCGCCGTGTTGATCGGCATCGGCCTGTTCTACCAGAAGATCCTGACGGCCAAGAAAGCGACGGAGTGATTGCGGCGAATCCCTTCGCCGGGTAGGACGGAAACCTGCCGACTGATCACTCTGGAGCAAGCGCGACAATGAATACCGACAGGATGGCCCAGGCCTTCGCCCCGTTCGAAGCACTGGCTGCGGATCTGATCCCCCATGCCGCCGATGGCGATGACGGTTCGCACGATATTGCCCACATCCTGCGCGTCTTCCGCAACGCCATGGCCATTCAGGCCGAGGAAGGCGGCAACGCCCGAATTCTCGCCGCCGCCGTGCTGCTGCATGACTGTGTTTCCGTCGAAAAGAATTCGCCGCATCGCGCGCAGGCATCGCGGCTCGCTGCCGAGAAAGCTTCGGGCATCCTGCGGCAACTCGGCTGGACTGACGAAGATATTGCGGCGACGGCGCATGCGATCACCACGCATAGTTTCTCCGCCAACCTGCCGCCGGAAACGCTGGAAGCGAAGATCCTGCAGGATGCCGACCGGCTGGATGCGATCGGCATGGTGGGCGCTGCGCGCTGTTTCTACATTGCCGGGCGTCTCGGCTCCGGCCTATACGACCCCTTCGATCCGCTTGCGACAGAGCGGGCACTCGATGACAAGCGCTTCGCCATTGACCATTTCGAGACAAAGCTGTTCAAACTGGCGGATGGATTCCAGACCGAGACCGGGGCCAAGTTTGCCGAAGCGCGGCATGACCGGCTGAAAACCGTGCTGGCAATGTTCATCGACGAAATCTGAGGGCCATCCATGCGCGTCAGCGATCTTTTCATCTATCCCCTCAAGAGCGCGCGCGGCATCGCCATTCCGTCTGCTGCCATCGATGCCTTCGGTCTTGCGGGAGATCGTCGCGCCATGCTGGTCGACCCCTCGGGCAACTTCATTACCCAGCGCGAATTGCAGGCATTGGCCCGGATCGATATCCAGCCGGCGCCTTCCTATCTGCGCCTGAAGATGGAGGGCAAGCCCGACATCATCGTGCCGCCGCCGCACCCCGACAACCGCATGAACATCATCGTCTGGAAATCAGCCGTCAACGCCTCCGTTGCGGATGAGGAAACCAACAAGGCGCTGTCGGCCTGGCTGAATCGCGAGGTCAAGATGGTGTTCTTCGACAGGCTGGCCAAGCGTATCGCCAGTCCGGAATGGGCAGGCGAGGATACGCCGGTCACCTTTGCCGACGGATACCAGATCCTCGTCACAACCACCGGCTCGCTGAAGGCACTGAACGCCAATCTTGCCACGCACGGTGAAGGCGCTGTCGGCATGGAGCGCTTCCGCCCCAACATCGTCATCGATATCGACGAGGAATGGCCGGAAGACCGCTGGGCGGCAATCGAGATCGGCGGCATCCGCCTCGATCTCGTCAAGCCTTGCTCGCGCTGCATCATGACAACGCAGGATCAGCAGACCGGCTCGCGTGACGTGCCGAACCCCATGCCCGCCATGAGCCGCATCCGCATGTCCGCCGACCGGCGCGTCCCCGGCCCGCTCTTCGGCTGGAACGCCGTACCACGCGGCGAAGGCTCGGTGAAGATCGGGGATACGGTGACGGTGCTTGAGGAGCGGCCGGAGGGCTGGGCGCTCAAGCGCAAATAAATGCCTGGCAATTCGGGACAACCCGCTTGAAGATGGTGGAATTACCCTAAGTAGTACAAGCAACCGCGATATTAGAGTTATTTCCGAACCCGCACACTGTCGCGCCAAGCTCCAGAACGGAAGTCGGACTTGTTCATCAAATCGCTCCTCCGCTCGATTGAGTTAAATCCCGTCAAAATGCCAAGTCGTCTTACGGCGGCTGCGGCCTATATCCTCTCCCTTGTCATCCTAACTACAACGGTTGTCGCTCCGAGCGTCGCGCAGGACGCCGCCTCGAAGGACGGCTATCGATTTCAAAAGGCCTCCTTGCAGCACATTCCGGATTACGATGTCCTGTCGCTTGCTTACCCGCCCAATCTGGGGCTTCTCATCGCGAACGGGCGGGATGGCTATCTCACTGAAATGAGCCATGATTCAGCGCCTATTCAGCGTTTGCGGCTGCTTCTCGGGCTTGGGGAATACACATACGACGCCACTTCCGAGGGGCTGCATGGCTATTTCAGCGCTCCTGCCGGAACGTTGGCGCCGCGGTTGCTTGTCGCTCTGCAGGAAGCGGGCTTCTCCGATCGTGCGAAAGTCGTTGCGGAAGCGATAGCGGCCTTCGGGCCAAACTACCCGGTCGAAGACAAGATACGCTCGGATTTCTTTGCCCAGAGCTTCCTGCGCATCCAGGAAGGCATTGTGCCCGATCTTTCGAAGCCGCCGACAGCCATTGACGTCAGGCTGCGGGAACTCGGGACGATGCTTGCCAACAAGACTGCGTTTCGTGCCGAAGTGGAGGCCTATGCCGCACGCGATCCGGTCGTCGCGGCGGCGCTGAAACATGCACGCGAGACCCTTACCGACGAGCAGCGCCTGTCATATTTGCAGGATCAATTATTGCCAGGTCCATCCGGCTTCGGCGAGGCGGCCGAGATCAAGGCACGGATCGAAACGATGCCGCCGAGCTATCGCACGACCTATGTCCTGATCATCCTCATGGGCGAAGTGTTTAACGGCGGAACACACCAGTTCTTTTACAATTCCAGCGGGGCTTTCGCCGAATATGTTCCGCAGGCTTTGCGTGAGGTGGGCAAGAATGATGCTGCTGTGATCATCGAGACGGCCATAGCCATGTTTCCGAAGCCCTATCCGGTTTCGACGGAAGAGCGTCGCCGTATTTCCTTTCAACATGAATGGAACACATGGGATGACAAGCTCGATTCATTCAGTAACGCCATCGAAAACGACGACATCTCGGCAGCGCTTGCCGCCTACGCCAAAAAGCAGGGTATTCTTCCAAACTGAGACTACAGAGCGGCCTCAGCGCTCGATTGCCATTGCAGCCGTGCTTGGCGGCCTCTCCTCCGAGACCATTGCAACCGCCTTCAACGCGGCCTGCATGAAACCGTCGCGCGCCGCGGCGATCTCAATGCCACGCGGCTCGTAGACGTGGCGATGCAGAAAGTAGCCGGTCAGCCGAAAGGCGGCGGAAAGGCTTTCCCTATCCGCGGCGATCATGGCGCCGGTCGTCAGGAACGGCGGCAGGGCCAGCATCTTGTCCGCCCATGGCATGCCGGCTGCCCGGCAGACGGCACGCCCGGACTTCGGAGAAACGAACGCCAGATCCTCGCGCACGCCGGTTGCCGCGCATTCGGTAAGATCGAGCCCGAAACCCAGATCGTTCAGCACGGCAAGCTCGAAGCGCACGAAGAGTTCTCCGGCATCGGCCGGGTTCTGCAGGTTTTCCAGGATGACATCGAGCGCATCATAGAGATGCGGATGCGGATCTCGTTCCGGCAGCAACCGCAGCAATGCGGCCATCGCCTGCACGCCATAGACGGCGGTTGCGGTTTCCATAAGCCGCGCGGCCCTCAGCGTGACCGGCTCCATGCGAAATTCGCCGAGATGTTCGTGCAGCCTTGCCCGCCAGGTGACCTCGACGAGATTGCCGGCCTGCAGCACCGGCTGCATGGCGCGCGAGCGGCCGGATCGCACCAGCCCCATGTGGCGACCGCGGGCACGCGTCATGACCTCGGCGACGACACTGGTCTCGCCGAGACGTTTGACGCCCAGAATGATCGCATGGTCCTGCCACTGCATCGGCCGGTTGCCCCGAAAGATTTTTGCGATTCGAGTTTAGGACAAATGGCTGCCGCTGTCACATGGCGAGCGGGGAGCCGCCGGCCAGAGTCTCGACGAAGAGGCGCATGGATTGTTCGTCGAAAGGCTTGTTCAAAAGCGGCACATGCCGCAGATCTGCCGGAAAATCGAGTGTATCGGGATAGCCGGTGACGAAGCCGAAGGAAATGCCGCGTTCCATCAGCAATCGAGCAAAGCCGAAACTCGTCGACTCCCCGAGATTCACGTCGAGCATCGCAAAATCATAATGTTCAGAATGAACGGCGTTGACCGCCTGTTCCAGATTCGAAGCAATCTCAACCTGTTGAATTCCGACGAGGTGAAGAATTTCCTCCGCCTCCATGGCAATGATGAGATTATCTTCCAGTATAAGGACGCGCTGAAACGTCATATCAGCGCCATCCTTGCACGTACGCGCCAGCTGGCGTACCCCGTAAAAAGTCCCGCATCTATCCCTCCGGCGCCAATCATCGGCCCGTATTGAATGGATGGTTTTGCCCATCCGTCTTGGCTCGGTCTCTTGTGACATGACTTCGCCTCCAACCCGCTTCGCACTTTTTGCACTGCGGTACTATGGGCTCGTCACCATGCTCCAATCGCTTTTGCCGCCGGGGTTAGTAAAAGGTGAAACTGGTCGAAAAGTGACGATGACAATAATCTATGCTGATACAGTTGTTGTCAGCATTTAAAAAAGACATGTTGTTTGCGCAAAGAGCCGCCCTCAAATGAAAGGGCGCCTGACCGAATCAAGGCCGTCCCAGCCGGCAAGCTCAGCAAGCCCTTCGCCGTCCAAAACCTCGCAGCCTCGCTCCTGCCAGAGTAGCAGTTTCCGCGCTGCCAACTTTTTCAATGTCTTATTGGTATGGACCACCGAAAGACCCAGCGTATCGGCGACGTGCTGCTGCCGGATAGGGATGGTCTTGCTGCCGTTGAACAGGCGGAGAGCGCGAGCACGCTGATGCAGATACGCGATCAGATAGGCTGCACGCTCGAGTGCGGAGCGGCGGCCTATGCTTAGAAGATGTTCATCCAGTATCCGCTCCTCACGCGAGGCGATCCAGGTCAGATCATAGGCCAGCGAAGGATGGGAGTTATAGAGCGTCATCAATTCCGTGCGCTCGAAAACGCAAAGCGATATCGGAGAAAGCGCCTCCGTCGAGTGCTGCATCTCGCCCATGATCGAACCCTGCAATCCGATGAGGTCGCCAGGCATCACATAATTCAGGATCTGACGGCGCCCATCCTCCAGCGTCTTGTAGCGGAAGCCCCAGCCCGAGAGGATGGTGAAAAGGTGGGCGCTATGCGCGCCTTCGAGGAAAATCGTGGCACCGGCGTCGACAAGCAGCTCCCCTTTCTTGAAGCCACTGATGAAACTTAGCTCGTCGCGCTCGAATTCACGGAAATGCGGGAGAGACCTTAACGGACATTGCTGGCACGGTGTGCGTTGTCCATGCACCGTCGCAGCTGCCTTTGCCATGAAACGCTCCCTAAAGTTGCGGCGGCGTCAGCCATATGCCCGACAAACCACTGCAATATAAAGCGCTCAGGGAAGCAAAGTTCCATCAATGCGGGAAGTCGAGCCCCATTTCCCGGAAACGCTCCGGGTCGTCTCCCCAGTTTTCACGGACCTTGACGAAGAGGAAGAGGTGCACGGGCTGCTCCAGAATTTCGGAGAGTTCCTTGCGCGACGCGGTCGAGATCGCCTTGATCGTCTCACCACCCTTGCCGAGGGCGATCTTCTTCTGGCTGTCGCGCTCGACATAGATCACCTGCTCGATGCGCACCGAGCCGTCCTTGCGCTCTTCCCACTTCTCCGTCTCGACATGCGAGGAATAGGGAAGCTCCTGGTGCAGGCGCAGAAACAGCTTCTCGCGGGTGATTTCGGCGGCAAGCTGACGCATCGGCAAGTCCGAAATCTGGTCCTCGGGATAGTACCAGGGACCTTCCGGCAGGGTCTTCGCCAGATAGTCCATGACGTCGTCGCAGCCGGAGCCGTTTTCGGCCGAGATCATGAAGGTCTGCTCGAAGGCGATCTTCTCGTTGGCCGCAGCGGCGAGCGCCAAAAGATCCTCGCGACGAACGCGGTCGATCTTGTTCAAGACCAGGATTTTCGGCTGGGAGACGTCCTTCAAGCCTTCCAGGATGGCCTCCGCATCACCGCGCAAGCCACGCTCGCTGTCGATCAGCAGCATGATGAGATCGGCATCCTTGGCGCCGCCCCAGGCAGACGTCACCATCGCGCGGTCAAGCCTGCGCCGCGGCTTGAAGATGCCGGGCGTGTCCATGAAGACGATCTGCGCGTTGTTGTGAATGGCGATGCCGCGCACGATCGCGCGCGTCGTCTGCACCTTGTGGCTGACGATCGAAACCTTGGCGCCCACGAGCCGGTTCACCAGCGTCGACTTGCCGGCATTGGTGGGGCCGATGAGGGCCACGAAACCCGAATGCGTCGGGCCGATATGTTCAACCGCGCCGTCTTCGGCGGGCGTGTCCTGCTGATTGGTCATTTTTTCCGTCATTCCCTAGAGTCGGATGACTTTAGGTCGAACCGACCTAAAATCCGAATCCGCTCTAAAATCAAAGAAGTAGAGCATGATGTCCTCCGAAATCCCCTGACACTTTTCGGCATCATGCTCTAGCAGTTACGTCTCAGTCGGCTGAGGCTGCCAAACACCTTCGCGCTCCAGAATCCGCGTCGCAGCCACCTGCTCGGCCGCGCGCTTGGAGCGTTCAATTCCGGTCTCCGGCGTCGTTCCCTTCACTTCCACCGTCACGGTGAAGCGGGGATCATGATCCGGTCCGCTGCGATCATCAACCCTGTAGACCGGGGTAACACCGAATTTCGCATGCGCCCATTCCTGCAATTCCGTCTTGGCGTCGCGCCTTGCACCCTCCGGCCGGATGGCGCGGCGCTCCCAAAAACGCAGGATGAACGCGCGGGCAACTTCGAGCCCACCGTCCAGGTAGAGCGCAGCAATCAGGCTTTCGACGACATCGGCGCGCACGTTCAGCATGCGCTTGCCCGTCAGCTTCTTCACGTCGGCACCGGTGCGGATGTAAAGATGCAGCTCCATTTCATCGGCAACTTCGGCGCAGGTCTCCGCGCTCACGAGCTGGTTGAGGCGCACGGAAAGCTCGCCTTCCGTCGCAGCACCGAATGTCTTGAAGAGCAATTCTGCGATGCACAGGCCAAGAACTCGGTCGCCGAGAAATTCCAACCGTTCATAGTTGCCTGTCTTGTGCGTACGCGCGCTGGCATGGGTCAGCGCGCGGTCGAGACGCTCCTTTTCGGCGAATTCGTAGCCTATAGCAACCTCAAGCCTGGCACGATCCGCCTGGGAGAGCGTCTGCGCCTTCGTCATTCGACAACCTTGAAAATACGGTCCCAACGCATGTTGGTCGGCCATTTCCAGACTTCACGGAAGGAGGTGTCATGACCCAGCGAGAAGAAGATGATGCTGGCACGGCCGATCAGGTTCTCAGCAGGGACATAGCCGACATCGAAACGGCTGTCGTCGGAATTGTCACGATTGTCGCCCATCATGAAATAATGGCCCGGCGGAACGACATATTCCTGGGTATTGTCGCCACGAGAGTTCGGCGAGAGATCCAGCGTGTCATAAACCTTGCCGGTATCCGGCAAGCGCTCGCTGTAGACAGCGATGTTGTCGCCCGGCTCCTGGCTATAGTCCGACGAGAAAGTGCCGTGCGGCTCGCGCGGAACGGCCTGGCCGTTGATGTAGAGGATGTCGTTCTTGACCTGGATGCGGTCGCCCGGCAGACCGATCACGCGCTTGATGTAGTCGACATCAGGATTCGGCGGGAAGCGGAAGACCACGACGTCGCCACGCTTCGGCTCGCTGCCCAGGATGCGGCCGCTGAACAGATCCGGCGAGAACGGCATTGAATACTTGGAATAGCCATAGGCGAACTTGTTGACGAAGATGTAGTCGCCGACAAGAAGCGTCGGCATCATCGAGCCGGACGGGATGGTGAATGGCTGGAAGAGAAACGTGCGGATGATCATGGCCAGGACGAGCGCCTGAACGATGACCTTGATGTTCTCCCACAGGGCGTTCTGCTGTTTTACGGCTTTCTCGGACACGCAGTCTTATTCCTTTTTCGCACCCCACCGGCGCACTTGCATTCTGGCACTGTCTACTCGCTTCATATCATCGCGGCAATGGCGCGGATGCCAAAAGCGACATACAGTCGTGATTCAGGCATCCATCGGTAGCGCTTCGATGATCACAAAAGCCTGAGCAAGAGGAAAATCATCTGTTATCGTCAAATGAATGGCGGCGCGATGATTTGGCGGCAACATAGCTGCCACTCTTTCGGCAGCACCGCCGGTCAATTCCATCGTCGGCTTGCCGCTTGGCAGATTGACGACTCCCATGTCGCGCCAGAAGACACCCTGCGCCAACCCTGTACCCAAAGCCTTGGAGCAGGCTTCCTTGGCGGCAAAGCGCTTGGCATAGGAGGCCGCCTTGTTCTTGCGGCGCTCGGACTTGGCGCGCTCTATATCTGTAAAGCAACGCTCGGTGAATCGGGCGCCGAAACGCTCGATCGTCTTCTCGACCCGGCGGATGTCGATAAGATCACTGCCTATGCCGATAATCATGGGAAGGCCCTCCTGGCGGCCCGGACGAGGTCAGGCACCGTCAGACGCTCGATGCGTTTTCGGCGAGCGCCAGCCGTTCGCGGGCACGTTCCATCAGGCGCTCCTTGCGGCGCGTCTTGAAGGTCTTCACACCATAATAGGTAAGCGCATAGACGATCACGCCCGTCACAATGGCAGGCGGAATGCCGCCGATCAGCATCGGCTTCAAAACCGGATCCCAGATTTGCGTGAGATCGCCCTTGTGCCACAGTGACGGCAGATCGATGCTGCCGCCCTGGCCGCCGCTGTCGCGCGCCAGAATCAGATGGCCGATCTCCCAGGTCAAAGCCCAGATGAAGGGGTAGGTAATCGGATTGCCGGCAGCCAGACAGCCGAGCGCAGAAGCGATGACGTTTCCGCCGACAAGATAGGCGATGACAATCGCCATGACGAAATGCACACCGATGAACGGCGTCCACGATACGACAATGCCCGCGGCAAAGCCGGCCGCAACCGAATGCGGCGAGGCGGCGAGGCGAACGAGGCGCTTACCGAAATATTGGAAAGAGCGGACAAAACCCTTGCGGGGCCAAAGATGCTCCCGCAACTTTTCCTTGAGTGTCAGTGGTTTTCGGCGACGAAACAGCATGCGGCTTATCTAGTGCAATGGGGGCCGTCGTGACAAGAGCGGCCGAACGTATCATGCACCGATTAAGAACCGAAAGTGCGGCTCTTTTTTGGAACGTCATCTGCGCTGGATGCAGAAAATGGACGCTCTCTTCATTTGCCGGAAGCAATCCCGCAAGATCGGGATGCTCCAAGGGCGCAACAATGACGCGCCCCTCTTGGTCTTTTCAGTATTAACAGCGATTAACGCGTACGGAACAGACCGCGGTCGACCTGACGCTGACGATATTCAAGGTCAAAACGGTCGTGCGAACCATTCAGGTAAGCCATTTCGCGTTCTTCAACACTCGGAACACGCAGGGCACGGGCGATTTTCTTGATCGGGCTAAACATTTTCTTCTCTCATCTCAGTTTCGTTTCTTCGATGACCAGAAGATAGGCTCGACAAAGGTTAATTACCACCGCTCTAAAATATACACAGCCATGCATTTGGCGCATACCTATCCGGAAAGGCGCTCGAATTTGGTCATAAAATGATCACAAAATATGCAGCCTGCCTGGATCGGTAGCGCCGCCGAGTGGATATCACTCGTAGAGGCGCTTAACCGTCGCGATGCAATCGAGTTCCTTCAGCTGCACCAGAAGCTGGTTAAGCTGGCGCAGATCCCAGACTTCGACGTCGAGGGCCATTTCGGTGAAATCGGCCGCAACCCGAACGGTGTTGAGCACGCGGATATTGACATCCACGTCCGCAACGGTCTGCGCCACCTTCGCCAGCGTACCCGGCTCGTTGAGGGCATTGATCAGGATGCGTGCGGCAAAACGGGACTTGTTGGCCTCGTCCAGATCCCAGCGCACATCGATCCAGCGCTCCGGCTCGTCATCGAACCGCTGCAGAACCGGCGACTGGATCGGATATATGGTGATGCCCTTGCCCTTTTCCATGATGCCGACAATTCGATCGCCCGGCACGGCGCCGGTCGATGCGAAATGTACCTCGACATTGGCCGAAATGCCGCGGATCGGCGGCGCATCGATATCGGCGCCGTCGGAAACCTCGGCCTTGTTCTTGCCTGGGATCTTGAAGATCATGCCGGAGGCGCTGCGAACGTTGAACCAGCCCTCGTCGCCTGCGGGCTTCACGGTGACGCGTTCGTCCTGGTGATCCGGATAGACGGCGCGCAAGACGTCGAGCGACGACATCTCCCCTCGCCCGACGGCGGCAATCGCATCCTCAACATCCTTCTGGCCGAGGCGATGCAGGGCGGGCTTCAGGGCATCACGCGAGAAGACCTTGCCGGCGCGCTCGAAGGTGCGCTCCAGAATACGGTGGCCAAGACCGGCATACTGCTTGCGGATAGCAAGGCGGGTTGCGCGGCGAATGGCGGCGCGCGCCTTGCCGGTCACGACGATCTCTTCCCAGGCGGCAGGCGGCACCTGTACGCCGGAACGGATGATCTCGACTTCATCGCCGTTGTTCAGCCGCGTGACGAGCGGCATGATGCGGCCGTTGATCTTGGCGCCAACCGTGGTGTCGCCGATATTGGTATGGACAGCATAGGCGAAGTCGATCGGCGTTGCGCCGCGCGGCAGGGCGATCAGCTTGCCCTTGGGCGTGAAGCAGAAGACCTGATCCTGGAAGAGTTCGAGCTTCGTATGCTCGAGGAATTCTTCGGGGCTGTCACCCTCGGCCAGCGCTTCAATGGTGTGGCGCAGCCAGGAATAGGCATTGCTTTCCCGCGACGCGACGTCGCTGTCGCCATTGCCGTTGGCGCCGTCCTTGTAGAGCGTGTGGGCGGCGATACCGAATTCGGCGATCTCATGCATGCGCTTGGTGCGGATCTGCAGCTCGATACGCTGGCTGGAGGGGCCAACGATCGTCGTATGCAAGGAGCGATAGTCGTTCTGCTTCGGCGTCGAAATATAGTCCTTGAAACGGCCTGGAACGACGCGCCAGCGGGTATGAACGATGCCGAGCGCCCGGTAGCAGGACGGAATATCGTCGACGAGAAGACGGAAGCCGTAGATATCGGAAAGCTGCTCGAAAGAGAGTGACTTCGACTGCATCTTGCGGAACACCGAATAGGGCTTCTTCAGCCGGCCCTTGACCATGGCGTTGGCAAGGCCGTTAGCCACGAGCAGATCGCGCAGCTCGGTCTCGATCTTCTTGACCAGCCCTTCGTTGCGCCGAGACAGCTCTTCGAGCCGCTTGGTGACGGTGTCATGCGCTTCAGGATTGATATGGCGGAAGGAAAGCTCCTCCAGCTCCTCGCGCATGTCCTGCATACCCATGCGGCCGGCGAGCGGCGCATAGATTTCCATCGTCTCCTCGGAAATGCGGGCGCGCTTTTCCGGCGACATGTGATCGAGCGTGCGCATATTGTGCAGGCGATCGGCAAGCTTCACCAGAAGCACGCGCACATCGTCGGAAATGGCGAGCAGCAGCTTGCGCAGGTTTTCCGCCTGCTTGGCCTTCTTGGTGACGAGGTCGAGCTTCTTGATCTTCGTCAGGCCCTCGACGAGACGACCGATATCCTCGCCGAACATTTCGTCGATTTCGGCGCGCGTCGCCGTCGTGTCCTCGATCGTGTCATGGAGAAGAGCGACCGCGATGGTCGATTCATCCAGGCGCATATCCGTGAGGATGGCAGCAACTTCGAGAGGATGGGAAATATAGGGATCGCCGCTGGCGCGTTTTTGCTGGCCATGCTTCTGCATCGCATAAACATAGGCTTTGTTGAGGAGAGCTTCGTTGGCATCGGGCTTGTATTTCTGCACGCGCTCGACAAGCTCGTATTGCCGCATCATTCCAAAGCTACTCCAGCAAAAACAAAAGCGCGCCAGTCATCTGACCGGCGCACGCATCTTGCCATCATATCGCTCCTGCCCGGAGCATCAAGATCGACGATCAGTAATCGTCGCTTTTTTCCGGCGGAACCAGACCTTCGATACCAGCCAGAAGCTCTTCTTCCGACATCTGGTCGAAAGTAACGGTTTCCGGCAGGTCTTCTTCCTCTTCGCTGGTGGCGGAAGCACCCGCTGCCAGCAGGCTTGCCGGATCGGGCTCGGGCTCATCCACTTCGACATGCTTCTGCAGCGAATGGATCAGGTCTTCCTTGAGATCGTCCGGCGACAGCGTCTCGTCGGCGATTTCGCGCAATGCAACAACCGGGTTCTTGTCGTTGTCGCGGTCGATCGTGATCGAGGAGCCCTGCGAAATCAGACGGGCGCGGTGGCTGGCGAGCAGAACGAGCTCGAACCGGTTCTCAACTTTATCAATGCAATCTTCTACTGTGACACGGGCCATTGCCTGTCCTTTGCGGTCGTGATGTCGTCATCATGTCTCGGAGTAGCACGCCGATACAAGCAAACGATGGCAAATTCAAGTTTTTCCTGATTGAGCGCCTTCGCACCCCGTCTTATAAGTGTTAAAATTACCCCAGACAAATTGTTATTTCTACCGTAGGTTGCTTGGAATATCGCACTTCGTGCCCTAAATCTTGGTTATATGAATAATTCATAAAGTAATACGAATTATTCTGCGGCGCCTTGCAAGGCATTGTTTTAGCTAGCCTTTGAATGAAGTGATTACGTTTTTATAACAATGGATATGTAAGCGATGTTTGACCCACGCGAAAAAATTGCACTCTTTATAGACGGCGCCAATCTCTACGCTGCATCCAAGAGCCTCGGCTTCGATATCGACTATCGCAAGCTCTTGAAAGCATTTCAGAAACGCGGTTATCTGCTGCGCGCCTATTATTATACGGCTCTTATCGAGGATCAGGAATATTCCTCCATCCGCCCGCTGATCGATTGGCTCGATTATAACGGCTACAAGGTCGTTACCAAGCCGGCCAAGGAATTCACGGACTCGATGGGGCGCCGCAAAATCAAGGGCAACATGGACATCGAGCTGGCGATCGACGCCATGGAGCAATCCGAGACCGTCGATCATCTGGTAATCTTTTCCGGCGACGGCGACTTCACGACCCTCGTGGAAGCACTCCAGCGCCGCGGACGCAAGGTTTCGGTCATCTCGACCATGGCGACCCAGCCGCCGATGATCGCCGACGATCTGCGCCGCCAGGCCGACCATTTCATCGATCTCGTATCGCTGAAGGCGGAAATCGGCCGCGAAGCCTCGGAACGGCCTGCCCGCACCACCACCGAGACGGCAGGTCACGCCGCAGCGGATACTGAAGAATAATTTGAGGCTGCATCAGACGAGTTAGGTTTGCCGCAGCGGAACCATTTCGTTTTTGCCGCGGCAGCCGGCCCTTCGCTAAGGCTCAGAGCGTTCGTCGCTGCAATCGATTCACTGGATCGATAGCTCGGGCTTTGTCCGGCCGGCCCTCACCCTCACCCATTGTCCTTCAGCAGGCGGCTCTTCTGCCTGTTCCAATCGCGTTCCTTCTCGGATTCGCGCTTGTCATGCAGCTTCTTGCCCTTGGCGAGAGCCAATTCCAGCTTGGCGCGGCCTCGGTCGTTGAAATAGATTTTCAACGGCACCAGAGTCATGCCCTCACGATTGATCGCCGAACGCAGCCGGCCGATTTCGCGGCTGGAAAGCAGCAGCTTACGACGGCGGCGCGGCTCGTGATTGAAGCGATTCGCCTGCAGGTACTCCGGCAGATAGGAGTTGATCAACCAAATCTCGTCACCTTCATCCGAGGCGTAGGATTCGGCGATATTGGCCTTGCCTTCGCGCAGCGATTTGACCTCCGTGCCCATCAGCACGAGCCCTGCTTCGTAGGTGTCGATGATCTCGTAGTTGAAGCGAGCCTTGCGGTTTTCCGCCACGACCTTGTTCACCACGCGCTGGCTGCCTTTGGGTGCCATGATTCTTCTTCTTTTTTCTTGCGTCATTCCGGCAGCGACTAAGGGCGTGCCAGGTTCCTGCACCCTAAATAAGCGAGACCGCCCTCCTTGTGAAGAGAGCGGCCTTGCAGAGTTTCGGCAGCAGGCTTGTGAAGCCTCAGTTCAGGAGGCCGGCATGGCGCATGGCCGCATCGATCGCAGCCTCCGTGCCCGGCTCCAGGGTCGACAAGAGCGGCGAACGCACGTTGCGGCTCATGCGGCCGAGGCGGGACAGACCGTACTTGGCACCGCAAAGACCTGGCTCCAGGAAGATCGCCTTGTGCAGCGGCATCAGACGATCCTGATACTCGAGTGCCTTGGCGTAATCACCGGCAAGCGTGGCCGCCTGGAATTCCGCACATAGTCGCGGCGCGACGTTGGCCGTGACCGAAATGCAGCCGACGCCGCCATGAGCGTTGAAGCCGAGCGCCGTGGCATCCTCACCGGAAAGCTGGCGGAAATCGCGGCCGCAGCTGATGCGCTGCTCGGAGACGCGTTCGATCTTGCCGGTCGCATCCTTGACACCAACAATGTTGGAATAGGACTTGGCGAGCGCACCCATCGTCTCCGGCGTCATGTCGACGACCGAACGGCCTGGAATATTGTAGATGTAGATCGGCAGCTTCACGGCTTCCGCAACGGCGGCGAAATGTGCGTAAAGCCCCTTCTGCGTCGGCTTGTTGTAATAGGGTGTCACGACCAGAACCGCATTGGCACCGACCTTTTCGGCGTGCAGCGCAAGCTCGATCGCTTCGCGGGTATTGTTCGAGCCCGCTCCCGCCATGACCGGGACGCGCTTGTTGGCGATCTCGATGCAGAGCTCGACGACGCGCTTGTGCTCGTCATGCGACAAAGTGGGAGATTCGCCCGTCGTACCAACAGGCACCAATCCCTTGCTGCCCTCTTTTATCTGCCAGTCGACATGCGAGGCGAAGGAAGCCTCATCCACCTTGCCGGCGTCTGTAAAGGGCGTAACGAGTGCGGGAATGGACCCCTGGAACATGCAAGTCTCCTAGCGGCGCTGCTTTCATGCTTCAGCCGCAATCCATGGTTATGAATCCGCGCACCATAAAGCGCTGGCTTGACGGCGACAAGCACGCTTTGAATGGTAAAGGGCAGTTTCCGATATCATAATTGATTGAAATTCGGACCACCGGTAAGGTTTCGTTAATATAGCATTTGGCAAATGGAAGGGGCCTGTTTGTTTTGTGAGTAGCCGGATGAAGAGACCTGTCATGATCTGGACCGCTGTGGGCTTGGCGGTCGCCTGGGGCGCGGTTGCCTCGCAGCTTCCCGGCCAGCAGACATCAACGCGCTCAAGCGCCGACGTCGCCATGGCGACGGATCCTATGAGCACGGCCGCGATCCCGCGCAGCGGAGCAATCGCGCCTGTCAGCGGCGACCTGAAGGCAGGCCTTGACGCCCTCTCCAACAAGAACCCGATGCGGGCGCTTGCCATCCGCAACGGCATGGGCGAAGGCACGCTCGATCGCCATATCCTGACCTGGGCGATCGCGACTTCGGGCCAGCCGGGCATCCCCTCCGGCGAGATTGCCGCTGCCGCCCGCGAGCTTGTCGGCTGGCCGGGGCTCGGCAGCCTGCGCGCCAATTCCGAGCGGGCGCTCTATACAGAAAATCCGGCAACCGATCAGGTCCTGGCCGCCTTCGGCAACTCGCAGCCGGAGACCGTCGAGGGCAGCATCATCCTCTCTCGCGCGCTCATGGCGCGCGGCGCGTCGGCACAGGCCGGAAAGCTGATCCGCAAGATCTGGCGCGACGAGCCACTGGACAAGCCTCTGGAGGACAAGATCCTTGCAGAATTCCCCAGCCTGCTGTCGCCTGCCGATCACAAGGCGCGCATGGACTATCTGCTTTACCGCGACCGGATCGCACAGGCCAAACGCTTCGGCGATCTCGGCAAGGCGCAATCGCTCTACAAGGCCTGGGCGGCCGTCAATGATCGTTCGCCGAAAGCCGACGCGCTGATCGCAGGCGTCGGCGCGCAATGGCGCAAGGATCCCGCCTATCTCTTCATGCGGATCGAAAACCTGCGTCGCCAGAACAAATATGACGACGCCGCCAATCTTCTGGCGCAAATGCCGCAAGACCGGAGCGTGCTTGTAAGCCCAGGTGCTTGGTGGAGCGAGCAGCGCATTGTTAGCCGCGGCCTGGTGGATCAGGGTGAATTCAAGGCCGCCTATCGTGTCGTCGACGCCAGTGTCGCGGAAAGCCCGCAGGATGTCGGCGAGGCCGAATTCCATGCCGGCTGGTACGCCCTGCGCGGCCTGCAAGACGGTGCAAACGCCGCGATCCATTTCCGCAAGATCCTGCAGGTATCGAACGGCCCGATTTCGCAATCGCGTGGCTGGTATTGGCTGGGCCGCGCCGCCGAAGCCGGTGGACCGGGCAAGGCAGCGGATTTCTATGCGAAGGCCGCCTCCTATCCCAGCACCTTCTACGGCCAGCTTGCCGCCGAGAGGCTTGGCCGCAGCACCCTCAACGTCACCTATCCCTCGCCCTCGGCTACGGATCGCCAGCGCTTCCAGGGACGCGAGGCGGTACAGGCGATTTCGCGGCTCGAGGCCGCGGGGCATGGCTGGCGTGCGGATGCACTGTATCGTGCGCTCGCAAAACAGCTGGATAGCCCCGGCGAGATCGCCATGCTAGCCGCCCGCGCCGAGCGTTCCGGCAACCATCAGTTATCGTTGCAGGTCGGCAAGATCGCCTATGGACGCGGCATCGATGTCGCAGCACTCGCCTTCCCAATCGGCGTCATTCCGGACAATGCCAATATTTCCGGCTCCGGCAAGGCGCTTGCCTATGCCATTGCCCGGCAGGAAAGCGCCTTCAATCCGGCCGCCGTTTCCTCCGCCAATGCCCGCGGCCTGCTACAGTTGCTGCCGAAGACGGCAAAGGCCGTTGCCGGTCGGCACGGCATGGCCTTTTCCGCCGACAAGCTGACGCAGGATGCCGGCTACAACGCCACGCTCGGCGCTCATTATCTCGGCGAGCAGATCGACACGTTCGGCGGCTCCTACATCCTGACCTTCATCGCCTACAACGCAGGGCCGAACAAGGTGCCGGAATGGATCAGCCGCTACGGCGATCCGCGCGGCAAATCGCTCGATGACGTCATCGACTGGATCGAACGCATCCCCTTCCCCGAAACCCGCAACTATGTCCAGCGCGTGATGGAAAACTATCAGGTCTACAAGGCACGCCTCGGGCAGAAGACCGATATCGTCCACGATCTGGTCACCGGCCGCGGCTAAGGGGCCTGTCACTATCGCAAGGCCGCCGCACAGCCTCGCGCGATATGCTTCCGGCAACAACCGTAGTTGTATAGGTCACGGAAATGACGTTACATCCCTCGTGATAGCCAAAGCACGAGGGATGGCGCATGCGCAGCGACGACGAAAGCGGTTTTCTTGCCAGAACGATCGCAGCGGAAGATGGCCTGAAGCTCCATGTGCGGGACTATGCCGGCGATGAGACAACCACGAGGGACAAGATACCCCTCTTCTGCCTGCCCGGTCTGACGCGCAACTCGCGGGACTTTCATCAGCTCGCGCTGCTTCTATCGCAGGATTCCGAGAACCCGCGCAGGGTGATCACGCTCGATGCCCGTGGGCGCGGGGCATCCGAATGGGATGCGGACAAATCCCACTATAATCTCATCGTCGAAGCGCAGGATGTCCTGACCGTCTGCGCTGCCCTCGGTCTCCATCAGGCCATCTTCATCGGCACGTCGCGCGGCGGGCTGGTGCTGCATATGCTCGCAGCCAGCCGACCGGATATCCTCAAGGCCGTGATTCTCAACGATATCGGTCCGGTCCTCGAGAAGATTGGGTTGGCGGATATCCGCGATTATCTCAACCGGGACAAGAAACCCGCCAACTGGGACGAGGCAATCGAGATCCTTCGGGAAAACCATGGCAGCGCCTTTGGCGCGCTTGACGAAGACGACTGGCGGGACATGGCGCGGGCCATCTATGTCTTACGTGATGGCAAGCCGGTTGCCGATTACGATCCCGCCATCGCCGCACAAATGCGGACGCTCGATCTGGAGGCGCCGATTCCAGACCTGTGGACGCAATTCCAAGCGTTTCAAGATATCCCGCTGATGGTGATTCGCGGGGAGAATTCGAAGCTTCTGACACAGACAACAACAGACGAGATGGCAAACCGCCATCCGGAAATGGCCATCAAGATCGCGAGAGGGCAAGGACATGCCCCGATTTTACATTTGGGCGATATTCCGGATGCGATCCGGCACTTCACTTCGGGGTTTTGATAACAGGCGCCCGCGCACTGTTCGATATCGGCTCAAAACAAAAGGCCCGGTTGGGAGACCGGGCCTTTCCTCTTCCGATCGGAGGTCTGATCGGAAGATCTGTCGAACTCTTTTCGGCGAACCGAATTAGAAGCTGCGCTGGAAGCGCAGGATACCAGCCCACTGATCCTGGTTCACAGAATCGAAGTTGGTGTAGGTAACTTCCGGCTCGATGAGGAAGCCCTTGACCGGCGTGAACTTCAGGTTCGTCGTGGCTTCGAAGATCTTCGAGTCGGTGTAGGCGAGCTGGAGGTTCCACTTCAGCTTTTCGTTGATCGGAACGCCAACGCCACCCCAGACAGCCCAGTCGCCCCAGCCGCAGAGATCGCCACGGCCAGCCGGGCAAGCAGATGCGTTCAGGTTCGAACCGGCGTACTGGTTCAGCTTCTTGCCGTCCGTGTTGTAGCCGCCCATCAAGAAGGCCGTCAGGAAGCCGAAGTCGGCATCGATACGAGCCTTGACAGCGCCTTCTTCGACGATCGAGTCGTAACCGCCGACAACCTTGAAGCCGAAACCGCCAGCCTTGTAGCCGATACCGGCAACGGCGTTCGGAGCGTAGTGGTTAGCCTTGGACTGAACCCAAGCGCCGCCGAAAGAAGACGAATCCGAACCGGAGTTGGAGTCTTCGAGCGAGACGACAGCGGTGAAGCCGTTGCCTGCGTCGTAGTTGTAGGTCAACTGGTTGAGTTCGTACGGGCCGTCATAGATCACGTCGTCGTTGATGACGTCGCCGGCGTAGCCGGTGTACAGGTTGTACTGCGAGTCCTGCTTACCAACCAGGAAACCGCCGAGGCTGATGTTAGCCCAGAGCAGCTTGGTGGTGGTGGCGTTGCCGTCGTTCCAGTCGAAACGATAGACGGTGTTGGTCTTCAGCGGACCGTATTCGGTGTCGGTCGCGGTGTCGACGCTCAGCTGAGCGCGGGTGTGCCAGTAGGTGCCGCGATCGCCGCCGGGACCCGGATTGTAGGCATTGTACCAGCCGCCTTCGGTACGGACCATGCCGCCGATCTTGAGGCAGGTTTCGGTGCCCGGGATGAAGAAGTAGCCAGCGCCATAGGCATCGCAGATGCGGACGTATTCCAGCGGCTCGGGCTCAGCAGCGACGATTGCGTCGGCCGCATGAGCACCGGATACTGCTGCCAGCGCAGCAGCGGAGCCGAGAAGAAGGCTCTTGATGTTCATAGTAACTCCAGTTCCAATATCGATTAGGTATGAGAATTCACGTCGAGAAAATCGACGTGCCCTACCCCACCCGGTTTTAAAGTTGACCCCTGATCTGGGAGAACCAAGACGCTAAGTCTCGCTTCCGATTTGGAACCTACAGATCGTTTTTTTCAGAGCAATATCAGAGATAAACTATGAACAATTGTGACGGCGGTTTCAAAAGGTGCGTTGCACAAAAATCACGTCGCAAAACCGTCACATTGGCGACATGTCGATAGCTGGAAACTACTTCAGATTACTTCGAGAATACATACAACCTACAGGTCGCCCACGCCGGAGAAGAATATAGAATACTCTCAAGGCTGCATTCTAATTTGTCGATATTCTCAAATAAAGAAAGCCCGGCCATTGGCCGGGCTTTCCATCACCGTAGTGAACAATCTCAACTGACCAAGGTCAGATTAGATTAGAAAGTGCGCTCGAAGCGGAGGATACCAGCCCACTGGTCCTGATTGATGGAGTCCCAGTTGGTGTAGGAGACTTCCGGCTCGATGAGCAGGTTCTTGACCGGGTTGAACTTGAGGTTCGTGGTCGCTGCGAAGATCTTCGAGTCGGTGTAGGCGAGCTGGAGGTTCCACTTCAGCTTTTCGTTGATCGGAACGCCAACGCCGCCCCAAACTGCCCAGTCACCCCAGCCGATACCAGCTGCATCGCCAGCGCCGTTCGAACCGGCATACTTGTTGAGCTTGTTGCCGTCGGTGTTCCAGCCGCCCATGACGAAGGCCGAGAAGACACCGAAGTCAGCATCGACGCGAGCCTTGATGGCGCCTTCTTCAACGATCGAGTCGTAACCGCCGACGACCTTGAAGCCCCATGCGCCGGACTTGAAGCCAGCACCGGCGACAACGTCAGGAGCGTAGTGGTTCGAGCTGTCTTCGCCGTTAGCGCCGGTAGCACCGGTGCCAGAGTTGCTGTCTTCAACCGAGATCACAGCCGTGAAGCCGTTGCCGGCGTCGTAGTTGTAGGTGATCTGGTTGAGTTCGTACGGGCCGTCATAGACCACGTCGTCGTTGATGACGTCGCCGGCATAACCGGTGAAGACGTTGAACTGCGAGTCTTCCTTACCAACGGTGAAGCCGCCGAGGCTGATGCTGGCGTGCAGCAGGTTGGTAGCGGTGGAGCCGCCGTCATTCCAGTCCCAACGAATTTCGGTGTTGGTCTTCAGCGGGCCGTATTCGGTGTCGGTTGCCGTCTGCAGACGGAGCTCAGCACGGGTGTGCCAGAGCGTGCCCAAACGAGAGTTCGGGTTGTAGGCATCGTACCACTCACCTTCGGTACGAACCTTGCCGCCGATCTTGAGGCAGGTTTCGGTGCCCGGGATGAAGAAGTAGCCAGCACCGTATGCGTCGCAGATGCGAACATATTCCAACGGCTCCGGCTCAGCGGCGACGATAGCGTCAGCCGCGTGAGCACCGGAAACTGCCACAAGCGCGGCAGCGGAGCCCAGAAGAAGGCTCTTGATGTTCATATTGACCTCCAGTCAAAGTTTTATGTCGAGAATGAGAACTACCCGAAGGTATTCCCTGTCCCATCCTCGCGTTTCAAGAAGTGGACGATCAATCGCCCTCGCTTCCGAGAGTGAAAATACAAGACGTGCACTGTCACGCAATCGACATTTTCGCGGAAGGGGGGATTTGCGTAAGCCTTCCGCAATTCCTGTTGCCGAAAGGACACAAGTCAGCAACACGGCGGCCGCAATTATTTAGACTTCATTAAGAAATCCCTTAATCTACCGGCACTTACATGCGGCGCGAAAATAGTCGCAGCCGATCGCAAAAAGGCATCGAAATGGCCATTCCATGGCTAACAGGCGGATTTTGCTGGGTTTGGTAAGCTGTATATGACGCTTACCTCCGCGACCCACCCGGGATGAACGGCCGCTTGCGAGTTCGGCCCGCGTCCCAAAACGATGCAAGGACGCGGGTGATTCCTTAGATAGGGCCGATTCGACAGCGGCGAGCAGGCGTTGAGCAAGCGCAGCCGCCAACGACCAAATATCGCTCTACCCCTTCATTTCCTTGGATAGAGCACCATTCCGGCGTGATGAAGCACGCCATTGATGAAATCGCCATCGGCGGTGAAACCGGTATCGTCCCAATAGTCGATGTGATCGCCCGTCACCATGTAGCGCCCCTGATAGGCATGCTCACGGCTTCCCCGCGCTTCGACATATCGGCCGTTCGGCAGGAGTTCATGGCGGATATGATCATTAGCCGTTGTCCACATGCCGACGTAAGCGTGTATCGGTTTCTTCATTTCGATTCGATCCTCGGAAAGTGAGGGCGGCGCGCATACGACGCCGGCCGGAGTGAAAGCAAAGAGACCGCGAATCAATGTACCGCCCGCGTCGGGCGAACGACGATCTCATTGACATCGACATCATCGGGCTGCTCAACGGCGAAGCGTACCGCCCGACCGATAGCGTCGGGCGTCAGCGCAACGGCCCGATAGGACTTCATCGCCTCGGCCGCCACCGGGTCCGTGATCGTATCGGCCAGCTCACTCTCGACGACGCCCGGATGGATGCAGGTGACACGGATATCGCGGCATTCCTGCCGCAACCCATCTGAGATTGCCCGAACGGCATACTTGGTTGCGCAATAGACGGCGGCGGTCGGAGAGACTGCAAGCGCCCCAATCGAAGCGATATTGATGATGTGACCGGCGCCACGCGCCGTCATTTCCGGCAGAACGGCCGCAATGCCATGAAGCACGCCCTTGATATTGACGTCGACCATTCTGTCCCATTCCTCGACCTTCATCGAAGTCATCAGGGAAAGCGGCATGATGCCGGCATTGTTGACGATCACATCGACGCCGCCCCAGGCCAGACGTGCCGTCTCCGCAAAGGCAGCAACGTCAGCCCTATCGGTTACATCGAGCCGGCGGGTCATTACCGTGCCGCCCTTTTCCCGGATCTCGGCCGCCAACGCTTCCAATCTGTCGATGCGTCTTGCGCCGAGCATGACCCTTGCGCCGGTGGAGGCGAGTTCGCGGGCGATGCCTGCGCCGATGCCACTGGAGGCACCTGTGATGAGAATGACTTTATCGATAGGCATGCGATCACTCCTTGCTATGTGAACGGTTCTCTCCTGGAACCGGCTGCAAGGAGGATACAGAGCTTCATTGTCGTGATAAGACACCCATTCAGTGACAGCTTGGAAAGTAATAGTTACCAATGTGGCCTGATCTCAATGCTCTCACCGTCTTCATTCTCGTCGCCCAGGAGCGCAATTTTCGCGCCGCCGCCGACAGGCTGGGCGTCACCCGCTCGGCGGTCAGCCAGACAATCCGGCGATTGGAGGAAAGCATGGGCATCGCGCTGCTGCAGCGCACGACCCGCAGCGTCAGCCTGACGGAAGCCGGCGAACGGCTTTATGCGGACGTGGAGCCGGCGGTATCGGACATACGCACCGCGATGGAAAAGACGGACAGATTGCGGACGCGGCCCCGCGGACAGTTGCGGCTCGCAGTTTCCTCGATCGCGGAACGATTTCTCTCCGGCGACTTTCTCGCGGGCTTTGCGGACGCCAACCCCGAGATCCAGCTCGATATCACCGTCACCGACGAGGAATTCGACATCGTATCGGAAAGCTATGATGCCGGTGTCCGGCTTGGCGAAGTCATCGAGCAGGACATGATTGCCGTACCCGTCGCCGGTGACGAGCGGCAATTGGCCGTATGTTCCCCGGCCTATCGAGACCGATTCGGCATTCCCATGCATCCGAAAGAGCTCTCCGTGCATCGATGCATAGGCTGGCGTCCCTCACCGAAGGCAGTTCCCTATCGCTGGGAGTTTACGGAAGAGGGCAAGGAATTCCGGATGGAGGTCGCGCCGGAGGTGACGACGAATGACATGGGCGTGATGATCGAGCTGGCCGTCGCCGGAGCGGGAATCACATTCGGGATGGAAGAAAGCTTTCGCCCCTTCATCGACAGGAACGAGCTAATGCCAATCCTGGAGAAATATTGCCCCTATTTCCCTGGCTTCTATCTCTACTATCCCAATCGACGGAACATGGCTCCCAAGCTGCGCGCGCTCATAGCATACCTGAAGCGCTACGAAGGCTTTGCAGGCCGGAATTCCCGATAGAATCTTGCGTTGGGATTTGTCAGCTCCGAATTCACCTGCCATCTGCAGATGAGGACAATTGAGCCAAAATGGCGGAGAAGATGGGATTCGAACCCACGATACCATTTCTGGTATACTCCCTTAGCAGGGGAGCGCCTTCGACCACTCGGCCACCTCTCCGGTGCGGCCTAACTATGGTGAGGCGCTTAGGAATGCAAGGCTTTTTTGTTGTTCCCGCTGATTTTTCGGCTGAAAACTTCTGACGGGCAAAAACCTGAACAGACGTGAACTTTCTTCAGTTTTCGGCTTGAAACCGCAAACTTTCCGCAAAGTCTGATCTCTCTTCGTTCTCAGGATCTGCGATGAAGCCAAGCTTCAAGGCCAGCCGGCCGATGGAGGGATTTGCCAGTTTCACGTAGCGCTCCCACTCGTTTGATTCCCAGCCGCCTTCTGCCTTGAGGCGAACGACGTCTTTCGTCTGGCTGTAGAACCATGTGGCCCACGAATGCCGTGCGACGTGCGGCGTATATATAGAAGTGTCGAAATCCATCTCCTCGATCGCGCGCGTCCAGAAGGTGAACTTATAGCCCCTATCCTCCTTCTTTTCATAAGGGCGGCCGTCGTAGCGGAGAAACAGCGGGCCTTTGCTGCCAAGGTTAGGCAATGTGGAGAGGGCTGCCACGACACGCGGGCAGAGATTGACCATGCGCTCCTTGCCGTTCTTCGTGTCGCGCAGGATCGCGTAGCGGTGTTCCAGCGAAACGTCGTCACGCCCATCCACGGCCAACGTCTCGCTGACGCGCGATCCCTGGCCGAAAAGGAAGGTCGCGAGCGCTGGCGACCATGGATTGGGAAAGCGGGAGGCTGAAACGCGCGTCAGGAAAGTCAGCGCCTGGTCTGGACGCAGGAAGTGTGTGCGCTTCTCGCCGTCGTCCGGCCGGGTAATGTCGGGGCGGAACTTGTTCGCCCTCATCACGGCGATGATGGGGCCGTGCCATTGCCGGCGGCGCGTCGAATCATTGGGATAGAGCTTTTTCCCTTCGGTGTTGATCAGCTCTTCCTTGATCTGGTCGAGCGGCTTCGATGCTATTGGATCGAAGCGGGAATGAAGGCGGAAGGGTTCGCCTTCTTTATGGTTGGCCCGCAGGAAGCGCGCCTCGCCGCCGTTCTTTACGTAGTTTTCCGCCGCTGCGCGGAACGTGATAATGGGTTCGCGACCGGTGATATTGCGCTCGGCAACCTCGTTTTCGATTTGCCGGCGGATGGCGTCTGCTTGTGCTTCGTCGCGGACCTTGGTCGATCGTCTGACCTCAGTTGAATGAGGCTCCCCATCTCGCCAGATTGTGACGGTACCGGTGACATAATATATTCCGGACGTTTCATCTCGTTTGAGCTTGAGTGGCATTCGACCATCTTCTCGGACAGTAGGCGCAGCTGATCAGGACGCAACTTAACCGTTCGTCCGCAGCGTACAAAGGGAATTTCGTGGCGGCGAATCAATTCGCGCACCACGCGGGCGGGGTTGCCAACATCAGTAATGCCGAGCAGGCCGGCGGCTTCCTCAAGCGGAATAGGCTGCGGGAGAAACATCAAGTGGCCTCCTGACAAGAAAAGGCCGCGCGAGCCTTGTCGCGCCGGCGCTGATTTTCTTTGTGAGTGACAATCTCAAGGTGCGCGGGATTGACGCAGCGGCGATTGCGACAGGTATGATCGAGCTGTTTGCGACCTGGCACGTAGCCGTGTTCGTTAGTGAACATCACGATATGTACAGCGACCGTCTGACCGCTCAGGCTCATGCGGGGATAATCCTTGCCCCTGCCCTTATCGCCGCTGGTTGATCCCATCCATCGCCAGCAACCGGTGTTGGGATCGATGCAGACGCGCTCCATGATACGGGCGCGGATCTGGTCACGTCGACTCATGGCTGCTCCCTGGTAGGAACCTCCCGCTCTCAGCAACGTTGAGAGGCGGGAGGACATCAACATGTCTGGTTGGGGAAAGCCGGTGATCGTCGAGACAAGCAAGATCGGCCAGCGGCTCGTGATCATGAATCCGGAACGAGCGGCAGAATTCATGCTGCAGGAATGGCCGTCCAGCATTCGAGGCAAAGCCTTCGCCCGAGCGCAAGGCGTGCTCCTCGGTGCGCTCGAAGGAAAGACCAAACCTACTGCCGCGCGAAAGGCATTTCTGGACGCTTTGAGCGAAAGCCAGATCTATGTGTTTCCCGAATGATGAATCGACGGTCAAAGGATCATCCATGGCGTTTCCAAGCCTCGAATGACCCTCGAAATTCGATCCAACGCTGCGCGGCGGCAGGGTCAGTGTTCAGATCGCAGCGCGACTTGATCCGCAGAATGTTGCGGACGGACACGGCAACGCGCTCGGCGTCGGCGACATCGGGCACGTTGTGGCGCTCGACGAGGAAGCGGCGAAACATTCGGTCATTGCACTTCATGGCACACTCGGCCGCGTAGTCCTTCTTCCGTTCGCTCTGCTGGCGCTGGCGATGCTGATGGCTCTCCGGAGGCTGAAGGCTGCGTATCCGGTCGAAGGCTGCTTCCATGAGAACCAGAAGGGCGCGCACCAGCTCGGGCGCCTTTAGGAGCAGGCGGCGGTCGTCATAGGAACAATCGGGCGTCAGGTACGCGATCGGCTCGATCTCGCCCGTCATCCGATTGACGAGGCAGATTTCCGCCCTGCCAGTCTCAGTATCGTAGGACTCGACGAATTGCTCGCTGGCGAGGCCTGCGAGGTCGCGCGCTTCGGGCAAAAAGGTGCGGGCCTGGTCGAGGTTCATCATTCGGCCCAACCCATGCTCGCATCGCGAACCTTGCGCCACATGACCGGTGGTTGGTCGCGGGCTATGCGGTTTTTGCCTCTCGACATCGGATGCTTTGGGTGATCGCCTTTGGTTATGCCAAGGCAGACCAGGTCAACCGAGTGGTGCGCCGCTTTCGAACACATCCATGTTTCGCGAGCATTGAATGCGCCGCCATCGCCCCACGCTGCGAGCATCGCCGTATGATGATCTCGGGCATAGTCCAGAGCCTCGCGCAGGTGCTGATTGTGCGGGCCAACCGGATCTGATGCGGCCTGCATATCGGCCGGATGGGAAGCTCGGAACGCGCAGAGGTTGACAATGTACAGTCCGCCATATCCCCAAAGTTTGGCGAAATGGATGAGCTCACGGATCGTCGGGTCATCCTTTTGGTCGTCGGCAGTGGATGGATTGAGCATGCAGACCGGCAGGGCGTACAGGTACGCATCCCAATGTCGGCGCAGCACGTAGCGATAGAGGCCACAGTCGGAAATCACTGCTGACTTATTCATCGCGTTTGCAAGCGGGAACGTCGTGCTGCTCATCATTCGCCACCTCGCGCCATCATGGGGGAGATCACATAAAGCTCGTCAACACCAACCGATGGGCGGAACACGGCATTGGGGAGCGAGCCGCCGAAGCGGATGATGCAATCCTGCGTGTCGATGGTGCTGAGGATGCCGCGCAGGGCCTCGTTGTTCAGGCCGATGGAAAAGCCGGTATCGCCCTCGTACTGGATCGGCACGTAATCGACCGCCGACTCGCCTTCCTTGCTGGTCAGCTCTACGCGCACGGTGTCGTGCTCAAGGGTGAGTTTGATGCCGTCCTTATCCGCTTCTGTGGCGACAAGGCAGACTCGAGCAACGGCGGCCTTCAGCGAGGCGACGGTCACGAAGATTTCCCGCTCGTAGTCCTCTGGAGCGGCGGTCAAATAGTGTTCCGGAAACTTGCCCTCGATCAGCTTCGATAGAAGGGAGACGCCGTTGCACTTGATGCGGATCAGGTTATCGGCGACTTCGATGTGGGCCGGCTCCTTCACCTCGTCGAAGAGCTTGCGGATCGCCTGCGCCGTCTTCAGCGGAATGATGATGCCGGGAAAGTCCAGCAGCCGTTCCGTGCGGATCTGGACGGCGGCAAGGCCGATGCCATCGAGCGCGGCAAAGCCGATCCGCTCATCCTGCATTGGGTGCATGTGGATGCCGGTCATCCAAGGGCGGCCGATATCCTTGGTCTGCACGGCATGGGCCACCTTGCCGAAAGCGGCCGTTACCGCTGGCATGGCGATCTCGAATGTCTTGCCCTTGAGGCTTGAGGCCATGGAAGGGAAATCGCTGGCGGGCAGCGTGAAGATCGAGAAGCTGGACTTTCCTGAGCGGATACGAACCTGGCCGTTATAAGTGCCGGGAAGGAACTCGATCTCCGCCGACTCAGGGAAGTTGCGCACGATGTCGCGCAGATCCGTGCCCTTGATGGTGATCGGCTCGGCCTCGTCGGCGATGTCCAATAGTTCGCAGCCGGCCTCGATCTCGATATCGAGATCCGTCGCGCGCAAGGTGAGCGTATCGCCCTCGGGATGAAGAAGGATATTCCCAAGCTGCGGGATCTTGGCGCGCTTGTCGACGGCCTCGAATGCGGCATCGAGCGCCGGCAGAATCTGGCTGCGATGAACGCGGAAGAGAACCTGAGCCTTAGCCATGGGCGCGGCGCTCCGGCTGGCAGCGGTCGGCAAGACGCATCTCGTCGACGGGGGGGCGTAGCTCATAGTCCCTGCCGAAGAGATCGTACATCATCTGCAGGATCTCGCGGCGCGGTTCGCTATCGGCGACGGCGCGATAAAGCTTCTCAATGTCAAGTCTCGATACGTCGCGCATCGTCAGCCCCTCAGATAGAAGACGTAGACCGCAGCGGCTGCTGCCATCAGGTCGTTGATGAGTATGATCAGGAGAAAGCCCACGAAGCCGTTGCGCTTCGCCTGTCTCGCCTTCTCGGCGGCATGTGTGAAAATCCGCGCCATGGCCGTCAGACGCTCCTGTGGTCGATCTGCTCGATGCGAGCGATGATCAGGGCTGCGGCGCGCACCAGATCGCGGCGCTCGTCTTTTGGCTTCCACCACTTGCGATCCCAAGGCCAGAACCATGGCGGATCGTCCATTGGATAAGGTCCGTTCATGGCATAGGCGGCAGCCGCAAGGGCTAGATTGTGACCGCCATTCATGTCGTCATGTTCTGACGTGAAACCCTCGACTTTGATCTGCCGCTGGCGTTCGGCCATGACATCATCAAGAGCTTTCGAGCGACCTTCAGTCTTGAAAATCGGCCATCCGCCCGCAACCGTTCGGAGAAATATGTCAAAGGCGCGCTGAGAAACCGGGCCACGAGTGCGCTTGCGATTCTCCATCACACGCACCTCACGGCAACAAAGAATCCGAGCCAGAAAAAGACTATGCTCGCGAGCGTCAGCTCGATCAGGCGCATGCGCCATGCTTGCGCCTCGCAAAGAAGCATTACCAGTTCCTCGACGCCTGAGCGGCGCGGCTGCCTGTCGATTGCCGGAGTGAAATGATTCATGGTTGCCCTCTCGCATCCGATTGGGAAACCGGCCCGCAGGCCGGTAACCAAATGCGGATGATCACTGCGTGACGAAGCTGCCGCCGAGATCGAATGCGGCCGCAATGGCGGCACCGCTCACGACGGGAAGCTTGCCGCCAGCAATGGCTTTGATGGCTTCCAACCGCTCTTCTGCGACGGCAAGGCGATTGTGGAGATGCAGCACTGCGGCCGACTGGCCCACAGTCACTTCACCCATTGCCGGGCCAATGATTGCCATCGGCTCGGCACCGAGCGCATGGCAGATGGCAATGAGGGTTGAGACGGCAACGCGATTGGTGCCCTTCTCGTATTTCTGGACTTGCTGGAAGGTGACGCCGATAGCGGCAGCCAGCCGTTCCTGACTAAGACCTGCCTGCTTTCGCAGGGTTCTGATCGTCGTACCGATGGCGACATCCGTCTCGCGTGTGCTCTTTGCCAAACTCTGCTTCATGGTCGAACTCCTTGACCTGCTTCCGATTGGGAAACCGCCGACGTCAGGGGTGAGACGTGGCGGTTGCCCAACCGGACCGGATCAGGCGGCCACGCGGCTGAGCGACTGCGCGTAAAGCACCGAGGCATCGTGTGCGTGGCGGTTGATCTGGTCTTCGGTGAAGCCGAGCCGGAGAAAATCGGCCTTCGTCAGGCCTTCGCCGCGCTCGCGGGCAGCTTCGGCCATCTCCTGCGCGATGTTGCGGACACGGACGGGATTGTATGCGGATGTCTGCATGGTTCATTCCTCTCAAAAGCCTCCTGAGACCATGCCGCCGTCGCTCGGGAGGAGGAGGAGCGACGGCGGCCTCTGGTATCCGGGACGGGAGGAGAGATCACCGGACGAGGTATTTGTTGCATAACTTGCAACCTGCGTCAATTGACTTTGCTGCATAACTTGCAACTTCGAAGTTGCGAGAAGATGCAACGACAGAATCGGTTATTATTTGTGGGAGCGAGGGTAGCGCCGAAGAATGGTCACTATGGTTGAAATTTTCAATTTGATATGAAATCAGTAGATGCGGAACTAGAGGGGAGCCAAATGCGAAATATCATCGCCGCCGTGTTCGTTATGTCTGCAGCTGCAATGGCATATGCCGACGAAACTCCTCAGACATGCTCAGCGCTAGAAGATAAAGATCAGCGCCTAAGTTGCTTTGATAAGTTGTTTCCAAATCAGCCCGGATCTTCTTCCGAAAAAGCCAGCGACGATACAGCAGCTTCGACAGATACCGGGGCATGGGCAATTTCGACCAACACATCTCCCCTTGATGACAGCAAAACCGTTCAGGCGACACTTTTCCCGAAAACAGCAGTAGGCACTGGCGTGGGCACGCCCTCACCCATGCTGATCATCGGCTGCAAGGAAAAGATCACGACGTTCGTCATCTATGCCGACATCTTCATGACCGAGGATGAGCCGGAAGTGACACTTCGTATCGGGAAAGACGCACCAATCACCCGGAAATGGCGACGCGCTACAAACTACAAGGCTGTCGGCCTTTGGCGTGGCCAACAGTCGATTCCATTTTTAAAATCGCTGGAAGGTAGGAACAATGAAAGCCTTTTTGTGCGGGTCAAAGCAACCGATCGAGTGGACGCGGAGTTTGAGCTAGGCGATGTAAAGGCAGCTATTGCGAGTGTGAGGGATGCCTGCAAATGGTAGGCTGACAGCAGGCCGAAGCTAAGTCAGCCGACGTCTCGATTCTTGCTATCATTGAAAAGCAGCTTCAGCATTTCGATTGCTTTTTCCTTTTGCTCTTCCGACTTATCGATAAAGAATTTTGTCAACCAGTCTTCGTCTGGGTGCCTAAATAGCCCGGGAACATCTGTGCTGAAGAGCGCGGCGAGTCTTTCCAGATAATCTGGTTTCGGCAGCGTGCCTTTGAACCAACGCGATACCAGTCCCTTATCGACCCCGATTTCTCGAACTATGTCCGCCTGGGTAAGCTGACGCTTCTCCGCCCATTCAGGAATGAAATGGATGCGGCTAGGCGTTTTTCCAGAATGGATTTTTGTGACGTTGTTCATGGTGCAACTCTACAAGTATTTTCGCGCACTATCGTTAGCGCCACATGCAACGACGCCCCTTGATAAAGGTTGTAACTTATGCAACATGGCGTCGTATGATTACGGCTTCACCCATTGCAGATTATCGCGCGCGCCATGAATTCATGACGCTGGAGGAGTTCGGTCGGCTTTTCACGCCTCCCGTCGATAAATCCACGGTACTTCGCTGGGAGCGCGGTAAAATCACTGCAGAGAGAGCCGTTCAAGTCGAAGCGACGACAGGCATCCCGCGCTCGATGCTCAGACCAGATATTTTTAAAGCCGTGGAGGCCGCAGAATGATGGGCCTCCTTTTATCTAGCGACCTCGACCGCTCTCGTGGTTGCCGATCAGCCGCGCCCGCTCCGCCGAGTTGGCGCGGCCAGCTCCCTGAGTGCCGCCCCCTTCAGTCCGGCACCATCTCCCACCAGGGCAAGATCCCCCGCCCTGGTGGGCTTTCTCTTCACGAAAGGACGACGCCATGTTTCGCCGCATACGGAACCGCATCATCGACCGCATCGCTGCAGAAATCGCCGAGCGCGCCATCGGGCGTTTCGATCTGCACTTGCAGCAAGTTGCCGAGGAGAAGGCACGCATCGCCGAAAAATGGCATCGCGACTGGAGCGATCTCAAGCAAAGGCAGTATCTCGAAACACTTATGCGAGCTACGCGCGCGGAACATGCGTTGGCAGAGAGATCAAAAGCCTGATGTCCTGAACGGCTTGTTCGGTGCCCGCAATCGAATGGCCGTGAATAACGGCTGCTCCTGGGCCTTCGGCGCTGCTGTTTTCCTTTTGCTGCCGAGCAAGAGTTTCTGCAGCTTCGAGAATTACCTTTGTGTCCGCACCCAGGACAATCAGGTGAGCGAGCACCTGATGGAACACCGTCAGGTGGCCGTTCAGCTTGGCGATGATCGCATCCTTGTCGCTCAAGACCGAATTTTCGATTTCCGTCATGGTTGTGATTCCTTTGTCGTTTGGCAACGCAAAACGAGCACGACCGTGGCGAGAAGTCCAGCAGCGCGGTCCCGACCGCGCCGCGCTGCTGGATGTTATCGACCGAATTACTCATGCGGACCTCCGTTGACCTGTTGACGGTTTGACGCATAGGGCGCCGCGCTGCGGCACGCATGGAATCCTTTCAACTTTTTGTTTCCTTGACCACGATCGGGGGTGTCTTCGTGCGTCGTTTTTCCGAGACCGAATATTGCTCACTGAAGCGCGTTCTTGATGTTGCCTATGAATTGGCGGGCGGCGTCACGGTGTTTCAGTATGTGACGCGCGTCGTCACCTCGCAGCTTTCAAAATACGCATCGACCGACACGGAGAATGAAAAGAAGTTCATCCCGGTCGATGTCGCGCTGGATCTCGACAGGGCAGCGAAGCAACCCGTCGTCACGGCTCGAATGGCCGAGCTTCTCGGCTATCGGCTTGAGCCGATGGAACATCGCATCGTGGTCGAAGAGGCGCTTTCCGAGTCCGACGCCTTGCTGATCATGGACGAAGCGACCGCCCTCTGGCGGATGACGCGGCAGGCCTTCGCCGATGGCAGGATCGACGCCCTGGAACGCAAGCAATTGCGCCTGAAGCTGCATGAGCTGATCCGCGCCGCCTCGAAAATCACCCAAAAACTTGACGAACTGGAGATCTCGGCATGAGCAATCGCCGTATCCCTTATGCCGGAAAGCTGTCGGCTCCGAACTATCAGACTGTGGCCAATGGCGCTGCCATGGGGCCGCGCGGCATTGCTTTCCTGCGCCGCGTGGCTGAATCGCCAAAGCCGTACCGCTTGCGTCTGAATGCGGATCGCGAAGCGGTCGGACGCGCCGTGGTCAACGGCTATGTGCGGCGTGATGCGCGCAACGACGAATGCGTCTGGCTTGTCGGCAAGGGCCGCGAGTTCCTTGATCGGCTGATGAGGTGCGAGTGATGGACCGCACCAGACCGTCACCCGCCGAAACCATGCGGGTTTTCGATTCCCTCCCAAAGCCGCTCCGGCAAGCCATCGCCGGGGCGGCATTCGTCTATGAGCCCGAGGACATCGCCGTGCGCATCCTAAGGGGCAGAAAGCCGGAAACGATCCTGCGCGGCATCGTCCGCTATGAGCGGAGGGCAGCGCAGTGAGCACGATCACGACAGCCCGCGAACGCGCGGCCTCAATCATGGATGTCGCTATCAGCAAGGGGCAGGTCCGCAGCGCCGATCACAACGAGCGCAGGACCTGCATCAAGCTCAACGTCAAGGGCCTGTTGCGGCGCGACGGCAAGGATGCGGATCTCTGGTATCCGACCGATCTCGGCATCAGGAAGCATAAGCCCGCACCAGCACCTGCCGCCGAACCGGCAATTGATCAGGCGCAGGGTCGGGTGGCGATCTGGCGCGATATCGCCAGCATCGAGATTGGCGCGCGCCTGCGGCTTGCCGACCAGTCCAAGGTCGATGCGCTCAAGCCCTCCTTCCTCGAAATCGGCCAGAAGACGCCGATTACCGTGCAGGGGCGCGAGACCGACGATCGCGTCAACCTTTCGGCCGGTCTGCATCGGCTGGAAACTGCGAGGCAGCTCGGCTGGGAAAAGGTGCTGTGCTTCCATGAGACCTTCGACGATCTCGACCGTGAGCTATGGGAGATCGACGAAAATCTTTGCCGTGCCGAGCTGTCGGCGGCAGACCGGGCGCTGTTCATCGCGCGGCGCAAGGAAATCTATCTCGAAAAGCACCCAGAGACGGCTCAGCATGTTTCAGGCGGCCGCGCGAGACAAAACACAGCAAGCGACAAGTTGTCGTTTGCTGAATCCACCGCGCAGGCGATCGGACAAGACAAGCGAACCGTTCAACGTGACGCCTCGCGCGGCGAAAAGATCGTCGATATGGCGCTGCATAGGCTGCGCGGCTCACGTCTTGATAACGGATCGTTCCTCGACCGTCTCAAGCAGGTGCCACAGGATAAGCAGGTTCTTTATGTCGAGGCCGCGCTTGCCGAGGAAAAGCGCAAGGCTGCGGATACCAAGGAAAACCGCACCAAACGCCTGCAACATTCCCGCATGATCCGCACGGCGGTCATCAACCACATTGCCGAACAGGGCAAGCGCGTGGCGGGTGAGATGCCGCGTGCGGCCTTCGCGGTCGGCTACTGCGACGTGCCCTGGCAGCAGGAAGCATGGAGCGACGAAACTGGCCAGGACAAGGGCCTGCCGTATCCTTCCATGACGGTCGACGAGCTGGTGGCACTCTGTGCTGGCGATCGCAGCCCGTTCACGCAGGATGCCATCCTGTATTTCTGGACGACGACGAACCGCCTTGCCGATGCGCTGCGGATCATCAATGCGTGGGGCTTCACCTACGTCAGCATGATCACATGGGACAAGGTGAATATCGGTATGGGCCGCTGGGTGCGGGATCGCACCGAACACCTGATCATCTGCAAGCGCGGCAACTTCCCCGGTATCGATCTCTATACCGCCAAGCCGGAAAGCCTCTACAGCGAGGTCAAGACCGAGCATAGCCGCAAGCCGGTCTGGTTCGCGGAAGAGATCGAACGGCTTTTCCCCGACATGCGCAAGCTGGAGCTGTTTCAGCGCAAGGAGAGCCTGCAGCCGGGCGATATCCGTCTCAACGGCAAATGGGAGTTTTGGGGCAATCAGGCGGGATCGCCGGAAGGCGGTGACGCGTGACCGAATTCCTGCCTGACGTCGATAATCTGGAAGATGCCGAGACCGACCGGCAGCGTGCCCGCTGGCTGATCCGCGCGCCTCTGGCGAAGCTGTTGCGCGACGAAAGCCATATCCGCAGACGCCTGCAGCTAGCGCAATTCCAAGCCGGCGTCACCTACCTCGAAGCCGAGCTTTCCTTCCTTCGCAATCCGCGCCGCGACGACGGCGGTCCCATCGATTTTTGCGGGATCGAAGTCGCGCGCGGTCGCATCGACCGTATCGCTAGCGGCCTGCCGCCGCGCAACTTGGGGGCCTGAATGTACGCGAGCAACCTTCTCGACGGCCTCATGGCGACGAGTGCTCTCCAATATGGCGAGCCGATCATTTTCGACAGCTTCGCTGGCGGCGGTGGAGCCTCGACGGGTATCGAGATGGCGTTGGGGCGCTCGCCCGAATATGCCATCAACCACAATGCTGAAGCTTTGGCGCTCCATGCTGCCAATCATCCAGAGACGATCCATCTTTCCGAGAACGTCTACAAGATCGACCCTCTCGATCATCTGCGCGGCAAGTATATCGGCCTCGCCTGGTTCTCCCCCGACTGCAAGCACTTCAGCAAGGCCAAGGGCGGCAAGCCGGTATCGCGCAACATCCGCGATCTTTGCTGGATCATCCCAGCTTGGATCGAGCGTATCCAGAACACCGGCGGCAAGGTCGATGTTGTCATCATGGAGAACGTAGAGGAGTTCAAGGATTACGGCCCCCTGGTCGCGACGGCGCGCGGCGAGTTTCCTGATCCCGATAGAAAGGGCGAGGACTTCCGGAAGTGGTGCAAGGCGCTCCGCAAGCTCGGGGCCAAAATGGAAATGCGCGAGTTGCGAGCGCGCGACTATGGAACGCCGACCATCCGAAAACGCCTGTTCATCATCATGCGTTTCGACGGAAAGAAGATAGTTTGGCCGAAACCGACCCATGGCGCGCCGGATGACCCCGACGTAATCGCCGGCAGGAAGCTGCCGTGGCCCATTGTCGCCGATTGCATTGATTGGAGCCTGCCGTGTCCGTCCATATTCGAAACGGCCGACGAGATTTGGCAAAAGTACGGTATCCAGGCGAAGCGGCCATTGGCACCTGCCTCTCACGCTCGCCTCGCGCGCGGCTTGGATCGGTTCGTGGTCCGGGCCAAGCGACCGTATCGCGTGAATAGGCTAGCGCCCGTTCTCACCTATGCACAACAGGGCGGTTCCAACCGTCCCGTTGACGGGCAGGCCCACACCATCACTGCCAGCGACAAGGATCAAAACGCGGTCATGTGCGCCTTCATGGCGCAAGCGAACAGCGATCGGCGCAGGATTGGTGGAGTCAATCCCGGCCGATCGATGCTTGAGCCTTCCTCGACGATCACGCAGACGGGGAGCCATCAGCAGGTCGCTGCAGCCTTTATCGCTCGTGACTTCGGCACGTCGGTCGGCCACGCGGTTACCCAGCCGTCGGCAACCATCATGCCGGAAGGGCAAGGCAAGAGCAGGTTGGTAATGCCATTCCTGCAGTCCTATTACGCGACCGGCGAGGGTTCCCGCGAGGATGAGCCGATGCGCGCCGCGACGGCAAAAGCGCGTCACAGCCACGTAGAGGCCATCGTCGACATTCCGCCCTTCACGGAGGCGCAAGCGGCTCGGGCACAGCAGGTCGCAGATCTGATGCGATCGCATGGCCTTTGGGATGAACGCGAGTTCGTCACCATCGAAATCGACGGGCAGACCTTTATCATCGTTGATATCGGCATGCGCATGCTCACCCCGCGCGAGCTGTTCAACGCGCAGGGCTTCCCGCCAGGTTACAAGATCGACGGCTACTACGATGCTTCACGCATCGGCCATAACGGCGGCCCTTTGTGGGTTCCGTTCTCAAAAGCCGTGCAGATCTCCTGCGTAGGCAACAGCGTCTGCCCTCCGGTCGCGAAGGCACTCGTTGCAGCGAACTGCGGTCATCTGGCGCGTACAGAGCAGAGGATGGCGGCATGAGCAAGACCTTTACCGCCAATGAGATTCTGAACGGCCTGATCGGCTGGTCAGAGGATAAGATCTGGGCGTCGGAGCTGGCATTCTTCGCCGGATCTCGCCGCATTGATTTCTGGACATTGGAGCCTGCGGCATCGCAGGGTTTCCGTGCATGCTCCTACGAGATCAAGATATCTCGGTCCGACTTCAAGCGTGATAGCGACGAGAAGCAGAGCGGCGCGCTGATGTTCGCTGACCGGTTCTGGTACGTGACACCGCCCGGACTGCTGCGCAAAGACGAACTGCCGCCATGGGCAGGCTTGCAGGAATGGGACGGTACGAAATTCGCGATTATTCGTCGCGCGCCGAAGCTGCAGAAGGCAGAACCCACGTGGGAACTGCTTGTGTCGATCCTTCGCAACAGCGGCGATTGCCGGCGGGATATCGGCCTGTTGAAGGCGCAAGTCGCCTATTATCAGTTCAAGGAGGAGCGCGAAAAGCTTTGGAAAAAGCACGCTGACGGTCGAACCATGGAGAGATTCATGCGTCGTCACGGAGGTGTCGCATGAGCCAGGAAGCGACAATCCGCCGTGGCGCGCGTAATGCCAACTATGTTGCCGTGCCCAATCGTATTTTCGAGGACAGCCGGCTTTCAATGGAAGCGCGATGGCTGTTGGGATATCTGCTGTCCAAGCCGGATAACTGGATCGTGGTGATCGGCGATATCATCAAGAAGGGCGGTTGCGGGCGAGACAAGGCCCGAAAGATGATCGCGGAGCTGGTCGAATTCGGCTATGCGGAGCGCGAACAGGTGCGCGAGGATGGCAAATTCGGATCGTCCGTTCTCGTGATCTTTGACGAGCCGAGTGGTGGCGTTCCAGCCGATCACGTGCCGCATCCGGAAAGTGTTGCATTTCTACCGCAGACGGATTTACCGGCGACGGCAGAACCGGCGCCGGTTTCGCCGTCGCCGGTAAAATCGGCACCTAGTAATAACTTAGATCTACCAAATACTGACTCCTACCAAGCGAGCGCTGGCGCGGAAGAGGGTTTGAAACGGTCTGATCGAAAGAAGATCGAAACCGAGTTCACGCTCTGGTATGCCACTTGGAAAAAGGGCGACATCGAATTTGCCCGCAATGCCTGGTTCGCCCTGTCAGACGAAGAGCGGGCCGAGTGCATCGAGCGAACTCCGGCCTATCTGCGATGGGCCAAGGCCGACGATATCCGAGCAGCAGCGGTCTACCTCAAGCACCGGCTGTGGCGCGAGATGCCGGAAGAGGTGGCGGTCGCGCCGGCGCGCGGCATCGCCAAGGTTTGCGGCAAGCTCTGGATGGGAACGCGCTTGGCGGCGCTGTCCAGGGAGCCGACAGGCCGGATCATCTTCACCGCATTCGACGAGACGGAGATCGCGGCGGGGCGAGCCAACCGAGACGCGCTGGCGCACAGCAAGCGTCTTGAGCATGGCTGGCCGCTGGTAACCACCATGCGCGATCTGGCGCGCCGCAAGGAGCCGTTTGTCACGTCGCTGGCTCTGCTGCCATCGGTCGCGGGATTTCGTCAGGTGAAGAGCGACAGCGCCTTGTTCGCTGCGTGGGCCGATCTGCATGAGCGCCGTGGCTGGCCCTTCATCGAGCATCCCCACGAGTACGTCTGGTTCCCGGCAGTTGACGAAAATGCGGACGACCTAAACCAGGCCGTCGAAGATGCCTTGGCAGCTTTCCTTTCCACGATCAGCGAGGCGGACAATGACCATGCAGCATAAACGTAACGGCATTTCCGGGGCACCGATCGAGATCCGCAAGTTTGCGAATGACAAGCAGGACACCGCGATCTCGCTCCACCGCATGCGCATTCGCGAGATCGTCGCCGCAAGCAAGCGGGTGGCGGATGAGAACCCTGATCTGGCCGGCTGGTATTGCCTGCATGTGCTGACCGGCAGGGAATCATCTGTGGAAAAAGCGCTGACCGATGAAAAGGTGGAATGCCTTCTTCTCCGCGAGCCGGAGCAAACAGTCATGCGGCGAGGCAGGTTGTGGACGTTCCCAGGTCGGCTGTGGTTGCCTGGTTTCGCCCTGGTGAGGTGCGTACCGTCAAACGAGGCTTTTCGCGGTTTGCTCGGAGTTCAGCATGTGACCGATATCGTCGGCGGATGGGCGCGGCCGTATCGAGTGTCGGATGAATCGATCAGCCAATTCAATGCGGTCATGCAGGAGAAAGAGGAAGAGCGCGAACGCAAACGCATCGAGCAGGAAGCCAAGAATGCAACGATCGCACCCGGTGATAGGGTCAGCATTACCCTGGGTCCATTCTCCGGATTTGAGGCGAAAGTTGTCAAGATGCTGAAGGGTCGCGACAAGCGCTGCAGGGTCGAATACAAGCTCATGGGCCGCGTCGGGCAGGTTAATATCCCTCTTGCGAATCTCCAGAAGCTGTGAGTACAAATCGCCTCAACGGGATGATCTGCGATCTCAGTGTACCCTTGGGCTTCGGCCCTGAATGCCTCGGCAGGACTCGAGGCAAAGAGAGGAAACTCTCAGGTTGGTAACCGGGCAGACCCCGCCTTGAAGGTCTCAAACAGGGACACCGATTCAAGGCCAGTGCGTAAGCTATGCCCTTAAATGAGCGACCGAGCGATCGCTCATTTTTGTTATTGGATGGGGTTACTCTTCGGGAAACCGCGCAATCACCTGAGCGATTGGATGTCGGTTTTCCATGTTGCGATGTTCGCTACTTTCCCACGCGGACCAGGCCAGAATAGGGGCAATTTCGTCAACTAGACCTCCGCCGATGTGCTTCTTTGTAAGGTTAAAGTCGATTGCAGCACTGCGATCATCCGACATCGGGGAGATGCTTAGGATGAGGTCGTTGTTCATTAAATGGACAACGCCGGAAAACCCAGTCCAAGAGCGATTGCCCGCACGGAACTCCGGATTGGTCGCGTCGTAGTCAAATAGCCAGCCTTCTCCGTAGGAGATGCAAGAAGTGTTTTCTTTCAGTGCGACGTGAAATGGCGCGCTGCTATAGCCGTCAACTCCCTGCAATACTCCAACTATTATCCCTCGCGCGTCCTTACCTAAGACGACCGCAGGAACTCTAGTTTTTCTTACGTCAATAAAAACGAGATCTCCTGGGTTGGTAGAACGCAATGTCGTCGTGAACGCGCTGCTTATGTTTTTCATGTAAACCCCGTGCAAAAGTAAGTGAAGTAAAGCAACCTTAAGTAAGGCTCGTATAGCCACCAAACAAGAGCGGCTGACGAATATGGCAAGCAAGCCGAAGTCCTTCCGCCTTCGTGGCGCACCAACCAGCCAGCAGCGCGAACGCGAGTATGACCGTGAGCGTGATCGTCAGCAGCCTGGTCGTCAGTGGTATAAGACCGGCCGTTGGCAGAGCGAGCGCAAGCAGTTCCTTGCCCTGCCTGAAAACCAGTTCTGCAGACGATGTGAGCAGGCTGGCCTGCTAAACGCAGGTCACCTGACGATGCACGGTGAACTGCAGACGAACCCACGACGCATGCATCTGGTCGTTGACCATCGTGAGCGCCACCATGGCGAGGAACGACTGTTCTGGGATTGGTCGAACTGGCAGCCTCTCTGCCCCGACCACCACGACATCGTGAAGCAGGCGGAAGAGAAGGCAGCGAGATGACGGATCGTGGCACTGGCCTGACAAAGGCGATGGTAGAGCGGCTGCCAGACAATGGCGGTCACATCATCACGCATTGCCGCCACCATCAGCTGTACATCAAGCGGATGATCGTTGATCTGCGAGGCAACGATGTGGCCCAGCGCACGCGGGTCCATGTGATCCGCTTTCGTGGTGATGAGATATGGCTCAGCGGCATGAGTGGCCACATCGAGATCGATCATGCGTGGTACTCCCACGTGTCCGGCGAGGTCGCCCATCGCGTCGATGCGTTGGTCGATCAGGCGACGTGGGTAGCCTCCCAGGGGGGCGGGTCAAAAGTCTAGGGGCCTGAGGGCCTAGACCGGTGGGTGTGCCCGCGCACATCTCCGCGAAATTAGCCGAATTATTTTTTTCTCTCTCGCCAATAGGAGGGCGAACGATGACGCGTGGTCGCAAGCCCGATACGGCGGAGCAACAGGCTGCAAAAGGTGCACCGGGAAAGCGCATGACATCAGAGCAGGCGCAGAAGGTTCGCGAAACGAAGCCGGTCGCGGTTTCTGTCGGCCGCGTAATGCCTCCCAAGTGGCTGACGAAGAACCGCAAGGCTGTCGAGGTCTGGAACGAAATCGTTCCGAACCTGCAAAAGCTGAATCTCATCAATGAACTCAGCAGTGGCCCGTTTGCGCGGTATTGCACCTATGTCGTCGGATGGATCGCGGCATCCGAAACGGTGCGCAAGGAAGGCGCATGGTATGACGCGACCGGCACCAACGGCGATCCGCTGAAGAAACCACATCCCGCGTTCAAGGCCATGGAGAGCTACCAGAAGTTCTTCAACGACATAGAACCGTCCTTCGGTCTGCGGCCCGATGCCCACTACAAGATCATGCGCGACCAGGCGGCGGCCCTAGGCATTGGCAATCTGCCTCTTTGGGGTGGTCAGTCGGCGCCTGCAGGCGAGAAATCACAGCCGGCCGCCGAGGAACCGAAGCAGGAAGCGGGGCCGCAGGATGCCATGGGTCTGCTGAAATCCTTTGATTCGGTGCCGCCGAGCCGTCCGAATTGACCGATGGATGGTGTATCGACGGCGGCTATAGAGGCCTCTGCCGGTGCGCAGCTATGGCCGGAGCCGGAATGGATCAAGGAAGCTGCCGATAATCGCGGCTGGGAATGGGCTCGCATCGCGTGGCGCCGATGCTGCACAGTTGCCGGAGCCTGGTTCGATTACGCCAAGGCCGACGCGGCGATAAAGCTCTTCCCGGAGATCTTTCGCCTGACGGAAGATCGCTTCGCCGGCAAGCCGTTCCGCCTCGGCCTGTGGCAGGAAATCATTGTCCGTCTGCTCGTTGGCTGGAAAGCGCCAAACGAGATCATCGACGAACAGACCGGCGAGCCGACCGTTGTTCATGTCCGGATCTTCCGGCGACTCATGCTGTGGGTGCCGCGTAAGAACGGCAAATCCGAGTTTCTGGCAGCGCTGTCGCTGCTGTTCTTCATCCTTGACGGTGTTGTCGGCGGTCAAGGCTTTGTGTTCGCCCGCGATGAAAAGCAGGCGCGCATCATCTTCGACAAGATGAAAGCCATGATCAGCATGTCGCCGTCCCTCGGCGATGCGCGCATGTTCAAGAAATCGATCTATCTCCCGAAGATCCGCGCGCTCTTTGAGCTGTTGTCGGGAAAACCGGAAGGTAAACACGGCAAATCGCCGACCGTCATAACCGGCGACGAAATGCATGAATGGGAGACGCCAGATCTGGCGAACTTCCTGCGCCAGGGTACGGGCGCCCGCCTTGAGCCGATCGAGCTTTACGCTTCCACGGCTGGCGTCAAGTCGAATAAGACCGGCTATGCGCTGTGGGAGGAAAGTCAATCGATCCTTGAGGGTCGTATCGATGATCCGACAACGTTGGTCGTCATCTTCGCGCTTGCTGAAGACGATGATTGGGAGAACGAGGCTAATTGGCCGAAGGCAAATCCCTCTCTCGGGATATCGCCGACCGTCCAATTCCTGCGGCGCGAAGCTGCAATCGCCAAGGATAACCCCCGCGCAGAGGCGCATTTCCGCTGCTACCACGCCAACCAGTGGATTGACGCGGTCGTACGCTGGCTGAACCTGAAAAAGTGGGACGCCTGCGCCGCAGACAAGACTGCATGGAAGAGATGGCGCGACGGTAAAGAGCTGTGGGGCCGGAAATGCTTCAGCGCTTTCGACGTGTCCGCAAATCAGGACGTAACGGCGCGAATTCTCGCCTTCCCGCCTAACGAGGAATTCGATCGGTGGATTCTCTCGGCGAAATTCTGGGTGCCGGAGGATGTGGCGCCGCTGCGTAGCAAGCGCGATCGGATTTCCTACGATCAGTGGGTCAAGATGGGCGCTATCGAGCCCACACCTGGCGATTACGTCGACCAGAGCTTTGTCCAGCGTCAATTGGAAGAGGATCTGCAGAATTTCGACGTTTCGCTGATCGGCTACGATCCATGGAACGCAACGAAGCTTGTCACTGACTTACAGAAGGATGGCGTTGACGAGGAGCTGTTTCAGCTCATGCGTCAAGGCATTCCGACGCTCGGCGAGCCGACGAAGCTGTTTGAGCGCTTGGTGATGTCAGGTCAGCTCGACCACGGCGGCCACCCGGTCCTGCGTTGGATGGCAGGCAATACCGCCGTTCGGTTCGACGAGAACCTGAACTATGCGCCGACGAAAAAGAAGTCTGCCGAGAAGATCGACGGCATTGTTGCCGGCGTCATGGCTGTCGGCCTTTCGATGGCCGAGGAACACGAGGGGCCGTCCGTTTATGAGTCGCGCGGCCTGGCGGAACTGGAAATCGAGGAACTATGAGCGAGAACAAGGAAACGGCGGCACGGCCAGAGCATCGGCGCCTTTTCGGCGCCAGCGAGGCTCTTTGTTTCATCGGCCTCGCATCGATCTTCTATGGCTGCTGGCTTATTGCGCCAGCAGTCGCGTTTAACGTCGTCGGCACCGTCTTGTTGGTGCTTGGTATCTTCATGGCGGTGCGCGGATGAGCTTTCTGTCAAATCTCCTCGGCTCCAGCCGGTATCTGGAAGATTTCGGCTCGTTTAGCTCGCCGGGCGGATGGCTTGTGCGCAATATCGGGCCGAAGACGAAGGCCGGCGTTCACGTCAGTGAGCTGACGGCGCGTCACTTGCCGGTCGTTTATGCCTGCGTCAATCGCATCGGCAATCCGGTCGCACGGTTTCCGGTACGCATGTATCAGACGATCGACGATCGCAAGAAGCGCCTCCTGAACGACAACGATCATCCGCTTGCCACGGCGATAGGCTTGCGCCCGAACGAGTTCATGAGTTCCCGCACCGTGCGCAAGACCGTCCAAGGTCATGCGCTTTTGTGGGGTAACGGTTACATCGAAATTGAGCGAAATCGCCGTGGTCAGGCTGTCGGCATGTTTCCGCTGCGTCCCGAAGTCACACGCCCGGTTCGCGAGAATGGCAATCACTTCTTCCGCAGCTCCATTGACGGACAGTCGATCGAGCTTGCTGCAGAAGATGTCGTTCACATCATGGACCAGAGCCAGGATGGTTATGTCGGGCTCTCGCAGATCCATATGGCCCGTAACGCGGTCGGTATGGGTCTCGCGCTTGAGGAGTTCGGCGCCAAGTTCTTCGCCAACGACATGAAGTCCGGCGGCTTTCTCATGCATCCTGGCCGGTTGAGCGGCAACGCACGCGAAAACATCAAGGGTCGCGGCGGCGAGAAGTCCGGCTCGGCCAATCCCGGCAAGAGCCTCGACGATCAGAGCGGCTTGGAAAACGCGCACCGCGTCAAAGTGCTCGAGGAAGGGATGAAGTTCATCCAGACCACGATCCCTCCAGAAGATGCGCAGTTCCTCGGCACCCGAGAATTCCAGATTGCCGAGATCGCCCGCATTTACGACGTGCCGCTGATCCTGCTGCAGAGCCAGGAGAAGCAGACGAGCTTCGGCGCTGGCATCGAGCAGCTGATGATCGCCTTCGTTCGCCAAACCATCGATCCTTGGATCAATGCGTGGGAAGAGGAGTTGAACTACAAGCTCTTCACCGATTCCGAGCGGGCGAATGGCTATTACGTCAAGTTCAATATGAATGCCCTGCTGCGCGGCGACATGAAGGCTCGCGCCGACTTCTACATGAAGGTCTTTGGCGTCGGCGGGCTTTCGCCGAATAACATTCTGTCCCTTGAGGACATGGACGATATCGGCCCAGCCGGTGATCACCATTTCGTCCCGGCGAACTACGTCACGCTCGAAAAGGCCACAGATCCGGATTACGCGCCGGGCAGCACCAGCGCTGCTCCCGCCGATCCGGCTTCCACCGAAAACGATGCCACCGATATCGGCGAGGAAAGCGAATGAGATACGCGCACATCATTGCCGCGCTCATGGAAGAGCGTTGGGCCATCCAGCATGAAAAGATGCAGGTCATCATCGATTTCGTTGCCCAGCAGGCGGCTGGCGTGAAATTCGATGCCGCCGAGATCGAGGCGCGGATCGGCAAAGGCCAAGAACAGGCCGTTGCGCGCAAGGAAGGCAATGTTGCCCTGTTGCCGCTCCATGGCGTGATATCGAACCGGATGTCGCTCATGGGAGATATCTCCGGCGGCACCAGCTCGGAGGGTTTCGCGCGCAGCTTTCAGGCCGCAGTTCGTGATGACGGCATCAAGGCCATCGTCATCGATACGAATTCGCCCGGCGGCGCGGTCAGCGGCACGCCGGAATTGTCGTCGATGATTTATGCCGCGCGCGGAACAAAGCCGATCATCGCCCACGTCAACGCGAACGCAGCGAGCGCGGCTTATTGGGCGGTCACCGGAGCCGACGAGATAGTCGTGACACCGAGCGGCCAGGTCGGCTCCATTGGCGTTTTGAGCATCCATGACGATCTCAGCGCCGCCCTTGAGAAAGCCGGCGTCAAAAAGACCATTACCAAGGCCGGTGAATTCAAGACGGATGGCAATCCATTCCAGCCGCTTTCCGAAGATGTCCAGGCTCGTATACAGGCCAAGGTCGACTCCGCCTATGACCTTTTCGTGCGCGATGTCGCCCGCAACCGCAATGTCTCGCTAGCAACCGTCCGCGAAGGCTTCGGCCGTGGCGATATGGTTGATGCTGAGCAAGCCGTCGCCGAGGGCATGGCCGATCGCGTTGCCACGCTTGAAGAAACACTGCAGCGCTTCGGCGTGTCGCTCTATGGCGCGCAGCCGCAGGCAAGACGCCGCGCCTTTGCCTCTGAGCGCGAAAAGCGCGCCCTGATGCTCTGACCATTCCGACATCGTCGGTTTTCCATCGCGCTTCGGGTGCCGGGCCTGAGCGATCGTCGAGACTTGTCCCGGTGTTCAGCAAAAGAGAGGTTTTCCATGCTGAAGGAACTTCGTGCGAAGCGCGCAAAACTCGTCGCCGAGATGCGCGGCATCATCCAAACTGCGGAAACTGCCGACCGCGACCTGTCCGCCGAGGAACAGGTCGCGTTCGATGAGGCGCAGGCCGAAAAGGAGAAGCTGGACAAACGCATTGCCAATCTCGAAGGCCTTGAAGCGGCCGAAAGCGCCCTTGACGAGCGCGTCGACGCGCATTCTCGCCGCGCATCCATTCCGCGCGCTGGCGGCCCGGAAGCTGCTCGTGAGTTCGAGAATATGGGCCAGTTCATGCATGCCGTTCGTTTCAACCCGAACGATCAGCGCCTGAATTTCGTTGAGGGCGTCGGCGCGGCATCGGAAGAAGATGATCGCCGTGCTGAGATGCGTATGGATAACGACGTGAGCGGCGGCTTTATGATTCCGCAGCAGTTCCGCAACGAGATCATGAGCGTCCCGGCGCAGGAGGCACTAGTGCGCCCGCGCGCTAATGTTATTCCGGCAGGCTCGCCTCCGGATGCAGGCATCACCATTCCGACCCTTGATCAATCTGGTTCTGCTCCTGCCAATGTCTTCGGCGGCATGACCTTCGCATGGATAGAGGAAGGTGGCGATAAGCCGGAAACGGATGCCGATCTCGGCGCCGTCAGTCTCGTGCCGAAGGAAATCGCCGGCCATGTCACTGTCACGGATAAATTGCTGCGCAATTGGCAGGCTGCGAGCACCTTTTTGACGACGTTGATGCGTGGCGGCGTCTCTGCGGCGGAAGATTACGCCTTCCTTCGTGGCGACGGCGTTGCGAAGCCGCTGGGTGTTATGAATTCACCGGCACTGAAGATCGTCCATCGCGCGGCCGCCAACCAGATTTCCTACGAGGACCTGGTGGCTATGGCCGCTGTTCTTCTGATGCGCGGCGGTTCTCCGGTCTGGTCTGCGCCGCAGGCCGCTTTGCCGCAATTCGCTACCCTGAAGGATCCGCAGGGTCGCTACATTTGGCAAGCGAACGCGGTGGAGGGTTTCGCCGGAACGCTGCTCGGCTACCCGCTCCGCTGGAACAATCGCGCGCCCGGCCTTGGGTCGAAGGGTGATGTCCTTCTGGCGGATTGGTCTCAGTACCTCATCAAGGACGGTTCCGGCCCGTTCGTGGCCGCTTCCGAGCACGTCAAGTTCCTGCAGAACAAGACCGTGATCAAGATCTTCTGGAACGTTGACGGTGCCCCCTGGCTCAAGGCGCCGTTCAAGGAAGAGAACGGCTACGAGGTATCGCCCTTCGTCGCTCTCGACGTTCCCGCCTGACCGCAACGCTGATTGAGCCCGGCGCGATGGCGCCGGGCGACCAGCTTTTCCTTTCCAATCGATCCAAGAGGATTTCGCCATGCGCGATTTTGCAAATCATGTGACCGTCAAGCGCGCCATCAGCCCGGCCGCTGCGATCACCGACAATACGCCGCTGGTGTCCGCGATCGTCGATCGCAGCGGCTATGACAAGTTCATGTTCGGCATTCTGACTGGCACTCTTGCCGATGCCGACGCGACCTTTGCCGTTCTCGTCGAGCACGGCGACGATCCGGCACTGGCCGACGCCGCACCCGTTCCCGATAGCCAGCTGACCGGCACGGAAGCGGCGGCAGGCTTCAATTTCGGCGCCGACGATCAGACGCGGAAGATCGGCTATGTCGGCCCGAAACGTTACCTCCGCCTGACGATCACCCCGTCGAACAATGCCGGCAATGCTTTCATTGCCGCCGTCGCGATCCTTTCCGATCCGCGCTTTTTCCCGGCTCCTTAACGGAGCCGGCATCTCCACCCAATCCTGCAATCTGAGGATTTGAACATGAGCACCAAGGACCTGATTGTCCTCTCCGAATGCGTTGACCGGCGCAATGGTCGCCGGTTTCAGCAGGGAGAGACATTCGACCCCATCCCCACGGTGGAACAGGCCAAGCGCTTGATCATCGCCGGATGCCTGCCGCAAGCGGCCTATCGACTGGCCGTCGACGCGGAAGATGACGATGATGACCGCCAGGAAGAGGAATTGAACGCAGCAAGACAGGCTGTCGAAGATGCTGCCGCAGCCGTTGCTGCGGCGCGGGCAGCATTCGATGGCGCCGCTGATGATGCCAAGCCGTCCGCAAAGGCGGCTCTCGACGAGGCGAAAGCCGTCGCCAAGGCTGCTCAGGCGGCCCTGAAGAAACTCGGCAAGTGAGGCGAGCATGACTCTTCGCGTGATCGAGCCGCCGCAGCCGTTCCTGACGCCCTCCGATATCGAAGGCATCGATCAGGATACGATTGATGCCGTTGTCGGCGAAATCGACGGTCCCGATGGCTGGCTCGGTCGCGCGATAGGGCCGCAGACCCTTGAATTGGCGCTGAACGACTGGTGCGGTCGTCATCTGTTGCTGCCGTGCGCGCCTATCATCGAGATCGTCAGCATCAAATATACCGATACGAACGGAACGGAGCAGACGGTCGATCCGGTGAATTATGGAAAGACCGGCTATTACCTCTGGTTTAAGCCGAGCTGGTCGATGCCACGCCTCGGCTGTTATCCCGAAGCTGTACGTATTCGCTATCGTGCCGGCTATAACGACACGCCCGTTGCGAATGGTGGCACTGGCCCTATTCCCTCATCGATCAAAAAGGCAGTCACGCTTTCCTGTCAGTACTTGAAGGCGCTGAGCAAGGATGACCTTTTTCTTCGTGTCGATGAAGTTGACGGCGTGGGCCGTCAGGAGTTCACGGTCTCGGATCAGGCGGCGACAATTATTCGAGATGCAGCAGACAAGCTGCTGTTCGGCTTGAGGCTCTATTGATGCTCGCAGCCAACGCCATTGCCATGCTCAATCGCCAGCTCGCGCAGCACGGCAAGACCGTCAAAGTCATGCGCGGTACGCCTTCGGTGCCATCCGCCTCGGTCACCGCGAAAGGTTTCGTGCGCGGCGACAAGGCGGCGGACATTTCTGGTCAAAGCGGCATCCTGCAGCGCCTGAGCACGATAGTCCTGTCGCCGACCGATTTCGCAGGCTGGCCGGCTCCGCTTCCGCAAAAGGGTGATTGGTGCGAGGTCGCCGGCCAGACGCGAACGATCATCGAATTCGACCACATTGCGCTGAATGACGTTGTGGTCCGCATAGAATTGACGGTGCAAGACTGATGGCGAAGTTCGAGACATTCGACCGCGATATCAAGATCGCTACTGCCGGCCTGTCGGAAGAGGCGATTTCCGCAACACTCGCGAAGTTCGCCCGCTCCGAACTGGCGCGCGTCATCCAGAGCGGCCAGGGCACGGCTGCCTATTCCCGCTTCATCAACGGCCGCGAGGGTGCGATCGAGGAAAGCGTCAAGGCGCCCGGTCCCATCGTCTATGTCTTCTCCTGGTGGGATTCGATCATCCGCGATGCGCTCGCGGCGCTTGTGGCGGTCAGCCCTTCGAAGTCAGGCCGCTTCGTGAAATCCTTCATCGTCATCGCCAATGGCAGGCTGGTGACGGACTTTTCCGATATCGACGGCGCATCGGAAGTGATCATCACCAATGCGCAGCCCTATGTTCGCAAGATACAGGTAGGCGCCATGAAAATGAGCGTGCCGCCACGCATCTTCGAACAGGCCCGCAAGGCGCTCTTCGCCAAATACACGCAGCAGCTGATCAGCTGTCAGGTGACGTTCCTGAATATCGATGGCGGCGTGCATCCGCTGATCCCTTATATCCTAAAGGGCAACCAGCGCGGCGTTTCGGTCAGCAGATCCGGTCGCGCACGCGGTCGCCGCAAGGATACCGAAGCCGGCCAGCCGCTCACCTATCCGGCCCTTGTTTTGAACATGGTGCATTGATGTCCAGTCCTGAAGCTTACAGCACCATCCATGATTATCTGACGGCCGCATGGGCTGGCCCGGCACTGGCTTTCGAGAATGACGGCTTCACTCTGCCTGCCGTGCCGACGCTGTGGGTACTCGTCGAGATCTTCGGAGATATTTACGAGCAGGCGTCTATCGGCGCCGAGACGGTGACCGCAAACCTCTGGCGCGAAGAGGGCCAAATCCAGGCGCATTTCATGGCGCCGCGCGGTTCCGGAACTTTGGATGCTCGGCGATATGCCATGCAGTTTGCCGACCTGTTCCGTGGGCAGGAGATTGGCGACATCATCTTTGAAACCATGTCGATCGGCGCCGGCAATGCTGGCGATACGACGGGTGCCTACTTCCGCATGACCGCGACCGTCGACTGGCGCCGCGATATCTGACCCCGCCGATATCGGTATTCCGATATCGGCTTTACCCCTGATGGAGAAAGACCATGGCTGGTAGTGATACCAATCGCGTCCGCATGACCACCGTGCGGGAAACTTCGCCCGGCCTCACGCCGACGCCCAATCCGCGCATGCGCGCCCATCGGTTTACCGGCGAGACCCTGGCCTATGAGCCTGTGTTCGTCGACTCCGAAGAGATCCGCGATGATCGCATGAATTCCGATCCGATCAAGGTCGACGAGACCAATCAGGGTCCGGTCAATGGCGAGATCTCCTTTCCGGTCGACGGCTCGCCGCTCTCGCAGTTTCTGGAAAGCCTCTTCTTCAATCCGTGGGCCAATACGCCTTCCCGTGACAATGACGGCACGGCGGCCAGCGTCATTACCGGCGTCACGGCCTCGACCGGCGTCATCGCCGTCACGGCTGGCGCCGCCTTCGTCGTCGGGCACCTCCTGCGTCTCTCCGGCTTCGGTCAGGCCGGCAATAACGGCATGTTCCGCGTGACTACGGGTTCGGCCACAGTCCCGGCCGTAGGCGCGGCGCAGCTGACGGATGAGGCGGCACCTCCGGCAACCGCGCGCGTCAAGGTCGTCGGCGCGCAGGGGGTGGCCGGCGATATCGCCGCCGTCGCCGATGGCATCACCGCGACAGCGCTCGATTTCACCACGCTCGGCCTTACTGTCGGACAGTGGATCAAGGTTGGGGGCACTGGCGCCAACTTCCGTTTCGCCACATCTCTGACGAATGGCTGGGCGCGCATCGTCGCCATCGCGGCCGGCAAGCTCACGCTCGACAATCTCCCCTTAGGTTGGGCTGCCGATACCGGGACAGGAAAGACCATCCGCATTTTCTTTGGTGATACGCTGAAGAACGGAACGGCGCTTCTCAGCCAGACGATCGAGCGCGGCTGGATGGGTCAGGCGGTGCCCTCCTATATCATCCAGCGCGGCATGGTCGTCGGTCAGGGTGAATTCACCTACGAGAGCAAGGCGGTCGCCAAATACGTCCTCACTTTCAACGGTCTGACCGGCGAGGCAACCACGACTTCGCTCGATGACACGCCCGATCCGGTGACGACGAACAGAAGCATGGATTCCGCCGTCAGCGTTGGCCGCATCGCGGAAAACGGCGTTGCGGTGGGCGGCCCGAACTTCGTGAAGTCCGCTGGCATCACCATCAACAACAACCTGCGCATGCTCGACGCCATCCGCAACGATGGCAAGGTGGGTGCGGTCGATATTGGTACGGGCAGCTGCGACGTGACGATCAGCCTGCAGACCTATTTCGGTTCGCTCGATCTGCTCACGCGCCTGTTCAACTCGGCGGTCACCAATCTCAACCTGCGTATCGCCAAGGATAACCAGGCACTGATTACCGCCGTCCCGCGCATGACGATGACCGGCGGTAGTACCAATGCGCCGGGCAAGAACCAGGACTCCATGCTGCCGATCACGGCGAAGGCCTCCAAGGACCCGCTGACCTCGGCGCACGTCCTCATGGATCGCCTTGAATATTTCGAAGTCTGATTTTCCCGAACCGAGTAGGAATTTCCAATGGTAGTAAAGCTTGCATCCCTCAAGGCTAATCTTGAACGCGAAGCCAAGGGTGACCGGATAGAGTATCCCGACTGGCCCGGTGTTGCCTTCATCGTCAGCTCCACCCGCTCCGAACCGTTCGTCACACAACGTGATCTCTTCCTGAAGCAGATGGCGGCGCGCAACAAGCCGGTTTCTCAAGGCGATCCGGAAATGGCAAGGGGTATCGGCCGCCTGTACTGCGAACATATTTTGCACGGCTGGGAAGGCCTCGATGTGGAATATTCTCCGGATGTTGCATTGGAGACGCTGACGGATGTTGCTTATCGCAATGTCCTGTCGGCCGTTGATTGGTGCGCGCAGAAGCTGTCGCAGATCAATGTCGAGTTTGTGGATGCTGCAGCAAAAAACTCCGCAGCGCCTTCCGCTGGCGGCTGATAGAGGAAGGCAACAATAACTGGCTCGCCGATCTCGCCGCGGAGAACCCGGAGGAAGCCACCTTCATCCAAGTGAAGGGGCCACCTGAGGAAGCCCGCAGCGAGGCTTGGCATGGCTTGTATTTCCGAGCGTGGGAGGATCTGCGTTTTGATCGCTTCTACGGCGCAATGGGCGGCGAAACGCCGATCAGCTACTTGGCGATTAGTCGCTTTGCGGAAGACCACGGCATCCGCGCCGAGGAATTTGCGCAGTTCAAGCACTTCCTTCAGGCGATCGACGCAGAGTGGATCAAGTACGTTTCCGAAAAAGCGGGTAGCCAGGGACAAAGGTAAATAACCGTGACGGTAGCATTATCTTCATTGCGCGTCGGCGCCGAGGTCGATGCCAGCAAATACACTGCCGGTATGGCTGAGAAAATTGCGGCCGATAGAGCCGGAGCCGCATCGAGCGCGGCTGTTGGTGAAGCCCTGTCGGTAACCAATACCAAGATCAGCCAGAGTGGAGACCTGCTGACGCGTCTGCAGCGGCAATATGTCGATGGCGCTGCCAATGCGCAGCGCTTCGATGCGGCGATTTCGACAGTCGGAAGGGGCATCGAGCGTGGCGTCGTTCCGCTGAGCGAAGTCAGCTCGATCCTCGACGGCATATATAAGAAGTACCAGCTAACGGCCGACGCAGCCGTATTGATGGAGCGTGGCCAGGTCGATCTTGCAAAGGCTGTCGAAAACGCCAACACAAAATTTAAGCAGCAGGGCAGCATCGTTCCCGCCAATCAGAACGCCAAGCCCGCGAGCAATTCTCAGGCAACGAACGTCGCCTATCAGGCCCGCATGATGGCGCTGCAGCTCTCTCAGGTGGCTCAGCAGACGCAGGTTTCAGGGAATTTCATTCAGGCCCTCGCGATACAGCTTCCCGATCTGGTTGCCGGCTTCGGAGCCGTTGGTATCGCAATCGGCGTCACGGCTGGGGTGGCGCTGCAGTATTTCGGCACCCTGATTGGAAGCGGCGAAGACGCGGCGAAGGTTCTGAAGGAGCAGCAACAGCTTATAGAGGCCACCACCCAAGCATGGGGTGATGCTGTCCCTGAGCTGACAGAATATGTCAACCAGCTTCAGCGGGCAGCCGATCTGAAGAATTTAGACGATTCTCTGAAGGTCCTCAGCCAGCAGGCGATCGCCAACGTCAAAACCGGTGTAGAGGATCTACGAGGGTCGTTCGCCAATCTCACGCAAGATTTGCGGCAGGCAGGCGAAGAAGATCAGGTTATCATCAACCTCGAAAAGGCATTCAATGATTTCGTAAAGGCCGCCCAAGAAGGCAAAGATGTCACCAGCCAGGTTAAGTCTGTCAACGATGCCCTGTCCGGTGCGATCAATGGCACGGGATTGCCGGCTCTCTCAGAATGGGCGACAGCATTTAACGGCGTGGCGACGGCGGCGGCAAATGCTGCCGGAAAAGTCGATCAGCTTTCAAATTCCGCGCTAACGGCGAAGCTTTTCGGCAGTGACAAGCTGAACCCGCTTAGCCCGCTCTCGATCTATGACGGAAAGGTCGTCTCAAACGACCAAAATCCGGCAGGGACAGTCGTCACCGATGACGGCAGGTATGTTCCGATACCGACGCCTTCGGATAGGCCTTCGCCGTATGGATTTGGGGAGCCGAAGACGAACACTGCGGGTGTCAAGCGTAATGCCGACGCCTATCGCGACCTCATCAAGAATGCCAACGACCGCATTCAGCAGATGCAGCTGGAAGCGCAGACGGCCGGCCAGACCGGCATTGCCGCCGAAACCCTGAGCTTCAAACTGAAGCTGTTGCAGGATGCGACCGACAAGGGCCGTACGGTCACGGCCGCGCAGCGCGCCGAGATCGAGAAGCTGGCCGAAGCCTATAGGCAGGCCGCGACCGCAGCCGCCACGGCCAAGTTGCAGTCGGATCTGGCTTTCCAGCAAAGGCAGATGGGCCGTTCGTCGATTGATCAGACCGTCGCGTCGACGCTGCAGCAATATGGCCTGCCGGAAAATCTGAACTCCTACGAGGCGCAGCTTATCCGCTCGAATGAACAGCTGAAGCTGTCCCGCGATCTGGCGGGCGATTTCGCATCGACGCTGGCAAGCGGCCTGCGCAACGGCGAGGGCTTGTGGAAGTCCTTCGGCGATGCAGCCACCAGCGTTCTTTCAAAGATCTCCGATATGCTGCTCAATGATGTGCTGAACAGCCTGTTTCGGGTCAACAGCGCAGCGTCATCGTCGGGCGGCGGAATTCTATCCGGTCTGGGCAGTTTGCTCGGACTTGGTGGTTCTTCGGCCTTCCCGCCAGCACCGACGCCGAGCCTCGGCCTCTTTGCCAACGGCGGCGTGTTCAGCAACAGCATCGTATCGCGGCCGACCCTATTTCCGTTCGCAAACGGAACAGGCCTCATGGGTGAGGCTGGGCCAGAAGCAATCATGCCTTTGCGCCGCGATGCCTCTGGCCGTCTCGGCGTCAGCGCGCCGAGCAATGACAACCGCTCTTCTGGCGGATCCAGCATTGGCGGCGTGCACGTCTCCGTTGGCGTCAGGTTCGATCAGGACGAAGGCTTCCGCGCCTATGTGAAGGATGTGGCGCAAACGGAGGGCGAGGCCGCCGCTCAAAACATGGTCTCGCAATATGATCAGCAAATGCCGGATCGCGTTGCCCAGATCAATCTTCACCCGAGGCGCCGATGACTGTCACCTATCCCTATGCACTTGCCGCCTTCGCGGATCTGCTCAAGATCGCCAGCGTCGTTTGGGACGTCCAGCGCAATGACGAGCTGAGCGGTGTCGGCGACGGCCGGATCTGGCAGGCCGAACTGGCGCCGCCGCTCTGGGTCGGTACGGTAACGCTTGTGCCGATGCTCAATCAGGCCGCCAAGCAGATCGCGGCCCGCATCCGCAAGCTGCACGGCGCACAGGAAGCCTTGTTCCTGTATGATCCGTTGTCGCAATATCCGCAGGCCGATATCGGCGGCGTGAAGCTCGGCGCATCGGCGGTCAAGGTCTCCTCTGTCGGCGGCAGTCTTGATGCGCTGGCCTTGAAGGGCCTGCCGGCAAACTACGTCCTGACGGTCGGCGACAAGATGCAAATTGCCTATAGCGCCAATCCGACGCGCTACGCCTTTCTGGAAGTGTCGGAAACGGTCACGGCGAATGGAAGCGGCGTGACATCCGTCTTCAGCGTCTTTCCGTTCATTCCCACGGGCATCGTCGCCGATCTCGCCGTCACGCTGATCAAGCCGGCCTGCAAATGCATCATCGTTCCCGGCAGCTCCAATCCCGGCACGGCCGGCGGCAGCAATGGCGGCGGCGTAACCTCCGGCCTGACGTTCAAGGTCATCCAGAAGAAATAGCATGAAGAACACATCATCAGCATTTCTCGCGGCGCTGTCAGGCGCGCGCGACGGCGCCCTTGTGCCACGTCAATTCGCCTGGTTCACGGCGAAGGCGCTCGATACCGGCGCACCCGTCACGCTCGGTATATGGACCGGCGACGAGGATATCAGCATATCGGTGATCTCCGGCGTCACCGGCCTGCCGGAAGCGCGCACCTATTACGGTGCCAGCAATCTAACGGTCGGTGAGATCGCTCGCACATCTGATCTGACGATCCAGACCGTCAGCATCAAGCTCAGCCAGATCGCCACGGCCGCGCAGCAACTGGTGCGCGGATACGATCTGCGCCTGGCGGCCGTCGAGATCCATGACATGGCGTTCAGCACTGTGTCGCGCCAGCCTGTCTCCGCTCCGGAAATTTTCTTCCTCGGCTTGGTCGATGATGCGCCGATCAAGACGCCTTCTGTCGGGCAGGATGGCGATATCACCATCAGCTGCGTGTCGGCCGCCATCTCCATGCTGGAGCGGTCGAACCCGGTGAAGAGCAGCTACGAGGGCCAGAAGCGCCGCAACGGCGATGAATGGGGCCTCTATTCCAGCACGATCGCAACTTGGACCATACCTTGGGGGCAAAAGGGATGAGCGATCTTGTTCGTCTGCATGATTGGCGCGCGCGCTTTGCCGCCGAGGTCGATCGCCTGAAGCATACGCCCTTCGCTTGGGGTAGCCATGATTGCGGTCCTGGCCTCGCCGGCAATCTCGTGCTGGCGATAACCGGCGTCGATTGCGCTGCGCAATGGCGCGGTAGCTATAGCAGCTCGGCCGAGGGCTTTGCCTGCATGCGTGAAGCTGGCTTTGACAATCTCGGCGATATGGTTGCCGCCATGCTGCCGGAGATCCATCCGAGCGAAGCCCGCATCGGCGATGTCGCGGCGATCCCCGTCGACTCGCCGTTCTGCTTCGCGCTCGGCGTCGTCAATGGCGAACGCATCTTTGTGCTCCGCGAGGATGGCATGGGAACCGTCGACCTGCTCGACGCCACCAGAGCCTTTCGGGTCGGCTGACACATGAAGTTCATCTCCATACTCCTGAACGCTATCAGCATATGGCTGATGGCGGACCCGGCGCTGGCTGATCCAATCACGACTGCCATTGGTATCTTCGCCAAGTTCGCGCTGGGCAGCGTCATCGGCAAGTTGCTCGTCACGGTCGCCCTCAATTTCGGCGTCTCGCTGATTGCCAAGGCGCTACAAAAGAAGTCGAACCCGCAGGCGCAGACCGGCGTCAAACTGCAGATCAGCATGGGCGACGATCAGCCCATGTCCTTCACGCTCGGCAATTACGCCACGGCCGGTCGCCGCAAATACATCGGCACATGGGGCGACGACGGCAAGACGCCGAATGCCTACGTGACCGATGTCATCGAAGTCGGAAACTTGCCAGTCTCCGGCCTCAATGGATTATGGGCCGACGATCGCAAGTGCACCATCCTTTGGGGCGAGCCGGCCGGTGATGGTCGCGGCTATCCGGTTTCGGAGTATCGCGTCAACGGCAAGGATTATCTCTGGATCAAGTTCGTCGATGGCACGCAGACCGTGGCGGATACCTTTGTGCGCGCCAAATTCGGCACGAACGCCGATCGGCCATTCAAGTCCACCATGATCGGTTACGGCTGCCCCTATGTCGTGGTGACCGCGCGCTACAATACCGATCTCTTCTCCGGTCTCCCGAACTGGCTGTTCGAGGTCGGGTCGATAAAGCTCTATGATATCCGGAAGGATAGCACCAACGGCGGCTCCGGCTCTCATCGCTGGACGGACAAGTCCACATGGGAACCGTCACTCAATCCCGTCGTGCAGATCTACAATCTCGTGCGCGGTATTTATTACGGCACGGACTGGCTCTATGGCGGCCAGAACCTCGCCGCCTTCTGCCTGCCGTCATCGAGCTGGATTGCCGGGGCCAATGCCTGCGATATCGCCGTGTCGTTGAGCGGCGGCGGCACTGAGCCGGCCTACCGCGCCGGCTACGAGGTCACCTGTGATCATCAGGCACTGGATATCGTCAACGAGATCCTGAAGGCATCGAATGCCCGCATGGCGGAAAATGGCGGCATCTTCAAGATCTTGGTCGGCGTGCCTGGTGCGGCAGTCTATTCCTTCTCCGATGGCGATGTCATCGTCACGAAGGAACAGGATTATCAGCCGTTTCCGCGTCTCGGTGATACCTATAACGCGATCGAGGCCACCTATCCGGAGCCTGCGGAAAAGTGGGCGACGAAGGATGCGCCCGGTCGCTACTATCCGGATCTGGAAACCGCTGATGGCAGCCGGCGCCTGCCGGTGCAGATCGAGCTGCCGGCAGCGCCTTATCCTAATCAGGTGCAGCGCGTCGGTCAGGCGATGATATTGGATTATCGCCGCTTCCGTGTGCATCAGATCTATCTGCCTCCGGATGCCTATCCGCTGGAGCCGAATGATTGTGTCGCGTGGTCGTCGACCCGCAACGGCTATTCGAACAAGAAATTTCTTGTGGTCAAGGTGCAGCCGCAGAGCAATTTCCTTGTGCTGGTCACGCTCAAGGAAATCGATCCGTCTGACTATGATTGGAACCCCAGCCAGCAGCTGCCGACCGCGACAGGATGGGTCGGACCGATCACGCCGCCGCCCCAGCCGATGTATGGTTGGACCGTCGAGCCGGCGACGATCAATGACAGTGCCGGCGTTCCATGGCGTCCCTCGATCAAGATCAGCTGCGCGCCTGATCAGGATGATGTTGTTCGGGTATGGGTGCAGGTTCGCCTGGCGTCGACCGGAGATATCGTTTTCGACAGCGACAGCACCCGCTACGAAACGCCGTATAGCTGGGTCATGAACGCCAACTTCAAGGGCAGCACGGATTATGAGGCGCGCGGCCGGTTCGTTCCATCAGGAAACCGCGTGACCGAATGGTCCGCCTGGTTGCCGGTCACCACGCCCAACGTCGTCGTTACGGATCTGATCGTAGACCTTCAGCATGTGAAGAACGATATCCTCGACCGCTTCAAGGGCCTCCAGCAGGAGCTGCTGGACGTGCGTCCGCTCGTCGAGCAGTTGATGATCAACACGCAGTTGTCGGACGCGGTCCTTGATTCAGCGCATCGTAGCCTTGTTGCTTCGGTCGGCCAGAGCAATGCGACGTTCACGGAGGATATTCAGGTCGTCGCCGATGCTGCCAATGCGGCGGTCAGTCAGGTCACGACGCTCACGGCCACAGTCGCCGATAATAAGGCGCAGGCGGAAAGTTCGATCGCCGCTGTCTCCGGCGTTGCCAATGCGGCGGCCGCGCAGGCGACCTCGCTTTCCGCGACGGTTGGCGATCTCTCTGCTCAAGGCCTGGTGAAGTTCTCTGTCGCTGCCGATCAGACGGGCGTCAATGCCCGCTTCTCTATCGCACTGCGCACCTCGACCGCGAATGCCTATGTCGAAAGCGGCATGTTCCTTGAAATCTACACCGTTGGTGGCGTGCAAAAGTCCCGCTTCTCGGTAATGGCGGGTCAGTTCAGCGTTCTCAATCCGGACGATATCGGCACGTCGTATCTGCCGCTGGTGTTCCAGGGTGGCGTGCTCAAGCTGCAGGGCGTCAAGGTCGAGTGGGCCGATATCGTCAACGCGACTATCACATGGGCGCAGATCCAGAATGCTGTCGTCAACAACTTCGTCGCGACATCGGCCAACATCGGATCTTTGGTCGTTGGGACATCCAATCTCGGTTACGACGCGATCGTTGCATCTACCTCCAATAACAGAAGCGGGACGACGCCACCCGGCAACGAGAGCGTGGTCGGTGCGACATGGATCATCAACAATCAAAACCCGAGCGCGGTGCTAACCGCATATTCTTTCCAGTTCACGGTGCAAGGCTCTAACGGCGGCGGCACGATCCGCGTGCGCTTGGTCAACGACACAACGGGTCAGGAGCTTGCGGGGTTGACAATCCCTGTGCCATCGCTCGGCAACAGCACAACGCAGAGTGTTAGTGGAATGACCATCGAGCCAAGACCGGGCGCGCAGGGCAACTATCAATACTCCATTCGCGGCCAGGCCGGCGCGCAGAACATCACCGCCAAGATCGATCAACTCTGGTGGAAGAGATAAGGGCAACACCTCATGACGACACCATATACAACAGGCACGATCACCCTGGCGAACGGTTCAGCGGTAGTGACGGGAACCGGCACGGCATGGGCTACAGCCTTGATCTCGGGCGGCATCATCTATGCCGAGGCGGCGAACGGCAACTCCATGCCGATTTTGACCGTCGACAGCGACACGCAGATCACTGCAGCGACGAAATGGAAAGGTGCCAGCGGCACCTATCCATATGCGCTCGTGATCGACACGGCCTATGATCGTCAGGTGCTAGCCAATGCGACGGCGCTCGCGCAGATCCTGCAGGGACTTCAAAAGCCATCGATCTCGGCGCTCTCCGCCTTGGTTCCGGCGAATAACAAATTGCCATGGTTCAATGGAGCGAATACAGCGGCGCTTGCGGACTTAACTGCATTTGCGCGAAGCCTGCTAGACGATGCGGATGCCAGTACGGCGCTCAGCACGCTCGGCGTGTCGGCTTACGCCAAGTCGTTGCTGGATGATGCGGACGCGAGCACGGCACTGTCCACCCTCGGCGTCTCCAACTTCATCAAAACGCTTCTCGATGACGTCGATGCGGCCACGGCACGAGCTACGCTCAATACGGCGTGGGAGCCGATTGGCAACGAGGTGAATTTGGCGGGGTTGTCTTCGGCATCATTCCCGTTGTCGACGAACTATAAGGCATTCAAGCTGTTGCTCTATCAGGTGAACCCATCTGCTTCCTTACTCACTACGGCAAGAACATCCGTTGATGGCGGCGCGAACTATGCCGTTGGGGCGTCTGACTATTCATATTTGATCGCCAGTACAATTGCTGCAGGCGCAAACCCGACGACAGGTCAGGCATTGGCATCCAATCTAGTATTTACCGGAACGCTAGTGGCTGCTGGCGGCCGTGTGGCAGCGGACATCATGATAGATCCCGGCAGCGCATCGCAATATCCGTCATTTGTAGGAAGCTCTTGCGGCGTTTCTAGCGCTGGCGACTTGCGCCTTTTCAATTTCGTGACGCGCCGCGAGGCAACGGCGCGCATCAATGCATTTGCGATATTCCTGAACAGCGGCACATGGATATCGGGTTATGCGCGACTTATGGGGATGAGGAGCTAGAACATGCCCAAAATATTGAGCGTTGATGGCGATATCTTGGAGGTTTCGGACGCCGATCTTGTGGCGATCGGTCTGGGCCAGACAGGCGAGCCTAGTCCGGTTCTCTCTGACTATACCAGCTCCATCGCTGCGATGATGGACGCCAAGGCGAGGGAGCGGCGATACGATAACGCTCTGTCGATTGCGACCTATGTCGCAAGCGCCAATGCGACATGGGCTGCCGAAGCTCAGGACTTTGTCGCGTGGCGTGACCAGATCTGGGCTTATTGCTATGCCGAGTTGGACAAGGTGCAGGCCGGCGAGCGCGAACAGCCGACCGTTGCCGAATTTCTTGCTGAATTGCCGACGCTGCAGTGGCCGGCCGCTACCGAAACGTAACGCAGCTCGATCTCTCAATACAGCAAGCAGATCGACAGATAGGCCCAGAGGAATAGCCAGATCGCCGTGATCAAGACCCGCTCAGGTGCGGTCTGAACCATTGCGCGGCTCATTCTATGAAGCCGCAGATCTGCTTCGCCGAGAGCAATCGCAAGCAGCATGGCAGCGATTATGGCGATCGGAAAGCTAGTCATGGCTGACAGCGGAAGGTTTGGGAAAGAAAAGACGGCAGTGATCACCGAGACGTGGATCAGATATATGGCGTAGCTCCAATCACCCAACTTTTGCAGCACGAAATCAGCTGCGCGCGGCAATTTGAAATTGAGTTGAAGTGCAGCAGCTACAAGGAATACGGAACCCACGCCAGCGGTAGCGCGACCCGGATACCACGGGAGCCAATAAACTCCGATTAGTGAAATTCCGAATATCGTCAGAAATAGAAGTGGGGCATGAACCCGCTTGATCATTGGCGAAATTAACAAGCCTGCGGCAAAGCCGGTATTGGCGACCATGAGCGGGATATCGGGTAGCGATGCCTCCCCAATCCTTGGGTGAGGTGTCATCGCTAAGGCGATGATCGAAAGAAGCCATACGGCACCCAGCCAGGGGACAAGCCTCGTTTGCCGGGACAGGGAAATTAGAAAGAGGGCAGCGTAGAAGAAAACCTCGTGTACCAACGTCCATTCGACGCGCAATGGATAGTCTGTTTTGCCAATTGGCGCCAGGAAGGCGCTCAGCGGGTTGTATCCTTGCCGCAGCATTGGGGCAAGAATTAGCAGGCTCATGGCTGTTGCAATCAAGAAGGTCGGATAGATCCTGACGATCCGCCGGGCGAAGAATTCAAATGCGTTCTGCTTCTTGATGAGTTCGCTCATCAAGTAACCCGAGATCGCGAAGAAAATCGCCACGCCGTAGATACCGAACGCATCGGGGAAGAGTGAGCGAAAGCGGGCGTCTTGAAAAGTCCAGTCGTAGTAAATGGCCGCGTGACCAAGCATAACGCCGGTCGCAGCTATACCCCGAAGATAATGAATATTTCGCTGGAAACCGAGCGCGTAGCTCTGTTTCGAAATAACCCGTTGATCCAACGCTCCAGCACCCGCCCCACATTACACATTCAGCTTGTGCTGAAAAACTAAAGCAAGTCAACAGATCAAGAACTTCTCATCGGCTTGCACTTCTGTTTCTCAGAACATCTCATGAAGCCGAAACTCTCCCCGGGTGCGGGCTGGGCTCAATTTTACTTCTAACTAAAGGCTACCACTATGGACCCTGCGAAATTTTTCGCGGCGGTGCGCACGTCTTTGTTTGGCGGGCGCCTGCTGACAGATCAGTTCGAAGGCATCGAAGCCATTCTGGCCGATTGGGCACCGAAGCCCTTCGATGCCAGATGGATGGCCTACATGCTGGCGACTGTCTATCACGAGACGGGCCGCACCATGTGCCCCATCTCGGAAAACCTCAATTATTCGGCCGATGGCCTGCGCGCCACGTTTCCGAGATACTTCAATGCCGCTCAGGCCACCGCCTATGCCCGCCAGCCGGAGCGGATCGCCAATCGTGCCTACGCAAACCGCATGGGCAATCGTGATGAGGTGAGCGGCGATGGCTGGCGCTATCGCGGTCGCGGCCTGGTGCAGATCACCGGCCGGGACAATTACGCCAAATACGGCATTGCCGATAATCCGGACATGGCGCTCGATCGCACCAAGGCAGTTGAGATCCTGTTCGACGGCATGATCAACGGCCGCTTCACCGGCAGGAAGCTCGCCGACTTCTTCACCGCAACAGCCAGCGATTGGGTCGGCGCACGCAAGATCATCAACGGCACGGATCGCGCTGTCGATATCGCCGGCTATGCCAAAAAGTTCGCGGCCGCGATTGAGGCGTCACGTTGATGGCGAGAAAGAAACGTGGTGAGCCCGCATGGATGTGGCGGCGGGTGATCATCTTTCCCATCGTCTGCTGGGCCTGCTACCAGCTGCACTTGCTCATCAATGCGCCAGACACGCGCGTCAACGAGACGATCGCCTACGGGTGGATCATGCTCATCGCCATCCTCATCCTTGGCTACACCGGCTTTGCCACCGTGCAAGATGTCATCGCGATCTGGCGCACCGGCCGGGCGCTTCCCTACCGCGACGACAGTGATGCGCAGGCGGATCCGCCGGATACGGAGGTGAAATGATGTTTGCCGTTCTCACGAAACTGCTCGGCGGCAGCTCGCTTGCCGCCTATGCCGTCATCGGCTTGCTTTCTGTCGGCGCTCTCGGCACGGCCTACTGGTATATCGACCATCGGGGCTATGAGCGCGCCGAGACCTATTACAAGGGGCAGATCGCGGCGATGAAGGCTGCGGCCGTGACCGCCTCCTTGCGCGAGGTGGAACGGCAGGACGCCGCCAACAATGCCGCGAAGCAGGCGGAAGCGCAGCGGATCGCTGAGATACAGGCCGCAAATCAATCCCTCCAGAACAGAATAGAGGAGCTGCAGCGTGAAGCTGATCAAGATCCTGATGCTGGCAAGCCTGCCCTTGGTGCTGCCAGCGTGCGTCGTATCAACCAGATCCGATAGCTTGGCGGTTCCGCCGCCACCGCCGAGCCTGGCGAAGCCGGACTCGGCCCTCACGATGGATTGCGACCTGCCGGTCGACATCGGCAAGACGCAGCTGCCACAGGCGAAGACGGAGAAATTCTGGATACAGGATCGCAAGTCACTGCTTGATTGCAGGCGCAGCAAGGCGGCGCTGCGCGATTTTTACGCCGATCGTGATCGCCGGCTGGAAAATCAGAAATGAAGGCGGCCGTGAACCTCTTCGGCTTCCTCGCGACATCGGTCACGCTGGCAGGGCTTCTAACGCTGGCGTGGCTCTCAGTATAGGCATTCATGGGCTTTGGGGGCACTTCAGGAAAATGAGCGAGGATACCATGCAGATTGAGATTGAGAAGCCGCGCCTTAACCCGGTTCACTTCCTCGCGATCATAGGCGCAGGATTTATGAATGCCTTCGCCATCGGCGGGGTTTGGGTGAGCCTCAACCGCGATATCGCCGACGTTCGTAGCTCACAGGAGCGCACGCAGAAGGCTCTCGACGCAACGGCCCAACAAGTCTCACAGGTCGGGCCGCTCTCGTTTCAGACGACAAGAGCGCTTGAGGCTGCGGCTGAGAATAAGAAAGCGACCGAGATGACCAACGCCAGGATCGATCGCGTTGTGGAATCGCTTGGCGGCAAGCTGGATACCGCGATCGACAGCATCAATAAGGTCGGGACGCAGGTTCAGGTTCTCAGCTCGAAACTTGAGGACATGCAGGGAAAGGCCGACAAGACGTTTTTCAGGACGCCGATCGTCAGGCCGTAGGGCGGTCGCCATATCGTGGCTGGCGATAGTCCAGCCAGGGATGCTCGAAGCAAAACCACTTCGTCTCGCCCTTGCCGATATCATAGCCCAAGCTGCCCCACGCCTTGCAGCCGGGCCGCTCGCACCAGTGCTCGAATAGGCCGGACGGGACTGATCGCGGGGCTGCTGTTGCTTCGTCGCTCATCAGTTCAGGTCGCCCTTTGGATGGCCGCCGAGCGATCCCGCCATATTCCCTGCGAAGTTCTCCAACGTCTTCATGGCGTAGGCAAAGCGTGTCTCTTGCGGAGCGCCTGCAGCTTTCGAGGCGGATTGGAGATCGCGCGCGACGTTGCCGAGCACGCTTCCGACGAAACCCTTTATATCGCCTGTGCTTGAGCCCACGGTTCCCAGCAACTGCGCTATCAACAGCTCGTGCATTACGCAGCGACCATCGAGCTCGGCAACTCGCCTTTCCAATTTCTCTATTCTTTCATCAGTCATTGTTCTTCTCCTACGGTTTTCCTCGGTGGCAACAGCACCAGTTCGTCATTGGGAAAGACGCGCTCCTGCAGCGCCTTAACCTCGCTCCACGGCGCCGTCATCCAAGCCTCGATCTCATCTTGATTACGAAGAATGACCGGCATTGCCCTGAAGTGAATTGGTTTGACCACGGCATTCGGCTCCGCCGTCAGGAACCCGTAGAGGTCGACCGTGATCTCTCCCTCCTTGATCTTGCGAACGGAAGTCCATTGCGGCACCCATAGGCCCGCGAAGAACATCAGAGGTTCATCCGCGCTGCCTGCAAACCAGGCATTCGGCGTTCTGCCTCCCTCGGCCTTGCTTGCTGGATCTGGTTCAGCAAATCGCGTAAATGGCACAAGACAGCGGTTCTCGACGCCCAGCCACCTGGCCCAGTGTTTGCTGGAGGTGTTGCGGACGTTCGTCGTTCCGCCATCCGGCTCCATCCTCAGCAGCTCGTCGAAGTTCACTTCCTTGCCTTTAGCGCGGAGCTTATCGGCTCGCTTGGTGGCGTTGTCGAAAATCGCTTTCTGCGACGAGGGTAAGCCCCAGCGGACCTTTGCCAGTTCTCGGCCGGCCGGCGTGTTCCGCACGATCGGTCCCATCTGATCCGGATAGAGATCAAGCTCCGGCTCAAGGTTGCCGATACTGTCGATCAGCGCACGGCTGATCTGCCGGATCGCTTCCTGGTTGGTCGTCACATTATAAAGGTTGCACATATTCGTTTCCCCCTAATCCCGTGGCGGCGAGCGGACGATGATCTTTGCCATGCCTTTGGTGCCGCACTTCTTGCAGACGAGTTTCTTGACGGCATCGGCGATCGATGCATCCTTCCCTAAGGATCGCTCAAGCCGTTCTCGATCGAGCTGGTTCTTTCGTCCGCAATTGCAGTGCACGTAGAGCCTATGCCATCGGCTCAAATCCGAAAAGCGAAGGTCCTCGTTTTTCCGCTCCTTGGGATTGATGTAGCCCATCCTCTTCGCCCACTCGTCAGGCGAATAATGATAGTGAAGCCTGCAGCGGTCATAGTAGTTATTCTCCGTGCGTTGGCATCCGAAAGACTTCGCGAGCGGCATAAGGATGGAAGGCAGCTCGGCCTCTCCGAACTCCGCAAGCAGGGCATCTCCATCAAGGTTCTTCAGCAACTCGCAGTCTTCGCAAATGACAGCGAGCTTGGCCCCCTTGTAATCCGCGAGCCTGGTACGCTCGGACATTGGTCTATTCCGGTTCGTAGGCTGGCCTGAAGCCTCGGGTAAAGCCGTGGCACATGGCCGCTTCCGTCAAGGCCAGCTGAGCGCGGACGAATTGCAGCATTTCCAGAGCGGCGGCGATCGTTGCACGGGCATCGCCATCATAAAGGGCAAGCGCCACATCGACAGGATCAAGCTCAGGTTCTTCAACGGCGATCGGTTGGGCAGTCATGGTCACACGTCCTCATTCCGTCGTATCGCTACGGCGGTTCAACATTGAAATTATCGGTCTATCTCAGGCGGCGTTCAGGTCGGCAATCTCGCCGTGCTTCGCCAGCAGGCGCGGAGACGACATATCGCCGGTCTCCTCATCGACCATGACCGCATACGCGGCAACGCCAACAAAGCGAGAGGCCATGGAGGCCGCGATCTTTTCCGCAGATGGAACGCTGGACGCCTGACGCATCTCACCGGGCACAAGGTTTCCACGGTTCTTTCGATACGGCAGGATAATGAATTTCTCGGCGGTACTCATGGCGTCTTCCTCGGATTTGTTCTATAAATGTTCTCATTTTGAGGAAGAGTCAATATCCCGCGAAAAACCGGCTTTTGGGCCGTGCAGCGTTTTACAGCCCTATTGATACTAAATGGCTTTTCCGCACGCGAACCACTGAGTTTTACAGCTAAGTGCTTGAGACATAGAAATTAAGCCGAGCTTCCCAAGCTGATGCTCTGTTCATGCATGCACCAATCGTTATACGAAGCTGCCACGCCGCCGTGAAACTCTCGGGGGCTGCTTTGGGGTAAACTTGAACTGGTAGAGATGCTTTCCATCGGTCTGGCAAGCTTTATAGTCGCCGTTGCCTCGGATGATGCTAATCAGTTTGTCACGCTTAAGGCACACCGGGCAGATGAAGTGCAGGGGCTGCCCGTTCGCCATATCTTCCTTGAGCTTATAAACGAAATCGGACTTCTCTGTTTCGTACAACTCGTAGCGCGCCGTTTCCCTTTCAAGCACCTCGTCCGCCTTAAGCGATTGGCCGAGACGCTTAAGTGCCTCGCTCAATTCCAAATTCGTGATATTTGCCGCGGTTAGTTGAGAGGCCAGGCTGTTCACTAACGTTGACGCTTTATCCTTGTCGGTCGCATCGCCGGAAGAGAAAAGTTTCTTAATCGATTCGACCGTATCGACTGCCTTTCCTGTCATGCCGAACGCGGCAGACGCCAATCCCATCACGCTTTCAACTTGCCCAATATCCATGGATGCACCCCGATTGCTGGCGTATGGAATATATAAATTCAGGAATATTTTTAACAGCTACAGAGAACATCCGGCGAACAGAATGCACAGATTTCGAATGGCCACTTCCCGTAAATGCCGAATAGTCGCTGCGATAGCTGGCAACATGCCGGAAGGCGTTAAGACCTCAATCTTCGCTAAGAGAGCACAGCCCCGGAAAAACCGCCGGTAGGTCAAGCTCGCCGCTGTCTGCGATATATAGCTCGATAGTGGGATCTCCCCGTACGATCGCAGCCGCCACACGGTGGTTTCCGTCATTTAGCCAGATGCGGTCCTTGGCAACACACAGCATCATCTTGTGCTCCTCTTTCGCGGGACTGCTGGCGCTAAGGAGATATGCAATCCTTGTCACATGGAAATGCCTATGAAAATCGGCTGGGAGCTGCGCCTTCTGCATCTCCTGCCATGATTTGTCACAGACATTGCCCTGCTGTGCCGCCGCGAGCACCTCCTCGGCGTCAATCGGAGCAACGTTCCATGTTCGTCCATCAAGCGGGTTTATAGCGGCCTTGAGTGAAGCAACAGGCATAGAATATTTCGGCACACTCATCCCCATTTAGCGGGCCAGTCGGTAAAATCATTAGCCTCGCCGGAGCTCCAACGCGACGATCTGGCCGCGAAAGGCGAGATAGGCTATTCCATTAAGGGACGTCAGCAAACTTTCCGCAAACCTCAGATTTTCGCCGAGATCGAAAACCTTGCAAGCTATTGATAATAAAGTAAGAAATACGGCGATAGCGCTTTGAATTCTGACCCTTAGCAGGGGAGCGCCTTCGACCACTCGGCCACCTCTCCGGTGCGGCCCTGATAGGGCCATTCATTTATCGACGCAAGCGCTTTTTCGCCTTTGCGTACCTTCTTTCCATGATTCAGCAACAGGCGATTGCCGGCCGAAGCATGGTCAAGCCGACGAGAAGATTCATATCAGGCCAACAGCTGCTTCAAATCGGCAGCGGGATCGGCAAGGATCGCCCTGGATGGATTGGAGCCGGTTTCCAGGAGCTTTTTGCCCGTTACATAAGCCTTTGCGTCGTTGATGGCGTCGACGGCAACGAATCGGCCCTGCTTGAAATACCAGATGGAAGCCGCGCCCTCGCGGGCGCCTGGACGCAACAAGGTCTCGTCATAGCCGAGATTGAAACCGGCGATCTGCAGCTTCACGTCATATTGATCCGACCAGAACCACGGCTTCGGATCATAGGCTTTTTCGTTGCCGGCTATGATTCCCGCCGCGGCTTCCGCCTGGTCGACTGCGTTCTGCACGGATTCGAGCCGGATGCGGCCGCCCTCCCATGGCAATTCCACGCAATCGCCCATGGCGAAGATGGACGGATCGGAGGTGCGGGCAAACGAATCGACGGTGATGCCGTTGCCGACCTCAAGGCCTGCTTCCTTGGCAAGCCTGTCATTCGGAGCAACGCCAATGCCGACGACGACGAAATCAACATCGATGGTCGAGCCGTCGGAAAGCTCGGCAGCGGCGACATGGCCGTTGCGGCCGATGAGCTGCTTCAGCCCCGTCTTCTCGCGAATGACGACATCATGCTTTTGATGAATAGCCCTGAAAATATCGGCCGTTTCCTTGGCCGCCACACGCTGCAATATCCGGTCGCCCATCTCGATGAGCGTGACCTCAAGGCCGCGATGGCGCGCGACGGCAGCAGCCTCGAGCCCGATATAGCCGCCACCGATGATGAGCACCCGGCGCCCCGGGCGCATCTCGCCGGCCAGAAGATCGGCATCGCGCTTGTCTCGTGCGAGATAAACCCCTTCGAGCGCGCCGCCAACGGAGGGCGGGAGGCGGCGCGGCGTCGAGCCGGTCGCCAGCGCCAGCGTCTCATAGTCCAGTCTCGATCCATCCTGCATGACGATCTGCTTTGCGGCACGGTCGATCTGCTCGACCCAGGTGGACACGCGGATCTCGACATTATTGTCCGAGTACCAATGTTCCGGGCGAAACAGCAGGCGATCGAAGGTCATTTCGCCGAGCAGATACTTCTTGGTCAGAGGCGGCCGTTGATAGGGAAGGCTCTCCTCGGCACCGACGATGGTGATCGGCCGCGAATCACCCAGCCCGCGCAACTTGGCCGCAAGCGCGAAACTCGCCTGCCCGGCCCCGACAATGACCAATCTGCCCGTCACGATCCGTACTCCATTGTTATTATGGCGATCCTTCCGCGGTGCGCGGAAGGCTGCCTATGGACTTCAGGGGTAGCGCCTGCATCCGCAAGCGTCAATCATGGCTGACCCTGCGCCCCGGATCGGGAGAAAGTTAGGCCAAACGCTTAGCTTGATATTTCGACCCAGCGGCGCTCGTGGAAGGATTGTGCCATGGCGTGCACCGATTTTTCGATGCGCAGGCCGTCTTTGAAAGCCACGACTGACGCAGCCTCCCCTGATATGGCACGGATCAGCTCGCGGCATTCGATGATCTTCAGATCGTTGAAGCCGAGGCCGTGGCCGGGCGCCGGGATGAAGCGGTCATATGGCTTGTGGGCGGGTGCGGCCAGCACCTTGCGGAAGCCTTGTTCGCTCTCCCTGCCCTCGGCCTGATAGAGCTCGAACTCGTTCATGCGCTCCTGGTCATAGGAGATCGAACCCTTGGAGCCGTAGATCTGCAGGGCGATCCGCCCCTTGCGGCCCCAGGCCGAGCGATTGGCCATGAGCACGGCGGAAATGCCGCCGCCAAGCCGCATCAGCACATTGGCGAGATCGTGGTTCTCGACGGCGCGGCTGCCGCCATCCTTCAACGGACGCTCGGCATAGGGCTTCACCATATCGGTGATGACCGCCTCTATGTGACCGAAGAGGAACCAGAGCAGCGAAAGCGGATGCACGGCAAAGTCATCGAGAGCCCCGTAGCCGGAGGCAAGCTCGCTCTTCCAGTAGAAAAGGCCATTCGGATCGGCCATGAAATCCTCGTCCATCTCGACGCGGACGTGATTGACGGCGCCGATCGCATCCTCCGCTATCAGCGCCTTGATGTGCCGCATCACCGGGTTCTGGATATAATTATAGCCGAGGATTGCGACCTTGCCCGAGGCCTTGGCGGCCGCCAGCATGCGCTCCGCATCGCCATAAGCAGGCGCCATCGGCTTCTCGCACCAGACATGCTTGCCCGCTTCAAGAGCTGCGATCGCCATTTCCGGGTGGAACTGATTGGGGGTCGTGACGGAGACGACGTCGACCTCGGGATCTGCGATAAGCGCGCGCCAGTCAGCCGTTGCCTTTTCGAAGCCGAACTCGTCGCCGCGTGCCTTTGCCAGATCGGCATTGGCTTCGGCCAGATGCACCAGGCGGGGCCGCGCGACATCGCCGAATACGGTCTTGACCGCATTCCATGCCAGCGCATGGCATTTGCCCATATAACCAGTGCCGATCAATCCAACGCCCAACGGCTTCATTTGCCCTTCCTCCTCAAATCCGCTCCCGAAGTTGCGTGATTTTTGGAATATTTAGACCGTTTTGACAAGCGCGCTCAGGGCATTGACATCCCTCCCGCGGGCAATAATCCATATTTATATGTTTAAAATCATAATCTTAAAATTATTCGTGCCGAACGATTCAAAATCCGGTATCGTTGGAAATATGGAATATTTGTTTCATTGCGGGTGTTGGGGGAGCTGAAGGACGGCGCATGGACAACAATATCGAGACGCAAACCAAAGTACCACGCGACTTCGAAAGTCTGCGCAGCACCATCATAGAGCGCAAGAATGCCATGCCGAAGCGTCTGGCCCAGGTTGCCGCCTTCGCGCTCGGCAATCCCGATGAGATCGCCTTCGGTACGACGGCCAGCATTGCCGCTGCCGCCGAGGTACAGCCCTCGACGCTGGTGCGCCTTGCCCATCACCTCGGCTATGAAGGCTTCTCCGATCTGCAGAGCATCTTCCGTGAGCGGCTCCGTGATCGCACGCTGAGTTATGAGGAACGGCTGGTGACGCTTGAACGCTCCGGCGTCGAGAATGAGGAGGCCAGTATTCTCTCAGGCTTCCTCTCCGCGGCGAGCCAATCCGTCAACAAGCTTGCAGCAACCATTGAGACCGACACGTTTGCCAAGGCCGTCGACGTGCTTGCCGCCGCCGAGACGATCTACCTCATCGCCAAGCGCCGCTCCTATCCGCTGACGGCGCATATGAGCTACGCCTTTTCCAAGCTGAATATCCGCCATCAGATCGTCGCCTCGCCAAACGGCATCGACGGCGAGATCACCCGCTTCGCGACAGAGAAGGACGCAGCGATCGCCGCGAGCTTTTCACCTTATGCCGCCGATAGCCTGGCGCAGGCGCAAGATCTCGCCTCGCGCAACGTGCCGGTCATCGCCATTACCGATTCGGCCTTCTCTCCGCTCACCGCTTGCGCGGACCACTGGTTTGAAGTCGCGGAGGCAGACTTTGCCGGTTTCCGTTCACTATCGGCTTCAATGGCGCTCATCATGGCCTTTCCGGTCGCCATCGCCGAGCGCCGGCGAAAAGCTGCAATAAAAGCAGATAAAACGAAAATGGAATAAACATTCCGAATTGACAAAATCTCGGAACCAATGTTTCACTACAGCCAGGATCACGGCCGCGGGAGATGGTCGTCCGATCCATAGCAACCGGGACGAAACGAACACCGGCACTTTCAATAACGCATGATCTCGGCGCAGGCTGAAAAGCAAAAGAGGTCATGCCCTGACGGGAGGACATCATGGCACACGACAATCCTGGCGCGGAGCCGGCGACGAAACTCGATGTGATCACCATCGGCCGCTCCTCCGTCGACCTTTATGGTCAGCAGATCGGCTCGAAGCTTGAAGACATCGCCTCCTTCGCCAAGTCGGTCGGCGGCTGCCCGGCCAATATCGCCATCGGCACGGCGCGACTCGGCCTGAAATCCGGCCTCATTACCCGCGTCGGCGACGAGCAGATGGGCCGCTTCATCCGCGAACAGTCGGCCCGCGAGGGCGTCGCCGTCGATGGCATCGCCACGGACAAGGAGCGCCTGACGGCGCTGGTGCTGCTGGCCGTGGAGGCCGAGGGCGTCTCGCCGATGATCTTCTATCGCTCCGACTGCGCCGACATGGCGTTGAACGAGGACGATATCGACGAAAACTTCATCAAATCCTCGGGCGCCGTTCTGGTGTCCGGCACGCATTTTTCCAAGCCCAATACCGAGGCGGCACAGCGCAAGGCGATCCGCATCGCCAAGGCGAATGGCCGCAAGGTGATCTTCGACATCGACTACCGGCCGAACCTCTGGGGCCTTGCCGGCCATGCCGAAGGTTTCGAGCGCTATGTGAAATCGGATCGCGTCTCCTCCAAAATGAAGGAGACGCTGCCGGATTGCGATCTGATCGTCGGCACCGAAGAAGAGATCATGATCGCCTCCGGCGCCGACGACGTGCTCGGTGCCTTGAAGGAAATCCGCCGCCTCTCATCCGCGATCATCGTGCTGAAGCGCGGCGCCATGGGCTGCATCGTCTATGAAGGCCATATCTCCGACGATCTGGAAGCCGGCATCGTCGGCCAGGGCTTCCCGATCGAAGTCTTCAACGTTCTCGGCGCGGGTGATGCGTTCATGTCGGGCTTCCTGCGCGGCTATCTGCGCGGCGAGCCGCTGAAGACCTGCGCCACCTGGGCGAATGCCTGCGGCGCCTTTGCCGTTTCCCGCCTGCTCTGCTCGCCGGAATATCCGACCTGGACGGAGCTCGACTTCTTCCTGAAGACGGGAAGCAAACATCGGGCATTGCGCAAGGATGAGGCGATCAACCATATTCACTGGGCGACGACCCGGCGCAGCGACGAGATTCCGCTGCTGATGGCGCTTGCGATCGACCATCGCTCGCAGCTCGTCAGCGTCTGCGATGAGCTGGGCCTTGGCCACGACAAGATCGTCGCCTTCAAGCGGCTTGCCGTCGAGGCGGCTGCACGGGTGGCCGATGGCCGCCCCGGCTACGGCATGCTGATCGACGAACGCTTCGGGCGCGACGCCTTCTTCGACGCAGCAACCAAGGATTTCTCCTGGATCGGACGCCCGGTCGAACTGCCGGGATCGAAGCCGCTGAAATTCGAATTCAGCCAGGATATCGGCTCGCAGCTCGTCGAATGGCCGCTCCATCATTGCATCAAGTGCCTGTGCTTCTACCATCCGGACGATCCGCAGGATTTGAAGGCGGAGCAGCAGGAGAAGCTGCGGACACTATTCGAAGCCGCGCGCAAGGTCGGCCGCGAGCTTCTCGTCGAGATCATCGCCAGCAAGAACGGTCCGCTGACCGACGACACGATCCCGACGGCGATGGAAGAGCTTTATGCGCTCGGCATCAAGCCGGACTGGTGGAAGCTGGAACCACAGGAATCGACAGCTGCCTGGAAAAAAATCGATGCCGTGATCGCCAAAAATGATCCATGGTGCCGCGGTATCGTGCTGCTCGGCCTGGAGGCGCCGGCAGAGGAACTGATCCGCAGCTTCGAAGCGACGTTGGCGGCCCCCTCGGTCAAGGGTTTCGCCGTTGGGCGGACCATCTTCTCCGATGCGGCCCGCGCGTGGCTCTCGGGCGGTATGAACGACGAGGAAGCGATTGCCGACATGGCCGGCCGTTTCCGCCAACTGACGGCAGCGTGGCTCAAAACCCGCGGCCTGTGAAATTCTGGAGCAATTCCAGCAAAAGTGCATAGCGGTTTTGCGTTCGGGATTGCGAGATACCAAGAGATAGAGCATTTGGGAGGCGCCTGATGGGCAAGACGATCCGATTGACGATGGCACAGGCCGTCGCGCATTTCCTCAAGAAGCAGATGACCATCATCGACGGGCAGAAGCAGCCGATCTTCGGCGGCGTCTGGGCGATCTTCGGCCACGGCAACGTCGCCGGTGTTGGCGAGGCGCTCTATCAGGTGCGCGAGGAGCTGCCGACTTTCCGCGCTCACAATGAGCAAGGCATGGCCCATGCCGCCATCGCTTATGCCAAGGCAAGCTTCCGCCAGCGCTTCATGGCCTGCACCACATCGATCGGCCCCGGCGCGCTCAACATGGTGACGGCCGCCGGCGTCGCACATGTCAACCGCATCCCCGTTCTTTTCCTTCCCGGCGACGTTTTCGCCAATCGCGCACCCGATCCGGTGCTGCAGCAGATCGAAGATTTCGGTGACGGCACCGTCTCCGCCAATGATGCCTTTCGCCCGGTCTCCCGCTATTTCGACCGCATCACCCGCCCCGAGCAGATCATTTCGGCGCTGAAGCGCGCAATGCAAGTGCTGACCGATCCGCTCGACTGCGGCCCGGTGACGCTGTCGCTCTGCCAGGACGTGCAGGCCGAAGCCTTCGATTATCCCGAAAGCTTCTTCGAAGAGCATGTCTGGGCGCAGCGCCGCCCGCAGCCGGATGCCGACGAACTTGCCAACGCGATCGCATTGATCCGCCGATCCGAAAAACCCGTTATTCTTGCCGGCGGCGGCGTGCTCTATTCGCAGGCGACCAAGGAACTCGCCGCTTTTGCCGAAGCGCATGACATTCCTGTCGTCGTCACGCAGGCCGGCAAGTCGGCCATCGACGAAACGCATCCGTTAGCGCTGGGCTCCGTCGGCGTGACAGGCACTTCGGCGGCCAATGCCATTGCCGAGGACACCGATCTGGTGATCGCTGTGGGAACCCGTTGCCAGGATTTCACCACCGGCTCCTGGGCGCTGTTCAAGAACGAGAAGCTGGCGATGATCGGCCTCAATATCGCGGCCTACGACGCCCTCAAGCACAATAGTCACCCACTGGTGACGGATGCGCGCGAAGGATTGAAGGCGCTTTCCGCTGGTTTGACGGGCTGGCGCGCGCCGGCATCGCTGGCCGAAAAGGCAACGCGGGAAAAGAAGATCTGGATGGAAGCCGCCGCCAAGGCGATGGCGACAACCAATGCCGCCCTGCCCTCCGACGCCCAGGTCATCGGCGCCGTCACTCGCACGCTCGGCGGCGAGAAGAGCATCGTGGTTTGCGCCGCAGGCGGCCTGCCCGGCGAGTTGCACAAGCTCTGGCCGGCGACGGCGCCCGGCAGCTACCATATGGAATATGGCTTCTCCTGCATGGGCTACGAGATTGCCGGTGGCCTTGGCGTCAAGATGGCGCGGCCGGAGAAGGATGTTGTTGTCATGGTCGGCGACGGCTCCTACATGATGCTGAATTCCGAACTGGCGACCTCGGTCATGCTCGGCCTGAAGATCACCGTCGTGCTGCTCGACAACCGCGGCTATGGCTGCATCAACCGCCTGCAGATGGCAACCGGCGGCGCGAACTTCAACAACCTCTTGAAGGACTCGCGTTTCGAAGTGATGCCGGAGATCGACTTCCGGGCGCATGCCGAAAGCATGGGCGCGATTGCCGTGAAGGTCTCCTCCATCGCCGAGCTCGAACAGGCGATCGAAGCATCCAGGAAGAACGACCGCAGTTCCGTCATCGTCATCGACACCGACCCGTTGATCACGACGGACGAAGGCGGTCATTGGTGGGATGTCGTCGTGCCCGAAGTCAGCCCGCGCGCCGAAGTCAACAAGGCCCGCGCCGCCTACGAACAGGCCCGTGCCTCCCAGCGAATCGGCTGATCGATTTCCGACACTTTTCCGGAGGAGCTGAAACGCTCCTCCAACACTATTTTCAAGGAGACCATTGATGAAGGCCAAACTCGGCATGTCGCCCATCGCCTGGTGGAACGACGATCTTCCTGAGCTCAGCGACGACGTATCCCTGGAAGAATGCCTGCGCCAGTCGCGCGGTGCGGGCTTCACCGGCATGGAACAGGGCCGGCGCTTCCCCAGCAACCCGGACGAAATGCTGCCGATCCTGCGTACCGCCGACGTGACGCTCTGCGGCGGCTGGTTCTCCGGCACGCTCGTCAATGAGGAGCTTGCCGCCAACAAGGACCGCATCGCACCGATGATCGAGCTGTTCAAGGCCGTCAACGCGCCTTGCATCGTCTATGGCGAAGTCGGCCGCTCCATCCAGGGCGATCGCTCCAAGCCGCTCGCCACGAAGCCGCGCCTTTCGGATGACGAGATGAAGGCCTATGCCCGCCGCGTCACCGAGTTTGGCGAATGGTGCGCCTCGCAGGGCATGCCGCTCTCCTATCACCATCACATGGCCGCCGTCGTCGAAACAGAGCCGGAGCTCGACGCCTTCATGCGCAATTCCGGTGCTGGCATTCCGTTGCTGCTCGATGCCGGCCATCTCGCCTTTGCCGGCGGCGACGTGCTGCGCGCCATCGACAACCACCATGCCCGCATCAACCACGTCCACGTCAAAGACATCCGCAAGTCCGTCGTCGACGGGCTGGATCGCAGCCGCCAATCCTTCCTCGATGCTGTCGCGCTTGGCGCGTTCACGGTGCCGGGCGACGGTTCACTGGATTTCGGCGCCATCGTAAAGCGCTTCGCCGATTACGGCTATGAGGGCTGGTTTGTCGTCGAAGCCGAGCAGGACCCGCGCAAGGCACCGCCGCAGAAGATGGCCGAGATCGGCCATGCCGAGCTGATGCGTGTCATGACGGCGGCAGGCTACACCGTGGAAACCGAAGGTTTTCCCAATGGATAGCTAGAGCGCTTCCGCTTTTCTTCGAATCGCGAAAACGCTCTAGCTCTTTGTTATCTAGCAATTCCGGACGGAAAACCGCTACGCACTTTTCCTGGAATTGCTCGAGAGATGAGCGCTCCTCGCCCATCGAAGGATGGCGAGGGGCGTTCTCACAAGCGATGGAGGAAGAACCCATGCCCAATCTCAAGGTCAAACCTGACGGCACCCATGGCCGCGTCACCCATGTCACGCCCGCAAGCGCCGGCTGGACCTATGTCGGCTTCGATCTTCACCGCCTGAAGCCGGGCGAAACCGTTTCAGCCGAGACCGGCGACCGCGAAGTCTGCCTCGTCTGGGTTAGCGGCAAGGGAAGCGCAAAGGCCGGCGTAAAGGATTTCGGCTCGCTCGGCGGGCGCATGAGCCCTTTCGAGGGCGCGCCCCACGCGCTCTATATTCCCTCTGGATCGAGCTGGTCGGTGACCGCCGAGACCGATCTGGAACTGGCCGTCTGCTCGGCACCGGGCGGCGGCTCCTATGAAGCCCGCGCCATTCCGCCGGGCACCCATCCGACACTTACGCGCGGCAAGGGCACGAATGTCCGCCACGTCAACAACATCATGCCGGAAGACGACGGTGCAGCGCATTCGCTGCTCGTAGTGGAAGTGATCACGCCGGGCGGGCATACGTCTTCCTACCCTCCGCATAAGCACGATCAGGACGATCTCCCGAACGAAAGCTTCCTCGAGGAGACCTATTACCATCGCCTCAATCCACCGCAGGGTTTTGGCTTCCAGCGCGTCTATACGGACGATCGGTCGCTGGACGAAGTCATGGTGCTGGAAGACGGCGACGTGACGCTGGTGCCGAAGGGTTACCATCCCTGCGCTGCCTGCCACGGCTATGATCTCTACTATCTCAACGTCATGGCCGGCCCGAAGCGCATCTGGAAATTCCACAATGCCGTCGAGCATGAATGGCTGCTCAAGTCCTGAATGATGCCTGATATAGGCTCATACCGAAAAGGCCGCGCCCGAAAGCACGGCCTTTTCCATATCATGCCGGCAGCAAGCCGTAGCGCCAGCCCCGATCCCTGGCATTGCGCGACAGCACCAGCCAAGTGAGCACGATCATCCCCATCTCCGCGAAGATGGGCGTCATCCAGATCCCCCGTTCGCCGAAGACGAGCGGCAAAAGGAATGTCAGCGGCAAGGTAAACAGATAGGACCGTGACAGACCGAAGATCGCGCCGCGTTTCGCATCGCCGATCGACTGGAAATACGACGACAGGATGATCGCCTGGCCGAAGAGGAAATAGGCGCCGATCGTCCAGGGCAGGATGCGGCCGACTTCGTCGATGATCACGGGATCGGCCACGAAGATCGCGCCCAGATGCCCCGCCAGCAGCTCGACGATCAGCTCGACTGCGGCGCAGTAGACCAGGGCCGAGATCATGGCGATGACAACGCTATGACCGACGCGGCCGGGTAATGCCGCGCCGTGATTGTGACCCGAAATGGTCTGCAGCGCGATGCTCAAGCCGAGCAGCGGCAGATAGGCGAAGGTCATCACGCGGGTGACGATGCCATAGGCGCCGACGGTCGCGACATAATCCCCCTGATGCCAGATCGACACGTTGAAGAGGATCGCCGCCGAGCTTAGCGAAATGCCGATGAAGCCGAGGCTCATCGGCGCACCGAAGGCAAAGATGCCGCGCCATTCGCGAACATGCAGCGCCATCTCGACCCAAAGGCCGCCAGGCCGACGCAGGCGATAGATGACGACGATCGCCAGGCAGATGAATTGCGCCAGGATCGAGCCACCGGCGGAGCCGACCACGCCCCAGTGCGCAACAGCCATCAGCAACCAGTTTGCCAGGATATTGAGTAGCGTCGAGGCAAGTGTCACCAGCGTCATGAAGCCGAGCTTTCCCTCGCAGCGCAGCCCGTCAAGATGGATCGACAGGAAGAAGCTGATCGGCGCGAAGGCGACCATGACGCCCATGAAGGCCTCGGCGCTGCGGGCGACATCGGCGTTTCCTGCCGCAGCCACAGCGATGAACTGCCGGGCGACAAGCCAGTAGACAAGATTGACGAGCACGACGACGGCGATCGCCAGCGTATGGGCACCGGTGAACACGGCCTTCGCGCCATCGCGATCTCCGGCCCCGAGGCGACGGGCGAGAATGCTCGCCATGCCGTTCGAAACCAGTGTCTGCAGCGCAATCAGCAGCATCAGCGCGGGAAAGATGAGGCTGACGGCGGACAGCGCGTCGGCGCCGACATAGACGCCGAGGAAATAGGCGTCGACAACGGCAAAGAGGCCGCTGACCGTGGTGATGATGACGATCGGCGCGGCGGTCTTGATGAAGACGCCCGGCAACCAGCCGGTGAGGAACATGTTGTTTTCAGTATGACGTGTCATGGCGGTATCCAGACGGAATCGCTCGCTATCGGCGAAGATAGCGGCCTATCGGTAGAAGATGAATGTCAGATGTCGAGAACGAGATGCGGTATGCCGTTCGACGTTTTACGCGGCGAAATGCCGTCGGCATCGACCTGGGCGTTGATGCGCTGGCGGAATGCCGAGAAGCTCTCGAACTCCACCACGTCGACCGGTTCGTCGAAATGGATCGTGATCCTGTAGAGCCCGCCTGACTTCGCCGACATCGCAAGAACCTTGCCGGTGAACGGCTTGTTCAGATAGCGCCCACGCACGGCGGACCCGACATCGAAGGGCGCATCCGGCCCGTCATTCGGTTTTGCCGCAAGCGCCGACAGCGTGTTCCAATCGCGCAGCCCATGCTGCTTGGCGATGAGTTCCAGCGCCGTCGAGTGGCTCATGTCGTCGCCGCGCTCGGCCATCGCCTGACGCAGACGCCGGGCCTGAGCCTTCAATTCATCTATGGACGGATACGTCGTCATAGGATCAGCCTTTGCTAAGGCACGCAATTACGACCGTGAAACGGAGCCCGCATTACCGTCAGTCAGCATGCCCTAAATGGCTGTGACCAGAAACAGCGAGGACTTCACCTTGGACTTTCATCCGCGAGCGGCAGGTGCCTCGAACCGAGCTTTCGTATGATCGAAGCCGATCTCGCTGTCAAGATGCGCCCAAATCGGCACAAAAGACGAACCCGTTAAAATTATACCAATGCAATTGACGCTTCCGCAAAATCTCCGTGCAAGGTTCATGCTGTAACCGAGATGAATTCGGTCTGTTCTTCAACAGGGAATGACAATGCTTCGCGCAACCCATCTGGCGAAAGTCAAATCCGAAGTCTACGAACGGAGCTGGGAACGCTTCTACGTTCAGAGGCCGGCGCGCCTCGTGGCGGTTCGTCCCTGTCTCACGGGCATTTCCGTGCGCAGCGCGGAGATTACCGACATCTCGCGCGGCGGCGCCAGCTTCACCGTCGCCACGACGGTCGGCCTGCCGACCCATTACTATCTGAACATCCTCGGCCTCGCCTACCGCATCGCCTGCGCCGAAATCAGCCGCAACGACAACCGCGTCCATGTCCGCTTCATCAACCTGATCGAACCGGAAACATTGCGTCGCGTCGTGCGCGCCGATTTCATGATCGGCAATGCCGAAGCGATGGCTGCGCGCGGCAGAAGGCAAAAGGTATAAATTCGGCTTTACGCCCTCAATCGCTTCGCACGTCCCCGCGGGCATATCGCGCGGGCGGCATGCCCGCGTATCGCGCAAAGGCAACGCTGAAAGTGCTTGCCGATCCGTAGCCAACGCGTTCAGCTACCTGATCCATCCCCAATTCGCGGCTGCGCAATAGCTGCTTTGCGAGAGCCATGCGCCAAGCCAATAGATATTCCATTGGCGGCAGGCCAACGACGCGGCTGAAACGCGCGAAGAAAGCCGATCGGGACAGGGCCGCTTCGGTCGCAAGATCCGCCACAGTCCAGGGATGGGCAGGACGCGCATGCATCGCGTGAAGTGCTGCAGCCAGGCGTTCATCGGCAAGGCCGCGGCTCAAGCTCGACGTGACGGTTGTTTCCGTGCCGGATCGCAATGCCTCGATCAACAACACCTCCAGCAGCCGTTCCAGCACGAGTTCGCGCGCCGGCCGGCGCTCGCGCGTTTCCTCGCCGACCAATTGCATCAGCGTCGCGAGTCGGGGCTCGTCGCGAACGATAACCACATCAGGCAAGAGGGAAACGAGCAAGGCCGCATCCGGCGCGCCGAAACTGCAGTGCCCTATGCGCATGCGCAGATCCGCCGGCCCTTCGAGGCGGCCGACACGGAAATGGCCGCCACTCAACTGCGTTGGAACCATGGCGGACAGACCGGCCGGTGCGTCGACGCTCTCGTTGACAAGGTCGCGCATGGCCGGCACGAGCACGAAATCACCGGCCTGGAGGATGAAAGGCTGATGTCCTCCAAACGTTACGCGGCAACGCCCCTCAAGGATTGCGCAGTAGAATGGCTCGCCTGTGGCCTCGCGATGAATTCGCCAGGCGCCGGCGCATTCCACCAGCTTCGAAAAGCGTGCGGCCGGCTGCAGCAGCGTGACGATTTCGGCAAGAGGATCAACGGTCATAATCAGGACTAACGCTAAAGAAATGGAGACTGTAGCATATATAAAGTCTCTCTCCCGGTCACTACCATGGCATCATTCCTTTTGTTTGGAGAGGCTCATGTCCACGATATTGATTACTGGTTGCTCGTCCGGCTTCGGCCTGGAGACTGCGAAACTGTTTTTTGAACGAGGGTGGGATGTCATCGCGACAATGCGCACGCCCAAACCCGAGCTACTACCGGTTTCCGAACGCTTGCGTATTCTCGCACTCGACGTCACCAATCCGGCAAGCATCGCGGACGCCGTGAAGGTTGCCGGCCCGATAGACGTATTGGTCAACAATGCCGGTTTCGGAGCGCCCTCACCAATCGAGCTGACTGCGCCGGAGACGGTGCAGTCGCTTTTCCAGACAAATACGATCGGCACATTGGCGATGGTTCAGGCCATATTGCCTCAGATGCGCCAACGTCGGGCCGGAGTCATCATCAACGTCACCTCCACGGTGACGGTCAAGACTCTACCGGTGATTGGGATTTACCGGGCGAGTAAGGCAGCGGTGAACGCCTTCACCGAGTCCTTATCGGTGGAGATGGAGCCATTTGGCGTGCGGGTGCATATTGTCTTGCCAGGCCGGTCGCCGGAAACCCGCTTTGGGGAGAATGCGCGTCCACATTTGCGTGGTCTGGACGATCCGGATTATGCGCCCTTGATCCAGCAATTCATAAAGAATGTGCAGGACGACACCGGCCCCGTGACCTATGCTCCCGACGTAGCGAAGGCGGTGTGGCGGGCAGCCACCGATCCATCCGCCCCGCTGCGAATTCCGGGCGGTGCGGATGCCGAACTCTGGATGGCTGAGGCAGGTTTGTAACCGGAACCGGTGGCAGCCGAAAAGGCTGCTACCGTTCCGACTTCGACCGTGCATTAAGGGGAACGCGCAGCCGTCTGGCGAAGCGCGTTTCCTCTGCTTTATGGATTATCGAACAGATGATCCTTCATCGGTTGCGATGAGCACAAATGGCGCAGTGCGGACGAACGTCTTTCCGCTCTTGCAACCACCCGCCAAGCGCCTATTCTGCCGCACCCTGCAACTAAATTCGGGAAACAAAGCCAGCATGTCCGCCTTCTCGCGCTTCACGCCGCTGATCAGCGCCCTGCCCTCCACCGTTCCTTTTGTCGGCCCCGAGGCGCTGGAGCGTCAGCGCGGGCTCAGCGTCAAGGCCCGTATCGGCGCCAATGAGAACGGTTTCGGGCCGGCGCCCTCCGTCATTGCCGCCATGCGCGAGCGGGCTGGCGATATCTGGATGTACAACGATCCGGAAAATTTTGAGCTGAAGCAGGCGCTTGCAGCGCATCTCGGCGTACAGCCGGCCAATATCGCCGTTGGCGAAGGCATCGACAGTCTGCTCGGCCTGATTGCTCGTATGGTGATCGAGCCAGGCACGCCCGTCGTCACCTCGCTCGGCGGCTATCCCACCTTTAATTTCCACGTCGCCGGTTTCGGCGGCCGCCTCACTACCGTACCCTATGTCGATGATCGCGAGGATCTCGACGGGCTGCTCGAGGCGGTGAAGCGCGAGAACGCGCCGCTCGTCTATTTCGCCAATCCCGACAATCCGATGGGAAGCTGGTGGGATGCCGGCAAGATCGTTGCCTTTGCCCGCGCGCTACCGGAAAACTGCCTGCTGATCCTCGACGAGGCCTATAGCGAGACCGGGCCTGCGAGCTCGCTGCCTGATATCTCCGCCCTGATCGGCCTGCCGAACGTGCTGCGCACTCGCACCTTCTCCAAGGCCTATGGGCTGGCCGGCGCCCGCGTCGGCTATGTCATCGGTGCACCCGAGACGGTGCTCACCTTCGACAAGATCCGCAATCATTTCGGCATGAACCGGCTCGCGACCGTGGCGGCGCTCGCTGCGCTAAAGGATCAGGCCTATCTCGCCGAGGTGGTCGGCAAGATCCGGGCTGCCCGCGAGGAGATCGGCACCATCGCCCGCGACAACGGGCTTTTGCCGCTCGCCTCGGCCACCAACTTCGTCGCTGTCGATTGTGGACGGGACGGCACCTATGCCCGCGCCATCGTCGACGGGCTGATCCAGCACGGCGTCTTCATCCGCATGCCGGGGGTTGCGCCACTCAACCGCTGCATCCGCGTCAGCGTTGGTCCCAAGCAGGATCTCGATCTCTTGGCCGAGGCGCTGCCGAAGGTGCTGAAGGCGATTGGTTAAGCCCAAAACGACGAAACCGCGCCAGCCTTGTTCCGGCCGGTCGCGGTTTTCATCATTCGGCGGCTCGCCTCTCCGTCGGCCGCCGACATCCCCTCTTTCGAGGTCAGGAAGTCTTATGGCTTGCGGCACGCCTCAGTGCGTGGTCATCCACTCGCGGGCGGCGCGCAGCGCTGCAGCGAGCTGCATCTTGGTCAGGGTCGCGGCGACGTCGGCACGAAGCTCGGCGGCGCGCTCGCTGCCACGGATGGCCGCGATATTCAACCATTTGTGGGCGGCAACGAGGTCTGCATTGCAGCCCCTGCCGGTCGCGTAGTTCACGCCCAATTCGCAAAGGGCATCGGCGCCGTTACCACCCATCATGGCATTTCCAGACATCGTCGTTTCGAAGCGTGCCATTGTTATTATCCCTGTTTGACTTCTGTTCGTATCTGCCCTGTTTTCCGTCCGAACCTTGCCGTCGTTCGCGGCTTTCCGGTTCTTCCGGCCGGCGGGTTTGCCCCGCTCGTTTGATGGCTTCACTATCGCAGACGGCTTTCAAAAAACGCCTAAAATGCATGATTAATTCGATGCAAACAAAGTGCAAATGCTTGGTAAACTTGGGATTTTGTTAAACATCGCTTCCCTTGCAAATTAAGGATTTTCGCGCGAGCTTAACCTTCCGTTAGGATTTGAATTTAAACCCTTTGTTCACCACAAAAAGAGCGCAGTTCAATCGGATGCCGTGTTTCGGCACGGCGCAGATGTCCAACGGAACAGGGGATTTGCGCTCCGAAAACCATATTTACCTTTACGTCCGCGTTAGATAATCTCACCACATTCCCGGTTACAGAACCGGATGGCGCCTTGGGGGAGGAATGACACCATGATCCGTACCACCGTTCTTGCTATCGCATTGCTGATAAGCGCGAATGCCGCCTTTGCCGAAGAGCCGATCGTCGGTAACTGGAAAACAGTTGCTGGCGATACCGCCGCCATTGCCCCCTGCGGCGACAGCTATTGCGTGACGCTGAAGACGGGCAAATATGCCGGCAAGCAGATCGGCAAGATGCAGGGCAAGGGCGGCAGCTATACGGGCCAGCTTACCGACCCCTCCGAGGACAAGACTTATAGCGGTTCCGGCACGATCAGCGGCAATAGTATCAAGATGCAGGGCTGCGTACTGAAGGTATTCTGCAAGTCTCAGACTTGGACGAGGCTCTGAAAAGGCCTTCATCCCTCACGATGAAAACTATAGGGCCTGCCCGCCATCAGCCGGCAGGCCTTTTGTTATTTGCTTGCGGACAGAGGCAGGCGAGCATTCGAAAGCGGTAATATTTCTGAACGCCGGATGAACCGGTATCTCAGCACCTGTTCAGCCTGACCATGGCAAAACAGTGTCCAGTATAGGGCACGGGTAGGGCCAGGAACATGAACTCGATGATTATCGCACGGCGCTTTGTTGTTATCATGCTGTTTGCCGCAATCTTTGCATTCAGCTTCTCGGTTGCGGTCGAACATGCCGGACGCAGCGGCGCACAATCGCATTTCGGGGCAAGCTTCACCTGCGTTGAGGCCGGTACCCCGTATTGCACGACCGTACAGTAAAGACAGGCCTCCGCCTCCGGTATGCGGGGGCCTCGATAGGTGACTACAAAAATAGCTGCGAGAATCCAGGCCGCCTCTTGCAACGTCGTTTGCTTGTAATCAACGACACTCTATAATGGCGCATGAGCAACAGAATCTCTCCCTTTTCACCCCTCGACATCTCTTCTCCCAGCCCGTTCCAGCCGCGGACCTTCGATGATCCGGGCAAGGCCGTCGAAGCGCTGACGGAGCTTTACGAGCGCAATACGGCGTTCCTGATCGACAATTTCACCAAGCTTGCCAAAGGCGCGCCGATCACCGCGCGCTACCGGGCCTTCTATCCGCAGGTCAGCATCGAAACGACGAGTTTCGGCCATGTCGACTCGCGCCTTTCCTACGGCCATGTCACCGCCCCCGGCGTCTACACGACGACCATCACCCGCCCGCAGCTCTTCAAGCACTATCTCAAGGAGCAGCTGACGCTCCTGATGCGCAGCCACAATGTTCCGGTGGTCGTATCGGAATCGACGACGCCCATTCCGATCCATTTTGCTTTCGGCGAAGGTGCTCATGTCGAAGCATCCGCCACGGTTTTCGAAGACATTCCGCTGCGCGATCTCTTCGATACACCCGATCTGAACACGACGGATGACGAGATCGCCAATGGCGAATACATCCCGCCGCCGGGCGAGCCCTCCCCGCTTGCGCCGTTTACCGCGCAGCGCATCGACTATTCGCTGGCGCGCCTCGTCCACTACACGGCGACCAGCGCGGCACACTTCCAGAATTTCGTGCTGTTCACGAACTATCAGTTCTATATCGACGAGTTCTGCAAATGGGCGCGCGACCTGATGGCGAGCGGCGGCGATGGCTACACCGAATTCGTTGAACCAGGAAACATCATCACCAAGGCTGGTTCCAGCCAGCCCGAAGGTGACACGACGCCGCCGCGCCTGCCGCAGATGCCGGCCTACCATCTGAAGAAGAAGGGACATGCCGGGATCACCATGATCAATATCGGCGTTGGCCCTTCCAACGCCAAGACGATCACCGACCACGTCGCCGTGCTCCGCCCGCATGCCTGGCTGATGCTCGGCCATTGCGCCGGTTTGCGCAACAGCCAGCGACTTGGCGACTATGTGCTTGCCCACGCCTATATGCGCGAGGACCACGTTCTCGACGACGACCTGCCGGTCTGGGTGCCGATCCCGGCGCTGGCCGAAGTGCAGGTGGCGCTCGAAGCGGCCGTCGCCGAAATCACCGGCTATGAAGGCTTCGAGCTGAAGCGCATCATGCGCACGGGCACCGTCGGCACCATCGATAATCGCAACTGGGAACTGCGCGATCAGGCAGGCCCGGTAAAGCGTCTGTCGCAAGCCCGCGCTGTCGCGCTCGACATGGAATCGGCGACGATTGCCGCCAACGGCTTCCGCTTCCGCGTTCCCTACGGCACGCTGCTCTGCGTTTCGGACAAGCCGCTGCATGGCGAGCTGAAACTGCCTGGTATGGCGACGGCCTTCTATCGCACGCAGGTAAACCAGCATCTGCAGATCGGCATCCGTGCCATCCAGAAGCTGGCCGCCATGCCGCCGGAAGCGCTGCATTCGCGCAAGCTGCGCAGCTTCTTCGAAACGGCATTCCAATAACATATAGATAGGCAGCTATCACATTTGACCGGAGAAAATACGTGGCATGGGTAAGCTTTGATGGCGGTTCGACAATCGGTCATCAGGGTTCAGAAAGCGGCATTATTCTTTTGGACGAAGAACATAGTGACGGCGCACGCGTCACACTTGAGAGGTGTGATCGTGTGCCGTTTGCCATTACCTGCGGCCTTTACGGCAACATGGTTCATACTGTTTTCATCGGCAGTGAGCGGGAGGCTTTGGACACCTTCCATGCGATCAAGACAAATCTTGAGGCGCTGATCGCGATTTGGCCGGAAAACAATGCACCGGCCGATCAAACATCCAGATTTTATGATGCCATCTCGGATTTTGTGGAACGCTTTTAACGCGAGCGTCTATTTCCTAGTTCTCGGATATCGGCATAAGGCGGTCTGCGTTTTGGCTCGCCGTCAATTGCTGATGACCCGAGGGCTCGCCGGCCCAGCTCAGGCACAGGATCAGCAGCGCAAAACCCGCAAATCCGAGCCATGTGCGGAAAACGACCCTTCCGACATCCCCTGCGTCGAGCAGTTCTTCTTCCGACAGTGTCTTCCGTTGCCAATAATGAACGATTGCGGCTTCCAGACTGTACATTTCCGTCTCTCCTTGTGGTGTTGACGGAACTGGTCGACCGGGCTCGAGCTTTTTCGACAGCGCCGAAAATTTTTGTCATGCTGCGGATCGGGATGTCGATTTGCTTGGCGGCCGCTCGTCTATGGCCGTCAGCAAGTTGAAAAGGAGGCGCTGCGATGAAATATCTCTGCCAGGTTTGGTTCGATGGCACGACGCTCGACGTCATGACCAAGGAGGAAAAGCACAAGCTCGATTCGGATTCGCTCGGCTACGACCGCGATCTGATGGCGAGCGGCAACATGATCCATGCCGAAGCGCTGCAATCGCCAAGGTCGGCGGTGACGGTGCGGGTCCGCAATGGCGAGACCTCGGTAACGGATGGGCCTTTCATCGAAACCAAGGAGTATCTTGGCGGTTTCATCCTGATCGAGGCGAAGGACCTGAACGATGCGATCCGGATTGCCGCCGGCATCCCGCTCGCCAAACTCGGCGCCATCGAGGTGCGACCGATCTATTCCTTCGGCCCGGACGTTTGAGGAGGCGACGATGAAGTTCCTTTGCCAAGTGTGGTTCGAGAGCGCAGAAATCGCCAAGATTTCCGAAGAGGAAGGGCGAAAGCTGACGCAGGATTCGATCGACAACGACAACCGGCTGCGCGACAGCGGCCATCTCATCGTCGCCAACGCTCTGCGCGAGCCTCAGACGGCAAAAACCGTCCGGGTGCGCCGGGGCGAAACCGCCGTTACCGACGGTCCCTTCGCGGAGATCAAGGAGCATCTCGGCGGCTTCGTGCTGATCGAGGCCCGTGACATGGGGGAAGCGATCCGCATTGCCGCCACCTTCCCCGTCGCTCGCTATGGCATGATCGAGGTTCGTGGCGCCTTCGACATCCGCTTTCCGAACGAATGACTGAGAAAGGAAAATATATGCGGTTTCTATGTTTGATCTACACATCCGTCGATGTCGACGGACGATTGACGCCGAACGAGATGAACCACCTGATCGGCGAGCACTTCGTCTTCGACGAGGGCTTGCGGCAGGACGGCACCATGATCGTGTCGGAAGCGCTGGCGCTTCGGGACAAATCGATCGTCATCCGCCCGGACAGCAAAGGGTTTTCGGTGACGGACGGACCATTCGTGGAGACGAAGGAGCATCTGGCCGGCTTCTATCTGCTCGAGGCCCCCGATCTTGAGGGAGCAACGGAGATCGCCAAGCGCATTCCCTCGGCGCGCTATGGCGCCGTCGAGATCCGCCCGGTGCGCGTCCTGACGCTTCACGGAGATCTCGCGGAGAATAGGTGACGCTCGTGTCGCTGAACCAGACCATCGAAGGCATCTATCGCAGCCACTCGCGCCGCGTGCTGGCAACGCTGATCCGTCTGCTCGGTGATTTCGACCGGGCGGAAGAAGCGCTCCACGACGCTTTCGCGGCGGCGGCGCAGCAATGGACTGACGAGACGATCCCGGCCAATCCCTATGCCTGGCTCGTCTCCGCCGGACGCTTTCGCGCTATCGATCATATCCGCCGGCGAACGCGCTTCGACGCTGCCCAGGCCGACATCGCCGACAGCCTCTATCCGGAGGGCGAAACAATGGAGACATCGGAAGGCGAAGAGATCGAGGACGACATGCTGCGGCTGATCTTCACTTGCTGCCACCCGCTTATACCAGCCGAGGCGCGGATGGCGATGGCCCTGCGCGAGGTCTGCGGGCTGACGACGGAAGAGATCGCCCATGCCTTCCTGATCCCGGCGCCGACCGTGGCCCAGCGCATCGTCCGTGCCAAGAACCGCATTCGCGCCGACCATATTCCCTATGAGGTCCCCAGCAAGACGGAACTGCCGGCGCGGCTGGCGCAGGTGCTGCATGTCATCTACCTCGTCTTCAACGAGGGCTATTCGGCATCATCAGGCGCGGCGATCGTGCGCGCCGATCTTGCGGCGGAGGCCATTCGGCTTGGCAGGCTTTTGCTGCAGCTATTGCCGGATTCGGAAGTCGAGGGGCTGCTTGCAATCATGCTGCTGCAGGATTCACGGCGGCTTGCCCGCACCGACGCATCCGGCGATCTCGTGCTGCTTGTCGATCAGGATCGCGCACTTTGGGATCGCAGCCAGATCCGCGAAGGTCTGACGCTGTCGGCAAGAGCTATGGCGGCGGAAAGCGTCGGCAGCTACGCCCTGCAGGCCGCGATCGCAGCGGAACATGCCCGCGCCGTGACCACCGATGATACCGACTGGCGCCAACTGGTAATGCTCTACGACCTGCTGCTATTGGCAAACCCCTCCCCGGTGATCGAACTCAATCGCGCGGTGGCTATCTCGATGCGCGACGGGCCAGCGGCAGCATTGTCCATTGTCGACGGGTTGCTGCGGGAAGAGCGTATGGCGCGGTATCACCTCACCCACGCGGCGAAAGCGGATTTCCTGCGCCAACTTGGCCGGACGGACGAGGCGCGGCAATCCTACCAAACGGCGCTTTCGCTATGCCAGCAGGCGCCGGAGCAGGCTTTTCTGCGCAGGCGATTGGCCGAACTTGACGAGGCGGCTCGATAATAGCCGGATCAGACGCGCTTGCGCGAGACCAGCAACCCGATCGCGGTTCCCGTCAGCGCCGACACCACGATCAGGAGGTGAGCATTGATGCTGGCCTGAGCGAGGTTTTCGATTGCCTCCTTGGCGCTCGAAGCACCGAAGGCCATGGCGCCGGCGGTGATGCCGGCCGGATAGGTACCGACGCCACCCGGCGCATGCACAGGCAGGACTGATGATAATTCACCGCCAAGCGCGCCGCCGAAGCTTGCCGAAAGCGGCGTGACGTTCATCAGGCCGAGCGCCCAGGCGAGCACCACGACCTTGACCAGCCAGTTGACGATGGTCGTCAGCCAGGCGCGGCCAAAGGCGCCGATATCGACCGGCAGGCCGCGTTCCAGCTCATGCACCAGCCCTTGCGCCTTCTTCGGCAAAATGCGGGCGGCAAGGCGGATCAGCGGCCGGCGGGAGGCAAAGCCGGCGACCGGCAGCAGCAGGAAAACCGCCCATACGACCCAGGCCAGGAGATGATAGGGCGAGGCAAGCGCAAGGCCGATACCGGCGGCGGCCAGCAGTGCGTGAAGATCCAGCAGCCGCATGACGAACAGCGCCGAGGTGCCCCGGGCCAGCGGAATGCCGAACTCCGAGCGCATCAACACCGGAAAGCTGGTCTCGCCCGTGCGGAACGGCATCATGATATTCAGCAGATTATGGACCTGCGTCACGCGGAAGAGCGCTGCGAAATGGCCTGACGTTTCCTTCGGGAAGTAATCGTAGATGCGCCAGGTGCGCAGGAAATAGGTGCCGGTCAGAAGCGCCAGGGCGAGAAGGATCGGCAAGGCGCCGACCTTGCCCCATTGCGCCAGGATCGAACTCCAGCCCCAGAACCATTCGATGAACGCGGCGTAGGCCACGACGACGGCAAGCGTCAGTAGCGTCATTCGGTTGCGAATAAACCAATTCTGTCGGCTGGCAACCGTCGGAGTCTTCATGTAGTTAGGGCACCCAAATGCGAGCGGAAGGCTGAAACCGGACTTCTCGCTCGTTTCGTCCGGCAGATACTGCCGGTCTTTTAGGAGAAAGAAGTGTTGCAGACAACGGCAGAGTCGACCCTCCCCCAGGCCGATCCGGCAAGCCCCCTTGAGCTTTCGCTGGTCGTGCCCGTCTTCAACGAGGAAGAAAGCGTCGGACCGCTCATCGAGCGCATCTGTTCCGCCATGGCGAGCTTTACGAAATCCTGGGAGCTGATCCTGGTCGACGACGGCAGCACGGACGCGACGCTCGTCAATGCCCGCCGCTCGCTTTCGCAAGAAGGGCTGACGCTCCGCATCGTCGAGCTGCAACGCAATTTCGGGCAGACCGCAGCCATGCAGGCCGGCATCGATGCGGCCAACGGCCGCCTGATCGCCACCATGGACGGCGATCTGCAGAACGACCCGAAGGACATTCCTTCCATGGTCGAGGAACTGGAGCGGCGGCAGCTCGACCTGCTCGTCGGCTGGCGCAAGAACCGTCAGGACGGTCTTCTCCTGCGCAAGATCCCCTCCTGGTGCGCCAATTACCTGATCGGCCGTATCACCGGCGTCAAGCTGCACGACTATGGCTGCAGCCTGAAGATCTACCGCTCCTCGATCATCAAGCAGGTCAAGCTGATGGGCGAGATGCACCGCTTCATCCCCGCCTGGGTCGCCGGCGTCGTGCCGAGCTCGCGCATCGGCGAAGTACCCGTCACCCACCATGCGCGCCAGCACGGCACCTCGAAATACGGGATTTCCCGAACCTTCCGCGTCATTCTCGACCTACTGTCGGTGATGTTCTTCATGCGCTACAAAGCACGGCCGGGGCATTTCTTCGGCTCGCTCGGCCTCGGCCTCGGTGCGCTTGCCGGCATCATCCTGCTCTGGCTCTTCATCGACAAGTTCATCTTCGGCGACGATATCGGCAGCCGTCCGCTACTGATGGTCGGCGTCGTGCTGCTCCTGTCGTCGGTGCAGATGATTACGACAGGCATTCTCGCCGAGATGATCGCCCGCATCTACTATCGCGACGATCTCTCGCCGAACTACATCGTGCGCAAGATCTTCGATCGCGATCATCAGGACGCCTAGCTGCAACGGGAGCTGAACGGCGCATGAGCTCGAAGGACGATATCATGAGCCTGCTATTGGACACGGCAGACCTGCCGCCGTGGCGGACGACGGGTTCAACGTATCTGGTTCATGATCGCTGGCTGAAGGTTCGTGCCGACAACTGCGTGACGGCGGAAGCCGTGGAGATCGCGCCCTATTACGTGCTGGAATATCCCGATTGGGTCGAGATCATCGCACTCGATGCCGAGGATCACATTTATCTCGTCCAGCAATATCGTCATGGATTGGGTGTCGTGGCGCTCGAACTTCCCGGCGGAGCCATGGATGCGAACGATGCAAGCCCGGTCGAGGCGGCTGCGCGCGAACTGCGCGAGGAAACCGGTCTCTCCTCCACCGATTGGGACTATGTCGGCAAGCTTGCGCCCAATCCGGCCACGCATACCAACCTCGCGCATATAGTCATTGCCCGCAATGTTGAATTCAGTACCAAGCCGGCGGACGACCCGACCGAACGCATCCGCCTGATCCGCATGCCGATCCGGCAGGCCATCGAGCTGGCGCTGGAAGGGAAAATGATACAGATGATCCATGTCGCGGCATTGACACTTGCCCTTCACAAAGCAGGCAAGTGGGAAGTGCCGACACCAGCGCCCAAGCCCTGATTACGACTTCACCTCTGCCCAGACGGCATCGAGCGCGTTTCGAGCGATGCGGACCATGGTATCCACCTCATCATGACTGATGACGAGCGGCGGCGAGGCCAGCATGCGGTCGCCGGTAGCGCGCAGCACCAGACCATTGGCCAGGGCATGGTTGCGCACGGCTGAGCCGATGGCGTCCGGCTTTTCGAAGCGTCGGCGGGTGGATTTGTCGGCGGCGAGCTGCAGCCCGCCCATCAGGCCGATGCTGACGGCTTCGCCGACCATGTCATGATCGGCAAGGCTGCCCCAAGCCTTGGCGAAGTACGGACCGATATCGTCACGCACGCGCTCGACCAGCTTTTCCTCCTCGATGATCCGGAGATTTTCGAGTGCGGCGGCGGCGCAAACGGGGTGGCCGGAATAGGTGAAGCCGTGATTGAATTCGCCAACCTCGTTGATGAGCACATCGGCAATGCGATCGCTGACAAGCACACCGCCGATCGGCAGATAGCCCGACGACAGTCCCTTGGCGATCGGCACCAGATCGGGTTCGACACCGAAATGCTGATGGCCGAACCATGCACCGAGACGACCGAAGCCGCAGATCACCTCGTCGCAGACGAGCAGGATGTTCCTTGCCTTGCAGATGCGCGCGATCTCGGGCCAATAAGTGGCCGGCGGGACGATCACGCCGCCGGCACCCTGCACCGGCTCGGCGACGAAGGCCGCGACATTATCCTCGCCCAGTTCGTCGATCTTGGCTTCGAGCTCGCGGGCAACCTTAAGGCCGAATTCCTCCGGCGAGAGATCGCCACCCTCGGCGTACCAATAGGGCTGGCCGATATGGACGACGCCGGGAATCGGTAGATCGCCCTGCTCGTGCATGTATTTCATGCCGCCCATGCTGGCGCCGGCAACGGTCGAACCGTGATAGCCGTTCTTGCGGGCAATGACAGTCTTCTTCGTCGGCTTGCCCACGGCACCCCAATAGACCCTCGCCATGCGGAACCAGGTGTCGTTTGCCTCGGAGCCGGAATTGGTGAAGAAGACATGGTTGAACTGCGGTCCGGCATGGGCGCAGACCTTTTCGGCGAGCAGCGTCGCCGGCGTCGTCGTGGTGCCGAAGAAGGTATTGTAATAGGGCAGCTCGTTCATCTGCCTGAAAACTGCGTCGGCAATTTCGGTGCGGCCATAGCCGATGTTCACGCACCAGAGACCTGCGAAGCCATCCAGATACTTCCGCCCTTCCGCATCGAAAATATGGACGCCTTCGCCGCGCTGAATGATGCGGGTGCCCTCGGCATTGAGTTTGCGCATATCGGCAAAGGGATGGAGGTGATGGGCGGCATCGAGGGCGGCGAGATTGGAGCGGCTTGGTGTGTCGGACATGGTTGAAACTCACCTCATTGCGATTGGTGTCTGTCAGGCAAGCCTTCCGACGCCGCGATTATGTGCATGGCCCCTCACCCCAGCCCTCTCCCCGTCGAACGGGCAGAGGGAGTTTTCGTGCCAAATCATCCGTTTTAAGTGCGAGACGAAACTGGCGCGTCCCCTCTCCCCGCACATGCGGGGAGAGGGTTAGGGTGAGGGGCCAGGCACGAAGCCACAACGCAGCCAGACTTGACTGAAAGCTATCTTGGTTTACGACCATGCCGTGAGGAATGGGGATTTACAAGAGCATGGCGGCCAACAACACAACCGATGGTAACGCGCGGATCGAGGTGCTGATCTCGGACATGAACGGCCGGCTCAGGGGCAAGCAGATCCCGATCGCGGCCGAGAAGAAAGTCCGGTCCGGCGCCGTGCGGCTGCCGACCTCGACGCAATCGCTCGATATCTGGGGTGACGACAATGACGATATTACCGGCCTGTCGCTGACGATCGGCGATCCGGACGGGACTTGCGTCGCCGACCAGCGCACACTCGCCGACATGCCCTGGGCGCCGGCGGGATCGAAGCAGGTGCTTGCCACCATGCACGAGCTCGACGGGAGCCCGAGTTTTCAGGACCCGCGTGCCATTCTTTCCACCGTGGTCGATCGTTATAAGGCGCTCGGGCTGACGCCCGTCATCGCGACCGAGCTGGAATTCTACCTTCTGGCCGGGGACTGGCGCGATAGAGGCCTCCCCTCTCCGCCACTGGCCCTGACCTATCAGGGCGAACCGAACGGCTTTCAGCTCTATGACATGGACGCCGTCGATCTCCTTGATGATTACCTCGAAACGCTGCGCGCCTATGCACGAGTGCAAGGGCTGCCGGCGGACGCAACGACGGCGGAGTTCGGCCCCGGCCAGTTCGAGGTCAACCTCCTGCACCGCCCGGATGCGCTGGCCGCTGCGGACGATTGCATCATGCTGAAGCGCGTAGCCGAGCAGGCGGCGCGCAAGCATGGCTTGAAATCCACCTGCATGGCCAAGCCCTATACCGATCACGCCGGCTCGGGACTGCATGTGCATGCGAGCATCATCGATGCTCAGGGGCGCAATGTGCTGGATGCAGCCGGCGGGGAGCCGAAGAGGCTGAAATCGATCTGCGCCGGGTTGCTGCAGACGCTGCAGGATGCACAGCTGGTCTTTGCGCCCTATGCCAATTCCTATCGCCGTTTCCAGCCGGGCTCATTTGCCCCCGTCGATCTCACCTGGGGCTTTGGCCATCGCGGCACGGCCGTGCGCATTCCCGAGAAGGATGGGCCGGGCGCGCGCATCGAGCACCGCGTCGCCGGCGCGGATGCCAATCCCTATCTGATGCTGGCGGCGATCCTTGGCGGCATGTTGCTCGGCCTGCAGAATGAATTGGACCCAGGTGAGGAATCGACGCCCGCCTATGTACCGGCCGATGCACCCAAGCTGACGCATGATTTCCTGACGGCTGTCGAGCGCTTCCGTGCCTCCGCCTTCATCGCCGATATCTTCGGGGAGCGATATCAGCGGCTTTACGGCGATACGAAGCACAAGGAAGCGATCCGCTATCTGCGCAGCGTGTCCGATTTCGATTACCGCACCTATCTGCCGCGCCTCTGACCCCGTCAGATGGCGACGCTATCGATGGCGCCCTCACGGGCAACGCTGGCGGCGGTCCCCTCTCGCACCATCACCTTGAGTTCGCCGGGATGCACCTTGAGCGTCACATCGCGCTCGAGCGGCAAGAGCTCGCCGTCCATGACGCAATTGGCGAGCTGCCGCAGCTTCGGGAAATGCAGATGCACTTCCGGCGCGTGCATGACCATGACATCGGCATTCTCGCGAACCCGGCCCCGCAGCATGTCGATGGCAAGCCGGGCGACGCCGAGCGGCCGAAGGGGCTTTGCCGTATAGAAGCCCAGCTCACCGCTGCGCAGGCTGTCCGCATAAAGCAGCGCATTGGCGCCGAAGGGATTGTTGGAGACGGAGATTGCCGAAACATGCCGACGCTCGCGAATGCCGCCGGCCTCGAAGTCGACATCGAATTCCGGCGGATTGGCGATGACGCCGAAGGCAGCGCGGGTGCTGGCCGACATCTTGCCGATGCGCGAACGATAGGTGTAGCCGTTTCGATAGCGCACCATACGGGCATGCAGGCCCGCCGAAAACTGATGCACGAAGGCACGACCATTGGCGCTGCCTATATCGACATTGTCGACCTCGCCTGTCGCCAGCACGGCGAGCGTCTGCCAGATATCGAGCGGCAGCCGCAATGAGCGCGCAAAAAGGTTCATGGTGCCGGCCGGGATGACGCCGAGAGCAACGCCATTCTTCCAGGCGATGGCGGCAGCAGCCGAAATCGTGCCATCGCCACCGCCAGCGACGATCCCATCAATGTCATCGCGGCGTGCAGCGCGCTCCATCGCCGAAACGATATTGCGCCCCTCCACGACCACAGCTTCGAAATCGTGACCGGCGTCGCGGAAGACCTGTTCCGCTCTCTGCTCGTAGGCAGTCATGTCGGTCGTGCGGAACGTACCGCCATCGCGATTGAAAAAGCCGATCAACTTCATCGGGGGCTCTCGGTCTTCCCGCAAATTGTGTCTTTGAGGGGCTGAAGCCCCCGTGCGCTTCTTCTCAGATGGTTTTGGATGGAACGATTTCAAGCATTGCGGCCGTTTCGCCCGATCGCCGCAGCGCACTTATGCATGCTCCGACATGCTGCACTGCAAAAAACGCACGCGACAGACGCACCATGGTCATTGATAGTACCAACGGAGGCATGTCCGTGCTTCGTCAGTCCCATATCCCAGTTTGATGCACTGAACGCGGCATAACCGGAGTTTGCAGTTTGATTCGCGGCGCTTGATCTTCATGTGCCGCCCAAGGAGTTTTCGTGAGCGATATTACCGCCGAGGTCCTCGATACCCAAACCGCCCTGGAGGCGCCGTCGCGCACCGCGATCGCGCTGGTGACCTTGGCGCTGGCTGTCGGCAGCTTCGGTATCGGTACGGGCGAATTCGTCATCATGGGACTGCTGCCTAACGTAGCCGACACCTTTGGCGTGACGACACCGCAAGCAGGTCATGTGATCAGCGCCTATGCGCTCGGCGTCGTGGTCGGTGCGCCGATCATTGCCGTGCTCGCCGCCAAGATGGCGCGCCGCACGCTGCTCCTCTTGATGATGGCGATCTTTGCCGCCGGCAATATTTCCAGCGCCTTCGCACCGACCTTCGAAAGTTTCACGGCACTGCGCTTCATCACCGGCCTGCCGCACGGCGCTTATTTCGGCGTGGCAGCGCTGGTTGCGGCCTCCATGGTGCCGGTGCACCGCCGCGTCAGAGCCGTCGGCCAGGTCATGCTTGGTCTGACGATCGCGACGCTCATCGGCACGCCGATCGCCACGTTCCTCGGCCAGATGCTCGAATGGCGCGCAGCCTTCATGATGGTCGGCGGCGTCGGCCTCGTCACAATGCTGCTGATCGCCCTCTTCCTGCCGAAGGACAAGGTCGAGGAAGGCGCCAGCATCACCCGCGAGCTCGGCGCACTGAAGCGCATCCAGGTCTGGCTGACGCTTGGCGTTGCCGCTGTCGGCTTCGGTGGCATGTTTTCGATCTTCAGCTATGTCGCGACGACCACGACTGACGTTGCCGGCCTCGGCTCCGCCATGGTGCCGGTCGTGCTGGCGCTCTTCGGCATCGGCATGAATGTCGGCAACATCGTCGGCTCGCGCCTCGGCGACATCTCGATCAAGGGAACGATCGGCGGCATGATGATCTTCAATATCATCATCATGACTCTGTTCTCGCTGACGGCTGCCAACCCGATCATGCTCTGCGTCTGCGTGTTCCTGATCGGCTGCGGCTTTGCCGCCTGTCCGGCCGTGCAGACGCGGCTGATGGATGTGGCCGCGGATGCCCAGACGCTGGCTGCCGCCTCCAATCACTCCGCCTTCAACATCGCCAATGCGCTCGGCGCCTGGCTCGGCGGGCTCGTGATCTCCTGGGGCTTCACGGCCGCTGCGACCGGCTATGTCGGCGCAGTTCTCTCCGTCGGCGGTCTTGCCGTATTTGCGCTCTCAGTTGGCCTGGAGCGCCGCACCGGGCGCGCATGAGGCTCCCGCGGTCGCCAATTGTTGGCGGCCGTCGTGGCAGAACACATTTTCCTCGCCCCACACGGCCATCGCCTTGATGATCGGCCCCAGGCTGGCGCCAAGCGGCGTCAGCGCATAATCGACGCGCGGCGGCACCACCGGAAAGACGGTGCGTGAAACCAGCCCCGATTCCTCCAGTTCCCGCAATTGCTTCGTCAGCATGCGCTGTGTCACCGATGGCAGCTTGCGACGGATTTCGTTGAAACGAAGCGTTCCCCCCAACAGGTGAAACAGAATCACACCCTTCCATTTGCCGTCGAGCAGGCTCAGCGTCGCCTCGACCGGGCATCCCGGGAAATTCCTGACAAGCTTGGAGCGGGGAACCGACATCGACAGTATCCTTTTTGTACCTACGTACAGAAATTGTGCATTCTTGCGCCTTTTGAGGATAATGCGCATCTAGCCTCTGTGCAACAAACCGAGGAGCTTCTCTCATGCGCGCAGTCGCCTACAAGCAACCGCAACCCATCTCCGCAGAGACATCGCTGATCGACATCGAGCTACCGACGCCCGAAGCAAAGGGCCATGATCTACTCGTTGAGGTGAAGGCCGTTTCCGTCAATCCGGTCGATGTCAAAGTCCGTGCCAACGTCGCTTCGAGCGAAGGCGCCTACAAGATCCTCGGCTGGGATGCTGCCGGCATCGTCAAGGCGATTGGCCCCGATGTCACCATGTTCAAGCCGGGTGATGAGGTCTTCTATGCCGGCGCCATCAACCGCGATGGTTCGAATGCCGAATTCCATCTCGTCGACGAACGCATCGTCGGCGCCAAGCCGAAGAGCCTCGATTTTCCGGCCGCAGCCGCACTGCCGCTGACCTCGATCACAGCCTATGAGGCATTGTTCGACCGCCTGAAAGTACAAGACCCGGTTCCCGGCGTCACCAATGCCATCCTCATCATCGGCGGGGCCGGCGGTGTCGGATCGATCACCATCCAGATCGCCCGCGCACTGACCGATCTCACCATCGTCGCCACGGCCTCCCGCCCGGAAACGCAGGCCTGGGTCAAGGAACTGGGCGCCCATCACGTCATCGATCATTCGAAGCCGCTTGCGCCACAGATCGAAGCGCTCGGCATCGGCGCTCCCGCTTTCGTGTTCTCAACGACGAATACGTCAGATCATATCGGCTCGATCGTCGAAGCCATCGCGCCACAGGGCCGGTTTGCGCTCATCGACGACCCGAAGACGCTCGATGTCGTGCCCTTCAAGCGCAAGGCGGTTTCGATCCACTGGGAACTGATGTTCACCCGTCCCCTGTTCAACACAGCCGACCAGATCGAGCAGCACAAGCTGCTGACAAAGGTTGCCGAGCTGGTGGATGCCGGCAAGATTCGCTCGACGCTGACGGAGACCGCGGGCACGATCAATGCCGCCAACCTGAAGAAGGCGCATGCCCTTGTGGAGACCGGCAAGATGAAGGGCAAGGTCGTTCTGGCCGGTTTCTGAACGAGCAAAAACCATGGCAAGTCAGGCCGGGCGCGTGTCGTCCGGCCACCTTGTTTTAACGCATTTGCACCAGGTTTTGTTGCATCGCAAAAATTTGCAGCCGCCTAAACAAATTTTTATCGCAGGATCGAGCGTTTAGGCGCTTCCACCTCTTGACTTTTCATGCCTTCGGCGCGACTTCTCCGCACGTGGGGAACAGTGTTTTCCATACCGATTAACCGGAGCCATCTTTCGATGCCTAGCGACAGTAGTAGTCGATTGCCTTTGCCGTCAGTAGCATTCGTGCACTAACCGACTCCTGTCGGCTCGCCACGATCCGCTACGACGGCGGATCGACCGGAAAGGCGAGCTATAATGAACATAAACAGCTTTCCAGCGCGGGCCGGCAACGCCGCTCGTGCCTTCATCAATAACAATCGCGCCGTCACCATTGCGGAACGCGTCGAGGCTCTGAACGCGGTAGACGTGGCAGAGGCTGCGCGCATCCTCGCCAAAATGCCGGAAGAGCGCGCCGTGCGCATCCTCGACCGGCCGGAACTGCGCAACGCACACGCCATTCTCGAAGTCATGGGCAATGCGGACGCCGCACGGCTGCTGCACGGCATGTCCAACGACCGCGTCGCCGACGTGCTGCTCGAAATGGATACCGATACGCGCGCCCGGCTCTTCGCCACCTTCGACGAGCACGCAAGGCAGGCGATCCAGGGCCTGATGGGCTATCCGCCGCGCACGGCTGGCGGCATCATGACGACGGAATTCGTCAGCGTGCTGGCAAGCTGGACGGTTGCACAGACGCTCGATCACGTTCGCCAGGTCGAGCGCTCCCGCGAAACGGTCTACGCCATCTATGTCCTCGATGACGAAACCCATGTGCTGCTACATGTCGTAACGCTGCGCCGCCTCATCACCGGCGAGCCGGATGCCTGCATCCTGACCGTCGCCCAGAAGGGCACGCCGGTCACGGCACCGCCGCTGATGAAGCAGGAGGACGTCGCGCGCCTGATCCGGCGCCACGATCTGCTGGCGCTTCCGGTCGTCGACGACAAGGGCCACATGCTCGGCATCGTCACGGTCGACGACGTTATCGACACGATGATCGCCGACACGACCGAAGACGCCCAGAAGTTCGGTGGTATGGAGGCTCTCGGCCAACCCTATATGAAGATCAGCTTTGCGGGCATGATCCGCAAGCGCGCCGGCTGGCTCGCAGCCCTCTTCCTCGGGGAAATGCTGACGGCAAGCGCCATGCAGCATTTCGAAGGCGAGCTGGAGAAGGCCGTCGTGCTGACGCTCTTCATCCCGCTCATCATGAGCTCGGGCGGCAATTCCGGTTCGCAAGCGACATCGCTGATCATCCGGGCGCTGGCGCTCGGCGAACTCAAGCTTTCGGACTGGTGGCGCGTGGCGCTTCGCGAACTACCGACCGGCATCGTGCTCGGCGCGATCCTCGGCCTCGTCGGCTTCGCCCGCATCGTGCTCTGGCAGAACATCGGCCTCTTCGACTACGGCCCGCACTGGCAGCTGGTCGCCCTGACCGTCTTCGCTGCCCTCATCGGCATCGTCACCTTCGGCTCGCTGGCCGGCTCGATGCTGCCGTTCGTTTTGCAGAAGCTGCGGCTCGACCCCGCCAGCGCATCGGCGCCCTTCGTCGCGACGCTGGTCGATGTCACCGGTCTGGTGATCTATTTCTCGGTGGCGCTGCTGATCCTCAGCGGCACGATGCTCTGAGGATAATCAAACTGTCATTGTAAAAGGGGCCGGCAACGGCCCCTTTTCATTTTCACTCCGGCTGCTTCATTCAGGCTGTGGCAGTTTCAGAGCACCATTGGTCTTGATGGTGCGGATGGCGAAGTTCGAGCGCAGATCGACCACGCCGGGAAGCACCAGAAGCTTTTCAGACATTACCTTCTCATAGGCGGCCAGATCCTCCACCACGACCTCCGCCAGAAAATCGGCCGAGCCCGAAATCAGATGGCAGGCGACGACTTCCGGTATGGCGAGCAATGCGGCCTGCTGCGTTTCGGAATTCTCCTTCGAATGATGGCCGACCTTGAGTTCGACGAAAACCGTGAGACCGAGACCGGCCTCCTTGCGATCGATATCCGCGCGGTAGCCGCGCAAGAGCCCGGATTTTTCCAGATTGCGAATGCGTCTCAGACAGGGAGACGGCGAGAGGTTTACCCGCTCGGCGATCTCGACATTGGTGGCGCGCGCATCCTCCTGCAGGCAGTTGAGGATCGCGATATCGAATTTATCCAGTTTTGGCATATCAAGGAAATCCAATCGCCCATATTGGCAGATTATTGCTGATAGCATGATTTTGGAGCCATAACTAGCAAGGACATGCCCCGGCCTTCGGCGCTATCTTTTCCTCATTCGAAAGATAACCGGATCGTTGGAAAGGATATGTCGATGACTGCTTTGTCTCTCTCCACCCGCAAGGCAACCCCCACTATGGTCGGCTATGCCGGTGCCATCGTCACCGTCTTGATCTGGGCAAACTGGATTCTTGCAACCCGCCACACCGCCGAAACGCAGATGGGCACCATCGATCTCGGCCTGATCCGCTATGGCGTGCCGGCGCTGGTGCTGGCTCCCGTCTGGTGGCGGACGGGCCTGCTGCCGAAGGGCGTGCCGCTGAAGCTGCTGGCGCTGATGGTCTGCGGTTCCGGCGCCCTCTTCTTCCAGCTCACCACCTTCGCCATCCAGTTCACGCCTGCCTCCTCGGCCGGCATCCTGCTCGGTGGCTCCATGCCGCTGGCCGCCGCCCTGATCGGCGTGCTCTTGTTCCGCGAACGGCTCGACATCACCCGTTGGCTCGGCCTTGGCGGCATCGTCGCCGGCGTCGTCATCCTGCTTGCCCGCAGCCTCTATGGCGTGCAGATCTCCTGGGAGGGCTTTACGCTGCTGCCGCTTGCCGCCCTGCTCTGGGCAACCTACACCCACGCCTTCCGCCGCTCCGGCCTCAGTGCCGTGCAATCGAGCGCCATCATCGCCGTCTGGTCGTTCCTGATCCATGTCGGATTGGCCGCCATCTTCGGCAGCTCGCTTGCCTCGGTGCCGCTACCGGAAATCGGCCTGCAGATCGTCAGCCAGGGACTGCTGTCAGGCCTTGCCGCCACGCTTGCCTATGGTCTTGCCGTGCAGGCTCTCGGCGGCACGCAGGCCGCAGCCTTCACCGCCATCACCCCTGTTCTCGCCACGATCGGCGGCGGCTTTCTGCTCGGCGAAGAAATCGGAATGGCCGGGATTGCAGCAGCGATTGTCACGGGACTTGGAGTGGCGCTTTCGACCGGGCTGCTGGCACGGCGATAAACCTATTATCTCCAAGATATCAATCGAAGGCTGCCATAGGCAGCCTTCGGCATTGAAAGCCGCATCACCTGATGCTAATTTTGATGATAACGGAGATATCAATGCGGACCACCGTAGCCATCGATGACAAATTGCTCGCTGATGCACGCGAGGTTACCGGCCTTGCCGAAACTTCGGCGATCCTGCGCGAGGCATTGAAAGCCCTTGTAGAGCGGGAAGCAGCCAGAACCCTGATACGTCTCGGCGGCACCGAACCGGATATCACGGCTCCCCCTCGTCGCCAGTTTGGCATCGAATGATCCTGGTCGATACGTCGATCTGGATCGATCACTTTCATTCGCCGGAGGCTCGGCTCCAAACTCTGCTGGAGCAAAAACAAGTCGTCGTTCATCCTTTCGTCGTCGGCGAAATCGGCCTTAGAAATCTGCGGCAATACGATCTCGTGATAGGAAGCCTCCGCCGACTGCCTCCAATTGCGAAAGCCTCGGATGAGGATGTTCTTTATTTCATCCGGAGCAACAAACTGCAGGGAACGGGAATCGGCTATATCGATGCCCATCTCGCGGCGGCTGCGATCCTGATGCCTGGAACTTATCTCTGGACACGCGACAGACGGCTGCAGCGTGTCGCCGAAAACCTCGGAATTGCCGTAGCGGCATAATTCAGAAACGAAGCGCCATCGCCACGCGTCTCACCGGATCAGCGCCGTGGGCAACTTCATTTTCCAGGATCTGCGTGAGAACGGCTGGCCTTTCCTCGTCATCCAGGATGCGAAACCCCATGGAGGCATAGAAAGGCGCGTTGAAGGCGACCTGCCGGTCTGTGGTAAGCGTGACGCCCGCAGCATCTTGAGCTCTGGCCGCTTCAATCACAGCCTCCATCAGCCGCCTCCCGACACCTCGCTTCTGCCAGTGCCTGACGACATCGAGTTCGGCGATGTGAACGCAGCCATGCTTGCGGATACCGGCCAGAAAGCCGAACGGTCGGTCCTCACCATCAACGGCAACGAACAGCAGCTGCTCCGCCAGAGATTGCCGCAGCACATCGAGAGGCAGCGATGTGGGTTCGCAGGCGACCGCACCAGCCTCATGCAAAGCCCAGAAGGCATCGACCTCGATGTCGGCAAGCAAATTCAGCTCATCGGCCCTGGCCGAGCGGATCGCCCAGGCGTCCTCTGCTATATCGGTCATTCCATCTCACATATTCGGATAGACCGGTCCTTCGCCACCCTGCGGGGGAACCCAGTTGATGTTCTGGTTCGGGTCCTTGATGTCGCAGGTCTTGCAGTGGACGCAGTTCTGGGCGTTGATGACAAAAGTTTCCTTGCCATCCTTCTCGACCCATTCATAGACGCCTGCCGGACAGTAGCGCGTCGAAGGACCGGCAAAGACATCGTGCTCCGACGACACCTGCAGCGCCATATCCCTGACTTTGAGATGCACCGGCTGGTCTTCCTCATGGTTGGTGTTCGACAGGAACACCGAGGAGAGACGGTCGAAGGTCAGGACACCATCCGGCTTCGGATAGTCGATCTTCTGGTGCTGGGCTGCGGGTTCCAGCGATTGGGCATCCGTCTTGCCGTGCTTCAGCGTGCCGAAGAAAGAGAAGCCGAACAGCTGGTTCGTCCACATGTCGAGACCGCCGAGCGCCACGCCGACCGCCGTGCCGAACTTCGACCACAACGGCTTGACGTTCCTGACGCGCTTCAGATCCTTGCCGATATCCGTCTGGCGCCATTCGTTCTCAATCTCGATCACCTCGTCATTGCCGCGACCGGCCGCGATCGCCTCGGCGATCTTGTCCGCCGCCAGCATGCCGGACAGCACCGCATTGTGGCTGCCCTTGATGCGGGGAACGTTGACGAAGCCGGCCGAGCAGCCGATCAGCGCGCCGCCCGGGAAGGTCAGCTTCGGCACGGACTGCCAGCCACCCTCGGTGATGGCGCGGGCGCCATAGGAGATGCGCTTGCCGCCCTCGAAGGTGCCGCGGATCGCCGGATGCGTCTTGAAGCGCTGGAACTCCTCGAAAGGATAAAGATAGGGGTTCTTGTAGTTCAGGTGCACGACGAAGCCGACGGCGACCAGATTGTCTTCCAGATGATAGAGGAAGGAGCCGCCGCCCGTCTTCATACCCAGCGGCCAGCCGAAGGAGTGCTGCACGAGGCCCTTCTTATGGTTCTCGCGCTTGACCTCCCAGAGCTCCTTGATGCCGATGCCGAATTTCGGCACGTCGCTATCCCGCGACAGATCGAACTTGGCGATGAGCTGCTTGGCAAGCGAGCCGCGCACGCCTTCGCCGATCAGCACATACTTGCCTAAGAGCGCCATGCCGCGCGTATAGTTCGGGCCGGGTTCACCGTTCTTCTCGATGCCCATGTCGCCGGTGGCGACACCGATCACCGCGCCCTCGTCATTATAGAGCACTTCGGTCGCGGCGAAGCCGGGGTAGATTTCGACGCCGAGCGCTTCCGCCTTCTCAGCCAGCCAACGACAGACGTTGCCGAGCGAGACGATATAGTTGCCGTGATTGTTCATCAGCGGCGGCATGAGGAAGTTCGGCAGGCGGATGGAGCCGGCGGGGCCAAGGAACAGGAAGTGGTCCGACGTCACCTTGGTCTTGAAGGGGTGCCCCTCCTCCTCTCGCCAGCCCGGCAACAGGCGATCGATGCCGATCGGGTCGACGACGGCGCCCGACAGGATATGCGCGCCGACTTCGGCACCCTTTTCGAGTACGACGACGGTGAGATCGGGATTGATCTGCTTCAGTCGGATCGCAGCCGACAGGCCCGCGGGACCTGCGCCGACGATCACAACGTCGAATTCCATGCTCTCGCGTTCCGGCAGCTCGTTCGCGTCAGTCATTCATCTTCTCCGCTTGGCCGGCGTCCGATCATCTTGGATCGCAGCCTTATCCCTCTGGGCGTCTTCCCCGCTTCGGTTATCTCTTGTCAAAATGGGAAAGGATTGTCGAGCCGGGAAGCGACAGGCAATCCCCCAATTTGCCCAACGCGTAAAACAAGTTAAATTACCCTTACGTTAACGTCAATATTCTGATGGTATTTGCCGTCAGTTGTGAAGCACACCTTCCATAGTCGCCCGCTGGCCCTCTATAAATGCCGATCAGACAATCCGAACAGCATGAAGGATAATCAAGATGGATCTTCGTATTGGCGGAAAGCGCGCACTGGTGCTCGCCTCATCGAAGGGGCTCGGCCATGGCATCGCCGTGGCGCTCGCCCGCGAGGGCGTGAACGTTCTGCTCTGCGGCCGCAGCGGCGACCGGCTGGACAGCAATTGCAAGGCCATCAATGCCGAGGGCAAGGGCCGTGCGGACTGGATCTGGGCCGACCTCAACGACGAGAACTTCGTGGACATGGTCAGCAAGGCTGCTGTCGAAAAGCTCGGGGGCATCGACATTCTCGTCAACAACAGCGGTGGCCCGACACCCGGCACGACGGAAGATATGACCGCCGACCGGCTGGAGACCTATTTCATTTCCATGGTGGCGCGGATCATCAGCCTGACCAACGCCTTGTTGCCGGGCATGAAGGCGCAAGGCTGGGGCCGCATCGTTACCGTCGCCTCTTCCGGCGTCATCGAACCCATCCCCAATCTCGCCCTATCCAATACGCTGCGCCCGGCGCTTGTGGGCTGGAGCAAGACGCTGGCCAGCGAAGTGGCGGCTCATGGCATCACCGTCAACATGCTCTTACCGGGCAGCATCGCCACCGACCGACTGGCCGAACTCGATTCGGCCACAGCCAAGCGCGGCGGCAAAAGCCTGGAGGATGTCAGCGCCGAGCGTCAGCAGCGTATCCCTGCCGGTCGTTATGGCCGCATCGAGGAATTCGCCGCCACGGCCGCCTTCCTCTGCAGCGAACCGGCAAGCTACGTGACGGGCACCATGGTCCGCTGCGACGGGGGAGCTGCTCGCTCCCTTTGAGGTCGTCACCGACGAGCAGGGTGCAGGCCCTTGCAATAGGGCCTGACAACACAATTGCGTGAGCGACGACGACGCTGTCATGCACGCTGGAGCATGTCTCTACACTATAAACGCGGCCTGAGGCTGTTTTGCCGCCCGATTATTACATAACGGCAATCAAAAAATAGTCATTTGACTGTTTGTTGCACCGCACAAACAGAAACAATTCGAAAGCTTTCCAAGCTTTAATTTTTCGTCGTGCGGAACTGTGGTAGATTGCACAGCATAAGCGTTCATGAATTCGCGTTAAAGGGACAGAATTACCGAACGTTAGCGGTAACGGCAATGTATGGATTGCGGCGGAACTCGTCTTTGTTGTGCGACGCAATAAATACACTTCAACGTCACTGCACTTCCTGCAACAAGCCCCGACCGGTTCTTTAAGTATGAAAAAATTCTGGCTTCCCCTCGGCCTTCTTGTCGTCGCAGCCCTTGCCGCATGGGGCTATCGCGACCGTATTCCTTTCCTTTCCGCATTTGTCGATCAAGCCTCCGCGGAAACCAAAGATGCCGGCAAGGCCGCAGGCAATCAAAAGCACAAGGCCCTAACCTCCGTCGTCAAGACGGCCGCGGTTGAGAAAAGATCCCTGCCGAACGACATTACAGCCACAGGCTCAGCTGTTGCGCAGAATGCGACGACGATCGCCGCACAGGAATCTGGCATCATTACATCGATCGAGGCGCAAGACGGCGCGATGGTGAAGGCTGGCGATCTTATCGCTAAGCTCGATGCGCGGACGGCGCAGGCCGCCGTCGACAAGGATCAGGCGACGATCGTCAAGGATCAGGCGACGCTCGTCGCGGCGGAAGCAGCCCTCACACGAGCCAAGAGCCTGCTTGCCAACGCCGGGACGCAGCAGACCGTCGATCAGGCTGTGGCAGCCCGCGACACCGCAGCCGCCGACGTCAATGCCGATAAGGCCCAACTCGCATCCGACCAGGTTCTCCTGGAAAACACGCAGATCCGGGCACCTTATGACGGTCGCCTCGGCAATGTCGTTCCCAGCCCCGGCGCCTATGTCACGCCCGGTACGGCGATCGTGACCATCACGCAATACAATCCGATCTATGTGCAATTCCACATGCAGGAAAATCAGCTGCGGGAATTGGAGGAGGCGATGAAGGCCGGCACCGTGCCCGTCAGCACCGTTCCGAATTCAAGCAAGGGCAAGTCCCGCCAGGGCGCAGTCAGCTTCTTCGACAACACCGTCGATCCGGCTTCCGGTACCATCCTCGTCAAGGCCAAGTTCGACAATGCCAATGGCGCGATCTGGCCCGGCCGATCGGTCAATGTCGTCGTTCATCTTTCCAACAACGACTTGGTGATGGTCGCTCCGACGGTTGCGATCAGCCCCGGCCCGGATGGCTTCTATGCCTATGTCGTCAAGGACAACAAGGTTCATTTGACGCCGGTCACCGTAGAGCGGCAGAATGGTAGCTTTACCGCAGTCGCCAAGGGCCTTTCGGAAGGCGATCATGTTGTTGTCGAAGGACAGGTGCAGTTGATCGACGGCCAGAACGTCGTCGAACAGTTCAACGACGAAAAGTCTGAAAACGTCGCTGCAGCCAGCGATCAGTCGAGCCAGAAGAGCGAAACGATTTCGGTTGGAGCACAGCAATGATCCCACAATTCTGTATCCAACGACCGGTAGCGACGACGCTTCTGGCGTTGGGTGTAGTCATGGCTGGCCTCGCCGGCTATCAGCTCCTGCCCGTCGCAGCCCTGCCCCAGGTCGATTTTCCGACCATCAACGTTTCGGCGCAGCTGACCGGCGCTTCGCCGCAGACGATGGCGACCTCGGTCTCCACGCCGCTGATCAAGCAGTTCGAAACCATCCCCGGCATCAGTGAAATCTCGGCGACGAACTCGCTCGGCAATACGAGCATCGTGCTGCAGTTCGATCTCAACCGCAGCATCGATGCCGCCGCGGCCGACGTTCAGGCCGCGATTTCGAATGCGACGCGTCAATTGCCCAACAACCTGACGACGCCGCCGGGCTACAAGAAGACGAACCCGGCCGACGCGCCGATCATGCTGCTTGCCGTGCAGAGCGATACGATGCCGCGCAGCAAGCTCGACGAAATTGCCGAAGACATCATTTCACCATCGCTGTCGACGCTTCCGGGCGTTGCCGAAGTGACCGTCTATGGTGCCCAGACCTACGCGGTGCGCGTCGAAGTCGACCCGAACAAGCTCCTGGCCCGCGGCATCGGGATCGACACCGTCAACACCGCCATCGTCAATGCCAACAGCCAGGTTCCGGTCGGCACTCTGCAGAACAACAAGCAGAGCATGACGCTCAATGCCAACACGCAGAACACCAGTGCCGCGCAATTCAAGTCGCTGGTCATTGCCAATCCCAACGGCGCGCCGATCCATCTGAGCGATGTCGCCGATGTGCAGGATAGCGTGCAGAACACCAATGCAGGCTCCTGGTACGACGGCAAGCAGGCGATCATTCTGGCCATCCAGCGCCAGCCGGACGCCAACACCGTCGACGTGGTCGATGCGATCAATGCCAAGCTGCCGCAGCTCCACGCGGAAATTCCCGCCTCGGTGCAGACGCATATCATGAACGACTCGGCACAGCCGATCCGCGATGCGATCAAGGACGTCAAATTCACCTTGATGCTGACGATCGGCCTCGTCGTTCTGGTGATCTATCTCTTCACGGGTCACGTTACGGCCACGATCATCCCGGGCCTTGCCGTGCCGCTGTCGCTGATTTCGACTTTCGGCATGATGTATGTGCTCGGCTATAGTATCGACAACATATCACTGCTCGGATTGACGCTTGCCGTCGGCCTTGTGGTGGATGATGCGATCGTCATGCTGGAAAACATATTGCGGCATGTCGAAGACGGCATGCCGGTGCTGCAGGCGGCAATCAAGGGATCGGCCGAAGTCAGCTACACCATCATTTCCATGTCCATCTCGCTGATCGCGGTCTTCATCCCGATCCTGCTGATGGGTGGCGTAGTCGGCCGCATCTTCAACGAATTCGGCATGGTGGTCGCCATCGCCATCGTGTCTTCCGCGGTCGTGTCGCTCACCGTCACGCCGATGCTGAGCTCCCGCCTGTCGGCAGGCCACGATCAGCCTCCTTATCCGGTGCGCCTCTTCAACCGCGGTTTCGATTGGACCCAGCGCGGCTACGACAAGGGCGTCGCCTGGTGCCTGCGCCATCGCGGCACCGTTCTCCTGAGCTTCCTCGGCTCGGTCGCGCTCTCGGTCTATCTCTTCATGGTGCTGCCGGCGAGCTTCTTCCCGACCGAAGACATCGGCCGCCTGCAAATCTCCACCCAAGCGCGTCAGGATATCTCCTACCCGGCAATGCGCGACCTGCAGAATCAGGCAGCAGCACTTGTCAGACAGAACCAGGCCGTCGACCACGTCATGTCCATCGTTGGCGGCAGTGTCCGCCAGCCGTTGAACAACGGCACCATGTTTGTCCAATTGAAGCCGAAGGACCAGCGTGTGCCGCTGGACCAGACGCTGCGCGAACTGCGTGCCAGCATCAGCACCATCGCCGGTCTCAAGGCCTATATTACGCCACAGCAAAGCCTGCGCTTCGGCGGCCGACAGACGGCCAGCCAATATCAGCTCGTCATCCAAGCGTTGAGTGCCGACCAGACCAACCTCTGGGCCAACAAGATGCTGGATGCAATGCGTCGTGATCCGAGCTTCACCGACGTTGCCTCGGACGAGCAGAACAATGCTCTGCAGGCCAACATCGTCATCGATACCGAAAAGGCAGCCCAATACGGGATCAACAATAACCTGCTGCGCACCACATTGGAGGAAGCGTTCGGCGGCTATGATGCCGCGCAGATCCAGACCACCGGCGATAGTTATGACGTCATGGTTGAATTCGACACAAGCAAGCCCTGGGACGACCAAAGGCTGCAGGATATCCACGTTGCTTCCTCAAGCGGCGCGCTGGTTCCCCTGTCCGATTTCGCCCATGTCCAGCGCACCACCGGTCCGGTCACCATCAACCAGACGGGCCAGTTGGTATCGACAACGGTCTCCTTCAACCTGCCGGCTGGCGAAGCGCTTGGCGACGCCACGGCGCGGATCGATCAGATCAAGAAGGATATCGACATGCCGGCGGACATCTTCACGTCCTACGGCGGCACCGCACAGATCTTCCAGCAGTCGCAGGGCAGCACACCTTACCTGATCCTGGCTGCCGTGCTGACGATCTACGTGGTCCTCGGCGTTCTCTACGAAAGCTTCATCCATCCGCTGACCATTCTTTCCGGTCTGCCGGCTGCCGCTCTCGGCGCCCTGCTCGCCTTGAAGGTCTTCGGCTTCGACCTGTCGATCATCGCGCTTATCGGCTTGCTGATGCTGATCGGTATCGTGAAGAAGAATGCGATCATGATGATCGACGTGGCGCTGGAGACTTTACGATCGACTCCCGGCATAGCGCCGGCGGAGGCGATCCACGAAGCCTGCGTCCGCCGTTTCCGCCCGATCATGATGACGACCTTCTGCGCTCTACTCGGTGCATTGCCGATCGCCGTTGGCGGTGGAGCGAGCTCCGAGCTTCGCCAGCCGCTCGGCATTGCCGTCGTTGGCGGCCTGGTGGTTTCGCAGCTTCTGACGCTGTTCATCACGCCGGTCATCTTCCTGGAGATGAACCGCCTCAACGACTTCCTTGGCCGTCTCGGCAAGCGCAAGGACAAGGATCCTCATCACAAGGACCCGCCAGCGGCCATCGCCGCCGAATGAGATCAGCGGGCGCCAAAAGGCGCCCGTTTCTTTTGCGAGCCAACCGGGTGTGGAAGCACTGCCAGCGGATGCCATAGCGCAGAAAAAATAAAAGCATTCTGCCAGCTTGAACTTGAAGTCCGGCCATGTCATGACGCGCCCTCTTTGCGACAGGGCGCGTCACGCGTCTCATCAGGGGCTTGGCCCCAATCCAGACAATTTCGACGGAAAGGAGTGCGGGCATGGCTCGGGCGCTTGGTTTCGACTTCGGCACGACGAACACGGTCCTGGCGATAGCCGATGGATCTGCGACACAATCGGTCGCCTTCAACAGCGCTGCCGGTACGGCGGACAGCATGCGCACGGCGCTCTCCTTCATGAAGGACCCTGGGTTGGGCGCGGCCGCACTCAAGGTCGAGGCCGGGCACGCGGCGATCCGGCAGTTCATCGACAATCCTGGCGACTGTCGCTTCCTGCAGTCGATCAAGACCTTCGCGGCGAGCGCCCTCTTCCAGGGCACGCTGATCTACGCCAAGCGGCATAGCTTCGAGGATCTGATGGAGATCTTCGTGCGCCGCCTGCGTGCCTATGCCGGAGAGGGATGGCCGGAAAATGTTTCACGCATCGTCACTGGGCGACCCGTGCACTTTGCCGGCGCCAATCCGAACCCAACCCTTGCCACCGAGCGCTATAATGCCGCTCTTGCGCGGTTCGGCTTTCCGGAAATCCATTATGTCTACGAGCCGGTGGCAGCCGCCTTTTTCTTCGCGCAGCATCTGAAGAAGGATGCGACCGTGCTGGTCGCCGACTTCGGCGGCGGCACGACCGACTATTCGCTCATCCGCTTCGAAACCCACGGCGGAAAGCTGACTGCGACGCCGATCGGCCATTCCGGCGTCGGTATTGCCGGCGATCACTTCGATTTCAGGATGATCGACAACATCGTTTCGCCGGCCATCGGCAAGGGCAGTTTCTTCAAGAGCTTCGACAAGCTTCTGGAAGTGCCCACCTCCTACTACGCGAATTTCGGCCGCTGGAACCAGCTTTCGATCTTCAAGACCTCGCGCGAATATGCCGACCTGAAGACGCTCGTGCGCAGCAGCCTCGAGCCGGAAAAGCTGGAGACCTTCATCGAACTCGTCGAACATGATGAGGGATACCCGCTCTATCAGGCAGTATCGGCGACGAAGATGGCGCTTTCCGCCCAGGAAGAGGCCGAATTCAACTTCCCGCCACTTGGCAAGGCCGGACGCAAGCAGGTGCGCCGCGCCGACTTCGAGACATGGATTGCGGAAGATCTCGCCCGCATCGAAGGCGCGCTGGATGACGTGCTGACGACCACGAACACATCGCCTGACGCGATCGACAAGGTGTTTCTGACGGGAGGCACCTCTTTCGTGCCGGCCGTGCGCCGCATCTTTACGGAACGTTTCGGCCAGGAGCGGATCGAGACTGGCGGCGAATTGCTGTCCATCGCTCATGGTTTGGCCCTGATCGGCGAACGCGACGATATCGCCCAGTGGACGGCCTGACATAGCGCCCACCCTGCCCTTTCGTTCCTGTGCCGCTTTGGATAGAGTTCGCGCATGATTTCCGCCAGCGACCTCACACCGGCCGAACTTGCCGCCCTTCTGCATTTCCATGCGGATGCCGGCGTCGACTGGCTGCTGGAAGAGCAGCCGGTGGATCGCTTCGCAGAATTCGAAGCCATGCGGGCCGCACGGCAAGGCTCGCGCGCAACGCAGCCAAGGGCCGAAGCTCCAGCACCCGCCACACGGTCGCAGCCTGAGCGTCGGGCAGCTGCAAAGCCGGCGGCATCTCCCGCGGTAGCACCGCCGCGCGCAGCACCGGCCATTCCCGACGAGCAAGCCGTGGAGCAAGCCCGATTCGCGGCCGAAAGTGCGCGCTCACTTGCCGAGTTGAAGACCGCGATCGAGGCCTTTAACGGCTGCAATCTCAAGAACAGCGCCCGTTCGACGATCTTTGCGAGCGGCACGCCGGAAGGCCGGATCATGGTGATCGGGCCGATGCCAAGCGCCGACGACGACCGCGAGGGGGCGCCGTTTGCCGGCCGCGCGGGACAGTTGCTCGACAGAATGCTCGCCGCCATCGGCCTGCAGCGTGATTCGATCCTGCTCACCAACGTCATTCCCTGGCGACCGCCGGGCAACCGCGCCCCTTCCCCGCCAGAAATCGAGATATGCCGTCCGTTCATAGAACGACAGATTGCGCTTGCCGAGCCGAAGGCGGTACTGCTGCTTGGCAATTTCACCGCCCGCCACTTCTTCGGCGGTGGCGAAACCATCCATGGATTGCGCGGACAATGGCGGGAAATCAGCATTCTCGGCCGACCCGTCCCCGCCATCGCCAGCCTGCATCCGCAGGAATTGCTGACCGCGCCGATCAACAAACGCCTGGCCTGGAGCGATCTTCTTGCCTTCAAGAATTATATCGTCGCTGAAATATTAGGCTGATTTCAACAGGTATTAACGGAGAATGACACTAGTCATGCGTTTTTGGCATGGCAGTCTTCTTTTACCGTGCATTGCAGAATCTATGTTGCACTGCAATATAAAGGGTGTCTTGGGAGGAATTCGAAAGGAACCAAGGCAATGACTGCACGTTTTCGCCCTATTCACTGCGGGTTTGATACCCTGCGCCGCGCCATCGAGCCAGTGCGCGCCACAAACGGCCATCGCAACCTCGGCATCGCTGCCAATGAGCAGATGACTGCACGAGGCACCGGCATCTCGGCTCGTATCAGCCGCCCGACAGCCATTTTCGCCGATTTCCGCGCCTGCTGACCTGCGGGCGCGAAACGTTTGGCGATCCGGCGTAGCGTTTAAGTATCAGGATTTTCATCATGTCTTCGGGTTTGCGTTCATTCATCGCCCTGTTCGATTCCGTCGGCCATATCGGCTCTGCGGTGCGAGCCGCGGAAGAATTCGAGCGCGCACGTAACTTTCACAAGGACGAGTGCGGCAGCACGAGAGCTGCCCGGATCATCGCGGCCAGCATCCCGCTTTGAGATCTTACGGGCAGAATTGCGCTGCCTGATCATCGACTCGAACCGAACGAGCAAATCCGCGAGAGCCCTGCACTCTAGGCGGACCGCGCCCAGGCGAAAGCCTCATCGACCGCCGCCAATTTCACGGCCTGCCATCCGCAATACTGATCGAGAAAATTGCGCGATATCCACATACGCGTCTTCTTGGATTCGTCATACCAGCCGATATCGCCACGATCGGCAGACTTGCGCAGGAGACGCTGCAAATGGGTGCGCGATATCATGAAATGTGCCGCCAGCGCGCGGGCGTCGACACGGCCGATATCGATCCGGTCGCCGACCTCTCCGCTGAGGTCCAGCTTAGACATGATATAGTCGACGACCAGGCCGCCAGATTCCGTCCAGAGGAACAGGGCGACACCTTCCGGCGGTTCGCGCCAGATGTCGGTCGCCAGGCAATTGCGGGCCATGCGCGGCTGAGCCAGATCCATGAGCATCGGTGATGCGACCAGCGCTGCTGCGCGATCGCCATCGTCAACCAGATCGAGCGCGGCCAGATTGGCAAGATACCAACTGAACATCGCCGAATAGGTGGTTTCAGTCGGCACGTAACGGCGCGGACGGCGAGCGGGACCTGGGGCCAGTTCCAGGAAGCGATAGGTCAGCAACTCCTCAACGAAGCTCAGGACCGTATTGCGGCTGGCGACGCGGTAGTGCGTGATGAGGTCACGCAGCGCGACAACGGTCATACCCGAACCAGGAACTCCCGGATCATATTCAAGATGGAGCGCATAGGCGGACTGGCTGAGAAGCCACCGCTGATGCGAGGCAAGCATGCGCGCGACCCTCGGGCCGCTATCATAACGATTCCGCAATGCCTCGGAGAGAAAGCGCAAGGAGGCTACGAACTTGGGATGACGAGCAAGCTGCTCGATAGAAAAACTCAATCGGGCCTCCTTGGGGTGCCCTTCTCAAAAAGCGACAGAAAGTGGATGTTTCATTTTTGTGAACGAAATCGTCGGAATCGATCATAATTCCGATATCTAATAGCATGCTATAGTCATGCAAGCTCTTTTATATCGCAAGGGGTTAAACAAATAATTTACTTTAAATTATTGTTTCCTTACCGTAACGGCCTGCATCTGACCGCAATGCAGTCATGATGATCCACTTGAACGTTATGGTAGCAATTGTACTGCCGGTCTGCAAATGCAGGCGGAGATTTGCCACTTTTCATTCGAATAGCTGAAATGGAAGCGGCCCGGCGAGCGAATACTTATTGTGCCATAACAAAACTATGGGCATTGCGATATGACTTTAACTTTGGTTCAGATTTCGGTGTAATGATGCGGCCACTTTCAGTCCGGAGGAGGGCTTCGGACTGTGCCCGCCACAGCATAGCCTGATCAGGATAGACCATGCGTACAGACACCGGCCAGATCATCAATCTGGCAGACTATCGTCCCACCGACTTCGTTCTGGAACGCGTGGACCTCACCTTCGATCTGCATCCTACCGAGACCAAGGTGGAGGCACGGCTGATCTTCCATCGCCGCGAAGGTACCGATCCCCAAACACCCCTCGTGCTCGATGGCGATGAACTGGTCCTTTCCGGCCTGCTGCTCGATCAGGACGAACTTCCGGCCGAACAATATGATGCCACTCCCGAAAGTCTGACCATTCGCGATCTGCCCGAAAGCACGCCTTTCGAGCTGACGATCACGACTATCATCAATCCCGAGGCCAACACGCAATTGATGGGCCTTTATCGCACCGGCGGCATCTATTGCACGCAGTGCGAGGCCGAAGGCTTCCGCCGCATCACCTATTTCCCCGACCGGCCGGATGTTCTCGCGCCCTACACCGTCAATATCATTGCCGACAAGGCCGCCAATCCGCTGCTGCTGTCGAACGGCAATTTCCTTGGCGGCGCCGGCTATGGCGAAGGCAGGCATTTTGCCGCCTGGTTCGACCCGCATCCGAAGCCGAGCTATCTCTTCGCACTCGTCGCCGGCGATCTCGGTGTCGTCGAGGACACATTCACCACCCTGTCCGGCCGTGAGGTCGCGCTGAAAATCTATGTCGAGCATGGCAAGGAGCCACGTGCGACTTACGCCATGGATGCGCTGAAGCGCTCGATGAAGTGGGATGAGGAGCGGTTCGGCCGTGAATACGATCTCGACATCTTCATGATCGTCGCCGTGTCGGATTTCAACATGGGGGCCATGGAGAACAAGGGTCTCAACGTCTTCAACGACAAGTACGTTCTGGCCGATCCCGAGACGGCAACCGATGCCGACTACGCCAATATCGAAGCGATCATCGCGCATGAGTACTTCCACAACTGGACGGGCAACCGCATCACCTGCCGCGACTGGTTCCAGCTCTGCCTCAAGGAAGGCCTGACCGTCTATCGCGATCACGAGTTTTCCGCCGACCAGCGCTCGCGCCCCGTCAAGCGCATCGCCGAAGTCCGGCACCTGAAGTCGGAGCAGTTCCCGGAGGACAGCGGTCCCCTCGCTCATCCGGTTCGCCCGACGAAATACCGCGAAATCAACAACTTCTATACGACCACGGTCTATGAGAAGGGCAGCGAAGTCACGCGCATGATCGCAACGCTGCTCGGCCGCGATCTGTTCAAGAAAGGCATGGACCTTTATTTCGATCGGCACGACGGAGAGGCTGTGACGATCGAAGATTTCGTCAAATGTTTTGAAGATGTCAGCGGCCGCGATCTCGCGCAGTTCTCGCTCTGGTATCATCAGGCTGGAACGCCCCTCGTCACCGCATCCGGCGCCTATGGCGCAGATGCCAAGACATTCACCCTGTCGCTCGAGCAGATGGTGCCGGCGACGCCAGGCCAGACCGCCAAGAAGCCGATGCACATCCCCTTGCGCATGGGCTTGCTTGCCGAAGACGGCACCATCATCACGCCGTCATCCGTCAGCGGGGCGGAGCTTATTGACGACGTATTGCACCTGACGAAGCAGACGCAGACGGTGACGTTCCAAGGCATTCCTTCACGGCCGGTCCTGTCGCTTAATCGCAGCTTCTCGACGCCGATCAACCTGCAATTCAGCCAGAGCGCCGCCGACCTGGCGCTGATCGCCCGTTACGAGACCGATCATTTCGCCCGCTGGCAGGCGCTTCTCAACCTCGGCCTGCCTAATCTCTTGCAGGCGGCGCGCGATGCGCGCCAAGGCCTTGATATTACGTGTGATCCAGCCTTCACCAATGCGCTGCTCGCAGCAGCAGCCGACGAAAGCCTGGAGCCGGCCTTCCGCGCTCAGGCCCTTGCCTTGCCGAGTGAATCCGACATTGCCCGGGAACTGGGCGGCAACAATGATCCGGATGCCATTCATGCCGCACGCCAGACAATCATCAAACGGATCGCTGAAGCTGGACAGGGTGTGTTCGCCGCACTCTATGACGGCATGCAAACGCCCGGCCCCTTCACTCCGGATGCCGCAAGCGCCGGCCGCCGTGCGTTGCGGAATGCAGCCCTGAGCTATCTGTCCCAGCTGGATGAGGCGCCTGCAAGAGCGAAGGCCGCCTATGATGCGGCAAACAACATGACCGATCTCAGCGCCGCGCTGACTATTCTGGCACAGCACTTCCCGGACACGGCCGAGACGGCGGCAGCACTTGCGCATTTCCGCGACCGCTTCGCAGACAATGCGCTCGTCATCGACAAATGGCTCGCCATCCAGGCCGCAATCCCCGGCGCGGGCGCGCTGGAACGTATTCGGCTGCTTATGGAGATGCCGCTGTTCAAGCGTACGAATCCGAATCGTGTGCGTGCACTCGTCGGCACATTCGCTTTCGCCAACCCCACAGGGTTCGGTCGCGCCGATGGCGCCGGATACAATTTCCTGGCAGACGAGATCCTCGAGATCGATCAGCGCAACCCGCAGCTTGCAGCACGCATCCTGACTTCAATGCGCTCCTGGCGCCTGCTGGAGCCAGTACGCGCCGATCATGCCCGCTCGGCGCTGATGCGGATCGAGCGCGCAGGCGGTCTTTCGACCGACGTGCGCGATATCGTCGATCGCATCCTCAAGGAGTGATTTCGACCGCTTAGCATGCCGATTTCAAAGGCTGATTTGCATCGGCCTTTTCAGCTTCAACGAGTCCCGAGCGCACGCAACTTACCGCTGCGTGTGTAAAATATACTGAAATCGCAGATGGTTAAGAAAGTTTTACCGCACCCTCTGGACAAGCCGAATCACGAATGATTCATTAGGGCAGATTCGGGCGAGCGGCGCAGCGAATCACACGAGGGACAAGGCTAAAGCGATGGTGGACGTGCGGCGGGCAACCGCGGCCGATGGACGGCTGCGTGTTAATTTCGACGGTCTGAAATCCTGGCATAGCGGCGTTACCGATCGAACCGGAGTGCGGGTGGAGACGATTTCGCGTCGTTTTCCGCAGACGGAGCATATTCTCAAGCGCATCATTCCCGTCCTCATTGTGTCCTTCCTGATGGTCGTTGCCGCCTCGCATTTCTTCGGCATGATCACGGAACATAGCCGGATGGCAGCCTCCGCCCGCCGCACCACCTCTCTTTCCATCGCCGCCGCATCCGCCGCCTTTTCGAATGACGCCAGCCTGTTTCAGGCCGGGGACCGCAGCGGCGCAGAGCGAAAACTGGCCTCCTATCTGCCGCAGGATCGACTGGACACCGGCGCTTTCGTCCTGTTGGTTCAGGCAAGCGGTCGGGTGTTCGGCTCTTCGGCCGCCGGCTCCGGCTATATCGGCATGCTCGTTTCCGACTTCTTTCCCGAAGTGACGGCCATCCGCAGTTTCGGCGACCATGCCGGCGTGATCGAGACCATGATCGGCGGTGAACCTTACTACGCGGCGATTTCCTTGATCGGCGACAAGGGTGATTTCATTCTGTCGGCCGCCTCGATGGATCAGATCGACAAGCTCTGGCGCGACGAGCTGACGCTAAACGTCACGCTGTTCGCTGGCATATCCTCCATCCTGCTCGTCATCCTCTACGCCTATTATACGCAGGTGAAACGCGCCCGGGACGCGGACGAAATCTTCCTCGAATCCAACCTGCGGGTCGAGACCGCACTGTCGCGCGGGCGCTGTGGTCTCTGGGATTTCGATTTTACCAGCCGCCAGTTCTTCTGGTCGCGGTCGATGTACGACATGCTCGGACTGCCGGTCGCCGACAAGCCACTCGCCTTTACCGATGCAGCACGGCTGATGCATCCGGATGATAACAGCCTGCATATGCTTGCCCGCACAGTCACCCGCGGCAATGCCGGCCAGGTGGACCAGATCCTGCGCATCCGCCACGCCAAGGGGCATTATGTCTGGATGCGCGCCCGCGCCCAGGTGATCCGCACCAATTCCGGCCGCGTCCACATGATCGGCATTGCCATGGACGTGACTGAACAGCACCGGTTGGCACAGCGCTATGCCGAGGCCGACCAGAGATTGGCCGATGCGATCGAGTGCACCTCCGAAGCCTTCGTGCTGTGGGACAAGAACGATCGCTTGGTCATGTGCAATGCGCATTTCCAGCAGGCCTATGGTCTGCCAGACAATGTGCTCGTGCCAGGCACGGAACGCGCCGTCGTCAATGCCGCTGCCGCACGACCGGTCATCGAGCGCCGCATCGTCGATCCCGGCCGTTCCAATCATTCGCAGACGACGGAAGTGCAGCTCGCCGACGAGCGCTGGCTGCAGATCAACGAGCGCCGCACCCGCGACGGCGGCCTTGTCTCCGTCGGCACCGATATTACCCAGCTCAAGCGCAACCAGGAACGCCTTCGCGAATCCGAACGCCGGCTGATGGCGACCATCAACGATCTCTCGGCGTCACGACAGATCCTGGAGAAGCAGAAGGCGGAGCTTTCCACCGCCAACACCAACTATCTTGCGGAAAAGGAACGCGCCGAAGCCGCCAACAAGGCGAAATCGGAATTCCTCGCCAACATGTCACACGAGCTGCGCACGCCGCTCAACGCCATTCTCGGCTTCTCGGAAATCCTGCAGGACCAGATGTTCGGTCCGCTCGGCTCCGCCCGCTACAACGAATATGCCAAGGATATTCATGACAGCGGCAAGCATCTGCTCAACGTCATCAACGATATCCTCGACATGTCGAAGATCGAAGCCGGGCATATGAAACTCGCGTGCGAGCGGATCAATCTCGCGCCGCTTATCGAAGAATGCCTGCGTTTCACCAGCATCCCGGCCGCGCAGAAGAACATTCTTGTCGAACAGATCATTCCCGCAGACATCAAGCTCAACGCCGACCGCCGCGCGATGAAGCAGATCGTGCTTAACCTGCTCTCCAACGCGGTGAAATTCACCAATGACGGCGGCCGAATCGCGGTCCGCACGCGCAGGGTCGACGATGCCGTCATGCTCGTCATCGCCGATACGGGCATCGGCATCCCGAAATCGGCACTGAGCAAGATCGGCCAGCCCTTCGAGCAGGTGCAGAGCCAATATGCGAAGAGCAAGGGTGGCTCCGGCCTGGGGCTCGCCATTTCCAGATCACTGACGGCCCTGCATCACGGCCGCATGCGCATCCGCTCGCGCGAAGGCATCGGCACTGTCATTGCGATCCGCATCCCGGATCAGCACTGATCAGCCTCCGACCGTCGCCTGGAATACCTTCCGCACCGCCTTCGACAAGCGTTTCAGCTCCGCTTCCAGCGTACGGATATCCGGGCAATCGCCAGCGCGGCAGACCAGCTCGATCAGGCCGGAAGGCGTGTTCTTCGGATCGAACGTGCCGTCTATGCAAAGCCGGATCAGCTGCGACACTTCCGTATAGAGCTGCAGAGCCTCAAGGCAAACATCCAGATCATTGCGATCCATCAGACTGCCACCGAGCAGTTTCAACGCTTCGGCGGTGCTAAGGCCGTTCGCATCGATGCCGACGCCGCGAGTTGGTGCGATCAACCGCAGATATTGCGCGATGAATTCGATATCGATCAGCCCGCCGGGGATCAGCTTCAGATCCCAGATGCTCTCCGGCGGCTTTTCCTGTTCGATCAGGGCGCGCATCTCGCGAACATCCCTAGCGATCTTGGCAACATCTCTCTTCGTCGAAAGAACCTCGCCGATGACGCGCTCCGCATCGTTCACCAATTCCTCATCGCCGCAGATCAGGCGAGCCCGCGAAAGCGCCATGTGCTCCCAGGTCCAGGCTTCCTCTCGCTGATATTTCTCGAAGGAGTTGATGCGCGTGGCGACCGGGCCCTTGTTGCCGGACGGGCGCAAGCGCATGTCAACTTCATAGAGCACTCCCTCGGCCGTCGGCGCCGAAAGGGCCGCGATCAGGCGCTGCGTGATGCGGGTGAAATAGCGCGTGGCATCGAGCGGCTTCGGACCATCGGATTCGCCGGCGGTGTCGTCGTAATCGTAAAGCAGGATGATATCGATGTCGGAGCCGGCCGAGAGCTCGAAACTGCCGAGCTTGCCCATGCCGACGACGGCAATGCGGCCACCGGGATATTCGCCATGTGCTGCCCGGATTTCCTTCATGACGGCATCCAGTGCCGCTTCGACGATCAAATCGGCAAGGTAGGTGAAAGCACGAGCGGCCATGGTCCCGCCGATCGCGCCCGTCAGCAGGCGAATACCGATCAGGAAGCGCTGCTCGGAGGCGAAGATGCGCAGCAGGTCGAGCGTTTCTTCATAATGTCTCGCCGGAGCCAGGAAGCTCTTGAGGCGCTCGGCGAGATAGTCTCGCGTCGGCAGCTCGGCCATGAGCCTTGGGTCGAGCATACCGTCAAAGACATGCGGCTTGGCCGCGATGATCTCGGCAAGCCGCGGCGCCGAGGACATGATGTTGACGATGAGCGAGAGAAGCGCTGGATTGGTTCCCAGCAGCGAGAAGAGCTGAATACCAGCCGGCAGTCCGGAAATGAAACTGTCAAAGCGCAATAATGCCTTGTCGGCACGCTTGCTTTCGCCGAAGACGCGCAGCAGTTCCGGCGTCAACTCCGTCAGCCGCTCGCGCGCTTCCACCGATTGCGTGGCGCGGTATCGGCCGTAATGCCATGTGCGGATGACATTGGCGATGTCGGACGGCCGGTCGAAGCCGAGGCGGCGCAGCGTCTCCAGCGTGTCGGGGTCGTCGCCCTGGCCGGTAAAGACCAGATTGCCGGTTTCGGTCGACAGCTTCGTTTCCTGCTCGAACAGGCGCGCATAGCGACGCTCGACAGTCTTCAACGTCGTCACCAGAGCTTCCGAGAAGGTGGGTATGTCGGCAAAACCCATCATGAAGGCGATGCGGCGGAGTTCGGCATCGGTTTCCGGCAGCAGATGCGTCTGCTCGTCCCGCACCATCTGGATGCGATGCTCGACGTCGCGCAGGAACCAATAGGCCGTCGCCAGCTCGTCGCGCGTTTCCGCATCGATCCACTTCGCCTCGGTCAGTTCGGACAGCGTTTCCTCCGTCGACCGGCAACGCAGGGCCGGCATGCGGCCGCCGGCGATCAGCTGCTGCGTCTGCACGAAGAACTCGATCTCGCGAATGCCGCCACGACCGAGCTTAACGTTATGGCCTTTGACCGCGATCGCGCCGTGTCCCTTATGCGCGTGGATCTGCCGCTTGATGGAGTGAATGTCTGATATCGCGGCATAATCGAGATATTTGCGGAAGACAAAGGGCACGAGATCGCGAATGAAGGCCTGACCGGCAACAATATCGCCGCCGACGGGCCGGGCCTTGATGAAGGCGGCACGCTCCCAGTTCTGCCCCCTGCCCTCGTAATAGATCATTGCCGCATCGACCGGGATCGCGAGCGGCGTCGAGCCAGGATCGGGGCGAAGGCGCAGATCGGTGCGGAAGACATAACCGTCCGCCGTGCGTTCCTGCAGGATGCGCACGAGCCTTCGCATCAGCCGCGGGAAGATGTCGATGGCATCGTCTGGATCAGGAACGATGCCAGCCATCTCATCGAAGAAGACGACCAGATCGATATCAGAGGAATAGTTCAGCTCTTCCGCTCCGAGCTTGCCCATGCCGAGTACGATCAGTCCGGATTTCTCGCTCGGAGCGGCGGGATCGGGAACCACGATCTTGCCGGCCTCATGCGCCGACAGCAGCAGATGGTCGATGGCCGCTGAAATGGAGGCCTCCGCGAGCCTGCTCAGCCAACGAGTGGTCAGCTTGCCATCATAGATGCGCGCGAGGTCGGCGAGCGCGACCAGAAAGGCAGCGCGGCGCTTGGCGATGCGCAGGCGGGTCATCACTTCGGATTCTGATGGCGAGGCGCCTTCGGCTTCCACTGGCAGCCAGGCGCGTCTGGCCTCTTCGACCAAAGCTTCGATCTGCGGCGATAGCGGCTTCTCGATGGCGGCGACAAGGAGCGATGGTTCGAGATTGGCGATTTCACGCAGATGGGGAGAGAGAGTAAGCGCAGCGACGATGAAATCCCGCAATGCGCTCTCGCCGGCAAGCAGATCGGCAACGACAGGCTCCGTCCCCGCGATCTGCTTGAGATCGGCAAGCGCGGACTTCGTCTCCGTCTGGTTCAACGGCCGCAACCGCCCGGCTGGAACATCCCGCAGCAAATCGCTTTGCGTCGTCGTCATGCAGTTCTCCCCAACAGCAAGCGGATACTGCAGGATTAACCTATTGTTTCTGCATGGGGAAGATCATGGTGACCGTTAATCCCTTGGCATCGGGACTGTCGGGAACGGTATCGGAAAGCTCCAGCCGACCGCCATGCAGCTCCATGACCGCCTCCACCAGCGCCAGGCCAAGGCCCGTTCCCGGCTTGGAGCGGCTCTCATCGAGGCGGAAGAAGCGCTTGACAACATCGGCACGCTGATGCGCGGGAACGCCCGGTCCGTGGTCAGCGACAGCAAGCATGACTGCATCATGCGTGCGCACGAGCCTGAAGACTATCGTCTGCTCTCCATTGCCGCCCGTCGCATATTTCAACGCATTGTCGATAAGATTGAACAGCGCCTGACCGATCAGCTCACGATTGCCCTGAATTTCGACATTCGGCTCGATATCGGCCGTCAGCGTCAGACCCGCCTCTTCTGCGACCGGCTCGTAAAGTTCGGCCGTATCGGCGACGATGGAGGAGAGATCGACGCTGGTCATTTCCGCAGCCACCGAGCCGGCTTCGACGCGGGAAATCATCAGGAGCGCATTGAAGGTGCGGATCAGTTGATCGGATTCGCCGATAATGCCCTCAAGCGCCGTGCGGCGGCCCTCGCTGTCAGCATTGTCGAGCGCATCGGCTGCCTTGTTGCGCAAGCGCGTCAGCGGGGTTTTGAGGTCATGAGCGATATTGTCGGAGACCTGCCGCAGCCCCTCGTTCAGCTTCTCGATGCGCCCCAGCATGGCATTCAGCGATGCCGACATGCGGTCGAATTCATCGCCGGACCCGCCGACAGGCAGTCGTTGCGAGAGATCGCCGGCCATGATCTTGCGGCTGGCATCCGTCATCCGGTCGATGCGCTTCAGCGCGTTGCGGCCGATGCCGAACCAGATGACCAGCGCGCCGAGACCCATGATTGCCAGCGCCAGCATCAGCGCCTGGCGCACCAGCACGCGGAAGCGCTCGGGCTCGCCCAGGTCGCGGCCGATCAGGATGCGCAGGCCGTTGTCGAGGATGAAGATATTGGCGATCGCCAGATGCCGGCGCTCCGGATCGTTGGAGGCGTCGGTATAGCGCTCGTAGACGAAAGGCAGCTCCGTCCAGCCGGCCTGACCGAGCACACCAGGCTGCACGGAGGCGACGTTGCCGGCAAGGATATCGCCCGATGGCCCGGCAATGACATAGAGATTAGCGCCCGGCTGGCGCGCGCGGCGCTCCATGGTGCGCAGAAGCAGGTTCAACCCGCCGATGTCATAGGCACGCTTGACCTGATTGACTTCCTGCTGAACCGCATCGCGGATCTGCCCCGTCAACAGCCGCTCGGACATGGCCGTGACATAGAAGACCAGCGTTGCAGCGCAGAGCGCAAAAAGAAGGATGTAGAGGGCTGAAAGTCGGACTGCGGTGGACTTGAAGAGGACGCGGAAGCGACTCATCCCTCGTCCTTGATCATGTAACCGGCACCGCGGATCGTCTTCAGCAGCGGCTGGCTGAAATCTTTCTCGATCTTGGAGCGCAGGCGCGAAACATGGACGTCGATGACGTTCGTCTGGGGATCGAAATGATAATCCCAGACATTTTCGAGCAGCATCGTGCGGGTCACGACCTGGCCTGCATTCTTCATCAGATATTCCAGCAGACGGAACTCGCGCGGCTGCAGCAGGATTTCCTTGCCGCCGCGGCGCACCTCATGTGAAAGGCGATCCAGTTCGAGATCACCGACGCGATAAAGGACATCCTGCTCCGGCGTGCCCTTGCGGCGGCCGAGCACTTCGACACGCGCCAGCAATTCGCTGAAGGCGTAGGGCTTCGGCAGGTAATCGTCGCCGCCGGCACGCAGGCCCGTAACGCGGTCGTCAACCTGGCCAAGGGCGGAGAGGATCAAGACCGGCGTATGCACGCCCTTGCGACGCAGTTCGCTGATGACGGAGAGCCCGTCGCGGCGCGGCAACATGCGGTCGATGATGGCAACATCGTAGGTGTTCTCGGTGCCCATGAAGAGGCCACTCTCGCCGTCGCTTGCGTGATCGGCAATGATGCCGGCCTCGCGAAACGCCTTGGTGAGGTAAGCCGCCGCTTCGAGATCGTCTTCGATGATCAGAATCTTCATGTGAGCGACATTACCTGCCGAGGCTGCCTCGGCACAACCAGAATCGGAGGAATTCACGGCATGTTGGCCAGCGGTTGTCATCTTTCACCTGCCTTGGAGCCAGTCTCTTTGACATATTCTAAAAAGGAAGCCGCGCAAGCCGTGGCCTGCGCGGCTTCCCGATGCATTTCATTCGCTTAGGGGATCAACCGGCGTTGATCGGCAGAGCAACGAAGCGACTGCCATCGCCGGACTGAATCTGGAACAGCGCGCGCGTGCGGCCGTCCTTCTTCGCCTGCTCGATGACCTTGGCAATGTCGCCAGCGTTCGAAACCTGCTGGTTGTTGACGGAGGTGATCTTCTCGCCTTCCTTCACGCCCTTATCGGCAGCATCGGAGTCGGGATCGACGGCCGTGATCGCGACACCCTTGCCGTCATCGGAAGGACCGACGGTGAGACCAAGATCGGCCAGCGCCTTCTCGGAGGACGGCTGCTGCGGCTGCTGATCCGGCTGCGAGTCGTCGTTGGAGGCCTGGTTCTGATCTGCCGGCAAAGTGCCAAGCTCGACCGTGACCGACTGCGACTTGCCGCCACGCCACAGCGAAACCTCAACCTTGGAGCCCGGCGGCATAGCGCCGATGCGGCGGGCGAGATCGCGCGGATCCTTGACCGGATCGCCGTTGACGGCGGTCACGACGTCGCCGTTCTTGATGCCGGCCTTCTGGCCGGGCGAGCCATCCTGCGGAGAGACGACCAGGGCGCCGCTCGCCTCGGACAGGCCAAGCGATTCGGCAATGTCCTTGGTGACGGGCTGGATCTGCACACCGAGCCAGCCGCGCGAAACCGTGCCGGTCTTGATGAGGTCGGTCACCACATCCTTGGCCGTCGTTGCCGGGATCGCGAAGGCAATGCCGACGCTGCCGCCCGACTGCGAGAAGATGGCGGTGTTGATGCCGACCACCTGGCCGTTGAGGTTGAAGGTCGGGCCGCCGGAATTGCCCTTGTTCACCGGTGCATCGATCTGGATGTAATCGTCATAGGGGCCGGAATGAATATCGCGGCCGCGAGCCGAGACGATACCGGCCGTGACCGTGCCGCCGAGGCCGAACGGATTGCCGACTGCGACGACCCAATCGCCGACGCGGACCTTGGAATCGTCGGCCCAACCGACATAGGTGAACTTCTTGCCCTTGGGATCGACCTTCAGGACGGCGAGATCGGTGCGGCTATCCTTGCCGACGAGCTTGGCGTCGAGTTCGGTGCCGTCATTGAGGACGACGACGAACGCGGCGCCATCGGAAACGACGTGATTGTTGGTGACGATGTAACCGTCTTCGGAGACGAAGAAGCCGGACCCCTGAGCGACCGGGCGCAGGCGGCCCTTGTCGTCGGAATTCTTCTGCTGGTTCTGGCCATGCTGCTGGCCACGACCCTGCTGCTGTTCGAACTGACGGAAGAACTTCTTCAGCGGATGGTCGTCGGGAAGATCGTCGAAGCCGCGGCCGAGACCGAAAGAATCATCCTCGTCGGCAACCGGGTTGACGCGGGATTCGACGCGGACCGAAACGACGGCCGGCGAAACGGCATCCACTACATTGGCGAAGCTCGGAACCTGCGGCGCCTGAACGTTAACGGCATCGGCATAGGCACCGGTGACCACAGCCGGAACACCCGTTGCCAGGGCAGCGACAGCGAGGCCGGCGACGACGGAAGCCTTCATAGCCGTGCTGCGGGACAAGGTGTTCTTGATATTCCTGAACATATGCGAGTTACCTCTTCTTTTCTCGTCGGATTTGCGCCGGTAGAACCGGCTATGGTTCGTCATGGTAGAGATATAGGGCACGGCACCTTACAACGAACTGTCCGCCCCATGAAAAATTCGTAATGTAAGGAAATCGTTGCAATGTCACGACGGAAGATGACGGCCGCGTCACTTCCCTAGGATGTCTTTCAACTGCGCCTCTTCATCGGCGCTCAGAGAGCTGCCGGTCGGCTTGCCAGCGCGGCGTCGGGCATAGACGGCAAGGGCCAATCCGCCTGCGACGAAGAGTACAATTGGCGCACCCCAGAGAATATAGGTCTTCTCGCTCAGACGCGGCTTGAGCAGGACGAACTCGCCGTAGCGGGACACGATGTAATCGAGCACCTGCTGATCGGTGTCGCCATCGGTGAGGCGCTTGCGTACGAGCAGGCGCAGGTCGCGGGCAAGATCGGCATTGGAATCATCGATGGATTGGTTCTGGCAGACCATACAGCGCAACTCGGCCGAGATCGTGCGCGCCCGTGCCTCCAAGGCCGGATCGGGCAGAACTTCATCGGGATTGACGGCAAAGGCGGACAGCGGCATCAGCAGCGCAGCAAGGCAGAGGCAAAGCCGCATCCAGCCGCCAAGCCGCCTTTTACGCGCCAAAAGAGATATCGGCCGCCCGCTCATTCGGCCGGTTCCATAGCCGGACGAACCGGTTTCACCTTGCGGCTCGGCGCGCCGACGCGCAGGCGACGATCGCTGAGCGACACGAAACCGCCGATCGCCATGACGAGCGCGCCCATCCAGATGCAGAGAATGAACGGCTTCCACCAGATGCGCACGACCATGCCGCCATCCTTGCTGGCATCGCCGACCGACACATAGAGTTGGTTGACACCGAGCGTGAGAATGCCCGATTCGGTGGTCGCCGTGCGGCTTGCGGTGAAGACGCGCTTGGAAGAAGACATCTCGGCGAAAGCGACACCGCCGCGGCTGACTGTGAAGCGGGCGCGATCCTCTGTGAAATTGGGACCGACGCCCGGCTGCATGCCGTCGAAGCGCAAGCTATAGCCGCCAAGCTCGGCCATCTCGCCCGGCCTCATGCTGGTGATGTGCTCGCCCTCGAAGGTCGTCACAGCGACGATGCCGAGCACGGTGATCCCTAGGCCTGCATGGGCAAGTGCCGTGCCGAAAGCGGAGCGCGGCAGGCCGCTCAGGCGACGCCAGGCAACGTCAGCCGCCACCTTGCCGACGCCGGCGCGATACCAGAGATCGGCCAAGGCACCAAAGACCAGGAAGAAACCGGCAGCGAGACCAAGGGCAGCAAGCACCGGTCCGCCGTGCTCGATATAGAACAGGACAAGGCCGGCCAGGAATGCGAGGCCCGCAACCACATAGAGCCGCTGCAGCGCGCCGAGCAGATCGCCGCGCTTCCAGGCGAGCAGCGGGCCGAAAGGCACTGCGATGAGGATCGGCGTCATCAACAGGCCGAAGGTCATGTTGAAGAAGGGCGGACCGACGGAGATTTTGTCGCCGGTCAAAGTTTCGAGCGCCAGCGGATAGAGCGTGCCTGTCAAAACCGTGCCGCAGGCGACGGTCAGGATCAGGTTGTTCAGTACCAGCGCGCCCTCGCGCGAGATCGGCGCGAACAATCCGCCGGCGGCGAGCTTCGGCGCGCGCAGGGCGAAGAGCGACAGAGCGCCGCCGATGAAGACGAGAAGAATGCAGAGAATGAAGATGCCGCGTGTCGGATCGCTGGCGAAGGAATGCACCGAGGTCAGCACGCCGGAGCGGACGAGAAAGGTGCCAAGCAGCGAGAGCGAGAAGGTGAGGATCGCCAGCAGAACGGTCCAGATCTTCAGGGCATCGCGCTTTTCCATGACCAGCGCCGAATGCAGCAGCGCCGTGCCGGCAAGCCAGGGCATGAAGGACGCGTTTTCCACCGGGTCCCAGAACCACCAGCCGCCCCAGCCAAGCTCGTAATAGGCCCAGTAGGACCCCATGGCGATACCAAGCGTCAGGAAGCTCCAGGCCGCCAGCGTCCACGGACGGACCCAGCGCGCCCAGGCGGCATCGATACGCCCTTCCAGAAGTGCTGCGACGGCAAAGGAGAAGCAGACGGAAAAGCCGACATAGCCGAGATAGAGCAAGGGCGGGTGGATCGCCAGCCCGATGTCCTGGAGGATGGGATTGAGATCCTTGCCCTCGGCCGGCGCCGGGTTCATGCGAATGAAGGGATTGGAGGTAAGCAGGATAAAGACCAGAAAGGCCGAGGAGATCCATGACTGCACGGCAAGCACATTGGCGCGTAACACGTCAGGCAGATTGCGCCCGAAGAGCGCGACCAGCGCGCTGAACAGCGCCAGGATCAGCAGCCAGAGCATCATCGATCCCTCATGATTGCCCCAGACGCCAGAGATCTTGAAGATCAGCGGCATCAGCGAATGGGAATTGGCCCAGACGTTGAGGACGGAGAAATCGGAGGCGACATAGGCATAGGTCAGCACGCCGAAGGAGAAGGCAACCAGCAGGAACATGACGACCGAGCCGACCGGGGCGATATCCATCATCGACGCGTCACCGCGCCGGGCGCCGGCGACAGGCAGGATGGAGACGATCAGCGCGGTCGCCAGCGCCAGCACCAGCGCATAATGTCCGAGCTCGATGATCATTGGCTGGCCTCCTCGCCTTTCCACACGCCATCGGCCTTCAGCTTGTCGGCGACCTGCTTCGGCATGTAGCGCTCATCATGCTTGGCAAGCACGCTGTCGGCAACGAAAACGTCGCTGCCCGGTTCGAACTTGCCTTCAGTGACCACACCCTGTCCTTCACGGAAGAGATCCGGCAGGATGCCATCATATTTCACCTTGATCGTATCGGTGCCGTCGGTGACCGAGAATTGAACCTGGGTGCCCTGACCACGCACGATCGAGCCCTCCCCGACAAGCCCGCCGAGGCGGATCAGGGTGCCGGCATTGACCGGCGTCTTGGCGAGATCGGCCGGCATGTAGAAATAGGCGACCGACTGGCTGAAGGCGAACAGGACGAGCAGCACGGCAACCGCGATGAAACCCATGCCGCCGGCTATCACAGCCAGTCGTTTCTGCTTGCGGGTCATTGCTGCGTCACCTCCGTCGGCAGGCCCAATTCCTTCGCCAGCGCCAGAAGCTGCTGGCCCTCCCCTCCATTGGCCGGAAAGGCCGCAAGACCGCGCTTCAACGCATCCGCTGCGCGCTCCCGATCATTCAGCACCACATAGGAGCGGATCAATCGCATCCAGCCTTCGAAATTCTTCGGATCTTCCTTGAGCTTGGCATCGAGGCTATCGACCATACCGCGGATCATCTGTTGGCGGTCGCCGCTGCTCAATGCATTCGCCGCCGCCACATCGTCCGCGGTCGGATTGCCGGGCGCATTGGCATTTGCAGACGACACAGCCTGGCCGCCATTCTTGACGATATGTTCGTCGACGGCTGCAAGCCAAGGCGCATCCGGCGGCGATTGTTTCGCCAGAGCCTCGAAGGCCGTCTTCGCATCGGCCGCCTTGCCCTCCTGCTCCAGTGCCAGCGCCAGATAGAAAAGCGTGCGAGGGTTGGCGGCATCGAGCGCCAGAGACTGTTGCAACACGCTGCGCGCCTCCGCCGTCACAATACCATTGGCCTTGACGACCAGCACCTCGCCCAGATCGCCAAGCCGGATCGCGTTCGGCCCCAGCAGGCGGATGACGTTACGATAGGCGAGCTCCGCATCGCCGATGCGGTTGGTCTTGAAATAGATCGGCGCCAGGACCTCCCAGCCCTTGGCGTCGTCCGGGTTCTTCGCCAGATGCTGCTCGATCTTGACGATCGAGATGGCAAGATCGTTTCCTGGCTTCTCCAGCCGCGCTTCCAGCGGCTGGGCTGGCAGGCCGGGATCGCCGTTGGCGAGATAGAGACAGAGACCAACGGCCGGAAGAACGACGATGATAAAGGCCTGGGCAAGACGATAGCTGCCATGCGCAGGCGATTTCGCTGCCGTTTTCTCGTCCTTGGCGGCAGCGATGAGACGCCGTCCGATTTCGGCGCGGGCATAGCCGGCCTCCTGCGCGGAGATGAGGCCGCCGGCAAGATCGCGTTCCAATTCACGAAGCTGATCGCGATAGACCTCGGCCTCGCCGGAACGACAGTCCTCCGCCTCCTTCGCACCACGCAGAAGAGGATAGAGCAGCACAGCGCCGACAACCGCCGTAAGAACGGCCACGAGAATCCAGAACAGCATAGACGCCCAATACTTTAACGGGGCGCTTATTCCAACCAGGAAAGGCTCTCTGACGAAGATTTGAGGCGTTTGGCCGCGCCTTTCAGCGCGGAAACCTGGAGCCTTTCCGCTTTTCTTCGAATCGCGAAAAGATCCATCCTTTGTTTTTACGCAATTCCAGACGGAAAACCGCTGCGCGCTTTTGCTGAAATCGCTTTAGTCGAGCGGCGTCCAGGTGCCATCGTCATTGCGGCAGGCCGCTCCTCTTGCCGTCGTCGGCTTGCCGTCAACGGTAACGGTGTGGGTATATTGCCGGCAATTCTGGGAACCGACCTGATAGGGTGCCGCGGGAACAACCTCGCCACTTGCATTCCTGCCCTTCCAGGCCACCGGCTGGCCAAGAGGCGACGTCTCAAGCGCCCGATATTCCGCCTCCAGCGCGCGCTGCTTGTCGCTATCGCTGAGCTTGATGCCGGTGCGCTCGACGATGCCGCCATCAAGAGCATTGATGAAGGTTGCGGAGGCTGGAGGCTTCGCAGACGAAAACAGGCTCTTGCCACCCCCTAGGCCGCTCGTTGTCGAGCAACCTGAAAGCGCAATCGCGGCGGAAAGAGAGGGGACAATTAGAAAAAAGGTACGAAGCTTCATACAACCGAACCAGTATCAAAAAGCAAAACCATAGGTACTGCGCTGCGGCATCATCATGACCCACAACGTCTTTTTGGCATCATGCCGTTCCTCACGCAACATCCTTCGTCAGACCCGGCAAAATTAGGCTCGCCCGAAGCCCGCCCCAGCTACCCCGGGAGAGTTCGAAACGGCCTTGATATTCATTCGTGATTTCGCTGACGATCGACAGGCCAAGCCCGGTGCCGGGCTTGCTTTCATCCAGCCTGCGCCCGCGCTTCATGGCTTCACGGATCTGATCCGGTTCCAGACCGGGGCCATCGTCCTCAACTACCAGTTCCACCCAATGGCGCCGCGCCGGATCAATGCCCTTGATCTCAGCCGGCGCCTCATTTGCAACCAGGCGCACCTTGTGTTCAGCAAAGCGGGCGGCATTTTCGAGGAGGTTGCCGACCGTCTCCTCCAGATCCTGCTGTTCCATGGCGAGCGCCAGATTGGGCGAGACGGAAAGTTCGAATTCCTTGTCGGCGTTCAGCCGCCGCATGACGCGGACAAGACGCTCCAGCGCCGGCTCGGCCTCGGTGCGCGCCAGGACGGATTCGCGCTGGGCGGCGATGCGGGCACGATTGAGATAGGATTGCACCTGCGCCTGCATGACCTCGGCCTGGTTCTTCACCAGATCACCATGTGATCGCTCGAGGACACGGGATTCGTTGAGCAGCACCGCGATCGGCGTTTTCAGCGAGTGGGCGAGATTGCCGACCTGCATGCGGGCGCGCTCGACGATACGCCGGTTGCTGTCGATCAGCGCATTGATCTCATTCGCAAGCGGCAGGATCTCGCGCGGGAAATCGCCTTGCAAGCGCTCGCTTTCGCCTGCACGGATGCGTTCCAGCGCGGCGCGAGCCTTATCGAGCGGCTTCAGACCATAGAGAATGGCGAGTGCATTGACGATCAAGCTTCCGACGCCGAAGCCGACGAGCGCAAAATAAAGGCTGTGGGAGAAGTTGCGCACGTCATCCTCGACCACGGCAACATTGCCGGTCACGCGGAAGCGCGCGGCGCGGCCGTCCGTGTCGAGCACGACTTCGGTCTCGGCCACCTGAACGCGGTTCCCGAAGGCATCGGTGACGATGTAATAGCGCTCGTAATTCTTGTCGAAGGGCGCTTCCAGCACCGAAAGCACCGGCAGATTCGATGCGCCGAGCGACGGCGAGACCAGCGGTGTCGCGGTATAGGTGCCGAGCGGCTCTACCATCCAGTACCAGCCGGTCTTGGGCTGGGCAAACCGCAGGTCACCGAGCTGCGGGCTGCCGGCCAAGGCGCCCTGATCGCCGATCGTCACCGAGTTGATGACGTTATAGAGCTGAGCGCGCAACAGGTCCTGAAAACCGCGCTCGGCACTCTTGCGATAGATGTTTGAGATAACGAGGCCGATCACCACCAGCGCCACTGCGGACCACAATGTGGTCAGCAGCAGGACGCGCGCGGTGAGCGACTTAATTCGCATTGGTCGGAGCTTGGATTCGGTAACCAAGGCCACGGACCGTTTCAATCAGATCGACACCCATCTTCTTGCGCAAACGACCGACAAACACCTCGATCGTATTGGAATCCCTATCAAAATCCTGATCGTACATATGTTCGACCAGCTCCGTGCGCGACACGACTTCGCCCTTATGGTGCATGAGATAGGCAAGCAGGCGGTACTCGTGCGAGGTGAGCTTCAGCGGCTTGCCATCGACAGTCGCCTTCGAGCTCTTGGTGTCGAGCCGCACAGGGCCACAGACGATTTCCGAAGAGGCGTGACCCGCGGCACGGCGGATGAGCGCGCGGATGCGGGCGAGCACTTCCTCGACATGGAAAGGCTTGGCGACGTAGTCGTCCGCGCCGGCATCGATGCCTGCCACCTTGTCGCTCCAGCGGTCGCGAGCGGTCAGGATCAGCACAGGCACGGTGCGTCCGGCGCCGCGCCATTTTTCAAGCACAGTGATGCCATCCATTTCAGGCAAGCCTATATCCAGGATGATCGCATCGTAAGGTTCGGTATCGCCGAGGAAATGCCCCTCCTCGCCATCAAAGGCCGTATCGACCACATAGCCCGCCTCCTTCAATGCCTCGGCAAGCTGACGGTTCAAGTTGATATCGTCTTCGACTATGAGAATGCGCATGTCTGAATCCAATTTCCCCGGTTCGAGAAACAGTACTGTAAATCGCGCTACAGTGGAATCACGGAAACAATAAGATTTTGTGTAAGATTCAAGGCTTTAGGTTGGTAGCGAAATGCCTTGGCATCACATCGGCACCTTCATCGTCACCTTGCGCGGGCGCTGCCCGTTGCCCTGGACGAGAACGGTGATGATGCAGCTGTCACCGGAAGGTTGTGCGGAAAGAAGCTGGCCGCCGGTCTTGGCGACGACTTCCTCGGCTGCCTCACTGCAATCGCTGTTGGCGCGCGCGACCAGGGTCGACGTCGGCGCTGGCGCCGGCAGAACAGACGAGCCGGCCAGGACGAGGGCCGCTGCTGCTATGCTTGAAAATGAGGCCATGCTTCGGACTTCCCACAGGGATATTAACTTGGCCGATTATTTACCCAAACACGTCTGAATGGCAAATGAATGGGCTGTAATTTTCGGCCAACCGGGCGTAAAGATCGCTCGACTGATGTACTAAGCCTTTGAAATTATTGAGTACGAATCTGCCGTGGCGTGATAACGGCAACCGACTGTCGTTCCAGAGCGCAGCATCGATACAATCTATCGGCGACATGCGTGAATCGATATGTATCCGCGTTCGCGGGCACTACGCCCGGAGCCGCAGGCTTAACCATTTTTAATCATTCTCGCTTATCATCGGTTCGTGGAGGCGAGATGAAACGTCGCCTTTCGTGGCCAATGCAACTGGCCTGCAAGCGCCTTATCGACATAAGGCGTGGCGATTTCCTTGAGTCCTTTGAATCGCTTGCCGCGATTTCCTCTCAAGTTGAGTCCGGGGTTTCAAAAGTTGATTCAAGAACCTCAAGCTGAGAATCCGCTCGCCAACAATCCGATTCCGCTCGCGTGCTCAATCCGTTGAAATGGTTGACGGGAAATGGTCCTGTCCGGCGCCCGATGTTCAGAAAGGTTCACGGACGGCCGTCACCGTCTCATAGTCTGCGGCAATGCGCATTTCGCGCAGCGGACGAACGCGCTCGATGGATCGCTGATAGTTCGGATGGGCCTTGTAAGCTGCCAACGCCGCTTCGTCGTCGAATTCGCCGTAGACGACGAGATCGACTTCGGTTCCGAGCTGATCGGTCTTGACGTTCGTGCCGATCTCCAGAAGCCGCGCATGCGGAATGGCGGTGAGGATAGAGAGGCCGGAACGGACCTCCTCAAGCTTGGCGCGATCGGGAACGGTGAAGAAGACGATATGACGGATCACCCGGCGGCTCCTTGTGCATATGCGAGGGCACGGCGGCGATACCATGTGGACAGGCTCAATTCAATAAACTGACCATCTCGCCTGTGGGACTGTTTGGTCGAAGACCGTGCCGGCTTCCGTTTGCTGCCTGGTGATCTGGCGTGATACTGTCAAGCCGATGACCGACGAGGAGCTCATATCCCTGGCCCTCGGTTTGCCGGAAACGGCGGAGGACTCGCATTTCGGCACCCGTGACTTTCGTGTGCGGGGCAAGATTTTCATGACCCTTCCAGACCCGCATTTCTGCGTCGTCAAATTGACGCCGGACCAGCAGCAAATGGCATTGGCAACCACCCCGGAGCACGTCGCTCCCGTGCCGGGCGGCTGGGGTCTGAAGGGCTCAACGCGGCTTTTCCACCATGATGCCGATGATGAAGAGGTCAGGAGGCTGGTGCGCCGCGCATGGCGGAACGCAGCACCCAAATCTATGGCTTTGCCGGAGGATTAGGCATCATATCGTCTTCGACGGTCAGCGGCCAGTCGACGACATAATCCTCGAAATCGTCGAGATCGACATCGGTCTCGCTGACCGTGCGGCCCCGGGCGGAAACGCCGGCAATGTGCACCGTCTCCGGATCGCCCGAAAGCAGCGGATGCCACCAGTAGAGATCGCGGCCATCATTGACGAGGCGATAGGCGCAGGTGGGCGGCAGCCATTCCAGCTCCGGCACCTTCTCAGGCGTGAGCTGTACGCAATCGGGCACGAAATCCCAACGGTTCGGATAGCTCGTGCAACGACAGCTTTCGCCATCCATCAGCTTGCAGCGGATCGAGGTGAAATAGACGTCGCCGCTATCCCATTCCTCCAGCTTGTTGAGACAACAGAGGCCACAGCCGTCGCAAAGGCTCTCCCATTCCGACGAAGTCATCTCCGTCAGGGTCTTGCTTTTCCAGAAGGGTATCTCGTCTGTCATCATCGTCGTCCTCGCCACCCGACAAAGGAGGAATTCGGGCTGCGGCATGCATGTCTCTTGTTCTTTTCTCTAAATCAACCAATTATTCAATTAGCCGTTCTATGAGATAATAGGCTTTGCGTGTCCCACAAGGAGACACGCGGCGGTAATGTGGTCGGGAAGTAGAGCGTGGAAGACCCATCCAATCCAGAAAACGGGCCGAAGATGGAGCCCGAGACGCCAAGGGATAACGGGGCCGAAAAGCCGCGGCGTCGGAAGCGCTATTTCTTTTTGCGCCTCGATTCATGGATCGACTCCACTTTGTGGAATGCCGGTTTCGGTCTCGCCGAAGCATGGGAAGAGATCACCATCTTCTTCCGCCGTTTCCGCGTTCGCGGCTGGAAACGCATTCTTTTCGAACTGCTCGGTGAAGGCCTGACGCTGGGGACTGCCGGTTCCGTCGTGATGTTGATGCTCGCCATGCCGGCCTTCGAGGCCACACAGGGCGACTGGCGCAACCGCGGCAATTTCGCCGTCACCTTCCTCGACCGCTACGGCAACGTCATCGGCCATCGCGGCATCATTCATGAGAATTCCGTGCCGGTCGACCAGCTGCCGGATTATTTCATCAAAGCGGTCCTTGCGACCGAAGACCGGCGTTTCTTCGACCATTTCGGCATCGACGTCATCGGCCTGTTCCGCGCAGTCACCGTCAATGCGCAGGCTGGCGGCGTCGTCCAGGGCGGTTCGACGCTGACGCAGCAGCTTGCCAAGAACATCTTCCTGAGCAATGAGCGCTCCATCGAGCGCAAGATCAAGGAAGCCTTCCTGGCGATCTGGCTCGAGGCCAATCTCTCCAAGAAGGAGATCCTGAGCCTCTATCTCGACCGCACCTATATGGGCGGCGGCACCTTCGGCGCGGCGGCGGCGGCGCAGTTCTACTTCGGCAAGAGCATTACCGACGTCAATCTGGCAGAAGCTGCCATGCTTGCCGGCCTTTTCAAGGCGCCAGCGAAATATGCACCGCATGTCAACCTGCCGGCGGCGCGTGCCCGCGCCAACGACGTGCTGTCCAATCTCGTGCAAAGCGGGCTGATGACCGAGGGACAGGTGATCGCCGCGCGGCGCAACCCGGCTTCGGTGGTTGACCGCGCCCAGATCGAATCTCCGGATTATTTCCTCGATTGGGCCTTCGACGAAGTGCAGCGGCTTTCGACCCGCTTCCCCGAGCGCTCGCTGATCGTGCGCACCACCATCGACATGGGGCTGCAGAAGGCGGCGGAGGATTCGGTCCAATCCAGCCTGATGGAATTCGGCGAACGCTATAAGGCCAAACAGGGCGCCTCCGTCGTCATCGAAAATGGCGGCGCGGTGCGCGCCATGGTCGGCGGCAGCGATTACGGCGAGAGCCAGTTCAACCGCGCCACCAAGGCACTGCGTCAGCCGGGTTCATCTTTCAAGATCTATACGTATTCGGTCGCGATGGAGAACGGCATGACGCCGACATCCACCATCGTCGATGCGCCGATCAGCTGGGGCAACTGGAGCCCGCATAATTACGAGAACCGCTACGAGGGCAAGGTGACGCTGACCCAGGCGCTCACGCAGTCGATCAACACGATCCCCGTTCGGCTCGCCAAGGAGAAGTTCGGCATCCAGCCGATCCGCGACATGGCCAAGGCCATGGGCGTGGAAACGCCGATCCGCAACGACAAGACCATTCCGATCGGCACTTCGGAAGTGACCGTGCTCGATCAGGCGACCGCCTATGCGGTCTTCCCGGCCGATGGCATGCAGTCGCGCCGCCACGGCATCGAGCAGATCACCGGCTATGACGGAAAGGTGCTTTACGATTTCAGCCGCGACGAAGCGCCCGCCAAGCGGATTTTGACAGAAAAAGCCACATCCTACATGAATCAGATGCTGACGCAGGTTCCGGTGATCGGCACCGGCCGCAAGGCGGCGCTTGACAACGGCATCGTGGTCGGCGGCAAGACCGGCACCACGCAGGCCTATCGCGACGCCTGGTTCATCGGCTTTACCGGCAATTACACCTGTGCCGTCTGGTTCGGCAATGACGACTATACCTCCACGAACAACATGACAGGCGGCACCCTGCCGGCCATGACCTTCAAGAAGATCATGGATTACGCCAATCAGGGCATCGTGCTGAAGCCGATCCCTGGCATCGCCAACCCGTTCCCGGTCCAGAAGCCGCAAACCGTCGCCGCCAAGAAGCCCGCCGACCCTGCCAATAGCGGCCTGCCGCCATTGATACGGCCGCGCTCGCTGTCGGTGGATTCCACGAATATCCTGCGCGATATCGGCGAAAGGCTGAAGGCCGCAACACCGCTCGGCACGCAGAAAGTGGCGACCGCCGAGCGTCGCAGCGCGACGGCGCCGGAGTAACCAGCCCTCGCAGAAAATGCGTCGCGGTGCGATGCAGATGACGGCAGCAAATCTGTGGTCAAACCAACGGACGGAAGCCGGCGTTTCGGATGCCCGCTGCCGTTCCCGATCCTCGCCATTGTTCTCAAGACAGCCGTAAATAGCGGCTTGCCCTTCCCCCTACCGCCAGAATCAGGAATAAATCGACACTGATTTGTCACGAGGACGATCCTAGGGTGTTCCGAGTTCCCCTTCTTGTTGCGCTTTCGCTAGTCATCGCCTTTGGCGGCGGGATCGTGTTCACGCTTCTGGCGCTGGATGCCACCTCCGGCTTCGGCGCGATCAAGCTTGGCGCCTGGCAGGCTTTTCCCGAAATGCAGACGGCGGATGCGGACCCTTATGCGAAATCCCATAGAGCGCGCGCCGGGCGGCTGCTTTACGGCACGGCCGAAGGGCTGGTTTTTACCGCTTCCGATGACGACAGCGGCACTAGATTGACGGCGAGCTGCACCTACCGCATCAGCGGCCAGACACCGCCAGCAAGGCTCTGGACCCTCTTCATCGCCGGCAATGATGGTCGGCCGATCGAAGACGCTACCGGTCGCCCCTCCACCATCAATTCCTGGGTGGTGCTGCGCAAGCCGGATTCGACCTTCAACATCACCGTTTCATCCAATGCCCAGGCGGGCAATTGGCTCGCCTTGCCCCCGTCTGGCAATTTTCGCCTGGTATGGACGCTCCTGGATTCGCCGGCCGCCAGCAATTCCGGCCTGATCGATCTCGGCATGCCGAAACTCGAAAAGATCGGGTGCGGCAATGTTTAGATTCGTCTTCGCGATCCTGACCGGCGTATTCGGTGCGGTACTGCTCCATATCATCATCATTCTGTCGCTACCGCATTTCTCCGACCGGGACGCCTATACGCGCGTGTCGGACGAGGGTGACGAGAACCATTTCTACATGCTCGACAACAAGGATGACGATGCTGGGCTTTCCAACACCGATCCCTATATCCGCACCGCCGTCTGCGCTTTCGACATCGAGGATACGCCCGTTCATTTGACCGCGAAGGGCAAGGTGCCGTTCTGGTCACTCGCCATTTATGACGCGGCATCCAATGAAGTGTTCAGCATGAGCGACCGAACATCGGTCGGCGGGACGCTCGATCTACTGCTTGCATCGCCCGTCCAGTTGACCGGCATACGTAAGGCGCTGCCGCCCGCCCTTGCCCAATCGATCCTGGTGGAAGTGCCGCGGGCTCAGGGTTATGCGGTGCTGCACACGATGGCACCTCAAGCGAGCTTCGACGACGCGGCGCGAGAATTTCTCTCCGAGGCCGGCTGCGACGAATTCGGCAATGGCTGAGACTTGGGCCGAAAGCTTGAGCTCAGATCTTGGGCTGAAAGCCTGGATCGAGAATTGGGCTGTTGGAACTCGCAGATCGATGGCGAGCGTCCCGGCAAGCGCTATCCGGCTGGATGCCGCGGCAATTGGCAGGCATTCATGAACTCGCCATGCGCGTACATATCTTGAAGCGCTACTTTCCTTTTGCCCGCTTCGGCCCCGCTCCGGGGCGATGCGTTGGCGTATCAAGATGCTCGTAACGCACGCCGGTGAACAAAAGTATCTTTGCCTCCACCGGCTCTTTCTGCGCGCGCGGCGGCAGGCGCAATCGCCAATCCGAAAGAGATATGATCTTTGCCATTCTCGTCTCCATTAAAGTCTCGAGACGGATGAACCTGCGACTTGATTTCACCCTGCCCGCCACTGAAGCGGGCTAACGCTCCCATCCATTCCAGCCTTTGTTTTGGGCTTCAATGGAGGCATCCGCGCCTTCTCACGGCATTTCCCTTACACCGTGGCATGAGCACCGACTTTCGGCTTCCATGCTGTCTTTACACTCGATCACATTCTGCCAATGGCTGCTTTCAATCGGAATTCAGACATATCGCAGTTAACAGAATGCTAATTCTCGTCGCTCGTCATTCTCGGCATCACTTGTCATACTCTATTAACGCCGCAACGGCGGCTTTGGTTTCATCGGCCGTTGAAAAATTACAGAATGCGTTTTCTCCATGAAATCGAGCAATATCATACTCTTAATTGAACAGATGGCCCGACAGGCAGACGGAAAGCGTGGATGCCACGTTGCAGAAAAGCGTCACGCAAATATTATTTGCGCTCACGGAAAATTAACGTAATGTAAGCTCGGAATTTGAGGGCGATCAATGTTTGCGACGGGCAGTTCCGTCTTTTCACCGGAGGATGTCACCGTCCTGCGCGACGCGCTGGATGGGTGGTGTCTGGAAAAGCGGATCGACATAAAAAGTACGGAAGCCCAGTTCGCGGCCACGGCGGCAATCGGTCTTTTTCAATCAGGCTACAACACCTCGGAAAAGCTCCTCGCGGCCTTGCGCGAGCATAAGGGCATCTGAAGAATCCCATCTGCGTCAAGAGGCCGGGTTTCCGCTTTCGCGGCGGGGTCACCTCGCTTTTGACTACCTCCCCAACAGAGGCACTCATAGGTTGAATTTGGCTGCGGGCGCGATGCCAAGAAAGGTTTTCCACAGGCCTGCTTGCGCCCAAACTGCCGTCCATGCGGACAAAATGCTGCTGCACCCCCGACGCAAGCTTAACGCGCAATTTTTATTCGGATTTTAATAAAGTTTTCACGAACCATTAACCCTGCCGGCCTTAGTCTTTCGCGAAAGCCAGATAAGGACGACCGTGTCCACACCCGTTTCGACAATCACCGCCGAGGATGTCCTCTTTATCGAAGGAGTCGTTCGGTTCGATTGGAGTGAGGCGAAGCGGGGGCCATGGTCAGCCATCGGGCTCCCTGCTTTTTTGTTCAGCGTATCAGTATGGGTGTTGGCGTGCGTGATCGGTTTCGAGATCTTGAAGAGCCTGCGACTGTCCGCAAGAAGGACGTGGTTCTGATGGCGACGATCACCAGCTTCGAAGGCATGGGCCATCCGTCCAAATCAGAACTTCGTCAGTTTGCCGAGCTTTTCACCCCCGTTTTCCAGGCGTCTTCGGACGAGGCGAAGCGACAGGCAGTTGCCGCCCTTTCTCAATGCGAGACAGTGCCACAAGCCGTAGCCCTGTTCATCGGCTGTCAGCCGATCGCGATTGCCGCTCCGTTCCTCACGAGTTCGCAGGCGATCGACGACGATACACTCATCACCATCGCCCGTACGCAAGGGGCCGCCCATGCGCGGGCAATCGTCCGCCGGTCGTCGCTCTCCCCCAAGGTCATAGACGCGCTCGTCGGTCTGCATCAGGCCGAGCCGGAACGCGGCATGACGGCACAAGAGAAGCCGGCGGCTGCCGTTTCAGCTCAAGTCGAGGCGGCGGAAACCGAACGGCAGTCGCGCGAAGAGATCCTGCGCCAGCAGATCAAACAGGCTGCGCGCCATCTGACCCGCGACGACAGCGACCGGCTCGGTCTGCGCAGCCTCAGCGAGACACAGGAGGCGCTGCTCGTCCGTTTTGCGCGCGAGCGTGACGCGGTGCAATTTGCAACGACGCTCGCCGACGCGCTTTCCTCCAGCTACTGGCTTGCGGAACGCATCTTGCTCGACACGTCTGGGCAGCAGCTCGCCGTCACGCTCGTCAGCCTCGGCATGGGCATTGCCGATGCCGTCTATTCGCTCGAGCGCTTCTATCCGCATCTGGCCGAAAGGCACGGCAGCGTCAGTCGGGCATGGCTGGTGCTCGACGATATCGATGCGGAAGAGAGCCAGGCGCGCGTCGAGGCATGGCGCCGCGCCGACAGCTACACCTATCTGCCGCAGGAAAAGCCTGCGCAGCGTCCTGCTGCACCTCTGTTCGGTACAAAATCGGAGCCAATTCGCGAGTTGCGCGTCGCGAACCGTCGATAAAGACGGCTCAATCCAGCGGATTGGTACGCAAACCGGCTAAAGGGACGATATCGCCGATATCGTCCGTTTCCAGTTCGACGATCCACAAATCGGGATCGAATTTCAGCTCGCGATCAAGCGTTTCGCGGATTTCCTGCGGTTCCTTCCGCTCAATACGGACCTCGAAGAGCCGCATTCCGCTCTCCTCCTCATCGAACAGACTTTGCGGTGCCGGTGCATAGAGGGTCTCCGATCCATCGCGGAAACGTTGGCGGATGAAGATCGCACCGGCGTGCTCCTCGCCCTTGTGCTCGACAGCGGCAAAATCGCCACGGGCAAACAAGCGGCGGACAAGAGCGGAAACAAAGATGTCGCTGCGCAATCTCATGTTCGAGCTATAGCGGTGCATGCCCGCCAAGGCAATTGAAGCCGCCTGCAGCGCGCAGTCGTCGCCAGGTTCACGGCAGACGCTTGTCTGGCGGGCTTCAGAGCGCGCCGATATCCTGCAGCTTCTTGAGGACCGCCATGTTCGGCACGCCGGTTTCCGGCAGGCGATAGTGCTTCTGGAAGCGGCGGATAGCTGCCTTCGTCTGCTCTCCGGCAACGCCGTCGATGCTGACATTGCTGTAGGCGATATTGCTCAGACCCTTCTGGATCTGCATGACCATATTCACCTTGTTGACCGCATCGCCTGGTGTTGCCTTAGCGACAACGGCGCCGGTCCTGATGTTCTTCTCTGCATTCTGGATGGCGACAGCGACCGGATCGATCGCATCCGCCGTGGCGGAAACATTGACGGGGCGCTCTGCGGGAACGGCGGCCGCCGCATTTGCTCTGCCGCCGGCCAGCTGTCCTGTGGCGGTATTGCTGGCCTTGAGGGTAGCCAGAAGTTCCGGTGTCGGCGTGCCAGTCTGCGCAAGGCCAGACGCTTCCTGGAAGAAGAGGATGGCCGATGTCGTGCGTGATCCCGGCTTTCCATCGGCGGCGCCATCATAGAGGCCGTGACGGATGAGCTCGGCCTGTATATCGGCAATGAGTTTCGACGGCGCGCTGGACGACTGTGCTGCGGCAGCGCCTGCTGCCTGCCCCGTTGACGGTTGCGTGGCAGGATCGGAAGCGGAATCCTGCCTTTCTATCCGAAAGGTGGTGACATTGCCGGCATCGGCCTGCTGCGCATGCAGGAAGGATTTCCGGCCGGGGATCTGATAGGGAGACGCCGGATCGCGGGTACGCAATATGGGCGATGGATGCGCGCCTGTCTGATACCAAAGCGCATTGGCGGTGACGAAACCGAAAATCCCGAAGAAGAGCGCGACGCCACCGGCAATGGCGGGATGGCGGCCGACGGCGCTGCCGATCAGGGCGGCAAGCGCACCCGCACCGCGAAGGCCAAGGCCGCCCAGCGCGGTGCTGCCGCGCAGGCTCAGGCTGCCAAGGGCAACCGCACCACGGGAAGCGAAGCCGGGCTGCTTGCGCTTGCCCTTCCCTCTTCCCTTAGGCGATTTTCGCTTTTGCGGGGCCATTCATCAGTTCCTTGTTTCGCCCTTCATCTATCTCCACAGTATGTTTCAGACGCGGCGGAAAATCGACAGGGCGATTAACATCCACAGGCTGTTGCATCGTTACGGCACCGGAGCCGTCGAACGGAATGAGGATCGTAATGACCGTCCCCTCACCCGGCGCGCTGGCAATCGAGAAGTTTCCGCCATGCAAGCCGACGAGGCCCTTGACCAGCGAGAGGCCGAGGCCAGTGCCGGCGTAACGACGCGTGTAATCGTTCTGGATCTGCACGAAGGGCTGGCCGAGCGACGCCAGGCGCTCACTCGCAATGCCGATGCCCGTATCGCCGATCGACAGCTTCAACATGCCATCGGCCAAGGCCGCGTCGATGGTGATCGCGCCGCCCGCATCGGTGAACTTGATGGCATTGCCGACGAGGTTGATAAGGATCTGCTGGATCGCCCGCTGGTCAGCGACGATCTCGCCGAGGCCGCGCTGGATACGGCTCGTGAGCGTCAGCCCCTTTTCCTTCGCCTGCAGGCCGAGCATTGCTTCACATGTTGCGATGGTGTCTTCGATCGCGAAGGATTCGAGCAGCAGCTCATAGCGGCCAGCCTCGATCTTGCTCATGTCGAGCATGGTGTTGACCACCGACAGCAGATGCGCGCCGGACTGGCGGATCAGGCCGACATATTCGCGCTGGCGGTCGTTTTCCAGCTTGCCGAAATATTCGCCGCTGAGAATATCGGAGAAGCCCAGGATCGCATTGAGCGGGGTGCGCAGCTCATGGCTGACAGCGGCCAGGAAGCGCGACTTGGCATCATTGGCCGATTCCGCCTCGGCCGCCTTGCGCGCCGCATCCTCGCGAAGCTGCTGGTCCTGAGAGATATCGCGCAGCTGGCTGACGATTGCTGTCAGGCGTCCCTCACCATCGCGGCGGGCAGTCAGCTCCATGCGAACATGGACGAACTGGTCATCACCGCCAATAACAGCCGAACGTTCCAGGCGCAGATCGGCACCATGGGCATCCCTGCCCTGGCGCAGCACGTCGATCGCCTGCAAGAAGACAATTCTGTCTGAGACATGGATCTGTTCGACGAAGCCGCGCCCGATGGGATCGCGCATCCAGCTCAGGAATTCCGCACGATCACGACCGCCGACTGTCGTCACATTACCTTGGGGATCGAGCAGCAGCACGAGGCCGAAGGCGGACTCCAGCATCAGATCGCGATGCTCGACGACGACAGCCTCTGCCGGACGAAGAGCAGGCCGCTGACGCGACAGCGCGATGCTGCCGACGGCCGAAAAGAGGAATGCGGCGCAGACCGTGGCCACGCCGGCAGGCAGCGCCACGGCCGGACTGGTGACGAGGGAGAGGCCAGCCGGAACCGCAAACAGCGCAACGGAAGAAGCAAGCGCAAGCCGGCGCAGGATCGCCAGTTCCTGCCCACGGACTTCGCCATCCCCGCTCGTCCGGGAGAGCCAGCTTCGGCCTACCCGGTCCACGAGGGCTGCAGCCCCGACAGAAATGTCACTCAATACGCGCACACTACAACCCGTCAAAACGGTCACTTATTGGACTGCACAATAGGCCCCGCCGACTTAAGGAAAGAATAAAGAAGGAACGTGCCGAGCCGCCGAAAAGGCCGCAAAATCCCGTTTTGATGCAGAATAAAGGACCTTTGTTTTTTGTGGTTAACAGCGGGTAAGCAACGGATTTTATTCGTATTTCCGCCGCGCGTTAACTTTTGCGGCAGGGCTTGCATCCGCAAAGCCCTGCATATCAACAGCATCGGGCGAGACATGCTTAACATCAATCGCTACAATTTGAACCAAATGCTGTTCAAAGCCGGAAAGCTAAAATTTGAATCAAAATTGCAGAAAATGCTGCCGAGTTTTGAAAAGCGCTGTTGTCCTCTGCCAGATAGGGTTCGAACCAGATCGGACGAGCAAGTCCGAATCGGCGCTCGAGCCGAGCGACAGAGAGGATGGGCTAGGCGATGTGGTTTCTGATTAGAGCAGGGTTCTGGTTTTCGCTGGTCCTCATGTTCCTGCCGATCTTTGCAAAACCCGAAGGCGGGCCTCGTCCGGGCGGTGAACCGACGGTACAGGTTTCCGATGCGATTTCGGCTGCATCTGGCGTCGTGCAATATGTCGGCGCCATGTGCAACGAGAAGCCGGATGTCTGTGCCAAAGGCGGCGAAACGCTGACCGCTCTCGGATATCAGGTTGGCGACGGCGCCCGCGTTGCCTACGACCTGCTTGGCCGCCACTTCAAGGATCAGCAGTCAGCCGCGGAGGCTAACGCCGCAGCAACTCGCACAAACGCCGATCAGGTTGCCGCCATGACCCAGCCGATGCCGGCCAAGCGTATCACCGGCACCGAAAGCGCCGACGTTGTCGTGACCGGCACGGTCAAGCTGCCGTCCTCCATTCCGCTGCCGATGCCGCGCCCACACATCTGACATTTCTTTCATTGGCCCCAACTTCAGCGCCGCTGACCTTTTTATGGTCAGCGGCGTTCTTTGTCGTCCTGGGTTCAAATCGGGCACCGTTTCGCCTATATCCAAGACAATGGACAATCTGGACTGCTGCAATGATACCGCTTGAGAAGATCATCGAAGACTTTTCCTTCCTGGACGAATGGGAGGATCGCTATCGCTTTGTGATCGAGCTCGGCAAGGCGCTGCCCGATCTGCCGGAGGAAAAGCGGACGCTGGAAAACAAGGTGCAGGGCTGTGCGAGCCAGGTCTGGCTCGTCACGCATGCATCTGGCGATCCAGACAATCCGATACTGACCTTTGAAGGTGATTCAGACGCACATATCGTGCGCGGGCTGGTGGCGATCGTGCTCGCCACCTATTCCGGCAAGCCAGCTTCGGAAATCGCGGCTCTCGACGCACTCGATGTCTTCGGGAAGATCGGGCTGGTGGAGCATCTCTCCTCGCAGCGCGCCAACGGATTGCGCTCGATGATCAAACGCATTCGCGAGGAAGCTCGTGTCAGGGCCGCGGTATAGGCCGCCGCACCTGCGACCAGCATAGAGATAACCCGACCTGAGCCGGGTTATCTTCAAGCTCATTATGGAACTCTCAGCGGCCGCGCTTGCGACGCTGGCCGAGGCCCATTTCCTTTGCCAGGCGCGAACGGGCTTCCGCATAGGCTGGCGCCACCATCGGATAATCGGCAGCGAGGTCCCACTTTTCGCGATACTCTTCCGGCGAAAGACCATGATGAGTCATGAGATGGCGCTTCAAAGACTTGAAGCTACCGCCACATTCCAGGCAGGTGATCTGGTCATCCTGCACGGATTTACGAACGGATACGGCCGGCTTCTGCTTTTCGACCACGGTTACGGCAGGTGCCGGAGCCGAGGTGCTGCTCAAGGCGGAATGTACGTCGGAAATCAAATTCGGAAGGTCGCTGACCGGTACGACATGGTTGCTGACATAGGCCGCAACAATGTCGGCAGTCAGTTCAACCAGTAACTCCTGCCCGTTGCCAAGGGCCGCATCTGTCATTGTGTTCTCCTGTTCATCGGCTTGCCTGCTGCGTCCGCGCCTCCGGAGAGCACGCAGGGCACAACGTTGCTATATAATTTGCGCTTGGCTACGGAAATCTGTTGATTTCGCTATGTCCCAGCGCCGAGCAATCCGTGCGAACGCATTGCTCGTATTCGTAGCAGTCACCAGCAAGAAAACGGTGGATAAAACCAAATTTCTTTCCGCATGAAATCCACCCCTAGACCTCATACGAGAGAAAACCGCGGCTTGCCGCCTGATATCAGAATTAGCGACCGCGATAGCGATCTTTAATCGCTTACCGGAAGAAAGTTTTGCTCAGCTTTTCATCAAAGAAAGATAAAAGCATCGAGAGCTTAAACCCGGTCGAGACTAACTCAACATCAGAACTCTACTTGAATCTGAATTAGCACTCTTTATCCAAATGTCCAGTTTTTAATCCCTACATTTCTTCGCAAAAATTTCATCTATTAAAAAACAGATAACTAATAACGCGAACAGCTATTCCTTCCTGAACAATTTCCGCGTTTGTTAGCCCTTCTTTCTATACGCGCTTTTCGTGATTTGCTCCCGCGTCAGCAGTTCGTCCCGCACTGAAGGCGGCGTCAGCCGATGCCCGGCCTTGTGTGCCGCGCGTGCGAGAAGATGTGCCGCAATCGGTGCCGTCAGCACGAAAAAGACGAAGCCGGCCAATGCTCTTGCCAGGACCGATAGGTCCTGCGAGTGGATACCGACTGCAAGTAGCAACAGGCCAGAGCCGACCGTACCCGCCTTCGACGCCGCATGCATGCGACTGTAGAGATCGGGGAGACGCACGATGCCAATTGCGGCGATGAGCGAGAATAGCGCACCCGAAAGTAGAAGCGCGGTTACTATGATGGCCCAAAGCAAATCCACTACCGCCCTCCCTTCTTCCGCCCGTGGTGCTTACGCGTCTTTTTGCCTTCGGCAGCGATACTCCCATCCGGCCCTGCGTCGGTCCGTCGCACGGCATCCGACTGCGCCTGTGTCAGGATAAACCGTGCGAAGGCGACGGTCGCGAGAAAGCCGACGAGGCCGAGCGAAATGGCGATATCGATATAAAGCGTAAAACCCGTCTTGATGGCGATGACCGCGATGAAGCCGATGGCGATCGCCACCAGCATATCGAGCGCGAGAACCCGGTCCGGCAAGGTCGGGCCGATCACCACACGGTAGACCGTAAGCAGGAAGGCGATGCTCAGAATGCCGAGCGCCACCATTGCGGCGGCAGAAACGACGGACGCGGCGATCATCGGAAAGCCTCCATGATGCGCCGCTCGAAGCCATCGGCAATGCTGCGTCTGATGGCCTCTGGATCGGAGCAGTCGAGGGCATGAACGTAAAGCGTCTTGCGATCATCGGAGACGTCGACGGAGAGCGTGCCCGGCGTCAGGGTGATGAGGTTGGCAAGCAGCGTGATTTCGAAATCGCGGTCGACCGTCAGCGGAAAGGCGAAGATCCCGGGCTTCACATCCATCCTGGGGCTCATGACGGTCACGGCGACCGCCCAAACCGACTTGGCGAGTTCGCACACGAACACCAGAAGAAGCACGAGAATTCGCCTGATACGACCGAGATAAAGGACACCCCCATAGGACGAGCGCACAATCACCAGCGCAATTGCCGCCAAGACGAAGCCGAACACCAGATTGATGAAGGAGGTGCTGCCGGTGATGGCAACCCAGACGATGGCAAGCAGCAGGTTGACGACGAACAGGATCATTGAACCCCTCCTGCCACGGGGAAGACGGACAGCAGATAGGCCGATGGCTGCTCAAGACCGAGCGCGGCGGCCTGTGACAGGTGTAAAAGCGACTCTGGAAACAGGCCAAAGCCAACGACAAGCAGGCCAAGGACGAGCAGCGGCAGAGCGGTCTGCCATCCGATCGGCTCCGCCGCCCTGACGTCGACGGTCGCAGGGCGCCAGTAGGCGAGAAGAAATACCCTTCCAAAGACGATCGTCGCCAGGAAACCGGCCAAAAGGATTGTTCCGGCGAGCCACCAGGCACCCGCTGCAAGCGCCGCCTTGACCAGCACCACCTTGGGCCAAAAGCCCGAAAAGGGCGGCAGGCCGCTGATGGCGAAGAACAACACGAGAGAGAGACCGGCAAACCAGCCGCTGCGGCGATAGAGCCCGCTGAGGGCTGCGAGCGAAAAGCCGCCGCCGAGCCGAGCCGCCTGCCCCGCGACCAGATAAAGCGCGGTCATCAACACCATCGAATGCAGCGCATAGAAGATCGCCCCGCTGAGACCATCGGTGCTGCCGAGAGCGATGCCCGCCAGTATCGTGCCGATGCCTGAAATGACGATATAGCCGAGCATCCGGCGGATATCGTTTGCACCCAGCGCACCCACCACGCCGACAAGCATGGTTGCAATCGCGATGACGGTGATGAGCGGGCTGAGCCCTGCCCGTTCGACCGGCAGCAGCATGACCAGAACCCGGATGAGCGCATAGATGCCGACCTTGGTCAGCAGTCCGGCGAAGAGTGCCGAAACGGTGATGCGAGGCGTGTGATAGGAGGCTGGGAGCCAGAAATTGACCGGGAAGGCGGCGGCCTTCATGCCGAAGGCCAGAAGGAACAGGCCGGCCAGCGTCATCAGCGGCGCGGCACTCTCCCCCGCCCTCGCCTTCATGGCGATATCGGCCATGTTGAGCGTGCCGAAGACGGCATAGAGATAGCCGACGGCGACGAGAAAGAGCGTGGTGGCGATCAGGTTCAGTACGGCATATTTCAACGCTCCGTCGATCTGCTCCGGCTCCGAGCCGAGGATGAGCAGCCCGAAGGACGAGATCAGCAATACCTCAAACCAGACATAAAGGTTGAAAACATCGCCTGTCAGAAAGGCGCCGCTGACGCCGGCGAGCAGCAACATCAGAAATGGAAAGAAACCATATCGCCGACCGCTCACTGTGATTTCGCCAATTGAATGGACACTCGCAGCAAGTGCTACGATCGCCGCGGCCAAAGCCATGAGCGCGCCGAAAATATCGACGCTGAAGGCAATGCCGAAGGGCGGCAGCCATCGCCCCATGACCATCGTCACAGCACCGTCGCTGACGACCCTGTAGAGCAAGGCCGCATCGATCAGCACCAGCAGGAGCAAGCCGGGAATAGCGATGGCCGCGTGCCATTCGGTGCGGTTGCGCAGCATCAGAAGGATCGCGCCGAGCCCGATACACAGGGCGACCGGCGATATCACCAGCCAATGCTCCAGCGGTATCGGCGCGGCAACCAGCGCGTGGGAGAGATCAACCGCGGTATCCGTGGGTCCAGCCATAGCGTCAGTACCCCAAAGGCGGCAACGGCCGCTCCTCCGGTTCGGCGAGCCGCATCTCACGCGTATTGTCGGTCTTCAAGGCCTGATAGGCCCGATAAGTCAGGACAAGCAAAAAGGCGAGGAACGAGAAAGAGATGACGATCGCTGTCAGGATCAACGCCTGCGGCAGCGGATTGGCGGCTGCAAGATCGAGCGCGGTCGCATCTCTCTGAATGATGGGCGGCACTTCGGGCGTGACCCGGCCGGCGGTGAACAGCAGAAGGTTGACGGCATTGCCGAGGATCGCGATGCCGAGCATGATGCGGATCGAGTACCGCGACAGCATCAGATAGATGGCGGCGGAGAAGAAGAAGCCGACGACAACGGCAAAGACGGCCTCCATCAATCCACCTCCCGCTCTTCGAGCGCGAGCGCGATCGAGGTGATGGCGCCGACGACGACCAGATAGACGCCGATATCGAAGAGCATGACGGTGGAAAGCGGGACTTCGACGCCGAACAAGTGCGGATAGATCCAGAGCCCCGTCATGAACGGCACGCCGGCGAAGACGGAGATGAGGCCGGCAAGGGTCGAGGCGAGCAGGCCGAAGCCGGCAATCGCCAGCGGATGAAAGATGATCGCGCGCCGGACCGCCGTGACGCCGCAGGCAATGCCGTAGATCGCAAAGGCGGAGGCGGCAATCAGGCCGCCAATGAAACCGCCGCCAGGCTCATTGTGGCCACGCAGCAGCACGAAGACGGAGAACAGCAGCATCAGGGCCGTCAGAAACGGGGCGGCGGTGCGGAAGATCAGCGTATTCATGAGCGCTTCGCCTCCATCCCTTCGCCGAGACCGGTCTTCTCCTCAAGATCGGGATCGTTGGCCGCGAGCCTGCGCTCGCCGCCGGCGCGGATACGGATCAGCGCCAGGATGGCAAGCCCGGTCATGGCAACGACGGCGATCTCGCCGAGGGTATCCGTGCCGCGAAAGTCGACGATGATGACGTTGACCACATTGTCGCCATGCGCGATCAGCTTCGAATATTGATTGAAGAAGGCGGTCAGCGTCAGGTCGAACGGCGCCTCAGTCGTCTTCAGCAGGAGAAGCCCAAAGCCGACGCCGCAGGCAATGGCGAGCGCGGCGTGGCCAATCCTGGCAAGCGGCGACCGGCGATCGGACGGCGAAAGGCGCAGCCGCGTCATGACAAGCGCCAGGATCACGACTGCAAGCGTCTCCACCATGAACTGCGTGAAGGACAGATCCGGCGCGCCGAACAGCAGGAAGATCACCGCGACGGCGAAACCCTGAATGCCGAGCGAAACGATCGCCGTCAGCCGGTCTCGCGCAAAGACAACCGCGGCAACACCAATGATGGCGATCAGGAAGATCGTCGCCTCATGCCATTGCAGATTCGGCCAGGCCGGCATGGCGGGTAGTTCGCCGTGGACCGTAAGCGGGATCAACAGCATTGCCGCCAGGCAGAGGAAGGTGACGGTGACGTAGATCTCCAGCCTGCCGGGCTGCAGGAGGCGAGAGACACCGTGCGACAGCCGCACCAGTCCGGAGATGAAGCCGTCGAAACCGCGATCAGGTCCTGGCCCGAGGATACGCAGGATAACGGACATCAGGAAGCGGGCGCGATCGAGCTGCCAGTAGACGATGATGCCGATCAGTACGGTGACCAGCGAAAGCGCCAGAGGCAGACCAAGATGCGGGATCAGAGACACCGAGATTTCCAGCGCCTTGTCGCCAACCGCACTTGCCATCGGCGAAGAGACATAATCGTGCCACTGGCCCGAAAACAAAGCCGACAGGAGACCTAGAAGAGCAAGGATCACCGGCCCCAGCCAGAGCAGTGGCGGCGCCTCATGCGGCTGATGAGGCGTCTCGGTGAGCGGGCCAATAAAGGGCTTCAGCGCGACGGCAAAGGCGATGGCGAACATCAGCGCATTGCCGGCCACGGCGATGATCGTGAGGATGATCGGCCCGGGCGATGCCTGCGCCAGCGCTGCGTAAATCTCTTCCTTGGCAAGGAAGCCGAAAGCCGGCGGCAGGCCGCCCATCGACACAGCGGCAACCAGCGCAGCCGCAAAGGTCAGCGGCATGGCGGCGCGCAAGCCGCCCAGCCGGGTGATATCGCGCGTTCCCGTCTCATGATCAACGATGCCGGCGACCATGAACAGGGCGCCTTTGAACAGGGAATGCGCCACCAGATAGAGGACGGCAGCTTCGACGGCATAATCGGTGCCGAAGCCGGTGAGCAGCACCAGCAGGCCAAGCGAGGAAACCGTCGTATAGGCGAGCTTCAGCTTCAGATCGGTCTGGCGGATCGCGAGCAAGGTCCCGACCAGCAGCGTCGCCGCACCGAAGATCGGCAGGATCGTCTGCCAGGCCATGGTTCCGCCCATGGCCGGATTGAGCCGCATGAGAAGATAGACACCGGCCTTCACCATGGTTGCCGAGTGGAGATAGGCCGATACGGGTGTCGGCGCCTCCATGGCATTCGGCAGCCAGAAGTGAAACGGAAACTGCGCCGATTTGGTGAAGGCGCCGCCGAGCACAAGAATGAGGGCTGCGAGATAGAACGGGCTTGCACGCAGTGCGTCGCCGGCCTTCAGAAGGTCGGACATCGCGCCGATGCCGGTCACCTGCCAGATCAGCAGCAGGCCCGCCAGCAAGAGCAAACCGCCGCCGCCGGTGACGACGAGCGCCTGCAGTGCGGCCCGTCGCGACGCTTCCCGATGATGATCGAAGCCGATCAGCAGGAAGGAGGTGATCGAGGTCAACTCCCAGAAGACGAATAGCGTGAGGAAGCTGTCCGAGACGACGAGGCCGAGCATCGAGCCCATGAAAAGAAAGATGAAGGAGAAGAAGCGGCCGAGATCAGCATGCCCCTTCAGATAGCCGCCGGCATAAAGGACGATCAGCGTGCCGATGCCTGTGATAAGCAGCGCAAAGGTCAGCGATAGGCCGTCAATCAGCCAGGAAAACCGGAGATCGAGGCTTGGGACCCAATCAAAGCCGCCGAGTTCCGCATGTCCGGCAGCAATGGCGGGAAGAAAGCTCGAGAAATGCAGAAATGCGAGAGCGGGAAGCAGCGCCAGGGGCCATGCCGCATTGTGGCCCAAACGCCGAACGACAACCGGCGCGATCAGCGCACCGAGAAAGGGCAGGCATAAAGCCAGGAATGTCAGGCCCGCGGTGGCGGCGGCCATGCTCCCCCCTAACTGAACGTTCATGCAGAATCCGGCAGAACCGGAGCGGTCTTGAAGGGATAGGCGAAAGGACACATCGCCTCAAGTCCCGACAAGGGAAAACCGGACGTAAACCACCGAAATCGGTTTTCCATGCCAATGACCGCAGGGGTTGCAGGACATCGCGGACTTTTCGAAGGCTCGCAATGGCCGCCTGGGCCTCGCTTTACCGCAGATTACCCTGCTGATCCTGCATGGCTCGCAATGAAGCTGTAATGAATTTGCGCTAAATTACGCGTATTTCCTGAATCGCTATGGAAATCGCGCTGAAAAATGCGCTAATCTTGATCGGTTTGCAGATCCTGCCTCCCGGAAACCGCAATGCTCGCCCGCCTGATCGCCCTCCTGCTTCTTTCCCCAACCACGGCCTTTGCCGCGGACTGGTGGTCCTATGACAATGCAGGCTTCGGCTACGCGATCGAGCTGCCGTCGGAATTCCATCTCGCCGCCTCTTCCGAAGATACCGACCGGCTTTCGCTGTCACCGGCAGATCGCTCCGCTTCGCTGCAGGTCTTCGGCACGATGGTTGCCAATGGTGATTTTGCATCGGAAGCGAACGGGCGCGTGGCGCTTGCCAGAGACCAGGGCTGGAAGATTTCCTACTCGAAATCGAATTCGCGCGGCATCAGCTTTTCCGGCACCAGGCAGGGGCGCATCGTCTATGTCCGTGGGGTCGCACTCTGCAATGGCGCCGCCGCCTTCTTCCAGATGGATTATTCGAAAGCCGATATGCAGCGCTACGATGCCGTCGTCATGCGCCTGGTGCGCAGCCTGCGCTCGACGAAGAAGTGCACGCCAACGGCTGAGATCGTCAAAAGTTTTCCGGCGACAGGCTGAAGCAGGTCAGCACCGCAGAGTAATGTACGGCAGCGGCGGCAACGACGAAACCATGCCAGATCGCATTCTGGAAGCGTAGCTTTTCCCAGACATGAAAAATCACGCCGAGCGAATAGATCACGCCGCCGATGACGATGAGCAGCATCGAGGCAAACGGGATATGCATGGAAACCGGCTTGGCAACAAGGATGCCGCTCCAGCCCATCGCAAGGTAGAGCAGGATCGCCAGCCGATCGAAGCGTCCAGGAAAAAGGACTTTCAGGACGATGCCGAACGCCGCAAAGACCCAGACGGCAATCAGCACGCCAAGCAGCAGTGGGTCCTCGGATCCCCGCTCCAGAAACGGCGTGTAGGTAGCGGCGATCAGAACATAGATGAAAGAGTGGTCGAAACGGCGGAGAAACCATTTCGTCCGGGATACTGGCCACAGATTGTAGGTGAAGGACATTCCGAGCGTCAGCACCAAGCCGACGCCATAGATCCATGCGGCGGCAATTTCGCCGTAGGAACTCCAGACCGTCGCATAAAAAATCAGCACGGTGGCGCCGATCAGCGCGAAGACCACACCGACACCGTTGACGATGCCGTCTGCGATAATCTCATAACGATCATAGGCCCAACGGATGCCTCTGTACTCAGTCATTTCATCCGGTTCCGTTTCGTCGAAGACCGATCCTTGCACTAGAAACAGGAGGAGACAACTGCGCCAAACGAGTACAGCGATAAATCTTCGTGAACGCTTTGCTGCCGGTTTGCCTGTCACTCGTCAATAGAAAGCGAACGCTCAATCCGCAATTTATAGTCTTCTGTGAACAATCAAAATCGACCATATCAATATCCAAGTACAGCGGGCCAGGAGATCAAAGAGGCATATCAACCGGCGAAACCCTCCTGCCCGCCGCTGGCGGCCATTGCCGCCGACGCCGGTTGCCTTTTTTCAAGATTATCGAGGTTGGAACTCACCCCATGACCGAAACCGCCCCCTCCTACGCCCTGACCCGTCCCGCCTATGTTGGCCAGTCGCATCTCGTCGTTACCGACCTGCCGCTGGTGTCCCGCTTTTATCAGAACATGCTGGGCTTGAAGGTGATCGAGAAGGCTGCGAGCGGCGAGGTCCTCGGCGTCGCCGGCCGTCCCCTTCTGACACTGACCACCGATCGGGCAGCTATGCGCGCGCCGACAACGGCCGCTGGCCTGTTCCATACGGCCTTTCTGCTGCCGAGCCGCATCGAGCTTGCACGCTGGCTTCGCCATGCCGCCCATGAGAATGTGGTACTGGAAGGCGCTTCCGACCATATCGTCAGCGAGGCCATCTATCTGTCCGACCCGGAGGGCAACGGCATCGAGATCTATGCCGACCGCCCGCATGAGGAATGGACCTTCCACGATGACGGTACGGTCGAGATGGCGACGCTTCGTCTCGATCTGCAGAAGCTTTATGAAAGCGCCCCGCAGGATCGCTGGGACGGCATGGCTGAAGGATCGGCTATCGGCCATATCCATCTGCAGGTCGGCGATGTCGCGGAAGCGAACGCCTTCTATCGCGACGTGCTCGGCATGAAGGTCATGGCGGCGCGCTATCCCGGCGCGACCTTCCTTGCAACCGGCGGCTATCACCATCACCTCGGCGCCAACACCTGGAACAGCCGTGGCGCCGGTGTGCGCAGCGAGCATATGACCGGCCTTTCCGACTACACGCTGCGTTTCAACGACAAGGCGGCCCTGGACAAGGCCGTCGCTGCCTTGGAACAGCACGAAATCAAGACCGAAAAGCGTGACGGCGGCGTATCGCTGCGCGACCCATGGGGCATCGGCCTCAATCTCGTCGCCTGACGCCAGCACCGAATACTCCCCGGAAAGAGGCCCGTTGCGGAACCGCGGCGGGCTTTTTCGCGTTTGAGTGGTGAGGCGATCCTGCCTTGGGGAACTTTCTGGGGATGGAATTCGACAAAATCGCCACCAGCCGATCAGATGCAGCAGCGGCACAGGACGCTGGCGCAGGCATCGGCCGCAACGCGTCCCGCGCCCATGAAGACGCTGAAATTTTAGATCTTTCCGACGAGAACGGACGAGCCAAGCTCGATATCGCCACCTCCTGGGCCACGATCGGCATTTTCCTCATGCTGGCCCTGGCCGCCGTCTACACGATGTCGCTGATCCTCATTCCAGTGACGCTCGCCGTCGTCGTCGGCATGATCCTCGGCATGGCGGCCGAGAGGCTCAGCAAGCTCGGCGTTCCCCGCGTTCTGAATGCCGTCATTCTTTCATCCGGCGTTGCCCTGGTGATCTTCCTCATCATCAATGCGCTCGCCGGCCCGGTCGCAAAGCTCGCACAGCAGGCGCCCGACTTCTTCCAGCGCACATCCGATCGGCTGATGCCCTATCTCGACCGGTTCAAATGGCTGCATATTTCGTCCGAGACCCTTCAAGGCAGCCCGATCTCGATCAGCACCCTGCTGGAAAACAGCGGCAATGTCCTGCATGTCGTGTCCACCAGCCTGACGCCGGCCATCGTGCAGATCCTGATCTTCTTTGCAGCCCTGCTGCTGTTCCTTGCCGGCAGGGTGAGCCTGCGCAAGACGATCATCATGGCCTTTTCCACGAGGACATCCCGATTGAACGCGATCCGCATCATCAATGCCGTAGAGCGGGTGCTCGGCTTCTATTTCGCAACGGCCTCGCTGATCTACGCCGGGATCGGCGTCGCGATGACTATTATCGCCTATGTCGGCGGCATGAGCGTGCCGGTTCTATGGGGCGTTTTCGCCTTCGTATCCAGCTTCGTTCCATTCCTCGGCGTGACAACCATGACCCTTGCACTCGCAATCGCCGGCATCATCACGCATTCGGACATCATTTTCGGCCTCGCGCCCGCCATCGCGTTCTTCGCAGTGCATATGGCGGTGGAGAATCTCGTCTTTCCCGCAGTCATGGGCCGCCAATGGGAGCTCAATCCCTTTGTCGTCTTTCTGGCCATCATCTTCTGGACATGGATGTGGGGAGCAGTCGGTGCCATGCTGGCTCTGCCATTGTCGCTGATCGTCATGGCCATCATCGACGAGCTCTTCATCGAGGAAAAAGCCCAGCCGCAATTGCCGGGCTAGAGCGCTTTGGTTTTACGCATTCCGGACGAAAAACCGCTACGCACTTTTACTGGAATTACTGAAGCAGTCAGTTCGTGGTGTCGTCGTCGCCCTTTTCGGGGATATCCTGCAGACGCACGAAATCGACGCCTTTTGCCTTCAGTGCGAGGATGCTGGCCGCAACGCCCTCGCCTGCCGCATGTGTCGGCTGGTTGATATGGGAGATGATGACGTCACCATCCCTTGCGGAAGCATATTGCTTTTCCACCATCTTGGCCGGCAAAAGCGAACCACTATCGCCATTCACCGAATAGCCGGCGATCCGATAGCCCATGCCACGGATCTGCATGATGGCTGCCGGCGTGTATTTCGCGGTCGCGCCGCGGAACCAGCGCGGCTGCGGAATGCCGGCTGCGAGCATCGCATCGGCGCCGCCCTTGACCTCTTGAGCCACGGCCTGCGGCGAGCCGGCGGCGGCGATGCCGTAAACCTTGGTCGGGACATCGACGGCGGGAATATGGTTCTGTCCGTGATTTTCCAGCTCGAAGAGATCGGGATGGGCAAGGAAGACTTTCAAGGCGTCCGGATTGGTGCGCAGCCAGCGTGCCGTGACGAAGATCGTCGCCGGAATGCGTTGATCGACAAGCGCGCTTAGAATGCGCGGATCAGTCTTGCCCATGCAGGCATCGAAGGTAAGCGCGATGCGCGGTGCTCCCTTGCCCGCGCGATCGACATGCAGATGCGGCTCCACAAGCTTGATCTTAGAAACCGGCGCCTTCGGCGGTAGTTGCGGCCAGCCGGCAGGCGGTTGCTCCGGCGGCGCGGCAAAGGCTGCCGGCGCGGCAAGAAGGAGTGTGGAAGCGAGCAACAGGCGTTTCATCGGATGGCCACCAGGTGGATCAGGCAAACAAAATTCGGCGGGCGCGCAATCGCTGGCCCAGCCACACCGCTCGCCATCATCCGGCAAGACGCCGGAAATATGGCAAAGCGGCAGCAATAGCGCCCATTTCACATCATAACGACGTCAGAGACGAAAGCTGCAAAGTGCGGGCTTCAACCTGACCGCGTCTATGATACGATTGATATGAGCTTACCCTAGCACTATCTGCGTATCTTTCCGTGCTCCCAAAGAGAGACATGTATGAGTCGCAATCCCTATGAAATTTTGGGCGTAAAGCGGGACGCCCCGCAAAAGGATATTCAAAGCGCCTATCGCAAGCTTGCCAAGAAGCTGCACCCGGACCTCAACCCCGGCGACAAGCAGGCCGAGGACAAGTTCAAGGAAGTCTCGGCTGCCTACGGCATTCTCGGCGACGAGGAGAAGCGCGGACGGTTCGATCGCGGCGAGATCGACAGCAGCGGTGCGGAACAGGCGCCACGCAGCTACTATCGTGACTATGCCACCCAGGAAGGCCAGCGCGGCCCCTACCAGAATACGGGTGGCTTTGCCGATTTCGGCGATGCCGACGACATGTTTTCCAGTTTCTTCTCGCGTCGCAGCCGAGGCCAATCCCAGATGCAGGGTCAAGACCGTCACTATACGATGGAGGTCGACTTTCTGGACGCCATCAACGGCGCAAAGAAGCAGATCAGCCTGCCCGAGGGGCCGGCGCTGGACGTTCAAATTCCGCCCGGCACACGCGACGGGCAAACGCTGCGCCTGAAGGGCAAGGGCGACCCAGGCTTCAATGGCGGGAAGCCCGGAGATGCGCTGATCGCCGTGCATGTGCGCCCGCATCGCTTCTATACCCGCGATGGCGACGACATCCGAATGGAATTGCCGATTTCGCTGAGCGAGGCGGTACTCGGCGGCAAGATTCGGGTTCCAACTCCTTCCGGCGCAGTTACCGTGACGCTGCCGCCAAACTCCAATACGGGAAAGGTGCTGCGTCTGAAGGGCAAGGGCGCGCCCGTACGCGGCAAGGACAATGGCGACGCCTATGTTTCGCTGAAGATCGTCCTGCCGGATACGCCGGATCCTGATCTCACGCGCTTCGTTTCCGATTGGGAAGCAGGCAAGGCGCAAGACCCCAGAAAGACGATGGGAGGATAAGCGATGAACGAGAGCGAGTTTCGACTGCACCTCCGGATCGAAACCACCGTGCTGGAAATCTGGATATCCCAAGGCTGGGTGGTGCCCGAAGTCACCGATCAGGGCCGCAATTTCCGTGAAGCCGACATTGCGCGCGGCCGGCTCATCCTCGATCTCAGCAGCGCGATGGGCGTCAATGAGCCGGGCGTCGATGTGGTCATGGATCTGGTGGACCAGCTTCACAGCCTCAGAGCGACGCTACGCGACCTGACGGATGCCGTCTGCCGGCAGCCGTCCGACGTACAGGACCACATTCTGTCTGAACTCACCCGTGTGGAGTCGCTGAGACGGCGCTAGGTCCTTGCACCATCAGGGTACGCAACCGCAGTATAGACCGTGGCCGCAGAAAAATGGTGCCCCGGGCAATCCGGACCGATCAGTCGTAGAGATAATGTTCCTGCCAGGCATCACGCGGCACCTTGTCGCCGATCTGGTAGCTCAGATCGCGGACATGGATATGCTGCGGCCCGGTCACACACGTATATGAGAGATGATACCAATCGCCCTTGCTGCGAAAGACGGCACCGGGCGCATCCATGGCGTCGGGCTTCATGTCGGGGTCGCTGAAAGTGTAGGCGATCACCTTGTCCGGCTTGAAACCCGTCTTGTCCGTGCCGATCCGCTTCATGGCCTCTGCGTCGCACGCCTGCTCCATCCGTTCCGACGGATCGAGCTTCTCCAACTGCTTCTTCATGGCCGGATCGACGGCGAAGGCGGAGGTGGCGACACTAGCCAACGGAATCAGGATGACGAAGAGTTTCAGCATGAAGACCGGTCCCTTGTATTGTTTTGGATTTGAGTGCGTTCGCTCCATCAGAGAAGGCCTTGACCGCCTTCGTGTCGACGCACTGTATGCCGACTTCGGTAAAGAATGTGGTCTCATCAAGGCAGCGCCCCAATGCGGCCTCCCGCAAGCTGCCTGTTCGAGCAAGACTAATATCGGCTGCTTGCATGAAGCTTGAGGAACAGACTTGCCGCTTGAACCTCACCTCGCTGCCCTCTATTTCTCTCTTCACTTCACATCCGACTTTCATTCCAGAGAAAGCGCTCCCCGTGTCAGTTTTCAAGAATCTCCCCACTCCGCCCGCCGCCCCGAAAAAGCCAATTACGGATACCCACCACGGCATTACCCGCACCGACGATTATGCGTGGCTGCGCGCCGACAACTGGCAGGCGATGTTCAAGGACCCGTCGATCCTGGCGCCGGAAATCCGGGCGCACCTGGAAGCCGAGAACATCTACATGAACGCCGCGATGGCGGACACGAAGGAGCTGCAGAAGGTTCTCTTCGGCGAGATGAAGGGCCGCATCAAGGAAGACGACAGCTCGATACCGATGAAGGACGGTCCTTACGCCTACGGCACGTTTTTCGTCACCGGTGGCGAGCAGCCCCGCTTCTTCCGCGAGCCGCGCAACGGCGGCGAACGCAAGCTGCTTTTGAACGGCGACAAGGAGAATGAAGGCAAGTCCTATTTTCGCCTTTCCGGCCTCGACCACTCCTCCGACCACAGCCATGGCATCTGGGGCTATGACGACAAGGGCTCGGAATATTTCACGCTGAAGATCCGCAACTTCGAGACTGGAGAAGATCTGGCCGACGTGATCGAGAACACCGGCGGCGATGCCGTCTGGGCGCCCGACGGCAAGAGCTTCTTCTACACGCTGCAGGACGAGAACCACCGCCCCTCGAAGATCTTCCATCACATCATCGGCACGCCGCAGTCGGACGACCGGCTCGTTTATGAGGAGGAGGACCCGGGCTTCTTCATGGGCGTCGGCGGCTCGCTGCTCGACGACTATATCTTCATCGACATTCACGATCACGAGACCAGCGAATACCGCATCATTCCGACCTCCGATCTGACAGCCGAGCCCAAGATCGTAGCCGAGCGCGAAACCGAGATCGAATATGAAATCACCGAAGGCGGCGACGTCTTCTACATCCTCACCAATGACGGCGATGCCAAGGATTTCAAGATCATGGAGACGCCGGCGAAGGAGCCGGGCAAGGAAAACTGGCGCGAGGTCGTGCCTCACAAGCCGGGCACTTTGATCCTCAGCCACCTCGCCTATGCCCGCCATCTCCTCTGGCTGGAACGCAAGGACGGCCTGCCGCGCATCATCATCCGCGACCGCCGCAGCGGCGAGGAACATGCGATCGCCTTCGAAGAAGAAGCCTATGCGCTCGGCCTGCAGGGTGCCGCCGAATACGACACGGATATCATCCGCTTCTCCTACTCCTCGATGACGACGCCGAGCCAGCTCTACGACTACAACATGGTGACGCGCGAGCGCACCTTGCTAAAGACGCAGGAAGTGCCCTCGGGCCATAATCCGGCAGACTACGTGACGCGCCGCGTCTTCGCACCCGCCTGGGACGGCGAGACCGTGCCGGTCACGCTGCTTTATCGCAAGGACACGCCGCTCGACGGTTCCGCACCCTGCCTGCTCTATGGCTACGGCGCCTACGGTGTTACCATTCCGGCCGGCTTCAACACCAATTGCCTGTCGCTCGCCGATCGCGGCTTCATCTATGCCATCGCCCATATCCGCGGCGGCAAGGACAAGGGCTTTGCCTGGTACGAAGACGGCAAGATGGAAAAGAAGACCAATACCTTCAAGGACTTCATCGCTGCAGCCGACTATTTGAATCAGGAGAAGTTCACCTCTTACGCGAAGATCATCGCCGAGGGCGGATCGGCCGGCGGCATGCTGATGGGCGCCGTCGCCAACATGGCGCCGGAGAAATTCGCCGGCATCATCGCCGCCGTCCCCTTCGTCGACGTGCTCAACACGATGCTCGACGACACCTTGCCGCTGACGCCGCCGGAATGGCCGGAATGGGGCAACCCGATCGACAGCAAGGAAGAATACGAGCAGATTGCCGCCTACAGCCCCTATGACAATGTTGGCGAAAAGCCCTACCCGCCGATCCTGGCGCTCGGCGGCCTCACCGACCCGCGCGTCACTTATTGGGAACCGGCGAAATGGGTCGCCAAGCTGCGTGAGAAGACGACGAGCGAAGCACCCATTCTCCTTAAGACGAACATGGATGCCGGCCACGGCGGCGCTTCTGGCCGCTTCCAGCGTCTGGAAGAAGTGGCGTTCGAATACTCCTTCGCCGTCAAGGTCGCTGAGAAGATGTAGGCCGAACAACGGAGGAAGCCATGACCGTCTTCGTCGCACTACTGCGTGCCGTCAATGTTGGCGGCACGGGAATGCTGTCCATGGCCGACCTCAAGGCACTCTGCGAGGAGATCGGCTTTCAGGATGTGCGCACCTATATCCAGAGCGGCAACGTGGTCTTCCTCGCCGGGGAGGACGAGGCAACGGTGCAGGCTCGGCTTGAAAAGGCGCTGGCGGACAAGATGGGCAAGTCTCCGGGCGTGATCCTGCGCAGCTGCGCGGCTTTGGAAAAGGTCGCAGAACATTCGCCCTTCCCTCACGCCAAGCCGAACTACCTGCTTGTGACCTTCCTGCAGGACGAGGCGCCGGAGGATGCACTCACCAAGCTCGTCGCACCCGGCGGCGAGGAAGTGCATATCGCCGGCCGCGAAATCTACGTGCATTATCCCGATGGCTCGGGACGCTCGAAACTGAAGCTGCCGGCGCTGAAGGCGGGAACGTCGAGAAATCTCAATACGGTGCGCAAGCTTGCGGAGATGGCGCGGGAGCTGGAAAGCAACTAAGGGCGCGTCATGAGAGCTGCGTAATCTCTCCTTCCGAAGACGATGTTGGTGATCCGCACGCGTTCCTCTTCAACAACATAGAGAATGACGACGCTGCGTTCGAAGACGGCCATCCTTATTCCAGCGCCGAGATCGGGGCGAGCGACGCCACCGAGAGGCGCATCGCCGATTTTTGCACATTTGTTCCGGATGCGCTTGATATAGTCGAGCGCTGTATCGCTGTTTTTGCTTTGGTCCAGCACGTAGCTGAATATAGACAGAAGATCGGCTTTGGCCGTTTCGCGAAATACGACTGAGTATCGCTTCATGCGGTTACTGTTTTTCCGCCGCCAGCGTCTCGATCCAGTTGTCGATATCCTGCATGCTCAGATCCGGCCTGGGATCATCGAGCGATGTTTTCACTCTCTGTCTGATCGCTGCTATCCGTTGCTGGTATTCCTCCTCTTCCCGCAGCCAAACCCTCACGGCGGCGCGCAGCACCTCGCTCGTGGAGGCATAACTGCCCGCATCGACGCGCGCCTTGATGGCGGCAACCATTTCACTGGGGAGCGAAATGCTCAGCTTCTCGTTCATTGCAAAGTCCTCACGTCCGGTAGGATAAAGTAGGATGATTTCCTACTCGGAGCAAGCGCCTTGCGCCGCTTCCCTGTCGGCCCTACCTTAGGAACATGAGCTCTCCTCTTCACGATGATACCGCGCTTCGGGCGCCGCCGATCGCCTTCGACAATAGCTACGCGCGCCTGCCACCGCAGTTTTTCGCGGACCAGGCGCCGACGCCGGTTGCCGTGCCGCAGTTGATCAGGTTCAACGAGGTGCTGGCGCGGGAACTCGGACTGGATGTGGAGGCGCTGAAGCAAAATGCGGCGGCGATCTTTTCCGGCAACGAGCTGCTGCCGGGATCGCAGCCGATCGCCATGGCCTATGCCGGGCATCAGTTCGGCAATTTCGTGCCGCAGCTCGGCGATGGCCGGGCGATCCTTCTCGGTGAAGTCAAGGATCGCCATGGCAGGCGCCGTGATATCCAGCTCAAGGGTTCAGGACCGACGCCATTCTCCCGCCGGGGCGACGGACGCGCAGCACTCGGCCCGGTTCTGCGCGAATATATCGTCAGCGAGGCGATGCACGCGCTCGGCATTCCGACGACGCGGGCGCTCGCGGCCGTGACAACCGGAGAGCCCGTCTATCGCGAAGAAGTGTTGCCCGGCGCGGTGTTTACGCGGGTAGCGGCAAGCCATATCCGCGTCGGCACCTTCCAGTTCTTTGCGGCGCGGGGCGACACGGATAGCCTGAAGATCCTGGCGGACTATGTCATCGGCCGGCACTATCCCGACATCAGGGACCGCGCAAATCCATACCTTGCGCTGCTGGAAGCCGTGGCCGACCGTCAGGCGGCGCTGATCGCCCGCTGGCTGCATGTCGGCTTCATCCACGGCGTGATGAACACCGACAATATGACCGTATCGGGCGAGACGATCGATTTCGGTCCCTGCGCCTTCATGGATGCGTATGATCCGGCGACCGTCTTCTCGTCCATCGACCGCAATGGTCGCTATGCCTATGCCAACCAGCCGGCCATCGGCCAATGGAATCTGGCGCGCCTCGGCGAGACGCTGATTCCGCTGATCGACCCCTCCGTCGATACGGCGATCGAGCTGGCGAATGTCGTCATCAAGGCCTATGGCGAGCGCTTCCAGACCTATTGGCTTGCCGGCATGCGCGCCAAGATCGGGCTTGCGGGCGAGGAAGAAGGCGATCTCGAGCTGATCCAGTCGCTGCTAGCGACCATGCAGCAGCAGGGCGCTGATTTTACCCTCACCTTCCGCCGACTTGCGGCTCTCGCCGCAGACGACGACGTGACCGATTTTGCCGCCGGGTTCAACGACCCGCAAGCAGCGGCACCTTGGCTCGAACGCTGGCGCGAGCGGCTCGCTCGCGATCCGCAGACGCCGGCAGCGCGGTCGACGGCGATGCGCAAGGTCAACCCGGCCTTCATTCCCCGCAATCACCGAATCGAACAGGCCATCCAAGCTGCCGTCGAGGATGGTGATTTCTCGCTGTTCGAGGCCCTGTTGAAGGTGCTCGCGACCCCTTACGAGGATCAGCCCGCCTTTGCGCCCTATGCCGAGCCGCCATTGCCGGCGGAGCGGGTGCTACAGACCTTCTGCGGCACCTGAAAAAGCTCGAGCGCATAAGCCCCAGACAGGCTTGCAGAGTCATCGTCCCCGCAACCCATCGGGAGATATGACGATGAAAGTGCACAGCGGCACTCAAAACTATTTCAGCACGCCGATCCGCAGCTCGCAGAGCAGCGACGGCGACGACAGCACACCCTTCTCGCTGCCGGGCGACAGCAGCGGCCAGCAGGACGATTCGCAAGGGCCTTCCATCTCGTCCAGCGGCGTCCCCTCCTCCATTTCATCCGGCCTGTGGCTCAGCCAGTTCGGCAGCGCGTCGTCCTCGACATCGGACGAGAGCAGCGATCAGAACAGCGCAACGGCGTCGGGCGGAAGCAGCTCTGCATCGTCAAGCGAGCAGTCCGATCAGGATATTCTCGACGAGTTTGCCAAATGGGCGAATATGACGCCTGCCCAGAAAATCCGGGCGCAATATCTGCAGGCGCATGGCCTGACGGAAGATTCCTTCAAGTCCTTGTCGGCCGACGACCAGAAGGCAATCAACGATCAGATTGCCGATGAGATCAAACAGAAGCTCGGCGCCGGCAACGCCGATGGTGATAGCGATCAGGAAACGGACAGCGCAGCCGCGGCCTTGGCGCTCGTCTGAGCAAGCTGCCAGGTTACATGAAGACGATACGAACCCGATTCACATCTTGCCCATATCGTCTTGTTTTTATTATAAATATTCCGCTATTGCCCGACCATGTCGACGACGATCTTGCCGACTTCGGCAAAGACAGCCTCGACGTCCTTTGCCGGCGCGGTCGCCTCGGCAACAAAGGTCGTGACCAGGATCGCACCCCGGTCCGGCGGCCAGATGACGGCGATATCGGCATAGGAACCATTATTGCCGGTGCCGGTCTTGTCGCCGACCTTCCACTCCTTCGGCAGGCCCGCGCGCAGGCGGTTGTTGCCCGTGGTATTGGCGACCAGCCAGTTGACCAGCTGATCCCTCGATGTTTCCGACAGCGTATTGCCGAGCGTCAGGAGGCCGATCGTATCCAGCATCGCATCCGGCGTGGTGGTGTCGCGCGGATCGTCCTTCACCGCCTGGTTGACATCGGGTTCGTTGCGGTCGAGGCGGGTTTCGGTGTCGCCTGTCGTACGCAGCCAAGAGGTCAACGCTGCCGGGCCACCGAAGCTTTCGATCAGCAGATTGCCGGCCGTGTTGTCGCTCAGCGTGATCGCGGCGTTGCAAAGTTCGGCAATGGTCATGCCATCGCCGTCGGCGTGCTTTTCTGTTTCCGGCGAATAGGTGACGACCTTGTCCTTACCGTAAGTGATGCGACGGTCGAGCTTCTCGACACCCTGGTCGACGCGCGCCAGCACAAAGCCGGCGGCGAGCGCCTTGTAGGTGCTGCACAGGGGAAAGCGCTCCTCCTCCCGATGGCCGAGGGAAATGTTGGTCTCCGTGTCGAGCACGGAGACGCCAAGACGACCGCCAGTCTTCTTTTCCAGATCGGCGAGCTGCTTGTCGACATCGTCGGAAAGCTGCGAATTGTCCTGCGCTCCACCGTCGCCTTGCGGGCTCTGACCGCCGGCATCGGGCATCGCCGAATTGTCCGTTGCGGGAGGCGTCTGCACCGGCGCACCACTATCCTCAGCAAAAAGACTATTGGGGCCGAGCGTCAGGGCGGGAAGAAGCAACGCCGAACCTGCCATGAGGTGGCGGCGAGTGAGCAATGTGGGCATGTCGAGGGCCTCCAGCAGAATCGGCAGGTCTTGGGCTATGCGAGGAATATGGCAAGCCTCTGACCTCACCGATTGCTAACGGATTCTATGCCGCCTTGTCGACGGTAACTTCGACCGTGACGTGGGAGAGTTCATGGATCTCGGCAAGCCGCGCCTTGTAGAAGGACGGATCGCGCGAGACCGGCGTTGCGACCGCGACGATCGCGGCATGATGCCCGGGTCCGACCTGCCATACATGCAGATCGGTGATGCGGTCCTCATCCGTCTCGATCGCTTCGCGGATCTCCTCGGGCAGATCTTCACCTTGCGGGATGAAATCGAGGAGAACGGCGCCGGAGGCACGCAGCAGGCTCCATGCCCATTGCAGGATCACCAGGCCGCCAACGATGCCCATGACGGGATCGAGGAAGGTCCAGCCGAAACGGCTGCCGAGCAGCAGGGCGACGATGGCGAGAACCGAGGTCATCGCATCGGCGATGACATGGACATAGACGGAGCGCAGATTGTTATCCCTGCCACCTTTTTGGCCATGATCGTGGTGGTGACCGTCGTCATGATCGTGATCATGGTGATGGTCATGATCATGAGCGTGGCCATGGCTGTGCCCGTGGCCGGCATGGCCGTGGTGATGATGGCTGTGATCGTCGCGCAGCAACCAGGCGCTGACGAGATTGACGACGAGGCCGACAACGGCAATTGCGATGGCCTCGCGGAAATTGATCGCCACCGGATCGAGCAATCTCAAAATGCTCTCCCAGCCCATGATCAGCGCGATCAATGCGAGCACGATGGCGCTGGCAAAACCTGCGAGATCGCCGAATTTGCCGGTGCCGAAGGTGAAGCGCGCATTGTGCGCATGCCGGCGTGCATAGAGATAGGCAAGCGCCGAAATCAGCATCGCGCTGACATGGGTCGACATATGCCAGCCATCGGCGAGCAGTGCCATCGAACCATAAATCGTGCCCGCGCCGATCTCGATCACCATCATGACAGCGGTCAGCGCGATGACGAGCCAGATGCGGCGTTCGTTGCGCTGGTGATCGGAGCCCAGAAAAACATGGCTGTGGCCCATTTCGGAGGAAATACTCATGACATTACTCTCTCGTTGAACGCCTGAAACCATAAAACGCGTCGCGATCTTTCAGATGCACTCCTGGCGTTTTATGTCTTCGATTTTTCGCATGTCGTCATCGCAAAACCGCCGCACACTTTTGCGCGACTTGCTTTGGTCACCGCAGATAGGTCTTCAGCACGTCGGCTATCTCATCGACCGCCTGACGGCGTGCCTCTTCACTTTCGGCATGCAGTATATGTTCCTGCAGATGGTCCTCCAGAACCTCCCCGGTCAGCCCTGTCAGGGCGCCGCGAATGGAGGCGAGCAGCTGCAGGATTTCCCCGCAGGGGCGCTCGGCCTCGAGCGCGCGCTCCACCGCTTCCATCTGCCCCTTGAGACGGCGGACGCGAGAGAGGAGCTTGGCTTGCTGGCGAATGGTATGGGACATCGTAGCCTCGATTATAATATAGGGGGGTATACTATTTGTGACGAGGAATTGGAAGCCACCTTTTTGTGGCGACGACCAGGCGATGAGGTAGCCGACGGAGTATCACGGCCGGCCGTCGCGGCTACCTGGCCTTGCAATTTCCACGAATGGCCTCATATGTTGCTCTAGAGACTAGAGGTATTGGAGGCCATGCAATGCTGACGATCGGCGATCTATCCAAGCGGACCGGCGTGAAAGTGCCGACGATCCGTTATTACGAGCAGATGGGACTGATCTCGGAGCCGGAACGCAGCGAAGGCAACCAGCGGCGCTATTCCAAGACGGATCTGGAGCGCCTTGCCTTCATTCGACATGGCCGTGATCTGGGCCTGACGATCGATGCCATCAAGGAATTGATCTCTCTCAGCCAGCATCCGGACCGCCCCTGCGTCGGCGCAGATCGGATCGCCAAGGAACATCTGGAAGATGTGCGCATCAAGATCGCACAGCTTAAAAGATTGGAGCATGAACTGGAGCGCATCGTTTCGCATTGCGACGGGCACAGCATCGAAGACTGCTATGTGATCCGCGCGCTTTCCGATCACGGACTATGCGAACACGAGCACTAAGGCCCCATTGACAAATGCGCTGAACCGGATCATTGATGCGCCCATGATCACGAACGCGCTCCACAATTGCTCGTATTTTTGGCTGTACCTGTAAGGGGCGGCCAAGACAGATCATATGTCAACAAGCCGCCGTCAGGCGGCTTTGTTGTATCGGCAGCGTCCTGACGGCTCATTGAAAAACAAGGACGCAAAATGCCATGCTAGACGACAGCGACATCTCACTTCTCCGCCCGCCGGTGCTCACAATCCGCAATGCGCAGCCGCGCGACCTGCCTGAGCTCAACGACATGATCCGGCTGCTTGCCGCCCATCATGGCGACCCCTCAGGCACGACGCCCGAGCAGCTCGAGCGCGATCTCTTCGGTCCGGTGCCCTGGATCACGGCGCTTGTTGCCGAAGGCGAACATGGCCTGCTCGGCTACGCCATCCTCGTGCCGCTCTACAAGGCGCAGGAAGGCCAGCGTGGCATGGATCTGCATCATCTCTTCGTGCGCGACGGCCACCGTGGCCACGGCGTCGGACAGCATTTGGTCGACCGTGCCCGCGACATCGCCCGCAAGGCCGGCTGCAGCTACCTTTCGGTCGGTGCCGCGACGGGCAATTTCCAGGCGCATCGCTTCTACGAAAACATGGATTTCAAGCCGCGTCCGGTCACCGGCATGCGCTATCTGCAGGCTCTGGCCTGATGCCGGCCTTTAACGGGATCGCTATTGAGCGCCTTGACCTTTGGCCATCGATGGCGATCCCGCGGCCTGCAAAGAATCTCTCGAATGTCTCCAACGGCATCTCCGCATTCTCGCGCGTCGCATCGATGTGACCGGACGGATTGTGGAAGCGGATCGTGCTTCCGTCGGCGGCTGTCACCAGCACGAGATGGCCGCCCTTGGCCGGCGGCTCGGTCTCAGGCCAGCGGATGGAGTGGTGCACCGACGCGATGAAAAATTCGGATTGTGCGAGGATATCGGCGATGTCGGCGACTGAAATCCCGGTGACGATCCTGGCATTCAGATCAAAGTGATCTTTAACAAAGGGGACGAAGGGCGCATAGATCAGGCCCTTGATCCGGCCATCCGCCTCCTCGACATAGCCGCCATAATCCCTGCAGCCCATGGCGAGATCCATGATCGGCACGGCTTTGCCGGTGCGGGTGGCGAGCACCATCTTCAGACAGGCCATGCCGCAGAGATTACCGGCCCAGCGCGCATAATCCTCAACGCTGCCGGCGCCGGAAGAGGCCCAAAGCGGGTCCTTGAGCAAGGCCGATTGCGCACCTTCGGCCACGACCGCCAGGGTCATATCAGGCGTTTCCCACTGGCTGAAATAAGGAACCTTTTGCGTCACCCTTGCGTCCACGCCGCCCTCTCCCGTTGCTGAATCCCGAAGCTGTAAGCTTGACGGGAAATGCGCTAGAAAAATGGCCATCGACCTAGGCCTGCAACTGGAGATGCGACTTGGAACAGCGATTCACATTCGATGGCGTCGCCAGCCTCTACAATATCTCCCGCCCCCTTTATCCCGATGCGCTGTTTACCGACATCATCCGTTTCGCCGGGTTGGAACCCAAAGATAAGGTCCTCGAAATCGGATGCGGCACCGGACAGGCAACGGAGGGTTTTGCCCGCCACGACCTTTCTATTCTTGCGCTCGACCCCGGCGCCGAGCTGATTGCGGTCGCGCGGGAAAGACTGGCGCAATTTCCGCAACTGCAGTTCGAGCAAACCACCTTCGAAGCATGGTCGGGCGCGCCGAGAAGCTTCAGGCTGATAGCCGCGGCACAATCCTTCCACTGGGTTTCGCCGGAGCTGCGGTTCGCCAGGACGGCCGCTCTCCTTTCGCCAGGAGGAACACTCGCCGTCTTCGGCAATGTGCCGATGCCGCCCGAGGGACCGCTTGCTGGACAATTCGCCAAAATCTATGCCCGCTATGCTCCGCAGCTTGCAGGCCCACCTGCAGAAGCCTGGTATTTACCCGATGGCCCTTTTGCCCTGGAACTACGGCAGTCCGACCATTTCGAAACACCGGTCCATCGCTGCTATCGCTGGAGTCGATTGCACACGGCACAAAGCTATACCGATCTGCTGCGCACGCTCTCAAGCTACCGGCTTTTGGCCGAGGATCAGCGAGAAGCGCTGCTTTCCGCGCTTGCCGATGCGATCAACGCGCATGGCGGTGAATTCGAGCTACGTTATGAAACGCATCTCTATCTCGCCAAAGGCAAAATCGCGGCTTGAGCCTCCTGCGACTTATTTCGCCGGCAGTGCCTTTAGATAGGCTGCGATCGCCTCCCGGTCGGTTGCCGGCAGGTGGGCGATGTTCTGCTGGACTTCGGCCATCGAGCCGCCGGCCGAGTCATAGTCCGGGGTGAAGCCGGTTTCGAGGTAATTGGCGATGTCGCCGGCGCTCCAGCTGCCGATTGCTTTGGAGCCGGGTGTGATATCCGGGATCTGGCCCTTGCCTTCCGGATTGGGCGCTCCCGCCAACCATTGGCCGCTCACGAAGCCGCCGAGGCTGTCGCGCGGCGTATGGCATTCGCCGCAATGGCCCGGCCCTTCCACGAGATATTGACCACGCTTGATCTTCTCGTCGGCACTGGCAAGCACGACGCGCGGCTGATCGTTAAGATAAAGGAATTTCCAGGCACCAAGCGCCAGCCGGATGTCGAAGGGAAAGGGCAGCTCGTGCGGAGGCGCGACATTGTTGCTCTTCGGCAGCGTCTTCAGGAAGCCCCAGAGATCGTTGATGTCCTTGTCGCTCATGCGGGTATAGGAGCCGTAGGGAAAGGAAGGATAGAGATGTTCGCCGTTTTTACCGACGCCGCGCTTCATGGCATTGCCGAAATCGGCAAGCGTCCAGCTGCCAAGCCCTGACTTCTCATCCGGCGAGATATTCGGGACATGGAAGGTGCCGAAGGGGCTGGCAAGGGCGAGACCGCCCGAAAGCACCAGCTTGGAATCGCCCTGCGCGCCAGGAGCCGCGTGACAGCTCGTGCAGCCGCCGGCCCAGAAGACCATCTCGCCATTCTTGACATCGGGATCGCCGAGATTGGCCCAATGGCTCGCCGGCAGGGGCGACGGCGCGGTGATGACATAGAATGCGCCGCAGCCAAGGATGATCACGCCGAACAGACAAAGCAACCACCGGACAAACCGTGCCATCACACCTACCCCCAAGCCTTAGCTCTGAAACCAAAAGGCTCCGCACCGGGAAACCGGTGCGGATGCCAAAATCGATTTCTAGAGCCTTGCCGCTTTTCTTCGAAACGCGAAAAGGCTCGATGCTTTTGCCTTCACGCAATGCCGGACGGAAAACCGCCGCGCACTTTTCCTGGAATTGCTCTAGACGAGGCCGACCTACCGCTTAGTCCTTCTTGACGCGGTAGGCCTGATGACAGGCGCCGCAGCTGCCGCCAAGGGTCTTCAGCGTCGAACCGACGCCGGCCTTGTCAGCGGGGAGCTGGGCGAGCGCCGTCTCGGCATCGCTGGAAAGCTTGGCGGCGTGCGCCTTGAAGTCATCGAGATTGTCCCAGATCTTCGGATTGACCTCGGCATCACTCTTATCGCTCTGCGGATTGAACTGATCCGGGAAGGCCTTGGCCGTTTCGGCGATCGTCGTCAGCGACGCCTTGACGATATCGGCATCATAGGGCTTGTCGCCCTTGGCAATCGCGCCGAGAGCCCCGGTGGCGCCGCCGATCTTCTTCATCATCCCGATGCGGGAGTCATGCGTGCCATCGGCTGCGACGACCGAACCCAGTGCGATGCCGGCCAGAGCCGTCGCCATCACAATCGCTTTCAACTTCATTTCGTTCTCCTACCTCTCCGAGTGATCAGGACCGCCTACGCGGCCGGCGCATGATTACGGCGACATGTTTGCCGGTTTCCTTTCCGGCAATGAAGTCACAAAGTGGTGAGAGCCGAGTGAAATCAGTGTCATGCTGCCGACACACTCATTCGACGCATCAGCTCTCACGCCAATTTCAGGCCCTCCCAGACCGTGAACACCGAAACCGCGACCAGCAGAAGCCCCGCCGAACGGCCCGCAAAGGCGGTTGCCCCCGGATTGGCAACCAGCAGATCGCGGCTACGCCCGGCAGTAATGGCAAGGGCTCCATAGACGGCAAATTGCGTTGCGATGGTCATGGCTCCCATGATGACGGCCTGTATCCACATCGGGCCGTAATCCGCCTTCAGAAACTGCGGATAGACAGCGAAAATGAAGAGATAGGCCTTGGGATTGATGAGGCAAGTCACCGCTCCCTGCCGGAAGGCTTTCCAGGCGGAACGGCTGCCGGCCGGCCCCTGGCCCCCAACGGTTATGGAGCTGCGCATCAGCGTATAGCCGATGTAGGCCATGTAAGCTCCGCCAATCACAAGCAGCGGATTGAAGAGAACGGGCACGAAATGCATCAGCAGGCCGATGCCGACAGCACCGTTCAGCGAATGCACCGCGCCGCCGAGCATGATGCCGCCCGTTGCGGCAAGGCCGCGATTGCTGCCGCCGGTCAGGGAATTGGCGAGCACGAACAACATGTCCATGCCCGGCACGATGATAATGCCTAGGAGAAGAATGAAGAAGAGCCAGAGATTTTCTGCGTAACCCATGTCAGTTGCCTATCGCCCTCTCCAAGGAAGCAGGAGAGGAAATGGTTGATTTTCAAGTTGATAGGTAGTCTTATAAAGCGAGCCAACTGACGGGGTATTGTCAGTAGCCTTCATCTTTGAGGCAAGAAATGCGCAAGGCATCGCGCCTATTCGAGATCATCCAGATCCTCCGGCTGGCCAAGCGGCCGGTGACGGGAGCCGATATCGCCGCCCGGCTGGAGGTGACGGTACGCTCCGTCTATCGCGACATCGCAGCACTTCAGGCGATGCGGGTGCCGATCGAAGGTGAACGCGGCATCGGCTATATCCTGCGGCCCGGGTTCGACCTGCCGCCGCTGATGTTTTCCATTGAGGAAATGGAGGCGATCGTGCTGTCGCTGGCGCTCTTGGAACGTACCGGCGATGCCGAGCTGAAACAGGCGGCCAAGCGCGTCACTGCCAAGATCGCCGGCGCCGTGCCGCCGCCGCTACGCCAGACCCTCGATGCCAATGCCTTGCATGCCTGGGGCTTTGCCGCACCTTCAGCCTCGGCAATCGACCTTGCATTGGTGCGCCGCGCCATCCGCGACGAGGAAAAGCTCGACCTTGCCTATCGCGACGAACTCGGCCGCGCCACGGAACGCATCATCCGGCCGATCGCGCTGATCTATTATGCCGAGACGGCCAATATCGTCGCCTGGTGCGAGCTGCGTCAGGCAATCCGCAATTTCCGCAGCGATCGGATCGAGGATTGTCAGCCGGCCGGGCTCTGGTTCAAGGGCGAAGGAGATGGCCTGCGCCAGATTTGGGTGAATGGCTGGCAGATAAACACCCCAGCCGCTGCCGGCTGAGGTGCTATGGTTTCCAGAGACGATGGCGAGTTAAAGGATCATGCCGCCCGAGACTTCGATGCGCTGGCCGTTGACCCAGCGATTGTCGTCCGACAGCAGCGAGGCGATCATCGGACCGATATCATCGGGCAGGCCAGCGCGGCCAAGCGCCGTCATGGACGCGACCATTCGGTTGACCTCGGGATTGTCGCGCACGATGCCGCCACTGAAATCCGTCTGGATCGCGCCCGGCGCCACCGTGTTGACGGTGATGCCACGCGAGCCGAGCTCCTTGGCGAGGTAGCGCGTCAGCACTTCGACAGCCCCTTTCATCGCCGCATAAGCAGACGAGCCCGGATTGCTGAAACGGGTAAGGCCCGAGGAGACATTGACGATACGGCCGCCGTCGTTGATGTGCGGCAGCAGCTTCTGCGTCAGAAAATACACGCCCTTGAGATGGACGTTGTAAAGCTTGTCGAACTCGGCTTCCGTCGTTTCGGCAATGGAGGCATGATAGGAGGTGCCGGCATTGTTGACGAGGAAATCGAAGCGATCGCGGCTCCAATGCCGTTCCAGCGCGCTGCCGACCTCGGTAACAAAAGCGTCGAAGGATGCGACATTGCCGGCGTCGAGCTGCAAGGCAACCGCCTTTTGGCCGAGCGCTTCGATCTCGGCGACGGCGCCATCGGCCTCTGCCTTATTTGAATGATAGGTCAGGATGATATCGACACCACGCTTGGCGAGATGAACGGCGGCGTTGCGACCGAGACCACGGCCGCCGCCGGTGATGATCGCAATCTTTGTCTTTGATTTATCGATATTTTCAGTCGTCATTGCAGCGTCTCCAAGGAATGCTTGATGATGAAAAATTACGCCCGCAATGCCATGTCCTTGAATGCCGGAACTCTCGAATTTCTTGCCTATTCCTCCAACTGCCTTGTTCCCTCGCATCCCGCTGCTATGATGACGCAAGGCACCCTGCCCAAGGCACCCTGCCCCGGAGACCGCCGATGTCGTCAGCCCTTAAAGACGCGATCACACAATTCATCGAAGCCCATGACTGCGGTGGCAATAACGTGTTTTCCACGGGCATCGATGGTTTGCACATCATGCGCTCGACCGAGCCGAAGATGCCGCATTCGATGATTTATCGACCGGCGCTCTGCGTCATTCTGCAGGGTGCGAAGCAATTGATGCTGAATGACAAGGTGATCGACTATGCCGAGATGCAGGCTCTCATCATCAGCATCGAGCTGCCTGCAGCCGGCAGGGTGATCCAGGCGAGTGTCGAGAAGCCCTATATTGCCATCTCCCTCGAATTCGATGTCGGCATGATGCGCGACGTCATGGAACAGCTCGACAAGCCACCGAAACCGACAGGTGGCGCCCACCTTGGCATCTTCGTCGAGAATCTTGGCGACCAGCTTGCTGATTGCCTCGTGCGATTGACCCGCCTGCTCTCGAACCCGAGCGCCATTCCGGTGCTCTATCCGGCGATCATGCGGGAAATCTGCTTCTGGATGCTCACCGGCCCCAATGGCGGCGAGGTCTGCAAGCTGGTGCTGCCGGATGGACAGACGCGACGTATCGCCGATGCCATTCGCCTGTTGCGCGACAATTTCGCGGAGCCGGTGCGCATCGAGCAACTGGCGGCCGCCGCGCGCATGAGCCCCTCCTCCTTCCATCAGCACTTCAAGACGCTGACCTCGATGACCCCGCTGCAATATCAGAAACAGATGCGGCTGCTCGAAGCTCGCCGCCTGATGGTCGCCGGCCAGGCTAATGTGGAGAGTGCCGCCTATCGCGTCGGCTATGAAAGTGCCTCGCAGTTCAGCCGCGAATATGCCCGCATGTTCGGCACGCCGCCGAAAAGGGATGTGACCGAAATGCGGATGGCGGCAGAATAATAGCAGATCAACTCTCGGCTTTGCGCACCGCTATAGCGCGATCGCGGTCACCAACAGGATGAAAGCGAGTAATCCTAGGACAGCGCGCGCGGCATGCGACCATTCCCAGAGATCACGCAGCATGGTCCAGTCCGCTTCGGCATCGGTCTCAATCCTATGACCACCGACTGGATCATGGGAAAAGAAGCCCGCGCCCAACCCTTTCAGCTCAGCATCCTTGAGCCAGAAATTATTTACCGGCTGTATCAGTAACCAAAAGACTGCATGCATGGCAGCCATGGCGGCAAAGGCAGCGGCAAACAGCCAGAATGCGATGATGCTGGCTGGCGTCAGGAACAGGAGAAGCAGAAGCAAAAGAGCGCCGATCGGCTCGGCAACGCCGCCGATCGTAAATCCGGGATAATAAATCCGCTGAACCGTCAGATAGTCTTCTTTCGACAGTCGCATTTTGCCCGGCAGCTCCAGCAGATGCGCCAACGCCAGTGCCATGGCGATTGCCACGGCCAGGATTGTCAGAATTTGCAATGCCGGAAACATCGGCTCCGCCTCACAGCAGCCTCCGTTCCTAAACTTCCAGCGGTGCGGATCGTTCCGCATGTCAAACGATACAAGAGATTCATCAAGTGCCCGGCAGCGTCAGCACCCTACTATCCTCGCGCCCGAAGCCCGTAACCTCCAGCCGATCATTGTAGATGGCAACGATCGCGTAGGCGCTCGTATCTTCGGTATCGACCATGCCCCTGAAGTTGACGAAATAGATTCCGTCGGACACTCCAAAATTGCCGGCGTGATTGTGGCCATTGAGATAGGCGACGACATGGTCGTGTTCAGCCAGAAGCGAAAGCATGCGGTCGCTGTTCAAAGCGTTGTGGGCATTCTCCGGAAAGACCGGATAATGGTTCAGGATAATGACCTTTTCGCCCACCGTCTTCGTCTCCCGCAGCTTTGCGGCAAGCCAGTTGAATTGCGCGTCGCCAATGGCTGCATTCCAGCGCTGGCCGTTCGTCGCGCCCGAATCTCCCAGACGCTTCATCAACTCCTTCGCCTCCTGCCGTCGCGGGTCGCCTTCCGGCGGGGCAAAGACGCTGATTTCATTGCCGTCGAGTGCGATGAAGCGATAGCCGGAATGATCGAAATCGTAATAGGCCGAGGGCATGCCCACGCGGGCTGATACGCCGCCGAGATGTTGCGATGCCACGGCGAAATCGTGATTGCCGAGGAGGAAATGCTTGCGATGACGCAAGGCTTCATAGACGGGCAAAATGGCGTCGTAGCTCTTCCATTCGCGATCGATAATGTCGCCGAGGGTCACCACGAAAGCGAGATCGTGCCGATTGAACTCCTCAATTGCCTCGCGAAGCTTGTCGATACTGTTCGCCGGATAGCGATTGAGGGTCAGATTGGGCTCAAGATCGGCATATTGCGGATCGGCGATGACACCAAAGCGGAAGAGCGGTGCTGATGACATTCAGCCTCCTTGGACGATCTCCTGGGGCCGCCAGGCGGACAGGGACACATCAATAAAAGCTGACAGATAAGAAAACACCCGACGCCAAAGGACGCCGGGTGCGAAAGCCAGCCTATGCGGCAAACCTTACTTCGTAGCGGCTTCGTAGCGCTCCAGGACGTAATCCCAGTTGATCAGGCTGTCGATGAAGGCTTCGAGGTACTTCGGACGCAGGTTGCGATAGTCGATGTAGTAGGAGTGTTCCCATACGTCGACACCGAGAATCGGGTCTGCACCATGAACGAGCGGGTTTTCGCCGTTCGGGGTCTTGGAGATTTCGAGCTTGCCGTTCTTGACGGAAACCCATGCCCAGCCCGAGCCGAACTGCGTGGCGCCGGCAGCGGCAAAATCGGCCTTGAACTTGTCGTAGCCGCCGAGATCGGAAGCGAAGGCTGCTTCGAGCTTGCCCGGCAGCTTGTTGCCACCGCCGCCCTTCTTCATCCACTTCCAGAAATGGATGTGGTTGTAGTGCTGGGCTGCGTTGTTGAAGAGGCCTGCATTGGTGCCGAAGGACTTCTTCACGATCTCCTCGAGCGACAGATCGGCAAGACCTGCTTCCGCAGCGAGCTTGTTGCCGTTGTCGACGTAAGCCTTGTGATGCTTGTCGTGGTGATATTCGAGCGTCTCGCGCGACATGAACGGCGAAAGAGCATCATAATCGTAGGGAAGTGCAGGCAATTCGAAAGCCATGGTCATATCTCCTCTTGGCAAAAAATTGCGGTCGGCAGGTGAACCGGAACATAGGAGCGGTCGCCTGGAAGAGCAACCGGCGACGTGCCAAAAAAGTTGCGTGCGGGAGCAAAAATTGCCCTATTTTTCAATCAGGTATAGCATCGACTTAGAAATTAACCTTATTGCATAGGATGACGCCTGGATAGATGGTGAAGCTCAGCGCCGAAATGTCGACAAAGCACGTTGTCGAGGCTAGGTTCGCGGACCTTCTGCTATTACGAGGAATGCCCGTGACGATAGCCTGCCTGCACACCGCCGAGAGCAACATTGCCGTCTATGAAGCAGCGGCGAAGGCACTCGGGCTGCCCGCCGGGATGCTGCGTCATCATGTCCGCGCCGACCTTCTTCTCGCCGCCGAAAAAGCCGGGCGATTGACGGATGAGATTTCAACGGAAACGGCAGCCCTTCTCTGGCGTCTGGCAGAGGACGCGGATGCCGTCGTGCTCAATTGCTCGACACTCGGCCCGGCAGCATCGCAGGTCGCCTCCGGTGCGAAAGCGCCGGTTATCAGAGCCGACGCCACGCTAGCCGATGAGGCCGTCAAGGACGGCGGCAAGGTCATCGTGCTATGCACAGTCGAGACGACTATCGCACCGACGACAGCTCTATTCGAAGCGGCGGCGAAGGCGACAGGGGCCGAAATCGAGGTTCGGCTGGTGCCGGGCGCATGGGCGCATTTTCGCGCAGGCGATCTGTCGGCCTATCTCGCCTCCATCGCCGATGCGGTTAGCGCAGCCAATAGCGAAGGTCCCGTTACGATCGCTTTCGCGCAGGCTTCCATGACGGATGCCGCTCACCTTCTTCCAGAAGGTCATCCGCAACCGATGACCGGCCCCGCAACGGCGCTTGCGGCGGCAGTGGCGACGATCGCAGCCGGCTGAATGAAACTTTGTTTACGCAGTTCCAAATGGAAAACCGCTGAGTATTTTTCCTGGCATTGCTCTACAAATTCCGCCCGAAATAGACGTTCACCTCGGCGATACGGTCGCCGGCAAAGCGGATCAGCTCGACATTGCGAAAGCTGCCGCCATCCATCTTCTCGGCGCGATAGCCGACGATCACGTCATCGCCATCCGCGATCAGATGTTCGATGTGAATGTCACGAAAGGCTTTCTCCTTCGGCCAGCAATGCTCGAAGTACCGTTTCCGGTCGATGTGATCGTCGCGCGGACTGGAAAAGGTGAAATCCGGGGTCAGCATCGGATCGACGATATCGGGATGCTGTCCGATGTAGGCTGCAAACAGGCGCTTGACCGTATCGCAACGGGCATTTTCGAGAGCGTTCATGATTTGCCTCCTCTTTTGCAGCAAAGCGGCTTCCGTCGCTCGACCGCAAACTGATTGCGAAATGCAATCAGAAAGTAACATAAAGCATGCGAACCAACAAGGCGCTTTGCGGGCTTGGCATCGTCATCCGTGTGGTCCAAACTCCTCAGGCAATCCCCAATCAACAGGAAGCCATCGCAGTGTCCGAGGCTCATCACCACATGTTGGAAAAGCTGCGCCGCCTGGCGGCAAAGGATAATCGCCCGGCGATCGCGCCGAGCGGCATCGGCAGCTATTCCACGCTCTTCACCTTCGTCACCCGCGAACGCGAGCGCATTGCCGGCTCGGCCTTTTCACAGGTGTCAATCGTCGCCGTGCTCGAAGGTTCGAAGGAAATCGTCAGCATGGGGCGGCAGCGGCATTTTTCAGCCGGGACCGTAATCGTGCTGCCAGCCGGCTGGAGCGGCGATGTCGTCAACGATCCCGATCCGCAGACCGGCGTTTACCGGGCGATCTTCATTACCTTTCCTGAGGAGTTGACCCGGCGGGCTGCAAAAGCCTTTCCGCCCGCACAAATCGCGTCACAGGCAGATTTGCCGCTCGATCCATTGCTGGCGGCCGCCATCAATCATGCAGGCGAAGGCATTGCCGGGGGCAATATGCCGATCCCGCTCATCGAGCACAGGCTTCTCGAAATTCTCATGGTGCTCGGCATGCGCGGCGCCCTGCCCGGCTCGCCGGAGACAACAGCCGAAGCGGTGCGTGCGCTGGTGCGCTGGCAGCCGGATCGCCCCTGGACGGCCGATCTCATCGCCGCCGAGCTCGGCACCAGCAACGCGACGCTGCGTCGCCGCCTGTCGCGCGAGGGCACGGCGTTGCGCGATGTGCTGGCAAGCGAGCGGGTGGCGCTGGCAACGACCCTTCTTGCCGAAGACGGGCTGTCGCTGCGCGAAGCGGCCCTTGCCACCGGCTATCGCTCGCCACGCCGCTTCGCCGATCGACTTCGCAGCGCGTGAGCGTTTCCGACCGCATTTTGAGCGTTTGCGTGCGCCGACGCCCGTCACGAATTTGTTAGATCCTGCCCTCGACGGCTCAAAGGAGCCGCAACACGAAAGGGCAACATCATGAAAACCATGCTCAAAGTTCTGAACGCCATCGTCATCGCAACAGCCGTCGCCACGCCGGCGCTATCGGCCGATCTCAAGGTGAGCTTTGCAAAGAGCAATGGCCGTATGCTGCTGCCGGAAAATGCGTCCTGCATTTCGACAGGGTCTGACAAGTCGGCACCCGGACCGAATAAAAGCCTGGGCGTCTCATGGTCGAAGGGGCCGAAGGGAACCCGCTCATACGCGCTGACCATGGTCGATCCAGACGTTCCCACGGATTTCTCGCTGTTCAATAAGGCCGACAAGACCATTCCGAAGGATTTCAAGCGGATGGAATTCGTCCATTGGGTGCTGGCCGATATCCCGGCGTCACGCGCCAGCCTTGCCGAAGGCACGGATGGAAACGGCCCCTCCTCCACCGGCTTGCCGCTTGAACGCACGGCCTCCGGACGGCGCGGTCAGAACGGAGCCGGCGGCGGCAATTTGAAGAATGGGCCGCATGGCGGCTATATGGGCGCCTGCCCGCCCTGGAATGACGAACGCATCCACAGCTACCACGTCACCGTCTATGCGCTCGACGTCGACCAGCTGAATCTTCCCGATCTCTTCACCCGCGCCGATCTCATCGCCGCCGCGAAGGGTCATATCCTGGCATCGGGTAGCCAGGAATTGTTTTACACATTGAATGCAAAGGCCGAGAAATGACCGAGACGAGATGGGATGCAGCCGCACCGGCCGAGCCGGAGACCGCCCACTGGATGCGCAACCTGATTGTCGCGCTCGTCGGCTCGTTCACAACAATCGTGGCGATGACGCTGCTGCTCCCCTTCCTGCCGCTTTACGTCGAGGAACTCGGCGTCAGCGATAAGGCCGCGATCGTGCAATGGTCCGGCATCGCCTATGGCGCTACCTTCTTTGCTGCCGCCTTCGTCGCGCCGCTCTGGGGGCGGCTCGGCGATATCTATGGCCGCAAGCTGATGCTGATCCGCGCGAGCCTGGGCATGACGATCGCCATCTCGCTGATGGGCATGGCGGGCAATGTCTGGCAACTGGTGGCGCTGCGCCTGTTCACCGGCCTTGCCGGCGGCTATGCCTCCGGATCGATGGTGCTGGTGGCGGCGCAGACGCCTAAGCACCGCTCGGCATGGGCGCTCGGCACATTGTCGGCCGGCATTATGGCCGGCAATCTCGTCGGACCGCTGATCGGCGGCGCGCTGCCGCCCGTTATCGGCATTCGCGGCACCTTCCTGCTTGCCGGCGGCGTGATCTTCTTCACGTTTCTGGCGACGACGTTTCTGATCAAGGAGGAGAAATCCACGGCGCGCAAGAAGGCCGCCAAGGCAAGCGGCAGCTGGGCCTCCATTCCGGACAAGCGCCCGGTTATCGCCATGCTGTCGCTCGGCCTGCTTTTGATGCTCGCCAATATGTCGATCGAGCCGATCATCACCGTCTATGTCGCGCAGTTCGTCACAGACGCCAACGTGACGATGGTGTCGGGCGTCGTCATGGCGGCTGCAGCGCTCGGCAGCATCCTGTCGTCCTCCTGGCTCGGCAAGCTCGCCGACCGCATCGGCTACTGGAGCGTCATCATGGCAGCCCTTGCCGTCGCGGCGTTGTTGTTGATACCGCAGGCTTTCGTGACCTCGGCCTGGCAGTTGATCGGCTTGCGCTTCCTGATGGGCGTGGCGCTCGGCGGTCTTCTGCCCTGCATCACCGCCGTCATCCGGCATAACGTGCCCGATGCAGCGACGGGCAGCATTCTCGGCCTTTCCATCTCGTCCCAATATGTCGGCCAGGTGGCAGGCCCGGTCATGGGCGGCTTCGTCGGCGGCCATATCGGCATGCGCGCCGTGTTCCTCGGAACCTGCGTGCTGCTGGCGCTCGGAGCCGTTTATTGCTGGTGGGTTAGCCCGAAGAAAGAAGCGGAATAGCCTGCTTCGCTCGCGCTTGATGCCCGGCATTGAAAATCCGAATCGCGGCCCAATAGCCGCGATTCTACTGAAGCCATGTTGAGCTCAAACGCGCTTTTGCTATTCTCTGACCATTGGCAGTTGTGGGGATATCTCTATGGCGCTTCCAAGCTTTGAAACCGCGCGACTGATGCTTCTGCCTCGCATCATGGCCGACCTTGACGACTGCATCGCCATGGATCGCGACCCGGACGTGACGCGCTTCATTCCCGGCCCGTGGCAGGACATCATCGCGCATCGAACCTTCGTAAAAGGTCGGATCGAAACGAGCTTCGGTGACGGTCTCGGATATTGGTCGATCCGCGCCAAAGATAATCCCAGGCAATTCCTCGGCTGGATATTGCTGATACCCGCCGACGCCATCGGGCCTGACATCGAGATCGGATGGCGGCTGAACAGGCTTGCCTGGGGTAAAGGCTATGCGACGGAAGCGGCAAAGCCCGTTCTTGCCCATGCTTTCCAGACACTTGAACTCGACCGTGTGATTGCCGATATCGCGCCCGGAAACGCTGCGTCCATCCGCGTCGCACAAAAGCTCGGCCTGTCGCAGCCGCGCCGGACCACCTATCACGACGAGCCATTCGCCTCCTACAGCATGACGAGGGCTGCCTTCGAGGCTGATAGCCGGAGGCAATGATCCCATCGCCTCGGTGGCCGACAAGGCTCACTCTTCGCTGGCGCTGCGGCCGTGAGCCCAATCCATATAAAGTTCCAGTGCCTTGCGGGCGACCGGGCCTTCCTGGAATTCGCGATCATCCAGACGGTTGACGCTGACGACCTTGGAATAGTTGCCGGTCGTGAAAATTTCGTCGGCGGCCATGAACTGTTCGACGGACAGGGTTTCCTCGCGCACGTCGAAACCTTCCTGGCGCAGCAGGCCGATGACGCGAGCGCGGGTGATGCCGGCAAGGAAGGTGCGGTTGGCGATCGGCGTATAGACGATGCCATCCTTGACCATGAAGACATTGGACGACGCCGTCTCGACGACATTGCCGTTCATGTCGCGCACCAGCGCATTGTTGAAGCCGCGGTTTCTCGCCTCAAGGATCATGCGGCCGCTGTTCGGATAAAGCGAGCCGGCCTTGGCGTCGGTCATTGCTGTTTCCGGCGACGGGCGGCGGAAGGGCGAGACCGTCAGCGTGATGCCGCCGGTGCCGCCAAGGGGTGCCTCGAACAGGCAGAGGGCGAAGCGCGTCGATTCCGCATCGACGGCAACGACGCTGCCCGGCGAACCATGTTCGCCCCAATACATCGGCTTGATGTAGATCGGCGTCTTGCCGTCGAATTTCTTGATGCCTTCCCAGGCGAGCGCCTCGATCTCCTCAGACGTCTTGACCGGCTTCAGCCCCATGGCGACGGCCGAGCGATTGATGCGCTGGCAATGGAGGTCGAGATCGGGCGCGATGCCATCGAACCAGCGCGCGCCGTCGAACACGGTCGAGCCCAGCCACATGGCATGCGAGGTCGGCCCGATCAGCGGCGGATTGCCGGAAAGCCATTCTCCCTCGACATAGGTCCAGGTGGTGGTGCGGGGCGACGTATCGACGGACATGGTGGTTTCCTCTCTTGGAGCGGTTCAGCTTTTCACGGAATCTCTGAACCGCTCTATCTTTTTGTTTTCACGCAATTCCGGACGCAAAACCGCTGCGCAATTTTCCTGGGATTGCTCTGGGTGGCGAAGAGCAAATAACCGCACAACCCGAGGGTCAAGCAGAAACTGCACGGCAAAATCCATTTGCAACAAAGCGCCCGATATCGCATTCATAGCGCAATTTTCATGCGTCGAAACAACAACTTGACGAATGGGTCCATCAGCAAAAGTGATGAGCGGCACGGATCGTCAGGAGAGAGGGAGATCCCCCATGAAAGCGATGTATTACGAGGCCTTCGAGGCAACACCCGAAATCCGTACCCTGCCTGACCCGACACCGGGCGAAGACGGCGTTGTGATCGCGATCGGCGCGACCGGCCTTTGCCGCAGCGACTGGCATGGCTGGATGGGTCATGATCCGGATATCAAGCTGCCGCATGTGCCCGGCCATGAGCTTGCCGGCAAGGTGGTCGCGACGGGCCGCGGCGTCGTGCGCTTCAAGGTCGGCGATCGCGTCACCGTTCCTTTCGTTTCCGGCTGCGGTCATTGCGCCGAATGCCATTCCGGCAACCAGCAGGTCTGCCCGAGCCAGTTCCAGCCCGGCTTCACCCACTGGGGTTCATTCGCCGAATATGTCGCGATCGACTATGCCGATACCAATCTCGTCCATCTGCCTGATGCGGTCGATGACGCGACGGCGGCAAGCCTCGGCTGCCGTTTCGCCACCTCCTTCCGCGCCGTTGCCGACCAGGCGAAGACCCGTCCGGGCGAGTGGATCGCCGTGCATGGCTGCGGCGGTGTCGGCCTGTCTGCCATCATGATCGCGAGCGCCCTCGGCGCCAATGCCATCGCCGTCGATATCTCCGACGAGAAGCTGGCCTTTGCGCGCGAATGCGGGGCTGTCGCGACCATCAATGCGGCTGAGGTCGCCGATGTGGCGGAGGCAGTGCGCGAGATCACCAAGGGCGGCGCCCATGTCTCGATCGACGCGCTCGGCCACCCCGCCACCTGCTTCAACTCCATCAAGAACCTGCGCCGACGCGGCCGGCATGTGCAGGTCGGCCTCATGCTCGGCGATTACGCGACACCGCAGATCCCGATGGCGCAGGTCATCGGTCACGAGCTCGAAATCTACGGCAGCCACGGCATGCAGGCCTGGCGCTATGATGCCATGCTCGACATGCTCGCGGCCGGCAAGATCGCGCCGCAGAAGCTCATCGGCCGCAGGATCAGCCTGGAAGAGGCCGTCCCGGCGCTGATGTCGCTCGACAAGGCCGAGGGCAAGGGCATCAGCGTCATCACGAAATTTTGAACTCTGCTGGCCTCGTTGAAGAAATCCCAGTAGTTGCTTGCACCGCTCGACTCAACCGGGCGCTGCGGAGGCGTTTTCGAAAAAGTGTCATGCAATCCGGATAGACTGATTTATCCGATGCCCTTGCGCAAATGTCATTTCGTGTCCAGATTGCCGCCCATGCCCGAAAGCGAGCCTTATAGTTCCTGCTCCAGGAAAGCCGGCCCGACAAATAGCGATCCGGATAGCGACGGCTGTATGAGCCGCGTGGTAACGTCGGCGCGCGGCATCTCACCCGACAAACAGAAGGAAAGAATTGGCAGGCCCGCAACGGCCAGCGCCAAGCTTGCACATTAATGATCTTCGACTGGCTATCCGACCCTTCCGCCTGGATCGGTCTTGCTACCCTGATCGTTCTCGAGATTGTTCTCGGTATCGACAATCTCGTCTTTATCGCGATTCTGGCCGACAAGCTGCCGCCCCACCAGCGTGACGCGGCGCGCATGATCGGCCTGGCGCTGGCCCTCATTATCCGCCTCGCGCTGCTTGCCTCCATCGCCTGGATCGTGACGCTGACGGCGCCGCTGATCTCAATCTGGGGCTTCAGCCTGTCCGGCCGCGACCTCATCCTGATCTTCGGCGGCCTGTTCCTGCCGTTCAAGGGCACGATGGAGCTACATGAGCGGCTGGAGGGACATGAATCACAGGGCGAAAAGAAGGTGGTCCATGCCGTCTTCTGGCAGGTGATCGTGCAGATCGTCGTGCTCGACGCCATCTTCTCGCTCGACAGCGTCATCACCGCCGTCGGCATGGTGCAGGAGCTCTCCATCATGATGGTCGCCGTGGTTTTTGCGGTCGGCGTCATGCTGTTCTTGTCGAAGCCACTGATGGCCTTCGTCTCGAAACATCCCACCGTCGTCATCCTCTGCCTCGGTTTCCTGATGATGATCGGCTTCTCACTTGTGGTCGAAGGCTTCGGCTTCCATGTGCCCAAGGGCTATCTCTATGCGGCCATCGGCTTCTCGATCATCATCGAAGCGTTGAACCAGCTTGCCCGGCGCAACAAGGAACGGCTGATCACGCCGACCAATATCCGCAATCGCACCGCCGACGCCGTCCTCGGCCTGCTCGGGGCGAAACGGCCGCAGGGCGCGCATGGCGAGGCGGCCGAGAAGAGCACTCAGGAAAGCATCAGCGAAGAGGTCTTCTCCGCCGAAGAGAAAGACATGATCCACGGCGTCCTCACGCTGGCGGATCGTTCTGTCCGCTCGATCATGACGCCGCGCACCGATATCGTCTGGCTCGATCTCGACAAGCCGCGCGAGGAACAGCAGCGTCGCGTGATCGAGATCGGCCATTCGCGCTTTCCGGTCGTGCGCGGCAGCCTCGACGACTTCGTCGGCATCGCCAGCGCGCGCGACGTCCTGCGAGATCTCACGCAGACGGGCGAGATAGATCTGGAGCGCTCGATCCGCCAGCCGCTGGCCGTGCATGAAAGCATCAACGTGCTGAAGCTGATGGAGCGGCTGCGCCATCAGAACCAGGCAATGGCGCTGGTGCTCGACGAATATGGCGAGATCGAAGGGCTGGTGACGACGACGGACCTTTTCGAGGCCATTGCCGGCGAATTTCCCGACTAGGACAACGAGCCGCTGACGATCGACAAGGGCGAGGACGGATCGCTGACCGTCGACGGCTGGATCGACATTCGCCACCTCTCCAAGCTGGTCGGCATAGACCTTGTCGATGAGACGGATCGTTATTCGACGCTTGCCGGTTTCATCCTGTGGGGCCTCGACCATCTGCCGCATGAGGGCGAGCGCTTCAACTCCGGCCGGCTCGCTTTCGAAGTGGTCAAGCTCAATGGCCGAAATATCGACAAAGTGCGGATTCAACCGTTGGAATATGCAATCTAGGAAGAGGATACGCTTATGGCATGGTCTGCCGGCCAATATGTGAAATTCGAGGATGAACGCACGCGCCCGGCGCGCGACCTGCTGGCGCAAGTGCCGCTGCAGCGCGTCGAGCGCGCGGTCGACCTCGGTTGCGGCCCCGGCAACTCGACCGAGCTGATCGTCGAGCGCTATGGCGCCGCCGGCGTCTCCGGCCTCGACAGCGATGACAATATGCTGGAGGCCGCGCGCAAGCGCATGCCCGGCACACACTTTGAAAAGGCCGATCTCGCCACATGGCGACCGGAAGAGCCCGTGGATCTGCTCTTTGCCAATGCCGTGTTCCAGTGGCTGCCGAACCATCTCGACATTCTCGATGAGTTGATGGATGGGCTGAAGCCGGGCGGCGTGCTTGCCGTGCAGATGCCTGACAATCTGACCGAGCAGAGCCATTTGATGATGGAAGAGACCGCGAAGAACGGCCCCTGGAGCGATGCCTTCGCAAAGAAGAGCGTACGTCGCAACCCGTTGCCGGCACCTTCGGTCTATTACAACAGGCTGATCGGCAAGTCGCAGCGCGTCGATATCTGGCACACCAACTACAATCACGCGCTGGAGAATGCGGCAGCGATCGTCGAATGGGTGAAGGGCACGGGCCTGCGCCCCTATCTCGACCATGCCGGCGCCGAGCATCGCGATGCCTTCGCCGCCGAATATCTGAAGCGCATAGAAAAAGCCTATCCGCCGCTTGTCGATGGCAGGGTGCTGCTGCGCTTCCCGCGGCTCTTCATGGTCGCCGTGAAGAAATAGACTACTTGCCAATCCCGAAATACCGGCTGACGGCGGTGCGTCGATCCCATCGACAACCGACGTCGCCCCGCGCTAGAACACCTATAACCAAAGCTGAGACAGCAACAGCTCCGAGGAGATAGTCGATGTCGTCCAGAAGCCCCGAGTATGGCCGCCAGAAGGAGATCCGTGCATGACCACCCCAGACGTCGCACCAGCCCCACCGCTGACATTCGTGATCTTCGGCGCCGCCGGCGATCTCACCCGGCGCCTGCTGATCCCGACGCTCATCAACATGACCCGCAGCGGGCTTATCGGAGAGGATTTGCAGATCCTCGGCATAGGCATCGAGACCGGTGGCGTCGAGATGCTGCTGGACCGTCTGGAATCATTCCTGAAGACCTCCGGTGACATGGACGATCCGGAGCGGCAGGCGGCGTGGGACAGCCTGCGCAACCGCATCAGCTACATCTCCGGCGATTTCACCCAGAATGGCGTCTACAAGGAGATTTCGGACTATCTCTCGCATGCGCCGACCGCCAATGCAGCCTTTTATTTCGCCGTGCCGCCGCGCTTCTTCGGCGATATCGCCGAGAAGCTTTCCGAAAACGGGCTGATGAACGAGGCGACCGGCGCCTTCCGCCGCATTGCGATTGAAAAACCCTTCGGCAATGATCTCGCCTCGGCACAGGCATTGAACGCCCGGCTGCTGAACCACATTCACGAAAGCCAAATCTACCGCATCGACCATTTCCTCGGCAAAGAAACCGTCCAGAACATCATGACGACGCGCTTCGCCAACATGATGATCGAGGCGCTGTGGAACAACAACTATATCGACCACGTGCAGATCACGGCAGCCGAGCTGGTTGACGTCGGCACGCGCGGCAAATTCTATGACGCGACCGGCGCGCTTCGCGACATGGTGCCCAACCACCTCTTTCAGCTGCTGGCGATGGTGGCGATGGAACCACCGAACAGCTTCGACGCCGAATCCATCCGCAACGAAAAGGGCAAGGTGCTGAAGGCCCTGCGCCCCTACTCGCGTGAGGAAGCGGCCAAGAATGGCGTGCGTGGTGCCTATACGGCCGGCCCGATCGCCGGCAGGGACCTGCCTGCCTTCACCGAGACAGCCGACGTCGCACCGGACAGCAGCACCGAAACCTTCGTAGCGCTGAAGCTCTTCGTCGACACCTGGCGCTGGGCCGGCGTGCCCTTCTATCTGCGCACCGGAAAGGCAATGAAGGCGCGCGATACGGAAGTGGTCATCACCTTCCGGCCGGTGCCCTTCGCGCAATTCCCGCGCCACGGTTCCCGTCCCGAATTGCCGCCGAACAGGCTCATCATCCAAGTGCAGCCCGACGAGGGCCTGGATATGGAAATCTCGATCAAGTCGCCAGGTCTGGTGCTGAAAACCGCGCCGGTTTCGCTCGATTTCCGCTATGCCGACAATTTCGACATCGGCAAGCAGACTGGCTATGAAAGCCTGTTCTACGAACTCTTCGTCGGCGACCAAACGCTGTTCCAGCGCGCCGACGGCATCGAGGCCGGCTGGGCTGCCGTGCAGCCCTTCCTCGACCTCTGGGCCGAAGGCGGCAAGCCCGATCCTTACGCCCCCGGCAGCACCGGCCCGGCCTCCGCCGACGAACTCATCGAACGCGACGGCCGCAAATGGCACGAGATCGATGGAAAATCGAGCGGCAGAAAGGTTTAGGTTTGAAAGCCGACAGCTGCGGTGAAGGTGGTCATGCCGACACCGCAAGCTGAACGGCCAGATTCTTGCCCATAAAGGGGCGGTCCATCGTGCCGCCCTGACCATGTCCCACGCTCAACCGCTCTGGCCAGACAGTGTGCTCGAGACCGGTTGCTGACGCACCCTTGAGCGAGTTCCATCCACGGTCGGTCGACCTGCGGTAGAGCATGCCGCCTGGCCCCATGCCGGCGTGCAGAGCAATTTCAATATCCAATGGGCGACCGGGAGCGAAATCAGGCCCGAACCAATAATGCGGACTACGGCCAGGATCGCGGCCGAGGACCAAAGTAAGCGTCTGCCGCGGGCCACGCAAACCAAGCCATATCGGAGCAAGACCTCGAGTATCGAAGGCGGAAAATAAAGTTTGCGCAGGCGAATGAGCCTCGTTCGTCATATCCCCTGATATTCTGAGATGAACGATATGGTTGTCGCCCTTGAGACCGCCAAAGTTCGCTTCATTCCATCCTGGTGGCAGATCCTGCCAGGTTTCGGCGGCTTTGAACGGCCATTGCAAGCGTTCGCGGACCACGCCATCGGTATCCAGCACCTGATAGCGCAAACCCTGCGCATCCAGCGCAGCCTGGATGCAATGCAGATACTCGACACCTTCCGGCATCCGGTGAGCGGTACCCGCTCCCGCCGTACAAAGCTGCAGGACACCACAATGAACCTGAACGTCGAAAACAAGCATGTGGCTGCAGACATAAGCTAGGACATCGGCATCCACGAGAATATCCCAGAACGGCTTTGCGTATTCGTGACCGATCTCCCGTTGGTATGTGCCCGAATAGCCGTTGACGGGGAAAACTGGGTGATGACCCAGCACGATCTTATACCTGGCATCGGAATGCGCCCTCAGCGTTGCTTCCAACCATTCCGTTTCGACATGCCCTTCACCGCCGAGCCCTGTCCACAACGTATGGACGAAGACCAGCAGCAGATCGTCGCGACGAACCCAGTAGGATAATCCCTCCTGCCCCGGTGGACCATTCTCCGGCAGCCGAAGCACTTCCCGGAAAATCCGTTCGCTCATTTCGTCATAGGTCGTGTGGTTGCCGGTCGTGTGCCAAAGCGGCGTTTTCTGGCGATCCAGCCACGCCATCTCATGATCGAGCCAATGCCGCCATTGCGCTCGCAGCGCGTCCGGATCAGCCGCCAGCCCGATAATCTCGTCACCCGGAAACAGAATGAATTCAGGCGGCGGATCGAGCCTGCGCAGGATCTGATTGACGCTGGCAAAGGTCCTTTCGTGCAGTGCGCCGGGAATGCCGGAACAGGAATCGCCATAGAGGGCGAATTGGTGACCGGACCTGCTTGGCATAAGGGCCGGGATGGGGCAGTCGGACACGAAGCGGCCTCCTCAAAAGCGACGGCCCTCGCCCAAGGGGCGAAGGCCGGGAAATCGAAGTAATCAATGCCTATACTACTGAGTACACCCGCGACTTCGACGGATGAGCTAACGCGTATTGGCCGATCGCTCGCCTCGTCACCAAGAGCGCGCTTTTGCAGCTTAGATGAACTGGCTCAGGCCCGGAACGGAATTCACCACCTCGTCCACGACGTCGTTGCCGGCGTATTGGCGGGCGGTTGCGACGGTTTCCTTAGCCAGCGAAGAAATATCGCCCATACTGAGGCCGCTGCTCATCAGCTGCTGGCCGAGGCCCATGATACCGCCGCCGGCGCCGACTGCGCTCAGCAGGCCGCCGAGGAGGCCACCGCCGCCTGCCTGGTCACCGCCATACTGGGCGACAAGATCGGTAGCGCCGGGAAAGGATTCGATCATCTTGGTGACGGGGCCATCCGGGGCCTCACGCTGCAGGAAGCTGAGAATCATGCCGACGGCCTTCTCCGCGAGGTCGGGAGCGATGCCGGCTTTGGTCGCAATCTGATCAATAACTTCGTTCACTGTGGCCTCCTGCCTTTTACGACGTTAACGTCAACGTAACTGAATGAAGCAACCGACACAAGCCGCGCCGGAGGCCAACATTCTACCAGAAGCGGAACCTTGACGCGAATGGTTGTCCCTCTTCATGCGAGTTCTTATAACAGTGTCAGGACAAATCGATGAATGGCCCTGGCAGCCCTTAAAAGCTGTTGTGCCGCCGCCCTAGTACCGGATGATTTTGGATCGAATCGATCCAAAATCATCCGGTACTAGAATCAAATAGGTAGAGCATGATGTCGTCCGAAAACCGGGGACACTTTTCGGCATCAGGCTCGAGCATTTCCGTTTTTCCTCGAATCGCGAAAACGCTCTATCTTTTTGTTTTTACGCATTCCGGACGCAAAACCGCTTCGCACTTTTGCTGGAAGTGCTCTAAGGGAGACGACACCATGCCGCAGCAGGATGGACAGATTTTCGTCGGCGCGAGCCGCAATCCGGATGAAAGCATCAACAAGGACGAGTTCCTGACGCTGAAATTCGGCAACCGTCACGGCCTCGTCACCGGCGCGACCGGCACCGGCAAGACGGTGACGCTGCAGGTGCTGGCGGAGGGATTTTCCAAGGCCGGCGTGCCCGTCTTCTGCGCAGATATCAAGGGCGATCTCTCCGGCATCGCCGTGAAAGGAGAGTCGAAGGATTTTCTGCTCAAGCGCGCCGAGGAAATCGGCCTCTCGCCCTATGAGTTCGATCAGTTCCCGGTCATCTTCTGGGATCTCTATGGCGAAAAAGGCCATCGCGTGCGCACCACCATCGCCGAGATGGGGCCGCTGCTGCTGGCACGCTTGATGGATGCATCCGAGGCGCAGGAGGGCGTACTCAATATCGCCTTCAAGATCGCCGATGAAAACGGCCTGGCGCTGCTCGACCTCAAGGATCTGCAGGCGTTGCTGAACTATATGGGCGAAAATGCCAGCGAACTTTCCAGCAAATACGGCCTGATCTCGAAATCCTCCGTCGGCTCGATCCAGCGCGCAATGCTTGTGCTGGAGCAGCAGGGTGCGGAAAACTTCTTTGGCGAGCCGGCGCTGAAAATCTCCGACATCATGCGGGTCAGCAATGACGGTTATGGCCAGGTTTCGGTGCTTGCCGCCGACAAGCTGATGATGAACCCGCGCCTCTACGCCACCTTCCTTTTGTGGCTGCTCTCCGAGCTGTTCGAGGAACTGCCCGAAGTCGGTGATCCGGACAAGCCGAAGCTGGTCTTCTTCTTCGATGAAGCGCACCTGCTCTTCAACGATGCGCCGAAGGTGCTGATCGAGCGCGTCGAACAGGTGGTGCGCCTCATCCGCTCCAAGGGCGTCGGCGTTTATTTCGTCACGCAGAACCCGCTCGACGTGCCGGAAACGGTGCTGGCCCAGCTCGGTAACCGCGTGCAGCACGCGCTGCGCGCCTATACGCCGCGCGAGCAGAAGGCCGTACAGACGGCGGCCTCGACCTTCCGCCCCAATCCCGCTTTCGATTGCGCTGAAGTCATCACGACGCTCGGCACCGGCGAGGCGCTGGTGTCGATGCTCGAAGGCAAGGGTGCGCCTTCCATCGTCGAGCGGACGCTGATCCGCCCGCCATCAGGCCGCATCGGTCCGGTCACGGATAACGAGCGCCGGGCCATCATCAATGGCAGCCCGGTTGCCGGTGTCTACGACCAGACGATCGACCGTGAATCCGCCTACGAAATCCTGACAGAGCGGGCACGCAAGGCAGCCGCACCGCAAAACGAAAGTGCCGGCGACGGTTGGACGCTGCCCGGCTTCGGTGGCGACAGCAGCAAACCCACCGGCCGCCGTTCGGGCTATCAGCGCGAAACGATTCTCGAAGCAACGATGAAAAGCATGGCGCGTACGGTCGCGACGCAGGTCGGGCGTGCCCTGGTGCGGGGCATTCTCGGCAGCCTGAAGCGATAAAAGTTCACCCTCCCCTTGAGGGGGAGGGTCGGAGCGAAGCTCCGGGGTGGGGTGATTTCTCAAAATCTCGGAATGTCACCCCCGCCCGCCGCTTTGCGGCGACCTCCCCCTCAAGGGGGAGGTGTTATTCCCCTCAAGGGGAGGGTAAAAATCAGCGCACCGGCGCAACCAGCGAGAAGAATGCCCCCTGAGGGTCGGTGGCCTGGACGATCCAGCTGCCGCCAGGGACTTCCATCGGGCCGTTGACGATCCTGCCGCCACCTTCGTTGATGCGGGCAATCGCCGCGTCGATTGCCGGAACGTTGATGTAGAAGTTCCAGGCCGCCATCGGCATTTCCGCCGGCTTGGTCATGATGCCGCCGAAATCGCGATCGCCGATCTTGAAGATCTTGTACTTGCCCATCGGCCCCATGTCGAAATCGGAGCTCAGCTCCCAGCCGAACATCTCGCTGTAGAAATCGAATGCTTTCGGGCCGTCGTTGGAATAGAGCTCATGCCAGCCGAAATAGCCTGGTGTTGCGGGAGCCGCAGGCTCCCAATCCTGGCCAGGCAGCGGCGTGAACAGACAGAAGGCAGCGCCATAAGGATCGGAGACGACGGAGAACCTGCCGACGCCTGGAATATCCATGGGCTCGCGATAGGTCTTGCCGCCCTTGCCGACAACCGCCTTGGTTGCTTCATCGACATTGGGAACCCCGATATAGCCGGTCCAGCAGGGCGGCGTGCCCATGGCCTTCGCCTCGTCAGGCAAGATCATCAAACCGGCAACGGGGCCTGCCCCGGCGCTGAAGAGCGTGTAATCCATGCCGACTTCGGGCATGCCGGCATCTGCCGCATCCCAGCCGACGACCTTGGTATAGAAAGCTTCGGCCGCCTTCATATCCGTGGTCATCAGCTCGTACCAGACAAAATATCCCTTCTCAGCCATAGCATCGCTCTCCCTATTGTGGTTGTTGCAGTCATCCGTCTCCTCCTGAGCCGGATGTCGGCGCAGGCACATCATGGCCGATGAAAATGACGGTCAAACGATGGTCGATCGCCTGGCCCATCCGTCCCCGGCAGGCAAGCGACAGCTCGCCTAGACACAAAACGCGAAATTCCGCCCGCTGTTCCCCACATGGCGAATTCCGCCGCCTTGATATGCGTCAATGGCAGCAGGACTGTGCCTTTGGCGCATCCTCATATTCGTCATGGCGGCGAACGAAGTTCATCGTGCTGTCTTCGTTGCGGCCCTTTGGCGCCCGGTCGAGGATCATCAGCGTGCCGATCAATTCCTCGGGGCCGCGGGCATAGCTTGAATAGGTGTGGAAGACATTGCCGGCCTCGTCCTTATAGAAGGCGCTGAGGCCCGGCAGCTCATCGAATCCCTCGGCCGCATCCATGGGCGTGAAATTGTAAAAGACCTTTTCACCGGCGAGCTCCTCCTTCGAGAAGGAGACATGGTAGTCGAAGTTGAAATCGTTGGCGAAGGACGACACCCAGGGGAAACCCCAGCCCATGCGTTTCTTATAGGCTTCCACCTTCTCCAGCGGCGCGCGGGACACAGCGACCAGCGTGACATCGTGGTGATTGAGATGCGGAAGCGCTCCATCGAAATGATCCGCAAGGAAGGAGCAGCCGGTGCAGCCAGCATCCCAATCCGGGCCGAGCATGAAATGATAGACAATCAGCTGGCTGCGGTCGTCGAAGAGATCGGCGAGCGTCTTGCTGCCAGCTGGCGTGTCGAAAACATAGTCCTTATCGACCTTTACCCAGGGCAAGGCCAAGCGTTCCGCATTGACGCGATCGCGAAGATGCGTGGCCTCCTTCTCCCTGTCGAGCAGTTGACGGCGGGCCTCGAGCCACACTTCCCTGGAAACGACCTGGTTCATTGTCCGCGCCCTCCTCCGGCGTTTTCAGTCCCAAATCTTGACAAATGCATTGATATCAATATTAATGAATCATGTCAAACGCAGTCGAAATCCCCTTTGAAACCACGCTGTTAGTACGCGATACCTGCCTATGCCTGCATGTTCAACGCGCGGCGCGCGCGCTTGCCCGTCGCTTTGACGAGGCATTGCGGCCGTTTGGGCTAACGAACGGCCAGTTCTCCCTGATGATGTCGCTCAACAGGCCGGTGCCGGCGTCCATGGGATCGGTCACGGCACTCCTGGCAATAGACCAGACGACGCTGACGGCCGCCTTAAAGCCGCTGGAACGGCGGGGATGGGTGAGCATCGTGCCTAATCCGAGGGATCGACGTGCCCGCCTGCTCAGCCTCACCCCATCAGGCAAGGCAGCGCTCGCCGCCGCCGTGCCGATCTGGAAGACGACGCATGCGGCCCTTGAAGAGCGATTGCCCGACGGCAATGGCGACCGCCTACGCAGCGATCTTGCTATTCTGCTTTGAATTGCGGTTCCGACAGCCGCGGATCACCGTCGAAATCCTGTCTTTCGAAGCCGATGCGACGCCGGGGGAATTCGCACAGCGCCTGTACGCCGACACGCGACAGCCGGATGCGCCAGGTCTGACGCTCGGCGGGTTCGCGGGCGGAGAAGGCCTTGGCCGTGAGCAGCGCGATGTTGCTGCCACCGCGGGGATCCCGGACGGAGCGATAGAGGATTGCCTCGATACCGCCGGTCCGCGCCGCTTCGGCAAGCGACTGACAGGCCTCATAATCGACAGGATCGGTCCATAGCTGCCGATCTCGATCCAAGGGAGGCGCGGTCAGATCGATTGCCGCTTTCGTCGCAATCGCAGCGGCAAAGGCGGTATATTCCGCAGCATTGGCGGGCAGCGGCGTGTCAGGAGAATCGCGAAAGAAGAGCAGCCGATAGAAGCTCATCTCCGCCAGCGCCGTTTCCACCTGCCCTGAGGCGTAGAAAACACCAAGTGTGCGACCGGCACGCCGAAAACGGGAACCGTGGGGATAGATGGCTCCATACCGGAAGGGTGTGGCGAGCAGATAGTCGAGCCCGGCGCATTCCGGCGGCAGAACCGGCTTGCTTTCCTCGAGCACGCTTTCGAGAAGAGCCTGCTCTTCCAGCGTGTCGACGAGCTTCAGTGTCGAAACCTGATGCTGCGATTCCACCAGCCGCCAATATTGGCCGGAAATGGCCCTTGCCTCAGACGAGAGCGCGGCGGGCGTCCAGATAGGCAAGGACATCGGTCAATCCAGAAATCGAGATGATCTTGTCGATTGGCGCTGTGCCAAAGGCGAGATTGCCGTTGCGGAGCCATTGCCGCGCCACAGCCTCATCTCCGCCGACGATGGCATCGAGCGAACGGAAGAGACGGACGAGAAGCACGGCAAGCTCGAACGGCTTGCTATCGCGCTCCAGCAGATGATCCTGCCGCTTCATGCGCGAAACGGTCGCCTCCGACACGCCGATGACGGCCGCGAGGATACGGGCATTCAGGCCCAGCCTCTCGGCGGCATTGACGACAGCCTTAGTGATGACGAGTGCTTCGCCGGGCATCGTCTGGTCTATTACCTGGGCTTTTATCATGGCTACGTCCTTTCCTAAGAAAAGATATAGCATTTTTCTTGCAAAGAAAAGGAGCGACAGATAAAACTGTCGCTCCTTTTCAATATATCCTGATTCAATATATCCTGATATCCGGCCCTCAATTGGCCGATGACGCGCCTCGCGTCAGACGACAGCAACCGGCACTTCGGTCGAGGTGCGCATGGCGTGGCTGTAGGGGCATACGATATGGGCGGCGGCGGCGAGCTTTTCAGCCTCGGCCTTGTCCATGCCGGGAATGTGAACAGCCAGCGAAACTTCGATTCCGAAGCCGGTGCCGTCTGCGCGCGGGCCGATGCCGACAGTCGCCGTAACCTTTGCGTCTTCCGGAATCTTGACCTTCTGCTGGCCTGCGACAAATTTCAGAGCACCCAGGAAGCAGGCGGAATAGCCAGCCGCAAAGAGCTGCTCAGGATTGGTGCCGGTAGCGCCGTCGCCGCCGAGTTCCTTCGGCACGGTCAGCGTGACGTCGAGGACGCCGTTTTCGGAAACTGCATGGCCGGCGCGGCCACCGGTGGCGGAAGCTTTGGTCGTGTAGAGAATAGGCATGTCATGTCTCCCTTCGGTTGGATGAATTTTATATACATCACGATTTAATCGCGCACAATAGATATTTCGCAATTTGATTTCGTAAAATGAATTTGTGACAATGCCGCCAACAAAAGATGGCGGATGCGAATTGGCGATGACGGACAAGGCGGATGGGAACCCTACGATCCCCGATGAGGAAAAGTGGCTGGAAAGACAGCTTTGCTTTGCCGTTTACAGCACAGCACATGCCTTCAACCGTGCCTACAAGCCGATCCTCGATCGCGTCGGCCTCACCTACCCGCAATATCTCGTCATGCTCGTGCTGTGGGAAACGAGCAATCTGCCGGTCAAGACCATCGGCGAGAAGCTCGATCTGGATTCCGGCACGCTGTCGCCGCTTCTCAAGCGGCTCGAACAGGCCGGCCTGATCAGCCGCGCCCGCGATCCGAAGGACGAGCGTCAGGTCATCATTTCACTGACGGAAAAAGGTATCGCCATGAAGTGTCAGCTCACCACGATCATGGATGCCATCGGCCAGGCGACGGGCTGCGATATGGCGGAAATGGCCAATCTGCGAGACCGGTTGCAGCAACTGAAGGTCAATTTGACGACGATTTGAAACCGATTCAGGACGCCGGATACTTCCGGTCAGGACTACAAAACAAAAAGGGCGCCCACGGCGCCCCTTTTTTCGATGGTGCGATATCAGGCAGTAACCAGGATCGGCGCACGCTCCGGCACGCGATCATAGAGATCGATGACGTCCTGGTTCAGCAGACGGACGCAGCCGGAAGAAACGGCCTTGCCGATGGAGCGCCAGTCGGGATTGCCGTGCAGGCGATAGAGCGAGTCCTGCTTGTCCTCGAAAATGTAAAGCGCGCGGGCACCGAGCGGGTTCATCAGGCCCGGAGCCATGCCGCCATTGGCGATGGAATACTTCACGAGCTCCGGCTGACGGGCGACCATTTCATCCGGCGGATTCCAGCGCGGCCACTTCTTGCGCCACTGAATGACGCCGCGGCCCTGCCAGGCAAAGCCTTCGCGGCCGACGCCGATGCCATAGCGCATCGCCGTGCCACCCTGCTCGGTCACATAGAGCATGCGCTGGGTGGTGTTGACGACCACGCTGCCGGGTGCTTCGCCTGTGGGATCGACCACCCGCTGGCGATAGAAGCGCGGATCGATCTGCTTGTAGGGAACCGCCGGAACAACGAAGCCGCCGTCCTCGACGGACGCATAGATTTCGGCCGGATCGGGTTGCTCGCCATCATAGCTGGAGAACCAGGTGCGGAACGGCCTCGGCGAACCGGTATATTGAACCGGGCTGACGACGGGGCCGTTGTCGATAGTGGAGGCGCAGCTGGCAAGCGTCGAAACGGCGCCGAGACCAGCAAGCGCGAGAAAATTACGTCGGGATAGGGATGAAGGAAGGCTCATGTCGACAGCATAGTTCCTTTTGTGGAGGAAGCGAAAACCCGTAACAACAGGCTGATTCGGTTCCCCGAGAGGTTCGCAGAGACAGACGCAAAACTAAAGAGCGCAAACCACCCCGACTATCGCACTTATGCAACATCACGAAAATTTGTGGTAAAATACTGCTACAGAACGACGATTTCCGCCTTATCGGGCACCCGGTTGTAGAGATCTATCACGTCCTGATTGAGCATGCGCACGCATCCAGAAGATGCAGCCTTGCCGATCGACTGCCAATCCGGCGTGCCGTGAACCCGATAAAGCGTATCCCGGCCGTTCTGATAGATATAGAGCGCACGCGCTCCGAGCGGGTTGGTCGGCCCTGGATTCATGCCGCCGCGCTCGGCCGATAGCGGCCTCATCTGCGGATCGCGCGCGACCATTTCGGCAGGCGGCGTCCAGCGCGGCCATTTCTGCTTCCATTGGATCAGGCCTCTGCCGTGCCAGGCATACCCTGCCGCACCGAGGCCGACGCCATAACGCATCGCCTTGCCGCCCGGCTCGACGAAATAGAGGAAATGGTCGCGCGTATCGACGACGATGGTGCCGGGGCGCTCCTTGGTCTGGTAATCCACCTCCTGCCGCAGGAAGCGCGGATCGATGCGCTTGTAGGGGATGGCCGGTAACGTGAAGTCGTCTTCGCTGCGCTGCGCATACATGGCCTGATGCACTGGATTGAAGGTCGGCAAACCATAGGTCTGATGGAATTGTGTCTGGAAGAGATCGCGCGCCTGCGGCACAGGCTGCACGGGCAGACGCTTTACCCGGTTCGGCTCGATACCTTCCGGACGATAGAAGACCGGCGTGGTCTCCTGCACGAACCGGTCCGGATCCGTCGCGCCCGTATCGGGAATGATGCTGCAGGCAGACAATGTCGCCAGCGCAGCAGCGGTAAGCAGGTGGCGGGAAGCAGGCAGCAGATCGGCCATCATCGGAAACCAGTTGGAAGATATCGGATCGTCCACATAATGACTGCCGCGGCTGGAGCGAGGCTGGCGTCGATCGCCAGACAGCTCCAACGAAGATATTGCACCGATTGGCCAAACTCCTGTTTTCCCTTGCGGCATCATGGGCTAGACCAATGCGGTACGGAGGAGCGCATGAATATCGACAGTCTCGACCCGGGCATCTTCGGCCAGAGCGATCAGAAGGCTTGGCTGAAGCTTGTCGAACGGGCGCTGAAAGGCAAGGATTTCCAGGAAACGCTGGTATCGCGAACCGATGATGGCATCGCCATCGAACCGCTTTACGAGCGGCTGCGCGATGGCGCGCCGCTTTTCCGCCAACGAGCCGACCTTCCCTGGACGGTGAGCCAGCGCATGGACGATCCGGATATGGAGTGGGCAATGGTGCAGCTCCGCGACGATCTTGCCAATGGCGCCAGCGGCATCTGCCTCGTCTCCGCCGATTCCGGTTCGGCCTTCGGCACCGGCATGGATGCGCCGCACCCGCCCCTCTCCGAGATGCTGGCGGCAGCATCGGGCAGGATTGCGACATTGCGCCTCGATGGCTTTTCGTCCGGTGTTGCCAAAACGGTAGCAGCTTCAATTTCGGGTAGGGGCTCCGAAAAATTGCACCTTGGCCTCGACGCTTTCTTGTCAGCCGTACATTTTTCAAATTTTAATAGCGATATCAAATACTTCAAAGATTTTAAACCGATTGGCACGATCGTCAATGCAGACGGCCGCATAGTGCATAATGCCGGCGGGACCGAGGCGCAGGAGTTGGCGGTCATGGCCGCAAGCCTCGTCGGCCATTTACGACTGCTTGAGGAGGCTGGACTATCGCCGGAAGCAGCGCTTGCGGCAACCAGCCTCTGCCTCTCGGCCGATCAGAACCAGTTCACGACGATCGCCAAGATCCGTGCAGCGCGACTAATCTTTGCCCGGATCGCCGAAGCTTGCGGCGTCGCCGATCCAGCGCCGGCGCATCTTTTTGTCGAGACGAGCTATCGCATGCTGACCCGCCTCGACCCCGAGACGAATATCCTGCGCAATGCGATCGCGGTCTTTTCGGCCGGGGTTGGCGGCGCCGACGAGATTTCCGTCCTGCCGCACAGTCTGACGCATGGCATACCCGACCCACTGGCGCGACGGCTGGCGCGCAACACGCAGACAATTCTGATTGCCGAAAGCCACCTCGATCATGTCCTCGATCCCGCTGCCGGTGCGGGTGGCATCGCGGCGCTGACCGACGCGCTCGCTGAACGGGCCTGGGGGATTTTCACCGGCATCGATGGCAAGGGCGGATTGGCAAAGGTGATCGCAAGCGGTGAGCTGGCAGCGATGATCGCCGATGCGCGCGCGAAGCGTGTCGCCAAGCCGATCGTCGGTACGACGCTGTTTGCGATGAAGGCGGAGCGGCCGGTAACCGTTTCGGGACCTTTGGGTCCGATTGAGGGTAGCATGGGATTGATGCCGGTGCGGCTGGATGAGGTGGTGAAGGCATGAGGATGAACATCGTGTTTCAGGAGACCGCGCACCCCCCTCTGTCACTTCGTGACATCTCCCCCACAAGGGGGGAGATCATTCCGCGCCAAAATCTAATCCCATCAGCGGCCACAGCCTTGATGGCCACAGATCAAGTTTTTCGTTTTTCCAATCTCCCCCTTTGTGGGGGAGATGTCGCCAAAGCGACTGAGGGGGGTATCGCGCCCTCCACATTCACGGAGGCTTCGGCTCCATGACCAAAATCCCCGACTTCCGCACCATCCCCTGGGCCAAGCTACAGGCAACGGCACCAACGACCACCGCCCGGGCCTGGGAAACCCCCGAAGGCATTGCGGTCAAGCGTGCCTACAGCGAAAGCGATCTCGCCGACCTGAACTTTTTGGACACCTATCCCGGTGCAGCGCCGTTCGTGCGCGGCCCCTACCCGACAATGTATGTCCAGCAGCCGTGGACCATCCGGCAATATGCCGGCTTCTCGACGGCCGAGGAGTCCAACGCCTTCTATCGCCGCAACCTTGCGGCCGGGCAGAAGGGCCTTTCCGTCGCCTTCGATCTTGCCACCCATCGCGGCTATGACAGCGATCATCCGCGTGTGGCGGGTGATGTCGGCATGGCAGGCGTGGCGATCGATTCCATTCTCGACATGCGCCAGCTCTTCGATGGAATTCCGCTTGATGAGATGAGCGTGTCGATGACCATGAACGGCGCGGTGCTGCCGGTCATGGCGCTCTATATCGTTGCGGCGGAGGAACAGGGCGTCTCCGAGGACAAGCTGTCCGGCACGATCCAGAACGACATCCTCAAGGAGTTCATGGTTCGCAACACCTATATCTACCCGCCGCAGCCCTCAATGCGCATCGTTTCGGACATTTTCAGCTACACCAGCCAAAGGATGCCGAAATTCAACTCCATTTCGATCTCCGGCTATCACATGCAGGAAGCCGGTGCGACGGCGGATCTGGAGCTCGCCTACACGATCGCCGATGGCGTCGAATATGCCCGCGCAGGCGTCGCCGCCGGGCTCGATATCGACAGTTTCGCCCCCCGTCTTTCCTTCTTCTGGGCCGTCGGTATGAACTTCTTCATGGAAGTCGCCAAGATGCGGGCCGGACGGCTGATCTGGGCCACGCTGATGCAGAAGAATTTCGCGCCGAAGGACCAGAAATCACTGGCGCTTCGGACCCACAGCCAGACATCAGGCTGGTCGCTGACGGCGCAGGACCCGATGAACAACATCATCCGCACCATGGTCGAGGCGATGGCGGCAACGCAGGGGCATACCCAGTCGCTCCACACCAATTCCTTCGATGAGGCGCTCGCCCTGCCGACCGATCATTCCGCCCGCATCGCCCGCAACACGCAGATCCTGCTGCAGAAGGAATCCGGCACGACAGGGATCATCGACCCCTGGGGCGGCTCGGCCTATGTCGAGCGGCTGACCCATGATCTTGCGGCCCGCGCGATGGCCCATATCGAGGAGGTGGAGGCGCTCGGCGGCATGGCGAAGGCGATCGAGAAAGGCATCCCCAAGCTTCGAATCGAAGAGGCAGCGGCCCGCACGCAGGCGCGCATCGACAGCGGCCACCAGACCGTCGTCGGCGTCAATTTTTCCAAGCCGGAACAGGATATCGAGGTTGATGTCCTGAAGGTCGAGAATTCCGAGGTGCGGGCACGCCAGCTTTCCAAGCTCCAGCAGCTGAAGGGCACCCGCGAGACCGCTACGGTGGAAAGCGCATTGGATGCGCTGACGGATGCGGCGCGAAACGGCACCGGCAATCTGCTCGATTTTGCCGTCAAGGCAGCAAGAGCCAGAGCCACCGTCGGCGAAATCTCTCTGGCGCTTGAAAAAGCCTATGGCCGTCATGTCGCCGAGATCCGAACCATCTCCGGCGTCTACCGCAAGGAAGTCGGTTCCGAAGATCCGGTCTTCAATGCGGCCGTGGCCAAAGTCGAGGAATTCCGCAGGGCGCGGGGTGAGAAGCCACGCATCCTCATCGCCAAAATGGGTCAGGACGGACACGATCGCGGCCAGAAGGTCATCGCGACGGCTTTCGCCGATCTCGGCTTCGATGTCGTCGTCGGCGCCATGTTCCAGACGCCGGAAGAAGTGGCCGATGTCGCCGTGCGCGAGGGGGTCGACATCCTCGGAGCATCGTCGCTGGCTGCAGGCCATCTGACGCTGGTGCCGGAATTGAAGGAGGCGCTCACCCGCCGTCACGCTGGCAATGTGCTGATCGCCGTCGGCGGCGTCATTCCGCCACAGGATTTCGCGGCACTGGAAGCAGCCGGTGCCGATGCGATCTTTCCGCCCGGAACCGTGATCGCCGAAGCGGCGGCGGCGTTGATGCAAAAGCTGATGGCATGACGACCCGGCTTTAGAGCGATTCAGCTTTTCACGGTATCTCTGAGCCGCTCTATCTCCTTGTTGTCTCGCAATTCCGGACGGAAAACCGCTGCGCACTTTTCCTGGAATTGCTTTAGACGGCCACGCTCTTGAAGAATTCGATGCTCTGTTCGATTTCGCCCGGCAGAGCCGAATTGTGGCTACCCGTTACAGTCGCCATTTCCATCTTCACGCCGGCGCCCGTTGCCCGCTTTGCGAGCAGAGCCAGACGCGAATCGAAATGGGCTTCCTCGGTGCCGTGGAACAGCTTTATCGGGCTCTTGAAGCTGTGCGCATAGCAGAGCGGCGACCGCATCTGATATTCGCGCGGGTTCCTGGTGTTGAAGCGAATATCCTGCGGATAGCGACTAAAGAAGGCATAGGCGTCGGGGTTGCCGGATATCGGTGCGACCGCCCGGAACCGCTTGGTCGACATAGCGGCGAGCATGGCCAGCGTACCACCGATGCTATGACCCGCCAGGAACATGTGGTGCGGATCGACGCCCGGCAGATGCCGCAGCCGGTTGGATGCGGCCAGCACGTCGGCTACTTCATCATAAAAGCCCGAGAAATTGCCCTTCTGGCCATTTTCCCCGCGCATCGAGGGGATCATGACAACATAGCCGGCCTCGACATAGGGCTTCATCAGCTGCCAATGCCCCTGGCCGATGGCGTTGCCGCCATGCAGGAACAGCACCGCCGGCTTCGGCTTCTCCGAGCGCGTATAACGGGAAACCCAGGCGACGAGCTCCAGTTCTTCACCAACACCGCTACGATAAAAAAGCCGTTCGGCGGTCGACGGCGTAACCAGCCGCTCGTAGATATCGGGGGCCGGCCCCTTGCTCAGGAGATCGGTGCGAAACAGATGGCGCTCCTTGGCGTAGTCGCCCGAAAGCAGCGGCGGCGCATCCTCTGCCTTTTCATCGCTCCGGGCGATCGCACCCTTGGTCTCGGCGGGCTTGCTCCCTGTCGTGCTGTCGTCAGCGGCCCTGACGATGGAGGGCGCAAAAAGCGTGACGGCGATACCGGCAAGAATGCCGCGGCGATTGGGACGAAATACGTTGTCGTCAGACATGGTCATAGGCTCTGTCCAAATATCCCGGCGCAGCTCAAATCTGCACGGGTTGAAAGGCAAGGCCAACTCACTTTGTGGTGAGGAATCGCCCCGCCCTATTCATCGACAACGGGAGCCTTGGCGTCAATCATCGCGATCAAAGTTTCCAGCCTGTCGGCTTCGTAGGGCGGCTTGTCTGGCCGCAGCCGAGCGATGCGCGGGAAACGCATGGCAACGCCGGATTTATGGCGGGTGGAGCGGTTAATGCCCTCGAAGGCCACCTCGAGCACAAAGCCGAAATCGCGGTCGGCACGTACGGCCCGTACAGGGCCGAAACGATCGACGGTGTTGTTGCGCACGAATTTGTCGAGCACTTCCAGCTCCGCATCCGTGAAACCGAAATAGGCCTTGCCGACGGGCACGAGCTGCTCGCCTTCCGGCGTCATCGCCCAGACGCCGAAGGTGAAATCGGAATAGTAGCTGGATCGCTTGCCGTGGCCGCGCTGTGCATACATCAGCACCGCATCGACATTATAAGGATCGCGCTTCCACTTGAACCAGGGTCCCTTGGCGCGGCCGGCGAGATAGGAACTGTCGCGGCGCTTGATCATCACCCCTTCGATCACCGGATCGGGCGGCGAGGAGCGCAGCCGGTCAAGCTCCTCCCAGGAGGTGAAATCGACGAGTGGCGACAGATCGAAACGGTCGTGCGGTGCTGCCTCGACGATCTCGGTCAACCGCTCGCGCCGATCGAGGAAGCCACGGGCACGCACGTCCTCCGCACCATCGAACAGAAGGTCGTAGGCGCGGATGAAGGCCGGAAACTCCTCCAGCATCTTCGAAGTCACGGTCTTGCGGTTGAGGCGCTGCTGCAGATCGGAAAAGCTGCGCGTCGGGCTGTTGGAACGAACGGTGCCCCCAACCAGCAGCTCGCCATCCATGACGCCTTCGAAACTCATCGCCTCCACGATATCGGGAAAGGCACCGGATATGTCATCGCCCGAGCGCGAATAGAGCTTGCTCGTTTCCCCGGAGCGCGAAAGCTGGACGCGAATGCCGTCCCATTTCCATTCGGCGGCGAAATCTTTCGGGTCGAGCCCGTCGAGATCGCCGGGTTCGACGGGATTGGCGAGCATGACGGAATGGAAGATCGCCGGCGTCGCCAATATCGGCCGTTCGCCTTTGCCTTCCAGCCAGCGAAAGAGGCTTTCATAGGGCGGCTGCAGGCCATGCCACAGCGTTTCGATTTCGGTCACATCCTTGCCGCTCAGCTCTGCCAGAGCTTGCTTGGCAAGCCGCGCCGAAACGCCGATGCGCATCGCGCCCGTCGCAAGTTTCAAGAAGGCGAAACGGCCTGATGTGTCCAACCTATCGAGCAGATCCCGGACGAAGCTGCGCACTTCGGTTCGCCCCAGCGCATTCATGCGGCGCACGACGTCGCCGAGCCTGGGCTGTTCGCCGGCAGGGCGTTCAATGTCGCTTTCCTTGTCCCAGACCAGCGAGATCGTCTCGGCGAGATCGCCGACATAATCATAGGAATAGCGGAACAGCACCTCGTCCATGCGCTCGAGCACGAGCTCACGCAGCATGGCGGGCTTGACGTTGCGCACCTCAAGCGTGCCCGCGATGGCGGCCAGGCCATAGCCGCGGTCGGGATCGGGCGTGTCGCGAAAATAGTCGGTCAGCAGCTTCAGCTTGCCGTTGCGGCTCGGCGTCAGCACCAGGCGGTCGAGAAGATCGGCAAAGGCTTTCATCAATCGCCCTCGTCTTCATAGCCGATGAGATGCAGTGGCTTGGCCGCGATGCCCTGCAGCTCGCACCAGCGCACCAAGGCTTCTTCGCGTCCGTGGGTAACCCAGACTTCGCTCGGTTTCAGATCGGAGATCGTCTCGGTCAGCTCCGGCCAGTCGCAATGGTCCGATATGACCAGCGGCAGCTCGACGCCGAGTTGCTTGGCGCGCTGGCGCACCATCATCCAGCCGGAGGCGAAGGCCGGCAGCGGATCATGGAACCGCCTCGCCCAGCGATCCTGAAATGCCGAGGGCGGGCCGACGACGACGGCGCCGTGAAAGATCGACTGATCACGGCTTTCGATGGTAGCCGGCCTGAGTTCGCCAAGCGCGATGCCCTGGCTGACATAATAGTCGCAGAGCGTTTCCAGCGCGCCATGGATATAGATCGGCTTGTCATAGCCGGCATCGCGCAGCAGGCGAATGACGCGCTGCGCCTTGCCGAGCGCATAGGCGCCGACCAGATGTGTGCGTTCCGGAAACTGGCGAAGCGAGGCCAGCAGCTTGCGCGTCTCCGCCATGGGATCGGGATGATGAAAGACCGGTAGACCGAAGGTAGCCTCGGTGATGAACACGTCGCAGGGAACCGGCACATAGGCTTCACAGGTCGGGTCCGGCCGGCGTTTGTAGTCACCGGAGACGACGATACGCAGCCCATCCTTCTCCACGGCGATCTGCGCCGAGCCGAGCACATGGCCGGCCGGATAGAACTGCACCTTCACGCCATTGATCGTCACTTCCTCGCCGAAGGCAATCGCCTGCTCCGATCCGGCAAAGCCATCGCCGTAGCGGATGCGCATGATATCGAGCGTCTGGCGGGTGGCGAGCACATGCGCGTGGCCGGAGCGGGCATGATCGGAATGGCCATGCGTGACGAGCGCGCGCTCGACCGGCTGCACGGGGTCGATGTAAAAGTCGCCGATCGGGCAGAACAATCCTTCGGGCGCGGGATAAAGCAGTTGTTCCGGTCTCATGAGTGAAGAGGATAGCGCGATTTGCTCGATTAGGTAGCGATAACAGTAGTCTTTCGATTGAAACCGCGCTCGGGTTGCCGATCGGGGAGATCGAAAAGGAGAACATCCTCGCAATAGGGCTTGGCCTTGGCGACGACGACGCCATTCGGATCGACGATGGCGCTGCTGCCATAGCTGACCCAGCCGTCCTCGTTGCTACCGACCACATCCGATGCCATGACCCAGCATCCCGTATGCCGGGCGCATATCTGCAGGCTCGAAATCCCAGGCCTGTGCCACCTTTCCGCCTTGTGGGGCCGGAGCATCAGATTGATGGGATTGCAGATGAGGCCTGCTCCCTTTCGGGCCAGACGGTGTGCGGTATAGGGATATCTGAGATCGGCGCAGATATTGATGCCGAAGCGCCAATGGCCCTCCTCCCAGACGGGAAAATCCTGTCCGGGCATGCAGCCCTTCTCAAGCGGATGAGCCTTGGCATAGACCCCGTTGATCCGGCCGGACTTGGCGACGATGGCGCTGTTGTAGACCCCATCGCTCCTTTGCTCGAAAAGGCCGATGACCGCAGCCGTTTTCCCGGCAGCAAAGTGGCCAACGAGAGCGTTCAGATGCGGATCGTCCAAAGACATAGCGCGGCGTTTGGCGATGGCCTTATCGTAGCTGTGCCCCTGCAGGTAGCATTCGGGAAAGAGGGCGAGATCGATGCTCTGCGCCTCCGCCCAGGCCAAATCGCGCGCCAAAACCTTGGCCGTCTGCTCGACGGCATCGAAAAGTGCCAGACGTTGAAAGGCCGCTATCCGCATGCGGCAGGGGTATCATGTGCGCCGAGTCGCCCCTAGTGCCGATCGACCGCTGGCGAAGTTCCGTCTGCGCCGAACTGGTAAATGAAATGGGAGGATGTCTGAGCGTTCCGCAGTCCGAACGCCGTTAGAGACCTACTCCTGTATCAAAACGAAACAGATAGTCTTGGCATGATTTCTGCTTCGTCGGCGTCATCTACGGAGTTCGCCATGATCCAACGCCGCGCCTTCATCGCTTCCCTCGCTGCCTCGGCGGCGGCCGGCCTGCTTGCGCCTCGCGTTTTTGCCGCGCCGCTTGCCAAGATGACCGGCACCGAGCTGCGCGGGCCGATCGATGCCATCGCGCTGAAAACCACGCCGGGAGCGAGCGATTTCAAGAGCGGCAAGCTGCAGGCGATGATCGACAATGCGGCGCGCACCAACATGCCGCTGTTCCTGCCGCCGGGCACATACAACATCTCCAACCTGACACTTCCCGACAATACCCGCATCACCGGCGTTCCCGGTGCCTCGCGGCTCGTCTATAGCGGCGACGGCCATCTGATGAATGCCGACAAGGCCCGGCGCATCGAGCTTTCCGGCCTCGTCCTTGATGGCGGCAATCGCTGGCTTGCCGATTATGCCGGCGGCCTCCTGCAATTTAGCGGCGTCGACGAAGTGCTCATCGACAATTGCGAAGTTACCGGCAGCCGCAAGCACGGGCTGCAGCTGGAGCGCTGTGGCGGCCGGATCGAACGCAGCCGCATCTCCGGCGCTGCCGAGGTCGGCATCTATTCCGTCCAGTCAACCGGATTGACGGTGACAGGCAATCGCGTCGAGGATTGTGGCAATGGCGGCATCCTGATCCATCGCTGGGACAAGGCGGAGGATGGCAGCAGCGTCACCAACAACCGCATTGCCCGCATCCGTGCCAATGGCGGCGGCACCGGCCAGAACGGCAACGGCATCAATGTCTTCCGAGCCGATGGCGTCACGGTTTCGGGCAACCAGGTCACCGATTGCGCCTTCACCGCCATTCGCGCCAACTCGGCTTCGAATGTGCAGATCTCCAACAATCAGTGCCTGCGCTCGGGCGAAACCGCCATCTACTGCGAATTCGAATTCGTCGGCGCCACGATCAATAACAATCTGGTCGATGGCGCAGCGAACGGCATCTCGGTCACGAATTTCGACAAGGGAGGCAGGCTCGCTTCGGTGACGGGCAATGTCATCCGCAACCTGTCGCTCACTGCCCCTTACGCGCAGGATGGCGGCTTCGGTATCGGCATCTCTGCCGAAGCCGATACGCTTGTTGCCGATAATGTCATCGAGAATGCGCCGCTCTGGGGTATGCGGCTCGGCTGGGGGCAATATCTCCGCAATGTCGTCGCAACAGGCAATATCGTCAGGCAGGCCGGCATCGGTTGCGTCGTCTCGGTCGCCGACGGCGCCGGTTCGGCAGTGATTACAGGCAATCTCTTTCAGGAGATGGAGCAGGCAGCAATCATGGGCTTTCGCTGGGACAAGCCAGCATCCGGCGATCTCATCAAGGGAAGTACGCAGTTCCCGCAGTTGACCATTGAAAACAACAGATCGGCTTAACGCATGCCGCGCAAAAGTGTGCAGCGGTTTTGCGATAACGGCATGCGCTTTAAACCGTTCGCCAGCTCGGCTGCCGCTTTTCGAAGAAGGCGGTAATGCCCTCCTTCGCCTCTTCAGTCTCCCAGGCATCCGCCAGCTGCTCGACGACATGATCGATCATATCATCGGTAATGGGTCTGCCGAAAGAGCGCGCCAGGGCCTTGGCACGAGCGGCCGCCTGCGGAGACGCCGCCAGAAAATGACGGACTTCGGCCTCCACGGCCTCATCCAGCGCCTCCTCCGCCACGACACGCGACAGGAGGCCTGTTGCATGCGCCTGCCAGGCGTCGATGATCTTGCCGGAGAGAAAGAGCGGACGCGCATTCGCTTCGCCGATGCGGGCGACGACATAGGGGCTGATGGTGGCCGGGATGATGCCGAGGCGCACTTCCGTCAAGCCGAAACGGGCTGTCGATGCCGAGATCACCATGTCGCAAACGCTCAGGATGCCGATACCCCCGCCGAAAGCGTTACCCTGGACGCGGGCGATCAGAGGCTTCGGCAACTCGTTCAGCACCTTGAACAGCATGGCAAGGCGGCGCGCCTCGGCCATGCGCCCGTCCCGCGTCGCGTCGAACTGGGCACGCATCCAACCGAGATCGCCGCCGGCACAGAAGCTGGCGCCCTCGCCGGTCAGCACGATGACCCGGACTGACCTGTCGTGGGCAAGATCGTCCGCCGCCACCGTCAAGTCATCGATCATCTCTGCCGACAGGGCATTGTGCTTTTCCGGGCGCGCCAGCGTCAGATGAGCAACACCGCGCTCGTCGGTGGCGATGCGGATCGTTTGCGATATCATGAGGCGCTCCTGAGGCTGCGGGCAAAGGCGGCGGCGCGGGCAAGCTTGTCCTTGTCGAGACCCGTCTCGAAACCCTGCCCCGATAGATAATCATGAACCGAAACGGTATCGACATTGCCCTTGGCGCCGGGAGCAAAGGGGCAGCCGCCGAGGCCACCGGCTGAGGCATCGAACACCCGCAAGCCGCGCTCCAGGGCGACGCCGATATTCTCGAGCGCCCGTCCCGACGTGTCATGAAAATGGCCGACGAGGACTGCCGCGGGCAGCTCGCCCAGAACTGCGGCGAGCATCCGGTCGACGGCCTCAGGCGTGCCTTTGCCGATCGTGTCGCCGAGGCTGATCTCATAGCAACCAAGCGCCCGCAATTGCCAGGCGACGCTGACGACATTTTGCGGCGGCACCGCACCCTCGTAGGGGCATTCGACGACGCAGCTTACGTAGCCCCGCAACGGAACGCCGCGATCCCGGCTGGCAGCGGCGACCGGCCGGAAGCGTTCGATGCTCTCGGCGATCGAGCAATTGATGTTACGCATGGAAAAGGTTTCGGAAGCCGACGCGAAGATCGCCACCTCATCGGCGTCGGCTGCAAGCGCTGCTTCGAAGCCCTGCATGTTGGGCGCGAGGGCCGCGTAACGGACACCGGGACGCCGTTTTATGCCGGCCATGACGGCGGCGGCATCGCCAAGCTGCGGCACCCATTTCGGACTGACGAAACTTGTGACCTCGATGCGCTCGAAACCGCAATCGGAGAGCAGGTCGACCAGCTCGATCTTGCGTGCGGTATCGACCTGCTGCTTCTCGTTCTGCAGCCCGTCGCGCGGCGCCATCTCGACGATGGTGACGTGGTTGGAAGGCGTATCGGTCATACCGCGTCCTCCGGCCGAAGCGACAGAAGCACGGCGCTTTCGCTGGTCTGATCGCCCTCGCCGACATGCAAGCTTTCGACGATGCCATCGCGGGCGGCCGTCAAGGTCAGCTCCATCTTCATGGCCTCCATGACGATCAGCGCCTGCCCCTTCGCCACTGTGTCGCCCTCGCGCACGCGGACGATCTTCACGAGGCCTGGCATCGGCGCGATCACGCGGTCACCGCCGCTGGCCGTCTCCTCACCGCCGTCGAGTGGATCGAGGCGGTGGAAGTGATGTGTCTGCCCGTCGAGGAACAGCGTCACGTCCGACGATGTCTCGAAGATATCGATGTGGGACTGCCGGCCGTCGATTTCGATACGTCGAGCACCTCCCTCGTCGGCAAGCAGCCGAACCGGGATGGCGCGATCATCAAAGGCGACGCTGAAAAGCGAATGCCCCGCAGCGCTCACCCGGCAGCTCCTCTGGCCGCCGGCAAAATGCAGCGTGACGGGACGACTTGCATTGCCCCAGAGCTGCCATGCACCCAGCGAGAGCCAGGGATCATTGGCGGCTGTTCGAACAAATCCGCCCGCCTCGACAATGGCGGCGATGGCAAGAGCCGCGTCGTCCGGCTGCCGCGCCGAGGTCAGAGCCTCCACCTCCCGATCGATCAACCCGGTATCCGGATGGCCGGCGGCGAAATCCGGCTGGCGGCTGAGGCGAATGAGGAAATCGAGATTGGTCGTGGTTCCCGCGACCTGCGTCTGCTCCAGACCGCGCGTGAGCTTGGCAAGGGCGGCGGCTCGATCCGGCGCATGCACGGTCAGCTTGGCGATCAATGGATCGTAATGCGGGGTGATGGTATCGCCCTCACGCACGCCGGCATCGATGCGGACATCGCCTTCGGGAAAGCGTAAGTGCGAGATCGTGCCGGTTGCCGGCAGAAAGCCGCGCGAGGGATCTTCGGCGTAGATCCGCGCTTCGAAGGCCCAGCCGCTTATGGTGAGTTCGTCCTGGGATTTCGGCAGCGGCTCGCCGCTGGCGACGCGCAATTGCCACTCGACAAGGTCGACGCCGGCGATCGCCTCGGTGACGGGATGCTCGACCTGCAGGCGGGTGTTCATCTCCATGAAGAAGAAGCGATCCGGCGACAGGCCGTCGGAGACATCGGCGATGAATTCAACGGTGCCGGCGCCGCGATAGTCGATGGCGCGGGCGGCACGAACGGCCGCTTCGCCCATGGCGCTGCGCATTTCTTCAGTCATGCCCGGTGCCGGCGCCTCCTCGATCACCTTCTGGTGCCGACGCTGCAGGGAGCAGTCGCGCTCGAAGAGATGCACGGCATTGCCATTGATATCGCCGAAGACCTGAATCTCGATATGGCGCGGTTTGATCAGATATTTCTCGATCAGCACGGCATCATCGCCGAAGGCGGATTTCGCCTCGCGCTTTGCCGCTTCCAGCGAGGCAGCGAATTCCTCCGGCCGGTCGACGCGGCGCATGCCCTTGCCGCCGCCGCCTGCCCGCGCCTTGATGAGAACGGGAAAGCCGATGCCATCGGCCTGCTCGGCAAGAAAGCCGGGTTCCTGCCCATCGCCGTGATAGCCTGGCACGACCGGCACCCCTGCCCGCTCCATCAGCGCCTTGGCGGCGTCCTTCAGCCCCATCGCCCGGATCGAGGCCGGCGACGGACCGATGAAGACGAGGCCAGCGGCCTCGACGGCTTCGGCAAAGCCCGCGTTTTCCGAGAGAAAGCCGTAGCCCGGATGGATGGCTTCCGCTTGGGTTCGCTTTGCCGCCGCAATGATCTTTTCCTTCGAAAGATAGCTTTCGCTCGCCGCCGCCGGGCCGATATGAACGGCCTCGTCGGCCAGTGCTACATGCAGGGCATCTCGATCGGCGTCGGAATAGACGGCGACCGTGCGGATGCCCAGGCGCCTTGCAGTGTGGATGACACGGCAGGCGATTTCGCCGCGATTGGCGATCAGTATCTTCGAAAACATCGGCAGACCCTATTGCGCGGCAATGACTTCGACTTCGAGCAGCCAGGCGGTATCGAAAATGCCAGCGATTACGACAGTCATCGCCGGCGTGAGGGGGCCTAGATATTCGGCGCGGATCTCGCGGTTCTCCATTGTATGGTGTCGATCAGCGAGAAAAGTGGTGACCTTGACGATATCGTCCTTGGTCATGCCGGCCGCTTTGAGCTGAGCATCGACATTCAGCCAGGCTTGGCGAGCCTGCGCCTTGAACCCCTCTGGAAGCGTATCGTCCGACGTCATCGGGATCTGGCCGCTGACGAAAAGCAATCGCTCGAAGTTCTCGAGTTTTACGGCCTGCGCATAACCGCCGCGGGGCTGCGGTGCATTCTTGGCATTGATGGCATCGCGTTTCATCTTGATCTCCTCACATCCTGAACAGACCGAAGCGTGTGTCTTCGATCGGCGCGTTGAGTGCTGCTGAAAGCGACAGAGCCAGCACATCGCGGCTCTTGCGCGGGTCGATAATACCATCGTCCCATAGGCGGGCCGAGGCATAGAGAGGATGGCTCTGGGTTTCGAACATCTTGAGCGTCGGCGCCTTGAAGGCAGCCTCTTCTTCCGTCGTCCAGGGCTTGCCGGCACGCGCCAGCGCCTCGCCGCGCACGGTGGCGAGCACACCGGCCGCCTGTTCTCCGCCCATGACCGAGATGCGGCTGTTGGGCCAGGTCCAGAGGAAACGCGGCGAATAGGCGCGGCCGGCCATACCGTAATTGCCCGCACCGAAAGAGCCGCCGATCAGCATGGTGACCTTCGGAACCTTGGTGGTGGCAACCGCCGTCACCAGCTTGGCGCCGTTCTTGGCGATGCCCTCGGTCTCGTATTTGCGGCCAACCATGAAGCCGGTGATGTTCTGCAGGAAGACCAACGGGATCTTGCGCTGCGAGCAGAGCTCGACGAAATGCGCACCCTTCAGGGCCGACTCCGAGAACAGGACGCCGTTGTTGGCGATGATGCCGACGGGAATGCCGTGAATGTGGGCGAAGCCGCAGACCAGCGTCGTGCCGTAACGTGCCTTGAACTCGTCGAGCCGGGAGCCATCCACCATGCGGGCAATGACCTCGCGCACATCATAGGGCATGCGCAGGTCGGACGGGACGATGCCCAGGATCTCTTCGGGATCGTAGAGCGGCGCCTCCGGCGTGCGAAGCTCGACACCCTCCGGCTTGCGGCGATTGAGGTTGGCGACCGCCTGCCGGGCGAGCGCCAGCGCGTGGGCATCATCGCGCGCCAGATGGTCGGCAACGCCGGAGAGGCGCGTATGAACGTCACCGCCGCCGAGATCTTCGGCCGAGACGACCTCGCCCGTCGCCGCCTTGACGAGCGGCGGGCCGGCGAGAAAGATCGTTCCCTGCTTCTCGACGATGATGGTCTCGTCCGACATGGCCGGCACATAGGCGCCACCCGCCGTGCAGGATCCCATGACAACGGCGATCTGCGGAATGCCGGCCGCCGACATATTGGCCTGATTGTAGAAGATCCGGCCGAAGTGATCGCGATCCGGAAACACCTCATCCTGGTTCGGCAGGTTGGCGCCACCGGAATCGACGAGATAGATGCAGGGGAGATTGTTCTCCGCTGCAATCTCCTGCGCCCGCAGATGCTTCTTCACCGTGATCGGATAGTAGGTGCCACCTTTGACCGTGGCATCGTTGCAGACGATCATGCAATCGCGGCCGGAAACGCGGCCGATACCGGCGATCAGACCGGCTCCCGGCGCATCGCCGCCATAAAGACCATGCGCGGCTGTCGTCCCGATCTCCAGAAAGGGCGTGGCGGGATCGATCAGGCCGGCAACGCGATCGCGCGGCAGCATCTTGCCGCGGCTGACGTGACGCTCACGCGCCTGTGCGCCGCCGCCTTCGGCCGCCTGCGTCGCGGCCGCCTCAGCGACACCGATCGCCTCCAGCATGGCGGCGCGATTATCGCGGAAGCGATCGCTATGCGTGGATATCTCTGATTTCAGGACGGTCATGCGGCCTCACCGGTCAAGTAAGATGGAATTCAAAATCAACCCGTTTCGCCGAACAGCTCACGACCGATCAGCATGCGTCGGATTTCGGATGTGCCGGCGCCGATCTCGTAGAGCTTGGCGTCGCGCAGCAGCCTTCCGGCGGGATAATCATTGGTATAGCCATTGCCGCCGAGCGCCTGGATGCATTCGAGCGCCAGCGCCGTCGCCTTCTCGGCGGAATAGAGAATACAGCCGGCGGCATCCTTGCGGGTCGTCTCGCCGCGATCGCAGGCGGCGGCCACCGCATAGACATAGGCGCGCGACGCATTCATCGTCACATACATGTCGGCAAGCTTGCCCTGCATCAGCTGGAATTCGCCGATCGACTGGCCGAACTGCTTGCGCTCATGCATGTAAGGCAGCACCACGTCCATGCAGGCGGCCATGATGCCGACGGGGCCACCGGAGAGCACGACGCGCTCATAGTCGAGACCCGACATCAGCACGCGGACGCCGCCATCGACCTGACCCAGAACATTCTCCTCGGGAACCTCGCAATCCATGAAGATCAGTTCGGAGGTGTTCGAGCCGCGCATGCCGAGCTTGTCGAGCTTCTGTCCGACGGAAAACCCTTTGAAGCCCTTTTCGACGAGGAAGGCAGTGATCCCGCGCGGGCCGGCATCCGGCGAGGTCTTCGCGTAGACGACGAGGACATCTGCATCGGGACCGTTTGTGATCCACATCTTGCTGCCGTTGAGCACATAGTGCGTGCCGCGTTTTGCGGCATGCAGCTTCATGGAGACGACATCGGAGCCCGCACCGGGTTCGGACATGGCCAGCGCGCCCACATGCTCGCCCGAAATCAGCTTCGGCAGGTAGCGCTCCTTCTGCGCCGTCGTGCCGTTGCGATGGATCTGGTTGACGCAGAGATTGGAATGAGCGCCGTAGCTGAGGCCGACAGAAGCCGAAGCGCGGCTGATTTCTTCCATGGCAACGGTGTGGGCGAGATAGCTGAGCCCGGCGCCGCCGAAATCCTCGGCAACGGTGATCCCGAGCAGGCCGAGATCGCCCATCTCCCGCCACAGATGCATCGGGAAGCTGTTGTTGCGATCGATCTCGTCGGCAAATGGCGCGATGCGGTTCGTGGCAAAACGGCGCACCTGCTCACGCAGCGCGTCGATGTCCTCTCCGAGCGCGAAGTTCAATCCCCCTTCAAACATCCAGCTTCTCCTCCCGGCCTTCCCGATCAACCGATCCTTGTGAATTATATCTCTTTATACCCGCTTCAAGCATCCGCCGCAGCCGTTATGCGGCGTTGGCCGGCACATGCTGCTTTACCTGCGGCGCCTCATACGTCTTGAGCTTGTCTGCGATCCTCGCCATGATTTTCCGGGCAGCCTCCTCCTTGACCGTTCCGAAGCCTCTTATCTCATCAAACAGCGAGAGGATGGCAAGGGCTTCGGCCTCGTTGTCGTGGCGCAGGCCGGCAAGCACGCGCTTGGCGATCCTTTCGTAATCGGCAATCAGGCGACGCTCCATCCGGCGTTCCGCCGTATAGCCGAAGGGATCGAGGGCGGTGCCGCGCAGCCGCTTCAGCGACGCAAGAATGCGCAGTAGCGGCAGGATCCAGGCGCCGAATTCGCGCTTCCTCGGCCGGCCGTTCGGATCCCTGCCGCCAAGGATGGGCGGAGCAAGATTGAAGGCCAGCTTGAAGTCGCCTTCCATCTCCTCTCGCAGCTGCGCCTCGAAAGCAGGATCGGTGAGAAGACGAGCGACCTCATATTCATCCTTGTAGGCCAGAACCCTCGCATAGGTGACGGCGACGGCAAAAGGCACCTTGTCCGAAAGCCGCTCCCTTGTCGCCAAGGCGTTGGCATGGGCGACGAAGGCGGCATAGCGCTCGGCAAGAGCCGGATTCTGGTAGGCTGTCAGATGCGCCTTGCGGTGTCTGACAAGCTCCTCAAGGCTCATCTCCGCCAGCGTCTTGCCCGCTTCCGGCTCAGCCATCATGGCGTAGACGGCCCGCGGATCATGCGCCAGAAGCCTGCCCCAATGGAAGGCGGAGAGGCTTGGCTTGACGGCGACGCCGTTGAGTTCGATCGCCCTTTCGATCGCCTCCAGCGACAGCGGTAGCAGGCCGCGCTGCCAGGCAAAGCCGGTCAGCAGAATATTGGTCGATATGGCATCGCCGGTTACTTCGGTCGCGACATGGCCGAAATCGAGGAAGACGGAGCTGTCGCTCACGGTCTTGGCGATCGTATGCTGGGTCGAGCCGGTCTTGAAATCGAAATCGCGGTTGCGGACAAAATCGGCGACCGGCATCAGGCCGGTGTTGACGATGGCCGTCGTCCGCGCCGACGAGCACAGCGTGATCGCATCTTTGGATGCGCCCACGACCTCATCCGCAGCAAACAGCAAATCAGCGCCGCCGTTGACGATGCGCGAGGATGTGACGTCGGCCTGGTTGAGACCAATGCGCAGATGGCTCATGACGGCACCACCCTTCTGGGCAAGGCCTGCCATGTCGAGGATCATCGGCACTTTGCCATCCAGATGCGCGGCCATGCCGAGAATGGCGCCGATGGTCAGAATGCCGGTGCCGCCGACGCCGGCAATCGCGATATTCCAGGGGCGATCGGCGATGACGGGGATTTCCGGCATCGGCACCGCAATATTCCCATGGTCCAGCGCCTTCCGCTTGCGGCGCTTGCCGCCATGAACGGTCACGAAGGATGGGCAGAAGCCTTTGACGCAGGAAAAATCCTTGTTGCAGCTCGACTGGTTGATCTGGCGCTTGCGGCCAAACTCAGTCTCCAGCGGCTCGATGGAAATGCAGTTGGATTGCACCGAGCAATCGCCGCAGCCCTCGCAGACAGCCTTGTTGATGAAGACACGCTTGGCCGGATCTTCCATCAAGCCACGGCTGCGGCGACGGCGTTTCTCGGCCGCGCAAGTCTGGACATAGACGATCGCCGAACAACCTTCGGTCTCGCGCAGCGTCAGCATCACCTGATCGATATGATCGCGATGCAGGATCTTGACGCTGGGCGCCAGCTCGGAAGCGCGATAGGCATCAGGATTATCGGAGAGCAAATAGATCGGCCTGACGCCTTCGTCATGCAGTTGTTTCGTCACCAATTGCGGCGTTAGGTGGCCGTCGATCTGCTGACCGCCGGTCATGGCAACGGCGTCGTTATAGAGCAGCTTATAGGTGACGTTGACCTTGGCTGCGACGGACTGGCGGACAGCGAGAATGCCCGAGTGGAAATAGGTGCCGTCGCCGAGATTGACGAACATGTGCTTTTCGTCGGTGTAGCGGGCAATCGCCGTCCACGGCACGCCTTCGCCGCCCATCTGGGTGAAGGTCTCGGTGCTGCGGTCCATCCAGGTGACCATATAATGGCAGCCGATGCCGGCGGCCGCACGACTGCCTTCGGGAACGCGGGTGGACGTATTGTGCGGACAGCCGGAGCAGAAGAACGGCGTACGGTTCAGCGGCGCGACATGGCTGCGGCTGATCTGGCCGCGCTCGGCAAGATAGGCAAGCTTGGCGGCGATGCGATCATGCAGGCCCTGATCGAGATCGAGCTTGACGATACGGCCGGCAATCGCTCTGGCGACCGCGCCGACGGTCAATGCCGACGACAGGCTCAGATAGGGCTTGTCGTGCTCGTCGAACTTGCCGACGATACGAGGGCGAACATCGGCGCGCCAATTGAAGAGCTGCTGCTTGATCTGGTTTTCGATGATCTCGCGCCGCTCCTCGACGACGAGAACCTCGTCCAGCCCTTCGGAAAAATGCCGCACGGCCTCCGGCTCCAGCGGCCAGGGCATGCGCACCTTCAGGATGCGCAGACCGATCGCAGCCATTTCCCGCGGGCCGATTTCCAACTCGCGCAGCGCCTGCAGCACATCCTCATAGGCCTTGCCGGAGGAGATGATGCCGAAGCGGGCATTGGGCACGTCATGGGTGATTTCATCGACGCGGTTGGCGCGGGCAAAAGCGATGGCCGCATAGGCCTTGTAATTCTGCAGGCGGTCGTCCTGCATCAGGGGTGGGTCGGGCCAGCGCAGATTGAGGCCGCCGGGAGGCATCTCGAAATCACGCGGCAGGACGAATTGCCGCCGCTCGCCGGAGAGATCGACGGCCGCCGTCGTCTCCACAGTGTCGGCAATGAATTTCATGCCGACCCAGCAGCCGGAATAGCGCGACATGGCGATGCCGAGCAGGCCGTATTCCAGGAATTCGTGGATGGACGAGGGATAGATGACCGGCATGACCGCCGACATGAATTCATGGTCGGTCTGATGCGGAATGGTCGAGGATTTGGCGGAGTGGTCGTCGCCGGCAAAACAGAGGACGCCGCCGTGTCTGGAAGTGCCGGCGGCATTGCCGTGCTTCAGCACGTCGCCGGAGCGATCGACGCCGGGGCCTTTGCCATACCAGATACCGAGCACGCCATCCTTGCGGGCGCCGGGAGAAAGACCGACCTGTTGCGAGCCCCAGACGGCGGTGGCTGCAAGATCTTCATTGATCCCGGGCTGGAAGGTGACGTCATGGGCGTCTAGGTAAGTCTGCGCTTTCAGAAGTTGCTGGTCGTAGCCGCCGAGCGGCGAGCCGCGATAGCCTGAAATGAAGGTTGCCGTATTGAGGCCGGCCGCACGATCACGCCGCATCTGGGTCATGGGCAGCCGCACCAGCGCCTGCAGGCCGGTCATGAAAACGCGGCCATCCTCTGCGGTATATTTGTCGTCAAGCGATACACTGGTTGCAAGCATCTGCTCTCCTCCCGAGATCGCAGTTACCGATTGCCCATGTGCATTTCACCGAATGCCTCCTACCGCATCCGACGAAAGCCGTAATCGAACGGTAACATGCAGCGACGCTAATTTCTGAACGAAGGCTAGGCCTCGGCAGCATGATTTGCAAAGATTTCGGCGGGTTGGTGGATATTTTCGTGCTTGCGCGGCGCCGGCCATCCGCCATCCATCACAAGCTTTCATCGAGATATCAGCCGCAGGGCCTTCCGCTGTCCCCGAGTGCCCAATAATGTCGCGCCGACTCGAATCTGGGAGACCCTCATGCTGACGATCTACGGTGTCTATCGCTCGCGCGCCTCGCGCAATTACTGGATGGCTAGGGAGATCGGCGTCGAGTTCAAATCCGTGCCTGTGATCCAGGCCAGCCGGCTTGCCAACCCACTCGCCGCCGATGCGCCGATCAATACGATGTCGCCGGAATTTCTGGCCGTCAATCCGATGGGCATGATCCCCTGCATCAAGGATGGCGATCTCGCCATGCACGAGTCGCTCGCTATCAATCTCTACCTCGCGCGCAAATATGGCGGCCCGCTGGCTGGCAAGACGGCCGAAGAAGAAGGGCTGCTGGCGATGTGGACGATGTGGGCGGCGACCGAAGTCGAGCCCTACAGCGTCGCGCTCGTGCGCATCTATGACAATGCCAAGGAAAATAGCGAGCAGGGTAAGGCCGGGATCGCGGTTGCCTGCCGCTCGCTGAAGAAACCGCTCGACGTACTGGAGAAGCACCTGCAAAATCAGGACTACCTCCTCGGGGATCGCTTTACCGTCGCCGACCTCAACCTGGCCGAAGTGATGCGCTACGCCCAGACCGAACAGGAATTGTTCGACGCACGTCCGAAGATGAAGGCCTGGATCGAGCGCTGCCAGTCGCGTGATGCCTACAAGGCAATGCAGGCGACCCGCGGCAAGGAGCCGACCTGACATGGATCATTGGAAGAGACGCATGCTCTCTTCCATTTCCTCGCGTATCCAGGCCTTGAAGGCGGAGACCTTCTTCGGCTCACGCACGCCTGCGGCGGTGACGAAGTAGTGACCGAAACCGGTTTTGGCGCGGATGCCAAAGGGATCGACGAGACATTTCTGCTGGAGGGCATAGGCCGCCAGCGTCTGCCAGGCGAGCATCACCCCTTGCCCCGCTATGGCGGCATCCAGGCAGAGCGACGCATCGTTGAAGATGTGCCGCTCCTCCATGCAATGGCCCGATAGTCCCGCCTTGCGCAGCCACACCTCCCAGCCGAACATCGCATGTCCGTCGATGACGGCGGGGACTTTCAGGAGATCAGCGGGCTCCCGGAGCGTGGCCGCGATCTGCGGGGTAACGACCGGGAACACCTCCTGCGCCAGCAAGAGCTCGGACCTGACCCCGGGCCATTGCCCATTGCCAACTCGAATGCCGATATCGACATCCGATGTCGCCGGATTGATCAGACGTGTGGTGGCATCGATGCGCAGGCGGATATCCGGGTGGCGGCTGGCGAAGCGGTCGAGCCGGTACACCAGCCAGCGGGCAGCGAAAACCGGCGCGACCGAAATGGTGAGAATGTTCTCATCCTTGTGCTGCGCAAGCGCGATTGCCGCCGAAAGCGACTGGAAACCTTCGCCAAGCCTCGCCAGAACCGCCAATCCCGACGCAGTGACCATCATGCCTTTGGAGGTGCGCTCGAACAGCGGCCGGCCGAGCTGCGCCTCGGCCTTGATGACCTGCTGACTGACCGCGCCGACCGTCACGCCAAGTTCGTCGGCCGCCGCCTGCAGTGAACCGAGCCGCCCAACCGCCTCAAGGGCGCGCAAGCCATTCAGATGAACGTTATTGAGGTTTCTCATTATAGAATATCTATAGCAGCATCTCGTCATTCTCAATTGCGCAAAGCTAGAATACGCGCGATTATTGCAGCATGGAATTGAAAACCACCGCTGTTCCGCCGGTAGGCGCCCTTATGGTTGCATCGATGCGGAAATCCAAGGAGGCATTGCATGTCGATCTTGAAGCTTTTCTTTAGTCATCTGCTGGAAGAGGATCGCGAACAGGAAAACGATCCGCTGCTGCACCCAATGCTCGCCGCCATGTCGCTGGAAGAACTGGCCGACCTGCCGCTGATGCCGGAAAATCTCGGGCGCCCCATGGACAAGCGGACCGTTCAGCCGGAAGAATGCGCCTAAGAGAGACCTGCTCCACACGCGCAAACATGACATCGACCATCGATATGGACGCCATCGCCGAACGATTGCAGCGGCTTATAGCTCAAGCCCGGCTGCCGGCGGTTGAACCTGGCCTGCATTACGGCCTGCCGGCCTTCAAGGTCGGCGGCAAAGCCTTCGTCACGGTGAAGAACAACGAAACCGTCGTGCTGTCGCTGCCGATAGATCGCAAGGAACAGCTGATGGAAATGGCGCCGGAGATCTATTTCCAGACCGATCACTATGTCGGCTGGCCTTCCCTGCCCTTGCGCATCGACGCGATCGGCGACGAGGAACTGTTGGAGCGATTGATCGAGGCGTGGCAGTACCGCGCCCCGAAAAAGCTGCGGGCAACATTCGGCTGACGCAATCAGCCTTCTTCGACGGCAAGCGCCTTCTTGACGGCCGGGCGCTCTATCATGCGCTGATAGTGGGCGCTCACCTTCGCAAACTGGCTGCGATCGACACCGTCTCCCGGAAGCCACTTCTCCATGGTGAAGAGGTAGCCGTCGGCAACGGTATATTGATCACCCATCACCCAGGGGCCTTTCAGCATCTTGTCTTCGATCAGGGCGAAGGCCTCGGTCATGGTCTGCGGTACCTTGGCCTTCATGGTCTCGATGGCCGCGGCATCGTCGGTCCAGCGATAGCCGCGACCCTTGTGCGAATGGTTCACATGAACGGTGGAGGCGATATAGCTGTTGAAGGACTGCATCTGGGCGAATTCGAAGGGGTCGTCGAGCGGTGCCAGCTTTGCGGCCGGCGCAATCTGGGCGATATAGGTCATGATCGCGATATTCTCGGTGATGACGCCGCGATCGGTCACTAGCGCCGGAACCCGGCCCTTGGGGTTGATGGCCAGATAATCCGGCTGGCGCTGATCGCCATTGGCGAGGTTGAGGCGTCGGTGTTCGTAAGCAAGACCCGACTCTTCCAGGGCGATGAGACTGGCGAGCGCGCAGCTTCCCGGCGCAAAATAGAATGTCAGCATGTTCCGTTCCTCGATTGAATTCCGCGAGGAAGCTAAAGCGAACCAGGCCAATACGGAAGTGGCTGATGCTGATGGGCGCTACAAAAGGTTTTGATCGGTCGGACCGCATCCCCATGCCCATCCCCATCGGCTGGCTTAGTGGGGATGGGCGGTCGATCTTAGGCGCAGCCGGGCACGTCTTCCAGCCTGTGCCAGACCGGAATGCCGCGCTCGCGGGCGATGCGGACATCATTGTCGGCGCCCTTGGAATCACCAGGCAACCTCAGAACACCCTCGCAAAGCTGCAGCAACCGGCCAGCCGTCGGGTGGAAGATCTCTTCATAGAGACCGTCGCCGATGCTCTTGCCGCCGGCGGCGTGCCAGACCGGCAAGGCAACCCATTCGCCGATCATTGGCAGATGCCCGGCCTTGAACAGGGCATAGGACGGTTCCTCCAGGCGCTTGAGGTTCTCGGCCATCTTCTTCGGATCATCGCCGGTGCCGGAGCGATAAGGTCCCGCAATCAAGATCAACATGTCATATCTCCTTTTTCCTTCCCGCATCCTGCAGGAATTTGCACGAATATGCGCATATTTTCTTGAATGTCGAATCGATTCTGATAAATTCACGATTGTTCGTGAACTATCGTGCAGAGATCGACATGCTGACCAGCCAACGCAAAACCCTCATTCTCGACAGATTGCGCCGGGACGGCCAGGTGATCGCCAAGGCGCTGGCCGACGATCTCGGCCTTTCCGAAGACACGATCCGCAGGGATCTGCGGGAGATGGCGGCGGAAAAACTGCTGAAACGGGTGCATGGCGGCGCGCTGCCGCTTTCGCCGGTGCTGCCCGATTTTACCGCGCGGCAGGCGGTCTCGTCCGATGCGAAACGGCGGCTCGGCGCCTATGCGGCCAATATGATCGAGCCGGGCCAGACCGTGTTCCTCGACGGCGGCACGACGAATGCCGAGATCGCGCGTCAGCTTCCAAAAGATCTTGCCGTCACCATCGTCACCCATAGCCCGACGATCGCTGGCGAGCTGGAGCATCATCCTCTGGCCGAGGTGATTCTGATAGGCGGCAAGCTCTACAAGCATTCGATGGTGGCGACGGGCGCTGTCGCCATGGCGGCCATCTCCTCCATAAGGGCCGATATCTTCTTTCTGGGCGTCACGGCCATCCACCCGGCTCGCGGCTTTTCGACCGGTGATTTCGAAGAGGCGGCGATCAAGCGGCATATCGCGCAATGCTCGGCGGAAACCTATGTGCTGGCGACGGTCGAGAAGCTCGATGCTGCCTCGCCATGCCAGATCCTGCCTTTGAGGAGCATTTCCGGCCTGATCGTGCCGTCGGATGCTCCGGACGAAAGTCTGGCGCCTTACCGGGACACCGACATGCCGATCTTCCTGGCCTGAGGCCGCCAGCGCGACAGCGAGCAAAGCAAAATCCACACTGCGATCTGCAGCGTCGTCATCATGATGCGGTCGAAGATTGATCCTATGCAGGCAGGATATCGGCCTGCCTTGTTGTCATCGCCGATCAGGCCTACCTCACTATGTCCAAGAGGTTATGATCGACCATGAACGAACGCCGCATTCACCAGCTCTTCGAAATCAGCGTTCTGTTGAAGGGCGCGCATGCCCTGATCGAATGTCTTGGCGGCATTGTGCTGGCGCTGGTCAGCACGGAATCCATCCTGCGTCTCGCAAACAGGATTGCGCAGCCCGAGCTGCTCAACGATCCCCATGATTTCATCGCGACGCATCTGCTGACCTGGGCACAGGACTTTTCCGTCGGAGCCAAGAACTTCTATGCCTATTACCTGCTGAGCCATGGGCTGGTGAAGGTGCTGCTGGTCCTCGGCCTGCTCCGGGGCAAGATGTGGGCCTATCCGGCATCGCTGGTGGCACTCGGGCTTTTCATCGCCTACCAGCTTTACCGCTTCACCGACACGCGTGGCATCGGGCTCATCATCCTCACGATCTTCGACCTCGTGGTCATGATCCTCATCTGGCAGGAGTATAAGATCGTCCGGCAGCATGTGCCGGCACGACAGGCGAGAAACTGAAGCAAGAGGGCGGCGTTATGCCGTCAGCGCTGTTGCCGGCCTGATATCGCCGACATGAATGCCGTTCCAGTTCTTGAACGACCTGTCAGCCATCGCCATGAGAGCGTTGTGAATGGCGCCGTCCTTTTCGAAGAAGCGAGCCAGCGTTGCCGCTACCATGACTTCGGCCGCGCGGCCGGTACCGTCATCGCATTTGAGCGCGACGGCAATGCCCTGTTCGGGGATCGCCGCGCAGAACACGCCTTCGGCGCCGGTCTTGGCGAAGATGCGGCCGGGAGCGATCTGCATGAGTTTGGTGCAGGCGCGATCGGTGCCGGCCACGTAAAAGGGTTCGGCCATGCAGGCTTCGAACAGCCGGCGCGACGCCCTGGCGCGCAAGGGCTCCAGCCCGACGCCGGTCGCCATTTTGGCAAAGCCATGCGCCAATCCCTTGAGCGGCACGGCATAGGTCGGGATCGAGCAGCCATCCGTGCCGCAATTGTCATGGGCGAGAACGGCGCCGGTCAGGCTCTGCATCGTCTCGCGGATCTGCTGCTGCAGTGGATGATCGTAGCCGACATAGCCGGTTGGATCGATATCCTGATGACAGCAGGCGCAGACGAAGCCGGCATGCTTGCCGGAGCAATTGTTGTGCAATGCCGTCGGCTTCTCGATGGTGCGGGCCTGATGAATTGTCGTCTTCAGGTCGGAAGACCAATGTGCGCCACATTCGAGCGTGCCGACATCGCGGCCGGCGCGCGCCAGCATCGAGGCAGCGAGGGCAACATGCTCGTCCTCGCCATTGTGGGAGGAACAGGCGAGCGCCAACTCCTTGTTGCCAAAGCCGTAGGCGTCCGCGGCACCGCTTTCGACCAGCGGAAGGGCCTGCATCGCCTTGCAGGCAGAGCGGGGAAAGACCCCGCGTTCGGTATCGCCGAGCGAGAACACCAGCGTCCCATCGCCATCGACCACGACGACAGAGCCGCGATGGCGGCTTTCGACCAGATTGCCACGGGTGACTTCGACGCAGACGGGATTGGACATGACAGGATGCAGCCTTCGATTTTCGGGATGGCCAGTGATAGCCGCTGCACTGAGCATTGCCAATCGCCGATGCTGGCGGGCAGCATCAAAAAGCGACCTCTCAGGCTGCGTCGCGGATCCTGTAGGCGCAGCGCCTGGCGCCGAGCAGGATGTGCTCCTCCCGCTCGACTTCCGCGCCGAGCACCATGCGGAAGGTTTCAAGCTCGGAACGGCAGAAGCCGGCACAGGCACATGCGGCCGCACAGATGGGGCAATGATTCTCCACCAGCATCAGCGAACCGTCATCGTCCTGCCAGTGATCGGCCATGTAGCCTTCCTGCGTGCGGATCGCCGCGAGGCTCGCGACGCGCGACGGCAGATCGGCCATAAGATCGATCTCGCTGCGATAGCGTCGGAGCGTCTCCGTTTCACGGGCGGAAATGACGGCATCGACGGCACCCTGCCCCAATTGGCTGACCATGGTCGCAAGCAGGGTAGCGGTCAGATCGGCATGGCCATCCGGAAACTGCCTGTTGCCGGCAGCCGTCAGATGCCAGAACTGACGCGGCCTGCCCCGGCCGGCGGCAGCCTCCGCCACCGGCTCGACCAAGCCCTCCTCGGCCATCTTCGTCAGCTGCTGACGGGCCGCCTCCGACGATATGCCGAGCGCATCGCCGATGGCCGCTGCCAATTGCGGCCCATCGGTTTTCAACAGGATCAGGATTCGATTGGCAGGTGACTGGCGCATTTTTCCAAGTTTTCTCTTGTTTTAATCCGACAAGGATGTAATTTTCCAAATTATAACTTGGAAAATAATCAACCGCTAGGGAAAATACCGAGGATCGCCCGATGTCCAGCATCGAAAACACCGCCCCCACCCCATCCTCCTCCGTCTTCACATTGTTTTCGCCGAAACTTCTGCCGGCAACGCTGATGCTCGGCGGCGGCGTGACGCTTTATGCCGTCGAGTCCTACATCACGGCTACGATCGCGCCGTCGATCGTCCGGGATATCGGCGGTCTCGAACTCTTTTCATGGATGACGACGCTCTTCGTCGCCGCTGGCGTGCTCGGCTCGATCACGGTCGCAACCCGGCCGAAAGGCATGGGCCTGCGTGCCGTCTATGTCGTGGCGGCGCTCACTTTCGGCGCCGGTAGCCTGGCATGCGCCATCGCGCCGACCATGCCGGTGCTGCTCGTCGGACGTGCGGTTCAGGGTTATGGCTCCGGCATGCTGTCCGGCCTTGCCTATGCGTTCATCCGTTTCATCTATCCCCAGCCCCTGTGGCGCAGGGCGTCCACACTCTACGCCGCCATATGGGGGGTGGCGACGGTACTTGGACCGACCCTCGGCGGCCTCTTCGCCGCCGGAGGCGCCTGGCGGGAGGCCTTCATCATTCTGGTGCCGCTGGCCGTCATCATGGCGTTTTCGGCCCGCCGGTTGCTGCCCGATGTCGCGGATGATCGGACCGACACCAGAACGCCGCTTCTGCAGATCATATTGCTGCTCGCCGCAGTCCTACTCGTCAGCATTGCCGGCACGATCGAACATGGATCCTATAAGGCCGTGCTGATCGCAGTTTCCATCGCTCTCGTTGCAGCGACGGTGCTGATCGAGCGCAAGAGCGGGGTGCGCCTCCTCCCCTATGGGGCCGTCATGCTCAGCAATCCGATCGCGCGGCTCTACCTGACGATATTCACGATGATGCTTGTGCTGACGAGCGACATCTACATTCCCTATTTCCTGCAGACGCTCCACGGCGTGACGCCACTGATATCGGGCTATCTCGTCGCGCTTGTCGCGCTTGGCTGGACCACCGCGGCCTTCTTCAGCGCTTCGTTCTCGGGCCGGCAGGCAGCCATCGCCATCGTGACCGGTTGCATTCTTGAAACCGCAGCCACGGCCTCGCTGATTCCATTCCTGGCGACCGCGACGCCCTTCACCGCACTCGCGGAATTTGCGCCGGCTGTTATTGCCATGTTCCTGATGGGCTTCGGCGTCGGCCTGGGCTGGGCACACCTCGTAACCAGGATCATCGGCATCGCCAGGAAAGCCGATGAGGACAAGGCCTCGGCCGCCATTTCGATGACGCAGTCGCTTGGCGGCGCGTTCGGCGCTGCCCTTGCCGGCGTCATCGTCAACGGCGCCGGCCTAACCCATCCGGGCGGCATTGCCGGCGGCCTTTCGGCTGCAAATTGGCTCTACACGCTGATGGCGATACCCGGCCTGCTCGCCATCATCCTATCCTTCACGATCAAGCCAGCTTCAACATGATCTTGCCGATGTGGTCGCTGGTTTCCATCAACCGATGCGCCTCGACCACGTCGTCGAAAGAGAAGGTCCGATAAATGACCGGGGCGACTGTGCCCTGGTCGAGCAGCGGCCAGACCTGCGAAAGAAGGTCGTCGCGGATGGCCCGCTTTTCCTCAGCCGTGCGCGGACGCATGGTCGATCCGGTCACCGTCAGGCGTTTGACCATGATCGGCGCCAGGTTGACTTTCTCCGCCACCGCTCCGCCAAGGAAAGCAATGATCGAAAGGCAGCCATCGCGGGCGAGAGAGGCGAGATTCTTTTCAAGATAGGCAGCCCCGATCATGTCGAGGATGATATCGACGCCATCACCCGTCTCGGCCTTGATGACCTCGGCGAAATCCTCTTCTTTATAATTGATCGCCCGCTTGGCGCCGAGCTTCTCGCAGGCCTCGCATTTTTCCTTCGACCCGGCCGTGGCATAAACGGTCGCACCGAAAGCGTGAGCAAGCTGGATCGCCGTCGTGCCGATGCCGCTGGAGCCGCCATGGATCAGCACGCTTTCGCCTTCGGTGAGGCCCGCCATCTGGAAGAGATTGGCCCATACCGTAAAGAAGGTCTCTGGGACGGCTGCCGCACGCACGGCGTCATAGCCGTTCGGAAAGCGGAGCGCCTGACCGGCTGGAAGCACGCAATATTCCGCATAGCCGCCGCCATTGGCGAGGCCGCAAACCTTGTTGCCGATCGCAAACTCCGTGACGCCGGGCGCGACGTCGACGACTTCGCCTGATATTTCGAGGCCGAGGATCGGACTTGCCTCTTTCGGCGGCGGATAGGTGCCCTGGCGCTGCGCCACATCAGGCCGGTTGACGCCGGCGGCCTCGACACGAACCAGGATCTCGCCCGGCTTCAAGACCGGCAAGGGCTTGCGGGCGATGGTCATGACCTCGGGTCCGCCAAAGGACGGCAAATCCACGAAACGCATTTCAGACGGCAAGGGCATGGCGCAATCTCCTCTCCCAGCAAAGCAGTGGAGATAGTTTAGCGCAGCGCGCTTGAAAAGGACCGAGTGCGAGAGGGCGTCAATTCGTCTCGGCCAAGCCGAGGAATGCGACGCCGATGGCGCTTTCCTTTGCCTTCGCTTTGATACCCGCGATGGAGGTGCTGACGCGGTTGATGTTGTCGATCACCAACCCTTCCGGCAGCTGCAGGATACCGATCGAGCAGCGCATCAGTGGAAACTCCGCGACTGCGCCGCCGCGGTCGTGACCATGGATGCGCCCGGCAGCACGGTCTTCGGCCGAATAGAGTTCGAGGACGTCGGCATGGAAATCGGCAAGCAGCCGATCCAGAACCTCGCGAAGCTCCTGCGTGCTCCAGCCTGTGACGCCGATGAAGAAATCGTCGCCGCCGACATGGCCGAGGAAATGGCCTTCGGCGAAGAAATAGCGACGCATCAGCGCGGCAAACAGCGAGATGGCATGGTCGCCGAGATGGAAGCCATAGGCATCGTTGAACGGCTTGAAATTGTCGAAGTCGCAATAGCAGAAATGCCTGATTTCATCGCCATCGCGGCCGGCACTCTGCATGAAATCATGGATCGCCCTGTTGCCCGGAAGACCGGTCAGCGGGTTCTGGTCCTGGGCGATCTTCAGCTGCTTCTCGTTGATGACCTTGATGAGCGAGGCCGCCGAGACGATGCCGGCATAATGCGTGCCTTCGGTCACGATCAGGCAATCGCTGCTTTCCATGTTGGCGAAGATCGTCATCAGCGTGTCGGCATCGGAATCAAGCCCGACGATCGGCGCCATCTCGACGAAATGCGATATCGAGCGCTCATAGACCTTGTTCTTCAGCAGGTCGCGGCCGAAAGGCTGATAGATATATTCCTTGAGCTGATATTCGTGGATGATCCCACGCGGCTCGTCATTGGCATTGACGACCGGGAAATAGGCGCGGCGCGGATTGCGGCGGAAGAGTTCGAAGACGCTGTCTATGCTGTCGCTCTCGCGAATGGTCGGCAGCACCTCGATCTGCTTGCGGATGAGGATCTCATCGAGCGACTGGCTGTTACGCGCCGTCTTGCCGAGATCCTGCAGATGCGGAAAGCTCGACTTGAGCTCGTTGACCAGTACGGTCGGGCGGGCAATGAACCAGCCCTGTACGAGATCGACGCCGAATTCGCGGCAGGTCAGGAACTCCGCCTCGGTCTCGATGCCCTCGGCGATGACGCGCGTCCCGAGGACATGGGCGATATTGACGAGATTCCTGAGGATATGCCGCTTGCGGGCGCTGCGGTCGATATCGACGATGAAGTGCCGGTCGATCTTGAGATAATCGACGGGATAATCGGAGAGCAGCTTCATTTCACCGCGACCGACGCCAAAATCGTCGATGGCGAGCTTGAAGCCGGCGTTGCGCATCTTGGCAACCAGCGCCGAGAACTCTGGCACGATGGTATTGTCGAAACGTTCGGAGAATTCGAAGCAGACGGAGGAAGGGGCGATGCCGGCCTTTCTCATATGCTGCAGCAGGCCGTCGACCAACGCGGCGCCTTGCGCAATCAAGCGGACATCCAGGTTGAGGAAAAGCGTCGTGGTGGCGATGTTGGGCAGAGTGGCAAACTTCGCCAGCGCGCGGCTCGTGACCATCTGCTCCAGCCCGAGAAGCTGGCCGGTGCGCTCGGCTTCGTCGAGTATCTCCACAGGGCTGCCGAAGCCGATACGTTCCTGCCCGCGCATCAGGGATTCATAGCCGAAAACCGCGCCGGTGCCGGCCTCCACGATCGGCTGAAATGCGTTTTCGATCACGAGTTTGGCGAGAGTGACGATCTGGTCGCTGGCATATCGGCGCAATACGCCCGGTTCGACTGCGGCAGTCAGGGACATGCCCATCTCCACTTGCGGATTCTAATCTAATTTATTTAAGTAAAACTTTGGATTTACCGCGTTTTCAACCTAAGATGCGCCATAAGGCGTCAACGAAACCTTTCCCCTATGTGAAAGTTTGATGAATGGTAAAGCAATATTAACCATTCGCCGGGGCGCAAGACCAACGCACGGCAGCCAAGCGGCTGCCGTGATACGTGAGAGTTCTGGGCTAATTACTCGAGTGCCGCTCCGCCTCATAGTCGGCAAACATATCGGCAACGCAGCGGCCGCTCTTTGCCGTCTCGCCGCCATCGTTGGCGGCTCGCGGCACCTCGCAAATGTCACCGCGTTTGCGGGCTGCATCCCACATGCGCAAGGCCTCTCGCACGACTTCGCTGCTCGAGGCATAGGTGCCGGTATCGACGGCTGCCCGAATGCCGGCTGCCTGAAGCGGAGAGATGGAAACCGTTACCATCGGCATGATATTCCTCCCTTGACGTTGCCACGCGGAACTTTGGCTGGAAGCATGTTCCGCGGCTTCGATCAATGCCTTCATGGCATGTCCTCGGACATGCGTATCCAGATGAAGGTATTGTCGTTACATCAACTCAACGCCGCTCCGCCTCGCAAGACGGAAAGCGGAAGAGTAGCGCCGCTCACGCTTCTTGTCAAAAAGTAGCAGTCCGTTACCCCTTTTGGGAGGTGCCCTACCGCCTGAGCACGAGACCGAAGACCACCAGCGTCCAACCCTGAAAAATCAGATCAAATGCCAGGAAAAGACCGAGAATCCAAAGACTGTTGACGGGCCAGCCAAGAGCGATGGCGATGCCGGCGACAGCAGTCGCAAGGCCGCTGACAACAATCCAGACCCAACCACGCTCCGGCTTCAGCTTGCGGCCGACCCAAACGCGGAACGTGCCGGCGATGAGGAGTGCTATGGCAAGGAACAGGGTCAATGCTTCGGAGGCCAACAGCGGATTAGCGAAGGCAAGGATACCGGCAACCGTATAGAGCAGGCCGCTTAGCACCCAGAACAGGATATGCTCCCAGCCCCTCACCTGAAAGGCATGGGCCAGATGCACGATGCCGCCGATCAGCATCAGCATGCCGACGTAATAGACTGACGCCACCGTAGCGATGAACAGATTGCCAAGCGCGATACCGCCGCAGATCAGCAGCAATATGCCGAGCGCAACAAACCAGCCCCATTTGTCGCGCATTGCGGATGGGGGAACTTCATCAAGAATATCAACCATGACTGCACCTCCTCCTATGAGGAAGTATGGCACAGAAATGCTTTGCGGAAAGAGGTTGCGGTTTTTTCGCCGTGGAGCGTACGGCGCCTGATTTTTTTATTGATTGATCAGTCAATCAAAAATACACTCAGGCCCAGCCTTGGGGATTGATGCATGCCGAAAGTCGGAATGGAACCGGTGCGCCGCAAGGCGCTGGTGGATGCTGCGATGCGCGTGATCGGCGATCACGGCTCGCTGACCGTCACCATGTCCGAAATCGCCAAGCAGGCCGGCGTTTCCCCTGCCCTTGCGCATCACTATTTCGGCAGCAAAGAACAGCTGCTCATCGAGACCGTCCGTGTGCATCTACAGCGCCTGCGCGACAGCGTCGTGACGGCGCTGCGCGCGGCAAAAACGCCGCGCGAAAAGCTCTCGGCCGTCATCCGCGTCAGCTTCCAGGCCGATCAGTTCGCCCCGGAAACGATCGCTGCGTGGCTCGCCTTCTATGCCGAGGCGCAGCGCTCGGAAGAGACGCGCCGCTTTCTCGTCATCTATGCACGCCGCCTGCATTCGAATCTCGTTGCCAATCTCAAGGCTCTGTGTCCAGCCGGCGATGCCGGACGGATTGCGGAGGGTGCGGCTGCGATGATCGACGGGCTCTATATCCGCCAGGGTCTCAGATCCGCGCCGATCAGCACCGAGGCGTCGATCGCGCTGACGGAGGATTATCTGACGACCCATCTCAACGCGTTGAAAGGCTGACGCCATGCTGACCGTATGGGGCCGCAAATCATCATCCAACGTGCAGGCGCTGATGTGGTGCATCGGCGAGCTGGGTCTCGCCTATGAGCGCATCGATGCAGGCTTCACATACGGCGTCAATGACACACCTGAATTCCTGGCGATGAACCCGAACGGCACCGTTCCGGTGCTGCGCGACGGCGAGGGGGATCCCTTATGGGAAACCGGCGCGATCCTGCGCTATCTCGCCACCCAATATGGCGAGGACGACTTCTGGCCGAAGGATGCCCGCGATCGCGCCCAGATCGACAAATGGACGGAATGGGCCAAGATCAATATCGCCCAAGGTTTCACCGGTCCGGTGTTCTGGCGCGTGGTGCGCACGGCCCCCGCTCTCCAGGACGAGAAGGCAATCGTCGCGGCGGTTGCCGCGCTCGCTGCGAAGCTTGACATCGCCGAGTCGCAGTTCGGACGACATCGCTTCCTCGCCGGCGATAATCTGACGCTTGCCGACATACAGTTCGGGCACGTTCTCTATCGCTATTTCGACATCGACATCCAGCGCCCTGCCCATCCGCGGCTTGAGCGCTACTACGAAAACCTGACCGAGCGGCCTGCTTTCCAAGAGCATGTCATGGTGTCCTACGAAGAATTGAGGGTTCTATAATGCGCGCACAACCGAAAGCCTCGCATTTCATCGACGGCGAATATGTCGAGGACACCGAAGGCACCCTTATCGAAAGCATCTATCCCGCGACCGGCGAGGTGATCGCCCGCCTGCACGCCGCGACGCCAGCCATCGTCGAACAGGCAATCGCTGCCGCCAAGCGTGCGCAGCCGGAATGGGCCGCCATGAGCCCGACGGCGCGCGGCCGTATCCTGAAGCGGGCCGCCGATATCATGCGCGAGCGTAACCGCGAGCTTTCAGAACTGGAGACCCTGGATACCGGCAAACCGATCCAGGAAACCATCGTTGCCGACCCGACTTCGGGCGCCGACAGCTTCGAATTCTTCGGCGGCATCGCGGCAGCCGGCCTCAACGGCTCCTATATCCCGCTCGGCGGCGATTTCGCCTATACGAAGCGCGTGCCGCTCGGCGTCTGCGTCGGCATCGGCGCATGGAACTATCCGCAGCAGATCGCCTGCTGGAAGGGCGCGCCGGCACTGGTCGCCGGCAACGCCATGGTGTTCAAGCCTTCGGAAAACACGCCGCTCGGCGCGCTGAAGATCGCCGAAATTCTCATCGAGGCAGGTCTGCCGAAGGGTCTCTACAATGTCATCCAGGGCGACCGCGAAACTGGGCCGCTGCTCATCAACCATCCGGATGTGGCGAAGGTGTCCCTCACGGGTTCGGTGCCGACGGGCCGCAAAGTGGCGGCTTCGGCCGCCGGCAACCTCAAGCATGTCACCATGGAGCTTGGCGGCAAATCGCCGCTGATCGTCTTCGACGATGCCGATATCGACAGCGCCATCGGCGGCGCGATGCTCGGCAATTTCTATTCGACGGGCCAGGTCTGCTCCAACGGCACGCGCGTTTTCGTCAACCGTAAGATCAAGTCCGAATTCCTGAAGCGCCTGAAGGCCCGCACCGACGCGATGCTCATCGGCGACCCGATGGATGAGGCAACGCAGATCGGCCCGATGGTCTCCTGGGCGCAGCGCGAGAAGGTGCTCGCCTATATCGAAAAGGGCAAGGCCGAGGGCGCGACGCTGCTGACCGGCGGCGGCATCCCGAACAATGTCTCCGGCGAAGGCTATTACATTCAGCCGACCGTCTTTGCCGACGTTACCGACGATATGACGATCGCCCGCGAGGAGATCTTCGGGCCGGTCATGTGCGTGCTCGATTTCGATGACGAAGCCGAGGTGATCTCCCGCGCCAATGCCACCGAATTCGGCCTTTCCGGTGGCGTCTTCACTGCTGATCTGACCCGCGCCCACCGCGTCATCGACCAGCTCGAAGCCGGCACGCTCTGGATCAACGCCTACAATCTCGCGCCGGTGGAAATTCCCTTCGGCGGCTCCAAGCAATCCGGTTTCGGCCGCGAAAACTCGCTGGCGGCGCTGGAGCACTATTCGGAACTGAAGACCGTCTATGTCGGCATGGGGCCGGTACAGGCGCCTTATTGATCCACCTCCCCCTTGAGGGGGGGGAGGTCGCCGCTTAGCGGCGGGTGGGGGTGACCAGCCGCAGCGCGCTTATCAGCAATCACCCCACCCCGGCCTGCGGCCGACCCTCCCCCTCAAGGGGGGGCGTAGACCACTTCGATTTATGCCTGTTGCCACCTGGAGCACATCGTCATGCAAGCAGATTTCGTCATCGTTGGCTCTGGTTCGGCCGGCTCCGCCATGGCTGCGCGCCTGTCGGAGGACGGCAAGCATTCGGTCATCGTGCTCGAATTCGGCGGCAGCGACTTCGGCCCCTTCATCCAGATGCCGGCAGCGCTTGCCTGGCCGATGAGCATGGACCGCTACAATTGGGGCTATCTTTCAGAACCCGAGCCGCAGCTCAACAATCGGCGCATCACCGCGCCACGCGGCAAGGTGATCGGCGGCTCCTCCTCGATCAACGGCATGGTCTATGTGCGCGGGCATGCCGAGGATTTCAATCGCTGGGAGAAGCTCGGCGCCCAGGGCTGGGCCTACGCCGATGTTCTGCCCTACTTCAAGCGGATGGAGCATTCGCATGGCGGCGAAGAGGGGTGGCGCGGCACGAACGGCCCGCTGCATGTGCGCCGGGGCGATGCCCGCAACCCGCTCTTCCACGCTTTCATCGAGGCAGGCAAACAGGCGGGCTTCGAGGCGACGGAAGACTATAACGGCAGCAAGCAGGAAGGCTTCGGCCTGATGGAGCAGACGACTTGGATGGGCCGGCGCTGGTCTGCGGCGACTGCCTATCTCAAGCCCGCCCTGAAGCGGCCGAACGTGCAGCTCATCCGCTGCTATGCCCGCAAGATCGTCATCAACAACGGCCGCGCGACCGGTGTTGAAGTCGAGCGGGACGGCAAGATCGAGGTGATCAGGGCAAACTGCGAGGTGATCGTCTCCGCCTCCTCGTTCAACTCGCCGAAGCTGCTGATGCTTTCGGGTATCGGGCCTGGCCAGCATCTGTGCGATATGGGGATCGAGGTGAAGGTTGATCGGCCCGGCGTCGGCGCCAACCTGCAGGACCATATGGAATTCTATTTCCAGCAGACCAGCCTAAAGCCGGTTTCGCTCTATTCCTGGCTGCCCTGGTACATGCAAGGGATCGCCGGTGCGCAATGGCTGCTCTTCAAGAAGGGGCTTGGCACCTCAAACCAGTTCGAGGCCTGTGCCTTCCTTCGTTCCGCGCCGGGCGTCAAGCAGCCGGATATTCAGTATCACTTCCTGCCAGTCGCCATCAGCTATGACGGCAAGGCGGCGGCGAAAAGCCACGGCTTCCAGGTGCATGTCGGCTACAACCTGTCGAAATCGCGCGGGAACGTCACGCTCCGCTCCTCTGACCCGAAAGCCGATCCAGTCATCCGCTTCAACTATATGAGCCATCCGGAAGACTGGGAAAAATTCCGTCACTGCGTGCGCCTCACCCGCGAAATCTTCAGCCAAAGGGCCTTCGACGACTATCGCGGCGCGGAAATCCAGCCGGGGGCGAATGTTCAGACGGACGACGAGATCGACGCCTTCCTGCGCGAGCACCTGGAAAGCGCCTATCATCCCTGCGGCACCTGCAAGATGGGCTCAAAGGACGATCCGATGGCGGTGGTCGATCCCGATACCCGCGTCATCGGCGTCGACGGCCTGCGCGTCGCCGACAGCTCGATCTTCCCGCACGTCACCTACGGCAACCTGAACGGCCCTTCGATCATGACCGGCGAAAAGGCCGCCGATCATATCCTCGGCAAGCCGCGGCTGGCACGCTCGAACCAGGAGCCGTGGATCAATCCGCGGTGGGAGACGAGTGATCGGTAAAATTGGCGGGCATCAGTGATAATCTTCTTCTCGCTGATGCCTGAGCGCCAGTATCGTGACCGTCTCGCTATCTTCGATCTCGAATAGCGCTACATAGCCCGAAGATCCGAACGAAATGACGAGTTCGCGGAGAAGTGCGTTGTCCGCCAACGCCTTACGGCAATTGAACGGAAAATTCTCCAGAAGTTCCGTTGCCTTGGCGATTGCCTGATAGGCCCTTTCCGCAAGCTCGATATCTCTTTCAAGCAAATAGTCATAGAGCCGCTCGAGATCTTCGAGCGCACCTTGAGAATAGCGGACGGCAAATGTCATTTATGCTTGGAAGCTTTCGCGGCTTCAAGCTTGCTCCTCAGCCTACCGAGCACACTATCTGCGCTGTGATACACACCAGTTCCGCGTGCCTCCTCACGCGCGGCAAGACCGCGAGCGATGAATTCGGCCGTTGTCCGCCGATGCTCGATTTGAGCACGTAGCGAAGTTTCCACAAATGCGGACAGGGTCTCGCCCTCCTGCAGCACGCTTTCAGCTGCGGCACGCAAGGCTGGATCAACTCGCAAGGAAGGAATGGAGGCGGATTTCATGTATCAGCTCCTTTGCGTTGCAATTGCGATGCATTTTATTCGATCACGGACAAGCGTCAACACGCGGATTAAGTCTTGGCCATAATGGGAAATTCTGTAAGAAAGGCCGATATCGCAATCCGAGCCGCCCGAAGGAATGTCTTCAAGAGACATGCGGGCCAGCCTGCCGGTCACACGTCCCATGCCCCCAATCTACCGCAAGTCCAAACTGCTTCGTCGTTCCCGTGTCATCTGGGGCTCTTTCAATCTTTGGCGGCCGCGCTTGGTGTTCTGGACGGGGGCTCTGGCGATCGGTGTCATCAGTGTCGGCTTTGCCAAACTGGCGGATCTGGCGCAACGGGCTTTTACCGGCGTGACACAATCGGGCGAGTGGATGTGGCTACTGCCTCTGCTGCTGACGCCGCTCGGCTTCATTCTCTCGGCCTATCTCGCAGCGACGCTGTTTCCTAACTCGCAGGGAAGCGGCATTCCGCAGGCAATTGCCGCACGGCACCTGCATCATGACGAGGATCGCACGAAGCTGCTGTCGCTCCGATTGGCTTTCGGCAAGATCGTGCTGACCATATTGGGGCTACTCAGCGGCGCCTCCATCGGCCGCGAGGGACCAACAGTGCAGGTCGGCGCTTCCTTCATGCTGGCCGTTGCCCGGTTCGGCGGCATGGCGCAGGCCAAGGGGCTGATCCTCGCCGGCTCTGCCGCCGGCATCGCGGCGGCCTTCAATACGCCGCTCGCCGGTATCGTCTTTGCCATCGAGGAGATGAGCCGCACCTATGAAGCGCGCGCCAATGGCCTGGTCCTGACCGCCGTCATTCTTTCCGGCCTCGCCGCACTCGGGCTTTCCGGCAGCTACAATTATTTCGGCACGGCCGACGCCGCCCCAACGATGTTTCGGGATTGGATCGTCATGCTGATCTGTGGTGTCGGCGGCGGCGCGCTTGGCGCCACCTTCAGCGGGCTGGCGCTCTATGCCGGCATCCGCATCCGCCGCTGGGCGCAACCGCAGCCGCTGAAACGCATGTTGATCCTTGCCGGGTTCTGCGGCCTCGTCGTTGCGGCCGTCGGCGTCATTTCCGGCGGCCAGACCTTCGGCACCGGTTATGAACAGGCACGCGGCGCAGTGGAAGGACATGCGCTGCCGCCGTTCTTCTTCGTCGAGAAGCTGCTTGCAAGCTTCCTGTCGATGATCTCGGGCATTCCGGGCGGCATCTTCGCGCCCTCGCTTGCCGTCGGCGCCGGCTTCGGCAGCACGGTCGGCACGCTGGTCGGCGGCGGCGTGGCGCTTGCGGCGATCCTCGGCATGGCCGGCTATTTTGCCGGCGTCGTTCAGGCACCGATGACGGCCTTCGTCATCATCCTGGAAATGACCGGCGACCATCAGGCCGTCATCCCGATCATGGCGGTATCGATGATCGGCTATGTGACCTCACGGCTGCTGTCGCGCGAGCCCTTGTACCATGGCCTGTCGCGCGTCTTCATTGCAGCGGCGATCCGCGCCCGGCGCGCCATGGAAAAGGAAAGCGGCGAGGAACACCCCGCCCACTGAGTACCGAAGCCCTGCAATGGCCGAAGGGAGCCCTCCAAAGGGCTTCCTTGAACTTGATCGTCAGGCCATCAGCCTGGCAACTTCCGCACCCTCGGGCTGAGCGATCGCATCGGCGATGGTCGTCGAGAACAGCACCTTGCGGGTCGCATCCGCCACCCGGGCAAAGACGTGGCGAATTTCGCAGGTCTGCTCACCATCGCAATCGTCACAGCGACGATAGGCGGTGAGCGACAGACAGGGTAACGGCGCCAACGGTCCATCGATGACCCGCAGGATCTCGCCGAAGGTGATTTCGTTTGCCGGCTTGCGCAGGAGATAGCCACCCTGCTTGCCGCGACGGCTGATGACGATACCCTGATGTTTCAGGTCGAGAAGGATCTGTTCCAGGAATTTCTTCGGGATCTTCTGCTGGGCTGCGATGTCGGAAATCATCATCGGCTCGCCCGCCTCGGATTGGGCCAAGGCAGACAGCGCCCGCAGCGCATATTTTGCTTTCTGAGTAATCATTTCGAACCGCTTCACACACACATGCGATACGTTCGGCCGATCGATTCGGCCGGTCCGCTATAGAACTCCTCAGCCCTCGTCCCCGGGGCAATTTCGAAGCACTCACACCCTTGGCGCAATGCCAGGAAACGCTAGCAACCCAGACTTGTTATCATTCTTCGTCGCTATGCCCATAGTTTAGCGCAAAATTCACCGCAGCGCATCATTTTGGGCATCACTTCCGATTTCCGTTTGACAAGCTATGTGTAACTCTACTATTTCTATAGACATTAAAGCAAGCACTTAAACATGGCCCGCCATATCAGGTGCTTCCGAAAGGCCGCGTCCGGCGGCAAAACGCCTTGGTTAACAGCCGAGGCGGTCGCTTTTCCTTATCGGCGCCGCTTCATGGAGATATTTACCCTCCAGCCGCTCCCTTTCGAAATCTATTTTTCTGTCCGCTGCCCTGACTAGCTGCGATACTCCGGGCAACATCAGGACAGGATCCCCCATGACTGCCATTACATCCATTGAAGATGCCGCGACGCTTAACTGCCAGCTCGCATCGCTCGATCTTGCCGGCCGTCTGTCTCTCGTGGCCGGCCTCGGTGGCCGCGCCGTGTTCACGACCTCGCTCGGGATCGAGGATCAGGTGATCACGGCGGAGATCGGCAATCACCGCCTGCCGATCGAAGTGGCGACACTGCAGACCGGCCGTCTCTTTCCGGAAACGCTCGCTCTGATCGACGAGACCGAAAGCCAATACGACATCCATATCGTCCGCTACGAGCCGGAGCAGGCCGATATCGATGCTTACGCGGAAAAATACGGTCTGAACGGTTTCTACGAAAGCGTTGAAGCCAGACATGCCTGTTGTGGCGTGCGCAAGCTGAAGCCGCTTGCGCGTGCACTTTCGGGCGCCAGCATCTGGATCACCGGCCTGCGCCGCGGCCAATCCGCCAACCGCGCCGATACGCCCTTTGCCGAGTTCGACCCCGAGCGCAATCTCATCAAGGTCAACCCGCTTGCCGATTGGGACATCGACGTCATTCGCACCTATGTCGCCGACAACAGCGTTCCGGTAAACCCGCTGCACGCACGCGGTTATCCCTCGATCGGCTGCGAGCCCTGTACCCGTGCCATCAAGCCGGGCGAGCCCGAGCGCGCCGGCCGCTGGTGGTGGGAAAACGATGAAAAGCGCGAATGCGGTCTGCACGTCCACGAAGAAGGCGCTGCCGCAACAGCACAATAGAGCACCCGCCGGTTCCCTGCATCGATGCGAAGCGCGTCACCTACGCCGCCGATATCCAGGGAACCAACGCATCCATTCTTTCCGGCCAAGCTTCGGTCGGGACATTTGAAAGTTCTGGAGTGATAAATGCCCGATAGCCGTCCGGATACGGAAATCTCCAATCCGCAAAGCGTCAAGCCGCCGCTCGATCCGCATCTGAAAGCGCTGGAAAACGAAGCCATTCACATCTTCCGCGAGGTTGCGGCCGAATTCGAGCGTCCCGTCATGCTCTATTCGATCGGCAAGGATTCGTCGGTGCTGCTACATCTGGCGCGCAAGGCCTTCTATCCCGGCCGCATCCCCTTCCCGCTGCTGCATGTGAACACCGGCTGGAAATTCGCCGAGATGATCACCTTCCGCGACGAGATCGTGAAGAAATACGATCTCGATCTGATCGAACACATCAACCCGCGCGGCAAGGCGGAGAACATCACGCCCTTCACCTATGGCTCGGCGCGCTATACCGACATCATGAAGACCGAGGCACTGCGCCATGCGCTTGATGCCGGCCAGTTCGACGCGGCTTTCGGCGGCGCCCGCCGCGACGAGGAAGCCTCTCGCGCCAAGGAGCGCATCTACTCCTTCCGCACGCCGGACCATCGCTGGGATCCGCGCAACCAGCGCCCGGAGCTCTGGAACGTCTATAACGGCCAGATCCGCAAGGGCGAAAGCGTTCGCGTCTTCCCGCTCTCCAACTGGACCGAGGTCGATATCTGGCGCTACATCCAGGCCGAGGATATTCCGATCGTGCCGCTCTATTTCGCGGCAAAGCGCCCGATTGTCGAGCGCGACGGCATGATGATCATGGCCGCCGATCCGCGGCTCGAACTGCTACCCGGCGAAGTCAAGCGCGAGGAGCTCATCCGCTTCCGCACGCTCGGCTGCTTCCCGCTGACCGGCGCGATCCGCTCCACCGCCACAACCCTTGAAGAAATCATTGCAGAGCTGGAAATCGCCACGGTTTCCGAACGGCAGGGACGCGCGATCGACCGCGACCAGTCCGGCTCCATGGAAAAGAAGAAGCGCGAAGGATATTTCTGAGATGACCGTCAACGCAAACGTCGTCGCCATTCCCGCAGCCGAACCGGCCAAGGCACTTCGCGATTCGCGCCCGCTTCGCCTGATCACCTGCGGCAGCGTCGATGACGGCAAGTCCACGCTGATCGGCCGACTTCTCTGGGATACCAAAGCGGTCAAGGAAGACCAGGCCGCCACGCTCCAGCGCGATTCCACCGGCAAGCAGAACGATCTCGGCCTGCCCGACTTCGCATTGCTGCTCGATGGCCTCCAGGCCGAGCGCGAACAGGGCATCACCATCGATGTCGCCTATCGCTATTTCTCGACCGATAAGCGCTCCTTCATCGTCGCCGATACGCCCGGCCACGAGCAATATACCCGCAACATGGCAACCGGCGCCTCGACCGCCGATCTCGCCGTGCTGCTGGTCGATGCGCGCATGGGCATCCTCGAACAGACCCGCCGGCACGCGACCATCGCCTCGCTGCTCGGCATCAAGCAGTTCGTGCTCGCCATCAACAAGATCGACCTGACGAATTACGACCGCGCCGGTTTCGAGAAGATTTCCAACGACTTCCGCGAATTCGCGCTGTCGCTCGGCGTCAAGCAGATCACCGCCATTCCGATGTCGGCGCTGAAGGGCGAAAACGTCGTCTATTCCGGCCAGGCTGCCATGCCGTGGTACACTGGCCCGACGCTGGTCGAGACGCTGGAACTCGCGACCGTGCGCTCGGCGCAGACGGTCGGTTTCCGTCTTTCGGTGCAGCGCGTCTCCCGCCCTGGCGAGAGCTTTCGCGGCTATCAGGGCACGGTCGCTGGCGGCTCGGTGAAGCCGGGCGACAGCGTCATGATCCTGCCGTCGGGCATGGTCGCCAACGTCTCGAAGATCGTAACCTTCGATCTCGTACGCAACGCGGCTGTTGCCGGCGACGCCATCACGCTCGTTCTTGACCGCCAGGTGGATGTGTCGCGCGGCGACATGATTGTCGCCATCGATAGCCAGCCGCAGACAGGCCTCTCCTTCGACGCCCAGATCGTTGCGCTGCAGCCGGAAGGCATTGAGCCGGGCAAGCGCTACTGGCTGAAGAGCGGCAGCCGCCGCCAGCGCGTCCAGGTACAGCCGATCGCCCAGCTTGAATTGAAGACCGGCGCATGGGCACCGGCGCAGGCGCTCTGGATGAACGCCATCGGCAAGGTTCGCCTGACCTTCGACGAAAGCGCCATCTTCGACCCCTATGAGCAGAACCGCTCGACCGGCTCCTTCATCCTGATCGACCCCGAAAGCAACAACACGGTTGCCGGCGGCATGATCACTGGCAAGCGCTCCGATCTCGGCGGCATCCACAAGGATGGCCAGCGGGTTCTCCTGTCCCTGCCGGCCGATCTCGCCGAGCAGATCATGGCAAGCGAGCTCTTCGTCAGCCGCCGTGATGAAACGGATGTGCGCCGCGTCACCGCCGCGCAGGCAGCGGAAATCTGGGCGAATGCGGCAAGCGACATCTGATCGCTACTGCGTCTGAAAAGTAAGGCGGCGGGCTCGGCTCAGCCGCCTTTTTCATTTGGAGAAGCCGCTCTGAGCGAAAGCTTGGTGATGTGCTTAGAGGCTCGCGACAACGGCAGCCAGCGTTGCCATGCGAGCTTCATCGCGCTTGTAGAAAATCCACTGTTTGATGCGCTTCGGCCGCACCAGGCCGGCTTGCACCAGAATGCGCATGTGCTCGCTCAGCGTTGCCTGGGATATTTTCAGCTTCTCGGCAATGAGGAGCGCACAGACGCCATCCTCCACAAGATCGCCGTCGAGCTGCGGCGCAAAATGGGCACACGGATCCTTCAGCCAGCGCAGAATGGTGAGACGGCGTTCGTTGGCCAAAGCCTTGATGAGATCGAGCTCTTGCATTTCGTCACTTTGCTAAGTAACAAAGTTATTGTCAACTTCCGTCTGCGAGATGCCAATGCTTTCCGACACGATGATCATCCCCGCCCGCATTGCAGAGACCGAAAAGCGGATCCGCCCGCATATCCGCCACACGCCGGTTCTGCATTCGGACCTGGCGGATTTCGGCCTTGCTCCGGGTTATCTCGGCTTCAAACTTGAATTTCTGCAACATTCCGGCTCATTCAAGGCGCGCGGCGCCTTTTCCAGTCTGCTCGGCAGAGATGTGCCGGCGGCCGGTGTCGTTGCGGCCTCCGGCGGCAATCATGGTGCGGCAGTCGCTTATGCAGCGATGCGGCTCGGCATTCCCGCAACGATCTTCGTGCCGAGTGTGACCTCGCCGGCCAAGGCCGAGCGTATCCGCGGCTATGGTGCGAACCTGATCATCGGCGGGGAACGCTATGCCGATGCGCTTGCCGCCAGCCAGCATTGGGTGGAGGAGCGCGGCGCCATGGCGATCCACGCCTATGACCAGCCCGAGACCTTGCTTGGGCAAGGGACAATCGGGGTCGAGATCGAGGCGGATATTCCTGATATCGATACGCTGCTGGTCGCGGTCGGTGGCGGCGGACTGATTGGCGGCATCGCTGCCTGGTTTCAAGGCCGCGTCCGGGTCGTTGCCGTCGAGCCGGAAGGCGCACCGACACTCTGGCAAGCCTTCGAGGCAGGGCACCCCGTCGATGCTCCCGCCGGCAGCATCGCCGCCGATTCACTGGCGCCAAAACGCGTCGGCGAGCTCATGTTTCCGATCGCCCGGGCCTACGCACAACGCCCCGTGCTGGTCACCGATGATGAGATCCGCCAAGCGCAGGAGGCTTTGTGGGATCGGTTGAGAATCGTCGCTGAACCCGGTGGCGCAACGGCCTTTGCCGCGCTGTTTGCCGGCAAATATATCCCGGCCCCGGGCGAGCGTGTGGCCGTGCTGCTTTGCGGCGCCAACACGACCGCTGTTCGATTTGACTGAAACCGCTCCCCGGTTCGCTGGAACTAGCCTCGGAACGATCGTCCGAGGCTGCCGGTCAATGCAATATCTCGCCAAGCGCCGCCACCAGCCGATCGCATTCCTCATCCGTGCCGATGCTGATGCGCAGGAAGTCGCCGATACGCTCCGCCGAAAACCGTCTTATCAAAATCCCCCTGCTCCGCAGCTCCGCCGCAAGCTCCGCACCTGCCCGGTTCGGATGCCGGGCGAACAGAAAATTGGCGGATGACGGGAGGACGTGAAAACCGAGCGCCTTGAGCGCGGCGGCCAGCCGTTGCCGGCTAGCGATGATCATGGCACGATGACGCTCGAACCAGTCCCGATCCTTCCAGGCGGCGACGGCGCCGGCCAAAGCGAGCCGGTCGAGAGGATAGGAATTGAAGCTGTCCTTGACCCTTTCCAAAGCCTCGATGAGCGGCCGCTGGCCGACAGCGAAACCGACACGCAAACCGGCAAGTCCGCGCGATTTCGACAGGGTCTGGATCACCAAGAGGTTCGGATATGTCCGAACAAGCGGAACAGCGCTCTCCCCGCCGAAATCGACATAGGCTTCATCGATCACCACAACCTGATCGGGATGATCCCTAAGAAGGCTCTCGATATCAGCCAGAGGCAGGCCGATGCCTGTGGGCGCGTTAGGATTGGGCAGGATGATCGCGCCGCAGGGCTGGCGATAGTCATCGACGCGGACACACATCTCGGCATCGACCGGGACCTGCTGGAACCGAACGCCAAAGAGGCGGCAGTAGGTTGGATAGAAGCTGTAAGTGATGTCGGGGAAAAGCAGGGGCTCTTCGTGATTCAAGAGTGCCTGGAAGGTATGAGCCAGAACCTCGTCCGATCCATTGCCGACGAAGACCTCATCCTTGTCGAGCCCAAAGCTCTCAGCGATCGCGACGCGCAGTTCCCGCGCCGTCGGGTCCGGATAGAGGCGAAGCGTATCGGACGTGGCCTTCGAGATCGCCTCCAGGGCAAGCGGCGAAGGACCGTAGGGGCTCTCATTGGTGTTGAGCTTGGTTATCCCGCCCGCGGTAGGCTGCTCGCCGGCGACATAGGGGGTCAAGGAATGAACAATCGGGCTCCAGAAGCGGCTCATCGTGATTTCCAAATTTGGCGGTTACTGGCGGATTTGATATCGCGTGCTTCAATTTTTAGGGCTTGCCGTCACGGATGCCACCGTAGAACGGTATCTTTTGGCTCAGTGCGGACTATTCGGTTGACTCGCTTTGAGGCATGGCCGGAAACAAAAGCTCTACCGGATAAGGGAGAGCGAGCTTAGGCATCTCATCGAAGGCGGTGTATTTCAAGCTGGCCGTCTCGGTATCGGTAAACCCGCCAGGTTCCCCACTTGTCGTGCATTTGAACAGGACGACCAGATACTCAACCTGATCTCCATTCGGATAGGTGTAGCGAAACTCCTGGCCGCCAAACACCGCCAGAATTTCCGATCGAATGACCCGCAGGCCCGTTTCTTCAAGAACCTCACGTTCTATTGCCTGCTGCGGCGTTTCACCCAATTCAATTGCACCGGCGGGCAGACTCCAGCCTTCGCCCGACGACTTCTCCTGGAGAAGTAACCGTCCCATTTCATCTGAAATGACCGCCGCGACACTTGGCAAAATGATGAGTTGAGGCCCCACTTTTGAGCGTAGTGACTTTATGCAATCTAACGACATGGAGGCTCAGTAGGCAATTGAAGACACCATTACACCTTAAGGGGCTCACATCTGGCGTCAATGACTGCAACCAAATCATGCGCCTTGCTTCATGATTTGGTTGCAGTCGGCAAAACATCACAGCTCTTCGCGAAAAGCCGCTCGCTCAGAAAATCGACGAAAACCCGAACCTTGGGCGACATGTGGCGATTGGACGGCCAGAGCAGATGGAAGTGGCCGGGCTCGTCGATGAAATCATCGAGAACTGTCCGCAGCTTTCCTTCCGCAAGTGTACTGCGCACGAGAAAATCCGGCATGCAGCCGATGCCGAGGCCGGCGACCGTTGCGCCGCGCACCGCCTCCATATTGTTGCAGGAGAAGGCCGTCCGCATTCGCAGATCCAGCTCACCCTCCGACATTTTCAATGGCCAATCCTGCAGCTTGCCGCTGTTCGGGAAGCGAAACCGGATTGCCAGATGCTCGTTGAGATCGCGCGGGCAATCGGGAAGACCGAAGCGTTCGAGATAGCTGGGCGCTGCGCAGAGCAGCATCTGGAACGGCCGCAAGGTGCGCGATATCAGCCGCGAATCCGGCAGGTCGCCACTGCGGATCGCGACGTCGACCCCCTCCTCGATCATATCGACGATGCGGTCGTTGAAATCGATGTCGAGTTCGACTTCGGGATAACGGGCGACGAATTCCGGCACGACGGGCAAAAGGAAGTGGTAGCTGACGATCGGCACGCTGACGCGCAGCCGCCCGCGTGGCACGGCGACCGCCTGCGCAAGCGAGGCCTGCGCATCGTCGAGATCGTCGAGCACCCGCCGGCAACGCTCGTGAAAGAGACGCCCCTCCTCGGTCAGCCGGATGCTGCGCGTGGACCGCTGCAGCAGCCGCACGCCAAGCTGATGCTCCAGATTGCTAACCGCCTTGCCGACGGCGGACGCCGAAAGACCGAGCACGCGCCCGGCGGCCGCGAAGCTGCCAAGATCCGCTGTGCGAACGAAGGCCGTCAAGCCGCTCAAACGATCCATGGCGCATTCCATTCGAGAGTTTTATTCCGGTATATATGGAAAACTAGCGCAATTATCATCTGATTGCAGCAAATATATCCTGCTTGGGTCATTTGAAGCGCGCGGGCGCCGGCCTTTGGCCAGCAACACTCCCAGGATTGCCCGCCGCTTCCCCTTTGCTCGAACCTCACGGTAATCCGATGACCTCTCCCCAGACAAAGGTCGCAAGTCCGACCGAAAAACTCTTCGTGCTCGTCGCCGTCTGCTGTGCGGCGGCGGCGATGCCGCTCACATTCACCGGCCCGGCCGTTGCCCTACCGGCCATCAGCCGCACGCTCGGCGGCAACCCGATCGCGCTCAACTGGGTCACCAATGCCTTCATGCTGACCTTCGGCAGCTGCCTGATGGCATCGGGCGCGCTGGCGGACAGTTTTGGCCGGCGGCGCATTTTTCTGACCGGCGTCGGCTGCTTCGCGCTATTCTCCGCTGGATTGGCGCTCGCCGGCAACATCGTCTGCTTCGACATATTGCGCGCTCTACAAGGCCTTGGCGCCGCAGCCGCCTTTTCCGGCGGCATGGCCTCGCTGGCTCAGGAGTTCGACGGCACGGCGCGGATGCGGGCCTTCAGCATTGTCGGCTCCAGCTTCGGCGTCGGCCTCGCCTTCGGACCGATCGCCTCCGGCCTGATGATCGATGCCTTCGGCTGGCCGTCTATCTTCATTCTCGTTGTTGCGCTGGCATTGCTCGCACTTGGCCTCGGCGCCTGCTTTCTGCGCGAATCCAGAGATCCCGATGCGGCAGGGCTGGATTGGCCAGGCGCGCTGAGCTTCACGCTCGCCTTGACGCTCTTTACCTATGGCGTGCTGCGCGCGCCGGAAACCGGCTGGAGCGATCTGCTCGTCATCGCCCTGCTGGTCGGCGCTGCATTGCTCTTTCTCGCCTTCGGTATCATCGAGCGCGTCGTGAAGCGACCGATGCTGGATCTCAGTCTGTTTCGCTATCCGCGTTTCGTCGGCGTGCAGCTTCTGGCGGCCGCACCCGCCTATGCCTTCGTCGTGCTGCTGATCCTGCTGCCCGTGCGTTTCGTCGGCATAGAGGGCATGAGCGAGATCGCCGCCGGGCGCATGATGGTCGCGCTCTCGGCGCCACTGCTCATCCTGCCCATCGTCGCCGGGCTTCTGACGCGCTGGTTCAGCCCTGCAACGATCTGCGGCACAGGCCTCATCATCTCGGCGGCAGGCCTTTTCTGGCTCAGCCACTTTACCACCGGTTCGGCCCCAGCCGCTCTCATCGGTCCGCTGCTAACGATCGGCGTCGGCATCAGCCTGCCCTGGGGGCTGATGGACGGGCTTGCCGTCAGCGTCGTTCCCAAGGAGCGGGCCGGCATGGCAACCGGCATCTTCAGCACCACCCGCGTCGCCGGCGAAGGTGTCGCGCTTGCAATCGTCAGCGCCATCCTCTCCGCCTTCATTCAATCGAACCTCGGCGCAGCCGCTGGTGAGCACGCCGCGATGGCTGCACAGCAGCTCGTGACAGGCAATCTGACCGCCGCGACGTCGAATGTACCGGCGATCGGGCATGACGCTCTCATTCAGGGTTATGGTGACGCCTTCAGTGCGCTACTCTGGCTTCTGACCGCCATCACCGTTCTGACAGCCGTCGTCGTCTTTTCCTTCCTCGGCCGCTCGTCATCGACCGCCGCCGCAGAAGATGCGGAACAATTGCAAGAGGACGAAGATACGCTCCGCGTATCGAAAGCTTAAGCAGCACTGATGACTGGCTGGGCAATTTTCCGGCCAGTCCGACCATCGTCGGCGGCATAGCAACAAGGCGAATCGAAGGCCGGGCACGGCCGAAAATCCTACCGCGTCGCAACAGAATATTTCGAAACCACATAAAATGTGCGCACCAGATCCATGCGCGAACGATCTTCGCAGCGGCATCAGACTGGCGTTTATATTCACCGCTGCTATATCATATCCCCATGATATCAGACCGGTTTTTGAAGATTATAGCCTGGACCTATATTGCGACGCTCATCGGCGTGACCTTTGCGCATCTCAATTGGCAGGCGACGTTCGGCAATCCGTTCGATATCTTTCGCGCCGCCGCACTCTGCATAGCAGGAATGCTTGCCCGGCTCGCCTACCCGCAATCTCCCTCCTTCACCTGCCTATTGATGATTGGCAGCGTGCTGCTGCTTTCCGTGTCGCATTTGCTGGCAAACGGCAATTTTGGCTCGACGCTCGACATCATCGTCGGCATGACCAGCGGGCTCTGGGGCATTATGATCGGCTCGATGCTGAGCAAACTCATCATCACGGCCTCCAAGCGACCAGCCTCATACTAACCATACCGCAAGAGCCAGCGATCGCTCGAATATACACCCCTCAGCTGCCGCGGGAGGGTGATGATCGCCGTATAAACAATCAAATGGGCAATTGCGTCTGGCTGACCGCGTGACGATAAATATTATCAACTAATATTCGAATAAAATAAAACTCCATATTCTACCCCAAAATGACTATTCGGCAGCCAATATTATGCAGTACTTACCATCTTTGTTTGTATATGTTGCTTTCTTGCAACTAAAACTTAAATTTCACGAAAAAGTCATCTGCAGAAAAATATATCATATAACTTTGCAGGAATTCGTCTTTAATGGCGACCAGAAGCGGGTGGGGCCCGTTTCTCCCGAGTCGGGGTTTTTAAACAGGGATAGGGTTAAGGCACGTCGATTTTTCGGCGCGATTGCCTGTGCCCAATCTATATTGGATTGGAGTATTTATGAACATCAAGAGCCTTCTTCTCGGCTCCGCTGCTGCTCTCGCAGTAGTTTCTGGCGCCCAGGCGGCTGACGCTATCGTAGCTGCCGAGCCGGAACCGTTGGAATATGTCCGCATCTGCGACGCATTCGGCGCTGGTTACTTCTTCATCCCGGGCAGCGAAACCTGCCTCAAGATCGGCGGTTATGTTCGTACCGAAGGCAAGTGGTACGACGCTTACAACCCGCGCTCGACCAACGGCACCTACTGGCGCAGCCGTGCACACCTGACCGTCGACACTGCATCCGACACGGAATACGGTGCGCTGAAGACCAACACCGTTCTGCGTTTCGACTGGAACGATGGCGGCGCGACCACCACTAAGCTGATCTTCGCCAACATCAGCCTCGGCGGCTTCACCGTTGGTAAGCTCGACTCTCAGTACAACCTCTACACGGGTTATGCTGGCGGCGTCATCAACGACGACGTGGTCTATGACGGTCCGTACGAACTCAACCAGTTGACCTACAACTACGACGCAGGCAACGGCTTCACCGCTGTCGTCTCGCTCGAAGACAGCAACTCCGGCGCTGGCGCCACGGGCGTAAACGGCCGCAGCAGCACCAACCACTACACGCCGGACGTCGTTGCAGGTCTCGGTTACAAGGCCGGCAACTTCGGCTTCAAGATCGTCGGCGGTTATGACTCCATCGTCGAAGAAGGCGCCATCAAGGCTCGCGTCGATGCCGACTTCGGCATCTTCAAGGCCTTCCTCATGGCTGGCTGGAACACCGACGGCGACCAGCTGAACAAGTACGCCAGCGCGAACGGTGCAGGTCCGGCCAAGAACATCGGCTGGGGCGACTGGGCTACCTGGGGCGGCGTAACCGTTCCGATCAACGAAAAGCTGCAGGCAAACGCTCAGGTTGCCTACACCGACTCGAAGATCTTTGCCGCCACGGCGAACCTCAAGTTCACCCCGGTCAAGAACTTCCAGATCACGCCGGAAGTATCCTACACCAACTGGGACTCCATCAATCAGGACCAGTGGTCGGGCGTGCTGCGCTTCCATCGCAGCTTCTAATAGCTCGTTTACGAGATCTGATCTGACTTGACCCCTGATCGGATGGGGGCCGGCCTTACTTCCAGCGAAGTCGGGCCGGCCCTTCCGAGGCAGGGGTTCGTCATTTTTCTGAGGGCCGATCAGGGATTGTTTTGGCAGGAGACTTCGGCGAAACGCGAGCGGAAGCCCGGCGGACAGATAATTGGCTGCCGAATGGCGACGCCGTGGCGCGGCCTCTTCAATTATCATTCTCCCTCATCGACATCAGGCATTTTTTATCGTAGAGACAACTCATGTCTTTGACCTTCGCATGTGCCTCGCGATTTTATTCGTACCGCTGCTCTCAGCGGAGGCGGGCCTGTGCGTAGTTAAAAGAGACACGACAGCAAAGACCCGAACCAGCCGCTAGTCTACCTGGCGGCTTTTTTGTCGCCACGGTATGACCCCAAAAGGAACCGATACCGTGTTGAATTCCACTGATGACCTGCGCATTGTCGAGATCACGGCGCTGACGCCGCCCTCTCGGATCATAGATGAAATTCCCCGCGACGAGGCCGTGACGGCGACCGTTAGCGGCGCCCGCAATGCCGTTCACAACATCCTACACGGCGAGGACGACCGACTGATCGTCGTGATCGGCCCCTGCTCCATCCATGATCCGGCTGCGGCCCACGAATATGCAGCACTCCTCAAGGAACAGCGCGACCGCTTCGCCGACGATCTCGAAATCATCATGCGCGTCTATTTCGAGAAGCCGCGCACGACTGTCGGCTGGAAGGGTCTCATCAACGATCCGCATCTCGACGGCAGCTACCGCATCGAGGAAGGACTGCGCATCGCCCGCAAGCTGCTGTTCGATGTGAACGAGATCGGCCTGCCGGCGGGCTGTGAATATCTCGATACGATCACGCCTCAGTACATTTCCGACCTGGTCAGCTGGGGCGCGATTGGCGCGAGGACGACCGAGAGCCAGGTGCATAGGCAGCTGGCATCGGGCCTCTCCTGCCCCGTCGGCTTCAAGAACGGCACGAATGGTGACGTGCGCATCGCGCTTGACGCGATCGTTGCGGCATCGCAGCCGCATCACTTCCCGGCCGTGACCAAGGAAGGTCTTGCTGCGATCGCCTCCACCCGCGGCAACGAGGACTGCCATATCATCCTGCGCGGCGGCAAAGAGCCCAACTATGATGCCGCAAGCGTGCAGTCGACAGCGGAACAGTCCCTCAAGGTCGGGCTCGAGCCGCGCATCATCATCGACGCCAGCCATGCCAACAGCAGCAAGAATCCGGAAAATCAGCCGCTCGTCGTTACCTCAGTCGCAGAGCAGGTTGCAGCCGGCGACCGGCGGATCAAGGGCATGATGATGGAGAGCAATCTGGTGGCTGGCCGCCAGGATCTCGTGCCCGGCAAGCCGCTGGTCTATGGCCAGAGCATCACCGATGGCTGCATCGACTGGCCGACCTCGGTCCGCACGCTGGAAGATCTGGCAAAGGCTGTCCGGGCACGGCGTCAGGCGCGCTAACACCGTCTCCCATTCGGGAAACAGGTTCGGGTCAAATACGTCGGTAGTGCGCGAGGCTCAGATAGTTTTTTCTCGGCCCGCGCACATGCCACATCTCGGCCCAGGCATCGGGCGAGCGAAAGAACAGGCGGCCCCGGTAGAGATCGGGACTGCAATGATGAGTGATGCGCTGCGAGACGCCTTCACCGATGCGAATGAATTCCGAAAGATTGGGGAAACGCACGACGAGATCGTCGTCTGCGTGATCGAGCCGATAGGTGCGGCTGCTTCTGAGCGTCGCGTGGTCGCTTCGCGTATCGCCATGTTCCTCGAACTGGACAGGCGTAACAAACGCCTGTCCTTCGAATGTGATCAGGGAACGGTTGAAGCGATCGATGATCCGCCGCCTCACCTCCCATGCGCCGAGGAAAAGACTCAGCCGGCCGATGGCGGCCGATTCTTTCATCAGGAGGCCGCGCGCTGCACAGCGTCGGCCTGCCGGCGGGGCAGTTTCCAGCCCGGCCGGACGAAGTGGCAGGTATAACCGTTCGGATAGCGCTCCAGATAATCCTGGTGCTCCGGCTCGGCTTGCCAGAAGTCGCCGACCGGTGCGACCTCGGTGACGACCTTGCCGGGCCACAGGCCGGAGGCGTCGACATCGGCGATCGTATCCAAGGCGACCTGCTTCTGCTCTTCGCTGGTGTAGAAGATCGCCGAGCGATAGCTCAAGCCGACATCGTTGCCCTGGCGGTTGCGCGTGCTCGGATCGTGGATCTGGAAGAAGAATTCCAGCAGATCGCGAAAGCTGATCTTCTGCGGGTCGAAAATGATCTCGATCGCCTCGGCATGGGTGCCATGGTTGCGATAGGTGGCGTTGCGGACATCGCCGCCGCTATAGCCAACGCGCGTCGAGATAACGCCGTTATAGCGACGGATGAGATCCTGCATGCCCCAGAAGCAACCGCCGGCGAGAACTGCACGTTCCGTTGTCATCTTACATCCTCCACTTGATCGATGTAGGCACCATAGCCCTCTGCTTCCATGCGGTCACGCGGCACGAAGCGAAGCGAGGCGGAATTGATGCAATAGCGCAGGCCGCCGCGATCGATCGGGCCATCCGGGAAGACATGGCCGAGATGGCTATCGCCACCGGCCGAGCGCACCTCGACGCGCACCATGCCGTGCGACATGTCGGTCAATTCGCTGACATTGGCGGGTTCGATCGGTTTCGTAAAGCTCGGCCAGCCGCAGCCGGAATCGAACTTGTCGGCGGAGGCAAAAAGCGGCTCGCCGGAGACGATGTCGACATAGATGCCGGACTGCTTGTTGTAGAGATATTCGCCGGAGCCGGGACGTTCCGTGCCGCTCTGCTGCGTCACGCGATACTGCTCAGGGGTGAGCTTGGCTACTGCCTCTGCCGTCTTGCTGTATTTGCCCATTGTTGTTCTCCTTGCCCCTTGGCACGTCTTCCGAGCTTGGCCTGACGTCCTCACTGAGGACTCGGGAAGGCCGGATGAAGCTCGATCAGCGCTAAGGGAGTGGTTGCAGGGCCAATATAGGCATCGCGCGATCGATTTGCCATATCGATCACGACTGCGTGACGCTCTGCCCTTCCCGCGCCTTACCCATTCATCTCGCTCGAACCGGTATAAATAGCGGCAAGCGCCTCGATGCCGGCCTGATCGTCACCATCGAAGCGGCCGGGAAGCGGGCTGTCGAGATCGATGACGCCGAAGACCTTTCCATCGCGAAAGAGCGGCACGACCAGCTCCGACCGCGAGGCGGCATCGCAGGCGATGTGTCCGGGAAAGGCGTGCACATCCTCGACTAGGACCGACTGCGCCCTTTCGACCGCCGTGCCGCAGACGCCGCGGCCGACGGCAATGCGCACGCAGGCCGGCTTGCCCTGGAATGGCCCGAGCACAAGCTCGCTATCCTGCCGCAAAAAGTAGAAGCCAGTCCAGTTGAGATTCGGCAGCATCTGGAAGATCAGCGCGGACGTATTCGCCGCATTGGCAATCGGATCATGCTCGCCATCAAGCAGGGCTTTCAATTGATCGGCCAGTTCGCGATAGAATTCGGGCTTGCTGTCATATCGGATCGCTTTTTCTACGAACATGGGCTTACCCTTTCGAAGTTCCTGTCTTGCGGAGATATCAGTCCTTGTCGTCAGGCGGGCAAGGCCAGCTGGAAGGCGCTTTCAGCCAGGAGGGCAATATGGTCGTGTTGTCCCCGCAGGCCAGGTTGATCTGCGCCTGCTGCAGACCGCTTGCCTTCGACAGATCAAGGCCCTCGATGCGCGTCAGATACATGAAAGCGCCACTGAAGGAGGTTGCCCCGTCCATCACCGCGCCATTCAAGGTCGCCCGCGAGAGATTGGCGAAGGAGAAATTCGCGCCCGTCAGCACGGCCTTGTCGAAATCGGCACGGCCGAGTTCCGCCTTCTGGAAATCGGCGTTCTTCAGCTGTGCGCCGGCAAATTCGGCGCGCTGCAATTCGGCATTGGCGAAAGACACGCCATTGGCGGAGGCATTACTGAAATCGGAGCGGTATGCCTCGATCTTTGCGAAGTTGGCGCCGTCGGCCTTGGCATTCTTCAGCCAGGCACGCACCAGAGTCGCTTTCTCGAGATTGGCCGAGGTCAGATTGGTGTCGCTGAGATCGGTGCTATCGAAATGGGCGCCGGCAAGGTTGGCACCGTGGAGGTCGCTACTCTGCAGCATGATATTGGTCTTGCTGCAGCCGCTCCAGTCGAGCCCGGGTCCGGCGACATTGCCACAATCGGCCGCACGCAGGGCATTGCTGCTGGAGCCCAGAAGAAATGCGGCGCTCAACGCCAGCACGCCAAAGCCGGTGGTGATCCCCAATCTCTTCCCAACGGCACTACCGCGCAAAACGCCGCTACGCCGCCCTATGATCGTCTCCCCAGCCAATCTGGCCACCCCGTCAACAAGATCCATTCCGTTACTCCACTCCAGCGCCTGCCAGCCGAACTCCTCCATGAGTCGGAGGCACGTCCCTCTTCCTTGTATATGGTGCTTCGGGCGACAAAAAGAGCCGGTTTTGTAAAAGCATATTTGAAGCGTGGTTTAGATCTTGGTCGATGTAGATCGGGGATGGCTTCGGGTCCCAGACCCATCCTTCAACACGGTGTCCCGCATTGGCAGTAAAAAAGTCGTTCACGAACGAATTCCGATTTTGGTTATCCAAGCTAGGAAAGACAGAAGATCCATGACAGGCAACACGGCAGAATCATGCAAGCGGTTTTGAGATCTATTCTCGGAAGCGTTTTTGGCGACCCATCGCACCGCGAGGAGCAAAACAGAAGAAGCCTACTATTCTGACTACCCACAAATGTATGAGCGAGAAGGTATGACGCCCATCTTCTTTAACTATCCGAATTGGGGAGCAGTAGGTCACGGTCGCAAGAGGTGCTATATCTGCGGTCACGTCAAGGACGCTTACTATTTCGCTTTCGGCAAACGCTCTCGCCCGACTCTTTTTTGACTGGTCAGCCGGCGTCAAGGGCAACTAGGTCCATGCGCATAGCATTCTGAAGTTAAAGGCGCTCGAAATTCATCGGGCGCTTTTCCGATAGAATCACTGCTTCCTGAAAAATAGCATGAATGAGGTCCACTGGTGATAGCCGTCATTCAAGATTACATGCCGACGCAGACGATGAACGCCCTCGCCGGAAAAACATATTTGATCAACCAAGTATGGAAGAGGCGGTAGATTCCAAGACATATCGTCGACGAGCTTTAGATCGGGAGTCGCATTTATCAGATAATCGATGATTTCTTGCTTGGTGAAATATTCGTCATGAGAGCTGTCATCGAGAAGCAAATATTCTGTCGCTATACAAACGATTCCGCCTTTGCGGGTGACGCGAGCCATTTCCTGAACGGCCTTACGCGAGGCGTCGTGCCCGCCAAAATGCTCGATAGACGACAGTGACCAACAAAGATCGAAACTGTTATTGGCATACTGCAACTTGGTACCGTCGGCGTTCTCAAACGACACATTTTCTTTCTTGAACGATCTTGGGCAATACTTCGCTGCATCATCCAAAATATCTTTTGGAGCCTCATTGCTGAAGTTGCCTTCCTTTCCTGACCAAGTTTCGTTCCCATACAGATCTGTGGCTACGACTTTGGCGATGCGATCTGCCAACCAGAAAATAACAGGCTCCCGTCCCGCTCCGACACCGAGGGCTCGAGCTGTTGGCGTAATGACCCCAAGCTCTTTCAAGCCATAAAGGCATTGCGTCCACTCCCATCCTTTTCGGTAAATTTCGCCGCCAGTATGCCGAAAGACATGCTTGTCGATGGAGTATGTCTCGACCTCGCGATGAATTTCCATCCATTCCGGATCATCATAGCGCTCTACATTAATGACCTCGGAAAGCTTGGGTATTGCCGTGATATCGGCCATTTCCAGATCATTGAGTCGCACAGCACGGTCGCTGTCATCGCCCGACCGAGAGAAAAACTTCATGGGGCCCTCAAATATGTCTTTTGCTTCAGATGCAGCTCATTTTAGCAATATTCAGATACATTTTACCACAAAAAATTGAACAGACGCTCGTTTCTGCTCGCTTTTAAACATCCATGATCGAAAAATAGACCGCGCAGTGCGTGATATCAAAAAGCGACGGCGGCAGCCCCACGCTTTGATTTCTCTTATTCTTCAAGCTTTACTCTCCATCTGGCGCCACCGCTCGGAAGCCGGACGTGATGCCAAAAATCCATATAGAACTTCTGAACCAGCGGAACTGGTCTGCCAACATGGAGCGGATCGATCAGGAAAGCCTTTCCGCCCGAGCTGCGGAACTACGGTCTTGATCCACATATCCGGACACCGCCTTCCAACGGTCGCTATGGCTAGCTACTTGGCAGTTGCGAGCATAGGACGCTTTGAGAGCAGGTCCGTCATATTCTCGCATCCGACCCTTCTCCTCCGCCAAACTCTCTAAGCAGCGACACTTTTTAAGGTGTGGCGTTCACGTCTGGAAAGGCGGGAAGCAAGAAGCGGCGATTTATTGCCGCAAAGAAATTAGCATCAAAGCCCAAATACGAAAAAAGCCCGCGTTAGCGGGCCTTTTCGCTGGTCGGAGTGGAGTGATTCGAACACTCGACCCCCACGTCCCGAACGGAGAAAGCTTCGCGAAAACCCAGCATTTCCGGGACAGGCAAATTCACGTGGTCCCTGTCTGTTCCGGTTCTGTCCATCCAATCGGTCCGCAATCGGTCCGCGCGGACCATTTGTTCTCGCCCTTACCCGGTCCGATACGTGGTGGCGTCAACATTGATTTTTCTCGAAAAAGAATAATTCACTGGTCGACGGTTCAATACCATCGAGGTGCATCATGGAATTCTTCGAGTGGGACGATCGGCCTGACATTGTCTTGCATGGCATTCCCTCGATTGGAGGCTAACAACAAGATCAAGCTAGGAGCGGTCACGGTTTACGTCCCACCGAGAGCTAGCCAAATGGTTTCGCAATGTCTAACATCCACAGGCTGATGACCAGGAGTGGAGCAAACGGTGGAAAAGCGCAGCAAGTATTCCGAAACATGATGCGCTTCACGCGCTAAGCCAAGACCGTGAACCCTTCAACGTAGGGTGGGAAGCCGTTCCGATATTGCATTAGGCGAGGCAGGTTCGCTTGGATATTAGCATCGGTCTTATTCGCCTCGAACCAAGCGTAGACAGCGTCACATATATTTTTGCAGAATTCTGGGACACTATAGAAATACGCATCATTGAGCACGCAGTTCTGAAATGTCATATTGCCAGGGAGGCCGAAGATCACCCTACCGACATTGTGCTGCATATCGCCGAAGCGACCTTGGTGAAGTACGCCACACCTCATGGAATATAAATCATCCGAGGTGATGTAGCTAAATTTATCTTGAGGGAGATTGGCATTGCACCAGGCTTTATAAGCCTGTCCGCTGGTGCGTCCGTCGGCTGCTGCCAAGGACGCACAAATATCTGGCAATGCGACAGACATCGCCACTGCTATTAGCGGCATGCCGTTCTGCGCAGCATTATTTATTTCGTTCAAGAGCGGATAGAGAGGCGATCCCGTGGACATGAAAAACCTTGGCCTAATCCGAATGCAGCCGAGTAAACAATATCTCGAAAGCAATATCGGTCAGATGCTTCCCGACTTCTTACAAAAACGCAACACAACTTTTCCGCTTGTGAGATATCATATTTCTGCCCGCATGTAACCCTTAGGCGAAATCTCGCAATCGACATTCGCGCGCCCCTTGATAAGGATGATCATGTGGCTCCATTTGCAAAGTCCAGAAGGATATCTATGATCACGGCTTTCCTTGCGTCTCGTGCGAATATGGTCTCCGGAGCATCATTTTCGGTAGATAGAGCGCCTGTCTTGGGAGGGCCTCTTTATATCGAATTTCCAGACAACAACCGGAAGTCTGGAAAGATCACCGAAGTTACTGCCTCATCATTATCGATCGAGATAGAAGGCCAAATTTTTCGTTTACGACCGTGGAACCCATCCGACGATCCTGTGCCTGACTTTCCCGGCGGTGCAAAGTGGACGATAATCTAAGCTCGTACCCAGCGGCCTCCCTTTCCTACGGCTCAGCGCCCGTTGATGCATTAGGCAGAAGTGTGAGGATTCTTGCCCAAGGGAGATGGTAACAACATGCTCGACGACCAAAGAGAATATCTGCTGGATCAGCGCAGCAAGCTGCTGTTCCAGATCAAGCGGGCCAATTGTTATCTGCTGCGCCTAGAGGCTGACGTGATCAAAATCATCAACAACAAGGCATCGCTGCCGGCGGCCGATATCGCCGTCATCACCGAGGACTTGGTCGACCACCTGGAAAGTCAGATCGAAGTGCTGGGCTGGGCAATCGACCATATCGACCATGAGCTGGAATATCTCGACGGCGATGATGAGTTTGAGCCGTTCATGGGGCGCGAGGCTCGTCCGCGCGAGTGACTCGACTTTTGCGCGATTTCAGTGAAGTGTGGCATGCATCGGAGGATGCAATGTCGAAATTGATGCCGCGGCTCACATTTCTTTTTCTGGCAACCGCGATTGCGGTCGTTCCCACATTAGCGGATGCACGAAATACCCCGTGTTCTGGGAAGAAAGGCGGCGTGGCTTCGTGTACGTCGGACGGCAAGTTTCTCTGCAAAAATGGATCGATCAGCCGATCGAAAATGGAATGCCGGAGATAGGCGCGGTCAAGATCGCTGTTCATGATGAGAAGAGGCAGAGATGATTAAGGCCAAGGATGCAATGATAGCGTGGAATGGTGCTGACGGCAGATTGTCAGGCCCGGCGCCTGCCGGGGCAGTGGCAGTGGGTCCCCTGCTTCAGAAAAATGAAGTCGACTGGACGCATGGCTATCGGCTTACGGGTGGCGCAGCGCATACAGATCGTCGCGGTGTGTCAGGCACGGGCCAGAAATTTCATGTTATGCTCGACTGGTACGAGTTAGTCTATGGCTACGGTCTGCACCCTTTCGTAGTGCACACGGCATTCCTGGTAATTGAGGAATACCAAGAGATAACCAAGGAAATGGGGATGGGTCCAGCGAAGGGAGAGGCAGGGCATGATCCTGAGGTTGGCTACGGCCGCGCTGTAGATTACCCCGTTCCAGAGATTGAGATAGTTCGCATAGGAAAGTCTGTGCACGTGTGGCCTAAAGGCAAATCATGACCGAAACCATCCGAGCCGACGATATCGTGCGCGCCAAAGGTCTGAGATCGCCGGCCATGCTCGTCGTAAAGCTCTATGATCACCCCGCCGCGACCGAATCGGCTTTACTGAAGTGTCTTTGCCGCACTCGGGAGCTGATCAAGGGCATTTTGAGGCAACCGTCCACCTTTTATTTATCGTGATTCGGCTATATATAGACCCTATGAAGTTTCAGGTGGATAAAGAGAAAACCGTTGAAGCGCTTCTCTATATCGTTTCGCGATATGGTGAAGTGACCCGTTTCCATGCCCTGAAAACCCTTTATTTTGCAGATCGCGAACATTTAAGACGGTTTGGCAGGCCAATTACCGGTGATCGTTATATTGCCATGGAAAACGGCCCTGTTCCGTCTCACGCCTATAACGCTCTCAAGCAGCAGCTTCCAGAACCTGAGCGTGAACTTGTGGCTGGCGCTCTTTCGCCTGTCGCCAATTCCTATCATCCGGCTTATCGAAAACATCGCGATCCAGACCTGTCATATTTCAGCAAGACAGACATCCAATGTATGGATTGGGCGTTGAGCTATTGCCGTGGGCGCAGTTTTGGCTCGATCTCTGACGAGACTCACGAGCATAAAGCATGGAAAAATGCTCCGTTGAATGGCGAGATGACGGCATCTGACATGCTGGAGGGCGTCGACGAGGAAATCATCAAGGAAGCGGAGATGTTCGCATCTTATGGCGTCCTGTAAGCTTGGTCACGTTTATATTGTCGAGACCGTTCTGACCAAGCCCCCAAAGGCAAAATTTGCAATATGCGTCTGCGTCGCAGACGGCCTCTTTGTATGGATTAACACAAACGCCGCCCCGCATGGATGTGATCAAATCAAGATTTCGGCCGGATGCCACGACTTGATTACGCACGACAGCCATATTGATCTCTCGAGAGTGGTGAAGCATCCAGATTGGGAGCTTGATACAGCGAAAGAGTTCCCCTGCATTTCTAGAGCGTTATGCGAGAACATTTTGTCCAGTATCGATCATGGCCTTGAGATGATGCCGCAACGCCATGCCAAGGTCATTCGCGACAATCTGCAAGCTCTGTTAGTTTAATCACTTGAAGGCGATGTGATCTTTAAGGAAATGATCGTATACAAACCATAGGGCTAGAATTACCGCTATCGCGCCAGCGCCCCAATAGATCGCTTTCGTAATCAATTTGTCGTGCTTTTCAACAGACGCTTTCAATTTTTCTTGATCACTTCCTAGCTGATCAAGCTTCTGATCCAGCTTCCCAAGGCGCTCAAAAATCTGATTTAAAGAATGCCACATGTGGGCTTGATAAGTTCCCACATCCGACTTTGGGTCATTACTGACACCTGGATCGTTTTGCATTCGATCTGTTGCGCTGCTTTTCGACGGCGTGGCCATCAAAAACCCTTCCCTTTCAACCATTCCCAAAGGCTGGTGTTCGCCCTGCCGCTATAGGTGGTTACTGAAAGAGCAAGCCCTGTCCCGATTTGCTCATCGCCGCCTCTGATACCTGCCTTCTCAGCCAGTTCTTGCGTCGTCCCATCGAAAACAACCATCCACTGGTCCCCCGGTAGATCGTATCGGTTTTCCTCTAAAAACAATTTGTTCACTCTCTCGCGCACGCTGGGGGCGTTTGAATGAGCCGTAAGAAAAAATACGTTGTTAGCCATCGCAATCCATGTCTCCACCGACGCTCATATATAATGAGGACATCCGTTTGATCAATCATTAACCCGGCTGTGGTGCATCCTAGGAACCTAAGGCCTGACGACTGGCATCTTGAAAACGCTCTTGTCAGGCCTGCCTTGAATGTCCTCAAGCTTCGAATTCAAGACCTGGACCTGAGTGCTGACCTTGTTCACGCTGTCGATCACGGTGTCGAGCTTGCCACCAAGAGATTCGACGACGTGATCGATCCGGACGTTCGTCAGTTCGATCGCCTTCTTGTTTTCGGCGCTGCTTTCGGTGGCGCGTGTGGTTTGAAAGGTCAATGGCCCCATTTGCGCGAGCTGCTGCTGAACGTCGGCGAATTGCGCCTTGCGATCGGCGGCGTCCTTCTCGAAACGAGTGTTCATCTCGGAAATCTGCTTCTGCAGATCCCGGTTGTCGTTCCGCATGTCGGCATAGGTGATGCCCCAGCCCATGGACGTCACGACCAAACCAGCGAGCATGCTGAGGAGCGTCATGATGGTGTTGAAGTTCCATTCGAATTTCTTGCTTCGCTGCGGTAGCTGCATGGTTGCCTCGCTCAACGCCCTGCCCCTTCGAGATATGCCTGCCTGAAATGATCAAATTGAAAGCCACGCCAGCAGCAGGAGAGCCGCCAGCGTGGTTGCTGTGATGAGAAACCCGAGAAAGTTGAGAACCGCCGTCACTGACCTTTGTCGACGGGCGGCTGCGGTTTGATCAGACCACCGAAGCCGTCACGTACGACATTGATCAGGATCTTCGACGAACCGAGCACCGCCACGATCGCGGCAGCATATTTCGGATCAATCCATGACTGGGAGCATTCCAGGAGGCCGGTAGCCAGTTGGGTGCAGCCGGTGGCGATCAGGAATGCCGTCACGGCTGCCAGAGCAGCAATCAGTACGTTGAGAAGGTTGTGAAGAGCGTTCGTATTGAACATGGAGGTTTCCTTTACTGAGCGGCCTTTGCCTGCTGAAGAGCGCTGGTGACGACCGCATAGGCCTGAGCGACCTTCACGACGGCATCGACAGCGGTGGTGTGGGAGGGATCTACGCAAATCGTTTCGACGCCGGCATAGGCCGCGGCTTCCTTGGAAACCGTCGCCGGCTTGAGCTTGCCGGTAGCAGCGACGGCCGAGAACGCGACGTGGGCGATTTCGAGCGCAGAACAGACCTTCGGAAGGTTCTGTTCGATTGCCGTGTCGACCTGGCTGGTGGTCTGGCATGCAGAAAGGGAAACAGCAGACAGCATGAGGCTGCCTGCCATCGCGAGATGGAGGATGCGCATGGGGATGTTCCTTTGGGTTGGTGGGGAGGATCAGGCGGCTTTCAGGGCCGCGTAGAACTGCTTGGCGTAAGACGCGATCTGTTGCGCCTTATCCTGCCCGTTGATGATGCGACGAGCGCCCACCCAATCGGCAGAATCGGGTTCGAAATAGTTGGAAAGCTTGTGGCCGGTGAAGATGCCGTCACGCATGCCGACAACAATGATCTTGGCGGCGATGTCATCGCTCATCGCCAGATCAGGATTTGAGACGAGATCGACACCCAGGAGTTTTGAGAACTTGGCATAGTTGTCGTGCCCCGTGATCTGGCAATAGCCGCGCCCTCGGTTTCGCCATCCGTCGCCGCTGGCTTCATCGCTATTGCCCATTCTGTTCGCGTAGGCACGATTGGCGATGCGCTGTGGCTGGTGGGCATAAGCCACTGCCTGAGCGGCGGTGAAGTATTTCGGGAATGTCTCTCGCAAGCCGGCGGCGCTGTAATTCAGGTTCTCGCTGATCGGGATAAAGCTGCCGCCGGTCTCGATCATCGGGGTAGCTAAAATATAGGCGACCTGCCGGAGATCCGTGACGCCGGAGATATCGCAGCCGTCTAGTATGGCTTCAATACCGTTGACTTGCGATTGTGAAAGGTGGCCACCGAACATGGTTGAGCCCACCGAGGCGAAGACCTTCGCTCGATCCATACGGGAAAATCCCTTGTCTTAGAGTGGTAGAGACACCGCCTTTTGTGGCGATAGACTGAACACAACGCCTTGCGCATAACTGCTCAACCTAGGGAACAGTTACGCACAAGGCGTTTGCTATTTAGACGATGCTATAGGGAACACTGGCAAGCTGCGCCAGCGCCCGAGACTCAACTCAGGGGGACAAAATGCGTGATTCGATTGCTTGCGTGTTCGCCTTACTTCCGGCCCTTGTCTCCTGCGGGTCGCTCACGCCCAGACAGGTGGCTGAACCAAGCCAAATAACAGTCCACCAGGCTCTCCAAGATGTCGCTGTGGGATTGAAGGACATGCAGGATGCAATTCCAGACAACAAGAAGACAGGTTTGCTCGTAGACGAGGTGCAAGTTCAATTTAACGTCGCAGCGAGCGCGCAGAACACCACCCATGGGAACCTGAGTATTTCGAATGTTCCCCTTGCTGGACTGGGTGGAAACATCGGAGGTGGTGTGGACGCCCAAAACGTCAGTGGAGGCAACCGTGGAAATACGATTACCATAACATTTAAGAATGCTGCCACCGCCGACATGAGCAAGTCAAAAGTGCCGCGATCGCGCTATTGTGGCCCGCACGAGCCAGTAACTAATGGCTGCATCAAAGCTCAGGCAGCCCCGGCCCAGCGATCATAGCCTGCGGACAAATTGCTCCGCCGCATGCGCTATAGAATAGAAGCCGCCGTAAAGAAGTCGTCGATCTGCTGATCGGTAAAGCCCATGGCCGCAAAGCCAGCGGCCATCATAGGTTCCGTCCGGACGAACGAGCCGGAATATTCGTAGGCGATCTGTACCGCCTGAGACTGGGTATTAACCCATGCACCCACCTGATCGAGGAGACCGGCCGCAAGAAGCTGTAGCTTGAACTGGCGGGCGGATACAGAGGCAGGAACCTGAGGAACATTGAGCGTGGCACGGAAGGCCTCGAATTCAGCCTCTTCCTCTGCCGTCATTTCGATTGTTATGCCGTCGAAGATCTTAAACATCACGGTTTCCCATAAAGTCTGGCATAGCCAGAGGTGAACGACCCGCTCGATAGCGCAAGCACGAACGCGGTAATTGCCGTGACGGACACGCGCCTATTGAAGCAGAGCGTCATGACATCTGCCGCGGCGGAATTTCTCGTTACAACGGTTCCGAATATTGTTGGCCAAGAGCCATTGCCGCCGACATCAATGTTGATGTGCGCAGACAAACGGGGAGAAACGGCGACTATGGTTCCCGTGATCGAGGCAGTATTTGACGCCACCGATCCGGCCGAGACCGTCGATCCTGTCGCCCCGATGTTGTTGATTGTGTAATCACTCGCGCCGTTGTCCCATGGCGCGCCCCCTGTCGTGGACGTCTGTATGTATAGGACAGCCGCAGCGGTGGCGTTGACCTGGCTTAGGATAAGCTCGAATTGCCTGTACCCGGCCGGCAACGTAAAACCGATGTTCGTTGCCCCCGAGAGAGCTACTTCGGAGCCGATTTGCATTCGTCCAATTGCAAAAACCGTTTGAGCTCCGGCGACCGACGTGGCGCCAGTACCACCGGCTACAACCGGCCTGGCGGCGTTCAGATCCGTCGCTATGTCATTGTTGATGCCGTTGACGACAGAGCTTTGAATGAGGGTGTTGGGTGTGAACGTGCTGCCGGGTGGCAAGCTGTACACGCCTGAGCCGTTTCTTGGCATTCATGTCTCCATAGAAAAAGGCGCCCAAAGAGCGCCCTGCAAGTTGTCTAAATGTGGAGCCTTCATGCCCACCGTCAGCTATCCGGAAGGATGAATCGACTCTTGTGAGAAACAATTCCATCGTCCCCCAAAATGGAGGGGACCGTGAACGAATCGGAGTTAGTTGCGCAAATCGCAGATGTTCGAGGCGAGGCTCTGGCGGGACGGCTGCTAAGCACGATCGCGTTGGATTTCCTATTGCTCAACGGGACAGATAAGAAAGCAGCGCTCGATTATTTCACGATGCAGATCGATCGCGATTTAAACGCCATGACGTTCGTTGATGGTGACGCCATGAGCAACGAGAAAGTACGCGAAATAGCCAGGCTCCGAGCGCATCAAGCCATCGATTCCCTCCGGGATGCTCACAAGGCGTAGGACCCGTCCCACTTGTCTCAAGCATATTTTTCTCCTATGTTCTTGGTATGTCCCAAGATCGCAAAAACCTTCTGCTCGCCATTTGTCTCGTCATCTTCGCCGTGATCATGGCGGGATTTACTTGGTTTTTGAGGTTTATGGGCCTCGAATTTGCTCTCGGTGCACTTTTCGGCATCACTCTGATGCTCGGATGCTTCGGCATCATCTCCCGCGAATTCCGCAATCTATCTTAAAGCCTGCCTACCGGCACTCTGCACAACTGCATTGACGAGGTTCTGCACCGCCGGATTTGCCGTCGATCCAGACTGCTGCGCTCGCGCAATCAGCGCCTGCACGAGCTGATCCCGCGTCGTGCCTGTCGCGACGGAGACGCGTCCCAAGTCATTGGCAAACTTTGCCGCTAGATCTTCCCCACGCTGCTCGAGCAACGCATTCGCGACCTTCTTGGCGCTGCGGGCCGCAACACCCATCGCCGTCAAGTCGCCGGGGATTTCCGTAGGCTTGCCTACATCGTCGAGAAAATTGCCGAACCGGTTCGCCATCGCGGTATCCGATCCAGCCGTTACGCGATTTGCCGTTTGCCCGAAGGTGGTTTCACGATCGATGGCGTTCAGAGCCTGGTCGGCATTGTCCTGGCCGAAGAGCATCCCGAGCTTCTCTCGGTTCCAGTCACCTTCGCCGCGGACAATGTTGCGCAACGCGGTCGTGTCGATCGCATTCGTGCCGGCTGCCCGGTCGATCTCGGCTCGAACGCCCTGCTGCATGCGTGTCGGCACGCCAGATGGTCCGATCTGCTGCCCCTGAGGCAACGCGCCCTGCTGGAGCATGTCCTGGACTTCCTGTGGCCGAAGTGCCGTCGCCTGATTGTTCAGGATCGGGCGCCCCTGCTGCAGCGCCTCGCGTTGGCGAGCGAGCTCGGCATAAGCGGCATCGGCGTCCTTGATGCCGGGGACTGCCTGCGTCAGGCCATCATCGATCATCTGACGAGCTTCTGAGAGCGCGCGGATAACCTTGGGATCGGTTTCACCGGTCAGCATGCCGTCGATCGCCTGGCGCGTTTCGAACATGACGCGCGGATCGGTCGAAAGCTGGTCGCCGCCAGCGATATTCAGCATGCCGCGAACACGAGCAATGGCCGTTTGTGCCGGGCCTCGCAATTGATTGGCGTCCTGCTGGAGCGCCTGTGCTATCGGTTGGGTATTGAAAGGCTGCGCATTGGCAAACGCCTCCCGATAAAGCGGCATGATCTGCTGTTGGCTGGCCTGCAGGGTCTGGTCGACCTGCGACGGGATGACAGCCGATCCTAGCGACGAATCGAGATCGGTTGCCAGACGGGCGTTGGCGCCGGCTTGCCGATCGAGGAGGGTCTGCACTATGGCATCACGCGTTCCCGGCCTGGACGCTGCGCCGCGGGCAACTCCCATCCACTCGGGCGAAACATCTGCCAATGTGGCATCAGGTCCGAGCCGGGCAAGCTGCTCTTGATAGGCGGCAAGCTTTGCCGGGTCAGCAAGCTCCTGACCGATGTAATTGCGGGCCGCGCCAGAAAGGTCGGAAATCGCGTCGGATGGCTGGGTGAAATAGCGAATACCGGCGCCGATCGCTTTGCCGATTGCCGGGCCAACTGCGCCGGCGGCTCCACCGATGGCCGATCCGAGCGCTATCTGTCTTGGATCGAGATCCGAGCGAATGGCCGCATCCGTGCCTCCAATTCCCGCCCCTGTGGCTCCCGCGATGACAGATCGTCCCACGATTGGCCCAGATCCGACACCGAAGGCGGCAGGTGCCTTCATCATGGCCGGCACGGTACCAGCGACGCCGCCAACGACATTCAGTCCGGTGTCGACGTAGGGATGCTCCTGGTGAAAAGCCTGATCTTGGCCGTTCTGGATATCGAGGGCGTGCTGGTAGCGGTCGCTCCAATTCTCCTCGGGCAGTTTCTGGAAGCTGTCTGGCAAGAACTGATCGACCGCCGGTGCCAACGTGGCATTGAACGCTGCGTCAGCTCGGTTCAACAGGCCGCCGATGATCGGAACACCGGTTGCGACCGATCGGACGGAATTGTTCACGGTCAGATCGCCGTTGTTGCCGGCAGGCTGGCCCGTAATGAGCCGAGCCATCCCCGTATCAGTGCTGCCGGCTCCCTGCTGGGGTTGGTCAAGCGTGAAGCCATTCGGGGGAGCCGGAATGCTCCCCTGTGCGATGGGAACATATTGCGTCGGCTCTGGCGTTGGCGCGTCGAGCGTGAAACCGGCCGGCGGCGGCGGGATATCTGCCATCGATCAATTTCCTGTCGGAACGCGGTTGATGTTCGAGTTCGGATTGACGGTCGGACCCGAGAGCGGAACCCACGCGGAGCCGTTCCACTGGATTTTCTCGCCATTCGGGCCGGTCGCTGTTGGCATCGCAGTTGGTGTGGCAGCGGGCGCAGCTGTCGAAGGTGCGGCAGTTGCCGGGCCGGTACCGGCTGCGGTCGTCTTCAGGCTATTGACCTTCGAGAAGTCAATGCTGTCGACGCCGGGGACTTCCGGAATGACGTTCTCGACGGTAAGGCCATGAGACTTCGCAATTTTCGTGCCCTGCTGCGCGTCGATGTTCCAAGCCTTCTGATATTCCTGCATCTTGAGCTGCGCGATTTTCGCCATCTGAGCGCGGGCATCCGGGCCGAGTTCGCCATTGCCGGTGAAGGCTTTGAGGATCTGGCCCTGAAGGTATTCCGGCACTGACTGGGCATCCATGTTGAGCTGGAACGAGCCGGTCGTAACCGCCCTACCCGGATTGAGGATTTTCGCGAAGTCATCGACAATCGCCTTATCTGCAGCCGGGGTATTGTCCTGGATATGCTGGGTGAAGCTGTTCCAGGTCGGCACCGCAGCCGAGTATTCTTTATAGGACGGCCGCGCCATCATGCTTGATGCGAATTCATTCTCATCCTTGGCCGACGGCGTTGCGGCCTCAGCAGCGCGCGTTGCCATCGTCTCGCGATACTTCTTCGGGTCGACGCCAGGAGGTGGAACAGGCGCATTCCCCGCTTGAGCAGGCGCTTGCTGTGATCCTGGCGGCAGGAGTTGACCGTTGGGACCAATGACGCCTTTGACGCCATCCACGGGGTTGTAGAGCAGTTTTGTCGGATAGCCCGTCTGCGGATCGACCGGGCCTTCGACGATGCTGTCCGTCTTCATAGCTCCCGCCGGGGCTGCCATCTGCTGGCCGGTGATCTTGTTCACGGCGATGATCGAGCCATCAGGCCGCGTTACGATATCGAGCTGCGCCGTTGGATCGCCCATCTTTTGGTATTCGCCCGTGCGCTTGTTGAACACGCCGATTGGATTGCCGTTGGCGTCCTTCTGAAGCTCGCTGTCGGCCGTCTGGCCCTGATCGATCAACTGCTTCGCGCCGGTCCACGTGTCGACGAGATAAGTCGCCCCAGTGTTCGGGTTTTGAACGATCTGGGTATGCGGCTGCATCTGGGTCTGAAGCGCGGCACCCAAAAGCGAGCGCAATTGCGGCGGTGCATATGGATTCATCATTGCGGCTGCCAAAGCTTGAGCACGTGGGTTGCTGGCAAGAGCGTTTGGCGCGCCCGTGCCCGGCGCATTCATCATAGCCTGAGCAAGCTGCGTGCGCGGCGCGCTCTGATCCGGCGCGGAAGCCGCGGCTTGCGGAGCGACCGGAGCTGCCGTCGGGGTTGGAGACTGAGCCGATGTTTGCGCAGGCATGCCAGGATTCGGACCAAGGGAGGCCATCTGCATGGGATCTGGAGCCTGCTGAGCGATGGCCTGTGCGGCGGGCGTGGTCGGAGGTGCTTCGCGGTAAGCCGTCGTCACGGTCGGGTCCTGATAGCCAGGAGTAGGCGTCGGGCCGAGCATAGCCTGCATCTGATCCGGCGTGACGCTCGCCATGTTGCCAGGCTGTGCGGTTGGAGACGGCGGCGGCACGATAGGCTGCGCGGCTGGCGCTGGCATCGCAGATGCCATTCCTGCGCTGGGATCAAGGCTTGCCACCTGTGTCGGGGAAGTGCCCGTTGCATTAGCTTGAGGCGCAGGCGTACCGGGAGCTTGGAGGAATCCCGGCAGGAAAGCTCTTGCCGTTGCAAGGCGGTTTGCTGCATTGGCGTTGCCGGGGACATTGTATCCTTTGAACGCCCACGCATTATTCATCAGGTGCTGAGCTTCATCGACACTCTTTGCATTGTTCAATGCACCGATGAGATCTGGATTTTCCTGGAGGAAGAACGCAGCTTGCTGCTGAGGGGTGCCATTGCTGCCACCAGAAAATTTCTGAAGCGCAGCAAGGCGAGGCCCATTCCAAGACATGATGCCGCCGGCATTGTTGACGCCGTCGTTCCATACCCCCGAGGAATTTTTGGGAGAAAATCCGCTTTCAGCTTTGCCAGTGGATGCAATTGCCGCAAGGGCATACGGATTTTTCACGCCACCTTTGACGGTGTCCATGAAGCCATTATAGACATCGTTCCCGGACAGATCGGGCGCAGAGACGTTTCCGGCAGAAGCCGATGCCGGCGCTGACGTAGCCGCAGGAGAGCTAGCAGAGATCTGATTTTGCGCGCTGGTCGCAGGAACATCATTGTTACCAAACAGGCGCGACAGGAAGCCACCCGTCTCAGCGGGAGGCGTATAAGGCTGTCCGGTGAGTGCTGCCATACCCTGCTTGAGCGATTCCTGCTCCTGCTGGGCCTGACGACGAACAGCGAGGCCACCCATAAGAGCTTCCGACAGGCGCGCCACGCCCTGCCAGGGCGACTGAATTGGCGACGTTTGCATGCCCTGCTGCAACATCGCAGCAGCCAGCCGGCGCCGGAGATCAACTGCCGACGAGCTTTCGGTTTCGCCTTGGCCGGGAAGAAAATTGAAAGACATTATGCAGCCCTCGCATAATCGACCATCAGGAAGCCGCCAGGACCTTCCGAAACAGCTTCCGGCATCAGATCGGCCACTTCATCGGCCATGAAACCGGCGCTCGGCTCACCCCAGACATAATCGAAGGCGTATAGCTTCAGGCCGTTTGCCATCGTACCGATTTCTTGGATATTGGTTTTCAGGCGCCGGTCGGACATTGCCCAGCCACCAAGGAGCGATGAGCCAAGCCCGAATAGGCCGCCCATCGCCGCATTCGACTGCTGAAGCTGCGTATTATAGCCGGCCATCTGGTTCTGATAGCCCTGATTGACGATGCCGGCATAATCCACCGTTGGGATAGTGCTGCTGGCCGTGCTGCTGGCATAGGTCGGCTTGGTTACCTGGGAGCCGCTGAGAAGCGCCGAAATCTCATTTATCGGTTGGTTTCGTTGCGTCAGGATCGCATTCATGGCGTTGTTGTACATGTCGCCGGTGTACTGATCTGACGCCGACTGTCGCTGCGTGGTGTAATCGCGCATGGCGTTGCTATAGGCTTCGGAGCCAAGCTTGACACCTTGATCCGCCAATTGCTGCTGAAGGCTTGCTTGCGACCGATCCCACTGATTGTTGAACTGCCCCTGCCAGTTATCGTTGATATATTTGTCGACATTGGCCGATGACAGATCGAGCGGCGTATTCAGGTAATCGATCATCTTGGCAGACTGCTGGTTTGCCAGCGTGCCGAGATTGAGATTTGCCTGTTGCGTCTGATCGAGCGTCGCTTGCTGTGTCGGGTTCAGCGTCTGCGTCGCCGTGTAAGTCGGGACGTAATAGCCCTTGGTCGAAGTCCAGCCATCCGGTGTGTAGGTTTGCGTCGACGTTGACCCAGAAGTGCCTGGAACCCAGACCTGATTGTCATAACTATCGCCATGGCCGCCCGAGACGCGCTGTGTCTCATAATGCCCTGCCGTGCCGGCCGTCGTGACGTCATGGGTTGGAAGAGACGAATGATATTGGCCCGAGCTGTCGACGTAATATTGCTGGCCGTTCGGATCAGCAATGAAGTTTTGCCCGGTCTGGCTATAGGTCAGGTTGCCATAGGGCGTCACCTGATTGATGTTGTTCATCGCAGCATTGGCTTGCGCCGTCGCCAGATTGGTCGACGTCTGGGCCGATGCTGTCGCCTGCGGGTCAGGCGCTTTTGGCGGAGATGGCGTCGAGACCATGCGGAAAATCCTCTTTCATGATGCCGTAGAGAAGACCGTCACAGTCTCCGAAATAAAGGCGCTGACGCCCTTCAAGCTTGCCGCCCAGCCGCTCCAGACATCGCTGGGCTGCAACATTGTCGGCTCGGGTCCGGAAGGTCGCGCGGCGGCATCCGAGCTCGTTGACGACGTAGGAGAAAGCCCGCTGCATGAGCCCAATTGTCAGGCGATCCGCTGCAAGAGACACTTCCACATCGTGCTGCGTCCACATGTTGAAGACGTAGGCGGCGATGATCTTCCCATTCCGTATTTCAGCGATCGCCGTATAGGGAGGGTCGAACCTCACGCCGATCCGCTCCCCCACCCACACGGCTATATCACCCCGTGGCTCTGTCACGATCAAACTGGCTGACCCTTCTGGAAGAGGACGGTTCCACCTACGACGCCTGCCTCCGATATCGAGGATGAATCACCTGATATCTGCGCGCGAATGACAGGAGCCAAAGCGACCCCGACCGCAACGGCGGTAGCATCCTTTCTGCCGATGCTCGTGCCGACAAAATAGGCCTGATCCCATAACGAGACGTCCCACTGGCCGGGATTGGAGGTTGGCAACAGGTTTGCCAGCGCCTGCGGGATCGAAACCGAGTAATCCGCCGAGACGCCAAGATAGAAATTTGTCGATGGGCCGGATTGCAGATTGGCGCCGATCATGGTCGCGTATTTTGGGGAAATGCCGTCTCCGAACGTCTGCCACGCGCCGACGGCCAAACAATCGATCGGGTTGCCACTATCGGTCGACCCAACCTCAGCTTCCACAACATTACCGCTTGCTGTCCCGAAGAATAGCCGGTCTTGCCAGGTACCCCAGCAAGTGGATGCCAGCCCGACGAACCGGCACCATGCCCCGGTTTCGGTATTCATGACGTATTGGTATGGGCCTGCCGTCTCAGGAAGATTGACGATTGCCATGCGGCGGCGGGGAAACCCGATCAACTGCCATTCGTCGGAGATTGTCCCGACATCCGTCAGCGTTTGTAGCCATGTCGGCGCAATCTTTGCTGTGATAGAGCCAAGATCCGTCGCGCCTCGGTCGAGTTGGACAGCCTTGGTAATCGGAATGATGCCGTCCGTCGTCATGATCGCCAGATCCGCGCCGACGTTAAGGAGGCATCGATCATAACCGAGAGGCTTGCCGAGCTTGAATGTGCCGAGCAGCGTAAAGCCGCTTGCCGTCGTCGGATCTGATCCCTGATAAACGATTACCTCGCCTTCGGAAGAGATCAATACCAAGCATTGCTGAATGCCGGTCGAGACTGGTATCGTCCATACGCCCATGGCGACGAGAACGCCACCGTATTTCATGCTGCCACCGACGGGGAACGACGTCGCCGCACCACTCACCGCATCAGTGGCAAGATACCAGATCTTTGTCGTATTCTTTTCTATGAACCAAAGGCGCGATCGGTATGCGACGACGACCGACAGATTGTTTGCCGTAAGCCCGGTCCCGGTGATCGCTGTCGTTGCCCAAGTCGTGCCATCGTAAAGGAGCGGCGTATCGAGGCCATTGACCAATCGAAGAAACGAGCCGGCTGCATTGGTATACTGCTGGACGGACCAACGAGCGCCGGTCTGACCGGTGACGACCGATACTCCGACGCCAGGTGTGGTAATGTCGAATATCTGCGTTCCAGCCGCCGCGAACAGTTTGTTGGAGGCTCCGGAATAGGGGATGATCGTCTGAACGGTTGCCCCGAGACCCGATGCTTGGGTATTTGAGCCATAGCGCGCCCGGATGCGATTGGACTCCGGAAAGAAATTATCCAGTTGGTAAGCGGCGTCGTTCGGCATGTCGGCGATTGTGACATCCGTCCGCCAGCCGCCGGTAGGAGCGAACCACTGTTCTGAAATAGCGGTGCGCGCAGTTGGTCGACGAGCCATCAGGGCGTCACCGTGATAATGCCGGGCCAATAATTATCCGGTATCTCACCCCGGTTCGGCATTGACAGGGATTTCGGAGCCGCAGCACGGTCGGAACCGATATCGTTCTCCTTCGCACGCTCGAATTTTTCAAGCGATGAGGAGAAATCCAATCCCTTCGCATCTTTCCAACGCCAGATGAGCGACAGGCGCACCAAGCGCTCAGGAAACAGCGTTGTATCGAGATCGGAGGCAAACGTGGCGCTGGTGCCGCCGCCGTTGAGCTTGACCCAGTTCATCGAGATATATTCGAAGCTGATCGTCTCGCCGACCGTGTTCGGATAAATATCAAGGTCACCCTGCAAAATACGCCATATTTGCGGGACCGGGTTGGAATTGATCACCGTATTGCGCTGCCATGTCTGGGCATCGACCGGGCCATTGAGCTGCCACAGACGCGAGTTGTTCCAGATCACTGAATTATCCGTGAATTTCTGCCAGTCGGACGGAAGAGCATTCGGCTCTGGATAAGCGCCCGTCGTGGTGAACTGGCTCAGAATATGCAGGTTCGACCAGTCATAATCGCGGGCCAGATCGTCACCGGCTTCCTGTGCCAGAGACAGCAATTGCGTCACTGTCGGATCAGGATTGCCGATGACGAGGCCTGGGACATTGATCGAGAGAGTCGCGCAGGCCTGCTGGACGATGGTTAACAAACTCATGCGCGGATCTCGGTCTTAGAGTTCAAGAGAGGTTTCACGGGCAGCCTTCGGAGGCCTACCAGGGCCGCGACGCTCGACGGGTTCGGGGCGCTCGCTATCTTCCAGGCGATCGGCAAGCACCCTCACCTGCTCACGAAGCAACTCAACATCGGAACGAAGGCGTTCGTTTTCAGCGGCAAGTGCGGAGGCGACAGAATTGTTTTTCGCGCTTTCGATGAAGGCTTTCGCCGCGGCGACGAGCTCGTTCGCGCCCATGCCGATATTCTGTTTCATCGTGTCGGAAAGCGCTGCCATCTGCTCGACGGTGTAGATGTTGATCGCTTCGAATTCCCGGATCTGGCTCGGCTTCAGAAGCGGCCACTGCGAGAGCGGCGTACCGACGATCTGCTCGCGTTCGCCAAGGCCGCGCTTGAAGCGGGCATAGGGCTCGTGAAAGCGTTCCTTGTCGGTGTCGGTGGCCTCTCGGTAAACTTCGGTGTTCTTGTCGCCTGCAATGACGATGCGGACGAATTCTCGATCCTCGAAGATCGGGCGGCCGGCTTCCTTGGATTTAAAGGACTGTTCGACGGGCTCGAGACTGAATGCTGCGTAAATTCCGGTTGATTCGGACATGGTTGCTCTCGCTGTTGATGGCGTGTGAAGAAAAGGGCGCCGAAGCGCCCTCACTTATTGCTGGGGCGCCGGTGCTTCCGGCATGGTCTCGGCCGCAGCCGGTTCGACCGGAGCGGGCTGAGGTGCTGAAGCGGCTATTTCCTCGGCCGTGAATTGAGTCGCACCTTCCGCAACATGATCATTATTGACGGGCGGAGCGGGCTGAGGTTCCGGATCTGCTGCCGGTGCAGTTTCAACAGGAGCTGCATCCGGCGTCGGAGGGTCGATGGTTTCGGCAATGAGGTGCAGAAGCTCCTCGATCACTGGAGGAACGTCGCGGCCGAGTGAACGGGCTTCCGCGACGGCTGACTTGAGTGCTGATACGACGCCCATGGGATTCTCCTTAGTTGGTCTTCGCGATGTACGGCCACATCAGGCGAGCTTCGAGAACGCCTGTCACCGTCATGGTGATAGCCGTACCGTTGGCTGTCGCGTTGTTGTTCAGCGTGATCGACTGAACGGTACCGTTCGGGCTGTAGGTGACGCCAGTGACGGTCGTGGAGGCCGGAATGCCGGTACCGGAGATCGACGCACCGATGAACGGGCCAGACGCCGTCGACGCGCCAGAAATGAGCGTCAGGACGTTCGAACCGTTGACCGTCGTGGCTGTGAACGTGATGTTCGCGGTCTGGAACGAAACAGGAGTGATCTGCTTCGTGCCAACGGTGGCAGAGGCTGGGACGTTGGCCTGCCCCGCGGTGGTCGTGGTCTCGGCAATGACAAGCGCCGCCGTGGTGGTCGCGCTGACAAGAGCCGGGGCCTGCCCTGCACGCTGTACCCAGATGTAATAGGTGCCAGCGGCAAGCGTGACGGTGCCGGCAGGACCGCCGGTGACCGTCGGGTTGATGGACTGACCGGCAAAGACACCGGCGCCATAGCCGACAACAGCCGTAGCCGTCGTCAGCAGGTTGGCGTTATAGTCCTTGTCCCACTGCAGCCACATGCCGGGCTGCAAGGTAGTCTGCGAGGCAAGCACGAGCTTGCAATAGACCCATTCCGCCTCAGCATCGCCCCATGCAAGGGAGCCGAGTGTGAAATTCGGGCCGGGAATGCCAGAGCCAGCGACGATCGGTCCTTCAATGTTGAAGGGTTGCGCGCCGAAACGCTCTGTCTGAGTACGAGCGACAGCCATTTGATGATCCTTTCTGGCTTAGGCGAATAAGACGCCCTGGAGGAAGGCGTTGTTCATGGTCATGTTGCCGGCCCATCCCCACAGACGGACGAGAGCGTCCTGGTTGGGGTTCATGCGATCGTCGCCGATCGGCGACATGTCGCGATCACGGTGCGGCCGGTAGAACAGGTACTTCGTGTTGAGCATGAACATCTGGTTCGAAGGCGCGCCGCCACCGAAACCACCGTCGAACACGACGTCGGAGCCCATGTATTGGAGGGTGTTGAAACCCGCCATGCCCTTGTCCGAGGAGGTGATGCGCTGGATCGCCTGCAACGATTCCCAGTAGAGCCGGAAATAGTTGTTGTCGGCGATGATGAGGTCGGGCTGATCCGGGCCACGCGAGCAGCTCAGGTAGAGCCGGTTCATGTAGGACTGGATATTCGACGTCGAGGTGGCAGCGCCGCCGTCCGAGGAGCCGGAGAACTTTTGGTTACGCCAGAATGCCCATGTGGCGCGGTTGATGCCGCCAATGGTGCCCGACGTCGGAGAAGTCGAGATCAACAGATTGAGGCCGCCGATCTGACGCCCACCATCGGCTGTGCCATCGGAATAGCAGTCGAGCGCGATGTTGTTCTTCAGCGTGATTTCCGCGTTTTCGATACGGCCTTCGAGCAGATCGAGCACCGCGTCTTCGCCGGAATTCTGGAGCTGTTCCAGGCCAGAGATGGAGACGGCGACGGCTGCCTGCTTGTAGTCGTATTCCGCCGCGGTGATGACGTCGGAAGGCTGCACGTTCAGGAGGTCGTAGCCGGAATAGCGCTTGAAGGTGCTGTTTTCCTGATACTGCAGTTCCTGAACGATGGTGCGGCCGCCGGAAACGGGCTTCTTGCGGCCACGGCTGTTGAGACGGGACAAAAGCCCGTTGTTCTTCGTCACATCGTCAGCGATGACGCCGCTGCGGTTACGCAGGGTGGTCGTGACGATTTCCGAAAGGTTCGGAGAAATTGCCATGTGGATTTACCCTATGATCAGACGCGACCGCCTTGGGCTGCCATAGCCTCTTTGAGCGTATCGCGAAGTGAGGATGACTTTCCGGCGCCGGCATTTGCACTCGGGCCAGGGGCGGAAGAGCCGGTGATGGATTTGGAGGCCCTGCGGGCTTGATCTGCCGCGGCGGCTCGCCTTGCTTGCTCGTCGTGCTGTTGTGCCGGTGCAGCCTGATTGATGAGCTGCTGGCGAATGTCAGGACGCATCCAACATGCGGTGTCGTAGGCGTCCCTGAGATCCTTGGCGCGGCCCGTGCTGATTAGGGTCGCCATGTCCTCAAGAACGGCATCGGCATGCACATTGGCGGGATCGGAAAGGAAGGAATTGAGCTGAGTTTCAATATCCCTCTTCCGGAAAGCTTGGTCTACTACCGCATCGACGTTGACGGGCTGCGGTTGGGGTTGCTGGCGCGGGGCCGGCTGCTGCTGAGGAGCTTGTTGGCCGAGATGAGCGACTAAATCCGGGTGCAGAATTTTATCGACCGGCAGATTTGTGCGCTGCTGAATGATGGTTGCCACATGATGGACGGTGCGGAACGGATCGCGCTGCAAGGACGCTTCCCAATCAAGGGCGCGCTTCATCGAGGCGGCAAACGTCGTATTGGCGGCTTTCACATAGGGCGTGAATTCTTCGAGACCCTTATAGTCCTGAAGAACCTTGAAACCGTTATCGACTTCCTGCTCGCGGTTGCTGATCGCGGCCTTCACATGGTCGGGAAGCGTATCGAACGATGCTTTTGCCTCCGCAGACCATCCAGGCGGGGCTTTGTGTGCCGGCTGCACCACAGGCTGGGCGGTTGGCTGCGTTGCCGCGCTTTCTGCTGGCTTGGGAGCCGGAGATGTTGCTTGCTGCTGTGCGGGCTGCTGCGGAGCCGCCGCAACTGCTTTCGGGTCAGCCGGTTTTTGTGTGAAGCGTCCTGCTTCGTCTCGAGCCCGATTATCTGCCGTCGGTTCTGTTGACTCGGCCGGAGCTTCCTTCATCGCTGCAACGAGACTGTCGCGGACGCTAACCGGCTTTTCGGATACGATCGTGTCTTCGCCACCGTCGACGACGGCACCGTTATTCAGGTCTGACATGTGAGATTTTCCTTTTTCGGGGATTGATGCCCGTTCAGGCGGAATGCTGCTGGTAGGCTTCTTTCAAAGCCTTGCGGATGCCCTTGCGATCCGATTTCGGTTTCTCGATCGGCTGCGGTTGCTCGTTGCCGATTTCTTCCACGCCATGGGCGCGGTATTCACCCCGAAGCCTGGACTTCGAGGTGTAGAATTTCCCGTCATGCATCGACTGAATTTCGATAGTGTCGCTGACGAAATGAGGTGCCGGCAGATCGGATGCAGCAAGATTGCGCTCCGGCAAGCAATTGTGGGGCCAGCGGTCGAGTTCGTGCCAGCCGCCGCAGATGCGGCAAAAGCGCTGTTTCATTGCACCGTTCCTCTTGACTGCGCTGCGTGCGCCGCCTGCTGTTGCGCAAATTTCATGGTGTTCTGCTGAATCTGCTGGTGATGATGCAGCGCGTCCGCAGCCGCTTGGGCGCGTATTTCTTCCATGCCTGCCCGATGCTCTGCTTCGGCCTGCGCAACGCCCATTTGGGCTTTCTGCTGTTCGGCCTGCGCCTTGACCTGCGTCGTCTGAAGCTTGATCTGCTCATCCGGCGATGGCTGCGGAGGCGGCTTTGGAGCGGTGACTTGCTGGCTTACCTGAGCGATCGCCTGTTCCAAGGAGCTTTCCAACTGGCGTCCGGTGCGGAAACCGCGAGCAACGAAGAGCATGACTTCGCCTAGAACCGGAACAAGCGACGGCATCTGCTGCGCAACGGGGCCGGCCTGCTGGATAAAGCCGCCTAGCGTTTGGGCGAACTCCATGCGGCGCTGCTTCTCAGCATCCTCGTCAGGCTCGATCGTAGAGTCCGTTTCGATATCGATCCGGAAACCGCGCATGCTATCATTGTGGAGCAACTGGACGACTTCATCGATCGTCGGCTGCTGCATCATCTGCGCAAGCTCTGGCGGCGGTTGAGGCGGTGGAGGAGGCTGTTGGCCCATCTGCTGTGCCCGCGCTGCCGCCTGCTGGTATCCTGCGGCAACCTGCTGTGCCTGGAATTGCATCTGCTGCTTTTGCTGCATTGTTGGCAACTGGATACCGCTCATAACCATCAGCGTTTCCGGCTGGAATTGATTGCAGATGATCTCGCCAGCGATGCGTACGATGTCACGCGCGAACCGGGCAAGCTCTGCCTGGCGGTCACGAATGCGGATAGAACCCCATTGGCTCTTGATGCGCTGCGCCGTCGCGGTTTCCGATGCCTGCGTATCACCGCGCACAATGTCCGAAATACCGGTGATTTGATAGACATCGTCTATCAACTGTTTGCGGTTCTCAATGCAGGCGGTGATGACCTTCTGCACCTCGTCGATCGGCAGCGTGACAATGGCGTTCGAACCGCCCTTTTCCGTGAAAGCTGCCCATTCCGGGATCGGCACCATCACGGTGTCATTCTCAGGTCGCATCGCCTTTTCGATCGCCGGCGATACGGAACCGTCGCCAGATGGATAGAAGATTTTCAACCGCAGCTGATCGGAGAGCTTGTTGATGCGCTTCGTCAGGATGTCGATTTCTTCGCACTGGCCCTGATAATAGACGTAATCCGGTACCGGGATAAGCGAGCCCGTCGAAAGCGTGCCGTAAGCCGGACGTGGGCAAGGCCAGAACCCTTCGAGATCAAGCGGCGGCTCGGAAACCTCAAGCGCTATTGGCGAGCCTTCAGCAATCCAGACGGTGTAATTTTCCGTCTTGCACCAGATTTCCCAGACGTAGGTTTTCCCCTCGTTCTGGGCGCGGTCGGTTTCCGTCTTTCCCTGATCTGATCCTATGCCAAGGCTGGCAATCTGAATGACGGCTTTCTCGCCGAAGCGCTTCTTCAGCTCGTCGTCGGTCATCGGGACGCGACGGGCAACCCACGTCACATCTTTCCAGCGCCTGGCTGGCGAATGCAAGAAATCCGACCAATGAACGTAATCGATGCATATGCGCTCATCGGTGATGCGCTCCATCGGCTGAAGCTGTTGCGCCTCATGATCTTCATCGGCTGCCGTTTCGGATGGCTCTACCCCGAGATCCTCGCTCTCGATATCCGCCTCATATCGAAGCCATGCCGTGCCACGGCCACAGAGCAGGAAATCGTCGCGAGCCTCGCGCATCGTGGAATCAATATCGGCAAACTCCACTGTGACGGAGAGATTGCGCTCTACAATTTCTGAAGCGGAGCGCGCGACAGGATCAGCATCCTTGAAGCGGCGCTCGACGGCCGGCTGCGGAACCCTTGCATAGACTGCTGGCTGAAGAACAGAGATGTTCGCCCACAGCATCGGGAAATTGCGCTTGGCCTGCGTGCCGCTATCGTTCTGCTGCTGCAGATAGATTTTCTCGATCTTCTCGCAGCGATCGCGCCATTTCTGAAAATAGCTCTTCGCCCGCTGAAGTTCTTGCTGCCAGTGCGCGCCGACCTTGACGAGGTCGTAGCTCTGCGCGTCCTGATCTTCCGTCTCTTCGTAAGCTGCCATCAAACTCTCTCGCTACGGGACGGGGTGGATTCAAGGAAATCGTTGAATGTGATGTTTTGAAGCGTCTGGAGCGGCTTACGCTCTGGCTTCAAAGGTTCGGGCGCGAGACCCGTGAAGATAAGACCAAGGCCGCCAAGAGAATCGGCACCGTGCGATGCCCAATCGTGACGCGGGTTGTCGCGCCAGACGCTGAGATCATCATCCCATTCCTTGCGGTAGTTCCGGAGGCACTTCAGGCCCTGCTCGGTATCGGCTTGATGGAACTCCATCTTTGCCAGCATGCGGCGTGTGGCCTGGATGCGGTCCTGCACATAGGCGCGCTCGACCTTGTTGACGGTGCCCATCTGACGCTTTTTGACCTCGGCAAGCATGATCTCGATGCGGGTCTGACCGCCGCGGGTCCATTCCCTCACCTTGATGTCGTGCGGCATATAATGCGTGCCGTAGACGTACCCATGCACTTCACGGCGCCGGTCCAACTCGTCAAGCATGCCGTCCATGCCCGTGGCGCCGTGCTCGAAATAACCGATCTGGCGAACGCGCTGCGGAAGGACCTGGAACAACCAGACGCTGTTGACGTCATCCATGCCGATGTCTGAGATCGTATGGACAGGGTAGCCTTCCACATGCGGGAAATGGCCTATCCTGCCTTCGATATCGGCCGCCGCCATCTGATCGGCGTAATAGGCACCCTCAACACTGGCCTCGAATGCTTCGGCCGGCGTCGACGGGAACTCCCGCTTCATATCCGAAAGCTGCCGTTCGGCCTTTTTGACGTACCAAGCCTTCTGCCCATCCGTCAGATTGATCCCGAACCCATCCAGCTTTTCGAAATATTTCCGGAAATCCTCGTTAATGACGACGCCGCGCGGCTCGATCGAATATTCCGGAGACTTCCACCACGGAAAGAAATGGAACTTGAAATCCAGCTCGGTAAGCTCGACGTTCTGCCGCTTCTTGACCTGAGCGTCTTCGCAGATCGTATAAAAGTCGCCGTCCTGGCCTTCAGCCGTGCTCTCGATGAAGACGAGCTGCCCGGCCTGGATGGTATTGAGTGCGCCCGTCCGGATTTCTCGGGCCTTTTCCGGGTACTTGGCGCAGATCTTGCCGTATTCCGACACATGCAGGTATTGCAGCGTACCCGAGCGCATCGACGTGCCGACGCGAATGCTCGAATTATTCGCCAGCATCAGCTCTGTTGCGCTGTCCTTGACGATTGGCACGGCACCGCGGATCTCCTCCGGCAGATTGTCGTAAGGGTATTTCACCTTATCCCGGAAGATCACCTGAGCATCGCCCAAGGTCTGGGCAATCACGCCGGCGCGGATATCCTTGTTGAAGACGCAGGCATCGAGGATGAAAATCTGGATGAACGTCGTGAAGCCAAGCTGGCGAGCCTTCAGGATGACATTGAGGTAATGCATCCCGTTGAAAAGCTGCTCCTGTGCCCAATTCATCTTGAACTGGACGCGGTTACCTTCCTTGTCGACGATGTAATAGAGGTTGTTCAGCCTCCAACGCCAGTCCGAGAACAGATCAAGAGCCGCTTGGAAGTCCGCGTGTCTTGCCATTCAGCGATTCCAGAAGAGTTGCAACTTCGCCCGTGACGCCGTGGACATGATCGATCTTGTCACGCCACTCACCGGGACGGCGGTTTTTCAGCCAGTTCATTGCAGCGCCAGGATCAGGCGGGACGTGTTCGACCACTTCAGCGCGGACGATATCGCCCTGATAGCTGAACACTTTCTCGCTCTCGTAGCTGTAGCCGACGGCGCGATTGAACAGCGACCGAGCGACACGCTCGTCAGCCTTGTCCTTGCCGCATGTGACCGCCTCGGAAAACTCATGATGCTCATGCGTCCACGCTATGATCGTCGACGACGAAACACCGAACATTTGACCGAGTTCGAAGTTGGTGGCGCCGAACTGGCAAGCCTTTGCAGCCATGGGTGCATACTCGGGCTTATAGGTGCTCTTGCGGCCGCCGCCTTTGTTGCCAGCGGCGTATCGGTTTCCTTTTGGTGCTGCCATGGTCCTGCCTTCTGATCGGCGGGTTGGAATCTTCTTGCTTTAGTTGAACTCCTCGATAACAACTTCATCGAAACATTGCCGAGGGAATTATGAGAGATAACGACAGAAAAAACGTCGAAATTTACCTCAAGCTCATAGAATATTTGAACCGTCGCCATGATCTCCGAGCAAATAACGAATGGCGAGTAACTATTTCACTTTGGACGATGCTGATTGCTATAACCGCATTCGAAGTCAGTCAAAAAATTGCTCTTCCCTGGGCGGCTCTTTGCCTTCCCTTGATTGTCCACTGGCTGTGGTTGCGCGGCCAATGGATCGGGCACGAAAACTACAAACGACAAATGGACTTCTGGTTCGAAAGAGCCCGAGATTCAGCACTGAGAAACGATGAAGACGAAATTGCTAAATATCCCGCGGGATTGCAGCAGCCCAAATGGGTGATGTATCTCCGCAGGCGCCTCGGAAGATCAACCCTGTTCGGGTTTCTTACCAACTGGGCGAGCCCGTTAATCCTCGGCGTTACAGCAATGCTCTCCTTCATCGCCTACTGGCTTCCCGCACATCATCCGTAGTGATCTTATAGCGATCGCCTACATCACCCACTTGTCTTTTGACTTGTCTCGGCGTCCACTGGCGCCAAGGCAATGGGAATCGGGAGCGAGACATGGACCTGAAGCTCTATCGTCAGCAGCAGATCGACCGGATCCATGAGATTGAGCAGGAAATTGACTGGATCAGGACTGGAAATCACGCTTTTCTAAAGCGACAGGATTTGAACGCTGAGCCAGAAGACTGCACTAGCGAGATCATAGACCTGTTTCGCGAGAACATTGAAGCCTGCCGAGGGATCATCGAATTAATTGACCTTAAGCTCGCGAAGGAATGAGACTGGTTGGGCAGGTTGGAGTCCCACCAGATTAAAAGCCCGACCAGCAGTGATGCCGATCGGGCTGCGAGTAACCATACGGGGTGCGCCGGATTCCCCTAGTATTGACTAGCTTTCTTTGGAGCCAGGATCCGCCCATCGTCCTTCACGGTTCGCCCAGTCCAGGTATTCTTTCGAACCTTTGGGCGGCGTCTTGGAAGAAGCGTTGGTTTCCCCAGGTTGCATGCTTCCAAAATGGCAATAAAGAAGGAAGAACAGAGGTACGAACCCGATCCCGTATGCAAAAACCAGCACACAAGCCGCAAAGAACATTAGAATTCTTTGGTATTTATTAGTGCCGTTGTACCAACGTTGCATTTCGTGTCGACCTCCCGCCCGGCTGGCTTTGAGGTCTTTGTTTGCATGCACCCATTCCGCAGTCAACGCTATTGAAAGCGAACTCGGGAACGACGCCTGTAATAGTGTAGCCAGTCGGCGAACCAGCATGGGTAGATCGCATCGCTGACAGCTATTACTCGGCAGCGATCCGCGGCGCGCGCCATGCCGATTGTCCGAACATCGTTGACGTTGACCGACGGGCCGCCACCAACGATGATGAACGGGTAATTCACGTACGAACCATCGTTCAATTTCAATCAACTCTTGGAGGAGCCAAGTGACCGAACGCTCAATCGACACCAGCTTTTGTACATCCTGCAAAAACCAGATCGTTATCAATTGCGTATGGGAACCAGGCGGGATGAACGAATACGGCGGATTCATTGTGAAGTGCGAAGGCTGCGAGACCGTTCAGGATATCTACGTCGGCCGAGATGTAATGATGTCTACCGTTCGAAGCGGTGCCACGCTACTGGAACGTTATGATCGCGACTTCCCTGAATCCAAGGAGCGAGCCTTTCAAAAGTACGGCCTGGTTAGCCGCTAGCCTCAGAACTCTCGGCGGCAATCTCGTCAGGCTGAACTTCATGGATGCGTAGATCCAACGTCGAATGGACATAGAACTCGCGCTTTTCTCCGGCCGGAACGATGCCACCGTAGGAATGTGGCACAGCCTCGTTTGTGCCAGGCTGCAGGCCTTCGACCTTTACGGGCCAGCCATGGTTTGCTTCTACTGTCACTTTCGTGGTCATTGCATATTCCTTTCGGGTTGAAGACGAGCCGATAATCCTTGCCAGATCATCGGCGAAGTTGCGCGAGACGCCATCAACGATATCCTGCACCGTTTCGATGCCGAGATACTTCCTGACATCGGCATCCATGCACATGCATTTGAAATAGTCATCGGTCGGATGGCAACAAGGCATGCAGTGCATCAGATCGGAGCGATGACAGGCACACCGGCAATTGCCATAGGCCGGCGGATACGGTCGGCTACGCAAGGAGCGCCCACAACAGCCATGCGATGAGGGCCGGGATTGTCGCCAGCAACAATAGGATGCCGTTCCATACCTCCGGGAAGCTATAATCGCCTCCCCCGCGGCTGAACTTGGATATCGCTATCCCGTAGCAGATGATCGTCACGGCCAAGGGCAAGAGCCACCAACCGAAACTGACGGTGAAAGTCATGGATCACTCCAGAAGATGTTGATTTCTTCTCCCTCGAATGAGGAAGCAGAAATAAACATCGGAGGAAACCGGGTCTTGCGGCCCGGCTCTCCGTTTCTGGCAAGCGTGGATCAGCAGATACTTTGCCCGCGATCGAGGCTGAGTCCGTGGGTATCGTAGCTCTCGCGGTAGACCGGCTTCAGATCGGCGATCTTGCGATAGGCGTCGATGCCAACCGCTCGGGTGACGCGCCAGGAATGGCCATAAACGATCCGCAGCGCGAACCGCGCGAAGTCGACGACGAGACTGCAGACGCAGGCGAAGATGCTGACAAAGCCGTAGCCGAGATAATGCAGGAAGCGCATGCTGTTTCCTTTCGGTTGGTGGTGAAATGAACGCAGGCGTCACGCGCATCGAAGTCTGCCCGCTTTGGCCATTACGCCAGTCCCGGAACCTTGATGCCGTCCAATCGCTCTGCTTAGCTGTGAAGTGGTTGCAGGCTCCGGAATTGAACCGGATATTTCGAGGTTATGAGCCACGCGGCTTACCGTTTGCCCTGCCTGCGTAAAATGATGCCGGGCTACCCTCCCGGTTTGGCCGACGGTCATGGCATCGTGTCACCTGCCGGGCGACCGGAACAATACCATGCTCTCGATATGGCGGGGCGCGTCGGCTTCCCCTCGTATTGATGCCCGGGCCGAAGCCCGGGCGATGGGACGGCGCTGCAGCGTTACCTAGCGACCAGGAAACCCGATACCTTGGAACCTATCCCATATTTGGAGCGGGTAGCGAAATCGAACCCGCATATTCAGTTTGGAAGGCTGCTGCTCTATCATAGAGCTACGTCGGCATGTGTGCTGGGGCGACTTCATAGCAACCAGGGGATCAATCCCGGTCCCATCCGTCGCCCCTTTTCTCACAAAGTATGGGGTAATTTCGCTGATTCGGTCCCTATCGGAACCATGAGATTCGGCGATAATCTGAGTCTAAAATCTCAAAGTCGTCAACGCCATGCCGTCAATTAACTTTGGTTTACTCCAGAGGAAACCATGGCAAAAGTCATGTCTGGTAATGGGTATTGATCGAAATTGAACGCGAGAATTAATTTTTGTTGATTCACGCTTTTTGCACCGCCCATCGACAAAACGCCACACGCTATGAAACAAAATGTCTGCGACTTAAATGATGCCGCGGCGCTCCATTCTCTTATCCGTGTCCCGCGATCACCCCAAGATCGCCGATGGACAGGTCAAACAGGTGGTTTAGCCCGAAGAATGCGACCGCCCTTCAGCATACGCTTGAACTTAGCGACTGATGCCTCCTTTTGGGCTGCCTTCTTCTCCGCAAGCTTTGCTTCGCGCTTTTTGATCTTCTCGGTTGTCGATCCCGGCAATTTTAGAATCGGCGAAGCGACCACCGTCTTCTCCGCCGGCGTTCGCGATAGATTTGGTCCATAATGAGATACCGAAACGATACGACCGTTTGCCATTAGCGAACCTTCCAGCCCTTGAGCCCTTTCACGGCCTTCTTCAATTCGCCCCGGAGATGGTCGACGCCGGCTTTCTGCATTTTCGCCTTTACGCTACCCCAAGATCCAAATTCTCGCTTGCATTGAGGGCAGTAGACGACAGATTCATCGTCGTTCTTATCATCGGTGACGACGCCAATCCTGCAGTCTTGACACATTGCGGTAACATTGAGATCCGCCTGCTCAGTCATTATTTTCGCCTTTAAGCTTGGTTGTTCGCAGTTCGACGCTCGATTAAAGCCTGCAGAGCATGCGCCTGCTGCTCATTGCTCTTCCGAATTTCCTTGATGTCATCAAGCCTGACGATAACACCAGCTATGCCCAAGCATAGGCAGCCAAGGCCAAACGAGACTGCCGCAAGAATTTCATGAATCGCCGATGCAGCCGACATTTCGACGAGCACCGCATAACCAATTTGAAGAAGACCCAAAATAATAAGTACAACTGCCATCGTCGCCCCATTTCTCTTTATGCGGGAAGATTGACATGGTCGCTGCTGGAGTCAAGCGTGTGGGTGAACACGGGTATTAGACATTCCGAGCCCTTTATAGCTCTCTCTTTATAGTCGTGTCTCTCATTCTGCGAAGCGCCAGTTCCTTTTCGAGGAATTGGTACCACGGAAGGATTTCCTCCGGGTTTTTCGAATGGGCCACCTCGAGCACAATGCGGTCGAGATATTGCTCAATTCGCTCCGCGGTGACGTGGGCGGGTAAATGCGGTCCGTCTGACATTAAAAGTCACTGTCGGAAAATCAGATAGTGGGTGACGTGAGCCGGTAGGTATGGTCCGTCAGACATGATGCGCTCCTGGGTTAGGCCGATGGCTAACCTTGACCGAGGAGAAGCCTTCCATCCGTCAAATTCTCACAGGAATGATCTTCGCTACCGATCATCATCCGTCATTCGGAGATGCCATAAGCCTAAGAAGCCCGAGCTCACTTCGATCCGATTTGTCTTTAAGCAGGCGTTTCTCTGCTTCTCTTAAAACTTCAACGACAATTGTCTTGAGACCGTCGATAGGGATAATTCCCTTTTCCAAGACATCATCAACGTAATGGGCAGCAATATCTTCGAGCCGCAACAATTGAATTTCTTCATTCAATCGAAGCGCGACTTCTTTCACCTGGCGATTCCATTCTTCAACAGAGTCGTCGTACGCTAGTCGCACGCCCGGGCCGCCAAAGCGCGAATCCTCTTTCGTCTCCATGAATACCACACCGGCTGCCTCGAGCGCCCGTTTAATGCTGGCCAATGTCGTCTCTTGAGCGCGAACTTCACCATCCATTTTTTCGAATCGCCGAATGGACTCCACGGAAACTCCCGAGATTTCGGCCAGGGTTGTTTGTTCAATCCGCAGCATGGCGCGCGCAGCACGTATTTGTTCCGAAGTCAGCACGATTGCTTATGACCTTTAATTTAATTGCATATGAACACTTGACTTGCGATAGCATGTCAATTACTTATAAACGGTAAACAGATTACATCCAGAATGCAATACAAAAGGCTGCGTGATATGCAATCACTTGATCCATACCTCACCGTCAAGCAGATCTGCGACGAACGTCAGATCAGTCAAAACAGCTTCTATCGCTACCGAAAAAGCGGTCTAATTCCTCAGGGTGAACCGGCGGGACTGCGTGGAAAACGCTGGCGGAAAAGCGTAATCGATGCGGCCTTTTCCGCCATGCAGAATCCTCGATCCTGATTTTCTGCGACTCGCCTCGCGGCACTCGCCCTATAACACCGTACGAATTCCGTACGAACCTCTCTCGAAAATTGAAAGGATTTCATCATGGGCAATCCCGTGACCGGCGAAGCCATGCCGAAAAACCTAAGCGAGGCCTTGGCGCTGGACGCCATCCTTGCGGCCAACCACGATCCCGACGACGAGGCAGCTGTTGAGCTCTACCTTGAAAACTGGGAGGCGATCTACTCCGGCCATTTTCCAATCCGTTCGCCTCGAGAGGCATCGGCGCTGCTCCGAAAGATGGCGGCCGAGCTCGAGCATTCGCGCGGTGATTTCATCGAAGGCATTCTCGAGCAGATCAATGGCTTCGTCGTTGCTCTTGTGGGCACCAAAGCGTCGGAAATCGCGGTGTAAGTCGATCCTCACCCCGTCTTACCTCATCAAAACCCGGAGAACAAAGCATTGGCAAAACCCGTTAACAGCCAGAAAACGCTGACAAATCTAAAGGAAACCGTCGGCGACAGAGCGATCGAAGCTCAACGCCTACTTCGCGACGTCAGGCATCTCAAAGGCCATCTGAGCGTTTCGTTCGCCGACTGGAAAGCTACACGAGGCATTGAGTTTGTCGAGCGCGGCAGCGACCAGTGGGAGGAAATGTTGAAAGCGCTCAGCGAGGATTACGCGGAGCTTGAAAACGCTCGGCGTCTCTATCGCAACGCGCAGCGCCGGCTGGAGACCGCAATCAGATGGTACGTGGATGCAGCTTGGGCATCATGACAAAGCCAGATCATTCCCTCTTTCCATCCGTGCAGGAAGAGGGATTCGTCTTCTCCGGGCAACCGCGGAAGATAGCCCCCGTTGCAGCCATGCCGTATCTATGGCCAACACGTCCCGCTGTTGCGGGAGAGTATGTCCAAGACTGGCAAGAGCGAGCCGCGGGTGATTTGGCCAGGTTGAGGTTATGCAGATCAACGCTGGACTGTATATCGTCCCACGTGTCGCGACGGGATGGAACATGTCGCCTTACCGATAAGGCGCTTTCATGTCGCTCCGGTCGATCGCTTCGATCAACTCATAGAGACATAAGCCGGCTGAAGAAATTGGGGTACCTCATGGTCGAATATCAGGATGGTGATGGCGTGCAAGAGCGTGTCAGAGTACTTCGAATCTCTGTGCCATATGACGGCAGGTCTCGCCAACGTATCCCCAGGCTAAGTGAGGGAGAGGTCTCGCCAACGTATCCCATATGCGTTGGCGGTCCTGATATGGGAGCAAGCCGCGATGACTGAGAAGCAACTCGACCTGCTTGACTGGAGAGCGCCCGCTGAAGTAATTCCATTCCCTATGGCTAGATCCCATGGTCTAACCGCGGGAATCGCCAAACAGATCATGCATCTTGATAAACCGACTCGGACCGGAAAGCTGAATTCGATACGTGCGCGGACTCGAAAGCAAATGGAACCGCTGTTCGGCGCTGTTCGCGCTGAGAAGATTGCTGACGATCTCGTTACTCGGATCAAAATTCAGATCCGCTTTCGCGAGATTGATCGCGGCTCAATAAGACCGGACAAGGCCTGAAGCGCTTCGCGCCGGCCTTCGGCCAGCTCGACCGTCGGTCTCGCCAGGCTCCATGCGCTTCAGCGATGGGGAGCTGGCTATAAGTTTTGCCAATCGTGGCACTTGGGAGCTCGAACGATCCGGCCATCCCCGGAAACGGGGGTGGCTCCGAATTCTTGTGTCACGATCGGAGTTTTCGATGTTCGAATTCCCCTCAGAACTAGCGCCGCTTCGGCGCTATCTCGAGAAAAACCAGGCCGATGTCGCAGCTTTTGTTTCCGCTCGGCAAGTTGCGTTTATCGCGCAGAAGTTGGCTGATCTGCGGGTGAAATTCCCGAAGGACACGGAGGCATCCATGCTTCCAACCCTACTTCAGATTCAGCGAGAAATCGTGAAAAAACATAAGGGATTGGCAAAGCCATCAACGAAGGAACGCAAAAGGGAGGCGCGTCGAAAGCAGTCGAAGGGGAAGCTTGGCCACAAAGAGAAGGTCGCCGCCGCGAAAGCGCCAAACTGGCTCAGAACAGCTGCAGCGTCGAAAGTCGATCCGGCGGCAGAAAGACAATATCGAGACAGCCAGCTCGGGAGCTTCGGGGCAGCATCCGAAGTACGGCGAATTGATCCTACGGAATATCTAAAAGCCAAAGAAGCTGGGGAACGCAATCGATGAAAACCAGCCGACGGAAATTCTTTGGCCTCCTAGGAGGCGCGGCCGTCGCTGGACCGACCGCGGCGAAGAACGCGGTTGCAAACCTGCCGACAGGTCTGTTTGGTCTGAGTGCAATCGGCCCCTCTGGGCCAGCCCCTGCCTATCAGGGAGAAACGGCTACCCTCAGCCCTAGCACCGGATCATGGCACATCGACGAAGTTGCCCGGTTGAAGCGATTCCTATCCGGCGACCTGACTGACGAGGAGAAGGAAGAGCGTCGACGGTCGCGCCTCTACAGCCGTCAGCAGGCGCTCAGCAACCATTGGGGCGGAATGCAGTCCGTCGCCGGCTGGCGGAAATTGGAGCTCTACAACCGCGATATGGAACTGGTGAACGATGAGATCGCCCGGTCCCATAGTCAGACCTACCTTTCGCGCCTACTTCGCGAGGTTTGATAGCACTCAGATGGGCACCATATCCGTGAGAACCCGCGTGAACGGGACCAAATCTTATACCGCGCAGATAAGAATAAAGCGAGATCGGAAGCTTGTTCATTCGGAGACCCAGACCTTCGATCGCATGGCCGCGGCGAAAACATGGCTGAGAAAAAGGGAAACTGCCCTGCATGAACCAGGCGCGCTTCAGCGACTGCAAAGACCTCACGTCACGCTTGCCGATGCGATCGATCAGTACATCATGGATTCGGTCAAAGAAATCGGCCGCACCAAGATTCAAGTCCTCAACCTGATCAAGAAGCACGAGCTCGCTTTCATGCGCTGCAGCGAGATAACCAGCGCGGACATAACCAGTTTTGCGAAAGATCTTGCCGCCGGCTGGAATCCGGAACTGCCAGATGAAGAGGTGGATGAGCCAGCACAGCGTCAGCCTCAAACCGTGGGAAATTACATTTCTCATCTCGGATCTGTATTTGCGATCGCGAGACCCATGTGGGGATACGAGTTGAATGAGCAAGTATTCCGGGACGCGGCAAAAGTGATGAAGTGGCTCGGGATCATCAGACGCAGCGCCGAGCGTAAGAGGCGCCCAACGCTTGATGAGCTCGAGCTGCTTCTCCAATTCTTTCACGAGAGAAGCAAGCGCACGATCGAAGCTTGCCCAATGCACAAGATCATTTTCTTCGCAATCTTTTCCACTCGTCGCCAGGAAGAAATCACGGGACTCAGATGGAATGATCTCGATCGCGAAAACAAGGAAATTTTGGTCAGAGACATGAAGCACCCCGGGCAAAAGATCGGCAACGACGTCCCGTGCATGCTTACCGATGAAGCATTGGTCGTGATCGACTCTATGCCGCAGATCAGTGAATTTGTTTTCCCCTTCAACCCAAAAACGATCTCTTCGACCTTCACCAACGCCTGCAAATTTTTGAGGATTGAAAATCTTCACTTTCACGACATGCGCCATGAAGGAATTTCGCGGCTCTTTGAACTAGGTTGGGACATCCCGCGCGTCGCCACAGTCTCGGGCCACCGATCATGGAGTAGCCTGAAGCGCTATGCTCATATTCGGCAGAGAGGCGACAAATATGCCGACTGGAACTGGCTGAAGATTACGAAGGATGAAACAGCGCTGTTTGCACTTGATCGCCACTTTGACCCACCCACCTGTCCAATCCAATCGGGTAGCTCACTTAAACCTACGGTAGATGCTAATATTCTAAATACCGGCTTGAACGCCACCCTTGAGCCGGACAGTGCAGCGTCCGACGACTGCCCCCATCCTTTGTCGTCGGACGCACCCTCACCTCTGATGAGGATGCACGGCCTATGAGCGGCATGACTTTCATCGATATCGAGCCGGGCCAGTGGGTGCTAGCATTCCAGCAGCCTTACGGTCCATACCATCTCGCAATGCCCGATCATCTGGAGATGTTCGCCGAGCGCGGCGGTGGATGGGATCATCACCATGCGTCTGAGATCTTTGTCGTGCATTTGGTCGAAGCCATCGCGCCGAAGACATACCAGGCTGCGGCGAGCGATCCTAGTTATAGGCAACTTGGACATCCAGTGGGACGCCACCATCGCTCGCACGTTATAGCCGCAGTTGCGTCCCAAACCGAGGCCATCGCATTGCGCGATAAGTTTTTCGGGATCGGCGTTGATACGAGCAATGCCACTGAAGAGCACATGCGGCGGCGTATCGAAAAATTCGCGCAGAAGAAAAGCACCTCCGCGCTGCGCAAAATTCACCGACTTCTGCCCGAACATTTCGGCTGTCGACCGTGACTTTTGCCTGTACCCCGACGACCTAAAAAACATGGCCGCATCGATGCATGCGTTCATCTGAGTGGAACAGCTGCTCGCACGCGAGGCGAGAGCCAAGACCACCGAGTCCGAGATGAAATGAAAAACATTGAAACAGGACTATATCGTAAATTCATTCAAAGCTCCGGCGTCACACCCACAGCTTAACGCTCCGTATCCTGTGGATTGCGGGGGAAATTAGGCGATGGCCCCCCTGACCAGCGCCGAGATCGGCGATGACGAGCCAGTAACCCTTGCGGAAGCCTGCGACGTGTTTTTCGGTGGTCGGCTGACGAAATCCGCTCTTCGAACAGAGGCGCGAAAAGGCAATCTGGAAATCCTTCAGATTGCCAACAAGGATTTCGTCACACGTCGATCAATCGAAAGGATGAAAGAGAAATGTCTCAAAAAAAGCGACCAGCCCGTCTCTGGCTCAGGCCAGACACCGGTACCTGGTTCATCAAAGACGGTTCCAAACGTATCCCCACGGAATGCGGCGAAGCTGAAGTTGAAGCAGCTCAGGGAAAGCTTGCCGAATACCTCAACTCCGCCTACCGGCCGCAGCGCAGCAGCCGTTCCGCTGAAGTCACAGTAGCGGACGTCGTTATTCTCTATTCGGAGGAGAAGGCGCCGAAAACGGCTCGCCCGAAGGAAACGATCGCGATGCTGGACCGCATCACCGATTTTTTCGGGGATATGACCCTGACAGAGGTCAAAGGCCAGACTTGCCGGGAATATACCACGGACCGTGGCAATCTTGGTGGCGCGCGCCGGGACTTGGAGATGCTGCGGTCAGCGATCAACTACTACCACGCCGAGCACACGCTCGACATGGTGCCGAAAATCACGCTTCCGGAAAAGGGAATGCCGCGACAGAAGTGGCTGACCCGGCAAGAAGTCGCACGCCTGCTGCGTGCAGCCAGGAACGAGAAACAGTGCGGTCATCTTGTCCGGGTGATCATGATCGGGCTCTATACCGGGACGCGCCTATCGGCGGTTCTGAACCTGCAATGGATGCCTAACACCACGGCCGGCCATGTCGATCTTGATCGAGGCGTGATCTACCGCCGTGCCGAGGGCGAACGCGTAGCGCATAACAAGCGCAGGACACCGGTCAAGATCCCCCCTCGCCTTCTGCGGTTCCTGCAGTACTGGCACAAGACGGATACCACCGTCGATGTCGAAGGGCGCCAGGTCACGAAGCGATTCGTCATCACCTATGCCGGCGAGAAGATCACGAAGCCTCACAAAGCCTTCAGGACGATCAGGGACGCGGCCGGGTTTGCCGACGATGTCACGCCTCACGTCTTGCGTCACACGCGCGCCACGTGGCTTGCACAGGCCGGCGTCGAGATTGAGCAGGCAGCGGCATCATTGGGGATGACTTCGGAGGAGTTTGAGCGCACCTACGCTCATGCGCATCCGGACTTTCAGCAGCAAGCCGCGAACGCTTTCTAAGCGGTCCGGAACTTCAATCGGTCCGCAATCGGTCCGTTGATTTGAAAATGGCTTTCGCGGGGAATTTTAAGTTCGGGATCAGCGCCTTGATTTATAAGGCTTTTCGCTGGTCGGAGTGGAGTGATTCGAACACTCGACCCCCACGTCCCGAACGTGGTGCGCTACCAGACTGCGCTACACTCCGTGACCAGCGGCGCTTCTATAGACCAGCCATTTTTGATGCACAAGCACCAATTTCAAAAAACCTTTTGATTTTTGACGAAAAAATTACAGCCGTATCTGCCTGTAAAATCGGCAGGAAACAGCTGTCGAAAATGCCGGCGTGCAAAAGACGCAACAGATCAAGTAAAATCCCGCTTGTACACGCGGATGGGAATTTTCTTTTGCCGGCTTTGGCGCTAAAGCCCTAAGCGGGACAGGTGGAAACGTCGTGGGACAGCACGGCTTTTCCGCAACCTTATGCGTGACAGAAGCTCAAGGACGACACGATGAATATCCGCATGATCACCGCGGCTGGACTGTTGCTGGCATTGGCCGGTTGCAGCACCACGACGACAACAACGACAGCAGCCCTTCCGCTGCTTGCGAAGAATCCGGTTCAGGATCGCTGGCAGGGCCAGTCCGCAGGCCGCTTCTTCGCCGCCTACGGCCCGCCGATCTCAGATCGCGACGAAAGCGGCAATCGCGTCTATACTTGGCGCGGCGGCTACAAGAACGTCACCATCGTCACCAAGGACGGCAAGAAGAGCGGCAAGCGCTCCCTCAGCTGCAAGGCCGACATCGTCACCAACCAGAGCTACGAAATCCGCTCGGTTAAAATCCTCGGCGACCAGCCTGGTGTCAGCGGCCCGTCCTACTGCGCCGAGCTTCTGGCTCCGCCGGAAAAGGCGAGCTGATAACAAAGCTTCATCACGGAACAATGTGAGCGGGCGGCCTGCAAAGGCCGCCTGTTGCGTTTGCGGACGTTAGCCGTTGGCATCGGCGAGCTCGGCGCAGCTTTTCGGTCGCGACACATCGCCAGCGGGTATGAAAGTCTTGTCGATGGCATAAAGCCTGGCAAAGGGCGTTTCGGCGGCAAGTTTCACACCTTGCGGAACGATGCCGCCAAAACGGTCCTCGACATCGGCGTTGACGAGCAGAATGAAGTCGAAGCGATGCCGCCAATCCTTGAGGTAGGGCGCAATGCCGCTGAGGGCCGAAATCTCGTCAGGGCAATCCAGCAGGCTTATGGGGAACAGATTGCCTTCCGGCACGGCGATGTCGCTCCAGGGCGGCAACACGGTCAGCGGCTGCTTACCCTTGGCGGTGAAGATCGTCGGCACGAAGGCATGGGCGTAAGGGACCGCAAGCGTGGGCAAATGCCGGAAAGTGTCCTGGTTCCAGGCGAAGTAGCGATGATCCGCCGTGCCGCGCTCGCTCTGCTGCCGCATGACCGGCAGGACGGCTGCACCTTCGGGCACCGCCGCCAGGACAGTGCTGACATCAGCGGCATCGGCCTGACCCTGCCACCAATTGACACCGATCCAGGCCGTTCTGCCCAAGACGACCGTCGAGAGCACGAGCATGACCAGAAAAGCTTGCCGGCGTGGCACGCGAGGCAAGGGACAGATCATCACCATGGCAGCGAGCGCCATCATGATCGGAAAGCGCCAGCTGATCCAGCCCGTCCCAAGCATATGACGCGGCACGACGCAGGACAGAAGCAGCAGGCCGGCGGCCGTCACCGCCATGCCGGCATGCGCGCTCAGACGGCGCGTGAGAGCCGCATAGATTCCAACGAATATCAACGGGATCAGGAACAGCATGTCCGCCGACAGCCCGTAGCTCCAGAATGCCGACATCAGGTTGGCTACGAGCAGAATGGGTGAATCGTTCCAGGATGCATCCAGACTGCCGCCTCCATCGGGCAAGACAGGCTGATAGAGAAAAAGACAGATCGCCGGCAGGGCGCAGGCCAGCATCGCAAGCAGAAGCCTGCCGCATAAGCGCAGGAAATCGCGAGGTGACCTCAATGCTGCCGTCGTCGGCGAGAATTCGAGACCGCAGACGAGCGCCATGTAGAAGCCGAGCGAAAAGAGGTGCATGACGGTGAGCAGCAGACCCGCCAGCAGACGCCAGCAGAACAGCGCGCCCGGATTGCGGGACTGCAGAGCATGATCGGCGGTCGCAAAGAACAGCGCCATGCCGAGCCCGATCTGAAAATTGATGAAGCCGCCAATCAGCGTCGCACACCAGGCGAAATACAATATGCCGATCTGCCAGTAATGGCCGCCGCCATGCAAGCGCCGGTGTAAAGCGATCGCCCCGAGTGGCGGCAGTACGATCGCCAGGAAAAGAAGGCCGCGAGCCAGCAGTGAAACGCCGATCAACGGCCCCAGCCAATATGCGGCAAGATCAATGCCGACATTGGTGAACGTTCTGTTCCAGTCAATCGCATAGATCTCATGAAACGGCGGCGTGTTGATGCCGCCGGCCAGCAGCCACATGCGCGCATAATGGTTTGGGTAATCGAGGATCGGCGGAAACTTGAAGATGGTGACGAAAACGGCGACTAGGATGAGGAAGGCAGCGATGGCGATGCCCGGCCTCTGCCTGACGATGGCGGCATTCGCATCAACCGCGTCGTGCGCGGAAACAATATCGGAAACGACGACGCCCTCGGTCGACGGTGAAGTCGCGGAAGCTTGCGGCATCAGCGGGCCGCCCTCACCTGCTCCGCGCTACCAGCCCCATCCCCGAGATTATGCAGGGCGTCATCAAGCGCGCGGCGTTTGCCTGCTGCGTCCATATCGGAAAAGCCGCTGGGAATATCGAGGGAGCGCCCGCTCTGTAGCACGCTTTCGATCATGAAGATCGGCCGCCGCTTGTTCTCCTGCACCAGACGGCCGACATATTCGCCGATGATGCCGATGCAGATGAGCTGGATGGCGCTGAAGGCAGTGATGGCGGCCATGATGCTGGACCAGCCGACGATCGTCTCCCCCGCAAACCAGCGGACGAGCGTATAGGCGAGCAGCAAGGCCGCACAGCCGGCACTCGCAAGGCCAAGCCAGGTGCTGATCCGCAGCGGTACGGTTGAAAAGCTGGTGATGGCGTCGATCGCGAAATTGATCATCTTGCGCAGCGGATATTTGGTGGTGCCGGCAAAACGCGCATCGCGCTCGTAGGGGAGCGCCACCTGCCGCCCGCCGATCCAGCTCACCATACCGCGGATGAAACGATCCCGCTCCGGCATCGCCAGCAGGATATCGACGACACGTCGGCGCATCAGCCTGAAATCGCCGACATCGCGCGGGATCGCCACCGAGGCGAGCCGCGACAGCAGCCGATAGAAGAGCGAGGCGGAGGCGAGCTTGAACCAGCTTTCCCCCTGTCGGCGCATGCGCTGGCCATAGACGACATCCGCACCGAGATCCATGATCGGCATCATCATCAGCAACAGTTCCGGCGGGTCCTGAAGATCGGCATCGATCAACAGCACCCGCTCGCCGCGCGAGGCGGCAAGGCCGGCGGTGGCGGCAAGCTGGTGTCCGTGGTTGCGCATGAGACGCACGCCGAGTACCTGCGGCACCTTCGCAGCAAGCGAGGCGATGACCTCCCAGGTGCCATCTGTGGACCCATCATCCACCAGGACGATCTCGAAGGCTTCGCCGGCGATGCCCCGCGCCGTTGCCTCCGCGCGCCGGCAAAATTCGCTGAGCCCCTCCTCCTCATTGTGGCAGGGGGCAACGATGGAAAGCAGCAGTTCCTGGGGTTTCTGGTTCATGATCGTCCGCATCGAGATGACGGCGGTCAGAGTGCAGGAAAAAGGTCAAACAAGCTTTAAGGATGGGCGAATGGCGGCACACCCAATCTCGCGCAACGGTTTCACGAAGAATTGAAATCACCACTGTCGACGGGCCGCTCTCAGCGGGCATCACGGGGCGACGACGGCCTCTCCCCAATCGTTCGAAGAAGGCGCCGCCATCGATGCCGAAGGCCTCTCGGCCAGCATCATCAATCATCGTCCATCCGCAGGGAAATCCTCGTTTCAGGCGAAACACAAATACTTTAGCATCTTCAAAAATGTTTCGGTTCAACCCTTGACCCGGAAAGATTGTCGTTGAATATGCGTCCTGGGAGATGCTTGCAGTCTAAGGTTACGCGCCATCTAAATTGTTGCGGCGGCCCAAACCCATGATCTCCCGTCAGAAGGAGAGCCCCCTTGAAAAACAAAGCACTTATCGTATTGGTCGCCACAGTGGCTTCCGGTCTTGCAACCACCATTTGCGGAACTTCCATTGCCATCGCGCAGGATGCAGCAACCAGCATCGTGGTCGGAGCGGATACCACTTTCCCGCCCTTTGAAACCGAGAAGGACGGCGTCGTTACGGGATTCGACATTGACATGATCAATGCGATCGCCAAGGCCGAAAATATGACGGTCACTCTGAAGACCCTGCCGTTCAACGGGCTCATCCCAAGCTTGCAGGCAGGCTCGATCGATGCTGCGGTCGCCGGCATCACGATCAAGACCAGCCGGTTGCAGAACGCCAATTTCAGCGATGCATATTACAAGTCCGGCCTGTCGGTTCTGGTAAAGGCGGACTCCAGCATCAAGAGCTTCGACGATCTGAAGGGTCATGTCGTTGCCACGAAGAAGGCAACGTCTTCGGTCGATTACCTGACAGGCCACGGCTTCTCATCCGATTACATCAAGCAGTTCCAGAGCATCGACGCTGCCTATCAGGCACTTATGACCGGCGGTGCGGACGCGGTGATCTTCGATAACCCCGTCAATATCGACTTCAAGGCCAAGCACAGCGGCGTGCAGACCGTCGGCCCGCTGCTGACGGGCGAATATTACGGCATCGCCATCAGCAAGACGAAGCCCGATCTCGCTGCCAAGATCAATGACGGCCTCGCCAAGATCCGCAAGAGCGGTGAATATCACCAGCTTTTCGTGAAGTATTTTGGCGGCGATACGAGCGGCGAGGTCAATGACGTGATCGACCCGGCGAAGGTCGCGCTTTCGGAATAAGATCGGCCGAAGATATTTTAGGCTTCCCGAAAGTTACGTGATTGATCCGCAGGCTGCGCGGCGCATAGTTGCGTTGCGCAGCAGTATCAATTCTCCAGTAAATAAAAGAAACAAACAAGGCACGGTTCATGGACGCCATCTGGCAAAATTTACCTGTGATCCTCAACGGTCTGCTCCTGACGATCGAATATTCGATCGTCGCAATTATCCTGATGGTCATCATCGGACTGGTTGCGGCGCTCATGCGTCTTTCGAAGGTTGCGCCGCTGCGATGGATCGCCACAGCCTATGTCGAGATTTTCCGATCGACGCCTCTGCTGGTCCAACTCTTCTTCATAGTGCTCGGACTGCCGGCAATTCTGCCTGTCAATGCGTGGTTCGGGCAGCTCACCTATCCTATCCTCGCAGCCGCCCTCACCCTCAGCCTGAACGAGGGCGCCTACGTCACCGAGATTGTACGCGCCGGTATTCTCGGCGTTGATCGCGGGCAGAAAGAGGCAGCGGCAAGCATTGCGATGACCGGCTTTCAGACGATGCGCTACATCGTTCTGCCGCAGGCCTTCAAACGCATGATCCCGCCTTTGGTCAACCAGGCGGCCCAGACGATCAAGGATACCTCGCTGCTGGCCCCGGTCGGCATTGCCGAACTGGTCTACAAGGGTGAAATCGTGATCGCCGAAACCTTCGCATCTTTCACGATATGGGGTTTCGTCGCGGTGCTATATTTCATCATGATCTTCTCCCTGTCGAAGTGCTCGTCCTATATCGAGAGGAGGCTTCAAGTTGATAAGCGTTAAAGAGCTTCACAAGTCCTTCGGGCACCATGAGATCCTGAAAGGCATCACCACGCATGTGGAGAACAACGAAGTCGTCGTCGTCATCGGACCGTCGGGAAGCGGCAAGAGCACCTTCCTGCGCTGCCTGAACGGGCTGGAAACGCCAACCAGCGGCGACATCGAGATCGCCGGGATGATGCTGACCGATCCGAAGACCAACATCCACAAGCTGCGCCAGCATGTCGGCATGGTCTTCCAGCAGTTCAATCTCTTCAAGCATCTGACGATCCTGGAGAACATCACGATCGGCCCGCGCAAGGTCAAAAAGGTCGCGCCTGAAGAGGCCGATCGCGTGGCGCACGAACTGCTGGCGAAAGTCGGCCTGCGCGGCAAGGAAGCGAACTATCCCGACGAGCTTTCCGGCGGCCAGCAGCAGCGTGTCGCGATCGCCCGCGCGCTGGCGATGGGGCCCGACGTCATGCTCTTCGACGAGCCGACCTCGGCGCTCGACCCCGAAATGGTGGGCGAAGTGCTGCAGGTCATGAACGATCTGGCGCGCGAAGGCATGACGATGGTCGTCGTCACCCACGAAATGGGCTTTGCCCGCGAGGTAGGCCACCGCGTGATCTTCATGGATCACGGCCAGATCTTGGAAGAAGGCGCCCCCAAGGAGCTCTTCTCAAATCCCCGGATGGATCGCACCAAGAATTTTCTGGCGAAGATCCTTTGAACGAGAGGCCCGCTTCGGCGGGCCTTTTCCTTTTATTTCGTAGCGGGCAGAATGTGTGGCGGAAGGGGAGCCGTCGCACATGAACGATCATCTGAAGCACGATATTCTTTTGAAGATTCGGCAGGTTGCCTCCGACAACGGCGGGAAGCCCCCCGGTATTGCCCGTTTTGAAAGTGCTACAGGCGTAAAACGTCACGAGTGGTTAGGAAAAATCTGGCGTAACTGGAGCGACGCCATTATTGAAGCGGGATTCACCCCCAACGAACTTCAAGGGGCGTGGGATGAATTGGAAATTCTTCAGATTATCGCAGAAATTTCCAAGGCTATCAGGCGGTTTCCGTCCAGCAGCGACCTGAAGTTTGAGCTTCATCATCGTCCGAACAGCCCAGACACCAAGACGGTTCTTGCCCGATGGAACATGCCGGAACTGGCAGCAGCCCTTGCGGACTACGCCGAGCAAAATGGCGAGCAGGAAGTTGCGAGTTATGCTCGAGCTTACACCCCGCGCCAGCGAGGCACTGATAACGAAGGCGGCACATCAGAAAGCGCGCTTGGCCATGTCTATATGCAGCGCCACAACACCGACTATAAGATAGGCTTCACGACCTCACTTAATAAGCGGGGACGGCAAATCCAGATCGAGCTTCCTCAGGAAATCGAACTTGTTCATTCGATTCTGACCGACGACCCCGCGGGCGTCGAATCTTACTGGCATAAGCGGTTTGCCGCGAAACGGACACGAGGCGAATGGTTTAAGCTAACGAAGTCCGATGTTGCGGCTTTTAAACGCTGGTCGAAGATTTGGTGACGGATTAAAAAATCAATGGCTGGGGCGCCAGGATTCGAACCTGGGAATGCCGGTACCAAAAACCGGTGCCTTACCGCTTGGCGACGCCCCAACAGAGGAGATGGCTGCTATACCAGCCAAATCGGCGTCTGATTAGCAAAGGTCGCTTGCCGCTACAATGACTAAGTGATGCGCGAATGCATATTTCTGTGTGCTTTCCGGGCGGCTATGATAGGTCTTGCTGCACTGCATTTGAAATCAGGAGGTCCGATGAGCCAGTTTCGCGCCCGCCCGCCGGCAGTGCCCACCGTACTTCTCGATGATGCCGTCTGCCGCATCACACGCTGGGATTTCGAGCCGGGCGCCGATACCGGACACCATGTCCATGGTCTTGGCTATGTCGTGGTACCGATGACGGATTGCCAGTTTCTGCTGGAAGAGCCTGGCGGCAGCCGCCGTGTCGATATCGCCAAGGGCGCCGCCTATCGGCGCGAGGCCGGTGTCGAGCACAATGTCGTCAATGCCGGCTCCGAGCCGATGTCCTTTATCGAAATCGAATACAAGCAATCATGAGCACGCCTGACTTCGATCTTGCCTTCGAACCCGGCTATGGCCGCGCCGTTCCCATTGCGCCCGGCATCGAGCGGATGACGGTCAACAATCCCAGTGCCTTCACCTTTCACGGCACCAACAGCTATATCGTCGGCGGCTCGTCTGTCGCGGTCATCGATCCCGGTCCGGAGAACGAGGCCCATTTCACCGCCCTGATGGCGGCGCTGGAGGGGCGCGAAGTCACGCATATCTTCGTCAGCCATACCCATCGCGATCACTCGCCGCTCGCCAAGCGGCTGAAGGAGGCAACGGGGGCGCTGACCGTCGGCGAAGGGCCGCATCGGGCCGCTCGGCCGCTCCATCAGGGCGAGATTAATCCGTTCGCCGAAAGCTCCGACATGGAGTTTCAGCCTGACATCGTGCTTGCCGATGGTCAAAGCGTCTCGGGAGACGGCTGGCAGATGACGGCACTCTTGACGCCGGGTCATACGGCCAATCACGCCTGCTTCGCGCTCGATGGCACCGGCATTGTCTTTTCCGCCGATCATGTCATGGCCTGGGCGACCTCGATCGTCGCGCCGCCGGATGGCTCCATGGCGGATTATATGGCCTCGCTGGAGCGGCTTCTTGCCCGAAACGACCGGCTGTTCCTGCCCGGCCATGGCGGTCCGGTGAAGGAGCCGGCGTCCTTCATGCGCGGCCTCAGAACCCACCGCCGCATGCGCGAGCGTGCCGTGCTGGAGCGCATCAAGGCCGGCGACCGGCTGATCCCGGACATGGTGAAAGCCATCTATCGCGACACGGACCCACGCCTGCATGGGGCGGCCGCGCTTTCTGTGCTGGCGCATCTGGAGGATCTGGTCGAGAAGGGTCAGGTGGAGACCGATGGACCGCCGGCGCTGCTGGGGGCCTATCGACCGGCTTGAGCCACCTCAGCTTCCAGCAATACCCAGCAATTCCGCATCCAGCGCCTTCAGATAGCTATCCGCCAGATCGGCGCTGACGCCGAGATCATCCTGGCCGTAGCGGGAAGCAGCGCGAATGTCGACAAGCGTCGTTTCCGCCTCTTCGCGAATACGGATCAGTATGTCGCATGGCAGGCCAAAAATGCGAGTTCGCATTTCGCCCTGCAGAATGACGTCGGTATTCTGGCGAATGAGTTCCGCCACTCCGTCGCGGAGGGGGCGCGGCGTCGGCACAGGAACGATGGCGGGCACATCGCCGACGGCACTGTCATCCTGCGCAGGATTAGCGGTCTGCGGACGTGTGCGGCGTTTTGGCTTCACGTTGCCGTTCGGATCGGCGACATCGGCGCCTTCGGCCTTGACGATGGTGATGTGATAATCATGCGCGACCTTACGCACTGCCTCGAGAACACGATCGGCAGCGCCTTCGTAGCGGCGGCTGATCAAAGCGGGATAAGCATCGAACTGCGCCTCGCGTTCCTGCTGCGTCACCAGATGGCGCGGCGGCAGCCACAGCTGCCGCGCATCCGGTGTTGCCAGCCATTCCGGCGGGTCGCTGAGATCGGTCGAAATCTCGTAGATATGCGGCCGGGTCCAGTAGCGTTCGGCGCCGAAGCCGAAAATGGCGAGCGGCAGGGCGGCATAGACGAGCGCCTTGACGGCGGAGACACCACCAATGGCAGCGCTCTGCCAGAGCTGAGCAAGGCCGACCAGCGCGAGCAGAACCGCCAGGATGGCGCAGCCGGCGGAAATCAGGAGCAGCAGCACAAAATAAGGCGTTTCCAGCGGCGCGAAGCGGTGGCCGATCAGCGTCACCCCGCAGAGCACCAAGGCAAACGAAGCGATCAGACGCGCGGCGCGGGCGGCATGAGAAACTGGACGGTCGAAGCGAATGGTCATCAAGGGCTCGTCGGCGCGTCGGATCGGAAGCCGGATGCACCGAATCCCAAAATACGACCTATGTTTAGATCAAGAAACGGCGAAAATAAATCGAATGTCACGGCACCAACATGCAATGTTCTCTCAAGGCTCAAACCAGTAACGCCTAGACCAAAAATGTGAGCGCTTGCTTAAATTCCTAAAAAAGGCCATTCTTTAGCGTTTTATCGAGGCTTTGAAAGGACTTGATGAGATGGAACCGATGCTTTCTCAAGACGTCGCTGCCAAGGCGCTGCCGGGCGCGGCGATTGCCGGAGCCGATACGGGCGATCCCATTCTGCCGTTGGAGCTCCTGGAGCTGGAGCTCTCACTCGAAGGTTTTTCCGGCGGGGAACCGGGCTTTTGCGAGGCCGTGCGGCATGCCGCCTCGGCGGTGCACGGCGACTTCCTGTTCGATCTCCCCGCGGCAGGACTGATCTCCGATTGCCGCAGACTGGCTGTCATCCGGATTCCCGAAGGCGATGCGACGATGCGCACACTCTTTGCCGCGCTGGACGAAGACGGCGCGGAAATCCGTTTGCTGCAGCCGGATGAAGAGACCGACCACCTGTTGCGCTTTGCCGATGCCTTCGTCGATCTCTTGCAAAGGCTGCCGGCAAAGCCGAAGGAAGCAGCATAAGCAACCCGGCCTGCGGCGGTAATACGCCTTTCGCGCCATCACGCGCAGCGCTATAATTCGTGCCTGCACATCTGCATCAGGACACCAAGTCATGCGTACCGCTGCTTCCGCCTTCTCTCTTCTCGCTATTACGCTTGTGCTCTCCTCCTGCCAGACAGCCGAGGAGATACGCGCGGCCGACCAGGCCAGATGCAGCGGCTATGGTTTTAGGCCAGGCACCCAGAACTTCGCCAATTGCCTCATGAACCAGGACCTCAGCCGGCGCGCCGACCAACGGGCTTTCATGGAAAGCAACGATGATTTCTTCTGGGGTCCGACGGTCGTTGTCGGCGGTCCCGGATATTACTATCATCGCGGCTACTGGCGCCGCTGATACCAGTGCCGGTAACGAGCGCAATTCCACTTTAGAGAATCAGGCTCGCCCCTTGATCGCCGCCTGAGCCGCGGCAAGCCGCGCAATCGGCACGCGGAAGGGGGAACAGGACACATAGTCCAACCCGATATCCTCGCAGAAATGGATCGAGGCGGGATCGCCGCCATGCTCACCGCAGATGCCGAGCTTCATGTCGTTGCGGGTGCGGCGGCCGCGCTCCGACGCGATGCGGATGAGCTCGCCGACCCCGTCGAAATCCAAGGATATGAAGGGATCGTGCTCGATGATGCCCTTGCGCTGGTATGTCGGGATGAAGGCGGCCGCGTCATCACGCGACATGCCGAATGTCGTCTGAGTCAGGTCGTTCGTTCCGAACGAGAAGAATTCGGCAGCCTCGGCGATGATATGGGCGCGCAAGGCCGCGCGCGGCAGCTCGATCATCGTGCCGACGAGATAGTCGATCTTCATCATGGCTTCCGTCATGACGGCGCGCGCCACCTCGTCGATGCGGGCCTTGACGTAGTCCAACTCCGAGCGCAGGCCAACGAGCGGCACCATGATCTCGGGCACGACAGCTGCTCCCGTCTCGCGTGCGGCGAGGACCGCTGCCTCGAAAATCGCGCGGGCCTGCATCTCGACGATCTCCGGATAGGAAATCGCCAGACGACAGCCGCGATGACCGAGCATGGGGTTGAACTCGTGCAGCGCATCGACCCGCTGGCGCAGCATGGCCGGTTCCATGCCCATGATCCCCGCCACTTCAGCGATCTCTTCATCCGTCTTCGGCAGGAATTCGTGCAATGGCGGATCGAGCAGGCGGATAGTCACCGGCAGGCCGTGCATGATGGTGAACAGGCCGGTGAAATCGAGCCGCTGCATCGGCATAAGCTTGGCAAGAGCGGCACGGCGCCCCTCCTCGTCTTCGGCGAGGATCATCTCGCGCATCACATGGATGCGATCGCCTTCGAAGAACATGTGCTCTGTGCGGCAAAGGCCGATGCCCTCGGCGCCGAAGGAGCGGGCCGCACGCGCATCCGCCGGCGTATCGGCATTGGTGCGTACCGTCATGCGCCTGGAACGGTCGGCCCAGGCCATGATGCGCCCGAAATCGCCCGACAGCTCCGGCTGGATCATCGGCACCTCGCCCTTCAGCACCTGGCCGGCCGAGCCGTCGATCGTGACGATATCGCCCTTCTTCAACGTGACGCCGATGCCGATCAGCTTCTCGTTGCGCATGTCGATGCGCATGGTGCCGGCGCCGACGACGCATGGGATGCCCATGCCGCGAGCGACCACAGCCGCATGGCTGGTCATACCGCCGCGCGTGGTGAGGATCGCTTCAGCGGCGTGCATGCCGTGAATGTCTTCCGGGCTCGTCTCTATACGCACGAGGATCGCCTTGCGGCCTTCCTCCTCGGCAATGATCGCCTCTTCCGCGGTGAAGACAATCTCGCCGGTTGCAGCACCCGGCGATGCAGGCAGGCCGGAGCCGATAAGTTCGCGGCGGGCGCGCGGGTCGATCGTCGGATGCAGCAGCTGGTCCAGCGTCGACGGTTCGATGCGGGAGACAGCTTCGTCCTCGGTAATCAGCCCCTCGTCGACCATATCGACGGCGATCTTCATCGCCGCCTTGGTGGTTCTCTTGGCATTGCGGGTCTGCAGCATCCAGAGCTTGCCGCGCTCGATGGTGAATTCCAGGTCCTGGACATCGCGGTAGTGCGCTTCCAGCTGTGCGCAGATGCCCCGGAACTCGGCAAAGGCCTCAGGCATCAGCTTTTCCATCGACGGTTTGTCATAGCCGGAGGCTATGCGGGCGACTTCGGTGATGCTTTGCGGCGTGCGGATGCCGGCAACGACGTCCTCGCCTTGCGCATTGACGAGAAATTCGCCGTAAAGCTCCTTCTCGCCGGTCGATGGGTTGCGGGTGAAGGCGACGCCGGTCGCGGACGAATTGCCGAGATTGCCGAAAACCATCGCCTGAATATTGACGGCAGTGCCCCAGGCCTCGGGAATGTTGTGCAATTGACGGTAGGTGACGGCGCGGGCGTTCATCCAGCTCGCAAAAACGGCGCTGACGGCACCCCAAAGCTGAACCTCCGGCTCCTGCGGAAAGGCTTCGCCCAATTCCTCTTCGATGACGGTCTTATAGATCGAAACGACGTGCTGCCATTCGACGGCGGTGAGATCAGTATCGAACTCATGGCCAAAACGGGCCTTCTCATCCTCGAGGATTTCTTCGAAGACTTCATTGTCGAGACCCATGACGACATCGGCATACATCTGGATGAAGCGGCGGTAGCTGTCCCAGGCGAAACGGGCGTCACCGGCATCATGACCGAGCGCCTGCACGGTGGCATCGTTGAGGCCGAGATTGAGGACCGTATCCATCATGCCCGGCATCGAGGCACGGCCGCCGGAACGCACGGACACCAGCAGCGGTCGTTCGGTATCGCCAAACTTACGGCCGGTGATGGCCTCCATCCGCTGCAGCCCGCGCATGACCTGCGGTTTCAGCTCATCGGGGACCTTGCGGGCATTCTTGTAATAAAAGGTGCAGACATCGCTGACGATCGTCAGGCCGGGGGGGACGGGCAGGCCGAGATTGCACATTTCAGCGAGATTCGCGCCCTTGCCACCGAGCCGTTCAAAATCTCCGGCGCCTCCCTCGGCCTTGCCGTCGCCAAATGTGTAGACCCAATTTGTCATCATCTCCGTCCAACTCCTCCGGTTGAACTTAATTCACTGCAGCACAAATGAAAATCGACAAATATGGCAAAATGTTGCACTGCACAATAAATAAGACCCGGAGCTTTCGATTTCAATCGATTGATCGAAATCAGGAGCCTCCGGGCCTATACAGAGCGGCTTGACGGCTAAGCTTGCGGCTCGCGCTGGGCCAGAATCTTGTCGATCCGCATCCCGTCGAGATCGATGATCTCGAAATGCCAGCCGCCAAAGGTAAAACTCTCTCCCACTTCAGGCAGATGGCCGAGCTGAAAGAGGGCAAAGCCGGCGAGCGTATGGAAATTGACGTCCTCCTCGCCCACACGCAGCCCGAGCCTCGCGAAAGCGTCATAGACCGGCATCATGCCCTCCATCAGCAACGATCCATCGGCACGCTCGACGACATCGGGCGTGTCGTTGTCCATGTCGGGCAGATCGCCGGCGATCGCTTCCAGCAGGTCCGTCTGCGTGACGATGCCTTCGAGACTGCCATATTCGTCGATGACCATGGCGAGGCGGACGGGCGCGCGCTTGAAATTCTCAAGCACCTTGAAAACGGCCGTGGACTCGTGAACGACCAAAGGCTGACGGATGACGGCCATCGGGTTCAGCGGTTCGCCGTTCAAAAGCTGGTCGAGAAGATCCTTCTTCAGGATCATCCCGATCGGCTCGTCGATCGATCCGCGCGCGACCAAAAGCTGCTCGAAGCGGCTTTCGCGAATGGTCTTCTGCATTTCTTCCGGCGTATCGTCGGCATCGATCCAATCGACCTCCAGCCGTGGCGTCATGATGTCGGAGACGTCGCGGTCGCCGATATTGAAGACGCGCTCGACCAGATCCTGCTGAGCCTGCTCCAACAGGCCCGCTTCCTGGCTTTCCGCGATCAGGAGCTTGATCTCGGCCGGCGAATGCAGCGAGCCCTCGCCCGCGCCAGGGCGCAGGCCGAAAAGGCGAAGGACGAGATTGCCGAGACCGTTGAGCACGGTGATTGCCGGGCGTAATAGAAATAGAAACAGGCCAAGCGGCCGCACGACGCCAAGAGCCGTACCCTCGCTGCGCTGCAGGGCCAGACTTTTCGGCGCGAGTTCACCGAGCACGATATGAAGCGCGGTGATGATGACGAAGGAAATGACCACGGCTATTGCGTGGGAGCTGGCCGCCGCCCATGCGCCGGGAAGGAAATCGAGAAGCGGCTCCAGAAGATGGGCAAGCGCGGGCTCACCGACCCAGCCGAGAGCAAGAGACGAAATCGTGATGCCGAGCTGCGTCGCCGCCAGATTTGCGTCGAGATTATCGACCGCCTTCTGCAGCGACTTGGCATTCATTCGCCCTTCGGCAACGAGCTCCGTCACGCGACTGCGACGAACGGATACCAAGGAAAACTCGGCCGCAACGAAAAAGCCATTAGCGGCGACGAGCAGCAGTACGGCCAGTATTCCGAGAAGATCGAAAATACCGCCACCAGATCCAGACATGCTTCCCTTCCGGGCGGATTAGCGCCTCATGTTATTGATCGACGGGGAAACTAACACGCTTTCCGGCTGTGCGGCAGCCAAGACGGCAATTTCTTGTCGATATCGGAATAGTTTTGCTGAACTACCGCAAAACGGCTCAGGCGATTTCGCGCAGGCGTTCGGCGGTCTGCAGGTCGACGGAAACGAGCTGCGATACCCCCTGTTCCGCCATGGTCACACCAAAGAGGCGGTTCATGCGGGCCATGGTGATCGGATTGTGGGTGATGACCACGAAGCGGGTCTCGGTGGAGGCCGCCATCTCATCCATGAGATTGCAATAGCGCTCGACGTTGTGGTCATCGAGCGGCGCATCCACTTCGTCCAGAACGCAGATCGGCGCGGGATTGGTGAGGAATACCGCAAAGATCAGCGCCATGGCCGTCAGCGCCTGCTCGCCGCCCGAAAGCAACGTCATGGTCTGCGGCTTCTTGCCCGGTGGCCGGGCAAGGATTTCCAGACCGGCTTCCAGCGGATCGTCCGACTCGATGAGCTGCAACTCGGCTGTGCCGCCGCCGAAAAGATGGGTGAACAGGCGCTGGAACTGCGCATTGACGATGTCGAAGGCGACGATCAGACGTTCGCGGCCTTCGCGGTTGAGGCTCTGGATAGCACCGCGCAGCTTCCGGATGGCGTCGATGACGTCATCACGCTCCTTGATCAACGCCTGCAGCCGCTCCGTCAGCTCCTTGCTCTCTTCCTCGGCGCGCAGGTTAACGGCACCGAGACGCTCGCGCTCTATCTTCAGCCGCTCCAGCTCACGCTCGACCTCGCGGAGGTCAGGCACGTTCTGCGTGGCAGACAGTCCGGTCAGACGCATCGCCTCATGTGGCTCGACATTCAAGGACTGGCGAATGCGTAGTTCGCTTTCCTGACGGCGTTCGCGGGCAGACACCAGCCGCTCCTCAACACGGCCGCGCTTCTCGCGGCTTTCCGCCAGTTCGGAGAGTGCGGTCGCCGCATGACGATCGGCCTCGCGCTGCACGACTTCGGCTTCGGCAAGGCGATCAGCGGCCTGGCGGCGGGCATCCTCGGCCTTCTGGAGCTCGCTCATCAAGGCGCGGCGCTTGTCGTCGAATTCGTCCGGAGCGAGATCGAGTTCGGCTGCTTCCTCGCGCGCTTCCTCTTCACGGTCGCGCAGCGTCTGAATATGCTCCTCGGCGCTGGTAGCACGCTGGCGCCAGGTGTCACGCTCCTGCCGGATCGCGAGGAGACGGCGCTGACGCGCCTCGTTCTCACGGTTCAGACCTTCATGGCGGGCGCGGGCTTCGGCCAGAACGCCGCGATCCGTCGCGACTTCGGCCTGCTGGTCACGCAGCTTCAGATCGATGGCGTCGAGATTCGGCGCATCTTCCAGTTCGATACGGGCATTTTCATCCTGCATGGCCACATCTTCCAGCTGCTCCTGCAGCCGGCTGACGGCCTCGACGATGACGTCGCGGCGGCGGATGAGATCGCCGGAAGCGCGCTCTGCGGCAGCGAGCGCTTCCCGCGCCTCGGCCAGATGCCGGGCGGCAAGCCGGCTGGCGTCGCGGGCGGTCGCCAAACGCCCCTCTTCACCTCTGATCGCTTCGGCAGCTGCCGCAAGGCGCTCTTCTGCCTCGACAAGCACATCGCGGGCAAGCTCAGCTTCGGCTTCCAGCTCGGAAAGGCGGTTCTTCTGGGCGAGCCGCAGGGCGGCGGCACTTGGCGCATCTGCGCCGGTGACATGACCGTCCCAGCGGAAGACGGCGCCATCCCTTGTCACCAGCCGCTGTCCCGGCTTTAGTTCCGGCATGAGCCGCAAGGCGTCTTCGGCCGAAACGATGCCGATCTGGCGAAGGCGCCGCGTCAATGCTGCCGGTGCGCCGACATGGGTAATCAGAGGGGCTACGCCCCCCGGCAGCGCCGGATCGGTAGCGCCACTGCCATTGTCGGACCAATAGACCGGCGCCTGGGCATCGAGCGAGGATTCCAGATCATCGCCGAGCGCGGCACCGAGCGCCGTCTCGAAGCCGCGGTCGACGCGCAGCTCCTCGGCCACGGGCGAAAAGGCACCGGACGTATCGCCCGCCGCCAACATTTTGGAAATAGTGCGCGCTTCGGTTTCGAGCGCATTCAGACGTGCCCGCGCCTGCTCGACCGGCCCGCGCGACAGCGCCTCGGTTTCGCGCGCCTTGGCGAGAACGGCTTCAACGCGCTGAATCTCGCCTTCCGCATCCGCAACGACATTTTCTGCCGTCTCGACCATGTCGCGCTTTTCGCTTGGGTCAGGCAAATCGGCCATCTTCTCATCGATGGCAGCAAGCTCGCCATTCGCTTCGCTGGCCTGGCGCTCCAGCCGCATCTTGCGATCGGCGAGATCGCGGATGGCACGCTCCAGCTGGTTGCGGGCGGCGGCGGCTTCGGCGCGCTCCGCCGTCAGAGTGGTAAAGATCCGCTCGCTGTCGGCGAGCTTGGCAGCGGCCTCCTCGAAGGCGACACGCGTCTCCTCGGCAAGCCTGCCGGAATCGGCGAGGATGTCTGCCAGATCGGCCTCTTCGGCATCCAGCTTGGCAAGGATGGAGGCATTGTCGGTGACAAGGCGCTGCTCGCGGCTGATATCTTCGGCGAGCTGTGCCAGACGGCGGATCAACTCATCGCGGCGGCGCAGGATGCGATTGACATCCTCTTCCAGCTGCGAGCGGGCGATCTGCAGACGCTGCAGGGCGGCGGCGGCCTTCGCCTCGTCGTCGCGCAGCTCCGGCAGCTTGAAGCTGGCGATGCCCTGGGCCTTTGCCGCCTCCATCTGGTTCTGCGCCTTTTCGGCGACGAGCACGGTTGCCTGGTTGAGCGCGCTATCGGCCTCAGCTTCGGCCTCCTTCGCCTGCACCCAGCGGATATGCAGCAGCATGGCCTCACGGGCGCGGATATCGGCAGACAGCATCTTGAAGCGGTTGGCCTGCCGCGCCTGACGCTTCAGGCTTTCGATCTGGCTTTCGAGCTGCGACGTCACATCGTCAAGCCGTTCGAGATTGCTTTCGGCGGCGCGCAGGCGCAACTCCGCCTCATGCCGGCGTGAATGCAGGCCGGAGATGCCGGCTGCCTCTTCCAAGAGCTGGCGGCGCGCCTGGGGCTTTGCCTGGATCAGCTCGCCGATGCGTCCCTGCCCAACCATGGAGGGCGAGCGGGCACCGGTGGAGGCATCGGCAAACAGCAGCTGCACATCCTTGGCGCGCGCTTCCTTGCCATTGATGCGATAGACCGAGCCTTGTTCGCGCTCGATGCGGCGCGTGACCTGGATCTCGTCGCTGTCATTGAAGGCGGCTGGTGCTGTGCGATCGCTATTGTCGAGATAGAGGCCGACTTCGGCGGTGTTGCGGGCCGGGCGATTCCCCGAACCGGAGAAGATCACGTCGTCCATGCCGGAGGCACGCATGTTCTTGTAGGAATTCTCGCCCATCACCCAGCGCAGCGCTTCGACAAGATTGGACTTGCCGCAGCCGTTCGGACCGACGACGCCGGTCAGGCCGCGCTCGATGACGAATTCTCCCGGCTCCACGAAAGATTTGAAACCGACGAGTCTAAGCTTGTTGAACTTCATAAGCTGATCTCCACCCTCGCCTTGAGGAGGAGGTAATAGAAAACAGGCGCGCGACCTCGGCCGCCCGCCTGTGATCGAAAAAGGCGCGGATCAGAGCAGGCTGTCGATAAGCTTCGACATGGCAGCAACAGACATGTCCCCTGCATAGCGCTTGCCATTGATCAGGAAGGTCGGCGTGGCATTGACACCGAAATCCTTGGCTGCGCGTTCCCGTACAGAGTTGACATCATCCAGAAGCTTCTGGTTCGTCAAGCACTTCGTGAAGCTATCCTCAGTAAAACCAGCAAGTTTCGACATCTGCAGCAGTGCAGCGCGGCCGTCGACGTCAGGCGAAGCCCAGGCGATCTGCTGCTTGAACAGCATTTCGACCATCGGCATGTACTGTTCCTGCGGCGCGCAACGAGCCAGCATGAAGGCGGCAGCGGCGCGCGGATCGAACGGGAATTCGCGGATGATGAAGAGAACCTTGCCGGTATCGACGTATTTCTGCTTGATCGTGTCAAAGGTCGTAACCGCGAAATGCGCGCAGTGCGGGCAGGTCAGCGACATGTATTCGACGATCTTGACGGGCGCGTCTTGCTTGCCGAGTGCGATTTCCGGCAGCGGGCCGGGCTTCAGCACCTCGTTCATGTCGACATTGCCGTCGGATGGCGGCACTTCGTCTTCAGCGGACGCGGCGGATGCGGTGTCGGCAAAGGTAGAGAACGCCACGGAAAGGGCTGCAAAGGCGGAGCCGCCCAGCAGATGGCGTTTGGTCAAGAGCATGTCGGACATCGGCATAGAGTCACCCGTCGTTGAAAGAGGTCTTCGAATGTTTCATGCGATATAACGGCTGCTTGCCGCTAACAAGGCACGGTTGGCCAACTTTCTTCAAAGAATTGTGACCTGGCAAAGACAGACAACTTAAATTCTGCCGATAATTCACAGAACCTGCGGTTTGGTCTGGCCCTATCGCCGCTTCCAGGCCATGGCCGTGCCCAGGCGCTGAACGGCGGCCCTGATCTTCTCATCCTCGATGCCGTCCATCATATCAGCCAGCTTGCGCGCCGCCTCGCCCTTCAAGGGCGGCGGCGTACGGGAACGTCTGGACGCGACCGAGACGGGCTTCTGCACGATACGGATCTGATTGACGGCATAGAAGCCAAAGAAGCTGTTGATGCGCTGGATGAGCTCGCCCTGCGCATGGGTCAGGAAGAGCGCACGGGCGCCCTCACAGGCGATCGTCAGCACGCCCGGCTGATAGCGGTCGTCCATGCCGGAGCCGGTTCGCTTGGCCCAGGCGATCTTTTCAGGCCGCGTGCAATCGGCAAAGTCCTCGCCGGCGATCTCGTCCCAACATCCGAGCAGCGTCGTATTGATGCCGGCGCGCTTCGCCAGCACCGGATCGACGATGCCGTTGGTCAGCTCGGAAATCTGCTTCTCGCCTTTTCGGGGATAACTCATCTCAATCGGCTTCCGGTGCGTGCTTTGTGCATCGCGGACCTTGATCGCCCGACGCAGCTTGGCCAAGTATAGAGTACTTCCCCTCGACGCGGCAAATCATGACCTCGACTTTAGAATCTCCCACGGCAGCATCCCTGCTTGCCTGGTACGACCGACACCATCGCGACCTGCCTTGGCGAGTCTCGCCACCCATGGCCGCGCGCGGCATCAAGCCTGATCCCTATCGCATCTGGCTGTCGGAAGTGATGCTGCAGCAGACGACCGTGCCGGCAGTCAAATCCTATTTCGCGAAATTCCTGGAGCGCTGGCCGACGGTCAACGATCTCGCCGCGGCGGCAAATGACGACGTCATGGCGGCCTGGGCCGGGCTCGGCTACTACGCCCGCGCCCGCAACCTGAAGAAATGCGCCGAGGCGGTGGCTGCAGATCATGGCGGCAGCTTTCCCGATACCGAAGATGGGCTGCGGGCGCTTCCTGGTATCGGCGATTACACGTCCGCTGCCGTCGCTGCCATCGCTTTCAATCGCCAGGCGGCCGTGATGGACGGCAATGTGGAGCGCGTCATTTCTCGCCTCTATGCGATTTCGACGCCCCTGCCCGGCGCAAAGCCGCAGATGAAACAGAAGGTCGCCCTCTTGACGCCTGCGGACCGGCCGGGCGATTTCGCCCAGGCAATGATGGATCTCGGCGCGACGATCTGCACGCCGAAACGCCCCGTCTGTTCGCTCTGTCCCTTCAACGGTGCCTGTCAGGCGCTGGCCGGGCATGATCCCGAGCGTTTTCCGGTCAAGGCCGCCAAGAAGGAGAAGCCGGTGCGCCAGGGGGCGGCCTTCGTTGCCGTCAATGACGAGGGCGAGATTTTCCTGCGCCGCCGTGTCGAGAGTGGCCTGCTGGGCGGCATGACGGAAGTGCCGACGACGAGCTGGACAGCGCGTATCGACGGCGAGACCGGCAGCGAGGCGGCTCCCTTCCCGGCCGACTGGCAGCCGGCAGGCATGGTGACGCATGTTTTCACCCATTTCGAACTGCGGCTGTCGATCTGGCGCGCGAGATCCGTCTCACACGCGGACAACCATGACGGATGGTGGGCGCCGGTTACAAATCTTGAAGAGCAGGCTCTGCCGACAGTCATGAAAAAAGCGATCGCTCAGGCTATTCCCAGTGCGTTCACAAAAATGCCTTTAGAGCAAAAATCAGGAATTCATTCATGACGACGGAAATTCGGCACATCGTTTTCGATATCGGCAAGGTTCTGCTTCACTACGATCCGAGCCTCCCCTACAGCCGCATCATTCCTGACGATGCCGAGCGCGAATGGTTTTTCACCAATGTGTGCACCAGCGACTGGAACATCGAGCAGGATCGCGGCCGCACCTGGGGTGATGCCGAGGCATTGCTGATTGCCGACCATCCGGAGCGTGAAGAACAGATCCGCGCTTTCCGCAGATATTGGCACGAGATGGTGCCGCATGCCTATGACGATAGCGTCGCCATTCTGGAACAGCTGATCGCGGAAGGTCGCGACGTCACCATGCTGACCAACTTCGCCTCCGACACTTTTCGCGAGGCGCAAGAACGCTATCCCTTCCTCAAGAAGCCGCGCGGCGTGACGGTTTCCGGCGATATCGGCCTGATCAAGCCGGATGTCGCGATCTACGACACCCATGCCAAAAGCTTCGATCTCGATCCCGCCACGACGATCTTCATCGACGATTCCTATCCGAACGTCGAAGGCGCGCGCGCTGCCGGCTGGCATGCAGTTCACTTCACCGGCGCCGAGAAGCTGCGCAGCGATCTCGCCGCCTACGGCATAAAGGTTTGAGCCGATGATCTTCGATCCCGCAGAACGTATCGAGCTGTTTCACGACGCCATCAATCGTATCAACTATGAAGAGATCGAGAATTTCTTCGCCGAGAATGCCACCTATGTTTCCAACGGTGTCGGCGACCTCGCCGGCCGCGATGCGATCATGGAAGCCTTCCGCGGTTATTTCGATACCTATCCGGACCAGACCGCATCCAACTCCCTGGTGGAGACGCTGACGCCGCTGTCGGGCCGGGCCGTCTGGTCCGTGCGCGCCACCAACAGCAAGACGGGCAAGCCGCTCATTCGTGAAGGCGAGGAAACGATCACCTTCAACGAAGATGGCCGCGTCGTACGCGTCGACGTCACCGACTATCAGGACTTCTAAGATCCGAAGTTGAAAACACCCAGGGCCTTACCGTACAATATGTCCGGTAAGGCCCTGGGTGTCTCGCCTTCTTCCCAACTGGAGGTACACGACGGAAGAAGACGGATATGTCGATCTGACGGGCGTCCGACAGCCGTGGGGCGGCTTTGAAACCGGACCCGTTCAGCGGTTGAGACTACTCAACCTTCGCCAGATCGCTGCGGATGATGGCTCTGAGTTCATCGATCGGACGCAGGGAACGGCCGTCGTCGATATGCCAGAACATCCACCCATTGCATGCATCAAGGCCCTGAACTTTCGCTCCAAGGCGATGAATGGAGCCAGCCTCGCCACCCGAGGCAACCGTGCCATCGGCGCGGACGATGGCGCTATAGCGGCGCTTCGCATCGGTCAGCACCTGGCCGGGCTTGATGAGGCCGCTTTCGATGAGCGTATTGAAGGCGACGCGCACTTCGGCCTTCTTGCCGGTCATGACGGTCAGTTCCGCCTTACCGAGCGGCTCGACGGCGGCGATGCGGGCGCTCGCGGCGTCAATGTAATCCTGCTCGCGCTCGATGCCGACAAAGTGGCGGCCGAGACGCTTGGCAACGGCGCCGGTCGTGCCCGACCCGAAGAAGGGATCGAGAATGATGTCGCCGGGCTTGGACGAGGCCATGATGACGCGCGCCAATAGCGCTTCCGGCTTCTGCGTCGGATGCACCTTCTTGCCGTCATCGCCCTTCAGCCGCTCATTGCCGTTGCAAATCGGGAACAGCCAGTCCGAGCGCATCTGCACGTCGTCATTGGCGGCCTTCATGGCGTCGTAGTTGAAGGTGTAGCCCTTCGCCTTGGCGTTCGGGCTCGCCCAGATCATCGTCTCATGCGCGTTCTGGAAGCGGCGGCCTTTGAAATTCGGCATCGGGTTGGTCTTGCGCCAGACGATGTCGTTGAGGATCCAGAAATTCAGATCCTGCATGGTCGCGCCGACGCGGAAGATGTTGTGATAGGAGCCGATGACCCATATCGTGCCCGTCGGCTTCAACACGCGGCGGCAGGCGAGCAGCCAGGCGCGGGTGAAGGCATCATAGGCTTCGAAGGATGCAAACTGGTCCCACTCATCATCGACGGCGTCGACCAGCGATTGGTCCGGACGATGCAGCGTGCCGCCGAGCTGAAGATTGTACGGCGGATCGGCGAAGATGACGTCGACGGATTGATTGGGCAGTGCCTCAAGAGCGGCCACGCAATCGCCCTTGATGATCGTGTCGATCCAGGACCCCGGAACTGCTGAAGTCCTGAGGTCGGCAAGCGGGAAAACTGACGCCATTTGATACTCGCTGTTACACTTACTCGGTGCTCTTAACTGAGTGTTATGGTTACCTAACTTGGTTACCAAAGGCTAAAGCGGCGTCATATTTTCCGCATTCCCGACGAAACCACCGGGAATGCAGGGCTCACGGATTGGCGACATGGCGGTGAGTTACCTCACATGTCGTGAACCGCGTGGCTATCATCAGGCACTTCGGCCCGTTCCATCATCCCGTAGTCGCGAAGCACCTGCGCGACACGCAAGCGATAATCGGCAAAGACCGTCTTCCGCCCCGCTTTCTGCGCGACGCGGTGTGCTTCGCGGGTTCGCCATTCGCGAACGGCGGCCTCATCCCGCCAGAAGGACAGAGAGAGGATCTTGCCCGGTTGACTGAGGCTTTCGAAACGCTCGATGGAGACGAAACCGTCGATCGTTTCGAGTTCGGAGCGCAGCCTTGCAGCAATGTCGAGATAGTGCTGACGTTCGTCGGGATGGGGAATGACTTCGAAAATAACTGCGATCATGGCGATATCCTCGGAGCATGCGGCAGAGAGACATTTTTCAGGAAAATGCGGTCTTCCTGCAAGATGAAACGCTCGCGGCGGGCAAAATCGAGATTGGCCTGTGCCAGAGGGTCAGCGGCAAGGTTCTTGCGATAGGCTTCGTAGGCGGCGAGGTTGTCGATGTTGTAGACGCCATAGGCCGTCGTCAGCGACCCCTCATGCGGCGCAAAATAACCGATGAGATCGGCGCCGTTGCGCGGGATGATCTGGCCCCAGGCCTTGCCATATTCCGCGAAGGCTTCCTGCTTGAACGGATCGATCTGATAGCGGATGAAACAGGTGATCATTGGCTTTCTCCTTTGCTGATGCGGAGGTTTTCGCACATTGCGGGACGGAGATGGTTCGGTTACGATCGAAGTATGAAAGAAGGTCCAGACATAGCCCAGATCGGCTCGCTGATCGGCGATCCCGCGCGAGCGAATATCTTGACGGCGCTGATGGGCGGCCGGGCGTTGACAGCAACGGAATTGGCAGCGGCGGCAGGCGTGACGCTGCAGACCGCAAGCGCCCATCTTTCCAAGCTCGAAGCGGGCGGCCTGCTGGCGCAACGCAAGCAGGGCCGCCATCGCTATTTCACGCTGGCGGACGATCGCGTCGGCAAGCTGCTTGAGGGCATCATGGGCTTCGCCGCAAGCCGCGGCCATCTGCGCCATCGTCCCGGCCCGAAGGAGCCGGCGCTGCGCAAGGCACGCATCTGCTACGACCATCTTGCCGGCGATTACGGCGTACGGATGCTCGACAGCCTGATAGAGGCGGGATCGATTTCTGTCATGGGAGAAGGCCTGAGCCTGACGACCGATGGCGAGAAGCATCTGGGATCGATCGGCATCGATGTTTCCGGTCTTCGCTCCAGCCGACGTCCGCTTTGCCGCTCCTGCCTGGACTGGAGCGAGCGACGGGCGCATCTGGCCGGCAGCCTTGGCAAGGCGCTGCTTTCGAACTTCTTCGACAAGGGTTGGGCGCGGCGAACGGAAAACAGCCGCTCGATCTTCTTTACGCCCGAAGGCGAGCGCCGGTTTCTGGCGCTCTTTCCGCTCGAGTTGAGTGACGACATCACACAACCCGAGCCGGATGACAGACCTTAGAGCGGTTCAGCTCTTCACGGAATCTCTGAACCGCTCTATCTCTTTGTTTTCACGCAATTCCGAACGGAAAACCGCTGCGCACTTTTCCTGGAATTGCTCTAGGCTGCCTTAATCAGGACACCGCCGAAATTGCTGTCAGCAATGCGGCTGCAGAGGTCACCCCACTCGCAGCCGAGGCAGGCGTGACGGATTTCACCGCTGGCGAAATTTCGGCGGAGCTTGGAAAGCAGCCTGGCATCCGGCACCAACACAGTTCCCGGGCCGATCTCCTCGCCGAGCAATGCCATGATATCCGCAAGGGCAGCCGCATCCCGCTCGATGACCGAAGCCTTGAAGCAGTGCGGCTCCTCCCCATTCAGGAGCGGCGCGCAGATGTCGTCGGGGCCGGAAACCAGTTTGATCTCCTCCCCTTCCGACAGCCGCTCGGCGATGCGGCGATAGTTGTCGGTGAAGGCCGAGGTATAACCTTCACCGACGAAAGTCAGCATACAGAGCAGATGGTGGGCGCGAAGCCTGACGGTCAATTCAGACGCGCCTTGCCGCTATAGACCTGAACGGTCTTCAGCACCGTAGCCGCAAGCGCGGACTTGAGTACGGCGCCCAGGATGAAGGGCGCCACACCAAGCAGCCAGCCCTTCTCTGCGCCGATCAGCGCTGCAAGCCATGCGCCGCCGATCGCGAGGCAGAGAATGTTGGCCCAGAGATGGGCGAGGAAGCTGCGCACGACGCGGTTGCCGCTCCAGCCGCGCTCGGCAAGCCAGCCGACAAGGGCTGAAATGATCGGGAAGGATGCCAGATAGCCGGCTGTCGGCCCCATGAACGGCACAATGCCGCCTGCCCCGCCGGCCAGCACCGGAAAACCGATCGCAGCTTCGCCCAGCCAGGCAAGAACAGTGAGCGCACCAAGGCGCCAGCCGTAGAGCGCACCGATCATGGTGATCGCGAATGTCTGCATGGTGATCGGCACCGGCACCATCGGCACGGCGATTTGCGATGCCAGTGCCAGGATCAGCGTTCCCGCAAGAACGAACACAGCCTTGATAACAAGCGAACGCTGCCCGAGGCGGAGCGGATCGAAAGCGACTTCATCATGATGTTGCAACAGGGACATGGGCTCTCCTTTTAAAATTATAGATAATTTTTGAGTCTCATCTATTTTATGAGAGAGATCGCGAAATCAGGCAAGTGGCAAGCGCCCGATATTTCGACCAAGCGCAAAACTCCATTGAAAAATAAGCGCAATAAAAACCCGGGAAACGCTGCGAATTGCAGCGGGGTGCTGATCGCGGCGCGACGGTTCCTGAGCGAAAAGCCCGTCAAAGAGCGCAGCCCTTAGGCGCGCTCAACCATTCACCTCAAAATTATCTATAATTTTTAGCCGACAATTGCGAAGGCGTCGCGGGTCGATCCCGAAGGCGTGCGCACCGGCGCGCGGCCGATCCATTGCACATGCTTCTGCAGGATCGCGGCGGCCTCTTCGGCGCGCCCCTGGCGCAGCGCCGCCAGGATGGCACGATGGTCATGATCCGTGCGCTTCTCCCAACCGGATTGCCAGGCAGAGAAGAGAAAACGGGCGCTTGCGGCATGCAGGTCGTCAATCGCGGCGAGCAACCGCGCCATGCCGCAAGGCGCCAGGATCAGGCGGTGGAAGCGCCGATTCGCCTCCTCCCAGGCATGAACGTCGCCGGCAGCATCGCCATCGCGCGTCGCCTGTTCGGCCTCGTCCAGAATGGCTGAGGTCAGATGCGGAGCCGCGTGCTTGAGTGCGAGCCCCTCGAGGGCTGCGCGCATTTCCGCGACCTCGCGGACTTCCTTGAGATCGAAGGAGGCAACGCGAACGCCGCGGCGCGGCAGGCTGATTGCCAGCCCCTGCGCTTCCAGCCGCCGGAACGCCTCACGCACGGGCACATGACTGGTACCGAACTCCTCGGCAATGTGATCCTGCCGCAGACGCGCATCGGGCGCGATCTCGCCGCGGATGATGCGGTCGGCAAGCACCCGGCTGATGCGGCTGGCAATGGTGTCGTCGCGCTCCTTGGCCATAGCCGATCCTTAAAGGCGGCCCTATCCGATGTCGAGGCCCGATGGCGAGCGACAAGCAACGGTCATCACCTCTTTTGCGTATTTCGACCCTTTCGCTCACTGCAGCGCAGCCATGCCTGCCAATTGGTTGAGCTTTGTCGACATATCGTGTAAAGCCCGGCGGTCATTTTTCAGAGCATGTCCCGAAACACCAATGGTTTCCTGGAGCGTGCCGAACCCAGCCACATCAAAGGCAGTAATTTCATGAGCAATGGCTTCGACCTCATCATCTTCGACTGCGACGGCGTTCTGGTCGATTCGGAAATCATCGCGGCCGAAGTCGAATCGAAGCTGCTGACCGATGCTGGCTACCCGATCAGCACCGAGGAAATGGGTGAGCGCTTCGCCGGCATGACCTGGCGCAACATCCTGTTCGAAGTCGAGCGCGAGGCAAGCATTCCGCTTTCCGCATCGCTGCTCGACAAATCCGAGAAGCTGCTTGACCTGAAGCTTGCCAGTGATGTTCAGGCTATCCCGGGCGTGCCGCAGGCGCTGTCGCGGCTGCCGATGCCGCGCTGCATCTGCTCGAATTCCAGCGCCACCCGTCTCGAGATGATGCTGACGAAGGTCGGTTACATCAAGCTGTTCGCGCCGCATATCTACTCCGCCAAGGATCTCGGCGCCGACCGCGTGAAGCCGAAACCGGACATCTTCCTGCATGGCGCCAAGCAGATGAATGTCAGCCCGGCGAACACGATCGTCGTCGAGGATTCGGTTCACGGCGTCCAGGCGGCGCGGGCTGCCGGCATGCGCGTCATCGGCTTCACCGGCGCATCGCACAGCTATCCCTCGCATGCCGACAGGCTGACCGATGCCGGTGCCGAAACCGTCGTTAGCCGCATGGCCGACCTGCCTGGCGTCGTCATGGCACTCGCCGAATGGGATGGCGTCCTCTAGGACGGATTGAACACAGACCAAAAGAAAAGGCCCCGCCAATCGGCGGGGCCTTTTCTTTTCAGCTCATCGCAGACGCCTGCGCCGCTTGGGCACAGGCCGCAATCAAACGTTTAGTGACGCTTCTTGCGTACCGGCTTCGCACCCTTCACAGGCTTCTGCGGACCTTGATCGAAGCCGATCTGGACGATGGTGAAGCCGCCGGAGCCGCCGGCAACCTGGATATCGTCATCGGTGAAGAGGAACTGCGCCGTGGTCTCGCCCGGCGGGATTTCCGCCGTGTACATAATGGTTTTGCTATAGAGCGCATTGTCGTTGTCCATGACGGCAACATGGATCGGCAGGGTCACCTTGCCGGCGCTGCCCATCGGCCCGGCAACCAGGCGTCCCTGCGCCACGACGTGAATGCCGAGGCTGGTGCCGTCGGACGTGCACTGGCGGGTCGCCTGTGCCAGTGAGGCCTGATACATCAACTGGTTGGCATCGTCCTTGGCGCCCTTGGCGTAGGTGCGATAGACCGAATCCTCATCGCGGATGACAGCCTGCGGGCATTTACCGGCGACATAGGTCTGACCGCCCGTGGGCGTGGCAGTCGTGGCTCCGGTTTGCGGCGCGACGGTTACGTCCGTTGCCGGCTGTTTTTCATTGTTGCCGCCGATACCGAGAGTGCTGCAGCTCGTCAGCAATGCCAGAAGCGAGGCGGAGAAAAGACGACGCGAAACCTTGCCAAACACTATAATTCCACCCTCTCCATATATTTCACATTATCGGCCCGCAGCCTGTCAAACGGGCCTTTTATGACACTTGGCGATGGTCTATACCAGCGACGCAGCGAAAAATCGATTGGGTAGACACCGTTTTGGCTCACTTTTCGAGATCGACAGATTGCCACAAACGGCCTCCGCCCGGCGCTGATCCCACGCGCCTTGCGCAAACGCGAAAACCACGCGGCTGATCCGACGCAAAAAGACAGGCCGCCGTCGTTTCGTTCCACTACCCTCTCAATCGATCACTCAGGCAATTTTGCGACCAAAGGAATTCTAGACCGTGGACTATATTTCAACGCGGGGAGAAGCCCCTGCCCTTGGCTTCTGCGACGCCCTCCTGGCCGGCCTTGCTCGTGATGGCGGGCTCTATGTTCCCCGTGAATGGCCTGTCCTGACGAAAAAGGAAATCCGTGGCTTTCGCGGCAAGAGCTATCAGGATGTCGCCTTCGCTGTGCTTTCGCCCTTCACCAATGGCGAGATCCCGGCCGATGTCTTCCGCGGCATGATCGACGATGCCTATGCCACCTTCCGGCACCCCGCAGTGGCGCCGCTGGTGCAGACCGGGCCGAACAGCTTCGTCATGGAGCTTTTCCACGGCACGACGCTCGCCTTCAAGGATGTCGCCATGCAGCTGCTGGCGCGGCTGATGGACTATGCGCTGGAAAAGCGCGGACAACGGGCCACCATCGTCGGCGCGACCTCCGGCGACACCGGCGGCGCGGCGATCGACGCCTTTGCCGGCCGCGAGCGCACCGATATCTTCATTCTCTTCCCGCATGGAAAAGTCTCGCCGGTGCAGCAGCGGCAGATGACGACTTCGACGGCGGCGAACGTGCACGCGCTGGCGGTCAAGGGTAATTTCGACGATTGCCAGAACCTCGTCAAAGCCATGTTCAACGACGCTGCCTTCCGCGACAAGGTCAAGCTTTCCGGCGTCAATTCGATCAACTGGGCGCGAATCATGGCGCAGGTGGTCTATTATTTCACCACTGCCGTCGCGCTCGGTGGTCCGGACCGGAAGATTTCCTTCACGGTGCCAACGGGCAATTTCGGCGATATTTTCGCCGGCTACGTCGCCAAGCGCATGGGCCTGCCGATCGAGCGGCTCATCATCGCCACCAACGAGAACGATATCCTCGCACGCATGCTGAAGACCGGCCGCTATGAGATGCGCTCGGTCAAGGCCACGACCTCGCCGTCGATGGATATCCAGATCTCCTCCAACTTCGAGCGGCTGCTGTTCGAGGCCAATGGCCGCGATGCCTCCAAGGTGCGCGCCGCAATGGAAAGCCTGAAGCAGTCGAACGGATTTTCGATCAGCGAGGAGGCCCTGAAGCTCATCAAGAAGGACTTCCGCGCCGGCCGTGCCAGCGAAAAGCAGGTAGCCGAAACCATCCGCAAAACCCTTGCCGATACGGGCTATCTGCTCGACCCGCATACGGCGATCGGCGTTTTCATTGCTGGAAAGAACGAGCGTCCGACGAGCCCGATGGTGACGCTTGCGACCGCCCACCCGGCAAAATTCCCCGCCGCAGTAAAATCCGCATCCGGTATTGACCCGGCGCTTCCGACGTGGCTTGCTGGTCTGATGACCAGGGAGGAGCGTTTCGACATTCTCGATCCGGAACTTAAAGCCGTTGAAAGCTTTATCGGCAAGCATACCCGGACCGGCGAATAACAGACGCGGAAAGACAGGCGATGACAGTGGAGTGCACCCGGCTAGCGTCCGGGCTGACAGTAGCGACCCAATCGATGCCACACCTCGAAAGCGTGGCACTCGGCGTTTGGATCAAGTCGGGTTCGCGTAACGAAACCGAGGCAGAACACGGTATCGCGCATCTGCTCGAGCATATGGCGTTCAAGGGTACAGCGCGGCGCTCGGCCCGGCAGATCGCCGAGGAAATCGAGAATGTCGGCGGCGAAGTCAACGCAGCCACTTCGACCGAAACCACCTCCTATTATGCCCGTGTGCTGAAGGACCACGTGCCGCTCGCCGTCGATATCCTGGCCGATATCCTGACGGAATCCGCCTTCGACGACGAAGAGCTGGCGCGCGAAAAGCAGGTTATCCTGCAGGAAATCAATGCCGCGAACGACACGCCCGACGATGTTGTCTTCGACAAGTTTTCCGAAGTCGCCTATCGCGGCCAGACGCTCGGCCGCGCCATTCTCGGCACGCCGGAAACCGTTCTCTCCTTCTCGCCGGAACAGATCCGCCATTATCTCAGCCGCAACTATACGACCGACCGCATGTTCGTCGTGGCGGCCGGTGCAGTCGATCATGAAAGCTTCGTGCGGCAGGTCGAGGAGCGCTTCTCCAGCCTGCCGACCAAACCGTCCGCTCCGCCCGTTATCGAGCCTGCCCGCTACATCGGCGGCAACATTCGCGAAACGCGCGACCTGATGGACGCGCAGATCCTGCTCGGCTTCGAAGGCCGCGCCTATCACACCCGCGATTTCTACTGCTCGCAGATTCTCGCCAACATCCTCGGCGGTGGCATGTCCTCGCGCCTGTTCCAGGAAGTGCGCGAGTTCCGCGGCCTCTGTTATTCGGTTTACGCTTTCCATTGGGGCTTCTCCGACACCGGCATTTTCGGCATCCATGCCGCAACCGGTGGCGAGAACCTGCCGGAGCTGCTGCCCGTCATCGTCGACGAGTTGCACAAGTCGTCGCATGACATCCAGCAGCAGGAGATCGAGCGCGCCCGGGCACAGATTCGCGCACAGCTGCTGATGGGTCAGGAAAGCCCGGCTGCTCGCGCCGGACAGGTCGCGCGTCAGATGATGCTTTATGGCCGCCCCATTCCGAACCAGGAGATGCTGGAGCGCCTGGAAGGCATCACGATCGAGCGCCTGACGGATCTTGCCGGCCGGCTGTTCTTCGATACAGTACCGACGCTTTCGGCGATCGGGCCGCTGGAGCAGCTCGCGCCGATGGAAGACATCGTCACCTCGCTGTCGTCGCCGGCACCTGCTTCCAAAAGCGCAAGCGGCTAAGGGCACGCCGCGGGCCTATGGGTTCAATTCTCGGGGGAGTGCTTGGCGGCATGCAAAAATCTGTCTTTCGGTTTCTCTCACGTCATCCGGACGCGGTTGAACTCGAAAACGACACATATTTGCTGCGCCTGCCGCGCTATTCCGATTTCAATCAGTGGCACAAGCTTCGGGCGGAGAGCCGCCGTTTTCTTGAACCATGGGAACCGACCTGGCGGCATGATGAGCTGACAGAAGGCGCCTATCGGGCGCGCATCATTCGCGGAAAACAGGAATACAGCTCCGGCCAGGCCATACCGCTCTTCATTTTTCTCAGGGAAAACATGACGCTGGTTGGCGGCATCACGATCGGCTATATTCGCCGAGGTGCTGCACAAAGCTGCATGATCGGATATTGGATGGGCGAACGCTATTCCGGTCAAGGCCACATGTTCGCCGCACTTCAGTTGGTTATACCCTATATCTTTTCCGGACTTGAGTTGCACCGAATTGAAGCAGCCTGTATTCCGGATAACGAGCGTAGCATGCGGCTTTTGGAAAAAGCCGGTTTCCAGCGGGAAGGTCATTTGCGCGGTTATCTTAAAATCAACGGTCAGTGGCGCGACCATGTGATGTTTTCAAGGTTGGCATCAGATACCAACCTGAACCGAAGCTTAGACCAGCGATGATCGCCGGATTCATGCAGACGTGGCCGATGACCCGGCGGCTATCCGCGCTGATCGCAACGCTCACGGCCACCATGATGCTGTTGATCGCCGGAATGGCGCACGCAGCCGAGCCCGTGAAGATTTCGCGCGACGATACCGCGCTCGACCTGACGGCGACGACGGAAATCTACACCAATCAGGGCGAGGCCTTTCAGGTTTCGACCGCCGCCGGCGCGGATGGCATCCGCCGCCGCATCGAGGTTCGCTCTTCCTCTCCGAACCATCAGGGTGACTGGGCGGTTTTCGCGCTCGCCAACGTCTCCGAGGAACAGCTGGAGCGCGTCATCGTCGCCCCGCATTTCCGCCTGGTGAATTCGAAGGTCTTCTGGCCCGATCTTGGCTCGCAGCGCATCGTCGCGATCACGCCGAGCGAAGGTTTCGCGCTCGATCGTCAGCCGAGCGACGAGGCAGACGTCTTCCGCATCACGCTGAATCCCGGCGCCGTCGTCACCTTCGTTGCCGAGCTTTCGTCACCGAACCTGCCGCAGCTCTATCTCTGGGAACCCAACGCCTACAAGGATACGGTCAACGCCTTCACGCTCTATCGCGGCATCGTGCTTGGCATTGCCGGTCTGCTGGCGGTGTTCCTGACGATCCTTTTCGTGGTCAAGGGCACCTCGATGCTGCCGGCGACGGCGGCACTCGCCTGGGCGGTGCTCGGCTATATCTGCGTCGATTTCGGCTTCCTCGGCAAGCTCATCAGCATAACCTCAAGCGATCAGCGAGTATGGCGCGCCTGTGCGGAGGTGGCGCTCGCGTCGAGTTTGGTGATCTTCCTGTTCACCTATCTCAACCTCAATCGCTGGCATGCCCATCTCGGCTATGTCACGCTTGCCTGGGTGCTCGGCCTGGCGCTGCTCTTCGGCGTGGCGATCTACGATCCGTCGATCGCGGCTGGCATTGCGCGACTGTCGCTGGCGCTGACGGCCACAGCGGGCCTGCTGCTCATCATCTATCTCGGCTTCAGCCGGTATGACCGTGCCATCCTGCTCGTGCCCGCCTGGGCGCTGATCCTCGTCTGGCTGTTCGGGGCCTGGATGACGGTCATGGGCAAGCTCGACAACGACATCATCCAGCCGGCGCTCGGCGGCGGCCTCGTGCTCATCGTCCTGTTGATCGGCTTCACGGTCATGCAGCACGCCTTTGCCGGCGGCGCCTTCCAGCAGGGGCTATTCTCGGATCTCGAACGCCAATCCCTGGCGCTGACCGGTTCCGGCGACACCGTCTGGGACTGGGATGTGGCGCGCGACCGCGTGGTGACGACGCCCGATATCTCGATGAAGCTCGGCCTTTCGCCCGGCAGCATGCATGGGGCTGCTCGCAACTGGCTGCCGCGGCTGCATCCCGACGATCGTGACCGCTTCCGCGCAACGCTCGACGTGCTCCTGGAGCATCGGCGCGGCCGGCTGAACCATGAATTCCGCATTCGCGCGGAAGACGGCCATTTCCACTGGCTATCGATCCGTGCCCGGCCGGTGCTCGGCTCCAATGGCGAGATCATTCGCTGCGTCGGCACGATCGTTGACATCACCGAGCAGAAGAATTCGGTCGAACGGCTGCTGCACGACGCCGTCCATGACAATCTCACCGGATTGCCGAACCGCCAGGTCTTTCTCGATCGCCTGCAGGCCGTTCTGACGCTGGCTTCCGACGGAAATCAATTGCGGCCGACGGTGATGGTCATCGACATCGACCGCTACAAACTCGTCAACGATACGCTTGGCTTCGCGGCGGGTGACAATATTCTCATCGCGCTGACCCGGCGCCTTCGCCGCCTGATGAAGCCGCAGGATACGCTGGCGCGTCTTTCGGGCGACCAGTTCGGCCTTATCCTCGTCTCCGAGCGCGATCCCGCCAAAGTCGCGGACTTTGCCGATGCGATCAGCAAGGCGATCATGGTGCCGATCAATTTCGCCAACCGCGAGATCATTCTGACGGCTTCGGTCGGGCTGACGTCCTGGGTCGACCAGCAGGAAAATGCAGCTGGCATGCTGAGCGATGCGGAACTTGCCATGTACCGCGCCAAGCGTGCCGGCGGCAATCGCGTCGAGCCCTTCCAGCCGGCGTTCCGCAGCTTCGGCACCGACAGGCTGCAACTCGAAACCGATCTGCGCCGCGCCGTCGAACGCAAGGAACTCTCGCTCGTCTATCAGCCCATCGTTCGGCTTGAGGATGCAGAGATTGCAGGCTTTGAGGCGCTGATGCGCTGGGAGCATCCAAAACGTGGCAATATTCCGCCATCGGAATTCATCCCGATTGCAGAGGCCTCCGACATCATCGGTCCACTCGGCATGTTTGCGCTGGAGCAGGCGACGAACGATCTGAAGGCATGGCAACGACAGACCGGCGACCTGCCGCTGTTCGTCTCCATCAATCTTTCCAGCGTGCAGTTGCTCAACAACGAGCTTTATGACGATATCCGCGCCCTGCTCGCCAAGACCCATTGCGACCCGGGCCGCATCAAGCTGGAGCTGACGGAATCGCAGGTGATGGAGAATCCGGAACAGGCACGCCTCGTACTCGACAAGCTGCGAGATGCCGGCATCGGCCTGGCGCTCGATGATTTCGGTACCGGCTATTCGTCGCTCGCCTATCTCACCCGCTTCCCCTTCGACACGATCAAGCTCGACAAGGCCATGGTCCGCGACGACAGCGACAAGAAGGCCGTTCTGCTGCGCTCGGTCATCTCCATGGCGCGCGAACTCAATATGCGCGTCGTCGCCGAGGGCATCGAGTCGGAAGAGGACGCCCTGGAGCTCGCCAAGATCGGCTGCAGCTACGGGCAAAGCTTCATCTTCGGGCCGCCGATGGGATCGGATTCGGTGATACGTCTGCTGAAGGAACGCTTTCCGCTGACGAAGCGCGCCTGAGTTCCGATCAGGCGCTGTCGATCAATTCCCTTATATAGTCAAGCTTTGCGACCACCGGCGGCGAGAGGACGAAGGGATAGGAGTCCGGCTGCCCCATGCTGCGCTGGATGGAATTGATCGCCACGCTCAAAGGGATCCATGCGCTGACGAGCTGCTCGGCGCTCTCTGCCTTGTAAGGATTGAAATCCACCTCGGCCGCCATGTCGTGATAGCGATGGGGATCAATCGCCAGACCGAAGGAGCGCGCCGTTTCCAGCGTATCGACGATATGCAGATAGTGCGCGAAGCACTCTGCAAAATCCTCCCAGGGGTGGGAGCTGGCATAGGCACTGATGAAGCTTTCCTGCCAGTTCGCTGGCGGACCATTATCATAATGGGCTTGAAGGGCAGCGCCGTAGTCGGCGCGCTCGTCGCCAAAGACGGCGCGAAAGGCATAGAACTGCCCGCGGTCACGGACGAGCTTGTTCCAGATGAAATGGCCGGTCTCGTGGCGGAAGTGACCGAGCAAGGTGCGATAGGGCTCGTTCATGGAGGTCCGCGCCTGCTCGCGCGTCACGTCATCCGCCTCGGCGGCGCGGATGGCGATCAACCCCTCCTCGTGACCAGTCATGGCTGGGACAACGGTGCCGCCTTGCACTTCATCTTCAAGGAAGTCGAATACAAGCCCGCCTTGCTGGTCCTCTGTCCGGTTAGGATGGGGCAGGTTCAAGCGCAAGAGCGAATAGAACAGATGCCGCTGCGCCTGGCCGATGCGTCGCCAGCGATCTATGCCCTGCTCCGTGTCGGTGTTCGGCACGAGGCGATTGTGCCGGCATGCGACGCAATAGGGCTGCTGATCCTCGGCATCGATGAGCCAGTTGCAGATATCGAGCTCGGCATTGGCGCAGAAGCGCAGGTGCCTGGTTGGCTCGGAAACCAGATGCCAATTCGGGCTCTCATCGGGTTCCAGCGCATGGATCGCCATAAGATCCGCGGCGAAGCCGAGCTGATGTCCGCAACGGACACATTGCCTGTTGTCGAAATGCACTGGCTGGCCGCAATGATCGCAGGTGAAAAGCCGCATGCCCCCTCGCAAAGGATGATTGCCCCATACTCAATATTAAAGAGCCTGCCACGTTTCCGTAACAGGCTCTTCCTCCCAACATCGCTGCTTCAACGTCGATTCAACGGAGCGGCGACCATGGATTCGTGGATACGGGCGACCGGTCACATCCGGTCGACTGCGCCCTTGACCTTATCCTTGGCCTTGCCAACGGCTGTTTGAACCTTGCCCTTGGCTTCCTGGGCAGCGCCCTTGGCGCGCATTTCCTTGTCATTGGTTGCCTTGCCGGCCATCTGCTTGGCCTTGCCGGCCATTTCGTTCACCTTACCGGACACCTTGTCGGTCGTGCTGCTCATGTCTGACGCCTCCTTGGCTGCGACGGCGGAATTGCCATCGCTCTGCCAGGAAAACGTCACGTACGCTATTTCGTTCCAAAATAACGCAAATCGGCTCAGCTATGGCCGGCATGCGGCGACAGCATGACCGGATTGATGCCCATGAGCGCCAACGCACGATCATACTTGTTCTCAAGGCTGCGATCGAAGATCAATTCTTCGTTTGCGGGGCAATTCAGCCAGCCATTGTTGCCGATCTCTGCTTCGAGCTGGCCGGCACCCCAGCCGGCATAGCCGAGCAGCATCGTAGCACGCTTCGGGCCGCTCCCCTTGGAAATGGCCCTGACGATATCGAGCGTCGCCGTCAGGCTGATATCATCGCTGACCGGGATGCTGCTGTCGCTGATGTAGTCATCGGAATGCAGGACGAAGCCACGACCACTTTCGACCGGACCGCCAGTCTGGATCGGAAAATCGCGGGCCATCTGCGGAAGCACGATGGCATCGTCGTCCTTGATCATATCGAGATGCAAAAGGACGTCGGTGAATGTCAGCTTCTGGGCTCGGTTAATGACGAAGCCCATGGCACCGGCATCGGAATGGGCGCAGATATAAACCACAGTCCGATGGAAGTTCCGATCCTCCATGCCGGGCATGGCGATCAGGAACTGACCGTCGAGAAAACCTCTTTCGCGTCTATTCTTCAGCGTCGATAGGGACATCGTGCCTCCTGACCGCAGTTCGCAACTGCACCGCCTCATACCAAGATGGGGCAATGTCATAAATCAATCAACTGAAAATGATCATTTGTCTTCTCGGTCGTGCTGGCTCCTCGCGCTCCAATCCGCTAAATCCTTGTTTCATGATTGAAATAAAGACCACCGCCCGCCTGTCGGCCCTCGTCGCCACTCTCCTGCTCACCATCACAACGGCCCATGCCGCAACGAGCGATTGGGTGGACAACGAGGGCGGCAGAATGCGCCTGATTGCCTTGGCTCCGGACGCCGAAGGGCATGTCCGCGCTGCCTTGCAGATCGAACCGGAACCGGGTTGGATCACCTATTGGCGCGAGCCGGGCCAGGGTGGAATTCCGCCGCAGGTGACGCCGGCGCCCGGCAGCGGCGTAACCGTGGAAAACACCGGCTATCCGACACCGAAGCCGATCAGCGTCGGTCCCATCAGGGAAATCGGTTACGATGCGCCCGTCACATTCCCACTTGATCTTCGCGTCGCCGGCAAGGCACCGGCGAATCTCGATCTGACGGTCTTTATCGGTCTCTGCAAGGATATCTGCATTCCGTTCCAGGCCGACCTTTCGCTGCCGCTGCCGGCAAACGAACAGCCGACATCGCACGAGCTGGCGGTACTCGATGCCGCGAAGGCCCAGCTACCGCAGGCCCCCTCCCCGGATTTCACCGTCCAAAGCCATAGGATCTCCGCCGACGCCAAGAGCCTTTCGCTGCAGCTGACGCTGCCGGAAGCAAGCGGGAAGGCGCCAGACATCTATGTCACGGGTCCGTCGGGCTATGTGTTCTTTCAGCAAGCGAATGCAAAGCGGGACGGGACTACCTTCTCGGCTGATATAGAGATCGGCAAACTGCCGAAGAATTATGACCCGAAGGGCAAGAACTGGAGCATCCTTATCGTCGACGGCGATCGGGCGATGGAAACCACTCTTGCGCTCGAATAGGCCGGATCTATAGTTCCCCGAACCGTCTTCATACCATCGGCGGCCCTTCGAACGGCCCCGGAACCACGACCCAAGGAGAGAGCCATGACCATCGCAATCGGCGACAAGCTGCCTGCCGCCACCTTCAAGGAAAAGACCGCCGACGGCCCGGTTGAGATCAGCACCGAGCAGCTGTTTGCCGGCAAGCGCGTCGTACTCTTCGCCGTGCCCGGCGCGTTTACGCCCACCTGCTCGCTCAATCACCTGCCGGGCTTTCTCGAAAACCGCGACACCATTCTCGGCAAGGGCGTCGATGACATCGCCGTCGTCGCGATCAACGACTGGCACGTCATGGGCGCCTGGGCGCAATCGTCCGGCGGTATGGGCAAGATCCATTTCCTCGCCGACTGGGACGGCGCCTTCACCAAGGCAATCGGTCTCGACGTCGACCTCTCAGCCGGTGGACTTGGTATCCGCTCCAAGCGTTATTCCATGCTGGTGGAAGACGGCGTGGTGAAGACGCTGAACATCGAAGAAAGCCCAGGCCAGGCAACGGTTTCGGGTGCTGCGGCGATGATCGAGCAGCTCTGAGATTGTTCAAATGGAAAATGCAGAGCGCCTCATGGGCGCTCTTTCCTTATTCTTCTTCGTTGAAATGGGCATCGAAATCGCGATGCCCTTCGAGCACATTCAAAACCTCGAAAACATCATCGATATAGCGGAAGAAGATCACATAGCCGCGAAATGCAAAGCTGCGCATATCGTCTCCGAGCTCTGGCCGCAGGCGACCCATTTGACCCGGCAAAGCCGCGAGATGCGCGCATTTGCGACGTAGCTGCCCGGTAAACTGCACAGCAAGTTTTTGGCTGGCGCTTTGCCGGGTTATAAATACGAAAATATCAAGAATGCTGTCCTGCGCTGCGGCTGTATAACGAAGCCGGGGCACTCAATAGCCTTCCGCTGACAGTTCCACAGCCTTGGCTTCCAAAGCAGCCCCCAGTTCCTCGTCAGATATGTCGCCGCCACGAGCGATCGATACCTCCAGAGTGCGCCGCAAGGCTGCTATTTTCGCCTCACGCTCCTCCACGAGCCGGAGACCTTCTCGAACAACTTCGCTGGCAGAGCTATAGCGGCCCTCTTCCACCGTTTTCTCAACGAATTTTTCCCAGCGCTCACCGATAGAAACATTCATATGTGTCGCCTCCCGCTGCCTCAGCGAACTGCCGAATAACAGATAATGCACTATATATAGCATCAATGGTGGAGAGCGCCAATTGCTGGTGCTCAACTGCCATCAATTCACTTACCGCCTCTTTTTCGCCGCATTTCATCGGCTACTACGTGTAATGTTATTACATAATTGAAAGCCTCTGGATGCCTTTTGACCGTGATCCTTTCGCGTCGTCCCTCATGGGGCGTTCAGCTCTGATGCGTCTTGCCTATGTGGTCGTTGGCATAGCGATACTCTGGGCAGCGATCGGCTGGGCGGTGGCGCTGGCATGAGCGATATCATCCGCCTCGACAATCTCACCGTCACCTATGAGCGTCATCCGGCCGTGCACCATATCTCGGGCGGCTTTGCTGCCGGCAGCCTGACGGCGATTGCCGGGCCGAACGGAGCGGGAAAATCGACCTTGCTCAAGGCAATCGTCGGCGAATTGCGGCCGGCGGAGGGATCGATCGATCGTGGCGCGCTATCGCGCAACGATTTCGGCTATCTGCCGCAAGCGGCCGATATCAATCGCCGCTTTCCGATTTCCGTCGCCGACACCGTCATGCTCGGTGCGTGGAAAAATGCAGGCGCTTTCGGTCAATTCTCCCGGAAAGATGCGAAGCGAGCGCACGAGGCGCTTGGCATCGTCGGCCTTTCCGGCTTCGAGAACAGGCATATCGGCGCGCTTTCGGCCGGGCAGTTCCAGCGTGTACTCTTCGCAAGGCTGCTGCTGCAGGATGCCCGCGTCATTCTCCTGGATGAACCCTTCACCGCCATCGATCAGCGCACGACGCGCGATCTTCTCAACCTCGTGCTGCGATGGAACCGGGAAGGACGCACGGTCATCGCCGTGCTGCACGATTTCGAGCAGGTGCGAAGCTATTTCCCCGAAACGCTGCTGATCGCCCGCGAACTCGTGGGATGGGGCCGGACGGAGGATGTCATGAGCGCAACCAATCTCATCAAGGCGCGCGCCATGGCCGAGCGCTGGGATGAGGAGGCCGGGGCATGCCTACCGGAAGACGAGCATGACAAGGGTGAGTTGGTGAAGCGGGAGCCGGCCGAATGACCGCCTACGATATATTCCTCGCGCCTTTTGCGGATTATGGCTTCATGCGTCGCGCGCTGGTCGCCTGCGTCTGCCTCGGCCTTGGCTCCGGGCCGATCGGCGTCTTCCTGATGCTCAGGCGCATGAGCCTGATGGGCGACGCTATGAGCCATGCCGTCCTGCCCGGAGCGGCCATCGGCTATCTCATTGCCGGATCCCTATCGCTCACCGCCATGGGGCTTGGCGGCCTTGTCGCCGGCCTCTCCGTGGCGCTGCTCTCCGGTCTCGTCAGCCGCGCGACCGTGCTGCAGGAGGATGCGAGCTTTGCCAGTTTCTACCTCACCTCGCTGGCGCTCGGCGTGCTCATCGTGTCCCTGCGCGGCTCCAACATCGATCTGCTGCATGTGCTTTTCGGCACCATTCTCGCAATCGATGCACCTGCCCTTTACCAGATCGGCGCGATCACGACGGCGACGCTGCTGGCGCTCGCCGTCATCTACCGGCCGCTCGTGATGGAATGCTTCGATCCGGGTTTCCTGCGTGCCGTCGGCGGTCGCGGACCGCTCTATCACTTCCTGTTCCTGCTGCTGGTCGTCCTCAACCTCGTCGCAAGCTTCCAGGCGCTCGGCACGCTGATGGCCGTCGGCCTGATGATGCTGCCGGCAGCTGTGGCCCAGCTCTGGTCGCGCAGCCTGCCCGCCATGATGGCGATCGCCACGGGCACCGCAATGGCTTCCGGCTATATCGGCCTCATCGCCTCGTATCACCTCGAACTCGCCTCGGGCCCGACGATCATCATCACGGCCAGCCTGATCTACGGCTTCTCCATTCTCTTCGCACCCTCGGGCCTTGCCCGGCGGTTCTTCCCCCGTCCCCATCTCCGGGGCTAATCCAAACAAGGAGACTCGCATGAACAAACAGAGACTGCTCCTCTCAGCCGCTGCGGCAGCCTTCGTCGCCTTCGGCATCGCCCGTCCGGCCTCCGCCGAGACGCTCGATGTCGTCGCGTCCTTCACGGTGCTTGCCGATGTCGTCAAGCATGTCGGCGGCGACCATGTGAAAGTGTCGAGCCTCGTCGGCCCGAACGGCGATCCCCATGAATTCGAGCCCTCGCCGGCCGATGCCAAGACGCTGAACGCCGCCAAGGTCGTCTTCGTCAGCGGCGAAGGCCTGGAAGGCTGGATGGACCGGCTGATCAGCGCCTCCGGCTACAAGGGAACGCCTGTTGTCGCTTCCGAGGGTATCAACACCCGCACGATGGTCGACGACGGCAAGACGGTCACCGATCCGCATGTGTGGAACAGCCCGGTCAACGTGAAAATCTGGGTCGCCAATATCGAAAAGGCTTTGTCCGCTGCCGATCCGGCCGACGCCGCCGATTTCAAGGCCAATGCCGAACGCTATACGAAGGTTCTGACCGAGCTCGACACCTATGCGCACGGCAAATTCGACAAGATCCCGGATGATCGCCGCAAGGTGCTGACAAGCCACGACGCCTTCGGCTATTTCGGCCGCGAATACAAGGTCAGCTTCCTGTCGCCGCTCGGCGTCTCCACGGAAACGGAAGCTTCGGCCGCCAACGTCGCCAAGCTGATCGAGCAGATCAAGACCGAGCATGTGAAGACCTATTTCTTCGAAAACTCGAACGATCCCCGCCTCGTCAAGCAGGTCGCCAAGGCAACCGGCGCCGAGCCCGGCGGCGAGCTTTATGTCGAGGCTCTCTCCAAGTCCAACGGGCCGGCTTCGACTTACGAAAAAATGTTCCGTTATAACGTTGACCAGCTCGCCGCAGCGATGGCGAAGTCGAGCTGACCATGGAATGAGTGTGGTCGCAGGCATGGATTGCCGGCGATCACACCGCTTAAATGTTGAAGTCGAAGACCATCAGGCCGGCCAGACCGCCGTCCGTGGACGAAACGATACGCTCGCCGACGGCGACGTGATCGGGATGCACCAGATAAGCATCGCGCGCTTCCGCACTCTCGAACGTGACGACAAATCCATCGGCGAAGCCGCCATGCAAGCCCTCCGGCGAGACATTCGGCCCGTGTTTCACATCGACAATGCCGGGAATGACCTTCTGCAGTGCGACCACCGAGTCGAAGAGAGCCCTCTTCTCTTCCGATGTCATGGCGGATTTGAGCCGAAGGAAAACGCAATGCAGGATCATAGGTGAGCCTCCTTTGGAGCCTTTCCGCTTTTCTTCGAATGCGAAAATGCTCTGTCCATTTGTTTTTACGCAATTCCGGACGGAAAACCGCTACGCACTTTTCCTAGAATTGCTCCAAAATCGCGGCCAGCATAAAGGGAAAGGGCAGCGGGGCAAGGCGCTGCGGCAGTGATTTCAGACCTCTGTGCCGCAACGGCTGCGGCGCGACCTCATTCAACCCAGCAGATGAGCTTTGGCTGTCGCAGTGATCTCGCGTGTCAGTTCGGCAAGCCGGTCGGCCGCGAAACGGTTCACTTGCCAATATAATGGAATGTCCAACGGCGTGCCCGGGATCAGCTCGACCAGACGCCCGGTCTCCAGATGCTCCCGTACCAGCTGGATGGGGTTCATCCCCCATCCCATGCCTGAAAGACTGGCGTCAACGAAGCCTTGGGTCGAAGGCAGCCAGTGGCTCGGATAGGCGAAGTCCTCACCGAATGTCTGGCGTATCCACCGGCTTTGAAGCCTGTCCTTCTGATTGAAGGTCATGGCCGGCGCGTTCCGGATCGCTTCAGGGGTAACGCCCCTTGCAAAATGCCGGGCCATGAAATCGGGGCTTGCCGTCGCATGATACCGGAGCGCGCCGAGGGATATGCGCCGGCATCCCTGGATCGGCTTCTCCAGGCCGGTGACGGCTGCAATGACCCGCCCGCGCTGCAGCCATTCGGCGGTATGATCCTGATCATCGATGGCGATATTCAGCAGATAGGGGGAGCGTTTGGCAAAACCCGATATGGCCTGCACGAACCACGTCCCGAGGCTATCGGCATTCGTGGCTATGTGAAGCGTGACCCTTTGTTTTGGTTCACCCGGATCGACGAGGGCCGGCAGGTGCCCGAACAGCTCGTCTTCGAGCATGCCGACATTCTCCATATGGCGGCAGAGCCATTCGCCCTTCTCCGTCGCGGTGCAGGGACTGCCCCTGACGATCAGGACGATGCCGAGGCGTTCTTCGAGCTGTTTCACCCGCTGCGAGACGGCCGAAGGCGTGACGTTGAGAATGGTGGCCGCCTTTTCGAAGCTACCTGTCTGGACGACGATGGAAACGGCGCGGAGAGCGGAATAGTCAAGCATGGATTAGTTTCTCTTAATCAAGATTAGCAACATTAATTAGCCTAAATCCACTTATGTCGATACCGGAAATGCTCATTGGTTTTGGAGCATTTCGGCAGGCATGAATTTTTCGATCTATATGACGGGCCTGATGATGGGGCTCAGCCTGATTGTCGCGATCGGCGCGCAGAACGCTTTCGTCCTGCGTCAAGGTCTTCGCAACGAGCATGTGTTCGCAGTCTGCCTTGCTTGTGCGCTTTCCGATGCCGCACTCATCGTCCTCGGGGTGACAAGCTTCCGCCAGGTCTCCGCCCTGCTGCCCTGGCTCGATCCCGTCATGCGCTATGCGGGAGCGGCGTTCCTCGTCTGGTATGGAGCCAGGAGCCTCTATTCCGCCTTTCGTTCATCCGCGGTGCTTGCTGCCGGAGAGGCGAAATCATCCAGTTTTCGGCAGACACTTGCCATGTGCCTGGCGCTCACCTGGCTCAATCCGCATGTCTATCTCGACACGGTCGCGCTGCTTGGCACCATCTCGACCCGGTTTCCGGGACATGAGGTTTCATTTGCGGCGGGTGCCATGACGGGCTCTTTCCTGTTCTTCTTTTCGCTCGGCTTTGGCGCGAGATGGCTGAGGCCGATCTTCGCGAAACCCTCGTCCTGGCGCATTCTGGAAACACTCATCGCCTTTACCATGTGGATGATCGCCACCAAGCTGCTGAGCGGAGTATGAGATTTGCGACGGCTTCATGGACGCGCATTCGCATGAAGCGGCTTGAGAACATCCGATATTCCGATCGAGGACATATGGCTATCATCGGCGGCTGTGCGATGTTAGGCATAGGCGAATTCGGCCCCTGCCTTTCGGGACAACCGGCTTTCTATCCCCGCCATTGTCCGGAGCCTGACAGAGAAGGAAGACAGTCGTGACGCTTTTTACCGGCCTTTCAGCCTTTCCGATTACCCCGACCGATACTTCCGGCCGCGTGGACATTGCAGCGCTCACGCGCCTGCTCGAGCGCATCCGTCTCGCTGGCGCCGACTCCATCGGCTTGCTCGGCAGTACCGGCGGTTACGCTTTTCTTTCACGCGACGAGCGCCGTCGCGCCGTGCAGGCGACAATCGCCAGCGTCGGCGGCAAGATCCCCGTCATTGTCGGGGTTGGGGCGCTGCGAACCGACGAGGCGCAGGCATTGGCGCGCGATGCCAAGGCTGCCGGAGCAGACGGGCTGCTGCTAGCCCCCGTGTCCTATACGCCATTGCTTGAGGAAGAGGTCTACCAGCACTTCGTTGCCGTCGCGGAGGCCGGCGACCTGCCGCTCTGCATCTACAACAATCCCGGCACGACGAAATTCACATTCAGCGATGGACTGATTGCCCGGCTGGCAAAGGTGGCGAATATCGTGGCGGTGAAGATGCCTCTGCCGCAAGGGGGCGATTTCAAGGGAGAGATGGCGCGTCTGCGCCAGGAAGCGCCAAAGGGCTTCGCCATCGGCTATAGCGGCGATTGGGGAGCGGCGGCTGGGCTGCTGGCCGGTTCGGACGCCTGGTATAGCGTGGTCGCCGGCCTGCTGCCCGCCGAGGCATTGGCGCTCACAAGGGCGGCCCAAGCCGGCGATACCGCCGAGGTCGAACGGCTTGATCAAAAGTTCCAGCCGCTATGGAACCTGTTCAAAGAGTTCGGCAGCTTCCGTGTCATGTATGCAATTGCGGAAGCGCTCGACCTTTGCCGGGTCGATCCACCGCGCCCGATCCTGCCGCTCTCTGCAGCCGAAAAGCCGCGAGTGAAAAGCGCGCTCGATCATATTCTGATGTGATCGCTTAGGCGCGACGCAGCAATTCCCACCCTATCGCAAGCGAATCTACTTCCGCTTGAAAGGCTCCATGCCCTTGCGCGCCAGCTCATCGGCCCGCTCGTTCTCCGGATGGCCGGCATGACCCTTGACCCAGTGCAGCGTCACTTTGTGCCTGTTATAGGCCTCGTCCAGCGCCTGCCAGAGCTCGGCATTCTTCACCGGCTTCTTGTCGGCGGTCTTCCAGCCGTTTTTCTTCCAGCCGAAGATCCACTTGGTGATGCCATCCTTGACGTAGACACTGTCGGTGTAGAGATCGACTTCGCAAGGGCTCTTCAGGGCTGATAGCGCGGAGATCGCCGCCATCAGCTCCATGCGGTTGTTGGTCGTATCCGCCTCGCCGCCGGACAGTTCCTTTTCCACCTCGCCGTAACGAAGCACCGCGCCCCAGCCGCCGGGACCGGGATTGCCGGAGCAGGCGCCGTCGGTGAAGATATCGACGTGCTTCATGCCTTCAGCCCATATTCGGCTGATGAGGCGATCTGGCGGTGGAAGCGCAGCTTGCGCAGATATTCGATCGGGTCCTTCTTGGTGACCATCGCGCCGGCCGGCGTCGTCAGCCAGTCATAGAGGCGGGTCAGGAAGAAGCGCAGCGCCGAGCCGCGTGCCAGCGTCGGCAAGGCGGCGATTTCCGCCTCGCTCAGCGGCCGCACGCTCTGATACCCCTCGAGCAACGCCATGCCCTTGGTGATGTTGTAGGCGTGATCCTTCTCGAAGCACCAGGCGTTGAGGCAGATCGAGACGTCATAGGCGAGCTGATCGTTGCAGGCGAAATAGAAATCGATCAGGCCGGAGAGCATGTCGCCTAAGAAGAAGACATTGTCCGGAAAAAGATCGGCATGGATGACGCCTTCGGGCAGATCCTTCGGCCAATGCTTTCCGAGGAAATCAAGCTCGCCGCGGATCTCATCCTGCAGGCCGGCTTCGACTTCGTCGGCGCGCGCCTCGGACTTTTCCCAGAGCGCCTGCCAGCCGTCGAGCGACAGTGCGTTCGGGCGGCGGATCTCGAAGCCCTCGCCGGCAATGTGCATGGCGGCCAGCGCCTTGCCAACTTCGCGGCAATGATGCGCCTCCGGCTTGCGCAGCCACATGCCTTCGAGGAAGGAGATCAAAGCCGCCGGGCGGCCGGAGAGATGGCCGAGCAGGGCGCCATCGCGGCGCGGCAGCGGCAGTGGGCAAGACAGGCCGCGGCTTGCCAGGTGCTGCATCAACCCCAGGAAGAACGGCAGATCGCCCTTGTCGACGCGCTTCTCATAGAGCGTCAGGATCAGCGGATCGCGGCTCGTATGCAGCAGGAAGTTCGAATTCTCGACGCCCTCGGCAATGCCCTTGTAGGAGAGCAACTCGCCGACATCATATTCGGTCAGGAACCACTTCAAATCGTCTTCGGTAATATCGGTATAAACGGCCACGAACTATTCCTTGATACACGCTGTCCACCGTCACCATCAGCCCTCGTGGTTCGAGACGGCCCCTTCGACAAGCTCAGGAGGGCCTCCTCACCATGAGGGCTGATCTTTGGCGCTAGGTGGCGAAACTCTTGTCCTCTCACCCTGAGGTGCCTTGTCGATGCAGCGTAGCGCAAGCGGCAAGGCCTCGAAGGGCGAGATGGCCCTCTCATTCGCCGTTGACGAAAGCCATGTCTGCTGTCGTCAGCTCTATACTGCGAAGCTCGCGATTGACGAGGAAATTCTCGGTTTCCTTCACAGTTTCAGCAAGTTCCACCACAGCATTGTAGCGGGCGCGGAAGGCTTCGATGATCTCATTGACGATGACTTCTGGCGCAGATGCACCAGCCGAGAGGCCGACCGTCTCGATATCGCCGATATTGTCCCAGTCGATCTCCGAGGCGCGCTGGACGAGAACGGATTTCTTCGCCCCTGCCCGGAGCGCCACTTCGACGAGGCGTTTGGAGTTGGACGAATTCGGAGCACCGACGACGATGAAAAGATCGCAGCCGGGAGCCGCCTCCTTCACCACTTCCTGGCGGTTGGTGGTGGCATAGCAAATCGAGTCGGCGGCCGGCGCCGTGAGATTGGGGAAGCGTTCCTGCAGCCTTGCAATAACGCCGGCGGTATCGTCGACCGAAAGCGTCGTCTGCGTGACGAAACCGAGATTGTCGGGATCAGCCGGCTCGTAGACGTCGGCATCCTCCACCGTCTCGATCAGCGACACGGTACCCTCGGGCAGCTGGCCCATGGTGCCGATCACTTCCGGGTGACCGGCATGGCCGATCAGCACGACGTGGCGGCCAAGGCGATTATGGCGCATGGCCTGCTTGTGCACCTTCGAGACCAGCGGACAGGTGGCATCGAGATAGAAGAGATTGCGCGCATCGGCATCGGCCGGCACGGATTTCGGCACGCCATGGGCCGAGAAAACGACGGGCTGGGCGCGATGCTCGGCCGGGATTTCATCCAGTTCCTCGACGAAGATGGCGCCCTTGGCCTCCAGCCCCTCGACGACATAGCGGTTGTGAACGATTTCGTGGCGAACATAAACCGGCGCGCCATAGGCCTTCAGCGCCAGAACGACGATCTGGATGGCGCGGTCGACGCCGGCGCAGAAGCCGCGCGGCCCGCAAAGCCGGATGGTCAGGTCAGGTTTGGAAACGGCTATGTTCATATCTCTTCCGAAATGCGCGACAATGGCTGAGCCATAGATAGGGCTCCCCTGCCGCCTGCTCCATTCAGTCCGCATGATTTTATCGAAAACCGCTGCGCACTTTCGGGATCATGCTCTAGCCGAATATTCCATCGAAATGAAGCTATTCTATTGCATGTCTCTATTGTGAGGGTGCGTCCGGATGGCGCTTGCGCCACCAGGATATCGCCACGATTGCCGCCAGCGCCACTGCCAACCCATACCATGTCACCGCATATTGCAGGTGATTGTTCGGCAGATCGATGATGGTAACACCGCCAATGGGCAGGCCTGCCGGATTGGGCGTCTTGTCGGCATCGATGAAGAACGGCAGCACCTTGTCCTTCGGCAGGCCGACACTGGACGCCATGACATCCAGATCCTTCCAGAAGAAGATGTTCTTGCCAAGATCATTGTCCGGCATGCCGTCGGGCCGCTCGGTAAGTTTGGCGCGGGCAAGGCCGATAACGGTCTGTTCGCCGGTCAATTCACCCTGCTTGCGTTTTTCAGGCTCCTTGGCCTCGGTAGGTACGAAGCCTCTGTTGACGAAGACGTAGCGGCCATCGTCCAGCTGCAAAGGCGTATAGATGTGATAGCCGGGATCGCCGTCATAGGTAGCGAGGAAATGCCGCTCCTTATCATTGAGGTAGTGGCCGGTCGCCGTCACGACGCGATATTCGATGTCGCCGCCGGATGTCGCCATCGTCTCGATCGCCGACAAAGGTACGGCGGGTGCGTCCTTGCGAGCGGCGATGTCGGCCAGCAGCCCTTCTTTCCACTGCAATCGCTCCACCTGCCAGGTGCCAAGCCCGAGCAGGATGACCAGCGCAGCGAGAAGAAGCAGTGCCTTGCCTATCTGCCACAAGAGATTGGCGCGGCGCACGGGCACTGCGGACTCAGTCACGGTGGACACGCCCTTCGCTGGCATTGTTGCGATACTGGAGCGCGATCAGGATGCCCTTGCACCAGCGCAGGGATAAAAGCGATAGGATGATCGTCAACGGCGCGAACAGCACTATGTAGACCCACACCGGCGGCGCATAATTGATCTGCATCCACAAGACCGAGCCGATGACGATGAAGCCGACGATCAAGATCACGAAGACAGCCGGGCCGTCACCGGCATCCGCAAAGGCATAGTCGAGATCGCAAGCGGCACAGCGCGGCTTCAGCGACAATAATCCGTTGAAGAGCTTGCCTTGGCCGCAACGGGGGCAACATCCCTGTATACCGACCTTGAACGGATCAACGGGCGCAAAGAGAGCGCTGTCGCTATGGGATGCCTCTTCCGGCGTCTTGTCTTGCTCTGAGGTCAAAGTTCTATCTCGATCGGCTACCATTGCGGGCGATCATGTGAATCCCGCCCCCTATCATTATAACTAGCCGCGATGCGCGCATCCGTCCAATCGAAAAGCTCCCAAGCCCTCCCCATCAGCCTGAAAAACATGCGAAAAGGATTGAATTCATGGCATTCAGCGAAGGCTCGCCACCCGGCCAGATCGTCATTCTCAACGGTGCGCCGCGATCCGGAAAAAGCAGCATCGTCGAGGCGATACAGGCTGATTTCGAGGGCGTGTGGGTCAATCTCGGTGTCGACGCCTATGTGCGACACATCACGCCCGAACGCTATCGTCCGGGCATCGGTCTACGCCCCGGCGGCGAGCGGCCTGGCCTCGAACCGCTGGTTCCGCGCTTTTATGCCGCACTCTATGCTTCGATCGCCGCACATAGCCGTATGGGACTGAACGTGGTCGCCGAATTCGGCCATCACGACGCCTATTCGCAATCGCTCGGCATCCTGGCCGATTGTGCCCGGTTGCTTGCAGGGCTGCCCGTTTTGTTCGTCGGCGTGCGCTGTCCCCTCGATGTTGTGATGCAGCGGCGATTGGCGGAAGGACCGGAAAGACAAGGCACCTATGTTGCAGTCGGAGCGGATATGCCTGTCCCGGCGCCGGTCATTGCCTGGCAGGAGCATGTGCACCGGCCGGGCATCTACGATCTGGAGGTCGATACATCAGTAAAGAGCTCTAAGGCCTGTGCCGAAGAAATCCGACAATTGCTTGCCAGAGGCCTGCCTCGTCCGACTGCATTCGAGAGAATTGCCTCAGGGGATTGAAGAAACAAAATAAAAGGCGGACGCCAAGCGCCCGCCTTTTATTTTCCAGAGATCGATGCCGATCAACCGGCCGCGACCGGCGCACCCCAGCTGCCCCAGATGTAGATGCAGAAGAACAGGAACAGCCAGACGACGTCGACGAAGTGCCAGTACCAGGCGGCCGCTTCGAAGCCGAAATGCTGCTTCGGCGTGAAATCACCGCGGATGGCGCGAACCAGGCAAACCAGCAGGAAGATCGTACCGATCAGGACGTGGAAGCCATGGAAGCCGGTCGCCATGAAGAAGGTCGCACCATAGATCGAGTTCTTGAACTCGAAGGGTGCATGCGCGTACTCATAGGCCTGGACGCAGGAGAACAGCGCGCCGAGGAGAACCGTCAGCGTCAGACCCTGGATCAGCCCCTTGCGGTCACCATGCAGTAGCGCATGGTGCGCCCAGGTGACTGTAGTGCCCGATAAAAGCAGGATGATGGTGTTGTAGATCGGCAGGTGCCAGGGGTCGAGGACCTCAAGGCCCTTCGGCGGGAACTGGCCGCCAAGGAAAGCCGTGCGCGATGCCTGGATCGCCTCGTTCGGGAACAGGCTGACATCGAAATAGGCCCAGAACCAGGCGACGAAGAACATCACCTCGGAGGCAATGAACATGATCATGCCATAGCGCAAATGCAGCGAGACGACCCGGGTATGCGCACCCTCATGCGCTTCCTTGATCGTATCGGCCCACCAGCCGTACATGACGTAGAGGATCACGGCCAGACCGATGAAGAACAGCCAAGGCTGCGCGAAATTGATCCCGAACAGATGCACCGCGCCGCCGTTCAGGTAGCGCATGAAGCAGACACCGCCGAAGGTGATCACGAAGGCCCCAAAGGCCGCAATGATCGGCCACGGGCTGGGGTCGATAATGTGATAGTCGTGTTTTCTCTGATGCGCCTCGGCCATATCAGCAATCCCCGAATAACTTTTTCCCATATTGCTTTCGGTCAAACCGAAAGCACTCTCCATCAAAGCTTTTTTTCCACCGGCTGCACTGCGGCGTCGTTGGATGCCACGGGCTTTGCGCCTTCCCGTGGGTAGTATGTATAGGACAATGTCAGCGCATTGATCGTCTTGGTTTCCGGAGCCTTGGCGATCTCAGGATCGACATAGAAAACCACCGACATCTCGCGCTTTTCACCGGGCGCGAGATCGGTCTCGTTGAAGCAGAAGCACTGGACCTTGTTGAAATAAACCCCGGCCTCCAGCGGCGTGACATTGAAGATCGCCTGGCCGCGCTCCATCTTATCCGACTTGTTTTCGATCTGGAATTTCACCTCGACCGTCTCGCCGATCTTCGGGCTCACCGATGCCTGCAGCGGCTTGAAATCCCATGGCAGGCCGGGCGCGACATTGGCATCGAAGGAAACCTGGATCGGCTTGTCGAGAATGACGTTCGACACCTGCTCGACGCGCTGCGTGGTGCCGTTATAGCCCGTCACCTGGCAGAACATGCGATAGAGCGGCACGGCGGCGGCGCACATGGCGCTCATGCCGACGACGAAGCTCAGGCACATGGCAACAACGAGCCCGTTGTTACGGCCGCCGCTTCTCGTGCTCTTTGTCACCTCCCCCTCCATAACGCCTCCTCAAACGTGTCCGGAACCGACCTTGATGATGGTGATCGCGTAGAAAAGCACCACCAGACCGGCAAGTACGAGGCCGAGTGCGATGTTGCGCCCTCGCCGCGATTTCTTCTGCGCGTCTGTCAGCTTGACGAGTTCGATCATAGCCAGCCCCCAGCACCGCCAGACATCAGCACGGTAACGAGCCGGTCGATCAGCAGCGCGGAAAAGATCGCAAAAAGATAGAAAATGGAAAAGCCGAAGAGCTTCTTTGCCGGCACCATCTTCACGTCGCCATCGGCCATGCGCCAGACGGCGATGGAACAGTGCACGAAGATTGCACCGAGCACCGCGGCAACGACGCCATAGCCAAAGCTCGCAAAGCCCATGAAAGCCGGTACGACGCCGACAATGGCGGTGAGCACCGCATAGACGACAATCTGATTCTTCGTCGTCGGAATGCCCGAGACATTCGGCAGCATCGGCACGTCGACGGCCTCGTAATCCCCCATCTTGAAGAGCGCCAGTGCCCAGAAGTGGGCCGGCGTCCAGAGGAAGATGATGAGGAAGAGCACGATGCTTTCGACCGGCACGCTGCCGGTCACGCAAGCCCAGCCGATGACGGGCGGGAACGCGCCGGCTGCGCCGCCGATGACGATGTTCTGCGGCGTCGAACGCTTCAGCCACATCGTGTAGACGACGGCATAGAAGAAAATGGTGAAGGCGAGAATGCCGGCGGAAAGCCAGTTGATCGCTAGACCGAGGATCGTCACCGAGAAGCCCGACAGTACCAGGCCGAAGGCCAAGGCTTCCGATGGATTGATGCGGCCCGACGGTATCGGCCGACGTGCGGTGCGGGTCATCACGGCGTCGATATCGGCGTCATACCACATGTTCAAGGCGCCGGATGCGCCGGCGCCGACGGCGATGCAGAGGATTGCGATGAAACCGAGAACCGGATTGATGTGACCGGGCGCCAGCACGAGACCAGTGAAGGCGGTGAAAACAACAAGCGACATCACGCGCGGCTTCAGAAGCTCGAAATAATCGCGCGCACCCGCTTCCGACAGGCCGGTTTCGGCTTGCTTCGCGAGTGCTTCGTGATTGTCGATGACCGTCATGCTTTCTTCCAATTATCCGTTGAGCCGGACGCCGCTTATCACGGCGTCCGGAAATGAGCTACTTGATGCGCGGCAGCTCTTCCCACTGATGGTGGGGCGGCGGCGACGACAGCTGCCACTCGAGCGTGGTTGCGCCATCGCCCCAGGGATTATCGCCTGCAACGCGCTTCTTCATGAATGCATCTATAACGCCCCAGAAGAAGAAGCAAAGGCCCACGGCTGCGACATAGGAGCCGATGGAGGAGACGAAGTTCCAGCCGGCATAGGCGTCCGGATAGTCGATGTAGCGGCGTGGCATGCCCGCGCGGCCCAGGAAGTGCTGCGGGAAGAACACCATGTTCACACCGACGAAGGTGATCCAGAAATGCAAGTTGCCGATCCGCTCATTGTACATGTAGCCGGTCATCTTCGGGAACCAGTAGTACCAGGCGGCGAAGATGGCGAAGACAGCGCCGAGCGACAGAACATAGTGGAAGTGTGCCACAACGAAGTAGGTTGCATGCAGTTCGCGGTCGAGGCCGGCATTGGCGAGCTGAACGCCGGTGACGCCACCGAGCGTGAACAGGAAGATGAAGCCAAGCGCCCAGATCATCGGCGTGCGGAACTGGATCGAACCGCCCCACATCGTCGCAATCCACGAGAAGACTTTGACGCCCGTCGGAACCGCGATGACCATCGTTGCGAAGACGAAGTAGCGCTGCGTGTCGAGCGACAGGCCGGTCACGTACATGTGGTGAGCCCAGACGACGAAGCCGACGGCGCCGATCGCGACCATGGCATAGGCCATGCCGAGATAGCCGAAAATCGGCTTGCGCGAAAAGGTCGAGATGATGTGGCTGATCATGCCGAAGCCGGGCAGGATCAGGATGTAAACTTCCGGGTGGCCGAAGAACCAGAAGAGGTGCTGATAGAGCAGCGGGTCACCGCCGCCTTCCGGCGCGAAGAAAGTCGTGCCGAAGTTGCGGTCCGTCAGAACCATGGTGATGGCGCCGGCGAGAACCGGGAGCGACAGGAGCAGCAGGAATGCGGTGATCAGAACCGACCAGGCAAACAGCGGCATCTTGTGTAGCGTCATGCCCGGAGCGCGCATGTTCAGGATCGTGGTGATGAAATTGATCGCACCGAGGATCGACGAGGCACCCGCGATATGCAGTGCGAAGATGACCAGATCGATCGCCGGGCCGGGATGGCCGACCGTGCCTGACAAGGGCACATACATCGTCCAGCCGCCGCCCGCGCCATAGGCACCTGCCGGACCTTCGACGAACATCGAAAGGATGAGCAGCAGGAAGGCCGGAACGAGAAGCCAGAACGAAATGTTATTGAGGCGCGGGAAGGCCATGTCCGGTGCGCCGATCATGATCGGCACCATCCAGTTGGCGAAACCGCCGATCATCGCCGGCATGACCATGAAGAAGATCATGATCAGCGCGTGGGCGGTGACGAAGACGTTATACATCTGCTTGCCACCATCGATGGCGGCATCACCGGAATAGCCATAAACCATCGACGCCAGACCGCTGAAGATCTGGATGCCGGGCTCCTGCAATTCCATGCGGATGGCGACCGACAGGAGGAAGCCGATCACGCCCGCAAAGATCGCGAAGATCAGATAGAGCGTGCCGATGTCCTTGTGATTCGTCGAGAACAGCCAGCGATTGGCGAAGCTTTGCTTGTGTGCGTGATGATCGTCATGCGCGTGAGCGTCGTGAAGATCATGCGAGTGATCGTCGTGTGCCGTGGATCCAGCCATTGTTCCTATCCCCTCTTACTTCGCCGTGTTTTCGGCGACCTTGACGGTCGTCGGTTGGTCGACGGCGGCCATCAGAGCCTTGTTCGCCTTGCCGACATCGGTTGCCGCAGCGGCCAGCCACTGCTTGTACTGATCATCGGAGACGACGCGGATGGCGATCGGCATGAAAGAGTGATCCTTGCCACAAAGCTCGGAACACTGCCCGTAGTACAGGCCTTCTCGGTCGGCATTGAACCAGGTTTCGTTCAGGCGGCCCGGAATGGCGTCGATCCTGACACCGAAGGCGGGCATGGCGAAGGAATGAATGACGTCGGTCGGCGCAGCGGTGACGAGGACGCGCACGTTCTTGCCGACAGGCACGACCATTTCATTGTCGACGGCGAGAAGCCGCGGATATTTCGACTTGTCGTCCTTGCCGGCGGCAGTGCGGTCCTGCTCCTTCAGCATGAAGGAATCGAAGGCGACCGGCGTCGCGCCGCTGCCCTCATACTCATAATTCCACTGCCACTGCGTCGCCGTCGCCTTGACGGTGACGTCTATCTTCTCTGGGAACGTCAGCTGGTCGGTGAGAAGATTGAAGGAGGGAATGGCCAGGAAGAGAAGAATGAGGACCGGTCCGATGGTCCAGATGACCTCGATCAGCGTGTTATGGCTCGTCTTGGACGGAACCGGGTTCTTGGACGCCCGGAACTTGACCATGACCACCACAAGGAGGACCAGAACCAAAAGCGTGATCGGAATGATAAACCAAAGCGTGTATGCCTCAAACCAGCGGATTTGATGCATGTTGCCGGTTGCCGCCTGCTGCATACCGGTTTCCCAAGGTCTCGGCTGATCGGCGTAGCCAGCTGTCGCAAAAAGCAGACAGATCATAGCCGCCAGAGCCGCGTAAGCTCTCTTAATCACGATGTCTCTCCCTCCAGCGTTTGATCCCAGATCTTCCTCAAACGCAGTATCCCTACAATCCATTGCGCTTCAAACCACAGTTTGGGGTGCTCCGCAACAACTCAAGACATTTGTTAGTGCGGCATTTTTGCGCGAATATCCCCCCATGCTTGTCCCGGACATGGCAAGCATTTCATCATCATACGAAAAATTGCATCGCGGTCCATGGCGCCGCCGGGACAAAATGGAGTAGACGTCGTATTTCCGCCGTAGTCGGTTGGAATCCAGCAGCCGGGGCTTTTCATTTGCCGGCCTGGGCTTCAACAATAGCGGCACTGATTCGAATCTAGAGGTTTCCATGGGTTTTCGTTCCCTCGCCCGGCTTTTGCTTGTTACCGGCAGCGTCGCTGCCGCAGTCGCCGCGCCCGCATGGGCGCAACAGGCACAGCAGACTCAGCCGCCGGCGCAGCAGACCCAACAGTTGCAGCCCCAGCAGCAAGGCCAGCCGCAGCCGCATACGCAGCAGGTTCCGACGAGCCAGGTTCCACAACCGCCAGGTACGGTCCGTTCCAGCCATGGCGCATGGTCCGTCGTCTGCGACAAGCCGGCCGGTGCGTCGACTGAGCAATGCGCGCTGATGCAGAACGTGATCGCCGAGGATCGTCCGGAAATCGGTCTTTCCGTCGTCGTGCTGAAGACTGCCGACCGCAAGTCCAAGATCCTGCGCGTTCTGGCGCCGCTCGGCGTGCTGCTGCCGAACGGTCTCGGCCTCAATATCGACGGCAAGGATATCGGCCGCGCCTATTTCGTGCGCTGCTTTTCCGATGGCTGCTACGCCGAAGTCGTGCTCGAAGACGAATTGCTGAAGACGCTGCGCAGCGGCGCCACGGCAACCTTCATCGTCTTCCAGTCGCCGGAAGAAGGCATCGGTATTCCGGTCGACTTGAAGGGCTTTGCGGAAGGCTATGACGCCCTTCCCTGATCGGATGGGCCTTGCTCTTGCGCGGTGCGAAGCCTACATCGGCTCTGAACGGAGCACCTGAGCCATGAATACCGATCTCCTTACTCTTTTCGATGCCGATGAAGCCAAGCTGCGCGGCATCGTTGCCGAGGCGCTATCGGGCGCCGATGACGGCGAGCTCTTCGTCGAGCATATCCAGGCCGAATCATTGACATTCGACAATGGCCGGATGAAGGGTGGCAGCTTCAATACCGAACAGGGCTTCGGCCTTCGCGCCGTTGCCGGCGAAGCGGTGGGCTATGCCCATGCGGGCGATCTCTCCGAGGCTGCACTGAAGCGCGCCGCTGACGCCGTGCGTGCGGTGACATCGGGCTATGCCGGTTCCTATGCGGCTGCGCCCCAGCGCACCAACAAGGTGCTCTATGGCGACGAGAACCCGATCGGCACGCCGAGCTTCGAGGAGAAGGCGAAGCTCCTGCAGCGGATCGACAGCTATCTGCGCGACAAGAACGACAAGGTGCGCCAGGTGACGGCATCCATCGCCGCGAGCTGGCAGGTGGTCGACATTCTTCGCGCCGACGGCCATCGCGTGCGCGATGTCAGGCCTATGACGCGCATCAATATCTCCGTCATCGTCGGCGACGGCGACCGGCAGGAAGCCGGTTCCTTCGGCACGGGCGGGCGCATCGGCTTCGGCGATTTCGTCGCAGCAGACAATTGGCACCATGGCGCCGACGAAGCTCTGCGTCAGGCGCTCGTCAATCTCGAGGCGATCGAGGCACCCGCCGGCACGATGGATGTCGTGCTCGGCTCCGGCTGGCCGGGCGTCATGCTGCATGAAGCCGTCGGCCACGGATTGGAAGGTGATTTCAATCGCAAGAAGACCTCGGCTTTCGCCGGCCTTTTGGGTCAGATGGTTGCCGCGCCGGGCGTCACCGTCGTCGATGACGGCACGATCGAAAACCGCCGTGGCTCCATTACCGTCGACGACGAAGGCACGCCTTCGGCCTATAACGTGCTGATCGAGAACGGCAAGCTGGTCGGCTACATGCAGGATCGGCAGAATGCGCGGCTGATGGGCATGAAGGCGACCGGAAACGGCCGACGCCAAGGCTATGCCCATACGCCCATGCCACGCATGACCAACACCTACATGCTCGGCGGCGACAAGACGCCGGACGAAATCATCGCCTCGGTGAAGAAGGGCATCTATGCCGTCTCCTTCGGCGGCGGCCAGGTGGATATCACCTCCGGCAAGTTCGTCTTCGGCTGCACCGAGGCCTACCTCATCGAGGATGGCAAGATCGGTGCTCCGATTAAGGGGGCGATGCTGATCGGCAACGGCCCGGATGCGATGAAGCGCGTCACCATGATCGGCAACGATATGAAGCTCGATACCGGCATCGGCAATTGCGGCAAGGCGGGCCAATGGGTTCCGGTCGGCGTCGGTCAACCGCATCTGCGCATGGACCAGATCACAGTCGGGGGCACCAAGGCTTAACCGCCCCGCCCACTATTCCTTGGGGCGAAAGAACCACTTTCGCTCGACGGCAGCGGGCAGATCCAGGCCGTTGCGATGCGCGAATAGAAGAATATGGCCGAGTACATCAGCCGTTTCATCGGCAAGCGCCGTCGCCAGATCCGCGTCGCTCATGCCCTTGCGCCGCCCGCGGCCGGTGATCCGGTTCCAGATCTGGACCAACTCGCCCATTTCCTCCTGGAGTTTCAGTACGAACCAATCGTCGTCGCGCTCCATGCCGTTGTCGGCGGCATAGGTCGCCGAAGCCGCTTCGAATTGCTTCATCAGATCTGAAAACATCGACATTGTTCCCTTTATGTTCCAGCCATGAATGAACGATTCCCGCAAAAAAGTCGAGCCGGCGGAGATTTGCTCCGCCGGCTCGCTTCGATCCAATTGAGATTATGCTCAGCCCTTGCTCGGCAGCAGCATGCAATCGAAGTCCTTTCGCTTCAAAGCAGAGCAGGCCGAACTTGCATCGTCACGGCTTGCAAAGCCGACGAAGCGGGCGCGATAGACCGTGTTGCCGCCCTTGCCGACGGCTTCGGTATAGGGCGAGGCGTTGGCGAGCGCATTGCCGGCTTTGGATTTCGCTTCGGAAAGCAAATCCTTGGCTGCCTGGGCCGTCGGGGTTGCGGCGATCTGCACCTGCCAGCTGCCGCCCGCTGCCGGCTTGTTGGCAACGAGGATCTCGTCCATCGCAGCCGGGCGATCCATCGGAACAGTGACGTTCGAAGCCGCGGCAAATGCCATCGGGACGACCTCGGTACGCTTGCGCGCCGGCGCCGGTGTCGTCGTCGCAGTGGTCTGGGCATCGACATCGACGGCGACGTCGTCCGATGCGGAGGCCACTTCAACCTGTTTCGCGGCCCTGCCGCCACCGACACTCGCCAGCAGCCGCGATGATGCGACCGAGTTTGCCTTCGGCACATAGCGATCCAGCAGCGAGGCCATCAGCGCATCGCGGCCGCGCGCGGTGGCACCGCCCATGACGACGCCGATCACGCGGCGATTGCCCTGGCGCACGGCGCTGACGAGGTTGAAACCGGAGGCATTGGTATAGCCGGTCTTGATGCCGTCCATGCCTTCATAGCGATACATCAGGTTGTTGTGACCACGAACGCTGTGGCCACGATAGTTGAAGCTCGTCTGCGAGAAGAGCCGGTATTCCTGGGGATAGTTGTTGATGAGCGCGACGGCAAGCGTCGACATATCACGGGCCGTCGTCCACTGCTGCATGTTCGGCAAACCGGAAGCATTCAGGAAGGTGGTGCGGCGCATGCCGATTTCGCGCGCCTTCTGCGTCATCAGCCGGGCGAAGCCGCTTTCGCTGCCGCCGAGCGCTTCCGCCATGGCGGCTGCGGCGTCGTTGGCGGACTTGATGATCATGCCATCAACGGCTTCGCGGACGGTCACTGTGCTGCCGGGCTTGAGGCCCAGCTTGGTCGGGGGCTTGGCAGCGGCGAAACGCGATACCGGGATCCGGGTGTTCCAGCTCAGCTTGCCGCGATGGATCGCCTCGAAGGTCATGTACAAGGTCATCATCTTGGTCAGCGATGCCGGATGGTTGAGGTCATCCGCATTGCTGGATGCCAGCACCCTGCCGGTCTTCGCATCCATGATGAAATACGCGCTGCCCGCGAAGCTCGCCGCAGGAGCGCCCAATAGCAAGACGGCCGCAGACAGAGCCATCAGAAGTCTTTTCATAATTGTCCCCAACCGAAAGAATGCCAACACACCGCATCAATCCCTGTATGATTTTGCGACAAAAAACCTGATACCGGTGCGATATTGAGGCAACAGCCTCGATAGTTCTTCAATTTTGCCTTTCCTGGTAAAATAAGCATTAACGCATTGGAAATTATGACAAAGATTCAGTAAGGTTTAACGGGGATGCGCTACAGCGTTGACATTGGTCAACCGGGTCGAGCCGCATGGAACAGGGCATCAAGGTCCGCCTCAAGCGCACGATGATCTCCAGCGGGCTGGAGGCTGCCGCCATTTTGAAGGGCGCGGGGCTGATGCGCGACGTTGCCGGCCTCGGCACGATATTCACCCTTCATCATGTCCGCCCTGCCCTTCCCAGGCGCTTCGCACCTAACGCGCATCTGGAGGTCTCGCCCGACTTTCTCGACCAGGCGATCGCGCGGCTGAAGCAGGACGGTTACGAGTTCATCGCACTCGATGCCCTGCCCTCACGAGTAAAAAGCGCCGTCGGCAAGCCGCCCTTCGTCGCCTTCACGCTCGACGACGGCAACCGGGACAATCTCGACCACGCCCTGCCGATCTTTGCACGGCATGATACGCCCTTCACCGTCTTCGTCGCCCAGGGGCTTTCGGAACGCAGCCATAGCTTATGGTGGGAGACGCTGGCCGAGCTGCTTGGCCAGCTTGACCGGCTGACATTCGATTTCGGATCGGGAGAAGAGTTTCTGCCGCTCGGCAAGGACAGCCAGAAGCATGCCGCATTTGCCCGCTTCGCCGCCTTTGTCCATAGCCACGAAGAAAGCGAAGCCGTCGGCCGGATCGATGAGCTTGCCCGGCGCCACGGCCTGGAACCGCTCGGCATAGTCCGCGCATCGATCATGGATCGGAACGAATTGCGGCAGCTCGCCAGCCATCCCCTTGCCTCGCTCGGGGCACATACGGTGAGCCATCGGGCGCTCTCAAGGCTCACGGAAGCGGAGGCCGCAGCCGAGATGGCGCTTTCGGCCGATTATGTCGCCGACATCGCCGGAAAGCGGCCAACCACAATCGCCTATCCCTATGGCACGAACGAGGCCGTCTCGGCACGCGAAGGACGGCTTGCGGCGGAACTTGGCTTTTCCGTCGGCGTCACCACGCGCCCCGGCACGATCACGGTGACAAACGGCAATGCGCCGCTATTGCTACCGCGACTATCGCTGAACGGTCATTACCAGAAGCCGCGCTATGCGTCGGCGCTCGCCTCCGGCATCCCCATGCGGCTGATGGGGCGCCGGGAAACGGCATAGGATTCAACGCATGTCGCGCAAAAGTGTGCAGCGGTTTTGCGACGACGACGTGCGCAACATCCAAAGACCTAAAGTGCGAGAAGCGAATCTGAAAGATCGCGACGAACTTTAGGGATACATCCGCACCTTCTGCCAGGCGCCTTCGGGCATATCGCGGCGAAACTCGATGCGATCGTGCAGGCGGAACTGGCGGTCGTGCCAAAACTCGATGGATAGCGGCCGGATGCGGAAGCCGGACCAGTAAGGCGGGCGCGGAATATCGCCGATGGCATAACGGGCGGTGTATTCGGCAACAGCTTTTTCCAATGCAAAACGACCTTCCAGCGGACGAGACTGCTTCGAGGCCCAGGCGCCGATGCGGCTGCCGCGAGCCCTTGTCTTATAGTACTCGTCGGCTTCCTTGTCGCTCACCACTTCAACCAGGCCGCGCAGTCGCACCTGCCGACGGAGCGACTTCCAGTGGAAGCACATGGCCGCTTTCTTCTGGGAAAGAATTTCTTGGCCTTTCTGGCTCTCGAAATTTGTATAGAATACGAATCCGTCGCTATCGAAACCCTTCAGAAGAACCATGCGGACATTTGGCAAACCATCCTTATCCACCGTTGCCAGCGCTACCGCATTCGGATCGTTTGGTTCGGTGGTCTCGGCTTCGCGCAGCCAGGACGCAAAAAGAGTGAAAGGTTCGTTCTGCTCGGTGAAGTCACCGCTTGTTAACTCGTTTTCCGACATATTAATTCAAATGCTCCGCAATTCCTAATAACCGCTGGCCCCTCTGGCTGGCCAAGATGTTCGGGTGGAAGTCATAGCAAAGTCGACCGTTCATACAAAGCGCAAGCTTGCAAAAGGCGTGACGATGGCTGTCGCCCTAGTCTTCCTTTTCACCCTTGGCGGCTGCGTCGGCGGCGGCATGGACTATCTGAGCTCTGCCAAGGTGGATCGCAGCGTCTCCACCGGCACAGTACCGACGGCTGCAGTGACGACCGACAGCATGTCCGACGAAACCACCGTGCGCAATGCCGTCACCTCGGCGGACCTTCATAAGCTCAACGGCCAGCCCATACCCTGGGCAAACACCTCTACCGGCAGTGCCGGCGTCATCGACGCCATCGTGGAAAGCAACGCCTCCGGCGTGGTCTGCCGTCAATTCCGCACCAGCCGACACTCCTATCAGGGCGTTGCCAATTTCTCCGGCAGGACCTGCCTTGTGGGCCTCGGCGAATGGCAGCTGCTCAGCTTCCAACAGGCGGGCTGACCGCCTTTCTCCCCTTCTCTCCTGCCTTCAAATCAGTCTACGCTGAGAAGCATTCCATTGTAATCGGCGCTACGGTTCCGACTGCAAATCCTAAGCATCGCCCGTTAGCGATCGGCTAACCATGCCTTGAAATGCAGGCCTTCGGCCCCCGTCCGCCGTAACGCCTGATTAGCAACTTTTCCCGCAGGATCGGCTGATCGGCGCATTAGCCTTGCCTCCCATGACAGGAAGCAGGATGGCGAAGCGCTATCAACTGGTTCTTTGCTTGGGGTGCTGCAATGGGGCTGAGCACATCCATGAATGATGGCGGGAAAGATGCGCGATCCTTACAAGGTGTTAGGCGTTAAGAAGGATGCTGGGGCGGACGACATCAAGGCCGCCTGGCGCAGCTTGGCGAAGACCGCCCATCCCGATCACAATCCGGGCGATCCGACGGCGTCGGAGCGCTTTGCTGAAATCGGCCGTGCCTATGAGACGCTGAAGGACCCGCAGAAGCGCAGCCGCTACGATCAGATCACCCAAATGGCCGAGGCAAAGGGCCAAAGCCGGGAACAGACGATCATGCAGCAGCGACAGGCGGCGCGCGAGGCCGCCGAGAGGGCCAAGGCAGCACGCGCCAATGCCGATAAGATCATGGAGGAGCTCGCTAGGGCCAATGCCCGCAAGGCAGCCGCGTCCGCCGCATCCGGCCAGAGGAGTAATGCCGCCGAATCTCCTGAAGATATGGTCGAGCGCATTTTCGGAGTGAAGACCGGCCAGGCACAGCAGGCACAAGCCACCGCCGCGGAAGCCAGCGCGCAGCAGACCGAAAAGCCGCAGGATCAACCCAATACCGCGGCACCGGAAGAGACGCAGATGGAAGAAGAGCAACTGGCAACAGCCTCGGCCGGCTCGCGCTCCGCATTCGGCATCCTCGGCTCCCTGGTGCGACGCATCACGGGCAGCAATGCGCCCGAAAAGCCGCCGGAAAAAACCCCGGAGGTCGCCGCCGAAGCCACGGTAACGCTTGACGACATGCTGAAGAGCCGCTGGATCACCGTTCCGTTGCCCGACAACCGCGAGGCGCGCTTCCAGGCGACGACGGATATCTCCAATGGCCAGGTCCTTCACCTGAAGGGCCAGGGACTGAAGCTCGCCGGAATGCTGCGCGGTGATGTCGCCGTCACCGTTCATCTGTCGACCGACGGACGCTTCACGCTCGACGGCAGCGATGTGCGCACGATATTGCCCGTGACCATCGAGAATGCGGTCCTTGGCTGCGAGACCATGGTAGAAGGATTGAACGGGCCGGTCAGGATCACGGTGCCGGCCTGGTCCGGTTCGGATCAGATCGTGCGCATTTCCGGGGAGGGCCTGCCCGACGGCAACGGCGGAAAGGGTGATCTCATAGTCGAATTGCGGTTGATGCTGTGGGAAAAACCCGACGACAAGGTCACGGATCTCATGCGCAGCATGCGTGAAGGGCTTTTCCTGTGAAATTTTGGTGACAACAGCACCCTTTGTTACGATCCCTAACAGTTGATGATCTTTACGATGCTTGAACAGGGGAACGGCCTATGCCATAGGCAGGGTCATTCGAAAGTTCAAGGGAGCAGAATATGGCTCAATCCACTGGCCTCATGGCAGGCAAGCGCGGCGTCATCCTCGGCGTAGCAAACAACCGTTCGATAGCGTGGGGTATTGCCAAGGCCTGTTCGGATGCCGGAGCCGAAATCGCATTGACGTGGCAGGGCGATGCCCTGAAGAAGCGCGTCGAGCCGCTTGCTCAGGAACTCGGCGCCTTCATGGCTGGCCATTGCGACGTGACCGAGCCGGCAACGATCGATGCCGTCATCGACACGCTGGAGGCGAAATGGGGCAAGATCGACTTCGTCGTGCACGCCATTGCGTTTTCCGACAAGGACGAGCTGACCGGCCGTTACCTCGACACCAGCCGCGACAACTTCACGAAGACGATGGACATCTCCGTCTATTCCTTCACGGCAGTTGCACAGCGCGCCGAGCGAATCATGAATGACGGCGGCTCGATGATCACCCTCACCTATTATGGTGCAGAGAAGGTCATGCCGCACTACAACGTCATGGGCGTCGCCAAGGCTGCTCTCGAAGCAAGCGTGCGCTACCTCGCAGTCGACCTCGGCAGCCGCGGCATCCGCGTCAACGCGATCTCGGCAGGCCCGATCAAGACGCTCGCAGCCTCCGGCATCGGCGACTTCCGCTACATCCTGAAGTGGAACGAATATAACGCGCCGCTGAAGCGGACCGTCACGATCGACGAAGTCGGCAATTCCGCCCTCTATCTGCTGTCCGATCTGTCGACAGCCGTTACCGGCGAAATCCATCACGTCGATTCCGGCTACCACACCGTCGGCATGAAGGCCGTGGACGCGCCTGACATTTCCGTCGCGAAGGACTGATCAACAGGAAGCTGACCGTGTCGCCCATCCTCTATGTGATACGTCACGGTCAGACCGACTGGAATGCCGAGCGCCGCCTGCAGGGGCAAAAGGACATCGATCTCAACGCCATCGGCCGCGAACAGGCGCGGCAGAACGGCATCGATCTCGCCGAAATCCTCGCCTTCGAAAACCGGCCCTTCGATTTTGTCGCCAGCCCATTGCGGCGCACGCGCGAAACCATGGAAATCGCACGCGATGCCATGGGCCTGCCACCCAAGGATTATCGCACGGACGAAAGGCTCGTCGAGCTGTCATTCGGCGCCTGGGAAGGCTTTACACTCAAGGAATTGAAAGCGACAGCGCCGGACCGGCTTGCCGAGCGCAAGGCTAACAAATGGGACTTCATCCCGCCTGGCGATGACGCCGAAAGCTATGAAATCCTCTCCTGGCGCGTCGGCTCATGGCTGGCATCGGTCGATCGCCCCACAGTCTGCGTCACACATGGCGGCGTCATCCGCACACTGTTCCGTCTGATCGGCGATGTCGAAAAGGAAGAGGCGGCGGAAATCCCGATCCATCAGGACCAGATCCTGAAGGTCGATCCGCAGATGAGGATCATCGGCTGGATGTAGACGGCTCCCGACTAGACGCGGATGGCTGCTTGGTTTGGGAGCGAGCGAAGAAGAACAATCACTTTGAAGGCAAAAAACCTGCCCAAGACCGCCTGCTGTGCGGCGACACCACTAAAGCGCATCGCGATCCTTCAGATTCGCTTCTCACACTTTAGATCCTCGATTTTATGCATATCGCCATCGCAAAACCGCTGCGCACCTTTGCGCGACATGCTTTAGTTACTGGACGATATCGAGGTCGTTGACGACGCGCTTGCCGTCGACTTCCGTATAGAAGACCACGACCTTCACACCGGCCTGCAAGCCGCTGAAATCGAAATCCTCGGGCACCTGATAGCTCTTGCCATCATCCAGAGTGATGTTGAAATTCTTCGTGTCGACCTTCTTGATGACTGCCTCGACATCCGCGCTTTCGGCAAAGCCCGCGACAGGAGCAAGCAGGCTTGCCGTGGCCAAAAGCGTCGCTACAAAGAAGCGCATCGTCGTCACCCTTCAGGTCAATTTGCTTTTCATTTCTTATTGCGATGTAGAAAACACGTCGAATATGGCGGAAGTTGCCCCCAATAATGGCTTCGCGCGCCCAATTGGTGAATGCATCGTCACAATCCACAGCGCGGATTAATCTTTGTTTACCATGATGATGAAGCGGCAGACGAAAGCTGCGACAGCCGTTTCCGCGCAGCTAGAAAGAAAGATTTTATCTTGCCGGCATCCGGCACTGGAATCAAATAGGTAGAGCATGATGTCGCCCGAAAACCGCTTACACTTTTCGGTGTCATGCTCTATGAGTGGGCCGAAATTGCAAGAGACAAGACGCAGCCTGCACGACAGGCTGCAGCAAACCGGTCGTTTTCCATGTCGCACAATACATTCGGTCACCTTTTCCGCGTCACCACTTGGGGCGAAAGCCATGGCCCGGCGCTCGGCTGCGTCGTAGACGGCTGCCCTCCCGGGCTCCGCTTCAAGCTGGAAGACATTCAGACCTGGCTCGACAAGCGTAAGCCGGGGCAATCGCGCTTCGTGACGCAGCGGCGTGAGGACGATCTCGTCAAGGTTCTGTCGGGCGTGATGTTCGATGAGGATGGCGAGACGATGATCTCGACCGGTACGCCGATCTCGATGCTGATCGAGAATACCGACCAGCGCTCGAAGGATTACGGCGAAATCGCTCGGCGCTACCGCCCCGGCCATGCCGACTATACCTATGACGTCAAATACGGCATTCGCGACTATCGCGGCGGCGGTCGCTCGTCGGCCCGCGAGACGGCTGCACGCGTTGCTGCCGGCGGCATCGCCCGCCTCGTGGTACCCGGCGCGACCATCCGCGGCGCGCTGGTGCAGATCGGCAAGCACAAGATCAACCGCGCCAACTGGGACTGGGCTCAAGTGGATCAGAACCCGTTCTTCGCGCCCGATCCTGAGATCGTGCCGGTATGGGAAGAGTATCTCGACGGCATCCGCAAGGCGGGTTCCTCGATCGGGGCTGTGGTCGAAGTCGTGGCTGAAGGCGTGCCGGCTGGTCTCGGTGCTCCGATCTATGGCAAGCTCGATCAGGATATCGCCTCGCTGCTGATGTCGATCAATGCCGTCAAGGGCGTCGAGATCGGTGAGGGCTTCGCCTCTGCCGAGTTGACCGGCGAGGAAAATGCCGATGCGATGCGCATGGGCAATGACGGCAAGCGCATCTTCCTATCCAATCATGCCGGGGGTATCCTGGGCGGCATTTCCACTGGCGAGCCGATCGTCGCACGCTTCGCGATCAAACCAACCTCCTCGATCCTGACGGAACGCCAGTCGATCGATGCCGATGGCAACAATGTCGACGTACGCACCAAGGGGCGCCACGATCCATGCGTCGGTATTCGCGCTGTGCCGATCGGCGAGGCGATGGTCGCCTGCGCCGTTGCCGACCATTATCTGAGGGATCGCGGCCAGACCGGCCAGCAGAGGTAGGAACTTCGAAATGTCTTACGACCAGAAGCGCGTTGTCGATGCCATCCGGGCTTTCGAAGCCGGCGAGATCGTCGTCGTCATGGACGATAACGACCGCGAGAACGAAGGCGACCTCATCGTTGCCGCCGTTCACTGCACGCCGGAAAAGATGGCCTTCATCGTCCGGCACACTTCCGGCATCGTCTGCACGCCGATGCCGCGCGAGGAAGCCAAGCGGCTGAACCTCAACGCCATGGTTGCGGAAAATGATTCCGCCCATACGACGGCCTTCACCGTTTCCGTCGATTTCAAGCATGGCACCACAACAGGCATTTCCGCCGACGACCGGACCCTGACGGTTCGAAACCTCGCCAATCCGAATGTCGGCCCCACGGATTTCGTTCGTCCCGGCCATATCTTCCCGCTGGTTGCCCGCGAGGGCGGTGTGCTGATGCGTTCCGGCCATACGGAAGCCGCCGTCGACCTCTGCAAGCTTGCCGGCCTGCCGCCGATCGGCGTCATCAGCGAACTGGTCAATGACGACGGCACGGTGACACGCGGCCAGCAGGTGGTGGAATTCGCCGAGCAAAACGGCCTGAAGCTCGTCTCCGTCGCCGATCTCATCGCCTATCGCCAGCGCAAGGAAACGCTGATCGAGCTCGGCACCAGCTTCGACATCGAAACGCCGTTCGGCAAGGCACGCGCGCATACCTATTCGCTGCCCTGGGATCCGATGCAGCATCTCGCTGTGGTCTTCGGCGATATTCGCGACGGCGTCGATATCCCGGTGCGCCTGCATCCGGAAAACGTCGCCGAGGATCTGTTCGGCAAGCGCCGCCCGGTCGATTTCTACATGAAGAAGATCGCCGAGGAAGGCCGCGGCGTCATCGTCTATCTTCGCGAAGGTTCCGTCGGTGTCGGTCATTTCGACAATGGCCGCAAGGCGCGTCAGGCCGAGCGCGAAAGCCATGCCGAAGCGCAGGCGCGCGATAGCGAATGGCTGGAAATCGGCCTTGGCGCACAGATCCTGAAGGATCTCGGCGTCAGCTCGATCAAGCTGCTCACCAGCCGCGAGCGTCACTATGTCGGGCTGGAAGGCTTCGGCATCAAAATCACCACGACAGAAATCTGCTGATCGTTGCCCGGTCCGGAAGCGGAAAGCTGGATGCGAGGTTTATAGCCATTGAAGCTCACCTATCGCAACGATGGGATAGAATTGCGGATCGGCGGTTTACCACCGATCTGGATGCATATGGGGATTGTGATCATTGCTTGTCTGCTCACCTTCCCCCTATGGATCGAGCTTCATGCAGGGGGACTTGCCACTGCCGGAATCATCATTCCCGGAATTATCCTATCTGTATTGGCTCACGAACTTGGACATGCCGGGACGGCCCGTTATCTCGGCTGCAAACCGACACTGATACGCCTGCATGCCGGTGGCGGCGAGGCAATTTTGGAAAGCGGCGATATTACACGAACTGAAGCGCGTCTGATTACGATCGCGGGGCCAGCCGCAAACCTCCTGATCGCGCTTGCGCTTCTGTCGGCATATTATGTTGCCATGCCAGACACGGCAGTACCCTTCGTCCCAACCCCCGAAAGTCCCTGGACTGTGCCGCCGCCCATGGCGGTACCGCCGTTTTGCCGGGCTCTTCAGTGGCTCGGCGTGCTGAATCTCATCTGGTGTGTCGTAAATCTGTTGCCGGCGTTTCCGCTCGATGGCGGACACCTATTCTATGACGTGATTGAATCTCGCCGCGGCCCTCATCAAGCCCTTTTTTGGACAGGCCTGCTCGGAACGATTTTCGCGGTGATTGCCAAGATTATATTCATCGCCGGACTTTTAACGGGCTTCGTGATCTGGTCGCCACCCTATCTCAAGCCGAATTTACAGGCTCTCCAGATGGCGCGGCAACGTCAACCAACGACATGAGCGAAAGCTGGCCGTCCTCACCCTCCTCTTGAGGAGGCGGAGCAACGCTCCAGGATGGGGTGATGCCTCCCCGCACTCATAGGTCATCCCCACCCGCGCGTTCCGCTCCACCTCCTCCTCAAAGAGGAGGTGGCGAAAACTCGCGATCCAACAGACCCATCATGATGTCGTCGTGCCAGCGGCCGTTGACGTAAGCGGTTTCCCGCTCCCTGCCCTCGACCACAAAGCCGCATTTCTCATAGGCACGGATGGCGCGCTTGTTGTAGGCAAGCACGCGTATTCCGATGCGGTGCAGTCCCATCTCGCCGAAAGCGTGACGCAGCAGGAGAATAATGGCCTCGGTGCCAAAGCCTTTGCCAAGCAAGGCCGGATTGCTGATACCGATCGCCATCGTCGCGCGCTTGTCCTGAGGATTGACGTTGTCCAATCTGATTTCACCGGCAAAGACACCGTCGATTTCGATGACCCAGGCATGCGGGCGATCGGCGAACCGCTGCACCCAATTGACCGCTCCCTCCCGGGTGATGGGCTTGATGTCCTCTTTGTCGACGCCATACATTTCCGCGATCTCGGCATTCGTGCCCAGAGCGAAGCGCATATCGGCGTCGTCGGCACATGGCGGGCGGAGCCTGACGTTGCGACCCTCGAGAATTGGCAACGACAATGAACCCTCCTTTTTCAAGCGCTCTTCTGCCTATTCGACCCCAGGAGTCATGTTCTTCACCAAAGGCAGAGGTTTGAAACGCTACGCTCAAGCTACTAGAAGTGGTTTTGCTATAGCTTACAAGCCTCGAACGGCACTATCACGGCCTGGAAAGCTCGGGGGTGGGGACGTTCCCCGCACTCAGGAT